>JBNJMT010000001.1:4800000-7811845 GCA_050936435.1 Spirillospora sp. CA-253888
CGCCACCGCGCCCGCCGCCACGGCGGTCACGGCCGCGACGCCCGCCAGGGGGAGCTTGAGTCCGAACCGGCCGCGGCGCGGCGCGCGGCGGGGGACGGAGCCGGTGTCGTCGGGACGCCAGCCGGTGCGCAGGGCGATGTGGTCGGGGTTCTCCTCCTGGGCCAGGTTCGTGCGCACCTGCCGCAGGGCGTCCAGCTCATCCATCGTGCTTCTCCTGGGGAAGGGCCTTGCGGATCTTGGTCCGGGCCCGGTGGATCTTGGACTTGACGGTGCCGACGGGCAGGCCGAGGACCGTCGCGATCTCGGCCTGGGACAGCTCGCCCCACGCGAGCAGCAGCAGCGCGTTGCGGTCCACCGCGCTCAGCGACGCCAGGGCCTTGGCGAGGCGGGGGCCGAGCGCGGCCGCCGCCGCGCGGCCGCTGGCCAGGTCGGCGACGCCGTCCTCGGCGGGGTCCACGCCGGTGCGGGCGAAGGCCCGGTACATGCGGGTCTCGCTGCGGTGGTGCTTGGCGACGGCGTTGCTGGCGATGCCCCACAGCCACGCGCCGAACTCGGCCCGCCCGTCGAACCGCGCCCGCTGCCGGAACGCGATCGAGAACGTCTCGGCCACCAGGTCGTCGGCGAGGGCGGGGCCGAGCCGCCGCTTGAGGTAGGCGTGCAGCCGGGGCGCGTGCCGCCGGAACAGCTCCCCGAACGCCTCGGGGTCGTCCAGGGAGGCGGCGACGATGCGGGCGTCGTCGAGTTCCTCCAGGGGATGGCTCACCGCTCTTGCCAGGGCCATGGGCCGGTGTGTCCCTTCATGGGGGCGTACCTCCGGGTCGAAGGTGCTGACATCCCCCTCTATCCCGATGGCCCCTCCCGGGTTGCATGTCGTTCCCCGGGCATTCCGTCGGTGCTCCGTGTGACCATGATCCCGTTGCGGGGATCGTCTTGCGGAGATCGTCCATCGGGAGGCCGGGGCATGGCATGGGGCAAGGTCCGCACGCTCATCGACGACGGGGCCCCCGATCCGGTGGCCGAGGCCGTGCGCGCCCTCGACGAGGCGGGCCGCCGCGAGGTCGCCCGCGAGCTGCCCGGCCATCTCAGGGCGGTGCGCGCGCGGCTGGACCCCTGGGCCTCCTTCGACGGCCACATCGAGCCGTTCCGGGCGGCGGGCGCGGGGACGATCGCGGGCTCGGCGGCCGTCGCGGCCTGGCTCAACCGCCGCGACCTCAACCCGTCCTGGCGGCGGCACCGCGACACCGAGCGGCTGCTCGGCCTGTGGGAGGACCGGCCCGCCGCCTGGCTCGCCGACCTGGCGCGGCGCACCGCGCTCCACCTGCGCGGCCCCGACCACCGCGGCCGCGACCTGGCGCTGGCCCTGCTCAGGACGACCGGGATCACGCCGCCCGAGCACGACCCGCTGGTCATCGCCTGGTCGTCGGAGGGCCCCTGGCGCGCCGACGACCCGCTGCTGCCGCACCTGCTGCCGCGCGTCTTCGAGGCCGCCGGGGCGGGCCGGTGGCTCTACCTGCGGGAAGGCCGGCTGGACGTGCTGGCCGACCTGGTGGAGCGGGGCGCGGTCGAGCGGGAGGCCCTGCTGGACGGCTGCGTGCGGCGGCTGCTGCGGTGCGGCGGCGCCCCCGCCGAGCCGTGGTTCTTCCTCAAGCTGCACCAGCGGCTGGAGACCGCCGAGGACGTGCCCCGGCACGCGCACGACTACCTGCGGATGCTCCCCTCCGCCTCGGGCCGGGTCGCCGGGCACGTGCTCGCCTTGCTCCGGCAGCACGGCGACCTGGAGGCGGCGCAGGTCGTGCAGGCGCTGGACGCGGTGCTGTCGCGGCGGGAGGCGGGGCTGGCCAAGGCGGGGCTGAGCTGGCTGGACCAGACCGTCAAGCGGCATCCGGAGCGCGCCGCCGAGTGCGCGGTGATCCTGGCGCGGGCGTTCGGGAACGCCTCGCCCGTGGTGCGGCGCCAGGCCGTCCGGGTCGCGCTCAGGCTGCCGGAGGGGCTGGGGACGGAGGCCGAGGACGGGCTGCGCGCGGCCGTGCCGCTGCTTCCGGCCGAGCTGGGCGCGCAGCTCGCGGCCCGCTTCGGCGGCGACGTGGCCGAGGCCGAGGAGCCGCAGGCGCCGGGGCGGCCGGCAGCGCCGGTCGTCGAGCCGGTCCCGCTCTACCCGCCGATCGCCACGGCCGCCGGGTTCGCGCACCTGATCACGCTGGAGCGGCCGTCCTGGTCGATGACCGAGCGGCTCATGGCGGGGTTCGTGCGGCTGGCGCACGACGACCGGGACGGCTTCGCGACCGTGCTGGAGCCGGTGTCCCGAACCGGGTTCGGGCGGTGGGCGGACGGCGCGGAGGAGTGGCGGACCGACCGCGAGTGGCTGCTCGCGGCGTCCCGGCGGCTGCTCGGCTTCGCCGTCGAGCCCTACCGTCCCCCCGTCTCGGGCTTCTACGACGTGCCCCGCGCCGTCGGCTCCTTCCGGCCGCCCGGATCGGGTCCGGCCGGCGACTACGAGGACGTCCTCCTCGACCGGATGCCCGGCGAGCACCGGGTGTCGGCGATCGACCGGCTGTGGCTGCACAGGTGCGCGGAGCTGGGCAAGGGGCTGGAGACCGGCTTCGTCCCGCCGGTGCTGCTGGCCACGCCGACCGAGCCCACGGGCCTGCTCGACCCGGCCGTCCTGGTCGGGCGGCTGGCCGCGCACCAGGCCGTCGGCATCGAGCCCTATCCGGCCGACCTGCAGCAGGCGCTGCTGCGCCTGCCCGCCGAAGGGGACCTCCACGCCGCCCGGCGCGCCTCGGCCCTGTCGCTGACGGCCGCGCAGGTCGTCGCGCGATGGCTCGCCGACCCGCTCAGGGCCGAGGCCGGGGTGTCGTTCGACGAGCACGGGCGGCCCGACTTCACGCTGCGCGCCCGGCCGACCGGCCTGCCCCTCATCGACGCGATCTTCCGCACGCCGCGGTGGCGCCCGGACGAGGACCGGGGGCCGAACCGGCACGCCTGGCCGTACGTGCTGCCGTCCCATCCGGAGGCGATGGCCGCCTACCTGGTCGGACACTCCATGGGATGCCCCGAGGACGCCCGCACGCTCGACCCCGTGGAGCTGGTCGGCCTGCTGCCGGGGGACGGGCCGTGGGGCGGGCTGCTGGCCTGGTGCGCGGCCGCCGAGCTGGGCGACCGGCAGCGTGCCGAGGACGCCTTGGAGATCCTGGCGGCGCGGGGCGACCTGCCCGCCGAGGCGCTCGGGCACGCGCTCTCCCGCCGCGTGCGGGACGGCGCGGCCGGCCTGGCGCGTGCGGTGTCGGCCCTGGAACGCCTCGCCCGCCGCGGCGCGTACGGCCCGGTCTGGGAGACGGTCGCGGTGATGCTGGCGGACCTGGCGCCGGCGCGGGGGGAGCGGCCGGTGGCGGCGTTCGCCAGGCTCGTCGCCCTCGGCGTGCTGACCGCCCGGTGGAACGAGGCCCGTGGGGAGCTGCCGGCGGTGGCGGGGCTGGCGGCGCGCAAGGGGACGGCGAACATGCTGGTGGAGGCGCGCCGCCTGCACGAGTACCTGACGCGCCGGCCGTAATCCGGTGGACGCGGGCGCGGAGGCGTCCGACACTCGGCTACGGACGGCCCGTGACGCCAAGGGGCGGCCCGCGGTGGGCGCCCGGCACGGGCCCCGGGGACGCGCATGGAGCCGCACGAGTACGCGCAGCACGACGCCACCGGCCTGCGCGGGCTGATCGTCAAGGGCGAGGTGACCGCCGCCGAGGCCGAGGACGCCGCGCGGCGGGCGCTGGAGAAGGTGGACCCGCGGCTCAACGGGCTGGCCGGGCCGCCGTTCCCGCAGGCGCTCGCGCACGACGGCGGCGGCGCCTTCGGCGGGGTGCCGTTCCTCATCAAGGACAGCGGCCCGGTCGCCGAAGGCGTGCCGTTCCACGCGGGCAGCCGCGCGATCGAGGGCGTCGTCGCGCCGCGCGACACCGACCTGATGCGCCGCTTCCGCGCGGCCGGGCTCGCCACCCTCGGCGTCACCACGATGCCGGAGATGGGGATCTCCTTCGCCACCGAGTCCGCCCGCTACGGCGTGACCCGCAACCCCTGGGACCTCGATCGCGGGCCGGGCGGATCGAGCGGCGGGGCGGCGGCGCTGGTGGCGGCGGGGGCGGTGCCGGTCGCGCACGGCGGGGACGGGGCCGGTTCGCTGCGCGTCCCGGCGTCGGCGTGCGGGCTGGTCGGGCTCAAGCCGAGCCGGGGGCGCGTCCCGTACGGGCCGGGGGCGGGGGAGCACGGGTTCGGGATGGCCTACGAGTTCGCGCTGACCAGGAGCGTTCGGGACGCCGCGCGCCTGCTGGACCTCGTGCAGGGCCCGGGGACCGGGGACAAGTACACCGCGCCGCCGCCGCTGCGGCCCTACGCGGCGGAACTCGCCGCCGACCCGGGGACGCTGGAGGTCGCCGTCACCACCCGGGCCTGGTCGGGCGTGCCGGTGGACCCGGAGGTCGCGGCCGTGGTCGGGCGGGTCGCGCGCCTGCTGGAGGAGATGGGGCACCGCGTGGCCGAGGCGTCTCCGGAGGTCTCGGGCGAGGCGATCGTGGAGGCGGCGCGGGTGCAGCTGGTGGACGTGGCCGCGCCGTTCCTGCTGTTCGGGCCGCCGGAGACGCCGTCGCGGCTGGAGGCGGTGTCGCGGAAGGTGGCGGAGGAGGTGCGGGGGCGCAGCGCGCTGGACCTGGTGGTCGGGTTCGGGGTGCAGAACGGGCTGTCGCGCGCGGTGGGAGCGTTCTTCACCGGGCACGACCTGCTGGTCACGCCGACGCTCGCGCTCCCGCCGCGGCCGCACGGGACGTTCCGCTACGACGATCCCGGGCAGACGGTGCGGGGATGGCTGGAGGGGATCTTCGCGTTCGGGCCGTTCACGATGCTGTTCAACGCGACGGGACAGCCGGCGATGAGCCTTCCGCTCGGGCGGACGGCGGACGGGCTGCCGGTGGGCGTGCAGTTCGTCGCCCCTTACGGACGCGAGGACATGCTCTTCCGGGTGGCGGCACGGCTGGAGGAGGCCCTGCCGTGGGCACATCGTGTTCCGCCCGTGCACGCCGCCGCCTGAGGGGCGGGGGGCGGGGTCAGTCCTGGGCGCCTTCCCACTGCCGGTTGATGGTGGCGACCAGGTGGGCGACGCCTTTCGCCAGGTCGTCGGTGGTGTTGCGGCCGTCGAGGCGGGGGAGCGCGGTGGAGAAGTGATGCCCTTCTTGCGTGATGCCACGGCCGGGCCGGTCGGGTGGGATCTCGGCGGCGCGCTCGGGGTCGATCTGGGAACGGCCGGGGTAGGGCAGCCGCAGCTCGAAGCGGGTGGGGAAGCCGTCCCAGCGGAAGGGCGCCCACTCGGCGGCTCCGACGATCAGGTTGACGTTGCGGGCCGGGCCCTCCGTGACGAGACGGTTGAGGAGCAGGACTTCCGGGGGGTGCAGAGTGCGCTGGAACGCCCCCCAGCCGTCCACCACCAGGTAGGTGTGCGGGTGGTCGTCCCCGGTGAGCAGGTCGGCGACCTCCCGGACGATGTCCCTGCACCGTGACGCTTCCGCATTGGTCGCGAGCTTGGCCATGTGGCGCAGCTCTGCGAGCTGGGAGAGGGGGCCGGGCTGGCAGTCGATCGCGTAGAACCGGACTTCGTCCGGTGAGTAGATGTGCGCCAGCGAGGCGATGACCGTTTGGAGGAAGGTGGCCATGCCGCTTCCCGCCGCTCCCACCACGGCCACATTCCCTTGGGAACCGCTCAGCTGGAGTTGCAGTATCTCCTGCCCGTGCTCCGCCGGAAGGTCCACGACACCGATCGGGGCGACCTTGCTTTGTTGGCGAGACGGGTGACTTGCCTTGATCTGGCCCAGGGTGGGCGGCTCGTTGAGAGGCGGCCACAGTAGACGGGAGTGGCCGTAGGTCGCCGTGCTGAGCGGAGCCACGTACTGGTCCGCCGTTCGCCTGGCCGCCGTTGACAGACGGAACTGCACGGATGGCCCTGCGCCTGTCTTGAGGATGGCCTCCTCGGCGAGCAGGCCATAGGCGTCGGGCACGCCGAGCATCAGCTCTGATTCCTGCGGCGTGGCCGTTCTCAGCACGATGCGGTAGTGGAAGTCGTCGTAGGCGGTCTGGAGAACGGGTGAGTCCCAGCGGGGGGCGGTCAGCAGGAGTCGGATGCCGTACTCCTCACCTGTCAGCAGCAGGTCTTCCAGCGTCTCGGCAAGGGCGGGATAGGCGTCCAGCAGCGTATCGACGTCCTCCAGAACGACGAACAAGAGATGTTTTTCGAAAAGTGACAGCGTGACCGCTTCCCAGCGGTGCTGCAGTTCCGCTTGGAGGGCTTCCGACAAGCGCCGCACTTGGGCCGGAAGGTCACGCCCCGCGGTCGAGAGATCCAGCATGTTGCCGCTGATGTGGGGCAGCGCCGCCAGTTTGGCGAGATCCCGGCCGGCCGCGCCGCTCCCGGTGGCGATGGCGAACCCCACCCGGCCCGGCGGGTGGGCCACGGCCAGGCCGAGGACGAACGTGGCCAGCAGCGCCGCGTGGTCCTCGTGGCCGCCACCGGTGATCAGTCCGTGCGGGCCGGAAGGCTCCTTCAGGTCGAGAACGGCCGGTGCGCCGTCCCGGCCGATACCGAGCGGTATCCGAAGGTCCTGCTCGGCGGGACGAGGGGCCCACGCGGTGACGGGATCCAGTTCGTCCGGGCCGTGCAGGCCGAGCAGCGTCTCGGCGAGCCGGTCGAACGACACTGCGGGCGGTGCGGCCGGGGCGTCCACGTGCGGGTATTTGCTCAAGACCCGGCGCAGCGTGTCCTCGGCCTGGGCCAGGAAACGGGGAGGATGCCCCGCGAAGCACGACCGGAAGAGCCGGACGAACTCGGGATGCCGCCGGACGGTGTCGGCGATGAGCGCGTCCGCCAGCTGTTCGGGGCGCGGCCGATCCCTCACCGCCACGTTGAAGACGAAGGGGAACGTGCCGAGGACCTGGGCGATCGTGTACGCCTTCGTGGTGGGGGCGATGGCGCGCAGCCAGGGCAATCGGTCGATGAAGGGCGGCATGTCGCCGGGCGGTACGCCCAGGCCGGCTGCGGCCGGCACCGTTCTCCACAGGTCCTGGTCGGCACGGAGAAGATCATCTGAATGCAGCTCGTGCCAGAGCCGCACCTCGGTGTCCAGCCGCTCGGCGGAGTCGGTCAGCGGTTCTGTCACCAGCGTCATGAGCGCGGCCAGATGGATGGCGCTGATCCGCTGATAGCCCGTGGCATCGAGCTCCGGCGGGGACGCCTCAACGGGAGTGGGCATCCGCAGAGCCCGCGCGAAGTGGTCCAACGCCATGGTGAATTCCGCCTGCCGACGCTCCGGCGTTTTATGGAGCGGACCTAGACGAAGTTCCCTGACACCGCTGTGCTCCGGCACCGTGACGGCGTGACGGCTGAGGAACAGGATGCGCGTGCCCGCGAGGAGTGCGGACAGATCGGAAGCGAAGTCGATCAGATCCTGGTCGCTCTGCTCGGCCCGATCGATGATCAGGAGGCGGCCCCCCTCGCCCCCTTCGAAATCGGCTTCGGTCAATGAGACCCCGGGGTGGGGGAGGTAGCTGGTGGGACGGCCTTCGGCTTCCAGTCGGGCGGCGAACTCCTGCGCGAGGCGGGTCTTCCCTTCCCCGGTCGGCCCGATGAGGACCGCCGCCACGGAGGTCGGACCCTCGAACCATTCGTGAAGCTCGGCCAGCTCTTCTTCCCGGCCGTGGAAGGGCACGACCTTCCGCTCCGGCTTCATGAGGTCGGCATAGGCCGAGGCGGGGGTGCGGGCCGTGGTCCGGGGGAGCGCGATGATGGCCCGAGGGCGACGGTCGCCGCCGAGCCGGTATTCGCCCAGTTGCACGCCCGCCGTCGGGTCCCAGACCCGTACCGCGCCGTCGTCGCCCACCGAAGCCAGCAGCGACCGCCCCTCGGCGTCGGTGAAGCAGGTGATGTCCCAGACCCATCCCTCGTGGCCGGTGAGCGGCGCACCGACCTGAACGCCCGCGACCGGGTCCCAGATCCGGATGTCCCCGCCGGTGCCACCGCTGGCCAGCAGCGTTCGCCCGTCCGGCGCGGTGAACGTGGCGAGTGTCCACACGGTCCCCTCGTGCCCCGGCAGGTAGGTGAGGGGATCGCGGTCCGCGTTCAGCCGCCAGATCACCACCTCGCCGTTCTGGCAGCCGATCGCGAGGAGCGCACGATCCTCGGGGACGGGGATCGGAGCCACCGCCCACACGGCCATGTCCAACCGGAGACTGAACGAGGGCGTCTTGCCACGGTCGATGCCGCGGACTCGGACCTCCCCGTCCTCGCCCCCCGTCGCCACGACCGTCCGGCTTGCGGGATCGGGGTAGCGCGCCATCGCCAGGATCTCGCCCGTGTGCAGGCCGGACCGTACACGGGCGGTCCCTGGATCCTGAAGCTCCCAGTAGTGCAGATCCCCGCTCGCCGTTCCGGCGACCACGTGTTCCCGGCCGTCCGCGTCGTCGAACGCCGCCACCGCCGTCGCCCGCTCTCCGAACAGGTACGTCACCGGGCCGGCAGGCCGTGCCTCCCAGACGCGCACCGCTTCGACGTCGCCGCCGACCGCCAGACGGACCGGGCCGTCGCCCGGCAGCAGGGCCATCCCCCCGAATTCGCCCTGACCTGCGGGAAGCGTCGCCTCGACCCGCCAGCCGCCGACCGGATTCCAGACCTGTACGCCGCCGTCCTCGTCGGCGACGGCGAACGACGGCCAGCCGCTTTCGGCCCGGGGGACCGGCGGACCCGGAACCGGACGCGGCGGCGGCTCCGGAGCCGACTCCGGCGGCGGCCCGTCGGTCAACGGCACGGCCGTATGCCGCAGGAACCGCATCGCCCCCTCGTCCACCAGCGCGAACGGCAGCCCGGCGAAGTCCGCCGCCCGTGTCCCCGTCCCCGGCGCGGCCCGCGTCGCCGCCCGGAACGTCTCGCCGCCGCCCCCGGCCCGGGCCCGGATCTCCTCCGACACCTTCGCCAGCACCTCGGCCGTCGCCAGCGTCTCCGGCCGGGGCAGCGTCGCCAGCAGCGTCTCGCGCGCCCCCGCCACGAAGCCGTACCGGCCCCGCTCCGCGTCCACCGGTTCCAGCAGCCCGCTGAGCAGCACCTCCGCCAGCACGCTCGGCCGCGACGAGCGCAGGATCCGGTGCTGGATCAGCCGCATCACCGGCAGCGCCGGCACCGACACCGCCACGTGCGCCGCCAGCTCCGCCGCCTCCGGCGAGGCCACCGAGTGGAACGCCGCCACCTGCTCCTCGATCGGCGGGTCCCCCGGCAGCTCCCGGCGCCGCGGCCGCGCCGCCGCGTACGTGATCGCGGTCGGCTTCGACTCCTCGCCGGTCGCGGTCACCAGCCGGGCCCAGTCCGCCAGCCACTCCGGCGCGATCTCCAGCACCGGTACCGGCACCGCGCCCCGGCCGCCGCGCGCCACTCCCTCGCGCGGCGTGAACCGCAGCTCGGTGTTGGGCGCGCCGGATCGCGGCAGCAGGGCCGTGCCCGGGGTCACCGGGGCCGCGCTGCGCCGCCACATCCGTTCCGGCAGCGGTTGCAGGATCGCGGTCGGTCCCGCCGTGCCCCACACGTGCAGCGCCGCGCCCGCCCGGCCCTGCCACCAGTGCGGGCCCGAGCAGTCGCTCAGCACCAGCACCACCTGGCGTCCGGACGGGTCCACCAACGATGCCGGCGCCATGACGGGTCCGCGCGGTGCCGCCCGCACACCCCCGGTGTCCGCCATGAACCACACGCGCACGTCCCGGAACGCCCCCAGCCGCAGCAGCGTCTCCCGCAGCTCCCGGGCGAGCGGCCACCACATCCGCATCGACGCCCCGGTGTCCACGACCAGCGCCAGGCTCAGCCACCGCTCCGCCGACGGGACCAGCACGGGCGTCCACGGCGCGTCCGGCCGGGCCGCGATGCGCGCCGCCGTGGCCTCCTCGTCCAACACGCCCGGGTCGCGCGAAGCGATCCGCCGCTTCAACGGTCGCAGCGCCCGCTGCACGTACAGCGGATGCCGCAACATCGGCGCGGTCGGCACGAGCACGTCCCCGCTCTCGTCCGCCTCTTCGGCGGGCGCGGGGCGCGGCACATGTATCGGGTAAGGATCGGGCTCAGGTGCGGGCACAGGCCCGGGAGCGGGCTCCGGCCGAGGGGACGGGGAAGGAGAAGGTTTCGGACCGGGTGGATCGGCCGGTGCGTCAGCCCCACGCTCCGGCGGCGATTCGGCTTCGGGCTCGGCCCCGGGCAGGAACCGCGCCAGCCACACCACCTCCGCGATCTCACGCGGCGTGCTGGCCGGGCCGGTGGCGTCCAGGACGCGGCGCAGGTCCTCGAACGTCATCCCGGGCTCCGCAGCGGCGGGTCGGGCGCCCGTTCCGGGTCGTCCCAGAACAGCGTCACCTGGTGCCCGTGATGGCCGGCCCCGCAGGTCCGCGCCTGCTTGCGCAGCATGGTCACGTGCCTGGGCAGCAGGTCGGGGTGCATCCCGGCCAGCGCGGCCGTCAGGTCGGCGACGAACCGCGTCCCCGGGCAGTCGTCCCCGCCGTGGTCGCACACCGGGCGCCGCCAGAGCATCACCGGGATGCCGACGTCCAGCGCCGCCGCCAGCCGCTCCCCGTCCGGGAAGCAGGCGCACACCAGCGCGCTCGTCTCCTCGTCGGCGTCCAGCTCGTCGCGGAAGTCCTCGTAGCCGACGCGCGGGCCGCAGCCGACCTCCCGCGCCGCCGTGCGGCCCCGCTCGCGCAGGAGCGCCAGCCTGCGCCGGGTGTGGTCGGCGACCAGCAGCGGGTGCAGCCGCTCCACATGCCGCACGACCAGCGGCAACGACCGCAGCGGTTGCGGCCGCCGCGCGCCGGGCTCGTGGAAGGACCACTCGTCGAACGGCTCGTTCAGCAGCCCCTCGGGCATCACGAACTCGATCATCCAGTCGCGGCCCAGCATCGAGCGCACCAGCTCCGGCAGCGCCCCCTCCACCGCCGCGCGCAACCCGGCGGCGGTCACCTCCAGGCGCGCGGCGGCCCGGCCCGGCGTGCCGTCCAGCAGCGGCGACAGCGTCAGCTCGTACGGGCCGCGCGTGGTGGCCTCCACCCGCACGATGATCGAGGTCTGCGGGACCGGGGCGGCCGCCGCCGCGGGCCGCAGCCGCCGCCGTCGCCACGCCGCCAGCCCGCCCGGCTCGTCCAGGAACGTCTCCACCAGGCCGAGGAAGCGGTCCAGCCCGCCGCCGGGCACCTCCTCGCAGACGTACCGCACCGCGTCCCACAACGACCGGAACGACTCCGGCGGCCGCAGGAAGCGCGGGAACGCCAGCCGGAAGATCGCCGCCGGCGGCTCGGCCGTCGCCCGCCCGTCCAGCAGCTCCCGGAGCTCGCGCCGCGCCGGGGCGGGCAGCCAGGGCAGGTCGAGCAGGTCGTCGAGCGGCTCCCAGTAGCGCCGCAGGACCTCCAGCGGCACCATCCGCCCGGTCGTGCCGGACTCCTGCCCGCCCAGGACGGCGTCGGTGAGCATCCCCACCACCCGGCCCGTCGCGGTCTCGTACACGGCCGCGCCGCTGAACCCGCGGTCGATCCGCCGCAGGTGCCCCCTGCGGACGTCGACCTCCAGCCACTCGCGACCCAGCAGCCGGTCGGTGCCCGTGCCCAGCGTGACGTGGGTGCCGTCGCGCTCGTGCCCCGGCGGGAACCCCAGCGCGCGCAGCTCGCCCCCGCCCACCGAGCCCGGCGGAACGAACTCGCACGGCGTCACCGGTGCCGGGGAGTCCAGCCGCAGCACCGCGACGTCGCCCGGATCGCCCTGCCGCGCCCATCCGCCCCGCGCCACGACCTTCGCCGAGCCACGCCAGTCGGGCTTCGCGGGGAGGGCCATCGGTAGCTCCTCGTGCGCGCCCACCACATGCGCGCAGGTCACCACGTGGTGCTCGTCGATCAGGAAACCGCCGCCGAGCGGTACGGGCGCGGACGCGCCGGGCCGGTCGATGCGGGCCCGCCACGCCATACCGTTCATGACCCCGCTCGTTCCGCCCCCGGGACGCCCCCGCGTCCCCGCCTTGGTGAATCGCGCCGAATGGCAGCAATGTAACAAGGCGGGGACCGCGGGCAGGGGCGTTACGGCGCGGCCTTCTCGCGGTCCGGCTCCGCCGCCGGGACGCTGTGGTCCCGCAACGGCACCTGCCGCACGGCCCACGCCACCGCGAACGCCACCGCCGCCACCGCTCCCGCCAGCAGGAACGCCGCCCCCGTGCCGCCCGCGACCGCGTGCTCGTAGGCGTCCCGCACGTTCTCCGGCAGCCGGGCCAGGCTCGCCGCGTCCAGCTGCGCGGACCCGTCCCCGGCGGCCGAGGCCGCGCCGCGCTCGGCCAGCACCTCGCTCACCCGGTCGGCGAACAGCACGCCCGCCGCCGACACCCCGAGGGAGCCGCCGATGGTCCGCGACAGCGTCGCGGTGGACGCGCCCACGCCGATGTCCTGCGGCTCCACGCTCTGCAACGAGAGGATCAGCGTGCTCTGCGTCAGGCAGCCGACGCCCAGCCCCAGCACCGCCATGTAGGCCCCGGTCAGCACCGGCGACGTCCCGGTGTCCATCCGGCTCAGCAGGAGCAGCCCGGTCGCGGCCAGCGCCCCGCCCGCGAGGATGACCGGCTTGTAGCGGCCGGTCCGGGTGATGAACGGCCCCGCGACCATGTTCACCAGGACCATCGCCATCGACAGCGGCAGCCCCAGCAGGCCCGCGTCGGTCGCCGACGCCCCCTGCACCGTCTGCTGGAACACCGGCAGGAACGTCACGCCCGCGAACATCGCGAACCCCAGCAGGAACCCGATCAGCGTCGCCAGCGAGAAGTTCCGGTCGCGGAACAGCCGCAATGGCAGCAGCGGCTCGGCCGCGCGCCGCTCGGCCGCCAGGAACGCCGCCGTCGCCGCCACGGCCAGCGCGGCGAGCCCGAGGATCGTCGGCGACGTCCACGCGTGCTCGCGCCCGCCCCAGGTGCCGGCCAGCACCACCGAGGTGATGGCCGCGGCCAGCGTCAGCGCGCCCAGGTGGTCGATCCGGGCCTGCGCGCGGCGCCGGGGCAGCCGCAGCACCAGCGTGACCAGCACCATCGCCAGCGCGCCGAGCGGCAGGTTCACATAGAAGCACCAGCGCCAGCCCAGCCGGTCGGTGATCAGGCCGCCCGCCAGGGGCCCGGCCAGCATCGCCACGCCCATCGTCGCCGCGATCATGCCCTGGAAGCGGCCCTGCCGCCGCACCGGGACCAGGCTCGTGATGATGGCGAGCGCGCCCACCATCAGCCCGCCGCCGCCCACGCCCTGCACGGCGCGGAACGCGACGAGCTGCGCCATCGTCTGCGCCGCGCCCGCCAGCGCCGAGCCCGCCAGGAAGATCGCGATGCAGGCGAGGAAGGCGCCCTTGTGCCCGTACAGGTCGCCGACCTTGCCCCACACCGGGGTCGAGACGGCGGTGGCGAGGGTGTAGGCGGTGACCACCCAGGTGAGGCGGTCCAGCCCGCCGAGGTCGGCGACGATGCTCGGCATCGCGGTGCCCAGG
This sequence comes from Spirillospora sp. CA-253888, assembly GCA_050936435.1. Classification (GTDB taxonomy): domain Bacteria; phylum Actinomycetota; class Actinomycetes; order Streptosporangiales; family Streptosporangiaceae; genus Spirillospora. Next base: position 4,813,556 of record JBNJMT010000001.1, read on the forward strand.
ATGAGGTTGTCCAGCGACGCCAGCAGCATCGCGACCAGCACCGAGCCGACCACGAGGTACAGGTTGCGCGGCGGGGGCTCGGAGGCGGGGGACGGGGGCGCTGGGGGAGCCGCCTCGGACATGGTCGTTCTCCACTCTGCTTACTTGCCGCCCGGCTAGTTGTCGGACGGGACGGGACGCTAGCTCGCTGACTAGCCGGGCGTCAAGTAAGTTGGGGCGCCCGACCCCGAGGAGGCGCCCGATGGCCCAGACCCGCCGTAAGGACACCCGCGAGCGCATCCAGCGGGCGGCCCTGGAGCTGTTCCTCGACCGCGGCTACGACCAGACCTCGCTGCGGGAGATCGCCGAACGCCTCGACGTCACCAAGGCCGCGCTCTACTACCACTTCAAGAGCAAGGAGGAGATCGTCACCGCGCTGGTCGAGGAGTCCGCCCGGCCCGTCGAGGAGCTGATCGCCTGGGCCCGTGAGCGGCCGCCCACCCTGGAGACCCGCCGCGCGATCGTGCGCGGGCTGAACGACGCGCTCACCGCCGGCGCCCCCACCTTCCGCTTCCTGCACGAGAACCAGGCGGCGCTGCGCGGCATGGGCGGCGCCGAGCGCTCCCAGGAGCGGATGCGGCGGCTCGGCGAACTGCTCACCCCGCCCGGCGCCGGCGTCCGCGGCCAGGTCCGCACGATGAGCGCGCTGTTCGCCGTCTACTTCGGCACCTTCGCGCTAGAGGGCCTCGAAGGCGCGGCCGAGGAGAAGCGCGCCGCCCTCCTGGAGGTCGCCGAGGGCCTGCTGGCGGCGGCCGACGGCTAGGGCCGGGGGCCGCTCCACCACGGGCGTTGCCGCCGCCTTGTGATCGAGTTGCTAAAAGCGGCCGCGCTTGTGTGGGGAGAGTGCATTCTGTCCGCTCTTGAGGTGGGTGAAAGTCGTCAGCGTTCACTTTCACCCCCACCCCAGGAGTGGCGATGAAAATTCGTGCTCTGCTCTCCACCCTGGCCGCCGGCGCCGCGCTCGTCGCGCCCGCCGTGGCCGCGGTGCCGCAGGCGTCGGCGGCAGCGCCCCCGGGGTGCACCGCCGCCGACGGCGACATCTACGCCGCGCCCACGGCCGTCACCGGCAACCCCGGCGACCTGCTGAGCTGCCGGGAGGTGAAGCTGTCCAACATCCCCGGCGACATCCCGATGAAGGCGTGGAAGGTCCGCTACGTCTCCACCGACGTCAAGGGCGCCAAGAACGTGGTGAGCGGCACCGTCGCGATCCCCACCGCGCCCTGGACCAAGGGCGGCTCGCGGCCCACCGTCGCCTTCAACCCCGGCACGCTCGGCTCCGGCCCGCAGTGCGCCTTCTCCAAGCAGCTCGCCGGCCAGTACGTGGACATGTACGAGGGCGCCAACCTCGGGCTGTTCCTCAAGGCCGGGTACGCGGTCGCCGCCACCGACGGCGTCGGCTACCTCCAGGGCCAGGTGCACACCTACATGGTCGGCGCCAACGCAGGGCACGCGCTGCTCGACATCGTGCGCACCTCCCGGCAGATCCCCGGCGGCTCCCTCAAGGCCGACGGCAAGGTCGGCATCTCCGGCTACTCCGAGGGCGGCGCGGCCTCCCTGTGGGGCGCGCAGCTCGCCTCCTCCTACGCGCCCGAGCTGAACGTGGTCGGCGCGGCCGCCGGCGGCGTGCCCGGCGACCTGAAGATCACCGCCAAGGCGCTGAACGGCAGCCTGTTCGCCGGGTTCCTGGCCGACGCGCTGGTGGGCCTCAGCGCCGCCTACCCCGAGATGCCGTTCGACGAGCTGATGAACGACAAGGGCAAGAAGGCCGTCGCGGACGTCAAGAGCAACTGCCTGTACGGCACGCTCGCGGTGTTCCTCGGCGCGAAGGTCGAGAACTTCTCCAAGGACAAGCTGACCCTGGAGCAGATCTACGCGCTCAAGGGCCCCGACGGTGTGAGCTGGGGCGAGATCGTCGACCGGCAGAAGCTGGGCGTGAACATCGGCACCCCGACCTCCTCGGCCCAGTACAAGATCGGCTTCCCGGTCTTCCAGTACCGCGGCTGGCTGGAGGAGATCATCCCGCACGAGACCGAGGACGCCACCCGCGCCGCCTACTGCAAGGCCGGCATCAACACCACCTGGAAGAACACCTACCCGACCGAGCACCTGTCCACCGACTGGGGCGCGGCCGGGGACGTGACCAACTTCCTCGGCGACCGCTTCGAGGGCAAGCCCGCCAAGGGCAACTGCTGACCGACCTCCCTTGAAGAGCACGGCCCGGGCGGGCTCCTCCCACAGCCCCCGCCCGGGCCGTGCGCCGTGCACGGGGGCACGCGCGGTGTCATTGGCGGTGCCGCGTTCAGCCGATCGGGTCGCCCGCGCCGACCGGCAGCGCCTCCAGGCGCGGGTCCGCCACCAGCGCCGCGACCAGCGCCGCAGAGCCGCCCACGTAGGTGGAGTCGAGGTCGATGTCGGTCGCCGCGCACCAGGCCCGGTCGTCGGGCCAGAACAGGTTCGGCGACTGCGGGAAGAACGAGCCGAACACCCGGTGCCCGATGTCGGCCGCGCCCGCCAGCGGCCCGGTCAGCAGCAGGTAGTCGCGGTGCGGCAGCGTCACGCGCGGCCCCTTCAGCACCTCCGGCGTGAACGCGGCCGGCATCCGGGCCGGGAGCCGCGGCGGGGCCCCCGCCTCCGCCGACGCGAACACCACCACCCCCGCGCCGTCGATCCAGCCGTAGCCGTCCCACAGGCAGAACCAGCACGTCCGCGTCGTGGCGGTGTGCCCGGCGAGCACGTCCAGCAGCGCGCGCAGGCTGTCCGGCCGCAGCTCGCCCTCCTCCGGGTCGCCGTCCCACGGCGCGGGCCCGGTCACCGTGTCGGGCTCGGGCCGCGACACCTCCCGGAACCGGGCGGCGGGCGTCAGCTCCCGCCCCGCCCACGCCGCGATCTCCGCCCACGTCACCGGGGCGCCGTCGGACGCGGCCGCTGGATGCAGGACGCGCGCGTACGCCTCGAAGCCGCGCGGCACCAGCGACGCCACCGTGGAGTCGAACGTCGTGATCGCCGACTCGATCCAGCCGGCGGCCGTCATCGTGGTCACCGCGCGTAGGCTCATAACGGCAATCTAAGACCCCGCGCGTCCCCGGCCCATGCCGGCCCGCGCGTCCGGGCGCGTCATCGCGGCCCGCCCGCCCGCTTCAGCAGCGCCCGCCGCTCGGCGGTGTTGCGGGTGAGGGACGCGGCGCGCTCGAACTCCGCCCGCGCCTCCTCCCGGCGTCCGAGCCGTTCCAGCAGGTCGCCGCGCACCCCCGGCAGCAGGTGGTAGTCCTTCAGCGCCTTCTCGCCGGCCAGCCCGTCCACGATCTCCAGGCCCTTCTCCGGGCCCTCGGCCATGCCGACCGCGACCGCGCGGTTCAGCTCCACCACCGGGGACGGCGCGCTCCGCGCCAGCAGGTCGTACAGCGCGACGATCTGCGCCCAGTCGGTCTCCTCGGCGGAGGCGGCCCGCGCGTGGCAGGCGGCGATCGCGGCCTGGAGCACGTAGGGGCCGGGCGGGCGGCCGGGCTCGCGCGCGCGTAGCAGCGCCTCGAAACCGCGCTGGATCAGCAGCCGGTCCCAGCGGCCCCGGTTCTGCTCCAGCAGCGGGATCGGCTCGCCGTCCGGGCCGACGCGGGCGCGCGAACGGGACGCCTGGATCTCCATCAGCGCCACCAGGCCGTGCACCTCCGGCTCGCCCGGCGCGAGCCCCGCCAGCACCCGGCCGAGCCGCAGCGCCTCCAGCGCGAGGTCCACGCGCAGCCACTGGTCGCCGGCGGTGGCGGCGTAGCCCTCGTTGAAGATCAGGTAGATGACCTCCAGCACCGACGACAGCCGGGCCTCGCGGTCGGCGCCCTGCGGCACCTCGAAGGGCACCTTCGCCTCGGCGAGGGTCTTCTTGGCGCGCACGACGCGCTGCGCCACCGTCGCCTCGGGCACCAGGAACGCCCGCGCGATCTCGTCGGTGGTGAGCCCGCCCAGCATCCGCAGCGTCAGCGCGACCCGCGCCGGGGTGCTCAGCACCGGGTGGCAGGCGGTGAACACCAGCCGCAGCACGTCGTCCTCGATGCGGTCGTCGAGGACGGCGTCGAACGCGCCGTCGTCGGCGGTCTCCATCCGGTGACCGATCTCCGCCAGCTTGCCGGCGTAGTTCTGCTCGCGCCGGATGCGGTCCACCGCGCGGCGCTTGGCGACGGCCGTGAGCCAGGCGGCCGGGTTGTCCGGCACGCCCGACTCGGGCCACTGCTCCAGGGCCGCGACCAGCGCGTCCTGCGCCAGCTCCTCGGCCAGCCCGACATCGCGGACCAGCCGCGCCACGCCCGCGATGATCCGGGCCGACTCCAGCCGCCAGACGGTGGAGACCGCGCCGGCGACGCCGCCGGTGTCGGTGGCGCTGTCGGTGGCGCTGTCGGTGGCGGCGTCGGTGCCGGCGTCCCCCTCGCGGCCGGACCCCTGCGTACTCGTCATGCCGCAGATCAGAGCATCACGGGCGGGCACGGCGCAAACCCCCGTCACTGACCGGGCATGTCCTCGGGACCGAAGACCCGCTGGATGACGCCCTCGCCGTCCCCGACGATCTTCCAGAAGCGCTTGGACAGCTCGATCGCCTCCTCCTCGGTCCGCACGTCGATCAGCGCGAACCCGACCACGACCTCCTTGGCCTCGCTGAACGGGCCGTCGATCACGGTGACCTTGCCGCCCTCGGCCCGCAGCCGGGTGCCGCGCGGGTCCAGGCCGCCGGTGGCCAGCAGCGCGCCGGACCGGCTCATCTCCTCGATGAACGCGCCCATCTCGGCCTCCGCCACCGGGGTCAGCGGGGTGTCGGCGCCGCCGGTGGTCATCATCATGAAACGCATGGGAGGTTCCTCTCGCCCGGGAGCCGGTCCGTCCGGCCCCTCTGCCTACGCGTCGAGCGGCATCCGCTCAGATCGACACTTTGGCACAGAAATTTTGTTTTCCCAGGTGGAGGCGGGAGCTAGCGGCGGAAGAGCCGCGTACCGGCCCACAGGCACAGGCCCGCGAGCACGGCGGTCGCCGCCGCGCCGGCCGCGACCGTCGCGGTGGCGTAGTGGCCGAGGAAGAGCTGTCGCACCGCGTCCACGGTGTACCGGAACGGCACCGCGCGCGAGGCGCCGTCCAGCCATCCCGGGGCCAGCGTCATCGGCAGCAGCAGCCCGGACAGCAGCATCAGCGGCATGACGGCGGTGTTGGCGATCGCCGCGAACTCCGGCGTCGTCCGCACCCGCATCGCCAGTCCGTACGACAGCGCCGACAGCGCCGCCGCCAGCACCGCCACCAGGGCCAGCCCGAGCAGCACCCCGGCGACCGGGGCGCGCAGCCCCAGCGCGACGCCGAGCAGCACCAGCAGCACCGCCTGCGCCACGAGCTGCACCACGTCGCGCAGCGTGCGGCCCAGCAGCAGCGCCGCCGGGCTGACGGGGGTGGCGCGCATCCGGTCGATGACGCCGGTGTTGCGCTCGACCAGCAGGCCGAGCCCGACGTAGGAGCCGCCCAGCAGCGCGAGCTGCACCAGCACGCCCGGCACGAACATCTGCCAGGACGAGCCGGACGAGCCCAGGTCGAGCCGGGTCAGCAGCGGACCGAACAGCGCCAGGAACAGCAGCGGCTGCAGCATTCCGAACAGCAGGGCCGTCCTGGAGCGCAGCGTCGCCCGCAGGCAGCGGCCGAAGATCACTCCGGTGTCGGTGAGAAGAACGGGCACGGTGGGCTCCTCGGTCAGACCGCGACGGGCGCGCGGCCGGTGATCGCCAGGAAGGCGTCCTGCAACGTGGCGGCGCCGTGGCGGGCCTTGAGCTCGGCGGGGGTGCCCTCGGCGGCCACGGCCCCGGCGTCCACGACCACGATGCGGTCGGCCAGCGCCTCGGCCTCGTCCAGCAGGTGCGTGGTCAGGAAGACGGTGGTGCCGTGCTCGGCGCGCACACGCCGCACCAGGTCCCACAGCTCGGCGCGGCCGCCGGGGTCCAGGCCGGCGGTGGGCTCGTCCAGGAACAGCACGGCGGGCCGGTTGACCAGCCCGAGCGCGATCTCCACGCGCCGCCGCCGGCCGCCCGACAGCGCGCCGGTCGGCCGGTCCAGCAGGTCGGTCAGGTCGAGGTCGGCGGCCAGCCCGGCGGCTCGCTCGCGGGCCTCGGCGGGGGACAGCCGGTGCAGCCGCCCCTGCGTGACCAGCTCCTCGCGGACCGGGCACGCCGGGTCGAGGCCGCCGGACTGGGCGACGTACCCGATGCGGCGGCGCACGCCCGCCGGGTCGGTGCGCAGGTCGTGCCCCGCGACCTCGGCCTCGCCGCCGGACGGCGGCAGCAGCGTGGTCAACATGCGCAGGGTCGTGGTCTTGCCCGCCCCGTTCGGACCGAGGAAGCCCAGGATCTCGCCGTCGGCGACGGTCAGGTCGAGGCCCCGCACGGCGTGCACGGGGCCGCTCTTGAGGGTGAAGGTCCGGGTCAGGCCCCGGACGGTGATGGCGGCCATGCCCAGAGGAAACCACAATGCGTTCCAAATTTGCAATCGATTGCAAGTTTGGAACGCGGTTAGGATACGGGCATGGCCGAGGGACTGCGGGAGCTGAAGAAGCGCCGGACGCGGGCGCACATCGCCGAGACGGCGACCGCGCTGTTCGCGGCGCGCGGCTTCGACCGGGTGACCATGGCCGAGGTCGCGGCGGCCGCCGAGGTCTCGGTCAACACCCTCTACAACTACTTCGCGGCCAAGGAGGACCTGGTCCTGCCGCCCGACGAGGCGTCCCCCGACCGGCTGGCCGCCATCGTGCGCGAGCGCGCGGCGGGGGAGACGGCCGCCGCCGCCGTGCTGCGCCGCCTGCGCGAGGAGCTGCGCCGCCGCGAGCGCGCGCTGGGCCTGACCGAGGGGTTCGGCCGCTTCCTGGAGATGGTGCGGTCCGCGCCCACCCTCACCGCGCGCCTTGAGGATCTGGCCTGGCAGATGGAGGACGCCCTGGCCGCCCTGCTGCGGGAGGAGACCGGCGCCGCCCCCGACGACCCGCTGCCCGCCCTGGTCGCGGGCCAGATCGGCTGGCTGCACGCCCGCGTGCTGAGCGAGATCGGCGCCCGCACCGGGGCGGGGCAGGAGCCCGCCGCCATCGCCGAGGCGGTGCTCGGCCTGCTCGACGTGATCGAGGGCCTGCTCGGCGAGCGCGTCCTCGCCTACGCGCCGCGCGAACGGGACCGCCCGGCCGTTCGCTGAACGGCCGGGCGGCGGGAGCCGGAGTCCGGGGTCACTCGGCGGCGGGCGCCGCCGGGCGGTAGGTCGCGACGATGACGCCCGTGCCGAAGGTCGTGGTGTCGGCCAGCTCGAAGGCCGCGCCGAAGCCGTCGCGGGTCAGCAGCTCCTCGGCCTTGCCGGTGCCGACGATCACCGGGTGGATCCACAGCCGCAGCTCGTCCAGCAGCCCGTGCTCGACCAGCGTGCGCGACAGCCGGCCGAAGCCGTACTGCAGGATCGTGCCGTCGCCCTCCTCCTTGATGCGGGCGATGGTCTCGGGGACGTCCTCGCGGATGACGGTCGTCTCGCCCCACCCGGCCTTCTCGATGGTCGTGGAGACCACGTACTTGGGCAGGTTGTTCATCCGCGCGCCGAACTCGCCGGTCTGCTCCTCCATGCTCGGCCACGCCTCGGCGAAGCCCTCGTAGGTCGCCCGGCCGGCGATCAGCGCGTCGCTGGCGAACAGCAGCTCGCTGGCGTAGGCGGCGGCCTCCTCGTCGAAGTAGGGCATGGTCCACAGGTGCGGGTTCTCGATGACGCCGTCGAGCGAGATGTAGGTCGAGTTGACGATCTTGCGCATGGTGCCCTCCGCAGGGGTCGGAACGGATCAGTAGGTGTACGGGCGTTCGGTGCGGGCCTCGCGCAGGGCGCGGGCCCACCAGGTGAGCTGGTCCAGTGTCGTCGCGACGGCCGTGTTGCAGGCGGCGTTCGGCTTCGGCCAGGACCCGTCGGCGGCGAACAGCTCCCAGTAGCGGGGCAGCAGGACGCCGTCCCGGACGGTCACCGCGTGCAGCTCGGCGAAGACCTGCCGGAGCTGCGCGGCCGCCAGGGCCCCGCCGGACTCGCGGCCGTAGGAGACCACCGCGACCGGCTTGGCCCGCCACTCCTCGTAGAACCAGTCCAGGCAGGTCTTGAGCGGTGCCGGGAAGCTCTGGTTGTACTCCGGCGTCACCACCGCGAACGCGTCGGCGGCCGCGAGCCGCGGCGCCAGGTCCCGCACCGCCTCGGGGCGCGGGTCGTCCAGGTCGGTCAGCTCGGCCGGCAGCCGGGCCTCGGCGAGGTCCAGCGTCTCGACGGCGAGGCCGGGGCGGCGGCGGGCGTGCCCGGTGAACCAGTCGGCCACCGTCGGCCCGAAGCGTCCCGCGCGGGTGCTGGCGATGATGACCGCCAGCCGCAGGCCGTCCGCCGTGCTTCCCGCCGTGCTTCCCGTCATGGTCCCCGCCCCCTTCCGTCGTCGTCGTGATGGGTCTTACTGTGCCGTGGCCCGTTTACGGGATCCTTACGGTCGCTTTCCGGCGGTCTCCGCGATGGGCTGAGGGGAGCGCTGACAAGGCGTTATCGTGCCTTTCATGCGTTTCGGGGTACTAGGTCCGCTGGCGGTGTGGACCGACGACGGCACGCCCGTCGCCGTGCCCGGACTGAAGGTGCGGGCCCTGCTCGCCGACCTGCTGCTGAACGAGGGCCGCCCGGTCCCCGCCGACCGGCTGATCGACGACCTGTGGGGCGAGGCGCTGCCCGGCAACCCCGCCGGGGCCCTGTCGGCGAAGGTGTCGCAGCTGCGCCGCGTGCTGGAGGACGCCGAGCCTGGCGCCCGCGCCCTGGTGGAGTCGCGGCCCGCCGGGTACCTGCTGCGGGTCGGGGAGCACGCGCCGGTGGACGCGCGGCGCTTCGCCGACCTGGTCGACGAGGCACGGAGCGCCGCCTCCGCCGAGCGGCGGAGCGGGCTGCTGGCCGCCGCGCTGCGGATGTGGCGCGGCCCGGCGTTCGCCGACTTCGCCGACGAGCCGTTCACCGCCGCCGCGATCGCCCGGCTGGAGGAGCAGCGCCTCACCGCGCTGGAGGAGCACGCCGAGGTGCGGCTCGCGCTCGGCGAGCACGGCGCGCTGGTCGGCGAGCTGGCCGACGCGCTGACCGCCCACCCGCTGCGCGAACGGCTGCGCGCCGCGCACATGCGCGCGCTCTACCGTTCGGGCAGGCAGAGCGAGGCCCTCGACAGCTACGACCGGCTCCGCTCGCAGCTCGCCGACGAGCTGGGGCTGGACCCGAGCGCCGAGCTGGTCGCCCTCCGGCAGGCCGTGCTCGCCCAGGACCCCGCGCTGGACGCGCCCGCCGCGCCCGCCCCCGCGCCCCCGCCGCGCGGCAACCTGCCCGTCCCGCCCACCGAGCTGATCGGCCGCGCCGACGCCGTCGCCGAGCTCGCCGGACGGCTCGGCGACGAGCGCCTGGTCACCCTCACCGGGCCCGGCGGCGTCGGCAAGACCCGGCTGTCGATCGCCGTCGCGGCGCAGGCGGAGGACCGCTTCCCCGGCGGCGCCCGGCTGGTGGAGCTCGCCGCCTTCGACCGCGCCGCCGCGCCCGAGCTCATCGACGGCATCATGACCGCGCTGGACCTGCACGACGCCGAGCCCGGCGTCCCGCTGGAGCGCCTGGCCGCCGCGCTCGCCGGGCGCGGCGTGCTGCTGCTGCTCGACAACTGCGAGCACGTGGTCGACGCCGTCGCCGAGATCACCGAACGGCTGCTGGCCGCCGCCCCCGACCTGCGCGTGCTCGCCACCAGCCGCGAACCGCTCGGCCTGCCCGGCGAGGTGGTGTGGAGCGTGCCGCCGCTGGAGGTGCCCGAGCGCGGCGCCGCGCCCGACCCCGGCGAGCTGGCGCGCTCCAGCGCCGTGCGGCTGTTCACCGCCCGCGCGGCCGCCGCCGCGCGGGGCTTCCGGCTGGACGAGGCCAACGCCGCCGACGTCGCGGTGCTCTGCCGCCGCCTGGACGGCATCCCGCTGGCCCTCGAACTGGCCGCCACCCGCGTGCGCGCGCTCGGTGTGCCGGGCCTCGTCTCCCGGCTGGACGACCGGTTCCGGCTGCTGGCCACCGGCCACCGGGGCGCGCCGCCGCGCCAGCAGACCCTGCTGGCGATGATCGACTGGAGCTGGGAGCTGCTCACCGGCGCCGAGCGCACCGTGCTGCGCCGCCTCGCGGTGCACGCCGACGGCTGCACGCTGGAGGCCGCCGAGCACGTCACCGGCGACGGGCTGGACGTGCTCGACCTGCTGGTCCGCCTGGTGGACCGCTCGCTGGTCGTGATGACCGAGCGGCCGGGCCGCGCGCCCCGCTACCGGCTGCTGGAGTCGGTGGCGGCCTACTGCGCCGACCGCCTCCAGGAGGCCGGCGAGGAGGCCGCCGTCCGGCAGCGCCACCGCGAGCACTACATCGCGCTGGCCGAACGCGCCGAACCCCACCTGTACGGCCACGACCAGGCGCACTGGCTGGAGCTGCTGGACGCCGAGTCCGCCAACCTGCGCGCCGCGCTCGACGGCGCGTCCGGCACCGACGCGCTGCGGCTCGCCAACGCGCTGACCTGGTACTGGTTCCTGCGGGGCCGCTGGAGCGAGGCCCGGCGCGCGCTGACCGCCGCGCTCGACCTCACCTCCGCGCCGTCCCCCGAACGCGCCCGCGCCCTCGCCTACCGCGCGGGCCTCGCCGTCCTGCAAGGCGACGACACCGGCTGGCCCGCGCTCCGCGCCGAGGCCCTGGCCGCGCTGGAGGGGCCCGGCGACCCGGTCATGCGCGCCCGCGCGCGCTGGTTCCTGGTCTACGCGGGCTCGGAGCTGGACGACGTGGACGACGGCGCGGCGCTGCTCGCCCCGGCGCTGGCCGAGTTCGAGGCGCTGGGCGACGCGTGGGGCACCGCCGCCGCGCTGGCCATGCGCGCCCACCACGGGCACGCGCGCGGCGAGCCCGCCGCCATCGAGCGCGACGCCGACGCCGCCACCCGCATCTTCACCCGGCTCGGCGACCGCTGGGGCCGCCTCCAGGCGTCGGAGTGGCTGGCCGGGCACGCCGAGCTGGTCGGCGACTACGACCGCGCCGAGCGCCTGGGCCGCGAGGGCGTCCGGATGGCCGAGGAGCTGCGGCTGTGGCCGCACGTGGCGATCCGGCTCGGCTGGCTGGGCTGGGTCGCGCTGCTGCGCGGCGACTTCCCGGCCGCCCGCGACCTGTTCGCGCGGGCCCTGAAGCAGGGCACCGAGCAGGGCTATCGGGGCGCGGTGTTCTTCGGCGAGCTGGGCCTCGGCCTGGTGGCGCACCGCCTGGGCGACCTGGACGAGGCCGACGACCGGCTGCGCACGATGCTGAAGACGGTGCCGCCGCCGGACGAGGACACCCCGCCGCCGCTGTTCCTGCCGCTGATCCAGGTGGCGCTCGGCTACATCGCCGAGGAGCGGGGCGACGCCGCCACCGCGCTCGCCTACCAGCGCGACGCCCTCACCGTCGCGATCACGCTGGACGCGCCGCGCGACAAGGCGTTCGCGCTCGAAGGGCTGGCCGGCGCGCTCAGCCTGGCCGGCGACCACGCCCGCGCCGCCCGGCTGCTGGGCGGGGCCGCCGAGATCCGCCGGGCGGCGGGCCTCCCGGCGGGCCCGGTCGAGCAGGAGGACGTCGAACGCGTCACCGCCCGCGTCCGTACCGGTCTCGACGAGGACGCCTTCGCGACGGAGGCCGCGCGGGGCGCGGCGTGCACGGCCGAGCAGCACCTCGCCGAGCTGCCGGTCGCCTGATCCCCGGGAGCGGCATGGACGAGCGCGTCGAGCGCGGCGGGCGGGTCGAGCACGCCGGACGGGACGGGCGCGGCCGGCGGATCGCCGACATCGACGTGCTGCGCGGCTTCGCGCTGTGCGGCATCCTGCCCGTCAACATCGTGCAGATGACCGACCCGCCCGCGCCGGGCGCGGCGTTCGACGTCCTGCTCCAGGGCCGCTTCTTCCCGATCTTCGCGTTCCTGTTCGGGGTGAGCGCGGTGCTGTTCCTGCGCGGCGCCGGCCGGGCCGCCCTGCTGTGGCGCTTCGCGGTGCTCGTCCCGTTCGGGGCGGTGCACCAGCTCGGGCAGCCGGGGGAGGTGCTGCTGCCCTACGCGGTGATCGGCGCGGTGTTCCTGCTCCCGGCGTCGTACGCGGGCGCGTCGGGCGTGCTGGCGGCGGGGCTGCTGGTGACGGCGGGCGCGATGGGCTTCACCACCGGCGGCTGGAGCCTCGTGCCGGGGATGTTCCTGCTGGGCGCGGCGGCGATGCGGCACGAGGCGTTCGCCCTGCCGGCCCGGACGCTCGCGATCGCGTTCGCCGCGCTGGCCGCGGCGGCGACCGGCCTGAACGCGTGGCAGCTCGGGCCCGCCGACCCGCGCGTGTTCGGCACCGCCGGGGTCGTCACCGCCGCCGCCTACGGCACCGGCCTGCTGCTCCTGCTGCGCACCGGCGCGCGGCGCGCCCTGACGGAGGTGCTGGGGCCGATGGGCCGGCTGGCCCTGACCTGCTACGTCTCCGCCACTCCGATGATCCTGCTCGCCGACCGCCTGCACGGCGTGGACGACGGGCGCGACGCGGCCGCGCTGGCCGTCGTGATCCTCGCCGTGCAGGTGGTCTTCGCGCGCTGGTGGACGTCGCGGTTCCGCTACGGGCCGCTGGAATGGGCATGGCGTTCGCTCACCTGGCGGCGGGCGATGCCTTTGCGGGCGCCCGTTCCCCCGTCCCGTTAACCGTTGGGGCAGGTGTCGCGGTATTCGTTGATGGCCGGGCCCGTTTTCGGCGCGGGGCACAGGAACCGGTCGTAGCGGGTGTCGTTGTCGACGAACCGCTTCATCCACGAGATGCCGTATTTCGCGATGGTGGTGTTGGGCGAGTTGAACGTCATGTGCCCGGCGTTCCGCAGTTCCAGATACGCCTTCTCCGGCGCGGACGTCAGGTTCTGGTAGAACGGCTCGGCGTGCGAGCCGACCCCGGCGATGAAGTCGTTGTCGGCGCCCATGATCATGGTGGGGACGGTGACCCCCTGCCAGTCCCGGTCGGTGTGCCAGGGGGCCAGCGGCACCGCCGCCTGCAGCGAGGGCCGCTCCTCCGCCGCGCGCAGCGACGCGCCGCCGCCCATCGAGTGGCCCATGACCGCCAGCCGGGTGGCGTCGATGCGGTCCTTCACGGTGCTCTTGCCGGTCATGTAGTCGAGCGCGGCCAGCAGCTGGTCCGCGCGCGAGTCGGGCACGTCGAAGCGGCTCAGGGTCTCCAGCGTCATGACGACGAAGCCCTGGGAGGCGAGGCGCGGCCCGTACCAGTCGATCCACGCCTGCGGCGACACGAAGCCGGGCGACACCGCGATCGCCCCGAAGGTGCCCTGCGAGGTGTCGGTCGGCGCGTAGATCGTGCCCCGGTTGAAGCCGGTGCCGCTGCCGGCGGGCACGTCGATGCGCTCGATGGCGAACGGCCCCTTCTCGGCGGTGACGCTGGCCTCGGTCGGGGCGGGACCCCGCTCGTAGGGGTTGGCGGGCGCGGCGTGCGCGGCCGGGGCGGCCGCGAACCCGGCCGCCAGCGCGGCGGCGGCGGCGCTCAGGCGCAGGGATGCGAACGGGGACCTTTTCATCGGGGGGAGGACCCGCCTTTCTCCGCCGTTGTCCGCGAAGGGCTGGATGATGGGCGCGGATGGCGTGGCAAGGATTGTGAGGTCTCGCCAAGGGCGGCCGCACTACAGTCATCGCCGCATTTCACGGCCTTTTCTTGTCGGCCGCGGACAAGGCCGTCCGGGCGGTGTCCTGTACCGGTCCATCGGGCGGCCTTGTGAACCACGTCACCACAGGTCCATGATCAAGCCCTATGTGGCATCCGGGGCTGCTGGTCCGGCGTGTCGCCGGCGCCCCCGGCGTCGTCGTGGCCGCCGCCGTCATCGCGCTGTTCGCGACCACGGTGCTGGCCGCGCTCGTGGGCCACTCCGGCAACGTCACGCGCGAAGGCGCGCGGCGCACGCTGGCCGACGCGACCTTCGCGCAGGCCGGCACCCGCATCTCGGCGCCGGTGCCGCCGGGCGGCTTCACCACGGCCCGGCAGCGGGTCGACACCGCGCTGCGGCGGATCTACCGGGAGGTGCCGCTGACGGTGTCGGCGGGCGCGCGCAGCGACACCTTCACGTTGCCCGGCCAGGAGGGCCGCAGGCGCCCCGAGTTGGCGGTGTTCGCGACCTACTCCGGCATCGAGCGGCACGCCGAGCTGCTGTCGGGCCGCTGGCCCCGGCCCGCCGGCGAGGTGGAGGCCGTACTGCCCGCCCCCGCCGCGCAGGCGATGCGGCTGGAGCCCGGGGCCGTGCTGACCATGCGCGGCCGCGTGGACACCGGGCGGACCGTGCGCGCCCGGATCGTCGGGATCTTCTCCCCGGGGTCCGCCGACGACTACTTCTGGCAGGGCGACCGGCTGGTCGGCGCGGGCGTCGAACGGCTCGACTACACCACCTACGGGCCCCTGGTCGTGCGGCCGGAGGTGTTCGCCGGGGCGTTCGCGACCACCGGCGGCGAGGTCCGCTGGACGGTGCGGCCCGACCTGGGCGGCCTGGACGCCGCCGCCGCGACCGCGCTCGGCCGCCGGGTCCGCGCCGGCGAGCGGACGTTCGCCGAGGTCGATCCCGGCACCCAGTACGCGGTGGCGACCGAGCTGCCGGCGCTCACCGCGCAGCTGCGCGGCGCCGTGCTGGTGGCGCGCTCCACCATGCTGATGCCGGTGCTCCAGCTCCTGCTGCTGGCGGGGTACGCGCTGGTGCTGGTGGCGCGGCTGCTGGCCGACCACCGCCGGGTCGAGGTTGCGCTGCTGCGCACGCGCGGCGCGTCGCTGCGCCAGCTCGGCGCGCTCACCCTGGCCGAGGGGCTGGTGACCGTGCTGCCCGCGGCCGTGCTGGGCCCGCTGCTGGCCGGGCCGCTGCTGGCGGCGGTGGGTGAGGTCCCGGCGGTGCGCGCCGCCGGGCTGCGCCTCACCCCGGACCGCTCGCGCCGCTGTGGGGCGTGGCGCTCGCGGCCGCGCTGGTGTGCGCGCTGGTCTTGGCGGTGCCGACGCTGCGCGGCGCGGGCCGCACGTTCGTGGAGACCCAGGCCGGGATCGGCCGGGCCCGCCGGGGCGCGCTGCGCGGCACCGGCGCCGACCTCGCGCTGCTGGCTGTGGCGGCGCTCGGGCTGTGGCAGCTCACCCGGTACGGCGGGGTGCCGGCGACCGGCGCCGACGAGGACGGCCCGGCGGGCGGCGTCGACCCGTTCATCGTCTCGGGCCCCGCGCTCGCGCTGCTGGCGGGCGGCACGCTGCTGCTGCGGCTGGTGCCGCTCACCTCCCGCGCCGCCGAGCGCGCCACCGCGCGCGGCCGCGGCCTGGCCGCCGCGCTCGGCGCCCGGCAGGTCAGCCGCCGCCCGCTGCGCTACTCGGGCCCCGCGCTGCTGCTGGTCATGGCGATGGCGGTCGGGGTGCTGTCGGTGACGACCATGACCACCTGGCGGGTCTCGCAGGCCGACCAGGCCGACTTCCGCACCGGCGCGGACCTGCGCCTCGCGGCGGCGGACACGCCGCGCGGCCCCGCGGCGGCCGGGCAGGCGGGCCGGTACGCGACGCTCCCCGGCGTGACGGGCCTGGCCGGGGTGCTGCGCCAGGACGTCATGCTGGGCAACCGCTCGGCCCTGCTGCTGGCCGCCGACAGCGCGCGGCTGCCCGGCGTCCTGCGGATCCGGCCCGACCTCGAACGCGGCCTGAACCTGCCCGCCCTGACCGCCGCCCGCCCCAAGCCGCCGGTCGCGGCGATCCCGGGACGGCCCGAACGGCTCCGCTTCACCGTCCGCCTCGCCCCGGACGGCCCGCGCCCCGGCGGCCGGTTCGCGGCCTGGGCGACGCTGGTGGACGGCCACGGCCTCCACCACCGCGTGGACCTGGCCGGACTGGTCCCCGACGGGAGGGAGCGGCCGGTGGAGGTCCGCGTCGCCGACCTCGCCGGGCCGGACGGCCGCGTCAGCTACCCGCTGGCGCTGCGCGGCCTGCACTACGCCCAGGACGAGAACCCCGGCGCCGGCCCGCTCCGCCTCTCCCTGCTGCGCGTCGCCGACGCCGACGGCGGCGCGGAGGCCGCGCCCGTGCCCGGCCCGCGCGACGTCTTCATCGAGGTCCTCGGGCAGACCGACTCCCTCGACCAGAACGGGCCCGCCGACCCCGGCGCGCTGCTGAGCGCGGGGATACCCGCCACCCCGCGGGGCGACGCCGCCACGGCGCCGGGCGTGGTGCACGCGCTGTTCACCGGCCGGCAGCCGGTGCGGCGCGACGCCAAGGCCCAGACCGCGCGGCTGCTGCCCGCCGTGCCGGGCGTCGTCACCGGCGAGCTGGCCCGCGCCGCCGGCAGTGCGGACCGGCGGCACCGTCACCCTCGGCACCGCCGCCGGCGACCAGCCCGTCACCGTGGTCGGCGTGGTCCCCGCGCTGCCCACCGGCGAGGCCGGCCGGCCCGGCGTCCTGGTGGACCTGCGCACCCTCGCCGACCTGCGCGCCGCCTCCGGCCTCGCCGCCGCCGACGCCACCCGCCCCGGCGAGTGGTGGCTGGCGCTGCGCGACGGCCGCGCCGGACCGGCCCTCAAGGAACTGGCCGCCCACCCCGACTGGGGCCGGGCCGCCGGGGACCGGCTCGCGCTGCGGGACGAGCTGCTCGACGCGCCGCTCGGCGCGGCCCTGCAGAGCGCGCTGGTGCTGGGCTTCGCGGCGGCGCTGGCGTTCGCGGTCGTGGCGTTCGTGGTGAACGCGGTGGTGTCGGCCCGCGAGCGCGCCCGCGAGTTCACCGTGCTGCGGGCGCTCGGCGTCCCGCCCCGGCAGGTCGCCGGGATGCTGGCGGTCGAGCAGGCGTTCCTGGTCGGCCTCGGCCTCGCCGGGGGGCTGATGCTGGGGCTGCTGGTGGCGCGGCTGGTCGTACCGAAGATCGTGCTGACCGTGCAGGCGGCCGCGCCCTACCCGCCCGCCGACCTGGTGGTGCGGTGGCCGCTGGTGCTGGGCGTGACGGCGGGCGTGGCGCTGGTGCTGGCGCTGGTCGTCGCGGTGCTGCTGCGGGTGCTGCACCGCCGGGGCCTGGGCGCCGACCTGCGGGCGGGGGAGGACCGGTGAGCGACGGTCGGGGCGCGCTTCTTGGGCGGCCGTGGGCTCGGCTGGTGCGGGCGCAGTGGGCCCCGCTGCTGGCGCTGGCCGCGTTGGCGCTGGTCACCGCCGCGCTGGTGGTCGCCGTCCCGGCCTCGACCGCCGCCGGGTACGACCGGGCGGCGGCCGGGGCGATGGGCCGCGACGCCGACGTGGTGGTCGCGGGACGCGCCACCACCGCCGTCGCCGCCTCGACCGGCTGGGACGAGCACGCGATGGCCAGGCAGGGGGAGGAGCTGCGCAGGCTGCTCGGCCCCGCCTCGCGGGCGATGCTGGCCGGGCCCGAGCCGTCCATCGCCAGCGCCGAGCACCGGGTCGTCGGCGATCACCCGATCCGGCGCCGGCTCACCCTCGTCCGCGACCCCGGCACCGACCGCCGGATCCGCTACGTCGCAGGCGGGCCGCCGCGGACCGACGCGGAAGGGCCGCTGACCGTCGCGCTGCCCAAGGCCACCGCCGACCGCCTCGCCCACCGGGTGGGCGACGAGATCGAGCTGACCGCGCCCGACCAGGCCGAACGCGACGCGCTGCGCGTGCGGATCAGCGGCCTGTACGAGCCGGTCGACGCCGCGGACCCCTACTGGACGGCCCGCCGCCTGCTGCTGAGCTCCGAGATCCGGCTCATCGAGCAGGGCACCACCCAGATCGAGGTCGGCGCGGTGCTGGTCGACACCACCGGGCTGCGGACGCTGCTGTGGGGCGACGAGCGCGTCCTCAGCTACCAGTGGCGCTTCCCGCTGCGCCCCGAGGAGGTCACGACCGGGCGCGCCCTGCGCATGGGCGCCGAGTTGGAGGCGTTCCGTACGGCGGTGCGCGGCGCGGTGGAGGGCTTCCCCGTCGGCGTGGACACCCCGCTGGACCAGCGGCTGCGCACCTTCCACGACCAGATGCGCACCGCCCGCGTCGTCGTCAGCCTGGCGTTCAGCGGGCTCGTGGCGGTCGTGGCGGGCGCGCTGCTGCTGGCGGCCGGGCTCGTCGGCGACCGGATCCGGCCCGCGCTGGCGCTCATGCGGGCGCGGGGCGCGTCGCTGCCGCACCTGGCCGGGCCCGCCGCCGGGCCGGTCCTGCTGGCGGTGCTGCCCGCCGCCGTCGCCGGGACGGGCCTCGGCGTGCTGCTGAGCGACGGCCCCGTGCAGGCGTGGTCGTTCCCCGCCGTCGCCTGCCTGGTCCTGCCGTCGGTGGCGCTGCCGCTGGGGCTGCTGGTCCGCGACCACGCGGGGCCGCCCGCCCCGCCCCGGCGCCCCGACCTCGTCGCCACGGCGCCGTCCGGGCGGCGGCTGGTACTGGAGGCGCTGGTGGTCGCACTGGCCGCGATCAGCGTGGTGCTGTTGCGGCAACGCGGTCTGGCCGGGCAGACCGAGCTGGGCACGGACCCGCTGATCGCGGCCGTCCCGGTGCTGCTCGGCGTCGCGGCCGGGCTGCTGGCGCTGCGCGCCTACCCCTACCCGCTGCGGCTCGCCGCCCGCACCCTGCGCCGGGGCCGCTCGACGGTGGGCTTCCTCGGCGCGGCCCGCGCCGCACGGGGCCGCCTGGTCACCGCGCTTCCACTGGTGGTGCTGGTGCTGGCCGCCACCGTCGCGGGCTTCACCGCAGGCGTCGGGGCGGCGCTGGAACGCGGCCAGCGGGACGCCGCCTGGTACCGGATCGGCGCCGACGCGCGCGTCGCGGCCGACCAGCTCGCCCCGGGCACCGCCGACCGGATGCGCTCGATCCGGGGCGTCACCGGCACCGCCCAGGCCCGGGTCATCGTGGACGGCCGGGTGGAGAGCGGCAGCGGCTCGGGCCTCGCCCAGGTCACGATCATCGCGGTGGACCTGGACGCCTACCGGCGCGTCGCCGGGGACGCGGCCCGCTACGTGCCCGCCGCGCCCGGCGGCGACGGCGCGCTGGTGTCCCCGGCCGCCGCGCGGCAGGTCGGATCCGGGAAGCTCCAGGTGAGCTGGCACGGCAAC
Source organism: Spirillospora sp. CA-253888 (assembly GCA_050936435.1). Classification (GTDB taxonomy): domain Bacteria; phylum Actinomycetota; class Actinomycetes; order Streptosporangiales; family Streptosporangiaceae; genus Spirillospora. The sequence goes on from JBNJMT010000001.1 coordinate 4,832,706, forward strand.
CGCCCCCTCACCCTCGCCCGGGCGGGCGGCGTCACCGAGTTCCCGGGGCAGGACCGCGACTCGGCGTTCGTGATCGTGCCGTACCGGCTGCTGACCGGGGGCGAGGCGTACCCGAACACGGTGTTCGTGCGCGGACGCGGCGCCGACCCGGAGGCGCTGCGCCAGGCCGCGCTCGCCGCCACGCCGGACTGGGCGCGCGCGGCCGTCAGCGCGAGCCGGATCGTGCGGACGCGGGAGGACGTGCACCGGGAGTTGGCCGGCATCCCGCTGGTGCGGGTGGTGGACGGCGCGTTCGCGTCGGGCGCGGCGACCGCGGCCCTCTACGGGATGCTGACCGTGGCGCTGGTGCTGGTCGTCGGGGCCCGCGCCAGGTCCCGCGCGATCGCCCACCTCCAGGTGCTGGGGGTGGGGCGGCGGCAGCGGCGGGCGCTCGCGGTGCTGGAGGCCGGGCCGCCGTTCGCGGTCGCGATCGCCACCGGCTGGGCGCTGGGCATGGCGCTGCCGTGGGCGACCGGGCCGCTGACCGACCTGCGCGCCTACACCGGCGGGTTCCGGACGCCGACGGTGGTGCTGGAGCCGTCCCTGCTGCTGGCGCCCGTCGCGGCGGTGCTGCTGGCGGCCTCGGCGGCGGCCGCCGTGGACCGGGCGTTCGACGCCCGGGACCGGCTGGCGACCGTGCTGCGGGCGGAGGAGGCCGCGTGATCCCCGCCGACTCCGAACCGAAAGGGGGCCTCCCATGAACGAGAACACCGGTCACGAGCCGGACCTCGCCGAGCTGGAACGGCGCGCCCGCGAGACCGGCCCCGCCTACGGCGAGGGCGCCCACATCGTGTGCGACAACCTGGTGCGCATCTACAAGACCGACGGCATCGAGGTCGTGGCGCTGCAGGGGCTGGACCTGCTCGTCGAGCCCGGCGAGCTGATCGCCGTCGTCGGCGCGTCCGGGTCGGGCAAGTCCACGCTGCTGAACATCCTGTCCGGGCTGGACGTGCCGACCGCGGGCGTCGCCCGCGTCGCCGGAGCCGACCTGCTGGGCATGACCGCCAAGCAGCGGCTGCGGTTCCGGCGGCGGCAGGTCGGGTTCGTGTGGCAGCAGACCGCCCGCAACCTGCTGCCCTACCTGAGCGCCGCGCAGAACGTGGAGCTGCCGATGCGCTTCGCCCAGGGCCGCAGGGCGTCGCGGACCCGCACGATGGAGCTGCTGGACATGCTCGGCGTGGCCGACTGCGCCGGGCGCCGCCCGGCCGAGATGTCCGGCGGCCAGCAGCAGCGCGCCGCCATCGCCGTCGCGGTCGCCAACGAGCCGCAGGTCGTGCTGGCCGACGAGCCCACCGGCGAGCTGGACACCGCCACCGCCGCCGACGTGTTCGAGGCGCTGCGGCAGGTCAACCGCGACCTCGGCACCACCACCGTGGTGGTCACCCACGACCCGAACGTGGCCGAGCAGGTGGACCGCACCGTGGGCATCCGCGACGGCCGCACCTCCAGCGAGATCCGGCGGCACGAGCGCGACGGCGCGCGGGTCAGCACCGAGTACGCGGTGCTGGACCGGGCGGGCCGGGTGCAGCTGCCGCGCCGGTTCACCGGCGAGCTGGACATGCGCGACCGCGTGCGGCTCACCCTGGACGCCGACCACATCGCCGTCTGGCCCGACCGTGAGGAGCACCGTGACTGAGCCGATGGTGGTCGTGGAGGACCTGCGCAAGACCTACCGCACCGGCCGCAACGAGGTGCACGCGCTGCGCGGGGTCTCCTTCGAGGTCGCGCCCGCCGAGATGGTCACCGTCAAGGGCCGGTCGGGGTCGGGCAAGACGACGCTGCTCAACCTGATCGGCGGCCTGGAGACCCCCGACTCCGGCACCGTGCGCGTCGCCGGGCGCGAGGTCACCGGGCTCGGCGAGGACGAGCTGCTGGGGCTGCGCCGCGAGGTCATCGGGTTCGTGTTCCAGTCCTACGGGCTCATCCCGGTGCTGTCGGCGGCCGAGAACATCGAGGTGCCGCTGCGGCTGGCGCGGATGTCCCCGGCCGACCGCGCCGACCGGGTGCGTACGCTGCTGGCGCTGGTCGGGCTCGCCGACCACGCCGAGCAGCGCCCCTACGAGCTGTCGGGCGGCCAGCAGCAGCGCGTCGCGATCGCCCGCGCGCTGGCCAACCGGCCCCGCCTGGTCATCGCCGACGAGCCCACCGGCCAGCTCGACTCGGAGACCTCCGCCACGATCATGCCGCTGCTGCGCGCGGTGGTGCGCAGCGAGGGCGTCACCGTGCTGACCGCCACCCACGACCCGGTGCTGCTCGGGCTGTCGGACCGCGTGCTGGACCTCGGCGACGGGCGGATCGCCGAAGCGGTCCGGTCATGACGGGCGGGTCATGACGGGCAGATCATGACGGGCGGGGCAGCGGCCCCAGGTAGGGCCGGGCGGGCAGGCCGCGCACGCCCGGCGCGAAGCGGAACAGCCGCCCCGACCCCGGCGGCGGGTCGTCGCCCGCGCGCCCGGTCGTGACCACCAGCGCGTCGAGCGCGGGACCGGCGAACGCGCAGCCGGTCACCCGCGCCGCCGGGACGTCCAGCGCCTCCAGCAGCCGGCCCTCCGGGGAGTAGCGGCGGACCTGGCGGCCCGTCCAGGTCGCGACCCACACGCAGCCCTCGGCGTCCACCGCGAGCCCGTCCGGCACGCCCTCGCGCGGGTCGAGCCGCACCAGCGCCCGCGGCCGGGACGGCACGCCCCGCCGGGTGTCGAAGGCGTAGGCGGTGATCTGGCCGGGCCGCCCCTCCGCCAGGTACATGACCCGCCCGTCGGGGCTCCAGTCCATGCCGCCCGGCACGGTCATTCCGGTCAGCACCCGCGTCACCCCGCCCGCGTCGATCCGCAGCAGCAGCCCGCCCCCGGGGGCGACGTCGGCGGCCACCGCGCCCACCCACAGGCGGCCCGAGGGGTCGCAGGCGGCGTCATTCAGCCGCGTCCGGCCGGGCCGCACCAGCGGCGGCAGGGGCTTGACGCCGCGCGGCGTCAGGTGGGCTAGGCCCGTCCCCGCGACGGCCAGCAGCCCGCCCGGCGGCGCGCCGACCGGCAGCACGACGCTGAGCGCCCGGGTCCAGCCGAGCGGCAGCCGCCTGCCCACCTCCAGCCGCCGCGCCCGGCCGTCCCACGGCGCGGTGTAGAGGAGGGCGCGGTCACGGTCGGCCCAGCGCAGCACGCCCGCCGCCGCGTCCCAGCGGGGACCGGCGCCGAGCTGGCACACCACGTCGGGATGCACGGCCTCCGGCACCCCCGCATCCTGCCCGTCCCGGCCCCGGTCGAACAGCTCGCCGGGCCGGTCGGGCGGTGAGATCACCCGAAGAACTCCGCGCGCAGCTCGTCGGCCTCCCGCACGCGCCCGCGCTCGTCCAGCAGCCCGGCCAGCAGCGCGGCGGTGCCCTGGCGCTCGGCGTCGTCGGCGGGGTCGGCCAGCGCCCGGCGGAACGCCCGCTCGGCCTCCTCCGGCCGGCCGCACTGCTGCAGCAGCTGCCCGGCGAGCCGGTCGGAACGGGCGGCGGCGACCGGGTCGCCCGCCGACCGCGCCACCTCGGCCGACTCCTGCGCCTTCGCGACCGCCTCCGCCACCCGGCCCTCGTCGGCCAGGACGCGCGCGGTGTCGCTCAGCAGCAGCGCGCGCTCGCGGACCCGCCGCTCGGCCTCCCGCTCGTCTCCGCCGTCGAGCCCGTCGAGGAGCGCGCGGGCCTCCTCCAGGCGGGCCAGCGCGTCGTCCAGCTCCCCGGCCCACCCCAGCGCCAGGCCGCTCCGGCGCAGGTGGACGGCCTGCTGGAAGGGGTCGCCCTGCTCGGCGAAGCGCTCGGCCGCCTCGCGGAACAGGTCGGCGGACTCGCCGTCGCGGCCCATCATGCCGAGGATCTCGGCGGCCTGCGCGTCCAGCCTGGCGAGGGCGTCGGGGGAGTCCTCGCGCCCGCGCATCTCCGCCAGCACCCGCAGCGCGTCGTCGTGCTGGCCGAGCTGCGGGTACGCGCAGGCCAGGACCCAGCGCGCCTGCATCCCGGCGTACCCGGCCTCCTCCTCGGGCGGCACGTCGGGCAGCGCCTCCTCGGCGCACTCGGCGGCGTCCAGCGCGCGGCCGGCGGTGAGGTAGGCGGTGGCCAGGTCGATGCGCGCGAGCGTCGCGAACCGGGTCTCGCCCAGCGCCGCGAACCGGGCGGCGGCCTCGACGGACGCGGCGATCGCCTCCTCCGCGCGGCCCTGCGCGAGCATCGTCTCCCCGCGCCTCGCGTGCTCGACCGCGGTCGCGTGCTCGGCGAGCCACTCCTGCTCGCCGGGGTCGGCGGCCGCCGCGCCCGGCCGGTCGGCCGGGACGATCCGGGCATGGCGCGCGGCCACCGGCGACAGCGGCAGCGACTCCACGATCGGCCGCTCCTCCAGGACCGCGCGCGTGCGGGCGCCGATCAGGTCGTGGCCGTTGCGCGCGTCGTAGCGTTCGGCGAGGGCGGTGACCTCGCCGACCAGCTCCTCGTACAGCTTCCGGTAGGTGTACTCCTCGTCCTCGTCGTCGGGATAGTCCGGGTTGGCGGGCCAGACCAGGACCTCGTCGCCGCGCCCGGCCTCCGCCAGCGACCGGCACAGCGCGGCGGCCGCCGCGTACAGCTCCAGCTCCGGCCCGACGGTCGGCTCGTCCTCCAGGTCGGCCAGGTGCGCCCTGAGGACGGCCAGACCGCGGTCGAGGTTGCCCGACAGCACGCAGAACCGCAGGTGCCGCGCGATGTCGGCGTCGGCGGCCCCGGCGAGGCTCCGGTAGGCGACCCGGTGCGCGTCGCGGGCCTCCTCCAGCGCGCCGGTCCGCAGGTAGCAGAGCTGGAGGACGTGCAGCGCCTCGGCGGGCTGCTCGCCGGTGTCGCAGGGGACCTCGCCGCTCAGCAGCGGCTGCGCGACCGCGATCGCCTCCTCGTCGCGCTCCAGCGCCGCGAGGTAGGAGACCCGGTACATCATCAGGCACGCCGCGCACACGTAGCCCGGGGCGGGCTCCAGCCCCCGCAGGTCGGCGAGGCAGCGCTCGCCCAGCTCGTCGTCGCCGCTCCACTCGGCCAGCACCAGCCGGGCCGACGACAGCGCGTGCAGGTCGTCGCGGTCGGCCCGCGCCCGGCCCGCCATGTCGTCGAACAGGCCGTTCACCACGCGCAGCGGGTACTCCGGGCGCAGGCCCAGCACGATGCCCACCCCGGCGAACTGCCGCCACAACGAGTCCAGCGCGTCCTCGTCGAACAGGTCGGGGCTCGCGCCGTAGAGCGAGACGCAGCGGGAGAACGCGGTGAGCACCTCCGACAGGTCGTCCAGGTCCTTGGCGGCCAGCATCATGGCGTCCACCATGTCCAGCCGCGCCTCGACCTCCAGCTCGGCGAAGCCCGCGGCCTCGGCGCGCCGCACCACCTCCCGGCACGCCTCGACCTGCGCCTCCCCGGTGGGCAGGTCGGCGGCGTCGGCCAGCCGCTCGGCCAGTTCGGCCCGGGAATGGGTCATGCGGTCACTGTCCCTCCTCGACGTTGTGCACCGCCCATTCGACGAGCCCGAGGAAGGACCGGTTCAACGCGGCGGTGTCGACCGGCCGCATCGGATGGTGCCCCTGCAGCAGCGCGTGCCCGTACAGCGCCTCCACGATCAGCCGGACCAGCAGGGGGTCCTCCAGCGCCGCGACCCGCCGCACCAGCGGGTTGTTGTAGTTGAGCAGCAGTTGCGGGAGGGCGGGCCGCGCGGCGGACTCCCCGGCGACCTCGCCCAGCAGGTCGGCCCAGGCGCCCTCGGCCGACTCCGCGGCCGCGTGCCGCTCGGCGTCGCGGGCCGCCTCCCGCCCCTCCAGGTACAGCGCCGACAGCGCGACCGGCTCGAACGCGCGGACCACCGGCTCGCAGCCGAGCCGCTGCAGCGCCTGGGACGCGGTCCGCAGGAAGCCGCGCAGCCCCAGCTCGGCCTCGGGGTCCAGCACGTCCAGGTGGGTGGCCAGCTCGGCGGGGTCGAGCCGGGCCACCTCGGCGTCGGGGTCGATCAGCGGCAGCCGGTTGATGATCTCGGCGTCGTAGGCGTAGCCGCCGTTCACCAGGCCCACGCCCTGCGCGGCGGCGACCCCGGCCAGCTTGCGGAACTCGCCGACGCTGGCGGTGTAGCGGACGACCCGGTGCCGCCGCCGGAACTCCGCCAGCGTCATCTCGCCGTCGCTGGTCTCCAGCGGCAGCCACTGCGCCACCAGCCGCAACATCTCGACGTCGTGCGCGGCCAGGGCCTTGACCCCGAGATGGTGCACCGCCAGGAAGCGGCTCAGCCGGGTGGGCGCGGTGGCCGACAGCCGCACCAGCCAGCCCCGCAGCTGGCGGCCGAGGGCCTCGCGGGTGTCGGCCAGCAGGTCGTCCTCGTAGAGCTGCTCGCGGTCGGCGGTGGGCCGCAGCTCGGTCGCGTCCACCGCGCAGCGCACGAAGAAGGCCCAGTCGGGCAGCAGGCGCTCGGTCCGGTCGCTGAGCAGCATCCGCTTGAGGTAGACGCGGTGGGCGGTGCGCGCGCCGGCGCCGGAGGGCGTCGGCAGCACGAACGCGACGCCGGTGAGCCCCGCCGCCGGGACGGCCAGGTCGATCGCGTCGAACGGCCGGAAGCCCAGCGTGCCCGCCGCGTACTCCAGCAGGGCCTCCCGCCGCGCCGCGGGGTCGGCGTGCTCGGCCAGCCAGGGCGGCCCGTCCCCGGAGACCGGCCGGTCACCGACGCGGACCGGGACCGGCAGCAGCGAGCCGAAGTGCTCGGCCAGCCGCAGCACGGTCTCGTCGGAGAGCCAGTGCTCGGAGCCGCGCCGGGCCCGCAGGGTGACGGTGGTGCCGGGTTCGGGCCGCTCGGCGGCGGGCTCCACGCTGTAGTGCCCCGCCGCGTGCCCGGTCCAGCGCACGGTGGCCGCGCCCTCGACGGCGGCGCTGCGCGTGACGACCTCGACCTCGTCGGCGACCAGGAAGCACGCCAGCAGCCCGATGCCGAACTGGCCGAGGAACTGCTGCCGGGAGAAGCCCAGCTCGTCGCGCTTGGAGGAGCGGCCGATCGTGGCGAGCAGCTCGTGGACCTGCTCCTCGGTGAGACCGACGCCGTTGTCGTGGACGCGCAGCGACCCGTCCCCGGTGGCCGACGGCGGCTCGATGAGGATCAGCGGCCGCTCCGGCGGGTGCGCGCTGATCGCGTCCACCGAGTTCTGCAGCAGCTCGCGCAGGTAGGCGCGCGGGCTCGCGTACAGGTGGCGGCCGAGCAGGTCCACGATCCCGCGCAGATCGACACTGAAGCTGTGGCGCATCCTCGGCTACCCTCCGCGCGGGGACAGCAGGGCCGACTACTTGACGGGCGCCGCCCCGATCGCCTTCATCATCGACGGCCAGGTCTTGTGCATCTCGCGCTTCCAGTAGGGCCAGCTGTGCGAGCCGTCGCCGTACAGGTCGGTCGACACCGAGATGCCCAGCTCCTTGGCACGGCCCACGAAGTCGTGCGTGGTCCGCCAGACCTGGGTCTCGCTAAGGTAGCGGATGTCCCACGGCGCTTTCCCGGGAGGATCGAAAGGTCCCGGTTTGCCGTTGCCGGCCGAGACGAACAGCCGGGTCCCGCGCATCTTGGGCAGCAGCGTGGTGGGGTCGTGCGCGGCCCAGTTGGCCCGGTGGGCGACCGGGTCGCCCCAGATCTTCTTCGGCTCCCGCGAGGAGTTGACGTACATCAGCAGCGAGGGGATCCCGGGCGACAGCATCGACAGCACGCCGCTGTAGGCGGCGGTGTACTTGAACATGCCGGGGTGGCGGCCCGTGTAGGTCATCGCGCCCTGCGCGCCGGAGGAGATGCCGAAGGCGGCCCGCATCGACCCGGCGTGGAAGTTGCGCTCCAGGAGCTGGCGCACCTCGGTGGTGTGGAAGGTCTCCCACTTGGGGGTGCCGCCCTTGCCGTCGTTGTACCAGTCGGCGTAGGAGCCGTTGGAGCCCTCGGGCATCGCGACGATGACGTCGTAGCGGGAGGCGACGGCGGCGATGTCGGTGCTGCGCGTCCAGGAGACGTAGGTGTCGTTGCCGCCGTGGAAGGCGTAGACGATCGGCCACACGCGCTTGGCGTTGGCACGCCACGAGGCCGGCACGAGGATGCGGACCTTCTGCGTGGAGCCGAGCGAGGGGGACTGCACCGACAGGTCGTACTGCCGGTTGCCGACCTTGACGACCTTGGTGACCTTGGCGCCGGTGTCGGCCGCGCGGTAGGGCCCACCGGTGCGGGCGCCCTGCTCGGCGTTCTGTCCGCCGCCCACCACGCCCTTGAGCTCCTTGAGCACGGGCGGGGGCGTGGTCGTGATCGGGCGCCCGCCGACCTGCTGGGGCCCCGCGCCGCCGGTGGCGCTCGGCGTCGGCGTGGGCTTCCCGGCAGGGGTGCGCTGCGCCATGGGGACGCGGTCGCCGACCGGGTCCTCGTTCGGGGCCGCCAGGGGGTTGGGCACGTCGATGGGCAGCATGACCAGCACCGACGGGACGAGGACCACCCCCGCGACGGCACCGATGGCGATCAGGCGTTCAGTCCGTTTCCGCACAAGATCTCCCTCCGCGTGAGGCACCCTACTGTGCGGTACGTCCCTTTGCCGACCGAAGTCATCATCGATCGCATAACTAATCCGTGCCTCACGGAACGCTGAACACCTCCTTGATCCCACCTGTATGACCCGCATCACACGTCCCGATGTCACGCTCCCGCCGTGACCTCCGTCGTTCATGGCGAACCGACGAACGGAGAGATGATGCGAGTCCTGGTGACGGGCGCGACCGGCCGCCTGGGAAAGGCGCTGCTGCCCCGGCTGGCCGGATCCGGCCTGACGGTCCGGGCGATGAGCCGGAGCCCCCGCTCCGCCCCCGGCGCCGAGTGGACGGTCGCCGACCTGGCGACGGGCGCGAACCTGCGGGCCGCGCTGGAGGACGTGGACACGGTGGTCCACCTGGCCTCGGCGCCCTACAAGGGCCGCTACACCAGGAAGGTGGACCTGGAGGGGACCGGCCGCCTGATCGAGGCGGCGCGCGAGGCGGGCGCGGCCCATCTGGTCTTCCCCTCGATCGTCGGGATCGACGAGATCGCCTGGGGCTACTTCGGGACGAAGGCGGCGGCCGAATCCCTGGTGCGGTCGTCCGGCGTCCCCTGGTCCACGATCCGCATGACGCAGTTCCACCCCTTCGTGGACGAGGCGTTCACCCAGATGGCGCGCCTGCGCGTACTGGTCGCGGACCCCGGCATCGCGTTCCGACCGGTGGACATCGGCGACGCCGCGGCCTTCGTGCTGGACCGGGTGCTGGAGGGCCCGACCAAGGCGATCGAGGAGTTCGGCGGCCCGGAGACGCTGACGATGGCGGAGGCGGCCGTCCGGTGGCGCGAGGCGAGGGCCGCCAGGTGCCGGATCCTGCGCGTCAAGCTCCCGGGCGCGGCGGGCCGCACGATGCGAGCGGGCCACCTGGCGACCGGGGCGACCCCGACGGGCACCACGACCTGGCAGACCTATCTGGAGGGCCGGGAGCCCACCGGGACGTAGCCGACGCTGCGGCCCTCGGCGTCCAGCATCCGGCCCACGCGCTTGACCCACCGCAGGGTCACCGAGCGGTCCACCACCCGCACGTCGGGGTAGCGGGAGACGACGCGGGCCTCGAAGGCGGACAGCTCGTCCAGGCCGTGCACCCACACGTTGGCCATCAGGTTGGCCTCGCCCGCGACCGAGCACACCAGGCGCGTCTCGCGCATGGTCGCGACGCTGTCGCCCACCGCGTCCAGGTCCGGCGGCGGGACGGCCAGCCACAACATCCCGGTGATCCGCCACCCGGCCAGGCGGTGCGCGGCCTCGCAGCGCAGCACCGCCCGGCCGCTGGACACCATCCCGGCCATCACCCGCCGCACCCGGGACTCCGGCATCCCGGTCGCCTCGGCCAGGGCGGTGGAGGAGCGGCGGCCGTCGGGGGCCAGCGCCAGCATCAGCGCGATCTCGTCGGGGCGCAGCCGGCCGGGTTCGCGCTCGCCGCCGCCGGGGCGCTCCAGGCCGCGGCGCTGGTCCTGGTCGAGGGAGTCCAGGCGCCAGCGGCTGGCCTCGCGGTGCAGGTGGTGGCCGAGGTGGGTGCGCGTGGACACCACGCCCTCGACGGCGCCGAGGCGGCGCAGGACGTAGTCGCCGAACTCGGTCAGGTCCCAGGTGCTGACGGTCAGCAGCAGGTCGCGGTTGCCGGTGGTGTGCTCGACGCTGATGGCGCAGGGGTCGGTGGCCAGCTCGGCGGCGACCCTCTCGTGGGCGCCGGGGACGCAGCGCACCTCGATCAGCGCGAACGTCCCGTACGACACCTGGGACGGGCCGGCGTAGCACGTCACCCAGGCGTCGCCGGCGGCGGCGAGGCGCGCCCAGCGGCGCGACAGCGTCGCCGCGTCCACGCCGAGCGGCCCGGCCAGGCGGCTCCACGGCGCGCGGGGGTCCAGTTGGAGGGCGTTGACGAGGGCCAGGTCCAGTTCGTCCATCTGACGATTCCGTGCAATCCATGGGGGGTTCACGACGTATTCGTGCAATCTAGCCGATCGTTCGGCCCGGACCCGATCCTGTTCTGCATCGCCTCCCGCCCGGCGTCCCGGCGTCTCCGCACGACCCCCTCCAGGAGAAGTCACATGATCCGACTCCGTACCACCGCCTCCGCCGCCGCGGCGGTCTCGGCGGCGCTCCTCGCCTCGGCCTGCACCACCTCCTCCTCCCCGGACGGCTCGCCCGGGGAGGGCGGCGACCGCGCGTTCCGCGTGGCGCTCACCTCGGACGCCAACACCTTCGACCCGGCCAAGGGCACCGCCGCCTCGGACTACACGATGGCGCGGCTGCAGTACGCCACGCTGGTGAACCGGGACGCGGGCAACAAGATCACCCCCGGGCTGGCCGAGAAGTGGGAGGCCGGCCCCACCTCGGCGACCTTCACCCTGCGCAAGGGACTGACCTGCTCGGACGGCAAGCCGCTCAGCGCCACCGACGTCGCCGCCTCGCTGCGCCGCTTCGCCGACCCCAAGACCGCCGGATCGGGCGTGGCGCTGGCCTTCGGGCCCGGCGCGCCCGCGACCTTCGGCGCCGACGACGCGGCCGGCACCGTCACCGTCAAGCTCGGCCGCCCCTGGGCCGACCTGCTGACGGGCCTGGCACTGCCCAACGCGGGCATCGTCTGCGCGCCCGGCCTGAAGGACCCGCAGGCGCTCGCCCAGGGCCCGGTGCCCGGCGCCGGCAGCAGCGGCTACACCCTGAGCGCGGTGCAGCGCGGCCGCTCCTACACCTTCAAGCTGCGCGACGGCTTCAACGCCTTCGCCCAGTACGCCCAGGAGCCGCAGGGCGAGCGCCCCAGGACGCTGGAAGTCTCGGTGGTGTCCAACGAGAGCACGCTGGCCAACCAGCTCAGCACCGGCGCGGTGGACTACGGCGCGTTCACCGGTCCCGACGCCGCCCGCTTCCGCAGCGGCGGCTACACGCTGAAGACCGCGCCGCTGCTGCGGATGTTCGTGGTGTTCAACGAGCGCTCCGGCCGCCCCGGCGCCGACCCCAAGGTCCGCAAGGCCGTGGCGCAGGCCCTGGACCCCGCCGCCTTCAACAAGGTCTACGGCGGCAAGGGCGAGGTCATGAAGAGCTGGAGCGACAGCACCAGCCCGTGCGCCAACACCGACGCCTCGGCGGTCACCGCGACCGACCCGGCCGCCGCCAAGGCCGCCCTCAAGGGCGTCTCCCTCAAGATCACCGGGACCAACGCCATCGCGGGCGGCGCCGGCAACGCCTACGTCCAGGAGGCGCTGCGCGCCGCCGGCGCCGAGGCGGCCCTCCGCAACGTCGACAACGCCACCTGGGCCACCGACGTGCTCGCCAACAAGGGCGACTGGGACCTCACCGTCATGGCGCACCTGAACTTCCCCGGCACGCTCACCTCCGGCGCCCTGGCGCTGACCGGCCCCGTCCCGCCGGAGGGCCGCAACTTCGGCGCCATCAAGAACGACGACTTCACCGCGGGCATCGCCGAAGCCCAGTCGACCACCGACCAGGCCGAGCAGTGCGCCGGATGGGCCAAGGCGCAGAAGGCGCTGCTGAGCGGCGACGACGTGGTGCCGCTCGCGACGGTGCCGGTGGCGTTCGTCTTCGGCAAGGGCGCCGACGGCGCCGTGGTCAACGGCGCGGCCGACCCCGGCACCTTCCGGATCAAGCGCTGATGGCCGACGTGATCGGCGCGGGCCCCGTGCCCGGGAGCACCGTGCCCGGGGGCGGCAAGGCCCGCGCGGCGGGCGGACGCGGCCTGCACCCCTGGGCCGGGTTCCTGCTGCGCCGGCTCGCCGGGCTGGTCGTTGCCCTGGCCGCGCTGGTGGTCGTGACGTTCCTGATGATGCAGCTCATCCCCGGCGACCCCGCCCGCGCGCTGGCCGGGGACACCGCCACCGGCGCGCAGGTGGAGCAGCTGCGGCACGAGCTGGGCCTGGACCGTTCCCTGGGGTCGCAGTTCACCTCTTACGTGGGCGGCCTGCTCCAGGGCGACCTCGGGCAGTCGTTCCAGACCCGCGAGCCGGTCGCCCAGGTGATCGGGTCGCGGCTGCCGTTCACCGCCGAGCTGGCCCTGCTGGCGATCGTGCTGGTGCTGCTGCTGGCGGTGCCGCTCGGCATGGCGGTGGCGATCGCGACGCGCGGCGGCCGGCGCGGCCGGCTGGACGCCGGGTTCACCTTCGTCACCGGCCTGGTCGGCGCGACGCCCGAGTACGTGCTCGGCACGCTGCTGGTCCTGGTGTTCGCGATCACGCTGGGCGCGCTGCCCGCTGCGGGCGCCGCCTCGCTGTCGGCGCTGGTGCTGCCGGTGCTGGCGATCGCGCTGCCCGCCACGTGCGTGCTGGCGCGGATCGTGCGCCGCGAGACCGCCGGCGTGCTGGAGCAGGACTACATGCGCACCGCCCGAGGCCGCCGCCTGCCCCCGCTGCGCCTGTACGCCCGGCACGCGCTGCCCAACCTGCTCACCGGCACGCTGACCATGGGCGGGCTCACCCTGGCCGGCCTGCTGGGCGGCACGGTGATCGTGGAGAGCGTCTTCAACTGGCCGGGGCTCGGCAGCCGCGTGGTCCAGGCGATCCTCAACCGCGACTATCCGGTCATCCAGGGCACGGTGCTGGTCCTCGGCGTCCTCGCCACGCTGCTGAACCTGCTGGTCGACCTGCTGCTCGGGCTGCTGGACCCGCGCACCCTCAACGGGAGGAGCGCCCCGTGATCCGCTGGTCGAAGGGGCTGGCCGCCGGCACGGCGGGCCTCGCCCTGATCGTGCTGCTCGGGATCGTCGCGCCGTGGCTGTGGGGCGAGGACGCCACCCGCCTCACCGGCGCCGCCCGCGAGGGGGTGTCGGGCGCCCACTGGCTGGGCACCGACGCGCTGGGCCGCGACGTGCTCGCCCGCACGCTGGTGGCGACCCGCCTCACCCTGGTGATGACCGCCGCCGCCACGGCCGTCGCCGCCGTCCTCGGCGTCCTGCTCGGCACCGCGGTGTGGGTGGCCGGGCGGCGCGTCCGGGAGGTCGGGCTGCGGCTCATCGACGTCATGGTGTCCTACCCGGCGGTGATCCTGGCGCTGGTGGTCGCGGCCATCCTGGGCGCGGGCCGGGTCGCCGCGGTGGTCGGCATCGGCATCGCCTGGACGCCCGCGTTCGCGCGGCTGACGGCGAACCTGGCGGCCTCGGTCGCCGGCCGCGACTTCGTGGCCACCGCCCGGCTGCTGGGCGTGCCGCCGCACCGGCTGCTGACGCGCCACCTGCTGCCCAACATCGCCGAGCCGCTGCTGGTGCTGCTGTCGGTGGCGTTCGCCGGGACGCTGACGGCGCTGTCGGGGCTGTCGTTCATCGGCCTCGGCGTGCAGCCGCCGTCCTACGACTGGGGCGCGCTGCTCAACACCGGCCTGGAAGCCCTCTACACCAACCCCGCCGAAGCGCTCGGCCCCGCGGCCGCGATCACGCTGACCGGCGTGCTCGCCGGGTTCGTCGGCGACGGCCTGGCCGCAGGGCTGGACCCGCGCGGCGCCGCTGCGGTGCAGGCCGCGCGCCGCAGGTCCGCGCGCCGCCCGAAGGCCGCGCCCGCGCCGAAGACGACCGCCCCCGCGCCGGACGACGCCCTGCTCGTCGTGGACGACCTGCGGGTCTCGCTGCCCGACGGCACCGACCTGGTGGCGGGCGTGTCCTTCCACGTCCGCCCCGGCGAGATCGTCGGCGTGGTCGGGGAGTCGGGCTCGGGCAAGAGCCTGACCGCGATGGCCGTGGCCCGGCTGCTGCCCGACGGCCTGGACGCCCGGGCCGCCGCCCTGCGCCTGGACAACCTGGACCTGCTCTCCGGCGCCGACCCCCGCCGCCTGGCCACCGAGATCGGCGTGGTCTACCAGGACCCGTCGGCCTCGTTCAACCCCGCCCTGCGCCTCGGCGGCCAGCTCACCGAGGCGCTGCGCCGCCACGGCGGCGTCGGGCGCGCCGCCGCCCGGGAGCGCGCGGCCGCCGCGCTGGAGTCGGTGCGCGTCACCCGCCCCGCCGCCCGGCTGCGCCAGCACCCGCACGAGCTGTCGGGCGGGATGCGCCAGCGCGCCATGATCGCCGCGGCGCTGCTCACCGGGCCGCGCATGCTGGTCGCCGACGAGCCCACCACCGCGCTGGACGTCACCGTGCAGGCCGAGGTGCTGGAGCTGCTGCGCGAGATCAACGAGCGGGACGGCACCGCGATGTTGTTCATCTCGCACGACATCGGCGTGATCGGCACGCTGTGCCACCGGGTCCTGGTGATGTACGGCGGGCGCGTCGTGGAGGAGCTGACCGCCGACGACCTGCGCTCCGGCCGCGCCCGCCACCCCTACACGAAGGCGCTGCTGGCCGCGACCCCGCGACTGGACACCGCCGACGGCGAGCCGCTGGCCACCATCCCCGGCCGCCCGCCCGCCCCGGCCGCCCGGCCCGCCGGATGCCCGTTCGCGGGACGGTGCGCCGAGGAGCTGCCCCAATGCGCCGAGACGCCGCCTCCCGTGGAGGAGTTCGGCCCCGCGCACCGGGCCGCCTGCCACGCGCCGGCGGTCACGGCCGAGACCCGAGGAGGCGACCGATGACGCTGGCCGCCGAGAACGTCACCGTGGTGTTCGGGCACGGGCGCCGCGCCGCCACCGTCCTGGACGACGTCACCCTGGCGGTGCCCGAGGGCACCACCGTGGGCCTGGTCGGCGAGTCCGGATCGGGCAAGTCCACCCTGGCCAAGGCCATGGTGGGGCTGGTGCGCCCCCGCGCGGGCCGGATCCTGCTGGACGGCGCGGAGATCTCGCGGCTGCGCGGCCGGGAGCTCACCGCCGTCCGCCGCCGCGTCCAGATGATCTCCCAGGACCCCTACTCCTCGCTCGACCCGCGCATGACCGTCGGCCGCGCGCTCGCCGAGGCCGTGGACCCGCGCCGCGCCGACGTCCGCGCGCACGCCGCCGCGATCACCCGCGGGCTGGAGGCGGTCGGGCTGGACGGCGACGCCGCCC
Organism: Spirillospora sp. CA-253888; assembly: GCA_050936435.1. Classification (GTDB taxonomy): domain Bacteria; phylum Actinomycetota; class Actinomycetes; order Streptosporangiales; family Streptosporangiaceae; genus Spirillospora. Next base: position 4,848,231 of record JBNJMT010000001.1, read on the forward strand.
GCCGCCACCCCCACCAGTTCTCCGGCGGGCAGCGCCAGCGCATCGCCATCGCCCGCGCCCTGGTCGCCGAACCGGAGGTGATCGTCGCCGACGAGATCACCTCCGCGCTGGACTGCTCGGTGCAGGCCGAGGTGCTGAACCTGCTGGCCGGCCTGCGCGCCCGGATGGGCCTGACGATGCTGTTCATCTCCCACGACCTGGCCGTGGTGCGCCACGTCAGCGACACCGTCGCGGTCCTGCACCACGGGCGCCTGGTCGAGCACGGCGACCGCGACCGGATCTACCGGTCGCCCGCCGACCCCTACACCCGGCGCCTGCTGGCCAGCGCGCCGTCCCTGCCCAAGGAGGCCAGTTGAGCAGCCGCACCGCCGCCGCCACCCGCGAGGTCCTCGCCGACTTCGCGGCCCGCTCCGCCGACCTGGTGGACTTCTACCGGGACCTGCACGCCCACCCCGAGCACTCCTGGAAGGAGCACCGCACCGCCGGCCGCGTCGCCGACCGGCTGCGCGCCGCCGGCCTCCAGGTGACCGAGGGCGTCGGCGGCACCGGCGTGCTCGGCGTGCTGCGCAACGGCGACGGCGCGGTGGTGCTGCTGCGCGCCGACATGGACGCCCTGCCCATCACCGAGGAGACCGGCCTGCCCTACGCCAGCACGGTGCCCGGCGTCATGCACGCCTGCGGCCACGACGTGCACGTCACCTGCCTGATGGCGACCGTCGAGGCGCTCGCGCGGGCGCGCGACGCCTGGTCGGGCACGCTGCTGGTGGTGGCCCAGCCCGCCGAGGAACTGGGCGAGGGCGCCGTCGCCATGGTGCGGGACCCGGCGTTCAAGGCGCTGCCGCGCGCGGACGTGGCGCTCGGCCAGCACGTCGGACCGTTCCCGGTCGGGTCGATCGTGCACCGGCCCGGCCTGATGATGTCGGCGGCCACCACCATCGACGTGCGGATCTTCGGGCGCGGCGGGCACGGCTCGTCCCCCGAGGTCTGCGTGGACCCGATCGTCACCGCCGCCCACCTGGTCACCCGGCTGCAGACGATCGTGGCGCGGGAGACCGCGCCGCGCGACGCCGTCGTGGTCACCACCGGCATGATGCGGGCGGGCACGCAGGCCAACGTCATCCCCGACGAGGCGCTGCTGTCGCTCAACATCCGCACCCAGTCGGCGGCCGCGCGCGACCGCGTGCTCGCGGCGATCCGGCGCATCGCCGAGGCCGAGTGCGCCGCCTCGGACTGCCCGCGCCCGCCGGAGCTGACCCTGTCCAGCGACTTCCCCCTCACCGAGAACGACGCCGCCACCGACGCGGCGGTGTCGGCGGTGCACGCCGAGCTGTTCGGCGCCGAGGCGGTGATCGAGCACGGCCCGCTGATGGGCAGCGAGGACTTCTCGGTCTTCGGGTTCCCCGAGCACAACGGCGGGACGGCCGTCCCCACCAACTTCTGGTTCTTCGGCGGCACCTCGTGGGACGCCTGGGGGGCCGCGCCCGGCGACACCCCCGAGGAGAAGCTGGCCGCCCTGCACGGCAACCACACCGCCCGCTTCGCGCCCGACGCCGAGCCGTCGATCCAGATCGGCACCACGGCGCTGACCTCGGCCGCACTGCTGTACCTGGCATGAGCGCCGACCTGATCGTCCGGGGCCGGGTCGTCACCGTCGACCCCGCCAATCCGCGCGCCGAAGCCCTGGCGGTCTCCAACGGCCGGATCATCGCCGTCGGCACCAACGCCGAGATAGCGGCCCTCCACGGCCCCGGCACCCGCGTCATAGACGCCGGGAGAAGCTGCGTCCTGCCCGGTCTCGTGGAAGCCCACGGCCACTTCCTGGGCGACGCGACCGTGCAGGCAGGCGTACTGGTCGACATCCGCCCGGCGGTGGTGCCCGACGCCGAAACCGTACTGGCCACGATCCAGAAGGCGATCGCCGCGAACGGCACCGCCGGCACCTACTGCAACGGCTGGGACGCCCTCCTGCAGAAGGGCCTGCCCGAACCCGACCGCGCGTGGCTGGACGGCCTGGCCCCGGACACCCCGCTGGTCATCCTGCACAACTCGGGCCACTCGGCGTACTTCAACACCGCCGCGATGAGGCGGGCGGGCCTGTCACGCGACACCCCCGACCCGTCCGGGGGCCGCCTGGTCCGCGACCCCGGCGGCGACCTGACCGGCGTGGCGCTCGAACCGTCCGCCATCGGGCTCCTCACCGCCCACCTGCGCGCCGCCGTCACCCCCGAGGCCGCCACCGCCGCCCTGGCCGCGCAGAGCGCCCGCGTCAACGCCCGGGGCGTGACGACGATGAGCGAGATGGGCTTCGACCCGCACGCGCGCCCGCTGCTGGCGCACGCCCGCGCCGCCGGCGCGATCACCGCGCGCCTGCGCCTCTACGAGGTGGCGACCCCGGCCCTGGCCAGCGACGCGACCCCGGGCGAAGGCGACGACCTGATCCGCCAGATCGGCGTGAAGATCTGGGCCGACGGATCGGCGTGGACCGGCAACCTGGCCGCCACGTTCCCCTACCTCGACACCCCTGCGGCCCGAGCCCTGGGCATCCCGCCAGGCCACCGGGAAGCCCCCAACCACACGCACCGCGAACTGCTCGAACTGTCCCGCGCCTACTTCGCCGCGGGCTGGCAGTTGGCCTGCCACGCCAACGGGGACGAAGCGGCCGAACTCGTCCTGTCCGCCTGGTCGGAGATGCTCGACGGCCGAGCACCATCAGGGCCGCCCCGCCTGCGGATGGAACACGTCAGCACGATGCGCCCGGAGCAGTTCGCCCGCGCGCACGCCCTGGGCGTCACCTGCAGCCTGTTCCCCGACCACATCTACTACTGGGGCGAGGTCATAGCCGACGACCTGTTCGGCCCCGACGTCGCCGACCGCTGGGCCCCCATCGCCACGGCCCTCAAGACGGGCATGCGGGTCTCCCTGCACAACGACTCGCCCGTGACACCCCTGGACCCGCTCCACAACATCTCCGTGGCGGCGACCCGCCTGTCCCGTGCAGGCCACCGCTACGGCCTCTCGGAACGCCTGAGCGTCGCCCAAGCCCTGCGGGCCCAGACCATCGACGCGGCCTGGCAGCTCCAAGCCGACGACATCATCGGCTCCCTGACGCCGGGCAAGTACGCCGACCTGGCGATCCTGTCGGGCGATCCGCTGGAGACCGCCCCCGAGGAGATCGGCGACCTGCGGGTGCAGGCGACGTTCCTGAACGGCCGCCAGGTGCACGGCGCGCCCCTGTGATCAGTCGTTGCCGAGCTGCTCGGTCGCGTGGTGCCCGGCGTCGGCGGTGCGGCGGAGGAAGCCGGCGATGAGTTCGAGCTCGTCGTCGGTGTACCGCTCGCACAGCTCGTCCATGCGCGCGTTCATGCCGGAGAACAGCCGGTAGAGCTCGGGGGTGCGCTCGCGGCGCGCCCGGACGGTCACGGCGCGGCGGTCGTCGGGGTCGCGCTCGCGGGTGATCCAGCCGCCGCGCTGGAGCCGGTCGAGGATGCCGGTCATGGTGGCCGGGTGGAGCCCGGCCGTGCGCGCCAGCGCGCTGGGGGCGAGCGGCCCGTGCCGGTTGAGCAGGTCGAGGCAGCTCCAGTCGACGTCCTTGAGCTCGGCGTTGGCGCCGAACTGCCGGTTGAGCAGGGACAGCTGGATGTTGAGATCGCGCAGGGCCTCCTTCACCTCCCGGAACCGCTGCCTCCGCCCGCGCCCCCCATTTGATACGGAACTCATATTGAATGTCCTTCATATGAACTGATACGGTTCCCATATGATACGACTCGCAGACCAAGGAGCGCCATGATCCTGGTGACCGGGGCGACCGGCACCGTCGGGCGCCCGCTGATCGACCTGCTCCTCGCCCAGGGCGCCAAGGTGCGCGCGGTGACCCGGGACCCCCTGACCGCGCGCCTGCCCGGCGCCGTGAAAGGCGACCCGTCCCGCCCGGAAACGCTCGCCGACGCGCTGGACGGCGTCACGACCCTGTTCCTCAACCCGCGGGCCCTGGGCCAGACCCCCGACCCGCGAACCGTCAGCGAGACCGCCGCACGACTCCTGGCCCTGGCCCGAGCCCGAGGCGCCACACGAGTGGTGACCCTGTCCGCCCTGAACGTCGACCACGACCTGGCCGACCAGCCCTCCCGGCTGCGCGGCGAGTACAACAAGGAGGTGGAAGAGGCCGTCGTGGCGTCCGGCATGGCATGGACGGCCCTGCGCTCGGGCTACTACGCCGTCAACACCATCACGTCGTGGGCCGCGCAGATCCGCGCCGGCGACATCGTGCGCGCCCCGTACCCCGACTCCTCGTGGGCGCCCCTACACGAACGCGACCTGGCGGCAGTGGCCGCCCAAGCCCTGCTCACCGACACCCTGACCGGCCGGCGCCCCACCCTGACCGGCCCGGAGTCCCTGACCCAGCCCCAAATGATCGCCGCCATATCCAAGGCGATCGGCCGACCACTGCACTACCAGGAAGTGCCTCCGGAGGCGGCCAAACAAGCCCTGCTGCGCTCAGGAATGCCCGAACCCCTGGCCGAAGGCTTCCTGACCCTGCAAGCCCGCTCCTACCTGCAACACGACCTGATCACGGGCGAAGTGGAGCGAATCCTCAACCGCCCCGGCCGATCCTTCACCACATGGGCCGCCGACCACGCCGACGCCTTCCGCTCCTGAAGGACGACGTCACCGGTGCAGCACGCCGCCGTACTCGTAGCTCTCGGGAGTGTGTTCGGACGCGCCCACAAAACGCCACAGCTCGGGCGGAACGGGCGCGAGTTCGGGGCTGGCGTCAGTGGGCCGCCAGTCGCGGAGATTGACCAGACCCGGCTCCACGGGCTTCAGCCCCGTCAGCAGCTCGTCCACTTCGGCGGGGGTGCGTGACTGCCAGGGGATGCCCTTGGCGGTGAACTCGCGGCTCATCCGCTGCCCGCGTTCGGCGATCTCGTCCACCACCTGCGAGAACGCCACGTGGCAGCCGTGCGGTCCGGCGTCCAGGAGGGTGTCGATGATGCGGCGGGGCCCGTCGGCGTCGGTCAGGTGGTGGCCGACCGACAGGAACAGCACCGCGTAGGGCTCGCTGAAGTCGATCAGCCGCCGGGTGTCGGGATGGGACAGCACGGCCTCGGGATCGCGCATGTCGGCGGTGATGACGGTGGTGCGGTCGTCTCCGGCCAGCAGGGCGCGGCCGTGCGCGAGCACGATCGGGTCGTTGTCCACGTAGACGACGCGGGCGTCGGGGAGCGCCTGCTGGGCGACCTGGTGGACGTTGTTGTCGGTGGGCAGCCCGCAGCCCATGTCGATGAACTGCCGGATGCCGACCTGCTCGGCCAGGTGGCGGACGGCGCGGCCGAGGAAGCGGCGATTGTCGCGGGCGATGTCGAGGTTGCCCGGGTGCTGCTGGAGAACATGCTGGACGAAAAGGCGGTCGATCTCGTAGTTGTCCTTGCCGCCCAGCAGCCAGCCGTACCCGCGGGCGGATGTGGGCTCCGTGGTGTCGTAGGCCAAAGGGTCGCTCGTCACGGTGTGCTCCTTGCGCGGCTGATGGGGGAGGCCGGACTCGCACCGTACAACAGCCCGATCATGGCCTGAATGGGAAACTCGACCCTTTGGCCGGATGTGGAGAGAGGCCCACGAACGACGATATCGAGAACGATTACTCCGACCGCCCCCTCGCCAAGACCGGAACACCGTCGGCATGAGCCGAGTCTCGCCCCGGAAAACAACGGAAAGCCACTTCCGATAAGGCGCGACCGAAACACCACTGAAGGACTTTTCGGAATCCCAGCCCACCCCGCTGAGCCGGATCCGCGCCATCATTCGTTCCTATCGTCGGCTCCCGGCGGCAGTGACCGCCGGGAGCCGACGCGGGAGGTCAGTTGTAGCAGTCCTGCTTCGCGGCGTTCAGGGTCATCTCGCCGACCTTCCCCTTGCTGACGGTGAACTGGTACAGGACCTTGGAGTTCACCTTCACGCCGTAGTAGCCGTGGACGTCGCGCTTGACGCCGGGGTAGGCGCGCTTGAGCTGCTTGAACGTGGACCCCACGCGGATGCCGCGCGGGGTGGAGGCGCCCTTCGGGGCGAGGATCAGGGCGACGCCGTACTTCTTGGAGACATAGACGCCGACGGCGTTCTTACCGGTCGGGTGGCCCTTGAGGTCGTAGCCGCTGCACGCGCCGCCCTTGAACTTGCGGACGAGCTTGCGGGTCTTGTGGGCCTGCGCGGCGGACATGCCGATCTTCAGCCCGGCGTACCCGGTCGGGCCGAACGTGCCGCGGGCGGCGGCGTCGGCGGCGGTCCCGGTGACGGCCAGGGTTCCGGCGGCGAGGACGGTGGCGAGTCCGACGGCGAACGTGCGCTTCATGGTTTCCCCGATCTGAGCTGTTGGTGCCGGCTGTGACGGCGGAAACCGGGAAGCGGTTCGGAGATCGTTGACCTGCTTTCCGGCAACTTTTTCCAGAAAGCCCAGACCGACCCCACCCACCGCACCAAGCAGGAATGCACCGAGGCGGCGCAACGGGCCATCGTGGATATCGAACGACGGCGACACAACCCGGAAGAGGCCAACGAGCGCCATCAGAAGCTTAAGAACGCCCGCGACCGCTCAAGCGCAGTGAGAAAGAGGCCCTACTCACCAACCTCGAACAGAAGGTGACCTGGCCAAGAGAAGAGGAGCCACTGTGTGGCCAAGCCCTGAACTTACCTCGCCGAACAGAAACGCCCCCGGCAATGCCGGGGGCGTTCTGCCTGTTCAACGGCCCTTTCGGGCCGGTGCCCCCGGCAGGATTCGAACCTGCGACACCCGCTTTAGGAGAGCGGTGCTCTATCCCCTGAGCTACGGAGGCCGGGACGGTGCTCGACGCTAGAGCGTAGCGGACCGCCCCTACAGGGTAGGGGAGCGGGGGGCTTGCGCGCTCCTTCTTATGGGTGTGGTGGGGGCTCTAGGCCGGGTGGGGTGGGGGTCGGTACGCTTCGGGGCTGTGACGGGACGGCATCGCGGGCACGGGCGGGGCGGGGGCAGGGCCAAGGTGGCCTTGGTCGCCGCGGGTGCCGTCGTGCCCGTGGTGCTCGTGGGGGCTCTCGCGTTCGGGCTGGACGATGACGAGCCCGTGCGGCGGCCCGCGGCGGGGCCGGCGCCGGTGGCGCGGGTCCAGGCGCCCAAGCCGTCGGAGAGCAATCCCACCTTCGGGAAGTACGTGCCGCCCAAGCCTGAGGAGAAGCCGCCGCCTCCGGCCAAGACCGTCAAGCCGGCCACGCCCAAGGTCAGGGACACGCCGACGCGCAGGCCGCGGCATCCGGACTACCGGCGGTCGTGTCCTCCTTCGTGGCAGGAGATTCCCTTCCTGCGCAGGTGGTGCGAGCGGAGCGGGCACCGTTCCCGGTGACGCCGGTCGGCGCAGGTCATCGGTGAACCTGTAGTAGCGTTCCTGCGGCTGTTCAGCATTGGGGCATCAGGAGGAAAAGCACCGTGCCAACCCCCCGGTCGGGTGTGCTGACCGCGGTCTTCCTGGTGATGGCGACCGTCGGCGTGGCGCCTGGGCTGGCCGCCGAGCGTGCGGACCCGCTGGACTCGTTGCGCCGCGAGGCGGCCAAGGCCCAGGCGGACCTGCAGAAGGCGACGCGGCAGATGGAGGGGCGCCAGCGCGATTTGGCGCGTTCCCAGGACCGGTTGCGCGACACGTTGAAGGACCTCGCGGCGGCCGAGGCCGAGCTGAACCGGATCCGGGAGCCGCTGGCGCGGCTCGCCAACACGACCTACCAGCAGCAGGGCGCGGCGGGGGCGATGTCGATCTTCGCGGGCGGGGATCCGGCGCAGGCGCTGCGGTCCACCGCCGACGTCTCGCACATCGCGGCCGGGCAGGAGATGCTGGTCAAGCGGGCCGACGAGCTGCAGAACCGGCGCAAGAAGCTGGTCTCCACGGCGCAGGAGCTGCAGTCGCGCAACGCCGTCGAGCAGACGCGGGTCCAGCAGCAGATCGACGGGTTGAAGGCCAAGTCGGCCAAGCTGACCCGGGACCTCACCGCGATGCTCGACAAGATGCGCGCCAGCCAGGAGAAGCGGCTGGAGATGGCCTGCGACAAGAGCCTGGCCAAGGACGCGCGGAAGTTCCCCAACGGGCTGATCCCCGCCAAGTACCTGTGCCCCCTGCCGCAGAAGGGGGAGCAGCTCCGGGCCGACGCGGCGCTGGGGTTCTACAAGCTGAACTCGGCCTACAAGCGCAAGTTCGGGCGCGACATCTGCGTGACCGACTCCTACCGCAACCTGTCGGAGCAGCACCGCGTCTACGCGCAGCGGCCCGGGTTCGCGGCGGTGCCGGGCACCAGCAACCACGGCAAGGGGCAGGCGGTCGACCTGTGCGGGGGCGTCCAGACCTCGGGGTCGGTCCAGTTCAACTGGATGGAGGCCAACTCCAAGAAGTACGGGTGGCGCCACCCCGCCTGGGCCTACAGCAACCCCTTCGAGCCGTGGCACTGGGAGTTCGGCACCGAGAGCGAGAACGACTGACGTCCGTCAGTGCGGCATCTCCGTGGCCGGGACGATCTCGCTCGTGCAGTAGCGGCAGCGGCGCGCCCGGACCGGGATGTCGCTGAGGCACTGCGGGCACTCGCGCTCGGTCGCCTCCTTGTGGCGGTCGAGGCGCTCCAGCAGCTTGCTGGTCGGCAGCACCACCAGGAAGTACACGATCGCCGCGGTCAGGAAGAAGGTCAGCGCCGAGGCGACGAACACGCCGTAGGGGAAGGTCGTGCCCGAGATCTTGACCGAGAGGCGGGTGTAGTCGGGCTCGCCGGCCAGCAGCGCGATCAGCGGTGTGATGAACGAGTTCGCGAAGTCCTTGACCAGGGTGGCGAACGCCGCGCCGACGACGAACGCCACGGCGAGGTCCACCAGGTTTCCGCGGATGAGGAACTTCTTGAATCCGCCCATGTGGCCGCTCCGAGGGGGTAGGGGGTGTGCCTGCGGCACACCTCCTACCCGGTCGGCGACGCGTCATGAGCGGGTGTGATGAAGATCCGTTCAGGCGGGGGCCACCTCGTGCGTGCAGTACTTGCACCGGGTCGCCTTGACGGGGATGTCGCTCAGGCAGTGCGGGCAGGTCTGCTCGGTGGCCTCCTTGTAGCGGTCGAGGCGGGCCACCAGCTTGGCGGCCGGGGCGACGACCAGGAAGTAGACGACGGCCGCGGTGATCAGGAAGGAGATGAGGGCGGTCAGGAAGACGCCGTAGGGGAACGTGGTGCCGTTGACCGTGAAGGCCAGGTCGTCGAAGTTCGGCTGCCCGCCGACCAGGGCGATCAGCGGCCCGATGAAGGCCCGCACCAGGGCGTTGACCACCGAGGTGAACGCCGCGCCGATCACGACCGCGACCGCGAGCTCGATCAGGTTGCCGCGCAGCAGGAACTTCTTGAAGCCTTCCATGGGTCCCCCGGCATGGTGACGATGAGTGTCTGATCAGTTACGCGGTGAGGTTATCAATGCCGGGTGATCGTGATCGCCAGGGACGGCCCCGCCGCCGCCAGGGCCGCCGCCTGGGAGCGGTCGGCCGCCAGGACCACCAGGGCGCCGCCGGGCTGCGGGGCGTCCCCGGCGGTGGGGACGGCCAGCACGGGGATCGCCGTCGCCACCAGGCGGGCCGAGGCGCGCGGGGGAGCCAGGGCGTCGCCCGGGGGCGTCGTGGCCAGGACGTCGATGCGGTCGCCCGGGCGCAGCAGGCGCGCCGCCTCGGCGTCGGCTATCCGGACCGGGGCCGCGACCGTGCCCGGGGCGAGCCCGCGCAGCAGGCCCTCGCCCAGCAGGCGCGCGTCGGTGAGCGGCTCGCCGCGCCGCATCGGGCCCGCGACCGTGCGGCCCGCCGGAGGCGTGCGGGCGAGGCCGTCGGGCACGGCGGAGGGCGGCAGTTCCACTGTTGAGATGTCGGTCGCGGTCAGTGTCCGGCCTGCGGGGAGGTCTCGGGCCGCGATGAAGACGCGTCTCCCTTCCTGGGACGAGGGGTGCAGGGACAGCAGGGCCAGGGCGGTGCCGGCCGCGGCGAACAGGGCCGCCAGGGCCCGCCTGGCCCGCCGACTGGTCATGGGAGGGCGAACGGCAGCTCGATGTCGTGCAGGGCGTCGGGGCACGGGCAGGTGCGCTCGGCGGGCAGGGACTTGATCACGTCGGCGACCACGGTGCGCAGGCGGTCGATGTTGTCGGCGAACACCCGCAGCACCTCCTGCATGGTGACGCCCTCGCCCGCCTCGATGCCCGCGTCCAGGTCGGTGACCAGGCACAGCGGCGTGTAGCACAGGGCCAGCTCGCGGGCCAGGACCGCCTCGGGGTGGCCGGTCATGCCCACCAGCGTCCAGCCCTGGGCGGCGAACCAGCGGGACTCGGCGCGGGTCGAGAAGCGCGGGCCCTCGATCACCACCAGGGAGCCGCCGTCCACCGGCGGCCAGCCCGCGGCGGACGCGGCGGTGACCGCGGCGTGGCGGCCCGCGGGGCAGTAGGGGTCGGCGAACGGGACGTGCACCGCCCCGCCCTCGTCGTAGAAGGTCTGCGCGCGGCCGGAGGTGCGGTCGACGAGCTGGTCGGGGACGCACAGGGTGCCGGGGCCGTGCTCGGGGGTCAGCGAGCCGACCGCGCTCGGGGCCAGGACCTGCCGGACGCCGAGCGAGCGCAGGGCCCACAGGTTGGCCCGGTAGGGGATGCGGTGCGGCGGGAAGCGGTGGTCGCGGCCGTGCCGGGGCACGAACGCCACCCGGCGGCCGTGCAGCTCGCCGATCGTGACGGGGTCGCTGGGCGGCCCGAACGGGGTCTGCACCTCGACCTCGGTCGCGCCGTCCAGGAAGGAGTAGAAGCCCGATCCGCCGATCACGGCGATCTCTGCGGAGGGACGGGGGTCGGTAGCCATGAGGCGACCCTAACCAGCAGGTCGGGACCGCCGCGAGAGGCGGACCCGACCTGTGGACAACCCTCTCAGCCGACCGGGTCCAGCACCCGCGGCGGCTCCCCGGCCGGGGCGGGCCTGCGGGCCAGCCGCCCCGGCGCCCAGATGCGGCGGTCCAGGTCGTAGCAGAGCGCAGGCAGCAGCAGCGAGCGCACGATCACGGTGTCCAGCAGCACCCCGAAGGCGACCACGAAGCCCATCTGCACCAGCGGCACCAGCGGCAGCGTGGCCAGCACCGCGAAGGTCGCCGCCAGCACCAGCCCGGCCGAGGTGATGACGCCGCCGGTGACGGTGACGCCCCGGACGATGCCGCGCCGGGTGCCCAGCGCCTGCGCCTCCTCGCGGACCCGGTGCATCAGGAAGATGTTGTAGTCCACCCCCAGCGCCACCAGGAAGATGAACGCCAGCAGCGGGAACCCCGAGTCCGAGCCCTCGAAGCCGAAGGCGTGCTCGAACAGCAGCGCGCTCGCCCCCAGCGTGGCCAGGAAGGACAGCACCACCGTCGCCATCATCAGCAGCGGCGCCACCAGCGACCGCAGCAGCACCACCAGGATCAGCAGCACCACGCCCAGCACGATCGGGATGATCACCTTGTTGTCGCGGTCGGAGGCCCGCTTGATGTCCAGCGAGGTCGCGGTCGGGCCGCCCACCCGGGCGTCGGCCCCCGGCACCGCGTGCACGGCCTCCCGCAGCCGGTCGATGGTCGCGCGCGCCGCCATCCCGTCGGCCGGGTCGCGCAGCGTCACCTCGTACTTCAGCAGCCCGGCGGCGCTCTCGGGACGGCTCACCGACGCGACCCCGGGGACCTTCTCCAGCGACAGCGGCGCCCGGGAGACCACCACGGCGGGGGAGCCCTCGCCGGCGGGGAAGTGCCGCGCCAGGACCTGGCCGCCGGCCACCGAGTCCGGCCGGTCCACGAACTGCCCGGCGTCGGTGAACCCGTCGTTCTTCAGCGACCCCAGCCCGAAGGTCATCGCCAGCAGCCCCACGGCCGTCAGCGCCCACAGCGCGCGCGGCGCACGGGTGATCAGCCGTCCGACGCGGCTCCACACGCCGTGCTCGGCCTCCAGCGCCCCCGGCTCCAGGTGGCGGACGTCGTAGCGGGGCACCAGCGGCCAGAACAGCCACCGGCCGAAGATCACCAGCAGGGCGGGCAGCAGGGTGGTCATGGCCGCCAGCGCGGTCAGCACGCCGGCGGCGGCGACCGGGCCGAGCCCGCGGGTCGGGTTCATGTCGGCGGCGAGCAGGCACAGCAGCCCGGCCGCGACGGTGGCGGCCGAGGCCAGGATGGCCGGTCCCGCGCGGTGCAGCGCGAACGCCATGGCCTCGTGCCGGTCGGCGTGCCGGTGCAGCTCCTCGCGGTACCGCGCCACCAGCAGCAGCGCGTAGTCGGTGGCGACGCCGAACACGAGGACGGTGAGGATGCCGGCGCTCTGCGCGTTCACGGTCAGCCCGCCGTGCTCGGCCAGCAGGTACACCACGGCCTGCGCCAGGCCCAGCGCCGACACCGCGCCGAGGACGGGGATCAGCCACAGCACCGGGCTGCGGTAGATCAGCAGCAGCAGGACGATCACCACGACGCCCGCCGACACCAGCAGCAGCCCGTCCAGCGACTCGAAGACCTCCTCGGCGTCGGCGTTGCCGCCCGCCGGCCCGGTCACGTGCGCGGCCAGTCCGGGCGGGCCCCGGGTGATCTGGGCGCGGGCGGCCTCGACGGTCTTGGGGCCGTGGTCCTCGTGCACCGGCACCAGGGTCTGCAGCGCCTTGCCGTCCTTGGCCGACATCGGGCCCTGCGGGGGCCGCACGTTCGGCAGCCCGGCGAACGCGGCGGCGTCGGCGGCCGCCTTGGCGCGGTCGGCGGCGGTGATCCCGCCCGCCCGCTCGTAGACGACGATCGCGAGCGTGAAGTCGTCCTTGCGGAAGCGCTCCTCCAGCGTGTTGACGCGGGTGGACTCGGCCGCGCCCGGCAGCCACGCCGAGGAGTCGTTGTCCTGCGCGCCGCCGAGCTTGCCGGCCAGCGGGCCGAGCAGGACCAGCGCGACGATCCACAGGGCCAGCACGGCCCACTTGCCGCGCCGCCCCGCGATCACGGCGGTCAGCCGGTACGACCAGGGTCTGGGAGGGGTCTGTGTGCTCATGGCGCCATCGTCGGGGCGGGCCGTGCGAGCGCGCGTCGGGCGCGAGAGTGCCGTCGGGCTAAGCCTCCGGGGGCAGCGCGCGGCGGCGCCCTACCGCTCAAGAGGTATCCGGGCGGTAGGACCGGTCACCGCATGAACGCCCGGTGTGACGGGAATGATCGGCTTGTCGGTGCGGCCGGGAGGCTCGGGGGGAGCGGTGCGCGGCGTGGCGTGGCGGGCGGCGTCGCTGCTGCTCGCCTTTCCCGACCAGCGGTTCTACGACCGCCGCCCGATGCTGCGCGCCGCCGTCGCCGACCTGCCCGACGGCCCGGTGCGGCGGCCGCTGACCGGCTTCCTCGACCATGTGGACCGCACGCGGCCGATCAGGCTGGCCGTTGAGTACGCGGAGGTGGTCCGGGGGCGCGGTCTCCATCTGACGTATTACGGCGGGGCGTGCCCCCGCGCGGTGCTGGCCGAGCTGTACCGCGCGGCCGGCTGCGACCCCGGCGGCGAGCCCGGCATGGAGCCCGACGCGCTACCGGTGCTGCTGGAGCACGCCGCCCACTGCGCCGACGACTGGCTGCTCCAGGCGCACCGCGTCCCGCTCGAACGCCTGGAGAACGCGCTGCGGGCGCGGCGGACGCCCTACGCGGCCCTGGTCGCGGCCGTGCGGGCGACCCTGGAGACGGCGAGGACCGGAGGGGCGTCCGGTGACGCCCCTCCGGTCCCGCGCGCGGTCCCGGAGTCCGGGGAGGGTCAGGCGACCTTCTCCGACGAGGAGGAGGACTTGGGGGCGGAGTCGCCGGAGCCGCTGCTCGACGACGATTCCGACTTGGCGGGGGCGGACGGGGAGTCCGAGGACCCGTTCCCGTTGGCGGACGAGGTCGACGACGACCCGTTGGACGAGGCGCCCACCGTCGAGGACGACTTGCCCGAGCCGCGGCTGTCGGTGCGGTAGAAGCCCGAGCCCTTGAAGATGATCCCCGCGGCGGAGAAGACCTTGCGGAGGCGGCCCTGGCATGCCGGGCACTCGGTCAGCGCGTCGTCGCTGAACTTCTGCACGACCTCCAGAGGCTCGCCGCACTCGGTGCAAACGTACTGATACGTCGGCACGGTTCCTCCTCGCTGACTCAGCCCGGAGATCGGGCTGGCACTCACTTCAGACGACTGCTAATGGTACCGATGGATGCAACACCTTTGGCCGCCGCCCTGTTCCCGGCGCCGCGCCGCGCCCCGGCGGCGCGTTCGGGCCGGTCAGACACCGGTCTCCCCGAACCAGCCCGCCAGCTTGCCGCGCCGGCTCACCGCGCGCAGCCGCCGCTCGGCCGCCTCCCGCACCTCGGCGGTCGTCACCACCAGCAGGGTGTCGCCGGCCCGCAGGGTGGTGGTCTTGCCGGGCACGAAGCTGGTCCCGTCCCGCACCACCAGCGTGATCGACGCGCCCTGCGGCAGCCGCAGCTCGAAGATCTCCACACCGTTCAGCCGGGAGTCGGGCGGCACCCGCACCTCCAGCAGGTCGGCGTGCAGCTCCTCCAGCGGCGCGGCCTCCACGTCCAGCTCGCGGGCCTGCTCGTCGCTCTTCAACCCGCACCAGCGCGCCACCAGCGGCAGCGTCGGGCCCTGGAGCAGGGTGAACACCACCACGATCGTGAACACGATGGAGAACAGCGTGTCGGAGCCGGGCACCTCGTTGACCATCGGGATGGTGGCCAGCACGATCGGCACCGCGCCGCGCAGCCCCGCCCACGAGGCGAACACCTTCTCGCCCCAGGACAGGCCGAAGCCCACGGTGGACAGCACCACCGACAGCGGCCGCGCGATCAGCAGCAGGATGAACCCGATCACCAGCGCGGGCAGGATCTGCGCGGGCAGCTCGCTCGGCGAGGCCAGCAGCCCCAGCATCACGAACAGCCCGATCTGCGCCAGCCAGGCGATGCCCTCGGCGAAGCCGCGGGTGGCGGGCCGGTGCGGCAGGCGCGCGTTGCCCAGCACCAGCGCGCTGACGTAGACCGCGAGGAAGCCGCTGGCGTGCAGCTTGGCGGCCCCGCCGTACGCGCCGACCGTCAGCGACAGCACCGCGATCGGGTACAGGCCGGAGGCGGGCAGCGCCATGCGGCGCAGCGCCCACGCGCCGACCCAGCCGACCGCGACCCCGATCAGGGCGCCGGCGACCAGCTCGTAGACCATGACGCCGAACAGCTCCAGCAGGTTGGGAGCGGCGGCGTGCTTGACGCTGAGCGCCATCACGACGATGACGACGGGCGCGTCGTTGAACCCCGACTCGGCCTCCAGCAGGCCGGTCAGCCGGGACGGCAGCGGCAGCCGGCGCAGCACCGAGAACACCGCGGCGGCGTCGGTGGGCGCGAGCACGGCCGCCAGCAGGAAGGCGAGCTGCCATTCCATGTCCAGCAGCCACATGGCGGCTCCGGCGACCACGCCGATGCTGATCAGGGTGCCGATCGTGGACACCGAGATCGCGGCGGGCACCGAGCCCTTCACATGCCGCCAGTTGGTGGTGATGCCGCCCTCGGCCAGGATCAGGACGAGGGCCGCCAGGCCCAGGATCTCGGCGAGGTGGGCGTTGTCGAATCTGAGGCCGAAGCCGGACTCGCCGATGAGCAGGCCGATGCCCATGTAGGCGAGCAGCGTGGGCAGTCCGGCCCGATGGGACAGGCGGACGGCGACGATCGCGCAGAGTACGAGCGTCGATCCGAGGAGTAGCCAGGTTTCGAGCTGCACATCCCTCCCCAGGGGGCCGTGGATATAGATCGTTTAGGAATCCTACAGATTCGGGGACGGATCCCATATTTTCGGTGATCCGTCGTGGTGCCGCGCGGGGCCCGCGGGGCGCCGCCGCGGCGCGTTCGCGCCGGTCAGCGGCGCTTCGGCAGCGGGTCCACGCCGTTGACGACGTCGGCGACCGGACGGCCCTCGACCGCCGCCCGGACGTTGTCCAGGACCATCGACACGATGTTGAGCTGGCTCTGGCCGGTGCCGCCCGCCACGTGCGGCGACAGCAGGACGTTCTCGTCGGCGCGCAGCGGGTGGTCGGCGGGCGGCGGCTCCTGGTCGAACACGTCCAGCGCCGCCCCGGCCAGCCGCCCCGACTCCAGCGCCGCCAGCACGGCGTCGTCGGGCACGATGCCGCCGCGCGCCACGTTCACCAGCAGCGCCCGGTCGGGCAGCAGGGCCAGCCGCTCGGCGCCGATCAGCCCGCGCGTCCCGTCGGTCAGCGGCAGCGCCACCATCAGGATGTCGGAGTGGGCGAGCAGGTCGTCCAGCTCCCGGTAGGTCGCCGCCGCCTCCGCGCGCCGCCGCCGCGTCCAGTACGACACCTCGCAGCCCAGCGCGCCGAACAGCCGGGCCGCCTCCGCGCCGATCGCGCCGTGGCCGACGATCCCGACGCGCTGGGCGTGGATCTCCCGGGTGCCGCGCGCCAGCAGCTCGGCCTGCGGCCAGCCCCGCTCCCGCACGGCCCGGTCGCCCCAGGTGAGCTGGCGGCACAGGGCGAACGCCGCGCCGACGGCCCACTCGGCGACCGCCCGCGCGTTGGCCCCGGCGGTGTTGGCCAGCGGGACGCCCGCGGCGGCCAGCGCGGCGCCGTCCACGCTGTCGGTGCCGACGCTGGGCATCTGGACGAACGCCAGCTTCGGCGCGGCCGCCACGGCGTCGGCGTCCAGCCCGAGCCGCCCGGTGAAGTCGCCCACCACCAGCTCGGCGTCGGCGAGGGCGGCGTGCAGGCCCGCACGGTCGCGGGAGGGCGGGAAGGAGACCTCCACGGCGTCCCCGAACCGCGCGAACATCCCGCGCACCAGGCCCTCGTCCAGCGGGAGGAGGGCCAGGACCCGCCATGGCTTCGCCGTCATCGTCTACCTCCCGCTCCGTACAGAAATGTCGCTGTCACCCTAGTGGGGGCGTTATCGGGCCTGCGGGTCGCGGCGTCAGGCCGTCCAGCGGGGCAGATCGCCGCGCATGACCGCCTGGAGCAGCACGCCGGGCTTGGCCGCCGCGCCGGTCCGGGCCGCCAGCCGCACCACGCCGCCGGAGGCCGCCGTCACCTGCGCGCCGGGCAGCAGCTCCGACCACGGCCTGCCGGTCGCGGACTTGCCGGCCAGGCTCTGCTTGAGCCGTTCGGCCGCGGCGCCCGCGTCGCCGGAGACCTTGACGCACAGGATCTCGGTGAGGGCGTCGGCGGAGTCGCCGGTGACGCCCGCGCCGATCTGGTCGGCGCCGCCCGCGTTCCTGGAGATCAGCGCGGCCAGGGGGAGGCCGAGGCAGTCGGCCACCGGGCGCACCGCGGGGTCGGCGCCCAGCGACGGGCCGGCCGCCGCGTCCCCGGGCCGGACGGCGTCCAGCGCCTCGGGCCGCCGCGCGTGGACGACGCCGCCCGCCTCGTGGACCCGGACGGCGTTGAGCGGGTGCGTCGGAGGTATCCCCAGCTTGACGAGGGGGTCGTTCAGGTCGAACCGGCCGTCGGCCTGCGCGACCCAGGTGTCCTTGCCGCCCGATGCCCGCTTGTGCCCGAGCTTCTCCAGCTTCCCGCCGATGTCGGCGGCCTTGTAGGGGCCGCTCAACCAGCCCGCCGTCAGCGGCGGGACGCCCACCTGCAACGCCTGACCGGCCTGATCGACATCGATCCCGGTCGGCTCCGCGACGCGGGCCCCGTAGGCGCCGAGGTCCCCGAGCCCGATCGTCAGAGACGAGAGGCGCGTGTCGCGTTCCATAGGCCGGCTGCCGGCCAGCTTCCGCAGCCGGTCCAGATCGCTGAACGCCGTGTACCGCCGCGCCGAGTCGGACGAGGCGACCTTCGACAGCGCCCCCACCAGCTTGGAGACCGGCGCGCCCGCCGTGCCGGTCGGCGGCTTGGGATCGGCGGCCTTCCCCTCCCCGCCCAGGCATCCCGCGGACGAGGCGAGCAGGGCGGCGGCGCCCAGCGCACCCAGGGCTTTGCGGACGACAGGACTCACGGAACCTCCGTAGACGACGAACCGGAGGCGGGGGGCCGGTCGAGAACGATCAAGCGAACCGTACCAAGCCCTCCGACGGGGTCACCGCGGCCCGCACCCGCCGGTCGTGCGGCTCGCCCGGCAGCTCCTCCACCAGCTCTCCGTCGTGCACGAGCCCGACCGTCAGGATCGCCGGCCCCACCCGGGCCAGCGCGCGGTCGTAGGACCCGCCGCCGCGCCCGAGCCGCATCCCGGCCCGGTCGACCGCCACGGCCGGGACCAGCACCGCGTCGGCCCGGCTGACCGCTTCCGGTCCGCGCGCGGGCTCGGTCGGCTCCAGCAGGCCGAGCGGGCCGGGGGCCAGCGAGTCGGGGCCCTCGTAGGACGCCCAGTCCAGATCCCCGTCCGGCAGCAGCTTCGGCAGGATCACGTAGGCGCCCCGCTTCCACAGCGCGAACAGCAGGCCACGGGTGTCGGGCTCGTTGCCGATCGACACGTAGGCCGCGATCGTCCCGGCCATCTCGATCTCGGGCGCCGACAGCAGCGCGTCGCGGGTCGCCCGGGCCGCCGCGGCGCGCGCGTCGGCGTCCAGGGCGGCCCTGCGGGCCAGCAGTTCGGCGCGGAGATGGGCTTTCGAAGCGATGTCCTGCACGCTGTGGTCCTCGCGGATGACTAGGGTCTCTACATGGCCGACTACGTACCCGTACTCAAGGCCGTCGTCCCTGCGGCCGGGCTCGGTACCCGATTCTTGCCCGCCACCAAGGCGACGCCCAAGGAAATGCTCCCGATCGTCGACAAGCCGGCGATCCAGTACGTCGTGGAGGAGGCGGTCGACGCCGGCCTCTCCGACGTGCTCATGATCACCGGTCGGAACAAGCGGTCCATCGAGGACCACTTCGACCGCGCCTACGAGCTGGAGGAGGCGCTCAGCGCCAAGGGCGACGCCGAGCGCCTGGCCGCCGTCCGCGAGTCGGCCGACCTGGCGATCATGCACTACGTCCGGCAGGGCGAGCCGCGCGGCCTCGGCCACGCGGTGTACTGCGCCCGCCAGCACGTGGGCGACGAGCCGTTCGCGGTGCTGCTGGGCGACGACATGATCGACGCCCGCGACGAGCTGCTCAAGCGCATGATCGAGGTGCGCAACGAGCGCGGCGGCAGCGTGGTGGCGCTGATGGAGGTGCCCCCGGACCAGGTGTCGGCCTACGGCTGCGCCGCCATCGAGGACACCGACGCCGACGACGTCGTCAAGATCACGGACCTGGTGGAGAAGCCCGCGGTCGACGAGGCGCCCAGCAACTGGATCATCATCGGGCGCTACGTGTGCGACCCGGCGGTGTTCGACGTGCTGGAGAAGACCCCGCCCGGCCGCGGCGGCGAGATCCAGCTCACCGACGCGCTGCTCACCCTGGCCAACACCCCCGCCGACCAGGGCGGCGGCGTGTGGGGCATCAAGTTCCGGGGCCGCCGCTACGACACCGGCAACAAGCTGGAGTACCTGCGCACGGTGGTGCAGTTCGCCTCCGAGCGCGAGGACCTGTCGGCCGACTTCATGGCGTGGCTGCGCGAATTCGTGGCCGACCACGACGGCGTGGGGACGACCGAGGGGTCGTGAGGGCACGCCAGACTAGGGGACCGTGGGCATGAGAACGGTCGATGAACATCTCGCGGAGATCCTGGCAGCGGTCCCGCTGCTGCCGCCCCTGGACCTGGCGCTGCTGGAGGCCGAGGGCGCCGTCCTGGCCGAACCGGTGGCGGCGCCCGTGCCGCTGCCGCCGTTCGACAACTCCGCCATGGACGGGTACGCGGTCGTGGCCGCCGACGTCGCCGGGGCCTCGGCGGGCTCGCCGGTCGAACTGCCGGTCATCGGCGACATCGCCGCCGGGGACTCGGGCGTGTCGGCGATCAGGCCCGGCCTGACCGCGCGGATCATGACGGGCGCGCCGCTGCCCGCCGGGGCCGACGCGGTCATCCCGGTGGAGTGGACCGACGGCGGCACCGCCGCCGTGCGGATCGTCCGCCCGGCGCCGCCCGGCAACTACATCCGGCGGGCCGGCGAGGACGTGCTGGCCGGCCAGGTCGTCGCCGAGCCCGGCACACGGCTCGGCGCGGCCCAGATCGGGATGCTGGCCGCCGTCGGCCGCCCCCGGGTCTCGGTGCGGCCGAAGCCGCGCGTGGTGGTGCTGTCCACCGGCAGCGAGCTGCGCGAGCCCGGCGCGCGGCTCGCGCCCGGCCAGATCTGGGACTCCAACAGCTTCATGCTGACCACCGCCGTCATCGAGGCGGGCGGCGTCGGGTACCGGCAGTCCACCGTGGGCGACGACCCCGGCAAGGTGCTGGAGACCCTGGAGGACCAGCTCATGCGGGCCGACGCGATCGTCACCTCCGGCGGGGTGTCGATGGGCGCGCGCGACGTGGTCAAGGAGGTGCTGACCGGTGCGGGCACCGTCGCCTTCCACAAGGTGGCGATGCGGCCGGGCAAGCCGCAGGGCTTCGGCCTGCTGCAGGGCACCCCGATCTTCACGCTGCCGGGCAACCCGGTCAGCGCCTACGTCTCCTTCCAGGTCTTCGTCCGCCCGGCCCTGCGCGCCATGCAGGGCCTGCCGCCCGAGCCGCTGCCGACCGTCAGCGCCGTGCTCGCCGAGGACGTGAAATCCCCGGCCGGGCTGCGGCACTACCTGCGCGGCCGGCTGTCGTTCAACCGCGGCCACTACGCCGTCGCCCCCGCCGAGGGGCAGGGCTCGCACCAACTGGGTTCGCTGTCGGCGGCCGACGCGCTGATCGAGCTGCCCGAGGACGCCGAGGCCCTGCCCGCCGGATCGCACGTGGAAGTCCTGAGGATGCCGTCATGACCATGGGTTCGGAGTTCACCGGTTTCACGCACCTGGACGAGTCCGGGGCCGCCCGGATGGTGGACGTGTCCGCCAAGAACGTCACGGCGCGCACCGCCACCGCGACCGGCTTCGTCCGGCTGTCGGCCGAGTGCGTGGCCGCGCTGCGCGCCGGCGAGG
Organism: Spirillospora sp. CA-253888; assembly: GCA_050936435.1. Classification (GTDB taxonomy): domain Bacteria; phylum Actinomycetota; class Actinomycetes; order Streptosporangiales; family Streptosporangiaceae; genus Spirillospora. The sequence continues at coordinate 4,869,200 of JBNJMT010000001.1, forward strand.
TGCCGAAGGGCGACGCGCTGTCGGTGGCGCGGATCGCCGGGATCATGGGGGCCAAGCGCACCCCGGACCTGGTGCCGCTGTGCCACCCGATCGCGCTGCACGGCGTCACCGTGGAGCTGGAGGTCGGCGACGCGGGCGTCGCCATCACGGCGGTCGCGCGCACGGCCGACCGCACCGGCGTGGAGATGGAGGCGCTGACCTCGGTGACCGTGGCGGCGCTGGCGCTGATCGACATGGTCAAGGCCATCGACCCGGCCGCGGTGATCACCGATGTGCGGGTGGAGGAGAAGACCGGCGGCAAGACCGGGGCCTGGCGCCGCTGATCCGGGACCGCGCCCGGTCCCCGGCCGGTCATGTTTCGGGAGATGCCCCCTCCCGGCCCCGCACGCTGGCATAACGTTCTGCGCGTGCCCCTGCGGGCACGGGCGGTGCAGGCGAGCGTGCCGGTGAGTGGACCGGCGATGGAGGAGCAGATGATTCGGGCGATGGCGGTCACGGTGTCGAACCGGGCGGCGGCCGGGGTGTACGCCGACCGGTCCGGGCCGGTCCTGGTGGAGCTGCTGGAGAACCTCGGCTGCGACGTGCACGGCCCCGTCGTGATCCCCGACGGCGAGCCGGTGGCCGAGGTGCTGCGCGACGCGGTCGCCGGCGGCTACGACGTGGTCGTCACCTCCGGCGGCACCGGCCTGACCCCGATGGACCAGACCCCCGAGATGACCCGGCAGGTCGTCGAGCGCGAGATCCCCGGCATCGCCGAGGCCATCCGGCAGCAGAGCCGCGAGGTGGTGCCGGCGGCGGTGCTGTCGCGCGGCCTGGCCGGGGTCGCCGGCCGCACGCTGATCGTCAACCTGCCCGGCTCGACGGGCGGGGTGCGCGACGGCATGGCGGTGCTGGGGCCGGTGCTGCACCACGCCGTCGACCAGATCGGCGGCGGCGACCACGTGCGCTCCGACGAGGACGATGACGGCCTGCCCGACATGGGCGGCCTGCTGTAGGGGCGCAGTAGGGACGCGGCAGGGAAGCTGCGGGAAAGCTGCAAGGAAGCGCAGGACCCGAGCGCGCCGCCGCTGCGAGATCGTGCAGCGGCGGCGCGCTTTTCGTTCGCCCGTGCGCGCGGGCGGTCAGGCGCGGATGACGCGGACGCCCGCCTCGGTGAAGTCGTCCACCGCCGACTGCTCCACCGTCCCGTCGGTGACCAGCACGTCGATGCGCGCGGTGTCGCAGATCTTGGCGAACGCGCGGCGGCCCACCTTGGAGCCGTCGGCGACCACCACCACCTGGTCGGCGCGCTCGGCCATCAGCCGGTTGACGTCGGCCTCGCCCTCGTTGTGGCAGGTCGCGCCGTGCTCGACCGAGACGCCGTTGACGCCGAGGACCGCCACGTCCAGCGTGACGTGGTCGAACAGGCCGGTGGCCAGCGGGCCGGTCAGCTCGTAGGACTGCGGGCGCGGCACGCCGCCGGTCAGCACGATCTTGACGTGCGGGCGCACCGCCAGCTCGTTGCCGATGTTGAGGGCGTTGGTGACGATGGTGAGGGCCGGGGCGCCGCCCTCGGCGTGCAGGTCGGCGCGGGTGGCCAGCACCCGCGCGACCTCGGAGGTGGTGGTGCCGCCGTTCAGCGCGATGATCGAGCCGGGCCGGGCCAGGTCCGCGGTGGCGGCCGCGATGCGCTGCTTCTCGGAGGCGTTGCGGGCGCTCTTGTAGCGCAGCGGCAGGTCGTAGCTGACGCTCTGCGCCACGGCGCCGCCGCGCGTGCGGGTCAGCATCTGCTGCTGGGCGAGCTGGTCGAAGTCGCGGCGGATCGTGGCCGCCGACACCCTCATCCGGCCGGCCGCCTCCTCCACGGTCAGCTGGCCGGCGTCCGCGAGCAGCTCCAGCAGTGCGTTCCAGCGTTCATGCCGGGTCACGTCGGCCCCCTTCCGTGCGCTCTGGCGCGGGACTGGTCATCCCGGGATTCTAGCCATGCATGATGTTGCTCTTTTTTGCGCTGTCTTGCTATAAAGCGAACAATAACGAGCATAGTCGAGCATTGGAGGGTGTCCATGGACACCGCACCGCAGACCGGTCACACCGCGGCGGAGATCGCCAGTCAGCCCGCGTGCTGGACCCGCGCCGCCGCCCTGGAGGCGGGGGTCGCGGCCGCGCTGCCGCGCCCCGGCGAGCGGGTCGCGGTGGTCGGCTGCGGCACCTCCTGGTTCATCGCGCAGTCGTACGCGGCGCTGCGCGAGGCCGCCGGGCAGGGCGAGACCGACGCGTTCGCCGCCTCCGAGGCGCCGCTGGAGCGCGGCTACGACCGGCTGCTCGCGCTCACCCGGTCCGGCACCACCACCGAGGTGCTGGCCGCCCTCGACCGGGTGCGCGGCCGCATGGCCACCTCGGCGATCACCGCCGACCCGACGACGCCGATCATGCAGGCGGCCGACGAGGTCGCGGTGCTGGACTACGCCGACGAGAAGTCGGTCGTGCAGACGCGCTTCGCCACCACCCAGCTCATCGCGTTGCGCGCGCACCTGGGCGAGGACGTCTCGGGCGCGATCGCCGACGTCGAGCGCGCGCTGGTGGAGCCGCTGCCCGAGGCCGCGCTGTCGGCGGAGCAGTTCACGTTCGTGGGCCTCGGCTGGACGGTCGGCCTGGCGCACGAGGCCGCGCTGAAGATGCGCGAGGCCGCCCGCGCGTGGACCGAGTCCTACCCGGCCATGGACTACCGGCACGGCCCCATCAGCATCGCCGGCCCGAACCGCGTGGTGTGGTCGTTCGGCGAGCCGCCCGCCGGCCTCGCCGCGCAGGTCGCGCAGGTCGGCGGCACCATGATCGTGTCGGACCTGGACCCGCTGGCCGACCTGGTCCGCGTGCAGCGCCTCGCCGTCGAGCTGGCCCGCGCCCAGGGCGCCGACCCCGACACCCCGCGCAACCTCACCCGCTCGGTGATCCTGGAAGCCGGCGAATGACGCTGCTGGCCGGCGCCCGTCTCGTCCTGCCCGGCGGGGTGCGGACGGGCGCGCTGCGCGTCGCGGACGGGCGCATCGCCGGCGTGGACGTCCCCGCGGAGCCCGGCGAGGAGGTCGTCGACCTGCGCGGGCGGTACGTCGTGCCCGGGTTCGTCGACCTCCACGTGCACGGCGCGGCGGGCGCCTCCTACCAGAGCGGCCGCCCCGAGGACGCGCGCCGCGTCGCCGGGTTCCACCTCGCGCACGGCACCACCACCACGATGGCCAGCCTGGTCAGCGGCGACGCCGCCGAGCTGCGCACCGCCGTCGCCGGGCTCGCCGAGGCCGCCGCGGACGGGATCATCGCGGGCGTCCACCTGGAGGGCCCCCACCTGGCGGCCGGGCGGTGCGGCGCGCACGACCCGGCGCTGCTGCGCGACCCCGACACCGCCGAGTTCGAGCGGCTGGTCGCGCTGGGCCGCGGGCACGTCCGCATGATCACCCTCGCGCCGGAGCTGCCCGGCGCGACCGGACTGATCGGCGCGGCCGCCGCGCACGGCGTGCTCGCCGCGCTCGGGCACACCGACGCGAGCGCCGCCGTCACCGCCGCCGGGTTCGACGCGGGCGCGCGCGTGGCCACGCACCTGTTCAACGGGATGCGGCCGCTGCACCACCGCGAGGGCGGTCCGGTCGCCGCCGCGCTCACCGACCCGCGCGTCACGCTGGAGCTGATCAACGACGGGGTGCACGTGGCGGCCGAGGTCGTGCGGCTGGTGTTCGGCGCCGCGCCCGGCCGGGTCGCGCTGATCACCGACGCGATGGCCGCGACCGGGATGGGCGACGGCGACTACCGACTGGGCGTCATGCGGGTGCAGGTCCGAGACGGGCGTGCGGTGCTCGCGGACGGCTCCTCCATCGCTGGCAGCACGATCACGATGGCCGACGCGTTCCGCCGCGCGGTCGCCGACGTGGGCCTGCCGATCGAGCTGGCCGCCGAGGCCGCCTCGCTCGTCCCCGCCCGCACGCTGGGGCTGGACGGTCGGATCGGCTCGCTGGAGCCCGGCAAGGACGCCGACCTGGTCGTGCTGGACGACGACCTCGCCGTCGTCCGCGTCATGAAGGGCGGACGCTGGCAGTGATCCTCACCGTGACGCTGAACGCCGCCCTGGACGTCACCTACGAGACCGGCACCGTCGCCTGGGGCGGCTCCAACCGCGTCGCCGCCGTGCGCGAACGGGCCGGCGGCAAGGGCGTCAACGTCGCCCGCGTGGCCGCCGCGCTCGGCTCGCCCGTCCTCGCGACCGGCCTGCTCGGCGGCGGCACCGGCGCGCAGATCCGCGCCGACCTCGACCGCACCGCCACCCCGCACGACTTCGGCGCCGTGCGGGGGACCTCGCGCCGCACCCTGGCCGCCGTCGCGACCGACTCCGGCGAGGTGACCGTCTTCAACGAGCCGGGCCCGCGGATCACCCCGCAGGAGTGGGCGGACTTCTCGGCCCACTACCGCGCCCTGCTGCCGCCCGCCTCCGTCGTGGTGCTGTCGGGCAGCCTGCCGCCGGGCGCGCCGCCGGACGCCTACGCCGAGCTGGCCGCCGCCGCGACCGTCCCGGTGATCCTGGACGCCGACGGCGACGCGCTCACCCGCGGCGTCGCCGGACGGCCCGCCCTGATCAAACCCAACGCCGAGGAACTGGCCCGCGCCACCGGCCGCACCGACCCGATCGCCGGAGCCCGCGCCCTGCTGGCCGCCGGCGCCGGGGCCGCCCTGGTCTCCCTCGGCGCCGACGGGATGCTCGCCGTCACCCCCGACGGGGCCTGGCGGGCCGCCCCGCCCCGGCCGGTCACCGGCAACCCCACCGGGGCCGGCGACGCCGCCGTCGCGGCCGCCGCCCGGTCCTGGGGCGCGCCCTGGCCCGACCTGCTGCGCGACGCCGTCGCGCTGTCGGCCGCCGCCGTCGCCGCCCCCGTCGCCGGCGAGATCGACGCCGACCTCTACCGCGCCCTCCGCCCCCAGATCACCGTGCAAGGAGTCCCATGCCCCTCGTGACCGCCGGCGAGATCGTCGCCCCCGCGCTGGCCGCCCGGCGCGGCGCCGGATCGTTCAACGTCATCCAGCTCGAACACGCCGCCGCGATCGTGGCGGGCGCCGAGGCCGCGGGCGCGCCCGTCATCCTGCAGATCAGCGAGAACTGCGTGCGCTACCACGGCGCCGCGGCCCCGATCATCGCCGGCTCCCTGGCCGTCGCGCGCGCCGCGTCGGTCCCCGTCGCGGTGCACCTGGACCACGCCACCTCCACCGACCTGGTGCGCGAGGCGGTGGAGCTGGGCGCCGGATCGGTGATGTTCGACGCCTCCACCCTGCCCTACGCCGACAACGTCGCGGCCACCGCCGAGATCACGGCCTGGTGCCACGGGCGCGGCGTCTGGGTGGAGGCCGAGCTCGGCGAGGTGGGCGGCAAGGACGGGGTGCACGCCCCCGGCGTCCGCACCAAGCCCGCCGAGGCCGTCGCCTACGCGGAGGCGACCGGGATCGACGCGCTGGCGGTGGCCGTGGGCAGCTCGCACGCGATGCTGACCCGCGACGCGGTGCTGGACCTGGACCTGATAGCCGAGCTGCGCGCGGCCGTCGGCGTCCCGCTGGTGCTGCACGGCTCCTCGGGCGTCCCCGACGGCACGCTGACCGCCGCCGTCGAGCGCGGCATGACCAAAATCAACATCGCGACCCAGCTCAACAAGGTGTTCACCGCCGAGGTCCGCCGCGCCCTGGAGGCCGACCCCGCGCTGGTGGACCCGCGCAAGTACGTCGCGCCGGGCCGCACCGCCGTCGCCGCCGAGGTGACCCGCCTCCTGGGCGTGCTCCGCGCCGGAAGCTGACCGCTTATAGCCGGTTTTGCGGCACCAGGCCGCCGGTTCCGCGAACTCGTCGGCGACAATTGATGGCGTCCGGACCGAACAGCAGGGAATCATGGAGCCGTGGAACGCTTGCGGGGATGGCCGGTCACCCTGACCGAAGGCCCGGTGGGGCTGCGCCCGCTGCGGCACCGTGACGCCGCCGTCTGGCGGGAGCTACGGGTGCGCAACGCCGACTGGCTCCGCCCCTGGGAGCCGACCAACCCCGAGACGCCCCTGTTCCGCAGCGGCCTCGGCCCGTACCTGAGCATGGTCCACACGATGCGCCGCGAGGCCCGCCAGGGCCTCGCGCTGCCCTGGGTGGTGACCCACGAGGGAAGCTTCGCGGGGCAGCTCACCATCGGCGCGATCGTGTGGGGCTCGGCCCGTTCGGCCCAGATCGGCTACTGGATCGACCGCCAGGCGGCCGGCCGGGGAGTGATCCCCACCGCCGTCGCGCTGGCGGTCGACCACTGCTTCTTCACCGTGGGCCTGCACCGGGTCGAGGCGAACATCCGCCCCGAGAACGCCGCGAGCCGCCGCGTGGTCGAGAAACTGGGCTTCCGCGAGGAGGGGATCCGCCGCCGCCATCTGCACATCGACGGAGCCTGGCGCGACCACATCTGCTACGCCCTCACGGTCGAGGACGTGCCCGGTGGCCTGCGGGCCCGCTGGCTGGCCACCCGCAATCAGGCATATCCGAAATCGTCCTCATCGCCGTGACCCTTGGCCCCGGGGTGACGTTCGGCCGACGCCGCTCCGTAAGAATCCTGCGGTCCACAAGCCGCGGCAAACGGAGAGTAACCGCAGGATCGATCTCGCGACACACCGCCCCTTATGCTCGTCAACCTCTGACACCGACTCGTACCGTGCGGGGCGTGACCCTGCTCCCAATGCACGTGCGCGCGCCGAAAGTCGGCCTGCCCGTCCGCCGTGCCCGGGAACAGGCGGTGAGCCGGTGAGCAGCGCCGTCCTCTATCTCGCCATCGTCGCGGTCTGGGCCATCGTCCTCGTACCCATGTGGCTGCGCCGCGACACCGAGACGACGGGCATCTCCCGCCTCCTCCACAAGCGCGGCCCCGACGAAGAGCCGACCCTGGAAGAAGAAGCCCCCCTGGACGACGAAGAAGAGGACCTCACCGACGAGATCCCGGTCACACCGCACCGCGCCACCCGGTCCCGCGCCGCGGTGATCGCGCGCCGCCGCCGCCGCACCGCGGGCCTGGTCCTGCTGCTGCTGACCGCGATCACCGTGGTCCTGGCCGGCGTGGCCCCGTGGTGGACCACGATCCCCCCGGCGCTCCTGCTCACCGGCCACCTGGCCCTGCTGCGCGTGGCCGTGGGCATGGACGCGGCCCGCGCGGCCGAAGAGCACGCCCGAGCCCGCGAGGCGGCCCGCAAGGCGGCCCTGGCACCCCCGGAGCCGACCCCCCAGGCCGAGGTCATCGAGCTGGCGACGCGCCCCGAGGAGGAGGTGTTCGACCAGTACGCCGACGACCGCCGGGCGGTGGGCGAGTGAATCGGCGCGTCTCGATGCGCGAAGCACCCCCGATGTTTGCTAATCTAACGGAGTCCTTGGGGCTGTAGCGCAGTCCGGTAGCGCACCTCGTTCGCATCGAGGGGGTCAGGGGTTCAAATCCCCTCAGCTCCACCAAGGAACGCAGGTCGAGGGCCTGGCCGGGAGAGATCCCGGCCAGGCCCTCGGTCGTTTTCGGGGAAGTGGCCGTCAGGCCGAGAAGCACCGGATGCCGGCAGAGCGCAGCCCGCTCCCGTGGCCCCAACTCGTCGCCTCGCCCCCGCCTTGCTCGCAGCATTCCGCGCGAAGCAACCTGCTCCTCCGCCACGTGGCTGGGGGACATCATCCTCAACCGGGTCGAGGCGCTGTGGTTGCCGCGTGTGCCCGTCTCCTGCAGCATTCCGATGCTGATGGTCGTCCACCGTTGCCGAGAGGGGTCTTCCTTGACCAGAGACACGATCGCCGCACTCCGTGACCACCTCGCCGAGGCCGCCGGGAGCTTCCCCGGTGCGGTCGGTGTGGAGCCCGTGGAGGGTGAGGCGGGCATGTTCAGCGTCAAGCTCGAAAGCGGCGAGGAGTTCTTCATCGCCATAGCGGGCGTCGTCTTCTGAGCGACTGGCCGGAAGCTGTCAGCGGGGGCGGGGCGATCCTCTGGGCGGTGAGGATGGGTCTGGTGGTTTGAAACACCCATGAGGTCGCTCAGCGCGTGAATCCCGCTTGCCGGCTCGTCGGAGGGCGTCACCAGTTATGTCGACGGGGACGTGCACGATCCGGACGCGGTTCTGGAGGCCGCCGGGCGGACGCTGGACCTCGGGCTCACCCTGCTGGCCATCGTGCAGTTCATTTTGGACGACCGGGAGGCGTACCGGGTCGTGCGGCGGCCGGAGGTCGTTGACATCGGAGAGCCTGCGGCCGTGCCTCACTCTTGCGGTGTCGCCGTCAAGCGATGAGCCCGTACGGTCCGCTGGTTTGATGAGGCGATGAGAGCTTCCCGGGTTGCGCTGAGTCTTCTGCTCTTGGTTGCGGTGGGATGCGGGGACAGGCGGGCGGGTTCACAGGCCCCCCGTGGTGAAGAGGTTCCTTGCCCTGAACGCGGAGTCGTGCTTTGGCTGAATGGTGCGGCGACCGCGCTCGGCGGCGGGTCATTGCGCATCGAGGCTTATAACTGCGGGGATCGGGTTCAAGTTCTCCAAGGACTTTCGCGGGCCTGGTTCTCGAATGTGGGCGGGCGGCACATCAGGGTCGTCGGCAGTGCGCCGTCCGGTGCGGTGCAGGTGAGGCCCGGCGAAGTCTTCTCGGCCGAGATCGGGTGGCGTGCGCCGAAGAAGGGTGAGAAGCGCCTTGCCGAGGTGGGACTGCTGAGGGTCGCGGCGCAGCCGGGGCGGCCCGTCGAGGAGTTGTGGGACGCCGGGATCACGATGGGGGCCGACCGCAAGGTCACCGTCGTTCCCTGGCGCAAGGTCCGTGCGGCTGGAGCCGAGGTGGGGGACGGGGCGCCGCACCACGCCGACAACCGCGCGTGGCGGACGCGTCTCCAGTTGGACGCGGAGGGCCGGCTGGCCGGGGAGATGGCGGCTCGCAAGATCCGTCCTGCGCTGGAGCGGCTGCGCGTCGAGGGCGGATTCGATGTCGCCTCGGTGCGGGCGGCGCTTGCGGCGACGGGGGTCGCCGACCGCTACACCGGCGTGCGCCAGGCCGGGACCGGGGTCGCCTTCGAGGTCTATCCCGGGCGCGGGTCCTGCGTGTACGGGACGGTCCGGCGGGAGCGGGTCGCGGTCACCGTGGCCGGGGTACGGGTCGAAGGCGGCTGCGCCGAGCCCTGATTCCTCTGGAATGGCGCCGACGGAATTCCGTATGACAGCATTATTTTAATTCTGTCAACGGGTGAGGCGCTATATTTTTCTTTTCAATTGAATGGGGAAATGGGTGTACGTTTTCGCTTTCGGTGGTTAGGGTTTTCGTGGTTGCGAGGGCCGGGGTCGCCGCTCTCGCCATTCATGTCTGCTCGCCATCGGGAGACTGTCGTGCATTCACCACCTGCGATCGAGACGTCAGGTCTGGGCAAGAACTTCGGGAAGGTCCGTGCGGTCGACGGGATCGATCTCACCGTTCGGGCCGGGATCGTCCACGGTCTCCTCGGGCCCAACGGGGCCGGGAAGACCACCGTCGTCCGCATGCTCGCCACGTTGCTGCGGCCGGACGACGGCGCCGCGCGCGTCTTCGGGCACGACGTGGTCAGGGAGCGGGCCGAGGTCCGTCGCCTGGTCAGTCTGACCGGGCAGTTCGCCGCCGTCGACGAGCAGCTGACCGGGCTGGAGAACCTCGTCCTGGTCGGCCGGCTGCTGGGGCGGTCCTGGGCGGGGGCCCGGGAGCGCGCGCGGGAGCTGCTGGAGACGTTCGAGCTGGCCGAGGCCGGCGACCGGCTCGTGAAGGGGTACTCGGGCGGGATGCGGCGGCGGCTGGACATCGCCGCCGGCGTCATCGCCGCTCCGCGGCTGCTGTTCCTGGACGAGCCCACCGCCGGGCTCGACCCGCGCAGCCGCAACGAGCTGTGGGACGTCGTCCGCGACCTGGTCGCGGGGGGCACGACGGTGCTGCTGACCACGCAGTACCTGGACGAGGCCGATCAGCTCGCCGACCGGATCACGGTCATCGACCGCGGGGCGGTGATCGCCGAGGGGACGCCGGGGGAGCTGAAGGCCTCGGTCGGCGCGGGCGCGCTGAAGGTGCGCGTCCCCGACCCGGGGCGGCGGGCGGAGGCCGAACGGGTGCTGGCGCGGGTGCTGGAGGTCCCGGTGGGGTCGGAGAACGACCCGGCCGTGCTGACGGCGCGGGTCGGCGATCCGGCGCTGGCGGTGCGGGCGCTGGACGAGCTGGCCCGCGCGGGGCTGGAGGTCGGCGAGTTCGCGCTCGGGCAGCCCAGCCTGGACGAGGTCTTCCTGGCCCTCACCAAGGAGGGGGTCGCGTGAGCGCGCGGACGGAGTCGCCGAGCGCGTGGTCGGCGTCGATCACGCACTTCTGGCGGGCGATGGTGGTCTTCCGGCACTTCCCGCAGCAGCTCGTGGACATGGTGCTGTTCCCGTTCGTGTTCCTGCTGGTGTTCACCTACCTGTTCGGCGGGGCGATCAGCGGGTCCACCGGGGAGTACCTCCAGGCGTTCGTGCCCGGGATCCTGGTGCAGACGCTGGTGATGTTGTCGGTCTACACCGGGACCGCCCTCAACACCGACATCACCAAGGGGATCCACGACCGGTTCCGCACGCTGCCGTTCTGGCAGCCGGCGACCATCGTCGGGAACGTCCTGGGCGACATGGTGCGCTACACGATCGCGCTGACCATCACGTTCCTGCTGGGGGTGGCGCTCGGGTTCCGGCCGGACGGCGGGCTCGCCGGGGTGCTGCTGGCCCTGCCGGTGCTGCTGTACTTCGGCTTCGCGGTGAGCTGGATCTTCACGGCGCTGGGCGTGGTGGTGGCGCGGCCGGAGACGGTCTCGTCCGCCAGCATGATCGTGGTGTTCCCGCTGGTGTTCGCCAGCAACGTCTTCGTCCCGGCGGGGAGCATGCCGGGGTGGATGGCGGCGTTCGTCGGCGTCAACCCCATCTCGCACGCGACCACGGCGGCGCGCGGGCTGCTGCACGGCACGGCCTCGACCGGGGACGTGGCGCTGGTGCTGGCCACGTCCACGGCCCTGATCGTGGTGTTCGCCCCGCTCACCATGCGCCTGTACGCGAACAAGGGCGCGCGCTGAGGTTCACCTCGGGAAGCGGGCCACCCAGCGGCGCTGCCACGGCGTCTCGACGGCGCGGGGGTGGTGGTGCCGCCGGGTCCAGTCGACGGCTTCGGCCGGGGACAGGCCGCACCGGACGGCCAGGCAGGCGATGACCGTTCCGGTGCGGCCCACGCCGCCGCCGCAGGCCACCTCGACCGCCTCGCCGGCGCGGGCGCGTTCGTGGAGGGCGGTGATGCTCCGGACGGCCTGGTCGCGGTCGCGGGGGAGCAGGAAGTCGGGCCAGGCGATCCACTCGTGCGGCCAGCCGAGGCCGGGGGCGTGGCGGCCGCGCAGGCGGTCCGAGCCCAGGTAGAGGCCGAAGTCGGGGGACGGGCCGGAGGGCGGTGGGTTGCGCAGGCCGCGGCCGCGGATCTGCGAGCCGTCGGGGAAGCGGAGGGCGTTCTGGAGTTTCGGATCGCTCATCGCAGGGTGCTCTCTTCGCGTTGGCGGGCGCGGTGGTTGGCGACGTTGCGCCGGTTGCCGCAGAGGTCGGGCATGCAGTAGCGGCGGCGCCCCGCCTTGCTGATGTCGGCGAACACGCCGCGGCAGTCGGGGGCGGCGCAGGGGCGGAAACGTTCGTGGCCCAGCGCGCGGACGACGCCGAAGACGCCGACGGCGGCGAACGCGGCCAGCTCGTCGGCGAGCGGCGCGTCCGGGGCGGTGGGGACGCACCACTGCCAGCGGCCGTCGGGGGCGCGGTCCAGGACCGGGGCGAGACCGGCCCGGCTGATCAGCACGGTCGCGCCCGCGACGGCCTGCTCCTCGGTCTCGGTCTCGATGACGCCGCGCACCTCGCGGCGGAGGAAGTGCGTGTCGCGGAGGTCGTCGGGCGTGGGGGGCGGGGCGCTGATGCCGTGGGCCGCGAGGAGCTCCGCCAGGGCCTCGGGGGTGGGGAGCGCGTCGCCGGTGGGGCGCACGGTCGGGGACGTGCTGACCAGGGCGTTCGCGAAGGTCATGGCGGGCGCGTAGTCGGCGGTGGGAATGCGCACGACCCCTCCTCAGTAAGGGCTATAGAGCGACTATAGCTCTTACCGAGGAGGGGTGGGGCGCCTTCGGGTCAAAGGCCGGAGGAGAGCTTGAGCGTGAGGGCGCCGGCGATGATGGCGGCGAAGGACAGCAGCTTGGGCGCCGTGATCTTCTCCTTGTAGAGCAGGGCGCCGAAGATGACGGTGCCGATGGAGCCGATGCCGGTCCACAGGGTGTAGCCGACGCCGACGTCCAGGGTCTTCAGGGCGAGGCTGAGGGTGAAGATCCCGGCGGCGGCCGCCAGGAGCGTCAGGACCGAGGGCCACAGGCGGGTGAAGCCGCGGGTGGCGTTGGTGCCGAGGGCGAAGATGATCTCGAAGACGATGGCGAGTGCGAGGTAGGTCCAGGCCATGACGGGCTCTCTTTCGGGGGAGGAGGGAGGAGGGAGGAGGGGGTCAGGCGGCGTCGGCCTGGCGGGCGGGGGCCAGCTTGTCGGCGAGCTTGAGGCCCAGCACGCCGCCGATGATCAGGAAGAAGGCGAGGATCTTGCCGGGGGTCAGGGACTCCTCGAAGATCACCGTGCCGAGGGCGACGGTGCCCACCGAGCCGATGCCGGTCCAGACGGTGTAGCCGACGCCGACGTCCAGGGTCTTCAGGGCCAGGCTGAGGAAGAAGATCCCGCCCGCGGCCGCGGCGGCCGTCAGCAGGGACGGCCCCAGCACGGTGAAGCCGTTGGTGGCGTTGGTGGCCAGGGCGAACACCACTTCGAAGACCGAGGCGATCAGCAGGTAGATCCAGGGCATGGCGCGTCCTTCAAGTATTTGCATGTATATGCAAGTAGTGTGTCGAGAGAGAGTATGCATGTACAAGTAAGCTGATGGCAAGCCGGTCGGTCCGAGTTCTGAGGTGATGGGGATGTCCGTGGTGTCCAGTGCGGTCGATGCGCTGTTGTGGGAACGGCTCTCGATGCTCCACGCGCAGGTGGAGCAACGGCTCGGTGCGGCCCTCCAGCGCCGGCACGGTCTGGGGCTGTCGGAGTACCGCGCCCTCGGGCTGCTCGCCGAGGCCCCGGACGGCGAACTCCGCATGCAGGAGCTCGCCACGCGCCTCGGCCTGAACCAGAGCTCGGTGACCCGGCTGGTGGGGCGGCTCAACGCCGCCGAGTTCGCCTTCCGGGACCTGTGCCCGGACGACAGGCGCGGCGTCTACGCGGTCATCAAGGACGCAGGTCGGGCGCGCTATGCGGAGGCGCGGCAGACCTATGAGGGGACCTTGGGCGAGGCGCTGGACGAGGCCGCCGCGGACGCTCCGGAGGTCGCCGCGCTGCTGAGCGCGGCGCGCGAGGCGTTCCGCTGACCTCGCGCAGACGGTACCCGGTGACGCCGGAGAGCGAGGGCGCTGCGGCGCCGCCGTTATCTTCCCTGCTGAATGGGCATGATCTTCAGGCGTCGCCGGGAGCCTGGAGGTCGGGATGCAGCCGTACACGGCGGTGCTCGCCCTGCTGGGTCTGCTCGGCGCGCTGATCGCCGCCGTCTACGCGCTGTCGGGGCTGCTCGCTCCGCCGGGACGCCTGGAGAGCGGGCCCTTCCTGTCGGGGGCGCGGCCGCAGGAGCACGCGGTGTCGCGGTACCACGTGCGCTGGTACGTGGTGACGATGGTGTTCCTGGCCTTCGACATGGAGATGGTCTTCATGTACCCGTGGACGCTGGTCGTGGCGTCGATCGGGGTCAAGGCGATCGTGGAGATGTTCGTCTTCCTGGGGCTGCTGCTGGTGGGGGTGGCCTATGCGTGGCGCGAGGGTGCGTTCCGGTGGGCCTGAGGGAGCGGCTCGTCCGGTTCGCCGCGGGGCGGCCGCGCCCGTTCGTGGTGGCGGTACCGGGCGGTGCGGGGGTGCGCCTGCTGGTGGAGGCCGAGCTGCGGCGGCGCGGCTGGCGGGCGGCCGGGTCGCCGGTCGAGGCGGACGTGCTGGTCGTGTGCGGGGAGCCGGGAGCGGAGCTGGCGCAGGCGATCGAGGTGGTGTGGTCCGACATGCCGGGGCCGCGCGCTCGCGTCCGGTTGGCGGGCGGCGCGACGCGGGAGGAGGCCGTCCGCGCGTTGGACGGGGCCGCCGCCGAGCTGGCCGACGTGCCGAGGCAGTGGGCCGATGCGGCGGAACGGGTGGCGGCGGGGCCCTGGGCGCCTGGGGACTCCGGTGAGGAGATGCCCGACCACGAGGGCGGGCATGGCGAACATGCAGGTCATGCCGATGGCGGTGGGCATGCCGGGCATGGGCAGGGTTCCGAAGGTGCCGATGAGCACGGGGATGCCGGCCACGGTGGCCATATGCACCACATGGGGTCGCCGGGCGGCGTCGCCATGGCCGATCGGGCCGATGACCGCGACGGGCTGAAACTCGACGTCCTCCACGTTCCGCTCGGGCCCGTGCTGGCCGACTGGCCCGCCGGACTCCGGGTCTCCCTCACGCTCCAGGGCGATGTCGTCCAGGCCGCCGACGTCGGTGTCCTGGGCGGAGTCGACGGGGGGCCGCCCGTGTGGGGCGAGGCGGGAGCCGCCGTCGCCCATCTCGACGGTGTCGGGCGGCTGCTCGCCGTCGCCGGATGGGGCGGTGCCGCCCGGCAGGCCCGGGTGCTGCGGGACGACGTGCTCGCCGGGGCGGACCGGCGCCGGGACGTCGCCCGCTTCGCCCGGCAGGTCGGACGGTCGCGCACCCTGCGCTGGATGATCCGCGGGCTCGGCGTCATCGACCGGGCCGCCGTGGAGCGGTACGGCCTCACCGGGGTCGCCGCGCGGTACCCCGGCGACGTCGCCGACCGGCTGGCCGGGCGGCTCGCCGAGGCCGAGGCCGTGCTCGACGGCGGTGCGGTGGAGCCCGAGGAGGCCGAGGGGGTGCTCCGCATCCTGCCCTCGCTGCTGGTCGGGGCCGAGTTCGCGGCGGCCCGGCTGATCGTCGCCAGCCTCGATCCGGATCTCGCGCGGGAGCCCGTCCATGGGTGAGTGGACGCCGGTCGGGCTGGTGTTCCTCGTCCTCGCCGCCGCCGGTACGCAGGCGGTGTTCCGGGACGGCGGGATCGCGGCCGCCCGGGAGCCGTTCAGGGACGCCGCCCGGCTCCTGGTCCGGCAGCGGCGGACGACGCTCGCCGCCGACCGGCTCCTGGTGCGCGTCGGGGTCGTCGGCCTGCCCGTCGCCGCGTTCCTGGCCGGGGCCGTCGTGCCGCTCGGGGACGCGGCGGTGCTGCCGTGGTCGGTCGGCGTCGTCTGGTTCAACGCCATGGAGGTCCTCGCCTGGGCCGCGGTCTGGATGGTCGGCTGGGGCACCAACTCGGCCTTTCCGCTGGTGGGGGGCTACCGCTTTCTGGCGCAGGGGCTCGCCTACGAGCTGCCGCACATGTTCGCGCTCATCACCGTCGCGCTCGGGGCGGGGTCGCTGGACTTCGCCGGGATCGCCGGCGCGCAGGACGGGCTGTGGTTCGCGGTCTGGATGCCGGTCTCCTTCCTCATCTACCTGCTGTCGGTGCTGGCCATGGCCTTCTGGGGCCCGTTCGGGCATCCGGTCGGCCACGACCTGTCCGGGGGCGCGGCGCTGGAGCTGTCGGGGCCCGACCGGCTCGTCTTCGAGGCGGGCCGGTACGCGCTGCTCGCGGTCGCCTCGGCGGCGGCCGTGCCGCTGTTCCTCGGGGGCGGCGCCGGGCCGCTGCTGCCCGGGCGGGCCTGGGCCCTGGTCAAGGCGTACCTGGTCCTGGCGCTGCTGGTGTGGGCGCGGCACCGGCTGCCGGTGATCCGGATGGACCGGTTCATGGCGGTGGCCTGGGTCGTGCTGATCCCGGCCGCGCTGCTGCAGATGCTCGTCGTCGGAATCGTCGTCCTGAGGTGAGGGTGTGATGCAGGCGGTCGTCTTCTGGGCGCTGGCCCTGGCCGCGGTCGGGTTCGGCGCGGCGGTGTTCCGCGTCGACTCGATGGCGCGGGCCACCTTCGCCCTGCTGGCCTCGTTCCTGTGCGTCGGCGGCACGATGCTGCTGCTGGACCTGCACTATCTCGGCGTGCTGGTGGTTCTCATGATGGTCATGGAGATGATGGTCATGGCCGTCTTCATGATCATGTACATGATGAACCCGGCCGGGCTGATGCCGATGTCCATGCTGCACAACCGGAACGGGGCCCTGGCGATCTCCGGCGCCGTCTTCGCGGCGCTGGTCGCGGGGATCTGGACGGTGGACTGGCCGGCGCGCCGCGGGCGGCCGCCCGCCGACCCGACGCGGGCGCTGGGGGAGGCGGTCATGGGGCCGCAGATGATGGTCATGATCGTGGTCGGGGTCGCCATCCTGGCCACGATGGTCTCGGCGGTGGTCCTCGCCACCGACCGCGGCCGCTACGACGGGGGCGGCCGGTGACGCTCCAGGCCTTCCTGACGCTGGCGGCCGCCCTGTTCGCGGTCGGGCTGTTCGGGGCGCTGTCGCAGCAGTCGATCGTCATGCTGATGATGGGCCTCGAACTCATGGTCAACGCGGTGCTGGTGGCGGGCGCGGCCTTCTGGTTCTACCTCGCGCCCGCGTCTGCCGACGGCCAGGTGCTGGTGCTGGTCGCCGTCACCGTCATGGCGCTGGAGATGGCCATGGGCTTCGCCGTGGTGACCGCGCTGATGCGCGCGCGGGACGTCGACGTCACCGACGACGCCGGGGACCTCAGGGGATGAGCGCCCTGGCCTGGTCCCTGCCCGCCCTGCCGCTCGCGGCGGGGGGATCGTTGCTGGTCGGGCGGCGGTGGGCGGACCGGATCGCCCCGCTCGCCGGTGTCGGTGTGGGGCTGGCCGTCGTCGTGCTGGCGCTGTGGGCTTCTTTCGCGCGGCCTGCGGCGCGGTTCCGGTTGTTCGAGGGGGTTCCGGCCGGGCTCGCCGTGGACGGGCTGTCGGCCGTGATGGCGGTGACCGTCGCGGTCGTCGCCCTCGCGGTCCTGGTCTACGCGGCCGGGGAGGCGATGGACGGCCGGTTCTTCGGGCTGGTGCTCGTCTTCGTCGGGGCCATGCTCGTCACGGTCACCGCTACCGACCTGGCGGTGCTGCTGATGGGCTGGAAGGTCATGGGCGCGATGTCGTACGCGCTCATCGGCTTCTGGTGGCGCGACGCCTGGCGCGTCGAGTCGGCCGACGTCGCCTTCCTCACGACCCGCGCCGGTGACCTGGGCCTCTACCTGGCCGCGGGGTGCGCGCTGGCGGGGGCCGGGACGCTGGAGCTGGACGGTCTCGCGGCGGCCGGCGGCGGCTGGCGCGATCTCGTGGCGGCCGGGCTGGTGCTGGCCGCGCTCGGCAAGTCCGCGCAGCTTCCCTTCTCGTTCTGGTTGTCGCGGGCCATGGCGGGGCCCAGCCCGGTCTCGGCGCTGCTGCACTCGGCCACCATGGTCGCCGCCGGTGCCTACCTGCTGCTGCGGGTCTCGCCGCTGCTCGAAGCGACGGGATGGGCCGCTTCTGTGGTGGCGTGGACGGGAGCGTTGACCGCGTTGGCGCTCGGCGGGGTCGCGCTCGCGCAGCGGGACCTGAAGCAGCTGCTGGCCGCCTCCACGTGCGCGCAGATCGGATTCATGGTCCTGGCCGCAGGGGTCGGCGCGCCGGCGGGCGGTGTCGCTCACCTGGTCGCGCACGCGGCTGTCAAGAGCCTGCTGTTCCTGTGCGCCGGGGCCTGGCTGACCGCGCTCGGCACGAAGGACCTCCGCGAGCTGGGCGGGGCCGCCCGGCGGTATCGGGTGGTCGGTGCCGCGTTCGGGGTCGGGGCTTTGGCGCTGGCAGGGGTGCCGCCGCTGTCGTTGTGGTTCACCAAGGACGCCGTGCTCGCGGCCGCCGCGGAGAGGTCGCCCTGGTTGTACGCGGTGGGGCTGGCCGCCGGGGTGCTGTCGGCCGGGTACGCGGCCAAGGCGCTGTTCGCCGTCTGGCGGCCGGGCGGGCGTACGGGGGAGCGGGTCGGTCTTCTGGAGAAGGCGCCGCTGGTCGTTCTGGCGTTCGCCGCCGCGGTGCTGGGGGTGCTCGGTGTGCCGCAGCTCTGGGGGGCTTGGGGGCGGCTCCTCAGGGACGCGTCCGCGCCGCTGCCCGGTGTCGTTGAGCTCGTCGTCTCGGGGGTGTTGGCGGTGGTCGTGGTGGGGGTGTCCGCGCGGTGGAGTCCGGGGGAGGCGGGCTGGGCCGGCCGGTGGTTCCATCTCGAACGCGCCGCCGGTGTGCTGGTGGCGCGTCCCGTGATGGCGCTGGCGCAGGGGCTGGCCCGGTTCGACGACCGGGTCGTCGATGGCGGCGTGCGGGCCTTCGCGTCTACCGGGCGCGCGCTGGCCTCGGCGGCCGACCGCCGGGTCGAGCCCCGCGTGGACGGCGCCGTCACCGCGCTGGGGGCGGGCGCCCGCCGGCTCGGACGCGCCGCCCGGCGGCCGCAGACCGGGCAGGTCCACGCCTACTACGCGCAGGCCGCGGTGCTGTTCGCGGTCCTGGTCGTCGTCGTCCTGCTGGTCGGGTGACCGGTGCTCTCTCTAGTGATCTTCCTGCCGGCGGTCGCGGCGCTCGCGCTGTACGCCCTTCCCCGGCCCGGTCGGCGGGTGGTGGCGGGCTTGTGGATCGGTACCGCCGCCCTGGACCTGGCGCTGGTCGTGACGATGTGGGTCCGCTATGACGGCGGCGTCGGCTACGAGACGAACCTGCGCTGGATCCCGTCCGTGCGGGCGGGTTACCACGTCGGGGTGGACGGGCTGTCGCTGCCGCTGCTGGCGTTGACGGCGCTGCTGTTCCTCGCCTGCGCGGTCTACTCGGGCGGGCGGTCGCGGGCGTTCGCCGCTCTCTTCCTGGGGATGCAGACGGTCTGCCTCGGGCTGTTCGCGGCGCTCGACCTGCTGCTGTTCTTCGTGTTCTTCGACCTGTCGATCGTCGGCATGTACTTCGTCATCGCCGGATGGGGGCACGGCGACCGGCTCCGGGCGGCGCTGAAGTTCTTCCTCTACACCTTCCTCGGCTCGCTGGTGCTGCTGCTCGGCTTCATCGGCCTCTACCTGGGCGCCGAGCCGCACACCTTCGACATGGTGGAGCTGGCGCGCACGCCGCCGTTCGCGGACGCGCCGGGCACGGCGGGGCTCGTGCTGCTCGCGGTCGGCGTCGGGCTCGCGATCAAGACGCCGGTGGTGCCGTTCCACACCTGGCTCCCGCCCGCCCACACCGACGCCCCGGCGGCCGGGTCGGCGATCCTGGCCGGGGTCATGCTGAAGATGGGCGTCTACGGGCTGGCGCGCATCGCCATGCCGATGCTGCCGGACGCCTGGCGGCGGTACGCGTGGGCGATCGTCGTCGTCGGCGTGCTGAGCGTCCTGTACGGCGCGCTGGTCGCGCTGGCCCAGCGCGACCTCAAACGGCTCATCGCCTACACCTCGGTCAACCACATGGGGTACGCGGTGCTCGCGCTCGGCGCGGCCGGGCTCGGCACCGCGCACACCGAGGCGCACCGGCTCGCGGTGACCGGGGCCGTCACCCAGCTGGTCAGCCACGGGCTGATCACCGGCGCGCTGTTCCTGCTCACCGGCGTCCTGTACGACCGGGCGCGCTCCTATGACCTGGGGTCGTTCGGCGGCGTGGCCGGGACGGCGCCGCTGTTCGCCGGGGCGCTGGCGGTGGGCGCGTTCGCCTCGCTGGGGCTGCCGGGCCTGTCGGGGTTCATCGCCGAGTTCCAGATCTTCACAGGGACGATCGGGAGCGACGGCGCCGGCGCGGTGGTCGCGGGGGCGCTCGCCGTGGCGGGCATCCTCATCACCGCCGCGCTGTTCCTCGGGGCGTTGCGTCGCGTGCTGCTGGGGGCGCCGGGCGAGCTGTCCGGGCGGGTCACCGACCTGACCGCGCGGGAGGCCGTCGCGATCGTGCCGCTGCTCGCGCTGTCGCTGGTGATCGGCGTCCTGCCGCGCTTCCTGCTGGACGTCATCGAACCCGCCTCCGCGCTGGTGGTGTCGCTGGTGGCGCGATGATGAACGAGAACCCGGCCGACCTGCTGCCGGAACTGTGCGCGCTGGGCGGCGCGGTGCTCGGGCTGCTGTGCGGGATGTTCCTGCCGCGCGCGCGGCAGTGGATCGCCGGGCTGCTGTGCGCCGCAGCCCTGGTGGCCGGGCTGGTCTTCACGGGGCTGGCCGCGCGGCGCGCCGACATGACGGTTTTCGAGAGCATCATGCTCGATCCCGTCACGCACGCCACGCGCGGTGTCGTGCTGGCGGCGACGCTGCTGGTGGTCGTGCTCGCGATGCGGCCGCTGCACGGGGACCGGCGGGAGACCGAGTTCTACGTGCTGGCCATGCTCGCGGCGCTCGGGGCCGTGGTGATGGGGACGACGTCGGATCTGTTGGTGCTGGTCGCGGCCTACCTGGTGGCCAGCATCCCCGCTTACGCGTTGGCCGGTTTCGCCAAGGACGCGGGAGGGACCGAGGCCGCGCTGAAGTACTACCTGATGGGCGCGTTCTTCGGGATCTTCATGCTGGCCGGGATCACGCTGCTGTACGGGGCCGGGCGCGCCACCTCCTACGAGGCCCTGGGGACGGGGCCGAACGGGGTGGTGGCGGTCGGCGTCGTCGGGTTGCTGGCGGGGCTGTTCTTCAAGGCGGGGATCGTTCCGGCGCACTTCTGGGTGCCGGACGTGGCGGAGGGGGCGTCGCGGGTCGCCGCCGCGTTCGTGACGACCGTTCCCAAGGTGGGGGCCTTCGCGGCGCTCTACCGCGTTACGGTGGAGTTCGAGGGCGGGCTCGATCTGCCGTTGCTGCTGGCGATCGTCGCGGCGGTGACGATGACGCTGGGCAACCTCGCGGCGTTCGGCCAGGACAACGTGCGGCGGCTGCTCGGCTACTCCACCATCAGCCAGGCCGGGTACCTGCTGGTGCCGGTCGCGATGGCGACGGCGGCGCGCGGTGGGCCGGCCGAACCCGCGCTGCTGTACTACCTGGCCGCCTACGCCGTCACCAACATCGGGGCGTTCGCCGTGGTCGTCGCGGCGGGACGGGACGAGCTGGAGGGGTACCGGGGGTTCGCGCGCCGCTCGCCGCTGGTGGCGGTGTCCCTGGTGGTCTGCCTGCTGGGGTTGATCGGCACGCCGCCCACGGCCGTGTTCGTCGGCAAGCTACTGATGTTCGGTGCGGCCGTGGACGGCGGGTACGCCTGGCTCGCGGTGGTCGCCGCGGTCAACTCCGTGGCCAGCGTCTTCTACTACCTGCGCTGGGTCGTGCCGATGTTCGCGCGCGGCGGCGAGGGAGCGGGAGAGGGGACGGGGACAGGGGCGGGGGCGGGTGTTGTGGATCGGAGTGCGGCCGCGCTGGCGGTTGTGGCTGCGGTGGTTTCGGTGATCGTGGGTGTCGGCAGCGGTGTCGTGCTCGCGCTGTAGCGGCTCAGTCTTGCTTCTGGGCGCACAGCGCTACATCGATCTACCAGAAGTTCCAGCGCTGGTAGTCCTGGCCGTTGCAGGAGAAGCTGCGCACCCCTACGGGACTGTCGTCCAGGCAACGGTAGGTCTGGCGGTTCCGCAGTTCCAGGTATCCGCCGTTGTCGATGACGATCCACTCCTGGTGGCCAGGGTGACCGTTGCACGTGATGGCGCGCAGGCCGTACTCGTAGCTGTCGTCCAGGCACCGGTTAGTGGCGATATTCGTGACGGTGGAGCCGATGTTGCTGCGCAGGATGATGTTCCACCGCTGGAAGTCGAGTCCGTTGCAGGGGAACCCGCGCAGCCCGTAGGCGTGACTGTCGTCCAGGCACGCCCGCGTGAAGCGGTTCTGCAAGGTCAGCACGCGGTTGGCGGCCTGCTGCTCGACGGTTGCGGGAGCCGCGCCGGGAGTACCCGACGGCCTGGTCGTGGTGTGCGCCATGGCGGACGCCGGCGCCATCGTGGCGGCGGCCAGCGCCGCCACGGACACCAGCGCGCGGTGCTTGGGGCTACTCATGATCACCTTTCCTTCCGGAGGGCACGGGAGGCGGTTTCACGAACTACCAGAAGTTCCAGCGCTGGTAGTCCTGGCCGTTGCAGGAGAAGCTGCGCACTCCCACGGGGCTGTCGTCCAGACAGCGACGGGTCTGGCGGTTCCACAGCTCCAGGTATCCACCCCTGTCCTGGAGGGTCCACATCTGGTGGGGGTATCCGTTGCAGGTGATGGCGCGCAGGCCGTACTCGTTGCTGTCGTCCAGGCAGTGGCCGGTCGCCACGTTCTCGACGGTCCACATCCCCCACTGCCGCTCGACGGTGTTCCAGCGCTGGAAGTCGAGGCCGTTGCAGGGGAAGCCGCGCAGCCCGTACGCGCGGCTGTCGTCCAGGCACGCCTGCGTGAAGCGGTTCTGCAAGGTCAGTACGCGGTTGGCGGCCTGAAGTTTCCCGGGCGCGGAAGCCGCACCGGTCGTTCTCTTCGGCAGGGTGGGCGGGGCCTGTGCGGACGCGGACGCGGTCGCGGGTGCGGGCGCCTGGATCATCGCCGCGGTGGCTATCGCTGAGACGAGGACGGTGGTGAGAGGGCGTCGGTTTCCCATCTCCCTTGCCCCTTTCGGCTCCGGGGGTGCGTCAGGTGCAAGCCGTCGCCTACCCCTCAAAGCCAAAAAAACACCAGTGTCTGAAAAGTCGTTCGGCCGTGCCGCGTCGCCGAGGAGACGTGCGGCCGGAGCGCTTCGGGGAGGAGTTCGCCTGGCCGCAGGTCAACGGCGGGTGGGAGGGGCGTGGTGGTTCGGCGGCTCGGCGGTTCGGCGGCTCTGCGGCGGGCGGAGTGCGGGGCTCCGCCCGCCGCGTCTCAGCGGATGGTCGGCACGGTCAGCGCCGCGCGCAGCCGCGACTTGCCCAGCGCCTCGATCCCGTTGGTCAGCCGCAGGAACGGCGAGCGCGGCCCGTCCGGGATCAGGTTGAGCAGCCGCAGCCGGTAGGACCAGTCCTGCGTGTGCTCGATCGTCGGCCGCTCCGCCGCCTCCCACGCCGCCAGGCGCTGCGGGACCGGCGCGTCCGAGGCGGCCAGCGCGTTGGCGAGGCCCAGCGCGTTCATCATCGCGCAGCCGCCGCCCTGGCCCAGGTAGGGCGGCTGGGCGTGGGCGGCGTCGCCGAGGACGGCGACCCGGCCCTCCGACCAGGCCCGCAGCTTGATGTACTCGAAGGTGTCCCAGCGGGCCGGGACGTCCTCCAGCGCGTGCAGCAGCCTGCCCAGGTGCGGGAACGAGCGCGCCCAGGAGGCGGTGTCCACCGGCACCCGGCGGCCCGCGGCGTCCTCCTGGTCGGTGACCAGGGCGACGTACAGGCTGGTGTCGCTGCTCGGCGTGTACAGCACCCGGCGGCGGTCTTTGAAGTACTCGATGTACTTGCCCTCGTCCTCGGGCGCGACGAAGCCCGCCTCGCGGGGCACCGTCAGCCGGGTCGCGCCCTGCGACAGGCGGCGGCGCAGCTTCAGCAGGCCGACGCTGTCGCGGATGCGGGAGTTGACGCCGTCGGCCGCCACGATCAGGTCGGCCCGGTCGCGGGTGCCGTCGGCCAGCCGGAGCGTGCCCGACGGGTCGGCGGCGACCGCCTCCATCCCGGTGACGACCTCGACGCCGGCCTTCTCGGCCCCGGCCAGCAGGGTCGCGATCAGCCGGTCCCGCATGATCGTGTAGACGCGGGCCCGGCCCGGCCCGTTGATCGGGATGCTCTCCACGGTGCGGTCGCGGTGGTCGCGGCTCTCCAGGACGGGGCCGACGTGCGCGCCGACCACCGCCTCGTCGTACAGCCCGAGCAGTTCCAGGACCGTCAGGCCGTTGCCCCACATGTAGATGCCGGCGCCGATCGCGCGGATCTCGCTGTCGCGCTCGTAGAGCCGCACCGACCAGCCGCGCTGCGCCAGGGCCGTGGCCGCCGTCAGGCCGCCGATACCGGCGCCGACGACGATGGCCTGCTGGGAGCCCATGGTCACTTCCCTTCCGCGTACGCCTGCGCGAAGTTCGCCGACGCCATGCGCTCGGCCTGCCCGAACCAGCCGTGGATGGCGTCGTCGTCGAGGGCGGGCAGGGACCGGGCCGCCTTCTCGATCCGGTCGAGGGCGGCCTCGGCGCGCTCCCGGACGGCGTTGAGGTCCTGGCCGACCAGCGCGCCGTCGCGCTTGCGGTACTCGCCGTCCACCAGGACGGTCCGCACGTCGGCGGCGGTGGACTGCAGCACCACCGTGCCGACCGGGTGGCTGGAGCGCACCAGGTCCATGCGCGGCCGGACCACGATCACGTCGGCCTTCTTGCCCGGCGTGAGCGACCCGATCCGCGAGCCGAGGCCGAGGGCGTCGGCGCTGTTGCGGGTGCCCCAGGTCAGCGCGTCGCGCACGGTGAGGTCCACCGACACCGGCATGGTGCCCGAGGCGTGCACCGCGTCGTGGTCCAGGCAGCGCTGGAACTGCAGGCCCAGCCGCATCTGGGAGAACAGGTCGCCCGAGCCGACGCAGGTGATGTCGGTGCTGACGCCGGGGGCCAGGCCGTGGTCGAGCGCGGCGCGGAACGGCGGGTGCCCCATCCCCATCTGCATCTCGGTCTCCGGCGCGATGGTGACCTTGCCGCCGGACTCGGCGATCAGCCGCCACTCCTGGTCGTTCAGGGCCGGGCAGTGGATGTGGAGGTGGCCGGGGAGCAGCAGGCCCCGGTCGTTCAGCTCGCGCAGGCCGCGCAGCAGGATCGAGCTGGTGGCCGCGCCGGTGTGCGAGGCGCCGAGGATGCCGAGCTCGGTCGCGAGGCGGATCTCCTGCGCGGTCTGCTCGAACGGCAGGATGCCGAAGTCGCCGTACAGCATCCCCATCCGGCCGAGCGCGTCGTCACTGGCGAAGTGCTGGGAGCGGACGCGGCGCGCGTCGGCCAGGCGCTGGTCGTGGTCGGTGAAGACCGGCGGCTTGACGTCGTACTCCTGCATTCCGTAGGCGTAGACGAAGCGGATGCCGGACGCCTTCAGTGACTCGATCCCGGCGTCGGCGTGGTCGGGACTGTTCACGCAGTCGCAGCAGTCCAGGATGGTCGTGACGCCCGAGTCCAGCGCGTCCAGCGCGCCCACCATCGACGCCGCGCCCAGGTCCTCGGCCTGGATGAGGGAGCCCTTGCCGTAGAAGGTGGTGGCGAGGAACTGCAGCAGCGACTGATCGGCCGAGACGCCGCGCATCAGCGCCATCCAGGTGTGCCGGTGGCTGTCGACCATGCCGGGGAGGACGAAGCCGCCCTCGGCGTCCACCCGCTCGGCGTCCACCCCCTCGAACTCGGCGGCGTCGCGCGCGATCGCGGCGATCCGGTCGTCCTCGATGAGCACGGCGCCCTGGGGGAGGTCGCCGTACTCGTCGTCCATGGTGATGAGATGACCGCCGGTCACCAGTTTCCGGGTCATGGGGCCTCCGCGGCGCTGACGCGTGCGACGATGCACGGTTTCGGGGGGTGGAGTCGGGTGGGTTGGTCGGGGTGGGGTGGGGTGGGGGGAAGGGGCGGTCAGGCCCCGGCGTGGAACTTCTCGATCTGCTCGGCGAGGGCCTCGGGCGACTCCAGCGTCGGGAAGTGCGTGCGGCCCTCCACCCAGTGGGAGGAGAACCACGGGTTCTCGGCGGAGAAGTCGGCCTGGCCCCGGTGGTAGGCCTCGTCGTTCGGCTGCGAGTACAGGTGCAGCACCGGGCGCCGCTCCGCGAACGCCGCCATGCGCTTCAGCGGCGAGCCCCAGGTGGCGTAGGCGTCGTCGATCACGCGGCACGAGCGCGCCCACATGTCGAAGTCGAAGGAGGCCATCTCCTTGTCGAGGTGCTCGGCGACCGCGTCGTTGTCGGCCATGGCCAGCCAGATGTCGAACAGGTTCTGCCGCGCCTGGACCCAGGTCTCGGGGTCCTGGCTGGCGCGCAGGTCGGCCACGAACTCGGGGGAGGCGCCCAGCATCAGCCAGTCGATCACGATGCTGCGCGGCACGCGGGTCGCGCCCAGCCGGTCGGTGATCTCCATGTTGGCCCAGCCGCCGTGCGAGGTGGAGACCGGCACGACGCGCTCGACGCCGAGGTGGTCCAGCAGCGCGATGACGTCGTCGGCCTGCTCGGCGACGCCGAAGTCGCCCCCGGCGTAGGAGCGGTCGGCGCCGTGCCCGCGCCAGTCGACGCGGATCACCCGGTGCCGGCGGGCCAGCGGCGGCAGCACCCGGTCGAACAGCCGGTGGTCCTGGCACCAGCCGGTGAGCAGCAGCAGATCGGGGCCCCCGGCCGCGTCCCCGGTCGGACCGGTGACGTCGTAGTCGAGATGCTGGCCGTTGAGGGTGACGGTTTCCACGAAGCCTTCTCCTTGTTCCTGCTCGGTCCTGCCCGCTCTCGTCAGGCGCTTTTCTGCTGCGCTCTTGCTGGGCGGTGGCCGGGCGTGGGGGCCCGGGTGGGGCGGGCTGGCACGGGCGCTATACGGGTACGCCGTTCCCCCATCATGAGAGTGACGAGGAATACCTGACCAATACCTGTTGTCCGGCGGACCATAGCCGGATGGTCATATCTGCGGAGATGTGAAGGCGATGCGTCAGGGCAGGTCAGGAAGGGTGTTGCGGGCGGGGTGGTCCTCGCCGGAATCCTCGCCGAGGTTCTCGCCGGGGCGCGTGGCGTCCTAGCATGGTCGGCCGTGACCAGCCCTACCGATGCTCCTGTTCAGCCTTCTGGCGCTCCTGTCGCCACCGCCGCTCGCGTCGTTCGCGCCGAACTGTCCGGGCGCTCGTGCCCGTTGTGCGGCTCCTGGATCCGCGAGGCCGTCCCGGTGGGGGACGACGGCCTGGTCGCGGTGTCACCGTGCGGGTGCGTGGTCGAGGGGTGACGGGGGTCGGGAGGCCGCTGAGTGGGGGCGGCCAGGTGGAGCCGGTGGAGCTGGTGAAGGTCTCGTTCAGGGCCTGAGCCGGATTCGGCTCCGGGGCGCGCCGCGTCCGGGCGCAGGAGACGGAAGGGCCGGGCCGCACGGGGGCAACGGCCCGGCCTCCAGCACAATCATGCGCTGAACTACCCCCTTTTGCCCAGATGCGCAAGGAACGGGTGCACGCCCGGATGTGGCCGCGACCGCCTCAGAACCTGATCCACTCGCTGGCGGTGGTGAACTCCGCCAGCCGCTCGGGCAGCGGATCGACGCCGATCCCCGGCCCGGCCGGGACCTCCAGATGGCCGTCGTGCAGCTCGAACGGCTCGGTCACGTCCTCGGCGTAGTAGCGGCGCGAGGCCGAGGTGTCGCCCGGCAGGGTGAAGCCGGGCAGCGCCGCGAGCGCGACGTTGGCGGCGCGGCCGAGGCCGGTCTCCAGCATCCCGCCGCACCAGACCGGGACGCCGTGCGCGCGGCACAGGTCGTGGATGCGGCGGGCCTCCAGGTAGCCGCCCACCCGGCCCGGCTTGATGTTGATGATCGAGGCCGCGCCGAGGGTGATCGCCGCGGCGGCGTGCGCGGCCGACTCGATCGACTCGTCCAGGCAGATCGGGGTGGTCAGCCGCTGGGCGAGCTGGGCGTGCTGCACCAGGTCGTCGTCGGCGAGGGGCTGCTCGATCAGCAGCAGGTCGAACGGGTCGAGCTTGGCGAGATGGCGGGCGTCGGCGAGGCCGTAGGCGGTGTTGGCGTCCACCTGGAGCAGCACCTCGTCGCCGAAGCGCTCGCGGACCGCGCGCACCGGCGCCACGTCCCAGCCCGGCTCGATCTTCAGCTTGATGCGGACGTAGCCCTCGTCGAGGTAGCCCGCGACGGCGTCCAGCAGCTCGGGGATCGAGTCCATGATCCCGACCGAGACGCCGCACGGCACCCGGTCCACGGCCGCGCCGAGGAAGCGTCCGAACGACTCCCCGGCGGTGCGGAGCTGGGCGTCGAGCACGGCGGTCTGCAGCGCGGCCTTGGCCATCCGGTGGCCCTTGACCGGCTCCAGGACGCGGTCCACGGTCTCGGCGTCCACGTCGTCGACCGGCAGCGCCGGGATCAGGAAGCGGCGCAGCACGTCGGCGGCCCCCTCCACGTACTCGGCCGAGTACAGCGGCGCGTCGATCGCCACGCACTCGCCCCAGCCCTCGGCGTCGGGCGTCACCACCCGCACCAGCAGCACGTCCCGGGCGGTCTCGACGGCGAACGAGGTGCGGAACGGCGCCACCAGCGGCATCGCGATCCGGCGCAGCTCGATTGCGTTGATCTTCATGACGTTCGGGGTCCCCCCGATGATCGGGCCGGTGCGCGGTCCACCCGGTAGGCGGACCGGTCGTGGAAGCCGGTGACGCGGGCGCCGCCGGAGAGCAGGTCGCCGAGGGTCTCGCGGACCGCGAGGCGCCAGTCGCGGGCGCCGGCGGGGTCGGTGCGGCGCAGCTCCTCGATGTCCTCGGGGACGGCGACCAGCACGGTCTCGGCGTCGGTGTCGAGCCGCACGGGTCGGCCGCCGCGGCATTCCAGGAGGGGTTCGGGGGTGGGGGTGGGGGTGGGATTGGGGCTGCGGGCGGGGTCGGGAGCGGATTCTGTGGTGGGGGCGGTGGCCTGCCCGTTCAGGTGCCAGACGGCCAGGACGCGGTCGGTCTCGTCGCCGCTGTTGATCTCGTCGGCCATCGCGCCGTAGAACGAGGGCAGGTACTCCTCGGGACGCGCGCCCAGCTTGACCAGGTTGAAGTAGGCGTTGCGGCGCACCAGCGGGTCGTAGGTCCAGGTGATGCGGCGCAGCCCGCGCGCCAGCGCCCAGTCGCGCTGGTGGTGCTTGAGCGCCAGGCCGATGCCGCGGCCGGGCAGCGCGCCGGTGATGTGCGAGTGCAGCGCCTCCCCGGGCGGGTCGGCGAAGAAGGCGACCGACAGGCCGACCATCCGGCCGTCCTCGTAGGCGCCGGCGACGTAGTTCCCCGCGTGCGACAGGGCCCGCAGCAGTTCGACCTGGATCGGCTCGAAGCCCCGCTCGGGCCGCCAGATCCGGTCGATCAGCCGGTAGACCTCTTCGAGGTCCGCCAGGTCGTGCAGTACGCGGACGTCCGGGCCCGGAGGCCCCTGCGCTTCGCCGGTCACCTGCCACCTTCCGTTCGGTCGTGACTACGACGTTACGCCAGGTCAGGGCGGGGGCCGAACGGGCGTCCCCGGGGAGGAGGCAGGGGGAGGGGGAGAGGGGTGGGGACGGCGGAGGGAGGTGGCGGGATGCGGATGGAGTGGGACGGCGCAGGGGGCGGGGCGTCAGTCGCTCGGCGGCGCGACTCCCCGGCGCGGCACCCCGCTGTAGTCCTGGCCGTCCAGCTTGGTGATGTCGCCGGCGGGCACGTGGTCGGTGGCGTGGACCGTGCGGTCGGGGACGGTCTCGTCGATCTCGATCCAGGCGATGCGGGCGCCCCATGCGCCGTCTGGGAGCTTCTCCCAGGCGAGCAGGTAGGCGGGGCCCTTCGCGGTGGCCGATTCGATCATCGGCGGAACGTGTGGCATGTGATTCTTTTATCTAATCGGTGGGACATTTGGGAACCGTTGAAAGGACGTCGCGCAGCCTTTTCGCCTCAAGGGCCGCCTTGGCGCGGCCGCCCCGGCCCGCAAGGGCTTGCGGCCGGGTGGGTGGGGGCGGTGGAAGCGGCGAGGCTCGGCGGGGTTTGGGTCGGCTCACTCGGTCGGAGTGGGCGGTGGCATGAGCGGCTGGCTGGATGGCGAGTCGCTGGTCGGGTGATGAACGTGAACGGCCGCCCGTATGGCGCGGTAGCGCGGGCGGGCGGCCGTGTGGGCGGTGTGGGGTGCGGGTGGTGCGCGGGTGGTGTGCGGGTGATGCGGGAAGCGGTTGGGCGATCGGGGCGTGGACGTTCACGCAGCCGTCTGGTTCAGCGGTCGGACGGTCAGATGGGGTTGCGGTCGGGGTGCTGGACGGCATTGCCCTTGACGGGCACTCGTTCAGCACGGACCTGGCGCTTCCACGCGTGCAGCGTGCGCGCGCCCGCGCCCATCACGATCGCCGCCGCGACCATCAGCACGATCTCGCCGACCGAGAAGCGGGCGTCGCCGACGGCCACGACCAAACCGATCCCGAAGGCGGCCATGCCGGTCAGGAGTAGCGCGTAACCGATCCAGAAAAGCCGGTTCGATCGACTCGCCTGCATTCTTCGCCTCCGTTCAAGGTGAGTTTGGAATTGCTTGAAGTTTCTCCCGAGGTGGATGATCCTGGCTGGTCGTGGGCGGGGACGAAGCCAGGACAGGACCCTCTGTTCATTGAACGGCTCTGGCCCTGTTTTTGTTTCCTTCTCTCGGTTGTCGTGACTGCCCTGGTTGCGTTGGATGGGCTATTCGTTGCCGCGTATGGGGCCGAGCCCTGTACTACCGAGCGGGCCTCTTTCACCGGCGCCGCCGGGCCTTCCAGGGGCCAGCGTCGTGCGGGCCCAGCATCGTGCGGGCCCAGCGTCGTGTGGGCTGGCTCTTTACCGCCTGCCGTGGTCGCGCCCGGCTTGCGCTAGCAAGCCGGGCGCGACCACGGCAGGCGCAGTCTGAAGCCTGGCTTGCGCAGGGCTGGACGTTGCGGGCCGGGCTTGGCGCGGGTTCTCAGCTCAACCCCGTGCGGGCTGGGGTGGGCGGGTATATGGGCAAACCTGCGCGTGGCTGGGGTTGTTGGGTGCGTTGGCAAACCCGCGCGGGGTTGGGGTGGGTGGTCGGGTGTAGACCCCCACAGATACCGTCGGTGCCTCGTCCTCGGCGAAAGCGGCTGTGTTTCCTTGGGGGGACGTCCCCCCAAACCCCCACATCCGGGCGCCGCCCGCCCGGCGCTCGCAGGACTCGCGCCGTGCGTGCGTCGTCCGGGCAGGGGGCCAGCCCCCTACGTCCCCCGGCAGGGCTCTGCCCCACACCCCGCAAAGGTGCTTCGCGCAGTGTTTTCTTGGGTAGGGGCCAGCCCCTACGACCCCGGCAAGGGGCTCCGCCCCCCGCACCCCCGGCAAGGGGCTCCGCCCCCCGCGCCCCCCGGGCGGGGGCTCCGCCCCTGCGCCCCCGGGAGGGCAGGGGCTCTCCCGGGGGGCTGGGGTTTTCTAGGAGTGGTCCGTGTCGGACTCCAGGTCCCCCTCCACCTTCAGGTAGAGCTGCTTCAAAGCCTCCAGCGTCGCCTGTTCCGGGTGTTCCCACATGCCCCGGTCCGCCGCCTCCAGCAAGCGTTCCGTGATGCCGTGCAGCGCCCACGGGTTGGACTCCTCGAAGAACTTCTGGTTCTCCGGGTCCAGCGCGTAGGTGGTCGCCAGCTTCTCGTACATCCAGTCGGCCACCACCCCCGCCGTCGCGTCGTAGCCGAACAGGTAGTCCACCGTCGCGGCCAGCTCGAACGCCCCCTTGTAGCCGTGGCGGCGCATCGCCGACAGCCAGCGCGGGTTGATCACTCGGGCGCGGAAGACGCGGGAGGTCTCCTCGTTCAGCGTGCGGGTGCGCACGGTGTCGGGGCGGGTGCTGTCGCCGATGTAGGCGGCCGGGGCCTTGCCGGTGAGGGCGCGCACGGTCGCGATCATGCCGCCGTGGTACTGGAAGTAGTCGTCGGAGTCGGCGATGTCGTGTTCGCGGGTGTCGGTGTTCTTGGCGGCGACGCTGATGCGGCGGTAGGCGTTCTCCATGTCCGGGCGCGCGGGCACGCCGTCCAGGTCGCGGCCGTAGGCGTAGCCGCCCCACACCGCGTACACCTCCGCCAGGTCCGAGTCGTCGCGCCAGTTCCGGCTGTCGATCAGGGGGAGGATGCCCGCGCCGTACGCGCCCGGGCGCGAGCCGAAGACGCGCATGGTGGCGCGGCGGGCGTCGCCGTGTTCGGCCTGGTCCGCCTGGACGTGCGCGCGCACGAAGTTGTCGGCGGCGTCCTCCTCCTGGGCGGCCGCCAGTTGGACGGCGTCGTCCAGCATCGCCACCGCGTGCGGGAACGCGTCGCGGAAGAAGCCGCTGATGCGCACCGTCACGTCGATGCGCGGGCGGCCCAGCTCGGCCAGGGGGATCGGCTCCAGGCCCGTGACGCGGCGCGACGCCTCGTCCCAGACGGGGCGGACGCCCAGCAGCGCCAGCACCTCGGCGATGTCGTCGCCGGAGGTCCGCATCGCGCTGGTGCCCCAGACCGACAGGCCGACCGACTGCGGCCACTCGCCGGTGTCCTGGCGGTAGCGCTCCAGGAGCGAGTCGGCCATCGCGCGGCCGGTCTCCCACGCCAGGCGGCTCGGCACGGCCTTGGGGTCCACCGAGTAGAAGTTGCGGCCGGTCGGCAGCACGTTGATCAGGCCGCGCAGCGGGGAGCCGCTCGGGCCCGCGGGGACGTAGCCGCCGTCCAGGGCGTGCAGGACCATGCCGATCTCGTCGGTGGTCCGGTCGAGGCGCGGGACGATCTCGGTCGCGGCGAAGCGGAGGATGTCTGCGACCGTTCCCTCGGCGATCTCGTCGGCGGCCGAGGGGGCCCAGTCCTTCTGTTCCATGGCGAGGACCAGGGCGCGGGCCTTCTCCTCGAAGCCGTCCACCTCGTTGCGGTCGGTGCTCTCCTCGTTGAGGCCCAAGGCTTCGCGCAGGCCCGGCAGGGTCACCGAGCCGCCCCACATCTGGCGGGCGCGCAGCATCGCGAGGACGAGGTCGGCGCGGTTCTCGCCCTGAGGCGCCTGGCCGAGGACGTGCAGGCCGTCGCGGATCTGGACGTCCTTCACCTCGCACAACCAGCCGTCCACGTGCAGCAGGAAGTCGTCGAACTCCGCGTCGTGCGGGCGGTCGTCCAGGCCGAGGTCGTGGTCGAGGCGGGCGGCCTGGATCAGGGTCCAGATCTGCGCGCGGATCGCGGGCAGCTTGGCCGGGTCGAGTGCGGCGATGTTGGCGTGCTCGTCCAGGAGTTGTTCGAGGCGCGCGATGTCGCCGTAGGAGTCGGCGCGCGCCATCGGCGGGATCAGGTGGTCCACCAGGGTGGCGTGCGCGCGGCGCTTGGCCTGGGTGCCCTCGCCCGGGTCGTTGACCAGGAACGGGTAGATGAGCGGCAGGTCGCCCAGCGCGGCGTCGGGGCCGCAGGAGGCCGACATGCCGGCGGCCTTGCCGGGGAGCCATTCGAGGTTGCCGTGCTTGCCGACGTGCACGACCGCGTGCGCGCCGAACCCGTCCTGCAGCCAGCGGTAGGCGGCCAGGTAGTGGTGGCTCGGGGGCAGGTCCGGGTCGTGGTAGATCGCGACCGGGTTCTCGCCGAAGCCGCGCGGCGGCTGCACCATGATCACGATGTTGCCGGAGCGGAGGGCCGCCAGGACGATCTCGCCCTCGGGGTCGGCGGAGTCGTCCACGAACAGCTCGCCGGGCGGCGGGCCCCAGTGGCGCTCGATGCCCTCGCGCAGGTCCTCGGGCAGGGTCGCGTACCACTGCTTGTAACGGGCGGCGGGGATGCGGATCGGGTTGCCGGTGAGCTGGGCCTCGGTGAGCCAGTCGGCGTCCTGGCCGCCTGCGGCGATCAGGGCGTGCATCAGGGCGTCGCCCTCGGTGGGGAAGTCGTCGCCGATCTCGTAGCCGCGCTCGCGCATCGCGTTCAGGAGGGCGATCACGCTGGCCGGGGTGTCGAGGCCGACCGCGTTGCCGATGCGGGCGTGCTTGGTCGGGTACGCCGACAGCATGAGGGCGATGCGGCGTTCGGCGGCGGGGACGTGGCGCAGGGCAGCGTGCTTGACGGCGATCCCGGCCACCCGGGCGGCGCGCTCGGGGTCGGCCGCGTAGACGCTCAGGCCGTCCTCGTCGATCTCCTTGAACGAGAACGGCACCGTGATCAGGCGGCCGTCGAACTCGGGCACCGCCACCTGCGTCGCGGTGTCCAGCGGCGACAGGCCGTCGTCGTTGGCCTCCCAGGTGGCGCGTTCACTGGTCAGGCAGAGGCCCTGGAGGATCGGCACGTCCAGCGCGGCGAGCGCCCCGACGTCCCACGCCTCGTCGTCGCCGCCCGCGCTCGCGAACGCCGGACGCGTGCCGCCCGCCGCCAGCACCGTCACCACCAGCGCGTCGGCGGTGCCGAGGGTGGCCAGCAGTTCGTCGTCGGCGGTGCGCAGGGAGGCGCAGAAGATCGGCAGCGCGCGGCCCCCGGCGTCCTCGATGGCGGTGCAGAGGGTTTCCACGAACGCGGTGTTCCCGGCCAGGTGGTGCGCCCGGTAGTACAGGACGCCGACGAGCGGGCCCTCGGTGCGGCGGGCCTCGCGCTCCAGCACGCCCCAGGTCGGTGTGGGGGTGGGCGGGCCGAAGCCGTGCCCGGTCAGCAGCACCGTGTCGGACAGGAAGTCGTGCAGGTCGGCCAGGTTGCCGGGGCCGCCGTGCGCCAGGTAGGCGTGCGCCTCGGCGCTCACCCCGGCGGGCACGGTGGACAGCTCCATCAGCTCGGCGTCGGGCTGCTGCTCGCCGCTGAGCACCACGACCGGGCGCGGCCCGGCCAGCAGCGCGTCCAGGCCCTCCTCCCAGGCGCGGCGGCCGCCGAGCAGCCGGACGACGATGAGGTCGGCGCCCTCGACGAGGGCGGGCAGGTCCGCCACGGCGACGCGGGCGGGGTTGGCAAGGCGGAAGTCGGCGCCGCTCGCGCGGGCGCTGAGCAGGTCGGTGTCCGACGTGGACAGCAGCAGGATCACGCTGGTCGAGTCCTCACCCGGGGTTTCCTCGCCCCGAATCGCAGGGTCATCACGACACGGAGTGTCCTGGCTCCCGGATCGGTGCTCGCCCCGGCCTTCCCGCTCGCGCAGTGGCCTCAAGGTGGGGTCCGCTCCCCGGTGACAGTGGCGGGACCGCGCCGGATTCGCACCGGCTTCCTCCGCTGTGTCGCTTCCGGCATCCTCCCATACCAGGCGGGGTGGGCACGGCGGGGTGACTTAGTATCCGGCTGTGTCTGTTTCCGCCCGTTCCGGTCCTGATTCCTGCCCTGGCCTGCTGCGCGTCCACCAGGCCGCCGACGGCGGGCTGGCGCGCGTGCGGTTGCCGGGCGGGCGCGTGGACGCTGTGGCCTTCGCCGCTTTGGCCGACGCGACGGCCGAGCTGGGCGACGGCGGGCTGGAGCTGACCTCGCGCGGCAACGTGCAGGTCAGGGGGCTGGCGGAGGGGGCCGAGCGGGAGCTGGGCGCGCGGTTGCGGGAGGTCGGGCTGCTGCCTTCGGCCACGCACGAGCGCGTCCGCAACATCGTCGCCAGCGTGCTGAGCGGGCGGGACGGGCGCGGGCTGCTGGACGTGCGGCCGCTGGTGGGCGAGCTGGACGCGGCGTTGTGCGCCGACCCGGGGCTGGCCGAGCTGCCGGGGCGGGTGCTGTTCGCGCTGGACGACGGGCGCGGGGACGTCATCGCGCTGCGGGCGGATTTCGGGCTGTACGCGGTGAGTTCCCGTGCGTTCGCGCTGGTGGTGGGCGGGATCGACAGCGGGTTGCGGGTGCCTGTGGAGCAGGCCGTTTCGGTGCTGTTGGAGGTCGCCCGGGAGTTCCTGCGGGTGCGGGACGGGCGGTGGCGGGTCGCCGAGCTGGATGATCCGGTGCGGCTCGTGCGGGGCGGGGAGCGTTCGGTGCCCGTTGAGGTGCCTGTGGTGGCCGCTCGGGGGGAGCCGGGGGTGGTGCCGCAGACGGACGGGCGGGTCGCGTTGTCGGCGCTGGTTCCGCTGGGGCGGCTCGACTCCGCGCAGCTCACCGCCCTGCGCGGGGTCACCGAGCTGATCGTCACGCCGTGGCGGACCGTGGTCGTCCCCGATTTGACGGACGTGTCACACTCACTGGCGGGTTCGTACGGCCTGGCCGCCGCCCCCGACTCCACCTGGGCCGGGCTCACCGCCTGCGCGGGACGGCCCGGCTGCGCCAAATCCCTGACCGACGTGCGCGCCGACGCGGCCGCCGCCCGCGCCCCGGGCGGCGGGCTGCCGGTGCACTGGACCGGCTGCGACCGGGGCTGCGGGCGTCCGGCCGGACGCCACGTCGCGGTGGTGGCGACCCCCGGCGGGTACGAGGTGCGGCTCGGCGACGAGGTCCGCGCGCGGCCCGACGACCTGACGGCGGCGGCGGTGGCCGTCGCGACGACACGGAGGAGCGAGTGATCGACTACGTTCGCGACGGCGCCGAGATCTACCGGCGCTCGTTCGCGACCATCCGGGCCGAGGCCGACCTGGCGGGCCTGCCCGCCGACGTCGCCCGGGTCGCGGTCCGCATGATCCACGCCTGCGGCATGACCGACCTGGTCGCCGACCTGGACTGCGCGCCCGGGGCCGTCGCGGCGGCCCGGGAGGCGCTGCTGGCCGGGCGGCCGATCCTGTGCGACGCCAAGATGGTCGCCGCCGGGGTCACCCGCAGGCGGCTCCCGGCGGGCAACGAGGTGGTCTGCACCCTGGACGACCCGCGCGTCCCGGACCTCGCCGCCGAGCTCGGCAACACCCGCAGCGCCGCCGCCATGGAGCTGTGGGGCGACCGCCTGGACGGCGCCGTCGTCGCGATCGGCAACGCGCCCACCGCGCTGTTCCGGCTGCTGGAGATGGTGGCCGAGGGCGCGCCCCGGCCCGCGGCGGTGCTGGGGATCCCGGTCGGGTTCATCGGCGCCGCCGAGTCCAAGCTGGCGCTGGCCGAATCCGACCTGCCGCACGTCGTCGTGCACGGGCGGCGCGGCGGCAGCGCCATGACGGCCGCCGCCATCAACGCGATCGCATCCGAGGAAGAGTGATGTCCGGACACCTGCACGGAGTGGGCCTCGGCCCCGGCGACCCGGAACTGATCACTCTGAAGGCGGCGCGGCTGATCGAGCGCGCCGACGTGGTCGTCTACCACGCGGCGCGGCACGGCCGCTCGGTCGCGCGGTCGATCGCGGCCGGGCTGCTGCGCGAGGAGCAGATCGAAGAGGCGCTGATCTACCCGGTCACCACCGAGAGGACCGACGACTACCGGGGCGTGCTGGAGGAGTTCTACGACCGGTGCGCGCAGCGGCTCGCCGCGCACCTGGACGCCGGGCGCGAGGTCGTGGTGCTGTGCGAGGGCGACCCGTTCTTCTACGGCTCCTACATGCACCTGCACAAGCGGCTCGCCGGGCGCTACCCGACCACGGTCGTGCCGGGCGTGACCTCGGTGAGCGGGGCGGCGGCCGAGCTGGGGCGGCCGCTGGTCGAGCGCGACGAGGTGCTGACGGTGCTGCCGGGCACGCTCCCGGCCGGTGAGCTGGCCGAACGGCTGGCCGCCACCGACTCGGCCGCGGTGCTGAAGCTGGGCCGCACGTTCGGGAACGTGCGCGACGCGCTGGAGCAGGCGGGCCGGCTGCCGGACGCCTGGTACGTGGAGCGCGCGACGACCGACGAGCAGCGGATGCAGCGGCTCGGGGACGTCGATCCCGAGACGGTGCCGTACTTCTCCGTCGCGATCGTGCCGAGCCGCGTGCACGAGGAGACGCGCAGGGCGCTGGCCGAGTCCGTGCCCGATGACGCGGGCACCGGCGAGGTCGTGGTGGTCGGGCTGGGTCCGGCCGGGCGCGAGTGGCTGACGCCGCAGGCCCAGGACGCGCTGGCCGCCGCCGACGACCTGATCGGCTACGGGCCCTACCTGGACCGCGTGCCGCCGAACGCGCGGCAGCGGCGCCACCCGTCCGGCAACACCGTGGAGTCCGAGCGCGCCGCGCACGCCCTGGAGCTCGCCGAGCAGGGCCGCCGCGTCGCGGTCGTGTCGTCGGGCGACCCGGGCGTGTTCGCGATGGCCACGGCGGTGCTGGAAGTGGCCGCCGAGGAGCGGTGGAAGGACGTGCCGGTGCGCGTGCTGCCGGGGCTGACCGCCGCGCACGCCGTGGCGTCCCGGATCGGCGCGCCGCTCGGCCACGACTACTGCGTGCTGTCGCTGTCGGACCGGCTCAAGCCGTGGGACGTCATCGCCGACCGGCTCGCCGCCGCGGCGGCCGCCGACCTCGTCATCGCGATCTACAACCCGGCGTCCAAGACCCGGAGGCACCAGGTCGCCGAGGCCCGCGACCTGCTGCTGAAGCACCGTTCGGCCGACACGCCGGTGGTGATCGGCCGCGACGTGGGCGGGCCCGAGGAGAGCGTGCGCGTGGTGCGGCTCGCCGACCTCGACCCGGACGAGGTGGACATGCGCTGCCTGCTGATCATCGGCTCGTCGCAGACGCGGGTCGCGGGCGGCACGGTCTTCACCCCGCGCCGCTACCCGGCTTGAGCCAGCCAGGCCGCCGCCTCGTCCACGGTGCCCGCGGTGCGGGCGCCCGGCGGGAGCGGCGGCCGGTCCACCATCACCACGGGCAGGCCGAGGGCGCGGGCGGCGGCCAGCTTGGCGGCCGTCATCGGGCTGCCGCTGTCCTTGGTGACCAGGCAGTCCACCCGGTGCTCGCGCATGAGGGCCAGCTCCTCGTCCACGGTGAACGGGCCGCGCGCGAGGACGGTCGCCATGCGGGGCGGCACGGGCGGCTCGGGCGGATCGACCGAGCGCACCAGGAACCAGCGGTCGGCGTCGCGTGCGAAGGCGCCCAGGTTCTTGCGGCCGGTGGTGAGGAAGACGCGGTCGCCGGGCAGGTTCGCGGCGGCGGCCTCCAGCGTGGGGACGCGCCGCCAGTCGTCGCCGGGCTCCTCGGTCCAGCCGGGGCGGCGCAGGACCAGCAGCGGGAGCCCGGCGCGTTCGGCCGCCCGGACGGCCGAGTCGGTCATGACGGCGGCGAACGGGTGGGTGGCGTCGACGACCGCGTCGACGCGCTCGTCCCTCAGCCAGGCGGTCAGGCCGTCCACGCCGCCGAAGCCGCCGACCCGGGTGCGGCCCTCGGGCAGCACCGGCTCGGCGACGCGGCCCGCCAGCGAGCTGACCACCTCGTAGGCGGGATCGGCCGCCAGCCGTCCGGCCAGTTCACGGGCTTCGCCGGTGCCCCCCAGGAGCAGGACGCGGATGCTCATCCTGAGAGGGTAGGGCGGTGAGCGAGCTGCGGTACGGATGGACGACCGGCGCGTGCGCGACGGCCGCGACGAAGGCCGCCCACACGGCGCTGCTGACGGGGGAGTTCCCCGACCCGGTCGAGATCGTCCTGCCGAAGGGGCAGCGGCCGTCGTTCGCGCTGGCGGTGGAGCGGCTGGAGCGCGGGGCGGCGATGGCGGGCATCGTCAAGGACGCGGGCGACGACCCGGACGTGACGCACGGCGCGCTGGTCCGCTCGACGGTGCGTCCCGGCGCGCCGGGGTCGGGCGTGGTCTTCCGGGCGGGGCCCGGCGTGGGGACCGTCACCAAGGCGGGGCTGCCGCTGGAGGTGGGGGAGCCCGCCATCAACCCGGTGCCGCGCAGGATGATGCGGGAAGTGCTCGGGGACGCCGACGTGATCGTGGAGATCTCGGTCGACAACGGCGAGGAACTGGCCCGCAAGACGTGGAATCCCCGGCTCGGGATCCTGGGCGGGCTGTCCATTCTGGGAACGACCGGAATCGTCGTCCCCTATTCGTGCTCGGCATGGATCGACAGCATCCGGCGGGGCATCGACGTGGCGCGCGCGGCGGGATACGCGCACGTCGCGGGGGCCACGGGCAGCACGTCGGAGAAGGTGGCGGCGGAGCTCTACGGCCTGCCGGAGGACGCGCTGCTGGACATGGGCGATTTCGCGGGTGCGGTGCTGAAATACCTGCGCCGCCATCCCGTTCCCCGGCTGACGATCGCGGGCGGGATCGGGAAACTGGCCAAGCTCGCCAACGGGCATCTCGATCTGCATTCCAAGCGTTCCCAGGTGGATTTCGAGGCCCTTGCCTCGCTGGTGGCCGATCCCGGAACGGCCGAGCGCGTCCGGCACGCCAACACCGCGCTGGAAGCGCTGCAGATCTGCCAGCGGGCGGGCGAGCCGCTGGGGGACCTGGTGGCGGCGCGGGCGCGCGAGGTCGCGTCGGAGGTGCTGCGCGGCGCCCCGGTCGAGGTGGACATCGTCGTCATCGACCGCGCCGGGACGATCGTGGGCCGCGCCGGCTGACACGTCCGTTTCCTGCAAGACCCCGCCGGTCCTCCTGGCCGATGCTGGGGGAATGAACGTTGACCTGAACGCCGCCACCGCCTTCATGGCCACCCACGCCCGCGTGCTCGACCGCCGCCGGTTCGAGGTGGTCACGCGGGGGACCGGGGCCGAGGGCGTGGTGGCGGCCCTGGACGGATACCGCAATCCCGACGGCGGTTACGGGTGGGGGCTGGAGCCCGACCTGCGCTCGCCGGAGAGCCAGCCGGGGGCGGCGCTGCACGCGTTCGAGGCGCTGGCCGACCTGGAGACGGCCGTCCCGCAGGCCGCCGCGCTGTGCGACTGGCTGGAGTCGGTGACGCTGCCCGACGGCGGGCTGCCGTTCGCGCTGCCGATCACCGACCCGGCCGGCTGCGCCCCCTGGTGGTCCGGACACGACGCGGGCGCCTCGTCGCTGCAGATCACCTCGATCGTCGTGGTGAACGCCCAGCGCGTCGCCGCCCATGACCCGGCCGTCGCGGCGCACCCGTGGCTCGCCAGGGCGACGCGGTACTGCACGGCGGCGATCGAGGCGCTGGAGGCCGCGCCGCACGCGATCGAGCTGGCGTTCGCGGTCCAGTTCCTGGACGCGCTGCCCGAGCAGCGGCCCGACCTGCTGAAGAAGCTCGGCGGCTTCTTGCCCGAGAGCGGGTTCCTCCAGGTCGAGGGCGGGACGGCCGACGAGAAGATGGGGCCGCTGGACTTCGCGCCCTACCCGGGCCCGGCGCGCTCCCTGTTCCGGCCCGAGGTCGTCGCGGCCGAGCTGGAGCGGCTGCGCGCGGGGCAGCGGGACGACGGCGGGTGGTCGGTGGAGTACGCCGAGATCTCCCCGGCCGGCGTGCTGGACTGGCGGGGCCACGCCACCGTCCGCGCGGTGTCGGTCCTGAAGACCGAGGGCCTGCTCTGACCGGAGTCGGCCGCGCCCGCCGCCCGCCCGGCGGGCGAGGATGGCGGGCATGACCGACGAGAACCGGGGCGTCGCCCTGGAGTACCTGAAGCGGCTCGACACCGGCGGCGACTTCCTGGAGCTGTTCGCCCCCGGCGCCGCCGTCTTCTTCCCCAAGTGGGGCGAGGCGCGCGGCATCGAGGAGGTGCGGCGGCTGTTCGGCGACGTGGGCGCGATGCTCGCCGGGATCCGGCACGACTTCGACGGCATCACGGCCGTCGAGCAGGGCGACCGAGTCGTGCTGGAGGGCACCTCGTCCGGGGAGCTGGCGACCGGGGAGCGGTGGAGCGACGGCCGCTGGTGCGACGTCTTCGAGATCCGCGACGGCCTGATCCACCGCCTGGCGATCTACCTGGACCCCGACTACGCGGCCGCCGACACCGCCCGCTATCCCTGGCTATGACCGGCAGCGGGCCGCCGAGTACAGGTGGCTGTCGGAGAAGTTCTCGGCGGTCAGGACCGCGCCGACGATGATCACGGCGGTGCGCTCGATGCCCGCCTCCCGCGTCTGGGCGGCGATGTCGGCGAGCGTGCCGCGCAGCACGATCTCGTCGGGGCGGCTCGCGTAGGCGACCACGGCGGCCGGGCAGTCCGCGCCGTAGTTGGGGAGCAGTTCGGCGACGACCTCCTCGATCCGCTGGACGGCCAGGTGCAGCACGATCGTCGCCCTGCTGCGCCCGAGCGTGGCGAGGTCCTCGCCCGGGGGCATGGGGGTGGCGCGGGCCGAGGTCCGGGTGAGGACGACCGACTGCCCGACGCCGGGGACGGTCAGCTCGCGCTTGAGGGAGGCGGCGGCCGCCGCGAACGCCGGGACGCCGGGCACCACGTCGTAGGGCACGCCCGCCGCGTCCAGGCGCCGCATCTGCTCGGCCACGGCGCTGAAGACCGAGGGGTCGCCGGAGTGCAGGCGGGCCACGTCCTGGCCGCGCCCGTGCGCGGCGACCATCTCGGCGACGATGTCGTCCAGCACCATCCGCGCGGTGTCGACCAGGCGCGCGTCCGGCGGGCACCAGGCCAGCACCTCGGCGGGCACCAGGCTGCCCGCGTACAGGCACACCGGCGCGGCGGCGACCAGGTCGCGGCCGCGCACCGTGACCAGGTCGGCGGCGCCGGGGCCCGCGCCGATGAAGTGCACCGTCATCGGACCACCGTCCACTGGGTCACCGGCATCATCGTCCTCCATCCTGTGAAGCCGCCGACGGGGGCGGCGCGGCTGACCGCGATCCGGGCGAGGTCGCCGCCGAGCAGGGCCCGCCGGCCGGTCACCTCGCGCTCGGACTCGACGGTGACGGCGTTGACGACCAGCCGCCCGCCCGGCCGCAGGGCATTCCAGCACGCCTCCACCATGCCGGGCACGGTGACCCCGCCCCCGATGAAGATCGCGTCGGGGGTCTCCAGGAACTCCAGGGCGGCGGGGGCCGCGCCCTGCACGACGTGCAGGCCGGGGACGCCCAGGGCGGCGGCGTTGGCCCGGGCGCGCTCGGCGCGCTCGGGGTCGCGCTCGACGGCGACGGCCCGGCAGGAGCGGTGGGCGCGCATCCACTCGATGCCGATGCTGCCCGCGCCCGCTCCCACGTCCCAGAGGAGTTCGCCGGGCCGGGGCGCCAGGCGGGCGAGGGTGACGGCGCGGATCTCGCGCTTGGTGAGCTGGCCGTCGTGCTCGTAGGCGTCGTCGGGCAGGCCGGGGGCGAGGGGGAGCGCCGCGCCCTCCCGGCAGTGGACGGCGACGATGTTGAGGGGATCGAGGTCCGGGCGCGGGGGGCCGATCCGTTCGTCGGGCGCGCCGAGCCGTTCCAGGACCGTCACGTCGGCGCGGAACCCGCGCCCGGCGAGGAGCCCTTCGACCTTGGCGGGGGTCGTGGCGTCGGCGCTCAGCACCAGGATGCGCCGGCCCGGGGCCAGTACCGCGTTCAGCGTCTCCAGGGGCCGCCCGACCGCGCTGACGACCTCGGTCTCCTCCAGCGGCCAGCCGAGCCGGGCGCAGGCCAGGGAGACCGACGACGGATGCGGCAGCACCCGCACGCGTCCGGCCCCCAGTATCCGGGCCAGCGTCGAGCCGACGCCGTAGAACATGGGATCGCCGCTGGCCAGGACGGCGATCCGCCGCCCCTCGTGCTCGGTGAGCAGGCGGGGGATCACGGGCAGCATGGGGGACGGCCAGGCGACGCGCTCGGCGTCCGAATCCGGCAGGAGGCCGAGCTGCCGCGTGCTGCCGAGGATCACTTCGGCCGCCGAGACCGCCGCCCGGGAGGCCTCCGGCAGCCCGTCCCACCCGTCCGCGCCGATCCCGACGACGACGACCTCAGACATTGCCGATCATCCGGTCGATGGTGATCTCCAGGACGACGCGCTCGGGGTTCACCCGGGGCGTGCGGTAGCGCTCGGCGTACCGGCGCTCGGCGTCGGCGACGGCGTCCGGCTCGGCGCGGACGACGGCCCGCCCCTCCACGGTCGCCCACCGGCGCCCGTCCACCTGGCAGAGCGCGACCGGCAGCCCGGCGTCGCCGGCGGCCGCCACGTGCCGGGCCT
This sequence comes from Spirillospora sp. CA-253888, assembly GCA_050936435.1. Classification (GTDB taxonomy): domain Bacteria; phylum Actinomycetota; class Actinomycetes; order Streptosporangiales; family Streptosporangiaceae; genus Spirillospora. The sequence continues at coordinate 4,912,576 of JBNJMT010000001.1, forward strand.
TGAGCGACCCGCCGGAGGTGATGACGCGGGCGATCCCGGCCTCCGGATCGAGCGTGGCCCCGACCGGCACGACGTGCGGCGTCCCGTCGGCGCGCAGGGTGGTCAGCGTGCACAGGTGCCGCTCCCGCCAGAACTCCAGCACCCGCTCGTCGTCCGGACGCAAAAGATGGTCCTTGGTGCGGATCGGCTGCATGACGCCCCCTCCTGGTCTCCGACCTGCAAGGATCTCAGACGTCGGGAATGGGCGGTGCATCCCGTTCCGACGGCCGGAGGGAAGATGATCACAGTCGAGCAGGTGCGGCGGCTGGCCCTGTCGCTGCCGCGCACGTCCGAGCACCTCATCCGGGACCGGGTGAAGTTCCGGGTCGGGAGCATCGTCTACCTGGCGTTCTCGCCGGACGAGACGGTGCTCGGCCTCGCCTTCCCCCGGGAGGAGCGCGCCGCGCTCGTCGCCTCGCGGCCCGAGGTCTTCCACCTGCCCCGGTTGTCGGACCAGCGCTTCAACTGGGTGAACGCCTGGACGGCCGCCCTCGACGAGGACGAGATGCGCGAGCTGGTCGTCGACGCCTGGTGCATGGCCGTCCCCAAGCGGGTGGCCGCCGCCCACCTCAGCGCCTAGGGACGCGCTCGGCGGCCGCACGCTGGAGCGCCTCCAGCGCGCGGGCGATCGGCGGCTGCGCGGACGCGCCCCGGCGGGTGCAGGCGATGATGCGGCGCGACGGCACCGGCGCGCCCTCCAGGGGCACGCGGACCACGTCGTGCTCGGGCGGCAGCGGGGCCAGCCGGGGCACCAGGCTGACGCCGAAGCCGTGCGCGACCAGCGCCGAGACGGCGAACCACTCGTAGGCGTGGTGGACGATCTCCGGCGTGAAGCCCGCGCCCGCGCACGCCGCCAGCATCAGGTGGTGCTGGTCGGGGCGGTCCGGGGAGCCGACCCACTGCTCGGCGGCGGCCTCGGCGAGCGCGACGGCGTCCCGGGCGGCGAGCGGGTGGGCCGAGGGGAGCAGCAGGTCCTGCGGCTCGTCCAGCAGGAGGTGCTGCTCGAAGCGGGGGTCGCCCTGCGGCGGGGTGTCGGCGGTCGGGATCAGCACGGCCACGTCGGCGTGGCGGGCGAGCAGGAGCGGCAGGGCCTCGTCGCTCTCCTGCTCGCTCATCAGCACCGACAGGCGGGGGTGCTCGGCCCGCAGGCGGGCGGCCGCCGGGGCGACCAGGGCCGCCAGGGCGCTGGAGACCGCGTGGATCCGCACCCGGCCAGCGGCGCCGCGCCGGTGCGCGGCCAGGTCGGCCTGGGCGCGTTCCCACTGCGCGTACAGGACGTCGGCGTGGTCCAGGACGGTGCGGGCGGCGGGGGTGAGCCTGACCCGGCGGCCCTGGGGCTCCAGCAGGGGGACGCCGAGGTCGCGGGAGAGCTGCCGGAGCTGCTGGGAGACCGTCGAGGGGGTCAGGTGCAGCGCCTCGGCGGTGGCGGTCACGGTGCCCAGGTGGCGCAGGACGCGCAGGGTCTGGAGGCGCGGATCGATCATTCGGCCATTCCACACGATGGGGTGCGGAAACTTTCGATGGACGCGAAAGGCCGGGGCTCCGCAGGCTGGAGACATGATCTTTCTGGCGCGGGGGGAGCGCGCGGGCCCGCTCATGGTCCTGGGCAGCGTCGTCACCGTGCAGACCGGCACGGTGCTCGGGAAGGGGATGTTCGGCGCGGTCGGGCCCGCGGGCGTCGTCGTCCTGCGGTTGTGCTTCGCGGCCGTGCTGCTGCTGGCCGTGTGGCGGCCGCGCCGGCCCGAACGCCGCTCCTACGGGCTGATCGCGGCGCTCGGCACCGCCATCGCGGGGATGCACCTGCTCTATCCGGCGATGGAGCGGCTGCCGGTCGGGATATCCGCCACCGTGCAGTACCTCGGCCCGCTCACGCTGGCCCTGGCCGCGTCGCGGCGCCTGGTGGACGTCGGGTGGGCGCTGCTCGCCGGGCTGGGGGTGGTCCTGGTCCAGGGAGGCGGGGCGGGCGGCGTCTCCTGGACCGGCATCGCCCTGGCGCTGGGGTCGGGCGTGGCGATGGCCGCCTACCTCGTGCTCAACAAGCGGGGCGGGGACGGGTCGGTGCTGGCCTGGGCGGTGGTCTTCGCGGCCCTGCTCGTGCTGCCGCTGGGGCCGCTCGCGGCGGGAGGGGCGATGGTGCGACCGGAGATCCTGCTCGCGGGCGCGGGCGTAGCCCTGGTCTCGGCCGTCATCCCCTGGTCGCTGGACATGGCCGCGCTGCGCCGCCTGCCCGAACGCGTCGTGGCCGTGATGGTCAGCCTCGAACCGGGCGTCGGCGCGCTCGCCGGTCTCGTCCTGCTCGGCGAGCACCTCGCGTGGACGCAGTGGGCGGCGGTCGGCTGCGTCAGCGTCGCCGCGGCCGGGGTCGTCGCGACCGCACGTCAGCCCTCGCCTCCGTAGGGCTCGGCCACCCGGCCCGACGCCGGGAACGTCGGCAGCGGCCAGGCCCGGCCTGCACGGTCGACCCCTCCGTGCAGGCCGCGGCCCGGCGGGCGGTCAGGCGAGGGGTTCCTGGAGTTCGGTCACCCACTCCTCCACCGGCCCGCACGACTCCAGGTACAGCTCGCGCGACAGGCCCGCCGTGCGGTGGCCGTTGTCCTCGATCCAGCGCGCCAGCCCCTGGTGGGCGGGCAGCACGTCGTCCATCGGGCCCCGGTGCACGGTCGTCGCGGCCCGCTCCACCTCGGGGAGGTCCACGATCGCGAAGTCGTGGGCGGTGCTCGCCCCGATGTTCACGATCACGGCCGCGTGCACGGTGACCGTTCCGTCCTCGTTGTGGTCGTAGTAGGCCAGGCTCGGTCCGGACGGTGTCACGCCCGCCTCCTCCAAGCGCCGGAACAGCTCCTTGTACAGGGGCTGCACGACCGGCCCCACCTGTTCGGGCGCGAAGCCCGCGGCGGTTCCCGACAGCTCGGCCACCCGCACGGCGGGCAGCCTCTTCAGCACCACGTCGACGTCCGTCATGACGCCCTCGCTCTCGATCGTCCGGAGCCGCACCTCGACCCGGGCGAGCCGGGCGGTCTCGGCCGCGACGCGTTCCCGCAGCTCCGCCTGGCGCAGCCGCAACATCCCGCGCAGCTCCGCGGTCGCGACCTTCTCCTCCAGGACCGTCCGGATCTCCTGGAGGCTGAAGCCGAGGTCCTTCAGCGCGATGACGCGGTTGAGGCGGGCGAGCTGCCCGGCCTCGTAGAAGCGGTAGCCGGTGACCGGGTCCACGTGCGCGGGCCGCAGCAGCCCGATGGCGTCGTAGTGGTGCAGCATCCGCACCGACACCCCGCCGTGCCTGGCGAAATCTCCGATGGTGAACATGGTGCCCCCGGTCTACGGCCTCACGCGGTGTCAGGGTCAAGCGGACGGGCCGTGCAGTTCGCTGACCCGATCCAACAGCAGGCCGGTCAGCAGCCGGTGCGGCAGGCCGGTCCGCTCGCCCAGGCGGACGATCTGGCGGGCCGCCTGCGCGGGCGGGCCCGCGGCGATGAACGGCAGGGCCGCGTGGACGGCGGACGCGCGCTCCTCGGCGCTGCGGGGACGCCCCGTTGCGTGGTCGATGACGACGTCCATCAGCGGCACCGGATCGCGCAGCGCGGCCCGGACGGCGGCGCGGCCCCCGGCGTCCAGCAGGTCGGCGGGGTCGCGGCCGTCCGGCAGCAGGGCGGCGTCCACCGGCCCGCCCACCTCGCGCAGCACCTCCCAGATCCGCCGCGCGGCGGAGCGGCCCGCCGGGTCGCCGTCCAGGGCGACCAGCACGCCGGTCGCGGACAGCGGCGCCGCCCGCCGCAGCGCCGCCAGGTGCGCCGGGGTGAGCGCCAGTCCGCAGGTCGCCACGGCGGCGTGGTCGCGTGGGGCGGCCAGGTTGACGGCGATCGCGTCGAGCGGGCCCTCGACCAGGACGGGCCGCGCCCCGTGGGCCAGCCGGTCGCGCGACTCGTGCAGGCCGTACAGCAGCTCGCTCTTGTGGAACAGGGCCGTGCCGGGGGTGTTGAGGTACTTGGGACCGGACGCGCCGTCGCGCGCCCGGCCGATGAAGCCCGCGAGGGTGCCGTCGGGGGTGCGGATCGCGAACATCACGCGGTCCCGGAAGGTGTCGTAAGGGCGCCCGGAACGGCCCCGGCGCGCCAGGCCCGCCTCGATGACCGCCTCGTCCGGGTGGCCGAGGCCGCGCAGGTGGTCGGTGAGGGTGCGCGGGCCCCGCGCGTAACCGATCTGCCAGCGCCGCTGGACGCTGCGGGAGAAGCCGCGCTCGGTCAGGTAGGCGGGGGCCCAGCCGTCCGGGAGGCAGGCGCGGAAGTAGCGGTGCGCCGCCGTCATCAGGTCGCCGGACGGGTCGGTCGCGCGCGCGTGCAGCCGCCGCGCGAGGCGCAGGATCCGGTCTCCGCACGCGGCGTCGGCCCACGGCGCGGTGGCGGGGAAGGCGAACGCGGGCGGCTCCAGGCCGAGGCGCGCCAGCACGATGTGGGCGACCGAGTCGGCCTCGATCCGCCCGCGCGCTCCGCCGTCCAGGGCGAGGCGGTGGAGCAGGCGGGCCGGCTCCCGTTCGGCCGGGACGTCCGGGAAGCGGCGCGCCAGGCGCGCGGCGACCTGGGACGGGACGGTCGGCGGCGGGGTCGCGAGCGGCAGCCCCGCCGTCTGCGCCAGGTCGAAGACCGCGCGCGGCCCCTCCGAGCCCGCGCGCGGCAGCAGGCGGATGCCGGTCTCGCCCCGGCGCACCTGGCGTCCGGCGGCCCGCCACTCCTCGTAGGAGCGCACGTCGGTCGCGGCGCGCCACTGCGCCGCGATCAGCAGCGTGTTGACGAAGCCGTACCGGCCGAAGCGCGCGGCGCGCTCCAACCACCAGGTCCACGGCAGCGTGCCGTCGTGCAGCCGCGCGGCCTCCCGGGCGGCGACGCCGCGCAGGACGGCCGTGTCGTCGTGGGTGAGGGACATGCCGGTCTCCTGTTCGGTGGATTCCGGCACGGGACTCGCAAAAGCCTCATACCCGCTACAGGTACAGGCCGAACAACTCCTCGGGATGCTCCAGGAACGGCGGCAGGTCCTCGGGGCGCAAGGCGACCAGCTCGCGCTTGGCGACGCGCTTGCCGGCGCGCGCCGTGGAGGCGATGCGCTCGGACTGGTTGGCGACCGCGACGTCCAGCAGGTTGCGCATGAGCCGCCCGTTGCCGAACGACGGGCCGCGCGGCATCCGCCGCAGCATCGCCCCCAGCAGCTCGGCGGTGCCCTCGGCCGGGCGGAAGCCGTCGTCGGCGGCCAGCTGCGTGAACACCGCCACCAGCTCGTCGTCGGTGTAGTCGGGGAAGTGGAGCTGCTTGGGGAAGCGCGAGTCCAGGCCGGGGTTGGCGGCCAGGAACTCGGCCATCTCCCGCTCGTAGCCCGCGACCACCACGACGAGGTCGTCGCGGTGGTCCTCCATCAGCTTCACCAGCTCGGCGATCGCCTCGTACCCGTAGTCGCCCTTCAGCGGCGACTGGGTGAGGGTGTAGGCCTCGTCGATGAACAGCACGCCGCCGAGCGCGCGCTCGACCAGGCGGCGGGTGCGCGGCGCGGTCTGCCCGATGTACTCGCCGACCAGGTGCGCGCGGGTCGCCTCCACGAGGTGGCCGGACGAGAGCACGCCGAGCCGCTTGTAGATGCGCCCGAGCAGCCGCGCCACCATCGTCTTGCCGGTGCCGGGGTTGCCGGTGAACACCATGTGCCGCGTCGGGACGCTCACCTTCAGGCCCGCCTCGCCGCGCAGCTTCGCCGCGCGGGTGCCCGCGACCAGCAGCGAGATCTCCTGCTTGACGGTGTCCAGGCCGGTGAGCCCGGCGAGCTCGGTGAGCGGGTTGCCGGGCTGCTGGCCGGTGTCGAGGGCGGCCGGGAGGTCCTGCTTGCGGACGGGGTCGCCGGCGGTCGCCAGGACCAGGTCGGCCAGGTGCGGCGCGAGGCGCGCGTTGCGCAGGGTCTGCACCGGCGGGGTGGCCGCCAGCAGCTCGCCCGCGGCGGCCAGCGCCTGCCGGGTGGCCCGCGCGCCCCGGGCGGCGAGCGCGCGCCGGAACAGCTCGGCGTGCTCCTCGGCGGTGAACGGCCGGGTCCGCGCGATCCGGAACCGCTGCGGCAGCACCGGGTTGACGGCGCGGACGCGGTCCTCGCCGCCGGCGTCGCACAGCGCCACCACGTTCAGGTCGGGATGGACCGCCAGCAGCCGGTGCAGCTCCGCCGCCAGCGCCTCGCCGTTGCCGGGGTCGGCGACGATGCCGTCCAGCCCCTCGATGATCAGCAGCCGCTCCCCGGCGCAGTCGCGCGCGTCGGCGTGCAGCTTGGCGACCGCGTCCGACAGGCGCTGCCCGGCGAACAGGTTGTCGGTCACCCACAGCGGGTCGCGGGCGAGCGCGAGGGCCCTGCCGAGCTCGGTCGCGGCGTCCCGCTTGCCGGTGCCGTCCGGGCCGGCCAGCAGCAGCCGGACCGGCGCGCGGTCGCGGCTCAGCTCCGCCAGCGCGGCGACGACCTCCGGCTGCCCCACCAGCGACGAGGCGAGCGCCGGGCGCGCCGGGGCGGGCTCGGCGGCCTCGGCCGGCCCGGTCCGCAGCGCGGCCGCCAGCGGGTTGACGACCCGGCGGCGCGGCGCGAACAGCCGCCGCAGGTCGTTCTGGAACAGCCCGACCGGGATGACCTCGGCCTTGGGGAACCACGGGTCGCCGGGCAGCCCCTGCACGGTCGCCACGAACCGCATCGCCATGTCCAGCCAGGCGCGGCACGCGTCGGCCTCGCCCGACACCAGCGCCCGCACGAGCCAGGCGCGGGTCTCCTCCTGCCAGGCCAGCGGCTTGAACCCGCGCAGGTCCACCGGGAAGCGCTGCTGCACCTCGCGGTAGCGGTCCTCGCCCAGCGCGACCGCGAGCTCGGCCGGGACCTGCTCCATCCCGCCCTGCGCGAGCAGCCGCGACAGGTGCGCGTCCAGGGGCTCTTCGCGGAGCGCGACCGCCACCAGCCGCTCGTGCGCGGCGAGCAGGCCCGAGCACACCCACTCCAGGTAGCCGACCGGGCCGAGCAGCTCGGGGACGGCCGCGAGCACCTCGTCGTCGGCGTGGGCGTTCCAGTGCTCGCGCAGGTCGAGCTTGGGCAGGTTGACGTCGCACTGCGGCGGGTCGTCGTACAGGCGCAGCAGCGCCTTCCGGCGGCGCTCCAGCGGCTCGATGCCCTCCAGCACGGCCAGGCAGTCGCGGGCCAGCTCGATCGCGAGCTTGCGGTCGGGGGCCTCGACGAGCCAGTCCACCGGCGGCCGCCAGCGCCCGCCGGGCGCGTCCCAGCGCGTCATCCGGGTGCTGAGCGGCGCGGGGTTGGCGAGATGGGCGCGCAGCAGCCGCTCGGGAAGCTGCGACCACGACCCGCCCTTGATCGCGCCGCCGCCGGGCAGGAACGCCAGGATCCCGAAGATCTCGGCGACCACCAGCGACGCGGGCAGCGTCAGCAGCTTGTGCTGCTGGGTGGTCAGCTCCGCGCACCGGGGGTCGGCCGCCAGCTCGCCGACGCGCGCGGAGATCTCCTCGAACAGGCCGTCGGGCACCCGCCACGGCCCGTGCGCGTAGACGTCCAGGACCGGCTCGTCGGTGAGCAGTAGCTCAAGATGCTCCGGCAGCCGCACCGCTTCTCTCCCCAAACCTGATCAAAACCGAGGTAACAGCCTATGGTTCGCGGCGGGGTGCCTTCCCGCCTCCGCGAAAACCGTTGGCCCTCCTCCGCGCCCCGCGGCGAGGCTTGCCCCGTTCCCCACGCGGAGGAGCCCGGCCTTGCGTCTGCGTTCATCGGCGGAATTCGGCAAGCTCTGGACCGCCTCGGCGGTCTCCAACCTCGGCGACGGCGTCACCCTGGTGGCCGGTCCGCTGCTGGTGGCGTCGTCCACCGGCGACCCCGCGCTGATCGCCGGGGCGGCGTTCGCGCAGCAGTTGCCGTGGCCGCTGTTCGCGCTGGTCAGCGGCGCGTACGTGGACCGGCTGGACCGGCGGCGCCTGATCGTCGCCGTCGATCTGCTGCGCGGCCTGGCGCTGGCCGTGCTGGCCGCGGCGGTGGCGACCGGGACGGCCTCGATCCCGTTGGTCTACGCGGTCCTCTTCCTGCTGGGGACGGGCGAGACGGTGGCCGACACCGCCATGGCGGCGCGGCTGCCCGCGATCGTCCCCGAGAAGGACCTGCCCGCCGCCAACGCGCGCCTGATGGCGACGTTCATCGCCGGCAACCAGCTGGCCGCCAAGCCGCTGGGGGCGTACCTGTTCGTCGCGGGGGCCGCGATCCCGTTCGGCTTCGACGCGGCCACGTTCGTGATCGCGGCGCTGCTGGCGGCGTGGATGCGTCCGCCGCCCCCGCCGCCCCCGACCGAGGGCCGCACGCTCCGGGGCGACATCGCCGAGGGCGTCCGGCACCTGTGGGGCGACCGCCTGCTGCGCACGCTGGCCACCACGATGGGGGCGGCCAACGTCGTGTTCTGCGGCGCGTTCGCCGTCCTCGTCCTGTACGCCCGCGAGCGCCTCGGGCTGAGCGAGGTCGGGTACGGGTACCTCCTGGTCGCCTATGCCGTCGGCGGACTGCTGGGGACGGCGGCCGTGGGCCCGCTGCGCAGGGCCGTCCCGACGCCCGCGCTGCTGCGCGCCGGCCTGGTGATCGAGACCTCCACCCACGCCGCGCTGGCGCTGAGCACCGGCCCGTGGACGGCGGGCGCGGCGCTGGTCGCGCTGGGGGCGCACGCGATGGTGTGGGGCGCGGTCGCGATGTCCCTGGTCCAGACCCGCGTGCCCGACCGGTTGCTGGGCCGGGTCGGGTCGGTGTACTCGCTGATCCAGGTGACGGGTGCGGCGGCGGGCTCGCTGCTGGGCGGGTTCTTCGCGCGGGGCCTGGGGCTGACGGCCCCGTTCTGGATCGGCGCGGCCGTCATGACGGTGGTGACGGCCGCCGCCTGGCGTCCGCTGGCCTCGCGCGACGACCGGGCAGGGACCGCCTAGAGGGCCCCGCCGGTCAGTGGGTGCGGAGGGCCTCGATCGCCAGGCGCGCCGTGGTGCCGATGGCGGCGTCGGCCTCGGGCAGGACCGCCCGCGGCAGGAGCGAGCGGGTGAACACCGCCACCGCGTACCGGCCGCCGTCGGGGTACTCCACCACGCCGATCTCGTTGCGGAGGGTCGGCAGGGTGCCGGTCTTGCCGCTGACCCGCACGTCGTCGTAGGGGAACCCGGACGACAGGCGGTGCGGCCACACCTGCAGCCCCATCAGGCGGCGCATCTCGGCGCACGCCTCGGGCGGGGCCGCCTCGTCGCGCCAGATCATGGCCAGCAGCCGGGCCATCTCGCGCGGCGTGCTGCGGGTCGTGCGGGCGGGGTCCAGCGCGCGCAGGCGGTTCAGCATCCCGGGCTCGTCCAGGCGGGCCCACAGCTCGCCGAGGTCGGGGACGCCCGCGTCGGCCAGCAGGGTGTCGTGCAGCTCGCCGCCGTTGCCGGCCAGGTGGGTGAGCGGCAGGCCGAGGTCGGCCATCGCGGCGTTGACGGTGTCGCGGCCGACGCGCGCGAAGACCGTGTCGGCGGCCGTGTTGTCGCTCACAGTGATCATGAGATTGGTGAGATCGCGGAGCGAGAGGGTAACGGGGTCCAGCATGGTCGCGATGCCGGTCGGGCCGGGGACGCGGTCCCCGGGGGACAGCGTGACCGGCTCGGTGGGGTCCAGCAGCCCGGCCGCCGCCCGCCGGTGGAAGGCCACCAGCAGGGGGACCTTGAAGACCGAGGCCAGCACCACCGGGTCGTCGCCGCGCACGCCGAGGTCGCGGCCGGTGTCGAGGTCCAGGGCGTACAGGTGGCCGGTGACGCCGGCGTCGCGGAAGACCCGCTCGATGTGCTTCATGCCAGGAACCCCGAGGCGGGGCGGGGGACGACGCGGCGCGCGGGCGGCGGCGCCAGCGGCTCCATGCCCGCCTCGTCGCGCAGGACGGCGGTGGCGGTCGCGGTGAACGCCTCGACGGCGTCGCCGCCCGCGTCCTGCCGCCACGCGCACGAGACGCGCCGGGTCAGCGGGTCGCCCAGCAGGGGCCGCCAGAGCACGCCGGGGGCCTCGGTCCGGGGCACCAGCGCGACGGCGGTCCCGGCCAGCACCAGGCCGAGCGCGAACTGCGGGTGCCGCGCCTCGTGCACGGCGGGCGGGTCGTAGCCGTGGCGGCGGCAGGTGGCCAGCAGATCGTCGTAGCCGCCGGGGGCCTCCTCGCGGGGCGCGGTCACCAGGTCGTGCCCGGCGAGGTCCGACAGGTGCAGGTGGGCGGGCGGGTCCTCCCCGGCGGGCAGCAGCACCCCCACGCGCTGGGTCAGCATCGGGCCGAACGCCAGGTCGCGCGCGTCGCAGGGGTGGCGCAGCACGCCGACGTCCAGGGTGCCGTCGGCCAGCGCGTGCGCCTGGTCGGCGGTGCCGATCTCGCGCAGGTCCAGGCGCAGGTCGGGGCGGCGCTCGCGGAACGCGGCGATCAGCGCGGCCACCACGTTGCCGCCCAGGTCCGGGGGCAGGCCCGCGCGCAGCGTGCCGGTCTCGCCCTGGCGGGCGCGCTCGGCGAGGGAGGAGAGGCGTTCCACGCGGGAGAGGATGTCACGGGCCTCGTCCAGCAGGAGGCGGCCGGGGGCGGTGAGCTCCACCCGGCGCGAGGAGCGGTCGAACAGCCGGACCCCGAGCTCCCGCTCCAGCCGCTGGATGCGCTGGCTGAGCGGGGGCTGGGCCATGCCGAGGCGCTCGGCGGCGCGGCCGAAGTGCAGTTCCTCGGCGACGACGACGAAGCAGTCCAGATGCCCGACGAGGTTCACGAGCTGCGACTATATCCATTCACCTATGGATTCGCTAACGATATCAATCTTGGACTTTTCGCCGCTCGGATGGTGTGCTGTCCGACGATGACCGATAAGGGGGGATACGGATGCGCCGATCCCGGATTCTGATCGTCGCCGCGGTGGCGGTCGTGCTCGCGGGGGCGGGAGCGGCCTGGTTCGTGCTGCGCGACGAGGGGCCGCGGGCGAACGTCGAGAAGTACCTGGCGGCCTGGGGGCGCGGGGACTTCGCCGCCATGCGGGCCCTCACGGCGGGCGCGCCCGCCGACTTCGACAAGCGCTTCGCCCAGATGCGCGACGAGGTCGGGGTGGCCCGGCAGGGCTTCCAGATCACCGGCCTGGACGAGGAGGGCGGCTCCTACGCCGCCGACCTCACGCTGGCGGGCGACCGCAAGTGGACCTACACCGGGACCTACAAGGTCACCAAGGACGACGGCGAGTGGAAGGTCGTCTGGTCGCCGGAGGTCATGTACCCCGGGCTCGCCGAGGGCCAGCGGCTCCGGTCGGCCCGGACGTGGCCGACCCGCGCGGACATCAAGGGCGCCGACGGCGGCGGCCTCGCCGGCTCGCCCTCGGGCTCGGTCCAGCAGCTGGTCGGGCCGCTCGGCCCGGCCACCGACGAGATCGCCAAGAAGCTCGGCGCGCCCTACCGCAAGGGCGACCAGGTGGGCGTGGAGGGCCTGAACCGCCAGTACCAGCGGCGGCTCGCCGGGACGCCCGCCCTCGCGGTGCAGATCGTCGACGCGAACGGCAAGCCCGTGCGCACGCTGAAGCGGTTCGGCGGCAGCGAGGGCGAGCCGCTGCGCACCACGCTCGACCCCAAGGTCCAGCGCGCCGCGGGCAAGGCCATGGAGAAGGTGACCAAGCCCGCCTCGCTGGTCGCGCTGCGCGCCTCCACCGGCGAGATCCTCGCGGTCGCCAACAAGCCCGGCGGCTACAACCGCGCGCTGATGGGGCACTACCCGCCCGGCTCGACCTTCAAGGTCGTCACGGCGGCGGCGCTGGTGGCCGGCGGGCTGAAGGCCGACCAGCCGGTGGGCTGCCCGGCCACCACCGACGTGGGCGGACGCACCTTCAAGAACTACCAGAACGAGGACTTCGGGACGATCTCGTTCGAGAAGGCGTTCGCGCACTCGTGCAACACCACCTTCGCGCGCCTCGCGGTGGACAAGCTGGGCGAGAAGCGGCTCACCGAGGTCGCCGAGCAGTTCGGCTTCAACGCGCCGATCATCGCGGGGCTGCCCGCGGTGCGCGCCACCTTCCCCAAGACCAAGGACGAGACGGCGTTCGCGTCGGCCTCGTTCGGCCAGGGCGAGGTGCTGACCAGCCCGCTCAACATGGCGAGCGTCGCCGCGGCCGCCGCCAGCGGCACCTGGCACTCGCCGCGCCTGGTGGACGCCAAGGTCGCCGCCGAGGCCGTGGACGCGGGCGGGCGCAAGCCCGAGCCGCCGCACAGGCTGGAGCCCGCCGTCAAGCAGGCCCTGCACACCCTGATGCCCGCCGTGGTCAGCGAGGGCACCGCCTCCGACGCGGGGTTCCCGAAGGGGACGGCGGGCAAGACCGGCACCGCCGAGTTCGGGTCAGGGGACAACCCGCCCACGCACGCCTGGTTCGTCGGCTACAAGGGCGACCTCGCCTTCGCCGTCGTGGTCGAGGGCGGCGGCACCGGCGCGGAGGCGGCGGCGCCGATCGCGGCCTCGTTCCTGCGCGCGAACTGAACGCCGGACGGCCGTGAGCCCCGCCCCGCCCGTCCGCGAGGCGGGGCTCACAACCAGTCGCGCGCCTTGAACAGGCTGTAGAGCCCGATGCTGCACAGCACCACGATCGCCGTGCTGACGTAGAAGCCCCAGGTCTGCCCCGATCCCGGGTAGGGCACGTTCTGCCCGTAGAAGCCGGTGACCGCGGTCGGCACCGCGATGATCGCGGCCCAGCTCGTCACCTTCTTCATCACCTCGTTGAGCCGGTTGCTCTGCATCGCGATCCGGGTGTCCAGCAGGTTGGCGATCAGGTCGCGCAGCCCGTCGGTCCACTCGGCGACCCGCAGCGTGTGGTCGTAGACGTCCTGGAAGTAGGGCACCATCGGCTCGGCCACCAGCGGCACGTCGCGGCGCATCAGCGTGTTCAGGACCTCCCGCATGGGCAGGGAGACCCGGCGCAGCGCGACCAGGTTCTTGCGCAGCCGGAAGCTGCGGCGCTGCATCTCCTTGACCGAGGAGCGGTCGTCGAAGACCATCTCCTCGATGTCGTCGGCCTCGTCGTCGAGGTCCTGGACGGCCGCCAGCTGCCGGTCCACCACCAGGTCCAGCAGCCCGTACAGCAGCGGCGCGGCGCTGAGCGGCGAGTCCTGCAGCCAGGCCAGCTCGGGGCTGTCGTCCCAGCGCCGGATCAGCTCGTCCACGTCGAAGCCCCGGTCCTGGCGGACGGTCACCAGCGCCTGCTGCGTCACGAACGCCGACACCTCGTGCATGACCAGGTCCCCGCCGCCGTCCACCTCCGGGACGTAGAGGTTGAGGAACAGGTAGTCGCGGTAGCGGTCCAGCTTGGCCCGCTCGTGCGCCGACACCGCGTCCTCCACCGCGACCGGGTCCAGGTCCAGCTCGTCGGCGATGACGTGCAGGTCCCGGTGCTCGGGCGCGCACAGGTCCAGCCACACCACCGCCCCCTTCCGGCCGAGGCGGTCGCGGAGGTCGGCGACCGGGAAGCCCTCCGCCACGACCTCCCCGTTCCGCCACTCCCGGGTGCGCGGCGGCACCGCGCCGATCCGGTTGTCGGGATGGGCCTCGCGGTCGGTCTCGGACGGAATCTTCCCCATGGCCCCCCTATACCCGGGGAGGGCGCCCTAGATCGCCGCCGTGGAGCCGCGCACCACCAGGCGTCCCGGCAGCGACCGCGACGCCGGACGGCCGCCGCCCAGCAGCTCCAGCAGCGCCGCCATGCCCTGCGCGCCCAGCTCCTCGGCCGGCAGCCGGACGGTGGTCAGCTCCGGCTCCAGCGCGGTCGCCACCAGCACGTCGTCCATGCCGGTGACCGACAGGTCGCCGGGGACCTCCAGGCCGCGGGCCCGCGCCGCCTTGTAGGCCCCGGCCGCGAGCACGTCGTCGTCGCAGACCAGCGCGGTCGGCCGCTCCGGCGCGTCCAGCAGCCGCCCCGCCGCGTCCTTGGCGGCGGTGATGTCGATCGCGGTGGCCGCGCGGGTCAGCGCGCCGCCGGGCAGCGCGGCGACGGCGGCGGCCAGCGCCGCGCCGCGCACGTGGAAGGTCCACTGGTCGGGCTCGGCGGCGACGTGCCCGATGCGGCGGTGCCCGAGCGCGCCGAGGTGGGCGGCGATGGCGCGCATCCCGTCGGCGACGGCGAAGTTCACGGTGGTCTCGGCGCCCGCCGGGTCGCTGTCGAGCATCACCACCGGCGTGCCCGGGAACCCGTCGGGCACCTCGCGCGGCAGGGAGGAGGCGAGGATGCCGTCGATCGCCTCGCGCGGCGCGGCGAACGGGCTGTCGGCCGGCCCCGCGTCGTCCGGCCACGGGTACACCACCAGCCCGAACCCGTGCCGCGCCGCCACCCGCGCCGCGCCCGCGTGCACCGCGCCGAAGAACGGGGTGATCAGCGTCGGGACCATCAGCATGACCGTGCGGGTGGTGCCGAGCCGCAGGTTGCGGGCGGCCGGATTCGGCCGGTAGCCGAGCCGCTCGGCGGCGTCGTGCACGGCGGCGGCGGTGGCGGGGGAGACGCGGCCCGACCACTTGCCGCCCAGCACCAGCGACACCGTGGACTGCGACACCCCGGCCGCCTGCGCCACGTCGCGGCTCGTGGGGCGACTGGTGGCGGGCACGACAACAAACTAGAACACCCGGACCGCTTCATGGTACGTATGACGCGACAAGTAATACGTATGACTAACCCAGGGAGCCGGGGGACACCGCGATGCGCGCCTATGTCGAGTTCCTGCGCTTGCGCCATGCCGGGCGGCTGCTCGGCGGCACGCTGCTGGGCCGGTTGCCCAACGGCATGGGGGCGCTCGCGATCGTCCTGCACGTCCGCGCCGAGGGCGGCGGCTACCCGCTGGCCGGGACGCTGGCGGCGGTGTTCGGGCTGGCGATGGCGGCCGGGCAGCCGGTGCTCGGCCGCGCCATGGACCGGTTCGGCCAGCCCCGCGTGCTGATCCCCGCGGCGCTCCTGTCGGGGCTCGGCTTCGCGCTGCTGGCGGTGATCGGCGCGGACCCCCGGCCGGTCGCGGTCGCGGCCGTGGTCCTGGCCGGGTTCGCCACCCCGCCGCTGGAGGCCGGGCTGCGCGCGCTGTGGCCCGCCGTGCTGCCCGACCAGACGAAGGTGAAGGCGGCCTACGCGCTGGACGCCGCCGCGCAGGAGGTCCTGTTCAGCGTCGGCCCGCTGCTGGTGGTCCTCGCCGCCCTGGCCAACCCCGAGACCGCGCTGCTGCTGACCGGGGCGCTCGGCGTCGCCGGGACCCTGGTCGTCACCACCGCCGCCCCTTCGCGCGCCTGGCGCGGCGAGCCGCGCGCCGCCGACTGGGCGGGCCCGCTGCGCTCGCCCGGCCTGTGCGTG
This sequence comes from Spirillospora sp. CA-253888, assembly GCA_050936435.1. Taxonomy (GTDB): domain Bacteria; phylum Actinomycetota; class Actinomycetes; order Streptosporangiales; family Streptosporangiaceae; genus Spirillospora. The sequence continues at coordinate 4,927,989 of JBNJMT010000001.1, forward strand.
CTGCTGCTGTCGCTGCTGTTCGCGGGCGTCGCGCTCGGCGTGTACACGGTGGCCGTGGTCGCCTACGCCGAACGCCTGCACAGCGAGGCCGCCTCCGGCCTGCTGCTGGCCGTGATGTCGGCCGGGGCGCTGGTCGGGGGCCTGGTCTACGGCGCCCGCCCGTGGCCGGGGGCCGAGCACCGCCGCCTGCCCTGGCTGCTGGTCGCGCTGGCGGCCGGGTACCTGCCGCTGGTGTGGGCGCCGGGGCTGCCGGTGATGCTGGTGCTGGCGTTCGTCAGCGGGATCTTCCTGGCCCCGGTGCTGGCGTGCAGCTTCTCGCTGGTGGACCACCTCGCGCCGGTCGGCACCGTCACCGAGGCGTTCGCGTGGATCGTCGCGGCGGTGGGCCTGGGCGGCTCGCTCGGCATGTTCGTCTCGGGCCTCGGGCAGGACCTCGCCGGGGTGCCCGGCGCGTTCGCCGGGGCGGGCGCGGGCGGGGTGCTCGCGCTGCTGGTCTGCCTGCTCGGCGCGCGGACCCTGCGCCCCCGGTCCGTCCCCGCGACACCGCCCGCTACAGTGGCGGTATGAACGGGCGGGGGGTATCGCGGAGCGCGGCCCTGCTGCTGCTCGGACTCGGGCTGCTCGCCGGGCTGTTCGCGATGCACGGCATCACCGCGACGCCGTCCCCGGCGCACGCCACCGGCCCCGCCCTCGCCTCGACGCACGGCGCCCCGCACGAGGCTTTCCAATCCGTCCTCCGGCAGGAGGAGCCGCAGCTCGCCGCGGTGACCTCGCCCATGGACGTGGCCGGACACGACTCCGGCTGCATGGCGGGCATGGTCTGCTTCGCGCTGCTGGCCGGGGCGGTGCTCCTCGCCCTCGCCCTCGCCGCCCGGCGCTCCGTCGAACCGCCGCCGGCGCACGCCGTCCGGCTCCTGTCACGGGTGACCCCGCGCGGACCGCCGCGCGCCAGACCGCCCGACATCTACCAGCTCTCCGTGATGCGGCTGTAGAAGCCCGCCGCCCGGACGCCGCCTCCCCGCGGCGTCGGGTCCCTTCGGCATGCCTTCGACAGCACTTCAAGGAGACGAACGATGAACAAGCGCATCCTGGTGATCGGCGCGGCGGTCCTGCTCGGCACGGCGGCCTGCGGCGGGGACGGCGGCAAGGGCGACGGCGCGAAGCCCGGCCACGGCGCCATGTCCTCCGGTGCCGCGTCCTCCAGCGCCGCCCCCAGCCCGGCGGCCGGGCACAACGCGCAGGACGTGATGTTCGCGCAGATGATGATCCCGCACCACCGGCAGGCGGTGGAGATGTCCAAGGTCGTCGCCGCCGGGTCGGGCGACGCCGAGGTCAAGCGGCTCGCCGCGCAGATCGAGCGGGCCCAGGCCCCAGAGATCGAGACCATGAGCGGCTGGCTGCGGCAGTGGGGCGAGCAGGTGCCCGCCGAGGGCGTCGCGCCGCCCGCCATGAACCACCACGGCGGCGGCATGGCCGGGATGATGACGCCCGAGCAGATGGCCGGGTTCAGGAAGCTCAAGGGCGAGGCGCTGGACCGGCGCTTCCTCACCATGATGATCGAGCACCACGAGGGCGCGGTGACCATGGCGCGGGAGGAGCAGGCCAAGGGCGCCCACCCGGCCGCCAAGACGATGGCCGATGAGATCGTCCGCACCCAGCAGGACGAGATCGCCGCCATGAAGAAGATGCTGCGCGGCTAGTGCGCGGCTAGAACGCGCGGCGGGCGCGGCGGGCCGGTGGGCCCGCCGCGCCCTTCCTCAGATCCAGGACGAGAACCACATGCGGTCGTGCCAGGAGCCGTACGGCAGGACGTCGGCCGTCAGGATCGGGTAGAAGTACGCGAAGTTGACCAGCACCACCAGCACGAACGCGCCCGCGAGCGCCGCGCCCGCCACCCGGCGCGGGCCGGGCGCCGGGACCGGGGCCCGCCCGTCCGCACCGTGCACGGCGAGGTGCGCGCCGTCCCGCTGCCGCGCCGGCCCGATCAGGTAGCCCAGCACCAGCACCACCGCCAGCACCAGGAACGGGATCATCGGCGTCGCGTAGAACAGGAACATCGTGCGGTTGCCGAACGCCGAGGGGAACCACGACAGCCAGCCCGCCCCGAAGCCCAGCAGGATCGCGCCCGCCCGCCAGTCGCGCAGCACCAGCCAGAGGCCGAGCAGCACGACCAGCGCCAGCAGCCCGCCCCACCACAGCGCCGGGGTGCCGATGCCGAGGATCTCGCTGGAGCAGCGGCCGCCGCCGCAGGACTCCTTGGGCTCGGTGTAGTAGAACGCCACCGGCCGCCGCAGCACCGGCCAGTCCCACGGCCACGACTGGTAGGGGTGCTTGGAGTCCAGGCCGGTGTGGAAGTTCATCATCTCGGCGTGGTACTTCCACAGCTTGGGCATCGCCTCGAAGGGGCGGGCGAGCCAGTTGCCCGCGACCTCGCCGCGCCCCCAGCCGCCCGACCGGAAGATCCAGCTCGACCAGGACGCCACGTAGGTGAACGCCGCCACCACCACCAGCTGCACGAACGCTGGGAACGCCTCGAACAGCACCGTGCCGGTGAACGGCCGGGGGACCGCGGCGGCGCGGCGCGCCCCGTAGTCCCACAGCACCACCATGATCCCGAAGGCGGCGATGTAGAAGACGCCGGTCCACTTGGTGGCGCAGGCGAGGCCGAGGCAGATCCCGGCCGCCCACCGCCAGGAGTGCGCGAGGAAGGGACCGTAGGCGGAGACGGTGCCCTCCGCCAGGTCGCGGTCGAGCCGGTCGGCGAGCTGCCGCCGGGACCGGTCGCGGTCGTTGACGATGCAGGCGAACCCGGCCAGCACCCAGAACATGACGAACACGTCCAGCAGCGCGGTGCGGCTGGTGACGAACGCCAGCCCGTCCAGCGCCAGCAGCAGCCCGGCGGCGCAGCCCAGCAGCGTCGAGCCGGTCATCCGGCGGGCCACCCGGCACAGGATCAGCACCGCGAGCGTGCCCGCCAGCGCGGGCATGAACCGCCAGCCGAACGGCGTCGCACCGAACAGCTGCTCGCCGATCGCGATCATCCACTTGCCGCCCGGCGGATGCGCCACGAACGAGGCGCCGTCGGCCCAGATGTCGGCCTTCGGATCGGCGATCAGGAGCTTGTCGGCGTCCTTGACGGTGTTGTGCTCCCACCCGTACTTCAGCAGCGCGAGCGCGTCCTTGGCGTAGTAGGTCTCGTCGAAGACCACCGCCTTGGGCGTGCCGAGCCCGGTGAACCGCAGGACCCCGGCGAACACCGTGACCAGCAGCGGGCCCAGCCAGCCGAGCAGCGCGCCGCCCGGGACCTGGGGGGCCAGCCACTCGCGCAGGGTGGGCGGGCGCGATCGTCGTTCGGAGGCCGTCGCCGGAGCGAAATCCGTCATCGCCATTCCGCCATCGTACGGGCGCGCCGGTCGAACGCCGGGCGCGCCGGAACGGCCCCGGTGGCCCGGCGGGGCGCCCGGCGGCGCGAGAATGGAGCGGTGACGGGCAACGGGACGCAAGAGCAGGCGGCGGATCGGACGGCGGCGGGGACGGGCACGCTGCTGCTCGGCGCGGCGCCGATCGGGCGGCCGGACGACGCCTCGCCGCGGCTGCGCGCCGCGCTGGCGGCCGCTCCGGTCATCGCGGCCGAGGACACCCGGCGGCTGCGGCGGCTGACCGCCGACCTCGGCGTGGAGACGGTCGCGCGGGTGGTGTCGTACTACGACCAGAACGAGAAGGCCCGCGCCGAGGAGCTGCTGGGCGAGCTGCTGGCCGGGCGCGACGTGCTGGTGGTCACCGACGCGGGCATGCCCGGCGTGTCCGACCCCGGCTACCGCCTGGTGGTGGCGGCGGTCGCGGCCGGGGTGCCGGTGAGCGTGCTGCCCGGCCCGTCGGCCGTGACGACCGCGCTGATCGTGTCGGGGCTGCCCACCGACCGCTTCGCCTTCGAGGGCTTCCCGCCGCGCAAGCAGGGCGAGCGCGCCCGCCGGCTGGCCGAGCTCGCGGCCGAGCCGCGCACGATGGTGTTCTTCGAGGCCCCGCACCGGCTGGCCGCGACCCTCGGCGCGATGGTCGAGGCGTTCGGCGCCGACCGGCCCGCGGCGGTCTGCCGGGAGCTGACCAAGACCTACGAGGAGGTCCGCCGCGGCCCGCTGGCCGAGCTGGCCGGATGGGCCGAGGAAGGCGTGCGCGGCGAGATCACGCTGGTGGTCGGCGGCGCGCCCGCGCCCGAGGGCCTGTCGGACCCGGCCGACCTCGCGGCCGCCGTCGCCGCCCGGGAGGCCGCCGGGACGCCGCGCAAGCAGGCCATCACCGAGGTCGCCAAGGAGAACGGCCTGCCCAAGCGGGTGGTCTACGACGCCGTGGTGGCCGCGAGGGCATAGTCCCCTGCCCGGAAGGCTCCAGATGCCCCGGCAGCGGGGACACTCGGAGTGTCGGCGCCGCGCGGGCCCGTACCGGGCCGGAGCGCGCGGCGGCGCTCCCCGAGGGGGTGAGGACCGTGCGGGACGCATGGTCGAGCCACGAGGTCTGGTTCTACGAGTGCGGGTGCTGCGGGGCGAGCTGGGACGAGGAGTTCGACGTCCGGCACACCGCCGACGGCCACGGCGGTGAGGGGGTGGTGTACGTGCACGACGGCTGCCGCTGCACGACGCCGTGGGTCGACCACCCCTGCCGCGACTGCTCCAGTGGCAACGTCAAGGTGTTCTCCACGCCCTGGCGGCGGGCGAAAGCGGCTCCGGCCGCCAGGGCGGACGCCTTGGAGTTGCTGCTCCGGCTGCGCCGCCTGCACGCCTGGTAGCCCCGGCCGCCGCGCGACGGCGCGTCCGGCCGGCGGGTCGTTCCGCGCCGCCGGCGCGGTACGGCGTGGCGGGCCCGGCGGGGGTCAGCCGGCGGCGACCTCCGAGGCCTTCCCCTTCGGAGCGTCGCCGGACGGTGCCGGGCCCGGCTCGTCCCCGCCTCCGCGCCGCCACCGGGCGCGCACGGCGGGGGAGAAGGCCAGCGCCGCCGCGATGCACGCCAGCGGGACGCTCGGCAGCACGTACCGGTAGTCGAACTCGGCGGTCGCCGCCGGGGCCAGCAGCAGGCCGGTGGCCAGGCACCACGGCAGGAACGCCGCGCCGCCGAACCGCCGCCACATCGCCGCCATGCCCGCCAGCCCGACCAGCAGGATGACGCCGACGAGGCTGCCGCGCAGGTAGACGTGGTCCTGGTAGCCGCGGATGACGCCCGCGAACGGCTCGACGACCTTGGTGCGCGCGCGGCCCCGCTCGTAGGCGACGGCCTCCTGCGCGGCGGTGTAGTCGCTGTCCATCCGCCACTCGGGCAGCGCGTTGGACTTCTCGCCGAACTCGTACTGCGCGTAGGTCGCCGGGTCGGGGAACACCGTGCGCTTCCACTGGAAGACCCGGAAGAAGTCGTGCGCGACGACCTTCAGGTAGTCGCCGGGCTGGGACAGGATGGCCCGCTTGGCGAAGTCGTTGGTCATCTTGTTCAGCTCGGGGTTGAAGCGCTTGCCGGGGTAGCGGTTCAGCGGCGAGGCGGCGTCCCAGATGCCGTCCTGGGAGTTGGGCCGGCGGCTGCCGCCGACCTCGGTGCACAGCGGCATCTCGCGGACCGGCAGGTCCTTCATCCGGTGGCAGTCGGCGAACTTGTAGACCCGCGCGAACAGGAAGATCCCGTTGCTCTCGGTCATCGCGAACTTGTCGTTCTCGGCCTTGTACCAGCCCATGTAGGCGACCACCGGCAGCATGCACGTCACCAGCAGCACCGCCATCGTCCGCCAGCCGGCGCGCCGGATCAGCAGGTACACCAGCACGCCCAGCAGCACCGGCAGGCCCACCGACCGGGTCAGCCAGGACAGCCCGATGATCAGCCCGACGGCCGCGGCGACCTTCCAGGACGGCCGGTCGTGCCACAGCAGCAGGGTGACCGCGCTGACCACCAGGAAGGTGAACAGGGTGTCCGACAGCACCAGGTGCTCCAGCTGGATCTGGTAGGCGTCCAGCAGCACCGGCGCGGCCGCCACCGCCGCGATCCAGCCGCGCACCCGGAACCGGCGGCGCAGCAGCGCGTAGATCATCAGGCCCATGCCCAGCCCCATCAGGTGCTGGACCACCGCGACCAGGGCGAAGCTGTGGAACGGCCTGAGCCCCAGCAGCAGGAACGAGTAGCCGTCGGGCCGCAGCGGGTGCGGGTACGGCTTCATCGCCACGTGCAGGTAGTCGAAGCTGTCGTTGAAGAACATGACCGGCGTGTAGCCGACCATCGTGACGATCCGGAGCAGAGCGCCTGTGACGAGGATCACAGTAAAGGTGCGGTTGCGGCGCGCCGCGGCCCACAGCCGGGACCCCAAAGCGCCCGCGCGCTCGCGCAGCGGAGGCCGGGCTCCTGACGTGCGCGTCGGCGCGGTCTCCTCGGCGGTCTCGGCCGCCACGGGCTCCTCTAGCGCCACACCGGCGGCACCGCCCTGTTCAGCGCGCGTCACAGCTGCCCCAACCTTTCCGGGCCGCGGTGCCCGTATGCTTGTCGTTCTAGCCTGCCGCCCGGGGCCGTGGCCGAGCGGGGCAACACGTTGCGAATCAGCAACACCGTCCGCTCCCCGCGAGCACGGGGATCACCCTGGCGCTCTCGACCGGAGCGGCACGCATCGCCCGTCCCCGGCAGGCATCATGAACGACGACGGGCCGCCCAGCGGAACATGATGAGATTAGTTGAAAATACCGCAGACGGTCACCAGCGGTAACGAAGGAGATCGCGTGGAACTCTCCGTAGTGATGCCATGTCTCAATGAGGCCGAAACGGTCGAGACGTGCGTTCGCAAGACGATTCAGTTCTTCGAGGACGCCGGCATCGACGGCGAGGTCGTCATCGCCGACAACGGCAGCACCGACGGCAGCCAGCAGCTGGCCCGGGACGCCGGCGCGCGGGTCGTGCCCGTGGTGGACAAAGGCTACGGCAACGCCCTGATGGGCGGCATCCGGGCCGCCAAGGGCACCTACGTGGCCATGGGCGACGCCGACGACTCCTACGACTTCGCCACCCTGGGCCCCTTCCTTGAGGACCTGCGCGACGGCGCCGACCTCGTCATGGGCAACCGGTTCAAGGGCGGCATCGCCCCCGGTGCCATGCCGCCGCTGCACCGCTACCTGGGCAACCCCGTGCTGAGCTTCGTCGGCCGGCTGTTCTTCGGCAGCAAGATCGGCGACTTCCACTGCGGGCTGCGCGCCTTCAACAAGGAATCGATCATGCGGCTGGGGCTGCAGACCGGCGGCATGGAGTTCGCCAGCGAGATGGTCGTCAAGGCCACCCTGGCCAAGTACGACATCCGCGAGCGCCCCACCACGCTGTCGCCGGACGGCCGCACCCGCGCCCCGCACCTCAACACCTGGCGCGACGGTTGGCGTCATCTGCGCTTCCTCATGCTCTACAGCCCCCGCTGGCTGTTCCTGATCCCGGGCCTGCTGTTTATGACGCTCGGACTGGTCGCCGGGATCGCGCTCTCCTTCGGCCCGGTGCGCGTCGGCGAGATCGCCTTCGACGTCGACACCCTGGTCGGCGCGGGCGCCGCGATGGTGATCGGCTTCCAGGCGGTGATCTTCGCCCTGCTCACCAAGGTCTACGCCATGCACGAGGGCTTCCTGCCGCCCGACAACCGGGTGCAGAAGATCATGAGCCGCTGGTGGAGCCTGGAGCGCGGCCTGGTGTTCGGCGGCCTGCTGGCGCTGGCCGGCGTGGTGGGCCTGGTGGCCTCGCTGCTGCACTGGCGGGTCAACAGCTTCGGCGAGCTGGACCCGCGCGAGTCGCTGCGCCTGGTGGTGCCGGCCGCGGTGGCGCTGATGATGAGCTTCCAGGCGATCTTCGCCTCGCTGTTCATCAGCATCCTGGGCATCCGCCGCCGCCCGCAGCCGCTGTCGGTGGACGCCGCCGACGAGGCCGCCGACGTGGTGGACGCGGCCGCCCTCCGGGCGCGGCGCGAGCGCGAGAAGGCCGCCGAGACGGCGGCGGCCGAGAGCGCCGCCAAGAGCAACGCCTCCGAGAGCTGATCGGCTCCCGCATCCTCCCGATGGGCTCCCGCGCCGCCGGCGCGGGGGCTCATCGTCGTTTCAGGGTGTATCGCTCTCAGACGGGTCATTCCGGGGCAGGTCGGTGTGAAGTCGGTCGTTCCGGAGCGGGACCCTCAGCCGCCGTCCAGGTTTTCCACAGGCCGCTGACCAGGGCGGCGGTGGTGAACCTCCTGTGGCAGGCTGATCGGGTCATGGTCCTCCACCTCGTACCCCTCCGATGAGCGGATCGCCGGCCCTGCGCCCGGCCGTCGCGACGGCCGGACGGTCCGACCGCGCCGACCGCACCGGCCCCCCGGCCGATCCGTCGCGCCGCCGGTGGCTGCTGGCGCTGCTGCTGGGCTGGCTGGGGCAGGCGGCGGTCCGGCTGGTGCTCGCGGCCGGGCAGTCCATGCCGGTGGCGACGCCCGACGAGACCGGCTACCTGTTCGCCGCCCGGGTGCTGACCGGTGGGCCGGGCGCCGACATGTCCTACGGCACCGTCTACCGGGGCGGCTATCCGCTGCTGCTGACGCCCGCGTTCGGGCTGTCCGACGACCCGGCGGTGGTCTACCGGCTCGTCCAGGTCGAGAACGCCCTGGTCAGCGCGTTGATGTTGCCGCTGGCGTACGTGCTGCTGCGGCGCTGCGGGCTGGCGCGGCTCCCGGCGTTCCTGGGCGGCAACCTCACCGCCCTGCTGCCGGGCGTGGTGTTCTTCGCCGAGTTCGCGCTGACGGACGCGGTGCTGCCGGTGGTGGTGCTGGGGTGGCTGCTGCTGGCGCACTCGTGGATCAGCGCGCCGCGCGACGCCCCGGCGTCCCGCATCGCCTTGCGGCGCGGCGTTTCGGGGGTCCGTGCCGTCCTGCCGCGCGTCACCGTGTCCCGTGCCGCGCTGTACGGGGCGGGCGCGTCGGCGCTGGCGGCCTACGCCTACATGTGCCACACGCGCGGCGTGCTGCCGCTGCTGGTGCACGCCGGGCTGATCGTGGTGGCGATGGCGGCGCGCTGGCGGTCCTGGGGCGAGGCCGCCGTGGCGGGTGCGGTGCTGGCGAGCGTCGCGCTGGCCGGGACGCGCCTCAACCACGGCCTGCTGCCGTCCCTGTACCCCAACGGCGACAACGACCTCGGCGGCAACCTGGTGCGCAGGCTGTCCACCGCCGACGGGTGGGGCTGGACGCTGGGGCTGGGCTCGGGCCAGCTCTGGTACCAGATCGCCGTCACCGGCGGCGTGGCCGGAATCGGCCTGCTCACTTTGGCGGTGCTGGCGCTGCGGCGGGGCGTCCCGGGCCGGTCGAGGGCGCTGGCGCTGGCCGTCCTGGCGGTGGTGGCGGGCATCGCGCTGGCCACCTCGGCGGCGCTGCCCGACGAGTACCGCGTCGGCAACTACGTCTACGGCCGCTACCTGGCCTGCGTGACGCCGGTGCTGTTCGCGCTGGGCCTCGTGGTGCTGCTGCGCGCCCGCCGGCGCACGGCGGCGTGGGCCGCGGCGGGGTCGGCGGGCCTGCTGGCGGGGCTGGCCGTGATCGTCGACCGGTACGCGGGCGACCGGCTGGCCCGCTACACCTTCACGCCCTACGACTTCCCCGAGACCTCGTTCCTGACCTGGGACTGGACGCAGTTCCGGCTGTGGCCCGCCACGTTCGCGGGGCTCGCGCTGCTGGCGGTCGTGCTCCTGGGCGCCCTGCTCCCCGGCGCGTCCCGGCGCGCCGGCGCCGCCGTGCTGACCTGCGTGCTCGCGGCCGTCTTCCTGGGCGCGGAAGGCACGGCCAACGCCCGGATCGGGCGGCCGCTGGTGGAGGAGTTCAGCGCCGCCACCGACCTGAGGGGGGTCGCCGACCCCGCCACCACGCCCGTGGTGGCGGTCGACCGCAACATCTCCTGGCGGCTGCGGCTGCCGCTGTACTACTGGCTGGCCTGGGACGACGTGGCCGACTTCGACGGCCGCCAGACCCCGCCGCACGGCGCCGACCTGGTGATCGTCTACTGGGACGGGCGCACCCCGGTCAACGCGACCTGGCCGGGCGGCGCGCCCGTCGACCGGCAGGTGGTCGACAGCCGCCACTCGCCCAACGACGGCTGGGTGGCCTGGGGCCGCAAGAGCTGAGGCGAACGCCGAGCCGGGCGCCGAGCCGGGCGCCGAGCCGGGCGCCGAGCCGGGCGCCGGGGACGCACGGGTCGGCCGGGGCCGTGGCGCCTAACCGCCCTGGGCGAGGCGTTCGGCGGGCGGCTCCCACAGCTCCAGGATGCCGTCGGACGACTTCCACAGCCGCCGCCATCCGGCCTTGCCGGGCTCCCAGCCCGCCAGGACCGGCGCGCTCGCCTCGCCGCCCCGCCACCTGGTGAACAGCATCGGGCCGTCGTCCGGCGGCAGCTGCGGCATGTCGTGCGGGAAGTCGTTGATCTCGCCCTTCCACAGCGGCTCGCCCCACACGGTGCGGGTGTAGAAGGTCAGGGTCTGGCCGAGCCGCCGGTCCGCGCTGATCGTGCGGACGCCGTCGCCGTGCCCGTCGGCGAACCAGGCGCGCAGCTCGTTCCAGGCGGTGTCGCGCGGCAGGTCGGGGACGGCGTGGACGGCCGAGACGGTGTAGGCCGAGCCGAGCACGACCGCCAGCGCGGCCAGGGACGCGGTGGGCAGCGCGAGTCCCGCCACCCGGCGCCCGGCCGGCAGCAGCCTGCGGGCCAACAAGATCATCGTGCCGAACCCGCCCGCCAGCAGCGCCGGGAACACCGCGAACCAGTAGCGCGGCAGCCAGGCCCGCAGCGAGATGTCCTCGGGGTCCAGCACGCCCGACAGCAGCGTCAGCGGCACCGCCAGCATCCCGAACCACACCAGGCACAGGGCCAGGCGCCGGTCCCGGGTGACCAGCCAGCCCAGCAGCGTCAGCGCCAGCAGCGCCACGAACACCGTGCCCAGCGGGTGCCAGTCGTGCATGGCGCGCAGGAACGACCTGGCCGCCAGCTCCCGGGTCACGTAGTCGCGGGACTTGCCGCCGTGGGTGGCCGCCGACCGCAGCCCGGCCAGCGGGTTGCCCCACACGATCTGGTTGTGGACCAGGTTGGCCGCCAGGATCGCCGCCATGGGCAGGCCCACGATCACGTTGCGCCGCCACGGGATGCGCAGGATCGCCAGGTAGACGGGGATGGCGAGGAACAGGAACGCCAGGAACTCCCGCACCAGGAACGAGGACCCGAACAGCAGCCCGGCCGCCACCAGCAGCCGCGCCTGGGCCCGTCCGGCGCGCCGGGACGCCGCCACCAGCGCCGCCATCCCGAGCGCGAACAGCCCCGCCCCCGGCATGTCCGGCAGCATGACCCCGGCCGACCAGGTGATCTCGTGCCCGAACGGGTTGGTCATCGTGAACAGCGGGTGCACGATCAGCAGCAGCGCCGCCAGCACGCCCGCCGCGTCGCCGAACAGCGACCGCACCACCAGGTAGCAGCCGACGAAGAACAGCGCCCCGCCCAGCGCGGCGATCACGAAGTAGGCGGCCTGCCCCTGCCCCAGCAGCTCCTGCACCACCCGGGCGGGCAGCACCAGGCCCAGCCGGGTGACCTGGTGCGGGACCTCGTTGAACGGCCAGGACTCCAGCGGCACGTCCGGCCAGTCGCGGGCGCCCAGCCACACGTAGTAGGGGTCGAAGTACAGCGGCGGCACCATGACGACCCACTGGGCGACGACGCCGCAGGCGGCCACGAGCGCCGACAGCCACACCACCCGGCGGCGGGCGAACGCCGCCGCCCGGGCGCGGCGGCCCGCGCCGTCCGGGGCGGCGCCGGGCGCCGCCTCCGCGGCGGCCCCGCCGCGCGTCGTGTCCTGGACCATGCCCGCTTCGTTTCCTCTGCTCGCCCACCGGCCGCGACCCCGCGCGGCCCGGCATGCAGGTTATCCACGGCACGCTCCCATCGAGTGCCGTACCTCCCTCGCGGACCTCTACTCTTGAAGCATGTCCTCGCCCAGCCGCCACATCCTGACCGCGCCCGCCTGGCCTTACGCCAACGGGCCCCGCCACATCGGGCACGTCTCCGGTTTCGCGTTGCCCAGCGACATGTTCAGCCGCTACCAGCGGATGGCGGGCAACCAGGTCCTGATGGTCAGCGGCACCGACGAGCACGGCACCCCGATCCAGGTGCAGGCCGACAAGGAGGGCGTGAGCGCCCGCGAGCTGGCCGACCGCTACAACCGGGTGATCGCCGAGGACCTGCACGGCCTCGGCATGTCCTACGACCTGTTCACCCGCACCACCACCCGCAACCACTACGCGGTGGTGCAGGAGATCTTCAAGGGCCTGTACGACAACGGGTACATCTTCCCCAAGACCACGATGGGCGCGATCTCGCCGTCCACCGGCCGCACGCTGCCCGACCGCTACATCGAGGGCACCTGCCCGATCTGCGGCTACGACGGCGCGCGCGGCGACCAGTGCGACAACTGCGGCAACCAGCTCGACCCGATCGACCTGATCAACCCGGTGTCGCGGATCAACGGCGAGACGCCGAAGTTCGTGGAGACCGAGCACTTCATGCTCGACCTGCCCGCCTTCACCGAGGTGCTGGGCTCCTGGCTGAAGTCCAAGCAGGGCCTGTGGCGGCCCAACGTGCTGAAGTTCGCGCTGAACCTGCTCGACGACATGCAGCCGCGCGCCATCAGCCGCGACCTCGACTGGGGCGTGCCGATCCCGCTGGAGGGCTGGAGCGACAACGCCGCCAAGAAGCTGTACGTGTGGTTCGACGCGGTGATCGGCTACTTCTCGGCCTCGGTCGAGTGGGCCCGCCGCTCGGGCGACCCCGAGGCGTGGCGCGCCTGGTGGCAGGACCCCGAGGCCCTGTCGTACTACTTCATGGGCAAGGACAACATCGTCTTCCACGCCGAGATCTGGCCGGCGATGCTGCTGGGCTACAACGGCCAGGGCGACCGCGGCGGCTCCCCCGGCTCGCTGGGCGCGCTCAACCTGCCCACCGAGGTCGTGTCGTCGGAGTTCCTGACGATGGAGGGCCGCAAGTTCTCCTCCTCGCGCCAGGTCGTGATCTACGTCAAGGACTTCCTGGAGCGCTACGACGTGGACGCGCTGCGGTACTACATCGCGGTCGCCGGCCCGGAGAACAACGACACCGACTTCACCTGGTCCAACTTCCTCAGCCGCAACAACGACGAGCTCGTGGCCGCCTGGGGCAACCTGGTCAACCGCTCGGTCAACATGGCCGCCAAGAACTTCGGCGCGATCCCCGAGGCGGGCGACCTCACCGACGCCGACCGGGCGCTGCTGGAGCGCAGCCGCAACGCGTTCGGCGCGGTCGGCGCCGAGCTGGAGCGCTCGCGCTTCAAGAACGGCATCACCGAGGCCATGGACGTGGTCCGCGACGCCAACAAGTACCTGTCGGATCAGGCCCCCTGGAAGCTCAAGGACGACCCCGAGCGCGTGAAGTCGATCCTGCACACCGCCCTCCAGGTGGTCGACGACGCCAAGTCGCTGCTCACCCCCTTCCTGCCGAACTCCTCGCAGAAGGTCTACGAGATGCTCGGCGGCGAGGGGGAGTGGAGCGGGATGCCGCGCCTGGAGACGGTCTCGGAGGAGGGCGGCCCGGACTACACGATCCTGACCGGCGACTACAGGACCGCCGCCCGCTGGGAGTCGATCCCGATCCGGCCGGGCGTGCCGCTGGCCAAGCCGACCCCGCTGTTCACCAAGCTCGACCCGTCGATCGTGGACGAGGAGCTGGCCCGGCTGGAGGGCGGCGCGTGAGCGGCGAGGAGGAGGGCGGCCCCGCGCCGCGGCTGTTCTCGGCGCTGCCCGACCCGCTGCCGGTCGAGGTCTTCGACAGCCACTGCCACCTCGACCTGGTGGAGCTGCCGGTCGGGGAGCAGCTCGCCGCGGCGCAGGCCGTGGGCGTCCGGCGGATCGTGACGATCGGCGTCGACCTGCCCACCTCGCGGCTGTGCGCCCGCACGGCTGCCGAGTTCGACGACGTGTACGCGGGCGTGGCGATCCACCCCAACGACACCACCGGGATCACCGACGACGTGCTCGCCGAGATCGCCGAGCTGGCCGCCCGGCCCGAGGTCGTCGCGGTGGGGGAGACCGGCCTGGACTACTACCGCGACTGGGCCCCCAAGGACGACCAGCACCGCTCGTTCCGCGCCCACGTCGACATCGCCAAGCGCACCGGCAAGGCGCTGGTCATCCACGACCGGGAGGCGCACGACGACGTGCTGCGGATCCTGGCCGAGGAGGGCGCGCCCGACAAGGTGGTGTTCCACTGCTTCTCCGGCGACGCCGAGATGGCGAAGGTGTGCGCCGACCAGGGCTACGTGATGAGCTTCGCCGGCAACGTCACCTTCAAGAACGCCGAGCCGCTGCGCGCGGCCCTGCGGGTGGCGCCGCCGGACCTGCTCCTGGTGGAGACCGACGCGCCGTTCCTGACGCCGGTGCCGCAGCGCGGCAAGCCGAACGTCTCCTACCTGATCCCCCACACGGTGCGCTTCATGGCCGAGGTGAAGGGCATGGCCGTGGCCGACCTGTGCGCCGCGATCACGGCCAACGGCACCCGGATCTTCGGCTTCTGAGCGGACGGCGATACGCCGCGCGCGCTCGGGGTCCGGGGACGTGCACGGGCACCGAGACCGACGCACAAGGGTGCGGTGCGGCCCGGGGGGCCGCACCGCACCGGTCCGGACGGGGACGTTCCGGACGTCCCGGGCGGGGTCAGGTCACCTGAGCACCCAGAGCTCGTAGTTGCGCACCGCGCTGCCCTTGCAGTTGTAGAACCGCCAGCCCTTGCCTATCCCGGCCTTGCCGGCGGAGTCGCAGCTCGCCTCCCAGAAGAAGGACTGCCCGGTGTACTCCCAGCCGCGCAGCTCCGGCGCGGAAGCGGTGGCGGCCTGCGCGGTGGCGGTCAGGGAGCCGAAGAGCAGCGCCGTTCCGCCCGCGAGACCGAGAACCGTCGTGCGTACTCGCATCTACCTACCTCTCTGTCGGGTTGGTGCGACCGACTGTAGTCATGCGGGCACTCTCCGAATATGGCCGGCGGGTAGGCATCGGCTGGTCCCGGGGACATCCTGTTATCCCTGGTCATTTCCGCCCCATCCGACGCCCCGGCCCCTGTCCGCGTGCCCGGAAACGAGGCACGGATCCCGTGCTGGACCTACTTGAGGGGTTGGGGTGGCACTGGGCGATCGAGGGCTCTAGTGTCTGGGCCGATACAACGGGCATTCCCCCGCGCCACGTTGGAGGAACTCATAGTGCGTCGCCCCCCTGCCCTCTCCGCGCTACTGCTGACGGCGGCCCTCGCCGCAGGCTGCGGCGGCGGAGAGGCGGCCAAGTCCAAGCCCGCCACGCCCCTGGCGGACGCGCCCAAGGCCAGCGCCCCCGCGCCCACGCCGCGGCCGGTGGTGGTGACGGTGGACAAGCAGCGGCGCACGGTCTCCACCACCGGGACCACCGTCCAGGAGGTCCTGGACCAGGCCGGGATCAAGCTCGGGCCCTACGACCTGGTCGCGCCGCCCCGGGAGGCGGCCGCCGGTAAGACGATCAAGGTGGTGCGGCTGCTGAGCAGGCCGGTCACCAGGACGGTGCGGGTCGAGCCGCCCACGATCAAGAAGAAGAGCAGCAAGGTCCCGCCGTTCAGCGAGAAGGAACTGCGCAAGGGCAGGCCCGGGATCACCGTCGTCCAGACCGCCTACGTGCAGCGGCGCGGCAAGAAGGTCAAGGTCGTGCTGTCGCAGCAGGTCAAGCGCAAGCCGGTCGCGCGCATCCTGGGCATCGGGCCGGAGGCGTCCGTGGGCGGGTCGGCCGCCCGGCTCAACTGGGCGGGCCTCGCCAAGTGCGAGTCCGGCGGCAACCCCCGCGCCGTCAACCCCGCCGGGTACTACGGGCTCTACCAGTTCTCGATGCCGACCTGGACGTCGGTGGGCGGCAGCGGCAAGCCGTCCGACGCCAGCCCCGGCGAGCAGACCTACCGGGCGCAACTCCTCTACAACAAGGTGAACGGGCGTTGGCAGGGCCAATGGCCCAACTGCGGCAAGTTCCTCTTCAGCTAGCTGACACACTGGAGGGGTGGGGGACACTCAAGGACTGCTCGGCCCGGCGGACGTGCGCGAGCTGGCCGGCGCGCTGGGGATCCGGCCGACCAAGACGCTCGGCCAGAACTTCGTCATCGACGCCAACACCGTCCGGCGCATCGTGCGGGTCGCCGAGGTCGGCCCGGACGACGTGGTGCTGGAGGTCGGGCCCGGCCTCGGCTCGCTGACGCTGGCGCTGCTGCCGGAGGTGGCGCGGGTCACCGCCGTGGAGATCGATCCGGTGCTGGCCGCCGCGCTGCCGGTCACGGTCGCGGCCCGCGCGCCCGGCCTCGCCGGGCGGCTGGAGGTCGTGCGCGACGACGCGATGCGGATCACCGGGCTGCCCGGGCCCGCGCCGACCGCGCTGGTGGCCAACCTGCCCTACAACGTCGCGGTCCCGGTCGTGCTGCACCTGCTGGCCACGCTGCCCTCGCTGCGGCGGGTGCTGGTGATGGTGCAGGCCGAGGTCGCCGACCGGATGACCGCCGCGCCCGGCAACAAGATCTACGGGGTGCCGTCGGTCAAGCTGGCCTGGTACGGGTCGGCGCGCCGGGCCGGGCCGGTGGGACGCGCGGTCTTCTGGCCGGTGCCCAACGTCGATTCGGGGCTGGTGGCCTTCACCCGCGGGGAGCCGCCGGAGAGCACCGCGACCAGGGACGAGGTGTTCGCCGTGGTGGACGCCGCGTTCGCCCAGCGCCGCAAGACGCTGCGCGCCGCCCTGGCGGGCTGGGCCGGGTCGCCGGCCGCCGCCGAGGAGGCGCTGCGGGCGGCCGGGGTGGACCCCCGGGCCCGCGGCGAAGCCCTGGACGTGGCCTCCTTCGCCCGGATCGCCCAGTATCGTCCTGGGGGCGCAGGCGATCGGAAAGAGGCGGAGGATCATGGTGAAGGGGCGTTCGCGGACGGTCCGGGCGAGTCGGACGGGCCTGCCCGGGACGGCGCTGGCCGTGGCGCTGGGGCTGACGGGGCTGACCGCCGGCTGCGGTGACGGGGCCGACGCCACCCCCGAGATCACCACGACCGCGCGGCCCGGCGTGGCGCCGACCCCGCCCGCGCGCGGCGCGTACTTCGGCGCGTGGCTGCCGCCGGTCGAGGCGGGCGAGGAGCCCGCGGGCCGGAAGTCGTCCAGCCCGACGCCCACGCCGAAGTCCACCGACAAGGACGCCGGCAAGCCCGGCATGGGCCTGGTCACCTCGTTCGAGCAGCGGCTCGGCCGCCGCCTGGACATCGTGCAGAGCTACCACAGCTGGAAGTCGGAGTTCCCCGACGACGCCGACAAGGCGGTGCTCGGCACCGACCGGCAGCTGCTGATCACCTGGGCGGGCACCGACACCAAGGAGATCGTCAGCGGTCGGCACGACACCGTGCTGCGCGCCCGCGCCCGCGCCGTCAAGGCCGCCGGAAAGCCGGTGTTCCTGCGCTGGATGCGCGACATGGACACCTCCGGCCAGCTGGACAAGAGGGTCCACTCGGCGGCCGACTACATCGCGGCCTGGAAGCACGTGCGCGCCATCTTCCAGGCGGAGCGGGTCTCCAACGTGGCGTGGGTGTGGTGCCCGACGGCCGGGGGCTTCGGCACCCGCAACGCGCCGTCGTTCTACCCGGGCGACGACCAGGTCGACTGGGTCTGCGCCGACGCCCAGCCCGGCGGCGCCTACGACTACCGCGACCTGTCGGAGACGGTGAACCTGTTCCTGGAGTGGGCGCGGCAGCGACCCAAGCCGATCATGGTCGCCGAGTTCGGGGTGCCGCAGTCCTACGGCGAGCGGCGGGCCGAATGGCTGCGCAAGGCCGCCAAGGTCCTGCAGAATCCGCAGGTCAAGGCCGTGCTGTACTTCAACTCCGCCGAGCAGGCCCAGGAGCCGCGCGACCGCCGCCGCAACTACCGGGTGGACGGCGACGCGCACGCCGAGTCGGCGCTGCGCGAGTTCGCCACCAACCCCTACTTCAACCCCCGCAACCTCCCGGTGACCAGCGGCTGACCCGGGTCGGCGCCGGGGGCGCGGTTCCCGTACGCTTCGGTGCGTGACCGCAGTGACCGTCCGTGTGCCCGCGAAGGTCAACCTCCAGCTCGGCGTGGGGCCGCTCCGCGACGACGGGTACCACGACCTCGTCAACGTCTTCCACGCCGTCTCGCTGTTCGACGAGGTGACGGCCGAACCCGCCGACGGCGCGTCGGTGACCGTCGAGGCCGCCCCCGACGCCCAGGTGGCGATCGAGGGCGTGCCCGTGGACGGCGACAACCTGGCCGTCCGCGCCGCCCGGCTCGTCGCCGACCGGCTCGGCGTGGCGCCGGACGTGGCGCTGCGCATCCGCAAGGCGATCCCGGTCGCCGGGGGCATGGCGGGCGGCAGCGCCGACGCGGCCGCCGCGCTGGTCGCCTGCGCGCGGCTGTGGGACGACCCCGAGGCGCCGCGCCTGGACCGCGACGACCTGATGAAGCTGGGCGGCCTGCTCGGCAGCGACGTGCCGTTCGCGCTGCTGGGCGGCACGGCGATCGGCGTCGGCCGGGGCGAGCAACTGTCGCCGGTGGAGGCGCGGGGGACCTTCCACTGGGTCTTCGCGACCGCCGACGGGGGCCTGTCCACGCCCGCCGTGTACGCCGAGTGCGACCGCATCCGCGAGGAGCGGGGCGCTCCGGTGCCGTGGCCGCAGGCGTCCCCGGCCCTGATGGCGGCGCTGGCCGACGGTGACGCCGCCGCCCTCGGCGCGGCCCTGGACAACGATCTCCAGCCCGCCGCCCTCCGGCTGCGGCCCTCGCTGGACCGCACCCTGGCCGCCGGGCGCGAGCTGGGCGCGATCGGGGCGCTGGTGTCGGGCTCGGGGCCGACCTGCGCGTTCCTGGCCGCCGGCGAGGAGCACGCGGCGGACCTGGCCGCCGCGCTGGGCGGCGCGGGCGTCGCCGGGCAGGTGGTGCGGGCGTACGGGCCCGTCCCGGGCGCGACCGCGCTCTGACGGGGCCGTGTCCGCCGCGCACGACGGCTCCGGCGGGGCACTAGCCTGGAGGGTGCCGTGAATCTGATCAATCTTGAGAACGTCAGCAAGGCCTACGGGCCCAAGCCGCTGCTCGACAGCGTCTCCCTCGGGCTGGACGACGACGACCGCATCGGCGTCGTCGGCCGCAACGGGGGCGGCAAGAGCACCCTGGTGGCGATCCTCGCCCGCCTCGTCGAGCCGGACGAGGGCCGCGTCACGCACACGCGCGGCCTGCGCCTCGGCTACCTGACCCAGCGCGACGAGTTCGCCGAGGGCGCGACCGTGCGCTCGGTCGTGCTCGGCGACCGCGCCGAGCACGAGTGGGCGGGCGACACCCGCGTCCGCGACATCCTGGCGGGCCTGCTGGCCGACCTGGATCTGGACGCCCCGATCGCCGGCATGTCCGGCGGGGAGCGCCGCCGGGTGGCCCTGGCGCGCCTGCTGGTGCCCGAGTCGGACCTGCTGGTGCTGGACGAGCCGACCAACCACCTCGACATCGAGGCGATCGCGTGGCTGGCCGCCCACCTGAAGGGCCGCAAGGTCGCGCTGCTGGTGGTCACGCACGACCGCTGGTTCCTGGACGAGGTCACCACGCGCACCTGGGAGGTCGTGGACGGCGCCGTCGAGCGCTACGAGGGCGGCTACTCGGCGTTCGTGCTGGCCAAGGCCGAGCGGGCGCGCATCGCGGCCGCCACCGAGTCCAAGCGCCAGAACCTGCTGCGCAAGGAGCTGGCCTGGCTGCGGCGCGGCCCGCAGGCCCGCACCTCCAAGCCCAAGTTCCGCGTGGACGCCGCGCAGGCGCTGATCGCCGACGAGCCGCCGCCGCGCGACACCGTGGAGCTGACCCGCTTCGCGACCGCCCGGCTCGGCAAGACCGTCTACGAGCTCGACGACGTCACCGTCCACGTCGGCGACCGCGACATCTTCTCCCACCTGACCTGGCAGCTCGGCCCCGGCGACCGGATCGGCCTGGTCGGCATGAACGGCAGCGGCAAGAGCACGCTGCTGCGCCTGCTGGACGGGATGCCGCCCACCTCGGGCAAGGTGGTCCGGGGCAAGACCGTCCAGCTCGCGCACCTGTCGCAGAACCTGGAGGAGCTGGACCCGACCCGCCGGGTCCTGGAGTCGGTGGAGGAGATCCGCCGCCGCATCACCGTCGGCAAGCGCGAGTGGACCGCGAGCCAGCTGCTGGAGCGCCTCGGCTTCCCCGGCGACCGCCAGTGGACCCCGGTCGGCGACCTGTCCGGCGGCGAGCGCCGCCGCCTGCAGATGTTGCGACTGCTGATGGGCGAGCCCAACGTCATGCTGCTGGACGAGCCCACCAACGACCTCGACATCGAGACGCTGACCGAGCTGGAGGACATCCTCGACGGCTGGCCCGGCACCCTGGTCGTGGTCAGCCACGACCGCTACTTCCTGGAGCGGATCACCGACCGGGTGGCGGCGCTGCTCGGCGACGGCAGGGTGGCGATGCTGCCGGGCGGCGTGGACGAGTACCTGGAGCGGCGCGCCGCCGGCACGGCCCCGACCCGCCGGGCCGCCGCCGCGCCCGCCGGCACGGCCGCGGCTCCGGCCGCCGCCAAGCCCAAGGCCAGCGGCCAGGACTGGAAGGCCCGCAAGGAGCTGGACAAGCTCGAACGCCGCCTGGAGAAGCTGTCCAAGCAGGCCGCCGAGCTGCACGAGCAACTGGCCGCCCACGCCACCGACTACGGCAAGCTGCAGGAGCTGGACGCCCGGCTCAAGGCGGTGCAGGCGGAGTCGGCGCAGGTCGAGGAGGAGTGGCTGATGCTCGCCGAGGACGTGGACTGACGCCGGTCCGAGAACGTTGATCGAGGCCCGTCCCGGCATGACCGGGGCGGGCCTCGGCCGTGCCGGGGGGTCAGTCGGTGGGGCGCGGGTCGCCGTCGGCGTCGAAGGGGACCAGCAGCGAGCGCAGCAGGTCGGCGAGGGCCTCGCGCTCGGCCGGGCTCAGCGACTCCAGGATGGCGTGCTCGCGGCTCAGCAGGTCGGTGAAGGCGGCGTCCACGCGGGTGCGCCCGGCGTCGGTCAGGCGCACCAGGACCCCGCGCTTGTCGGCGGGGTCGGGGTGCCGCTCGACCAGGCCGGTGGCGGCCAGGCGGTCGATGCGGTTGGTCATCGTGCCGGAGGTGACCAGGGTGGCGCGCAGCAGGCGGCCGGGGCTGAGCTGGTAGGGCTTGCCCGCGCGGCGCAGGGCGGTCAGCACGTCGAACTCCCACGGCTCCAGGTCGTGGGCGACGAAGACGGCGCGGCGCGCGCGGTCCAGGTGGCGGGCCAGCCGGGAGATCCGGCTGAGGACGTGCAGCGGCCGCACATCGAGGTCCGGGCGCTCGGTGTGCCAGGCCTCGACCAGGAGATCGACCTCATCACGCATGCGGGACAGCCTACCTGTCTTGATATCGAGATGACTTTCTTGACATCAAGATAAGGGCGGGGCATCATGTCTCTTGATGTCGAGACAAGCAGGCGCCCGGCCGCCCGCCGCCGTATGGGACCCCGCGCAGTACGGGGTCTTCGGCGACGAGCGCGGACGCCCGTTCGCCGAGCTGCTCGGCCGCGTCCGCCTCGCGGCGCCCCGACGCGTCGTCGACCTCGGCTGCGGCTCGGGCGAGCTGACCGCCGCGCTGGCCCGGCGCTGGCCGGACGCCGAGATCCACGGCATCGACTCCTCGCCCGAGATGATCGAGTCGGCACGGGCCCACCAGGACGCCCGGACGCGCTTCGAGGTCGGGGACGTGACCGCCTGGCGGCCCGCCGCTCCGGTCGACCTGATCGTGTCCAACGCGGTGCTGCACTGGGTGCCCGAGCACGCCGACCTGCTGCCCCGCTGGGGCGAGGCGCTGGCCCCCGGCGGCGTGCTGGCCTTCCAGGTGCCCGGCAACTTCGACGCCCCCAGCCACGCGCTGCTCCGCGAGCTGTGCGAGTCGCCCCGCTGGCGCGACCCGCTCGCCGGCGCGGTGCGCCGCGACCCCGTGCGCGACCCCGCCGGCTACCTGGACCTGCTCGCCCCCCTCGGCTACGCCGTCGACGCGTGGGAGACCACCTACGCGCAGGTGCTGCAGGGCGACGACCCCGTCCTGGAATGGGTCAAGGGCACGGCGCTGCGGCCGGTGCTGGCCCGGCTGGGCCCCGGCGACACCGACGACTTCCTCCAGGAGTACGGAGCCCGGCTGCGCGAGGCGTACCCGCCCGCGTCCTACGGCACCGTGTTCCCGTTCCGGCGCATCTTCGCGGTGGCGAGACGCGCCGGCCCCTAGAGCAGGGTGCCGCCCGCCGTGCGAGGGACACGACTCGTTCCCCTGCGGTGTGCCCCCTCGGACGGCGGGCGGCACTCGACCGGCCCCGGACTCGTGACCCGAGCCGGCGACCCCGGCCGGTGGCCGCCTGGACGAACTCCAGACGGCCACCGGTTTTCCGCTTCCCGGGCTCAGTCCGCGCCTACAGGACCCGACCATGCGTGATCACGCCCGGACAGGTGTTCGGGCTTGACCGCACCTTGGGCAGACGCACCCGACCGGCCCGTTCAGACGTGACCGCCCTGAGCGCGCTTTCACGTGCTCGGCCAGGGGCGAGATCGGTCGTCCCGTCGCTCAGTGGAGCGGGGGCGTCTCCGTCTCCCACTCGACCAGCAGGGCGTGCAGGCGGTGCAGCAGGCGGCGCAGCTCGGTGACGTGGTCGTGGGGGCGCACGGCGTTGGCGAAGGCGTTCGCCGGAGCCCGGCACGCGTCGGCCAGCAGGTCCAGCGACTCCTCCACGTCCATCAGGAAGTCGGTGGCGCAGTCGTCGGCCGTGGTGTCGGCCGCGGTCATGGCGGCGGCTCCGCTCTCATGTGCCGGACTAAGCGGCGGACGAGGGGCCGGGCGGGGCGGGGGAGCGAGGGGTTGCGCATCGGTGTCCTCCTTCTCGGTTCGCCGCCGAGACTAGGACACGGGTGTGACAATTCTTACGGCGCGTCAGCGGAGGTGACCGGGCGTGGTCCCGGTCACCCTCGGCCGGGATCAGCGCGAGCCGATCTCCGAGGCCACCTCGGCGACCGGTTCGGCGACCGCCTCGGGCAGCTCCTCCTCGGGCACGTCCTCGTCGGGGCGGCGCTGCCGGCGCTGGGCCTTCTCCGCCTTGGCCAGCGCGCGTTCCTCGGCCTTGCCGGCCTTGGCCGCGGCCTTCTCGGCCCGCTTCTCCAGCCGCTCCATCTCCTTGCGGCGGCGGCGCGGGTCGAGCGACGGCCGGGGCTCCAGGCCCGACAGGCCGTTCCAGGCGAGGTTCACCACGTGCGCGGCGACCTCCTCGCGCTTGGGCCGCCGCGCGTCCAGCCACCACTGGCCGGTCAGCGCGACCATGCCGACCAGCATCTGCGCGTACATGGGCGCGAACTTGTCGTCGTAGTCGTGCCGGTCCAGCTCCTGGGCCATCAGGTGCTCGACCTCGCCGGCGATCTCGCTGAGCAGGCTGGCGTAGCTGCCGGTGCCGGTGCCGCCGTGGGAGTCGCGCACCAGGATGCGGAACCCGTCGGGGTTCTCCTCGATGTACTCCAGCAGCGCCAGCGCCGCCTTCTCCAGCTTGCGGCGGTAGTGGATCGCCGAGGTCAGCGCCTCGGTGACCAGGCCCAGCAGCTTCTCGAACTCGCGGTCCACCACGACCGCGTAGAGCCCTTCCTTGCCGCCGAAGTGCTCGTACACCACCGGCTTGGAGACCCCGGCCGCGGCCGCGATCTCCTCCACCGACGTGCCGTCCAGGCCGCGCTCGGCGAACAGCGTGCGGCCGATGGTGAGGAGCTGCTCGCGTCGTTCCTTGCCGGTCATCCGCTTCCTGCGGGACCGGGGGGCGGGTTCAGTCACGGGCGCCATTGTCTCGGTCGGGCGGGCCTGCGGGCCCGCGTGGCGGAAAGTCGTGCGCCCTTCCAGCCTAGGCCGCCTGCTTGACGCGCTTGGCGTCCAGGCGCTCGGGGGTCGGCCAGCGCACGTCGCGGGCCCAGCCGGCCTTCTCGAACGTCCAGATCACGCGGGCGCTGATGTCCACCTGACCCTTGAGCACGCCGTGCCGGGCGCAGGTCGGGTCGGAGTGGTGCAGGTTGTGCCAGGACTCGCCCAGCGACGGGATGGCGAGCCACCACACGTTGCGGGACTTGTCGCGCACCTCGAAGGGCTCCTCGCCGAAGGTGTGGCAGATCGAGTTGATCGACCAGGTGACGTGGTGCACCAGCGTGATGCGCACGAAGCCGGCCCAGAACAGCGCGGTCAGCGCGCCGGTCCAGGACATGGTGATCAGCCCGCCGAGGGCGGCCGGGAGGAGGAACGACACCGCGACCAGCGCCGGGAACCACTTGTGGATGCGGACGATGTCCTTGTCGTTCAGCAGGTCCTTGGCGAAGCGCTCCTTGGAGGTGCGGTTGGCGTTGAACAGCCAGCCGTAGTGCGCCCACAGCAGGCCCTTGCTCAGCGCCTTCCAGTCGTCGCCGAAGCGCCAGGGCGAGTGCGGGTCCATCTCCTTGTCGGAGTGCTTGTGGTGCCGCCGATGGTCGGCGACCCAGGTGATGACGGGTCCCTCCATGGCGAGGCTGCCGGCGATCGCCAGGAAGATCTTCAGCGGCCGGTTGGCCTTGAACGAGCCGTGCGTGAAGTAGCGGTGGTAGCCGACGGTGATGCCGCCGGCGGAGATGAAGTAGAAGACCGCCGTCAGCAGGACGTCCGACCAGCCGAGGAAGTGCCCCCAGGCGAGCGGGACCGCCGCGAACAGCGCGAGGAAGGGGACCCCGGTGAAGACCCCGATGAGGATTTTCTCGGCGTTGCCCCGGACGCCCGGCTCCACCTCGGGCTTGGGCTGCGGCCGGGACGGGGGGTCGATAACGGGGGCTGTAGTCATGTGTCACCACTTCCTGCGCTTGGAGAACGCCTACCTACGCCACCGTAACCTACGCTGGCGTAGGTTGGACAGCGTGCACGAGTAAAAACAGTGGGATTCCGGCTCTGGAGGCGCAAAACTCACGTGCGAGTCAGATGACCGTGGCCGCGCCCGCGACAAGGAAGGACCGTTATGGCCCTCACCTCCGCACAACGTTCGGTGCTCGCCGAAGGTTCGCTCGCCGGCCTGTCGGTCGGCGACGCCTTCGGCGACCAGTTCTTCGTGCTCGACAACAGGGACGTGTCCCCCGCGTCCGGCCTGCCCCCGGCGCCGTGGGAGTGGTCGGACGACACACAGATGGCCTGCTCGATCGTGGACGTCCTAAACCGCCACGGACGCATAGAGCAGGATGACCTGGCCGAATCGTTCACAGAACGCATGGACGTCGGACGCCGTTACGGCGCGGGCGCCTACGAGCTCCTGACGCGCGTGCGCCAGGGCGACCACTGGCACCGCGCCTCCCGCGAAGCGTTCGGCGGCAAGGGCTCGTTCGGCAACGGCGCGGCCATGCGCGTCGCCCCCCTCGGTGCCTACTTCTCCGACGACCCCGAACGCGCCGCCGCCGAGGCCGCGCTGTCCGCCGAGGTCACGCACGCGCATGTCGAAGGCATCGCCGGAGCCGTGGCGACCGCCGCGGCCGCCGCCCACGCGGCCGCGCACCGCGGCACCGAGATCAAGCCCCGGGAACTGCTCGACGCCGCCCTCGAACGGACCACGATGGGCCAGTACGTCCGCCGAGGCCTGCATCGCGCCCGCGCGCTCCTGGCCAAGGAACCCGCCGAAGCCGCCCACGAACTGGGCAACGGTAACCGCATCACCGCCCAGGACACCGTCCCGTACGCGCTGTGGGCCGCCGCCACCCGCCTCACCGACTTCGAGGCCGCCGTCCGCGCCTGCGCCATGGTCGGCGGCGACATGGACACCACCGCCGCCATCGCGGGCGGCGTGGTCGGAGCGCACCTGGGCGCCGAAGGGATCCCCGCATCCTGGCTGGCCGCCCGAGAACCCCTCCCGGACTGGATCGCAACAGGAGCGTCGGCACGGAGAGAGACGGACTAATCGCGTTCTGTCAGACTCGGGGCGTAGGTTGTCGGCGTGGACATCGACACCCCCGAGTTCGAGCGTCTCCGCCGCCAGGCGGTCGATCTCCGGCGCGCGGGCCGGTCGCGCCGCGAGATCAAGCAACTCCTCCAGGTGGGCGGTGAAAGACTCCTCACCGAACTGCTCCGCGGGGAGCCCGCCCCCGAGTGGACCAAGCGTCCCAACGCCAAGGACGACCTCCGTGCCGAGGCCCGCGCGCTGCGCGCCCGGGGCATGTCCTACAGCGAGATCGCCGCCGAGCTCGGTGTTTCCAAGAGCTCCTGCTCCCTCTGGCTCCGCGACATGCCCCGTCCCATCGACCGGCGGGAACAGGTCCGCCGTTCGATGGCCGCGCGTCGGCCCGGGTACCGGATGCGACGGGCGCAGGCGGCCGCACATCGATGGGACGTCAAAACACGGGCCGCCGATCAGGTCGGCTCCCTCACCGGCAGAGAGCTGGTCTTGGCGGGCGCGCTCGTCCACTGGTGCGAGGGCGCCAGGAACAAGCCGCACCGCCGGGTCGACCGCGTCGACCTCGTCAACGGCGACCCGGCGGTGATCGCTTTCTTCGTCGGGTTCCTGGAGGCGCTCGGGATCGGGCGGGACCGGTGGAAGCCGCGTGTGCACATCCACGAGCGCGGTGATGTGGAGGCGGCCGTTCTCTATTGGGCCGAGATCGTGGGCATGGCGCCGGAACGGTTCCGCAAGCCCGCCATCAAGCGCCACCCGCTCGGCACCGTGCGCCGCCGCAAGGAGCACTATGTCGGCTGCCTGCGGATCGACGTGGCCCGAAGCGCCGATCTCTACCGGCAGATCGAGGGGTGGGCGCTTGCTTCGATGCTGGGCGGAGCGGAGGCTCGGGCGCGTTGGGCGCGGCCGGTCGGCCGGAACGGGAGTGATCTCCGTTTACCGAATGGGGCGGCGGCGCCGGAACCGGTATCGTGAGCCTGGGCTTGGACGGCCTGCTCGCGTGCGGTGGGCGGTCGCTCGGGCCCTGGGCCTTTCCCGGGTCGTCTAACGGCAGGACAGGGCATTTTGGTTGCTCTAATGAGGGTTCGATTCCTTCCCCGGGAGCAGTGAGCGGCGCGGCGGGAGCCGCGCCGCGCGCACGTCGGCAGGGTCCCCGGGGTGACATATCGGGGGCGGGCGGTATCCTTCGGGTGTCGGGCGAGCTGTACTCCGCCATGCCCTGTTGCCGCAGGCAGGCGGCGATTGGACAGGTCCAAGACCGGATCCAGGGCGCCCGAGCCTCTTTCCGTCCGCAATGCCGAGGAGCCTCTTCGTGAGCGCGAGCCGCCCGGCTGCCGTCATCGTCCTCGCCGCAGGCGAGGGCACCCGGATGAAGTCCCGTACCTCCAAGGTCCTGCACGAGCTGGGCGGGTGCTCCATGCTCGGCCACGTGCTGGCCGCGGCCGGTGAGCTGGATCCCGAGCGCCTGGTGGTGGTCGTCGGCCACCGCCGCGAGCAGGTGATCGCCCATCTGGCCGAGCACGCCCCGGCCGCCCGGCCGGTCGTGCAGGAGCACCAGGGCGGCACCGGGCACGCCGTCCGCATGGCCCTGGAGGAGGTCGGCCCGCTCGGCGGGACCGTCGTGGTCACCAACGGCGACCACCCCCTGCTGCGCGGCGAGACCCTCGCCCGCATGGTGGAGGTCCACCGGGAGGAGGGCAACGCGGTGACGGTGCTCACCACCGAGATGCCCGACGCCACCGGCTACGGGCGCGTCATGCGCGCCGGTGACGGCTCGGTCGCCTCGATCGTCGAGCACAAGGACGCCGACGAGGCGCAGCGCGCCGTCCGCGAGATCAACGTCGGCATGTACGCCTTCGACGGAGCCCTGCTGGCCGACGCCCTCAAGCGGGTCACCACCGACAACGCGGGCGGTGAGGAGTACCTCACCGACGTGGTCGCCATCCTGCGCGGCGACGGCCACCGGGCCGGGGCGTTCCTGACCCCCGACTGGGTGGAGACCCAGGGCGTGAACGACCGGGTCCAGCTCGCGCAGGCGCGGCGGCAGCTCAACGACCGCGTCCTGGAGGCCCACATGCGGGCCGGCGTCACGATCGTAGATCCGGCCACCACCTGGATCGACGTCCAGGTCACCGCCGAGCCCGACGCCGTGGTCGGCCCCGGGACCCAGCTGCACGGCGCCACCCACCTGGGCGAGGGCGCCGAGGTCGGGCCGGGCTGCACGCTCACCGACACCCGCGTCGGCGCGGACGCCAGGGTCGTCAACGCCGTGTGCGTCGGCGCCGAGATCGGCCCGGAGGCGTCGGTGGGCCCCTTCGCCTACCTGCGGCCGGGCACCCGGCTGGCCCGCAAGGCCAAGGCCGGGACGTATGTTGAGATGAAGAACGCCGAGGTCGGTGAGGGGTCCAAGGTCCCGCACCTGACCTATGTGGGCGACGCCGAGATCGGTGAGGGCTGCAACATCGGGGCCTCGTCGGTCTTCGTCAACTACGACGGCGTCAACAAGCACCGCAGCGTCGTGGGCGACCACGTCAAGATCGGCAGCGACAACATGATCGTGGCGCCGGTCGAGATCGGCGACGGCGCCTACACCGCGGCCGGATCGGTCATCGTGTCCAACGTTCCCCCCGGGGCGATGGCCGTCGCCCGGGCGCGCCAGCGCAACATCGAGGGCTGGACCGAGCGCCGCCTGGCCGGCACGAAGTCCGCCGAGGCCGCCCGCCGCGCGCGGGAACGGGCCGGTGAGCCGCGTGCGGGCGAGGACGCGGGCTGACCGCGCCGGGGGGCTGCCCTCCCGGCCACAACAGACGTCCCGCGAGACACAAGAGAGCGACTCTTGCGCGCGCGGGCAGTGGGGACGACAACCCACGGCAAGGGAAGTTCCATTGAGGGGGAGTTGTCAGAGGTGAGTGGGATCAAGGCGAGCGGCCAGAAGAAGCTGATGCTCTTCACCGGCCGAGCCCACCCGGACCTGGCCAAGGAAGTAGCCGACAACCTCCACGTCGAGCTCACGCCGACCTCGGCGTACGACTTCGCCAACGGTGAGACGTTCGTGCGGTTCCTGGAGTCGGTCCGCGGTTCCGACGCCTTCGTGATCCAGAGCCACACCGCTCCCATCAACCAGTGGATCATGGAGCAGCTGATCATGGTGGACGCGCTCAAGCGCGCCTCCGCCAAGCGGATCACCGTGGTCGCGCCGTTCTTCGGCTACGCCCGCCAGGACAAGAAGCACCGCGGCCGCGAGCCCATCTCGGCGCGGCTGATGGCCGACCTGTTCAAGACCGCGGGCGCCGACCGGCTGATCACCGTGGACCTGCACACCGCGCAGATCCAGGGCTTCTTCGACGGCCCGGTGGACCACCTGTTCGCGCTGGACCTGCTGGCCTCGCACTTCGAGAGCCGGCTGGACCTGACCCAGGTCACCATGGTCGCCCCCGACGCCGGCCGGGTGCGCGTCACCGAGCGCTGGTCGGACCGGCTGGGCGGCGTCCCGATGGCGATCATCCACAAGAAGCGCGACCCGGACGTGGCCAACGAGGTCAAGGTCTTCGACGTGGTCGGCGAGGTCAAGGGCCGCACCTGCGTCATCGTGGACGACATGATCGACACCGGTGGCACCATCGTGAAGGCCGCCGACGCGCTGTTCGAGCAGGGCGCCACCAAGGTCGTGGTGGCGGCCACGCACGGCGTGCTGTCGGGCCCGGCCGTCGACCGCCTGAAGAACTCCCGGATCTCCGAGGTGGTGCTGACCAACACGCTGCCGATCCCCGAGGAGAAGCAGTTCGACAAGCTGACCGTGCTGTCGATCGCCCCGCTGGTCGCCCGCGCGATCAACGAGGTGTTCTCCGACGGCTCGGTGACCAGCCTGTTCGGCGGGCACAGCTAGCCGCCGCGAACGAGCCCCGGATCCGCCGCCCGGCGGTCCGGGGCTCGTTGCCGTCGGGGCGCGTTCTTCGCCTACCCTGTGGGGCGGGCCCGGGGACCGGTCACGATCGGGTGGCCGTGCGGGGCCGCTGGCTTTGCGCATTGCGCCGATCGGCTAGACTTGTCGAATCCGCGTATGCCCCGGGTCGTTCAGTGCGGTTCCGGCACAGGTCTCGCACTCCCTGGGGAACGCAAAGAATCTTCGAGGCGCCTGACGCATCGAGCAACGCCTGATTCGCTCTGTCCGTAGCGGACGTCCAATGCCGGACGGCCGTGGATCGCAACAAACGAGGAGTTTTCGCCGTGTCCGAGGTACGCATTGCCGCCGAGCCGCGCACCGAGTTCGGTAAGGGTGCCGCGCGGCGCACCCGCCGGGCCGGCAAGGTTCCCGCCGTCCTCTACGGCCACGGCACCGACCCCCAGCACATCTCCCTTCCGGGCCACGAGCTGATGCTCGCCCTGAAGACCCCCAACGTGCTGCTCACCCTGGAGGGCATCGGCTCGGGCGTCGAGCTCGCCCTGCCCAAGGACGTGCAGCGCGACCCGATCAAGGGCTTCCTGGAGCACGTCGACCTGCTGCTGGTCAAGCGCGGCGAGAAGGTCACCGTGGAGATCCCGCTGGAGGTCACCGGCGACCTGGTGTCGGGCGGCCAGCTCCAGCAGGAGCTCGTGCAGCTGTCGATCGAGGCCGACGCGACCAAGCTCCCCGAGTCGATCGAGCTGAGCGTCGAGGGCCTGGAGATCGGCACCCAGGTGCTGGCCAAGGACGTGAAGCTGCCGTCCGGTTCCTCCCTGGTCACCGACGAGGAGACCCTGGTCCTGCAGATCACCGACGCCGCGGCCGCCGCCGCCGCGCTGGAGGAGAGCACCGAGGGCGCCGAGGAGCCCGCCGCCGAGGAGGCCGCCGAG
Organism: Spirillospora sp. CA-253888; assembly: GCA_050936435.1. GTDB lineage: Bacteria > Actinomycetota > Actinomycetes > Streptosporangiales > Streptosporangiaceae > Spirillospora. Next base: position 4,958,841 of record JBNJMT010000001.1, read on the forward strand.
GCCCCGGCCGAGGCCGAGGGCGACTCCGCCGAGTAGTGACCCGCCGTCTGGGCGGCGCGACGATGTTCCACGGCCCCCGCCGGTGTCACCGGCGGGGGCCGTCGGTCTGTACGGAGGTGTGCGGTGAGCGGTGATCTCTGGCTGGTGGTGGGCCTCGGCAACCCCGGGCCCTCCTACGCGGGCAACCGGCACAACGCCGGGTTCATGGTCCTGGACGTGCTGGCGGGACGCGCCGGAGGCCGCTTCAAGTCGCACAAGGCGCGCGCCGAGGTCGTCGAGGGCCGCCTGGCGGGCGCGCGCGTGGTGCTGGCCAAGCCCCGCACCTACATGAACGAGTCGGGCGGCCCGGTGAAGGCGCTGCGCGACTTCTACAAGGTCCCCGTCCAGAACGTGGTGGTCGTCCACGACGAGCTGGACATCCCCTACGGGGCGATCCGGCTGAAGCAGGGCGGCGGTGACAACGGCCACAACGGGCTGCGTTCGATCACCAGGTCGCTGGGCGACAAGGACTACCCGCGGGTGCGGTTCGGGGTGGGCCGGCCGCCGGGCCGGATGGACGCGGCGGCGTTCGTGCTGAAGGACTTCTCCGGCACCGAGCGCAAGGAGCTCGACCTGAACGTCGAGCGCGCCGCCGACGCCGTCGAGGCGCTGCTGAGCGACGGACTCGCGGCGGCCCAGAACGTCTTCCACGCCGTCTGACCGGTCGTTTTATCACTTCTTGCACTCATTGCTGGGCACATGCAGTCTTTCGCGCCCAGCCTTGGCAAAGCGACCGTAAGATGCAGTACGAGCGATGCTCAAGTCACATGTGAACCTAGAGCGGTATTCAGCCGTCCTTGAGATGAAACATGCGTTACGGGTTGTCCAAGCCCGACAGGGGTGGGTGAGGCGTTCATGACGACCATGGACAGGCTGCTGTCGGCCGACACGTCGGCCGACGCGGTCAGACCGGCCGCCGGAACCCCGTACTGGACCGACTTCTACCGCCGGATCACCCGCCTCCTCGACGTGAGCAGCATGGCTCTGGCGGGCCTGGTGGCGCTGATGGTGCGCTTCCCCGGCATCCCCGACCACCCCACCTTCCCCTATGTCGCCTTCACCGCCCTGCTGCCGGCGTTGTGGCTGGTCACCCTGCTGCTGTGCCGGGCCTACCAGCCCCGCTACATCGGCGTGGGGTACGAGGAGTTCCACCGGGTGCTGCGGGCGGGGTTCATCCTCACCGCCTCGGTCGCGATCGTCTCCTACGCCCTCAAGATCGAGGTCGCCCGCGGTTATGTGATCATGGCGCTGCCGCTGGGCACCTTCCTCAACCTGGTGGCCCGCTACCGGCTGCGCAAGTGGCTGCACCGCAAGCGCTGGAACGGCCACTACATGCGGCGCGTGGTGGCGGTCGGGCACCGCGCGGCGGTCGCCGACCTGATCCGGCTGCTGCGCGAGAAGCGCTACCACGGCATGGACATCGTCGGGGTGTGCCTGCCGCCGGTGCTGACCAGCGGCGACGACGCCGTCAGCGAGGTCGAGGGCGTGCCGGTGCTCGGCGACTTCTCCCAGGCCGCCTCGGCGGTCGGGCAGATCGGCGCGGACTCGGTCGCGGTGCTGGCCTGCCCGGAGATGGACGGGGTGGCGCTGCGCCGGCTGGCCTGGCAGATCGAGCGCGACGACGTCGAGCTCGTGGTCGCGCCCGCGCTGATGGACGTGACCGGCCCGCGCATCTCGATCCGGCCGGTGTCGGGGCTGCCGCTGCTGCACGTGGAGCACCCCGAGCTGGAGGGCGCCCGCAAGGTCTTCAAGAGCCTGTTCGACCGGACCGGGGCGCTGGCGGGGCTGCTGGCGCTGAGCCCGCTGCTGCTGGCGGTGGCGGTGCTGATCAAGGTGACCGACCGGGGCCCGGTGCTGTTCCGGCAGGTCCGCGTCGGCCGCGACGGCGGCGAGTTCACCGTCTACAAGTTCCGCACGATGGTGGAGGACGCCGAGGCCCGCAAGGTCGAGCTGCTGGTCGACAACGAGAACGACGGCGTGCTGTTCAAGATCCGGCACGATCCGCGCGTCACCCCGATCGGCCGCTGGCTGCGCCGCTACTCGCTGGACGAGCTGCCCCAGCTGCTCAACGTGGTGCGCGGCGACATGTCGCTGGTCGGCCCGCGCCCGCCGCTGCCGGAGGAGGTCGCCCAGTACGGCGGGGACGTGTACCGTCGGCTGGTGGTCAAGCCCGGCCTGACCGGGCTGTGGCAGGTGAGCGGCCGCTCGGACCTGAGCTGGGACGAGTCGGTGCGGCTGGACCTGCGGTACGTGGACAACTGGTCGCTGGCGCTGGACCTGCAGATCATGTGGAAGACCTGGTCGGCGGTCTTCCGCGGCTCGGGCGCCTACTAGCGCGCCCGCGGCCGCGCATACCCCCGCCCCGGTCCCGCGCCTCGCGCGGCCGTGAGAATGTAGACCCAACAGATCAGTCGAGTCGGGATTATGGGCGGACGAATGACACAGATCGCGGCGGTGGACGACCACGCGCTGGCGGGCGAACTCGCCACGGCGGCGGGCCGGCTGCTGCTGGAGGTGCGCGACGAGGTGGGCTTCGCCGACGCGAAGACCCTGAAGGACACCGGCGACCTGCGGTCGCACGAGTACCTGATGGCCGCCCTGGCCGAGCGCTGTCCCGGTGACGCGATCCTGTCGGAGGAGGGCCGCGCCTCGGTCGCGGCCTCGGTGTCCGCCCGCGGCGCCGCGGCGCCGACCGCCAACACCGCCGACGCCGACCGGCTGTCGGCCGACCGGGTCTGGATCGTCGACCCGCTGGACGGCACCCGCGAGTTCTCCGAGGAGGGCCGCCACGACTGGGCCGTGCACGTGGCGCTGTGGGAGAAGGGCCGGCTGGTCGCGGGCGCGGTCGCGCTGCCCGCCCAGGGCCGCACCCTGCGCACCGCCGCGCTCGGCGGCGCGGTGACGGTCACCGCCTCGCGCGAGGCGGTGCTGAAGGCCCCGGCCCCCGACCCCGGCAGGCTGCGGATCGCCGTCAGCCGCACCCGGCCCCCGGAGTTCGTCCAGAAGCTGGCCGAGCGCCTCGACCTGGAGGTCGAGCTCGTGCCGATCGGCTCGGCGGGCGCGAAGATCTCGGCGGTGCTGCTGGGCGAGGTGGACGCCTACGTGCACGCCGGCGGCCAGTACGAGTGGGACTCGGCCGCCCCGGCGGCCGTCGCCCTGGCGGCGGGCGCGCACGCCTCCCGCGTCGACGGCTCGCCCCTGGCCTACAACCGGAGCGACCCCCGGCTGCCGGATATCCTGGTGTGCCACCCCGTGTCGGCATCGACGCTGCTGACCGGCATCCGGGACGTGAGCGACGCTCTGCCGGGTTGTCCCTAGCGGCGACCCCGCCGCCAGAACGACGCCCAGACCGGCGGGCGCGGGACCGTGCCCCGTGCCGGTGCATCTGCCCAACAGCGTGGAAAGAGCCCCAGACCATGCAGCGCTGCGATTATCTGCTGTCCCAGTTGGACGTCCTCGAAGCCGAGTCGATCCACATCATCCGCGAGGTGGCCGCCGAGTTCGAGCGGCCGGTCCTGCTGTTCTCCGGCGGCAAGGACAGCATCGTCATGCTGCGCCTCGCCCAGAAGGCCTTCTGGCCGGCGCCGATCCCCTTCCCGGTCATGCACGTCGACACCGGGCACAACTTCCCCGAGGTCATCGAGTACCGCGACCGCCGCGTCGCCGAGCTCGGCGTGCGCCTGGTGGTCGCCTCGGTGCAGGAGTCGATCGACCAGGGCCGCGTGGTGGAGGAGACCGGGCGGCGCGCCTCCCGCAACCGCCTGCAGACCACCACGCTGCTGGACGCGATCGAGGAGCACCGCTTCGACGCCGCGTTCGGCGGCGCCCGCCGCGACGAGGAGAAGGCCCGCGCCAAGGAGCGGGTGGTGTCCTTCCGCGACGAGTTCGGCCAGTGGGACCCCAAGAACCAGCGGCCCGAGCTGTGGAACCTGTACAACACCAAGATCCGGCAGGGTGAGCACGTCCGGGTGTTCCCGCTGTCCAACTGGACCGAGCTGGACATCTGGGACTACATCCGGCGCGAGGAGCTGGAGCTGCCGCCGATCTACTTCGCGCACACCCGCAGGGTGTTCGAGCGCGACGGGATGCTGCTCGCCGACATCTCCTACGCCAACCGCGGCGACGACGAGCCCGCGTTCGAGGCGACGGTGCGCTACCGCACCGTCGGCGACGCCTCCTGCACCGGCGCGGTGAAGTCGACCGCCACCTCGCTGGACGAGGTGATCGAGGAGATCGCGGCCACGCGCATCACCGAGCGCGGCCAGACCCGCGCCGACGACCGGGCCAGCGAGGCCGCCATGGAGGACCGCAAGAAGGAGGGCTACTTCTGATGTCGGCCCAGAAGAACATGGACATCCTGCGGTTCGCGACCGCGGGCAGCGTGGACGACGGCAAGTCCACCCTGATCGGGCGCCTGCTGTACGACTCGAAGTCGATCTTCGAGGACCAGCTGGAGTCGGTGGAGCGCACCAGCGCCGACCGCGGCGAGGAGTACACCAACCTCGCGCTGCTCACCGACGGCCTGCGGGCCGAGCGCGAGCAGGGCATCACCATCGACGTGGCCTACCGCTACTTCGCGACGCCGCGCCGCAAGTTCATCATCGCCGACACCCCCGGGCACATCCAGTACACCCGCAACATGGTCACCGGCGCCTCCACCGCTGACCTGGCGATCATCCTGGTGGACGCGCGCAAGGGCATCCTGGAGCAGTCGCGGCGGCACGCCTTCCTCACCACGCTGCTGAAGGTGCCGCACCTGGTGGTCGCGATCAACAAGATGGACCTGGTGGACTACGACCGGGCCGTCTACGAGCGCATCGTGGACGAGTTCACCGCGTTCGCCTCCAAGCTGGAGATCACCGACCTGACCTTCATCCCGCTGTCGGCGCTGCACGGCGACAACGTGGTGGAGCGGTCGGTGAACATGCCCTGGTACGAGGGCTCCTCGCTGCTGCACCACCTGGAGCACGTGCACATCGCCTCCGACCGCAACCTGATCGACGTGCGGTTCCCGGTGCAGTACGTGATCCGCCCGCACAAGTCGACCGACCCCGAGCTGCACGACTACCGCGGCTACGCGGGCCAGGTCGCCGGCGGCGTGCTCAAGCCGGGCGACGAGGTGGTGCACCTGCCCTCCGGCCTCACCACCACCATCACCCACATCGACGGCCCGAACGGCCCGGTGAGCGAGGCGTACGCGCCGATGTCGGTGACGCTGCGGCTGGCCGACGAGATCGACATCTCCCGGGGCGACATGATCGCCCGGCCGCACAACCGGCCCGAGGTCGCCCAGGACCTGGACGCGATGGTGTGCTGGATGACCCCGGACCGGCAGCTCGCGCCGCGCATGAAGCTGGTCCTGAAGCACACCACCCGCACCGCCAAGGCGATGGTGAAGGACCTGAACTACCGGCTGGACGTCAACACCCTGCACCGCGACGAGGAGGCGACCTCCCTCGGCCTGAACGAGATCGGCCGCATCTCGCTGCGCGTCACCCAGCCGCTGTTCGTCGACGACTACGGCCGCAACCGCCTGACCGGCGGGTTCATCCTGATCGACGAGGCGACCAACAACACCGTGGCCGCCGGGATGATCGTCGGGGCGAAGTAGCCGGTGCCCCGGGTCCTGGTCGCCGGCGGGGCCGGGTTCGCCGGCTCGCAGTACGTCCGGGCCCTGGCCTCGGGCGCCTTCCCGGCATGGGCGGGCGCCCGGGTCACCGTGCTGGACAAGCTGACCTACGCGGGCAACCGGGCCAACCTCGCGCCGGTGGCCGGCGCCGTGGAGTTCGTGCGCGGCGACATCGCCGACGCGGAGCTGCTGGCGCGGGTGGTGCCGGGCCACGACCTGGTGGTCAACTTCGCCGCCGAGTCGCACGTGGACCGCTCCATCGCCGACGCCGGCGCGTTCGTGCGGACCAACGTGCTCGGCGTCCAGGCGCTCATGCAGGCGTGCCTGGACGCCGGCACGGCCCGGGTGGTGCAGGTGTCCACCGACGAGGTGTACGGCAGCATCGAGCACGGCTCGTGGGCCGAGGACGCGCCGCTGGCCCCGTCCTCGCCGTACGCGGCCGCCAAGGCGGGCGGCGACCTGATCGCCCTGTCCTACGCCCGGACCCACGGCCTGCCGGTGTCGGTCACGCGCAGCGGCAACAACTACGGGCCCTACCAGTACCCCGAGAAGATCGTTCCGCTGTTCGCGACCCGGCTGCTGGAGGGACGGACCGTCCCGCTGTACGGCGACGGCCGCAACGTCCGCGAGTGGGTGCACGTGGCCGACCACTGCCGCGCGGTGCACCTGGTCGCCGAGCGCGGCGCGCCGGGCGAGATCTATCACGTGCCGGGCGGCGTCGAGCTGAGCAACCTGGACCTCACCCGGCGGCTGCTGGCGCTGCTGGGGGCCGATGAGAGCCGCGTGGAGCGCGTTCCCGACCGCAAGGGCCACGACCGCCGCTACTCGCTGTCCGGCAAGAAGATCGAATCGCTCGGGTACCGGCCCCGCGTCCCCTTCGCCGAGGGGCTGGCCGCGACCGCCGCCTGGTACGCCGAGCACCGCGCCTGGTGGGAACCCCTCGTCCGGACCGGTGCCAAGGACGCCGAAGTGGCGAACTGACCCCTTCGGTGCGGGCATGATGAACAACGGCCCGTCTGGTCCGTTCGATCCCGCAAGCAAGGTAGGTCCCCGATGCCCCCATCCGTCGGAGTCGTGCTCCCCACCCATGACCGCCCCGAGCTGCTGCGCAAGGCGCTGGAGTCGGTCCTGGCGCAGGACTACGCCGGCGAGCTGCGCGCCGTCGTGGTCTACGACCGGGCCGAGCCCGACCAGAGCCTGGCCTCCGACCGCGTCACCGTCATCGCCAACACCCGCGGGCCGGGGCTGGCGGGGGCGCGCAACAGCGGCATCCTGGCGCTGGACACCGACCTGGTGGCCTTCTGCGACGACGACGACCAGTGGCTGCCCGGCAAGCTCACCGCGCAGGTCGCGGCGCTGGAGCGGGCGCCCGAGGCGGTGCTGTCCAGCACCGGCATCATGATCGACTTCGACGGCCGCGAGCTGCCGCGCCTCGCCGAGACCGACCGCGTCACCTACCGGGCGCTGATCCGCGACCGCATGATGAGCGTGCACTCCTCGACCTACCTGGCCCGCCGCGAGGCGCTGATCGACATCGGGATGGTCGACGAGTCGATCCCCGGCGCGCAGGGCGAGGACTGGGACCTGGCGCTGCGCGCGGCCCGCCGCCACCCCATCGTGAACGTGGACGTGCCCTACGTGCGGGTCCTGTGGGGCCTCACCTCCTACTACGCCCAGGCGTGGGAGACCAAGGTCGCCGCCCTGGAGTGGTTCCTGGAGCACTACCCCGAGATCGGCCGTGAGCCGGGCGCGGCGGGGCGCGTCTACGGGCAGCTCGCGTTCGGCTGCGCCACCGTGGGCCGCCGCCGGGACGCGCTGCGCTGGTCGGCGCGCGCGCTGAAGGCCAACCCCACCGAACGGCGGGTGCCGTTCGCCCTGGCCGTCGCCTCCGGCGCGGTCTCGGGCAAGCGGGTCCTGCTGGCCCTGCACACCCGCGGCCGCGGCATCTGACACCGCACCCGGCCCTCCGCCCCATCCGCAGACCCAGGAAAGGAAACCCACCCTCCGTGCACACCAACCTCCGCCGCACCGGGGCGCTGGCCGCCGCAGTGGCGCTGGCGCTGACCCTGCTGTCGGCCCTCACCGGCGGCCCGGCCCGCGCGGCGGGCGTGGACATCGACGCCGTCGCCGAGTCGATCACCGAGAGCGGCTACTACGTCGACTCCCGCGCCCGCTACCTGAAGTCGGACAAGGCGCAGGACGCGCTGCGCGACTCCCAGGAGCGCGCGGTCCCGGTCTTCGTCGCGGTGCTGCCCGCCGGGAACGACGCGGCCGCCGTCCTCAGGCGGCTCCCCGCCAAGCTGGAGCGCAAGGGCACCTATGCCGTGCTGGCCGGCGAGCAGCTGCGCGTCTCCTCCGACACCCTGCCCGCCGCGCAGGTCAAGAACGCCTACGGCAAGGCCGTCAAGGCGCACAAGGGCCGCCCCGACATCGCGCTCGTCGCCTTCATCCGCACGCTGCCCGCCTCCGCGCAGAAGCCGCCCGCCAAGGCGCGGCAGGCGACCCTCGCCGAGCTGGAGAAGGAGGGGCCGGCCCCGGCCAGCGGCTCCAAGGCCGCCAAGCGGCAGACGGGGAAGGCCGGGAAGGGCGAGGAGGCGACCGAGGAGGCCGCCGGGGAGCCCGGGAAGGCCGCGGAGAAGACCGAGAAGTCCTCGGGCGGCGGCACCCTGATGCTGGTCGGCGGCGCCGTCGTGCTGCTGCTGGTGGCCGGCGCGGGCGCGTTCGTGCTCCTCAAGCGGCGCGAGAAGCCCGCCGCGCCGGGCCCGGAGAAGGCCGTGGCGGGCCGGGCGGCGGGACCGGGCGGCGACGACGCGCCCAAGCCCCCCGCCCAGCCTCCGCACAACGGCTAGGGGCGCAGCAGCAGGATCAGATGGCGCTCGCCGACACCCGCCATCAGCGCGTTGCCGGGGGTGTCGCCGTGCGCCATCACCAGCGTCCCCGGACGGCTGCGCGGCACCCGGTTGCCGGACCCGAGCTGGCCCTTGCCGCCCGCGCCCCACGACACCGGCGTACCGTCCGACAGGATCGCCACGCCGTACGCCTCGCCCGCGTACACCTGCGTGACGCCGCGCAGCACCGATCCGTGCGCGCCCTTGACCGGCACCGGCGAGGTGCGCACGGCCAGGGTGCCGTCGCCGAGCTGCCCGGCGGTGTTGTTGCCCCAGGAGACCAGGGTGCCGTCGCGGCGCAGTGCGTAGTTGTGCTTCTCCGCCGAGGAGATCGCGACCACGCCGTCCAGCGCGCCCTTGCCGCCCGGCCCGGTGACCAGGCCGGGCGTGAGCCGCCCGGTGCGGTCGCCGGAGCCGAGCTGGCCCAGCTCGTTGCGGCCCCACGACGCCACCCGGCCGTCGCGCAGCAGCGCCATCCCGTGCTGGCCGCCGATCGACAGGCGGGAGACGCCGGTCAGCTTGGGGGCGCCGTCCAGGCCGCGCACCGGCACCGGGAGCGGCCGGTTCTTGGTGGTGCCGTCGCCGACCATGCCGTAGGTGTTGGCGCCCCACGCCAGCACCTCGCCGTTCTTGCGCAGGGCCAGCTCGGTACGGCCGTCCACCGCGATCGCCTGGACGCCGGTCAGCGGCTTGCGGCCGTCCGGGGCCAGCACGGTCGTCGGGGTGCGCGGCGCGGCCTTCTTCCCGATGCCGCGCTGGCCGGCCTTGCCCTCGCCCCAGGTGACGACCTTCCCGTCGCCCAGCAGCGCCATGGAGAAGTCGCTGTTGGCGCCGATCGCCACGACGCCGGCCAGCTCGCCCGGCGCGCCGTCGGGCGCGCGCACCGGCACCGGGACGCGGCTGTCGCGGACGGTGCCGTCGCCGAGCTGCCCGTGGTCGTTGGCGCCCCAGGCGACCACCCGGCCGCCCGCCAGGACCGCCAGCGAGTGCCGGCCGCCGCCCGCGACCGCGACCGCGCCGCGCAGCGTGCCGCGCCCGCCGGGACCGGCGACGGCGGCGAGCGAGACGTCCATGTCGTCGTCGGAGGTGCGGCCGAGCTGGCCGTTGGAGTTGTACCCCGAGGTCCACACCGCGCCCGCGCCGCCCACGCTGCCGGCCGCGGCCGGGGACGGCGCCGGCGCCGGGGCCGCCCTGGAGGGGCTGCCGCCCTGGCAGGCGGCGGCGGCCAGGGTCGACGCGGCCAGCAGGACCACCGTTCCGCGCGCCCGCGTCATGAGGTGCGGACGCAGGCGAACAGATGCCGCCGGTAGTTGTCCTGGTAGGGGGGCACGGCGTCCTCGTCCGGGCCGAGGTCGACGATCTCGTCGAAGGTGGTGTGCTCGCGCAGGAACTCGGCGATCCGCGCCGGGCTCCAGCCGCGCAGCGACTCGGCGAACCAGGTCTCGTTGTCCTGCCCGGTGTCGAAGAACAGCACCCGCCCGGTGGCCCGGTCCAGCAGCTTGATCAGCTCGACCTCGTCCACGCTGCCGCGCCCGAGCACGAAGTGGTGCAGCAGGCTGAAGCACGAGACCACGTCCCAGGCGCGGACCGGACGGCCGCGCAGGAACTCCACCGCGTCGCCGGTGGAGACGGCGCCCTCGGGCAGCCCGTAGACCGCCCGCCCGAGCGGGACCGCCAGCGGGTCGCGCTCGATGCCCTCGGCGTCGAACCCGGCCGCGCCCATCCGCGACACGAACCAGCCGTAGCAGCTCGCCACGTCGAGGTAGCCGCCGCCGACGCCGCGCTCGGCGAGGAAGGCGGTCATCTTGTCGAGCCGGTCGGTGCACTTGCGGACCGTCGTCCACGAGTCGCGCAGCTCCGGCGCGTCGATCGGCTGGTACAGCTCGTGGGTGCCGTCCAGCCAGCTCATCTTGAGCAGCAGGTCCTGTAGGGGAGTGGTGACCGGAAGCCACTTGGCGACCACGTGCGCGCCGGTCGCGCCGCTCATCGCGGCGATGGCGAGCCGGTGGTGGCCGTCGAGGATCTGGTAGCGGTCCGAGCCGCGCACCGGCGCGACCAGGACGGGGTCGGTCGCGCCGCTCTGCTGCGGGCGCAGCGGCCCGTCCGGCTCCTGCTCGCCCCGGTAGCGGCCGATGAACACCCGCGCCGCGCGGACCACGCCGGCCTCGGTGGTCGCCCCGAAGTAGTCGCCGCCCGCCTCGATGCAGCGCAGCCCGAGCCGCACGTACGGCGTCTCCAGCAGCTCCTCGTCGCTCAGCTCGCCCTTCTCGTCGGCGAGCTTCAGCAGCGCGACGTGCGGGCCCTCCAGGAACGGCGTGGACGGCCACAGCAGGTCGCCGGCGCGCTCGGCGAACTCGCGCGCGGTCCAGCCGCCCTGCGCGCCGACCAGCATCCGGTCCAGCCGCACCGGCACCCGCCAGGGCCGCCGCAGCACGGTGCTGGACACCGCCACCCGGGCCCCGACGGGGATCGGCAGGGACCGTCCGGCGTCCACCAGCCGTCCGTACACCGGACCGCTGGGGGCGAGGCCCGTCTTGCGCAGCGCGGATCGCGACCGCCGCCTGATCTGGTCAATGGGGGTGGACATGGACGCTCCTAGCAGGGGTCTGTTCGGCGGGCGGCGGCACCGGGCCGCCGCGGCCGCGCCTCCCCGGGAGCAGGGAGGCGAAGGCGGTCAGGGCGAGCCGTTCCCGGCCCGCCCACATCAGGGCGAGGTAGAGCAGGGCGCCGGGCACCAGCCCGGCCAGCAGCGCCGGCAGGCTCGACCCGAGGGCGAGCCGGGCCAGCAGCGGCACCGCGCCGAAGCCCAGCAGCGCCGACCCGGCGGCCCAGGCGAGGCCGTTGCCGGCGGGGCTCATGCCGAGGATGCGGCGCACCTGGAACAGCGCCAGCAGCGTGCGGGTCAGCAGGCCGCCCGCACGGGCCAGCGCGGCCCCGGCGATGCCGAGCGGCGGGATCAGCAGCACGTTCAGCACCAGGTTCACCGCGAGCGCGGCGCTCTGGTTGCCCAGGCTGAGCCCGCTGCGCCCGGCCATCAGCAGCATCACGTCGCGGGCGCCGGTGGCGGTCGCCACCAGCATCGCCATCGCCAGGATGACGGTCACCACCTGGCCGGACCCGGCGTACCCGGCGCCGAACGACGCCACGTACAGCGGCGCGCCGACCGCGATGGTCAGGTGCACCGGCCAGGTCAGCGCCAGGTTCCACGACGCGCACACCGAGAAGATCCGCTGCGCGCCGGGCCGGTCGTCCAGCGCCATCAGCCGGCTCACCGCGGGCTGCATCACGTTCTGCACCGCCTGCGTGGCGAGCTGGCTGATCACGATGAAGCGGGTCGCGGCGGTGTAGATCGCCGCGTCCTCCGCCGAGGACAGCGCCGCGACCAGCACGATGTCCACCCGCTGGAAGGCGGTCTGGCAGATCTGCGCGAACGCGCGCGGCCCGGTGAACCGCCAGAACTCCCCGGCCAGCGTCCCCAGCGGGGCCGGGTCGCCGGTGGCGCGGGCCGCCGGACCGGCGATGCGGCGGTACCAGACCGCCGCCACCAGCAGGCAGGGCAGGTAGGGCGCGACCCAGGCCAGCGCCAGCAGCACCGGCTGGTCGGTCAGCAGCGCCGCCGCGACCACGCCCCCCACCTGGAGGGTCTGCCGCAGGATCTTGTCCACCAGCACGGTCGGCCGCATCGATCCGTGGCCTCGTGTGGCGGCCAGCAGCACGTCGTGCGCGCCGGCGATCGGCAGGAAGACCGCCAGCACCCGGAGCATCCCCACGACCTGGTGGGAGTCCTCGGCGCCCAGTTTGGTGGACAGCCACGGCGCGGCCAGCGCCAGGAACAGCCCGGCCAGCGCGGCGACGCCCACCACCGGCACCAGCGCGATCGGCACCATCCGGCGGGCCGAGGCCGACCGGCCGAGCGCCAGGTGCCGGGGCATCCAGCGCAGCAGGCCCGCGTCCGAGCCCATCCCCGCGACGGCCGCCAGGATCAGGAACAGCGAGGTGGCGGCGAAGAACGCGCCGGCCACCTGCTGCGAGTACAGGCGCGCGACCAGGAAGACCAGCGCCAGGCCCTGGACCCCGGCGACCGCGGCGCCCACCAGGTTGAGGGCGCCGCCGCGCGCGAGCTTGTTCAGGTTGGGGCCGCCTGCGGCCGGTGCGGCCTCAGGAGCCGCCATGCCGACCGGCTTTGTGGTGGTTCTTGGAGTAGCGGGGCGCGACCTCGGGGCCGGGCTCGTCGGGAGGGTCCTCCACGTACTTGGACACGTCCTCCTGCGTCTTGGTGGCCGACGGGTCCACGTCGACCACCCGGTGCGGCTGGGTCTTGTTCGCGGGCGCCTCGGCCTCGGCGTCCTCGGCCGGGGCCGGGGGGCGCGGCTGGGGGTCCTTGGCGGCGCGGTGGCCGGTCTCGGCGGAGGCGACCTGCTTGTCGGCGCCGTACGGGCCGGGCCAGTAGGAGCCGTTCCGCGCGGGCTCGGCGGGCGTCTCCTCGGCCCACGACACCGCGGCCTCGGCCTCGGGGGTGCGCTGGGGCCGCGCGGGCTGCGGGCCCGCCTGCGGGCGGGCGGCCGGACGCGCCGGGGGCCGGGCGGGCTGCTGGCGGGCGCGCTGCTTGCCGCCGGGGTCGGCGGGCTCCAGCACCGCGCCGAGCACCGTGACGCCGGCGCGCTCGGCCTCGATGTGGGCCTGGCGCAGCTCCTGGCGGGTGGTGACGCCGCGGTCGACCACCAGGATCACCGCGTCCACGAAGGTCATCAGCGCCTGGGCGTCGGCGTCGTGCAGGCTCGGCGCGTTGATGATGAGGAAGTCCGCGCGGCGGCGCAGCAGCTTGACGGCCTCGCGCATCCGCGGGCCGCTGAACCGGTGCGCGGCCTCGGCCGCGCGCGGGCCGCGCGGCAGCAGCCGCAGCTGGGAGTCGGCCTGGACGAGCAGCTCGGCCGGGTCGGTGCCCTGGAGCAGGGCGTCGGACAGGCCCTTGGCGGGCTGCAGGCCGAACAGTTCGGCGAGGTCGGCGTCCTCGCCGGTCGCGTCGATCATGATGGTGCCGGCCCCGGCGAACGCCAGGGACACCGCGAGGTTGGCGCTCGGCCGCCGCGCGCCCGAGCCCGGCGTGGCGTTGCTCACCAGGATCGCCACCGGGGTCTTGGGCGCGGTCGCGACCACCGCGGCGCGCAGCCGCCGGTACGCCTCGCCGGCCGCGCTCTTGGGGGCGCTGACCAGGGCCAGCGGGTCGCCGGGCGGGACGGTGCTGAGCGTGCGCACGCCCAGCGCCTCGATGCCCTCGGCGTCGCGCAGCCGCTGGTTGACGCGCTCGCGCAGCAGCATGATCAGCACGCCGAGCACCAGCCCGGCCGCCAGGCCGCCGCCGGCGAACATCACCATGCGCATCCCGCCGGACCCGGGCGGCAGCCCGGCCGGGGTGATGACCTGGCCGGCGTTGATCGGGGTGCTGCCGATGTCGTTGGCCTGCTCGTCGATGACGCCGAGCTGGTTGGTGTAGGCGGTGATGCGCTGGCTGAGGTAGGCGCGCTGCGCGCCGGTGGCGCCGCGCATCTCCTGGTTGGCGGTGCGCAGCGCGCGCTCGACCCGCTTGGACTGGTCCTGGAGCTTCTTCAGCCGGCCGTCCACCACGGCTTGGGCGCGCTGCCTGCGGTAGTCCAGGTACGACTCGGCGAACGCCTGCGCGCCGCCCCGGGCCTCCTGCGCGCCGCCCGCGGTGTAGGTCAGGTTGAGGACCTGGGTGTTGGGCGGCACGGTGACCGAGACGGTGCCGCCGGGGGTGCGGCCGAGCCTGCGCGCGGCCAGCTTGGCGACGGTGTCGGTGCTGATGAGCTGGGCCTCGGTCTCCAGGTTGATCAGGTCGTCGCCGCGGCCCTGGGGCGAGTAGGGGTTGCCCTCCAGCGGACTGACCAGCACGGTGGCGGTCGCGGTGTAGGGCGCCGGCAGGATCATCGCGGCCCCCGCCCCCGCCGCGCCGCCCAGGACGGCGAGCAGGCCGATGAGCAGGGCGTACCGGCGGAAGATCGCCAGCAACTGGCCCTGGGGCTCGGCTGCCTGATCAGCTGCCACGTCGGTACCTTTCCTTGATCAATCCCGGATTTTGCGGACTACGGCTCATGACTTTATCCGCCCTTGACAAGAGCGCGGTTGTGTTCGTATCAACGCACGCGTCATCCGGGCGCCGGCCGGCGTGCACCCGGAGTCCCCCTCCGGAGGCCCGCTCACACCGGCTCCGGGGCGGTCAGCACGATGCCGCGCGCGGGCGTGGCGGACTTGTCCAGGGCCAGCACGCCCCGGGCGACCTCGCGGTCCAGGGCGCGGCCGCGTTCGACCACCACCAGGGTCAGGTCGCTTGCGGCGGCGGCGCTGACGGTGTCGGCGCTGTCGAGCTCGGGGGTGGAGATGACGACGATCGCCGACTCCTCGCCCGCCTTGGCGATGGCGTGCGACAGGCTGCGGTCGCCGTCGTCGGTGCGCACCAGGCGGACGGGGAAGTCGGTGTGCGGCGGGGCGGTCTCCTGGGTGGAGCGGCCGTGCTCGTGCAGCCGCAGCAGGGTGGTGGGCGAGCCGCCCTCGTTGCACAGGGTGGCGAGCTGGTGGGCGATGGCGGCGCCCGCCGTCGCCGGGACGCCCGCCACCAGCACGGTGGACGCCTCGGCGTCGAAGACCAGGTTGCGCAGCCGCCGGCAGACCTCGCGGTGCTCGGCGTCCCCGACCATGGCCTCCACCATGATCGGCAGCCGGCTGTGCAGGCGCACGTCGGCGGGGCGCCGGATCCGGCGCGGCCGCCGGTCGCGCAGCAGCGCGTACAGCAGCCAGCCCAGCAGGCCGAGGCCGAGGCCGTTGGCCAGCTTGACGTCGCGGCCGGGGTCGTCGGCGGTGGCCGGGTGCCGCGCGCCGCGCAGCACCTCGCCGGGCTGCACCGCCTTGGCCTCCAGGCCCGACAGCTGCTTCTCCACCGCGCCGATCTGCTTCATGATCGCCTGGCGGCGGGTGCGCGCGGTCAGCCGGGTGAGCTGGGAGGCGTCCCCGGGCAGCGCCTTGAGCTGCTTCTCCAGCAGCGTGACCGTCTGCTGGAGCGCCTCGCGGTTGCGCTGCTGGACACCGCCCAGGATCTGCTGGCGCAGGTTGAGGTAGGTCTCGGCGACGATCTCCGCGCCGCTCTGGGCGGCCTTGGGGGAGCCGGCCCGCACTCCGATGGTCAGCACCTGGGTGTTGGACGGCACCGTGATGGTGATGCGCTTCTTCAGCTCGGCGCGGTCGGCCCGGAACCCCGGGAAGGTGGCCAGCCGCCGCAGCACCTCGTCGGACCACACGAGCTGGGCCTCGGTGTCCATGGTGGTGTCGCGGGGCCGCCGGGCCTGGGTGGGGTCCTTGGACCCGGCGGCGAACCCCGGGTGCAGGGTGACCGGCGGCGCCAGCACCGAGATGCTGGCGGTGTAGGTGCGGTCGGCGGTCGCGCTCTGCACCACGCCGAGCAGCGACCCCAGGATCAGCGCCACCAGCAGCGCCGGGAAGTGCCGCCGCACGGTGCCGTAGTAGCGCGCGATCGGCACCGAGTCCGGGGCGAGGGGCGGCTCGGCCTCCACGGCCGAGGGCCCCAGCGGCCGTCGTCTGCTCATCGCGCGTCCCCGTCCTACCGGCGCCAGGCGGGGGTCTCGCCGAGCAGTTCGGCCAGCCGGGCGTCGTAGGGCTCGTAGTGCTCGGTCAGCCGCTTGAGCAGGTGGTCGGGCAGCGGCGAGCCGGGCCGGGCGTTGTGCCGGTCGAACGACGGCGGCCGCCAGCGCGGCAGCTCCAGGAAGTCGATGATCCGGTCGTAGACGGGCTCGGGGGTGCCGAAGAAGTCCTCGGCGTAGGCGACCAGGACCCGGTCGCGGCCGAACCGGTCGAACAGCACCTGGATCTGGTCGACGTACTGGCCGCGGTCCAGGTAGGAGTGGTGCCGGTGGGCGTGGCTGAGGTAGCCGGGGTCGGCTTTGATCCGCTCGACCTCCCCGGCCAGCCGCTGCGGCTCCAGCTCCAGCGCCCGCTCGAACGGCTCGGTCTCGAAGCCCCGCGCCAGCTCGTGCTTGTGCGCCGAGTAGGCGCGCTCCACCGGGTCGCGCAGCAGCACGACCAGCTTGACGCCGGGCAGGTCCCGCGCGATCCGCTCGGGGGCCAGGGGGTGGTGCATGTAGTAGCCGGCCGACTCGAACGCCAGCGGCCTGACGTCCACCGAGCGCTCGGCCAGCGCGCGCACCGGGAAGTGGCCCCGGTACCAGCCGAGCCCCCGCTGGTAGTTGACGTCGAAGTAGTGCACGCCCTTGTGGAAGTTGGGCTGCACGATCGCCGGGTGCTGGGCCAGGGAGCGGAACAGCGAGGTGGTGCCGCCGCGCTGGGTGCCGACCATGAGGAAGTCGGGCAGCATCCGCACCCCGGCGGTGAGCCGCCCTCCGGCGCGCGTCGCGGTGCGTCCTGCGTCCTTGACCCACTGCGGGGCGTCGCGGCGCGAGATCACTGAATCCTCCCGAGGTCGGCGTGCAGCAGGTCGAGGAGCCGGTCGGCCTGCGGCCGCAGCGGCTCACCGATCGGCCCCTGCGCGGCGATCAGATAGCGGCGGCCGAGCTCCAGCAGGTAGAGCCGCAGGGTGGCCTGGGCGGCGGCGCCGGTGACGCCGAGCGGCTCCAGCAGCGCGGGCGCGCCCGCGGGCCAGGCGGAGTAGGCGGGGCCGGGCGCGGTGCGCATGGCCTCCTGGAGGCGGTAGTGCAGCAGGTCCAGGCCGCACGGGACGCCGCGCGCGAAGCGCTCCCAGTCCCAGACCTGGAGGCGGCCGCGGTGCCAGGCCATGTTCCAGGGCGTCCAGTCGCCGTGCCAGGAGCCGAAGTCCAGCACCTGGCCGCCGAACGCGGCGCCGATCCCGGCGACGACCTCGCCGAACCGGGCGGCCTGTCCGGGATCGGCCAGCTCGCCGGCGGCCCGCTCCATGCCCTCCCAGAACGGGCTGTCGCGCAGCGCCGCGCGCCGGACCCCGCCGACCTCGAACAGCGCCCGCATCTCCGTGACCGGCGCCCGGCCGCGCGGCCGCCAGCCGGTCGCGCTGGTGGGCAGCGGCGACAGCACCAGCAGGCCGAGGTCGCGCCACATGCCGTGGTGCAGCAGCTCGGGCACCGCCAGCCCGGCGGGCGGGCGCTTGCCGAGGTACTCCAGCGCCGCGGCCTCGCCCTCGATGAGCGACAGCGCGGTCCCGGTGTCGCCGACCTTGACGAACGCGACCGGCTCGCCTTCAGGGGACACCACGTGCAGGATCGGCTTGCGGTTGGCGCGGGCGGTGCCCAGGCCGAGGCTGACCACCACCGGGCGGCCCAGCAGGCCGGCGAGGTGGTCCTCGACCGACTCGCCGCCGCCGGTGATCAGCAGCCGGTCGCGCAGCGCCCGCTCGGGCAGGCCGGTGCGCACCGCGGCGGCGGTGAGGCCGCGCGAGGCGCGCTGCTTGACGCCGAGGTCGTGGCTGTAGCGGCGCAGCGCGGTGGCGGCGGCCCCGGGCAGCCCGGCGGGCACCAGCAGGCGCGGGCTGCGGGCGTTGGGCAGGAACGCCAGCTCGCGGCGCGCGCCCGCGGCCCGTCCGGCGGCCTGCGCGGCGGTGACCGCCTCGACCTCGGCGCCCGGCCACAGGTCCCGGACCGCCTCCACCCAGGCGCTCACCGGAAGCTCCCCGCGCTGCGCGCCGCGGCCGGGGCGGGGCCCGCGACCAGGTCGCGCTTGGCCCGCCACATCAGGGCCACCGCGATCATCACCGTGTACAGCGGTACCTCCACCAGGTCATAAGTGATCATGAACAGCCCGCAGGACAGCAGCACGCAGCAGCCCGCCAGCGAGTAGGCGCCGCGGTCGCGCCAGTGCCGGGCGAAGCGCACGGCGAAGAAGGCGCAGAAGGCGATCGTGCCGATCACCCCGTGCGCGAAGACCAGCAGCCACAGGTGGCCCTGGGTGCCGAGCGGCGGCGAGCCGCACGCCTTGCAGTCGGGCCGGTCGCCGCCCGACACCGTGCCGAGGTCGCCCTGCACGTCGCGGGTGGACCCGAACCCCACCAGCGGTGACCCGGTCAGCGCGCTGCGGGTGGTCTCCTCGGCCAGCAGGGTGCGGCGGTTGTTGCTGTGCGGGTTGTCCAGGCGGTCCTGCACCAGGCCGGGCAGCGGGGACAGGGCCACCACCACCGCGCCGACCGCCAGCGCCGCGGCCGCCCAGCCGAGCACCCGCGTGCCGCCGACCTGGGCCAGTTTGACCAGGCCGAACAGCCCGATCACCGCCAGCGCGCCCCACAGGCCGCGGTTCAGCGAGTACACCGCGGGCCACAGCGAGGCCAGCAGGATCACGATGCCGGTGATCCGGCGGCGCTTCCGGGCCCGCACGATCCAGGTGATGATGAAGTACGGCAGGAAGAAGGCGTAGGCCGCGCCCCAGGTGTTGGCGTAGGCGAACGGCGCCATCGGCCGCGGCTGCTCGAATCCCAGGATGGTGGCGATCTCGGCCGTCTTGGGATGGATGATGTCGCGGATGAAGCCGTTCTTGGCCAGCCCGTGCGGCAGCACGACCTCCATCAGCGAGGTGAGCTGGATTCCGGGGAAGAACGAGCCCACCAGCCCGCCCACCGCGGTCACGATGAACATGAACCCCAGCAGCCGGCCGATCTTGCCGGTGGGCAGCTCCCGCTCACTGAGGTTGCAGATGTAGAGCAGCACCACGGTGAAGGAGAGGTACCAGGCCAGCCGCCAGCCGAACACCAGCAGCCGGCTGAGGCCGCCGCCGGGCTCGGCGCCGGGCGCGTCGGCCCACAGCGTGACCAGGCCCAGCCCGACCCACGCCACGAAGAACAGCCAGGCCCCGAAGCCGCCGGGCGCCGACAGGGTGCGGCGCCGCCGCCACAGCAGCATCCCCATGGGCAGCGCCATCAGGATCAGCATGATGTTGGCCAGGCCGAGCAGCCACCAGACCGGGAAGCCGAGCAGCGCGACCGTCAGCGGCCAGCCGGGCTGGAGCCGCCCGCGGAGCAGCCGGTCGTCGGCCGCGGGCACGCCCGCGGCGATCGTCCGCAACCCGCTCAATCCCCGCTCCCGTCGCCCTGTGCCGCCGGCTCTCCCATGCGCCGCCCCGTCCGGTGTGCCGTCCGGTGCACCCTTCGCCGCCGGTCGCCTGAATTCCCCGGGTCAGGCCGGAAGCGTACCCGCAGCGGTCCGGCGCCGGTGCCGGGCGACACAACGATCTTGTGGCACATCGGGACATGGCGGGGTTGGTGCGATTCCCGCGCGGTTGCAACCGAAAAGTTAGTCATCTGGTGCATGGTCCACGGGAGGCGATAGCTACCCTTGACCCCTGCCAGTCGCCATTGGTGTGCAAGTGGCACAAATTTTACCCCCGCAGTGCAGAGAAGGTGGGATGCGCGTGCGCAGAATCGGGGCATTGATCACCGGCATGGCGCTCGCCGCGGGCACCCTGGCCGGCCTGGCCGCCACCGCCCCCGCGGCGTCGGCGGCCGAGCACGACCGGATCGTCAGCGCGGACCCGGTGGACTACACGCCGCAGGTGCAGGACGGCGAGGTCAAGTCCATCGTCAAGATCGGCGGCAAGATCTACGTCGCCGGCAGCTTCACCCAGGTCAAGGAGCCGGGCGGCAACAAGCCCGTGCTGACCCGCAACCGGCTGTTCGCCTTCGACGCCGAGACCGGCGCGATCGACCCGGCCTTCACCCCCGACGTGGACAAGAACGAGGTCAGCGTCCTGCTGCCCGCGCCCGACGGCAAGTCGGTCTACGCCGGCGGCAACTTCGGCTACATCAACGGCGTGCGCACCTTCGTGCTGGCCCGTCTGGACGCCGCCACCGGCGCCCCGATCACCTCCTTCAAGCCCCAGTTCGACGCGCGCGTGCGCGACCTGAGGCTTGCCGGCGGCCGACTCTACGTCGGCGGCACCTTCGCCCAGGCCGGCGGCAAGGCCCGCCCGGCCCTCGCCACCGTGCACCCCGACACCGGCGCGGTCGACGACTTCGTCGACGTCGGCTTCGCGGGCACCCAGACCGGCGACGGCGTCACCCAGGTCTACAAGATGGACGTCACGCCCGACGGCTCCAAGCTGGTGGCGGTCGGCAACTTCAGCTCGGTCTCGGGCAGCGCCCGCCGCCAGATCGTGATGCTGGACCTGACCGGCCCGACGGCGCAGCTGGCCAACTGGGACACCGTGCGCTACGCCGACCAGTGCTCGGCCTCGTTCGACACCTACATGCGCGACATCGACTTCGCGCCGGACGGCTCCTACTTCGTGGTCACCACGACCGGCGCCTACGGCGGCACGACCCGGCTCTGCGACACCCACGCCCGCTGGGAGACCGGCAAGACCGGCGCGGGCCAGCAGCCCACCTGGGTGAACATCACCGGCGGCGACACCTCCTACGCGGTGGAGATCACCGACACGGCGGTGTACGTGGGCGGACACTTCCGCTGGGCCAACAACCCCTTCGGCAACAACGTCGAGGACCAGGGCGCGGTGTCGCGCGAGGGCATCGCCGCGCTCGACCCGGTCAACGGCCTGCCGTTCTCCTGGAACCCCGGCCGCACCCGCGGCGTCGGCGTGTTCGACCTGCTGGCCACCGAAGAGGGCCTGTGGATGGGCAGCGACACCGACGTGGCGGGCGGGGAGACCCACCAGAAGCTGGCGATGTTCCCGCTGGCGGGCGGCACCAGGGTGCCGGCCAACGCGACCGGCGAGCTGCCGGGCGACGTCTACTCGGCGGGCTCGACCAGCGCGTTCGGCGCCAACTACGTGCGGCACCGCTCGTTCAACGGCCTGCTGGCCGGGCCGGAGACCGACGACGGCACCGCCGGGTTCGACTGGCGCACCGCGCGCGGCGCGTTCATGGTCAACGGGCAGCTGTACCACGGCCAGTCCAACGGCAAGCTCTACAAGCGCTCCTACGACGGCACCACGCTGGGCGCGCCGAGCGAGATCAACACCGCCGACCAGCTGCGGAACATGACCACCTGGCACGGCCAGGTCCCGAACATCGCGGGCATGTTCTTCGCCAACGGCCGGATCTACTACACGCGCGGCCAGTCGGCCCTGTACTACCGGGGCTTCACGCCCGAGAGCGGCGTCGTCGGCGCCCAGGAGTTCACCGCGACGGGCAACCTGCCCGGCATGAGCTGGTCGTCGGTGGGCGGCATGTTCGTCTCCGGCGAGACGCTCTACTACGTCAACAACAGCGACGGCAAGCTGTACAAGGTCGCCTTCTCCGCCGCCGGGGTGCCCTCGGGCAGCCCCACGCTGGCCGCCAACGGCGACTGGCGCGGCCGGGCGGTCTTCCTGTACGCCGGGGTGCCCAACCAGAAGCCGGCCGCCGCGTTCACCAGCGACTGCGACCAGCTCAAGTGCGGGTTCAACGGGTCGTCCTCCAGCGACCCCGACGGCTCGATCGCCTCGTACCAGTGGGACTTCGGCGACGGCGGCTCGGCCACCGGCGCCACCCCCGAGCACACCTACGCGGCGGCGGGCACCTACACCGTCAAGCTCACCGTGACCGACGACAAGGGCGCGACGGCGACCCGCAGCGAGACCGTGACGGTCGCGCCGAACCGGACCGGCATCGGCTACCGGGGCGGCGACGGCGGCAACGGCAACGTCGCCACCGCCGTGACCACCGTTCCGGCGTCGGTCCAGCCGGGCGACGGCATGATCCTGGTGCTGACGGTCAACAGCGCCACCGTGGGCCTGACCCCGCCCGCCGGGTGGACGCAGGTGGACACCCAGACCGTCGGCAGCTCGTCCTCCACGGTGTGGAAGCGCGTGGCGGCCGCCGGTGACGCCGGATCGCAGGTCCAGATCCCGCTCGGCGCGACCCTGAAGGCCGACATCCGGCTGCTGGCCTACGAGGGCACCAACACGACCGACCCGGTCGCGGCGGTCGCCAAGGGCGGCGACGCGTCGGCGGTGACCGAGCACACCACGCCGACCGCGCCGGCCGCGGCGGCCGGTTCGTGGGCGCTGTCGTACTGGGCCGACAAGTCCTCGGCCACCACCGCGTGGACCGCGCCGCAGGGCGTGCAGACGCGGGGGACCGGCATCGGGACGGGCAGCGGCCGGATCACCGCGCTGGTCGCCGACAGCGAGGGCTCGGTGCCGACCGGCTCCTACGGGGGCAGGACCGCCACGACCGACGCGGCCAGCCGCGCGTCGATGTGGACGATCGTGCTGGCTCCCAAGAGCTGACATGAGGGCAGCCTGAGGGCATGAGAAAGCGGCCCGGCCGGGAGGTTCCCGGCCGGGCCGCTCACTGTCCGAGGGAGTCTGCGGAAGGTCCCGCCAGCGGAAGGTCCGTCAGCAGAAGTCGCGCCACGCCTGGCGGCTGGGGGCGTCCTGGAGGCGGAAGTCGCCCGAGTGCCAGTTCAGGTCGAAGTAGGCGACCCAGAGCGCTCCGGCCTTGGACAGGTGGTCGTTCATCTTGCGCAGCCAGGCCGCGCGCTGCGCGCCGCCGTCGCCGGGGGTGAGGTAGCTGCCGGTCTCGGCGATGCCGAACGGCAGCTTCTCGGCCTTGCTGGCCGCGATGACCTCGTCGTACATCTGGACCGGATCCTCGTACCGACCCTTCTCGTAGGTCAGGTTGTACACGTCCCAGCCCAGCACCTGCACCACGTCGCGGCCCGGGTAGTAGTCGCGCCAGTTCCGGCCCGAGTTGGGGTGGGCGCTCCAGCCCATCAGCACCAGCGTGGCCTTGAGCCGGGGGTTGGCGGCCTTGTCGGCCAGGCCCCGCAGCCGCTTCCACGCCGCGCGGTAGTCGGCGGCGCTGAACTCGCCCTTGGCGATGTTGTCCTCGGGCTCGTGGTAGTAGACCCAGTAGACGTCCTGGTCGCGGGGCGCGTCCGCGTACCACTTGCTCATCGCGGCGTCGTGCTTGCCGCTCAGGACGTCGCGGGGGTTGAGCTTGAACGAGATGACCTGCGGCCGCTTGTTGACGTTCACGCGACCGGGCCACGCGGGCGGCACGCCGCTGTAGAACAGCCGGACCATCTCCAGGCCGCCGTACTCGCGGTCCATGCGGTCGAGGGCCTGCTGGAAGTTCTCGCCGTTCTGGAGGTTGAGCGAGGCCCCGCACAGGGTCTGCCGCCCGGGCTTGGGCTTGGTGCCGGGCGCGGGCGGGACCTGCCAGGTGGGCTCGGGCCCGGGCGTCGGCGGCTTGGACGTCGCGGTGGGGCCGGGGCCGGGGGCGGACGGCTTGGGCGCCGCGGTGCCCGGCGCGCGGTTCGACAGCACCAGGCGCGGCCCCTTGCCGCCGCTCTCGCGCGAGTGCACCGAGACGGCCGACCGGCTGCCGGGGTTGGTGATGGCGAACGAGTGCAGCCCCGGCTTGTCCACCGAGGCGCTCACGTCGAACACCAGCCGCCCGTCCTCGCCGGGCTTGGCGGTGGCCAGCACCGGGCCCAGCAGCGGCCGGTTGTCCCAGCCGGTGCCGGACTCCGACCAGCCGTCCAGCAGCAGGCGCAGCTCGGCGAGGTCGGGCCGGTTGGCCGAGCGGTCGAAGGTCAGCTCGACCCGCGCCCGCCGGGAGCGCTCGGCGCCGCGCGGGACGACGAACGACACGTACGCCTCGGAGTGCCAGCGGGGCCACACCGAGGCGGCGATCTTCTTCGCGTCGCCGTACCTGGCGCCGGGCCGCTCCTGCACCACGTAGGTGTCGGCCTTGGCGGGCACGACGACATCGCCCTCGGGCGTGGTGGTGTTGGCGGCGGGCGCGGCCGGGCCGGTGAGGGCCGCGCCGCCCAGCGAGACGCCGGTCACCGCCGCCGCGCCCAGCGCGGTCAGCATGATCAGCGGACCCTTGGAGCGCTTGGGTGCGGCGGGCCGCTCGGGCGGCACGGGCAGTGAACGGCGCGCGTCGGGGCGGTGGTGCCCCTCAGGGAACGAGTCGTGGTGCTTCGGGGTGTGCACGAACCGGCCCTTTCCGTTGACTCGGCCAGGCTAGACCGTCGCCGTTCCCAGGAGAACTTTCCAGTCCCATCCGGTATGGCCCGTATCCGGTCAGAAGGGGGTATGGCAAAGGGTCCACTACAGCGGGAACATGCCCAGCCGGCCGTGGTACTCCCGGCCGAGCTGGTCGGTGTCGCTGCCGACCAGCAGCCCCTTGGGCGTGGCGACCAGCGCCTCGACGCCGTGGCCGAGCGTGCGGGTGGGGTTCCACGGCAGCGCCTTGCCGGTGGCGGGGTTCAGCGCGGCGATGCCGGGCCGCGACACCGCGCCGGGGCCGGCGTAGCCCAGGCCGTACTTGTTGTCCATCCAGCGCTGGTGGCCGCCGACGTAGACGGCGGCCCCGGTGATCGAGGTGGACAGCAGGGTGTCGCCGCCGGTCCAGTTGACCCAGGTCGGGTCCTGGCGGGGCCCGGTCCTGCCGGTCTCCCAGCGGGCGGCGCTGTCGCAGAGCTGGGTCGGGCCGTAGACGCCGCCGGTGGTGACGACCACGAAGTAGGAGCCGTCGGGCGAGAAGTCCATGCCGCGCATGTAGGTGTCGAACGAGCTGGTGTTGCAGGGGGTCGCGTACCGCTCGGTGGACCAGGAGGTCAGGGCGGCGGGGGAGGAGGTGGTGTCCACCATGGCGATCTGGTAGCGGCGCTGCCCGTCGACCTTGGTGAAGGTGCCGTTCATGACCAGGCGCGTGTCCTTCGCGTCCACCGCGATCCGGTAGACCTTCAGCGCGCCCTGGCGCGGGTCGGTGGCCGAGACGGTGAAGGCGGGGTCGGGCTTGCCGGTGGCGGCGTTGACCCGCGCGATCGCCGAGCGGGCCTTGCCGGCGACCTTGGTGAAGGAGCCGCCGATGTACAGGTTCGCGCCGCGCCGCACCATCGTGTAGACGCGGTAGTTCACCGACGGCTTGAAGCCGGTGACCAGCGCGCCGCTCGGGACCTTCAGGCGGGCCAGCGTGCCGACCTTGGCGCCGTTGACGACGGTGAAGGTGCCGCCGAGGTAGACCGAGGCGTCGGTGGCGGCCTGGAGCGTGTGCACGGTGCCGTTGACCTGCGGGCGGAACGCCGGATCGATCTTCCCGGTGGCCAGGTCGTAGGCGAACAGGTTGTGCCGGGCGACGGCGGGCTTGTTCCTGCCCGCCTCGCGCACCTTCTCGAAGTTCCCGGCGACCACGGCCTTGGTGCCGACCACGGCGATGGCCCGCACGGTGCCGTCCAGGACGTGCGGGGTGAAGTTCACGGGGTCGGCGGAGACGACGCGGGGCTGCTGGATGTCCGCGACGGCGGACGGGGCGCTGACGGCCGCCGCGGAGACCATCACGGTGGCGGCCGTGAGGACGGCGATACAGGGGCGCATGAGGAGGCTCCGGAAGATCACTGTGCAGGATGTCGGTCTTGCCTATCACATCCCGACTAATTACACCGATGCTCTTAAGGAGGTCTTATGGCGCTAATCATGCTGACCTGGCAATCTACTCTTTCGTGTTTTGCGCGTCTTAAGGTGAAGGAGTGGTCATGGGCCCGGTGGCGGTCATCGTGCTTTCGCATCGTGGGCCCGAGCAGGTGTCCCGTCTGGTGGACCGGCTGACCCGGGGCACCGACACGGTCGCGGTGGTGCACCACGACCCGGCCGGCGAGCCCCTCGCCCTCAAGCCCTCCTCGCAGGTCGCGCTGGTGCCCGACCCGGTCTCCCCGAAGTGGGGGCGGCTGTCGCTGGTGGAGGCGCAGTGGCGGTCGCTGCGCTGGGTGAAGGACAACGTGCCCGACTTCTCCTGGGTGCTCCTGGTGTCTGGGCAGGACTACCCGATCCGTTCCATGGGGGCCATCGAGCGGGAGCTGGCGGCCTCCCCGCACGACGCCTACCTGCGGCACTTCAAGATCGGTGACCCGGCCGAGGACGTGATCCCGTGGCAGGCGCTGACCCGCCACCGCTACCTGTACAAGCGCCGGCTGCCGTTCACCCACCGCTCGGTCGGGCTGCCGGTCCAGCGCCGCCACCCCTACCGCAAGGGCGTGGACCTGTACGTGGGCGACATGTGGTTCAACCTGTCGGCGACCGCCGTGCACGCGATGTTCGACGCCGCGCCGCTGTCGCGGGCGCTGCTGCGCTACCTGCGCTTCGCGCCGATCCCGGACGAGACCTTCATCGCCTCGATGGCGCTCAACGCGCGCCCGGCGCTGGACGTCGCCGCCGACAGCAAGCGGTTCATCACCTGGGGCGTGCGGCAGGCCCACCCCGAACTGATCACCGCCGCGCACCTGGACGACCTGCGCGCCAGCTCGGCCTTCTTCGCGCGCAAGATCGATCCGGTGGCGCACCCGGACGTGCCCGACCTGCTGGACGGGCTGGCGGCGGCCCGGGTGTGACCCGGGCCGGTCAGCCCTGCCGGCCCCGCCGGAGGCGCTGCAGCAGCACCCTGGCGACGTAGGAGCCCAGCTCGATCGTGTAGCGCCGCCACAACCGGCGCGGCTCGCGCGCCAGCCGGTACAGGAAGCCCACGCGCAGCTTCAGCACCCACGGCGGGTAGTACTGCCGCCGCTCGGCCAGGTGCTCGAAGTAGGCGCCGCAGGTGATGATGACCGGCGCCTCGATCCGGTCCCCGTGCTCGGCGACGAACCGCTGCTGCAGCGGGGTGCCGAGCCCGACGTGCAGCACGTCCGGCTTGGCGTCGTTGATCTCGGCGACCAGCGCGTCGGCGGTCTCGGCCGGGATCCGCCCGTCGGGGCCCGCCACGTGCCCGTGCCGGGTCCCGACCACGGTCACGTCGGGGAACCAGCGGGCCAGGTTGGCGGCGGCCTCCTCGGCGACGCCGGGCGCGTTCCCGAACAGGAACACCCGGTGCGGCGTCCCGAACAGCTCGTCGGTCAGGTCGTCGTTGGCCATCCGGCCCGGCACCGGCCGCCCGAAGATCCGCGCCGCCGCGACCACGCCCCAGCCGTCGGCCAGCACCAGGTCGAACCGGTTGATCAGCTCGCGCAGCCCCGCGTCGCCGGCGGCCTTGCGCGCGTAGTCGGGGTTGGCGAAGGTGACGGTGAGCCGCCGCCGCTCGTCGACCGCCGTCCGCAGGAACGAGCGGAACGCCGGCACGTCCACCCGGCTGACCCGCAGGCCCAGCACATCGACGGTGTCGTGCCGCCACTCACTGCTCATACTTCCCCGCCCAGACCACAGTTCCCGCAAAGGTCAATGCAGCCTATAGGGCACGCAAAGGGCGAGTGGCTAACTCCGGACTTCGACGGGTTCGCGGGCCTCGGCGGACGGGGCCTCGGCCGTGCGCGGGGCGCGGTGGCGCAGCACCAGCCATGCCGCGGCCGAGGCCGCCAGCATCCCGACCAGGATCCACGCCAGCGCGGTCAGCGGCACGCCGAACATCTTCAGCGCCGACGCCACCAGCACGAACGCCAGCGCGCGCCGGATCAGCCCGCCCGGCGCCCGCGAGGAGATCCGCGAGCCCAGGTAGACGCCCGGGATCGAGCCGACCAGCAGCGCGGCGGTGACCTCCATCCGGAAGTCGCCGAACAGCAGGTGGCCGAGCGCGGCGGCGCACACCAGCGGGACGGCCTGCAGCAGGTCGGTGCCCACCAGCTGGTTGGCCTTCAGCGCCGGGTACAGCGCCAGCAGCGCCACGATGATCAGCGAGCCGGAGCCCACCGAGGTGATGCCCACCACCAGGCCGCCGACCGCGCCGACCAGCACCGTCGGCAGCGGCCGGACGGTGATCTCCGGGGTCTCGGCGTCGTCGGGCGCGCCCGCGCGGTGGGCCAGCAGGCCCCGCGCCACCAGCCCGCCGGCCGCGATGAGCAGGGCGGTGCCCATGGCGATCTCGATGACGTGCTGCACGCCCTCGCCGTCGCCCAGCGCGCGGGCGACCAGCACCCCGCTGAACGCCGCGGGCACCGAGCCGGCGCACAGCCAGCCCACCAGCCTCATGTTGATGGTGCCCTGGCGGTAGTGCACCGCGCTGCCGACCGGCTTCATCACCGCGGCCGCGACCAGGTCGCTGGAGACGGCCGCGAGGGGGCTGACGCCGAAGAAGGTGACCAGCATGGGCGTCATGAGCGCGCCGCCGCCCATGCCCGTCAGGCCCACGACGATGGCGACCAGGAACGAGCCCAGCGCCATCGTCCAATCGAAGTCCATCGCTATGACCTACCGGCTATATAGGAAAAATCGTGTACCAGAGTAAAGGTCATCTCCGACTCGTGGTACCCCCGGGGCCGGTGGGAAACGGTGGCGCCTCGGCGCGGCCGGGGTCGCCCCCGGCTACTCGGCGCGCACCCAGCCGCCCGTCACCAGCAGGTCCAGCACTCTGGCCACGGCCTCCTCGGGCGAGGTCCGCGAGGTGTCCAGGACCAGGTCGGCGTCCGTCGGCTCCTCGTAGGGGTCGGAAATGCCGGTGAACTCCGGGATGAGGCCCGCGCGCGCCTTGGCGTACAGGCCCTTGCGGTCGCGCCGCTCGCACTCCTCCAGCGGCGTCGCGACGTGGACCAGCACGAAGTCGCCGGCCGCCTCCACCATCCGGCGCACCTCGGCGCGGGTCGCCGCGTACGGCGCGATCGGCGCGCAGATCGCCGCGCCGCCGTGCCGGGTCACCTCGGCCGCGACGTAGCCGATGCGCCGGATGTTCAGGTCGCGGTCGGAGCGGGAGAAGGTCAGCCCGGCCGACAGCAGCCGCCGCACCACGTCGCCGTCCAGCAGCGTGACGTTGCGGCCGCCGCGCTCCACCAGCGCGTCGGCCAGGCCGCGCGCCACGGTGGACTTGCCCGAGCCCGACAGGCCGGTGAAGAAGACGGTGATGCCGCGCGAGGACTTGGGCGGGCGGGCCACGGCGAGCTCGGCGGCCACGGCGGGCGGGGTGAACCAGTCGGGCACCGGCTCGCCCCGGTCCAGCAGCTCGCCGAGGCGCTCGGGGGTCAGCTCGGCCTGCACGTGGTCGGGGTCGATGCGCGCGACCGGCCGCCACACCTCGATGTCGGCGTCGTAGGCCCACGGCTCGGGCACCACCACCGGGATCGCCGTCCCCTCGGCCTCGGCCTCGGCCAGCAGGTGGGTCGCCCCGTAGGCGGCGGCCACGTGCGAGCGCAGCAGCACGTCGCGCCCGGCGTCCAGGTCGCGGGGCGGCAGCGGCACCGGAACGATCCGCGCGCCCTCCGGCAGCTCCTTGCGCACCGCCAGCAGCGCGCGCACCAGCGACTCGTCGTGCCCGCCGCCCAGCAGCGGCAGCACCAGCACGCGCGCGCCGAGCCGCTCGGCGACCTGGCGGAGCTGGCCGAGCTGCTTGCGGTGCAGCGGCTCGCGGGTCGCGACCGCCAGCGTGGGGCCCTCGGCGGGCTCGATCTCGTCGGGGCGGCGGCGCAGCCGGTGGAACGGTCCGTGCGCCGGAGCGCGCAGGGCCTCCAGCGGACCGGCGAGGCGCCAGCCCTGGGTGGTGGGGTCCTGCCACGCCTCGCTGACCGCGAGCACGGCCAGCGGCACGCCCTCGGGGTCCTGCAGCACCAGCCGCTCGTGCGCGGTGAGCTCTTTCGGGACCGCGAGGGTGACCGGGACGGGCCAGGGGGTGCCGTCCGACAGCCGGCCGCCCGCGATGACCATGGCGGTGTCGAACGAGCCGAGGAACCCCGCCAGCGGCCGGTACACCCCGGCGAGCAGCAGTTCCAGGTCGGCCAGCTCCACCCCGTCGGGGGTCCAGGCGGGCAGGTCGCGCAGCGTGTCGGGAAGGCCGGCTTCGGCGGTCACCGCGGTCTCCGATCCTGCCCGGTCCGGGTGGCCGGGCTGATCCAGGTCAGTAGGGTTTTCCGCAGAAAAATACCGAGGTGCGCGGGGTGCCCGCACCTCGCCCGGTCCCTCCGGGGTGGACGGATGTGGACACCGGTCCGGCGGCGTGGCTCAGATCACCCGGGCGAAGCGGTTCTCCGGCTTGCGGATCACCAGGGAGAGCTCGCTGTAGGCGGCGGTGAGCCGCCCCCGGCTGAGCGCCGAGACCGCCTCGCACACCCGGGCCGCGAGGCCGGAAGCGGCCCGCGGCGACTCCAGGCAGTACCGCGAGGTGTGCTCCTCGGCGATCACCAGGCCGCGCATCACGCAGTACCAGCGCATGCCCTGCCGCGAGGCGACCTCGTCGTAGACGGCGGCGGGCGGCGGCAGCGGCGCCGGCGCCCCGTCCCCGGCCGGGGCGGGCCGCCGCCACAGCGCCTCGCGCAGCCACGGCGGCAGGGTGCGGTCCAGGAAGCCGAAGGCGGTGTTGCGGTCGCGCAGGGTGACCATCAGCAGGCCGCCGGGCTTGAGCGAGGCGACCATGCGGTCCAGCACCAGCTCGGCGTGCGGCACCCGCTCGATCACGTACGGCGCGTACACCATGTCGTAGGCGCGCGGCGGCATCGGCACGGTGCGCAGGTCGCCCAGGTGCCAGGACGACAGGTCGGCGCGCCGCCGGGTGTGGGCGCGCAGCGCGGGGGCCTCGACGTCGACCCCGACGACCTGGTGCGCGAGGCCGTCGAGGTCGAGGCCGGTGCCCCAGCCGCAGCCCGCCTCCAGGATGCTGACCCGCTCCTGGAGCGGCTTGTCGTGGACGTACTGGCGGGCGCGTTCGGAGAACAGTTCGCCGTCGTCGACCGGCGAGGTGCGCAGTTCGGTCACAGTCTCGCAGCGTAATCGCGCGACGACGGACTGTCCGCTATTTGCTCATTGTTGGTAGCGGACGTGTCGCCCTGGGTGATCAGTGCTGCACCTCGGCGAGGTCGAGGTCGCGCGGCGTCAGCCGCCACACCACCAGCGCGGTGGCCAGCATCAGCACGCCGCCGGCGAGGCCGGTCCACTCCAGCGAGCCGGTGAAGGCGGCCTGGGCCTGGTCGGCGAGGCGCACGCCGGTCTCGCCCAGATGGCGGGCGATCTCCATCGCGCCGCCGATCGACTCCTGCGCCTGGTGCGCGGTGGCGCCGGTGACGCCGTCGGCGGCCAGGTCGTCCAGGGTCAGGTGGGTGCGGTAGAAGACCGCGGCGATGCTGCCGAGCACCGCGACGCCGAGCGCGCCGCCGATCTCGTAGCTGGTCTCCTCGATGGCGGCGGCGCTGCCGGACTTGGCCGGGGGAGCGCCCGCCATGATGACGGCCGAGGCGATCGCCAGCGAGCCGAGGCCCACCCCGACCAGGGTCAGCGCGACCGCCACCGCGGGATAGCCCAGCGCCCACGGCCACAGGAAGATCACCAGCAGGCCGATCCCGGCGACCCCGAGGCCCCCGGCCAGCACCGTGCGGGCGCCGATCCGGGCGGCCAGGGCGGGCGCCAGCGGCGAGGCGATCATCGCGGCGACCGCCTCGGGCAGCATCCGCACGCCGGTCTCCAGCGGCGAGTAGCCCTGCACGAGCTGCATCCACTGGGCGAGCAGCAGCATGGTGGCGGCCATCGCGATGCTGACGGCGAGGGCGGTGACGGTCCCGGCGGTGAAGGCGCGGTTGCGGAACAGCCGCACCTCCAGCAGCGGGTCGGGCCGCCGCAGGCAGCGCCGCACGAACAGCCCCAGCGCCGCCACCGCGACGATCCCGGAGACCCACGCCTGCGGGTCGCCGACGCCCTCCTTGCCGAAGTGCTTGATCGAGTAGACCAGCGCGACCATGCCGACGATCGACTGCACGGTGCCGACCAGGTCCCAGGGACCGGGCGTGGGGGTGCGCGACTCGGGCAGCAGCAGCAGACCGGCCACGATCGCCACCGCCATGACCGGCACGTTCACCAGGAACGCCGAGTGCCAGCTGAACCGCTCCAGCAGCGCGCCGCCCAGGATCGGGCCGAGCGCGCCGCCGACCGCCGCCATCGTCGCCCACACGCCGAGCGCGGTGGCGCGCTCGCGCGGGTCGGTGAACAGCTGCCGGATCATCGACAGCGTGGACGGCATGATCATCGCGCCGCCGACGCCCAGCAGCGCGCGCACCGCGATGACCGCGCCGGGGCTGTCGGCCGCCAGCGCGCCGAGCGAGGCGATGCCGAAGATGGCGAAGCCGGTGATCAGCAGGCGCTTGCGGCCCCAGCGGTCGCCGACCGCGGCCAGGGTGACCAGCAGGCCCGACACCACCAGCGAGTAGATGTCCACCATCCACAACAACTGGACCGAGTCGGGCCTGAGGTCGGCCGACAGCTCGGGCAGCGCGACGTTCAGGATGGTCATGTCCATGACGACGAGCAGCAGGCTCGCCGACAGGACCGCCAGTCCCGCCCAGCGGCGCGGGTCCGGCGGCGGTACCGCGGCCGCGGCCCCCGCCGGCGTCTTGGCGGTGGTCATGAGGTTCCCCCGGAGGTCGAAGACCCGTCGGGGCGCGCTCCGGCGCCCGACAGGAAGGTGGTGATCAGCAGGTTCTCGATGTCGCGCCGCGCCACGTCGCCGTGCCGCAGGCTGTCCCGCACGGCGATCATGAAGCCGTAGACGGTGTTGCTCACCCAGCGCGGGGGCAGGTCGGCGCGCAGCACGCCGGCCGCCTGGCAGGCGGTGTAGAAGGCGATCTCGCGCTCCTCCAGGCGGTCCGCCCAGGAGACGAGGTCGGGCAGGTCGGCGAGGAAGTGCTCGGTCAGGACGAAGCCGTACTCGTCGGCGTCGGTGACGAAGGCCGCGAGCATCGCGCGCAGCGCCGCCCGGAGCCGGGCGGGGTCGCCGGAGGCGGCCGCGTCGTCGATCCCGGCGGCGTCCTGCGACTGCTCCCAGCGCGCGGTGGCGCGCTCGCCCAGCACCCGCAGCAGCGCCTCGCGGGAGGCGTAGTGCCGGTGCAGGGTGGCCCGGCTGATCCCGATGGCCTCGGCGATCTCGGCCATGGAGGCGGTCGGCCGCTCGTTCAGCTGCCGGGTCGCCGCGCCGAGGATCTCCTCCTCGTTCCGCATCTGCGCCACCCTCGTCCTTTTTGAGACATCGATGTCTCATATGCTACCGCTATGTTGCAGCTTCCGTGCCGTCCGTGTGGTCCACATCGCCCGCGCGAGCGAGCGGGCGGGCGCGTAGGCTGGACCCTGTGACCGGGGTCGTGGACGATTCCCGGGTTCTCGGGCTGCCCCGCACCGGGCGCGGGCGGCGGCGCAGAGGTGGCGGGCGGTTTGCCGGCCCCTCACGGGGCGGATGAGTAGCGGGCGAAGATGACGCTTTCTGGACTTGTTGATCTGGCGTGCACCGACCACAGGCTGGCCGGTGCCGTCGCGCAGGCGCGCGTGGACACCGACGTGGTCGCGCCGCCGTCGATGTGGCCGATCCTGAGCGCGGCCCTGGCGCGGGCGCTCGCCGCCGACGGCGGGGGCGAGGGGGTCGTGCTCGCGGTCACCGCGACCGGCCGCGAGGCCGAGGACCTGACCGCCGCGCTGAGCAGCCTGCTCGACCCCGACCGCGTCGCGCACTTCCCGGCCTGGGAGACGCTGCCGCACGAGAAGCTGTCGCCGCGCTCGGACACCGTCGGCCAGCGCCTGGCGGTGCTGCGCCGGCTGGCCCATCCGGACGCGGGTGAGGGCGCCGGCGGCAGGCTGAACGTCGTGGTCACGCCCGCCCGCGCGATCCTCCAGCCGATCGTGGGGGGTCTCGCCGACCTGGAGCCGGTCCGGCTGCGCGGCGGCGACGAGACCGACCTCGACGACGTCGTCCGCCGCCTGGTGGACGCCGGCTACCACCGGGTCGACCTGGTGGAGAAGCGCGGCGAGATCGCCGTGCGCGGCGGCATCCTGGACGTGTTCCCGCCCACCGAGGAGCACCCGCTGCGGGTGGAGTTCTGGGGCGACACCGTCGAGGAGATCCGCTACTTCAAGGCCGCCGACCAGCGCTCGCTGGAGGTCGCGCCCGACGGCCTGTGGGCCCCGCCCTGCCGCGAGCTGCCGCTGACCGAACAGGTCCGCGAGCGCGCCCGGCTGCTGGCCGAGCAGCACCCGTCCCTGGAGGAGATCCTCGGCCGCATCGCCGACGGCGACACCGTGGAGGGCATGGAGGCGTTCTCGCCCGTGCTCGCCGAGCGCATGGAGCTGCTGACCGACCTGCTGCCCAAGGGGTCGGCGCTGCTGGTGTGCGAGCCCGAGCGCATCCGCACCCGCGCGGTCGAGCTGGTCCGCACCAGCCAGGAGTTCCTGGAGGCGAGCTGGGTCAACGCCGCCGCCGGGGGCGAGGCCCCGATCGACCTCGGCGCCGCCGCGTTCCGCTCCCTGGAGGAGGTGCGGCTGCACAACGCCGAGATCGGCCTGTCCCGCTGGACGGTCACCGCGCTGAACGCCGGCGGCGAGGCCCTCGACCTCGGCGTGCACGCCGCCGAGGCGTACCGGGGCGACACCGCCCGCGTCGTCGGCGACCTCAAGCGCTGGATCGACGGCGGCTGGCGCGTGGTGCTGGTGACCGCCGGGCCCGGCCCCGCCGAGCGCCTGGTGCAGCTGGTCGGCGAGGAGGGCTTGGGCGCCAAGCTCACCGACCTGCCCGCGCCGCCGGAGCCGTCGCTGGTCAACGTGTCCACCGGCCTGCTGGAGAACGGTTTCACCTGGGAGGCGGTCAAGCTCGCCGTCCTCACCGAGACCGACCTGTCGGGCCAGAAGTCCTCCACCAAGGACATGCGCCGGATGCCCTCGCGGCGGCGCGGCGGCATCGACCCGCTCCAGCTGCGCGCGGGCGACTACGTGGTGCACGAGCAGCACGGCGTGGGCCGGTACGTGGAGATGGTCAGCCGCCAGGTGCAGGGCGCGACCCGCGAGTACCTGATCCTGGAGTACGCCCGGGGCGACAAGCTGTTCGTCCCCACCGACCAGCTGGAGGAGCTGACCCGCTACGTCGGCGGCGAGGCGCCCTCGCTGCACCGGCTGGGCGGCGCCGACTGGCAGAAGGCCAAGAGCAAGGCCCGCAAGGCGGTCAAGCAGATCGCCGGGGAGCTGATCCGGCTCTACTCGGCGCGCATGGCGAGCCCCGGGCACGCGTTCGCGCCCGACACGCCCTGGCAGCGCGAGCTGGAGGACGCCTTCCCCTACGTGGAGACCCCCGACCAGCTCGCCGCCATCGACGAGGTCAAGGGCGACATGGAGAGGCCGGTCCCGATGGACCGGCTGATCTGCGGCGACGTCGGCTACGGCAAGACCGAGATCGCGGTGCGCGCGGCGTTCAAGGCCGTGCAGGACGGCCGCCAGGTCGCGGTGCTGGTGCCGACCACGCTGCTGGTGCAGCAGCACCTGTCCACCTTCGCCGAGCGGTTCAGCGCCTTCCCGGTGACGGTCAAGCCGATCAGCCGGTTCCAGACCGACGCCGAGATCGAGGAGACGGTGCGGGGCCTCGCCGAGGGCAGCGTGGACGTGGTGGTCGGCACGCACCGCATCCTGTCGTCCAAGACCCGCTTCAGGAACCTCGGCCTGGTGATCATCGACGAGGAGCAGCGCTTCGGCGTCGAGCACAAGGAGGAGCTGAAGCGGCTGCGCACCCAGGTGGACGTGCTGGCGATGTCGGCCACGCCGATCCCGCGCACCCTGGAGATGGGCCTGACCGGCATCCGCGAGATGTCCACGATCCTCACCCCGCCGGAGGAGCGGCACCCGGTGCTGACCTTCGTCGGGCCCTACGAGGAGAAGCAGATCGCCGCCGCGATCCGCCGCGAGCTGCTGCGCGAGGGCCAGGTGTTCTTCGTGCACAACCGGGTCCGCTCGATCGACCGGGTCGCCGCGAACCTCGCCCGCCTGGTCCCCGAGGCGCGCATCGCCACCGCGCACGGCCAGATGAACGAGCAGCAGCTCGAAAAGGTCATGGTCGACTTCTGGGAGAAGAACTACGACGTCCTGGTCGCCACCACGATCGTGGAGTCGGGCCTGGACGTGCCCAACGCCAACACCCTCATCGTGGACCGCGCCGACATGTACGGCCTGTCGCAGCTCCACCAGCTGCGCGGCCGCGTCGGGCGCGGCCGCGAGCGCGCCTACGCCTACTTCCTGTACCCGCCCGAGGTGCCGCTGACCGAGACCGCGCACGAGCGGCTGACCACGCTCGCCCAGCACACCGAGGTCGGCGCCGGCATGTACGTGGCGATGAAGGACCTGGAGATCCGCGGCGCGGGCAACATCCTGGGCGCCGAGCAGTCCGGGCACGTGGCGGGCGTCGGCTTCGACCTGTACGTGCGCATGGTCGGCGAGGCCGTCCGCGACCTGAAGGAAGGCGGCGGCGCGGCCGAGACCACGGCCGACACCAAGGTCGAGCTGCCGGTGGACGCGCACCTGCCGCACGAGTACGTGCCCGGCGAGCGGCTGCGGCTGGACGCCTACCGCCGCATCGCCGCGATCACCTCCGAGGACGAGATCGCCGCCGTGCACGAGGAGCTGAAGGACCGCTTCGGCCCGCTGCCGGTCCCGGTGCTCAACCTGCTGGAGGTGGCCCGCTTCCGCACGCGGGCGCGCAAGGCCGGGCTCACCGACGTCGGTCTGCAGGGCAACTTCGTCAAGTTCGCCCCCGTGGACCTGCCCGAATCGCGGCAGGTGCGGCTCCAGCGGCTGTACCCCAAGAGCATCCTCAAGCCCGCCACCAGCACGCTGCTGGTGCCGGTGCCCAAGACCGCGCCCCTCGGCGGACGGCCGTTGCGCGACCAAGAGCTGCTCAAGTGGGCCACAGACCTGGTCGAAGCCCTGTTCCTGGAACCGGCCCGCGCCTAGGATTCCCGCGAATGATCACTATGACCACCGATCTCTTCGACGGGGAGACGTTGTGCGCGTGAAGATCCTCGCGACCGTGGCGGCCGCCGCGGCCGCCCTGACCGCCTGCGGCGGGGCGGCCGAGCCCGGCGCCGCCGCCATCATCGGCGACGACCGCATCAGCGTCTCCAGCCTGAACACGGCGGTGACCGACTGGCAGGGCGAGTTCCGGGCCGACCCGGTCGCCAACCAGATGCGCGACTCGGCGAGCGACCCCGAGCAGGGCGACCAGTCGGAGTCGGACGTGCGCAACGCGCTGGCCGCGCTGGTCAACTTCCGCATCGCCGCCGAGGCCGCCAAGAGCGCGGGCGTGACCGTCACCGGCGGCCAGACCGACCAGGTCATGAGCGTGCTGAACCAGCAGGGCGGCGCGTCCTCCCACACCCTGGCCAGCGGGCTGCCCAAGCGCTACACCCAGGACTTCGCGCGCTACCTGGCGACGCGCGAGCTGATCCTGCGGCGGCTCGGCGCGGGCGCGGCGACCTCGGCGGGCGAGCAGCCCGACGCGCAGGCCACCGCGCAGATCCGCGAGCGCTGGAACACGCTGCTGGTGCGGACCAGCGAGCGCATGAAGATCAAGATCAATCCGCGCTACGGCTCGTTCGACCCGAAGCAGGTCGAGATCGCGCCGGTGAAGTACCGCCTGTCCAACACCGAATCGGGTATCCGCTGACCATGCCGCAGTCGTCCCTGACCCTGCTCGCGACCACGCACCGGGTGGCCCCCGGCCTGCTGTCCTGGACCGCGTGGGAGGCGTTGCGCTCGTCGGCGCGCGTCCTGGCCCGCGCCGACCACCCGCTGCTGCCCTTCCTGACGGCCGCGGGCGTGCACCCCGAGCAGGTCACCGACCCCGACCCGCGCGCCCTGGTGGAGTCCGCCCGGCGGCACCCCACGCTGTGGATCGCCGACCCGGACGGCGACGAGCGCCTCATGCGGCAGGTCGGGCAGCTGGTGGTGGACGACCCGGTGGAGGTCGAGGTGCTGCACGGCTCCTACGACCTGCCCGGCGCGCGGCTGCTCGACCTCGTCCAGGTGATGGACACCCTGCGCCGCGAGTGCCCCTGGGACGCCAAGCAGACCCACGAGTCGCTGGTGAAGTACCTGCTGGAGGAGGCCTACGAGGTCGCCGACACCGTCGAGGAGGGCGACCACGGCGCGTTGCGCGAGGAGCTCGGCGACGTGCTGATGCAGGTCGCCTTCCACGCCGTGGTGGCCGCCGAGCGCACCGACGAGACGGCCTTCACCATCGACGACGTGGCCGCCGGGATCGTGGACAAGCTGGTGCGCCGCCACCCGCACGTGTTCGCCGACGTCACCGTGTCGGGGGCCGACGAGGTCAACGCCAACTGGGAGCAGATCAAGGACGCCGAGCGCTCGGCCAAGAGCGGCGCGGACGCGTCGGTGTTCGACGGCGTCCCGATGGGCCAGCCGTCGTTGTCGCTGGCCGCCCAGCTCCAGCGGCGCGCCGCCCGGCTGGAGGCGCCCGCCGATCTCGACCCCGCCGGCGACGACTTCGGTTCGCGGCTGTTCGCCCTGGTACGGGAGGCGCAGGCGGCGGGAGTCGACGCCGAGGCGGAGTTGCGCGCCGTTTCCCGGGTATTCCGCGATCGTGTCCGCGCGTGGGAGCAGCAGCAGACGACCTAGAACATTCAAGATCCCCGATGGGGTGGTCGGGCGGAGTGTCCCCCTTTACGCTGAACGCGTGCTGGGTGGGGTTCGAGGACGCGATGGGGTCGATGGTGGCGGGCGTGCCCGCCGCCGGAGCGGTCGCGGCGCGGCCCTGACCACCGCCGAGCGGCTGCGGGCGGTGCGCGGCCTCGCCGGGTTCGGCGCGCTGTCGGGCGTGCTGGTGGCGCTGATGGTGCTGCCGTTCGCCGGA
Source organism: Spirillospora sp. CA-253888 (assembly GCA_050936435.1). GTDB lineage: Bacteria > Actinomycetota > Actinomycetes > Streptosporangiales > Streptosporangiaceae > Spirillospora. The sequence goes on from JBNJMT010000001.1 coordinate 4,997,914, forward strand.
TCGGCGGGGGTCGCCACGCGCGACGCGGCCACCTGGTTCGACGAGGAGCCCGCCGACCTCACCACGAGCGGGGTGCCGCTGCGCACCCGCATCCTGGCGGCCGACGGGTCGCTGCTCGCGACGTTCTTCTACGAGAACCGCGTGGACGTCCGGCTCGACCAGATCGCGCCCGTCGTGCGCAAGGCCGTCCTCGCCATCGAGGACAGCCGCTTCTACGAGCACGGCGCGCTGGACGCCAAGGGCACCGCGCGGGCGCTGGCCAGCAACCTGGGCGCCGGCGAGGTCACCCAGGGCGGATCGGGGATCACCCAGCAGTACGTGAAGAACCTGCTGCTCACCCAGGCCGACAACGACGCCGAGCGCCAGGCGGCCAAGGCCCTCACCCCGGCCCGCAAGATCCGCGAGCTGAAGTACGCGGTGGCGATGGAGCGGCGGTTCTCCAAGGACGAGATCCTGCGCCGCTACCTCAACATCGCCTACTACGGCGCGGGCGCCTACGGCATCGAGGCCGCCGCCCGCCGCTACTTCTCCAAGCCCGCCGCCAGGCTCGACCTCACCGAGGCCGCGCTGCTGGCGGGCGTGGTCCGCTACCCCTACGCCTACGACCCCACCCAGCACCCCGGCTCGGCCCGCGAGCGCCGCAACGTGGTGCTGGCGCGGATGGCGGAGCTGGGCTGGATCTCCCCGGCCGACGCCGAGCGCGCCAAGGCCCGGCCGCTCGGCCTGAAGCTCCAGGGCGTCAGCAACGGGTGCGTGACCAGCAAGGCCCCGTTCTTCTGCGACTACGTGCACCGTGAGATCCTCACCAACCCGGTGTTCGGCAAGACCCCCAAGGCGCGCGAGAAGCTGCTCAAGCAGGGCGGCCTCACCATCCGCACCACGCTGGACTGGAAGACCCAGCGCGCCGCCCAGCGCGCGGTGGACCGGCACGTGCCGCGCAGGAACTCCGCCGGCAAGGCCGCCGCGCAGGCGCTGGTCCAGCCGGGCACCGGGCAGATCAAGGGCATGGCGGTCGACCGAAAGCTCGGCCCCGACAAGGAGCGCGGCAAGACCTGGATCAACTTCGCCGCCGACGCCAGCCACGGCTCCAGCATCGGGATGCAGGCCGGGTCCACCTTCAAGGCGTTCACGCTGGCGGCGGCGCTGGAGCAGGACCAGCCGTTCGGCTCGCGGCTGATGGCCGCCGACCGCTACACCCCGACCGGGTACCGCGACTGCAAGGGGCGCCGGGTCGGCGACCCGCGCGCCTCGCTGCGCAACTCCGCCGACGGCGAGGGCGGCCGGACCTTCAGCCTGGTCACCGGCACCCACCACTCGGTCAACACCTACTTCATGGCGCTGCAGAAGCAGGTCGGACTCTGCCCGACGGTGCGGATGGCCGAACGGCTCGGCCTGAGGCAGGCCAACGGCAAGCCGATGCAGCAGTACCCGTCGTTCACCCTCGGGTTCAACCAGGTGTCGCCGCTGCGCCTCGCCGCCGCCTACGCCGCGTTCGGCGCGCGCGGGCGCTACTGCAAGCCGGTCGCCATCAACCAGATCACCGACGCCGCCGGCAAGAACCTGAGGATCCCGTCGGCGGACTGCCGCCAGGTCATCGGCAAGGGCGTGGCCGACGCCGTCAACCACGTGCTGCGCGGCGTGCTCACCAAGGGCACCGCGCGCGGGATGGGCATCGGCCGCCCCGCCGCTGGCAAGACCGGCACCGTGGACAACTTCTCGGCGGCCTGGTTCGCCGGGTACACCCCCGACCTTGCGTCGGCGGTGTGGGTGGGCGACCCGCGCGGCGGCTACCGCTACCCGATGACCTCGCTGTGCATGGACGGCCGCTGCTACGGGACGGTGTTCGGCGCGACGATCCCGGCGCCGATCTGGCAGGACACGATGGCGGCGGCGCTGGCGGGGCGGCCCGTGACCCCGTTCGTGCAGCCGCCGGGTCACTACTTCAGCCGGGGCTCGGGCGAGGACCCGCCCAAGCGGCCCAAGGACAAGAAGGACCGCAAGAAGCGCGACAAGCGGGACAAGCGCGACCGGGACGGCCGCGACCTCAAGCCCGACAGGCCACAGAAGCCGGAGCGCCCGGACCGGGCCGAGTAGCGGCCCCCGGCCTCCCGGTCAGCGGTCGTAGCCGTCCATCCGCCGCTCGCGGCGCGGCAGCTCGTGCACCGCGTCGGACTCGGCGGGCACGTCGTCCTCGGCCTGCTCGGAGGGGGTCCGGTCGCCGGGACGCGCCTCCTCGCGCTCGTACTCGGAGATCTCCAAGGGGCCCTCGTCGGGCTCCTCGATCACCAGGTCGTCGGGCGGGTCCTCGACATAGCGCTCGGTCTCGGCGATCTCGAACTCCTGCTCGTCGTCGCCCATGTCGTCCTGGAGCGCCCGGGCCTCGTCCTGCGGCGTGCGTTCGGTCATGGCGTCGTCCCCCTTCGCGCTGATCCTTTCCGTCCCGCCCGCCGGTTAAGCCCGCCGACCCCCGATGACCTGGTCATTTGTGTGACACGAAAGGCGAAGGGGTAGATCGACTTCCGGATGGATCATTTCGCTGGTGAATCGGGGGACTCACGATGCGAGCCGTCGCCGTAGCCGAGTTCGGCGCCACGCCGGTGTTCACCGACCTGCCCCGGCCCGACCCCGGGCCGGGCGAGGTGCTGGTGAAGCTGGTCGCCGCCGGGCTCAACCCGTTCGACTGGAAGGTCGCCGACGGCATCCTCAAGGACGCCGTCGAGCACTCCTTCCCGCTGATCCTGGGCAGCGACGGCGCGGGCGTGGTCGAGGCGGCCGGCGCGGGGGTGACCGCCTTCCGGCCCGGGGACCAGGTGTACGGGACCTTCCAGCACCTGTCGCGCGGCCTGGGCAGCTACGCCGAGTACGGCGTCGCGTCCGCCGACGGCACGATCGCCACCATGCCCGACACGATGGTCTACTCCCAGGCCGCCGCGGTGCCGACCGCGTCGATGACCGCCTGGAACGCCGTCCGGATCGCCGGCGCCGACCAGGGCAGGACGGTGCTGGTCCTCGGCGCGACCGGCGGCGTGGGGCAGTCGGCGGTGCAGCTCGGCGCGCGGAACGGCGCCCGCGTGATCGCCACCGCCCGGCCCGGCGCGGCCGAGGAGATGCGGGAGTTGGGCGCGGACGAGACCGTGGACTACACCGGCGGCGGGCTCGGCGAACGGGTGCGCGCCCTGGTCCCGGACGGCCTGGACGCGGTGCTGGACCTGGTCGGCGACAAGGCCGAGCTGGACGGGGTCGTGCCGCTGGTGCGGTCCGGCGGGACCATCGTCTCCACCGCGCACGCGCTCAACCCCGACGCGCTGGAGGCGCAGGAGATCCGCGGCGTGAACATGGAGAACGAGGCGAGCGGCGAGCTGCTGCGCACCCTGGCCGACCTGATCGACGCGGGCGGGCTCCGGGTCCGCATCGACGAGGAGGTCTCCCTGCGGGACGCGCCCGAGGCGCTGGCCCGCAACCGGGCCGGCGGCGCGCGCGGCAAGACCGTCATCCGCCTCTGAGGCGGCCCGCTCCATGACCGAGCGTTCCCACGCCCCGCGCTTGGTGCCCGAGGGCCTGCGCGCCTTCCTGGCCACCGAGACGGGCAGCACCAGCGTGCTGCTCGCCGCGACCCTGGCCGGCCTGCTGTGGGCCAACTCGCCGTGGGCGGGGGCCTACGAGACCTTCTGGCACACCACGCTGGCGGTGGAGTTCGGGCCGCGCTCGTTCGACCTGGACCTCAAGCACTGGGTCAACGACGGCCTGATGTCGATCTTCTTCTTCGTCGTCGGGCTGGAGATCTCCCGCGAGATCAAGGTGGGGCAGCTGCGCGACCGGCGGCTGGTGGCGGTGCCGTTCGTCGCGGCGCTCGGCGGCATGGCGCTGCCCGCGCTGATCTACTACGCGGTCAACGCGGGCGGGCCCGGCGCCGGCGGCTGGGGCATCCCGATGGCCAGCGACACCGCGTTCGTGCTGGGCCTGCTGGCGGTGCTGGGGGCGCGCTGCCCGGTGCCGCTGCGGGTGTTCCTGCTGACGCTGGCGGTGGCCGACGACGTCGGCGCGATCCTGGTCGTGGCGGTCTTCTACACCGAGGAGCTGAACGGGACCGCGCTGGGGATCGCGGTGGCGCTGATCGCGCTGATCGTGGCGATGCGCTGGGTCAGGCTGTGGCGCGGCCCGGCGTACGTGGTGCTCGGCTTCGGCCTGTGGGTGGCCACGGTCGAGAGCGGCGTCCACCCGACCCTCGCCGGGCTGCTGCTCGGCGTCACCGTGCTGGTCTACGCGCCCCACGACCGCCAGTTGCTGGAGGCGGGCGAGGCGGTGCAGGCGCTGACCCGCGACCCGACGCCCGAGCAGGCCCGCGCGGTGACGCGCACCGTGCAGCAGGCGGTGTCGGTCAACGACCGGCTGCAACTGCTGCTGCACCCGTGGACCAGCTACGTGATCGTGCCGGTCTTCGCGGTGGCCAACGCGGGGGTGAAGCTGGACGGCGCCTCGCTGCGCGCCGCGGTGGCCTCGCCGGTCACCCTCGGCGTGGTGCTCGGCCTGGTGGTCGGCAAGTTCGTCGGCATCACGGTCGGCACCTGGCTGCCGCTGCGGCTGAGGTGGGGCGACCTGCCGGGGCATCTGCAGTGGGGCCAGGTGCTGGGCGGCGCGGCCACCTCCGGCATCGGCTTCACGGTGTCGCTGTTCATCACCGACCTGGCCTTCCGCGACGACCCCGCGCTGCAGGGCCAGGCCAAGATCGGCATCCTGGCGGGGTCGCTGCTGTCGGCGCTGCTGGGCTGGCTGATCTTCCGGCTGGCGTGGAACAGGGGCGGGGCGTGCGCGGCGCCGGACGCGGGAGGCGACGACTTCGTCCCCGAGCCGATGCCGCCGGTCACCGCCGCCGACCACGCGCGCGGCCCGGCGGACGCGCCGGTCACGCTGGTGGAGTACGGCGACTACGAGTGCCCCTACTGCGGCCAGGCCGAGGAGGTCCTGCACGAGCTGCGCGACCGGTACGGCGACCGGCTGCGCGTGGTGTTCCGGCACTTCCCGCTGCGCGAGGTCCACCCGCACGCCCTGCCGGCCGCGCTGGTGGCCGAGGACGCCGCGGACGCGGGCAGGTTCTGGGAGATGCACGAGGTGCTGTTCGCCAACCAGCTCGCGCTGACCGACGCCGACCTGGTCCGGTACGCCGACGAACTGGGCGTGCGGGTGTGGACCGACGTGCCCGGGCACAGGGCCCGGATCGACGCCGCCCTGGACGGCGGTGAGCGCGCCGGGGTCTCCGGCACCCCGACCTTCTTCGTCAACGGGGCCTTCCAGGAGGGCTCCTACGACGTGGCGTCCCTGAGCCGGGCCATCGACGCGGCGCTGACCGCCGGCCCGCGCCCGGGGGACGACGACGGATTCAGCGGACAATGCGAGATCAGGAGACCGACATGAGCGATCCGACCGGGGACGTGGACCAGACGCCCGACGACAAGCGCGCCCGCATCCGCGAGATCGACGACGCGCTGGAGATGCTGCGCGGGGAGCTGGGCGCGCCGAACGACGACCCGCAGGACTACGGGGACGCGGGGCAGGCCCTGGAGGCCCGCATGGAGCGCGACTCGCAGATCGAGACGCTGATGGCCGAGCGCGAGCGCCTCCGGAGCGAGGTGGGGGAGTAGGGGAATGAACGGGACCGCCCTCTGGTTTAACGTTCAACCACATCGGCCCGAGGGAGGCGCCACATGAACACCTACGACGAGTTCCAGCGCGCCCAGATGTTCTTCGACGCCAAGGACTACATCTCCGCCGCGCGCATCCTGGCCCCCATCAGCGAGGGCGACCCGGCCAACCGCGCCGCCCTCGAACTGCTGGCCCGCGCCTACTTCCACAGCGCCCAGCTCGGGCGCGCCGAGGGGGCGCTGCGCGACCTGGTGGAGCTGGACCCGGGCAACGGCTGGGCCTACGAGGCGCTGGCGCGCACGCTGGAGCGCCGCAACCGCACCGGCGACGCCGCGACGTTCCGCAAGATGGCCGAGGCCATGGGCGTCGGCCGCGCCGAGGAGATCGAGGTGTCGGTGACCGCGGGCAACCTGGTCGGCTGAGCCGGTCCCGCGACGGCCCCGCACCCACGGGTGCGGGGCCGTTCGCTCATCCATCAGGTCACGTTCTGACCTGATGCGCCCCTACCGTTCCGGAGTCGGCGACCGTCGGAACGAGGAGGACCGCATGACCATCGTCGTCACCACCCCGACCGGGCACGTGGGGAGCCGCGTGGTCCGGCTGCTGCTGCAGGCGGGCGCCCGGCCGCGCCTGCTGCTGCGCGACCCGTCCCGCCTGGACGAGGCCACCCGCCGCCTGGCGGACACGGTGCCCGGCGACCTCACCGACGCCGCGTACGTCCGCGCCGGGATCAAGGGCGCGCGGACCGTCTTCTGGGTGGACCCGACCCCGCACACCTCCCCCCGCCCCATCGAGACCTCGCTGGAAACGGCCGCGCCGCTGATCGAAGCCGCGCGCGGCGGCGACGTCGCGCGCGTCGTGCTGCTGAGCAGCGGCGGAGCCCAGCTGCGGCACGGCGCCGGGCACATCGACGCGCTCGGCCGGATCGAAGAGGGCCTGAACGGCACCGGGGCCGACGTGCTCCACCTGCGCTGCGGCCACTTCTTCACCAACCTGCTGTTCGAGGCCGACGCGCTGGCCCGGGGCGTCCTGACCACCTCCGCCGACCCCGACCAGGCCATGCCCTGGGTCGACCCCCGCGACATCGCGGAGGTCGCGGCCGCCCGCCTGCTGAACGACGACTGGTCCGGACGACAGGTACAGGGCGTGTACGGCCCCGAGGACCTCAGCTTCACGCGCGTGGCGGAGATCCTGACGACGGTGCTCGGGCGGCCCGTCCGCCTCGACGCCGTCACCGACGACGACGTCCGCGACGGCCTGCGCGGGGCCGGGCTGCCCGACGACGCGATCGAGGGCATCGTCGGCATGACCGCCGGAGGACGCGGCCTCCCCACCGAACCGCCCCGCGACCTGCTCGGCACGACCCCGACGACCCTCGCGGCATGGGCCTACGAGCACCTGCACCCCCTGCTCGCCTAGTCCGCGGCGTGCGGTGTCCCCAGCAGGGGCTCCACGAACTCGACCAGGTCCCTGCGCGGCATGGCGCCGGTCTGGGAGCCGACGACCTCGCCCTGCTCCAGCAGGAACACGGTGGGGACGCCCTGGATCTCGAAGCGGTCGGCCAGCTCCGGCGCCACATCGATGTCGATCTTGGCGACCGACAGGCGGTCGGCGTAGTCGTCGGCGAACCGGTCGACCAGCGGCCCGAACTGCTTGCAGGGCCCGCACCAGGCCGCGGTGAAGTAGGCCAGCACGAACCGGCTCTCCACGAGGACCCGGTCGAACGCGCCCTCGTCATCGATGATCCGCACGCCGCTGGACTCGCGGTCCTCCAGATCGGCGGCCGTCATCCCGTCCAGCGCCCCGGCCGGGTACCAGAGCCCGTTGACGTCCACCTCCGGCAGCGTCTTCAGCAGCGCCAGCCGCTCGGCGCCGCTCAGGACGTCCGCGCCGTCCTGCCGCTTGAGGTCCAGGACCTTCAGCTCCGGCATGGTGGCCGCGAACGACAGCTGCGAGGCGGCGACCGGGGTGTCGGACCACAGGGTGAACGCCTCCAGCTCCGGCAGCGCCCCCAGCTCGTGCAGGCGGCCGGCGTCCAGCAGACCGGTGACGATCTTCAGGTTGTACAGCGAGCCGATCTTCCCGATCCCGCGCAGCGCGGCGGCCCCGGTCTCGGTGCGATGCAGCTCCAGCAGCATCAGCGAGGTGGCCGCCAGCTCCCCGAGCCAGGTCCCGGTGCTGCCCTCGTCGTCGAGCGCGAGGATCTCCAGGTCGGACAGTTGCCCGAGCGCCGCCAGATCCTCGTCCCCGGCCTGCGGCTCCTCCAGGACGACCTGGAAGAGATCCTTCTGCCGCGCGATCCGGCGCAGGCCCGCCCCGTTGACGCCCATGGCCGCGAACCCGGCCAAGGCGTCGTCGGGCAGGTCGTCCAGGAACGCCAGGTCCCCGGCGGCCTCGTCGTCGGCGCACTCCAGCGACACCATGTGCCCGGCGGGCACCGTGACCTCGCCCCGGGCCTCGGCGACCAGGACGGGCTCGTCGTCCCCGACGGCGTGGATCTGCAGCTCCCCGACCGACCGGTCGGAGGGGAAGCGCAGGACCCGCTCCTCCCGACTCCAGAGCCGCATCTCGTAGTCGCTCGGCTCGGGGGCGTGGTCGTGGTCGTCGCTCATGGGTGGCCGCTCTCCGGTGTAGTGCACGGGTACTGCGGGTGGACGTTCCCCGATGCGCCCGTACGAGCGCCCTGCCCGCCGTCAAGTCCCGGTCAATTCACCGCCCTCACAACTCCTCCCACAGGTCGGTCGCGGAGACGGTGATGGTGGAGCCGGTGAGGTTCAGCAGGGTGTCGGAGGCCGCCAGCCGCTCGGTGGCGGTGACCGCGGGGTCGATGACCATCTTGCGGAGTTCGAGGAAGGCGCGGCGCTTCTGCTGTCCGCCCAAAGCGGCGAGGTGGACCAGAGCCGTACGGCGGTCGGCGAGGGAGAGGTCGGCATCGGCCAGAACACCGTGCAACGCCGAGACCGCCGCCGGGCGTGACGTGTGCACGTACCTGGCGTGGTGGGCCAGCGCCAACGCGCGGTCCAGGGGAGGCTTCTCCGGTTGCGCTGCGAGGTCGGTGAACAGCCGGACGGCCGACGTGTACTGCGCTCTTCCGTACGGCACGAGCATGCCCGCGGCTTGGCAGCGCTGGCGGCCGTCCGCGGAAGGGGACTCGGCCAACTCGGTCAGGGCCCGGACGGCGGCAGGCTGATGCCGGTAATCCACGTCCTTCAGCTCGTCCAAGGCCAGGGCCCGGTCCAACGGGCTGTCCCGCGGCTCCTCGGCCATGCCGAGCAGTAGGCCGATCCCCGCCTCCCGGTGCCGACCGCCGAGCCGGACCATGGTGCGGGCGGCCTTGTGGCGGTTGGTGGCGGGCGCCGGCGAGGCCACGACCTGCGACAGCACGTCCGCGATCTCGTCCGGGTCGTCGTGGTGCAGGCGCATCAGGCCCCAGGACGCGTCCCCGCGCTGCGTGGCGTCGATCGTGTCCGGCAGCGCGATGCCGCGCAGCACGGTGATCACATGCGGGTGGTGGTCGGGGGACAGCCTGACCAGTGCCATGGCCGCCTCACTGCGTTCCCACGGATCGGCGGCCGGGTCCGCCGTCATCCCGGCCAGCGTCGCGATCGCCTGCTCCCGGCGCGCCGCGCCGAACCGGGCCAGCCAGGTGGCGGCCAGCCTCCGGTCCCACAGTCGCAGGTCCGTGTCGTCGGCGATGTCCGCCAGCAGTCGGGCGGCGCGGTCGAAGTGGTGAGGATGCAGCCGTACGAGCATCATGGCGGCGCACTGCCGTTCCCAGCCGTCCCAGGACGGGTCGGCGGCGACGCCGGTCAGCAGGTCGATGGCCGTGTAATGGTGCGTGGTGTCGAACCTCGCCAGCAGGACGGAGGCGGTGGCCTGGGCGAGCCGCCCGGTACTGATCCCCTCCAGCGCTCGGGCGGCGGCCACGCGCGCCTGCGGCCCCAGATCCATCAGGGAATCGGCCGCCCGGAGGCGGTCCCACTCGTCGATCGAGGGGTTCTCGGCCAACCTGCGCAACGCATGCGCCGCAGCGGCCCGTGCCCGATCACCCCAGCGGCCGAGGGTTTCGGCGGCGGTGCGGCGCTCGACCGGATCGGCGCCGGGATCGGCGGTGACCCGGCCGAGGGCGCCGATCGCCTCGTCCAAGTGCCGTTCGTCCAGTTCGACCGTCTTCGCGATGGCGGCACAGCGGTCGGCCGGGGCGACGGCAGGGTCGTCACCGATCCCCTTCAGGACCTGCACGGCCCAGGCGTGGCAGGCGGTGTCGAGAGCGGCGGCGTCCTCTACCGCCCGGATACGATCGTCACCGGGAAGGCCGGGGTCAGTGGCGATCTCCATCAGCACGCGGACGGCCTGCGGCCGGTGCCCGCTTTCGAACCGGGCCGCTTCGACGGCCGCTCGGACGCGGTGCGGAGGATGGACGTCGGGGTCGGTGATGATGCGGTGGAGCCGGGGACCGACGCCGTCGTGACGTGCGGGATCGAGCCGGGCGGCGGCGACGAGCGCACCGGCCCGGTCGTCGGCGTCGGCGAAGGGGTCCTCGGCGATGCCGTCCAGGATCGCGAGCAGCCGGGCATGGTGCTCGCCGTGGCTGGCCAGCATCAGCGCCGAACGCAGCCGAGGCCAGGGCGCGCCTGCCGGATCGGAGGCCAGGTCCAGCAGGATGGCGACGGCCCGCTCTTTGGGGCGTTCGCCGAGATAGACCAGATCCTCGGCGGCCATGCGCCGGTCCTGGCGGCTGATGGAGGGGTGGGTGCCCAGATGGACCAGGACCTCGACGGCGTGCTCGCGCAGCGTCTCGTCGATGTCGGCCAGAATGCGTGCGGCTTGGCGGCGCTCCTCCGGCTCGACGGCCGGAGCGACGGAGAGCCGCCGCAGTGCGGCCACGCCGCGGTGGCGGTGCTCGCCGCCCAGGTCGGCCAGCTTTCGGGCGGCATGCCCCCGAGGGATGTATCCGATGGTCGGGTCGGAGGCGAATTCCGCCAACTCCGCCACGACCTCCGCATGCCGGTCGCCGGCCACCTCCACCAGCCTGCGCACCGCCTGCGCGCGGCCGATCGCGCCCGGGAAGGGCACGGCCGCGATCAGCCGCAGTATGTCGCAGGCCTGACCGAAGTACGGGGAGCCCAGCTCGATCAGCGTCTCGGCGGCGGCCTGCAGCCCGACGGCGGGAGCGGCCGGAGCCAGGGCCAGATGGCGCAGGAGTTCCGCGCCCAGCACCCACCCGGACGGATGGAGCGTGAGCATGACCATGGCCGCCCAGAAACGGTCCTCGGCGGAGGCGCGCGCGTCACCGAGCAGCTCCTCGGCAAGGGACGACACTCTGGACCAGTGGTCCCGGTCGAACTTGGCGACCTCCTCGGCCGCGGTCCGGCGGGCGTCCACATCGACGGTGGGGTCGGCGGCGATCTGAAACAGGATCTGCGCGGTGGATGCGCGATGCTCGCCGCCGAACCTGGCCAGTTCCTTCGCGGCCTGCATCCGGCTGTGAACTTCGAGGGCCGGGTTGGCCGCGATCCGGAGCAGCCCGACGGCGGCCCGCGCACGGTTGCGGCCGCCGAACCTGGCGAGTGTCAGTGCGGTGAACCGCCGGTCCAGGGCGTCAACGGCCGGATCGGCGACGATCTCGCACATGACGTCGCAGGCCCGATCACGCAGCCGTCCGCCGAACTTGGTCAGCGCTTCGGCCGTCGTCTGGCGGAACCAGCTGTTGACGGCGGGATCGGTGGCGACCCGCAGCAGGGCCGCGGCGGCGCGCTCTTGGTGCTCCGGCGCGATCTGCGCAGCCGTCGCGAGACCGAGGGCCTGGTCGTCGAGATCGACGAGGGGGTCCTCGGCCAGACGCAGGAGCGCCCGGACGGCGTGGTCACGGTGCCCATCGCCGAATTTGGCCAACTCCTCGGCGGCCGAACGGCGATGCCAGGAGAAGACGCGGGGGTCGTCGGCGAGCAGCCGGAGGACGGCGGCCGCCTGGTCGCGTTCGGCACTGCCGAGTTTGGCCAGTTCCTCCGCCGCGGTGATGCGCTCGCTGGCCTCCAGTTCGGGTGAGTCGGCGAGGCGCCGCAAGACGGCGGCGCCCCGGTCGCGGTGCGCGCCGCCGAACTTGGCCAGCTCCCGGGCGGCCTGGCGGCGGGTCTGGACCGACTGGGACTCCTCGGTCAGCGGGTAGAGGTACGCCGTCCCGCCGTCGCTCCCCTGAAGGCCGTGCTCGCGCAGCAACTCGATGATGGAGATCGTCTGGGCGGGACCGAGCGTCGGGCGTTCCAGCAGGGTGCGCAGCCAGTCGCGCACCACGGCATGGCGGGTCAACCCTCCCATCGGGTCCAGGCTGTGGCTGTCGCCGGTGAGGACCTTGTTCTCCTTCAGCGTGAGGTAGGCCCGCAGATGCCCGTCCTGGCAGGGCGCACCCTGCTCGATCAGCTGGGCCGCGTGCTCGCGCTGGCTGGGAGTGCCCTTCAGCAGCCAGTCCAGCAGGCCGGGATCGTCCTGGCACAGGTGCAGGTAGTGCAGGACGACCCGTTGCGTCGCCTCGTCCTCCAGGAGAAGGTCGCCGATGATGCCGTCCCACGGCGCTTCCTTGTCACCGGGGAACGGCGCGGGGAGGGTCCTGGCGTGGGCCGTGGCCGCCAGGTGCTCGGCGAAGGTCTGGTGCAGGAACCGCAACCGCGTGCCCTGGCGGCGCAGCACCCCGGTCTGGCACAGCCACTCGGCCAGGACCTCGTCGTCCGGCGGCTCCGGCAGGAAGCCCCGTGCCACCTCCAGCAGCGGCGTCTCGGTGGTGATGTAGGCGGTGCCGAGCCGTTCCAGCAGTTCCTGGCGGTGCTCGTCCAACCACTCCGCGCCTGCGGCGGTCCGGGCCCGGGCGAACTGGGCGATGTACTCCTGGTACAGCTCGAACCGGCTGGACGGCAGCGTGCGGTCGCGCCGGGTCTGGTGCACGCGCGCCGCGACCGTGGCCAGCAACGGGACCTGCACGACCTCCTGGAGCCCCGCCGTGCGCACCTGCTCCAGGAAACCTTGGGCCGCCACCACTCCGTCCGGTGCGAACCAGTTGTGCGCGAACGCCTCCAGCGCCTGCTCGTCGAACGGCTGCAGTTCGTAGAAGCCGGTCCACGGGCTGTGCAGTGCGGTGATCTCACCCGGTGCCAGCGGCCGGGTGGTCACGACGAACCGCGCCGTGCCTTGCGCATCGGACATCCGCACCGCCAGCGCCTTCAGCAGCCGCTCCCGGTCGGCGGGGTCGGGGATCTCGTCCAGGGCGTCCACCACGACCAGCCACCGCCGGCCGCAGACCGGGCCGGTGAACCACCCGGCGTCGATCGGGCCGTCGGCGAGGGTGCCGTACTCCTCGGTGACCGCGTCCTGGAGCGCCGACCTCCAGGTCTGGTCCAGCCGCGCGGCCAGCACCCGGGCGGGCAGGAACAGGGGAGCGGGGACCTCCGGCTCGCCGGCGAGCACGGCACGGGCCAGATCGCCGACCAGGTGGTAGCCCAGGGTGGTCTTGCCGAGGCCGCCCGCGCCCTCGATCACCAGATGGTCGTGCCGGTCGAGGACCTCTTCGAACGGCTGGGCCGTTCCCGAGACCCGCAGCGGCTCTTTCCGGTCCTCGAAACGGTCGAGGATCTCTTCCCAGTAGGGCGCGACGGTGGGAGCGGCCACGCTCTGCCGCACGTACACGCTCGACAACCGCACGCGGCCGGGCCCGCGCTGCCGGTAGGGGAGGTCCTCGGTGGTCTGCGCGAGTACCCGCAGCAGACCGAGGAGCTCCGGCGGGAGCGCGGCGCCGTTCTTCAAATCATCGGGCACGGCGTCCACGTGCGGTGAGCCGGAACGGACATCCGCCGCCTTGCGGGGCCGGCCACCGCGCCGGGCCTGCCGCTCGCGGGCGGCCGCCGCGCGCAACGCCTCCCACTGCGCGCTCGACAGCCGCTGGTAGCCGGGGTCGGTGACGCGCCCGTTCAAGAACGCCGTCAGGACCTCCACCGCACGCGGCCGCGAGGGAACGCTCTTCCCCGCCAGCCAGTCGCTGAACGAGGTGGCCGTCAGCTTCACCGGAGGCTGCTGGGCCGCACCCTGGCGCACCAGCTGCCGGACCAGCGGGGAACCGGCCGCCTCGTACAACTCCCGCAGCGCTGCGGCGAAGCGCTCCGCCGCCCCCGCGCTCTCCTCCCGGCGCTCCAACGACCCTCCTACGACTCAGCGTGGACAATCCACCACTTTGACGCATGAGTCGCTCGGGTGGCCGTGATCCGGCCGAAGATCGTGCGGCCGCGACAGGTCAGACCTGGCGGCCGGGGAACAGGCTCTCGCGGTGCACGATCAGGCCGTCCTCGAAGTGGAGCCAGTCGGTGAACCGCAGCGCCACCTGCTCGCCGCTGCGCAGCACCCCCTCGAACCGGCCCCGGACGGCGACCCAGTCGTTCCCGGCCAGCACCTGGTCGAGCCGGTGCTCGCCGCCGGCGATGATGCGCTCGCCCTCGTAGAAGCGCCGCATGGCCTTGATGCCGCGAATGGTCTCGGTGCCCTGGCGCTGGTACTCGATGTCGTCGTGGAACAGGGCGAGCAGGTCGTCGACGCGCCCGGCGTCCACGAGGTCGTAGTAGCGCCGGGCGATGCTCTCGTTGAGATTCGTGGTGGTCTGCATGAACGCCGATCCGCGAGTAGGGGTGGAGGGGTGCCGGAGCGGGACCACGGCGAGTGCTGAAATCGCCACTAAAGGGCAATAGCGGCGATTTGGCTTATATTTACAGCTCCCCAGCCTCGGGATCAAGAGCCGCTCGGACGCTCGTAACGCCAGCCCATCAGGGGCGGAAGGCTTGCGCGCCACCGACTCCGTCCACTGTCGGCCATGCCGCCGCCCCCGAATTGACGCCACCGTCCGACAGGCGATGAACCCCGCGTCTCCATCGCCAAATCGTCATTAAAGTGACAATCCGCAGTGGCAAATCCACCCACCCGGCAGAGTTTTCGAGCCTTCTTTCGTGATATGCAGTCACAGAGAGCGCTTGTTCGATAGCGTCCCGCACATGCCGAGCCCCCGCCACGACTTCCTCGTCCGCCTGTTCAAGGAAAGCCCCGAACTGGCCGTCGAGATCCTGCGTGACCTGAAAGGCGTGCCGCTCCCCGACGGCGCGCGGGTGAACCTGGAGGCCAACGACTTCAACGACCGCCCCTCGAAGGACTTCCAACCCGACGTGGTGGTCACGCTCGGAGCACCACAGACACCGCTCCAGGGCATCATCGTGGAGGTCCAGCAGGAGCCCTCCGAATCGAAGCGGAAACAGCTGGCCCGCTACGCCGCCGCCCTGTGGCTGATGCTGCGCCGGCGCGTGACGGTCCTGGTGGTCTGCCCGGACGCGCGAACGGCCGCCTACTACGCCGCCCCGCTCGTCACCGATCTGCCGGGCTACACCTTTGAACCCGTCGTCCTTGGCCCGGACGAGGTCCCCGTCCTCACCGACCCTGCACAGGTCAGGGTCCGGCCCCGGCTCGCGGTGATGTCGGTGGCGGCCCACGGCGCGGACCGCAAGGTCGTGGAGGTCTTCGTCGAAGGCCTGGACGATCCCGCGCTCGATCACGCTGCGGATTACTATGAATACGCTTACAACCTGGCCGCCTCGGTGGTCCAGCGCAACCTGGAGGACGTCATGAAGTCCACAGAGTGGCCCGTCTACAGCCCCTTCGCACGCGAGCACTTCGGCCGAGGCGAAGCCCACGGGAGGGCCCAGGGAGAGGCTCAGGGCGAGGCCAAGGCGCTCTTGGTGGTGTTGTCGGCCCGTGGCCTGGAAGCTTCATCCCAGGAGCGGGAGCGGATCTCTTCGTGTACTGATCTGGAGCAGCTCGAAGCCTGGCTCGCTCGTGCGGCCTCGGTCGAATCCGTCGCCGAGCTGTTCGACTGAGCCGCTTCCGGTAGTGCCTGCGGCCTCCGTCCCCTGTTCGTGCCGTCCGATGCGGTCTTCGTCAGGTCGTTGCGCGTTCGGGGGACGGGCGCAGGGTCGGGGCCAGTGACAGCGTCACCGCCACCGACACCGCCGCCATCACCGTCATCGCCGTCGCCGGGGACGTCCGCTCTGCGACGGCCCCGGCCACCGTCGCGCCGACGCCCTGCATCGTCATCATCCCGGCGGTGTGCAGGCCGAGCGCCTGCCCGTGCAGGTGGTCGGGGGTGAGGGCCATCAGCCGGTCCTGCGCGAGCAGGCTCGCGCCGTACCCGACCGAGGCGAGCAGCACCAGGGCCGCCGCCACCGGCACGCCGGGGCGCAGCGCGAACAGCAGGTAAGGCGAGGCCAGCAACAGGAGCATGGGGACGTTCAGCCGCGTTCGCCACGCGGGCGGGACGAAGCGGCCCGTCACCACGTCCCCCGCCAGCATCCCGACCGCGGCGAGCATCAGCAGCAGCCCCGCGTGCGCCGGAGAGTAGGGCACGAACAGCGCCTCGCAGCCGACGATCAGCCCGTTCGGCACCCACAACACCAGGTAGACGGCCCGGCGCGGCCGCGACGACCACAACCTCGCGTTGCCCCGCCACGTCTCGGCCACCGACGGCCGGCCCTGCGCGCGCGGCGGCCGCCCCGACAGTCCGAACCACGCGGCCGCCGCGCCCAGCAGCCCCACCGCGGCCGCCGCCAGCAGCGTGCCGCGCGGCGACAGCACCGCGACCAGGACGCCGCCCGCACCGAACCCGGCGATCTGCATCCCGCCCGCCGCCATGTTGAGCACCGACCGGCCCAGCAGGTAACCGTCCCTGGGCAGGATCTCGCTGAGCAGCCCGTACCGGACGCCCCCGCCCACCGACCCGGCCAGCCCCATGCCGAGCAGCACCGCGAACATCCCCGCCACCGGCAGTCCGGGCACCGCCAGCACGGCCGTGCCCGCGGCCGCCACCAGCGCCAGCCCGGTCATCGCGGCGCGCGGCGGCAGCCGGTCGGCCGCCGACAGCAGCGTCATCGCCCCCACCACCTGCGCGAACGACGTGCCGAACATGCTGAGCGCCGCCAGCAGCGGCGAGCGCGTGGCGGCGAAGACCAGCGTGCCCAGGGCCAGACCGCTGACCGTCGTCGTCGCCACCTGCGCCAGGCAGGCCGCGAACAGGGGCGTGAACTCCGGCGTACGGAACAACTCCCGGTAGGTGCGCATGGCGGCGAGTCTGAGGAGCCTTCCGGCCGGTCGGTTAATGTTTCGCGGGGAGGCGAAACGACATGGGCTGGTGGCAGTTGGACGCCGACACCCTGGCCGGCGGTCGCTTCACCGTGTCACCGCTGGCCGAGACGATCGCCTGCCTCCAGGCGTTCCTCGGCGACCGGGCCGCCCACCCCGCCGAACGCGCCTGGCTCGACGCCCGCACGCCCGCCTTCCGCGCGCGGCTGGCCGCCGACCCCGTCGGCGCGCTCCTCGCCCGCGTCGGCCT
This sequence comes from Spirillospora sp. CA-253888, assembly GCA_050936435.1. Lineage (GTDB taxonomy): Bacteria > Actinomycetota > Actinomycetes > Streptosporangiales > Streptosporangiaceae > Spirillospora. The sequence goes on from JBNJMT010000001.1 coordinate 5,014,961, forward strand.
GACCGGTGACTGGAACGCCGACTTCCTCACTCCCACGCCCACCGGCGAGCCCCTCGACTTCGCCACCGAGCTGGAGGAGGTCCGTACTGCGCCGCCCGACACCGCTCGCGCCGACCTGGCCGTGGCCGCCAAAGGCCGCCTGCCGTCCCTGCTGGACCGGCCCGACCTGCCCGAACGCGCCGCCGACCTGCTCGCCTGGGTCTGGACGGAGCTGGTTGAGCCGACCTGGCCGCGCCGTCGCCGCGTGCTGGAGGCCGACATCGTCGCCCGCGCCGACCGGCTCAGCCGGTACGGCTGGGCGGCGGCCATGGACGACCTGCCGCGCGACGAGCGCTGGCTCGGCGACGGCCGCCTCCAGGTCAACGCCCACCACTACCCGCCCCGCGAGATCGCCGGGCACCGGCTGCTCCTGGTCCCGGTCACCCCGCGCCAGGGCTGGGTCTCCTGGCACGACGGCCGCAACGCGATCGTCTACCCGTGCACCGGCGCGCTCGCCGAACCGTCCACCGCCGCCCCCGAAGCCCTGGCCCGCCTGCTGGGCCCCGGCCGCGCCGCCGTCCTGGTCCTGCTGGACGCGCCCAAGAGCACCACCCAGCTCGTCGCGCTGACCGGCCAGGGGCTCGGCTCGGTCGGCCGCCACCTGAAGGTCCTGCTCGACGCGCGCCTGGTCCACCGCCGCCGCGCGGGCCGCTCCGTGCTCTACTACCGATCACCGGCCGGGGACGCCCTGGTGCACGCCCAGAAGGAGACCGCGACATGAGCGACCTGCCCGCCCGCCGCTTTCCCGCCCGCGACGGCGCCGACCTGGCCTATCGCGAGCTGGGCGAGGGCCGCCCCCTGGTGCTGGTCCACGGCTACTTCTCCACCGCCGCCGTCAACTGGGTCCGCTACGGGCACGCCGCCGTGCTCGCCGCCCGCGGCCACCGCGTGATCATGCCGGACCTGCGCGGCCACGGCGACAGCGCCGCGCCCCACGACCCGGCCGCCTACCCGCCCGACGTCCTGGCCGACGACGGCCTGGCCCTGCTGGAGCACCTCGGCCTCACCGACTACGACCTCGGCGGCTACTCGCTCGGCGCGCGCACCACCGTGCGGATGCTGGCGCGCGGCGCCGCCCCGCGCCGCGCCGTCCTCGCCGGCATGGGCCTCGCCGGGATCACCGACGCCGCCGGACGCGGCGAGCACTTCCGCAACGTGCTGACCAACCTCGGCACCTTCGAGCGCGGCACCCCCGAATGGCGCGCCGAGGCGTTCCTGAAGACCACCGGCGGCGACCCCGTGGCGCTGCTGCGCCTCCTCGACACGTTCGTGGACACCGGCACCGGCGAGCTGGCCGCCATCACCACCCCCACGCTGGTGGTGACCGGCGCCGACGACCACGACAACGGCTCGGGCAAAGACCTGGCCGCCGCCCTGCCCGACGCCCGCTTCACCGAGATCCCCGGCAACCACATGAGCGCGGTGGCCCGCGCCGAACTGGGCACCGCCATCGCCGACTTCCTGGCCGACTGAGAGGGGAAGACCCATGGCCGAGATCGCCGACGTCCTCGTCCCCGGCTTCGACACGGTGTGGCGGCGCTTCCTCGGCCGCCTCGACGGCCTCACCGACGACGAGTACCTGTGGGAACCGGCCCCCGTCGCCTGGACGCTGCGCCCCGACGGCACCGGCCGCTGGCTGATCGACGGCGAGGGCGGCGGCGGACCCGCGCCCGTCCCCGTCCCGATCAGCACGATCGCCTGGCGCGTCGGCCATATCGGTCTCACCCTGCTCGACTACGGCACCCGCCTGGCGGAGAACCGCCTGATCACCCTGGACGACGTCGGGTTCGGCGGCACCGCCGACGAGGCCGTCGCGTTCCTGCAAGCCCACTACGCGCACTGGCGCGGGGCCATGACCGGCCTGGACGACTGGTCCCGCCCCATCGGCCCCGCCTTCGGCGCCCACGCCGAGCAGAGCGCCGCCGACCTCGTCCTCCACGTGCTGGACGAGCTCACCCACCACGCCGCCGAGGTCGGCGTCCTGCGGGACCTGTACCCCTACCGGGCCTGACCCTGGCGGCGGGGGAGCCACAGCACGAACCGGGCCCCGGGCCTGCCGTCCTCGCGGTCGGCGATGACGAGCGACCCGTGGTGCGCCGTGGAGATCTCGCGGGCGATGGCGAGGCCCAGCCCGGTGCCGCCCGCGTCCCGGTGCCGCCCCTCGGCCAGCCGGGTGAACCGCTCGAAGACGCGCTCCCGGTCCTCCTGCGGCACGCCCATGCCGTCGTCCACGACCTCCACGGTCGCGCCGTCCCCCTGCGGCACGACCGTGATGAGCACGCTCGACTCGGCGTGCCGGTCGGCGTTGTCGATGAGGTTGGTGAGGACCCGGGCGAGCGCCGTCCGCTCGCCCTCCACGGGCACCTCCCCGTCGGCCTCGACCCGGACCCGGCTGCGGCGCGGCCGCCGCAGCACCTCCTGGTCGGCCAGTTCGTGCAGATCGACGTTCTCGACGCGCTCGTGCTGGTCGGCGTCCAGCCGGGCCAGCGCCAGCAGGTCGTCCACGACCGCCTGCAACCGGTCGGTGTTCTTCAGGATCGCCGCCAGCGTCGTGCGCAGCCCCGCGTCGTCGGGGTCGGACAGGGCGAGCTCCAGCTCCATCCGCAGCCCGGTCAGCGGGCTGCGCAGCTCGTGCGAGACGTCCGAGACGAACGCCCGCTGCTTGGCGATGGCCTCCTCCAGCCGGTCCAGGGTGGCGTTGACGCTGCAGGCCAGGCCGTAGACCTCGTTGTGCTCGTCCGGAACCGGCACCCGCCGCTCCAGGTCGGTGGCCGTGATCTCGTCCATGTCCCGCCGGATCGCCTCCACCGGCTTCAGCCCCCGGCCCACCGACCACCAGGCCCAGTAGCCGACCAGCACGGTCAGCGCGGGGACGCACAGGGCGAACAGGATCGCGAGGTCGGGCCGGGGGACCAGGCCCGCCGCCGGGGCGAGGGTGTAGACCGTGCTCGACCCGTCCATCTGCTCGACCCTGAAGGCGACCACCTGGAAGCACGGTCCGTCGGGGGCGTCGATGCGGCAACTGCGCCCGTCCCGCCGGTCGTCCTCCGGACCGGGCCTGGCGAAGGCGACCGGCGGCCGCCCCCGCATCAGCGCACTGGAGGCGACCACCCGCCCGCCGGGATCGACGACCTGCGCCTGAGCGCCCTCGCTGGTGACCAGGACGGGATGGAGTCGCCCGAGCCGGATCAGCGTGACGACGCGGCGCCCCTCACGGGCCAGGCGCCTGTCCAACTCGTCGCTCGCCGACCGCTGCACGAAGGTCATCACGAGCAGGTACAGCGGGACGGTGAGCAGGACGGTGATGAACATCGCCTGGAGGGTGGCGCGCACGCGGATCGGGGGATCGGGGCTCCTCAACCGGCGCCAGAACCAGAGCGCTCCGTGGCGTTGCGGCCGGGAGGCGCGCGCGTCAGCGTGCAACGCGAACGTGCGCGGACCGGCCGTTGCCGCTGGGCCGGGGGACCCGCTTCCGCAACGGCACCGCGTACAGATCGACGCGCGGCGCGGCCCTCTTCCGGAGCGGCCTGCCGACGTCGGCGGAACTCCGGGCCGGCCGGGAACCGCCGAGCCCGTTCGTCTTGGCGGGACAGGCCACGGCCCGGCCCATGCCTCCGCACTGCCCGCTCCTGATCACCCTGCGGTCGGCGGCGCGGGCCGCTCTGCTCGGCAGGACGGCCGCGCCGCCGAGGGCCACGACCAGATCGAGCAGCGAGACGCGCGAACGACGCATTGGCGACCACCTTGACGGCTCCACCGGCGCAGCACCGGTGCCAACGGCGAGACAGAAGGGATTGCGGGGGATTGCTTCCCGTGGCCGGGTAAATCCGACCTGCCAGGCCCGGCAAGAGATCGTCATCGCAGGTGCCAGGGACTCCGGCGGGAGTCGCGGGAAGACCGGCGGCGGGGCAGGGAGCGGCGGCGGGAGGCCCGCGGACCGGCGCCCCGTGGACGCGGAATGAAAACGTCGGCCCGTTGGTTTGACGTAAGCGACGGCAGGGCATACCTTCTCTCCTTGTCTCCAGAGGGATGCAGGACGCCATGCGTGGCGGCCGGCCTCGGGGAACCACCTTCTAGCTCTCGCTGACGCGGCTGTGCTGTGCGTTGTCGTGCCGGTCGGGCGTGGGGTGGGTCGGAAAAGCCCGGTTTTGACAAATCGAGCGGATCTGATGAAATAGCCATCGCCCGAACGGGGAACGCGAAAGCGGGAACCGGGAGAGCGAATCAGGGAAAAGCCGAAATTGACAGACCGGCCGGAACTGATAAAGTAAATGAGTCGCCCCGGGGCGAGAGACGCGAAAGCGGATCGAGCGCGGTGGGTGTCCGTTTCTTGAGAACTCAACAGCGTGTTAAAAGCCAGTGCCTTTATAGACCAGGCCAATGTGCCTGGTCACCCCGTGCCGGCATCGTGAGATGTCGGTGGGGATTTCTTTGAGGCAAGTCGGCCCTTCGGGGTCGCATTTGCCGGGATTCATTTCCAAGGTTTGGCGGTCACGGGTTCGCCCCTGTGGCTGTCGTTTGGACCTTAATGGAGAGTTTGATCCTGGCTCAGGACGAACGCTGGCGGCGTGCTTAACACATGCAAGTCGAGCGGAAAGGCCCCTTCGGGGGTACTCGAGCGGCGAACGGGTGAGTAACACGTGAGCAACCTGCCCCTGACTCTGGGATAAGCCCGGGAAACTGGGTCTAATACCGGATACGACCACCGATCGCATGGTCTGGTGGTGGAAAGTTTTTCGGTTGGGGATGGGCTCGCGGCCTATCAGCTTGTTGGTGGGGTGATGGCCTACCAAGGCGACGACGGGTAACCGGCCTGAGAGGGCGACCGGTCACACTGGGACTGAGACACGGCCCAGACTCCTACGGGAGGCAGCAGTGGGGAATATTGCGCAATGGGCGAAAGCCTGACGCAGCGACGCCGCGTGAGGGATGACGGCCTTCGGGTTGTAAACCTCTTTCAGCAGGGACGAAGCTAACGTGACGGTACCTGCAGAAGAAGCGCCGGCTAACTACGTGCCAGCAGCCGCGGTAATACGTAGGGCGCAAGCGTTGTCCGGAATTATTGGGCGTAAAGAGCTCGTAGGCGGTTTGTCGCGTCGGTTGTGAAAGCCCACAGCTTAACTGTGGGTCTGCATCCGATACGGGCAGACTAGAGGCAGGTAGGGGAGCATGGAATTCCCGGTGTAGCGGTGAAATGCGCAGATATCGGGAGGAACACCGGTGGCGAAGGCGGTGCTCTGGGCCTGTACTGACGCTGAGGAGCGAAAGCGTGGGGAGCGAACAGGATTAGATACCCTGGTAGTCCACGCCGTAAACGTTGGGCGCTAGGTGTGGGGTCCTTCCACGGATTCCGCGCCGTAGCTAACGCATTAAGCGCCCCGCCTGGGGAGTACGGCCGCAAGGCTAAAACTCAAAGGAATTGACGGGGGCCCGCACAAGCGGCGGAGCATGTTGCTTAATTCGACGCAACGCGAAGAACCTTACCAAGGCTTGACATCGCCGGAAAACTCGCAGAGATGCGGGGTCCTTTTGGGCCGGTGACAGGTGGTGCATGGCTGTCGTCAGCTCGTGTCGTGAGATGTTGGGTTAAGTCCCGCAACGAGCGCAACCCTCGTTCCATGTTGCCAGCAACACCTTCGGGTGGTTGGGGACTCATGGGAGACCGCCGGGGTCAACTCGGAGGAAGGTGGGGATGACGTCAAGTCATCATGCCCCTTATGTCTTGGGCTGCAAACATGCTACAATGGCCGGTACAGAGGGCAGCGATACCGCGAGGTGGAGCGAATCCCTTAAAGCCGGTCTCAGTTCGGATTGGGGTCTGCAACTCGACCCCATGAAGTCGGAGTCGCTAGTAATCGCAGATCAGCAACGCTGCGGTGAATACGTTCCCGGGCCTTGTACACACCGCCCGTCACGTCACGAAAGTCGGCAACACCCGAAGCCCGTGGCCCAACCCGCAAGGGGGGGAGCGGTCGAAGGTGGGGCCGGCGATTGGGACGAAGTCGTAACAAGGTAGCCGTACCGGAAGGTGCGGCTGGATCACCTCCTTTCTAAGGAGCACAACTGGCCTGCCTGGTTCTTCACCGAACAGGAAGGTCGGTGGCTGCCATTGACGGCGAATGTTCGTCAGGCGGCTGCTCATAGATGTGGAGCACTGGCTACTCAGTTCGGGTGTCTCACCGACACTCGCCAGTACTGCGGCCGGTTCGCCGGCCGCGTGGAACGCGAGCGAGGGAGCACTGAAGCTGGACACGCTGTTGGGTCCTGAGGAAACGGACGCAAGTCCGGACCTCTGGACTGCGGGACCAATGACCGCGTCGCCTCACGGTGGGCGCGGTTTTGGTAGGCCCGGTTGTTTTTTGAGAACTACACAGTGGACGCGAGCATCTCTGATGAGAACGCTTATGCCGGTCGGTCTTTGGCCGGTGTTCTCATCTCTGTTGCGATTTGTTTGATCGTTTTGTGTGTTCAAGTTTTTAAGGGCACACGGTGGATGCCTTGGCATCAGGAGCCGATGAAGGACGTGGGAGCCTGCGATATGCCTCGGGGAGTCGGCAACCAGACTTTGATCCGGGGATTTCCGAATGGGGAAACCTGGCACCCGTCATGGGGTGTCGCCGCCGTCTGAATGTATAGGGCGGTTGGTGGGAACGCGGGGAAGTGAAACATCTCAGTACCCGCAGGAAGAGAAAACAATAGTGATTCCGTGAGTAGTGGTGAGCGAAAGCGGAAGAGCCTAAACCGTGCGCGTGTGATAGCCGGCAGGCGTTGCGTGTGCGGGGTTGTGGGACCATCCTGATCCAGCTGCCGCTGGGTCGAAGAGTTACAAAACAGCGTGGTAGTCGAACGGCATGGGAAGGCCGACCGTAGACGGTGAGAGTCCGGTAGACGAAACTGCGTTGTCTCTTGGGTGTGTTCCCGAGTAGCACGGGGCCCGTGAAATCCCGTGTGAATCTGCCACGACCACGTGGTAAGGCTGAATACTTCCTGATGACCGATAGCGGACCAGTACCGTGAGGGAAAGGTGAAAAGTGCCCCGGTGAGGGGTCGTGAAATAGTACCTGAAACCGTGTGCCTACAAGCCGTCAGAGCGTCCTACAGGGAGACTTGTCTTCTTGTTTCGTGATGGCGTGCCTTTTGAAGAATGAGCCTGCGAGTTATGGTGTGTGGCGAGGTTAACCGGTGGCGGGTAGCCGTAGCGAAAGCGAGTCTGAAGAGGGCGTTTTTAGTCGCATGCTGTAGACCCGAAGCGGAGTGATCTAGCCATGGGCAGGGTGAAGCGCCGGTAAGACGGTGTGGAGGCCCGAACCCACCAGGGTTGAAAACCTGGGGGATGACCTGTGGTTAGGGGTGAAAGGCCAATCAAACTCCGTGATAGCTGGTTCTCCCCGAAATGCATTTAGGTGCAGCGTCGCGTGTTTCTTGCCGGAGGTAGAGCTACTGGATGGCCGATGGGCCCTACAAGGTTACTGACGTCAGCCAAACTCCGAATGCCGGTAAGTGAGAGCGCGGCAGTGAGACTGCGGGGGATAAGCTTCGTAGTCGAGAGGGAAACAGCCCAGATCATCGGCTAAGGCCCCTAAGCGTGTGCTAAGTGGTAAAGGATGTGGAGTTGCCGTGACAACCAGGAGGTTGGCTTAGAAGCAGCCATCCTTGAAAGAGTGCGTAATAGCTCACTGGTCAAGTGATTCCGCGCCGACAATGTAGCGGGGCTCAAGCACACCGCCGAAGCCGTGGCATTCCAGCGCAAGCTGGGATGGGTAGGGGAGCGTCCTTCAGCCGGCGAAGCCGCCGAGTGATCGAGTGGTGGAGGCTGGAGGAGTGAGAATGCAGGCATGAGTAGCGAATCACACGTGAGAAACGTGTGCGCCGGATGACCAAGGGTTCCTGGGGCAGGCTAATCCGCCCAGGGTAAGTCGGGACCTAAGGCGAGGCCGACAGGCGTAGTCGATGGACAACGGGTTGATATTCCCGTACCCGCTGGTACGCGCCAACGCTGAACCCATTGATGCTAAGGCCCTGAAACCCGCTCGGCTCCTTCGGGAGCTGGGATGGGCGTAGCGGCCGACCCTAAGTGGTAGTAGGTGAGCGATGGGGTGACGCAGGAGGGTAGCTCAGCCCAGGCGATGGTTGTCCTGGGGTAAGCATGTAGCCCGCACTATAGGCAAATCCGTAGTGCATGAGGGTGAGATGTGATGCCGAGCCGTTTTAGGTGAAGTGAGTGATCCCATGCTGCCGAGAAAAGCCTCTAGTGAGTGTACCGGCGGCCCGTACCCCAAACCGACTCAGGTGGTCAGGTAGAGAATACCAAGGCGATCGGGTGAACTGTGGTTAAGGAACTCGGCAAATTGCCCCCGTAACTTTGGGAGAAGGGGGACCACGCCTGGTGATGAGATTTACTCTCTGAGCTGGGGGTGGTCGCAGAGGCCAGGGGGAAGCGACTGTTTACTAAAAACACAGGTCCGTGCGAAGTCGTAAGACGCTGTATACGGACTGACGCCTGCCCGGTGCCGGAACGTTAAGAGGACCGGTTAGACCTGCAAGGGTCGAAGCTGAGAATCTAAGCGCCGGTAAACGGCGGTGGTAACTATAACCATCCTAAGGTAGCGAAATTCCTTGTCGGGTAAGTTCCGACCTGCACGAATGGCGTAACGACTTCCCCGCTGTCTCAACCACAGGCCCGGCGAAATTGCACTACGAGTAAAGATGCTCGTTTCGCGCAGCAGGACGGAAAGACCCCGGGACCTTCACTATAGCTTGGCATTGGCGCCTGAAGCGTCTTGTGTAGGATAGGTGGGAGACTGTGAAGCCGGCACGCCAGTGTCGGTGGAGTCATTGGTGAAATACCACTCTGGTCGTTTTGAGCGTCTAACCCGCACCCGTGTATCCGGGTGGGGGACAGTGCCTGGTGGGTAGTTTAACTGGGGCGGTTGCCTCCCAAAGAGTAACGGAGGCGCCCAAAGGTTCCCTCAGCCTGGTTGGCAATCAGGTGGCGAGTGCAAGGGCACAAGGGAGCTTGACTGTGAGACAGACATGTCGAGCAGGTGCGAAAGCAGGGCCTAGTGATCCGGCACCTACGTGTGGAAGTGGTGTCGCTCAACGGCTAAAAGGTACCCCGGGGATAACAGGCTGATCTTCCCCAAGAGTCCATATCGACGGGATGGTTTGGCACCTCGATGTCGGCTCGTCGCATCCTGGGGCTGGAGTAGGTCCCAAGGGTTGGGCTGTTCGCCCATTAAAGCGGCACGCGAGCTGGGTTTAGAACGTCGCGAGACAGTTCGGTCCCTATCCGCTGCGCGCGTAGGAGAATTGAGAGGATCTGTCCCTAGTACGAGAGGACCGGGACGGACGAACCTCTGGTGTGCCAGTTGTCCCGCCAGGGGCACGGCTGGTTGGCTACGTTCGGTAGGGATAACCGCTGAAAGCATCTAAGCGGGAAGCCTGCCTCAAGATGAGTTCTCCCTCCCACCTTGTGTGGGGTAAGGCCCCCAACAGACCATTGGGTTGATAGGCCGGAAATGGAAGCGCGGTAACGTGTGGAGTTGACCGGTACTAATAGGCCGAGTGGCTTGAACACACACGACGTTCAAACCAATCGCTGCAAGAGACACTCGCGTCCCTGTGTGGTTCCCAGAAAACAAACGGGAACCGCTACACAACACAATACCGAGCCTGATTTGCTCGGACGATGATCTTCCCGCGCCCGTGAGGGTGGTCTGGTGAGTTGGTCGTTCGGTGGTTATGGCGAAGGGGAAACACCCGGTCCCATCCCGAACCCGGAAGTTAAGCCCTTCAGCGCCGATGGTACTGCACGGGAGACTGTGTGGGAGAGTAGGACACCGCCGGACTCATATTGCAGAAAGGCCCCGCCGTTACCGGCGGGGCCTTTCTCATTTCCGCCAACATCCCAGAATTCAAAGCCCGGCCGGAGCGCCGTACTCGCACCTGAGCACCACCGACCCCTGACGGCCCAGCAGCCGTCCCGTCAGATGCACGTCCATGTGCAGACCCTTCCCGCGCCTGGTCAGCACGATCCGGCTCACCGCGATCTCGGCTTCGCTGTCATAGCTGCGCGCCAGCGACCGGAAGGTCGTGCTGAGATCAGCGGGGTCGAGCAGGTGTCCGCCTCCGGCCGGGGTGACCTTGCTGCGGGCCCAGCCCGAGCCCGCCACCATGTAGGCGCAGGGCAGCGCCGTACAGCGTGGGTCAGGCCGGATCGGCAGGTTTCCGCGCCGGGCCAGGACCGCCGTCGCGGCTGTCGAGACGGTGTCGCAGTCGCCTGACGCCTCCAGCGTGCACTGCTGCGGCGTGACCTTCCGAGTGAACGGGAACCGTCCGGCTAGCGGAGCGGCCACGGCGGTTCCGCGCAGGGGGATGTCGCGTGCGTCCTGGCCGACCCTCACCTTCAAGGCCCCTGCGGTGGTCCCGGCCGCGCGGGGCTGGAAGGACACGATGACCGAGCAGCCCTGGCGCGGAGCCAGGGTCCGGCCGCCGCAGCCGTCGTCGCTCTTGGAGGTCTTGAAGCCGCGGCCCGTCAGGACGGTGGGCGGCAGCTTCACCGCCTGCTTGCCGGTGTTGGTGAAGCCGAGCCGGCCCCTGGGCACCGCGCCGCCCACCACGGCGTCGAACGCGAGCCGGTCCGGGGAGACCGCCAAGGCGCCGACCTTCACCACGCGGCGCCTGTCGTCGTTGCCGCGCACCTTGTCGGCGACGGCGACGCCCGCCAACCCCACGCCGGTCAGCCCGGCGACGACTCCGCAGGTCTTGGCGACGGCGGCGGCCTTCCCCGCCATCGTGCTCGCCTTGACCGGAGCGGACGCCGGTGGCGCCGAAAGCAGGTCCGCCCCGGTCGTGACGGGGTCGGAGGCGGGCAGCGGCGCGGGGACGCTGGGCAGCAGCCCCTGGGCGTGGTCGGTGAGCGCCGCCGCGCCCGGGTCGCCCAGTCGCGTCCACAACGCAGCCGCGGCGGTCAGCGCGGCCGCTGCCGCCGCATGCCGTCCCGTGACCAGGGCGCGGACGCCGTCCTCGTGCGTCAGGTACGCCAGGATGCGCTGGTCGCCCGCCTTCTCGGCGGCGTGCCGTCCGGCCGCCAGCACCCGTGCCCATGCGCCGGTGCGCAGCGCGCAGGCGACGCCCGGTGCGGCGGCCTTGGCCAGCCGTGCTCCCAGCTCCGGCCGTCCGGCCCGGACGCTGGCCTCGATCACCGTGACGACCAGTGTGGTGTGGGCGGCGAGTGAGGTCGGCGGCAGGCCGGGGTCGGCCGCCCACTCGTGCAGCGTGCGGGCGATGCGTTCGATCTCGGTGTCGGTGGGCCATGCCTCGGGCGGCAGGGCGTCGCGGACACCGGACGCTAGCCGGTGCGCGTCCCCCTGCCGGAGCAGGACGCCGAGCGTGCCGAGCCGTTCCAGGGCCGCCGTGCTGTCCTCGATGTCGGGAGCCAGGCGCGGCAGCAGGGAGTCGGCGATGCCGCCGTCACCCGCCAGCGCCAGCACCGCCACCGCGTCACGCTCCGACGCGTCCAACCCGGCGAGGAGCGACGAGAGCAGTTCCGGAAGCTGCGCGGGCTGCGGCAGCACGCCTCCGTTCGTGCGCGCCGCCCCGCCCGCCCGGACGAGCTGGAGCGGGTTCCCGCCGGTCGCCTCCCACAGCGCGTCGGCGGTCGCGGCGTCCCCGGCCTGCAGCGCGCGGCCCGCCGCCCTGGCGAGCAGGGTGCGCGCGTCCTGCCGGCCCAGGCCGTCCAGGGCGAGCACCCGGTGCTCCCACAGGGTCTGTTCGGCGGACCCGACGACGAAGCAGGCGTCGGGCGCGCGGTCGAACAGTTCGGCGGCGGTCTCGGCCGTGGCGTCCAGGTCGTCGATGAGCACGTGCGGGGCGACGCCGTTCATCAGCTCGCGCATCGCCACCGGCGTCGGCAGGTAGCCGGGCGCGTCGTAGCACGCCTCGAAGATCTTCTGGGCGAGGTCCTCGGGACCCGTGTCCGCGCCGTTCAGGTGCACCACGCCGCCCGGCGCGCCGCGCAGCCGCCGGGCCGCGTGCCGCAGGAGGGTGCTCTTGCCCATCCCCGGCGGACCGTGGACCTGCAAGATCTCGCGGTCGGCGACGGCGGCCGCGATCTCGCCCAGCTCGCGGTCGCGACCCACGGGCGTCGTCCCGCGCCGGGGCAGCAGCTCGACGCCGTCCTTGCGGACCGGCTTCGGCCGGTCCTTCGAGGCCGCGACGTACACGAACGAGCCCTCCGCGGTGACCACGGCGTTGTGGTGACCGATGACCAACTGGCCCCGTACGTCCCCTTCGACATGCACGAACACGTCGTTTTCCGCCACGCGCCACGCTCCCCTTGGCCCCACGCCTTCACCGGTGCGGTGACTGTGTCACAGGAGCGCTCCGCTGGGTGACCGTCTGGCCGGAACCGGTGGCGGTGTGGCCGGATATGGCATCGGCCCGGCGGGGCCTTGCCCGTCTCACGCCCCGAACATCGTCCGCCGTGCCGCGGCGACGGTCTCCTCCAGGGTCGGGTGGACCGTCAGGTCCGGACGCGACAGCGCCAGCTGCTTGACCACGTCCTTGTGGCGCACGTAGTCCTTCGACGCCCCCACCTCCATCGGTGTCCCGCGTTCGACCAGCCTCCCCAGCTCGTACATCGAGATCGGCTGCTGCACCCCCGGATCCGGGCTCGGCGGGAACCAGAACAGCACGAACTGCACCCGGTACGGCTCCTCGTGCAGGTACCGGTGCTCCCATTCGACCTGGGAGGCGAACGCGGTGTCGTCGTTCAGGTCGAAGGCGGCCCGCCTGGGATTGAGCACGGTGACGGCCAGGTCGGAGAGCATGTCGAACGCGGCCGTCTGCCATGCCTCGGTGCCGGTGATACCGCCGGCCAGGAAGACCGAGAAACCCGCTCCGGAAGGAGTGTCCGGCGCTTCCACGTACTGCGCCCGCGTGACGTCCATTCGCGCACGATACTTCCGGCCTGCCCGCGTCACCACGGCCCGGGTCCGCAGGGGCCCGTCCCTACCGGAACGCGGCGGCGTTGCGTCGGGCCCAGTCCGCGAAGGGGCGCGGTGCGCGTCCGAGGACCCGCTCCACGTCCGGGCTGACGCGCTGCTCGGCGGGCTTCGGGGCGCCGAGGATCGCCAGCGTGGTGTCGGCCACGGGCTCGGGCATGAACCGCACCATCTCCGCCCGTGCCTCCTCCCGGGTCTGCTCGACGAACCGGACCGGCTCCCCGATCGCCGCGCCGATCGCCTCGGCGCGGTCCCGCGGCGTGCTCGGCTCGGGGCCGGTCAGCACGTAGACCTGTCCGGCGTGGCCGTCGCCGCGCAGGGCCGCCGCGGCCACCTCGGCGATGTCGGCCGGGTCCACGGTCGGCAGGCCCACGTCGCCGAACGGCGCGGCGACGGTCCGCCGGGTCCGGATCGACTCCGCCCACGCGAAGGCGTTGGAGTCGAAGCCGCCGGGGCGCAGGATCGTCCAGTCCATGCCCGACTCCCGGACGGCGTCCTCGCCGGCCCGCACCATCACCCCGTGCGAGGCCGACTCCGGCCTGGTCTCGGCCCCCTGGGAGGAGAGCAGCACGACCCGCCGGACTCCGGCGCCCTTGGCGACGTCGAGGACGTCCCGCAGGCTCAGCAGGTGCGCGCTGGCCCCCGTGTCGTGCAGGAACAGCGCGTCGGCGCCGTCCAGGGCGGGCCGGAGGCTCTCGGGGTCGGTCAGGTCGGCCCGGTGGGTGCGCACGCCTTCCGGCACGGCCGCGTCCGAGACGCCGCGCGAGACCGCCGTCACCTGCTCGCCCGCCGCGGCCAGGGCCTGGACGAGCGGCCGTCCCACGTTTCCGGTGGCACCGGTCACCACGATCATGTTCGTCTCCCATAAGTAAGTTAGTTGGCTGACTTAGAAGGACCGTACCCAACCGCCCGGCGCCTGTCTATAGTCAGTCGGGTGACTAACTCACCCAGGTCCCGGGCACGCGGCGCCGACAAGCGCCGGCGCCTGATGCGCGCGGCCGCCCGCGTACTGCACGAGCAGGGCGTGGAGCGCACCACCATCGCCGACATCGCCCATGCCGCCGACGTCCCGGTGGGCAACGTCTACTACTACTTCAAGACCAAGGACGAGCTGGTCCAGGCCGCGCTGGCCGAACACGCGGGCGGCCTCGCCGAGTTCACCGCCGAGCTGGAGAAGCTGCCCGACCCGCTCGACCGCCTCAAGGCCCTCGTCGACTCCTGGGTCGCGCAGCGCGACGTCGCGGCCCGGCACGGCTGCCCCACCGGCACGCTGGCCGTCGAGCTGGACAAGCGGCCCGAGAGCGGTCTGGACGCGGAGGCGGGCCGGGTCATCCGCCTGCTGCTGGACTGGGTGGAGGGGCAGTTCCGCGCGCTGGGGCGGGCCGACGCCGCCGATCTGGCCCTCGCCTTCGTCGGCGCCTACCAGGGGATGTCCCTGCTGGCCAACGCCCTGCGCGAGCCCGAGATCATGGTGCGGGAGGGCGCCCGGCTGACCCGGTGGCTGGACGCCCTGCCCGAGCCCGCGCCCGGCGGCTGATCAGGGGACGAGGTCGGTCCGCGCCGCGCCGGTCCCGGGGTCGTAGGGATAGGAGACGTGCTGGTGGACCATCTTCCAGCCGTCGGGCCCGCGCCGGAAGACGCGGGTGCCCCGCGACCAGCCCTCGGCGGACCCGTCGGCGCGCATCCGGTTGAGGCCCCACGCGACGGCGAGGTCCCCGCGCACCGTCACCTTCAGGTCGGGAACGTCCCAGGTCACGGTCTCGGTGGAGGCGTTCAGGCCCTGCTCGCAGATCTCGCGCATCTCGGCGGCGCCCGTGTAGCTGAGCGGGGCCTCGTGCTCGTAGGAGACGACGTCGTCGGCCACCGGCGCCATGATCCCGTCCAGGTCCTTGGCCTCGGTGTCGGCGAACCAGCGCTCGTGGAGCGCCCGCACCTCGCGTTCGCCGGACGTGTCGTCGGGGGTGGTGTCGGGGAACGAGTGGTGCTCGTGCAGGACCGTCCAGCGGCCGTCGTGCTTGCGCAGGCCGAGGGTGAGGCGCAGGCGGAGGTCGGGCGCGTCGGCCAGCTCCTGCGGGGTGCCGCAGCGCAATAGGGCGTGGGCGAACGCCACGTCCTCGCCCGCGGTGACCTCCAGCGAGTCGATCTCGAACAGCGCGCCCTGGGCCTGCCACTCGAAGAACGGCGGCCAGACGGCACGGTAGGCGTCGATGCCGCGGACGCCCCGGGAGGGCGGGGGCACGTCGAACATCACGATGTCGTCGGCGTGGTCGGTCACCACCCCGTCGAGGTCGCCGCCGTGCACCGCCGCGGCCCAGCGCTCGATCAAGGCCCGGATCTGCTCCCGGTCATCGGCCATGTCCGCCCCTTCGGTGTTCTCGTCGGTCAGGTCCGTCCGTACCGACCTCCGGAGGGGGCGGAACTCATCGCGTCAGTCGCCGCCGAGTTCGAGCAGGGAGAAACCGCTGCCCCCGCAGTCGGGGCAGGTGGCTCCTTCCCGCCTTCCGTCGCCGTGGCACATGCGGCACAGGCCGTCGTGCCAGGCGGTGCCGTCCAGCGAGTAGTGCGGGCCCGGGTAGTGCGCGTCCGGCAGGACGCACTCCTCGCCCGTCCGGGCGTGCCGGCGACCGCACAGGTCCTTGCCCAAGCCCCGGCCCTGGCTCCCCTGAATGATCGGCCTCCCTTCCCGGCGGACCCTGCCAGGCCAAGCTACGGGACGGCTCCGACAGTCCGGCCGCATGTCAGCGGGGCGGCTTCACCGGTTTCCTGGCAAAGCGTGGTCGAGCCGTTACGATGCGAGTGTCCCTCCCCGGACTCAGAACGCGAGGTGCCGGTGACCGGTGGTGCGCTGCGGACGGTCGGGCGGCTGCCCGCCGAGGTGACCAGTTTCGTCGGGCGCCGCGATGAGCTGGACCGGCTCCGGCGGCTGCTCGGGACCGCGCGGCTGGTGACGCTGCTGGGGGCCGGCGGCGTCGGCAAGACGCGGCTCGCGCTGCGCGCCGCGCAGGAGACGGGCCGCTCCTTCCCCGACGGGGTGTACTTCGTGGACCTCGCGGCGGTCGGCGAGGCGGGCCTGCTCGTCCAGACCGTCGCCGACGCCCTCGGCCTGCCCGACCAGTCGGTGCGGCCGCCGCTGGACGTGCTGGCCGCCGAGGTGGCCGACCGGCGGATGCTGCTGGTGCTGGACACCTGCGAGCACCTGGTGGACGCCTGCGCGATGCTGGTGGAGGTGCTGCTGCGCGCCGGTCCGGGCGTGCGGGTGCTGGCCACCAGCAGGCAGCCGCTGGACGCGGCGGGCGAGCACAGCGTGCCGGTCGCGCCGCTGCCGGTCACCGGGGACGCCGGGGACGAGGCCGTGGCGCTGTTCGTCGAGCGCGCGGCCGCCGTCGTCCCCGGCTTCGCGCCCACCGGCGTGGAGCGCGACCAGATCGCGCGCCTGTGCCGGCGGCTGGAGGGCATCCCGCTGGCGATCGAGCTGGCGGCGGTGCGGCTGCGCGCCCTGTCGATCGAGCAGATCGTGGCGCGGCTGGCCGACCGGGAGTTCCTCACCGGCGGGCGGCGCGCCGGTCACGCCCGCCACCAGACGCTGCGCGGCGCCATCCGGTGGAGCCACGAGCTGTGCACGCCGGCCGAGCAGACGATGTGGGCGCGGCTGTCGGTGTTCGCCGACGGGATCGACCTGGCCGCCGCCGAGGAGGTGTGCGCCGGTCCGGAGCTGCCCGCCGACCAGGTGCTGGAGGTGGTCGCCGGGCTGGTCGACAAGTCCGTGCTCACCCGCGACCCCGACGGCCGCTACCGGATGCTGGACACCCTGCGCGAGTACGGGGCCGCCCGGCTGGAGGAGCGGGGCGAGGCCGAGGCCGTGCGGGCGCGCCGGCTGGCCCACTACCGCGCGATGGCCGCCCGGGCCGACCGCGAGCTGACCACGCCCGAGCAGCAGAGGTGGTTCGCCTGGGCGCGGCGCGAGCACGGGAACCTGCGCGACGTCCTGGAGCACGCGATCGCCCGCGGCGACGCCGACGGCGCGCTGAGCCTGGTGTCGGGGCTCGTCTGCGTGTGGTTCGCGCGCGGCTGCCTGCGCGAGGCGCGGTTGTGGACGGACCGCGCGCTCGGCCTGCCCGGCGCCGGCGACCCCGCGCAGCGCTTCCGGACGCTGCTGGGCGCGGCGTTCGTCGCGCTGTTCCAGGGGGACCGGTCCGGGGCCGCCGCGCTGCTGGAGGAGGCGGAGCGGTCCGCGTCCCGACCCGGCGAGCAGGCGTACCTGATCGAGATGACCGGCATCCTGCGGTTCTTCCAGGGCGATCCGGACACCGCCGCCGACCTGCTGCAGGAGGCGGTGCGGCGGCACCGCGAGGCCGGGCACACCGACGTCATCGCCCTGGTGAGCGGGATGTTCACCCCGTGCGCGCTGTTCTTCCGCGGCGAGCTCCCCGAGGCCGAGCAGGCCGCCGAGGACGCGGTGCGGGCCTGCCGCGCGCTGGGCGAGCAGTGGTGCCTCGCGCTGGCGCTGTGGGCGCGCTGCGCGATGCGGCTCATGCGGGGACGGGTGCCCGACGCCGAGACCGACGCCCTGGAGTGCCTGCGGATCTCCGCCCGGCTGGAGGCGTGGATCTCCTTCACCGGCGCGCTGGAGCTGATCACCGCCTGCGCGATGGAGCGCGGCGAGCCCGACCGCGCGACCCTGCTGTACGGGGCCGCCGAGCAGCGGCGCGAGGCCCGGGGTCAGTCCTACATGGGCGACGCCTTCGCCGACATCTGGCGGCTGGCGGGCGACCGGCTGGGCGCCGAGCTCGGCGCGGAGGGGTTCCGGGCCCGCTACGCCGAGGGCGCGGCGCTGGGCGACGACGCGGTGCTGGCGCTGGCCGCGCGCGAGGCGAGGCCCGAGCCGCCGCAGGGCCGGACCGGTCCGGACGCCGACCGCCGGGACCCGCTCACCCGCCGCGAGCGGGAGATCGCCGGGCTGGTCGCCGAGGGCCTGTCCAACCGGCGGATCGCCGAGCGCCTGGTCATCTCCAAGCGCACCGTGGACTCCCACGTCGAGCACATCCTGGCCAAGCTCGGCTACACCTCGCGGGCCCAGGTCGCCGGCTGGGTCAGTCGCGGCGGCTGACGCCCGCCCACACCGCCAGCGCCCCGACCGAGGCGACGGTCAGCACGGCCATGGCGAGCGTGACGCCGAACAGGCCGAGCAGCGCCGTGCCGTCGTCGAACGGGTCGGCGTCGGAGCGCCCGGAGGGGCGGGAGCCCTCGTCGGCCACGCGCATCGAGGTCATCATCGACACCAGCACCAGCACCAGGCCGGACAGCACCGCCGACGCCGCGCCCGCGAACGCGCCGCCCGCCAGGCTCGCGATCGCCGCGCCGCGCGCGGCGGCCGCCGGGCGTTCTGCGCGCAGGGGGCGCAGCAGGACGGCCAGCACCAGCGCGGCCAGCAGCTTCCCGGCGATGCCGGCCTGGCCCAGCCGGTCGGCCCGCCAGCCCAGGACGCGCAGCTCACCGGCCAGGTCGTCCAGCCGGAACAGCAGCCAGGCGTCCACGCCCGCGCTCAGCGCCAGCAACGCCAGGCACACCGGCACCACCCGTGAGGGGATCATGGGGTGACCGTAGGGCGGACCGCCCGGTCGCGTGGGGGAAACCAGGCGATCCGCCCTGCGGGGATCAGGAGCCGTCCAGGCCCCAGCGGCGGCGCAGGGCGCGGTCGGCGGCGCCGAACGCCACGTCCACCACGATGCCGATCACCAGGATCACGATCATCGTGGCGATCAGTCCGGCGGCGTCGTTGACGTCGCGGTCGGTGCCCAGCTGCGCGCCCAGCGACTTGCGGCCGAAGTTCA
Source organism: Spirillospora sp. CA-253888 (assembly GCA_050936435.1). Classification (GTDB taxonomy): domain Bacteria; phylum Actinomycetota; class Actinomycetes; order Streptosporangiales; family Streptosporangiaceae; genus Spirillospora. The sequence continues at coordinate 5,033,835 of JBNJMT010000001.1, forward strand.
CGATCAGCTCGCCGGCCATCAGGCTGCGCCAGGCGAACGCCCAGCCCTGCTTCAGCCCGCTGACGAACGCCGGCAGCGTGGCGGGCAGGATCAGGTGCCGGTACAGGTTCAGCCCGCGCAGGCCCATCACCCGGCCCGCGCGCTGCAGGATCGGCGGGATGTAGTCCACCCCGGAGATCAGGCCGTTGGCGATCGACGGCGCGGCGCCCAGCACCACCACGAACAGGATCGCGCTCTCGCTGATGTTGAACAGCAGCACCGCGAACGGCAGCCACACGATCGACGGCAGCGTCTGCAGGCCGGTGATCAGCGAGCCGAACGCGGCGCGCAGCACCCGCACCCGGGCGACCGCGGCGCCGATCAGCGTGCCGATCGCCACCGACACCGCGAAGCCGACCAGCGCCCGCTGCATGGTGGTGGCGGTGCTCTCGGCCAGGCTGCCGTTCTCGATGCGCTTCCACAACTCGGGGAAGACGTCGGCGGGGCCGGGCAGGACCCAGGGGTCCTTCCAACCCGACCACACCACCGCCTGCCAGACCAGCAGGCCCAGCACGATCGCGCCGAGCTTGGGCCAGGCCGACGCCCAGACGCGCAGCGCACGGCCGCGGGTGGTGGCGCCGCCGAGCTCCAGCGCGTCCAGGCCGGCGAGCTGCCGCTGCAGGGCGTCGCCGGCGGGCGGGGGCTCGGCCGGGGACGTCTTGCGGGTGTCAACGGCTCGATCAACGGCTCTATCAACGGCCATGGCGGCCCACCTCCTCGCGGAGCCGGTCGGTGATGGTCGCGGCGAGCGAGGCGACCTCGGTGGAGTCGATGCGGCGCGGCCGCTCCATCGGCACCGGGAACTCCTCCACGACGCGGCCGGGCCGGCTGCTGAGCAGCACCACGCGGTCGCCGAGGCGCACGGCCTCGCGGACGTTGTGGGTGACGAACAGCACGGTCAGGCCGCGCTCGCGCCAGATGCGCTCGATCTCGTCGTGCAGCAGGTCGCGGGTCATGGCGTCGAGCGCGCCGAACGGCTCGTCCATCAGCAGGACCGTTCCGGTGTCGGGGTCCTTCTCGTCCACGGTGAGGGCGAGGGCGCGGGCGAGGGCGACGCGCTGCCGCATACCGCCGGACAGCTGGTGCGGGCGCTTCCTGGCGAAGCCGTCCAGGTGCACCGACGACAGCAGCTCGGCGGCACGGCCGCGGCGCTCGGCGCGGGGGACGCCGCGCATCTTCAGCGCCAGTTCGAGGTTGCCGGTGACCGTCAGCCAGGGGAACAGCGCCGGCTCCTGGAACATCAGCGCCACCCGGGCGCCGCCGGCGTCGATCGTCCCGGCGCTCGGCCGGTCCAGGTCGGCGACCAGGTTCAGCAGGGTGCTCTTGCCGCAGCCGGAGGCGCCCAGCAGGCACACGAACTCGCCGGGGCGCACGTCGAGGGACACGTTGTCCAGGGCGAGCAGCGCGCCCGCCCCGGAACCGAACGCTTTGGAGACGCCGTCGAGCCGGACCGCCGCGGCGGTCCGGCCCGGGGCGGGCTGGATGGCCTGTGTCATCAGACGTTGACCTGTGCCTTTCCGCCTGCCTTGAGGATGGAGTTGAGGACGGTGAGGTCGTAGATCCCCTTCAGGTCGACCGGCTCCAGCAGCCCGACGTCCTGGGCGTGCTTGGCCCCCTCGGTCAGCGACGAGGCGATCGGGTCGTTGGTGAACTCCACGTTCTTGAAGGTGGACTCCAGCACCGCCGGCTTGAGCGGCTTGCCGGTCAGGGTGTTGAGCTGGTCGTTGGCGACCTTGGCCGCGGCGGCCTTGTCGTCGTTGATGAACCGGTTGGCCTCGACGTGCGCCTCCAGCAGCTTCTTGACGAGGTCGGGGTGCTCCTTCTGGAAGTCGGTGCGCACCAGCAGGTGGGTGATGACGAACTTGCCGCCGGGCCACAGCGACTTCTCGTCCACCAGCACCCTGCCCTTGCTCTCCTGCTGGAGGCGGCTGGCGAACGGCTCGGGCACCCAGGCGCCGTCGATCTTGCCCTCGGCGAAGGACTGCAGGGTGAGCGAGTTCTCCTGCGGGATGACCTTGACGTCGCCGCCGCCCGCCAGGTCGGTCTTCAGCCCCTGGGTCTTCAGCCAGTGGCGCAGCGCCACGTCCTGGGTGTTGCCCTTCTGCGGCGTGGCGATCTTCTTGCCCCTGAGGTCGGCGGCCGACCTGATCTCGGGCTTGACCACCAGCGCGACACCGCCGGAGGCCGCCCCGGCGATGATCTTCACGGCCTTGCCCTTGGACTTGGCCCAGGCGTTGATGGCGGGGTTCGGCCCGACGTAGGTGGCGTCGATGCCCTTGGCGAACAGCGCCTCGACGGCGGCGGGCCCGGCGTTGAACGACTGGGTGCGCAGCTTGACGCCGGCGCCCAGGTGCTTCTCGAAGGTCTTGTTCTTGATGCCGACCAGCGCGGTGGCGTGGGTGATGTTCGGGAAGAAGCCCAGCCGGACCTCGCCGGAGCCCGACTTCCCGCCGCCCGAGTCATCGCCGCAGGCGCTGAGCGTTCCCGCACCGGTCAGGACGATCAGGGCTGTGGCGGCGATCCGGCCGCGGAACCTACGCACCATTGTCGGCATTCCCTACTTATCAAGTCGGATTGACGTGAACAGTAGACAATGTAGGTAATCAGAGCGTCAAGTCGCTTGCGCGGCACGATTCCGTAACATCCCCCGCATACGGGACCGGCGTGCCAGTTGGGCGCGGTGGTGGAGGGCTCGGTAGGCTCGGGGATCGACCGTCCACACGTACCAACAGGGGAGATGCCCGTGTCGTCGATCGAGGCCGTACTCGCCCGGGAGATCCTGGACTCCCGCGGCAACCCGACCGTCGAGGTCGAGGTGCTGCTCTCCGACGGGACCGAGGCGCGCGCCGCCGTCCCCAGCGGCGCCTCCACCGGCCAGTTCGAGGCCGTCGAGCTGCGCGACGGCGGCGAGCGCTACAACGGCAAGGGCGTGCGGAACGCCGTCAAGGCCGTCAACGACACCATCGACGAGAAGCTGGTCGGCTACCCCGCCTCCGAGCAGCGGCTGATCGACCAGCTGCTGATCGACCTGGACGGCACCCCGGCCAAGTCCAAGCTCGGCGCCAACGCGATCCTCGGCGTCAGCCTCGCGGTCGCCAAGGCCGCCGCCCTCTCGGCCGACCTGCCGCTGTTCCGCTACGTCGGCGGCCCCAACGCGCACCTGCTGCCGGTGCCGATGATGAACATCCTGAACGGCGGCGCGCACGCCGACACCAACGTGGACATCCAGGAGTTCATGGTCGCCCCGATCGGGGCCGGGACCTTCGCCGAGGGCCTGCGCTGGGGCACCGAGGTCTACCACGCGCTGAAGTCGGTGCTGAAGGCCAAGGGCCTCGCCACCGGCCTCGGCGACGAGGGCGGCTTCGCCCCCGAGCTGCCCAGCAACCGCGAGGCCCTGGACCTGATCCTGGAGGCGGTCCGCAAGGCCGGCTTCGCCCCCGGCCGCGACGTCGCGCTGGCCCTGGACGTGGCCGCCAGCGAGTTCCACGCCGACGGCGCCTACACCTTCGAGGGCGCCGAGCGTTCGGCCGAGGACATGGCCGCCTACTACGGCGAGCTGCTGCGCGACTACCCGCTGGTCTCCATCGAGGACCCCCTCGACGAGGAGGACTGGGCCGGCTGGAAGAGCCTCACCGACGCCGTCGGCGGCAAGGTCCAGCTGGTCGGCGACGACCTGTTCGTCACCAACCCCGAGCGCCTGGCCCGCGGCATCGAGACCGGCACCGCCAACGCCCTGCTGGTCAAGGTCAACCAGATCGGCACCCTCACCGAGACCCTGGACGCGGTCTCCCTCGCCCAGACCAGCGGCTACCGCTGCATGATGAGCCACCGGTCCGGCGAGACCGAGGACACCACCATCGCCGACCTCGCCGTGGCCACCAACTGCGGCCAGATCAAGACCGGCGCCCCCGCGCGCAGCGACCGCGTCGCCAAGTACAACCAGCTCCTGCGCATCGAGGAGATGCTCGACGACGCCGCGCGCTACGCCGGCGCCGCCGCGTTCCCGCGCTTCAGCTGGGACGGCTGACCCGCACCGGGCCGGGGCCGTCCGAGGCCCCGGCCCGACCCGTGACCGGCCCGACCCGCGAACTGGGGGGACCCCTTGGCGAAGGGCGACGACCGCACCGCCTCCCGGGAGGACGACTCCCCGGCAGGCGGCGCGCGCCGCAACAATCCCGCCCTGACCAGCCGCGCCGCGATCCTGGCGGTCGTGGTCTGCGCGATCGCGCTGAGCCTGGCCTATCCCGTCCGCGAGTACATCGCCCAGCGGCAGGAGATCGCCGACCTCCAGCACAAGGAGCACCTCGCGCGCAAACAGGTCGAGGAACTCGCCCAACGCAAGCAACGGCTGGGCGACAAGTCGTACATTGAGCGTGAGGCCAAGCGACGGCTCCACTACTGCATGCCGGGGGAGAAGTGCTACATCGTCCTGGACGGCGGCGGCGGTAGCGGGCAGCAGACCAAGCAGAGCGGCCCCACGACGAGGCCGCCGTGGTACGAGACACTGTGGCGGTCGGTGGAGACCGCCGATCGGACGCGCTGACCCTCGTCCCGGCGCTCGCCGGGACGGGCGGCGGCGACCGGCCGGGGGCCGGGACTCCGGCGGGGGCCGGAGGCGGCGCAGGCACGCACACGACTGAACCCGCGACCCGCGGGTGGGGACTCACAACATGATCGACGAACGCGACAGGGCCGCGGTGGCGGCCCAGCTCGGCCGCGAACCGCGCGGCATCCGGCGGGTGGCCTACCGCTGCCCGTGCGGCCTGCCCGCGGTGATCGAGACCGCGCCCAGGCTGCCGGACGGGACCCCGTTCCCGACGCTGTTCTACCTGACCTGCCCCAAGGCCGCCTCGGCCATCGGGACGCTGGAGGGCAGCGGCATCATGCGCGGGATGCAGGAGCGGCTCGCCACCGACCCCGGCCTGCGGGCCGAGTACGAGGCCGCGCACCGCGACTACCTGGAGCGGCGCGACAAGGCCACCGTCGAGGACGGGATCGAGCCGCTGCCCGAGGGGATGCAGAGCGCGGGCGGGATGCCCGAGCGGGTCAAGTGCCTGCACGCCCTCATCGCGCACGAGCTGGCCGTGCCGGGCGCCAACCCGTTCGGCCGCGAGGCCCTGGAGGTGCTGCCGGAGTGGTGGCGCTCGGGCCCCTGCGTCTGCGTCCCCGGCACCGACGAACCGAACCCCGCCCCCGAGGAGACCCCGTGACACGCGTCGCCGCCATCGACTGCGGGACCAACTCGGTCCGCCTGCTGATCGCCGACATCACCGGCGACGGCGCCGGCGGGACGCTCACCGACGTCGAGCGCCGCATGGAGATCGTCCGCCTCGGCCAGGGCGTGGACCGCACCGGCCGGCTGGCCCCCGAGGCCCTGGAGCGCACCTTCGCCGCCATGCGCGGCTACGCCGCCCTCATCGCCGAGCACGGCGCCGAGAAAGTGCGCGTGGTGGCCACCAGCGCCACCCGCGACGCCGAGAACCGCGCCGAGTTCGTCAACGGCGTGGTCGAGATCTTCGGGGTGGTGCCCGAGGTGATCACCGGTGACGAGGAGGCGCGGCTGTCGTTCATCGGCGCGACCCGCGAGCTGGCCGAACTGCGCCCGGCCCGCCCCTACCTGGTGGTCGACATCGGCGGCGGCTCCACCGAGTTCGTGCTGGGCTCGGCGGAGGTCGAGGCGGCCCGCTCGGTGAACATCGGCTGCGTCCGCATGACCGAGCGCCACCTCAGGGACGGCGACCCGCCCACCCCCGACCAGATCTCCGGCGCGGCCGCCGACATCGACGCCGCGCTGGCCGAGGTGCGCGAGACCGTCCCGGTGGACGAGGCCCGCACCCTGGTCGGCCTCGCCGGCTCGGTCACCACCGTCGCCGGGATCGCGCTGGGGCTCGCGGAGTACGACCCCGCGCGCATCCACCAGGCGCGCATCACCGCCGCCCAGGTCCACGAGGTCACCCGCGACCTGCTGCACGCCACCCGGGCCGAGCGCGCCGAGATCGGCGTCATGCACCCGGGCCGCGTGGACGTGATCGGCGCCGGGGCCCTCATCCTGGACCGGATCATGCGCGAGTACGGGTTCGGCGCGGTGGTGGTCAGCGAGCACGACATCCTGGACGGCATCGCCTGGTCGCTGGTGTAGTCCGCGAGGCGCGGCCTTAGCGTTTGATGGCCGCCAGCAGCGCCGGGATCAGCACGGCGTTGGGGTTCTGCTGGGGGACGTACAGCACCGACGCCGAGCCGCTGGACTGCTGGATCCAGACCCGGCCGTTCTCCAGCACGGCGCCGGAGATCGCCGACCAGCTCAGCGACACGCGGTTGCCGCGCACCCCGCCCGGGTGCACGGTCAGCCCCTGCGCGACGTCGATCGACTCGCCCGCCTGGACGCTGCCGGCGAGCTCGGCGACCAGCCGCTGCTCGGCCTGCCGGTGGCACAGCTCCACCAGGCGCTGCCAGAGCCGTTCGGGGTCGGAGGCCCCGCCCGGCCCGCCGCCGACCGCCGCGCCGGAGTCGATGACGACCTCGACGCGGGGGCCGCCGTGGAAGGGGTTGCGGCCCACCTGGAAGATCCACTGGGTGCCGGGCTGCTGGCCGTAGCCGCCGGGGACGCTGGCGGCCCAGTAGGCGACCCACTCCACGTGCGCCCAGGCGAGCGAGGCGTTGCCGTAGGAGATGACCAGCTCGTCGGCGTGCAGGTGCAGGCCGCGCACGGTCGCGTCCACGGGGGGCGACGACGGCGGTTGCTGCGCCCAGCCGTGCCCGTAGGGCTGCTGGGGTTGCTGGGGTTGTTGGTAGGCGGGCTGCTGTTGTTGAGGCTGCTGAGCCGGTTGTTGCGGCTGGGGAGTGGCCGGCTGGGGGTTCAGGTGCTGAGTCCAGTTCTGGCCGTCCCACCAGCGCAGGCTGCCGCTGCCATAGGGGTCGGGATACCAGCCCGGTTGTGACAAGGCACGCCTCCGCATCGCACGGTGCACCGGAACGCCCCCGACCCGGCGGACCCTGATCGTATCGAGCCCGGCCCTCCGGCACACCGGCCTGGCGCGCTCCTTCGCCGCCCGCCGGGACCGGCCCCGGCCAGGGCCGTCCTGACCTGCGTGGCAGCATGGACGGATGACGAGCAACGAGCCCTTCGTGCCGCCCGGTACGGGATGGCCGGAAGATCCGGCCCGCCCGGACACGCCCGTCGCGCACGGGCCGCTGGAGGTCGCAGAGCTGGCCGAGGGCGCCCCTGACCTGCACGGGCTGTGCGCGCGGCAGTCGGTGTGCCGGGCCTGCGACCGGCTGGTGGCCTGGCGGGAGAAGGTCGCGGTCGAGCGGCGTCGGGCGTTCATCGACGAGCGCTACTGGGGCCGCCCCATCGCCGGGTGGGGCGAGGACGAGCCGAGGATCCTCATCGTGGGCCTGGCCCCGGCGGCGCACGGCGGCAACCGCACCGGCCGGATCTTCACCGGCGACCGGTCGGGCGACTGGCTGTTCGCCTCGCTGCACCGGGTGGGCCTCGCGGCGCTGCCCACCAGCGTGCGGGCCGGTGACGGCCAGCGGCTCATCGGCGCCCGGATGGTCGCCACCGTGCGGTGCGCGCCGCCGGACAACAAGCCGACCCCCGCCGAGCGCGTGACCTGCCAGCCCTGGCTGGCGAAGGAGATCAAGGACGTCGCGCCGAGCGTGCGGTGCATGGTGATGCTGGGCGGGTTCGCCTGGCAGGGGGCGTGGCCCGCGCTGAAGCAGGCGGGGTACGCGGTGCCGCGTCCGCGCCCCAAGTTCGGGCACGGTGTGGAGACGGAGATCACATCGCCGGTCGAGGGGGCGGAGCCGGTGACGCTGGTGGGCTGCTACCACCCCAGCCAGCAGAACACCTTCACCGGCCGCGTCACCGAGGAGATGCTCGACGCGGTGTTCGTTCGGGCGCGCACGCTGGCCGGTCTGTGAGCGGCCGGCCGGACCCGGGCCCGGTGCGGTGAACGGCGGGCCAGGGCCAGGCCAAGCGACCCGGGCGGCTGATCGGCCCCCCGCGAGCCGACCCTGCCGCCCGGCCGCTGGGCGCCCCCGTCGGGCCCTGTCCCGCCGCCGTTCTGTACTGCACTGAGTGAGATGCCGCAGAGGGCGGAGTTGTTCGCCGGAAAGTCGGTTTCTTTGGTGATTGTTCGTCCGGGCGAGGGGATCCACCCCGTCGGGTGAGGGGAATATCGCCATACGTGTGGGTACGAGTCCTGCCATGCCTCCTGAGCGAACCCCCGAGAAGGCCCGGCACATCCTGATCGTCGGCGGCGGCTACGTCGGCATGTACACCGCCCTGCGCCTGCAGAAGAAGCTGCGCAGCGAGCTGAGGCGCGGCGAGGTGGAGATCACCGTCATCGACCCGCAGTCCTACATGACCTACCAGCCGTTCCTGCCCGAGGCGGCGGCCGGCAACCTGGAGCCCCGGCACGTGGTCGCCCCGCTGCGCCGGGTGCTGAAGCGCTGCCGCATCCGCAACGGCTACGTCACCCGCATCGACCACGCGAACAAGAGCGTCACCTACTGCCCGGCCGGCACCGGGTCCGCCGGCGCCGACAGCAAGCAGATCCCCTACGACTTCCTGGTGGTGGCCGCCGGATCGATCTCGCGGCTGCTGCCGATCCCCGGCCTCGGCGAGTGCGGCATCGGTTTCAAGACCGTGGAAGAGGCGATCTACCTGCGCAACCACGTGCTGCACCAGCTCGACATCGCCGCCTCCAACGAGGGCGACGAGCGGGTGCGGCGGCGCGCGCTGACGTTCGTGTTCGTCGGCGCCGGGTTCGCCGGCATCGAGGCCCTGGCCGAGCTGGAGGACATGGCCCGCGACGCGCTGAAGTGGTACCCCGGCGTCAAGGCCGAGGACATGCGGTGGGTCATGGTCGAGGCCACCGACCGCATCCTGCCCGAGGTCGGCCCGGAGATGGGCCGCTGGACCGCCGAGGCGCTGCGCAGGCGCGGCATCGAGATCAAGACCGGGACGCTGCTGAAGTCGGCCGAGAACCGCAGGATCGTCCTCAGCGACGGCGAGGAGTTCGAGGCCGGGACGCTGGTGTGGACCGCCGGCGTCAAGGCCCACCCGGTGGTGCGCGAGAGCGACCTGCCCATCGACGACAAGGGCCGCGTCATCGCCACCGCGGAGCTGACCATCGAGGGCCTGGAGCACGCCTACGCGGCGGGCGACAACGCGCGCGTGCCCGACCTCACCGACACCGGCGACTACTGCGCGCCCAACGCCCAGCACGCCGTCCGGCAGGCCAAGCGGCTCGCCGACAACATCGTGGCCGACTACCGGGGCAAGGCCCGCAAGCAGTACGTCCACGCCTACGTGGGCTCGGTGGCCGGACTCGGCCTCCACAAGGGCGTGGCGAACGTCTACGGCATCAAGCTGCGGGGGCTGCTCGCCTGGTTCATGCACCGCACTTACCATTTGTCACGGATGCCGACCACCAACCGGAAGATGCGCGTCACCGCCGACTGGACGCTGGCGTTCTTCTTCCGCCGGGAGATCGTCTCGCTCGGGGAACTGGAACGCCCCCGCGAGGAGTTCGAACTGGCGAGCAAGGGATAGTCACCGCACCGACGAGGAGGCGCACACCACATGCACGACGGCGTGGCCTCCCGCCTCGCGCCGCTGGTCAACCGCATCCTGCTCGGCGAGCAGGACGGCGGCGAGCCACCGGTGCGCATCCGCGCCTGGGACGGCAGCGTGCTCGGCCCCGCCGGGGCGCCCACCTTCGTGGTGCGGCACCGCCGCGCGCTGCGCCGCCTGCTGTGGAAGCCGGGCGAGATCGGGCTGGTGCGCGCCTACGTGGCCGGCGAGCTGGACATCGAGGGCGACGTGTTCGCCGCGCTCGGCGCCGTCCAGCGGGTGATGCGCAGCGGCGACGAGCCGATCAGGCTGAGCAGCGACGACAAGCGCGAGATCGTCCGGACGGCGGTGATGCTCGGCGCCGTCGGCCCCGAGCCCAAGCCCCCGGCCGAGGAGTTCGCCCCCGGCGACGGCGCCCGCGGCGGCCCGCTGGGGGAGTCGGCGGCGTTCTTCGCCCGGATGCTGGGCCCGTCGCTGGCCCACGGCAGCGGGCAGTGGGAGCAGGCCGTGGACCTGGACGACGCGCAGCGCGCCGCCCTGGAAGGGGCCGCCGAGCGGCTCGGGCTGTACCCGGGCGCGCGGATGCTGGACCTGAACCCGGGCTGGGGCGCGTTCGCGCTGCACGCCGCGCGCCACCACCAGGTGCGCGTGGTCGCGCTGTGCCGCACCATCGAGCAGGCCGACCACCTGCGCGACCGCGCCGCCGCCGAGGGCCTGGCCGGCCGCGTCGAGACGCGCGGCCACGGCCTGGCCGAGGCCGGGGACGGCCCCTACGACGCGATCGCCGGGCTCGCCGGGGTCGAGCCGGCCGACCACGACGCCGCCCGCCTGCACGCGCTGCTGGCCCCGACCGGGCGGCTGCTGCTCCAGCAGCAGGTGCGCCGCCCCGGCCCGCACCGGGTGCGCCGCACCTTCACCACCAGCTACATGTTCCCCGAGGACGCCGAGCTGCGGCCGCTGGCCGAGATCGTCGGCGGGCTGGAGGACGCCGGGCTGGAGGTGCGCGGCGTCGGGGCGCTGCGCGAGCACCACGCCCGCACGCTGCGGGCCTGGGCCGCCAACCTGGAGCGGCACTGGGCCGAGTGCGCCGAGCTGGCCGGACCCGGTCGCGCCCGGGTGTGGCTGCTGTACCTGGCCGCCTCGGCGCTGGCGTGCGAGAGCGGCCGCGTCGGCGTCCACGAGATCTGCGCCATTCGCCGCGACCACGACGGCCGCGCGGGCGTCACGCTGGTGGAAGGGCGCGCGGTGATGAGCCGCTGACCGGCGCTTTCCCCCGGCGGGGCCGGGCCGGCGACGGAAATCGTCGTGTCCATCGTGACCTGGCGGAATATCGGTTGCCCGCGAGGTTATTGGGCACCAGTATGATTGCCACGCCCCTGTGGCCCAATGGCAGAGGCGGGCTCTTTAAAAGAGCTTATTGTGTCGGTTCGAATCCGACCAGGGGCACCGAACGGCCGGCGTCTCGCCCGGGGCGCCGGCCACCGGCGGCATCGGGCGCATCCCCGGGACCGTCCCGCGGGAACGATTTCAAGACCTGCGACGTCTAGACTGACGCGGACGCCCTGGCCCTATGGAGGACCGATGGAGAGCAGGAACCCCGCCTTCCGGGGTGACAGATTCGACCGGCAGGCGCACGCCTACGGCACGCCGGCCCCCCAGCAACTGCACGACATGTACAACGCTCCCTCCTACGCGCCGCCGACCGGCCGCACGATGACCTACGACGACGTCGTGGTCAAGGGCTTCATGAGCCTGGGCACCCTGGTGCTCACCGCGACGCTGACCTGGGTGCTGCTGCCGCTGCCGACCGCGCTCGCCGTCGGCGTGGTGGCGTTCCTGATGCAGTTCGGCATCGGGCTGTACATCGCCTTCGCCAACAAGGCCAACGCGCCGCTGGTGCTGATCTTCTCGGCCGTCTACGGCGTGGGCGTCGGCGCGGTCAGCCACTACTTCAACACCCTCTACAACGGGGTGGTCTTCCAGGCGGTGGTCGGTACCGCGCTCGCCTTCGCGGCGATGCTGGCGGTCTACTCGCTGCGCATCATCCGGGTGACGCCGAAGCTCGTGCGCTTCGTGGTCGCCGCCGGTCTCGCGCTGGTCGCGCTGATGCTGGTCAACCTGGTGGTCGGGCTGTTCAACGACACCGGCATCGGCATCCGGGAGAACGGTCCGCTGGGCATCGCCTTCAGCGTGATCGCGATCCTGGTCGGCTGCTTCTTCCTGCTGCTGGACTTCGACAACGTCGAGCGCGGGGTGAACGGCGGCGCGCCCGCCAAGTTCGCCTGGTACTGCGCCTTCGGCCTGGTCACCAGCCTGGTGTGGATCTACCTGGAGCTGCTGCGCTTCCTGTCGTTCTTCGCCGGACGCGACTAGCGCCCACGACGACGCAGATCAGCCCCCGCCGGAGTCCGGCGGGGGCTGATCTGTTGCGGGGTCTCGTCGCCAGGGGTCGCGCCGCGCAGCGGGGCGACAGCGGGGTTCATCCTTTGGCGGGACCTCGCGAAGCTTGGGGGTGGGAGGCACCTTCAGTAGTGCCGGGCCCGGCGGGCACGCTCGTGCTCGCGCACCAGCGCGGCGGCGTAGCCGTGGGAGAGGCCGTGCTCGTCGGCCAGCCAGTTGCAGCGCTCCTCGCACCGGACGAACGACGGTCCGTTCTCGATGGCGGTGAACCACTCGGGGATGTCACGACCTGTGACTTGCGGAATGCGGGCGATCAGCTTGCTGTGCGTCTCCGGCGAGTGGCTCAGTGACAATGTGCACCTCCAGGTCGGCGGGGCTCTTCCTGCCGACTCTGCAACACCGCCCCGGATGTGACAAGACCCTAACGGGCACCTATCTATTACGTTACGTAGATCATCCGAAGAGGATCGATCGTTCCGAACGCGCAGGTGGCCCGGGGCGTGACGGTCGGCGACCGCCGCGCCCCGGGCCACCGTGGTGACGCCGAGTGATCGGCCCCGGTGCTAGCTGAGGCGCTCCAGCACCATGGCCATGCCCTGGCCGCCGCCCACGCACATGGTCTCCAGCCCGAACTGCTTGTCGTGGAACTTCAGGCTGTTGATCAGGGTGGAGGTGATGCGGGCGCCGGTCATGCCGAACGGGTGGCCGATCGCGATCGCGCCGCCGTTGACGTTCAGCTTGTCGATGTCCACGCCGAGCTCGTCGGCCGAGGGCAGCACCTGCGCGGCGAACGCCTCGTTGATCTCGACCAGGTCGATGTCGCCGATGGTCATCCCGGCCCGCGCCAGGGCCTGCTTGGAGGCCTCCACCGGGCCCAGGCCCATGATCTCGGGGGACAGGCCGGTGACGCCGGTGGACACGATCCGCGCCAGCGGGGTGATGCCGAGCTCGGCGGCCTTGGTGTCGCTCATGATGACGACCGCGGCGGCGCCGTCGTTCAGCGGGCAGCAGTTGCCGGCGGTGACGGTGCCGTCGGGCCGGAACACCGGCTGGAGCTGGGACACCTTCTCGTAGGAGGTGCCGGCGCGCGGGCCGTCGTCCTTGGCGACCACGGTGCCGTCGGGCAGCGTGACCGGGGTGATGTCGCCGGCCCAGAAGCCGTTGGCGATGCCCTTCTCGGCGAGGTTCTGCGAGCGCACGCCGAACTCGTCCTGCGCCTGCCGGGACACCCCGCGGATCTGCGCGACGTTCTCGGCGGTCTGGCCCATGGCGATGTAGACGTCGGGCAGGGCGCCGTCGCCGCGCGGGTCGGTCCAGGTCGGCGCGCCGCCCTCGGCGACCTTGGCGGTGCGCGCCTGGGCGTCGCCGAACAGCGGGTTCTGGGTGTCGGGCAGGCCGTCGCTGCTGCCCTTGGCGAAGCGGCTGACCATCTCCACGCCGGCGGACACGATCACGTCGGCCTCGCCGGCCTTGATCGCGTGCAGCGCCATGCGGGTGGTCTGGAGCGAGGAGGAACAGTAGCGGGTGATGGTGGCGCCGGGCACGTTGTCCCAGCCGAGCAGCACCGACACCACGCGGCCCATGTTGTAGCCCTGCTCGCCGCCGGGCAGGCCGCAGCCGAGCAGCAGATCGTCGATCTGGCTCGGGTCGAGCTGCGGCACCTTGGCCATGGCGGCCTCGACCATCTTGGCGGTGAGGTCGTCGGGGCGCAGGTCCTTCAGCGAACCCTTGAAGGCGCGGCCGATCGGCGAACGCGCGGTGGCGACAATGACTGCCTCGGGCATGTGCGGGTCTCCCTGTCGTGCGACCTGTCTGCGCGACCCGCGGGTTACCCGCCGGTCACCTGCAACATAGCCGCTCCCGCCCGGGGGCGTACACGGTGGCCCCCGGACTGTGTTGACGCACAGTCCAATAAGTGCGGGCTTACCCTGCTGCCGGGCCCTGCGTCACGGCCCGTACATGCCCGGGGAGGTGCCCTCGGCGTCCCGGATCGCGTGCAGCACGCCCTTCTCGTCGCGCCAGACGCGCCAGCCGTCCACCGCGCCGGTGTACCAGCCGGGCGGCGCGGCCGGGGCGTCGATCTTGCGGCCGGTGGCCAGGTCGTAGGCGCACAGCGGGGCGACCGGGAAGAAGCCGCGCTGCCCGGTGATCTTCAGCGCGGACGGCGTGACGGTGCAGAACGACCAGGTGCGCAGCCCCTGCGGCCGCACCTCGGCCCCGTCCCGCAGCCGGTAGGCGGCGCCCTTCTTGCCCTGCGAGAGGAAGCCCAGCGTGGACAGGTCGGCCGGGAACGACAGCCACCACGCGTGCGCGGGCGCCTTCCCGGCCGGGATCGTGGCGGTGGTGCGGCCGGTGCGCGGGTCGAGCTGCTCGAACCCGCCGTAGCCGCCCGACGCCGTCACCTGCCGGGTGATCAGCGCGACCGCCGGGTTGGCGCTGGGGTACACCCGCAGCAGCCGCTTGCGCGTCCACACCGGCTTGCCGTCGGCGATGCGCAGCCCGAAGAACCCGAACGCCGACAGCGCCTTGTTCTTGCGCAGCCGGTAGGGCGCCAGGTAGCCGACCAGCGTGTCGGCCGGGGAGGGGGAGGCGCCGGCGAGCGCGCCGAACGCCCAGCCGCCCGACAGGTTCACCCCGGCGCCGACCGCCTTCTCGACCGGGAAACTCCACAGCGTCTTGCCGCTGCTGAGGTCGCGCGCCTCCAGCACCGGGTGCTTGGCCATCCGGAACAGCACCGCCCGGGACGCGTCGGCCCACTCGACCTCGGCGATGCCCGGCATCTTCCACAACTGGCGGCCGGTGGCGGCGTCCAGCGCGACGAAGCGGGCGCTCTTGCGGGCGGTGAACTCCGACAGGCACACCTGGGCGCCGCAGCGCACCGGCCCGAACGTCGTGTCGATCGGCCGGGTCCACTTCTGCGCGCCGGTGCGGGCGTCCCGCGCCACCAGCGTGGCCTTCCACTTGCCGGTCTTCTGCGGCTCCAGGCCCACCACCACCGGGGAGCCGGGCGGCCCCGCGACGGCCGGGGGCTGCACGCCCATGCCCGACAGGCGGCCGACCATGGTGGCCGGACGCGTCCACAGCCGCCTGCCCTTGGCCAGGTCGAACACCGCCGTCTCCAGCGCGCCGTCGGGCCGCAGCCCGGTCACGGCCGCGACGCCGGACCCGGCGACCGGGCGGCTCACCGCGTTCACGCCCGTCCCGGCCCAGCCCTGGGCGGCCTGCGCGTCCCGGTCGCCGGCGGCGCCGGAGCAGCCCGCCGTGCTCAGTAGCAGCGCGGTGAGCACGAACGGTGCCGGGACGGTGACGAGGCGTGGTCGGTTCAAGGTGTGCGAGGGCATGGGAGGACTCCTGGGCGTCAGGGGGAGCGGGCGGGCAGGGGGCGGCCCCTCACATCGCCACAGCGACAGAACGTAACAGAGTAATCACGCAAACGTCGGGCGATCGCCGATATCGCGCGCCCGGCACGGCCGTGCCGGGCGCGCGACCGCCTCGCTCAGGCGGCGTCGGGAGTGGCCGGGCGGTGCTCCAGGACCGGCGGCCTGTTGCGGCGCAGCAGCCTCGCCCAGCGCCCCCGCGGCCCCCGGTCGTGCCCGGCGACCCGGGCCCCGACGACCTCGGTGCCGGGCTCCTCGGCGGCCTCGGCGGCCGCCAGGTACACCGGCAGCACGCCCGCGCGCATCCGCGCCTCGGCCAGCGGCCCGGGGATCTCCTCCAGGTCCGGGTCGAGGCCCAGCGCCGCCGCCATGGACGGCAGCACCGCCGCGGCGGCGGCCGCGTAGCCGCGCGCCGAGGGGTGGTAGCGGTCGGCGCTGAACATCTCGCGCGGGTCGGCCGCGAACTCCCGGCCGAGCAGGTCGCCCAGCGACACCGACCGGCCGCCGCGCTCGACCACCGCGATGGTCTGCGCGGCCGCGAGCTGGCGGCTGGCCCGCCGCGCGATCCAGCGCAGCGGCTGCATCACCGGCTTGACCGAGCCGAGGTCGGGGCAGGTGCCGACCACCACCTCGCAGCCGGTCGCGCGCAGCCGCTCCACGGCCGCCGCCAGGTGCCGCACCGATTCGGCGGCCGGGACGCGGTTGGTGACGTCGTTGGCCCCGATCATGATGACGGCGATCTCGGGGCGCACCGCCAGCGCCCGCTCCACCTGGCCCTCCAGCGCCGCCGAGCGCGACCCCGACAGGGCGACGTTGGTCAGCCGCACCGGGCGGCCCGCGATCGAGGCGAGTCCGGCCGCCAGCAGCGCGCCCGGCGTCTCGTCCGGCTCGTGCACGCCGAGCCCGGCGGCGGTGGAGTCGCCGAGCACTGCGAACGACAGCGGTTCGCCGGGCAGCGACGGGTCGTGGACGCCGTCGGCGACCGGCGGGTCGCCGTAGGGCGTGGCCTGGATGATCCGGCGAGCGAGCTTGGCCTCCACGATCACCAGGCCGAAGGTGAGTCCCCCCAGCGCGGTGATCCCGCCGCCCCCGTACGCCGCCGCGGCGGCGATGCGCCGCGCCGTGAAAGCTCTCAGCATCGTCCGTTAACCCTCCGTCACTGCCGGGCGTGCGCCCCGTACACAGGGTTCATGCCCGCCGCCGTCGATCTGGGCTACCGTCGGAGACAAGAATCTATCCGAAACCGCATCCTGTACCCGCCCGGTACACACGGGCTGAACAGGGATGTAACACGCTGGAACACTCAGCGCTGATCTCGACAAGGACGTCGCGGTGCACGTACATGACTCGCTGGTCGAACTGATGGGCGACACCCCGCTGGTTCGGTTGCGGAAGGTGACCGGTGGCACGGCCCCCCAGGTGCTCGCCAAGGTCGAGTACTTCAATCCCGGCGGCTCGGTCAAGGACCGCATCGCGGTCCGCATGATCGACGACGCGGAGCGGGCCGGGTTGCTGAAGCCGGGCGGCACGATCGTGGAGCCCACCTCCGGCAACACCGGCGTGGGGCTGGCGATCGTGGCGCAGGAGCGCGGCTACCGCTGCGTCTTCGTGTGCCCGGACAAGGTCGCCAAGGACAAGATCGACGTGCTGCGCGCCTACGGCGCCGAGGTGGTGATCTGCCCCACGGCGGTCTCGCCCGAGCACCCCGACTCCTACTACTCGGTGTCGGACCGGCTGGCCGCCGAGATCCCCGGGGCCTGGAAGCCCGACCAGTACACCAACGCCGCCAACCCGCGCTCGCACTACGAGACGACCGGGCCGGAGATCTGGGAGCAGACCGAGGGCCGGATCACCCACTTCGTCGCGGGCATCGGCACCGGCGGCACCATCAGCGGCACCGGCCGCTACCTCAAGGAGGTCTCCGGCGGGAAGGTGCAGATCATCGGCGCCGACCCGGAGGGCTCGGTCTACTCCGGCGGCAGCGGCCGCCCGTACCTGACCGAGGGCGTCGGCGAGGACATCTGGCCCGACACCTACGACCGCGACATCTGCGACCAGGTGATCGCGGTGTCGGACAAGGACTCGTTCACCATGACCCGGCGGCTGGCGCGCGAGGAGGCGCTGCTGGTCGGCGGCTCGTGCGGGATGGCCGTGGTGGCGGCGCTGCGGGTGGCCGCGCAGGCGCCCGCGGACGCGGTGATCGTGGTGCTGCTGCCCGACGGCGGCCGCGGCTACCTCAGCAAGATCTTCAACGACGAGTGGATGGCCGACTACGGCTTCCTGCCCGCCGCGCACGAGGAGGCCAGCGTCGGCGAGGTGCTGACCCGCAAGGGCGGCACGCTGCCGGAGTTCGTGCACGCCCACCCGCACGAGAGCGTGGAGACCGCGATCGCGATCATGCGCGAGTACGAGGTGTCGCAGCTGCCGGTGATGAAGGAGGAGCCGCCGGTCATGGCGGCCGAGGTCGTCGGCTCGGTCGCCGAGCGCGACCTGCTGGAGGTGCTGGTCAAGGACCGCGACCGGCTGGCCGAGCCGCTGGAGGCGCTGATGGCGCCGCCGCTGCCGACCATCGGCTCGGGCGAGCCGGTCAGCAAGGCCGTGGCGGTGCTGGAGAAGTCCGGCGCGGCGGTCGTGCTGGTGGACGGCAAGCCCAAGGGCCTGATCACCCGGCAGGACCTGCTGGCCTTCCTGGCGGCCGGCTGACGCCGGACCGGCGGCCGGACCGGCGAGGCCCCGGCTGAGCGCCGGGCGCCGGGCCGCCCCTGGAGACACCGAGGCTCCGGAGACCCTGTGGTCTCCGGAGCCTCGTTCCCTTTCACGGGGGTGCCGGACCGCGGCGTCCCGCCGAGTGGGCGGCGGTTACCGGTCGGGGCGCCGCGGTCCGACGTTCATCAGGACGTGGTCCCCGACTTGGCGAACCGGTCCTCCAGCGGGTCGCCCGGCCCCTGCGCGGGGGGCGGGGTCTTGCGGGCGTGCCCCGGCCACCACGCCTTGTCGCCCAGCAGGGCGGTGATGCCGGGCACCAGGAAGATGGACATCACGAAGGCCGACAGCGCGATGCCGATCGCGACCGAGAAGCCCATCTGCTGGAGCATGGAGATCTTGGCCAGCAGCATCACCGAGAAGGTCCCGGCGAGGATCAGTCCGGCCGCCGCGACCGTCGGACCGCCGTGCTCGACCGCCAGGGCGGCGGCCTTGCGCGGCTCGTGGCCCTCGCGGGCCTCCTCGCGCAGCCGTGCGGTCATCAGGATGTTGTAGTCGGTGCCGATGGCCAGCACGAACAGGTACAGCATGATCGGCAGGTGGAAGATCTCGCCGGGCTTGCCCATCGCGCCCTGGAAGACGAACACCGCGGCGCCGAGCGTGGCGGCGAAGCCGAGCAGCACCGCCGGGACCAGGTACAGCGGCGACACCACCGAGCGCAGCAGGGCCAGCAGGATCAGCGCGATCAGCACGCCCGCCACCGGCAGGATCACCGACAGGTCGCGGTTGACGACCTTGTTGATGTCGCCGTAGATCGCGGTCTCGCCGCCGACGTACAGCTTGGTGCCGGCCGGGGTGAGCTTGTGGACCGCGGGCCGCAGCTCGTCCTTGACCAGCGCGATCGACTCGTTGCTCACCGGGTTCTTCTTGAGCAGCAGGTCGACGCGGACCACCTTGCCGTCGGGCGTGGGGACCGGCTTGGACACCGAGTCCACGCCCGGCGCGGACTTGGCCGAGGCGCTGAACGAGGTGATCTTGTCCTGGGCGACCTTGGAGCCGTCGGTGGACTGCAGGTAGACCTCGACGGGCTTGGTCAGGCCCGCCGGGAAGCCGCCCTGCATCTCCTTCATGGCCTGGGCCGACTCGGTGTTCTGCGGGAAGCTCGACTGGAAGTCGTAGTCGGCCTTGAAGCCGAACGCGCCCGCGGCCAGCGCCACCAGCAGCACGCCCGAGCCCAGCGCCGCCAGCGCCGGACGCTTGCCCACGAAACCGCCGAGGCGGGCCGACAGGGTGGCCGGCGGCTGCTTCTTCCAGGACTTGGACGGCCAGAAGATCGCCGGGCCGATCAGCGACACCACCGCGGGGAACAGCGTCAGCGAGGTGATGCCCATGACCACGACGGCGACCGCCAGCGACGGGCCCCAGGCCGCGAAGATCCCGAAGGAGGCCAGCATCAGCACCATGAAGGTCACCGCGATGGCGGCCGCGGCCGAGGTGATGACCTCGCCGACCCGCTCCACCGCGACGATCATGGCGGTCTTCTTGTCGTCCCCGGCGCGCAACCGCTCCCGGTAGCGGAACAGCAGGAACAGGTAGTAGTCGGCGCCGATGCCGAACAGCACGATGCTCATGATGATCGTGAGGCTGTCGTCACCGGAGAAGCCGAGGATCTTGGAGGCCAGTCCGATCAGGCCGCTGGCCACGAACTCGGTGGCGAAGATCAGGATCAGCGGCAGGATCGCCGCCAGCGGCGCCCGGAAGATCGCCAGGATCAGCACCAGGATCAGCACGAACGTGCCGCCGATGACCAGCGCGAACGACTGCTGGAAGGACTTCTCGTTGTCGGTGAAGGCCGCGACGTCACCGCCGACCTTGGCCGTCAGCCCGCCGCCGAGCTGACCGGGCAGGTCCTTGCGGAGCTGCTTGATGGTCTCGCTCTGCTTGGTCTGCTCGGCCTGGCCCATCCCCTTCATGGGGACCGTCAGGACCTGGATCTTCTTGTTGGGCGAGACCGCCTCGGGGCTGGTCACCACCGCCTGCACCGTGGGGTACTTCTTGGCGGCCAGAGTCTGGGCGACCTGGCCCAGCTTCGTCGAGTCGGCGGAGGTCAGCGCCCCGCCGTCGGAGCGCTTGGCCACGATCAGGGCCATGGCGTCGGCCTTCTGCGGGAACGAGCGGGCGGCCAGCTCGGCGGCCTGCACCGACTCGTACTCCTTGGGCAGGAAGTCGCCCTGGTCGGACTTGGTCTCCAGGCTCGGGGAGAACACGACGATGACGGCGGCCGTGACCACCCACGCCAGGATCGTCCACCAGGGGTGTCTCACGACGACACGTGCTAGCCGTGCGAACATGCAAAGTCCTTCATTGGGGATTATCGGGGGGATTCAAGCGTTACCCACCAAACGGTAGAGATCGCCCGGCCCGTTGTAGTCAGCCCGGGAGCCGAAATGACCCCTGATACCTGCGGGGGATCCCCTCCTCCTCCAGGAGGGGCGCGGGGTGGATAGCCTCGTTCCCATGGACAACGAGGTTCACCAGGGGTTCGAGACCCTGGCCATCCACGCGGGGCAGGAGCCCGACCCGACCACGGGCGCGGTCGTCCCCCCGATCTACCAGGTCTCGACGTATAAGCAGGACGGCATCGGCGGCCTGCGCGGGGGCTACGAGTACTCGCGCTCGGCCAACCCGACCCGTACCGCGCTGGAGGTATGCCTGGCGGAGGTGGAGGGCGGCTCGCGCGGGCTCGCGTTCGCCTCCGGCCTCGCCGCCGAGGACACCCTCCTGCGTACGGTGTGCCGGCCGGGCGACCACGTCATCATCCCCAACGACGCCTACGGCGGCACCTACCGGCTGTTCGCCAAGGTCGCCGAGCCGTGGGGGGTGACGTTCGACCCGGTGCCGCTCGGCGACCCGGCGGCGGTGCGGGCGGCGGTGCGGCCCGAGACGAAGCTGATCTGGGTGGAGACGCCCACCAACCCGCTGCTGGGCGTGGCCGACATCGCCGCGCTGGCCGGGATCGCGCACGAGGCGGGCGCGCTGCTGGCGGTGGACAACACCTTCGCCTCGCCCTACCTCCAGCGGCCGCTGGCGCTCGGCGCCGACGTGGTCGTGCACTCCACCACCAAGTACATCGGCGGCCACTCCGACGTGGTCGGCGGCGCGCTGATCGTGGCCGACGCCGACCTGGGCGAGCGGCTGACCTACCACCAGAACGCCATGGGCGCGGTCGCCGGGCCGTTCGACGCCTGGCTGACGCTGCGCGGCATCAAGACGCTGGGCGTGCGGATGGACCGGCACTGCGCCAACGCCGAGAAGATCGTGGACATGCTGACGCGGCACCCGGCCGTCCGGCAGGTGCTCTACCCGGGGCTGCCCGACCACCCCGGGCACGAGACCGCGGCCAAGCAGATGAAGGCGTTCGGCGGGATGGTGTCGTTCCGGATGGGCTCGGAGGAGGCCGCCGTCGCGGTCTGCGAGCGCACCAAGCTGTTCACGCTCGGCGAGTCGCTGGGCGGCGTCGAGTCACTGATCGAGCACCCGGGGCGGATGACGCACGCCTCGGCGGCGGGGTCGCCGCTGGAGGTGCCGAACGACCTGGTGCGGCTGTCGGTCGGCATCGAGGACGTGGCGGACCTGCTCGCCGATCTGGAGCGGGCACTCGCCTGACATGCGGTTATCCGCGGCGGTTCGTCCGGCGGTTCGGGCGGACCGGGCGAACCGCCGCGACGTGCCCCCCATCATGTTGATCAAACATCTATGATGTGCGCGCCGGGTTTCTCCAAGAAAGGGCCGCGAGTGCGCAAAGTACTGGTGTGCGGGGCCGCGTTCGCCGCGACGTGCATCTCCGCCGTCGCCGTCCCGTCGGGTGCTCAGGCGGCCACGCCCGAGCCGACGCCGACGCCGTCCGACTCGGTGACCGTCGCGCCGACGCCGACGCTCCCCGCGACCCCCGAGATCCCCGACGTCCCGGGCGGGACCGAGACCCCCCAGGTCCCGGGCACCCCGACGCCGACGCCCACCGACCCGCTGGCCCCGGCCGAGGGCACCGGCACGCCCTCGCCGCAGCAGCCCACCGCCCCGGCGCCCGGCGCGTCCGGCGGCACCGGGACCGGCGCCGGCTCGGTGGTGTCGGCCCAGGGCGTGATGGTCGTCCCCAAGCCGCCGCGCACCTCGCACTACGCCTACGGGCCGAACGCGCGCCAGCGCATCGACGTCTACTGGCGTCCCGCGCCCGCCGCCAAGCCCGCCAAGAAGCCGGCCAAGCCCGCGAAGCCGGCCAGGCCCGAGGACCGGCGGACCGCCGCGACGCCCAAGCCCGGCACCCCGGCCGCCACCCCCGGCGCACCGGGTGCGCAGGGCGCCCAGGCCGCCAAGCCCGCCGCGCCGAAGGCCGCGCCCCGCCCGGCGGTCCTGATGCTGCACGGCGGCTACTGGCTGGAGGGCGACAAGGGCGGCTGGAAGTACTTCGCGCGCCGCCTGAGCAACCAGGGCTTCACCGTCTTCGCCGCCAACTACCGGCTCGCGCAGGCCGCCCCGTGGCCCGCGCAGCGCAACGACGCCCTCGCGGCCGTGGCCTTCATCAAGAAGCACGCCAAGAAGTGGAACGTCGACCCCGACCGGATCGTCATCATCGGCTCCTCGGCGGGCGGGATGCTCGGGACCCAGGCCGGGACCTTCGGCGAGGGCGCCCAGCGCGTCCGCGGCGTGATCGCGCTGTCGCCGGTCAACACCCCCTACCTCGCCTACCAGGACGGGGAGAGGCCCACCGCCACCCCCGGCCAGCGCAAGCTGAAGAAGGCGGTGGTGGACCTGGTCCGCTGCGTCCCGCAGCCGGCCGCGGCCGCGTGCTGGAAGCGCGTGGACGACGCCAACTCCGCCGCGCACGCCTCGGCGGGCGACGCGCCGATGCTGCTGATGCACAGCGCGGGCGACTTCGTCCCGCCGACCCACAGCACCGGCCTGGCCAGCGCGCTGCGCGCGGCGGACGTCCCGGCGACCGTCCGCACGGTGCCCGGCGCGCTGCACGGGTCCCAGCTGCTGAACGACGAGAACGTCTACCCGACGATCCTGAACTGGCTCAAGGCCCGCACCCGCTGATCCCCGAGAACGCCGACGGCGGCCCCGCGCTCGCGCGGGGCCGCCGTCCTCTCGTTGCGGGGGGTCAGCCGTTCCAGACCATCAGGACCAGGATGACCAGCCAGATCAGCGCGACGACGCCGGAGATCGCGGCGATCCGGCCGCGCTCGACCTGGGCGATGTCGCCGGCGGGCGGGGCGGTCTCGGGCTTCGCCGGGGCGTCGGGGGTGGTCTTCCCGGCGGCCTCTTCGGCCGGGTCGGCGGGCCGGTCGGCGGACGGGGCGGGGACGACCTCGGCCGAGGTCCGCTCGGCGGCGGCCACCTCCAGGACGTGCGCGGCCTTGCGCTGGTCGCGGTCGATGAGGAACAGCAGCACCAGCGCCACCACCATCAGCGTCATCGACACCGACAGCCACACCTCGCCGAGCCGCCCCTTGCCCAGGAACATCCCGAACAGGAAGATGCCCAGCGTGCCCAGCCCGTAGATCTGGGTGGTGCGGTTCAGGTAGCGCACCACCGCCACGTTCCGCCTGCGGATGTAGCGCGGGGTGGCCATGGTCGCGGCGGTCAGCGGCCCCAGCGTGAAGATCGCGAATCCGATGTGCAGGATCAGCAGGAGGCGATCAGAACTCGACATACCGCGACCCTAGTCGCCGCCGCGCGCATCACCTAGGCGGACCCGCGAGCGGCCCGTACGGGGCCCTCAGCGCCTGCCGCGCCGCACCCGCAGGTAGTCCGAGACCACGTACTCGCCGAGCCGCTCGGCGTCGGGGGCGAAGACCCGGCCGCCGTTGCGGCGGGCCACCTCCTCCACGAACGACACCAGCCGCCGGTCGTCGGCCAGCATGAAGAAGTTCATGCCCGCGCCGCGCCGGGTCATCTTGTCGACCTCGGCCAGGGTGAGCACCAGGGTGTCGGCCGAGGGCGGGTAGTCGAACAGGGAGCGGCCGTCGGGGCGCAGGTGGGCGGTGGGCTCGCCGTCGGTGACCACCAGGACGATCGGCTCGAAGTCGGGGTGCCGGTCCAGGTGCCGCCCGGCGATCATCAGGGCGTGGTGCAGGTTGGTGCCCTGCACCATGTCCCAGTCGAGCCCCGCCATCTCGGTCGGGTGCAGCTCGCGGGCGTAGTTGGAGAAACCGATGATCTTGATGGCGTCCTGCGGGAACTTGCCGGTGACCAGGGTGTGCAGCGCCAGCGTGGTCTGCTTGGCCGCCGCCCAGGTGCCGCGCAGCACCATCGAGTAGGACAGGTCCACCAGCAGGCAGACGGCCGCGGCCGTGCGGCGCTCGGTCTCCTGCACCTCGAAGTCGTCCACCGCCAGCCGGACGGCCCGGCCCTTCGTCGGAGCCTCCATCGCGCTGCGCGTGATGGCGTTGCCGACGGTGCGGACCACGTCCAGGGGCTGCTCGTCACCGAAGCGCCACGGCCGGCTGGTGCCGGTCAGCTCGCCGGCCTGGCCCGCGTCGCGCTGGTCGTGGTCGCCCTGGCGGCCGGAGGTGAGCTGGGAGAAGACCCGCCGCAGCGCCGTCTCGCCGAGGCGGCGCACGGCCTTGGGGGTGAGTTCGAGCTTGCCGCGCTTGCGCTGGAGGTAGCCCTGGCGCTCCAGCTCGGCCTCGATGCGGCGCAGCTCGGCCAGGTCGTCCACGGCGCGGCGGCCCAGGGCGCGGCGGACCGCCTCCTCGTCGATGTCGTCCAGCCGCGCGCCCGGGTAGTCCTGGGCGAGCGACTCCTCCAGCCCGGCGAGGTCGGCCAGCTCGGCGAGGGCGGAGGTCGCGTCGGACACGCCCAGGGGGTCGTCGCCGTCCATCGCCTCCGGCCTGCCCCAGCCGAGGTCGGGGCGGCGCGCGCGCAGCGACTCGTTCAGCCGCGACATCTCCATCGCGAGGCCCGCGTCCTGCATGGCCTGCTCCATCAGGTCGGCCAGCTCGGCGCGCTGCTCGGGCGACAGGGAGGCCAGCAGCCGGTCCATGGCGGCGGCGCGGCGGGCCAGGGAGTCGACCAGCTCCTCCAGGTCGCGCGGGCCGTCGGGGAAGAACTCCCCGTACTCGCGCATGAACTCCTCGAAGTCCTCCTGGGTGTGCTCGCCGCGCGCGTCCCTCTCCAGCATCCGGTTGAGCGCGGCCATCATGTCCTTGACACGTTCCACGGCCTGCGGGTCCTGGCTCTGCAGCGCCTGCTTCATGCCCTGGAACTGGGCGTCCAGGACGTCGTCGCGCAGCAGGTCCTTCAGCTTCTGGAAGGTCTGCCGGGCCGCGTCCGAGCGCCAGTCGTAGTCCGACAGGCGCCGGATCGCCTGCGCGGTGTCGGGCGGCAGGGTGTCCAGCTCGGCCTCGCGCAGCCGGGCGTCATCGCCCGGGTCCGGGAACAGCTCGGCGCGCTCCTGCCCGACGGCGGTGTCCAGCAGCGCGCGGGCCTGCTCCAGCGTGCCGTCCAGGCGGCCCCGCTCGCGCAGCTCGCGGCGGCGCTCGCGGACCTGGCGCAGCAGGTCGTCCAGCCCGCGGCGGTCGAGGTCGCGCGAGCCGGGCAGGCCCCGGCGCAGCAGGTCGCGCAGCGCCTCGTCGGGCCGGGTGCCCTCCAGGACCGAGTCGCCCAGCGCGTCCAGGGCGTCGCGGACGTCGTACGGCGGAGCCAGCGGATCGGGCCCGTCCTGGTACGCCCCATAGCGGTAACGGCTCATGGGCGCCCCCTCTCGGGTCAGGTTCGGTAGGTGGCGGTCCCGTCGGCGCGGTCGCCCGAGACGTCCTTGGACAGGCGGCGGGACAGGAACAGCCCCTCCAGGGCGAACTCCAGCGCGGCGGCGGCCTGGCCGGGCGAGTCCCCGGTCATCTCCAGCCGCTCCATGATCTTGGCGAGGCCGCGGACCCGCCCGATGCGGCGCAGCAGCTCGGCCGCGCCGACCAGCTCGCCGGACTCGACCATCTCGCCGGCGTCGAACTTGTCCAGCAGCCCCGACAGGTCGGCGGCGCCCAGGGTGCGGCGGTAGGTCTCGGCGGTGGCGCGGCGCAGCAGGTGCTCCAGCACCTCCTGCTCGCGGCCCTCCTCGCTGACCTCGAACTCGACCTTGCCCATCAGCGTCGGGACGATCGCGGGCAGGTCGCACACGCGGGCGACCGCGTGGTCGTCCCCGGTGAGCGCGGCGCGGCGCACCGCGCCGGCCGCGACGGTCTCGGTGGCCGCCAGCGCGAACCGCGCCGACACCCCCGAGCGGGCGTCCACGGCGTTGGACTCGCGCACCAGCCGGGTGAAGCGCGCGATCACCTCGATCAGGTGCTCGGGCACCTCGGCGGGCACGCCGCCGAGGTCGGCGAGGTCGGCCTCCTGGCGGATCAGGGCCAGCTCGGTGTCGAGCGCGAGCGGGTAGTGGGTGCGGATCTCGGCGCCGAAGCGGTCCTTCAGCGGGGTGATGATCCGGCCCCGGTTGGTGTAGTCCTCGGGGTTGGCGCTGGCGACCAGCAGGACGTCCAGCGGCAGCCGCAGCGCGTAGCCGCGGATCTGCACGTCGCGCTCCTCCAGGACGTTCAGCAGCGACACCTGGATGCGCTCGGCGAGGTCGGGCAGCTCGTTGATGGAGAAGATCCCGCGGTTGGTGCGCGGCACCAGCCCGTAGTGGACGGTCTCGGGGTCGCCCAGGGTGCGGCCCTCGGCGACCTTGACGGGGTCCACGTCGCCGATCAGGTCGCCGACGCTGGTGTCGGGGGTGGCGAGCTTCTCGCCGTAGCGCTCGTCGCGGTGCCGCCACGAGACCGGCAGCTCGTCGCCGGTCTCGGCGGCGAGGCGGCGGCAGCGCACGCACACCGGGTCGTAGGGGTGGTCGTTGATCTCGCAGCCGGTGACGACCGGCGTCCACTCGTCCAGCAGGCCGACCAGCGTGCGGATCAGCCGTGTCTTGCCCTGGCCGCGCTCGCCCAGCAGCACCAGGTCGTGCCCCGCCAGCAGGGCCCGTTCCAGATGCGGCAGCACGGTGTCGTCGAACCCGACGATCCCGGGGAAGCGCGGCTCGCCCGATCTCAGCCGGACGAGCAGGTTGTGACGGATCTCGGCCTTCACCGAGCGCTGCACGTGGCCGCTGGTGCGCAGCCCGCCCAGAGTGGTCTCGCGTGGTGTGGATGGACGCACGCGATCGACATTACGTCGCCGATTCCGCAAATCGCACCCCCGCGCGGGGATTGGACATCGCGCGGGAGTTTGGGACACCGGGGAGCAGCGGGGAGACTAGGGAGCGTGAACAGACCCGGTGATCCGTTCGAGGGAGGCGGCCCCGATGGCACGATTCGGTGACGGCCTGGCCGTCGGCCCCGACCTGTCCAGCGCCGCCGCGGCGGCGGTCCGGCAGGCGCGCGCGCCGCTGGACGCGCCGCCCGACCTGGTGTGCGTGTTCGTCTCCGGCGGCGACCCGGCCGAGGTCGAGCGCGCCGTGCTGAGCGCCACCGAGGCCGCGGGGGCGCGGGTGGTGCTGGGCTGCACGGCGGCCGGGGTGATCGGCGGCGGCCGGGGCGTGGAGGAGAGCACGGCGGTCAGCGCGTGGGCGGCGGTGCTTCCGGGCGCGCGGCTGGAGCCGTTCCGGCTGGAGACCCTGAAGGCCGAGGACCGGCTGATCGTGGTCGGGATGCCCGAGGGGCAGGACGACGACGTGGTGGGCGTGCTGCTGGCCGACCCCTACAGCTTCCCGGTGGACGCGTTCGTGGAGCGCTCGGGCGAGGCGATGCCGGGCCTGCCGCTGGTCGGCGGCATGGCCGACGGGCGCGAGCGCGGCGACATCCGGCTGTTCCTGAACGGCGAGGCCCACGCCGAGGGCGCGGTCGGCGTCGTGCTGGGCGGCGCGGTCACCGCGACCACCGTCGTCAGCCAGGGCGCGCGGCCGATCGGCCCCGACATGGTGGTGACCCGCTCCGACGAGAACGTGCTGTACGAGCTGGCCGGCACGCCCGCGCTGGAGAAGCTGGAGCAGATCGTCCTGGACCTGCCCGAGGAGGACCAGGAGCTGGCCGGGCGCGGCCTGCTGATCGGCGTGGCGATGGACGAGTACGCCGACGAGCACGAGCAGGGCGACTTCCTGGTGCGCGGCGTGGTCGGCGCCGACAGCGACACCGGCGCGATCGCGATCGGCGACGTGGTCGACATCGGCCGCACCGTGCGCTTCCAGGTCCGCGACGCGGGCGCGGCCGAGCACGACCTGTCGGCCCTGCTGGAGCGCTTCGACCTGCGGCCGGTGGAGGGCGCGCTGCTGTTCTCCTGCAACGGCCGGGGCCGGGCGATGTTCCCCGACTCCGACCACGACGCCAAGGTGCTGGGCCGCGCGTTCGGCCCGGTGGGGATCGGCGGGTTCTTCGGGGCGGGCGAGATCGGCCCGGTCGCCGGGCGCAACCACGTGCACGGCTTCACCGCCTCGATCCTGGCCTTCGGTCCCGCCGGGGACGATTCGTGACCGTCCTCGCCGTCGACGTCGGGGGCACCAAGCTCGCCGCCGGGATCGTCGACCCGGACGGACGGGTGGTCGCCTACGACCGCGTCGCGACCCCGTCCGGCACGGACGCCGAGGACCTGTGGCGCGCGCTGGAGGCGCTGCTGGGCAAGCTCACCGCCGAGGCCGGGCCGCTCGCCGGCGTCGGGGTGGGCTGCGGCGGGCCGATGACCTGGCCCGCCGCCGAGGTGTCGCCGATCAACATCCCGGCCTGGCGCGGCTTCCCGCTGCGCGAGCGGCTGCGCGCCGCCTACCCGGGCCTGCCCGTGCGCGTGCACAACGACGCGGTCTGCGTCGCGGTCGGCGAGCACTGGCGCGGCGCGGGCCGGGGCCGCGCCAACGTGCTGGGCATGGTGGTGTCCACCGGGGTGGGCGGCGGCCTGATCTCGGACGGGCGGCTGATCGACGGCGCCAGCGGCAACGCCGGGCACATCGGCCATGTCGTCGTCGACCCCGACGGGCCGCCGTGCGGCTGCGGCGGGTACGGCTGCCTGGAGGCCGTCGCGCGCGGCCCCGGCCTGGTCGCCTGGGCGCAGGGGCGGGGCTGGCGGGCGGGCCTGCCCGCCACCGGCGTCGAGCTGGCCGAGGACGCCCGGCGCGGCGACCCCGTCGCCACCGCCGCGATGCGCCGCGCGGGCCGGGCGCTGGGCGTCGCCATCGCCTCGGCCGTCCACCTGTGCGACCTGGAGGTCGTCGCGATCGGCGGCGGGCTGTCCCAGGCGGGCGCGCTGCTGTTCGACCCCCTGGAGGAGGCGCTGCGCAGGCACGCGCGCATGGAGTTCGCGCGCCGGGCCTCGGTGGTGCCGGCGGCCCTCGGCCAGACCGCGGGCCTCGTCGGGGCGGCGGCGCTGGTCTACGAGGGCGGGCGGTACTGGAGCGCCGACTAGCGCGGGCGCGCCCGGTCGGAGCGGTCGGGCCGCATGGCAGGATTTCGGCATGGCCCTGAACCTCGATGACATCCGCGCGGCACGGGAACTGCTGCGCGAGGTGATCGTGCCGACCCCGCTGATCCACTCGCGGGTCCTGTCGGAGGCGATCGGCGGGCCGGTCTACCTCAAGTGCGAGAACCTCCAGCGCACCGGCTCGTTCAAGATCCGCGGCGCGTACGTGCGGATCGCGCGGCTGAGCGACGCCGAGCGCGCCGGGGGCGTGGTGGCCGCCAGCGCCGGCAACCACGCGCAGGGCGTCGCGCTCGCGGCGTCGATGCTGGGCTGCAAGGCCACGGTGTTCATGCCCGAGGGCGCGCCGCTGCCCAAGGTCGCCGCGACCAAGGGCTACGGCGCCGAGGTGGTGTTCCCCGGGCCGACGGTGGACGACTGCCTGGTGGCGGCGCAGGAGTACGCGGCCGAGTGCGGCGCGGTGTTCATCCACCCGTTCGACCACCCCGACGTGGTCGCCGGGCAGGGCACGATCGGCCTGGAGATCCTGGAGCAGCTGCCCGACGTGCGCACGGTCGTCGGCGCGGTCGGCGGCGGCGGGCTGGTGTCGGGCGTGGCGGCGGCGCTGAAGGCGGCCGCCAAGGAGGCCGGCGGCCACGAGGTCAAGGTCGTCGGGGCCCAGGCCAAGCGGGCCGCGGCGTTCCCGCCGTCGCTGGCGGCCGGGCGGCCGGTGCGGGTGGAGATCCAGCCCACCATGGCCGACGGCATCTCGGTCGGCCGGCCCGGCGACCTCACCTACGACCTGGTCACCGACCTGGTGGACGCGGTCGTCACCGTCACCGAGGAGTCGATCTCCCAGGCGCTGCTGATGTGCCTCGAACGCGCCAAGCAGGTGGTGGAGCCGGCCGGCGCGGCGGGCGTGGCGGCCCTGCTGGAGCACTCCTACGCGGTGCGCACCCCGGTCGTGGCGCTGCTGTCGGGCGGCAACATCGACCCGGTGCTGCTGGCGAAGGTGCTGCGGCACGGCCTGGCGGGCGCGGGCCGCTACCTGGTGGTGCGCTGCCGCCTGAAGGACCGGCCCGGCGCGCTGGTGACCCTGCTGAGCGAGCTGGCCGAACTCGGCGTCAACGTGCTGGACGTGATGCACGAGCGGATTACCGCGCGCCTCCACGTCGAGGAGGCCGAGGTGCTGATGCACCTGGAGACGCGCGGCTCCGAGCACAGCGAGGACGTCCTCGGACGCCTGCGTGAGAAGGGCTACACGCTGACGCTCAGCTAGACCTTCTTGTACTGGCGGACGGCCAGGAAGCCGAACACCGCGATCAGGCCGAGGCACCAGGCGAGGGCCTGCCAGACGGCGGGGAACACCGCGAACTGCGGCGGCCCGATGAACAGGCCCCGGCACGCGTCCACGATGAGCGACACCGGGTTGACCTTGGCCCACGCCTGCAGCCAGCCCGGCATCGTCTGCACCGGCACGAACGCGTTGCTGGTGAAGGTCAGCGGGAACAGCCACACCATGCCGGCGATGTTGGCGGTCTCGGTGTTGCGGACCGTCAGCCCGATCCACGCGCCGATCGACCCGAACGCCAGCACCGTCAGCCCCAGCATCCCGATGCCGAACAGCCCGCCCCAGAACCCGTTGGTGAAGCGGAAGCCCACCAGCAGCCCCACGCCGATCATCACGATCGCCACGAACAGGTTGCGCACCAGGTCCGAGCCCATGCGCCCGATCAGCACCGCCGAGCGGGCCATCGGCAGCGAGCGGAACCGGTCGATCAGGCCCTTCTGCAGGTCGTCGGCCAGGCCGGTGGAGATCCCCGCGGTCGCGAACGTCATCGACTGCGCGAAGATCCCGACCATCATGTACTGCACGTAGTCGATGCCGGGCGGGGTCCGGACCGCGCCGCCGAACACGTAGCGGAACAGCAGCACGAACATGATCGGCTGGATCAGCGAGAAGAAGAACAGCTCGGGGATGCGCGGGATCTGCCGCAGATGCCGCTTGGTCATCTCCCAGCTGTCGGACAATACGTACGGCGCGGTGCTCATCCCTCGTCCTCCTTGTCGTCCTCGGTCCGG
This sequence comes from Spirillospora sp. CA-253888, assembly GCA_050936435.1. GTDB lineage: Bacteria > Actinomycetota > Actinomycetes > Streptosporangiales > Streptosporangiaceae > Spirillospora. The sequence continues at coordinate 5,065,431 of JBNJMT010000001.1, forward strand.
CGGCCGGTGAGGGCGAGGAACACCTCGTCCAGGGTGGGGCGGCGCAGGCCCAGGTCGTGGGCCTCGATCCCGGCGGCGTCCAGCGCGTTGACCACCGCCACCAGGCTGCGGGTGCCGCCCGACACCGGCGCGGAGACCGTCAGCGTCTCCGGGTCGATCTCGGGGGTGGCGTCGGTGACCTCCAGCACCGCCGCCGACGCCTTGGGGATCATGGCGTGGGAGCCCACCGCGAAGCTGATGCGCTCCCCGCCGACCTGCGCCTTGAGCTGGTCGGAGGTGCCCTGCGCGATGACCCGGCCGTGGTCGATGATGACGATCTCGTCGGCCAGCTCGTCGGCCTCCTCCAGGTACTGGGTGGTGAGCAGCAGCGTGGTGCCCTCGTGCACCAGCTCGCGGATCACCTCCCACATGCCGAGGCGGCTGCGCGGGTCCAGGCCGGTGGTCGGCTCGTCCAGGAACAGGATGCGCGGCCGGATCACCAGCGCGGCGGCGAGGTCGAGCCGGCGGCGCATCCCCCCGGAGTAGGTCTTGGCGGGCCGGTCGGCGGCGTCGGTCAGCCGGAACCGGGCCAGCAGCTCGGCGGCCCGCTCCCGGGCCGCGCGGGCGGGCAGGTGGTACAGCCGGCCGAACATGTCGAGGTTCTCGCGGCCGGTGAGGTACTCGTCCACCGCCGCGTACTGCCCCGACAGGCCGATGATGTTGCGGACGGCGTCCGGCTCGCGCGCCACGTCGTGCCCGCCCACCACGGCGCGGCCGCCGTCGGGCCGCAGCAGGGTGGTGAGCATCCGGACGGTGGTGGTCTTGCCCGCGCCGTTCGGGCCCAGCACGCTCAGCACGGTGCCGGCCGGGACGGCGAGGTCCACCCCGTTGACGGCCCGGACCTTGCCGAAGCGCTTCTCCAGGCCCTCGGCGATGATCACGTTGTCGGTCACGCTGCGCCCCCTTGTCAGGCGACATCATAGAGTGACCGATCAACTCCGGAGCGGATTCTCCGGGAACGGGAAGACCGCGGGGCGCGCGGCCCCGCGGTCTCCCGGCAGGCGGCTACAGGCTCGGCTTGCCCGAGGTGTAGACCCACTTGTCGAACAGCGCGTCGAGCTGCTTGCCCGAGCGCCGCTCGCAGAACTTGATGAAGTCGGCGGTGGAGGCGTTGCCGTACTTGTTGGCCTCCGGCCACGCCTTCACGATCTTGAAGAACGCCTTGTCGCCGATCTCCTTGCGCAGCGCGTGCAGGGTCATCGCGCCCCGCTCGTACACGGTCGGGTGGAAGATGTTGTCGCGGCCCGGGTCGGCCGTCCTGGGCTTCCACAGGTCGTTGTCGGCCGGCGTCGCGTAGGTCTCGTCGAAGCTCTGCTGGACCGGCTTGCCGGTGTACTTCTCGAAGTACAGCCACTCGGAGTAGGTGGCGAAGCCCTCGTTCAGCCAGATGTCGGCCCACATCTTCGGCGTCACGCTGTCGCCGAACCACTGGTGCCCGAGCTCGTGCGCCAGCAGGTCGCCCCGCGGGATGGTGCCGGGGCGGCGGGTGAGGTCGTAGATCGGGCGGCCCTGGGTCTCCAGCGCGTAGCCGAGGCTCGCCTTCACCGTGACGCCGCCGGTGGAGGAGAAGGGGTAGCGGCCGAAGTAGCCCGCCAGGAAGTCCTGCACGTCGCCGGTCTGGGTGTTGAAGTCCTTGGCGAGCGCGGGCGGGGTCTTCAGCTGCTGGTCGGTGGCGGTGATGTTGGGGTAGCCGCTCTTGGTGCGGCCGAAGATGACGTCGTACTTGCCGATCGCGATCATCGACAGCTCGCTGGCCATCGGCTGGCGCATCTTCCAGCGCGAGGTCTCCAGCCCGCCCCGGGTCCACTTGCCGGCGAAGTCGCCGTTGGCCAGCGACGTGGTGCCCTTCGGAGTGGTCAGCGTGAAGGTGTAGGTCGCCTTGTCGCGCGGGGTGTCGTTGACCGGGTACAGCGTGGCCGCGCCGATCGGCTGGTTGACGAAGACCGCGCCGTCGTCGGTGGCGACCCAGCCGGACACGCCGAGCGCCGGGTCGTCGACCTTCTGCGGCACGCCGGAGTAGGCGACCTCGACGGTGAACGAGCGGTGCTTGGCCAGCCCGCGCGGCGGGGTGATCTCCAGCTCCTGCGCGCCGGTGCGCTTGTAGGCGGCCTTGTGCCCGTTGACCTTCAGCGAGGAGATGGCCAGCGGGCCCAGGAAGTCGAGGTTGAAGCGCGACAGGTTCTGGGTGGCGCGGGCCTTGATGCCGGTCACGGCCTGCACGGCCTTGGTGGCCGGGTCGTACTTCAGGCCGATGTCGTAGTGCGCGACGTCGTAGCCGCCGTTGCCCATGTCGGGGAAGTAGGGGTCTCCCGCGCCGGGGGCGCCGGGGGTGTACCGGGCGGCGGCGCCCGCGGGCGCCGCCGTCACCAGGAGACCGGCCGAGACGCCGAGCGCCACGGCTGCCAGTGCTTTGGGGGTTCTGCTCATCGGCCCCGTCCTCGGAGTGGGTCACATGTGCCCCAAGACTCGCGAGTGATCAACGGCGGATCAAGCGCGATTCGGTATCGAATCGGCCGGTTCAGGACGGCTTCGGGGGCCAGACGGGCTTTCCGGGCGTGAAAAGCCACGTCCGGAAGAGCCGGTCGAGCCGCTTCCCGGAGACCTTCTCGGCGTGCGCGATGAAGTCGGCGGTGGTGGCGTGGCCGTGCCGGCGCGCCGTCGGCCAGCTCTTCAGGATCCTGAAGAAGGACGGGTCGCCGATGGTGGTGCGCAGCGCGTGCAGCGTCATCGCGCCGCGCGTGTAGACGGGGAAGAACTCGAACATCCCCTTGCGCCCCGGGGCGCCGGTGGGCCGCCGCCAGCCCGCGAAGTCGGCGGGCCGCGCGTAGGCGGCGGCGAAGTGCCGCTCGGTGCTCCGGCCGCCGGTGCGCTCGCTCCACAGCCACTCGGCGTAGGTGGCGAAGCCCTCGTTCAGCCAGATGTCCTGCCAGCGCCTGACGCTCACGCTGTTGCCGAACCACTGGTGCGCCAGCTCGTGCACCACCAGCGTGGTGTTGGCGCCGCCGGGGTAGGTCGGCCGGTTCTGGGTCTCCAGCGCGTAGCCGACCGGCACGTCGTCGATCACGCCGCCGGTGGAGGCGAACGGGTAGGGCCCGAAGACGCGCGCCAGCCGGTCGGTGACGGTGCCGGTGATGCGCGGCAGCCACTCGGCGTCGGGGGAGGTCGTCGGATCGACCGCGGTGACCATCCGCACGCCCTGCGGGGTGCGGCCGTCGTGCACGGTGAACCTCCCGATCGCCAGCAGCGCCAGATAGCCCGCCATGGGCTGGTCGGACCGCCAGCGGAAGACCGTGCCGCCGGCGGTGCGGGTGGTGCGGCCGGGCTCGCCGTTGGCGAGCGCCGTCAGGCCCTTGGGCACCTCGATGGTGAAGGAGTGGGCGGCCTTGTCGGAGGGGTGGTCGTTCAGCGGGAACCAGGTCGCCGAGCCCAGCGGCTGCGACAGCGTGCTCGCGCCGTCGGCGGTGTCGATCCAGCCGGTGCGGCCGAGGCCGGGGTCGCCGAGGGACTTCGGCGTGCCCGCGTAGCGCACGGTCGTGGTGAACCGGGCGCCCTTGGCGATGCCGGCGGCCGGCGTGACGACCAGTTCCTGGCCCTCGCGGCGGAAGGCGGCGGTCCGGCCGTTCACCGTGACGCCGTCGACGCGGTGGCCGACGAGGTCCAGGTCGAAGCGGGACAGGTCCTGGGTCGCCTTGGCGGTGACGGTGGCGCGGCCCGCGATGTGCGGCCCGGTGGGGCCGGGGCGGTAGCGCAGGTTGACGTCGTACCTGTCGACGTCGTAGCCGCCGTTGCCCGCCTTGGGGAAGTACGGGTCGCCCGCGCCGGCCGCGCCCGGCCTGAACACCGGGCCGGTCGCGGCGCTGGCCGGCGGGTCCGCCGGCAGGGGCCGTTCGGCGGCGGTCGCGGCGGTCCCGGCCAGCGCCGGGACCAGGAGCGCGGCGGCCGTCCGCCGCGCGCGGGATGTGGTCACCACTTCTTGGGCTTGCCCTTCTTGTGCAGCCATGCGTCGAACAGCCGGTCCAACTGCTTGCCGGAGGTCTTCTCGGCGTGCGCGACGAAGTCGGCGGTGGTGGCGTTGCGGCCCGGCCGGCCGCTCGCCCAGGTCTTGAGGAGGGTGAAGAACTTCTTGTCCCCGACGCGCTGGCGCAGCGCCTGCAGCGTCATCGCGCCCCGGATGTAGACCGAGAAGCCGAACATCTCCCGGGCGCCCGGGCGGCCCGGCGGCGGGCTGAAGATCGGCGAGTCGGCGGGCTGCCGGTAGTAGCGCTTGAAGATCTTCTTGGCGCTGTCCTTCCCGCCGCGCTCGGCCCACAGCCACTCGGCGTAGGTGGCGAAGCCCTCGTTCAGCCAGATGTCGGCCCAGGAGCGCACGGTGACGCTGTTGCCGAACCACTGGTGCGCCAGCTCGTGCACCACGAAGTCCTCGTCGGGCGCGAACCCGGCGTAGACCGGGCGCTCCTGCGTCTCCAGCGCGTAGTCGAGGCGCGGGTCGTCCACGATGCCGCCGGCGGTCGCGAACGGGTACTTGCCGAAGGTCTTGGCCTCCCACTTCAGCGCCGCGACCGTGGTGGAGTGCAGCCGCTTGGCCGCGCTCCTGAACCGGGGGTCCACCGCTGTGATCACCGGGATGGACCCGGCCTTGCCGCGCATGGTCTGGAACTTTCCGATCGCCACCATCGCCAGGTAGCTGGCCATGGGGGACTTCTCGTCCCAGTGGTAGGTGGTGGTGCCGCCCTTGGCGACGGTGCGGCCGGGCGTGCCGTTGGCCAGCACCTGAAGGTGCTTGGGGACGGTGACGCGGAACGAGTAGGTGGCCTTGTCGCTGGGGTGGTCGTTGACCGGGAGCCAGGTGGGCGCGCCGTCGGGCTCGGCGAGGACGATCGCGCCGTCCTTGGACGGCACCCAGCCGTAGGTGCCGAGCGCGCCGCTGCGGACGGGGCCGGGGCGGCCCGCGTAGCGGACCACGGTGGTGAAGGACGCCCCGGAGGCCGGCGCGGCGGCGGGCGTGACGGTCAGCTCCTGGCCCTGCCGGGCGTGCTTGGCGGGCGTGCCGTCCACCGTCACGTCGATGATCCGGGGGCCGCGGAAGTCGAGGTTGAAGCGCGACAGGTCCTGGGTGGCGCGGGCGGTGATCCGGACGGTGGCGGTGACCTCGCCCTTGCCGCCGTAGGCGAGGTCCACGTCGTAGTGCCGCACGTCGTAGCCGCCGTTCCCGGCCGCCTTGAAGTAGGGGTCGCCGAGGCCGGGCGCGCCGGGCTTGCCCGCGGGAGGCGCCGAGCCGTGCTGGGCGAGCGGCGAGTCCGACGGCTTGGGGGCGCAGTCGTCCAAGGCGGTCGTGACGCCCGGGGGAGTGTCGGCGCCGGCCGGCGCGGACCGGTGCGGCGCGTGGGGCGGCATGACGAGACCGGGCGGCGGGACGGCCAGGCGCCGGTAGGCGTGCCGGTCGAGGGGCGGGTGGAACGAGAGCGTCGAAGTGTAGGCGTCGGCCGCGGGGGACGGGGACGCGGGGGACGGCGCCGCCGGGGTCGACGGTGACGGCGCGGGCGAGGCCGGCGAGGCGGCGAGGGACCCTGCTCCGGCGGCCGGAGCGGGGGCGGGGGACGGCGTCGGGCAGGGGCCGGACGCGTCCGACCGCTCGGCCGGGGCGGTCCGGCCGTCCGGCCGTCCGGCGGCCGCCGCGCCGCCGTGCACGGTCACCAGCAGGGCCGCGGCGGTCGCCGCGGCGGTCACGCGTCCATGAGGCCCGTTCATCCGGCCCACCATGGACGCCGGGCCGGGCGGCGTCGCGCCGGCTTGCCGGTTCTTTTCCGAGCCCTTGCCGGGCCTTCACCGCCGCCGGACGGTCAGCGGCGCGGGACGGTCAGCGGCGCGGGCGCCCCTTCTCGAACAGCCACGCCCTGAACAGATCGTCGAGCTGCTGCCCCGAGACGCGCTCGGCCAGGGCGGTGAACTGCGGCGTGGTGCCCGTGCCGTGGCGGCGCTCCTTGGCCCAGGTCTTCAGGATCTCGAAGAACTTGGCGTCGCCGACCTTCTTGCGCAGCGCATGCAGGGTCATGCCGCCCCGCTCGTACACCGAGCGGCCGAACATCTGCGCCTGCCCGGGGGCGCCGGTCGGCACCTCCCACAGCTCGCGGTTCCCGGAGTTCTCGTACAACGAGTCGAACTGCCGCTGCACCGTCTGGCCCCCGGAGTGCTCGGCCCACATCCACTCGGCGTAGGTCGCGAAGCCCTCGTTCAGCCAGATGTCCTGCCAGCGGCCCACGCTGACGCTGTCGCCGAACCACTGGTGCGCCAGCTCGTGCGCGATGATCGTGTCGTCGGCGCCGAACGCCCCGTAGACCGGGCGGTTCTGGGTCTCCAGCGCGAAGTTCACCGCGGCGTTGTCCACGATGCCGCCGGTGGAGGAGAACGGGAACGGGCCGAACCACTTCACGAGCTGGTCGGTGACCTCGGCGTTCTTGGCCTGGAAGGCCTCGGCCCGCGCGCCGGGCACCGTCGGGTCGACCGCGGAGATGTTGAGCACACCGCCGGGCGTGCGGCCCGAGCGCACGTCGAAGCGGCCGACGGTGACGGTGGCCAGGTAGGTGGCCATCGGCTCCTTCACCCGCCAGACCGTCGCCGGGGCGCGGCGCATCGCGGCCGGGACGACGTCGGGCGTCCCGCCGCCGCTCCCGTCCTCGCCGCCCCTCGGCGGCGTCGCCGGGGCCACGCCGCCGACCGGCCGGTCCGGCTCGCCGTTGGCGAGGGCGGTCAGGCCCTCGGGCACGGTGACCTCGAAGGCGAAGGTGGCCTTGTCGCTGGGATGGTCGTTGCTCGGGAACCAGGTGTGCGCGCCGCTCGGCTGGCACGCCACGAACACCCCGTCGGAGGTGCGGATCCACCCGTACTTGCCGAGGGTGCCCTGGTCGAGCGGGCGGGGCGTGCCCGAGTAGCGCACGGTGGCGGTGAAGGTCGCGCCCTGCTCCAGCGGCCTGGCCGGGATCACGGTCAGCTCGGCGTCGCGGTGCTCCCGGCGGGCGGGGGCGCCGTCGACCTTCACCTCCGAGACCGTGAGGCCGGTGAGGTCGAGGTTGAAGCGTTCGAGCCGCCCGGTCGCCCTGGCGGTGATCTCGGCGGTGCCGTCCAGCTCGGTGGCGCCGCCCGGGGTGATCGCCAGCTTCAGCTTGTAGTGCTGGACGTCGTAGCCGCCGTTGCCGTCGCCGGGCACGTACGGGTCCCCGGCGCTGTCGGGGCCGGCCGAGCCGGACGGCGCGGGCGGCCCGGACGACCCGGGCCCGGCGGTGTTCCCGCCGCCGGTCCGCGAGATGTCGCAGGCGGTGAGCGAACCGGCGAGGGCGAGCGCGGTGAACCCCGCGGCGCCCCGGCGGAACCGGCGGATGGGACGGGGGGACTCTCCGGCCTTGTGCACGTTGCCCAGCCTGCCTTCGGAAGGGCGGGCTGGGCAACTTGGAAGCGGCGGCTGATACCGGCCTCTCGCGGCCGCGGGCGGCGGGGACGGGGTCAGCGGCGGGTGTAGGGGTCGTGCCCGGCGGGTCCGGCCTTCACCACCAGCGTGCGGGCGACCTTGTCGTGCAGGGCCTGCCTGCGCGGGTCCCACAGGATCCAGGCGACGTCCACGATCCCGCCGATCCCGCAGGTGAACACGGCGATGAGGTAGGAGAACCCGGTGCGCCAGGCGGACTGGCCGAACGACAGCGGGCCGCCGTCGTGCTCGCGCACCACCCGGATGCCGAGGACCTTCTTGCCGAGGGTCTGGCCCCACTTGTAGTGCATGATCACGTAGTAGAAGAAGGCCGCGAGGCTGAGGACGAAGCTGACCGCCGCGCCCGTGCCGTTGTAGATGTACACCGGGGCGTCGGCGCGGCCCTCGACCCGGACGAACTCGGGGAACGGCAACGACAGCACCGTCGTCACGACCGACACCAGGAGCCAGTCCAGGACGGCCGCGCCCAGACGGGCCCAGCGGCCGGCGAGGCCGCCGCCCGGCGCACCGTATCCGGCGTCGCCGCCGCTGTATCCGGGCAGGCCGCCATGGGGGCCCTGGCCGTAGGGCTGGCCGTACGGCGGCGGCTGCTGGCCGTAGGCGCCCTGGTAGGGCGGCTGCTCGCCGTAGGGCTGCTGCCCGTACGGAGGCTGCTCACCGTACGGCTGCTGCCGTCCATAGGGCGGCTGCTCTCCGGATGGAGGCTGCGGCTCCTTTCGCAGGGAAGGCTGCGGCCCGGGTTCGGCGGGCGGCCGCCATGGCCGGTCGTCCGGGCTCTCTTCGGGGCCGTTGGGGTCGTGCGGCGGTTGCGTCATGCCGCCCAACGTGCGACGTCAGGCCACGGCTTCGCCACCGCCGCGCCCTGACCAGGCCGAATATTTGCCCGGCCGGACCGGCCCGGTCAGTACGTCCCGTCGGAGCCCGCGAACGCCCCGGCCAGGATCGCGATCAGCAGGATCACCCAGATCACCAGGGCGATGTAGCCGAGGATCAGGCCGCCCATGGCCAGGCCCCGGCCGCCCTCGCCGCTCCGCTTGATCCGGCCGAGCGACATGTGGCCGAGCACGATCGCCGCGAGCGAGACCGGCCCGCACAGGAACAGCCCGACGATGCCGCAGACCAGGCTGGCGATGGCCATGGTGTTGGTGGAGCCCGACGCGGGCTGCGAGCCGTAGCCGTAGGGCGCGCCGCCGTAGGAGGACTGGTCCCCGTAGGGCGCGTTGCCGTAGCCGCCGTACGGCGACGTTGATGGCGGGGGCTGCGTTCCGTACGGCTGCTGGCCGTACGGTGACTGCGACTCGCCGTACGACGGCTGCTCCCCGTACGGCTGCTGGCCGTAAGGCGTCTGGGACCCGCCTTGGGGCGGCTGCTGGCCGCCGTAGGGCGACTGGGACTCGTGGCCGGACTGCTGCTCCCGGTAGGGGGAGTACGGCGGCTGCTGCTCGGATCGCGCAGCGTCCGGGTCCTTGCTGAGGGAGGGCGGAGGATCGGACGGGGAGGACCCGGAATCGCCGGGCGACCGCCACGGCTGGTCTTCGGGGTGCTCGCCCGGCTCGCCGGGCGTGGGGCCGTGCGGAGGTTGGCTCATGCCGACAGGATCGGCCGCAGGCCGCCCCCGCAAACCTCTCCGACCTTGGAAATGACCGGGGTTTTCCGGCGTGCAGGGCGACCGGTGGCACTGGAGTCCCACCGGTCGCGCCCGTCACGTCGCGGGCCGCCGCGTCACAGGTTGCCGCGGGCCGCCTGCTCGCGCTCGATCGCCTCGAACAGCGCCTTGAAGTTGCCCTTGCCGAAGCCCAGCGACCCGTGCCGCTCGATCAGCTCGAAGAAGACCGTGGGCCGGTCCTGCACGGGCTTGGTGAAGATCTGGAGCAGGTAGCCGTCCTCGTCGCGGTCCACCAGGATCTTCCGCTTCTGCAACTCCTCCACCGGCACCCGGACCTCGCCGATGCGGGCGCGCAGCTCGGGGTCCTCGTAGTAGGAGTCCGGCGTGTTCAGGAACTCCACCCCGGCCGCCCGCATCTGGTCCACCGACGCCAGGATGTCGTTGGTGGCCAGCGCGATGTGCTGCACGCCGGGGCCGCCGTAGAACTCCAGGTACTCGTCGATCTGCGACTTCTTCTTGCCCTCGGCGGGCTCGTTCAGCGGGAACTTCACCTTGCGGGTGCCGTCGGCCACCACCTTCGACATCAGCGCCGAGTACTCGGTGGCGATGTCCTCGCCGACGAACTCGGCCATGTCGGTGAAGCCCATGACCCGGTGGTAGAAGTCGGCCCACTCGTCCATGCGCTCGACGTTGCCCACGCAGTGGTCGATCGCCTGGAAGTAGCGCTTGGTCTGCGGCGGCTCGACGATCGGGTCGGCCTCCGCGAAGCCCGGCAGGTAGGGGCCGGAGTAGTTGGAGCGGTCGACCAGCGAGTGGCGGGTCTCGCCGTAGGTGGCGATGGCGGCGATGACGACCTTGCCGTGGTCGTCCTCCAGGACGTGCGGCTCCTCGATGCCGGTGGCGCCCTTGGCGAGGGCGTGCTTGTAGGCGGCCTCGACGTCGGGGACCTCGATGGCGAGGTCCACCACGCCGTCGCCGTGCTCGGCGATGTGGCGGCCGAGGTCGGTGCCGGCCTTCACCGGCCCGCGGAAGACGAACCGGGCGCCGCCCGACTCCAGGACGTGCACCGCTTCGTCGGGGCTGCCGTTCTCCGGGCCGCGGTAGGCCACCCGGCGCATCCCGAAAGCGGTCGAGTAGTAGTGCGCTGCCTGCTTGGCGTTGCCGACGGCGAAGACGACGGCGTCCATGCCCTTGACCGGGAACTCATCCATGAGCACATCACGACATGTCCCTGCAGAATGCGCAAGAGTGGATCAGATGTCTGGACAATCTGTACAGTCGGCACCGGGTCCGACCGGGCGCTCTGTACAGGATGACCATGATGAGAGGCGGGTCACATGATCGACGAGCTGGACGGCCGGGTGATCGAGCTGTTCACCGCCGAGCCGCGCATCGGCGTGCTGGAGGCGTCCCGCCGGCTCGGGGTGGCGCGCGGCACGGTGCAGGCGCGGCTGGACCGGCTCGCGCGGCAGGGCGTGGTCCGGAGCTACGGCCCGGAGATCGATCCGGCGGCGCTCGGCTACGGGGTGACGGCGTTCGTGACGCTGCAGATCCGCCAGGCGGGGGGCCACGACCCGGTGGTGGCGCGGCTGGCGCGGGTGCCGGAGGTGATCGAACTGCACACCATCACCGGCGGCGGCGACATGTTGTGCCGCATCGTGGCCCGCAGCAACCAGGACCTGCAGCGGGTCATCGACGTGATCGTGGACGTGCAGGGCGTGGAGCGGGCCTCCTCGGTGATCTCCCTGGCCACCCAGATCCCGCACCGGACCCTGCCCCTGGTCCGCGCCGCCGCCGCGGGCGCCGGCGACCGCGCCGACGACCGTCCCGGCCCCTGAGCCGGGCGACCGTACCAGGCCCCGAGCACGCCGAAGGCCCGCCGCTCCGGAGAGCGGCGGGCCCGACGGGTCACCGCGGCTTGTTCGGGAAGGCCGCCGGCGGCCGTCCCACTCCCTCGGTCAGCCCCCGACGTAGGGGGTGGCGTCCAGGATCTCGACGGTCATGCCGCGGCCGTTCGGCAGGGAGTAGGTGGCCTTCTCGCCCACCTTCTTGCCGTTGATGGCCGCGCCGAGTGGGGACTTGGGGGAGTAGACGTCTATCGGGGCGCCGCTCTCCTCGCGGGAGGCCAGCAGGAAGGTGACCTCCTCGTCGTCGCCCTCGAAGGAGACGGTGACGGTCATGCCGGGGCCGACCACGCCCTCGGTGCGGGGGGCCTCGCCGACGCGCGCGTTCTCCAGGATGCTCTGGAGCTGCATGATGCGGCCCTCGATCTTGCCCTGTTCCTCCTTGGCCGCGTGGTAGCCGCCGTTCTCGCGCAGGTCCCCCTCCTCCCGGGCCGCCTCGATCTTCTTAGCGATCTCGGTGCGGCCCGAGCCCGACAGGTAGTCCAGCTCGTTCTTGAGCCGGTCATACGCCTCCTGGGTCAGCCAGGTGACGTTGTCAGCGCGGGTCTCGGTCACGGGTACTCCTCATCCACATGGTGCGATCATCGTCCGTCCCGGGCGGTCGGACTACACATCGACATGAAGTGCGGCCGGGTGAAACCTCTAGCCTATCCGGTGTGTGCGGGTAAAGGTTCCCTGAACGACGGGCCCGCAATCCGGCAAACGGGTTTCGGCTTCACCAGCGGTTTCGCGGTGAAAGATCGCCGCTTTCGCGGCCCTCGGCGTCACACCGAGCGGCAGTCCTTGACCCGCGCTCCGGTGGCCCGCTTGGCGGTCCGGAGGGTCTCGGTCCGGGTGATCTGGGAGGTGCCGGGCGGCACGGTGATCTCGTGCGAGGCGAGGATCGCGAAGTCGGTGTCGAAGGCGTCCACCACGCAGCGCACGGTGTCGCCCTTGGACTTGGCGACCGAGTAGGTGATGCGCACCGCGTCGTCGCCCTGCACGTCCCAGGCCACCGTCTGCGACTGGATGCCCGGCGTCTGGCCGACGTTCGCCATAATGATCGCCCAGCCACCGGCCAGCACGACGGCGAGACCGCCGATCACGACCCAGCCCAACACCCCCAGACCGCCGCCGCGGGAGGGACGGGATGGGGCCGGTGCTTCTGGGGCGCTCGTGTCCATGGCGGGGAATCTCCGTGCGGGGTGCGGACGTTGTCAGGAACAATTCTCTTCTGTCGTGGCTGATGCTCGGAACCGGGGTGCCGGGACCGCGTGTCGCCGAGCACGGCAGGTCCTGCTTGCTTGAGAGGGAGAGTCCCACGGTGCCTGAGCCCATCACCCCTGCCGACCTCGACCCGGCCGCGCCCCGCCTGCGGCTGATGGCGGTGCACGCCCACCCCGACGACGAGTCGAGCAAGGGCGCGGCGACCATGGCCCGCTACGTCGCCGAGGGCGTGGAGGTACTGGTGGTCACCTGTACCGGCGGCGAGCGCGGCGACATCCTCAACCCGGCCATGGACCGGCCCGAGATCAAGGCCGACATCGGCAAGGTCCGCGAGCAGGAGATGGCCCGCGCCCGCGAGATCCTGGGCGTCGAGCAGACCTGGCTCGGCTTCGTCGACTCCGGCTTCCCCGAGGGCGACCCGCTGCCGCCGCTGCCGGAGGGCTGCTTCGCGCTGGAGCCGCTGGAGACCGCCTCCGAGCCGCTGGTGCGGGCCGTGCGCGAGTTCAGGCCGCACGTGATGCTCACCTACGACGAGAAGGGCGGCTACCCGCACCCCGACCACGTCAAGTGCCACGAGGTGTCGGTGGAGGCCTTCGAGGCGGCCGGCGACCCCGAGCGCTACCCCGGCACGGGCGACCCCTGGCAGCCCCTCAAGCTCTACTACCACATGACCTTCAGCAAGGAGCGGCTGGTCGCCCTGCACGAGGCCATGGAGCGGTCGGACCTGGAGTCCCCCTACGGCGACTGGCTGAAGCGCTTCGAGGACGCCCCGGCCCCGCAGTGGGAGGTCACCACCCGCGTGCCGTGCGGCGACTTCTTCGAGACCCGCGACAAGGCGCTGCTCGCCCACGCCACCCAGATCGACCCCAACGGGTTCTGGTTCCAGTGCCCACTGGACGTCCAGCGGGAGGCATGGCCGACGGAGGACTACCATTTGGCCAGGTCCCTGGTCGACACCGAGCTGCCGGAGGACGATCTGTTCGCCGGCATCCGGGAGAAGGTGTCTTTGTAGTGCTGCCATTCGCCGTACCGCTCGATCTGCCCCTCAACGACGACACGGTCACGCCGGGCTTCCTCGGCTTCGGCGTGTTCCTCGCCCTGCTGGTCGCGCTGGTCTTCCTCATCCGCTCCATGAACAAGCAGATGCGCAAGATCCAGGCGCCCCGCGAGGCCGACCTCCGGCAGCAGGAGTGGGAACGCGCCCAAGCCGCCAAGGAGGCGAAGAAGGCCGACACCGCCGCCTCCGGCGGTGACGACCCGGTCGCCGGCTGACCCGGGCGCCCGAGCCGCGCCGGAGACGGCCGGAACCCCCCGTGCGCACGCCGCACGGGGGGTTCCGGCCGTCCGGTCCGGCCGCGTTCAGGCCTTGCCGTGGTCCCAGCTGACGATCCGGTCGGGCTCCATGACGATCAGGACGCGCTTGGCCATCGCCAGCCGGATGCCCTCGGCGAACTCCGGGTCCACCGGGTCGCCGACCTCCGGCACGGGCAGCCCGGCCATCCGTGAGCCGACCACCACGCCGATCTTCAGCAGCTCGTCGGGGTCCTCGACCACCAGGCCGCGGCCGTACAGGGCGGCGCCGCGCAGCTCGGCGTACTGCACCCCGTCCTCCACCAGGCAGGTCATCACCGGGTTGCGGCGCAGGTTCAGCACCTTCTGGGACGTCTTGTAGGTGGTGAAGGCGATCTTGCCGTCGAGCAGCGCGTAGAACATCGTGACCAGGTGCGGCTCGCCCTCCTTGCCGATGGTGGCGACCTGCACCTTGTAGTTGGCGGCCAGGAACGCGGCGGTCTCCTGGGGGGTCATCTTGATCTTCTCGCGCTTGCTGGCGGCCACGGGGGCTCCTCGAAGGTCGGAGGCGACGACGCGGCCAGGATAAACAAGCGCTTATTTCGGCTGCGCACCGGCACCATGGAGAGATGTCCACACGTGATCTCCTGGTGCTCGGGTCCGCGAGCGCGGTGCCGACCAGGAACCGCAACCACAACGGCTACCTGCTGCGCTTCGACGGCCGGGGCCTGCTGTTCGACCCGGGCGAGGGCACGCAGCGGCAGCTCGTCCGGGCCGGGGCCGCCGCCAACGACGTGCACTGGATCTGCGTGACCCACTTCCACGGCGACCACTGCCTGGGCGTGCCGGGCATGGTCCAGCGCATCGCCCGCGACGGCGTCGCGCACCGGGTGGACGCGGCCTACCCCGCCAGCGGCTCGGTCTACTGGGAGCGGCTGCGGCACGCCACGGCCTTCCACGACACCGACGTCATCCACGACCACCCCCTGTCGGGGGAGGTGATGGAGATCGACACCGGCGACGCGCCGTTCTCACTGGTCGCGCGCCGCCTGTCGCACCCGGTCGAGGCGTACGGGTACCGGCTGGCCGAGCCGGACGGGGTGACGATGCTGCCCGCCGAGCTCGCCCGGCGCGGGGTGCGCGGGCCGCTGGTCCGCCGGCTCCAGGAGGAGGGGCGGGTCACCGCGCCGGACGGCACGACCGTCGCCCTCGCCGAGTGCAGCGTGCCCCGGCCCGGCCAGAAGGTCGCCTTCATCATGGACACCCGGATGTGCGACGCGGTGCCGGAGCTGGCCGACGGCGCGGACATGCTGATCATCGAGTCCACGTTCCTGGACGAGGAGGCCGCGCTCGCCACCGCGTACGGCCACCTGACGGCCGGGGAGGCGGGCAAGGTCGCGGCCGGGGCGGGGGCGCGGCTGCTGGTGCTGACGCACTTCTCCGAGCGCTACCGGGAGGAGGACGAGCCGCGCTTCGTGGAGCAGGCCGCCGCCGCGTTCGGCGGGGAGATCGTGCTCGTGCACGACCTCGACCGCATCCCGCTGCCGGCCCGCCGCCGGGACTGAAAGCGCGGAATCGCCGCAAAAGCAAGCGTTCGGCAACTACCGGCATCTTCCGTGATCGGAGGGCCCGTCGCTTGTGGCCGAAGGTGTTCGGCGACCCGGAGTACGCCGAGATCGACTTCGCGGAGGTCATCGACCACACGCGGCAGAGCACGGGCCTGTTCGTCCACCACGGGCCGGATAACACCATGCGCCGGCGGATGGTCAAAGGGGACTTCACCCGCTGGCACACCTTCGCCCTCGACTGGCTGCCGAACCGGTTGACCTTCTGGATCGACGGCGCGAAGGTGTGGGACTACCGGGGCCCGCTGACCCCCGAACGTAGCAAGATGGGCCTTGCGCTGCAGAACGACCAGGTCTGCGACCGCGGCCGCGCGTTCTGCCGTGATCGCTCCACTCCGCGATGGGTGAGCATGTACGTGGACTGGGTGCGCGTCTACCGCGCACCGCGCTGAACAGGGGGATCCGCAATGACCGTGCAGGACGTGGACGTCGTCGTCATCGGCCTGGGGCCGGGCGGCGAGAACGCCGCCGGGCTGCTGGCCGACGCCGGGCTGTCGGTGGTCGGCGTCGAGGCCCGGCTGGTGGGCGGCGAGTGCCCCTACTACGCGTGCGTGCCCACCAAGATGATGGTGCGGGCCGCCGAGCTGCTGGCGGACGGGCGGCGCATCCCCGGCATGGCGGGCGACGCGACCGTGCGGGCCGACTGGGGCCCGGTCGCCGCCCGCATCCGCGACGAGGCCACCGCCGACTGGGACGACAAGGCCGCGGTGGACCGGCTCACCGGCCGCGGCGCGACCGTCGTGCACGGCCGGGGCCGCATCACCGCGCCTGGCGAGGTCACCGTAGGCGAGCAGGTGTTCCGGGCCCGGCGCGGCATCCTGATCAACACCGGCACCGAGCCGGCCGTGCCGCCCATCGACGGGCTGGAGGGCCTGCCCTACTGGACCAACCGCGAGGCCGTGCGCGCCGAGGAGGCCCCCGGGTCGCTGGTGGTGCTGGGCGGCGGCGTGGTCGGCGTCGAGCTGGCCCAGGTCTTCGCCCGGTTCGGCACCCGCGTGACCATCGTGCAGGGTGGGGACCGGCTCCTGGAACGCGAGGAGCCCGCGGCGAGCGAACTGCTCCGGAAGGTCTTCGAGCGCGAGGGCATCACCGTCCGCACCGGAGTGAAGGCCACCGGGGCCTCCTACGCCGACGGCGCGTTCACCCTGGACCTCGGCGGCGAGAAGCTGTCGGCCGACCAGTTGCTGGTCGCCACCGGCCGCCGCACCAACCTCAAGGGCCTCGGCCTGGACGTGGTCGGCCTGGACGACGGCGCCCGCGTGCTGGAGGTGGACGACCGGCTGCGCGCCGCCGACGGCGTGTGGGCGGTCGGCGACGTCACCGGTAAGGGCGCCTTCACCCACGTGTCGATGTACCAGTCGGCGATCGCGGTCCGCGACATCCTCGGCGAGGACGGCCCGCCCGCCTCCTA
Source organism: Spirillospora sp. CA-253888 (assembly GCA_050936435.1). Lineage (GTDB taxonomy): Bacteria > Actinomycetota > Actinomycetes > Streptosporangiales > Streptosporangiaceae > Spirillospora. Next base: position 5,081,992 of record JBNJMT010000001.1, read on the forward strand.
CCACGCGGTGCCCCGGGTCACCTTCACCGATCCGGAGATCGGCGTCGTCGGCATGATCGAGTCCGAGGCGCGCGACCGGGGCCTGACCGTGCGGACCGGCACCGCCCAGCTCCCCGACTCTTCGCGCGGCTTCATCCACAAGGTCGGGAACGACGGCTTCATCAAGCTGGTCGAGGACGCGGACCGGGGCGTGCTGGTCGGCGCGACCGTGATGGGCCCGGCCGGCGGCGAGATCCTGGGCGCCCTGTCGGTGGCCGTGCACGCCGAGGTCCCGGTGGCGTCGCTCCGCCAGATGATCACCGCCTACCCGACCTTCCACCGCGCGATCGAGTCGGCGCTGGCGGATCTCGGCTCCACCGGGAAGTGAGTGGGCCGCATCGGGGACGCTTCGACGCCGTTCAGCGGGTCAGCACGAGACCGCAGCCGTACGCGCGGGCACGGCCCACGCCGTCGGAGAGGGCGGTGACGAACGCCGCGGGGTCGGTGACGGTCAGGGAGCCGCGCAGCTCGGCGCGGACGACCTTCAGCCCCTTGTGGGAAGCGGGGCTGGACACCGTGGGCAACATGCGCACCGCGATGGTCTGCGGGTCGGCGGCGCCGCCGATGTCGCCGCCGGTCCCGCCGCCGTCCCCGAAGCGGCGCGCGCACCATTTCCTGACACCGTCGGGGTTGGTGTGCGCCACCCGCCGGCCGCGAAGCCGCCGCCCGTCCGGATCCGTCTGCGGCTTGCTGTAGGTGGGGTTGACGACCGAGCGGAAGGCGACGGTGTCGCCGACGCGGAAGGTGCGGTCGACCGTGATGAGGTGCGGTGCCTCCCGTAGGACGCCCTTGGGCATGCGCCCCCAGTCGGCCGCGACCTTGGACTGCACGACGAGGACGAGGGCGGCCTCCTTGAGGTTGAGCGTCCAGGTCGACAGGACGCCCATCTGGGCGCGGGCGTCGGAGCCGCCGTCGTCGACCCACCCCTGGAAGCCGCTCATCACGGTGCGGTGCATCTCCTGGGCGTCGACCAGGGACTTCGCGACGTAGGGGTGGCGCGCGTCCAGCGTCAGCACCGACTGGGACGCGACGAAGCGGGCCGCCGTCGTCCGGAGCCGCGATGACTCGCTCACGGGATGATGTCCTTCCACTCGGCGGCGTCCGGGGAGATCGTGACCCGGCGGCGGATCTCCCAGCGTTTGGTGTGTTCGGGGCCCAGGGAGGCGAAGCCCACCGGCTGGTCCTGCACGGGCGTGGCGCCCGCCTCACGGGGCGGGACCTGGAACCAGGCCCAGGCCCGTCCGCCCGGACGCCCGACGCCGTCGGGGCCGGGGAGCAGTCGGCGCTCGCGGAAGGCGGTCTCCAGGTCGCCGGGAAAGACGCCCAGGGTGAGGGTGCCGGACGGGGGACAGGACTTGCGCCCCAGCCACAGCAGATGCCTGGGGCGCTCCAGCGCCCGGCCGACCGAGCTGAGGAACTCCTCGTCCTCGTGCTGGAGACCGACCAGGAACGCGGCGTCGGCGATGTACCAACGCTCGGTGATGAGGGCCGATCGTTTCAGCTCGCCCGACACCGGGACCCCGGAGACGGGATCGGCGGCGATCTTCTTCGGTGCGCCGTACCAGCCCGCGAGCGTGTGATGGCCGAACCGGTCGCCGGAGGCCGCGTCGAGGTCGGCCGAGACGGCGGCGGCCCGCCGGTGGTCCAGGATCAGGTCACGGGGGCGCAGCGGATAGGAACCGGCTCCCACGGTGTGATAGTCGCGGACCGGAACACCGGGGTGGTCGGCTCGCACTCCGAACAGGCTGCCGGCCAGTCTCCCCAGGTGCGTCGGTTCCCCCTCCGCCGGATCTTTCAGGCCCATGGAACGCGGCAGCCCCAGGGCCGCCGCGCACATGCCGACCACCGCGGACTTGGTGGGGCGGCTGTGCGAATCGCGGGACGGGGCGAAACGGCTGCCCACGCCCCACGACTGGAGGGGGCCCGCCAGCCGGATGAGCAGGACGTGCGTCACGACGTCAGTTCCTCGACGGTGTCCACCCGCGTCGCCTTCAGGGAGTCCAGGCCGTCGAGGAGCGCGTCGACCTGCGGGTCGTAGGTGAGCAGCCGGGCGGCGGCGATGTCGGGACGGCGCTTGCCGACGAACGCGTGATGGTCGAGCAGGCGCCTCACCCCGGCCAACCCGGCCGGTCCTTCACCGCCCTTGGCCTCGGGGTTCTCGTCGATCGGCCTCTGGAAGGCGGCGGCGTAGTTGTACGGGCGCTCGGCCTCGAAGGCCAGGACGAGCGCGGGCAGCGAACCCGTGGAAGCCGTGGAGTTCTTCTTGGCCTGCGGGAACGCCTCGACGAACGCGGTGACGAACTCCTGCTCGGCGGCGACGGCGACCTCCTCCGCCTCCGCCGCGGCCATCCCCGCGGCCCGCAGGTTGGTCCGCAACTGGCGCCGGTCGAGGACGGCGTGCCGGTAGAAGGTGCCCGAGATCAGGGACTGGTAGCCCGTCATGCCGGCGCCCGCGTCGTCGGCGGCGTCCAGGAAGTCCAGCGCGTTCTTCTTCCGGTCGAGCTTGGCGTCGTCGGCGGCGGCGTAGAAGTCGTCCACCGTCTCGGCCTCCTGGATCGTGAAGGCGTGGGCGCTCTGGACCGCGCCGTCCACGTTCGGGGAGTCGGCGACCTCCGCGAGGAACCGGCCGTAGAGCGCGATGTCGATGGCGCGCGGGGCCAGGGCGGTGAGGACCGCGGCGCGCGTCTCCTTCGGCAGCGGCGGCAGGGCCTTGTCCTTCGCCCCCTCGCCCTCGTCGTCCCCGGACTCCTCGGAGGCTTTGCGCGCGCCCCGCTTCGGCTTCGCGGCGGTGGCCTGGGCGGCGAGATATCCGTCCCGCCAGGTGCGCAGCCCTTCGGCGTTCTCGGCGATGTGCTCCGCGATCCGTGCGCCGGTGTCGGCGGGGGCGAACACCAGCACCTTGGTGAGGTTCGCGACGGTCTTCTTCGCGGGGTCGCCGAACTTCAGCCCCACCGCCTCCAGGACGGCCCGCGCCGTGGTGACGGCCTCGTCCCTCTCCCAGCCGTGCGCGGTCTCCAGCGCCCGCGCCGTGAGCAGGGCCCATTCCCGGGTGCGCTGGCCCGTGGTGCGTCCGGCGAGCGGGCCGACCCCGGCGTTGGCCCGGTCACGGGCGTGCATCCGCTCGGCGCGACGCCTGGCCTGGCTGGTGATCATGTGCCGTTCGAACCCTCCGAAGACGATGGTCTTCGGAGCGTTGTTCTCGTCGCGGACCGGCAGGACCGCCGCCAGCGTCTCCAGCAGGTGGAGGGAGAGGAACGGTGCGCGTGGAGTGTCGGTCATGTGCTGACGCCCTTCCGGCGATCGGGCCAACGGGGACTCTGTGGCTCGTGGAAATCGACCGCCCAGTTGTAGGCGATGCGGGCCTTCCGGTCGTTCCACCGGTCGAGGTCGACGACGAGCTCGGCCCAGGACGGGGGTTGCCGCTCGCACGTGCGCAGCCGCGCGATGCCGTGCCGGAGATGCCGCCAGGGGATGCGCCGGCTGGACACGATCCGGTCGACCAGCCGGGACGCGCCGGGGTCGTCAGGGCCCCGGGAACCGGGGTGCCCGATCCTGCGGGCCGCCGCGCCGAAGCTGCCGTGACCTTGCGCGGGCTTGCCCGCCCCTTGGTGGTACACGGCGAACAGGAAGGCCACCTGCTCGTATATCTCCCGTTTGTCCCAGTCGGGGGCGAACCAGCCGGCCTGATAGCTGGGCTCGCTGGCGGCGGTGACACGTCGGAGCTGGGCGAGGTCGCCGTACTGCCGGTTGTGCACCAGGCCCGTCAGCCAGGCCGTCAGCCGGGCGGCGCTCGCCTCCACGGACTCCTGCCCGTCTGCGCTGGTCATGCTGCTCCGTTCTTCAAGTCGGGCGGTGCCTGGGCGTTGGTGAGGAAGTCCGCGAAACCGCGCCGGGCGGCCGCCCGCGCGCGCAGGCCCTGGCTGTTGCCCGGCAGGGAGTCCAGCCGCTGGTCCAGGAATTCCCGTGCCATCTCCACGAGCCACTGGGTGTATCCGGGCATGCAGTCGGAGGCGGCCGCACCGTCGGCGACGTCGGCGAGCAGGGTGTGGAAGGGCTCCTCGGTGGCCTTCCACTGCTCGCCTCGCGCGTCGAAGCGGGCGATCTGCGACTTCTTGTCGGCCGGTTTGGGGTTGGGGAACATGACCTCCCAGGCCCGGTACGCGGCCCGGTCCAGGGCACGGGCGATGTGTTCGGCCACCTGGGAGCCCCTCAGCGACGCCTGGTACAGCGCCGGACCCTGGGCGGGGGCGAAGGGGAAGACGCTGGTGACCCAGCCGACGAGAGCCGATTGCCTGGTCAGCAGACCGACAGCCAGCAGGTCGCACCGGCGCCGCCCGGCCTCCCCTTCCCTGGGCAGCTTGGCCAGGCGTTGATAGAGGCCGCCTGACCTGCTTTCGACCGCCGCATAGAGAGAGTGAGCCTCGCGCCACAGGTCACGTGTCGGGGAGGGCCACAAGGGCTTGCGCACCCCCGTACGCGTGTCCGACATGACCGCGTCCTGGAGGTGCGCGACGGTGTCGAGGTTGAGCAGCTCACCCGCGCCGATGAGCACACGATCGACGACGGCCTCGTCACCGGAGAGCCCCGGCTTCGGTCGCAGCAGCACCGATCGGCCCAGGTAACTGTGCAGGTCCGCGTAGCCCGAGACGGGACGGGGCGGGGGCTTGCCGGCGAACCCGCGCCGCTGGATTCCGTCCTGGGTCCACGTCAGGTTGAGCTTCTGCGGATCGTTGGCGGTCGGGGTGAGGTTCAGGCGCAGCGTGTCGCCCAGGGTCCGTCCCGTGGCGAGAACGCGGACGCGGCCCGCCAGCCGCCCGGTGGCGAGGTTGGTGATGGCCGGTCCCAGGGTGGCCTTCCCCGAGATCCGTGCGCGGCCGGAGGGGCCGAAGACATGCTGAGTGAGCATGGCCCGGAAGGCTTTGGCGGCGGGCAGCGGATCGGGGTGGTCGAGGTGATGATGATCGGCGAACTGGTTGTAGTCCCCGGTGCGTTCGAGCACGAGCTGGGCGGGCCCCGTCCCGTGCTCTTCCAGGAACTCTCCGAGCAGGCGGTTCTGGCCCAGTGGTCGGGAGGGGTGGAAGAGATCCCAGTCCTCGTCAGGCTGCTCCTCCAGCCACGCGGCGACCACGTCGAGCTGATGTTCCGACTGCACCCAGTCCTGCCACTCCTCGGAGGAAGCGGGGTAGGTGCCCGAGGCGTAGCACAGGGCGAGCAGGAACTCGACGACGGCGACCTTCTCCCCAGGGGTCTCGCCGTCCACGTCCGTCAGATCGTCGGCTTGAGAGAACAGCTCCGGCAGACGCCGCCCGACCACGTCGCCGTCCAGCGTGAAGGCGCGAACGCACTCGTGCTCGCGAGGATCCCAGCGGGGCCGCCCATCGGCCCCGCCGGACGACGGAGGATCAACCGACTGCCCGCTCTGCCCCGTGGCGGGCGCCGAGGGGCGCGGCGCGGGAAGTGCTCGCGGAGGGCCCATGGGGAGAAGGCTGACATGAGGCCGGGCCCATGTCAGCCAATCGGTGGAATTGCGCCCGGGAAAGTGGTGGAATTGCTTCAAAAGGCGCTTCTGAGTTCCTTCCCCGAAAGGAAGACGGAACTTGCCCTTTCATGGTGGGCGGGGGGACCGGTCACGCACGAGGGCTCCGGCGCATCAGGATCGCCAGGGTCGCCCGTGCGTCGCGTCGACGGGCCGGCTTGCGCGAGGCGACCGAGACCAGCGCGAAGCCGAGCAGGGCCATCGTGTAGATGAACCCGGTCGCGGCGGTGAGGACGGCGGCGTTGGCCAGCAGGGTGGGCAGGACGGGCATGGAGGCTCCCTCCGGACGGGTCGGCCGGCTCCGCACCGGTCGATCGGTCCGACGTTTGTCTCCCGTCCGGTGAATGTCCGGCGAGGTCGAACGCCCTGATGCGAGGGCGTTTGTGCAGGCCGGCAAGCGAAAGAAAAAATCCGGGGACCGGTAAGGGGAGCAGGATGGGCGCCAGGAACGGTCCGGACCCACGGGAGCACCGGCAACGCTTCGCCTCTTTCCTGAAGGACTTGCGTGACGAAGCCATGCGCGTCCGCGCCCGCAAAGGCCATCGCCTCACGAGCCGCCAGATCTGCGCGGAGGCGGAGGGCGCGGACGGCAAGAGGTTCAGCGCTTGGGTCAACGGGGCCGATACGCCGTCGCCCGACCAGGACGGAGTGGTCCGTCGCTTGATCGACGTTATGGAGGAGTACGCCGGCAGGTCGGCGCGCACACCCCAGGAGTGGGACGTGCTCCTCCGGCTCGCGCAGGAGGAGGGCCGGTTCAACCAGGGCAGCCGGAGGGGCACTACTTATCGCCCCACCGGGCCGGGGCCTTTCCGCTACCTCCACACCGCTAAGGGCAAGCCGCCGGAATTGCAGGGACGGCAGGCCGATCTCGACCGGTTGTGCGAGCTGGTGGGCAACGGCTCGAACTATCTGTCGCTCGTGGCGCCGCCGTGGGCGGGCAAGACCGCCTTCCTCAAGACCTTCGCCGCGTCGTACGCGCCGGAGAGCATCGACCTCATCGCCTACTTCGTCCGCTGGGGGACCGACAGCGATTCGGCACAGAGCTTCCTCAACACCATGGTGAGAGCCCTCAGCAGCCATGTGGGCAGGAAGAAGCCGCCCTCCGACAGGGACACCGCCACCCTCCTGGACCTGTACGAGGCGGCGGCCAGGAAGAGCCGGGAGAACGGCCGGAATCTCCTGCTGCTCGTCGACGGGCTCGACGAGGACGCCGTGTCCTATCCGGACGGCGAGAGCATCGCCTCGCTGCTGCCACCGGAGCTGCATCCCGGTCTGGTCGTCCTGGTCAGCCGGCGATGGCATCCGCCTCTTCCGGACGACGTTCCGCCGCACCACCCCTTGCGCCACGCCGAGCAGATGACGAACTTCCGGCCCTCGCCCGAGGCCGCCGCCCTGCGTGGTGAGGTGTCGCGCAGCCTGAACCAGTTGCTTGTCGACAGGGATGAAGGGGGACGCGAGGTCGTCGGGTTCCTGACGGTGGCCCGTGGCGGCCTCAGCAAAAGCGACCTGACGGAGCTGATCGGCGGTGAGCTGACCCGCTACGACCTGGACAAGCGTCTGAACAGCGCGGCAGGGCGCGGCCTCTGCCTCGAAGAGTCCGAGCCGGGCACGTTCGTCCTGGCCCACAGGGATCTGCACGACGCGGCATCGCGGGCGCTGACCACCCAGGCGTGCTCCGAACTCCGCCGACGGCTCCATGCCTGGGCCGACGGCTACCGCAACGGCGGCTGGCCCGCCTCCACCCCCTGGTATCTGCTCCACGGCTACGTGCGCCTGCTGTGGCAGGACGGCACCGCCGAGCGCCACGCCGCCTTCGGACTCGACCATCGCCGGCTGCTGCGGCTCGCCTCCAGAGGCCGAGTCGATCTCGCGCTCTTCTCCCTCGACCGTGTCACGCGGGCGATGCCGACCCCCGCCGTCCTGGCGTCGGCGGCCGCGTCGCGGTCGCTCCTGGAGGCCAAGCGCAGGCCCGTCCCACGTGAGGTGCTGCGTGCGCTGTGCGCGGTCGGCGACGTGGAACGGGCGCGGGCATTGGCGCTGGCGCCCGGCGACCCCGCCTCGAAGGAGGTGCGACTGCTGGAAGCGGTCCAGGCGCTCTCGGACATGGAGACACCGGAGGCGGCGAAGCAGGCGAGGTCGCTTGCCACTGAGGCGGCGCTGTGGGCCGGAAAGGCGGAGCACCAGTCCTTCCTGATGTCCCCGGCGGCCGAATGGGACACCGTGGCGATCGTTCCGCGGACCGCCGTCGTCCTGGCCGGCCTGGGGCAGTCCGATGAAGCGATCGGGCTGCTGAGAACAGTCGATGTCTGTCAGCCGGAGAACGTCGAACCGGCGGCGAGGGCGGCGGGCCTGCTTCGTGCCGCTGACCTGGTCTTCTCAAGGCAGGTGCTGGACGAGCTGCTGCTCGAAGCGGAGAGCCAGGCGGAATCGGAAGAAGGCGATCCGGTGCTCGCCGTCGGGATCTGGGCGTCCGTCGCCGCCCACGATCATGAGCGCGCCGAACGGATCCTGGTGAAGATGCAGGAGTTCTCCGCGAGATTCGCCGAGGTCTCCCCGGGACCGGCCGCCGTCAAATGCTGTGCCGTCACGGCTTCCGCTCTTGCGAAGGCGGTACCGAAGGTGATGCCCGAGGAAGCCTGGAGCCGGGCCCGTGAACTGGCGGAGACCGCGCTGCGGGGGATCCGGGCGGCGCCGCACTCCGCCTCCCCGGACGAGATCAGCGAGTCGCTGGCCCTGCTGGTCCAGGCCCACCTCGATCTCGGCGAACGGGACGCCGCCGTACGGACCATGCTCGACGAGTTCCCCATGGACGTCACCGCCCGTGCCGCGCTGTTGCTCGACGAGCCCGCAGGTGAGCCCACGGACACCACGGATGCGGAGAGAACCGCCGCAGCGGAGGAGTCGGACCTGCTCGGACAGGCGAAGTCCCTGTCGGATCTCGGCGACGGTCCACGGCTGAGGGGCCGCGTCGACCAGTTCACGAAGGCCGTCGCCGAACTGGAGGCCCATGTCCCGTGGCGGCCCTTCCTCGCCGAAGCCCTTCCGTACCTGGACGGCGACGTTGGTCCAGCCCTCGCTTTCTTGACGGACGAAGGAACGGACTCGGTGCTGCGCGTACGCGTCCTGACCTCGGCCGCCATGGCATTCGCCCAGGCCTGGCGCCATGACGAAGCGGTGCGGTGCGCGACGGAGGCGGCGGCCACCGCCGAGCGCCTGGATCCGCGCCGGCCGGAGGTGAGGGCCCTGGTCGCCCAGGCGTTCGCGCATGTGGGGGAGGACGAGAGCGCCGCACGATGGGCCCGTCCCGACGATGGGAAGCGGCCGTCCATGAAGGCGGGCATTTCCTATCGACGGGCGTCGCTGGCCGTTCGAGTGGGACGCGCCCCGGCGTCCTTCGTCCGCGAGATCGTGCCCAACGGTTCGCCGCTCGGCAGCCTCGCCTCTGTCGGGCGCTCCGGCGGGATCAACCGGCCCGGTGCCGTCGGCGGCGACTTCGGTGACGCGCTGCGTCGCTCCCTCTCCTCGATCGGGCCCGGCTTGATCGATGCATTGAGCAGCGTTGCCGCCGGAGCGTCGGCGGAGGCGCACGTCGCGTCCCTGCAGAGGGAAGCACGCGCCCGTCTCTCGTCCGAACCGCTGATCGCAACCGGTCTCGCCCTCCTGCAAGCCGTCCTGGGCGACAGCGCGGGAGCATGTCGGACGGCCGACGAAGTGCCCGATGCCGCCGCCAGAGGCATCGCTCAGGTGACCATCGCCGGCTTCCTGGCGGGTCTCCCGGCCTACCTCGACGTAACAGGGGGCGAGGACTACTGGACACTGTCCGTTCTCCGCGTCTTCGCGCATCACCTGCGTCCAGCGGGAGCCGGGGAGGCGGACCTCGTACGTGATCTCGCCGTTCGAGCCCTGGGCACCGACAGCTGGTACTGGGCCCTGCCGCTGCTCGGCCGTACAGACCCAGAGGTGGTGCACACGGTCGTCAAGGTGCTCGACCATCACCGCCACATGGGCGCCGACACGGAACCACAACCCTCCGAAAGCTGGATGTGAGACAGAACGACCCGGAGGCGCCCACGGGGTGAGTCCCGGCCCGCATCGGGCAGGATCGGGTACATGAACCGTCTCAAGGACGCCACCAGCCCGTACCTCCTCCAGCACGCCGACAACCCGGTGGACTGGTGGGAGTGGAGTCCGGAGGCGTTCGCCGAGGCGCGCCGCCGCGATGTGCCGGTCCTGCTGTCGGTCGGGTACGCGGCCTGCCACTGGTGCCACGTGATGGCGCACCAGTCGTTCGAGGACGCCCCCACCGCCGAGTTGATGAACCGGATGTTCGTCAACATCAAGGTGGACCGCGAGGAGCGCCCCGACATCGACGCCGTCTACATGGAGGCGACCCAGGCCATGACCGGCCAGGGCGGCTGGCCCATGACGGTGTTCATGACGCCGGACGGCCACCCGTTCTACTGCGGCACCTACTTCCCGCGCCCCCAGTTCCAGGCGCTGCTCCAGGCCGTGGACAAGGCGTGGCGCGAGCAGCGCGGCGACGTCACCGGGCAGGGGCAGCAGGTCGTCGAGGCGCTGTCCTCGCGCGCGCCCGAGATGGGCGGTTCCCAGCCTCCGGGCGACGAGCAGCTCGGGCACGCCGTGCAGGCGCTGGCGCGCAGCTACGACGTGGCGCGCGGCGGGTTCGGCGGTGCGCCGAAGTTCCCGCCGTCCATGGCGCTGGAGTTCCTGCTGCGGCATCACGCGCGCACGCAGGACGCCGAGGCGCTCGCCATGGCGGGCCACACGCTGGAGGCGATGGCGCGCGGCGGCATGTACGACCAGCTCGGCGGCGGCTTCGCGCGCTACTCGGTGGACGACTCCTGGGTGGTGCCGCACTTCGAGAAGATGCTCTACGACAACGCCCTGCTGGCGCGCGTCTACGCGCACTGGTGGCGGCTCACCGGCACGCCGCTCGCGCGCCGGGTCGCCCTGGAGACCTGCGACTGGATGCTGCACGACCTGCGCACCCCGCAGAACGGGCTCGCCTCCGCGTTGGACGCCGACAGCGAGGGCGTCGAGGGCAAGTACTACGTGTGGACGCCCGAGCAGCTCCGCGAGGTGCTCGGCGAGGAGGACGGCGGCTACGCGGCCGGGCTGTTCGAGGTCACCGGCACCTTCGAGCACGGCACCTCGGTCCTGCAGCTCCTGCGCGACCCCGACGACGCCGAGCGGTACGACCGGGTGCGACGCACGCTGCTGGCCGCCCGCGAGGAGCGCGTCCCGCCCGCCCGCGACGACAAGGTGGTCGCGGCCTGGAACGGCCTGGCGATCGCGGCGCTGGCCGAGTGCGGCGCGCTGCTGGACCGGCCGGATCTGGTCACCGCCGCCCGCGAGATCGCCCGCCTGGTGATCGACCTGCACGTGCGCGACGGGCGGCTGGTGCGCACCTCCCGCGACGGCGCGGCCGGGACCAACGCGGGCGTGCTGGAGGACTACGCCGACGTCGCCGAGGGTCTGCTGGCGCTGCACGCGGTCACCGGCGACGCCGAGTACGTCGCGGTCGCCGGGACGCTGCTGGACACCGTGCTGGACCGGTTCGGCGACGGGCAGGGCGGCTTCTACGACACCGCCGACGACGCCGAGCGGCTGTTCCGGCGGCCCCAGGACCCCACCGACAACGCCACCCCGTCCGGCCAGTTCGCCGCCGCCGGGGCGCTGCTGTCCTACGCCGCGCTGACCGGCTCGCAGCGGCACCGCGACGCCGCGACCGGGGCGCTGTCCCCGGCGGGCCTGCTGGCCGAGAAGCACGCCCGTTTCGCCGGGTGGGGACTGGCGGTCGCCGAGGCGCACCTGGCCGGACCGCTGGAGATCGCGGTCGTGGGGGAGCCCGGCGACGAGCGCACCCGCGCCCTGCACCAGACGGCGCTGATGTCGGTGTCGCCCGGCGCGGTGGTCAGCGTCGGCGCGCCCGGCTCGGACGCCAGCCCGCTGCTGGCCGGGCGCGGCCCGGTGGACGGGGCGCCCGCCGCCTACGTCTGCCGGAACTTCACCTGCCGCCTGCCGGTCACGACCCCGGCCGACCTCGGCGCCGAGCTGCGCGGCTGACGGACCGCCCGGACCAGGCCAATTGGACCGTTGGTCCACTTTGTGGCAACGTGACCTTGATCTCGTCAACGCCAGGTGTTACCACTTGGTAGCAGAGACGGGGCTGACGGAACGCGGCCACCGGGGCCAGGGTGGCGGAACGCGACCGGGGTATCTGGACTGTGGTCGTGTTCCCGGGCCATAGTCGTGGAGCCGTCCGCCGCCGGGAGCGGGCGGGCCGGACGCGGGCCGAAGGACAGGGGAGTGTTGCCGTGCGTAAGCCGAACCGCCGGGTTCTGCCAATGATCATCGGCGTTTCGGCGATGACCACGCTCGCCGCCAACATCGCGGTGGTGGTCGCCTTCGACCACGGGGACGCGCCCGCGCCGTCCCCGCAGCCCCAGGCGCAGCGCTTCGTGGCCGCCTCCGGCAGCTCGTCGCTGTCGCCCTCGGCGGTCGCCCCGCTCGGCAGGCGCCTCACCCCGCACGTGCTGGTCGCCGCGCCCGCCGCGCTGCCCGCCGACGCCGTCGAGAAGGTCCGCCGGCTCAAGGGCGTGCAGGGCGTCGAGGTCGTGGACGCCGCGCAGGCGATGGTCTCGGGCAAGCGCGTCGGCCTGCTCGGCGTGGATCCCTCCACCTTCCGCAACTACACCCCCAAGCCCACCGCGCAGGCCGACGACCTGTGGCGCAACATCGCCGGCGGCGACGTCGCGGTCTCGTTCACCATGGGCAGCGACGGCGGCGTGCAGCTCGGCAGCCAGGTCCCGGTCGGCGGCAAGGGCGGCCGCCAGACCCAGCTGCGCGTCGGCGCGTACGCCACGATGGGCATCAGCGACGTCGACGCGGTGATCTCCCGCGGCAACGCGCAGGCGCTCGGGATGCCGACCGGCAACGCGCTGCTGGTCAGCGTGCCCAAGACCAAGCCCGCCGCCTTCATCAAGAGCCTGCGCAAGGTGCTGCCCAAGCAGGCGCGGGCCGTCGAGGTGAATCCGCAGATCGACGTGCCGTCGGTCGGCAAGCTGCCGCAGGCCAACGGCCGGGTCATGACGGCCCAGCAGGTCCAGACGGTGATCAAGGCGGCCTACACGCGGCTCGGCTGGCCGTACGTGTGGGGCGGCGAGTCGGAGTCCGAGGGCGGCTACGACTGCTCGGGCCTGATGCAGTACGCCTTCGCGCGCGCCGGGATCAAGCTGCCCCGGGTCGCCGCCGACCAGGCCCGCACCGGCTGGGTGGTCCCCTACGCCAAGGCGCAGCCGGGCGACATGCTGATCTGGGCCAACGACCCGACCGCGCCGGGCTACATCTCCCACATCGCGCTGTACCTGGGCGGCGGCAAGATGATCGCCGCGCCGCGCCGGGGCACGGTGGTGCAGGTCCAGAACGTCTACACGCGCAACATGAAGGGCGCGGTGCGGGTCAACCCGATCCAGGCCGCCCGCACGCCGGGGTAGGGCTCACAGCGGCATCCCCGCCTCCAGGAACTCCAGGTTGCGGTCCAGCAGCTCCGCCAGGTCCTGCTCGCAGCCCCCGTCCTGCCAGGTGTACATCGCCGCCTGGAGCACCCCGATGACCGCCCACGCGAACGCCTGCACCTGGGGGTCGGTGACGGGGCGGCCGCTGCGCTCGGCGAAGACGTCGGTCAGCACCCGCATGGTGCCCCCGCGCAGCGTCTGGTGCATCCGGGCCTGCACGGCCGGGACCTCGGTGATCAGCCGGATGCGCGCCATGATCGTGTCCACGTTGGCCTGGACGAAGTAGGGGAACACCTCGCGCAGCGCGGCCCGCAGCGCCGCCAGCGGGGCCAGCTCCGGCGGCTGGGCGCGCAGCCGCTCCTCGATCACCGGGTCGTACTCGTCGTTGAGGACCAGGTCCTCCTTGGTGGGGAAGTAGCGGAAGAACGTGCTGGGCGACACCTCGGCCGCCGCCGCGATCTGCTCCACGGTCGTGGCGTCGTAGCCCCGGGCGGTGAAGAGCCGCAGGGCGTGGTCCTGGATCGCCCTGCGGGTCCTCAGCTTCTTGCGCTCGCGCAGCGGCAGGCGGTCGAGGGGATCGTCCAGCCGGTCGGCCGCGGTCTGCTCAGGAAGCGACGTGCTCATGGTCCGATTCTGCGGCATCGGCGGGGGCCGACGCGCGCTGCGGGGGCACCGCCGGCATGAAGACCCACAGCAGCAGCCCGGCGACGAAGGTGCCCAGCGCGCAGACCGCCAGCGCGGCGTCCATCCCCGACACGTAGGCGTCGCGCGCCGACGCCAGCAGGGCCGGGTCGCCCAGCTCGGCCGCCGCCGAGGCCGCGCCGCCGACCGAGTCGCGCGCCAGGGCGGCCGCCCGCTCCGGGAGGCCGCCGACGGTGATCTGGTCCCGGTAGACCGACGACACCAGGCTGCCGAGCCCCGCCACGCCCAGCGCGGCGGCGGTCTGCCGCAGGGTCTGCACCAGGCCCGAGCCGCGCCCGGCCCGGCCGTCGGGCAGCCGTGCCAGCACCGCGTCCATGGCGGGCACCATCGTCAGGCCGATGCCGAGGCCCAGCACCGTCAGCCAGGCGGCGGTGAAGGCGTAGGGATCGCCCGTGCCGGTGAACGCGCCGGCGCCGAGGCCGGCGGCCAGCGTCGGCAGCCCGACCCCGATCACCGCCTTGGCGCCGGTGCGCGGCACGAGCCGGTCGGTCAGCAGCCCGCCCGCCATCAGCCCCGCCAGCATCGGGATCAGCCGCAGCCCGGTGCCGAACGCGTCGTGCCCCCGCACGACCTGGAGGTACTGCGGCAGCACGAACAGCGCCCCGGCCATCACCAGCGTGGTGACCATCCCGGCCGCCGCCGCCCACACGAACACCCGGTCGCGGAAGAGCGCCAGGTCCATCAGCGGCTCGGCGGCCCGCGACTCCCACCGCACCAGCAGCGCCAGCAGCGCGAGGCCGCCCAGGATCGTGCCCCAGGTCAGCGGGTCGGCCCAGCCGCGCACCGGCCCCTCGATCACGCCGTAGACCAGCGCGGCGAGCCCCGCCATCGACAGCGCCGCGCCCGGTACGTCGATGCGCGGCGCGGCCGGGTCGCGCGACTCCGGCAGCAGGAACGCGACCGCGAGGCCGCCCAGCACCACCACCGGCACGTTGACCAGGAAGATCGAGCCCCACCAGAAGTGCTCCAGCAGCCAGCCGCCCAGCAGCGGCCCGAGCGGCAGGCCCAGCGCCATCGACGCCGACCAGACCGCGATCGCGCGGGTGCGCTCGTGCGGCGGGAAGATCGCGGGGAGCAGCGACATCGACAGCGGCAGCACGATCGCCGCGCCGAGGCCCATGCAGGTGCGGGCCACGATCACGCCGGTGGTGCCGTCGGCCAGCGCGCCGCCCAGCGAGGCCGCCCCGAACAGCGCGAGCCCCGTCAGCAGCAGCCTCTTGCGGCCGAACCGGTCGCCCAGCAGTCCCGCGGGCATCAGCAGCGCCGCGAACACCAGGATGTAGGAGTCCACGATCCACTGCAGCGCGCTGGTGCTCGCGTGCAGCTCGGACGAGAGCGTGGGCAGCGCGACGTTCAGGATCGTCAGGTCGAAGCCCAGCGCCAGCAGGGCCAGCGCCAGTGCGCCCAGTCCCCACCACCGCCGCGGGTCCGGCTCACCCATGGAAGTCACCTCCGAAAGAAAGGAGCTATCAAATGGAAGTAACTCTCAAAAGAAGGTGCCTGTCAATGAGAAGCGGATGCTCGACCGGGGTCGAGTAGAGATGTAATTTTGATTACATGACTACGAGCGAAGCGGTGGAGGAGCTGCGCGGCTGGTTCTCCGGCCGCCTCCCGGACGGCTGGTTCACCGGCGCGCCCGAGATCGTGCTCGACCGCGAGGAGGTCACCGTGCTCGGCGAGCTGCCCGAGCCGGCCGCCGCCTCAGAGGAGCGTTCGGAGGCCGAGCGCGCCGCCCTCCTGGACGGGCACATCGGCCGGTTCCGCGAGGGCACCCGCGACCAGCGCATCGCGATCGCGCGGGAGGCCGAGCACCGCTTCGGCCACAAGGTGTCGTGGGGCGTGACCTGCGGCGGCCGGCAGGAGATGTTCACCACGCTCTCGGTGCCGGTGATGACCCGGCTGCGCCAGCCCGAGCGCCGGGTGCTGGACACCCTGGTCGAGGCCGGGGTGGCGCGCAGCCGCAGCGACGCGCTGGCCTGGTGCGTGCGGCTGGTCGGCAAGAACACCGACGAGTGGCTGGGCGAGCTGCGCACCGCCCTGGAGCACGTCGAGCGCGCCCGCGCGGCCGGCCCCACCGCCTGACGCGCCCGCCGCGTCCGCGTTCGGCCCGGGGCCGCACGCCCTCGCACCCGTCCCGGAGCCGCACGATTCCTTACCCGATCCCAAGGTCCGCAAGGTGTGATCATGGGCATGGCCTGCCCTAACCTGCCTTCTGAGGTGGCGTCGCCACCGGCCGGCGCATGACCGCCGCGCCGGCCGGAGGGCGGGAGCGCGCGGCCGGAGGGGGCGGAGAGCGGCGTGGGGAGACTTCGCTGTCTGGACGGGACATCGCTGGCGGTGGTCCCGGTGCCCTCGCGCGACCGAGGCGGTGTCCCGTTCGAGGTGACGCTGGAGCTGCGCCGCGACGGCGACTCCTTCGGCGCCGTGGGCGAGCGCTGCGGCTACTTCCTGGCCGGGCTCGCCGAGCGCGTGGCGGCCGCCCGCGCCGAGGACTCCCCGCAGGCGGCCCGCTGGCCCGACCCCGACGACCGGTTCCCCGATCTCCGCCCCGGCCAGGCGCGCGAACCCGAGCTGTTCGCCTTCCGCTACCGCGACCGCGGCGACCTGGCCAGCACCGGCGAGCTGCGCTGCACGCTGCGCACCTCCTCGACCTGGGTCGGCCCGCCGGAGACCGACCGCGCCGCCGACGGCCGCTGGCGGGTCGCCCGGCGCGCGGTGATCGACGCCTGGGGCGCGGGCGGCCGGGGCGTGCGCGCGGTGCTGACCTCCGCCGAACTCGCCCGCTTCCTAGGCGACCTGCTGGCCGAGGCCGAGCGCGCCGGGGCCAGCTACCGGGACCTGCTGAGCCGCCCGCCGGGCTGAGCGGCGGCCCCATCCGGACGGCCGGGCACGGCCGCGGCGGTGGGACGACTCCCCGGGCCGGGCCATAATTGAGCGTCGTTCTCCTCAGGAACGGACGCTCGAAGGGATGCCCACTATGCCCAAGATGGGGGACCGGGCGCGCCGGGACCCGTCCGGCGACGGCAAGCTCACCTCGGCGATCCGGCGCAGCAAGCCGTACGGGATCGTCCGCGACGCCGCCTACCGGATGTACGAGCGGCGGGTCGAGGGCTCGCTGCCCACCGACATCACCCCCCGGCACGTCGGGGTGATCTTGGACGGCAACCGGCGCTGGGCCCGCTCGATGGGCATCAGCGACGTCAACACCGGCCACCGGCGCGGTGCCGACAAGATCTCCGAACTGCTCCAGTGGAGCGCCGAGGCGGGGGTGGAGGTGGTCACGCTGTGGCTGCTGTCCACCGACAACCTCACCCGGCCCGCCAAGGAGCTGGACCCGCTGCTGGAGATCATCGAGAACACCGTGGCGGGCCTGGCGGCCGACGGCTACCACGTCAAGCCGGTCGGGGCGCTCGACCTGCTCCCCGACAAAACCGCCCGTGTCCTTAAAGATGCCGCAGAAGCAACATCTGGCGCCCCCGGCCTGATTGTGAACGTCGCCGTTGGGTATGGAGGTAGGCGTGAGATCGCTGATGCGGTGCGCTCTCTGCTCATCGAGCAGGCGGGCAAAGGCACCAGCATCGAGGAACTCGCCGAGATCCTCGAGGTGGAGCACATCGCCGAGCATCTCTACACGCGCGGCCAACCGGACCCCGACCTGGTCATCAGGACCTCCGGGGAGCAACGTCTGTCCGGCTTCATGCTCTGGCAGAGCGTGCACACGGAGTTCTACTTCTGCGAGGTCCACTGGCCGGACTTCCGCAAGGTGGACTTCCTGCGGGCACTGCGTTCCTACGCCGCGCGCCATCGGCGCTTCGGTTCCTGAGGGCCCACGCCCCGCCACCGCCTCCGGCCGTCCCCGTCCCCGCCTCCGGGGCCGCGGCCGCACGGAGACGGACCGCCGCGCCACCAGTTCCCCCATAGTCAGGGAGATCGAGTGGCCACAACCCCTCCGCGCCGTCCGCAGTCCGGGCCCTCCACCGGGTCCGCCGACACAGGGCGGCGCACCTACGTCCTCGACACCAGCGTCCTGCTCGCCGACCCGGGGGCGATGACCCGGTTCGCCGAGCACGAGGTCGTACTCCCCATCGTCGTCATCTCCGAGCTGGAAGCCAAGCGCCACCACCCGGAGCTCGGCTACTTCGCCCGCCAGGCCCTGCGCATGCTGGACGACCTGCGCCTGGAGCACGGCAGGCTGGACGAGGCCCTGCCGCTCGGCGAGCTCGGCGGCACCCTGCGCGTCGAGCTCAACCACTCCGACCCCAGCGTGCTGCCCGACGGCTTCCGGCTGGGCGACAACGACACCCGCATCCTGTCGGTGGCCAGCTGGCTCGCCCAGGAGGGCCGGGACGTGGTGCTGGTGTCCAAGGACCTGCCGATGCGCGTCAAGGCGTCGGCGGTGGGGCTGGCGGCCGAGGAGTACCGGGCCGAGCTCGCGGTCGTGGAGTCCGGCTGGACGGGGATGCGCGAGCTGGAGCTGGGCGGCGGTCAGGTCGAGGAGCTGTACGAGTCGGGCGTCGCCGAGCTGGAGGAGGCCCGCGAGCTGCCCTGCCACACCGGGCTGCGGCTGCTGTCGGAGCGCGGCTCGGCGCTCGGGCGCGTGCAGCCCGACAAGTCGGTGCGGCTGGTGCGCGGCGACCGCGAGGTGTTCGGGCTGCGCGGCCGCTCGGCCGAGCAGCGCGTCGCCCTCGACATCCTCATGGACGACGAGATCGGCATCGTCTCGCTCGGCGGGCGCGCCGGCACCGGCAAGTCGGCGCTGGCGCTGTGCGCGGGCCTGGAGGCCGTCCTGGAGCGCCGCCGGCACCGCAAGGTGGTGGTGTTCCGGCCGCTGTACGCGGTCGGCGGCCAGGAGCTCGGCTACCTGCCCGGCTCGGAGAACGAGAAGATGTCGCCGTGGGCGCAGGCGGTCTACGACACCCTGTCGGCGGTGACCACTCCGGAGGTCATCGACGAGGTCCTGGACCGCGGGATGCTGGAGGTGCTGCCGCTCACCCACATCCGGGGCCGCTCGCTGCACGACGCGTTCGTGATCGTGGACGAGGCGCAGTCCCTGGAGCGCGGGGTGCTGCTGACGGTCCTGTCGCGGATCGGCGCGGGCTCGCGGGTGGTGCTCACCCACGACGTGGCGCAGCGCGACAACCTGCGGGTGGGCCGGCACGACGGCGTCGCCGCCGTGGTGGAACGGTTGAAAGGCCACCCGCTGTTCGCGCACGTGACGCTGACCCGCTCCGAGCGCTCGCCGATCGCCGCGCTGGTGACCGACATGCTGGGCGACGTGACCGGGTGAGTCCCGGCTGAGAATCGCTCCGAGCGGGGCGAACAGCAGCGAAAGTGACGCCCCGGACGATCTGCGGACCGTCCGGGGCGTTCTGCTGTCCGCACGTTTTTCGGTACAGAGAGTGATCAATAAACATCACCCTGTGTATTTGTGATGAAGGTCACACGACTTAACGCGAACATAAGGATTCCCAGCTCTGGTCGCTGTTTCGGCATTGTTCACGCCGAGTTGACAACGGCATCGCCAAGAGCATTCGTCTCGATTTGGTTGCGGAGCATCCCGGCGCTTCGGGCATTGTGTGTCCCCGTAAGCACCCCCGAGTGGGGCAAATCCGGATGAGCCGCCCTGATCGCCTCGCCGGTGCCGCACCGCTCCGGGGCCGGGAACCGCCCCCAGCCGGGCGGCCGCCCGGCCGGGGGTGAAGGCACCTCGTGCGCGTGCCCATGCGCGTGCGACCGTCGGAAGGACCGCCTTGGTCGGAGACTCGCAGGGGTCCCGTGGGCGAGACGATCGACAGGACTTCGGTCCCCAGGGGCCCGCGCCGGCCCCGTTCGGCCCCGTGGCCGAGGAGGACGTCAAGGTCGCCGGCGCCTCGTTCGCCGCACGCCCCGGCGACGCCGCGGCCCGCTCCGGCGACACCGCCGGGATGGAGCCGATCGGCACCGGGTCCGCCCCGCTGCCCGTCGCCGACCCGATGGGGCCGCGCGAGGAACTGACCGGCGCCCCGGCCCGCGCCGCCCGTTCCGGCGGGCGCACCGGCCTGAAGATCGCGGCGGTCGCCGCGGGCGCGGCCGTGGTGGTCGGCGGCGGAGCCGTCGCCGCCCTCGCCTTCACCGGCGACTCCAAGCCCGCCGCCGCCGAGGCCAACAAGGACACCGGCGTCTCCCAGCCCGTGGCCGACGCCGCCGTCGCGGCCCCCGACCCCAAGGTCGTGCAGGCCGAGCGGCACAAGCTGGCGATCGAGCGCGCCTCGCGCGCCGCCCGCGGCAAGGAGAAGGCCCCGTCCCTGCTGCCCAAGGGCGAGCCGATCCCCACCAAGAAGCCCGAGGACGACAAGGACAAGGGCGAGACCGGCAACGGCGGCGGTGGCGGAGGCGGCGCGGGGAGCGACCCCGTGCCCGCCGGCCAGGCCCAGCAGATCGCCAAGTCGATGCTGCCGAGCTACGGCTTCAGCGGCAGCGGCCAGTTCGCCTGCCTGGTGAAGCTGTGGAACAAGGAGAGCGGCTGGCGCACCACCGCCGACAACCCCTCCTCCGACGCCTACGGCATCCCGCAGGCCAACCCCGGCTCCAAGATGGCCAGCGCCGGCTCCGACTGGCGCACCAGCGCCCGCACCCAGATCAAGTGGGGGCTCGGCTACATCAAGGGCCGCTACGGCACCCCGTGCGGCGCGTGGTCGCACTCGCAGTCGGTCGGCTGGTACTGAGGCCCGCTTTCCCGAAATCCGTCGGACGGAAATCCCTAAGGACGTCCCGCTCCGACCCGATCTGAGACTCCGGGCGGCCGGTGCGAGCACCGCGCCCGCCCGGTGAGGACGGCCAGTCCTCGCCGCGCACGGTCCCCGGCCGTGCGCGCTGAACGAAGCCGCGACGGCGCGGCCGGCCTCACCCAGGCCCACAACGGCCCGGCGCATCCAGCCGCCTGGCCCGTATCCCCGGCGAGGGCGCATCCCATGCGCGCCCACCGCCTCCCCGCCTCGTCTTCACGCGCAGCGCCTCGCCCCGGCGAGCGCCCCTGCGCGCCGTGTCCCTGACGCGGCAGGCGCCCGGTCGTCCCGCAGCCCCATCGCGGGACCGCGCCGCACGAGGTGAACCAGTCCGCTGGGCCGACCGGCCGCCCGGCACGTTGAAAGGTTCGTTTTGGTCCGCAAGCCCCTTCGGCGTTCCGCCACTCTCGTCCTCGCCGCCACCCTCTCCCTGGGCGTCGTCGCCGAGACCGTTCCGGCCCAGGCCGCCGCCCCCACGGTGGCGCAGGCCGCCGCGCCCACCCAGGTGACCGCGGTGAAGGCCAAGAAGAAGCTGACCCGCGCGCAGCGCAACAAGGCGCTGGCCAAGCCGCTGGTCGCCAAGCGCGGCTGGTCCAAGCGCCAGTACAAGTGCCTGGTGAAGCTCTGGAACCGCGAGAGCCACTGGAACCACAAGGCGCACAACCGCTCCTCGGGCGCCTACGGCATCCCCCAGGCGCTGCCCGGCCGCAAGATGCGCTCCGCCGGCAAGGACTGGCGCACCAACCCCCGCACCCAGATCAAGTGGGGACTGAAGTACATCAAGGGCCGGTACAAGACGCCGTGCCGCGCCCTCGGCCACTCCAACAGCCGGGGCTGGTACTAAACACCGCGCACCGGGGCGTACCGCACGGGGTGCTCCGCGCACCAGGCCCGGTAATCGGGTGAGATGCGGCGAACGTCCGTTGTCGCCGACGAAGGGGCGGGCTCCGGCCCGCCCCTTTTGTCCGCCCGCCGGGTCACCGCGGGCCAATAGGTCGACAAAGGCCCGCCCCAGGAGCACGGAATCAGCCGCCCGGCGGGTCCCGGTCGGGTGAACGCTACTGCGCGTGTCGACTTTCATCCGTACCGGACTCCGCGCCGCCGCCCTGGGCGCCGCGACCACGCTGGTGGCCGCGCCCATGACGACGGCGCCCGTGGAGGCGGTCCCGGACGAGGACGTGCGGCTCGCCGCCGCGTTCCGTCCGGACGCGCTCCACGAACGCCGGAAACCGAAGCTGACCGAGATCCGCGCCCGCGAGCTCGACCGCGGGTCGCGCAACAAGCTCATCGCCCGGGAGATGATGGCGGGGCACAAGTGGCGCTCGGGGCAGCAGTTCCGCTGCCTGGAGCGGCTCTGGGAGCACGAGAGCGGCTGGAACGAGCGCGCCCACAACGGCGCCACCGGCGCCCACGGCATCCCGCAGGCGATGCCGGGGGCCAAGATGGGCAGCGCCGGCCCCAACTGGCGCTCCGACCCCAGGACGCAGATCCGCTGGGGCCTGCGCTACATCAAGTACCGCCACGGCACGCCCTGCGGCGCGTGGGGCCACTTCCGGGCCACGGGCTGGTACTGAGGGGCTCGCGGCCGACAGCGGCCCCTGACGGCGGTCTGCGGAGAGGCGGCGCCCCGGATCAGCGGTCGTGGTTGGTCATCGACAGCACGTCCAGCGCGGCGTCCAGCTGCTCCTCGGTGAGCCTGCCGTCGGCGACGTAGCCGCGCTCCAGGACCACCTGCCGGATGGTCTTGCGCTCCTTCAGGGCCTGCTTGGCCACCTTGGCGGCCTCCTCGTAGCCGATGTAGCGGTTGAGGGGCGTCACGATGGAGGGGGAGGACTCGGCGTACTCGCGGGCCCGCTCCACGTCGGCCTCGACGCCGTCGATCACCCGGTCGGCCAGCAGCCGCGACACGTTGGCCAGCAGCGTGATCGACTCCAGCACGTTGCGGGCCAGCATCGGCAGCATCACGTTCAGCTCGAAGTTGCCGGCCGCGCCGCCGAAGGCGATGGCCGCGTCGTTGCCGATCACCTGCGCGGCCACCTGCGCGACCGCCTCGGGGATCACCGGGTTGACCTTGCCCGGCATGATGGACGACCCGGGCTGCAGGTCGGGCAGCCGCAGCTCGGCGAGCCCGGCCCGCGGCCCGGAGCCCATCCAGCGCAGATCATTGGCGATCTTGGTGAGGCTCACCGCGACGGTCTTGAGCGCGCCGGAGGCCTCCACCAGGCCGTCGCGGGCGCCCTGGGCCTCGAAGTGGTCGCGCGCCTCGGTCAGCGGCAGCCCGGTGCGGTCCGCGATCTCCTGGATGACGCGGGCGGCGAAGCCGGGCGGGGTGTTGATGCCGGTGCCGACCGCGGTGCCGCCGAGCGGCAGCTCGGCGAGCCGCGGCAGCACCGACTCCAGCCGCTCGGCGCCGTAGCGGACCTGCGCGGCGTAGCCGCCGAACTCCTGGCCGAGGGTGACCGGGGTGGCGTCCATCAGGTGCGTGCGGCCCGACTTCACCACGGTCGCGAACTCGGCCGCCTTGCGCTCCAGCGCGGCCTCCAGGTGCCGCAGCGCCGGGACCAGATCGTTGATCACCGAGCCGGTGGCCGCGATGTGGATGGAGGAGGGGAACACGTCGTTGGACGACTGCGAGGCGTTGACGTGGTCGTTGGGGTGCACCGGGCGGCCGAGCCGCTCCTGCGCGAGCGTCGCGACGACCTCGTTGGCGTTCATGTTGGAGGAGGTGCCCGAGCCGGTCTGGAACACGTCGATGGGGAACTGGTCGTCCCACCGGCCGGCCGCGACCTCCAGGGCCGCCTCGCTGATCGCGGCGGCCAGGTCCTTGTCCAGGACGTCCAGCTCGGCGTTCACGGTCGCGGCGGCGGCCTTGATCTGGCCGAGCGCGGCGATGTGCGCGGGCTCCAGGCCGCGCCCGGAGATGGGGAAGTTCTCCACCGCGCGCTGGGTCTGCGCGCGCCACTTGGCCGTCGCCGGAACCCGCACCTCCCCCATGGAGTCGTGCTCGATCCGGTACCGCTGCTCGGACCCCGTCGTCCGTTCGGCCATGGGAAGGACACCTCCGCCTGCGACTCGCCGCTGTGGCGCCGCACCGGTCGGCCCATGTGATCGGTGCGGCCGTGTTCAGTGCAGCCACCGAGGGCCTTCCCACATTCCCGCGGTCTAGTGGTCGCGCTAGCCGCCGGCCCCCGCCTTGCGGATGGTGTAGGACTTGCGTTCGCCCAGCTTGCCGGGTTCCTTGCGGTGGCCGTTGACCCAGACCTCGCAGGCGGCCGAGTTGTAGATCACAGCGTTCAGGCGCTGCTGCTCGTACTGGCGGGTGGCGCCCGGCAGCAGCGTCTCGTTGGCCAGCACCGAGGTGCTGGCGCCGGGCACCATGACGAAGATCTTGCAGCCGTCGGCCACGGCCCGCACCACCAGCGTGCTGGAGGACGCCGACGGCGGCGCGTCGGTGCCCTGCTTGGCCGGACGCGGCGGCGCCGCCGAGGCCCGAGGGGAGGGGCCGGGGCTCTCCTTCATCATGCCGACCACCAGCGCGGTCGCGCCGATGCCGCAGGAGGCCACGGTCGCGCCGATCAGCGCGATGATCGCGATCATCCGGTAGCGGGGGGTGGGCTGCGCGCGGCGGCCCGACCGGGGCCCGGCCATGGCCCGCTCCAGCCGGTCCACCGCGCGGGCGTGGCTGAGCCGCCGGGTCGGGTTCTTCTCCAGCAGGCCGCTGACCACCGGGGCGAGCGGGCCCGCGTTGTGCATGGGCGGGGCGGACTCGTTGGCCAGCGCGCTGAGCGTGGCCATGACGTTGTCGCGCTCGAACGGCGGGCGGCCCTCCAGCGCGGCGTACAGGGTCGCGCCCAGCGACCACAGGTCCGAGCGCGGGGTGGCCTTCTCCCCGGCGGCGACCTCGGGCGCGACGTAGGCGGGGGAGCCCATGAAGTGCCCGGTCTTGGTCAGGCTGGCCGAGCCGGAGGAGAACGCCAGGCCGAAGTCGGTCAGCACGACCCGGTCGCCGTCCAGCATCACGTTGCTGGGCTTGAGGTCGCGGTGCACGATGCCGGCCTTGTGCGCGATGGCCAGGGCGTCCAGCAGGCGGCGGCCGATGTGCGCCACGCGTTCGGGCGGCAGCGGACCCGAGCGCTCGATGAGCTGCTCCAGGCTCGGCGCCTCGATCAGCTCCATCACGATCCACGGGCGGCCGTTCTCGATGACGACGTCGTAGACCTCGACGATGGAGTGCGTGCGCAGCTGTGCGGGCGCGCGGGCCTCCCGCAGCGTGCGGCGGTAGAAGGTGACCCGGTCGTCCTCGGACAGGTCCCCGGGAAGGCGCAGCTCCTTGACCGCCACCGCGCGGTCGAGAAGGTCGTCATGGGCCCGCCACACGGTGCCGTTGGCACCCTGACCGAGTTCCGAGACCAGCCGGTAGCGCGTCGCGAGCACGAGGCGCTCTGACTGAGACATGGCCGAAAAGATACCGGAGTGTCCGCATGGTCATTGGGGAGACCTCGGGACCAACGGGTATCACTTTCCAATACTGTGACCTACCGCCCGGTACCGGTACGCATCGGGGGGCCGCTGGAGGCCGAACGGGCCGTCCGGAACGGCTATTTGCCGGGTTTTACCCACATCCTCGGTCCCCATCGGCGATGGTCGAGGGGAAGGTGAGCCGTCCCGACCCAGGAGGCTTGCGTGGGGACACGACGACGGTGTGCGCCGGGCGGGATCCCCGGCGGTGTGCCGCCGCTGCTGCCGGGCGACCCGCCCATGGTCGGCGGGCACCTGCTGCTCGGCCGCCTCGGCACCGGAGGCATGGGAACGGTCTACCTGGGCCGCGCCCCGGACGGGACCCTGGCCGCGGTGAAGACGCTGCCGCCCGCGCGGGCGCGCGACCCCGAGGCGCGCGGCCGGTTCCGCGCCGAAGCCGCCTACGCGCAGCGCGTCGCCTCGTTCTGCACCGCCCGCGTGCTGGCCGACGGCAGCGACCGCGACCGGCCCTACATCGTCACCGAGTACATCGACGGCCCGCCGCTGTCGCAGGTGGTGGAGCGGCACGGCGCGCTGCCGCCGGACGGCGCGGTCGCGGTCGGCATCGGCGTGGCGGTCGCGCTCGCGGCCATCCACGGCGCGGGGCTGGTGCACCGCGACCTCAAGCCCGCCAACGTGCTGCTGGCCCGCTCCGGCCCCCGGGTGATCGACTTCGGCATCGCCGTCGAGCCCGACCTCGCCGCCGGGCCCACGCAGGCGGGCGTGGTGATGGGCAGCCCCGGCTGGATCGCGCCCGAGCGGCTGCTGGGCGGCCCGGCGACCGCCGCCGCCGACGTGTTCGGCTGGGGCTGCCTGGTCGCCTACGCCGCGACCGGGCGGCACCCGTTCGACACCGGCCCGCCCGAGGGGGTCGGCGACCGCGTCATCAACGAGCAGCCCGTGCTGGAGGGCCTCGACGATCCGCTGCGCACCGCCGTGCTGACCGCGCTCCGCAAGGACCCCGCCCGGCGGCCGAGCGCGCTGGAACTGCTGCACGCGCTGCTGCCGCTGCGCGCCGAGGGCGACCCCGCCAAGGCCATCGCCGACCTGTGGGAGCCCACCGACTACGGCGCGGGCCCGGCGCAGGCGAGGCGCGGGCTGCTGCTGAAGGCGGGGTTCGCGGCGGCCTGGGCGACCGCGGGCGGCGCGGCCGCGATCTGGGCGCTGGCCGGGGCGGACCCGGCCGCGCGGGCCGAGCCCGAGCCGGGCGGCACCAAGGTGATCACGGTGGGGCCGAGCGGGGACGGCGGCGCCGACGGCGGGGCCTCCGTCGTCCGGGAGGGCGGCGGCCGGACGCCGGGCGCCACCGGGCCCGCGTCCGGTACGCCGGTCCCGCCCGTCACCACCACCGTGCGTGTCGCGCCGCCGCACGCCGACCGGACGCCGGGCACCGCGCCGCCCTCGGCGGCCCCCACGACCGGCACGCCGGCCGCAACGCCGCAGCCCGGGCCGAGCCCCACCGACCACCGGCCGCGCAAGAAGCACAAGCGCAAGGACCGGCCCCCGCACCTGTTCGAGTGGTGGACCGGTCCCGGAACGCGCGCCCCCTAGCGGGGGGACCGCTCAGCGGCGGCCGATGCTCAGGACGGGGCCGGTGGTGTCGGCGAAGAAGTCCTCGCCCTTGTCGTCCACCACGATGAAGGCCGGGAAGTCCTCGACCTCGATCTTCCAGACCGCCTCCATGCCCAGCTCGGGGTACTCCAGCACCTCGACCTTCTTGATGCAGTCCTGCGCGAGCCGCGCGGCCGGCCCGCCGATGGAGCCGAGGTAGAAGCCGCCGTGCGCGCGGCAGGCGTCGGTGACCTGCTGGGAGCGGTTGCCCTTGGCCAGCATGACCAGCGAGCCCCCGGCCGCCTGGAACTGCTCGACGTAGGAGTCCATCCGCCCGGCGGTGGTCGGGCCGAACGAGCCGGAGGCGTAGCCCTCGGGCGTCTTGGCCGGGCCCGCGTAGTAGACGGCGTGGTCGCGCAGGTACTGCGGCATCGGCTCGCCCGCGTCCAGCCGCTCCTTGATCTTGGCGTGCGCGATGTCGCGCGCCACCACCAGCGGGCCGGTCAGCGACAGCCGGGTCTTGACCGGGTAGCGGCTCAGCTCGGCGCGGATCTCGTCCATCGGCCGGTTGAGGTCGATGCGCACCACGTCGTCCGACAGGTCCTCGCCGGTGGTCTCGGGCAGGTAGCGGGCCGGGTCGGTCTCCAGCTTCTCCAGGAACACGCCCTCCGCGGTGATCTTGCCGAGGGCCTGCCGGTCGGCGCTGCACGACACCGCGATCGCCACCGGGCAGGACGCGCCGTGCCGGGGCAGCCGGACCACGCGCACGTCGTGGCAGAAGTACTTGCCGCCGAACTGGGCGCCGATGCCGAGCTTCTGGGTCAGCTCGAACACCTGCTGCTCCAGCTCCAGGTCCCGGAAGCCGTGGCCGAGCGGCGAGCCCTCGGTGGGGATCGTGTCCAGGTAGTGCGCCGAGGCGTACTTGGCGGTCTTGAGCGCGTACTCGGCGGAGGTGCCGCCCACGACGATCGCCAGGTGGTAGGGCGGGCAGGCCGCGGTGCCCAGCGAGCGGATCTTCTCCTCCAGGAAGGCCAGCATCCGCTTGGGGTTCAGGACGGCCTTGGTCTCCTGGTACAGGAACGACTTGTTGGCGCTGCCGCCGCCCTTGGCCATGAACAGGAACTTGTAGGCGTCGTCGCCGGGGGAGGAGTACAGCTCGATCTGGGCGGGCAGGTTGTTGCCGGTGTTCTTCTCGTCCCACATCGTGAGCGGCGCCATCTGCGAGTAGCGCAGGTTCAGCTTGGTGTAGGCGTCGTAGACGCCGCGCGCCAGCGCCTCGGTGTCGCGGCCGTCGGTCAGCACGTGCTGGCCGCGCTTGCCCATGATGATCGCGGTGCCGGTGTCCTGGCACATGGGCAGCACGCCGCCGGAGGCGATGCCCGCGTTCTTCAGCAGGTCCAGCGCCACGAACCGGTCGTTCGGGCTGGCCTCGGGGTCGTCGAGGATCCTGCGGAGCTGGGCCAGGTGCGCCGGGCGCAGCAGGTGCGAGATGTCGCGCATGGCGGTCTCGGTGAGCAGCCGCAGCGCCTCCGGCTCGACCTGGAGGAAGGTGCGCCCCCCGGCCTCGAAGGTGGACACGCCCTCGGTGGTGAGCAGCCGGTACTCGGTGTCGTCGGCGCCGAGCGGCAGCAGGTCGGTGTAGGAGAACTCAGGCATCCTCAAGATCCTCGCGCGTCATCCGGGTGGGGGCCGCCCAACAGGGTACGGCCCCCACCCGCCGATCACGCAGCGGCACCGGCCTTGACCTCGGCGGCGGCCCCGACCGGGACCCCGGCGGCGGCCTCGACGGGGATCTCGGCCGGCGGGCCGCCCGGCCGCCGGGACCGGCCGGTGCGCAGCCCGGCCACCACGCCCACCGCGACCAGACCCGCCCCCGCGAGGTCCGCCGCGGTGGGCGCGGCCAGCCCGAGCACCACGGTGGTCACCACGGCGCTGATCGGGATCACGCCCGCGAACAGCCCCGCGCGGTCGGCGCCCAGCCGGCCGATCGCGTCGTACCAGAGCAGGAACGCGATGGTCGTCACGATCACCGTCAGGTAGGCGAACCCGGCGAGCTCGGCGCCGGTCGGGGCGCGCAGCACCCCCGAGCCGTCCGCGACCAGGCCGATGACCAGCAGCATCGGGGCGGCGAGCGCCGCCGAGTACGCCGACACGCGCAGCGGCCCGAGGCGGGGGAGCAGCGGCACCGCCAGCAGCGAGAAGCACACCTCACCGCCCAGCGCGCCGAGCGACAGCAGCAGCCCGCGCAGCGAGCCGCTGCCCAGCCCGTTGGCCAGCGCCGCGCCCGCGGCGACCAGGCCCGCCGCGACCACCAGGCCGGGCGCGGGCCGCCGCCGCTCCATCAGCGGTCCGGCGAGCGCCAGCACCACCGGCACCGTCGCGATCACCGTGCCGATGGTGGCCGGGCTGGTCTCCTCGGTGGCGGCCACGATGAACACGTTGAACGCGGCCAGCCCCGTCGCCGCCAGCGCCGCCAGCAGCGCCCACTCGCGCAGGGTGAGCTTGATCCAGCGGCGGCGGCGGTCGGCGAACCACGCCACCGCCAGCAGGACGGCGGCGGCGACGGTGTAGCGGACGGCCTGGCCGCCGAAGACGGGGTAGTCGGCGATGGTGGCCGACACGGCGGTGAGCGAGCCGACGAAGGTCATCGCCACCCCCGCGCCGAGCAGGCCACGAGGGCTGGTGGAAGCGGTCATGACATGGAACGTTAGGAGTGTTTTGGCCCCGGAGACAGGGCCAATCACGACGCGCGACAATGGTCCATAGTGTCCGCCGTGACACCTGGGAGCGCCGGGACGCTGAACCGAACGTGACCGATCTCCATCTTCCCCTCGACCGGGCCGCCGGCCGGCTCGCCGCCCAGATCGCCGCCGGGTTCCGCGGCGCGGTCCGCTCCGGGCGGCTCGCGGCCGGGACCCGGCTGCCCTCCAGCCGCGACCTCGCCCGGGACCTGGAGGTCTCCCGCGGCGTCGTGGTCACCGCCTACGAGCAGCTCATCGCCGAGGGCTTCCTGACCGCCCGGCGCGGCGACGGCACCCGGGTCGCCGAGCTGGCCCGGCCCGACGGTCCCGCGCCGTCAGCCGAGCCCGAACCGGAGCCCGTCCCCGCCACCGCGCGGCCCGCCTACGATCTGCGGCCCGGACGCCCCGACCTGTCGGTGTTCCCGCGCGAGCGCTGGGCGGCGGCGCTGCGCGCGGTGCTGCGCACCGTCCCGCACGAGGAGCTGTTCGACTACCCCGACCCGGCCGGCGTCCCGGCGCTGCGCGCGGAGCTGGCCGGGTACCTCGGCCGGGTGCGCGCCGCCGCGGTCGCCCCCGGCCAGGTCACGATCATGAACGGGGTCGCGCACGGCCTGTCGTCGACGGCGCGGCTGCTGCTGGCCGACGGGCACACCACGCTGGCGCTGGAGGACCCCACCACCGACCGGCAGCTGCCCATGCTGGAGGCCGCCGGCATCCGGATGGAGCGCGTCCGGGTGGACGCCGAGGGCCTGGACGTGGCGGCGCTGCGCCGCACCGGCGCCCGCGCCGTGCTGGTCACCCCCGCGCACCAGTACCCGACCGGCGTGGTGCTGTCGCCGGGCCGCCGCGCCGAGCTGATCGCCTGGGCCCGCGAGGTGGACGGGCTGGTCATCGAGGACGACTACGACGCCGAGTTCCGCTACGACCGCGACCCGGTCGGCTGCTTGCAGGGCATCGACCCCGAGCGGGTGGTGCTGCTCGGCTCGGTCAGCAAGGCGCTGGCCCCGGCGCTGCGGCTGGGCTGGGCGGTCGCGCCGCCGCGGCTGGCCGGGCGGCTGCGCGGGCACCGCCTGCACACCGATCTGGGCGCGCCCGCCCTGGAACAGCACGCGCTGGCGCATTACCTGTCCAGCGGCGGGTACGACCGGCACCTGCGGACGATGCGCCGGCGCTACCGGGCCCGCCGGGACGCGCTGGTGGAGGCGTTGCGCGAGCACGTGCCGGAGGCCACCGTGCACGGTGTGTCGGCCGGCATCCACCTGTACGTGGAGCTGCCGCGCGGCATCGACGAGGCCGCGGTGACGGCGGCCGCCGCCGAGGCGGGGGTCGCGGTCACCGGTGCGGCGTCGATGTGGTCGTCCGGCCGGGCGGCCGCCGCGGCGCCCGCGCTGGTCCTCGGCTACGCCGGGCTGAGCGAGGCCCGGCTGGCCAAGGCGGCGGCGCTGCTGGGAACGGTGGTTACTCTCGGTGCTCGCGGGTAAGAAGGGCAACCACGGCGAAGGAGAGACGGATGAGTCTGGATGAGGCGGCGCGGCAGCTCAAGATGGCGGTGCACGATGCTCAGGTGTCGTTCGACTGCGTGGGGCTCGGGGATCTGGACCGCGCGCAGGAGCACGCGGTCACCGCGCGCACCGCGGCCGACGCGGCGCTCCTGGCACTGACCCAGGCGCTGCAGGACATGACGCCCGAGGAGGCGCAGGCCGCCGGTGAACGGGCCGTGGCGGCACTGGAGGAGAGCGAGCCCCCGCCCGCCGGGATCGAAGAGCACGTCTGAAGCACGGGAAGGGCCGTCCGAGGGTGCTCGGACGGCCCTTCCCGCGTTCGTGCGCTCAGACGGTCGGGCGCTCGGCGACCGGCGCGTCGGGCCGCCACCCCGCCACCGGCCGCGGCGCGAAGCCCTTGGCCGCCGCGAAGATCACTAGGATCAGCACCAGCGGCACGATGAAGGCGAGGCGCAGCCCGTGCTCGGGGTCGGCCGGCGCGATCGCGCCGACCACCGCCGCGCCCAGCACGAAGCCGACGTAGTTGAAGATGTTGACGCGGGCGACCGCGACGCCGAGGCCGGTGGGGTCGACCTTGGCGGCGGCGGTGTAGGAGACCGGCGCGATCACGCTGAGCCCCAGGCCCACGACCGCGAAGCCCGCGATCGCCACGGCGGCGTTGGGCGCGGCCACCACCGCGATCATGCCGACCAGCCCGACCAGGGCGCCGATCCGCACCACCTGCGGCGCGCCCCACCGGCGCACGGCGAGGTCGGCGACGCCCCGGCTGACCACCATGGCGATCTGGTAGGCGACGTAGCCCAGCGGCGCGACCCAGTCGCTGCTGCCCAACTCGTCGTCCAGGTACTTGGCGCCGTAGCTCGACAGCGCCGAGTCGGTCAGGTAGAAGGCCGCCATCGCCGCGCCGACCACCAGGATCGGCCGCCACGGCACCCGGCTGCCGGCCGCCTTCAGCTCGGCGGCGCTCGGCTGCCCGGCGGCCTCCTCGTCCTTGGTCATCAGCCGGTGCCCGGTGGCGAGCGAGCCGACGATGCCCACCACCGAGGCGATCGCGAAGCCGATCGGCAGCGCGAGGTCCAGCTTGTTGGACAGCGCCGCCCACAGCCCGCCGAGGATGCCGGCCATGCTCCACACCGCGTAGAAGCCGGTGATCAGGCTCATGCCGTAGCGCCGCTCGACCGCGACCGCCTGCGCGTTCATCGAGGCGTCCACGCCGCCGACGCACAGGCCGAACAGCGCCACCGTCGCGAACAGCGCCACGTCGTTGTCGCCGGTCAGGCCGATCAGGATGATGGTGACGCACTCGGCGGGCTGCACGACGCGCAGCACCAGGCCGCTGCCGACCCGCTTGAACAGGAACTCCGACAGCACGCTGCCGACACCGGCGATCAGCGGGACCATCAGCAGCACCAGCGACAGGACGCCGTCGCTCAGATGGTGGGTCTTCTGGATCTGCGGGACCTGGGTGACCAGGGTGGCGAAGCACAGGCCCTGCACGCCGAAGGCGGCGTAGGTCCCGAGGCGCGCCTGCCGGTCCCGGACGGTGATGCCCTGACTCACGTGGCATCCCCTCTCTGGCGGTGATGAGCGACGCTCAATGTGAAGAAGATTCGCGTAAGCGTAGAGGTACCGTGGTAAGCGGTCAATGACGGAAAGGCCTGGTAGCGGCGCCGGACCGGCCCGGAGGCCGCGACCGGGAAGGGCCGTACCATCATGCTCGGCACATCCGGCGTGAGATAGGGCGTTCCCACACGGATTTTCCGGCGTCCCGCCCGTTAACCTTGGAACCGTGGACACACCCGACCGCCGGGGCCCGGAACGGGCCACGAGCGTGCGCGACCTGCGCGCCTCCGACGCCGACCGCGAACGTGTGGCCAACGCGCTCGGCGAGGCCCTCGCCGACGGCCGCCTCACCATGGAGGAGCACGCCGAGCGCACCTCCCGCGCCTTCGAAGCCCGCACCCTGGGCGAGCTGACCGGCCTGACCGGCGACCTCAGCCCCGAGGAGGCCCAGCCCATCCTGGTGGACGACCGCCCGGTGTCGGTGCTGTTCGGCCGCGCCCGCCGCGACGGCCGCTGGGTCGTGCCGGTCAAGCTGCCGCTGCTGGCCCTGTTCGGCACCGTCGAGCTGGACCTGCGCGAGGCCGTCCTGCAGCGGCGCCACATCGTGCTGGACTCGATGGTCCTGGGCGGCCGCATCCGGCTGCTGGTCCCCGAGGGCGTCCAGGTGAACGTGACGGGCCGCTCGATCCTCAGCACCCGCGAGGTCCGCACCCGCCCGGTCCCCGAGGGCCCCACCATCGAGATCGGCGGCACGGTGCTGTTCGGCTCGATCAGCGCGCGGGCCCCCAAGCGAACCCTGCGCCAGCGCGTCAAGGGCCGCCTCGGCCGCGGTTGACGAAACGACGAAGCGCCCCGGCCGCAGGGCCGGGGCGCTTCGGTCTCTCCCGCGTCAGACCGCCTGGTCGAAGTTGATGGCGCTGTACGCGCGGAGCTTGTCGAGCTTGTGCTCGCTGGACACCGTGCGGATGGTGCCGCTGCGCGAGCGCATGACCAGCGAGTGCGTGAACGCGGTGCCCTTGCTGTAGCGCACGCCGTCCACCAGCTCGCCGTCGGTGATGCCGGTCGCGGCGAAGAACACGTCGTCGGACTTGATCAGGTCGTCGGTGGTCAGCACCCGGCCCAGGTCGTGCCCGGCGTCGATCGCCTTCTGGCGCTCGGCGTCGTCCTGCGGCCACAACCGGCCCTGGATGACGCCGCCCAGCGCCTTGATCGCGCACGCCGCGATGATGCCCTCGGGCGTGCCGCCGATGCCCAGCAGCAGGTCCACGCCGGTGCCCTCGCGGGCCGCCATGATCGCGCCGGCCACGTCGCCGTCCAGGATGAACTTGATGCGCGCCCCGGTCTCGCGCACCTCCTTGACGATGCCCTCGTGCCGGGGCCGGTCCAGGATGACCACGGTCACGTCCTGCGGCGAGGAGCCCTTGGCCCTGGCGATGGCGCGGATGTTGTCGGCGATGGGCCGCTCGATGCTGACCACGTCGGCCGCCTCGGGGCCGGTGACCAGCTTCTCCATGTAGAACACCGCCGACGGGTCGTACATCGACCCGCGCGGCGCGACCGCCAGCACGGCGATCGCGTTGTTCATGCCGAGCGCGGTCAGCCGGGTGCCGTCCACCGGGTCCACGGCCACGTCGCACTCGGCGCCGCTGCCGTCCCCGATCTCCTCCCCGTTGTAGAGCATCGGGGCGTTGTCCTTCTCGCCCTCGCCGATGACCACCACGCCCTTCATGGACACGGTGTTGATGAGCTGGCGCATCGCGTTCACGGCGGCGCCGTCGGCGCCGTTCTTGTCGCCGCGGCCGACCCAGCGCGCCGCGGCCAGGGCGGCGGCCTCGGTCACCCGGACCAGTTCCATCGCCAGGTTGCGGTCCGGCGCCGCCGGCTCGGTGGTGAGCGGGGAGGAAACGGAGGTGTCGTCGGACATGACCAGGCAGCCCTTTCGGTCGGTGACTACACGGATTCTCTGCGGACAGTGCACCGGGCCACAAATTGGACCAGACCAGAGGTCCGGCAGAGAGGCGTGACACCCGTGCGGGGACAGGTTTTGACGACCACACGGGTCAGGGATCGTTTCCCCCAGGGCGGAGGGCGTAATCTCAGCATCCATGAGCAGCGACATCGACGTCTCGTCCGACGGAGCCGCGGACGGCGCCGCCCCCGCCCGTACCTCCGACCGCGGGGCGGCCACGCGCGGCGCCCTGCTGGCGGCGGCGCGCGACGTGTTCTGCGAGGCCGGCTTCGCGCAGGCGGCGGTGACCGACATCGTCGCCAAGGCCGGGGCCAGCGTCGGCAGCCTCTACCACCACTTCAACGGCAAGGCCGACCTCTACCTCACGCTGTTCGAGGAGTTCCAGGGCCGGCAGCAGGAGCGCACCCGCGAGGCGATCAACGCGGTGCGCGAGGCGGGCGAGAGCGACCCCATGCGGCAGTTCGTCGCGGGCGCGGGCGCCTACCTCAACGGCTGCCTGGACGAGCGGGACGTCGCGCGGCTGTTCATCTCCGGCGACGGGCCGCCCGGGTTCGACCGGGTGATGCGCCAGCGGCTCAACAAGTGGGCCCGCCGCAACGCCGCGCTGTTCCACACCGCCGACGGCGGCGTGGACGAGGCGCTGGTCGTGGTGCTCACCGGCGCGATGGCCGGCGCCGTGTCGGAGGTCTCGCTGATGGAGGACCAGAGCGCCGCGCGCACGCTGGCCGACGAGGTCATGGTGATCGTCGGCACGATCAGCAACCCCCGTACCGAGCAGGCCGGACGGTAGGGAATCCTGGAAGCGTGAGCGACAAGACCTCCGACCCCATCACCCAGCCCGCCGCCGAGCCCACCGCGGAGTCCGCTGGCGGGCCCGCCGCCGAGTCCGCCGCGGGGTCCGCCGAGCGGACCGAGGCCCAGGCCGGACAGGCCGCGCCCGCCGCCTCGCGCGGGACCGTGGAGGTGAGCCCTGGCGTCTACAAGCGGCTGACCAGCGGGCTCAGCGGCTTCACGCTCGCGATGGGGGCGTGCCTGCTGCTGGTCGCGGTGATCTACGCGATCACGCCGCGCAGCACCGAGGAGGTCCTGCCCACCGTCGACTACCAGCCGCAGCTGTGGGCGATGCGCAACGACGCGCCCTACACCGTCCACGCCCCCGAGGGGCTGCCCGCCGGGTGGCGGTCCACCAGCTCGCGGCTGAACGGCCTCAACAAGCCCGGCGAGCCGGTCGCCTGGCACCTGGGCTTCGTCACGCCCTCCGACGAGTACGCCGCGCTGGAGCAGAGCAACGAGAAGGCGTCCGAGTACGTCAAGCGGATGACCAACAACAAGAACTCCAGCGGCACCCAGCAGGTCGCCGGGCAGACCTGGACCAGGTACCACCGCAAGGACAAGAAGCAGAACTCCCTGGCCCGCACCCTGCCGGACGGCGTCAGCATCGTGGTGGCGGGCACCGCCTCCTACGAGGAGCTGGCGGTGCTGGCCGCGTCGCTGAAGCCGCAGGCCAAGAACGGCGCCCCGCTGCCGGCCTCGCCGACGCCGACGGCCCGCTCCTAGAAGGGGGTCGAGGCGTTCGCCTCGCCGCCGTCCGGCTCGGCCATCGCCGCGGCCAGCCGGGCGCGGGCGCCCTCCAGCCACTCCTCACAGATCGCGGCGAGCTTCTCGCCGCGCTCCCACAGCGCGAGCGACTCCTCAAGGGTCAGCCCGCCGGACTCCAGCCGCTTGACGACCTCGGTCAGCTCGTCGCGCGCCTGCTCGTAGGACATTCTCTGGTCGGCCACCCGACCACCTTAGGGCTCCAGGTGCTCGGCCACGGTCACCGCGAGGCGCCCGTCGGCGAGCCGCACCAGCAGCCGGTCGCCGTCGGCCGCGTCCCCGGCGGCGCGGAGCACGGCCTCGTCCTCGCGCTGCACGATCGCGTACCCGCGCTTCAGCGTCGCGGCCGGTGACAGCGCGAGCAGCCGCGCGCGGGTGTGGGAGAGCTGGTCGCCGGCCCGGTCCAGCGCGCTCGACAGGCAGCGCCGGGACCGGTCGCGCAGCGCGCCGATCCGCTCGTCCTGGCGCTCGATCTCCCGGACCGGGTCGGCGAGCGCGGGCCGCGACCGCACCGCCGTCAGCCACGCCAGCTCCCGCTCCACGCCCCCGGCCAGCACCCGGCGGCCCCGGTCGCGCAGCTGCCGGACGAGCTGGAGCTGCTCGCGCACGTCCGGCACGGTCTTCTTGGCCGCGTCGGTCGGCGTGGAGGCGCGCAGGTCGGCGACCAGGTCCAGGATGGGGGAGTCCTGCTCGTGGCCGATCGCGCTGACCACCGGGGTGCGCGCGGCCGCGACCGCCCGCACCAGCGCCTCGTCGGAGAACGGCAGCAGGTCCTCCATCGAGCCGCCGCCGCGCGCGATGATGATCACATCGATGCCGGGGTCGGCGTCCAGCTTGCGCAGCGCCTCCATGACCTCGCCGACCGCGTGGTTGCCCTGCACGGCGGTGTTCTCGACCTGGAACTCCACCGCCGGCCAGCGCCGCCGCGCGTTCTGCAGCACGTCGTGCTCGGCGTCGGACTGGCGGCCGGTGATCAGCCCGATCCGGCCGGGCAGGAACGGCAGCGGCCGCTTGCGCTCGGGCCGGAACAGCCCCTCGGCGTTCAGGACCTGCTTGAGCCGTTCGAGCCGGGCCAGCAGCTCGCCGACGCCGACCGGCCGCACCTCCAGCGCGGCCAGCGAGAAGGTGCCCCGGTTGACCCAGAAGTCGGGCTTGGCGTGCACGACGACCCGCGCCCCGTCGGTGACCGCCGGGCCCGCCGCCTCGAACACCCCGCGCGGCCCGACCACCCGCACCGACATGTTGGCGGTGGGGTCGCGCAGCGTCAGGTAGACCGTGCCGCCGCGGGCCTTCAGCTCGGTGATCTGCCCCTCGACCCAGATCCGGCCGAGCTTGCCGATCCAGCCGCCGACCGCCTGCAGCACGGTCCGGACCGGTACGGGGGACTCGGCACTGGTCTCCATCGCCATGGCCGCCAGCCTAGGGCCGCCGGACGCGCGCGGGGCCCGCATAACGGTCGCGTCACGGGATTGATGTGATCTTGCCCACCCCCGGCGGCGCCTGTGCAATGTCACACACCACAGGGAGGCGAACCCCATGAACGCGAAGAGAACCGTCCTCGGCGCCGTGCTGGCGCTGTCGGCCGCGACGGCCTCCGCCGGATGCGGCCAGGGCCTGCTCGGCGGCGACTCCGACGAGGACAAGGGCCCGATCCTGCTCGGCATGGACATCCCGCTGTCGGGCGGCAGCGCCGAGATCGGCCCGTACATGAAGAACGGCGCCCAGCTCGCGGTCGACGAGATCAACGGCAGGGGCGGCCTGCTCGGCGGCCGCAAGCTGGAGCTGCGCGCCGAGGACGACGCCTGCGACCCCAAGACCGCCACGGCGGCCGCCACCAAGCTGGTGTCGGCCGGGGTGAAGGTGTCGGTCGGCGGCTACTGCTCGGGCGCCACCCTGCCCACGCTCGCCATCTTCGACCGCGCCAAGATTCCGATGATCATCCCGGTGGCCAACTCCACCGAGCTGTACGCCCAGCGCCTCAAGCACGTCTTCATGATCAACGGCACCGGTGACCAGCAGGCCGCCGCGGCGGCCCGGTGGCTCGCCAAGGACGGCGGCACGAAGGTCGCGGTCATGCACGACAACACCTCCTACTCCAAGGACATCGCGGTGCGCACCGCCGCCGAGCTGGACAAGCCCGGCGCGCCCGACAAGACCGCGGTCGAGGCGGTGAACCCCGGCGAGAGCGACTACTCGGCCGCCGTCACCACCGTGCTGAAGGGCCGTCCCGACTACATCTACTGGACCGGCTACTACGCCGAGGGCGGGCTGCTGATCCGCCAGTTCCGGCAGGCCGGCTACAAGGGCAAGTTCATCGTGGGCGACGGCTCGGTGGACGCCAAGCTCGCCAAGATCGCCGGGGGCAAGAACGGCGAGGGCGTCTACGCCACCATGACCCCCACGCCGCAGACCCTCCAGGGCGCCGAGAGCTGGATCGCCTCCTACAAGCAGAAGTTCGGCGCCGACCCCGGCCCCTACTCCACCCAGTCCTACGACGCGGTGCGGCTGGCGGCCGAGGCGATCAAGAAGGCCGACAGCACCGACGGCGGCAAGATCGCCGACGCGCTGCGCGGGCTGGACGGGTTCAAGCTGTTCAGCGGCCCGCTGAAGTTCACCCCGCAGCAGACCATCACCGGCGGCTTCGAGATCCAGGTCGTCAAGAACGGTTCCTTCGTGCTGCAGGAGAAGGTCCAGTGAGCCCGCGCACCACCGGGGTCACGGCGTGAGCCAGCTCGTCTGGAACGGCCTGTTCGTCGGCTCCTTCTACGCACTGGTGGCCCTCGGCTACAGCATGGTCTACGGCGTCATCAAGCTGCTCAACTTCGCCCACGGCGACCTGTACATGCTCGGCGCGTTCTCGGGGTTCGCGATGCTGGGCGCGATGGGCGGGCTGGTTCAGTCGCAGTCGCTGCTGGCGCTGCTGCTGGTCCTGGTGGCGACGATGGCGGTGACCGGCCTCGCGGGGGTCACGCTGGAGCGGGTGGCCTACCGGCCGCTGCGCGGCGCGCCCCGGCTGTCGCTGCTGATCACGGCGGTGGGCGCCTCGTTCGCGCTGGAGTACGGCACCCGGATCGTGGCCGGGCCGAACCCGAAGGTGTACCAGGTGCGGCTCGGCGGCACGACGATGGAGGTGTTCGGCGCGCGCATCACCGTCCAGCAGCTGGTACTGGTCGCCATCGCGATCGTGCTGATGGCGGCGCTCAACTGGCTGGTGATGCGCAGCCGCCAGGGCCGCGCCATGCGCGCCATCGCGCTGGACCCCAAGGCCGCGCGGCTGATGGGCGTGGACGTGGACGCGGTGATCGCGCGGACCTTCTTCATCGGCTCGGCGCTGGCGGGCGCGGCCGGGGTGATGGCCGGCGGCTACTACGGGAAGATCGACTTCCTGATGGGCTTCATCATCGGGCTCAAGGCGTTCACCGCCGCGGTGATCGGCGGCATCGGCAACATGCAGGGCACCATGCTGGGCGGCCTGCTGCTGGGGCTGCTGGAGTCGTTCGGCACCGACTGGCTGGGCGGCCAGTGGCGCGACGTGTTCGCGTTCGGCTGCCTGATCCTCTTCCTGACCGTGCGGCCCACCGGCCTGCTCGGCGAACGCGTGACGGAGCGGGTGTGAGCGCGGCGGTGGACACGCCGCCGGACGGCGGGCCGCCGGTCAAGCCGGTGCGCGGGCGCGGCCCCTCGGTGGTGACGCGGCTGCTGGAGAGCCGCCGTCTCGGCTGGGGCGGCCTCGCGGTCGCGCTGGCCGCGCCGCTGGTGATCGCGACGCCGTACGCGCTGAACGTGATGACCAGCGCGGCGATCTTCGTGATGCTGGCGGTCGGGCTGAACATCGTGGTCGGCTACTGCGGCCTGCTCGACCTCGGCTACGCGGCGTTCTTCGCCGTCGGCGCCTACACCAGCGGCGTGCTGGCCACCGAGCTGGACCTGCCGCTGCTCGCCACGGTGCCCATCGTGGTGGCGGTGACCGTGGTGGCCGGGATCGTGATCGGCGCGCCGACGCTGCGGCTGCGCAGCGACTACCTCGCCATCGTCACGCTGGGCTTCGGCGAGATCATCCGCATCTGCGCCAACAACCTGGACGTCACCGGCGGCCCCTCGGGCATCTACGGCATCCCCGGGCTGTGGGGCGACGCCTTCGGCCCGGCCGCGTTCTACTACGCGACCGTGCTGATCGTCGCGCTGGCGGTGCTGCTGGCCGCGCGGCTCGGCCGCTCGCGGCTCGGCCGGGCCTGGCGGTTCGTGCGCGAGGACGAGGACGCCGCCGAGGCGATGGGCGTGCACACCTACAAGGTGAAGCTCGCCGCCTACATCTGCGGCGCGATCTGGGGCGGGCTCGCCGGCGTCCTGTTCGCCGCGCAGCTGTCGGCGATCTCCCCGGCCAGCTTCACCTTCCTGTGGTCGGCGCTGGTGCTGATGGCGGTGGTGCTGGGCGGCATGGGCTCCACGCCCGGCGTCGTGATCGGCGCGATCGTGATCAGCCTGGTGCCGGAGCTGCTGCGCGGGCTGGCCGACTACCGGTTCTTCGTGTTCGGGGTGCTGCTGATCATGGTGATGATCGTGCGGCCGCAGGGACTGTGGCCGCACCGCTCGCGGGAGACGCCGCACACCGCGGCGCGGTCGAGGGAGGCGGTGGAGTGACGGCGGAGAAGGCGGCACTGCTCCGGGTGCGGGACCTGCGGCTGGCGTTCGGCGGCGTGCGGGCCATCGACGGGCTGTCGTTCGCGGTGGACGCCGGCGAGATCGTGTCGGTGATCGGCCCGAACGGCGCGGGCAAGACCTCGGCGTTCAACTGCGTCACCGGCTTCTACAAGCCGACCGGCGGCGAGGTCGAGCTGGACGGCGCGCCGATCACCGGCCGCCGCCCGGCCCGGATCGCCGGGCTCGGGGTGTCGCGCACCTTCCAGAACCCGCGCCTGTTCGGCGAGCTGTCGGTGCTGGACAACGTGCGCGCGGGCACGCACCTGTGGCTGAGGCAGAGCGTGTTCGACGCGCTGGTGCACACGCCCCGCTACCGGCGCAGCGAGCAGGAGGCCACCGACGAGGCGCACAAGTGGCTCGACTTCGTCGGGCTGCGCGGCGACCGTGCCGGGCTGGTGCGGCACCTGCCCTACGGCGAGCAGCGGCGGGTGGAGATCGCGCGGGCGCTGGCCCGGCGGCCCCGCCTGCTGCTGCTGGACGAGCCCGCCGCCGGGCTGAACCACGGCGAGAAGGGCGAGCTGCTCGATCTGATCCGGCGCATCCGCGGGCTGGGCACCGCGATCGCGCTGATCGAGCACGACATGGGCCTGGTCATGGAGGTCTCGCAGCGCGTGGTGGTGCTCAACTTCGGCAGGGAGATCGCCGACGGCCCGCCGGCGGAGGTCCGCCGCGACCCGGCCGTCATCGAGGCCTACCTCGGGCGCGACGCCGACGAGGCCGAGCTCGCCGCCGCCCGCAGGGAGGTGCGCGGTGCCGAGGACTGATGCGAAGGCCGAGCCGCCGAAGGGCGGGCCGCTGCTGGAGATCAGCGGCCTGGAGGTGCGCTACGGCGGCGTCCAGGCGCTGCGCGGGCTGGACCTGACCGTGCACGAGGGCGAGATCGTCGCGCTGCTCGGCAACAACGGCGCGGGCAAGACCACCACGCTGTCGGCGGTCTCGGGGCTGGTGCGCCCCTCGGCCGGGAGCGTCACGCTGGCGGGCCGGGACATC
Organism: Spirillospora sp. CA-253888; assembly: GCA_050936435.1. Lineage (GTDB taxonomy): Bacteria > Actinomycetota > Actinomycetes > Streptosporangiales > Streptosporangiaceae > Spirillospora. Next base: position 5,123,702 of record JBNJMT010000001.1, read on the forward strand.
ACCCGCGCAAAGTCCACCGCGATCGTGGCGGGGGGCGTGGTGCACGTGCCCGAGGGGCGCCGGATCTTCAGCACGCTGACCGTGCAGGAGAACCTGCAGATCGGCGGCTACCTGGTGCGCGACTCCGGCGAGCTGCGCCGCCGGGTCGACGAGGTCTACCAGTTGCTGCCGCGCCTCGCCGAGCGGCGCGGCCAGCAGGGCGGCACGCTGTCGGGCGGCGAGCAGCAGATGCTGGCGATCGGCCGGGCGCTGGTGGCCCGGCCCCGGCTGCTGATGCTGGACGAGCCGTCGATGGGCCTGGCCCCGCTGGTCGTCGCGGCCGTGATGGACGTGATCGGCGACATCAACGCCGCGGGGGCCACGGTGCTGCTGGTCGAGCAGAACGCCAAGGCCGCGCTCCGGATCGCCCACCGCGGGGTGGTGATCGAGAACGGCGCCGCGGTGCTGCACGGCCCGGCCGCCGAGCTGGCCGCCGACGCCCGGGTGGTCGAGGCGTACCTGGGCGGCGCCCGCTAGCCGTCCCCGCGCCCGGTCCCCGAACCCGGTCCCGAGCCAAGGAGCGGCCCATGCCCGAGCCCCCGCCCCGCGACCTGCCGCCGCTGGGCGAGCGGCGCAGCGCCCGCGAGCGCGTCGCCGACGCGCTGCGCGCCGCGCTGGTGGCGGGGGACCTGCGGCCCGGCGCGGTCTACTCCGCGCCCGCGCTGGCCGAGCGGTTCGGGGTGTCGGCGACCCCGGTCCGCGAGGCCATGCTCGACCTGGCCAAGGAGGGCCTGGTCACCGTGGCCCGCAACAAGGGCTTCCGGGTCACCGCGCTGTCCGAGCGCGACCTGGACGAGATCACGCAGGTGCGGGCGCTGATCGAGGTGCCGACGGTGGGCCTGGTCGCCGCCGCGGTGCCCGCCCGGCTGCCGGCCGCCGAGGTCGCCGCGCTGCGCCCGCTGGCCGAGGCGATCGTCGACGCCGCCGGGCGCCGCGACGTGCTGGCCTACATCGCCGCCGACCACGACTTCCACCTCGCGCTGCTCGGCCTGGCCGGTAACGCGCACCTGGTGGAGGTGGTGCGCGACCTGCGGCACCGGTCGCGGCTGTACGGGGTGCCGAGCCTCGCCGCGCGCGGCGAGCTGCTGCCGTCGGCCGCCGAGCACCTGGAGCTGCTCGACACCGTCGCGGCGGGGGACGCCGCCGCGGCCGAGGCGCTGATGCGCCACCATCTGCGGCATGTGCGCGGCATCTGGGCCGCCCGCCGCTGAACCGCGCGTCCGGGCCGGGGCGAGCGTCCCGGCTTGAATAGTTAGCCAAGCTAACTTAGTCTGGCTAAGTACTTCGAGGAGACGATGTGACCGACCCGAACCGCGAACTCGCCGAGCACTTCAACCGGCGCCTGCGCGACGTGGTGCTGCTGCTGCGCCGGGTCGGCGCCGACCAGCCCGTCACCAGCCAGCAGGCCTCGGTGCTCGGCTCGCTGGAGGACGGCCCCCGCCGGATGACCGAGCTCGCCGACGAGCACGGCGTCCGGCTGCCGACCATGACCGCGCTGGTCAACCGCCTGGAGCGGGACGGCCTGGCGGTGCGCGGCCGGGACGCCTCCGACGCCCGGGTGGTCACCGTCGAGATCACCCCGGCCGGGGCCGCGCAGCTGCGCGCCACCCGCGAGCGCCGCACCGAGGCGCTCGCCGAGCGCATCGCGGCCCTGGACGAGGAGCAGCGCGCCGCCATCGCCGCGGCCCTGCCCGCGCTGGACCGTCTCTTCGACCCCTCCTGAGCCCCGATCTCCGTGATCGAGGGCCCGGCCGGCACCTGCTGAAAGGAAGCTCTCCATGCATTCGCAGCCACCGGACAAGGCCGCCGCCGGGGGCGGCATCCTGCGCCAGCCGATGTCGGTCTGGGCGACGGCGTTCGCGGCCGTGGTCGCGTTCATGGGCATCGGCCTGGTGGACCCGATCCTGCCCGCCATCGCCGAGAACCTGCGCGCCACGCCGTCCCAGGTGTCGCTGCTGTTCACCAGCTACTTCCTGATCACCGCGGTGGCGATGCTGGTCACCGGCTGGGTGTCCAGCCGGATCGGCGGCAAGAGGACCCTGATGATCGGCCTGACCCTGGTGGTGGTCTTCGCGGCGCTGGCGGGGACCTCCGACACCGTCGGCCAGCTCATCGGCTTCCGGGCGGGCTGGGGGCTCGGCAACGCGCTGTTCGTGGCGACCGCGCTCGCCGTCATCGTCGGCGCGGCCAGCGGCGGCGCCGAGTCGGCGATCATCCTCTACGAGGCCGCCCTCGGCCTCGGCATCTCGATGGGCCCGCTGGTCGGCGCGCTGCTCGGCGACATGAACTGGCGCTACCCGTTCTTCGGCACCGCCGTGCTGATGGCGGTCGGCTTCCTGCTGATCGCCACGCTGCTCAAGCCCGCGCCGAGGCCCGCGACGCCGACGAGGCTGTCGGCCCCGATCCGCGCGCTGGGGCACGGCGGCCTGTCCACGACCGCGTTCACCGCGCTGTTCTACAACTACGCGTTCTTCACGATCCTGGCCTTCACCCCGTTCGTCCTGCACATGGACGCGCACGGCATCGGCCTGGTGTTCTTCGGGTGGGGCGTGCTGGTGGCGCTGTCGTCGGTGTTCGCGGCGCCGGTCCTCCAGCGCCGCATCGGAACGGTCCGGGTCATGCACCTGGCGCTGGCGCTGCTGATCGTCTTCCAGCTCGGCCTGGCCGTCTTCGGACACACCGGGATCATCGTCTGCACGATCCTGTCCGGCATCCCGATCGGCATGAACAACACCGCCTTCACCGAGGCCGCCATGGAGGTCTCCGACAACCCCCGGCCGGTCGCCTCGGCGGGCTACAACTTCGTCCGCTGGATGGGCGGTGCGCTGGCCCCCTACATCGCCAGCAAGCTGGCCGAGGAGTTCGACCCCTCGGTGCCCTACTACGCCGGCGCGGCGTGCTGCGTGGTCGCCATCGCCATCCTGGTGGTGCGGCGCGAGCACCTGTCGGCGCTGGAGCGGGTGGACATCGACCACGCCTTCCAGGAGGCGCCGCTTCCCGTGAAGGCGTGACCTCCGGAAACGCGACGCCGAAAAAGGAGAACGGCCCCCGGGACCTGCCCGGGGGCCGTTCTCCTTTCCGTGCCGAAAGGGCCGGGAGCCGGCTCAGTTCAGACCGTTGAGCTTGGTGATCCGGTTCTCGTACATCCGGATCACGTCCGCGCGGGCGGCGTGCTTGGACTCGTACTCGCGCAGCAGCTTCACCTGGTCGGCCGACAGCCCGCGGAGCCGGGCGCGGAGCTGCGGCAGGGTGGCCGCGTCGTAGTCGGGGATCGGCAGCTCGGCGGCGAGCGCCTCGGCCTCGGCCTGCGCGGCGGGCCTGAGCTCGGGCTTGGGCTCGAACTCCGGCTTGGCGGCGGGCTCGGCCTTGGGCTCCGGCTTGGCCTTGGCCTCGGGCTTGGCTTCGGGCTTGGCCGCAGGCTTCGGCTCGGGCTCGGGCGCAGGCGCCGGCTTCGGGGCGGCGGCCTTCGGCGCGGCGGGTGCAGCGGGCTTGACCTCGGGCTTCGCCGCGGGCGCGGGCGCGGGCTTCGGCGCGGCCGCGGGCTTGCCGATGGAGATCTCCTTGCCGGCGTCGGCCTTCGGCTCGGGCTCGGCCTTCGGCCGCGGCCGCGGCGCGGGCAGCGGCTCGGGCTCCTCCTCGCCGCCGCGCACCTTCTCCACCACCGCGCCGACGACCTTGAAGGCCGTGTGCTGGACGTCCCCGGCCAGCCGCCCGATGACGGGCTTCACGCCGCCGCCCTCGGTGATCTCCTTGTAGTCCTTGGTCACCCGGTCGCTCAGCAACAGGGCCCGGCCCACGCCGAACATGGCCAGGCGCACCGCGTGCAGGGGGAGATCGCGGACCTGCTCGCCCACCGTCTCCTGCACTTGTCGCTTGATGCGGCGCGGCGATTTCGTCATCGTCTTCCATCTCCCTGCTGTCCCGGTCACAGGACTGGGTCGATACGGAACCGGCTGTCAATCCTCACTTTGCCCCATGGGTGCGAGAGTGGTCACCCCGGGTTAATGGATTTCTGTCCAAAAAGCGCGTGGAGTGGGTCACATTGCGGGCTTCACCAGAGCTTTGTCCGCCCGGTTCGGCGTGCTTCGCGGCTTGTGCGGTGAGCGGTGCGGGACGCGTGGAACGGCTCGTACGATAGGGACATGACCTCCAACAGCCAGCGCCGTGTCCTGCTCGCCAAACCGCGTGGTTACTGCGCCGGCGTGGACCGTGCCGTCGAGACGGTCGAGATCGCCCTGGAGAAGTACGGCGCCCCGGTCTACGTGCGCAAGCAGATCGTCCACAACGTGCACGTGGTCAAGACCCTGGAAGAGCGCGGCGCGATCTTCGTGGACGAGACCGAGGAGGTGCCCGAGGGGTCCATCGTGGTCTTCTCCGCGCACGGCGTCGCCCCGGTCGTGCACGAGGAGGCGCGCGGCCGCAACCTGGCCACCATCGACGCCACCTGCCCGCTGGTGACCAAGGTCCACAAGGAGGCCGTGCGGTTCGCCAAGGACGACTACGACATCCTGCTGATCGGCCACGAGGGCCACGAGGAGGTCATCGGCACCAGCGGCGAGGCGCCCGACCACATCCACCTGGTGGACGGCCCCGACGACGTCGCGCGCGTGCAGGTGCGCGACCCCGACAAGGTGGCCTGGCTGTCGCAGACGACCCTGTCGGTGGACGAGACCCTCGCCACCGTCCGCGCGCTGCGCGAGCGCTTCCCCAACCTGATGGACCCGCCCTCGGACGACATCTGCTACGCCACCCAGAACCGCCAGGTCGCCGTCAAGCAGATGGCCGCCGGCGCCGAGCTGGTCATCGTGGTCGGCTCCACCAACTCCTCCAACTCGGTGCGCCTGGTCGAGGTCGCCAAGGAGCACGGCGCCGACAACGCCTACCTGGTCGACTACGCCTCCCAGATCGACGAGGCGTGGCTGGAGGGCGTCACCACCGTGGGCGTCACCAGCGGCGCCTCGGTGCCCGACGAGCTGGTGCAGGGCGTCCTGGCGTGGCTGGCCGAGCGCGGCTACGGCGACGTCGAGGAGATCGAGTCGGTCAAGGAGAGCATGCGCTTCGCCCTCCCGCACGAGCTCCGCAAGGACCTCCGCCGGGTCGCCGCCGGCTGACCCTCCCCGCATACGGGAACGCGCCGCCCCGCATGACGGGTGCGGCGCGTTGACGTTCTCGGCGGCTCAGTCCACGGCGCGGGCTCAGTCCACGTCGGCGTGCGGCGGGTCGTCCTTGGCCGAGCGGCGGTAGCGGGGCGACCGGCGCTGCGCCGTGTCGTCCCAGCGGACCGGGTCCTCGTTCTCCTCCTCCATGAACAGGCGCATCCCGGCCAGCTTGCCGCGCAGCTCCCTGACCTGGACGAGCAGCCCGCGCGGCGTGGTGATCACCAGGAGCAGCAGGGTGCCGCCGAACAGCCACGGCGCGGTGGCCGCCAGCGCCAGCAGGACGCCGCCCCCCACGCCCGTCAGCAGCGAGCCGTCGCCGAGCGCGGTGACCAGCACCGCCAGGAAAGTCGCGGCCAGGAAGACCAGCGGCGGGCTCACCGCCAGCGTCAGCAGGTCGGCCTGACGGGTGAGCAGCGCGGCGACCGCGCAGCCCAGCACGAACCCCACCCCGGCGAGCAGCGGGAGATCCAGCCAGCGGGACAGCAGGCCGCCCAGCAGGGCGGCGGCGAACATGACGACGATGCCGCCGCGTCCGGTCAGGGTGACGGCGCCGCCCGTGCTCCGCGGGGACGCGGTGCCGCGCTGCCGTCGCACTGGACCCCCTGCGGGCGACGCGGCGCCACCGGGCGCGTCACGTACCGTCGATGCACTCATTGCCACCCTTTCTCCCGATCAATTTGATCAGGGACGGCCCGTCCGCGGAAACCTATCGGTTCCGTGGCGGAGACCGATTGTGGACGCGCGCCCGTGTCGCGGGCGGACCCGTCGGCCGCCGTCAGCTCGGCGGCCGACAACGAGCGCGGGCTCTCCTCCACCGGCGCGGGCTCGGCCAGCCGCGCCTCCACAACGCCCAGCTCGTTCAGCCGCCGCGCGCTGACCAGCACGCGCGTCTCCAGCGAGCCCACGGTCCGGTTGTAGGACTTGACCGCGTTGGTGAGGGAGCGGCCCAGCTCGTCCATGTGCCCGCCCATCGTGCCGAGCCGCTCGTACAGCTCCTTGCCCAGCTCGAACACCGCGCGGGCGTTGCGCGACAGGGCCGCCTGCTGCCAGGCGTAGGACGCGGTCCGCAGCATCGTGATCAGCGTGGTGGGGGTGGCGATGTGCACCCGGCGGCGCATCGCGTACTCCAGCAGGCCCGGGTCGCGGTCCAGCGCGGGCGCCAGGAACGCCTCGCCGGGGATGAACAGCACCACGAACTCCGGCGTGGGGTTGAACGCCTGCCAGTAGGACTTGGCGGCGAGCTGGTCCACGTGGTTGCGCAGGTGCCGGGCGTGCGCGTCCAGCCGGTCGCGTTCGGCGGCCGGGTCGTCGCTGCCGGCGGCCTCCAGGTAGGCGGCCAGCGACACCTTGGAGTCGACCACGATGTTCTTGCCGCCCGCCAGGCGCACCACCAGGTCGGGCCGGACCGTGCCGTCCTCGGTCGCCGCACTCGCCTGCTCGTCGAAGTCGCAGTGGTGGGTCATCCCGGCGAGCTCCACCACGCGCCGCAGCTGCAGCTCGCCCCAGCGGCCGCGCGCCTCGGGCCGCTGCAGGGCGCGCACCAGCGTGCGGGTCTCGCCGCGCAGCTGCTCGGAGCTCTGCCGGACGAACTCCACCTGCTTGGCCAGCATCGCGTGCGACTCGCGGCGGCCGGTCTCGACCTCGCGGAGCTGCTCCTCGACCTTGGCCAGCGTCTCGCGCAGCGGCGCGACCAGGTGCTCCACGGCCTGCCGGCGGCGTTCCAGATCCCCGGCGGCCTCGGCCCCGGCGGCCTTCAGCCGGGTGTCGGCGAGCTCCAGGAAACGCTGGTTGCTGGCGTCCAGGGCCTTGGCCGACAGGTTCTCGAAGTGCTCGGCCATGCGCTCCTCGGCATAGGCGAGCTTCTCCTCGGCGGCCCTGGCCCGCGCGATCAGCGCGCCCTGGCGGCCGGTGGCCAGCGCGTACCCGATCACGACGCCGAAGGCGGCCCCGACGAACAGGCCGGCGAACAGCGCGAGATCCATCCGTTCATCGTGACAGCGCTTCCCGGGCGTGTTGGTGCGACGCGCCGAGACGGCCCTCGCACCCGACAATTAGACTCATCGTTCACTAAGCCCCCTGAAAGCGGACGGACGGTGCGATCGGCCGTCCGTTCCGGCCCCGCCGAGGAGCAGCACATGACCGTCGACGCCCGCCCCCACGCCCTGCGGCCCGTGGCCACCACCCCGGCCGAGCGCCGCGTCGCCCGCGCGCTCGCCCTGGAGCCGGGCGGCCCGCCGACCCTGCAGTCCCGGATCGCCAACAGGGTCATCCGCGCGCTACTGCGCACCGCCTGGGAGCACGGTCCCGACGGCGACGCCGGGCTGATCCGCGTCCAGCGCGCCACCGACCTGCTCGGCCGCCTCCAGGCCGTTCCGCGCGGCGTCGCCATCACCCCGCAGGAGCTGGACGGGTGCAGCGCCGAATGGGTGCGGGCGGGCGCGCCCGACGAGGACAAGGTCTTCCTCTACCTGCACGGCGGCGGCTACTTCTTCGGCAGCCCGCGCCTGTACCGGCCGTTCAACTGGCGGCTGTCGGCGTCCACGGCCCGCCCGGTGCTGGCGCTGGACTACCGCCTGGTGCCCGAGCACACCCCGGCCGACGCGCTCGCCGACGCGCTGACCGCCTACGACTTCCTGCTGGAGCGCGGGCACGAGCCGTCGCGGATCGTCGTCGGCGGCGACTCGGCCGGCGGCCACCTCACCCTGGCCCTGCTGCTGGCGCTGAAGGAGCGCGGCACGCCGCCGCCCGCCGCCGCGGTCTGCCTGTCGCCCTGGGTGGACCTGCTGTGCGCCGCCGACTCCCACACGGCCAACGCCCGCACCGACCACCTGATCCCGGCCCGCAAGCTGGCCGAGCTCGGACAGCGCTTCTGCGCGGACAAGGAGGAGAACGACCCGCTGTTCGCCCCGGCGCGCGCCGACCTGAGCGGGCTGCCGCCGACCATGTTCGTGGCCAGCGGCACCGAGATCCTGCGCGACGAGACCCGCGACGTGGCCGAGCGCGCCCAGCGGGCCGGGGTCGACGCGGTCTACCAGGAGTGGGACGGCCTGGTGCACGTCTTCCCGGTGTTCGCCGACTACATGCCCGAGGGCAAGGCCGCCTTCCGGCACATCGCCGAGTTCCTGCGCCGCCTGGGCGTCTGAGCGGGCCGCGCCGGGCGGGCGGCGCGGCGTCCGGGGAGATCATCCGCGGGGTGTTCACCCCGGCGCCGTCCGCCGGTGGTCCGGCGGGCCCATAAACTTGTCCGCCGTGAGCCTCTCCATCGGAATCGTCGGGCTGCCCAACGTCGGCAAGTCCACGCTGTTCAACGCGCTGACCAAGAACGACGCGCTGGCCGCGAACTACCCGTTCGCGACCATCGAGCCCAACGTCGGCGTGGTCGGGGTGCCCGACCCGCGGCTGGAGGGGCTGGCGAAGATCTTCGGCTCGGCCAAGATCATCCCGGCCACGATGGAGTTCGTGGACATCGCCGGCATCGTCAAGGGCGCCTCCGAGGGGCAGGGCCTGGGCAACAAGTTCCTGGCCAACATCCGCGAGACCAACGCGATCTGCCAGGTCATCCGCGCCTTTGAGGACCCCGACGTCACCCACGTGGACGGCGACGTGGCGCCCTCGCGCGACATCGAGACCATCAACACCGAGCTGATCCTGGCCGACCTCCAGACGATCGAGAAGGCCCTGCCACGCCTGGAGAAGGAGGCGCGCACCAAGAAGGACAAGGACCAGCTCGCCGTCCTGGACGCCGTGCAGAACGCGCAGAAGCTGCTGGACGAGGGCGTGACGCTGTTCGCCGGGGCCGCCAAGGCCGGCATCGACCTGGCGCTGCTGCGCGAGCTGCACCTGCTCACCGCCAAGCCGTTCCTCTACGTGTTCAACCTCGACGAGGACGAGCTGTCGGACGAGGCGCTGAAGGGCCGGCTGCGCGAGCTGGTCGCCCCCGCCGAGGCCATCTTCCTGGACGCCAAGATCGAGGCCGAGCTCATCGAGCTGCCCGACGAGGAGGCCCTGGAGCTGCTGCAGGGCATGGGCCAGGAGGAGTCGGGCCTGTCGCAGCTGGTGCGCATCGGCTTCGACACCCTCGGCCTGCAGACCTACCTGACCGCCGGGCCCAAGGAGTCGCGCGCCTGGACGATCCGGAAGGGCGCCACCGCGCCCGAGGCCGCCGGGGTCATCCACACCGACTTCCAGCGCGGCTTCATCAAGGCCGAGATCGTGTCCTACGACGACCTGGTCGCCGAGGGCACGATGGCCGCCGCCCGCACCGCCGGCAAGGTCCGGATGGAGGGCAAGGAGTACGTGATGCAGGACGGCGACGTGGTCGAGTTCCGTTTCAACGTCTGAACCGCGCCCGTTCCCGCGACGGCCCGGACCACCCTCGGCGGTGGTCCGGGCCGCTTCGCGTGCGCAAGTTTCGGTGTCCGGTACGGAGAGAGATGCTCGCGCATCCGGCGTGCTACGTGCAGTTATGTCGCTGAATCGACACGATGTCGGATTTCATGGCAAGAGGTTGCGGACCAGGCGGACAGCCGGTCGGTAATCGCCGGTGCGCTCCGGCCCGCTTGTCCGCGACCGCGACCTGCGCACCCTTCGGAGGCATGGGTAGAGGATCGTCACCGTTTGGCAATCTTCCCTGTTCCGGACGAGGTGGATTGCATTATCCACAACCGCGTGCCGGGGCTGTGCTTGACCGCGATGCGCTGGAAGAATTGGCGCTCGTGGTTACGCTGGGCCCGAGGTGGGTTCGGAAGGCCACCGTTCGACACGTACGAGACCAGGCGAACATGACCGCGCCGACCGGGGGCGAGGCGCGAGCGGAGGCAGGATGGCTCGCAGGTCGGCCGTGGAACACGGCCGTGAGACCGCCGTGGTCGAGGAGGCGGCGACCGGCCGCGCCCTCGACCCGTGGGACGTGCCCGACCAGGGCCGCCGGCGCGGCGGGTCCGGCGGCGACCGCCCGCGCGGCGGACGCTGGGGCGGGTCCGGCGGCCGCTGGTGGGTGTGGATCGGCCGCGCGGTGCTGTGGGCGGTCCTGCTCGTCATCCTGGTCAACGGCGTCCGCGCCCCGTTCGAGCGCTTCACCGCCGAGGAGGGCGGCACCGCCGCGAGCCCGGCCGCCAAGAACGCGCAGTTCCCCAGCAGTTCGGCCGGCGCCTACGCGCTGCAGTTCGCCAACGTCTACCTCAACTACGACCAGAAGAACGCGCCCGCCCGCGACGAGCAGCTGCGCACGTTCCTGCCCGAGGGCGCCGACCCCAAGTTCGGCTGGAACGGCGTCGGCCAGCTCGCGGTCCAGTCGGTCCAGGTCGCCGGTGTCGAGGTGCACGACGCCAACAACGCGTCGGTGACCATCCTGGCCCGCAGCCAGGACAAGTGGCTCCGCCTCAACGTCCCCGTCTTCGCCAAGGACGGCGCGCTGGTCATCTCCGGCCGGCCCGCGCTGCTCCCGCCGCCCACCAAGGCCACGCTTCCCCAGCAGGGCGTCCGCGACCGCGACGCCGCCCTGGAGAGCGTGCTCCAGCCCATGCTCGGTACCTTCTTCCAGGCGTACGCCAAGAGCGACCAGGCGACGCTGTCGCGCTACGCGGCCGGACCCGCCCTGCCGGGCCTGGCCGAGTCGGTGAACTACGTGGCGGTCCGCGGCGTCGTCGCGCCCAAGGGCGCCGCCGACGCGCGCACCGTCACCGTCACCGTGGCGTGGCAACTCCCCGGCAGCGCCGCGGGAGGCGCGGGCGAGCTGGAGCAGGCCTACCGGATGGCCATGGTTAAGAAGGGCGACAACTGGTACGTGAAGGACATTCGCGGAACCACCGAGCCGAACGCGTCATGAGAGGTCGCGAAGTGAGAGCACACCGGGGCCCCTGCCCCGAGACACCCGGCGACCCAGGAAGGTAACCCGTCGATGCTGCACCACATCATGGCGTCGATTCCGCACGAGGTCTGGGCGGCGCCCACCAACGACGAACTGAAGACCGACCAGCTGGCGGACTGGCTGCGCCAGATCTTCGGCCCCCTGTTCCTGGTGATCGTCTCCATCGTGGCGATCTTCTTCCTGTTCACCCGGGAGATCACCAGATTCGTGCAATTCATCGTCCTCGCGATCGGCATTGGAGTGGTCTTCTACGTTCCCAACATCATCGAGACCACGGCCAAGGCGATCGCCAAGGCCCTCGGCGTGGACCTGAGCTGAGGACGGCCAACATCGAGGCCGGGACAGGCCCCCCGGCGGGCCCGGCAGGCGACACTGTGCGCGCACAGGTAGGGGAGTAGGGGCGTGGATCTACCCACGTACACGAACATCTGGCGCATCGAGAAGCGGCTGTACAAGTTGTACGACCTGCGGCTTCCGATGCCTCTGCCGCTCGTCCAGATCGGCGTGTTCGCCGGCGTGTTCGTGCCGTGGATCGTTCTGCTGCGCTTTGTCGGCATTCCCTTCGAATCGCCGTGGCACGTGCTGTACGTGGTCCCGCCGGGCGTGCTGACCTGGCTCGCCACCCGCCCGGTCATCGAGGGCAAGCGCCTGACCGAGCTGCTGCTGTCGCACAGCCGCTACCTGGCCGAGCCGCGCACCTGGTGCCGCCTCACCCCGATCCGCGAGCCGCGCGAGGTCGTGATCGTCGCCCGCGTCTGGCGCCGCCCCCAGGCCCCGGCCCCGGTGGCGGCCGCCGAACGCGCCGCCGTGAAGTCCCGCCGCAAGGCGCGCAAGGCGCGCAAGGCCCGCCCCCTGGTGGAGGAGGCGCCGCTCCCGCAGGAGATCGCCGCCCCCATGCCGACCCCGGCGATGGCGTCCGCGCCGCAGCCGCTGTCGGAGTACGAGGCCCAGCGCGACGCGGCCAGCGCCCCCCGCGAGGCGGCGCCCGCCGAGGAGCGCCCGGCCAAGCGCTCCCGCAAGCGGCGGTTCGCCAAGGCGCGGGTGGAGGAGACCGCGGCCGAAGCGACGCCCGGCGACGCGATCGTCAAGGCGACCCCGCCCGCCCTTCCCCCCACCGAAGCCCCGCTCGTACGGGCCCAGGCGGCCCACACGCCGGCCGAGGAGCCCCAGGCCGCGCAACCGGTGGCGCAGGCTGCCGAGCAGCCCGCCAAGCCGCGCAGCGCCGCCCAACCGTGGCGGCGTTCCAAGCGCGACATCGCACACGAGGACGACGCGGCCGTCCCGCCGGGCCTCCCGGCCGAGACCCCGGCCGACCTCGCGCACCCGCCCGCCACGCCGCAGCTCGAAGTGCCACCGCAGCAGCCCGCCGACAAGCCGGCGTCCCCGACCGTCGGCTCGGGCAAGCGCGCGTTCGCTTCGGGCGTGCGCCGCCCCGGCGGCGCGGTGGACTTCTGGCAGGCCATCGCCCCGCCCGCGCCCACCGACCCCGCCCCGGAGGCCACCGCGTCCACGCCAGCCCCGGCCACCCGCCCGGACATCCCCCAGCAGAAGCCCGCCGCCGAGACCCCGGAGCAGGAGTTCAACGGCGAGCCGGGCGACGTCCGCGTGGCGGGCAAGCGCAAGCCCAAGGCCGCCATGCCGCCGGTGCCGTTCCCGCCGCCCCCTCCGCCGCCGCGACCGACCGCAGAGGTGCCCCAGCCTCCGCAAGAGCCCGAAAAGCCCCAAACTCCCGCCACCCCGGAGCAGCAGCCCCCGACCGCCGAGACGGGACAGCCAGCGAACCCGTCCCAGCCCGCCGAGCCGATGCCCCAGGCACCCGCCGCGCAGGCTGAGCAGCCCGCACCGGCGCAGCGTCCGCAGCCCGCGCCGCAGACCCCTGCAGCCCAGACAGGCCAGCCCGCGCCGTCGCAGCCCGTCGAGCAGCCGACGCCGCAGGCGCCCGCCTCGCAGGCTGGACAGCCCGCACCAGCACAACGCCCCGAGCCTGTCGAGCAGGCCGCGCCGCAGACTTCTGCCACCGGGGCGGAACAGCCCAAGCCGGCGCAACCGTCCCAGCCCGTCAAGCAGCCGATGCCGCAGGCACCTGCCGCGCAGGCTGAGCAGCCTGTACCGGCGCAGCGTCCGCAGTCTGTCGAGCAGCCCGCGCCGCAGACTCCGGCCGCCCAGGCGGGACAGCCCGCACCGGCGCAGTCTGTCGAGGAGTCCGCATCGCAGGTTCCGGCCGCCCGGACCGAGCAGCCTGCACCGGCGCAACCGTCCCGGCCTGTCGAGCAGCCTGCGCCGCAGACCCCTGCCACGCAGGCGGGACAGTCCGCGTCGGGGCAGCGTCCCCGGCCTGTCGAGCAGTCTGCGGCCGCTCAGGCGGAGCCTGTCAAGGCCGGGGCCTCGCCGCAGGAGTCCGCGCAGCCGGAGGCCGCACCGCAGGTCCCCGCTGCGCAGGCCGAGCGCGCTGAGCGCCGCGATGCCTCCGCCACGCGGTACGACATCCCGCAGGTCCCGTCCGGCACCGAACAGCGGTCCCGGCAGCGGGAGCAGCAGCGGTCCGAGAGCCAGACCAGGCAGGACCTGCCGCAGCGGCCCGGCGCCACGCGTCGCGACATCCCGCAGATGCCCGCCGCCCAGGCAGGGGAAGGCGTGCGCGAGCAGGAGGGCGCGCCCGCCAGGCCGCCCGCGCCCACCAGGCCCGACATCCCCATGGTGCCGGGTGCGTTCGGCGGGGCCGCGGGCAAGCGGGAGCGGCAGGAGGGCGAGTGGCGTCCCGCCAAGGACCCCTCGCGCGAGCCTGCCGCGCCCGAGCCGCAGAAGCCCGCCGCTCAGGGATCGCAGCCGCCCAAGCCGCAGCAGCCGCCCAAGCCGTGGTCCAAGGGGCTGTCCAAGCCCGTTCAGCCCGCCGGCACCGACGCCATGGTCTGGCCGCCGGTCCCGTCGCCCCGTTCCGAGGCCGGCAAGCCCGAGCAGCAGCAGCGGCCGACCGGTCCGCAGCCGGGCCGCTTCCCCACCCAGGCCCCGCCGCCCCGGCCGCCGCAGGGCACACCCGTCAAGCCCGAGCCGCCCCGGCCCCACATGGAGCCGCCGCTGCCCGTGCCGGACGAGGAGCCGCCGCCGCGCGAGGTGCGGTCCGGGCCCGCCTCGCCGGTGCGGCCCCGGCCGCTGCCGCCGCCCCCGGCCGCCCCGCAGTCCGAGCCCGCCATCACCCCGCCCGACCCCGAGCACGAGGTCACCGCGGGCGGCCTGCGCCGCCTCATCCACGCGGTCGGCGGCGGGCACGGCGAGGCCGACGCCGAGTACCAGCTGCGCCTGCAGCAGCCCTTCCAGGGCACCCGGCACATCGTGGTGCTGGGCTGCACCGGCGGCGCGGGCCAGACGGTCACGGCGCTGATGCTCGGCCACACCTTCGCCCAGCACAACGGCGAGCCGGTCGTGGCGATCGACGTCAACCCCGGGCCCGGCGCGCTGGCGCGCCGCACCCGCAGCGAGACCAACGAGACGCTCACCGGCCTGATCACCCGCGCCGACCAGGTCAACAGCCTGACCGCGATGCGCCGCTACACCTCGCAGGCCAAGTCCGGCCTGGACGTGATCGCGGCCGGGAAGAACCCGCTCCAGGCGCTGGACGACCGCGACTACGCGCTGGCGATCCGCACCATCGACCGGTTCTACTCGGTGACGCTGCTGGACGCCGCCGCCGCCGTGGTCGCGCGCGTGCTGCCCTACGCCGACCAGATCGTGCTGGTCGCGCCCGCCAGCGCGGACGCCCCCCGCGCCGTCTCGATGACGTTCGAGTGGCTGGACGGGCACGGCTACCACGAGCTCCGCTCGCGCGCGGTGACCGTCATCAACGGCGTCAGCCGCCGCAGCATGGACGATGTTGAACAAGCCGAGGCGGTGGCGCGGGGACGTTGCCGGGCGCTGGTGCGCATCCCGTGGGACGATCACCTCAGCATGGACCGCGCGCCCCGCAACGAGCTGAAATCGTTGCGGGCGCCGACGCGGCGTGCCTATCTTGCCCTCGCCGGTGTGGTCGCCGGCGGGTTCACCGTCGTGCCCGAGCGTTACCAGGAGCTTCAGCAGGAGCAGGAGGCCACCCGATGAGCGCCCCCACCCGCCCGCGACGTGCCGGACGGAGCGCAGCCGGATGAGCGCGAACGGACGCACGCCGTCCGGACCGAGCAGCCTGCGCGGCGGGACGCCGGCGCGCGGGACGGCCGTGAGCCGGCGAGCGGAGGCGAGGCGATGAGCAGGGCGTCCAAGGCCAGGTCCAGCCGACTAGCGGTGCGGTACTTCGACGACCGCGTCCTGCTCACCGACAACGCCGCCTGGGCGTACTTCCGGCTGCCGACGGTGTCCTACGAGTTCACCACCGGCGAGGAGCGCGAGGCTCTCGCCACCAACATCACCATCGCGCTCGCCGGCATCCGGATGGCCGACGCCGAGGTGCACCTGCGCATCGCGCACCGCACCTACCCGGCCGCCGAATGGGCCCTGGCGCTGGACCGCACCTCCGACGGCGGGCCGGGCTGGCGCGAGTACCTGGAGGAGACCTACGCCCACGTGTGGGCCAAGGACTTCTGGACCAAGGAGGTCTACCTCGGCGTGCGGCTCGGGCCGCGCGGCATGGGCGCCCAGCTGTCGGGCGGCGCGATCGCGCAGCTGCTCGGCTTCTACAAGCGCAGCGAGCAGACGCTCGGCATCGAGGACGACGCGATCGACAAGAAGGAGATCGCGCGCTGGACCGAGCAGGCCGAGCGCATCGGCCGGGCGCTGGGCGGGTCGGCACTGTACGCGCGGCACGCCACCTCCACCGAGGTGGCGTGGCTGTTCCAGCACGCGGTCACCGCGTCGCTGGCCGACCCCCCGCCCTCGGCGGTGGCGCGCCGCACCTGGGGCAAGGGCGAGATCGAGGCCCTGGTCGAGGGCGCGATCCACAACGGCCGCTCCTACCTGCGGGTGGAGCAGGCCAACTTCACCGGCGCGGGCGGCGGCGCGACCGCGCAGTCCTACGTCGCCTACCTGTCGTTCGCGCGGTTCCCGGACATGATGCCGTTCCCCGACGGCGAGCCGTGGTTCCACTACGCCGACGCGCTGCCGTTCCCGGTGGAGATCAGCTCGCGGATGAAGCTGATCCCGCCCGCCAAGGCGTCCAAGGACGTCTCGCGCAAGCTCGCGCACGCCCGCGACATGGACCAGCACATCCGCGAGGCGGGCGCGGAGGCCCCGATCGCGCTGGCCGAGCAGATCGACGCGGCGCGGATGCTGGAGCACGGCATCACCAAGGAGCGCCTGCCGTTCGTGTACGGCTGGCACCGGCTGATCGTGTCGGCGCCGACCGCCGACCTGCTGGCGCAGCGGGTGGACGCGGTCGTCGAGCACTACCGCGACATCGGCATCGACGTGGTCAACTCCACCGGCGACCAGTTCTCGCTGTTCTGCGAGTCGCTGCCCGGCGACCGCATCCGGCTGAACGCCTACGCGCAGCGGCAGCCGCTGCGCACCATCGCGGGCGGGATGCCGGTGGCGACGGTCGACCTCGGCGACCGGCCCGACGAGAACGACGAGGGCTGGATCGGCCCCTACATCGGCGAGACGCTGGGCCGGGCGCGGTCCATCGTGCACTTCGACCCGCTGGTCGCCGCCGCCCGCAACCGCCCCACCGCCGTCGCCATCACCGGCGAGCCCGGCGGCGGCAAGACCACGCTGGCGCTGCTGCTGATCTACCAGATGGCGCTGCGCGGGGTGACGATCGCGGCGATCGACCCTAAGGGCGACGCCGAGTCGCTGGTGGAGTTGCTGCAGGCGCGCGGCCGCAAGGCGCGCATCCTGCCGCTGGGGTCGGCCGCGCCGGGCCTGCTCGACCCGTTCTCCTTCGGCGACGACCTGGCCGCCAAGAAGACGATGGCCACCGAGACGCTGCGGCTGCTGCTGCCGCGGATGTCGGAGGAGCGCGAGTCGGCGATGATCCAGGCGGTGGGCGCGGTCGCCAACGCCGAGCGCCCCTCGCTCGGCAAGGTCGTGGACTTCCTGGAGGCCGCCGAGGACCCCGCGTCCAAGAACCTGGGCGCGGTGCTGCGGTCGATGTCGGAGATGCGGCTGGCCCGGCTCTGCTTCGACCCCTCCGGCGGCGAGCGCATCGACTCGGCGGGCTGGACCACGGTGTTCACCCTCGGCGGCCTGACGCTGCCGGACGTGACGATCGGACGCGAGGACTACTCCTACGAGCAGCGCCTGTCGGTCGCGCTGATGTACCTGGTGTCGCAGTTCGCGCGGCGCCTGATGCACGGGCTGGACCGCCGCATGCCCAAGGCCATCTTCCTGGACGAGGCGTGGGCCATCACCTCGACACCGGAGGGCGCCAAACTGGTGCCGGAAGTGTCGCGCATGGGGCGTTCTCGCAACACTGCGTTGATCCTGGTGTCGCAGAACGCCGGGGACCTCTTGAATGAACAGGTGACCAACTGCCTGTCGTCGGTGTTCTCCTTCCGCTCCTCCGAACGCGTCGAGGTCGGCAACGTGATGTCTCTGCTGGGGGTGGAGACGTCCGACGAGCACAAGGCCGTGCTGCGCAACCTGGGCAACGGCGAGTGCATCTTCCGCGACCTGGACGGCCGGGCCGGCCGGATCGGCGTGGACCTGATCTCCGAGGAGCTCCGGCGCTGGCTGGACACCAACCCGACGCGGTCCCGCCCCGGGATCGAGGAAGTGCCGGCGGGGGTCAAGGTCAAGGAGGTTCGGTCATGAAGGGTCCCCGCCACCGAGCGCCGCGCGTCCAGCGCTCCCCGGGCGAAGGGCTCGACCCGGCCCGGTTGCGCCGGGACGCCCGCAGGACGCGCCGGACCGCCCGGCCGCGCCGCCGCCGTTCGGCGGTGCTGCTGATCCTGATGTCGCTGTTCCTGCTCAGCCCGATGTCGCCCGCCGTCGCCTCGATCCCGCTGCCGAGCCCCGGGGACGCCTGCCGTCCCGCCGACAACCCTGCGCCCGAGCAGTACGGCTCGGGCACCGACGGGCTCATCAAGCCGCCGGACTACCCCAACGAGAAGCTGCGCACCACCCCGGTCGAGAAGCTCACCTACTACGACCGCTACGGCACCGCGGGCCAGACCTGGTACGCGGTGGACATGGGCTGCTCCGACGCGATGGCCATGATGGGCAACGCCCTGGCCAACACGACCTTCACGCTGGTCCGCACCATCGACCGCACCACCATCAGCGTCTACCAGGCGGCCGCCTCGGAGTCGCTGCTCGGCTGGCTGAAGAACACCGTGGACGGTGTCATCAGCGGCATCGGCAAGACCTTCAACGCCCGCTACTGGTCGTGGGTGGTGATCCTCGGCGCGATGTGGCTGGCCTGGTGGGGTCTGGTGCGCAAGCGGGCCAGCAAGGTCACCGAGGGCGTGATCTGGATGGTCGCGGCGATGGTGGCGCTGATCTGGCTGATCGCGCGGCCCGCCGACTTCACCACGCTGGGCACCAAGGTGTCGGAGGCGACCAGCGCCGCGTTCAACGCCGCGCTGCCACAGAGCGATACCAAGGGGAGCACCTGCATCCCCGCCCCCGAGGGCAGACCGAACCCCGCCGCCGCCACCGATGTCGACGCCACCACCCGCAACGCCAACGGCCTGTGGGTGGCGCTGGTGTGCAAGCCGTGGCTGATGGGCGAGTTCGGCACCACCGACCCCAACGCCAAGGTCGTCAAGGACAACGCCGACAAGCTGCTGTGGTCGCAGGCGGTGGACCTGCCCGAGACGCACGGCGGCGCGAAGGTCGACCTCGCCAAGAAGGCCGACGCCTACAAGGACGTCACCAAGAACATCAAGGAGGAGCACCCCGGCGTCTACGCCACCTTCCAGGGCAAGAACTGGACCAACCGCCTGGCGGTGGCGTTCGGCGGCCTGTTCGCGGCGCTGGTCGCGGGCCTGCTGATCATGGTGATCGCGATCGCGCTGATCGTGGTGAAGATCGCGTTCCTGCTGCTACTGGTGGCCGGGCCGATCTTCCTGGGCATCGGCATCCATCCGGGCATCGGCCGGGTGATCGCGGTGCGCTGGCTGGAGCTGCTGCTGTCGATGCTGCTCAAACAGGCCGCGCTGATCGGCGTGCTGTCGCTGCTGCTGTGGGCCTACGGGCTCATCCTGGGCGAGGCGCTGCCCTGGGCGCTGCAGATCCTGCTGATCGCCCTGGTGACGTTCGCGGCGTTCATCTACCGCAAGCCGTTCCAGCACCTGTTCTCGGCGGTCGGGTACTCGGCCGTCGGCGCGCGCGAGAAGAGCGAGCGCCAGCTCGACAAGTCGGTGATGGAGGCGCGCAAGAGCACCACGGCGGTCGGCGCCGCGGTCGTGCCGGGCGCGGCGGGCTACCGGCTCGGCGCCCGCGGCAAGGGCGACCCGAACGCCGACCCGAACGCGCCGGCCCTGAACGACGCCTCGGTCGGCGCGGGCGCCGACCGGCGCGCCGGTGCGGCCGCCGGTGCGGGCGAGTCGGCGTCGCCGGACGCGGCCCCGGTGCTGGCGGCCAAGCCGCGCGGTGCGGGCGCCGCCGCGGCGCAGGGCCGTTCGCGGCGCGGGGCGCCCCCGCTGAACCTGCCCTCACGAGCCGGTGGGCTCGGTGACGGCAACGGCGCCGCGGCCGCACGTTCAGGCGGTGGCGGCGGCCTGGCGGGCGCCGCGGCGGCCGGTACGGGCGGCGGCGGACGCGACGGCGGCGGATCGAGCGGCGGTAGCCAGTCCGGCAGCGGGACCCCGCGTCCCACGTCCTGGACCGGGCGCGGTGTCACCGGAGGCGGCGGAGCGTCCGGTGCCGCTTCCGGCGGCGGCGCATCGGGCGGCGCGTCCGGCGGTGCCTCTGCCGGTCCTTCCGGCGGAGGCACGTCCGGTGGCGGCGGCTGGTTGTCCGGCGGTCGCGGGCGCAGCCGCGCAGGTGGCGGCTCTGGCGGCGGCAGCTCGGCTCCCGCGCGCGGCAAGAACGGCGGAGCCGCGCCCAAGAGCAGGCCCGCCGACCCCGCCTCCAACGTTCCCAAGCCTCGCACCAGCGGTGGTGGCGGTAGCGCGGGCGGGGGCGGAGCGTCCGCGGCCCCCGCCCCGGGCGGCAGGCAGGCCCCGCCGCCCCTGTGGGGCAAACGCGGCTCCGAAGAGGCCGCCCCGCCCATCCCGTTCTGGCTGCGGCCGGTGGACCGGCCCTCGGGTGATCAGGGACGCGACGAGTAATGAACCCGACGGACCGACAGCGCAAGTTCCTGTTCGGCGGGTTGGTGGTGGCGCTGACCGCCGTCGGGGTCTACCTGACGGTGGCGGCGCCCGACGGCGAGGCCGAGCGCCCCACCGCCCGGCCGTCGTCGCCGGCGGCCATCCCGAGCAGCGGCCCCGCCTCCCCGCCGCCGGGCATCGCCACCGCGATCGATCCCGGCGCCTTCGACATCTACCGGCTGCTGCCCTTCAGCAACCAGGAGTTCGCCACGGCCGCCGGCATCGCGCAACGCTTCACCGCCGCCTACGGCACCTTCCGCTTCGACGAGACCCCGCAGGCGTACCTGGCCCGGCTGAACGGCCTGGTCACCGATGAGCTGCGCGTCGAGCTCGAACGCGGCGCCTCGGCGCCCGGGATGCTGGAGGAGCGCCGGCAGCAGCAGGCCGTCGCGACCGGGTCGGCCACCCTGGACCGGGTCCGCACCATCGAGGACAACTCGATCATCTTCCTGGTCACCGGCAAGCAGCGGGTCACCAAGGGCGGCAAGGAGAACGACGCCAGCGAGCAGTACGCGGTGACGGTGGCCCGCAACGGCGGCGCGCTGCGCGTGTACGCCTTCGAGCCGGCCGACGCCGGGCAGGCGGGGGACGTCGAATGACCCGTCGCCGGGTGCTGGCCGCCGTCGCGCTCGGCGCGGCCGCGGTGCTGTTCGGCGCGCTGCTGATCGTGCCGGTGCTGTTCGGCGCCGGGCAGTTCATGTGGGGCGGCGGCGCGACCGGCGACAACTGCGTCGACACCTCCGGGGCGAGCGCGCAGCCCGGCGAGGCCGCCGATGCCCGAGCCATCCCCGCCAACTACCTGGAGCTGTACAAGAAGGCGGGCAAGGACTACGGCGTCCCGTGGAACGTGCTCGCGGGCATCGGCAAGGTCGAGACCAGTCACGGCACCTCCAAGCTCCCGGGGGTGTCCAGCGGCGAGAACTACGCCGGCGCGGGCGGCCCCATGCAGTTCCTGGAGGCCACGTTCAAGGCGTTCGCCGTGGACGGCAACAACGACAAGAAGAAGGACCGCTACGACCCCGCCGACGCCATCCCCTCGGCCGCCCGCTACATCAAGCACAACGGCGCCCCGGAGCGGATGCGCACCGCGCTGTTCATGTACAACCACTCCTGGGACTACGTGAACCTCGTCCTGGACTGGGCCCGCAAGTACAGCGGCGGCGACTTCAAGGTCGTGCAGTCCAACGGCGTCAAGTGCGAGGACAACGAGCTGCCCGCCAACGCCGGGGGCGCGGTGCAGCGCATCATCGCGTTCGCGATGGCGCAGCGCGGCAAGCCCTACGTGTTCGGCGCCAACGGCCCGGACGCCTGGGACTGCTCCAGCCTCCTCCAGGCCGCCTACCGGTCGGTGGGGCTCGGCATCCCGCGCACCACCTTCGAGCAGTGGCCGTTCGGCATCAAGATCAAGAAGGGTGAGGAGCGCCCGGGCGACCTGGTGTTCTTCAACTCCGGTCCCGGCACCTCTGGTAACAACCCCGGCCATGTGGGCATGGTCATCGCCGACAACAAGATGATCGTGGCGCGGTGCAGCGCCTGCCGCCCGGCGATCACCGTGACCCCCTACAAGCGCGGCGACTGGATCGGCTCGACCCGCCCCCTGGCCCACCCCTCCCTGAAGAAGAAGCTGTCGGAGCTGGCCCTGGACTAGCCGTACGGGCGGCCCCGCCCGGAAAAACCGGCGGTGGCCGCTCGGCGGCACGTGGCATGCTGGCGATGTGGACGAGCCGGACGTACATCTAGAAATCGCCGCCGACCTGCTGCTGTTCCTGCCCGCCTCCCGGCGGCGCGCCGAGCAGCGGGCGGCCACCGACGGGACCTCGACGCTGGGGCACCTCATCGAGTCGCTGGGCATCCCGCTGCCCGAGGTCGGCCCGCTGACGGTGGACGGCGCGCCCGCCGGCCCCTCGCACCAGCCGGTCCCGGGCGAGCGGATCACGGTGGCGGCGATGCCGCGCCCGCAGCCGGTGCCGCTGGAGCCGGGGCAGCGCGCTCCGCGCTTCCTGCTGGACGTGCACCTGGGCACGCTGGCGCGGCGGATGCGGCTGCTGGGCCTGGACACCGCCTACCACAACGACATGGACGACCCCGCGCTGGTCGTGCAGGCCAACGCCGAGCGCCGGGTGCTGCTCACCCAGGACCGCGGCCTGCTGCGCCGCCGGGCGCTGTGGCTGGGCGCGCACGTGCGCAGTTCCCGGCCCGACGACCAGCTGCGCGACCTGCTGGAGCGGTTCGCGCCCGAGCTGAGCCCCTGGACGCGCTGCACCGCCTGCAACGGCGAGCTGGTCGCCGCCGCCAAGGACGAGGTCGAGGACGCCCTGGCCGACGGCACCCGCCGCAGCTACGACGTGTACGGCAAGTGCGCCGACTGCGGCCAGGTCTACTGGCGCGGCGCGCACGGCGACCATCTGGAGGAGATCGTCGCCTCGGCCGCCCGGATCGTGGCCGGGGCACGCGCCGCGGCTCCGAACGGAACCGCCGCCCCCGCCACCGGCGTCTCATCCGGAACCGGGGCGTCCGGAGCGGTGTGAGACCGGCCTGCCGACGCCCCTTCAGGCGCCCGCCGGGCATCATGGACGGGGAGAGAGGGGCTGGTTGTCATCACCGTAGTGGTAGGAGCGGCGATCATCTCGGACGGGCGGCTGCTGGCCGCGCAGCGGGCCGAGCCGGCGGAGCTGGCCGGGGGCTGGGAGTTCCCCGGCGGCAAGGTCGATCCGGGCGAGAGCGACGAGGACGCGCTGGTCCGCGAGTGCCATGAGGAGCTGGGCGTCAAGGTCGTGCTCGGCGAGCGCGTCGGCGGCGACTGGCCGCTGGTGCTGGGCGGCAGCGTGCTCCGCGTGTGGACCGCCGGGCTGGTCGAGGGGCGGCCGCGCGCGCTGGAGCACCTGGAGCTGCGCTGGCTGGCGGCGGAGGAGCTCTACGACGTCGACTGGCTGCCCGGTGATCTGCCGGTCGTCGAGGCGATCATCCCGTACCTGGGCTGACCCGGCCGGCCGGACGGCCGCCGGACGGTGGCGCGCACCGGGACCGGTCGAGATCAGCCGATCGCGACCCGTCCGGCCCGGTGGACACCCGTACGCGTGCGGTCAGCGGCGCGTCAGCAGGACGCCGAACACCTCCTGCTTGGTGAGCCCCTTCTTGAGCTGGCCCTTCAGCGCCTGCTGCTGCGGGATCGGCAGCTGGCCGAGGATCGCCTGCAGCTTGCCGGCGATCTCCTGGAGCTGGGCGGGCGTCAGCTTCATCACGTCGTTGGCCAGCAGCGTCAGGCCGCCGATGTAGTCGCCGCCCAGGATCTGCTGGACGTCGGCCTGGATGTTGGCCGGGAAGCAGCTCAGCACCAGCTTGATGAGCTCCTCCTGGCCCGGCACCGCCGCGGCGGCCTTGGCGCGGGGCTTGGGAGCGGTGGCGGCCTGCGCGGGGGCGACCAGTCCGGCGACCGGCAGCAGGGCGACGGCGGCGGTGGCCGTGAGCAGGGCGGGCTTGCGGATCTTCACCGGGACTCCTTGGGACGGGACGGAAGTGAACGCCGGGGAAGCCGGGGCGACGTTCGAGACCTGCGCCGGGAGAGTACTGACCTTCCGCTGCACGATCCGGAAATTGACCATGACCGGCCAAAATTGCGATGTATCGCAAGCTTTCGGGCGAAGTGGCGACCGGCTCTCGGGCGGCAAAATGATCAGTCGTCGCGCTCTTTGGCGGTCACGTCATGTGGGACCGTGCTGGCGCTTCGTGTCATTGCCCCGCGTCCTGGAATTCGGGTTTTCCGCTGTGACCAGGTCAGGAACACCGGCCGCCGGAAACGCCGGACCCGCCGCACGGAGCACCGGCGGCGGGTCGGACGGAGCGCGGGACGGGGTCAGGAGATGCGGTTGGCCCCGGCGTAGTCGGAGCGGTCCGACAGCTTGGAGATCTTCACCACATCGCCGGTCTGCGGCGCGTGCAGGTACTTGCCGTCGCTGAGGTAGATCCCCATGTGGTGCAGGTTGCTCCCGAAGTACACCAGGTCGCCCGAGCGCAGGTCGCCCTTGTCGACCTTGCTGCCCAGCTCGTACAGGTCGCCGGTGTAGTGCGGCAGCCCCTTCTTGCCGAGCTGGGCGTAGGCCCACACGACCAGACCCGAGCAGTCGAAGGTGGAGGGGCCCGCGGCCGCCCACACGTACGGGCTGCCGATCTTGGTCAGCGCCTTGCGCGCCATCTTGGCGGGCAGGTCCGAGCCCTTCACCGTGGCCTTGAGGCCGGTCTTGGGGTCCTTGACGTTGGTGGTGGTCAGCTTGTCGAGCTGCTTGACCACCTCGTCGACCTTCGCCTTGGCCGCCGAGCGCGCCTTCAGCGCCTGGTCGGTGGCCTGCTGCACCTGCGCGGCGCGCCGCTGCGCCTCCTGCTCGGCCTTGTTGGCCTGGTCGATCTGCCCCTGCAGGCGGGTCACCACGGCGGACTGCTTCTGCGCCAGGTAGGCCGAGTCCGACAGCCCGTCGGCCGAGCCGTTGGCGAAGAAGAGGGAGTCGGGCCCGCCGTTCATGTAGTTGGCGGCGGCCAGGCGGCCGATCTGCTCGCGAGCGGGGGCGGCCTGGCGCTCCAGGTCGGCGGCGACCTTGCCGGCCTGCTTCTCGGCGGCGCGCGCCTTGCCGAGCTCGACCCGCGTCTTGTTGTACGCCTCGGTGAGCTTCTCCGCCTCGGTGTTGAGGGCGTCCAGCTGCTTGCGCAGCTCGCTCTCGCTCGGCTTGGGGGCGGCGGCCAGGGCCGGCCGCACGGCCGGGCGGGCGGGCTGCGCGGCGTGCGCGACGGCGGGGGCGGCGATCCCGGCGCCCAGCACCAGGACGGCGGTCACGCGGGCGGACCGGGCGGGCACGCGGGCGGGCAGGGCGAAGCGGTGTCGACGGGGTTCCGGGGCCAAGCCGGGGTTCTCCTCTCCTTCGCCGCCTACCGGGTTAGCTGACGGGTTCGGGCAAGGAGACGCCCTACGGTCCACGGATGTGAGCCGATTCACCCCAGGGGGTCGCAGATGTGGGTCCCCGGCTCCCCGCACGGGGGATTAGGCGGTCCGGGCGCAGCCCCGGGGGCGGGGCTCGGCACGACCGGACGCCCAGGAGAGTACAAAGGAAGTTCAAAGATGGCCAAATGCTGATATTCGCGACAGATGGGACGGACGAGACGGCAGGGTCGGGCAGCGGGCCAAGTAGAATGGTGTATGCCGCATGTCTGCGGCGCACCCGAACTCTCACGCAAGGCGAACCCGTATGCCCTTCTCCACGCGCGATGACCTCCGTAACGTCGCCATCGTCGCCCACGTCGACCACGGCAAGACCACGCTGGTCGACGCCATGCTCTGGCAGTCCGGTGCCTTCCGTGAGAACCAGGACGTCAACGACCGCGTCATGGACTCCAACGACCTGGAGCGCGAGAAGGGCATCACGATCCTCGCGAAGAACACCGCGGTCCTGCACAACGGGATGACGATCAACATCATCGACACCCCCGGCCACGCCGACTTCGGCGGCGAGGTCGAGCGCGGGCTGTCGATGGTGGACGGCGTCGTGCTGCTGGTGGACGCCTCCGAGGGCCCGCTGCCGCAGACCCGCTTCGTGCTGCGCAAGGCCCTGGAGGCCAAGCTCCCGGTGATCCTGGTGGTCAACAAGACCGACCGGCCCGACGCGCGCATCGACGAGGTCGTCGACGAGACCTACGAGCTGTTCATGGACCTCGAGGCCGCCGAGGACCAGATCGAGTTCCCGATCGTCTACGCCTCCGGCCGCGCCGGCCGCGCCTCGCTGACCAAGCCCGGCGACGGCGAGCTGCCCGACTCCGAGGACCTGGAGCCGCTGTTCCAGGTCATCACCGACACGATCCCGGCGCCGTCCTACGACCCGACCGCGCCGCTGCAGGCGCACGTCACCAACCTGGACGCCTCCAACTTCCTCGGCCGCATCGCGCTGTGCCGGGTGCACTCGGGCGTCATCAAGAAGGGCCAGCAGGTCGCCTGGATCAAGGGCGACGGCACCACCAGCCGGGTCAAGATCACCGAGCTGCTGATGACCGAGGCGCTGGAGCGCAAGCCCGCCGAGCAGGCCGGCCCCGGTGACATCATCGCCATCGCCGGCATCCCGGAGATCATGATCGGCGACACCATCGCCGACCCCGAGGACCCGCGCCCGCTGCCCACCATCACCGTGGACGAGCCGGCCATCTCGATGACCGTCGGCACCAACACCAGCCCGATGGCCGGCCGCGAGAAGGGCACCAAGGTCACCGCCCGCATGGTCAAGGACCGCCTCGACCGCGAGCTGATCGGCAACGTGTCCATCCGCGTGCTGCCCACCGAGCGCCCCGACGCCTGGGAGGTGCAGGGCCGCGGCGAGCTCGCCCTCGCCATCCTGGTCGAGAACATGCGCCGCGAGGGCTACGAGCTCACCGTCGGCAAGCCGCAGGTGGTCGCCCGCGAGATCGACGGCAAGAAGCACGAGCCGGTCGAGCGCCTGACCGTGGACATCCCCGAGGAGCACCTCGGCGCGGTCACCCAGCTCATGGCGGTCCGCAAGGGCCGCATGGAGCAGATGACCAACCACGGCACCGGCTGGATCCGGATGGAGTTCCTGGTCCCGGCGCGCGGCCTGATCGGCTTCCGCACCGAGTTCATGACCGAGACCCGCGGCACCGGCATGGCCCACCACGTGTTCGAGTCCTACGAGCCGTGGTTCGGCGACCTGCGCACCCGCCCGTCCGGCTCGCTGGTCTCCGACCGCTCCGGCGCGGCGACCGCCTACGCCATCACCAACCTGCAGGAGCGCGGCACCTTCTTCGTGGGCCCGACCACCGAGGTGTACGAGGGCATGATCGTCGGCGAGAACTCCCGCGCCGACGACATGGACGTCAACATCACCAAGGAGAAGCAGAAGACCAACATGCGCGCCTCGACGTCGGAGACGACCGAGACGCTCACCCCGCCGAAGATCCTCACCCTGGAGGAGAGCCTGGAGTTCATCCGCGACGACGAGTGCGTCGAGGTGACCCCGGCGTCGGTCCGCATCCGCAAGATCGTCCTGGACGCCAAGGAGCGCGAGCGCACCCGCGCCCGCGCCAAGCGCGCCAGCAGCTGAGCGTGAAGCGAAGAGGCCCCGCAGTCCGTATGGACTGCGGGGCCTCGCCGTTCCGTCAGTGCGTCAGCGCACGTCCACGAACGTGGTCTTCAGCGGGAAGTCCACCAGGTGGTTCTTGTCGCCGTAGTAGGAGTACACGAAGTAGGTGTCCTGGTAGACCCGGAACCGCGCCTTGAAGTTGCCCTTGGCGTCGGTCTTGGGCCGTGCGTACCAGTACCACTTCTTCTCGCCCTTGACCCGGCCCTCGATGTAGACGAGCTGGCCCTTGAACGGCCGGTAGGCCGAGCCGGGCTTCTCCTTCAGCGTGCCGCTGAAGGTCACGTACGAGCCCTTGCGGATCTTGGTGGGGGAGATCTTCCAGCCGAACACCCGCGCGTTGATGCGGTGGTCGCGCAGGGTGGCGCTGACCGAGGGGGCGTACTTCGGACCGCCCAGGAAGCGGAACCGGAAGTACCCGTGCGCGTAGAAGGGCGACCGGAAGGTGGCGGCGAACGAGCCGTCGGCCTTGGTCACCGGCCACTTCTCGCCCTTGAACAGGTGGAGGCGGCGCCAGTTCCTGCCCCGGTCGTCGGCGTTCTCGACGATGATCTGGCGGCCCGCGCCGACCGCGCCGCCGGGAGTGGTGAGCCGGCCGGAGACCGTCAGCTTCCCGGTCACGGCGGTGGCGGCCTTGACGCCGGTGATGGCGGTGGGGGCCGGAGCGGCCGCTCGAACGGCCGGGGCCGCGTGAGCGGCGGCGGCCGTCGCGGGCACGACCGCGACGAGCGCGGCCGCGGCGACGGACGCGCTGAGGAGTTTGCGCACAGTGCTTCTTTCGATGGGAGAGGCCGGACGTGCGCCGATCAGCGCACGTCCACGTTGACGGGCAGGCCGCTGGCCGAGTAGTGGGCCTTGTCGGCGTAGTGGATCGGCTGGAACCGGGTGTCCTTGTAGACGCGGAACTTGGCCGAGAAGCGCCCCTGGGAGTCGGTCTTCGGGCGGGCGTACCAGTACCACTCCTTCTCGCCCTTGACCAGGCCGTTGATGGAGATCACGCGGCCCTTGTAGGGGACGTAGGGCTTGGTGGGCCCGCCGACCTGGTGCTTCAGCACGCCGCTGACGTAGACGTAGCCGCCCTTGCGGACCTTGGTGGTGATCTTCCAGCTCGTGATGGAGCTGTCGATGCGCGGGTCGCGCACGACCCCGCTGGTCGCCGGGCGCAGCCTGGCGTCGCCGGCGAAGCGGACGCGCCAGTAGGAGTTCGCCGCGCCGATCATGCGCTTCTTGCCGTTCTCCACCGTGTAGCCGAGGAAGGCGGTGCCCTGGAAGCCGCCGTAGCGGCCGGTGACCAGGGGCTTGTAGCCCTTGAGCAGCGGCAGGCGGATCCACTTGCCGTTCTTGGCGGTGGCGTACTCGACGATCAGCTGGCGGCCGCCCAGGGCGGTGGCGCCGGTGGCGGTCATCTTGCCCGACAGCCGGATGAGGCCGTAGTGCTCGCCGACGAAGCGGAAGTCACTGATCTTGGTGGGGGCCGGCGCCGCGGCCGCCTGCGCGGCGGGGACGGCGGCGAGGGAGCCGGCGAGCGCGGCCGTGGCGACGGACGCACCGAGGAGTTTGCGCATCAGGTCTTCTTTCGGGGGGAGGGAACCACGCGACACGTGGTGATCACAAGACGCGTGGTGCGACCTGGGCGTTGTCCTGAAGATGATCACAGCTGGGCAACGGATGGAGCGGTCCATCCCGGCCGGGTCCGCGCAGACGACGGCGGCCCGGAGAACGGGTCTCCGGGCCGCCGGTC
The DNA here is from genome assembly GCA_050936435.1 of Spirillospora sp. CA-253888. GTDB lineage: Bacteria > Actinomycetota > Actinomycetes > Streptosporangiales > Streptosporangiaceae > Spirillospora. Next base: position 5,152,873 of record JBNJMT010000001.1, read on the forward strand.
GAGCGGACGCGCTAGTTGAGCTGGACCGTGCCGGTCACGTCGGCGGCCAGGCGGAGCTGGTCGCCGTCGCGCAGCGGGGCCTCCACGCCGCGCGGCAGGCGCTCGCCGTTGACGAACGTGCCGTTGGTGGAGCCCTCGTCGCGCACCCAGGCGGTGCCCGACGGGTCGAGCCAGACCGTCGAGTGCCGCCGGGACACGTTGTCGTACTGGGTGAACGTCGCCGCCACGGGGGACTGGCCCGCGTCGCGGCCCAGCACCAGGTGCTGGCCGACCGACACCTTCAGCTCGCCGGTCGGGAAGTGCATCCGCAGGACGGGCGTGCCCTTCTGCGGCAGCGGCCGCAGGCACGACTCGCACTGCGCGGCGCTCGGGTTGCTCAGCACCGCCTCGCAGTAGGGGCACATGAACGCGGTCTCGCCGCCCCGCTGCTGGCCGTGCTCGGGCGGCAGCAGCGTGGCCTCGCGGCCGTGCTGCGGCGGCATCGGGGGGGCGGCCTGGTGCGGGGCCTGCTGGTGCCCGTGCTGCGGCGGAGGCGCGCCCCACGGGTCCTGCTGCGGCGGCTGCCCGTGCTGCGGTTGCCCGTGCTGGGGCTGGCCGTGTTGGGGTTGGCCGTGCTGCGGTGGCGGCGCGCCCCAGGGGTCCTGGGGCGGCTGCTGAGGCTGCTGCGGCGCGCCCCACGGGTCGCCGGGGAGAGGCTGGTGCTGCGGACCGGGCTGCCCGTGCTGCGGCTGGCCGTGTTGAGGCTGCCCGTGCTGCGGCGGCTGGCCGTGCTGGGGAACGGGCGGCTGCTGCTGCGGTGGCGGCGCCCCCCACCCCTCGGCCGGGCCCGGCTGCTGCGGCGCGCCCCACGGGTCCTGAGGCTGCTGCGGCTGGCCGTGCTGGGGCTGGCCGTGCTGAGGCGGTTGCCCGTGTTGCGGTTGCCCGTGCTGGGGCTGGCCGTGTTGGGGTTGGCCGTGCTGGGGTTGGCCGTGCTGCGGTGGCGGCGCGCCCCAGGGGTCCTGGGGCGGCTGCTGAGGCTGCTGCGGCGCGCCCCACGGGTCGCCGGGGGGAGGCTGGTGCTGCGGACCGGGCTGCCCGTGGTGCGGCTGGCCCGGGGCAGGCGGCGGTGGAATCCGCGGCGGCTGCTGGTCCTCGTAACCACCCGGGCGCCGCGCCCCGCCGCCACCCGCGCGCGCCAGGTTGGCGCCGCAGCTCAGGCAGAGCAGATCGCCCGGCTGGAACGGCTCGTCACAGACGGGACAGTTCAAGGTCGCCATGACACATCCCCCGCGCGCACCCCGGCGCGTTCGAGCGTCGTCGTGAGGTGCTCCATGTCACCCCTTCGCGGGATTCCGATGTAGTACACCCGCCTTCCCTCCGGCCCCTCGTCCACGGACACCTGCATGCGGGGCCCTGCTGCTTGCTCGGTCTTCCCGGCCGGTGTCGCGTACCGGTCCCGTCCCAGCGGGGACAGGGGCACGACGCGCTGGTTGGCCGACCCTTTCCAGAGTAGAGAGCCACTCCGGGTGTGTCGCCCCTCCGGGTTGAGCCGTTCGACGTACGGCCCCGCGATCACGGCGTCGCACATGTCCAGGATCTCGCGTGCTTCGGTCGAACGCGAGAGCCGAGAGTAGACATATCCGCTGTAGACGAGAATGTCCAACGGTACGGCATCGGGCGGTCTGCTCTCCCGCCACGCCCGGATTCCCCCTACCAGCGCCCGCAGCGCGACCGGCTGCTGGAACGGTTCGCCGCCGGAGATCGTGACGCCGTCCACCGGCCCCGGCAGCGACTCCAGCCAGCCCAGCACGGCCTCCACCGGCACCGCCTTGCCCTGGTCGGCCGCCCACGTGTCGCGCGACAGGCAGCCGTTGCAGTGCAGCGTGCAGCCCTGCGTCCAGATCCCGGCGCGGACGCCGGGGCCGAGGGCGGTCACCGGGTAGTGCGCCTTGGCCAGCAGCAGCTCGGCGCTCACTGCAGGTCCACGTGCACGATGGAGCCCTCCCGGCGGATGCCGGTCACCGTCAGGCGCTCGTCGGGCGTGAGCTCGCGGTCGAACAGCGCGCGGGCCAGCGGGTTGACGAACGCCGACTCCAGCGCCATGCCGATGCCGCGCCCGCCCTTGTCGAGCTCGCCGGTGCACCACTCGCGCAGCGTCTGCAGCGCCTCACCCTTGACGGTGAGGACCAGCCGGTGCTCCTCGGCGACCCGGCGGCAGATGTTGGCGAACTGCAGGTCGAAGATCTTGTCGGCGGCCTCGGGGCCGATGAAGTCGAACACCACGATGTTGTCGCCGAACCGGTTGAGCAGCTCGGGCCGGTTCAGCACCTGGGTGAAGTGCTCGGCGACCGCGCTCTTGATGCGGTGCTCGACCTCGTCGTAGTCCATGCCGGGGTGAATGTTCTGGACGCGGACGCCGTGCGCGGCGCCCCCGCCCTCGCCGCGCACCGTGATGTCGGGCGCCGCGCCGAACATCCCCAGGTTGGAGGTGAAGATCAGGATCGACTCGGAGAAGTGCACGGTGTTGCCGCGCCCGTCGGTGAGCCGCCCGTCCTCCAGGATCTGCAGGAACTTGTCCAGGATGCGCGGGTGCGCCTTCTCGATCTCGTCGAACAGGACCACCCGGAACGGGTCCTCGCGCACCGCGTTGGTGAGCTCGCCGCCCGCCTCGTGCCCCACGTACCCCGGCGGCGACCCGATCAGCCGGTCGCCCGAGCCCTCGCCGGAGAACTCGCTCATGTCGAAGCGCAGGTAGGCCGACTCGTCGCCGAACACCAGCTCGGTGATCGACTTGGCCAGCTCGGTCTTGCCGGTGCCGGTGGGCCCGGCGAAGAACAGCACCCCGCGCGGCCGGCTGCCCGACCGGGTCGCCTGCGCGCCCGACAGGCCGAGCACCGCGCGCTTGAGGATGTCCAGGGTCTTGGTGACCGCCTGCGGCTGCCCGATGACGCGCTCGGGCACCCGCTTCTCGCCCTCCAGCACGCGCCGCCGCAGGTGGCCGCGGCTCCACGGATTGTCCAGCACGCCGAGCTTGTAGGTGCGCACCGCGTCGGGCAGGTCGGCCAGCGAGACGTTGCGCTCCTTGGCCAGCCGGGTCACCTCGATCATCGACTGCAGGGTGAGGCCGTCGGCCTGCTCGGCGAACGCGTCGCAGGCGGCCGCGGCGACCTTGTCGGCGTCCACGTCCGACACCCCGAACGCGCGCGCCAGCAGCCGCGCGGTCTCCTGCCGGTCGCCGAGGTGCGGGCGCGGGATGGTGATCTCGCGGACGTTCTCGTTGTCGGCGGTCAGCCACGGCGGCAGGTCGCCGGGCCGCTCCACCAGCCAGACGATCGGGTTGTACAGCGGCTTGGGCCGCGCGCCGACCACCCGCACCGGCCGCGCGGTGCGCGACAGCTTGGCGCAGAACCGGAAGAAGTCGCGCTCGGCGGGCTCCATCTCGGTGGGGGTGCGGGCGATCCGCGACGCCGACTCGATGACGACCGCGGCGCGCAGGTCGTCCCCCGGCTGCGCCACCGCCGCCAGGTGCTTGGTGACGCCCTCCAGCGACGGCTTGTCGCCCTTGAGCTTGCCCAGCAGCCGCTCGGCCGCCTCGGCGGCGCGGTCGCCGTCCTCGTCCCCGGCCTCGGGGTGCACCTGAAGGCCGTCCACCGGGTCGTACACCAGCATGAACGAGAAGCCGCTGGAGCGCAGCGACTCCCACAGCAGGTCGCGCAGCGGCAGCAGCCGCGCCGGGCCGGAGCCCTCCAGCGGCGGCGCGAGGAAGCTGTCGTACAGGTTCCCCGACAGCACGTACTGGGAGTGCACCGACAGCGTCGCGTCGAGCTCCCGCATGAAGGGCGGCCAGCCGGGCAGCCTGCCTCCCAGCGTCGGCGACTCGGTCATCGGCCCCGCCCCCGCCGGGCGGCTCCGGCCGGTCTACGCGCCGCCCTCCCTCGTCGCGGGCCCCTCGGTCCAGACGGCGCACGGCCTTTCGCGCTCATTGCCTCTCTCACTGTCCTCGCTCGCGGTGGCGTTCGCGCCGACCGGTCCGCGCCCTAGTCTGCCGTGCCTCGGCCGATACCGGCAGTTCGTGCACTCCGGGCTCCAGGCGCCAGGTCACCTCGGACCGGACACCGGCACGGGCGAGCCGGTCGCGGGCGGCCTCGAACGCCTCGCACCACTCCTGCTCGCGCTCGACGTCCACGCGCCGGTCGTCCTCGCTGGCCGCCTCGGTGGTGCGGACGACGGCCGCGCGGACCTGGCGGGCGTCGTCCACCCGCATTCGGACGCTGTGGTCGGGCCAGTCGCCCTTGCTGAGCAGCAGTGTCCCGTCGGCGGCGGTCATGGTCTCGAAACCGGCCGACACCTCGTAGCCGAGGTCCTCGAACGCGGTGGTGATGGAGTCCAGCACGTAGCGGCGCTCGGCCTCGGCCTGCTCGGCGGCCTCCTGCTCGACCGCTCGGCGGCGCGCGGCCTCGCGGGCCTGCTCGGTGCGGCGGTTGGCGTCCTGGATGCGCAGCCGGACCTCGGTGAGCGCGCTCTCGGCGTCGTCGGCGGTGGCGGCGTCGGCCAGCAGGCGGGCGGCGTCGGCGACGGCGCGGCGCTCGGCCTCGGGGGTGTCGGGCAGCAGCCGCGCCAGGACGCGCTCCAGGGCGGCGGTGTGCTCGGTTGCGGCGTGCTCGGCGGCCCGCGGCGTCGGCGCGGTGTCCGCGCTCAGCCGTTCGGCGGGGACGGCGAAGATCTGCGCGGTGACCTCGGCGGCCAGATGCGCCGACAGTTCGCGCTCGGCCTCGTCCAGCCGCCCGTCCACGGCCGCGCACCAGGCGGTCAGCTCCTCCACGGGCTGCTCGGCCGGGACGAACGGCGCGGGCAGCTCCACCTGCGCGCCGACCTTGGCGCGGGCGTCGGCGAGGGCGGCGATCCGGGCGTTGCGGTCCAGCACCTCGCGCAGCGCCCGGTCGTAGGTCTCGGCCTCGGCCAGCGCCGCGGCCCGCGCCTCGGCGCGCCCGGCCGCCAGCGCGGCCAGGGCCTCGGCGCCGCGCCCGGCCAGCCCGGCGGTGCGGCCCAGCGCCCGGTTCATGCCCAGGCTGAGCACCACCGCCGCGTCCAGGGCGATGTCGGCCTCGACTCCGCTGCTCATGGGGTCCCTTCTCTCGTCACGCCAGCGCCTTCCGCTCGGCCTCCCGGTGGGCCTGCCGCCAATGGTGCAGCCGCACGCCGGCCCCGACCGCGTGCGCGACCGGCACGGCGACCAGCACCAGCAGCCACAACAGGCTGGCCACGGCCGTCACCGCCGACAGCAGGAGCAGGACCAGCAGCAGCGGCACGATGCCCAGGATCAGGAACATGCCGCAGCCGCGCCGCCCGTTCTGCCGGGCCGCACCCGACACCGTCCGCGACGCCTTCGACAGGCCCTTGCTCCCGGCGCCGAGCACCCGCGACATCCACGACCACGGCCCGTAGGGCAGGTAGTCGCCGCCCTGCGCGCGCGCGACCATCACCTCCGCACCGCACTGGACCAGCCAGGCCAGCACCGAGAACGCCGCCAGCACGCCGAACGCCAGCCCCGAGGAGCGCTGCATCCCGCCGACCGAGCTGGTGCCGGAGTCGCCGCCGCCGAACAGCCCGCCGACCATCCAGCTGCCGAACAACCAGAACACCAGGAGCGGCACCGACCACGCCACGGCCCGCACGGTCGCGGCCTTGCGCCCGTCCAGCCGCTGCCGCTCCCGGTCCGCCCAGTGCGCGCGCAGCGCCTCGGTGCGCTGCTCGGCGGCGTGCCGGTCGCGCTTGCGGGCCTCGATCTCCAGGACGGCCTCGGGCGCGGCCCGTGTCACCGCCAGCTGCCGGAGCGGATCGTCGCCCGCGCCGTCGGCGAGCCACGCGAACCACGGGACGGGCTCCTGAACGGCCGCACGGGCCCTCCCCGCCGCCGCCGCGATCTGCTGCCGGGTCTGCGCGGGCTCGGCCGCCAGCGCCAGCAGGGTCAACAGCAGCACCGGCGGATCGTCGGAAGGGCCCGCCACGCGCGTGCCCTCGGCGGTGCCGGCGTTCGGGAACCGCGTCGGCAGGCTCTCGGGCCCGGTCTCCTGCCCCCGCAACCAGCGGGCCAGGTCGTTCCAGGCCGCGACGTGGGCGCGCCACTGGTCGTCGATGCGCGCCAGCTCGTGCCCGCCCTCGGACGCGGCCAGCACGCGCAGCAGCCGCTCGTCCCACAGCGCGCGGCCGAGCAGGCAGGCGGTGCGGTGGTCGGGATGCTTGGGATCGCCCGCGAGCGCGGCCAGGCCGGGAAGGTCGGCGGGGGCGACGCGGCGTCCCAGGTAGTGGGGCGGCAGCGAGGGGTCGAGCCAGCGCACCAGGTGCAGGAGCTTGACGTCGGGCTTGAGGTCCGCCGTCAGATAACGGTCGATCAGCTCGATGCGGCCGTCGTCGGGGACCTCGGCGAGCCACTCGCGCAGGCTGCGCCACGCCTCCCCGGACTCGCCGCGCCCGAAGAAGTAGAGGGCGGCGTGATCCCAGTCCTCGATGAGAGCGCGGGCCAATTCGGCGCGGTCGTCGTAGCGGACGCCCCTGAACGGCAGCCCGCTGCCCGGCGGAGCGGTCTGCGCGGCGGGCTCCTTGGCCACCACGGGAGAGCCGCCCGCCAGCCACTCGGCGACCTGCCCGTGCGCCCAGCGGCGGCGCGGATCACGCGTGAGGAGGCCGCGCACCAGCAGCCGCAGCCGGGGGTCGGCGACCTCGTCGGCCGACACCTGCCGCGTCGCCAGATGGTCGACCACGGCCGTCTCGCTGAGCCCGAGGAACGGCGGCCGCCCGGTCGCCAGCTCCCGCACGATCATGCCGAGCGACCACCAGTCGCGGGCCGGGGAGACCTGCCCGGACAGGGACTCGGGCGCGGCGTAGGCGAGCGTGCGCGAGGAGGAGGCGAACACGACGCTCTGCTCCAGGACCTTGCTGAGCCCGAAGTCGGCGATGGCGAGCCGCAGCGGGTCCGAACCCAGGACGAGGACGTTCTCGGGCTTGAGGTCGCGGTGCACGATGCCGGCCCGGTGCAGCGCGTCGAGCCCGTCCGCGAGCTGTCGCGCGATGGCGGAGACCGTCTCGGTGGCCAGCGCCCCGGCCATGAGCGACCGCAGGTTGCCGCCGGGCGCGTACTCGGTGACCTCGTAGTCGCGCCCGTCGGCGTGGCCGGTCTCCCGGACGCGCAGCACGTGCGGGGAGTCCAGCTCGGGGAGCTTGGCCCACACGTCCGGGTCGGCGCTGTAGCCGCGGCGGAAGAGCTTGACGACGAACTCGGCGCCCGCCGCGTCCCGGACGAGCAGCAGATCGGACTCGGCGCCCTGCACGGGCAGCTCGGAGACCAGCTCGAACCGGTCGGCGAGCACGTCGGGCAGCCGCAGCAGCGCGCCGCCGCCGGACATCCCGCCGTCCCGCCGCGTGGCGCCCGTGCCGCCGGCGCCGCCCGCCGCACGCGGCGCGGGCACGGCCGGATCATCGCGCCGGGTGACGCCCGGATCCCGGCGCGTCGAACGCGGGGGAGTGTCGTCGTCGGTCCCCGGCTCCTGGAAGTCGGCCACTTGCACTGCCCCGTCTGTGTCGCGTGCTCCCCGCGAGCCTAACGCCCGCCTCTAGATCTTGTCCTTGATGACCCGCAGGTGCTCGACCCCCTTGAACCGCACCACCACGGCTTCCATGAAGATCCGCGCCAGGATCGCCTCGAAGAACCACAACACCGGGGCGCAGCACATCACCAGCAGGCCGAGCAGCCAGCCGTCGCGCAACTGCGCGATCCAGAGGCCCACGGCGACCACCATGAGCGCGGACAGGCTGATCAGCAGCAGCGACAGCAGGTAGCACACCTTGATCAGCTTGGGGGTGACCAGATGGTCGAAGCTGGTGTCGAACAGTGCGCCCATCACCCCCTTGTCGGTGCGCGCCGGAGGCGCCCACTCCTCGGGCCGCTGCTGCGGACCGGAGCCGGAGGGACGAGGGCCGGGGACGTGCCCGGGGTGCTGCTGCGGATGAGGTTGTGGCTGCTGCCGGGGCGGAGGCGGGCCGTAGGGGCCCGGTCCCGGTGGCTGGGCGGGCCGTCCGGGCTCCGCTGGATTCGTCATCGCCGTACTCCTGGGGCTCGTCTCACCGTCGTGAAGCGACTCTAGAACGGCGCCCCCCGATCTGGCGCGTCCGGCGTGCAGGCTCCGGTCGCGGCGGCGGGACGGACCGCTCTGCTAGCGTCCGCTGCCAATCCCCCCGAGCCGATACCCATGGGACAGATGATGTCTTCTCGAACGGCCGCCCTCTGCGCACTCAGCCTCGTTCCGCTGGCACTCGCCGGGTGCGGCGATGGTGAAAAGAAGAGCGTGAGCCCCTCGGCGGCGCCCCCGGCCGCGGCCCCGTCGTCGGCCGCCTCGTCGGCCGCGCCCGCAGCGGGCGGTACCCCGCTCAACGCGACCGGCGCCTCGGTGACGCTCCCGCCCGGCTGGAAGCAGGTCGATCCCACGCAGGACGCCTCGCCGGTCGTCCAGACCTCCTTCCGCCTCACCGGTGATCTCGGCTCGCTGACGAAGGAGCTGCTCGGCAAGCAGAAGGAGCAGGGCATCGCCTTCGCGATCGACACCTCGGTCACCTCCGGTTTCGCGCCGATCCTGACGGTGGGCTGCGACCGGGGCGGCCTCACCGGCTCCTCGCTGGAGCAGTTGAAGGCCAAGGCGACGGCCATGCACAAGGGCGCACGGCTCACCGACCTGACGGTGGGCGGGCGGCCGGGCTTCAAGGCGACCTACACCAGCCCGGGCCGCGACGGGATCACCACCGACGAGGCGACGGTCCGGGTGCCGATCCCGGGCGACCGGTTCTGCTTCGTGGACCTCTCGGCGAAGCAGGGGGCGATGCCGCCGCAGGCCGAGCAGATCCTGGCCTCCTTCAAGCCGGCCTGACCCGGCGGCCGGGCCGGCCGCCGCGTCAGGAACCCATGACGTGCACCTTGTCGGCCGGGGGCACCGTGATGATGACCGGCTCGCCCCACCGCCGGTAGGAGACCGTCTGGCGCACGCGCATCTTCTGCGGGGTGGCGAGGTCCGCCTCGAACTTGCGGGGCAGGCCCTTGTCGTCGACCCACAGGGTCCAGGGCACCTCCTTGAGGCCCAGCTTGGACATCGCCTCGAAGGACTTGTCCCGCCCGGCCAGGTCGGCCGTGCGCGTGCCGCCCTGGTAGCGGTGGACGGCGACGCCCTCCACCGTCTCGCTCTTCGGCGCCCCCTTGAAGGCGCCCCCGCGCACGATGGCGAGCCCGGTGTCGGTCGCCAGTTCGCCGAGCGCCTTGTCGATCTCGTCGAGCGTTCCGGTGAGGACCTTGCCCAGGGGACCGATGTCGGGGTTGGCCGCGTCCTGCCGCGCCAGCCGCACCCACGGCTTGCCGGGGGCCTGCTCGGCTCCGTCCACGCGGGTGTAGACGATGCCGCCGCTGATGACGGCCTCGGTGGTGCCGGGCTGCTCGGGATCGGTGTCCACGATGGTGAGCTGGGCCTGCGGGGGAGTGGCGCCGGTCCGCAGCTGCGCGTTGATCCGTTCGTCGATCTTCTGGTCGCCCTGGCCGCCGGTGCTCCGCAGTTCGGCGTGCACCGTGCCGGCCGCCCGCACCTGCTTGCCGAGCACCTCGACCAGCTCCGCCGGCCGGTCGGGCAGGGTGACCGAGGGGAGCGCCGCCGCCGGGGTCGGGGGACGCGTCGGGGAAGCGGTCGCCGCGGGCTTGGGCGCCGGCCGGTCGTCGCCGGAGCAGGCCGACGCGCCGAAGGCGGTGAGAATGCCGATGACAGCCGTGAGACGCCTCATGGTCGGCAAGCCTAGGGCCGGCGTCCGAAACCCCTGCCTGGTTTGCGCCCTTTAGTGCCCCATGTTCTTTAAATGCCTCAATGACTTGTTTCTGGTACCCGTCGAGCCTGTCTTGACTCCTGGCGAAGGGCAGGTTTCTTGCGCATTACGGACATGCCAAATGTCGAATAATGTGCTGTTTCCAAAATGAATGTTCTTGCTCTGACTCATGGTCGTGAATAGGTTCTTTGCGATCAGTGGGGTCGAACCTGGGAGAACAGAGTGGACGTGGGGCCCGCACCCGCCTGGCGCGGCCTATGACCGCCGTCGTGCTCGTTGGTGACCTGCCCACCACCAACGTGATCCCTACGCCCACCGTCCGCGTCCCGGACTCGGCCGCCCCCGACGCCCTAGCGCTCTTCCTGGACCACACGGCGGAAGCGTTGCGGCAGCGGGGCGCGGTGCTGATGCTCTATCCGGCCTGGCGGTCCGCCGAGGCCGTCCGGATGCTCCGGCACGTACGGGGTGTGCTGAACAGCGACCGCATCGCCGGGGTACCGGTCGATCTGCCGCCGCTGGCGCTGTCCATTCTTGCAGACCAATTGACCTTCATCGCCCCGCATGTGCGAGCCGGCGTGCTGGCGAGCGTGGTCCAGCCGCTGGCCCGGCGCATCTACGCGGGCGCGTGGCTGAACAGCGTCGCCAAGTTCGAGCGGGCCCGCACCGGTTTCGGCCAGCACATGTTCTCCTACGTGCCGCGGACGGGCTTCGTCGCGGTGATGGGCGAGCAGGCGGTCGTGCACCGGGTCACCTCGTCCCAGCCGCTTCCGCGGATCGACCTGCGGCCCGTGGAGCCCGTCCTGATGTACGCGGCGGACGCGGGCGGCAACACCGGCTGGCTTCGGGAGCGGCTGCAACCGGAACTGCGGGTGGCGTCCCTGACGCTCGTCGCCGGGCAACCCCTCGCGTCCGAGTACTGGGGGACCAAGAAGTACACCGAGTTCGCCGCCTTCAGCGGGCACCCGCAGGACATGCCGCAGGCGTTGCAGGAAGTCCGCCACCAGCCGTGCCCGTGGTGCGGCGAACCGGTCGGCTTGGAGATCTGCCCCTTCTGCACGCGCGTCCAGCCGCGCGACGAGGCGACCGTGTCCGCGCCCGCGCCGACGGCGCCCGTCCCTGCCCCAATGGCGTCCGCCCCCGCGCCGATGCCTGCGCCCACTCCGGCGCCTCCCGCGCCGACGCCTTCCGTGCCCGCACCTCCCATGCCCGCGCCGACGCCTCCCGCGTCTGCTCCGATGGCGCCCGCGCCGATGCCTCCTGCGCGCTCCCCTGAGCCGCTTCCGCAGCACACGGCCACCGCGCCCGCCACGCTCGTCCAGCCCATGGCCGCTCCGGTGCCACCGCCTCCGGCGCAGCCGCCGTCCTTGCAGAAGGCGCCCCCCGCGCCGCCTGTCCCACCGCCCGCCGCGCCGCCCAGGGCTTTCGGGAAGACGCCCGAACCCGAAGCGCCGCGTCCCGCTGCTCCCGCTGCTCCGGCTCCCACTCCACCGGCTCCCACCGCTCCCGCCACCAACGAAGAGGGCAGGACGGTTCCGGACATCCCGCTCCCACAGCGGTCCGCCGGATCCGGCGAGCCGGAAGCGCCAGAAGTGGAAGCGCCGAAACCGGAAGCGCCGGAACCAGAGGCGTCAGCGCCGGAGGCGTCGGAGCCGCCGGACCCCGAGGACTTCGACGACTTCGACGACGGATTCCGGCCGGGCACGGTCGTCTTCCGCCGCGATCCGAGCTGACACCCGCCCGTCCCACGTAAGAACGGAGCCACATGAACCCCCGCCAGCGACGTGGTGTGGTGTTGATGGTCCTGGCGATCATCGGGGCCGTCGTCGTGTTCGTCACGCTGATCGGCTATGTCGGCAAGGTGAAGGCCGATGCCGACGCCGCGGTCGGCGAGATGACCACGATCCTGCAGGTCCAGGCCAATGTCGAGGCGTTCCAGCCCGTCACGGCCGCCTCGGTGCGGCAGACGCAGATCCCCAAACGGTGGACCACCGGCGCCTTCGTCACCAACATCGCCGACCTGCAGGGCAAGGTGGCGGCCGGGACCATCCCGAACGGCGCCTACCTCCAGCAGGGGATGCTGCTGGACGCGCCCTCGCTGCGCCCGGGCCAGCGCGAGATCGCCATCATGATCGACGCGGAGACCGGCGTGGCCGGCAAGGTGATGAACGGCTCCATCGTCGACGTCTACGCCTCCTTCGACTCCACCCAGAACGGCAAGACCGTCACCAGCGCCTGCGCGGTCCGCATCCTGAACCGGGTCCAGGTCATCAACGTCGGGCAGGTGCAGGTGCTGCCGGACGGCCAGCAGAAGAGCGGCGGCAACTCCGGCGCCACGGTGCCGGTGACCTTCGCGCTGAGCTCCGACGACACCCTGAAGATGACCTACGCCGAGAGCTTCGCCCGCAAGGTGCGCCTCGCGCTGGTCGGCGGCGCCGAGGACGCCAAGCCGCCGTTCAACCGGCTGTGCGAGACCCCCCAGGCCGGCAAGAAATGAGCATCCAGATCCTGATCGGGACCTCCGATCCCGAACTGGTCGCCCGGCTGCGCACCCAGATCGCCGAACTGCCCGACGTCGCGGTGGTCAGCATCGAGCCGGACTCGACCGGGGTCATCGGCATCGTCGGCTCCCACCAGGAGCTGGACGTCGTGCTGGTGGACGAGCACATCCAGCCGCAGCCCGGCCACGAGCTGATCCGCGAGATCGCGATGCGCCGGCCGCACATCGCGGCGGTGCTGGTCAGCGACCAGCGCGACGAGGGCACCCTGTCGCGCGCCCTGGAGGCGGGCGCGCGGGGCCTGCTGGAGCGCGAGCCGAGCCTGGAGGAGCTGAACGCCCGGCTGGCGTCGGTCGCCGAGTGGTCGCGCGGTATGCGGCGCATCCTCGGCACGGGCGCCGGCGTCGAGGAGCTGGCGGGCCACCGCGGTCGCGTGGTCGCGCTGGCCGGGGCCAAGGGCGGGACGGGCACGACCACGCTGGCGGTGCTGCTGGCGCTGGCGGCGGCCGAGGCCAAGCGCACGGTCTGCCTGGTGGACATGGACCTGCAGACCGGGGACGTGCCGACCTATCTCGACATGGTGCACCGGCGCAGCATCGCCGACCTGGTCAGCGTGGCCGGCGAGATCACCGGGACGATGCTCGCCGACGCCCTGTTCGTGCACGAGGCGGGCCCGCACGTGCTGCTCGCGCCGGCCGAGGGCGAGCGGGCCGAGGACGTGACCTCGCTGGCCGCCCGGCAGATCCTCGGCACGCTCCGGTCGCGCTACGACGTCGTGCTGGTCGACTGCGGCGCGTTCATGACCGAGGGCGCGGTGACCGCGATCGAGGCCGCCGACCACGCCGTGGTCACGGTGACGCCGGACCTGCCCTGCCTGCGCGCGGCCAAGCGGCTGGCGCACCTGTGGGAGCGGCTGCGGGTGCGCAAGCCGAACGAGGTCTCGGTCGTGCTCACCCGGCACAGCCGCAAGAACGAGATCCAGCCGGACTTCGCGGGCCGCATCCTCGGGATGCCGCTGCTGAAGAGCACGATCCCGCCCCGGTTCCGGGCGCTGGAGAAGGCGATCAACAACGGTCCGCTGCTGCGCGTCGACGACGACGCGTTCCGCCGCGCGGTGGTCGCGCTGGGCGAGGAGCTCGGGGTGCTGCCCCCGGGGACGAGGGTCGGGGGGCGCGGAGGGCTGCGCAAGTCCAGACCGGAGGTGCGATGAACCGGTTCCGTCGGCGGGGCGCGTTGCGGTCGGACGCGGGCGTCATGGAGTTCACCGCCATGCTCCCGCTGATCCTGGTCACCTTCCTGCTGGTCTGGGAGGCGCTGCTGATCGGCATGGCCACCACCTACACCGCGCACGCGGCCAACGAGGGGGCCCGGGTCGCCGCCGTCGACGGCGACTACGCGCAGGTGAAGGCCGCGGCGGTGAAGCGGATCTCGGGCGCGTGGGCCGACGAGGACAACATCGAGGTGCGCTATCCGGGCGGCCGGCTGTGCGACCCGGACAAGGTGCCCCAGATCGACGAGGACTGCGGCTACGTGCGGGTCAACATCCGCCCGCCGCTGCTGTTCCCGGGAGTGCTGCTGCCGATGACCGTGACCGCCCGAACGAAGATCGTTTACGAGTGAGGGTGCGGGATGAACAGCGATGAGGGGACCGCCGCCACCGAGTACCTGTCCATGTTCACGCTCTTCCTGTTCGTGCTGTTCCTCTGCTTCCAGGTGTACGTCTCCTTCACCACGATCGAGAAGGTCGAGGACGCGGCCCGCACCGGGGCCCGCGTCGGCAGCATGGAGAGCGTCGCGAACGGCCGGGCGGCCGCCGAGCGGGTCATGCCGGGCTGGCTGAACGAGCACCGGATCGACGTGGGCCGCGACGGCGACGCCGTCGAGTGCCGCATCTCCGCCAAGGTGCCGCTCATCGCCAAGGGCGTCCCGTTCGACATCACGATCACCCGCGAGGTCCACATCCCGGTAGGAGGCTGACCATGGGACTGCGCAACCGGATCGAGGGCGCGCCGGCCGCCGACCGGCGGGCCGGCGGCGAGACCATCGCGCACTGGCGCGCCCGGCTGCTGGAGGAGATCAACCTCGACGATCTCGCGATGCTGGACCTGACCCAGCGCCGGGCCCGGCTGGAGAAGCTGGTCGGGCACATCCTGACCCGCGAGGGGCCGGTGCTGTCCACCCGCGAGCGCGCGACGCTGATCCGCCGGATCGTGGACGAGGCGCTCGGCCTCGGCGTGCTGGAGCCGCTGCTGGCCGACCCGACGGTCACCGAGATCATGGTGAACGGCCCCGACAACGTGTACGTGGAGCGGGCCGGCCAGGTCAGCCGGATCGACCTCGGCTTCGCCAGCGAGGCGCAGCTGCTGCAGACCATCGACCGCATCGTGGCGCAGGTCAACCGGCGGGTGGACGAGTCCAGCCCGATGGTGGACGCCCGGCTGCCGACCGGCGAGCGCGTCAACGTCATCGTGCCGCCGCTGTCGCTGATCGGCCCGGTCATGACGATCCGGCGCTTCCCCCGCGCCTACCAGATGCACGAGCTGGTCGCCAAGGGGTCGCTGGACGAGGCCACCGCGGCACTGCTGGGCTCGTTCGTGCGGGCGCGGCTGAACATCGTCGTCACCGGCGGCACCGGCAGCGGCAAGACCACCTTCCTCAACGCGCTGTCGGGGTTCGTGCCGAGCCACGAGCGCATCGTCACCATCGAGGACTCGGCCGAGCTGCAGCTCCAGCAGGACCACGTGATCCGGCTGGAGTCCCGGCCCGCCAACGTGGAGGGCGAGGGCTCGATCACCATCCGGGACCTGGTGCGCAACTCGCTGCGCATGCGCCCCGACCGCATCATCGTCGGCGAGGTCCGCGGCGCCGAGACCCTGGACATGCTCCAGGCGATGAACACCGGCCATGACGGTTCGCTGGTCACCGTGCACTCCAACTCCGCGCAGGACGCGGTCTACCGGCTGGAGACGCTGGCCTCGATGAGCGAGGTGAAGATCCCCTACGAGGCGGTGCGGGACCAGATCTCCAACGCCGTCGATGTGATCATCTTCCTGGAGCGGGCCGCGGACGGCTCCCGCCGCGTCAAGGAGATCGGCGTGCTGTCCTCGGGGCGGCGCGAGGAGATCGCCCTGACCGGGATCCTGCGGTTCGAGCAGATGCCGCTCGGCCCCGACCGGGTGGTGCGCGGCGGGTTCGCGCACTCCCCGCTGCCGCTGGCGCTGCTGCAGAAGCTGACCTACGCCGGGGAGACGGTACCGCTCGCGTTCACTCCGCACGCCACCGCCAACGGGAGCCACCGATGAGCCTTCCGATCATCCTGCTGGTCCTGGTGGCTGCGCTGGCCGTCGGCGTCTGGGGCGTCTACGAGTTCGGCAAGGGCCTGGACCAGCGCGCCGAGCAGGCCGCCCGGGGCGCCCGGGGCTACGAGGACCGCCGGATGGCGACCCTGCTCGACCAGTGGGACGTCCGGCTGCGCCGCACCGGGCTCGGCCGGCAGATCGCCAGGCGGCTGACCGCCTCCGGCATCGGGATGCGGTTGTCGACGTTCGTCGGCCTGCTGGGCGGCGCGATCCTGCTGCTGCTGGTGCTGCTCGGCCAGTTCCTGTCGCCGCTGCTGGGGGTGCTGACGGCGGCGGGCGTGGCCGGCGCGGCCTTCGCCTACCTGCGCCACCAGGAGGACCGGCGGCGCGACGACTTCATCGCGCAGCTGCCCGAGCTGGCCCGGGTGCTCGGCAACGGCACCGCCGCCGGGCTGTCCATCCGCACGGCCCTGGAGATGGCGGCCGAGGAGCTGGACGACCCCGCCGCCACCGAGCTGGCGCGCACCGCCGAGGCGCTGCGGCTCGGCCAGTCGTTCGACGACGCCATGGTGGACCTGCGCGACCGCCTCCCGTCGCGGGAGCTCGCGGTGCTGGTCAGCACCCTGGTGGTGGCCTCCCGTTCGGGCGGCTCCCTGATCACCTCGCTGCGCAACATCTCCACCACCCTGGAGCAGCGCAAGGAGACCCGGCGCGAGGTCAAGACCATCCTCGGCCAGTCGGTGGTGGCCGGCTGGGCGATCGGCGGCATGGGGATGGCGGTGGTGCTCGGCATCGCGGTGTTCGCGCCCGAGACGCTGCAGCGGATGACCGGCTCGCTGATCGGCCAGGTCATCCTGGTCGCCGCCCTCAGCCTGTTCACGGCAGCGATGTTGCTGATCCGCCGGATGACGAGGATCGATGTGTGATGGCCCTGCTGATCGCCGTCGGGGGCGCCCTGACCGTGCTGCTGTTCGCGCTCGGCTTCCACCTGCGCCTGTCCGGACGCCCCGACGTGGAGACCGGGGCGCTGGTGGTGACCGCGGTGCCGCGGGAGTCCGACGACTTCGGCCCGCTCGGGCAGATCGTCAACCGGCTGGGCCGCCCGTTCGCCCCACTGGTGATGCGGACCATCAGCCCGGCCCAGCGCTCCAAGATCAGGACGCGGATCGAGCGGGCGGGCCGGCCGAGCGGCCTGACGCTGGACGGCTACGCCCGCAACAAGGCCGGGTGCATGGCGCTGTTCGGGTCGGTCGGCCTGCTGGCCCTGCTCGGCGGCAGCCTGCTGATGGGCGGGGCGCTGCTGCTGGTCGGCTGGTTCCAGACCGACATCGTGCTGTGGAACCTCAGCCGGGAGCGGCAGACCAAGATCCAGCGCTCGCTGCCCGACTTCCTGGACGTGCTCACCGTCACGGTCTCGGCCGGGCTCGGCTTCCGGCACGCGCTCGCGCGCGTCGCCGAGAGCATGCCGGGCGCCCTGTCGGACGAGATGATGATCGCGCTGCGCCAGATGGAGCTCGGCTCGTCCTTCCGGGTGGCCTTCGAGGAGCTGCGCCGCCGCAACGACAGCGAGGCGCTGTCGACGTTCGTCACCGCCGTGCTGCAGGCCGAGGAGCTCGGCGCCCCGCTGGCCCGCGCGCTGACCGAGATCAGCACCGACATGCGCCGCGACTCCTTCCAGGAGGCCCGCCGCCGGGCGCAGCGCGCCGACCCGCAGGTGACCCTGATCGTCACCTTCCTCATGGTGCCGGGCATGGCCCTGCTGATCTGCGGCATCTTCGTGTTCGGCACCAACGTGCAGTTGGGCGGCGTCTTTGGCGGCTGACGACCGGTTCGACAACGCCGCCGGAGCCCGCCTCGGCGGCCTGTTCCGGCTGCTGATGCAGGTCCGGATCCTGGTGGCGACGGTCTCGCTGCTGCTGGTCCCCGCCGAGCGCCGCACGCTGAACAGCGCGTTCCTGGTGGTCTGCATCGTGGCGCTGTCGGTGCTCGGCGTCATCGCCTGGCGGCAGATCGCCTCCTGGCTGCTGAAGTACCCCGTGCTGCTCGGCATCGACGCCTGCATCTCCTACGCGGTGCTGGAGGCGGGCGGGGTGCTCGGCCCCTTCTTCCTGTTCACGCTGATCACTTCGGCGGTGTCGGGGCTGCTGTACCGCAGGCTCGGCATCGTGCTGATCTGCGTGGTGCAGGTGATGCTGTACTACGCGGCCGCGGCCGGCGACGCCGAGCTGCTGGTCAGCTTCCAGACGCTGATCGCGATGCCGGCGTTCTACCTCATCGTCGCGTTCATCGGCCACGGGCTGCGCGGGCTGCTGGACGAGCACGGCGCGCTGGAGGAGGCCCGCCGCAAGGCCGAGGTCCTCGCCGCGGGCGCCGAGGAGCGGGCCCGGCTGGCCCGCGAGATGCACGACTCGCTGACCAAGACGCTGCGCGGCATCGCGCTGGTGGCGATGGCGCTGCCGACCTGGGTCGAGCGGTCGCCCGACCGCGCCGCGGCCGAGGCGCGGCGGATCTCGGCCGCCGCCGAGGCCGCCGCCGCCGAGGCCCGCCAGCTCATCACCGACCTGCGCACGGCGCCCGCCGCGCGGCCGCTGGCCGACCAGGTCCGGGACGTGGCGCGGGACTGGTCGGCCGAGCAGGAGATGCCGACCTCGGCGACGGTGCTGGACTTCGCCGAGCCGCCGCCGGTGGTCGCCGCCGAGATCGTGGCGGTCCTCAAGGAGGCGCTGGAGAACGTGGCCCGGCACGCGCACGCGTCGCGGGTCGAGGTCGGCCTTGCGGAGGAGGACGACCGGCTGGTGCTGACGGTGCGCGACGACGGCCGCGGCATGGCGGGCCCGCCCGACCTGGAGCGGCTGTTCGACGACGGGCACTACGGACTGGTCGGGATGGGGGAGCGGGCGGCGAGCGCGGGCGGCTCGGTCGAGATCGACTCGGCGCCGGGCGCGGGCACGACGGTCCGGCTGAGCCTCCCCCGCACCGCGGTCCCATCCGGTTCCCGCATCGCCGCGGGCCGGACCGAGCAGGTGGAGGGGAGCCGTTGATGAGTGAGATCACCGTAGTGATCGCCGACGACAATCCGGTGGTGCGGTCGGGCCTGGTCTCGGTGCTGGAGGCCACCGGCGAGATCCGGGTGGTGGGCGAGGCGGGCAACGGCGGCGAGGCCGTGGAGCTCGTGCAGCGCCACAAGCCCGACCTCGTGCTGCTGGACGTGCGGATGCCGCGCGTGGACGGCATCGCCGCCGTGCAGCGCATCGGCCGGACGAGCCGGGTGCTGATGCTCACCTACACCGACGACCCCGACGCGATCCGCGCCGCGATCCGGCACGGCGCGAGCGGCTACCTGCTGTACGGGTCGTTCTCGTCCGAGGAGCTGGTCGAAGCGATCTTCAGCTCGGTGCGCGAGCAGCACAACCCGCTGTCGCCGGCGGCGGTGAACGTGCTGATGTCGACGGTGCGCGAGCCGTCGGCGCCCGAGGGCGCCTCCCGCGAGGCCCGGGCCCGCTTCGGGCTGTCGCCGCGCGAGGCCGAGGTCATGGACCTGATCTCCCAGGGCAAGGCCAACCGGGAGATCGCGGCCGAACTGTTCCTGACCGAGAAGACGGTGAAGAACCATGTGAATCGGGTCTTCGCCAAGCTCGGCGTGGAAAATCGCGCCGCCGCCATAGCCCACTGGCTGGGCACCATCGTCAGGGACCGATGATAGGCCCGCGGTTTGGGCCCCGAATGGGCCTGCGGACCCTGGGGCCCGACTTTCCCGTCCCGTACTTTTCTGGTTATTGGAAAGGTCGAGATCGGCACCGGGAGGGTCCTCATGGAGCAGATTCACGCAGGGTACGCGTGGCTGGGCGCGCAGACCAGTCTCTTGGCCGCCCGGCTGCGGGAGGACCGCGGCGAGGGTCCGGTCGCCTACCTGGCGGTCATCATCCTGATCGCGGCGATCGCCGGTCTGATCTTCGGCCTGGGCCTGCCCGGGAAGATCAGCGGCGCGCTGAACACCGCGGTGGACAACATCATCAACAAGAAGTCCGGCTGACTTTCGCCGGAAAAGAAACGCCCCATGCGGAAACCGGTTCCGACCGGTTTCCGCATGGGGCGTTTCTTGTTTTTCCCGTCGCGTTCACCGGTGTGCCGCGGCGGCCCGTGGAACTGGAGGAGTGCACGTGATGATTGCGGGACGCCGGGGCGCGTCGGCCCTCTCGCTCCTGGCCGCGGCGGCGCTCGCCGCCGCCGGGTGCTCGGACGGGCCCAAGCCCGGCCCGAGCACCGCCGCCTCGCCCGGGACCGCCGGCGCGTCGGCGTCGCCGGGCGGCGCGCCGGCGCGGTCGAGCACGCTCATGGAGGACCCGAACGTCAGCGTCGAACTGGTCGGGCTGTCCCGGGCCTCGGACAAGGTCGTCGTCGCCCGGCTGAAGCTCGTCAACCGGGGCGCGAGCTCGTTCATCTTCGGCTCCCCCTTCATGCCCACGCACGGCGACCTGCAGTCGGTCTCGGGCATCACCCTGCTGGACGGCGCCGGACTGCGCCGCCACTACCCGCTGGTCGGCACCGACGGCAAGTGCCTGTGCACCCGGACCCTGCTCGGCGCGGTGGTCCCGGCCCAGGGCGCCAAGGAGATCGTGGCGGCCTACCCGGCGCCGCCCGCCGGGGTGCAGCGCATGACGATCGCCTTCCCCAACGCCGCGCCGATGACCGACGTGCCCATCGGCGGACCGGTGGGCGGCACGATCGCCCTGGACGACAAGGTCGCGGTGGACCCCGCCACCACCCCCACCGGCCCGCCCGAGGTCCTGCCGGTGATCGCGACGGTGGAGTCGCCCGACGGCGCCGAGGACGACAACGGCACCGACCTCAGCGTGCGGCTGTCGGCCGACGTGCTGTTCGCGCTGAACAAGGCCGACCTGAACCCCCGGGCGCACGCCATCCTCAAGGAGGTCGCCGCCAAGGTCGACAAGTCGCCGGGCAGCACCGTCCGGGTGGACGGCCACACCGACAACTCCGGCAACGACGCCATCAACGGGCCGCTGTCGGAGCGCCGGGCCCGCAGCGTCGAGGCCGAGCTGAAGAAGTCGGTGACCCGCACCGGCCTGACGTACGCCGTCAAGGGCCACGGCTCCAAGCAGCCCACCGCGTCCAACGACACCGAGGCGGGCCGCAAGGCCAACCGCCGGGTCACCATCAGCTTCGCCCGGCCGAAGCCGCCCGCGCCGAGCCCCACGCCCGCCCCCGCGGGCAGCGCCGCCGCGCCCGCCCCGCTGACCCTCCAGGCGACGCCGCCGACCGGGTACACCGAGCCGTGGCCGCGCGACATCACCGCGACGATCGACTCCCTGCGCCGCTCGGCGGACGGCCACGTCACGCTGACCTGGACGGTGGCCAACCAGGGCCAGGGCAAGCTCAGCACGGCGCTGGTGTTCTCCGGCGGCTACGGCACCCTCTACCAGGGCCTGAGCACCAACGGCGCGATCCTCACCTCGGGCAAGCTCAACTACCGCGTCCTGCGCGACACCCGGAACGAGACGCTGGGGCCGAACCTGTCGAAGATGGAGCCCAAGGGCTACACCGTGGAGCCGAACGAGAAGGTGACGTTCTCGGCCGTCTTCAAGCCGCCCGCCGAGCTCAAGAGCGTCGATGTCACCATCCCCGCCTTCGGGACCGCCAAGAACGTCGCGGTGGAGTGACCCCCGGGCGGATCGCCTAACGGGAGCGGACGCAGGTCGGGTCGTACCAGACGATCCACCAGATGCCGCTGGACTCGCCGCCCTTCCAGCGCCACCCGGCCGGCCGCTGCGGCCAGGAGTCGGCGGCGAGGATCCCGGCGGGCCAGGTGACGATGGCCGCGCAGATGCCGGGCCGGGGGAGCCCGGCGTCCCGGTCGAAGCGCTCCAGCCTCGTCCACCAGATCCCGTAGGCGGCCCGCGCGTAGATCAGCTCCAGCTCCGGCGCGATGTCCTGCGGCTTCGGCCGGTCGGTGCCGCGCACGGGCCGTTCGATCGCCACCGCGGTGCCGGGCCCGCCCGGCACCGACGGCGGCTCGTCCCGGCCGAGGCTGCGCAGCGTGATGATCAGCCAGGTCGTGGCGAGGTTGACCAGCAGCAGCACGGTGAACAGCTTGAGCGCGCCCCACCGGTTCAGCGCCCACCACAGCGCGAGCAGCGCGGCGACCACGGCCGAGGGGATCTCGGGGCGCAGCTCGGTGAAGTTCAGCCCGAGCAGCCCCACCTCGGGCAGGTCGGAGGTGTAGAACGGGTAGGCGCCGAGCCGCGAGCCGCCCCACACCCGCACCCACAGCCCCCCGGCCGCCACGACCCCGGCGGCGGCGAGCGCGGCCCGTCCGGCCGACCGCCCGCGCACCAGCATCGCCAGCCCGGCGAGCAGGTAGATCAGGATGAGGCAGGCGGGGTAGCGGCTGTAGGCGAAGTTCCCGACGCGCTGCTCGTCGGGGAGCGCGGCCGAGGACGCGCACGTCACGCCCGCCGTCACGACCAGCAGCAGCACGGCCATGCGCCGCCGGTGCCGCGACGCGCCCCGGCGCGCCGCCACCGCCACGACCGCGACGAGCCCCACCGCGCCCAGCCCCCAGGTGCCCGCGAGCGCCGCCCACATCTGCCCGACCGCGCCGGAGACGGTCCAGCCGAGCCCGTCGACCGAGGTCAACCGGTCCACGACCTGGGAGCCCAGGTCGCGCGCGCCGTAGGGGTACAGGTTCTCGGCCACGACGCGGTTCAGCGCGACCGCGCCGGCCCCGCCCGCCGCCGTCACCGCGAGGGACACCAGCGTCGGACGGCGCCGCCCTCGGGGGACCAGGCACGCCAGCAGGACCAGGGCGTGCACGAGCACGACCACCAGCCCCCGCGAGTGCGTGGCGTAGGCGTAGCAGGCCGCCAGCGCCGCCAGCACGCCGGACAACGCGTCCCGGCGCAGCAGGAACCGGTCCAGCGCCACGAACCAGCCCAGCACCAGCACCGGCAGGAGCACGTCGGCCATCACCTCGCCGCTGAACATGCTCGTGGCCGGGACCAGCGCCGCCGCCCAGGCCAGCGGGAACGCCGGCAGCCGGCGCACCCCCCAGCGCCGCAGCATCGCGTACGCGAGCGGGAAGACCGCCGCGCCGATCAGCGCGTTGATCGCCAGGCTGGCCCGGTAGACGGTCTCGGGATCGTCGCCGAGCAGGTAGGCCGGGGTCAGCAGCAGCGGGTAGCCGCCCTGGTAGAGCGTGAACCCCGAGTAGTCGGTGCCGGTCCCGCCGGTCATCCAGCGCGCGGCGATCAGGTAGCCGGACTCGTCCGGATAGAGGTTCGGGTGCGCGCGCCCGGCGGCGAGCACCAGCCGGACCGCGACCTGCGCGGCCCAGCCCAGCAGCAGGAGCAGAGCGATGCGGGACGGCCGCCGCGCGGACGGGATGGGCTCGGGAGCAGGGGGGCGGCGCACTGCCAGCGACTCCGTCACGGAGCAAACGATAAGGACGCCCACCCGAAGCCCATAGAGGGCGCCGGTGAATTGGGCCCAGGTTTGGGTCCCGGCCGGGCCCAGGGTCCCGGAACGCGTTCCGGCTGGAGGAATCGTCTTTTTGGGCCCGGGGTTGGGTCCGCGGGCTCACCACAGGCCCGCCGCGCCCCGGTATAGCTGAACGGTGTTCGGATATGTGCGCGTCGTGCTGGTGGTGCTGGCCGTCGGACTCCTGATCTGGTGGGCGCCCTGGCGCCCGCTCATCGCGTCCATCCGGCTGCCCGACGGGTACGAGCAGTACGAGACCGCCGACTTCCAGGTGCTGCACCCCGAGGCGTGGCAGGTCCGCGAGGGCGCCGACCGGCAGGGCAACCGCTACGTCGAGTTCAACGGGCCGGCCACCGAGAACGGCGCCTACAGCGCCCAGGCGCGCGTGGTGACCTGGCCGAACTTCACCTATGACATCCAGGGGAAACTGTCCCAGTTCCGGGCCGCCTCCCGCGAATCCGGTTACCGCATTCTGGCGGAACGGGCGATCACGCTGCCGAATGCCGTCCGGGCGCACCGTTTCGAAGTCGAGCAGCGGACGAAGACCCCCACCGGCGCGACGGTGCGGCTGCGCGGAACGCAGATCTTCGCCCTGACCGGGAAACACGCGCTGCTGGACTTCGTCGTCCGCAGTCCCGAGGGCGAGCGGCGCCCCGCCGAGCTGACGCGGGTCTTCGACTCGTTCCAGGCGGCGACCGAAAAGAAGGGATTCCTCGGGTAATTGGGCCCTCGGGCCCGTTTCAATTGATCTCCCGTGACTTAGTCTCCCCTGGGGCATGGCTGCTGGCCGAGGCAGGGGGTGCTGAAGGTGTTTCTGGAACGCTTCGCCCGCGCACGCGACGACGCGGGCTCCACCCAGATCATCATGCTCATGGCCATGCTGACCGCGCTCGCCTTCACGGTGCTGGCGATCCAGGTCGCGCACGCCAACGACATGCGGACCCGCGCGCAGATCGCGGCGGACGCGGCGGCGATCGCGGCGCTGACCCCGCTGCGGGACTGGGCCGTCAACAGCGCCCTGAAGGGCAGGAGCCCGGGAACGGCGGGACTGTGGGTCCTGGTGTCCGACATCAACGCCGCCAACCCCGTCTACAACCAGGCCGCCGCCCGGTACGCCGAGCGCAACGACGCCAAGCTCGCCGAGAAGGTCGAGGTCTCGGGGGTGAACGGCCACACGATGACGGCCTCCGTGAACACCAAGGACTGCAAGCTCAAAGAGGAGAAGGAGCTCACCGCCAAGGACCGGGAGGACCTGGCCAAGCGGCGGAACCTGTGCACCGACCGGTCGGGCAAGGTCGGCATCGCCCGCGGCTACGGCGCCGCCGTCGCCCATGCCGAACTGCGGATGCCCACGTGCAAGGAGCACATGAGACCCGAGCCGGGTCCTCCGGGTGACATCGACGGTCCTCTTGAGGTCTGGAAGGTCACCTGCGGCCCCAACGACACGATCACCTGGCTTGAGGGCATCTCTGCGCCGCGCGAGAGGGTCCTGCGGCTGTTCAAGATCCGCCTGGTCGGCAAGCCCGACCCGCAGAAGTACAACGGGATGCAGCTCGGACCGGGCGCCGAGGGCTTCGGCCCCGGCGAGATGGACGTGGCCGACTGCGACACCAAGGGTTACGACCCGGGCGAGAAGATCACCTTCCGCATGTACTGCGTGCGAGAGCGCATCAAGGCGAGGTTCGCCGTGCCCAAGGGCATCGGCTGCTACCGGCCGGACGGCGGCTACGTCGTCGGCGAGCATCCGCTCGGCCGCGCGTGCGACTTCATGGTCAGTACCGGCATGCCGGACGCCGCCCAGGCGCAGCTCGGTTTCGACATCTCCAACTGGGCCCAGACCAACGCTCGCAGGTACGGGATCATGTACATCATCTATCGGCAGCACATCTGGAGCCCCGCCCGTGCCAGTGAGGGCTGGCGGCTGATGGGGGACCGGGGCAACCTGACCCAGAACCACTTCGACCACGTGCACATCTCCGTCGACCCGTGATGAGGGGCCGCGTGGCGAGGGGGCGCCGGCGTCTACGCGATGCCGGTGAAGGCGCGCTGGGCTACCTCGGGGTGATCCTGCTGGTGTCGGTGGTGGCGGTGGCCGTGACGGTGGTCGCGATGCCGGAGAAGGTGTCGGCGGGGCTGGACAACGCGGTGTGCGTGGTCACGGGGCGCGGGTGCGATCCCGATCAGCCCGCGGCTTCGGGGACGCCGTCGAACGGAACGCCGTCCAGCGGATCCCCTTCGGGGGCGCCGTCGTCGGGCGCGCCCGGCCAGAACGGGCCTCCAGGGTCACCGGTGGCCGAGGACCCCGAGGTCACGACGGCGCAGACGGCCTACGACCAGGCGATGCGAGCCGCGCAGTCCGTCGAGGACGAGTGGGCCAACTTCAGCCTGCTGGAAGAGCTGAAGAAGCTCGGCATGGACTTCCTGTTCGGTGACATCAAGAAGTGCATCGACAAGCCGAGTTTCGGGGACTGCCTGTGGGCGCTGGTCAGTGTCGTCCCCTGGGGCAAGATCGGTAAGTTGCTGAAGACGATCCCCAAGCTGATCAAGTTGGGGGACCGTTTCCTGGATCTGAAGAGCCGCCTGGACAAGGCGCGCAAGCTGCGTGACGACGCCAAGCGCAAGCTCGACGACGCCCTCAAGAAGAAGAACGACAAGAAGCCGCCGCCCGCCGCGTGCCCGCTTCCGGCGGCGCAGCCCAACGGGCTGAGATCGGTGCCGCTGACCGCCCACCGGCGGACGACCCTGTCCGGAAGCGCCCCGGTCGCCTTCCGCCAGGCCAAACCGCGCTGTGAGATCATGCCCGGGCCGATCCCCGCCGCCGAGGCCATCGACCGGGGATCGCTGGTGAAGATCCGGGAGAAGCAGCTCGAAGCGGCCCTGAAGAGCCTGGACGAGGACCCGCACGGGTTCAAGGCCGACTGGGTCGGCAAGCCGAACGTGTCGAGGTTCGACGCGATGCGCGACGCCGACGGACGGATCGTGCTGGTCAGCAAGGACGGGAAGATCCTGGTCCCCACCAACTACAAGTACATTCCGCAGTGACCGCCCCCGTCCGGGGACCGGCGCGTGAAGGGGATCGGACCGCGATGGCGGCGTTCAGGATGTATCTCAGGCTGGTCAGCGAGACGTTGCCGGTGGCCGAGATCAGCGAGCGGCTCGGCGCCGATCCCGACCAGTCCTGGGAGCGGGGCAGCCGCCGCCGGCCCGAGGCGCCGCCGCGCGACCACACGCTGTGGGCCCGCCACGCCGAGGTCCCCGAGAGCGACCCCCGGCCCGAGCACCTGGAGCCGGTCGTGCTCGGCTGGGGCGAGGACTTCGCCCGCGCGGTGGGGGAACTGGTCGCCGCCGGGGACGCCGCGGCCTCGCTGGAGATCGTCCAGGAGATCCGCGACATCGACGACCACCTCGCCAAAGGGATATTCCTGCGGCCCGAAATGCTGGAATGGCTGGCGACGGCCCGCGCCTCCCTGGACATCGACCAGTACATCTACCACGAGTGCCCCGGCGCGGAAGACGAATAGCCGGCCCGTCCTTTGGGCCTGATGTTGGGTCCATAGGCCCATCAGGAAAAAGCCGCCGGGCATTACGGTCGAAGATGGATTTCCCGGCTGCCCATTAGCGAATCCGCCCAGGCGGATCCGCCTTCCACGGGCCCGGCCAGTGACGACGGTGTTCTGGGGGCGCGGTGGGCAGGCGTCTGCGTGATGCGGGTGAGGGCGCGCTGGGGTATCTCGGCGTCATCTTGCTGGTGTCGGCGGTGGCGGTGGCCGTGACGGTGGTCGCGGTGCCGGAGAAGGTGTCGGCGGGGCTGGACAACGCGGTGTGCGTGATCACGGGCCGTGGGTGCGATCCCGATCAGCCCGCGGCTTCGGGGACGCCGTCCAACGGCACGCCGTCGAGCGGGTCGCCGTCGGGGACCCCGTCGAGCGGGGTGCCGTCGTCGCCGGGCGCGCCGGGCCAGAATCCTCCGCCGGCGGTGGCCGAGGATCCCGAGGTCGCGGCGGCGCGGACGGTCTATGACCAGGCATTGCGCGATCTGCTCTCGGTCGAGGACGAATGGAATAAATTCAGCCTGCTGGAAGAGCTGAAAAAGCTCGGCATGGACTTCCTGTTCGGCGACATCAAGAAGTGCATCGACAAGCCGAGCTTCGGGGACTGCCTGTGGGCGCTGGTCAGCGTCGTCCCCTGGGGCAAGATCGGTAAGTTGCTGAAGACGATCCCCAAGCTGATCAAGTTGGGGGACCGTTTCCTGGACCTGAAGAGCCGCCTGGACAAGGCGCGCAAGGCGCGCGACGACGCCAAGCGCAAGCTCGACGACGCCCTCAAGAAGAAGAACGACAAGCCCAAGGAGCTCGCCTGTCCCCTGCCCGGCGGGCGCAACGGTCCCAACGGCCTGCGCAGCGGGCCGCTCTCCGCCGGATCGGTGACGTTGACGGCGGCCGATCCACCGCGGATGCCGCAGGTCCGGGCCACCTCGCCGGGCGACGATGACGACCTGTGCCTGACCGGCCATGCCAAGCAGCGCCTGCGTGAGCGCGGCGTGAGCATGGAGGAGGCCCGGCAGGTGTTCGCCAACGAGCCCTTCTCCTACTGGCACGAGGACCAGTGGAAGATCGGCTACTGGGATCCCAAGCTGGAGATCTTCATCGCCAAGACGGTCGACGGCAACATCAACACGATCATCGACCCCGCCGACCGGCAGTACATTGAGAACATGAAGAGCAAGCGTCCCGGGGGCGGAAGAGGGCGGCGATGACGGCGGCCGTGAAGGTGACCTATGACGCCGAGGCGAACGCGGCCTACATCTACTTCACCGATCCGAAGGTGCAGAACCGCGTCGACTTCACCTACCCCTGCGACCCGATCAAGGTCGACGGGATGATCAACCTCGACTTCGACGACGACGGCCGGCTGCTGGGCGTCGAGGTGCTGGACGCCCGGGCCAAGCTGCCGGCCTACCTGCTGGAGCAGGCCGAGACCATCGGCTGACCGGCCTTTCCGGTTAATTGCCGGAGAACATTTCCCCAACAAAAGACGTCCGCCCGGTGTAGTCCATTCATTGGGCCTTTTGTTGGGCTCTGGGGCCTATTTGCCGGGCGCTTTGCGGTGCCACTGTTCCGCCCATGCGGGCGAGAAGTGCGGTGGCGGCCGGGCGGCGTTCCGGCGCCGACCGGGGCGAGGGCGCGGTCGGATATCTGGCGATCGTCCTGCTGTGCTCGGCGGTCGCCGCCGCGCTGATCCTGTCCGGGTTCGGCGGCCGGGTCTCCGGCGGCATCGGCGACGCGGTCTGCCGCATCCTCAAGGCCGGCGGGTTCCCGGTGGCGTGCGCCGACCGGCCCGGGGACGTCCCCGGCCAGACCGCCCCCGACCCCGACGCCCCCACGGGATCGTGCCTGGCGCACTCCGAGAGCCGCTACCTGGAGGAGACGCTGACCATCCCGACCAAGCGCGTGGACGTCCGCACCAACAGCCGGGGGACGATCCAGCTGAACAAGCGCGTCGGGCCCGACGGCAAGCCCGTCTGGGAGGTCGTGGACTTCACCTGGGGCGAGGGCGGCGTCGCCTCGCCCGATGCGGGCGCCGGGCCCGTCAAGGGGAACGTCTGGGGCGGCCTGACCGTGACCAACGGCAAGGTCTACGGAGGGTTCCGGGACGAGGCCGAGGCGCGCAGGTTCTTCCAGGACCTGGAGCGGCACCGCATCGGCAGCGACGTGAAGTTCTCCCTCCGGACCAACCCGATCTCCGGCGGCTTCGTCTGGCTGGGGACCAAGCTGCCCTGGGTCGGCGACGACTTCGACCGCTACATGGGCGGCAGCGAGCCCGACCGCAAGCCCACGGCCGAGTACATGGAGGGCGGCGTCACCGGCGGCGGTAAGGCCGACATCGAGCTGGGCCGGTTGAAGATCCCGCTCAAGGGGCGGGGCTGGCTGGTCGCGGGAAGCCAGACCGACCTGCGCAACGGCGAGCAGACGACCTACTACAACCAGCGCGGCGAGGCCGAGGTCGCCGTGCAGATCGACGTCGGCGACATCATCGCCAAGCTGCCCGCCCCGCTGCGCCAGCGCGCCCAGCAGGGGATGGCCGACGGCCTGGACGCGGTGCTGGGCGCGATCGAGTCGCAGCTCAAGGGCAAGCTCGGCGACGGGTTCGTGATGCTGCCCGAGCAGCGCGCCCAGATCAAGGCGCAGGTGAAGCTGAACCCGAGCATCGGCCTCAACTACAAGCACCGCGGCGGCACGACGTGGGGCATCACCCGCGACAAGAACGGCAACGTCGTCCGGGTCACCCAGACCCAGAACGGGCAGGACGTCCTGTACGCGCGGGTGGACGGCAAGCTCAAGACGGGCAACGGCGCGGGCGACCAGCTCACCACCGGCGCCGGCCAGCAGTGGATCGTCTTCGCGCAGCGGACGCTGACCGACCGGACGCTGGACGCCACCCGGGCCGAGGACCGCCAGGTGATCGACCGCTTCCTGCGCGACGGCGACACCGGCGCGGTCGAGCGCGCCTTCGACGCGGGCGCGGGCACCACGGGCAGGGTGACCTTCGACAACACCGGCAGCACCGGCAAGGCCGAGCTCAAGGGTGAGGGCGGCGGCAAGCCGAAGACCCGGTGGGGCATCTTCGAGATCGGGCGCGAGAGCGAGACGCACACGCTGCAGAGCGCCATGTACTACAAGCCGGGAGTGGGGTGGGTGCCGTGGCGCGCGTGCCGGTGAGGATCGTGGTCGCCCTGGCGCTGCTGCTCGGAGCGGCGGGCTGCGCTGGGGACGGCGGCGCGAACGGCGGCGCGGTGCGCGTCCCGCCGGGGTTCGTCGAGCACCGGGCCGCCGAGTTCGGCTTCGCCCACCCGGCGGGCTGGCGGCGCGCGGAGGAGCGGGACGACCAGGGGCGTCCGCTGACGACGTTCCGGGGTGCCGCGCTGCCGTCCGGCGTACCGGACGGCAGCGTGCACGCCCAGCGGTACGCCGACTATCCGCAGGGGTTCCCGACGGCGCTCGCGCAGTTCCGGGACCTCGCCCGCTTCAACGGGTACCGGCTGACCGCCGACCGCCCGGCCGACGTGGACGGGGCGGTGCGCGCCCACCGGTTCGAGGCGTCCTATGCGCTGGACGCCGACCAGGGCGGTCCCGTCTCGTTCAGGCTGGCCGGCCTGTACGTGCTGACGGAGAGGGGATCACTGGTGGAGTTCGTGCTGCGCGCGCCCGAGCAGGGTGGTGCCGTGGCCCGGCTGCCGGAGATCATGGACACCTTCCGGCTGCGCGGGGACTGAGCGGACGGCCGAGGGAGGGACGGGGATGCGCAGGGCGCTGTTGGTGGCCGCGGCCGTCGCGGCGGTGCTGGCGGCGTCGGCCGTCACCACGGCCGTTCCGGACGAATCGCTCAAGACGCTGCTGTTGGGCGCGGGCGGCGCCGCGCTGCTCGCCGCCGCGCCGCTGTACGCGGTCGCACGCCTGCGCTTCCGGGGCCGCGCGGCCCGCACCACCGGGACCGTGCTGCACTGCGAGGAGGGCGGGCCGGGCGAGCCGTCCTGCGTCCTCACGGTCGAGTTCACCGACCTGTCGGGCGGGCGGCGCACCTTCACCGAGGAGCACGCGCCCCGGCGCGCCGCCGGCCGGCGGGTCCCCGTCCTGTACGACCCGGACCGGCCGGACAGGGCCCGGCTCGACCGCCATCCGGCTCTGGACCTGGTCACGACCGCGGCCATGGTCGTGATCGGCGCGGTGCTGGCGTACGCGGCCTGGGGCGACCGGCTCGGCGGCTGACGCCCTTCACCCGGCGTTCACCCGCGCGATCGTTTCCAGCCTCCCGTGCCTGGGAGGCTGGCGGCTCCCCGAGCCTGGAGGTGGACGCCGGATGCGGGACAGGGCCGTCGCGTTCGGTCTCGGGCTGCTCATCCCGCTGGCGGGAGCGGTGGCGGCCGCCGTCGTCCTCGCCCTGGTGGTGTCGGCGGACCCGGTGATGACCCGCTCGGCGGGCTTCACCTGGGGGTCGGTGTTCACGGCGATGGTCTCGCACGCCCTGTTCGGCTTCCTCGGCGCCCGGACGGCGGCCCGCAGGCTCGCCCGTGCCGGCGCCCACGGCGGTGCCGCCGTCGTCCTGTCCTGCGCGGGCCCGCTGCTGGTGGCCGTGCTGACGCAGACGGGCCTGGCCGCGCAGGGGCGGCCCGGAGTGTCGCTGCTGGTGCTGCTCGCCGCGACGGCGGGCGCGGCGACGGGCTTCCTCACCGCCGCGTACCGGCGGCGTCCGGCGGGATCCGCCGGCTCCTGAGTTCGCGCCCCTGACCTCACGTTCCCGGCCTCGGGCCCACGGCCTTCGGGCCTGCACTCCCGCCTTTTTTGGGACCGTTCTTAGGCCCTGAGGCTCACGCAATGTCGCCTTCGTGGAGTTTCGATGGTCATCGACTGAGGAGTTGGTGAACATCAGGAGAACGCGGAGCGACGGCGGCGAGGGGTCCATCGGCTACACGGCGGTCATCCTGCTGGTCGCGGTGATCGCCGCGGCGCTGTTCGCCACCGGTGTCGGCTGGCGCGTCGCCGATGCCCTGCGGGTCGCGATCTGCACGGTGGTGAACGGCGGCGACGCGAGCAAGTGCGAGACGGCCCAGGACAACGCGTTCAAGCCCGGCTGCACCACGCGCCTGTCCGCCGACTCCTACAGCGGGCTCATAGACGTGCTCATCTTCCGCGTCGGCCGCGACTACCAGTTCATGCGCACCACCTCGATCGACCCGACGACCGGCCAGCGCACCGTGCGGATCACCGCGATCAAGGGCGGCACGGCCGGGGTCGGCACCGGCATCGGCGTGGGCGTGAACTTCCGCAACATCAACGCCGGCGCCGACGCCAGCGCCGACGCGGCCCTGCGGCTCGGCACCGGCGACGCCTGGGAGTTCACCGGCCCCAACGCCGAACGGGACGCCGACAAGCTGGAGAGCGACATCCGCGAGCAGTACTCGATCGACGCGGTCAAGGAGAACGGCGGGCTGCTGGGGCAGCTCGGCGGCGGCATCTACGACGCCTTCGCCGGACCCGAGATCCGCGACCCCGACGTCATCCGGTACGAGGGCGAGTTCAACCTCAACGGGTCGCTCATCGCGGGCCTCGGCGTCGGCCCCAAGGACCCCAAGGACCCCCAGAAGGGCGACCGGCACTACGAGTACAAGGGGCGGCACCGCAAGCCCACCGTCCAGGACAAGGTCGGCGAGCACGACTCGCGCGGCAGCGACGGCTTCAGCCCCAACGCCCAGGCGTGGGTGAGCGTCGACGGCACCGAGAAGGTCATCTACGAGAAGAACAAGAAGACCGGCGACACCACGGTGACGACGCTGCTCAGCGGCGCGGCCAGCTACGGGGAGCAGCACGTGGTGGACGGCAACCAGGGGCAGCGCACCGCCATGGGGGCGATGTCGCTGACCACCGGCCCCGACGGCAAGCTCAAAAAGATCACCTTCACGCAGACCCACATCGTCGACGGCCGCGCCACCGTCATCACCACCGAGGTGCCGCTGACCACCGACGCCGACCGGCGCGCCGTCGCCGAGCACCTGCTGAACCCGCTGAACAGCGGCGGACCCGGCGGGCAGCTGCTCACCCTCACCTGGGACGACATGGCCCCCACCGAGGACCCCGGGCCGGACGCCGACCCGCTCAAGCGCCTCCTCTACCAGAAGGGCAAGACCGCCAAGGTCGACTACGACTACGACCAGAACAACGAGAACTACGGCGCGAGCGTCAAACTGGGGCTCAAACTCGGCGGCAACTTCGGGCTGACCAACTCCAGCCGCAACGTTCGCGAGGCGTGGTACCTCGGCGCGGCCCAGCCGGACGGCAGCCGGCCCTACAAGGAGTTCGCGGAGTGCCGATAGTGACCTGGGCGGAGGAGGACGGGACCGGTGGACGTGCATTGGATCGGGGTGGCGTTCGGGGCGTTCATCGTCGTCCAGAGCGTGCTGGAGCTGGCGCGCAGGATCCGGCTGCACTTCCGGGGGGCGCGCGCCCCCGGCACGATCGTGGGACGGGTGGAGGTGCCGGGGACGGGGCGCTCGACCGGCCGCTCGGGGATCTTCAGGTTCACCACCGAGCGGAACGAGACGATCGAGGCGCGCAGCTCGGCCTACACCCCGCGCGGGCCCAGGCCGGGCAAGCCCGTCACGGTCGTCTACGACCCGGACCGGCCGCGCCGGGGCGCCGAGCGGCTCGGCGTCCACCTGGTGCTGATGGCGGCGGTGCTGCCGCTGCTGATCGCGGTGGGGATCGCCGTCATCGCGCTCAACCTGGCCGACATGTGAGGCCCGTCCTGGCCGCGCTCGCCCTGCTGCTCGCCGCGGCCTCCGCGGCGGGTTGCGGCGGCGGGGACGACGGGCCGCGCGCCGGGGGCGCCCCGCCCGCCTCGCCCGCCCCGGTGCCCGCCGGGTTCACGCCGGTGCGCGCCGGGCAGACGGTCCTCGCCCACCCCGCCGGGTGGGCGGCCGCGACACCGCCGCAGGGCTGGACCGTCATGGCCGAGCTGCGGGCCCCCGGCGAGGTGACCGCCCGGGCGGGCGTGCTGGGCGAGGTGCCCCAGACGGCCGACCCCGAGATCGTCATCGCCGCGTCCGCGACGGCGCTCCAGCTCGGCGTGCGCGGGTTCGACCGCGGCCCGGGCCGCCCGCTGAAGGTGCCGGGAGCGGCCCGCGCGCTGCGCGTCGACTACACCTACGACGACGGCACCCCCGCCCGGGGCACCGACGTCGCCGTCATCTCGCCCGCCGGGTCCGCCGTCGTCGTCCGGGTCGTCGGGACGCAGAGCGGCCTCAGCCCCGCGGTGGTCGACCAGATCGTGCGCACGATCGCGGTGCGCCCCTGACAGGAGGGACCGCATGGATCTCATCAGATCGTGGGCGGCGGCCGTGGTGGTCTATCTGATCGCCGGCGTGGTGACGGCCGCCACCGCCGTCAACGCGGGGGCCACCGCGCAGGAGGTCTCCGGCAACGGCGCGCTGCTGTGGAACGCGGTGCCGGCGGCGGTGACCTTCCTGCTCATGACGGTGCTGGGCAGGCTGCTCCACCCCGCTCCGGACCGGCACCGCCCGGTCAGGCACGCGGTCGCCGCGCTCGCCGTCCCCGTCCTGCTGATGGTGGGCGGGCTGGTCTCCGGGATCGTGCAGGGCGACGCGGCGGAGGCCGCGGTGAGCCTCGCAGGGGCCCTGCCGGGCGCGGCGGCGGGGTGGGGTCTCGGCGCGCTGGCGCGCCTGCGGGGAACGTCGGCGGCCTGAGTGTCCGGCGGGGGTGTCCCGGACGGCCGGGCGCACCGTACGCTCGCTTCTGTCCGGGGCCGTGACGCCGTCAGGAGGTACGCCTTGCCGAGCACCGCCGCCGTGGGCCGGGTCGCATGAGCGAGTCCGTGGCCGACTCCGCGCCGGACACCGCGGCAGGGGAGGGGCGGGAGCCCGTCTGGTCCCTCCGGGCCGACTGGACGGCGCCGATCCGGCGGCGGCCCCTGCCGATCGCCGCCGGATGCGTGCTGGTCGTGGCGCTGCTCGCCTGGCGGATCGGGGCGCGCGCGGACCTGGCGGCCTTCGCCTGGCTCGGCGTCGCCGGCGTGCTGCTGGCGGTCGTCGACGTGCGGCTCAAGCGGCTGCCCGATCCGCTGACGCTGACCTCGTACCCGATCTGCGCCGCCCTGCTGGCGGCCGCGGTGCCCTTCACCGCGGACGGAGGCGGGCGGTTCACCGCCGCGCTGATCGGGCTGGCGGCCCTGGGCGGGCTGTTCTTCGTCCAGTGGGTCATCGTGCCGAACGCGATGGGGTTCGGCGACGTGAAGCTCTCCGGAGTGCTCGGCCTGTGCCTGGGGTGGCTGGGCGCGGACGCCTGGATGCTCGGCGTGGTCGCGATGTTCCTGCTGG
Organism: Spirillospora sp. CA-253888; assembly: GCA_050936435.1. Lineage (GTDB taxonomy): Bacteria > Actinomycetota > Actinomycetes > Streptosporangiales > Streptosporangiaceae > Spirillospora. The sequence goes on from JBNJMT010000001.1 coordinate 5,187,879, forward strand.
GCGGCCTCTACTCGGTCGGCCTGCTGGTCCTGCGGCGGGCGGGGCGCAAGGCGACGATCCCGTTCGGGCCGTTCATGCTGGCCGGAACGCTCGCGGCGGTCCTGGCCCACGCCTGACCGGGGCGCTACTTGCAGAGGTTCTGGCCGGGCTTGACACCACCCTTGATCTTGAGGGGCGGCGGGGCCAGCCGGGCGCCCCTGGTGCCGATGACCAGTTTGATGCGGTCGCCGGTCGTGCCGGTGTCCGGGGTGAGCAGCGCGTTCGGCACCGCCTGCGCCAGCACCGCCGCCTTGGCCTCGGCGGACGGGGCGTGGACGATGCGGCTGTCGGCGCTCTCGGCGGCCTTCTCGCGCGTGACGTCGAACCCGCGCTCCTCCAGCTGCCGGACGATCCGCTTGATCAGCTCGTCCTTGCCACCGGCGTCCACCACCGCGACCTTCACCTGCTCGGGCGAGGGCGGCTTGGGGCCCGCCTTGGCCGGGGGCGGCGCGGGCAGGTCGTTGTCGTGCTTGATCGCCTCGAACAGCGGCTTGGCCAGCTCGTCGTTCCACTGGACGCGGTTGTGGTCGGGCGCGTACTCCTCGACCGGGACGGTCACGAAGCGGACCTGCCCCGCGCTCATGCCCTTGACGCCCTCGGCCAGCTTCTTCATGGCCGCGAGGTCGAGCTCGTCGTCGGTGGTCACCGACTTGGTGGCGGCCTTGAGGAACTTGTAGGTCTTGGCCGGGTCGGTGAGGACCTCGCTGCTGGTGGCCTTGGCCACGACCGAGGCCATGAACTTCTGCTGCCGCTCGATGCGGCCGAGGTCGCCGCCGTCGCCGAGCGAGTAGCGGGCGCGTACGTAGCCGAGGGCCTGCTCGCCCTTCACCGTCTGCTTGCCGGCCTTCAGGAACAGCTCGGCGCGCGGGTCGTTGACGGGCTTGTCGACGCAGATCTCCACGCCGTCCAGGGCGTCCACCATGCGCTTGAAACCGGTGAAGTCGATCTGCACGAAGTGGTCGATGTGGATGCCGGTCAGGGTCTCCAGTGTCTTCCAGGTGCAGGTCGGCCCGGCGAAGGCGAACGCGGCGTTGAGCATCCCGAACTGGCCGGGGACGGTGCCGCCCTTCTCCTTCTTGCAGTCGGGGATCTGCACCATCGAGTCGCGCGGGAAGCTGATGCCCACGGCCTGGTCCCGGTTGGGCGACAGGTGGAGCAGGATCGCGGTGTCGGAGCGGGCGCCCGACATGCCCGCCGCCGCCCCGTACCGCGCGTTGTCGCCGTCGCGGGTGTCGGAGCCGAGCAGCAGGATGTTGAGCGACTTGTTGAGCTTCTTGGGCCGGTTGGAACCCAGCGCGTCGGCGGCGCTCTTCTGGTCGATGCCGCTGCGCAGGTCGTAGTAGAGCCATCCCGCGCCGCCGCCGGCGGCCAGCAACAGCACGGCCGTCCCCAGTGCGGTGCGCCGCAGGATCTTGCTCCGCCGCGAACGTTTGCGCGCCGGGTCGGCGGCGCCTGGGGCGTTCGTGGCGGCGGTGCCGTCCCCCGCGAGATCCTCGCGGCGGGGGTCGTTGTCGCTCATCCGGTCCTGTCTGGGGCGGGCCCTACGCGGGCAGGCGGTTTGTCAGCTTAGGAAGATTAAGGGGTTTTCGTTACGGGTGGGAAAACCCGGAGGCGTGCTCGGCTCTCCCCTTGGACGTGCTCCAGGGGCCTTGTGTTCCCAAAAGCCGCAAACAGCTCAGAAGTGATTGTAGGGGCCTCCCTGGGGCGGGCGGGGTGCGGAGGAACGGCGCCGTAGGACGAGGAACAGGACCACGGCCGCCGCACCCAGCAGGACGGCGCCCGCGGCGCCCAGCAGCCACAGCGGGACGGAGCCGCCGCCGTCGTCCTCCTTCCCGGCCGAGGGCTTGGCCGCCGACGGCTCGGACGCCGCCGACGGGGCCGCGCCGAAGGGGTCCCGGCCGGAGGCGCCCGCGTACTGGGGGCCCTTCTCGGGCGTGCCGGTCACCGTCAGGTCGATCGTCACCGGGAGCGGGCTGGTGAGGTCGTCGCTCTGCCTGAGGGAGGAGGCCACGCCGAGCTTGACGGAGATGTAGTACCAGCCCGCGGTGCTCTGGGCGTTGTGCTCCTTGGAAGCGGCCTCGCGGTTGCGGTAGCGGACCGGCAGTGTGGCGAAGGCCTTGTCGTTGCCGGGCAGGGAGGTGGCGGTGCCGCTGTAGGCGTTGGTGGACCAGCCCGCGCGCTGCCGCGAGGGGGAGAAGAGGGTGGAGGTGATGTTGGCCGCGCCGAACAGGTCGCGCGCCGGGTAGTTGACGCGGTAGGCCAGCCCCTGCCCCCAGTTCAGGCGGACCCGGTAGTGGACGATCTCACCGAAGCGGAGCTGCTCCACATAGCGGCCGCTTCCCGGCAGGGTTGCGGCGGTGCCGAACGAGCCGCCGCCGCTGATGGGGGTGCCCGAGCCGGTCGGTGCGGCGAAGGCCACGGGGGCGGCTGCGGGTGCCGGGCCCTTGTCCCCGGTGACCGGGGGTTCGAGCCCGATCTGGAGCTCCAGCGGGACGCGGTCGGGGGAGTCGGGCCCGGTGTCCCGGGCGCCGGTGAAGTAGACCGCGAAGGTGTAGCGGCCGGGCGCCTTGCAGGCGTCCGGGGCGGAGGGCTTGGTGGTGTCCCAGGCCAGGACGGCGCTGACGGACTCCCCTTCCCTGCCCCCGGAGAGGACCTGGTTCTCGAAGTAGTGGCAGTCCACGTTGCCGGGGCCGTGGACGGCGACGTTGAGGCCCGCGATCCCGCGCCGGCCGCCGCGCGGGAAGGCGGCGGTGGCGGCGACGTAGACGGTGTTGCCCTGCGGGACCTCGACCGAGTAGTGGCGCTTGCGCGCGAATCCGAGCGTGTCCAGGTAGCCGCCGGTGGTGAGCACCGGGGCGCCCTGCGGAGCGTCCGTGCCGGTCACCGGCTTGCCCGCCGGCTGGTAGTTGCGCAGGGCCGAGGAGGTCACGCGGTGGAGCGCGTTGCCGAGGCCGGAGGCGTCGGGGACGTCGGTGTAGGTGCCGCCCGTCGCCTGGGCGACGCAGGTCAGCTGGGTCTTGGCCTTCCCGGCGACCTGGTAGCCGATGGTGTGGACGCGCAGATCGACCCCCTGCCGGGCCAGCTCCTTGGCGACCTCGCAGGGCTCGGGCGGGGCGCAGGTGTCCTCGCCGTCGGAGACCAGGACGATCGAGCGCGGCCCCTGCCCAGGCAGCGCGGCGGCGGCCGTGCGCAGCGACTGGCCGATCGGCGTGTAGCCGCGGGGCGTCGCCTTCTCGGCGGCCTGGACCAGCGCGTTCCTGTCGAGGGGACCGACCGGCTGCACGACCTTGATGTCCTTGCACCCGGCGGCCTTCTCGGCGTCGGACGAGCCGGTGCCGGTGCCGTAGACCGTCAGCCCCATCCGGGCTTCCGGCGGCACGCTGCCCACCAGCGACCGCACCGCGCGGCGCGCGGCGTCCATGCGGGTGCCGCCGGGGACCTTGGCCTGCATGGAGCCGGACGCGTCCAGCACCAGCATCACCGGGGCGAGCTGCTCGGCGGCGGCCGCACGCGGGACGTGGACGAGGGACAGCGACATGAGCAGGGCGCCGGCGAGCGACAGTGCCTTGCGCATCTCTCTCCTTCACGGAAGCGGTGAGATGAATCGTCCCCCAGCGAGGGATTCCGTACGATCTGATTCGTGAACGCGGGGTGGGAGATCGGCGGGCGGTTCACCATGCTCGACCGGATCGGTGCGGGCGGGACGAGCAGGGTGTGGCGCGCCTACGACCGCCTGGCGGGCCGCTACTGCGCGGCCAAACTCGTCCGGCAGCGCGACACGACCGCCATCCTGCGGGTGGTCCGCGAACGCGCGATCCGGCTGGCGCACCCGCACGTGCTGACGCCGTACGCCTGGTACCCCGCGGACGACGACGTGCTGCTGGCCATGGACCTGATGCGCGGAGGCTCACTGGAGACCCTCCTCGGCGACTACGGCAGGCTGCCGCCCGAGTACGCGGCCGAGGTCCTGGACCAGATGCTGACGGCGCTGAGCCACATCCACGCCGCGGGTGTGGTGCACCGGGACGTGAAACCGGCCAACGTCCTGCTGGAGCCGAGCCCGGTGGGCGCCCCGCACACCCGCCTCGGCGACTTCGGCATCGCGCTCGGCGCGGACGGCATGCGGCTGACCACGACGGGCTTCGTGGTCGGCACCCCCGGCTACATGGCCCCGGAGGTCCTGGAGTGGGCCCGCCCCAGCCCGGCACAGGACCTGTACGCGGCGGGCATGGTGACCTGGCGGATGCTGACCGGCGCGGGCCTCCCCGAACCCCGCCAGCCCATCGGCCCACCGCCTCCGTGGGCGCCGCGGCGGCTGTGGAAGGTGGTCGAGCACCTGTGCGCGCCCGCCCCCGAGGACCGCCCGGCGTCGGCGGACGCGGCCCGCGAGGCGCTGTCCGCCTGCCGCGCCCCGCTGACCTTCCCCGCCCGGACGATGGACGGCGAACCCCTGCAGATCTTCGATCACCTGGGCCCTCCACCCGTGCTGCACTGACCGCACCCCCAACCGAACCCGCCTCCCCGGCAACACGAAAGCCTCTGCCGCGCAGCTTGCGAGGGCCCCCTCTGCCTCGCCCCAGGGTCCTTGCCCCGGCGACGCATGGGCTCCGCAAACGCCAGACCCGCGCCACCCACGCAGCCCCGCACACGCAAGGCCGCACACGCGTGAGCCTGTGCGTGCATGGCCCGCCCAGCCGCAGACCCGCGCATGTACGGCTGCCCCCTTGCGGGCCTGTGTGTGCATGGGCGGTGCTATTTCTGGCGGGCGGAGATGACGACGCGGCGGTTCTTGGCGCGGGCCTCCGGGTCATCGGAGCCGTCGGGCTTGGTGTTGGCCGCGGCGGGCTTGCTCTCGCCGTAGCCGGTGGCCTTCAGCCGGGAACGCTCTATGCCGCCCTTGGTGGCGAGCCATTCGACGATGGCCTGGGCGCGCTGCTCGGAGAGTTTCTGGTTGGCGGCCGGGTCGCCCTTGGCGTCGGTGTGGCCGTCGATCTGGATGGGAGCGCCGGCGGGGGCCTCCTTGCCGATGGCGGCTGCGATCTTGGTGAGTTCGGCCGCGGCGGCCGGCTTGATGTCGGCCCTGCCGAAGTCGAAGAGCACGTCGGCCTCGATGTTGTAGGCGATCTGGTCGTCGCCCTTGATGACGTTGCTCCGGCCCGCGGTGTACTGCCGCAGCACGGCTTGGGGGACGCTGACCTGCGGGACGCTCACCTGCGGCACGCTGACCTGGGGGACGCTCACCTGACGGATGCATTCGTTGTTGGCGTTGCAGGCCGAGCCGCGGAACAGCGACGGGCGGAACACCGAGCCGCGGAAGGCCGAGCCCCGGAACACCGACGGCCGGAACACCGAGCCGATGAACTGGCCCTCCTCCGTGGGCTTGGTCTGGCAGACCTCCGGGGTCTGGGCGCCGGAGACCGTCACCGCCGGGGCCGAGACCGCTTCGGTGCGCACGGGGTCGAGCTTGACACCGCCCGCGTTGACGCCGGGGATCTCCACCGCCGGGATCCGCACCGCGGGGATGGTGACCGCGGGGATGCTCACCGCGCTCAGGCAGCCGCCGGGCGCGGGCTTGATGTCCACGCACTGGGCCGGAACCCGCTGGGCGGGGATGTCCACGCCGGGGACGGTGACCGCGGCGATCTTCTGCCCGCCGACGGTCGCCTCGGGGATGTGCACCGGGTCGGCGTGCACGGCGGGGATCTCCACCGCTTCGATGAGTCGGCCGCCGTTGGAACAGGACGTCGGCTCCGTGCCCGTGGGGGACGGGAGGGCGCCGGTCGAGGCCGTGGCCGTGGGACGGCCCTTGGCGGGGACGGTCCTGCCCGGCTCGCCGCCGCAGGAGGCGGCGAACAGCACGATGGCGACGAGCGGGGCGACGGCTCTGGCGACGCGCTGTGCCGTGCTCGCCATGGCTCCGTTCACTGGATACCTCCTCGGGGGATGGGGTGGTCCAAGGGTCGGTGCGGGTCAGAACGTGATGTCGACCCGGCGGTTCTTGGCCCGGCCTTCGGGGTTGTCCCGGTCGCCGGTCTTGTTGGGCGCCACGGGCTTCGTTTCCCCGTGGCCGGTCGCCGTGACTTTGACGGAGGTGCCGCGCAGGAGGCGTTCGAGCTCGGCTCTGACCGCTTCGGCGCGCTCCTTGGACAGGCGCAGGTTGTAGGCGGGGTCGCCCAGCGAGTCGGAGTGGCCCGCCACCTGGACGGGGCGGCCGGCCTCGCGGAGGCGGGAGGACAGCTCGGAGACGCGTCGGCGGGCCGCGTCGGTGAGCGTCGCCTTGTCGAACTCGAACAGCACGTCCGCGGAGATGCGCACCGTCACCTTGGCGCCCTCCTTCTTCTCCTCCTCCAGGGGCAGGACCGCCTTGGAGAGGTCGAGGTCGAAGGTGGCCTTGGCCGGGTCGATGTCCCGCGTCGCGGCCGCCGTGTCCAAGGTCGCGATGGACCTGCCGAGCTTGTCGTCGGGCACCCGGGGGTCGGGGGACGCACCGGCCAGGGACGGTGAGCCCAGGACGGCCGCCAGGACCAGGGCCGCGACGGCGGGTCGTCTCATGGGGCTCACCGCTCGATCGGGACGTTGCGGAAGATGGGGAAGCGGCCGAACTGCACGTCCACGGCCTGCACGTTCTCCGGCGGGGCGGCGAAGGTGTAGCTCAGGCTGAACGGCTGGTTGATGGTCAGGGTGGCGTTGCCCGCGCCCAGCTCCCGGTCGGCCGAGTCCTTCACGACCACGTAGCGCTTGAGGTTCACCGAGTCGAGCAGCGCGGCGGTGGGGGTGTCGCCGCCGTTGATGTTGTAGAGGGTCTCGATGCCGCCGCCGATGCCGCCGGACGTGCCCCGCAGGGTGACCGACATGGTCAGGTGGGCGAGCCGGCCGCGGGCGGACAGGCTGACGACGGCCAGCTCGACCGTGCCCTTGGACGAGCCGGCGGTGGTCTTCGCCAGCGGCTTGGCGGGGTCGGCGACCTTGGCCTCACCCTTGGCCACGGCGTTGGCGGCCTTGCCGGGGCCCGCGCCGCCGCCGCCTCCGCCGCCGTCGCCGTCGCCGTCGCCGGAGGAGGAGTCGCCGCCGAACGCCGAGCAGCCTGTCAGGGCGCCGGTGAGCAGGAAGGTCGTCGCGAGCGCCGCCATGCGGTGTCGGATGGGCATCGTTCACCTACTTCGTCGGGGGAGGCGCCGGCCGTCGGTCGCATCGCATGTGCAAACAGGAGACGGCATGGCACCATTGAAGAACGGGAATCGTTACCTCTTGCAGATGGGAATATACTGTTTGCAAATGCGAACAGTCAAGGGGGGTTGGTCGTGAGTTCCGTAGAGGACACCGTCGTCCGGAATCGTGCCCTGCAGACCGAGTGGTACGGCGAGCCGCTGGGAGACCGCGTCCGCCGGCTCCTGGGCGTGCTCGGGCTCTCCCAGTCGGCGCTGGCGGGGGTCCTGGGGCTGTCGCCGCCCATGCTGTCCCAGCTGATGTCCGGCCAGCGCGCCAAGATCAGCAACCCGGCGGTGCTCAACCGGCTGCTGGCGGTGGAGGAGCTGGCCGCCGACCCCGGTTTCGAGGCGCTGTCGGAGGCGGAGGTGCGCGACAGGCTGAACGCCATCCGCGCCGAGTCGGCCGCCACCACCTCCGGCGCCCGGCTGGCCGCGACCGGCCACTCGCCGGTGGAGCGGATGCTCGCCGAGCGGATCGCGGCCAACCAGGACCCGCCCGGATCGCCCGCCCGGATCCTGCAGTCGCTGCTGCGCGAGGTCGCCTCCGCCGCCGAGATCGAGGCCGCCGCCTCGATGATCGACATCAACTTTCCCGAACTGGCCGAGGTCCTGCGGGTCTACGGCACCGGCCGCGCCAGCGAGGCCGAGGCCCACTTCGCCCGCACGTTCGGCGGGTGAGGTCCGCCCGCCCGCGCTCGCCCATATCCGCCCATCTGCCGCACGCCGCACCCGCCTTCGGTGCCCGCGCGCCCGCCTGGGTCCTTGGCGTCCGCTTGCCCCGCCGTGGACGTCTGTGTGCCGTGTGCTGGTCGGCCCTTGTTCTCGGGGCCCGTCCGGAGGCGATTCCTTGGTGTGGCGCTGAGCGACATGAGCATGGTGCCGACGTGAGTGGGCCGGAGATTTCGGATGGGCGTAGCGGGCATTAGCGCACCGTCCCGGATGCTCCGGCCATGCCCGGCCGAACTGGTCTCCATGCCCAACGGCCATAACCCCTGACTATGGGATCGCACCGGGTGGATGGGCGTTGCGCGGCGTCATACTCTGTGGCCAGGGTCACATGCAGGCCTGCCTGTTATGTATGTCACAGTGCCGGGACGGTGGCGTAGGGTCGCTTCGCTGGTAGCGCACACGAGGCGTCACCGCCGGTTCGCGGTGCCGCTCCAGGCCGGGGCGCGACGGCCGGGGCGCGTGCGCTCGCCCGTGGTACGGGGACCCCTGACGACCCGAGCTCAGGAGAGCGATCGATGAGCACTGTGGAGGCGCCGGACAAGACGCGCGCCCGGATCAAGGAACGCACGCTCCGCAAGGACAACTGGCGCGTCTATCCGATCACCACGCTGGTGATCTTCACGGCGTGGGTGGTGTACGCGACGGTGCGCGCCTTCTGGGGCGCGGCCTTCTTCGTCCCGGAGTTTCACTACCTGTCGCCGTTCTTCTCGCCCTGCCTCAACGAGGTCTGCAACAACGTCACGGTCAACGGGCACACCGGTGACGCCGCCGAGTTCGGCACGTTCCTGCCGGCCTCCACGCGGGGCTGGATACCGTTCGCGGCGCTGTCGCTGCCGTTCCTGCTGCTGTTCCGGCTGACCTGCTACTACTACCGCAAGGCCTACTACCGGTCCTACTGGGCCTCGCCTCCGGCGTGCGCGGTCGCCGAGCCGCACAAGAAGTACTCCGGCGAGCGCCGCTTCCCACTCGTCGGGCAGAACCTGCACCGGTACTTCTGGATGGCCGCGTTCGTCATCTCGCTCATCAACACCTACGACGCGATCCGCGCCTTCCACGGCAAGGACGGCGGGTTCGGCATCGGGCTCGGCTCCCTGATCCTGCTCGCCAACGTGATCCTGCTGTGGGGCTACACGCTGTCGTGCCACTCCTGCCGGCACATCGTCGGCGGCCGGTTGAAGAACTTCTCCAAGCACCCGTTCCGGTACCGGATGTGGGGCTGGGTCTCCAAGCTGAACGAGCGGCACGGGCAGTACGCCCTCATCACGCTCGGCTCGCTGGTGGTCGCCGACCTGTACGTGGCGCTGGTGGCCAGCGAGACGATCTCCGACCTGCGAATCTTCAACTGAGGGACCCCCGGATCATGACTGAGATCGAAAGGCACTCCTACGACGTCGTCGTGATCGGTGCGGGCGGCGCGGGCCTGCGCGCGGCGATCGAGGCGCGGCTGCAGGGCAAGAAGACGGCGATCATCTCCAAGTCGCTGTTCGGCAAGGCGCACACCGTGATGGCCGAGGGCGGCGCCGCCGCCGCGATGGGCAACGTCAACCCCAACGACAACTGGCAGGTCCACTTCCGCGACACCATGCGCGGCGGCAAGTTCCTCAACAACTGGCGGATGGCCGAGCTGCACGCCAAGGAGGCGCCCGACCGCGTCTGGGAGCTGGAGCACTGGGGCGCGCTGTTCGACCGCACCAAGGACGGCAAGATCTCCCAGCGCAACTTCGGCGGCCACGAGTACCCGCGGCTCGCGCACGTCGGCGACCGTACCGGGCTGGAGCTGATCCGCACCGCGCAGCAGAAGATCGTCGCGCTGCAGCAGCAGGACCACCGCGAGCACGGCGACTACGAGGCGCGGCTGAAGGTCTGGGCCGAGACCACCGTCACCCGGCTGCTGCTGGACGGCGACCGCATCGCGGGCGCGTTCGCCTACGTCCGCGAGACCGGCAGGTTCGTGGTGTTCGAGGCGCCCGCGGTCGTGCTGGCCACCGGCGGCATCGGCAAGGCGTTCAAGGTCACCTCCAACTCCTGGGAGTACACCGGCGACGGCCACTCGCTGGCCCTGCTGGCGGGCGCCACCCTGCTCAACATGGAGTTCGTGCAGTTCCACCCGACCGGCATGGTCTGGCCGCCCTCGGTCAAGGGCATCCTGGTCACCGAGTCGGTGCGCGGCGACCGCGGCGTCCTGAAGAACTCCGACGGCAAGCGGTTCATGTTCGAGTACATCCCCGAGGTGTTCAAGGACAAGTACGCGACCTCCGAGGAGGAGGCCGACCGCTGGTACGACGACCCCGACAACAACCGCCGGCCGCCCGAGCTGCTGCCGCGCGACGAGGTCGCCCGCGCCATCAACTCCGAGGTCAAGGCGGGCCGGGGGTCGCCACACGGCGGCGTGTTCCTGACCGTGGTCGACCGCATGCCCGGCGGCGCCGAGGAGATCAAGCGGCGGCTGCCGGCCATGCACCACCAGTTCAAGGAGCTGGCCGACGTCGACATCACCAAGGAGCCGATGGAGGTCGGCCCGACCTGCCACTACGTGATGGGCGGCGTCGAGGTCGACCCCGACACCGGCGCGGCGCTGGTGCCGGGCCTGTTCGCGGCCGGGGAGTGCTCGGGCGGCATGCACGGCTCCAACCGGCTGGGCGGCAACTCGCTGACCGACCTGCTGGTGTTCGGCCGCCGCGCCGGGGCGGGCGCGGCCGAGTACGTCGACGGCCTCGGCGGCGCGCGGCCCGCGGTGCCCGAGGACGAGGTCGCCAAGGCCACCGGCGAGGCGCTGGCGCCGTTCGAGCGCATCGACGGCGAGAGCCCCTACGCGGTGCACTCCGAGCTCCAGCAGACCATGAACGACCTGGTCGGCATCATCCGCAAGCAGGAGGAGCTGGAGCGGGCCCTCGCGGCGCTGGAGGAGCTGCGCGGCCGCGTCGCCAAGGTCAGCGTCGCGCCCGTCGCCGTCAACGACGGCCGCGGCTACCACCCCGGCTGGCACCTGGCGCTGGACCTGCGCAACATGCTGCTGGTGTCGGAGGCCATCGCCAAGTCGGCGCTGGAGCGCACCGAGAGCCGCGGCGGCCACACCCGCGACGACCATCCCCAGATGTCGGCCGACTGGCGCAAGGTCAACCTGGTGTGCCGGCTGACCGGTGACCCCGACGACCCGCGCGTGGAGCTGCGGCACCAGCCCATGGAGCCGATGCGCGAGGACCTGATCGGGCTGTTCGAGACCGACGAGCTGAAGAAGTACCTCACCGCCGAGGAACTGCCCGCCCAGGTCCAGGACGTCCGGGCACCGGACGCCCAGGAGCTGGACGCCCCCGCCGACAGCGAGGAGACCGACCGATGAGCTACGAGGCCAAGTTCCGGGTGTGGCGCGGCGACGCGGGCGACGGCGAGCTGCAGGACTACCGGGTCGAGGTGAACGAGGGCGAGGTCGTCCTCGACATCATCCACCGGCTCCAGGCCACCCAGGCCCCCGACCTCGCGGTCCGCTGGAACTGCAAGGCCGGCAAGTGCGGCTCCTGCTCCGCCGAGATCAACGGCATGCCGCGGCTGCTGTGCATGACCCGGATGTCGACCTTCACGCCGGAGGAGACGATCACGGTCACGCCGGTGCGCACCTTCCCGGTGATCCGCGACCTGGTCACCGACGTGTCGTTCAACTACGAGAAGGCGCGGCAGATCCCGTCCTTCGACCCGGGCGACACCAAGCCGGGCGAGTTCCGGATGCAGCAGGTGGACGTGGAGCGCTCGCAGGAGTTCCGCAAGTGCATCGAGTGCTTCCTGTGCAACAACGTCTGCCACGTCATCCGCGACCACGAGGAGAACAAGCCCGGCTTCGCCGGTCCGCGCTTCCTGATGCGCATCGCCGAGCTGGAGATGCACCCGGCCGACGAGGCCGACCGACGCAACATCGCCCAGGACGACCACGGGCTCGGCTTCTGCAACATCACCAAGTGCTGCACCGAGGTCTGCCCGGAGCACATCAAGATCACTGACAATGCGCTGATCCCGATGAAGGAGCGGGTGGTCGGCCGCCGCTACGACCCGGTGGTCTGGCTCGGCAGCAAGCTCGGCATCGTCAAGAAGGGTCAGGACACGCCCTCGGCGTGAGCCGTGCCCGGAACGGCGCAGAGCCGGCGGGCGGCGTGCCCCCGTCACCGCCGCCCGCCCGCCGCCGTTCCCCACGAACGTCCGCCGCCGCGCGCGTCCCTCGGGGCGCGCCCGTCGCGCTTCACCCTGGCCTGAACCGATCCGAATGAACAGGCATAAATACACACAACGCGTGACGCATTCGTGATCGCTCGACCTGTGACGGCCCGCATCCGGCCCTCTAGCGTGGAATCATGACCGCCCTCGAATCCGGTTCGTTCCTCGCCCAGCTGACGCCGGGGGAGCGCGCCGACCTGGAGGCGCGGGGCCGGATCCGCGAGTTCGACCGCGGCGAGACGATGTTCCACGAGGGCGAGGAGTCCACGTGGGTGGCGGTGCTGCTGACCGGGCGGGTCAAGGCGTTCTCCTACCGCGAGCAGGGCGGCGAGACGCTGCTGGCGGTGCGCGGGCCGGGCGCGCTGCTGGGCGAGGTCGCCGCGATCGACGAGCTGCCGCGCTCGGCCAGCGTCGCCACGCTGGAGGCCGCGAGCGCGCTGGCGGTGACCGCCGAGGAGTTCATGGGCTTCCTGCAGCGGCACGGCCGCGTCTCGATCCTGATCATGCGGATGCTCTGCCAGCGCTGGCGGGACGCCGACCGCAAGCGCATCGAGTTCGGCACCTTCGACGCGACCGGCCGGGTCGCGCAGCGGCTGGTGGAGCTGGCCGAGCGGTTCGGCGTCCCGTACGAGCCGGACGACGATCCCGACGCCCCGCCCCGCGCCAACGGCCCGGCGGGCCGGGACCCCGGCGGCGGGCACAGCGTGCTGATCAACCTGAACCTGTCGCAGGAGGAGCTGGCGGGCTGGGTGGGCGCCTCCCGGGAGGCGGTCAGCAAGGCGCTGCGCACGCTGCGCCGGCACGGATGGATCGAGACGGGACGGCGCAGCGTGATCGTCCACGACCTCCAAGCGCTGCGCCGCCACGCCCGCTAGGAGGGCGGGGGCCCGGAAGGGCGCGAGCGCCGCGTCCCAGGCCCTGGACGCGACGCTCGCCGAACGGCCCCGGCCCACCGGCGCCCCCAGGCCGGGGCCTACCCTGGGCAGGATGCAGTTGCAGCAGCTCGCGTACTTCGTCGCCGTCGCCGAGGTGCGGCACTTCACCCAGGCGGCGGAGATCCTGCGCGTGGCGCAGCCGTCGTTGTCGAAGCAGATCCGCGCGCTGGAGACCGAGCTCGGCGCCTCGCTGTTCAGCCGGGCGCGCGGCAACATCACCCTCACCCCGGCGGGGGAGACCCTGCTGCCGCTGGCCAAGCGCATCCTGGCCGACGTGGACACCGCCCGCCTGGAGGTGCAGGAGCTGGCCGGGCTGCGGCGCGGCCGCGTCCGGCTCGGCGCGACGCCCTCGCTCTGCGCGGGACTGCTCGGCGACGTGCTGCGCCGCTTCCACGACGCCTACCCGGGCGTCCAGCTGATCGTGGAGGAGGGCGGCTCGCGGGACCTGGTGCGCGACCTGACCCGCGGCCTGCTGGACCTCGCGCTGGTGATCCTGCCCCTGCACGGCGATCCGCCGCTGGAGACCACCTCCATCCTGCGCGAGCACCTGGTCGTGGCGTCCCCGGCCGGGAACGCGGGCGGCGAGGGCGCGCGGACGTCGGGACGCGACGGCGCGCAGGTGCCGCGCCGGCCCTATCTGCGGATCCAGGACCTGCGCAACCGGCCGCTGGTGATGTTCCGCTCCGGGTACGACCTGCGCGAGGCGACCATCGGCGCCTGCCGCGCGGCCGGGTTCGAGCCGCGCTTCGCCGTGGAGGGCGGCGAGATGGACGCGGTGCTGCGGTTCGTGGAGGCGGGGCTCGGCGTCGCGGTGGTGCCGAGCATGGTGCTGGCCGGGCGCCCGCTGCTGCGCGGCACCCCGCTGGTGCTGGCGGACCAGACGGCCGAGCGGGAGCCGCCGCGCCGGGGGCAGCCGGTGCCGGGCCTGCTGCGGACGGTCGCGCTGGCGCACCGCAAGGACGTGGACCTCACCCACGCCGCCCGCGCCTTCCAGGACACGCTGGAGACGTTCCTGGTGGAGGCGGCCCTGGCGGGCAGCCTGCCGGCGGGCGTGGAGTCGCTGGTCACCGCCTGACGGTCAACGCGAAGGCCCCGCCCGGATCGCTCCGGGCGGGGCCTTCCGGCGTTGCCGCCCTACTTCTTCTTACCGCCGACCGACGCCTTCAGCAGGTCGCCGTTCAGGCGGCTGATGACGTCCATCGAGATGCCCTTCGGGCAGGCCACGCTGCACTCGCCGGTGTTGGTGCAGCCGCCGAAGCCCGCGTCGTCGTGGGTCCCCAGCATGTCGACCACGCGGTCCCAGCGCTCGGGCTGGCCCTGCGGCATGAGGCCGAGGTGGGTGATCTTGGCGCCCAGGAACAGCGCCGCCGAGCCGTTCGGGCAGGCCGCCACGCAGGCGCCGCAGCCGATGCACTCGGCCGCCTCGAAGGCGCGGTCGGCGTCGGCCTTGGGCACCGGCACCGAGTGGGCCTCCGGCGCGGTGCCGGTGGGGGCGGAGATGTAGCCGCCGGACTGGATGATCCGGTCGAGCGGGCTGCGGTCCACCACCAGGTCCTTGACCACCGGGAACGCCTTGGCGCGCCACGGCTCGATGTCGATGACCTCGCCGTCCTTGAACTTGCGCATGTGGAGCTGGCAGGTGGTGGTGTTGCGCTCGGGACCGTGCGGGGAGCCGTTGATCACCAGCGAGCACATGCCGCAGATGCCCTCGCGGCAGTCGTGGTCGAAGGCGACCGGCTCCTCGCCCGCGGCGATGAGCTTCTCGTTGAGGACGTCGAGCATCTCCAGGAACGAGGCGTCCGGCGAGATGTCCTCGATCGGGTACTCGACCATCCGGCCCTTGTCGGCCGGGCCGGACTGGCGCCAGATGCGCAGAGTCAGCTTCATTACTTGTACGACCTCTGGGTGGGCTTGACGTATTCGAACTCGAGGGCTTCCTTGTGCAGGACGGGCTGCCGGTCCTGCCCGGCCCACTCCCAGGCGGCGACGTAGCCGAAGTTGTCGTCGTCGCGCTTGGCCTCGCCGTCCTCGTCCTGGCTCTCGGCGCGGAAGTGGCCGCCGCAGGACTCCGAGCGGTGCAGGGCGTCGATGACCATCAGCTCGCCCAGCTCCAGGAAGTCGGCCACCCGGCCGGCCTTCTCCAGCTGCTGGTTGAGCTCGTCGCCCTTGCCGGTGACCTTGAGCCGGGTCCAGAACTCCTTGCGGAGCGCCGGGATCAGCTCCAGGGCCTTCTTCAGGCCCTCCTCGGTGCGCTCCATGCCGCAGTACTCCCACATGATGTGGCCGAGTTCGCGGTGGAAGGAGTCGACCGAGCGGTCGCCGTCGATCGACAGGAACTTCTCGATCTGGCTGTTGACCCGCTCCTCGGCCTCGGCGACGGCGGTCTCGGAGACCGGGCCGAGCTCGTTGCGGGCGATGTAGTCGCCGAGTCCGGTCGGCAGCACGAAGTAGCCGTCGGCCAGGCCCTGCATGAGCGCGGACGCGCCCAGGCGGTTGGCGCCGTGGTCGGAGAAGTTGGCTTCGCCGATCACGAACAGGCCCGGGATGTTGGACTGTAGGTCATAGTCGACCCACAGGCCGCCCATGGTGTAGTGCACGGCGGGGTAGATGCGCATCGGCGTCTCGTAGGGGTTCTCGCCCGTGATCCGCTCGTACATCTCGAACAGGTTGCCGTACTTGGCCTCGACGGTCTTGCGGCCCAGCCGCTCGATCGCGTCGGCGAAGTCCAGGTAGACGCCCAGCCCGCCGGGGCCGACGCCGCGGCCCTCGTCGCACACGTTCTTGGCGGCGCGCGAGGCGATGTCGCGCGGCACCAGGTTGCCGAAGGACGGGTAGATGCGCTCCAGGTAGTAGTCGCGCTCGTCCTCGGGGATGTCGTAGGGCCTGCGGTCGTCGCCGGCCTTCTTGGGCACCCAGACGCGGCCGTCGTTGCGCAGCGACTCCGACATCAGGGTCAGCTTGGACTGGTGGTCGCCGCTGACCGGGATGCAGGTCGGGTGGATCTGGGTGTAGCACGGGTTGGCGAAGTAGGCGCCGTGCTTGTGGGCCCGCCAGGAGGCGGTCACGTTGGAGCCCATGGCGTTGGTGGACAGGAAGTAGACGTTCCCGTAGCCGCCGGAGGCCAGCACCACCGCGTCGGCGGTGTAGTTCTTGACCTCGCCGGTGAGCAGGTCGCGGACGACGACGCCGCGGGCGCGGCCGTCCTCCATGATCAGGTCGAGCATCTCGTGCCGCGCGTGCAGCTCGACGTTGCCGGCGTCCACCTGCCGCATGAGCGCCTGGTAGGCGCCCAGCAGGAGCTGCTGGCCCGTCTGGCCGCGGGCGTAGAAGGTGCGCGAGACCTGGGTGCCGCCGAAGGAGCGGTTGTCCAGCAGGCCGCCGTACTCGCGGGCGAACGGCACGCCCTGCGCGACGCACTGGTCGATGATCTGCGTGGAGATCTCGGCGAGGCGGTGCACGTTGGACTCGCGGGCGCGGAAGTCGCCGCCCTTGACGGTGTCGTAGAACAGCCGGTGCACGCTGTCGCCGTCGTTGCGGTAGTTCTTGGCGGCGTTGATGCCGCCCTGCGCGGCGATGGAGTGGGCGCGGCGCGGGCTGTCCTGGAAGCAGAACTGGATGACGTGGTAGCCGGCCTCGCCGAGGGTGGCGCCGGCCGAGCCGCCCGCCAGCCCGGTGCCGATGATGATGATCTTCTTCTTGCGCTTGTTGGCCGGGTTGACCAGCTTGGCCTCGAACTTGCGCGTGGTCCAGCGGTTCTCGATCGGGCCATGCGGGGCGCGCTCGTCGACGATCGGCTCGCCGGACTCGTAGAAGGTGTCGGTCATGTTCAGCTCACCCATCCGAAGGTGACGGCAAGGGGCACGGCCAGGAAGCCGATGGTCAGCACGGCGGAGACGGTGAGGGCCAGCAGCCGCAGGGTGCGCTCGGTGCGCAGGGTGCGCAGGCCCAGGCTCTGGAAGGCGCTCCAGATGCCGTGCCACAGGTGCAGGCCGACCAGCAGCACCGCCACGACGTAGAACAGGGTGATGTACCAGCGGTCGGGCGCGAAGTCGGCGACCACGCGCTCGTAGGGGGAGGCGTCACCGCCCTTGGGGTTCACCACGAAGAAGGTGAGGTCCAGCAGGTGCCAGATGATGAACAGCAGGATGATGACGCCGCCGTACCGCATGGTGTGGGTGGCGTAGCCGTGCGCCTGCGACTTCTTCTTGGACTGGTACTTGACCGGGCGGGCGGCCCGGGCGCGGCGCGCCAGCGACACCGCCGACCACATGTGCAGGACGACCGCGACGACGAGCCCGACCTCCAGGAGGGTCAGCAGCGTGCGGTAGGGCACGGCGGGCTCGCCCATCGTGCGCAGCCAGTGCGCGTAATGGTTGAAGTCCTCCGCGCCCATGAAGATCTTCAAGTTGCCGATCATGTGCGCGATGAGGAACAGCACCAGGACGGCGCCGGTCACCGCCATGACGGCCTTCTTGCCGACGGTCGATTTGTACATCGCAGGTATCGCTATAGCCACGGGCGAACCGTATGTCTACCTGCTTTGAGAGAGCCAAGTCATCACGGAACTCGTTTCGATAGCCGTAGGCTATGAACAGTGCCGGTCCGGGCTTTGCCGACGCCGCGTCGGCCGGTGAAGGTGAGAGACCTCACAGGCCGTACGGGAACTACAACCTGTAGTACACGAACTGTACTACAGCTTGTAGTACATCGGCGCCGTCAGCGCGCGGGACCGTGCGACAGCAGCAGCACCGCCAGGTCGTCGGTGAGGGAGTCGCCGTTGCGCTCCTCCACCTCGGCCACCACCGCGTCGATCAGGCCGCGGCCGGTCGCGCCCCGGTCGCGCGCCGCGCGGGCCAGCCCGACCAGGCCCTCGGTGCCCAGCCGCGCCCGCGAACCGTCGCCGACCCGGCCCTCGATCAGGCCGTCGGTGTAGAGCATCAGGCTCCACTCCGCGCCCAGCTCGATCTCGGTGGTCGGCCACTCCGCGCCCGGCAGCAGGCCGAGCGCCGGGCCGTGCGCGTACTCCGGCAGCGCCGACACCTCGCCGTCGGAGCCGTCGGGCGCGGTCCGGAACAGCAGCGGCGCGGGATGCCCGGCCAGGTACATGCGCGCGGTGCGCCGCGTCGGCGCGACCGTCACCATGCACAGCGTCGTGAAGATCTCCTCGCTGCGCCGCTCGTGGCCCAGCACGGTGTCCAGGGTGCCGAGCAGCTGCTCGCCGGTGTGCCCGGCCAGCACCAGCGTGCGCCAGGCCATGCGGAGCTGGACGCCGAGCGCGGCCTCGTCGGGGCCGTGCCCGCAGACGTCGCCGATCATCAGGTGCACGGTGCCGTCGCCGGTCTGCACGGTGTCGTAGAAGTCGCCGCCGAGCAGCGCCCGCCGCCGGCCCGGCCGGTAGCGGGTGTGGTGGCGCAGCGTCGGGTCGTCGATGAGCGGCACCGGCAGCAGCCCGCGCTCCAGCCGTGCGTTCTCCCGGCCCACGATGCGGGCCTCCACCAGCCGCCGCTCGGTCTCCTCGGCGCGCTTGCGCTCGACGGCGTAGCGGATCGCGCGGGCCAGCAGCGGCCCGTCCACCTCCTGCTTGACCAGGTAGTCCTCGGCGCCGGCGGCGACCGCGCGGGCGGCGAGGTCGGCGTCGTCCAGGCCGGTCAGCACCACCACCGCCGCCCGGCTCGACAGCTCCAGCACCTGGCGCAGCCCCTCCAGGTGGTCGGGGCCGGGCGCCGACAGGTCCACGATGATGCACTGGACGCGGCGGTGGATCCGCTCGCGGGCGGCCGCGAGGTCGTGGGCGACCGCCATCCGGATGTCCAGCCCGGAATCGGTCAGCATGCGCTCGACCAGGAAGACGTCGGAGGGGTCGTCGTCGATGAGGAGCAGGTCGATCCTGTCCTCCGACCCGGGGGCCAGCGGATGTGACTGGTGGCTGATCGTGCTCACAGGGAAGCTTCCGGACTGTAGGCGGGGTGGCGCACTGGCAACGGCCGGGCCGTCCCGAGTGCTCGCGGCGCCGCAGGGCCGGGCCGTCCGGGTCGGACCGCGCCGGGCAGCGGCATTGGCCTAGCCGCCGGAGATCCCGGCTCAAGGAGCGGATGAGCATCGCCCCGTCCCCCCGACTTTAGCGTCTCTGATCGTGGCCACGCATCCCCGGTGCCGAGGGGGGAACGTTCCAGCCGGGGTTCGCCCGCGGTCCCGGGGGCGGAAAAATCGTTCGTCCGGCGACCGGGCTCCTGCATAGCCTGCGCGGTGTGAAGTCTCTGCCGGTGAAAGATCCAGGAACGCCGGATCACCGGTCGCCCGCGCGCTACCTGCGCTGGCTGGTGCGGGTCAACGCGCCCACGGTGGCCGGCGCCGCCGGGCTCGGCGTGGTGTGGATGCTCGCCCAGGCCCTGATGCCCGCGGTGATCGGCCGCGCCATCGACCAGGGCCTGGCCGCCAAGGACTCCGGGGCGCTCGCCCTGTGGGCCGGGGCGCTGCTCGGGCTGGCCGCGGTCCAGGCGGCCGCCGGCGTGCTGCGGCACCGGCTGTCGGTGTTCAACTGGCTGGCCAGCGCCTACCGCACCGTCCAGGTGGTCACCCGCCAGGCGACCCGGCTGGGCGCGACCCTGCCCAAGCGCCTCAGCGCGGGCGAGGTGGTCAGCGTCGGGATCTCCGACGTCGCCCACCTCGGCGACGCCGTCGACATCCTGGGCCGGGGCAGCGGCGCGGTCGCGGCGATCGTGGCGGTCGCCACGATCCTGCTGGTGACCTCCCCGCAGCTCGGGCTGGTCGTGCTGGTCGGCGTCCCGCTGATCCTGCTGCTGGCCGCCCCGCTGCTGCGGCCCTACCGGCGGCGCGAGGACGAGCACCGCGAGCTGGTCGGCCGCCTCAACACCCACGCCACCGACCTGGTGGCGGGCCTGCGGGTGCTGCGCGGCATCGGCGGCGAGGCGCTGTTCGCCGAGCGCTACCGGGCCGAGTCCCAGCGGGTCCGGCGCGCGGGCGTCGCGGTGGCGGCGGCCGAGTCCCGGCTGAACGGCGCGGAGGTGCTGCTGCCCGGCCTGCTGGTCGCGCTGGTGACGTGGATGGGCGCGCGCTTCGCCGCCGACGGCGAGATCAGCGTGGGGCAGCTCGTGGCGTTCTACGGCTACGCCGTCTTCCTGATCCACCCGCTGAAGACGCTGGGCGAGGCCGCGGGCAAGCTCACCAAGGGCCACGTGGCGGCGGCCCGGGTGGTCGCGCTGCTGGACATCGAGCCCGAGCTGCCCGCCACCGGAACGGCCCGCCCGGCGGGCCCCGCCGAGCTGGTCGACGCCGCCTCGGGCCTGGTCGTACGGCCCGGCGCCCTGACCGCGGTGGCCGCCGCCGACCCGCGCGACGCGCAGGCCATCGCCGACCGCCTGGGCCGCTACGCCGAGGGGGAGGTCACCTACGGCGGCGTCCCGCTGCGCGAGATCGCCGACCTGCGCGACCGCGTGCTGGTCGCGGTGAACGAGGACCGGCTGTTCTCCGGCCCGCTCACCGCGTCCCTCGGCACGACCGGCCGCGGCGACCTGGAGGCCGCGCTGGAGACCGCCGACGCGCGGGACATCGTCGCGGCGGTCGGCACGGACGCCCACGTCGCCGAGGCGGGGCGCGAGTTCTCCGGCGGCCAGCAGCAGCGCCTCCGGCTGGCCCGCGCGCTGGCCGCCGACCCCGAGGTGCTGGTGCTGGTGGAGCCCACCAGCGCCGTGGACGCCCACACCGAGGCCCGCATCGCCGACCGCCTGCGCACCGCCCGCCCCGGCCGCACCACGCTGGTGTGCACCACCAGCCCGCTGCTGCTGGACCGCGCCGACCGCGTCGTCTACGTCGAGAACGGCGAGGTCGCGGCCGAGGGCGCCCACCGCGACCTGCTGGAGAGCACGCCCCGCTACGCCGCCGTCGTCACCCGAGGAATGTGAATGAGCACCGAGACCCTGCCGGTGGCGACGCCGGCGCAGGTGCGGGCCTACGCCCGGCGGCTCACGCTGCGACATCCCCGCGCGCTCGCCGGGGCGCTGGGCCTGCACGCCCTGGCGGCCGTCACCGGCCTGGTCGCGCCGCGCCTGCTCGGCGACCTGGTCGAGAACGTCTCCCGCGGCCGCGCCGCCATCGACCAGGCGGGCCTGGCCATCGCCGCCTTCATGATCGCGCAGGGCCTGCTGACCTGGCTGGCCTACTACGCCTCGGCGCGGCTCGGCGAGCGCGTCCTCGCCGAGCTGCGCGAGGAGTTCGTAGACCGGGTGCTGGCGCTGCCGCTGTCCACGGTGGAGCGGGCGGGGACCGGCGACCTGGTGAGCCGCACCTCGCGGGACGTGGACGCCCTGGCCACCAGCGTGCGCTACGCCCTGCCCGAGACGCTGATCGCCGTGGTGGTGACCGCGTTCACGGCCGGCGCGCTGGTGCTGACCGGCCCGCTGGTGGCGGTGCCGTGCCTGATCGCCGTCCCGGTCCTGTGGGGCGTCATGCGCTGGTACCTGCCGAGGGCCAGGGCCGGGTACCTGCGCGAGAACGAGACGTGGGCGCAGCTGACCGACGGCCTCGCCGAGACCGTGCACGGCGCGCGGACCGTCGAGGCGCTGGGCCTGGCCGGGGAGCGCCACCGGCGCGGTGACGCCGACATCGCCCGGACGTGGGCGGCCGAGCGCTACACGCTGCGGCTGCGCATGGTGCTGTACCCGTTCATCGAGATCGGCTTCGTGCTGCCGGTGGCGGCGACGCTGCTGATCGGCGGCCTGTTCTACCTGAACGGCATGGCGACGCTGGGCCAGGTGACGGCCGCGACCCTGTACGTGCAGCAGCTCGCGGGCCCGATCGAGATGCTGCTGAGCTGGCTGGACGAGCTGCAGATCGGCGGGGCGTCCCTGGCGCGGATCCTCGGCGTCGGGAACGTGCCGCCGGACCGCGAGCCCGACGACGCGCGGCCCGAGGGTGAGCGGCTGACCGCCGCCGACGTCCGCTACGCCTACCGTCCGGGCCGGGACGTGCTGCACGGCGTGAGCCTGCGGCTGGAGCCGGGCGAGCGGCTGGCGATGGTCGGTCCGAGCGGCGCGGGCAAGTCCACCCTGGGCCGCCTGCTGGCGGGGGTGGACGGGCCGCGCTCGGGGACGGTCACCGTGGGCGCGGAGGGGCGCGCCGTGCCGCTGGTCGGCCTGCCGCTGGACGAGCTGCGCGGCCACGTCGCGCTGGTCACCCAGGAGCACCACGTGTTCCGGGGCACGCTGCGCGACAACCTGGTGATGGCGCGCCCCGGCGCGTCCGACGCCGACGTCGCGGCCGCGCTGGAGGCCGTGGACTGGGACGGCCCGTCGCTGGAGACCGCCGTGGGCTCGGGCGGGGAGGCCCTGTCCCCGGCGCAGGCGCAGCAGCTGGCGCTGGCCCGCCTGGTGCTGGCCGACCCGCACACGCTGGTGCTGGACGAGGCGACCTCGCTGCTGGACCCGAGGGCGGCGCGCCGCCTGGAGCGCTCGCTGGCGGCGGTCCTGGACGGCCGCACGGTGGTGGCGATCGCGCACCGCCTGCACACCGCCCACGACGCCGACCGCGTGGCGGTGGTGGAGGACGGCCGCATCAGCGAACTGGGCACGCACGAGGAGCTGCTGGCCGCGGACGGCTCCTACGCGGCCCTGTGGTCCTCCTGGCACGGCGACCAGACCTCCACCGCGTCCCAGGCGGAGTAGACCGCCGACGCGAGCCGCCGAGGGCTTAGTCGGTCGTGCGTTGAAGGGCAAGGGGAGAAGTCGTTTGCGGAAGGCCCGCCTGTGGTCACCGCGGAGCTCTAGGTGAAGAGTTTTCCTTTGATTAGCTTATGAGGGCGAGAAGTTGCGCTACGTCCGTCATCAGCGCATTTCTCAGGTTTTGCTCCAGTCCGGAAACCCACGACGAGGGGAATCCCATGAGCAACGTCACCACCAGCGGCGTCTGGCCGTCGATGACCGCCACCCCGCCCGGCCAGGACGGCCTGGGCACCGACCACGTCACCTGGGGGCAGCCCGTCGGCGGCGGCAAGAGCGGCTACGTCTTCCGCGGCGGCCCGGTGTCGGCGCGCACCGACGGGACCGAGTTCACGCTGGGCACCTTCACCCACGAGAACTTCCCGATCGTGGCGCTGCCGCAGCCGCAGTTCGACGTGGACCTGAAGGTGAAGGTGACGTTCGAGGACGGCACGACCGCCGACTTCAGCTTCCGCTTCCACCACAACGAGACGCCGAACAACGGCCCCGCCCCCGACGACATCGTGGACCTGCCCACCTTCGTCTCGCCCGAGACCGTCACCATCGACGGCGAGGAGTACGGCGTGGTCATCAGCGGCTTCAAGCAGAACGGCCGGATCGTCCGGCAGTTCATCAGCCCGGAGAACGGCGCCAACAGCGCCGACGTGGTCGCCCTCCTCGCCCGCGCCGGCCGCCCGGACGTGCACATCACCACCGTCCGCAACAAGGGCGAGGTCAAGACCACCCAGGCCGACGAGTACATCGAGATCGTCAACCGCGGGACCGTGGCCGCCAACATCTCCGGCTGGACCGTCGGCGCCGACGACCGCGGGCAGGACTTCGCCTTCCCGGCCGGCACGGTCCTGCAGCCCGGCCAGAAGATCCGCATCTACACCAACGAGGTCCACCCCGAATGGGGCGGCTACTCCTACGGCAGCAAGCGGCCCATCTGGAACGACAAGGGCGACCTCGCCCAGCTCCGCGACCCCGACGGCAAGGTGGTCTCCGAGTTCGGCTACGGAGACCGGGCCACCACCCCGTAAGCGCCGGGACGCGGTCAGGGCGAGGACGGGAGACCGTCCTCGCCCTGACCGGAAGGCGCCGGGCTAAGCCAGGCTCTTCTTCAGGAAGTCCACCTGGAGGTGCAGCAGGTTCTCGGCGACGACCTCCTGCGGGGTCATGTGGGTCACGCCCGACAGCGGCAGCACGGTGTGCGGGCGGCCCGCCGCCAGCAGCGCCGACGACAGGCGCAGGGTGTGCGCGGCCACCACGTTGTCGTCGGCCAGCCCGTGGATCAGCAGGAGGGGGCGGGTCAGCTCCGGGGCCATGTCGATCAGCGAGTTGGCCGCGTAGTTCTCCGGCTCCTCGTCGGGGTGGCCCAGGTAGCGCTCGGTGTAGTGGGTGTCGTACAGCCGCCAGTCGGTCACCGGGGCGCCCGAGACGGCGGCGTGGAAGACGTCCGGGCGGGCCAGCACGGCGAGGGCCGCCAGCCAGCCGCCGAACGACCAGCCGCGGATGGCGACCCGGTCCAGGTCCAGCGCGGCCGGGTGCCTGCGGGCCGCCTCCTCCAAGGCGGCGATCTGGTCCTCCAGGACGGGCGTGACGAAGTCGCCGCGCACGGCGCGCTCGAAGACCGGGCCCCGGCCGGGGGTGCCGCGGCCGTCGGCGATGACCACCGCGAAGCCCTGGTCGGCCAGCCACTGGGCCTCGTTGTAGGCGCGCCGGGCGGCCAGGACGCGCTGGGCGTGCGGCCCGCCGTAGGGGTCCATCAGCACCGGCAGGCGGCCGTGCGAGGGCTCCCAGCCGGTGGGCAGGACGACGGCGGTGCGGATCTCGCGCTCGCCGGCCCGCAGCAGCTCGACCACGGGGGTGATCACCGGGGTCTCGGCGCGCGAGGCGATCGGGTGGACGCCCTGGTCGGTGCGGACCTCGGTGACGGGGGAGCCCTCGTCCAGCCGGGAGCCGGTGACCAGGGTGGCGCCGCCCGAGCGCTGCCCGCCGAACACGCCCGGCCCCTCGCTGAGGCGCGTCAGCTTCTCCGGGCTGTAGGACCACAGGTGGATCTCGGTGGGCTCCTCGGAGGCGGTGAACAGGATCTCCTCGCCCTCCACGCCCAGCACCGAGCGCACCTGGAGGCCGCCGGGGGTGACCGGCTCGCCCGCCACGGTGATGCGGCGGGTGTCGGTCGCGCGGTCCTCGGTGATCCAGACCAGCTCGCCGGCGCCGGTGCGGGCCGGGATGCCGGGCACGACCTCGGTCCACACCGGGTCGTGCCCGGTGTGCAGCAGGGTCGTCTCGCCGCTGGTCGGGTCGACCTTCAGCACGCGCTGGGTGCGCTGGTCGCGGGACTGGACGACGATCAGCAGGCCGTGCCGGTCCCAGTGGGTGGTCACCACGTAGGGGAACTCGCCGCGGTCCCAGGCGACGCCGATGCGGCCGCCGTCCACCTTGAGCAGCACCAGGGACACGATCGCGTTGGGGGTGCCGGCCGCCGGGTAGGCCATCTCGGTCGCGGGCCGCTCGGGGTTGGCCGGGTCGGCGATGTTCCAGCGCACCACGGGGGTCTCGTCCACGCGGGCGACCAGCAGTGAGCCGCCGTCGGGGGACCACCAGTGGCCGCGCATCCGGCCCATCTCCTCGGCGGCGATGAACTCGGCGAGGCCGTAGGAGATCTGCTCGGTCTCCGGCTGCACCAGGGCGCGGTCGTCGGAGCCGTCGGTGCCGATCACGCGCAGGGTGCGGCCCGACACGTAGGCGACCGTCCGGCCGGCCGGGTCCAGCCGCGGGTCGAACACCGGCGTCCGGGCGGGCAGGCTGCGGACCCGCGCGGTGGCGAGGTCGGCGATGAACAGCTGGCCGCCGAGGGTGAACACCGCCTGCCGGGCGTCGCGGTCGAGGTGGTAGCCGACGATGCCGCCCGCCGACTCGCGGGCGCGCTCGCGGCGTGCGCGCTCCTCGGCGGGCAGGTCGGCCTCGCCGGGCACGTCCAGCGCTGCGGGGTCGGCGACCAGGCGCTCCTCGCCGGTGGTGTTGTCCAGCGTCCACAGGCAGGTGACGGGGTCGTCGCCGGCCTTGGTGCGCAGGAAGGCCGTGAACGCGCCGTCGGGCGCGATCTGGAAGGCGCGCGGTGCGCCGAGGGTGAACCGCCGCGTACGGGCACTCTGCCGCGGATAGCTGATGCTCATGACACCTGAGTTTGCCAGCCGGAGCGAGGTGGTCATGGACCCGGAGCGTTTGTCGGCGGTGTCCGTTCGCGGCGCGCCGGACGGCGGTCCCGGCGCCCGCCGCGCGACGGGGGCGATCTCCGCGTACGGCACCTGGCGACACGCCGAAAGGGCCATGATCGTGGGGTTGGGCCCCGCCCACGGGGAACGACCCCGTGATCGGGCCTGGCCTCGCGTAAGCTCAAGGCTTCCCCCCGAAGCTCGTCGTAGGTGTTGAAGGAGTTGTCCATGCCGGAACTACAGCCGGGTGATCCCCGGCGGCTGGGTTCCTACGAACTGCTCGAACGCCTGGGCGAGGGCGGGCAGGGTGTCGTCTACCTGGGCGTGGACGCCTCGGGCAGCAAGGCGGCGATCAAGCTGCTGCGGGCCGATCTCACCGAGGACGCCTCGGCGCGCAACCGGTTCGTCCGGGAGGCGCAGGCGGCCAAGCAGGTCGCCCGGTTCTGCACCGCCCAGGTGCTGGAGGCCGATGTCGCGGGCGACCAGCCCTACATCGCCAGCGAGTACGTGCCCGGACCGTCGCTGTACCGGCAGATCACCCAGGAGGGCCCCATCCCCGGGGCCGGGCTGGAGCGGCTGGCGATCGGCACCGCGACCGCGCTGGTGGCGATCCACCAGGCCGGGATCGTGCACCGCGACTTCAAGCCGCACAACGTGATCATGGCCCCGGACGGGCCGCGCGTGATCGACTTCGGGATCGCGCGGGCCCTGGACGTGGGGCAGACCGCCGCCACCAAGGCGATCGGCACCCCCTCCTACATGGCCCCCGAGCAGGTGGCCGGGGCGCAGCTCACCGAGGCCGTGGACGTGTGGGCGTGGGCGGCCACCATGGTCTTCGCCGCCACCGGGCGGCCCCCCTTCGGCGACGACACCGTGGTCGCGGTGATCAACCGCGTGATGCACGAGCCGCCGTCGCTGGACGGGGTCCCGGCCGACCTGCACCCGCTGCTGGCGGCGTGCCTGGTCAAGGAGCCCGAGCGCCGGCCCACCGCGCAGCAGATCATGATGACGCTGATCGGCAGCGGCCCCGCCGCGCAGACCCGCGCCGACGACCCCGCGCAGGCGACCGCGATGCTCGACGAGGGCGCGCACATGGCCGCCGGGGTCGCGCCGCTGCCCTACTCGACCCAGCCCCAGCCGGTCGGCAGCACCCAGCGCGTCTCCCCGCAGGACTACACCGGCACGCTGCCCCCGGCCCCCGGCTACGGCCAGACCCGTCCCGGCGGCGGTGGCGGCGGCGGGCACCGCCGCTACGAGCCCGAGCGCGGCTCCTCCAAGTGGCCGATCGTGGCGGCGGTCGCCGCGATCGTGGTGCTGGCGATGGTGGTGGGCCTGGTGATGGCCACCCGAGGCGACAACACCCCGAGCGGGGAGAACACGCCCGCTCCCACCGAGAGCTCCGCCACCACCGAGGACGACGACGGCGGACAGGAGACGTCCGAGCCGCCCCCGCGGCGCCCGACGACCACACGGCCGCGGACCACGCGACCGCGGACCACGGCCCCGACCACCCAGCCCGAGACCGAGCCGCCGCCCAGCACCCAGCCCGAGACCCCGCCCCCACCGCGGACCACGCCCCCCACCGGCGGTGGTGGCGGCGGTGGCGGCGGCACCACCCCGCCCGGCGGCGGCGACGGGGGCGACGGCGGGAACAACGGCGGTGGCGGCAACGGCGGCGGCGGTCCCAACGGCCAGGGCACCGGCGCGCAGGGCGCCGGGCTCTCCGAAGGCGGCCGCTGACCACGGCGGGTCGGCGGGCTGAGTACGCTCAGGGCTATGACCGACCCGCGCATCCTGTTCGTCCACGCCCATCCGGACGACGAATCCATCGGGACGGGGGCGACCATGGCCAAGTACGCGGCCGAGGGCGCCCACGTCTGCCTCGTCACCTGCACGCTGGGTGAGGAGGGCGAGGTCATCCCCGCCGATCTCCGGCATCTGGCCTCCGACAAGGAGGACCGGCTCGGCGAGCACCGGATCGGGGAGCTGGACGCGGCGTGCGCGGCGCTGGGCGTGGCCGACCACCGGTTCCTCGGCGGGGCCGGGCGCTGGCGCGACTCGGGGATGATGGGCGCCCCCACCAACGACGATCCGCGCTGCTTCTGGCGGGCCGACCTCGACGAGGCCGCCGGCGAGCTGGTGAAGGTCGTCCGGGAGGTCCGCCCGCAGGTGATCGTCACCTATGACGAGCGCGGCAACTACGGCCACCCCGACCACATCCAGGCGCACCGGGTCGCGCGGCGGGCCTACGAGCTGGCCGCCGACCCCGCGCACCGGGACGGCGGCGAGCCCTGGAAGGCCGCCAAGTTCTACGCCTACGCCACCCCGCGCACCGTGCTGGCCCGCGCCATCGCCGTGATGCGCGAGGCCGTCCGGCTGCCCTTCCCTCGGGTGGCCGGGCTGGACGAGCTGGGGTCGGGCGTGCCCGACGGCGAGGTCACCACGGCCGTGGACGCCCGCGCCCACCTGCCCGCCAAGATCGCGGCGCTGCGCGCGCACCGCACGCAGATCACCGTGGCCCCCGACGAGGTCGGGCCGTACTTCGCGCTGTCCAACAACCTGGGCCAGCAGGCGTTCGGCACCGAGTACTTCATCCTGCTGGACGGCGAGCGCGGCGCCGCCGGGCCCGGCGGCCGCGAGAACGACCTGTTCGCGGCGCCCGCGTCGTGATCGGCTGGATACCCTGACGAACGTGGACGACAGCGACGAGCCCTCGGTGATCCTGGACAAGGCCGCCCCCGCCGAGGCGGTGGAGGAGGACGCCGGGGCCGAGACCCCGGTGGACGCCTTCGTGTCCGGCGCGGCCTACGCGGCGCTGGGCCTGCTGGCCCTGGTGGTGGCCGTGCTCGGCGCGTTCGCCCAGGACTGGTCGCTGGGCGGGGTGCCGGTGGCCGCGATCGGCCTGGTGGCGGCCAACTTCGCCTTCGTGCGGCTGGCCGGCTGGGCGATGGGGTCGCGGCTGGGCGCGGTGATCCCCGCGGTGGTGTGGTCGCTGGTGGTGTTCCTGCTCTCGGTCCAGCGGCCCGAGGGCGATCTGGTGATCCCAGGCACCACGGCCGGCTACGTGTTCATCGTCGGCGGCATGGTCGCGGCCGTGATCGCGGCGGGCACCACGCCGTCGCGGCGCCCGGCGGGGGACTGGCTGACCCGGGGAATCGGCCCTACCCGCGGGTAGGGTGAGGATATGCAGCCCCCCGCCGACCTGGTCCCGGTCCCGGTGGACCCGGTGCTGTTCCGGCAGGTCACCGGCCGGTTCGCCACCGGGGTGGCGATCGTCTCCACGGCCGCCGGGGGCGCCGACCACGCGATGACGGTGAACTCCTTCACCTCGGTCTCGCTGGACCCGCCGCTGGTGCTGGTCTGCGTCGACCGGACCTCGCGGTTCCACGACGCGGTGCTGGACAGCGGCCTGTGGGCGGTGTCGGTGCTGGGCGCCGGGCAGCGCACGGCCGCCGAGCGCTTCGCGACCCGGGGCCGCCCGCTGGAGGGCCAGTTCGAGGGCTGCCCGCACCACCGCGGGCCGGGCACCGGCGCGGTGCTGCTGTCGGAGGCGCTGGCCACGATCGAGTGCCGCACCCACGCCGTGCACGACGGCGGCGACCACGCCATCGTGGTCGGGCGTGTCCTCGGCCTGGACCTGCCCGACCCCGACGGCGAGCCGCTGGTCTTCCACACGGGCCGCTACCGCGCGATCGCTTGATCCTTCGGCTCGGGCTCGGGGGCGGGCGCCTTGTAGGCGCGCACGCCCAGGCAGGCGGCCGCGCCGAGCAGCACCGCGACGACCGGCACGAGCATGGTCGGCTTCATCGCGTCCACGAACCCGTGGGCGAACACCTGCCCGGCCAGCTCCTGGACGCGGTGCGCGACCTCGGCGGGCATCCCGGCGGGCGGCTGCTGGGCCGCGCCGTGCTGGCCCGCCCCGACCTCCAGCCCGCCCTTGGCGGCCTGCGCGAAGCCGTCGACGAACCCCGCGCGGGCGTCGGCGGGCAGCGCCCCGGCCCGCTCGGTGGCCTCCGTCTTCAGCGACGAGGCGAGCTGACTCTGCAGCACCGCGCCCACGACCGCGCCGCCGAGCACCGAGCCGACCTGGCGGACGGTGTTGTTGACGCCCGAGGCCGCTCCGGCGAGCGCGGGCGGCACGTTGCGGGTGGCCTCGGTGGTCATCGGCGCGAACACCCCGCCGATGCCGATCCCCGTAATGATCATCGCGGGCAGGAAGGCGGTCCAGGGGGTGGCCACCTCGGCGATCGCCAGCGTCCACAGGGTGCCGCCCGCGTACAGGGTGAGCCCGCCCATCAGCAGGAACCGGCCGCCGATCCGGTCGGCGAGCCGCCCGGCCACCGGCGCCAGGAACATCGACACCACCGAGGAGGGCGCCATCACCAGCCCGGCCTTCAGGGCGGTGAAGCCCAGCACCGACTGCATGTAGATGGTCATCGGCAGGAACACGCCGATCATGCCGATCGACACCGTCGCGCCGACGAAGTTCAAGATGGCGAAGTTGCGGTCCCGGAACAGCGCGAACGGCACCAGCGGCTCGCTGCCCTGCATCCGGCGCTGCTGCAGCAGGAACACGCCGAGCAGCACCGCGGCGGCGGCGAGCAGCCCCCAGATCCAGCCCGCCCACGCGTACTTCTGGCCCTCGGTGAGCGCGAAGGTCAGGCACAGCAGCGCGGCCGAGGCCAGCAGCACGCCGGTCACGTCGAAGCGGTGCCGGACGGTGCGGGTGTGGCCGTCCAGGATCGGCACCGCGAGCGCCAGCACCAGGATGCCGATCGGCAGGTTCACCAGGAAGATCCACCGCCAGTCCAGCGTGGTCACCAGCAGGCCGCCGATGGTGGGGCCGGCGATGGTGGACACCCCGGCGACCGCGCCCCACACGCCGAGGGCCGCGCCGCGCTTGGCGGGCGGGAACGTTCCGATGATGATCGACATGGTCTGCGGCATCAGCATCGCCGCGCCCACGCCCTGCACGGCGCGCGCCGCGATGAGCTGGGCGGGGCCCTGGGCCAGGCCGCAGGCCAGGCTGGCCAGGGTGAACACGATCACCCCGGCGATGAACAGGTTCTTCTTGCCCCACAGGTCGCCGAGCCGGCCGCCGGTGATCACCAGCACGGCCAGCACCAGGGTGTAGACGTTGGTCACCCACAGGACCTGGTCCAGCGAGGCGCCCAGCTTCTCGGTGATGCTGGGGATGGCGATGTTGACGATGGTCAGGTCCAGCAGGGTCATGAAGAAGCCCAGGGACAGCGTGAGCAGGACGGCCCACGGGTTGCCGCGCCATTTGGTCATGAGTCCTCCCCCGGGGGGACGTCGATGCGGGTGGAGAGGGCGCCGGGCTCCCAGGCCAGGCGGCCGGCGCCGATGTCGTCGATCAGCGACGACACGTAGTCGAGCTCGGTGCGCAGTTGCGCGATCTTCAGCTCCTGGTCCAGCAGCAGGTGCCGCTCCAGGTTGCGCCTGCGCAGCGCGTCGAAGGCGGTCTGCTCGCCCACCAGCCGGGCCTCCAGCGCCACCGCGCGGCTGCGCAGGCATACCAGGGTCTGGTGCGAGGACAGCAGCGTGATCAGCGCCAGCGCGGTGCCGATCAGCGGGTACTCCTCGCCCGGCTTGGTGAGCAGGTCGGCGAGCCGGTCCTGGGCGGCGTCGCGCCCCTTCTCGGTCACCGCGTAGACGGTGCGCTCGGGGCGCCGGCCCTCCCGGCTGGTCTCCATCGGCTCGATGAGGCCGCCGGCCGCCAGCCGGTCCACGGTGTTGTATAGCGCGCCGTGGGTGAGCTTGACCGCCTGGTCGTAGGCGCGGGTGCGGATCTGCTGCTGCATCTCGTAGGGATGCATGGGCGCGTCGCAGAGCATGCGCAGCACGGTCAGCGCCAGAGGGGTGAGGGGACGGGCCATGAGCACCCCTTCGCGTTGATAGTCGGTTCAGATTGGTCCACTTAGACTAATCCGTGTCGACTGTTTGCGCATCTTCCGTGGTAAAGGCATATATCGGCTGGTTTTCCGATCGGTAAGCGTCGCCCGACGGGCCGGTGCGCGCCCGGGGATCCGCCCGTGGCGTGCAGCGTGCCGCCAACGGGGCGCCAAATGAGGTCATGGTCGCGCGCGGCGGCGGACCGCCCGCGGGCGGGCTGCCCTAGCGTCCCGTCGGCGGAGTCGTCGGGCGGCGGACCTGGAGGTGGGGCCTGTGCGGGTCGGAGTGTCGGGCAGGGTGCTGGACCGCGACGTCGGCGGCACCGCCTACGCGCGGACCCTGTACGAGCGGCTGCGGCCGCTCGGCGTGCAGGCCGGGCCGATGGTGCCGCCGGGCGGCCGCGGGCCGGTGCGGGCCCTGGCGTACGCGCTGGCGGACGGCCTGGTGTGGCCCCGGACGGCCACGGCGGACCTGCTGCACTACCCGGCCGGCACCGGCGCGCTGATCCCGGCGCGCGTCCCGATCGCCGCGACCGTGCACGGCCCGCTCCCGCCCGCCTGCGCCCCGTCCCCGTACGGCCCGGCCCCGCACCGCGCCGCCGGGCTGCGGCGGGCGCTGGGCGAGCGCCTGTGGCTGCGCCGGGTCGGCGGCGTCACCCGGGTCGCCGACGCGGTCATCACCGTCTCGGAGTTCTCCGCCGGGGAGATCCACCGCGCCTTCGGGGTGCCCGCGCGGCGGCTGCACGTGATCCCGCCCGGCGTGGACACCGGCCGCTTCCACCCCGGCGGCGACGGCGACGGGGCGCTGCTGGGGCCGCTGGCGCTGCCGCCGAGGTTCGTGCTGTTCCTGGGCTCGCCCGCGCCGTGCAGGAACGTGCCGCTGCTGGTCGAGGCGACCGCGCGCCTGGGCGTCCCGCTGGTGGCGGCCGGGGCGGCGGACACCGGGGACCGGGCGGCCGTGCGCGCGCTGGCCGCCCCGCACGTGCGGCGGCTCGGGCGGGTCCCCGACGGGCTGGTCGCGCCGCTGCTGCGCGCCGCGGCCGTGCTGGCGCTCCCGTCCTCCCGCGAGGGGTTCGGGCTGCCGGTGCTGGAGGCGATGGCGTGCGGCACCCCGGCGGTCGTCTCCGACCGGGGCGCGCTGCCCGAGGTCGCCGGCGGAGCGGCGCAGGTCGTGCGGAGCCTGACGGTCGCGGGCCTCGCCGCCGCGCTGGCCGAGGTGCTGGAGGACGAGTCCTACGCGATCGGGCTGCGCGAGCAGGGGTTCGGCCACGTCCGCCGCTTCACCTGGGACGCCGCCGCGCGGCGGCACCTGGAGGTGTTCCGCGACCTGGTGGGGTGACGCCGGCGCCCGCGCGGGCGCCGCGCCCTACCGCCGCGGGCCGTCCGGCGGCGGCGCGGGCAGCAGCGTGCCCGCCATGCCCTCCAGCCGCCCGACCGCCTTGTGCAGGTACCAGGCCGACTCCGTCCAGCGGCGGCGCATCGCCGCCAGCGCCGCGGCGCCCAGCGGGCGGAAGATCACGCGGGCGCACGCGTGGCCGTCGTAGTAGCGGCGGTACACCCGGCCGGTGCCGCGCGCGACGTGCCGGACCCTGGCGCGGTCGGTGGGGCCGGGGTCGTCGGGGTCGTCCTCGAACGCCCGGACCGCCGGATCGAACATGATCGTCTGTCCGGCGCGCAGCCCGCGCAGCAGCAGATCGGTGCCGGCGCCCGACTGCCAGGGCGTGCCGGAACCGGCGCCGAGGCCCTCGTCGAAGCCGCCGACCGCGCGCAGGAACCCCGTCCGGAACAGGCAGGCCCCGAGGAACGCCCGCGTCCACACGGTGCGGCTGTCGAGCGGGCGGGGGCCGTCCTCGTCGTCGCCGTCGGCGACCGGGATGCGGCCCGAGACCACGCCCACGGCCGGCTCCAGCGCCCGCACGCCCGCCTCGAAGGCGTCCGGCGCGTACCAGGTGGCCTCGTCGGCGAACACCACGACGTCGATCGGGCGTGACGCGGGCTCGGCGGCCTGGCCGGACGCGCCGACCAGGGCCGGCAACGGCACGTCCTCGTAGAGCGAGCGGTGCGGGTGCGGCGGCGCGGCGGCCCCGGCGAGCATGGCCTCCAGCGTGCCGAGCGGATCGGGCCGGGCGACGGCGGCGGCGTCCAGCACGCCCAGCTCGACCAGCCCGGCGTTGCGCCCGGCGGACTCGCCGTACGGCGCCGCGAGCAGGCGCACCGGCAGCCGCTCGGCTTGCCGCTCGACCACCGCGCCCGTCCCGGCCCCGCCGCTCTGGTCGGCCACCAGCACCTGCACCGGGGGAAGGGTCTGCCCGGCCAGCGACAGCAGCAGCCGGTCCAGCAGTTGGGGACGGCCGAGGCCGGTGACGATGACCGCGATGCGCGGCGAGCGGGATGCCGAGGACATGCCGATCATTGTGCGAGCCCGGTCCGCCCCGGGTCGGCTGCCCGGAATGAGCGTGTCGCGGCGGAACGGCCGCTTTGTGGGGCAGGTGGCCGCCGGGCGCCGTTGACCGGCGGCCGCCCGGCTCCTCAGCCCTTCAGGGCGATCTCCAGCTGGTCCAGGGCCCAGTCCAGGTCCTCGCGGCTGATGGTCAGCGGCGGGGCGAGGCGGAGCGTGGTCTCGTGGGTCTCCTTGGCGAGCACGCCCAGCTCCATGAGCCGCTCGCTGACCGGCCGCGCCCTGCCGTGCAGCTCCACGCCCGCCCACAGGCCCCGGCCCCGGACCTCGCGGACCAGGTCGCCGGGCAGCGCGCCGAGCCGCCGGTGCATGTGCTCGCCGAGCTCGCGGGAGCGCTCCTGGAACTCGCCGGTGGCCAGGACGGCGACGACCTCGCGGGCGATCGCGCAGGCCAGCGGGTTGCCGCCGAAGGTGGAGCCGTGCTGGCCGGGCTTGAACACCCCGAGCACGTCGGCGTCGGCGACCACGGCCGACACCGGCATGATGCCGCCGCCCAGGGCCTTGCCGAGGATGTAGACGTCGGGGACCACGTTCTCGTGGTCGCAGGCGAAGGTGGTGCCGGTGCGGCCCAACCCCGACTGGATCTCGTCGGCGATCATCAGGACGCCGCGCTCGGTGCACAGCTCGCGCACCGCCGTCAGGAACCCGCTCGGCGGCACGTTGACCCCGGCCTCGCCCTGGATCGGCTCGATCAGCACGCCGACGGTGTCGTCGTCCACGGCCGCCCGCAGCGCCTCGGCGTCGCCGTAGGGCACGGTGCGGAAACCCGGCGTGTAGGGGCCGTAGGAGTCCTTGGCGTCGGGGTCGGTGGAGAAGCTGACGATCGTGGTGGTGCGGCCGTGGAAGTTGCCTTCGAAGGTGACGATGTTGGCCTGCCCGGCGGGCACGCCCTTGACCTCGTAGCCCCACTTGCGCGCGGTCTTCAGCGCGGTCTCGACCGCCTCGGCGCCGCTGTTCATCGGCAGGACCATGTCCTTGCCGCACAGCTCCGCCAGCTCGGCGACGAACGGGCCGAACTGGTCGTGGTCGAAGGCGCGGCTGACCAGGGTGACCCGGTCGAGCTGCCGCTTGGCCGCCTCGGTCAGCCGCGGGTTGCGGTGCCCGAAGTTGACCGCGGAGTAGGCGGCCAGCATGTCCAGGTAGCGGCGGCCCTCCACATCGGTGACCCAGGCCCCGTCGGCCTCGGCGATGACGATCGGCAGCGGGTGGTAGTTGTGCGCGCTGTGCTCGTCGGACAACGCCCGCAGCTCATCGGATCGCGGCAACGTGACTCCTTCGCCCTGCTCGGCCCGGCCGGTGGCCGGGATCGCTGAAGACACCGGAGGTGGCCGGTGCCGAGGGGGGTGGGCGGGCCGCGTGAACCGGTGGGCGGCGACCCTGGACTCAGCGTATGTTCGGGATCAACCAACGACCAATGACGAAAGCCGACTTGGGGGGAGATATTTGTTGCGTCTTGACGAGCTGGACCGGCGAATCGTTGCGCAGCTGCTGGAGGACGGGCGCGCCTCGTACGCCCAGGTCGGCGACCGGGTCGGCCTGTCGGCCCCGGCGGTCAAACGGCGGGTGGACCGGCTGCGCGCCGACGGGGTGATCACCGGCTTCGCGGCCGTGGTGGAGCCGGCCGCGCTGGGGTGGACCACCGAGGCGTTCATCGAGATCTTCTGCACCGGGGCGACCTCCCCCGACGAGATCTACTCCAGCATCCGGCGCCATCCCGAGGTGGTCGCCGCCTACACCGTCAGCGGCGACGCCAGCGCCCTGGTGCACGTGCGGGTGCGCGACATCCAGCACCTGGAGCAGGCGCTGGAGCGGTTGCGCCGGGAGGACAACATCACCGCCACCAAGACCGCGATCGTGCTGTCGCGGCTGATCGGCCGGCCGATCGACGCGCCGGCCCAGGACGCGACGGCTCCGGGCGCCGCCCAGGCCACCTGACGGCGGGACGGACGCGTGTCCGGGGCCCGGTCACAGCACGAAGGCGACCAGGAAGGCCAGGGCGAGCAGCACGAACGCGCAGCCGCCCGCCGCGAGGGCGACCAGCTGCGCCGGAGGGAGCCCGGAAGACCGCATGGGCAGCGGTTGCGCTCCCGAGGGGAGCGGCTGCGGGCCGGACGGCAACGGGACGGGCCCGGTGCGGGGCCCCGGCCGTCCGGGAGCCTCGGCGGGCATCGCGGGCGGGTCGGGCGGCAGGATCAGCGGCGGCTCGGGCCGGGTGTCGGCGGGCCGCGGCGGCTCCGGAGCGCCGTCCGGCTCCAGCTCGTGCGGCGGTTCCAGGTCGTGCGCGGGTTCCAGGTCGTGCGGCGGTTCCGGGGCGCGTGGCGGTTCGGGGTCGTGCGGCGGCTCGGGGTCGGCGGTGTAGGCCAGCAGCCGATCGACGATCTCGGGGGTGAGCCAGCCCGGGTCGGCCGCGCCCGGCTCCTGCTCCAGCGCGGTGAGGATCTGCTCGGGGCTGGGCCGGTCGGCGGGCACCTCGGCGAGGCAGCGCTCGATGAGGGGCCGCAGGTCGGGCGGGCACTCCTCCAGCCCCGTCCCCTCGAACTGGCGGCCGGTGGCGGCGTAGAACACCACGCCGCCGAGCGCGAGCATGTCGGCGTCGGGGGACCCGGCGGGCGCAACGCCGTACCCGGTGACGCGCGGACCCTCCTCGGCCAGCAGCACCGTGGAGGGCACCAGCCGCCCGTGCACGACGTCCGCGGCGTGCATGTCGCGCAGCGCCTCGGCGATGCCGCCCATCAGGATGCGGAGCGACCGGGGCGGCAGCGGTCCGGACGCCGCCACCGCCTGCGCCAGCGACGGGCCGGGCACGTACTCGCTGGCGATCCACGGCCGGGGCGCGCCGGCGTGGTAGTCCACGACGGCGACCACCCGGTTCCCGCCGACCCGCTGGACGGCGGCCATGTCGCGCCGGAAGCGGGCCTCGAACCCGTGCTCCCGGACGACCTCGGGCCGCACGACCCAGATCGCGAGCCGCCGCCCGCTGGCGGTGACGGCGAGGTAGACCGACCCGCGCCCGCCGTCCTCGAGCCTGGCCAGCACCCGGTAGCCGCCGATGAGCAGCGGATCGCCGGCGACGAGCGGCTGGAAGACGGGGTCGTGCATGGGGCGCCTCCTGGGGGGATCGGTCGATTGTCCCACCCGGGGACGCGTGCGGTCAGTCTCCCGGAGTGGGCGGAACGCGCTCGGCCGCGAATCACTACGGGCCCGGCGGCGGAGGGCGGCTCTGTTACCGATCGGTAGGGTGGCCGCCATGGACTTCGCGACCGCTGATCTGATCGACGACTTCGGGGACGAGCTGCGCAGCTGCGAGACGCAGTTCCGCCAGTACGGCGGGCGCGCCGCGTTCGCCGGACGGGTCGTCACCGTGCGCTGCTTCCGCGACAACGGGCTGGTGAAGAAGCTGCTCAACAGCCCCGGTGAGGGCCGGGTGCTGGTGGTGGACGGCGCGGGCTCGCTGGCGTCGGCGCTGATGGGCGACATGATCGCCGCAGCGGCGGTGGCCAACGGCTGGGCCGGGGTCGTCATCAACGGCGCGGTGCGCGACGTCGCCGAGCTCCGCAAGCTGGACCTCGGCGCCAAGGCGCTGGGC
Source organism: Spirillospora sp. CA-253888 (assembly GCA_050936435.1). Taxonomy (GTDB): domain Bacteria; phylum Actinomycetota; class Actinomycetes; order Streptosporangiales; family Streptosporangiaceae; genus Spirillospora. The sequence goes on from JBNJMT010000001.1 coordinate 5,225,886, forward strand.
TCCAACCCGCGCAAGAGCGCCAAGGACGGCGCGGGCGAGGTGGACGTGCCGGTGACCTTCGGGGAGACCGAGTTCCGTCCGGGCGACTGGCTCTACAGCGACGAGGACGGCATCGTCCTCGCCGAGCGCGACGTGCTGGCCTGATCCCGCCGGGTGGGCGCGGGGACCATCGCGCGCTCCGCGCTCACCTGATCAGGTACCAGACGCCCATCCCGATGAAGAACAGAGCCACGAGGATGCTGGTGACGCGGCTCAGCACCCGGTCATGAGGCCTGGGTTCATAGCCGTGGTTGTACTGGGCGGTCCGAAGCATGTTCCGGGCGTGCTGCCGGTACGCGACCAGGAGCCCGCAGCCGATCAGGATGTGCACGATCCCCACCACGATGTCCATGCGTCCGCAATGCCCGCCTCGTTCGCTTTGATGCGGCGGGGCGGTGGCGCCCGCGCCGCCCTGCCCCGTCCGGCCGTCTCCCACGCTGGCGGCACCTGCCAGCGCCCCCGATACAAGATCGGCTAACTCGGCCGTTGATGGCGGATCGGGGGCGTCCCTACGGTCGCAGCAACAACGGTGACAGGGGAGACATGCGCCTCAGAAAGAGACTGCTGGTACCGGTGGCGGCCCTGGTGCTGTCGGCCGGGCTGGCGTCCGTCCCGGCCTCGGCGGCGCCCGCGCCGCCCGTTCCGAAACCCACCCCCAACCCCTGGCAGATGCGGCACTGGCCGCAGACGCAGCCCTGGCAGCAGGGGCAGCAGGTCCGCAGCTTCGCCGCGCCGGGTGCGCCGAAGCCGGTGGACCCGCAGAACTACGAGCTGCCCGACACCATGACCTGGGACGACTACAAGGCCGTCCCCGGCACGAACTGGGCCGACCCGTCGGTCAAGGGCTCGATCAAGAACTTCAAGGGCGCGGTCGTGCTGGTGGACTACCCCAACCAGCCGTTCGTGGTGACCCAGAAGAAGAACTCGACGATCTTCGGTAACCCGACCACGGTCGGCGAGGTGCCGCAGGACGAGGTCGCGCAGTTCTATCAGGACTTCCTGAACAAGCCGCAGGACCTGAACCGGGGCCACACCCTCCACGAGTACTGGATGGAGGACTCGGGCGGCCGCTACGGCGTGGACCTGAAGGCGTTCGGCGCGTACCGGATGAAGGCCAAGGACCACGAGTACGGGGTCGGCCAGTTCCAGGACGGCACCGGCTGCCCCGCCGGTGACACCTGCAACCGCGACATCCGCGCCGACGCGCGCGCGGCGTGGATCGCGGAGGTGGGCGAGGAGACCGCCAAGCAGTTCGACTTCGTCTTCATCCTCACGGCCGGTCAGGACGAGAGCTCCACCTGGCAGGAGTTCGGGATGATGAAGTGGAAGAGCAAGGAGGACGTCCCGGACGAGTGGGGCCCCGAGGACGACGCCGCCCTGCCCAACTGGATCAAGACCCGCTACGTGGACTGGACGTCCTGGCAGGCGGGCTCCACGCACTGGCCGAACGCCGTCCCGGGCAGCTCCACCCAGGCCGAGAGCTCGGGCATGGGCGTGTTCGCGCACGAGTTCAGCCACATCCTCGGCATCGGTGACAACTACAACAACCCCTTCGGCAACCCGCCGCGGCGTGCCTACTCGGGCCCGTGGGAGATGCTGAGCCGCGGCAGCTTCAACGGCCCCGGCGGCCCGCACAGCCGGTGGATGATCCCCGCGACCGGCGGCGCGTCGATGGGCGCCCAGCACATGCTGCGCAACAAGCTCAAGCTCGGCATCATCAACCCCGACAACGTCCTGCAGCTCGACCGCGAGGTGCTGGCGGCGCAGGGCGCGCTGGTGGCGAAGGTGACGGCCCGCGCGGTGGACCCGGGTGACAGGGGCCTGTCCGGCATCAACCTGAAGCTCGGCGCGGCCGGGGACCAGAGCCCCCAGTGCGACACGGCCAAGGACCCGCTGTGCGACGGCAACAGGCCGACCGACAAGTACAACAACTACACGGTCGAGGTCGTGGACCGGATGGGCTTCGACTCCTTCACCCCCGACTCGGGCGTGCTGCTGGCCAAGACCAAGGACCGCGACAGCGCCCCGTTCATCTGGGTCAAGGACGCGAACCCGCAGGACATCGACAAGCCCGACTTCGTGCTGCCCGACGGCACGGTGTCGAAGATGACGATCGGCGACTACCGCCAGCTGTCGGACGCGCTGTTCCACGCGGGCAACGACTCCGGCAGCGAGTACGAGTACGTGGACCAGGCCAACAAGCTGCACTTCTACGTGCTGGACCTGAAGCGCGACAAGAAGGGCGTGCTGTCCTACACGGTCGCGGTCCGCGCGCTGGACGGCGCGGGCCCGCAGAAGCGCGGCGTGAAGGTCGACTCGGGCAACCCGTCCTCGGCGGGCGGCGGCTGGTCCAAGTGCACGCTGACCCTGCGCAACACCGGCAAGGGCGGCACCGGCCACCACGACTCCGACGTGTACCGCCTGAAGGGCGAGATCGCGGGCGAGGGGTGGAAGGTGTGGCTGCCGCACTCGGTCGCGACCGCGAAGGCGGGCGGCACGAGCGAGGTGGAGGTCTGGGCGAAGTCGAGCCCCGGCGCCGACCGCTACGGGAAGGTGACGCTGCGCGCCACCTCCGAGAGCGACCCGACCAAGACCGACACCGGCACCTGCCGTATGCGCTGACCGGGCACTGAACCGGTACGGGCCGGGCGGAGCGATCCGCCCGGCCCGTGCCGTGTCCTCAGGCCCCCGCGAGCGCGGGGGACGGCCTGCGTTCCAGCGCCGTGCCCAGGGCGACGGTGCCGAGCGCCGCGACCGCCATGGCCGCGCCGACCCACGCGGCCGAGCGGTAGCCGAGGCCCGCGCCGATCGCCAGGCCGCCCAGCCACGGCGCGAGGGTGTTGCCGACGTTGAACGCCGAGGTCACCGTGGCCCCGGCGAGGGTGCGGGCCGCGCCCACGTTGGCGTAGACGCGCACGTTCGTCGCCGGGTTGGTGGCCAGCCCGAACGCGCCCATGAGGAACACCAGCGGCACCACCGCGTACGGGTTGTCGGCCAGCAGCGCGATCCCGGCGGAGGCGACCGCCACGCCGGACATCCCGATCGCCAGCGTCCGGCCGGGACGGGCGTCGGCGACCCGGCCGCCGATCGTGATGCCGAGCACCGAGCCCGCGCCGAACAGCGCCAGCACCCCCGGCACCCACGCCTCCGGCAGCCCGGTGGTGCCGGTGAGCAGCGCCCCCAGGTAGCTGAAGGTCGCCATCATCGAGCTGAACGACAGGGCCTGGGTCCCGTAGGCGGCCCACAGCCCCGGGCTCGCCATGCCGCGCAGCTCGTCGCGCAGCCGGGGCGTGCGCCCGGCGGGGCGGCCGCCGGGGAGGGTGGCGGCGACCCCGGCGAACGCGACGGCCGACAGGGCCGCGACCGTCCAGAACGCGGCCCGCCATCCCAGGTACTGCCCGAGGAAGGTCCCGGCCGGAACGCCGAGCACGGTCGCGACGGTGATGCCGCCGATCACGATCGCCAGCGCCCGTCCCCGGACGTGCTCGGGCACCAGGTCGACCGCCGCGACCGAGGCGACGCCGAAGAACCCGGCGCACGCCGCCGCGCCGATCAGCCGCGCCGCGAACAGCACCGCGTACCCCGGGGTCAGCGCCCCGACCACGTGCGTGAGGACGAACACCGCCAGGAAGGCGAGCAGCGCCGTGCGCCGGGGGACGCGCAGGGTCGCCAGGGCGAGCGCGGGCGCGCCCACCACCATCCCGAACGCGTAGGCGGAGATCAGCAAACCCGCCGTGGGGATCGAGACGCCGAGGTCGTCGGCCATCGCCGGGAGCAGCCCGGCGAGCATGAACTCGGACGTGCCCTGCGCGAAGATCGCAAAGCCCAGGACGTAGATGGCCAGTGGCATCAGGGGATCCCTTCTCAGCCCGCGTGCGCGGGGACGGGGGCGTGCGCCGGGGCGGGGCGCCGGTCGAGGGCGGCCGACAGGGCGACGGTGCCGAGCGCGGCGACCGCGAGCGCGGCGCCGATCCACGAGACGGCCGGGTAGCCGAGGCCCGCGGTGATGGCGAGGCCGCCGAGCCACGGGCCCGCGGTGATGCCGACGTTGAACGAGGAGAAGTTGGTCGCGGCGGCCAGCGTGGGCGCGCCGCCCGCGAGGGTGAAGACCCGGGTGTTGAGCGCGGGGTTCATCGCGAACCCGAACGCGCCGAGCAGGAAGGAGGCCACCACGACCGGCACCGTGTGCTCGGCGGTCAGCGCGAGGGCGGCGGACCAGACGATCACCCCGGCGACGCCGGTGTACAGGGTGGCGAACGGCCGGGCGTCGGAGATGCGACCGCCGATCGTGATGCCGACCAGCGAGCCCAGCCCGTACAGCGCGAGCACGGCCGGCACCCACGCTTCGGCGATGCCGGTGGTCTCGGTCAGCAGCACGCCCAGGTAGCCGAACGTCGCCAGCAGCGCGCCGGTGGACAGGGCGGTGGTGCCGTAGGCGAGCCAGAGCCTGCGGCTGGCCATGGCGCGCAGTTCGGCGCGCAGGCCGGGGACGGCGCCCGCTGCGGGCCGCCCGCCGGGGATCGTGGCCAGCACGCCCGCCATCGACAGCGCCGACAGGATCGCCACCGCCCAGAACGCCGCCCGCCAGCCGAGGTGCTGCCCTATGACGGTCCCGGCGGGCAGCCCGGCGATGGTGGCGACGGTGAGCCCGCCCGTGACGACGCTCATGGCGCGCCCGCGCGCCGACTCGGGCACCAGACTGATCGCGGTGGTGGCGGCGACGGCCCAGAACCCGGCGTAGACGAACGCCCCCACGACGCGGGTCGCGAGCAGCACCCCGTAGCCGGGGGCGAGCGCGGCGACGACGTGGCTGGCGACGAACACCGCCAGGAACAGCAGCAACGCGTTGCGGCGCGGCCAGCGCAAGGTGAGGACGGCCAGGGCGGGCGCGCCGACGAGCATCCCGGCCGCGAACGCCGAGATGAGCAGCCCGGCGTCGGGGACGGAGACGCCGAGGTCGGTGGAGATCTGGGGGAGCAGCCCGGCGAGCATCAGCTCCGAGGTGCCCTGGGCGAAGATCGCCAAGCCCAGGACGTAGACGGCCAGAGGCATCGTGCGGTCTCCCTTCCTTGTTTTGGATTGATCAGTACAAAATGAGGGCGTGCGAAGGCCGGGACGCGGCCGCCGCGGGGGTCAGAGGGCGGTCAGGGCCGTATCGGCGATCATCTGGAGGGTGGCGCGGTCGGCCCCGGCGCTGGCCGCGACCTGCATCCCGCCGATCGCGGCGATGACGAAGTGCGCGAGCCGCTCGGGCTCTTTGTCCGGGGCGATCTCGCCGGTGCGGCGGCCGGTGTCGAAGACGGTGCGCAAGGCGTTGAAGCGGACGTCGTAGTCGCGCTTGAGCAGCGCGGCGACCTCGGGATCGCGCGGGGCGAGCTCGACGCTGGCGTTGACGACCAGGCAGCCGACCTCGTCGCCGTCCGCCTGGAGGGCCTGGCCGAACATCGTGCGGATCTTGTCGTGGACGGGCCGGTCGCCGTCCAGGGCCTCAAGGATGCGGGCGGTCCTGACGGTGGTGTAGTGGCGCAGAGCCTTGTCGAACAGTTCGCGCTTGCTCTTGAAGGTGTTGTAGATGCTGCTGCGGCCGAGGCCGGTGGCGCGGCAGAGGTCCTCGGTGGAGGTGGCCTCGTAGCCGGCGGCCCAGAAGGCGTGCATGGCCGCGTCGATCGCGCGCTCCTCGTCGAACTTCCGTGGCCTCGCCATGATCGGAACCGTAGCAGTTTTGGATCGCTCGGTTCAATACGGGGAACGGTCACCGTTCATCGTTCACCGGGAACTCGATGAACTGCTGCTGGCCGCGACGGGAGAGCACGGCCTGGCCGGGAGGGTCGGCCGCAGGGGGCGATGCGTTCCAGAGATCGGCCTCCGCCCCGTGTCCGGAGGCCAGGAACAGCGCCGGGGCGCCGCCATCGTGCAGTTTTTGGACGACCTCTCCCGGCGACGTGTCCGAGGGGCTCGGGGCCCGGAACACGATGACGTGCAGCCCGCTCCAGCTCGCCTTGCCCAGCAGGGGGAGGAGCGTTTCCAGCGGATCCGGGCCCTCCTGTTCGCCGTGCGCCATGACGAACAGGAAGAAGGCGCGAGCGCCGCCGAAAGACGGCGCCGGGCCCTCGTCCAGCACGGTGGGAGGGAAGCGGTCGTACGCCTGTTGCCGGAGGCTCCGGACCATCTGCGATGCGTGCTCGGGGCTTGAGGCGTAGGAGACGCCCCCTTCGACTCTGGTGTCCTCAAAGAGCCCGCGAAGGCCGCCGTCCATATCGAGAACGGCGAACGTTGTCGTGTTCAGGGTCCCGAACCGCAGTGTCTGCCGGAAGAGGGCCCAGAACAGAGCCGTCCGCTCCGACGACGGCGGACCGACGACCAGCAGGTGCGGATGATCGGCGAAGGCGAGCAGGGGGAAGTCCGGGAACGGCGTCTCCGAACGTTGAAGGGGCCGCATGGTCGTCGACGGGGGTAGAGCCGGAGAAAACGTGACAAACCCAGTGGGCCTGCTCCAGAGGCAGGCGGAGCCATGCGCCAGACGTCTGATGGTCTCCGCTGGGAAGAGGTCGTCGAGGTCGGAATCCGGCTCCGCTCCGACTGCGATCCGCCATCCGGGGCTTCCCAGGACGAAGTCGCGGGCCCGGCCCTCGATGATCCGGTCGGTGACCAGCAGGAGGTGAACGCCGAGATCGCGGGACCGAGGCGTGAAGTGCTCCAGAAGCGACCCTAGCTGGACGGCGTCGGCGAGGTCCGCCGGGAAGTGCAGTACGACGAACAGTGAGGGTGGTTGAACCTGGCGTCTTTGGAAGTTCTCCCGCTGCCCGAGTTCGTCGGTGAGCTCGGCGAGGAACCTCTCTCGTGCGGATCGTCGCTCCACCTCGATCGTCAGGCTTGTGACGTGCGAAAGCAGGGAGATGCTCGCGCTGACGCCCTCGCCCCCCGCTGTGGCGATCATGAAGGTGACGTGCTCCGGGGAGTACCGGGAGGCGAGACCGAGCACGATCGCCGCCGCCATGTCCGTACGTGCGACGCGGTGCCCGACGATCAGGCCGCCCGTTCCGGAGGACGGGGCGAACGGGTGGAGCACCACCCCCTCTCCGCCCGCGTTGAGTCCGATGAGGAGACCGTCCCCACTCTCTGGTGCTCCGAGCTGGCGCCCGAAGGCCGACTCGTTCAGTTCCACCACGTCCGCGACGGGCCGGGGCGGAGGAACGGGTTCCTCGCCGACCATCTGTGCGACGAGTGCGGCGACGTCCTCGTCCGACGGCTGCCGCAGCATCTGGAAGGCCATCGGTCCCGAGCCGGGGGCGGTCAGGTGCCCGATGCCTTCCACACCCGCCGAGGGAAGCCGCGCCCTGCCGTGGAGGCGCCGGTTCTGCTCGGGAGGCAGCACTCCGACCGACAGGCGCCAGGACAGCAACGGGAAGAGCCGGTCCCATCCTGGATGCCGGTCCACCTCGGACGCCGCCACCACCAGGTGCACGCCGAGCTGCCGTCCGCTCGAAGCGATCCACACCAGCAGATCCACCAGATCCCGTTGGCCGGACGGCAGCGTCAGCGACAGGTCCACCACGACGAGCAGCGCAGGCAACTCCCGGTGCTCGCCCCAGGTGGTGTGGTCCGCCTCGCGCAGCGCGACGGCACGGACGTCGATCTCGGCCCTCAGACCGTCCGTGAGGTCCTCTAGCGACCTTGGCCGGGAGAGCAGCTCCGCTTCCGATGACACCACGTGCGGCAGGCCGTCGACAGGGCCGAGCGGATGCTCGCCCAGCCCGGCGCATACGACGCGCAACTGCTCAGGCGGGTAGGCCAGCGCCAGGGCCAGCACGATCGACCGCACCATGGCGTGCCGGTCGCCGGTGTCCCCGACGACCAGGCCGTGCGGGCCGGTGCTGCCGTGGCTGAGCGGATTCAGCTTCACCGGGAGCTGGTAGACGTCCCGGCCGATGATGGGATTGCGGAACCGGTCCGGAGGACCCGCCCACTCGTTCCGGAACGCCTGCGGCGCGGTATGGCCGTTCACGGTCAGCAGGTCGCGGGCCCAGTCCTCGGGCACGGCCTGCTGGATCATTTCCAGCACCGTCGTGTCGACGGTGACGGTCTGGAAGTCCACGGAAGGTGTCGTTGCGGAGAGCAGCACCGCCTGGCCCGGTGTTCGGCCGAGCGCGATGTGGTGCTTGACGGCCAGGTCCAGAGACTCCGGGGAGAACTCGGAGCCGGCGCCCATGACGAGGTGGAGGCCGAGCGCCGGTCCCTGCTGAGCGATCTGCTTCAGCGTCTGCAGGAACACTCCATACCGCGGACGCTCATCGCTCGGCTGCGGCACCTGATCATCGCCTTGGTCGATGATCAGGAAGAGCCGGGGCTCAGCCGCGCGCTCGTCCGCCCTCAGACCGTTGCGCCGTTCGATCTCGTTCGCGAGCGAGGCGGCCATGGAGCGAGCGCTCTCCCCGCTTCCGGTCGTGGCATGGGTGACGTGCGGCAGCCGGGCCAGGTAATAAAGAGCACCGGAATCCCTAGCCACCAGCACGACGGCGGCCTGCTGTGGAAAGCGGACCAGGCTGATCGCGACCACCAGGGACCGCAGCAGCTCGGTCCTTCCCGACCCCGCCGGGCCGGTGACGAAGACGCCGCCCGGTTCTGGGCCGAGCTCCAGCGCGACCGGTTCGGTGCCTGCGCGCGTGCCGATCGGGATCGGTGGCAACGGCGCGGTCCGCACCCGTTCCAGCTCCTCTCGGAACCGGTGGAAGGAAACCAGCGGATCGGGAAGCGACAACAACGCGAACAAGGAGCGCGGAGTGGCGGCGGCGGTGTCGGGGGCGACGAGATCCGCCTGGAAGCGCTCCACCGGGCCCGGTTTGACTCGCAGCCACCCGTCGCCGGGGCGTTCAGGTTGCGGTAGCGGATCCGCTATGCCGAGCACGGCGGCCTGATCGAGCGGCGACGCGGTGCGTAGCGCGACGGCCCAGGTAAGGCGGGGCGTCAGTGCCCGCGCCGCGGGAAAGTCCAGCGATGCACCGGTCAGGTAGACGTGCACGCCGGGCACCGCGTCCCCGGTCAGCAGACGCTCCAGCAGCGGAGCCAGGTCGGGCTGGGCGTCCAGGAGCGTGGCGGTGTCGTCCAGCGCCATGACGAGTTTCGGCGCCGTCAGTTCGGGGTCCGCCCACGCCGATGGGCGGGGGTGGTCGCTGTCGGGGCGCGGGCTGGAACCGCTCAGTTCCGCGAGGCGGTCCTCCAGCGACTGCACGACCGTGCGCGTCCGGTCCGGACCCGTCCGCTCGTGCAAATTGGCGAACACGTGCGGGAGGCCGGTCATCGTGTGCAGCGGGCTGTCCTCGGCGGCGGCGAGCACGATGTTGAGCTGGCCGGGCGTGTGTGTGCGCGTGAGCCGGAACAGGACGGTGCGCAACAGTTCGGTCTTGCCGGCCCCTTCGGTGCCGAGGATCATCCCGTGTGTCCCGACCGTGGTGCCGGGGCTGGGCAGCATGGACTTCCGCCCGTGCGAGCCGGTTCCGATGATGAAGGGAGCGGCTTCCGTGAGCTCCTCCAGACGGGTGGTCCGCGTGGAGCCGACGCCTTCCGGGCCGTCCACGACCGCTCGTCCCGACGCGCCCTCCCGCCGGTCCAGCAGCTCCTGCGCCTCCGGGCTGAGCGCCGCGAACGCCGTGGTCCCCGCCGGCAGCAGCCGGTCCCCCTCCTCGTCCCCCACCAGTGCGGGGAACAGCTCCGTGGCCGTCCCCGCCCGCCGCTCGATCTCCGCCGACACCGCCTTCAGCACGTACCGCGTGTGCTGCGCCTCCGGCCCGGGCAGCGTGTCCAGCAACGCCTCCCTCGCCCCCGGCACGAACTCGTAGCGGTCCTCCTCCGGCTTCAGGAGCCCGCTCAGCAGCACCTCGGCGAGCTGGCTCGGTCCGGACGCCCCCAGCACCCGGTGCTGGATCAGCCGCATCACCGGCAGCGACGGCACCGACACCGCCACGTGCGCGGCCAGCTCGGCGGCCTCCGGGGACGCGGCCGCCAGGAACCGCCGCACCCGCTCCTCCACCGGCAGCCGCTGCTCCTGCCGCACCGGGGCGGCGCTCTGCGCCACGGCCGCGAAGTCCGCCATCGCCGCAGGCTCCGGGCCGCCCCCGGCCAGCAGGCCCGCCCACCCGGCGAACCAGCGCGGCGCGATCTCCAGCACCGGTACCGGCAGCCCCGGTTCCGGGCCCCCGTCGTAGGGGGCGAACCGCAGCTCCATGTTGGGCCCGCCCGGACGGATCAGCGCCGCCGTCCCCGGCACGGCCTGCACGGCGGTACGCCGCCACATGCGTTCCGGCAGCGGCTGCAGGATCGCCGTCGGTCCCGTCACCGCCCACTGCCGCACGGCCGCGGGCGCGTCCCCGTCCCACCAGTGCGGCCCCGAGCAGTCGGACAGCACCAGCACGACCTGCCGCCCGGACGGGTCCGTCAGCGTCCCCGGATCGCTCCGCGCCCCGGTCGGCGTGGCCGACACGCCCCCGCCCGGGTGCAGGTAGGCGGTCCGCACGTCCCGGAACGCGCCCTGCCGCAGCATCGCCTCGGTCAGCTCCCGCGCCAGCGGGCGCCACAGCTGCATGGTCGGTCCGATGTCCATGACCAGGGTCAGGCTGAGCCAGCGTTCGGCCGACGGCACCAGCACCGGGACCCACGACCGGGTCTCGGCGATGCGGGTGGCGGTCGCGTCCTCGTCGAGCTCGCGGCGCAGCCGTGACGGGACCCTGCGCTTCAACGGGCGGAGCGCCCGCTGCACGCCCAGCGGGTCGGTGAGCATCGGCGCGGTCGGCACCAGGATCTCGCGCGCGCCTCCGCCCGTACGGGGCCGGGGCGCCGGGGCGTGCAGGCCGGTGGTGGGCCGCGCGGGCGGCTCGGGCGGGCGGGCCTCGGGCGGCGGCCGTTCCTCCTCCTGCGGCGCAGGCGGCTGGGCAGGGGGAGCGGCGGCCGGTGGCGGTGGCGGCGGTTCCGGCTCAGCGGGCGCGGGCAGGTGCCGTGCGAGCCACAGCAGCTCGCTCAGCTCCACGGCGTCCGCGTCCGGGCCCACCGAGGCCAGGACGGCGCGGAACCGCTCGATCGTCATCGGGTCAGTCGTCGGCGCTGCCGGCCAGGAACGGCATGATCCGGTCGGCCAGGGCGCGCCGGTCGGTGACGCCCGAGCGGCGGCACAGGTAGACGGCGTTCAGCAGCTGGTCGGTGGCCAGCGTCCCCGACGACGAGCGCGCCAGAAAGTGCCGCACCAGCTCCTCGCTCCCGTCGGCCAGCTCGCCGAGGTGCTCGCGCACGATCGCCGAGAGCTCGGCCTCGTCGGTCGGCTGGCGCAGCTCCACGGTCACGCAGCGGCGCAGGAACGCGGGCGGGAACTCGCGCTCGCCGTTGCTGGTCATCACCACCATCGGGAACGCCGCGCAGCGCACCCGGCCGCCCTCGACCGCGACCCGCTCGCCGCGCCCGTCGGCGGTCAGCACCTCCGCCCCCGGGTCGGCGCGCCGCTCCAGCTCGGGGATGAGGTAGGAGCCCTTCTCGAAGATCGTGAGCAGGTCGTTGGGCAGGTCGATGTCGCTCTTGTCGATCTCGTCGATGAGCAGCACCCGGGGCCGCTTCCACGGCAGCAGCGCCGTGCCGAGCGGGCCGAGCCGGATGTAGTTGCCGATGTCGTCGGCGTCGGCGGCCTCGCGCCCGGCCGCGTACAGCCGTGTCAGCGGGTCGTACTGGTACAGGCCGTCGCGCAGCGTCACGCGGCTGGTGATGGGCCAGTGCAGCACCGGCCCGAGGCCCAGCTCGTGCGCGACCGCGTAGGCCAGCGTGGACTTGCCGGTGCCGGGCGGGCCGGTCACCAGCAGCGGCCGCCGCAGGTACAGGGCCGCGTTGACCTGCTGGACGGCGTCGTCGGAGGGCCGGTAGGTGACGGCCTGGTGCCGGGTGTCGGCGTCGTCGCCTCCGGCGTCACCGCCCTCGGGGACGTCCCGAGCGGGACCGCCGGTGAAGGTCCGCCAGGGCGGCGGGTCGGGCAGCCGCTCGATGCCGTCGTGGCGCTCGCGCCTGCCGGTGTACAGCAGCCAGTCGGTCACCGGTCACTCCTCAGCTGGGCATGTGGAACGGGGGATCGGGCAACCGGGACGGATCGTCCCACAGCAGGGTGAGATCGCGGCCGCAGTGCGGCCGGTCCCTGGCCCTCAGGGCCTCCATGCGGAGCTTGAACACGAGCTCCGGCAGCGTACGGGGGTGCGCGTGCCGGAGGCGGGCGACCAGTTCCTCGCGCAGCCCGCGGCGCTCGCAGGCGGCGTGGTCGTCGTCGGCGCACGCCGCGCGCGGCCACAACATCACCGGGATGCCGGAGGCCAGCGCGGCCGTCAGGTACGGCAGGCCGGGCTTGGCCGCGTAGACCAGAGCGCCCAGCCCGTACTCGGCCTCCAGCGTCAGCTCGAAGTCGCGGCGGCGCGGCGGGCGGCAGTCCACCGGGTGCATCCGGCCGTGCGGGCGGCCGTGCGAGGCGCACAACGACTCCCAGCGGCGCCGGGTCTGCTCGTACGGGATGGGCTGCGGCGACAGCCGGTCCACGTCGCGCACCACCACGGGGTAGCGGCGCATCCGCATCCCGCTGGCGCGGTCCAGGTGCCAGTCCTCGAACGGTTTGCCGAGCCAGTTCTTCGGCACCGCGAACTCGATGATCCACTGGCGGCCCAGCACGGCGCGGCTGGCCGCCACCACCGCGTCCTCGACCGCCCGCCGGACCGCCGCCTCGCCCTTGGCCGCGTCCACGGTCACCGGGGCGGGGCCGGGGCCGCGCGCGCCGTCGATCCAGGGGTAGGCGGTGACCTGGTAGGCGTAGGTGTCGCGGTCCACCCGCACGATCACCGAGGCGGGCTCGGCGCCGGCCGGCCCGGCGGCGGCCTCGGGGAGGTGCCGCCGCGCCCATCCGGCCAGGTCGGGGAAGGCTCGTACGAGATCGGTCAGGTGGGCGGTGAGCCGGTCGGCGGGGTAGCCCTCGGCGATGGTGCGGACCGCGTCCCAGGCCGAGGCGAACGGCCGGACCGGCCGCCGGCCCAGGACGCGCTCGACGGCCGCGTCGTCGGCGGGCCGGCCGTCCAGCAGGGCGCGCAGCTCGCGGCGGGCGGGGCCGGTCAGCCAGGACAGCGGGAGGTGGTCGTCCAGCTCCTCCCAGTAGCGGCGCAGCGTGGAGACCGGCAACATCTGGCCGTCGCGGCCGCGCGGCGGCCCGTCGCCGTGCTCCTCCATCTGCGTGCCGGTGACCATGCCGAACACGCGGCCGCTGCGGACGTCGTACACCGCGCCGCCGCTGAAGCCGTGCTCCAGCCAGTGGCCGGGCGCGGCGTTGAGCTGCCACCATTCGCCGCGCTGCCGCATGTCGGGGCCGGTGGTGACGTCGGCGAAGCGTTCGTTGCCGTCGGCGCGCCGGGGGAAGCCGTGGGCCCGCAGCACGCCCGCGTCGGACCGCCCGTACATCTCGTCGGGCCCGGCGAGCGGGGCGGGCCGCAGTCCCGGCTCCTCGGCCAGCTCCAGCACGACCACGTCGCCGAAGTCGCCCTGCCGCCGCCAGTCGCTGATCCGGTGCACCCTCTTGACGGGGAACAGGACGGGCAGGCCCGGGAACCCCACGTGCGGGTCGGAGACGCGCAGGAGCGAGTGGGCGCAGGTCAGCACCTTGGTCGGGGTGACCAGGAACGCCGCCGACTCGATCAGCCCGTCGGCGCCGCCGACCCAGGCCCTCCACTCCCAGCGGTCCATGGCGCGATCAGCCCTCGCCGCCGCCCGGGGACCCGTTCGCGTCGCCGCCGGTGGAGCCGCCCGCGTCGCCGCCGCTCTCGACCTCGACCTGCTGGCCGACCCCGCGGCCCCAGGTCAGCTTGACCTTCATCTGCCCCTCGACGGAGGTCTTGGCGATGACGGCCCCGGCGGCGGCGTTCAGTTTGAGGCTGAACTCCAGCTCGATCTGGTCGGGCCGGTCGACCCCGCCCGCCAGCCCGCGCAGGGTGGCCTGGGAGGCGGTCCGCACGGTGCGCATGGCGTCCTCGAAGCGGACCTTGGCCTCGTCCATGAGGTCGTCGAACCGCGACACCGACTCGTACCCGGGGTAGTGGTCGGCCACCTCCACGACGACCGGACCGTCCTCGGTCTCCCAGCGCACGAGCCTGCTCATCGGAGCCCCTTCGTCGGTGTACCGCAAATCTAGCAAGATCACCTATTGCGGGCGGCGCGCTCGCGCGGCTGACCGGCAGCGGTCACCGGGCGCCGAACGGCCGCCGCCCGGCGCCTGAGCGCCGGACGGCGGCCGTTCGTCCCGTTCAGGGGGCCGCGGTCGTCCCGATCAGCCGGCGGCGGCGACCGCCGCCGGAGTGGGCCGGGGCAGCAGCCGCTGCGCCCACGCGGGCAGCCAGCCGGGCCGCTCCGGACGCGTGCGCGCCAGCACGTACGTCGCCGCGACGGCGGCCGCCGCGCAGACCGCGCCCGCCAGCAGCAGGGCCGTGCGCGGGCCCAGGGTGTCGCACAGCGCGCCGAGCGCGGGACCGCCCGCCGCGCCCGCGGCGGCGCCGACCATGCCCTGCGCGGCGATGATGCGGCCGCGCAGGTGGCCGGGGGAGTCGAGCTGGGCGCGGGTGCTGACGACGGTGTCGATGACCACGGCGCCGGCCGCGACCGGGACGATCACCGCCGCGAACGCGATCAGGCCGGGGGTCAGCCCGCTGATCATCTGGCCGACCGAGCAGACCAGGCCGAGGCCGAGCAGCAGCGCCAGCGACAGGTGGGTGCGCGCGGCCGCGTACACGCCGCCGATCACCGTGCCGATCGCGAACGCCACCGACAGGAAGCCGTACCCGGCCGCGCCCGCGTGCAGCGGGCCCTCGCTCATGGCGGCCATCGTCACCTGGTAGTTGCGGCCGAGGCTGCCCAGCACGAACGCCAGGGCGAAGGTGACCAGCAGCCACGGGGTGCGCAGCACGTACCGCAGACCGTCGGCGATGCCGCGCTCGCTCTCGGCGGCCTTGGGCACCGGGTGCATCTCGGCGCCCCGCATCATCAGGATCGCGATGATCACGGCGCCGAAGCTGAGGGCGTTGCCCGCGAACACCCCGGGCACGCCGACCAGCGGGATCAGGGCGCCCGCCAGGCTCATGCCGAGGATGCGCCCGGCCGAGTTGAACAGCGAGCCGAGGGCGAGGGCGTTGGACAGGTCGTCGGGGCCGACGACCTCGGCGCCGAAGCGGCCGAGGGCCGGGCCCGTGACCGCCGCCACCAGGCCGGAGGCGAGCGAGATCGCGTACAGCGGGGCCGTGCTCTGCGGGTCGCCGAGCGCGATCAGCGTCAGCAGGACCGCCAGCACCGCCTGCAGGACCTGGGCTCCCAGCACGAGCGGACGCACCGGGAGCCGGTCGGCCACGGCCCCGGCCCAGGGGCCGAGCAGGACGGCGGGCAGCGCGTTCAGCACCAGGCCGAACCCGACGCTGGTCGCCGAGTGGGTGATGGACAGGATGAGCCAGTTCAGACCGAGGACTTGCATCCAGGTTCCGGTGATCGACACCAGGTCCGACAGGGCCCACAGACGGTAGTTGTGATGGCGCAGCGAGCGCAGCATCACCGGGACAGCCACGTTAATTTACTCCTCGTTGGGGCTTACGAGAGAGTTTTAACGCGGTGTCTTGGGGCAGGGATTCCGGTCAAACGGTTTTATGAAGCGGATCACAATGGAATCGGATCCGGGCCGGACGCTCGATCGCCTGCCCTGTCGGCCGATCGGGGAACCGCAGGTGGGTGGGGCCGACCGGCGGCATGATCAGCTCATCGGGGTGCGCGCGGTGCGGGCGGCAAGATCAGCGGGGCGGTCCTTGACCTCGCCGGGCGGGAAGGGCTGTCTCCGTCCCACCTGGGGCGCGCCGCCGTACGTCGTTCCTGGTGGCGCGGGCTCCGAGACCCGGGGCCTAGCTGTTCCGGGCCCTCGGCTGATCGGCTTCACCATGATCATGAAGTTCGCCCTCGACCGTTGCTTCGGCAAGCGCCGCATCGCTCCGCAGCCGAAAGGGCGGCCGGGCTATCCGGCGACCTCGGCCAGCAGGCGGTCCCAGTCGTCCAGGAAGCGCTGGAGCCCGTACCGCTGCAGTACGGCCTTGCGGGCGGCCCGGCCCGCCTCCTGCGCCCGGTCGGGGTCGGCGATCAGGTCCGCCAGCGCCCGCTTGAGCACCGTCACGTCGGTGGAGATCACTCCGGCCTCGGGCGGCACCGCCTCCCAGGCCTCGGTCGTGCCGAGCACGACCACCGGCATGGCCAGGTGCATCGCCTCCAGCAGCGACAGCCCCAGCGAGGTCCAGCGGATCGGGTGCAGGTACGCCCGGCGCTTGGCCAGCTCCTCGTGCATCCGTGACTGCGGCAGGTCGGTGCTGGTCAGCCGGTCGCCGGACAGCTCCAGGTACTTGGCCAGGCCGTCGGTGCGCATCCCGAACACGTCCAGCGGCGCGGCGCCGGCGAAGTCCGGCAGCAGGTCGGTGCCGGTGACGCGGCCGCGCCGGATCGGCTCGTTCACGACCACGGCGGCGCGCGGGACCTCGCCGGTGTAGCGCGGGCCGGGGTCGAGGACGCCGTGCTCGACGACCACGGCGCGGGCACGCCCGTTGTCCCACATGAGCCGGTTGAAGTGGGTGACGTGGGTGATCGTCATGCCGGGCTCGTCGGCCATCGGGTGCCGGGTGTCGGGCACGTTCCCCTTGGGGGTGTTGTGCTCGACGTAGATCATGGGCACGTCCCGGCCGAGCCAGTCGCGCGCGAGGAAACGTTCGTGCGGGCGCTGGAGGACGACCACGTCCACGTCCTCGTGGCGCAGTTCGGCGGCCGGGACCTGGCGGGCCGTCGCCGACCAGTCGTAACCGCCGAAGCCCAGGCCGTCGTCGTCGCGCAGGGGCGTGGTGGGCAGGAGGTAGGAGTGCCTTCCCTGCACGAACGAGGTGGTCCAGGGACCGTGCACGTGCCACAACAGAACGTTCATATTCGTTACGTACCGTCATCGTTGCAGGTCAAACGGTTCAGCGGTGATCTTCGCTCGATCGGCGGCGGGCCGTGTCCCTAGGATGTGGCGATCTCCGAGACGACGGGAGCACGCGGGTGGGCGACTCCTTTCGGGATCTGGACGGCCACGACGCCTACGAGGTCCTCGGTGTGCCCGAGGACGCCGACGACAGGGAGATCAGACGGGCGTTCGCGCGCGAGGTACGGGCCGTCCACCCCGACGCCGTGCAGGACCCCGACGCGCACCCGCACGCCGCCGAACGGCTCCGGCTGCTGAAGGCGGCCCGCACGGCGCTGCTCGACCAGCGCGCCGAATACGACCGGCACCGCGCGCCTGAACCCGCTCCCACCAGCACGTTCCGGCCGAGCCGAGGCGGCATGATCTTGCTGGTGGTGCTGCTGGGCTACCTGTTCGCGCTGGCCGCGTGCGTCTCGGTCCTGGCCGACGACGGCGAGGACACGTCTGGGGAACTGGTGCCGTACGACTACACCGGGACCTGGAAAGGCGAGCTGACCTATCGGGACGGCCGAGCCCCCACGCCGATGCAGCTCACCTTGAAACCCGACGGCGCACCTGGCCGAGCCGTCTACACGAACGCCGCGTGCGCCAGTTTCCTGAAGCCCGTCGAGCGCGTGGACGAGCGCGTGACCTTCATCGAGTTCATCGACAAGCCCGAGAGCGGCTGCAAGGACACGACCGTCCACATCTACTTCAAAGACGATGAGCTGCGCCTGGCCTACTACGACAAGGAGTCCGGCGCCCCCGTTGCCGATGCCGCCCTCAGCCCGGAGTGACGCATCCCTTCAGGAACGCACGCCCTCCGAACGGGCCGCCTCCGCGATGCCCATCCCCGCCAGCTCGTCGGCGCGCTCGTTGCCGGGGTCGCCCGCGTGCCCCTTCACCCAGAACCACTCGACCCGGTGCCGCCTGGTGGCCTCGTCCAGCCGTCGCCACAGGTCGGCGTTCTTCACCGGCTTCTTGTCGGCGGTCTTCCAGCCGTTGCGCTTCCAGGAGCGCATCCACTGCGTGATGCCCTGCCGCACGTAGGTGCTGTCGGTGTGGACCTGGACGACCGAGGGCCGCGTCAGGTGCTCCAGCGCCCGGATCGCCGCCATCAGCTCCATCCGGTTGTTGGTGGTGCCGGGCTCGCCGCCGTACAGCTCCTTGACGTGCTCGCCGTAGCGCAGCACCGCGCCCCAGCCGCCCGCGCCGGGATTGGGACTGCACCCGCCGTCGGTGTGCACCACGACAGGGGCGCCCGACACCGGGACGGCCGGACCGCTGGCCCCGTCGATCTCGAACAGCTCTCCCACGCACGCTCCTGACCTCGCCCGACGCTGTGACCTCCCCAGTGTGCCGGGAGATCACCAGGCCAACGCCCGGATCGGGACGCGCCGTCCGGCCGGTGAGCTCTGAGCCGTAGCCCAGCCCGTGCGCCAGGGGTCCAGACGGCGCGGGCGAGCCTCCGCCAGCGCAACGGCCGAAACGCCCCAGAGCCACCAGACGGCGTTGACGCTCTTGTACGTCTGCCCGGACGGTGGCCGACCGTCGTCGCCGTGGCCCTACCCAGGCCACTCCGTGCTCGATTCATCGACAGCATCGACTCGCCCACGAACTCCGGCCGGATGTGGACGAGACAGGACTGCCCATAAGCGCGCGTGTGGACATCGGCGGATTTGCGAAGCCGCCGGCGGCATGGCAGGCGGGGAATGCTGGAGCAGATCATCGCCGCTCCACGAGCGTGGGCGCGGAACCGGCCGCGCCCTACCTACACACCCGATGGCGCGTCTTGTGCGGAGTTGGCCTCGTTCGCCACGATGGGCGTCGGCCCGTTTCCCGACCTCCCGAGGGCACGATGGCAGAAGTCAGCCCCCGACTGCGCCTGCGCCCGGAACGCCGCGGCCTCCTAGCCGTCGCCCCGACCCTGCTGGCCGGCCCGGTGCTGCTGCTGATCGGCTGGACCCAGCCCTCGGCGACGGCGTGCCTGGTGGGCTGCGGGATGTCGCTCTACGCGCTGCGCGGCCTGCTGATACTGCAACGGGGCTACACGGAGGCGTGGCCGGACGGCCTGGTGAACCAGCTGGCGGGCAACCGGGCCGAGGCGGCGTGGGAGCGGGCGTCACGGCTGATCGTCGTGCGGACGCTGTTCGGACGCTACGTGCAGCTGGAAGGCCACGACGGCGAACGGATCAGCCTGGCGGCCCCCCGTACGGGCCTGCTCGTCCGCACGCCGGACTTCGACGCGGCCCTGTCGGCACTGAGCCGGATGCCGGGCGGCCGCAGGGCGGACGTTCCGGTCGAGACGGAGACGGCACTACCGGCGGTGGTGGTGCAGAGCGTGCTGGTGGTGGGCTTCCTGAGCGCGGTGGTGGTGGCGGTACTGACCTAGTCGAGCCGCCGCCCGGCTTCCCGGGCGCGTTCGGCGGCGTCGGGCGGGGGCCGCAGGGTGACACCGGCGTCGGTGAGGATGCTGAGATCGAGCGTCCAGGGGACCTGGGAACGCAGGCTCCAGACCTCGAAGGCGACGTTGATGTGCTCGTCGGCCTCGGCCTGCGACATGCCGGTTACGTGCCGCAGATGGGCGACGGCCTGGGCGCTCTTGCCGGTGAGCTGGGCGTGCCCCATGTGGGTGACGGTGTGGCAGTCGGTGCAGAGGCAGACGAGCCTTCGGAGGGACTGGACCTGGCGCGAATGGTCGTAATGCCAGCGCTCGTGGGCCTCAAGCCAGCGCCGGGCATCGCGGTCCTCGCCCTGCCCGCAGATCTCACACCGCCGCCCGGCCCGCTTGGTGATCATCCTGCGAAGCCGCTCCCAGTCCCGCTCGTCGACGCAGGTGCGGACGTTGGTGAACCAGCAGGTGGAGGGGACGAGATCGACGAAGAGCCCGTCCCCGAAGCCGCGATCCTCCCCGGGCAGGAGATCGGTGACGTCGGGCAGCGGCATCCAGGGCTGGAGGGCGTCGATACCGGCCCGGGGCGCGTACCAGCGCCGGGCTTTGGGATCCCAACGGGCACCGAGGGCTTTGGCCTGATCCTTCTGAGAGAAGGGGACATCAAGCCAGAGACGCGACCCTGCCATGCCGATGCTGCCCCCTTGTTACAGACGAGACCTCCATAATGCCGCCGCCGCGGGGAAGTTCGTACGTACGGAGCATGATCCGGACGAGGGGGAACTACGCGCCTGGGCAAGGGCAGAAGACGCGAACCGCGTCAGTTCTCAAGCACCGTGACCACCGGCAGAGACCCTTGGACGTTCGCTCCCACGGTCGTTGGAGGCACCTCGGCCCCGACTCGGCGTATTGAAGTGAATTTCAACGGGCTGAATACGGAGATGCGATAGCGGCCTGGCCTGACCGTCTTCTTGGATGGCATCGTGAACGTTCGTGTGTCGGTCCATCTGCTGAGAAAAGCACAGGCGGAGGCGTTATAAGGTTGGTCCTCACCGGTCACCGCCTTGTCGACGGCGATGGAGAGCCCTGGTCCGGAAGGAAAGGGCCGCTTGTCGGCAGAGGGTGGTGGAAAGAAGTAGATACGATCCCTGTCCTCGCCGGACTCTGGGCCGTTCTCGGTGCCCAGGGCGAATCCATACCCCTTGTTCACATCCGTTCGCTTGGGTTTCTCTCCGAAGCATTGACGGGAGCCGCCTGGCAGGTATTTCACGCCCTGAGGCATTCGAGCCCTGAACTCGATGGTCACCCGGACGGCCGTTCCCGGCTTGACCCGGGCGGGAGCGACCTTGATACCGAGGGATATGTACGGCGTATCAGAAGCCGGCATGTTCGGCTGGCTGAGCAGCGCACCCGGCTGGGTGAACGAGGCGTGGACAGACCCTTGCACCTCGCCACCGACCTGCGGGGAAGAGGGCCACAACAGCACACCCGCCATGATGGCGGCCGCGCTCGTTCCACCGATGGCCGTGGCACCTTTTACGCCCCCGATCTTGGCCAAGGCGCCCTTACCGGCGATCGTGGCCGTGTGTCCGCTCTCCAAGGACGCGATCCCTTGGCCCACCGAAGCGGCACCTGCTCCAGCGTTTGCTGCTGCTACGCCAGGGGTCAGTGCCGCTGCCCCGATCAGCGCCGTTGGGAAGGCCACGCTAAGGGCCGTGGTAAGAGTGCCAAGAGCTATAAGGCCGCGCCGCTCCCAATCTGGGCCATAGGTCTGGGCAGCGACGGCCTCTAGCTCCTCTACGAACTTGGTGGCGTCCCAAATGCGGTCCCCAGGATTCTTGGCGAGTCCACGGGCGACCAAAGGGCGGAGAGGTTCAGGAAGACGGTCGAGCGGCATGGGGGCCGTCATGTGCTGCTTTTGCAGCGATTCTACGGTTGTGCCCTGGTAGGGCTTGGCGCCGGTGATGCACTCGACGAAGACGCAGGTGGCCGCGTAGAGATCGGTGGCTGGTGAAGCAGGCTGCCCTTCCCACTGCTCGGGTGCCATGTAGGAGGGAGTGCCGGCGATACCGGCCTGCCCGGTGAGGACGGCGACCCCGAAGTCGATGAGCTTGCTCTGTCCGTCGCTCTGGACCAGGACGTTCGCTGGTTTGTAGTCGCGGTGAACCACCCCGGTCGCATGTGCGGCCGCCAGGCCGAGCAGTGAGCCTTTAAGGACGTTCAGCGCGACTTCGGGTACCAGTGCTGCCTTGTGTTGGTCCAAGACTTTGCGAAGCGGATGCCCGGAAACCGCTTCCATGAAGATGGCCGGACCAAGGGAAGTCTCTACGTAATCCAGCAACCGAGTGACGTGCGGATCCGCCACACGTTTCAGAAGGTGTGCCTCGGCCCTGAAGGTGGCCACGGCGTGGGCGTCGCCGAGAAGCTCCGTCGCCAGGTACTTGACGGCGATATGTTGCCCAGTGGTGTTATGACGAGCGAGCACCACCCGACCCTGCGAACCGGTCCCCAGTTCCTTGACCTCGGTGTAACCAGGGATCTGCCACTTACCTCGGCTCATCCGATCTTCTGAAGTTGTTTCGTTAGCACCTCGGTCGCCCGCTGCTCGATTGGGGCTCCGGACTTTCCAGGGCCGGTTCTCTCGTAATAGAGCGTGGCGATGAGAAGATTTCCTCGAACCGCGTAATCGTACATGACATGAAGTATGTTGTACTTACTGGTGGAAGAAGAGTATTCTTGCCGCTCTATGCCGCGAACATGTTCCCATTCGGAAATCTTTTCTTCGCGGGTTTTCCATGTGTCATCATGGGCGAAGAGCGTGAAGTTTTCGCGTATCTTCTTGGGTTTTACATGCTGCTTTGGTGGACACGATACGACTCTCTTCCTTAGGTTTGTGTAGGCGGTCTGCGCCTCGCTCGCTTCGCCGTAACGCGCCACGACCTGCGTGTATTTCACCTCCTTCTGGGGTCCTGCTTTGTTGGACAACTGGCGAGTTATTATCTCGGGCTTCCCTGAGATTTCGGCCGTTGCGAGTGAGCAAATGGGGATCTTGCGGCCCTGGAGTGCATTGGCTACGACCTTTATCTCCTGCATTCCAGGGCCGACCTCCTTGGGGAGGATCAGATTCTTTCTCGTTTGAGTGCTGGTGAACGTGGGGGGAGGGGAGGGGGAGGAGGAAGTGGGCTGCTTCGCTGACGTCGCAGGAGGGGCGGGGGGCTTCTTTTTCTCCCCGCTACAGCCGCTCAAGGTCATGGCCGTAAGGGGGATGAGCAGCAGCGTGGATTTGGCAAACTTCATAGCATGTTTGCTCGTGGTTACTGCCCGTTCTTTGTTTGAATTTCTCCCACGATCAAGGGAGTGGGGGCGGATGACGCGGTCAGGTCGGGTAGAGTTCCTCCGCTGGAGTCGCATTCTGCTCCGACGCAAGTCCACTCAATTCTCCAGACGATGGTCGCGGTGATGTTGTAAGCCCCACCGCTTTCCTTGGCAGAAGATCGGTTGTAAGTATGACTACATGACTTTCCGTCTCTGCTGCCGGCGTCCTTACACGTCAGAGATGTCTCGCCGAGGTTCCATCTCACTTCCTGTGGAGTTGCGATCGCCTGAACCGTCTGGGCCCCGATGGTAATCGGGGCCGTGGTCACAGTGACAAAGCCGTCCACCCAAAGCCCTGTCCTCACCCGGACGTAAGTTTTGCCCTCAGGTGATGTGTGAACGGTGGGCACAGGAAGTTGCGCAGATGAGCGGGCTTGTTGGGCGAGGTCGATCGTTGCGGGCGCTGGCGGAGGTGGGGCGGCGTTTCCGTTGCCGCCGCCAAGGCCGAGGCCCTGATCGTCTCCAGGAAGGGCAGGGATTCCGCCGCCTCCGCCTCCACTGTCGCCGCCGCTACCTCCGCCGACTCCACCGCCTCCGCCGGTGGATCCTCCACCTCTGCCGAAGCCGCAGCCCACGCTTTTGGTGCCGCCATCGCCACTGCAAGGGTCGGCATTGGCAGGAAGAGCGGTGAAGAGCGTGGCAGTCAATGCGGCAACTATGGGGACGCTAGCCTTAATCGCACGAGGGACGGACGCGGATGATCCTTCCCTGTACCTCCCCGAAGGTACTAGAGCTTTCTGTGCAGAGGGCAGCTGATCTGGGGCGCGGCGCTGCAGGCGCGGAGTCAACATTCCTTGTCCCGTATGGTGTCGGAAACCTTCCAGGCGCCGGAGTCGTAACGCACAGCGGTTCGGTAAAGATAAGCCGTACCGGTGCCTCCGGCAGTGCGCTTGCCAGTCTTGGTGGAAAATCGATAACCGGCCAGAGTGCGCATGCAGTCCACGACGTAGACGGTAAGGCCGTCCTTGGCGCGGGCATAGACCTTGGGATTGGAGATGTTAGTGAAGCGCCAAACCTGTTGGGCTTCCTTCATGCGTTCGATGTCCTTGGTGACTTGGCTCAGGACTGGCTCTGTCGCGACCGCCACCAAAACAGCGGCATCGTTTGTTTCATAGGCTTGTTGATAAGCCTTCTGATACGCGCGGTAGCGGTCCAGGACGTTCTGGTTCACCTGCGGGGTCGGCAGGGCGGACGGGTGGGCGGCTCCCGTCGGTGTCGCGGGGGTGCTGTAGACCGGGGGTGCGCTGTCGAACGTGCCGCTTGGCTTCAGGGCCCCGCTCGATGAGTTCTCTTTCCCGCACGCCGTGATCGAGGTCGCCGTCAGAGCCGTCGTGAGCAGGCAGGATGCGGCACGGAAGCCGGGGGACGGTGAGATTTTCGCCCGCTTCGCAGCGGCGCGGCGGAGCTCCGGGGGAGTGCAACGTACCGACCGGGCTCGCATCGCTATCCCTGACTTGTTCAGCCGACAACGGGGCGGAGTACGCGCGAAAGCTTACAGAGGTGTATGTGGCGAGAAAAGGGATTCGTTGCCGAAAGGTCTGACCGTGCACGTCGCGTCTGGTGCATCTGGTTTTCGGCGGCGCGGGGTCCGGCGGTGAGGCACCGTCAGTCACGCGCTGTGTACGTGATGACAGCCGCTTCTACCAGGCAGATCGCCGCGTCCAGCAGGTCGTAGCGATCAGGGCTGTAGCCGTCCAGCGCCATGTCCCAGGCTGGCGGCTCCGCGATGAAGACTCCGCTGTGGGTAGTGAAGATGTAGCCGAAGCGCGCGTCGGGCCCGGCAAGTAGGCGCTCACCAGGTAGGGGTGTGGGGCATGTGGCTGCATGTCCAGTAGTTCGGCCGTCGCGAACGGTGGGACGTTGCGCAGGGCCAACGCCTCTCGCCTCTCGCCTTGCACCTGCTCGGCGGCGCCACACTTTGACTGTCGCGTGCCGGTCCCCGGACAGATAGATCGTGCCGTTGCCGCCTTCAGCGATCAGTCCCGACAGCGGGTGCTTCCCGATTCTGCGGGGGTCTCCGGGGCGAAGTGGTGCGATGGTGTTCATGTCAGGCTCCAACCTGAGGACCCCGGGCCGCCACGAAAGTTCAGTCGGAGTCGGTCGCGGCCAAGAGGGCCAGTGTCTGGCCGTCTGCACGCAGGACCGCCACCCCCAGGTCGAGGACGGGCGCCACCCGCAGATACCAGTCGCTGTCCGCTGAGAACAGCAGCGCTGTGCCGCCGGGTTCGGCGCCGTAGAGAGCGTTGAACGATCGCCATGCCCGTGCCCGAGAGTACGCGCCGCTATGCCGGTCGGTATACGGCCCGCCCGCTACGGACTTGCGGAAGAGGGCCGTCCACAGTTCGGCGCTGCTCACCTGGCGCGCTTGCACTGTTTTCGCTCCGGCCAGGCAGTCTGCATTCAGGCTCAGTAGGAGGGCTGGGGTCAGGGGGACTGTTTTGGCCAGCAGGTACAGGCGTGCTTCGGCCAAGGTCGGATCGGTGATCTGGTAATCCAGCAGGACGGCTTTGGCCTGCTCCGCCTCCGGCCACTCGACCTCGATGCTCTCGATCGCGTGAGGCCGGCCTGCGCTCTGATGGAGGACCGGCTCGTTGGCCAGGCCGTGGGTTGCTGTGGGCAGGCCCAGGAAGGGGAATGCGCTTTCCTCCGGCTCCAAGCGGTGCAGTGGCAGGTCGGCCAAGGGGTGGCCGGTGGCGTGTAGGTGTTCGGCCAGGCGTATGGCTTCGGGGCGGTTCGCGAGGGAGCCGTGGCGCAGGATCAGTTCGTGCAGCAGGCAGGCGGCTAGTTCGGTGAAGGTGTCCAGGACGGGTAGCAGGTCGGCTAGGCGCTGGTTGTCGGCCAGCCATAGTGCGACCTCTGCTTCGCCGCCGCGTAGCCAGGATTCGGGAGCGGCGATTCCCGGTTTCGGGCGGGGGAACGGTGCGGTGTCGCGCAGGCGCCCGGTGATGTCCACGACCAAGGCGATCCGGTCCCGGCCAGGGGAGCGGGCTGTGGCCAGGAGGGCGTCCTGGAAGGTGCGTACCGTGGCGTAGGACGGGCGGCGTTCCTCTAGGAGGTCATTCAGGAAGTCCGCCAGGTGCTCCAGACGGTCGTTGTCCAGCCACTGCTGGATCTTCCTCACCGGAAGAGCAGCTCTCGGAAGCCCCCTTCCGGCCACGGGAATCCTCCGTCCACCACTCCGCCGGTCGCCTCCGTGACCAGCTTGAACGGCACCTCGAAGTGATAATCCACGCCCTCCTCGATGAGGCCGGGCAGGTCGGCGGGCGGTGTTCCCTGGGAGGTGATCTGCGGGTTCTCGCCGGAGTCGCTGACCACCTGCCACACGTTGTCGTGAAGCTCCGCGTGCGCGTACATCACGTGCTCCTCCATGAACGCCGTCACGAGCACGGTGCCCTTGCTGAGCGGAGCCAGTC
The DNA here is from genome assembly GCA_050936435.1 of Spirillospora sp. CA-253888. Taxonomy (GTDB): domain Bacteria; phylum Actinomycetota; class Actinomycetes; order Streptosporangiales; family Streptosporangiaceae; genus Spirillospora. The sequence goes on from JBNJMT010000001.1 coordinate 5,252,113, forward strand.
GCTCCGAGGAGTGCCAGAGCTCGTTGGCCGAGTCGGCGATCACGGTCCAGCCGTTCTCGGCAAGGGAGAGGGCAGTGGGAGCGGCGGAGAGGAAGGGCTCCTTGACCGCGTCGCCGAGCGCGGCGCCGAGGCGGGTGAGGATCTCCTCCTGGGACAGGTCCCTGACGGCGACGTAACCGGTGGCGAATCCCATGGTGCCCTTTTGTAGCGGCGGAGGGCGGAGCCGTAAAGGCGCTTCAGTCCGGCGAGCGCAGCGTGTACACCAGCGTCTTGCCGTCCTCGGAGTGGCGGGCCATGCCCAGCTTCACCATCACCCGCTCGGACGCCGCGTTGGCCGGGTCGCAGCGCGCCACCACCAGCGACGTCCGCACCCGCTGGAACGCCTCGTCCAGCAGCGCCCGCGCCGCCTCGGTGGCGACGCCCCGGCCCCACGCGTGCGGCTCGGTCCACCACCCGATCTCCAGCGCCGCGTCCTCGATGCCCGGCAGCGCGTCGTGCAGCCAGGTCAGCGACGACAGCCCCAGGAAGCCGTCCGTGCGCCGGTCCAGGACCGCGCGCCAGCCGAAGCCGTGCCGCAGCCAGTGCGCCAGGGCCTCGGAGTGCCGCAGCGCGGCGTGGCTGGGCGGCCACGGGCGCTGGCCCACGTAGCGCATGACCCGTTCGTCGGACGACATGCGCGCGAGGTCGGCGCCGTACCGGTACTGCCAGGCCGGAAGCAGCAGCCGCGGCGTGGTGAGGCAGGACACGCCGTCCACGCCTCCGACCCTAACGCGCGTCAACCGGTCTTCCGGAGGAATGCGTCAAGGGACGCCTCGTAGGCGCCCGCGTCGACGTTCCAGGCGTCGGTGTGGTCGGCGTGCACGGAGATGTGGGTGACCAGCCCGGCGGGGGCCTTGCGCGCGAACTCGTAGGACGGGCGGTTGTCCACCATCTCGTCCTCGTCGGTGGTGAACATCAGCACCGGCGTCTTCAGCGTGGAGGCGTGGCGGCGCTGGTCGAACTGGTCGAGGTCGATGCCGTAGCGCCACCCCAGGACGCGCTTGGCGACGGCGGTCAGCGGGGCCGGCAGGCCGCGTTCGGCGCCCTGCTTGTCCAGGGTCGCGCCCCAGTCCATGACGGGGGAGTCCAGCACCACGCCCCGGATCGGCGCGGGGTCGTGGCGCAGCGTCCGCATCACCATCGCGCCGCCCATCGACCAGCCGTACAGGACGATCCCGGTCGCGCCCTGCCCGCGCGCGTAGGCGATCGCGTTGCGCACCTCGTCCCACTCGGTCTGGCCCATCAGGTTGCGGCCGCCGGGCGCGGCGGGCGCGCCCACGTCGTTGCGGTAGGCGATCGACAACATCGGCATGCCGGTGCGCTGGACGGCCTTCATCGCGCGCAGGGTCTCGGCGCGGTCGGCGTTGCGGCCGTGCACGGCGATCACCCAGGTGCGGCGGGGCGTGGTGCCGGGCAGCAGCCAGGCGGGCATCGGGCCCAGCTTGGAGGGGTAGGTGACGTGCCGGAAGTCCAGCCCGAGCGCGGTCTTGGGGTCGCCGCCGTAGACCCAGTGGTCGATCGCGGCGCGCAGGCCCTTGGCCAGGGTGCCCTGCGGGACCGACTCGACTTTGCGGACCACGGTCTTTGCGTCGCCGCCGACGACCTGCCCCATGATCGCGCGGCCGTCGCGCCAGACCAGGCCCCACAGGCCCGGCCGGGTGGTGCCCGGCTCGCGCGGCAGCGTGACGGTGCCGGGCGCGGTGGCGAGGACGGTCAGCCGGTACTCGCGGCCGTGCTCCACCTCGGTCGCGACGCCGGAGAAGTACCAGCCGATCCCGGCCGCGGCCGTCCCGGCCAGGAGCGCGAGCGCCAGGACGGCGGCGACGAGCGCGCGCATGAGGCGCCTCTTGCGGCGGCGCGGCGGGCTGGCGGGAACGCTGGGCGCGTCGGTTTCGGTGGCCACGACATACGACGTTATGCGAGGCCGGGCCGCCCCGGGTAACCGATCGCCTACCTCAGGGCGTCGCGGGCGTCCATGAGGGCGAAGCCCAGCAGGTTCTCGCCGCGCCAGCGGGACGGTGTCAGCGCCTCGGGCCGGTCCTCGGCGAGCCCGATGCCCCAGATCACGTCCAGCGGGCTGGCCTCCACCAGGATCTTGTCGCCGGTGGACAGCAGGTACCCGCGCAGCTCGTCGGACTGGCCGAACTTCGCGATGCTGCCGCGCACCACGATGTCGTAGCGGTGCTCGACCCAGGTCGGCTCGTCGAAGCCCCGCACCTGCCGGCCCAGCGCCTTGGCCTTGCCGGGGGAGTCGGCGGCCAGGACCTGGGCGAGGTTGGCCTCGTCGCCGAACAGCCGCGCCTTCTCCGCCATCATGTAGTGCTCGGCCGTCGGGTACTCGACGCCGTCGAGGACGAACGGCGACGGCCACCACTGGCTCAGGCAGCCCTTGCGCTGCCTCCCGCCCCAGAACAGCACGAACTCCGGCAGCTCCCGCCGCTCCTCCAGCTCGATCAGGTCCGCTGTGCGCATGGTCCGAGCGTGCCGGACCGCGCGGCGGGCGCCAACCCCTTTTCCGCCGCCCCTTGATCGCCCGGTGTGGGCGGATAACCTGCGGATCGTCGGGTCGGCGGATTTCAGGGGGACCTGGATGGCGGGGCAGAACGAACGCATCACCGGACTGGAGCGGCAGATCGTGGACCTGGTGCGGGCCCTGGCCCCGCCCGGGTGGCGGCGCGCCGACCTGTCCTGCCGCGCGACCGTCGCGGTGCACGAGGTCGCGCTGCCGGTGCTGACCGGTGACGGCGCGGTCGCCACGGCCGAGAACCCGCCGCCGGAGCTGACCGACCTGCTGGTCGAGCTGCGCCGCGCGCACTACCTGTCGGAGCAGGGCACCTGGTTCTCGATGGTCTTCCACGTGGAGCCGGAGACCGCGCGCCCGCTCTACAACTTCGACTTCGACCCGGGCTGGGAGCCGCCGATCCCGCCCGAGTACTGGCGGCGCGACCAGATCGTGCTGCCGCGCGACGGCGGCAACCTGCCCGGCTGGCTGCGCGACCGCATGTCCGACCGCGAGCCGGAGTACCGGCCCGACCCCGCGCCGCTGACGCTCAACCCGGTCGAGCAGATGGAGATCCTGTCGGACCGGCTCGGCGTGCTGCTGGCCGCGCGGGCGCCCGCCCTGTGGGAGCGGGTGGCCGGGCACTACCAGGCGGCCGGGGAGCACGTGGAGTTCCCGCCGCCGGCGGTGCGGCTCGCCGACGGGCGGACGCTGGCGTGGCCGGCGCCGCGCGCGGCCGCCGTGCTGCTGGACCGGCTGCGCGCCGGGACGCACGGGTTCCAGGGCTCGACGTGGTCGCGGATCGACTTCGAGGTCCTGTACGAGGACGGCGGGGTGCGGTGCCGCGCCGCGTTCACCCACGACGAGGAGCCCGCCTGGGACGAGCCGCCGTCCGCCGACGACGTGCGGCGGGAGCTGGAGCGGTTCCCGCGCGACCGGGTGCCGGAGTGGATGGGCCGGGTGCTGGGCGGCGTCCCGGAGGCCGCCGCGCCGGTGGCGGCGCCGCCCGAGGGCGTGCGGAAGGCGCGCGTGTTCGACCGGCTGGGGCCGGACGGGGAGCGGCCGTCGGTGTCGCGGCCGGCCGTCCCGGAGGAGGAGGTCGAGCGGGTGGCGGCCTACCTGCGCGGCGCGCCGGTGGTGCTGGCGGCCCGCTCGTACGCGCCCGACCAGCTCGACCCGGCGCGCGGCGACCGGGTGCCGCTGACGTTCCACACCGACGGGACGTGGGTGTGGTCGGGAGCGGTCGGCTACTACCTGGAGGAGCACGGCCTGCCGCCGGAGCCCGAGCTGGTCGAGCACATCCGGGCGGCCGGGTTCCGGGTGCCGGAGGTGGACGAGACGGCGATGGACGCGGCCAACGCGGCGGTCACCGGGCGTCCCGCGCCCGAGCGGCCCCGGCCCAACGCGACGGGCCCCTGGTTGGAGCGGCTCGGCGAACGACTGGAGGAACTCGGCGTGCATCCGGACACCTACCGCATCAGGGAGACCGCCGAAGGGGCCTGGTGCCTGGTGTCGGAGGAGCGGCGCTGGGCGGTGTTCCGGCTGGACGGCGGCGAGCGGCACCGCGAGAGCGTCTTCGACGAGGTGGGGCAGGCGGCGGCCCATCTGCTGGGGAGCGTGCTGCTGGTGCCGCCGAAGGGGGGCGTTGCGCCGCTGGTTCCCGCGCCGCCGGTGCCCGCGCCGCCCGTCCCGGCTCCGCCGGTGCCCGCCCCGCCGGTGCCCGCCCCGCCGGTGCCCGCGCCGCCCGTGCCCGCGCCGCCCGTGCCCGCGCCGCAACCGGACGAGACGAGGCAGCAGTGGATGGGCGATGCGGTCCAGCCGCTGCCCGGGGAGCCGCCGCTGACGCTGTTCCGCGAGCGGCGGATGGTCGAGCTGCAGGCGGGCGCGATGCTGGACCGCTACGGCGAGGCGACCGGGAACCTGCTCTACGCGGCGCACACGCCGTTCGAGCAGCGCTCGCTGCCGCCGGACTGGGCGGGCCGCCCGTACCATCTGTACCGGCTGGAGCGGCCGATGTGGGTGCTGACGGGGGTCGCGGTCCCCTGGTTCGAGCAGCCGGGGGGCGGGGTGGCCTACGTGCTGCCCCGGGCGGTGAAGGAGCTGGTGGGCGAGGGGGCCGTGGCGGAGGTGTTCGGATAGGACGTGAACGCGCCCGCGATCGCCTGAGGGGCGGTCGCGGGCGCGTTCACGATCGTCAGAAACGAGGGTTGGCCGGAGGGGCCTGGCGGATGCGCATTTCGCTGTAGTCCGGCAGCACGGCCGGGCAGCGCGCCCCTTGGGCCGGGAGGCGGCCCGTCAGCAGGTAGGCGTCCACCGCCTTGCGGGAGCACGGGCTCAGCGAGTACGCGCGGTGGCCGCCGCCGTTGTAGGTCAGCAGCCGGGAGCCCGGGATCTGGCGGTTCACGCCCATCGCCCACGGGTGCACCGTCGCCGGGTCGCCGAGGCCGTTGACGATCAGGACGGGCGGCACGCCCTTGATCCGGTACGGGCGCTGCGGGTCGCCGGCCTTGCGGCCGAGGCACGCGGTGATCGGCTCCCAGCCGAGCGGGCTGATGCGGATGTGCGGGGCCGCCTTGCGGGCCTCCCGCTTGACCGCCGCCATCGCCTTGCCGTCGCGGATCGGGAACGACCAGTCGCTGCACATGATGCCCGCGAACAGGCCGTCGGGCGTCGGGTCCACGGCCGCGGCCGTCAGCTTCTTGGCCTTCTGCCGGCCCAGCTCGCGCAGTTCCTCGCTGAGCTGCGCCCATGAGATCGGGTCGTACAGCGACACCCGCACCAGTTGCGCGAGGCCCGGCACGCGCAGCGGCGTCCTGGGCGAGCCGATCTCGTGCAGGGTGCCGCGCTCGGCGCGCAGCATGAGCGCGTCCAGCACCTTGATCGGGTCCTTGCCGCGCAGCGCGCAGTACCCGGAGGTGGGGCACCACTTCGCGAACTGCTTGTAGGCGGTCTCCAGGCCGCGCGTCTCGTCGACCAGGAAGCGGGCCGCGCCCGCCGCGCTGTGGTCCATGGTGCTGTCCAGCGCCAGGCGCTGGACGCGGCCGGGGAACAGCTCGGCGTAGCGCTGGCCCAGCCAGGTGCCGTAGGAGACGCCGTAGTAGGACACCTTGCGCGCGCCCAGCGCGGCGCGGATCGCGTCCATGTCGCGCGCGACGCTGCCCGCGTCCAGGAAGTCGTACAGCGGGCCGGTCTTCTTGCGGCACGACTGGCGCAGCTTCACCTGGTAGGCGGTCAGCTTGTTCAGCTCGGCCTGGTTGCGCGGGTGGACCGACGGGCGCGGACCCACCTTGGCGCACCTGACGGGCGTGCTGGCCCCGACGCCGCGCGGGTCGAACCCGACGATGTCGTAACGCTGGCGGATCTGCTTGGACAACTCGCCGCGGTCGAGCGCGAAGTCGACCCCGGAGCCGCCGGGGCCGCCGGGGTTGACGAACAGGGTGCCGAGGCGCTGCTTGGGCTGGGTGGCGCGGGCGCGCGCCACCGCGATCTTGATGGTGCCGCGCCTGGGGTGGGCCCAGTCGATCGGCACGGTGATCTTGCCGCACTGGACGGTGCGGTCGTCGGGGCAGGCGCGCCAGGTGATCTTCTGTGCCGCGGCGGCGGCGGTGGGGGCGGCCTGTGCCGGGCCCGAGCCGAGGATCGCGGCGGTCAGGGTGGCGGCGCCGAACAGGACTCCGGCCGTGCGGCCCTTACGAGTCACGAAGGGGGACTCCCTGTCTGCGGGGGGAACGCGGGATCAGGGAGATCTTGGTGAAGCGAGGTCACGATTGGGTCATCTTCTAGGATGTTCGTTCACTCGACCCGGGAGGGCCAATGAACCGACGGCGGATCATTCTGCTGGCAGGCGCCGTTGCGGCGGCGGGCGCGGCGGTCGTGGGATTCGCGGGCGCGGGCCAGGCCGGCCGCGGCGAACCCGCCGACCCGGTGGTGCACGAGGTGCCCGCCGAGGAGGCGCAGGGCGCCGAGGAGTACTGGACCGAGGAGCGGATGCGCGACGCCCGGCCCATGCCGATGCCCGAGGGGCCGGAGAACCCCTGACGACGGGGAACGCCCCGCAGGCCGTGAGGTCTGCGGGGCGTTCGCGTCGTGCGGGTCGCGCCGTGGGTCAGTAGGCCCGATCAGTACGCAATGGCGCGGTAGACGTTCACCGCGGCCGTGCCGTGGTACGGCGAGTTCATCTGCAGCGTGCGCAGGCTGTGGGTGCTGTTGACGCCCACGATCCGGCCGAGGCCGTTGCGCTGCATCCCGTAGATCCACGGACCGCCGGACGCGCCGTTGCCCATGGAGCACCACATGCCGAGGCCGACGCTGCCGCCGCCGTAGTTGACGCCGAAGGTCTTGCCGGAGCAGTACCAGAGGCGGTTGCTGTTCATCGCCTTCTTCGACGGCAGGGCGCGGGCCGGGTACCCGAAGCTGTACATCGGGTAGGCGCGCTTCTTGTAGCCGAAGTTGAAGCCCTGGCTGCCGGTGTAGTACTGGATGCCCTTGCCGCGGTACGGCTTCACGGTGAAGCCCGCGATGTCGTAGCGCAGGTCGCCCTTCACGGTCCAGCCCTGCAGCGCGACCAGGCGGTCGGCGACCCAGGAGCCGTAGGACTTGCCGTCCTTGAAGTCCGGGCGGAACATCACGTACTTGGAGAACCCGGCGCGGCCGCCGCGGCCGGAGTGCAGGCAGTGCGCGGCCGTCCAGACGGTGCGCTTGTTCTTGGAGCTGATGACCGCGGCCGAGCAGGTGTACTGCCGGTTGCGGTTGTCGACGCCGAACAGCTTGCCGATGGTGCGCGCCGGGGGCTTGCCGTGGCGGGTCCACTGGCGGGCGGTCCTGACGGCCTGGGCCGAGTACCCGGCGCTCTGGCTGGTGAGCGCTTCGGGGGCGTCCTCGGGCAGGGTCGGGGCGCCGGCGACGTACTGCTCGGCGGCCATCGCCGACATCTGCGGGGCGGCGGCCGGGGCGGCGTTGACGTTCTTGGTCGTCAGCGGCTTGGCGGCCTTGATGCGCGCCGGAGTCCAGTACTTCTTGACCGCGGCGGGGTCCTGGCCGACCGACACGACATCGAGCCGGGCGTTGGGGTCGGCCGGGGCCTTGGCGCCGACCGGGGCGGCCTTCTTGGCCGGAGCGTCATCGGCGGTGGCCAGCACGGCCACGCCGGAAGCGGCCGCCACGGTGCCGAGGGCGGCGGCTCCCGCGATGAGGAGTCGGGGAGATGAAAGACGCAACGGGGTGCTGCCTTCCGTGAAGGGGGGAGCATTCCGGACAGATGGAAGCGCACAGTCAACCGCGCCCGGGGAAGCGTCGGCAACATGAGACCATAGTTGGAAATGTCACGAAGGATGCTTCTGTGACGGTCTGTCCGTAATCTGGCGGCCGGAACCGGCCGCTCACCGCACCGCGGTCTGGATCTCGGCGACCCGCAGCGGCACCGATCCCGACGCGGCCAGCGGCCCGAATCCGCCGCCGGGGGCGTCGCACGCGCCCGTGCACGTCCAGGTGACCTCGTAGTACAGCGTCGCGGTCACGGTGAACGCCCCCGAGCGCCGGTAGACGTGCGCACAGGACGACCCGGTCATGCCCCGGCGGTAGGGCGTGCCGGGACCGCGGCAGGTCAGCGTCCCCTCGCCGGTGTCCCAGACCACGCGGACGGGGCGGCCGGTGATGGCGACCGTCTGCCCGTCCACGCCGACCCGCGCGCTCCGGCCGCGCCACGCCGACCCGTCGATCCACAGGTAGGTCGGCAGGCCCACCCAGGTGCGGCGGGACGGGCTGGTGCGCGGGCGGGGCGGCGGCAGCGCGATCGCGTCGCGGGCCATCTCGGCGACCTCGGCGGTCGGCGTCCGCGCCGTCTGCTCGGCGGGCAGCGTGATGCAGTGGTCGGCGCCGCCGGTCGGCGCGCACATCGGCTCCACCTGGACGCCGTTCTCTGGGGAGGCCGCTCCGCCGCCCGTTCCGCCGCCCGCCGGACGCGGCCGGGCCGGGGAGCTCGCGGCCGGGCGGGACGCGCCGATGCTGCACAACCAGCCGTTGCCCGCCGCGCAGTCCGCGTCCGCCGGGGCGTGCAGGACGGTGGCGGCGAGGACGCCGATCAGCATCGCGGATCGCGGGGGTGGGAGATCCGCGCGACCTTCCACCCGTCCCGGGTGCGCGCCATGCTCACGTACAGCAGGTAGCGCGCCGCGCGCGGGGGAGCGCCGACGCGCGCGCCGCTCCGCTTCCGGTAGGTCCACAGGCCCGAGGCGGAGACGCAGTCCACGATGTCGGCCGTACGGCCGCGCAGCGCCGCCACGCGCGGGCGCGGGACGGCGTGGCCTCGCTGCACCACTCCGGCGCGGCGGTTGCGGCGCACGGTCCCCAGCAGCCGGGCCGCCGCCTCACCGGTGGCGACCGTCCGCACCCGGCGGGCGTCGCCCGTCTCCAGCGCGTGCTCCACCACCCGGTGGTACAGCCGGTAGCGGTCGAGGACGGCGGCGCGGCGGGGCGGGCGGCTGGGAGCCGCTGGGGCGCAGGTCGCCCGACGCCCCGGCGGTCGGGGTGCAGGCGCCCGCCAGCAGGGCGGCGGCCGCGAGCGCGCCGGTTCTGGTCATCGTGGGGGGTGTCCGTCCGTGGCCGTCCGTGTCCGTTCCGTCGTCGCCGCACGTTAGCGACGCGGGCGCGTGGGGCGGGGCGGGACGGGCAAACGTCCGGGGATCACGGCTTCGCGCCGGTTTCCGACGATCAGGCGCGGCCGATGTCGGCGACCAGGTTCAGGCCGAGCAGCAGGTCGAGATGGATGAACGTCTCGGTCTTCGCGCCCGGTTCGACGCCCGGGTCGGCGGCCAGCCGGTCCAGGACGGCCAGGGCCGCCGGGGCGTCCAGGTCGGCGGCGAGGGCGTCCTCGGCCTCGACCGCGTAGGCGCGGTCCATCGGACGGCCCGGCGCGGCGGCCCACCGCGCGACCTGGCCGCGCCACTCGTCCAGACGGGTCGCCGCGTGCTGGAGACGGTCGGCGTCCAGGTGCAGGGGCTCGCCATAGGGGACTTCCAGGATCGCGAGGCGCGCGTACAGGAGGTCCGCCGCCGGGCCCGGATCGCCGGTCTCGCGCGGCACCACCAAGCCGTGCCCCTCCAGGCCGTCCTCCTCGGAGGCGATCAGGAGGTCGTGGACGCCGGCGTCCCGGGTCTCGAACGGCCGGATGTTGTAGTCGGTCCAGTCCCGCCCGGCGCGCGCGGTCTCCGGTGGGACGGTCAGCAGCACGCGGTGCCGCCGCCGCTCGGCCACCCGGCGCAGCAGGTCGGCGACGACCAGCGCGCGGAGCCCCGCCCCCGCCGCGACGTGCACCCGCAGCGGTCGGCCCGGCGGCGGTTCGTAGGCTCCCAGTCGCAACGTCATGGGGACATCCATGGGGACATCGTCACAGCACCGTGCCGTTGAGGTGGGGCCCCTCCGGCATCGGCGCGTTGCGGTCGGGCTTGCGGACGGCCGCGAACCGCAGGCGCACGTAGTCGGCCACCCAGCCCGACTCGCGGCGCAGCGCCGGGGCGGCCAGCTCGTTGACCCGCTCCAGCAGGGGGCCCACCATGTCCGGCGGCACGTCGGCCAGCGCGCGCGGCGCGTAGACGCGCACCCAGTCGGCGGCGCCGTTGGGCCCCTCGACCATCCGCGACGGCCGGTCGGCGTGCTCCAGCAGCCGCACCGTGAACCCGCCCTCCTCCAGCCGCGCGGCGTACTCGGCCGGGCTCGGGAAGTACCAGGGCAGGTCGGGCTCGCCCAGGCCGAACACCCGCCAGGCCGTCTGCATCGCCACGATCAGCTCGGCGCAGTTGCCCGCGCCGCCGAGCTCGGCCACGAACCTGCCGCCGGGGCGCAGCGCGGCGTGCACCTGCGCGATCACCGCGTCGGGGTCCCGGGTCATCCAGTGCAGCGCCGCGTTGGAGGCCACCGCGTCGAACGCCTCGCTGGTGGTGAAGGTGTGCGCGTCGCCGACCGCGAACGACAGGCCCGGGTGCAGCGCGGCGGCCTGGGCGATCATCTCCGGGGCGCCGTCGATGCCCAGCACGTCGGCACCGCGCTCGGCGATCTCCGCGGTGAACGTGCCGGTGCCGCAGCCGAGGTCGATGATCTTCTCGCCGGGCTGCGGATCGAGCAGGTCGACCAGCGGCGCACCGTGCGCGGAGACGTACCCGAAGGCGGAGTCGTACGTCGTCACGGCCCAGTTCACGGTCGCAATTTATCCGATATTCCGTTCGATGCGCGGGGCGGCCCCGCACCGAGGCCGATCGGTGATCTGTCTCACTGCGCGGCGCCCGGGGTCCGCCGGGGCGGGCGCGTCGGCGTACGGTCGTGCCATGAGCGGGGAGAAGAGCACGCGCGCCGAGGTCCGGATCGTCGGGGCCGAGCGGCCCGGCGGCCTGGAGTTGCGCACCCTCGGGCTGGCCGAGCGCGGCCTGCCCGAGCTGCGCGCCACCGGCCTGCCGCCGTACCTGGGGCAGGGCTGGGCGCAGGTGCTCGGCCTGGTCGCCCAGCGCATGGCGGCGAGCGGCCTGAACGGCCCCGCCGAGCTGGACCTGGGCGACGGCGCCGCGGTGCTGCTGGCCGCCGACAAGGGCGGCCTCGCGGTGCTGCCGCCGGCGGGCCACGGCGGCGCGGTGAACGAGTGGCGGCGCGACCTGCTGGTCCGGCTTTTCCCGGAAGCATCTGTTTAGCGGAGAACGCTTCCCCTAGGCTCCGGGGCGATCTTTTCGTGCGCGAAGGGAAGCCCTGATGCCGCCTGAGCCGGCCGAGCCGCCGGAACCGTCGGAACCGTCGTCCGCGCTTCCGCTCGTGCTGCGGCCGTCCCGCGACGCGCTGCGCTGGGTGCTGCCCGTGCTGGCGGTCTCGCTGGCGATGCTGTTCGTCGGCCGCCTCTACACCGGTCCGGGGTTCCTGGCGGTGACGATGGCCGGGCTGGCGCTGACGCTCCTGCAGATGCGCACGCTGCTGCTGATCTTCTTCGGGCGGACGGTGCTCATGCCGCACGAGGTGCGCACCCGCCTTGTGCTGCACTCCTTCCAGGTCCCGCTGCGGGAGGTCACGAGGGTCGACGTCGTGCGGCGGCCGTCCGGCCGCCGGATCGCCGTCAAGGCGAAGCGGCAGCGGTTCCTCCTGGCGGCCCCGCGCGAGATGTCCTTCACGGCCGACCCTCGCTTCGACGCCGTGCTGGAGATGCTGGTCGCGCGCGCCGGCGAGGCCGTCGAGGTGAGGCGCCCCCGGCGCTACCAGCGCCTGGTCGTGCCCGCCGTGATCCTGGTGATCGCCCTGGAGGGGCTCTACCAGGAGCGGTGGTGGCTGGAGCCGTGGTGGCCCACCCGGCACGAGGCCACCGCCGTCCCGGACGCGTGGACGGTCCTCGACGAGGCGGCCGCGGGACGGCTGATGCGCGAGCCCCGGATGACCGACGAACACAGCCGCCGGGACCGGGACTACGCCCACCAGTCGAGCGTCTGGTGGCACGCCCGAGGCTCGCTGCCGGGCAAGGTCCACCTCAGGTACGACATGCGCATCCGCAGCGTCCTGGAGGAGTCCGGCACCGACGAGGCCGACGAGACGCTCGCCCGGGACGCCGACGACGACGAGGCGAAACCCCTGTCCGGTCTCGGCGACAAAGCCGTCCTCATCGACGAGTCTGATGAGAACGGCACCGACCTGAAACTGGTGGCCCGTCGCGCCAACGTCCTCGTCGAGGTGGAGTACGCCGGCGACATCCCCGCGCCGCGGGCGCTCGCCGAGACCGAGGCCCTGGCGCGCCGCGCCCTGGAGAAGATCGTTCTTCGCTGAACGCCGAGAGGACACGATGGCCGCCCCCAAGAAGAAGCAGAGCCCTCGCGAGGACCTGGTCCCCATCGCCTTCCACCCGCCGCGCCGGATGCTGGTCTGGGTCGTGCCCTGCCTGCTGGTCTGCGTCGCGGCTCTCGCGGCCGCCGTGCTGTACCGGGGCTACGGCCGGTACATGCTGTTCGGCCTCGGCATCATCGGCACGCTCTACTTCGGGCGCCTGGCGAGCCTGCTGCTGAAGGGCTCGGTCCGGGTGGACCACGACGGCGTGGTCCACCGGCTGCACGGCGCCGAGCGCCAGACCAAGTGGAAGCAGGTCCGCGGGCTGGAGATCGTGACCACGCCGTTCGGGCGGCGGGTCATGCTCAGGATGAGCAGCGGCGGGACCACCCTGCCGCTGGCCGCGCCGCGCGAGGGGCTGCTGGGACGCGGCGCCGACCTCGACGCCGAGATCGCCGAGATCGTCCGGCGCAAGACCTCGGGCAACCGGCTCAAGCCCACCAGGCGCCACGGCGTCGGCAAGGTCGGGCTGGTGGTGTGGCCGGTGGTCGGGCTGCTGGCCGTCCAGCTCATCGAGCTGCCCTGGCAGGAGCCGTGGTGGCCCACCAACAAGGACGCCGCCGCCCTGCCGCGCGCCTGCCAGGCCGCCGAGCCCGCCACCGTGCAGCAGATGGTGCCCGGGGCGGTGCGGTCCGACGAGGCCCACCGGGACGAGGAGCCGTTCCAGTCCTCGGGGTGCCGCTGGGCGCAGCCCGGCGGGGCCGCGGCGCTGGACCTCAGCCTGCACCGCTACTCCAGCGACGGCATGAGCGGCGGCGTCGCCGGCGCCAAGGACCGGATGACGACCTACTCGCGCGCCATCGGCAGCAACTCGGTGTCCGGCCTCGCGGACGACGCCTGGCAGATCACGCGGCCCACCGAGTACGCCCCGGGGGACGGCCGGCCGCCCGCCCGCAACATCCAGCTCGCCGCGCGCGAGCGCAACGTCGTGGTGATCGTCGGGTACACCGTGCGGGACCGCACCGAGCAGCAGATGGAGGACCAGGCGGTCGTGGCGGCGCGGGCCGCGCTGAGCCGGGTGAGGTTCGGCTGAGCGGGGTTCCTAGAATCACCTTCTAACATTGGGCGCGAGAAGGGGCCGCAGGTGTCGTACACCGAGATCGAGTACCGGGTCGAGGACGGGATCGCCACGATCACCCTGAACCGGCCGCACCGCATGAACGCCTACACCTACACGATGCGGGCCGAGATGCTCGACGCGTTCGACCGGATCGACGCCGACGACGAGGTGCGGGTGGTCGTGGTCACCGGCGCGGGCCGGGCGTTCTGCGCCGGGGCCGACCTCGGCGGGGGCGGCGGCACCTTCGACAAGGACAGGTCGCAGGACATGTTCGCGGGCGAGGACGACGTCCTGGAGGACGGCACCCCGCGCGACGGCGGCGGCACCGTGGCCCTGCGCATCGCGCGCTGCCTCAAGCCGGTCATCGGCGCGTTCAACGGCGCGGCGGTCGGCGTCGGCGTCACGATGACGCTGCCGATGGACGTGCGGCTGGCCAGCGAGAAGGCCAAGTTCGGGTTCGTGTTCGCGCGGCGCGGCATCGTCACCGAGGCCGCCTCGTCGTGGTTCCTGCCGCGCCTGGTCGGCATCGCCCAGGCGATGGAGTGGGCGGCCACCGGCCGCGTGTTCGACGCGCAGGAGGCGCTGGCGGGCGGCCTGGTGTCGCGCCTGTACGCGCCCGACGAGCTGCTGCCGGCCGCATACGAGCTGGCCCGCGAGATCGCCGACAACACCTCGGCGGTGTCGGTGGCGGCGATCCGCCGCCTGATGTGGTCGGGGCTGTCGGCCCCCTCGCCGTGGGACGCGCACGCCGCCGACTCGCGCCTGATGGCGGCGCTGGGCGGCGCGCCCGACGCCAACGAGGGCGTCACCTCGTTCCTGGAGAAGCGCCCGGCGGTGTTCCCGATGCGGGTCAGCACCGACCTGCCGCCCCAGGTGCCGGACTGGCCGCTGCGCTGAACCGTGCCGGACCCCGGGGCCGCGCGCCCCGGGGTTTTGCGTTCCGCGGACCTTTCGCCGAGGGATTCACGAATCGGTCACGGGAAGGTGATCTTGTGTCGGGTACGGCATGTCGAAGGTGACGGGCGGGAATCAAATGCCCTGAGCGACACTTTCGGGGGTAAGTGGTGCGTGCCGGATACTGTGCTGTGTTCCTGACGGCGTGCGCGCTGGTCGCGGCGTGCGGGCAGAGCGTCTCCGTGCGACAGCAGGCGGCCGTACCGGGCCAGCGGGCCCGGCCCGTCGCGCCGTCTCCCACGCCGACGCCGACGCCGACGCCGTCCCCGACGCCACCGCCGCCGCGGCAGATCGACTGCGCCAAGACCAAGTGCGTGGCGCTGACCTACGACGACGGGCCCGGCGAGTACACCGCCCGCCTGCTGGACGACCTCAGGCAGGCCGGCGCGCGCGCCACGTTCTTCATGCTCGGCCAGAACGTCCACGCCCACCGCGACCTGGTGCGCCGCATGGCCATGGAGGGCCACGAGGTCGCCAACCACAGCTGGTCGCACCCGCAGCTCACCGGCCTGTCCAGCGCCGGGGTGCGGTCGCAGGTGCGGCGCACCCAGGAGGCGATCAAGGAGGCGTCGGGCGTCGAGCCGAAGCTGTTCCGGCCGCCCTACGGGGCCACCGACGGCCGGGTGGGCAAGGCGGTCGGGATGCCGCAGATCATGTGGGACGTGGACAGCCTCGACTGGCGCCACCGCAGCGTCGCCCGCAACGCCCGGGTGGGGGTGCGCGAGCCCCGCAAGGGCGCGGTGGTGCTCTACCACGACATCCACGAGGCGTCGGTCGAGGCCGCGCCCAAGGTGGTGGCCGGCCTGAAGCGCCGCGGCTTCACCCTGGTCACCGTCTCCGAGCTGTACCAGGGCAAGAAGCTCAAGGCCGGCCACCGCTACCCCAAGTGGTAGGTCACAGCTCCAGCTCGGGTTTCAGCCGCGTCATCGACCAGCGCCGCTGCAGGTGCACCACCAGGACCAGCAGCGCCAGCGCGGCCACCAGGAACCCGCCCAGCACCAGCGCGTCCTTGACGATGTGCGAGGTCTGACCGCCGGAGATCGTGGCCCGCATGGGCGCGACGAAGTAGGTCATCGGCACCACGTCGTGGATCGCGCGGAACGGCTGCGGCAGCGTCTCCACCGGGTACAGGCCGCCGCACGACACCAGCTGCAGCATCAGCAGCGCGAGCGCGAGCGCGTCGCCGACGGCACCGAACGCCAGCCGCAGCACGTGCACGATCGCGCTGAACGTCGCCACGCCCAGCGCCATCAGCCCCAGCGTCCCGCCGACGTTGACCGCGTCCAGGCCGAGCCCCACCGACAGCACCGTGAACAGCAGCAGCGCCCCCAGCAGGCCCATGAACAGCACCGGCAGCCAGGCCGCGAACGCCACCGTCGCCGCGCCCGCCCGCGAGGCCAGCAGCCGCCCCGACACCGGGCGCAGCAGCAGGAACGCCACGATCCCGAACACCCACAGCGCGATCGCGATGAAGAACGGGGCGAGCCCGCGCCCGTAGGTCTTGGCGGGGTGGGCGTTGGAGGTCCGCACGTTCACCGGGTTGGCGAGCTTCTCGGCGGTGTCGCCCTGGTCGCCCACGACGGGGACCTGCTTCTCGGCCGATGCCAGGCCCGAGGCCAGCTCCTCGGCGCCGTCCAAGAGCTGGGCGTTGCCGGAGTCGAGTTGTTGGGCGCCGTTGAGGAGTTTGCCGCTTCCGGCGTTGAGCTGTTGGGCGCCGTTGAGGAGCTTGCCGTTGCCGGAGTCGAGCTGCCGGGCGCCGGCGAGGAGTTTGCCGGAACCGGCGTTGAGCTGTTGGGCGCCGTTCAGGAGCTTGCCATTGCCCGCGTCGAGCTGTTGGGCGCCGCTGAGGAGTTTGCCGCTTCCCGCGTTGAGCTGCTGGGCCCCGCTGAGGAGCCTGGTGTTGCCGGAGTCGAGCTGTTGGGCGCCGCTGAGCAGCTTCCCGCTCCCCGCGTGCAGGGCGTCGGCACCGGTCAGGAGCTTGCCGGCGCCCGCGTCGGCCTGGCGCGCCCCGGCGGCGACCTGGGCGCCGCCCGCGTCCAGGGCCAGCAGGCCGCTCTCGGCCGAGGAGATCTTCGTCTGGAGTTCGGGGACGTGCTTCTGGAACGCGCGCGCGTCGGCGGCGATCTTCTGGGCGGAGCCGTTGACCCCGGCGGCCAGCGCGGCGATGCGCCGGGTCCGGTCGGCGATCAGGTCGGCGAGCTTGAGGATGTCCTGGAAGACCGGGTCCCGCAGCAGCTCGGGGTGCTTGTCGGCGAGCCGGTTCAGCTTGCTGTGCAGTGTCGAGTCCAGCCGCTCAGCGGCCGCCAGGACCTCCTGGTAGCCGGGCCGCCGGGCGACCTCGGGGAAGGCGGCCGCCAGCTCCCGCAGGCGCTGCGCGACGGTGCCGTCCAGATCCCGGAGCGCCTGCTGGAGCCGCTGGTACTGCGGGCTCCCGGCGACGGCGGGATGGGCGTCGGCCAGCCCGTGCAGCCAGTCGTCGATCCGCTCGGTCAGCCAGGCGACGTGCGCGGCGACCTCGGCGGCCAGCTTGGTCAGCTCGGCCGCGTCCCCGGAGGCCGCGACCGCCAGGGCCGCGAGGTCGGGCAGGGCCCGGGACGCCGCGCCGGCGAGCGGCACGACCTCGGTGGTCAGCTTGTGCAGGCCCTGGGAGAGCTGCTCGGCGCCCGGCGCGAGCTGCGCGGTGCCGTTCTTGAGCTGCCGCAGCCCGCCCGCCAGCGCGGCGGTGCCCTGGTCGGCGGTCGCCAGGCCCCCGGCCAGGGCGGCCGAGCCCTTCTTGGCCTGCCCGAGGCCGGTCGCGAGTGCGCTGGTGCCCTGCTGGGCCTGGCTCAGGCCGCCGACGAGCTGGCCGGAGCCCTTCTTGGCCTGGCCGAGGCCCGCGGCGAGCGCGCCGGTGCCTTGCCGGGCCTGGCTCAGGCCGCCGACGAGCTGGCCCGATCCCTTCTTGGCCTGCCCGAGGCCGGTGACGAGGGCGCCGGTGCCCTGCCGGGCCTCACCCAGGCCGCCGACGAGTTGGGCGGAACCGTCCTTGGCCTGCCCGAGGCCGTCGCGCAGCTCGGCCGATCCCTTGGCCGCGTCCGCGAGGCCGCTGTGCAGCTCGTCCAGCTTGCCGAACGCCGCCTGGAAGTAGGCCGACACGGCCGCCGCCGAGATCTTGCGCTCCAGCTCCGACTGGATGGTCCCGGCCATGATCCCGACCAGGAAGTTGTTGGCGTCGTCCAGCCTGATCGACATGGCCGCCTGCTCGGGCGTCCCGGCCGCGCCGCTGGTCAGCTTGGCGCTGAAGTCCGGGGGCACGGTGATGATCGCGTAGTAGCGGCCGTCCTTCAGCCCGTCGCCCGCGTCGGCCGCGTCGGTGAAGCGCCAGCCGAGCAGCCGCTCCTTCTTCAGCTCGGCCACGAAGTCGGCGCCCGCGTTGATCTCGCGGTCCTCGACGGTCACCGGGCGGTCCTGGTTCACCACCGCGACCGGCACCTGGCCGATCTTGGAGTAGGGGTTCCAGTTGGACCACAGGTAGATGCCGCCGTACAGCAGCGGCACCAGCAGCAGGAACAGCAGCCCCGCGATCTGCATCGGGGAGCGGAACCGCAGCAGCTCGTACGCGGCCAGCCGGAGCGCGCGCATCAGGCGTCACCGTCCTTCAGGGCGATGGGGCCGGTGTCCTGGCCGGAGTCCGGGGCGGCGTCCGGGTCGGCGGCGCGCTCGCGGGTCAGCTCCAGCAGCGCGTCGGCGAGGCCCTCGGCGGGGGACGGCTCGGTGGTGGCGGCCAGCACGACCGGCCCGGAGTCGGCGGCGTTCCGCGCGGCCTGCCACAGCCCGTACTGCGCGGCGCCGTCCGCGCCGTCGTCGAGGTCGTCCAGGACGATCACCGCGGGGGAGCCCAGCAGCGCCAGCGCCAGCGCGAGCCGGGTCGCCTCGGCAGCCGGCAGCTCGTGCACCAGCTCCTTGTCGGAGGCCTCCAGACCGACCAGCGCGCGGGCGTCGTCGAACGCCCCGGCGGGCACGCCGCGCAGGGTCAGCAGCCGTTCGCGCACGTGCTCGCGGACGCGCAGGTCCTGCTCCAGCTCGACCGCGCCGGTCGCCCGCGCCACCGCCGCGCACCGCCGCACCCGCGCCGCCTCGCCGGGCAGGTCGTGCCCGCACACGCGCAACATCCCGGTCGTCGGCTTCATGCGCCCGGCCACCGTCAGCAGCAGCGAGGTGCGGCCGCTGCCGCCCGGCCCCGCCACCGCCACCAGCGAGCCCGCGCCGGCGTTCAGGTGCACGTCCGAGTAGACCCAGCCGCGGCGCGCGCGCAGGCCGAGGCCTGCGGCCTCCACGACCGGTCCCTGCTCCAGCGTGACGACCCCGGTGTCCGGCCCGCCGTTGCCCGCCGTGCCGTTCCCCGCCGTGCCCGCTGGAACGTCCTGCCCTGGCTCCATATCGACCCCCCAGGACAGACTGGGGAGGAACGGACGTGCCCGGACAGCGCCACCAGGGGCGCCGCCGCACTCATCGCCAAGGCTTTGCCGCCGATTGGGCGGCCCCCGCCGGACGCGCGCCGGACGCGCGCGGCCGCAGGTCAGCCCCGGCGGCGGCGCTCGGGCGGCGCGGGCGGCACGACCTTGCCGGCCACCACGATCTCCTCGGGCACCTCCACCGTCTCGCCGGTGCGCCGGCGGACCAGCAGCCGCTTGTCGGACCACGATTCGAGTACGCCGACGACGTCGCTGTACTCTCCCGTTGGCAGACGGCGGCGCAGCGAGACCCGCTGACCCACGTCCGCCGGACCGATGGAGACCACCAGCCTTGCGGCAAGACGGCCAGACATGTGAGGACCCCCGTGTCGAATCGACTGAGCCGTGGCGGCAATACTATTCACAGCGAGCTTGCGGTGAGCCGGGAGAGGAGTCACTAACGTGACCTACGTCATTGCGCAGCCCTGCGTGGACCTGCTCGACAAGGCATGCATCGAGGAATGCCCGGTCGACTGCATC
Organism: Spirillospora sp. CA-253888; assembly: GCA_050936435.1. GTDB lineage: Bacteria > Actinomycetota > Actinomycetes > Streptosporangiales > Streptosporangiaceae > Spirillospora. Next base: position 5,271,482 of record JBNJMT010000001.1, read on the forward strand.
TACGAGGGCAAGCGCCAGCTCTACATCCACCCCGACGAGTGCGTCGACTGCGGTGCGTGCGAGCCGGTCTGCCCGGTCGAGGCCATCTACTACGAGGACGACGTCCCCGAGCAGTGGAAGGACTTCTACAAGGTCAACGTCGAGTTCTTCGACGACCTGGGCTCGCCGGGCGGCGCCTCCAAGGTCGGCAAGATCGACAAGGACCACCCGATCGTCGCCGCGCTGCCCCCGCAGAGCCAGGACTGAGGGTTCTCGACGCGGGTTCTTTCATACCCTCAGGGCCGTGGCCTCCCGGAGAACGGGGAGGGCACGGCCTTGCGGTCTGTCTAGGAGGGCGGGCTCTTGTTCACGTTGCCGGATTTCCCCTGGGACCGTCTCCAGCCCTACCGGGAACGGGCCGCTGCGCACCCTGACGGGGTCGTCGACCTGTCGGTGGGCACGCCGGTCGACCCCACCCCCGAGCCGATCCGCGCGGCCCTCGCCGCCGCCGCCGACGCGCCCGGCTACCCCGCCACCTACGGGACGCCGAAGCTGCGCGAGGCCGTCGCGGGCTGGCTGCGCCGCCGGCACGGGGTGACCGGCGCCGACCCGGACGCGGTGCTGCCGGTCATCGGCACCAAGGAGCTGGTGGCCTGGCTGCCGACCCTGCTCGGGCTCGGCCCCGGCGACCAGGTCGTCTTCCCGCAGCTCGCCTACCCGACCTACGACGTGGGCGCGCGGCTCGTCGGCGCGTCCTCGGTCGCCACCGACGGCCTGCTCGGCCTCGGTCCCGCCGCACCGAAGATCGTGTGGGTGAACTCGCCCTCCAACCCGACCGGCCGCGTGCTGCCCGCCGAGCACCTGCGCAAGGTCGTCGCCTGGGCGCGCGAGCGCGGCTCGATCGTGGTCAGCGACGAGTGCTACCTCGAATTCGGCTGGGACCCCGAGCGCGAGCCGATCTCGATCCTGCACCCCGACGTCTGCGGCGGCTCCCACGAGGGACTGCTCGCGCTCAACTCGCTGTCCAAGCGCTCCAACCTGGCCGGATACCGCGCCGGGATCGTCACCGGCGACCTCGCGCTGGTCAAGCGGCTGCTGGAGGTGCGCAAGCACGCCGGGATGATCGTGCCCGCGCCGGTGCAGGCCGCGATGACCGTCGCCTTCGACGACGACGCGCACGTGGCCGAGCAGCGCGAGCGGTACGCGCGGCGGCGCTCGGCGCTGATCGGCGCGTTCGAGGGCCACGGCTTCCGCATCGACCACTCCGAGGCCGCGCTGTACCTGTGGGCGACCCGCGACGAGCCCTGCTGGGACACCGTGGGGCACCTCGCCGATCTCGGGATCATCGTCGGGCCCGGCGACTTCTACGGCCCGGCCGGCGACCGGCACGTGCGCGTCGCCTTCACCGCCACCGACGAACGGGTCGCCGCCGCCGCCGAACGCCTGTAGCCCGCCCCGCTCCCGACCGCCGTGACCTGGGAGAAATGTTCATCCGATACGATCCGCTGACCTTTGCTGGCAAGAGCGGGCATATCGGGAGGTTTGCATGGGCACGGCGGTCGTCGCCATCCTGCTGGCGCTGATCCTGGTCGCGCTGGTGGCGCTGATCGTGATCATGCTGCGCCGGCGCCGTCCGGACGCCGCGCCCCCCGTCCCGGCGGGCGCGCCGCGCGACCCGTTCGCCGCCGCCGACCTGCCCGCGGGCGACCCGCGCGCCATCAAGGCGGGCGACATGATCGAGTACCTGGGCGTGCGCTACTTCGTGCGCGGCTCGCTGCGCATCCGCGAGGGCGGCTTCACCTGGGCCGAGCACCTGCTGGACGCCGACACCCCCGAGGGCGAGAAGCTCTGGGTCTCGGTCGAGGAGGACCCCGACCTCGAAGTGGTCTGGTGGACCGGCCGCGAGATCGGCGACCTCAGGCCCGACGCCAAGCTGATCGAGCTGGACGGCGTCGCCTACCGCCGCGACGAGCACGGCACCGCCACCTACGAGAGCGAGGGCACCACCGGCGTCGGCGTGCAGGGGCAGGTCGAGTACGTGGACTACGAGGGCCCCGGCGGCCGCTACCTGTCGTTCGAGCGCTACGGCGGCGGCACCTGGGAGCTCGGCACCGGCGAGAAGGTCCCGGCGGGCACCATGACGATCTACCCCGGAAGCTGACGTTGCTCGCGACCCTCGACACCCCCTACTCCGACACGCGCGCCGACGAGCTGACGTTCGTGCTGGGCCTGCCGCCCCTGGACGCGCTGGCGACCCTGGCCGTCGAGCGCGCCGGGCACCGGCTGCTGCTGCGGCTGCTCGGCGCCTCCCACCAGGTGCTGGTGGACGGGGACGCCTTCAGCGAGACCGTGGCCTGCCTGCCCGGCCACCCCGGACCGCTGCCCTCCCACGTCGGACGCGAGGTCGCGGGCCGGTCCTACGACTTCCGCGCCGAGACCGCCGCGCACCACCGCGAGAGCGACTTCGTGCGCGCCGTGGACGCCGTGCGGCGGCACACCGACGGCCGCGACGACGCGCTGACCGGCACCTTCCCCGGTTCGCCGCACGCCCTCACCGCCCTGGCCCTGGAGCCCGCCGGGCTCGCCTGGCGCACCTGGCACGCCTACCCCCAGACCCGGGAGATCGTCATGACCTGGAGCAGGCTGGAGCCCCGACCGTGAAACGCGCGCTCATCGGCGGCGGGCTGCTGGCCGCCCTCGGCGTGGTGATCCTGCTGGCGGCGCTGCTGACGGGCGGGTCCTCGCCCAAGAAGTGGATCGCCGGCAACTACGCGAAGGCCGGGCCGGGCACCTACCGGTCGCCGGACACGACGCTGCGCACCGCGCAGCGGATCAGCGCCAAGTTCCGGCCGGCCGACCGCGCGAGCGACCCGACCGGCGTCTACCTGCGCTACCGCGACCTGGTGGTCGGGGTGCTGCCGCAGGCCGGCGGCGGCGCGCGCATCACGCTGGACACGCCCGCGCGCGGCTACGCCCGCTACCACTCCTCGGTCGGCGGCCGCTGGGGCGGGCCGGGCGGCAGCGCCTCCACCTTCCGTGGCGGCGGACCGGGGGAGGGCAAGTGAGCGGCGGCAAGGACCGCGGCGGCAAGATCTACGGCGGCGTCTTCGTTCTGGTCTTCCTGCTGGCCTTCGTCGTGCCGCTCCTGTGGAGCATGTACGACGACGGCGTGTTCGACGGGGACAAGGCCGACATCCAGACCGCGCCGGTCTTCGGGCCGCGCGAGGCCGGACGCCTGGTGGAGCGGCTCGACACCGCCGCCAAGGCGCAGGGGGTCTGCTACGGCTGGGTGATCGACTCGGGGCGGTCGGCCCGCATCCCGGTGGTCACCCCGTCCTACAGCGGCACCTTCACCCCGCAGCCGACCACCGCGCCGACCACTGTGCCCACCACCGCGCCGACCACCGTGCCGAGCCCGGCCGCGTCGCCGGCCTCGACGGTCCGGCCGCGCTCGACGGCCCTGCCGCGTTCGACCGCACGGCCGCGCGCCACCGCCTCGCCCCGGCCGTCGAACACGCAGCCCACCGTGCCGCCCCTGGTGGAGCGGGAGCTGACCCGGCCCGGCGTCGAGTTCGGCTCCAACCTCGGCGTCGGCGTCGACCCGCGCCAGGCGCCCGCCCGGTGCCCCAAGTGGGCGATCCTCAAGGCCGACTACTACTACTCCTCGACCTACAAGGAGTGGACCAGCGGCTCGATCACCCTGGAGGACAACGTCGGGCTGGCCGGCAGCCTCCACATCACCGGCGCGGAAGCCCGGCTGGACGTCACCTCCACCGACCTGACCGGTGACTACGCCGTCGCGCGGCTGGCCGACGCGATCGGCTCGGTGCCGCTGCTGGTCGCCGAGGACGGCAGGGCGAGGCCGGTCGCGCCCGCCGCCGCGCCCGTGCCCGCCGGGGACGAGATCTCCTCGGGCCGGGGCGCCGGTTTCTACGTCTTCACCACCATCGCGATCGCACTGATCGCGGGCGGCGTGCTGTGGATCGCCGTCGCCGCAGTCCGCAGCCGGAAGGGCAGCTCCTGATGATCGACGACATCCTGGCCGAGAGCGGCGCGCTGCTGGCCTACGGCGTGCTGGGCGTGCTGCTGATGGCGCTCGGCTACCTGGTCGTGGAGGTCACCACGCCGGGCAAGCTGGGCGAGCAGATCTGGACCGAGCGCAACCGGGGCGCGGCCCTCATCCTGGCCGCCAAGCTGCTGGGCGTCGGCGCCATCGTCACCACCGCCATCGTCAGCAGCGAGGACGACCTCGCCGCCGGCCTGCTCAGCACCTCGGTGTACGGGGTGCTCGGCATGCTGCTGATGGTCGTCGCGTTCTACCTGCTGGACCTGCTGACGCCCGGCAAGCTCGGCGCGACCGTCGTGCAGGACGGGACGCTGCACCCGGCCAGCTGGGTGGTGGCCGCGGCCGACCTGGCCACCGCGGCGATCGTCGCCGCCGCGATCTCCTGAGCGAGGCTCGGGGCCGTACCGGGGGGGGAGGTCCTGACATGACGAGCGATACCGCGAACGAGAGGGCGGGCGGGCTGAGCCTGCCCGCGCGCGCCGCGCGGTCGGCGGTGCTGGCCGCGGTGTTCGTCTGCGCGGCGTGCGGGCTGGTGTACGAGCTGGCGCTGGTCGCGCTCGGCAGCTACCTGGTCGGCAACTCGGTCACCCAGGCGTCGATCGTGCTGTCGGTGATGGTGTTCGCGATGGGCATCGGGTCGCTGCTGGCCAAGCCGCTGCAGAGCCGCCCGGTCGCCGCGTTCGCGATCATCGAGGGCGTGCTGGCGCTGGTCGGCGGGCTGTCGGTGCTGGTGCTGTACGCGGCGTTCGCGTGGCTGGACCTGTACGTGCCCGCGCTGGTCGTGGTCGCCTTCACCGTCGGCGCGCTGATCGGCGCGGAGATCCCGCTGCTGATGACGCTGCTGCAGAAGATCAGGAGGCAGGACGCGGGCTCGGCGGTCGCCGACCTGTTCGCCGCCGACTACGTGGGCGCGCTGGTGGGCGGCCTCGCGTTCCCGTTCTTCCTGCTGCCGCTGTTCGGGCACATCAAGGGGGCGCTGCTGGTCGGCGTCGTCAACGCGGTCGCGGGCATCGCGGTGGTGCTGTGGCTGTTCCGGCGGCAGCTGCGCGGCGCGGTGCGGGCCGGGCTTTGGGCGGGGATGGCCGGGGTGCTGGCCGTGCTCGGCGGCACCTACCTGCTGGCCGACGGCTTCGAGGTGAGCGCGCGCCAGGCGCTGTACCGCGACCCGATCGCGCTGGCCGAGCGCACCGCGTACCAGGAGATCGTGATCACCCGGAAGGTCGCGCTGTCGGGCCGCCCGGACCTGCGGCTGTTCCTGAACGGCGACCTCCAGTTCTCGTCGGTGGACGAGTACCGCTACCACGAGAGCCTGGTGCACCCGGTGCTCGCCGGGCCGCGCGGCCGGGTGCTGATCCTCGGCGGCGGCGACGGGCTGGCGCTGCGCGAGGTGCTGCGCTACCGGGACGTGCGCGAGGCGACGCTGGTGGAGCTGGACCCGGAGATGGTCCGGCTGGCCCGCACCCACGGCGAGATCGCCGACCTGAACCGGCACGCGTTCGCCGACCCGCGCGTGCGGGTGGTGAACGCCGACGCGTTCTCGTGGCTGCGCGGCGCGACCGCCCGCTACGACGCGGTGATCGTGGACATGCCCGACCCCGACGACGTGGCCACCGCCAAGCTGTACTCGCAGGAGTTCTACGGGCTGGTGAAGCGGGTGATCGCGCCCGGCGGCCGGATGGTGGTGCAGTCGGGGTCGCCGTACTTCGCGCCCCGGTCGTTCTGGAGCATCGAGAAGACGGTGCGCGCGGCGGGGCTGGCGACGGTGCCCTACCACGTGGACGTGCCGAGCTTCGGGGACTGGGGCTACGTGCTGGCGGGGGAGGGCACGGCTCCCAAACTGGAGCTGACCCCCGACGTCCCGGCCGGCCTGCGCTTCCTGGACGCCGAGGTGCTGCGCTCGGCCGCCGTGTTCGCCAAGGACCTGCGGCGCGAGGACGTCGAGGTCAACACGCTGATGAACCCGCGCCTGGTCGAGTACGAGAACGATGAGTGGAAGGACGCCTGACGCCTGAGTACCCGTACTCAGGCGCTCGCCGGAACGTTCCACGAGACTGGTGACATGTTCCAACGCCTCTCGGCCTACGCCTCCCGCCGCCGCAACGGCTGGCTCGGCATCGTGATCCCCGGCGCGTACGCCGCCCTGGTCCTGGTGGCGGCCGTGGCGGTCACCGCGGTCGTCCTGTTCTCCGACGACCCCGGTTTCGTCGCCATCTGGCTGTTCATCCCCACGCTGCCGCTGTCGATACTGCCCCTGGCCCTGCTGCCCGACGAGCCGTCCGGCCCCCTCGGCGGCGCCCTGCTCATCGTCACGGTGACCGGCGCGGGCCTGGTGCAGGCGTGGCTGCTGCACCTGCTGCTGCGCGGCGGCCGCGTCCGCGACTGACGGTCAGTCGCGGGGCACGGTGGCGCGGATGGCCTTGTCCACCGAGCGCTGGAACGAGGTGACCAGCGACTGGATCATGAGGGGCTTGAGCTTGGCGGTGAGCTCCAGCAGCCGCCGCCGCTCCTCGGGGGGCCGCCCGCGCTCGCGGTAGGGGCGGACGACGGTGTCGCGGAAGACCCGCTGCAGCTCGGCGGCCAGTTCGGTGGTGTGCCGCTCGACGGCCTCGTGCGCCGCGATCAGGGTGTCCAGGGGCATGGCCGACAGCTCGGCCCCCATCCCCAGCAGCGCGGGGCTGAGCACCCGCACGACCCCGCCGTCCTGGACCTCCACGATCCCGAGGGCGGCGAGCTTCTTCAGCGCCTCGTCGTCGAGATGCCGTCCGGCCCGCCGGTCGAGCTCGTCCCGCGCCAGCTCCTCGGTCTCCTCGGGGGCCCAGGGCGACAGCAGGGCCCGCTGCAGGGCCAGGTCCTCGGGCGGGGTGTCGAACGGGATCTTCTCCAGGTGCTTCTCGACGGCGGCCAGCGTCAGCCCCAGCGCCTGCAGCTCGCGGATCAGCTCCAGCCGGGCCAGGTGCTCGGCCCCGTACAGCCCGGTCCGCCCGCGCAGCCGGGGCGGCGGCAGCAGCCCCTTGCCCGCGTAGAAGCGCAGCGTGCGGACCGTGATCCCGGCGCGGGCGGCCAGCTCGTCCACCGTCATGTCCGCCATGGGCTCCCCGCTCCGATCTATGTGACACCACCAGTGTTACATTAACTCTGTATCAGGAACCACTTACCCCCTGAGGAGAGCCGCCGCATGGCACGGGAGATCTTCACCGAGGAGCACGAGGCGTTCCGCGACATGGTGCGGTCCTTCATCGCGAAGGAGATCGCGCCCTATCACGCGCAGTGGGAGAAGGACGAGATCGTCTCCCGCGAGGTGTGGCTGGCCGCCGGGCGCCAGGGCCTGCTGGGCATCGAGATGCCCGAGGAGTACGGCGGCGGCGGCAACACCGACTACCGCTACTACACGGTCTTCAACGAGGAGCTGGCCAAGGCCATGGCCAGCGGGCCGGGCTTCGCGGTGCACAACGACGTCGTGGGCGGCTACCTGGTGCAGCTGCTGAACGACGAGCAGAAGGCCCGCTGGCTGCCCGGCTACTGCTCCGGCGAGCTGATCACCGCCATCGCGATGACCGAGCCGGCGGCCGGCTCGGACCTCCAGGGCATGAAGACGACCGCGGTCAAGGACGGCGACGACTACATCGTCAACGGCTCCAAGACCTTCATCACCAACGGCATCCTGTCCGACCTGGTGATCGTCGCCGCCAAGACCGACCCCGACGCGGGCGCGCACGGCGTGAGCCTGCTGATGGTCGAGCGCGGCATGGCGGGCTTCGAGCGCGGCCGCAACCTGGACAAGGTCGGCATGCACGCGCAGGACACCGCCGAGCTGTTCTTCGACAACGTGCGCGTCCCCAAGGCCAACCTCCTGGGCGAGGAGGGTATGGGCTTCATCTACCTGATGCAGAACCTGGCGCGCGAGCGGCTGTGCATCGCGGTGTCGGCGGTGGCGGGCGCGCAGGCGGCGTTCGACCAGACGGTGGAGTACTGCAAGACCCGCGAGGCGTTCGGCCGCCCGATCGGCAAGTTCCAGCACAACCGCTTCACGCTGGCCGAGATGAAGACCGAGATCACGGTGGCCCGCGCCTTCCTCGACCAGTGCATCGCCGAGGAGGCCAAGGGCGAGCTGTCGGCGGAGAACGCGTCGATGGCGAAGTGGTGGACGACCGAGATGCTGAAGACGGTGGTGGACCGCTGCGTGCAGCTGCACGGCGGCTACGGGTACATGAACGAGTACCCGATCGCGAAGGCGTACCAGGACGTCCGCATCCAGACCATCTTCGGCGGCACCACCGAGATCATGAAGGAGATCATCGGCCGCTCCATCCTGTAGCGGGCCGATCCCCTCGCGTTGTCGTCGCGCCCCGTTCCCGTAGTGGAACGGGGCGCGAATTTACCGGAATTATTGACCAAAAGTGGCAAACCCTGTCTGACCTTCCTTGTCTCGTCACGGTCATCGGGATAGGAAGAAGTCTCGACAACCGCTGCCGTGGGGACGGGGCGTGCATGGGCCCGAGCGACGAGCCGGATAAAAGCCCTGCGTTGAGCAATTCCATCACCGGGGATGTCAGCGGCCCCGTGGTGCAGGTCCGGACCATCGAAGGCGACGTCCGGTTCCAGCTGCCCCCGCGGCGCGAGCCCCCCGCGCCCGCGCAACTGCCCGCCCCCGGCTTCTTCGCCAACCGGCATAAGGAACTCGCGCTCCTGCGGAACCTCGTTGAGGACGCGGCGCCGGGCGGCCCGCCCCGCATCGTGGTGATCACAGGGGCGGGCGGCGTGGGCAAGACCACGCTGGCCCTGCAGTGGCTCCAGCACCTCAGGGCCCGCTATGACGCGCAGCTCTTCGTCGATCTGCGCGGCTTCTCCGACCCCGGCCCGCTGTCGCCGCAGGAACCGCTGGAACGTTTCCTCCGCGCGCTCGGCGCGGCCCCGGAGACGATCCCGGCAGGACCCGACGAGCAGGCCGCGCTGTTCCGGTCCATGACCGCCGGGCTGCGACTGATCGTCATGCTCGACAACGCCGTGTCGGCCGCGCAGGTGCGGCCGCTCCTGCCGGGCGCCGGCGGCGCGCTGGTCGTGGTCACCGCCCGGCACCGCCTGACCGGCCTGCTGGTCGACGGCGCGCGTTTCCTGCACCTGGACCCGTTGGACGAGCACGGCGCGGTCGAGCTGCTCGGCGGGCTGATCGGCCGCGAGCGGACCGCCGCCGAACGCGAGCACGCGCGCTCCCTGGTAGCGCTGTGCGGCACGCTGCCGCTCGCCCTCTGCGCCTCCGGTGCCCGGCTGGCGGCCCGGCCGCGCTGGACGATCGCGCAGGCGGTGGCCGAGCTGCACGACGAACGGCGGCGCCTGGCGGCACTGCGCGGCCACGAGGGCGACATGTCAGTGGAGAGCACGCTCAACGCCTCCTACGGAGCGCTCGACGACGAGCACGCGCGCGCCTACCGGCTGCTGGGCCTGCATCCCGGACCCGACATCGGCGTCCCGGCAGCAGCTGGGCTCCTGGACACCGACACCGACCGGACCGCCGAACTGCTCGACGGCCTGGTGCAGGCCAGCCTGCTGCTGGACGAGGCCACCGACCGCTACCGCTTCCACGACCTGGTCCGGCTGCACGCGCGGGAGACGGCCGAGCGCCAGGACACCCTCCAAGTGAGACGCGAAGCCTTGGCCCGGCTCGCGGCCTGGTACCGCGACACCGCCGCGGCCGCCGACCGGATCATCCTGCCGGGACGGTGGCGGCTGGGAGACCGGCACGGCGATCCCCTGGTCTTCCAGAACGATCCCGCGATCGCGCGGGCCTGGCTGGAGGACGAGCGCGCCAACCTCTTCGCGGTCGCGGACGCCGCGCACGGGGCGGGGGAGCACCCGACGGCCTGGCAGCTCTGCGAGAGCCTGTGGCCCCTGTTCATCACCGTCAAGCACCAGCGGGCGTGGACCGAGCTGTTCGAGCTGGGCCGCCGGGCCGCCGAGGCGTGCGGTGACCGGCGCGCGCAGGCCCGGATGCTGACGGCGCTCGGCATGGCCCACCTCGGCCGGTCCGACCCGGCCGCCGCCCGCCGCTGCCACGGTGCGGCGCTCGAACTGGACCGCCGCGCGGACCACCCGCTCGGTCAGGCCACGGCCCTTGAGGGACTGGGACTCGCCGAACTGGCGGACGGAGACGGCGGCCGCGCCGCCGTGCTGTTCGCCCGCGCCCGCGACCTGCACGCAGAGCTGGGCAGACCCCGGGGGACGGCCCTGATGGACCGCCATATCGGCCGAAGCCTGATGGCGGACGGCCGCCATGACGAGGCCGTGACGCATTTCCGGCGGGCGCTGGAGGTGTTCGAGCGGGACAACGAGCCCTACCACCAGGCCCGCACCCTCGCCTTCCTCGGCGAGGCCCACCTGGGAGGCGGACGTACGGACGAGGCCGACGAGGCGTTCGCCGCGTCACTGGCCATCGCACGCCGGACCGGCGCCCGCTCCGACGAGGCGACGGCCCTGGTCGGGCGGGCGCGGGTGGCGGCCCGGCGGCGGGATCCCGCCGCCGAGGCCGCGTCGCTGGAGGAGGCCTCCCGGATCTACGCCGCTCTCGGCGCCCCCCGGCCCGCGCACGTCACGGACCGGCTCGCCGAACTCCGTCCCCCCTTTCCCCGAACCGCCACGGAGCCGCCGCCCTGACGGCGATGGACGGCCGCACCGACGCGCGGCCCCGCATGATGCTGAACGACGTCTCGTCCAGCCCGGCGGGGGAGCGGCCGGAAACGACCCAGGCGTGCAGGGCGACGGCGCACGACACCACGTCGGCCGCCGTGAAGTCCCCCGGACGCGCGGGCAGCAGCCGGGCGCACCAACCGGTCGCGGTCTCCAGCAGCCGTCCCTCGCCGCCCCCGAGGACTGCCGTGACCAGGCAACCAGGGAAGTTCGCCCGGATCGTGCCGAAGGCACGGGCCGCCGCCGCCCGGCCGGCGGCCTGCCGCACGATCACGTCGGCGCACGCGAGCCACGTCGCGGAACGCTCGTCGGCGTCGGCGACCAGCAGGTCGTCGTGCGGGCGTTCGGCGCGGGCCCCGCCGGGGGAGCGCCGCAGGTGCAGCAGGGCGCGCGGCGCCCCGTGCCAGGTGATCAGCACGCGTTCCGCGCCGGGGTCGCGCCAGTCGGGCCGCGGCCCGCCGGAGCCCTCCCAGACCCGGACCAGGAACGTCCCCATCAGGCCGCCCACGCTCCGGCGGGCTCGACGGGCCTCGGCGCCGGCACGGGGTCGGCGGCGGGCGGGCGGTCGGGCTCGGCCAACCGCAGCAGCCGGTACATCTCCCGGCGCAGCAGCCGCGCCGACTCCCCGGGCCGGGAGCTGAGCTCGCCGCGCAGCGCGGCGTGGACCCGGTCGTCGTAGGCGTGGACGGAGTCGTCGAGCTGCGGGCCGAGCGGCCGCCCCCAGTCCACGCGCGGCGCGACCGCGCCGAGCCGCGCGATGTGCGAGCCGGGCGACACCTCGTCCTCGGGGAACGCGCCGAGCAGCACCGGGACGCCGACCGCCGCGGCGTAGTAGCTCACCGATCCGTGGTCGCCGATGGCGTGGTCGGCGGCGACCAGCGCGGCCCGCCACCCCTCCTCGGGCGGCAGCAGGCACAGCCCGCGCCGCAGCGCGTCGGCGTACCAGGCGGTGATCTGGCGCCTGCCGTGCCACGCCCAGGTGTGCGGGTGCAGCGCGGCCACGACCCGGTACCGGTCGGAGGGCAGCTCGTCGATGATGTCGTGCAGCAACCCGGGCCGCCGCCCCAGCAGCGACTCCTCGCCCCAGGTGGAGCTGACGAAGACCAGCCGGTGCCCGGGGCCGGCGCCGAGCGCGCGGCGGTGCTCCTCCCGGTGCGGCAGGCTCGCGACCAGCCGGTCCAGGCAGGGGTCGCCGCCGACGAAGGCGACCGGCAGCGCCTCGGGGCACTCGGCCTCCACCTGCCGCAGGTGCCGCTCGTGCCCGAACGCCATCGCCGCGGGCACGACCCGCCCGTCCACCACCACCCGGTGCCGCAGCAGGGCGGTCACCGGACGGACGGCGGCCGGGCCGAAGCCGGGCGCGCGGCGCAGCAGCTTGCCCGGCCCCGAGCCGTGCGGCACCGTCAGCACCGGCGCGTGCAGGTGCTCCAGCATCCCGTGGCTCGCCGCCACGGCCAGGTCGAACCGGGTCTGGACGGCCTGCTGCCAGGGCAGCACCAGCCCTCCCATCCGCCGCAGCATCTCCTCCAGCCCGCCGACGAACGCCGAGGCGGGCGCGCGGGTGTAGGCGACCGCCACGCGGGGGTCGCGCTCCAGCAGGGGCATGATGTCGGCCAGCCGCGTCGCGGCGGTGACGTGGTGCGCGACGGCCAGGACCGTGCGCTGCGCGCGCACGGTGGAGCCCCCCGCTCCGAACGGGCTGAACGGCCCCCGTGGCCATACTTCGGCGTTACTGTGCATTCCTCACTCCTCGGCACGATTCGCCTTGCCTTTTGTGCTGCGGCGCCGGATCGTCCCCGTTGCGCGATCCCCTTTCCCCTGCGGCCGAGTGCGCGATCCGCCGCTGGACCGAGCATCCGACGGCCACCTTGACGAAAACTTGCAAAGACGCTGACATGTGCGGTGATGCGTCCCATGGTGGCCATGGGACGGCAGATGCCTTTCTGGTCAGAAGCCGGGCACGGTGCGAAAATTCATGCGGGGGGCTGATCTCCGAAGGGACGCTGGTGGAGTTCCGCGTCATGGGCCCCGTCGAGTTGTGGGCCGGCGAGCGGCGGGTCGACCTCGGAACGGCCAAGGAACGATGCGTGCTGGCCGTCCTGCTCCTCGCACCGCGCCGTCCCGTGCCCGCCGAGACGCTGGTGCACCGCGTCTGGGGCGCGGGCGCGCCCGCCAAGGCCAAGCAGAGCCTGTACTCCTACATCACCCGCCTGCGGCGGCGCCTCGCCGGCCTGGACGGGGTCGCCCTCGCCTTCCGGCAGGGCGCCTACGTGCTGGAGGTCGACGACGAGGCCGTGGACCTGCACCGGTTCCGGCTGCTGCGTGACCAGGCCCGCGCGATCGCCGGCAGCGGGGACGACGAGTACGCCCTCGACCGGCACCGGGAGGCCGCCCGCCTGTGGCGGTCGGTCCCGCTGGCGGGCCTGTCGGGCGACTGGGTGGACCGCACCCGGCGCGGTCTGGAGGAGGAACTGCTCGCCGCCGCCTTCGAACGGCTCGACCTCGAACTGAGGACGGGGCACCACGCCGACGTCGTCGGGGAGCTGGCGGACCTGGCCGAGCAGTACCCGTTCGACGAACGGCCCGTCGGGCTCCTCATGACCGCCCTGTTCCGCTCCGGCCGGCAGGCCGACGCCCTCGCCGCCTACCGGCGCGTCCGCGAACGGCTCGCCGCCGAACTGGGCACCGATCCCGGCCGCGGACTGCAGGAGCTGCAGGGCCGCATCCTGCGCAACGATCCGGCGCTGCTGCGCGTCCCCGGCATCCGGCTGGCCGTGGAGGACCGGCGCCCCAACAACCTGCCGCCCGACGCGCGCGCCTTCACCGGCCGCCGGGAGGAGATCCGGCAGGTCTGCGACGAGGCGCCCGGCCCGGTCGTCGCCATCGACGGGATGGCGGGCGTGGGCAAGACGGCGCTCGCGGTGCACCTGGCGCACCGGCTCACCGCCCGCTACCCCGACGGGCAGATCTACCTGAAACTGCACGCCCACGACCCGCGCCAGGACCCGCTCGACCCGTCCGCCGCGCTGGACACGCTGCTGCGCGCCATCGGCGTCCCCGCCGCCCGCATCCCGCCGACGCTGGACGAGCGCGCCGCGCTCTGGCGCTCGCACCTGGCGGGCGGCAGGGTGCTCCTGGTGCTGGACGACGCCGCCGGGCACGCCCAGGTCCGGCACCTGCTGCCCGGCGGTCCCGGCTGCCTGGTGATCGTGACCAGCAGGCGCAGGCTGTCGGGCCTGCACGACTCCCACCCGCTGTCGCTCGACGTGCTGCCCCTGACCGACGCGGTCGCGTTGTTCACGCGCGAGGTCGGCGCCGAACGCGCGCTGGACGCCGCCGGTGTCACCGCCGTCGTGGAGCGTTGCGGCCGGTTGCCGCTGGCGGTGCGCATAGCGGCGAGCAGGCTGCGGCACCGCCGCGCGTGGACGGTGGCCGACCTGCTCGTCCGGTTGGCCTCCGGCGATCGCCGGCTGGCCGAACTGCGGGTGGAGGACACCGACCTCACCACGCTGTTCGAGCTGTCCTACCGGGGCCTGCCGCCGCCGCTGCGGGCGGCGTTCCGGGCGTTCGGCGCGCACCCCGGGCCGGACATCACGGCCCACGCGGCCGCGGCCGTGCTGTCCTGGTCGGTGGACGAGGCCGAAGGCGCACTGGAGGAACTGCTCGACCGCCACCTCATCACCGAGCCCGTGCGGGGCCGCTACCGCTTCCACGACCTCGTGCACGACTACGCGCGCCATCTGTCCCGGGACGACGGGGACGGGGCGGCCGACCGCGTGCTGGACCACTACCTGGCGGCCGCCGACCGGGCCGACCGGACGCTGTACCCGCACCGGCGGCGCCTGCCCGTGCCGGTTCCCGCGCGTGCGCTGCCGCCGCTGGAGGGCGAGGAGCAGGCTCGGCAGTGGTTCACGGCCGAGCACGAATGCCTGCTGGCGGCGGCCTACCACGCCGTGCGCGCCGACCACATCGCGCTGTTCGCGCACGTGCTGGCCGGCCATTTGGAGGCGCTGGGCCACTGGGACGCCCTGACGGCCCTGCACGAGCGCGCGGTGGACGCCTGGCGCGGCATGGACGACGCGCAGGGCACGGCGCAGGCACTCGCCGAACTCAGCCACATACGGTTCCGAGCCGGTGACCACGACGCCGCGTTGGCCCACGGGGAGGAGGCGTTGACGCTGCGTCGTGCGGCCGACGACCGCCTCGGAGAAGCCGATGTGCTCGACCACCTCAGCCTGGTGCATTGGCACCGCGCGCACTTCCATGACGCACTCGCCCGCTCCAGAGAAGCACTCGGTATCCGCTGCGCCCTCGGAGACCTGCCGGGGGAGGCCCGCAGCCTCGACCACACCGCCATCTTTCTCGACTACATCGGTGAGTACGACGAGGCCGAGCAGTTGCGCGAGCGCGCTCTCCAGATCTTCACCGAGATCGGCGATGTGCGAGGTCGGGCGATGGCCCTGAACAACATGGGCGACCTGGCCCTACGCCGCGGCCACGTCGCCGAGGCCCTGCGCCACTACGCCGCCACCGCTGCTGTGGCCAGTGGGCTGGGCCGCCAGCACCAGGCCATCTGGCTGATCAACTCGGCGAACGTCTTCCAGCACACCGGCCGTCCTGACCAGGCCCTCGCCTCGTATCGCCGAGCCTTGGCCATCGCCATGGAACTCGGCGACCGCAGGAACGAAATCGAAGCGCTATTGGGCGTTGGGGCCGCTTTCCGGCAAGCAGGCCGGCACGGCGAATCGACAATTCACTACCAGAAGGCCCTCGCCCTGAGTCGCGCCATCGGTGATGTGTACGAGGAGTGCCTGGCGTTGCGGGGCATGGGGGAAACATATATCGAGTCAGGGCGCTATGGTCCGGCTATGGAGAATTTGCATTCTGCGTGCGCTCTGGCGCGTGGGATGGGGATTCCGTACGAGGTGGCGAAATGCCTGCAAGGGCTAGGGGATGCCTTGGCGCGCGTTCAAGGCGGAGAGGCCGCGCGGGAATTCCGTCGCGAAGCGCTCGATATCTTCGAGCGTTTGAAGGTCGCCGACGCGGACCGGGTTCGCGCTGACCTTCAGGATGCCGACGGAGCCACGGGCACCTGAGCATCCAGGACCGATGTAGTGCTCCGAGTGCTTGCCTGCCCTCCATCGTACTTTTCGCGTGCGATCTACGCTCTGTGTAGGTCTGGTGACTCGTGTCTATTTTGACGAAAATGGGGGCGTTTGTAAATTTCGAGGCGCCTCATCGTGAGCATTCTTCATGAGCGTCGGCGGCCCTGTTCGAGATGTCAAAGATCGGTTGCACGCCTCTCGATCAGCTGGCAGGATTTATCCGTCTCCTGACAAAGACCGAAATTCCCCGAAAGGTGCATGCCATGCGCATGAGGTCCATTTTTGTGGCGACGGTGGCCGTGCTGGCGCTCGGAGTGATGTCGACGGCGGCGAACGCCTGTGTCTACATGACCTGATCCAGCGGTCATGAAGGGCACGCCGGAGGGTTTTACCCTCCGGCGTGCCCTTTGCGCTTTTCGCGCCATTGCGCGGAACTCTGGAAGGTGTTCAGCGGATGATGACGCGGTCGTTGGGGGCCTCGGGGTCCTTCAGCCAGCCGTCGTGGCCGTTCTCCGCGCTCCAGCGGCGGCCGTTGTGGCGCACCTCCGTCAAGCCGTACACCTGCGCGTGCGTCACCGCCCACGACGCCACCGCCCAGCCCGTGCGCGGGCTGGAGACGCGGATCGCGTCGGTCGGCCGGGGCGGGGGCGTGCTCGACGCCGTCTGCGGGGTGTCCAACTGGAGGCGGCCGCCGAAGGCGCGGCGCAGTTCGCGGACCGCCTCGGCGCGGCGCGGGTTCGTCTGCTTGTCGGGCGGGAACCAGCACCGCACGGTCGCCGGCTCGCGGCCGGTGAACGCGCGCGCCAGCAGCTTGCCGTCCGGCTCGTGCTGGGCGTAGGCGTCGCCGTCGGCGCTGCGCTGGACGCGCTGGGCCGCGTCGTGCAGGTCGCGGTCCAGGTAGTCCTTCACCTTGACCAGGCCGTCGAAGAACTTGCTGGTGGAGATCACCGGGTCGCGGAGCTTGTCGGGGCTGCCCCAGCCCTGGGACGGGCGCTGCTGGAACATGCCGACCGAGTCGCGGTCGCCGTCGGGCAGGTTCCGGATGTGGGACTCCTGGATGGCGGTCGCGTAGGCGATCACGGCGGCGCGCTCGGGGAGCTGCTTGCGGAAGGCCACCGCCGCGATCGTGCTGGCGTTGGCGGCCTGGTCCAGGTCCAGCGGCATCTTCCCCGAGGCCGTCCGCACCTCGCAGCCCGAGCCGTGCAGATAGGGGCGGACCTGGCGGAACAGGAGGTAACCGCCGGTCCCCAGAACGAGCACGGTGACCAGCGTGACGGCGGTCCAACGCCACCGCCGCGCCCCTCGCTTGTCCTTCGCCGTTGCAGCCACGCGAAGACCGTACCGGGAGATGGCCCCACTAAGCTCAGGGGTCATGACCCAAACGTTCACCAGCCCGCTTTCGGAGGTCGTCGACGAGCTCTGGGAGCGTCGCGCCGAGCTGTCGCCCGACGACGCGGGCGCGCGGGCGGCGATCGTCGCGGCGGTCGACCAGATCGACGCCGGGGAGGCGCGCGCGGCGTTCGTGGACCCCGAGACCGACGAGGTCGTGGTGGACGAGCGGGTCAAGCGCGCCATCCTGCTCAGCTTCAAGGTCCTCGGCATGGTGCGCTCGCAGGTCGGGGACTTCCAGTACCACGACCGCGTCCCGCTGAAGTCGCGGCTGGACGGGGTGCGCGTGGTGCCCGGCGCCATCGCCCGCTGGGGCGCCTACCTGGCGCCCGGGGTGGTGCTGATGCCGTCGTTCGTGAACATCGGCGCCCATGTCGAGGCGGGCACCATGGTCGACACCTGGGCCACGGTCGGGTCGTGCGCGCAGATCGGCCGCAACGTGCACCTGTCGGGCGGCGTCGGGATCGGCGGGGTGCTGGAGCCGCCGAACGCGCGGCCGGTCGTGATCGGGGACGACGCGATGATCGGCAGCCGGTCGATGATCACCGAGGGGGCCCGGGTGGGGCGCGGGGCCGTGGTCGGCGCGGGCACCAACCTGTCGGCGTCCATGCCGGTGATCGATGTGGCGACCGGCGAGGAGATCGCCCGGGGCCGCGTCCCCGACTGGTGCGTCGCGGTCGGCGGGACGCGGACCAGGGAGTTCCCCGGCGGCACGTTCGGGCTGCCGGCCGTGCTCGTCGTCAAGCGCCTGGAGGAGGGGCGGCGCCACGACAAGGCCGCGCTGAACGACATCCTGCGCGACCACGGCGTCAGCGCGTGACGGCGGGGTCCCTGAGCGCCTCGATCACCGCGGCCGGGTCGTCGGCCTGGAACAGCACCGCCGTCACGGTCGCCCGCCCGCCCTTGGGCAGAGCGACCTCGTAGGGCTCGGTGAGCCGCACCTCGACGTTGGCCGACGAATCCACGGTCACCGCCAGCCGGTCGTCGAGAGCCCGCACGAAGTAGCCGTCGGGGAAGCTCTGCCGCCTGGACGCCGAGGCGATCAGCGCCCGCGGGATCTCGACCTCGCCCCACGCGCCCGCGCGCAGCAGCAGCCGGTCGCCGGTGAGGACGTGCGGGCGCACGACGTAGCCCGAGTACATGCCGAACATGAACCACAGCCCCGCCACCCCGAGCACGGTGAGGGCGTGCGCCAACCACGCCCACGGGACCAGCAGCTCCACCGCCGCGATCTCCACCGCGTTCAGCCCCACCCACACGTACGGCGTCGCCCCCAAACTGCGCGCGTACGGGACGGCCAGGTCGCCGGGCCCCATGCCGGGACGCTCACGGCGCAGCAGGTGCCAGGGATCGGTGAGGAACTTCATGGGGACCCTCCTTGCAGTCGGTCGGCGACCAGCCGGATCATGCGCTGCTGGGCCGGTGAGAAGTCGGCGATCATCAGTTCGCCCAGCAGCTCCCCGACCGGCTCGACGGCGTGCTCGGCGGACGGCGCGGGCAGCAGCGGGCGCAGCGTCTCGGCGAACTCGGCCGCAAGCCGCTCCACCTGGTCGTCGGCCACCTCCATGAACCGGCGGCTCAGCGCGGCCAGCCGGGCGACGAGGTCGGGGTCGGCGGCGACCTGCCCGTACACCCCGGCCATCCCGGCGGCCCAGGCGGCGGGCGCGACGTGCTCCAGCAGGCGGGCGGCGTTGCGCTCCATCTCGATGATCTCGGGGGCCACGGCGCTGGACAGCTCGCGCAGCGCGGCGGTGACCTCGGGGGACAGGTCGGGCTCGCCGTGCCCCGCCAGCAGCCGCGCCACGGTCTCGCGCTGCCGCCGGATCTCGGCCTCCCGCCGCGCCAGCTCGGCGTCCAGGTCGGTCAGCACCTCGGTGAGGTCGGCCGCCGAGTCCTTGGCGAGCGCGTCGGACACCTCCGCCAGCGACAGGCCCAGCGTCGCGAGCTGCCGGACGCGGATCAGCCGGACCACGTCGTCCATCCCGTAGGAGCGGTAGCCGGAGGCGTCGCGCGGGGGCTCGGGCAGCAGCCCGACGTGGTGGTAGTGGCGGATGGTCCGCTGCGTCACGCCGACCAGTTCGGCGATCTCTCCGATCCTGAGCACGCCCCCAGTCAACGCCCTGACGTCGCGTCAAGGTCAAGTAGCCTTGCTGGCATGCGGCTTGACCTCTTCTCGGACGTGGCGGACCTCACGGCGGCGATCGTGGACATCGAGTCGGTGAGCGGCGACGAGCGCGCGCTCGCCGACGCCGTCGAGGAGGCGCTGCGCGCGCTGCCGCACCTTGAGGTCGTCCGCGACGGCGACTCGGTCGTGGCGCGCACCGGGCTCGGCCGCGCCGAACGCGTCGTGCTCGCCGGGCACCTGGACACCGTCCCGCTGAACGGCAACCTGCCCTCCCGCGTCGAGGGCGACCGCCTGTACGGCTGCGGCACCACCGACATGAAGAGCGGCGTCGCCGTCCAGCTCAAGCTGGCCGCCGCGCTCACCGAGCCCACCCGCGACGTCACCTACGTCTTCTACGAGTGCGAGGAGGTCGAGGCCGAGCGCAACGGCCTCAAGCGCATCGCCGAGACGCGCCCCGAGCTGCTCGCCGGCGACTTCGCCGTGCTGCTGGAGCCGACCGGCGGCCTGATCGAGGGCGGCTGCCAGGGCACCATGCGCGTGGACGTCGTGGCGCGCGGCGAGCGCGCCCACAGCGCCCGCGCCTGGATGGGCTCCAACGCCGTCCACCGGGCGGGCGAGATCCTGGACGTGCTGCGCGCCTACGAGCCCACCAAGCCCGTCGTGGACGGTCTGGAGTACCACGAGGGCCTGAACGCCGTCTTCATCAGCGGCGGGGTGGCCGGGAACGTGATCCCCGACGAGTGCGTGGTGACGGTCAACTACCGGTTCGCGCCCGACAAGTCGGTGGCCGAGGCCGAGGCGCTGCTGCGCGAGCGGTTCGCGGGCTTCGAGCTGCGGGTGGTGGACGCGGCCCCGGCGGCCCGCCCCGGCCTGAACCACCCGGCCGCGGCCGCGTTCGTCGCCGAGAGCGGCGCGGAGGTCCGTGCCAAGCTCGGCTGGACCGACGTGGCGCGCTTCACCGAGCTGGGGATCCCCGCCGTCAACTACGGCCCCGGCGAGCCCACCCTCGCCCACACCAAGGACGAGTACGTCGAGCTGCCCCTGATCGCCGAATGCGAGCGCCGGATGATGTCTTGGCTCGGCTGAAGGGCAGGGCCCGGTCGCGCCGCGTTGGTTACGGTGACGACATGACATCCGAAGAGTCCCGTACGCATCGCCAGGGGCCCGCGACGCTGCGCGGCCGCGCCCTCCCGCAGACCACCACCGACCAGCGCCTGCTGGACAGCCGGGGCCCGTCGGACTGGCTGCACGCCGACCCGTGGCGGGTGCTGCGCATCCAGGCCGAGTTCGTGGAGGGCTTCGGCCTGCTGGCCGAGCTGCCCAAGGCCGTCAGCGTCTTCGGCAGCGCCCGCACCAAGCCCGACTCCGACGAGTACAAGCTGGGCGTCGAGGTCGGCGCGAAGCTGCACCAGGCGGGCTACGCCGTCATCACCGGCGGCGGCCCCGGCATCATGGAGGCCGCCAACAAGGGCTGCGACGAGGACGGCGGCCTGTCGGTGGGCCTCGGCATCGAGCTGCCGTTCGAGCAGAGCATGAACGAGCACATCGACATCGGGCTGGAGTTCCGGTACTTCTTCGTCCGCAAGACGATGTTCGTGAAGTACTCGCAGGCCTTCGTGGTCCTGCCGGGCGGCTTCGGCACCCTGGACGAGCTGTTCGAGGCCGTCACCCTGGTCCAGACCGGGAAGATCACCCGCTTCCCGATCGTGCTGATGGGCACCGCGTTCTGGGGCGGCCTGGTCGAGTGGATCAAGCAGACCATGCTGACCTCCGGCAAGATCGCCGAGGCGGACCTGGACCTGTTCCACCTGACCGACGACCCCGACGAGGCCGTCGAGATCATCGTGGAGGCGCACCGCCAGGCCGCCGCCCGCCGCGAGGCCGAGGAGCAGGAGGCCCTGAAGGCCGCCGCCCGCGAGGCCGGCGACGGCGAGTGAGCGCGGACGGGACCCCCGGTCCCGTCCGCCCGGTTCCGGCCGGCCCCGCCCACTGTGTCACCGGCAACAGTGATGGCCGTCCGAGGCTGTATAGCGTGAGGTCGTGACGCTCGGGGAGGCGCTCCACGGTACCCACGGCCCAGCTCTCTCCGAGCCGGGAGCGACCGGTCGGCGCATCGCCGGGCGATCCGTCCGACCTCCGTGATCGGCGGATCCCCTGTCCTCCGGCCGCCCCGCGTGGGCGCCGACGACAGGGGAGACCGCCATGGAGCACCCGACGAGCGCCGTAGCCGAGCGCACGGCCCCCGCACACGATCCGCTGGCCGCGGCCCTCGGCAACGCCTCACTGCTCGGCGTCGGCTACCTGCTGCTGGGACGGCGCGGGCTCGCGGCCCTCGCGGGCGCGATCACCCTGGTGCTCCTCGCCGTCGTGGTGTCGGTGGCCCGGCCGTGGTGCGAGGTCGTGGCGTTCCTGTGGTGGGCGGCCGTCATCGCGCACGGCTGGTTCCTGGCGGGCGGGCGCACCCGCCGCACCGCCGTTCGCGCGGAGCGCCTGACCGCGCTCGCTGCCGCCGTCCCGGTGCTGCTGGCCCTGGGGTTCCTGCGCTTCGACGCCGCGCGGATCAGCGGGGACGTCGCCGAAGCCCGCGCCGACGGCGACTGCGCGCGGGTGTCGTCCGCCCAGGACGAGGTGTGGTTCGGCCACCGCGTCGCCGCCGCGCCGCTGGCCGACCGAGGCGACCGGGCCGTCCGGGCGTGCGACCGGCTGCGTGCGGCCCAGGAGAGGCTGGCCGCAGGGGCGAAGGGAGACGCGGGCAAGCTGGAAGCGGGCTACGGCGGGCTGAACGAGCTGCTCGCCGACCCCCGCAACACCAAGGCCGTCGAGGTGGCCCTGAACCGCTTCCATGGTGGGCTGCCCGCCGGTGACCCCTGCCAGAACGCCGAGGTCTCCGACTGGCTGCGCCAACGCAAGCCGAGCCGCAACGTCCTGGACCGGTCGGCGGGCGTCGTCCCCCAGATCGAGCCGCCTGCGCTGGCCGCCTGCGGTGACGCTCGCATGAAGGCCGAGGAGTGGCGGTCGGCGAAGGAGAGCTACGAGGAGTTGCTCGACCGGTATCCAGGCGACGCGCGCTCGGCCAAGGCGCGGGACGGAGTCGTGCGGGCCACGCAGAGCATGGAGCTGGAGAGCGTGCGCGAGCTTCTCGACGACTCCGGCGACGGTCTGCCCGAATACTGCTCCGCGCCGGGGAAGTACAGCGCCGCCGACGCGTACCGGAAGGGCGGCGGGAACCGTGCGCTGTTCGTGGGGTTCGCCGAGGAGCACACCGACAGGCTGCCCGGCGGATGGCGGACCGACGACGTCGCGCGCGCCGCACTGGTGGTCTGCACCGACACCGACGAGCAGGGCGGCGTCGCCGAAACCTGCCAGTACCGGTACAGGCCCGTCCTGGCGCCTCCGGGACGGCCGTGGAAGACCACGACGGTGCGGTTCCACCGGATCAGGATTCCGGTGAAGGTCTACGAGCTGCGCACCGGCCGGAAGCTGGCCGACCGCAAGGTGGAGATCGGCGGCAGCAGCTGCCCCCGGCGCATCGACTACACCGAGTACAGGTACAGCGATGAGGGCCCGGACAGGGACCAGTCCGTCAAGCCCGGCAGGGACGACGTGCGCGCCGCCTTCGAGCCGCTGATCAACGGGTGAGGCCCTGCGGCGTGCTGCGCCGCCGCGGGAGAGGCGGGTCGGGAGCCTCCCGACCCCGCCGCACATGATGGAATCTGGAGGGTTCGTTGCCCCCTGAACCCGGGAGTTGTTCGCCGATGTCGGCCGTCTGCGTGTTCTGCGCGTCCTCCAGCAAGATCGACCCGAGCTATGTGGAGCTGGCCGCCGAGGTCGGGGCCGAGCTGGCCCGGCGCGGGCACAGCCTGGTGTCGGGCGGGGCGCGGATCTCGTGCATGGGGGCCGTCGCGCGGGCGGCGCGGGAGGGCGGCGCCCGGACGGTGGGCGTGATCCCCGAGGGGCTCGTCGATGTGGAGATCTCCGACGAGGAGAACGACGAGCTGGTCGTCACCCCGGACATGCGCACCCGCAAGGGCGAGATGGACCGGCGCAGCGACGCCTTTCTGGTGCTGCCCGGCGGCATCGGCACGCTGGAGGAGCTGTTCGAGATCTGGACGGCCCGGGTGCTCGGCATGCACGACAAGCCCGTGGTGATCCTCGATCCGACCGGTGTCTACGAGCCGCTGAAGGAGCTGATGAACGGGCTCGCCGAGCAGGGGTTCGTGCGGGCCAGGACGTTCGACGCGGTGGGGTGGGCCACCACGGTCTCCGAGGCGTTCGACCTGCTGGAACGCTCCCAGCCGCGCATCGAGCCGACCGCCGAGGACTACGCCGAGGCCGAGCTGTAGAGCGGTCGCAGCCAAGGAGAAGCAGGCCTCGGACGGGCTAAGGCCGCGCGCCGCTACTCGGGCCGGGGACCGGTCACGCCGTCTCGTACACGTAGACCACGTGGTCGAGGACGTCGGCCCCGTAGGCGGCGGCGAGGGTGTCGGCCCGCTTGAGCGCGAGTTCCTTGACGGGCTTGAGCGGCACCTTGTCGGCCTCGAAGTCGAGGCGGGTGCTCAGCAGCGTCTGGCACGCGAGACTCTTCGTGGTGAGGTTCGGCTTCTTGTCCTCGGCCGCCTTCCGCTGCTCGTCGGCGGCCGCGCAGGCCAGGTGGAGGGCGGCCAGCAGCTGGTCGGCCCGCAGGGCGACGTCGGCGTGCTGGGCCGACGCCTGGTAGGAGGCGGCCGAGGCGTCGACGGCCTGGACCTCGCTCGTCGCCTTCTCGGCGTCGGTGTCGAAGTTGAGGTTGAAGTTCAGCATGGTCAGCCGCTCGTAGAGCGTCCAGAACGGCGCGACGTGGAGCTGGAACTCGTGGAAGGCGGCGGCCACGAGCATGCCCTCGGACTTGATGATGTTCCCGTTGAACCAGACGATCACTTCGCCGCTGCCGAGGTCGCCGGCCCACGTCCGGGCGTTGGGCGCGAACGCGTCGGCGAGGACGGCGAACGGCTCTTTGTCGGCGGAGCCGTACAGGCCCATGTAGGTCATGCCCTTGGCTTCGGCCATGGAGGCTTTCGGGGCCTTGGCGGTCATCTCGAAGGAGACGCGGAAGGTGTTGGTCGAATCGATCTCCGAGATGACGTTCGGCGTGCTGGTGTAATTTCTGATCGCCTCAAGGGCGATCCGGGTGTCGGTGGTGGCGTCGAAGGGCATGGACGGCTCCTTGGCTCGGTGCCGCCATCGTGCGCCGGGGCTCGGGCCGTTCCCATATCGCGCCGTTGAGAAAAGAGTCCCTGGCCGGAAAAGGACTGAAGGTCGTCTCCGCTGCTGGAGGAGGTTTTTTCACGGCCAGACGCGCAGGCCGACGAGGAGGAAGTAGGTGCCCAGCGCGCCGAAGACCGCTCCCATGACCAGTTTGATCAGGAGGTTGGGCACCATGTCGCGCCCGTCGCGGACGACATAGGAGATCGCCTGGATGATCCCCGCCGCCGTGAACAGGAGGAAAACGGAGCCCATGATGACGAAAACGATGTTCACGGGAGTGATCAAAGGGGTCGGCACCGCCCCCTGTCAAGATCTGTTTTTTCGCCGCCGTCCCGCTGAATGAGCAGCGTTCTCAGTTCGACAGGCGGCGGAGGATCTCCTTGAGGATGGGG
The DNA here is from genome assembly GCA_050936435.1 of Spirillospora sp. CA-253888. GTDB lineage: Bacteria > Actinomycetota > Actinomycetes > Streptosporangiales > Streptosporangiaceae > Spirillospora. The sequence continues at coordinate 5,296,463 of JBNJMT010000001.1, forward strand.
GCGCCGGTCGCGAAGTTCAGGCGGGCGAATCCCTCTCCGCCGGAACCGAAGCTGGGGCCGGAACTGAGCATGACCCCGGAATGCTCCAGAAAATGCTTGGCCGGATCCGCGCCCAGGTCCAGGGCCCGGAAATCCAGCCAGGCGAGGTAGGTGGCCTCCGGCGAGTGGTGGCGGACGCCGGGCGGGAGCGAGGCGGCGACCAGGTCGCGGTTGCGGGCGAGGGTCTGCCGCGCCTCGGCCAGCCAAGGATCGCCCTCCCGCCAGGCCGCCACGGTGGCCGCGACGCTGAGGGAGCTCACCTCCCCGAAGAACTGCGGCGGCATGGCCGCCATCGCCTCGCGCACGCGGGCGTCGCCGATGTGGGCCACCGAGCAGCGGAGTCCGGCCAGGTTGAAGGACTTGCTGGCGGAGGTCAGCGTGACCGTCCGGTCCAGGATCGAGGCGAACGGGACGTGCCGGTGGGGGTCGTGCACGAGGTCGGAGTGGATCTCGTCGGAGATGACCAGCATGCCGTCGCGTTCGGCGACCTCGGCCAGGGCCTCCAACTCCGCCTGTGTCATCACGCGGCCCGTGGGGTTGTGCGGGTTGACGAGGACGAGCGCCGCGGCCCCGGCGGCCGCCTCGGCGTCGAAGGTCCAGCCGTCCGGGGTGTCGATCATGGGGATGGGGACCAGGCGCCGGCCCATGGCCGCGATGGTCTCCAGGAACGGAGGATAGGTCGGGGTGTGGATCGCCACGGCGTCGCCGGGCCGGGTGCCCAGGTGGAGGACGACCTGGAGCGCCTGGATCAGCTCGGTGAAGATGTGGATGTGGGACGGGTCGAGCGACAGGTCGTGGCGCTGCCGCATCCGTTCGGTGAAGGCGTCCCGGAGGGGGTTGAGGGCGGGCCTGTCGTCCCAGCGGGGGTAGCCGAGGTAGTCCATGTGCCGCTGGAGGGCTTCGCGGATCGGCGGCGCCACCGGGAAGTCCATGTCGGCGATCCAGGCGGGCAGCACCCCGGAATCGACGCCGGCCCACTTGGCGCCGTTGGCGAGGACGGTGGGGTCGATGTCATCGAACATGATCAACACACTAGAACAGTCCTGTCCGAACGCTATGGGTGCTTTCGTGCCACTGTGCAAGCCTTTGTGGGCAGGGGCGGTCGTTCGCCCTTCGGTCCGGGCGGATGGGGCGGTGGAGGGCGGCGTCGCCGCCGCGTCGGATGAGGTCGCGTCGTGGGTGGACGTTCTGGTGTCGGGTGGGTCCCGGGGGCTGGGCTTCCGTGCCCCCGGAACGTTGTTGATCGTGCGCTCCGGTCGGTACGGCGGAAGGATTTGAGTTAGAGACGGCCAAAAAGGCACGATTGGGACATGCGTACCCTCCTGCATCGCCGTATCAAGGCCGCCTTCATCCTGATGGGCGGCCTCGGCATGGTGGCTCTGGGCGTCGTGTTGCTCGCCGTCATGGTGCCGGGCGGGGACGACGACCTGCGCGCCTACCAGGCGGCGAAGCGCTGTACGACCGTCCCGTCCGTGCCCCGGGACTGCCTCTGGACGGAGGGGTTCACCGTGTCCAGCGTCCATCTGACCAGCGCGAGGGGCAAATCGAGTTCCGTGCGCCTGCGGGCCCAGAGCGGTGGAGACTGGAGGGTCGAGGCCGAAAAGGACTTCCTGGTCGGCCTCGACAAGGGCGACCGGGTCACCGGAACGATCTGGCGGGGCAGGGTCACCGAACTCTCGGCGGACGGCGACGTCCAGAAGACCCAGGACGCTCCGGCCGACATGGGCACGCGAGCCTTCATCGGCGCGCTGATCCTCCTGCCTCCGGGCCTGCTGGCGACGGTCGCGGGCGCTTGGCGGCTGGTCCGTTCCCGCCGCCCGGAGCCGACGCCGGGCATGACCGCCATGACCGGGCTCGCGATCACCTTGGTGTTCACCGGGATGTTCTCCCCGGTCTTCGCGCCCGGAGAAGCGGAGGATTTCTCCAACACGCTGATCGCCTGGCTCATCATGGCCGCCATCGCCACCGTCGTGGCCGTCGGCTTCGCCGCTCACATGCGTTCCGAGAAAGCCGAGACCTCGTGACGGCGGTCGCTGAACGATAGTGGGCGCTATTCCACGCCCCAACGGGCGAGTCGACCGTAGCCGGGCCGGTAGATCGAGCGTGTGACCGGGTAACGGGCCCGCTTGACGGCGTACCACGCCTCCTCGGCTCCGCGCCGTCGCCACCAGCACCAGAACTCGTAGTCGAGGCCGTTCTCCATCTCGAAGCACAGGCCGTGGTTCAGACCGGACCTGCACACGTAGACCTTGATCACTTTATCGCGCGGGATCGGGACCTCGTATTCACCGGACAGAAGAGCCCGTACCTCGCGACCGTCCACGATGAGCCAGTCGCCCCCGGACACGCTAAGGGCAGGACGTACGAACCCGTCCGTTTTGCCTCGCCATTCCTGGTACATCGGACGAACCTCCTCCGCCTCGTCCCAAGCCTGACGCAGGCAGGTGGTCGAGGCCATAGGCGATCAACGTACGGCTCAATGGTGTGCACGGCCCGGCGGATCGTGCTCTGGAGAGGTCTCACCGTCGTACGGCCTGGCCGATCAGCGCGAGCAGGGCGTCCGGCGTGACCGCCTCCAGCAGGCGGCCGCCCCGGCGGTTCGGCAGGTAGGCCCACCAACGGCCGGTGCACCGGCCGTACCAGCAGAGGACGCCAGGGAAGCGTCGCTGGACGTAGGCGGCGGTCGTGTCGGGTCCGACCGGGGGAGTGCGGTGGGACGGCGCGGGCGGTGTGCCCGAGGGGGAGCCCACCGCCCGCGCCGCCGCCACCTCCCCCCACGGGACCGCGTTGGGGGACGCGGTCCCGTTCCCCGGTGGCCAGGCGTCTTCCTCCGCCGGGCACATCACCGGAGGCTCCGCGCGGCGGCCCGTACGGCCTCCGCGAGCAGCGCTTCGCGCAGAGCGGTGGCACTTGAACGGATCACCGTGGGATCGATCCCGCAGTCCGGGTCGTGGAGGCTGGCGACCCAGTCGCCCAGCCGGCCGTCGGAACGGACTGCCCGCCAAATGCGATGACCCTGAAAGTCGCGGCGCAATTGGGCGAGCTGCTGATCATTTTGCACGGCTTGATCGTCCATTCCCGGGCCTCCGGATCTGCTCGTTCGTGGGACAAGCATTCATGCAAACGGTTACCTTCGGAAGGTTCATACAGCAGATACAACAACCAGAGGGTGGCGGATGAGCGTCAGAGAGTCACTCAATCCCGAAGGGTCGCTGTGGGACCTCATAGCCGTTCAAGTGCGCAGACACCGCGAGGAACGCAGGATGTCGGGTTCAGCGCTGGGCGCGATACTCGGTATTGATCGTTCCAGTGTTTCACGCATTGAGTCCGGTCAGGTGAAGCTGCTGGAGAAGCACGCCCGCGTCCTTGATCGCGAATGGCACACCGAGGGCCTGTTCCAGGTCTTGGTCCTCTTCGCCAAAGCCGGACATGACCCGGAATGGTTCAAGACGCACGTGGCGATGGAAGAGCGCGCCACTGAATTGCGCATCTGGGAGCTGGCCTGGATTCCGGGCCTGTTCCAGACCGAGGAGTATGCACGGGCCGCTGGTATGAGCGCGGGCATGCTCGACATCGAGGCGAACCTCCCGATCCGCATGAAGCGTCAGGAGTGCTTGTTCCGCAACCCGCCTCCGAACCTGTGGGTGATGCTCGACGAGGGCGTCATCACGCAACCTGTCGGCGGGCCCCAAGTCATGCGCGGGCAGCTCGCCCGGTTGCTGGAACTGGGCGCCCTGCCCAACATCTCCATCAGGATCATTCCTCAGCGGGTCGGCGCGCACGTGGGGCGGGACGGTGCCTTCAAAATCATGGCAGTGGACGGGCTCGACTCCGTCTACGTCGCCGCGAGCATCGGCGGTAGGCTGGTCGTGGATGCAACAGACGTGCGTGCCTATCGCTCCAGGTTCGATCGCATCAGTGATCAGGCGCTCCCTGTGGACGCGACCGCTGAGCGAATCCGGCAGGTGATGGAGAGGTTTGGATGATCCCCGTTTGGCGCAAGTCCAGCCACAGCGGAAGCGATGTCGGCGGTAGTGACTGTGTAGAAGTTGCAGACCTCGCGGGAAACATCGGCGTGCGGGACTCCAAGAACGCCGGTGCCCCCGACCTGGTGCTCACCCCCGCCGACTGGTCCGCGCTCGTCCGGCGCGTGAAGCGTGGCGAGCATGACCTGAGCTGACGCCCTGTACACGTTGGACGAGCCCCCGGCCCTGCGGGCCGGGGGCTCGTTCCGTTCGACTGTGTCCTCCGGGTTCGCCGCGGTGACGGCGCTCGTTCATCGCCGGTTCAGTCCGGCTCGGGAGGCTCCGCGTGATTCCGTTATGCGAAGGAGCCCTTATGTCCGTTTCCCGTCGTGGGGTGATGAAGGGCGGCGCGGCCGGTGCGCTGTCCATCGCGCTGGCCGGCAGCCTTGAGACCGTCTTCCAGACCTCCGCCAGCGCCGAGGCCTTCGGGTACGGGCCGCTCGTGCCCGACCCCAAGGGTGTGCTCGACCTCCCCAAGGGCTTCTCCTACACCACCTTCTCGGCGGTCGGGGACGTCATCCAGGGCGACGCCAAGGTCCCCGGCAAGCACGACGGGATGGCCACCTTCCCCGGCGGCAAGGCCGGGAACCTGCGGATCGTCCGCAACCACGAGCAGACCGCCAGCGGCGTCAAGCCCGTCGCCCCGGCCGAGCTGGTGTACGACCCCGCGGCGTACGGGGGCACCACCACGCTGGAGCTGGACCGTGACAACAAGCTCGTGTCGCAGTACGTCAGCCTCGCGGGCACCTCCACCAACTGCGCCGGCGGCCGTACGCCTTGGGGCACCTGGCTGACCTGCGAGGAGACCGAGGGCTTCTCCGGGCAGACCAAGTCGCACGGCTGGGTCTTCGAGGTCGACCCGACCGGCAAGCGCACCAAGCCTCTGCCGATCACCGGCATGGGGCGGTTCGCGCACGAGGCCGTCGCCATCGACCCGCACACGCACACCGCGTACCTGACCGAGGACGCCAGCAAGCCGTTCGGGCTCTTCTACCGCTTCCGGCCGCGCGCGCACCGGGGCGACTACCACTCCTACCTCCAGGGCGGGCGGCTGGAGGCGCTCAACGTCCGGGACCTGCCCGACCTGTCGCTGGCCCAGGAGCCCGGCGAGAAGTTCCGCTGCCGGTGGGTCAAGGTGCCCGACCCGTCCGCGGCCGCCCTGTCGACGCGCAAGCAGTTCGACAAGATCACGCGCAGCCAGAAGCTGGAGGGCGCGTGGTGGGGGCACGGCATGGCCTACTTCGTGGCGTCCTACTCCAGCAAGGAGGACGGCGCCGCCGCCGACCACGCGGGCCAGGTCTGGAAGTACGACCCGCGCACCGACACGATCGAGCTGGAGCTCATCTTCAAGCCGGGCGGGCGCTTCGACGGGCCCGACAACATCACCGTCTCGCCCTACGGCGGCGGCGTGATCCTCGCCGAGGACGGTGACGGCGAGCAGTACCTGGTGGGCGCCACCAAGAAGGGCGAGCCGTTCGCGTTCGGGCGCAACGCCTTCAACGGCAGCGAGTTCACCGGCGTCACCTTCTCGCCCGACGGGCGGACCCTGTTCGCCAACCGGCAGGACCCCGGCGTCTCCTTCGCCATCACCGGGCCCTGGGACGCTCTGCGCGCCTAGAGGTGGTGCGAGGCCCGTCGCCCTCGGGCGGCGGGCCTTTTCCTATGCCAGGCCCCGGCGCGACAGGATCGGCTGGGCCGTGCCCTGGATCGCCGCCACCATGTCCAGCACCTGCCGCAGCGCCGGGACGTTCGGGGCCGGCACCAGGAACAGCCGCACTCCCAGCCACGCGTAGACCGACGCCGCCGCCAGCATCCCGGGGTCGTCCCCGGACTCGGCCCGCAGCGTCACCCGGACCGGTTCTCCGGCCGCCACCAGCGACGCCACCAGTTCGGCGGGCGGCATCACGCCCGCGTCCGCGACGGGTCCGTCCGGCATCGTCCCGAACGGAACCGGTGCGTGCTCTTGCGACTGCATGACCCCGAGCATGGCACGATCGTGCTGCGGAGCCGTAGACAGAACGGAGCATGATCGTGATCGTGGTGCTCATCCTGGCCGGCGTGGCCGTGCTGGGAGCCGTCGTCGTCCTCGCCATGGGCCGGGGCGGCGAGCTGGCCGAGACCCATCCCGATCATCCGCCGCTGCCGCTGCCCACCGGCCGGCCGATCACCGGGCCCGAGGTCGCCCTGCTGCGGCTGCCGCGCGGGTTGTGGGGCTATCAGGTCGGCGTCACCGACGAGGCGCTGCAGCGGCTCGCCTACGCCCTGGCCGAGCGCGACGCGCGGATGGCGGTCATGGAGCAGCACCTGGTCGAGTTGCGGCAGCGGCTCGGGGAGGCCGAGGACGGCGACGAGGACGGCCACTGGGACGACTACTACGGTCACGAGGACGATGCGGCCGCGGTCGAGGCGTTCGAGGACGATGCTGAGGACGAAGAGTTCGAGGAGGGGCTGTTCGACGACGCGGCCCCCAAGAGCGAGACCGCGCCCGTCGTGCTGGTCAAGAAGCCGACCGCGGCCGACTTCACCCAGGACCCCGAGGAGATCCCATGAGCCAGGTCGCCGTCCATGCCGAGAGCCGGGCGGACGTGCCCGCCGACGTGCTGTTCTCGGTCCTGACCGACTGGCCCCGGCACGCCGAGTGGATGCCCTTCACCCGCGCCGAGGGCGGGCACGAGGTCGGCGGGCGGCTGGAGGCGTGGACCGGGATCGGGCCGGTGGGCTTCCTCGACACCATGGTCATCACCGACTGGCGGCCGGGCCGCCGGGTCGCGGTGCGGCACACCGGCCGGGTCGTGCGCGGCGAGGCGTGGTTCAGGATCGATGAGGAGCCCGGCGGCAGCCGGATCGTGTGGGCCGAGCGGGTCGATCTGCCGTTCGGGCCGCTCGGGCGGACCGGCTGGCTGGTCGCCGGGCCCGTCGTCCGCGCGTTCATGGGGCTGGGGCTGCGGCGCCTGGCCCGGCTCGCCGCGACCGCGCCGTCCCCGTTGGCGGTGCCGTGAGCGGCCCCGTGGAGGGGCCCGACGGCCTGCTGCGCTGCCCTTGGAAGCCCGTCACGCCCGAGTACGTCGCCTATCACGACCAGGAGTGGGGCCGTCCCGTCCGCGACGATCAGGGGCTCTACGAGCGGCTCTGCCTGGAGGCGTTCCAGTCGGGGCTGTCGTGGCTGACGATCCTGCGCAAGCGGGAGGCGTTCCGTGACGCGTTCGCCGGGTTCGACCCCGAGAAGGTCGCGGCGTTCGGGGACGGGGACGTGGCGCGGCTGCTGGGCGACGCGGGCATCGTCCGCAACCGAGCCAAGATCGAGGCCGCGATCGCCAACGCCCGCGCCGCCCTGGACCTGCCCGGCGGCCTCGCCGCGACGCTGTGGCGGTACGCCGACCCGGGCTCCCCGGTCCCGGTCACCACCGAGGACGTGCCCGCCTCGACGCCCGCCTCCAAGGCCATGGCCAAGGAGCTGAAGAAGCACGGGTTCCGGTTCGTGGGGCCGACGACCGCCTACGCGCTGATGGAGGCGTGCGGCCTGGTGGACGACCACCTGGCCGCCTGCCACCGGCGCGGCGCCTACCGCTGATCACTCCGCCTTCGCGGCCTCCAGCACCGGCACCTCCGCCGCGCGGCGGCCCGGCAGCGCCGAGATCCCCAGCGTCACCGCCGCCGCGCCGGCCGCCACCAGCGGCAGCAGCCACCACGGCGGCGCGGGCCGCAGGAACGAGCTGCCGCTCGCCAGGTACGCCAGCGTCTGCGCGCCGAACGCCGCGCCCACGCCCAGCAGCGTGCCGATCAGCACCACCGCCGCCGCCTCCCAGCGCACGATCGCGCGCAGCTGCCCGACGGTGGTGCCGACCGCGCCGAGCAGCCCGAACTCGCGCGTCCGCTCGGCCACGCTCATCGACACCGTCGTCGCCATCCCGAACAGCGCCAGCAGCAGCGCCATCCCGATGAACCCGTAGACGAGCCCGGTGCCGCTGGTCATCGCCCCGGAGGCCGCCTCGACGTAGGCGTCGCGGTCCAGCACCCGCACGCCCGGCACGGCGGCGGCGTGCCCGACCGCGGCGGCCGATCCGCCCTTGACCAGCACGGCCTTGGCGGGCGCGGCCGGGTCCAGACGGTCCATCGTGCCGGTCCCGGCGAGGGCCTGGTCGGCGAACAGGTGCGACGGGTCGTGGTAGGCGTCGGCGATCGTCAGGGTGACGCGGCCGCGCACCCCGCGCACCGTGATCTTCTGCCCGACCTTGAGGCGGTGGGCCTCCAGCGTCGAGGAGGCCAGGGCGATCTCGCCGTCCCCGAGGGGGCGCGGGCGGCCGCCGAGCGCCAGCAGGCGCGGCAGCGACGCCTGGTCGGCCCCGGTCACCTGGACGGTGTTGAGGCCCGCGTCGTCGCCCATGGAGCGGCCGCGCGGCTCGACCAGCGTGACCGTCGTCTCGGTGAGCGCGCCCGCCGCCGTCACGCCCGGCACGGCCGCGATCCGCCCGGTCACGTCGCGCGGCAGCGCGGACGCGCCGTCCGCCGCGCGGGCGTCCGGCGCCAGGGCGTGGTCGGCGCGCATGGTGCGCCCGCCCGTCTCGGCGAAGCGCGCGTCGGCCGACAGCACCATCAGCGCGGTGGAGGCGGCCAGCGCCACGCCCAGCATCAGTGACGCGGCCGCCGCCGACACCCGGCGCGGGCTGCGCACGATCGTGGCGCGCGCCAGCCGTCCCGCCTCGCCCCCGAACGCCATGCCGAGCCGCCCCACCAGGCCGCCCAGCGGGCCGACGACCAGCGGGGCCAGCACCGCCAGCGCCGACACCGCGATCATCGAGCCCATCAGCGACACCATCGTGACGCCGATGGTGCGCTCGGGGCCGGGCGGCTCCTCGGCGCGCACGGCGAACACCAGGCCCCAGAACAGCCCGGCGAGCGCGAGCACGCAGAGCGCGCCGACCACCCGCTTGCGGCTCCGGCCGCGCGCCTCGGTCGCGGTGTCGCGCAGCGCCTGCATCGGCGCGACCCGCGACGCGGCGCGGGCGGCCCGCCAGGCCGACAGCTGGGTGACCAGCAGCCCGGCCGCGGCTGACACCAGCATCACCCAGCCGAAGTGGGACCGCCCGTTGGTGATGTCGAAGCCGTCCTTTGCGAACTGCCAGGCCAACACCGCCGACACCGGGACGCCCATGAAGGCGCCGCCGATCCCGGCGACCGCGCCGAGGGCCAGGGCCTCCAGCCGGATCAGCCGCCTGATCTGGCGCGGCGTCGCGCCGATCGCGCTGAGCAGCGCGAGCCGCCGGGTGCGCTGGCGCACCAGCGTGCCGAAGGTGTTGGCGACCACGAACAGGCCGGTGAACACCGCGATCGAGGAGACGAGGCTGAGCGCGCCGCCGATCGAGGTGCCGGCCTCGCGGTTCGCGGCGGCCTGCGCGTCGCGCAGCGACGCGGCGGTGCGGACGGTGGCGGTGCCCTTGAGGTCGCGGGCCAGCCGTGTCCTGAGGGCGGCGGTCCGGACGCCGGGGGCGGCCTTCACCCAGACGGTCTGCCAGGCGCCGTCGGGCAGCCCGGCCAGCTTCCGTACGGTCGCGGGCGCGGCCAGGATCAGGTCGCCGCCGGACACCGCGCCGCGCCCGTCCACGGTCACCACGCCGACGATCTTCACGTCGCGGGCCTGCCGGGGCAGCAGCATCCGCAGCCCGTCCCGCTTCCCGTTCGCCTCGGCCAGGTGCCGGACGACCGCGACCTCGTTCTCGGCGGCGGGCGCGCGGCCCGACTCCAGCTTGTAGGGGTTGAGGCGGGCGTCGGCGACCCACGGCCGCACCAGCGTGCGCCCTCCGGCGACCGGCATCAGCGGCTTGCCGTCGCCGGACACGGCCGTGACCGGGACGACGGCGTCGCCCGCGACCGCCGCGACGCCGGGACGGGCGGCGACGTCGGCCTCCTTCACCCGCCCGTCCGGCACGGCGTAGAGGTCGGTCTCGTCCACGCTGCCGCCCTGGACCAGGACGTCGGCCTTGGCGTACTCGCTGGCGCCGTTGCCCGTCACCGCGTCCTGGGCCCGCAGGGTGAAGTCCAGCGATCCGGCGATCAGCCCGACCGAGAACAGCGCCGCCAGCAGCGTCGCCACCAGGCGGCCCCAGCCCTCGGTGAACGACCGGCGCGCGATGAGCCACACGGGTCAGCCCTCCATCCGGCGCATCCGCGCGTGGACCTCGTCGATGTCGGGCGACGCCAGCTCGTCCACGATCAGCCCGTCCGCCAGGAACAGCACGCGGTCGGCGTGCGCGGCGGCGGCCGGGTCGTGGGTGACCATGACGACCGTCTGCCCGTAGCCGTCCACGGCCTGCCGCAGGAAGCCCAGCACCTCCGCGCCCGAGCGGGAGTCGAGGTTGCCGGTCGGCTCGTCGGCGAACAGCACCTCGGGCCGGGTGAGCAGGGCCCGCGCGACGGCCACGCGCTGCTGCTGGCCGCCCGACAGCTCGGTGGGGCGGTGGTCCAGGCGGCCGCGCAGGCCGAGCGCGTCCACGACCGTGTCGAACCACCGCCGGTCGGCGCGGCGGCCCGCGAGGCGCCCGGTGAGCCGGATGTTCTCCTCGGCGGTCAGCATCGGCAGCAGGTTGAACGACTGGAACACGAAGCCGAGGCGGTCGCGCCGCAGCTTGGTCAGGCGCGTGCGCGAGAGCGCGGTGATGTCCACGCCGCCGATCAGCACCGTGCCGCCGGAGACCGCGTCCAGCCCGGCCAGGCAGTGCAGGAAGGTGGACTTGCCCGAGCCCGACGGCCCCATGATCGCGGTGAACTGGCCGCGCCGGAACGTCGCCGACACCCCGCGCAGCGCGGCGACCGCGCCGTCCCCGGTCCCGTAGACCCTGGTCACGCCGGACGCGACCGCCACCGGTTCCCCGCCGGGGTCCGGGCGCGCCGCCCGCACCGCTTCCTGTGCTCGTGTCATGCCCCAAGCCAAGCGGCGGGCGGTGTCCGGCACAGTGGCGCGTACTGGAGATCCTTTACGGGGGGCAGCCCTACCTCCGCTCAGGCGGAGGTGCGGCGTAGGGCTGGCTCTACCCCAAGTCGGCGGACAGACCTAGAGATCCGAAGGCGCCGTCCCGCTTCGCTGAGAACAAGCGAAAACGCAGCTCAGCGGTAGGGGCGACATGGTGACACCACGACTTTCCAACCCTCCGGTAGCGCCGCCGGTCGGCGTCTCGGCGGCCCGCCGCGCATGGTGGGGGCAGCCCGCCATGTACGCGGCGTTCGCGGTCTTCGCGGCGGTGACCGTGATGGTGACGCATCTGGAACCGCACCGGGTGTGGGGCCGGGCCGCCGTCATCGCCTACGGGCTGGCCGCGTGCGCGACCCTGTTGTGGCGGTCGCGGCACCGGGACACGATCGCCGCGATGGCGGTGGGCGGCGCGGTGCTGTTCCCGCTGGTGGTGCTGGTGGCGGCCGGGCTGGGGCAGCCGGAGGTCGCGGTCGTGCAGCGGTCCGGCGAGCACCTGCTGGCGCACGGCACGCCCTACCTGGGGCCGGACGATCTCGCGGGGGTCGCCGACTACCGGGCCTACAACCCCTACCTGCCCGGGATGGCGCTGTTCGGGGTGCCGTGGGCGGTGGCGGGGATCGACGCGCGGCCGGTGTTCGCGGCGGTGTTCCTGGTCGCGATGGGCTCGGCGGCCCGGTCGTTGCGCGGCCGCGCCCTGCCGGACGCGTCGCTGCTGCTGTTCGCGTCGCCGCTGGTGGCGCTGCCGCTGGTGGTGGGCGGGGACGACCTGCCGGTGATCGGGCTGGCCTGCCTGGGCCTGACGTGGGCGGCCCGGGGACGGCCGGGGGCGGCGGGGCTCGTGCTGGGGTGCGCGGCGGCCCTCAAGGCGACGGCCTGGCCCGTGCTGGCCGTGGCGTTCGTGCTGGTGCTCGCGCGGGGCGGGGCGCGGCGGTTCGCCGGGGTCGCGGGCGCGGTGGCGGCGGTGGGGATCGTGCCGGTCCTGCTCGCCGATCCGGGCGGGTTCGTGGAGAACGTCGTGCGCTTCCCGCTCGGTCTGGCCGGTGTCGAGTCGCCCGCCGACAGTCCGATGCCGGGGCGGCTGCTGGCCGGGCTGGGGACGTACGGACACGTCGCCGCGCTCGTGCTGCTGGTGCTGGCGGCGCTCGCGATGGCGGTGTCGCTGCTGGTCAGGCCGCCTCGCGACCTGCGTTCGGCGGCGCTGCGGCTCGCGCTCGGCCTGCTGCTGGCCGCCGCCCTGATGCCCGCCACCCGGTGGGGCTACCTCGTCTACCCGGCCGTGCTGGCGTGCTGGGCGCACTTCGGAGGACGGCCATGGCGCGCTGCCTGATCATCACCAACGACTTCCCGCCTCGGCGCGGCGGCATCGAGACCTTCGTGTACGAGATCGCCCGGCGCCTCCCGCCCGGCGAGGTCGTCGTCTACACCTCGGCCGAGCCGGGGAGCCGCGCGTTCGACCGGACGCTGCCGTTCCCGGTGGTGCGCGACCGGGCGCGCACGCTGCTGCCCACGCCGCGGGTCGCGCGGACGGCGCGGGCGCTGGCCGAGCGGTACGGGTGCGACCGGGTCTGGTTCGGCGCCGCCGCGCCGCTCGGCCTGCTGGCCGGACGGCTCGGCCTGCCCTCGGTGGCCACCACGCACGGCCACGAGGTGTGGTGGGCGACCGTCCCCGGCGCGCGGCGGATGTTGCGGAGCATCGGCGAGCAGGTGGACGTCGTCACCTACCTGACCGCCGACAGCCGCGCGCGGATGGCGCGGGCGTGGGGGCCGGGGGCCGTGCTGGAACGGCTCGTGCCCGGCGTGGACGCCGAACTGTTCCGGCCCGGCGACGGGAGCGCCGTGCGGCGCGCCCACGGCCTGGGGGACCGGCCGCTGATCCTGAGCGTGTCGCGGCTCGTCGCGCGCAAGGGGCAGGACCGGCTGATCCGCGCGATGCCGATCGTCCGGGCCTTCGTGCCGGACGCGATGCTGCTCGTCGTCGGCGCGGGGCCGCAGGACTTCTGGCTGCGCGGCCTGGCCGGGAAGGTCGCGCCCGACGCGGTGCGCTTCGCGGGCGGGCTGCCGCACGCCGCGCTGCCGGACCACTACGCGGCCGCCGACGTGTTCGCGATGCCGTGCCGCGACCGCAGGCTGGGCCTGGAGACCGAGGGCCTCGGGATCGTGTTCCTGGAGGCGGCCGCCGCCGGGCTGCCGGTGCTGGCGGGCCGCTCGGGCGGCGCGCCCGAGGCCGTGCGGGACGGCGAGACCGGGCTGACCACCGGCGACGCGGTGCCGGAGATCGCCGCCAAGCTCGTCCGGCTGCTGACCGAGCCGGGCGCGATGGGCGACAGGGGCCGCGCGTGGGCGCGCGAGGAGTGGGGCTGGGAGCGTTCCGCCGAGCGGCTTCGCCACCTGCTCGATGAGTCTCGTACGGTCAAGGCATGACGGGGACGGTCTGGCGGGCGATGGCGGGCAACCCGCTGCGGTTCGTCTTCTCCTCCTGGCCCTGGCGGTCGTTGCTGTACGTGGCGACCGGGCCGCTGGTCGGCGCGCTGTGGGCGGTGCTGGTGGTGGCGCTGGCGATCTCCGGCGTGGTGCTGACGCCGGTGGTGGTCGGGCTGGGGCTGCTGGCGGGCGTCCCGCTGTCGGCGGTCGGGTTCGCGGCGGTGGAGCGGCGGCGGATGCGGCTGATGGACCGGCGGCCCGCGCCGTCCCCGCACCGGCCGCCCGCGCGCGCCGGGCTGCGGGCGTGGGCGTCGTTCCGGTTGCGGGAGGCCGCCACCTGGCGCGAGCTGGGGTACGCGCTGCTGGCGCTCGCGCTGGCGGCGGCGGATGTGGTCGTGCCGTTCACGTTCATCGTGGGCTCGACCATGGCCACCGCGTCGCCGACGCTGATCGGGCAGGGCGACCAGATCCAGTTCGGGTCCGCCGGAACCGTGGACGAGCCGGGCGAGGCGTGGGCGCTGGCCGCCGCCGGGCCGGTGCTGATCGTGGTGACCCTGTACGCGCTGAGCGCGCTCGCCGGGGCCCGCGCGGCGCTCGCCCGCACGCTGCTGGTGCGGCCGGTGGAGGAGGAGCTGGTCGAGGTGCGCGCCTCGCGGGCGCGGATGGCCGACGCGTTCGAGGCCGAGCGCCGCCGCATCGAGCGCGACCTGCACGACGGCGCGCAGCAGCGCCTCACCGGGCTGATCATGACGCTGGGGCTGGCGAGGCTGGACGCCGGCTCGCCCGAGCTGATCGACAAGGCGCAGGGCGAGGCGCGCGCGGCGCTGGCCGAGCTGCGCGATCTGGTGCGCGGCATCCACCCGTCGGTGCTGACCGACCGGGGGCTGCGCGCGGCGGTGGAGTCGCTGGCCGAACGCTCCCCGGTGCCGGTGGAGGTGGACGTGGAGCTGCCCGGCCGCCCGCCCGAGGGGATCGAGTCGGCGGCCTACTTCGTGATCGCCGAGGCGCTCGCCAACGTCGCCAAGCACAGCGGCGCGACCAGCGCGCGCGTGGTCGTGCGGCCGGGCCTCAGCGTGGAGGTCCGCGACGACGGGACCGGCGGCGCGCGGGTGGACGGCGGCAGCGGGCTGCAGGGCCTCGCCGACCGGGTCGCGGTCTACGACGGGTCGGTGCGGCTGTCCAGCCCGCCGGGCGGCCCTACGATCCTGCGGGTGGAGATCCCATGCGAGTCGTGATGGCCGAGGACTCGGTCCTGCTGCGCGAGGGCCTGAGCCAGATCCTCGGACGCTTCGGCCACGAGGTGGTCGCGGGGGTCGGCGACGCCGCCGGCCTCGCGGCGGCGGTGGCCGAGCACGCCCCCGACGTGGTGGTGACCGACGTGCGGATGCCGCCCGGCTTCCGCGACGAGGGGCTGCGGGCCGCGCTGGCGCTGCGCGGGGAGCGGCCGGGGCTGCCCGTCCTCGTGCTGTCGCAGTACGTCGAGCAGTCCTACGCCGCCGACCTGCTGGAGACCGGCGGCGGCGTCGGCTACCTGCTGAAGGACCGGGTCGGCGAGGTCGCCGAGTTCGTGGCCGCGCTGGAGCGGGTCGCGGCGGGCGGCACGGTGATCGACCCGGAGGTGGTGCGCGGGCTGCTGGCGCGGCGGCGCGCGGACTCGCCGCTGGAGCGGCTGACCGGGCGCGAGCGGCAGGTGCTGGCGCTGATGGCCGAGGGCCGCTCCAACGGCGCGATCGCCCGCGCGCTGACCGTCAGCGAGGCCGCGGTGGTCAAGCACGTCGGGTCGATCTTCACCCGGCTGGACCTGCACCAGACCCCCGACGACCACCGCCGCGTGCTGGCCGTGGTCACCTTCCTGCGGGCGGCTCGATGACCGGCGGCGGGTAGTCCAGGTCGCCCCGCTCCTCGGGCGGCAGCCGCCAGGGCCGGTGCGGGTCGGCGAGGCCGGCCAGCTCGGGCACGTACCGGCGCACGTACTCGCCGCGCGGGTCGAAGCGGGCGGCCTGCCGCAGCGGGTTCAGCACGCGGTCGGGCCGGGGGTTGTTGCCGGTCCCGGCGATCCACTGCCAGTTGCCCGCGTTGTCGGCGAGGTCGCCGTCCACCAGCCAGCGGTCGAAGTGCGCGAGGCCCGCGCGCCAGTCCACCTTCAGGTCGCGGGTCAGGAACGACGCGGTGATCATGCGGGCGCGGTTGTGCATCCGGCCCTCGCGCAGCAGCTGCCGCATCCCGGCGTCCACGATCGGGACGCCGGTGCGCCCCTCCCGCCAGGCGTCCAGCGCGTCGATGTCGTCGTGCCAGCCGTCGCCACGGGGACGGTAGTCGCGGGTGCCGATGTCGGGGAAGGCGGCGGTGACCTGGTGGTGGAAGTCGCGCCAGGCGAGCTGCCGCGCGTACGGGTCGCCGTCGGGACGGCGCAGCGCCCCGGCGGCCAGCTCCAGCGGCGACACGCAGCCGAAGCGGATGTAGGGGCTGAGCTGCGAGGTCTCGTCGGCGGCCAGGGCGTTGTGCACGGCGTCGTAGTCGGCCAGGTGGTCGTCCAGCCAGGCGCGGGCGCGGGCGCGTCCGGCCCGCTCGCCGCCTTCGGGCAGGTCCGGTGAGGTGCCCTTGGCGAACGCGTCGGCGATGGCCTCCAGGGTGGTCTGGTCGGCGGGCGCGTCGTCCAGCGGGACCCGCTCGGGCGGCGGCGCGACCGGGCGCCACGAGGACGCGGCCCACGCCCGCCAGTACGGCGTGAACACCTTGTAGTGGTCGCCGCCCGCCGGGGTGACCTCGCCGGGCGGCACCACCGTCAGCCCCGGATGTCCGACGACCTGGGCGCCCTCCGCGCCGCACAGCTCCTCCAGCCGGTCGCGCCGCCGCCGCGCGTACGGGCTGACGTCGTCGGCGAGGAAGACCGCGTCCGCGCCGGTCTCGCTCACAAGGCGGGCCGTCTCGGCGGCCGGGTCGCCGCGCCGCAGCACCAGCCCGCCGCCCCGCCGCCGCAGCCCGTCGCGCAGGCCGGCCAGCGCGTCCAGCAGGAACCGGGCCCGGTTGGGCGAATGCGACAGCAGCACGTCGTCGAACACGAACAGCGGCACCACGCGCCGCGCCCGCCCGCACGCCGTCGCCAGGGCCGGGTTGTCGTGCACCCGCAGGTCGCGGGTGAACAGCATGATCACGGTGTCCATCACCCTGCCTTCGCGCGGGCGGCCCCGCCCGGTTGCAACCTCGCGGACCTTTCCGTGCGAAGACCGCCTGAGGACCTAATCTGTGGAGCCTGACGGGCGGGAGGAGGTGCGGCGGGGTGGGCCGGGAGTGGAGCCTGGGCATCGGCGCGGTCGCGCGGCGCGTGGGCGTGGCCGCCTCGACCCTGCGCACCTGGGACCGCCGCTACGGCATCGGCCCGAGCCGCCACAGCCCCGGCGGCCACCGCCGCTACGGCGAGCACGACGTGGCCCGGCTGGAGCTGATGGTCCGGCTGGTGCAGGAGGGTGTCCCGCCCGAGGAGGCCGCGCGCGCCGCCCTGGCCGCCGACG
Source organism: Spirillospora sp. CA-253888 (assembly GCA_050936435.1). GTDB lineage: Bacteria > Actinomycetota > Actinomycetes > Streptosporangiales > Streptosporangiaceae > Spirillospora. The sequence continues at coordinate 5,313,427 of JBNJMT010000001.1, forward strand.
AGGCGGCGCTGGCGGCGGGGCCGCCGCCCCGCGCAGGCCGGGCCGGCCTGCCCGCACCCGTCCCGCTGGCCGACGCCGCCACCCCCGCCGGGCGGGCGCTGATGCGGTCGGCGCGGGCGCTGGACGCGCGGGCGATGCGCGAGCAGATCGAGACCGCGCTGCGCCGCGACGGCGTCGAGCACGCCTGGCAGGAGCTGCTGGCCCCGGCGCTGATCGCGATCGGGGAGCGGCACGCGGCCTCCGGGGCGCTGGTCGAGGTGGAGCACCTGCTGTCGGGCTGCGTCCAGAACGCGCTGGCCTCGGAGATCGCGCTGGCCGAGCCGCCCGACACCGCCCGCCCGGTGCTGCTCGCCTGCGCCGCCGAGGAGCAGCACAGCCTGCCGATCCACGCGCTGGGCGCGGCGCTGGCCGTCGAGCGCGTGGCGGTGCGGGTGCTGGGCGCGCGGGTGCCGTCCCGGGCGCTGGCCGACGCGGTGCGGCGGCTCGGCCCGGCGGTGGTGTTCGTGTGGTCGCAGATGCCCGAGACCGGCGATCCGGCGGCCCTGGCGGAGCTGCCCGGCGGGCGGCCCGCGGCGCACCTGCTGGTGGGCGGTCCGGGCTGGCCCGCCGACCGCCTGCCGCCGGAGGCGCGACCGGTGCACAGCCTGCCCGAGGCGCTCAAGGAGATCCGTGCCGCCTTCGGGCGCGGCTGACCCTCGCTTCCCTCGCGCCCGCCGCTTCCCGCCCGTCTTTCCCCGTTCGGCCCCTTTCCTGCCCGCTCTTTTGCCGGGAGCGGGTTGTGCGCGTTCCCGCTTCCGGGTATGAACAAGTTTTGAATAGGTTTTCGGGACGGGAGGGCGCATGGAGCAGGGGCCGGGCGCGACGGCGGGGTCACCGGGTCGGAGGGGGCCCGACGAACCCGCGGACCTGGGCGCGCGCCTCGCGGACGACGACGAGTCGGCGCTGGCCGCGTGCCAGGCCGTGCTCGGCCCCATGGTGCGCCGCTACCTGCGGCACCGGGTGCCGCCCGACCTGGTCGAGGACGTGCTGCAGTCGGTGCTGGTGGAGCTGTGGCGCTGCCGGCACCGCTTCGACCGGGACCGCAGCTTCGAGGCGTGGACGCTGACCATCGCGCGCCGCCGCGCCGTGGACCACCTGCGCGCCCGGCCGTCGCCCGCGCTCCCGCTCACCCGGGCCGCCGAGCGGCCCGCCGCCGACGACACCGCCGAGCGGGTCGTGCGCGAGCAGGACGTGCGCCGCGCCCTGGCCGCGCTGCCCGCCGCCCAGCGCGAGGCGATCACGCTGGCCTACTTCGGCGACCTGACCCAGCGCGAGATCGCCCAGCGGCTCGGCACGCCGCTCGGCACCGTCAAGGCGCGCACGGCCCGGGGGCTGCACCGGCTGAGCGTGCTGCTGTCGGCATGAAGGGGGAGACATGAGCGGCAGGACCACGCGTTTCCGCGACAAGCCCGCGCCCATCCCGCGCCCGGAGGCCCTGCGGCCCCGGATCGCGGTGTCGAGCTGCCTGCTGGGCGAGCCGGTGCGCTACAACGGCGGGCACAGCCGCAACCGGTTCCTGGCGGACGCGCTCGGCGCGTACGTGGACTGGGTGCCGGTGTGCCCGGAGATGGAGATCGGCCTGGGCGCGCCCCGGCCGACGCTGCGGCTCACCACCGACGACGGGTCCGTGCGGATCACCACCAAGGACCGTTCGGCCGACCACACCGACGCGATGGTGGCGCTGGCCGAGCGGCGGTCGGCCGAGCTGCCGGAACTGGAGGGCTGGATCCTGAAGTCGCGCTCGCCGAGCTGCGGGCCGCGCGGGGTGTCGCGCTACCGCAAGGACATGCCCGTGGACCGGCGCGGCCAGGGGGTCTTCGCCGCCGCGCTGGCCGAGCGCCGCCCGCTGCTGGCGATCGAGGAGGACGGGCGGCTCAACGACCCGGTGCTGCGCCGCCACTTCGTCGAGCGCGTCTTCGCGCACGCGCGGCTGCGCGCGCTGCTCGCGGGCGGCTGGACCCCGGGCGACCTGGTCGCCTTCCACGCCGCGCACAAGCTCCAGATGCTCGCCCACGATCCGGCCCGCTACCGGATCGCGGGCCGGATCGTCGCCCAGGCCGGGTCGCGGCCCCGCGCGGAGCTGGAGGACGAGTACGCCACGGTGTTCTCCGAGGCGTTCGCCGTCCGGCCCGGCCGGGGCCGCCACGTGAACGCGCTGCAGCACGTCTACAGCCCGATGGCCCGCCACCTCGACGAGGCGCGGCGGCTCGACATCACCGGCGTCATCGACGCCTACGGCCGGGGCGAGGTGGACCTGGAGGTGCCGATGACGCTGCTGCGCCACCACGCCAGGGGCGAGGACATCGCCTACCTGGACGCGCAGACCTACTTCGAGCCGTTCCCGGCCGGGCTGGCGCCGCTGCTGCGCTAGCGGCCCTCGAACTCCGGCTTCTCCTTCTTGAGGAAGGCGGCCGTGGCGTTGTGGTGGTCGGTGGTCTTCTCGCACAGGTCCTGGAGCTCGGCCTCCCGCTCCAGCGACGAGGCCAGGTCGTGGACGGCGGCGTGGTCCAGGGCGGCCTTCACCGCGCCGTAGGAGACGGTGGGGCCGGCGGCCAGGCGCTGCGCCAGCTCCATGGCGGCGGGCGCCAGCTCCTCCGCCGGCACGACCCGGTTGACCAGGCCGAGCTCCAGCGCCTGCGGGGCCTTCACCGGCTCCGACAGCAGCAGCAGCTCGGCGGCCTTGGCGCGGCCCACCAGGCGCTGGAGCGTCCACGACATGCCCGAGTCCGGGGCCAGGCCGATGCTGGTGAAGGAGGTGACGAAGGTGGCCTTCTCCGAGGCGATCACCAGGTCGCAGGCGTAGGCGAGGGCGGCCCCGGCCCCGGCCGCGACGCCGTTGACGGCGGCGACCACGGGCTTGGGCATCCCGGCGATCGCCCGGACGACCGGGTTGTAGTGCCGCCGCACGGTGTCGTCCAGGCCCTTGCCCGCCGCCAGGTTGTCGGCGTGCTCGCGCAGGTCCTGCCCGACGCAGAAGGCCCGGCCCGCGCCGGTCAGCACCACCGCGCGCACCGCGGGGTCGGCCGCCGCGCGCTCCACCGCCGCGCCCAGCGCGACCTTGGCCTCCAGCGTCAGCGAGTTCATCGCGTCCGGTCGGTCGAGTGTGATAGTCGCCACACTCTCGGTCACGTCGTACCGCACGGTCTCAGACATCCTCGTCCTCGCAATCGTCCAGCGCCCGTTCGGGGGGTTTCCCCAGGCAACGATCGGCGAAGGGGCAGGTCGAGGGCAAGAGGCGCGGCGGAAGCCGCCGGTGGGCGGGCAAAAGCCGCCCCCGGCGCGCACGGGACGGGCCACTGGAAACGATCTTCAAGTGGGGCGAAGGGCGGCGAAGGCGCTCTGATCGCCGCACTCGCGTGATCTGGATGCTGATCGTTACCACTTCGCGCCCGGAAGACGAGATAATGGACCACTACTGATGACGCGGATGCTGACAGGCGGCCACGCGGCCAACGGGGCCCGGAGGCCCCGCGCGGCCCTAGGCAGGAAGGGGATGCACGCATGGCGGCGATGAAGCCGCGGACGGGAGACGGTCCGCTCGAAGTGACCAAGGAGGGGCGCGGCATCGTCATGCGCGTCCCGCTGGAAGGTGGCGGCCGCCTCGTGGTCGAACTCTCCGCCGACGAGGCCAAGGACCTGGGCGCGGCCCTCAAGGAAGTGGTGGGCTGACACCCGCCGCGCCGTGAACGGCGCGGGCCCGAACAGCGGTGACGGTCCCGGCGGTGCCGCCGGGACCTTCGCCGTATCCGTACCGTACGCAAGCCGAACGCGAGCCGAGAAGGCGTTCTGACAGGGGGAGCCGACCAATGCCGATCGAGACCCGGGTGCGCGCCGTGGGCGGCCGCCTCTCCGCAGCGGCGGCCGAGCTGGGCGCCGAGGTCACGGCGGTACCGGTCGGGTCGGGCCCGGTCGCGCCCGCCGCCGAGATCGCGGCCTCGCTGCCGTTCTCCCTGGCCGAGCTCCTGGCGCTGCACAACGCCAAGGGCGAGCCCGGCGAGGTCATCGCCACCCAGGTCCGGGTGGGCGACCGCCTGGCCGAACTCCTGCTCTACGGCGTCGGCGCGGGCACCCCGGCCGACCTGCGCAGGGCCGGCGCGGCGCTGGCCCGGCGCGGCAGGGGCCGCGGCGTGCTGGCCAGCCGGCGTGCCCGACGGCGACCCGGCGGCGCTGGCCGCCTTCGCCGAGGGGGCGCTGCTGGCCTCCTACGCCTTCAGGATCGGCGAAGCCCCCGCCAAGGGCCCGCTCGGCACCCTGGCCGTGCTGACCGAGGGCGGCCCCGAGGCCGCCGCGCCCGCCCTGGAGCGCGGCACCGCCCGCGCCGAGGCCACCGCCCGGGCCCGCGACCTGGCCAACACCCCCTCCGGCGAGAAGGGCCCGTCCTGGCTCGCCGAGCGCGCCCGGGAGATCGCCGAGGCGAGCGGCCTGACCCTGCGCGTGCGCGACGAGAAGGAGCTGGCCGAAGGCGGCTTCGGCGGCCTGCTCGCGGTCGGCTCCGGCTCCCCGCGACCGCCGCGCCTGATCGAGCTGTCCCACGACCCGGGCGACACCGGCACCGGGCGGCACGTCGTGCTGGTCGGCAAGGGCATCACCTTCGACAGCGGCGGCCTGTCGCTCAAGCCCAACGACAACATGAAGGCCATGAAGACCGACATGGCCGGGGGCGGCGTCGTCCTCGCGGTCATGGGCGCCCTGCGCGGCCTCGGCGTGCGCGACCGCGTCACCGGCCTGGTCGCGGCCGCCGAGAACATGCCGTCCGGCTCGGCCATGCGCCCCGGCGACGTGATCACCCACTTCGGCGGCACCACCTCCGAGGTCCTGAACACCGACGCCGAGGGCCGCCTGGTGCTGGCCGACGCGCTGGCCTACGCCGACGCCGAGCTCGCCCCCGACGTCGTCGTGGACGTGGCGACCCTGACCGGCGCGGCCAAGCTCGCGCTGGGCCTGCGCCACGGCGCCCTGTTCGCCAATGACGACGCCCTGGCGGCCGCACTGGCCGAGGCGGGCGGCGCGGCGGGCGAGCCGCTGTGGCGGCTGCCGCTGGTCGAGGACTACCGGCCCGCGATCACCTCGGACGTGGCCGACATCGCCAACATCGGCCGCCCCGGCTACGGCGGCGGCGCGATCACGGCGGCGCTGTTCCTGCGCGAGTTCGTGGGCGACCGGCCGTGGGCGCACCTGGACATCGCCGGGCCCGGCCGCGCGGCGTCGGACGACGCCGAGATCACGCGCGGCGCGACCGGCTACGGCGCCCGGCTGCTGCTGGACTGGCTCACGGCGTAGCCCTGCCGCGTCTCCGTGCGGCCGGTCACCGGGACGCCAAGGCCGGTGAAGAAAGCCCTAAATTCGGGTATCGATGGCGTTCTTCCTGGTCACGGGCGATTGGGGCGGGTAGGCGAAACAAGTCAGCACATCGACTTGTGAGGAGCCACGGTGAGCGAACATCCGCAATCGCCATCCTCGTCGGGGCGGCCGCTCGGCGAGGCCGGACGACACGAGGCCGCGGCCACCGCGGAGCAGACCAGGACGGCCGCCCGCGAGGTCGCGGGGACCGCCGCCCAGCAGACCCGCACGGTCGCCGAGGAGGGCCGCGCCCAGGTGCACCAGGTCGTGCACGAGATGCGCGGCCGCGTCGGCGACGAGGTCTCCTCCCAGACGCAGCGGGCCGCGCAGACCCTGCGCCAGTGGTCGGACGACCTGGCCAAGATGGCCTCCGAGGCCGACGAGAAGTCGCCCGCGCGGCAGGTCGTGCACCAGATCGCCGACGGCGGCCGGCAGACCGCCGACTACCTGGAGGACCGCGGCGTCGGCGGGGTCATCGAGGAGGTCCAGGACTTCGCCCGGCGGCGCCCGGGGGTCTTCCTCGCCGGAGCCGCCCTGGCCGGGTTCGCGATAGGGCGGATGGCCAAGGCCGCCAAGGCGCAGGCGGGCGGCGGGCGGTCGGGCGACCTGGACGGCCGGTCCGGCGACCAGGCCGTCCCGTCGGCCTCGGGGCCGACGCAGGCCCCCCGGCCCGCTCCGGTGGCGCCGGCGCCCACCACGCCGCCGCCTCCGCCACCGCCGCCACCGCCGCCTCCGGCCCCCGTGCCGCCGCCGCACTCTCCGCCGATGCCTCCGTCCGGGCCCCTGGCCGACCCGCCGTCCCGGCCGCCCATGGGCCCGCCGCCGGTGGGTCCGCCGCCGGGACGTCCCGACGGCGGCGGTTACCCGTCCGGGCCCGCCGTGCCCGGTGGGCGGCCGGACGGTCCGCCGTACGGAGAGGTGAGATGAGATGGCGGACCCGTACGCCCCGCACCGAGGGGCACAGCAGGAGGACCCCTCCCTAGGGGACCTCCTGGGCGCGGTGACGGCCGACCTGCAGAAGCTGTTCCGGCAGGAGATCGAGCTGGCGAAGGTCGAGCTGCGCGCCGAGGCCGTCAAGTCCGGCAAGGCCGCGGGGATGCTCGGGGGAGCGGGCTTCGCCGCCTACATGGTGCTGCTGCTGGTGTCCCTGGCCGTCGTGTTCGGCCTCGCGAACGTCATGGACGCCGGATGGGCGGCGCTCCTGGTCGCGGTCGTCTGGGCCGTGGTCGGGGCGGTGCTGTACACGCGCGGCCGGGCCCGGATGCGCGCCGTCTCGCCCGTGCCCGAGCAGACCGTCGAAACGTTGAGGGAGGACGCCGAATGGGCTCGTCACCCGACCAGATAAGAAGCGAGATCGAACGTACGCGGGCGGAACTGGCCGAGGACGTCGACCGGCTCGCCGACCGGACCAGTCCGCGCCGGATCGCCCAGCGCCGCACCGAACGCGTGCGCAGCGGTCTCCAGGAGGCGAAGGAGCGCGTCATGGGAAAGCCCGCACAGGCGGGGCACGCCGTCGGCCAGGCCGTGGGCTCGGTCAAGGAGGCCACCGGGCACGCGGCCGGGTCGGTCAAGGAGGCCACCGAGCACGCGGCGGGGTCGGCCAAGGAGGGCGTCGAGCAGGCGGCCGGGGCGGCCAAGAGCGTCACCGGGCACTCGGTCGAGGCGGTGCGCGCCGCCCCCGAGCAGGCCATGCGGCGGACCGAGGGCAACCCGCTGGCCGCCGGGCTGATCGCCTTCGGCGCGGGGCTGCTGGCCGCCACGCTGCTGCCGACCAGCGAGGCCGAGAGCCGGATGGCGCGGCAGGTCGGCGAGCACACCGACGGCGTGCCGGAGCCGCTCAAGGAGTCCGCCCAGCACCTCGCCGACCAGGCCAAGGAGTCGGTCTCGACCGCCGCGCAGCACGTCAAGGAGACGCTGGGCGACGCCGTGCACACCACCGCGCAGGAGGCGCGCGACCAGGGCGGGCAGGTGGCGGGGCAGGCCCGCGAGTCCGCCTCCTCGGTCGCGGAGCAGGCGCAGGAGGGCCGCCGGGAGGATCACTGAGGGTCCGGGCCGCCGGGGGCGCGGAGCCGTCCTCAGCGGCCCGCTCACCGCTTGCGGCGGTCGATGACCGGGACCTCCCTGCGGCGCCGCGCCTGGCGGACGATCTCCGGCAGCGACGCGTCCCAGCTCCCGTCGATCGGCACGCACCACGGGACCGCCGCCGCGGTGGCGGGCACGTCCGTCAGCGTCAGCGCCACCAGCTGGGGGCGTTCGGCCGTGCGGGCCAGCTCGGCCAGCTCCGGCGAGGGCAGGAAGACGAGGTAGTCCTGCTCGCCCCGGCGGGAGCCGTGCACGCCGCGCCGCAGCGCCGCCAGCGCCGTCACCTGCGGCCAGGGCAGCGTCCGGTCGGCGCGGCGGGGGAGCGGCCAGCGGGCCGGGCGGCGCACGCCCTCGGCGTCCAGCTCCAGGACCGGGCGGCGGGCCACCAGGGCGCCGGCCGACACCAGCAGGCCCGCGCCGAACAGGACGATCCCCACCGCGCCCAGGATGGCGAACACCGCGCTGCCCAGCCCCAGGCCCCGCAGCACGCCGCCGCCCACGAAGCCGATCGACGCCAGGACCAGGATCAGGCAGGCCAGCACCTGCCCGGCGGCCCGCCAGGTGGGCTTTCCGCGCACCTGGAACACCGCGTCGGGCGCGGTGGCGGGCTGCTCAGTGGCAGGCTGCTCTGTGTCGGGACGCTCTGTGTCAGGTCGCTCGGTGCCGGGCCGGTCCGTCACGGCGGCCTCAGTCGCGCTTGACCGCGCACAGCAGCCCGTCGCCGACCGGCAGCAGCAGCGGCACCAGCCGCTCGTCCTCCCGGACCAGGCGGTTGACCTCGCGGATCGCCTCGGTGTCGGGGTCGCGCTGGGACGGGTCGGCGACGCGGTCGTGCCACAGGGCGTTGTCGAAGGCCATCACCCCGCCCGGGCGCAGCAGCCGCAGCGCCGCCTCCAGGTACTCGGGGTACTCGCGCTTGTCGGCGTCGCAGAAGACCAGGTCGTAGGCGCCGTCGGTGAGGCGCGGCAGGACCTCGGTCGCCCGGCCCACGATCATGCGGGTGCGGGAGGTGCCGAGGCCCGCCTCCCGGTAGGCGAGCTTCGCCAGCCGCTGGTTCTCGTGGTCGACGTCCACGCTGGTGAGCACGGCGTCCTTGGCCATGCCCCGCAGGAGCCAGATCCCCGACACGCCGCAGCCCGAGCCGACCTCCACGACCGTCCGGGCGTTCAGCAGGGTCGCCAGGAACCGCAGCGCCGCCCCGCCCGCCGGGCCGATGGGCATGGCGCCGACCTCCTCGCCCCGCCGCCGGGCGTTCAGAAGTGGCTCGTCTTCGGGGAGGAATTCCTCCACGTAGGCCAGGGTGGCCTGAATGGCGTCGATGGCTGCCTCCTCGCGGAACCCCCGCCTGGCTCATGCTGGAAAGACCATATCGCTGACCGGGAACCAACTGGCGTTTCAGCACGTTCTACTTGACGTCGGTCCACTACCGCCCCAGCCCAGGCGCGACCGTGTCGTTCCAAAGCGACAGCGTTGGTCATCAGAGAGGAACAACCCGGCACCATGGGAGTGGCAGCACTTACATTTAAGGGCGCTGTGGGGGTCACCTCGCGCACGCGCGAGAACGCGCCAGAGGCAGAATGGGCACCGCCGTCGTGGGACGAGGTGGTCCGCGAGCACTCCGCCCGCGTCTACCGTCTCGCCTACCGGCTGACCGGCAACCAGCACGACGCCGAGGACCTCACCCAGGAGGTCTTCGTCCGGGTGTTCCGGTCGCTGTCGAACTACACGCCCGGCACCTTCGAGGGCTGGCTGCACCGGATCACCACCAACCTGTTCCTCGACGGCGCGCGGCGCAAGCAGCGCATCCGCTTCGAGGGGCTGGCCGACGACGCCGCCGAGCGCCTCCAGGGCCGCGAGCCCACCCCGGCGCAGGCGTTCGACGACCGCAACTTCGACGCCGACGTGCAGGCCGCGCTGGACGCCCTGGCCCCCGAGTACCGGGCCGCCGTGGTGCTGTGCGACATCGAGGGCCTGTCCTACGAGGAGATCTCGGCGACGTTGAATGTCAAACTGGGGACCGTGCGCAGCCGCATCCACCGCGGGCGGGCGCAGCTGCGCGCCGCGCTCGGCCACCGGGCGCCGCAGCGTCGCGGCGCGCGCGTGCCGGAGGACGCGTAGAGCAGGGAGACACCGGCGCCTGAGCGCCGGCGCGTGACGATCTGATGATGAGGGAGCCGCGTGAGTTGTCTGGGGGAGCGCCTGACCGCTCTGGTCGATGGCGAGCTGGGCCATGAGGAGCGCGACCGCGCGCTGGCCCATCTGGCGCGCTGCGACCGGTGCCGGACGGAGGCCGACGCGCTGCGACGGCTCAAGGGCAGGCTGCGCGGCCTGTCCGGCGTTCCGGCGTCCGACGGCGCCGATGATCTTCCCTCCGGTGATTTCCTGGCCCGGCTGCGCGCCATGGGCGAGCCCGGCCCGGTCCCCGAGATCCCGGTTCCCGATGCCGCGGCCTTCGCGCCGCCGACGCCCCGCCCCTCCCGCCCGGCGGTCCGCGCCGCGGCGTCCCGTCCCCGCGACAACCGCCCCGGCGGCCGCCCGCAGGCCGCGGCCTTGCACCGCCCGGCCCACCGCCGCGCCCTGGCCGTCGGCGCCGCCACGCTGGCGATCGGCCTCGGCACCGCCTCCTACGCCGTCGGCGGCCGCCCCGACGAGCCCAACGTCAGCCCCGCCTTCGACCGGTTCGCCGTCGAGCACGCCCTGATCTCCGGGGACGCGCCGATGCCCGACCCGCTCACCGAACCGACCACCGTCCCCCTCACCACGGAGCCGTGACCGGACCCGCACCGCTGCGGTCCCGGCCCCGCAACCGCCGGGCGGCCCTGCTGGCCGGCGGCGTCGCCGGGGCCCTCGCCGCGGCCTGCGCGCTCGCCGGGGACACCGGCGCGGCCCGCGCCGCCGCCGACCCCGAGGCCGTCCGGCTGCTGCGCGCCGCCGCCGACGCGGCCCGCCGGGTGTCCTACGAGGGGGTGCGCTACCTCACGACCTGGGGCGCGGCGGGCACCCGCACCGCCCAGGTGCGCGTCAGCCACACCGCCGGGGCGGGCACCTCCTTCACCGCCGTCCGGCAGGCCGGTCCGAGCGGCTACCAGCCCGACAGCGCCGCCGCGCGGGACGCCGGGCTGAGCACGGCCACCATCGCGCTGCTCGCCCGCAACTACCGGCTGGCCCGGGTCGCCGACGGCGCGGTCTGCGGCCGCGCCGCCCGGGTGATCGAGGCCCGCCGCGAGGACGGGTCGGCCGCGGGCCGCTTCTGGATCGACACGGCCACCGGGCTGCTGCTGCACCGCGAGCTGATCGACGCCACCGGCCGCCAGGTCGCGGCGTCGGGGTTCACGCAGGTGCGCCTGCCGGTGCCGCGCCCCGCCCTCCCGCCCGGCCTGCGCGGCGGCCCACCCGAACGCGGTTCGGTCATCGGCGACCACGTGCCGGTGCGGGCGGGCGTCCCGGCGGCCACGACCGCCACCCGGCCCTGGCGTGACCTGCTGGACGCCCGCGAGCTCGACGTCCTGCGCCGCGAGGGCTGGTCGCTGCCCGAGACCCTGCTCGACTCGCTGCGCCTGCGCGAGGCCCGCCGCGCCACCGGGGACGGCGTGGTCCACCTCAGCTACACCGACGGGCTGGCGAACGTGTCGGTCTTCGTCCAGCGGGGCGCCCTCGACCGGCGCCGCCTGCGCGGCTGGACCCGCTCCACCTCCGGCGGGCAGACCGTCTACCGGCGCGACGACCTGCGCCGCTGGGCGGTCACCGAGCGCGGCGGGTACGTCTACACCGTGATCACCGAGGCGCCGCAGAGCACCGCCGTCGCGGCGGCCAAGTCGCTGCCGCCGGACCGTTCGGCGGTGCGCAGCCGGATCGGCCGGGGGCTGCGCCGCATGGGCGGCTGGGTCAATCCCTTCGACTGAGGGCCCTTACGCTCATCACATGCTCGTCTGGGCACGATGGGCGCGAAGATCTGGGAACCATGCTCGGTAGGAGAGATGGGGATGACCGAACACAACCGCGAGCCTGAGCGGCAGGACGCCGAGGCGGGGGGCGCGCAGCCGCCCCGGCCGACGGCGGTCGACCAGGAGGTGGCCGTCCCTGCCGGAACCGGACCGGCCGAGAGCGCGGGACTCCCCGAGGACACCCGGCCCTCCGAGGACACCCGGCCGCCTGAGGACACCCGACCGCCCGAGGACGACCTCCCGCCCGAGGCGTCCGCCGGCGAGGCGGAGCGGCCCGCGGCCGAGCACGGGGCGGCCCCGGCCGGGCGGCTCACGGCCGAGGACCAGGGCGACCGGCTGGTGGCCGGTTTCGCGCCGCCGGACCGGCCCGGCGAGCGGCAGGAGGCGGCCGCTCCGGTCTCCTTCGACAAGCCCGCCGCCCCGCCGGCCGACGGCGACTTCGCCGACCAGCGGCAGCGTCCGGGCTTCGTCCCCCACAACCACGACCCGCGCGCCCCCTACGGCGGCTGGCCGGGGCAGGGCGGCCACCAGCCGCCCACGATGCCCGGCGGCGGCCCGATGGGCCCGCCGCCGCCCGGCGGGCCGGGACGGCCGATGGGCCCGCCGCCCATGGGCCCCGGCTACGGGCAGCCCCCGAACTGGTCCCCGGTGCCCCCGCCGCCGTCCGGCGGCCGCAGCGGCCCCGGGCTCGGCCTGTTCGCGGTGATGGCGCTGGTCGTGGCGCTGGTCGCGGGCGGCGTCGGCGCCGGGATCGCGGTGATCGCCTCCGGCGGCGGCGACAACGGCTCGGTCGGCTTCTCGCCGGCCGGCGGGGGCCCCGCGGTGCAGAGCCGCCCGCCCGAGTCGATCGCCGGGGTGGCGCAGAAGGTGCTGCCCAGCGTGGTCACCGTGCAGGTCCGCGGCGGCAGCGCCGAGGCCAGCGGCACCGGCTTCATCGTCGAGGGCGGCTACGTGATCACCAACAACCACGTGGTGTCCAGCGCCGCGCAGGGCGGCCAGGTCGAGGTCGTCTTCAACGACAAGAAGCGGCTGCCGGCCACCATCAAGGGCCGCGACCCGAGCTCGGACGTGGCGGTGCTGAAGCCCGAGGGCCGGCACTCGCTGCCCCAGCTGGAGTTCGGCGACTCCGACAAGCTCGCGGTCGGCGACCCGGTGATTGCGATCGGCTCCCCGCTCGGCCTCCAGGGCTCGGTGACCACCGGCATCATCAGCTCGATGAACCGCCCGGTGCCCACCCGCGGCGAAGGCGGCGGCGACGCCTCGGTGCTCAACGCCATCCAGACCGACGCGGCGATCAACCCCGGCAACTCCGGCGGCCCGCTGGTCGACATGAAGGGCCGGGTGGTCGGCATCAACACCGCCATCGCGACCCTGGGCGGCCAGTCGATGGGCGGCGAGAGCCAGGGCGGCAGCATCGGCCTGGGCTTCGCCATCCCGATCAACCAGGGCAAGCGCGTCGCCAAGGAGATCATCAACACCGGCACCGCCAAGCGGGCCCAGCTCGGCATCGGCATCGACACCCGCTACACCGGGCCGGGCGTGCGCATCACCGACCAGCCCAACGGCGGCGTGCAGCCGATCGTCAAGGGCGGCCCGGCCGACAAGGCCGGCCTCAAGCCCGGCGACGTGATCACCAGGCTGGCCGACCAGCCGATCGAGGACTCGGCCGACCTGCTGGCGCAGATCCGCAGCCGCGCCCCGGGCCAGACCGTCAAGGTCACCTACCTGCGGGGCGGCAAGGAGACGACCGTGGACGTCACCCTGGCCGCGGGCTAGATCGCGCCGCAACTGGCCGCCGGCTGAAACCTGGGTGAAGACATCGGCCACCGCGCGAGTGCCCAACTGGCCTGGTGAAGCGAAGCCGGAGGCGGGCTTCACCAGGCCAGATCGCGAAGCGATGCGGCACTCGCCAAGACACGGTCAGGGTGTGAGCCCCGGGCGAGCACCCTGGGCCGGGGCTTTGGAAACACTGCCAGGTCGGGTTCATCCGGGCTGGGGATACGCTGTGGGGGCCGGGCTGAACGAGGCTCGGTCCCCTTGGCGGTTGTGGAGGACGGGTTGTTCGACGTCGGAATCGGCGAGATGGCGGTTCTCGTCGTGCTGGCCCTGGTGGTGTTCGGCGAGAGGCTGCCCCAGGCGGCGCAGCAGGCCGGCCGCGCCCTGCGGCAGTTGCGGCAGATGGCCAACAGCGCCAAGGCCGATCTTCAGGAGGGGCTGGGGCCGGAGTTCAAGGACTTCGACGTCGCCGACCTCAATCCCAAGACCTTCGTCCGCAAGCACCTGCTGGAGGACGACGACGAGGACGACCGCCCCCGCACCAACGGCCGGATCTTCGACGACGAGCCGTCCTACGCCACCGCCGGCGGCCTGGACTACGGCGAGCGCCCGCCGTTCGACAACGAGGCCACCTGAGCCCCCGGCGGATCCCGCCCCGCCTACGCGAAAGCCCCGCTCCGGACCATTCCGGGCGGGGCTTTTCGCGTACCGGTCAGAACTTGTTGCGGGGGCTGATGCCCAGCGACATGCCGGCCAGCCCGCGCGAGCGGCCGCCCAGCTTGTCGGCGATGGCGCGCAGCTCCTTGCCGGCCTCGGAGTCGGGGTCGGCCAGCACCAGCGGCTCGCCGTTGTCGCCGCCCTCGCGCAGCCGCGCGTCGATCGGCACCTGGCCCAGCACCGGCACCTGCGTGCCCAGCGTCTGGGTGAGGGCCTGCGCCACGGTCTGGCCGCCGCCGGAGCCGAAGATGTCCTGCCGCTCGCCGCAGTGCGCGCAGGTCAGGTACGACATGTTCTCGATCACACCGACGACCTGCTGGTGCGTCTGGGCCGCGATGGCCCCGGCGCGCTCGGCCACCTCGGCGGCCGCCTGCTGCGGGGTGGTGACCACCAGGATCTCGGCCGACGGCAGCAGCTGCGCCACCGAGATCGCGATGTCGCCGGTGCCCGGGGGCAGGTCCATCAGCAGGATGTCGAGGTCGCCCCAGTAGACGTCGGCCAGGAACTGCTGGAGCGCGCGGTGCAGCATCGGGCCGCGCCACACGACCGGCTGGTTCCCGGCGGTGAACATGCCGACCGAGATCACCTTCACGTCGTGCGCGATCGGCGGCATGATCATGTCGTCGACCTTGGTCGGCGCGTGCTGCACGCCCAGCATCCGCGGCACCGAGTGGCCGTAGATGTCGGCGTCCACCACGCCCACCTTGCGGCCCTGCGCGGCCAGCGCGGCGGCCAGGTTGACGGTGACCGAGGACTTGCCGACGCCGCCCTTGCCGCTGGCGACCGCGTAGACCTTGGTCAGCGAGTTGGGCTTGGCGAACGGGATCTCCCGCCCCTCGCCCGGGTTGAGCTTCTGGCGCAGCTCCTTGCGCTGCTCGTCGCTCATCACGTCCAGCTCGACCCGGACCGGGCCCGCGCCCTCCAGCCGGGAGACGGCCTCGGTGACGCCTGCGGTCAGGGTGTCCTTCATCGGACAGCCGGCCACCGTCAGGTACAAGGCGACCTGCACCGAGCCGTCCGGCGCGATCTCGACGTTCTTGACCATGCCGAGCTCGGTGATGGGCTTGCGGATCTCAGGATCGTTCACCGTGGCGAGCGCCGCGGTCACCTGCTCGATCGTCAACTGGGAGGCCATGCCTTCATGGTATGTACTCCCGGCGGGTACATGTGTAACCGGGGCCGAGGCTGTGGCGGGCGCGACACTTCGGTCCGCTCCGGGGGAGCATCGCCCCCGCCCGCCGCGCGCCGTACGATCAGGGCGTGACAATGCCGTCCCATGCCATCCGTCCCGACCACCAGCCGTCCCGGCCCATCACGACCGCCGAGCTGACGGTCTGGCGCACCATGCTGCGCGCCCAGGTGCAGATCTCCCGCCGCCTCCAGGCCGACCTGCTGGCCGACCACGATCTCGCGCTGGGCTCCTACGACGTCCTCATGCACCTCGGGGAGTCGCCGGAGGGGCGGCTGCGGATGAACGATCTCGCCGACCGGGTGCTGCTGTCGCGCAGCGGCCTGACCCGGCTGGTGGACCGGCTCCAGCGCGAGGGGCTGGTGGTGCGCGAGTCGTGCTCCAGCGACGCGCGCGGGCTGTACGCGGTGCTGACCCCGGCCGGGCGGTCCCGGCTGGCCGCGGCGACCCCGACCTACCAGCGCGGGGTGCGCGAGTACGTGCTGAGCCGCCTGGACGAGCACGACCTGCGACAGTTCGGCACGATCCTCGACAAGCTGGCCGCCGACTCGATCGCGCCGAACCGCGAGCCCGCCGCGCTCTGAGCCCGGTCACGCCGCACCGGGCCGCCTTTCCCGCCGTTCGACGCATAATTTATTTATCTGAATACGTTTTTAGGTACTGCTTTCCGTACCCAGTCTCACTCCTGCCGTTCGAGATGCGTTCGGCCGCCGAATCTTCGCGCGCGGGGGACCGGGGCCCACCTTTCGGGGTGAATCCGGCGATGGCCTCGGCGCCTCCACCGCCCGCGACCCGGGCGCCGTCCGATCTCGCGCGGCGGTCCCGGCCGGCCGGGCCGGGGCCGCCGCGCTCAGGGCAGGCCCGCGTGCCGGTCCTTGGCGTCCAGCTCCCGGAGCACCTGCTGCAGCTCCGAGCGCAGGAAGTCGCGGGTGGCGACCTCGCTGAGCGCGAGCCGCAGCCCGGCGATCTCGCGGGTGAGGTACTCGGTGTCGGCGATGTTGCGGTCGCTGCGGGCCCGGTCCTGCTCGTACTGGACGCGGTCGCGGTCGTCCTGCCGGTTCTGCGCCAGCAGGATCAGCGGCGCGGCGTAGGACGCCTGCAGCGAGAGCATCAGCGTCAGGAAGATGAACGGGTAGGGGTCGAACCGCAGCGACTCGGGCGCCACCAGGTTCCACACGATCCACACCAGCACGAACACCGTCATGTAGACGAGGAACCGCGCGGTGCCCAGGAAGCGGGCGATGCGCTCCGACAGCTGCCCGAACGACTCGGGGTCGTAGTGCGGGCGCGGCAGCAGCGTCCGGCGCGACTCGATCGGCTGGTCCAGGCGCGGGGTCATCGGCTCTCCTCGGCTTGGCGCAGCGCTTCTTCCTCGGGGTCGGGGCCCTGCGCGGCGGTGGCGTCCATGACCGTCTCGCGCCAGTCGTCGGGCAGCAGGTGGTCCAGCACGTCGTCGATGGTGACCGCGCCGAGCAGGTGCCCGTTGTCGTCCACGACCGCGCCCGCGACCAGGTTGTAGGTCGCGAGGAACGTGGCGACCGCCTCCAGCGACATGGTGGGGCGCAGCGGGTCCAGCTCGGTGTCCACGATGCCGCTGACCAGCGCGGGCGGCGGCTCGCGCAGCAGCCGCTGGAAGTGCACGGTGCCGAGGTAGCGGCCGGTGGGGGTCTCGGTCGGCGGGCGGCACACGTACACCTGCGCGGCCAGCGCGGGGTTCAGGTCGGGGTTGCGGATGTGGGCCAGCGCCTCGGCGACGGTGGCGTCGGGCGGCACCACGACCGGGTCGGTGGTCATCAGGCCGCCGGCGACGTCGTCGGCGTAGGTCAGCAGCCGCCGCACCGGCGCGGCGTCGCGCGGCTCCATCAGCGTCAGCAGCCGCTCGCGCTGCTCGGCGGGCAGCTCGCCCAGCAGGTCGGCGGCGTCGTCGGGGTCCATCGTCTCCAGGACGTCGGCGGCCCGGTCGATCTCCAGCTTGCCGAGGATCTCGATCTGGTCGTCCTCGGGCAGCTCCTCCAGCACGTCGGCGAGGCGCTCGTCGTCCAGCGCGACCGCGACCTCGGTGCGGCGCTTCTCCGACAGCTCGTGCACGATGCCGGCGAGGTCGGCGGGCTTCATCTTCTCGAACGCCGCGATCATCCCGGCGGCGCCCTGGCCGTGCTCGACGGCCGAGAAGCCCTCGACCGCGTCCCAGTCCACCACGAACGTCTCGCCGCCGCGCCGCCGCAGCCCGCGCCCGCTGTGCCGGCGCACCGCGACCTTGGAGACCAGCCAGTCGCGGGTGCGCGTGGGCTCCATCGCCACGTCCCCCACGGTCACCGGGTCGCCGCTGTCGCACAATCGCACGGTGCGGTCCAGCAGCTCGGAGATCACCAGGGTCTCGGACTCGCGCTGCTGGAAGCGGCGCACGTTCAGCCGGCCGTCGAAGATGACCGCGTCGGCCTCGATCACGGTGACGCGGGTGATCGGCAGGAACACCGCGCGGCGCGGCGCTACCTCCACCACCAGCCCCAGCACGCGGGGCGGGCGGGCGCCCAGCCGCAGCGCGACCACCACGTCGCGCACGCGCCCCACCTGGTCGCCGGCCGGGTCGAAGACCGCGATCCCGGCCAGGCGGGCGATGAACACCCGGTTCGGAGTTCCGGTCATGGACGGGACACTACCCATGATCTTTGTGGTCATCCGGAACCGGATCCATGTCACATCCCGGCGCCGCCGGCCCGTCGGAGACGGGTGGACGCCGGTTCCGGCCGCCGAGAGGATGACGCTCATGGACGACGAGGTGTTCCAGGACCACCGCGACCTGCTGTTCGCGGTGGCGTACCGGATGCTGGGCACCGCCGCCGACGCCGAGGACGTGGTGCAGGACGCCTGGCTGCGCTGGTCGGCCGCCGACCGGTCGGCGGTCCGCGACCCCAAGGGTTACCTGGTGCGCATCGCGGGCAACCTCGCCCTGGACCGGTTGCGCTCGACCCGCGCCCAGCGCGAGACCTACGTCGGCCCGTGGCTGCCCGAGCCCATGCTGACCTCGCCGGACGTCGCCGAGGACGTCGAGCTGGCCGAGTCGGTGTCGATGGCGATGCTGGTGGTGCTGGAGACGCTGAGCCCGCTGGAGCGCGCGGTCTTCGTGCTCAAGGAGGTCTTCGGCTACCCCTACGCCGAGATCGCGCGGTCGCTGGAGCGCTCGGAGGCGTCGGTGCGCCAGCTCGGCACCCGCGCCCGCAAGCACGTGGAGGCGCGGCGGCCCCGCTACGAGACCGCCGCGAGCGAACGGCGCGCGGCCACCGAGCGGTTCCTGCACGCCACGCTCGGCGGCGACATCAACGGCCTGATGGAGGTCCTGGCCCCGGACGTGACGTTGTGGACCGACGGCGGCGGCAAGGTGCGGGCGGCGCTGCGCACCATCCACGGCGCGGACAAGGTGGGCCGCTGGCTGGTGGCGGTTTCGGGCGTCCCGTACGCGGGCGTGCAGCCGGAGGACATGCGGTTCCGGCGGGTGGAGCTGAACGGCGCCCCCGCCATCGTGATCGAGGGCCCGGACGGACCGATCACCACGATCGACGTGGAGCTGGGCGACGACGGCAGGGTGCACGCCGTCCACCTGGTCGCCAATCCCGACAAGCTGCGCGCGCTGGTGGAGGGGCGGCGGCTGGTCATGTGAGCCGAGGGCGGCCCGCCTACTGGTCGACCTTGCGGCGCTTGCCGCCCACCAGGCGCGGCGGCGGGCCTGCGGTGGTGGCGGGGGACGGGACGGGCCGCACCGCCGCGTAGTCGTCGGCGGGCTCGGCCACGGCCTCGGCCGGGACGAGCCGGACGACGTAGGAGTGCTCGGCCCAGCCTTCGAGCTGCCCCTCGTGGGTGCGGGCGTTCAGCCGGTCCTTGGCCAGCAGCGGCGCGACGTCGTCCCACCGGGGGGTGCCCGGCTCGACCCGCTGGACGTCGGCGGTGAAGTCGAGCAGCCGCCCGCCCTTGTCCTTGCTGCGCAGGATCACCCGTACCCGGTCGGCCTCGGGCAGGCCGGGCAGCGGCTGCTCGCCCTCGCCGCCGGTCAGCACGTAGATCGCGCCGTCGTGCCACAGGTGCCAGGCGGCGCGGGGCTGCGGGAGCCCGGGCAGGTCCAGCCACAGCAGGCTCGACTTCTTGGCCGCCTCTTCCACCAGCGCCGCGTTCAGCTCACCCATGACCGCAGCGTCTCATGCGCGCCGCCCGGAGCGGGAGCGCGGTGCCGTCCCGCGCTCCCGCACGGCGTCACTCGCGCTCGGCGGTGTCCTCCAGCACGACCCGGCCGATGAGCGCGTAGCGGCTCGGGCGGCGGGCCTTCAGGTAGAGGGCCAGGGCCGCGCCGAGCAGCGCGGTGCCGAGCACGATATAGGGGATGAGCTTGAAGAACAGCCCGGTGGAGGCGGCGCCGGCGGCGGTCTTCTGGTTCTGGAACAGCAGCACGATGACGTAGACCATCGCGACGCCGCCGGCCAGCGGCGCCAGCAGCGTGCGCCACCAGCTCGCGGTCTCGGGGTGCTGCCTGCGGACGTGGAAGTAGCCGATGACCGCGAACGAGCACAGCGCCTGCACGATGAGGATCGCCATCGTGCCCAGCACCGCCAGCAGCGTGTACAGGTGGATGTAGGGGTCCTGCCCGGCGGCCCAGAACGCCAGCACGATCGTGGTGGCGATCGCCGTCTGCACGAAGCCCGCGACGTGCGGCGAGCCGTGCCGGGGGTGGGTCGAGCCCAGCGTGCGGCGGGTGCCGGGGACCAGGTCCTCGCGGCCGATCGCGTACAGGTAGCGCGCCGCGCAGTTGTGGAAGGCCATGCCGCAGGCGAACGAGCCGGTCACCATCAGCACCTTGAACAGGTCCACCGCCCAGGAGCCCAGCAGCCGCTCGGTGGGGCCGAAGAAGATCTGGCCGGGGTCCTTGCCGGAGGCGATCGCGACGACCTCGTCCAGGCCGTTGCCCGCCACCACCATCCAGGACACGAACACGTAGAACAGCCCGATGCCGATCACCGCGACCAGGGTGGCCCGGGGAATGATCTTCTTGGGCTCGCGGGACTCCTCGCCGTACATCGCGGTGGACTCGAAGCCGACCCACGACCAGAAGCACATGAACAGCCCGAGCCCGACCGACCCGGCGGCCAGGCCGTTGACCGAGAAGGCGCCGGCCGGGTTGACCGGCGACAGCGGGACGCCGTCGGGGCCGCCGCCGTTCAGCAGCACCGCGGCCGCCATCAGGCCCAGCATGAGGATCTCGGTGATGAGGAACAGGCCGAGGACCTTGGCGGTGAGGTTGATGTCGAAGTAGGTGAGCACCGCGTTGAGCGCCAGCATCGCCAGCGCCAGCAGCACCCACGGCACGTCCGCGCCGAGCAGGTCGCCGATCGTGCCGTGCGCGAAGTAGGCGAACACGCCGACGATGGACGCCTCGAACACCACGTAGGCGAGGGTGGCCAGCAGGCCCGCGACCATGCCGGCGACCTGGCCGAGGCCGTGCGAGATGTAGCCGTAGAACGCGCCGGCCGCGGTGATGTGCCTGGCCATCGCGACGTAGCCGATGGAGAAGACGGTCAGCACGACGGTCGCCGCCAGGTAGCCGGCGGGGGCGCCGGTGCCGTTGCCGAAGCCGACCGCGATCGGCACGTTGCCGACCATGGCGGTGATGGGGGCGGCGGTGGCCACCGCCATGAAGATGACGCCGACCAGGCCGACGGCGTCCTTGCGGAGGCGCTGGACCTGGCCGGTGGCGTCCGGGCGGGGCTCCCGCTCGGATTCCTGTTCTGTGGTGCTCACGTGCGTCCGCCTTCCGGGGTGCGTCGAACAACGGCCGGAGCCGTTGGGGCCGCAGGGTGAGAGGGAGGGTGAGAGGGATTGCGCGGGATCGTGGCAGCCGGGGCGGCGGACGTTCAAGAGCGTCCCTTTGCCATTTGTTTACACTTTGTAATTTGGCTCACCGGCGGCGGGCGCGGCCCTGAGGTGGACCGATACCAATCAGCGGAAAGTCCTATGGGCCGGGACGCCGGGCCGCGCGGGGCGCTCGGTAGCATCCGGCCCATGCGATCGCGACGTACCACCCTGGCGGTGCCGGGGAGCAACCCCCGCTTCATCGAGAAGGCCCAGGGGCTCCCGGCCGACGAGATCTTCCTCGACCTGGAGGACGCGGTCGCGCCCGCCGCCAAGGAGGAGGCGCGCAAGAGCGTCGTCGCGGCGCTGAACGAGGGCGACTGGACCGGGAAGACGCGGGTCGTGCGGATCAACGACCTGGAGACGCACTGGGCCTACCGCGACGTGATCGAGGTCGTGGAGGGCGCGGGCGCGAACCTCGACTGCGTGATGCTGCCCAAGGTCCAGGACCCCTCGCACGTGCAGTGGCTGGACCGGCTGCTCGGCCAGATCGAGCGCGCCACGGGCCTGGAGCCCGGCCGCATCGGCATCGAGGCGCAGATCGAGGACGCCCGGGGCATGGTGAACATCGACGCGATCGCCGCCTCCTCGCCCCGGCTGGAGACGCTGGTGTTCGGGCCGGGCGACTTCATGGCGTCGATCAACATGAAGACGCTGGTGGTGGGGGAGCAGCCGCCCGGCTACACCGAGGGCGACGCCTACCACTACATCCTGATGCGCATCCTGATGGCGGCACGGGCCAACGACCTCCAGGCCATCGACGGGCCGTACTTCAACGTCCGGGACGTGGACGCCTTCCGACGGGTGGCGGCGCGCTCGGCGGCGCTGGGCTTCGACGGCAAGTGGGTGCTGCACCCGGCGCAGGTGGAGGCGGGCAACGAGGTGTTCTCGCCGGCGCAGGAGGACTACGACCACGCCGAGCTGATCCTGGACGCCTACGAGCACGCCACGACCGTGGAGCGGCGCGGCGCGGCGATGCTGGGCGACGAGATGATCGACGAGGCGTCCCGGAAGATGGCGCTGGTGGTCGCGGCGAAGGGGCGGGCCGCCGGGCTGGCCCGCACCAAGGAGTTCCGGCCGCCGGAGGACTGACCGGCGCTTCGGTGACGGGGCGCGACGCCGCCGACGCGTACGATTCCTCCCAAGTGCTACGGAGCAGGGCGGCGACAGGGGGTCATCGGTGTCGGAGCAGTCGGACGCGAACGGCTGGGCGCCGCCCGACCCCGGCCCCGGGCGGCCCGCATCGCCCCAGCCCCCTCCGCAGGCGCGGCCCGAGCCGCAGCAGCCGGGATGGCAGGACCCCTACGCCGGGCAGCAGCCGCAGCAGCCGCCTCCCCACCCCCAGCCTTACGGGCAGCCCCAAGGGCAGGCGCGGCCTCCGGCCTACCCGCAGCCCTACGGTCAGCCGCCGCAGGGGAACGGCCAGCCGCCGCAGTATCCGCCGTACGGCCAAGCTCCTCCCTACGGTCAGGCCCCGCCCCAAGGCCAGGCTCCCTATTACGGGCAGCCTCCCCAGGGATATCCCCCGTACGGGTACCCGGCGTACGGGCCGCCGCCGGTGAAGCAGCCGTGGGTCGTGCCGCTCGAGCCGGGCCGGCCGTTCCACCAGATGGCCCGCACGGCGGCGCACAGCTGGTGGCGCCCGCTGGTCGGCACCCTGGCCATCCTGGCCACCGGGCTGGGCCTGGTGATGGTGCTGATGGTCATCGGCACGATCGTCCAGCTCGCGGTGACGGGCGAGGCGCCCGAGCCGGCCGAGGACGAGCCGATGTTCGGCGGCGTCGTCGGAGAGATGACCTTCAACCTCGCCGGGCTGGCGATCTTCCTGCCGCTGGTGCTGCTGGCGGCGTGGGCGGTCCAGCGGCGGCGGCCGGGCACGCTGTCGTCGGTGACGGGCCGCCTGCGGTGGCGCTGGCTGCTGGTGTGCTGCGTGCCGGCGGTGCTGTTCTGTGTGGCCGGGTTCGGGTCGTCGCTGCTGGCCAGCGGGTTCGTGGACGATCCGGCGAACGAGGCGCAGCACTGGGTGGGCTGGGGGGAGTTCCTGCTCCCGGCCGTGATCATCCTGCTGCTGGTGCCGTTCCAGGCGTCGGCCGAGGAGTACATGTTCCGCGGCTGGATCCTGCAAGGCGTCGGCGCGTGCACGCTGGAGAACAGCCGGGGCGGCTTCGGCCGGGCGATGAGCCGGGTGTTCCGCACGCCGTGGCCGGGCATCGTGGCGGGCGCGGCGCTGTTCACCTCAGGGCACGGCTACACCGGCTGGGGCGTGCTCGACATCTTCGCGTTCGGCGCGATCGCGGCGTGGATCACCGTGCGCACCGGCGGCCTGGAGGCGGCCATCGCGCTGCACGTGTTCAACAACCTGATGGCGTTCCTGCTGCCGGCGGCGGTCGGGCAGCTCGACCTGGAGCAGGGCGACGTGCCGTGGCAGTACGTGGTCGCGGACGTGGTCCCGATGCTGCTGTACGCGGCCGCCGTGCTGTGGCTGGCACGCCGGATGAAGATCCAGACCGTCGTGCCGGACCCGGCCGGGGCGCCCGTGGCCGCCGCGCCCGGCGGCGCGGCCCCGCTGGAGGGGACGGACACGACGCGGACCGGGGCTCCGGCCGAGCCCCCGGCGAAGGTGGGCGCGAGCGCCCTGCCGACCGGCGCCCCGCAGGCCGACACGCCCCCCACCGACTTGCCACCCACCGACACATCCCCCGCTGACACGCCGCCCGCCGACACGCCGCCGGTCAACCCCGGAGCCGCCGGGCGCTGACCCTCGCGGGGCCCGCCCGGCGGCGACGGACGTGTCAGTCGAGCAGGCCCCACCCCGCCAGCGCCTCGACGAGGCCGGGCGCGGTGGCCGCGGCGGCGATCTCGGCGGGGGAGAACCAGCGGGCGTCGGCGGCGTCGTCCCCGGCCCGCAGCGTCCCGCCGGTCACGGTCACGGCGTAGTCGTGGATCTCGTAGACGACCCCGGCCGCGCCGGGCCGGTCCACCGTGCCGACCAGCGGGCCGACCGCGACCCGCAGGCCCGTCTCCTCCCGCATCTCCCTGATCACGGCGGCGGCGTCGGCCTCGCCCGGCTCGACCCGCCCGCCCGGGATCGACCAGGTGCCGGCCGCCGGCGGGTTGCCCCGCTTGATCAGCAGCAGCCGCCCGGCACCGTCCCGGGCGATCCCGCCCACACAACGCACGCGCATGACCCTATTTTGTCCGCTCTTTCCGCAGGTCCGACCGGGGATGTCTTGACGGCGCGGGTTCCGCCACGCACGCTTGGTAGTCATGAGGGCGGAGCCCACCTGCCCACGCTGCGCGGGCCGGTTGCGGTCCCCGAACGCGTGGTCGAGCGACTGGATCTGTGGTGCGCACGGCGCGGTGCTGCCGCGCGCGCCCGCCAAGCGGCCCACCGCCGACGGGCTGACGACGATCGTCCGCGACACCCGCGTGCCGGTGTGGACGCCGTGGCCGCTGCCCCCGGCGTGGCTGGTGACCGGGTTCTGCTCGGTCGGCGACGAGCGCAGCGGCGGCCGCGCCAGCGCGGTCGCGCTCTCGGGGCCGAACCTGCTGAGCGGCCCGGCCGACATGCTGCTGATCGCCGAGCAGCCCGGCGTGGGCCTCGGCGCGTACTACGCCGGCCTTCCCGGGCCCGATCCCGGCAGCGGCTTCGACACCGGGCCGCCGCACGCCAAGATCGACCTCAGCGGCCCGTCGGCGACCTGCGCCCGCACGGTGCCGATGTGGGCGCTGGAGGCGCGGCCCGACCGCGCGGTCTACGTGGGCGAGGCGATGGGCGACTGGCTGTGGATGGTCATGTGGCCCGCCGAGGCCGGGGTGCTCATGGCCGGCCGCCTGACCCTGCTCGACCTGCGCGAACCCGGCATGGAGGTGGACCTCCCCTACGGCGCGCCCAGCCCGCGCCTGGAGGAGTGAGACCAGCGGGGTGGAGCCTGGGGCCTGCAAGCCTGTAGGCCATGCGCATCGACCTGCACAGCCACAGCGCCGCCTCCGACGGCACCCGCCCGCCCGCCGAGGTCGTCTCCCGCGCCCGCCGCGCGGGCCTGGACGTGCTCGCCCTCACCGACCACGACACCACCGCCGGGTGGGACGCCGCGGCCGCCGCCCTGCCGGACGGGCTGACCCTGGTCCCCGGCATGGAGCTGTCGTGCAAACACGAGGGCCGCAGCCTGCACCTGCTGTCCTACCTGTTCGACCCGGCCGACCCCGCGCTGTCCGCCGAGCTGGCCCGCGTCCGCGAGCGCCGGACGGACCGGGCGCGCGGCATGGTGGAGCGGCTCCAGGACCTAGGCGTGGAGGTCACCTGGGAGCAGGTCCGCGCGCTGGCGCGGGGGGAGGCGGTGGGGCGGCCGCACGTCGCGCGCGCCATGGTCGCCGCCGGTGCCGTCGCGACCGTGGACGAGGCGTTCACGACCGACTGGATCGCGCCGGGCGGCCGCGCCTACGTGAGCTGGTACGCGCTGGACCCGTTCCGCGCGGTCGAGCTGGTCACCGCCGCCGGGGGCGTGACCGTGCTGGCCCACCCGCGCGCCCGCCGCCGCGGCCACGTCTTCCCCGACGAGCTGATCGAGCGGCTGGCGGCGTCCGGCCTGGCCGGCGTCGAGGCGGACCACCCCGACCACGCCCCCGGCGACCGCGCCCGCCTCCGCGACCTCGCCGCGGCGCTCGGCCTGGCCGCGACCGGATCCAGCGACGACCACGGCGCGCTCACCGGCGACCGGCTGGGGTGCGAGACCACCGCGCCGGCCGCCTACGAGGCGCTGGTCGCGGGCGCCCGGCACGCCCCGGTCACGGGGTGATCTTCCAGAGCCGCCACGCGGCGCGCGGGGCGCGGTAGGGTGCGGGGCGTGGACGCGCGCATCGAAACCGTGGTGACGTCGGGCAAGGTCACCCTGGACGACACCGAGTACGACGTCGAGAACAACGCCTACATCGTCGGCGACGACGACGAGGTCATCGTGATCGACCCGGCCTTCAGCGCCGAGACCATCCTCGCCAAGGTCGGCGACCGGGAGGTCATGGCGGTCATCCTGACCGACGGCAACGACCACCACCTGGCCGACGCGCTGGAGGTCGCCGCCGCGGGCGAGGACGACGAGGAGAACTGGGCCCCGGTCGCCCTGCACCGCGCCGACCGCCTGCTGTGGCGCGACTACTTCGGCCGCCTCGCCAAGGAGGAGGACGACGAGGACGACGCCAAGGCGCTGCGCTCGCTGGAGCCCGACATCTGGCTGGAGGACGGCGGGATCTTCGAGATCGGCGGCGCCCAGCTGGAGATCGTGCACACCCCGGGGCACACCCCCGGCAGCGTGAGCGTGATCAGCGAGCAGCTCGGCGTGCTGTTCTCCGGCGACACCCTGCACCGCGGGCGGCCCGGCTCGGTCGGCGAGGTCTACGAGGATCTGCGCAAGCAGCTCAACTCGATCGGCGCGCTGATCACCCCGCTGCCCAAGGACCTGCGGGTGCTGCCGGGCCAGGGCGAGGAGACCACCGTCGGCGAGGAGGACGCCCGCTGGGAGAGCTGGGGCGCGCTCGCCCGGGAGTCCGACGACTAGCCGTCGCCCGCCATGGAGCAGCTCGGTTTCGAGGGGATGCCGCGACGGCTGTACTCGTGCACGCCGTCGCGGCTGAACACCTGGCTGGACTGCCCCCGCCGGTACCGGATGACCTACCTGGACCGGCCCATGCCCCCCAAGGGGCCGCCGTGGGCGCACAACAGCCTGGGCGCCAGCGTGCACAACGCGCTGGCGGCCTGGTGGAAGCTGCCCGAGCACGAGCGCACGCCCGAGGCCGCCGGGGCGCTGCTGGAGCGCGGCTGGCTGACCGACGGCTTCCGCGACCGGGAGCAGTCGGCCGGGCAGCGGGCGCGGGCCCGCGAGATGGTGGAGCGCTACGCCGCCGGGCTCGACCCGTCCGACGAGCCGGTCGGCGTGGAGCGCACCGTCGCCACCCGCACCGACCGCATCGCGGTGTCGGGCCGGATCGACCGGCTGGACGAGCGCGGCGCCGAGCTGGTCGTGGTCGACTACAAGACCGGGCGGCACGTGCTGACCGCCGACGACGCGCGCGGCTCGCTGGCGCTGGCGGTCTACGCGATCGCGTCGTCGCGGGTGCTGCGCAAGCCCTGCCGCAGGGTGGAGCTGCACCATCTGCCGTCCGGCGAGGTCGCGGTGTGGGAGCACACCGAGGAGTCGCTGGAGCGGCACCTGCGGCGCGCCGAGTCGATCGCGGCCGAGGCGCAGGACGCCGACGAGGCGTACCGGACGCGCCTGAAGCCCGCCGCCGAGCCGCGGCCGGGAGAGGCTTTGGACCACGCGCCGTTCGACGCGGTGTTCCCGCCGCGCACCGGCAGCCTGTGCGCGTGGTGCGATTTCCAGCGGCACTGCCCCGAGGGCCAGGCGGCCGCGCCGCGCAAGGAGCCGTGGGCGGCGCTGCCCGCCGAGTGACCGCCGGGCGGCCGTTGCCTGGCGCGCGCCGGACCGCGTCCGGATCGGCGCTCCGCTGAGAGATCATCCGTGCGCACGATGCCGGACCCGTCCGGTGATGGCACGATGTGCGCATGATCCTCGTGGAGGAGCTGACCAAGCATTTCGGGCCGGTGCGCGCGGTGGACGGCCTGTCGTTCGCCGCCCGCCCCGGCGAGGTCACCGGGTTCCTCGGCCCGAACGGCGCCGGCAAGACCACCACCCTGCGGGTGCTGCTGGGCCTGGTGGCCCCGACCTCGGGCCGCGCCCTGATCGACGGCGAGCGGTACGCCGACCTGGACCGGCCGGTGGCCCGGGTCGGCGCGGCGCTGGAGGCGACCGGCTTCCATCCCGGCCGCACCGCCCGCGACCACCTGCGGGTGGTGTGCCGCGCGTCCGGCATCGCCGAGGACGGCGTGGACGAGGTGCTGGGCCTGACCGGCCTCGCCGACGCCGCCGGGCGCCGGGTCGGCGGCTTCTCGCTGGGGATGCGGCAGCGCCTCGCCCTCGCGACCGCCGTGCTGGCCCGCCCGCCGGTCCTGGTCCTGGACGAGCCCGCCAACGGCCTGGACCCGGCCGGTATCCACTGGCTGCGGGGCTTCCTGCGCCACCTGGCCGACGGCGGCTGCACGGTGCTGGTGTCGAGCCACGTGCTGGCCGAGGTCGAGCAGACCGCCGACCACGTGGTGATCGTGGCGCGCGGCAGGGTCGTCCGGGACGCCCCGCTGGCCGAGCTGGTCGGCGAGCAGGACGGCCTGC
Organism: Spirillospora sp. CA-253888; assembly: GCA_050936435.1. Classification (GTDB taxonomy): domain Bacteria; phylum Actinomycetota; class Actinomycetes; order Streptosporangiales; family Streptosporangiaceae; genus Spirillospora. The sequence continues at coordinate 5,341,632 of JBNJMT010000001.1, forward strand.
GGGTGCGCACCGAGCACCCCGCCGAGCTGGCCGCCGAGCTGGAGCGGGCGGGCGGGGCCGTCCGGCGCGAGGACGGCCTGCTGCGGGTGACGGGCCTGGACGCCGCCGAGGTGGGCCGCGCCGCGCTGGCGGCCGGGGCGGTGCTGACCGAGCTGGGCGCCGAGCGCTCCGGCCTGGAGAAGATCTTCCTGGAGCTGACCATGGCGGAGCTGGGCGGGGACACGTGATCGCGCTGGTCCGGGCGGAACTGCTCAAGATCCGTTCTACCCGCATGTGGCTCGGGATGCTGGCCCTCAGCCTCGGCTTCACCCTGCTCGGCCTCGGCTTCTACATCGCGCTGGCCGGCGTGGAGATGAACGGCGAGGCGGCGCTGCCACCGGTGACCGACCCGTCCACGGTGCGCGGCTTCTACTCGGCCGCGAGCGCGGGCACGCTGTTCATGATGATCCTCGGCATCATCGGGATCACCGGCGAGTACCGCTACCAGACCATCACGCAGGCGTTCCTGGTGACGCCGCGCCGGTACCGCCTGCTGGTGGCGAAGCTGGCGGCCTACTTCCTGTTCGGCCTGGCGTTCGGCGTGGCCAACGTGCTGCTCACGGTGGCGGTCGCGCTGCCCGCCCTGGCGATCAAGGGCGGGTCGACCTCCCTGCTGGACCACGACGTCCCGACGATCCTGGGCGGCACGGTCCTAGCGATGGGCCTGTACGCGCTGGTCGGCCTGGGGCTGGGCGCCCTGATCCGCAACCAGGTCGCGGCGATCATCGTGGCGGTCGGCTGGGTCCAGCTGGTGGAGGCGATCCTGACCGTGGCGCTGCCCTCGGTGGGGCAGTGGCTGCCGGCCGGGGCGGTCCGCGCGATCACCAGGACGAGCGGCGGGTTCGGCGGGATGGGCGAGCTGGACACGCTGCCCGCCTGGGGCGGGGCGCTGCTGCTGCTGGCGTACGGGCTGGCGTTCGCGGCCGTCGCGACCTTCACCACGGTGCGCCGCGACATCACCTGACGGCGCCCTCACGGCGCGACCAGCGGTTCGGCCTGGTAGGCGCGGTGCAGCAGGGCGACGAAAGGCGCGGCCCCGGGCAGGTCCACCGAGCCGATCCGCCGCACGGCCACCCCCGGCGTCCAGGAGTTCATGACCACGGCCCCGGCGAAGCCCGGCAGGTCCGTGGGCGTGACCTCCCGGACGCGCTGGGGCACGCCGAGGCGGTCGAGTTGCCGCCGCAGGACGCCCATCGTGGTGCCGGTCAGCATCTCGGCGTCGGGCCACACCACCGCGTCGCCGTCCCAGAAGGCGAGGTTCCAGATCGTCGCCTCGCTGAACCGGCCCCGGCGGTCGAGGAAGGCGGCGTCGTCGAAGCCCTGCGCGGCGGCCTGCCGCAGGAAGTAGGTCTTGGACACCTCGCCGACGTGCTTGAGGGACGGGAGGGCGCGCTCGTGCTCGACCACCGCCAGCGCCAGCGGGCCCGCCGGGCCGGAGGAGGGCGGGCCCGTGCGGACCAGCAGCCGCGGCTCCCCCTCGGCCGAGGTGAACTCTCCGGCGGACGAGTGGACCGTGGCGGTCAGCGAGAGGTCGGCCGGGCCGGTCTCCAGCGCCGCCCGCAGCTCGGACAGCACCCGCTCGTCGGGCAGCGCGCGGCCGAACAGCTCCAGCGAGGCGCGGCGCAGCCGCTCCAGGTGCAGGTCGAGGCCCCGCACGCCGCCTCCGCGCACCTGCATGGCGGTGAAGTGGGCGTAGCCCGCGAAGGCGAGCGGCGCCAGCTCGTCGGCGGTCGCCGGCCGGCCGTCGAGGAGGGCGGCGGAGGACGTGGCGGGGGACGTGGTGGATGCGCTCATCGGAGGTTCTCCTCAGGTTCGTGGTCCGGTGCCCCGCCGGTCCGGGGGGCGTGCCGATGAGCCTGCCGGAGCGGAACGGGATCACCCAGACCTCCGTTCCGCCTACGACCGCCGTTCCTGCTACTGGCAGGATCAGTCTCGTACGCGGTCATAGGCGCACGAACGGGGATGATGGGGCCATGGACGACCGGTCTGGCACGACGGGACGGGTTGCCGAGGACGGGGCGCCGGACGGGGCGCCGGACGGGATCGGCGCGTTCCTGCGCAGCCGGCGGGCCCGGCTGCGGCCCGAGGACGTCGGCCTGCCGGTCACGGGCCGCCACCGCCGGGTGCCGGGGCTGCGCCGCGAGGAGCTGGCCCAGCTCGCCGGGGTGTCGGTCGCCTACCTCACCCGGTTGGAGCAGGACCGGGGCGACAACGTGTCCGACGAGGTGCTGGACGCGATCGCCCGCGCCCTGCGGCTGAGCGCCAACGAGCGCGCCCACCTCGTCCACCTGGCCCGGAGCCGGCACCGGAGGGGGCGGACGCCGTCCGGGCAGCGTCAGGTGCGCGCCTCGCTGCGGGGGATGCTGGACGCCATGGAGGACGTGCCCGCCTACGTCACGGGGTGGCGCTCGGACATCCTCGCCTGGAACCGGATGGCGGCGGCCCTGTTCGGCGACTGGGACCGGATGCCGCCGGAGGAGCGCAACTGGGTGCGGCTGCTGTTCCTGGAGCCCGGCCACCGGGAGCTGTTCGCGGACTGGGAGGCGCGGGCGGCCGACGCCGTCGGCGCGCTGCGCCTGGACGCGGGCGGCCACCTCGACGATCCGAGCCTGGCGGAGCTGGTGGACGAGCTGTCGGCGAGGAGCCCGGAGTTCCGCCGCCTGTGGGGCACGCACGACGTCAAGGAGCAGAGCCACGGCGTACGGCGGCTGCGCCATCCGGTGGCGGGCGACCTCGACCTGGCCTTCGAGTCGTTCCGGCTGCCGGACGACTCCGAGCAGTGCCTGACCGTCTACCACGCCCCGCAGGGCTCCGCCGCCGTCGAGAACCTGCGCCTGCTGGCGAGCTGGGGCGCCGGGGCCTCGGCCTCCGGCGCCCCGCCGCGGCGCCCCCGCTGAAAGGCCCCCGAGCCTCCGGCGGGGACGCCGCCGCGTCAGGCGTCGATCAGCTCGCGCCGGGACGGCCACCTGCGCGGGTCGCGCAGCCCGTACAGGCCGCGGCTCAGGTCGTAGCCCTCGGCCGCCAGGCGCCGCCGTGAGCGTTCGAGCATGTCGCGGGTCGGCTTCATGAACGCGTAGTCGTGCACGCGCTCGGGCACCGAGCTGACGGCCAGGCGGAACGACTTCAGGGCCGCCGTCACCGCGGGCTGCGGGACCTCGGGCAGGGAGCCGTACATCTTGCGGGCCCAGTCCGGCAGGGAGTAGTAGCACAGCGCGCCGAAGGGGAAGTAGCCCGGCTTGCCGGGGTTCAGGAACTTCAGGTTCTCCGGCATGGTGGGCCACATGAGGAAGCGGACCGTGGCGGCCGCCTCCTCGGTGACGCGCAACTGCGGCCGCATCTCGGCGAAGTAGTCCTCCATCGCCGCCACGCTGCCGGGCACGTCCTCGGCGTGCAGGCCCACGTAGGTCGCGGTGTGGCGCTGCTCGTCCAGGTACCTGTCGGCCATCCGGTCGGTCAGGGGCAGCCCGGCGCGGCGGGCCACCTCCAGGTAGGAGTAGACCTCGGCGCAGTGCACCCAGAGCAGCAGCTCCGGCTGGTCCAGCCGCTCCTTCCTCCCCGTGTCGTGGTTGAGGATGCGCAGGCTGCGGTGGATGCCGCGGACCTTGGCGGCCAGCTCCTCGATCTCGGTCGGGCTGCCGAAGGTCGCCATGCCCACGAAGTCGGACGTGCGCTGGAGGCGCCCGATGGGGTCCTCCTGGAAGTTGGAGTTCTGCCAGACGCCCCACATCGCCATGGGGTGCAGGGCCTGGAGCATGAGGCTGCGGACGCCGCCGATCCACATGGACCGGTCGATGTGCACGCGCCAGGTGACGCTTTCGGGGGGCTGGACCGTCGCGGACATGGGCACCTCACCGGGGGGTCGGGCGTGAGACAAACTTCAGTAAGTGTGTCATTACCTCTGCGGCGGGCGATACCCGTCCAGGCGAACATGACCTAGAACACACGCGGACCCGCCGCTCGGCGAGCGGCGGGTCCGGGACGGGATGGGACGGGTCAGGTCAGCGCGGGCAGCGCTCGGCCTGGTTCCAGAAGTCGATCAGGGCGCTGGCGGTCGTCTCCGGCGCCTCCACGGCCGGGGAGTGCGCGGCGCCCGGGATCACCACGCGGGCGGCGTTCAGGCGCTCGGCCATGGCCGCCTGCTCGCGCGGGTCCCAGGTGTCGTCGTCCTCGCCGTACAGCACCAGCGTGTGCAGGCCCGTCGCGGCGGCGGTCTTGGCGAGCTCGTCCACCTGGTCGGGCGCGGTCAGCAGCTCCTCGGCCATGGCCATCAGGCCCGCCTCGCAGTTGCCGAGGCTGCGGTCCCGGAGGAACTCCACGATCTCGGGGGCCAGGTTGCGGGCCAGCGCGTCCGGCCCGAGGCTCAGCTCCCAGATCTTGGCCATGCCGAGCTGCGGGATCGCCTCCTTCAGCGCGCGGGCCTTGGCGGCGGCCTGGCCGGACACCGCGGCCGGGCCCGAGCTCATCAGCGTGTAGGAGGCCGGGCGCACCTCGCCCGCCAGCACGGCCTCGCGCGTGACCAGGCCGCCGAACGAGTGGCCCACCAGGTGCGCCTGGTCGGGGCCCAGCACCTCCAGCAGGGCGGTCACGTCCCGGCCGAGCTCGGTCCGCGAGTAGGCGGCCGGGTCGTCGCCGGAGCCCGGCGTCTGGTACTGGCCGCGCATGTCGACGGCCACCACGCGGCGCCCCGAGGCGGCCAGCGTCTGCAGGACGGCGATGAAGTCCTCCTTGCTGCCGGTGTAGCCGGGCACCAGGAGGGCGGGACAGCGTTCGGGTACGCCCGACCCCGGCAGGGCCTCCAGGGCGGCGAAGGCGCCTCGGGAGGTCTCGACGGACGTCCGGCGGACGCCGGCGGGCAGAGTCAGGAACGGGGGCGTACTCACAGAGGGCCACCATACTAAACACGCTGCGGAAAACACCGGTCAAGAACGTTCGGTGGTAGCGTGCGGAGGGTGCTGACGGCGATCTCCGCGCACCGCCGGGACGAGGCGGGACTGGACGGACTGCGCGCGGCCGCCCGATCCGGCGCCGAGTACGTCGAGATCGACGTGCGCCGCACCGGGGACGGCCGCCTGGTCGTCCACCACGACGCCGCCCTCGCCGGGCTCCCGCTGAGCCGGCTGCCCTACGGCCGCCTCCAGGACCTCGCCGGGCGCCCGGTGCCCCTGGTCGCCGACGCCATGCGGCTGATCGCCGGGCGGGCCCGCGGCCATCTCGACCTCAAGGAGCACGGCTGCGAGCACGAGGCCGTCGCCCTGGGCCTGGAGGTGTTCGGGGCCGGGGAGTTCGTGGTCACCACCCGCGAGGTCTCCTCGCTCCAGCGGATCAAGAAGGCGTTCCCCGAGGTCACCACGGCCCTGTCGGTGGGGCGCGGGGTGTTCGAGCGCGGCGCCGTCGGTGATCTCGCGCCGCTGCGGGTGGTGCGCGAGTCCGGCGCCGACATGGTCGCGGTCAACCACCGGCTGGCCCGGGCGGGCGTCCTGCGGCAGTGCGCCCGCGCCGGGTTCCCCGCCATGGTCTGGACGGTCAACGCCGAGCCCCTGATGCGCCGCTTCCTGCACGACCCCCGGGTGGCGGTCCTGATCACCGACCACCCGGAGACCGCGCTGCGGCTGCGCGAGGCGGGCCCCGCCGCGGGGCGGGGCCGCGGGGTCAGCCCGAGATCCCGGGCCGGCCGTTCTCGACGTGGCCCATCAGCCGGCGGCGGAACGCCGGGTCCTCGGCGATGGTGATCTCGAAGTCGTACCGGCCGTGGTCGGTGTTCCACGACAGCGTGGTGCGCTGGCCGGCCGCCACCTCCACCTTGCGCGAGCGTTTGCCGTAGGCGAGGGCCCGCAGCGTGAAGTGCAGGTCGGCGTCGCCGGTGTTCTCCAGGACGACGGTGAGGTCGCGGCTGTTCGGCTTGGGCGCCGAGGCGACCTCGGCCCGGTCGGCGGCGCTCCCGGCGAACTCGCGGCGGAAGCCGTTCGGGCCGGTCAGCACCAGCTTGTAGGCGTCGCCGTTGAGAGTGATCTCCTCGGTGGCGGTCCGCTCGACGTCGTAGTGCCGGGGCGCGGGCAGCTCGCCCGCGTACGGGTAGAGCGCGAAGTGCACGCCGGCCGCACCGCCGTTGGACAGCGACAGCCGCAGCTTGCCGTCCTGCCGCCGCAGGACCGCCTCGGGCTGGTAGGGCAGCGGACGGGACGGGCGGGTGCCCGGCTCCTGGACGGGCATCTTCTGGTCGGCGGGCGGCTGCGGCTTCCAGCGGCCCGAGAACGGCGGCACCGGTCCGGGCTGGGCCACCTTCGGCGGCCGCCCCGCCTGCTTGAAGTCGAACGCCGAGGTCAGGTCCCCGGCGACGGCGCGCCGCCACGGGCTGATGTCGGGGGCCGCCACGCCCAGCCACGTCTCCATGAACCGGGTGATCGAGGAGTGGTCGAACACCTGGGAGCAGACGTAGCCGCCGACCGTCCACGGCGACACGATCGTCATCGGCACGCGGAAGCCGAGCCCGATCGGGTTGCCCTGGTGGTGCTCGGCGGCCAGCCCGGCGGGCGGCTGCGGCGGCGGGACGTGGTCGAACAGGCCGTCGTACTCGTCGTAGGTGATGAACAGCGCCGTCTTCGACCACACCTCGGGGTCGGAGGCGATGGCGTCCAGGACCTCGTAGGTGATCCGCGCGCTCTGGATCGGCGAGGAGGCGCTGGGGTGCTCGGAGTCGGCCGCCGAGGGCACCAGGTAGGACACCGCGGGCAGCTTCCCGGCCTTGATGTCGGCGCGCAGGTCGGCGGCCAGGCCGCCGGTCGGCACCCGGCGCAGGCCCCGCTCGTACAGGCTGCGCTCGGCGGCGGAGAGCTTGGCCACGCCCTCGTCCAGCCGCGCCTGCATCGTCTTGCGCTTGGCCTCGTCGGCGCGGCGGAACGCGCCGTAGAAGGAGTCCATGCTCTTGTAGTCGCCCTGGAGGGCCTTGCGGGCCACCGCCTTGAAGGCGGTGAAGAACTCCAGGTTGTTGTCCTGGTAGTTGTCCCACTCCTGGTAGACCTTCCAGGCCACCCCGGCCTTCTCCAGCTGCTCGGCGTAGGTGGTCCAGGTGTAGCCGGAGTGGGAGTCCTCGGAGTAGGCGGCGTTGTCGATGGCCCGCTTGCTGCTGCCGGGCTCGTAGCCGGTGTGGCCGGAGACGAAGTAGTTGCGGTTGGGGCTGGTGGAGCTCAGCACCGAGCAGTGGTAGGCGTCGCAGATGGTGAAGGTGTCGGCCAGCTCGTACTGGAGCGGGATGTCGGCGCGCTCCAGGTAGGCCATGGTGGCGGGGGTCTTGGCCTTGATCCAGCCGTTGTTCCAGCCGTTGCCCCGGGCGGCCTGGCCGTCGGACCAGCCGTGCGGCAGCGAGCCCATCCACTGCAGGTCCTTGCCGGCGATGCCGGCGGCCTCGCGCAGCGGGAAGGGCAGCACCGAACCGGAGCCGTTCGGCTGCTCGAAGACCGACGCGCCGCCGGGCAGGGTGATCGCGTTGCGGTCGCCGAAGCCGCGCACGCCGCGCAGCGCGCCGTAGTAGTGGTCGAACGAGCGGTTCTCCTGCATCAGCAGGACGACGTGCTCGATCGCCTTGAGGCCGCCCGCGCGGACGGGGCGGGCCATCGCGGCGTGGACCGAGGGCGGCAGCAGGGAGGAGACGGCCGCGCCTCCGGCGACGGCGGCGCCGGAGGCGAGGAACGTGCGACGTGTGGTCATGCAGGGAAATCTCGGGCCGCCGGGTGTCGGGGGAGGAGCGCGGAGTGGTCCGGCCGGTGGCTAATGCGAGAGTTATTCATGTACGTCCGCTGGTCAGCCGGACACGCTCGGCTTCCCGTCCTCCAGGTGGCCCATCAGGCGGCGGGCGAAGACGGCGTCCTCGGCGACCGTGACCCGCACGTCGTACCAGCCGTTCCCGGTCTTCCAGCGCACCGTGGCCTGCTTCCCGGCGGCGACCGTGACCTGCTGCTCGGTCCCGCCGTAGGCCAGCGGCGCGAGCCGGAAGGTCAGCGGCTTGGCACCCGGGTTGGCCAGCGTGATCGACAGCCGCCGGGAGTTGCTCGCCGCCGCGGTGACCACGGCTCCGGCGGCCGCCCCGGACGCCGACCCGGCGAACTCGCGGCGGAAGCCGTTCGGGCCGGTCAGGGTGAGGCGGTAGCGGCCCTTGGGCACGGCGACCCGCTCCACGTGCCGCCCCGCCACGTCGAAGTGCCGGGGCGTCGCGAACTCGCCCGCGTACGGGTACAGCGCGAGGTGGGACGGCCGCGTCCCGCCCTCGGTCATGGTGATCTCCAGCGTGCCGCCGGCCAGCCGCGCCGACGCCTCGGGCCGGTAGGGCAGCGGCCGGGCGGGCCGGGTGCCGGGCTCGGGCGCGGCGCCCTTCTGCACGACCGGCGGCAGCGGCGGCCAGCGGAAGTGGAACTTCGGCGGCGCGGCGGGCCTCGCCACCCGCTGCGGGCGCGCCGGGCGCCGGAAGTCGAACGCCGAGGTCAGGTCGCCCGCCACCGTCCGCCGCCAGGCGCTGATGTTGGGCTCGCGCACGCCCAGCCAGCGCTCCAGGAACCGGATCGTGGAGGTGTGGTCGAACACCTCCGAGCACACGAAGCCCCCGGCCGTCCACGGCGACACCACCGTCATCGGCACGCGGAAGCCCAGCCCGATCGGCTTGCCGTCGGCGTGCTCGCCCTTCTCGGCGGCGGGCGGCAGCGGCGGCGGCACGTGGTCGAAGTAGCCGTCGTTCTCGTCGAACAGCAGGAACAGCGCCGTGGACTCCCACACCTCCGGGTGCGAGGCGATCGCGTCCAGCACCTGGTAGGTCACGCCCGCGCCCTGGATCGGGCTGCCGGAGCCCGGATGCTCGGAGTCGGCGGCCGAGGTCACGATGTAGGACACCTGCGGCAGCCGGCCCGCCGCCGCGTCCGCGCGGAAGGCGTCGGCGAGCGTGCCCGCCGGGACGCGGCGCAGGCCGCGCTCGAACAGGTCGCGCTCGGCGGGGGAGAGGGCCGCGACGCCCTTGTCCAGCGCCGCCAGCATCGTCTCGCGCTCCTCCGGCTCGGCCTTGGCGACCGCGCCGTAGAAGTCGGTGAGGCTCTTGTGCGGCGCGGGCAGGGCCTTGCGCATCACCTTCTTGAAGGTGGTCAGGAACTCCAGCGCGTTGTCGGTGAAGTTGTCCCACTCCTGGTACACGCGCCAGGTCTTGCCGGCCTTGGACAGGCGCTCGGCGTAGGAGGTCAGGTCGTAACCGGGGTGCGTGGCCTCGGCGTAGGCGTCGTTCTCGATCGCGCGCTTGCCGTTCGGCTCGTACCCGATGGTGCCGGTCCAGTGGTAGGTCCGGTTGGGATTGGTGGGGCCGAACACCGAGGAGTGGTAGGCGTCGCACACGGTGAAGGTGTCGGCCAGCTCGTACTGGAACGGCAGGTCGCGGCGGTCGTAGTGGACCATCGTCGGCATCAGCTTGGCCTTGACCCAGGCGTTGTGCCAGCCGTCGCCGCGCGCCTTCTGCCCGCCCTCCCAGGAGTGGTCGAGCCCGGCGATGTAGTTGACGTCGGTGAGCGGGCCGTGGCCGATCGCGTTGCGGGCCAGGAACGGCTTGACGTGCCGCACCAGGCCGGGCTGCTCGAACACCGGGCGGCCGTCGGGCAGGGTGATCGCGTTGCGGTCGGCGAAGCCGCGGACGCCGCGCAGCGTCCCGTAGTAGTGGTCGAAGCTGCGGTTCTCCTGCATCAGGAAGACCACGTGCTTGATCGCCGACAGCCCGCCGGGCGGCAGCGGCCGCGCGAGCGCGGCGTGCACCGAGGGCGGCAGGAGCGAGGAGACGGCGGCGCCCCCGGCGACGGCGGCGCCGGAGGCGAGGACGGAGCGGCGTGTGGGTCCGGTGCTCATGACGGCAACAGTGCGGCCGGACGGTAACGGGGCGACGGCCGTCCTGCGTCGCCCCGGTAACAAATATGAAAGAGATTCACGCTTGGTCGGGCCAACGGCCGCGAGACCACGACGTTGCTCGACGTGATCCCGCAGACGTCATCCCAGCTCAGGCGCTCTGCGGCGCCTCCGCGGCCGAGCCGCCCTGGTCGGCGACCGGCTTGCCGCCACGGGTGCGGCGGCGCGGCGACCGGCTGCGCTTGCGCTCGGTCGCGACCGCGTCCACCACGTTGTCGGCCTGCATGTCGGCCTGCTCCGGAGCGGCGGCGGCCTCGGTGCCCTCGGCGCCCTCGACCGGCTTGCCGCTGCGGGTGCGCGTGCGCGACCGCTTGCGGCGCGGGCGCGGACGCTCGCGGTCCTCATCGCGGTCACGGCCGTGCGAGCCGCCCTGCGAGCCGCCGTTCGAGCGCACCTTGCCCGTCTCGCCGATGTCCTCCAGCTCCTCGGCCTCCAGGCCGGCCCGCTCGTGCTGGTGGGCCTTGGGGAGCTTGCCGGTGGTGCCGGCGGGGATGCCGAGCTCGGCGAAGAAGTGCTCGGAGGTGGAGTAGGTCTCCTCCGGCGCGGCGAACGGCAGGTCCAGCGTGCTGTTGATCAGCTTCCACCGGGTGAGGTCGGCCCAGTCGACCAGCGTGACGGCGATGCCCTCCTTGCCCGCGCGGCCGGTGCGGCCGATGCGGTGCACGTAGGTGTCGGCGCTGTCGGGGCACTCGTAGTTGACCACGTGCGTGACGTCGTCCACGTCGAGCCCGCGCGCGGCCACGTCGGTGGCCACCAGCACGTCGATCTTGCCGTTGCGGAAGGCGCGCAGCGCCCGCTCGCGCTGGCTCTGCCCGAGGTCGCCGTGCACGGCGGCGGCGTCGAAACCGCGCTGCGTCAGGTCGGCCGCCACGCGGTCGCAGGCCCGCTTGGTCTGGCAGAACACCATGGACAGCCCGCGGCCCTCGGCCTGCAGCAGGCGGGCGAGCATCTCGGGCTTGTCCATCTGGTGGGCCTGGTAGACGAACTGCTTGACCTGCGGCGTCGCCTCGGACTCGGCGTGCGACTCGGCCCGCACGTTGGTGGGCCGGGTCAGGTAGCGGCGCGACAGCGCCACGATCTCGCCGGGCATGGTGGCCGAGAACAGCATGGTCTGCCGCTTGGCCGGGATGCGCTCGACGATGCGCTCGATGTCGGGCAGGAACCCGAGGTCGAGCATCCGGTCGGCCTCGTCCAGCACCAGGATCTTGACCTCGGACAGGTCCAGGTGCTTCTGCTTGACCAGGTCCAGCAGCCGGCCGGGCGTGCCCACGACCACGTCCACGCCCTCCCTGAGGGCGTCGATCTGCGGCTCATAGGCGCGACCGCCGTAGACCGACAGCACGCGGGTGCCGAGCTTGCCGCCGGCGACCAGAAGATCGTCGGTGACCTGGAGCGCCAGCTCACGCGTCGGCGCGACGACCAGGGCCTGCGGCTTCTTGCCGCCGTGCGGGATCTGCTGCAGCAGCGCCACGCCGAAGGCGAGCGTCTTGCCGGTGCCCGTACGGGCCTGGCCGATGATGTCGTGGCCGCCCAGCGCGATCGGCAGGGCGAGCTCCTGGATGGGGAACGCTTCCACGATGCCCTCGGCCTTGAGGGCATCGGCTATCTCGGGGACGACCCCGAGTTCGGTGAAGGTAGTCAGGGCTTTCAGCCTCCAAAGTGCGGGGTCCTCACTCCGTAGCGCGGCGCTGCGCTGTGCCTGGCCGCACCGGGACGGTGGGCCGGGCCGATCACACGGTGCGGGCGGCGGCCCTGGGGACAGGTCCGCCGGTTCGCTTCCCGTGGCCGCGCGCTCGCGCGGGAGGGACCAGCCGTCAATCGAAATTCTTCCGGCGACCGCAGTCAGGGGTTGAGAGCAGTCACTCCGAGTGGCTGCGTGCGGTCACACTCCGCCACGCAGTGTACCGACCTTGGAATGTATACACCAATAGCCGATCACCAGTGCTAACGGTTCCCCGCCCCCGGGTATTCCATGCGCCCCCGGCCAGAACGCTCCGACCGCCCGCGCGGACACTGCGGAAACCCCCGCGGCCACAGTCGGCCAGGGGACACTGGAGACCGGTATGTACCTGTTTTACGCGGTTTCCGGAAGTGGTCACCCGGGGTGCCAGATCTTGACATCCTGACATCCGCCACAATTGCCCGACGCCGATCACCGGCGGCGGGCTGGTCTGGGAGGACGGGACGAATGCGGGCGAGGTTCAGGAGCGTGGTGGCCGTGGCGGCGGCCGTCGCGGCGGTGGCGGGGGCGGCCGGCTGCTCCGGCGGGGACGGCGGCAAGTCCGGGGACGCCGGATCGGGGCCCCGGGTCATCGAGGAGAGCTTCGTGCGGGCCGACAAGCAGGTGCAGTTGAAGGAGGCCGAGTCCACCAAGATCGCGGGAATCAAGGACAAGGCCGCCGAGCAGCGCGTCAACCAGGCGCTGCGCGCGCCGCTGGAGTGGGCGATCACCTGGTCGCACAGCACCCTCACGGCCGAGCGCAAGAAGGAGTGCGGGAACCGCAACACCACCATCCAGACCAAGGTGCGGCTCGGCCTGCGCGGCGAGATCGTGACCGCGGCCAACGCCATCGAGATGATCCCCTGCTGGGAGGGGGAGGGCGGGCTGCCCACGGTCCCGGTGATCGTGGACGCCAAGGCGGGCAAGGCGCTCACCCCCGAGGACGTGCTGCGGCCCGAGATCCTGGAGAAGGACGGGCTGAAGAAGCTCTGGGACGCCCTGGAGGGGCCCAAGAACGACTGGAAGGACTGCGAGCTGGAGGACCTCCAGCGCAAGGACTTCTTCCCCGGCAAGCGCGACGGCGACCCGGTGGACTCGCCCGCGCCGGCCGGGATCATGATGACCCCCAAGGGGGTGGAGCTGATCTGGTCCACCACCGGCACCGACTGCAACAACTTCACCTTCACCGCGCCCTTCGAGAAGCTCAAGGACATGATCAAGCCGGAGCTGTACCCGCGGCTGCTGGCCAGCGCGGGCGTGAAGTGAGCCCGCCGCCGCGATGAGCTGGCGGGTCGAGGGCTTCACCGAGGTGCGCGAGCTGGGCGCGGGCGCCCAGGGGCGGGTCGTGCTGGCCCGGCACGACACCGCCGGCACGGTCGTGGCGATCAAGTACCTGGAGCGGCGGGCCGGGGACGAGGGCGAGATCGAGCGCCTGCGCGGCGAGGCGGTGCTGCTGGGACGGGTCGACGATCCGCACGTGGTGCGGCTGTACCGGTTCGTGAGCGCCGGGCGGGGCGCGGCGCTGATCATGGAGGCGGTGCACGGCGTGCCGCTCAAGACGGTGCTGGCCGAGCACGGCGCGCTCGCGCCCGAGGCCGCGCTGACGGTGCTGAAGGGGTCGCTGCTGGGGCTCGCCGCCGCGCACGGCGCGGGCGTGGTGCACCGCGACTACAAGCCCGCGAACGTGGTGGTGCGGCCGGACGGGCTCAGCAAGCTGATCGACTTCGGTGTCGCCGCGCCGGCCGGGGACGGCGGGCGTTCGGGGACGCCGGTCTACATGGCCCCCGAGCAGTGGCGGGGCGAGCCCGCCTCCCCGGCCGCCGACGTGTACGCGGCGACGTGCGTGTTCTACGAGTGCGTGGTCGGGGAGCGGCCGTTCTCCGGCGCGAACGTGGCCGAGCTGCGCGAGCGTCATCTCGGCGAGCCGCCGCCCGTCGAGGCGCTGCCCGAGGGGCTGCGCGGGCTGGTGGAGCGCGGGATGGCCAAGCGGGCGGAGGACCGGCCGCCGGGCGCGGCCGCGTTCGTGGCCGAGCTGGAGAGGGCCGCCGCGGCGGCCTACGGGCCCGACTGGGAGGGGCGCGGGCTGCGCGCGCTGGCGGGTGCGGCCGTGGCCCTGGCGGCGCTGTCCCCGCTGGTCGCGGCCGGGTTGGCCCCCGCTTCGGGCGCTGCGGCCGGGGCGGCAGGCGGGGCCGGGGGCGGCGCGGGCGCGGCGGCCTCGGGGGGCGGTGCGGCGACCGGCGGCGGGCTGCTGGCGTCCGGCGGTGCCAAGGTCGCGGCGGCCGTCGCCGCGACCGCCGCGGTCGCGGGCGGGGGAGCGGGCGTCGGGGCGCTCGCCACCGGCGACGACCCCCCGCCGCGCTCCACGTCCTCCGCCACCCCGGCGATGCGCGTCGCGGCGACGACCTTCACCCGCGCCTTCAGCCGCCCCTCCACCACGGTCTCGCTGCGCTACCCCAAGATCACCGGCTTGGGCGCCGCGCTCGACGCCAGGATCGACGCGGCGCTGCGCACCCCGCTGGAGCAGTGGGCCAGGGACGTCAGCACGGAGTACTCCTCGTTCTTCGGCCCCACCCCCAGCCGGGGGATGGAGCCTTTCAAGCCCGCCGCCGACTACACCCTCGGCGTCTCCGGTCCGAGGCTGCTGTCGGTGCGCTACAGCTTCGCCCACCCCACGCGCAACACCGGCGTCCCCATCGTCGTGAACATCGATCTGCGCACCGGCCGCGCGCTCACCGCCGCCGACCTGCTCAAGCCCGAGTTCCTCACCTCGGCCGGGGCGAGCGCCCTGACGCGCCGCCTGGAGGAGTTCGGGCCCGGCGGCGTCGCGTTGTGCAAGGGCCCGTTCTGGGACTACACGGCCCGCAAGTACGTCGCGCGCCACCCCGAGCGGCCCTCGCTGAAGGCCGGGGACGTCCGCGAGCACGTCGGGATCTTTCTGCGCCGGGGCAGGAGCGAGTTCTACGTGCCCACCGCGCAGACCCGGTACTCCATGGCGTGCCGCGGCGACCCGATCCCGGTGCCCTCCGCGCGGCTGGCGGGCCTGCTGCGCCCCGACATCGCCGCCCAGGTCTCCGGCTGACCCCGGACATGGGAGAGCCCCCGCACGATGCGTGCGGGGGCTCTCCCATGTCCGGACGCGTCCGGAGGAAGGCGGTGCCGGTCAGGAGAGACCGGTCAGTAGTTGTGGCGACGGGTCCGGCCGAAGCGGCCGCCACCGCTGCCCCGGGCCTGGAAGGCGGTCAGCGCGGCCACGCCCAGCGCGGCGATCACGACGGCGAACACGAGGGCGATGAGCGTGCCCGCGCCCAGCGCGTTGGCCACGACACCGCCGAGGATCGCGCCGGCGATCCCGACCAGGACGGTCAGCAGGATGCCGATCGGGTTGCGGCCGGGCACGATGAGGCGGGCCACGGCCCCGATCACGGCGCCTACGATGATGAACCAGAGAACCGTGAGCATATGTCGATCACCATTTCGTCTCGCGTGGGCCGGGCCCTCGGGGGCTCGACCCGGGTGGGTCGGTGATCGGTATGCCCGGCTCGCCGGTTTCAAACAAAGCGCAGCTCAACCCGCCGGACCGTCAGGTGTACTGGGTGCCGCCGCCGAAGCCGACGGTGCGCTCCTCCTCCTCGCTGATCTCCAGGTAGCCCACCCGGTCGGCCGGGATGACCACCCGGCCGCCGCGCAGGTCCTTGAGCACGAACACGCCCCGCTCGACGGCGAGGGCGGCGGCCAGCGCCTGCTCGACCTCGTCGGCGGACTGGCGGGTCTCCACCACCAGCTCCTTGGGCACGAACTGCACGCCGATGCGAACCTGCACGCGATCTCCCCTGCGCTCCGCCCGGTCCGCCGCGTCTCGGCGGGCCGTGTCCTCCTCCGATGGTGACACGGAGATCGCCGCATCCGCTCGCCCGGTGGGGTCACAGTGGTGACAGGGGCGCCGGCGGCCCGGTCCCGAACGCGGCGCCCGGGCAGCACTGAGGCGGCACGCGCAGCGCGCGTGCCGCCTCAGGGTGGTCTCGGCGGGCGGCCGAAGGGCGCTAGACGCGCGGGAAGCCGGAGATCCCGCGCCAGGCGAGCCGGGCGATGATCTTCTCGGCGGTGTCCTTGGGCACCGCGCGGTGCTGGGACAGCCAGTAGCGGGCGCTGACCTCGGCCATGCCGACCAGGCCCATGCCGAGCAGGTGGGCCTCCTCGCCGGGCGCGTCGGTGTCCTCGGCGATCACCTGGGCGATCATCTCGGCGCACTGCTGGTTGGCCCGGTCGACCCGGGCGCGCACCGGCGCGACGTTGCGCAGGTCGGACTCGAAGACCAGGCGGTAGGCCTCGCCGTCGCCGGCCACGAAGTCGTAGAAGGCCGCCATGCTGGCCTGCACGCGCAGCTTGTTGTCGCTGGTGGAGGCCAGGGCGTCGCGCACCGCCTTCACCAGGGCCTCGGCGTGCTCGTCGAGCAGCGCCAGGTAGAGCTCCAGCTTGCCGGGAAAGTGCTGGTAGAGCACCGGCTTGCTGACGCCCGCCCGTTCGGCGATCTCGTCCATCGCCGCGGCGTGATAGCCCTGGGCGACGAACACCTCCTGGGCAGCGCCGAGCAGCTGCCGACGGCGCGCCAGTCGCGGCAGTCTCGTGCCACGGGGGCGGGCGTCCGGGGTCGCGGTCACCACACTCTCCGATCACCGTTCAGTGCGACGGACGGGGGTACCCGTCGCGGGAACCAATCTCATCATCCTACGCGCCGGTAACCTCGTCGGTCACCAACAAAGCCGCCGGGTGTCGGCGCGGCCGGCGATCAG
Source organism: Spirillospora sp. CA-253888 (assembly GCA_050936435.1). Lineage (GTDB taxonomy): Bacteria > Actinomycetota > Actinomycetes > Streptosporangiales > Streptosporangiaceae > Spirillospora. The sequence continues at coordinate 5,358,105 of JBNJMT010000001.1, forward strand.
CGGTAGTCGTCCTCGTCCAGCTCGACCTCGCGGCTCTGCTCGGTGGCGTCGGCCTCGTCGGCGTCGAAGGGCACCTGCTGGGGCCACTGGCCGCCCTCGTCGGGCCCCACGACGGCCCGCTGCTCGGCGGCGTCGGCCTCGGGCGCGTCGTCGGGAAGCGGCTCGGCGCCGGTCTGCTCGCTCATGGATCCTCCGTTGTCGGGCGCGGGCCTCACAGGCGGTCGGCCAGCGCCCGCAGCGGGGCCTCGATCGCCTCGCCGTAGGTCGGAAAGGCGTGCACCACGTCGGTGAGCAGGCTCAGCGGAACCTCCGCCCGGATGGCCAGCGCGATCTCGCTCATCCATTCCTCAGCGTAGAGCCCGACCGCCGCCGCCCCGACCAGCAGGCCGCGGGAACGGTCGGCGTACAGCTCCACCCTGCCCCGGTCGTCGGCCTCCACCGCCGCCCGGGTCGTCGAGGCGAGGTCGTACCCAGCGGTGAGCAGGTCGAAGCCTTGTTCCTCGGCGTGCACCGGCGACACCCCGACCGAGTAGACCGTCGGGGTGGTGTAGACGACGCGCGGGACGGCCCGGTAGTCGGCCTCGCGGCGCTTGCCGAGCACGTTGGAGACCACGACGCGGGCCTGGTGGCGGGCGGCGTGGGTGGTGCGGGCCACCCCGGTGACGTCCCCGGCGGCCCAGACGGCGCCGCCGTTCGGGCCGGGAGGGCCGCCGAGGGCGACCTGGCAGGTCTCGTCCACCGGCAGCCCCCGGCCGGGCGTGACGGTGAGGCCGAGGTTCTCCAGGCCGAGGCCCTCCACGCGGGGGCGCCGGCCCGCCGCGACCAGGACGCGGTCGGCGTGCAGGGCGCCGCCGTCGCTGAGCCACAGCCGCAGGCCCGCGTCGCCGCGCTCGACGCGGGCGGGCTCGGCGCCCAGTCGCAGGTCGACGCCCATCCGGCGCAGGGTGTCGGCGAGGACCTCCCCGGCGAAGGGGGCCTCGGCGGTCAGCAGCCGGCCGGACGACTCCACCACCGTCACCTGCGAGCCGAACGCGGCGTAGATCTGGGCCATCTCGCAGCCGACCGGCCCGCCGCCCAGGATGACCAGGCGGCGCGGCAGGTCCGGCACCGTCAGCGCCTCGTCGCTGGTCCAGGTGGGCACCTCGGACAGCCCGTCGGCGGCCGGGACCGCCGGCTCGCTGCCGGTGCAGACCACCAGGTCGGTGTAGGTGTGCTCGGTGCCGTCCACCGCCAGCGCGCCGGGCGCGGTGATCCGGCCCCAGCCGCGCAGCACCGTCACCCCGTCCTCGGCCATGCGCGCCACGGCCCGGTCGTCGTCCAGGTGCCCGGTGACCTCGTCGCGGCGCGCGACCGCGAGCTCCCAGGTCTCCCCGCGCCGCGCCGACAGCAGCAGCGACTTCGACGGGACGCACGCGAAGTAGGGCGACTCGCCGCCGACCAGGCGGTTCTCCACGAGCGCGACCCCGCGTCCGGCCCGGGCGAGTTCGATGGCGATCAGCTCGCCGGCCGTCCCCCCGCCCAGCACCACGACGTCGTAGTGATGGTTCTGCGTCACCTGTTCATCCCTCCGCGCAGTGTCCCCGCACCCTCATAGTGGCGGAAATCGACGCCGGAGAGTGGCGATTCGAACACTTAGGGCACCGGCGGAGTTGACGCCGGAGTCAGGGAAGGGACGGACGGGACTCCAGCAGCGGCTTCAGCAGGTCGCCGTGCTCGTCCACGCGGGTCAGCACCTCCTCGGGCGTGAAGCGCAGATCGGTGGGGCGCTCGGCGGCCTCCAGCTCCTCCCAGGTGAGCGGCGTGGAGACCCACGGGTGCTCGGCGCCGCGCAGCGAGTAGGGCGCCACGGTGGTCTTGGCCGGGTTGTTCTGGCTCCAGTCCACGAAGACCCGGTCGCGCCTGACCTGCCGCTCCATCTTCGCCACCACCAGGTCCTTGTGCTCGGTGGCCAGGCGGTAGGCGGCCCTCTTCGCGTACTCCTCGGTGCGGTCGGTCTCCTTGACCGGCACGTACAGGTGCAGGCCCTTCTTGCCGCTGGTCTTGGGGTAGGACGCCAGGCCGTCGGCGGCCAGCAGGTCGCGCAGCAGGAAGGCGACCTCGCGGGCGTCCAGGACCGAGGCGGGCGCGCCCGGGTCGAGGTCGAACACCATCAGGTCGGGGCTGTGCCGCCCGCCGCGCGGCCCCACCTTCCACTGCGGGACGTGCAGCTCCAGCGCGGCCTGGTTGGCGCACCACACCAGCGTCGGCAGGTCGTCGATGACGATGAAGTCGAGGGTGTCGCGGCCCCGCGAGCTGCCCGGCGTCCTGATCGTGACCGTGCGGATCCAGTCCGGTGTGTGCGAGGGCGCGTTCTTCTCGAAGAAGGACCCGCCGTCCACCCCGTCGGGGAAGCGGATGCGGGTGGCCGGGCGGTCGCGCAGGTGCGGCAGCAGCGCCGGCGCGACCTTGGCGTAGTAGTCGATGACCTCGCCCTTGGTGAACTCCGGGTACAGGTCCTTGCCGAGGTTGGACAGGGTCAGCTCGCGCCCCTCCACCTCCACGTCGATCTTCTTAGGGGTCACGGGTCACCTCGTGCGGGTCCTTGTCGTCGCGCAGGCCGCGCCACACCGGGAAGCGCAGCCTTCCGTCCCTGGTCCGGACGCTGTAGGCGACCTCCCCGACCAGCCGCGGCTCAACCCACCGGGCGTCGCGGGCGTGCTCGCGGGGGATCGGCTCGTCGAACGGGCAGGTCGCCCTGGCGAGCGGCGCCAGCGCCCGGTACAGCGCCTCCAGCGCGCGGTCGGTGAGGCCGGTGCCCACGTGCCCGGCGTAGCAGAGGCGGCCCTTGTCGTCGTACTCGCCGAGCAGCAGCGACCCGACCCCGCCCGCGCGGCGGCCCTGGCCGGGCCGCCAGCCGCAGATCACCACGTCGCGGGTGTGGAAGTTCTTCACCTTGCGCCAGAAGTCCACCCGGCGGCCGGGCCGGTAGGGGGAGTCCAGGCGCTTGGCCATCAGCCCCTCCAGCCGCTGCTCGCGGGTGAACTCCAGCAGCTCGGCGACCTGGTCGCGGTCGCCGCCGTGCAGCGACGGCGGCACCTCCACCGCCCCGGCCTCGGCGAGGTCGAGGTCGCCGAGCAGGGCGCGGCGGTCGGCGTAGGGCATGTCGTAGAGCAGGTGCCCGTCCATGAACAGCAGGTCGAACACCACGTAGCGGACCGGCACCTCGCGGATCAGGCGGGCGTCGGGGCGGGCGACGTGCATCCGGCGCTGGAGCCGGGCGAAGCTGGGGCGCCCGTTCTCGAACGCGACCACCTCGCCGTCCAGGACGACGTCGTGGTGGGGCAGCAGGTCGGCCAGCCCCGACAGCTCGGGGTAGCGGCCGGCCAGGTCGGTGGAGCGCCGGCCGCTGCCGCGCACCCCGTCGGCCGAGACGTAGGTGATGACGCGCACCCCGTCCCACTTCAGCTCCAGGCCCCAGTGCTGGGCGTCCTCGGGCAGGTCTCCGGTGGCGGCCATCATCGGCTCGATCGGCCACGGCATCGTCATAACCGCTTTTTACCCGGCGCCCGGCGCCCGGAAAAGGATCAAGCGTACGAACTGGAGCAAATCGCACCCCGGCGTCACGCTAGGGAAAGGTCGCGCCGGGTAAGGGCAGGACATGCGCAGTATCTGGAAGGGTGCGATCTCGTTCGGCCTGGTGACGATCCCGGTCAAGGTGTACGCGGCGACCGAGCAGCGCGACGTCGCCTTCCACCAGGTCCACCGAAGCGACGGCGGGCGGATCAGGTACCAGCGGATCTGCTCGGTGGACGGCGAGGAGGTGCCCTACAGCGAGGTGGCCAAGGGGTACGAGCTGCCGAGCGGGGAGATGGTCGTGCTGACCGAGGAGGACTTCGCCGACCTGCCGCTGCCCACCGGCCGCCACATCGAGGTGCTGCGGTTCGTCGACCGCGACGAGGTGGACCCGATCCTGTTCGCCAAGTCCTACTACCTGGAGCCCGAGGACGCCGGCGTCAAGCCGTACGTGCTGCTGCGCGACGCGCTGGAGAGGTCCGGGCAGGTCGCGGTGGTGAAGGCGGTGCTGCGCCAGCGCGAGTCGCTGGCGACGCTGCGGGTGCGCGACGGGGTGTTCGTGCTGGAGACGATGCTCTGGCCCGACGAGGTCCGCGCGCCCGAGTTCCCGTTCCTGGAGGACGAGGTCGAGGTCCGCAAGCAGGAGCTGGCGATGGCGTCCTCGCTGATCGAGTCGATGCGCGGGGAGTTCCGCCCGGAGGAGTACCACGACGCCTACCGGGAGGCGGTGCAGGCGGTCATCGACGCCAAGGTGGAGGGCCGCGAGGTGCACCGGCCCGAGGCCGAGGACAAGGAGCCGACCGCCGACCTGCTCAGCGCGCTGCGCGCCAGCGTCGAGGCGGCCAAGAAGGGCCGCGCGGGGAAGAAGGCCGGAGAGGGCAGGGGCGAGAAGAAGGGCGGCCGCAGGAGCGCCTGACGGGACGCACGGCCCGCCCCGTGAGGGACGGGCCGCGTCGCGCGCCGTCAGGCGCCGAACGGCACCGTGGTGCACAGCAGGCGGTCGCCCGCGTCACCGGTGTGGTGGTCGGTCGACCCGGCGTGCACGACCACCGAGCCCGCGTCGCCCTTGGCGATGCGCCACGGCACGGTCGTGCGGGCACGGCCCTTGCCGTCCCTGCCGACCCGCACGTCGAGCCAGACCTCCTTGGCGTGCAGCGGCGTGCCCGGCTTCGCCTTCGGGTTCTGGTAGTGCTTGCCGGCGTCGGCGGGCTTGGGGCCGCACGCCTTCTGGTGGACGTGCACCCCCAGGCGCTTGCCCGCCGCCGAGGCCGGAAGGCCCGACACGGTGAAGCGGACGGTCGTCCGCTGCTTGCGCGTGGTCACGCGCACCTTCGTGCTCGCCTTGGCGTAGGCCCGGTCGTAGACGTTGCTCGGGCCCTTCGCCTTGACGACGTGCGGGCGCGCATGGGCCGACGCGGGGGCCGACAGCAGGCCCAGCGCGGCCCCCGCCGCGGTGAGCGTGATGGTCGTGCGCCTCAGCAGTGGCATGGTCTCCCTCTCGTCGCGGATGGAACACCGCGATGATGCCCACCAGGCGAGAGGTATGCCGTCATTCCCAGGGAGCGAGTGTCGGGCGCTTCGCGGTGATCTGGTCGCCGGAGGAACGGCCGCGCAGCCGCCGCCCCACCCACGGCGCGAGGTAGCCGCGCGCCCAGCGCAGGTCGAACAGCAGCCGCGCGCCCCGGCTCAGCTCCGGCAGCGGCTGCAGCTTCGGCTCGCGCCAGTCCTCGACGTCGGGGACGCCGAGGGACTCCAGCATGGCGAGCGCCACGCGCCGGTGCCCGGCGGGCGACATGTGCAGGCGGTCGATGCCCCACATCCGCCAGTCGCGCAGGATGTCCATCGACCACTGGTCCACCAGGTGCGCGCCGTGCCGCTCGGCGATGTCGCGCAGCTGCCCGTTGTAGGCGGCGACCCGGCCCCGGGTGCGGCGGATGACCGCCGACTCGGCGGGGTCCACGCCGGTGAACAGCACCACGTCCGCGCCGGTCGCGCGGATGCGCGCCACGGCGGCGTCCATGCGGGCGCCGAGGTCCTCCACCCTGGTGGCGGGGCGCAGCAGGTCGTTGCCGCCGCCGGAGATCGACACCAGGTCCGGCCCCAGCGCGAGGGCGGCCGGGAGCTGCTCGTCGATGATCTGGTCGAGCAGCTTGCCGCGGATCGCCAGGTTGGCGTAGGTGAAGCCGGGCTCACGGGCGGCCAGCGCCTCGGCGGCGCGGTCGGCCCAGCCGCGCGGGGAACCGTCGGGATAGGCGTCGCCGATGCCCTCGGTGAAGGAGTCGCCGATCGCCACATATCGCGTCCAAGCCATGGAGCGATGCTATGTGACCTGCGGAATCGACCCCAACCGGGGTGGGCCGCCCGGGCCCGCCCCGGGGATGTTGTCCGCGGCGGCGCGGGCCCTCCGCACCGCGCCGCCGCGGAGCCTGCGGGACGCCGGTCAGGCGTCGCGGCGGGTGGCCAGCACCCGGCCGAGCATGGTCGCGGTGCGCTCGATCTCGGCGCACGGGGCGATGCGCTCGCCCCAGCCGTAGTAGAAGGACCAGGAGCGGTCGGCCTGCTCCAGCACGGCGATGACCGTCTCGTTGAACGCGGCCATCTCGGGGTTGGCGACCGTCGCCGAGGGCCAGCGGTCGCCGTGCGCGGCGACCTCGACCCGCCAGCCGCGCGAACGCAGCTCGTCGGTCAGCAGCTCCAGGTGACCGAGCGCCACCTCGGCTTCGGTGATCACCTGCGCGGACATCATGCCTCCAGGGCGGTGCAGAGAAGAGGGGAGCCCGCAGGGCGGCCGGACCGGGACGCCGCGACGGTGCGCGGCGGCCGGCGGGGGCCCCGCGGTCGCGCCCAGTCTTTCCGCGCGTGGGGCAGATCACAAGCGCTTTGGCCGATGTCGTACGACGATCTTTGCCGCGGCCTCCGGCGGGCGGGGACGCGGGCCGGTCCGGAACGCGGAACGCCCCGCGACCGGGTGCGGTCGCGGGGCGTTCGGGGACGTCCGAAGTCGTCCGGGTGTTGCGTCGCTCAGTAGGACGGCTGGCTGGGGTCGATCTGGTTGACCCAGGCGAGCACGCCGCCGCCGACGTGCACCGCGTCGGCGAATCCGGCCTGCTTCACCACCGCCAGGGCCTCGGCCGACCGCACGCCCGACTTGCAGTGCAGCACGATCTTCTTGTCCTGCGGGAGCCGCTCCAGCGCCGAGCCGTTGAGGAACTCGCCCTTGGGGATCAGCGTGGCGCCCGGGATCGAGACGATCTCGTACTCGTTCACCTCGCGCACGTCCACCAGGAAGATGTCGTCGCCGCGGTCCTGCATGGCCTTCAGCTCGTGCACCGAGATGGTGGAGTCCTTGGCCGCCTCGGTGGCCTCCTCCGACACCGCGCCGCAGAAGGCGTCGTAGTCCTCCAGCAGCTCGGTCTGGGTCGGGTTCTTGCCGCACAGCGGGCACTCGGGGTCCTTGCGGACCTTGACCTGCCGGTAGCTCATCTCCAGGGCGTCGTAGATCATCAGACGGCCGACCAGCGGCTCGCCGATGCCGGCCAGCAGCTTGATGGCCTCGTTGACCTGGATGGAGCCGATCGAGGCGCACAGCACGCCGAGCACGCCGCCCTCGGCGCAGGAGGGCACCATGCCGGGCGGCGGGGGCTCGGGGTACAGGCAGCGGTAGCAGGGGCCGTGCTCGGCCCAGAACACGCTGGCCTGGCCGTCGAAGCGGTAGATCGAGCCCCACACGTACGGCTTGCCGAGCAGCACGGCCGCGTCGTTGACCATGTAGCGGGTGGCGAAGTTGTCGGTGCCGTCGAGGATCAGGTCGTACTGGGCGAAGATGTCCATGACGTTGTCGCGGTCGAGCGCGACGTTGTGGACGACCACGTCGATCAGCGGGTTGATCTCGCGGACGGTCGCGGCCGCCGACTCGGCCTTGGGCAGGCCGAGCGAGGACTGGCGGTGGATGACCTGGCGCTGCAGGTTGGACTCGTCCACCACGTCGAAGTCGATGATGCCCAGCGTGCCCACCCCGGCCGCGGCCAGGTACATCAGGGCCGGGGAGCCGAGGCCGCCGGCGCCCACGCACAGGACCTTGGCGTTCTTGAGGCGCTTCTGCCCGGCCATGCCCACATCGGGGATGATCAGGTGCCGCGAGTAACGATTGACCTCGTCACGGGTGAGCTCCGCTGCGGGCTCGACCAGAGGTGGCAACGACACGGTGGATGCTCCTGTGCTGACGCGTGGCTGTTACGGGGGCGGACGCCGTCGTCCTTTCACCGCACAACCTTGCCATGCCGCCCCGCATTCCCCAACGCCGCGGCCGCTCGAAGCCCCACGTCAGCCCGCGGACGCGCATGAACCGGCGCACAAGGGGCATGCCCCGGCCGTCCTGTCGAGCGGGTGAGGGGATGAGGGAGATGGGTCTGCTGAACAAGTTCCAGCGCGCCCGGGCCGGGCGGCGGACGGCGGTGCGCGAGCGCCGCCGCACCCCCAGTTTCCGGGAGATGCGCGCCCGGCTGCGCACGGAGAAGGCCGAGGCCAGGCTGCTGGACACCGAGGTGCGCATCCACGAGGAGGCGGCCCGCATCCGGCGCGACATCAGAACCGGCGCGTAGTCGACGCATAGATCGCCCTATACCGGGCACGGCACGCCCGGTACGGACCCCGTACGGATGGAGGGAGCGACATGGGCTTCCTGGACAAGCTCAAGAACAAGGCGCAGAAGGCCAAGGGACGCGGCAAGGAAGAGGCCGGCCGCCAGACCGGCGACCCGTACCTCGAGTCGGAGGGACGCCGGGACCGCGCCGCCGGCGGCGCGAAGCAGGTCGGCGAGCAGGCCAAGGACGCGGCCAAGGAAGTCCGCGACACGTTCCGCAAGTAGGCGGCCCGCCCGACCCGGGCGGACCCGCCGAACGGCCTCGCCGAAAGAAGGGCCCCTCAACGTCGAGGGGCCCTTCTTCGCGTCCCGGTGGCCGGTGGTGCGGCGGTCACCTCAGGTAGACGCAGGCCTCGCCCCTGCCCTTCCAGCCCGGGTACTCGAAGCCGAGGGCGCAGATCCGCGCTCCCGGCCTGTAGCGGAGGGTCTCGCGCTGGAAGACGGGCGGAGGCGGCGTGTCCACCGCGCCCTGGATGGTGGAGTAGCCCTCCCGGGTCAGGTCGATCTTGCCCTTCCAGGCGCCGCTGCCGCCGTGGTGGTAGCCCTGGATGAAGTCGACCCACACGCCCTCGCGGCCGACCTTGACGCAGACCGAGCCGTGGCAGGTCTGGTCCTCGGCGTAGGCGGGGGTGGCGACGAGGGCGGTCCCGCCGAGCGCGCTCGCCAGCGCTCCGAGGACGACCGGACTGCGTCGGATTTTGATGGTCATGGATGGCTCCGCTCTGTTTCCGTAGTGGATGCGTTTCATGCTGTTACGGCGTGGTGGGGCGGGCCATCGCGTGGCGAGAAGACGCCAATGGTTGAAATTGCGATCAGGCTTTCCGGCTGGGTGCGGGGTGTTGGGCGGCGTGACGGATGGACCTGTGCAGGGTGAGCGGGGGCGCGCCGGGGCGTTCTGATCGCGCCGGGGGCGGTCCCGCGCGTCCGTGCCGAAAAAGGACCCGCAGGTGGGAGGCCTTCTTCGCGTATCCGGCGGAATCGTCGAAGGCGAAAGGCGGCAAACCCGATTAACCTTGACGGTTGTGGCGTTCCAGCCTCCCCCCTCCCAGCGCCCGGTCCCGCCGTCCGGCCCCTCGTACGGGCCGCCCGCCGGACCACCCTCCGGACCGCCGTACGGGTCCGGCCACGGCCCCTCGTACGGGCCGCCGGAGTACCCGCCTGTAGGAGGCCCGCCCGTCGGGGGGCCACCTGTAGGGGGCCCGCCACCGCCCCTGCCGCCCTTCCCGTCCCGGCCGACCGTCCTCGGCCTGCACGCCCGCCAGTGGCTGCTGGTGGCGGTCACGATCGGCTGCTGCTACCTCGCACTCAGCGCGGCGGGGCTCGCCGGCGCCTGGGCCACGCTGAACCGCGAGCCCACCAACGCCGAGCTCCAGCGCGCCGCCAACGCCGAAGTGGCCCGCCGCTGGGAGGCATGGCCCGCCGGGCGCATCTTCCCCGAGCGGCTCGGCTACGAGGTCGGCGACGATCGCAGCGAGTACGCCGCGCGCGTCGGGATCGTCTCCGGCACCGGCTGCGACGCCGCCGTGGACGCCGAGCTGGCGCAGGTCCTGCGCCGCCACGGCTGCCGCGCGGTGCTGCGCGCCACCTACGCCGACCAGCTCCAGGGCGTCGTCGTCACCGTGGGCGTGATCGCCTTCCCGGACGCGTGGAAGGCCGACGCGGCGCTGAAGGAACTGCCCGGCGCGGCCGGGATCGACCGGGCCAAGGGGGCGGCGCCCGCGCTGCGCGCCGCCGCGTTCCCCGGCACGGCCGCCGCGCGCTTCACCGACCAGGCGCGACAGGACCGGACCTCCGACCGGGGCGGCCCGTACGTGGTGCTGACGGTCTCCGGCCAGTCCGACGGGCGGCCCGCCGCCGCGGTGCCCAAGAGCCGCCCCGGCGCCCTGTTCCGGCTCGCGCCGCAGCTCGGGCGCGCCGTCGCCAAGCCGCTGTCCACCGCCGCGCTGCCCGACTGCGCCAAGCGCGAATGGCGGTGCTGATGCGTTCTCCCTTCTCGCGTTCCGGTCCGGCGCGCGGTTTCCGGCGGACCGCCGCCGTCCTGCTGGCCGCGCTGCTGGCGGCGGGCCCGGTGGCCGCCCCCGCAGCGCACGCCGACATCGTCCGCGACAAGCAGCGCCCGCTGCTGGACCTGCTGGAGGCCGAGGACGCCTGGAAGATCACGCGCGGCGAGGGCGTGACCGTCGCGGTCGTGGACACCGGGGTGGACGCACGCCAGGCCGACCTGGCCGGAGCGGTCACCACCGGCCCCAACATGCTCGCCGACATCGACGGCACGACCGAGCCCCGGCGGCTGCACGGCACCGCGATGGCCTCGCTGATCGCCGGGCGCGGCCACGGGCCCGGCCGCCGCGACGGCATCATCGGGCTGGCCCCGAGGGCGCGCGTGCTGGCCGTCCGTGCGATCGCCGAGCCCGAGGACGACAGCTACCCGGTGTTCCGCAGCTCCGAGCGCGCCGAGAGCGCGGTGGCGCGCGGCATCCGCTACGCGGCCGACAACGGCGCCGACGTCATCAACCTGTCGCTCGGCAAGTACCGGGAGAACCCCGACGAGCGCGCCGCCATCGGCTACGCCATCGGCAAGGGCGTGGTGGTGGTGTCGGCGGCCGGCAACGACGGCGACCGCAAGCGCCGCCTGGACGAGGACGGGTTCGCGCCCTACTCCTACCCCGCCTCCTACCCCGGCGTGATCGCCGTCGCGGCGACCAAGCCCGGCCACGGCCGCGCCCCGTTCTCCAACCGCAACTACTCGGTGCTGGTGTCCGCTCCCGGCGACGGCGTCCCGGCCGCCGAGCCCGGCCGCTACATCATCAGCTCCGGCACCAGCGACTCCAGCGCCCTGGTGTCGGGCATCGCGGCGCTGATCCGGTCCAAGTACCGCAAGCTGCCGCCGCCGCTGGTCGCGCAGGCGCTGGTCAACGCCTCCCGGTACGGGGCCGCCGGCGGCTACGACGCGGGCGTCGGATTCGGCGAGGTCAGCGCGGCCCGCGCGCTGGCGGCGGCCGCGGCGCTCACCGCGCCGCGGCCGGGCGGGCCGGGCGGCCAGGCGGCGGGGCGGCGGTTCGGGGACGCGGCGCCGGGCCCGGTGCCGGTGATCGAGCGGCCGTTCTGGGTCCGCCCGGTGATCGTGGCGGTGGTCGGCGGCGGAGCGCTCGGCACCCTCGCCGCCATCGTGATCACGATCATGCTGGCGCGCCGCCATCCGCGGGCCTCCTGAGCCCCTCGGCGGCCCCCGGTTCGGCTACGCTCCGCTGCGTGTCGCGCGCCGAGATCTCAGCTCCGGACCTCGACCCGGACCGGACGCACGAGCCCGGCCGGTCGCGGTCCCGCACGGTCGTCGCCGTGCTCGCGGCGGCCGGCTGCCTGGCGGTGCTGGGCGCGGCGGCGCTGCGGCTGACCGGCGAGCTGACCCGCGATCCGACCGCGGCCGAACGCGCGGACGCGCAGGCGGCCGAGGTCGCCGCCCGCTACCGGACCTGGCCCGCCGGGCGCCTGTTCCCCGCGACGCTGCCCTACACCCTCGACATGGGCTCGGCCGAGCAGGCGTCCCGGATCGGCATCGACCCCGCCACGCGCTGCGACGCGGCCGTGGACCCGCAGCTCAGCGGGTCGCTGACCAGCCGGGGCTGCCTGGCGGTGCTGCGCGCGACCTACCTGGACCAGTTGCAGGGGCTGGCGGTGACGGTCGGGGTGGTGGTGTTCCCTGACGAGCGTGCTGCGCGCGAGGCCGTGCCGTGGTTCCCGGTGCCCGGGCCGCGGCCGGGGTTGCGCACGTTGCCGTTCGAGGGGTCGCCCGCCGCGCGGTTCGGCGACACCGCGCGGCAGGCCGCGGCCGTACGGCGGCGCGGTCCGTACCTGGTCGCCGCGACGGTGGGGTACGCGGACGGCCGTCCCGCCATCGGCGCCCGCCAGCAGCAGAACGACCTGGCGGCGCTCGGCCCGCAGCTCGCCGACGCCGTCCTGAAACCGCTGGCCGCCCCGGGGCGGGTGGAGTGCGGCGCACCGGAGTGGACGTGCTGATGCGCGCCCTGGGCAGGGTCGCGGCGGTCGGGGCCGCCGCCGCGCTCGTCCTGCCCGCACCGCTCACGACGCCGCCCGCCCGCGCCGACCAGGTGCGGGACGCGATGACGCCGATCCTGGAGTCGCTGAACGTGCCGCGCGCGTGGTCGCTGTCGCGGGGCCGGGGCGTGACGGTGGCGGTGCTGGACTCGGGCGTCGACCCCGACCAGGCCGACCTGACCGGCTCGGTCGTCGTCGGCCCCGACTACACGCGCGGCGCGAACCCGCCCGGTGTCGAGCCCAAGCGGCTGCACGGCACCAACATGGCCTCCATCATCGCCGGGCACGGCCACGGCCCCGGCAACGCCGACGGGATGATGGGCGTGGCCCCCGAGGCGCGGCTGCTGGCCCTGCGGGTGATCCTGGAGCGGGACGAGCCGGGCTTCGCCTCGTTCACCGGCAACCCGCGCTACGAGGGCACCATCGCCTCCGGCATCCGCTACGCGGTGGACCAGGGCGTGGACGTCGTCAACCTGTCGCTGGGCCGCTCCTACCCGACCCGCGCCGAGCGCGAGGCGGTCGCCTACGCCGTCCGGCACGGCGTCGTGGTGGTGGCCGCCGCGGGCAACGGCGGCGCCGACCGCACCGCGCGGCGCGGCGGGCACGCCGAGTTCACCTACCCGGCCTCGTTCCCCGGCGTGATCTCGGTGGCGGCGGTGGACGCGGCGGGCCGCCACGCGGGCTTCTCCAACCGCAACTCGGCGGTGGTGGTGTCGGCCCCCGGCGTGCAGATCATCGGCGCGGGCCCCGGCGCCCAGTACTGGATCGGCGACGGCACCAGCCCCGCCACCGCGTTCGTGTCCGGGGTGGCGGCGCTGATCCGCTCCCGGCATCCCAAGCTCGCGCCCGCGCTGGTCACCCAGGCGATCGTGGCCAGCACGCAGCAGCGCCCGCAGGGCGGCTACGACCTGGGCGTGGGCTTCGGCCGGGTGGACGCGCTGGCGGCGCTGAACGAGGCCGGGCGGCTGGCGGGGGTGCGGCCCACCGGGTTCGGGGCGGCGGCGGAGCAGCGGTTCGGGTCCGGGGAGGCGGAGCCGATCCGGGTGGTGCACCGCGACGGGACGGTGATCGTGGCGTCGGTGGCGGTGTGCGCGCTGGCGCTGATCGGCCTGGTCGTCGCGGGGACGGCGGCGGTGCGCCGTCCCCGTTCCGAAGCATGATCGTCTCCGTAATGAGACACGGTGTCAGTTGGATCGGCGGGTGTCCGAAACCACTTCCGCCGAGCCCGAGGCCGAGGCGTCCGGAGCGCCGCCCCCGGATCGGCCCTCCGCACCGGTTCGACGCCGCCCGCGCGCGGCGATCGCGGCCCTGACGGCGTTGGGCCTGGCCGCCGTGCTCGGCGCGGCCGGAGCGATCGGGTGGAGCGTGCTGCGCGCGCCCACCGCCGAGCAGATCGAGGCGGCGGGGGAGAAGGAGATCGCCACCCGCTGGTCCGGGCTGCCGGCCGGGGAGATCTTTCCGGCGCAGGTCAAGGAGGACCTTTCCAGGGGGTGGGCCTCCCAGTATGCGGACAAGGGAAGCTGGGGGGTCGCGCGGCGCCTCGGGATCGCCCCGGAAGTCCCTTGTGCGCAGGGCTTCGACGCCAAGCTCGCCGAGGTACTGGTCAAGAACGGCTGCCGCACCGTGCTGCGCGCCACCTATATCGACTCCAGCGGAACACTGGTCACCACGGTCGGCATCGCCGTGCTGGGGGACACGCGGCAGGCCGGCCGCGCGGAATCCGCCATCAGCACCACGTTCGGCGGTGCGGTCAAGGAGAGCATCGGCCTGCGCGCCGCCGCGTTCCCGGGGACGGCTGCCAGCGGTTTCACCGACGCTCAGCGGCATGACTTCTGGATGGACTTCCCGCAGTCGCCCTACCTGTTCTTCCGGAGCAGCGGCTGGGCTCTGGACCGGGGGAAGGTCGGGCCCAAAGCGCGAGTGGAGGACTTCCGGTTCGCGCGGATCGTGCAGGACCAGGTGCTGGACCGGTTGAGCGATCAGACCAAGCCGTGCGAACGGAAGAGGGTGCGATGCTGACGCGCCGTACGGCGGGCGTGCTGGCCGCCGCCCTGGCCTTCGCTCTGGCCCCGCCGCTGACCGGCGCGGCCCGCGCCGACGGCGACTGGGTGAAGCGGATGCTGACCGACTTCGAGGAGGCGGACAAGGCCGCCAAGGGCCGCACGGTCACCATCGCCGTGCTGGCCGACGGCGTCGCGGAGGTGCCGGTGCTCAAGGGGAAACTGGCCGAGGAGCACGACCTCGTCCGCACGCCCCGCCCGCGCCGGACACTGGGCACCCTCATGGCCTCGATGATCGCCGGGGACGGCGCGCTGGCCCCGCAGGCCCGCGTGCTGCCGGTGCGGGTCTTCGCCGATCGGGAGGAGCCGAGGGCCACGCACTGGATGAGGAACGCCGTCATGGGCAGCCAGCTCGCCAAGGGCATCCGGTACGCGGCCGATCAGAAGGCCGACGTCATCGCCGTGGCGTGGAGCGCCGACGACGATTCCGAGCTTCGCGACGCGGTGGCCTATGCGCACGGCAAGAACGCGGTGGTGGTGGGCGCGGTCGGGAAGCAGTCGCCGCACAGACGCCTCTACCCGGCGGCCCAGGCCGGCGTGATCGGCGTCGGGGCGACCGACGGGTTCGGCCGCCGCGACGGCGAGTACACCAAGGCCAGCAGCGTGGTGCTGGTCTCCGCGCCCGGAGTCAAGACCCCGAGCACCGGTCCTGACGGCCGGGAGTGGCGTTACTGGGGCGACCAGCCCGCGATCGCATGGGTCAGCGCTGCCGTCGCGCTCGTGAAGGCCAAGTACCCCAAGCTGACCCCCGGTCAGGTCAACGAGGTCATCAGCCGCTCGGCCCGGCACCCCGCCGGAGCGGGCCGTTATGACACCGACCTCGGCTTCGGCTACGTCAACCCTGCGGGCGCGCTGGCGGAGGCCGCCAAGCTCACGCCGGGCCCTGCCGCGATCACCAAGAGGCCTGTGGCAGACTCCGCGCACTTCGGCGATGAGTCCGGGGCGGTCCGTGCCGTGCCCTACAACGTCCCGTGGCTCGTCGGGTTCGGTGCGCTGGGGGTCGCGGGTCTGGCCGCGCTGGGGGCGGCGATCTTCCTCGCGGTGCGGCGGCGTCCGGCAGAATCGACGGATGCCGTCGGAACCTGACGATTACGCCGAAGCCGTCCTGGACGCGGTCGAGCGCATACCGCCCGGCCGCGTCCTGTCGTACGGCGACGTCGCCGAGCTGGTCGGGGAGGGCGGGCCGCGCCAGGTCGGCCGCGTGATGTCCCACTTCGGGGGCGGTGTTCCTTGGTGGCGGGTGCTGAGGGCGGACGGAAGCCCGCCGTCTGGGCACGAGATCCGCGCGCTGGAGGAGTACCGGGTGGAGGGGACGCCGTTGAAACCGGATGGGCGGCGCGTGGACATGCGCCGGGCACGCTGGGATGGCTGTTGAGTTAGTAGTTGCTGGCGTTGAGTTGGGATGCGGGCTGCAGGGTGCGGGCTGCGGCTGGGGGGCTGGGGTTTGTGGACTCTCACCACTGTGTGGGCCCGCTCTCTACCGCCTGCCGTGGCTGCGCCCCGCTTGCTCTAGCAAGCCGGGCGCAGCCACGGCAGGCGCAGTCTGAACCTCCGCTTGCGCCGGGCAGAACGCTGCGGGCTGGGCTTGGCGCGGGTTCTTACCTCAACCCTGTGGGTTGCGTCCACGGAGGTGGTGTAAGAGTTTGACCAGGTCAGTGGGTGTGGCGTCGTGCAAACGAGACGGCCACCGCGTGATCCTTCGAATCGACCAAGAACCGAAGGAGAACAGACGCGATGGCCGTGGACAACAGTGTGGACCCTGCGGGCTGGTTCGCCGAGCAGATCGGGGCGTGTGAGCCGGATCTGTTGCGGCAGATGGTGACCACGATGGCGAACGCTTTGATGTCGGCCCAGGCCGACAGCCTGTGCGGCGCCGACTACGGGCAGCGCAGCGACCAGCGCGTCAACTCCCGCAACGGCTACCGCACCCGCCAGTGGGACACCCGCGCCGGCACCGTCGAGCTGGCCGTCCCCAAGCTGCGGACCGGGTCCTATTTCCCCGACTGGCTGCTGGAGCGACGACGCCGGGCCGAGCAGGCCCTGGTCAGCGTGGTCGCCACCAGTTATCTGCTGGGGGTGTCGACGCGGCGGGTGGACAAGCTGGTGGAGCAGATGGGAATCACCGGGATCTCCAAAAGCCAGGTCAGCCAGATGGCCAAGACCTTGGACGAGCAGGTCACCGCGTTCCGCACCCGGCCCCTGGCCACCGGCCCGTATGCGTTCGTATGGGTCGACGCGCTGACCCAGAAGGTGCGTGAGGGCGGCCGGGTGGTCAACGTGCACGTGCTGACCGCCACCGGCGTCAACGCCGACGGGCACCGCGAGATCCTGGGAGTGGAGGTCACCTCGGCCGAGGACGGCGCGGGCTGGCTGGCGTTCCTGCGCGGCCTGGTGGCCCGCGGCCTGACCGGGGTGCAGCTGGTGATCTCCGACGCGCACGCCGGGCTGGTGGAGGCGGTCGGCGCCACCTTGCCGGGCGCGGCCTGGCAGCGCTGCCGCACCCACTACCTGCGCAACCTGCTCACCAAGGTGCCCAAATCCGCCCAGCCCTGGGTGGCCACGCTGGTGCGCACCATCTTCGACCAGCCCGACCCCGACCAGGTCACCGCCCAACACCACTGGGTGGTGCAGGCCCTGGAGGCCAAGCACCCCCAAGCCGCCGACCACCTGGACCAGACCCGCGAGGAACTGCTGGCCTTTGCGGCCTTCCCACCCCCACTATGGCGGCAGATCTGGTCCAACAACCCTCAGGAACGGCTCAACAAAGAGATCCGCCGCCGCACCGACGTGGTCGGGATCTTCCCCGACCGCGCCGCGGTGATCCGCCTGGTCGGCGCGGTCCTGATGGAACAGACCGACGAATGGGCCGAGATGCGCCGCTACATGGGCCTGGACCTGCTGGCCAAAACCCGACTGCGCATCATCGACACCGACACCGGGAACAACACCATCGACCAGCAACAACTCACCGCCTAACCTCAACAACAGATCACGCGGAGACCGATCTCATACACCACTCCGCTGGACGTGACCACCCTGTGCGGGCTGGGGCGGGCGGGTATGTGGGCAAACCCGCGCGGGGCCGGGGTTGTTGGGTGCGCGGGCAACCCCGCGCGGGGTTGGGCTGGGTGGTCTGGTGTAGACCCCCACAGATTGAGTCGGTGCCTTGGCTGCGGCGAAAGCGGCTGTGTTTGCCTTGGGGGGACGTCCCCCCAAACCCCCACATCCGGGCGCCGCCCGCCCGGCGCTCGCCAGGGCTCGCGCCGTGCGTGCGTCGTCCGGGCAGGGGGCCAGCCCCCTACGTCCCCCGGCGGGGCGCTGCCCCACACCCCGCAAACGACGGCTGCGCCGCCCTGCTTGCCTACTGAGGCAGGGGCTCCGCCCCCGCACCCCCCGACAAAGGAAGGCGCTCCGCGCCTGCGTGCTTGTTTTAGGGGCCGCTGGGACTCCGTCCCCCGCAGCCCCTGGCAAGGGGGCTCCGCCCCCTGCACCCCCCAAAAAGCAGTGCTGCGTGCTTTCAGCGTTTCACCTCGAACCAGACTGTCACCGGCCGCTCTGGAGCAGTACTGATCGTTACACCCCAGTCGGCTGCCAGGGCCGCCACGATCAGCAGGCCGCGTCCACTACCCGCTTCCAGGTTCAGCGGACCTATCTCCGGCAGGGTGGTCGCGTCGCCGTCGTCGCGCACGTTCACCCTCAGGTGTCCGGGTGAGGCCTGCACCAGCACTTCGATCGAGCCGTTCGGGCGGCCGGAGGCGGTGTAGCGAACGGCGTTGGTCAGCACCTCTGACGCCATCGTCTCCACGTCGTCCACCAGTGGGGAGCCGTTGCCCAGGCAAGCGGCCGCGCAGTCGCGCACGAACGCCCGCGCCTCCCGTATGTCCGGCGGGCCTTCCGGGGTGCGGTAGACGATGCGTGCTGAGACGGTCTCGTGCTCTCCAGGGCAGTTCATGAACGTGTCCCCCGAATCTCCGCTGCTACGGCCATGGAGTCCTCTACCCGTGCGATCCGGTCGCGGCTCCAGGCGAAGCACCACTCGTTGCGGTAGCTCACGCACAGGACGGCCAGCGGTTTGTCCAGCGTGCGCGGTACGCGCAGTAGCGCTTCCCCGTCGCCTGCGAGCTCCAGCCGCGACCCCACGCCCAGCAGCCGAAGGTCGGCCATCAGGTGCGTAAGTGCCGTGAAGCGCCGGCCGGTCGCATAGAGGTCCCCGCCCGGGCGCCATCGAAGCCGCAGGTCGTCGGGCGGACACGCGTGCCGGACGTGCTCAGGGGATCGTCGTTCGCACATGAAGGTCACCGCCATCCCCGCAGCGCCAGAGGGCACTACGTACCGCGTTCGCCTGCGTTCGCTCGGTGAGTCTGAGAAGCTGGGCACATCATGCCTACGCGAAGCTGGGCAACGCAAGGCTTGCATAAGAATTACTTGCATAAACAAGATCGCTGAAAGTCGTCAGCGGCTGGACAGATCGCCGCCACACTCCTTGGAGGACGCTTCATGCCCAGTCGCAGGCCCGCGCCGACCGTCCGCCTCCGTCGTCTGGCCGGAGAACTGGCGCGGCTTCGCAGTGATTCAGGGCTCACGCGCGAAGACGTCGCCGAACGTACGGGCATCAATCCGGCGACCCTCTATCGCATCGAATACGCACATACGCGTCCGCAGGCTCGAACCCTTAGGGCCTTGCTGGAGCTGTACAACGTCGAGGAGGCACGGCGAAGTGAGCTGAGCATTCTGCTCAAGGAGGCGTCCCAGCGCAGTTGGCTGCACACTCTCGCTTCGTCCCTGCCTGAGCATTACGCCTCGTACATCGAGTTCGAGACCGCTGCCAAGTCCGTTCTCAACTACGAGTGCCTTTTCGTCCCCGGCCTGCTCCAGACCGAGGAGTACGCCCGTGCCGCCGTGCAGGGAACGCTGCCGGGAGCCACGCGCGAGGAGATCCAGAACAGGGTCGACGTCAGGATGCGCAGGCAGGCCGTTCTTACGGGCGACGACGCCTTGCAATTGTGGGCGATCGTCGACGAAGCCGCGCTACGGCGCGTCGTCGGCGGCGCTCAGGTCATGCGGGAACAGCTGGACCGCCTGGTCGAGATGGCCGAGCTGCCCAACGTCACCTTGCAGGTGGTCCCCTTCGGGGCCGGCGCCCATCCGGGTATGCCTGGCTCCTTCGTCGTCATGCAGTTCCCCGAACCGATGGGACCGGACCTCGTCTACATCGAGAGCCAGGCTGGCGATCTCTTCCTGGAGGAGGAAGTCGACACCACCCGGTATACGCTGGTCTTCGAACATCTCCGTGCCGCAGCCGCCGCCCCCAACGGGTCGATAGCGCTCATCTCGGAGGCGGCGGAAGCGCTCCAGCCAGGAAGAAGGGCATGATGATCACCTCGCCCGACCTGTCCCGTGCCCAGTGGCGCAAGTCCAGCCGGAGTGGTGGCAACGGGCAGTGCGTTGAAGTTGCCTCTCTGCGATCTGCTGTTGTTATGCGTGACAGCAAGAATCCGGATGGGCCGGTGCTCGCGTTCAGTCCTCGGCAGTGGGAGGGCTTCCTGAACGAGGTCAAGGCCGGTTCCCGGCGTCTTCCCTGATCTGACTTGCGAAGGCTCTCTCCTTTTCGGGGTGAGGGCCTTCATCGTGTGCGGAGTTTCGGCGCCGAATTTAGGCGTATGGCCAGGGCCTTCTCCATTCCGAAGTGTGATCGTCATTGCAATGAGACACAGTGTCAGTTAGATCGGCGGGTGCCCGAAACCACCGCTGCTGAAGAGCCGGGGATCGTGCCTCCGGAGCGTCCGCCCGTCCCGTCCCGCCGCCCGCGTGCGGCGATCGCGGTCCTGACGGCGTTGGGCCTGGCCGCCGTGCTCGGTGCGGCCGGGGCCATCGGCTGGAGCGTGCAACGGTCTCCGTCGGCCAAGGAGGTGGAGGCTGCGGGGGAGCGGGAGGTCGCGACCCGCTGGTCCGGTCTGCCCGCCGGGGAGATCTTTCCTGCGCGCCTCGAAGGCTTCGAGGAGGCGCTGAAGCCCACCGGTCCCTCGCTGGGGGTCTGGACGGCCGACCGGGTCGGGATCGCTCCGCCGGCGTCCTGCCGCGACGGGGTCGACGCGCGTCTGGCCGCGCTCCTGGTCGCGCACGGCTGCCGGAGCGTGCTGCGCGCCACCTACACCGACCCCAGCCGGACCCAGCTCGTCACGCTCGGCATCGCGGTCATGCCCAACGCCGACGAGGCCACCAGGACCATCGGGCACGTCAGCTCCGCCATCGGCGTGCACGCGGCCAAGGAGAGCGTCGGCGTGCGGGCGGTGGCCTTCCCGGGGACCGTCGCGGCCGGGTTCACCGATGCGCGCCGCCACCGTTTCTGGATCTACAGCGGCGAGACGCCCTACGTGTTCTTCGCCAGCGGCGGCTGGACCGTCGACCGTAGTGGCGGCCCCGACAAGCGGGCGGGCCTGGCCGTCCAGCTGTCGATGGTCAGAGCGGTGCTGCACGGGCTGGTGCTGCGGCTGGAGCCCGGTAAGGCCCCCTGCGAACGGAAGCGGGTCCAATGCTGAAGCCGCGTGTCCGCCATCTGGCAGGCCCCCTCGCGGTGGCCCTGCTGTTCGGTCTGGTCGGCCCGGTCCGCGCCGACGCCCCGCCGAAGGACTGGTTCAAGCGGATGGCGTACTCCTTCCGCGACGCCCGCCAGGTCAGCCGGGGCGAAGGAGTGAAGATCGCGCTGCTGGGCGACGGCGTGGCCCCGACCCCCGCGCTGAAGGGCGCGCTCGCCGGGGAACGCGACCTGGTCGGCCTGCCGCGGGGCCGTGGGCGCGCCGGCACGCCCATGGCGTCCATGCTGGTGAGCGGCGGACCGACCGCCGCCGCGCGCCGGGCCGTTCCCGGCCTGGTCTCCCAGGCCACGCTCCTGTCGGTGCGCGTCTACCCGTTCGGTGACGAACCGGGCGCCCGGCAATGGTGGAAGCAGGCGAACGTGGCGGCCAAGGTCGCCGAAGGCATCCGCTACGCGGCCGACGCCGGAGCCCAGGTCATCACCGTGACCCTGTGCGCCTCGGCCGAGGGCGGTGTGATCCGGGCGGCCGTGCACCACGCCCAGCGCAAGAACGCCGTCGTGGTCGCGACCTCCTGCCCCGCCGACACCTTCCACAGCCTGGTGGACCCCATCGCCGTGCCCGGCGTCATCGGGGTGGGCGTGACCACGGAGCAGGGCACGCGGGACAAGAGGGCCACCGGCCAGAGCTCCGCGCTGGCGGTCATGGCGCCCGGCATCGGCCTGCCCACCGAGACCGGGAGGCGGGACACGCCCGTGCAGGGCGTCGCCGCGGCGCTGAGCTGGGTCACCGCGGCGGTGACGATGATCAAGTCGCGGTATCCGAAGCTGCCCCCGGCGCAGGTGTACGAGGCCGTGGTCACCTCCGCCCGCCACCCGGGCGGGCCCGGACGCTTCGACTTCGAGCTCGGGTTCGGCTACGTCGACCCGGCGGCCGCCCTGAAGAAGGCCGGGACGCTCTCCGCCCCGTCCGTCACGGCGAAACCGGTCGTCGCGGATTCGGCGCGCTTCGGCGACGGGCCCGAGAGGGTACGCGCCGTGCCCTACAACGTTCCGTGGCTCGTCGGGTTCGGCGTGCTGGGGGTCGCGGGCCTGGCCGCGCTCGGGGCGGCGATCTTCCTCGCGGTGCGGCGGCGTCCGTCGGGCGCGGTCCGGGCCTGACCGGTCGCGGTCCGTCATCGCCCGGCGACCGGGCGGATCCGTCCCCCGTAGTCGCCTGCGTCACATCCGTGCGGTTCCGCCCCCCAGTTCACGAAGGTTGCGCAGGTCATCGGTGTCGCCCGCGCGACATGCGGCCAATGTGGTCAGAGCAGGCCCGATGATCTGCTGGAATCTTCTCTTGTGCCGCCAGCCTCCTACCGCCTCGTCCGCCGCGCGGGTGCGGTGCGCGCGGACGCCCCCCGGCTGGACGACCGGCAGCAGCGCGTGGTGGACCACCGAGGGGGTCCGCTGCTGGTGCTGGCGGGCCCGGGGACCGGCAAGACCACCACGATCGTGGAAGCGGTCGTGGACCGCATCGAGAACCGCGGAACCGACCCCGAACGCGTCCTGGTCCTCACCTTCAGCCGCAAGGCCGCCGAGGAGCTGCGGCACCGCATCACCGGCCGCCTGCGCCGCACCACCCGCACGCCCCTGGCGCTGACCTTCCACAGCTACGCCTACGCGCTGCTGCGCCGCGACGCGGTGCTGAACGGCGAGCCCCCGCCGCGCCTGCTGTCGGGCCCCGAGCAGCTGCTGGAGGTCCGCCGCCTGCTGGAGGGCGAGCTGATCGACGGCGCGCTCGGCTGGCCCGCGCGCCTCCACCAGACCCTCGGCACCCGCGGTTTCGCCGAGGAGGTCCGCGACTTCACCCTGCGCGCGGCCGAGCGCGGCTACGACGCCGACGCGCTGGTCGCCCTCGGCCGCCTGCGCGGCCGCGACGACTGGCCCGCCGTCGGCGGGTTCATGCAGCGCTACATCGACCGGTTCGCGCTGGACCCGATGCCGACCTACGACTACGGCGAGCTGATCAGGGTCGCCGCGCTGCTGCTGGCCGAGGACGAGGTCCAGGCCCGCGAGCGCGACGCCTACGACGCGGTGTTCGTCGACGAGTACCAGGACACCGACCCCGCCCAGGAGGAGCTGCTGCGGCACCTGGCGGGGGAGGGCCGCGACCTGGTCGTGGTCGGCGACCCCGACCAGTCGATCTACGGGTTCCGGGGCGCGGACGTGCGCGGCATTCAGGAGTTCCCGGCGCGGTTCCGCACGCTGGACGGCGAGCCCGCGCCGGTGGTGGCGCTGACGACCTGCCGCCGGATGGGCCTGGAGATCCTCAAGGCGTCCCGGCACATCGCCCGCCGGCTCCCGGCGGGCACGGCCGGGGCCGCCGAGCACCGCGCGCTGGAGCCGCTGCCCGACGCCGAGGAGGGCGAGGTCCGCACCGTCCTCGCCGACTCCGAGTCCCAGCAGGCCGCGCTGATCGCCGACGAGCTGCGCCGCGCGCACCTGCTCGACGGGATCCCCTGGTCGCGGATGGCGATCCTGGTGCGCAGCGCCGTGCTGCAGGTCCCGGCGCTGCGCCGCGCGATGTCGCAGGCGGGCGTGCCCGTCGTGGTCGCGGGCGACGAGGTGCCGCTGATGGGCGAGCCCGCCGTCCGCCCCGTCCTGGTGCTGCTGCGCGCCGCGCTGAAGAAGGGGTACCTGGACGCCGAGGTCGCCGAGGAGCTGCTCACCGGCCCGCTCGGCGGCGCGGATGCGCTGGGGATGCGCCGCCTCAAGCGCGCCCTGCGCGACCTGGAGGACCTGTCGGGCGGCGACCGGCCGCTGAACGAGCTGCTGATCTCCGCGCTGGACGACGCCCGCGAGCTGGCGCTGGTGCACGAGAAGGTGCGCGGCCCCGCCGAGCGCGTCGCCCGCCTGATCGAGATCGCCCGGCAGCA
This sequence comes from Spirillospora sp. CA-253888, assembly GCA_050936435.1. GTDB lineage: Bacteria > Actinomycetota > Actinomycetes > Streptosporangiales > Streptosporangiaceae > Spirillospora. The sequence continues at coordinate 5,381,865 of JBNJMT010000001.1, forward strand.
GGCGTCGCTCGGCGGCACCGCCGAGGACGTGCTGTGGGAGGTGTGGCAGGAGAGCGGCCTCGGCGACGCGCTGCTGGAGCAGAGCGTGCGGGGCGGGCTGCGCGGCGCCGCCGCCGACCGCGACCTGGACGCCGTGGTCGCGCTGTTCGACCACGCCGCCCGGTTCGTGGACCGGCTGCCGCAGGCCGGGCCCGAGCTGTTCGTGGACGACATCGCCGCCCAGGAGATCGCCGCCACCACCCTCGCCGAGCACGCGCCCGAGGGCGAGACCGTCAAGGTCCTCACCGCGCACCGGGCCAAGGGCCTGGAGTGGGACGTGGTGATCGTGGCGGGCGTGCAGGAGGGCCTGTGGCCGGACCTGCGGCTGCGCGGCTCGCTGCTGGGCGTGGAGGAGCTGATCGAGCACCACGTCGGCAACGACCTGCCCGGCGACGAGGGCGCGGGCGCGGCGGGCTGGTCGATGGCCGCCAAGATGATGGACGAGGAGCGCCGGCTGTTCTACGTCGCGGTGACCCGCGCCCGCAAGCGCCTGGTCGTCACGGCGGTCGGCGGCGACGACACCGAGGAGCGGCCGTCCCGGTTCCTCAACGAGCTGCTGCCCGGCGCGCTGGAGGAGTCCCAGCTCGACGAGAAGACCCGCTGGCTGTCGCTGACCTCGCTGGTGGCCGACCTGCGCGCGGTGGTGACCGACCCGTCCCGGCCCGAGCCGCTGCGCCGCGCCGCCGCCGGGCACCTGGCGCGGCTCGCGCGCGCGGGGGTGCGCGGCGCCAAGCCGGAGAACTGGTACGCCATCACCGCCCTGTCGGACACCGCCCCGCCGTTCGGCGAGGACGAGCAGATCACCATCTCCCCCTCGCAGGTGGAGACCTTCACCACCTGCGGCCTGCGCTGGCTGCTGACCTCGGCGGTCGGCGCGCAGGAGGGCGGCCCCAACGAGTTCAGCACCATGGGCAAGGTGATCCACGCGGTCGCCGAGCTGGCCGGGGCCGACGAGGGCGTCACCGACGTGGAGGTCGGGCGGCGGCTGGACGAGATCTGGAACGACCTGGACTTCCGCTCCTCCTGGTACTCCGACAAGCAGCGCGAGCAGGCCGGGAAGATGGTCGACAAGTTCCTGGCCTGGCACCGCGACAACCCCAACGAGATCGTGGCGCTGGAGGAGTCGTTCAAGGTCGACCTCGGCCGGGTGGTCATCAAGGGCCGGATCGACCGGGCCGAGCGCGACGAGCAGGGCCGCGCGGTCATCATCGACATCAAGACCTCCAACCAGGCGGTGCCCAAGGACGAGCTGGCCCAGCACCCGCAGCTCGGCGTCTACCAGTACGCGGTGATGCTCGGCGCGTTCGCCCGGCACGGCCTGATCGAGCCCGGCGGCGCCAAGCTGATCCAGGTCGGCAAGGCCGCCTTCACCGCCAAGGTGCGCGAGCAGGAGCAGCCGCCGCCCGCCCAGGACACCGACCCCGAGTGGCCGAAGAAGCTGGTGGAGATCGTGGCCGCCGGGATGGCCTCGGACGTGTTCCAGGCCCGCGCCAACGACAAGTGTCGGACCTGTCCCGTACGGTCCTGCTGTCCGGTGCAGGACGAGGGGGGACAGGTCGGGCCATGATCACTCCGGCGGAGCTGGCGCGGCTGCTGGAGGTGCCCGAACCGACCGACGAGCAGGCCCGGGTGATCGAGGCGCCGCTGGCGCCGATGGCGGTGATCGCCGGCGCCGGGTCGGGCAAGAGCGAGACGATGGCCGCGCGCGTGGTGTGGCTGGTCGCCAACGGGTTCGTGCGGCCCGAGCGCGTGCTCGGCCTCACCTTCACCCGCAAGGCCGCCGCCGAGCTCGGCGCGCGCATCCGCAAGCGGCTGGACACCCTGCGCGAGGCGCTGCCCGCCGACGAGGTGGAGCGGCTGGGCGGCGAGCAGATCTTCGACGGCGAGCCGACGGTGTCCACTTACCACTCCTACGCCGCGCGCCTGTTCGGCGACCACGCGCTGCGCGAGGCGATGGAGCCGACCATGCGGCTGATCTCCCCGGCGGTGGCCTGGCAGATCTGCTCGCGCACCGTGGACGCCTACGACGGCCCGATGGACCACGTCGAATGGTCGCCCGACACCGTCACCAAGGCCGTCATGGACCTGGCCGGCGATCTCGCCGAGCACCTGAAGACCCCCGACCGGCTGTACGAGGCCGGCCGCTGGCTGCAGGAGCGCTTCGACGCGCTGCCGAAGCCGCTGAAGGCCCAGCGCGACATCCTCGCCAAGCAGGCGGTGCGCGAGCAGCTCGTCCCGCTGATCGAGGCGTACCGCCGCGCGAAGGCCGACCGCGAGGTCGTCGACCACGGCGACCAGATGGCCGCCGCCGCGCGCATCGCCCACAACCACGCCGAGGTCGGGATGATCGAGCGCTCCCGCTACTCGGTGGTGCTGCTGGACGAGTACCAGGACACGAGCCACGCCCAGCTCGTGCTGCTGCGGTCGCTGTTCGGCGGCGGCCACCCGGTCACCGCCGTCGGCGACCCCTGCCAGTCGATCTACGGGTGGCGCGGGGCGAGCGCGGGCGGCCTGCTGCGCTTCGCCGAGGACTTCCCGCTCCAGACCCCCGTGCTGAACCGGCCGCCCAGCCCGGCGCCGGTCCGCCAGCTCAGCCGCAGCTTCCGCAACGGCGAGCGCATCCTGCGCGTGGCCGCCCGCGTCCAGCAGGAGCTGCGCGTCCAGACCCCGCACGTGCCGGTGCTGGTGCCCGGCGCGGGCCGGGAGGAGCGCGGCCGCGTCGAGTGCGCGCTGTTCGAGACCGTCGAGGAGGAGGCCGACCGGATCGCCGCCCGCATCGCCAAGGTGATGGCGGGCGACCCCGAGATCGCGCCGGACGGCGGCCCGCAGGGCGAGCCGCTGAAGTACTCCGACATCGCGGTGCTGGCCCGCAAGCGCTCGCAGTTCCCGCTGATCCGCAAGGCGCTGGAGGCGCGCGGCGTCCCGGTGGAGGTCGTGGGGCTCGGCGGGCTGCTCACGGTGCCCGAGGTGCAGGACGTGGTGGCGACGCTGCGCGTCATGCACGACCCGACCTCCGGCGCGTCCCTGGCCCGGCTGCTCACCGGCCCGCGCTGGCGGCTCGGCCCCCGCGACTTGGTCGCGCTCGGCCGCCGCGCCCGCCGCCTGGCCGAGGAGACCTCCCGCGACGTGACCCGGCCCGAGGGCGCCGTCGATCCGGAGCACCTGGACGCCCCCGCGCCCGAGGAGAGCGACCCGCTGCGCCAGCTCGTCACCGAGCTCAACCGCGAGACCGGCAGCCTGGTGGACGCGCTGGACGACCTCGGCGACCCCGGCCAGTTCTCGCCCGAGGGCTACGGCCGCCTGCGCCGCCTGCGCGACGAGCTGCGCGGCCTGCGCAACCAGGTCGGCCTGCCGCTGCCCGACCTGGTGCACGAGGTCGAGCGCACCCTCGGCCTCGACATCGAGGTCGCCGCGCGCTCCGGGCTCGACCCGGCCGTGGCCCGCGCCGACCTGGACGCCTTCATCGACGCCGCCGACAACTTCGCCAAGGACGCCGAGGACGCCACCCTCGGCGCGTTCCTCGCCTACCTCAAGGCCGCCGAGACCGAGGAGTTCGGCCTGGCGTCCGGACGCGTCGGCGACACCGACAGCGTCAAGCTGCTCACCGTGCACGCCTCCAAGGGGCTGGAGTGGCCGGTCGTGGTGGTGCCGGGCCTGTCCTACACGCCGCAGAAGGACGGCGGCCCCGCCAAGGGCTCGATCTTCCCGTCCCCGCCCCAGAACGCCACCCGCTGGACCGCGAACCCGCGCGTGCTGCCGTTCCCGCTGCGCGGCGACTACCAGGACCTGCCCAAGCTGCGCGGCCTGACCAAGGACGACCTCGCCGACTTCGACGCCGAGAGCGCCGCGCGCGACCTGCTGGAAGATCGCCGCCTCGCCTACGTCGCCGTCACGCGCGCGTCGAGCCTGCTGCTGTGCACCGGGTACTGGTGGGGCACCTCGGGGCGGCCGCTCGGCCCGTCGCCGTTCCTGGAGGAGATCCGCGAGGTGTGCCTGGCCGGAGCCGGGCCGGTCGCCAAGTGGGCCGACCCGCCCGGCGAGGACGCCGCCAACCCGCTGCTCAGCGACCCCGACGAGGCGACCTGGCCCGAGGCGCCCGGCGAGCGCGGCATCACCGACGCCTCCGCCCGCGAACGCTACGAGGCGACGGTGGAGGCCGCCCGCATGGTGGAGGACGCCATGCACGGCCGTACCCGCCGGTGGGCCGGCACCGACGGGCTTGGCGCCGCCGACAAGCAGCGCATGTCGGCGTGGGCGCGCGACGTCGAGCTGCTGCTGGCCGAACGCGACCGGGGCCGCGGCACCGACGGCCTGCTGGTCGAGCTGCCGCCCAACCTGACGGTGTCGTCGCTGGTCACCCTGGCGCGCGACCCCGCCGCGCTGGCCCGCCAGATCCGCCGCCCGATGCCGCGCCCGCCCGCGCCGTTCGCGCGGCGCGGCACGCTGTTCCACACCTGGCTGGAGAGCCGCTGGGGCCAGCAGCGCCTGCTGGACGAGGACGACCTGCCCGGCGCCGCCGACGAGGAGGCCGTCGACGACGCCCACCTCGCGATGCTGCAGGAGCGGTTCGAGCGCTCGGAGTGGGGGCCGCGCGAGCCGCTGGACGTCGAGGTGCCGTTCGAGACGATGATCGGCGACCGGCTGGTCCGGGGGCGGATGGACGCGGTCTTCCGGAACGAGGACGGGACCTACGACGTCGTGGACTGGAAGACCGGCGCGCCGCCCGGAGATGAGGAGCTGCGCCATATTTCGGTGCAGCTTGCTGCTTATCGGCTGGCTTGGGCTGATCTGGCGGGGGTGCCGGTGGAGCAGGTCAGCGCCGCCTTCCATTATGTGAAGGCGGAGCGGACGGTGCGGCCGGCCGACCTGCTGGACGCGGCGGGGCTGGAGGCGCTTCTGGACACCGTGCCTGCGGCCTGAGGCGGTCGGCCGGGGCGGGACGGGCCGGGCAGGGGCGGCCGGTCGGTGATGACCATCACTCCGCGCCGTTCAGGTGCCCGCTCTTCGGGACTGTTCAGGCTCCCGCTCTTCGGGGATGATCCCGGTCAACACCTGGAGGAGGCGGCGTGACGGTGACCCATGACGAGAAGGTCGTACGCGAGTTCTCGAAGCAGGCGGACTCCTTCGCCGACCCCCGGCTGAACACCGCCTTCACCCGCCACCTGGACCGCCTGGTGCGGTTCATGGAACCGGAGCTGGACCTGGAGGACGTCGTCCTGGAGGTCGCCGCGGGCACCGCGCTGGTGTCGCGCGCGATCGCCCGCCGCGTCCGCCACGTCACGGCCCTGGACCTGACCCCCGCGATGCTCGCCCAGGGCAAGCGCGAGGCCGACCGCGAGGGCGTCACCAACCTGACCTTCGCCCAGGGCGACGCAACGGCGCTGCCCTATCTGGACCGCTCGTTCACCCTCGTGGTGACCCGCTTCTCGCTGCACCAGGTGGCCGACCCCGCCGCCGTCGTCGCCGAGATGGCCCGGGTCAGCCGGCCTGGCGCGGCCCTGATCGTCGCCGATCTGGTGCGGGCCGGAGGCGGTGCTGAGGGCGGTGCTGAGGGTGGTGCCGAGGGCGACGCCGACCGTATCGAGCGCCTGCGCGATCCCTCGCACAACGCGCTGCTGACCGAGCAGCAGATCATCGACCTGCTGACCGGCGCGGGCGCGGAGGTGAAGCGCACCGACCGGTTCGACCACGTGCGGCCGCTGGAGCCGTGGCTGGCCCTGTCGCGGACGCCCGAGGACGCGGCCGCGCAGATCCGCAAGGAACTCGCCGACGAGCTGTCGGGCGGTCCCGCGACCGGGATGCGGCCGAGCGTGGTGGACGGCGAAACACATTTCACCCACAGCAACGTGTTCGTTCAGGCGATAGCAGGGTGAAAGGGGCCGGATTTTCGAAGGAACGTTCGACGGTGATCGTTGGGATGCTCTACTTTGTCGAACATGGGTTCTAGCACCATGGCGACCGAGACGGCACGCGAACCGGCGGCCCTCGCCATGCGCATCGGCATCGTCGCGGCGGAGGCCGCACTGGCGACGTTCGCGCGCAACCTCGACCTCGACGACCTGGACGGGGGCGTCGACTTCGAGGGCGCGATCGGACCCGCGGAGTGGCCGCTGTTCTCCCTGGTGATCGACACCCTGGCGGAGGCGGGACCTGAGGACGGGCGCTCGCTGGACGAACGGCGCGCCGACGCTCTGAACGACCTGGCCCGCATCTGCATGGCCGCCCGGGTGTAGCCTCCGCTCGCGCCGGGCTCCCTCCCTCTGTTGGGGGAGCCTTCGTGCTCGGTTTCGACCGCCTGGGGGAGGTTCCCGGTCCGGGGTCGTTGCGACGCTTTCAGCACACCGCAACGGACCCGAGGGGGACCCATGAGGAAGACCACGCTGGCCGCGACCGCAGTGGCCGCCGCAGCCCTGACCCTGGCCGGGGGATCGGCGGCGCTCGCCGCGCCGCAGCACGTCGGGACGCAGCACGTCGGGACGCAGCACGGCGGGGCGAAGGAGGGCCACGTCACCGGCGACGCTTGGGTGCGCTACAGCGTCGATCCGCAGAACCCGCTGCGCCGCTTCGTGTTCGACGCCCACGGCCACCCGTTCAAGGTCGCCGACGGGAAGATCGTGTTCGGGGCGGCGCGCGGCACCGTCCGCTTCGACCACCCCGGCCCCGGCGGGGAGCACAACTGGGGCACCGTCAACGTCGACTACGTCATGACCGGCGGCCCCGTCGCGATCGTGTCGGGGACCAGCCCCGGCGGCCTGTGGCCCAAGGGTGCGCGCATGACGTTCACCGTCTACGACGACCCGCGTGGCGACCGGTACGACCGGATGGGCTTCTCCTGGGGCGTGGTCGACCCGCGCTGCGCGCAGATGGACGGGGGCCCGGCTCCGTTCACGTCCTACGTCTCGGGCAAGGGGTACCGGGTCCGGCACGCTGAACTTCCGGCCGTTCCTGAGGGGACGCAGGGGCCGGACAAGGTGCCGACCTGCGTTAACAAGGACTTGCTCGACTAGGGAGGGGGGTGGGGCGGGCTAGTTCTGGTTGAGCGCCCGTGCTGGTTTACCGTCGTGTGAGCGCAGCGTCGTGCGGGCCCACCCCTACGCGCTGTGCCGCACCCCAGCACCCTCGCGCTGCGTTCCTGCGCTGCGTTCCTGCGCTGCGTTCCCGCGCCGCCCCGCGCGGCCCCGCGCGCCACATGCCCCCTACGCCACATGCCCCCTATCGCCACATTCCCCACCCGGCGCGCCGCGTTCCCACGCTGCGCCGTGCGCCCCACCGCCCCTGTGTCCCACCACCCCTGCGCCCCGCGCACCCCGAACGTCCTGCGCACCCCGAACGTCCCGCGCGCTTTGCGCCCCGCGCCCCGCGTCCCGGGTCACGTCCAGCGGAGTGGTGTATGAGATCGGTCTCCGCGTGATCTGTTGTTGAGGTTAGGCGGTGAGTTGTTGCTGGTCGATGGTGTTGTTCCCGGTGTCGGTGTCGATGATGCGCAGTCGGGTTTTGGCCAGCAGGTCCAGGCCCATGTAGCGGCGCATCTCGGCCCATTCGTCGGTCTGTTCCATCAGGACCGCGCCGACCAGGCGGATCACCGCGGCGCGGTCGGGGAAGATCCCGACCACGTCGGTGCGGCGGCGGATCTCTTTGTTGAGCCGTTCCTGAGGGTTGTTGGACCAGATCTGCCGCCATAGTGGGGGTGGGAAGGCCGCAAAGGCCAGCAGTTCCTCGCGGGTCTGGTCCAGGTGGTCGGCGGCTTGGGGGTGCTTGGCCTCCAGGGCCTGCACCACCCAGTGGTGTTGGGCGGTGACCTGGTCGGGGTCGGGCTGGTCGAAGATGGTGCGCACCAGCGTGGCCACCCAGGGCTGGGCGGATTTGGGCACCTTGGTGAGCAGGTTGCGCAGGTAGTGGGTGCGGCAGCGCTGCCAGGCCGCGCCCGGCAAGGTGGCGCCGACCGCCTCCACCAGCCCGGCGTGCGCGTCGGAGATCACCAGCTGCACCCCGGTCAGGCCGCGGGCCACCAGGCCGCGCAGGAACGCCAGCCAGCCCGCGCCGTCCTCGGCCGAGGTGACCTCCACTCCCAGGATCTCGCGGTGCCCGTCGGCGTTGACGCCGGTGGCGGTCAGCACGTGCACGTTGACCACCCGGCCGCCCTCACGCACCTTCTGGGTCAGCGCGTCGACCCATACGAACGCATACGGGCCGGTGGCCAGGGGCCGGGTGCGGAACGCGGTGACCTGCTCGTCCAAGGTCTTGGCCATCTGGCTGACCTGGCTTTTGGAGATCCCGGTGATTCCCATCTGCTCCACCAGCTTGTCCACCCGCCGCGTCGACACCCCCAGCAGATAACTGGTGGCGACCACGCTGACCAGGGCCTGCTCGGCCCGGCGTCGTCGCTCCAGCAGCCAGTCGGGGAAATAGGACCCGGTCCGCAGCTTGGGGACGGCCAGCTCGACGGTGCCGGCGCGGGTGTCCCACTGGCGGGTGCGGTAGCCGTTGCGGGAGTTGACGCGCTGGTCGCTGCGCTGCCCGTAGTCGGCGCCGCACAGGCTGTCGGCCTGGGCCGACATCAAAGCGTTCGCCATCGTGGTCACCATCTGCCGCAACAGATCCGGCTCACACGCCCCGATCTGCTCGGCGAACCAGCCCGCAGGGTCCACACTGTTGTCCACGGCCATCGCGTCTGTTCTCCTTCGGTTCTTGGTCGATTCGAAGGATCACGCGGTGGCCGTCTCGTTTGCACGACGCCACACCCACTGACCTGGTCAAACTCTTACACCACCTCCGTGGACGCAACCGCGTCCCGCACCCCGCGTCCCGCGTTCCGCACTCCGCGTCCCGCACTCCGAACGCCCCGCACGACCCGCACGCCCCGCACGCCCCGCACGCCTCTCCGCGCCTTACGTGCTCCGCGCCCCAGGCACGACGTATCCCTTCCGCGCACCGCGCTGGATCATGCGCGTGGGTTCACCAAGTCACGCCTGCGTGAGCTCTACCGCCTGCCGTGGTCGCGCCCGGCTTGCGCTAGCAAGCCGGGCGCGACCACGGCAGGCGCAGTCTTAAGCCTGGCTTGCGCCGGACGGCACTTTGCGGGCTGGGCTAGGCGCGGGTTCTCACCTCAACCCCGCGCGAGCTGGAGTTGCTGGGCATGTGGGCAAACCCGCGCGTGGTGCGGCTGAGTCGGTCTGTGTAGCCCCCCACAGATTGAGTCGGCGCAGCGACCTCGGCGAAAGCGGCTGTGTTTGCCTTGGGGGGACGTCCCCCCAAACCCCCACATCCGGGCGCCGCCCGCCCGGCGCTCGCAGGACTCGCGCCGTGCGTACGCCGTCCGGGCAGGGGGCCAGCCCCCTACGTCCCCCGGCAGGGCTCTGCCCCACACCCCGCAACGGACGGCTACGCCGCAGTGCTTGCCTACTGAGGCGGGGGCTCCGCCCCCGCACCCCCGTAAGAGGCTCCGCCTCCTGCACAAAGGCGCTTCGCCCCTCTTTCCCAAGGGCGCGCGGGCTTCGCCCCGCGCGCCGCGCCTTGGCTGAGGTTGAAGGGCCCGTATGGGTTTTGGTCGGGTCAGATCCTGTCTCAAAGACATCAGCCATCACGCGAGTGCCTAACTGTCCCGGCGGGGCAAAGCCGAAGGCGAGCCCCGCCGGGACAGATCGCGAAGCGATGTGGCACTCGCCAAAGGCACGGTCAGGGGCGCGAGCCGCTAGGCGAGTGCCCCTGGGCCGGGACTTCAATCAACACTGCTGGAAACGCTGAAACACCCTTAGTCCTGCTTCAGCGCCTTCGCCTTCACCTTGCCGGTGCTCGTGCGCGGCAGTTCGTCCACGAACGTGATGTCGCGTGGCACCTTGTACCGGGCCAGGTTCTTCTTCACGTACGCCTTCAGCTCGTCCTCTCCCACCTGCGAGCCGTCCGCGCGCACCACGTAGGCGGCCAGGCGCTGGCCGAACTTCTCGTCGTCCACGCCGGTGACGCTCACCTCCGCGACGCCCTCGTGTCCGCCGAGCAGGTCCTCCACCTCGCCGGGGAACACGTTCTCGCCGCCCGACACGATCATGTCGTCGGCGCGGCCGTCGATGAACAGCCGGCCCTCCTCGTCGAAGTGGCCGAGGTCGCCGGTCGAGGTCAGCCCGTCCCTGACCTCCTTGGAGCCGCCGCCGGTGTAGCCGGCGAACTTCAGGCCGCCGCCGGTGTAGATCTCGCCGGTCTCGCCGGGCGGCAGTTCGTGGCCGTCCTCGTCCAGGATCTTGATGGTGAGGCGGAAGGAGGGCTTGCCGACGGTGCCGGGGGCGGCGCGCAGATCCTCGGGGGTGGAGATGGTCGCCCAGCCGGTCTCGGTCGCGCCGTAGACGTTGTGGAGCACCTCGCCGAAGGCGTCCATGAACCGCTCCGACAGGTGCGGGTGCAGTGCCGAGCCGCCGACCACCACCACGCGCAGGGAGGCGGGGTGCGGGCCGTCGGTGTCGAGCAGGCGCTGGAGCATGACCGGGACGGCGATCAGCGTTTCGGCCCGGTGCTCGGCGATGGCCTCGCGGGTCGCGGACGGGTCGAAGCGGCGCGACAGCACCAGCGGCATCCCGAGGCCCAGGCCGACCGACAGGTAGGCGAAGCCGAGCACGTGGAACAGCGGCGGCGCGATGACGATCGGCGCGCCCGAGCGGACCGGTACGCGCATCAGGTGGCTCAGCGCCGCCGGGAGCAGCGCGGCCGCCGAGATGTCGTGCCGCGCGCCCTTGGGGGTGCCGGTGGTGCCGGAGGTCATGATGATGACCTTGCTGGGGGCGGACGGCTTGCACGGCGCGGGCTCGTACCCGGCGACCAGGTCGTCGGCGGTCTCGTACCGGCCGGGGGCGTCGTGCCAGGAGTGCACACGCTGTCCCGTGAAGGAGGAGTCGTCCACGACCTCGTCGAACTCCTGGTCGTGCAGCAGCAGCTCGACGCCCTCGCGCTCGGCGACCTGGCCGAGCTGGGCGCCGGAGAAGTCGGTGTTGAGCAGGACCACGTCGTTGCCGAGCCGGGACGCGGCCAGCACCGCCTCCACGAACCCACGGTGGTTGCGGCACAGCACCCCGACGCGCCCGTCGTCGGTGAGCCGCTCGCGCAGCGCGGCGGCCAGGGCGGCGGCGCGGTCCTCCAGTTCGGCGTAGGTGAGCGAGCCCCGTTCGTCGATGAGGGCGGTGCGGTCCGGGAAGCGGAGCGCCGACATCGCGCCCACGGTCGCCGGGACGGGGCCGTACCGCAGGTACTGGAGCGGCAGCCGGGCCAGCCGGTCGGGTCTGACCGGGCGCAGCACCCCGACGTCGCGGACGGCGCGGGTCGCCCGCGCTCCCTGACTCGCCAACGTTCGGACCCGGTCGAGCAGCACTGGAGCTCTCCTTGCCTGGGGGGAACGGGTCAGTGGGATACCCGGCTTTCAGTTAGATATGTAGTGGAATAGCGATGTCCCGTGATCCACATGTGAGCCGTTCCACAGCTCACCGGAGGTGGTGGAAGTCGGGCGGCGGGTGCATCAGGAAGTCGTGGTGGGAGATGTTCCACGCGTACGCGCCCGCCATCCCGAACGCCACGATGTCGCCCGGCGCGAGGCGCGGGGCAGGGACGGCGGCGGCGAGCACGTCCTTGGGCGTGCACAGCTGTCCGACGAGCGTGACGCGTCCCGGCTCGCCCTCGCGCGCGTCCACTACGGTGAACGGCTGGTCGTGGCCCTTGGCGGCCGGGGTGCGCAGGTGGTGGGTGCCGCCGCGCACGATCGCGTAGGTCTCGCCGCGCGTGGTCTTCACCTCCAGCACGTCGGTGACGTACCAGCCGTGGTAGGCGGTGACCGCGCGGCCCGGTTCCACGCGCAGCCGCGCCCCGGAGGGCAGTTCGGCGTCGTAGGCGGCCCAGTCGAAGCGCGCCTGCGGGTCGGCGTAGTCCACGGCCATGCCGCCGCCGAGGTTGATCTCGGGGTCGGTGACGCCGTTGGCCTCCAGCCAGGGGAGCGCCCAGCCGGTGACCTGCTTGGCGAGGTCGAGCATCGCGGGGGCGTCGAGGCCCGACGCCAGGTGCGCGTGGACGCCGCGCAGCCGCAGGTCGGGACGGTCGGCCAGCAGGGCGGCGCAGTCGGCGAGCGCGTCCTCGTCCATTCCGAACGGGCCGCTCATCGACAGCACCGCGCCCGGCGGCTGGAACGGCAGGTTGGCGCGCAGCAGCACGTCCACCGGTCGTCCTCCGGCGAGGTCGGCCAGGCGTGCCAGCTCGTAGGGGCTCTCCACGTGCACGCGGTCCACGCCCAGGTCGAGCGCGAGGGCCAACTCCTCGTCGGTCTTGCCGGGGCCGCCGAACGCCAGGCGCGCGTCGGGCACGGCCGCGCGCACGTGGGCCAGCTCGCCGCCCGACGACACCTCGAACCCGTCCACGTGCGGGGCCAGGGTGCGCAGGATCTCGGTGTCGGGGTTGGCCTTGGCGGCGTAGAAGAGCTCGGGGGTGGTGAGCGCGGCCCGTATCGCGCGCGCGTGCGAGGCCAGGCCCGGCAGGTCGTAGACGTAGGCGGGGAAACGGTCCAGGGAGCGGAGATAGGACCGCACCCGGTGGGGGAGGTGCATGGCGTGTCCTGTCAGAGGGGGTTGGGGGCCGGCACGTAGGTCGCGCCGCGGTCCGCGGTACGCGCCCAGCGGGCCCGGAGGTTCGCCTTGGCGGGCAGGGGGACGCCCGCCAGCAGCGCGCGCAGCTCGGGATGGTCGCGGTCGGCGCACTCCTCCACGTGCGCGCGCGTGACCTGCCACAGGTGCGTCTCCAGCTCCGGGTACAGGTCGGCGAGCGCGGCGGCGATCTCGGCCAGGTGGTTGACCAGCAGGCAGTACACGACGCGGTTCCAGCCGCGCGCCGAGTCGTAGGTCAGCGCCTCGCGCACGCGCGCGGGCAGGCCGGCCAGTTCGTCGGCCCAGCGGTCGGCGACCAGCTTGGTGCCCTCCAGGTCGCGGAAGGCGGTCTGCACCGGCATTCCGTCGTCGTCCAGCACGATGAGGACGTTCTGCAGGTGCGGTTCGAGGACCACGCCGTAGGACAGGAACGCGTGCAGTACGGGGCGCGCCACGCGCTGTACGTAGGCGTCCCACCAGGCCAGCGCGCCCTCGGCGCACGACAGCACCGGCAGGCGCCGCAGGAACGTGCCGTAGGGGTCGGTCAGCGCGCCCGCCAGGAGAGGCGTGCCCGCCAGTTGCCGCACGCCCTGCCGCAGGATCACGCCGAGGCCCTCGTACAGGCGGCGGTCGGCCAGCGCCGCGCTGCGGTAGGCGGGCTCGGCCAGCAGCACGCACCCGTCGAACCGCACGCCGAGCGCGGCGAAGACCGGCCGTAGCAGGTCGTTGAGCGCGACCGCGCCCTCCAGCTCGTACCAGGCGTTCTTGCGGACGCAGTTGGTGATGCGCACGTCCAGGCTGAACTTGCAGAACGCGTCGGCGTCGGGCAGGTAGGCGGTGCGGACCGAGGAGGTCGGGGCGGCCTCGGGGCCGCCCGTGCCGAGGTCGCGGATCAGTCCGGCCCGTTCGGCCCGGTGCAGCGCGGTGCGCTCGGCCAGCAGCGAGAGCTGCCAGGGGTGGGCGGGCAGCAGCCGGTAGCCCGCCGGGACGTCCGGGCCCAGCGACTCCAGCGCCGCGAACGCGGTCCGGTCGCCCGCCTCCACCAGGACGTCCTCGCGCACCGCCAGCCAGTGCGGCCGGAACCGGGTGCGGGCCTCGGGCGCGTAGGGCAGCCAGTCGGCCGGGTCGCCCTGCCGCGACTTGGGCGAGGGGTGGAACCGGTGTCCGGCGATCAGCGACTGCTCCGACTCCACGAACGCGTCCGCGCCCGCCGGGGTCCCCTCGCGCGCGGCCAGGATCGCCGTCAGCGCGGTGTGGCTGTCGCGGACCTGCGGCAGGAACTCGGGGTTGGCGTGCCCGGTCGCCAGCTCCAGCTCGCCGGAGATCAGGTCGGCGAGCCGCTGCCAGCCCGCCGGGATCCACGCGGCGCCGCGCCGCTCCTCGTAGGGCGGCACCAGCCGGTGCGACGGGCCCGCCGGGGGCCGGGCGAGGCCCGCCCGCAGCTCCACCCCGACGCGCGGCAGCCGGACCGTCAGGTGCGCGCCCTCGGTCCGCAGCTGACGGTCGGGCGCGGCGACCTCGCGGACCAGGCAGTTCAGCAGCGCGGTGGCGGTGGCGGTGTCGGCGTCGGGGGCGGCGTGGGGGACGGGTCCGGCGCCGGGAGCGCGGCCGGTCAGTAGCACGATGGATCCCGTAGGTAGTTGGGGCCGAGCGGGCCGTATGCCTTGTTGATGTCGGCGGCGCCGGTGCGCGCCTTGTCCACCAGCGTTCCGGCGGTGACCATCGCCTTGGCCGGCAGCGCGGGCGCGTCCAGCGTGCGGGCGCGCAGCAGGCGGTCGTCGGGGCCGAGGCAGGCGTCCAGCCGGTCGCGGATCATCACCAGGCCGGTGCCCAGCGGCAGCAGCCCGCGCTCGGCCAGCCCGAACGCCAGGGCCGCCGCGCACAGGTGCAGGGTGATCGTCACGAACACGCGGGCCAGCGACTCGGGGTCGCCCGAGCACATCCGCCGGTCGTGGAAGGCGGTGCGCGGCTCGTACCCGGCGGCGCGGCCGCGGGCGTCCAGCAGCATCCCGTCGTTGTCCTTCAGCAGCAGCTTGGGCGGCCCGGAGTCGGACATGACCAGGGAGATGTTCTGCTGGTGGGCCTCCAGCGCGATGCCGTGCCGGAACAGCGCCACGTTCCACGACAGCAGCGCGTCCAGGTAGGAGCCGAACAGCTCGGCCACGTTCCAGCGCTGCACGACCGCGCCGCCGTCCGGCGAGTCGGCCAGCAGTGCCGCGACCGGCACCACGTGCGCCCGCGCGGTCTCGGCCGGGAAGCGCCGCACCAGGTAGCCCAGCAGCGGCGACCCGGCGTGCCCGTAGGTCTGCTCGTCGGCCAGCAGGACCGGCAGCCACGGCTCGCGCGCGAGGACGCGGCGCAGGACGCGCTCGGCGCGCGCCCCGTCGGCGAGCGTGCCCGGCACGATGGTGCGGCGGTTGCGCAGCCCCAGCGTGCTGGTCGGCATCGGCGTCTTCAGGTGCTCCAGCGGCTCGACGGTGACGGTCCGCATCGACAGCGTCGGCATCACCTGCAAGTACGAGCGCCGCCCCAGCACCACGCCCGGCTCGTCGCGAAGCAGCGGCTCGGTCAGCGGGTGCACCGGCAGCAGGTCGTGGGTGGCGGCGAGCTCCGGCTCCAGCCCCACGTCCTGCGGGCCGGGCCACCAGTCGGGCCGCACGCCCTCGGCGGTGACGCGCCGGCGGGGCACCGCGGCCCAGGACATCGTGAACGCCGGGTCGAACTCCGGCGCGTACCGGCGCAGGTCGTTGGGGCTGAGGCCGAGCCGGGCGCGGCCCGCCGGGTGCACCGGGTGGTCGCGGTAGGCGGCCAGGGTCTCGTAGAAGGTGCCCGGCCCGCGCCGCAGGCCGTCGGGCACCTCGGCCAGCCGGTCCAGCACGACCGGCCGGGTCTCCTCGTGCAGCCGCACGGTGGTCAGCGCCTCGCGGCACTCCTGCTCGAACGCCGCCACGTCGTCGCCCGGATGGGCGAGCCGCCGCACCACCGCCAGCACGTCGCCCAGCCACAGCCGCTGCTCGGCGTCCACCACCAGGTGGCTGAGGAACCCCGGGTACAGGCCGCCCGCGGGCGGGTCGCCGGGGCCGCGCAGCCTCGCGCGGACGATGCCGGGCACCTCCAGCGTCCGCCGGTGCGGGTCGACGTACTTGCTGAGGCCGCCGTAGTCCTCGCGCAGCAGGGTGTCCAGGATGCGCGCGGCCAGGGCCCCTTCGACCGAACAGTTCATGAGACCGTCCAGGTGTGCGCGGCCCGGAACCGGGCGACGGCGGACTCGACCTCGTCGCGGGACGGGCCGATGGCCCGGATCGTGCCGAGATAGTCCCGGTTTGTATGGGTCAGTGCAAAGCTATCCCCGACCGCGCGCTGCGGCCGATAGGCGAGCCGGACCCGGCCGTCGGTGGTCTCGGTGACCTCCGGGGCCGCGGTGAGCGTGCCGCCGCGCCCGGCGCGCACGGTGTCGGCGACCGCGTACCGGCCGGTGCGCGGCGGTGGCGGCGGCAGCGGCTCGCCCAGGTGCACGCGCAGGACCTGCTCGAACAGCGGCACCTCCAGCAGGTCGGCCAGCAGGAAGTCGCAGTGGTCGCCGATCAGCCGGTAGTTGACCTCGATGATCCGCGCCCGCCCCCCGTGCACCACGAACTCGGTGTGGCAGGCCCCGAACCCGACGCCCAGCACGTCGAGCTGGGCGAGGATCCGGTCGGTCCCGGGCGGGGGCTCGGCCCACTCCAGGCGCTCCTCGACGAAGTGGGGCGGGGGCGAGACGCGGGTGCGGAACGAGCCGAGGACGTGCAGCCGGTCGCCGTCGCCGAGCGTCTCCAGGGTGTACAGCTCGCCTTCCAGGTACTCCTCGGCGATCAGCGGGTCGGGTCGGCGGGCGCGGACCTGCTCGCGGCGGGCCGCCAGCTCGGCGGCGTCGCGCACCAGGAACACGTCCTCGCTGGCCACGCCCTCGCGGGGCTTGAGCACCAGCGGCCAGGGGGCGTCGTCCGGCACGGCCCAGGCGTCGGCGGCGAACACCGGGTCGAGCCCCGCCAGGTGCCGCCGCGTCAGCGCCTTGTTCTTGGTGCGGGTGGCCGCGCGCCAGTCCTTGCCGGGCAGCCCGAAGTAGGCGGCGGCGAGCGCGGTGGGGGCCTGGAGGAAGTCGCTGTTGGACAGGACGGCGGCGGGCCCGCCGCCGGGGTCGGCGTCGACCGCGGCGATGATCTCGCGGTAGTCGGTGACGTCGCAGGCCGCGACCCGGCCGCCGAACAGGGCGGCGTGCTCGGCGGGCCGGTCGGTGAGCAGCACGGTCTCCAGGTCGCGTTCGGCCGCCAGGGCGGCGGCCGCGGGCAGGAGGCCGTGCGTGACCGAGTCGGTGGTCTTGCCTGCGACGAGGAAGATGGAGGCGGCCACGGCCACCCTTTCAAGTGAGGTAAGGCTTGCCTAACTTGCGAGGTCACCATAGTGGCGGGGGCATGGACCGTCCGCAAGAACGATGGCACCGCGTGTCCCCCCGCGTCCGGCGATCGGTGAGGATGGTGACCATGGATCTCGTGGATCGTTGGGTCGCCTTGGCCGGGCCGCACGCCCGCCGCATCGGGGCCGAGCTGGACGCGCGCTACGGCGAGGAGCACCGCCGCTACCACACCCGGGCCCACCTGGCCGCCGTCCTCGACCTCGTGGACGAGCTGGCCGACCACGCGGGCGACCCCGACGCGGTCCGGCTGGCGGCCTGGTTCCACGACGCGGTCTACGACCCGCAGCGCGCCGACAACGAGGACCGCAGCGCCCGCCTCGCCCGCCGGATGCTCGCCGACACCGACCTGCCCGAGGCCGTCGTGGACGAGGTGGCCCGGCTGGTCGTGCTCACCGAGACGCACGCCCCCGACGCCGGCGACCGCAACGGGCAGGTGCTGTGCGACGCCGACCTCGCCGTCCTCGGGTCCGACCCCGACGACTACGCCGCCTACGCCGCCGCCGTGCGCGAGGAGTACGCGTTCGTGCCCGACGAGTTCTTCAAGGCCGGCCGCGCCGAGGTGCTGACCGGCCTGCTGGAGCTGCCGGCGCTGTTCCACACCCCGCCGGCCCGCGCCCGCTACGAGGAGCGGGCCCGCGCCAACCTGCGCACCGAGCTGCTGCTGCTCAACGCCGGATGACCTTGCGGCGGCGCAGCCCCGCCCGCGTCAGCCGCGCCAGCAGCTCCTGGCAGCCCACCGCCTGCGCGCCCAGCGCGACCGCCGCGCCGTACAGTTCCGACGGCACGTCGTAGTGGTCGCGCTCGAAGGCGCGCGGCGGCATCCCCAGGTCGGCGGCGAAGGCGTGCAGCTCCGCGAAGGACTCGTCGCTCACCATGTGCGACCACACCCGTCCCCGGGCGGGCCACAACGGCGGATCGATCAGGATCAACACCCCTCCAAGGTCGATCGGCTCCATCCCCTAAAGTGCCAGATGAGCGCCATGCAAAGGAGCATGTCAATGGACGTACCCGCCTATATCGCGGCGAACAGGGACCAGTTCTTCGCCGACCTCAAGGAGTGGCTGGCGATCCCCTCGATCTCCGGCGACCCCGCCCACCGCGCCGACGTGGTGCGGTCGGCCGAGTGGCTGGCCGGCTACCTGCGCGGCCTCGGCTGGCCGACCGTGGAGGTCTGGGAGACCGGCACCCCCGACGCGCCGGGCCTGCCGGCCGTGTTCGCCGAGTGGCCCGCCGCCGACCCCGACGCGCCGTCGGTGGTGGTCTACGGGCACCACGACGTGCAGCCGGTCGAGCCCCTGGCGGAGTGGGACACCGACCCGTTCACGCCCACCGAGAAGGGCGACAGCCTCTACGGGCGCGGCACCTCCGACGACAAGGGCCAGATCTTCTTCCACACCCTCGGCGTGCGGGCGGGCATGGCGGCGGCGGGTTCGGGAGCGCCGCCGGTCACCGTCAAGCTGCTGGTGGAGGGCGAGGAGGAGTCGGGCTCGGTGCACTTCGCCGAGCTGCTGCGCGCCCACCGCGACCGGCTGGCCTGCGACGCGGTCGTCATCAGCGACACCACCATGTGGTCGGCCGAGGTGCCCTCGATGTGCACCGGGATGCGCGGCCTGACCGAGGCCGAGGTCACCCTGCGCGGGCCGGAGACCGACCTGCACTCGGGCTCGTTCGGCGGCGCGGTGCCCAACCCGCTGCACGCGATGGCCTCCCTGGCCGCCGCGCTGCACGACGACCAGGGCCGGGTCACCCTGCCCGGGTTCTACGACGACGTGGTGCCGCTGACCGACGAGGAGCGTGCGCTGTTCGCCAAGCTCCCCTTCGACGAGGCCGCCTGGCTGGAGACCGCCGGCGCCAGCCGCGCGCCCTACGGCGAGGCCGGCTACAGCACCCTGGAGCGCATCTGGGCGCGGCCGACCGCCGAGATCAACGGCATGTGGGGCGGGCACACCGGCCCCGGCGGCAAGACCATCGTGCCGCGCGAGGCGCACGCCAAGTTCTCGTTCCGGCTGGTGGCGGGCCAGGAGCCCGGCAAGGTGCAGGAGGCGTTCCGGGCCTGGGTCGCCGAGCGCACCCCCGAGGGGATCGAGGCCGAGGTCGTGATCCCGGGCGGCGGCGTGCGGCCGTGCTTCTCGCCCATCGACTCGGCCGGGGTCAAGGCGGCCCGCGCCGCGATGGAACGCGCGTTCGGCAAGGAGGTGCTGTTCACCCGCGAGGGCGGCAGCGGCCCGGAGGCCGACCTCGCCGACATCCTGGAGGCCCCGCTGGTGTTCGTGGCCGTCGGCCTGAACGAGGACCGCATCCACGCGCCCAACGAGAAGGTCGAGATGCCGCTGCTGCTCAAGGGCGCGGAGGCCGCCGCCTACATGTGGGACGAGTTCGCTACCGCGCTGCGCTAGGAGACAACAGCACCGTGACCGAAACACCCCTCGAATGGCTGGCGCTGGGGCGAGGGACCCTCGACCGGGCCGCCGAGCGCCGCCGCGACGACGCCTGGCTGGCGGCGGCGTGGAACGATCCGCGCACCCGGGTGCTGGTGGTGGAGGACGGGCAGGCCCTGGTGGCGTTCGACCCCGCGCCCGCGCTGGTGCTGGTCCCGCCGGACCACGCCCCCGACGGCGAGCGCTACCTGATGGGCGTGGACGGCGACGGCGCGGTCTACTTCGCGGTGGCCGGGCCGCTCCCGGCCGTCGAGGGCGCCGAGCCCGCCGGGCTGCGGCAGGTCGGCGCGGTGCTGGACGACCGTGACTCCGGCCTGCTGACGCACGCGGTGGCGCTGGAGCACTGGCACCGCACGCACCGGTTCTGCCCGCGCTGCGGCGCCCGCTCCGACCTCGCCTCGGCCGGGCACACGCGGATCTGCCAGGCCGAGCACACCGAGCAGTTCCCGCGCGTGGACCCGGCGGTGATCATGCTGGTGCGCGACGACGCCGACCGGGTGCTGCTGGCGCGCGGGCCGCAGTGGCCCGAGGACCGGCGCTCGATCCTCGCCGGGTTCGTGGAGCCGGGGGAGTCGCTGGAGGGGGCCGTCGAGCGCGAGGTGCTGGAGGAGGTCGGCGTCCGCGTGCACGACGTCCGCTACCTGGGCAGCCAGCCGTGGCCGCTGCCGCAGAGCCTGATGGTGGGGTTCTTCGCGCGGGCCGAGGGCGGCCAGGAGCTGCGGCCCGACCCGGTCGAGATCGTGGACGCGGCCTGGTACTCGCGCGAGGAGCTGCGGGAGGCCGTCGAGCGCGGCGAGATCGTGGCGCCGGGCCCGCTGTCGATCGCGGCCCAGCTGATCATGCGCTGGTACGGGGGGCCGCTGCCGGAGATGGCGCCGTTCCTGTAGGTACGGCGACTAGGTACGGCGACGCCCGCGCGCGAGGGGTCTCGCGCGCGGGCGTCGCTTCGCGGGGTCAGGCGCCGAGCAGGCGCTTGACCTCCTTGGCGCTGGGGTTGGTCAGCACGACCCGGCCCGCGTCGGGGGTCTCCACGACCACGGTCGGGACCGTCTGGTTGCCGCCGTTCACGCTCATCACGTACTCGGCCGCCTCGGGGACCTTCTCGATGTCCACCTCGGCCATCTCGATGCCCTCGCGGGCGAGCTGGCTCTTCAGCCGCCGGCAGAAACCGCACCAGGTCGTGGTGTACATGGTGAGCCGGCCGGTGTGGCCGGGCGCCTGGTCGGTGGTCGGCGTCGCCATCGGTGCGTCGTCTCCCTCGTCGGGTCGGTCGGGTGGGGCGATCAGAAGAACGCCGGAGCGCCGCGCGGCATTCCGGGGGACGAGGTTATCCACAGTTGGCGGGGCGGGACGTTCCGGTGCGCCGGGAGTGCCAGGATGGAGCGATGGACGCTGAGGGGGTGCTGGCGGGGCTCGACCCGGACCAACGGGCGGTCGCCGAGGCGGTGCACGGCCCGGTCTGCGTGCTGGCCGGCGCCGGGACGGGCAAGACCAGGGCGATCACGCACCGGATCGCCCACGCGACGCTGTCCGGCGCGGTCGCGCCGCAGCGGGTGCTGGCGGTGACGTTCACCACGCGCGCGGCCGGCGAGCTGCGCGGACGGCTGCACCGGCTGGGCGCGCCGGGCGTGCAGGCCCGCACCTTCCACGCCGCCGCGCTGCGCCAGCTGTCCTACTTCTGGCCGCGGGTGATCGGCGGCGACCCGCCCAAGATCATCGAGTCGAAGCTCGGGCTGGTCGCCGACGCCGCCCGCGCCTGCGGGCTGTCCTACGGCCGCACCGAGCTGCGCGACGTGGCCGCCGAGATCGAGTGGGCCAAGGTCACCCAGCACCGCCCCGAGGACTATCCGGCCGCCGTGGCCGCCGGCAGCCGCAAGGCCCCCGCCGACGTGGTGGACGTGGCGCGCGTCTACTCGATGTACGAGCAGCTCCGCCGCGAGCGCAACCTCCTCGACTTCGAGGGGATGCTGGAGCTGACGGTCGCGGTGCTGCTCGACCACCCCGAGGTCGCGCGGCAGGTCCGCGACCAGTACCGCTACTTCGTGGTCGACGAGTTCCAGGACGTCAACCCCCTGCAGAAGCTGCTGCTCGACACCTGGGTGGGCGGCCGCAAGGAGCTGTGCGTCGTCGGCGACCCCAACCAGACGATCTACTCGTTCACCGGCGCGACCCCCTCCTACCTGCTCAACTTCACCCAGGACCATCCCGACTCCACCGTGGTCAGGCTGGTGCGCGACTACCGCTCCACGCCCCAGGTCGTGAAGCTGGCCAACGCGGTGATCGGCCAGGCGCGCGGCGAGGCGGCCCGCCGCCACCGGCTGGAGCTGGTCGCCCAGCGCGAGGCCGGGCCCGAGCCGGTCTACAACGAGTACGACGACGAGGTCGCCGAGGCCGACGACGTCGCCCGCCGCGCCCGCAAGCTGATCGACGAGGGCGTGCCCGCCCGCGAGATCGCGGTGCTGTTCCGCATCAACGCCCAGTCCGAGACCTACGAGGCGGCGCTGGCGGCGGCGGGCGTGCCGTACGTGCTGCGCGGCGCCGAGCGCTTCTTCGAGCGGCCCGAGGTGCGCGAGGCGGTGATCCGGCTGCGCGGGGCGACGCGCGCCGGGGGCGACGCCGAGACCGAGGGCATGGGGCTGATCCAGACCGTCCGGCACGTCCTGCTGGGCGCGGGCTTCACCGACCGGCCGCCCGAGGGCGCCGGGGCGGCCCGCTCCCGCTGGGAGTCGCTGGCCGCGCTGGCCCAGCTCGCCGAGGACATGGCCGCCGACGACCCCAAGGCCGGGCTGCAGGAGTTCGTGGCCGAGCTGGAGGAGCGCGCCGCCGCCCAGCACGCCCCGCCGCTGGAGGGCGTCACGCTGGCGTCCCTGCACGCGGCCAAGGGCCTGGAGTGGGACGCGGTCTTCCTGGTCGGCCTGGTCGAGGGCACCCTGCCGATCATCTACGCCGAGACCCCCGAGCAGGTGGAGGAGGAGCGCCGCCTGCTGTACGTGGGCATCACCCGCGCCCGCGCCCACCTGTCGCTGTCGTGGGCGCTGGCCCGCGCGCCGGGCGGGGCGCGCTTCCGCAAGCCGTCCCGCTTCCTGGACGGCCTCACCGACAAGACCGCCACCCCCACCCCGGCCCGCGCCGACCGCGCCAGGCGCCGCACGGGCAAGGGCGGCCCGCAGCCGTGCCGGGTCTGCGGCCGGCCGCTGACCGCCGCCGTCGAGCGCAAGCTGGGCCGCTGCGCCGACTGCCCCGCCGAGCTCAACGAGGACCTGCTCATGCGCCTGAAGGACTGGCGCGGCGAGGTGTCGGCCGAGCAGCGGATCCCCGCCTACGTGGTGTTCACCGACGCCACCCTCCAGGCGATCGCCGAGCGCGACCCCGGCAGCATGGAGGAGCTGGCCCAGATCTCCGGCATCGGCCGGGTCAAGCTCGACAAGTACGGCGAGCAGGTCCTGGCGCTGTGCGGCGGGTGACGGCCGTCACGGGGGGTGTGAGCGCGAGCACGTCTCACGGTTTGGGACACTGATCGGCGTGAAGGAGTCACTGAAGGCACTGCTGGAACTGCTCGACCTGGAGCAGATCGAGAACGACATCTTCCGGGGGCGCAGCCCAGAGGACCGCCAGCAGCGGGTCTTCGGCGGCCAGGTGGCCGGTCAGGCGCTGGTCGCCGCCGGACGCACCGTCCCGGTCGACCGGGGCGTGCACTCGCTGCACGCCTACTTCATCAGGCCCGGCGATCCGTCGGTCCCGATCGTCTACACCGTGGACCGGGTGCGCGACGGCCGGTCCTTCACCACCCGCCGGGTGCTGGCGATCCAGCACGGCAAGGCGATCTTCAGCCTGTCGGCGTCGTTCCAGATCGCCGAGGACGGCCCGACCCACCACGCGCCGATGCCCGACGCGCCCGACCCCGAGACGCTGCCGGTGGCGCTGGACCGGCTGACCCCGCTGTTCGGGGAGCGGTTCGCGACCGAGTTCGTCAACCGCCGCCCGTTCGACGTGCGGCACGCCACCCCGCTGACCTGGGAGGCCGCCAAGGACCCGGCCCTCGCCACGCCCGAGTCCAAGGTGTGGCTGAAGGTGGACGGCGACCTGCCCGACGACCCGCTGCTGCACGTGTGCCTGATGACCTACGCCTCGGACATGACGCTGCTGGACACCGTCCTGCTGAACCACGGCCTGGCCTGGGGCGACAAGCGCACGATGGGCGCGAGCCTGGACCATGCGATGTGGTTCCACAAGCCGTTCCGGGCCGATGACTGGCTGCTGTACTACCAGGACACCCCGTTCGCCGGCGGCGCCCGCGGCCTCGCCCGAGGGCAGGTGTTCACCAAGGACGGCGACCTCGTCGTCTCGGTCATGCAGGAGGGCCTGGTCCGCGTCACGGACTCCTGACCAGCCAAAACGCGGCCCCGGAGGAGATCTCCGGGGCCGCGTTCGCGTTGCACGGGCAAGCTTAAAGAGGTCTACAGGAGCTCTTAAGGTTCCGCGGGGCACATTGTGAAACTGTTTCACCATCCCTCGCGAAATGGACTGTCCGGGTATGAGAGCTGTGTTCCGTGGCGCTCGCGTTGCAGGCGCCGCCATGCTGGTGGCCGCCATGCTCCCGGCGCCCGCCCTGGCCGCTCCCTCGCCCGCGGTCTCGGTCACGCCGTCGGTGGCGTTCCGCGTCTCGAACGCGCGGGTGACGGGCGTGAGCGCGGTGGCCGCCGGAGTGGCGCACCCCGATGTCTGGTGGACCCTCGGCACCGTCGGTGGGAAGGCCCGCCTGCTCGCGCTGGGGCGCGACGGGCTGGTGCAGGCCGTGTTCGGGGTGAGCGGCCTCCCGGCCGGGCGCCACTGGGACGCGCTGACGGTCGTCAGGAAGGGCCTGGGCTCGTCGAGCCTGCTGCTGGGGAGCCTGGCCGAGGGGCGGCGCGGCGGCATGTCGCTGTACGAGGTGCCCGAGCCGATGATCGTGCGCAGCCGGATGCTGGTGGCCCAGGAGCACAGGCTCCGCTACCCCGACGGCGGGCACGAGGCGGGCACGCTGCTGGCGGACCCGCGCAAGAAGCGCGTCTACATCGTGACGCGGACCGCGCGGGAGGCGAGGATCTTCGCGCTGCCCGCCGCGCTGGGCACGGGCGTGAACGAGCTGACCCGGCTGCGGACCCTGAGGTTCGGGGTCCGCTCGGCCGCCTTTGCGCCCGACGGCCGCCTCTTCCTGCGCACCATGGTGGACCTGCGCGTCCTCGAAGGGGTCCTCAGCGCCAAGGCGCAGGTGCTCAAGGTGCCCCGGACCGGGGACGTCCTCGGCATCGAGGCGGACGGGCGCCGCGCGGTGCTCGTGGACCGGGGCCCGCGTCCCGC
Organism: Spirillospora sp. CA-253888; assembly: GCA_050936435.1. GTDB lineage: Bacteria > Actinomycetota > Actinomycetes > Streptosporangiales > Streptosporangiaceae > Spirillospora. The sequence goes on from JBNJMT010000001.1 coordinate 5,406,743, forward strand.
GTTCCGGGCGGTCTCCCTGCCCCAGGCGCAGCAGCGGGGCGAGCTGGAGGCGATGTCCGCTCGGGAGACCGCGCCGTCCTGGCGGTCCCGGCTGCCCGGCGGGCTGCTGGGGACCGGCGTGCTCGGAGGGCTGATCACGCTGGCCGCGGTGCTGGGCGTGGCGTCCCTCCTGCGCGAAAGGCGCTTCGCGTTCGAGCGGGCGGCCTCGCGTCCCCGGCCGCGGCCGGACCAGGCGGCCCCGCGTCCCCGGCCGCGGCCGCACCAGGCGGCACCGCCTCCCCGGCCACGGCCGCACCAGGCGGCACCACCTCCCCGGCCGCGGCCGCACCGGGCGCCACCGCCTCCCCGGTCGCGACAGCGCCCGCCGGACCGCCGTGTCCAGGGACGCGGTCGGCTCTGACCGCGCACCCATCACCGTTCCCAGAGGAAGTCCTGACATGAAGCACGTAACGAACGCCGTCCGGTCGGCCCTGGAAGCGGCGGCGACCGTCCTGGCCGCCCGCGAGGTCACCGCCCGGCCGTTGGAACGTCCCAACGAGCGGCTCCGCTGGGGCCGCAGGGCCCAGGAGGGGATCCAGGTGCCCACCGCCAACGGCCGGACCGCCATCCTGTCCTTCGCGGCCAGGCGGGAGGCGGCCGTCGCCATGGTGCGGCCGACGCTGGGGGTCTTCACCGGAAGCTGGCCGCAGACCGACCTGGTGACCCAGAGCACCGCCACCGGCATCTGGCTGCTGGTCGTGCTGCACGGCCCCGACGCCCCGCACCGCTTCCCCATGCCGATGCGCCTGGCCGAGCACCTGGGGATGGAGACCATGCCCTCGGGCGCCGTCGACGTGGTCGACCAGCCCACCGGCAGCACCGTCGGGCGGCTCCTGCGGCCGTGGGCGTGCGACGCGATGTACCGCCAGCTGCCGGTCGAGTACACGCTGGAGGGATCGACGGTGACGCTGCAGATCCCCCACCACGACGCCCAGTACCCGGTCCTCGCCACCTGCCTGTACACCGACTCGTCGTCGAGCACGCGCTTCACGGCCGGTGCGCTGTCGTCGTTCCCCGCCGCGTCCTGAGCCGCCCCGCCTAGGGCGTGTCGTCAAAGTGCCTACGTGTTGGTCGGTGGGTGTGGATGATGTGGGGTGTGGTTCGTCGTCATGAGTTGACCGATGCTGAGTGGCAGGTGTTGGAGCCGTTGCTGCCCAGGCGGGTGATGGGGCGTCCGCGGGCTGATGACCGGCGGGTGCTGAACGGGATCGTGTTCAAGTTCCGTTCGGGGGTGGCTTGGCGGGACGTGCCGGAGCGCTATGGGTCGTGGCGGTCGCTGCATACGCGTTTCCGGCGGTGGGCGGCTGATGGCACCTTCACCGCGATGCTGCAGGCGGTGCAGGCGCGGGCGGACGCGGCCGGGGACATCGACTGGCTGGTGTCGGTGGACTCCACCATCGTGCGCGCCCACCAGCACGCGGCCGGGGCGAAAAAGGGGGCGGCGGGCGCTCGGCCGCTCCCGCGGCGGGCTGACCAGCAAGCTCCACCTGGCCTGTGACGGGCGGGGCCGGCCGCTGGCGCTGGTGGTGACCGGCGGGAACGTCAACGACTGCACGCAGTTCACGCGCCTGATGGCGGCCATCCGCGTGCCCCGCCTGGGTCCCGGCCGCCCCCGGACGCGCCCTGACCATGTGGTCGGCGACAAGGGCTATAGCAGCCGCGCGATCCGCGCCTGGCTGCGCCGCCGCGGCATCGGCCACACGATCCCCGAACGCAAAGACCAGATCCGCAACCGCCAGCGCCGCGGCAGCCGAGGCGGCCGCCCGCCCGTCTTCGACCAGCAGACCTACCGGCGGCGCAACGTCGTGGAACGCTGCTTCAACCAGCTCAAGCAATGGCGCGGCATCGCCACCCGCTACTGCAAGACCGCCACCAGCTACCAGGCCGCTGTCACCCTCGCCGCCCTGCTTCTATGGCTATGACACTTTGACGACACGCCCTAGGCCGCCCCGGATAATTCCGGGGCGGCTTTCGCGTTTCCGGGTGAGAACCCGTCCGGCGCCATCGGGAGAGGACGTGGTGACCCCACCCGAGAGAGGCGACCGATGATCCCACCCGAGGAACCGAGGTGACCGTGGCGGTGCGGCGCGCCGAGAGCGCCGGCGACGTCGCGGACGCCGACCTGATCGAGGCGTCGCTGGCCGATCCCGAGCGCTTCGCGGCCCTGTTCGAGCGCCACCACGCCGAGATCCACCGCTATGCGGCCCGCCGCATCGGCACGGTCGCGGCCGACGACGTGGTGGCCGAGACGTTCCTGGCCGCCTTCCGGCGCCGCAGCGCCTACGACCTGGCCAGGCCCGACGCGCGGCCCTGGCTGTACGGGATCGCCACCACCCTGGTCGCCCGGCACCGCCGCGCCGAGGTCCGCCACCTGCGCGCGGTGGCCCGCACCGGCGTGGACCCGCTGCCCGAGCCGATGGCCGAACGGGTCGTCAGCCGCGTCGCCGCGCAGCAGGGCGAGCGCGACCTGGCGCGCGCCCTGGCCGGACTGAACCGCGGCGACCGCGACGTGCTGCTGCTGGTGGCCTGGGGCGACCTGTCCTACCAGGAGGTCGCCCGCGCCCTGGACATCCCGATCGGCACCGTGCGGTCCCGGCTCAACCGGGCCCGCCGCAGGCTGCGCGCCGCGCTCGGCGCGGCCGAGGAGAACGAGCATGGATGAGATGAAGCTGGTCGCGGAGTTCCGCGACGAGGTGCCCGCCATCGAGGCGGACGCGGCGCAGGAGGCGCGGCGGAGGCTGCGCGCCGAGGCCGCCGGGCCGTCCCGCCGCCGGGGGCCGAGGCCGTGGCTGTGGCGGGGCGCGGTGGTGGCGGGCCTGACGGCGGCGCTCGTCGCCGGTGTCACCGTCGCCCAGAACGTGGGCGGCGGCCACGAGCCGGGCGGTCCCGCGCGCCCGGGCGTGCTGCCGGGCCTGCCGGTGGCGCAGGCGGAGGTCGCGCGGATCGCCCGGCGGGCCAGCACCGCGGCCGAGGCGAACCCCGGCGCGCCGCTGACTCCCGGGACGTGGACCTATGTCAAGGACACGATCCGCGAAAGCGATGGCGGGGCGATCGGCCCGCACTCCAAGAAGACCACCAGGGAGCTCTGGTACACCGCCGACGGGAAGCGGCGCATCGAGTCGGGCGACGACGGGAGGCTCCGCGAGCGCGTGCCCGTCGGCGGCCCGGTCACCGACGGCGTCGGTTCGATGCCGAGGCCCGCCTTCCTGATCGGCGCGCCCGCCGACCCGGCCGGGATGCGGGCGCGCGTCTACGCCGAGGTGGACCGGATCATCGCGATGCGGAAGCGCGGCGAGCTCACGTCGATCACCGGCGTCGACCCGTCGGGGAGCCGCGACCAGGTGGCCTTCGAGCTGATCGCCCAGGTGCTGCGGGCCTACTACGTGCCGCCCCGGCTGGAGGCGGCGCTGTACGGGACGCTCGCCTACGTGAAGGGCGTCCGGGTGCTGGCGGAGTCGGAGGACGCGCTCGGGCGGCGCGGCCAGGCGTTCCACGTCACCGACGCCCAGTCGATCCGGCACGAGATCATCTTCGATCCGGTGAGCTACCGGTACCTCGGCAGCCGCAACATCTTCACCCGCGACCACGTGGAGAAGGCGCCCCCGCCGGGGGTGGAGGGGGACTTCGACCCCGCGAACCCCCTGCGGATGAAGAAGGGGGCGATCGTGGGCTGGTCGGCCAAGCCCGTCTCGGGCACGGTGGCGAAGCCGGGGGAGCGTCCGGTGTGAGGGCGCGGGGCGTACCGGTGCCTTCGCCCGTACGACGCCGGTGGGGCGGCCGGGGTTCAGGGAGATTTGCGTGAAATCTTCCACAAAACCGCAGGTCAAAAAATAGCTTGCCGATCTTGCGGGTGGCGCCGTACGCTCGATGCGAGCATTCAGACGGCGCAGCCGGCGGGATTTCGATCTTGTCGCTGGGTCCTGGGAACCAGAGAGGTGGTGTGCAGTCCGGTGAGCAACACGATGACGAAATCGCAGTCGTTCCTGACTGCCGCGTGCCTCGGTTCGGGGGCGCAGCACGGCCCCGTCATGCCGTTCGCGGGCTGGCGGCCCGGCGGCGCCTTCGTGCGCGGCGGCGGCGCGGAGCAGGTCGGCGGTAACGGACGCCTCGAGAACGGCCACCTGGCCGACCTCGTGCTGCGTCCGCGCGGCCTGCGGGACGAACAGCGATTCCACCAGAGCGAGCAGGGCCTCAGTGTCTCCGCCGACCAGCGCGGCGGCATTCAGGCTCCGGCCACGGCAGACGTGTACCTGCCGTCCGTCAAGGGCGGCATGTCGGGTCCGCACCCCTGGAGGCGACCGGTCTAGAACAGCACCGGCTAGCCCCAGGGCCGCGAATCCGACACACGGATTCGCGGCCCTTCTTATTTGCCCGGACAACCCACGACACACCCGTTGAGATCCAACGAGAGGAACAAGGGTGACTGAGATGCAGGGGGCTCTCGCCGTGAGCGAGGAGGACCTCACCCTTCCGTGCCGGACCGACCCGGAGCTGTTCTTCGCCGAGGCGCCCGCCGACGTGGAGCTGGCCAAGGCCCTGTGCCTGGAGTGCCCGCTCATCAAGCAGTGCCTCGCCGGTGCGCTGGAGCGCAAGGAGCCCTGGGGCGTCTGGGGCGGCGAGCTGTTCGTGCGCGGCGAGATCGTCGCGCGCAAGCGGCCCCGCGGCCGTCCGCGCAAGCACCCGCGCCCGGACGAAGTGGCCGTGTGAGACGCAGATGACCGCACACCCCGCCCCGGCCCGTCCGGCCCGGAAGGGCACGGCCCCCCTCGGGGGGCCGTGCCCCCGGGCCACCAGGGAGACCACGATGACGTTGCTCGGCCAGGACCCGTCCCTCGACCGAATACCCGACCTCGACCCTGCCGCCCGCCAGGCGGCCAGGGTCCGCGCCCTGCGCCGCGTCCGCCGTGACGCGCGTACCCGCGCGGCCAGGGTCAGCCGCGTGCTGCTGGCCCCGGTCCCCGAGCCCCGCTACCCCACGAGGTGAGCGTCGGGCGGGCCCGATCCGGGCCCGCCCGCCCCCTCCATGAGCCGGTGCCCTTCCGGTGGCAGGCGCCCGCCCGTTCTTTCTTGGATGGTTTGGCGGGCGGAGCCCTCCCGGACGGGCCTCCCCAGCGCCCCGGCGACCCCCTCGCCGGGCGCGCACGAGGAACCTCGCGCACCTCATCAGTGCGCGGGGTTCTTCGACGTCCGGACGGTGTCAGGCGGTGACCGGCTCGGGGGTCGAGTCGTCGGCCCCGTCCCCGAAACCGGGGATCCAGCGCAGCGACTCCGCCCGCGCCGGGATCTCGCACTCCAGCTGGCACAGCACGCCCGTGCCCGCCGACAGCACCCGGTGCACGATCACGTACTCGGGCGGCAGGTTCAGCTGGCGCACCACGTTGGTCGGGCGCAGGTCGGTCACGCGGGCCGCCATGTCGCGCAGCCACTCGCGGTTGAACTTGAAGGTCTCCTCGACGAACGGCTCGGTGATCGGGGCCAGGAACGCCTGCAGCGACTCGGCGTCGATCGTGACGCCTTCGCGGATGAAATCCTCGTCGCGCAGCGCCTGCTCGACGTCCTCGATCTCCTCCAGCGTCCCGATGCGCAGCAGGCGGCCCATCCGGTGCAGGAAGTCCTCGGGGATGCGGTCCACCGCGCCGAAGTCGAGCACGCCGAGGCGGCCGTCCTCCATCAGGCGGAAGTTGCCCGGGTGCGGGTCGCCGTGCAGCAGGCCCGAGCGCTTGGGGCCCGACAGCAGGAAGCGGCAGTACAGCAGGGCCGCGTGGTTGCGGGTGTCCGGGTCGCCCGCACTGATGATCTTGGAGAGGGGGACGCCGTCGATCCACTCGGTGACCAGCACGTTGCCGGCCTGCGCGACGACCTCGGGGATGTAGAAGTCGGGGTCGTCGGCGGGGTAGGCCGCGCGCACCCGGGACTGGGAGTCGGCCTCGATCGTGTAGTCGAGCTCCTCGACCACCCGCTCCTTCAGCTCGGCCAGCATGGACTTCACGTCCAGGCCCGGCATGAGGATGCCGAACAGCTTGCCGAGCCGCGCCAGCTGGTTGAAGTCGCTGATCAGCGCCTTGCCCGCGCCGGGGTACTGGACCTTGACCGCGACCTGGCGGCCGTCGGCCCACACGGCCCGGTGCACCTGGCCGATGGAGGCGGCCGCCGCCGGCCGGTCGTCGAACTCGGCGAACCGGTCCCGCCAGTCCGCGCCGAGGCCCTCGGCCAGCACCTTGTGCACGGCGCTCGCGGGCAGCGGGGGAGCGGCTTCCTGGAGCTTGGTCAGGGTGGCGCGGTAGGGGCCGGCGATCTCCGGCGGCAGCGCCGCCTCGAAGATCGACAGCATCTGGCCGAGCTTCATCGCGCCGCCCTTGAGCTCGCCGAGCACCTTGAACAGCTGCTCGGCGGTGCGCTGCTGAATCTCCATGGCCACGGCCTCGGCGGGCTTGCCGAGGGTGCGTTTCCCGACGCCCAGGGCGGTGCGCCCGGCGAATCCGAGCGGGAGGGACGCCAGCTTTGCGGACCGCGTCACCGCGCGGCGGGGAAGATCGCTCACGCGGACCATTGTCGGTGATGGGGGTCGTTCCCGCCACAACGACCGGCCGAACGACATTCCGCCTCATCTGGCCAAACCGCAGGTCACCTGCACCGATGGGGTAAGTGTGCGCTTTCTCACCCTGGCGCGGTAGGTTGCGGGCCATGTCCCAGCCCCTGCGCGCCGAGCGCCACCCGAACGGCGTCGCCGTCCTGACCCTGAACGATCCGGACCGGCGCAACGCCATGTCGGACGAGATGACCGCCCTGTGGAAGAACGCGATGGCGAAGCTGCGCGCCGACGCCGGGCTGCGCTGCGTGGTGGTGACCGGCGCGGGCACCGCCTTCACCTCCGGCGGCAACCTGTCGTGGCTCGCCGACACCAACGCGGTGGCCGTCCCGCCGCTGCGCGACCGGATGCTGGAGTTCTACCGGTCCTGGCTCGCGATCCGGGACCTGGAGGTGCCGACGATCGCCGCGGTGAACGGGCACGCGATCGGCGCCGGCTTCGCCCTCGCGCTGGCCTGCGACCTGCGGTACGCGGCGGCCGACGCCAAGCTGGCGGTGCCGTTCACCGCGCTCGGCCTGCACCCGGGCATGGCCACCACCTGGCTGCTGCCCGAGGTGGCCGGGCTGCCGCTGGCCCGCGAGCTGCTGTTCACCGGCCGCGCGGTCACCGGCGTCGAGGCCGAGGGGTACGGGCTGGTCAACCGGGCCGTCCCGCGCGAGCAGGTGCTCCGGGAGGCGATCACGGTGGCCGAGCGGATCGCCGCGCAGGCGCCGATCGCCACCCGGCTGACCAAGGTCGCCCTGGCGAACGGCGGGCACCGGGACATGGAGTCGGCGCTGCGCTGGGAGTCGCTGGCCCAGCCGGTCACGATGGCCTCCCGCGACATGGTGGAGGGCCTCACGGCCCAGCGCGAGAAGCGCCGTCCGGAGTTCACCGGCGAGTAGGACGTCCCGCGGGCGGGTTCAGACGTGGGCGCGCGTGCGCCTGCCGGTCTCGGGGGCGATCGCCACCGGGCCCGGCGCCCCGCCGTGCGCGGCCTGCTTGCGCGCCTTGCGCTTGGACATGCCCGCCATGACCATCGACATCACCACCGGCGCGGCCACCTCGACCATCCGCAACATCGGCTCGGCCGGCACGCCGTACCGCCGGGCCATCTTGCGCGCCGCCGGGCGCAGCGCCTTGCTGGCGACCCGTCCGGCGACCGCCCCGGCCACCCCGCCGCCGATGCGCGCGCTCATCGGCGCCTGCTCCTGGTCGCCGTCCTGGACCGGCATTCCCTCCAGGACCTGCTGCTCCCCGGCGTGCCGGTTCTTCTTGCGCTTGCTCACGGTGCTCCCCCGAATTCGACTGTCACCGTACGTACCCAACCGATTGCGAAAAGAAGCGTTGTCGGCCGTTGCTGACCTTTGCGGGAAAAGGGTCTGCCCATTTTGTGGAATCCCTTGACCGTTGGGTAAAAACATCGGCGCTGACCTGCGGAAACGGTCACCGCCCCCTGTAGCTGGCGCAAATTTTTGGGTACGGTTTCAAGCGTGCCCCCCAACGTAGAGGTCCGCCGCAGCAGCCGTCGCCGGCGGACGGTGTCCGCCTATCGCGACGGGGACAAGGTCGTCGTGATGCTGCCGTCCCGGCTCAGCAAGGCCGAGGAGGAGCAGTGGATCGCGACCCTCCTCGGACGCCTGGAGGAAAGGGAGCGCCGCCGCCGCCCCAGCGACGCCGACCTGGAGACCCGCGCCCGGGACCTGTCGCGCCGCTACCTCGGCGGCCGCGCCGTCCCCGCCAGCGTGCGCTGGGTCGCCAACCAGCGCACCCGCTGGGGCTCGTGCACGCCCGACGACGGCACCATCCGGCTGTCCACCCGGCTGCGCGGGATGCCCGGCTGGGTCGTGGACTACGTCCTGGTGCACGAGCTCGCCCACCTGCTGGTCCCCGGCCACGGCGCCGACTTCTGGGAGCTGGTCGCGCACTACCCCAAGGCCGAGCGCGCCCGCGGCTACCTGGAGGGCGTCGCCGCCGCCGCGAACCTGCCGCTGGACGACAGCGACGAGGACGAGATGGCCGGCGACCTGCGGCACGGGGTCGCCGGGTGAACACCGGCGCGCCCGCCCGGCGGTTGTTCGCCGCCGTCCTGTCGGCCCCGAGGAACGCCCCCGCGCCGCCCGGCATCGACCCCGACGAGTTCCGGCTCGCCCTGCTGGAGGACACCTACGAGGTCGTCGCCGGGCTGGAGCTGGTCACCTCGGCCCTGGCGCTGCACCCGCCGCACCAGCCGGACGCCGAGGCGATCACCTGGCCGGGCACCCCGGTCGTGCGCGCCGCCACCCCGGCCGCCGCGTTCGCCGGCCTGCACGCGCTGGGCGCCACCGAGGCCGCGCTGGTGGCCGGCGACGCCCCCGACCTGCCCCCGCTCATGATCGGCAAGCTGTTCCGGGCGCTGGGCGGTGCCCCCGCCGCCGCCTGCCAGGCCGCGGGCTCGGGCGGCACCGGCCCCGACCGCGGCGCGGGCCTGGTCGCGCTCGCCGCGCGCCTGCCGCTGCCGGACTGGCTGGCCGAGGCCCTCACCGGGGTCGATCTGGACACCCCCGACGCCCTGGCCCGGCTGCGCGCCGCCGCGCCCCGTCCCGGCCTGGTCCCGCAGGGCCCCGGCTGGCACCGCCTGCGCACGCTGGACGACCTGCGCCTGCTCGACCCGGGCCTGGAGGGCTGGGACACGACGCGAGCGCTGCTGGAGCGGCGTCCGCTGCCCCGCTAGGGCCGCGTTCTCGTAGGTGCCTGGGGCCGAGCGCCCATGCTCAGGTAGCGCTGCACGGGCCCGCGCTCAGGTGTCCGTGATCAGGCGGCCATGATCAGGCGGCCGTGGCGCGCGCCACCAGGCGGCGCAGGGCGTCGTCGGTCGGCTCCGGCAGCGCGTCCACCGGGAACCAGCGCAGATCGTCGGACTCGTCGCTGATCGTGTACCGGGCGTCCGGCGGCGCGACCGCCACGTACTGCACGTCCAGGTGCCACGAGCCGCCGTGGCAGCCCACCCGGTGCCGGTCCAGCGCCACCGGCCCCGGCCGCAGCCGCAGGCCGGGGATGCCCGACTCCTCGGTGGCCTCGCGCAGCGCCGCCCCGGCCAGCGTGCGGTCGCCCGCCTCGCAGTGCCCACCGAGCTGCAGCCACGCCTTGACCTTGCCGTGCAGGGTCAGCAGCACCCGCGTCCCCGAGGCGTCCAGGACCAGCGTGCTGGCGGTCAGGTGGCCGGGGACGCACTCGCGCCACATGCCGTCGGGGTGGTCCGCCAGGTGCTCCAGGAACTCCCGGCGGACCCCCTCCTGCTCCTCGCCCGGCGCGTCCCAGGACTCCAGGACCCGCACCGCGTCGGCGTGCAGCGCTCCGGCTCCGGCCGTCATGCGCCGCCGACGCGCGGGTACCGCGAGTTGACGGGATGCTTGCGCCGTCGCTCCTGGTCGATGGGCCGCTGCCAGCACAGCCCGGACCGCTGGACGCGCCGCCGCACCGCCACCATCGCCGACCCCGGCTCCAGCAGGCAGCCGTTCACCCGGGATCCCCCCGGACGGAACCTCACGGGCGCCGCTCCGGTCCGTCGCCGGGGCCCTGGTCCCCGCCGTCCTCATCAGGCTTGTCCGCGGCGCCGCCGCCCTCGTCCCCGGCCTGGTCGGTCAGCTTGGAGATGTCCAGGTCGGAGATCTCGTCGCGGCCGTGCACGAAGCCCTCGGGGTCGTCCAGGTCGTCGGCGGTCGGCAGCAGGTCCGGGTGCTCCCAGATCGCGTCGCGGCCCTGCGTCCCGCGCACCTCGGTCAGCGTGCGCCACAGCGCCGCCGCCTCGCGCAGCCGCCGGGGCCGCAGCTCCAGCCCCACCAGCGTGGCGAAGGTGCGCTCGGCCGGGCCGCCGGTGGCGCGCCGGCGGCGCACCGCCTCGGCCAGCTTCACCGAGCCCGGCAGCCGCCCCTCGGCGACCTCGTTGACCACGGTGTCGACCCAGCCCTCGACCAGCGCGAGGACGGTCTCCAGCCGCGCGAGCGCCGCCTTCTGCTGCGGGGTCTCCTCGGGCTGGAGCGACAGCTCGCCGCCCAGCGCCTCCTGGAGCGCCTCGGGGTTGGCGAGGTCCAGGCCCTGCACGGCCTGCTCGATGCCCGACAGGTCGACGGTGATGCCGCGCGCGTAGTCCTCGACGGCGCCGAGGATGTGGCTGCGGATCCACGGCACGTGCGCGAACAGCCGCTGGTGGGCGGCCTCGCGCAGCGCCAGGTACAGCCGTACCTCGTCCTCGGAGACCTCCAGGCCCTTGCCGAACGCCTCCACGCCGGACGGCAGCAGCGCGCCCACGCCGTCGGGCGCCAGCGGCAGCCCCACGTCGGCCGAGCCGGTCACCTCCAGCGCCAGCGCGCCCAGCGCCTGCCCGGCCTGGCCGCCCACCATCGCGCCGGCCATCTGCTTGACCATGCCGATCAGCGGGCCCGCCATGGCGGCCATCTCGGCGGGGATCTCGCCGCCGCCGAGCGCGCCGCCCATGGACTCCACCATGCGCGTCGCGATCGGGTCGCAGACCTTGGACCACACCGGCAGCGTCTGCTCGATCCACTCCGACCGGCTCCAGGCCTGCGGGGTGCGGATGCCGGCCGGGAGGGTGGTGCCCTCGTCCAGCCACAGGTCGGCCAGCCGCAGCGCCTCGGTGACCTGGCGCCGCTCGGCGTCCACGATCGAGGGGTCGCCGGACTCCACCACGGTGTGCCGGGCGATGTTCTTGGCCAGATCCCAGTTCAGCGGGCCGTCTCCGCCACCGCCGGCGGCCTGGCCGCCGATCATGTCGGCGAAGCGGTGCAGCATGTCGGCGAACTGCCCCATGTCGCCGCCCATGGCCTTGAATGGATCCTGGGGCCGGTCGTCGTCGCCGTCGCCTGGACGGTTGAAGCCGAAGGGAGTGTCACTCATCGGTTTGCCCCTGGGATGCATGATGGGCTCATATCCGCAACGTTAGCCGGTCCCGGCGAGGTCGCGTACACAAGGAAGGGGGCACCCCCGTGGCAACGGGCAAGGTTCGCCCTCGGCGTAGCAAGGGCCCGGTCGTCGCCGTCACCGGCGCGGCCACGGGCGCGGGACGGCTGCTGGCCGCCCGGCTCGCCGAGCGAGAGGACATCCGCAAGGTCGTCGCGATCGACGGCCACCGCGGCGACGTTCCGGGGGTGACCTGGCGCGTCGTGGACATCCGCGATCCGCTGCTGTCCAACCGGCTGTCGGACGTGGACGTGATCGTGCACCTGGACGTCGAGCGCTCCCCGGTGGTCGATCCGCGCGAGCGCCGCACCCACAACGTGCGCGGCGCGCAGACGGTGGTGACCGCCGCGGCCGCCGCCCGGGTGCGCCGCGCCGTCCTGGTGACCAGCGCCGTGGTCTACGGCGCCCGGCCCGAGAACCCGGTCCCGCTGGCCGAGGACGCGCCGCTGCTGGCCGAGGCCGACCAGTCCATCGCCGGGGACTTCCTGGAGATCGAGGACCTGGCTGCGGGCGCCCCGGCGGTGCACCCGGGCCTGGAGGTCACCGTGGTGCGCCCGGCGGCGCTGGTGGGGCCCGGCGTGGACACCGTGATCACCCGGCACTTCGAGGCGCCCCGGCTGCTGTCGGTCAAGGGCTCCACGCCCGGCTGGCAGTTCTGCCACGTCGAGGACCTCGCCTCGGCCCTGGAGATCGTGGTGGCCGAGGGCCTGACCGGGCCGATCGGGGTGGGCTGCGAGGGCTGGCTCGGCGCCGAGGAGGTCAACGAGATCACCGGCAAGCGCGGGTTCGAGCTGCCCGCCGCGCTGACGTTCGGGATGGCCCAGCGGCTGCACCGGCTCGGCATCACCCCCGCCCCCGCCAGCGACCTGCACTACGTGGCCTACCCGTGGGTGGTGGACGCCGCCCGGCTGCGCGAGGCGGGCTGGAAGCCGGTCTACGACAACGCCACCGCCCTGCGCGTCCTGATGGAGGAGGTCGCCGGGCGGCACGCGGTCGTGGGGCGCCGGGTCGGCGGCAAGGAGGCGACCATGGCCACCGCCGCCGGCGCGACCGTCGCGGCGATCGGCGCGGCGGCCGCCATCCGGCGGGCCCGCAAACGGCGTCGATGAACTGCTCATGACACGGAAACGGCCGCGGGATCGTGATCGATCCCGCGGCCGTCGCCGTTTCGCCCAGGGCTGACCCGGTCGGTCCGGTCAGCTGGTGGACGGGGTGGCGCTCGGCGAGGCCGACGGCGTCCCCGAGGGGGTCGGGGACGGCGTCGCCGCCGGCTTCTGCGCCGCCGCCTGCTGCGCCTGCGCCAGGGCGTCCTTGGCCGCCTTGACCTTGCCCCAGGCCTCGCCCATCGCCGCGAAGTCGCCCTTGCGCTGGGCGGCCTCGAAGTCGGTGATCGCGTTCTGCAGGTCGGTCAGGGCCTTGGACATCTCCGGGCTGATCTGCCCGCCGGTGCCGGACGGCTTCTCGGGGCCGGTCGGGGCGGCGGGCTTGCCGTCGTCCTTGAACAGGGTCGTCAGCGCGTCCTCCAGCGTCGGCCCCGACGCGATCCGGCCGTTGTACTTGACCAGGACCTGGAGCAGCGTCGGGTAGGGCGCCTGGTTGGTGGCGGTGGGCTGGCTGTAGACCGGCTCCACGTACATCAGACCGCCCGCGAACGGCAGGGTCAGCAGGTTGCCGAGCTTGGTCTCGGTACCGCTGTTGCGCTGCGGGAACAGCACCGACCGGATCGTGTTGTCCTTCTCGAACGAGTTGTGCACCTGCCCCGGCCCCTCCGGGCGCGGCAGGCCCGGCTGGTCGGTGCTCGGCATCTCCAGCAGCCGCAGCTTGCCGTAGCCGCCGTCCGGGGTGGCGTCGGCGGCCAGGAAGGCCGACAGGTACCGCTGCCCGCGCGGCGAGTACACCGACGTCAGCGAGAACCGCGGATCGCCCGGCTGCGTCCCGCCGGACCCCGACGGCATGCGCAGGCTCAGGTAGTACGGCGGCTGGGTCTTGCCCTTGTTGGCGGGGTTCGGGTCCTCGGGGACGTCCCAGAAGCCCTGCCCGTTGTAGAACGAGTCGGCGTTGGTCACGTGGTACTTGGCCAGGATGCCGCGCTGGACCTTGAACAGGTCCTCGGGGTAGCGCAGGTGGTCGCGCAGGTCGGTCGGGATCGCCGACTTGGGCTTCACGGTGTTCTTGAAGACCTTCATCCAGGTGCGGGCGACCGGGTCGGACTCGTCCCACTGGTAGAGGTCCACGGTGCCGTCGTAGGCGTCCACGGTGGCCTTCACCGAGTTGCGCAGGTAGTTGATCTTCTGGTCGTCCTGCCGGGCGACCGCCGACCGGGTGTCGGTGATGGTGTCGCGGGTGGCGTCCTGGAGGCCCAGCGTCTGGGAGTAGGGGTAGCCGTTGGAGGTGGTGTAGCCGTCCAGCACCCACTTGATCCGGCCGTTCACCGCGACCGGGTAGGCGTTGCCGTCCAGCGTCAGCCACGGGGCCGCTCGCTGCACCATCTCGCGCGGGGTGCGGTTGTACAGGATGCGGGCGTCCTGCTTGATCGCGCCGGACAGCAGCAGGTTCTTGTCCTGGAACTTGGCCGCGAACAGCAGCTTGTTGAAGAACGAGTCCACCTTCACGCCGCCCGTGCCGGTGTAGGTGGTGTTCCGCTGCTCGCCGGGAGCCTTGGCGTCGGGGTAGTCCAGCTCCAGCTGGCCCTTGCCGCCGACCACCGAGTAGGAGGTGGTCTGCTCGCCGAAGTAGACCTGCGGCTTGGTGACCTCCGGACTGCCGTCCTTGTCGGCCTGCGGCAGGTCCTTCTGCTGGAAGTCGGGGGTGCCCCCCTCGGCGAGCCGGTCGCCGAGGGCCCGCACGAAGCCGTAGCCGTGGGTGTAGATGAGCCGTTCCTTGACCCAGCCCTTCTGCCCCGAGGGCGCGCCCGCCAGCTCGCGGACGGCCACCACCGAGTCCTCGAACTTGTCGTTGACCCGGTAGCGGTCCACGTCGAGGGTGTCGGGGAACCGGTAGAAGTCGCGGAACTGCTGGAACTGCCGGAACGTCGGGCTCACCACGGCCGGATCGAGCAGCCGGACCCCGGCCAGGGTCTTGCGCTCTTCGCTCAGCGTGCGCGCGTCGGTCTCGGGCTTGGTGCCGTACGCCTCGGGCTTCACGTCCTCGACGCCGTAGGCCTTGCGCGTGAACTGGATGTTGCGGGAGATGAACTGGCGCTCCTTGGCCAGCTCGTCCGGCTTCACCTGGAACTGCTGGATCAGCATCGGGTACACCCCGCCGACCAGGATCGCCGACAGCACCAGCAGCGTGAAGCCGACGCCGGGCAGCATCATCCCGCGCCGCACGATGTTGCCGAAGAACATCGCCGCGCAGATCAGCGCGATGACCGCCAGGATCGTCTTGGCGGGCAGCAGCGCGTTCACGTCGGTGTAGGAGGCGCCGGTGACGACGCCGCGCTCGGAGTGCGCGAGGCCGTACCGGTCGAACCAGTACGCGAACGCCTTCAGCAGCACGAACAGGCCCACCAGCACCGACAGGTGCGCCCGCGCGGGCGGGCTCGCCTTGTCGCCGGGGCCCTGCACGCGCAGGCCGCCGTAGACGTAGTGGACCATCACCGCCGCGAGGATCGACAGGATCACCGTGGCGAACACCACGCCCAGCACCAGCCGCAGGAACGGGTAGGTGAAGACGTAGAACGACACGTCCTTGCCGAACTGCGGATCCTCCACGCCGAAGGACGTGCGGTTCAGGAACGCCAGCCACACCGGCCACCGCCCGGCCACCGACGAGCCGGTCAGCAGCGCCAGCAGGCCGAGCGAGCCGAACATGATGAGCTTGCGCCGCGGGTCGATGAGCGTCCGGTAGCGCTCCAGGCCCTGCTGCTCGATCGACAGCGGCCGGTAGGCCGGCCGCAGCTTGTAGGCGATCACCATGTTGGCGCCGACGACCAGCGCCATCAGCGCTCCGGCGCCGAGGAACAGCACCACCTTGGCCCACAGCTCGGTCGTGTAGACCGAGGAGAAGCCGACCGAGCGGTACCACAGCAGGTTGGTCCAGACCGCCGTGAACACCATGAAGGCGATCAGCAGCACGGCCAAGGTCACCAGGACCGGGAGCACCAGTCTGGTCCGGCCGGTCCCGAGCCGGCGCCCGAATCCGGGAGTCCGGAAGCTCAAGGGGCCCCTCCGTTCAGGGTCGCGCACCACCGGCGCGCCGCCGGTGCTGTGTATGCAACTTACCGACTTGCACGGGGGTTCCCGCATTTCCCCGCTCCGATTGGGGGAAAGATGGCCCCGTGAGTCTTCTCGAAGAAGTCGTGCTGGACCTTGAACGCCACTCCGCGCAGGAGGGCTGGGACGCCCCGCCGAAGTTGTACGCCCTGGTGAGCAGCTCGGAGCTGCGCAGCTCCGAGCCGGAACTGGCCGAGCAGCTGGAGCTGCCCGCCGAGACCGACACCCTCGCCGCCCTGGAGCAGCCGCCGCTGCCGGAGGAGGCGTCGGTGGAGGACACCCTCGCCGCGATCGCCTGGCCCGACGCGGTCACCGGGTGCGCGCTGGTGCTGGAGCGGGTGGTGCTGCCGCCCGAGGTGGAGGAGGAGATTCCCGAGGACGCGGCCGAGGCCGCCCGCTGGGCCGCCGAGCACCCCAAGCGTGAGGACGTGCGCATGGTGGTCGGCGTGCTGCGCGACGGCACCCGCCACTCGGCGCTGCGGCTGCGCCGCCACGACACCGACGACGAGGTCCTGGTGGGCCCCGACCTGGTGCCGGTGCTGGCCGACGTGCTCGCCGCGACCCTGGAGCCGGACGAACCGGTCGTTCCGTCCCAACCGGAACCGGCTGCGGAGGGGTAGCCTGCGGGGCGTGAGCGACGACGTCATCAAGTTGATCGGCATCCGCGACGCCCCGCTGTCGGTGGACGAGGTCTTCGGCGCGGTCGGCGACCCGGGCGCGGGCGGCACCACCCTGTTCGTGGGGACCGTCCGCGACTCCGACCACGCCCGCGCGGTCCGCGCCCTGTCCTACAGCGCGCACCCGACCGTCGAGGCCGAGCTGCGCAAGGTGATGGAGAAG
Source organism: Spirillospora sp. CA-253888 (assembly GCA_050936435.1). Lineage (GTDB taxonomy): Bacteria > Actinomycetota > Actinomycetes > Streptosporangiales > Streptosporangiaceae > Spirillospora. Next base: position 5,423,363 of record JBNJMT010000001.1, read on the forward strand.
GTCGCCGCCGACTTCCCGGTGAAGGCGCTGGCGGCGGTCCACCGGGTCGGTGACCTGGAGATCGGCGATCTGGCGGTGGTGGTGGCGGCCTCCTGCCCGCACCGGGGCGAGGCGTTCGAGGCGTGCCGCCGGCTGATCGACGACCTCAAGGCGCAGGTGCCGATCTGGAAGCACCAGCTGTTCGTCGACGGCGGCGACGAGTGGGTCGGGGCCTGCTGAGGGGTCGGTTCCGCATAGAGTTTCCGGCATGTCTCGTCGTGCCGTCACGCTCACCGTCGCGAGCGTGCTCGTCCTGGTGTTCGCCCTCGCGGGCTCGCTCATGCCCGTGCCGTACGTCGCGCTGATGCCGGGGCCGACGAGCAACACGCTGGGCAGCAACGACAAGGGCGAGCCGCTCATCAAGATCGAGGGGCGGCCCACCTACCCCGACCAGGGGCACCTCAACTTCACCACCGTCACCTACCGGGGCGGGCCCGGCGGCCGCATCGACCTGTTCACCGCGCTGCGCGGCTGGCTGGAGAACGACGTGGCCGTGGTGCCGGAGGAGACCGTCTTCCCCAAGAACGAGTCGCCCGAGCAGGTGGACGAGGAGAACACCCGCCAGATGCGCGACTCCCAGGAGAGCGCCGAGGCCGCCGCCCTCAACGAGCTGAAGATCCCGATCAGCACCCAGGTGCTGGTGGACAGCGTGCAGAAGGGCAAGCCCGCCGACGGGAAGATCAAGCCCGGCGACGAGGTGCTGGCGGTGGACGGCACCAGGACCGGCACCGTCTCGCAGGTCACCGAGCTGGTGGCCAAGCGCAAGCCCGGCGACGAGGTCACGCTGACGGTCCAGCGCGAGGGCAAGGAGCAGAAGGTCGAGCTCACCACCGCCGCCGTCACCGACGACAAGGGCGGGCAGCGGCCGATGGTCGGCATCGTGCTGGGCGACCGCTACAAGTTCCCCTTCAAGATCGACATCAGTGTCGGCGACATCGGCGGCCCCAGCGCCGGGCTCATGTTCTCCCTGGCCATCGTGGACAAGCTGACCCCGGGCGCGCTCACCGGCGGCAAGTTCATCGCCGGGACCGGCACCATCACGCCCGAGGGCAAGGTCGGCCCGATCGGCGGCATCCAGCAGAAGATGATCTCCGCGCGGCGCGCCGGGGCGACGGTGTTCCTGACGCCCAAGGACAACTGCGCCGACGCGCTGGCCGCCAAGCCCGACGGCCTGCGGCTGGTCCGCGCCGACACCCTGCACGGCGCCGTGGAGTCCATGAACGCCCTGAACGGGGCCAAGGGCGCCATCCCCTCCTGCGAAGGCGCCTGAAACCGATTTGGCCTCCCCGCGGTTATGCCATACAGTTGAGACATCGCCGCGGGGTGGAGCAGTTCGGTAGCTCGCTGGGCTCATAACCCAGAGGTCGTAGGTTCAAATCCTGCCCCCGCTACTAGCCCGGGAGCCCCCTGGTCGCAAACGAGAGTTTGCTTCCGGGGGGCTCTTTGCCGTTTACCCGGGGGGCGACCCCCGGACCCCCGCGTGGGGGGCGCTTGCTGCGGGTGAGGTTTCTGTCCCTCGGTGCGCTTCTGGCCTTTTGGGACTGCATGACGAAAGACGAAAGGCCCGGAGGGACGTCCTTCCGGGCCTTTCACATTTTGGGATCAGGGGGCGGCGAGGGCCTCGGTGGGCGGGAGGCGTGCGGCCCGCACCGCCGGGTAGACCCCGGCCACCGCGCCCACCAGCAGCGCCCCGCCGAAGCCGCCCGCCACGGCCGCCATCGGGATCACCGGCGGCCAGCCGCGCAGCAGCGCGTACCCGGCGGTGCCGGTCGCGCCCAGCAGCACGCCCGCCGCGCCGCCCAGCGCGCACAGCACGACCGACTCGGCGAGGAACTGGCCGCGCACCTGCCGCCGGCTCGCGCCGAGCGCCCGGCGCAGGCCGATCTCGCGGCGGCGCTCCAGCACCGAGATGACCATCGTGTTGGCCACCCCGATGCCGCCGACCAGCAGCGCGACGCCCGCCAGGCCCAGGAACAGCCCGGAGTAGGCGGTCTGGGCGAGGCGCTTGGCCGCCAGCGCGTCCGAGGGGCGGCTGACCTGCACCAGTCCCGGCAGTTCGGGGTTGAGGGTCGCGGGCAGGACGGCGCGGACGTCCTCCAGCGCGTCCTCGCGCGCCTTGACGTAGACGACGGTGGGGCGGCCGTCGAAGCCCAGGCGCTCGCGGGCGGCGTCCCAGCCGACCAGCACCGAGCGCTCCAGGTCGGGGGCCAGCGGCATCGGGGCGAGGACGCCGGTCACGGTGAAGCGGCCGCCGCCGATCACCAGCTGGGGCGGCGGGCCGCCCGGCGGCAGGTCGGGGACGCCGAGCCGCGCCGCCGCCTCGTGCCCCAGGACCACCAGGGGGAAGCGCCCGGTCCCCGGGGCGAGGAACGTCCCGGCCTGCACCCGTCCGCCGACCGCCTCCAGCAGGGTGGGCTGGGCGGCGAGGACGGCCAGGCCCGAGGAGTCCTCGGGGTCCACGAACTCCGAGCGCCGCACGACGGCGTGCGTGTTGGCCACGGCGGCGACCCGCTCGACCGGGCCGACGCGCGCGGCCATCGCCGGGGCCTCGGGCGGTAGGGTGACGGGCGGGTCCTGGGAGACGGGGTCGGCGCGCAGCAGGGTGGTGCCGAGGGCGGTCATCTCCGCCATCAGCGCCCGGTGGCCGGACGCGGGCACGCCGGTCACCACGATCATCGTGGCGATGCCGATCGCGATGCCGAGGGCCGACAGCGCGGCGCGCGGCTTGCGGGCGCGCAGTCCCAGCAGGCCGAGCGAGAGCAGGTCGCGCGGGGTCATGCCCCGGCCTCCCCGGCGGCGGTGTCGCCGACGACGCGGCCGTCCCGCAGTTCCACGCGCCGGGGCAGCCGGGCGGCGATGTCGCGGTCGTGGGTGATGATGGCGATGGTGGTCCCCTCGGCGTTGAGCTCGGTGAGCAGGTCGAGCACGGCCCGGCCGTTGGCGGTGTCCAGCGCGCCGGTCGGCTCGTCGGCCAGCACCAGCGCGGGCCGGTTGACCAGGGCGCGGGCGATGGCCACGCGCTGCTTCTCGCCCCCGGACAGCTGGTGGGGGCGGTGCCCGGCGCGGTGGGCCAGGCCGACGCGCTCCAGGGCCTCCAGCGCCAGGGGCGCCCGGCGGCGCTGCGGGACGCCCGCGTACAGCAGGCCGGTGGCCACGTTGTCGGCGGCCGACAGGGCCTCGGCCAGGTGGAAGTGCTGGAACACGAAGCCGAGGCGGCGCCCGCGCAGGGCCGACAGGCGGCGGTCCGGCAGCGCGGCGACGTCGTGGCCGTCGAGCTCGACGGTGCCCCGGCTGGGGCGGTCCAGGGTGCCCATCAGGTGCAGCAGCGTGGACTTGCCCGAGCCCGACGGGCCGACGATGCCGAGCAGTTCGCCCGGCCCGATCGTGAGGTTCACCCCGGTCAGCGCCCGCACGCCGCCCGGGTAGGTCTTGTCCGCGTCGCGCACGGCCAGCACGGGGGTCACGAGGTGGTCACCACCTGGACGCCCTCGGCCAGCCCGGGGCCGCTGACCTCGACCATCCCGCCCGCGAACAGCCCGGTCCGCACCGGCAGCAGCGGCCCGTCCTTGACGCGGACGGCGTGCCCGCCCTCGCGCAGCGCCAGCAGCGCGCCGGCCGGGACGGCGAGCACGTCGCGCCGGGCGCCGGTGGTGAAGCGGACCTGGACGGGCGCGGACTGGAGCGTTCCGGACGCGGTCACCGTGACGGTCACGTTCACCTTGGGCGGCTCGCCGTTCTCGGTGGACGCGACGTTGCGCGCCAGCCCGGAGACGCGGCCCGGCCACCGCGCGCCGCCCGGCGCGACGACGGTGACGCGCGCGCCCCGCCGTACCGCGGCGGCCTGGTCGGCGCCCATCGGCACGGTGACGACCTTGGCCGAGGCGGTGATCGTCAGGAGGTCGGCGGCGGCGTCGTCGCCGAGGTCGGCCTTCCACGCGCCCACCCGGAACGGGCCGGGCAGCACCACCGCGTCGCCCGGGCCGATGCGCCCGTCCGGCCTGCGCGCGTGCCGGGCCTGCCAGCGCTTGACGGCGGCGGCGGTCGCGCGGGTGAACACCGGGCCGGTGCCGGCGGGGTAGCCGAGGGCGGTCAGGTTGCGGTTGAGCACGCGCACGTCGCGGCCACTGGTCCCGGTCTTGCCGAGGGTGCGGAAGAACGGCGTGGCGCCGGTGAACAGCACGACCGGCCGCTCGTTCACCCGGTACACCGCGTCGCCCCGGCCGATCATCGTGCCGGGCCGGGGGAGCCAGGTGAGCGTCCCGGCCCCGCGCCCGCGCAGCGTGCGCTCGGCCCCGTAGCCGAGGGTGCCGCCGAACTCCCGCGCGTCCGCCAGGTCGGTGCGGACGACCGGCGTCGTCCGCACCGCGACCTCGGGCGCGTCCTTCGGCTTCGGCTCGGCCCGCGCCCCCAGGGCGGCGAGGCCGACGCCGCCGGCGGCCAGCACCGCCCCGGTGGCGATCAGCGCCGTCCTAGCCTTGCCCACGGAAGGCTTCCAGCTTGCAGGTCTGCTCGATCCGCGCGCTCTCGTCGGGGCCCTTGGTGTTGCCGTCGGCGTAGGTCCACTCGGTGGGGCCGGGGCCCTGCCGGACCTTGAGGCCCTTGCGGTTCATGCACACGACCCAGCGGTGGTAGCCGTCGGCGGCCTTGGGGTTCTTGTCGTCCATCTCCCACGGCGGCAGCGGGTGCTTGGACTGGCAGGCGCGGTACTGCGGCGTCCAGCGGTCGTCCTGGGACGGGGCGCGCTCCTCGCCGGAGCCCATCGGGCCGGGGCCTCCCTCGTTCTTGCTGATGAACGGCACGCCCTTGGCCTTCAGGCAGGCGAGCCACGGCCCGCTCATCCGGTCGATCTCCTCCCGCGTGCTGTCCAGGCGCAGCCGGGGCGTCCCGCCGTCGTCGGGCCGGGCCGCCGTCTTCTTCGCGGCGGGAGCGCTGGGGGTGGTCAGCGTGGCGACCTGTTCCTTTTTCTGCTCGCCACCGGAGCCGCCGCAGCCGGTCAGGGCCGCGCCGAGGGCCGCGGTCAGGGCGAGGACGATGGGGGTGCGCTTCATGGCCGCCATGCTCACGAAGACTTTTAAGGAACCTGTCAGAACTCCGTCGTGATCCTGTCCGCCGAGTACGCTGGGCGGCCGAACCGGGGAAATGTGCAGGTCAGGGGTGTTCTGTGGGCGCGCATGTGCTGATCGCCGAGGACGACGAGGGGCAGGCGGAGCTGGTGCGCCGCTACCTGGAGCGGGAAGGCCACCGCGTCACCGTCGCCCGCGACGGACGCGCCGCGATCGACGGGGCGCGCACCGGTCGGCCCGACCTCGTCGTGCTGGACGTGATGATGCCGGTGGTGGACGGCCTGGACGTGTGCCGGGTGCTGCGCGCCGAGTCCGACGTGCCGATCCTGATGCTCACCGCCCGCTCCACCGAGGAGGACCTGCTGCTCGGGCTGGACCTCGGCGCCGACGACTACGTCACCAAGCCCTACAGCCCGCGCGAGCTGATGGCCCGCGTCCGCACGCTGCTGCGCCGCTCCCGGCGCCTCGCCGAGGCCGCGCACCGCGTCGGCGACCTGGTGGTGGACCCCGTCCGGCACACCGTGACGCTGGAGGGACGGCCGGTGGAGACCACGCCCGGCGAGTTCCGGCTGCTGGAGGCGATGGCGGCCGAACCGGGCCGGGTGTTTAGCCGGAGCCAGCTACTGGAGCGCATCCACGGCTACGACGGGTACGTCACCGTCCGCACGGTGGACGTGCACGTGATGAACCTGCGCAGGAAGCTGGAGGCCGACCCGCGCCGCCCGGCCCGGCTGCTGACCGTCTACGGGATCGGCTACAAGCTCGCCGACGACCATGGGCGCTGAGGTCCCGTTCCGGCAGCGGCTGCTGGTCCGGCTGCTGGCCGGATCGGTGCTGGTGGCGGTCTGCTCGATCGCGGCGACGGCGTGGCTGGCGGCGCAGACGACCTCCGGCGCGCTCCGCCAGGAGCGGGGCCGGGCGCTGGCCGACGACGCCCGCGTTTACGACGCGCTGCTCGGCCACGCCGCCGGCCACCGCGACTGGAGCGGCGCGCAGGCGCTGGTGCGCGACCTGGCCGCCAGGACGGGCCGCCGCATCACGCTGACGACCCAGCGCCGCGCCCCCGTCGCGGACTCGGCGGCGACCGGCGCGCCGCTGCCGGCCAAGGCGTCGGCGATCGTCGACCCGCTCGGCGTGGACCCGAACCTGCTGCCCGGCGCCGCGGCCGACCGCATCGACCGCCGCGCCGTGGGCCCGTTCCGGCTCCCCGCCGCCGAGCGGGCGCGCCTTATGGCCACCGCGCAGAACAAGGCGAAGTGCTACCGCACCCGCCTCGGGGCCTCCGTGCAGATCACCGTGGGCCCCAGCGGCCGCCCGGCGGTGACGCTGGTCAACCGCGACTCCGCGGGCCTGCCGCCCGTCTGCGAGGTCTGGCGCCTGGCGCCCACGCCCACCGAGCGGAAGGCGCTGGGCGCCCTGCAGTCCCTGGTCGGCACGTGCCTGGAACGCCGGCGGATCGCGCCGGTCGAGCTGAACCTGGACCTCACCTGGCAGCGCACGGCGCGGCCCAGCAGCGGGATCGGCGAGGACGACACCGATCCCGCCATCGCCGCCTGCATCGACAACGGCCGCCGCGAGCAGCTCAGCGGCCACGTCGCCCCGGCCGCGCTGCTGTTCATCGGCGACCCGGACGGGGCGACCGCGCCGGGCCTGGAGCTGTCGGCGGCCAACACCGCGCGCATCGCGGGGGCCGCGGCCCTGGTGCTCGTGCTGACCGTGGGCGTCAGCTTCGTGCTGGCCAGCCGCCAGGTGCGGCCGGTGCACGCCCTCACCGACGCCGTACGGCGGATGCGCGAGGGCGACGCGGCCCGGGTCCGCACCGCCGGATCGGGCGAGCTGCGCCAGCTCGCGGCGGCGTTCAACGAGATGTCCGAGCACCGCGACCGGCTGGAGCGCCAGCGCAAGGCGATGGTCGGCGACGTCGCGCACGAGCTGCGCACCCCGCTCAGCAACATCCGGGGCTGGCTGGAGGCCGTGGAGGACGGCGTGGCCGACCCCGACCCGGCCCTGGTGGCCCGCCTGCTGCGCGAGAGCCTGCTCCTGCAGCACATCGTGGACGATCTCCAGGACCTCGCCATCGCCGACGCCGGAGCCCTGCGCCTGCGCCCCGAACCCCTCAACGCCGCCGCGCTGCTGGAACAGGTGGCCGCCGCCCACCGCGGCCGCGCCGAATCAGCGGGCGTCTCCGTCGTCACCGACGCGCCCGCCGGGACGACGCTGACCGCCGACCCCGTCCGCCTGCGCCAGGTCGTCGGCAACCTGGTCGGCAACGCGATCCGGCACACGCCCCCCGGAGGCCGCGTCACGCTGCGCGCCCGAGGCCCGGTGATCGAGGTGGCCGACACCGGGACGGGGATCGCGGCGCAGGACCTGCCGCACGTGTTCGACCGGTTCTGGCGGGCGGAGAAGTCCCGGGCCCGGCACAGCGGCGGCAGCGGCCTGGGCCTGGCGATCGTGCGCAGCCTGGTGGAGGCGCACGGCGGCACCGTGACGGCGGCGAGCGAACCGGGCCGCGGCACGGCCTTCACCATCACGCTGCCGGAGTGAGCTCTCAGTCCTCGTCCACGCGCAGATAGGGCAGGAGGTGTTTGAGCGCCATGGCAGCATGCAAGGACGCGATGCGATGGTGGTCGTCGTTCTTGTCGGCTCCGGCGGTGTCGGAGATCCCGCGGACGACGAGCCAGCCATGCGGCCGTCCGGGCGACACCGCCCCCTCATGGCAGGCCAGGCTGAGCCCGCCCGCCTCCATGTCCACGGCGAGGATCTTGTCGTTGAACGCGGCCAGGTAGGCCACGGTCGTCGAATCGCGGTCGGCGATGACGGCTTCGCCCGAGCCGATGGGACCGTGGTGCACTCGTACGGCGCGCGTCGTTCCCGCCGGATCCGTCACCGGGATCTCGGCCGGATGGCGGTCGCTGAGGAAGGCGTTGACCGCGTGGCCGATCCGAGCCGGGGCCTCCAGTTCCTCTCCGCGTCGCAGCGTGCCCTGTGGCGTCTCTTTCCGTAGGTCGTAGTAGACGACCTGGGTGGCCAGCACGACGTCGCCCACCTGTACGTCCCGGTGGAGGCCGCCGCCGATGCCGGCCAGCAGGATCACCTTCGGGTCGTGCCGGCGCCGCAGGTTCTCGTAGGCCGCCATGGCCGAGCGTTGTCCCTGTTTCAGGGTCTGTACCGCGACGACGCTGAGAGGTCCTACGGACGTCGGCACCATCCCGGTGGAAAACCAGAGTGCCCCGTCCGGTGCGCCTTGGAGGTGCAGAGCCGCACGCAGCGCGTGCATTTCCACAGGCAGGATCGTGATGATCCCGATGTCGGCGCCGGAGGGGGCCTGAGGTCCTTCCGGCGACCGTCCGAGGCTGGGGGAGGTGACGTTGAGGACCGGACGGTCGCCGACCGCCGACCCGGTGACGTTCATGCTTCCGCTGTGGTTGACGATGCCGCTGACATGGGACGGTCCGGTCATGATCATGCTCCTTGCGGTGCGGCGTTCCCGGTGCCGTGCGGGACCACGGCGTGCTGGTTGATCTGCGCGTTGCCACCGACGGCCGAGTCGTTGATGTTCATGTGGCCGCCCATGTTGAGCACGCTGGCGCTGATGATCGTTTCGGCGCGTTTGTCGAAGGTGGAGGTGTCCACCTGATGAGTCGTCAGGAAGTCCTTCGTCGCCTTGAGCAGCCGGAGTTCCACGATCTTCATGTGGTCGAGGATCACCGGGAGGTCGAAGTCGGACTGCCGCCATGGGACGGACTTCTCCTCACGGATGCTCATCAGCGTTCCACGCACCGGCTCCAGCTCGCGAGGCCACAGACTCGTGCACGCCATCCGCAGTAGCACCCACGGCGCCTTGACCATCCGCCAGGAGCGGACCATCTCGATCGGCAACGTGCGCAGCCCAGTGAGGGCGGTGCGCGTGACGGCGGCCCTGCCGGTCCGAACGGGGCGCTGGTAGGCGGGCGGCGTCCGGGTCAGGGCGCAGGCGGCGAAGTCCAGACTCAGTGATCGTCCCTTGACCGTCACCCGCAGGAAAACCGTGACCACCAGTTCGCCTGAGGAAGTGGCGCGGATCTCCAGGAAGTGCTGAGCCGCCCGGTAGGGCTCATCGATGAGCTGTCGCAGGCGGGACCGGTCGCAGGAGTGCGCCATGAGATCACGGGCGCCGGGCAGGTCCGGTTCCGCGACGTACACCCGATCGAGGACGTGGTAGCCCGGCAGACGGATCGGATCGTCCGCGCGGCCGATCGGCTTCATCTCGTGCTTCAGGTGATCGACCAGCTCGTGTGCGGCGAAGGGCGGCCGCACGAATTCGCGTTGCGTCCCGCCCGAACCATCGAGGCCGTTGACGGAAGGCTCGCTCTTCGCTCGGAGGAGCTGCACGCTCAAAGGCGGCAGCCAGCGGTGCACGAGCTTGCCGCTTCCCACGAAGAAGCTGGGCTCGTCGTCGGGGTCGTACGGCAGCCGGAGGGCGTCCTCGTCCCGAGGTTCGGGCCTGCGGTACACGGCGACCGGATGGGTCTGCTGGGCATGGATCGCCCGCTGCCGGCGAGTGAGCCTCGGCGGGCGCAGCGTCCCGGCCCGCCGGACGCGGATGAGCCGCCGGTGCCGGAGGACGGCCGATACGGAGGTGACGAGGCCCATGAGCGCCAGGAAGATGGCGGCCCACAGCAGGGTCCGGCCGAGCGGGACGTTCGCCGACCCGGCGGCGACGACGGGGAGGACCAGCGCCAGAGCACAGCAGACCAGGCCCAGTTTGAACCACCAGACCCGTTCCTTCAGCTCGTTGTCCAACTCGAGTTCGCCGGTGGTCTTGTAGCGCCGCAGCAGCGCCGCGACGGCCGTTCTCGTTTTGAGGTGGACGACCTGTAGCGCCAGTCGCAGCGTCGGGATCGCCAGGCCCCAGAGAGCGAGCCCGCAGATGACGGTGACGGCGACCGGAACGTTGCCGGCGAATGCGATGACCAGCAGTGACAGGGTGCAGGCGTGCTGAGCGGTCTCCAACGTCCACGCGCGCCAGGCATGGTCTGCCACAGCGACCAGGTCGAACCCGTAGGAGGGCGCCGCCCGGTGGACGGGATCGGTGAGGACGTCCCGGATGACGAGGTCCCGGAACTCAGGGTCGTGGTAGACGCCCGCGCAGAGATGGCGGGTGGTCTCGTCGCCGCGCTCGGAGCGTGCGGTGGACGGCTTGGACAGTGAAACCGGCGAGTGACTCATGTGGCCCCCACTGGGTCCGCTTTAGGGTCGATGTGACCTTAAAAGCGGATACCGTTAAAGTCAAGGCGACCTTTAATGAGGGAGGGAAGATGGCCCCTTCAGCGGCCCGGCGGCCGGCGGACGCGGTCGCGGTCACCGTGGACCTAGTGATCTTCACGATCCGGCAGGACGCGTTGCGCGTCCTGCTGGTGGAACGCGGCAACGAGCCGTTCCGGGGGCTGCCGGCCCTTCCCGGCGGTTACGTCCGCTCCGGCGAGACCCTGGACGAGGCGGCGTTCCGGGAGCTGTTCGAAGAGACCGGCCTGGACGGGCGGCAGTTGCATCTGGAGCAGTTGCGCACCTACGGCGACCCGGACCGCGATCCGCGCGGCCGAGTGATCACGGTGGCGTACCTGGCGCTCGGCCCCGACCTGCCGGCGCCCGTGGCGGGCAGCGACGCGAGCGCGGCGCACTGGGTCCCGGTGGAGGCACTGCTCGCCGACGGCGCGGAGCTCGCGTTCGACCACGAGGCCATCTTGCGGGAGGCGCTGGAACGGGCACGGTCGCAGCTCGAATACACCACGGTGGCCGCCGCGTTCTGCGCCGAGCCGTTCACAGTGGCCGACCTGCGGCGGGTGTACGAGGCGGTGTGGGGGACGCGGCTCGACCCGAGCAACTTCCGCCGGAAGGTCACTCGGGCGGAGCGGTTCCTCGAAGCCACCGGAGAGCGGCGGGTGCCCGAGGTCGGACGGCCTGCGGCACTCTATCGGCGCGGTTCGGCCAGGCTCCTGTCTCCTCCTTTGCTGCGGTCGGGGGACGTGGCGCAGGCGCAGTTCACCGAGATGGCACTGCGTTGATCAAGAAGGAGTGATCCCGGTCGCCGGGAGGGTGTGCCAGCCGCGGGTGAAGGGGGACGCGATCCGCTTGGCCGCCGCCCGGTCCACGCCCGCGTGCGGGTGCGCGCGGTACAGCTCCTCCAGCGCCACGCGCGCCTGGAGTTTGGCCAGGTGGGAGCCGATGCAGAAGTGCGGGCCGGTCGCGAAGCCGAGATGGCGCGGGATCTCGCGGGTGATGTCGAGCCGGTCGGCGGTGGGGCCGAACTCGCGCTCGTCGCGGTTGGCCGCGCCGTAGAGCATCATCACCTTCTCGCCCGCCGGGATCTCCACGCCGTGCAGCACGACCGGGCGCGTGGTGGTGCGGCCCAGCGCCTGCACCGAGCCCTCCAGGCGCAGGGACTCCAGCAGCGCGTTGGGGATGAGGGAGGGGTCGGCGGCCAGGCGTTCGCGCTGGTCGTGGTGGTCGTCCAGCAGCGCGACGGCGTGCGAGATGAGGTTGCCGGTGGTGTCGTTGCCGCCGGCGACCATCACGAACGCGAAGCCGAGGATGTCCCAGTCGGTGAGGCGCTCGCCGTCGGCCTCGGCGGTGGTCAGCGCGCTGATCAGGTCGTCGCCGGGGTCGGCGCGGCGGGCCTTGACCAGGTCGCCGAAGTAGCCGAACATCTCGGCCACCGCCGCGGCCGCGCCGCCCGAGGAGATCGAGGCGAGGTCGAAGCCGTCGTCCTGCAGCGTGGTGAGGGCCCGTACCCACGGGTCGAAGCGGGCGCGGTCGCCCTCCGGCACGCCCAGCAGGTGGGCCAGCGCGAACGTGGGCAGCGGCGAGGAGAAGTCGAGGTGCAGGTCCACCGGCTCGCCGTCGGCCGCCTTGCGCTCCATCACCGCGATGCGGCCGCGCACGAACGCGCGGAGCATGTCCTCCAGCGCGGTGATGCGGCGCGGGGTGAAGCCGTGACTGACCAGGCGGCGCAGCGCGGTGTGCCGGGGCGGGTCCAGCATCACCATCGTGGGCGCGAGGCCCAGCGTGCCGATCTCGTCGGGGTAGAAGGTCAGCCCCTGCGCGGAGGAGAAGGTCGCGGTGTCGCGGACCGCCGTCCACACGTCCTCGAAGCGGGACAGGGCCCAGAACGGGGGACGGTCGTGGCGGTGCACGGGGTCCTCGTCGCGCAGCCGCCGGTAGGCGGGATAGGGGTCGGCCTGGAAACGCGGATCGAACGGCTCGTACATGTAACGGCCTCCGTTATTAACGCTCCCTGTTAGTATCATCGCCGTGCCGAGAGACGCAAGGGCGACCCGGGAGGCGCTGCTGCGCGCCGGGGCCCGGCTGTTCGCCGCCGAGGGCGTGGACGCCGCCCGCACCCGCGACATCGTCGCGCTGGCCGGGCAGGCCAACGACTCGGCGGTCACCTACCACTTCGGCTCCCGGCAGGGGCTGCTCGCGGCGATCCTGCGGGCCGGGGTGGACCGGATGGAGCCCGCGCGCGAGGCCGCGCTGCCGGGCCTCGACCCCGCCGACCTGCGGGGCGTGGTGGCCGCGGTGGTCGGCCCCATCGCCGACGAGCTGCGCACCGAGGAGGGGCGCGACTTCCTGTGCGTGGTCGTGCAGGTCGCCGGCCGCTCGGGGGTGCGCGGCGGCGAGCTGCCGCCGCTGATCGCCGACACCGCGATCGCCCGCCAGCTCGGCCTGCTGGAGGAGGCGTGCCGGGCGTTCCTGCCCACGGAACGGGCGCGGGAGCGGATCGCCGCGTTCATCGCCTTCCTGACCGCCGCGCTGGCCGACCGCGCCCGCTCGGGCCCGCCCCTGTCCGATCATGACGACCACGTCGCCGACCTGGTCGAGATGCTCACCGCCGCGCTGCGCGCGCCCCTCGCGGCGCGCCTGCCCGGGTAATCGATTTGGCGTTTGGGCCAGGGGGGCATACAGTTGAGACATCGCCGCGGGGTGGAGCAGTTCGGTAGCTCGCTGGGCTCATAACCCAGAGGTCGTAGGTTCAAATCCTGCCCCCGCTACCAGTCCGGGAGCCCCCTGGTCGCAAACGACAGTTTGCTTCCAGGGGGCTCTTCGCTTTTCACCCGGGGGCGCCCCCCGGACCCCGCTACCGAGGTGAAAGGCCCGGAAGATCTTCTTTCGGGCCTTTCGCGTTTTTCCAGGCCGTGCGGTCTTCATAATCCGTTTGCCTAAGGATCCCCCCACCCCTACTGTTAGATCACCGCCGCGGGGTGGAGCAGTTCGGAAGCTCGCTGGGCTCATAACCCAGAGGTCGCAGGTTCAAATCCTGTCCCCGCTACTGAGAACGAGGATCGTCCGATCAAGGCCGGACGGTCCTTTTTCGTTGTCCGGCCCCCGCCGTTTTGAGAAGCTGGCCGCCTCGTTCCCCCCACAGCGTGCGAGGTCTCATGGCCCTGGGGTACCAGCACTTCACGGCGCAGCAGGACGACATCACCACGCGCCGCCTCTGCCACGTCGTCCACCTGGACGAGGAGTGGCGCGACCGCGTCATTTGCACGGTGGTGGACCCCGGTCCGCGCGCCGTCTGCCCGGCGTTCGGCGTGGACCTGGTCGCGCTCGCCCGGCACGCGGTGTGGGCCAAGCGCCGCCGCCGCGAGCAGGACCGCGCGCTCGCGGTGGTCCTGGTCGCCGGGGTCGGCGGGCTGCTGCTGGCGGGCGCGCTCGGCTCGGTCGTGGTCGGCCTCGCCGCGGTCGCCGTGGCCGTGGCGGCCGCGTGGGCGGCGGTGTTCGTGCGGCTGCGCGCCGACGGGCGGGCCGCGCTGCGCGCCTGGGACGCCAAGGGCGCCGTCCGCGACGCCGCCCCGCCCCTGGAGGCCGACACCGAACGCCGCCTCGACGAGCTGAACGGCAGGTCCAACGTCCTCGTGTACGCCACCGGCGAGGGCGACCCGTTCATCGGCAGCGGCCGGCGGCTCAGCGACCTCCACCTGCCGCCGCTCGACATCAAACCCGCCAAGGGCGAGGCGTTCACGCCGTTCGACGCCGTCGAGCTGCACCACTACCTGGGCAAGTGCTTCGAGGAGAAGACCGATCCCTCGGTGCACGTCCGCAACCGCCTCTACGTGCGCGGCGACCAGGTCCAGAGCGTGCACGGCCTGGTGCCCGACAAGCACCGCAGCCCCGAGCCGGTCGTGGACTCCGACTGGGTGAAGGCGGGCGCGCAGGGGTCGGCGCAGCACGCCCGCACCTACCTGTCGGTGGAGAAGCAGATCTCCGGCGGCGACCTCGTGGTCTGCCTGCTGGTGCGGGCGCAGGTGGAGGGCGGCCTGCTGCACATCGAGCGCCTGGTGTACTTCCTGCCGCCGCTGCGGCACCGCTTCCGCGCCAAGCAGGACTTCGTCAACGGCGGCATGCTCCTGGTAACGCTGTCCGCCGCGTGGGACGCCGCCGTGGAGGCGCTGCCCCGGCTGGTCGGCCGGCCCACCCGGCACTCGCGCAGGGACTGGTTCGGCGACAGGCAGCGCAAGGCCCACCGCAAGGCGCGCCGCCTGATCGACGCGGGGCGCGGCCACGACTACGGCGCGCGCACCAGCGTCCGGGAGGCCGTCGCCGCCTACGACACCCGCGAGCACTTCGACGACGCCGACGTGCGGCAGATCGCGCAGCGCCTGCACCACCAGCTGATCGGGCACGTCGAACGGTTCCTGCGCGACCACGGCGTGGAGATCGACGAGTTCAGCAAGCGCGTCCAGAACATCACCAACAACATCACCTACGACATCGGCAACCTCCAGGCGGGCAACGCCGTCGTAGGGGGACAGGGCAACATCATCGACGGCCACGGCCAGGTCAACAACGCGGCGGGCCAGCGCGCCCCGGCCGCGTCCGGCACCTGACCGGGCGGGGAGCGACCATGGGCGACACCTTCAACATCGGCACCTTCCAGGCGGGCAACGCCTCGGTCGGCGGCAGCGGCAACACCGTCGGCGGCGAGGGCAAGGTCGAGAACCGCGCGCCGGTCGGCGCCGACCCGGTCGCCGAACTGCGCGCCCGGCTCGACGAGCTGGCCGCGCGCGTCGCCGAGCACGCCGACCGCCTGCCGCCCGGGACCGCCGAGGCGGTCGCCGAAGCGCGGGCGGAAGCGGCCGGCGACGCGCCCGAGCCGGGCCGGATGCGCGCCCTGGTGGGCCGGGTCGTGCGCGGCTCCGAGGGCGTGGGCGCGGTGACCGGGGCCGCCGTGAGCGTCCACGAGGCCATCGGTCTGCTGCCCTTCTAGCCGGTGCGCAGCACCGCCTCGGCGTTGCCGAGCGTGAGGCGCACCCCGTCGGCGAGGTCGATGCTGCGGCCCGGCGGCACCTCGGCGGTGGTGCCGTCCGGGCGGCGCGCCGTCCACGCGGCGGTGGTCAGGTTGCGCAGCCCGTGGCGGCCCGGCACGCGGGGGTGCTCGGCGACCTCGGCGAGGACGGCGGTGTAGTCGTGCCGGTCGGGCTCGGCGTGCAGGTGGTGCTCGTAGATCCGCCCGTCGGGCGGCAGCAGCACCGTGCGGGTGACGCGGGGCGCGGCGGTGGTCAGCTCGACCGAGGGCGGCGGGGTCAGCGCCGTCCCGCACATCCAGCACGCCGTGCCCGGCCCGTACACGTTCTGCCGCCCGCACGCCCGGCACGGCATGACATGGTCGCGGGCCTGGCTCAGCACCTCCCGCCACTGGCTCTCGCGGACCCGCGCCTCCGGCCGCCGCAGCCCCTCGGTGAAGGCCCGCACGAACAGGTCGCGGACCGGCGCGGGCGCGGCCTGCCAGGTCGCGATGATGGTGTCGTGCACGCCGGGCACGGGCCGGTTGCGCGGGTCGGACGGGTCGTACACGAACACCGGGTCCTCGCCGTAGAGCCGCTGCTTGGCCTTCTCGTCCAGGCAGCGGATGCGGTGCTCCAGCGCCCCTTCGAGGGGGTGGTGGTTCATCAGCATCATGAACAGCAGCACCGCGAGCGAGTGCAGGTCGGTCTGCGTGCAGGGCTTGGCGTCGGGGTCGTCGCGCACCAGCTCGGGCGCCATGAACTCCATCGTGCCCTGCACGCCGCTGTCGTGGCCCTCCACGATCGCGTTGTCGTTGTCGCAGACCAGCACGTCGCCGTTGGCGGGGTCGAACAGCACGTTGCCGTAGGAGATGTCGCGGTAGGCGATGCCCTTGGAGTGCAGCGTCCGGTACGCCTCCACCAGGTGGACGCACGCGGTGAGCAGCTCGCGGTAGCCGACCTTCACCTCCCGGCGGAACAGCGCGGGCAGCCCCTCGAACGCCGGCGGCAGCAGGTCCATCAGGTAGCCCAGCCCGCCGCGCTCGGTCACCACCAGCGCCTGCGGCCACAGAAACCGGTCGTCGTCGAACCCGCGCCCGACCAGCTCCTCCACGATCATGTGCTGCTGGTCGGTGGCGGCCTGCGCGTAGTACCACTTGAGCGCCTTGTGGACCGGCGGCCCGGCGGCGTCGAGCCGGACCCGGTAGACCTCGCCCTGCCCGCCGGCGCCGAGGAACTCCTCGACCGTGATCTCCCGGCCGTCGGCGGTGCGCAGGCGGTGGCCGGGGTTGAGCGTCCCCGTCATCGGGTCTCCCTCTCTGGTGTCCAGTCGTCGCGGGGATCGGGTGCGGCGGGCGGGCCGGTGCCGATCTCCGGTGCGGGGGTGGGGCCGGGCTCGGGCTCCGGGTCCGGTGCGGGGGGCGGATCGGCGACGGCCTCCGGTTCCGGGGACGGGCCGAACCAGGCCGCCACGAACGTCGTGTCGTCGCCCGAGAACGAGCTCGCCCGCTCCAGCCACGCGGGCAGCTCCGCGCCGACCTTGCCGATCCCGTTGCGCTCCACCAGCCGGTGCACGTCCGCCACGAACTCCAGGTGCCCGTCCCGGCCCAGGAAGCTGTTGGACAGGCCGTCGGTCGACAGCGCCACCAGGCCCGGCGGCGCGGCGTCGGCCGCCTGCGGGGCCCAGTACATCCGGACCAGGCGGTGCGCGTTCGCGGTGCACAACGAGTCGGTCTCGTCGCCGTAGACCGGGCCGCGCCCGTCCAGCGGCGTCGCGACCGCGCCGTCGTGCCCGGCCAGGCAGAAGTCGCCGTCGCCGAGCTGCCAGGCCAGGATCAGTCCGGGCGTGAGCAGCGCGCCGATCAGCGTGCTGCCGTACATGGTCAGCTCCTCGGCGCCCACCTCGCCGGAGGCGGGCGGCGCGTCCGGGACGGGGTGGGCGCGCAGGTGCTCGGCCACCCGCGCCCGCCACGCGCGGACCAGGTCGCGCGGCAGGTCCTCCTCCGCGCGGAACTTCAGCCGCTTGAGCGAGGTCTCCGCCGGCAGCGACGCGCAGAAGCCCCCGGCCACGTCCAGGAACGCCGCCACCGCCAGCTCGGCGCCGACGTCGCTGCGCGGGTGCGCGCGGGCGCCGTGCCCGTCGGCGACCACCAGCAGCGCCCGCGCGCCGTCCTCGCTGACCCAGTGGCCGTGGCGGTCCTGGTTGGCGGGCTTGCCGGGCCCCTGCACCGACTCGGCGACCACCTGCCAGCGGCCCGGGTTGGGGGAGGGCATCACCAGACGTCGGCGTCGTCGTCGGCGGCGACCACCGGCGGTTTGGCGAGGGTGACGGTGCCGTCCTCGCCGCGCGGGGTGGAGGCGGCCTTGACCGCGACCGTGGACGCCCACCGGATCGCGGCGGCGAGCTGCTTGGGGCTGTTGGCCTGCAGCGGCTCGAACTCGGGGTTGGCCAGGAACTCCTTCAGCATCCCGTGGTCGGCGTCGTCGCCGATCGCGATCGCGACGCGCACGGCCCGCTTGCCCCATGGCGTGGCGTCCACGGCGGCCAGCCCGGTGCGCCAGTCGTCGGTGGGCTGGCCGTCCGACACCAGCGCCAGCACCGGCTTCAGCGCGCGCACCGGCATGGGCGGCGTCTGCAACTCCTGCGACACCAGGCGCAGGGCCGCGCCGAGGTCGGTGATGCCGCTGGTGTGCACGTCGGTCCAGGTGAAGTCCTCGATCGGCGTGGGGGTGGGGATGTGCCACTGCGCGCCGCTGGAGAAGGTGATCGCGCGCACCATCAGCTGGGCGGCCGGGTTCTCCTTGGCGACCCGCTGGATCTCGGGGACCGCCTCGCGGACGGCGAAGTTCAGCGCGCCGATCTTGCCGTTGACCGACATGGAGCCCGAGCAGTCGAGCAGCCAGAAGAAGTGCACGGGCCGGTGGGCCATCTGGCCGCCGGGGATCTCAGACATGGGATTCCTTCGTCGTTGCTGGGTGGGGGGTGCCGGCGGCCGACAGCAGCTCGGCCACCGGTTCGAAGGTCAGCGCCGCGGCCGCGGCGAGCCCGAGCACCACCAGGGCGGCCAGCGCCAGCAGGGCCAGCGCGACCAGGCGCTGGCGCCGGACGTGGTCGGGAACGGCGGGCATGGGGGCTCCGTTCGGGCGGCGGGGGTCAGGACAGGGACAGCAGCCACCGCACCGGGTCGGCGGTGACGCGCCGGTCGGCGTCGGCGGCGGCGGGGAGGGCGCTCCGCCGGGCGCTCAGCGCCCAGTAGCGGACCTGCCCGAAATCGTGGTCGAGGGCACGGGTGAGGTTGCCGAGGCCGAGACCGGCCAGCCACGCCGCGACCGCCTCGCCGTCCCCGGCGGCGGGGGCGGCGTGGGAGTCCAGGTCGTGGACGGCGTCGGCCTTGGTCGCCACCACCGCGACCGGGGTGCGGCCGCGCCGCGACCGGCGCCGGCCGGAGGTCAGCACCACGCCCAGCTCCCCGGCGAAGCGGGCGTAGGTCGCCATCGGGTCCTCCTGGGACGGCTTGGCGTCCAGGGCGACGCGCTCGTCGGGGGCGGGCAGGCCGCGGCGCAGGCCGGGTGCGGAGAACGGGTCCACGACCAGCACCACGCCGCCGGTGCACTCCAGGTACTGCTGCTCGCGGACGCCGTCCTCGGCGTTGTAGGACTCGCCGCGCGGGTCGTACAGGTACAGCAGCCGCCGCGACCGGCGCTTGCCGGCCTCCCCGACGTACAGCAGGAACGCGTGCGGCACGTGGTCGACGGTCTTGTTGAGCCAGCCGCCGGTCTCCAGCCGCCTGCGGGCGTCCTCGAACTCGCGGCGGGAGCGGTCGGAGGCGAACTCCAGCGTCAGCTCGCCCTGCGCGGCCAGCCGCTCCAGGCAGGTGACCATCGCCATCAGCAGTGTGGTCTTGCCGGCCGACGCGCCGCCGACCAGCGGCAGGTGCAGCAGCGGCGTGGAGCCGAGGCCCTTGGGCAGCGGCCGGGCGCAGTGCGGGCAGGACGCCTGGAGGCGGTGCCGGTTCAGCAGCAGCACGGTCGGCAGCCGCACCCCGCACGCGCACACCCGCGCGAACACCCCGTACCGGCCGGGCCGCAGCGCGCGGTGCTCGTGCCGTCCGGACGGGCAGTGGTAGGTCGGCAGCGCGATGTGCCGGAAGCAGCCGGGGTAGGGGCAGCGCAGCCCGATCTTGCGGACGGCGAGCCGGACGCCGTCCAGGCCGCGCAGCGCCAGCCCGGCCGCCAGCATCAGCCCCGCGACCGCCGTGAGCGCCAGCCCGTGCACGAGCTGGATCGCCACGACCAGCACCAGCGCGCCCGCCCCGCCGAACAGCAGCGCCGCCCCGCCGAGCAGGCCGAGCGGCAGCGTGAACGGCACGATCAGCCCCTCGATGCGCACGACCTTCCAGCCCTTGGGCGCCTCCCCGCCGCACAGCCAGCCGACCGTCCCGGCCAGCGGCGGCGAGCACGCGGCCTCCCAGGACGCCCTGGCGCCCCGGCGCACCACGCTGGCGGTGTCGCGGACGGCCTGCCGCCGGTAGTAGGTCTCGTAGGCGGGTTCGTCCTGCCCGGCGGTGGGGCCGGGGCCGCGGATCAGGTGGTCGTCCCGCCCGGCGGGCCGCGGGCCGAGCACGCCGTAGGCCGCGCGCCCGTAGGCGGCGACGAGCAGCCCGGCGACGATCACCACCGCGAACGGCAGCAGCAGCGGCGCGACGTACCGGCCCAGCACCCACCACTCCAGTACGAGCGCGGCCAGGTAGAGCAGGATCGCGAAGATTATGCCCATGGCCGCCTCACCTCGTGTCCCTGCGGTACATCAGCCGGGGCATCCGGGGGCGGGGCCAGCGGCGGCCGGCGTTCTGGTCCAGCCACTGGCGGCATTCGGCGTCCCATTTGGGGTGGTTCTCGGCGACCGTGGCGGCCACCTCCTCGCGCGCGGCGGGCGGCAGCCTGCGGGCGGCCGGGGCGAGCACCCTGGCGTAGATCTCGTCGAGGCCGTCGAGCCACGCCTCGGTGCCGGGCCGCCGCCACCACAGCAGGAAGCACGCGGCGTACAGGCCGCTGTGGGCGTGCAGCTCGCGGGCGAGCCGCTGGCGGGCGCGTTCGGTGTAGGCGCCGACCAGCTCGGGGCCGGCGGTCCGCGCGAACTCGGCCAGCTCGGCGTCGGCCTCGGTGAAGCGGTGCCGGATGCGGGTGGGGTCCAGCAGCCAGCGCACCAGCAGGTCGCGTGCGGCGGCGTGCAGCTTCGGCGGCGCCTGGACGCCGCCGGTCAGATGGCGCAGGCAGCCGGTGACGGCCTCGCCCACCGGGTCGGTCGGCGCCCCGGCGCGCAGCCGGGCGACGGCGGCGACCAGGTCGAGCAGGCGGAGCTGGTCGCCCGGCAGCAGGCCCGCGCCGTGGTGCCGCAGCAGCTCGGCCAGGTGGGCGGCGGCGCGGTCCGGCGGCGGGTCGCCGGTGGCGAGGACGTCGGCGCCGGTCCGCACGACGAACGGGATGGGATGGGTCTCCAGCAGCCGCGCCGCCTCGGTGACGGTGGGCTGCCGGTCGGCCCACACCAGCCGCACCGCGTCGGCGACCTGGCCCTCCCCGGCCTCCCGGTCGCCCGCCAGCACGTCCATGGCCAGGTCGAACGCGGCGATCTGGTCGTGCACCCGGCCGTCGCGGCGGGCGACGGCCAGCCGGACCGCCGCGTGCAGCAGCGGGCGTCCGGCGAGGTCGGCGTCCGCCAGCCACCCGCCCGCCTCGCGGTCGGCGGCCAGGGCGGGGCGCGCGGCGGTTCGTGGCGGTCGAAGGCGCGGCGCAGGTCGCGCTCCAGCGCGTCCAGGACCCGGCCGCGCAGCGCGGCGTGCGGCGTCGCGGCGACGTAGCGGCCGACGAGCGCGGCCCCGGGGGCGCGGTCCAGCAGCGGCGGGACCAGCAGGCGCTCGGCAGCGGCCGCTTGCGGGTCGGTCAGCCCGAGCAGGTCGGCCAGCTCGAACAGCGGCAGCAGCCGTTCGGGCGGTGTCGCGGCCGGGGCGCCGTGCAGCGCGCGCGACAGCGCGGGGACGGCGCGACCGGCGGCGGCCCGGTCGGCGGGCGCGGCCCGCGCCAAGCGGCCGAGGGCCCAGTCGAGGACGTCGGCGGACACCCCGGTGGCGGCCGGGCCGCTGGTGGCAGACGATCCAGTGGGGAGGGAAGGTCTGCCAGGGTCGGGCGGTCCGCCGGGGGCCAGTAGTGCGTCGGGCAGTGCGGCCAGGCAGGCGGCGAACAGCGGCGCGGTCACCTCGGGCGGCAGGTGCGGCTCCAGCGCGCGGCAGAACGCGGCCAGCGGCCCGGCCGGGGGAGCGGCGCGGTCCAGGCCCCTGATGAGCGCGCTCCAGAAGGCGGGCGGCTCCTGCCGCACGTGCCCGGACGACCAGGTCAGCGCGTCGGCGACGGCCTGCGCTGGGACCGGCACGCCGTGCGCCAGGGCGCGGGCGGCCAGTTCGCCGGTCAGCGCGGCGATCGTCGCGTCCCAGCCGTCGGGCGCGTCCGGGCCGGCGAGGCCGCGGCCGGTCTCGACGAACAGCCCGGCCGCGCCCGCGCGCCACACCGCCGCCGCCGTCGCCGCCCACGGCAGCGGCTCGGGCGGGCTGCACAGGTCGGCGCGCGGGTGGTGCACCCGGTACTGCTGGGTGATCTCGGCGTAGGAGAAGGCGAAGTCGCTGTCGGCGGTCGTGCCGATGACCTGGTGCCCCGACAGGTAGGGCCGCTGGGTGTAGGTGGTGAACGTCAGCGCCTCGGCCAGCGCGCGGGGCAGGCTGTGGCAGGCCAGCGCGATCCACCGCGCCACCGCCGCGTCGCCGCCGGGCCCGCCGTCCGGCCCGGCGACCAGCACGACCTGGCGGCCGCCCGCCGGGTCCAGGCTGCGCAGCACGTCCGACAGCACCGCCTCCACCCGGTCGGCGTGCGCGGCGGCGAAGCGGGCCAGCCGGTCGGGGGTCAGCTCCGGGCCCGGCGTCGGCGCGGGCTCGCGCGGCGGCGCGCCCGGCGGGTCGAGCGCGGTCCGCCACCACGGCGAGCCCCAGGTGTCGATCGGCAGCGGCGCGCCCAGGTCGAGCTGGCCGCGCGGCAGGTGCACCGCGTGCGCGTAGAAGTTGCCGTACCGACCCGAGTAGTCCACCCCGACGTAGGCGGCGCGGCACAGCAGCGCGGTGCCGTCGGGGAGGCGGGTGTGGCTCAGCGCCACCGGGAACGCGGCGATCTGCTCGGGCGTCGGGCGCGAGGGCGCGGACCGGGGCGGCTCGTAGGCCAGCAGCGGCTCGATCTGGCGGCGGGTGCCGTCGTCCATCCCGGCGGGCGACCGGACGAACTGGAAGCCCGGCGACCCGCCCTCGCCGGTCTCGGCGGAGGTGTAGTGCAGTTCCTGGGGGGCCATCAGCGTGCCTTCTCCACGGGGACGAGGCCGAACTCGGCGAGCAGCCAGAGGATGGGGTCGTCGGTGCGCAGCGGCCGGACCCCGGAGGCGGGCGCGCTGTTGGGGCCGTCGGGCCGCCCGCCGAGCGCCGACAGCCCGAAGAACGCGCTGGTGGTGAAGTCGGCCTCCACCTGGCGGCGCAGCGCGCCCTGGTCCCACTCCTGGAGCAGCGCCTTGACCTCGTCGTTCACCTGCGCGAGGTCGGCGAGGTCCAGGCGGCCGTCGTGCCGGGCGGGAGAGCGCAGCCGCGAGCCGCCGTCCAGCAGCGGCCACAGCACGTCGGTCTTGGTCAGCGCGACCGCCAGCGGCGTGCCGATGCGGCGGCCCGCGGCCAGGCCGCGCCGGTCGCGGATGAGCTGCCCGATGATCCCGGCGATGCGCGCGGGCGGGGTGCCGGGCGGCGGCAGGTCCGGGAGCGCGTGCCCGACCTTGTCGCGCACCACGCCGAACTGGAGCGGATCGACCAGCAGCACGATCCCGTCGGCCTCGGCCAGGTAGGACACGTGCCGGGAGGTGCTCTCCTCGGAGGTGAGGTCCTCCCCGGCGGTGTCGAAGAACGCCAGCGCGTTGGCGGCGACCCGCGACCCGAACAGGCGCGACCCGGGCAGCCGGGCGTTCGGCAGGCGGGCGCCGCGCAGCCGCGAGCGCGGCGTCGTGAAGCGGAACAGCAGCGGGTACACCAGGTCGGTCGCCGCCGAGCGGGTGATGTTGGGCAGCGCGCCCTTGTCGAACAGCTCGGCGCACTGGTGGGCGTAGCGCTGCTCGGTGCGGTCGTCCATGGCGTTCAGCGAGATCTCGAACGCCTCGCCGATCCGGCCGCGCAGCTCGTGCACCAGCACGGTGGTGTAGATGCTCTTGCCGGAGGTCTTGGGGCCGACCAGCGCGATGATGCGGCCGTCGATCCCGGCGTAGCCGCTGGGCAGGTCGTTGTGGCACTCGGGGCAGACCCGCTTGGTGGAGGGGACGCCGCAGGTGGGGCAGGGCTCGCGGTGCCCGGAGCGGCGGCCGGGGAACACCGGCCCGGCCTTCACCGGTCCGGCCAGGCCGCGGAAGGCCGTCAGCCGGTCGTCGGTCTCCGGCGGGCAGGGGGTGCCCGACACGGTGCCGCGCGGCGACTGCAGGCAGCGGAACTCCAGCCGCCGGTCGGGGTAGCGGGCGAAGCAGTAGGGGCAGACGACGTTGGCCATGTCAGCGCACCGTTAGCTGGTCGGGACGGGGGTGGGCGATCCGTGCGGCGGCGGCGTCCGGGCCGGTGACGAAGCCCAGCAGGTAGCAGGGCGGGCGCAGCCGGGCGGGGTCGAGCTCCCAGGTCGCCGGGCCGTCGCGGGCCAGCTCGGCGGCCGGGACGCGCAGCACGGGCTCGCCCTGGTCGGGACGGGTGGGGCGGAGCGTGCCGGGCCGGGCGACCAGCACGAACTCCGAGTGCGGCGGGACGGGGCCGCTGACCTCCAGGTGCAGCGTCCAGGTCGCGCGGTCCGCCTTCCTGCGGACGAGGCGCCTGCGGTGCGACACCTGGTAGGCCACGTCCCAGCCGGGCGACACCTCCACCTCGGCGGCGGTGGCGACGGCGAGCGCGTCGGGGTGGGGGCTGACCGGCGTGACCGTGCAGCGCAGGAGGGCCGGTGCGGCGGGGACGGCGACGTGGCGGCGGCGGTAGGCGTCGTGCGTGACCAGCCGCTCGGACGGGGGCGTGTCGGCGGCGCCCCATCGCAACCTGACCTGCGTGATGCCGGGCGGCCACTGCCAGGCGAGGCGCACCTGCGTCCCGTCGTGGTCGGCCCGCAGGCCCGTCACGGCGGGCAGCACGTCCACGGCCTGGGCGGGCCCGGTGACGGCGCGCTCGTCCCGGACGGTGACCAGCACCAGGTGCCGTAGGCCCGGTCCCGGCAGCGGCACGTCGGCGGAGCGGGCCCCGGCGGTCGCCGAGGCCATGATCGTGCCGAGCGCCTCCAGGTCGGTGACCGGCAGGTCGGTGCCGGGCGGCGGGGCCGGTCCGGCGGAGCCGATGACGACGGTGCGGCCCGCGTCCTGCCCCTGCCGGGAGGGCGACCAGGTGACGCGCACGCCCGCGCCGTCCGGGCGGGGCGTCCAGGCCACGTCCTCGACGGGCCACGGCCAGGGCTCGACGGCGACCATGCCGGCGACGCCCTCGGTCCACAGCAGCCCGCTCGCGGTCCGGTACCCGCAGCGCACCCGGTACAGGCACAGGCCGCGGGCCGGGACGTCGGTGTCGTGGAAGCCGTCGGGCGCGGTGGGCACCTCCACGACGCGGTGCCCGTCCGGCCGTCCGGCGGAGTGCTCGTCGCCGGTGTCGGGCACCAGGTGCTCGACGCGGACGGCGGCGGCCCGGCGGGGCTTCGTCCAGCGGCCCCGCACGCCGCCGCGCACCGCGGTCAGCGTGAGGTCGGCGACCTCCGGCGCGATCCGCAGCGGTTCGACCAGGGCGAGCGGCGCGGAGACCGCCACCCCGTCGCGGACCGCCCGCACCTCGTAGGTGAACGGCTCGCCGATCGGGGGCTCGGCGTCCAGCAGCCCGGTGGCGTCGGGCTCGACGGCCAGCTCGTCGGCGACCGGCCCGGCCCGGCGCACCACCCGGTAGGTGATCTCCCCGGCGGTCGCGGCCGAGGGCTTCCACTCCAGCCGCACGGCGTCGCCGGTCGCGGTGGCGCTCAGCTCGGCGGGCGGCGGCGGGGCGCAGCGGGCCAGGCCCTCGGCGGCGGCCGGGTCGTCGGCCGCCAGCCGGACCGCGCGGCCGTAGGCGGCGGCCGCCGACTCGGCGTCCCCGGCCCGCTCGGCCCGCGCGGCGTCGGCCAGCAGCGTGTTCACCTCGGCGTCGCTCGCGGTGATCTCGGCGAGGAAGGCGGCCAGCAGATGGTCGGTGACGCGGTCGGCGGGGACGGCCCCGGCCAGCCGGGCGGCGGTGCGCGGCAGCCCGTCGTGCCAGGCGGCCAGCAGCGCCTCGACGTCGGCGGGGGAGGGCCCCTGGCTCGCGGCGGCGATCCCGGCGGCCAGCTGGTCGGCCTCGTCCGACACCACGCCCAGGTCGCGGGCGGCCTGGGCGAGCCGGGCGAGCGTGGTCAGGTTCCGGCCGCGCAGCTGCGCGGAGACCTGGTGCAGGGCGATCCGCCACAGCGCCATGGGGTCCTCGTCCAGCGCGGCGGCGATCAGGTCGGCGACGGCGCGGGCGGCCGCCGCGGCGGCCGTGCCGGCGCCGTGCCGGGCCTCCCACGCGCGGGCGGCGTCGTACAGGAGCGCGGCGTCCACCAGGAGCCAGGAGGTGCCGGGGCCGGGCAGCCGCACCCCGTCCAGGACCCGAAAAGGCCCAACTTCTCCGACAAAAAGGAATTCAATGACATTTCTACAGCCGAGGCCGTTCAGGGCGGCATTGATCGCGCGCTGGTCCACCCGCCCCGGAAACTGCGGCAGGACAGGAACCGCCGACATGCCGCCCCCGTTCAGTTGTCCGCGACCTCCGCGCGCCCCGCGCGCCGGGAGTGCGGGCCCCGAAACCCGGAATGGGTAGACATCTTCCAGCCACCGGCCGGGGATGGGCAAGACATCGCGCCGGATATCCTGACCCCGTGCGTAATGCGATCTCTCTGGCGCTGGACGTGTGCGGTGTTCTGATCTTCGTGGCGATCGGACGGGCCTCGCACGCCGAACCCGGCGACCTCGCCGGGATCGCCCAGACCGCCTGGCCCTTCCTGGTCGGGCTCGCCGCCGGATGGGCCGTGACGGGCGCCTGGCGCGGGCGCGCCGACGCCCTGGTGCCCGCGGGGGTGGGCGTCTGGGCGTCCGCCGTGGTGCTCGGGATGGCGCTGCGGGTGGTCTCGGGCCAGGGGACCGCCGTCGCGTTCATCATCGTGACGTGCCTTTTCCTGGCGCTGATGCTGCTGGGATGGCGGCTGGTGGCCCGGCTGGCCGGCGCGCGGCGGCGGCAGCAGACCGGGCCCTAGCCTCCGGGCGCGCCCGGCGTCAGGCGCCGAGCGTCAGGCGCCCAGCGTCAGGCGCCCAGCGTCCTCATCATGATCGGCCAGGCGCGGTGCATCTCGCGCTGCCAGTAGACCCAGCTGTGCGTGCCCACCGGGTACAGGCTCGTGGTCACCGGGATCCGCAACTGCTGGAGCCGCTTCAGGAACGGCTTCAGCGTGTAGTAGCAGAACTCCTCGGCCGGGTCGATGGCCTGCGCGTCCCGCCGGTCCAGCGGGCCCTTGGCGCCCTTCTTCGCGCACGCGAGGTAGAGCTTGGTGCCGCGCAGCCGCGCCGCCTGGGTGAGCGGGTCGTGCGCGCGCCACACGCCGTTCTGGAAGACCGGGTGGCCCCACATGGCGTTCTTGTCGGTGAACGGGCCGAGCCCGCTCAGGCCGGTCTGGAGCACCTCCGGCACGCCCGGCGAGAGCGTGGAGCAGAACCCGCTGAACGAGCCCGCGAAGCGGAACATCCCCGGATGCCTGGCGGCGTAGATCAGCGCGCCGTACCCGCCCGAGGACTGGCCGAAGACCGCGCGCTTGGTCCCGGCCCGGTACTTGCTCTCCAGCAGGGCGCGCAGCTCGGTCAGGTGGAAGGTCTCCCACGCGGGGGAGCCGCCCCGGCCGTAGTTCCACCAGTCGGTGTAGCCCCCGGCGAAGCCGCCCTCGGGCATCACGACGATGACCTGGTGGCGGACGGCCAGCTTGGCGATGTCGGTCTTCCTGGACCAGGCGTCGAAGCGGTCGTTGCCGCCGTGCAGCGCCCACACCACCGGCCAGGTCCGGCGCGCGTCGCGCTTCCATCCGCTGGGCAGCAGCAGCCGCACCTTGAGCTTGCGGCGCATTGCCTTGGAGGACACGGTGAGGTCCAGCGTCCGGCTGTTGAGCCACTTCTCGCCCGCCACGGTCGCGCCGACCGCCCGCTTGGGGGCGGCGAGCGCGCCCTCCGTCAGCAGGCCGCCGCCGAGCACGGCTCCGGTGGACAGCACCGCGGTTCGGCAGAAGGCGCGCCGGTTCTCCATGCGGGTCCTCGTTCCTGGTCGCACAGCGGGGTGGGGCCGGGCGCGGCGAAGCGGCGGGCCGGTGGCGAGACCGTACAACGAGGCACACCCGTCGCGAAGCTCTCGAAGCGAACAATTTTCACAACCGTCTTGTAACGCAGGTCACAAAGGCCGGGAAGGCGGCGATCCGGGGCCGGTTGACGGAAGTGTCGCGTCGCTGGTGAAGTTACCCCTCAGTCACGTGTGTGACGGCGAGCACGCTGAAGGGGAACACTGGGATGGCATCTGCGCTGCGGGACTGGCTGGACAAGCCGTACACGGGACGCGGCGTCCACTTGGCCGCCGACGACGGGAGCTGGGAGTTCCGCGACTACGGCGAGCTCGCCTCGGCCGCCCGCCGCACCGCCGCGGCGCTGATCGAGGAGGGCGTGCGCCCCGGCGACGTGGTCTGCCTGGTGCTGCCCACCGACTTCACCTGCATCGAGACCTACTTCGCGGTGTGGGCCGCCGGCGCCACCGCCTGCCTGATCACCCCGCCGCTGTTCCAGGACGGCGACGACTACGTCGCCCACGTCGCGGCCATCCTGCGCCAGGCGAAGCCCACCCTGACCATCGCCTCCACCGAGCTGTCGGAGTACGCCGGGCGCGCCATGGAGCAGGCCGGCCTGCCCGGCTCCCCGTGGCTGCCCCGCCAGGCCGCGCACGAGGCCGAGGTGCAGGAGGCCGGGGAGCTCGCGATCCTGCAGTTCACCTCCGGCTCCAGCGGCGCGCCGCGCGGCGTCATGGTCTCCTGGGAGAACCTGGAGGCCAACTGCGAGCTGATCGCCCGCAGCGCCGGCTACGAGGACGGGGACACCGTCGCCTCCTGGCTGCCGCTGTACCACGACATGGGCCTGATCGGCGCGTTCCTGACCCCGATCGCCCGGCAGGGCCACCTGCGGCTGATGCGGCCCGACCACTTCATCCGCGACCCCGCACGCTGGATCCGCTGCTTCGCCGACGCCCAGCACACCGCCGCGCCGCCGTTCGCCTACGCCTACGTCGCGCGCCGCGTGAAGGCCAGCCAGTTGGAGGGCCTGGACCTGTCGGGCTGGAAGATGGCGCTGATCGGGGCCGAGCCGATCGACCCGCACTCGCTGGAGGTGTTCGCGCAGCTCCTGGAGCCGTTCGGGTTCTCGCGCACGGTCTTCAAGCCCGCCTACGGCATGGCCGAGACGACGCTGCTGGTGACGATGGACCACGAGCGCCGCGACCCCCTCGCCATCCGCCCCGACAACGAGTCGCTGGCGTTCGGCGAGCCGGTCCGCGTGCTGGAGCAGCACACCCTCGGCCCGGAGTCGCTGGGCGCGAAGGCGGGCTGGGTCGTCGGCTGCGGCGTGCCCGAGGAGGACGTCCCGGTCACGATCGTGGACGACGAGGGCAACGAGCTGGAGCCGGGCCGCCTGGGCGAGATCGTCGTCGGCGGCGACTCGGCCTGCCTCGGCTACTACGCCGGCGCCGAGGGCAAGTCCACCCGCTTCGCCGACGCCCCGGACGGCCGCGGCAAGCTCGTCTTCACCGGCGACGCGGGCTTCTTCCACGAGGGCCAGCTCTTCGTGCTGGGCCGCATGGGCGACAGCATCAAGGTGCGCGGGCGCTCGGTCTACGTGGAGGACCTGGAGTCCAAGCTCGCCGAGGTGACCAGGCTGGGCAAGGGCCGCATCGTGGTGACGGCCGTCCCCGGCGCGGGCACCAAGGGGCTGGCGCTGTTCGCCGAGACCAACGACTCCCCGTGGGAGGCCGACGTGCGCGAGCTGCTGCGCCGCCGCGTGGGCGAGGACGTGGAGGTGACGGTGATCATCGGCTCGGGCCTGATCCACCGGACGTCGAGCGGCAAGCCGCGCCGCCGGTACATGTGGGAGCAGTTGCAGGCCGGGCGGCTCGCGGGGGCTCGCGTTCTGGGCTGAGGGGGCGGTGGTTCGGGGGCCGTCCTCTGGGCGGCCCCGTCCTTCACCTTGCTGACGCGCGGCGGTCTTGGCGGTTGGACATGATGTCAACCACAAGGCCGCCGTTTTGCCGGTGTCCTCGTTGATAATCCGCCTAATAACGGACAACATGACGTTGACTCACCGAGAGGTCAACGATGCCCCCCGTTGCACGGACGCTCCATCGCCTGGGCACGCGCCTGGGCGCCACCGCCCAGAACGCCCTCGAGGTCGCCCGGTTCGGCGGGCTCGACACCGACGAGGACGCCTCCCCCTGCGAGGTCGTGACCGAGCAGCGCGTCTACCGGCTGCGCCACTACTTCCCGCAGAGCGCGCGGGAGGGGGACAAGCGGCCGGTCATGGTGCTGGTGCCGCCGTTGATGATCACCTCTGAGGTGTACGACATCTCCTCGCGGGTCAGCGCCGTGGGCGAGCTGCACCGGCTCGGCGTCGACCCGTGGGTCATCGACTTCGGCGCGCCCGAGCGCGAGCCGGGCGGGCTGGAGCGCACCGTCACCGACCACGTCCTGGCCGTCAGCGACGCCATCGACCGCGTCCGCGAGCACACCGGGCGGGACGTGCACCTGGCGGGCTACTCGCAGGGCGGCATGTTCGTCTACCAGGTCGCCGCCTACCGGCGCAGCAAGGGCATCGAGTCGCTGGTGACGTTCGGCAGCCCGGCCGACACCAGCGTGGGGCTGCCGTTCGGGCTGCCCTCGTGGCTGGCCGCCGAGAGCGCCGAGCGCATCCCCGACGCGCTGCTCGCCAGCTTCGCGGTGCCGGGCTGGGTGACGCGCACCGGCTTCCAGCTGCTGAGCCCGGTCAAGTCGGTCCGCAGCCGCATCGACTTCATCCTCCAGCTCCACGACCGCGAACGGCTCGCCCCGCGCGAGCGGCAGCGGCGCTTCCTGGAGCGCGAGGGCTGGGTGTCGTGGCCGGGCCCGGCGCTGGCGGAGTTCATCCGCCAGTTCATCCAGCACAACCGGATGCTGACCGGCGGGTTCGTCATCGGCGACCGGTTGGTCACCCTCGCCGACATCTCCTGCCCGGTGCTGACGTTCGTCGGCGAGGTGGACGAGATCGCCTCGCCGCCCATGGTGCGCGGCATCCGCAAGGCCGCGCCGCGCGCGCAGATCTACGAGGCGTCGCTGCGCGCCGGGCACTTCGGCCTGGTCGTCGGCAGCGCCGCCATGGCGCAGACCTGGCCCGCCGTCGCCGCCTGGACCCGGTGGCAGGCCGGGGAGGGCGAGCTCCCGGAGATCGTCGTGCCGGTCACCGGCGACGAGGAGGCCGCCGCGCCCGCACTGCCCGGCGGCCCCGCCGGCTACGGGCTCCAGCTGGCGGCCGACATCGGCACCAGCGTCGTGCGGTCGGCGGCCGGGACGGCGGTGCGCGTGGTGCGCGGCACCCGCCAGCTCGCCGGCGAGGCCACCCAGAACCTGCCCCGCCTGGCCCGGCTGGAGCGCATCCACTCCAACACGCGCATGTCGCTGGGACTGCTGCTGGACGAGCAGGCCCGGCGCGCCCCCAACGACGTCTTCTTCCTCTACCAGGGCCGCGCCCACACCCAGGACGCGGCCAAGCGGCGCATCGACGCGGTGGTGCGCGGCCTGATCCACATCGGGGTGCGGCAGGGCGACGCCGTCGGCGTGCTGATGGACACCCGGCCCACCGCGCTGGCGCTGATCGCGGCGATCAGCCGGCTCGGCGCGGTCGCGGTACTGCTGCGTCCCGACGGCGACCCCGAGCGCGAGGCGCGGCTGGCGCAGGTCGGCCGGATCATCGCCGACCCCGAGAACGCCCCGCGTGCCGCCCGCCTGACGGGCGCGCGGACCTACGTGCTCGGCGGCAGCGGCGGCCGGGAACGCGACCTCGGCCTGCCGGTGACCGACATGGAGCAGATCGACCCGGACGAGGTCGAGCCGCCCGGCTGGTACCGGCCGAACCCCGGACGCGCCGGGGACGTGGCGTTCGTGCTGTTCACCGGGGACGGCGAGCACCTGCGGGCCAGCCGCATCACCAACCGGCGGTGGGCGCTGTCGGCGTTCGGCACCGCCTCGTCGGCGTCGCTGTCACCGGCCGACACCGTCTTCAGCATCACCCCGATCCAGCACCCGTCGGCGATGCTGATGAGCCTGGGCGGCGCGGTCGCCAGCGGCGCGCGGCTCGCACTGGCCAGCGCCTACGACCCCGAGACGTTCTGGGACGAGGCGCGCCGCTACGGCGTGACCGTCGCCTCCTACACCTGGTCGCTGCTGCACGACCTGGTGAACGCGCCGCCGCACCCGGGCGAGCGGCACCACGCGGTGCGGCTGTTCATCGGCTCGGGGATGCCGCGCGGGCTGTGGCGGCGGGTGGAGGAGCGCTTCGCGCCCGCGCGGGTGCTGGAGTTCTACGCGTCCACCGCGGGCGAGGCGATCCTGGTCAACCTGAGCGGCAAGAAGCCCGGCTCACTGGGCCGCCCGCTGCCGGGCAGCGCCGACGTGCGGCTCGCCCGCTACGACCTGGAGAACGAGCGGCTGGTGCTCGGCGCGGACGGCTTCGCCGTGGAGTGCGAACCCGACGAGATCGGGATGCTGCTGTCACGGGTGCGCCCGGCGGCGATCATGAGCGCGGCCCGTCCCGTGCGCGGGGTGTTCGCCCCCGAGGACGCCTGGACGATCACCGGCGACCTGTTCCGGCGCGACGCGGACGGCGACTACTGGCCGGTCGGCCGGGACGCCGAACTTATCCGGACGGACGAGGGCATCGTGCCGCCCGGCCCGGTGCGGGACGCGCTGGGGGACCTGCCCTACATCGACGCGGTCGCGGTGTACGGCGTGGAGGTGGACGGCCGGGGCCTCGCGGCGGCGGCGGTCAGCCTGCGCGGCTCGGAGGAACTGAAGCCGGTGGACGTGTCGGAGGCGCTGCTGAGGGTGGAACCGGAGCTGCGGCCGGCGCTGGTGCGGGTGGTGGACGAGATCCCGCTGACGGCGGGGCACCGGCTGCACACTGCGCCGCTGAGCGCGGAGGGGGTGCCGGAGGCGGGGGAGCGCGTTTACTACCGGGACAACAGGACGGGGGCGTACCGGCCGCTGACGGAGTCGGCTAGGCGGAAGCTGGTGCGGCCGGTGTCGGGGAGGGCTGCGGGGGATTAGGGGTGGGGGTGGCTGGGGCGAGGGCCCTGCGCATGCGCCCCGCGCGCCCCGTGCACCTCGCGCGTCCCGTGCACCTCGCGCACCCCGCGCGTCCTGCGCAGCCCGCGCACCCCGAACGCCCCGCGCACCGCGCGCCCTGCGCACCGCGTCCCGCGCGCCGTGCGCGCCGCGTGTCCCGCACCCCCGCGCGCCGCGTGCCCCGCGCCTTGCGCCCGAATCCCGCGCACCCTGCATCCCGCGCCCCGCGCGCCCTGCCGACGCCGCACGCCTCACATGCCCCGCGCCCCGCGCGCCTCTCCGCGCCTCAGGCACGACGTATCCCTTCCGCGCACCGCGCTGGATCACGCGCGTGGGTTCACCAAGTCACGCCTGCGTGAGCTCTTTACCGCCTGCCGTGGCTGCGCCCGGCTTGCGCTAGCAAGCCGGGCGCAGCCACGGCAGGCGCAGTTTGAACCCCTGCTTGCGCAGGGCGGAACGCTGCGGGCTGGGCTTGGCGCGGGTTCTCACCTCAACCCCGCCCGGGCTGGAGTTGCTGGGCTTGTGGGCAAACCCGCGCGGGGTTGAGCTGGGTGGTTTCGTGTAGACCCCCACAGATACCGTCGGTGCCTCACCCTCGGCGAAAGCGGCTGTGTTTGCCTTGGGGGGACGTCCCCCCAAACCCCCACATCCGGGCGCCGCCCGCCCGGCGCTCGCCAGGGCTCGCACCGGACGTGCGTCGTCCGGGCAGGGGCCCGCCCCTACGACCCCGGCAGGGGGCAAGCCCCCCACACCCCCCACAAGGAAGACGCTACGCGCCTGCCTGCTTTCTTAAATGCCGCTGGGACTCCGTCCCCCGCAGCCCCTGGGCAAGGGGCTCTGCCCCCTGCACCCCCGCCGCACGGGCTGGGGTTGTCGAGCACGTGTCGGGTGCGGGGCTGGGCTTGTTGGTCCAGTGCGTGGTTGAGGTCGGGCGTGCGCGCACTCCCGTCATCCCTCCGGCAGGTCCCCGCGCAAACACAAAGGCGCTTCGCCCTTCCTTCCTAGGGCGGCGTGGGGGCTTCGCCCCCACGCCGCCGGACAAGCGTGGGCTCTGCCCTTGCCCCGCCCTGCCGGGAGCGAACGTCGACTGAGGAGGTGCTGAGGCGGCTTACGCGCTCGCGCAGGAAGCTTTGGGTTTTCGCGACACTGGAGATCTCCCTGTGGGCTACCCGAGCATCAAACCGATGCCCTCTATTTGGAGGCGACGGCAGAAGGGGAGCGCCATAGGTTGGTGTTCGACCACCTCTTTGCCATGGTCCTCGACCTGGGTGAGTCGTAAGCCTTTCTGTTGGGGTGGCGAAGCAGTTCGACTGATGACAAGGAGGTGCGGGATGGCGGAGTCAGATCGATGTCGCGCCAGGTGGTGCAAGAGCACTCGGAGCAACGGAGCCGGCGGCAACTGTGTGGAGGTCGCCGATCTGGTGACGAGTGTCGGAGTGCGGGACAGTAAGGCGCCCGCCGATGGTCATCTCGTGTTCTCCGCTGACGCGTGGAGCGTGTTCGCGGACGCCGTCAAGGGCGGGCGGTACGACCTCTCCTAGCGGCGCACGTAGACGCGGTCGCCGTTGCGTACGAGCTTCGGCAGCAAGTTCGCCGTGTGCATCGGTACGCGCACGCACCCGTGTGACGCCGGGCGGCGTGGCACGTTCACCGAGCCGTGGATGGCATAGCCGTTGTAGAAGTACAGCGGCCGGTACATGTAGCCCAGCGGTGACTTGCGCCAGCCCTTCACCCGGCGCGTCACGCGGAAGTCGCCCACGGGCGTGCGCGCTATGCCGCAGCGGCCCTTGTCGCAGTAGCGGCGGCCTGTGCCAGTTGAAATGTGCGTGATCAGTGCGATGCGGCCCTTGCGGTAGACGGTCAGCAGTTGGCGGCCGAGGCTCACCTCGACGCGGTCGCGGCCGCCTCGCGGCTTGAGCGCACGGGGCGCACGCGGTTTGGCCAGGGCCTGCCAGAGGCGCTTGTTCAACACTCCGTTGGGGTGCATCCCGTTGACCTTTTGGAACGCCCACACGGCAGTCCTCGTGGTCTCGCCGTAGTGCCCGTTGACCGGGCCTGGGTTGTACTTCAACGCGCGCAGCCGCTTCTGCAGGTCGCGGACGCGGGGGCCGTCGTCGCCCGGACGTACGGAGGCCGGGACGGCCGGGGCGGCGGGAAGGGTCGGGGCGGCGACGAGGACGGCGGCCAGTGCGATGCCGATCATGGGCGCAGGCTAGGCGGGCGGCTTGGGGAAGTGGGCGCGCAGCGCGCTCGGGCGGTGCAACCTTTACTTGATGACCGGGCGGTCGTTCCCGGCTCTGGACTTCCCGGTGTCCCGTGCGTTACAACAAAGCTACACAAACCGCTCTTTTGTCCTCCGGAGGGTCCATGGCCGCCCGCATCCTCGCCCAGCCGCCGGAGGGAAGCGGCCTCAAGCCGGTCGTGGGGGAGCCGGGCCTTCCGCTGATCGGCAACACCCTCCAGGTCATGCGCGACCCGTTCGGGGTCTCGCGCAAGCGCTACGAGCAGTTCGGGCCGGTCACCTGGGGGTGGCTGCTGGGGCAGCGGTCCGTCACCGTGCAGGGGCCCGAGGCCGCCGAGGCCGTGCTGGTCAACCGGGACAAGGCGTTCGCCAACGGGCCCGCCTGGAGCTACTTCATCGGCCCCTTCTTCCGGCGCGGCATCATGCTGCTCGACTTCGACGAGCACCTTCACCACCGGCGCATCATGCAGCAGGCGTTCACCCGGGGGCGGTTGGGCGCCTACATGGACATGATGGCGCCCAGCATCGGCAAGGGGCTCGACGCCTGGGAGCCCGGCCGCGACTTCAAGGTCTACGACCACGTCAAGCAGCTGACGCTGGACCTGGCGACCGATGTGTTCATGGGGGTCTCGCTGGACCGTGCCGAGGCCGACCGGATCAACGGCGCCTTCGTGGACGCGGTGCGCGCCGGCACGGCTTACGTGCGCTTCCCGGTGCCCGGGCTGCGGTGGCACAAGGGCGTGCGGGCCCGGGGGGTACTGGAGGCGTTCTTCCGCGCGCACCTGCCCGCCAAGCGGCGTGACGGGGGCGACGATCTGTTCGCCGCCCTGTGCCAGGCCGAGACCGACGACGGGCACCGGTTCACCGACGAGGACGTCGTCAACCACATGATCTTCGCGTTGATGGCGGCGCACGACACCACCACCATCACGCTGAGCACGATGGCCTACTACCTCGCCAAGTTCCCCGAGTGGCAGGAGCGATTGCGCGAGGAGTCGATGGCGCTCGGCAAGCCCGTGCTGGAGTTCGGCGACCTGGACGCCATGACCGGGATCGACATGGTGATGAAGGAGGCCACGCGGCTGGTCGCGCCGGTGCCCGCGCTGCCGCGCCGCACGGTCAAGGACACCTCGATCCTGGGGTTCCACGTCCCCGAGGGCGTGACCGTCGTCGTCCCCGTGCTGACCAACCACCACATGCCCGAGTGGTGGCCGGAGCCGGAGCGGTTCGACCCCGAGCGGTTCTCGCCCGAGCGCCGCGAGGACAAGGTCCACCGGTACGCCTGGCAGCCCTTCGGCGGCGGCGCCCACAAGTGCATCGGCCTGCACTTCGCCGGGATGCAGGTCAAGAGCATCCTCCACCAGCTCCTGCTGCGCTACCGGTGGAGCGTCCCGGGCCGCTACACCTGGCCGCTGGACACCACCTCGCTGCCCTCGCCCAAGGACGGGCTGCCCGTCCGCCTCGACCGTCTGGAGAACCGATCGTGAGCAAGGTCATCGCCGTCACCGGGGCCGCGCGCGGCATCGGGCTGGCCACCGCCCGCGCGCTGCGCGACAAGGGCGCCACCGTCGTCATCGGCGACATCGACACGGCCGCGGCCAAGGAGGCGGGCGCGGCGCTGGGCGTCACGGCGCTCACCGTGGACGTCACCGACCGCGCCTCGTTCACCGCGTTCCTGGACGAGGCCGAGGCCGCGCACGGGCCGCTGTACGCGCTGGTCAACAACGCGGGCATCATGCCGATCGGCCCGGTCACCGCCGAGAGCGACGCCGACGCGCGGCGCTGCATGGACATCAACGTGCACGGCGTCATGCTCGGCACCAAGCTCGCCATCGAGCGGATGCGGCCGCGCGGCAGGGGGCACGTCATCAACATCGCGTCGGTGGCGGGCCTGCTGCCGACGCCGGGGCTCGCGCTCTACAACGCCAGCAAGGCGGCGGTGGTCGCCTTCACCGAGGCGGTCCGGCTGGAGATGCTGGGGACCGGCGTGCACGTCGGCGCGGTGCTGCCGGCGTTCACCAACACCGAGCTGATCGCCGGGACGCGCAGCCCGAAGGGGCAGAAGAACTGCGAGCCCGAGGAGATCGCGGCGGCGGTCGTCGGGCTGATCGGCAGGCCGCGCTCGCAGGCGGTCGTGCCGCACCAGGTCGGCTTCCAGACCAAGCTCGGCGCGCTGTTCCCCGACAGGGTGCGCGAGATGATCGTGCGGCGCTACGAGTTGGACCGGGTCTTCCTGGACTTCGACCACCAGGCGCGCAAGGTCTACGACGACCGCATCCGCGGCTGATGGGTGGTCGCGGGCCGGGGCCCCGGCCCGCGACCGTTCTAGCGCGGCCGCCCGTCGCGGGCGAACGCCTTGCGCGCCTGCGGCAGGTAGCGGACGGCCTCCGGCAGCAGCGGCCAGAGGCGGTTCGCCTTGCGCACGCCCGCGGCGAAGCGCCGGTAGCGGCGTTCGTCCGCGGCGCTCCAGGGGAGTTCGAGCAGTTCGCGCTGGCGCGGCGGCATCCCGCCGACGGTGAGGAAGCGCGCGACGGCGTTCAGCGGCGGCGACACCCGCCGCCACACCCCGGCGGGCACCTTCGGCGGCGCGGGCAGGCCCTTGGTCACGTAGCCGACGCCGTAGCGGGCGGTCCTGTGCGCGACGATGACCTCTTCGAGCATGTGCTTCCAGTACGCCTGGAAGCCCTCCCAGTCCTCGGGCATCGCCCGGTCGCTGACCCCGTACATGCGGAACCAGGTCTTGGACTCCTCGTAGATCCGGCGCTTCTCGGCCTCGGAGAGGGGGCGCACGAACGTCTCGACCCCGTGGAGCATGTGGTCGAGGAAGGTGGCGTGCGCCCAGTAGTAGGTCTCCGGATCGAGGGCGTGGTAGCGCGAGCCGTCGGGCATCGCGCCCTTGATGCCGCGGTGGTAGTCGCGGACCTTCCGGCCGGTGGCGGCCGCGTCCCGTCCCCCGTAGATCGTGTCGAGGATCGGTCCGGCCGACCGCTGGAGCCGGGCGAAGGTCTCGGAGAAGAACACCGAGTGGTCCAGGACGCCCTGGCCGAGGGCGGGGAGCATGTTCTGCAGGACGGCGGCGCGCGGGCCGACCAGCAGCAGCCGGGTGTCGGCGAAGTAGCGCCAGGTCAGGGAGGTCGGGCCGAGCGGGGTGGGCGCGGGGTCGCGGGGCTGGTCCGTCATGGGCACCGCCGGGGGTCGCAGCAGGGGGACAAGGTGACAAAGATTGTAGCTTTGTTGTTCTCGGCACCGCCAGACGGCGGTTAGGGTTCGACCATGACCATGGACGCGACGCCGCTGGCGGGGCTGTTGGCGGCGGCGCCCGCCACCGACGACCTGGACACCCGCATCCTGGACGCCGCGCTGGCGGAGTTCGAGACCTACGGGCTGCGCCGCGTCAGCGTCGAGGACGTCGCCAAGCGGGCCGGGGTCGCGCGCACCACCATCTACCGCCGCTTCACCAACAAGGAGCAGCTGCTCCAGGCCGTCATCCTGCGCGAGGTGCGCGGCTTCCTGACCGCCATCGCCGAGGCGACCGCCGACCTCGCCACCCCCGAGGACGCGATCGTCGAGGGGTTCGTGGCCGGGCTGCGCCAGGCGCGCACCCATCCGCTGATGACGCGGGTGCTGCAGAGCGAGCCGGAGGCGTTCCTGCCGCAGCTCACCATGAACGGCGGCGCGGTCATGGTCGCCGCGCGCGACATCATCGCCGCGAGCCTGCGCCGGCACCGGCCGCAGGACGCCGCCGACGCGGCCACCGTCGCCGAGGTGCTGCTGCGCGTGGCGGTGTCGCTGCTGCTCGTGCCGGGTGCCGGGCTGACGCTGGAGGGGGAGGACGCCATGCGCGCCTTCGCCCGCGACTACCTCACGCGGATGCTCCGCGCCCCTCGATAAGGCGGGGGCCCGTCCCGTACGCTCGGTTTGTCGAACTTTGTTCTAGAACCGGAGGCGCGCATGGAGGCGGCTGTCGTCCAGACGGCATATGGCGAGGTCAGGGGAAAGGTCGATCGCGGCGTTGCCGCCTATCTCGGCATCCCCTACGCCGCCCCGCCCTTCGGGGAGAACCGTTTCCAGCCGCCGCGCCCGCCGCTGCCCTGGGACGGCGTCCGCGACGCCACCGCGTTCGGGCCGACCGCGCCCAAGCCGGCCTACCCGCCCGCGAT
Organism: Spirillospora sp. CA-253888; assembly: GCA_050936435.1. GTDB lineage: Bacteria > Actinomycetota > Actinomycetes > Streptosporangiales > Streptosporangiaceae > Spirillospora. Next base: position 5,462,646 of record JBNJMT010000001.1, read on the forward strand.
GGCCGCGCTGCTGCCCGACCCCGACCGGCCCGGCGAGGACTGCCTCAACCTGAACGTGTGGACGCCCGACCCCGCCGCGTCCGGGCTGCCGGTCATGGTGTGGATCCACGGCGGCGCGTTCCGCAACGGCTCCGGCTCGGTGGACGTCTACAACGGCGCGTCCTTCGCCCGCGACGGCGTGGTCTACGTGTCGATCAACTACCGGCTCGGCGTGGAGGGCTTCGCGCACCTGCCCGGCGCCCCCGACAACCGGGGCCTGCTCGACCAGATCGCGGCGCTGGAGTGGGTCCAGGAGAACATCACCGCGTTCGGCGGCGACCCCGGCAACGTCACGATCTTCGGCGAGTCCGCCGGCGGGATGAGCGTGACCACCCTGCTGTCGCTCGGCCTGGCCGAGGAGCGCGGCCTGTTCCGCCGCGTGATCGCGCAGAGCGGCGCGGGCCTGGTCCACCAGACCCGCGAGGACGCGCTGAAGGTCACCGCCGAGCTGGCCGCCCGGCTCGGCGTCGAGCCGACCGCCGAGGGCTTCGCCGCGCTCGACCCCGAGACGATCCTCCCGGTGCAGGCGGCGGTGGCCGCCGAGGTCGCCGCGCTGCCCGACCCGGGCCGCTGGGGCGTCACCACCGCGACCTGCGGCATGTCGAACGTGCCCGTCCTGGACGGCGACCTGCTCGCGCGCGTGCCGCAGCAGGCCATCGAGGCCGGCGCGGGCTCCGGCGCGGAGCTGCTGATCGGCTACACCGCCGAGGAGTTCCGGCTGTTCCTGATGCCGACCGGCCTCGCGCAGGTCCTCACCCACGACCTGATCGGCGCGGTCGCCACCGGCATGGGCGTCCCGGCCGCCGCCGTCACCGGCTACCGCGACCGGCACCCCGACCTGTCGGCAGGGGAGCTGCTCGCGGTCCTGATCACCGACCACATGTTCCGCGTCCCGGCCAACCGCGCCGCCGCCGCGCACCGGGGGCGGACGTGGATGTACGAGTTCGCCTGGCGCTCGCCCGTCCACGACCTCGGCGCCTGCCACGCGCTGGAGCTCGGCTTCACCTTCGACAACCTGGACTCGCGCGACACCTCCGGCATGGCGGGCCCGAACCCGCCGCAGCACCTGGCCGACGCCATGCACGGCGCGTGGGTGGCGTTCGCCAAGACCGGCGACCCCGGCTGGCCGGAGTTCGACGCCGGGAGCCGCGCCGTCCAGGTCTTCGACGGCGCCGACGACCGGATCGAGCACGACCCGCGCGGCGACGACCGCAAGCTCTGGGACGCCTAGAGCCGGTCCACCACGTACTCGGCGATCGCCAGCGAGGACGTCGCCGCGGGTGACGGCGCGTTCCGCACCGTGACCACCGGGCCCAGGCGGCCGATCCGGAAGTCGTCCACCAGCGACCCGTCCGGATCGACCGCCTGCGCCCGCACCCCCGCGGGCGCGGGCACCAGGTCGCGCGTGGCCAGATCGGGTACGAACGACCGCGCCCGCGCCGCGAACGCCGCCTTCACCAGCGACCCGTAGACCTCGCCCGCGCCCGTCCGCCAGTGCCGCCGCGCCATCTGCCGGAACCCGGGCAGCCGGACGGTCTCCCAGACGTCGCCGAGGCGCACGTCCGCCCGCCGGTACCCCTCCCGCGCGAGCGCCAGCACCGCGTTCGGCCCGACGTCGACGCCCCCGTCGACCCGCCGCGTGAAGTGCACCCCCAGGAACGGGTAGCGCGGTTCGGGCACCGGGTAGATCAGCCCGCGCACCAGGTCGGCCCGCTCGGGCCGCAACCGGTAGTACTCCCCGCGGAAGGGCACGATCGCAGGCTCGGGCGCGTCCCCGGCCAGCCGCGCGACCCGGTCGGACTGCAGCCCCGCGCACACCACCAGCCGGTCGAACACCAGCTCCTCGTCAGGCCCGACGACCACGACCCGGTCCCCGGCCCGCCGCAGCCGCACCACCTCGAACCCGAGCCGGACCTCGCCCCCGGCCGCCCGCACGTCGTCGGCGTAGGCCCGCGCGACGGCCGGGAAGTCCACGATCGCGGTCGTGGGGGAGTGCAGCGCCGCGACCCCGGCCGCGTGCGGCTCGATCTCGCGCAGCTCCTCGCCGCGCAGCCGCCGCAGCCCCGGCACCCCGTTGGCGGTCGCGCGCCGCTCGATCTCCAGCAGCGGCTCCAGCTCGGCGATGCTGCGCGCCACCACGACCTTGCCGCACTCCTGGTAGGGCAGGCCCCGGTCCTGGCAGTACTCCTTGAGCAGCCCGATCCCGCGCCGGCACAGCGTCGCCTTCAACGACCCGGGCGCGTAGTAGAGCCCCGCGTGCGCGACCCCGCTGTTGTGGCCGGTCTGGTGCGCGGCGATCCGGTCCTCCTTGTCGAGCACGGTCACCCGCGCGTCCGGCCGCACCTCGGCCAGCCGCCGCGCCACCGCGAGCCCGAGGATCCCGGCCCCGACCACGCCGATCCGCATTTCGATCACGCCCGAACCCTAACGGCCGGGCGGCGCGGCGGACCGGCCCCGGCACGCCCTCGGACGCACCGCCCGGACTCGTCCAGGGCGTGCGTCCCGTGCCGCAGGGACGCCGGTCGCGGACGCGGCCGGGGCTTCGGCCGCGTCCGTGCCCGCTAGCTGCCCAGGCGCTTGCGGCCCTGGGCCCGTACCCGCTTGCGCTGGGACGGGTCGAGCATCAGGTAGCCCGCCACCGGCACGGCGATCGCGCCCAGCACCACCAGCGCGGCGATCCACCAGCCGAAGATGGCCCCGAGCACCAGCCCGACGACCACACCGCCGATCGCGATCTTGGTCTGAGGAGTCATGCCTACCTCCGTTGGAGCCGCCCAACCCGTCAACGACCGGTGCCCGGCCGCCGTTCCAACCACGATATGTCGCGAGTTGGCGAACGGCCAGACGGGGCGGCCCCGCAGATCAGACCCGCAGCGAGAGTTGACCGCCGCCCAACGTGCGCAGTACCTCGGCGTGCAGCCGGCCGTTGGTGCACACCACGCTGCCCCCGTCCGGGCCCGGCACGCCCGACAGGTCGGTGAACATGCCGCCGGCCTCCTCCACGATCACCTGGAGGGCGGCGAGGTCCCACAGCGACACCTCCGGCTCGGCGGAGATGTCCACCGCGCCCTCGGCGACCATCATGTGCGACCAGAAGTCGCCGAACGCGCGGGTGCGCCACACCGAGCGGGTCAGGTCCATGAAGCGGTCCAGCCGCTGCTGGTCGGCCCAGTCGTCCAGGCTGGAGTAGGACAGCGAGGCGTCGTCCATCCGCGCGACCTGGGAGACCTGGATGCGCTGGGCGCGGTTGAGGTTGCGGCCGGTCCAGGCGCCGCCGTCGCGCGCGGCCCACCAGCGGCGGTGCAGGGCGGGCGCCGACACCACGCCGACCACGACCTCGTCGTTCTCCACCAGGGCGATCAGGGTGGCCCACACCGGGACGCCGCGCACGAAGTTCTTGGTGCCGTCGATCGGGTCGATGATCCAGCAGCGCTGCCCGTAGCCGATGCGGCCGTACTCCTCGCCCAGCACCGCGTCGCGCGGGCGGGCCCGCTTGAGCGTGCCGCGGATCTGCTCCTCGACGCTGCGGTCGGCGTCGCTGACCGGGGTCAGGTCCGGCTTGGTCTCGATCTCCAGATCGAGCGCGCGGAAGCGCTTGGTCGTGATGTCGTCGGCCCCGTCCGCGAGCACGTGCGCGAGACGTAGGTCATCGGAATAGCCCGCCACGGCGTGCACGCTACCGCGATCACCCCTCGGGCCGACAAGGGTCACCGGGGGTGGACCGCTACGGGCGGGTTCGCACCGGCTTTTCGGTCGGGCCGCCGGGACGCGATGGAGATCGCCGGTGCGTTGCGCCCGTCGTCGGGGGGTCCTGATGCGAACATGGGGGCATGGCGCACGACCTTCCCGGCTGGGTGGCCGAGCTCACCGACCCCCGCAGGGCGCAGACGCTCGACGAGCTGGCCGATCGGCTGGTCCCGCTCGCCGAGCACGCCATCGATGTGTCGCGTCGGTTGCAGACCCTGCTCAGCGAACTGAACGATCCCTTCAAGCGCGAGGCCCTCTACCAGCGGGTCGAGCGGCTGAAGGTGCGCGCGGGGGAGGCCCTGGACGAGATCACCGCGGAGATCTCGGCGTCGGGCGCCGCGCGCATCGAGCGCATCTGGGCCTCCTGGGCCGAGCGCGGGCCCGGCCCCGAGCGCCGCCGCGAGCTGCGCCGGCGCCTGGACGACGAGGTCGCGCCCGAGCTCGTGCGCCGCCAGCAGCGGGTCGCCGTGCAGGTCGCCGAGCGCACCTCGACGGCGCTGGAGACCGCGACCGGCACGCTGCTGACCCGCGTGGAGGAGCTCGCCAAGGCCGTCACCGACCTGATCCACGAGGTGCTGCCGCTGGCCCGCGAGGGCCTGACGCTGGCCAGCATGATCTCGGCGCTGTCGCTGCGCGCCCGGCAGGCGGGGCGCGGCCCGATCCCGCCCGAGTTCGAGGAGGAGGGCACCGAGGTCGCCCGCACCTTCGACGAGTCGGTGGCGCGCCTGGAGCTGGAGTGGGCGACGCTGGGCGCGCGCTCGGCGAGCGTGCGGGCGGCGCTGCGCGGCGCGGAGGAGGCGGCGTTCAGCCACGTCACCTCCGAGATGACGCGGTGCGTGGAGGAGCTGGCGCCCGAGCACGTCAACGCGCTGAAAGAGGCCGAGGCGCGGGCCCGCGACCTGTACGAGGACCTCATCGGCTAGAGCCCCTGCGGGAAGCGCAGCCTCCCGGCCGGGTCGTAGGCGGCCTTCGCTCTGGCGAGGCGGTCGAGGTTGGGGCCGTAGTAGGCGTGCCGCCAGTCCTTCAGGTCGGGGTCCATGTAGTTCACGTACGCCGCGCCGCGCAGGTACGGCTCCATGGCCCGGTGCACCTCGTTCAGCCAGGCGCGGTTGGCGCCGCCGTAGGCGATGTACTGCAGGCAGAAGCGGGCGGTGCGGTGCGGGAACGCGGTGTCGCCCGGCCTGAGGCGCCCGATCGCGCCGCCCATCGCGTCCATGAGCACCGAGCGTCCCTGCGGCCCGGTGAAGCGCCGGACCAGCGCCTCGATCGCGTCGTCGGGCAGGTCGCGGTAGGCGATGTGCGACTTGGCGGCGTACTCGGTGCGCGGGTAGCCGCCGCCGGGACGCTGCCCGGGCAGGCGGCCGGGCGCGTGGCACTCCTCGACCGACCGCCCCGAGCATCCGGCCAGGCGCTTCATCGCGGCGACGTGGCCCTGGCGGTGGACGGCCGTCTCCGGATCACCGCCGCCGACCCGGCCCGCCAGCCGCTCGATCTCGCGGCCGGGATCGGCCAGGGCCGCTCCGGAGACCTCCAGATCGGCCGGGCCGCTGTTGAGCTGGAGGCTGGACCAGATCTCCGGCGGCGCGTCCGGCGCCCACCGCTGCCAGCCGCGCAGCACGTCGGCGGCCCGCGACCACGGCCACCGCACCGAGAACCCGTACAGGTCGCCGGTCCGCTCGGTGCGGAAGGCGAAGGAGGTCGCCGCGCCGAAGTTGCCGCCGCCCCCGCCCCGGCACGCCCAGAACAGCTCCGGGTCGCGGCGCGCGTCGCACTCGCGGACGCGGCCGTCCGGCGTCACGACCTGCACCGACTCCAGCACGTCGCAGGTCAGCCCGTACGCGCGCGACAGCGCCCCCAGCCCGCCGCCCAGCGTCAGCCCGGCGACGCCCACGGTGGGGCAGGTCCCGGCGGGGACCAGCGCCCCCGCCTTACCGAGCCGGTCGTACAGGTCGATCAGCCGGACGCCCGCGCCGACGACCGCCCGCCCCTGCTCCGCCTCGATCCCGTCCATCGCCGACACGTCCACCACCAGGCCGGTGCCGGTGGACCAGCCCGCGTAGTTGTGGCCGCCGCACCGCACCGCGACCGGCAGGTCGCGCCGGGCGGCGAACGCCATGCACTCGGCCACGTCCTGCGGGTTCGCGCAGTAGGCGATCCCGGCGGGGCGGACCCGGTCGAACCGGGGGATGTAGAGCCGCCGCGCCTGCCCATAGGCGGCGTCGCCGGGACGGACCAGCCTTCCTTCGAGCCCGCGCTCCAGGGCGTTCCAGTCGGCGGGCCCGGTCGGGGCGGCGCTCGGCGGCGCGCTGCTCCGCGGCGCCGGAGCGGACGCGCGGGGCCTGCGGGGCCCGTCCGAGCAGGCCGCCGCCAGCGCTCCGAGACCGGCCACGAGAAACCCGCGTCGCTCCATTACGGCATTGTCACCGCGAACGCGCCTTTAACTCAGGGGCGGCGGAACGATTTCAGGAACTCCTCGAAGTGCGGGACGCTCTCCTGCCAGCGGTCGTCGGTGGTGACGAGCATCGCGATGTAGAGATTGCCCTGGTAGGAGAAGGCGCGCACCCGGCAGTGCCCGAGCTTGCCGTTCTTGGTGAAGGTGAACTCCACCTCGGCGGCCTGGCCCTCCTGGTAGGGGATGGAGGGGGTGAACGACTTCTGGTCGTAGTCGGGGTAGGTGGTCTTGTCGGCGGCGAAGCTCTTGGTGGTCGAGGACAGGTGCTTGGACTCGTCGCCCGGGACGTTGGCGACCTTCTGCACCACGATGCCCTGGACCACGCCCTTGGTGCTGGTGGTGAACGTGGCGCCGGGGTCCTCGTTCTTCTTGTTCCAGCCCTTGGGGACGTTGGCGACGAACGTGCTGCCGCGATACAGCTCGTAACCGTCCGGCACGGCGGTGTACTGCGCGTTGGGCGCGCCGGAAGGCGGCGCCGAGGCCGAGGTCGAGCCGATTGAGTTCGGCGTCGGGGAGGCGGTGGGCCGCTCGCCCGGCTTATCGCCGCTGGTCAGCAGCACCGCCACCAGCACCGACGCCACCAGCGCCACGCCGAGGACCGCGGCGGGCAGCACCAGGGAGCGGCGGCCGGTCTGGGGCCGTTCCGGCGTCCGCTCGCCGGTGCCGACCGGCGGCGTCGGCGGCAGCGTCACGTCGCGGCGGCCCAGGGGCGCGTCGCCCTGGGGCGGCGTCCACGCGGGAGCGGAGTCCGCGATCTGGCGCAGGAGCCGTTCGGCCTCGTCCGGATGCATCCGCTGCGCCGGGTCCTTGCGCAGCAGTCCCTGCAGCACCGGCAGCAGCGGGCCCGCGTTGCGGGGCGGGTCGGGCTCGTCGGCCAGCAGCGCCGCCATCACGCCCCACACGTCGGGCCGCTGGTACGGGGGGCGCCCCTCGACCGCCGCGTACAGGGTCGCGCCCAGCGACCACAGGTCCGACGCCGGGGTGGCCTTCTGGTGGCGGGCCTGCTCGGGGGCCAGGTAGGCGGGGGAGCCGACCACGGCGCCCGCCTGGGTGAGGGTCTCGTCGCCCGCCATGGTCGCGATGCCGAAGTCGGTGAGCACCGCGCGGTCCGGGGGCAGCAGCACGTTGCCGGGCTTGACGTCGCGGTGCACGACCCCGGCGGCGTGCGCGGCGCGCAGCGCGGCCAGCAGGTCCAGCCCGATCGCGGCGGCGCGGGCGGGCGGCAGCGGGCCACCGCGCCGGATGACCTCGTCCAGCGCGGGCGCGGGCACCAGCCGCATCACGATCCAGGGGCGGCCGTCCTCCTCGACCACGTCGTGCACGGTGACGATGCCGGGATGGTCCAGCCGCGCCGCCGACCTGGCCTCGCGGAAGGTGCGGGCGTGCACGCGCGCGACCTGCCCGGGGTCCAGCCCGCGCGGCAGCGTGACCTCCTTGACGGCCACCTCGCGGTCCAGCGTGCGGTCGCGGGCGCGCCAGACCGCGCCCATCCCGCCGCGGCCGAGCAGTTCCAGCAGCTCGTAGCGGCCTGCGATGAGTCGGGGCATGAACGCGACGATACCGACATGATCGGCATGTCGGCGTCGCTATTCGGCGTCGCCCTCCCGGCTGCGCAGCAGCCGCCGGAGCGAGTCCAGCCGCGCCCGGCTGGCGTGCCCGTCGGCGACCCAGGCGTCGAGCCCGCAGTCGGCCTGCAGATGGTCGCACTGGGGCGGGCAGCGCTCGGCCGCGCCCTCGGCCAGGTCCTCGAAGGCGTTGATGACGTTCTCGGGCTTGATGTGCGCCAGCCCGAAGCTGCGCACGCCCGGGGTGTCGATGATCCAGCCGTCGCGGCCGGGCAGCTCCAGCGCCAGCGCCGACGACGAGGTGTGCCGGCCGCGCCCGGTGACGGCGTTGACGTGGCTGACGGCCCGTTCGGCGTCCGGCACCAGCGCGTTGACCAGCGTGGACTTGCCGACCCCCGAGTGCCCGACCAGCACGCTGGTGTGGCCCGACAGCAGCGCGCGCAGCTCGGCCGGGTCGGCGCCGCGCTCGGTGACGACGTAGGGCACGCCGAGCGGCGCGTACTCGGCGACCAGCTCCTCCGGCCCCGCGAGGTCGGCCTTGGTCAGCACCAGCAGCGGGTCCATCCCGGCGTCGTAGGCCGCCACGAGCTGCCGGTCGATCATGCGGGGGCGCGGCTCGGGGTCGGCGAGCGCGGTGACGATGGCGAGCTGGTCGGCGTTGGCGACGATGATCCGCTCGAACGGGTCGGTGTCGTCGGCGGTGCGCCGCAGCGAGGAGGCGCGCGGCTCGACCCGCACGATCCGGGCCAGGGTGTCGGGCGCGCCGGTCACATCGCCCACCAGCGCCACCCGGTCGCCCACCACCACGCCCTTGCGGCCCAGCTCGCGGGCGCGCATCGCGGTGACCGCGCGGTCGTCGACCAGGCAGCGGTACCGGCCGCGGTCCACGGCGGTCACGAAGCCCTCGACCGCGTCCTCGTGCGCGGGCCGGATGCGGGTGCGCGGGCGCGAGCCCTTGCGCGACGGCCGTACCCGGACGTCGTCCTCGTCGTAGTCGCGTGCGCGGCGTGCCACTGGCCCTTACCCCGTCCTCAACATTCCGGTCCACAGCTCGGTGAAGTCAGGAAGTGTCTTGCCCACCGTGGCGGGGTTCTCCACCTCCACGCCGGGGACCGCGAGGCCGAGGACGGCGGCGGCCATCACCATGCGGTGGTCGTCGTAGGTGCGGAACGGTCCGCCGTGCAGGGCCCGGGGCCGGATCTCCAGGCCGTCGGGCAGCTCCCGGACGTCGCCGCCCAGGCCGTTGATCTCGGTGACCAGGGCGGCCAGCCGGTCGGTCTCGTGGCCCCGCAGATGCGCGATGCCGGTGAGCCGGGACGGCCCGTCGGCCAGCGCGGCGAGCGCGGCGAGGACGGGGGTCAGCTCGCCCACCTCGTGCAGGTCGGCGTCCAGCCCGGTGAACGAGCCGGTGCCGCGGACGGTCAGCCCGTCGGGACCCAGCTCGACCTGCGCGCCCATCGCGGTCAGCAGCCCGCGCAGCGCGTCGCCCGGCTGGGCGGTGTCGGACGGCCAGCCCGGCACCGTGACCTTCCCGCCGGTGACCAGCGCCGCGCCCAGGAACTGCGCCGCGTTGGACAGGTCCGGCTCGATCGGCCAGGCGCGCCCGGCGAGCGGTCCCGGCGCGACCCGCCACACGTTCTCGCCGGTCTCCACGACCGCGCCCGCCTCGCGCAGCATCCGCACCGTCATCTCCAGGTGCGGCGCGGACGGCACCGGCGGGCCCTCGTGCCGCACCTCGACGCCCTTGGCGAAGCGGGGCGCGGCCAGCAGCAGGCCCGACACCAGCTGGGAGGAGCCCGAGGCGTCGATGGTGACGGCGCCGCCCTCGACGGACCCGGCGCCGTGCACGGTGAACGGCAGCGCGCCGCGCCCGCCGTCGTCGATCTCCACGCCCAGCGCGCGCAGCGCGGTGATGATCGGGCCCATGGGCCGCTCCCGCGCGCGGGGGTCGCCGTCGATGCGCACCGGGCCGGCGGCCAGGGCGGCGACCGGCGGCAGGAAGCGCATGACCGTCCCGGCGAGGCCCACGTCCACCTGCGCGGGGCCCGACAGCGCGCCGGGGGTGACCCGCCAGCCGTCGCCCTCGTCGTCGATGAGCACGCCCATCGCGCGCAGCGCCCCGGCCATCAGCGCGCTGTCGCGGCTGCGCAGCGGCCGCTCGACCGTGCCGGGCGCGTCGGCGACCGCGGCCAGGATCAGGGCCCGGTTGGTCATGGACTTGGAACCGGGCAGCGGCACGACGGCGTCCACCGGGCCCGTCGCGACCGGGGCGGACCAGGGCTTTTCAGGGCTGGAAGCGGGCATGGCCCAAGGCTATCGGCCGGGCCGCCGGACCGGACCGGCGAACCCGCACGGGCACGGCCTGGAGGCCGGACGGCCCGCGAATGCGAAGATCACATGGGAATGGTCAGCAGCGTCCTGCCGTCGCCCTCCACCTTCACCTCGAAACGCGCCAGGTCCTCGGCCTCGATGGCGGTGCCGCCGTGCGTGATCAGCGGCGCGTCCGACCCCGGCACGCCGTAGCCCTTGGCGGGCACCCGCCAGCTCGTCACCACGCTGCGCTCGCCGGTGCGGGAGACCGCCTCCAGCCGGCACCGGATCGGGCCGCGCACCCCGCGCAGCTCCAGCCCCACATGCGTGCCCCAGCCCTTCCGCTCCAGGCCCACCACGCCGCTGGCGCCGGTGGCGGCGTCCCTGCCCGCGTGCCGCTCGCCCCAGATGACCAGCGCCTGGGCGGGGCCGTGGGCGTGCCCGCCGGCGGTCGGCGGCGCCGAGTCGTCCTTCAGGGACGCGCCCACGGTGATCCCGACGGCCAGCACCGTCGCCGCGGCCACCGTGCCGATCACGTAGGTGCCCCGGCGGGACCGGCGCTCGCGCAGCCGCTGCCGGTGCATCAGGTCGATCACGGTGGCCGGGGGCGTGGCGTCACCGTCGTCGCGGCCGCCTTCGGGCGGGCGGTCTGCGGTCTCCCCGCCCGTGTCTCCGGCCGGGTCCAATTCCGAAAGCGCATCGGCGACCCCCGCCATTTCGGCGAGTTCGGCCCGGCATTGCGCGCAATCGCGGAGATGCGCCTCGAAGGCCCGGCGGTCTTCTTCTTCGAGCAGGCCCAAAGCGTAGGCGCCGACATCGGTGTGCTCGACCTGTGAGGTCATGCCGTCACCCCTCTCTCCTCCAAGGCGACGCGCAGGGCGCGCATGGCGTAGTAAACGCGGGACTTGACCGTTCCCAGCGGGATCCCCAGTGCTTCGGCGGCCTGGTTCACCGTCCGATCGCGCAGCACCGTCTCGGTCAGGATCTGCCGGTGGGCGGGCGACAGGGCGTCCAGCGCCTCCGCCACCACCACCCTGCGCAGCAGCCCGTCCATCTCGTCGGCCATCGGCAGGTTCTCCAGGGGGCCGTCGCCCACCTCGGGCGGCCGCACCCCGCGCGACCGCCGGTGGTCGATCACGATACGGCGGGCGACGGTGGCGAGCCACGGCATCAGCGAGGCCGACCCGGTCTCCAGCCGGCCGGAGTTGCGCCAGGCGCGGACCATCGTCTCTTGGACCACGTCCTCGGCCCACGGCCGGTCGCCCCCGGTCAGCCGCAGGACGAACGCCAGCAGGGGCCGGTGGTACTCGCGGTACAGCTCGGTGACGATGCGCTCGTCGTCGGCGGGCGGCGCGGGCCGGGGGCGGCGGATGAGACTCCGCAGCCCCCCGGCCGCGCGGCCGTGCGCGTCGGACGCTGTTCCGGGTGCTGCCATGGCCGGGCGTCTCCGTCAGGTCGCAGGGGGATCCCTGGGGAACGGGCGGTCAGCAGGCAGTACGAACCCGGAACGCGTACGGGTTCAACGCATTTGAGCCTTGTTTAAGGTTGCCTTCGGAAAGGCGCCTCAGCGCTTGACGGCCTTGGCCAGCCGCCCGCCCTTGGAGCCCTTGGAGGAGCGGCCCGCAGCGGCCTTCGCCAGCTTGGCGGGGCCGCGCGCCGCCTTGAGCGTGCCCTTGGCCGCGCGCTTGCCGCTCTCCTGCCGGGCCGCCTGCACCTGCCGGGCCGCCTCGCGCCGCGCGTTCTTCAGCTCGGCGGCCGCCTCCCGGCGCAGTGCCTTGCTCTCGGCGCCCGCCCGGATCTGCGCCTCGCGGAGCTGCCGCCGCAGCTCGGCGGTGCGCGGCGACTTGCGCGGCTCGGTGGCCACCATGACCAGCGCGCCGAACAGGCTCGCGTTCTTCAGCAGGTGGGAGCGCTCGCTGGCGCGCCGCTCGGGGTCGTCCTCGGTCCAGTAGCGGTGCTCGGTGGCCAGGGTCGGCACGATCTGCGCGGCCATGAGCAGCGTGGTCAGCCGCCGGAACCTGCCGGTCAGCAGCAGCACGCCGGTGCCGAGGCTGACGGCGCCCTGGATGCGCACCAGGGACTCGGGGTCCTTGGTGGGCAGCCAGTCGAGCCGGTCGGCGATCGGCTTGACGGTGGGGGCGACCTGCTCGGCCCGCTGCCGCGGATCACGCAGGGTCTCCAGTCCGGTCATGATGTACGGGGCCGCCACGAAGGGGCGGGCCAGGGTCGTGAAGGGTCGCATGCTCGGCTACATGCCCATCGCGTCGAGGGTCAAGCGCCCCGGGCGCCACGCGGTACGACACGTCCGGAAAAGGTCGCGATCGGCGCCGGAGCGGGCAGGATGGTGGACATGTGCGGTCGATATGCCACGGCCCGGTCGCGCCAGGAACTGCTCGACCAGTTCCAGGCGGAGGTCGACGCCGTCGATGAGGAGCTGGAGCCCGACTACAACGTCGCGCCCACCAAGCAGGTCCCGGCGATCCTGACCCGGGCCCCCAAGGACGCCCCGGAGGAGGAGCCCGCCGTCCGGCAGTTGCGGACGCTGCGCTGGGGGCTGGTGCCGTCCTGGGCCAAGGACCTCGCCATCGGCAACAAGATGATCAACGCGCGGGTGGAGACGGTGCACGAGAAGCCGTCCTACCGGCGGGCGTTCGCCAAGCGGCGCTGCCTGCTGCCCGCCGACGGCTACTTCGAGTGGTACGTGCTCCAGCAGCAGGAGGAGGAGCAGGCCAAGAAGAAGCGGCCGCAGAAGCAGCCGTTCTTCATCCACCCCAAGGACGGCGAGGTCATGGCGATGGCCGGGCTGTACGAGCTGTGGAAGTCGCCCGAGGGCGAGTGGGTGTGGTCCACCACCATCATCACCACCGACGCGCCCGACGACCTGGGGCGCATCCACGACCGGATGCCCATGATCGTCCAGCCGGACCGGTGGGACGCCTGGCTGGACCCCTGCCTCACCGACACCGACGAGGTGCGCGGGCTGCTGGTCCCGGCCCTGTCGGGAGCCCTGGCCGGGACGATGACGGCCTACCCGGTCTCCAAGGCGGTCAACAACGTGAGAAACAACGGTCCAGAACTCATAGAACCCGCGACAGATGGGGATAGTTCTGGCAAACATTCCGCCACCTTGTTCTGGCCGCTGCCCACCCCGTCGCGGCGGCGGCCGGATGCGAGACCCCCCTTGCCCGGGGCCTACCGGGAGGAGTCCGGAGCACCGTGGACACCGTCACCGCCCGTTCCCGTCTCGTGGACATGCTCGCCGAGCTGGACCGATCGATCGAGATCCTCAAGGGCGAGCACCCCGAGCGCGAGCCGTCGGCCTCCGACGCCGGATCCGGCCTGACCGACAGCGACCGCGTCCAGGCCGCGCTCAGCTCCATGGAGCGCCACCGCGGTGCGGTCCGCGCGGCGCTGCTCCGGCTGGAGGAGGGGACCTACGGCCGGTGCCTGGGCTGCGGCAAGCCGGTCCCCGAAGGCCGCCTGGAGGTGCGCCCGGAGGCGGCGCGCTGCGTGACGTGCCAGGCGAAGCACGACCGGGCGATGCGCTGACGGACCCCGGCGCGGGGGCCGTCCGGCGGGCCCCGCGCCGGGGTCTCAGGCCAGTACCGCGCTCGCCAGCAGGTGGATGCCCAGCGACTCGTCGCCGGCCGGGGCCGCCAGCTCGGTGCGCACCAGGCGCGCCAGCGCGTCGGGGGAGCGGGTCAGCACGTGCTCGACCGTGGACGGCGACAGGGCCGTCCGGGGCCGGATCCACTCCACCTCCAGGCCCGCCTCGGTCAGCAGCTCGCGCAGCTGGTCGGCCCAGAAGCAGCGGGTGATCGCGCCGTCCGGCCAGGGCACCAGCACGACCTCGGCCGCCGGGACGTCCGACAGGTGGGCCCAGCAGTTCTGCTCGGCCAGCAGCGCCATGCCCAGCGTCAGCGAGTCCACCGACAGCAGCACCCGGCCGCCGGGCCGCAGCACGCGCGCGATCTCGGCGACGGTGGTCTCGGTCGCCAGATGGCGCGACAGCACCCGGTGCTCGGCGATCACCGCGTCCATCGAGTCGGCGGCCAGGAAGGCCAGGGTGCCCGAGTCGGCGACGATCTTCTGGACGCCGCCCGGGACCGGCGCCGGACGGCCCGGACGGGGCGGCGGCGCGCCGTTCCGGGGCCGGGGCGGGACCGGGGGCGCGGGCAGGGGCGCGGGGGCCCCGCCGTTGGGATGGTGGTCGCGGGGGCCGGTCAGCAGCGGGTCCGACACCTCCAGCACCCGGTGCCCGGCGGCGGCCGTCTGGAGGGCCGTCCGGCCGTCGCCGCCCGACAGGTCCAGGACGCGGCCCGGCCGCTGCGGCAACCAGCGGGCGAGTTGGGCGGCGGCCACGGCCCAGTAGAAGGACCAGTACTGCGTGAGGGGCGCGCCGTCACCGGACGCGTCGCGCAGGCTGGCGATGGTGGGCTCGGACGGTCGCGCCGGCACCGGTAGCAACGGTTTGCTCCTGTTCTCGCCTTGTATGGGACTTGTTCCCCGGTCCGGGCCCGGCATCACCCTCCGTGTGGGGCGATCTTGCGTCCCTCCCATTGTCTCCGGTCTAGCGCGGCGGGCGTCACACCCGCGTAAGGAATCGAAACGGAACCGGCGATGTTGCACCGATTCACAAGCCCTTGTACAGGAGGAGCGGTCGATGACCACAGCCGTTGCCGAACCGGCGCGCGGCGACGCACTCGCCCCCGGCGGCGTGTTCCGGCAGCGCGGCCCGATATCGTCTGTGAGGTACGACGCCACCGGAGGCGTCGCCACAGCTAAGGGGGTGGGTCAGGTACCGGGCACCACGGAAACCGTGGAGCAGCGCCAGGAGCGGTTCCAGCGCGATGTGCTCCCGTTCTTGGACCAGCTGTATTCGGCCGCGCTGCGCATGACGCGCAATCCGGCGGACGCCGAGGATCTTGTACAGGAGACCTTCGCGAAGGCCTTCGCGTCCTTCCACCAGTTCAAGGAAGGCACCAACCTCAAGGCCTGGCTCTATCGGATCCTGACCAACACCTTCATCAACTCCTACCGCAAGAAGCAGCGGCAACCGCAGCAGGCGGCCACCGAGGAGATCGAGGACTGGCAGCTCGCGCGGGCCGAGTCGCACACCTCCAGCGGCCTGAAGTCGGCCGAGGCCGAGGCGCTGGAGCACCTGCCCGACTCCGACGTGAAGCGGGCGCTGCAGGAGTTGCCGGAGGAGTTCCGGATCGCGGTCTACCTCGCCGACGTCGAGGGCTTCGCCTACAAGGAGATCGCCGACATCATGGGCACGCCCATCGGCACGGTGATGTCGCGGCTGCACCGCGGCCGGCGCCAGCTCCGGGGGATGCTGGAGGACTACGCTCAGGACCGCGGCCTGACCCGGGCCAAGGAGGGGTCGGCGTGAAGCGTGCACCGATGTCCCGTCGCGAGAAGGGTGAGTGAGTCATGAGCTGCGGTGACCACCACGACACTCCCTGTACCGAGGTGCTGGCCCGCGTCTACACCTACCTGGACGGCGAGCTGGACCAGGGCGGTTGCAGCGAGGTCAAGGACCACCTGGACGAGTGCGGTCCCTGCCTGCGCGAGTACGGCCTGGAAGAGGCCGTCAAGAAGCTGGTCGGCAAGTCGTGCGGCTGCGAGCCGGTCCCCGAGGACCTGCGCGCCAAGGTCCTCGGCCGGATCGAGCAGCTGTGCGGGGAGATCAAGAGCGGCGAGGCCGTGACCGCCGAGGCCGAGGTCCGCGACTGACGGCCCGCCCGCGGCGGCCTGCTGTGGCCGCCTGCGTGCCGGTCCTCCGCGCCCCGGATATCGTGCAGGGATGCGCGTTCTCGTGACCGGTGCGGCCGGTTTCATCGGGTCCCATGTCGTCGATCGCATGCTCGCCGACGGCCATGAGGTCGCCGGGGTGGACGATCTGTCGTCGGGCGCCAACGTCCGCGACGACGTCGAGCTGTGGCGCATGGACGTGGCCGACCCGGCCCTGGCGGCCCGGGCCGCCGACTGGCGGCCCGAGGCCGTGCTCCACCTGGCCGCCCAGGTGAGCGTCCGGGTCAGCGTCGGCGACCCGCTCGGCGACGCGCGCACCAACGTGCTCGGCACCGCCAACGTGCTGGAGGCGGCGCGCGCGGCCGGGGCGCGCAAGGTCGTCTTCACCTCCAGCTGCGCCGTCTACGGCGTGCCCGACGCGCTGCCGGTCCCGGCCGACGCCCCGCTGCGGCCCGCCTCCCCGTACGCGGCCTCCAAGGTCACCGGCGAGATCTACGCCGGGATGTACCGCGAGCTGCACGGGCTCGACTTCACCACGCTGACCCTGGCCAACGTCTACGGCCCCCGGCAGACGCCCGAGGGCGAGGCCGGGGTCGTCTCGATCTTCACCGACGCCCTGCTGGGCGGCCGCCCCACGCGCGTGTTCGGCGACGGCAAGCAGACCCGCGACTACGTGTACGTGCTCGACGTGGCCGACGCCTTCGCCCGCGCCGCCGGGGAGCGGGGCGGCGGCGCCCGCCTCAACGTCGGCACCGGCCTGCAGACCACCGACCGCGAGCTGCACACCCTGGTCGCGCGGGCCGCCGAGGCCGCCGACGAGCCGGAGTTCGCCCCGCCGCGGCTCGGCGACCTGCCCGCGATGGCGGTCGACCCGGCCGCCACCCGCGAGGTGCTGGGCTGGGAGCCGCGGGTGGAGCTGCGCGAGGGTCTGGTGGAGACCGTCGCCTGGGCCAAAAGCAGGCTCTGACCTGCGGCGGAGCCGTTCTGATGATCACCTCGGGTGACGATTAGTTCACGCTTTGCTCACGATTCCCGGCTTGCCTGTGTGACGTGCGCCTCACGCGTTAGGCTTGGGCCGGAACCAGTGAGGGAACGGCCGGCGCTCCGGGTGTGACGGGGCGCGGGCCGGTCCGGGCGGGCCGCGCGCGGTCCCGGGCCGGCGATCCGGGGGGAGACGACCATCATGAGCAAGCCGACGACGGCGGCCGCCCGACCGGCGTCCTTCCGGGGCGTGTCCTGGGCGTAGGCCGCGTCCAGGGCGCCCCGCGGCGCGATCGACCCGACTCCCGAGGGGGCGGCAGGCAATGCGTGGACTACCGCTGGCGGCGTGGGTGTACGTCTGCGGGGTGGTCGCCTTGGCGGCCGGCCTCATCGCGACGTCCTCGTTCGCCGGGCTCGACTGGCGCGCGCTGGCCGTGCTGGCCGTGCTGTTCTTCATCTGCGACTCCGCGCCCGCCCAGCTCAACGTCGAGCGCGCCCGCGTCTCGCTGAGCTTCGCCGCCAGCCTGGCGTCGGTGGTGCTGCTGGGCCCCGAGGGCGCCGCGCTGCTCGGCGCCACCGCCGTGGTCAACGGCCAGCGGGTGTTCGCCCCGGTCAAGCGCACCTTCAACGGCGCCCAGTTCGCGCTGAGCGGCTACGCCTCCGGCGTGGTGTTCGAGGCGCTGGGCGGCCGCCGCTTCGAGCCGGTGCAGCCGGGCTGGGTCGAGCACGTGATCGGCCCGTTCCTCGGCGCGCTGGTCGCGTTCGTGCTGGTCAACCTGGCGCTGATGGCCGGCATCCTGCTGCTGGCCAAGCAGGCCGCGCCGCGCGAGCTGCTGCGCGAGAGCGGCCAGCTCGCGGTGGGCTGCCTCGGCTACGGCATGTTCGGCCTGCTGATCGCCGGGCTGTGGCCCCGCGTCGGCACGGTCGCGGCGGTGCTGGTGCTGCTGCCGCTGTTCATCGCCCGCTGGGCGATGGAGCAGGCGCACGATCAGCAGCAGGCGCACTCGGCGACGCTCGCCGCGCTGTGCCAGGCGGTCGAGACCAAGGACTACTACACCCGCGGCCACTCCGAGCGGGTCTCGCGCGGCTCGGTGATGATCGCCCAGGAGATCGGGATGCGCGCCGACCGGGTCGAGGCCATCCGCTACGCCGGGATGCTGCACGACGTCGGCAAGCTCGGCGTGCCCACCAAGGTGCTGCAGAAGGACGGCCCCCTCACCGAGGAGGAGTTCGCCGCCATCCAGCTGCACCCGATGCGCGGGCTGGAGATCGTCCGCGAGATCGGCTTCCTGGACGAGGCGCTGGCCGGGATCATGCACCACCACGAGAAGATGGACGGCCGCGGCTACCCGATGGGGCTGGCCGGCGACGAGATCCCCGAGTTCGCGCGGGTGATCTCGGTGGCCGACGCGTTCGACTCGATGACCTCCACCCGCTCCTACCGGCCCGCCCGCAGCATCGAGGAGGCGGTCGCCGAGCTGCGCCGCGGCATGGGCGACCACTTCGACCCGGTGATCGTGGAGGCGTTCCTGCGCGCGCTGGACCGGGAGGGCTGGCGCCCGCCGCACCCGCCGGTGCTGCCCGACGACGAGGTGGTGGAGACCACCCGCCAGGACCACGACGACCCCAGCAACCCGATCCGCGTCGCCGGCGACGGCGTGCGGAGCTAGGGGGCGCGGGGCATGACCACGCGCTCGGTCCGCGAGCACCGCGCCGCCTGGCAGTCGCTGGACTCCGGCCAGCTCCTGCTCATCGCGATGGCCGGGCTCGGCGTGGTCGTCGCCGTCACCCAGGTCGCCGCCGCCGGGCTCGACCAGCCCGACACCGCCGTGGTGTTCGGGGTGCTGATCGCGCTGGGCGAGCTGTTCCGCATGGTGATGCCCGGCAACCGGGAGGTCGCGCCGATCGCGACGGCGGGCGCGCTCGGCTACGCGCTGCTGGTCGGCGTCGGCACCGAGCACGCCCCGCCCGGCGCGCCGCTCGGCGTGGAGGCGGCGGTGCACACCCCGCTCCAGGTCGTCGCGGTCGCCGCGGCCGGGATGCTGGTCGGCTCGCTGCCGCACTTCGCGGTCGGCCGCAGCCCGCGCCTGGACGCGATGGCGCGCCGCCTGCTCACCGTCGCGCTGGTGGCGGTGTGCTTCCGGCCGCTGCTGGCGGTGGAGCCGGGCTGGCGGCTGCTGCTGGCGGCGATGGCCGTGCTGGTCGTGGTGTGCTGCTGCGCGGACGTGGTGATCGCCGCGATGATCCGCGCCGAGGCGGTGCGGGCCCGCTTCGGCATCGCGCTGCGCGACGAGATCGGTGCGAACGCGGCGCTGTGCGCGGCCACCAGCGCGACCGCCATGCTGATCGCGGTCGCCACCACCGTGCTCGGCCCGGCCGCGCTGCTGGTGTTCACCGCGCCGATCCTGGTCACCCAGTTCGCCTTCCGCCGCTACGCCGGCATCCGCGCCACCTACCTGCAGACGGTGCGCGCCCTGTCGCGGGTCACCGAGGTCGGCGGGTACGTCGAGACCGGGCACTCGCGGCGGGTGTCGCGGCTGGCGGTGGCGATGGGCCGCGAGCTCGGCATGGCCGAGGAGCCGCTGCTGGAGCTGGAGTACGCGGCGCTGATGCACGACATCGGGCAGCTGTCGCTGGGCGACCCGATCCCCGGCGGCGCGACCGTGCTGGCCTCGCCCGCCGAGCAGCGCCGCATCGCCGAGCTGGGCGCCGAGGTGATCAGGCAGACCGGCGTACTGGACCGCGTCGCCCACATCGTGCGGCTGTCCTCCCACCCCTACCGCACCGGCCCGGCCGCGCCGCCGGCCGGCGGCGCGGCGGCGACGGTGCCCGACGGCACGCGCGCGGCGGCCGGGACGGCGGTGCGGCCGGTGCCGCCGCCGCTGGCCAGCCGCATCATCAAGGTCGCCAACGCCTACGACGACCTGGTCGGCGACTCGGCCGACCGCGACCGGGGCGCGGCGGTGCTGGAGCGGCTGCGGCTGGACTCGGCGGCCGAGTACGACCCGACGGTGGTGGAGGCGCTGAGCCGGGTGGTGGACCGGCGCCCGCGCGTGTGACGCGGGGCCACGGGTGCGGGAGGGGGTTGCCGCGCCCGCCTGCGGGCAGTGAACGCCCGGTACGGACAAATCTACGGTCCGGTATTTGTCGATCGCGTGGCCGGACGGCAGGGGGAGGACCCCACTAGTGTCGGCCAGGTCCGGACAACGCCGGGCCGGTGAACGGTAAGGAGTGCCCCCAGTGTTCGAGTCGGTCCTCGTGGCCAACCGCGGCGAGGTGGCGAGCCGGATCATCCACACCGTCCGGTCGATGGGCCTGAAGGCCATCGCGGTGTACTCCGAGGCGGACGCGTCCCTGCCGTTCGTGGCGGAGGCCGACGAGGCGATCCTGATCGGCCCCCCGCAGCCGGTGCACAGCTATCTGGACATGCCCTCGGTCCTGGAGGCCGCCCGCCGCACCAACGCGCAGGCGATCCACCCGGGCTACGGGTTCCTGGCCGAGAACGCCGGGTTCGCGCGCCGGGTCGCCGACGCCGACCTGGTGTGGGTGGGGCCGCCGCCGCTGGCCATCGCCCGCATGGGCGACAAGATCAACTCCCGGAACCTGATGAAGGAGGCGGGCGTCCCGGTCGTGCCGGGCGTCTGGGAGCCGGTGCCCGACGAGGACACCGCCGTCGAGGAGGCCGAGCGCATCGGCTACCCCGTGATGGTGAAGGCCGCGGCGGGCGGCGGCGGCATCGGCATGGGCGCGGCCCGCGACGAGGCCGCGCTGCGCGTCGCCTACCGGACCGCGCGCAGCCGCGCCGAGCGCTTCTTCGCCAGCTCCGACATCCTGCTGGAGCGCTACGTCGAGCACGCCCGGCACGTCGAGGTGCAGATCCTCGCCCTCGCCGACGGCACGGTGCTGGCGCTCGGCGAGCGCGACTGCTCGGTGCAGCGCCGCCACCAGAAGGTCGTGGAGGAGACGCCGTCGCCGGCGGTGGGCGACGAGCTGCGCGCGCTGATGCTGGGCGCGGCGATCAAGGCGGGGGAGACGGTCGGCTACCGGGGCGCGGGCACGGTGGAGTTCCTGCTCGACCCGGCGACCGGCGAGTTCTTCTTCCTGGAGATGAACACCCGGCTCCAGGTCGAGCACCCGGTGACCGAGATGGTGACCGGCGTCGACCTGGTGGAGCAGCAGTTCCGGATCGCCGCCGGGGAGCCGGTGACCTTCACCGAGGCGCGGCCGCGCGGCCACGCCGTCGAGTTCCGCGTGTACGCCGAGGACCCGCAGCGCTTCCTGCCGCAGCCGGGCCGGATCAAGGTATGGGAGGAGCCGGTCGGCGACGGCATCCGGATCGACGCCGGGTACGCCGAGGGCAACACCGTGACCCCGTTCTACGACCCGCTGCTGGCCAAGCTGTGCGTCTACGGCGTCGACCGGCCCGCGGCGCTGGCGCGGGCGCGTTCGGCGCTCGCCGCGTTCCGGATCGAGGGTCTGCAGACCAACCTGCCGTTCCTGGCCGAGGTGCTGGAGCGCCCGGAGTTCCTGGACGGCACCTACGACACCGGGCTGGTGGAGCGGATGCGGCCGCCGTCCTGAGGGGCGGCCGCCGCGGCGCTCGTCCAGCCCGTCCACCACAGATCGCATTCCACCGCCGGCCGCCGTGCCGGCGGTGCCCGATAGAGAGGAACCGCCGTGGCCGAGGTCCGCGCGGAGATGGTCGCCAACGTGTGGCAGGTCGTCGTCACCGAGGGGCAGCAGGTCGAGGAGGGGGACACCCTCGTCATCCTGGAGTCGATGAAGATGGAGATCCCGGTGCTGGCCGAGGACGCCGGGACGGTGGCGAAGCTGGCGGTGGCCGAGGGCGCGGTGGTGCAGGCGGGCGACCTGCTCGCGGTCGTCGAGTAGTCGGTTAGGGTTCGTGCTCGTGGAGACGACCTACTGCGACCGCTGCGGTGAGCCCGCCCCGACGGACGGGGACGGGGACGGTCACGAGGCGTGCCGGGCCGCGCGGGCGATGGAGCCGCCGCGCTACTGCGCGCGCTGCCGCCGCCGGATGATCGTCCAGGTCACGCCGCTGGGCTGGACCGCGCGCTGCTCGCGGCACGGCGAGCTGACGCCGGGCTAGCGGGCCAGGCGGCTAGAGGGCCAGGCGGTAGGTGAGCAGCGTCAGGCCCGGGACGGGAGCCCAGTCGCGTTCGGGGGTGCGGACGAAGCCCATCCGCTCGTAGAGGCGGTGCGCGCCGGTCATGTTGTCCTGTGTCGACAGGCGCACACCGCTCAGCCCGGCGGCCCTGGCACGGTCCAGGCAGGCCTGCACCAGGGCGCGGCCGACGCCCTTGCCCTGGGCGCTGTCCAGGACGGCCAGCATCCGGAACTCGGCCTCGTCCGGCCCGGCCAGCTCGGCGTAGGGGCTGCCGGGCGGGCAGTAGGCGACGGCGCCGGCCAGGCCGCCGTCCAGCTCGGCGACCAGCAGCTCGGCCTTGGCGGCGCGGGCGGCGGCGTCGCGCAGGGTGGCGACGTAGGTGGAGGCCGGCGAGACGAGGCCGCCGTCCACGTACACCTCGACGGTCAGCGCGCCGACCCGCGCGTGGTCGGCGGGCCGGGCGGCGCGGACGGTGACGCGCTCAGACACCGGTGGTGCTCCGCGGGTAGGCGTCGGCGGGGTCGGTGGAGACGTTCACCAGGTAGGGGACGCCGGAGTCGAAGGCGCGGCGCAGGGCGGGCCCGATCTGGCCCGGCCGGACGACCTGCTCGCCCGCGCCGCCGAGGGCGCGCACCACCTCGTCGTAGCGGCAGTGCGGCTGCAGGTCGGCGGCCACGTCGTAGCCGTAGAGCCCCCGCATCGGATGCTTCTCCAGTCCCCAGATCCCGTTGTTGCCGACGATCATGACCACCGGCAGACCGTGCCGGACCAGGGTATCCGCGTCCATAAGGGAAAAACCCGCCGCCCCGTCGCCCAGCAGCAGCACCACCTGGGCCGAGGGGCGGGCGAGGCGCGCGGCGGCGGCGTAGCCGAGGCCGGTGCCGAGGCAGCCGTAGGGGCCGGGGTCGAGCCAGCAGCCGGGGCGCCGGGGCTCCAGGTGCTTGCCCGCGTAGGACACGAAGTCGCCGCCGTCGCCGATCACCACGGCGTCATCGGCCAGGAGGCGGGCCAGCTCCCCGTAGACGCGCAGCGGGTGGATCGGGTCGGCGTCGGAGGCCGGCAGCGCGGCGTCCCCGGCGATGGCGGCGCGGGCGGTGTCGCGCAGCTCGTCCGCCCAGGCGGCGTGGGCGGCGGGGGAGGCCCCGGCCTTGCCGCAGGCGGCCGCGAGGCGGGTGAAGACCTCGGTCAGGTCGCCCGCCGCGCCGGTGGCGGCGACATGGGTCGCGAGCTGCTCGGGGGAGTCGGCCAGGTGCACCACGTCGGCGCGGCCCCCGGCGAACGCCCCGTACTTCAGCCGGAAGTCCAGCGGCGCCCCCGCGACGATCACGAGGTCGGCGCGCTCGAACGCCGGGCCCCGGGCGCGGGTGACCAGCAGCCCGTGCCCGGCGGGCAGGACGCCGCGGGCCTGCCCGTTGGCCACGACCGGCAGGCCGAACTCCTCGGCGAACGCGCGGACCACGTCGGGCACCAGCGCCTCGGGGCCCGCGGACGTGGCGGCGAGCTTGGTGACGGGCGCGACCAGCGGCGGGTGGTCCAGCTCCTGGAGCGCGCCGGAGCCCCAGCGGCCGCGGGGCGCGCGTCCGGCGAGGACCACGACGGGGGAGCCGTTGAAGTGCGCGGTGGTGATGCCGCTGACCCCGTTGGTGACGCCGGGCCCGGCGGTCAGGACCGCGAGGCCGGGGCGGCGGGTGAGCCGCGCGGTGGCCTCGGCGGCGAAGACGGCGGTCTGC
This sequence comes from Spirillospora sp. CA-253888, assembly GCA_050936435.1. Lineage (GTDB taxonomy): Bacteria > Actinomycetota > Actinomycetes > Streptosporangiales > Streptosporangiaceae > Spirillospora. The sequence goes on from JBNJMT010000001.1 coordinate 5,486,355, forward strand.
TCGTGCCGGACGTCCACGATCCGGGGGTGGTTCCCGGCGCGCACCGCGCCGTCGTACAGGGGGAACACGTGCCCGCCCGACAGGGTGAACATCGTCTCCACGCCGAACCGCCGGACCGCTCCGACCACCGCGTCCCCGCCGTGCGCAGGCTCCATGCGTCCGACGCTAACAAGCGATCGGGCCGCCGAGGAGGCCCGATCGCCGGGCGGAATCGGGGGACCAATAGTCGTTAGAGTCTTGACGACGGGTGGCCCGGATCGGTTGATTGGCAGGTGCCCCCCACGCGCGGACCCCCTGGAGGCGCCATGCCGATCCCCCGCTCGATCCTCAGCAAGGCCGACCTGCCCGACCTGGACCTGGAGGTCGTCGCCGGCGCCTGGCCGGACGACCTGGCCGGGCACTTCGTGGTCTCCACCTCCGACCAGCGCACCCACCCCGTGCACGCCTTCTTCGGCGACGGCGTCATGGTGCGGCTGTCGTTGCGGCCGGGGACCGACGGCGCGCCCGCGGGGAACTTCGCCTGGCGGCCGCGGGTGATCGAGACCCCGTCGGTGCGACTGCGGCGCAAGCGGCCCGACCTGTTCACGGCGGGGCCGGTCGGCACCAGCTCGCCGTGGGGGTTCGTGAACGCCGCCAACACCGCCCCGCTGCCGTGGGGCGACCGGCTGTTCGCCACCTGGGACGCCGGGCGGCCCGTCGAGGTCGATCCGGTGACGCTGGAGTTCGTCGCCGAGGTCGGGCACCGCGACGACTGGAAGCCCGCCCTCGACCAGGCCGTGCTGCCGCTGGTGTCGTCCTCGGCGCACCCGGTCGTCGACCCCGAGCGCGGCTGCATGTGGAACGTCAGCCGCGACGTCCTCACCGGCGTGGTCGGCGTCGTCCGCTACGACGGCACGGGCAAGCACGTGCACCGCTGGACCGTCGAGGGGGCCGCGCTCCCGCAGGCGACCCACACCATCACCCAGACCCGCGACTGGCTCGTGCTCGCCGACACCGCCTACAAGGTGGACACCGACGAGATCTTCGGCGGGGAGCGCACCGTCGCCAACAACCCCGACGGGCCGGTGCTCCTGATCCGCAAGGACGACCTGGTGCCCGGCCGCTCCACCGTGGGCTGCGAGGAGTTCCGCATCGCGCCCGAGGTCAACCACTTCTACGCCCGGTACGACGACTCCGACGGCGTCCAGGTCGTCATGGAGCACACCCCCGGCGTGGACATCGGCATGTACCTGCGCGAGGACGACCTCGACGCGTTCGGGCGGCCCGTCGATCCGGCGCTGCGCGGCATGTACTGCCACGGCATGACGCCCGCGCTGACCACCCTGCTCCACTTCGACCCCGAGACCGGGCGGGTCCGCGAGCACGCCCGCGCCCACGACCCCGAACGCTGGTGGCAGGCCGAGCTGTCGGCGATCGACTGGAGTCTGGAGGGGCAGTCGAACCCCACCCGGCACCATCTGATCTTCCTCGGTTTCCACCCCGAGGCCGTCAACCAGCGCGCGCTGCGGAACTACGGGGGCCGCGTGGACACCTCGCTGTTCCCCGAGGAGGAGACGCCCGCCGTCCTGGTGACGCTGGACCGCGACGACCTCAAGCCGCTCGCCGAGTGGACCTACGCGCTGGACGACTACCCGACCTCGCCCGCCTTCGTGCCGCGCTCGCCGGGCGGTCCGGGGCGCAGCCGCTACGCCGGGCCCAATCCGGGCGGCCACGAGGGCTACCTGGTGGTGGCCGTGCACAACGACGACCGCTTCCGCATCGAGGTGTTCGACGCCGCCGACGTGGCGCGCGGCCCGGTCGCGGTGCTGGCGCCGCCGCGCGGCGTCACGGTCCCGTTCCTGATCCACTCGGCGTGGCTACCCGAGGCCGTGCCCGCGCCAGCCGGGCTGGACCGGTTGCGCTTCGCCGACGACCTGGACGAGCGGCTGGACCGGCTCGACCCCGACCTGGCCGCCGTGGCGCGCGAGGTCGCCGACGAGCTGGACAGCGTTTATTGAAGGCCCGGCCCAGGGGCGCTCGCCTAGCGGCTCGCACCCCTGACCGTGCCTTTGGCGAGTGCCACATCGCTTCGCGATCTGTCCCCGGCGGGGCTCGCCTTCGGCTTCGCCCCGCCGGGGACAGTTAGGCACTCGCGTGACGGCTGAGGTCTTTGAGACAGGCCCTAGGACTTCGCGACGTCCTGGCAGGTCCGCTCGTCGGGCAGCAGCGGCCTGAAGCGCGCCGAGTACACCTTGCCATCGCTGCGCCAGCCGCCGTCGGGCCGCTCCCGTGCGAGCCCGGCGGCGACCTTGGCGTCCCGGCCGGTGAACACCTTGCACAACCCGCCCACCGCCTGCTCGCCCTCGCCCAGTGGGGACAACGGCCACGTCTTGGGTCGCCCGCCAGGCGAGGCCATCTCCCCGGACAGGACCGCGATCCGCTCGACGGGATAGGCGCGTGCCGGGGCCGCCTGGTCGGACGGAGCCCACCCGTCGGGGAACAGCCGCTTCTGGAAGCGGACGGCCGGGATCTTCTGCAGCTCCGGCTGGTGGATGCGCGTCCGTGCCGAGCCCATCGTGTACTCCAGCACCATCGCGTCGGCGACGTCCTGCGGCCCGAGCGTGCGGCCCCGCTCCAGCCCCGCGGCGCGCGCCTCCGCCAGCAGCCGCCGCAGCGCGTCGGGCGTCAGCCGGTACTCGCGCAGCGCCGACGGCGAGGACTCGCCTTGAGGGCGCACGATCGCGCGCCCGTCCTCGTACAGCGAGAACTCCGGTATCTCGCCGGGACCGCCCAGTCCGGCGATGCCTCCGGTGGTGCGCCAGCGCAGCACCAGTTTCGTTCCAGTGGTCGGCGCGCCGGTGGTCGCCGGAACGGTTCGCTCCGGGCTGGTGGTCGCGGGGCTGGTGGCCGCCGGGTCCCTCGGCGGCGGCTCCGGCCGCGCGTCCGAACCGCAGGCGGTGAGCGCCGCTCCGGCGGCGGCCACCACGATCCCCCGACTGATCACGTCCCGTGGACCGGCCATGGGCGTTGGACGCGGCGCCCGCCGCCCCGGTTCCGCCCGTACAAAAAGGGACGGGCAAGACTGTGGGATTCGGCGGGCGCCGCTCCGGCGGCGGCGCGCTAGTGTGCCGCTCGTGAGTGTGCTCGTGGTGACCGGGACCTGTACCGGCGTCGGCAAGACCGTCGTCACCGCCGCGGTGGCGGCGCTGGCCGCCGCGCGCGGCGCGTCGGTCGCGGTGGTCAAGCCCGGTCAGACCGGCGTGGCCCCCGGCGAGCCCGGCGACCTGGACGAGGTGCGCCGCCTCGCCGCGGTGACCGACCTGCACGAGTGCGCGCGCTTCCCCGACCCGCTGTCACCCGCCGCCGCCGCGCGCCGCGCCGGGGTGCCGCCGCTGCGCCTCGCCGACGTGGCCGGACGCATCCGCGCGCTGGCCGACAGCCGCGACCTGGTCCTGGTCGAGGGCGCGGGCGGGCTGCTGGTCCGCTACGACGACGAGGGCGCCACCATCGCCGACCTGGCCCGCTGGCTCGGCGCGGCCGCCGTCGTCGCCGTCCGGCCCGACCTCGGCACCCTGAACCACACCGCGCTCACCCTGGAGGCCATGGCGCACCGCGGCGTGCAGCTGGCGGGCCTCGTGATCGGGGAGTGGCCGGACCGGCCCGACCTCGCGATGCGCAGCAACATCCGGGACCTGGAGACCATCGCCGCCCGCCCGCTGGCCGGGGCGCTGCCCGCCGGGGCGGGCGCCCTCGAAGCCGCCGAGTTCCTGGCCGCCGCGCACCGGAGCCTGGCTCCGGCGTTCGGCGGCTCGTTCGATCCCGCCGCGTTCCGCGACACCTACGGCCCGACGAAAGGGAATCCGTGACAGACATCCTTGAGGTGGCCCGCCGGCAGGTGCTGGTCGAGGGCAAGGGGCTCAGCGCCGAGCAGGCCCTGGAATGCCTGACCCTGCCCGACGACCGGCTGGAGGAGCTGCTCGCCCTGGCGCACGAGGTCCGCATGACCTGGTGCGGCCCGGAGGTCGAGGTCGAGGGCATCGTGTCGCTGAAGACCGGCGGCTGCCCCGAGGACTGCCACTTCTGCTCCCAGTCGGGCACCTTCGAGTCCCCGGTGCGCTCGGTGTGGCTGAACATCCCCGACCTCGTCGAGGCCGCCAAGGAGACCGCCAAGACCGGCGCGACCGAGTTCTGCATCGTGGCGGCCGTGCGCGGCCCCGACGCGCGCCTGATGTCGCAGGTCCGCGACGGCATCAAGGCCATCAACGAGGCCGTCGAGATCAACATCGCGTGCTCGCTGGGGATGCTGACCCAGGAGCAGGTGGACGAGCTGACCGCCATGGGCGTGCACCGCTACAACCACAACCTGGAGACCGCCCGCTCCCACTTCCCGAACGTGGTGACCACCCACTCCTGGGAGGAGCGCTGGGACACCCTGCGCATGGTGAAGGAGGCCGGGATGGAGGTGTGCTGCGGCGGCATCATCGGCATGGGCGAGACCGTCGAGCAGCGCGCCGAGTTCGCCGGCCAGCTCGCCGAGCTCGACCCCGACGAGGTGCCGCTGAACTTCCTGGCCCCCCGGCCGGGCACCCCGTTCTCGGACCTCCCGCTGGTCGAGGGCGCCGAGGCGCTGAAGACGATCGCGACCTTCCGGCTGGCGCTGCCCCGCACGATCCTGCGCTACGCGGGCGGCCGCGAGCTGACGCTGGGCGACCTCGGCACCCGCGAGGGAATGCTCGGCGGCATCAACGCCATCATCGTCGGCAACTACCTGACGACGCTGGGCCGCGCCGCCGAGAAGGACCTGGACCTGCTCACCGAGCTCCAGATGCCGATCAAGGCCCTCACCAAGACCCTCTGACGGCGCGGACCCCGGCTGAGCACGGTGCGTCCGGGACGCCCATGCTCAGCCGGGACCGCCCTGCGTCGGTGCGCGGCTTCAGGGCTTCCAGGGCTTCCAGCGGCTCGTGTCGATCTCGATCCCGAACGGTTCGGGGAGCAGGACGGTCTCGCCGAACGCCCATGTCTCCTTGTGCAGGTAGGCGCCGGTGGCCTGGTCGGGGATCGAGTAGAGGGTGGTGCTCGCGACCTTGGGGTCGCGGTCGACCAGCAGGTAGTAGGGGATCTCGGCACGGGCGTAGCCGGTCCATTTGGTCGGCCGTTGTTCCTGACCGCGGTGGGCCGAGGGACGCCGGTCGTCACCGGCGTTCCCGGGCGAGGTGACCTCGACGGCCATCTCGATCTGATCGGGAACGAACCCTTGGACATCGGCGTCTTCGGCTTCGACGAGCATGGCCGCGTCCAAGACGATGAGATCGGGAACGTAGCCGTCTCCGATACCGGTGAATCCCACCCTCGAGGTCTGTATGGGGCGCCAAGGAAAGCCGGGGTTGCCGGCGCGGGCGAACGTCAGGGCGTCTGAGACCGCATAGATGATGGTGTTGTGCCGTACGACCGGCGCGGGGGACACGACGATCCGACCTCCGATGACTTCGACCTTGGACCCTTCGGGCGCGTGGACGAAGTCGTCGAGTTCGCCGTTCGCCCACATGTTGTAGGGCGTGTCCGGCAGAGCGGTCGGATCCGTGTATTGAACGATGATGCTCACGTCAGGTGACTCCTCCCTCACGATTTGCTCCGGTCATCGTAGGGAACAGGTGTTCTAAGCGTACTCAGAACAGCACGATTAGTCACCGCGCATCGGCGGGTCTCTCAGTGGCGGCGCAGGCGGGTGATGAACTTGTAGCGGTCGCCCCGGTACAGCGACTGCGCCCACTCCACCGGCTGGCCCGTCGAGTCGTACGCGTGGCGCGACAGCAGCAGCATCGGCAGACCCACGTCCACCGCCAGCAGCTGGGCGTCGTGCGGCGTGGCGAGGACCGTCTCGATCGTCTCCTCCGCCTCGGCCAGGTGCACGTCGTAGGCCGTGGCCAGGGTCTCGTAGAGCGAGCGGTGGCGGGGGAGCTCGCGGCGCAGGCCCGGGAAGCGGCGCGCCGGCAGGTGGGAGGTGTCGATCGACATCGCCTCGCCGTCGGCCAGGCGCAGCCGGTGGATGCGCAGGACGCGGCCGCCGGGGCGGATGCCCAGCAGGGCCGCCAGGCGCTCGTCGGCGCTGACGTAGCCGATCTCCAGGATGCGGGTCTCGGGGTGCAGGCCGTGGTGGCGCATGTCCTCGGTGTAGGAGACCAGCTGGAGCTCCTGGGAGACCTTCGGCTTGGCGACGAAGGTGCCCTTGCCCTGGATGCGCTGGAGGCGGCCCTCCACGACCAGCTCGGCCAGGGCCTGGCGCACGGTGGTGCGGGAGGTCTCGTACTTCTCGGCCAGGGCGCGCTCGGGCGGCAGCGGGCTGCCGGGCGGCAGCGACTGGATCAGCTCGACCAGCAGTTCCTTGAGCTTGTAGTACTTGGGGATGCGCGGTGCCTGGGCCGAGTGGTGCCGGCCGACGTCGCCGCGGTCATAGCCCGCGCGCTCGAAACCCACCCCGTGCCGGGGCCCGCCCCTGACCTCCGTCACGGCCTCTCCTCACGTTCATCACCGGTTGTCCCCGATGTTACGTCTGAAGACTACGGCCGGTAGAGTCCGCCACGGCCGTCAGGGCGCGCCGGAGTGTTGTGAGGTCGGCCTCGCCGACCGTGGCGCGGGCGGTCAGCCGCAGGCAGGCGCGTCCCTTGGGCACCGACGGTGGCCGGAAGCAGCCGACGTTCAGGCCGTGCTCCCGGCAGAGCTCGCGGGCGGCCAGGGCGGCGTGGGGCTCGCCCAGGAACACCGGCACCACCGCGGCGGCCGGGACGGCGGTCTCCAGGCCCAGTCCGGCGGCCAGCGCCGCCATCCGATGGGCGCGGTCGCGGGCGCGGGCGGGCAGCGACGGGTCGGACTCCACGATCTCCAGCGCCGCCAGCGCGGCCCCGACGGCGGCCGGGTTGAGGCCGGTGTCGAAGATGAACGACCGGCCGGTGTCGACCAGCGTGTCGACGACCTCGGGCGCGGCCAGCACCGCGCCGCCCTGGGAGGCCAGCGACTTCGACAGGGTCAGGGTCAGCACGACGTCGGGCTCGCCCGCGATCCCGGCGGCGTGGGCGGCTCCCCGGCCCCGCTCGCCCACCACGCCCAGCGCGTGCGCCTCGTCGATGACCAGCAGGGCGCCGCGGGCGCGGGCGGCCGCGTGCAGGGCCCGCAGGGGGGCCAGGTCGCCGTCCACCGAGAAGACCGCGTCGGTGACGACGAGAGCGTGCTCCTCCTCGCGCCCGTCCAGGGCCTGCTCGACCGCCGCGACGTCGCCGTGCGGCACGACCACCACGCGGGAGCGCGACAGCCGGCAGGCGTCCACGATCGAGGCGTGGTTGCCCTGGTCGGACACCACCAGGACGCCCGGCCCCGCCAGGGCGGCGATGCTCAGGTTGGCGAGGTAGCCCGAGGACAGCACCAGCCCGGCGGCGCTGCCGGTGAACTCGGCCAGCCGCCGGTCCAGCTCGGCGTGCAGCCCCGTGGTGCCGGTGACCAGGCGCGACCCCGTCGAGCCGGTGCCCCAGCGGTGCGCGGCGGCCGCGGCGGCCGCCGCCAGGCGCGGGTCGCGCGACAGGCCGAGGTAGTCGTTGGAGGCGAGGTCCACCAGGCCGTCGTGGTCGGCGCCGCGCGGCCGCAGGCTCCGGCGCAGCCCCTCGGCGGCGCGGCGGTCGGCGGCGGTGCGGAAGCGGGCCAGGGCGTCGGTCATGGCCGGAATCCTGCCAGGTGAACCCCCTGGTGGTGATGGGGCGTACCTACAAATGGGCGATGATGGGCTTTGTGCCTACGTTGAGCGACCTGGTGCGCGACCACACGGATCTGACCGACAGCGACGTGGAGTGGCTGCACGCCCTGGTGTCGGACTGGCAACTGCTGGCCGACCTGTCCTTCGCCGACCTGCTGCTGTGGGTCCCGCTGCGGTCGGCCGACACGCTGCCGGCCGAGTCGGGCCGGCCGGGGGGCCGCTACCGCCCGGCTCCGGGCGGCGCGGTGCCCGGCTGGGTGGCGATCGCGCAGATGCGGCCCACCACCGGCCCCACCGCCTATCCCGAGGACCTGGTCGGCAAGGTCGTGCGGACCGGGCGGCGCGGCCTGATCGACGTGGCCTGGCGCGAGAAGCGCATCGTCCGCGAGGGCGACCCCGAGTGGGGCAGCGGCATCCCGGTCCGCGAGGAGTCCATCCCGGTGCGTCGCGGCGACAAGCTGCTCGGCGTCATCCAGCGCAGCACCAACCTCAGCTCCGCCCGCACCCCGAGCCGGCTGGAGCTGACCTACCTGCAGAGCGCCAGCGACCTCGCCCAGATGATCTCCGAGGGCCGGTTCCCGGTGCCCGGCGAGGAGCCCAACATGGTGCGCTCGCCCCGGGTCGGCGACGGCCTCATCCGGCTGGACCGGGGCGGCCGCGTCGGCTACGCCAGCCCCAACGCCCAGTCGGCCTACCGGCGGCTCGGCTTCGCCGGGGACCTGGTCGGCGAGCTGCTGGGCGCGGTCACCGGCGAGCTGTGCGACACCGGCGAGCCGCTGGAGGAGGCGCTGACCGCCGTGCTCAGCGGCAGGGCCCCGCGCGAGGTCGAGGTCGAGGCCGCCGGGTCGGTGATGCAGCTGCGCACGATCCCGCTGGTGGTCGGCGGCACCCGCATCGGGGCGATCGTGCTGTGCCGCGACGTCACCGAGCTGCGCTGGCGCGACCGCGAGCTGATGACCAAGGACGCCACCATCCGGGAGATCCACCACCGGGTCAAGAACAACCTGCAGACCGTCGCGGCCCTGCTGCGCCTACAGGCGCGGCGGTTGCGCATCCCCGAGGGGCGCGCCGCGCTGGACGAGGCGGTGCGCCGCGTCGGCTCGATCGCCATCGTGCACGAGACGTTGTCGCTCACCCCCGACGAGCTGATCGACTTCGACGACATCGCGGACCGGGTGATCACCATGGCGGGGGAGGTGTCCACCCCCGAGACCCGCGTGGTGCCGAAGCGCACCGGCACCTTCGGGGTGCTGCCCGCCGAGGTCGCGACCCCGCTGGCCATGGCGCTGACCGAGCTGCTGCAGAACGCCCTGGAGCACGGCCTGGCCAACCGGTTCGGCACGCTGGAGGTCGCCGCCCGCCGCTACGGCGAGCCCGGCAAGGTCCTGGACGCCTCCGACGTCGCGGTCTGGGGCGACTGGCCGAGCCGGGAGGACCGCACGCCCCAGGAGGCCGGCGACGAGCCGGGGGCCGCGCCGCCCGCGCAGGGGCGGCGGCTCGTGGTCGTGGTGTCCGACGACGGCGTCGGCCTGCCCGAGGACTTCGACGTGGAGAGCAGCAACAGCCTCGGCCTCCAGATCGTCCGTACCCTCATCGTGGGCGAGCTGGGCGGGCGTCTGGACTTCCGGCGGCGGCCCGGCGGCGGCACCGAGGTCGAGGTGGACGTCCCGCTCGACCAGGGGCAGCGGTCAGGCCCGCCGCGCTAGCGGGGCGCCCGGACATGACGAACCCCCGCGGCCTCGGCCGCGGGGGTTCGATCGTCATCGGCGGGCGCTGGAGGCTCTCCGGCTGGGGAGTTCGGAGGCCGCGCCGCCTCAGGGGTGCTCTACCGTTCGTTCAGGAGTGTTCCGGGTGCGTTCAGGCGCCGATGTCGGCGTTGGCGCGGGCCCGGGCCCGCGCGGTGCGGCGCTTGAGGGCGCGGCGCTCGTCCTCGCCCATGCCGCCCCACACGCCCGAGTCCTGGCCGGACTCCAGCGCCCAGCGCAGGCACGCGTCGGTCTCGTCACAGCGACGGCATACCTGCTTGGCCTCTTCGATCTGCAGGAGCGCGGGCCCGGTGTTCCCGATCGGGAAGAACAGTTCGGGGTCCACGTCACGGCAGGCTGCGCGGTGGCGCCAGTCCATGCGGTCCACTCCTTCGTCAGCGGTGGTGTCAGACACTCAACTTGTGAACGGTTTCACATGTCGCGAACACCCCGGGACGCAAAAGTTTTGGTCATGGGGTGAGATGCGGCGCCGCGGCGATCAGGAGGCTGACGGCACTGGGCCCCTGTCGGCTGACGCACTTTGAGCGTGTCAGGGGGGCGCGGGCACACGCAAGACCCTGGAGAAATGTTTCGCAAAGTATGAGTGTCGCATGTGTCACATCAGCGGGTCGCCGGTGTTGCTTTCCGGTTAACAGACACCGCCAACAGCCTCATATGACAATACGTATCGCCTTGGGCACCGACCGGAACGCGATGCCGCGCTGCTCGCCAAGGTAGTCGCCGTCCAACTGGAAGGCCATCGGACGCTCCGCATGCAGTGTGACCTGCGCCGCATCGTGCACGTTCACCACTTGGCGGCCCTGTACCGGACGGGTCCGCGCCAGCAGCATCTGACCCACCGACCCCAGCGTCGGGCCGATCGCCAGCGAACGCGTCCCGAACACATCCAGTCCGCGCGAGAAGTTCGCCTTCGGCGTCGGATTCACCGGCGCGGGCCCGAGGAAAGTCCACGGCGCCGTATTGGAGACGAACGCGAGAAAGAGCCCGGATATGGCGGGCCGTCCCGGCACTTCCAACGTAAGGGCCGGATCGCGCCGATCGGTGCCGGTGAAGAAATGGCGCAGCGCGGTCCGCACATACAGCGACGGATCGGCCCTGGCGCCCCTCAGCCGGCGCAGTTCCACCTCCCGCACGACCTCGGCGTCCAGGCCCACGCCGGCGTTGAAGGTGAAGTACCGCTCGACGCCGTCCTCCAGGCCCGCCGTCGCCAGCCCCACCGACCGGTACCGCCCCGCCCGCAGCGCCGCCAGCACCGGGCGCGTCGCGGCGATCGGGTCGTTGGGCAGCCCCAGCGCCCGCGCGAACACGTTCGCGCTCCCGCACGGCAGCACCGCCAGCGCGGGCAGCCCCGGATCGGGGCCGTGCGCCAGCAGCCCGTTGACCACCTCGTTGACCGTGCCGTCGCCGCCGAGCGCGACCACCGCGTCGAAGCCCTCGTCCACCGCCCGCCGCGCCAGCTCGGTCGCGTGGCCGCGGTGCCCGGTCTCGGCCAGCACGAGGTCGAGGTCGCCGGTGAAGGCCCGCACCAAGATCCCGCGGGCCCGGCGTGAGGTCGAGGTCGCCTTGGGATTGGCGATCAGCATGGCGCGCACGGCGCCAGCGTATCCGTCCCCGCCCGGCGGCGCGGATCGGCCGGTGCGGGCCGGCGGGCGCGGGCGAGTAGGGTTTGGCGTTGTGACCCCGTCATCCCACCGGCGCCCCGGCACCGTGTACGCCGCCGCCGGCCTCGAAGCCGCCGAGGGCCTGGCCGCGCTCGGCTTCGGCCTGTTCGTCGGCGTGGAGACCGCCATCGGCAAGGCGGTGGACCCCGTCACGGCCGTCGCGGTGACCGTCATGGCCCTGGTCGGCGGCGCGGCCATGCTCGGCGTGGCCCGCGGTCTGCTGCGCGCCGAGCAGTGGAGCCGCGCGCCCGTCGTCGTCACCCAGCTGTTCTCGCTGCCGGTGGCCTGGTCCCTCTGGCAGAGCGAGCAGCCCTTCTACGCCGTTCCGCTCGGCGTCGCCGCGCTCGGCGCCCTGGTCACCGTCCTGGCCGCGCCGACCACCCGCTGGCTGGCGCAGGCCGAGGAGGACGAGGACGAGGAGGGCGGCGAGGACGCCCCCGCCGCCGACGTCGCGTCCGAGGGCGGCCCCAAGGGCAAGAAGGGCCCCAAGGCCGGGAACGGGCCCAAGCCCCGCTCCTGACAGCAGAACGCCGGGCCTCCCCGCAGGGGGACCCGGCGTTCCTGTCAGTCCGACTCATTCGTCGGCGGTGAGGCCGTCCCGGAGCTGCGCCAGCGTCCGCGCCAGCAGCCGCGACACGTGCATCTGCGAGATGCCCAGCTCCGCCGCGATCTGCGACTGGGTCATGTTGCCGAAGAAGCGCAGCAGCAGGATCTTCTTCTCCCGCGCCGGCAGCTTCTCCAGCAGCGGCTTCAGCGACTCGCGGTACTCCACGCCTTCCAGCGACTCGTCGATCATCCCCAGCGAGTCGGCCACCGCGGGGGCGTCCTCGTCGCCGGAGTCGGGCGCGTCCAGCGAGACCGTGGAGTAGGCGTTGGCGGACTCCAGGCCCTCCAGCACCTCCTCCTCGCTCATCTGCAGGTGCGCCGCGAGCTCGCTGACGGTCGGGGCCCGGCCCTCGCGCTGCGCCAGGTCGCTGATCGCCTTGGTCAGCGACAGCTTCAGCTCCTGGAGCCGGCGCGGCACCCGCACCGCCCAGCCCTTGTCGCGGAAGTGCCGCTTGATCTCACCGACGATCGTCGGCGTCGCGTAGGTGGAGAACTCCACGCCGCGGCCCAGGTCGAAGCGGTCGATCGACTTGATCAGACCGATCGTGGCGACCTGGATCAGGTCGTCCAGCCACTCGCCGCGGTTGCGGAACCGGCGCGCCAGGTACTCCACCAGGGGCAGGTGCAGCTCGACGAGCTGGTCCCGGATGCGCTGGCGCTCCGGGTCGCCCTCGGGCAGCTGGGCCAGCCGCTCGAACAGCGCGCGCGCCCGCTGCCGGTCCGGCACGGCGCTGGTGTCGGAACGCTCGTTGTCGCCGGTGTTGCCCGCGCCGGCCAGCGATGTCGTCTTCTCCGTCACGGGGCCCCCGCGGCTACACCACGACGCTTCTGCAACGTCACGGTGACACGGTCGTCGGCGCCCACCCGGGCGTCCACCTCGCCGGCCAGCGACGACAGCACCGTCCAGGCGAAGGTCTCGCGGTCGGGCTCGCGGCCGTCCATCGTCAGCACCGACACGGCGATGCGCATCGCGTCGCCGGTCAGCTCGAACTCGCACGTCAGGTCGGTCCCGGGGACCGCCTGCGCGAGCAGCATGGCGCACGCCTCGTCCACGGCGATGCGCAGGTCCTCGATCTCGTCCAGCGTGAAGTCCAGCCGCGCCGCGAGCCCCGCGGTCGCGGTCCGCAGCACGGACAGGTACGCGCTGGCGGCCGGCAGCTTCACCGTCACCACGTCGCGCTCGGACAACTTCGTACTGGCCGCCAGTGCAGCGGTTTCCTCGGTCACGTCACTCCTCGTGGGATGGTCCCGCTGCTTCGAAACTACCGCTAACCGAGCCCGGTGCGAGCGTTCGCCGCGCGTGGCTTTCCCACCAAAGTCCCACCGACATTGGCGTTCGCGGCGCAAACCGGGACGGCGAGCGAAATAAGTCACGCTCACGGCGAGGTCAGCGGGCCTCGGCCGCCGCCGCGAGCTTGCCGATCGCCTCCCCCGTCAGCCGGTACACCTGCCACTCGTCCTGCGGCCGCGCGCCCAGCGCCTCGTAGAAGTCGATCGACGGGGTGTTCCACTTCAGCACCGACCACTCGACCCGGCCGTACCCGCGCTCGTCGGCGATGCGCGCGAGCTCGGCCAGCAGCAGCCTGCCGTACCCCTTGCCGCGCGCGACCGGGTCGACGTACAGGTCCTCCAGGTAGATCCCGTGCCGGCCCAGCCAGGTGGAGAAGGTCAGGAACCAGACGGCGAACCCCACCACCTCGCCGCCGTCCTCGGCGATGAGCCCGAACACCTTGGGCTCCTCGCCGAACATCAGCGCGCGCAGGTCCTGCTCGGTGGCCCGGACCTCGTGCAGGGCGCGCTCGTACTCGGCCAGGTCGCGGACCAGCCGCAGGATCTCGGGGACGTCGTCGGGGGTGGCGGTGCGAATCATGTGCGCAGGCTATCGCCCGGTGCGGGGGAGGCCGGAAACGGAGCGGGCCCGTCCACCGCGGTGGACGGGCCCGTTCACGGGAGGCGTATCAGGCCTGCTTGGTCTCCCAGAAGATCTTGTCGATCTCGGCGATCTTGCCCAGCAGGTCGTCGGCGACGCCGGCGTCCATGGAGCCCTTGGTGCCGGCCGCGCCCGCGAGCTTGGTGGCCTCGTTGAACAGCTGGTGGAGCTGCGGGTACTTCTCGAAGTGCGGCGGCTTGAAGTAGTCGGTCCACAGCACCCACAGGTGCTCCTTGACCAGGTTGGAGCGCTGCTCCTTGATCAGGATGGCCCGGGTGCGGAACTCGGGGTCCTCGTTGGCGTGGTACTTCTCGATGATCGCCTTGACCGACTCGGCCTCGATCCGGGCCTGTGCCGGGTCGTAGACGCCGCACGGCAGGTCGCAGTGCGCGGAGACCGTGGTCTTCGGGCGCAGAAGGTTGCCGAACACGCTTGTGTCCCTTCCCTTGTAACGGATCATGCTCAGGGCTCCGACACTACTCTTGTGGGCCCGGGGACACGCGGCCAGGGCACTCGGTCTTTGGGCGTAGGACCCTGTTCGTTGAGCTTTGTCCTGTCATGTACACCGGCTGTCACCAGCGCGCGACGGCCCGTCCACGCGAGGAGCGCCGTGCGCGTCCGGGCCGTCGAGGTGAGCGGGGTCTCCATGCTCCCGGCGCTGCGGCCGGGCGACCGGCTGCTGGTGCTGGCGGGCGCGCCGGTCGCGGCCGGGGACCTGGTCGTCGCGCGGCATCCGCGCGAGCCCGAACGGCTCATCGTCAAGCGCGCGACGCACCGCGCCGGGGACGGCTGGTGGCTGGAGAGCGACAACCAGCGCGCGCCCGGCCGCCAGGACAGCTGGGACTTCGACGCCGTGCCCGACGCCCTGGTCATCGGCCGCGTCGCGGTGCGCTACTGGCCGCTGCGCCGCCTGAAACTGAACGTGTGACCGGCGTGCGGTGCCCGGCCCGCACCGCGCGGCGGGTCGCCAAGCGGCCGGGCGCTCGCCGCTCTCCGGTCAGCCCGTCGAGCCGCGAGGCGAGGCGGGCCGGGCCGGGAAGCCGTTGAACACGGCGACGCCGGTGCGGCCCGCGCAGCGGTCGAAGCAGTGGCGGCGCGACCGGTCGGCGGTGGTGTCGAAGAAGACCCGTCCGCAGTCGGCGGCGCGGCACACGCCCAGCCGGTCCAGGCCGTGGTCGCTGATCTGCACGGCGAGGCCCATGGCGGCGCGCGCGGCGTAGCGATCGGGGATCGAGCCGCCCTCGTTGAGGTGCAGGTGCCAGCCCAGGCCGTCGTGGCCGGACAGCTGCGGATGGACGGGGTGCTGGATGAGCAGCGAGTTCAGGCGGTCGATGGCGTCCTCGTCGTCGCCCGCCGCGGCGGAGACGAAGATCGCCCGGAGCTGGCCGCGCAGGGCGCGCAGGCCGTCCAGGTCACGGTGTGCGATCCGGCCGCCGAGGTGCGGCCTGTCCTGCAGCAGGGCGCGCAGCCCGTCGAGATCGCGCAGGGTGTCCCGGGCCGGGTCCTGCGTGTTCACCAGTTCGATCGCCAGGTCTGCGTAAGAGGAGAGGTCCACGAGGGCTCCCGACGGAGTGACCTGATGTGCGAATCGTAGGTGTGATTCCCCTATGTCGAGTATTACACCCCGTACGGAGAAGTCCGCGGGCGGGATAGTGGCAGGATATGAAATATTGTGCGGTGGGGCCCGTGGTCGGCAGGCAATTTGATCGTGAGCCGCGCCGAGAAACGTTGATTTCAAGGTGCCCCGCCGCGCCGGCGGAGCCCGATATCGTCACGGCCCGTGTTCCCTCGGGGGGAACACGGGCCGTGGACGTCCTGCCAGGTGGGGCGCGGTCAGATCCGGGCGACGCCCTCCTTGCGGGCCTGCGCCGCGACGGCCTGGGTGACGGCCGGGGCCACCCGCTCGTCGAACGGGTTGGGGATCACGTAGTCGGGCGACAGGTCGTCGCCGACGATGGCGGCGAGCGCGTCGGCCGCCGCCAGCTTCATGCCCTCGGTGATCGAGTGCGCCCGCACGTCCAGCGCGCCCCGGAAGATGCCGGGGAAGGCGAGCACGTTGTTGATCTGGTTGGGGAAGTCGCTGCGGCCGGTGGCCACGACCTTGGCGTGCCGCCGCGCGACCTCCGGGTGCACCTCGGGGGTCGGGTTGGACAGCGCGAACACGATGGCGCTGTCGCTCATGGTGGCCACGCACGACTCGTGCACGGTGCTGCCGGACAGGCCGATGAACACGTCGGCGCCGTTCAGGGCCTCCTCGGTGGAGCCCTTCAGGTGCGACCGGTTGGTGATCGCGGCGATCTGCTGCTTGACCGGGTTGAGGCCGTCGCGGCCCTCGTGGATCAGGCCCTTGCTGTCCGACAGCGCGATGTCGCCGATGCCCGCCTCGATGAGGATCTTGGAGACGGCGATGCCGGAGGCGCCGGCGCCGGCCACGACCGCGCGCAGCTGGGACAGGTCCTTGCCGACCAGGCGGGCGGCGTTCTTGAGCGCGGCGAGCGCGACGATCGCGGTGCCGTGCTGGTCGTCGTGGAAGACCGGGATGTCCAGGGCCTCGCGCAGCCGGTCCTCGATCTCGAAGCAGCGCGGGGCGGAGATGTCCTCCAGGTTGATGCCGCCGAAGCTCGGGGCCATCCGGATGACGGTGTCGACGATCTCGTCCACGCCGGTGCAGCTCAGCGCGATCGGGACCGAGTCCACCCCGGCGAACTCCTTGAACAGCAGTGCCTTGCCCTCCATGACCGGCATGGAGGCGGCCGGGCCGATGTCGCCGAGGCCGAGCACGGCGGTGCCGTCGGTGACCACCGCGACCACCTGGGAGGTCCAGGTGTAGTCGTAGGCCAGCTCGGGGTTGTCGGCGATGGCGGTGCACACCCGGGCGACGCCGGGGGTGTAGGCCAGCGACAGGTCGTCGGCGTTGCGCACCGGGATGGTGGAGCGCATCTCGATCTTGCCGCCGCGGTGCAGCGGGAACGCCGGATCGTCGTCGAGGGAGAGTTCGGTGGGAATGGGCTCAGCAGCCACAGCGACCCCTGTCAGTGAAATGGATTCGGGCTGAGGTGCCGTCGCGGTGGTGACGGTCTGGTGGCCGGTCACCTCTTCGGCATCTCGCGACGTACGGGGGTCACCCGTTGTCCGATTGTGCCACACCGTCGCCAGGGGTCCAGGGAAACGACGGGTGGCGGCTGTCACGTCCGCGACACTCCGGGCATGGGCGATCGCGGAGCGTGCGATGACCCAGCATGAACGATCATCGGTTGAACAGCGTTGTTGTCCGATTGTTTCGCACCCTTAATCCAGATCACTCCCGCTATGCGCAAAAATGTGCCTTCGACCTCACGGATCTGCCGAGATCCGACGCAATGATTCTGGAGGGGGACCTGTGACCACTGGTTCTCTGCGGCGCCGCTTCTTCGCGGCGGGCGCGCTCGTGCTGTCGGGTGCCCTCACGCTTTCCGCGTGCGGTGAGAAGAAGGAGGACGACCCGGGCGCGGGTCCGAAGATCACCGCTTCGGGCGGCCCGGACGCCGCGCTGGCCGCCAAGGTCCCCGCCGAGATCAAGTCCGACGGCGTCTGGAAGATCGGCACCGACGCCACCTACGCGCCCAACGAGTTCCTGGACACCGACGGCAAGACCATCGTCGGCTGGGAGCGCGAGCTGTACGACGCGGTGGCGGGCAAGCTCGGCCTGAAGACCGAGTGGGTCGCCAGCGGCTTCGACGACATCATCCCCGGCGTCATGTCCGGCAAGTACGAGGGCGGCATCTCCTCGTTCACCGTCAACGACGAGCGCAAGAAGCAGGTCACCATGGTGAGCTACTTCAACGCCGGCACGCAGTGGGCGACCAAGAAGGGCAACCCGGGCCGCATCGACCCGGCCAACGCCTGCGGCAAGAAGATCGCCGTGCAGAAGGGCACCGTCCAGGTCGAGGACCTGGAGAAGCGCTCGGGCGCCTGCAAGAAGGACGGCAAGCCCGAGATCACCATCGACCAGTACCAGGGCCAGGACGAGGCGACCGCCGCGGTGGTGTCGGGCAAGGACGACGCCGGGCTCGCCGACTCGCCGATCATCGCCTACGCGGTCAAGAAGACCAACGACCAGCTGGAGCTGCTCGGCGACATCTACGAGGCCGCCCCCTACGGCGCGGTGGTGAAGAAGGACCAGACGGCGTTCGCCGAGGCGATCTCCGGCGCGGTCAAGGCGCTGCAGGCCGACGGCACCTACAAGAAGATCCTGGAGAAGTGGAACGTCCAGGCCGGTGCCCTCACCGACTCGGCCGTGAACCCGTAGTCACATGACAGAGCTCAAGACCGACCCGTCGGACCGGGCACGGCCCGAGGCCATCAAGGCCGTGCCCGTCCGGCACCCCGGCCGCTGGGTCGCCATCGCGGTCATCACGGTGCTCACCGCGATGTTCGTGCACATGCTGGCGACCAACAAGGCGTTCGCCTGGTCGTTCATCATCGACAACGCGTTCCGGCCCAACATCATCCGGGGCGTCTACACCACCATCGGCCTGACGGTCGCCTCGATGGTGCTGGGCGTCGCGCTGGGCATCGTCATCGCGGTGATGCGGCTGTCGCCCAACCCGGTGCTGGCCGGGGTGGCCTGGGCCTACACCTGGTTCTTCCGGGCGGTGCCCCGGCTGGTGCTGGCGATCCTGTTCGGCAACATGGGCATCCTGTACGCCCACTACAAGATCGGCGGCATCCCGTTCGCCGGGCAGCTCGGCGACCTGCTGGGCGTGGACATCGACGGCACGCTGTTCACCGTCGACGCCCGCACGCTGCTGACCGGCTTCATGGCGGGCCTGCTGGCGCTGTCGCTGTCGGAGGCCGCCTACATGGCGGAGATCGTCCGGGCGGGCATCCTGTCGGTCGACCCCGGCCAGGAGGAGGCCGCGAGCGCCCTCGGCATGTCGCGGCTGCAGACGATGCGCCGCATCGTGCTGCCGCAGGCGATGCGGGTGATCATCCCGCCGACCGGCAACGAGACCATCGCGATGCTCAAGGACACCTCGCTGGTGGCCTTCGTGCCGGTGAGCAGTGAGCTGTTCTTCCAGCTCAGGGCGGTCGGGTCGCGGACCTACCAGGTGTTCCCGATGCTGGTGGCCGCCTGCATCTGGTACCTGATCCTGACCAGCTTCCTGCTGGTCGCGCAGTACTACATCGAACGGCACTTCTCGCGCGGCTCGGCGGCGAGCGCGCCGAAGAAGAACCGGCTGCGCACGATGGGCTTCGGCGGCAGCGGTGGCAAGGGAGGGGGAGCGTGATGGCCGAACTCAGCAAGGGCACTCCCGCCGACACCCCCGAGTTCATGGTCCGGGCCGAGGCCGTGCACAAGAGCTTCGGCCGCCTGGAGGTGCTGAAGGGCATCGACCTGGAGGTGCGGCCGGGCGAGGTGATGTGCGTCATCGGGCCGTCGGGCTCGGGCAAGTCCACCTTCCTGCGCTGCATCAACCACCTGGAGAAGATCGACTCCGGGCGGCTGTCGGTGAACGGCCACCTGGTCGGCTACCGGGAGAAGGGCGGCAAGCTCCACGAGCTGCGCGACAAGGAGGTCTCCGCGCAGCGCCGGGAGATCGGCATGGTCTTCCAGCGCTTCAACCTCTTCCCGCACATGACCGCGCTGGAGAACGTCTGCGAGGCGCCGATCCGCGTCAAGCGGCAGCCCAAGGCGCAGGTGCGGCAGCGCGCGCTGGAGCTGCTGGAGCGGGTCGGGCTGGCCGACAAGGCCCGCAACTACCCCGCGCAGCTGTCGGGCGGCCAGCAGCAGCGCGTCGCCATCGCCCGCGCGCTGGCGATGGAGCCGGCGCTGATGCTGTTCGACGAGCCGACCTCCGCTCTGGACCCCGAGCTGGTCGGCGAGGTGCTGGAGGTCATGAAGCGGCTTGCGGCCGACGGCATGACCATGGTCGTGGTCACCCACGAGATCGGCTTCGCCCGCGAGGTGGGCGACTCGCTGGTGTTCATGGACGGCGGCGTCGTGGTCGAGAAGGGCCTGCCGCGCGAGGTGCTGAGCAATCCGCAGCACCAGCGGACGCGGGACTTCCTGTCGAAGGTCCTGTAGCCGCGAGGCGCCGACGGAGGCCCGCACCCCGCCGGGGGTGCGGGCCTCCGCCTTTCCCGGTGTGGCAGGGTGACGGCATGTTCGCTGTCACGGCTACACGATTCGACGCAGACAATCCCCTCAACGGCCTCGCCTACGGCGAGCGGCCCGATCCGCAGGCGCCCGAGGGATGGGCGACCGTCACGGTGAAGGCGGCCGCGCTCAACCACCACGACCTGTGGTCGCTCAAGGGCGTCGGGCTGCGCGAGGACCAGCTCCCGATGATCCTGGGCTGCGACGCGGCCGGGGTGGACGAGGACGGCAACGAGGTCATCGTGCACGCGGTCATCGGCGACCCCGACCGGGGCGACGGCGACGAGACCCTCGACCCCAAGCGCTCGCTGCTGTCGGAGGTGCACGACGGCACGCTCGCGCAGAAGGTGGTGGTGCCGCGCCGCAACCTGGTGCCCAAGCCCGCCGAGCTGTCGTTCGAGGAGGCGGCCTGCCTGCCCACGGCGTGGCTGACCGCCTACCGGATGGTGTTCGGCAAGGCGGGGCTGGAGCCGGGCTCCTCGGTGCTGGTGCAGGGCGCGGGCGGCGGCGTGGCGACGGCCGCGATCTCACTGGCGTCGGCCGCCGGGTACCGCGTGTACGCCACCAGCCGCAGCGAGGACAAGCGCAAGCGCGCGCTGGAGCTGGGCGCCGACCAGGTGCTGGAGACCGGCGCGCGGCTGCCCGAGCGGGTGGACGCGGTGATCGAGACGGTGGGCGAGGCGACCTGGTCGCACTCGCTGAAGTCACTGCGGCCGGGCGGCCGGATCGTGGTGTCGGGCGCGACCAGCGGCCAGGTGCCGCCCGCCGAGCTGAACCGGGTGTTCTTCCTGCAGCTGTCGGTGGTCGGCTCGACGATGGGGACGCGCGCGCAGCTCGACCGGCTGGCGAGGTTCCTGGTGAAGTCGGGGGTGCGGCCCCGCATCGACCGGGTGCTGCCGCTGTCGCAGGCCGCCGAGGGCTTCGCGGCCATGCACGGGGGCGACCTCTTCGGAAAGATCGTCTTCACGCCGTGAGCCGGGCGCGGGGAGGGGCGTCCCCTCCCCGCGCGGACCGGCGGCTCAGGTCCTCTCGTCCGCGAGCAGGTCGAGCATGGGCCTGCGGGCCTCGGGGCCGTAGGCGACGCCGCCGACCGGTACGGCCGAGTCGATCGCCTCGGACACCTTCGCGATCCAGATCGGGCCGAAGCCCCCGCACAGCTCGATCATCTGCACGCCGTCGGCGACCAGCCCCTCGGCGATCTCGACGACGCGGGCCTTGTCGGCGAAGTCGAGGCCGATCGCGGTGAACTCGCAGGTGGCCGACGAGGTGGTGGTCCGGTTCCGCTCCGGGTCGAAGCCCGGCGACAGGTAGATGTACGCCCACTTTCGCAATGCCATGATTCCCCCCTGCCCTCCTCCTTCCCCGCGCGTCCCCTTCTTCACGCCCGTCCCGGCGCCAGGCCGGGGGCGGTCTTGAAGGAGATCGCCTCCAGCAGCGGCCTGCGCTTGGTGTTGTGGAAGGCGGCGATGCGCCACCGCCCGTCGGCCTCGCGGACCAGGGCGTAGGTCTGCACCTTGCCCAGCCTGCCGGGGCGCCTGCCCTTGTAGGTGTCGCCGCGGCCGGTGACCACGGCGGCGTCGGGGCCGAGGAAGCGCACGTCCAGGATCTCGTCGGCGAGCCTGGTCCCCTTGAGGAACCCGGCGAACAGGACGCGATGGCTCTCGGCGATCTCGCGGCGGCCCCGGTAGCGGGTGCCGACGAAGGTGACGTAGGTGGCGTCCTCGGTGAACCGGGCGGCGTAGGCGTCGGCGTCGTTGCGGTTCCAGGCCTCCACGAGGGCGGAGATCACGGCGGTGACGGCGGCGCGGTCGGTGCCGGTCATGGCATCCTCCAAGGTGGCTACTGTTGTGCAGTTGCTTCACGTAAACAGTATCTGCATGTGTGCAGATAATTCTAGAGAGAGTGCCATGACCGGCGACGAGCGCCACGAGATCTTCCGCGAGTACCTGGACGCGGTCGGCCTGCACGGCATGGCCGGCGCCGAGGCGGTCGGCCTGCAGTCCACCGAGTGGTACGCGCTCAGCCAGGTCTCCATGGCCGGCGGGCTCACGCCGGGGGAGCTGGCGGCCCGCTGCGGCCTGACGACCGGCGCGACGACGCGCCTGATCGACCGGCTGGAGAAGGCCGGGTACGTGCGGCGCGCGCCCGACCCGTCCGACCGGCGCAAGGTGACGGTGGAGCCGGTCGCGGGCGCGTTCGCCGAGATCGAGCGGGCGGTGGCGCCGGCGCGCCGCCGCATCGCGGACGTGCTGGCCCGCTACACGCCCGAGCAGCGGGACCTGCTGTTCGACTACTTCCGGCACGCCGCGCCCGCCTTCCGCGAGGCGACCGAGGAACTGCGGGCCGGCGCGCCCCGGCGCCGCCGCTGAAAAACGGGTGGGGCCGCGCGACGGCCCTGCGGTAGGTTCGCGCCCATGTGCAGCGCACCCGCAGCGTTCACGAGGATCCGCCGCCACTGAGCGGCGGTCGTCCCCTCTGAGAGTCGCCGCCGCTCCAGCAGATCCATGCTGGGCGGCTCCTCATGCTGCCCGGGTTCATCCTCTGAATCCCGGAGCCCTTCGTTGCGCACCCATCACGCAGGCCGGCACGAACTCGGCCAGAACTTCCTCACCGACCGGCGCGTCATCGGCGCCATGGTCGACCTCGTCGCCCGCACCGACGGCCCGATCGTCGAGATCGGGGCGGGCGGCGGCGCGCTGACCCTCCCGTTGCAGGACCTGGGTCGGCCCCTGACCGCCGTCGAGATCGACCGCCGCCAGGCCGCAGAGCTTGCCCGCCGCACCTCCCCGGCGACGACGGTCGTGGCCGGGGACTTCCTGCGCCACCGCCTGCCGCGCGCGCCGCACGTGCTGGTCGGCAACCTGCCCTTCCACCAGACGACCGCGATGCTGCGCCGCGTCCTGCACGGCGGGCACTGGACGGACGCGGTGCTGCTGGTGCAGTGGGAGGTGGCGCGGCGCAGGGCGGGGGTCGGCGGCGCGACGCTGATGACGGCGCAGTGGTGGCCGTGGTACGGCTTCCGGCTGGTCCAGCGCGTGCCGGCGGCGGCGTTCAGGCCGCGTCCGGGCGTGGACGGCGGCCTGATGACGATCACGCGCCGCGCCCGCCCGCTCGTGGACCCGGCCGACCGCCGCGCCTACCAGGACCTGGTGCACGGGGTCTTCACCGGCGGCGGGCGCGGCCTGCCGCAGATCCTCGACCGCGCGGTGCCGGGCAGGCGGGCGGCGCTCCGGACCTGGGCGCGCCGCCACCGCGTGACCGGCGCGACGCTGCCGCGCGACCTGTCGGCCGAGCAGTGGGCGGACCTGTACGGCCTGCTCTAGGTCAGGACTCCGGGTCGGCGCCGAAGGCCAGCAGGAACGTGTTGACGGCGGCGCGGGCCAGCGCGTCCAGCTCCGCGGCCTCGACCTGGCGGGTGCCCATCCGTGTCCGCGCCTCCAGCGGGCCGACGAGCAGGGCGAGGAACTGCTCGGCCGCCAGGTCGGGGTCGGTCAGGCGCAGCCGCCCGGCGAGCGCGAGCCGCGCCAGCCGGTCGGCCAGCGCCTGGACGAGGTGCTGCGGGCCGCTGTCGGTGGCGATGTCGAGCAGGTCGGGGAACCGGGAGATCTCCGAGTGGAGCAGGCGGCGCAGCGCGCACGAGCGCTCGTCGCAGTGCAGGTCCAGCAGGTCGCGGCCGACCGCCTCCAGCGTGGCGCGGAGGTCGTCGCCGGGGTCGGCGAGGGGGCGCAGGGCGGCCAGGCGCCGGTCCAGCGACGTCCGGGCCGCGGCCTCCACGGCGTGCCGGAACAGCGTGGCCTTGTCGGTCAGGTGGTTGTAGACGGTCGGCTTGGCCACGCCCGCCTCGTCGGCGATGTCCTGCACGCAGGACTGCGCGTAGCCCTGGCGGGCGAACACGGTGAACGCGCCCTCCAGGATCGCCTGCCGTTTGTCGATGCGTCCGCGCGAGGTGGCCATGCGCCGATTGTACTCACGGGTTCAAGTCGCTGGCCTTGCCGGTTGCTTTGGACTGATTGGTTCTCTACGTTGAACCCGTGAGTTCAATATCAAGGGATCGACTCCCTCCGCATCTGCGAGCGCTGATCGCCGTGGTCCTGCTCGGCGGCCTGCTCGGCATCCTCAACAGCACGATGGCCGCCGTCGCGACCGGCACCCTGGCCGCGGAGTTCCGCACCTCGCTCGGCACGGTGGGCTGGGCCTCCACCGGCTTCCTGCTCGCGGTCACCGTGACCATCCCGTTCACCACCTGGGCGGTGGACCGGTTCGGCGGCCGGCGGATATGGCTGCTGGGGCTGGTGGTGTTCACCGCCGGAGCGCTCGCCGCCGGGCTCGCCTGGGACGCCGGGAGCCTGATCGCCTTCCGCACCCTCCAGGGCGTCGGCGCGGGGCTGCTCGACCCGCTGGTGCTGATCCTGCTGGCCCGCGCCGCCGGGCCCGAACGCGCCGGGCGGGTGATGGGCCTGATGGGCGTGGTGCTGTCGCTGGGTCCGGTGCTGGGCCCGGTCGCGGGCGGAGCGGTGCTGGACGCCCTGTCGTGGCGCTGGATGTTCCTGCTCAGCGTGCCGGCCGGGCTGCTGGCCCTGCTGCTCGCGCTGCGCGTGCTGCCCGACGACGCGGGGGAGGCGGGGGCGCGGACGCGCCTGGACGTGCTGGGCCTGACCCTGCTCGCGCCGGGGTTCGCGGCGGTGGTGCTGGCGCTGTCGCAGGCGGGCGGGCACGCCGCGTTCACGGTCTGGCAGGTGCTGCTGCCGCTCGCCGCCGGTGCGGCCCTGCTGGCCGGGTACACCCTGCACGCGCTGAGGGGCCGGCGCACCGCGCCGCTGATCGACGTGCGGCTGTTCGCGGGCCGGGGCTTCACCGCCAGTGTCACGATCATGGGGCTGGGCGGCCTGGCGAACTTCGCGGCGCTGTTCGCGCTGCCGCTGTACTACCAGCAGGCGGGCGGGCACGGCGTGCTCGCGGCCGGTTTGCTGATGGCCCCGCTGGGCCTGGGCGGTGCGATCGCGATGCCGGTGGCGGGCCGGTTGTCGGACCGGATCGGCGCCCGGGGCCTGGCGGTCGCGGGCGTGGTGCTGGCGCTGCTGAGCGCGCTGGCGTTCACGCGGTTCGGGGCCGGGACGGCCGAGGTCTGGCCCGTGCTGGCGGCGCTGGCCCTGGGGCTGGGCATGGGGTGCTTCAGCGCCCCGACGATGGGGTCGCTGTACCGGACGCTGCCGGGGCCGATGGTGGCGCAGGGCAGCTCGGTGCTCTACATGCTCAACCAGCTCGGGGCGGCGCTCGGCGTCGCGCTGGTCGCGCTGGTCCTGCAGTGGTCCGGCGACACGGTCGCCGGGTTCCGGGGCGTGTTCGGGTTCGCGGCCGCGCTGCTCGTGGTCGTCCTGGCCGCCGTTCCGCTGCTGCCCGGCCGTGCCGCCGCGCCGCCCGCGCCCGCCGTCCCCGCCGTGCCCGAGGAGGCCGTTCGATGAAGACCCTTGTGATCACCGGTGGCACCGACGGGATGGGCGCGGAACTGGCCCGCGCCCGCCTGCGGCGGGGCGACGCCGTCGTCATCGTCGGCCGCGACGCGAGGAAGGCGGCCGCGCTGCCCGGGGCCCGCTTCATCGCGGCGGACCTGAGCCTGGTCAGCGAGAACCGGCGCGTCATCGAGGAGATCAACGCCGCGTACCCCGCCGTGGACGCGCTGGTGCTGTGCGCGCGCTACTTCCGCTCGGCGCGCTTCGAGACGGCCGAGGGGATCGAGGGCGTCTTCGCGCTGGAGTACCTGAGCCGCTTCCTGCTCGGCCACGGCCTGACGGAGCCGGGCGTCATCGTGAACGTCTCGGGGCCGGGCGTCCCGATGGGGCGCGTGCACTGGGACGACCTGATGCTGGAGCGCGGCTACGACGGGGTGGCGGCCCAGATGCAGGCGGGCCGGGCCAACGACCTGCTCGGGGTGTCGTTCGCGGCCCGGAACACCGGCCGCACGCGGTACGTCCTGGTCAACCCGGGGCCGGTGGCCACGAGCTTCGCGGGGCGGTACGACGCGGCGACGGCCGCGCACGTGGCGTCGCTGAAGCGCCACGGCCGGCCGGTGCGGGAGGGGATCAGGCCGATCGAGGCCCGGGTCGAGGCGCCGCCGACGGCGGCGCTGAGCGCGTTCCTGCTGGACGAGCCGATCAGCCTGGACCATCCGTCGTTCGCGCCGGAGGCGGCGGCCCGGCTGCACGAGGCGACCGTGGGGCTGCTGGCTTCCCGCGGCCTGTGACCGGGGCGGCGCGGCCGATGGCCTACCGGTCGCGCCGCCTTCCGGCGGGGGAGCGATGAGTTCTCCCCGGCGGCCGGGTCCATCTTTGAGCCACGAATGCCGGAGGCCGAAGTGAGAGACCTGATCGTCACCCAGAACATCACCCTCGACGGGGTCATCGACGCGGCGGGGGGCTGGTTCACCGTCGACGGCGACACCGACCGGGCCGACATGCAGGCCGTCCTGCGCGCGCAGAGCGACGCCGCGGACGCCGTCCTGTTCGGACGCACCACCTTCGAGGAGATGCGCGGCTACTGGCCGCACCAGACCGGCGACACGACCGGCGTCGCCGACTACCTGAACCGCGTCCACAAGTACGTGGTCTCACGCACCCTGCGCGATCCCGCATGGGAGAACTCCACCGTCCTGAGCGGCCCTCTCGCCGACGACGTCCGGGCGCTGAAGGCGCGGCCGGGCAAGGACATCGTCACGACCGGCAGCATCAGCGTGGTCCACGCCCTCATCGCGGCGGGGCTGGTGGACGAGTACCGGCTGTTCGTCCATCCCGTCGTGCTCGGGCGCGGCGCGCGGCTGTTCACCGAGCGGGGGCAGAAGTTGCGGCTGGTGGAGAGCCAGGCGTTCCGCTCCGGCGTCAGCCTGCTGCGCTACCGGACGGTGTGATCGCCGGGGGTGTCCCATGCTCCCGGCAGCAGGCCACGAAGTCCTGGACGACCGGGTCATCGTCGGAGGCCGGTGACCAGGCGACGGCCGCCTCGCTGGGGCCGACGCCGCTGACCCGCCGGTAGACGACGCCGGGACGCGCGTAGAAGCGCGCCGCCGACTCCGGGGCGAGGGCGACGCCGTAGCCGTTCGCGACGGCGTTCAGCCAGTCGTCCGGCAGTTCGGTGACGGCCCCGATGCGCGGCGGGCGGCCCGCGCGCTCGTCGACGGCCAGCCAGTGGTCACGCCATCGGCCCGTCTCCTCCGGCGCGGCCACGAACGGCTCGTCCCACAACTCGGCGAAGGCGATCTCCTCGCGTTCCGCCAGCGGGTGCCCGGCGGACAACGCCACGCATCTGGGCTCGCTGAACAGGACCTCCACGCGCAGCCCGTCCTGGCCGGGGAACGGCAGCCGCACCAGTGCCGCCTCCACGTCGCCCTCGGCCAGACCGGCGGTCGGGTCGCTCCAGGCCGCCTGCCGCGTCTCCACCCGCCAGCCCGGGCGCCGCTCGCCGAACGCCGCGATGATCTGCTGGGTGGCCTCGTTGGCGCCGCTGGCCATGACCCCCACGCGCAGGACGCGCGCGGCCCGTCCGGCCGCCGCCTTCGTCCGCCGCACCGCCCGGTCCCACTCGGCCAGCAGGGCGGGCGCGCTCCCGGCGAGGGCGCGGCCCGGCTCGGTGAGCTCCATCCCCGCCCGGGACCGCTCGAACAGCCGCACCCCCAGCAGCCGCTCCAGCTGCTTGACCTGCTTGGTCAGCGCGGGCTGCGACACGTACAGCCGCTCGGCGGCGCGCGTCAGGTTCCCCTCCTGGGCGACGGCGGCGAAGTAGCGCAGCAACCGGGTGTCCACGTCCATGCCGCCAGGTTATGGAAGCGGGTATTGGACGCCTTCTCCCGGCCCGAGAAGAGTTGGCCGCGCAAGCCGATCCAGCAAGGGGCCCACCGATGTTCACCGCTTACGTCATCGTCACCGTCGCCACGATCGCGGCCTGCACCGCGATCGCCGTCGCCGACTTCGCACGGGCCGAGTTCGTGCTGGCCAACTCGGCCCAGGTCGGCGTACCGCCGTCCACCCTGCCCCTGCTCGCCGCCCTCAAGGCCGCCGGGGCCGCCGGGCTGCTGCTCGGGCTGCTGGGGCTGCGGCCGCTCGGCGTCGCCGCCGCGACCGGGCTCGTCCTGTTCTTCGCGGGCGCGCTCATCGCCCATTTCCGCGCCCGCGTCTTCTACAACATCGCCTTCCCGGGCACCTACTTCGCGCTGTCGGCCGCCTCCCTGGCGCTCGTCGCCGTCCACTAGCCCTTGCGCGCCACCCCGGCCCACAGCGGGACCCGCTTGGCCTCCGGATCTCCCGAACGCCACCGCGGCGGGGACACCACGCCCGGCTCCAGCATCTCCAGACCGGCGAACAGCCCGGTGACCTGCGCGTGCGTGCGAGGCTGCGCGCGCTGCACGGCGTTCTTGTTCCACATCTCGAACGCCGTCTTCACCGCCGGGCCGCCGATCTCGTCGGTGGCGTGGGTGAAGGCGATGTGGCTGCCGGGGGCCAGCGGCCTCATCAGCCGCTCGATCGTGGACGCCGCGTCGTCGTGGTCGTTGACGAAGTGCATGACGCTCATCAGCGTGACCGCGACCGGCCGCGAGAAGTCGAGGGTCGCCGACGCCTCCGCCAGGATGCGGCCGGGCTCGCGCAGGTCGGCGTCCAGGTAGCGGCAGGTCCCCTCGGGGGCGGAGGTCAGCAGCGCGCGGGCGTGCACCAGCACGACCGGGTCGTTGTCGATGTAGACCACGCGGGCGTCGGGCGCGACCTCCTGGGCGACCTGGTGCACGTTCGGCTCGGTCGGCAGCCCGGTGCCGATGTCCAGGAACTGCCTGATCCCGGACTCGGCCAGGAAGCGGACGCTGCGGTGCATGAACTCGCGGTCGGCGAGGGTCATCGTCACCACGTGCGGGAACGCGGCGGCGATCTGGTCGCCCAGCGCGCGGTCCACGTCGTAGTGGTCCTTGCCGCCCAGCCAGTAGTCCCACACCCGGGCGGAGTGGGGGCGGGTGGTGTCGATCCGGTCCGAGGCCGCGGCGTTGGGGTCGAGGGCCATGCGAGATCACCGTTCCTGTGGGGGATGGCGATGATCGTATGTCGGAGGGCCGCGGAAAAGTCCGGATCTTGGCGGAAAAGCGCGGCCGCCACCGGTCACGGTCCGCGGCCCGCGCGCGGACGCCCGCCCGCCGCAGGGAGCCGGGGGCGAGGCCCCCTGCGGCGGGGCGCCCGTGCTCAGCGGGCCGGAAGGCGCACGTGATCGGTCTCGTAGCCGAAGTAGCGCGGTCCCGCGAGCTCGATGCCGCCCGGCGTCAGCCAGCGCGGGTCGCACGGCACGCCCAGCACCGTCACGCGCAGCCCGTACCGCATCCCCTCGGTGGTGACGGGCTCGCCGGTGTCGGTGTCCAGCACGCAGATCAGGTCCGGCGTCGTCGCGACGATCTCGCCGTCGCGGCGGGCGAGCAGGTGCTCGTTCTGGAAGCTCAGCTCCAGGGCCCGGCCGGCGTCGGCGCCCACGCCCTCCAGGCGCGCGTCGCCCCGCGCGAAGCCGCCGGACGTGCGGCGCCGCACGTCCACGACCTTGCCGCTCAGCAGGCGCACGCCGTTCAGCATGTCGGCGGCCGCCGCGACGGGGTCGGAGTGCGCGGCGCGGGCCTCGCGGACCGCGCGGCCGAGGTTTTCGGCCAGGGTGAGCGTCGCCGGGACCAGGCCCTCGGCGAGCTGGTCGCCGCGCATCACGGTGTCGGCGCACGAGACCGAGCAGCCCATCTCGACGCAGGCCGTCCGCGCGAGGCGTTCGGTCCACAGGTTCGAGACGGTCTGCAGGACGAGCGTGTTGCCCTTGTCGTCGGCCACCGCCATGGGCGCGACCGTCACGCCGATCAGGGCGGGCAGCACCATCTGCGCCTCGGGGAAGGCGCGGCCCATCGCGTCGCCGTCCACCAGCGGCAGCCCGGTCTGGGCGGCGGCGATGAACGGCACCATCGAGTTCAGGCCGCCGACCTCGATCGGCATCAGGTGGGTGGCCCTGCGGCCGAGCGCCTTCTCCAGGGCGCGCAGGGCCGTCACCTCCTCGGTGCCGGCGGGGATCTTCTCCAGCGACACCGTGGGCGCGCCCATGCCCGACACCGCGACCACCATCGCGTCGGCGGGCACCTCGTCGATGTCCACGACGGTGACCGGGCCGTGCTCGCGCATCGCCTGCTGGGCCAGCAGCTTGCCGACGTAGGGGTCGCCGCCCCCGCCGGTGCCGAGGATGCCCGCGCCGCGCGCCATGTCCTCCAGCTGCTCGGGCTTGATCTCACGCACGGGTGTCCTCCAGGCGGTTCAGGTCCAGGTCGCCGACGGCCTTGACGCGGATGCGGGTCGCGCCGCCCGGCAGGTAGGCGAGCGGGACCTCCTCGACGTCCACGACGGTGACGGTGCCGGGGCGGGCCCCGGCCTTCTCGGCGTGCGCGGCGGCCTCGGCCTTGGCCTCGGCGAGGACGGCGTCGCGCCGCCCCTCGGGGATCTGGAAGACCCGGTCCACCTCGCCGCCGACCTGCGCGATGGCCGCGCCGATCGCGTTGGCGACCGCGTAGTGGCCGGGGCGGCGCACGTCGGCGAAGCCCGGCAGGCCGTCGCCGACCAGGACGCTGCCGCCGCCGACCGCCACCACGGGGATCGGCTCGGGGGAGACGCGCATCCGGTCCACGGTCTCAGCGATGCGCTCGGCGACGTGGGCGAGCGCGGCCTCGACCTCGGAACGGTCCAGGTGCGCGACGCGGGACGGGTCGCCGATCTCGGCCCGTCCGGCGGCCACGGCCAGGTCGGTCGCGGTGAGGGTGTCGCCGCCGAAGACGAGCGCCTTCTCGGTCAGCCGGTAGCCGACGCTGCGCGGGCCGACCGACGGGGCGGCGAGGTCCACCAGCGAGCCGCCGCCGATGCCCAGCGACAGCACGTCGGGGATGCGGAAGTTGGTCCGCACCCCGGCGAGCTCGGCCTCGCCGGACGCCTCGCGGGGGAAGCCGCCGACGAGCATCCCGACGTCGGCGGTGGTGCCGCCGATGTCCACCACGGCGCAGTCGGTCAGCCCCGACAGGTACGCCGCGCCGCGCATGGAGTTGGTGGGGCCGGAGGCGAAGGTCGCGACCGGGTGGCGGCGGGCGTGCTCGACGTCCATGAGCGTGCCGTCGTTCTGCGACAGGAACAGCGGCGCGGTCACGCCCGCCTCGGCGAGGGACCGGCCGAACGCCTCCACGATGTGCACGGCGAGCTCGCGCAGCGCGGCGTTGACGATCGTGGCGTTCTCACGCGGCAGCAGCCCGACCCGGCCGATGTCGTGCGACAGCGACAGGTGCACCTCCGGGCCCAGCTCGGCCGCCAGGATCTCGGCGGCGCGCAGCTCGTCGTCGGCGCTGACCGGGGAGAAGATCGAGGAGACGGCGACCGAGCGGACGCCGCGCGCGGCGATGTCGGCGGCGGTGCGGCGCAGCTCGTCCGGGTCCAGCGCCGAGATCGGGCGCCCGTCGTACTCGTGGCCGCCGTGGACCTGGTAGACGGCGGGCTCTCCGCCGTCCGGGCTGAGCGCGGCGCGCAGCCGGGCGGGCCAGTCCACCATCGGCGGCAGCGCCGCGGCGGCGGGCAGGCCGAGCCGGACGGCGGCCGTGGGAGCCAGCCGCGCGCCCTCCACCAGCGCGTTCACGAAGTGCGTGGTGCCGATCATCACGGCGGTGACCGCGCCCGGCGGCACACCGGAGTCGGCGAGGACGGCGGCGACGGCGGCCACCACGCCGCCGGTCACCTCCGGGGTGGTCGGCGACTTGACGGTCGCCAGCACCCGGTCGCCGTCCAAGAGGACCGCGTCGGTGTTGGTGCCGCCGACGTCGATGCCGATGCGCATGGAACTCCTTCTCACTGGGCGGGGGGCGGGTCTCAGGCGGCCTGCGCGGCCGCCTCCAGGGCGGCGGCGGGCTGCTCGGGCTGCTCGACGGGCAGCTCGCGGGTGCCGTGCACGAGGCCGAGCTTCGCGGCGGCGACGTAGCCGATGCCGGCGATCAGCAGCGAGTTCAGGGCGGGGATGCCCCACCAGTGCAGGTGCTCGGAGAACCAGCCGATCAGCGCGGCGGCGGCCCACAGCACCAGCGTCGCGGGCACCCAGGCGGGCTCGGTCTCGGGCAGGCGGCCGACCGCGCGGGAGGCGTCCAGCGCGGGCCGCCAGCGCTTGGCGACGAAGTACTCGGCGACCATGATCCCGGCGATCGGCGGGGTCAGCACGCCGAGCACGGTGAGGAAGTCGGTGAAGCGCTCCAGGATGCCGGCGGCGGCGAGCGCGCTGCCCAGCACGCCGATGCCGACGGTGGTGGCGACCCGGTGCAGCCGCCGGCCGGTCAGCGACTCCACCGCGTTGATCAGGCCGAGCGCGGCCGAGTACAGGTTCCAGTTGTTGATCTTGACGGTGGCCGAGACCAGGATGATCACGCCGGCCACGCCGGAGGAGGCGGTGATGATGGCGATCACGTCGGAGGTCTTGACCGCGTAGGCCAGCAGGACGCCCGCGAGGCCCAGCACGTACTCGCCGAGCGAGATGCCGACCAGGGTCTGCTTGACCACGTCGCCGGTGGTGCGGTTGAAGCGGGTCATGTCGGGGGTGGTGACCGCACCGACGATGTAGGACCCGGCCACGATCGTCGCGCCGGTCGCCACCGAGATCGCCTCGCCGAACGGCGGGGACGCCACCAGGTCGCCCAGGCTGTGCTTGGACACCTGCACGCTCATCGCCCAGCCCGCCAGGCCGAGGAAGGCCGGGACCGTCACGAACGCCGTCCAGCCCATCGCCTTGAACCCCTTGAGCACCAGCGCCGTCACACCGAGCCCGGTGATCAGCGACCACACCCACAGCGGCGGCCCGCCGGCCAGCGAGTGCAGCCCGCCTGCGAACACCGCCGTCTGCACCCCGAACCAGCCGAACAGGCTGACCGCGATGACCAGGCCGATCAGGGTGGAGCCGTACCGGCCGAACCCGGTCCAGCGGGCCAGCACCGAGGTGGACAGGCCCTCGCGCATCCCGGCGATGCCGATGAAGATGCACACCACCTCCAGGATCACCGAGCCGAGCGTGAACGCCCAGAACGCGCCCCAGAACGACAGCCCCGCGCCCAGCGTCGCGCCGAGCAGGAACTGGGTGAGGTCGGAGAGCTGCCCGAAGCGCTGCACCGCCACGTTGAACCACGAGTAGCGGGCCGCGCGCGGGACCCGCTCCAGCGGGAAGTCCTCGTCGGTCGTCTCTGCCATGGGCCGGCCTTTCGGGAAGGGGGTTGCGGGGTTCTGGGGCTCAGGGGGTCACAACAGGTGCGGGGGTCCCGCGGCGCGGGCGTGCAGCCGCAGCGCCACGCCGGGCAGGTAGGGCAGCGGGGTCCGCGACACCGGCGACACCAGGACGCGGCGCGGGTCGGCGCCCGCCCGCACGGCGCTGGCGCGGGCCTCCTCGCGCACCTCCTCCAGCAGGGCGCCGAGGTCGGTGCGGGCGTCCACCCGCACCATGCGCTCGGCCTGGCCGCCGACCGGGCTGGTGGCCGCGCCGATCGCCCCGGCGACCGCGCCGTGCTCGGGCCGCAGCACCTCGGCGACGCCCGGAAGCGCGGCGGGCACCGCGCCGGCGCCGCCGCCGACCACCACCAGCGGCAGCCGCCCGGCGGCGGGCTGCATCCGGTCCACGGCCTCGGCCAGCTCGGCCTCCAGGCGCGGGCCCGAGCGCGGCACCCGGATCAGGTCGGGCATCCAGAAGCCCACCGGGACGCCGCCGATGCGCGCGCCGAACGCCTGCTGCGGGTAGCCGCCGGTCAGCGCGCCCACCCGGACGCGGTGCTCGCCCACGTCGGCGACCACCGCGCCGTCGCGGCCGGTGAGGGTCGCCGCGCCGCGCAGCGTGCTGGCGAGGCTGCTGCCGAGGCCGAGGCCGGGGTGGCGGCGCAGGTGGTCCAGGCCCATCACGCTGCCGTCGCCGCGGGTGACCAGCACCGTCGTGGCCTCGTCGAACGCGGCGCGCAGCCCGTCGGCGAGGGCCCCGGCGACGCGGTGCAGCGCGCCGTTCAGGACGGCGGTGTTCTCGCGCTCCAGCAGGCCGAGCGGGCCGAGCTCGCCCGACGGCGACAGGTGGACCTCGCCCATCTCGCGCCGGACGATCTCGGCGGCGCGGCGCTCCTGCGCGTCGTCCACCGGCGCGAACACCCCGGTGATCGCGACGCTGTCGGCGCGTCCGGCGAGCCCGGCGGCGAAGCGGGCGACCGCGTCCTCGTCCAGCGGCGTCCACTCGCCGGCGTCGAACCCGCCGCCGCCCTCCACGATCGCGGTGCCCGCGCACACCGCCGCCCGCAGGTCGGCGGGCCAGCCGAACAGCGGCCGGACGGCCTGCGCGGCGTCCCCGCCGATCCGCAGCACCCCGACCCGCGCGAGGTCGCGGCGCTCCACCACCGCCCGCGCCGGGCCGCGCAGCCCGACGCCGACCCGGGTCACCGGGCCGCCGGGCGCGGGCAGCGCCGCCAGCGCCGCGCCGACCCCGGCCACCGGGTCGTCGGGCACCGAGGCGACCTTGGCGGTGGCGCGCACCGCGCCGGTCTCCTCCAGCAGCGCCGCGTCGGTGCGGGTCGGGCCCACGTCGATACCGATGATCATGACTCGTCCGCCAGTCCGAACGCGGCCGGGCCGCCCAGCGCGAGGCCCGCCGGGGTGCGCCACACCGGCGCGCTCGCGGCCGCCAGCACGCTGACGCGCAGGCCGTAGCGGACGCCGTCCACCTGCACGGCGGCGGCGGTCCGGGTGTCCAGCACCGCGATCACGTCGGGCACCAGGGCGCGGGCGCGGCCGTCCTCGTAGGCGGCGAGGTACTCGCTCTGCGCCTCGATCCGCAGCAGCCGCCCGGCGTCGGCGCCGAGCCCCTCCACGACCAGCGCCGTGCCGCCGTCGCCGGACCGTTCCACGGCCGCGACCTTGCCGGTGATCAGCCGGTCCAGGCCCGCGCCCGGCTCGGCCGGGACGCCGCCCGCCAGCTCCGCGCCGATCGCCAGCGCCCGCGACACCGAGCCCGCGACGGCCGCCTCGCGCACCTGCCCGGCCCGCAGTGGGTACTCACTGGTGGCGGCCGCGCCGCCGAAGGAGTCCAGCACGCCGCGCGCCAGCCGCTCCAGCCAGCCGCCGTCCACCCGGTGCAGCACGACGGTGCGGCCGCGCTCGTCCACCAGCACGCAGGGCGCGGGCGGCAGCCCGGCGACCTCCATGGCGGCCTGGTCCATGCGCGGGTAGGCGCGGCCCATCGCGTCGGCGTCCAGCAGCGGCAGGCCGAGCCAGGCCGCCCAGGCCACCACCGTCAGCCCGCCCGCGCCGCCGATCTCGCCCGACATCAGCGCCGCGACCGGCGCACCGTGCAGGTCCTCGACGGTGTCGCGCAGCGTCCGGGCCTGGAGCGGGCCGCCGATGCGCTCGGTCGCCACCGTGGGCGAGCCGATGATCCCGCACGACATCACCAGGGCGTCGGCGGGCAGGTCCTCGGGCTGGACGACGCGGACCGGGCCGTGGTCGGCGACGGCCTGCGCGGCGGCGGCGAGCGACGGCTCGACGTCGCCGCCGCCGCCCGAGCCGAGCAGCGCGCAGCCCCGCGCGAAGGCGGTGAGCAGGGCGTCGTCCAGGAGCATGTGCTCACAGTAGGCGCGCCCCGACGCCGGGCCACTATGCGCGCGGCACGTGTTCGTGCAGGTCATTGTGCTTTCGGCACATCCGGCGGCGGGTAGCCTCAAGCGGTGACGATCCTGCCGGGCGACCTCGCGGCCCTTCCCGCGCTCCCCGGCGGTCTGACCGCGCTGGCCGGGCCGCTGGACGGCCGCGCCGCGACCGGCGTGCGGCTGGTGGAGGACCTGACCGCGCTGAGCGCCGTGCCGCAGGGGGCCGTGGCCGTCCTCACCGCGCCCGCCGCGCGGCGCGCCACCGGCTACCGGCTGGACGTCGCGCTGCGGGACGCGGCCGCCGCAGGCGCCGCCGCCCTGGTGCTCACTGCCCCGGCCGAGGCGCCCCCAGTCCCCGGCACCGCCCGGGTGATCGCCGAACGGGGCGGCACCGCGCTGCTGCACGCCGCGCCCGGCCCCGAACTGGCCGCGTTCGTCACCGCCCTCGCTCGGGCGATCGACGGCGACGCGGCCGACGCCCTGGCCCGCCAGACCGCCGCGATCGACGCCGTCCTCGACGCCGCCGGGGACCCCGACCGGGTCCTGGCCGCCGCGTCCGCCGCGCTCGGCGTCCCGCTGCGGCGGGGCGCGCCCGGCCCCGGCGAGACCGGCGCGGCCGCGCGCGGGCCCGACGGCGAGGTGGCGGTCGCCGCCGCCGACCCCGGCGGGCACCTCGGCCGCGCGGCCGCCCGCGTCGCGCGCCTGGCCGCCGAGACCATCGCCCGCGCCGGGGCCGAGGACGTCCCGGTCCGCTCCCGCACCCTGCTGCTGTCGGAACTCCTGGTCGCCCCCGAAGGCCAGGCGCTGCGGCTGCTGAGCGCCGCCCGCGCCCTCGGCCTGCCGGTGGACGGCTGGCACATCGCGCTGCGCGTCGAGCCCGCCGCGCTCACCGGCCCCGACCGCTACGAGCTGCTGGACGCGGTGGACCGCGCCGCGCTGCGCCTCCTGCGCACCGGCGGCGGCGCGCCCTGGCACTCCGCCCGCGCCGACGACGCGCTGCTGCTGGTCCGCACCCAGGCCGCCGACCCCGGCCGCGACGGGCTGCGCGCGGCCGTCGCCACCACCGAACGGCTGCTGGCCGACCTGCGCGCCCGCTTCCCCGACGCCGACCTGCGCGGCGGCGTCGGCGGCGTCCACCAGGGCCCGCTCGGCCTGCGCACCTCAGCGCGCGAGGCCCGCACCGCCGTCACCCGGGGCGAGCGCGGCGGCGGGCGCCCGGTAACCGTGCACGACCTGGCGGGGCTCGACCGGATGCTGGGGGAGTGGTACGCCTCCGACACCGCCCGCGCCTCGGCCGCCGAGCTGCTGGCCCCGATCACCGCGCTGGGCCCCGAGCGCGCCCGGCCGCTGCTGCGGACCCTGCAGTCCTACCTGGACCACCAGGGCTCGCCCGCGCGCGCCGCCGAGGACCTGCACCTGCACCGCAACGCCGTCACCGACCGGGTGCGGCGCGCCTCGGCGCTGCTCGGGGTCGATCTCGCCGACCCCGAGCAGCGCCTGGCGGTGCAGCTGGCCTGCCGGGCGGTGTCGATGTGAGCCCAGGGGCGAGGGCTAGGGCGTCGTCGGGCCGCGGTCGAAGATCTCGCGCTTGAGGCGGTCGCGGGTCTCCTCCAGCAGCGCCTTCGCGGCGGCGAGGTCGGCCTCGGACAGGTCCGTCCCGGTGACGCCCTTGCGCACGTCCGACACGAAGGAGTTGAGCAGCCGCTCCAGCTTCAGCCGGGCCACGTCCTCGCGCGAGCCGGTGGCGCTCTTCCAGGCGTCCTCCCAGTTCTTGCGCCACTCGTCCTTCCAGTACTGGGTCTGCTCGCGCCAGTGCTCCTTCTGCCGCTGCCACTCGTCCTTCTGCCGGTCGGTGGTCTCGCGCCACACGTCGCCGGACGCGGCGGCCCCGGCGCGGCTCTGGTCGCGGACGGTGCGGGCCGCCTGGGTGAGCTCCTCGCGCAGCGTCCGCACGGTCTGCCGCACGTCCTGCTGCACCTCGCGGGCGAACTCCTGCGCCGAGGCGGAGATCTCCTCCTCCAGCTCGGCCAGCTCGTCCATGCGCCGGATCAGCTCCGCGCGGCCCTTGTCGGTCAGGGAGTAGACCTTCTTGCCCTGCACGACCTCGTGGGTGACCAGGCCCTCGGACTCCAGGCGGGCGAGGCGGGGGTAGATGGTGCCGGGGGAGGGCGAGTACACGCCGAGGAACCGGTCCTGGAGCAGCCGGATCATCTCGTAGCCGTGCCGCGGACTCTCCTCCAGCAGCTTGAGCAGGTACAACCGCAGGCGGCCGTGGCCGAAGACGGGGCTCAACTCACTTCTCCATTCCCGGGTTGGTGATCTCGGCGGGCTCGGCGGGGCGGCCCAGCAGCGTGACGCCGCCCGCGACGGTGTTGACCGTGACCCGGCCGCCGCCGTCGCCCAGCACGCCGGTGACGCCGCGCGAGACCGGCCGGTCCTGGCGGTCCAGGCCCGCGAAGGAGGTCTCGATCCGGCCGGCGGCCGAGTTCAGCGCGACGGTCGCGCCCGCGGTCTCGGGGATGCGCAGCGTGACCTCGCCCGCGACGGTGTTGACGTCGATGTGCGCGTCCTTCACCAGGTCGACGTCGGCGGCCACGCGGCCGCTGCCGCTGCGCGCGCTCAGCCGGTCCACCGCGCCGCCGGCGAGCGCGAGGTCGCCCGACACCGAGGTGAAGGAGACCCGCCCGTCCAGGCCCTGCGCCTCGATCGCGCCGGCCACGGTGTTGACGTCGATGGTGCCGGTCACCCCGTCCAGCGTGACGTCGCCGGCGCCGCTCTTCACCGAGGTGCGGGCGCCGAGACCGGTGACGACCGCGTCGGCCGACACCAGGTTGAGGGTGACCGGGCAGTCGCGCGGCACCGTCACGGTGATCGCCGCGCGGACCTTCTGGGTGCGCAGCCAGCTCAGCACCCCCTCCCACAACTTCTCGTGGGAGACCGTGAGCATCCCGGCCTCGTGCGAGACCACCAGCGGAGCGCCCTCCAGATCGTGGACCTGCACGGAGGGCCGCTCGTCGGTGGCCAGCACCGAGATGCTCCCGGCGATCAGCGTGGCCTTGAGCGCGACCACGCCGTCGAAGTCGAGGGTGGTCGGTTCGTCGATCGTCCAACGCGACATCGGGTCGTGCCTTTCGTCCGGGCGCCAGTGTCAGGGAGACAGGCGGCGGGGAAAGCCTGTGCACAACACGATATGTCGCGTTAGGGCAAAGTCAAGATGTATCGCGTTATTGGCGCGGAGCTACTCGTCGTCCTCGTCGTCCAGCCGCGCGAGCCAGGTCGCCAGCCGCTCCACGGGCGTCTCGAACTCGGGGTTCAGGTCCACGAACTCGCGCAGCCGCTCGGCCAGCCACACCAGGCTGACCTCCTCGCTCCCGCGCCGGTCGACCAGCTCCTCGATCCCCCGGTCGGTGAAGTACATGCCCTCATTCTCCCCTTCGACGCCGAGGGCCCCGGCACGCGGACCGCGTGCCGGAGCCCTCGGGCGACCGCCGTGTGACTACTTCTTGGCCTTCTCACCGAACAGGCGGGCCAGCAGGGCCTCCTGCTCGGCCAGGTGCAGCTTGTTCGACCCCACCGCGGGCGAGGAGGCGGCCGGGCGCGAGACCCGCTTCAGCCTCAGGCCCTCGATGTGGTGCGGCAGCTTCAGCGCCATGAACGGCCAGGCGCCCTGGTTGGCCGGCTCGTCCTGCACCCACACCACTTCCTCGTGGTTCGGGTACTTGGCGAGCTCGGCCTTGATCTCGTCCACCGGCGGCGGGTACAGCCGCTCGACCCGCACCACGGCGGTGTCGTTGGCCCCGGCCGCGTCGCGGGCCGCCGCGACGTCGTAGTAGATCTTGCCGGTGGTGAGCAGCACCCGCTTGACGCCGGCCGGCTCCACCGCGGCGCTGGTCTCCGGGATGACCGGCAGGAACCGGCCCTCGGTGATCTGCTCCACGGTCGCGGCCGCCGCCTTGTGCCGCAGCAGCGACTTGGGCGTGAACACGATCAGCGGCTTCTGCCGGTCCGACAGGACCTGCCAGCGCAGCATGTGGAAGTAGTTGGCCGTGGTGGTCGGGTAGACCACCGTCATGTTGTCCTGCGCGCACAGCTGGAGGAAGCGCTCGATGCGCGCCGAGGAGTGGTCCGGCCCCTGGCCCTCGTAGCCGTGCGGCAGCAGCAGCACGACGCCGGAGCGCTGGCCCCACTTCTGCTCGCCGGAGGAGATGTACTCGTCGATGACCGACTGGGCGCCGTTGACGAAGTCGCCGAACTGCGCCTCCCACATCACCAGCGCGTCCGGGCGGGTCATCGAGTAGCCGTACTCGAAG
Source organism: Spirillospora sp. CA-253888 (assembly GCA_050936435.1). Taxonomy (GTDB): domain Bacteria; phylum Actinomycetota; class Actinomycetes; order Streptosporangiales; family Streptosporangiaceae; genus Spirillospora. Next base: position 5,526,163 of record JBNJMT010000001.1, read on the forward strand.
CCCAGCGCCGCGTACTCGCTGAGCAGCGAGTCGTGGACGTAGAACTTCGACACGCCCCGCCCGAACTGCTTGAGCGGGGTGTACTCCTCGCCGGTCTTGCGGTCCACCAGCACCGCGTGCCGCTGGCCGAAGGTGCCGCGGCGCGAGTCCTGGCCGACCAGGCGGACCGGGTGGTCGTCCATCAGCAGCGACCCGAACGCCAGCGCCTCGCCGGTCGCCCAGTCCATCGCGTCGTCCTCGACCGACTGCACGCGCCGCTGCAGGATCGGCTGCAGGCGCGGGTGCACCGAGAAGCCCTCGGGCAGGCTGACCTGCGCGTCGATGATCTGCTTGACGGTCTCGCGGGAGATCGCGGTGCCGACCGACGCGTGGTCGATCGGGATGCGCTCCTCCACGTCGGGCTTGACCACCGAGCCGGGCTCGGCCGGCTTCTTCAGCGCCTCGCGGGTCTCGGTGAAGGCCCGCTCCAGCTGCTCCTGGTAGTCGCGCAGCGCCGCCTCGGCCTCCTCGACCGTGATGTCGCCGCGGCCGATCAGCGCCTCGGTGTAGAGCTTGCGGACCGAGCGCTTGGCGTCGATCAGGTCGTACATCAGCGGCTGGGTGAACGAGGGGTTGTCCGACTCGTTGTGGCCCCGGCGCCGGTAGCAGACCATGTCGATGACGACGTCCTTCTTGAACGTCTGGCGGTACTCGAAGGCGAGCCGCGCCACGCGGGCGCACGCCTCGGGGTCGTCGCCGTTGACGTGGAAGATCGGCGCCTGGATCATCCGCGCCACGTCGGTGGAGTAGACGCTGGAGCGCGAGTACTCGGGCGCGGTGGTGAAGCCCACCTGGTTGTTGATGATCACGTGCACGGTGCCGCCGGTGCGGTAGCCGCGCAGCTGCGACAGGTTCAGGGTCTCGGCGACCACGCCCTGCCCGGCGAACGCCGCGTCGCCGTGGATCAGCACCGGCAGCACGCTGAAGCCGGCCTCGCCGACGTCCAGCAGGTCCTGCTTGGCGCGTGCCACGCCCTCCAGCACCGGGTCCACGGTCTCCAGGTGCGAGGGGTTGGCGACCAGCTCGGTGTGGATCTTGGAGCCGTCGTCGGCGACGAAGTCGCCCGAGGCGCCCAGGTGGTACTTCACATCGCCCGAGCCCTGGGCGCTGCGCGGGTCGAGGTTGCCCTCGAACTCGCCGAAGATCTGCCCGTAGGACTTGCCGACGATGTTGGCGAGCACGTTGAGGCGGCCGCGGTGGGCCATGCCGATGACGACCTCGTCCAGGTGCGCCTTGGCGGCCGCGGAGATCACCGAGTCCAGCAGCGGGATGACCGACTCGCCGCCCTCCAGCGAGAACCGCTTCTGCCCGACGAACTTGGTCTGCAGGAAGGTCTCGAACGCCTCGGCGCTGTTGAGGCGGCGCAGCACGTGCAGCTGCTCCTCGCGCGAGGGCTTGTCGTGGGCGACCTCGATGCGCTCCTGCATCCAGGCCCGCTCCTCGGGGTCCTGGATGTGCATGTACTCGATGCCGACGGTGCGGCAGTAGGCCATGCGCAGCACGCCGAGGATGTCGCGCAGCTTCATGGTCGGCTTGCCGCCGAACCCGCCGGTCGCGAACTCGCGCTCCAGGTCCCACAGCGTCAGCCCGTGCTGGAGGATGTCCAGGTCGGGGTGGCGGCGCTGCTTGTACTCCAGCGGGTCGGTGTCGGCCATCAGGTGGCCGCGCACGCGGTAGGCGTGGATCAGCTCGTGGACCCGGGCGACCTTGGCGACGTCGTCCTCGTGCGAGGCGGAGATGTCCTTGACCCAGCGCACCGGCTCGTACGGGATGCGCAGCGCTTCGAAGATCTCGTCGTAGAAGCCGTCCTCGCCCAGCAGCAGCTGGTGGATGCGGCGCAGGAAGTCGCCCGACTGGGCGCCCTGGATGATGCGGTGGTCGTAGGTGGAGGTCAGCGTCATGACCTTGCTGATCCCCATGCGCGACAGGGTGTCGGCCGACGCGCCGGCGAACTCGGCCGGGTACTCCATCGCGCCCACGCCGACGATCGTGCCCTGGCCCGGCATCAGCCGCGGCACCGAGTGCACGGTGCCGATGGTGCCGGGGTTGGTCAGCGAGATCGTGGTGCCCTGGTAGTCCTCGATCGTCAGCTTGTTGTTGCGCGCCTTGCGGACGATCTCCTCGTAGGCCGCCCAGAACTGGCGGAAGTCGAGGGTGTCGGCGGCCTTGATCGACGGCACCACCAGCTGGCGCTGGCCGTCGTCCTTCTGCAGGTCGATGGCCAGGCCGAAGTTGACGTGCTCGGGCTTGACCAGCACCGGCTTGCCGTCGACCTCGGTGTAGGCGGCGTTCATCTCCGGCATCGCCGCCAGCGCCCGCACGATCGCGAAACCGATCAGGTGGGTGAAGGAGACCTTGCCGCCGCGACCGCGCTTCAGGTGATTGTTGATCACAATGCGGTTGTCGATCAGCAGCTTGGCGGGGACCGCGCGCACGCTGGTGGCGGTCGGCACCGACAGGCTGAGATCCATGTTGGCGGCCGTCCGGGCGGCCACGCCGCGCAGCCGGACCTCCTCCGCGCCGGCCGGCACGGGGGTGGCCGGCTTCTTGGCGGCGGGCTCGGCCTTCTTGGCGGCCGGCTTGGCGGCCGGCTCGGCCGCCGGGGCCTTCGCCCGGCCGTCGGACCCGGCGGCCGGCGGCTTGGCTGTCGGCGGAGCCGCCGCGGTGCCGTTGGCGGCCTGGCCCGCAGGCTTGGCCGCGCCGTCGGTCGCCTGGGGGGCCTCCGGGGAGGCGGTGGTCGCGGCCGGCCGGGAGCCCGGCTGGTAGTCCGCGAAGAAGTTCCACCAGGCTTCGTCAACCGAGTTCGGGTCTTCGAGGTACTTCTGGTACAGCTCGTCGACCAGCCACTCGTTGGCACCGAAGTCGGTCATCTTGGGGTCGGCACTAGATTGCGACGACTCTGTCGACACGGCGGAGATCGCCCTCTTCCGCAGCTCGCAGGTGAGTTCTGAGACGAGTCAAGGCTACTCGCCTTCGGGCGGCACTTTGGCAGCCGCGGGGCGAGCCGGGCCCCGGACGGCACGATCCGGACGATCCCGCCCAACCGGTGCGGCGGTCCGGACGGCGTCCTCCGGCGGTCTCCGGCGGGGCCGGCCGGGCCCCGGCCGGCCTCCGTCCGGACGGCGTCAGTGCGTGTGCGGGGCGACCGTCGGGCCCTCGCTGGCCTGCACCAGCACGAAGCCCTGGCCCTGGAAGGCGAGCTGCATGGCCTCGCCGCTGCCGCGGCCGATCAGGGCCCCGGCCTTGAAGGTGCGGTTCACCCCGACCTGGAGGCTGGTGCTCCAGGCCACCGCCGACTGGCCGTCGGCGAAGGTCGGGGCGCGGCCGGCGTCCAGCATGACCGGGGTGCCGTGCGAGGTCAGCGCGACCCAGCCGGTGCCCTGGAGGGTGGTGTTGAACAGGCCGCCCGCGGCGATGCCCGCGCCCTGCACCCGCTGGATGTCGGACTGCAGGTGGGAGTCGTAGGCCAGGATGTTGGCCCCGTTGACGGTGATCCCCTCGTTCTCCAGGTAGAACAGGTGGATGTCGTCGGCGTCGTTGGCCACGAACAGCAGGCCCTGCCCGGTGACGCGCATCAGCGGCACGCCCTCGCCGGTGAGGGCCTTCTTCAGGAACTTGCCGACGCCGCCGGAGCCCTGGTAGTCGAACTCCATCTGGCCCTGGAAGGCGACCATGGAGCCCTGCCGGGCCAGGACGTCGCCGTTCAGGTGGATGCGGAGCATCTTGGAGTTCTGCAGGGTGAAGTGGCCGGGGACCGGCTGCCCCTGGTCCAGGTTGCCGAAGAAGGCGCTGCGCATGGAGGGTGGACCTCTCTGTGCTGGTCATAACGGTCGTATGGGGTCGCCAGCATAGTGTCGGGGCCGGACGGAAACTGATCGTTCCGGTGATCGCTCCGGCGGGCGCGGCGCGGTCCCGGCCCGGCCCCGGTCCGGTCCGGGCTCAGCCCCGGCCGTGCGGGGCCGTCCAGTCGGTCAGCGGGCCCTTGGGGACCACGCCGGAGGGGTTGATGTTGCGCTGCGTGACGTAGTAGTGCCGCTTGATGTGGTCGAAGTCGGTGGTCCCGCCGAACGCGGGCAGGGAGTAGAGGTCGCGCGCGTAGGCCCACAGCGCCGGGTAGTCGGCGAGGCGGCGCAGGTTGCACTTGAAGTGGCCGTGGTAGACCGCGTCGAAGCGGGCGAGGGTGGGGTAGAGGCGCACGTCGGCCTCGGTCAGCCGGTCGCCGAACAGGTAGCGGCCGGCCGACAGGCGCTCCTCCAGGGCGTCCAGGGTGGCGAACAGCGCGTCCACGGCCTCCTCGTAGGCGTCCTGGGAGGTGGCGAAACCGGCCTTGTAGACGCCGTTGTTGACGGTGGCGTAGACCAGCCCGTTCAGCTCGTCGATCTCGCCGCGCAGGTCGGCGGGGTAGAGGTCGGGCGCGCCCTCGGCGTGGAAGGCGGCGAACTCGGTCTCCATCGCGATGGTGATCGCCGGGAAGTCGTTGGTGACCAGCCGCCGGGTCTCGCCGTCCCACACGCACGGCACGGTGTAGCGGCCCTCGAAGGCGGGGTCGGCGGCCAGGTACAGCTCCGACAGGAAGTCGGCGCCGGTGACGGGGTCGGGCTCGGGGAAGCGCCAGCCGCGCTCGTCGCGGATCGGGTCCACCACGCCGACGCCGATCACCTCCTCCAGGCCCAGCAGCCGCCGGACGATGAGCGTGCGGTGCGCCCAGGGGCAGGCGTAGGACACCAGCAGCCGGTAGCGGCCGGGCTCGGCCCTGTACCCGCTGCTCCCGTCGGCGGTGATGGCGTCGGTGAACCGGTTGGGCTGGCGGACGAAGCGGCCGCCGTCGAGTTCCTGCGCGGTCATGCGGAGCCACCGTTCTGGTCGCGGGCTGGAGACGGTCCCGCGGCCACGATAACCGCCGGCCGGCGGGAGGCGATGATCATGCCGGGCGGGGCCGGACGGCCACGCGGCCCGACACCCGGCCGGTGACCGGCGGCAGGTCCAGGAACGTGCGGATGCCCGGCTCGGCCGCGCACACCACCGGCACCGCGTTCAGGGCGTGCGCGGCGGCGGCCGCCACCCCGCTGCTCACCCAGTCCTCGTCGGTGGTCAGCGTGATCGACGGGCGGCCGTGCACCCGCACCGCGTAGCCGGGCCGCCCCCACTCCGGCAGCCGCCGTGCGTCGGCCTTGTGGATCACCTCGGTGGTCAGCACCGGGCGGCCGCCGGTCATGCCGCTGAACCGCCAGCGGGCCGCGGCGACCGTGCCCGCCGGGACCGTCCCGGCGGTGAGGGGCAGGTCGGCGGGGGCCAGCCGGTGGTCCACGTCCACGTCGATCTCCTCCAGCTCCAGGCCCAGCCCCGCCGCCACCAGGTGCAGGCTCTCGCCGAACAGCGAGCGCATCGCGGCCCGGGCGGGCCGCAGCGCGTGCAGGTAGTCCTCCTCGGTGCGGCCGAACCCCACCACCTGGTGCACCATCCCCCAGGACGGGTGGGCGGAGAAGTCCGAGCACTCGCGCGCGTAGACGTGGGTGATCTGCCGGGACAGCCGGGAGAGCATCAGCGGCATCACGTCCGACATGAAGCCGGGGTTGATGCCGCTGCCGTGGACGGAGGTCCCGCCGCGCTTGCAGGCGTCCTCCAGCTCGCCGACCAGGCGGGGGCCGTGCGCGTACGGGTACACGAAGCCGTTGGTGGCGACGACGTTCTTGCCGGAGGCCAGCAGCGCGGTCACCGTCTCCATCTCGGCGAACGGGTCGCCGGCGGTGCCGGGCGCGTAGACGACGCAGTCGGCGTCCAGGTCCAGGATCTCGCCGAGGTCGTCGGTGGCGATGACGCCGACCGCCTCCCGCCCGGCCAGCACCCCGGCGTCCACGCCGGCCTTGCCCGCCGCGTGCACGCGCACCCCGGCCAGTTCGAGGTCGGGGCGGTCCAGCACGCCGCGGATCACGCTGCGTCCCAGCGCGCCCGTCGCCCACTGCACCACGCGGATCGGGCGCTCGCCCATGGGCTGCCTCCGTGATCGATGAGTGAAGGAGACTAACCGGCGAACCGGGCGCGGGTCCCCGCGAACGGCGCGATTCCCATGGAAGATTCAGAAATCCAGGGGGCGAATCCGAGCGCCGTTCGGTCGGCGTGGTACCACTGGGTAACCCTTGGATGATTACCTGGGGACGCAGTCGATCGGCATACCGGCCGGTATGCCAGTAGGCACGGTGGAGGAGACAGGGATGTCGGAACTGCGCTATGACGGCCGGGTCGCGGTGGTCACCGGGGCCGGGCACGGCCTGGGCCGCCAGCACGCGCTGGAGCTGGCCGCCCGCGGCGCCAAGGTCGTGGTGAACGACCTGGGCGGCGACCGGACCGGCGCGGGCGCCTCGGCGGGCCCGGCCCAGCAGGTCGTCGAGGAGATCAAGAAGAACGGCGGCGAGGCCGTCGCGAACCCCGACAACGTGGCCACCCCCGAGGGCGCGCAGGCGATCGTCCAGACCGCGCTGGACACCTTCGGCAAGCTCGACATCGTCATCAACAACGCCGGCATCCTGCGCGACAAGTCGTTCAAGAACATGTCGGTGGAGGAGTTCGACTCGGTCATCGCGGTGCACCTGCGCGGCTCGTTCCTGGTCTCCAGCGCCGCCTGGGCGCACCTGCGCGAGCAGGGCTACGGCCGCATCGTGAACACCTCGTCCCCGGCCGGCCTGTTCGGCAACTTCGGCCAGGCCAACTACGCCACCGCCAAGATGGGCCTGGTCGGGTTCACCAAGACCCTCGCCCACGAGGGCGCCAAGTACAACATCAAGGCCAACGCGATCGCCCCGGTCGCCTGGACCCGCATGACCGAGGACCTGCTGCCGGCCGACTTCGCCGACAAGCTGGGCGTCGACCAGGTCACCCCGCTGGTCGCCTACCTCGCGCACGAGGAGAACCCCGACTCCGGCGAGGTCTACACCGTCGGTGGCGGCCGCATCGCCAAGATCTTCGTGGCGGAGGGCCCCGGCTACGGGCAGAAGGAGACCCTCACCGTGGAGTCGGTGCGCGACAACTGGGCCGCGATCAACTCCGCCGACCCGCTGACGGTCTTCAAGAACGTGGGCGAGCAGATGGGCCCGCTGATCCAGCAGCTCACCTCCTGAGGCCGCCCGCGTGGGCGACCTGACGCTCGACCGGCGGGACGGGGTGCTCACCATCACCCTGTCCCGTCCGGAGCGCCTGAACGCCGTCACCGGGGCCCTGACCGAGGAGATGCTGGACGTCCTCAACGAGCTGATGCGCGACGCCGCGACCCGCGTCGTCGTGCTCACCGGCGAGGGCCGCGGCTTCTGCTCGGGGATGGACCTCCAGGGCGGCGACCCCGGCGCCGGCGACGAGGGCCGCGCCCAGCGCATCTACCGGGGCATCGCGCGCGGCGGCGAGGTGACCGCGCGGCTGCGGGAGATCCCGCAGCCGGTCATCGCGGCGCTGCACGGCCCGGTGGCCGGGATGGGCGTGTCCTGGGCGCTGGCGTGCGACCTGCGGGTGGCCGATCCGACCACCCGGTTCGTGGTGCCGTTCGTGGACCTCGGCCTGTCGGCGGGCGACTGCGGCCTGTCGTGGCTGCTGCCCCGGCTGGTCGGTCCGGCGAAGGCTGCCGAGATCTTCTACCGGGCGCGGCGGCTGGACCTGGAGGCGGCCCGCGGCCTGGGCCTGATCACCGAGGTGGCCGAGCGGGGCCGCGACCTGGAGGGCGCGCTCGCGCTGGCCGGGGAGCTGCTCGCCAAGTCCCCCTACGGCCTGCGCCGCACCAAGGAGCTGCTGAACCTCTCGCTGGACGCGCCGGGCCTGCGCCAGCAGCTCGCCGCCGAGACCGGCGTGCAGTCGCTGGCGTTCTTCACCCAGGACCTGGTGGAGGGCATGTCGGCGACCATGGAGAAGCGGCCGCCGGACTTCAAGAACCGCTGAACCGGACGGCTGCGGCCCGTGGCGCTCGCCACGGGCCGCAGCCGTCCGTCCGTACGGGCGGGCCCGGTCAGGAGGACAGGGCCCCCGCCAGCGCCTCCACGTAGCGGAGCGCCGCGAGCCGGGCCAGCGCCGGGTGCGCGCCCAGCGGCTGGGCGTGGCCGGCCCCGGCCATCGCCGCCACCGCCGCGATCCGGCCCGTGTCGGCCTCCGAGCCGATCAGGTGCGGGGCGACGGCCACCGAGTGCGCGCCCGAGGAGCGCAGCTGCTCGGCGGCGGCCTTGATCGCGCCGTCGTCGTCCAGCGCCGCGGTGAACACCGGGGTGGCCAGCCGCGCGGCCAGCAGCACGCTGGTGACCTCGGCCTGCCGCACCGCCTCGGCGTCGCCCGGGGTGACCACGACCACGCCCCCGGCCGCGGTGACCATCGTCATCATGCGGATGCGGTCGGCGCGGGCCAGCCCCGCGTCGGCCAGCCGGTCGTGCAGCGCCTCGGCGATGAACGGGTGCGGGCCGAGCGGCTCGGCGGCCAGCACCGGCGCGGGCGCGCCCGCCACCGCGTGCCGCACCGCGGCCTGGGCCGCCGGGTCGGGACCGGTCACCAGCGGGACCACCACGGCCGCCGGCTCGTCGGGCCGCTGCTGGCGCAATCCGGCCAGCACCGCGCCGAGCGACGCCTCGGGGCCCTCCAGATGGCCGACCAGGGCCGGCTGTCCGGTGTGCTCGATCTCCACCAGCCGGGCGAGCTCGGCCGCCACCTGCGCCGCGGGGTGCCGTGCGGAGCCGGGTGCGGCGAGGACCAGGGCGGGGGACCCGGGGGGCAGCAGGAACGACTCGTCGCCGCGATGCCGCCCGCCGCGGGGGGTGCGGCGGCGCCTCGACGGAAGTGCCTCGGATGCCTGGCTTTCGGAACTCACGGCGGGAATGGTAACGCTGATCGCCTCCGTTCCGGAGATCTCCCTGCTCCCGGGAGCCAAATGTGACCCGGGAGCGGGGGTGGACCGACGTGTCTTTTGTGGCGAAATGGTGGGAAGTTGCGGGGCGGTGGCGCTCAACCTCTATGATCTCGGCGAACCAGCCGTCCGGGGGGACGACCTGCCACGAGGTGCCATGAATCCTCGCACGCGCTCGATCCGCTCCAAGATCGTGCTGCTGTCCCTGGTGCCCCTGTCGTCCCTGGTCGCCCTCTGGGCCTTCACCGCCGCCATCACCCTCGGGGACGTGCTGGAGCAGCGCCGCGCCGAGCAGTCCACCGGGCGCATGAGCCGTGCCATCCAGGACGCCATCTTCGCGCTGGGCGCCGAACGCCAGGCGTCGGTCGCCTTCCTCGCCGCCCGCAACGACCGCCCCGGCGAGGAGCTGGGCACCGCGCGCGCCCGCGCCGACCAGGCGCTGGCGCTGTTCCGGCGGCAGGCCAAGGCCGAGAGCGATGCCGCGGGCGACCGGGGGTCGGCGCGCCTCCGGCTGCTGTCGGAGGCGCTGCGCAAGCTCGGCGAGGTGCCGGCCCTGCGCGGCCGCGTCGACGCCCTCCGCCTGGACCCGGTCGGCGCGCTCACCGCCTACAACGCGCCGGTGGACGCCGTCTACGACTTCGCCGCCAAGCAGACCCCGGCCGACGACGGCGGCCTCTACCAGTGGGGCAGCGGCATGGTGCAGGGCGCCCGCGCGATGGACCTGATCATGCGCGAGAGCGCGCTGGTGTCGGGCGCGGCCGCCCGGACCGGCCGGCTCACCGCCGCCGAGCACCGGCTGTTCGTGGAGCTGGTCGCCCAGCAGCGGCTGCGCTGGTCCGACGAGCGCTCGCTGATGCCCCCCGACGTGTACGAGCGCACCCTGCGGCCGCACTTCTCCTCCTTCGGCTTCACCGCCTTCCAGCGGCTGGAGAACGAGATCGCCGGCAACGCGCGCACCACCGTGGACGCGCAGGGCTGGGGCCTCGCCATCAAGTCCACGCTGGAGGGCCTGAACGAGGGCCACCTGCGCGGCACCAAGCTGATGGCCCAGCGCCAGGACGAGGTCGGCGACGCGCTGCTGCTGCGCGTGCTGCTGGCGGGCGGCGTCGGCCTGGTGGCGGTCCTCGCCTCGATCGTGCTGTCGGTGCGGTTCGGCCGCGGCCTGATCCGCGAGCTGACCGAGCTGCGCCGGTCGGCCGCCGACCTGGCGGGGCGGCGGCTGCCGGGCGTGGTGGCGCGGCTCGTGCGCGGCGAGAAGGTGGACGTGACCGCCGAGTCGCCCGCGCCGGCGGGCGGCCGCACCACCGAGGTCGCCGCCGTCGCCGAGGCGTTCACCGCCGTGCAGCGCACCGCGGTCGGCGCGGCGGTCGGGCAGGCCGAGCTGCGCGAGGGCGTGCGCCGCATCTTCCTCAACATCGCCCGCCGCAACCAGTCGCTGCTGCACCGCCAGCTCGCCATGCTGGACGCGCTGGAGAGCCGCGCCGAACCCGACGACCTCGCCGAGCTGTTCAAGCTCGACCACCTGACCACCCGGATGCGGCGGCACGCCGAGAGCCTGATCATCCTGTCCGGCGCCACGCCCGGCCGGGGCTGGCGCAGGCCCGTCGCGGTCGCCGACGTGCTGCGCGGCGCGGTCGGCGAGATCGAGGACTACACGCGGGTGTCGGTGCTGACCGACTCCGCCGACGGCCTGGTCGGCGCGGCCGTCACCGACGTGATCCACCTGCTGGCCGAGCTGCTGGACAACGCCGCCGCGTTCTCCCCGCCCGCCACCGAGATCCGGATGATGGCCGAGCGGGTCGGCAGCGGCTTCGTGATCGAGGTCGAGGACCGGGGCCTCGGCGTGCGGCCCGACGTGCTGGAGCAGATCAACCGGCGGCTCGCCGACCCGCCGGAGTTCGACCTGGTGGACACCGACCAGCTCGGCCTGTTCGTGGTGGCGCGGCTGGCGGCCCGGCACGGCGCGCGGGTGTCGCTGCGGCCGTCGCCGTACGGCGGGACGTCGGCGATCGTGCTGCTGCCGCACGAGCTGGTGGTTCCGGCCGAGCACCTGGACGACGAGCCGTCGGACGGCGAGTCCCTGGAGCGCGGACTCGCAGCGCGCGGGGCCTTGGAAGGCGGGGCGCCGGGGCGGGAGCCCGCGGAGGGCCGATTCTCAAGCGGCGCACTCTCAAGCGGCGCGTTCCCGGGCCACGTGACTTCGGGCGGCGAGCCTGGCGGAGCGGGGCAGGCGCTCGGCGGCGGCAAGGGATACGCCGGGATCGCCGCGCCGGTGGCCGTGTCCGCGCCTGAGGTCGTGTCCTGGCCTGGGCCGCAGCCGGAGGCCCCAGCGGAACCGGAGCCAGAGCCGGAGCACGATTTCGGATACGCGACCGGACCGGTGTTCGAGCCCCTGCCCGAACGCGTCGTGCAACTCCACGGCACGCCTGCCGCCGAGCCTCCCGCCACGCCCCACCTCGAACCGCCCGTCGAGCCCCCCGCTCCGCACCGCCTCCCCGCCAACCCCTGGTTCGACGACGACCCGGCCCCCGACCCCGCCCCCGACCCGGTCGTCGAGGCGCCCGCCTTCCAGCCCCGGACTTCCGCTCCCGAACCGGCGGACGCCGACCCGGCGCCCGCCGACACCTACGCCGGACTGCCCCGGCGCCGCCGCCAGGAGAGCCTGGCCCCGCAGCTGCGCACCGCCGACCGGCCGCCGCCTCCCGCGGCCGGCGACAGCGCGCACGGGGTGGTCGTGCGGTCGCCCGAGCAGGCCCGGTCGATGATGAGCTCCATCCAGCAGGGATGGCGGCGCGGCCGCTCGGAACCGGGCGGCGGCGACGGCGGCGGCGACAACGGCGAGGGGAACGAGCCATGACCGACACCGCGACCGGTGAACTGAGCTGGCTGCTCAACGACTTCGGCGAACGCGTCCCGGCCGTGCGGCAGTCGGTGATCCTGTCGCGCGACGGGCTGGCCGTCGCCGCCTCCCACGCGCTGGCCCGCGAGGACGCCGAGCACCTGTCGGCGCTGGCGGCCGGGGTGCAGAGCCTGGCGCGCGGCGCGGGCCGGCACTTCGACGGCGGCGGCGTCCGGCAGACCATCATCGAGCTGGACCGGCTGCTGGTGTTCGTCACCGCCGCCGGCGACGGCACCTGCCTGGCGGTGCTGGCCGCCGCCGACGCCGACGCCGGGCTCATCGCCTACGAGATGGCCGTGCTGGTCAAGCGGGTGGGCCGCCACCTGCAGACCCGGCCGCGGGCCGCCGGGGACTGAGCCGCGGTGAGCCCCTCGCAAGACCGCTGGCTGGACGGCGAGGCGGGCCCGGTGGTGCGCCCCTACACCCTGACGCGCGGGCGCACCCGCCCGCGCGGCGAGTCGTTCGACCTGATCGCGGTGGTCGCCGCGACCGGCGCCGTCCCGGGCGCCCGCTACCGCTACAGCCCCGAGCACCGGCGGGTGCTGGAGCGCTGCGCGCGCCCGGTGCCGGTCGCCGACCTGGCCTCCGACGTCGCGCTGCCGCTGGGGGTGGTGCGGGTGCTGCTGGGCGACCTGCGCGACGACGGCCTGGTCGCGGTGGTCGCGACCATCGAGCGCAACGGCTCCAGGCCCAACGTGGGCGTGCTGAGAGAGGTGCTGAATGGCCTACGCGCCCTATGACGCGGGGGCTGGCGGCGACGCGCCGCTGGTCACCACCAAGATCCTGGTGGCGGGCGGGTTCGGTGTCGGCAAGACGACGATGGTCGGCGCGATCAGCGAGATCCGGCCCCTGCACACCGAGGAGCCGCTGACCGAGCGCGGCGCCCGGGTGGACGACGTGACCGGCGTGGAGCGCAAGTCCACCACGACCGTGGCGATGGACTTCGGCCGCATCACCCTCACCGAGCGGCTGGTGCTGTACCTGTTCGGCACCCCCGGCCAGGAGCGGTTCTGGTTCATGTGGGACGAGCTGGCGCACGGCGCGCTCGGCGCGGTGGTGCTGGCCGACACCCGGCGGCTGCCCGACTCCTTCCCCTCCATCGACTACTTCGAGCGGCGCGGCACCCCGTTCGTGGTCGCGGTCAACTGCTTCGACGGCGTGGAGACCCACCGCGCCGACGACATCGCGATCGCGCTCGACCTCGACCCGGGCGTACCGGTGGTGCTGTGCGACGTGCGCAGCCGGGAGTCCTGCAAGCAGGTGCTGGTGGCACTGGTGGAACACGTTCTGGACCTGCCGGAGGAGCCGGGGGGTCCGGAAACGTCGCCGGTGACATCGGTCGGCCATTGATCCGGGCGAACCAGGCATCCTCGGACGTAGTAGGCTCCGGCAGACCTCCGCTCACCCCGTTCCGGGAGGTTCTCCGTCGTATGTTCCCGCGCCTGTCGTCCATCCGGGCGAGGATCACCCAGCTGGTCCTCGTGCCGCTGCTGTCGCTGGCCGGGCTCTGGGTGTTCGTCACCGTCAACAGCTACGGCGACGCCTCCCAGCTCCTGAGCAGCCGGGAGTTCCAGCAGGATTCGCTGCTGCCCGTCCAGCAGCTCATCGGCGAGCTCCAGAAGGAGCGCCGGCTGTCGGTGTGGCGCCTCGGCGCCGCCCCCTCGGCCGACCGCGCGGTGCTGAACGCCCAGCGTGAGAGCACCGACAAGGCGCGGGCGACCGTCCAGCGCTACATCCGTGACCCGGCGCTGCGCGCCGAGCCGCTGGCGCCGGTCGACTCCCGCATGGAGGACCTGGCGGCGCGGCTGAACGCCCTGGAGTCGGTGCGCCGCGCCGTGGACGACCACACCGCCGAGCGGCAGCGCGCGCTCGCCGAGTACTCCGGGATGGTCGACGCGGGCTTCGCCGTCTACACCGCGGTCACCCCCAGCGACGGCACGATCGCCGGGGACGCCCGCACCCTCATCGCGATGAGCCGCGCCCGCGAGTTCCTCAGCCGCCAGGACGCGCTGCTCAGCGGCGCGCTGGCGGCCGGCCGCATGACCGCCGCCGAACGCGGCGAGTTCGCCCAGCTCTCGGGCGCGCAGCGGTTCCTGTTCGCCGACACCGCGCCCAACCTCCCCTCGGACGCGCTGAACCGCTACCGCGCGCTCGCCGACAGCACGGAGTTCGCGCGGCTGCGCAAGTTCGAGGACCAGATCATCCGCGGCGCCGACACCGTCCGCCCCCCGCGGCAGCAGTCGGGCCAGGCCGCCGCGCGCGCGTCCCGCGCGCCGATCGCCTCGCCGGACGCCGCGGTCTGGCGCTCCACCGTCGACACCGCGAACCACCGCCTGTACACGTTCGAGGACGCGCTGCTGACCGAGATCTCCAAGCGCGCCGAGGACATCGCGATCGGGGTGTTCAGCAAGCTGGCGATCGCGGGCGGGCTCGGCCTGCTGACGGTGGTCGCCTCGGCGCTGATCGCCGTGGGCCTCGCCCGGCGGCTGCTGTACGAGTGCCGCACCCTGGCCTCGCGCGTCACCGACTTCGCCCGGCACCGCCTGCCGGTGCTGAGCGAGCAGGTGCGCGAGGGCAAGCCGGTGGACCCGGCGGCCGAGCCCCGCGACGACTTCTACCGCATCAACGAGATCCGGGAGATCTCCGAGTCGTTCACCGCCACCCGCGACGCGGTGCTGGTGGCGGCGGCGCGCGAGATCGCCGCGCGGCGCGGGCTCAGCGAGGTCTTCGTCAACCTCGCCCGCCGCAACCAGGCGCTGCTGCACCGCCAGCTCAGCCTCCTGGACACCATGGAGCGCCGCACCGAGGACCCCGCCGAACTCGCCGACCTGTTCCGCCTGGACCACCTGGCCACCCGGATGCGCCGCCACGCCGAGGGCCTGGTCATCCTGGCCGGCAAGAGCAGCGGGCGCGGCTGGCGGCGGTCGGTGCCGCTGGTGGACGTGGTGCGCGGCGCGGTCGCCGAGGTCGAGGACTACCCGCGCGTGCGCGTGCAGCCGCTGCCGCGCATCGCGCTGGTGGGCACGGCCGTCGCCGACGTGATGCACCTGCTGGCCGAGCTGGTGGAGAACGCCACCACCTTCTCCCCGCCGCAGGCGCCGGTGCAGGTCAGCGGGCACGCGGTCGGCAACGGCTTCGCGATCGAGATCGAGGACCGGGGCCTCGGCATGACCGAGGAGGCCGTGCGGACCGCCAACGCGCGGCTGGCCGACCCGCCGGACTTCGACCCGTCCGACAGCGCCCAGCTCGGCCTGTTCGTGGTCGCGCGGCTGGCGCGGCGGCACGACATCAAGGTCACGCTGCGGCCGTCCCCCTACGGCGGCACCACCGCGATCGCGCTGCTGCCCGGCGACCTCATCACCGAGCACCCCGACGGCGACCTGACGCTGCGCCGCGGCACCGGCCCGATGCCCGCGCTGGCGCAGCGCGGCGGCGGCCCGGCCCGGCCCGCGGCGCCGCAGCCGGGAGTCGTGCGGCTGGTGGCCGAGCCCGACGGTCCGGCACCGGCACCGCCCGCGCCCGCCGCCGACCCGGAGCCGTTCGGCTCCAAGCCGACCGGCCCCGAGCCGTCGCTCCCGCAGCCCCAGCTGACCGCCGACGGACTGCCGCGCCGCCGCCGCCAGGCGAACCTGGCGCCGCAGCTGCGCGACGAGGCGGCCGCGCCGGGACACGAGAGCCAGGGACGGCACGCCGTCCCACCCGAAGCCCCGCACCAGGAGCCGCACGCGGCCCCGGTGCCGACGGACACCGCGCCCGAGGTGTCGGCCGGAACCGACGGGGAACGGTCGCCCGAGTCGTTGCGCTCGATGATGTCCGCCATGCAACAGGGCTGGCAGCGCGGCCGGCACGAAGCACAACAGGCCCCGGACCTACCGGACCAGGAGCCGCACCAAGCCGAGGAGGACCACACCCCATGACACACGCCCAGCAGATCGGAACGGCACCGGCGGGCGGGCCCGGCGGCGAGCTGAACTGGCTGCTCGACAGCCTGGTGCAGCGGGTCGCCCAGGTGCAGAACGCGGTGGTGCTGTCCAGCGACGGCCTGCGGATCGCCGCCTCCAGCGGGCTGGCCCGCGAGGAGTCCGACCACCTGTCGGCCGTGGCCGCCAGCTTCCAGAGCCTGGCGCGCGGCGCGGGCGAGTCGTTCGGCGGCGGCGCGGTGCGCCAGACCATCGTGGAGATGGAGTCGGCGTTCCTGTTCGTCACCGCCGCCGGGCGCGGCGCGTGCCTCGCGGTCCTCGCCGACGCCGACGCCGACCTCGGCATCATCGCCTACGAGATGGCGATGCTGGTGACCCGGGTCGGCCAGCACCTGTCGGCCAACCCGCGCACCGCGGCCGGTGAAACGGGCGGCGTGTGAGATGACCCCGACCGGTGGGTCCGGGCCGCCGGGAGCGGCCTGGTACGACGACGCGGCAGGCCCGGTGGTGCGCCCCTACGCGCTCACCGGCGGCCGCACGCACTACGACGGGGTCGAGTTCGATCTGGTCGCGCTGATCGTCACCCGGGAGCCGGCCGAGGACGAGCCGGCCCCCGGTCCGGGTTCCGGTCCCGTCGCGCCGCAGTGGGCGCCGGAACCGGAACATGAGATGATCTTGGAGCTTTGCCGCACTCCGCTGTCGGTTGTCGAGATAGCGTCGGAACTGGAACTCCCCCTCGGGGTCGTCCGGGTGCTGCTCGGCGACCTGCTCGACCGCTCGCGGATCGAAGTCCGGCGCCCGGCGCCTGTGGCCCAGTTCCCCAGCGAGCGCGTACTCAAGGAAGTGATCGATGGAATCCGTGCGCTCTGAGCCTCCCTCGGGCGGCCCTCAGGCGGCCCGGGGCCAGGCCCCCGGCTCCGCCCCGCAGGGCGAGTCCGCGCTGACCGTCAAGATCCTGGTCGCCGGCGGTTTCGGTGTCGGCAAGACCACCCTGGTCAGCGCGGTCAGCGAGATCCGGCCGCTGCGGACCGAGGAGGCCCTGACCGAGAAGAGCATCGGGATCGATGACACCTCGGCGGTCGAGCAGAAGACGACCACCACGGTGGCGATGGACTTCGGCCGCATCACCCTGCCCAACGGGCTGGTGCTGTTCGTGTTCGGCACGCCGGGCCAGGACCGGTTCTGGTTCATGTGGGACGAACTGGCCAAGGGCGCGCTCGGCGCCGTCGTGCTGGTGGACACCCGACGGCTGGCCGACTGCTTCCCGTCGGTGGACTACTTCGAGCGGCGCGGCGTGCCGTTCATCGTGGGCGTCAACAACTTCGAGGGCTCCGGCCGGCACACCCCCGAACAGGTGCGCGACGCGCTGGACCTGCCGGCCGACATCCCGGTCGTCAACTGTGACGTCCGGGACCGCGAGTCGGCCAAGCAGGTGCTGATCACGCTGGTCGAGCACATCATGCGCTCGATGAGCGGACGCCAGGGCAGCCTTACTTACTGAGCTGTCTTGGGTGGCTGGTCGGGCCGGCTGGGGCGCTGGGTGCTGGCGGGTGGGTGGCTGAGCGGCTGGGTTTGCCTGGCTTGCTCAGTTCGCTCAGTTCGCTTGGCTAAGGCTGGGTTGGTGTGGGGTGCGGAGCTTCGCGTGCGTCGGCGCTGATGCGGCCTGTCGGCGGGAGCGTGCCGTATGTGCGTGATGCTGCAGCATGTGTGACACCGCACCGCATGTGTGATGGGACTGCCTCAAGGGGACCGTCTCGGCACCTTGCAGTGACTCAACCTGTGCCCCGCGCCCTGCACCTGGCCAACGGCCTCAGCCTGCGCCCTGCACCCGATCGGTGACCTCAGTCTGGGCCCCGCACCCGATCAGCGGCTCCAGCCCGCGCTCTGCGCGGGATCAGGGATCCTGACCCCGTGCCCGCACGTGACCCGGGGGCCTAGCCCCGTGCTCGTACATGACCAGCAGCCTTAGCCCCGTGCCCTGCACGCGCCCAACGACCCCAGCCCCGTGCCCGTACGTGACCAGGGACCTCAGCCACCGGGGGCGGGGGTGCAGGGGGCGGAGCCCCTTGCCCAGGGGCTCGCGGGGGACGGAGTCCCAGCGGCACTTAATGAACACGCAGGCGCGTAGCGCCTTCCTTGTGGGGGGTGTGGGGGGCTTGCCCCCTGCCGGGGTCGTAGGGGCGGGCCCCTGCCCGGACGACGCACGTGCGGTGCGAGTCCTGCGAGCGCCGGGCGGGCGGCGCCCGGATGTGGGGGTTTGGGGGGACGTCCCCCCAAGGCAAACACAGCCGCTTTCGCCGCAGACAAGGCACCGACTCAATCTGTGGGGGTCTACACAGGCCCACCAGCCGCACCCCGCGCGGGTTTGCCCGCCTGTCCAACGATCCCAGCCCCGCGCGGGGCCGGGGTTGCTGGTCGGGCGCGGGCGCGGGCGCGGGGCTGAGGTTGTTGGCCGGGCGCGCAAAACCCCCACGCGGCTGGGGTCGGCGCGCGCGTGCACCTAACCCCGCGCGGGGCTGGGGTTGCCGGTCGCGTGGGCAAACCCGCGCGGGGTGCGGCTGGGCGGTCGGGTGTAGACCCCCACAGATCAAGTCGGTGCCTCGTCCTCGGCGAAAGCGGCGTGTCATTGTGGGGGGACGACCCCCCACACCCCCCGGTGCCGGGGCTCACCCGTCCTCACTCGCTGGCGCTCGCTCCGGGCGGGCGAGACCCGGGCAGGGGCCCGCCCCTACGACCCCGGCAGGGGGCAAGCCCCCCACACCCCCCGAACAGCGACGGCTGCGCCGCCCTGCTTGCTTCACACGGCAGGGGCTCCGCCCCCGCACCCCCCGACAAAGGAAGGCGCTCCGCGCCCGCCTGCTTTTTAAATGCCGCTGGGACTCCGTCCCCCGCGGCCCCTGGGCAAGGGGCTCCGCCCCCTGCACCCCCGCCTGCGCGGGCTGGGGAGGCCTGCGCGGGCTGGGCCCGCCGTGTCCCCAAAAGCCTGCGAGGGCTTCGCCCCTCATCCCCGGTGAGCTGGCGCTCCGCCCCTGAGAGTTGAAGCGGACCCGTCCGGCACCCTCCCCGCACCATGCGGCTCCACCCTCTCGACCTTTGTCCTCTGAGAGAACAAAGATCAAAGAATCTGGGGAAAAGGTCTTCCCGTCGCGGCGAAAGCCGGTTACGTTCTCGCCAAGCCCGCGACCCCGGAGGGACGGCGTGATGCGCATGACCGCCCGCCCGCAGAACCCGCATCAGGCACGCCTGCTGCGGCTGCTGCGCGATGAGGGGCCGACCTCCCGGGCCGAGTTGGGCGACGTCGTCCACCTGTCGCGCTCCAAGCTGGCGGTCGAGTTGGAGAAGCTCGCCGCGCTCGGGCTCGTGGAGACCGCCGGGCTGGCGGCCTCGCGGGGCGGGCGGCGTTCGGGCATCGTGCGGCTCGCGCCCTCGCTGCGCTTCGTCGCCTTCGACATCGGCGCCACCTCGGTGGACGTGGCCGTCACCAACGGCGAGCTCGAAGTCCTCGGCCACGTCGGCGAGGAGTGCGACGTCCGGCAGGGGGCGACGGCCGTGCTGGAGCGGGCGCTGGAGCTGCTGGGCAAGTTGCGCCAGGACGGGCTCATCCCGGGGGCGGTGCACGGTACCGGCATCGGTGTGCCGGGGCCGGTCTCGTTCCGGGAGGGCATGCCCGTCGTGCCGCCCATCATGCCCGGCTGGGACCGCTTCCCGGTGCGCGAGGCGATCGGCCAGGAGCTGGGCTGTCCCGTGCTGGTCGACAACGACGTGAACATCATGGCCCTCGGCGAGCTGCACGCCGGGCCCGCCCGGTCGGTGGCCGACTTCCTGCTGGTCAAGATCGGTACCGGTATCGGCTGCGGCATCGTGGTGGACGGCGCCATCTACCGGGGCGTGTCCGGCAGTGCGGGCGACATCGGGCACATCCGTGTCGACGACGAGGGGCCGCTGTGCGCGTGCGGCAACGCCGGCTGCCTGGAGGCCTACTTCGGCGGCGCCGCCCTGGCCCGCGACGCCACCGAGGCCGCGCGGTCGGGGGAGTCGCCCATTCTGGCCGAGCTGCTCGGCGACCGGCCCGCGCTGAGCGCCCGGGACGTCGCGACCGCGGCCGCCGCCGGTGATCCGGCGTCGGTGCGGCTCGTGCGCGAGGGCGGCCGGCATGTCGGGCAGGTGCTCGCCGGGCTGGTCAGCTTCTTCAATCCGGGCCTGGTCGTCATCGCGGGCGGCGTCGCCGGGCTCGGCCACACGCTGCTCGCCGAGATCCGCTCGGTGGTCTACCGCCGGTCGCTGCCGCTGGCGACCGGGAACCTGCCGATCGTGCTGTCCGAACTCGCGGGTGCGGCGGGCGTCATCGGGGGCGCCCGCCTCATCAGCGACCACACCTTCACCCCTGCCTGATCCTCTTCCCCCGAGGAGGCCCGATGGGCCAGTACAACGGCGATCCGCCCGTGCTGCTGCGGATGCGCGGGATCGTCAAGCGGTTCCCGGGCGTGCGCGCCCTGGACGGCGTGGACCTGGACGTGCGCCCCGGCGAGGTGCACTGCCTGCTCGGCCAGAACGGCGCGGGCAAGTCCACCCTCATCAAGGTGCTGGCCGGGGCGCACCGGCCCGACGAGGGCGAGATCACCCTCGGCGGGGAGCCGTTCCGGCCGGCCAACCCGACCGCGGCGATGCGCGCCGGGATCGCCACCATCTACCAGGAGCTCGACCTGGTGGACGGGCTGTCGGTCACCGACAACATCTTCCTCGGCCACGAGCGCGCCAGGTTCGGCTTCACGCGCCGGGAGGAGGGCGACCGTAGGGCGCGTGAGCTGCTCACCCGGCTCGGGCACGGCGAGATCCCGCCGCGCCGCGAGGCCGGACGGCTTCCCGCCGCCGGGCAGCAGGTGGTCAGCATGGCGCGGGCGCTGTCGCACGAGGCCCGGCTGATCGTGATGGACGAGCCGTCGGCGGCGCTCGCCCACGACGAGGTCGACAACCTGTTCCGCATCATCCGCGAGCTCACCCGCGAGGGCGTCGCCGTCGTCTACATCTCGCACCGGCTGGCGGAGATCCGCGAGATCGGCGACCGCGTGACGGTGCTCAAGGACGGCCGCACCGTGGCGCGCGACCTGCCCGCGCGCACCACCCCGACCGCCGAGGTCGTGGCGCTGATGACCGGCCGCGACATCGAGCACGCCTTCCCCGGGCGGCCCGAGCCGGACGAGGGGCGGCCCGAGGTGCTGCGCGTGGAAGGGCTGACGCTGCCGGGCGCGTTCGAGGACGTGTCGTTCAGCGTGCGCGCCGGCGAGATCGTCGGGCTCGCGGGGCTGGTCGGCTCGGGCCGGTCGGAGATCCTGGAGACCGTCTACGGCGCGCGCCGCGCCAGTGCGGGACGCGTGCTGATCGACGGGCGCCCGGTGCGGCCGGGCAGTCCGGGCGCGGCCGTCCGGCAGGGCATGGGCCTGGCCCCGGAGGAGCGCAAGAGCCAGGCGCTGCTGCTGGACCAGAGCGTCGCCGCCAACATGAGCATGGCCGGGCTCACCCGCTACTCGGCGTTCGGCTGGCTGAACCGGCGGCGCGAGCGCGCCGACGTGCGCGCCCAGATCGACGCCCTCGACATCCGCCCGCCCGACCCCGACCGGCCGGTGGCCACCCTGTCGGGCGGCAACCAGCAGAAGGTCGTGCTGGCCCGCTGGCTGCTGGGCGACCGGCGGCTGCTGGTGCTGGACGAGCCGACGCGCGGCGTGGACGTGGGGGCGCGCGCCGAGCTGTACGGGGTGGTCCGCGACCTGGCCGACCGGGGGATCGGCGTGCTGCTGGTGTCCAGCGAGGTGCCCGAGGTGCTGGGGCTGGCCGACCGCGTGCTGGTGGTGCGCGAGGGCCGGATCGTGCACGAGGGCGACGCCCGCGGGCTGGACGAACCGGCCGTCCTCAACCTGATCATGGAAGGGAGCGCCCTGTGAGCACCGAGGTGAAGGCGGCGGCCGTGGCCGAGGTGCCCAAGGTGCGGCGCGAGGTCCACCACATCGGCCTGGTCGCCGCGCTGGTGCTGCTGGCGCTGGTGGGCCTGGTCACCGAGCCCGACAACTTCGCGACGTCCGGGAACGTCGCCGGCATCCTGGCGCTGGCCGCCACCATCGGCGTCATCACCGTCGGCATGACCTTCGTCATCATTGGCGGCGGCATCGACCTGTCGGTGGGCGCGCTGATGGCGCTGGCGTCGGTGTGGGCGACCACGCTGGCCACCCAGTCCTACGGCCCGGCGGTCATGGTCGTGTGCGCGCTGCTGGTCGGCACCGGCGCGGGCCTGGTCAACGGGCTGCTCATCGCCTACGGGCGGCTCGTGCCGTTCATCGCCACGCTGGCGATGCTGGTGGCCGCGCGCGGCCTCGCCCAGCGCATGTCCGACCGCAAGACCCAGCTCGTGCGGCCCGAGAACGACGCCATCGAGGCGCTGTCCACCACCAAGGTGCTGGGCCTGCCGCTGGTGGTGTTCATCTTCGCGGCCGTCGCGGCGGCCGGGTGGGTGCTGCTCAACCGCACCACCTTCGGCCGCCGCACCTTCGCCGTCGGCGGCAACCCCGAGGCCGCCCGGCTGGCGGGCATCGACGTGCGCCGCCACACCCTGATGCTGTACGGGCTGTCGGGCCTGTGCTGCGGCATCGCGGCGATCATCATCATGGCCCGCACCACCACCGGCTCCAGCACCCACGGGGACCTGTACGAGCTGGACGCGATCGCCGCCGTCATCATCGGCGGCACGCTGCTCACCGGCGGACGCGGCACCCTGGCCGGGTCGATCCTCGGCGTGCTCGTGTTCACCCTGATCACCAACCTGTTCATCCTCAACGGCCTGCAGACCAGCGACCAGCTCATCGCCAAGGGCGCGATCATCGTGGTCGCCGTCCTGCTGCAGCGCCGCGGCCTGCGCACCCCCACCTGACCCCACCCCTCAGGAGCACGCCCATGTCCGAGCACCCCGTCCCGTCCCGCCGCGGCGTCCTGTTCGGCGGCGCCCTCGCCGCCGCCGGCACCCTGGCGGCCGCCTGCACCGGCAACGACCCCAAGGAGAGCGCGCCCGCCGCGCAGACCGGCAACCTCGGCGGCGGCGACAACGCCAAGCCCGGCCGCCCGGTCACCCTCGGGTTCTCCGCCCCGGCCGCCGACCACGGCTGGATCGCCGCCATCACCAAGAACGCGCAGGCCGAGGCCAAGCGCTACTCCGACGTCACCTTCAAGCCCGTCGAGCCCACCAACGACATCAACCAGCAGATCTCGGCCGTGGAGTCGCTGATCTCGGCCAAGGTGAACGCGCTGGTGCTGCTGCCCAACGACGGCGAGCAGCTCAACCAGGTCGCCCGCAAGGCCATGGACGCCGGCATCCCGGTGATCAACCTGGACCGCGTCTTCCCCGACAAGCTCTCCTACCGGACCTGGATCGGCGGCGACAACTACGGCATGGGCGTGGCCGCCGGGCACCACGTGGGCCGCCGCCTGAAGGAGAAGGGCGTCGCCGAGCCCGTCATCGTGGAGGTGCAGGGCATCGCCACGCTGCCGCTCACCCAGGAGCGCAGCAAGGGCTTCGCCGACGCGCTGAAGACCTACGGCTTCTCGGTCACCGCCAAGCAGGACGCCAAGTTCACCGTCGAGACCGGCAACCAGGTCGCCAGCAACCTGCTCCAGGCCCACAAGAAGATCGACGCGCTGTGGAACCACGACGACGACCAGGGCGTGGGCGTGCTGGCGGCGATCAAGCAGGCCGGCCGCAAGGAGTTCTTCATGGTCGGCGGCGCGGGCTCGGCCAACGCCATGCGCGAGATCAAGTCCGGCGGCGTGCTGGAGGCCACCGTCACCTACAGCCCGACCATGGCGGCCTCGGCGGTGCGGGTCGCGCGGCTGGTCGCCCAGGGCAAGGGCATGGCCGACCTGATGGAGCTGCAGGTCCCGCAGTCGATCACGTTGACGTCCGAGACGGTCACCCGCCAGAACGTCGACCAGTACCTGCCGCTCGGCTTCGAGTCCTGACCGCGTGGCCGACCCGAGGAGGGTGCGCATGACGACACTGGGAATCGGCCTGGTCGGGCACGCCTTCATGGGGCGCGCCCACTCCCAGGCGTGGCGCGCGGTCGCGCCGTTCTTCGGGCCGCCGCTGACCCCCGTGATGGCCGTGCTGGCCGGTCGGTCCGCCGACCGCGCCGGCGCGGCCGCGCGGCGGCTCGGCTGGGCGGCCGCCGTCACCGACTGGAAGGACCTGCTGCACCGCGACGACGTCCAGCTCATCGACGTCTGCACCCCCGGCGACACCCACGCCGAGATCGCGGTGGCGGCGCTGGAGGCGGGCAAGCACGTCCTGTGCGAGAAGCCGCTCGCCAACACCGTGGACGAGGCCGTCGCGATGGCGGCCGCCGCCGAACGCGCACGCGCGCGAGGCGTGCGCTCCATGGTCGGGTTCAACTACCGGCGCGTGCCCGCCGTCACGCTGGCCCGCGACCTGGTCGCGCAGGGACGGCTCGGCACGGTCCGGCACGTCCGCGCCCAGTACCTCCAGGACTGGCTGGCCGACCCCGAGGCGCCGTTCACCTGGCGCATGGACCGCGAGCGCGCCGGATCGGGCGCGCTCGGCGACATCGGCGCGCACATCATCGACCTCGCGCAGTTCGTCATCGGGCAGCGGCTCACCGGGGTGTCGGCGCTCAGCGAGACGTTCGTGCCCGAACGGCCGCTGCCGTCCGGCGGCACCGCGCCCGTCACCGTGGACGACGCCGCGCTGTTCATCGGCCGCACCGGCGGCGGCGCGCTGGCGTCCTTCGAGGCCACCCGCTTCGCCGCCGGGCGCAAGAACTCGCTGCGCTTCGAGGTCAACGGCTCGGCGGGCAGCGTGGCCTTCGACCTGGAGTCGCTGAACGAGCTGTGGTTCCACGACCACACCGAGGACCCCGCGACCGCCGGGTTCCGGCGCGTGCTGGTGACCGAGCAGTCCCATCCGTACGCCGGGAAGTGGTGGCCGCCCGGCCACGTCCTCGGCTACGAGCACACCTTCACCCACCAGGCGGCGGACCTGCTCACCGCCATCGCCGAGGGCGCCGACCCCGCGCCCTCCTTCGCCGACGGCCTCCAGGTGCAGCGGGTCCTCGCCGCCGTCCAGGCCAGCGCCGAGTCCGGCGCGTGGACCCCCGTGGAAGGGAACGAGCCATGACCCGACCGGTCACCCTGTTCACCGGCCAGTGGGCCGACCTGCCGTTCGAGGAGGTCTGCCGGCTCGCCGCCGGGTGGGGCTACGACGGACTGGAGATCGCCTGCTGGGGCGACCACTTCGACGTGCGGGCCGCGCTGGAGGACGACTCCTACGTGCCGCGCAGGCTGGAGATCCTGGCCGAGCACGGCCTGAAGGTGTGGACGATCTCCAACCACCTGGTCGGGCAGGCGGTCTGCGACCATCCGATCGACGAGCGGCATGAGGCGATCCTGCCCGCCCGGATCTGGGGCGACGGCGAGGCCGAGGGCGTGCGGCGGCGCGCCGCCGAGGAGATGAAGGACACCGCCCGCGCGGCCGCGAAGCTGGGCGTCTCCACCGTCGTCGGCTTCACCGGCTCGTCGATCTGGCACACCGTGGCGATGTTCCCGCCGGTGCCGCCGTCGATGATCGAGCGCGGCTACGCCGACTTCGCCGACCGCTGGAACCCGATCCTGGACGTGTTCGACGAGGTCGGCGTGCGGTTCGCGCACGAGGTGCACCCGAGCGAGATCGCCTACGACCACCACACCACCGTGGCGGCGCTGGAGGCGGTCGGGCACCGCCCGGCGTTCGGCCTGAACTGGGACCCCTCGCACATGGTCTGGCAGGACGTGGACCCGGTGAACTTCCTGCACGACTTCCGCGACCGCATCTACCACGTGGACTGCAAGGACACCCGGCTGCGCGCCCGCGACGGGCGGCGCGGGCGGCTCGGCTCGCACCTGCCGTGGGCCGACCTGCGGCGGAGCTGGGACTTCATCTCCACCGGGCGCGGCGACGTGCCGTGGGAGGACTGCTTCCGCGCGCTGAACGCCATCGGCTACGACGGCCCGATCTCGATCGAGTGGGAGGACGCGGGCATGGACCGGCTCCAGGGCGCGCCCGAGGCGCTGGAGTTCGTGCGGCGGCTGAACGCGATCACCCCGCCGCAGGCCGCGTTCGACGCCGCCTTCGGCAAGGAGTGAGCCGGAAAATCCGGCGGGACCGGTAACACCCCTGCGCGTCCGGACATCTGCTGAGATGAACGGGCGAAGGGAGAGCCGGCGTGGCGGACGCGTCGCAGGACCGCAGGCGCTTCGAGGCGATCTACGAAGCGCACTACGAGGCCGTCTCGCGCTACGCGCTGCGCCGGACCCGGTCGCCCGACGACGCGGTGGACGTGCTCGGCGAGACGTTCCTGACCGCGTGGCGGCGGCTGGAGGACGTGCCGGACGGCGCCGGGACGCGCCTGTGGCTGTACGGCGTGGCCCGGCGCGTCCTCGCCAACCAGCGGCGCGGCTCGGCCCGGCGCGAGCTGCTGATGACGCGGCTGCGCGGCGAGTTCGCCGAGGCCGCCCCCGAGGCGCACGGCGTGGCCGACGAGGTGCGCACGGCGTTCACCCGCCTGTCGGACGACGACCGCGAGGTGCTGTCGCTGGCCGGGTGGGAGGGCCTGTCGGCGGCCGAGATCGCCGAGGTGCTGGGCTGCCGGGCCGGAGCGGCGCGGGTGCGGCTGCACCGGGCGCGCAGACGGTTCGCGCGCGAGCTGGCCCGTGCGGGCGTGGACGTCGACCGGTACGGCGCCCGCGCGATCGCCATGGTGGAGGGGGTGCTCGGATGAGCCTGGACGACATCATCGGGCACGCCGAGCCGGCGCACGAGGTGCCGCCGCTGGGCGCGGGCGCGCGCGAGCTGCTCGACGAGATCACCGCGACGCCGAGGCGTGCGCCCCGGCGGCACTTCCGGCCCTGGTTCCGGATGCGGTTCGCCGCGCCGGTGCTGGCGGGGCTGACGGCCGCCGCCGTGCTGGCCGGGTGGACGCTGCCGGGACTGGGCGCGCGTCCCGCCGCCGCCCTCGACATCCGGCAGGAGGGCGGCTACTACATCGTCACGGTGGAGGACCACTTCGCCGACTCCGGGCGCTACGCCGCGCAGCTGCGCGAGCGGGGGCTCGACATCGACCTCCAGGTCAAGCCGGTGTCGCCGGGACTGGAAGGCCTGATCTTCACGCCCTACGACCCCCGGCTGAACAACGTGTCCGAAGCCGAGCAGGCCCGCCGCACCGACCTGATCGTGCCGATCGAGCGCCCCGGGGCCTGCGCCTCCTTCGCGCACTGCGCGGTCGGCCTGAAGATCCCGGTGGGCTACCGCGCCTACCGGGGGCCGGACTACCGGGGCCCGGCGCGGATCATGCTGGGCCGCCGGGCGCGTCCCGGCGAGCGGTACGTCGGGTTCGGTCAGCTCAACAATCCGGGCGAGCCGCTGGCCTGCCGGAAGTTCGTCGGGAAGCGGGCGGGCGAGGTGACCGCCATGCTGCGGGAGCGCGGTGTGGTCGTGACCCAGTTCGCCGTTCCGCAGAAGGGCTTCCGTTCCTCGGTGCCGGAGGGCTGGTACGTCCACGAGGGCTGGCTCACCGAACCCGGCAAGGCCCTGCTGGTGGCCGACGCGAAGCCGCTGGCCAAGCGCGGCTGGCCCGTCCCGGACTGCAAGAACCGCTCCTGAGCCCGTTCCACCCGACCGCCCGTCCGCGACACGGGTTCCTCAGCCATGCCCGGAAAAGGGAGGACCGCATGAAACGCCTGCCCGTCATGCTCATGACGTTGACGTTGACGTTGACGCTGGCGCTGTCGGCGTGCGGGGGAGGGGAGGAGGCGGCGCCGTCGCCCACCCCCTCCGACGCCGCCGCGCTCAAGTACGCCCGCTGCCTGCGCGACCAGGGCGTGAACATGCCCGACGACCCCAAGAGGATCCCGCAGGGCGGCGTCCAGATCCCCGACCGGGCGATGGCGGCGTGCAAGGGCGTCGCGCCGACCGGCAAGACGATCGACATGCAGGACCCGGCGGTGAAGGCCCGCTTCGCGCGGTTCGCGAAATGCATGCGCGACAACGGCTACGACATGCCCGACGACGCCCCGCCCGACGTGCACCTCAAGAACCCGGCGAAGTGGGAGAAGGCGTCAAAGGCGTGCGACCACATCCTGCGGGAGCAGCGGTGAGGCGTTGGCTCGTCGGCGGGGCGGTGGTCGCGCTGGCGGCGGGCGGCGGGGCCGTCCTGCTCCGCGACGGCGACGGCGGTGCGGCGGCGGCCCCGCCCCCGCCCGCGACGGCCCCCGTCACCTACGGAGACCTGGTGGACACCAAGACGCTGGACGGCACGCTGACGTACGCGGGGGAACGCCATGTGGCGGTCGAGACCTCCGGCGTCGTCACCGCGATGCCGACGCCCGGCCGGACCCTGCGCCAAGGCGACGCCCTGTACCGGGTGAACCGCCGCCCCACCGTCCTCATGTACGGGAAGCTGCCGCTCTACCGGACGCTGGAACCGGGGGTCACCGGCCCCGACGTGGCGCAGCTCGAACGCGCGCTGCGCGACCTCGGCCACGGCGACGGCCTCACCGCGGACCGCCGCTTCACCGCCGCGACCGCCCGCGCCGTCCGGGACTGGCAGGACGGCGCGGGACTGCCGGAGACCGGGCGGATCGACGCCGGGCAGGTGGTCTTCCTCCCCGGCCCGATGCGTGTCGCGAATCCGGGCGCGGCCGTCGGCGATCGGGTGGCTACGGGGCGGCGGATGCTCACGCTGACGACGACCACGCGCCTGGTCCACGTGGACCTGAAGGCGTCCGACCAGCGGCTGGCCCGCCGGGGCGCCCCGGTCACGGTCGAGCTGCCCGGCGGCGGCACGGTGCGGGGCCGGATCGGCGCGGTCGGGACGGTCGCGACCCGTCCGGCGGACGAGAACGCCGAGCCGACCATCGACGTTGAGGTCGCCCTGGACGGCGGCGCGGGACGGCTCGACCGGGCCCCGGTGGCGGTCACCGTCGAGCGCGACCGGCGCCGGCGGGTGCTCAGCGTTCCGGTCGAGGCGCTGCTGGCGCTGCGGGCGGGTGGGCACGCCGTGGAGGTCGTCGGGCCGGACGGGCGGCGGGTCGTCCCCGTGCGGACCGGCGCGTACGGCGGCGGCCGCGTGGAGGTCGCCGCCCCGGGACTGCGCGCCGGGCTGCGGGTGGGGGTGCCGGCGGCATGATCGAGCTGACCGGCGTCGCCAAACGGTACGGCGACCGCGTCCAGGCCCTGCGGGGCGTGGACCTCAGCGTCGGCGCGGGCGAGATGGCCGCCGTGGTCGGGCCGTCGGGCTCGGGCAAGTCAACGTTGCTGCACCTGATCGGCACCCTCGACGCCGGGGTCGCCGCGCGCTGCCCGCGCCGCGTCCACGTCCGCGACGGGCGTGTCACCAGCGACGAGGCGGCCCGGTGAACCCCGCCCGGCTGCGGCCCGCCGACGTGCTCCGGACCGGGGCCGCCGGGCTGCGCTCGCGCCCCGCCCGGGTGGCGCTGTCGGCGCTGGGGGTCGCGCTCGGCATCGCGACCGTCGTCTCGGTGCTCGGCATCTCGGCGTCCGGCCGCGAGGACCTGCTGCGCCGCCTGGACGACCTGGGCACGAACCTGCTGCGCGTGCAGCCCGGCGAGCGCGTGGACGGCCGCCCCGCCGTGCTCCCCGCCGCGGCCCCCGGCATGATCGAGCGGCTGGGCGTCTCGGCGAGCGCGACGGGCCGGATCGAGGTGTCGGTCCGCCGCACCGACCGCGTCCCGAAGGCCGAGACGGGCGGCATCTCCGTCCAGGCCGCCGACCTGGGCCTGCTGCGCACGCTGGAGGGGCGGATGCGCGAGGGCGCCTGGCTCAACGAGGCGACCGCCCGCTACCCGGCGCTGGTGCTGGGCGCGCTCGCCGCCGACCGCCTGGGCGCCGACCGCGTGGGCGCGCAGGTCTACGCGGGCGACCGCTGGTTCACCGTGGTCGGCGTGCTGGAGCCGCTGCCCCTGGCCCCGGAGATCGACGCGTCCGCGCTGGTGGGCGTGCCCGCCGCCCGCGCCCATCTGGGCTACGACGGCCACCCGACCACGATCTACGAGCGGTCGCCGGAGGAGGCGGTGGCGGAGGTCCGCGCGATGCTGCCCCGCGCCGCCAACCCCGCGAACCCGTCCGAGGTGGCGGTGTCGCGCCCCTCGGACGCGCTGGCCGCCCGCGCCGCCGCCGAGGGCGCGCTCACCGGCCTGATGCTGGGCCTGGGCGCGGTGGCGCTGCTGGTGGGCGGCGTCGGCATCGCCAACACCATGATCATCTCGGTGCTGGAGCGCCGCCGCGAGATCGGCCTGCGCCGCTCCCTGGGCGCGACGCGGGGCCAGATCCGCACGCAGTTCCTGACCGAGTCGCTGCTGCTGTCGGGCGCGGGCGGCGCGGCGGGCCTGCTGCTGGGCGTGCTGGTGACGGCGGGCTACGCGGCGGCGCAGGGCTGGCCGCCGGTGGTGCCGGTGCGGGCGGTCGCCGGGGCGCTGGCCGCGACCCTGCTGGTGGGCGCGGTGGCCGGGCTGTACCCGGCCGTGCGCGCCGCCCGCCTGCCCCCGACCGAAGCGCTCGCCTAGGCGCGTCCGGCCGGAGGTCAGACCGCCCGGAAGTCGGCGAAGTCGAAGCCCGGGGAGACCACGCAGCTCACCAGGACCTCCGCGTTCCCGGCGGGGCGGGCCGCCTGCCACACCCCCGCCGGGACCAGCGCCTGCGGCACCTGGCCCCGCTCCACGTCCGCGCCCACCGTGACCGTCTCGGCGTCGCCGGGGCGGTCGCCGGCGCCGCCCAGCAGCAGCGACAGCGGGCCGCCCCGGTGCCACAGCCACACCTCGTCCGAGCGCACCACGTGCCACATCGACTCCTCGCCCGGCGGCAGCAGGAAGTAGATGCCGGTCGCGCTGGCGCGCTCGCCCGGGTAGCCGCCGGGCGTGAACGAGGGGCCGGTCCGCCAGGTCTCGCGGTACCAGCCGCCCTCGGGGTGGGGCAGCAGGTCCAGGGCCTCGGCGGTGGCCGGGCGCGGCAGGACCGCGCTGTGCCGGCCGTCCGGGCCGCGCCGCAGGTAGCGGACGGCCGCGCCGGTGCGGTCGACCACCCCGCGCTGGCCCGTCTGGGGATCGAGGTCCACGGCCAGGACCTGGCCCTCCTTGAACTCCGCGTCGGCGAGGGCCAGCACGTCGGCGTCGTCGTCGGGACCCCACACCGCCCCGGCCTCCGCCAGGACGAACCGGGGACCGGACTGGGCGCGCCAGGAGTCGAGCGTCGTCAGCAGCAGCACGGTCCGAGCCTAACGGTGCGCCGTGATCCCCCGCGGGAGGGAGCGGGCCGCCCCGTGCGCGGGAGGTGTGGGAACGCGCCGCGCGGCGAGCATGAGGCGTCGATGAACGCCGCGCAGAGGAGGACCCCCATGCCCCCGACCCCCACCGCCCGTCCCGTGCCCCGCTGGGTGAGATGGACGGCGCACGCCGTGCCGCTGGTCGTGCTGCCGTCCGGTCTGTGGCGGTTGGCGATGGGACTGGGGGTGCCGCTGGGATTCCCCGAGGGATCGGATCTCGCCGACTTCCCGCATCCGATCGGCACGCCGTACGTGTTCGGGCTCAGCCTGGTCGCGGAGTGCTTCGCGTTCCTGACCCTGGGGCTGGTGCGGGGCTGGGGCGAGGTGTTCCCCCGGTGGCTGCCGCTGGTGGGCGGCCGGAACGTGCCCGCCCTGGGCGCGACCGGCATCGCCTCGCTGGGCGCGGTCGCGGTCTTCCTCATCACCGGGGCGCTCGGCCTCGGCTGGCGGGACGCCATGGCCGGGCCCGAGGCCCCGGACGGGTTCGCCGGCCTGGTCATGGGCGCCGCCTACCTGCCGCTACTGGCGTGGGGCCCGCTGCTGGCGATCGTGACCGCGCACTACTACCTGCGGCGGCGCGGTCACTCCATCTCCGACAGCCTCGCCGGGTCGAACACCACCGGGAACGGCGCCTCCGCCGACACCGGCTCGCCGGACTTGGCCTTGCACCGCACCCGGTAGCCGTCGCCGTCCAGTTCCAGCAGCGTGATGGTCGGCCGCGGCTCCAGATCGATGATCCAGTAGTGCGGGATGCCGGTGGCCGCGTACTCGGCGACCTTGGCGACCCGGTCGGCGCTCTCGCTGGCGGTGCGCGGGGTCACCACCTCGGCGACCAGGATCAGGTCCGGCCCGTAGTAGGTGCGCGTCTGCCGCTCCAGCGCGATGCGGGCCACGTCCCGCGCCACCATGAACACGTCGGGCTTGCGTATCCCGGCGTGCGTGGTGACGTGCTGGGGCGCGCCCGCCACGTGCACGTCGGCGTCGGCCTGCCGGGCGGCGTCCTTGAGGATCGTGCGCAGCTGCTCGGCGGCGTTGTCGTGCCACATGTCGCCGGGCAGCTCGGTCAGCCAGCCGTGGGCCAGCTCGAACCGGTCGCCGTCGTCGGGCAGCGAGTCCAGGTCGTACAGCGTGTAAGGGCCGTGCGGGTGGCCGACCGCAGCGTTCACCGGCAACGCCCTCCCCCGTCCAGATGATCAACGTTGAGCCGAATCTAGCCGACCGCCCGGCGACCGCCCGGCACAACGCGCCGTCGATTATCTCTCGTTAGGAGAGGAAAAACGCGTTACGATACATCTCGACTTCGCCTTGACCTTCCCATCGTGTGAAGGGGAACAGTGGGGGGCGGACCGCCGCGAAGGAGAAACCCCATGACCGTCGAGCAGCGCCCGGCCCTGCGGGCCTCCGACAGCGACCGCGACGAGGTGCTCGTCCGGCTGCACACCGCCTACGCCGAGGGCCGGCTGACCGAGGCCGAGCTGGACGGCCGCATCGAGCGGGCCCTCGCCGCCCGCACCCAGGACGAGCTGGCGCACCTGGCGGCCGACCTGCCCCCCGCCCGCGGGCCCGTCCCCGCGACGGCCGCCGCGCCCGGCCGCACGGCCCCGGCGGGCCGCTTCCAGCTCGCCTACAAGTCCACCGTGCGCCGCACCGGCCGCTGGCGGCTGCCCGACCTCTACACGGCCGTCGTCTACAAGGGCGAGTGCCTGCTCGACCTGCGCGCCGCCGACCTGCCCGGCCGGGTGGCGACGCTGCGCGTGGTCGCCTACAAGTCCACCGTGCGGATCGTCGTCCCCGAGGGCGTGCGCGTGGAGATCGACGGCGTCGGCGTCTCGGCCGAGACCCGCGACGCCGCCGCGGCCGACGCCCCCGTCGTCCACGTCCGGGGCCTGGCCTACAAGGGCACGATCGAGGCAATTGATCATTTGCACCTCGGCTGAGGTGATATGAACACTCGCGCGGCCCTATCGGGCGCCGTTCGCGCCGATGTCCGTACGCACACGGTTTCGGCGCGGTTTGATGGTGGGTCGGCACGACCTTCGGTCGTGTGACGGCAGACGGCACCTGGCAGGCGAAGGAGCGGGCGTGACGGCGAAAACCCCGGAGCAGGACGGCGCCTTGATCGAGGAGGCGGGCCCGCCGGGGGAGGACCTCACCGGCCCGCTGGCCTCGCGGCGCATCCGGCGCCGCCTGGCCGCCGAGCCGCCCCGTACGGACGACGCACCGGCGGGCTCGGTGTGGCAGACCGCCGAGTCGGCGTGGCGCGCGGCGGGCGTGCCGTGGGCGCACGAGACGCCGGAGCGGGATCGGACCGTTCCCAAGGAACGTTCCGCGCCGCGACGCAAGGCGGCCCGCGCCCGCGCGACGGGCTCGGTGAAGGACGCGGCCCGTCCCAAGCCGAAGCCCGCCCCCAAGGCGAAGGCCGCGCCGGAGACCGAGGCGAAGGCCAAGCCTGCGGTCGAGCCTGAAGCCAAGCCCGCGTCGAAGCCCGAGACCAAGGCCAAGACCGCGCCGAAGCCTGCGGCCAAGGCCAAAGCCGCGTCCAAGCCCGCGCCCGAGAAGGCCCCGCCCCAGGCGAAGCCAGCTTCCAAGCGTTCGCGGCGCAAGGTCGTCGCCGTCGTCGCCGGGCTCGCGGTCGTGGCGGCCGGCGGCGCGGTGTACGTGGTCGCCGGCGATTCCGGCGGGGGCGGCAAGCGGCCAGCCGTCACCGGAGCGGTCCCGGCCGACGCGCTGTTCGCCGCCGACCCCGCCGCCAAGACCGACGGCCTCTCCCAGGACCTGGCGGCCGTGTTCTCGGCGGGCGACACCGTCGTCGCCGCCGGTACCGAGAAGCCGGGCGAGGGCCGCGAGCGCGCCCAGTTCCTGGTCTCGGGCGACTCCGGCCGCACCTGGCAACTGGCCAAGGTGCGGGCGGCCGACGGCTCCGAGCCGCTGCTCGGCGACCGGCCCCGGCTGCTGGCGGGCAACGCGGGCGGGTGGGCCGCGCTCGGCGCCTCCGCCGCCGGTCCCGTGGCCTGGACCAGCGCCGACGCGCGCACCTGGACGCGGCAGGCGCCCGGCCCCGCGTTCCGGCCCGGCGACCAGGTCCTCGGCCTGGCCCGCACCGCCTCCGGCTTCGTCGCCGTGGGCGCGAGCGCCGGGCGCGGCGTGGTGTGGACCTCGCCCGGCGGCGGCCCCTGGCAGCGCAACGACCGGCTGAACGCCACCAGCGTCACCGGATTCGACCGCGTCGCGGCCAACGGCGACACCCTGGTCGCGCACGGCACGTTCTCGCGCGTCGAGACCAGGAAGAAGAAAAAGCGCGTCGTCCGGGGCGAGGGCGTCTGGCGCTCCGCCGACGGCGGCCGCACCTGGACGGCGGTCGCCGTGCCGCAGGCGCAGGGCTCCTACGGGCCCACCAAGTCGCTCGCCGCCGGACCCCGCGGCTTCTACACGGTGCGCGAGGGGCAGCGGACCACCGGCCCGAAGAAGAAGCGCACCACCACCCGGTACGGCGTCGTTCTCGCCTCCCCGGACGGCCGCGCCTGGGCGCCGTCCGCGCAGCTCAACCACCCCGGGTTCAGCGGTGTCGAGCGGCTGGCCGGCTCGCCGTCCGGGCTGGTCGCGGTGGTCCTCGGCAAGGGCGGCGCGCGGACGATGCTGCGCAGCGGCGACGGCCGGGCCTGGCAGCCCGCCGGAGCGCCCGGCACGCCGTTCGTCGGCGGCCTCGCCGTCACCGGCACCGGCGTCGTGGTCGCCGGGCGCACCGCCGCCGAGGACCCCTACCTCGCCTCCGGCGGCACGCCCGTGGACCTGCGCGCGGTGCCCGGCGCGCTGCGGACCGACCGGGGCGTCTCCGCGATGGACGCCCGCGCCGGACGCCTGGTCGCGGTCGGCGGCACCAACGGCGACGCGGCCGTGTGGACCTCGTCCGGCGGCGACTCCTGGGCCCGCGCGCAGACCCCCGACTTCGGCGGGGGCAAGGCGGGCGGCCCCGGGCAGCCGCGCCGCCACCTGACCGGCGTCGCGTCAGGCCCGTCCGGCTGGCTGGCGGTGGGGCGCACCGAGGCGCCCAAGGGCGTCGCCGCGCCGCTGCTGGCGTCCTCCGCCGACGGCGCGTCCTGGCGCACGGCGCCCGCGCCGCGCGGGATGCAGACCGCCATGCGGCGTCGCGCACGGACCCGCCGGGCACGTCGTGGTCGGCATGTCCGGCGGACGCGCGGCCACCTGGCGCTCGGCCGACCTCAAGGCGTGGACGCCCGGCGTCGGCGCGGTCAAGGGCGCGCTCGACGGCCCCGGCTGGATGAGCGGCGTCACCGCCACGCCCCAGGGGTACGCGGCGGCCGGCGGCCGTCGCGTGCAGGGCAGGGCGCGGCCCGCGCTGTGGACGTCCCCGGACGGTGTGAAGTGGACCGCCGCGCCCACCCCCGCGCTGCCCGCGGGCGTGGTCGCCGGAGGCTACTTCCAGGTCGTGGCCAACAGCGGCACCGTGGTCGCGCTGGGCTGGGGCGAGACCGCCAAGGGCCCCGCGCCGGCCGCGTTCTACGGCGTGTCCACCGACGCGGGCCGCACCTGGCAGAGCCGCGTGCTGGACGGCGCGGCGACCCTGTCCGCCGCGAGCGCGTCCCCCAAGGGCCTGGTGCTGGCGGGCACGACGCCGGGGCGCGACGCGGCGTTCTGGACGTCGCCGGACGGGCTGACCTGGCGGCGGCTCCCGGCCGTCCCCGGCCTGGAGGGGCCCGGCGACCAGCACGTCACCGCCCTCACCGCGCGCGACGGCACGCTGCGCGCGGCCGCCGTCGACGCCGGGCACCGGGGGGAGCGGCCGATGTGGTGGCGGACGATGGTGCCATGACCGACGTACTGGCACCGTTCCCACGCTTCCCGCTCGGCCACCTGCCGACGCCGCTGGAGCCCGCGCCCCGGCTGAGCGAGGCGCTCGGCGGACCGGAGATCTGGATCAAGCGGGACGACTGCACCGGGCTGGCGCTCGGCGGCAACAAGACGCGCAAGCTGGAGTTCCTCATCGGGCGGGCGCTGGCCGAGGGGCACGACACCGTCGTCACCTTCGGGGCGGTGCAGTCCAACCACGCCCGCCAGACCGCGGCCGCGTGCGCCCGCGCCGGGCTGCGCTGCGAGCTGCTGCTGACCCGGTCGGTGCCGCGCGGCGACGCCCTGTACGAGACCTCCGGCAACGTGCTGCTGGACGGCCTGCTGGGCGCGCGCGTGCGGATCGTGGACGGGCTGGACGACACCATCAGGGCGCTGGAGGAGATCGGCCCGGCCTGCGTCATCCCGCCGGGCGGCTCCAACGCGACCGGCGCGCTCGGCTACGTCGCCGCCGGACTGGAGCTGGCCGCGCAGCTCGGCGCGCGCGGGCGGGCCCCTGAGCCGCCCGAGCGGGTGGACCGCGTCGTGGTCGCCACCAGCACCACCGGCACCGCCGCCGGACTCGTGCTGGGCCTGGCGCACGCCGGAGCGGCCGCGACCGTCGAGGCGATCTGCGTCTACGAGCCCGCCGACGTCACCGCCGCCTCCCTGGACGCCCTGCTGGAGGAGACCGCCGACCTGGTCGGCGTGCCCGCCCCGGCCGGGGGCCGCAGCGTGCGCGACGACTGGTTCGGCCCCGGGTACGGCGTGCCGACGCCGGAGATGGCCGAGGCCGTGCGGCTGTTCGCCCGCACCGAGGGGGTGCTGCTGGACCCGGTCTACTCGGGCAAGGCGGCCGCGGGCCTGGTCGGCCTGGTGCGGGCCGGGGTGATCGGCGCGGACGAGACCGCCGTGTTCTGGCACACCGGCGGCTCGCCCGGCCTGTTCGTCTACCCGGAGGCGATCAAGGATCCGTCCTGAGGACGGCCGGCGTCACCCGTTGCACCCGCAGGAGCAGCCCTTCGGGCATGAGCAACCGCCGCCGTGTCCGCAACTGCATCCACCTTTAGCCATGGACGGAACGTACCTCCGCGGCGACAGCCCGTCTATGGCCCGGACGAGAGGTGGACCTGTCGCCGGCGGTCAGGCGTCGATGCGCATGTCGATGCCGAGCAGGACCAGGAACCACAGCAGCACGGCCAGCAGCGCGCTGACGACCCGGCGCACCAGGTCCTCGGTGATGTAGCCCCGGTCGACGGCCACGAAGACGCCGATGACCAGGTAGACCAGGGCGACGATGCCGATGGACCGGCGGCGGGTGCGGTAACGGGAGACCATGGCGGCGGCTCCTCTCAGGAGGTGTCGCCCGCCCGGTCCCCCCGGTGTCCGGGGCGAAACGCCCGCCACCTTCGGGGCGCGCCGCGCTGATCGTTCCGTCCTTCCCAAAACCGCGCCGGGGTTTGCCCCGATCCGCCGGGTCGGGGGTGAGGGTCCCGTTCTGGCGGCGGATGTAGCGGATCCGGCGTTCGACGCGATAGTCGGGTATGCCGCGGTGGCCGGCGGCACTGGGCAGCGCTCGCCGGCCACCGCGTCCCCGACCGGCGCTACTTCTTCGACAGGTCGATGCGCACGAGGGTGGGGTCGTGGTCCCCGGCGCGGTCGGCGAACTCGGCGTTGCGGTGCACGATGTCGTACTCGTGCTTGCGCTTGGCGAGCGACGGGCTCAGCAGGATGTGGTCCGACATCTCCGAGTTGCCGCCGGACACCGTGGTGTAGCGGTCGGTCCCGGGGACCCTGCCGGACGCCTCCTTCAGCCCGGCCTCCTTGGCGAGCGTCTTGACCGGGGTGGCGAACTCGCGCTCGTTGAGGTCGCCGGCCACGATCACGTCGGCGTCCTTGGCCATGGAGCGCACCGACTTCACGAAGCCCGCCACCACGCGCGCCTGCGCGTCGCGCCGCCACTCGCTGGGCCGCACCGGCGGCTGGTTGCGGCCGTACACCGGCTGGTCGTCGCCGGTGCGCGGGAACCAGTGGTTGGCCACCACGATGATGCGCCGCCCCTGCCAGGTGACCTCGCCCGCGACGGGCTTGCGGGTGCCGCTCCAGGCGGCGTCGGCGGGCTCGATCCGGCCGGGGCTGAGCGACAGCCGCACCTTGCCGGGGCCGTCGCTCAGCACCCTGACGGCGGTGCCGGGGCGGGCGGGCTCGCCGGACGGGCCGTCGTGCTCGGCGTCGCCGGCGGGGCGGTCCACGAAGTCCAGGCCGCGGTCGGCGCGGAACAGGAAGCCCACCCGGTTGTTGCCGCCGGGCTCGCCGCCGTCGGAGTTGTTGCGCGGGACGACCGAGCGCCAGTCGTAGGCGGGGCCGCCCACCGCGCTGATCGCGGTGATCAGCTCGGCGACGGTCTGGTCGGCGGCCACGGTGCCGTCGTCGTCGGTGCCGCTGTTGTCCAGCAGTCCGGTGACGGTGATGAGGTCGGGCGACTTCAGGCCGGTCACGATGTCGGTGGCCAGGTGCCGGAAGCGCTCGGCGGGGGTGTCGGGGCTGAGGCCGTCCAGGCCGGCGGTGGCGACCGTCAGCTCGCCGGGCCCGGGGGCGCGGGTCTCCTCCCGCGCCAGGCCGCCGCCGGTGCGGGCGGGGGTGACGGTGAGGAGGAGCTTGAAGTCGCCGTAGCCGTAGTCGAGCACGCCGTCGGCCGCGCCGGGCAGGCGGTCGCCGACGTTCATGGCGGGCAGCGGCGCGAGGGCGTCGTCGAGGGTGACGCGCTCGGGGTTGGGGTCGTCGGCGCGCAGCAGGATGCCGCCGCGCTTGGTGCGCACGCCCGCGCCCGCGCCGCCGGCGGGCAGGACGGGGACCTCGCCGGCGCGGGAGGGGCCGACCGCGACGGCGTCCTCGACGCGGACGCGCATCCCCTCCAGGGACTCGTAGAAGTCGAGGGCGTCGCGCTTGGGATCGAAGACGCCCTTGGCCTCGACGTTCAGCGGGCCCCTGTCGGCGTTGACGGTGGCGGCGGGGGCGCGGCGGCCCTTGGGGCCGAGGACGGCCGGGGGAGGCAGCGGGACGCCGCGCGCCTCCACGGCGGTGGCGGTCGCGTCGATCTCGGTGCGGGTGAGCCCGGCCGACGCCGCGCCGCCGGGGCGGAACTCGCTGATCCGGCCGTCCACGCGGACCGCGTCGCCGACGGCGACGGCGGGCTTGGCGCGGGTGAAGACGAAGACGCCCTCGGAGGTGGCGTCGTTCTTGTCGGGCTTGGGGTCCTGCATCCAGAAGCCGTTGCCGGCGAGGGCGGTGACGACGCCGGGGACGCGGGCGACGTCCCGGCCGTTCAGGGGGGACAGGTGGGCCGCGCCCTGGATGTCGCGGATGAGGGGCGAGGGGGCGCCGCCCGGAGCGGGGGCGGCCTGCGCGGCCGCGGCCGGGACGGCGGTCAGGGGCAGGGCCGCCAGAGCTCCGGCGAGCACCGCCCGGACCGGCATGGGACGGCCGGAACGCCTTGTCGCTGCGATGTGCGCCACCCGCTTCCCATGATCATTTCGACCTGGACACATTGAACAGCAGAAGGATGACACGGGGGCAGATCTCCAACACAACCGAACCTGAGAATTTCTTCCCGGGATGGCAAGGGGAGTGGCGGGGCGAGGTTCAGACGACGGCGCCGCCCGGGCCCTGGGGGCCCGGGCGGCGCCGGTGGAACGGTCGGGCGTGGGGCTCAGTCGAACAGGACCACCTGGCGGATCACGTCGCCCTTCCGCAGCGCCTGCACGGCGTTGTTCAGGTCCTCGAAGCCGATGCGGCGCGTGATCAGGCCGTCGATGTCCAGCTTGCCCGCGCGCCACAGGTCCACGAACAGCGGGATGTCGCGCTTCAGGTCGCAGCCGCCGTACAGGGACGCCTTCACGTTCTTGCCCTCGAACAGCAGCGAGAACGCGCTCATCTGCCAGTTGTCGTCGGCGGCGCCGGCGCCCACCACGATCACGTCGCCGCCGCGGCGGGTGGCCGCCCACGCGGTGTCGATCGCGGCGGCCTTGCCGACCACCTCG
The DNA here is from genome assembly GCA_050936435.1 of Spirillospora sp. CA-253888. GTDB lineage: Bacteria > Actinomycetota > Actinomycetes > Streptosporangiales > Streptosporangiaceae > Spirillospora. Next base: position 5,566,143 of record JBNJMT010000001.1, read on the forward strand.
AAGGTGTAGTCGAAGCCCTGGCCCATGGTCAGCAGGCCCTTGGTCTCCTCCAGGGAGTCCAGGGTGGCGGTGTGGGTCGCGCCGAACTGCTTGGCGATCGGGTGCTTGGCCTCGTTGGGGTCGATGGCCAGGATGGTGGACGCGCCGGCGATCTTGGCGCCCTGGATGACCGACAGGCCCACCCCGCCCGCGCCGACCACCGCGACCTTGGAGCCGGGCTTCACCTTGGCGGTGTTGATGGCCGCGCCGACGCCGGTCGGGATGCCGCAGCCGAGCAGGGCCGCGTACTCGAACGGCACGTCCTCGGCCACCTTGATGACGCCGCGGGCCGGCATCACCAGCTCCTCGGCCCAGGTGCCGGTGCCGGCCATGCCGAACACCGGGCTGCCGTCGCCCATCGTGAAGGTGGGCTCGCTGAACGCGGCCGCGATCGAGGTCATGCACAGGTACGGCTCGCCGCGCAGGCACTCGGCGCAGGCGCCGCAGTCGGGCGTCCAGTTGATGACCACGTGGTCGCCCACCTGCACGTTGTCCACGTGCGAGCCCACCTCGGTCACGATGCCCGCGCCCTCGTGGCCGATGACGGTGGGCGGCATCGACGGCAGCACGCCGGTCATGGTGGACAGGTCCGAATGGCAGACCCCGGTGGCCTTGATCTTGACCTTGACCTGGGCGGGGCCCGGATCGACGGTGGTGACGTCGTCGCGCAGGTCGAGCTCTGAGTCGCCGACCGCATGCAGGACCGCGGCGCGTGCCATGGCTGCCTCCACATCGAGGGTCGGACGCCGTGCCACGGCGTCCCGGAAGGGTGGGATGGGATGTGGCGGGGGAGGGCGGGAGGGACCGGCTACTCGTCCAGGGCCAGGGCCGCCTTGGGGCAGGAGCGCACCGCGTGGCGGACCTTGTCGGCCTGGTCGGCGGGCACCTCCGGCAGGAGGATCTCCAGCTCGTCGTCGTCGTTGAGGTCGAAGACGTCGGGGGCGAGCCCGACGCACACCGCGTTGGCCTCGCAGACCAGCGGATCGACTCGTACTCTCATCGCCTTCTCCGTTCACGTCCCGGTGAGGGTGCGACAGGTCACGGCCAACATACCGAATCCAGTTCGGTTCTGCGGGCGGGGCCGGGCCGCGGCCTGGTGCGCTCGCTCACCCGGAAAGTAGAACACGTTTCAGTATGGGGCGGCAAGACTCGCGTCTCATCAAAGTGATCTAGATGTGCCGGTCACGTGAGGCTGGTCGGGCGCGGCGCCGGGGACACCAGGCCGTAAGGTGCCCGGATGCGGATAAAGTGCGCGGCGGAGGAGATCGATGACTGAGACCATGGCGTCCACCCCCGCGGGGACGACCGCACCGCCCGCGATGCCCGGCGACCTGCTCCGGGCCGCGCGTTGCGCCAAGGGCTTCATGCCCGAGGACGAGGGCACGGCTCTGTACGAGACCGCCCTGGAGTACGGGGCCCGGCCCGACCCCGCCGGGCCGCTGCTGGAGGTCGGCACCTACTGCGGCAAGTCGGCGATCTACCTGGGCGCCGCCGCCCGGCGCACCGGCCGCACCGTCGTCACCGTGGACCACCACCACGGCTCGGAGGAGAACCAGGCCGGCTGGGAGCACCACGACCCGTCCCTGGTGGACCCGATGACCGGCCGCATGGACACCCTGCCGGTGTTCCGCCGGACCATCGCGGCGGCGGGCCTGGAGGACGAGGTCGTGGCCGTCGTGGGCGCCTCGCGCACCGTCGCGGCGTTCTGGCGCACGCCGGTCGCGCTGCTGTTCATCGACGGCGGACACGCCGAGGAGCACGCGCGCGGCGACTACGAGTCCTGGGCCGGGCACGTGGCGGTCGGCGGCGCGCTGGTGGTGCACGACGTGTTCCCCGACCCGGCCGACGGCGGCCAGGCCCCCTACCAGCACATCTACCTGCGCGCGGTGAACAGCGGCGTGTTCGAGGAGCGGCGCGTGGTGGGCTCGCTCCGCGTGCTGGAGCGGGTCACCGACGGCGACCCGCTCGCCTGAGGCGGACGCGTACGGGCCCGCGCCTTCCGGTGCGGGCCCGTTCCCGTTCGTTAGAGGCGCGTCCGCACCGGGTTGGCCACCGGCATCAGCGCGCAGCCGCACGCCACCGGGTCGGCGGCCGACGCCGGGCCGAGCGGGCGTCCCGCGATCTCCTTGAAGATCTGCGAGCCGGGCGAGGCGCCCTCCAGCGCGTCGGCCGCCAGGATCACCGCCGCGGCGGTGTAGGTGGACCGGTCGCCCGGGAAGTGCCGCTGGTTCTCGAACTGCCAGCCCGTCCAGTACGAGCCGTCCTCGTGCCGCAGGTGCTGGATGGTGGTGAACAGCTCCAGCGCCCGCTCCCGGTCGCCGGCCGCGTCCAGCGCCATCACCAGCTCGCAGCTCTCGGCGGCGGTCACCCAGGGCTGGTCGGACACGCACCGGCAGCCCAGCTCGGGGACCACGAAGGTGTCCCACTGCTCGGCGAACCGCCGGTACGCGGCCGCGCCGCGCACCGGGCCGCCCAGCACCGGGTAGTACCAGTCCATCGACCAGCGGCTCTTGTCGGCGAACGCCTCCGGGTGCGCGGCCACCACGTGGCCGAGCTGGTCGGCGGCCAGCTCCCAGTCCGGCTGCGGCTCGCCCAGGTGTTCGGCCAGGGCCACCGCGCAGCGCAGCGACTGGTAGATCGACGAGCAGCCGGTCAGCAGCGCGTGGTCGGAGGGCTCGCCGTTCTCGTGCCGGATCCAGATGATCTCGCCGCGCCGGGTCTGCAGGCCCAGCGTGAACTTGATCGCCCGGTGCACCACCGGCCACATCCGGCGGGCGAAGTCCTCGTCGCCGGTCATCAGCAGCTCGTGCCAGACGCCGACGGCGATGTAGGCGGCGTGGTTGGACTCGCCGCCCGGCTCGGTCACCTCGCCCAGCACCCACTTGGCGGGCCAGGACCCGTCCGGGCGCTGCGCGGACGCCAGCCAGGCGTAGGCGCGGCGCGCCTCCTCGCCGAGCCCGGCGACGCTGAGCGCCATCGCGGCCTCGACGTGGTTCCAGGCGTCCACGTGGCCCGGCACGCCGTGCGTGGGGGAGAACCAGGGGATCGCCCCGGACTCCTCCTGCTGCCGCACGATGCTCTGCGCCGTGGCCAGCATGTCGGCCGAGGTCACCACGCCGGGGACGGCGGGAGGTGCGATCTCAGACCGCATCCGCCGTCTCCTTGGCCGCCGCCTTGCTCGGCGTGGCCGGCTTGGTGAAGTACACGACCACGCTCTTGCCGACCAGCGGGTTCATGACGCGCTCGGCGAGCCGGGTGGCCAGCGGGCGCTTCATGATGTCCCACACCAGGATCTGGTGGTAGGCCTTGGCCAGCGGGTTGTCGTTGTTGTCCACGCCCACCGCGCACTTGATCCACCAGTACGGCGCGTGCAGGCCGTGCGCGTGGTGGTGGCCGTCCACCCGGAAGCCGAGCGACTTGAGCTTGGCCTCCAGCTCGGCGCGGGTGTAGATGCGCACGTGGCCGCCGGGCGCGGTGTGGTAGTCCTCCGACAGCGCCCAGCAGACCCGCTCGGGCAGCCAGGACGGCACGGTGACCGCGAGCTGGCCGCCGGGCTTGAGCACCCGCAGCAGCTCGCGCATCGCGCTCATGTCGTCGGGGATGTGCTCCAGCACCTCCGAGGCGATGATCTTGTCGAAGTGGTCGTCGGGGAACGGCAGGTCGAGCGCGTTGCCCTGCACGGTCTCGGCGGACGCCTCCTCGGGGACCTCGCCCTCCAGCCGCATGGCCCCGAACATCTTCTCGACGCCGGCCAGCTCGTCGGCGTCCAGGTCGAAGGCCACGACGTTCGCACCCCGGCGGTACAGCTCGAAGGCGTGCCGTCCGGCGCCGCATCCCATGTCCATGATGCGTTCTCCGGGGGTGACGCGGAACCGCTGGAAATCCACGGTCAGCAGGGTCGTGCTCCTTCCGTACGGGGAGTCCTCCGACGGAGGTCCCTCATGCCTTGCCCGCGGCGAGCCGCAGGTACTGGTGCTGGGTGATCGCGGTCCGGTAGTGGTCGACCGTGGCCTGCGCCACGGCCCGCCAGGTGTACCGCTCCTGCACCCGGGCCAGGCCCGCCGCGCCCACCTTGCCGCGCTCCTCGGGGGAGTCGTGCAGGCGGCGCAGCACGCCGGCCAGTTCCTCGACGTCGCCGGGCGACACCAGGATCGCGGCGTCGCCGACGACCTCCGGCAGCGCCCCGGCGCGGCTGGCGACCAGCGGGGTGCCCGACGCCATGTGCTCGACCGCCGGCAGCGAGAAGCCCTCGTAGCGCGAGGGCACCACCGCGACCTCGGCCGAGGCCAGCAGCTCGCCGAGCTCGTCGTCGCTGATGCCGCTGACGAACCGCACGCGGTCGCCGAGCGCCAGCTCCTTCACCAGCTTCTCGGTGGGGCCGTCCTCGCGGGGGCGGCTCACCACGACCACGTGCACGTCGCGCTCGGTGGCGACCTTGGCGACCGCGCGCAGCAGCACGTCCACGCCCTTGATGGGCGCGTCCGCGCTCGCCATCGCCACGATCCGGCCGGGCACGCGCTCGCCGCGGGGGTGGAAGATGCCGGTGTCCACGCCCAGCGGCAGGATCTCGATGTCGCGCGGGTCGACCTTGAAGTCCTTGACGATGTCGACCTTGGAGGAGCCCGACACCGTCAGCACCGGGCCGATCCGCCGCGCGACCTGCGCCTGCATGGCGACGAAGCCGTACCAGCGGCGCTTGCCGAGCTTCTGCTTGAGCCCCTGCGCGGCCTCGATCTCGATGCGCCGGTCGACGCTGATCGGGTGGTGGATGCTGGTGACCAGCGGCAGCCCGGCCTTGGCGATGCCGAGGTTGCCGAGGCCGAGCACCTGGTTGTCGTGCGCCACGTCGAAGTCGCGGCGGCGGCGCTTCAGCTCGCGCAGCACCCGGAGGCTGAAGGTCAGCGGCTCGGGGAAGCCGCCGGTCTTCATGTGCGCGAACTCCAGCACGTCGATCCAGTCGCGGAACTCCTCCCGCGCCGGGGTGCGGAAGGGGTCCTCGTCGCGGTACAGGTCCAGGCTGGGGACCTTGGTGAGGACGATCTCGTCCCGGTCCAGCTCGGGATAGGGCTGGCCGGAGAACACCTCGACCGCGTGCCCGAGATCGACCAGCTCCCGGCTCAGGTGCCGTAGGTACACGCCCTGGCCGCCGCAGTGCGGCTTGCTCCGGTACGAGAGCAGGGCCACGCGCAATGGCCCCTCCGACGGCTCAACTGCCTCAGCCACGCCGGCACCCGCTCACGCGCCACTCCTGTCAGTCGTGCGACGCCGGGCACAGGCGCACCGGCATCTCCTTGACGCCATTGATGAAACTCGACCTTAGTCTGCGTACGTTACCGGACGGTTCGATATTGGGCATGGTGTCCAAAAGTGTTTCCAAGAGCACACGCAGCTCAAGCCGTGCCAGGTGGGCGCCCAGGCAGAAGTGCGGGCCGCCGCCCCCGAAGCCCAGGTGCGGGTTGGGCGAGCGGCCCACGTCGAAGCGCGCGGGGTCGGTGAAGGCGGCCGGGTCGGCGTTGGCCGAGGCGTAGAACACCACCACCTTGTCGCCCTCGCGGATCTTGCGCCCGCGCAGCTCGGTGTCGCGCACGGCGGTGCGCCGGAACAGGTTGACCGGCGTCGCCCAGCGCACGACCTCGTCGACGGCGGTGTCCAGCAGCGCGCGGTCGGCGCGCAGCCGCTCCCACTGGTCGGGGTGCTGGAAGAAGGCGTGCATCCCGCCGGAGGCGGCGTTGCGCGTGGTCTCGTTGCCCGCCACCGCCAGCAGCAGCACGAACAGCTCGAACTCGTCGCCCGACAGCACCTCGCCGCCGGGGCCGGGGCTCAGCAGCCGGGTGACGATGTCGTCGCGCGGGCTCCGGCGCCGCTCGGCGGCCAGCTCGTTGGCGTAGGCGTACAGCGAGGCGGCGGCCGCCTCCCCGTCGGCGGGGGAGCGCTGGAACTCCGGGTCGTCCCCGCCGATCAGCGTGTTGGACCAGTGGAAGATCTTCTCGCGGTCCTCGGGCGGGGCGCCCAGCAGCTCGCAGATGACGTACAGCGGCAGCGGGGCGGCGAGGTCGCGCACGAAGTCGCCCTCGCCGCCGTTGCTCCGGGCGCGCTCCAGCGCCTCGGCGACCAGGGTCCGGCAGACCCCGCGGATGTGCTCCTCCAGCGCGCCGATCGCGCGGGGCGTGAAGCCCCGGTTGACGATGCCCCGTTTGCGCGAGTGCTCGGGCGGGTCCTGGTTCAGCATCATCATGCGCTGGAGGGCCAGGTCCTCGGGCGCCGCCTCCTCGAACAGCGCGAGCCGCTCGTGGGAGGAGAACACCTCGGGGTGCCGCGACACGCGCACCACGTCCTCGTGCAGGGTCACCGCCCAGAAGGGCGGGTACCCGCGCGCGGAGTCGCCGTGGTGGCGGTGGACGGGGTCGTGCTCGCGCAGCCAGGCGAACTGGTCGTGCGGGGCGCCGCCGCTCTCGTAGACGCCCGGGTCCACCAGCTCGATGTCGGGCGCGGCGCTCACCGGGTCTTCCCCTTGGGCTTGGACGGGGTGAAGGCGACGCGCAGCTCCTTCACGCCGTTGACGAAGTTGGAGCGCAGCCGCCGGGGCTCGCCGACCGGGTGGATGTCGGGCATCCGGTCCAGGATCGTCTCGAACAGCACCGACAGCTCCAGCCGGGCCAGGTGGGTGCCCAGGCAGAAGTGCGGGCCGCCGCCGCCGAAGCCGACGTGCGGGTTGGGGTCGCGGGCGATGTCGAAGGTGAACGGGTCCTCGATCACCCGCTCGTCGCGGTTGGCCGAGGCGTAGAACACCACGACCTTGTCCCCGGCCTTGATCTGCTTGCCGCCGAGCTCGGTGTCGCGGACGGCGGTGCGGCGGAACAGGTTGATGGGGCTGGACCAGCGCACGATCTCGTCGGGCGCGGTGCGCAGCAGCGCCCGGTTGGCCTTCAGCCGCTCCCACTGCTCGGGGTGCTCGAAGAAGGCGAGCATCCCGCCGAGCGAGCCGTTGCGGGTGGTCTCGTGCCCGGCGATGACCAGCATGAGCAGGAAGAGCTGGAACTCCTCGGTGCTGAGCCGCACGCCGTTCTCGTCGGGCTGCAGCAGCTTGGTGGCGATGTCGTCGCGCGGGTCGGCCTCGCGCTGGGCGGCGAGCTCGGCGGCGTAGTTCATCAGCTCGCCGGCGAACTCCTTGGCCTGGTCCTTGGCGCCGTTCAGCTCGGGGTCGGCAAACCCGATGATCTTGTTGGACCAGTCGCAGATGCGCTGGCGGTCCTCCACCGGCGCGCCCAGCAGCTCGCAGATGACGTAGGCGGGCAGGTGGGCGGCGATGTCCTCGGCGAAGCACGCCTCGCCGCGCTCCACCACGTCGTCGATCAGCTCGTTGCAGATGTCGCGGATGTGCTCTTCCAGCTGCTTGATCATGCGCGGGGTGAAGCCGCGGTTGACCTTCGCGCGGTTCCTGGTGTGGTCCGGCGGGTCCTGGAACAGCATCATCATCCCGTAGAGCAGGATCTCCTCCTCGGTGAACTCCTCGTACATCGAGGTGCGCACGTGGCTGGAGAAGATCTGCGCGTTGCGGGAGACGGTGACGACGTCCTCGTGCCGGGTGACCGCCCAGAAACCGGGCACCGACTCGTCCAGGTCCCGGTGCCAGTGCACCGGGTCGTTGTCGCGCAGCCAGGTGAACTGGTCGTGCGGGACGCCTCCGCGCTCGTAGACGGACGGGTCGATGATGTCGATCTCAGGGGCCATGGGTGATCCTCCGTGCCGGGGTGGAAGGCAGGCTGACGACGGGGACCGGCGCCGGAGCGGCGGGCGGGCCCCCTGGACGAGCTGGGGTTTCGGTCGGACTGGTCCCGTGATTGAGCGCTTGCTTGGTGTTCTTTATAGAACAGGTTCTAACATGAGACTGAAGTCTCATCAAGAGTCTCATCAGTGTGTGACGCGTGTCGCATCGCAGCGTGAAATGCCCCGTTCGCGCCACGTGTCGGGGATCGGGCGCCCGGGTACCGGGGACGGCCCCGCAGGTCCCGGGCGTCCCGTCCCCGGCGGCCCTCAGCGCAGGGTGAAGCGCAGCGGGCCGTCCCCGTCCAGGCGGCGCGCGACGCGGCGCTTCTCCAGCACGCGCAGGTGCGCGGCCGCCTCGCCGGCCGCCATCCGCTTGGCGGTCGGGCTCATGTCGGCCCACGCGTCGCGCCAGTGCAGCCCGGCCGCCAGCTCCCACAGCGTGGCGGGCGCGGTCGACAGCAGCCCGGCGAGCTCGATGAGGCGCTCCTCGTGGTGGGCGATGATCTCGTCGGTCCGCTTCGGCAGCCCCGTGAAGCGGTACTGGTGGGCGGGCAGCACCTCGCCCGCCGCCACGGCCGCGACCTTGGCGAGCGAGGCGAGGTAGTCCCCCAGCGGGTCGGTGTCGGTCCGGTCGTAGGGGTACAGGCCGATGTGCGGGGTGATGCGGGGCAGCACGTGGTCGCCGGTGAAGACGCGGTCGCCGTCCTCCAGGTGCAGGCAGATGTGGCCGGGGGAGTGGCCCGGCGTCCACACCGTGCGCAGCCTGCGGCCCGGCAGGTCCACCAGCTCGCCGTCGTCCAGCTCGCGGTCGGGCGCGGCGGGCGGGTCGATGTGCTCGCTCCGGTCGCCCGGCCCGGCGAGCTCGTCCTCCCCGGCCCCGGCCCGCCGCATGGCGGCGAGCTCCCAGGTGCGGTCCGAGTCCTGCTCGACCACGTCCCGGAACAGCCGGACGATCGCGGCGTCGTCGCGGTGCATCGCCACCCACGCGCCGGAGGTCTCGCGCACCCGCCCGGCGAGGCCCGCGTGGTCGGGGTGGTAGTGGGTCACCACCACCCCGTGCACGTCGGCGATGTCCATGCCGAACGAGCCGAGCCCGTCCTTCAGCGCCGACCAGGCGTCCTCGTGCTCCCAGCCCGCGTCCACCAGCACCGGGCCGCGCGGCGACTCCAGCGCGTAGACCAGGGTGTGGGCGAGGGGGTTGCCCGGGATCGGCACCGGAACGCTCCAGACCCCGCCGCCGAGGTCCTCCGGTCGCGCCCGCACCGGGTCAGACCCGCTCGATGATCGTGGCCGACGACAATGCGCCGCCGCAGCACATGGTGACCAGCGCGGTCTGCCCGCCGCGCCGCTCCAGCTCGTGCAGGGCGCTGGTGAGCAGGCGGGCGCCGGTGGCGCCGACCGGGTGGCCGAGCGCGATCGCGCCGCCGTTGACGTTCACCTTGTCCATGTCCGGCTCGTGGACCGACGCCCACGACAGCACGACCGAGGCGAACGCCTCGTTGATCTCGGTGACGTCGATGTCGCCCATCGCCATCCCGGCGCGGGCGAGGACGCGCTCGGTCGACTGCACCGGCCCGTCCAGGTGGTAGTACGGCTCGGAGCCGACCAGCGCCTGCGCGCGGATCCGGGCGCGCGGCCGCAGCCCGAGCGCGCGTGCCTTCTCCTCCGACATCACCAGCACCGCCGCGGCGCCGTCGGAGATCTGCGAGGAGGTGCCCGCGGTGTGCAGCGAGTCCTCGCCCATCACCGGCCTCAGCTTGGCGAGGCCCTCGGGGGTGGTCTCGCGCAGGCCCTGGTCGCGGGTGACGGTCATGGTCTCGCCGGTGGGCGTGCCCTCCTTGTCCACCTGCGGCGCGTCGATCGGCGCGATCTCGCGGTCGAAGCGGCCGTCGGCCCACGCCTTGGCCGCGAGCTGCTGGGAGCGCGCGCCGAAGGCGTCCAGGTCGGCGCGGGTCAGGCCGCGCCGCTGCGCGATGCGCTCGGCCGCGCCGAACTGGTGCGGCATGTCGATCGACCAGTCGTCGGGGCGGGGGTTGGCCGGCAGCACGTTGCTGCCGAGCGGGGCACGGCTCATCACCTCCACCCCGCAGCCGATCGCGACGTCCACGACCCCGGCGGCCACCTGGGAGGCGGCGAGGTGCACCGCCTGCTGCGCCGACCCGCACTGGGCGTCGATCGTGGTGACGCCGGTCTGCCAGGGGAGCCCCGCGTACAGCCAGGCGTAGCGGCCGACGTGGCCGCCCTGCTCGCCCGCCTGCGTCACGCATCCGGCGAAGACCTCCTCCACCTCGGCGGGATCGATCCCGGTCCGCTCGACCAGGGCGTTCAGCGCGTGCGCCAGGACGGCCTGGGCCTTCAGCCCCGCCAGCCAGCCGTTGCGCTTCCCGAGCGGCGTGCGTACCGCCTCGACGATCACCGGGGTCCCCATGGGCTCTCCTCGCTAGAACGTGATTCGCCTCCTGACTGTAACGTGTTCTAGTTTTGCGCGGAAGGGGCGTCGCGGCCGCCGGGGGGACGGCGCGGGCCGTACCATTCCTGGGTTCGCGGCGTGCGTCAGGAGGGGGCCCGATGGCAGACGGCGGGTCGGAGCCGGTCTTCGACGAGGAGTTCGTCCGCGGTGCGACGATCACCGAGCCGTCGGCGCGGGAGCGCGCGAAGGGGCCCGGCTTCGCCGAGCGGCGGCGGACGCGCAGGGCCGAGCGCAGGCGGCGTGCGGCGCGCGCGGCGGCCTACCGCGACACCGGCGGGCGGGCGGCCGCCGCCAAGGTGATCGCGGGCGTGCTGGTGCTGCTGGCGATCTCCACGGCGCTGTGGTGGTGGACCCGGCCGCGCGTGGAGGAGCCCCCCGTCAGGCTGGGCGCGCCGTCGCCGAGCGACAGCAGGGCCGCCGAGCCCCGCGCCGACGCGCCGTTCGCCGGATCGCCCGCCGAGCGGTACGCCGACGGCGCGGCCGGGCTGGTCATGCCCGCGCCCGCGGCGGCGGGCGGACTCGGCAAGGACGACACGGCCCGCGCCTACGCGCGCATCAAGGACTTCCTGGTGGCGGGCAACCTCGATCCCGAAGTCGTCTTCCAGGGGCGCACCGGGGCGCTGGACGGGCTGGTCGACCCGGGGCAGCGCGCCGACCTGCGGCGCGACATCGCGCGGCGCAGCGACGACGCCCGCATCTGGCGGACCGCGTTCGCGCCCGGCTCGGTCGTGCGGGTCGGCACCGTGACCAAGGTGCGCGGGAACGTCACCACCGCGCCGCACCGGCGCGCCGGGCGCTCGGGCGTGCTGGTGAGGACCGACCACAACTTCGTCTACGCCGTCCGGCCGCCGCACGACGCCGGCGAGGTCATCCGCGTGATCGTCCGGCGAAGCGACGACTTCTTCGTCTACCGGGAGAACGGGAAGATCGTCATCTGGGTGACGGCGGGCGGCACCTCGCCCGCCCCCGCGCGCTGCGACCGCAAGGACGGCTTCGTGCACCCGACCTTCCGCCACGACGAGGCCGGGGCCGTCCCGACCGGCGAGCCCGAGGACCCCTACGACCTGTCCCGGCCGGCCGTCTACGACGGGGGCTGCCACCAGGCGTCGCGCACCTAGCGGACCCGGCGAAGCGGGTGAGTAGTGATACTCACCCCGAACCGGGCTAGAACGCCCACCCGCGGTTCCGTAAGGTCTCCCTGTCGGTGCCGGTCACGGCCGGTCAGGCTGGATGCCGGACGACACCGAACAGGAAACCGGGGGCCCTGTCCATGCGAGCACGCATCACCGCGGCGGCGGCGTACCTGCCCGACCGCACCCTCACCAGCGCCGAGGTCGAGGCGCGCGTGGCGGCCGAGAGCGACGGCTACCGGCCGCACCCCACCATCGTGGAGCGGATGACCGGCATCCGGGCCCGGCACGTCATGGCCGACGGCGAGCAGGCGTCCGACCTCGCGGTGGCCGCCGCCCGCGCGGCGCTGGCCGACCGCGGGCTGGAGGCCGGGCGGTTGGACCTGCTGATCTTCGGATCGGCGTCCCAGGACCTGGTCGAGCCCGCCACCGCGCACATCGTCGCCGCCAAGCTCGGCGCGACCTGCCCGGTCTTCGACGTCAAGAACGCCTGCAACAGCTTCCTCAACGGCCTTCAAATGGCCGACGCCCTGATCCGCACCGGCCAGCACGAGCGCGTGCTGGTGTGCACCGGCGAGAGCCCGTCGCGCGCGATCCGCTGGAAGGTCCGCGACCGCGCGCAGTTCGTGGACGCCTTCGCCGGCTACACCCTGTCGGACGCGGGCGCGGCGGTGGTCGTGGAGGCCGCCCCCGACGGCGGGATCTTCTACCGCGACTTCGCCGCCGTCTCCGCGGCCTGGCAGGTCGGCACGCTGCCCGGCGGGGGGTCGATGCACCCGCGCGACCCCGAGTACACCTACTTCAGCGGCGACGGGCGCAGGCTGAAGGACGCGTTCGTGGCCACCGGCCCCGAACTGTTCCTGAACGCCCTCACCAAGACCGGCCTGACCTGGGACGACTTCGCGATCGTCGCCGTCCACCAGGTCACGCTGCCCTACCTGGAGGTGCTCCGTTCCATCCTGGACGTCCCGCCGGGCAAGCTCGTGGTGACGCTGCCCGAGCACGGCAACGTCGCCTCGGCGTCGCTGCCGCTGCAACTCGCGACCGCGCTGCGGGAGGGCCGCTGCCGCCCCGGCGACCGGGTCGCCCTCGTCGGCCTGGCCGGAGGCGTGAGCCTCGGCGTGATGTTCGCGGAGCTGTGAGCGACATGGACCTGTGGATCGTCGTCCCCGCCTACGACGAGGAGCGCTCGATCGGCGCGACGCTGCGCCGCCTCGCCGAGCAGTCCGACGCCGACGCGACGGTGGTCGTGGTGGACAACGGCAGCACCGACCGCACCGCCGAGGTGGTCCGCGCGTTCGCCGCCGACCACCCCAAGACCGACGTGCGGATCATCACCGAGCCGGAGAAGGGCACCGGCGCGGCAGCCGACACCGGCTTCCGGCACGCGATCGCCGCCGGGGCCACCCACGTCGCCCGCACCGACGCCGACTGCCTGCCGCACCGCGAGTGGACCGCGGCGCTGAAGCGGGCCTTCGACGACGGGCTGGAGATGGTGAGCGGGCCGCTGCTGCCGCGCACCGACGAGTTCCCGCTGAAGTGGTGGGAGCGGCGGCTGCTCCCGGCCGTGGTGGACCTCGCCGCGCTGTTCGGGCGGTTCCGGCCCGGCAACCAGGACCCGCTGTACCTGGGGCCGTACGTGATGATGCCCGGTTGCAACATGGCGATCACCGCCGACCTGTACGAGCGGGCGGGCGGCTTCCCGCGCACCCGCATCGAGGACGTGCACGAGGACCGCGCGCTGGTCAACCGGGTCCGCTACCTGACGGCCGGGTACGGGCTGCGCGACGACATGGTCGTGTACGGGTCGGTGCGGCGGCTGCGCGCGTTCGGCCTGGTCCGGACGCTCGGGTGGTACGCCGACCACCGCTACCGTCCGGCGGTGGTGGACATCCGATGACGGACTGGGAACGGCGGCTCTACCTGGCCGCGCACCCGTTCGCCTACCCGCTGCTGCGCGGCCTGGCCGGGCGCGGCCCGGTCGTGCGCGTGCCGGGCGTCGGCGTGGTCGTCAACGACGCGGGCCTCGCGCGCGAGGTCCTCATGGACGGCGAGACGTTCCGCAAGGACGGGCCGGGCTCGCCCGGCGAGCTGTGGACACCGGTCCTCGGCCCGTCGGTGCTGCTCAACATGGAGGGCGAGGGCCACCGCGCGCTGCGCCGCCGCCTGTCGGAGCTGTTCACCCCCGCTTCCACCGACGCGTTGTGCGCCCGCGTGCTGGCCGAACCGCTCGCCCGCCTCGCCGACCGCCTGGAGCGGGGCGCGGTCGTGGACCTGGTGGACACCATGCGGGTGCTGGCGGGCGCGGTGATCGGCGAGGTCATCGGCCTGGACAACCGCTCCGAGGCGGCCTACCGGCACCTGTTCGAGCAGGGCGAGCGGATCGTGTCGATGGTGTCGCTGCGCACCCGGCGGCTCTCGCCCGCGCAGCTGGAGACCGCCCGCGAGGTGCTGGACCCGCTCGGCGACATCGCCGCCAAGGCGTACGCGGCCGGCGACGAGGGCACGGTCATGGGCCGGATGCGCACGCTCGGCCTGTCGGAGGCCGAGGCTCGCGGCGCGGCCGCCGCGTTCTTCCTGACCGGCACCGAGACGGTCGCGACGCTGGTGCCGCGCCTGGTCGCGCTGCTGCACGACCACGGGCAGCTCGCCCGCGTGGCCGCCGACCCCGGCGGCCTGCTGGACCGGGCGATCGAGGAGGCCATGCGCGTCACCACGCCCACGCCGGTGATGCTGCGCAGCGTGCACCGGCGCGCCGAGATCGGCGGGACGGGGGTGCGGCCGGGCGACCGGGTGCTGATCGCCACCCACAACTGCTGCCGCGCGCTCGGGCCGTTCGACCTGGACCGGCCGCACCCGCCGGAGCTGCGGCGGCTCTGGTTCGGGGCCGGGCCGCACTTCTGCCTCGGCTACCCGCTGGCCATGGCCGAGGTGCGCGCGGTCGCCCGCACGGTGCTGGCCGCCCGCCCGGTGATCACCCACCGGGCGGCGGCGCGCGGGGTGCTGATCCCGACCTACGCGCGCCTGGTGGTCCGGAAGGGGGACCGGTGACACTGGTACGGAGGCTGCTCGACCAGGCCGCCGCCACGCCCTCGGCGGTGGCGCTGGTCGCGGGCGACGGCGCGGAGCTGACCTACGGCGACCTGCGGCGGCGAGTGCTGGCCGTCCGGCACGGCCTGCTGGCGGCGGGGCTCGCCGAGGGCGACGGGGTGCTGTTCTCGGTACGGCCGTCGCCGGAGTCGCTGGTGCTCGCGCTGGGCGTGGTGGCGGCGGGCGGCGTGGTGGTGTTCGCCGACCCGGGGGCCGGGCCGGAGATGTTCACCGCGCGGCTGAAGCTGGCGCGTCCGCGCTGGTCGGCGGCCGAGTCGCTGCTGTACGCGGGCAGCCGCCTGGGGCCGGTGCGGGCGTACGCGCGGCGCAAGGGCCTGCTGCTGCCCGACCTCGCCGCCCTGAAGGTGCCCGAGGACACGACTTCCGCTGGCAGGGGCTCCGGCGGCGGTGCGCGGATGCGGCACATCCGCGTGGGGCGCTGGCTGCCCGGCGTTCCGCGCGACGCGCTGTCTTTCGGCAAGCTCGCCGCCGGACCCGCGCCCGAGCCCGACGGGGACGGCGACCCGGACGCGCCCGCCGCCGTCATCTTCACCTCCGGCACCACCGCCGACCCGCGCGCCGTCGTCCACACCCAGGCGTCGCTGGCCGCCGCGCTCGACCTGTTCCGGGAACGCCTGCCGCTCGGCCCCGGCGACGTCGTGCACACCGACCAGCTCATGCTGGGCCTGCCGACGCTGATCTCGGGCGCGCGCTGGTCGATGCCGCCGCTGTTCTGCTCGCCCGCCGATTTCGCGCGCCAGCTGGCCGAACGCCGCGCCACCCACACCTTCTGCGTGCCGGTGCACCTGGCGGAGGTCCTGGACGCGGCCCCGACGCTGCCGGACCACCTCCGCTACGTCCTGCTGGGCGCGGCCCCCGCGCCCGCCGGGATCCTGCGCAGGGCCGTGCAGGCCGCACCCTCCGCGCAGGTGCTGTCGGTCTACGCGATGACCGAGATCCTGCCCGTCGCCATCGCGTCCGCCGAGGACAAGCTCGCGCACACCGGGTCCGGCGCGGAAGGCGACCTGCTGGGCGAACCGCTGACCGGCACCGCGTTCGCCGACGACGGCGAGCTGCTGCTGTCCGGGCCCAACCTGTGCCGCGGCTACCTGGGCGCACCGCCGCTGGAGCGGCTGCCGACCGGGGACCTCGCCCGCCTGGACGGCGGCCGCCTGGTCCTGCTGGGCCGCAAGAAGGACATGCTGATCCGGGGCAAGTTCAACCTCTACCCGGGCCTGTACGAGCCGGCGATCGCCGCGCTGCCCGGCGTCGCCGAGGCCGCGATCGTCGGCCTGCCGGACGCGGCGACCGGCGACGAGGAGGTGGTCCTCGCCGTCGTCGCCGAGCCGGGCGGCGCCGTCGCCGGGCTGGACCGCCGCCTGCGCGGCGTCATCGACCACGACGCGCTCCCGGACCGCATCGTCGAGCTGCCCGAATTGCCGCGTTCGGGACGAGGCCGCAAACTCGACCGGGAACGGCTGCGCGAACGGGTACGGGGGACGAGATGAAGATCGCGGTGACCGGCGCGTCGGGCTTCGTCGGGGGAGCGGTCTGCCGCGCCCTGGTCGAGCAGGGCGTGCAGACCCTCGCCTACGGCCGCCGCGCCGAGGTCCCGCGCGGCCACCTGGCGGGCGCGCCCTACCGGCGCTGGGACCTCACGCGCGGCCCGATCCCGGACACGCCCGCCGTGGACGCCGTCGTGCACTGCGCGGGCAGCGTCACCGACTGGGGGCCGGCCGCCGGGCTGTTCGCCGCCAACGTGACCGGTACCCGGAACGCGCTGGCCTCCTTCCCCGGCGCGCGGTTCGTGCACCTGAGCACCGCCAGCGTGTACGACCCGTTCCGGCCCACCGTCATGGCCACCGAGGACGAGGCCCCCGCCGCCCGCCACCTCAACGCCTACGGCGCCTCCAAGGCGGCCGCCGAGCGCGCGGTGCTCGCGGTCATGCGCGGCCGCGGCCCGGCCCCCTGGCACGGCCCGGCCCGCCGCGAGGCGGTCGTCCTGCGGCCGCACGCGGTCTACGGCCCCGGCGACACCACCCTGCTGCCGCGTGTGCTGTCGGCCGTGCGCGGGCCGCTGCTGCCCGCCGTCGGGACCGGCCGCCAGAAGATCAGCCTGACCTCGGTGACGAACCTGGTGAGCGCGTGCCTGCTGGCGGCGACAGGGCCGACCGGCACGGGCGTGTACAACGTGACCGACGCCGAGCCGGTGGTG
This sequence comes from Spirillospora sp. CA-253888, assembly GCA_050936435.1. Taxonomy (GTDB): domain Bacteria; phylum Actinomycetota; class Actinomycetes; order Streptosporangiales; family Streptosporangiaceae; genus Spirillospora. The sequence goes on from JBNJMT010000001.1 coordinate 5,582,854, forward strand.
CTCGACGACGCGTTCCGCGCGATCCTGGCCGCGCGCGGCGTCCGGGCCCGCCCGGTCTACCTGCCGCGCCGCGCGGCCTGGCCGCTGGCGGCGGCCGCCGAGGGCGCGTTCCTGCTGGCCCGCCGCCCCGAGCCGCCCCGCCTGACCCGCTACGCGATCAGCCATCTGGCGGTGGAGCGCACCCTGGACATCACCGCCGCGCGCGAGGCGCTGGGCTACGACCCCAAGCCGACCTCGTTCGCGGGGGCCGCCGACTGGTAGACGCCGCCGTCCACCGATCGGTGGACGCCGGGTTCAGCCGGTCGGGGCTCATGCCGGAGGGGCCCGCGAGACGACGATTCGATCATGACGAATCTTCCTCTGCGGGCGGCCCGGTGGAGCGCCCGCCACCCCTGGCGCGCCCTCCTGGTCTGGGTGCTGTTCGTCGCGGCGTGCCTCGGCGGCGGCGTCGCGATCGGGACCAACGCCGCCACGGCCAAGGACTTCGGCGTCGGCGAGGCGGGCCGCGCCGAGGCCGTCGCGATCGACGCCGGGATGCAGCGCCGCCCGGTCGAGCAGGTCATGATCTCCGCCCGGTCCGGCCCGCTCGACCCGGCCAGGGCGCAGGCCGCCGCGCAGGACGTGACGCGACGGATGCGGGCGCTGCCCGAGGTCGCCTCGGTCGCGCCCCCGGTCCGTTCGCCCGACGGCCGGATGCTCATGGTCGAGGTGACCATGAAGGGCGAGGAGCTGCACGGGCGCCGGAACGTCCCGCCGCTGCTGGAGCGCACCGCGCAGGCGCAGAAGGCCCATCCGGACCTGGTGGTGGAGGAGACCGGCAGCCCGTCGATCAGCAAGGGCGTCAACGACCAGCGCGGGCGGGACCTGGCGCTGGCCGAGATGATCACCCTGCCGGTCACGCTGCTCACGCTGCTGCTGGTCTTCGGGTCGCTGCTGATGGCGGCGGTGCCGGTGCTGCTGGCGCTGACGTCGATCATGGCGGCGGTGGGGCTGTCGATGGCGGTCTCCCACCTGCTGCCCGACACCGGCATCGGCACCAACCTGATCCTGCTGATCGGCATGGCGGTCGGCGTGGACTACACCCTCTTCTACCTGAAGCGCGAGCAGGAGGAGCGCGCCCGGTCCGGCGGGAGGCCCGCCCCCGAGGCGCTGGTGGAGGCGGCGGCGGCGACGGCGGGACGGGCCGTCGTGGTCTCCGGCCTGGCGGTGATCGTCTCCACCGCCACCCTGTACCTGGCGACCGACGTCATCTTCTCCTCGCTGGCCACCGGCACCATCCTGGTCGTGGCGGTCGCCGTGGCCAGCTCGCTGACCGCGCTGCCGGCGCTGCTGGTGAAGCTCGGCCACCGCACGGACCGCCGGGCGGCGCGCCGGGCCGCGCGCAAGGGCGTCGAGCCCGCGCCGCCGAAGGCCGAGGAGACCGGACGCGTCTGGAACGCGCTGCTGTGGCCCGCCCGCAAGCACCCCGCGATCACCCTGGCGGTGTCGGTGCTGGCCCTGCTCGCGCTGGCGGCGCCCGTCCTGGACATGAAGCTGATCGAGGTCAACCGCGACCTGTTCTCCCGCGACATCCCCGCCATGCGGGGCTACGACCGGCTGAACGCCGCCTTCCCCGAGCGCAAGGCCGAGCACCGCGTGGTCGTCCGCGCCGAGCCGGACCGGGCCGACGAGGTCGCCGCCGCCCTGGGCGAGCTGGGACGGCGCACCCGCACCGACCCGATGTACGCCCGGGACGTCCCGCCCGTCCTCAAGGCGTCCCCCGACCGGCGGGTCGCGGTCCTCACCGTCGCCGTCCCGTTCTCGATCAGCTCCGACCGGGCGGCCGCGTCCCTGGACCGGCTCCGCACCGTCCACATCCCGGCCACGATCGGCGGGGTGTCCGGGCAGGAGACCGGTGTCACCGGCGACGTCGCCCGCTCGGTGGACTACGTCGGCCACCAGAACGCCAAGCTCCCGCTGGTGGTGGGCGCGCTGCTGCTGCTCACGCTCGTCATGACGGCGGTCGCCTTCCGGTCGGTGGTGATCGGCCTGGTCGGCACGGCGCTGAACGTGCTGTCGGCGGTGGCGTCGCTCGGCCTGCTGGTGGCGGTCTTCCAGGGCACCTGGGCCGAAGGGCTGCTCGGGTTCGAGTCGATCGGCGGCATCGCCACCCGCGTCCCGCTGTTCCTGTTCGTGATCCTGTTCGGGCTGTCGATGGACTACCAGGTGTTCGTGCTCAGCCGGATCAGGGAGGCGGCGCTGGCCGGGACGCCGCACCGGGAGGCGGTCCTGGCGGGCATCGGCCGCTCGGCGCGGGTGGTGACCAGCGCGGCCGTGGTGATGGTGACGGTGTTCGCCAGCTACGTCTTCCTGCACCTGATGGAGATGAAGCAGATGGGCTTCAGCCTGGCGGTGGCGGTCCTGCTGGACGCCGTCGTCATCCGCCTGATGGTCCTGCCCTCGGCGCTGCTGCTGCTCGGCCGGCGGAGCCGGTGGCCCGGACGCACCGTGGGAGAGTTGCGATCATGCCCCCCGAAGCACCCGGCTCCCTCGCTTTCTGGCGCGCCACGCTGAGACGCTGGAACATCGTCTGGTGGCTGCTGCTCGGCCTGATGTTCCTCGCGATCGCCGCCCCCCGGGACCGGGGCCCGCACGAGTACGGGGCCCTGGCCGCCCTGGCGGCGATCGCGGCCGGCCACCTCGCCCTGGGCCGCCTCCTGCGGCCGCACGCCTACCTGGTGGTGCTGGGCGCGGGGATGGGGATCGTGTCCTACCTGTGGAACGGCAGCGGGGCCCTGTTCATGGTGTCCCTGCCGCACTTCTGGATCCACGCCCGGTCGCGGCGGGCGGCGATCGCCCTCAGCGGCGCCGGCGCCCTGGCGAGCGCGGTGGGCTGCCTGCTGCGCCAGGGCCCGACCACCGAGGGCTTCAACAGCGCGGTGTCGGTCGCGGTGTTCTTCGCCGCCAGCGTGCTGATGGGGCTGTGGGTGCGGACCGTCGTCGAGCAGAGCCAGGAGCGGGCCCGGCTGATCGACGAGCTGGAGCGCACCCAGGCCGAGCTGGCGCTGGCCCACCAGCGGCAGGGCGCGGCCGAGGAGCGCCAGCGCATGTCCCGCGACATCCACGACACCATCGCGCAGGGCCTCGCCTCCATCATCGTGCTCGCCGAGGCGGCCCGGGAGGGCCTGCCCGCCGACCCCGGGGCCAGCGCCCGCCAGCTGCGTTCCATCGAGAAGACCGCCCGCGAGAACCTGACCGAGGCGCGCGACCTGGTGGCCGCCGGGCAGCCGGCGGCCGCCGGGCCGTTCACGCGGACGCTGCGGCGCACGCTGGACCGGTTCGCCGAGGACACCGGCCTGGCGGTGCACGCCGACCTGGCCGACGCCGACGCCGACCAGCCCACCCGGATCGCGCTGCTGCGCTGCTTGCAGGAGTCGCTGGCCAACGTCCGCAAGCACGCCGGGGCGTCCTCGGTCACGGTGGTGCTGGCCGCGACCGCGCAGGGCGTCGAGCTGGAGGTCACCGACGACGGGTCGGGCTTCACGCCCGGACCGGGCTTCGGCCTGGCCGGGATGCGCGACCGCCTGGCCGAGCTGGGCGGGCGGCTCACCGTGACCGGCTCGCCCGAGGACGGCACCCGGGTGCTGGCCCAGATCCCCCTGAACAGCCCCCTGAACAGCGAGGTAGCGACATGACCGACGGCCCCCTGCGGATCATCCTGGCCGACGACCACACCGTGATGCGGGCCGGGGTCGGCGCGCTGCTGGCCGCCGAGCCCGACATCGAGATCGTCGGGGAGGCGGGCGACGGCCGCGAGGCGGTGCGGCTGGCCGGGCTGCACGCCCCCGACGTGGCGCTGCTGGACCTGCGGATGCCGGACATGGACGGGGTCGCCGCCACCGCCGAGATCGTCGCCCGCCACCCCGGCACCCGCGTGCTGATCCTCACCACCTACGACACCGACACCGAGATCGAGCGGGCGGTGGAGGCCGGGGCGGTCGGCTACCTGCTCAAGGACGCCACCCGCGAGCAGCTCGCCGCCGCGATCCGGGCCGCCGCGCGCGGCGAGACCGTCCTCGCGCCGCGCGTGGCGCAGAAGCTGGTCGCGCGGATGCGCGCCCCCGTGCAGGCCGCGCTGACCTCGCGCGAGGCGCAGGTGCTGCGGGCGGTCGCCGACGGCCTCACCAACGCCGAGATCGGCGAGCGGCTGGTGGTGGCGGAGGCGACCGTCAAGACCCACCTGCTGCGGATCTTCGCCAAGCTCGACGTCAACGACCGGACCCGGGCCGTGGTGGTCGCGATGGAGCGCGGCCTGCTGCCGTGACCGCCGGCACCGGCCGCGCGGCCGCGGACTTCCCCGGCGCCCTGCGCGCGGCCCGGCGCGGGGCGCGCGTCAGCCAGCTCGACCTGGCCCTGCGCGCGGGCACGACGCAGCGCCACCTCAGCTTCATCGAGAGCGGCCGCTCGCGGCCCGGCCGGACGATGGTGGTCCGGCTGGGCGAGGCGCTGGACCTGCCGCTGCGCGAGCGCAACGACCTGCTGCTGGCGGCCGGGTACGCGCCCGTCTACCCGCGCACCCCGCTGGACGACCCCCGGCTGGAGCACGTGCGGGGCACGCTCGGCCACGTCCTGACCGGCCACATGCCCTATCCGGCGGTGGTGGTGGACGCCGGGCACGGGCTGGTGCTGGCCAACGACGCGTTCGGCCTGTTCACCGAGGGCGTCGCCGGCCACCTGCTCAAGCCCCCGGTCAACGTGCTGCGCCTCGCCCTGCACCCGGAGGGCGTGGCGCCCCGGATCGTGAACCTGGGGCAGTGGGCGCGGCACATCCTGGACCGCCTCCCGCCCGGCGAGCTGCGCGCCGAGCTGGCCGCCTACGCGCCACCGGCCGAGCCCGGCCCCGACCACACGGGCTTCGCCGCGCCGCTGCGGCTGCGCACGCCCTCGGGCGAGCTGAGGCTGACCACCACGATCACGACGTTCGCGACCGCGCTCGACGTGACCGTGGCGGAGCTGAGGCTGGGGGCGTTCCTGCCCGCCGACGCCGCGACGGCGGAGCTGCTGGCGGAGGTTTCCCGGGCCCGGTGACGAGCAGGGAAGGACGGCCGGCCGGGGAAAGGAACGACCCGGCGCGGAGCGTTGATCACTCGTTACCTAGAGTGGCCGTATCGGGGGAAGGAGAACCATCCATGCGCGCCGTCACCTATGACGCCTATGCCAACGACAATTCCCGCCTGAAGATCGGTGAGGTCCCCGATCCCCGGGTCGGCCCCGGCCAGGTGCTGGTCGAGGTCCGCGCGGCGGGCGTGAACCAGGTGGACTGGAAGGTCATGACCGGCGGGCTGGACGGCATGATGCAGGCCGTCTTCCCGGTGATCCCGGGCTGGGACGTGGCCGGGGTGGTGCGGGCGGTGGGGCCCGACACCCCCGAGTTCGCGCCGGGCGACGAGGTGATGGCCTACGCGCGCAAGGACGTGGTGCACGCGGGCACGTTCGCGCAGCTCGTCGCGGTGTCGGCGTTCGCCGTTACCCGGAGGCCCGCCGCGCTGGACTGGGCGCAGGCCGGGGGCCTGCCGCTGGCGGGCATGACGGCGCTGCGCACGCTGGACCGGCTCGGCGTCGACTCCGGCGACACGCTGCTGGTGCACGGCGCGTCCGGGGGCGTGGGCAGCCTGGCCGTGCAGATCGCCCGTGCGCGCGGGGCCCGCGTGATCGGGACCGCGTCCGAGCGCAACCACGGGTTCGTGCGCGAGATGGGCGGCGAGCCGGTCGCCTACGGGGACGGCGTGGTCGACCGCGTCCGCGCGGCGGCCCCCGACGGCGTCACCGCGGTCGCCGACTTCGTCGGCGGCCAGCTCGACACCACCCTGGCCGTGCTCGCCCCGGGCGGCCGCCACGCCTCGGTCGCCGACCACACCGTCGAGGAGCACGGCGGCCTGTGGATCTGGGTGCGCCCGGACGGCGCGAAACTCGCCGAGCTGGCCGAACTCGCCGAGCGCGGGGCCCTCACCGTCCCGGTGACCGGCACCTACCCGCTGGAGGAGGTCGGCGCGGCCTTCGACGCCAGCCGCGAGGGGCACGTCCGGGGCAAGCACGTGATCCTCCCCTGATCGGTGACAATGGGTCCTGCGAAAGGGGGGCCCGTTGCCCGAGAACCGTCCCGACCTGCGGGCCGACTGCGCGAACTGCTTCGGCCTGTGCTGCGTGGCGACGGCGTTCGCGGCGTCGGCCGACTTCGCCTTCGACCGGCCCGCCGGGACGCCGTGCCGGAACCTGCTCGCCGACTTCCGGTGCGGCGTCCACGCCGGGCTCCGCGACGCCGGGATGCGGGGCTGCACGGTCTACGACTGCTTCGGCGCGGGCCAGAAGATCTCCCGGACCACCTTCGGGGGCCGCGACTGGCGGTCGGACCCGGCCGTGGCCGCGCCGATGTTCGCCGCGTTCCCGATCATGCGGGACCTGCACGAGCTGCTCTGGTACCTGGAGGAGGCCCTGGCCCTGCCGGACGCGGCCCCCGTGCACGCCGACCTGCGCGAGGCCCTGGCCGAGACCGGGAAGCTGACCCTCGCCGACCCCGAGACCGTGGCCGGCACCGACGTCATGGCCCAGCGCGGCAAGGCCGGCCCGCTGCTGGCGCGGGCCAGCGAACTGGCCCGCGCCCGCGCGGGCCGCAAGACCCGCAACCACCGGGGCGCCGACCTGATGGGGGCCCGCCTGAAGGGCGCGGACCTGCGGGGCGCGAACCTGCGCGGCGCCTACCTGATCGCCGCCGACCTGCGGAACGCGGACCTGCGCATGGCCGACCTGATCGGCGCCGACCTGCGCGACACCGACCTGCGCGGGGCGGACCTGACCGGGGCGCTCTTCCTGATCCAGTCCCAGCTGAACGCGGCCCGGGGCGACGCGGGGACGCGCATCCCCCCGTCCCTGACCCGCCCCGCGCACTGGACGGTCAGGCGCTGAGCGGAGCGGGCCTCCCGGCCTCCCGGGCGTCCGGCTCCGGCTCCCGCCGCCGCGCGCCGAGCAGCAGGAACACCCCGACGGCGGCGGCCGCGCAGACCGCCGCCGTGCTCCACAGCACCACCCGCCAGGCGTCGGTGAACGCCTCCGACAGCAGCGCGAAGTCCCCGCCCGACAGGTCGCCGGAGGACACGCGCCCGGCGGTGGCGGCGTCGAGCCGGGCCCCGAGCAGGCTGAGCAGCGCCGCGCTGAACACCGCGATGACCAGGGCCTCGGCCGCGCCGCGCACGGTGTTGAGGAACCCGGCCGCCATTCCCGCGCGGTCGGGCCCGACCGCGCTCATCGCCTGCCCGTCGGTGATGCCGAACGAGACGCCCATGCCGATCCCGATCAGCAGCAGCGGCCCGGCCAGCCCCGCCGCGCCGATGCCCGGGTGCAGCACGCTCAGCCAGGCGTTGCCGCCCGCGATCAGCAGCAACGCCCCGGTCATCAGCGCGCGCGGCGGCACCCCGCGGTTGACCAGCGCGCCGCCCAGCAGCGGGGCGACCAGCACCGGCGCGGTCAGGAGCAGCAGCGTGGACCCGGCGCCCCGGGCCGAGGCGCCGTTCGCGCCCTGGAGCCAGGTGGGCAGGAACACCAGCACGCCGAGGAAGCCGACCGAGGTCGTCAGGGTCGCGAGGTTCCAGCCGGCGAAACGGGGGTCGCGCACCAGCGACAGGTCCAGCACCGGATGCTCGCGCCGCCGCTGGACCAGCACGAACAGCACCAGCAGGACGACCCCGGCGACCAGCGCCGCCAGGACCGGGACGGCGCCCCACCCCTCCTCGGGCCCCTGCATGATCCCGAACATGACCAGCGTGAGCCCCGCGACGAAGGCCGCCGCGCCCGGGAGGTCCAGGCGGGCGCCCGAGGCGGCCCGCGACTCGCGCATCCGCGCCGTCGCGGCCAGGATCACGGCCCCGACCACGGCGTAGGCGGTGAAGGTGGCGCGCCAGCCGAGCGCCCCGATCATCCAGCCCGACAGCGACGGGCCGATCGCGATGCCGACCCCGGCCATCGTGCCCATGGCGGCGAAGGCGCGCGTCCGGGCGGCCCCGTCGAAGGTCGCGGCGAGCAGCGCGCCGCCCCCGGCCATGACCGCCGCGCCGCCGACGCCCGCCAGGACCCGCGCGGCGTCCAGCAGCCAGACGTTCCCGGCCAGCGCGCTGACGACCGCGCCCAGCGTGAACACCGCCGCCCCGGCGGCGAAGGTCCGCCGCCGCCCGGCCACGTCGGCGAGCGAGCCGCACACCAGCGTGAAGGCGGCGAAGGCGAGGTTGTACCCGGCCACCACCCACTGGAGCGACGCGCCGGAGGCGTGCAGGTCGGTGCCGATGCGGGGGACGGCGACGGCCGTGCCCGCGATCGACATCGCGACGGCCAGCACGCCCAGCAGCACCGCGGCCAGGGTCACGGCCTTGTCGGGGGACTTCACCCGGTTCTCCTCCCGTTGGTCGTCAAGACCAGCCCACTGTGAATCCTCAACCTAGATTGAGGTCAAGGGGTGGGGAGGAGGCGTCCCGCTACCGCTTCAGGTGCCGGTAGCTGTCGGGGTTCCGTTCCAGGAACTCGGCGAAGCTCTGCGCGGGGTGCCCGGTCAGGCGGGGCACGGTGTCGGCCATGGTGCTCATCTCGCCCGTCGCGATGGCCTCGTAGGAGGTCACCCAGCCCGCGAGCTCCCAGGCGGGCGCGTTGTACCGGGCCCGCGACGCGTACGCCTCGTCCCGCGTCTCGGCCACGTAGGCGACGGGCCGGCCCGCCGCGCGGCTCAGCTCCTCCGCCGCCTCGTCGAGCGTGAACGCCTCCGGGCCGGTCACGTCGTAGGTGGCCCCGTCGTGCTCGCCCCCGCTCAGCAGCACGGCGGTGACGGCGTCGGCGATGTCGTCGTGGGCCACGGCCGAGACCCTGCCGTCGCCGCCCGGCCCCCGCAGCACCCCGTCCGCCCCTGCCATGGCCGCCAGCGCGGCCTGGTAGAAGCTGTCGCGCAGGAACGTGTGGCGCACCCCCGTGGAGCGGATGTGCTCCTCGGTGCGCCAGTGGTCGCGGGCGAAGGTGAACGTGGCGTCCGGCGCGGCCCCGAGGAACGACAGGTAGACGATCCGCTCGACGCCCGCCGCCACGGCCGCGTCCACGGCGGTGATGTGCTCGCGCACGCGGTCCGGGGCCTCGCCCGCCGACACGAGGAAGAGCGTGCCGGCGTCGCCGACCGCCGCGCGCATCGCGTCCGCGTCGCCGTAGGAGGCGGCGGACGCGGCCACGGCCCCCGGCAGCTCCGGCAGCCGGTCCGGGTGCCGGCTCAGCAGCCGCTGGGACGCCCCCGCGTCGGCGAGCCGCCGCGCGACCCGGCCCCCGACCTGCCCACCGGCCCCGGTGACGGCGATGACTGAAGACATGCTGGCCCCCTCTGTAAGCCCTTGAACTGGGACGATTCCCGCCCCGCCCGGAGCTTAAGCCGATCTTCACTGGCGGGGCGGCGTTCGGCCCGCCGGTGAAGGCCGCTCAGCGGGTGCGGGCCACTTCGGCGGCGATGGCGCGCAGCGCGGGCAGCGTCTCGTTCTCGCCCAGGTTGAACAGGGTCGTCCGCACGATCACGACCTTGTGGCGGGTGGAGACGTAGATCCGCTGGTCGCCCAGGCCCGAGGCGTAGTAGCCCTCGCCCGGGTCGATCCACCAGTGCAGGCCGTAGCGCGGGTTCAGCGGGTTCGGCGTCGTCGCCTCGGTCACCCAGGACGCGGGCACGACGCGGCGGCCGTCCACCGTGCCGCCGTCGAGCATCATCTTGCCGAAGCGCGCGAAGTCGCGGTTGCGGGCGTAGACGCAGCAGTAGCCGAGGCCGTTGCCGCGCGAGTCGTTGCCGACGTAGGCGGTGCCCGCCATGCCGGCCGGCTGCCAGATCTTCTCCTGCACCCAGGTGTGGAACGGGACGCCGGTCGCCTTCTGCAGCACCAGCGCCAGCACGGCCGAGTCCATGCTCGCGTAGTTGAAGCGGGTGCCCTGCGGCCAGCCCTGCTTGCGCGTGGCCGCCAGCTGCAGCGTGGACTGGGCGCCGAGGCTGGCCCCCACGTGCAGCGGGATGTCGTCCACCGTCTCGTTCCACTGGATGCCCGAGGCCATGCGCAGCAGGTTCAGCAGCGTGATCTTGCCGTAGGCGGCCCCGGCCAGCTCGGGCACGTAGTCGGCGACGGTGTCCGACAGCGAGCCGATCTTCCCCTCGTCGAGCGCGACGCCCACGGCGTCGGAGGTGAAGGACTTGGCCATCGACCAGGACTGGAACAGCGAGTCCTTGGAGTAGCCGGGCGCGTACCACTCCTTCACGATCTTGTCGCCGTCCAGCACGACCAGGCCCTGCGCGGTGCGCTTGAGGTAGTCCTCCAGCGTGCGGGTCTCGCCGTTGACGGTGTAGGTGACCTCCAGCGGACGCGGCGCGCTCACCAGCGCGGCCGGGGTCGGTGACGCCTTGAGCGGGTCGAAGCCCGGCAGCACCGAGTAGGGCCAGACCGGGGCGCTCGGCGCGGACGCCGGGGCGGGGCGCGGCGCGGCGTCCGCCGGGGCGGCGGTGCCGAAGGCCAGGGCGGCGGCCAGGGGGAGGGAGAGCAGGCTGCGGCGCATCGGGGCTCCAGGGACGGGGGGGCGGAGCGGGGCGCCAAAGTGAAAGGGTGGCTGTTCACAATGGCCTGTTGACGGTACGTCCAAAAGCGGCCGGTGCGCCAGATGGAAGGCTGCCAAAGCCGGGCGGGAAGTTCCTCACTTCTCGCACAAGACTCCGGAGGGAGGGTCATGTCAGGCACCGGGCCGAGCCGTGGCTATGCGGGGAAGACGGCCGAGCAGCGGCGGGCCGAACGGCGCGAGCGCTTCCTGTCCGCGGGGCTGGAACTGCTGACCGGCGGCGGCTACGCGGCCGCCACCGTCGAGCGGATCTGCGAGACGGCGGGCCTGTCCACCCGCCAGTTCTACGCCGAGTTCGACAACCGCGACGACGTGCTGCTCGCCCTGTACGACCAGGTCGACGCGCGTGCCGAGGCCGCCGTCGCGCGGGCGCTCGACCGCCGTCCGGCGGACCGGGCCGACTTCCGCGAGATGCTCCGCCGGGCCCTGGCCGCCTACCTCGCCGTCGTGGCCCGCGCGCCCCGCCGGGCCCAGGTGGCCTTCGACGCCATCGCCGGGGTCAACCCCCGCGTCGAGGCCCACCGCCGCGCCGCGCGCCGCCGCTGGGCGGAGCGCCTGGCGGAGCGGGCCGCGCTGGCCGCCGAGCTCGGGATCATCCCGGACCGCGACTTCGGCCTGCTCATGACGGCCTTCATCGGCGCGGTGAACGGCCTGGTGGGCGACTGGGCGGCCGCCGAGCCGCGCGCCCCGCTGGAGGAGGTGGCCGAGACCCTCGCGCACCTGCTCCACAGCGCGCTGACCGCCGAGTGACCGGCGCCCGGCGCCGGGCGGCCCGTGCCGGACGCGCCGCGGCGGGGACGCGGTGCCCGCCGCGGCGCTCATCCGGCGGGCCCTACTTCGCGGCCTTGCCGCGGTAGCCGACCGGTCCCTCGTTCGGGAACTGGGCGGTGCCGCTGAACGTGGCGCCCTCGTCGAAGAAGGTCACCGTGCCGTTGCCCTGCGGCCCCGACCAGGTCACCGTCGTGCCGGTCGCCGGGCGGCCGTCCTCGGGGACCACCTTGCCGCGGTTGGCGATGGTGATCTCCAGGTCGTGGTCGGCGTGCCAGGCGGCGTCGGGGCCGCCCCATTGGATCTCGGTGTGGTACGTCGCCATGGGCGTTTCCTCTCCCTCGAATCCAACTCTCTGAGGCGGCGCCGCCACCCTCAGTAGACAGCAGGCAGGCGCCGTGCGGAACCGGTGGACGGGTGTCCGCAAACGGTCGAGAGATTCTTTTGCGCCGGGCCGCGAGACCGGGGCTTGCGCGCGGGGCCGCCGTTCATGTCATCATTGATGACATCAATGATGACGGAGGTGGCCCGTGACCGGACGCACGCGCCTGACCAGGGAGCGCATCGTGACCGCCGCCGTCGCGATCGCCGCGCGCGGCGAGGCCGACGGCCTGACCGGCCGCGCGCTGGGCGAGGAGCTCGGCGTGGACCGCTCGGCGGTGTGGCGGCACTTCCCCGACAAGGACGCGCTGCTGCTCGCCGTCGGCGACCGCCTGCTGTCCATGGCCGCCGACGCCGTCCCCGACGGCCTCGGCCCGCGCGAGCGCCTCGGCGAGCTGGCCCGCCAGGTCGTGCGCGTCTTCGTCGCCCACCCCTACGTCGGCGCGGCCGTCGCCTCCCGCACCACGCGCGGCCCCGGCGAGTTCCAGGTGGTGGAGGGCATCCTCGCCGCCCTCACCGAGCTGGGCCTCGGCGGCGACGACCTCGTCCGCTACTACCGGATGATGGCCGACACCGTCCTCGCCTACGCCGGGACGCGCGCCCACTACGCCGTCCTGCCCGCCGAGGTCCGCGCGGGCGACGAGCGCGCCTGGACCGCCGACTACGCCACCGCCGACCCGGACCGCCATCCGCAGATCAGCTCCCACGCCGCCCGCCTGGCGGCCGTCACCCCCGACACCGTTCTGGAGACCATGTTGGAAGCGCTCTGGCTCGCCGTCAGCGCCCGCGCGGAAGGCGGCCGGGCATGAGCCGGAAGCTCCGCGCGGTCATCGCCGTCCCCCTCGTCCTGGTCGTCGGCCTCTACGTCGCGACCTGGGCGCTGAAGGTGCCCCCGCCCCAGACCCTCTACAAGCTGCTGACCACGCCGACCTCGCAGGTCGGGAAGCTGTACCCGGCCAGCGACGTGCCCGCGACCCGCCCCGCCGCGCTGCCGGTCAAGCCGCGGACGCTGCCCGCGACCGTGCCGTGGAAGGGGAAGCAGGTCCCGGTGGCGGAGTTCCTGTCCACCACGCGCACCAACGCGTTCGTGGTCCTGCGGGACGGCGCGGTCGCCCACGAGTGGTACCGCGAGGGCGTGCGCTCCACCGACCGCATGGCCTCCTGGTCGGTCGCCAAGTCGCTGGTCTCCCTGATGATCGGGCAGGCGGTCGGCGAGGGGAGGATCCGCGAGGACGACCGGCTCGTGGACGTGCTGCCGGAGCTCAAGAGCGGCGGCTCCTACGACACGATCCGCATCCGCGACCTGCTCGACATGACGGCGGGCGTGGACGTGTCGGAGAACTACAACCAGTGGTGGCCGTTCACCGGCACCGCCCGCATGTACCTCACCCGCGACCTGGCCGGCTTCGTCAAGGACCACCGCAAGGTGACGTTCAAGCCCGGCAGCAAGGGCGACTACCGCAGCGTCGAGACCCAGCTCCTCGGCATGGCGCTGGCCAAGGTCGAGGGCAAGCCGCTGTCGCGCCTGCTGGCCGAGCGCCTGTGGGCCCCGGTCGGCGCGCAGGACGGCGCGACCTGGAACCTGGACCGGCCCGGCGGGATCGAGAAGGCGTTCTGCTGCGTCAACGCCACCGCCCGCGACTACGCCAAGATCGGCCAGCTCGTGCTGGAGGGCGGCAAGGCGGGCGGCGCTCAGGTCGTCCCCGCCGAGTGGATCAAGCGGATCTCCACGCCCGCCCCCCACAAGCTGGGCGAGTGGAAGTACGCGGCGCAGTGGTGGCACCCGACCGGCGGCGACGGGAAGGCCTTCTCGGCGCTCGGCGTCTACGGCCAGTACGTCTACGTCGACCCGCCGTCCAGGAGCGTGATCGTCAAGCTCAGCGATCACGGCGACGAACAGGACGAGCAGGACACCTTCGACGTGCTGCGCACCATCAGCCGTAGCGCCGCCGGGACGCGGTGACCAGCGCCAGCACCGCCGCGACCCCCGCGCACGCCACGGCCGACCAGAAGGCCGCCCGGTGGCCGAGGGTCTCGGCGAGCCGGCCCGACGCCATCGCGCCCGCCGAGGTGCCGAGGATGATGCCGCTGCCCAGCAGGGCCATGGCCTCGCCCATGCGCTCGGGCGGCGCGACGCGCTCGGTCAGCGCGAACATGGTGATGATGTTGGGCGCGTAGGTCAGGCCGAGGACGGTCACGGTCAGCGCCAGCGCCCACATGCTGCCGACCGCCAGCAGCGGCAGGCACAGCGCGGTCTGCACGACGATGACCAGCCGCCACCGGGTCCGCAGCGCCAGCCGCGACGGGCGCGCCGTCATGAGCAGGCCGACCAGCGCGCTCGGCACGCCCATCAGCCCGTAGATCAGTCCGGCCGCGCCGGGCTGGCCGAGCTTCTCGGTCAGCTCGGTGATGCCGGTCTGCAACGAGCCGAAGACCATCCCCTGGAGCGCCATCCCGGCGCACAGGAAGCACAGCGCGGGCGACAGCAGCCGCGCGGAGGAGGACGCCCGGCGGGCCGTCCCCGCCGGAGCCGTCCGGTGCAGCGCGAAAAACGGCCCGCACACCGCGACGAGCCCCGCCGCCGTCAGCAGCCCTGCGGCCGGGTCGAAAACGGCGAGCAGCCCCACCAGCGCAGGCCCCGTTACGAAACTGGTCTCGTCCACCGTCCCGTCGAAGGACAGCACGGAAGACGTCAGGCGCGCGTCGCCCTTGGCCAGCGGCACAAGGCGGCTACGCGACAACGGCCCGATCTGCGGAACCGACAGTCCCGCCATGAGCGCCAACGCGCCCTGTAGGAGGGGCGGCCACGCCGCCATGGCGGCGACGACCAGAAGCGCGATCGCCGCTGCGTTCGCTAGGGACGCGACCAGAACCGTAGGCCGCTGTCCCTTGCGGTCGGCGAGGCGCCCGATGAGCGGGCCGCCCGTGGCCTGCCCCAAGGCGAACGCGCCCGCGACCAGACCGGCGGTGGCGATGCTGCCCGTCCGGTCGTTCACCAGCAGCAGCGACCCGATCGGGCACATCGCCGCCGGAAGCCGCGCCAGGAACGAGATGACCGGGAGCGCCGGCCCCGACAGGGCGATGACGTCGCGAAAACCGGCCCCGCCCCGGGTGGAGGGGGCGGGGCCGGTCCGAAGACCGGTGATGGGGGCACCGGTCTGGTCCATCAGGAGCGCAGCTCCTTGACGGCCGTCTCGACCGCGTGGCCGTAGGCGGGGTCGGCGGCGCGGAAGTGCGCGACCATCCGCTCCACGATGCCGTCGTCGGAGACCTGCGACAGGCCGCCCGCGATGTTGGCGACCAGGCGCGCCTGCGCGGCCGCGTCCATCAGCCGGAACAACATCCCCGCTTGGACGAAGTGGTCGTCGTCGCGGTGCAGGACCGGCGCGTGGTTGGCGGCCCGCCCGGACACCTCCACGCCCGACGCCAGCGGCCGGCCGGTCTGCACGGGCCCGCCGAAGCCGTCGGGCTCGTAGTTCTTGGCGCGGCCGCCGTTGCCGTCGAAGCGCATCGCGCCGTCACGGCCGTTGTTGCGGGCCGTGGTGGCGTGCGGGGCGTTCACCGGGAGCTGGGTGTGGTTGACGCCGAGCCGGTAGCGGTGCGCGTCGCCGTAGGCGAACAGGCGGCCCTGGAGCATCTTGTCCGGGGACGGTCCGATGCCCGGGACGAAGTTGTTCGGCGAGAACGCGCTCTGCTCGACCTCGGCGAAGATGTTCTCCGGGTTGCGGTCGAGCACCAGCTTGCCGACGCGCACGCGCGGGTAGTCGGCGTTCGGCCACACCTTCGTCAGGTCGAAGGGGTTGAACCGGTACTCCGCCGCGTCCTCGACCGGCATGAGCTGCACGTACATCGTCCACGACGGGAACATGCCGCGCTCGACGGCCCGGTGCAGGTCCTGCTGGTGCGAGTTCGCGTCCCGCCCGACCAGCTCGGCGGCCTCCTCGGAGGTGAGGCAGCGGACGCCCTGGTCGGTCTTGAAGTGGTACTTGACCCAGTATGCGCGGCCCTCGGCGTTGACCCACTGGTAGGTGTGCGAGCCGAACCCGTCCATGTGCCGGTAGGAGGCCGGGATGCCGCGGTCGCCCATCAGCCAGGTGACCTGGTGGGTGGCCTCGGGGGAGTGCGACCAGAAGTCCCAGACGTTGTCGGGCTCCTGCACGCCGGTGAACGGGTCGCGCTTCTGGCTGTGGATGAAGTCGGGGAACTTCAGCGGGTCCTTGATGAAGAAGACCGGGGTGTTGTTGCCGACGAGGTCGTAGTTGCCCTCCTCGGTGTAGAACTTCACCGCGAAGCCACGCGGGTCGCGCACCGCGTCCGCGCCGCCGAGGCTGTCGGCGACGGTCGAGAAGCGGAGGAACACCTCGGTGCGCTTGCCCACCTCCGACAGGAACGCGGCGTGGGTGTAGGAGGTGACGTCGTCGGTCACCTCCAGGTAGCCGTACGCGCCGGCGCCCCGGGCGTGCACGACCCGTTCGGGGATGCGCTCGCGGTTGAACCGGGCCAGCTTCTCGATCAGCTGCTGGTCCTGGATGAGAAGCGGCCCGCCGGGCCCGGCGGACTGGCTGTTCTGGTTGTCCGCGACGGGGGCACCGGACTCGGTCGTCATGATCGGTCGGCTGGTCAAGTCTCCACCTCCAAGGTGAGCCGACGGTACGTTCGCGGGCCCCGCCCCGGTCAAGGCGATCACCGCAACTCTGGAGGAAGCTCCTCACCCGGCGCGCGGGGCGGAAGGGAAATCGACACGATCCTCCAAAGCGCCGGGGGAGGAGGCCGCCAACAGCGCGGCGAGGACGGCCGGGGCGACCGTCTGGTAGCCGATCCAGACCTCGCCTCCGGCGGGGCCGAGCAGGATCGCGGCGAGGGTCGCCAGCGCCCAGCCGGTGTCGTAGGCGGCCATGAGCCACAGGTACGTCCGCAGCGGACGCGTGCGCGCGTAGCGGAGCTCCGCCGCGCCGCAGACGAGCAGGGCCGCGCCGGAGGCGGCCATCAGCCAGGGGGAGACGCCGAGCAGGCGGCCGAGGGGAACGGCGGCGGCGACGTAGGCGGCGGCGAGCAGCAGCTTGACGATGCCGTCCGCGACGATGCCCGCCCGCATCCCGCCGGTGGCCGGTGATGATGTGGCCTGGATCTGGAGCATGGGACCTCCACTTTCGATAACCTGATTACTAGGATAATGAGATTATGAGAATGTCGAGGGCCGAGACCAAGGAGCGCAACCGCCGCGCCCTGCTGGACGCGGCGTTGCGCCTGGTCACGCGGGACGGCCACCGCGCCCGGCTGGACGAGATCACGGCGGCGGCGGGGCTGACCACCGGCGCGGTCTACTCGCTGTTCGGCAGCAAGAACGGCCTGCTCATGGCCCTCGTCGCCGACTACCTGGAGCCGTTCTACGAGGGGATGAGGCGGGCCGTTCCGGCTGGGGCGGACTTGCCGGAGGCGGTGGACGCCTTCGCCCGCTACTACTGGCGCACCTGCGAGGAGCCCGACGCGCGGCCCGCCGTGGCGCTCCAGATCAGCCTGCTGGACATGGCGCTGCGCGATCAGGAACTGGGGGTGCGGTTCGCGGACTCCATCCGGGCGCATGAGGAGCAGCTGATCGAGCTGTTCGCCGGTAGGGCGCATGGCGGGACGGACGTGACGCCGGATCAGGCGCGCCGTTTGGCCACCGCGCTCAGGGGGCTATTCGTGGGCCTCTCTCAGGGGATCGCCTTGGGGCTGGCCCAGGGGGTGGACGAGGAGTACTTCGTGGGCGCGGGGCGCGCGCTGGCCGGCGATCCGTCCTTCCTGGGGCAGGACGCCGCGCCTTGATCGCGGCGGCCGTTCGCCGCCGCGAGGGCGTCGGGATCGGCCGAACCCAGGCCGTCCAGCAACCCTTCGAGGCTGGACGAGCTGATGAGGACGACGCCGGACGCGCGCCAGACGCCCCGGTCGCAGACCCAGACGTCCCAGTGGGGGAAGAGGTCGCGGACGAGGGAGAGCAGGAGGGCGCGGGCGGTCACGGGTGGCTCTCCCGGAGGACGGCCCAGACGGCTTTGCCGGAGGGGGCGAGGGGAGTGAAGCCCCAGTCGCGGACCATCTCGGAGACGAGGAAGAGGCCGCGCCCGGAGAGGCGTTCGAGATCGAAGGGCTGGGCGACCGGCGGGGCGTCCGAGGTGTCCCAGACTTCGAGGACGGGACCGGCGTCGGCGAGGTAGGCGCGGACGGTGATGGGGTCGCCGGGCCGGGAGCCGTGCTTGTAGGCGTTGGTGACGAGCTCGGTGGCGATGGTGGCGGCGAAGTAGACCGAGGTGGGGTCGAGGCCGGCGCGGGCGAGGGCGGCGGTGGTGAAGTCGCGCGCCTGCTTGACCGATTCCGGCCGGGCCTCGACCACCAGCGATGAGATTTCGGCCGATTTCTGGGGACTGTGCGGCCCGACTTGCTTTGTGATCATAACGAGCACCTTTGAGGATTCGACTTTTCTCGCCCTCAGTTAGCCACGGGCTGCTTATAGTGGCTATTAACAAGCAAGAATGGACCAAAAAAGGAAATGACAAGCGTCCCTGGTTAACCTGGCAAACAGGAGAGATCATGGCCCCCCGCCGCCAAAAGCCCACGTCACAGCCCGCTCTCGCCGCCTTCGGCCGCCAGATGAAGCGCTATCGCGAACGGGCGAACGTGAAGCAGCAAGCCATAGCGACGCAAACCAACACAACGACCTCGTTCGTCTCGCAGGTCGAGACCGGCAAGAAGCGGTGCAAGCGTCCGTTCGCGGAGACCGTGGACGAGATGACCGGCGCTCGCGGTGCGCTGCTGGAGCTGTACGACGACCTGAACAAGGACGGCAGCCCCGTTCCGCTCTGGTTCGACTGGCCGGAAGTGGAGCGGGAGGCGGACCTGCTCACGACCTACCAGCACTCCATGATCCCCGGCCTGCTCCAGACCGAGGCGTACGCCCGCGCCACCCTCCGCAAGGAGGAGGCCGTGGCCGCGCGCCTGGCCCGACAGGAGATCATCACCCGCGAGGAACCGGCGCCGACTACGCTGGTCGCGCTGATCGACGAACAGGTGCTTAACCGGCCTGTCGGTTCACATCAGGTCATGCGGGAACAACTAGAAAACTTGCTCACCATGGGAGGTCGGCCGAACATCACCGTGCAGATCATCCGGAGCAGTGGCGAGCACTACGGCAACGGTGGCGCTTTCGTCGTCGCCTCGCTGTCCGATCTGAGCGAGATCGCGTATCTGGCGACGACCATCCGAGCCGTCACGACGGATTCCACGGAGGATCTGGCCGCTCTCCAGCGGACGCTGGTCGACCTGCGCGGACGCGCCCTTCCGGTCGACATGTCCGAAGACTTCATCAGAAGGGTCATCGAGGAAAGATGGACGTGAGAAAGGCGCTCTGGCGAAAGTCGTCGTACAGCGAGCCGAACGGCGGTGACTGCGTCGAGGTCGCAGGCGTTGCGGGCGTTGTGGCCATCCGCGACAGCAAGCACCCCACCGGGCCCAAGCTGCTCGTCGGCCGGGACGCCTTCCGTTGCTTCGCCGAGCGAATCAAGGGAGATTAGGGGCTCTCCCGAAGCCTTCGATCGTCACGCGCCTACCTGACCGATGTGGGGTGATCGGCCGGATGAGATGTCGACTATGGACGGCGCTGGCGGCGCTGGCGGCGGCCGGCGTGGTGGGCGGATGCGGAAACGGGCATAGCGACACCGCCGTCATCACCATCGACCAGCGCGTCGCCCTAGCCGACCGTCCCGTCCAGATCAAGATCACCGGCCTCAAGGCGCGTGACGAGATCACCGTGACCGCCTCGGCCCAGGACCGGGAGAACAAGTCCTGGAGCGGTCGCGCCACCTTCCGCGCCGATGCGCAGGGCGTTGTGGACCTGGCCCGTGCCCGTCCGGTCCGGGGCACCTATGCGGAAGCGGACGCCATGGGGCTGCTGTGGTCGATGACCCCGGCCGACGGTGATCCTGAGCAGAGCATGTTCATCCCCGCCGATCCGAACACCCGACCGGCCTATGCCGTGCGGTTGGAAGTGGCGGCGGGCGGCCGGGTCCTGGCGCGCCAGACCCTGGAGCGGCGCTGGCTGGCCGACGGGGTCACCCACAAGTCCTTCACCGCGGCCGCCGACAAGATCGCCGGGGAGCTGTTCCTGCCTCCGGCCAGTGCGGGCCGCCGTACGGCGGTGCTGCTGTTCGGCGGCTCCGAGGGCGGCAACACCGGCCGTCGCGACGCGGCCCTGCTCGCCTCGCACGGCCACCCGACCCTCAGCCTGGCCTACTTCGGCGCTCCAGGGCTGCCGAGCACCCTGCGCGACATCCCGCTGGAGTACTTCGCGCGTGCGGCGCGCACGCTGGCCGCCCAACCGGGCGTCGATCCCAAGCGAATCGTGGTATGGGGCTCCTCCCGAGGCACTGAGCCCGCCCTCCTGCTGGCCCAACACCATCCCGACCTGATCGCCGGCGCCGTGCTCTACGCGCCCTCGGACCGGGTGATCCTCGGCTTTCCCAGTGGTGCCGCCTGGACCCGGAACGGCGAGCCGGTCGCCGTAGCCGACATCCCCCTGGACCGCGTGGACGGCCCCGTTCTGGCCATCGCCGGTGCACAGGACCGGTTGTGGTCCTCAGCGGCGCAGACCGAGCAGATCATGACCCGCCTCAACCGCAACCGGCCGCGCCTGGCACACCGGGCCCTCACCTATCCCAGTGCAGGGCATGGCGTCGGGACCTATCCCTATACGGCCGCAGGCACTCGCATCCGCCATCCGGTCACAGGGACGGTGCTGGAGCTCGGCGGAACCCGCGCCGCCAATGCCGCGGCGAGGGCGCAGAGCTGGCCACAAGTCCTGAACCACCTCGCCGCCATCCGGTGACCTGTCGCTGAGGCCGATGAGGCGGAGGTCGGTCGGCAGCGAACGGCGGTCTTGCCGTACCGGGCGGCGTCCGATCGATGCGTTCGCCGTGGCGGGCGCGGCCCGGGGATCAGGGGCGCGGAGCCAGCAGGGCGAACGCCCGGTCGATGAGGGCGGCGCGGTCGGTGGTGCCGTCCGAGCGCAGCCACTCCCGGGACGCCGCGTCCAAGGCCGCGCCTGCGGCGGCGGTGAGCAGGTCGGCGGTGAAGGCGTCGAGAGACGCGCCGGGCCGCTCCCGCAGAGCGGCGGCGATCCGGCCGCGCAGCTCGTCGCGCTTCTGGTGCAGGCGCGCGCGTAGCGCGGGTGTCGTCTCGATGAGGCGCAGCCCGGCGAGTTCCTGCTGGGCGCTGTGGATGCGCGCCTCCCAGTCGCGGAGCACGATGTGCAGGCACGTCCACGCGTCCTCGTCGCCGGGCCGCGCGCGGACGTCCTCGGCGATCTGCTCCGCGAGCTGGTGGACGTCGCCGAACAGAACGTCCTCCTTGGAGGGGAAGTAGCGGAAGAAGCTGCGCCGGGACATGCCCGCCGCCGCGGCGATGTCCTCCACCGTGGTGCGCTCGTAGCCGCGCTCGACGAACAGCCGCAACGCCAGGTCGGCCAGCTCGCCGCGTACCGCCCGACGTGTCCGCTCCCGCAACCCGGGCCCCTCCGTATGTGCCATGCACTGAGGATAGGTTATGGCACTGGATTACTTTTGTGGCACTAAGTGTCATATGTTGGGTGTGGCGGTGTAACGATGAGTCGGCGAGGAGACCGCGCATGAAGGACAAGACCGTTCTGGTGACCGGCAGCACGGCGGGGATCGGCAGGGAGACCGCGCGCCGGCTGGCGCGGCTCGACGCCCGCGTGGTCATCGTCGGGCGGGACCCGGGCCGCGCGCGGGACGCTGCGGCCGAGCTGTCGCGGGAAGCCGGAACCGAGGTCATCGCGCTCACCGCGGACCTGTCGGAGACGGCCGGGCCGCGCCGCCTCGCCGAGCAGGTCGCCGAGCGGTGCGACCGCCTCGACGTCCTGGTCAACAATGCCGGCGGCATGAGCGCCGAGCGGAGGCTCACCCGGGACGGCGTCGAGACCACCTTCGCCGTCAACGTCCTCGCCCCGTACTCCCTCACCTGCCTGCTGCTGCCGATGCTGCGCGCGGCGGACCGGGCGCGCGTGGTCAACCTGACCGGCGGTATGCCCGACGGGCGGATCGACCCGGACAACCTGCAAGGCGAGCGGCGCTTCCTCGGCTGGACGTTCGCGCAGTACAACCATGCCAAGACGGCGCTCATGGCGATGAGCCACCGATTCGCGTCACGGCTGGAGGGTGAGGGGGTGACGGTCAACGTGGCCTATCCGGGGCATGCCTACACGCCCGGCAACCAGGCCACCCCTATGCGTGCGTTCCCCTACCTGTACCGGCCTCTTGCTCCGCTGATCGGTCTGGTGGGGCCGCTGTTGTTGTCTGACATGGGCAAGGCGTCTCATTCCAGCGTCTATCTGGCGTCCAGCTCTGAGATGGAGGGCGTCACGGGCGCGTACGTCGATGCCAAGGCGCGCCGCGCCGACTGGCCCTCGGGCGCGCTGGACGAGCGGGGACAGGAAGCGGTGGTGGCGTTGTGCGAACGGCTTAGTGGGTTGAGATTGAGCTGAAACGGGATGGGGTCGTGCTGACTTTTGTTTTCGCAGCAGATCAGTGGCTCTCGCATTAGCGGGGTTACACGGGCGGTCCAAGCTCAGCCCGCGCCCGACATCTGACCGGCAACCTCAACCCCGCGCCCGGCACTATCACGCTGACCTCAGCCACGGGGGGCGGGGGTGCAGGGGGCGGAGCCCCTTGCCCAGGGGCTCGCGGGGGACGGAGTCCCAGCGGCACTTAATGAACACGTAGGCGCGTAGCGTCTTCCTTGTGGGGGGTGTGGGGGGCTTGCCCCCTGCCGGGGTCGTAGGGGCTGGCCCCTGCCCGGACGACGCACGCTCGGTGCGAGTCCTGCGAGCGCCGGGCGGGCGGCGCCCGGATGTGGGGGTTTGGGGGGACGTCCCCCCAAGGCAAACACAGCCGCTTTCGCCGAGGACGAGGCACCGACTCAATCTGTGGGGGTCTACACCCGACCGCCTAGCCGCACCCCGCGCGAGTTTCCCCACATGCCCAACAACCCCAGCCCCGCGCGGGGTTAGGTACACGCGCACACTGACCCCAGCCACGCGGGGGGTTCTACAGATGAGCAGCGACCTCAACCCCGCGCTCCGCACCCGACCAGCGACCCTGGCTCTGCGCCCGGAACGCGATCAGCGACCCTGGCCCCGCGCGGTTTTGCCGACTTGGCCAACGACCTCAGCCCTGCGCGGGGTTAGGTGCACGCGCACCGGCCCCAGCCCGTACGGGGGCCGGAGCAGGACATCCGTGCGCAGCCAAGCCACGCGCGGGTTGGTGTGCGTGCCCGGCTGCCCCAAGCTTGCCCCCCGCGCGCGTTCGTGGGCTCGGCGGGCCTGGCAGTGAGCAGGACGCGGGCTGAGGTGGCCGGGCACGTGCGGAGCGCGGGGTTGAGGTCCCCGCCCACCCGAAGAAACCCCCCCCGCGTGGTCGAGGCCAGCGCGCGTGCACGCCCGCCCCCCCGCGGGGGGGCGGGCGTGCTGGTCACGTTCACGTTCACGGCGCGGGGTCGGGGTCGGGGTCACTGGTCGGGTGCGGGGCGCGGGCTGAGGTCGTTGGGCAGGTGCGGAAAACCCCCGCGTGGCTGAGGCCGGCGCAGACGTGCATCCAACCCCGCGCAGATTGAGGCTGCCAGTCACGCGGGCAAACCCGCGCGGGGTTGGGCTGGGCGGTCGGGTGTAGACCCCCACAGATCAAGTCGGTGCAGCGACCTCGGCGAAAGCGGCTGTGTTTGCCTTGGGGGGCCGGCCCCCCAAACCCCCACATCCGGGCGCCGCCCGCCCGGCGCTCGCCAGGGCTCGCACCGGGCGTGCGTCGTCCGGGCAGGGGCCCGCCCCTACGACCCCGGCAGGGGGCAAGCCCCCCACACCCCCCACAAGGAAGACGCTACGCGCCTGCCTGCTTTCTCAAATGCCGCTGGGACTCCGTCCCCCGCACCCCCTGGGCAAGGGGCTCCGCCCCCTGCACCCCCGCCTGTGCGGGCTGGGGTTGTTGGTCTCGTGCGAGGCGCGGGGCTGGGGTCGTTGACCGGGTGCGGAAAACCCCCGTGTGGCTCAAGTGGGCGCGCGCGCACCTAATCCCGCGCGGGGCTGAGGCTGTCGGGCGCGCGGGCAAACCCCCGCGTGGCTGAGCTGCACGGGTCCGTGTAGACCTCCACAGACTCAGTCGGTGCCTTGGCTGCACGGACGGCTTCGCCGCAGCGCTTTTTGAGGCAGGGGCTCCGCCCCCACACCCCCGAGGAACGCGGGGCTCCACCCCTTGCCCCCCGGCGGGGTTGCGGTTTGGGAACGACCTGGTCAGAAAGGGGACGTTCTGCCAGAATCCCCCTGATCGTTACGGGGGGATTCGGGCATGACGAAAACGTTGCGGCCGGTGGTCGATCCGGCACTGCCGCCGGACGTCCGTGCGCTGCTCCTCAACGCTCCCTCGGGGCTCGCCCCCGCGAGCGGGCCCGCACCCGTCGTGCCGCCTCGGGGCGGGCGCACCGGCTCGGACGTGATGGCGACCCTGTCGGTGGCCACGCTGTGCGGGTTCCTGCCCGTCCTGGCCGCGCCCTACCTTCTGGGACTCAAGGGACTGGTCGCCGGGGTGATCGCGCAGGCCGGGCTCGTCTTCGCCTGGCAGAGCGGCGGGTTCACGCGCTTCCTGATCATTGGAACGCTCCTGCAACTGGCGTGCTGGGCCCTGCTCTTCGCGTTCGGCGGAGGGGAGGACGAGCACGCCGAAGCGGCCCGCGAGTACCACGGCCGGTACTACCTGGAAGAGGATTTCGGGTCAGGGAAGAAGCTGCGCCGCTGGACCAACATCTCGCCGCAGAAGCTGATGGAGCGGACGCAGACGGCCATCGCCGCCGTGCTGGAGTCGGAGGTCGACTCCGCCGGACTGCTCGACGACACCGCCAACGCGGTCGTGCTGCCCCAGCAGGAATGGGAGATCGCCCAAGCCCTGGTCGAGCTGACCGGGATCTGGCGGCAGCTGAACGAGATCGTGACGGAAGACTCCAGCGCCCGGGTCCACGCGACGGTCAAACCGCAGCGTGAGGCTCTGAAGACGTCCGCGGCGGCCCTGACGCAGCGGGTGGAGGCGCTGGAACGCTACGCCGACCGGACCCGGGCCGCCGACGCCGCCTACCGCGAGTGGCGCACGCTCCAGGAGCTGGAAGAGCTGAACGACGACACCCTGGACATGCTCGCCCGCACCGTCCGCGACGAGCTGGCGGCCGCCGAGATCGACGCGCTCGCCGACCGGTCCGGGCTGGAGCCGCTGCGCGACAGCCTGCGCGAAGCCCGGGAGGCCGCGCCGGTCCTCGCCGAGCCGGTGGAAGGAGCACGGGCGTGAGCGACTCCCCGCTGTCATCCGGCGTGAAGCGGCTGGTGGACCGGTTCCCGCCGCTGCTGCTGGTCCTCGGCATGGCGCTGCTGATCCCGCAGATACTCTTCGGCATCGGAGTGGCGTGGCCGGACGGCCCGGAGGAGGAGTCCGACGAGTCCGAGGTGCGGCCGAAAGGCCCGTTCAGGATGAGCATCGTGATCACCGGCGATCGGCCCACCGCGGAAGTCAGCTACCGACTGCCCGACGGCACAGGCCACAGCGGCAAGGACACCGCGCTTCCGATCCGCAAGACGTTCATGGCGCGCGGCGACGACACCGTCTCGGTGTCGGTCCGCAACCAGTGGCGCAACGGTCCCGGCAAGGTCACCTGCACCGTCCTGCTCGGTGACAAGGTCGTGGCGCAGGTGACGGACTTCGGTGACTTCGCGTCCGCGAGCTGCTCCGACGTCGGCGTCGACGCCGAAACGATCCCCGGCGCCACGGTCCCGACCCAGGGGAACGACCTCCTTCCAGGAGAGACCCGCCTCACCCGAACGGTCCCGGTCAAGCGGTACAAGGGCAAGGGCTCCCCACTCACGGGCCGCGTCAGCGACAGCGATCCCCGCCTGTCGTACATGTCGCTGGGCGGCGAGTGGAGCCGCAGCCGCCAGGTCGACCCGCAACTGTCGGGGCATTCGCGCCAACAGCGGTTCGACAGCGAGACGAACTGGGAGGCCGTCTTCGCCTCGGGACTCGTCGACGGCGACCTGGTGGCCGCCAACAGAGGGAAGAACCGGCTGCGCGCCCTCGCCGCTGCTGTGCAGGACTACCGGCAGGCCGTCAACTTCGACGAAACGGCACGCGGCCGCGACGTCGCCTCCCAGGCGATCCGGGTCGGCGGTCGTAAGGGCTGGGTGGTCGTCCGGGAGATCCGCTTCGTGAAGAAGGGCGTGCGTGCGCGAATGGATCTGTCGGCGGTCGCGATCGTGGACACCGGACGCCCCCGCCCCTCGTACGTGTGGATCGACATCCCCGAGACGCACAAGCGGCTCTGGCCGGACATCAACACGGTGCTCGACTCCCTGCGGGTGAACTGATCCACCAACGCTGATCATGCGTGTTCACTAGCCTACGCACGGTGAAGACGTTCAATACGGCCGGCCCGTGCCAGCCGGACCAGCACTACATGCTTGACCCGCTGGCCCGGCTGGCGGAGGCGCGCGGGCTGGTGGACCAGGGCGAGTACTTCGTGGTGCACGCGCCGCGCCAGGCTGGCAAGACCACGGCGCTGTTCGAGTTGGCGCAGGAGTTGAACGGCACGGGGCAGTACGCGGCGGTCCACTTCTCGTGCGAGACGGCCCGGGAAATATCGGATGTGGCCCTCGCCGAAGAGACGGTCATCGACGACGTACGGTGCGCTGCGGGGGATGCGGGTCTGCCTACCGAGTGCCTGCCGCCTGCCCCTTGGCCGCAGAACGTGCCGGGCGCACAACTGCTCACCGGCCTGCGTGAGTGGGCCGCCCGATGCCCGCGTCCGCTGGTGCTGCTGTTCGACGAGATCGACACGCTTCGGGGACGGAGCCTGGTCAGCGTGCTCCGCCAACTCAGCGACGGTTTCAACGCGCGCCCCCTGCCGTTCCCGCACTCGGTGGTGTTGTGCGGGATGCGGAACGTGCCTGACTACAGGGCGGCCCCCGGTGATGGCCCGGAACGGCTGGACACGTCCGCCCTGTTCGACATCAGCGCGGCCTCACTGCGGATCGGCGACTTCTCCTTCGCCCAAGTAGCCGACTTGTACGGGCAGCACACGGCCGCCACCGGCCAGCAGTTCACCGTTGACGCGATCCAGCGGGCCTTCGAGGCGAGCCAGGGGCAGCCGTGGCTGGTCAATTCCCTGGCCCGCGACATCATCGAGAAGATGCGGATTCCGCCCACTGAGCCGATCATCGGTGAACTGGTGGAGCGCGCGGTCGAACGGATCATCGCCGAACGGGGCACCCATCTGGACTCGATGGTCGCCCGGCTCCACGAACCCCGCGTGCGGCGCATCCTGGAACCGATGATCGCCGGGGCGGAGGGGCCACCGGATGACCTCTCCTACGTACGGGATCTGGGACTGGTGACCCGGTCCGGCCCTCTCCAGATCAGCAACCCGATCTACGAAGAAGTGACGCTTCGGGTTCTGGGCCAACAACTCCTGACCCGGGCCGATGCGGAGCCGCGCGTCTTCGTGCGCCCCGACGGCCAGTTGGACATCCCGGCGCTGCTTGAGGAGTTCATCGCGTTCTGGAAGACCGAGAGCGTGATCCTGGAGGCCGAGCCGATCTGCGACGAGGCTGCCCATCGCCTGGTGCTCATGGCGTTCCTCCAGCGTGTGACCCTCAGTGGGGCGTACGTCGACCGGGAGTACGCCCTGGGACGCCAGCGGGTGGACGTCATGATCCGCAAGCCGTACACCGGCGCGGACGGACGGCTGGCCGTGCAGTGGTCGGCGTTCGAGTTGAAGGTCCACGCCGATGAGTCCGGCGACCCTGTGGCCGACGGCCTTTCCCGGCTCGATGGCCACCTGGACCGGCTCGGCCTCGACACCGGCACGCTCGTCGTCTTCGACCGCCGATCCGACGCCCCGCCCGTGTCCGATCGCACCCGCCTGGAAGAAGTCGGAACCTCTGAGGGCCGGAAGGTCGCTGTTCTGCACGCCTGAAGGGTGCTCTCGCACATTCGAAGCTTCCCCGACATCGCCCATGTGTGTTCGTTAGTGTGCAGAGAGTGAAGGTCTTCAATACGACGGGTCCGTGCCGGTCGGATGAGCACTACATGCTCGATCCGTTGGCGCGATTGCCCGAGGCGCGCGGGCTGGTGGAGCAGGGCAAGTACTTCGTGGTGCACGCGCCTCGGCAGACCGGCAAGACCACCATGCTGGCGGCATTGGCGCGGGAGCTGAACGCCACCGGCGACTATGCGGCGGTGCGCTTCTCCTGCGAGACCGGCAAGGTTGCCGAAGACGATTGCGGTCATGCCGAACGTCTCGTGCTGATGGCGATGAGCAGAGCGGCACGCTACACGGCGAATCTGCCGCCGGAGTGCCTGCCGCCTGATACATGGCCGGAGCTGGAACCAGGTTCGCAACTGGTCGAAGGACTCATGGAGTGGGCCGATCGGTCACCTCGTCGGCTGGTGCTGCTGTTCGACGAGATCGACGCGTTGCGCGGCGAGAGTCTTGTCAGCGTTCTGAGCCAGCTCCGTGACGGCTACACCTCGGGCGACGCTCCGTTCCCGCACTCGGTGGTGTTGTGCGGGATGCGGAACGTGCGGGACTACAAGGCGGCTTCCGGAGGCGATCCGGATCGGTTGGGGACCTCCAGCCCGTTCAACATCAGCGTGGAGTCGCTGCGCATCGGTGACTTCTCCTTCACCGAGGTGGCCGAGTTGTACGGCCAGCACACCGAGGCGACCGGGCAGGAGTTCACCGGCTATGCCGTGCAGCGCGCGTTCGAGGCCAGTCAGGGGCAGCCCTGGCTGGTCAACGCGCTGGCCCGCGACATCATCGAGAAGATGCGGGTCCCGCTCGACCGGCCGATCACCGACGGGCTGATGGAGCAGGCGGTGGAGCGGCTGATCGTCCAGCGCGCCACCCACCTGGACTCGCTGGTCGCGCGGCTGCACGAGCCGCGCGTGCGGCGTTTCATCGAGCCGATGATCAGCGGTGGGCAGACCGTCATCGACCCGGCCTACGGCGATGACCTGTCCTATGTGCGGGATCTGGGGCTGGTCACCCGTTCGCTCCCGCTCCAGATCGCCAACCCCGTCTACCAGGAGGTCGTCGTCCGCGTCCTGGCGCAACCGCTGGCCGCCGGGATCGACGCCGAGCCGTCCGCCTTCCTGCTGCCCGACGGCCGGTTGGACATCCCCATGGTCCTGGACGAGTTCGTGCGGTTCTGGAAGGCCAACGCCGAGATCCTCGACGTCCAGCGCACCTACCACGAGGCGGCCTGCCAGCTGATCCTCATGGCGTTCCTCCACCGGGTGGTCAACGGCGGCGGGTTCATCGACCGCGAGTACGCGCTGGGGCGCAAGCGCCTCGACCTGACCGTCCGCAAGCCCTACCTCGACTCCGACGGGCGCAGGGCCGTGCAGTGGTCGGCGTTCGAGTTGAAGGTCCACACCGATGAGTCCGGTGATCCGGTCCCGGCCGGGCTGGAGCAGTTGGACGGCTACCTGGACCGGCTCGGTCTCGACACCGGCACCCTGGTCGTCTTCGACCGGCGCCGCGCCGCGCCGCCTGCGGCCGAGCGCACCCGGTTGGCGGAGGGCAAGACCCCCAAGGGGCGGGCGGTCACTCTGCTCCACGCCTGAGTCCGCCGCCCGACAGCAGGCGTTCGGTGTCGGGCGTCTCGGTCAGGACGCGGTCCGTTGAGCCGGGGCGCAGGAGGTCGCGGGCCTGCAAGGAGTTCAGGATCGCCGCGCCCAGCGCGCCGCCCAGGTGGGGCGTGCCGGCCGTGGAGTCCAGGCAGCCCACCGCCAGGTGACGGCGTCCGGCGTCCGGTAGGTCGACGCCGAGGCGGGTCAGTTCGGCGGTCAGTCCGGGGCCGGGGGAGAGAGGCGACTCGGCCTCGGGGCCCGGGATCAGGGCCTCGGCGGCGACGAGGCGTCCGTACAACGCGACCCCCAGCTCTCCCGCCAGGTGGTCGTAGCAGGTCCGGGCCCTTGCGAAGGCGGTGGACGTCGAGGGGGCCGAGTCCGGGTTCCCGGCCAGTGCGTCCACCGAGCGGATCAGTTCGGTGACCGATGCCGGGTCGGTCAGCCGGTACAGCGCGGCACGGCCCACCCGCCGCGAGACCACCAGGTCGGCGTCGCGCAGCAGTGCCAGATGGTTGGCCAGGCGCGGTGCGGTCACACGTAGGTGGTCGGCGATCGCGCTGGCGGGCAGTTCGCGTTCGCGGGCCAGCAGGCGCAGCACCGCGAAGCGCAGCGGATCGGCCAGTGCGCCCAGGAGGCGCGCGGTCCGTTCGTTCTCGATCATTTGACATTCAGGGTCACGGTCATACTTCATTGTCTCATGAACAATGACTGTAGGCGAGTCGAGCGCCGGTTGCTGCTCGGCGGTGGGATCACCGGCTTGGGCGGCGGGGTCTGGTTCACCGTGTGGGCCCTGTACCTCACCCGTGACCTGGGCATTCCGGCGGGTCGCATGAGCGTGGCCCTTATCGTGGCCGGGGTCGCCGGACTGCTGCTGGCCGTGCCGATCGGGGCGGTCGCCGACCGGCACGGCGCCCGGCGCGTGCTCCTGTGGCTCTACCTGGTGCGCGGCGCGTCGGCCCTCGCCTTCCTGGCGGTGGACGGGGTGGTCGGGCTCATCGTCGTCGCCACCCTGTTCAACGGCGCCCAGATCGTCGGCATGGGCGTGAACAACGCGCTGGTCGCGGGGCTGTTCGACGGTCCCGACCGCATCCGCGTCCTGGCCCGCCTCCGGGCGGTCGTGCACGGCGCCAACACCCTCGGGGCGGCGGGCGGCGCGCTCGTGCTCGCCGTCGACGAGCACTGGGCCTACGCGTCCGCCATCGCCTTCAACGCGCTCACCTTCTTCGCCGCCGTCGCCACCCTGCACCGGGTCCCGGAGGTCGCCACCGCCGAGCGCGCCGCGCGCTGGATGGGCCTGCGCGGCGCGGCGATCCGGGATCTGCCCTACATCGCGGTGCTGGCGCCGGTGGCGGGCCTGTCGTTGTGCTGGGCGATGTTGTCGGTCGGCGTCCCGCTGTGGGTGTCGGAGCACACCGCCGCCCGGCCCGCCGTCGCCGCCGTGGCGGTGGTGGTCAGCTCGCTGCTCATCGCCGTCCTCCAGACGCCGGTCAGCGTGCGCATCCAGGACACCGGCCGCGCCGCCCGCGCGGCGACGCTCGCCGGGGCGCTGCTGGCGGCCGGCTGCCTGCTGCTGATCGGCGCCTCCGGCGCGGCGGTGACCCTGGCCGTCGTGATCGTCCTGGCGGCCTCGCTGGTGCACGTGGCGGGCGAGCTGCTGTTCATCGCCGGGCAGTGGCAGCTGTCGATGGCGCTGATGCGCGAGGACCGCAAGGGCGAGTACCAGGGGCTGAACGCGGCGCTGACCGGCGTGGTGCAGACCTTCGCGCCCGCGCTGGTCGCCGCCCTGGTCGGCGGGCTGGCGGCGACGGGGTGGCTGGTGCTGGCGGTGGTCTTCCTGCTGTGCGCGGCCCCGGTCGTCCCGCTGACGCGGCACGCCCTGCGGACGCGGGAGGCGAATTTGTGAAGCCGGCGACTATGTGCTGGATGCGGAATTGCTGGCTGCTTTTATGGAGGGTCTGAATTTCTTTTTGTGCCGGGTGATCGCCAGGGAGAACGTATGCGGCGCGTCAGCCGAGGCGCAGGGCCAGGAAGAAGTCCACCCGGTCTTCCAGGCGGGACAGGTTCCGCCCGGTCAGCTCCTCGATCCGCTGGATTCTGTACCGCACCGAATTCACGTGCAGGTGCAGTTGTTCCGCGCAGCGCGTCCATGAGCCGCTGTTCTGCAGGAACGTCTCCAGCGTCCGGATCAGGTCCGCCTTGTGCACCTCGTCATAGGTGCGCAGCGGGTCCAGCAGGCGGACGCGGAACATGTGGCGCACGTCGTCGGGGACGCTCGCCAGCAGCAGCACGTGCGTCGCCAGCTCGTCGTGGCCCACCACGCACACCGGGTCGGTGCGCCCGGCGGCCAGGCGGCGGGCGTAGCGGGCCTCCTCGACGGCCCCGCGCAGCTCCCCGGCCTCCACGATGTCGCTGACGCCGACCGCCAGGCCGCTGTCGGCCAGGCCGGGGGCCAGTGCCAGGAGGGCCTGGTGCACCTCGCCCGCGATGTCCTGGCCCCGCTCCACCGGGATCAGCGCGATGGCCTCCTCGTCCAGCAGGCCGACCACGGGGCGTTCGGGCAGGATCTCCCGCAGCAGGCCCCGCAGCTCGCCCGGACGCAGCGTGCCCCGCGCCGCGGCGGCGACCGCCACGAACGTCGCGCGCACGTCCAGGCCGGTCAGCTCCAGGCGGGGCAGGATCTCGTCGGCGGCGGCCGCCGAGACGACCAGGCGGATCAGCTCCTGGGCGAGGCGGCCCTCCACGCTCAGCCGGTCGTCCAGCCGGGCCCGCTCCAGCGCCACGATCGCCGCCAGCTCGGCGGTCAGCGCCCGGCGCTCGGCGGGCCACTCCTCCCAGTCGCCCGCACAGACGATCATCCAGTCGGCGACCCGCGAGGTGGTGTCGGGCGCCACCGGGAAGATCGAGACGTCGGCGCCGGGCAGCCGGTGCGGCAGCCGGGGCGTGGTCAGGAACACCCGCGCCAGCGAGGCCGGGTCCACGCGCGCGGGCAGCGGGTGCGAGCCCGCCACCACCCGGCCCGCCGGGGTCAGCACCCAGCAGCGCATCCCGAGGTCGCCGCCCACCAGCTCCAGCACCGGGCCGAGGCCCGCGCCCTCGGTCACGCCCGCGACCAGCTGGCGGTGCCGGTCCAGCACGGCGGTCAGGTCGGCCGCCCGCGCCGTGGACAGGTGTCGCACGACCGTCTCGGTGATCGTCGCGAACGCGACCTCCTCCGGCACCCGGAACAGCGGCATCCGGTGCCGCCGGCACGCCTCCACCAGGTCGGCCGGGATGTTGCCCGCCCGCAGGTCCCAGGCCGCGAGCCCCGACACCCCCGCCTTGGCGAGCGCCCGCACGAACACCTCCGAGTCGGCGGGCTCGTTGCGCCACACCAGCCCGGTCAGCACCAGCTCGCGCCCGCTCAGGTAACGGCCCGGGTCCAGCAGGTCGGTCGTGACCACCCAGCGCACCACCCGGTCCAGCTCGTCGCCGCCGGTGACGACCTCCAGCCGCAGCTCGGGCATGTCGAGCAGGGAACTCAGCCTCATGCCCGGGGAGGTTAACACCCGACCCCCTTGGAGCAACGCACGAAAAGTCCCCGATGTCCGGGGCCACAGTTCGGACTTCCTGTCTCTCGACCGACCCCCGGGCCGCTGTGTGTACTGCATGCAACCCCCCGACGACAGGAGACCAGAGTGCCGGTGACCACAGGGCGCGGGATCGCCTGGCTGAACGCGCTTCCCCCGGCCGACGCCGAGGCCGGGCTGCTCACCTGCTGCGCCTCCCGGCGCTGGGCCGCCGCGGTCGCCGCGGGCCGGCCCTACGGCGGCGCGGACGAGCTGCTGGCGGCCGCGGCCCGGCACCTGGACGGGCTCGGCTGGGCCGATGTGGAGGAAGCTCTGAACGCGCACCCCCGCATCGGGGAGCGGGCCGCCGGGCAGGACCGCGAGTCCGCCTGGTCGCGCGGCGAGCAGGCCGGGGTGGACGACGCCGAGGCCGCCACCAAGCGGGCCCTGGCCGACGGCAACCGCGCCTACGAGGAGCGCTTCGGCCACGTCTTCCTGATCTGCGCCACCGGTCTCGGCGCCGAGCAAATGCTCGCTGCACTCCGGGAACGGCTGGGCCACGACGCCGAGGCCGAGCGGCGGGTCGTCCGCGCCGAGCTCGCCAAGATCGTCGCCATCCGGCTGGACAAGCTCCTCACCGCCGAAGGGAAGTAGATGTCGCTCTCGACGCACGTGCTGGACGCGGCCAAGGGCCGCCCGGCCCCCGGCCTCGCCGTCCGGCTGGACCGCCACGACGGCGGCTGGACTCCGGTCGCGCAGGCCCGCACCGACGACGACGGCCGCATCCGCGAGTGGGGCGCTGAGATCGGCGCCGGGACCTGGCGGCTCACCTTCGAGACGGCGGGGCTGTCGGACTTCTACCCCGAGGTCGCCGTCGTCTTCACGATCACCGATGCCGTGCGGCACCACCACGTGCCGCTGCTGCTGAGCCCGTTCGCCTACTCGACCTACCGAGGGAGCTAAGACCAGATGGCCATCGTTCTCGGCCCCAACCGCTACGGGAAGGCGGAGACGCGCGTCGTCCGCGTCACCAAGGACGGCGGGGTCCACCGCATCAAGGACTGCAACGTCAGCGTCTCGCTGTCGGGCGACATGGACGAGGTCCATCTGACCGGCGACAACGGCGCGGTGCTGCCCACCGACACCCAGAAGAACACCGTCTTCGCCTTCGCCAAGAAGTACGGCATCGGGGAGATCGAGGAGTTCGCGCTCACGCTCGCCCGGCACTTCGTGGACTCCCAGCCCACCATCCACCACGCCCGCGTGGAGGTCGAGGAGTACTCCTGGGAGCGCATCCCGGTGGAGGACGCCCCGCACCTCGGACTGCGCGACAAGCAGCACTCGTTCGTCCGGGCCGGCACCGAGACCCGCACCGCGCTGGTGCACAGCGACGGCAGCGACGGCGCCGAGTCGGTGGTGTCGGGCCTGAAGAACCTGGTCGTGCTGAACTCCACCGGCAGCGAGTTCCACGGCTACATCGAGGACGAGTACACCACCCTCGCCCCGACCACCGACCGCGTCCTGGCCACCGAGGTCACCGCGCAGTGGCGGCACCGGGGCACCGGGTCGGCGTTCGGGCGTTCCTACCGGGACGCGCGCCGCTGCCTGCTGGAGGCGTTCGCCGAGACCTACAGCCTGTCGCTCCAGCAGACGCTCTACCAGATGGGCCGCCGGGTGCTGAACGAGCGCCGCGAGGTCTGCGAGGTGCGGCTCGCGATGCCGAACAAGCACCACTTCCTGGTCGACCTGGACAAGTTCGGCATGGACAACGACAACGAGGTCTTCTACGCCGCCGACCGCCCCTACGGGCTGATCGAGGGCTCGGTGCTCACCGACGACGCTCCCGACGCCCCGAACGCCTGGAACTGAGGGATTCTAGAGATATGGACTTCCTGCGCCCCACGACCTGGGCAGACGCGCTGGCGGCCAAGGCCGGGCGGCCCGAGGCGCTGCCCATCCAGGGCGGCACCGACGTCATGGTCGAGATCAACTTCGACGCGCACCGCCCGGACGCGCTGCTGGACCTGAACCCGGTGCGCGAGCTGGCCGAGTGGGACGTGGTGGACGGCCGGCTGCGCGTCGGCGCGGGCGTCCCCTACGTCCGGCTGATCGAGGAGCTGGGGGACCGGCTGCCGGGCCTCGCCCAGGCGTCGCGCACCGTCGGCTCCCCGCAGATCCGCAACCGGGGCACCGTCGGCGGCAACCTCGGCGCCGCCTCCCCGGCCGGCGACAGCCACCCCCCGCTGATCGCGGGGGACGCCGAGATCGAGGTGGAGTCGGCCGCGCGCGGCGTGCGGATGATCCCGGCCACCGGGTTCTACACCGGCGTGAAGCGCAACGCGCTGGAGCCGGACGAGCTGATCCGCGCGTTCTGGACCGATCCCGCCCCGGGCCCGCAGTACTTCTCCAAGATCGGCACCCGGAACGCCATGGTGATCGCGGTCTGCTCGTTCGCCATCGCGCTGCACCCCGAGCGCGGGCGCGTCGGGACCGGCGTCGGCTCGGCCGCCCCGACCCCGCGCCGCGCCACCGACGCCGAGGACTTCCTCAGCGCCGAGCTCGACTGGGAGGGCCGCGGCCCGCTGTCGATCTCGGCGGCCAAGGAGTTCGGCGAGCTGGTCAAGCGGGCCGCGTCCCCGATCGACGACGTGCGCGGCACCGCCGACTACCGCAGGCACGCCCTGTCGGTGATGGCGCGCCGCACCCTCACCTGGGCATGGAACGACTACCGCGACGGCGCGAAGGCCGGAAAGGAGGCTTCCTGACATGCGCGTGAACTTCACCGTCAACGGCTCCAAGGAGACCGTGGACGACGTCTGGGAGGGCGAGAGCCTCCTGTACGTCCTGCGCGAGCGGATGGGACTGCCGGGCTCCAAGAACGCCTGCGAGCAGGGCGAATGCGGCTCGTGCACGGTCTACCTGGACGGCGTGCCGGCGTGCTCGTGCCTGGTGGCGGCCGGGCAGGTCGAGGGCCGCGAGGTCCGCACCGTGGAGGGCCTTGCGCAGGGCTCCACGGGCTCGGACCAGCAGCTGGACCCGGTGCAGGAGGCGTTCGTGGAGGCGGGCGCGGTGCAGTGCGGGTTCTGCACGCCGGGCCTGATCGTCCAGTCGCACGACCTGATCGAACGCGTGCCCGACCCGTCCGACGCCGAGATCCGCGAGGCGCTGGCGGGCAACCTGTGCCGCTGCACCGGCTACGAGAAGATCCTGGACGCCGTCCGCCTGGCCGCGAGCCGGAAGGCGGCCGCCAAGTGATCACACGGATCATCGAGAACGCCTACGTGGTGACGGTCTCCGGCGAGGAGTACCCCGGCGGGCACATCGTCATCGAGGGCGACAGGATCACGGCCGTCGGGGCGGGCGCCGCCCCGGCGATCGAGGGCGCCGAGCGCGTCGACGGCACCGGCTGCCTCGCCACCCCCGGCCTGGT
Organism: Spirillospora sp. CA-253888; assembly: GCA_050936435.1. Taxonomy (GTDB): domain Bacteria; phylum Actinomycetota; class Actinomycetes; order Streptosporangiales; family Streptosporangiaceae; genus Spirillospora. The sequence goes on from JBNJMT010000001.1 coordinate 5,619,327, forward strand.
CAACACCCACCACCACCTCTACCAGTGGGCCAGCCAGGGCCTCGCCAAGGACAACACCCTGTTCGAGTGGCTGGTGGCGCTCTACCGGCCGTGGTCGAAGATGGACGCCGAGGTCGTGGCCGGGGCCGCCAGCGCCGGGCTGGGCTGGCTCGCCAAGTCCGGATGCACCACCTCCACCGACCACCACTACATCTTCCCCAAGGGGCGCGGCGACCTGTTCGCCGCCGAGATCGAGGCCGCCGCCGAGCTGGGCGTGCGCTTCCAGCCCTGCCGGGGCTCGATGGACCGGGGGCGGTCGCAGGGCGGCCTGCCGCCGGACGAGGTCGTGGAGGACCTCGACACGATCCTCGCCGAGACCGAGGCGGCCATCGACCGCTACCACGACGACTCGTTCGGGTCGATGCTGCGGATCGCGGTCGCGCCCTGCTCGCCGTTCTCGGTCAGCAAGGAGCTGATGGTCCGGTCGGCCGAGCTGGCGCGCGCCAAGGGCGTGCGGCTGCACACCCACCTCGCCGAGACCCTCGACGAGGAGGAGCACACCCTCCAGCAGTTCGGCATGACGCCGGTCGAGTACATGGACACCATCGGCTACCTCGGCCCCGACGTGTGGCTCGCGCACTGCGTCCACCTGCACGACACCGACATCAAGCGGCTCGCCGAGACCGGCACCGGCACCGCGCACTGCCCGAGCTCCAACGCGCGGCTCGGCGCGGGCATCGCCCGCGTGTCCGACCTGCTGAAGGCCGGCGCGCCGGTCGGGCTCGGCGTGGACGGCTCGGCGTCGGCCGAGATGGTGCCGCTGGCCGGCGAGGTCCGGCAGGCGATGTACATGCAGCGCGCCCGGTACGGCCCGACCGCGCTGACCGCCCGCCAGGCCCTGGAGATCGGCACCCTGGGCGGCGCGAAGTGCCTGGGCCGCGAGAACGAGATCGGTTCCATCGAGGTCGGCAAGCTCGCCGACATCGCGCTGTGGCGGCTGGACGGGTTCCACGCCGCCGTGGCCGACCCCGTGGTCGCGTTCGCCTACGGCGCGACCCCGCCGCTGGCCCGGCTGCTGGTCGGCGGCAAGACCGTGGTGCACGACGACGAGCTGGTCACCGTCCCCCAGGACGAGGTCGGCCGGCGCGGCGCCGACGCCCACCGCCGCCTCATGAGGCTCGCCGAGGAGGTCCTCTAGCCATGGCCGCACCCATCAAGACCCCGGGGCGCGTCGCGGCGCCCGGCAAGGGCGGCGTCGGCGACAGCCCGCTGCGCCCTGACGGCACCCTCAAGGTCGCCGGCGAGTTCGCCTACTCCTCCGACCTGTGGATGGACGGGATGGTGTGGGGCGCGACCCTGCGCAGCCCGCACCCCCGCGCGAAGATCGTGTCCATCGACATCGGCCCCGCGCTCGCCACCCCCGGCGTGCACGCCGTGCTCACCCACGAGGACGTGCCGGGCAACAAGATGTTCGGCCTCGACGAGACCGAGGACCAGCCCGTGCTGGCCATCGGCGAGGTCCGCCACCAGGGCGAGCCGATCGCGCTGGTCGCCGCCGACCACCCCGAGATCGCCCGCCGCGCGATGGAGAAGATCGCCATCGAGTGGGAGGTGCTGGAGCCCATCACCGACCCGCGCGCGGTGATCGCCGACCCCGAGCGCCTGAAGGTGCAGGAGCGCGGCGGCATCACCCGCCACCAGCCGGTCCGCGTCGGCGACGTGGACGCGGCGCGCGCCGAGGCCGAGGTCGTGGTGTCGGGCGAGTACGAGGTCGGCATCCAGGACCAGGCGTTCCTCGGCCCCGAGTCCGGGCTCGCGGTGCCGTCGGAGGACGGCGGGCTGGACATGTACGTGTCCACCCAGTGGATCCACAACGACCTCATGCAGATCGCGCCCTGCCTCGGCCTGCCCGAGGACAAGATCCACATGACGATGGCCGGGGTCGGCGGCGCGTTCGGCGGCCGCGAGGACCTGTCCATGCAGATCCACGCCGGGATGCTCGCGCTGCACACCGGCAAGCCGGTGAAGATGTCCTACAACCGGTACGAGTCGTTCTTCGGCCACGTGCACCGGCACCCGGCGCAGATGCGCTACGAGTACGGCGCGACCAGGGACGGAAAGCTGGTCTACGCCGACGTCGAGATCATCCTGGACGGCGGCGCCTACACCTCCTCCACCCTCAACGTCACCGGCAACGCCGCCTCGCTCGGCGTCGGCCCGTACGAGATCCCCAACATCAAGATCGACGCGTGGGGCGTCTACACCAACAACCCGCCCTGCGGCGCGATGCGCGGCTTCGGCGCGGTGCAGGCGTGCTTCGCCTACGAGTCGATGATGGACAAGCTCGCCGCCGCCTGCGGGATCAGCCCCGTCGAGGCCCGGCGGCGCAACGCCGTCAGCCAGGGCTCCAAGCTCGCCACCGGCCAGGTCATCGAGGCGCCCGCGCCGCTGGCGGAGATGCTGACGCGGGCCGAGGCGATGCCGCTGCCGCCGGCCGCCGACCCCTCCGACATCCGCAACCTGCCCGGCGGCGCGTCCCAGACCACCCACGGCGAGGGCGTGGTGCGCGGCGTCGGCTACGGCGTCGGCATCAAGAACATCTGCTTCTCCGAGGGCTTCGACGACTACTCCACCGCCCGCGTCCGGCTGGAGGTGATCGGCGGCGAGCCCACCGCGCTGGTGCACACCGCCGCCGCCGAGGTCGGCCAGGGCCTGGTCACCCTCAAGGCGCAGATCGCCCGCACCGAGCTCGGCGTCCAGCGGGTGACGATCGCGCCCGCCGACAACACCATCGGCAGCGCCGGGTCCTCCAGCGCCTCCCGCCAGTCCTACATGACCGGCGGCTCGGTCAAGACCGCCTGCGAGGCCGTGCGCGCCGAGCTGCTCGCCATGGCCCGCCGCAAGCTCGGCCACGAGGCCGACGACCTCAGCGTGGTCGGCGGCAAGGTCGTCTCGCGGTCGGCGGGGGTGCTGGCCTCGATCGAGGAGGTCCTCGGCGAGGACGTCATCGAACAGACCCGCAAGTACCACCACCGCCCGACCACCGCCATGGACCCGGTGACCGGCCAGGGCGACAGCCACACCCAGCTCGCGCTGTGCGTGCACCGCGCGGTGGTGGACGTGGACGTGGACCTCGGCCTGGTCAAGGTCGTGGAGCTGGCCGCCGTGCAGGACGTCGGCAAGATCCTCAACCGGCTGTCGCTGGAGGGCCAGATCCACGGTGGCACCGCGCAGGGCCTCGGCCTCGCGGTGATGGAGGAGATCCAGGTCGTGGACGGCCTGGTGCGCAACCCCTCGTTCACCGACTACCTCATCCCGACCATCCTCGACATGCCGCCGATGCGGCTCGACATCCTCGAGAACCCCGACCCCGACGCCCCATACGGGCTGCGGGGCGCCGGAGAGCCACCCACGCTCTCCTCCACGCCGGCCATCGTCGCGGCCATCCGCGACGCCACCGGCAAAGCGCTCACCCGAGTGCCGGTCCGCCCGGAGCACATCATCGCCTGACCAGGCGCGCGACCAACCCGGGCCCGGGGCGGTGACGGAGGAAAGCCGTCCCGGGCCAGCCTCCGGTTTCAGCAGTTGATCAACAGGGGCGACCCCGCCGTGTGCTTGGGGGGCGGCGGGTCAGACCCCACAACCGCACCGATCGATACGAACGGACGAGCTGCGTCAAGCCCGCCCGCGGGTCGATCGCGCCCTGAAGGAGGGCACGAACCGTGACCGAAACCCAAGCCCCACCGCCCCAGTCCCCGACCCCCGACTCCTCGGCGGGATCCCGTTCCGCGCTGGACCGGTTCTTCGACCTGTCCGGCCGGGGCACCACCGTCGCCCGCGAGGTGCGCGGCGGCGTCACCACCTTCTTCGCGATGGCCTACCTGGTCGTCCTCATCCCCCTGATCATCGGCGACGCCAAGGACGTCACCGGTGCCGCCCTGAACCCCGCCCAGCTCACCACCATGGTCGCGCTGTCGGCGGGCCTGTCCACCCTGCTGATGGGCCTGGTCGGCAACGCGCCGCTGGCGATGGCCGCCGGGCTCGGCGTCACGCCGATCGTGGTGTTCCAGGCCGCCCCGCACATGACCTGGCCGCAGGCGATGGGCCTGGTCGTGCTGGAGGGCGTGGTGATCGTGCTGTTCGCGCTCACCGGCGTCCGGCAGCTGATCATGGACGCGATCCCGCTGGCGCTCAAGCAGGCCATCGGCGTCGGCATCGGCGCGTTCATCGCGCTGATCGGCCTGGTGGACGCCGGGTTCGTCGGGCACCACGCCACCGCGGCCACGCCCGTCACGCTGGGCGCGTTCGGCAAGCTCGCCGGCTGGCCGGTGCTGGTGTTCTGCATCGGGCTGATCCTCATGCTGGTGCTGTTCGTGCGGCGGGTGCCGGGCGCGATGCTGATCGGCATCGTGGCCGCGACCGTCGTGGCCGTGGTGGTCAACTCCGCCGCCAAGATCGACCCCAAGGCGTGGGGGCCGGTGGAGCCGAAGCTGCCCGACTCGATCGTGGCGACGCCGCAGTTCGACCTGCTGTTCGAGTTCGACCTGCTCGGCGGCTTCGAGCGGGCCGGGGTCGTGACCGCCTCGGTGGTGCTGTTCACGCTGGTGCTGTCGGGCTTCTTCGACGCGATGGGCACGATCCTCGGCGTCTGCGAGGAAGCCAAGATGCTCGACGAGGACGGCAAGCTGCCCGGCCTGTCGAAGATCCTGACCGTGGACGGCTTCGGCGCGATCATCGGCGGCGGCGTCAACGGCTCGGCCAACACCGCGGTCGTGGAGTCGGCGGCCGGCGTCGCCGAGGGCGCCCGCACCGGCCTCGCCAGCGTCGTCACCGGCGGCCTGCTCACCGCGCTGATCTTCTTCACCCCGCTGGCCGGGGTGGTGCCGGTCGGCGCCGCCGCGCCCGCGCTGGTGCTGGTCGGCGCGCTGATGATGACCCATGTCCGCAAGATCGACTGGGACGACCTGGAGATCGCCGTCCCGGCGTTCCTCACCATCGTGCTGATGCCGTTCACCTACTCCATCACCGTCGGCGTCGCGGCCGGCGTGCTGGCCTACACCGTGATCAAGCTGGCCCGCGGCCGGATCGGCCAGATCCACTGGCTGCTCTACGTCCTGTCGGCGATCTTCGTCGTCTACTTCGCGCTGCATCCGATCGAGAAGGCGCTAGGGATCAACTAGGAGGCTCCATGCGTGAGATCGCCGACCGGCTCCGCGCCTGGCACGAGGCCGGGACCGCCTACGCCGTCGCCACCGTCGTGTCGGTCGGGGGCAGCGCCCCCCGGCGGCCCGGCGCGGCCATGGCGGTCGCCGCCGACGGCGAGGCCGTGGGCAGCGTGTCCGGCGGCTGCGTCGAGGGCGCGGTGTACGAGCTGTGCCGGGAGGCGATGCGCACCGGGCGGGCGGTGCGCGAGAGCTTCGGCTACAGCGACGACGACGCGTTCGCGGTCGGCCTGACCTGCGGCGGGACCATCGAGGTCCTGGTGCGGCCGGGCCCGGTGCCGGACGCGGCGCTGGCGGCGATCTCACGGGACGAGCAGGTGGCGGTGGTGCAGGTCATGCCGCCGGCGCAGGGCGTGCTGGCGGTCTGGGCCGACCGCCACGAGGGGACGATCGGGTTCGCCGACGTGGACCAGGCCGTCGTCGGCGAGGCCCGCGCCATGCTGGACGGAGGCAAGACCGGCTCCGTCTCCGTGCGCTGCCGCGAGGACCTGGACGTGTTCGTCTGCTCCTACGCGCCGGCGCCCCGCCTGCTGGTGTTCGGCGCGATCGACTACGCGACGGCCGTCGCCGGGGTCGGCAAGTTCCTCGGCTACCGCGTCACCGTCTGCGACGCGCGGCCGGTGTTCGCGACGCCCGCGCGCTTCCCCGCCGCCGACGAGGTCGTCGTGGACTGGCCGCACCGCTACCTGGCCGCGCAGGCCGAGCGGGGCGCTGTGGACGGCCGCACCGTGATCTGCGTGCTCACCCACGACGCCAAGTTCGACGTCCCCCTGCTGGAGGTCGCGCTACGGCTGCCCGTCGCCTACGTCGGCGCCATGGGCTCGCGGCGCACGCACGACGACAGGCTCGCCCGGCTTCGTCGAACCGGGCTGTCCGACCGGGAACTCGCGCGCCTGCGCTCCCCGATCGGACTCGACCTCGGGGCCCGCACCCCCGAGGAGACGGCCGTGGCGATCGCGGCGGAGTTCGTCGCCGCCCGCCGCGGAGGTACCGCGCTGCCCCTGGGGCAGACCAACGGGCCTATCCACCACGATCGATCGGTCTCCGCTTCAGCGGTGGCCTAGACCTGGAGGAAAGGACACGTTTCCATGCCGCTCATCTTTCTGAACGGCGGGGCGATGCGCGGGGGACCGCTGCATCACCTGCTCGACGGCGCGCCCCTGGTGGCCACGACCACCACCGCGCCCCGGTACCGCTTCTACTCGGTCGGGGACCAGTGCCCCGCCCTCTCACCCGTCGCGCACGGCGGCGTCCCGGTGTCCGGCGAGGTGTTCGACGTCCCGATGGACGTCCTGCGCGACCGGCTGCTGCCCGCCGAGCCGCCCGAGCTGGAGCTCGGCGTGGTCGAGCTCGCCGACGGGACCTCGTCGCTGGCCATGCTGCTGCGCCGCCCGCACACCTCGTACGCGAGGCTGACCGACATCACCGAGTACGGCAGCTGGGATGCCTACCGACGAACCAAGAAGGAGGCGGCGTGACCCGCAGGTACGCGGTCAACTGCTCCATCCTGTTCACCGAGCTTCCGCTGCCGGAGCGCCCGGCGGCGGCGAGGGCGGCGGGGTTCGACGCCGTGGAGTTCTGGTGGCCCTGGCCCGAGGCGGCGGTGCCGTCCGACGCGGAGGTGGACGCGTTCTGCGCCGCGATCGCGGACGCGGGCGTTCGGCTCATCGGCCTCAACTTCTACGCGGGCGACATGCCGGCGGGGGAGCGGGGGGTGCTGTCGGATCCGGCGCGTGCCGCTGAGTTCCGCGACAGCGTGGCCGTGCTGGTCAGGATCGCCGAGCGTACGGGCGTTCGTGCGTTCAACGCCCTGTACGGGCAGCGGCTGGAGGGCGTCTCGGCGGCCGAACAGGACCGTGTCGCCACGCAGAACCTCGCCTACGCCGCCCGCCAGGTCGGCGCGTTCGGCGGCACCGTGCTGATCGAGCCGCTCGCCCGCGGCCTGAACGGCGCCTACCCGCTGGAGACCGCCGCCGACGCGGTCGCGGTCGTGGAGCGCGTCCGCGCCGAGGGCGTGGACAACGTCCGGTTCCTGTTCGACAGCTTCCACCTCGTCAGCAACGGCGACGACCTCGACAAGGCCGCCCGCGAGCACGCGGACGTCATCGGCCACGTGCAGATCGCCGACGTCCCCGGACGCGGCCGCCCCGGCACCGGCGGCATCGACTTCGCCGCGCTGTTCGCCGTGCTGGACGACATCGGCTACACGGGTCGGATCTCGCTGGAGTACAAGCCGCAGGGTCCGTCCGCCCAGGAGTTCCAGTGGTTGGAGGACCACGCATGAGCGACATCGCCTTCATCGGGCTCGGGATCATGGGCGCGCCCATGGCCGCCCACCTCGTCCGCGCCGGGCACCGGGTCGTCGGGTACGACGTGGCCCCCAAGGGCCTGGACGCGCTGGTCGCGGCCGGCGGGACGGCCGCCGCCGACATCGCCGGGGCGGTCGCCGGCGCCGAGATCGTCATCACGATGCTGCCGCAGGACGAGCACGTCGAGGAGGTCTTCTACGGCGGCCTGCTCGACAACGCCAAGCCCGGCACCCTCTACATCGACTTCTCCACCATTAAGCCGGAGACCTCGGCCAAGGTCGCCGAGGCGGGGAGGGAACGCGGGCTGCGCGTGCTCGACGCGCCGGTCAGCGGCGGCGAGAAGGGCGCGGTGGACGCCGTGCTGTCCATCATGGTCGGCGGCTCGGCGGAGGACTTCGCCACCGCCCGGCCGGTCTTCGAGGTGGTCGGCAAGACGTTCGAGCTGGTCGGCGGCAACGGCGCGGGCCAGTACGTCAAGGCCGCCAACCAGCTCATCGTCGGCGGCACCTACGCGCTGGTCGCCGAGGCGATCGTGCTGATGGAGGCCGCGGGCGTGGACGCCAAGGCCGGGCTCGACGTGATCGCCGGGGGCCTGGCGGCCTCCCGCATCCTCGACCTCAAGCGCGACTCGATGCTGGCGCGGCGGTTCCAGCCGGGCTTCCGCATCGACCTGCACCACAAGGACATGGGCATCGCGACCGCCGCCGCGCGTTCGGCCGAGGTGTCGCTGCCGATGACCGCGCAGGTCGCCCAGCTCATCGCCGCCGCCCGCGCCAAGGGGCACGGCTCGCTCGACCACTCCGCGCTGCTGAAGGTCGTCGAAGACCTGTCCGGCCGCGCCTCCTAGACCTTCCCAACCCAGAACGGACGGCCGGTCCCCGACCGAGCGCCAACTCCGACCAGGAGGCCGGCCGTCCGCCCCAGAAGGGACATTCCATCATGGCGAAGATCCCCGTCATGCAAGCGGTGGTCGAAGTCCTCAAGTCCGAGGGCGTCGACATCGCCTACGGCTGCCCCGGCGCCGCGATCCTGCCGCTGTACAAGGCGATGGAGGCCGACGGCGGCATCGCGCACCTGATCGTCCGGCACGAGGAGGGCGCCACCCACATGGCCGACGGGTGGTCGCGCACCACCGGCAAGGTCGGCGTGGCGATCGGCACCTCCGGCCCGGCCGGCACCAACATGATCACCGGTCTCTACACCGCGCACGCCGACTCGGTCCCGATCCTGGTCATCACCGGCCAGGCCGCTTCCAGCAAGCTGCACCAGGAGGCGTTCCAGGCCGTTGACATCGTCGAGATCGCCAAGCCCGTCACCAAGTGGGCGGTGCAGGTCAAGGAGGCCGCGCAGGCTCCGTGGATCTTCCGCGAGGCGTTCCGGCGCGCGAAGTCGGGACGGCCCGGCCCGGTGCTGATCGACCTGCCGATCGACGTGCAGAAGCAGGAGATCGAGTGGGACGCCTCGATCGACGCGCCGCTGCCGATCACCCCGGTCGAGCCGCACCTGCCGCGCGTCGAGCGCGCCCTCGACCTGCTGCTGGCCGCCGAGCGGCCGCTGATCCTGGCGGGCGGCGGCGTCATCCTCGCCGACGCGCACGCCGAGCTGGTGGAACTGGCCGAACTGCTCCAGATCCCGGTGCAGGCCACGCTGATGGGCAAGGGCGCGATCGACGAGGACCACCCGCTGTACGCGGGGATGACCGGCATCCAGACGTCGCAGCGCTACGGCAACGCCTCGTTCCTGGAGTCCGACCTCGTCCTCGCGCTGGGCGCGCGCTTCGGCGACCGGCACACCGGGCAGCTCGACGTCTACCAGGGCGACCGGACGTTCATCCACGTGGACATCGAGCCGACGCAGATCGGCAAGGTGTTCGGCCCGGACCTCGGCGTCGTGTCCGACACGAGGCTGTTCCTGCGGGCGATCATCGACCTGGCGCGCGGGCGCGGCCTGCGCGGCGAGCCGGGCGCGTGGACGGCGCGCGTGCAGGAGCTCAAGGCGACCCTCACCCGGCGCGAGGACTTCGACGACGTGCCGATCAAGGCGCCGCGCGTCTACAAGGAGATCAACGAGTTCTACTCGGCCGACACCTACTTCGTCACCGCGATCGGGCTCTACCAGATCTGGGGCGGTCAGCACCAGAAGGCGCCCAAGCCCCGGCACTACCAGGTGTGCGGGCAGGCGGGGCCGCTGGGCTGGGAGATCCCGGCGGCGATCGGCGTCAAGACGGCGCTGGCCAACAGCGACCCCGGCGCCGAGGTGGTCGGGATCGTCGGCGACTACGGCTTCCAGTTCCTGGTGGAGGAGCTGGCGGTGGCGGCGCAGTACGACGTGCCGTTCGTGCTCATCATGATCAACAACGAGTACCTCGGGCTGATCCGGATGGCCGAGGACCACGGCGGCTACGGCATGAAGTACGAGGTGGACATCCACTACGACACCGTCGGCACCGACAACGTCAAGATCATGGAGGCGTACGGCTGCTCGGGCACCCGGGTGGTCGAGCCCGGCGAGATCCGTCCCGCGCTGGAGTGGGCGCGCAAGCAGGCCGAGGCGACCTCCCGGCCGGTGCTGGTGGAGATCATGATCGAGCGCGAGGCCGACACCGCCAACGGCGTCCGCATCGACCGGATGCGCGAGTACGAGCCGCTGCCGGAGGGCGGGGCGCTACCGGAGAGCGGGGCGCTACCGGAGAGCGGGGCGCTGTCAAGGGGTGAGGCGCTGCCCGAGGGCGTCGCGTGACACGCCGCCGGAACGGGCGTACTGGATAGTCAGGACGAATCAGGTGAAGGAGGGCGCCATGCGGGAGCCGCAGCACGGCCACGTCGTGATCGCACCCGACAAGTTCAAGGGCTCGCTCACCGCCGGCGAGGTCGCCCGGCACGTGGCGACCGGGCTGCGGCGGGTGCGTCCCGACCTCCCCATCGTCGCCCTCCCCATCGCCGACGGCGGCGACGGCACCGTGGACGCGGCCGTCGCCGCCGGGTTCGCCCGGCTCCAGACCACCGTCACCGGCCCGACCGGCGAGCCGGTCACCGCCTCCTACGCCGTCCGCGGCGGCACGGCCGTGATCGAGCTGGCCGAGGCGTCCGGGCTGCGCCGCCTGCCGCGCGGCGAACCCGCGCCGCTCACCGCCACCAGCCGCGGCACCGGCGAGCTGATCGACGCGGCGCTGCGCGGCGGCGCGCGGCGCGTCGTCCTCGGCCTCGGCGGCAGCGCCTCCACCGACGGCGGCACGGGCATGGCCGCCGCGCTCGGCGTCCGCTTCCTGGACTCCGACGGGGGCGAGCTGCCGCCCGGCGGCGCGGCCCTGCGGTCGCTCTCGTCCATCACGACGGGGGACCTGGCGCGGCGCCTCCGGGACGTGGAGGTCATCGTCGCCAGCGACGTGGACAACCCGCTCCTCGGCCCCGAGGGGGCGGCGGCGGTGTTCGCGCCGCAGAAGGGCGCGACTCCCGGGCAGGTCCGGACGCTGGAGAACGGCCTGGCCCGGCTGGAGACCGTCGCCCGCCGCGACCTCGGCGCGTTCGCCGCCAGGCGCCCCGGGGCGGGGGCGGCCGGAGGCGTCGGGTTCGGCGCGATGGTGTTCCTCGGCGCGGCCGTGCGGCCCGGCATCGGCTACCTGCTGGACCTGCTGGGCTTCGCCGAGCAGGCGGCCGGCGCCCGCCTCGTCATCACCGGCGAGGGCTCGCTGGACCGGCAGTCGCTGCGCGGCAAGGCCCCGATCGGCGTCGCCCGCGCCGCCGCCCGCGAAGGCGTGCCCGCGATCGCGGTCGCGGGCCGCCGCTCCCTCACCGGCGAGCAGCTCCGCAAGGCCCGCCTGCAGAGCGCCTACGCCCTCACCGACCTCGAATCCGATCCGGAGCGGTGCATGGCCGAAGCGGGCCCGCTGCTCGAACGACTGGCGGAGGAGATCGGCCGCACCTGGCTGGACGACTCCGCGACCCCCAGAGGAGGAGTGGCGTGACCTACGACTTGGTGATCAGGTCCCGGAGGGCGGTCCTGCCCTACGGCGAACGCCCGGCGGCGATCGGCGTCCGGGACGGGCGCATCGCGGCGATCGAGGGCCTGGACGCGCCGCTGCCCGCGTCCGCCGAGGTGGACCTGGGCGACATCGCGCTGCTGCCCGGCCTGGTGGACACCCACGTCCACATCAACGAGCCGGGCCGCACCGAATGGGAGGGCTTCGCCACCGCCACGCGCGCGGCCGCCGCCGGGGGCGTCACGACGCTGGTGGACATGCCGCTGAACTCGCTGCCGCCGACGACGACCGTGGACGCGCTGGGGGTGAAGCAGGATGCGGCGCGGAGCAATGTGCACGTTGACGTGGGATTTTGGGGCGGGGCGATCCCTGGGAACGTTCCTGATCTGGGGCCGCTGCACGAGGCCGGGGTGTTCGGCTTCAAGTGCTTCACGTCAGACTCGGGCGTGCCGGAGTTCCCGCCGCTCTCGCCGGCCGAGCAGCACGAGGCGTTCTCCGCGATCGCGGCTTTCGACGGCTTGGTGATCGTGCACGCGGAGGACCCGCGCATCCTGACCGACCCGGCGGGCGGGGACTACGGCTCGTTCCTGGCCTCCCGGCCGCCGTCCGCCGAACGCAGCGCGATCGAGCAGGTCATCCGGCTGGTCGAGCAGACGGGCGTGCGTGCGCACATCCTGCACCTGTCGGCGTCCGACGCGTTGGAGCCTCTTGCCAAGGCGCAGTCGCGGGGGCTGCGCATCACCGCCGAGACCTGCCCGCACTACCTGACCCTTGCGGCGGAGGACGTTCCGGACTCCACGGCGACGTCGTACAAGTGCTGCCCGCCTATTCGCGACACGGGTAACCGTGAGGAGCTGTGGCGGGGCCTGGCGGACGGGGTGATCTCGTGCGTGGTCACCGACCATTCGCCCTGCACGCCTGATCTGAAGGAGGGCGACTTCGCCACGGCGTGGGGCGGCGTCTCGTCGCTGCAACTGGGCCTGTCGGCGGTCTGGACGGCGGCGCGGGCGCGCGGCCACTCGCTGTCGTCCGTGATCGGCTGGATGGCCGAGGCCCCGGCCGCGCTCGCCGGACTGAACCACCGCAAGGGCCGCATCGCCCTCGGCCACGACGCGGACCTGGTCGCGTTCGCGGCCGACGAGCCGCACGTGGTGGACCCGGCCGCGCTGCACCACCGCAACCCCGTGACGCCGTACGCGGGGCGCGCGCTGGTCGGCCTGGTCCAGGCGACCTGGCTGCGCGGCGAGATCATCGACGATTCCCCGCGCGGCGCTTTGCTGCGCCGCTGAGCTGCGCGTCGCGCGGCGCAGGCTGCGCGTCGCAGGCTTCGCGCCGTGAGCTGCGGCCGCTGAGAGCCGCGCCTTGTTGTACCGCTGAGTTTGCACCGCTGAGATAGGAGAACCCCCTGTGAGCGATTTCCTCTCCCTTCCCGACCTCGCCGTACGCCCCCTCGGCGGCTCGGTGATCGCCGCGAGCGACGAGTCCTTCGAGGCCAAGGAGAAGCTGATCAACCCGTGGGCCCCGGCGTTCAGCCCGGAGACCTTCGGGCCCAAGGGGCAGGAGTACGACGGCTGGGAGACCGCGCGCCGCCGTCCCGACGAGAACGGCGAGCTGGGCCATGACTGGGCGATCGTGCGCCTCGGACTGCCCGGCATGATCCGGGGCGTCGTGATCGACACGGCGTGGTTCAAGGGCAACTACCCGCCGCACGCGTCCGTGGAAGCCTGCGCCGCGGAGGGCTTCCCGTCCCTGGCCGACCTGGCGGACGCCGAGTGGGTCGAGATCGTGCCGAAGAGCCCGCTGAAGGGCGACGAGGCGCACCACTTCGACGTGACGGTGGAACGGCGCTTCACCCATGTGCGCCTGAACATGTTCCCGGACGGGGGCATCGCGCGGCTGCGCGTGCACGGCGAGGTGGTCCCCGACCCGGCCCTGCTGAACGGCCTGACCGTGGACCTGGCCGCGCTGGAGAACGGAGGACGTGTCACGTCCTGCTCCAACATGTTCTACTCGTCGCCGGACAACATGCTGTTCCCCGGCTGGGCCCGCAACCAGGCCGAAGGCTGGGAGACCGCGCGCCGCCGCGACGACGGCAACGACTGGGCCGTCATCAGGCTGGCCGCACCGGGCGTGATCCGCCTCGTGGAGTTCGACACGATCAATCTGAAGTTCAACGCGCCTGCCGCGGTCTCCCTGGCGGGGAGCTCGACGCCGGACGACCCGGACTCGTGGACGGAACTGCTGCCGCGCACCCAGATCCAGCCGGACGGCCGGCACCGCCTGCGTCTGCGGGAAACACCGGAGGTGACGCATGTCCGCGTGGACATCTACCCGGACGGGGGCTTGGCGCGGTTGCGGCTGTTCGGTGACCTGAGCCCGGCGGGTGAAGAGTTCTTGGTGACGCGTTATGCCGAGCTGACCTGACCCGACCTGACGTTCGGGGCGGGTCCTCAGCGCCGTGCGGGTCCTCAGCGCCGTGCGGGCGCCCCCCGCCGCGCGAACGCTCCCCGCCGTGGAGGCCCCCGCCGTGCAGGCCCCTCAGCACTGCACAGGCCCTCACCACCGTGTGGGCCTGCTCTTTACCGCTTGCCGTGGCTGCGCCCGGCTTGCGCTAGCAAGCCGGGCGCAGCCACGGCAGGCGCAGTCTTAACCTCTGCTTTCGCAGGGCAGAACGCTACGGGCTGAGCTTGGCGCGGGTTTTCACCTCAACCCCGTGCGGGCTGGGGTTGCTGGGCATGTGGGCAAACCCGCGCGGGGCTGTGGTTGTTGGTCACGCGGGCAAACCCGCGCGTGGTTGAGGTGAGCGAGTCCGTGTAGACCCCCACAGATTGAGTCGGTGCAGCGTCTGCGGCGAAAGCGGCTGTGTTTGCCTTGGGGGGACGTCCCCCCAAACCCCCACATCCGGGCGCCGCCCGTCCTCACTCGCCAGGGCTCGCTCCGGGCGTGCGTCGTCCGGCTAGGGGGCCAGCCCCCTCGACCCCCCGGCGGGGCTCTGCCCCACACCCCGCAAACGACGGCTTCGCCGCCCTGCTTGCCTACCGAGGCGGGGGCTCCGCCCCCGCACCCCCACAAAGGCCGGGCTCCGCCCGCCGTGCTTATTTAAGGGCCGCTGGGACTCCGTCCCCCGCGGCCCCTGGCAAGGGGCTCCGCCCCCTGCACCCCCGCCGCGCGGGCTGAGGTCCCTGGTCACGTACGGGCGTGGGGCTGGGATTGTTGCTCGGGTGCGGGGCGCGGGGCTGAGCAGGGTGGGCAGGGTAGGGCCGAAGGCGGCCAGAAGCCTGGCCAACGTCCACCAACAACGTCCTAGGAGATGTCGTCCTCGTCCAGAGCCGCGAGGTTCTGCTCGGCGTAGGAAGAGATGAGGGCGATGGTCGAGGGCAACATGCCGTGCTGCTGGAGGGCTTCCTCATAGGCGGCCTTGGCGACTTCCAATGCTGCGTGAAGAGCAGCCTTCTGCGTGCTCCGTGTTTCTTCCATAGGCTCTGGTCACTTTTCTCTAGGGCGTGCGTAGCCGCTGTAGGCGCGCGCGAGTTCGGCGGCGAGTTCTTGAGGCGTGTACGCGCGCACGAGGAAAGTACGTTTGTTGACGCACAGGACCGCGTGCCAGATTCCCATGGGATCGCACAGGATTCCGTGGTGCGGATACGCGTGGCGTAGGCGACGCAGCCAGTCGGCGACGGTAGGCCGAAGGGGCTCGACAGGAAGAGGTGTGGGGCCCGCCGGGCCGACCCGGCCCCACACCTCCTCTGGTCCGCCCACGCTGTTCACCTGGTCTTTCGGTGGCGTGGCAGCCAGTGCGGTCGCCCCGTACGGTGGGCCTGGAGATCGCGTGCGAGGACGCGGGCCTTCTCGGCGGCCGTTTCCCCGTGAATCTCGCCGTGGCAGTCGCTCCAGACAATGACGGCGGGTGGATCGGGCGCCCTTTCGATGATCTTCGCGCGGATCGTTCGCCTGATCTCCGGGACGACCCGATTGATGATCTCCAGCTCGCTTTTCCCGTTGACGGTGATGAGCATCTTCGCCAGCGAGTCGCGCCACGGCGACAACTCCTCGCTGAGCTTCTCCAGATAATCCCGTTCGGTCCGCATGTTGATGATCGGTCCCATGGCCACTTTCCTTGATTTCGCTCCCGTGGTGCGTTCTTGTGCTTTAGCATTCCCTTCGGGAAGCCTTTAGGGGAGTCTTACGCAAGTATTTGAAACCCAGGAGAGTGATCAATGACTGCCGCGGAGTCACTGAACCCCGAGTCCTCGCTTTGGGTCTACATCGCCGTTCACCTGCGAAAAGAGCGTCACCGGCGCAAGTTGACCCTGTCCGATGTCGCCATGATCATTGGCGCGGACAAAGCCAGGGTTTCAAGCTATGAGGCAGGACGCCTGAAGATCACGGCTCCCCATGCCGAAGTGCTGGACCGCGAGTGGGGCACAATGTTCGCCGCTCTGCGGAAGATGGCCGTCAAGATCGGCTTGGACGAGGACTGGGCCAAGCAACTCCTGGACTTCGAGCGCAAGGCTCTCATCATCAAGATCTACTTTGGTGAGGTCGTGCCCGTTCCCGCCCAGACCGAGGGCTACGCGCGGGCGCTGATCACGGCAGGCCGGAACGTGCGGGACATCGAGCAGGCCGTCCGGCGTCGGATGGAGCGCAAGGCCATGCTGCTGGAGCAGTTGTCGGACATGCGGCTCTGGCTGCTGGTCGACGAGCGGGCGTTCAACCTGCCGGGCGTCCCGCCGGAGGTGATGAGGGGGCAGGCCGAAGCGCTCCTGGAGTTGGCGCAAGAGACGAGCGTCCGCATTGTTCCGACTGCGGCACTGCCTCATGTCGGGCTGGAAGGGGACTTCGAGTTGATCACTCCGGCCACGGGAGATGAAGTGGCCTATGTCTGGGCGCAGCTCGGGGGAAGACTCGTTCATGACACCCCGGATGTGCGGGAACTCGCGCTACGGTGGGACCAAATCGGGGCATCCTCCCTGACCGAAGTGGGCTCGCGAGAGTTCCTCAGGAACATGTTGGAGCTTCAGAAGTGATCCAGTGGCGCAAGAGCAGCTACTCCGGCACCGGCGGCACCAGCGGAGACTGTGTTGAACTGGCCGACCTCGGCACGGCTGTCGGTCTCCGTGACAGCAAGGACCCCGACGGTCCCGGCTTCGCCTTGACCGGTGCCGCCTTCCGCTCCCTCGTTCAGGACGTCAAGGAGGCGGGGTCGGGCTCGGACGGCTGAGTGGGGCGTTTCACGCGTCAGCCGGCGCGCAACTCCTCGACGACGGCGACGGCCTCGTCCAGCAGGTCGATCGGGCAGCCCCAGTAGTCGTAGATCCCGCCACGAGCACGGTTGCTGCCGCAGACGACGAACACCCCCGTCCCCAGCCTCGCCTTGAGTCGGCCCGCCAGCCACCCGACGAAGCCGCTGTTGTCGAGTCCGGCCGGGAAGTGGAACGAGAAGATCCCGAAGTGCTCGACGTCCTCGTGCTCCGACGCGAGCGGGACCAGGCTGCTCCAGCTCTCCTCGTCGCGCACCACCGCCAGCGTGTCGGCGGTGAGCGCCGGTGGCCGGTCGATGGGGGACTCCTCGAAGCACCACACGCCCTCGTGCACGGCGAGGTCGGCCTGGGCGATCACGTGGCGGAGGCGTTCCTCGGTCTGTTCCGGCGTCTCCACACTGACACTGACCATCGGCTGCGTCCCTTCTCTGCGGTCCGGCGGTGATCAGGGCAACGGTGTCACCTGACCCCTGATTCCTCACCTCGGGGCATCGCGGGGTGGTCGGGGGAGTCCGGGCAGGTGTCCCGTCCGCGGATCGCGGTGATGTCGTGCCCGTCCTGCCGCTTCTGCTCGCGCAGCGCCCTCAGCAGCGCTTTCGACAGCCCCCACATGTACCCCATGTAATGATCATGGCGGATCGGGCGGGGTGGTGCGCACCAAAGATCGTTTTGTTAAGGAGCCGGTAAGGTCTCCGCCGACCCATCGGAACGCCGATGCCCGGCATCGGCTTCTTCATTGGTCACGCTCCCGCGGCGGACCTAGGTTCGAGGACGTCGCCGCACCGGCGACCCGCACCCCGCCACCCTGGAGCTGGACATGTCGAAGATCCTTTTTGTGATGACCGGCGCCGACCACTGGACGCTGGCCGACGGTACCGAGCACCCGACGGGGTTCTGGGCCGAGGAGGCCGTCGCCCCGTACGAGGCGTTCGCGGCGGCCGGGCACGAGGTCACCGTCGCCACCCCCGGCGGCGTCGTCCCCACCGTCGATCAGGGCAGCCTCGCGCCCGAGGCCAACGGCGGCCGGGAGGGCATCGCGGCCGCCCTCGCCTCCATCACCGAGATCCAGAACCCGATCCGGCTGGAGGAGGTGCACCTGGAGGACTACGACGCCGTCTTCTACCCCGGCGGCCACGGCCCGATGGAAGACCTTGCCGTCAACGCCTCCTCCGGAAAGCTGCTCGTGGACGCCCTCGACTCCGGCAAGCCGCTCGCCGTCGTCTGCCACGCCCCGGCCGCGCTCCTCGCCGCCACGCGCGCCGACGGATCGAACGCCTTCGCCGGCTACAAGGTCGCCGCCTTCACCAACGCCGAGGAGGCGCAGGCGGGCTTCGCCGACAAGGCCCCCTGGCTCCTGGAGACCCGCCTCACCGAGGCCGGTGTCGAGGTCCGGGCCGGCGAGCCGTGGGCCCCGAACGTGGTCGTCGACCGCAACCTGGTCACCGGCCAGAACCCCGCCTCCTCCGCGCCGCTCGCGGCCGAGGTCGTCAAGCTGCTGGCCTGATCGGGCGGGTACAGTCCCTGAATGATCCATAGGGACGGCCCCGTGGCGGACCTGAACCTGCTGCGCACCTTCCTGGAGGTCTACCGCTCCGGCTCGTTCACGGCCGCCGCGGGGTTCCTCGGCCTCTCGCAGTCCACGGTGACCGCCCAGATCCGCTCCCTCGAACGGCAGACGGGCCGCGAACTGTTCGAACGCCTGCCGCGCGGCGTCGCCCCGACGTCCGTCGCCCACGACCTCGCGGCCCGCGTCGCCGCGCCCCTCGAAGCGCTCGCGGCCGTGGCCGAGCACGACGACCGGCGCGCCCCGGTGCACCTGGCCGGTCCCGCCGAGCTCGTCTGTACGCGGGTCCTGCCGGCCCTCGCCCCGCTCGTGGCCGAAGGCGTGCGCCTGCGGGTCTCCCTGGGGCTGACCGAGCCCCTTCTGGACGGGCTGCGCGCGGGCCGCCACGACCTGGTGATCGCCACCTTCCGCCCGCGCGGGCGGACCCTGGTCTCCGTGCCGCTGACGGACGAGGAGTTCGTCCTCGTGGCCGCTCCTGTCTGGGCCGACCGCGTCAAGGAGCGCCTCGGCCGGGAAGGTCCGGCGGCGCTGCACGCCGTCCCCCTGGTCACCTATGCGGAGGACGTCCCCATCGCCCGCCGCTACTGGCGCCACGTCTTCGGCGCCCGCCTGTCCCGCCCGGCCGCCGTCACCGTCCCCGACCTGCGCGGCGTCCTCGCGGCGGTCGTCGCCGGGGCCGGGTTCACGGTCCTGCCGCGCTACCTCTGCCACGCGGAGCTCGCGTCCGGCGCCCTCGTCCTGCTGCACGAGCCCGACGACCCGCCCATCAACACGGGCTACCTCGTCCAGCGCCCCGGCCGCCCGGACAACCCCGACGTCGCGCGGGTCCGCGACCTGGTGGTCGACGCGGGGCGCACCTGGTGACAACGAACCCCGGACCAGGTGCGTCCAACGGTTCGTGACGGCATGATCGTGCCGCGACGACTCCCCCGGGAGGGACCGAATGGCCGACCCCTTGCTCCCCGATGATCCCGTCCGCGTCGGGGGCTACGAGCTGCTCGGCCGCCTCGGCGACGGCGGGCAGGGATCGGTCTACCTGGGACGGGGGCCCGACGGCCGTGAGGTCGCGGTCAAGCTGCTGCACGCCCGGCTCGGCCGCAACCCCCAGGCGAGGGCCCGGTTCGTGCGGGAGCTGGAGGTCGCCGAGCGGGTCTCGGGGTTCTGCACCGCGCAGGTGCTGGACGCCGACATCGACGGGGACCGGCCCTACATCGTCAGCGAGTTCGTGGACGGGCCGTCCCTGTCCGACCTCGTGCGCGGGGGCGGGCCGCTGGACGCGGGCGCGCTGGTGCGGCTGGCGATCGGCACGGCGACCGCGCTGGCGGCCGTCCACCGCGCCGGGATCGTGCACCGCGACTTCAAGCCGCCGAACGTCCTGATCGGTTCCGACGGCCCGCGTGTGATCGACTTCGGGATCGCGCGGGCGCTGGACTCCGAGGCCGTCACCGTCACCAGCCAGGTCATCGGGACGCCCGCCTACATGGCGCCCGAGCAGATCGAGGGCGCGCGCGTCGGGCCGGCCGCCGACGTGTTCGCCTGGGGCGGCACGATGCTGTTCGCGGCGACCGGGCGGCTGCCGTTCGGCGGCGACTCCATCCCCGCCCTCATGCACGCGGTGCTGAACACCGAGCCCGACGTGCGCGCGCTGCCCGGCCCGCTCGCCCCGCTGGTCGGCGCCTGCCTGGCCAAGGACCCCGCGCGACGGCCGACGAGCGCGCAGGTGCTGACGCGGTTGCTCGGTCTGGTAGGCGTGCGGGACGCCGAAACCGCCCTGGACCCCGGCACCACGCTCGTACTGCCCGCATCGGATGGGAAACCGCTCCTCCCGCGGCGCCGCAGGATGCGCGCGGCGGCGGCAGCGCTGACGATCGGGGCCGTCATCGCGGTGCCGGTCGTGCTGCTGGACCCGGGCGGCGGCAAGGGCGCGGCGGGCGGCAAGGGCGCGGCGGGCGGCAAGACCGTCCAGGTGGCGTTCATCGGACCGCTGACCGGCGATCTGGCCCAGTTCGGCACCTCCATGCGGGACGGGGCCAAGGCGGCGGTCCGGGCGCACAACGACAAGGGGCCCGCCGTCCGCGTCGAGCTGGCGGAGTACGACACCCAGGGCAGAGCGGAAGGGGCGCAGGCCGCGGCCCGGCGGGCGGTGGACTCCGGAGTGGTCGCGGTCGTCGGGCCCACCTTCAGCGTCGAGTCCGCCGCGGCCGTCCCCGTGCTGGAGCAGGCCGGGATCCCGAGCGTCTCGCCCGCCGCCTCCAACGCCACGCTGGCCGGGCGGGGCTGGAAGACCTGGCACGCCGTCGTCCCCGACGCCAAGGTCGCCGCCGCCGCGCTCGGCGACCTGGCCGCCGAGCACGGCAAGGGGAAGAAGGTCCTGCTGCTCGACGACGAGGTGACCTACTCCCAGACCGTCGCCAACCAGGTGTTCGCGCGGCTCGGCCTGGCCGGGACGGTCCCCGAGCGGCTGCGGATCGGGATCGATGACGCCGGCCTCGGCAAGGCCGTCGAGGAGATGAAGAGGCGCGGCCCCGACACCGTGGTCTACGGCGGGAACTACCCGAACGCGGCGCGGCTGGTGAAGCAGGCGCGCGCCGCCGGTGTGACGGCCCGGTTCCACCTGTCCGACGCCGCGCTGGACGACCAGTACGTGAAGCAGGCCGGGGAGCGGGCCGCCGAGGGCACGCTCTTCACCTGCGCGTGCCTGCTCGCCGGACAGCAGGCACCGGGCCCGGGGTACGCGACCTTCAAGAACGCGTTCGCCAAGGTCGACGGGAAGAGCCCGCCGCCCTACGCCACCGACGGCTACGACGCGGCGGGCGTCCTCATGGCGGTCCTGGCCGACCGCAGGGACACCGCCGGGGCGGTCAACGACGCGTTGCGCCAGGTCGACCACACCGGCGGCGTCATCCCCCGCATCCGCTTCAGCGACAAGGGCGAGATCATCGACGGCGCCGTCTACGTCTACCGGGCCGAAGGCGGTCGGCTGGCCCTGCTCGGCGAGGCCGGCAAGACCACGGTCCCCTGATCAGGTCCGTGCGGCGCGCTGGCGGGCGGCCTCGTAGAGCACGACGGTCGCGGCGTTGGCGGCGTTGAGGGAGCTGGCCGCGCCGGTGATCGGGATGCGCGCCATCACGTCGCACTCCTCGCGCCACCCCGCGCTGAGCCCGGCGGTCTCGTTGCCGATCGCCAGCAGGACCGGGCCGGTGAGGTCCAGCTCGGCGATGTCGGCGGTGCCGTGCTCGTCGGTGCCGACGATCGTGAGGGGGACGCCCCCGGCGCGGACGCCGGCCGCCCACTCCAGCACCTCGCGGTGCGAGCGCGACCGCACCACCGGGACCGCGAACAGCGAGCCGGTGGAGGCGCGGACCGACTTCGGGTCGTAGGGGTCGGCGGCGTGCCCGGTGACGAACACGCCCGCGCCGCCGAACGCGTCGGCCGAGCGGACCATGGAGCCGATGTTGCCGGGCGTGGTCGGCCGGTCGAAGACCAGCCCCAGGAAACCGGGCCCGGCGGTGACGCGGGCCGGGTCGTCCTCCGGGAGCGCGACCACCGCGAGCAGTTCGGGGACGTCCTCGTCCTTGTCGCTCAGCTCGCCGATCAGCTCCGGCGTCATCGCGACGCGCTCGCCGTCGGTGGTGTCGAGCAGCTCCGACGCCCACCGCGACAGCGACCGCTCGGCGTTGTAGATCAGGGCGCGCACCGGCCAGCCGTGCTCGACGGCGAGGGTGATCGGCCGGACCCCCTGCACCAGGAACTCGCCCGCGCGCTGCCGCTTGTTGCGGTTGCCCAGCAGCGCCTGCCACTGCTGGAAGCGCGCGTTGCGCCGCGTGATCCGCAGTGTTTCGCCCATCTGCCCCCCGCCTTCGCTCCGAAGTGATCGAGTCTTCCATGGCCGGGGGGCGGCGGCGACCGGGAGGGCGGGCCCTCCCGGTGCGCCCGGTCAGGCTTCGGCCGGGGGCTCCTCCTCCAGGAGGTCGTCGAACTCGCCGTCCTTCACGCCCGCGACGAAGGCGTCCCACTCGGCCTCGGTGAAGTAGAGGATGGGACCTTCCTCGTTCTTGGCGTCCCGCATGACCACGGCGCGCTCGCCGAAGTCCTTGTGGTTCACCGGGACGTCCTTGCCGTCGATGAACTCGATGATGACGCCGTCGCTGATGAACGGTTCCTGCTCGGTCACGCGCACACCTTCTTCGTCCGGTGTTGGTCGCTGCCAGCGTAGTGCGAAGGGGCTCGCCGTGGTGGCCCGGTGACAGGGGGTCGACGGGCGGTGTCGCGGATCAGGCCCGCTTCACCAGCACGCCGCCGTACTCGCACAGGTCGCCGTCGCGCTCGGACGCCCCGACGAACTGCCGCAGCTCCTCGGGGACGGGCGCGAGCTCCGGCTGGCCGGGGTCGGGCCGCCACAGCCGGATGTCGGTCAGGCCCGGCTCGACCGGTTCCGGCCCGGCCAGCAGCGCGTCCACCTCGGCCCGGCTGCGGGTCCGCCACGGCATCCCGGCCCCGTTGGCGCGGGCGTCCATCTCGGCCGCGCGCCCGGGGTCGTCGGTGGTGATCTGCGTGAAGACCAGGTGGCTGCCGGGCACCGCGCGGTCCAGGACCGCGTGCACGACGTGGCGCGGGTCGTCGGCGTCGAGCAGGTGGTGGCCGATCGACAGGTACAGCACCGCCAGCGGCTCGTCGAAGTCGATGAGCCGGGCGGTCTCGGGGTGGTCCAGCACGGCCTTCGGGTCGCGCATGTCGGCGGTGATGACGGTGGTGGAGCCGTCGCCCGCCAGCAGCGCCCGCGCGTGCACCAGCACGATCGGGTCGATGTCCACGTACAGCACGCGCGCGTCGGGGGCGAAGCGCTGCGCGACCTGGTGCACGTTGTCGTCGGTCGGCAGCCCGCAGCCCATGTCGACGAACTGGCGGATGCCCGCCTCCTGCGTCAGGTAGCGCACGGCCCGGTACAGGAACAGCCGGTTCTGCCGGGCGATGTCCACGACGGCGGGGAAGGCGGGCAGGTTGGCGAGGGCGAACTTCCGGTCCACCTCGAAGTTGTCCTTGCCGCCCAGCGACCACCCGTAGACGCGCGCCGAGGTCGGAACGTCGGTGGGGATGCCGGGGATGGGGGTGTCGGTCATGCGGGGGCTCCCGGTCCTCGGGGCGATAGTGAACGATCTTCAGATTAGGCGAGCGGGGGCGCTGATGATCGACAAATGGCCCAAGCGGGACGCGGGGGAGCCCCGGCCGCCTTCTGGGAGCGGCGGCCGGGGCTCCGGATCGGGGGCGGACGGTTACGGCTTGTCGTAGCCGACGGTGTAGGAGCCGGAGCCGCTGTAGGCGTGCACCCGGTAGCGGTAGGTGCCGGCGGTCCCGTTGTAGCTGATCGTCTCGTCGGGGCCGGGGCTCGTGGACTGCGCGACCGTCGTCCAGGTCGAGCCGGACCGCTTCTGCAGGTACAGGTCGAAGTCCACGCCCGCCGGGCCGTCCAGGCAGCCCGCCTGCGCGCCGGCCGCGGCGGTGAAGCCCGCGCTCGGCTGGTACTGGTTCGCGCCGGCGGTCAGCGAGCCGGTGGCCTTGTTGGCGTAGCCCGCGCAGCCGGTGGGCGGCTCGGTCCCGCCGTCGGTGACCAGCTGGCGGCCCTGCCCGGCGAGGATGGACAGCACCTCGGTGACCGGCTGGAAGTAGGTCGAGTCGCCCGAGCCCTGGCCGTCGCGGCAGGTGCCCGAGCCGCCGGAGGTGATGCCCTGCGCCTGCCCGCCGGTCTGGGTGATCAGCGCGCCGCCCGAGTCGCCGGGGTCGGCGCAGATGTTGGTGCGGATCAGGCCGGTGACGGTGCCCTCGGCGTAGTTGACGGTCGCGTTGAGCTGCTGGATCGTGCCGCACCACAGCTGGGTGTTGGTGGTGGAGCCCGACCGGCACACCGCGGTGCCGACCGGCGCGGCGGTCGCGCCGCGCACCGTCTCGTACGTGCCGTTCCAGCGGTTCACCTTGGGCGTCGGGGTCCACTGGCCGTTGGTGTTCACCCAGGCGTAGTCGTTGCCGGGGAACGAGGAGCCGCCGAAGGTGCCCTGCGCGACCTGGTTGGCGCCGCTGGTGGTCTCGCCGGTGTCGCCGCAGTGCCCGGCGGTCACGAACCCGCCGGTCACCGCGAACGCGATGGAGCAGCCCGAGGTGGGCGTCCAGTAGCGCTCGCCGCCGATCAGGTCGTACAGCGGGCGCGGCCGCTCGGTGGTGCGCTCGACGCGGACGGCGGAGGCGTCCACGCCGGCCGCCTTGACGAACTTCGCCGCGTCGGCGGTGGAGCGGGCGTTGACCACGACGGTGTTGGTGCCGGCGTCCACGTACCAGGAGGTCACCGACTTGGCGGCCGACCGGGAGTGGGCGTTGAGGGCGTCCTGGACCGAGCCGAGGGCGCGCTCGCTGTGCCGCACCACCCTGGGCTCGGCCCCGGCGGCGCGGATCGCGGCGCTCTCGGCCCTGTCGGTGGTGGCGACGACGACCTTCGAGCCGGCGACGTAGGCGCCGCCGAAGGAGGCGCCGAGCTTGACGCGGAGGTTCTTCTGGATGCGCGCCGCGCGGTCGTCCGGGGGTGCCGGAGCGGCCGGGGCGGCTGCCTGGACGCGGGCGGGCGCGGCAGGGGTGGCCGCTCCGCTCGCGTGCACCGGGCTCGCCGTGGCCGCGACCAGTGCGGTCGCGGCGGCGACTCCCAGCAGCAGGGGTGTGCGGGACATGTGCTCTCCTGGGTCGTGCGGGGATGGGGAGAGGTTCGGGGCGCCCTTGGCCGGGACTGTACGGACGGGGCGGGAGGCCGACAACGAATCGACGGAGGGGGATTTTTCACCCGGTTTTGCGTTGCCCTCGAACGCTCCGCGCGGCATCGGCGAAGCAGAGGTGATCCCCCATGAGGAAGGCACCCCATGACGCCACGGAGCCGGAGATGACGGCGGCGACCTCGCAGCGGGCGTCCGACGCCGCGATCATCCGGGCCGCCCTGCGCGAGCCGGAGGGCTTCGCCGCGCTGTTCGACCGCTACTACACGATGATCCACGGGTACGCCGCGCGGCGGCTGGGCGCGAGCCTCGCCGACGACGTGGCCGCCGAGACGTTCCTGGTCGCCTTCGACCGGCGCGCGAGCTACGACCTTGACCGGCCGGACGCGCGGCCCTGGCTGTACGGCATCGCCTCCAACCTCATCGCCCGGCACGGCCGGGCCGAGGTCCGCCTGTACCGGGCGCTGACCCGCACCGGCCCGGCCGCCCCGGCCGAGAGCCACGCCGACCGCGTCGCCGGGCGGGTGGACGCGCAGGCCGCGCGCGGCCCGCTGGCGGCGGCGCTGGCGCGGCTGGAACCCGGCGACCGCGACGTGCTGCTGCTGGTGGCCTGGGGCGGGCTGGCGCTGGTCGAGGCGGCGCAGGCGCTGGAGATCCCCGCCGGGACGGCCCGCTCCCGGATGCACCGGGCCCGCCGCAGGATCCGCGCCGCGCTCGGCGAGAACGACCCCACGACCCTCGGAGAGGACCTCGCATGAACGACCTGGAGATCCTGGGCGACTCTTGGGAGACCCCCGGGCGCCCGGACGACACCGCCCGCGCCGCGGCCCGCGCCGCGCTGATGGAGCGCGCGACGGCCGCGCAGACCGGACCCGGATCGGCGGGGTCCGCGACGGAGCCGGGGCTGGGCGGGCGCGCGGCGCGGAGCGGGCGCCGCTCGGCCGCGCCTGCGGGTGCGGTTCGCGGTGGTGGGCCTCGCCGCCGCCGCGATCACCGCCGGGGCGATCGTCATGGCCCCGCCGGACGAGCGGCCGCAGGGACCGGGCCCGGCCCTGTCCGCCTCGCCGGTGTCCGCCCTGAGCCTCCTCGGCCGGGCCGCCGCCGCGGCCGAGCACCGCGAGTTCCGGCCGCCGCGCCCCGACCAGTGGGTCTACACGCACTACCGGAACGTGCAGGAGCCGCGGCGCTGGCCGCTGCCCGACACGAGGAGCGGCCCCGGGGGAAGGCGGCGCCTGGTGCTGCCCGGCGCCGGAAGCGACCCCGGGGGAAAGCCGCGCTTGGTGCTGCCCGAGGCCGGGATCGGCCCGGGGGAAAGGCGGCGCCTGGTGCTGCCCGGCGCCGGGGACGGCCCCGGGGAAAGCAAGATCTTCGAGGAGCAGTGGCAGCGGGCCGACGGCGGCGCCTCGGCGTTCCTGGAGGACGGCAGGCTGCAGGTCGTGGACGAGCCGGGCATGCCGAAGGGCGTCTGGCCGCCGCAGGACTACGCGCGGCTGGCGAAGCTGCCGACCGATCCGGACAGGCTGCTGGAGCTGGCCTACGAGCACGGGCGGGCCGGAGCCCCGGCGGCGGACCGCCCAGCCGGGGGAGGGCGGGACACCGGCCCGGCCGGCTGCACGACCGACCCGAAGAACCGGCGCGGCGACGCCGCGTTCACCGCCCTGGCGGGCATCCTGGGCGCCAACCTGCTGCCGCCCAAGGTGGAGGCCGCCGTCTACCGCGCGATGAGCAAGATCCCGGACGTCACGTCCGTCCGCTCACTGGACCTGGGCGGCGGCCGGTCCGGGCTCGCGCTCGGCCGCCGCCAGCACGGCTGGCAGCTCCAGGAGGTCCTGTTCGACGCCAGGACCTACCGCTACGCGGGGACGCGCGTCACCGCCTACGCCGACCCCCAGGAGGTCATGAAGCGGTGCGGGTCGCTGACACTCGGCGGCGGCGTCAACATGCGGGTCGTGTCGGTCGGCGTCGTGGACAGGGCCGGGCAGCGGCCCTGACCCCGCGCGGCCGCCCGCTCAGAAGTCGTGGAGCAGGCGGGCGGCCGAGATCTCCAGCCGCGCCTGGACCTCCTCGGCCGTGGCGTGCCCGCGCAGCATCTCGATCATCTCCATGGTCCACACGCTGGACAGCGCCTTGGCCACCGTGCGGCGGGGGTCGCCCGGGGCGACCTGCGCGTCCGGCCCGACCGCCGCGCGCAGCAGCAGCCCGGTCATGCGGTCGCCGAAGTCGGTCTTGACGTCCGACAGCAGCAGCGACCGGATCAGCGCCTCGGCGAGCTCCGGCTCGCGCATGAGCCCGCGCGTGGCGCGCATCAGCACCTCCACCGCCCGGTGCGGCGCGTCGTCGGTGCGCGGCGGGCGGCGCTCGATGCTGGTCTCCAGCAGGTCCAGCTCCTCGCTGACCACCGCGACGACCAGGTCCATCTTGGAGGGGAAGTAGCGGTACAGGGTGCCGAGCGCGACCCCGGCGCGCTCGGCGACGGTGCGCATCTGCATGGCCTCCACGCCGCCCCGCGAGGCCAGCGCGGCGGCGGCCTGGACGATGCGCCTGCGGCGCTGGTGCTGGCTGCGCGAGCGGGCTCCGGGGGCTGGACCGGCCGCCTTCTCCTCGGTCGTCGTCGGCTCTGCGGTCACGGTCGTTCCCCCTCCTGGTACGGGCGCGGCCGCCCGATGCTGCGTCGGCCCCCGGCCCTAGGGTACAGGGCTTGTGAGAACGTGTTATCTGATTGCGTCAAGGCAGGGGCGGCGACCTCGATCACAGGGCCGCCGACCGCCCCCCATATCTCTGTTCAGCCGGGTGCTCACGTTGATGATCACGCCTCTGGACACTGACTAGAATCTGTTCTAGTTTTGCCGCCGGGAGGTGGCGATGACGACCGTTGCACAGCTGCTCGCGGCCCGAGCCTCCGAGGACGCCCCGGGCCTGCGCTGCGCCGACGACGGGCGCGCCTGGACCTGGCGGGAGAGCGTCGCCGAGTGCGCCGCCCGCGCCGCCTGGCTGCGGGCCGGCGCGCCGAGGCACGTCGGCGTGCTGCTCGACAACGTCCCCGAGTTCGTGTTCCTGCTCGGCGGGGCGGCCCTGTCCGGAGCCGTGATCGTCGCGCTCAACCCCACCCGGAGCGCCGCCGAGCTGGCCGGCGACGCCGCCCGCGCCGACTGCGACCTGATCCTGACGAACGGCCGGTACGCCGACCTCGCGCAGGGCCTCGCCCCGCTGCCGGTCCTGGACGTCGACGGCGAGGAGTACCGCGCGCTGCTCGCCGCGCACGCCGGAGCCCCGCTGCCGGACGTCTCGGACATCACGCCCGAGACGCTGCTGATGCTCATCTTCACCTCGGGCACCTCCGGCCGCCCCCGCGCCGTCCGCGTCACCCACCGCAAGGTCCACGTCCCGGGCGAGAGCCTGGGCGGGCGGCTGCTCAAGGCCGACGACGCCGTGTACTGCCCGATGCCGCTGTTCCACTCCGGCGCGGTCATGGCCGCTTACGCGCCCGCGCTGTTTGCCGGGGCGGAGCTGGTGGTCCGCTCGCGGTTCTCGGCGTCGGGGCTGCTGCCCGACGTCCGCGCGCACGGCTGCACCTACCTGCACTACGTCGGCAAGGCGCTGTCGTACGCGCTGGAGGTCCCGGCGCGCGAGGGCGACGCCGACAACCCCCTGAAGATCGCGTTCGGGAACGAGGCCGCGCCCGCCGAGCAGAAGGCGTTCGCCGAGCGCTTCGGCTGCTTCGTCATCGACGCCTACGGCTCCACCGAGACCGCCATCGCGTTCTCACCCGACCCGTTCGGCCCGCCCGGCGCGCTCGGCAGGCTGGACGAGGGCGTCAAGATCCTCGACCCGGGCACCGGCCGCGAGTGCCCGCCCGCGCGCCTGGACGGGGCCGGGCGGCTCGCCAACGCCGACGAGGCGATCGGCGAGCTGGTCAACACCCGGGGCCACGGCCTGTTCGACGGCTACTACAACGAGGACGCCCCCGACCGGCTGCGCGACGGCATGTTCTGGAGCGGCGACCTCGCCTACGCCGACGAGCAGGGCTACGCCTTCTTCGCCGGCCGCACCGCCGACCGGCTGCGCGTGGACGGCGAGAACTTCGGCGCCGTCCAGGTGGAACGCGTCCTCGCCGACCTGCCCGGCGTGCGCCGGCTCGCCGTCTACGGCGTGCCCGACGCCGCCTCCGGCGACCAGGTGATGGTCGCGCTCGCCGCCGACTCCTTCGACCCCGAGGCGTTCGCCGACTACCTGCGCGGCCGCGCCGACCTCGGCCCCAAGTGGCCGCCCCGCTACGTGCGGCTCGCCGCCGAGCTGCCCGCCACCGCCTCCAACAAGATCCTCAAGCGCGACCTCGCGCGGGAGGGCTGGCGCACCGCCGACCCGGTGTGGTGGCGGCCCGGCCGGGACCTGGTCTACCGCCCCCTGACCCCCCAAGACGCGGCCGCGCTGCGCGAGGAGTTCGCGCGCCGCGGCCGACTGCACCTCCTGGAAGGGAGCCGATGAGTGGACTTCAACCTGGACGAGACCCAGCGCGAGCTGGAGGGCCTCGCCGCCGACCTGCTCAAGCGCGAGGCCGAGCCGCAGCGGCTTGAGGCGTTCGAGAAGACCGGCGCGCCCTACGACGCGGCGATCTGGAAGGCGCTCGCGCAGGCCGGGCTGCTCGGCGTGGTGCTGCCCGAGGACGCCGGCGGCGCGGGTCTCGGCCCGGTCGAGCTGACGGTGATCCTGCGGCAGATCGGCGCGCACGTCGCGCCGGTGCCCGCCTACGCGTCGCTGGCGCTGGCGGCCGCCCCGATCGCCGCGCACGGCACCGCCGAGCAGAAGGCGCTGCTGGCGCCGCTCGCCGAGGGCGGCGCGGTCCTCACCGGCGCCTACCGCGAGGTCGGCCCGGCCGGGCGCGTCCGCACCACCGCGCGCGCCGACGGTGACGGGTACGTGCTGAACGGCGTCAAGACGTTCGTGCCGTTCGCGGCCGAGTCCGAGCGCATCCTGGTCCCCGCGGTGGTGGACGGCGGCGGGATCGGCGTCTTCCTGGTCGAGCCGGGCGCGACCCTCATCACCCCGCACCCCTCGGCCACCACCGACCCGCTCGCCCGCGTGGAGCTGAACGACGTGCGCGTGGGCGCGGACGCGCTGCTCGGCGGCGTCGCCGACGGCGCCGCCTGGACCACCCTCCGCCGCGCCGCCGTGCTCGGCGCGGTCGCGCTGGCCTCCGGCGTGATCGACGGCGCGCTCGCGCTGACCGCCGAGTACGTCAAGGGCCGCGAGCAGTTCGGCCGCCCGCTGGCGCAGTTCCAGGCCGTCACCATGAACGTCGGCGACGTCTACATCGCCAAGCGCGCGCTGGACGTCGCGGTGTGGGCGGGCGCCTGGCGGCTCGCCGAGGGCTACGACGACATCGACGAGACGCTGGCCATCGCCGCGTTCAACGCCGCCGACCCGGTGGTGAAGGCGCTGTACACCTGCCAGCACCTGCACGGCGGCATCGGCCTGGACGTCACCTACCCGCTGCACCGCTACTTCGCCTGGGGCAAGCACCTCGGGCACCTGCTGGGCGGCCCGCAAGACCAGCTCGACAACCTCGGCGTCCTCGTCGCACAGGAGGCGTGAATGTTCATCGACCTGACCGACGAGCAGAAGAAGCTGCGCGCCGAGCTGCGCGAGTACTTCCGCAACTGCCTGTCCCCCGAGCAGCGCGCGCAGATCGCCAACGACCCGTTCGGTGAGTACTACATGGAGCACTGCAGGCGGCTCGGCCGCGACGGGATGCTCGGCGTGGCGCTGCCCAAGGAGTACGGCGGTCGCGGCTACGGCCCGATGGAGCAGCAGATCTTCGCCAACGAGATCGCCCGCGCCGAGGTCCCGTACCCGATCATCACGCTGAACTCGGTCGCGCCGACGATCCTCCAGTACGGCACCGAGGCGCAGAAGCAGCAGTTCCTGCCGAAGATCCTGGCCGGGGAGTGCCACTTCGCGATCGGCTACAGCGAGCCGGAGGCGGGCACCGACCTGGCCTCGCTGCGCACCACCGCCGTCCGCGACGGCGACCACTACGTGGTGAACGGGCAGAAGATCTTCACCTCGGGCGCGCACTACGCCGACTACATCTGGATGGCCGCGCGCACCGACCCCGACGCCAAGAAGCACAAGGGCATCTCGATGCTCATCCTGGACTGCAAGGCCCCGGGGTTCTCGTGGACGCCGATCGTCACCATGGACGGCCGCCACCACACCAACTCCACCTACTACCAGGACGTCCGCGTGCCGGTGGACATGCTGATCGGCGAGGAGAACAAGGGCTGGGACCTCATCGTCAACCAGCTCAACCACGAGCGCGTGACGCTCGGCCCGGCCGGCAACATCGGCCACACCTACGACCGGTTCGAGGCGTGGGCCAGGACGGCGACCGGCCCCTCCGGCGCGCCGCTGATCGAGGAGCCGGACGTGCGGCGCGCGGTCGCCCAGGTGTACGCCTACCTGCGCGTCAACGAGTTCCTCAACTGGCAGGTCGCCGCCAACCAGGACCTCGGCTGGCTGGGCGCGGCCGACGCGTCCGCCACCAAGATCTACGGTTCGGAGCGGATGCAGGAGGTCGGCCGGATCGTCGGCGACACCCTGGCCCGCTTCGGCGACCCCGGCGACGCGGCCACCGCCGCGTTCATCGCGCGGCTGGACCACGGCGTCAAGGGCGCGATCGTGCTGACCTTCGGCGGCGGCGTCAACGAGATCCAGCGCGAGCTGATCGCGATGATCGGCCTCGGCCTGCCCCGCGCACCCCGTTAAGGAGACCCGAGAGTGCACGAGGAGTTGACCGCGCTCGCCGACCGGCTGACGGCGGCGGGCGAGCAGCCCGCCCTGCCCTGCCCGGACCCGGTGAACGCGGCGATGATCCGCAACTGGACGCAGGCCCTCGGCGACCCCGGGGACTGGGACGACGTCGCGCCGCCTGCGATGATCCAGGTCTGGTCGATGCCGGGCCTGGTGGAGCACAAGGGCGGCGGCGTCGCCGAGGAGCCGCTGCGGCTGCTCAACGCGCACGGCTACACCGGCGTCGTGGCCACCAACTGCGAGCAGACCTACGACCGGTACGTGAAGGTCGGCGAGCACCTGCGCTCGACCATGCGCTTCGGCGGCGTCGCCGGGCCCAAGAAGACCGGCATGGGCGAGGGCTACTTCGTCACCTGGTACCAGACCTGGTACGACGCCGACGGCCAGCGCGTGGCGGAGATGTTGTTCCGGGTGCTGAAGTTCCAGCCGCGCAAGCGCTCTGGGAACGCTCCGAAAAAGGGCGGCAAATACCCGCTCCAGCCCACGATCGGCCTGGACACCCGCTTCTTCTGGGACGGCGTCAACGAGGGCGAGCTGCGCGTCCAGCGCTGCGCCGACTGCGGGACGCTGCGGCACCCGCCCGGCCCGATGTGCCCGAGCTGCCACTCCACGAACCGCGACCACGTCGTGGCGAGCGGGCGCGGGACCGTCTACTCCTACGTGGTGCACCACCACCCGCCGGTGCCCGGCCGCACGCCGCCCTACGTCGTGGCGGTCGTGGAGCTGGAGGAGGGTGTGCGCGTGGTCGGCAACGTCAACGGCTGTCCGCCCGAGGACGTGCACGTCGGGATGCCCGTCCGCCTGGTCTTCGAGCGGATGGACGACGAGCTGACGCTCCCGCAGTGGACGCCCGCCGACGCGCCCGATCCCGTCGCGGAGGCGGCCCCCGAGCCCGAGCCGGCCGACCTGGAGATCCCGCTGACGCCCACGTTCGTCATCGCGACGGCGCTGGCCACCCGGGACTTCACGCCCGTCCACCACGACACCGCGCTCGCCCGCGCGCAGGGCACCAAGGACATCTTCGTCAACATCCTGACCACCATGGGAGTGGTGCAGCGCGCCGCGCTCCAGGCGGTGCCCGGCGGGAAGCTCGCCGCCATCGCCGTCCGGCTCGGCGTGCCCGCCTACGCGGGCGACACGCTGCGCGTCCGCACCGAGCGCGTGGACGACCGCACCCTCAAGGCGGTCGGCGCGGTCAGCCTCGGCGACCACGTCACCGCGACCGTCACGTTCAAGGAGGACGCGTGAGCCTGTCGGGCAAGGCGGCCATCGCCGGGATCGGCGCCACCGAGTTCTCCAAGGAGTCGGGCCGCTCGGAACTGCGGCTCGCCGCCGAGGCGTGCCTGGCCGCGATCAAGGACGCCGGGCTGTCGCCGTCCGACGTGGACGGCCTGGTCACCTTCACCGCCGACGCCAGCTCCGAGATCGCCGTGCAGCGCGAGCTGGGCATCCCGGCGCTGCGGTTCTTCTCCCGCGTGGACTACGGCGGCGGCGCGGCCGCCGGGACCGTCGCGCACGCCGCGATGGCCGTCGCGACCGGCCAGGCCGACGTGGTGGTCTGCTACCGCGCGTTCAACGAGCGCAGCGGCCACCGCTTCGGGCAGGCCAACAAGTCCGGCGGCACCGGCTCCAACGCGATGGAGTTCTCCTGGCACCTGCCCTACGGGTTCGCGACCCCGGCCGCGTGGGTGGCGATGCAGGCCCGCCGCTACATGCACGAGTACGGCGCGACCAGCGAGGACTTCGGCCGCGTCGCGGTCGCGATGCGGCGGCACGCCGCCACCAACCCCAAGGCGTGGTTCCACGGGCGGCCCATCACGCTGGAGGAGCACCAGGCGTCGCGCTGGATCGTGGACCCGCTGCACCTGCTGGACTGCTGCCAGGAGTCCGACGGCGGCGTGGCGATCGTGGTGACCAGCGCCGAGCGCGCCCGCGACCTGCCGCACCCTCCCGCCGTCATCGCCGCCGCCGCGCAGGGCACCGGCCCCGACCAGATGATGATGTTCAGCTACTACGGCGGCGACATCGCCGCGCTGCCCGCGATGGGCACCGTGGGCGAGGCGCTGTGGCGGCAGTCGGGGCTGACCGCGGCCGACGTGCAGACCGCCGTCCTGTACGACCACTTCACGCCGTTCGTGCTGATCCAGCTGGAGGAGCTGGGCTTCTGCGGACGCGGCGAGGCCAAGGACTACATCAGGGAGAAGGGCATTGGGCTCGACGGAGCGCTACCGGTCAACCCGCACGGGGGTCAGCTGGGCGAGGCGTACATCCACGGCATGAACGGCATCGCCGAGGGCGTGCGCCAGATCCGCGGGACCTCGGTCAACCAGGTCGCGGACGTGCGCAACGTCCTGGTGACCGCCGGGACGGGCGTGCCGACCAGCGGCCTGGTGCTCACCGGAACGGGGTGAGCTCGGGCGGCGTGCCGCGCCACGCGCCCTCCACCAGGCGGCGCGGCAGGTAGTCCGACTCCACGGTGACCGGCCGGCCCCGGTCGTGCGCGAGGCACGCCAGCCCGAGCACGTCCAGGGCCACCTGGTTGTCGGGGTCGTCGGCGCGCTCGCCGACCGAGTGGTACTGCCGGAACAGTTCCAGTGCCTGCGCCAGAGCCTCGTTGAAACCGTCGGGGTCGTTCTCGACCAGGCGGTCCAGCAGGCGGGCCGGCGGGTGGCGCAGGCACTCCCAGTGGTCGGTGCCGTTGCCGCCGCGCAGGGCCTGGTCGAGGTTCGGGCGCGGGCGTAGCGGACTCGACGTCGACCGCCAGCCCCGCGTCGCCGTCCAGCTTCTCCGGGACACCTCATGACGATCGTCGCGCATGGGGAGGGATCGTACAAAGAACCTCAGCCGGACGCGGGCCCCGCCGGGAAGTTGACGCCCTCCTCCAGGAGCGCGAACGCCGCGTCCACCGCCTCCGCCATCGAGGTGAACCCCATCCGCCCGCCGAGCAGCGCGTCGGTGGCGGCGTGGAAGGCGCCGATCACCGTGGACGCCGCCACGTGCGGGCGCAGGTCGGTCTCGGGGTCGGTCCCCATCCGCTCGGCCACCGCCAGCGTCAGCAGGTGCTGCTTCTTCTGCGCGTGCTCCAGGCTCCCGGCCAGCAGCGCGGGGCTGTCGGCGGTCAGCGTCACCATGCACTGGAACCGGTCGGGGTCGAAACCGAGATCGCCGCACTCGGCGGCGCGCGCGATCGTCACCACGGTGTGGCGCAGCGCCGTCATCACCGGCTCGTCGGCCGGGCGCTCGGCGAGGGCCGCGAGGACGGCGCGGTGCTGCTCCTCCTGGAAGGTCAGCGCCACGTCCTCCTTGGAGGCGAAGTAGCGGAAGAAGGTGCGCGCCGACACGTCCACCGCGTCGGCGATCTCCTCGACGGTGGTGGCGTCGAAGCCCTTCTCGGCGAACAGCGTGAACGCCGCGTCGATCAGGGCCTCGCGGGTGCGCTGCTTCTTGCGCTCACGCCGGCCGGGGGGCGGGGTCCCGGGGCCGGTGGGGCGGGCCTCGGGGGCGGTCGCGGTCATGTGCGCAGTGTAACGGGCGGGTGAACGCAGGCCAAGTGTGATGTCATCAACTGAATTTAGTCTCTTGACGCCAAATGTCATGTGATGACATTTTGAGGGGGCACCTTCCTTCCCCTCTTGGAGGACG
This sequence comes from Spirillospora sp. CA-253888, assembly GCA_050936435.1. Taxonomy (GTDB): domain Bacteria; phylum Actinomycetota; class Actinomycetes; order Streptosporangiales; family Streptosporangiaceae; genus Spirillospora. Next base: position 5,654,845 of record JBNJMT010000001.1, read on the forward strand.
CTCATGTCGCAGTCCCCGAACACCGCGGTCCTGCCGCCCGGCGCGGCACCGGACCGCCCGAAGGCGGCCGCGAGACCGGCCCGCCCCGGCCACGGGCATCCCTGGCTGACCCTGGTGGCCGTCGCGCTCGGCGTGATGATGGTCGGCCTGGACGCCACCGTGGTCTCCATCGCCAACCCCGCCATCGCCCGCGACCTGAACGCCGACCTCGCCGGCCTCCAGTGGGTCACCAACGCCTACCTGCTGGCCCTGGCCGTCACGCTGATCCCGGCCGGCAAGATCGCCGACCGGTTCGGCCGCCGCCGCACCTTCCTGGCCGGGGTGGCGGGCTTCGCCGTCGCCTCGGTCATGATCGGCCTGTCCGGCGGCCTCGGCGCGGTGGTGTTCTGGCGCGTCGTGCAGGGCTTCGCGGGCGCCCTGCTGCAACCGGCGGGCCTCGCCATCCTGCGCGCCACCTTCCCCGCCGAACGGCTCAACGCCGCGATCGGCATCTGGGGCGCCACCGTCGGCGTCTCCATCGCGGGCGGCCCGATCGTCGGCGGGCTGCTGGTGGAGAACGTCAGCTGGGAGTCGGTGTTCTTCCTCAACGCCCCGCTCGGGGTGGTCGCGCTGCTGGCCGGGCTGTGGGTGATCCGCGAGTCGCGCGGCGAGGACGCGCGCGGCTCGTTCGACCTGCCGGGCGTCGCGCTGCTGTCGGCCGCGCTGTTCGCGCTGGTGTGGGGCCTGATCAAGGCGGGCGAGGACGGCTTCACCGCGATGGTGCCGCTGGTCTCCTTCACCGCCGCGCTCGTGCTCGGCGCGGCGTTCGTGGCCAACGAGTCGCGCGCCGCGCACCCGCTGCTGCCGCTCGGGCTGTTCCGGTCGGTGTCGCTGTCGGCCGCGACGGGGCTGATCGTGCTGGGCTTCTTCGGCATGTTCGGCACGATCTTCTTCATCACCCTGTACCTGCAGCAGGTGCACGGGATGAGCCCGGTGGACGCCGGGGTGCGGATGCTCCCGATGACGGCGGTCTTCATCGTGGCCTCGCCGGTCGCCGGGGCGCTCACCCAGCGGTTCGGCCCCCGGGTGCCGCTGGTGCTCGGCATGGTCGCCACCGCCGCCGCGCTGTTCGGCCTGGCGCGGATCGGCGTGGACGCCCCCTACGCGCAGATGTGGCCGTGGTTCGTGCTGATCGGGCTGGCGTTCGGGTTCGTGCTGGTCGCCGGGACCGAGGCGATCGTCGGCAACGCCCCGGCCCACCTGGCGGGCGTCGCGGGCGGCCTCCAGCAGACCGCCGCGCAGGTCGGCGGCGTGCTCGGCACCTCGGTGCTCGGCACGCTGCTGGCGGGCCGGGTCGGCGACGTGCTGCCGGGACGCCTCACGGAGGCGGGCGTCCCGGAGGCGGCGGCCGGTCAGCTGGCGGGGCAGGCGGGGCTGGTCTCCCAGGGCGTCGCGCCCGTCCCGCCGGGCACCCCGGGCCCGGCCGCCGAGGCCATCACGACCGGCAGCCACCTGGCGTTCATGGACGGCTTCCAGACGTCGCTGACGGTCGCCGGCGCGGTCGCGATGGTCGCGATCGCCGCCGCGCTGCTGGTCCGGCGCGGCCAGAGCCCCGTCGAGCCCGGCGCGGCCCTGTGACCTAGGGACTCACCCCTGCGGGGTGGGGCCCGGGTTGTTCGTGGGGGACGGCGCGGGCTCCTCCACGGGCGGCTGGTCGACGGGCGGCTCGGTCGGTTCCTGCGGCGTCGTCGGGGGCGGGGGAGTGGTGGGCTCCTCGGTCTCCGGCGGCGTCGTGGGCTTGGTCGGCGGCGGGGTGGGCTTCGCCGACGGCTCGTCCGGCCGTTCGGGCTCGCGCTCGGGCGGCTTGGCGGGCCTGCCGCGCTCGCCCCCGTTGTCGGAGGGCGCGGGCGGCGGCTTGATGCCCGGGTCGGCCGGGGACGTCGCGGGCGGCGCGGCCTCCGGCTCGTCGCCGGTCGGCACGCCTTCGTGCTCGGCGGCCTTGTTCTTGGCCGAGCCGCCGTCGCGGTCCGGGGTCGCTACGGGCGTGCCGGTGGTCTCACCGGCCGGCTCGGTCAGCGGCACGCCGCTCCGGCCGCTCTCGGAGGACGGGGTGGTCGCGCTGACGCCGACGCCCTTGGCGGTCGGCCACGACACCAGCACGCTCACGGCGGCGGCGACCGACGCGGCGAGCCCGGCGACCGCGCCGAGGCCCTTGGCCAGCCCGCGCCGGGAACGGCGCCCGGCCTCCGGACCGGTGCCGATGACCACCAGCGGGTTGGGCGCCGACACCACCGACAGCGGGCCGGTGGCCCCGGCGGCGAGCGGCGCCTCGCACGCGGCGAGCACGCGGTCGCGCAGCCAGTCGGGCGCGGTGGCGGGGGCGCGGTCGGCCAGCAGCCGGGGCAGCCGGCCCTTCTCGAAGGCGGTGATGAGGTCGGCGTCGCCGGTGCCGCGCATCAGCGTCTCCAGCACCGAGCGCTCCAGCCGGGCGCGGGCGGCGTTGAGGACCTGCCGGGCGGTGTCGGGCGCGATGCCGAGCACCCGCGCGATGTCGGGCACCTCCAGCCACTCGCCCGCCTCCAGCAGCAGCGCCTCGCGGTGGTCGGCGCGCAGCGTCCCGGCCGCGCGCAGCAGCGGGTCGGCGGTGCCGAACGGCGGCGGCGCGGAGGGCATGGTGAACGCGCCCCGCTCGCCGCACGCCGAGCGGGCGAGGGCGTACAGCCACAGCACGCTGTCGCCGCGCGGGGGATGCCGTACCGCCGCGACGAAGGTGTCGGCGACCGCCGAGGCCGCCGCGGCGTCGCCGACCAGCGACCAGCAGTAGGCGTGCAGGCGGGCGGCGTGCGCGTCGAAGAGGGAACCCGGGTCCCCGCGCATGTGACCTCCGTGCGTCTGGGTCCCGACCGCTCGGACAAAACGGTGGGAAAGCGGACTCTAGTGCACCACGGGGCGGGTGAGAAGCCGGGGCGGGGACGGGGGTGACGCCCGCCGTTCACGGAGTCTTCAGCTTCCTGCGAAGAATGTCGGATTACTGAACTGTTTCAGTAGGGAAGGTCCGTTCCCGTTGCCGAAAAGAAAGGGCTTCGGGTGACCCGACTGACCGTCGACGACGTGTACCAGTACATCCACGGGGTCTGCTTCAAGAACGGCCCGCCCGGCGTCGTCGGCGCGGAGACCGAGTGGTTCGTGACCTCCCGCGCCGACCCGTCCGCCCCCGTCCCCGCCGCGCGCGTGCGCGGCCTGATGACCGCCGCCGCACCGCCCCCCAACGGCTCCCGCCTCACCTACGAGCCGGGCGGGCAACTGGAGCTCAGCTCCGCCCCCTTCCCCGGGCTCGCCCCGCTGCACGCCGCCCTCACCGCCGACATCGCGCACGTGCGCGGCGCGCTCGCGCCCGCCGGGCTCGACCTGGCCGGGCACGGCGTGGACCCGTTCCGGCCGCCCCGCTTCCAGGCCGAGCACCCGCGCTACCTGGCCATGCGCGACTACTACCGCGCGGGCGGCTACGCCGAGTCCGGCGCCGACATGATGTGCTCGACCGCCTCGGTGCAGGTGTGCGTGGACATCGGCGCGGACGCCGCCGACGCGGCCCGCCGCTGGCGGCTGGCGCACGCGCTCGGGCCGGTGCTGGTCGCCGCGTTCGCCAACTCGCCGGTGCGCGCGGGCTCGCGGACCGGGCTGCGCTCCACCCGCCAGGCCATCTGGACCGACCTCGACCCCTGCCGCACCCTGCCGGCGCACCGGGCGCGCGAGGCCGATCCCGCCGACGAGTGGGCGCGGTACGCGCTGGACGCCCGCGTGATGGTGATCCGCACGCCCGCCGGCGACTGGCGGGCCGATCCGGGGATGACCTTCGCCGAGTGGCTGGCCAAGGGCGAGCCCGGCCCCGACGACCTGGTGTACCACCTGTCCACGCTGTTCCCGCCGGTGCGGCCGCGCGGCTGGCTGGAGCTGCGGATGATCGACGCGCTGCCCGGCCCGTACTGGCCCGTCCCCGTCGCGGTCGCGACCGCGCTGCTGGACGACCCGCGCGCCGCCTCCGCCGCCGAGGCCGCCACCGAGCCGGTCGCCGGCCGCTGGGCGGCCGCCGCCCGCGACGGGCTGACCGACCCGGCGCTGGCGGTCGCGGCGCGCGGCTGCTTCGCCGCCGCGCTGGAGGCGCTGCCCCGGCTCGGCGCGGGCGCGCTGGTGCCGCTGGTGGAGGAGTACGCCGACCGCTACGTCGAGCGGGGCCGCTGCCCCGCCGACGACGTCCTGCTTGAGGGAAGGACCGCATGACCGCGCCGTACGCGCTGGACGAGCACGCGCTGAAGGAACTCATCGCTGGCGAGCTGGGCGCGGTGCGCGACCGCAGCCTCGGCCTCACCACCGCCGTGCTGGACGAGGACGGGCTGACCGCGCAGGTCTCGCCCCTGATGTCCCCGCTGGTGTGGGACCTCGCGCACGTCGGCAACTACGAGGAGCTGTGGCTGCTGCGCGCGGCCGCCGGGGCCGAGCCGATGCGGCCCGAGATCGACGGGCTGTACGACGCGTTCGAGCACCCGCGCGCCGAACGGCCCACGCTGCCGCTGCTGCCCCCGGGCGAGGCCCGCGCCTACATCGCGACCGTGCGCGCCAAGGTGCTCGACGCCCTGGACAAGGCGCGCTTCGACGGCGGCGACCCGCTCACCTCGGGCGGGTTCGTGTACGGGATGGTCGTGCAGCACGAGCACATGCACGACGAGACCATGCTCGCCACCCACCAGCTCCGCAAGGGCGCGCCCGCGCTGCTAGACCCGGACGGCCTCGAACCTCCGGCGGGGCCGCGCGCGCCCGCAGGGGAGGTGCTGGTGAAGGCGGGGCCGTTCGTGATGGGCACCTCCGACGACCCGTGGGCCTACGACAACGAGCGCCCCGGCCACGTGGTGGACCTGCCCGCCTACTACATCGACGCCGAGCCGGTCGGCAACGCCGACTACCTCGCGTTCATGGAGGCGGGCGGCTACGACGAGCCGCGCTGGTGGACCGCCAAGGGATGGGAGTGGCGCACCGCCACCGGCAAGCGCGCGCCCGCGTTCTGGACGCGCGAGGGCGGCCAGTGGGTGCGGCGGCGCTTCGGGCGCGTGGAGCCGGTGCCGCCCGCCGAGGCCGTCCAGCACGTGTGCTGGTACGAGGCCGACGCGTACGCGCGGTGGGCGGGCAAGCGGCTGCCCACCGAGGCCGAGTGGGAGAAGGCCGCCGCCTGGGACCCCGGCGCGAACCGCTCGCGCCGCTACCCGTGGGGCGACCGCTACGAACCGGGCCGCGCCAACCTGGGCCAGCGCGCGCTGCGCCCCTCCGAGGAGGGCGCGTACGCGTCGGGCGCGTCGGCCTACGGCGTGCGGCGGATGGTCGGCGACGTGTGGGAGTGGACCTCCTCCGACTTCCACGGGTACGCCGGTTTCCGGTCGTTCCCGTACAAGGAGTACTCGGAGGTCTTCTTCGGCCCCGACTACAAGGTGCTGCGCGGCGGCTCGTGGGCGACGCACCCGCTGGCCGTGCGCAACACCTTCCGGAACTGGGACTACCCCATCCGGCGGCAGATCTTCACCGGCTTCCGCTGCGCCCGGGACGTGCGCTGATGTGCCGCCACACGGCCTACCTCGGCCCCGGCATCTCGCTGCACGCGCTCGTCTACGACGGCGGCCACTCGCTGGAGCACCAGTCGTACGCGCCGCGCATGACGCAGGGCAACCTGCTCAACGCCGACGGCTTCGGCGTGGGATGGTACGGCCCCGACGGCACGGCGATGCGGTTCCGCCGCGCCCAGCCGATCTGGACCGACCAGTCGTTCCGCGAGATCGCGCGCGCCGTGCAGAGCACCTGCGCGGTCGCCGCGATCCGCTCGGCGACCGCCCAGTTCCCGGTGGACGAGTCGTGCGCGCAGCCGTTCCGCGCCGGGACGCGGCTGTTCAGCCACAACGGCAAGGTCGAGGGCTTCGCGGGCGTCGAGGCCAAGCTGCGCGAGCTGGCCGGCGACCTGTCGGAGGTGCCCGACGCCCGCGCGCCCGTGGACTCGGCGCTGCTGTTCGCGCTCGCCGCACGGCACTGGCGCGAGGGCGCGGGCCTCGCCGAGGGCCTCGCCGCCACCGTCCGCACCGTCGCCGGGCTCGCGCCCGGCCGCTACAACCTCCTGGCGGCCGACGGCACCGCCCTCGCCGCCACCACCTGGGGCGACTCGCTGTTCACCCACGAGGCGGCGGGCGAGCTGCGCCTCGCCTCCGAACCCCTGGACGACGGCCCCGGCTGGTGGCCCGTGCCGGACCGCTCGCTGGTCACGGCCGACCTCACGGCCGGCGTGCGGATCGTCCCCCTCTGACCCTCCCGACGAAAGCAGGCATCACGTGGACCGGTTCCTGACCGCCGACGACCTCGCCAAGACCCTCCGGCGGGACGTCTACGACGGCCTGACCGCCGACCCCAAGACGCTGCCGCCCAAGTGGTTCTACGACGAGCGCGGCAGCGGCCTCTTCGAGGAGATCACCGCTCTGGAGGAGTACTACCCGACCCGGCGCGAGCGCGAGATCCTCACCGCCCGCGCCGCCGAGATCGCCGGGCTGACCGGCGCGCGCACCCTGCTGGAGCTCGGCGCGGGCTCGGGCGAGAAGACGCGCCTGCTGCTGGACGCGTTGGGCGGCACGCTGCGCTCCTACGTCCCGGTGGACGTCAGCGGCGACTTCCTGTCCGGCGCGGCCGCCGCGATCGCCGCCGACCACCCCGGCCTCACCGTCCGCCCCGTGGTCGCCGACTACGAGCGGCACCTGCACCTGCTGCCGTCCGGCGACCGGCGGCTGGTCGCCTTCCTCGGCGGCACGATCGGCAACATGGCGCCCGCCGAGCGCGTCGGCTTCCTGGGCGGGCTGCGCGCCTCGATGGGCGGGGACGACGCGCTGCTGCTGGGCGCCGACCTCGTCAAGGACCCCGGCCGCCTGGTGCGCGCCTACGACGACGCCGCCGGGGTGACCGCCGAGTTCAACCGCAACGTGCTCCACGTCGTCAACCGGGAGCTGGCCGCCGACTTCGACCCCCGCGCCTTCGAGCACGTGGCCGTCTGGGACGCCGCCGAGGAGTGGATCGAGATGCGGCTGCGCTCGGCGCGCGACCAGACCGTGCGGATCGAGGGCCTGGACCTGACGGTGGAGTTCGCCGAGGGCGAGGAGATGCGCACCGAGATCTCCGCCAAGTTCCGGCGCGAGCGGCTGGAGCGCGAGATGGCCGCCGCCGGGCTCGCGCTGGCCGAGATGTGGACCGACGCGGCGGGCGACTTCTCGCTCTGCCTGGCCCGCCCCGCCTAGGGGTTGCGGGCGGGGTGCGCCAGGCCGAGCCGCCGCAGGTCCTCGGCGAGCCGGGCGGCCAGGTAGCGGTGGCCCTCCACGGTCGGGTGCACCCCGTCGGGCCGGATGAAACCGGCCGCGTTGCCGGTGCCGGTCGCCCGGTCGCCGGTGATCCACCGGGCGCCGATCGGGTCGACGAACGGGACGCCCAGCTCGCCGGCCACCCCGCGCAGCGCGTCGCGCACGGCGATCGCGTTCGGCGGCGGCGCCTCGCTGCCCCAGATCGGCCCGATCAGCGCCAGCTTCGTCCCCGGCCAGCGCTGCCGCGCGCGCGTCAGCAGGTCGCGCGCGGCCGTGCCGACCTGCGGCGCGGGATGCACCCAGTCGTTGTGCCCGCCGGACACGATCAGCAGGTCCGGCGGCGGCCGCCAGCCGAGCTGGCTCTCGAACATCGGCCCGAACGCCTGCTTGCCCGCGGTCGCCACGAACCCGGTGCCGCCCCGGCCCCCGACGATCACCTGCCAGCCGAGCAGCCGCGCCACGGCCGAGGCGTAGGCGTTCTCCGGCAGGGTGCCGCGCTCGCCCACGGTGTAGCTGTCGCCCAGGAACATCACGACCGGCGGCTCGGCGGCGGCCGCCGCGGGGCGCACCGACGCCGCCGACGCGGGCCGCTGGACCTGGCCGGACATCGCCGAGCAGCCGCTCACCGGCAGGACGCCCAGGCACAGCGCGAGAACCGCCGCGCCGCGGCGTGCGCGGCGATAGCTCATGAAAGACCACCAATTCGGGGAGAACGTCCGGCCGATTTTACTGATCCGTTCCGGCCGCGGGCACGCTTCACCGCACTGTGATCGGTGTTGATTGAAGTCCCGGCCCAGGGGCACTCGCCTGGCGGCTCGCACCCCTGACCGTGCCTTTGGCGAGTGCCGCTGTGTTTATTGAAGTCCCGGCCCAGGGGTACTCGCCTGGCGGCTCGCGCCCCTGACCGTGCCTTGGCGAGTGCCACATCGCTTCGCGATCTGTCCCCGGCGGGGCTCGCCTTCGGCTTCGCCCCGCCGGGGACAGTTAGGCACTCGCGCGACGGCTGAGGAGGTCCTAGGCGGGCGAGTCCAGCGGGCGCAGCTCGTCGGCGTAGCTGACCGACACCCGCCGCATCACCCCGTCGTCGGCGATCGAGTACTGGCCCAGCCGCCACAGCGGCGGCGAGTAGGCGTGGATCGACACGCTGGCGTCGGCCGTCCCCACCAGGCGGTGGATGTGGTCGGGGCCGAAGCAGAACGAGACGCCCTCGCCGACGCGGGTCCGCACGTGGTCCCCGCCGATGCGGGGGTTGCACTCCTCCAGCTCGCCCGCCACGACGCGGACCGCGCCGGACGACACGTCGTGGTCGTGCCAGCCGGTGTCGTTCTCCGGCGTCCAGCACAGCAGCCACACGTCCACGTACTCGTCGCGGTAGAGGGAGGCGTAGTGGCGCTCCTCGGCGGAGAAGGCGACGTGCTGGCGCCACTGGCCGGGATCGGCGGCCAGGGCGTTCACGAGATCGCGCAGTTCGTGCTTGTCCAGCGGGCGGTCCGGCAGGTCCTGCAGACAGGCGGCGGCACCTGGGATGACGACGTCAGCGGGCATTGCTTCGCTCCTCTCCGTGCAGTAGGCGGTGCGGGTTGGCCACGCGGAACGCGTGGGACGCGGCCTCGCCCAGGGCGAGGTCGCGGGGCTCGGCGTACGGGCGGTCGCTGCCGTGCACGATCACGTCCACGCCCAGGGCACGCACGGCCGCGTCGGCGGCGCGCGGGCCGTAGGAGGAGGTGTCGGCGAACACGTCCGGGTCGATCTCGCCGCGCCCGCCGCCGCGCGCGGCCATGCGCTCGCCGTGCAGCGGCGCGAGGCCGGCGAGCATGGCGAAGCACACGCGCAGGCGCGGGTGGCGGGGGCGGCCGAAGGCGCGGAAGGCGAACCAGGAGGCGTGCATCTGCTGCACGTAGGGCACCAGCGCCGCCCACCAGGCGGGGGCTCCGGTGGCGGCGGGCGCGGGGCCGGGGTGGACGAACAGGGGCAGGCCGCGCTCCTCCAGCAGGTCGAGGAGCGGCGCGCAGCGCTCGAAGCCGGCGGCGTCGGCCAGGGCGGTCGCGGGGAGCTGGAGGCCGGCGAAGCCCGCGTCCAGGGCCTTGGCGGTCGCCGCCGCGTCGATCTCGCGGACGTTCGCGGCCGCCCACGCGCCGAACGGCTCGGGCAGCGCGGCCGCGCCCTCGTGGTAGGCGTCCAGCAGCGGCCACGCCTCGCCGGGCGGCAGCCACTCGATCCCCAGCGGCGCGGACAGCGACACCAGCGCGAGATCGAGGCCGTCGGCGCGGGCGAGGGCGGCGCGGCGCGCGGGGTCGTGGTCGGCGGGATCGGCCTCGTAGGGGGGCTCCCCGTCCAGGTGGAGCGTCCAGCCGTCCAGGAACGGGGGAGTGCGGCGGGCGCGGAGCGCGGCGAGCAGGGGGGCGCCCCACAGGTGCTGGTGCACGTCGGTTCCGGTCACGGCGTGCACCCTCCCGACATGTACTGAACCGCATCAGTTAACCGCTTCAGTGAAGCGGTTCAGTAGGCGTGCCGTCAAGCGGCCGCCCGGGAATCGTCACTCCCACCCCTTAGGGTTGGCGGCGTGGCTGCGGACAGGCGCAAGCGGGCGACCATCCGGGAGGTGGCGCAGGCGACGGGGCTGTCCCCGGCCGCCGTCTCCTACGCGCTGCGCGGCATCCAGACCTCCGAGGAGACCCAGGAGCGGGTGCGCGCGGCGGCCGCCGAGCTGGGCTACGAGGCCCACCCCATCGCCCGCGCGCTGGCCAGCGGCCGCACCGGCATGGTCGGGCTGCTGTGCGGCTCGCTGGAGGACTACTGGCAGCAGTCGCTGGCGGTCGGCATCGGCCGCGCCCTGCTGGCCCGCGACCGCTACGCCCTGCTGGTCGACGCCGGCGGCGACCCCGACCGCGAGCTGGCGCTCGCCCGCCGGCTGCGCGACCAGCGGGTCGACGGCCTGATCGTCCAGCCGCTGGACCCCTCGGCCGAGCTGTGGTCGGAGCTCGCCGAGACCCTGCCGGTGGTGTCGATCGGCGACGCGCTGCACGGCGGCCGCTCCCAGGGCGAGGTCGTCTTCGACAACCGGCGCGGCGTCACCCTTGCGCTGGAGCACCTGGCCGGGCTCGGGCACCGCCGCGTGGCGGTGCTCACCCCGACCCGCGCCAGCACCCCCGACCGGCCCGCCGACGTGCACGTCAACGCCGAGGCCGAGCGCCTCGGCCTGCGCGTGGAGTCGGTCGTCGCGCCGCAGTCGCTGGCCGAGGCGACGGCCGTGGCCACCGGCGTGCTGTCGGCCGCCGACCGGCCCTCGGCGGTGTTCTGCTTCTCCGACGTCATCGCCTACGGCGTCTACGCCGCCACGCGCGCGCTGGGCCTCGCCGTGCCCGGCGACGTGGCGGTGTGCGGCTACGACAACCACCCGATGTCGGCGCTGCTCACCCCGCCGCTCACCACCGTCGACTGGGACATCGACGGCATCGTGGGCTCGGCGGTGCGGCTGGTCGTGGACGTGATCGACGACAGGCCCCGGGAGCGCCGCGTGGTCCGCGAGCCCACGCTGCTGGCCCGCGCCTCCACCGGCACCGGCCCCACCGGGGGGTGAAGGCTGTTTCCAATGCCCCAGCTGCCGCGTACCTCAGCCGTCGCGCGAGTGCCTAACTGTCCCCGGCGGGGCGATGCCGGAGGCGGGCCCCGCCGGGGACAGATCGCGAAGCGATGTGGCACTCGCCAAGGCACGGTCAGGGGTGCGAGCCGCTAGGCGAGTGCTCCTGGGCCGGGACTTCAATAAACACAGCCGGGACTTCGATCAACACAGTCGGGCCAGGCGGGGCAGGGCGTCGGCGGCGGCCGCGATGTCGCCGTCCAGCGGGCGGTCCTCCACGCTCGGGTCGAGCACCGCGTCGGTGGTGTCGTAGGCCGCGCGCAGCGCACCGCCGCCGGGCGCCCGGCCCTGCATCCGCAGCGCGCGCACCGCCGCCAGCAGCTCGCAGCCCAGCCCGATCCGGTACGCCGCGAGCGCGTCGGTGGTGGCCCGCGCCGACTGCGTGGAGAAGCCCGCGTGCTCCTCCACCCCGCGCGACAGCACCGCGCTGCCGAGCCCGGCCGGGGTCGCGAGCCGCCGCACGTCGGCCAGCGCCGAGTGCGCCACGTACTCCAGGATCATGATCCCCGAGGACGCCTCGGTCGCCGCCAGGAACGGGTACAGCCCGGTGAAGCCCGGCTCGGCGAGCGTGCCGAGCCGCGCCGCCGACAGCGCCATCGTCTGGAACAGCGCGGCCCGCGCCGCGTCCAGCGCGAGGCCCACGTAGGCGGTGTGGAAGTTGCCGTTGTGCCAGGCCGCGCGGCCCTCCACGTCGATGAGGGGGTTCTCCGACGCGGCGTTCACCTCCCGCGTCACGACCTCCTCGGCGTACCGCACGGCCTCCAGCGCGGGTCCGTGCACCTGCGGGAACGCGCGGTAGCCGTAGGGGTCCTGGATGCGGACCGGCTCGCTGCGGTCGAACGCCAGCAACATGCGCACCGTCGCGGCCGTCTCGCGCTGCCCCGGATGCGGGCACGCGTCGTGCACCGCGGGCGCGTACGGCTCCTCCGAGCCCCGCACCGCGAACAGCGACAGCGCCGCCACCACCGTCGAGGCGGCCAGCAGCATTCGCAGGTCGGCGACCGCCAGCGCCGCCTCGCCGAGCGTCGCGGCGTTGGAGCTGATGAACGCCAGCGCGTCGGCCGACCGCAGCCGGAACCCCGGCCCGCGCGCCAGCCCCAGGTCCTGGCCGCCGAGCCAGGACCGCTCGCCCAGCAGGCACAGCGCCGTGGAGGCCAGCGCGGTCAGGTCGCCGGTGCCGATCGCCCCGTACACCGGCACCGGCGGCAGCAGGCCGAGGTTGAGCACGTCGGCGAGCGCGGCCAGCACGCCCGGATCGACGCCCGAGCCGCCCGCCGCGATCTGGTTGGCGCGCACCGCCAGCATCGCCCGCACGGTCTCCGGCGCGGCGAGCGGCCCCGCGCCGGCGGCGTGGCTGCGCAGCAGGCGCAGGCCGTGCGCGTCGGCGTCGGCCCACTCCACGTCCACCACGCGGTTGGCGCCCACCCCCGTGGTGCGGCCGTAGACCGGCCGCTCGGCGGCGATGGCGCGGGCGGTCTCCCAGGCGGCGCGGGCCCGGGCGACGCCCTGGGGGGCTATGGCGATCATCACGTCCGCGCGGGCCGCGCGGGCGATCGACGCGCAGTCGAGCGGTCCGCCCCCGATAACGATTCGGCTGTTGTCCACGGCCTTACGCTACTTTCTTCATAATTCAGGTAGTTAAGCTCAAGATGAAGTCACTTGACCTGCTCGGGGACGCGGACGAAGGTGTCCCATGGCTACTGTTGGGTAGAGCCGAGACCGATCATCCACTGTCAGTACACGGAACGACGGCGTTGCGGCGACGCCCTGATGAGGACGTGACCTGTTTGATCACCTTCGAGGGCGTGAGCAAGCGCTATCCCGACGGCACCGTGGCCGTCGACCATCTGGACCTGGAGATCCCCGCCGGCCGCATCACCGTGCTGGTCGGCCCCTCCGGCTGCGGAAAGACCACCACCCTGCGCATGGTCAACCGCATGGTGGAGGCCACCGAGGGCACCATCACCGTGGACGGCCGGAACGTCCGCGACGTCGACCCGCCGACGCTGCGGCGCGGCATCGGCTACGTCATCCAGCAGGCGGGCCTGTTCCCGCACCGCACGATCGTGGACAACATCGCCACCGTGCCGCTCCTGCTCGGCCGCGACAAGAAGCAGGCCCGCGCGCAGGCGCTGGAGCTGATGGAGCGCGTCGGCCTCGACGCCGCCCTCGCCAAGCGCTACCCCGCCCAGCTGTCGGGCGGCCAGCAGCAGCGCGTCGGCGTCGCCCGCGCCCTGGCCGCCGACCCGCCGATCCTGCTGATGGACGAGCCGTTCAGCGCCGTCGACCCGATCGTGCGCGCCGGGCTCCAGGACGAGTTCCTGCGGCTGCAGGACGAGGTCGAGAAGACGATCGTGTTCGTCACCCACGACATCGACGAGGCCGTCAAGCTCGGCCACCGCATCGCGGTGTTCCAGGTCGGCGGCACGCTGGCGCAGTACGCCACGCCCGACGAGCTGCTGGACGCGCCCGCCAACGACTTCGTGCGCGACTTCCTGGGCGGCGACAAGGGCATCCGGCGGCTGCGCTTCACCCAGGAGCTGGACGCGGAGGACACCGTGCCCGGCGCCGCCGCGTCCGACCCGGCCGAGAAGGCGGGCGAGCGGTGAGCCCGCTCGCCGTCGGGGACGACGGGGAACCGCTGATCCGCTGGGAGTGGATCGGCAACAACCTGGGCGACGACATCGCCGAAGCGCTGCGCGAGCACCTCATCCTGTCGTTCACGCCCGTCCTGCTGGGCTTCCTCATCGCCCTGCCGCTCGGCCTGGCCTGCGCCCGCTGGAAGCGCCTCTACCAGCCGACGCTGGCGATCACGAGCATCCTGTACGCGCTGCCCGCCATCGCGCTGTTCGTCATCCTGATCGCCTTCACCGGGCTGACCTACACCACCGTCGTCGTCCCGCTCACGCTCTACACGCTGTCGGTGCTGGTGCCCGGCGTCGTGGACGGCCTGGCCGCCGTGCCCGACCACGTGCGGCAGGCCGCGACCGCGATGGGCTTCGGCCCGCTGCGCCGCCTGGTGCAGGTCGAGCTGCCGATCGCGCTCCCGGTGGTCATGGCCGGGCTGCGCGTGGCGACCGTCTCCAACATCAGCCTGGTCAGCGTCGGCGCGATCATGGGGCTGGGCGGGCTCGGCCAGCTGTTCACCACCGGCCTGCAGCGCGACTTCCCGACCCCGATCGTCGTCGGGGTCGTCCTGGTGATCCTGCTGGCCCTGCTGGCGGACCTGGTCCTGCTGGCGGTGCAGCGGGCGTTCACCCCGTGGGAGCGCGCCGGCGGCGCGCGCCGCCGCAAGACCGCCGACGAGGCCATGATGCCCGGCGGAGGTGCCGCGTGAACGCGATCCTCGACGCGCTCGCCTGGTTCGGCGAGTCCGGCCAGTGGACCGGGCCCGACGGCATCCCGAGCCGCCTCGTCGAGCACCTGTGGTACTCGCTGCTGGCCTTCGCGGTCACCGTCGTGATCGCGCTGCCGCTGGGGCTGCTGCTCGGGCACGTCCGGCACGGCCGCCTGGCCGGCGTGGTCGGCTTCGTCGTGACGGCCTCCGCCAACGCGGCCCGCGCCCTGCCGACCCTCGGCCTGCTCATCCTCGCGGTGGTGCTCACCTCCGCCGGGGACCTGGTCCCCATCCTGATCCCGCTGGTGATCCTCGCGATCCCGCCCGTCCTGGTGAACACCTACGCGGGCGTGCAGCAGGTCGAGCCGGGCCTGCGCGACGCGGCCGAGGGCATGGGCATGACCGGCGCGCAGGTCGCGCTGCGGCTGGAGGCCCCGGTCGCGCTCCCGCTGATCATGCTCGGGCTGCGCACCGCCGCCATCCAGATCATCTCGACGGCGACGCTGGCCGCCTACGTGGGCCTCGGCGGCTTCGGCCGCTACATCATGGACGGCTACGCCCGCCAGGAGTACGACCAGATGGCGGGCGGGGCGATCCTCGTCGCCCTGCTGGCCGTCCTCACCCAGCTGCTGTTCGCGGTCCTGCGCCGCTACGTCGTCTCGCCCGGGGTCCGGCTCCAGACCGGCTCCTGAGACGCGCGTCCCAAGTGAACCCCAGGAAGGAATCCACATGTCCCGGATGATGCGAGGCGCGGGCCTCGTACTGGCCGCAGCCCTGGCGTTGACGGCGTGCGGCGACGGCGGCGGCGACGACCCGCTGAAGGGCGGCGACAAGGGCTCCTCCGGCGGCGGCTCGACGCTCACCGTCGGGTCGGCCGACTTCGCCGAGAGCGAGCTGATCGCCGAGATCTACGCCCAGGCGCTGGAGGCCAAGGGCGTCAAGGTCGAGCGCAAGTTCAAGATCGGCGCCCGCGAGGTCTACTACAAGCAGGCCGAGAGCGGCGCGATCCAGGTGTTCCCCGAGTACAACGGGGCCCTGCTGGCGCTGCTGGACAAGGAGAACAAGGCCGCGACCACCGAGGAGGTGAACGCCGCCCTCAAGGCCAAGCTGCCCGCGTCCCTGGAGGTGCTGGACGCCTCCAAGGCCGAGGACAAGGACGCCCTGGTCGTCACCGAGGAGACCGCGACCAAGAACGGCCTGAAGTCCGTGGAGGACCTGAAGAAGGTCGCCGGGACGTTCGTGGTCGGCGGCCCGCCGGAGTTCAAGACCCGCCAGCAGGGCATGGTCGGCCTGGAGAAGGTCTACGGCCTGAAGTTCAAGCAGTTCAAGTCCCTGGACACCGGCCCCATCACCCTGTCGAACCTGACCAAGGGCCAGATCCAGGCGGCCAACCTCTTCACCACCAACCCGGCCATCGCCAAGAACAAGCTGGTCGCGCTGGAGGACCCGAAGAACGTCTTCGGCGCCCAGAACGTGCTGCCGCTGGTGAACAAGGCCAAGGTGGACGCCAATGCCCGCGCCGCCCTCAACGCGGTGTCGGCCAAGCTCACCACCCAGGACCTGATCGACATGAACGGGAAGATGGACATCGACAAGTCCGACCCCGAGGACGTCGCCAAGGACTGGCTGAAGAAGTCCGGCCTGGTCTGACCGGACCGCCGTGACGAAGGCCGCGCCCCGCCCGGGGCGCGGCCTTCGTCATGCGCGCGGCGGCGTCCGCCCGCCCAGCCGCGCGGTCAGGTCGGCGGCCGTGGCGCGCACGCTCCCGGCCAGCGCGGGCCAGGTCTCCTTCGGCCGGCTCTCCCGCCGGAAGGTGACGGTGATCGCGGCCGTCGGGTGCCCGGTGTGGTCGAACGAGCAGGCCGCGATGCTGGCCAGCCCCTCGGTGACCAGGCCGTCCTCGGTGGACCAGCCGCGCCGCGCGTCGGCGGCCAGCTCGCGGCGCAGCTCGCGCAGCGACGCGGGGCCGTGTCCCGTCCGGTCCACGAACGGGCCGGGGAACAGCGCCCGCACCTGCGCCGCGGGCAGGTGCGCCAGCATCGACCGGCCGGTCGCGGTGAGCTGCGCGGGCATCCGCACGCCCACGTCGGTGACCAGCGTCGCGTGCCGCCGGGGCTGCTCCTTCAGCAGGTACAGCGTCTCCGCGCCGTGCAGGATGCCGAGCTGGGCGATCTCGCCGGTCCGGTCCACCAGGCGGCGCAGCAGCGGCCGGGCCAGCCGCTCCAGCGGGCCGTGCCGCAGGTACGCCGAGCCGATCTCGAACGCCGCCACGCCCAGCCCCCAGCGGCGCTCCTCGGGCAGGTAGGACACGAACCCGTCCTCGGCCATCGCCGACAGCAGGTGGTAGGTGCTGGAGCGCGGCAGGTCGAGCGCGCGGGCGATCGACGAGGCGGGCAGCGGCCCGGCGGACCCGGCCAGCAGCCGCAGCACCGCCAGCGTGCGCCGCGCGGCGGGGACCTGGCTCATGGCCCCAATGTCTCACATACGAGACACAACGCCCGCCCAGGCCCTCGTCCAGGGAAGATCTCCGGGCTGGAATGGTGGGTATGAGTTTCGGCATGGGGGACAAGAACATCCAGGTCGGCCCGGAACCGCTGACCCTGGACCAGGTCGTGGCGGTGACCCGGCACGGCGCACCGGTCGAGCTGACCGACGAGGCGATGGCGGCGATGACCGCCGCGCGCGCCCACATCGAGGAGATGGCGGGCCGCGACACCCCGGTCTACGGCGTCTCGACCGGTTTCGGCGCGCTCGCCACCCGGCACATCGCGCCCGAGCTGCGCGCCAAGCTCCAGCTCAACATCGTCCGCTCGCACGCCGCCGGTTCCGGCCCCGAGGTCGAGCGGGAGGTGGTGCGCGGCCTGATGCTGCTGCGCCTGCACACCCTGGCCACCGGCCGCACCGGCGTCCAGCCCGGCACCGCGCGGGCGCTGGCCGCCATGCTGAACGCCGGGATCACCCCCATCGTCCACGAGCACGGCAGCCTCGGCTGCTCCGGCGACCTCGCCCCGCTCGCGCACGTCGCGCTGGCGCTGATCGGCGAAGGGCGGGTCCGCGACGCCGGGGGCGAGCTGCGCGAGGCCGCCGACGCCCTCGCCGAGGCCGGGCTCGCGCCCGTCGCGCTCGCCGAGAAGGAGGGCCTGGCCCTCCTCAACGGCACCGACGGGATGCTCGGCATGCTGGTACTGGCCATCCGCGACCTGCACGAGCTCTACAAGACCGCCGACCTGGCCGCCGCCATGACCGTCGAGGCCCTGCTCGGCACCGACCGCGTCTTCGCCGCCGACCTCCAGGACCTGCGCCCGCACCCCGGCCAGTCCATCTCCGCCGCCAACCTGCGCGCCCTGCTCGCCGACTCGCCGATCATGGACTCGCACCGCGGCCCCGACTGCACCCGTGTCCAGGACGCCTACTCGCTGCGCTGCGCCCCGCAGGTCAACGGCGCCGCCCGCGACACCCTCGCGCACGCCGAGCTGGTCGCCTCCCGCGAGCTGGCCTCGGCCGTGGACAACCCCGTCGTGCTGCCCGACGGCCGGGTGGAGTCCAACGGCAACTTCCACGGTGCCCCGGTCGCCTACGTGCTGGACTTCCTCGCCATCCCCACCGCCGACGTCGCCTCGATGTCCGAGCGCCGCACCGACCGGCTGCTGGACAAGGCGCGCTCGTTCGGGCTGCCGCCGTTCCTGGCCGACGACCCGGGCGTCGACTCCGGCCTGATGATCGCCCAGTACACCCAGGCCGCGATCGTGTCCGACCTCAAGCGCCGGGCCGCGCCCGCCTCGGCCGACTCCATCCCGAGCTCGGCCATGCAGGAGGACCACGTGTCCATGGGCTGGAACGCGGCCCGCAAGCTGCGCCGGTCGGTGGACGGGCTGGCCCAGGTCGTCGCCATCGAGATCATGGCGGCCGCGCGGGCGCTGGACCTGCGCGCCCCGCTGCGCCCCGGCCCCGCCACCGCCGCGGTCGTCGCCGCGCTGCGCGAGCGCGTCCCCGGGCCCGGCCCCGACCGCCACCTGGCGCCCGAGATCGCCGCCACCACCGAGATGGTGCGCGACGGCTCGCTGGTCGCCGCCGCCGAGTCGGTCGTCGGCCGCCTCTCCTGAACCACGCACCCCTCACAAGGAGCACCGCATGTCCGGACCACGTCCCGTCCGCGCGCCGCGCGGCACCGAGCTGACCGCCAAGGGCTGGGGCCAGGAGGCCGCCCTGCGCATGCTCATGAACAACCTCGACCCCGAGGTCGCCGAGCACCCCGACGAGCTGGTCGTCTACGGCGGCACCGGCAAGGCCGCCCGCAACTGGGCCTCCTACGACGCCATCGTGCGGTCGCTGACCGACCTGGAGGGCGACGAGACGCTGCTCGTCCAGTCCGGCAAGCCGGTCGGCATCTTCCGCACCCACGAGTGGGCGCCCCGCGTGCTCATCGCCAACTCCAACCTGGTGCCGCAGTGGGCGAACTGGGACGAGTTCCGCCGCCTGGAGGCCGAGGGCCTCACCATGTACGGGCAGATGACCGCCGGTTCGTGGATCTACATCGGCACCCAGGGCATCCTCCAGGGCACCTACGAGACCTTCGCCGCCGTGGCCGCCAAGAAGTTCGGCGGCACGCTGGCCGGCACCATCACGCTGACCGCCGGCCTCGGCGGCATGGGCGGCGCCCAGCCGCTCGCCGTCACCATGAACGGCGGCGTCGCGATCTGCATCGAGTGCGACCCCTCGCGCATCGACCGCCGCGTGGAGCACCGCTACTGCGACGTGCGCGCCGACTCCCTGGACGAGGCCCTGCGCCTCGCCGAAGAAGCCAAGGCCAAGCGCGAGCCGCTGTCGATCGGGCTGCTCGGCAACGCCGCCGACCTCGTCCCCGAGCTGCTGCGCCGGGGCGCGCCCATCGACATCGTCACCGACCAGACCAGCGCGCACGACCCGACGATGTACCTGCCGCGCGGCGTGGCCTTCGAGGACATGGCCGCCGAGCGCGACAAGGACCGCGCGGGCTTCATCACCCGCGCCCGCGAGTCGATGGCCGCGCACGTGGAGGCCATGGTCGGCTTCATGGACGCCGGCGCCGAGGTCTTCGACTACGGCAACTCGATCCGTGGCGAGGCCCAGCTCGCCGGGTACGACCGGGCGTTCGCGTTCCCCGGCTTCGTGCCCGCCTACATCCGGCCGCTGTTCTGCGAGGGCAAGGGCCCGTTCCGCTGGGCGGCGCTGTCGGGCGACCCCAAGGACATCGCCCGCACCGACAAGGCCATCCTCGACCTGTTCCCCGACAACGAGCCGCTGACCCGCTGGATCAGGATGGCGGGGGAGAAGGTCCACTTCCAGGGCCTGCCCTCGCGCATCTGCTGGCTCGGCTACGGCGAGCGCGACAAGGCCGGGGCCGTCTTCAACGACCTGGTGGCGCGCGGCGAGATCAGCGCGCCGATCGTGCTGGGCCGCGACCACCTGGACTCCGGCTCGGTCGCCTCGCCCTACCGCGAGACCGAGGGCATGGCCGACGGCTCGGACGCCATTGCCGACTGGCCGCTGCTGAACGCCATGCTCAACACCGCCTCCGGCGCGACGTGGGTGTCGATCCACCACGGCGGCGGCGTCGGCATCGGCCGCTCCATCCACGCCGGGCAGGTCTGCCTGGTGGACGGCACCGAGCTGGCCGCGCAGAAGCTGGAGCGGGTCCTCACCAACGACCCCGGCACCGGCGTCATGCGGCACGTGGACGCCGGGTACGACCGCGCCGCCGAGGTCGCGGCGGAGCGCGGCGTGCGCATCCCGATGTCGGAGTCCTGAGCGCGGGTCGCAAGCCCTCGCTCCGGCGAGGGCTTGCGACCCGGCCAAGGAACCCGAACGTAGTGAGACGACCCCCCGGACGGAGACCCGTGACCTTCGAGGAGATGTGGGCGGCGCTGCTGCCCGTCGGACGCGACGACGCCACCGGCGGCTACCACCGCTTCGCGTGGACCGCGCCCGAACTGGAGTGCCGCGCCTGGTTCCTCGACGAGGCGGCTGCGCGCGGTCTGGAGATCGAGCGCGACGCCAACGGCAACCTGTTCGCCTGGTGGCTCCCGGCCGACGGCACCCGCACCGGGGCCGTGCTGACCGGGAGCCACCTGGACTCGGTGCCGGGCGGCGGCGCGTTCGACGGGCCCCTCGGGGTCGTGTCGGCGTTCGCGGCCGTGGACCGGCTCCGCGAAGAGGGCTTCGTGCCCGCCAAGCCCATCGGCGTGGCGGCGTTCGCGGAGGAGGAGGGCGCGCGCTTCGGCGTGGCCTGCCTGGGCTCGCGCCTGCTGGCCGGAGCGATCGCCCCGGAACGGGCCCGCGCCCTGCGCGACGGCGACGGCCGCACCTTCGCCGGGGTGATCGCCGAACACGGCCTGGACCCCGCCCGGATCGGCCCGGACACCGGCCTCCTGGACCGCATCGGCTGCTACGTCGAGCTGCACGTCGAGCAGGGCCGCGCCCTCACCGAGCCGGTCGGCGTGGCCAGCGCGATCGTCCCGCACGGCCGGTGGCGGCTGGACTTCGCGGGCGAGGGCAACCATGCGGGCACGACGCTGCTGGCCGACCGGCGCGACCCGATGCTGCCGTTCGCGCACGCCGTCCTGGCCGCCCGCGAGGCCGCCGAACGGCACGACAGCGTCGCGACGGTGGGCAAGGTCAACGTGGTGCCCGGCGGCGTGAACGCGATCCCGTCGCACGTCACCGCCTGGCTCGACAGCCGCGGCCCCAGCGACGGCGCCGTCCGCGCCACCGTCGCCGACGTGCACGAGGCCGCCCGCCGCGCCGCCACCGAGCACCGCGTGACCGTCGAGCTGGCCGAGGAGTCCTACACCGAGGTCGTGGACTTCAACAAGACGTTGCGCGACCGCCTGGTGGCGACCCTGGACGGCGCCCCCGTGCTGCCCACCGGCGCGGGCCACGACGCGGGCATCCTGTCGGCGCTGCTGCCGACCGCGATGCTGTTCGTGCGCAACCCCACCGGCGTCTCGCACGCCCCCGCCGAACACGCCGAACCCGCCGACCGGATCGCCGGCGTGGAGGCCCTCGCGGCGGTGCTCAAAGACCTGGCACGCGGGTAGGGAACACATATGCGCTGGCATGCCGAGTTCGCCTGGCTCGGAGACGGAGTGGCCACCGATGTGCTCATCGAGGCCGACGGCGAACGCTTCACCACCATCACCCCCGGCGTCCCGGCCCCGCCGGACGCCCACCGCCTGCCCGGCCTCACGCTGCCGGGCCTGGCGAACGCCCACTCGCACGCCTTCCACCGCGCCCTGCGCTCGCGCGTCCAGGCCGATCACGGCACGTTCTGGACCTGGCGCGAGCAGATGTACAAGGTCGCCGACCGCCTGGACCCCGACTCCTACCGGGCCCTCGCCACCGCCGTCTACGCCGAGATGGCCCTCGCCGGGATCAGCTGCGTGGGCGAGTTCCACTACCTGCACCACCGCCCCGGCGGCGCCCCCTACGACGACCCCAACGCGATGGGCGAGGCGCTGATCGCGGCCGCCGCCGACGCCGGGATCCGCATCACCCTGCTGGACACCTGCTACCTGGCGGGCGGCATCGGCACGCCCCTGAAGGGCCCGCAGCTCCGCTTCGGCGACGGCACCGCCGGGAACTGGGCGCGCCGCGTGGACAGCATCCACGAGCAGACCGACAAGGCGGGCCGCCTGCACGCCCGGGTAGGCGCCGCGATCCACTCGGTCCGCGCCGTGCCGCGCGAGCAGATCGCGGCCGTGGCGTCCTGGGCGAAGGAACGCCAGGCCCCGCTGCACATCCACCTGTCGGAGCAGCCGGCCGAGAACGAGGCGTGCCAGGACGCCTACGGCATGACCCCGACCCGCCTGCTCGCCGAGGCGGGAGCGCTGGGCGCGCTGACGGTCGCCGTCCACGCGACCCACCTGACGGAGGAGGACATCGGCCTGCTCGGCGCGACCCTCACCGGCGTGTGCATGTGCCCGACCACCGAACGCGACCTGGCCGACGGCATCGGCCCGGCCCGCGACCTGCGCGACGCGGGCGCGCCGATCTGCCTGGGCTCGGACCAGCACGCGATCATCGACCTGTTCGAGGAGGCGCGGGCGGTCGAACTGAACGAGCGCCTGCGCACGCGGGAACGGGGCCACTGGACGGCGGGCGGCCTGCTGGCGACGGCGACGTCGAACGGCCACTACGCACTGGGCTGGCCGGAGGCGGGCCGCCTGGAGCCGGGGGCGTACGCGGACCTGGTGACGGTGGCGATGGACTCACCGCGCACGGCGGGCGCGGCCCCGGGCTTCACGGCGGAGGCGGCGGTGTTCGCGGCGACGAATGCGGACGTGCGGAACGTGGTGGTGTCGGGGAGAGAGGTCGTGCGGGATGGACGCCATCTGCTGGTGGCGGACGTGCCGGGGGCGCTGCGGGAGGCGATCGAGAGGGTGACGGCTGAGGAGGGTGACGGCTGAGGAGGGGTAGGGCTGAGGAGGGGTAGGGCTGAGGAGGGGGAGGGCTGAGGAGGGTGACGGCTGAGGAGGGGGAGGGCTGAGGAGGGGCAGGGCTGAGGAGGGGCAGGGCTGGACGTTGCGGGCTGGGCTTGGCGTGGGTTCTGACCTCGACCCCGTGCGGGCTGGGGTGGGTGGGTATGTGGGCAAACCCGTGCGTGGTTGGGGTTGTTGGGTGCGTGGGCAAACCCGTGCGGGGTCAGGTTGGGTGGTTGGGTGTAGACCCCCACAGACTCAGTCGGTGCCTCGTGCTCGGCGAAAGCGGCGTGTCATTGTGGGGGGACGACCCCCCACACCCCCCGGTGCCGGGGCTCACCCGTCCTCACTCGCCGGCGCTCGCTCCGGGCGGGCGAGACCCGGGTAGGGGCCGGCCCCTGCGACCCCGGCAGGGGGCAAGCCCCCCACACCCCCCGAACAGCGACGGCTGCGCCGCCCTGCTTGCTTCACACGGCAGGGGCTCCGCCCCCGCACCCCCGACAAAGGAAGGCGCTTCGCGCCTGCGTGCTTTTTAGGAGCCGCTGGGACTCCGTCCCCCGCGGCCCCTGGGCAAGGGGCTCCGCCCCCTGCACCCCCGCCCCCCGTGGCTGAGGTCCCCGGTCACGTACCGGGCGCGGGGCCGGGGCCCCGGGTCATGTGCGGGCGCCGGGCTGAGGTCCCCGCGCCCGCCGAGGCCGATGTGCGCGTGCAAGCCCCACCTCTTGACGGTCAGGAGTGGTCTTCCCGCATCAGGAACAGTCCCACTCCCGACGCGATCACCAGCACCCCCGTCACCACGCTGACGAGGATCTGCGTCGCCCCGTCAAAGGCGAAGCTCGTGGCGGCGTTGATGGTGATGGCGATCGTGAGCACGATCCAGAGCAGCGCCTTCATCGGATGGCCTTCCTTGGTGGGAGTTCTTGTGCCTTCGACGATTCCAGCCGGGACCGAACCGGACATCAGAGCACACTCCCGAACCCGTGGTGTAGCCCGCTACACCCCTGCACATTTACTTACCATGTGGTAGGAAACGAGTGTCCGCAGAAGCGCGGGTCCCCTTTCCCGGAGGCGCAGTGAACGACTCGACGATCCTGGTCCCCTTCCCGCAGCGCATCACCATGCTCGACGAACGCGGGCTTCACCTGGGGAAACAGCCGCGCATTGCCGCTCCGGGCGGTGAGCTGGGCGCGACGGTGGCGGATCTGCTCGCGACCCTCCACGGCGTCGAGCCCGTGCTCGCCGACGGCGGTCTCCGGCTCGTCCTGGCGCCCTCAACGATCGAGGCCGCGCCGGCGCAGGGCATCGATCCCCTCGGCGGCCGGTCCGACCGGGAGCGGTACGAGCTGGTGGTGAACGAGCAGGGGGCCACCGTCACCGCCTCCTCCGAAGAAGGGCTCTTCCGCGGGGCCGTCACGTTCGCGCAGCTTCTTCGTGAGGAGGACGGCGGGCTCGTCGCGCCCGCCGTGCACGTCGTCGACGGGCCCGCCTGGGCCTGGCGCGGCCTCTCCTTCGACGTCGTGCGGCGCTTCTTCAGCGTCGCCCAGGTCAAGCGGGTCATCGACCTGCTGGCGCTCTACAAGTTCAACGTCCTCCACCTCCACCTCAGCGACAGCCAGGCGTGGCGGCTGGAGATCGACGGCTGGCCCCGGCTCACCGATCCCTCGGTCTGGCCCGGGAAGCCGCTGGCCGACGAGGGGGTGCGCCCCTTCTACACGCAGGCCGACTTCCAGGAGATCGTCGCCTACGCCGCCGCCAGGTTCGTCACGGTCGTCCCCGAGATCGACATGCCGGGTCACGTGCTGGCGGCCGTGCGCGCCTACCCCGAACTGCAGGGCACGGTCACGCCCGCGCACGAGCTGGCCGCCTTCCTCGACCCGCACGCGGAGGTCGTCGAGCGCTTCGTCACCGACGTCATCGGGCAGGTCGCACGGCTCGCGCCCGGGCCGTACCTGCACGTGGGCGGTGACGAGGCGTTCGGGATGCCGGACGACCTGTACGCCGGGTTCACCTCCCGCGCGCTGGAGATCGTCCGTGCGGCGGGCAAGAAGGTCGTGGGGTGGCAGGAGATCGCCCGGTGCGGCGCGCTCACCACGGACGACCTGGTGCAGGCGTGGATTGGCAAGGGCGACGAGTTCGACCTGGAGGCCGCGAAGGGGAAGATCCCCGAGAAGTACTGGCCCCTGCTGGAGAAGGTCGCCGAGACCTTCGCGCACGCCGTGCACGACGTCCCGTCGGCGGTCGCGGCGAACGCTCCCGTTCTCGCCTCGGCCAGCAGCCACATGTACCTGGACCGCCGCTACGCCGAGGCCTCGGTGCGCGAAGACCAGAACGACCTGCGCACGAGCGTGGGCACGGACGCCTACCAGGCGCGCACCAGCCGCGAGCTGTTCGCGTGGCGGCCGGACGCGCTGGCCGAGATCCCCGAGGGCGCCCGGATCGCCGGTGTCGAGGCCGCGATCTGGTGCGAGACGGTGCGCGGCTTCGAGGACCTGGCCTTCCTGCTCCTGCCCCGCCTCCCGGGCATCGCCGAGAAGGCGTGGACCGTGCAGGACACCGAGTGGGACGACTACCGCGGCCGCATCGCGCGGCACGGCGACTGGTGGGACCGCCTCGGCCTGGACGCCTACTACCGCTCGGCCGACGTGTTCTGACGGGAAGGGGGCGCGGTCACCGACCGCGCCCCCTTCCCGGCTAGGACGCCTCCTGCCGCTCGAACGCCTCCCGGCGCGCCCGCTGCTCCGCCACGTCCGCCACCGGCGCCGCCAGCAGCAGGCTCCGCGTGTAGGGATGCCGCGGCCGCTCCGTCACCTCGGCGGCCTCCCCGGTCTCCACGATCACGCCCTTGTGGATGACGGCCACCCGGTGGCTGACGTACCGCACCACCGCCAGGTCGTGCGAGACGAACAGGTAGGACACCCCGCTGCTCTCCTGGATCTCCAGCAGCAGCTCCAGCACCGTCTGCTGGGTCGTCAGGTCCAGCGCCGACACCGGCTCGTCGCACACGATGAGCCTCGGCTCGATCGCCAGCGCCCGCGCGATCGCGACGCGCTGCCGCTGGCCGCCGGAGAACTCGCGCGGCAGCCGCGCGGCGGCGTCGGACGGCAGGTGCACCCGTTCCAGCAGCCCGCCGACCCGGCCGCGCGCCTCGGTCCGCGACAACCCCTGCGCCAGCAGCGGCTCCGACAGCGTGTCGCCGATGGTCAGCGACGGGTTCAGCGAGGTGTAGGGGTCCTGGAACACCACCTGGATGTCGCGGCTGAGCTGCCGGCGGCGCCGGGCGCCCGCGCCGTCGATGCGCTCCCCGGCGAAGGTGATCGTCCCGGACCGCACCGGGACCAGGCCGAGGATCGCGCGGCCGAGCGTGGTCTTGCCCGAGCCCGAGCCGCCGACCAGGCCCAGCGTCTCGCCGGGCCGCACCGTCAGCGACACCCCGTCCAGCACGTCGGTGCGCGGGGCGCGGCGGCCCCGGCCGGGGAAGGAGACGCGCAGGTCCTCCACCGCCAGCAGGTTCTCCATCACGCGGTCTCTCCCTTCCAGGGGGCGCGGGCGGGGGCGCGGTCCAGCACCGCGTCGAGCAGCCGCCGGGTGTAGGGCTCCTCGGGCGCGTGCAGGATCCGCTCGGCCGTGCCGGTCTCGACGATCCGGCCGTCGTGCATGACCGCGACCCGGTCGCACACGTCGGCGACGACGCCGAGGTTGTGGGTGACCAGCAGGACGCCCATCCCGCGCTCGCGCTGCAGCCGGCGCAGCAGGCCGAGCACCTCGGCCTGCACCAGCACGTCCAGCGCGGTGGTCGGCTCGTCGGCGATGAGCAGGTCCGGGTCGCACGACATCGCGCCCGCGATCAGCACGCGCTGCGCCATGCCGCCGGAGATCTGGTGCGGGTAGGAGGCGTACACCCGCTCGGGGTCGGTGATCTCCACCAGCCGCAGCAGGTCCAGCGCCCGGCGCCGCGCCTCCGTCTTGGAGATCTTGAGCTTGTAGCGCATCGGCTCGGTGAGCTGGGTGCCGATGGTGAACGAGGGGTCCAGGTTGCTCATCGGCTCCTGCGGCACGTAGGCGACCACGGTCCCGCGCAGCGCCCGGTGCTCGCGCTCGCCCAGCCCGACGATCTCGGTGCCCGCGACGGTGACGCTGCCGCCGGCGACCCGGCCGCCCTCGGGCAGGATGCCGAGGACCGAGAAGGCGGTCTGGGTCTTGCCCGACCCGGACTCGCCGACCAGTCCGACGATCTCCCCGGCCCGCACGTCGAGGTCCACGCCGTGCACGACCTCCTTGACCGTGCCGTCGGCCAGGTCGTAGGCGACGCGCAGCCCGCGCACCGACAGCAGCTCGGCGCGCTCGCCGGTCTCCGCGGGGGCGGGGTCCGGCGGCACCGGCAGGGCCTTGGGCCGCGCCCTGCGCCTGGCCGGGGGAGCGCCCCGGTCCTCCAGCGCGTCGCGCAGCGCGCTCGCCAGCAGCACCAGCGACGCGCTGGTCAGGCCGAGCGCCACGCCCGGCCACACGATCATCGTCGGGGCGCGCTGGATGTTGCCGAACGCCTCGTTCAGCATCGCGCCCCAGGTCGGCGTGGACCCGCTGCCCACGCCCAGGAACTCCAGCCCCGCCTGCAGCCCGATGGCGATCCCCGCCACCAGCGCCGTCTGGATGATGATGGGGGCGCGCACCACGATCAGCACGTGCCGCGCCACGATCCGCGCGTCGCTCAGGCCCGCGACCCGCGCGGCGTCCACGTACAGCTCGCCGCGCACCCCGGCGACCACGCCGCGCACCAGGCGGAAGAAGCTCGGCGAGATCAGCACGCCCAGCACGACCATCAGCACCCACACCGTGGGGCCGAGGATCGCGCGCGAGGCCAGCAGCACCACCATCGCGGGCAGCGCCATGACCAGGTTGACGACCCAGCTCGCGGCGGCGTCGAACCGGCCGCCCCGGTACCCGGCCAGCAGCCCCGACGGCACGCCGATCACCAGCGCCACCACCAGGGCCAGCAGCGCGCCGCCCAGGGTGTTGCGGCCGCCGTACAGCAGCCGCGCCACCATGTCGCGCCCGGCCGAGTCGAAGCCGAGCGGGTGCCCGCCGGTCGGCCCGCCGAACGAGTCGCGCAGGCTGGCGACGTTCGGGCCCTGCGGGCTGAGCAGCGGCGCGCACAGCACCGCCAGCACGATCAGGGCCAGCACGGCCGCCGACACCAGCCCGAGCGGGTTGCGCAGCACCCGCCGGAGCACGCCGTTGCCGCTCATGCGGTCCTCGCCTTCGGGTCGAGCCAGCCGATCAGGATGTCCACCAGCAGGTTCACCGCGATCACGCCGACCACGGTGACCGAGACCAGCGCCATGATCACCGGGATGTCGCCCCGGGTGGTGTAGGTGACGGTCATGCTGCCGATGCCGGGCAGCCCGAAGATCTGCTCCACCAGCACCGCGCCGCCCAGCAGCCCGACGAACTGCATCCCGAGCACCGTCAGCGCGGGCGCGGCGGCGTTGCGCAGCACGTGCCGGAACAGCACGCGCGAGGGCGGCAGGCCCCGGGCGCGCAGCGTCCGCACGTAGTCCCGGCGCAGCACGTCGATCACCGCGCCGCGCACCTGCTGGGACACCCCGGCCACGCCCGCCACCGACAGCGACGCCACCGGCAGCGTGATCGTGGACAGCCAGCCCGGCACCGACTCGGCGATGTCGGTGTAGCCGATCGCGGGGAACCAGCCCAGCTTCACCGCGAACACCACCACGATGATGAGGGTGACCAGGAAGCCGGGCAGCGCGTACCCCAGCACGCCCAGCACCTGCACGATCCGGTCGGCGACCCCGCGCCGCACGCCCGCCCACACTCCGAGCAGCAGCGACAGCACGGCGGTGACCAGCGTGACGCCCAGCATCAGGCTGATGGTCACCGGCAGCCGGGTGGACAGGGCCTGGAGCACGTTCTCGCCGGTGAACCAGGAGGTGCCGAAGTCGCCCCGCACGGCGTGCGACAGCCAGTCGGCGTACTGGGCGAACACCGGGCGGTCCAGGCCGAGTTCGGCGTTCTTGGCGTCGACGGTGGCCTGGGGCGCGTTCGACCCCAGCAGCTGCCGGCCCACGTCCAGATCGGGGATCGACAGCAGCAGATAGGACAGCAGGGAGATCACGAACAGGAGCACCACCCCCGCAGCGACCCTGCGTGCAACGAAGCTCAGCATGTGACTCGGTTTCCGTGCTCGGCCGCGGCGGGGGCGGGCGGCCGCCCGCCCCCGCCGTGCCTCACTTGACGGGGGCGTAGTTGTAGATGGCGGGGACGGCCATGCCGGACTGCGGGGTGACGCGCACGGTGCCGTCCGAGACGTGCAGGTAGGACATCCGGTAGAAGGGCACGAACCACGCCTGCTCCACCAGGTGCCGGTTGAGCGCCTGGAGGTCGGCCTTGGCGGCGCCGTCCGGAGCCGACTGGATCTTGGGCAGCAGCCTCTTCAGCGTGTCGTCGGTGGTGCCGAACATGTTGAACACGCCGGGCAGCACGTAGTCGCCGACGGCGATCCAGTCGGCGTCGGGCTGGCCGAGGTTCATGACCATCGCGGGGTAGGCGCGGTCGGTGAAGATGCGCCGGACGGCCCCGGCGTCTACCTCGTCCCAGGCGAGCTTGACGCCGACGGCCTTCAGGTCGGTCTCCAGCGAGGAGGCGAGCGCGTCGGGGACGATGGCCCGGATGCGCGGCAGCTTGAGCGTGAAGCCGGACTCGAACCCGGCCTGCTTCAGCAGCTCGCGGGCCTTGGCCGGGTCGTGCGCGTAGTGGGAGTCCAGCTCGGGGGCGTAGGCGGCGGCCTTGGCGCCGAAGACCTGGCTGGTGGCGGTGCCGCGGCCCTGCCGGAGCTTGGCGAGCATCGTGGCGCGGTCGATCGCGAGGTTCAGCGCCTGCCGGACGCGGACGTCCTTCAGCGCCGGGGCGATCGCGCCGCCGCGGTCGAACAGGATCATGCCCTGGAAGTCGAACTCCTGCTTGACCGTCTTCACCTTGGGGTCGGACTCGATCCCGGCCTGCTGGTCGGCGTTCTGCAGCAGGGCGGCGTTGAGCTGCCCGGTCTTGACGCCGTTGACGATCGCGGTCTCGTTGTCGAAGTAGCTGATCGTCACGCCCTCGTAGGGCAGCTTGGTCCCCCAGTAGTTCTTGGCGCGGGTGTAGACCCACTTGGTGCCGATGGCCGACTTGGCGGAGTCCAGCTCGTAGGGGCCGGTGCCGTCGGGCTTGGTCTTCAGGGGGTCGCCGGCCTGGGTGAACGACTTGGGGTTGGCCATCAGGCCGGCCGCGTCGCTCAGGTAGTAGAGCATCGCGGGGTTGGGCTGGGCGAGCTTCAGCGTCACGTGGGTGGCGTCGTCGGCCGTGATGGACTTGACGTCCTTGAGCGTCTTGGCCTGCGCGCCCGCCTTCTTGCCGAAGCGCTCCATGTTGGCCTTGACGGCGGCGGCGTCGAACGGCGAGCCGTCGTCGAACTTCACGCCCTCGCGCAGCGTCAGCTTCAGCTCGGTGCGGTCGGCGTTGTACTTCCACTCGGTGGCGAGCATCGGGCTGTAGGAGCCGTCCGGCTCGCGCTTGATCAGCGTGTCGTACACCGCCTGGAAGAACGGCAGCGCGCTGCCGTTGGCGTCGGCCGGGTCGAGGCTCTGGGGGAGCGTCATCGTGGCGATGTTGAGCGTGGAGCCCGCGCCGCCGGTTTTGGTGCCGCCGCCGGCGCACCCGGTCAGCGCGGTGACGCAGGCCGCGGCCAGAGCGACGCCGCTGATGGTCTTCTTCATGGATTCACTCCGATTTGAGAGCAAAACGACCCGCCTCGGCAGGATTTCGGCGAGCATACAGCCATAACTAACCACGTGGTAGGTTTTGCCCGCGGCTTGCGGAGAGGCGGAGGCCGTACGGTTGGCGCAGCGCCGGACCCGTGCCCGGCGCGGCTCCCATCTGCCCGAAATCCGCCTACACCGCAGAGAGGCCCGGCCCGTGACCGAGCAGACCGCACCTCGCCTGAGCAAGGGCGAGCGCACCCGCGCCCGCATCCTGGACTCGGCGACCGAGTTGTTCTCCCGTTCGGGCTTCCACGCGGTGTCGCTGCGCGACATCGCCGCGCACGCCGGACTCACCCACGCCGGCCTGCTGCACCACTTCCCCGGCAAGGAGGACCTGCTGATCAAGGTCCTGGGCCGCCGCGACCGGGCGGACGCGCGCCTGCTGTTCGGCCCCGAGGCCGCCACCCCCGAAGGGCTGCTGGCGACCACCGTCGGGTTCGTGTCCCGCAACATGCACACCCCCGGCCTGGTCGGCCTCTTCGTGAAGATCTCCGGTGAGGCCGTCGACCCCGAGCACCCGGCGCACCGCTACTTCGTGGAGCGCTACCGGCTGCTGCGCGACCAGCTGACCGGCGCGTTCACCGAACTGTTCGCGCAGGCCGACCCGCCGCTGGAGCACGACCCGGCCCTGGCCGCCCGCCAGATGCTGGGCCTGATGGACGGTCTGCAGACCCAGTGGCTGCTGGAGCCGGACGCGGTGGACATGCACGCCGCGGTCGTGGCGTTCCTGCGGCAGCTGGGCCTGCGGTTCGAGCCCCCCGCAAGCGACACCGAACGCGAGGTACCGCATGACGACAGAGAGCAGCACCCCTGACCTGACGCTGGAGGAGCGGGCGTCCCTCACCTCCGGGGCCGGGACCTGGAACACCGTCGCGGTGCGCGACGTGGTCCCGTCGCTCACCCTCACCGACGGCCCGCACGGCATCCGGCGGCAGGTGAAGGGGAGCGGCGACGCGCTGGCCCTGACCCGCAGCGAGCCCGCGACGTGCTTCCCGCCCGCCGTGGCGCTGGGCTCGTCCTGGGACCGGGACCTGGCCCGGCGGGTGGGCGCGGCCCTCGCCCGCGAGGCGGCCGCGCTGGGCGCCGACGTGGTGCTGGGACCGGGTGTCAACATCAAGCGTTCGCCGCTGTGCGGGCGCAACTTCGAGTACTTCTCCGAGGACCCGCACCTGACCGGGATCATGGGCGCGGCGGTCGTGACCGGCCTGCAGTCGCTGGGGATCGGGGCGTGCGTGAAGCACTTCGCGGTCAACAACCAGGAGACCGACCGGATGCGCGTGAGCGCCGACGTGGACGAGGCCACGCTGCGCGAGATCTACCTGCCGGCGTTCGAGCACATCGTGCGCGAGGCGGCCCCCTACATGGTGATGAGCTCCTACAACCGGATCAACGGGGTGTACGCGAGCGAGGACCCCTGGCTGCTGACCGGGCTGCTGCGCGGCGAGTGGGGCTTCGACGGCCTGGTCGTGTCGGACTGGGGCGCGGTGAACGACCGGGTCGCCGCGCTGGAGGCGGGCCTGGACCTGGAGATGCCGCCGACCGGGACCGACGCGGAGATCGTGGACGCGGTGCGGTCGGGACGCCTGGACGAGGCGGTCGTGACGCGCGCGGCCGACCGGCTGCGCACGCTGGCCGAGCGCGTGGCGTCCGCCGAACGCCACGAGGACTGGGACGTCGACGCGCACCACGAGCTGGCGCGCGAGGCGGCGCGGGCGTCGGCGGTGCTGCTGAAGAACGACGGCGTCCTGCCCCTGGACCCGCGGGCGCGGCAGCGCGTCGCGGTGGTGGGGGAGCTGGCCAGGACGCCGCGCTACCAGGGCAACGGCAGCTCGCACGTGGTGCCGACGCGCCTGGACAACGCGTGGGACGCGCTGCGGAAGGACGTCGGCGCGGAGACGGCCCTGACGTTCGCGGCCGGGTACCGCCTGGACGGCGAGGCGGACGAGGAACTGGCGGCCGAGGCGGTCGCGGCCGCCGAGGACGCCGACGTCATCCTGCTCTTCCTGGGCCTGCCCGACGAGGCGGAGTCCGAGGGCTACGACCGCACGACCCTGGACCTGCCGGAAACGCAGGTGCGGCTGCTGCGCCGGCTCGCCTCGGAACGTTCCAAGATCGTGGTGGTGCTGGCCAACGGCGGCGTGGTGTCGGTGGCCGAATGGCGGGACGACGCGGCGGCGATCCTGGAGTGCTGGCTGCCGGGGCAGGCGGGCGGCTCGGCGGTCGCGGACCTGCTGCTGGGCGCGTGCAGCCCGTCGGGCCGGCTGACCGAGACGATCCCGATGCGCCTGTCGGACGTGCCGTCCCACCTGCACTTCCCCGGGGCGGACGGGCACGTCGCCTACGGCGAGGGCCGGTACGTCGGCTACCGCCACCATGACACGCTCGGCACGGAGGTGGCCTACCCGTTCGGGCACGGCCTCTCCTACACGAGCTTCGAGTACTCCGGCCTGGAGGTGCGCGAGACCGGGGACAACACCTGGGACGTGGAGCTGACGGTCGCCAACACGGGCGACGTCGCCGCCGACGAGGTGGTGCAGCTCTACATCGCCTTCGACGAGGAGCGCCCCACCCGCCCCCGCCACGAGCTGCGGGCCTTCGCGAAGACGTCCCTGGCCCCCGGCGTGTCCACCCGGGTCTCCTTCACGCTCACCGGCCGCGACATCGCGCACTGGTCGGTGGCGCGCGGCGGCTGGCGGATCGCTCCGGGCCGCTTCACGATCGAGGTGGGCGCGTCCTCGCGCGACATCCGGCTGCGCGCCGAGGCGAGCACGCCGGGCGACGGGTGGGCGCCGCCGCTGACCCGCATGTCCACGCTGGGCGAGTGGCTGGAGCACCCGGTGGGCGGCCCGATCCTCAAGGAGCGCCTGCGCGGGGCGCCCGGCCTGGGGAGCGGACGCGGCCTGCCCCCGGCGCTGCTGGGCCTGGCGCTGGGCACGCCGCTGATCAAGTTCCGGACGTTCGGGATGGGCCTGAGCGCCGAGACGGTGGACGAGCTGGTGGCGGCCGTCCAGGCGTGACGCGGACCGGCCCGCCCGCGGCGTCCGCGGGCGGGCCGGAAAGCCTCAGGCGTCGAGCGCTCCGGCGCGCGCGACGTCGCCGTACCAGCGGGCGCTCGGCTTGACGGTCCGGGCGAAGGTCTCCCGGTCCACCTGCACGAGCCCGAAGGTGGCGTGCCAGGAGCCCCACTCGTAGTTGTCGAGCAGCGACCAGTGCAGGTAGCCGCGCACGTCGGCGCCCTCGTCCATGGCGGCGTGCAGCCCGGCGAGCGCACCGCGGGTGTACTCGACGCGCTCGCCGTCGTCGCCGGTGGCGATGCCGTTCTCGGTCACGAGGATCGGCACGCCCGGGATGCGCGCGGCGGTGTGCCGGACGGCGTTGCCGAGGGCGGCCGGGTAGAACTCCCAGCCGGTCAGCGTGCGGCGGGCGTCCTCGGGGACGGGCAGCGCGCCGTCCCGGCCGATCTGGACGCGGGTGTACGCCTGGACGCCGATGAAGTCGTCCCCGGCGGCGGCGTCGAGGAACTGGTCCTCGCGCGAGAGGCGCCACTCGGCGCACTCGGCGTCCGCGCCGTCCACGGGCTCGAAGTTCTGGTTGGCGACGGTCCAGCCGGACTTGAATCCGCCGAGCTCCTCGCGCGCGGCCCGGTGCGCCTTGACGAGGGCGTCGGCCACGTCCTGGTCGGGCGGCGGCAGGGCCCCGGCGACCAGCTCCTTGCGCTCGTCGCGCTTGAGCATGCTGGCCATCATGGCGAGCATGTTGGGCTCGTTGATGGTGCAGACCCACTCGACGCCGTCGAGGATCGGCACGACGGCGCGCACGTAGCGCCGGAACCGCTCCACGGCCTCGTCGGCGAGCCACCCGCCGGCCCGCTGGAACCACAGCGGGCTGGTGAAGTGGTGCAGCGTCACCACCGGCGTGAGCCCGCGTTCGAGGCAGCCTTCGACGATCCGCCGGTAGTGCGCCAGCTCGGCCTGCGAGAACGCGCCTTCCACGGGCTCGACGCGCGCCCACTCGATGCCGAACCGGTAGGCGTTGAGCCCGAGGTCGCGGACGATGTCGAGGTCCTCGCGCCAGCGGTGGTAGCCGTCGCAGGCGTCCCCGCTGCGCTCGGGGAGGGGGCTGCCGGGCCGGTTCTCCAGCGCCCAGAAGTCGCTGGCGAGGTTGTTGCCCTCGGTCTGGTGGGGACTGCCCGCGGCACCCCAGAGGAATCGGTCGGGAAACGAGGCGCGCACGGGGTCACTCCTTGGCTCTGCCGGATGGGCTCGGGCAAAACCTACCAGGTGGTTAGTTTTCTGGGCGGGTGGTGGTGCGGGCGGCTTCGGGGTGGAATCTTCGGTGGGGACGTTCCGGAAATCGGCCGCGATGAGGGGCTCGCGGTTGTTGGATGGTCCTCCACCGTGACGGCCGCCGGCCATCTGGTCGCGTCCGTGGAAGGGGGAGCGGATGAGCTCCAGGGAGCCGTGGCACGCCAAAGTCGAGACCATCGGCATCCTGCTCGGTCTCGCCGGCTCCGTCACCGGCTTCGTGGTCTTCGTGTCCGACCTCCCGCGACTCCTCCTGGTGATCATGGGTCTGGGCGTCGGGGGCACGGGGCTGGCCATCACCTTCCTGATCTCGTCGGAAGCGCCCAAGCGGTTCTATTTCCGGCTGTTCCCACGGGCGGGCTACCTCGACCGGCTGCGCGAGCGGCTCCGGTACCTGCCCGCCAACGGCCTGCTGACCAAGAGTCCGCAGTTGTCGGAGATGCGGGACCTCTACATCGATCTCGCCCTTCGTCCGGTGGGCCAGGAGGGGACGGGCTTCCGCACGAGCCTGCGGTCCGCGCTGGTGGACGACGGGATCGTGGTGGTGCTCGGCGAGCCGGGGAGGGGCAAGACCACGCTGCTCCGCCACACGGCGCTGGCCCAGGCCGAACGGACCCGGGCGGCGCGTCCGCACCGGCTGCCGGTACTGATCGATCTGAGCGACCACGCCGCCGCACTCGTCTCCGGCGAAGCGCCGAGCCTCGGCCAGATGGCGCTGCCCCCCGCTCAGGACGGCGTCACGCCCAAGTGGCTGGATCGGCAGATCGCAAAAGGCGGCTGCCTGATCCTGCTGGACGGCTTCGACGACGTCACGAGTCCGGAGGAGCGCGCCAGGCTCGTCGGCTGGTTGCGGAGGCAGGTCGACCGCCATCCGGGCAACGCGTGGGCGGTGGCCTCCCGGCCGCACGCCCATGCAGAGACGCCCGTGCCGGGGGCGCGGCTCCTGGAGGTTTGCGAGCTCGGCTCCGGGCAGATCAGAAGATTCCTCACCAGGTGGTTCGAGCAGCACGAGCGCCGCGCCGATGTGGACCTGTCCGACGAGAAGCGCCGGGCCAGGGCGGCGCGCCGAGCCGACGAGCTGTTCCACCGCATCGGCGAGAACGGCCTGACCGAACTGGCCGTCCACCCCTTGCTGCTGACGCTCATCGCCAACGTGCACCAGTTCCGGCAGGAGATCCCCGGCGGCATCGCCGACCTGTACCAGGAGGCCACCGACGCCCTGCTGTACCAGATCACCAAGGTCAAGGGCCTGTCGGACCCGACCGGGCTCAGGGAGCCGCAGAAGGGCCGGGTCGTGAGCGAGCTGGCGATCTGGATGATGGAACGGGAGCTGCGGGAGGTGGCCCGCGAGGAGGCGGCGGAGATCATCGCTGTCGCCGTGCGGCGGCTCGGCGCCCAGCGGAAGGTCACGCCCGAGGAGTTCCTCGACGCGGTGCGCGACGACGGCGTGCTGGCCGAGCGGACCCCGGGGCTTCTGACGTTCGCGCACCTGCCGTTCCAGGAGTACCTGGCGGCCGCCTGGATCCGGGAGCGGGGAACGGTACGGCTCCTCACCAGGAACATCGAGCGTCCGTGGTGGCGCGAGACCATCCTGCTGTGGGCGGCCGACGCCGACGCGACCCCCGTCATCGAGGCGTGCCTGGACGCCCGCACGCCCTGGTCGCTGGA
The DNA here is from genome assembly GCA_050936435.1 of Spirillospora sp. CA-253888. Classification (GTDB taxonomy): domain Bacteria; phylum Actinomycetota; class Actinomycetes; order Streptosporangiales; family Streptosporangiaceae; genus Spirillospora. The sequence continues at coordinate 5,691,416 of JBNJMT010000001.1, forward strand.
CCTGGCCCGGTCGTGCGTGAAGATCGCCCGGGAGGTCTCGCCCGAGGTGCGCGGGGCGCTGGAACGCGAGCTGGACCGCCAGGCGGCCTTCCCCGGCGGGCCGCTCCAGAGCACCGTTCTGATCGACTACCTGGTGCAGGAGCACGCCGACGAGGGCCGCCGGATCATCGCCAAGGCCAGGGCGGTCAACCGCCGCATCGACGCCGAGGACGTGAGGATCGCGCTGGCGCAGGCGCGGTTCGGCGGGGACGGCGAGGCGGACGCCGCCGCGTACCTGTCGGCGGCGCTGCTCGCCGAGGAGATGGGGCGGATCCAGGAGGCCCGCCGGCACCAGGCGCGCGGCCTGCTCTCGCTCATGTCCGTGATGAGCAGGCGCAGCACGGAGGCCGCCTTCGACCTCCTGCGCGCGGCGGTCGCGTTGAGCGAATCGGCCGCACGGCCCGAACAGGCCCGCTTGCTGGAGGAGGCGATCGGCCGCCTGCACCTGCTGGCGCCCGGCAAGACGGCGGCGGACGTCCCGGAACGCAGGTTCGGCACCGACTCCTTCGCCGCGGAGGTCCTGTGGATGGTGACCGCCCTGTGCCGGGTCGGAGGCCACCGGGTCCTCGCCGACCTCCTGCCCATGATCGCCCAGCATGAGGCCGTCAACGAGGTCTTCCTGCGGTCGGTGCGCGAGGGCGGCGAGCGGGCCGCGGACGTCGCCGCCTTCCTTGAGGTGAACGTCGCCGGGCCGGTCCTGGTGGCGGCTTGGAACGCGGCCGTCGAGGAGTGGCGGCGCGACCGGCGGAGGCTGGCCTACGAGCTGGGCCCGCTCAAGGACCTCGAACCCGCCGAAGAGGCCCTGGTCGAAGCGAGGACGCTGCTGGAGCGGGAACGTGAAGGGACGGCGCCCGCCTCCCTGACGCGGAACCTGCGCGACCTGGCCAGAGCCTGCCACGCCTTGTGCGCCTACCTGACGGAACGGCACTTCGAGGAACGCGACGACGCCCTGCGCACGGCCGCCCGGATCGCCGGTGCAGTGCGCGCCGACATCCGCGACGCGCCCACGGCGGCGGCGGTCGAGCTGGCCGAACCCGCCGCGCTCCGCATCGAGGAGATCGTCGGCAAGGCCCGGCGCGAGCTGGCCGCCTCCAGCCCGCCCCGGCCGCGGGTGGACCTGGCCGTCGTCCCCAGCAGCCGTGTCGGCGACACCGTCACCGTGCAGATCACCGTGGCCAACGAGGAGGGGGCCGCCCCGCTGGAGTCGGTCCGGCTGGAGGTGCGCCCCGATCCGGCGGCGGCCGTCCCGCAGGCCCCGGCCGTCGCGCTGCCGGGCACGATCAGGGGCGGCGCGTCGCACATCATGCTGGTCCGGCTCGACCTGACCAACCACGCGACCACCTCCTTCGAGCTGCCGGTGACGCTGTACCACCGTCGCCGCTACAGCGACGAGGACACCGCGCACGAGGCGCTGCTGCCGATCCGGGTGGCCCGCCCCGAGGACTTCGTGCCCGTGCCCAACCCCTTCCTGGCGTGGGCCGACGGGCGGCCGGTGGACGACCCCGCCATGTTCTTCGGCCGTGACGAGCTGGTGGAGCGGGTCCGGTCGGTGTTCCGCGAGGCGTCCGAGCCCGGGGCCGGAATGGTGATCTACGGGCAGAAGCGCACGGGCAAGTCCTCGATCCGCGTGCAGCTGGAGAGGTGCCTGTGCGAGGAGGACGGCTTTCCCGTGGTGGACGTGGGCAACATCAGCACCCTGGAGCCGGACCCCGGCACGTCCATGCAGCGGCTGCTCGGGTCGCTGCTGTGGCGCATTTTGGAAGGTGCGCACAAAGCCGCCCCGGACGGGCCCCGGCTCCTGCCCGAGGGCTTCGACCGCAAGGCCCTCATCGACAGCCCCGACCCGGTGCACGACTGCGCCGGGCTGTTCGAGGAGCACCGCCGGGCCGCGCCCGGCCGGCGGCCCTTCGTGGTGCTGATCGACGAGTTCCAGCTCATGGACGAGTGGGTCCAGCGGGAGCTGGTCTCCGCCACGTTCATGCAGACCTTCAAGGCGATCGTCGAACGCCGCCTGTTCCACCTGGTGCTGATCGGGCAGGCGAACCTGCACCGGCTGATCCGCAGCGATCCCAACGCGTTCGGCGTCTTCGGCACCGAACGCGTCACCTTCCTGAAGCGGCCGGACGCCGAACGCCTCGTCCAGGAGCCGATCGCGGCACCGGGGGGCCGCTACCGGGGCCGGGCGGTAGCGGAGATCATCCGGCTGAGCGGCGGGAACCCGCACTACATCCAGATGCTCTGCTCCGACCTGGTCGAGCACATGAACCGCGACCGGACCGAGCTGGTCACCGAGGCCGACGTCGCGCTGGTCGCCGAGGACCTGCTGGGCCGGATGGAGTACAAGCACTTCGACAACCTGGAGGCCCCTGCCCATCTGGAGGACCCGTACGGCCCCGCCGAGAGGAGACGGGTGCTGACGGCCATCGCCGTCGACTCGCGCGACGGCCCGGCCACGGCACACGGGGTCGAGGAGAGCCTGTTGGAGGACTTGCTGTCGCGCGAGGCCGTCCAGCGGGAGGGCGGCGGCTACCGCCTCACCGTCGGGCTCTACGAGGAATGGCTGCTGAGGTATTTCGGGACGCGGCGGAACGAGGAGCCGGTATGAGCACGGGCAACCCCTACCGTTCGGCCGGCCGGTTGGCCTCCGGAGCCGGTTTCGTGGAACGCCCGGAGGCGACCGCGCAGATCGAGGCGGTCTGGCAGGAGGCCGGCCGCCCCTCCAACCTGTCCTTGCTGGGGCACCGGGGCACCGGCCGCACGAGCCTGGTCGAGCACGCCATGAGCAGGGCGGCCCGTGACGACCTCGGCATCGTGCGCCTCGCCACAGGCCGCCACGACACCGGGACGGGCGTGTTCTGGTCGATGGTCCAGGAGGCCGTCACGCGGTTCGAGCCGCTCGCCGGGCTCGACGGCCCGTGCCGGGAGGTCCTGGCCGCGCGCGACTGGTACGACCTGGACCACGCGGCGCGGGCCTTCTTCCGGGCGGTGGGCGGGAAGGACTTCTTCCTGCTGTACGTCCTGGACGACTTCGACCGCGCGACCCGGGTCATGACGCGGCCCGCGGAGTTCCAGCTCCTGCGCGACCTGGCCTCCGAGCACGGCTTCCCGGTGGGGCTGATGACCGTCTCGCGCCGCCCGGTCGGCGAGATCGAGATCGACGCGGTCACCGGCTCCGTCCTCGAAGGGGTCATGGGGACGCCCCGCCACGTCGGCATGTTCGCCCCCGACCAGACCGACCGGATGCTGGCCTGGAGCGAGGATCCGGACCTCCTGCCGGTGCGCGAGGAGGTCCTGGCGCGGTCGGGCCCGCATCCCCACCTGCTGCGCGTGCTGTGCGAGCAGGTCGTCGAGGTGCACCAGGCCACGGGCCGCCTGGACGTGGACGCGGCGTACGCGAAGGTGGCGACGTCGTTCCACGCCTACTTCGCGAAGCTGGCGCAGAGCATCGACCTGGACTGGCCGTCCGGCGGCCTGGACGCGCTGCGCGCGCTGGCGGCCGGAAGCGGGAGCATCGTCCTGACACCGGAGCTGAACCGCCTGATCAACATGGGGGTGGTGGCCGAGGACGGTGGCGGCCTGCGCCTGTTCTCCCCGGAGTTCGCGTCCTACGTCCTGGCGACGGCGGGAGCGCCCGCGCTCGTCACGCCCGCCGTGCCGCCCGCTCCCCAGCCTCCGGCCGTCAAGAGCGACCACCGGTGCGTGGTCCTGGTGGTGGCGACCGAGTGGAAGTCCAAGCACGGCGGCCTGAGCACCTTCAACCGGCAGCTCTGCAAGGCGTTGGCGGCCGAGGGGGCGAAGGTGTTCTGCATGGTGCTGGATGCCACTCCTGAAGAGGTGGCCGACGCGGCCGCGCTGAACGTGACCCTCCGCTGGAGCGAACCGGTGCCCGGTGCGGAGGGGCTGAGCAGCCTGTTCCGCCGCCCTGACCTGGAGGGCCTGACACCGGACCTGGTGATAGGGCACGCCCGCATCACCGGCCCGGCCGCGTTCGTCCAGGCCACGGACCATTTTCCGGGTGCCCGGCGGCTGCACTTCGTGCACATGGCCCCGGACGAGATCGAGTGGCACAAGCTCGGCAGGGAGGAGGACGACGCAGCCGAGACGCGGACGCGGATCGAGACGATGCTCGGCCGGACGGCGCACCGCGTCGTGGCGGTCGGGCCCCGGCTGCACGACCGGTTCCGGGGCTACCTGACCGACCACGACGACCCCGACCCGCTGCGCATCGATCCCGGCTTCGACCTGGAAGACGCGAGGGAACGTCGGCACCCCAACGGCAGTCCTTTGAAGATCCTGTTGGTGGGTCGTACCGAGGACAGCGCCCTCAAAGGTGTGGACCTGGCGGCCAAGGCGGCGGGCAAGGTGGCCGAGTGGCGGCTCAAGGCGAACAAGCGGCCCGTCGAGCTGGTCGTCCGGGGCATCCCGGCCGACAAGGCCGCCGAGCAGCGCGAGCAACTGCGCAAGTGGGCGGACAATCCCGGCTTGAACATCGTGCCGCGCCTCTACACGACCGACCCCGACCGGCTGGCCGACGACCTGAAGCAGGCCGCGCTGGTGGTGATGCCCTCCAAGGCGGAGGGCTTCGGGCTGGTCGGCCTGGAGGCGATCATCGCCGGGACGCCGGTGCTGGTCAGTGACCAGAGCGGTCTCGGCGAGCTGCTGGCCGAGCTCTTCCGCGACCGCCCGGACGAGATCGCCGACATGGTCGTGCCGGTCGCCAAGGACGACAAAGTGGACGTGGACACCTGGGCGCGTGCGATGGACCGCGTTCTGAGCTACGTGAAGCCTGCTTTCGCCAGCGCGGAGGAGCTGCGCTGCGAGCTGGCCGAGAAGAACACCTGGTCGGCGTCTGCGGCGGCGTTGCTGGAGGCGTTGGAGCTTTAAGGCCGTCCCATGGTCATTGCGGGCCTGCCGACAGTCGCGCGGCCGCGTACTGAACGGCGTCCGCGTCGGCGTTGGCCAGGCGCTCCAGCAGGCCGTCAGCCGAGGACGCGCTGATCAGGGCCAGGCCGGTCGCGCGCCATATGCCTCGGTCGCAGATCCAGATGTCCCAGGCGGGGAAGACCTCGCGGAGCAGGGCGAGGAGGACGGTTCGTGCGGTCATGGTGCGTCTCCGGCGCGTCGATGGAGCATGGAGGCCGTTCGCGAGCACGCTGTGTCAGGCACGGAGCACCGCCCACACGCACTTGCCGCCGGACGCGAGCGGGTTGGTGCCCCAACTCTCGGCGAGGGCGGCGACGATCGCCATGCCGCGCCCTGAATTGCTGGTGAGGTCGAGCGGCCGGACGACCGGCGGTTCGGGGGAGTGGTCCCAAACCTCGATCACGGGGCCGGCGGTCGAGAGGTAGAGGCGGACGACGCCGCCGTTGCGCGTGTGCGTGACCACGTTGGCGACGAGCTCGGACGCGACGGTGCACGCATCGTCCACCGCACTTTCGCGAAAACCGTGCGCTTTGCACCATTCCGCAACGAATGCTCGGGAAATGCGCGCTTCTTCGGGCTGGGAAGCGATGATGCGCGACGACGTGCCGCCCATTCGTTCCGGTGGTCCACCGCACTGCTTTGTGATCATGGCTGCTGCCTTGCCTTGGTGACTCCTGGTTGAAGTTCGATAACGCTCTTCCATTCATGCATGGTGCGACGTAATGTGGCAGCGAACATGTGTTTGAGGTCACTTCTCGCCATCCAGGTTCAGTTGGCTTTTTCATCATGGTTCAGTCGGGAGACAGGTCATGGCAACGGTGCAACCCACGCCCGGAACGCTTCGCTTCGGCGCAACGGTGAACGAGCACCGCGAGAACGCGAAGATCACTCGTGCTCAATTGGCGGCCAAGTTCCCGGTCAGCCCGACGTACGTGGGCCGGATCATCAAGGGCACCGCGCGGTGCACGCGCGAAAACGCCGTGAAGCTCGACGGCTTCCTCAACGCCGGCGGCGAGATCATCGAATCGTGGAAGAGGTATGTGGAGGGCAGTGATCTGCCGCGTGCGCTGACCGACTACTCCGAGTCGGAGGGGAGTGCCGTGATGCTGCGCTCGGTCCAGGTCATGTACATCGACGGCCTGCTGCAGACGGAAGCCTACGCACGTGCCCTGCTGGTCTCCGAGAACGAAGTTCAGGAACGCCTGAAGCGGCAGGAGATCCTGACGTGTCAGAATCCGGCGACGCTGTGCGTGATCCTCGATGAGAGCGTGCTCTACCGGGAGGTCGGTTCGCCGGAAGTGATGCACGAGCAGTTGAAGTACGTCCTGGAAGTGTCCGAAAGGAACAACGTCGTTCTTCAGGTCGCACGTTATTCGGATTATCGCGGCCTTGCGATAAATGCTTCATATGCGCTGGCCACCCAGGTGGACATGACTGGTGTCGGTTTTATGGAGACGGCGGTGCACGGGGAGAACGTTCGGTCGCACAAAATCCTATCGAAACTTGCAAACGCCTTCGCTATACTCCAGGGCAGGGCGCTGAACATAGCGGACTCCCAGCTTTTCGTTCGGAAGGTGTTGGAAGAGCGATGGACATGACTGGTGTCGCTTGGCGGAAAGCAACGCACAGCGGCGGGGAAGGCTCTCACTGCGTTGAAGTGGCCGTTGTGGCCGGCACGGCTCTGATTCGGGACAGCAAAGCTCCTGACGTTGGAAACATCATCCTGACCTGCGAGGACTTCCGGCGCTTCGCAAATGCCGTCAAGGGGCTGTAGCGCAAAGAACGCTTGGTCGAGCGGCAGCGTGCCGCATTGAGGTTGGCGGAGCGTTCCTCGAAGGTCGGAGGGCGATGGACCTGAGTGCAGCAGCATGGCGCAAGGCATCACGCAGCAGTGATGCGGGAGACAACTGCGTTGAACTGGCCGGGGCCACCGAGGTCGTCGCCCTGCGGGACAGCAAGGCGGCCGACGCTGGGGTCATCCAGGTGAGCCGCGAGGACTTCCGACGCTTCGTGCGAGCCGTCAAGGGGTTGTAGTCGAGCCCGGCCGCCAAGCGGTCAGGATTCGAGAAGCGTCGGCGGTGGGGTCGCTCCTAGCGTGTTCGTCATCGGCACCGCATCGGTGTCGCGGACGGACCGACAGGAGACGACCATGACGCAGCAGACGAACAAGCGCGGCAAGCGCGAGCCCGGCACCCCCGGCGCGTTCTCGCGGTGGATGCAGCAGAAGATGAACGCCCGCATGAGCCGCAAGGTCCGGCGCGGGCGCGGCAGCTTCATGGGCATGGACGTGCTCGTCCTGAACACCGTGGGCAAGCGCAGCGGTCAGCGCCGGGAGACGCCGGTGGCCTGGTTCTCCGACGATGGGGACGCGCGCCTCGTCATCGCCTCGGGCGGCGGGAGCCGGCACCCGGACTGGTACGTCAACCTGATGGCGCACCCCGAGCAGGCGACCATCGAGCTGCCCGGCCGCGAGGCGGCCCCGGTGACGCCGCAGCGCCTGGAAGGGGCCGAGCGCGAGCAGGCGTGGCAGCGCATCGCCGCCGCCCAGCCCCGCATCGCCAAGTACCAGGGCAAGTCCGAGCGCGAATACCCCATCGTCCGGCTCACCCCGCGCTGAACTGGTGCCGAACCCCTACGTGGCCGGGTCTTCCGCGCGGATCCCAGGGGACGGACTCGGCTCGGCCACCAGCTCGATCTCGATCGCCAGCACGCCGAGGGCCTCCTTCTCCGGACCGTAGATGCGGCGGATGTCGGTGAGCTGCTGGTCGCGGGTGCTGGTCGGATCCACCCTCTCCGGCCCCTCGGCGTCGAGCAGTTTCTCGAAGGAGGAGTAGCGCGCCACCCGCTTGACGCGGGTCAGGACGCCGTCCAGGCCGCACACGAAACGGATGTGGTCACCGGCCTTGAGCTTGCGCAGGTTCGGATACCGCACGCGGACCTCGACGGTCTTGCCGCCGTCGGCCACCAGGTCGAGATAGCGGCGGTAGAGGTTCATCTCGCGGACGCGCGGTGCCGCGCCGTCGGCAGATCGAGCGGTCATGATGCGCTCCGAATCCCAGGGCGTGAGAAGCGTGCAGGGTCGCTGGGCGTCCGGCCGGTCGGCCGGACCGTGGCATCGCCATGATGGCGGATTTCGGCAGGCCGGGGTGGTGAACCGGGCGCGGACGCCGGAGCGCCGCCCGTCACGCTGAGATTTCTGTTGATCACTCACGGGTATGAGGCAGGTGATCTGTACGGGGGACGGCCGCGCTCCGGGGTGCGGCCTTGCGGGGGAGCGAGCAGTGGCGCAAGGGGACAGCGACGGGCCGGCGGTCGTGCGCGCGGAGCGCCCGCCGCTGACGCACTACGCGGCCGTCACGCTGGTGGTCATCGGCGTGGTCGCCCTGGTGGCCGCGCTCTGGGCGGCCCGCACGGTGTGCCTGGCGGTCTTCCTCGGCCTGTTCCTGGCCGCCGGGCTCGACCCGGTCGTGAAGTGGATCCAGCGCTGGGTGCCGCGGCGCGGCTGGGCCGTGCTGGTCCTGCTGCTCGTGCTGCTGGCGGTCTTCGCCGCGATCCTGGTCATCGTGCTGCGGCCCGCCGTCACCGAGCTGGCGCAGCTCGGCAAGGCGCTGCCCGGCCTCGTCACGCGGGTGACCTCGCCGGACGACCCGATCGGCGCGTTCCTGCACCGCGAGGACGTCCAGAAGTCGGCCCAGTCGTTCCTCGGCAAGCTGCCCGGCCTGCTCAGCGGGTCGGCGGGCGCGGTGGCCGGGGCGCTCGGGTCGGTGGCGTCGGCGCTGGTGCTGGCGGGCGCCGCGCTCGTCCTGATGGTCTACTTCCTGCTCGCCTGGCCGCGCATCCTCGCGCGCGTCGAGCGCGTGCTGAACGACCCCGAGCGCGTGGACGTCGCGCACGAGTCCCTGGGGAAGATCGGCGGCTACGTCACCGGGCAGCTGTGCGTGTCGGGCCTGGCGGGACTGTCGGCCTACGCCTTCCTCAAGCTCGCCGGCGCGCCCTACCCGTCGCTGCTGGCGGTCGTGGTGGGCGTGTGCGACGCCATCCCGCAGATCGGCGCCACGCTCGGCGCGGTGATCGCCACGCTGGTGGTGCTCACCCAGTCGCTCGGGCTGGCGATCGCCGCGCTGGTGTTCTTCTTCGTCTACCAGCACGTCGAGAACTACCTGATCGCGCCGAAGGTGTTCGCCAAGGCGGTGGCGCTGTCGCCGGTGACGGTGTTCATCAGCGCCCTGTTCGGCGTGGCGGTCGGCGGCTTCGTCGGCGCGGTCGTCGCGCTGCCGTGCGTGGCGGCGCTGAAGGTCGTCCTGCGCTACGTCTTCCGCGACCGGCTGGCCCGGCTCGACCTCATCTCCTGACGGTCGGGCGGTCGCCGTCGAGCCCGGCGATGATGATCCGCATCCCGGCGTGGAACTCCTGCTCGGGATCGCTGGCGCTCGCCGCCCCCGCCATCTCGATCAGGTGCGGAAAGTCCGCCGGGGGCAGCGCCGCCACCCGCGCGGGAGCGCCCTGCGCGTCCCCGCCGAGCTCGGCCTGCGCGAGGCCCGCGACGAAGCCCTGCACCACGCGGAACGCCACCAGCAGGTCGGCGCCCGACCGCCCCCCGGCGGCCAGGGCCTCCAGCAGGGCCTCGGCGGGCCGCAAAGTGCCGGGGTCCAGGCCCCGCCGGGTGAGGATCAGCGGGACGGCCGCCGGGTGGGCGCGCACCGCGTGCCACATCCCCTCGGCGACGGCGTGCACGCGCCGCCGCCAGTCGTGCGACGGGTCGGCGTCCCAGGACGCCTCGGCCATCACGGCCTCGGTGACCAGCTCTTCGAGCCCCTCGCGCCCCTCCACGTAGTTGTAGATCGTCATCGGGCCCGTGCCCAGGCGGGCGGCCAGGCTGCGCATGGTGAGCGCGCCGAGGCCGCCCTCGTCCACCAGCGCGAGGGCGGCGGCCTGCAACTGCTCGCGGCTGAACTTGCGGGGCGCGGGCATGGATCTCCCCCTTGTTTACGTACAAGGTACGTGTTTAACTCTCTCCGAACACGTACACCGTACTTGAACGAGGGGTTCCATGACCACGCGCACCTCCTTCACCTCCGGCGGCGACACGGTCGCCGCCTGGCTGACGCTCCCCGAGCGGCCCGCACCCCACCCCGTCGTCGTGCTGGTGCACGGCGGCGGCGCGACGCACGAGATGATGCTCGACCAGTACGAGAAGTGGTTCTCCGCCGCCGGGCTCGCCGTGCTGGCCTTCGACTTCCGGCACCTGGGGGAGTCCGGCGGGGCGCCCCGCCAGATCGTCAGCCCCCGCCGGTACGCCCGGGACATCGACGCGGCGCTCGCGTTCGTCCGGTCGCGGCCGGAGCTCGATGCCGACCGGATCGCCCTGTGGGGCACCTCGTTCGGCGCCAGCCACGTGGTCGCCGCGGCCGCCCGCCACCCGGAGCTGGCGGCGGCGGTCGTGCAGTGCCCGGTCCTCAACGGCCGCGCCATCGCCACCCGCGCCGGGTTCGCGCACCTGGCCCGCTTCACCGCGCCGATCGCCTCCGACCTGCTGCGCGCCGCGCTCGGGCGGCCGCGCCGCTACGTGCCGCTCGTCGGCCGCCCCGGCGAGCTCGCCTTCGTCAACCGGCCGGGCGCGCTGGAAGGCTGGGAGTCGGTCTGCCCGCCCGGCTACCGCTTCGACAACCGCGTGGCGGCGGCCGCCGGGCTGGAGATGCTGTTCTACAACGCCTCGGCCCGCGCGTCCCGGGTCCGCTGCCCGCTGCTGGTGTGCCAGAGCGACCGGGAGGACCTCATCGACCCGCAGATCGCGGTCAAGGTCGCCGCCGCCGCGCCGCGCGGCGTCCTCCGCCACTACGACGCCGACCACTTCACCGTCTACCACCCGCCGCTGGTCGACCGGATCGTCGCCGACCAGATCGACTTCCTCACCGAACACCTTTCGGTGCGGCCCTGAGACGGGGCGCACGCGTGGCGGAGGCGAACGGGAATCGAACCCGCCGTCCCGAGATGCTCGGGACCATCGGTTTTGAAGACCGTGAGGGCCACCAGGCGCCTGCTCGCCTCCGGTACCGACAATAGCGACCGAGGCCGCGTCTCGGATATGAGACGCAGCCCGCGGGGCGCGCATGATCGGCGGCGGGGGCGGGTGCGATCCTGGGAGGGTGAGCACTCTCATCAGGAACATCGGCGAACTGGTCACCAACGATCCCGGCGCCGGCGACGGCCTGCTGGGCGTCCGGCGGGACGCCGCGCTCGTCCTGGACGGCGGGAACGTCGTCTGGACCGGCGCCGACCGGGACGCCCCCGAGGCCGACGAGGTCTTCGACGCGGACGGGCGGGCCGTGCTCCCCGGCTTCGTGGACTCGCACTCCCACCTGGTGTTCGCGGGCGAGCGGGCCGAGGAGTTCGCCGCCCGGATGAGCGGGCAGCCCTACAAGGCCGGGGGGATCCGCACCACCGTCGCCCGCACCCGGGACGCCTCCGACGACGAGCTGCGCGCCAACGTCCGCCGGCTGGTCGGCGAGATGGCCCGGCAGGGCACCACCACCGTGGAGTGCAAGTCCGGGTACGGGCTCACCGTCGAGCAGGAGGAGCGCGCGGTCCGCATCGCCTCCGAGGAGGTCGACGAGGTCACCTTCCTCGGGGCCCACGTCGTGCCGCCCGAGTACGCCGAGGACGCCCCGGGGTACGTGCGGCTCGTCTCCGGGGAGATGCTGGCCGCCTGCGCCCCCCACGCCCGGTGGGTGGACGTGTTCTGCGAGCGCGGGGCCTTCGACGGGGACCAGGCCCGCGAGATCCTGGAGGCCGGGATCAAGGCCGGGCTGATGCCCCGCGTCCACGCCAACCAGCTGGGCGAGGGGCCCGGCGTGCGACTGGCGGTCGAACTCGGCGCCGCCTCCGCCGACCACTGCACTTTCCTGAGCGACGCCGATGTGGACGCCCTGGCCTCTTCGGAAACGGTGGCCACGCTCTTGCCGGGCGTCGAGTTCTCCACCCGGCAGCCCTATCCCGACGCCCGGCGGCTGCTGGACGCGGGGGCGTCGGTCGCGCTCGCCAGCGACTGCAACCCCGGCTCCTGCTACAGCTCCAGCATGGCGTTCTGCATCGCCGTCGCCGTACGGGACATGCGCATGACCCCTGCCGAGGCCGTCTGGGCCGCCACCGCCGGAGGCGCCCGCGCGCTGCGCCGGACGGACGTGGGACGGCTGGGAGAGGGCGCGCGCGCCGACGTCCTCGTGCTCGACGCCCCCTCCCACATCCATTTGGCCTACCGCCCCGGAGTCCCGCAGGTGGCGGCCGTATGGAAGGGCGGCATCCGGGTGTGAACGCCGCCTGATGGGTAAGTGCCTCCCTGCACCACGCACCGCACTGGGGAGGCATTGATGGCCGAGTTCCTGACCGATGTGAAGACGCTCCGCGAGCGCGCCCGCCTGGAAATGGAGAAGGGCCCCGTCACCGACGCCTACGGCGCCGATCTCGACCGGGTGATCCAGGTCTGCAACGAGGCGCTCGCGACCGAGCTGGTGTGCGTGCTGCGCTACAAGCGGCACTACTACACCGCCAGCGGCATCCACTCGGAGTCGGTCGTGGCGGAGTTCGCCGAGCACGCGCGCGAGGAGCAGGAGCACGCCGACAAGCTCGCCGAGCGCATCAGCCAGCTCGGCGGCGAGCCGGACTTCAACCCCGACACGCTGACCGCCCGCTCGCACGCCGAGTACGGCGACAGCCTCGACCTGGTCGAGATGATCAAGGAGGACCTGGTCGCCGAGCGCATCGCGGTCGCGGCCTACACCGAGATCATCCAGTGGCTCGGCGACAAGGACCCCACCACGAGCCAGGTGTTCAAGGAGCTGCTGGCGCAGGAGGAGGAGCACGCCGACGACCTGCGCGGCCTCCTGGAGCGCCTGCCCCGCGACCTCGCCGAGCGCCGCGCCGACTAAGGGCCCGCCGCTACAGGTAGCGGCGGCCCACCCGGATCAGCGGCGTGCGGCGCCGCGCGATGTAGTCGGCCGCCCGCACCTCGGCCACGTACAGGTGGTGGTCGCCGGCCTGGATGCGCTGCCTGGTCTCGCACTCCAGCGCCGCCAGGCCCTCGTCCGGTATCAGCGCCTCCGACAGCCCGCCCCGGTGGTGCGGCTCGCTCGCCAGCAGCAGCCGCGCGCTGGGGCGGCCCTCGGCGGCGAACCGGCCCGCCAGCGCGCGCTGCTCGCCGCTGAGGACGGTCGCCGCCCAGCGGTCCTGCCGGTCGAGCACCTCGGCCAGGTAGGACGAGGACGCCACGCCCGCCAGCACCATCGGCGGCTCCAGCGACACCGACATGAACGAGGTGACGGTGGTGCCGAGGTCGTCGCGGCCGTCGCGCACCGTCAGCACCACCACCCCGGTCGCGAAGCCCGCGACCGCCTCGGTGAAGTCCAGCGTGTTCAGCGGACCTCCCAGGAGCCGGGCAGGGTGAGCGGTCCGGCGGCGGGCAGTCCCAGGCGGGACGCGACGCCGCTCAGCGAGCCCCAGCCGTCGAAGCGGGCCGTGGCGGCGGTGCGGTCCTCGCTGGACTCCGGCGGGCGCAGCCGGTCGAACGGCGTCGCGTGCGGGAACGCCCGCACCGGCGCGTCGGCCGCCAGCCCCGCCTTCTTGCGGGCCAGGTCGAGCGCCAGGTCCAGGCCGCCCAGCTCGTCCACCAGGCCGTTGTCCTTGGCGTCCGCGCCCGTCCACACCCGGCCCCGGGCCAGCTCGTGGACCCGCTCGCGCGACAGGCCCCGGCCCTCGGCGACCTTGCCGGTGAAGTCGTCGTAGATGCGGTCGAGGGAGGCGTTGATGCGCTCCCACTCCGAGTCGCTGAAGTCCTCGGTGATGCTGAACATCCGCGCGTGCTCGCCGTCGGCGACGTGCCCCATGCCGATGCCCGCGCGCTCCAGCAGCCCGCTGATGACGGGCTTGCCGACCACCACGCCGATCGAGCCGGTGATCGTGCCGGGCTGCGCCACGATCGTGTCGGCGCCCATCGCCACGTAGTAGCCGCCGGACGCGGCCACGTTTCCCATCGAGACCACCACGGGCTTGCCGGCCTGGCGCGCCAGCAGCACCTCGCGCCAGATCACGTCGGAGGCCACCGCCGACCCGCCGGGGCTGTTGACCCGGAACACGATCGCCCTGACCCGCTCGTCCTTGACGGCCGCGCGGATCGCGGCGGCGACGGTGTCGGAGCCCATCGACGGTCCCTGCGTGGGCAGCGGCCCGCCGCGCCCGCTGCGGCCGAGCCGGATCGCGCCCTGCCCGTTGATCAGCGCGACGGCGTCCTGCCGGCCCGGCTGCGGCAGCCGCTTGGCGAGGCCCTGCGTGCGGGTGTAGCGGGAGACGTAGCGGAGCTGGGCGTCCGGGCCCGCCTTCTCGCGCAGGTCGGCGTAGACCTCGTCGCGGTAGCCGAGCCGGTCGACCAGCCCGGACTCCAGCGCCTCCGGCGCCAGCAGCGGGCCCCGGTCGATCAGCTCGCGGACCCGCGCGGCCTCCAGGCCGCGCGCCCGCGCGACGCCCTCGGTGATCTGCTCGCCGAGCGAGTCGACCAGCCGCTGGGAGGACTCGTGGTGCTCGGGCGTGTAGGTCTTCTCCATGAACGTGTTGGCCATGGTCTTGTACTCGTGGCGCTTGGCGAAGCGCGGCTGCACGCCCGCCTTCTCCAGCGCCCCGGCGAAGAACGGCTCCTCCAGCGCGACGCCGGTCAGCCCGACCTCGCCGGTCGGCTGGAGCCACACCGTCTCGAACGCGGTGGCCAGGTAGTACGGCACGGTGCCGCGCCCGCCCTCGCCGAACGTCTCGGCCCACGCCACGGTGCGCTTGCCCGCCTCGCGCACGGCGGTGACCGCCTCGCGCAGCTCCTGCGCCTGCGCCAGTCCGAGCCCGCTGGTGATCTTGACGACGACGGCGCGCACCCGGTGGTCCGAGCGCGCCCGGCGCAGGCCCTCCAGCACGTCGCGCAGGTGGGTGCGGCGCATCGACAGCAGCGCCGACAGCGGGTCGGCCGGCGGGGTCTCCACGAGCCCGTCGGTGAGGTCCAGCTCCAGCACCAGCGGCGCGGTGCGCCGGTCGCGGGCCTGCTTGATCACGTTGATGACCTGTCCGGGATCGACCATGACCCCAGCCTAAGCGGTCGGCGCGGCGGGCTCGGGCCGGGCCGTGCGGAGGTCAGCGCGCGAAGGCCCGGTTCGGCACCACGCTGGCCGACGCCTGCGCCACCGGACGCCCCTCGGCGTCGGCGATGACGGCGGTGGAGAACATCCGCGTGCGGCCGGGGTGCACGCACGTGCCGGTCACCGTGTAGTCCCGCCCCGCGAACACCGCGCGCAGGTAGTCGATGTTCAGGTTGAGGGTGAGCATCGGCGTGAACAGCTCGCCGGTGCTGGCGGCGGCGAGGCACACCGCGTTGTCCAGCATGGTGGCGATGTAGCCGCCGTGCACGGTGCCGCCGGGGTTGCACAGCTTCTCGGCGGGGGTCCAGGCGATCTCCACGCGGCCGGGCTCGGCGGCCGCGATCCGCTGGCCGATGTGCACGGCCACGTCCGACAGCTCCGGGAAGCGCCCGTCGCCGATCGCCTGGATCAGCTCGGCTCCTGACAAGGTGTTCCACAGGTCGGCGGTCTCGGCATCGACGCTCAACTGGTGCTCCCGGTCCGGTGACAACTCCCCGAATGCTATTCGGAGGCCGCGGCGCCGCCGGTGTGCCCTTGGTCACCGGGACGGCCGCGCCGCGCCGCCGCGACGATCAGCGAGCGGATATCGTCGCCCCATGGCAGACGGCGACGGCTGGGCACGCTGCTCCCAGGGACACGTGCACTGGGGCAGGAACGGCGCCGCGGGGCTGATGGTCTTCCATCGCGACCCCGGCGACGGCGTCAAGCGGGTGCTGCTCCAGCAGCGCAACTGGTGGTGCCACGGCGCGGGGACGTGGGGCATGTTCAGCGGCGGCCTGCACGGCGGCGAGGACCCGGTCGCGGGCGCGCTGCGCGAGACCGTCGAGGAGTCCACGCTCGACCCGGCCGAGGTCGCGCTGCACGGCGCCCGCACCGAGGACCACGGCGACTGGTCGTTCACCTCGGTGCTGGGGTCGATGGACCGGAGGCCCGAGGTCAGGCCCGCCTCGCGCGAGACGCGCAGGGCGGAGTGGGTGCCGGTCGACCAGGTCGCCGACCGGCGGCTGTTCGCGCCGTTCGCGCGGTCCTGGCCCGCGCTGCGCGCGAGCCTGACGCGGCTGGTGCTGGTCGTGGACGCCGCCAACGTGGTGGGCGCCCGCGCCGACGGCTGGTGGAAGGACCGCGCGGGGGCCAACGCCCGGCTGCGCGACGACCTCGCCACCCTGAACGAGGGCGTCACCGGCCTGCCCGACGGCCTGGTGCCCTACGAGCTGGCCTACCCCGACACCGTGCTGGTGGTCGAGGGCGCCGCCCGCAAGATCGCCGACCAGCCCGGGAACGGGGTGCGGGTGGTCGCCGCGCCCGGCAGCGGCGACGACCTCATCGCCGAGCTGGCCGGGCACGCCGAGCCCGACGCGGTGCGCCTGGTGGTGACCGCCGACCGCGAGCTGCGCGCCCGCTGCGAGGCCGCCGGGGCCTCGGTCGTCGGCCCGCGCTGGCTCCTGGAACGCCTGCCCCGCCGCGGCCGCTAGGCGGTCGTGACGATCCGGTGGCCCGCCTTCGTCAGGACGGCCGAGGCCTCCTCCAGCTCCTCCTCCGCCACCAGCACCAGGTCGGCGTGGTAGGTCGAGACCGCGAACACCGAGATCCCCGCGTCGGCCAGCGGGCCCACGATCGCCGCCAGCATCCCCGGCAGGTCGAGGCCGTGCGGGTCGCCGTAGAAGCCCGCGTAGCGCCGCATCGACCCGAACGGCGGGGCCTCCCGCACCACGGTCAGCCCCTCGGGCGCGCGCACCAGCGCGATCCACTCGTCGTCCTCGGGGAAGGTGGCGTGCGGCTGGTGCTCCACCGCGAAGCGCGACGACATGATCTGGAGACGTTGAGACGGCATCCGGTCACCCTAGTCAGGCACCGGTCGTGCTTTCATCGGCATCCCGGTCTCCATGGACACCGGCATCTTCGTTCTCTCAGGCGCCGGCGTCCCCGGGCTCCTCGGGCGTCAGCCACACCGCGCCCAGCGGCGGGATCCGCACGACCGCCGACGCGGGCATCGCGTGGTGGGGCTCGTCGAGCGCCTCCACCCGGCCGAGGTTGCCCACGCCGCTGCCGCCGTAGTCGAAGGCGTCGGTGTTGAGGGCCTCCCGCCAGCCGCCCGCGTGCGGCAGGCCGACGCGGTAGTCCTCGTGCGGGGAGCCGGAGAAGTTCACCACGCACGCCATGACCGGGCGCGTCCCGTCCGGCCGCTCGGCCCCGTACCGCAGGAACGACAGCGCGTTGCCCGCCGCGTCGTTGGCGTCGATCCACTGGAAGCCCTGCGGGTCGCCGTCCAGCCCCCACAGCGCGGGCTCGGCGCGGTACAGGCCGTTCAGGTCGCGCACCAGGCGCTGCACGCCCGCGTGCCCAGCGCCCTCGGCGGAGTCGTCCAGCAGCCACCAGTCCAACGGCCGCGACTCGGCCCACTCGCCGCCCTGCCCGAACTCGCCGCCCATGAACAGCAGCTGCTTGCCCGGATGCGACCACATGTAGGCCAGCAGCGCGCGCAGGCCCGCGAACCTGTTCCACTCGTCGCCGGGCATCTTGCCCAGCAGCGAGCCCTTCAGGTGCACGACCTCGTCGTGCGACAGCGGCAGCACGTAGTTCTCCGAGAACGCGTACACCAGCGAGAAGGTGATCTCGCCGTGGTGGTAGTGCCGGAACACCGGCTCGTGCTGGAGGTAGCCGAGCGTGTCGTGCATCCAGCCCATGTTCCACTTGAACCCGAAGCCGAGGCCGCCGAGGTGGGTCGGCCGCGTCACGCCCGGCCAGGCGGTGGACTCCTCGGCGATCGTGATGATGCCCGGGGAGCGCTTGTAGACGGTCGCGTTCATCTCCTGGAGGAACGAGATCGCCTCCAGGTTCTCCCGGCCGCCGTAGACGTTGGGCGTCCACTGCCCTTCCTCGCGCGAGTAGTCGAGGTAGAGCATCGAGGCGACCGCGTCCACGCGCAGCCCGTCGACGTGGAACTCCTCCAGCCAGTAGGAGGCGTTGGCCACCAGGAAGTTGCGCACCTCGGCGCGGCCGAAGTTGAACACCAGCGTGCCCCAGTCGGGGTGCTCGCCGCGCGCGGGGTCCTCGTGCTCGTACAGGGCGGTGCCGTCGAAGCGCGCCAGCGCCCACTCGTCCTTGGGGAAGTGCGCCGGGACCCAGTCCACGATCACGCCGATGCCCGCCTGGTGCAGCCGGTCCACCAGCAGCCGGAAGTCGTCGGGGTCGCCGAACCGCGAGGTCGGCGCGTAGTAGGAGGTCACCTGGTAGCCCCACGACGGCCCGTAGGGGTGCTCGGCGACCGGCAGGAACTCCACGTGCGTGAACCCCATGTCGCGCACGTAGTCGGTCAGCTCGTCGGCGAGCTCCCGGTAGCCGAGGCCCGGCCGCCACGACCCGAGGTGCACCTCGTACACGCTCATCGGCTCGTGCACCCACTGGCGGCCCTTGCGGCGGTCCATCCAGTCGCCGTCGCCCCACTCGTAGGTCGAGGTGAACACCTTCGACGCGGTCGCGGGCGGCGTCTCGGTCGCCTGCGCCATCGGGTCGGCCTTGGTGCGCCACACCCCGTCCGCGCCGAGGATCTGGAACTTGTAGCAGGCGCCGTCGGCCACGTCCGGCACGAACAGCTCCCACACGCCGGTGGAGCCCAGCACCCGCATCGGGTGCGCCCGGCCGTCCCAGTGGTTGAAGTCGCCGACCACGCGCACGCCGCGCGCGGTGGGCGCCCACACCGCGAACGCCGTCCCGGTGACCGGGCCGAACGCCGACGCGTAGGTGCGCACCCGCGCGCCCAGCGCCCGCCACAGCTCCTCGTGCCGCCCCTCGCCGATCAGGTGCATGTCCAGCTCGCCGAGCGTGGGCAGGAACCGGTACGGGTCGTCCTGGACCAGCTCGGCGCCGTCGCCGTAGGTCACCGCGAGCCGGTAGTCGGGCACCGCCTGCGGGGCGTCGTCGCGGCCGGATCCGGCCAGCGACGTCCCGGCGGGCAGCGTGCCGGCGAACACCCCCTCGTGCACGTGCCGCAGGCGCTTGCGCTCGCCGTTCGGCAGCACCGCCTCCACCCGCTGCGCCAGCGGGCGCAACGCTCTGATCGTCACCCCGCCGCGCCCCGGGTGAGCACCCAGAACGGCGTGCGGATCGTGGTGGTCGCCGCCGACGAGCTGGTCGATCTCCGCGCGCGTCACTCGTGCCATGGGGGCATGGCCTCCTCGTCCAGGGGGGTTCGGACCCCTCTAACCGTGCCCGGAGATCGGCGTCTGTCACTTCGCCCGGGGTGACGTTTCGGGTGATCTTCCCCCGGGACGGTCAGAAGACGCAGAAGGCCGCGGCGCTCTCGGGGAGGGATTCCGCTCCGGCGGGGAGCAGGCCGAGGCCCAGGTGGCGGCGCGTCTTGCCGGACGAGTCGGCGGGCGGACCGGTGTCGGAGCGGCGGGAGCGCCACTGGCCGTAGCGGCGCATCGTGCGGTCGGCCATCGCGTACAGCCGGGGGCTGTTCAGCACGGTCTCGCGGGCCCGGGTGACCGGCTCGTGGCGCATCCAGTGCGCCGCGCCCGCCGCCGAGCGGGTCCGCACCACGCCCTCGGCGACGGGGAAGGTGTGGTTCTGCAGCTCCTGCTTGTAGCGCCAGCCGACCGCCGGGCCCATGTCGATCTCCTGGACGCCCAGCGCCGCCGCCTGCTCGGCCATGTGCAGGTGCAGCACCAGGCCGGGGGAGTACTTGGCGAACTCCGGGTCGTACACCGGGAACCACGTCACCAGCGTGCGCGCGCTGCGCAGGCCGAAGTGCCCGGCGACCGGGCGGCCCCCGGCGTACAGCATCGACAGGGTGCCCGCGAAGGCGTCCTCGTGGACGGAGTGGAGCCGGTCGACCAGGTCCGCCACCCACGGCTTGGCGAAGCGGTCGGCCCGGCCCATCGCCCGGTACTGGTCGGACTTCCACCGCCGCACCAGCGCCAGCGACCCCTCGTCGCGCGCGTCGAACTCGAAGCGCACCTCACCGACGTCGCGGCCCAGCTTGCGCTCCTTGTAGCGGGTCTGCTTCACCACCTTGGAGCCCCTGGCCTTCAGCGAGGCGGTGTAGGCGTCGAAGCCGCCGGTCAGGTCGATCACCGCGGAGTCCAGGCGCTTGCCCACGTACGGCTCGAACCACGGCTGGCCCGGCAGCAGCGTGCCGAACCCCCACGCCGCCAGCCCGCACGCGCGCAGCAGCTCGCGCGCGTCCAGCTCCAGGTCCGGCACGTGCACCAGGCCCTGCCCGAGCGAGAGCCACCCGCCGATCGCGGCGGCGCTGCGGCGGCCGGTCAGCTCGAACGGGAAGAAGCCGGTGACGCCGCCGCCCGGCCGCTCCGACAGCACCGCCACGCGGGCGCCGTCGATCACCCGGTCCACGGCCAGCGCGTAGCCCGCCGACATGAACGGGTTGGCCAGCCGGGGCCGGTCGTCCTGCATCTTGCGCCACGCGGTGAGCTCGGCGTCGCCTAGCTCGCGCGGCCGGACCACGATCACGTGCATGGGAACTCCAGGTCACCGGTCGTAGGTGAAGGGCAGCCGGGTGATGCCGTTGTCGAAGTTGGACAGCAGGTAGGCCGGTTCGCCGGCGGCGCGCAGGCCCGGCAGCCGGGTGAACAGCTCCCGGAACATGATCTTCAGCTCCATGCGGGCGAGGTTGGCGCCCAGGCACAGGTGCGGGCCGGGGCCACCGAACGCCACGTGCGGGTTGGGGGAGCGGGTGATGTCGAAGGCGTCGGGGTCGGGGAACGCCTCGGGGTCGCGGTTGGCGGCCGGGTAGAACAGCACGACCTTGTCGCCGGCCTTCAGCTCCCGGCCGCCCAGCTCGAAGTCCCTGGTCAGGGTGCGGCGGAACTGGATGATCGGCGAGACGTACCGCACCAGCTCCTCGATCGCGCCGCCGATCCGGTCGTCGTAGCCCGACAGCAGCAGCTCGCGCTGGCCGGGGTGGTCGGTGAACAGCTTCAGCCCGTGGGTGAGGGTGTTGCGGGTGGTCTCGTTGCCCGCCACCAGCAGCAGGTCGAAGAACGAGCCCAGCTCGGCCACCGACAGCCGCTCGCCGTCGGGGTTGGCGTTGACCAGCGCCGACACCAGGTCCTCGCGGGGGTTCGCGCGGCGCGCCTCGCCCAGCCGCGCCACGAACCGGTGCAGGTCGACGATGGCCTTGAGGTTGCCGGCCAGCAGCCGCAGGGTGCGCGGGCTCGCCAGGGAGCCGCGCACCCCCGAGTACTCGGTCATGGCGTCCACCCGCGACAGCACGTACGGGCGGGCCTTCTCCGGGATGCCCATCATCGCGCAGATGACCGCGAGCTGGAACGGCGCGGCGACCTGGGCGACGAAGTCGCGCGGCCCCTCCTTCGCCACCCGGTCGACGACGCGGGCGGCGGTGGCGCGCACCTCGTCCTCGATGGTCGCGAGCATCTTCGGCGTGAACGCGCGGAACACGATGCGCCGCAGCCGCGCGTGCTCGGGATCGTCCATGTTGACCATCGGCGTGCCGAACACCCTGGCCAGCCACGGCGGCGGCTCGGGCGAGGTGGCGGCGGGCTCGCTGGAGAACACCTTGGCGTTGCGGCTGGCGGCGACCACGTCGGCGTGCCGCACCAGCGCGTAGAAGCCCTTGCCGGACCGCACGAACGGCACGCGCGGCTCGGCGAAGTAGACCGGCGCGCCGCGCTCGCGCAGCCGGGCGAAGTCGGCCAGCCGCTCGTGCGGGGGACGGTCCCAGAACGCCATGTCCACCACGTCGATGCCGGTCCCCGCCGAGTCGGCGGGCGGCGCGGTGCCCTGGGCCATGCGCTCTCCTCGTCTAGGGGGGCGGGTCAGCAGGTCAGCGGGTCAGCGGGTGATCCAGCGGACCTCGTAGGGGCCGAGCTCGACGCCCTGGCCCTCGATCCGCGTCCGCGACGCCGTCGCCCGGGTGTTGACCACGACCATCTGCCTGCTCTGCGCCAGGACGCGGACGGCCGGGTCCTCGGCCTTGACGTCCAGCAGCTTGGTGCCGGGCGCGAACCAGCGGTCGAAGTTCTGCAGGTTGGTCAGCGTCGGGGTGGCGGCGCCGCCGCCCGACCACAGGCAGCCCGCGCAGTCGGCGCCGGTCGCGGTCTGCGGGCTCCAGTAGAACGCGCTGGCCGCGCCGCCGCGCACGAACTCCATCATCGCCGCGGCGTGCACCGCGCCGCGCCGCTCGTCGCCCCAGTCGGAGGGCACCGGCTCCACGTACCACTCGGCCCACCAGACCGGCAGGTCGGGATCCAGGCCGCGCAGCCACCGGGTGACGTCGGAGAACTTGCCCAGCACCTGGAACTCGTCCATCTTCACCTCGCGCTGCACGGGCATGGCGTGCCCGTCCACCGCGATGAAGTCGGCGCCCTTCTTGTGCTCGTACCAGTACTTGATGGCGTCGATGTTGCGCTGGTCCATGCTGCCCCAGGAGCCCTTCAGCTCCGACGGGGGCCCGTACGCCTTGCCGGGGGCGTTGCTGTTCATGACCATGTAGGGGCCGCCGACCTTGATGTCGGAGTCCACCTTCTTCAGCGCCGTGTAGACCTTGTTGTAGAGCTTGGTGTAGCCCTCGTAGTCCCAGCGGTTGCCCGCCGGGCGCCAGAAGCCCTTGAACTCGTTCCAGACGGTGTAGTACTTCACGTCCGGGTAGCGCTTGGCGACCTCGGCGGCCAGCTTGGCGTAGTCGTCGAAGTGCTCGGGCTCCAGCGCCAGCTCCAGCCGCGACCAGTCGGTCTTGCCGGCGGGCCCGCCCTTCATCCAGTCCGGGCCGCAGCACAGCGTCACCACCGGCGTGCCCTTCGTCTGGCGGATCACGTCGATGCGGCGGTCCAGCGACGCCCAGTCGTACTCGCCGGGGCGGGGCATCGGGTTGTCCACGCCCCAGCCCATGATCGGCGTCACCTGCGGCATCGGCTGCCGCGCCAGCTCGGCGAGCGTCTGCTGCGGGCCGCGCTCGCGGTCCACGGTGTTCTGGGTGTGGGTGAAGCCCCACGCGGGCCAGTCCCTGGGCGCGCCCGCGCCCACCTCGCTGGCGACCCTGGCGGGCGCCTCGACGACGGCGTCGCGGCCGCCGGGCCGCCAGCCGGTGAAGGCGACGACGACGGTGGAGGCCAGCACACCGGCCAGCGCCGCGATGAGCGCGATCAGGAACAGGCGCTGCCGGGGGCGGCCGTGGCGTCCTTGCCGGTTGCGGAACAGCGCCGCGCGCCCGGTCTCGTTCCGCTGCTGGACTTCCAAGGAGTCCTCCAAGGGGGAGGGCCGGGGAGTGCGCCGGGTCGGTCCGGCACATTGGTTAGAACGCCACCGGGCGGGGTGTGGTTCGGCCGCGGGGTCCGCCCGGGCGTCACAACTGCCTTACCCCTGCCCCCGCGCGCCCACGACCACCAGGCCACCAGTGCTCCCCGGCGGGCGCGGCCGGAAGCGGCCGGACCCCGGGAAGGGTCCGCCTCCGGACCACCCCTCGGCGGCATGTGGGCGACCCCGGCCCGGAGACGGCCTGCGACCGCACGGGCGGCCCGACTTCTTTTGGGGGTCGCGCCGATCGCACCGACCGTGCGGTCACGTCCTGCTGGCCCCGGGGGTGACATCGACCCCACCCGCCAGGACTCCATTCCTGTGTCACCTCAGCGCCAGAAGTACCTGCCGCCTCGGCTGGTCCGGGACCCGGTCCGCCCCCGCCGGGGGACCGGGCCGCACGGCGTCCGGGCCGCCGGAGCGCCCGGACGCGGTCACCGCCCCTCCTCGTCGCGGCGGCGCTGGTCGAGCAGGAGGTCGCGAAGCCCGGCGGAGTCGTCGGCCGCCACCGTCATCGCGTATCCCGCCTGGAGCTGGGCGTCGGTGAGGTCACCGCTGCGGGTGGCGTACCAGCGACCGGCGTCGCTGCGCCACACCAGCCAGCCGGGGAATTCCCGCTCGATGGCCGTCTTCAGATCCTCGAAGTCGCCCATCAAGGTCGTCCTTTCCCCGAGGCGGCTCTTCTGTATACAAAAGTCTTACTCAGTCAAAGAGGTGTCAAGCTGTCCGTAAGCGGACCGTCTCTCCGGAGATAGCGCCGGGGAGGAGCGGAGAGGCGGAAGTGACGGGGCGGGACGAAAGGGGGTGACGCCGGTGCCGGACCGTCCGGCCTACCTGCGCATTGCCGACACCCTGCGCGAGCAGATCCGCAGCGGCGCCCGGCCGCCGGGTTCCCGGCTGCCGACCATGGCGGAACTGGGCGCGGCCCACGGTGTCTCCGAGATCGTCATCCGCCAGGCCATCGCCCGGCTCAGGGGCGAGGGCCTGGTCGAGACCCGCCGCGGCGGCGGCACCGTGGTGCGGGCCGCGCCCCCGGTGCGCCGGGTGGCGATGGACCGCTACCGCGCGTTCACCCAGCCCGCCGTCCAGGCCGCCGGGCGGCCGCTGCCGCCGGCCACCACCTTCACCCGGGACCAGCGCATCCCCTGGCACGAGTACCGGCTGGACAAGGAGTTCAGCCGCACCCGCGCCGGGCCGGAACTGGCCACCCTGTTCGAGCTGCCCACCGGCACCGAGCTGCTGCGCCGCCGCTTCGTGTTCTACGCGCGCGGCGAGCCGCAGCAGATCTCGGTCAACTACCTGCCGTGGGAGGTGGTCGGCGACACGCCGGTCGCCGACCCCGCCCGCGAGCCGTGGCCGGGCGGCACGCTGGCCCAGCTCAGCTTCCTCGGCCATCCGCCCACCCGCGTCGAGGAGGCGGTGGGCGCCCGGATGCCCACCCCCGAGGAGGCCGAGACGCTGCGCATGGGCGGCGGGGTGCCGGTCATCACCATCACCCGGCGCATGATCTCCGGGGCGCGCATCATGGAGGTCTGCCGCGACATCGTCATCCCGGCCGACCGGGTGGTGCTGGATTACAACATCGACCTGTAAAGGAACGAGTCGAACGGCGGTGCCGCCCCGGAATCCGCCGCCGGCCGCGCTTTCCGGCCCGGGGCGGTCACTCCTGGTAGAGCCAGTCCTCCTCCTCGTCGTCGCGGCGGCGCACGGGGATGTCCTGGCGCGTCGCGTTCGCGCCCGCGGCCGCCGGGCGCCGCGGCGGCGGCAGGAGCGGGGCGGGCGGCCTCCGGCGGCGGTGCACCCGGCCGAGGCCCGCCAGCAGGCCGCTGAGCAGCAGCACGGCGACCAGGCCGGTGCCGGGCGACCACGCGCCCGCCATCAGCATCACCTGGGCCGACCCGGCCACCAGCGCGATGCTCCCGGCGACGGCGACCGTGAGGCGCCCCACCGGGTCCAGGCCGCCCAGCAGCGTCCAGAACGCCGCGCCCGGCACGGCGAACAGCAGCAGCGCCAGCAGCACCGTCATTGGATGATCACGAACCTCTCGATGATGACCGCGACCACGCTGACGAACAGCGGCATCGCCAGTACCGTCAGCGGCCGCAGCCGGCGCAGCTCGCCCGGCGGCAGCCGCAGCCGGCGCAGCTCGCGGGCCAGCAGCACGCCCAGCAGCACGGGCAGGTAGATCATGCCCGCCGGGGTCCACGGCGAGGACCGCATCCCGAGGCCGGCGGGCTCGGGCACCGGCAGCACGGGGTTGGCCGGCGGGCTCCGCAGCTTGTAGACCGCCGCGTCGCGGTCGGCGTAGACGGTGCGGATCAGCGGCGAGGCCGCCAGCGCCGCCCGCATCCGGGCGCCGTAGTCCGGCGCCAGCCCCGCCGACAGCACCTGGAAGTCCTCGTGGCTGCGGGTGGTGACGAAGAAGCCGCCGGGCCCCTGGTCGCGCAGCGTCTGGACGATCTGCGACAGGTCGGCCGGGTTGCTCCGGTTGGCGATCACGGCGGTGCGGTTGAAGCGCTCCCAGCTCCGGTACGACCACGGCATCACCGGCGTGCCGCCGGTCAGCTCGGGGTTCTCGGCGCTCAGCCACACCACGCCCACCACGCCGTCGTGGTCCTTCAGCATCACGTCGAAGGCGCGCACGTCGCTGGGCCGCACCTGCTCGTACTTCTCGTTGCCGTAGCGGACCGACAGGAACCCGCCCGCCAGCAGCACCGCGAAGAGCGACGCGGCGGCCACCGCGGGCCAGTGGCGGCGCGGCCCGGTGCGCAGCCACCCGAGGCGCAGCCGCACCTTGGGGTCGCGCACGCGTGGCGCGTCGAACGGCGCGGGGAAGAACAGGTAGGAGATCAGCAGGCACGCGGCCGGCAGCATGAAGAAGTAGATGCGCAGGCCGACCTCGCCGCCGTAGTTCTGCAGGCCGAACGAGGAGAACGGCACCAGCATCAGCACCAGCGCGACCCGGTCGTCGATGCCGCGCGAGCGCCGCCGCAGCAGCCCCGCCACCGCCAGCCCGACGACGACCGCCGCGATCAGGATGCGCAGCTGCTGGATGTCCTTGATGTCGCCGGACTGCTGCCCGATGCGGCCGCCGGTGCTCTGCTGGATGTTGGTGAACACCTTGCCCAGGCCGCCGAACAGCTCGCCCTTGCGGCCCGCCCAGTAGCCCACGGTCATGAAGCTGATCCACGCCGCGTACACGGTCCCGGCGATGAACGGCAGCCCGCGCAGGCTGCACCGGCGCACCAGCACCAGCCCCGCGCAGGAGGCGGTCATCAGGAACGGCGTGAGCTGGTGGGCGGCGGTGCCGACCAGGATCAGCACGAACAGCAGCACCAGCAGGATCGACTGGTCGCGCACCGACACCTTGGGCGCGGGCAGCTCGCCGGGGTCCTTGGCGCCGAACAGCCAGTTGTAGCCCTTCCACAGCAGGCCGGTGCGCTCGCGCGTCTCGGCGCTGCGCCGCCGCCCGGCCCGCTGGGTCGTCTCGTCGTGGTGGCGGAACCAGTTGACCAGGATCGCCACGAAGAACAGGAACAGCAGGTAGGCGAACGCCTGCGGGGACAGGTAGTCCTGGCCGACCCAGTTGGCGGCGATGAACACCCAGGCGGCGAACCACTTGGCGCGCCAGGTCGCGCGCAGCACCCGCAGGATCAGCACGTACGGCAGCAGGTAGAGCAGGTTGGTGACCGGCGGCGCCCAGCGCAGCAGCGGCTCCAGGTCGTTCTGGCCGACGGCCTTGACCACGAACGCGATGAACGCGAAGAACCCGGGCGTGGAGAACCGGGCGTCCAGGTCCCAGCTGACCGTCCCGGTGCGGGTCACGTACTCGATGAACCCGGCGGTCTGCCAGGCGGTGGGGAAGCGGGCGATCGGCTCCAGCGCCAGCGTGACCCCGTGCAGCGCGAGCACCAGCATCAGCACCTGCACCGACAGCAGCAGCCGGTGCGGGCGCGGCAGCGCCAGCGTCAGCATGAACGTCAGCACCAGCACCAGCGCGCCCAGCAGCGTCGCGACCGGCAGCACGCCGATGAGGCCGTGCCCGGTCATCGCCTCCAGGTCCACCGAGCGCAGCGGCAGCCAGAACAGCGCCAGCCCCACCGCCAGCAGCGCGGCGATGCCGAGCAGGACCGGCCGGCCCACGTCGGGGTGGCCGGGCGGGGCGGGCTCGGCGCGCCCCTCCGGCTGCTCGGTCCGGCGAACGGTCACGTTCAACTGATATCCCGCCCCTGGCCGGTCGTGGAAGGTCCGCCCGCGGCCACATCCGGGGCCGGCGGCCGGACGATCCGGCGCAGCCCCGGCAGGATCGCCAGCGCGACCACGACGTTGACCGCGACGACGGCCACGCCGATGGTGTACAGGTGGGCCGGATCGATCAGCACGAGGACCAGGCCGAGGATCCCCGCCAGCCGCACGCCCTGGAGGACGGCGATCAGGCGGGTGCGGTTCAGCACGCGCAGCGCGCCGATGTACAGCTCGATGACGGCCTTGGGCAGCACCGCCAGCGCCAGCACCTGCAGCAGCGGGGCGCCGGTGGCGTACTCGTGCCGGTAGACCTCCAGCGCGAACGGCGCCGCGACGATCACCACGACGGTGACCGGCGCCATCAGCATCACCGTGCGGCGCAGCGCGGCGCGGGTGGACTCGGCGAGCCGGTCGCGGTCGAAGGAGCCCTCGACCGTCAGCGAGAACGACAGCGTCAGCGCCAGCAGGTCGAGCATCATGCCCGGCACCCAGGCCATCTGGAAGTAGGCGTAGGTGGTGGGCGCCAGGTACGCCGCCACCACCATCGGCACCAGGCTCACGGTGGCGAACTGGAACGCCCCGCCTAGGTAGCCGGTGCGCAGGTAGGCGGCGATCTCGCGGTGGGTGGAGCGGTGGCCGCGCCCGTAGTTGGCGCGGCGGTGCGCGGGGATCAGCCGCCCGAAGATCAGCAGGTTGACCGGCACGAGCAGCACCATCACCGGCACGTACCAGGCCAGCACGATGCCGTTGTGGGGGAACGCCGAGGCCAGCGCCACCAGCAGCCCCAGCCGGACCAGCGACCACACGGTGTTGACGACCGGCACCCACCCGGCATGCCGCAGGCCGGTGAAGGTGCCCTCCATGGCGTTCCACAGGTTCCACGCGATCGCCATCGCGACGAACACCAGCCCGGGGCCGAGGCCGTGCAGCTGGTCGAAGTTGTCCCAGCCGCGGCCCCAGACCTCCAGCGTCACCAGGAACCCCGCGCCGACCAGCGCGGCGGCCGCCGCGCCCAGGGCGTAGCAGGCCAGCACCAGCGCCCGGGTGTGCCGCGCGGTCTCCGGGATGAACCGGATGAGCAGGAAGTTCAGCATGGTGATGCCGCCGACGAACATGATCGCCTGGTTGACGGCGGTGTTGCGGCCGAGGTCGGCGGGCTCGTAGAAGGCCGGGCCCGACAGCCAGAACGCCGCGCCCAGCAGCGTGGTGACGCCGCCGTTCAGCATCAGCGCGTAGGCGTTGCGGAACAGCGGGTTGGACAGCTCGCGGCGCAGCCAGCCCGGATCGCCGCCCGGCGGGGGGTCGGGCGTGGTGGCGAGGGGGGCCTGGTCAGACACGGCGCGCCGCCCTGCGGACGCCGTAGCGGGTGCGGCGGACCACGGCGTAGCCCCGGGTGAGGAGGCGGTCCTTGAGGAAGATCAGGGGGATTCCCCTCCCGTCCGCGACACGGCCGAACGTGGCGAGCGAGGTCGACATGCGGACGGTGAGGCGGGGGATCGCCAGCACGTCGGCGCCCGCGGTGCCGCCTGCGGGGACGGCGAGGCGGTTGGCGACCGCGCACGCGCTGCCGTACCCCGCGGCGCGCACCGCGCGCCGCACGCGCGCGCTGGAGTACCCGTAGGGGTAGGCCATGGTGGTGACCGGGCCGCCGAGCCGGTCCTCCAGCAGCCCCTTGCTGCGGGCCAGCTCCTCGCGCAGCGCGGCGTCACCGAGCTGGTCGAGCTGGGGGTGGCTGTGGCTGTGCGCGCCGATCTCGACGCCGTGCGCGGCGGCCTCGCGGACCTGCGACCAGGCCATCATCGTGTCGAGGGGGCGGCCGGCCGCGTCGGGCCCGGCGTCGGCGAGCCAGCCGGTGGTGACGAACACCGTCGCGGGGAAGCCGTGCCGCTCCAGCACCGGCAGGGCGTGCTCGTGGAAGTCGGCGTACCCGTCGTCGAAGGTGATGACGACGGGCCTGCCCGGCAGGCCGGGCCCGCCGAGCGCCGAGAACGGGACGGGCGTGAACCCCCGGCCCGCCAGCAGCGCCATCTGGTCGGCGAACGCGCCGGGGGAGACCGCGAGCGCGGCCGTCTCGCGCGGCGGCCGCGCGCGGATCGAGTGGTACATCAGGACGGGGACGTGCGCGGTCATGGGCTCACCTCCGTTCGGCGTCACGTCGCCCCGTCGCCGTCGCCGACCTTCGCCGCGGCCGTGGCGGCCACCTCGCGCCGCGACCGGCGGCGCGCGGCCTGCACGCCGACCGCGTAGCCCCACGCCGTCCAGGCCAGGCCCACCGTGATGGCCCCCGCCCGGCCCAGCCCGGCCGGATCGCCCCGCAGGGCCGCGCCCACGCCGTTCAGCGCGCCGCGCGGCAGCGTCTTCAAGGCGTGCGCGCGCTCGCTGGCCAGGCCGTCCTGGCTGCCGACGCTCTGGGTGACCAGCGCCTTGGACAGGCCCTCGGCGTAGCAGCGCTGCCGGAAGTAGGCGAAGCGGGCGCGCTCGGCCGGGACGCGGTGCCAGATGACGGCCCGGTCGTCGAACAGCAGCTCCGAACCCGGGCTGCGCTGCCGCAGCCGGATGCAGAACTCGGTCTCCTCGCAGCCCAGCGGCCGCTTGTGGAAGCCGCGCCCGATGCCGGAGTCGAAGCCGCCCGCGACCGGGAACATCTCGCGCCGGAACGAGGCGTTGCCGCCCATGAGGTTGCGCACCGGACCCGGCGCCATCCCCCGGTAGGTGCAGCCCACCGTCCAGTCGAACTCCTCGGGGAACCAGCCCGGCCGCGTGCCGGTGGTCTCGGGCACCGGAGCGCCGACCAGCGCGGCGGAGGGCGTCGAGCCCGGCCACATCGGCAGCGTCAGGCCGCCGACCCCGGCGACGGCGGGATCGTCGTAGTGCCCGGCGAACGCCGCCAGCCAGCCCGGCGCGGCGACCGCGTCGTCGTCGAGGAAGGCGACCACGTCGCCGCGCGCGACCGCGACGCCGGTGTTCTTGCCGCCCGACAGGCCGCGGTCCTCGCGGTTGGCCACGACGACGGCGTCGCCGAGCGAGCGCCGGAGCCGCTCGTGCAGCGCCGGATTGTGGTCGACCACCACGACGACCTCTTCGGGGGCGTGCCGCTGGGCGCGCACCGACGCGACCGCGGCGTGCACGTCGTCCCAGCGCCGCTCGGTGTAGGCGCAGATCACGACGGAGATGGCCAGGGTGCTCATGTCGCCCGCCTCCTCAGCCGAGCGTACGTCTTCAGGACCCGGTCGGCCCGGCGATACAGCGCGGGGTTGTCCAGCACCGCGCCGCGCGCCCGGTTGAGCGGGGCGGTGCGCGCCCAGTGCAGGCCCGCACCCGGCGTCGGCCGCGCCACCCGCCCCTCGGCGATCGGGATCTCGCGGCCCTTGAAGCCCTCCTTGAACTCCTTGCCGCCGCGCCCCATGGCGATCTCGGCGATCCCGTTCTCGGCGCACCCCCGCGCCAGCCGCAGGTGCCCGATCATGCCGGGGGAGTACTTGCCGAACCGGGTGTCGTAGGCGGGGAACCAGCCGGCCATGACCGGGCCGTTCCGCAGTCCGAAGTGCGCCGACACCGGCTCGTCGCCGGCCCACAGCACGCTCAGCACGCCGAAGCCGGTCTCGTGGAAGTGCCGCACCAGCTTCACGATCCACGGCCGCGCGAACCGGTCGGTGCGGCCGGTGCGCCGGTACTGGTCGGACTTCCAGTCCATGAGCCGCCGCAGGTCGGCGTCGTCGGCGGAGGCGAACTCGTAGCGCAGCCCGCCGACGTCGCGGCCGAGCTTGCGCTCCTTGTAGCGGATCGTCTTGTGGGTCTTGGGCGCGGCCTTCCGCAGGTGCGCCTCGAACGCCTCGAACCCCTCGCCCAGCTCCATCACCGGCTCCACGCGCCGCACGGCGTGGAACGGGGCGAAGGCGGCCTGGTCGGCCAGCAGGTGGTCGAAGTCCCACACGCCCAGCCCGCAGGCGCGCAGCAGGGCGCGCGCGTCGAACCGCAGGCCGGGCGGGGCGATCAGGCCCTGGAGGTCGGTCAGGCCGAACCCGACGGGGTGCCCGATGCCCAGCGGGCCGCGCTGGTAGGGGAAGAAGGCCGCGATCCGCGGCCCGTCCTCCAGCACCGCGACGCGGACGTCGGCCCGGAACCGTGCGACGCCGAGCGTGAACTCGGGCGCCAGGAAGGGGTTGCCCAGGTCGGGATGGGCCCCCTGCAGCTCACGCCATCGCTCGACCTCGGCCGCGCCGAGGTCGAGCGGGCGGACGACATGGACCCTCACTCGGTTCCGGTCCTGCTGAAGGCGGCCGACTGCCAGCTCAGGCGCACCGGCTCCACCGGCTCGTGGAGGGCGGCGGAGCGGCCGGACGGCGCGGGCGCGGCGCGCTCGGGGAGCGGCTCCAGGCCGCCCTGGAAGCGCAGCCGCACCATGGTGCGCAGCACCCGCCAGCCGTCGCGCCAGGTGTTGAGGTTGGACTCGCCGAAGCGGCGCTCGGTCTCGTGGCTCGCCACCTCGGCGATCCGCAGCCCCGCGCGGACCGCGTTGACGCACATCTCGGTCTCGATCTCGAAGCCGGTGGACTCCAGCCGCAGCCTCTCGACCGCGTCCCGGCGCATCGCGACGTAGCCGTAGCACAGGTCGGACCAGTTCTGCCGGTAGAGGCGGTTGGCCAGGCCGGTGAGCACGGAGTTGCCGAGGCGCCGCAGTCCCGTCAGGTCGTCCGAGCCGCCCCCGCAGCCGTACCGGGTGCCCTTGACGAAGTCGTAGCCGCGGCACAGCAGCGCCAGGAACGAGTCGAACTCGGCCGGGTCCATGCTGCCGTCGGCGTCCAGCATGATGATCATCTCTGAGGTCGCCGCGGCCATCCCCGTCCGCATGGCGCTGCCCTTCCCCGTGGGCGGCTCAATGATGATCTTCGCGTCGGGGCGTACCGACAGCACGGTCTCCACGGTCCCGTCGGTGGACTCCCCATCGACGATCACGATCTCGTCCACGGCGCCGAGCCGCGGCATGAGCCATCGCAGGTTGGCGGCTTCGTTGAGGGTCGGGATCACGGCGGTGACGGTCGGCCAGCGGCGGGCGTGGCCGGAGACGTTGAGCAGATTGCCGGGGCGCGGGAGGGAGGCCGCCCTCTTCGCGCCGGTGACGCGCACGGAGGAATCAGGAGATGACATGGGAGTCCCCGTAAGTGGTTGACGTCTTGCCCCGGTTAGATGTCGGGTCCGCCCATCATGTTTGGACTATTGCGCGGATGGCTCCGCAAAGTTGCGCAGGCGTCCCTACGTAGCTGGTACGGCTCCGACTGGTAAGGGAATGGTCACGGTCCGCGCCTTCGGTCATAAAGGGGGAAAGGCGGCATAGTGCAGGTCAGGGCATGGCCGGAAGCGGCCATCGGGCCCGTGCGGTGCCGGTGTGATCGGCATGGTTCGCCTTCGGGAGGGGGGTGGCCTGGGGCCGCCCGCGTACCGTGAAATGGATCAAGCGAGGACGTTCCCTACCCGGGATCGGCGCGCTGATGACAGTTCACGGAAGATCATTTAAAGGCGCGAGAAAATGATCTTTCGAGCGTCCTATTCCCCTTTTCCCCCGTGCACGAGATGGGCCAGGGAACGGAGGGGCACCGGCAGCCACGACGGCCGGTTGCGCGCCTCGTAGCGGATCTCGTAGACCGCCTTGTCGAACTCCAGCGCCCGGGTGAGCAGCGCGTGCCGCTCGGGGTCCGCGCCGCCCGCCTCGGCGTA
Source organism: Spirillospora sp. CA-253888 (assembly GCA_050936435.1). Lineage (GTDB taxonomy): Bacteria > Actinomycetota > Actinomycetes > Streptosporangiales > Streptosporangiaceae > Spirillospora. Next base: position 5,724,781 of record JBNJMT010000001.1, read on the forward strand.
GCCGCGGCAGAACGCCTCCCGGTTGCGGGCGGCCCACGCGTGCGCGCGCGCCTCCAGCTCGTGCGCGGTCTCCGGCTGCACCTGCTCCTCCCCGGCCACCAGGAACCGCGCCGCGTACTCGAACGAGCGCAACATGCCCGCCACGTCGCGCAGCGGATGGGACGACGCGCGCCGCTCGGCGGCCGTGCGCGCGGGCTCGCCCTCGAAGTCCAGCAGCATCCACCCGGTGTCGGTGCGCAGCACCTGGCCCAGGTGGTAGTCGCCGTGCACGCGCTGGAACGGCAGCGGCCCGGCGGTCGAGGCCAGCTCGTCGAACGTCGCGCCGATCGCCCCGGCGTAAGGGGCCAGCTCGGGCACCGTGCCGGCGACCTCGGCGAGCTGGCGCCGCATCGCCTCCGCCAGCCCGCGGACCTCGCGCGCGGGGGCCTCGGTGACGCCGAACGCCTCCGCCAGGTCGCGGTGGACGACGGCGGTGGCCGCGCCGAGCCGCTCGGCCTCGGCCGCGAAGTCGCCGCCCGCGCCGCCGGCGTCCGCGGCCGTGACCGGCCCCGGCGGCAGGGGACGGGCGAACCAGTCGCGCACGCTGGTGAGCGCCAGCTGCCAGCCGTCGCTGGCGCTGCGCAGGTACTCCGACAGCAGCGCCAGCGTCGTCGGCTCGCCGCCGTCGCCGGACTCCAGCTCGATCCAGCCGTGCACGGCCGGGACGTGCGCGCAGCCCTGCCGCGACAGCGCGAGGTTGACCTCCAGGTCGGGGCTGACGCCGGGCGACAGCCGGCGGAACAGCTTGCAGATGTGGGCGGCGCCGAAGACGATCGAGGTGTTGCTCTGCTCGGCCGAGGAGGGCAGCCCGCCCAGCGTCCGGTCGATGGCCGCGCCGGGCGCGCGCCGGAACCGCAGCGGCCCGGCCGTCGCCCGGTCGGCCATGGCCGCCAGCAGCGACCGGGTCAGCTCCGGGTCGTGCACCGCGTCGTAGACGTGGCCGGGCGCGTCGCCGTTGCCCGCGACCCGCCCGATCTCGCCGCGCCGCAGCCGGTCGGGCAGCAGCCGCCGCACGCCGAGCAGCACCTGGTAGTGGTCCAGGTCGCCGCCCTGCCGGACGTCCAGCACCAGGTGGCGCAGGCCCGGTTCGCCCGGCAGCAGCTCGGTGGCGGTGCCGATCGACAGCTCGTCGATCGGCCGGTCCTTCCCGGCGAACCAGCGCTGCCGCGGCAGCCACTCGCGCAGCAGCGTCGCCAGCGACGGGTCGGTCCGCGGGGGGTCGGACGGCGGGGAGGGGGTGGGCACCACGGGGTCGGGCACCGCACGGGCGGACGCTGCGGGGCGGTCGGGCTGCCGCACGGTCAGATCACCTCGTCACCGGAGTCCTCGGGGGGCGGCGAAAGCAGGAACCAGTAGAAGCCGTGGCCGGGCAGGGTCAGCAGGTAGGGCAGCTCGCCGATCGCCGGGAACTGCACCCCGCCCATGCACTCGATGGGGGAGTGGCCGCGGAAGCGGCGCAGGTCCAGCTCGACCGGCTGGGGGAAGCGCGACAGGTTGTTGACGCACAGGACGGTGTCCATCCCGCCCCACTGCTCGCCCTCGTCCGCGCCGAGCTCTCGGACGAACGCCAGCACGCTGGGGTTGGAGGCCGACAGCTCCACGTACTCGCCGACCCCGAACACCGGGTGCCGCTGCCGGATCTCGATCATCTTGCGGGTCCAGTGCAGCAGCGAGCCGGGGTTGTCCTGCTGGGCCTCGACGTTGACGGCCTGGAAGCCGTAGATCGGGTCCATGATGACCGGCAGGTAGAGCCGGGCCGGGTCGCAGCGGGAGAACCCGGCGTTGCGGTCGGGCGTCCACTGCATCGGGGTGCGGACCGCGTCGCGGTCGCCCAGCCAGATGTTGTCGCCCATGCCGATCTCGTCGCCGTAGTAGAGCACCGGCGAGCCGGGCAGCGACAGCAGCAGCGCGGTGAACAGCTCCAGCTGGTTGCGGTCGTTGTCGAGCAGGGGGGCGAGGCGCCGCCGGATGCCGATGTTGGCCTTCATCCGGGGGTCCTTGGCGTACTCGGAGTACATGTAGTCGCGCTCTTCGTCGGTGACCATCTCCAACGTGAGCTCGTCGTGGTTGCGCAGGAAGATGCCCCACTGGCAGTTCTCGGGGATCTTGGGGGTCTGCGCCATGATCTCGGAGATGGGGTAGCGCTGCTCGCGCCGCACCGCCATGAAGATGCGCGGCATCACCGGGAAGTGGAAGGCCATGTGGCACTCGTCGCCGCCCACGCCCGGGTCGCCGAAGTACTCCACCACGTCGGCGGGCCACTGGTTGGCCTCGGCCAGCAGCACCCGGTCGGGGTAGAGGCGGTCCACCTCGGCGCGCACCCGCTTGAGGTAGGCGTGGGTCTCGGGCAGGTTCTCGCAGTTGGTGCCCTCGCGCGCGTACAGGTAGGGCACCGCGTCCAGCCGGAAACCGTCGATGCCGAGGTCCAGCCAGAAGCGCAGCACCTCCAGCATCGCGTCCTGCACGTCGGGGTTGTCGTAGTTCAGGTCGGGCTGGTGGGAGAAGAAGCGGTGCCAGTAGTACTGCCCGCGCACCGGGTCGTACTGCCAGTTGGACTGCTCGGTGTCGACGAAGATGATGCGCGCGTCGGGGTACTTGTCGTCGGTGTCGGACCACATGTAGAAGTCGCCGAACGGCCCGTCGGGGTCGCTCTGGGACGCCAGGAACCACGGGTGCTGGTCGCTGGTGTGGTTCATGACCAGGTCGGCGATGACGCGGATGCCGCGCGCGTGCGCCTCCTCGATCAGCTCCACGAAGTCGCCCAGCTCGCCGAACTCCGGGAGGATCTTGGTGTAGTCGCTGATGTCGTACCCGCCGTCCTTCAGCGGGGAGTGGTAGATCGGCAGCAGCCACAGGCAGTCGATGCCGAGCCAGCTCAGATGGTCCAGCCGGCTGATCAGGCCGCGCAGGTCGCCGTAGCCGTCGCCGTTGGAGTCGGCGAAGCCGCGCACCGACACCTCGTAGAACACCGCGGTCTTGAACCAGTGCGGGTCGCGCGGGGTCGCGGGGTCGAAGCCGTCGGGGATGGGGTCGTGCTGGGCGGGCAGCGCGTCCGGCGGGATCTCGGGCACCGGCTCCTCGCGCGGCACCGCGCCGGGCGGTACGAGCGCCGGGTCGCGCGAGCTGTCGGAGGGCGCCGAGGGCGCGCCCCCGGCGGCCGGGCGCAGCGCGTGCGACTCGCGCGACTCGGTGACCGAGCGCGGCTCGTTCTCGCGGCGGCCGTGGTCGGCGGAGGCGCTGGGCAGGTCGGGGGCGGAGCGGGCGGCGGCCGGGGCGTCGGCGTCGGGGGCCGCGCGTCCGGGGGTCGGGGGGGCGCCGGTCTGCGGGGCGCCGGTCTCGGGACGACGGGGGGATCGGGGGGTCCCCTCATGGGGAGCTGAGGGCTGTCGCGGATTGCTCAACTCGTTGTTCTCCGGAGCGTGAAGATGTGGGCAGGCTGGTGGTGGGGGTCGAGGCGCACGTAGTTGGCCTGCCGCCAGGTGTAGGTCTCGCCGGACAGCTCGTCGGTGACGGCGAACTCCGCGTCGTGCTCCAGACCGAGGGCGTGCAGGTCGAGGTGGACGGTCGCCTCGCGGGCCTGATGGGGGTTGAGGTTGACCACCGCCAGCACGACGTCGTCGAGCAGCCTCTTGGAGAAGCACACGAACTCGTCCTGGTCGATGTGGTGGAACCGCAGGTTGCGCAGCCGCTGCAGCGCCGGGTGCGCGCGCCGCAGGGCGTTCAGCCGCGCGATCAGCGGGGCGATGCTGCGGCCCCCGCGTTCGGCGGCCTCCCAGTCGCGCGGCCTGAGCTGGTACTTCTCGGAGTCGCGGTACTCCTCACTGCCGGGCCGGACGGGGGTGTTCTCGATCAGCTCGTACCCGGAGTAGACGCCCCAGGTCGGCGACAGCAGCGCGGCCAGGATCGCGCGGATCTCGAAGGCGGGCCGGCCGCCGTGCACCAGGTACTCGTTGAGGATGTCGGGGGTGTTGACGAAGACGTTGGGCCGCATGTAGGTCGCGGCGTCCCCGGCCAGCTCCTGGAAGTAGCCCTCGATCTCGTGCCGGGCGTTCTTCCAGGTGAAGTAGGTGTAGGACTGGTGGAAGCCGATCTTGGCGAGGGTGTGCATCATCGCGGGGCGGGTGAAGGCCTCGGCGAGGAACAGCACGTCGGGGTCGGTCTCGGCGACCTCGGCCAGCAGCCGCTCCCAGAACGGCACCGGCTTGGTGTGCGGGTTGTCGACCCGGAAGATCCGCACGCCGTGGTCCATCCAGTGCCGCAGCACCCGCAGGATCTCGGCGTAGATGCCCTCGGGGTCGTTGTCGAAGTTCAGCGGATAGATGTCCTGGTACTTCTTGGGCGGGTTCTCGGCGTAGGCGATGGAGCCGTCGGCGCGGGTGGTGAACCACTCGGGGTGCTCGGCGACCCACGGGTGGTCGGGGGAGCACTGGAGGGCGAAGTCGAGCGCGACCTCCAGGCCGAGGTCGCCCGCGTAGGCGACGAACGCGTCGAAGTCCTCGATGGTGCCGAGGTCGGGGTGGACGGCGTCGTGCCCGCCCTCGGGCGAGCCGATCGCCCACGGCGACCCGGGGTCGTAGGGGCCGGCGTCCAGGGTGTTGTTGGGGCCCTTGCGGAAGGTGCGGCCGATGGGGTGGATCGGCGGCAGGTACACCACGTCGAAGCCCATCTCGACGACGGCGGGCAGGCGCTTCATGGCGGTGCGGAACGTTCCCGACATGGGGCCGCGCCGCCCCAGGGGGTCGATCTGCGCGCCCTCGGAGCGGGGGAAGAACTCGTACCAGGCCCCGTACAGCGCGCGTTCGCGGTGCACCCGGAGTGGATGCCATTCGGTGACGGTGAGCAGGTCGCGCAGCGGGTAGCGCTCCTCCAGGTCCAGCACGTCGGGGTGCCGGACGGCGGCGAGGCGGGTCTCGGTGGGAACGGTCCGGTCGGCGAGCGTGGCCGACAGCCGCGCGAACACCGGCCGGTCCTTGGCGGGCAGCCCGGTGGCGGCGCGCTCGAACAGCAGCGCGCCCTCGGCGAACATCAGCTCCACGTCCTGGCCGCGCGGGATCTTGATCTCGGCGTCGTGCCGCCAGTGCGCGACCGGGTCGCCCCACGCCTCGACGCGGTAGTGCCACACGCCCGCCGAGGTCGGGGTGACCTCGGCGGCCAGGCGGTCGAGCCCCTTGGCGATCTCGGTCATCCGGACCGGCGGCAGCTCGCGCCCGTCGGGGTCGCGCAGCACCGCGGCCGCGCCGAGCATCTCGTGGCCCTCGCGGAACACGGTGGCGCTGATCTGGAAGGTCTCGCCCACGACGGCCTTGGCGGGCCACGCCCCGCACTCCACGCGCGGGGCCACGTCCAGGATGGGAATGCGGCCAAGTGTGGTCAGATCCGTCTTCTGGGACGTATTGGACTCGATCCGCATGCGCCATCCCCTACCCGCTCGTGATTTCCAAAACCGTCCATGCCCCCGATCGGCGGCTTACCGCCTCGTAGGGGGACCTAACTTTGCGCCACATCTCGCTATCGCCCCGCCGGTCGGAGGCCGGTAGCGGACAGCGGCCCGCGAACCCGCCGGGCCGCCGGCACGTCTTTCCAGACGTGCCGGACCATGTGCCGATCGAGGCGATACGGGCCCTGTCGACGTGGCCGGCCGTCGCGGCGGCCGGCCTGGCGCTGTGGCGGCCGCTGGTGCGCCGCACCGGATGGGCGCGGCTGCCGACGCTGGCGCTGCTGGTGTGGACGGGCCTGGTGCTGTCGATGACGCTGCCGATGCGCGCGGGCCCGGGGGCCGGCGGCCGGATGGCGCACTGCGCCGCCGACCCGGTCCGCGACGCCGTCCGGGCGGCCGAGATCTTCGGCACCCGGGGCCTGGAGGACGTCATGAACGTCGCGCTGTGGGTGCCGTGCGGCTTCCTGGCCGTGCTGGCGACACGCCGCGCCGTCGCCGCGCCCGCCGCGCTCGCGCTCGGCTTCGTGGCGGTGGAGTTCCTCCAGGGGCTGGACCCCGGCCGCGAGTGCGATCCGGGCGACTGGCTCTACAACTCCGGCGGCGTCGCGGCAGGCGCGGCGGTCGCGTCGCTGGTCAGCGCAGCGACGGCGCGGTCACGCGGGCCCGGGGCCGACCGGTCCGCGAGGTGATGTTCTCCTCGCCGGACTCGCGGATCACCGCGATCAGCGCCTAACGTGGCGGTGCGTGAAGGCAATTCGACGACTCACCGTACGTACCGTCCTTCCGGAACCCCTACGCCAACTCGAAGAGCTCGTCCTCAACCTCCGCTGGTCCTGGCACCACGAGACGCTGGACCTGTTCCGGTCGGTGGACCCGGCGCTGTGGGAGGCCGTCGGGCACGACCCGGTGCGGCTGCTCGGCGAGGTCGCCCCCGAGCGCCTGGAGGCGCTGGCCGGCGACCGCCGCTTCCTGCGCCGCCTCCAGGACGCCGTCGAGGAGCTGCGCGAGTACCTGACGGCCGACCGCTGGTACCAGGCGCGGACCGGGGCCCCGGCGGCCATCGCCTACTTCTCGCCCGAGTACGGGATCACCTCGGCGCTGCCGCAGTACTCCGGCGGCCTCGGCATCCTGGCCGGCGACCACCTCAAGACCGCCAGCGACATGGGCGTGCCGATCATCGGGGTCGGCCTGCTGTACCGGCACGGCTACTTCGCCCAGTCGCTGTCGCCCGACGGCTGGCAGCTCGAACGCTACCCCCCGATCGATCCCAACGGCCTGCCGCTGACGCTGCTGCGCGAGCCCGACGGCACGCCGGTGCGCGTGGCCATCGGCCTGCCGCAGGGCCACGACCTGCACGCCCAGGTGTGGCTGGTGCGCGTCGGCCGGGTGCCGCAGCTGCTGCTGGACTCCGACGTCGAGGACAACGACCAGGCCGCCCGCGACATCACCGACCGCCTCTACGGCGGCGGCGGCGACCACCGGCTGCTCCAGGAGATGCTGCTCGGCATCGGCGGGGTGCGGGCCATCCGCGCCTACTGCCGGATCACCGGGCACCCCGCCCCGGAGGTCTTCCACACCAACGAGGGGCACGCGGGCTTCCTCGGCCTGGAGCGCATCCGCGAGCTGGTCACCGAGGAGGGCCTCGGCTTCGACGAGGCGCTGGAGGCCACCCGCGCGTCCACGGTGTTCACCACGCACACGCCCGTCCCGGCGGGCATCGACCGCTTCCCCCGCGAGCTGGTCCACAAGTACTTCGGCGGCGTCAACGAGGAGGCCGGCGTCCCGGTCGGGCGCGTCCTCGAACTGGGCGCCGAGACCTACCCCGACGGCGACCCGACCGTGTTCAACATGGCGGTCATGGGGATGCGCCTCGCCCAGCGCGTCAACGGCGTCTCCCGGCTGCACGGCGAGGTCAGCCGCGAGATGTTCGGCGGCCTGTGGGGCGGCTTCGACACCGCCGAGGTGCCGGTCGGGTCGATCACCAACGGCGTGCACGCGGGCACCTGGGTCGCCCGCGAGATCCTGGACCTCGCCGCCCGCGAGGTGCCCTCGGTGCTGGAGTCGGGGCGCGGCTGGGACGGGGTGCGCCGCGTCCCCGAGAGCGAGCTCTGGCGGGTGCGCCGGGTGCTGCGCGAGCGCCTGGTGCACGAGGCCCGCCGCCGCCTGCGCGAGTCGTGGCGCGGGCGCGGCGCGAGCGCCGCCGAGATCGCCTGGATCGACGACGCGCTCGACCCCGACGTGCTGACCATCGGGTTCGCCCGCCGGGTGCCGTCCTACAAGCGGCTGACGCTGATGATGCGCGACCCCGGGCGGCTGCGCGCGCTGCTGCTGGACCCCGAGCGCCCGGTGCAGATCGTCATCGCCGGGAAGGCGCACCCCGCCGACGAGGGCGGCAAGCGCCTGATCCAGGACATCGTGCGGTTCGCCGACGGCGAGGACGTGCGGCACCGCATCGTGTTCCTGCCCGACTACGACATGGCGCTCGGCCAGTCGCTGGTGCAGGGCTGCGACGTGTGGATGAACAACCCGCTGCGCCCGCTGGAGGCGTGCGGCACCTCCGGCATGAAGGCGGCGCTGAACGGCGGGCTCAACCTGTCGATCCGCGACGGCTGGTGGGACGAGTGGTTCGACGGCCAGAACGGCTGGGCGATCCCGTCCGCCGACGGCCTGGCCGCGCCCGACCGTCGCGACGCGCTGGAGGCCGCCGCCCTCTACGAGCTGATCGACGAGCACGTGTCGGTCATGTTCTACGACCGCGACGCCTCGGGCCTGCCGCGCCGCTGGCTGGAGATGGTCAAGCACACCATCGCCACGCTCGGCCCGAAGGTGCTGGCCAACCGGATGCTGCGGGACTACGTGGAGGACTACTACGTCCCGGCCGCCGCGTCGGGCCGCGCGATGACCGCCGACTCCCACTCCGGCGCCCGCGCGCTCGCGGCGTGGAAGCAGCGCGTCGCCAAGGCGTGGCCGGGGGTGGCGGTCGAGCACGTGGAGTCGTCGGGCGAGGAGAGCCCGCACGTCGGGACGGGCCTGCCGGTGCGGGTGGTGGTCGACCTCGGCGGGCTGGACCCGGCCGACGTGACGGTGGAGGCCGTCTACGGCCGGGTGGACGACACCGACGCGCTGGTCGAGCCGTCCTACCTGGAGCTGGCCGGCGGCGAGCCGGTGGAGGACGGCAGGCTGCGCTACGTGGGGGAGATCCCGCTGACGCGCAGCGGCGCGTTCGGCTACAGCGTCCGCGTGGTGCCGCGCCACGCCGGGCTGGCGGGCCGGGCCGAGATGGGCCTGGTCGCGCTGCCGCCCCCGCCGCACGGCATGACCAACGGCAACCTGCGCTGACGGTGGGTCCGGGGGGCCGTGCGGCCCCCCGGGCTCAGCCCTCGTCCTCGTCGTCGGGCGGCGCGTCGGGGAGCCGCCAGGCGATGATCAGTGCGGGCAGCACCGCGACCGTGGCGATCAGCGCGAAGAACAGCAGCACGGCGGCGGCGCCGGGCAGCCGCTCGGTGTAGCCCTCGCCGGGCATCAGGCTCATCACGGCGGCGAGGGAGACCACGAGCAGCGCCAGCGTGATGCGGTGCGCGGTGCCGTGGGCGTTGATCCGCTCGGCGGCCTGCCGCTCGTCCAGCAGGTGGGCGGGCAGGCCCACGGTGCCGCGGGTGGTGACGATGATCCTGCCGTAGGCCCACAGTCCGGCCGGCACGATGACGGCCAGGACCGCGAAGCAGGTGTACATGGCGGCGTCGCTGGGGGCCAGCGCCATCGACACGCCCGCGTTCGCCCACAGCAGCGCCAGGCAGGCCGCCATCACCAGGGCGTACCGGCGGCGCCGGCGCCGGGTGAAGGACTCGGCGGGCAGGCGGCTCTGCTCGATGCGGCGGAGCTGCTTGGCCTCCCGCTCGTTGCGGGGCTTCATGGGGTCTCTCCTTCGGGTGGTGCTCAGGCGGTGCTGCCGAGCCGGGGGAACGGCCGCAGTGAGAAGACGACCTCCACCGGCACCTCGAAGTACTCGGCGATGCGCAGGGCGAGGTGGAGGCTGGGGCTGTACTCGCCCCGTTCGAGGTAGCCGACGGTCTGGTAGTGGACGTCCAGGGCCGCGGCCAGCTCGCGGCGGGAGATGCCGCGCTCGGCCCTCAGCACCGCGATCCGGTTGTGGACGTGCTCTTTGTCGGAGGACACCGGCACAGTCTCCCGGATCAGTACGCGCGCCGGACGGCGTGGCGCCGCCGGCGCTCGGCCAGCCGGGAGCCGGACTCGCGGCGCGTCATGCGCTGCAGCAGCCACGGCGCGACCAGCAGCCCGGCCGCCGCCCACGCCGACATCACCCCGGCGGCCTCCCACAGCCGCCAGCTCCCGCCGATCTCGGCGGCCAGCATCGAGTCGGGCAGGAACACCGACCGCAGGCCGAGGCCCTGCCAGTACAGCGGGAACGCCTGTGCGACCCACTGCACCGGCTGCGGCATCGCGGTGATCGGGAACAGCACGCCCGAGATGATCATCAGGCCCATCATGGCCAGCGACAGCGCGGCGGCGGCGTTGCGGGCGTCGCGCACGACCGCGCCCAGCGCCGCGCCGATCGGCGCGACCGACAGGGTGCCGAGCGCGAGGACCCAGGCGAGGGTGAGCCAGTCGCCCGGCGCGGTGGGCAGCGTCAGCTCGGTGAACGCGAGGCCCGCCGCCAGCATCAGCGCCACGTAGGTGGCGATCTGCCCGAGCACCGAGACGGTGCGGCCGACCAGGTAGGCGGTCATGCCGCCGGGCAGGGTGCGCAGCCGCAGCAGCGCGCCCTCCTCGCGGTCGGCGGTGATGCCGAGCGCGAGGTTCATCAGCGCCGTCGAGAACACGCAGTAGGCGACGAACCCGGCGGTCATCAGCACCGCCTTGGACGCGCCGGTGCCGGGCACCGTGCCGTGGCCCTGCCAGGCGACCAGCGCCACCAGCGACACCGTCGCGCCGACCGGGCCGGTCAGCAGCTCGCGGCGGTCGCGGGCGAACTGGAGGTACTCGGCGCGCCCCCGGCGCAGGCCGGTCTTCAGGATCGCGGTGTTCACGCTGTGCCTCTCTCTCGTGTCCGGGGTGCTCACGCCGCCGCCTTCGCGGGCTCGGCGGCCTCCGCCTCGGCGGCCTCCGCTCCGGCGGCGCGGGTCAGGTCGAGGTAGCTCTCCTCCAGCGTCGGGCGGTGGACCTCCAGGTCCGGCACCGGGCCGCCGAAGCGGCGGTGCAGCTCCCACACCAGCGCGGACGGGTCGGCGGTGCGGGTCTCGCGGGGCGCGCCGCCCTCGCTCCAGCGCACCCGCGACCCGGCCCGCGCGAACGCCGCCAGGTCGCGGGGCGTGCCGGTGACCGCGACCCGGCCGCCCGCCAGGATCGCGATGCGGTCGGCGAGGCGCTCGGCCTCGGCGAGGTCGTGGGTGGTCAGCAGGATCGTCATGCCGTCCTCACGGGCCAGGCGCTCGATCAGGTCGTGGAACTCGCGGCGGGCGCGCGGGTCGAAGCCGGTGGTGGGCTCGTCCAGGAACAGCAGCTCGGGCCGGCCCACCAGGCCGAGCGCCACGTCCAGGCGGCGGCGCTGGCCGCCCGACAGGTCGCGGATCGTCCTGCCGGCCTGCCCGGTCAGGCCGAGCGCGGCCAGCAGCTCGTCGGGGTCGTGCGGGCGCGGGTGGAACTCGGCGAGGTGGGCCAGCAGCTGCCGCACCCGCCAGCGCGGGTGGTCGCGCCAGTCCTGCAGCACGATGCCGAGCCGCGCCCGCCAGGCCGCGCCGCCCTCGTCGGGGTCGGCGCCCAGCACCGCGACCTCGCCGGAGGAGCGGCGCCGGAAGCCCTCCAGGATCTCGATCGTGGTGGTCTTGCCCGCGCCGTTGGGGCCGAGCAGCGCGAACACCCCACCCGCGGGGACGTCCAGGTCCACCCCGCGCAGGGCCTCGGTGCGGCCGTAGCGCATCCGCACGCCACGGGTCCGGATGGCCGGAACTGTCATGGTTCCCCCTTGTAGCGGGCGTTCAACATTTCGCCGTATCACTGCTTTCGTTGATAGTAGGTGTACTACATCTCGTCGCAGTCATGCAAGGAGTCGTTCTGCTGGCAGGATGAGCGCGTGCGCTTCCGGAACCCCCCGATCCGCCTGCCGCGCGGCAGGGCGGCCGACGCCGCGCTCGCCGGCGCGCTGCTGGTGTCCCTGCTGGTCTTCACGCTCCTGACACCGCCGGACGACCGCTACAGCGCCTCGTCCCCGGTCGCCGGCCTGGCCCTGACGGCGGTGACGTGCGCGGCGCTGGTCTGGCGGCGCGACCACCCGGTGGCGGTCGCGGTGTTCACCGGCGCCGCCTGCACGGCCTACTACCCGGTGACCGAGCCGGACGGGCCGCTGGCGATCGTCTACGTGATCGCGCTCTACGGCGTCGCGGCGGCGGGGCGGCTGGCGGTCGCCGCGCTGCTCGGCCTGCTCGCGGTGGCGGGCACCTACTACGGCGAGGAGCAGACCGGCGTCAACCACCTGGAGGACGCCGGGCTGTACCTGCTGGCCGGCTGGCTGGTCGCGGTGATCGCGGTCGGCGCCGTCATGCACAACCGCCGCGCCTACCTGCGCGAGGCCGAGCGGCGGCTCGCCGAGGCCGAGCGGGGCCGCGCCGAGACGGCCCGGCGGCAGGTGACCGAGGAGCGGCTGCGCATCGCCCGCGACCTGCACGACGTGCTCGGCCACCACATCTCACTGATCAACGTGCAGGCCGCCGCCGCGCTGCACGGCCTGCAGCGCGACCCGGCCGCCGCCGAGTCCGCGCTGATCGCGATCAAGGGGGCGAGCAAGGAGACGCTGCGCGAGCTGCGCGCCACGCTCGGGGTGCTGCGGCAGGTGGACGAGGACGGCCCGGCCCCGGCGGCGGGCCTCGCCCGGCTCGACGAGCTGGCCTCGGGCGCGATCGCCGCGGGCCTCGCGGTGCGGGTGGAGCGCGAGGGCGACGGCGGTGGCGACGGCGCCGCGCCGCCCGCCCTGCACCCCGACGCCGACCTCGCCGCCTACCGCGTGGTGCAGGAGTCGCTGACCAACATCACCCGCCACTCCGACGCCGCCACCGCGCTGGTGCGCGTGCGCCGCACCGCCGACTCGGTGATCGTGGAGGTCGAGGACGACGGCGGCCCGCTGCCCGGCGAGACGGCCGGGAGCGGCACCGGCCTGCGCGGGATGCGCGAGCGCGTCACCGCGCTGGGCGGCGAACTGACGGCGGGGCCGCGGCCCGGAGGCGGGTTCGCCGTCCGGGCGGTGCTCCCGTCCCGCGCTAGTTCCTGAACAGCCCGGCGACGAACCTGGTGGTGTCGGGCAGCGAGGCGGCCATCGTGCCGCTGTGGTCCGCGCCCGCGTAAGCCTTGAACGTCACCGGCGCGCGCCGCGCCTTGAGGTCGGCGACCAGCTTGAGGGTCAGCGGGATCGGCACGGTGGTGTCCGCCATGCCCTGCGCGACGTAGAACGGCTTGCCGTAGCCGGTCAGCGGCACTTCCAGCACGCTGCGCAGCCCCTGGAAGAACCGCGCGTCGAACAGCGACCGGTTGAGCAGCCTGCCGATCCCGACGCCCTTGGTGCGGTTCACCATGTCGGCGTAGCAGAGCCTCTCGGCGTCGGCCACGACCTGCTTGCCGAGCGGCGTCAGGTACCGGTCCACGTCCAGCCCCGGGCGGGCCGCCCGTACGCCCGCCAGGATGTAGGCGGTGTAGGCGGTCAGGTCCGGCAGCGGCAGGTCGGGGATGTACGGCCCGGCCAGCGCCACCACGCTCTCCAGGTTGGAGGGCGCCCCGGTGGCCACCGCGCCCCGGAAGTCGAGCTCGGGCGCGTATTTGGGGGCGAGCGCGGTGGTGAACAGCGCCGCGTGGCCGCCCTGCGACTGGCCGATCGCGACCCACTTGGCGGCCAGCGACCGGTCGACCGAGCGGGCGGCGCGCACCATGTCGGTCGCCGAGTAGGCGGCGGTGCGCCCGTCCAGGTAGGGGTGCACGCCCGGCGTGCCGAGCCCCACGTAGTCGGTGGACACGATCGCGTAGCCGCGCGCCATCCACTCGGTGAGGTAGGTGATGTCGCGCTGGGAGCGTCCGGCGGTGGACGGGGCGCAGGAGTCGCCGAGGCCGACGGTCCCGTGCGTCCACGACACCACCGGCCAGCCGCCGCGCGGTGGCGTCCCCTTGGGCACGAACACCGCGCCGCTGCTCAGCGCGGGTTTCCCGGCCGGGCCGGTGGAGCTGTAGACCACGCGGTGCGCCCTGCCGGTGCCGGGCAGCCACTGGGCGGCGGGCAGCGGCGCCACCGACACGACCGTGCCGGCCTTCTGCGGCACGTCCTGCCGCGGCGCGGCCTCGGCGGGCGAGGCGAACGGGACGGCGGCCAGCACGGCACAACCGAGGGCGGACAACCGGCGCACGGCAACCTCCAAGATCACCGTCACCCTAGACCCGGGACGGTGCCCGGGATAAGAGCCGTGTCCGAATCGTGCCACGCCCCGTCGCCTCACGACCGGGACTCGCCCGCCAGCGCCCGGGAGACGCACTTCAGCCCCGCCAGCACGTCGGCGAGGCGGCGCGTCCGGTCCTCGTCCCGCTCTCCGTAGACACCAGGACAGACCTGCATCACCTTCGCCCGTTGCGCGGGCGTCAGCTCCGCGCAACCGAGCCCCGCGAGGGCGTCGCCGCTGTTCGCCTTCGGCTTGGCGCGGATCGGGCAGGGCGAGGGCTGCGCGGCGGTCGGAGCGAGATCGAGGGCCATCCTGGACAGGCTCCATTGCCGGTCGGGCAGTTCGGTGACCGCGCCCACCGCGCGGCCGTTCTCGTCGCCGAAGACCAGCCCCTGCGAACCGAAGTACCAGAGGGACCGGCCGGACGCGTCGCGCAGCGGATTGTCGCCCGCGCCCTGCGCAGGATTGAGGAACGCCAGGACCTTCGTGCCGAGGGGGACCGACCGGCGGACGGTCTCCAGCGGCGCGTCCAGGCCGGTGCCGACGGCGACGGCCCCGCCGAGCTCTCCCGGGCCCTTGAGCGCCCAGTCGACGCGGACGTGCATCACGATCCTGCCGGGGGACGAGCCGGGGTACTCGTTGACGGCGAGGGAGCGGGTCGAGAAGCCCGTCACGGTCCCGGTCACCACGCTCATGGACTCCACGGTCAGCTCGGCCGGGGACGACAGGGCCGCGGCGCGCCGGATGGTGTAGTGCTCGCGGAAGACCGACACGTCGAGCCGCGGCGCCGGTGAGGCGGTCCGGCGGGACGGCCCTCGCTCCGGAAGCGCCTGGGGGGCGATCACGGCGGCGGCCACGGCACAGGCCGTCGCCGCCAGCACGGCCGCGCGGCGGCGACGGCGCGTGCGGCGACCGCCCGCCTCGGCCCGCGCGGCGAGGCCGCCTCGCGGGGACGGCGTGCCGCCGTGTTCGGCCAGCACCTCGCGCAGTTCCTGCTCGGTGAACGGCATGGCCTAGATCTCCTCTCGTGCCGGGGAGAGCGACGGATCGACGCGCAGCTTGGCCAGCGCCCGGCTGATCTGGCTGCGCACCGTCACCGGCGAGCAGCCCAGGATCTCGGCGATGGCGGCGTGCTCCAGGTCGGCGAAGTAGCGCAGCACGACCGCCGCGCGCTCACGTCGTCCCAGCCTGGCCAGCGCGTCCCACAGCACCTCGCGGTCCTCCACCGCGGCGCTCGCGGGATCGGGCCGGTCGGGCAGCCGCCCGGTCGGCACCTCGCCGCGCCAGCGCCGCCGCCACCAGGAGGCGTGCGTGTTGACCAGGATGCGGTACACGTACGGATCGGGATCGTCGCCGATCCGCCGCCACGCCAGCCACGCCCTGGTCAGCGCCGTCTGCACCAGGTCCTCGGCGGTCGCCCAGTCCCGGCACAGCAGGTAGGCGGTGCGCAGCAGCCGCGCCGACCGCTGCGCGGCGTACTCGCCGAAATCGGGTCCGGCGGTCCTGCCCTCCGGCATGCGCGCTCCCTCGTCGTGTCGCTCGCGGACTACTACCGCCGAGGAGGCCCGAAGTGTTGCGTGCGGACCGGGGCATCATCGGATGGCATGAAGGTCTTCGTCTCAGTGGACATGGAAGGCGTCTCCGGGCTCACCGACCCCGAGGAGATGCGCGCGGGCGGCCGGGGCTACGAGCGCGGCTGCGAGCTGATGACCGGCGACGCGAACGCCGCGGTCCGCGCCGCGTTCGACGCCGGGGCCGCCGAGGTCGTGGTGACCGACGCGCACGGCGGCGGCAGGAACCTGCGCGCCGACCTGATCGACCCGCGCTGCGCGCTGGTGCGCGGCCCCTACAAGCCGATGCGCATGGCCGAAGGGCTGGACGGCACCTTCGACGTGGCGCTGTACGTCGGCTACCACGCGCGGGCGGGCGTGCCCGACGGCGTGCTCAACCACACCTGGATGGGCCGCGAGATCTACGACGTGCGGCTCAACGGTGAGACCGCCGGGGAGATCCGGCTGATGGCCGCCTACGCCGCCACCCTGGGCGTGCCGGTCGGGCTGGTCGCCGGGGACGCGGCGGCCTGCGCGGAGGCGCGGGAGGTGCTGGACGGGGTCGCGACCGTGGCGGTGAAGCAGGGGCGCGACCGGTACGCCGCCGCGCTGGTGCCGCCGCCCCGCGCCCAGCAGATGATCTACGAGGGGGCGGCGCGGGCGCTGGCCGACCCCGAGGGCTGGCGGCGCGCGCCGGTCGAGGCCCCCTACACGCTGGAGGTGGAGTGGAGCTCGACGGCCATCGCGCAGTCGATCGCGGTGATCCCGGGCGTGCGGCTCGCCGGGCCGCGCGCCACCTCGTTCACCACCGACGACTACGCCGAGATCGTGGGGCTGCTCGGGGTGTGCGCGACGATCGCCGGGGAGGTGGGCTGCGCCGGGCGCCACTACGGCTGAACGCGCGGCGTCCCGCTCAACATCATGTCCGGGACCAGGTGTTCGACGCCCTCGCCCGCCAGCACGATCTCGGCGGTCGTCCCGGGATCGAGCCAGGCGATCGGCTTGCCATGGACGCGGATCTCCCGCACGGTGAGCGACACCGCCGGGCCCGTCGCCCGGCTCCATCAGGTCGAAGAGGTCGTCCATGCGTCGCGATCCAACCACGCCAGGTCGCGCAGCCGCCGGGCGCCGGTGACGCGCACGACCCGGACGTCCGGGTGCCGGGCGGCGAGCGCGGCGGTCGTGGCGCGCTTGCGCGCGTGCTGCGTCCACGCCCAGCGCACCGGATGGTCGGCGCGCAGCCAGTCGCGCCAGCGCTCGCGGTTGCCGTTCCACAGCTCCCGTCCGGTGAGCGCGCGCACCACCGAACGGCGCAGCACCCGGCCCATCACCGTGCGGCGCGGCAGGTCGAGCCAGACCACGGTGTCGGCGCGCTCCCACAGCAGGTCGCCGAGCTTGCCGTGGTACTGGTCCTCGGTCACCCAGCGGTCGCCGGCGCTGAAGGCCGCCACCTCGGCGACGAACCCGGGGCGCGGCTCCCACCCCGGGCCGTGGTGCAGCGCGTCCAGCTCGTACCTGGGCAGGCCGTACCGCGCGGCCAGCCTGGCCGCCAGCGTCGTCTTGCCGGCCCCGGACACGCCCGCCACCAGAACCCGTTCCATGACCCCCCGCCCCGCCCGGACGCGGTGCGCCCCCACTCGCCCCCACCCGTACCGGCCCCCTATTCTGCCCGGCACGGGAGAAGCGAGGGGACCGGCTCAGGGGGGCACCAGGCCGTGGAGGCACTGACAGCGGACGACCCGCGGCGCATCGGGGACCACCGCCTGCTGGGACGGCTCGGCGCCGGCGGCATGGGCCGCGTCTACCTGGGGCGCTCGCCGCGCGGCCGCACCGTCGCCGTCAAGGTCGTGCACCCCGAACTGGCCCGCGATCCCGAGTTCCGTCGCCGGTTCCGGCACGAGGTGGCCGCGGCGCGGCGCGTCGGCGGCGCGTGGACCGCCCCCGTGCTGGACGCCGACACCGAGTCGCCCGCGCCCTGGGTCGCCACCGGCTACGTGCCCGGCCTCGACCTCCAGCGGGTCGTCGCGCGGCACGGGCCGCTGCCCGCCGCGTCGGTGCTCACCCTGGCCGCCGGACTGGCCCGGGCGCTGCGGGCGGTGCACGGGGCCGGGCTGATCCACCGCGACCTCAAGCCGTCCAACGTGCTGGTCGCCATCGACGGGCCGCGCGTCATCGACTTCGGCATCGCCCGGTCGGTGGACGCCTCGGTGGCCACGCGCACCGGCGCGCTGATCGGCTCGCCCGGGTTCATGTCGCCCGAGCAGGTGCGCGGGCAGGCGCTCACCCCGGCCAGCGACGTGTTCTGCCTGGGCGCGGTGCTGGCGTTCGCGGCGACCGGGCGGCAGCCGTTCGGCACGCCGGAGGGCGGCCCGCACGCGCTGCTGTTCCGCGTCGCCTCCGAGCCGGCCGACCTGACCGGCCTCACCGGCGTCCTGCGCGACCTGGCCGAACGCTGCCTCGCCAAGGACCCGGCGGCCCGCCCGGACCTCGCGGAGATCCTCGACACCGTCGGCGAACCCGGGGACGAGCCGTGGCTGCCCGCCGCCGTGTCCGCGGACCTGGGCCGCCACACCGCCGCCCTGCTGGACCTGGAGGACCCCGAGCAGCCTCCCGCTCCGCCGCGCGCCTTCCCCGCGCCCCCGCCCGTCCCGCCGCACGGGCCACCACCGTGGACGCCCGGTCCCACCGCCCAGAACGCCTCCGGGCGACCCTCGCGTAGGCCGCTCTACCTCGGCGTCGGCGCGGCGGCGACCGCCTTCGCGGCGCTCGCCGCCGGGCTGGTGGTGCTGAACGGCGAGCGCGGCCGAAGCGACGAGGACCCGCGCCCGGGCGGGAGCGCGGCGTCCCCGTCCGGAGGCACCGCGCCCCTGACCGAAGGCATCGCGTCCCCGCCCGAGGACAGCGTGCCCGCCGGGCTGCTGGGCACCTGGGAGGGCGTGGTGCGCAAGGAGTCCACCGGCTCGGAATGGCTGCGGCGGGTCACCGTCACGCAGGGGCGGGTCGGCCAGGACGTCGCGCGGATGCGGTCGGTCGACGGCGACGAGCTGTGCGAGTTCAGCGCCGTCCTCAGGTCGGGCGGCCCGATGATCGCGCTGCGGACCACGCCGGTCCGCTCCTTCCCCGCGGGCGGGTGCGGCAGGGGCGCGAACCAGACGATGACCGCCAACCCGGACGGCACCGTCCAGTGGGCCTCGGAGAACGTCCAGGGCACCCTCACCCGCGTCAAGGAGCAGGGCGTCCCGCAGCGGTACCTGGGGCGCTGGTGGGGCGAGACCGGCGCGCCCGGCAAGACGCTGCGCCGCGACTTCGACTTCGCCGCCGGAGCGGTCGGCGAGGAGAACGTCACGCTCCACGTGTCCGGCAAGGAGGTCGCCTGCGAGGCCAAGGGCATCCTGGTGTCGGCCGAGAAGGACATCGTCGTCTTCTCCACCCGGGTCGTCCGGCAGGACAAGGGACGCTGCAACGTCCACTCGACCCACCACCTGACCCCGGCCGGCGACGGGCTGGCCTGGCGGCTGCCCAAGCAGAAGCTGAACGGCTCCCTGACGCGCGCCTCGTGACCTCCTGGCGGCGCCCGGCTCAGTCGTCCTCGGCGATGTCGGGGGTGAGCGCCTCGTAGGCGGGCTCCAGCACCGCCGCCAGATCGCGCCGCCGCACCTTCACCGGCGGCGGCACCGCGACCCGCAGCAGGAAACCGGGCGGCACCGGCGGGACGGGCCGCCGCTCGCGCAGCCGCGCCAGCCCGGTCGGCGGCGCCCAGAAGCCCTCGGCCGCCAGCGGCTCGGCGGCCTCCTCCGCCTCGGCCTCGGCCGCCGGGGCCCGCCGCAGGGCGCGCAGCAGGTCCTCGCGGGTGCGGCCGTTCCACTCCAGGACCAGGAACGGGTCGTCGTCGAACGCCGCGCCCAGCGCGTGCAGCGCCGCCGCCGCGTGCTCGCACACGTCGCCCCAGTCGGGGCACGAGCACATCGCGTGCAGGTCGCCCACCGACCGGGGGAACAGCGACACCCCGAACTCGGCGAACACCAGCTCGACCTCCGGCGGCAGCTCCCCGGCCAGCAGCCGCGCCCGGTACACCGCGCGGGCGGCCAGCTCCGCCTCGATCGCGAGCCAGCCCTCCGGCGCGATCGCGTCGATGCCGAGCGCCACCTCGTACGGCCCGGTGCCCGCGCCGCGCACCCGCGCCGTCACCTCGTAGGCGCCGACCTTCAGCCCGTCCACCGAGAACGTGCGGCCCCGCGCCAGCGTCGCCGTCCCCGCGAACGACTCCACCGGCGCCAGCAGCCGCCGCGACCACCAGCCCGCCATCACCCGCTCACCGCCTCGGGCGCGAGCCACAGCACATCGCGCAGCTCGGCCACCGACAGCCCGGTCAGCCACTCCTCGCCGGTGCCCACGATCGACTCGGCCAGCGCCTTCTTGCGTTCGATCATCTCGTCGACGCGCTCCTCCATCGTGCCGACGCAGATGAACTTGCGGACCTGCACGTTCCTGGTCTGGCCGATGCGGAACGCCCGGTCGGTGGCCTGGTCCTCGACGGCGGGGTTCCACCAGCGGTCCAGGTGGACGACGTGGTTGGCGGCCGTCAGCGTCAGCCCCGTGCCCGCCGCCTTCAGCGACAGCAGGAACACCGCGGGCTCGTCGTCGCCCTGGAAGCGCTGCACCAGCTCGTCGCGCCCCTGCTTGGAGGTGCCGCCGTGCAGCCACAGCACCGGGCGCTCCAGCTTCGCCGCCAGGTAGGGCTGCAGCATCGACCCGAACTCGGCGTACTGGGTGAACACCAGCGCCTTCTCGCCCTGCTCGACGACCTCGGCGCAGATCTCCTCCAGCCGCTCCAGCTTCCCCGACCGCCCCGCCAGCCGCGAGCCGTCCTTCAGCAGCTGCGCCGGATGGTTGCAGACCTGTTTCAGCTTGGCCATCGTCGCCAGGATCAGGCCGCGCCGCTGCTTGTCGTCGGCCTCGGCGATCTGCGCCAGCATGTCGTCGACCGTCGCCCGGTACAGCGACGCCTGCTCGGCCGTCAGGTTGCAGTAGGTCTTGATCTCCTGCTTCTCCGGGAGGTCGGAGATGATGCTCCGGTCGGTCTTCAGCCGGCGCAGGACGAACGGCTGGGTCGCCCGCTTCAGCGCCAGCGCGGCCTGCTCGTCGCCGTCCTTCTCGATCGGCACCGCGAACCGCTCCCGGAACGCCGCGCGCGGCCCGAGCAGCCCCGGGTTGGCGAACTCCATGATCGACCACAGCTCGGTGAGGTGGTTCTCCACCGGGGTGCCGGTCAGCGCGATCCGGGTGCGCGCCGGGATCGACCGCACCGCCTGGGCCTGCCGGGTGCCGCTGTTCTTCAGGGCCTGCGCCTCGTCGCAGACGACCCGCCCCCACGCGATCCTCGCGAGCATCGCCGCGTCGCGCGCCGCGGTGCCGTAGGTGGTCAGCACGAGGTCGGCCCGCCCCACGGCCGCGACCAGCTCCTCGCCGCGGTGTCGCCCGGTGCCGTGGTGCACGTAGACCCGGAGCTTGGGGGTGAATTTGGCGGCCTCCCGCTGCCAGTTGCCGACCAGCGACATCGGCAGGACCGCCAGGGTCGGGGCGGGGGCGCGGCCGTCGCGGCGCTCGTGGGCGAACAGGGACAGCGTCGTGATCGTCTTTCCCAGGCCCATGTCGTCGGCGAGGAGGCCGCCGAGCCCGAGGTCGTCCATGAACACCAGCCAGGCCAGCCCGCGCTGCTGGTAGGGGCGCAGCTCGGCCTCCACCCCGTCGGGCGTGGGGACCGGCGCGAGGCGGCGGTCGGCCTGGCCCGACAGCAGGTCGCCGAAGGCGCCGTCGGCGTCCACGCCGCTCAGGGGCAGGGCGTCGTCGCCCGCGTGGACGATGGCGCGGATCGCCTGGGCGGCCGTCATCGTGCCGGTGCGCGGGTGGCGCAGGAAGTCCAGCGCCGCGTCGAGCTGCTCCTGGTCGAGCTCGACCCACTGGCCGCGCAGCCGCACCAGCGGGGTCTTCAGGCGGGCCAGCTCCTCCAGCTCGGCCTCGTCGATCTCCTCCTCGCCGAGGGCGAGGTCCCAGCGGAACCTCACCAGGCCCGACAGGTCGAAGCCGGAGGAGGCGGCCGCGCCGCCGCCCTCGTCGGGCTCGGCGCGGGTGGTGAGCCTCATGCCGAGCTTGGCCTTGCCCGCCCAGGTCGGCAGCAGGACGCCGAAGCCCGCCGCGGCCAGCATCGGCGCGGCCTGGCGCAGGAAGCGGAACGCGCCGGCGGTGTCGAGGGCGAGGTCCTGCGGGGCGGGACCGTCCAGGGCCCCGGCCAGGTCGGGGAACAGCCGCAGGGCGCGGCCGAGGCCCGCCAGCAGGGTGTCGGCGCCGTCCTCGATGGAGGTGGCCTCGCCCGCCCAGATCAGGGACGCGGGGACGTAGAGGCTGGGGTCGGCCACGCCCTGGAGGGCGAACTCCACGCGCCAGGAGCCGTCCGCGGGCTGCTCGGCGGCGGCCTGCCCGTAGTCGAGCTCGGCGGCGCCCGGCTCGGCGAGGCGGAAGCACACGCGCAGCGGGCCGGACGGGCGGCGGACGGCGGCGGCCCAGGCGTCCAGCTCGGCGATCAGGTCGTCGGGGTCGTCGCGGGGCTCGCGGGCGACCAGCGGGTCGGGGCCGGTGAGGGCCTCGACCCAGCGCTCGGCCAGGGGCAGGCGGTCGGGGGCCTTGCCGGTGCGCGCGGGGAGCAGGGGGTGCGGGACGGTGCCGCGCACGGCGGTGTCGACCAGGCCGGACAGGGCCTCGCGCAGGACGTCGGCGGCGGGGCGGCCGCCGTCCGCGGCGCGGCAGGCGGCGGGCATGGCGCGCACCAGGTCGCCGAAGCGGTCGGGGTCGTCGAACACCGGCCGCCAGCGCGCCACCAGGTCGCCGTCCTCGCGCAGCAGGGCGGGCAGGACGTGGCCGCGGCCGGTGAGGTGGACCGCCTCGTCGGCCAGCAGGCACAGGTAGCGCAGGTCGGTGCCGGGGATCACGTCGCCGCTGTGCTCGGCGGCCTGGAGCAGGGCCATCGCGGCGAGCGGGTCCAGGACGAGGGCGGGGACGGTCCAGTCGCGCAGCTCGGGCGCGTCGTGCGGCTTGGAGTCGAGCTCGGGGGAGGGGACCGGGCCGTCGCCCACGGTCGGCAGCGCCATGGTCAGCTCGATCCGGAACGCGCCCCGCACCAGCGGCTCGTAGGAGGTGCCGGTGAAGTCGCGGGTGGCGAACGGGTGCAGGTCGCCCGACGGGGCGGGCGGACCGGTGCGCTCGGCCCACAGGCAGAGGGCTCCGCCGTGCCAGGTGGCGTGCGCGACGAGCATGAGGATCCCCCGGACGTGCGGATACGGCCGGTGAACGAAGGTACCAGTGGGGTCCGACAGGCGGGTCCGGCGAACACGGCCGGGGCGATTAGGGTCGGGGTGTCGGTGATCCCGCTAGAGGTGGAGGCGTTCGTGGGCGAGTTCGTGGGCGAGTTCGTGCGTGTCGAGGTCGAGGACCGGGTCGCGACGATCCGGCTGGACCGGCCCAAGATGAACGCGCTGAACGCGCAGGTGCAGCGGGAGCTGGTCGAGGCCGCCGCGCGGGTGACGGCCGACGACGCGGTCGGCGCGGTCGTGCTGTACGGCGGCGAGCGGGTCTTCGCCGCCGGGGCCGACATCAAGGAGATGGCCCCGATGTCCTACGCCGAGATGTCGGCGGGCCCCTCGCGGCTGCTCCAGGACTTCACCAGGGCGCTGGCTGCGATCCCCAAGCCCGTCATCGCGGCGATCACCGGGTACGCGCTCGGCGGCGGCCTGGAGGTCGCGCTGACCGCCGACCTGCGGGTGGCGGGCGAGGGCGCCAAGGTCGGGCAGCCGGAGATCCAGCTCGGCATCATCCCGGGCGCGGGCGGCACCCAGCGGCTGGCGCGGCTGGTCGGCCCGGCGAAGGCCAAGGACCTGATCTTCTCGGGGCGGCACGTGAAGGCCGGCGAGGCGCTGGCGATGGGGCTGGTGGACCGGGTCGTGCCGGACGCCGACGTCTACGCCGAGGCGAGCAGGTGGGCGGCCTCGCTCGCCGGCGGCCCGGCGCTCGCGCTGCGCGCCGCCAAGCAGGCGATCGACGCGGGTCTGGAGGTGGACCTCGCGACCGGCCTGGAGATCGAGCGCGTGCAGTTCGCGGCGCTGTTCGCGACCGAGGACCAGAAGAACGGGATGCGGAGCTTCATGGAGGAGGGCCCCGGCAAGGCCGCCTTCAGCGGTCGCTGAACGGCCACCACGACGGGTCGGGGGCCGCGGCCGCCACGGCGGCCAGCAGCAGCACCGCCAGGACCGGCACCCCGATCCGCTCCGGCAGGCGGGCCGAGGTGTCGTAGCGGCCGCGCATGATGACCGCCCCGCCGGCCAGCAGCCCGAACGGCAGCGCGGGGCGGTCGGCCAGTGGCGTCGCTTGCAGGATCGCGTACAGACCCGCGTAGCCGAGGGCGACGACGCCTCCCAGGATCGCCAGCCGCACCGCCACCTCCAGCGGCATCGCGAGCAGCGCGGCGAGCCGCGCGCGCCAGGGGACGGCCCGGCCGCCCGCCAGCCGCGACCGCATCCGCGCCCAGGCGTCGCGCGCGTAGGAGGTCAGGCACCAGCCCAGGCAGGCGGCCGCCGCGAGCATCGGCACGGCGAGGCAGGCCGCGGCAGCGCCGTGACCACCAGCGGTCTCGCCAGGCGCAGGCCGGGCGTGGCGGCCGGTCCGGGAGGGGCGGCGGGCGCGGCGGGCCTGACCGGCCGCGCGGCGACCGGGGCCGGGGCCTGCGCGGCGACCGGGGCCGGCTGCCGGGCCGGGCGCGGGGCCGGCCGCCGGGGCCGCGCCGCCGGGCAGGTCGGCGGTCTGCGGGCGCCGCCGGGCGTCCCGCGCCAGTGCCGCCCGGACGACCGGCACCAGCTCGCGCGGCACGCCGGCCAGGTCGGGGCGGCCGCGCAGCACCCGCGAGAACACCGCCTCCGGCGGCCCGGACCCGAACGGCGAGCGGCCCGTCGCGGCGAACACCACCGTCGCCGCCCACGAGAACACATCGGCGGCGGGCGTGGCGCGGTGCCCGTCCAGGATCTCGGGGGCGAGGTAGCCGGGGGTGCCGATGGCGGTGCCGGTCAGCGTCAGCCGGGTGGCGTCCAGCACGTGCGCCAGCCCGAAGTCGATCACGACGGGCTCGCCGTCCACCAGGATCACGTTGGCGGGCTTGAGGTCGCGGTGCACGATCTGCGCCCGGTGGATGGCGGCCAGCGACCGCGCCAGCCCCCGCACCACCCGGGTGAGCGCCGCGCCGCGCAGCGGGCCGCCCTCGCGGACGACCTCCTCCAGCGTGCGGCCCTGCGCGTAGCGGGTCACGAGGTAGGGGCGGCGGGCGCTGAAGTCGGCGTCCAGGACCTCGGCGACGTGCGGGTCGCGCACCAGGCGCATGGTCGCGACCTCGCGCTCCAGGCGCTTGCGCGCGATGTCGTCGCGGGCGATGGCCGGGTGCAGCACCTTGACGGCCACGGCCCGGCCGCGGGGGTCCAGCGCCAGGCTGACCTCGCCCATGCCGCCGACGCCGATCTCCTCCAGGACGCGGTAGGGACCGATCCGTTCTTCGACTCGCATTGGGGACACCCGCCGGGCCTCGGGGACTGCGGCTTGATCGTAAAGGCCGGGGCGGCCGTTGTCCGGGAGGCGCGGCGGGCGCGAACGGAAAGGAACGGAAAGGACCGGGGCGGGCGGGGGCGGCTCAGGGACGGACGTCGCGGCGCGCCACCACGCCCTTGTCGAGCTGCGCCGTCCAGTCCAGCACCATGCCCGGCCGGTAGTGGGCGTCCACGCCGGTGCTCCCGCCGTCGCGCGGCCGCAGCACCTCCTTCTCGGTGTAGGGGCGCGTCACCACCCGCCGAAACCCCAGGTAGCGGTAGCTGTGCTCGTCCAGGATGATCTCCGAGCGGGTGCGGCCGCCCTGGGTGGCGATGGCGAACGCGACCCCCTTGCGGCCGGTGACGTCCACCGCGCCGCGCCGCAGCTCGACGCCGGGCAGCGTCGGCAGCAGCCGGTACAGCGCGGCCTGGAGCCGGGGCGGCGGCGCGGTCAGGTCCATCAGCGAGCGGACCTGCATGAACACGTCGGCCGGGGTGGGCGGGGTGATCGGTGACGGGGCCGGTCCCCCGTTCCGGTGCACCTGGCGCGCCGCCTCGCGGGCGTCGCGCTTGTGCTCCCGGACGGTGTCCTCCAACTGCCGCCGCAGCCCCGCCGGGTCGGTCGTGGTGTAGCGGCCCGGGTCCGGCCAGCCGTCGGCCCCGGCGGTCCGCTCGACGGCGCCCTTCCCGCGGGAGATGGTGAGCCGCTTGCCGTCGAAGTTGATCCACACCTCCGAGCGCCGCACCCGGGAGCGGGACACGCCGGGGGTGTAGTCGGAGACCTCGGCGTCGGCCTTGCGGAGGTAGGTCCACTGGTGCGGCCCGGCGACCGGGCCGGGATCGGTCTCGGCGCGGCGGGCGGCGCGTTCGCCCAGCTCGGTGGCGTTGGCGACGGCCACCAGGCTCGGTGCGCCGCCCCTGCCGCCGGGCTGGTCGAGCTTGTCCGGCCCGCCGCCCGGCAGCACCGTCACCGCCGTCAGCGCCCCGGCGGCCAGGACGCCGACCGCGCCCACCCGCCATGCCGTCCGCGACGCACGGGACCGCCGGGACGGTTCGGGCCGCACGTCGGCCGCCAGCAGCCGCAGCCGCGCCGCGCGCTCGGCCTCCGGCGTCAGCTCCGGGACGTCCGCGCGCATCCTCTGCAGGGTCTCCAGCTCGTCCATCAGTCCTCCTGGGCGCCGCCCAGGGCGGCCTTCATCTTGCGGCGGGCACGGCTGAGGCGGGACGCGACCGTCCCGGCGGGCACCGACAGCGCCTCGGCGACCTCGTCGTAGGACAGGCCGCCCCAGGCGACCAGCAGCAGCACGTCGCGGTCGCCCGCGGGCAGCTTGGCCAGCACCCCGGCCATCCGGCGCTCGTCCTGCTCGGCGGCCACCCGCGACACCACGGTCTCGGCCATCGGCTCGGGCAGCGGGTCCACGCCGGTGCGGCGCAGCGCCCGGTAGTGGCGCTCCTCGTCGCGGCGGTGCCGGGCGATCAGCGTGGAGGCGATCCCGTACAGCCACGGGCGGGCCAGCGGGCGGGCCAGGTCGTAGGAGGCGCGGCGGCGGAAGGCGGCCAGGAACGTCTCGGCCACGATGTCGTCGGCGGCCTGCGTGCCGAGCCGCCGCGCGGCGTAGTGGTGGATCTGGCGGGCGTACCGGTCGAACAGCGCCGCGAACCGTTCGGGGTCGTCGCCCGACAGCCGGATCAGCTCGGCGTCGTCCAGCTCTCCGGACGGCGCGGAGCGGCGGAGCGCGGCCGTCATGCGGGGCGGGGGGTGGGGGTCATGGGGGGTGTCCTCCGGGCGTCGGATCGGTCGCTCGGTTGTCTCCCGCGGGGCCCGCCCGCCTTCACGGTATTTCTCAGCCGGCCTCCAGACGGCGCTCGGCGCGGGGACATGGCCGGGGCGCCAGCGGGCCGGTGGGGCGACCCGCGCTTTATCGGGGCAAACGGGGCTGTGGACCGCTACGATCGGCCGCCATGCGACAGGCGTACCGAACCGCGCTCGTGACCGGCGCGTCCAGCGGCATCGGCGAGAGCTTCGCCCGGCTGCTGGCCGCCCGGGGCGCCGACCTGGTGATCGTGGCCCGCCGGGCCGCGCTGCTGGACGGCCTGGCCCGCGAACTGGTCGAGCGGTACCGGGTGGCGGTGGAGGTGGTCGCCGCCGACCTCACCGACCCGGCCCAGCGCGGCGAGGTGGAGGCGCGGCTGCGCGCCGAGCCGGTCGAGCTGCTGGTCAACAACGCCGGGTACGGCGCGTTCGGCGCGTTCGCCGACCTCGGCCTCGACGACCAGCTCCGGGAGATCGAGCTGAACGTCACCGCCCTGGTGCGCCTCACCCACGCCGCGCTGCCCGGGATGCTCGCGCGCCGCCGCGGCGGGGTGCTGAACGTCGCCTCGATGGCCGGGTTCGCGCCCTCGCCCGGCAGCGCCACCTACGGCGCGACCAAGGCCTACGTCGCCGCCTTCTCCGAGAGCCTGCACGCCGAGGTCGCCGCGCGGGGCGTGCACGTCACCGCGCTGTGCCCCGGCTTCACCCGCACCGAGGACGACGGCGAGGCCAACCTGCTGTGGCTGCGCCGCGCCGACGTGGCGCGGGCGGGGCTGGACGCGGTGTCGGCCGGGCGCGCCCTGTGCGTGCCCGGCGCGCAGTACAAGGCCGCGCTGCCCGCGCTGAAGATCATGCCGAGGACCGTCCTGCGCGCGGCCGCCAACCGCATGTGGCAACAGGCCGCCGACACTCAGTGATCACCGGCGTTTCGCGCTTCCCTACAAAGAAATGCGCGGGTTGATTGTGACGGTGGTGTCTTGACGTACGTCACACCGAACGCGAACCTTGAACCTACGCTTCAGTAGGTTGGCTCCGTGGATCGGCTCAGGGCCGCCCGCTGAACCCGCTGCCCGCGTCGCGCCGTGTCGGGGACACGGCGGCGCTCCCCCCGGCAGGCCCCACCCGTCGTCCAGCGAAGGATCAGCATGTCCGTCACGTCCGAGGAGAAGTTCCAGACCGGTCTGATGCTCGAACTCGAGCCGATCGTGGAGAAGGAACTCAACCGGCACCTGACCACCGCCGACGAGTGGTTCCCGCACCAGTACGTGCCGTGGGGCCAGGGCCGCGACTTCGACGGCCCGCTGGGCGGCGACGGCTGGGAGCCCGGGGACTCCAAGCTCGGCCCCGAGGCCCGCGAGTCGCTGATCGTCAACCTGCTGACCGAGGACAACCTGCCCGGCTACCACCGCGCCATCGCCGACGTGTTCGGCCGCGACGGCGCCTGGGGCACCTGGGTCAACCGGTGGACCGCCGAGGAGAACCGGCACGGCATCGTCATCCGCGACTACCTCACCGTCACCCGCGCCGTGGACCCGATCGCGCTGGAGCGGGCCCGGATGAAGCACATGGAGACCGGCTACGAGGCCGCGCACGGCAGCGCGTTCCTGCACGGCAACGCCTACGTCTCCTTCCAGGAGCTGGCCACCCGCGTGGCGCACCGCAACACCGGCAAGGCGTCCGGCGACCCGATCTGCGAGCAGATGCTCACCCGGGTCGCCAAGGACGAGAACCTGCACATGATCTTCTACCGCAACCTCATCGGCGCCTCGCTGGAGCTGGCGCCCAACGAGACCATGCGGGCCATCACCGAGGTCGTCAAGGCGTTCGAGATGCCCGGCCACAGCATCGACGGCTTCCTGCGCAAGTCGGTCGTCATCGCCAACGCCGGCATCTACGACCTGCGGCTGCACCACGACGACGTGCTCACCCCGTGCCTGCGCAAGTGGAAGATCTTCGACCGCGACGACTTCTCCGGCGACGGCGCCAAGGCCCGCGACGAGCTGGCCGAGTTCATGGCGCAGCTCGACGCGGCCGCCACCAAGTTCGAGACCCGGCGCGAGGAGCGCAGGGCCCGCCAGGCCGCCCGCGCGAACTAGCGGGGCCCCGGCGTCCCGCATTCCCCGGAACGAAGGCGCCGTTTCCGGCGTCATAGGGGTTATGGGGAAGCATCGGCGACTGGGCGGGTACCGCTTGCTCGACGAGATCGGCCGGGGGAGCACGGCCGTGGTGCACCTTGCCATGGACTCCTTCGGCCGCGAGGTCGCGGTCAAGGAACTGCAGGACGGGTTCGCCGCCGAGCCCGAGGCGCGGCAGCGCCTCGCGCAGGAGATGGCGGCGCAGGCGCGGGTGCGCAGCGGGTACGTGGCGCGGCTGCTGGACGGGCGGCTCGACGGGGAGCGGCCCTACGTGGTCATGCAGTACGTGCCCGGCTGCTCGCTGGGCGACCTGGTGGCCGACTACGGGCCGCCGCGGCGCGAGCGGCTGCTCCGCCTGGCGCGGGGGATGGCGCTCGGCCTCGCCGACGTGCACGACGCGGGCGTGCTGCACCGCGACGTCTCGCCCGGCAACGTGATCGTGCTGGGCGACCGGCCCACCCTGATCGACTTCGGCATCGCGCGGGAGGCCGGGGCCGAGCAGCTCACCAGGCGCGGCATGGTCATCGGCACCCCGGCCTACCTGGCGCCCGAGCTGATCGAGGGCGGGGCCGCCACCCGGGCCTCGGACGTGTACGCCTGGGCCGCGACGCTGGCGTACGCGGCGACCGGGCGCCCGCCCTTCGGCCGCGGGTCGCTGCACGGCGTCTGCTTCCGTATCCTTCGCGGGCAGGCCGATCTGGAGGGCGCGGCGGAGCCGCTGGCGTCGCTGCTGCGGCTCGGCCTGGACCGCGACCCGGCCCGCAGGCCGGCGGCCCGCTGGTTCGCCGGGGCCCTCGCCGACTGGACGGGGGTCACCGCCGAGCGCCCCCGGGCCCTGGTCGCCTGATGGGCCGCCCGACGCGCCGCCCGGCGGGCGGCGCGCTCCGGGGGATCGGCCCGGCGCCGCCCGCGAGGGTAGGGTTTCGTAAACGATGAAGGGGGTTGTCACGTCCGGGGATGACATCGGCCAGGACATGATCGGCCACTACCGCGTGCTCCGGACCCTCGGCGAGGGCGGCATGGGCGTGGTGTACCTCGGCGCCGATCCCGAGGGCCGCAACGTCGCGATCAAGGTGCTGCGCCCGGCGGTGGCCGGGGACGCGACCGCGCGCCGCCGGCTGGCCCGCGAGGTCGACTCGATGCGGCGCGTGCACAGCCCGCACGTCGCCGAGATCCTGGACGCCGACGTCACCGCCGAGCGGCCCTACATCGTCACCCAGTACGTGCCGGGCCGCACGCTGGAGGAGGTCGTCGAGGAGTCCGGCCCGATCTACGCCTCCGGCCTGCAGCGCCTGGCGGTCGGCCTGGCCTCGGCGCTGTCGGCGATCCACGGCGCGGGCATCGTGCACCGCGACATGAAGCCCGGCAACGTGATGCTGGTCGACGGCGAGCCGATCGTGATCGACTTCGGTATCGCGCAGGCCGCCGACGCCACCCGGCTGACCGCCACCGGCATGGTCATCGGCACCCCCGGCTACCTGGCCCCCGAGATCATCGAGGGCGAGGAGGCGGGACCGCCCTCGGACGTGCACGCCTGGGCGGGCACCCTCGCCTACGCCGCGACCGGGCGGCCGCCGTTCGGTTCGGGCACCTTCGAGTCGATCTTCTACAAGATCATGCAGAACGCCCCGGACCTGGACGGGACGCCCGAGGCGCTGCTGCCGCTGCTGCGGTCGGCGATGGCCCGCAACCCCGCCGAGCGCCCCACCGCGGTGCACCTGGTGCAGCTGGCCCGCCGCCTGCACATCGAGGCGACCATCACCGACCAGACCCTGGTCGACGAGCGGGTCGACGAGGACGCCACCCGCGTCGACACCGGCCCCGGCCCCGGCGTCGAGGAGACCGCGCCCGACCACTCGCGGTCGTTCAACGCCTCCTCCCACATGCCCGCCCCGCCCCCGCCGGGCCCGCCGCCCGGACCGGCCGCCTCCGCACCGGTGCCCGCGCCGGTGCCGGCGCAGCCCAAGGACTTCAAGGGCCTGCTGCCCCCGGCGGCCCCGCCGCCGGTGCCGCCGCCCGCGCCCGCCCCCTACGAGGCGCGGCCCTACGAATCACAGCAGTACGAGCGGCCGCAGCCGTACGAGCGGCACCGGCCCGCCGCCTACGCGCCCCCGCCCTACCAGGACCGGCAGCCGCCCCCCGCCGAGCAGGACCGGCGGCCCGCGCCCTACGACCCCTACGGTCCGGGCACCCGCCCCGACCCCACCGGCGAGGCCGCCCGCCGCGACCGCCCGGACAAGCCCGCCCGCCAGGACAAGCCCGACCGGCCCAAGCCCTACGGCTGGTACCGGGTGCTCAGCCTGCTGGTGCTGGTGGCGCTGCTGGGCTTCGCCAACATCGCGCCGGTGCTGGCGGTCGGCGTCACCGTCGCCGGCGTGCTGCTGCTGCGCATGGGCGACAAGGCCGCCAAGGGGATGGAGAGCAAGCGCACCCGCCGCGGCCCGCGCTCGGGCGACGCGGTGGCGGCGGCGTTCAAGACGCCGCTGCACCTGCCCGGCGCGCTGATGGTCACCGCGCTGCTGGCGGGGCTGTGCGCGATCGCCGCGGCGGTCATGCTGGGGATCTTCATGTTCGCCGCGCCGGGCCTGACCGCCTCCAAGGCCATCGGCTACACCGCGATGCTGGTCGTCGTGCTGCTGTGCCTGGCGCCCGGCAGCGGGGCGCCGCGCCGGCAGATGGCCCGCCTGTGGGGCGCGGTGCTGCCGCGCGCCGAGGCGGCCATGGCGGGCGCGCTGATCCTCGCCGTGTTCGCCGCCGTCCTGGTAGTGCTGTCCCAACGGCAGCCGCCCAACACCACGCCGCTCACCGGCATGAGCCAGAGCCTTGAGGACCTGCGCACCGATGTCCGCGACCTCGTCTCCCGGGTCCCGTTCCTCTGACGGGACCTGGCACCGTCCCCACCCCGCCGCGGCCGCAGCGCCGCCCGGCGAGGAGGGGCCGCCCGACGCGATCGGCCCCTACCGGCCGGTCGCGCTGGTCGGCGCGGGCGGCATGGGCCGGGTGTTCCGCGCGATCGCGCCCGAGGGCCGGTTCGTGGCGGTCAAGACCCTGCACCCGCACCTGGTGGACGCCGGCGACGCGCGCGTCCGGCTGCGCCGCGAGGTGGAGACGATGCGGCGGGTGCGGGCCCGGCGCGTCGCCGAGATCCTGGAGTTCGACGTCGAGGCCCGGGTGCCCTACATCGTCACCCGCTTCGTGGAGGGCCCGCCGCTGCTGGAGGTGGTCGGCGACACCGGCCCGCTGACCGGGACGGCGCTATGGCGGGTGGCGCTCGGCACCGCCGAGGCGCTGGAGGCGATCCACCGCGCCGGGGTGGTGCACCGCGACATCAAGCCCGGCAACGTGCTGCTGGAGAACGGCGAGCCGGTCGTCATCGACTTCGGCATCTCCCAGGGCGTGGACGACACCCGCCTGACCCACAACGGCGGCCGCTCGGGCACCTGGCGCTACCTGGCGCCCGAGCTGCTGGAGGGCGACGACGCGGGCCCGCCCGCCGACGTGTTCGCCTGGGCGGCGCTGGTCGCCTACGCCGCCACCGGCCGCGACCTGTACGACGCGCCCAACGACGCGGCCGTCTGCGTCCGCATCATCCGCGGCGACCACGACCTGTCGGACATCTCCGAGGAGCTGCGCCCGGTGCTGGCGGCGGCGCTGGCCTCCGACCCGGCCGCCCGGCCCGGCGCCGAGGCGCTGGTGCGGCAGCTGCGCGCGCTGCGCCCCGACTCGCTGGGGATGCGCGCGGTCTCGGGCGGCACCGGCCCCCACAGCGGCCCGATCAGCGGCCCGATCAGCGGCCCGCACAGTGGCCCCCAGACCGGGCCCGGCGCCGGCGCCGCCATGCCCGCCCGCGCCAGGCCGCTGGCCCCCATCGGCCCCTACCTGCCGCTGCAGCGGCTCGGCCGGGGCGGCATGGGCGAGGTCTTCCTGGCCCGCGCCGACGACGGCCGCATGGTCGCGATCAAGACGCTGCACCCGTTCCTGCCCGCCGAGTTCAAGGCCAAGGAGCGGCTGCGCCGCGAGGTGGAGGCGATGCGCCGCATCCGCAGCCGCAACGTGGTGGAGCTGGTGGACGCGGCCGTGGACGGCGACCCGCCCTACATCGTCACCCGCTACGTCGAGGGCACCTCGCTGCTGGAGGCGGTCAAGGGGCGCGGCCCGCTGCCGCGCGAGGGGCTGCTGAGGCTCGCCGGCGGCCTGGCCGGGGCGCTGGCGTCGGTGCACGCCGCGCAGAGCGTGCACCGCGACATCAACCCCGGCAACGTGATGCTGGTCGGCGGCGAGCCGATCGTGATCGACTTCGGCATCGCCTACCTGACCGGCGCCGACCGGCTGACCCGCGGCCCCATCGGTACCCCCGGCTACGTCGCCCCCGAGGCGCTGGAGAACGCGCAGGTCGGGCCGCCCGCCGACGTGTTCGCCTGGGCCGCGACCGTGGCCTACGCCGCCACCGGGCGGCGCACCTACGAGGCCACCAGCCCGGCCGCCTACGTCCGCCGCGTCCTGAACGGCGCGCCCGACCTGGAGGGCATCGACCCCGACCTGCGCGAGGTGCTGGAGGAGGCCCTGCAGCGCGACCCCGCCGGACGGCCGGACGCCGCCGAGCTGGCCGCCCGGTTCGCCAACCCCGGCACGATCGCGCCCCGGCTCAGCGTGCGCCGCGCCGAGCCCAAGCCGCCCCCGCCGCCCCGGCCCGACCCGCCCGAGCAGCGGGCGGACCGCGACCAGCTGGTGGCGGGCGGGCGCGCCGCGTTCGCCAAGGCGGGGTTCCGGCTCACGGTGTCGGTCATCGAGGTCTCCCTCGGCGACGCCAAGCGGGAGCTGGCCGCCGCCGCCCGCGCGCACGCGCTGGGCGGCGACTGGGCCCCGCACGCCGCCGGATACGCCGCGCGGGCCCTGGAGGCGGCCGGCCGCGCGGTCCGCGACGCCCAGACCGGCACCGGCGTGCCCGCCAACGGCCCCCGCCTCGCCGAGATCATCCGCGCCGCGCAGCTGTACGCCGCGCACGCCCGCGAGCTGATGGCGGGCCGCGCCCTCGCGCCCGCGCGCGTCGCCGACGTGCGCCGCGCGGTGGCGATGCTGGACGCCACCCACTTCACCCGCGTGCGGTTCAAGGAGGGCTACGACCCGGCCGAGGTCGACGCCTTCGTCGCGCAGATCCGCATCTGGCTGGCCGGCGACCACCGCGGCCTCGCCCAGGTGGTCGGCGCCGACGACGTCCGCGGCCGCACCTTCACCGTGCGGCGGCTGCGCGAGACCTACGACCGCGCCGAGGTGGACGGTTTCCTGGCCACGATGGAGACCGAACTGCGGCGTCTCGGCTACTCCTGAGCGTGGCCCGATCACCGGGCGGCCCGGTGTCGATAGGGTGGCGAACCTTATGAGCGGGGACATCGGCCACCAGGAGAACATCGGTCCCTACCGCCTGCTGGGCAGGCTGGAAGGCGGGCCGGGCGTCGCCTACCGCGCCGCCGGGGAGACCGGCGGCGACGTGGCGATCCGGACGCTGCCCGCCGGGGCGGGGAGCCCCGGGGCGCGCGTGGACGTCGAGCGCATGAAACAGGTGCTCAGCCCGTACGTGGTGGACGTGCTGGACGGCTCCGCCGACGCCGACCCGCCCTACGTGGTGTCCCGCCTGGTGCCGGGCCCCCCGCTGGCCGGGCACCTGGCCGAGCACGGCCCGCTGGGCGGGACGGCGCTGCGCGCGCTGGCGGTCGGCCTGGCCAAGGGGCTGGCCGCGATCCACCGGGTGGGCCTGGCGCACGGCGCGCTGTCGCCCGACACCGTGCGGCTGGTGGACGGCGCGCCGGTCATCGTGGACTTCGCCGTCGAGCCCGGCGGCGCCGCCGACGACGTGCACGCCTGGGCCGCCACGGTGACCTTCGCCGCCACCAGCGGCGGCGGCACGGCGCCCGAGCCGTTGGTGCCGCTGCTGCGCGCGGCGACCGCGCCGGACCCGGGCGACCGCCCGTCGGCCGCCGAGCTGGCCGAGGCCGTCGCCGAGCTGGACCTCGGGCCCGCGCCCGTCCCCGCGCCGCGGACCGCCCCGCCCGCCGCGTCCGCATCCGTGTCCGCGCCCGCCGCCCCGGCGCCGGACGGCGCCTCCGACCGGCCCGCCGCCGGAGGGCACGGCGTGGCCGACGCCTACGACGAGGCCTGGGCCGAGGAGGAGCGCGCCCACGAGCTCGCGGTCGCGCAGGGCTGGGCCCGGCTGCTGTCGGTGCTGGTCGTGGTGGTCGCCGCCGGGATCTCGGTCATGGCCCCGGTCGTGGGCCCGCTGCTGTCGATCGGCGCGGTCGCGCTGCTGCGCGTCCTGGGGGAGACCTCGGTCCGGGGCCGCCTGCTGGCCCTCGGCCGCACCGCCGCGACCCTTCCCTACGCGGCCGTGTTCACCGCGGCCGTGCCGCTGGCGCTGGCCGCGCTGTCGCTGCTGCGGCTCCAGGTGGACGCGCTGAGCGCGTGCGCCTTCGGCGCGGGCACCGGCACGGTCGTGCTGTGGGCGGCCCCGGGCGTGCGCGGCCCGCGCCGCCAGCTGGAGCGCGCCTTCATGACCATCGCCGACGTCCCGCGCTGGATCGCCGCCGCCGGGATCGGGCTCGGCCTGCTGGCGTTCCTGGCCATCGTCGGCGCGATGTCGCTGACGCCCAGCTTCTCCCCGCTGTACGGGCTGCAGAGCACCCTCGCCAACTCCCTGATCCGGCTGCAGAGCGCCCTGCACTGAGCGCCGCGGCGGGCGGGCGCGCGGCAACCCTTTCCGCCACGTGGGTAAGGTCTCACTTCGTGGGATTTGCCATGGTGCTACCCACGGGTAACATCAGGCGTGTACGGCTAGGCCGACCCCGAAGTCGAAGCGCGTTCGGGAGTTTGGCAGGCTGTGCCTGCGAAGTGCACAACCCGCGTCGCTCCGCCATGGGCGGCGTTCCTCTGACCGCGTACCCCCGCGGCGAAACTGAGTGCAGGGAGGTCGGCCGACGGCCATGAACATCGTCGTCCTCGTGAAGCAGGTTCCCGACACGGAGAGCCCGCGCAAGCTGAAGTCCGACGACAGCACGCTCGACCGCGCTGCGGCGGACGGTGTCATCAACGAACTCGATGAGTACGCCATCGAAGAGGCGCTGCGCATCAAGGAGGCCCAGGGCGGCGAGGTGACCGTCCTGACCATGGGCCCCGACAAGGCCACCGACTCCATCCGCAAGGCCCTGGCCATGGGTGCGGACAAGGCCGTGCACCTCGTCGACGAGGCCCTCGCCGGCTCCGACGCGCTGCAGACCTCCTACGCCATCCAGCAGGCCCTCGGCCGCACCGGGTTCGACCTGGTGGTGCTGGGCTCGGAGTCCACCGACGCGCGCACCGGCGTGCTCGCGGCGATGCTGGCCGAGCGCCTCGGCGTACCGCAGCTGTCGCTGGCCAACAAGGTCGAGATCGACGGTCAGTCGATCAAGATCCAGCGGCAGACCGACTACGGCTACGACCGGGTCGAGGCGACCCTGCCGGCCGTGGTCAGCGTGGTCGAGAAGATCAACGAGCCCCGCTACCCCTCGTTCAAGGGGATCATGGCGGCCAAGAAGAAGCCGGTCGAGACGCTGGGCGTCGCCGACGCCGGCATCGACGCCGCGCAGGTCGGCCTGGCGGCCGCCGCGACCGAGGTCGTGGACTTCGCCGAGGCGCCGCCGCGCGCCCAGGGCCAGATCGTCACCGACGAGGGCGACGGCGGCGCGAAGATCGCCGAGTTCCTCGCGTCGAAGAAGTTCGTCTGAGCGAGGAAGGGGATTAGGAACAATGGCTGAGATTCTCGTCCTCGTCGATCACGTCGACGGTGAGATCAAGAAGGTCGCCCTCGAACTGCTGACGCTGGCCAACCGGCTCGGCGAGGCCGCCGCCGTCTGGGTCGGCGCCGGGTACGAGGGCGCCAAGGACAAGCTGGCCGAGTACGGCGCGCAGAAGGTCTACGTGGCCGCCGACGAGGAGCTCACCTCCTACGTCGTCGCCCCGAAGGCCGCGCTGCTGGCCCAGCTGGTCGGCGACAAGTCGCCGGCCGCGGTGCTGGTGTCGGCCACTGGTGAGGGCAAGGAGATCGCGGGCCGCCTGGCGGTCAAGATCGGCTCCGGTGTGCTGACCGACGTGGTGGACGTGGCCGAAGGCTTCGTCGCCGAGCACTCGATCTTCGGTGGCGGCATCATCGCGCACGCCAAGGTCAAGACCGGCACCCCGGTCATCGCGGTCCGCCCGAACTCCATCGCCCCCGAGGCTGCCCCGGCGACCCCGGCCGAGGAGCAGGTCTCGGTGACCCTGTCGGACACCGACAAGGCCGCCAAGATCACCGAGAAGGTCGTCGAGGAGAAGGGTGAGCGCCCCGACCTCACCGAGGCCGCGATCGTGGTCTCCGGCGGCCGCGGCGTGGGCGGCGCGGAGAACTTCAAGCTGATCGAGGGCCTGGCCGACTCGCTCGGCGCGGCCGTCGGCGCCTCCCGCGCCGCGACCGACGCCGGGTGGTACCCGCACCAGT
The DNA here is from genome assembly GCA_050936435.1 of Spirillospora sp. CA-253888. Lineage (GTDB taxonomy): Bacteria > Actinomycetota > Actinomycetes > Streptosporangiales > Streptosporangiaceae > Spirillospora. The sequence continues at coordinate 5,762,310 of JBNJMT010000001.1, forward strand.
TCCAGGTCGGCCAGACCGGCAAGACCGTGTCGCCGCAGCTGTACATCGCGGTCGGCATCTCCGGCGCCATCCAGCACCGGGCCGGCATGCAGACCTCGAAGACGATCATCGCGATCAACAAGGACGCCGAGGCGCCCATCTTCGAGTTGGTCGACTACGGCGTGGTCGGCGACCTGTTCCAGGTCGCGCCGCAGCTCACCGAGGAGATCAACAAGCGCAAGTGAGCGCCTGATCCTCACCGGAACGTCCCGCTCCCGGCCTGCGGCTGGCCGGAGCGGGACGTTCCGCGTTCCGGCGCCCCCCTACAATGCACCGCGAACCGCCACAGGCGAGAGGAAGCTCCCCCTTGTCGCAGCCGCCCCCTCCCGACATGCCCGTCCCGCCCCCGTGGGGGCACCAGCCCGCGCCGGGCCCGGTGCCGCCGCCCTTCGGGCAGCCGCCGGCGCAGCCGTACGCGCCGCCCGTGCAGCCGCCCGCCCGGCCGCAGGGGCTGCGCGAGGCCAGGCTGTTCGACGGGATGACGCCCGACGGCAAGCCGATCATCCAGCGCGCGCCGGTCTCCGACGCCGAGCGCACCCCGCTCGGCAACTACCTGGGCCAGGCCCCCATCGTGCTGTCGGCGCGCGGGTTCGACGAGGACGTGCTGGACCCGGCGCGCCCCGCCGACGTGCCGATGAGCTTCCACACCGACGGCACGTGGATCTGGCCCGGCGCGACCGGCTACTACCTGCGCGTCCACGGCGTCGCGCCCGACCCGGAGCTGGTCGCCCACATCCGCGACCGCGGCTACCAGGTGCCCGAGGTCTCGGAGGAGGCCAAGGAGGCGGCGGTCAAGGTCATCACCGGGCAGGCCCCGGCCGCCCCCGAGCCGCAGCCCCAGCCGCAGCCGGTGGGGGCGCCGCCGATGCCGCAGGGCTTCGCCGCGCCGCCGCCCGCGCCGGGCATGGCCCCGCCCCCGGCGCCCTACGGTCCGCCCGGCGCTGCGCCGCCGGTGGGCCCGCCCATGGGCGCGCCGCAGCCGGCCTTCCAGCCCCCGACGGGCGCTCCGCCCGCCCAGCCGAACCAGGGCCGCCGCGCCGTCGCGGGCTGCCTGAGCGTGGTCCTCGTGGTCGCGCTGTTCCTGGGCTTCCGCGTCCTGAAGACCGCCGCGAAGAAGGGCCTGGACGACGACGACCGCCCGTCGAGCGGCAGCAGCGCCCCGCTCTCTCCCCCCGGCCCGGGGAGCTCCAGCGCGCCCAGCGGCTCCGCCCCGGCGACGGCGCCCGTCATCGTCGCCCTTCCGGGCCCCTGCCAGGCGGCCGCGCCCGCGCTGCCCGCCAAGGCGAAGGGCCTCAAAGCCGAACCCGACACCTACGGCGACTCGACGCGCGTGTGCGAATGGGAACGGCTGGCCCTCACCGACGCGCGCACCCTGGACGTCCAGGTCGAGCGCCGGAAGGACGTCGCCGACGCCCAGCGCACCATGGCCTTCTTCTGGAAGAGGACGGGGGAGGACCTGGCCAACGACGAGGGCTTCGACCTGAGCCGGGAGCGCCTGGCCGGGCTCGGCGACGAGGCGTACGCCACCAGGTACGCCGCCCCGATCGTGAAGGGGCGGACCGAGGCGGACGCCAAGAGCTACTGGATGGGCGGCGCGAAGCTCAAGGTCCGCAAGGCCAACGTCATCATCGACGTGCGGTGGGGCGGCGCGGACGACTACCGCCTCCAGGGCAGGCTGCTGAAGGGCCGCTACTTCGCCTACCCCGTCGCCAAGGCCGAGGCCGTCAGGATCGCCCAGGCGGTCCTGGCCAAGCTCGGCTGAGGCCGGTCCGCCGGGTCACGACCGCGTCGGCGACGGCGCGGGCGTGCCCGTGGCGGTCATGACGAGATCGGGCGCGACCAGGCCCGGAAGCGCGGTGTAGGGCACCTCGACGCGGGACTGGCCGCAGGCCATCTCGAAGCCGAAGGCCGGGGTGTCCACCAGCACCACCACGTTCTTCGGGGTGAACCCGACCTGGAGGGCGCCGTCCTTGTCCTGGACCTGGGCGGCCTTGGGCGCGAAGGGGCGGTCGGCCAGGCAGCTGCGGCCCGCGGGAGCCGCTTTCCGGACGCGTTCGGCCAGCGTGTCCAGCCCCTTGTCCGACAGCCCGGCCGGGGTGAGCAGCTGCGCCGCCTTGAGGGCCTGCCCGGTCCTGAGGTCGACGGTGACGGTCCGGAGGCGGCTCCAGGACGAGTGGGACACGGCCTTGGACACCAGCCTGATGTCGTACTGGACCGAGAGGTGGCGCGAGGTCCGCAGCAGGATGGTCGGCTCGACCGACGAGGACGACGCCTCGGCGTCGAAGGTGACCAGGGCCTTCCGGTACGCCTCCGCGCGCTCGTCCACGGGACTGCGCAGCGCGGCGTTGATGCGCCGGGCGAGCGCCGGGTCACCGCCCTTGACGGTGACGACCCGCCCGCTGACGGTGAGCGCCGGGGAGCCGGAGGTCTCGTTCACCCCCGCCAGCGCGAACGACAGCGCGGCCGGACGCGGCTTGGGAGGCCCGTCGTCGGCGGCGACGTAGACGGCCGCGCCCCCGGCCGCCGTCACCGCGACCGCGCCGCCCGCGACGGCCGCCGCGCCCTTGGCGCCGAGCGCCCCGAGAACGCCCTTGCCGCTCGCGGCGACCGCCGTTCCCGACGATCCGGCGGCCGCCCCGGCGCCGCCCGCCCCCGCGCTCGCACCGCCCATGCCCAGCGCCGTCAACGGGAACGCCATCGCCAGCGCGGCGGCGGCCCCGGCCAGCGCGCGCACGCCCGCGGCCTCCCAGTTCCGGCCGTAGGCGGCGGTCGCGGCGGCCTCCAACTCGGACACGAACGCCGCGGCACCCGGTGGGCGCTCCCACGGGTCCTTGGCCATGCCGCGCTCCACCAGCGGCCGCAGCGGCTCGGGCAGCGCCCCCACCGGGATCGGCGCGGTCAGGTGGCGGCCCATCAGCCCCGCCGGGTCGTCGGCCGTGTAGGGCCGGCGACCGGTCACGCACTCGAAGAACACGCAGGTCGCGGCGTACACGTCGGTGGCGGGGGAGGCGGGCTCGGCGCGCCACTGCTCGGGCGCCATGTAGACCGGGGTGCCGGACCGGTCGGCCGCGCCCGCGTCCGCCGCGATGCCGAAGTCGATGAGCTTGCTGAGCCCGTCACCCCGCACGATCACGTTGGCGGGCTTGTAGTCGCGGTGCACGATACCGAGGCCGTGGGCGGCGGCGAGGCCGAGCAGCGAGCCCTTCAGCACCGTGAGCGCGGCCTCGGGGGCGAGGGCGCCGCGCGCGGCGAGCACGGCCTTGAGGGAGGCGCCGTCCACGGCCTCCATCACGATGGCCGCGCCCTCGGGCACCTCCACCAGGCCGAAGATCCCGGCCACGTAGGGGTCGCGGAGCCGTCCGAGCAGGGCGGCCTCCTCCCGGAAGCGCTCGCGGAACGCCGCGTCCCCGGTCAGCCGCGCGCCCAGGTACTTGATCGCGGCGGTCTTGCCGGAGGCGTCGTGCCGGGCCAGGACGACGCGGCCCTGCGCGCCCTCGCCGAGGACCTTCAGCTCGGTGTAGCCGGGAACCCGCCACTCGGCCATGCCCACGCCCTCCGCCGGAAGATCGACATAGGCGTTATATCGAACTCCGGGCGGAGGGCGCCGGGGCACGGTGCCAGATCATGGCGGGCGGGTGAGCGGGATCAGGCGGCGACGGTCGGCCGCTCGCCGGCGCGGTCGGCGGCCTCGCCGCCCGCCACGAGCGCCTCGCTGGAGTGCGCCGAGACGTCCTCGGCCGCGCCGCCGGCCATCTCGCCCCGGCCGAGCGGCACGAAGCGCGCCCCGGCGGCGATCAGCAGCGCCAGCACGACGACCACGCCGACGCCGACGCGCAGCGAGGTGGCGTCCGCCAGGAAGCCCACCACGACCGGGCCGAGCAGCAGGCCGCCGTAGCCCATCGCGCCGACCTGCGCGACGGCGGCCGCGGGCTGCCCCGGCGCGGCGGTGCCGGCCAGCGAGATCGTGGTCGGCACGACGGTGCAGACCACGAGGCCGGTCAGGAAGAACCCGGCGATGGCCACCGGGGCGGCCGGGGCCAGCACGACCACCAGCATCCCCAGCGCGGTGCCGACGCCCGCGCCGGTCAGCAGCCGCCGGGTGCCGAGGCGCGTCCGCACCCGGTCGCCGAAGACGCGGCCGATCAGCATGGCCAGCTCGAACATCGGGTAGCCCAGCGCCGCCACGGCCTGGGTGGCGCCGAGCTCGTCGTGCAGCAGCAGGCCGCTCCAGTCGGCGATCGAGCCCTCGGCCATGAAGGCGATGAAGGCCAGCACGCCGATCAGGTAGACGGCGGCGGGCATCCGGGCGCGCCTGCCGTCCGCCGACGCGGCCGGGGCGACGGGGTCGGGCAGGTAGGTGCGGCCCAGCAGCAGGCCGAGCGGGAAGGACAGGACCGCGGCGATCAGCACGGCCTCGGTGAAGCCGAGGCCCACCGCGGCGGTGAGCACGCCGAACAGGCCGCCGCTCATCGCGCCCACGCACCAGCCGGCGTGCATGCTGCTCATGATCGAGCGCCGGTAGGCGTGCTCGACCACGCTGCCCTGCGCGTTCATGGCGATGTCGGTGATGCCGAAGGACATGCCGAACAGCGCCACCGCGAGCAGCAGCAGCCCGTAGCTCGGCGCGAGCGCGACGCCGACGTAGGTCAGCGCGGTCAGCGGCAGTGCCACGCGCAGGATGGGGCGGCTGCCATAGCGGTTCATCACCGCGCGCAGGCCCTGCATGGCGACGACGGCGCCGAGGCCCCAGACGAGGACGACGATGCCGATGTCGCTCTCACTGGTGTGGAACTTCTCGGCGAGGGCGGGCATGCGCGCCACCCACACACCACAGAGCAGACCTGCCAGGGCGAAGGTCAGGAAGGTTCCCAGCCGGGCGCGGAACAGCATTGTTCACCTCTTTCTCGTCTCGGGCGGGGCGCGGCCCCGTATCCAGATGCCAGGGGGGTAGGTAGCCGGTACGCGCGGGGCGCGTGGGGCGTCGTCGGCCGCACGGGGGTCGTGCGGCACGGAAAGAGGGCGTCGTGGAACGCTCCAGGACCTTCAGGGGGCCGCCGGAGGCGCGGTGACGCCGGGGGTCAGCTCTCCAGCAGGCCGAGCAGCCGCCGTCTGAGCGCGTCGAGCTCCGCGGGTCCGTAGAGCTCGGGGGCGTGGCTCACCACTTCCCACAGGCCCTCGGCCGCCAGCCGCACGACCATGGCGGCGACCGGGTCGGGGTCCTCGCCGCAGGGACGTTTGTGCCAGCGCGCCATGGCCTGGTTGAGCGGCTCGGCCAGCTCCGGGTCGGCGGCGGCGGCCGTGATGGCCGACCAGCGCCGGTAGCTGCGGGCCTCGCCGGTGAGGACCTCGAAGGTCGCCTCGACGTAGGCCCGGCTGTAGGAGCCGGGGGTGCCGTCGTCGAAGGAGGCCACCAGGGCGTCGAACTCCTCGATCACCCGGGCGACCAGCGCCTTGACGAGGGCTTCCTTGCCGCTGAAGTGGTAGAGCAGCCCGCCCTTGCTGACGCCGGCGCGGTCGGCGACCGCGGCCAGGGTGAGCGCCTGGGTCCCGTGCTCGGAGAGCAGGGACTCGGCGGCGTCGAGCAGGGCGTTCTTCATGATTTCCTCACTGTACCGACCGGACGGTACAGTAAGCAAAATGATCTTGAGAGTATTCCCTGGTCAGCGCCCGCTTACCCGCTGCGGCCCGACCGGCGGCCGACCGGTTCCCGCGCGCGGATAATGTTGTCGGCGTGGTGACCTACCTCGATCATGCGGCGACGACCCCGATGCTGCCGGAGGCCGTCGCGGCGATGACCGACGAGCTGACCGCGCTCGGCAACCCCTCGTCGCTGCACGCCGCCGGCCGGCGCGCCCGCCGGGTGGTGGAGGAGTCCCGCGAGATCATCGCCGAGACCTTCGGCGCCCGGCCGAGCGAGGTGGTGTTCACCTCCGGCGGCACCGAGGCCGACAACCTCGCGGTCAAGGGCCTGTACTGGGCCCGCCGCGGCGCCGACCCCGCCCGCGTCCGCGTGCTGGCCTCCGCCGTGGAGCACCACGCCGTCATGGACGCGGTGCAGTGGCTCGGCGACCACGAGGGCGCGCTGGTGGAGTGGCTGCCCTGCGACGGGCTCGGCCGCGTCCGCCCCGAGACGCTGCGGGCGGCGCTCGACGCCGGCGGCGACGACGTGGCGCTGGTCACCGTGATGACGGCCAACAACGAGGTCGGCACCGTCCAGCCGGTCGCCGAGCTGGCCGCCCTCGCCCGCGAGCGCGGCGTCCCCTTCCACACCGACGCCGTCCAGGCCGCCGCGCACCTGCCGGTCGACTTCGCCGCCACCGGCGCGCACGCCCTCACCGTCAGCGGCCACAAGCTCGGCGGCCCGCTCGGCGTCGGCGCGCTGCTGCTGGCGCGCGGCACCGACCCCGTCCCGGTCCTGCACGGTGGGGGCCAGGAGCGCGACGTGCGCTCGGGCACGCTCGACACCCCGGCCATCGCCGGGTTCGCCACCGCCGTCCGGCTGTCGGGCGAGCGCCGCGAGGAGGAGGCCCGCCGGCTGACCCGGCTGCGCGACCGGCTGATCGAGCGGGTGCGGGCCGAGGTGCCCGACGCCGTCCTCAACGGCGACCCGGCCGACCGGCTGCCCGGCAACGCGCACTTCTCCTTCCCCGGCTGCGAGGGCGACGCCCTGCTGATGCTGCTGGACGCGCGCGGCATCGCCTGCTCGACCGGCTCGGCGTGCTCGGCCGGGGTGTCCCAGCCCAGCCACGTCCTGCTGGCCATGGGCGCCGACCCGGGCCGCGCGCGCGGCTCGCTGCGCTTCACCCTCGGCCACACCTCCACCGAGGCCGACGTCACCGCCCTCGCCGGGGCCATCGGCCCCGTCGTCGAGCGCGCCCGCCGGGCGGGGCTCAGCTAGATCCACCGCGGACCTCCCGCGCCCCGACCTCCCGCTTTGCCGGAGTTTGACCCTTTCGCTGACGGGCACAAGCCTGCCGACTTTGGCAGAGAGGGCGAAGGACATGGCTTCCAACGTGGCGAGCGGCAGCGCCAAACGCATGGGCCGGCAGGCGGCCGGCCACCCGTGGTTCCACAAGCTCACCCGGGTCGGCCTCGCGGCGCGCGGGGTCATCTACGTGCTGATCGGCCTGCTGGCGGTGCAGATCGGACTGAGCGGCGGCGGGGGCGGCAAGGCGGCCGACAAGAGCGGCGCGCTGCAGAGCGTCGCCGACAAGCCCGGCGGCACGGTCATGCTCTGGGTGCTGGCGCTGGGCTTCGCCGGGCTCGCGCTGTGGCGCTACAGCGAGGCCGTCTACGGGCAGCCGCTGCCCGACGGCGACAAGGCCACCAAGCGGCTGGCCTCGCTGGCCCGCGGCGTGTTCTACACCGCCGGCTGCATCGCGATCCTGATGTTCGTGATGGGCCAGGGCAACACCTCCAGCGACAGCCAGTCCAAGTCGTTCACCGCCAAGGCGATGGGCGAGCCCGGCGGCCGCTGGCTCGTGCTCGCGATCGGCCTCGGCTTCGTCGGCTGGGGCGTGGCCAACGTCGTCGGCTCGCTGCGCCGCAAGTTCCTGGAGAAGCTGCGCACCGGGCAGATGAGCGCCCGCACCCTGAAGATCGTGAAGATCCTCGGCGCGCTGGGCGGCGCCGCGCGCGGCCTGGTGTTCGGCGGGGTCGGCGTCTTCCTGGCGCACGCCGCGATCACCTTCGACGCCGGCAAGGCCAAGGGCCTGGACGGCACGCTGCGCGAGTTCGCCGCCACGCCCGCCGGCCCCTGGCTGCTGGTCGCCGTCGCGGTCGGGCTGGTGCTGTTCGGGGCCTACTGCTTCTGCGAGGCGCGCTGGCGCAAGGTCGAGGCCGTCCGCTGAGCCTCCCGCGCCCTGCCGGCCCGTCCCCGTCAGGGGGCGGGCCGGTCGCGCGTCACGGGGCGGGCGCGGTCAGGGCAGGTAGGGCGCCAGCACGCGCCAGCCGGGGTCGGCGACCGAGGCGACCTTGGCCTTGCCCTCCGGCCACGAGGCGGCGAGCTGGTCGAGCTTGGCGACGACCGGCGAGTCGGGGTCGGCGTACAGGTGGTAGACCCGCAGCCCGTCCCCGGTCTCCTTGGCCGCCAGCACCGCGCCCGCGCCGAGCGAGTCCAGCTTCTTCTCGAACTTGCGCAGCGCGCCCGCCGACGGCTCGACCGGCAGCCGGTCGGGGTTGGCGCTGGCGTAGGGCAGGCTGATCGACACGTGCAGGTCGTGCAGCGGGTGGTCCTGCCGGTGCAGCGGGAAGCGCACCTCCAGCCGGGACGGGTGGCCGCGCGGGGTGCGGCCCTCGCCGGTCAGCCAGGCGGCCTCCTCGAACGGCTCGGCGATCTGCTCGACCACCGTGGGCAGCAGCGACGGCGGCAGCGCGTCCATCGGCGGCTCCATCGCGATGGTGACCTCGCCGATCCAGCGCGCCACGTCGTCCTCGCCGAGCGCCCAGTCCAGCACGTGCAGCGCGACCTGGAGCTGCTGCTCCTCGGCCACGAACAGGAAGTCGGGGTGGTAGGCGCTGACGTGCACCCGCGCCTGCGCGGCGTCGGCGCGCATCCCGAGCTTCACGTAGTCGAGGTCGAACTCGTGGTCGCCCAGCACCAGGTGCTGCCCCAGCATCTCCAGGTCGGCCTGGCGCGCCGGGTGGAACCGCCATCCGCCCGCCGCCGCGCCGCGCGGGGCGGCGCGGTACCAGCGCTCGGCCAGCCCGCGCAGGCCGGGGTCGCCCGCGCCGCTCACCGTCAGCGTCGGCGCCTGCTCCTCGGCCCCGCCGATCTCCCACTGCAGGTCGGGGTGGATGCGGTGCACCCGGGCCGACAGCTCCTCCACCAGCTCGGTGGGCAGGCCGTCGGCGGGCGCGTCGCCGCCGTCGGGATCGGCGTTCAGCGCCGCCTCGACCTCGGGGCGGGCCCGCGCCCACCACTCCCAGAAGTCGGTGATGGCGGGGACGGCGGTGGCGGCGGACGCCTCGCGCGGGCGACGGAAGATTCCCACCTGTTGTTTCTTCCTTGTCTCTGTCCGAGCGGGCGGAAGTCCGCTGAACGGGGTCTCGGGGATCCGACGGTCGTACGAGCGGGGCCCGGGGGACCGTGGGCCGGCGGGAGGCTCGCCGATGACCCCGCCCCTGTGGAGCCCGCTTCGTAACCTTACGCGAGGAGCCGACCCCCACGTCGGAACGACGGCCGATCGTGATCGCCGCCCCGTGATGAACCGCGCCCCCAACGCCTGCACCGACCGCGTCCAGGGCGCCGCCGGGCGGTTCATGCGGGTGATCGGCCTGCTCGACCGGCCCACGGCCCTGATGCGCCCGGCGATTCTGGCCAGCGCCCTGCGCCCCTACTCCGGCGGGCGTACCGCCGATGTGTCCCGCCGTACGACGACAGAGCGTGATCGTTAGCGGACCATCGGTCGGAACGAGAGAGAAAGGGCATCGAGATGAACGAGAAGGATCTGGCCCAGAAGTCCCGGCCGACCGGCGGTGAGACCGCCACAGGAGCCTTCCGGCTCAGTCGCGGCTGGCGCAAGGCGACGCTCATCGTGCACATCATCGCCGCGGGCGCCTGGATCGGCATCGACGTCATCGTGGCGGTCCTCGTCGTCACCGGCAGGTTCGGCGCCTCGGAGGAGGTGCGCGGCCTGGCCTACCGGTCGCTGGCGACCTTCGTCGTGTGGCCGATGCTGATCTCCGCGCTGCTCAGCCTGGCCACCGGCCTGCTGCTCGGCCTCGGCACCCGGTGGGGCCTGCTGCGCTACTGGTGGGTCGCGGTCAAGCTGGTCCTCAACCTGGTCCTGTGCGTCCTCATCGTCCTCGCGCTCCAGCCGGGCATGGAGGAGGTCGGCGAGTACGGCCGCGCCCTCGGCGCCGGAGCCGCCGAGCCGCGGGAGGTCTCGGACCTGTTCTACCCGCCCGCCGTCTCGCTGACGGCGTTGACCATCGCGACCGTGCTCGCGGTGGCCAAGCCCTGGGGCCGGATCCGCCGCCCCCGGGCGAAAGTCCGCGCTCGATGACGACCGGCGGAATATACGCTGGAAGGACTATGACTCTGCGCGTACTGGCCGCCATGTCGGGCGGCGTCGACTCCGCCGTGGCCGCCGCCCGGGCCGCCGAGGCCGGGCACGACGTCACCGGCGTGCACATGGCCCTGTCCAGCAACCCCCAGTCCTACCGCACCGGCGCGCGCGGCTGCTGCACCCTGGAGGACTCCCGGGACGCGCGCCGCGCCGCCGACGTGATCGGCATCCCCTTCTACGTGTGGGACCTCGCCGAGCGCTTCCACCAGGACGTGGTGGAGGACTTCGTCAGCGAGTACGCCGCCGGGCGCACCCCCAACCCGTGCCTGCGCTGCAACGAGAAGATCAAGTTCGAGGCCCTGCTGGACCGGGCGCGGGCGCTGGGCTTCGACGCCGTCTGCACCGGCCACTACGCCCAGTGGGACGGCACCACCCTGCGGCGCGGCGTGGACTACGGCAAGGACCAGTCCTACGTGCTGGCGGTGTGCACGCCCGACCAGCTCGCCCACGCCCTGTTCCCGCTCGGCGACACCACCAAGGCCGACATCCGCGCCGAGGCCGCGCGGCGGGGCATCCAGGTCGCCGCCAAGCCCGACAGCCACGACATCTGCTTCATCGCCGACGGCGACACCCAGGCGTTCCTGGCCGAGCGGCTCGGCGCGGCGCCCGGCCCGATCCTCGACACCGACGGCAACCGCGTCGGCGAGCACGAGGGCGCCTACGGCTACACCATCGGGCAGCGCAAGGGCCTGCGGCTCGGCCGTCCCGCGCCCGACGGCAAGCCCCGCTACGTGCTCGACATCTCGCCGGTCACCAACACCGTCACCGTCGGGCCGCGCGAGGCCCTGGACGTGACCGAGATCATCGCCGAGCGGCCGGTGTGGCTGAGCGAGCCGCCCGCCGGGGCGGTCGGCTGCCAGGTGCAGCTGCGTGCGCACGGCGAGGTGCACGACTGCGTCGCCGAGCCGTCCGGCGACCTGCTGCGCATCCGGCTGGACCGGCCCGCCAGGGGCGTCGCCGCAGGCCAGGCGGCCGTGCTGTACGCGGGGGACCGGGTCCTGGGGTCGGCGACGATCGCCGAGGCCGCGCGCGTCGGCGTCTGAGGGGGGAATAAACGCGGCCGCTCCGGCGCCGGTACGGTGCGTACCCCCGATTGCTAGGAGTTGCCATGGAGTTCGGCGTCTCGACGTTCGTGACCGATGACGGGATCGGCCCGGCGGCGCTCGGCCGCGCGCTGGAGGAGCGCGGGTTCGACGCGCTGTTCCTGGCCGAGCACACCCACATCCCGGTCAAGCGCGAGTCCCCGTGGCCCGGCGGTGCCGAGCTGCCGCGCCACTACTACCGGACGCTGGACCCCTTCGTGGCGCTGAGCGCGGCCGCCACCGCCACCGAGCGGCTGACGGTCGGCACCGGCATCGCGCTGATCGTCCAGCGCGACCCCATCGTGCTGGCCAAGGAGGTCGCCTCGCTGGACCTGATCTCCGGCGGGCGCGCCGAGCTGGGCGTCGGCGCGGGCTGGAACCGCGAGGAGATGCGCAACCACGGCACCGAGCCGAAGACGCGGATGCGGCTGCTGCGCGAGCGCGTGCTCGCGGTGAAGGCGCTGTGGACCGAGGAGGAGGCCGAGTTCCACGGCGAGTTCGTGGACTTCGACCCGGTGTTCTCCTACCCCAAGCCGGTGCGCGACCCGCACCCGCCGGTGCTGGTCGGCGGGTCCGGGCCGACCACCTTCGACCGGGTCGTGGAGTTCGGCGACGGCTGGATGCCGATCTACGGGCGCGGCACCGACGCGCTGGACGAGCAGATCGCCGAGCTGCGCGAGCGGGCCGGGCGGCGCGTGCCGGTCACCCTGTTCGGCGTGGTGCCCAAGGCCGAGATCGTGGCCGGGCTCGCGGCGGCCGGGGTGGACCGGGTGCTGTTCAACCTGCCGACCGAGCCGCAGGACGCGACGCTGGCGCGGCTGGACAAGATGGCCGGGCTCATCACCGGCTGATCAGGCTGGATAGGGTCTCGGGCGTGATGGATTTTCCGTGGGGGACGGGGACCGCGACCGGTGTCGGGTCCTACCCGGGGGACGACCCGGCCGAAGCGCTGCGGATCGTGCTGGGCGAGCTGCCCGAGCTGCCGCACCTGCCCGAGCTGCCCGCCAGGGGGCCCGGCGCCGACCTGACCGGCCGGACCGCCGGGCTCCTGGTGGAGCTGCCGGTGCACTTGGAGCCGTCGGGCTGGCGGTTCTCCGACCGGCCCGGTCGCGACACCCGGCGGGCGCTGGACCTGATGGCGCGCGACCTGGACGTGCTGGAGGAGCTGGCCGGGGCGCACGACGGCCCGTTCAAGATCCAGGTGGCCGGGCCGTGGACGCTGGCGGCCACCATCGAGCTGCGCGGCGGCCAGCGCGCGCTGAAGGACCCGGGCGCGGTGCGCGACCTCGCCGCCTCGCTGGCCGAGGGCGTCGCCCGGCACGTCGCCGACGTACGGCGGCGGATGCCCGGCGCCGACCTGGTGCTGCAGATCGACGAGCCCGCGCTGCCGTCGGTGCTGGCCGGGGCCGTGCCGACCGCCAGCGGCTTCTCCCGGCTGCGCGCGATCGAGGCCCCCATCGCCGAGCACACGCTGCGGCAGGTGATCGAGCAGGCCGGGGAGGTGTTCCCGGTCGTGCACTGCTGCGCGCCGAACGTCCCGTTCGCGCTGCTGCGCGGCGCGGGCGCGAAGGCGGTCTCGGTCGACCTCGGCCTGGTCCCCGCCCGCGACGACGACGCGGTGGGGGAGACGATCGACGCCGGGGTCGGCCTCCTCCTCGGTGCGGTGCCGGGCACCGACACCGCCCTTCCCCCGTTGGAGGCCACCGGCGTGCCCGTCCGGGAGCTGTGGCGGCGGCTCGGGTTCCCGCCCGCGCGGCTCGCCCGCCAGGTCGTCATCACCCCGTCCTGCGGGCTTGCCGGAGCCTCGCCCCGGTACGTCCGGGCCGCCCTGAAACGGTGCCGCGACACCGCCCGGATGCTGTACGAAGCCGCCGGATAGGAGGCGCGGCGCGGGCCGTAATGTCGTTGGCACCGGCGAGAATGGAGCCATGACCACGAGCGAAGGTGTTCCGGAGAAGTCGGCGAAGACGGAGGCGGCGGGACGGCACGCCGAGCTGGCCGAGCGGATCGACGAGGCGAACTACCGCTACTACGTCCTCGACCAGCCCACGCTGAGCGACGCCGACTACGACCGGCTGATGCGCGAGATCCAGGCGCTGGAGGCCGAGCACCCCGAGCTGGTCACCCCCGACTCGCCCACCCAGCGGGTCGGGGCGCCCATGGTCACCGACTTCGCGACCGTCGAGCACCTGGAGCGGATGCTCAGCCTCGACAACGCGCGCTCGGCCGAGGAGCTGCTCGCCTGGGACCAGCGGGTGGTCAAGGAGGTCGGCGAGGTCGCGGGCTACCTGTGCGAGTTGAAGATCGACGGGCTGGCGGTGGCGCTGGTCTACGAGAACGGCAGGCTCGTGCGGGGCGTCACGCGCGGTGACGGCCGGGTCGGTGAGGACATCACCCTCAACGTCCGCACCATCGACGCGATCCCCGCCCAGCTCCAGGGCACCGGCTGGCCGGAGGTCCTGGAGGTGCGCGGCGAGGTCTTCCTCCCGGTCGAGCGGTTCGCGCAGGTCAACGCCGAGCAGGCCGAGGCGGGCGAGAAGGTCTTCGCCAACCCGCGCAACGCCGCCGCCGGCTCGCTGCGGCAGAAGGACCCCCGCATCACCGCCAAGCGCAAGCTCAGCATGCTGGTCCACGGATTCGGCGCGTGGCGCGGCGGCGAGCAGCCCGACAGCCAGTCCGGGGCCTACGAGATGATGCGCCGGTGGGGGCTGCCGGTCAGCGACCGGTACAGGGTCGTCGGCGGCCTGGACGCGGTCCGGGAGTACATCGCCTACTACGGCGAGCACCGCGACGAGCCCGAGTACGAGATCGACGGCGTGGTCGTCAAGGTCGACCAGTTCCCGCTGCAGCGCCGCCTGGGCTCCACCTCCCGCGTGCCCCGCTGGGCCATCGCGTGGAAGTACCCGGCCCTGGAGGTCAACACCAGGCTGCTGGACATCAAGGTCGGCATCGGCCGCACGGGCCGTGTCACCCCCTACGGCGTGATGGAGCCGGTCGAGGTCGCCGGCTCGGTGGTCGCCTACGCCACGCTGCACAACGCCGCCCAGGTCGAGGCCAAGGGCGTCCTGATCGGCGACACCGTCGTGCTGCGCAAGGCCGACGACGTCATCCCCGAGATCGTCGCCCCGGTCGTGGACCTGCGCGACGGCTCCGAGCGCGCCTTCGTCATGCCCACGCACTGCCCCGAGTGCGGCACCGAGCTGGCCCCCGCCAAGGAGGGCGACGCCGACCTGCGCTGCCCCAACGCCGCCGGGTGCCCGGCACAGCGGCGCGAGCGGCTGTACTACCTGGCCAGCCGCAAGGCGCTGGACATCGACTCGCTCGGCTACGTCGCGGCGACGGCGCTGACCCAGCCGCTGGAGCCCGCCGACCCCCCGGTCAAGGACGAGGGCGACCTGTTCCACCTGACGGTGGACCGGCTCCTGCCGATCCGCACGGTGGTCCGCGACGCCCGCACCGGCCTGGCCAAGATCGACGAGAGGACGGGGGAGGAGAAGGTCGTCACCTTCTTCGCCAACGCCGACGGCGAGCCCAAGAAGACCGTCGAGATCCTGTTCGAGGGGCTGGAGAAGGCCAAGCGGCAGCCGCTGTGGCGGGTCCTGGTGGCGCTGTCGATCCGGCACGTGGGGCCGCGCGCCGCCCGGGACCTGGCGCGCGAGATGGGCTCGATCGAGGCCATCCGCGACGCCACCGAGGAGGAGCTGGCCGCCGTCGACGGGGTCGGCCCGGCCATCGCCGACTCGGTCAAGCGCTGGTTCGCCGAGCCGCGCAACCAGGAGATCATCCGCAAGTGGGCCGAGGCCGGGGTGCGGATGGCCGACGAGGGCGCCGGCGGGCCGCGGCCGCTGGAGGGCGTCACCGTGGTGATCACCGGGTCGATGGAGGGCTTCAGCCGCGACTCGGCCACCGAGGCGGTGCAGGGGCTGGGCGGCAAGGTGTCGGGGTCGGTGTCGAAGAAGACCGGTTTCGTGGTGGTCGGCGACAGTCCCGGATCGAAGTACGACAAGGCGGTCAAGCTGGGCGTCCCGATCCTGGACGAGGACGGATTCCGCGTGCTGCTCGCCGATGGGCCAGATGCGGCCAAAAACGTAACCCTGCGCGCGGAGTCATGACGGGGTGTGCTCGCCGGGCCGTTCACCAGCGCAAAGTTACCCAACGGTACGGTAGGGTCACCCTGAGGTTGCGGACCGTGCGGGATTGGGCATAACGGAACGTACGCAATCGGTTTCGCGAAGTTGAGCAAAGGTCGTACCCTCCCAGTCATCACAGGTCCCCCGAACCCCCCGAGATGGTGATGAAGGACCCGAACAACACGCGGAACACGTTGCCGCGCCGGGGCTCCCCGCTGTGGAGCTACTTCGTCGTCGTCACGCTGCTCGGAGTCGCGGCGTGCGTCGCGGCGCCGGTCGGGCTGCTGACCGGCCCCGACGTGGACGCCCTCGCCGGCGACCCGCTGTTCTGGATCCTGGGCGTGCTGATCGTGGCCGGCGAGCTGCGGCCGATCATCACCCCGGGCTCCACCGAGAACAGCGGGGCCAGCACCTCCACCACGTTCTCGTTCGCCGCGCTGCTGTACGCGGGGCTGCCGATCGCCGTGGTGCTGCGCGCCGTCGCGCTGGTCACCTGCGGGATCCTGTGGGGCCGGGCCCCGCACCGCATCGCCTTCAACGTGGCGCAGTACACCCTCAGCCTGGGCGCGGCCTGGCTGGTGCTGGGCCTGTTCGGGCACGACCCGACGCCCATCGCCACCTGGGTGCCCGGCGGCCCCGACCTGCCGGCCATCGCGCTGGCCGGGGCGGCCTACTTCCTGTGCAACGACACGCTGGTGGCCGCCGCGATCGCGCTGCACGAGCGCGTCCCGCTGCTGAAGGCGCTGCGCTGGGACCTCGGCTACCAGGTGCTGGTGCACCTGGCCCTGCTCGGCCTCGCCCCGCTGATGGTGGTGGCGATGGACCGCTCGGCGGCGTTCGTGCCGCTGATCGTGCTGCCGTTCATCGCCGTCTACCTCAACGCCTCGGTCTCGGTGCGGCGCGAGCACCAGGCCCTGCACGACGGCCTGACCGGCCTGCCCAACCGCAAGCTGCTGACGGTCCGCACCGAGGAGGCGCTGAACGAGGTCCGCTCGGCGCTCGGCACGCGCCGTCCCGCGCGCCGCCCCGGCGGCGGCGCCCGCCCCGCCCGCGGCCCCGGCCGGATCGGCGCCCGGCGCCGCGTCCCCGAGGAGCCGCGCCAGCGCGCCGGGCTGTTCCTGCTCGACCTGGACCGCTTCAAAGAGGTCAACGACACCCTCGGCCACGCCACCGGCGACCGGCTGCTGCAGCTGGTCGCGCACCGTCTCACCCACAGCGTGCGCCCCGGCGACCTGGTCGCCCGGCTCGGCGGCGACGAGTTCGCGGTGCTGCTGCCCGCCGTCCGCGACGAGGCCGCCGCCCGCGAGGTCGCCGTCCGGCTGCGCGCCGCGCTCAGCGAGCCGGTCCGCCTGGACGGCATGACCTTCGACCTGGAGGCCAGCGTCGGGATCGCGCTGTTCCCCGACCACGCCCCCGACTTCGACCTGCTGCTCCAGCGCGCCGACGTGGCGATGTACAACGCCAAGGAGAGCCGCAACGGCGTCGAGGTCTACTCGCCCGGCAAGGACCGCAACTCCCCGGCGCGGCTCAGCATGCTCGGCGACCTGCGGCGCGCCATCGACCGGAGCGAGCTGGAGCTGTTCTACCAGCCCAAGATCGCCCTGCACGACGGCCAGCTGGTCGGCATGGAGGCGCTGCTGCGCTGGCGGCACCCCGACAAGGGCGTGCTGGAGCCGGCCGCCTTCCTGTCGATCGCCGAGCAGACCTACCTGATGCGCTCGATCACCCACCACGTGGTGAACGCCGCGCTCGCGCAGACCGCCGCGTGGTGGCGCGAGGACCTCACCGTCCAGGTCGCGGTCAACGCCTCGGGACGCGACCTGCTGGACGCCGGGCTCACCGAGACGATCGAGAACGGCCTGCGCGCCCACGACCTGCCGGCCGCCGCCCTCCAGCTGGAGATCACCGAGCGCATCCTGATGAACGAGCCCGCCTACGCCTCCGAGACCGTGGGCGCGCTGGCCGAGCTGGGCCTCCCGCTCAGCCTGGACGACTTCGGCACCGGCTACTCCTCGCTGGTGCGGCTCAAGCGGCTACCGGTCGAGGAGATCAAGATCGACTCCTCGTTCGTGCGCCGCCTCACCACCGACCCCGACGACGCGGTCATCGTGCGCTCGATCATCGACCTGGTGCGCACCCTGGGCCTGCGCTCGGTCGCCGAGGGCGTGGAGGACGCGGCCACCGCCTCCCGGCTGCGCGAGATGGGCTGCGACGCCGCCCAGGGCTGGCACTTCGGCCGGCCCATGGACGCCGCCACCGCCACCGACTGGCTGCGCCACCGAACGGAACGGGCCCCCGAACCCGCCGCCTAGTAACCGGGGCGGCGCGTGCGGGGCTCCTCGTAGTACTCCTCGCGCACGGTCGTCGGGGGCACGGCCGGGGGCACCGCCCGCCGCCGCGTGCTGACGATCCGCACGATGCCGATCACGAGCCCGATCAGCCCGCCGACCATCAGGATCACCCCGACCAGCCGGATGTCCAGACCGCTGATGTCGAACTCGACCGCGTAGGCCAGGATCGCGCCAATGATGATCAGTGCGATGCTGCCGCCGATGGTCACGGCGAACTCCTCTCGTCGTCCCGGGCGTACGAGACAACAGTTCCCACCAGACCGCATCGAAACGGGCGCGCCCGGCGGAGGCGGCCCGGACCGCCGTTCCGCGGCGTCCCCCCGCAGGCCGGGGGCGGGGCGCGCCGGGGGGATCATGCCTGGGTAAACCGGTCGGCCGTCGCGGCGCGGGCCCATAGGATGGCGGTGAACCCACTCGATCTCAGAAACGGTTTCTACATGTCCGCGATCACCCGAGACGAGGTGGCTCACCTCGCCCGGCTGTCCCGGCTGGCGCTCGGCGACGATGAGCTCGATCATCTCGCCGCCCAGCTCGATCAGATCATCTCCGCCGTCGCGCGGGTGCAGGAGGTCGCGGCGGAGGACATCCCGCCGACCTCGCACGCCCTCCCGCTGACCAACGTGTACCGGGCCGACGAGGTCCGGCCGTCCCTCACGCCCGAGCAGGCCCTGTCGGGGGCGCCGGCCGCCGAGGAGCAGCGTTTCCGGGTACCGCGGATCCTGGACGAGGAGGCCTGATGAGCGAGCTGGTCAAGAAGACCGCCGCCGAGCTGGGCGCGCTGATCGCCTCGGGTGAGGCCTCGGCCGCCGAAGTGGCGCAGGCCCACCTGGACCGGGTCGCGGCCGTGGACGGCGAGGTGCACGCCTTCCTGCACGTGGACGCCGAGGGCGTGCTCGCGCAGGCCCGCGCCGTGGACGAGCGCCGCGCCGCCGGCGAGGAGCTCGGCCCGCTGGCCGGGGTGCCGATCGCGCACAAGGACGTGTTCACCACCGCCGACATGCCGACCACCGCCGGCTCCAAGATCCTGGAGGGCTGGCGGCCGCCGTACGACGCGACCATCACCGCGCGCCTGCGCGAGGCCGGCCTGGTCATCCTCGGCAAGACCAACATGGACGAGTTCGCGATGGGCTCCTCCACCGAGAACAGCGCCTACGGCCCCACCCGCAACCCGTGGGACCTGTCACGCGTCCCGGGCGGCTCGTCCGGCGGCTCCTCGGCCGCCGTCGCCGCCTACGAGGCGCCGCTGTCCACCGGCACCGACACCGGCGGCTCCATCCGGCAGCCCGCCGCCGTCACCGGCATCGTCGGCGCCAAGCCCACCTACGGCGGCTCGTCCCGCTACGGGCTGATCGCCTTCGCCTCCAGCCTGGACACCCCGGGCCCGTTCGCCCGCAACGTGCTGGACGCCGCGCTGCTGCACGAGGCGTTCTCCGGCCACGACCCGATGGACTCCACCTCCGTCGACCGGCCGGTCCCGCCGGTGGTGGAGGCCGCGCGCCGCGCCGACGTCGCCGGGATGACCGTCGGCGTCGTCAAGGAGTTCGGCGGCGACGGCTACCAGCCCGGCGTGCTGGCCCGCTTCAACGAGGCGGTCGAGCTGCTGGAGTCGCTGGGCGCCAAGGTCGTCGAGGTGTCGTGCCCGAACTTCGCCTACGCGATGCCCGCCTACTACCTGATCGCGCCGTCGGAGGCCTCGTCCAACCTGGCCCGCTTCGACGCCATGCGGTACGGCCTGCGCGTCGGCGACGACGGCACCCGCAGCACCGAGGAGGTCATGGCGCTGACCCGCGCCGCCGGCTTCGGCCCCGAGGTGAAGCGCCGCATCATGCTGGGCACCTACGCCCTGTCGTCGGGCTACTACGACGCCTACTACGGCAAGGCGCAGCAGGTCCGCACGCTGATCTCGCGCGACTTCGACGCCGCGTTCGAGCAGGTGGACGTGCTGGTCTCGCCGACCACCCCGACCACCGCGTTCCCGATCGGCGAGCGCGCCGACGACCCGATGGCCATGTACCTGGCCGACCTGTGCACGATCCCGTCCAACATGACGGGCAACGCCGCGATCTCGGTGCCGTGCGGCCTGGCCGACGAGGACGGCCTGCCGGTCGGCCTGCAGATCATGGCCCCGGTCCTCGGCGACGACCGCGTCTACCGCGTCGGCGCCGCCGTGGAGAAGGCCCTGGAAGACCGCTGGGGCGGCCCGCTGCTGGCCCAGGCCCCCGAACTGGAGGCCAAGTGAGCACCCCGACCGTCATGAAGTACGAGCAGGCGCTGGCGAAGTTCGAGCCGGTGCTGGGCATCGAGACCCACATCGAGCTGGGCACCAACTCCAAGATGTTCTGCGGCTGCCCGACCGCCTTCGGCGCGCCGCCCAACACGCAGGTCTGCCCGGTGTGCCTGGGGCTGCCCGGCTCGCTGCCGGTGACCAACCACGCCGCCATCGAGGGCATCATCAAGATCGGCCTGGCGCTCAACTGCGACATCGTCGAGTGGTGCCGGTTCGCCCGGAAGAACTACTTCTATCCGGACATGCCGAAGGATTACCAGATCTCCCAGTACGACGAGCCCCTGTGCGTCGACGGGCACCTGGACGTCGAGGTCGAGGGCGAGACCTACCGGATCGAGATCGAGCGCGTCCACATGGAGGAGGACACCGGCAAGTCGCAGCACGTGGGCGGCGCGACCGGCCGCATCCAGGGCGCCGACCACTCGCTGGTGGACTACAACCGGGCCGGCATCCCGCTGGTGGAGATCGTCACCAAGCCGATCACCGCGACCGGCGACAAGGCCCCGCTGGTGGCCCGCGCGTACGCGACCGAGCTGCGCGAGCTGGTGCGCTCCCTCGGCGTGTCCGACGTGCGCATGGAGCAGGGCTCGATGCGCTGCGACGTCAACGTCTCGCTCATGCCGCGCGGCGCCTCCGAGTGGGGCACCCGCACCGAGACCAAGAACGTCAACTCGCTGCGCTCGGTGGAGCGCGCGGTCCGCTCGGAGATCGAGCGCCAGGCCGCCGTGCTGGACGCGGGCGGGCGGATCACCCAGGAGACCCGCCACTTCCACGAGAACACCGGCACCACGACCAGCGGCCGCAGCAAGGAAGAGGCGCAGGACTACCGCTACTTCCCCGAGCCGGACCTGGTGCCGATGGCCCCGTCCCGCGAGTGGGTGGAGGAGCTGCGCGCGACCCTGCCGGAGCTGCCCGCCGCCCGCCGCAAGCGCGTCCAGCAGGAGTGGAACCTCTCCGAACTGGAGCTGCGCGACGTCGTCAACGCGGGCGCGGTGGACCTCATCGAGGACACGATCAAGGCCGGGGCCGCCGCCCCCGCCGCCCGCAAGTGGTGGATGAACGAGCTGTCGCGCCGCGCCACCGAGCAGGGCGTGGAGCTGGCCGACCTGCCGATCACTCCCGAGCAGGTGGCCCGCATCCAGGCGATGGTGGACGCCAAGGAGCTGAACGACAAGCTCGCCCGCAAGGTGTTCGAGGGCGTCCTGGCCGGTGAGGGCACCCCCGACGAGGTCGTGGCCGCCCGCGGGCTGAAGGTCGTCAGCGACGACGGCGCCCTGGCCGCCATCATCGACCAGGTGATCGCCGACAACGCCGACGTGGCCGACAAGATCCGCGGCGGCCGCGTGGCCGCCGCCGGCGCGCTGGTCGGCGCGGTGATGAAGGCGAGCCGGGGCCAGGCCGACGCGGGCCGCGCCCGCGAGCTGATCCTGGAGAAGCTCGGCGTCTCCTGACCGCTGCTCCCTGCGGCGGCCGCCTCCCGGCGGCCGCCGCGGGACATCGTTCTGTCGGCGGTGCGGGCTAGTCTCCGGCCATGCTCCCGGCCGACCCTTTCGCGGGCCTTCCCGGCGGCCTCCCGCCCGGCCGCCTGATCACTCCCGATCCCGGTTTCGTCCGGAACATGGGCTGGACGCTCAGTCATGAGCGCCCGGTGCTCTGGGTGACCGACAAGCCCGTCAGGAAAGCGCACGCCCTCTGGTCCCGGCTGTACGCCGAGCGCGCCGAGACCGACCTGTACCCGCTCCTTCTGGACACTCTCCACGGCGACGCCGCGCGGCCGTGGCACAACGGGGAGCTGGGCCCCGCTCCTCAGGAGGCCATCGACGCCCTCAGCGCCGAGGACGTCCTCCGCACCTGGTGGGAGCCCGCCGACAGCGAGGATCTGGAGATCCTGGAGCCGATGGATTCTCCCTGGTCCGGTCTGGCCGACCCCGCCGTCCTTCTCACCGACCCCGATGATCAGGCGCGCGATCTGGCGAAGGCCCTGGCCCGTCGACGGAGGACGCTGGTCGGCCTCGTCCCCGCCGCCCGGGGAGCGGACACGCTCGCGCTCATGGGCTGGGCAGGCCCTTGCAACCACACCAACGACACAGAAGAGATCTCGGCGGTCGTGCGCTCCTGGGAGGAGCGCTTCGGCGCGCGCGTCGTCATGGTCGGTTACGCCACCCTTTTCCTGTCGGTGGCGGCCCCGCCGCGCACTCTCGGCCACGCTCGCGAGGTCGCGAACGAGCACTTCGTGTTCTGCATGGACAACATCGCGCAGGGCGAGGTGGCCGACTTCGACGAGTACGCCGAGACGCTGGTCGGCCGCACCCACTGGTCGTTCTGGTGGGACTGACGGTCACGTCAGGGGCAGGACGATGATCTTGTCGTCGTTCGGTTCGGGGTCGCCCCGGCCGTCCTTGTTGCTCGTGGTGATCCACAGTGTGCCGTCGGGGGCGCGGACCGCCGCGCGCAGGCGGCCGTAGCGGTTCTCCAGGTGGGGGACCGGCTTGCCCGCCTTGCCGTTCTGTACGGGGACCTGCCACAGGCGCTCGCCCCGCAGGCCCACCGCCCACAGCGAGCCGTTCGCGTAGGCCAGTCCCGAGGGGGACGCCTCGTCGGTCGACCAGGTCAGCAGGGGGTTGGTGTACTTGTCGTCGTCGGAGGTCCCCTCCACCTCCGGCCAGCCGTAGTTGGCGCCCTTGGTGATGTGGTTGACCTCGTCGTAGCGGTTCTGGCCGAACTCGGTGGCGTACAGGTTCTCGGCCTCGTCCCAGGCCAGGCCCTGCACGTTGCGGTGGCCCCAGGTCCAGACCCGCGTGTTGAACGGGTTGCCGGGCGCCGGTTTCCCGTCGGGCGCCACGCGCAGGATCTTGCCGCCCAGGTCGTCGCGGTCCTGGGCCCGTCCGGTCTCGCCCACCTCGCCCGTCGCGACGTAGAGGTGCTTGTCGGGGCCGAACGCGATGCGCCCGCCGTTGTGGTTGCCGCCCTTCGGGATGCCCGTCACGATCGGGTGCGGGGCGGTCAGGGCGTCGTCCAGGCGGAACCGCACCACCCGGTTGTCGTCCGCCGCCGTGTAGTACAGGTAGACCAGGCGGTCCTCGGCGTAGGACGGGGAGACCGCCACGCCCATCAGGCCGCCCTCGCCGCCCGGCTGCACGCCCGGCACCCGGCCCAGCGGGGTCACCCGGCCCTGCGGGGTGACCTTCAGCAGGCGCGCGCTGTCGCGTTCGGTCACCAGGGCCTCGCCGCCCGGCAGGAAGTCGATCGCCCAGGGGACGCTCAGGCCGCCCGCCAGCTCGCGCGGTTGCCCGAGCGCCGCCGAGGACTGGCCGGACGGCAGCGGGGCCGGGGTCGCGGGGCCTCCCTCCGCGTCGGACGAGCAGGCGGACGCCAGCAGGGCCACGCCGATGAGCCAGTGTCTGCGCATGGGGACGGCCTCACGTCAGGGGAACCACGATCACTCCGTCATCTTCCCCCTTGTCGGTGGTGAGCCACAGCGCTTTGCCGTCGGGTGTCGGCGTCACCGAGCGGATGCGGCCGAACCTTTGCTGGAAGTGGGGGATTGGCTCGCCGGCCTTGCCGCCGTCCAAGGGGACCTGCCACAGGCGGCGGCCGCGCAGCGCGGCCGCCCACAGGGAGCCGTTCGCGTAGGCCAGTCCCGAGGGGGACGCCTTGGCGGGCACCCAGGTCAGCAGCGGTTTCTCGTACGGGCCGTCGCCGCCGGCCATGCCCTCCACATGCGGCCAGCCGTAGTTGCGGCCCTTCACGATGTGGTTGACCTCGTCGAAGCGGTCCTGGCCGAACTCGGTGGCGTACATCCGCTCGGACTCGTCCCAGGCCACGCCCTGCACGTTGCGGTGGCCCCACGTCCAGACCCGCGTGCCGAAGGGGTTGCCGGGCGCGGGCTTCCCGTCCGGGGTCATCCGCAGGATCTTCCCGCCCAGGGACTCGCGGTCCTGGGAGGTGCGCCCCTCCGCCGCGTCGCCCGTGGTGGCGTACAACATGCCGTCCGGGCCGAACGCCAGCCGCCCGCCGTTGTGGTTCACGGCCTTCGGGATGCCCTCCACCAGGACCTCGGGCCTGCCGAACGACGTCCCGCCCTCGTAGCGGATGCGGGCGATCCGGTTGTCGGACGCCGCCGTGAAGTAGACGTAGACGCTCCTGTCCGAGCGGTAGGAGGGGGAGACCGCCACGCCCAGGAGGCCGCCCTCGCCGTGGGGCACCACTCCGGGCACCTTGCCCAGTTCCGTCACCTTCCCGGCGGGGGAGACGCGCAGCAGCAGCGCGCTGCGCCGCTCGGTCATCAGGGCGTGCCCGTCGGGCAGGAACGCCAGCCCCCAGGTGATCTGCCGTCCCTTCACCAGCACCTTCGGCTCGCCGAGCCCGCCCTTGGCCGGAGCGGAGGGGGACGGGGCGGGGGAGGACGGAGGCGGCGACGCGGACCCGGGGGCGGCCGGTCCCGCGCCGTCCGGCTCGGCGCTGCACGCGCCGGAGGCCAGCAGGGTCACGGCGGTCGCTAGGGCGAGGGCGCGGCGCATAGGGCCATCAAGGCACAACCCGGTCCCGCCGCACAACGGCCACGTCCGGCCGCGGCGCGCACCGGCTATGCTTCGTTACCGATCGGAACCGGAGCGCCACGCCCCGTCGCGATCTCCAGGCCGGGCGTTTGTCGCCGGGAGGACGCCCAGCCTCAATCGCTCCGTGACCTACGGAACGTACATTGAACATCACGGTGATCCCGCACTGCAGCAACGTCGCTGACCGAGCGCCGGCGCAGCCGATGTGCTCGCCGCGGCCCCGGCGCTCATCCGGCGCGGGGCACGATCCGACACGGGCCGGGCGTTATCCATGCGCCGGGCGGGGTGGACGGGCCGATATCCGGGACGTGATGCGACGTCCGCGCGGAGCATGGACGCTCCGCTGGGCAGGAAGGGACACGGCGCGATGAGCGGCGAGAAGGCCAGACGGGTGCCGCGAGGAGCGGTGCCGGTCGGCATGGTCGCGATCGTCGGGGTGCTCTACGCGGTCGGCTCGCTGCTGGGCTGGGGCGGCACCGCCTTCATCGCCTGGGCCGAGGCCGCCGCCGCGGGCGCGGCCGCCGCCTCCCTGCTGCCGGCCTCGCGCCGCCCCGAGGGCGCGGCCGACGGCTCCGGCGGCACGTTGTGGCGGGCGTCCTGGCGCTGGTACGGCATCGCCGCCGCCTGCTGGACGGTCGGCGCGGTCGGGTCGGCGTTCACCGCCTCGGTGCTGAGCCGCAGCGCGCTGTCGTTGTCGGTGACCGACCTGTTCTACGTCGCGGCCGTGTTCGCGCTGGTGGTGGGCCTGGTCGCGCCGATCAGACCGTCCCGCGCGCCCCGCGCCTGGCTGAGGTACGCCGCCGACACCTACGTGTGCGCCTGTGCGCTGTTCGTGCTGGGCTGGGTCGGGCTGTTCGGCGTCCTGTACCAGCGGTCCGGCGGGAACACCCTGGAATTCCTGCTGGAGCTGCTCTACCCGCTGATCGACGTCGTGCTGGTCTGCGGCGCGCTGCCGTTCGTGCTGGGCGCCGAGCGCGGGCACCGGCGGCCCGCCTGGATGGGCTACGGCGCGCTGGTGGCGTTCGCCGCCGCCGACGTGGTGACCACCGTGGTCCGGCTGCGCGGCGGCGGGCCCGCCGACGACCCGGCCGACATCCTGCGCCTCGGCGGCCTGCTGCTGCTCCTGCTGGTCCCCTGGACCGCCCCGCGCGCCGACGCCGAGGACGACGAGGGCGACGGCCAGGTCCACGGCCGGGTGATCGGTCCGGGCATCACCACCGCGGCGGTCGCCGCCGCGGCCGCGGTGTTCGTGGCCGGGCAGTCGCTCACCGCCTCGCACGGCCTGGAACCGGTCGTCACCCTGGTCGCCGGGTCGGCCACGGTGGTGCTGCTGGCGCGGCTGGCGGACCTGCTGCACGAGAACGCCGCGCTGCGCCGCGCCGTCGACACCGGCGAGGACCACTTCCGGGCGCTGTCGGAGAGCATCAACGACGCGGTGCTGATCTGCGACCTGGACGCGGTCGTCCAGTACGCGAGCCAGGGCGCGCTGCGCACCTACCGCTACAGCGCCGACGAGCTGCTCGGCCGCCCCCTCGGCGAGATCATCCACCCCGAGGACCTGCCCCGCGTGCAGGGCGTGTTCGCCGACTTCCTGGACGGCGGCCCCCTCGACGACCCCGACGCCGGGTTCGACGACGACCCCGACCTCGACACGCTGCGGGTGGCCTGCCGCGTCCGCGCCGCCGACGGCACCTGGCTGCCCACCGAGTCCACCGTGTCGCGCTACAGCGGCACCGGCGAGGCCCCCGGCCGCCTCCTGATCACCACCCGCGACCTCAGCGAGCAGGCCGCCCTGCAGCGCCAGGTCGCGCACCTGACCTTCCACGACGGCCTGACCGGCCTGCCCAACCGCGCCTACTTCGAGGAGCGCACCCGCGAGGTGCTGACCCGGCAGGGCGGCGGGCGGGTCGCGGTGCTGTTCGTCGACCTGGACGGCTTCACCGCCGTCAACGACTCGGCCGGGCACGCCGCCGGCGACCAGGTGCTGGCCCAGGCGGCCCGGCGGCTGCGCGCCACCGTGCAGGCCGACGACACCGTGGCCCGCTGGGGCGGCGACGAGTTCGCCGTGCTGGTGCAGCTCCCCGACGAGCCGCAGGCCGGGCGCGGCGACTCCCAGACCGCCGTCGAGCTGGCCGAGCGCCTGCTGCGCGTGCTGTCGGCCGACCCCTACCGGGTCGGCAGCAAGGGCATCGTGCTCACCGCCAGCGTCGGCATCGCCTTCCCCGGCGACGAGGCGCCCGACCTTGCCCGTGATGGCGCCCGCGACGGCGTCCGCGACGGCGCCCGCCGGGTCCGCCGCAGCGCCGCCGACCTGATCCGCAACGGCGACCTGGCCATGGCCCGCGCCAAGGAGCTGGGCGGCGGCCGCGTCGAGGTGTTCGCGCCGCACATGCACGCCGACGTCGTCCGCCGCCTGGAGCTCGGCAGCGACCTGCAGCGGGCGCTCGCCGAGGAGCAGTTCGCGGTGGAGTTCCAGCCGGTGGTGGAGCTCGCGACCTCCCGGGTGACCGGCGTGGAGGCGCTGGTGCGCTGGTGGCGCGGGGCCGAGGCGGTGCCGCCGGAGGAGTTCATCGGGCCCGCCGAGGAGTCCGGCCTGATGATCCCGCTGGGCGACCGGGTGCTGCGCGAGGCGTGCCGCGAGGTGGCCCGCTGGCGCGCCGACGCCTGGGAGGTGACGCTGTCGGTCAACTTCACCGCCCGGCAGATCGCCGCGCCCCGCTTCGTGGAGTCGGTCGCGGCGGCGCTCGCCGACACCGGCCTGCCCCCGCACGCGCTCACCCTGGAGGTGCGCGAGGAGGTGCTGGTCGAGGACGGCGGGCAGAACGTGCGGCGGCTGTCGGCGCTGCGCGACCTCGGCGTGCGGCTCGCCATCGACGACTTCGGCACCGGCTACGCCTCGCTGGCCTACCTCGGACAGCTCCCGGTGGACATCATCAAGATCGACCCGTCGTTCGTGGCGGGCCTCGGCCGCGACGAGACCCTCACCCTGCTCACCCGCACCATCGTGCGGCTCGGCCGCGACCTCGGCCTCACCGTGGTGGCCGAGGGCATCGAGCGCCCCGAGCAGCTGGAGCTGCTGCGCGAGATGGAGTGCCCGCGCGGCCAGGGCTACCTGGTGGCGCGGCCCATGGCGGCGGGCCGGGTCGAGTCGCTGGTGCGCACCAACCTCGGCACCCGCAACGGCTCCCAGGGGCCCTCCCCGCTGCCGCTGGAGGGGTCGGCGCTGCCCACCGGCTGACCCGATCGTATCTCACATAGTGAGACAAAGTGTCCAAGGATTTGACCCACGGCGGGAAGTCGGCGAAAGTGGGCACCGTGCAGAGCAGCTCCATCATCCTCGTAGTACTTGGTCGGCGCGCAGGCTGATCAAGTCTTTCCACCTGCGCGCGCCCCTCGACCGCCATCCGGCGGCGGGGGTTTTTTGTTGGCCGTGTGACCTTCGAACGATCACCCGTTCCCAGGAGCACAGACTTCTCCCCAAGGAAACTGGAACATGACGACCGAACAGATGACGGGAGCCCAAGCGCTGGTCCGCGCCCTGGAGAACGTCGGCGTCGACACGGTGTTCGGCATTCCCGGAGGAGCGATCCTCCCCGCGTACGACCCGCTCTTCGACTCGGAGAAGGTGCGCCACATCCTGGTGCGCCACGAGCAGGGCGCCGGGCACGCCGCGCAGGGCTACGCGATGGTCACCGGCAAGGTCGGGGTCTGCATGGCCACCAGCGGCCCGGGCGCCACCAACCTGGTCACCCCGATCTCCGACGCCTACATGGACTCGGTGCCGATCGTGGCGATCACCGGCCAGGTGGCCAGCGCCTCCATCGGCACCGACGCCTTCCAGGAAGCCGACATCGCCGGCATCACGATGCCGATCACCAAGCACAACTTCCTGGTCACCCGGGCCGAGGACATCGCGCGCACGATCGTGGAGGCGTTCCACATCGCCTCGACCGGCCGGCCCGGCCCGGTCCTGGTGGACATCTCCAAGGACGCTCTGCAGGCCACCTTCGACTTCCAGTGGCCGGTCCAGATGCAGCTGCCCGGCTACCGCCCGGTCACCCGGCCGCACTCCAAGCAGGTCCGCGAGGCCGCCAAGCTGATCGTCGAGGCGAAGCGGCCGGTGCTGTACGTCGGCGGCGGCGTCATCAAGGCGGGCGCGGCGGCCGAGCTGAAGGTGCTGACCGAGCTGACCGGCGCGCCGGTCGTCACCACCCTGATGGCCAAGGGCGCGCTGCCCGACAGCCACCCCCAGCACATGGGGATGCCCGGGATGCACGGCAGCGTCGGCGCGGTCGGCGCGCTGCAGAAGGCCGACCTGCTGGTCACGCTGGGCGCCCGCTTCGACGACCGGGTCACCGGCAAGCTGGACGGGTTCGCGCCGCACGCCAAGGTCGTGCACGCCGACATCGACCCGGCCGAGATCTCCAAGAACCGGCACGCCGACGTCCCGATCGTCGGCGACGCGCGCGAGGTCATCGCCGACCTGATCGTGGCGGTGCAGGCCGAGCACGACGCCGGGCGCACCGGCGACTACGCCGACTGGTGGCGCCAGCTCGACGCCTGGCGCGAGACCTACCCGCTGGGCTACGACGAGCCGTCGGACGGGTCGCTGTCGCCGCAGCAGGTGATCGAGCGCATCGGCCAGCTGGTCGGCCCGGACGCCTACTACGTGGCGGGCGTCGGCCAGCACCAGATGTGGACCGCGCAGTTCATCAGGTACGAGCGGCCCGGCGCGTTCCTCAACTCCGGCGGCGCGGGCACCATGGGCTACGCGGTCCCGGCCGCGATGGGCGCCAAGGTCGGCGCGCCCGGCACCCAGGTGTGGGCGATCGACGGCGACGGCTGCTTCCAGATGACCAACCAGGAGCTGGCCACCTGCGCGATCGAGGGCATCCCCGTCAAGATCGCGGTCATCAACAACGGCAACCTCGGCATGGTCCGGCAGTGGCAGACGCTGTTCTACAACGAGCGCTACTCCAACACCCGGCTGAAGGGCGCCGCCGCCGACGCCAAGTACATCCCGGACTTCGTCAAGCTCGCCGACGCCTACGGCTGCGTCGGGCTGCGCTGCGACAGCGCCGAGGACCTGGACGCGGTCATCACCAAGGCCATGGAGATCAACGACGCGCCCGTCGTGATCGACTTCGTGGTGCACCAGGACGCGATGGTGTGGCCGATGGTCGCCGCCGGCACCGCCAACGACGACATCAAGATCGCGCGTGACCTCGCCCCCGACTGGGAGAACGGAGACTGACGATGAGCCTGCACACCCTCTCAGTTCTGGTGGAGAACAAGCCGGGCATCCTGGCGCGGGTCGCGGCCCTGTTCTCCCGGCGCGGGTTCAACATCGAGTCGCTGGCCGTCGGCACCACCGAGCATCCGGAGATCTCCCGGATGACGATCGTGGTCAATGTCGAGGAGCTCCCGCTGGAGCAGGTCACCAAGCAGCTCAACAAGCTGATCAACGTCCTGAAGATCGTGGAGCTGGACACCGCCCAGTCGGTGCAGCGCCAGCTGCTGCTGGTCAAGGTGCGCGCCGACGCCGAGACCCGGTCCCAGGTGCTGGAGACCGTGCAGCTGTTCCGCGCCAAGGTGGTGGACGTGGCACCGGACGCGGTGACCATCGAGATCACCGGAAACCGCGACAAGCTGGACGCGTTCATCCGGGTCCTGGAGCCGTTCGGCATCAAGGAGCTGGTGCAGTCGGGCATGGTGGCCGTCGGGCGCGGCGCGCGGTCCATCACCGACCGCTCGCTGCGCGCCATCGAGCGCAGCGCCTGACCCGGCGCCCGCTCCACCCCACAGACACGGCGCCCCGGCCCGCGCCACCGAGCGCGGGCCGCGGACGACCCCACACCGAGAGAAAGGCAACAGCACAGTGGCTGAGATGTTTTATGACAACGACGCGGACCTGAGCATCATCCAGGGCCGGCACGTCGCGGTCATCGGGTACGGCAGCCAGGGGCACGCGCACGCCCTGTCCCTGCGCGACTCCGGTGTGGACGTCCGCATCGGCCTGCCCGAGGGCTCCAAGAGCCGGGAGAAGGCCGAGGCCGAGGGCCTACGCGTGCTGACCCCGGCCGAGGCGGCCGAGGAGGCCGACCTCATCATGATCCTGGCGCCGGACCACCTGCAGCGCGGGATCTACGAGAACGACATCAAGCCCGCGCTGGTCGAGGGCGACGCGCTGTTCTTCGGCCACGGCCTGAACATCCGCTACGGCCTCATCGAGCCGCCGGAGGGCGTGGACGTGGCCATGGTCGCGCCCAAGGGCCCGGGCCACCTGGTGCGCCGCCAGTTCGCCGCCGGCCGCGGCGTCCCGGTGATCGTGGCGGTGGAGAAGGACCCGTCCGGCAACGCCTGGCCGCTGGCGCTGTCCTACGCCAAGGCCATCGGCGGCCTGCGCGCGGGCGGCATCAAGACCACCTTCACCGAGGAGACCGAGACCGACCTGTTCGGCGAGCAGGCCGTGCTGTGCGGCGGCGCCGCCGAGCTGGTCAAGACCGGGTTCGAGGTGCTGACCGAGGCCGGCTACCAGCCGGAGGTCGCCTACTTCGAGTGCCTGCACGAGCTGAAGCTGATCGTGGACCTCATGTACGAGGGCGGCATCTCCAAGATGTACTGGTCGGTGTCGGACACCGCCGAGTACGGCGGCTACACCCGCGGCCCGCGCGTCATCAACGCCGACACCAAGGCGGAGATGAAGAAGATCCTGGCCGAGATCCAGTCCGGCGAGTTCGCCAAGGAGCTGGTGGCCGAGTTCGAGGGCGGCCAGGTGCAGTTCGGCAAGTACCGCCAGGAGCTGGCCGAGCACCCGATCGAGAAGACCGGCGGCGCGCTGCGCCCGATGATGAGCTGGCTGAACGACTGAGTCGGGCTCGTCCCGACGACCGCCGCGCCCGGAAGGCTCCGGGCGCGGCGGTCGTCGTTCGCGCCCGGGTAAGCGCCCCGGTCAGCGCGCCAGCCGCCGCCTGATCTTGGTGCGCAGCGGCGCGGGCCGGACGCCGCCCCTCACCAGCACCGCCAGGTGTCCGCCCTTGGTCAGGTAGACGGCCGCCTCGGTGCCGGGGCCGAGCGACCTGGTCTGCGGGTCGGTCCTCAGCTTCGGCCCGCGCACGGTGCCGAAGCGCGCCTCGCGCGTCACCCCGAGCGCGGTGGCCGCCACGTGCACGTCCCAGCGGCCCGGCCCCGCCGCGCCCATGTCGGCGACGGCCTCGAAGCCGTCCCCGTACGGCTCGGCGGCGATGCGGTGCTCGACCCTGCTGCGCCGCTCGCGCAGGATCACGTCCACCGCCGTGCGGTGGGTCTCGATGCGCTCCAGGCGCGCCACCCCGCGGACGCGCACCCTGCCCCCGCCCTGCCAGCGGACCTCGTCCAGCCGGTGCTCGACGCCGACCTCGGCGGTGATGTCGGCGTCCTGGCGGGGGACGCCGCGCAGGTAGGGGTACAGGGCGTAGACCCGGCCGCCGACCACGACCGCGCCGGCGGGGCTGCCGCGCAACTCGTCGCGGATGAGGCGCTCCAGCTCGTCGCGCAGCCCGTTCTGGATGCAGAAGGCCCGCAGCCGGTAGGAGGCGGGCAGGGCGGCGCGCGCGGCGTCGCTCAGGCCGCCGTCGCCGAGGACGCGGCGGGTGCCGTCCAGCAGGCGGTCGCGCTGGGGGCGGTCCAGGTCCAGGAAGCGGTGGTCGTACACGCGGAGGACGTCGCGCAGGACGCTGACGGTGCAGTCCGAGGTCACGGGGGCTCTCCAGGTCGGCGGGGAACACGGTCACGGTAAGCCCGCGGCTGGTCGCCCACAGTGAAACACGACGGGGCGCCGCCGCGTATGCATACCGCGTATTGCCCCTGGGATACTCCGTATGCATACTTGGTATCCATGTCCATCCGACACGGCCTCCTGGCCCTGCTGTCCCACGGGCCCCGCTACGGCTACCAGCTGCGCGCCGAGTTCGAGGCGTCCACGGGTTCGACCTGGCCGCTCAACATCGGGCAGGTGTACTCCACGCTGTCGCGGCTGGAGCGCGACGAGCTCGTCACCCGGGTCGGCGCCGACGACGAGGGCCGCTTCGTCTACCGCATCACCCCGGCAGGGGAGGCGGACGTGCGGCGCTGGTTCGCCACCCCCGTCGCCCGCTCCGACCGGCCCCGCGACGAGCTGGCGATCAAGCTGGCGATGGCCGTCACCGCGCCCGGCGTGGACGTCGCCCAGGTCGTGCAGACCCAGCGCGCCGCCACGCTGCGCTCGCTGCAGGACCTCACCCGGCTGAAGCGCGACGCGCCCGCCCTGCCCGCCGACGCCGGCGACCGCGCCTGGCGGCTGGTCCTGGAATCGATGATCTTCCAGGCCGAGGCCGAGGTGCGCTGGCTGGACCACTGCGAGAGCTACATGGCCCGCCTCGGGCCGCTCCCCGCCCCGGCCGCGGACCCGTCCCCGGACGCGTCCGCAGGCCGGGCGACCGCCGACGAGGAGGCACGCCGATGAGCGTCCTGATGATGAACGGCGTCGCGCGCGACCACGGGTCCGGCGCCGGGCTCGTGCACGCGCTGCGCGACTTCAGCCTGCGGCTCGACCCCGGCGAGTTCGTCGCGGTGATGGGCCCCTCGGGTTCGGGCAAGTCCACCCTGCTCACCCTGGCCGGGGGCCTGGACGCCCCCACCGCCGGGCAGGTGCTGGTCGAGGGCGTGGACCTCGGCGCGCTGTCGCGCTCGGCCGTCGCCCAGATGCGCCGCCGGCGGATCGGCTACGTCTTCCAGGACCTCAACCTGATCCCGAGCCTGACCGCCGCCGAGAACGTCATGCTGCCGCGCGAGCTGGACGGCGTGCGCGCCCGCCAGGCCCGGCGCGAGGCCGTGCACGCGCTCGCCGAGGTCGGGATCCCCGAGCTGGCCGACCGCTTCCCCGAGGACATGTCGGGCGGCCAGCAGCAGCGGGTGGCCATCGCCCGCGCGCTGGCCGGGGACCGCCGGCTGGTGCTGGCCGACGAGCCCACCGGCGCGCTGGACAGCCACACCGGCGAGGAGGTCATGCGCGTCCTGCGGGCCCGCTGCGACGCGGGCGCCGCCTGCCTGATGGTCACCCACGAGTCCCGGCACGCCGCCTGGGCCGACCGGGTGGTCTTCCTGCGCGACGGCCGCATGGTGGACGGCACCGGCCCGCGCCCCGGCCCCGAGAGCCTGCTGGAGGCCCGGTGAGCGGCAGGAGGGCGGCGTACCGGATCGCCTGGCGCGACGCGCGCCGGTCCAAGGGGCGCACCGCGCTGGTGCTGACCATGATCGGGCTGCCGGTGCTGGTGATCACCGCGCTGGCGGTGCTGCTGTACACCAGCGACTGGTCGCCGCGCGAGGAGCTGCCGTACGAGATCGGCGCGGCCGACGCGCGGCTCACCGGCGCCGGCCGGGCCCCGCTCGACCAGGAGCCCGCCGGCGACGGCGCCGTCGACCGGCCGGGGCGGGCGTCCTCCGACGGCCCCGGCGAGCCCTGGACGACGCCGGAGATCCTGCGGGAGGTCACCGCCAAGTACGGGCCGTCGGCCCGCGTGGTGCCGATCGGCGACAAGAGCGTGACGGTGACGACGCCGCGCGGCTCCCTCCAGGCCGGGGTGATCGAGACCGACGCGCGCGACCCGCTGCTGCGCGGGATGTTCGCGGTCGAGGAGGGCCGGGTGCCCGCCGCGCCCGACGAGATCGCGCTCGGGCCGGTGTTCAGGGAGCGCGGCTTCGCGCTGGGCGCGCCGGTGCGGATCGACGGGACGGGCGCGGCCAAGAAGCTGGTCGGGTTCGTGGCCATGCCGCGCACGCCGCAGGAGCGCACCGCCCTGGTCGCGCCCGGCGCGCTGCCGGACCGGCAGGCCGACCAGCCGCAGTGGCTGCTGTCGGCGGGCCGCCCGGTGACCTGGTCCGACGTCAAGGAGTTCAACACCGAGGGCATCGGCGTGCTGTCCCGCGCCGTCGTGACCGACCCGCCGTCCGGCGCGGCCACCGCGGCGGGCGGCGGCAAGGGCTCGTCGGGCACGGCGATCGTGGCCATGGCGGTCGCGATGATCGTGCTGGAGATCGTGCTGCTGGCCGGTCCGGCGTTCGCGGTGGGCCTGCGCCGCCAGCGCCGCCAGCTCGCGCTGGTCGCGGCGGTCGGCGGCGACGCGCCGCACCTGCGCGCGGTGGTGCTGGCGAGCGGCGTGGTCATCGGCGGCGTCGCGGCCCTGCTCGGCACGGCGGGCGGGGTCGCGGTGGCCTGGATCGTCACGCTGGCGGTCGGCGGCCGGGGCGGCGAGCCGTTCGGCCCGTTCGAGGTGCCGTGGCTCCTGCTGGCGGCGACGATGCTGCTCGGCGCGGGCAGCGGCGTGCTGGCCGCGCTCGCCCCGGCGCTGCAGGCGGCGCGGATGGACGTGGTGGCCGCGCTGGCGGGCCGCCGCGACCGCGCGGCCGCCCGGCGCGGCTGGCCGATCGCCGGCGGCCTGCTCATCGCGGCCGGGATGGCGCTCAGCCTGGTCGGGGTGCAGCGGTGGAAGGAGTTCGGCGCGGCCTTCGGCGCCATCGCGATCATCGTCGGCTGCGTCATGATCGGCCCGTGGGTGGTCGGCCTGGCCGGGCGCACCGCCGGGATGTTGCCGCTGCCGCTGCGGCTGGCGGTGCGCGACGGGGCCCGCAACCGGGGCCGGGCCGCCCCCGCCGTCGCCGCGATCATGGCGGCGGTCGCCGGGATCACCGTGCTGGCCATCGGCTCGACCAGCGACTTCGAGCAGAACCGCATCGAGTACCGGGCGCAGCTTCCGGCGGGTTCGACGCTGCTGCGCCTCCGGGAGGGCGAGGAGAAGGGGGTCCGGCAGGCCATGGCCCGCGAGCTGCCCGGCGTCCCGGCGGTCCCGCTGCGCGCCCTGCCGGGTCCGAGCTCGGCCTGCCTGAGCGAGACGCCGTGCCCGACGGCCATGTTCCCCGGCGTCGCCGACGGTTTCTCCGACGGCTTCGCCGAGAAGATCACCGACATCGTGGTGGGCGGCGCGCGCGAGGCGAGGGTGCTGCTCGGCAGGGACGTGCCGGAGGTGACCGCCGCGCTGGCGGCGGGCAAGGTCGTGCTGTTCGGTGGCAAAGCCCCGGCCGGAGGCGTGATCGACGTCGATGTCAGCGTCTACGAGAGCGAGCGGCCCAAGCGGCTGCGCACCGTCACCGGCGTCCCGGCGGTGGCCGTCCGCGCCGACGCGCACGTGCACGCCCTGGTGCCCCCGCGGGTAGCCGCCCGCTTCGGGCTGCCGACGCGGACCGAGGCCCTCGTCGTGGACCGCGCCGACCACGAGGTCACCAAGGACGAGCAGGAGCGGCTGGCCGAGCGGATCGCCGGTCTCGGCTCCGGCCCCGGCGAGGCGACCGACGCGGTCTACGTCGAGCGCGGTTTCACCAGCTCCAACACCATGCCGCTGCTGCTGATGGCGCTGGCGGGCGGGGTGCTGGCCCTGGGCGGCTCGCTGATCGCCACGGGGCTGTCGGCCGCCGACTCCCGGCCCGACCTCGCGACGCTGGCCGCGATCGGGGCCCGGCCGCGCACCCGCCGCCTGCTGCTGATGGGCCAGGCCGGGTTCGTCGCGGTCCTCGGCTGCTGGCTCGGCATCGCCGCCGGGATGGTGCCGGGCATCGCGGTGGCCCGTCCGCTGACCGACCCCGCCAACGGGCTGCCGCCGGGGGAGAAGCCGCCCGGCCCGGTGCACGGCGTGATCGTGGACATCCCGTGGACGCTGCTCGGCGTGATCGGGATCGTGGTCCCGCTGGCGGCGGTCCTGGCGGCGGGGCTGTTCACCCGGTCGCGGTTGCCGCTGGCGCGCCGGGCGGCCGGCTGACCCGTCGCGCCGAATCGGCCGCGCGCCGGGGGGCTGGTAGCCTCCCGACGCGTGGCTGAGGCGGTAGCGGTGGAGCGGAAGATCGAGCGTGCCCCGTCGTCGTCCCCCTGGTTCCGGCGCACGCCGGCGGCCCTGGGCCTGATGGTCGCGGTCGCCGCGACGGTGTACGCGGTCTACTCGCTGGTGCGGCTGTGGCGGTTCCGGGCCAGCACCTACGACCTGGTGATCTTCGATCAGGCGATCCGGTCCTACAGCCGCCTGGACCCGCCGATCGCGATGGTCAAGGGCGTGCACAACGGCTTCGGGCCGGACTTCTCCGTCCTCGGCGACCACTTCTCGCCGATCCTGGCGGTGCTCGCCCCCTTCTACCGGCTGCACGACGGCCCCGAGACGCTGCTGGTCGCGCAGGCGGTGCTGTTCGCGCTGGCGATCGTGCCGATCTGGGTCTACACCGCCCGCCGGGCCGGTCCCCGCGCCGCCTACTGCGCGGCGGGGGCGTACGCGCTGTCGTGGCCGGTCGCCGAGGCGCTGGCCTTCGACTTCCACGAGGTCGCCTTCGTCCCGCCGCTGTCGGCGCTCATGGTGGAGCGCTACGACGCGGGCCGCCGGGGGCAGGCCGCGCTCGCCGCCTTCGGGCTGCTGCTGACCAAGGAGGACATGGGCCTGCTGCTGGTCGGCTTCGGCCTGTACCTGGCGACCCGGCGCGGCGAGCGCCGCCGGGCGGCCGGGTACGCGGCGGTGGGCCTCGCCGCCACGTGGGTGTCGTCGAAGGTGCTGATCGCGGCGTTCGGCGGCGACAACGACTACTACTGGGCCTACGGGTCGCTCGGCCGTGACATGCCCGACGCCGCGCTGCACCTGCTGACCCACCCCTGGGACGCGCTGGTCGCGCTGGGCACGCCGCCGATGAAGCTCACCACGCTCGCGGTCCTGCTGCTGCCGCTGCTGCTCCTGCCGCTGGCCTCCCCGCTGACCCTCACCGCCGTGCCGCTGCTGGCCGAACGGATGCTGGCCGACCGGTTCGCCAACTGGTGGGAGCCCAAGTACCACTACAACGCGTTCCTGATCGCGGTGCTGGTCCTGGCGTCGGTGGACGGCGCGCTCCGGCTGCACCGGTTCCTCGCACCGCGCCTGCGCGGCCTCCCGGAGCGGCTGCGCCGCCCGCGGGCCGCGGCGGGCGCGGCGATGGCGGCGGTGACGGCCGCGACGCTGGTGACGGTGCCGTTCTTCGCGCTCGGCGATCTGGCCCGGCCCTCCTTCTACGAGCGGGACGACCGCGCGCGGGCCGCCGCCCGCGCCGCCGCGCTGGTCCCGGACGGGGCGCTGGTGGAGTCGGCCAACTCGGTGGGGCCCGCGCTGTCGGGCCGGACGCGGGTGCTGCTGTGGGACCGCGAGCCGCGCCGCGCGCCGTGGGTGGTGGCCGACGTGGGCCGGTGGGCGTTCCCGTTCCGCGACCTCGGCGAGCAGCGCCGGCGGGTGGAGTCCCTGCGCGCGGAGGGGTACCGGGAGGTCTTCCAGCGTGCGGGCTATGTGGTGCT
Organism: Spirillospora sp. CA-253888; assembly: GCA_050936435.1. Taxonomy (GTDB): domain Bacteria; phylum Actinomycetota; class Actinomycetes; order Streptosporangiales; family Streptosporangiaceae; genus Spirillospora. Next base: position 5,800,194 of record JBNJMT010000001.1, read on the forward strand.
GCACCGCGACGTTCCCGACCCGTGGTGACGGGCGCGGGACCGGCGGCGGGCGGCGCCGCTTTCGGTGCGCGGATTTGGATGATCCGTCCACTACGTGGTCGCGGGGAAGAATTGCTCTACCACTTTCGCGTTCTTTGTCCGATACTTGGGGAAAAGTCGCAACGGCTGTGGTGATCCCCCGCGCACCAGCGCAAACCCTGTCGGTGACCCGCGCCGCGCGGCGGTGGGGCGGAAGACATGGTTGTCCATCAACTTCGCGGGAGCCGGAGGCCCGACAAGTCGCCGGGCCTGCAATTGGTTGCCGGGGCCGCATTCCCCGAGGCAGGTAATTCCCCGTTCCGCAATGCGGGCGCCGGGGCGGAAAATGGCGGGGAGTCGTGACGTGGCGGCCGCGGACCGGGCCGTCCGCCGGTGGCAGTCCTGCGGGCTGGCGTGGGTGGCGCTGCTGCGCCACGTCTGGACGGCCGGCGAGGCCGGCATGGAGGACCGCGGGCCGATCATCGAGGGCCCGCCGATCCTGTTCGAGATCTCCTCGCTCAGCTGGGAGGACCCGCTGCTCCAGCAGTACGGCGACCGCGCCCGGCTGACCCGCTGGTCGCACCGGGCCCGCCGGGAGCGGCCGGGGGAGTACGGCGTCCGGCTGCGCGACCTGCACGGGGTCGACCAGCTGCGCTGGGTCGCCGACCTGCTGCGCGCCAGACCCTGGACCACCAGCGCGTGGATCTCGCTGACGGTGCCGGGGGAGGCGGCCGACACCGTGCCGTGCCTGGCCGCGCTGTCGTTCCGCATCCGCGGCTACCGGCTGATCATGACGGCGATGTTCCGGTCGCAGAACGTCTACCGGGCCTACCTGTCCTACATCCCGCTGCGCGGCGTCCAGCTGGAGGTCGCCGAGGGGCTGGGGCTGCCCGCCGGGCCGCTGCGCGTGTTCGTGGACGTGCCGCACATCGAGGTGGCCGACGCCGACCGGGTCGCGACCGTCCTGGCGGCGCTCCCCGAACCGGAGGAGCCCAACGCGGCCTGAACGGCGTGAACGGGGTTCCGGCCCGTTCCCCGTCCTCCCGGGGACGGGCCGGAGCCTCGTTCCCGGTCCCTTACCTGGCAAAAAGCGCTCAAGGTGACATTCGGCTCGTTCCGGGGTGTGTCGCCTCGCCCGCGAAGCCGGGCCCCCGGGAGGGATAGACTCGGGCGCAGGCGGGGGACACGACGAGGTGGACTCGCGCATTCACGGCACACCCGCACGCACCTACGTTCCGAAGGACTGTTCCTTGAGCAAGCCCGTCGTCCTCGTCGCAGAAGAACTCTCCCCGGCCGGCATCGCGGTCCTCGAATCCGACTTCGAGGTCCGCCACGCAGACGGCGCCGACCGCGCCGCGCTGCTGCCCGCTGTCGAAGACGTCGACGCGCTGATCGTCCGCAGCGCCACCAAGGTCAACGCCGAGGTGTTCCAGCACGCCCGCAAGCTGCGCGTGGTCGCCCGCGCGGGCGTGGGCCTGGACAACGTCGACGTCGAGGCCGCCACCAAGGCCGGCGTCATGGTCGTCAACGCGCCCACCTCCAACATCGTCACCGCCGCCGAGCACGCCGTCGCGCTGCTGCTGGCCACCGCCCGCAACGTGCCGCAGGGCCACGCCGCCCTCAAGCAGGGCGAGTGGAAGCGCTCCAAGTACACCGGCGTCGAGCTGCAGGGCAAGACCGTCGGCGTCCTCGGCCTCGGCCGCATCGGCGTGCTGGTCGCCCAGCGCCTGGCCGCCTTCGACATGAACGTCATCGCCTACGACCCCTACGTGCAGGCGGCCCGCGCCGCCCAGCTCGGGGTGAAGCTGGTCACCATCGACGAGCTGCTGCGTGACAGCGACTTCATCACCGTGCACCTGCCGAAGACGCCCGAGACCCTCGGCCTCATCGGCGACAAGGAGCTGCACCAGGTCAAGCCCAGCGTGCGGATCGTCAACGCCGCGCGCGGCGGCATCGTGGACGAGGCCGCGCTCGACCTCGCCCTCAAGGACGGCCGCGTGGCCGGGGCCGGCATCGACGTGTTCGCCACCGAGCCGTGCACCGACAGCCCGCTGTTCCACCACGACAACGTCGTGGTCACCCCGCACCTCGGCGCCAGCACCCACGAGGCGCAGGAGAAGGCCGGCACCCAGGTGGCCCGCTCGGTGAAGCTGGCGCTGTCGGGCGAGTTCGTGCCCGACGCCGTCAACGTCCAGGGCGGCGCGGTCGCCGAGGACGTCAAGCCGGGCCTGCCGCTCGCCGAGAAGCTCGGCCGCATCTTCACCGCGCTGGCCGGCGGCGTGCCGGTGCGCTTCGACGTGGTGGTGCGCGGCGAGATCGCCGAGCACGACGTCAAGGTGCTGGAGCTCGCCGCGCTCAAGGGCGTGTTCGTGGACGTGACCGAGGAGGCGGTGACCTTCGTCAACGCGCCGCTGCTGGCCCGCGACCGCGGCGTCGAGGTCACCCTCACCACCACCGAGGACAGCCCCGACTGGCGCAACGTGGTGCAGGTGCGCGGCACCATGGCCGACGGGAGCGTCGTGTCGGTGTCGGGCACCCTGACCGGCCCCAAGCACATCGAGCGCATCATCGAGGTCAACGGCTACGACATGGAGCTGGTGCCGACCGCGCACATGGGCTTCTTCGCCTACACCGACCGGCCCGGCATCGTCGGCACCGTCGGCAAGCTGCTGGGCGACGCGGGCGTCAACATCGCCAGCATGCAGGTCGGCCGGGACGTCAAGGGCGGCAAGGCGCTGATCGCGCTGACCGTCGACTCGGCGATCCCCGCCCAGCTCGCGGACGCCATCTCCGCCGAGGTCGGCGCCGACGCCGGCCGCCGGGTGGACCTGGAGGCCTGAGCCTCCGCCACGGCACCGCGAACGCCGCGTCCCCTGCCCGGGGGCGCGGCGTTCCGCGTTTGAGCAGGTCAGAGCGTCCGTCATCTCAGCATGTGGGAAATTGGGCCACCGGTCGGGACACCTGGTGGACGCGGGGGTACCGTGATTGGTAGCCGTGCGGCGCTTCGTAGTGACCCTTCGCAGCCGCGGCGGGCCGGCCGGCGGGCCGTGTGAACCACGGTGCCCCCGGAGGGCGGCCCGGACACCCGTACCCGCGACCGCCGTCCCCAGGACGGCGCCCGTGACGATGGAGCGCATCTTATGAACGACACGACCTTCGCCGTGCCCGCCGACGAGGCCCGGCAGGAGGCGGCCCGCGCCCTGCAGACCGCCCTGGACCGCCGCGACAACGGGGGCAGCTCGGGCAAGTAGCCTGGCCGGGTGAGAACCGAGCCCGCCCGCGCCACCGGAGCCGACACCGCCGAGGTACTGCGCGAGGTGGCGGCGCTGGGCCCGTTCTTCGCCCTGTCCACCGACCCGGCCGAGGCCGCCGACCCGACCTGGCGGCCGCTGCCGGAGACCGACACCGGACACCTGCGCGCCATGGCCGGGCGGTACGCCGAGCGCCTCGGCACCGGCGAGCCGCGGGTGGGGGCCTCGATCCTGTTCCAGGGCCTGGCCGCGCGCGTGTGGTCGCCGGCGGTCGCGGCGGCGGCGCTCGGCGTCGTCCCCGACCTGTCCACGCTGCACTGGCGCTGGGTGCCCGGCGCGTCGATCTCCCTGTGGCTGGCCGAGCCCGCCGGGTGGCGCACCGGCGACCGCGACGGCGGCCGCGCCGACGACCGGGCCCGGTTGCTCCACCGCACCGTCGTGGACGGTCATCTGCGGCCGCTGCGCGAGACCATGCGGGCGGTGGCCCGGCTCGCCGACGGCCTGATGTGGGGCAACGCGGCGTCCGCGCTGGCGGGCACCGTCCACGCCGGGACGGGCAGTCCCGCGCTGGCCGCGCCGGTCCGCGCCGTCATCGACGACCTGCTGGCCCGCGAGCCGCTGCTGGGCACCGGCTCGTTCGGCCCGGCCGGTTTCGTACGGCGGAGCTGCTGCCTGTACTACCGGGTGCCGCCCGGCGGCGAGATGTGCGGCGACTGCGGCCTGCGGAAGCACTGAACCCGCGCAGAACGGCTCCTGCGCGGGTCCGGAGTGCGGGCGGTCAGGCGGCCGCGGTCTCGGCCCGTCCCTTCTCGACGGCCCGTTCGGTCAGGTGGCCGAACAGCAGCCCCAGCGCGGCCCACAGCGCCACCTGCACGCCGAGCGAGGCGATCCGGAAGTCCCACAGCACCGTGGCGGGGAACCCGTCGGCGACCGCGTCCGGCTCGGGCGTGAGCCGGTACACGACCGCCAGTACGGCGGCGAAGCCGACCGCGGCGACGACCGACGCGTTCCACGTCCCCAGCCTCGGCGCCAGCCGCCGCCCCACGACGACCGCGGCGGCGGTGGCGAGAATGCCCAGCGCGACCATGCCGAAGTACAGCGCGGTGCGGCCGCCGATGGTGTCGGGGTTCCCGACCGCCGGGGGAGTGGCCGGGTACTTCAGGAACGGCACCAGCACGACCGCGACGAACCCGGCCAGCGCGACCAGCGCCGCCGTGGCGCGGGCGCCCAGCGCGCCGAGCCGCCCGTAGGCGAACGCGAAGGCGATGGCGAACAGGCCGCCGACCGCCACCCCGTAGAAGCCCAGCGCGGTGATGAGGCCGGTGGTCTGCTGCGTCGTGCGGCCGACCACCTCCTCCTCCGGCGCGTGGTGCCCGGCGGCCCCGCCCGCCTGGTGGGCGTGCTCGGCGGCGGCCTTGGACTCCTCGAAGGCGATGGCGTGCCCGACCTGCGGCTCGCCGTAGACCCAGGCGATCGCGAGCGCGATCGCCGCGGCGGCCAGTCCGGCGAGCATGCCCCGGACCAGCAGAGATCTCATCATGATGGTGGACTGACCCCCGCTCAGTGGCAGGGGAAGCCGAGCAGGTGCCGGCCGTCGTGGGTGAACTCGTGCACCCAGGTGCCGCCGAACAGCGAGGTGGCGCCCTGCTCGGCGCCGACGAAGTAGATGAGCGCCACGCCCAGCACCGCGGCGAACACGGCCCAGGGCAGGATCTGGCGGACGGGGACGCGCACCGGCGCCGGGCGGGCCGGCGACGACGGAACGGCGGACTGCGCCATGTCGGGTCTCCTCACGGGGTTCACTCGCCCCGATCGCGGAGGACGGCAGGTCAGTGTCCTGACTCCCGGATCGACGCCTCCCTCCGACCTTCCAGCCGGGTCACGGCCGTGGTCGCGTGCGGGGGAGGCTCCCCGGTCACAGTGGCGGGACCGTCCTGGAATCGCACCAGGTTCCTGCGCACTGTCGCCTCGGTTGTTAACTTGTCGCCCAGAGCGTCCCCGCGCGGGTCCCCCGAGTCAAGGGGTGCACGAGACCGGCGTCTCACCGACTGAGACCGATGCTCACGACCTGAGACGATTGCGGTACAGTGCCCGCATGGCTTCCCGCAGCATCCGCCTCGCGGTCGTCCCCGGTGACGGGATCGGCCCCGAGGTCGTCGCCGAGGGGCTGAAGGTCCTCCAGGCCGTCGCCCCCGCCTTCGACCTGGCGTTCGAGCAGACCCCCTACGACCTCGGCGCCGCGCGCTGGCACCGCACGGGCGAGACCCTGCCGGACTCGGTCCTGGACGAGCTGCGCGGCCACGACGCCATCCTGCTCGGCGCGATCGGCGACCCGAGCGTCCCGAGCGGCACCCTGGAGCGCGGGCTGCTGCTGCGCGCCCGGTTCGAGCTGGACCACTACGTCAACCTGCGCCCGGTGAAGCTGTTCCCCGGCGTGGCCACGCCGCTGGCCGGGATCAAGCCCGCCGACATCGACATGGTCGTGGTCCGCGAGGGCACCGAGAGCCTGTACGCGGGCACCGGCGGCGTGCTGCGCAAGGGCACCCCGCACGAGATCGCCACCCAGGAGAGCGTCAACACCGCCTTCGGCGTCGAGCGGGTCGTCCGCTACGCCTTCGAGGTCGCCGCCAAGCGCCCCCGCAAGAAGCTGACCCTGGTCCACAAGGACAACGTCCTCACCTACGCCGGTGAGCTGTACCAGCGGATCATGAAGCAGGTCGGCGCGGAGTTCCCCGAGGTCACCACGGACTACGTGCACGTGGACGCGGCCACCATGTTCTTCGTCAACCAGCCGCAGCGCTTCGATGTGATCGTCACCGACAACCTGTTCGGCGACATCATCACCGACATCGGCGCCGCGATCGCCGGCGGCATCGGCCTCGCCGCCTCCGGCAACCTCAACCCGACCGGCGCCGCGCCGTCGATGTTCGAGCCGGTGCACGGCAGCGCCCCCGACATCGCCGGGCAGGGCAAGGCCGACCCGACCGCCACCATCCTGTCGGTCGCCATGCTGCTGGACCACCTGGGCGCGGACGCCGCCGCCCGCCGCGTCGAGCAGGCCGTCTCGGACGACCTGGCCGAGCGGCGCGGGCAGGGCGCCCGCTCCACCGCCCAGATCGGCGACGCCATCGCCAAGCGAGTATCCGGCTAGCGGCGCGCCACCTGGTCGACAGGACACCTCGACAGGACACTCCGGGCGCGCCTCACGGCGCGCCCGGTTTCGTCATGCGCGCCGTGAACGAGGAGTGGTACTAGACGAAGTACGACAATAGGGACTAAGGAATGCCATGCGGCAACGGGGCCGCGTCGGCGATCCGCGAGAGGACAACCGCGATGAGCAGCAACACCCTGGACTTCGAGGTCACGCTGAACGAGCGGCCGACCCCGGCCGCCGAGCGCGAGGCGATCCTGGAGAACCCCGGCTGGGGGCAGTACTTCACCGACCACATGGTCACCATCCGGTACTCCGCGGACAAGGGCTGGCACGACGCCCGGCTCCAGCCGTACGGGCCGATCCCGCTCGACCCCGCCAGCCAGGTCCTGCACTACGCGCAGGAGTTGTTCGAGGGGCTCAAGGCCTACCGGCAGGACGACGGCTCGATCGTGTCCTTCCGCCCCTACATGAACGCCGCCCGGATGAACCGCTCGGCCAAGCGCATGGCGATGCCGGAGATCCCCGAGCAGCTGTTCGTCGAGGCGCTGGAGATCCTGGTGCGCACCGACCGGGACTGGGTCCCCGGCACGCCCGGCCACAGCCTCTACCTGCGCCCGTTCATGTTCGCGACCTCCCAGGTGCTCGGCGTCAACCAGCCGTCCCAGGAGTACCTGTTCATGGTGATCGCCTCGCCGTCGGGCAGCTACTACCCGCGCGGGATCAAGCCGGTCACGGTCTGGCTGTCGCAGAACTACACCCGCGCCGCGCCCGGCGGCACCGGCGAGGCCAAGACCGGCGGCAACTACGCCGCCTCGTTCGCCGGACAGGCCGAGGCCGTCGCGCAGGGCTGCGACCAGGTCGTCTGGCTCGACGCGGTCGAGCACCGCTGGGTTGAGGAGGTGGGCTCGATGAACCTGATGTTCGTCTACGGCTCCGACGGCCGGGGGCAGGGACCCCGCCTGCTGACCCCGGCGCTCACCGGCACGCTGCTGCCCGGCATCACCCGCGACTCCATGCTCAAGCTCGCCCCCGACCTCGGCATCCCGGTCGAGGAGGGCAAGATCAGCATCGAGGAGTGGCAGGCGGGCTGCGAGTCCGGCGAGATCACCGAGGTGTTCGGCTGCGGCACCGCCGCCATCATCAGCCCGGTCGGGCGGGTCAAGGGCCCCGACCGCGAGTGGCGCATCGGCGACGGCGAGCCGGGCGAGATCTCGATGAAGCTGCGCGCCGAGCTGCTGGGCATCCAGTCCGGCTCCCGGCCCGACCCCTACGGCTGGGTCCACCGGATCATCTGATCGCGGCCCCGGCCGCCCGGCACCACCCGGGCGGCCGTCCCGGCTGTCGGCGGCGTGCGGAATGCTGGGCCCGCACGGTCGTCCCCCCACCCCTCGCAGACGGAGGCAGCCCCCGCATGGCCGCAGACCCCATCCCGACCCCCAGCCACACCGTCATGCGCGTGGTGGAGTTCCCCGACCCCTTCTTCGACACCCTGCGCGGGGAGTTCGCGGAGACCGTCACCGTGGGCTGGGGGAGCCCCGGTACCAGCCCGGAGAACCCGCACGTGTTCAGGCGGCGGGCCTGGAGTTGGCGAGTGCAGATGGGCGAAGGCGCGGAGGTGGTCTACATCCACCTCAACCTGCCCGACGACCTGCCCGAGGACGCCTCCGAGGAGACGGTGCTCGCACTGGTGGCCCCGCTGCGCGACCCGGTGCGGCGCGTGCTGGAGGCCGAACCCCGCCTGCGCCGCGAACTGGCCGAGGGGATGTTGTTCCTGGCCGTCGAGTGGACCACCGAGGCCGCCGCCATGAACGAGGCCGACGAGGACGACGACTGGGAGCCCGACGACAGCGGCCAAGTGGTGGTCGTGCGCACGGCCGAGGACTTCTACGAGCGCATCTCCCTGTCGGTGCTCGACCTCAACGAGGACCACCGGACCGGCAGCCTGCACTACTACGACGACGGCATCTTCGGCGGCCACGACCTCTACCTGGGCTTCGAGTTGGCCGCCGACGGCGCCGTGGCCAAGCTGGACGCCGGAATCCAGGGTTGACGCGCCCCCGCCGCGTCTCGGTATCCGAGACGCGATGTGACGAATACGAGACGGCTGTGGCAGACTGCTGGGCATCATGCGCCACAGCCTCCTGATTATCGGCTGGCGCGCCGGCCACTGACGGAACACCGCCGGCGCGCAGACCTCTCACGTCCGTGAGGGGTCTTTTTGTTTCTCCTAACGCATGATCACCACCCGGCCCACATCCCTGAGGGGGAAGCAGATGCAGGGCGACGCCTTTCACGTCTACGACACCACGCTGCGCGACGGCTCACAGCAGGAGGGGCTCAACCTCACCGTCGCCGACAAGCTCGCCATCGCGCGGCACCTGGACGACCTGGGCGTCGGCTTCATCGAGGGCGGCTGGCCGGGCGCCAACCCCAAGGACACCGAGTTCTTCAGGCTCGCTCGGACCGAGCTGGACCTGAAGCACGCGCAGCTCACCGCGTTCGGCGCGACCCGCCGGGCCGGTGCGAAGGCCGCCGACGACCCCCAGGTGGCCGCCCTGCGCGACTCGGGCGCGCCCGTCGTGACCCTGGTCGCCAAGAGTCACGACCGGCACGTCGACCTGGCCCTCCGCACGACGCTGGAGGAGAACCTCGCGATGATCCGCGACACGGTCTCCCACCTGCGCGCGGAGGGCCAGCGGGTCTTCCTGGACGCCGAGCACTTCTTCGACGGCTACGCCGCCAACCGCGCCTACGCGCTGGAGGTCGTGCGCACCGCCGCCGAGGCCGGGGCCGACGTCATCGCCCTGTGCGACACCAACGGCGGGATGCTGCCCGACGAGCTGGCCGACATCGTGCACGACGTGGTGGGCGTCGGCGCCCGCGTCGGCATCCACTGCCACGACGACTCCGGCTGCGCGGTCGCCAACACCCTGGCCGCCGTGAAGGCGGGCGCCACCCACGTCCAGGGCTGCGCCAACGGGTACGGCGAGCGCAGCGGCAACGCCAACCTGTTCACCGTGGTCGGCAACCTCCAGCTCAAGCGCGGCATGGACCTGGTCAGCGACGGCCAGCTCGCCCAGATGACCCGCATCGCGCACGCGGTCTCGGAGGTCACCAACGTCGCGCCCGGCTCGCAGCAGCCCTACGTGGGCCTGTCGGCGTTCGCGCACAAGGCCGGGCTGCACGCCTCGGCGATCAAGGTGGACCCGAACCTCTACCAGCACATCGACCCGGCCGCCGTCGGCAACGACATGCGGATGCTGGTCTCCAGCATGGCCGGGCGCGCCTCGGTCGAGCTGAAGGGCCGCGAGCTCGGTTACGACCTGTCGGGCGACAAGGCCCGCCAGGTGGTGGACCGGGTCAAGGAGCTGGAGTCCACCGGCCACACCTTCGAGGCCGCCGACGCCTCGTTCGAGCTGCTGCTGCGCGAGGAGCTGACCGGCGTCCGGCAGCGGCACTTCGAGGTCGAGTCCTGGCGCACCATCGTCGAGCGCCGCGCCGACGGCGTCATGGTCAGCGAGGCCACCGTCAAGCTGCACGCCAAGGGCGAGCGCATCATCGCCACCGGCGAGGGCAACGGCCCGGTCAACGCGCTGGACAACGCCCTGCGCACCGCCCTGGAGCGGCTCTACCCCGAGCTCGCCCGGATGGAGCTGGTGGACTACAAGGTCCGCATCCTGGAGGGCTCGCACGGCACCAACGCGCGCACCCGGGTGCTGATCGAGTCCAGCGACGGCGAGCGCGAGTGGGGCACCGTCGGCGTCGAGGACAACGTCATCGCCGCGTCCTGGCAGGCCCTGGAGGAGGCGGTCAGCTACTGCCTGCTGCACGCCGGATACGAGGCGGGCTGAGCGGCGGGCTGAGCGGCCGGCCGGTCGGCCGCCCCGCGGGGTCCGCCCGTCCGCGCACCGGGCATGATCGGAGCATGGACAAGAAGGTCACCGACAACGCCGACCAGAGCCGCTACGAGATCCACGTGGACGGCGAGCTGGCGGGCTTCGCCGAGTACCGCACCCGCGCCGGTGCGGTCGTGTTCACCCACACCGAGGTGGAGCCCGCCTACGAGGGCAAGGGCGTGGGCAGTGCCCTGGCGCGCGGCGCGCTGGACGACGTCCGCGCGAAGGGGGCGCAGGCCGTGCCGCTGTGCCCGTTCATCAAGGGCTGGATCGACAAGCACCCCGACTACCAGGACCTCGTCGCGTCCTGACCCGCCGACCCGCTGACACGACGACGGCCGCCGGAGCCCTCCGGCGGCCGTCGTCGCGTTCCGCGTCAGCCCTTGGGCTCGGCGGTCTGCACGATCTCGAAGCCCCACACCTCGGCGGCGGCGGAGACCGGACCGCCGTGCCCGTGACCATGCCCGTGACCGTGGCCCTGCCCCTGCCCCTGCTGGGCCTCGGCGTCCTTGGCCGCCTGGGCGTGGCCGCGCTGGAACGCCTGGCTCTCGGTCCAGCGCCGGAAGTCCTCCTCGCTGCGCCACTGGGTGACGACCATGTAGCGGTCGAAGCCCTCCACCGGGCGCAGCAGCTGGAAGCCCTCGAACCCCTCGGCGGAGTCGACCAGGCCGGCGCGGCCGGCGAACCGCCGCTCCAGCTCGGCCCCCTGCCCCTCGGGCACCGTGAGAACATTGATCTTGACGACGGACACCGCCGGACCCCCTTCGCGGGCAGCTTGCACAGACGACTCGGCCCGACCCTATCCGGCGGCGGTGCCGCGCCCCCGGACCCGTGCCGAGCTGCGGCCCTTCCGGAGGGTGAAAGGACAATCACGGAAAATTTCGTGTAACCTGCGCAAACAGGTGGCGGAAATCACGTTTGACGGCCACCATGTGTAGCCACGGCCGCGTGCGGTGTCCGCGCGCCGTTCCCCCTGGACCGACCCGGAGTGATCTCATGCCTGTTCGACCCTGGAGCCCGGAGCTCCCGGGAGCCTGCGCGGACGGCCCGTGGGCCGACGTCGCCTTCGGGCTGGGCGGGCTGTACGAGCGCGACGGGGACCTGGACCGGGCCGCCGAGTGGTACCGCGAGGCGGCCGAGGCCGGGCGGGCCGACGCGGCGCTGCGGCTGGGCGACGTGCTGGGACGGCTCGCCGACCAGCGGCTGCCCGCCGCGCCCGACACCGCCGCCGGGCTGCTGGCCGAGGCCAGCCGCTGGCTGAGCGGCGCGCCGTCCCCCACCACCCCCGACGCCATCGAGCTGATCACCGACATGCTCAACCGGCACCAGCGGCAGGCCGCCCGCCGGGGCCTGGAGGCGACCCCGGCCGGATGATCGCCCGCCGGGGCGAACCCGGGCGCCGCGCCCGTCGTCGGACTCTGGTGAGACCGGCAGTGGAGAAGGTGACGAGTTGAGCGGCGAGGACCCCGGGTACGTCCCCCCGGACCACCAGAGGACCACCGAGTTCCGGCTTCCCGGTGGCAGGCCCCCGGCCGGGCCGCAGGGCGGCGGGCCCGACGAGACGGTCGTGGACGGGCCCGGCGCCCCGGAGGAGGCCGCGGCCGACGACGCCGCCGGTGCGGCTGGCGAGACCATCGTCGACACGCCCCGCGATGACGACGAGGTCGAGGTCACCCTCGTCGACCGCCCTGCCCCCGCCGAGCGCGACGAGCCGCCCGCCACCGTGACCGATCTCTCCGAGCAGGCCCCGCCGCCGCGGCCCGCCGGCCCCGATCCCGAGGGCCGCACCGAGCCGCACCGCGTCCCGCAGGGCGGCGAAGCGCCCTGGACCGCACAGTTCGGCGCCGAGGAGGCACGGCCGGCACCGGAGCCCCGTCCCGAGCAGGAGTCGCGCGCCGAGCAGCCGCCGCCCGGCCCGCCCGTGGGACCGGCGGTCGCGGGCGCCGCCGCCGAGTCGCCCACCGCGCCCACGCCCGTGTCGGGGCACGGCGCCCCCGTCGGCCCCGCGCCCTCGCACGTGGCGGCCGAGGCGCCCACCGCGCCGACCAGCATGCGCGCCGAGTCGCGGCAGGGGCCGCCCGGCGCCCCGCCCGCCGCGTCCACGACGCCGTCCGGTCCGTCCCCGCAGCGGCCCTCCTCCGGCCGGTCCTCCCGCCGCCCGGCCCTGCTCATCGCGGCCGTCGCGGCCGTCCTGGTGCTCGGCGCGGGCGCGGTCGCGACCTTCCTGGTGAGCGGCGACTCCGGTGAGCCGGCCGCGGCCCGGAGCGCCCCGCCTTCGGCGGCCCCCGCCACCTCCGGCCGCCCGTCCGCCGGGGCCGCCCCGTCCGCCGGGGCGAGTCCGGGCGCGGTCCCGAGCACTCCCGCCCCCGGAGGCGCGCCGGGCCAGTCCGGGGCTCCGTCGGGCACGCCCGCGCCGCCGACCGGGCAGCCGTCCCCGTCCGCGCCCTCCTCGACCCCGCCGGTCGGGCCGCTCAAGCCCGGCAACGGCATCTCCTACCAGCTCGTGCAGCAGGACCCCGGCTACTTCGAGGGCAAGATGGTCATCACCAACAAGGGCGCCAAGCCCATGAAGGAGTGGCGGATCACCTTCGAGGTGCCCGGCGGCAACGTGCGCAACATCTGGGGCGGGGAGCTGGTCCGGCGCGGCTCCAAGGTCGAGATCCGCAACCTGGACGGGGCCGCGCCGATCGAGCCGGGCGGCACCTGGGAGGTGCAGTACGGCGCGGCCGGGACCGCCGCCGACCCGAAGGGCTGCCGGCTGGACGGACGCCCCTGCGGCTTCTGAGCGCCCTGGGCCGTTGCGGAGGCTCTAGGCTGCAGGTATGCGTATCGCGAGGTTCTCCACCGACGGAGGCATGGCCTTCGGGGTGGTCGAAGAGAACACCATCGCCGTCATCGCGGCCCACCCGTTCGGGGAGCTGGAGTTCACCGGGCACCGGCTGCCGCTGGCGGACGTGCGGCTGCTCGCGCCGATCCTGCCCAGCAAGGTCATCGCGATCGGCAAGAACTACGCCGAGCACGCCCGCGAGATGGGCGGCGAGCCGCCGGCCGAGCCGGTGATCTTCGCCAAGCCGTCCACCTCCGTGATCGGCCCCCGGGAGGCCGTCGCCTACCCGGAGAAGCTGTCCCAGCGCGTGGACTACGAGGGCGAGCTGGCCGTGGTGATCGGCCGCATGGTCCGCGAGGTCCCGGTCGCCCGCGCGCACGAGGCCGTGCTCGGCTACACCTGCGCCAACGACGTCACGGCCCGCGACCTGCAGAAGAAGGACGGGCAGTGGACCCGCGCCAAGGGCTTCGACACCTTCTGCCCGCTGGGGCCGTGGATCGAGACCGAGGTCGACCCCGCCGACCTGGCGATCCGGACCCTGGTCAACGGCGAGGTGCGGCAGGACGCCCGCACCTCCCAGCTCCTGCACGACATCCCGTCGCTGGTCGCCTACGTGAGCCAGGTCATGACCCTGCTGCCGGGCGACGTCATCCTCACCGGCACCCCGGCGGGCGTCGGCCCGCTGGAGATCGGCGACGAGGTCACCGTCAGCATCGAGGGCGTCGGCGACCTCACCAACCGGGTGGTCGCCCGCGACTGAGCACCGCGCGGTTCTGTCGTACGGCGTCCCTACCCTGACGGGGACGCCGTACGACTTTCCTGCGAGGAGGCTGCCGTGACGTTCAACGGCTTCACCGAGCAGACCTTCGCGTTCTACGAGGGCCTGCTCGCCGACAACAGCAAGGCCTACTGGACGGCGCACAGGGACGTCTACGAGGAGCACGTCCGCGAGCCCCTGCGGCTGCTGTGCGCCGAGCTGGAGGGGGAGTTCGGCGCGGCCAAGCTCTTCCGCCCCTACCGCGACGTGCGCTTCAGCAAGGACAAGACGCCCTACAAGACCCACCAGGGCTGCATCACCGCCGCCGGGTTCTACGTGGAGGTCGACGCCGACGGCGTGCTGGCCGCGGGCGGCCTGTACGCGCCCACCCCCGAGCAGCTGCGCCGCTACCGCGCCGCCGTCAACGAGGACCTGTCCGGCAAGGAGCTGGAGCAGATCGTGGACGGGCTGCGCACCGCCGGCCTGGAGATCGCGGGGGACCGGCTCAAGACCCGCCCCCGGGGCACGCCCGACGACCACCCGCGCCTGGAGCTGCTGCGCCACCGCTCGCTGTACGCGCACCAGGGCTGGCCCGCCGATCCGTGGGCGCACACCCGCGAGGCCGTGGACCGCGTCCGCGACGCCTGGCGCCTGCTGCGGCCGCTGGTGGAATGGGGCGACCGGCACATGGGGCCGCCGGACTTCAGCCGCTGACCGGCTCCGAGCCCTCGGGGTCCTCCGGACGGCCCTCCGCCTTCTGGACGCTCTCCGGATCCCGACCGTCGTCCTCCGGGCCTTCGGACCCCGCCCCGTCGCTGAAGGCGTCCGGCGGGACGCGGGCCCCGGTGCCGGGCGTGACGCCGGCCCAGTGGGCGACCTCCTCCTCGGCCCAGCGCGCCCAGCGCAGCAGCAGCTCGTTCTGCTCGCGCTGGTAGCGGGCCGACAGCGCGATGACCGGCAGCCGGTCGGGGTACGGGCCGCCGGTCCGCTCGTACTGCGCCATGCGCTCGCGCACGATCTCCATGCGGCGCTCGGCGTCCGCGCGGATCGTGCGCAGCTGCTCGCGCAGTTGCTCCAGATCGCCGTGGTCGGCGAAGGCGACCTTCACCATCGCCTCGAACTCGGTGACCGGACCCGCCCCCGGCTCGTCCAGCCAGGCGCGCAGCGCCGCCCGCCCCGCGTCGGTGATCTCGTAGACGGTGCTGCGCCGGCGCCCGGTGTACTCGGTGCGGCTCGCGGCCAGACCGGCCGCCACCAGCCGTTTGGGCTCCTCGTAGACGACGCTGGCGGCCCGGGGCCACATCACCCGCAGGCTGCGGTCCATCTGCTGCTTGAGCTCGTAGGTCGTCCACGGCCGGACGGCGAGCAGGGACAGGATCGCGTGCGAGGTCGTCGTGAGCTCCCGGGACATGACCTTGACGATACTCCGGCCCGGAGTATTGACTGATACTCCGATCCGGAGCATCGAGGAGATGCCATGCCCTCCATCACCGGCTGGTCCCACCTGACCCTGACGGTCCGCGACCTCGACGTCAGCGTGCGCTGGTACTGCGACCTGTTCGGCCTCACCGAGTTCGCCAAGGTCGTCAACGACGGCTGGACGGAGGTGATCTGCGTCTATCCCGAGGGCCTGATGATCCTGGGCTTCACCCAGCACGACGACGCCGGCGGCGCCCGGTATGACCACCGCAACCCCGGCCTGGACCACCTGGCGTTCGGCGTCGCCGACCGCGCGGAGCTGGAGCGGTGGCGGGAGCGGTTCGCCGAGCTGGGCGTGGTGCACTCGCCGATCGCCGAGACGCCGTGGGGGCCGGTGCTCAGCTTCCGCGACCCCGACGACGTCCAGCTGGAGCTCTTCGTCACCGAATACACAGGCTGACCTGCGAGAACGGGCCCGCTCCCCGGGGGTCGGGCCCGTTCGGACGGCCGGTCCGGCTATTCGTTTTGGCGCAAGTCCCCAGGTCCTGTATTCTTTTCGAGGCGCAAGCGACCGGAACGGTTTCAGACCGGGAGGGAAGCGAGCGGCACTGGGGTATGGTGTAATCGGCAGCACGACTGATTCTGGTTCAGTTAGTCTAGGTTCGAGTCCTGGTACCCCAGCGGTTCACCCACGAGAGTGGGTGGAGCAGGCAAGCCCCCGTCGTCTAGTGGCCTAGGACGCCGCCCTCTCAAGGCGGTAACGGCGGTTCGAATCCGCTCGGGGGTACGCGCACAGTGAATGCGGAGCCCTGACCGCAACGCGGTCGGGGTTTTTCGGTGGAGAAACTCCGCTAAGCTGGGCGAGCCGGAGCGAGAGATCGCAAAGGCGCTGAAAGTCCCGGCCCCCGTCGTCTAGTGGCCTAGGACGCCGCCCTCTCAAGGCGGTAACGGCGGTTCGAATCCGCTCGGGGGTACAACAAAGAAAGCCCTGGTCGCGATTATCGCGACCAGGGTTTTTCGCTGTCCGGGCCCGTTCAGAACCAGTCGCCGTGTTCGGCGGTGACGCCGGTCCGCAGCAGGGCCAGCGCCTCCTCGACGGTGAGCGAGGCCGCCGCCGAGCCGTCGGGGAACGTCCCGCCGGCCTCCAGCGCGACGGTGCGGCCGTGCGGCCACACGCCGAACATCAGGCCGACCAGCCGGTGCGTCCCACCGCGCCGCACCAGCGGCAGCACCACGTCGTCGTCCTGGCCGGGCGTCGCGATCCAGTAGGCGGTGGGCAGGTCGCGGCCGCCGGTGGGACTGAGGTCGGGGTTGGCGCGCTCGGCGTCGGCCATCAGCATCTCCAGCTCCAGATGCTCGATGGCGTCCTCCAGCAGCTCGCACACGTGCAGCCGGGGCGCGAGGGCCTGCAGCAGCGCCTCGTCCAGGCCGCCTTCGAACATCCGCAGGAGTTCGCCGCGCGACACCACCACCCTGACGGGGCCGGTGTCCCCGGTGAGCAGCTCGACCAGGACCGCGCGCATGAACGCGTCCGCGCCCGGCCCGACGAGGCCGAGCCCGGACGGGGCAGCCAGGACGGCGGCCGTCGCGAGGGCCCCGGCGCCGCCGGTGCCCCCGGAGCCTCCGACGGCCTCGGCGTGGACGAGCGGGAGGGGCAGCGGCGTCGGCGCGGTCCGCAGGCGGCGCGCGGCAGGCCACCGGCGGCCACCGGGCGCGGCGGGAGCGGGCAGCGGCCTGCGCCTGTGCACCGCGAACGCCCCCAGCAGCAGGCCGATGACGCCCATGGCCGCCAGGGTGCTCGGCGGTACCTCGCCGTCGGCCGGCGCGGGGCGCGCGGCGGGCGCGGCAGGGACCGTCACCCGCACGGCCGCCGGCGGATCCGCGGGACGCGCGGGCCGTACGAGCGGGGACGGCACGGTGGCCCGGCCCCCGAGCGGAGCGCCGCCCGGCGCGGGCTCACCGGTACGTCCCACGGGGACGTGCGGTCCGCGCCTTGTCCCGGCCTCCGCTCCAGGTACGGCCTCGGTCGCGGCGCGGGGCTTCTGCGCGCTGAGGTCGGTCCGGTCGTCCTTCGGCGCGCGGACGGTCTTGCGGGCGGCCTGGCGGGCGGTTCGCTGCGCGGAACGGCGTGCGGACCTGGAGGCGTTCCCCGGCAGCGGCTCCCGTGCCGCCGGGGAGCCCTTCAGCGACTCGCGCAGCGCCCGGAGGAGGTCCGGCCTGTCGGTGGCGATCTGCGACCGCAGGCGCCGGCACAGCGCCTCCTGGTCGAAGGTCGAGGCGGCCGCGCCCCGGAGGTCGGCGCACTCGGCCGCCGACGCCGACGCCGCGCCGGACGGCGGCACGGCGAGCAGCGCTCCGAGCAGGGCGCCGCCGAGCAGGCCGCCGCGAAGGGTGGTGCGGGCTGTCACAGGTCGCCACCTCCCCCGACTGTCCTGCGACCGGATGTTGATCAAAGCAGGTGGCGCCGGGCGGGCCGGCCCGCCGACACGGCGGCTCGACCGAAGGTTAGCTTTCCGTGATCACTCCGATACTCAAAGACATCAACCGTGTCCTTGGCTGACACAGCTCAGTGTGGTCAACTAAAGTCATTGAACCGGTGATGCGGAGGAGCACAGTGGGGCAGATTCGTTCGGGGGCCGTTCAGGGGATCTCGCCGGCGGCGACCCTCGCCGACAAGGTCGAATGGCTGATCAGCAACATGTGGCCGGACGGCGCGCCGCCGGCCCGCAACAACGTGGAGACCGCGGCGGCGATCGCCGAGGCGACCGGCGAGGACATCTCCTCGACGACGGTGTGGAAGCTGCGCACCGGCCGCCAGGACAACCCGCAGCTCAAGACGCTGACGGCGCTCGCCACCTTCTTCGGCGTGCCGATCGGCTACTTCGGCTTCCCGGGCGAGGCCGGGCCCATCGACGACGACCTCACCTTCAAGGCGCTGCGCCGCGAGGTCGAGGCCGGGGCGCTGCGCACCGAGGTGCTGCGCGCCCTGGTGGACCTGTCGCCGGGCGCGCGGCGGCTGGTGGACGAGATGATCCTGGCGGCCGCCCGCGCCGACCGGGAGGAGCGCCCGCGCCCCGAGCGTTCCCCCGAGGGCTGACCGCTCTGCCCTGACCGGCGGCGACGCCGGTCAGGACAGGGGGCGCCGCCACAACGTGGGCTCGTCCCCGTCGGTGCCGACCGCGAGCAGGTCGCCGCCCAGCACGGCGAGGCCGGTGAGCCGCTGCGCGCCGTCCCCGGCCAGGCCGTCGCCGCGCGGTCGCTCCATCCGCCAGGACGCGCCGTCCGCCGACGTCCACAGCGCCACGTCCGAGCCGGTCTCGCCCGCGACCACGAACCCGCGCGGCGTCGCCGTCACCGCGCTCAGCGCGTCGGACGGCACGGCCTGCGCCTTCCAGGTGCGGCCGCCGTCGGCCGAGGTCACCAGGACGTTGCGGCCGAGCGCGACCAGCGTGTCGCCCTTGGCCGCCACCTGGAACAGCGCGCCCGATCCCGCTTCGGGCGGCAGCGCCACCGAGGTCCACTTCCCGCCGTCGGGCGAGGTCCAGACCGCGGGCCGGTCGCCCTTGCGCCCGCCGACGGCGGCATAGCCGCCGGAGACGGCGGCGACGTCGCGCATCCAGGCGTCCTTGAGGTCACCGCCGCCCGCCGTCCAGCGCTTCAGGTCGCGCGAGGACCACGAGGCCGCCGACGATCCCGTCCAGCCGACCGCGACCGCGCCCGCCGGTCCGTGGGCCGCGCCGGACAGCTCGCCCGCGCCGGACTCGATCTCGACCGCCTGCCAGGCGGTGCCGTCGGAGGAGGTCAGCAGCATCGGACGGGTGCGGTCCGCGCCCCGCCCGACCGCGACCCAGCCGGCGGGCCCGTGCGCGGCCCCGGCGAGCCGCTGCACCCCGGCGCCGGTCATGCCGGTGCCGCCCGCCCGCGTCCACGCGCCGCCGTCGCGGGTGCTCCACACGGCGGCGTCGCCGTTGCCGCCGCCGACCGCCAGGACCGTCCCGGCGCCCGCGACCAGGCGGGCGAGGGTGCGGTCGGGCGTGACGGCGCCGGGCACCGCCAGCAGGTCCACGTCGCCGTGCTGGGCGCCGGGCGCCGCCAGGTAGGCGCCGTTGTCCTGCCGCCCCGCGACCAGCACCCCCTTGGGCAGCGCGAGCGTGCTGCCGGCCTTGCGTCCGCCGCTCGCGTCCAGCCGCTCGACCGGCCGCCACGACGCGCCGTCGTCGCTGCGGTGCACCGCCAGCCGCCCGTCCGACAGCGGCGCGACCGCCGCGAGCCCCGCCTCCGAGCCGCCGAACGCCGTCAGCCGCACGTAGGTGCGCCGGTCGATCACCCCGGACCGCGCCCAGCCGACGCCGTCGACCGAGCGGAAGAACACCGCGATGGGCCGCTTCTTCTTGCTCCTGCCCCGGCCCTCGCGCGCCGCGTAGAAGCCGCCGGGGCCGGCGGCCAGCCCCACGATCCCGCCGTAGGAGCCGTCGCTCTGCGGGATCTCCACCGGGGTCCACGCCTTGCCGCCGGTGGACCGCAGGACGCCGTCCTTGCCCTGCATGACCAGGGTGTCGCCGCTCGCGACCAGCCGCGTCGGCGCGCCCTTGAGGCCGGTGGCCGCGACGCGCTGCCAGGACGTGCCGTCCGCCGAGCTCCACACCACCGGCTTGCCGTCCTTGGCGGTGCCCGCGCCCACGAAGCCGGACGCGGTCGCGGCGAGCGCGGTGGCCTTGTCGCCTTCCTGGAAGGCCGCGGGGTCGCCGGGGCGCGCGGTCCACTCCTTGCCGTCCGGGCTCGACCAGGTGACGGTCCCGCCGCCGTCGCCCAGCGCGGCCCAGCCCTTGGGGCCTGCCGCGATCGCCTTGGGCACGCCGTCGCCTCCGGCGGCCGACCGCCACCGCTTGCCGCCGTCGTCGGACACCAGGAACTGGCCCCGGGGGCGTCCGGCGGTCTCGCTGCCGATGGTCACCACCGTCCCGCCCCGGGAGGCGGCTCCGGTGATGGCCTGCTCGTGCCCGTCGAACAGGGCGGGCGGCACGGGGAACAGCCCGCCGGCGGGGCGCGCGCCCGCGTTCTGACGGGCGGCCTCGCGGGTGCCGGCGGCGGGCGCGCCGTCGCCGCCGCCGTCGCGGACCAGGTAGGCGATCCCGCCCGCCACCAGCGCGGCGATCGCGGCGACGGCGATCCCGGACGACAGTCCCGGCCGGATGATCCGCGACGGGCCGATGCCGGGCGGCTCGGGCGTGGACTGGGGCCGCTCGAACGTGTCCGCTTTGAAGGGGTTGTCGGGCGGCGGGGGCGCGGGGCGTACCTGCTCGGCCTCGCGGGCGGGCGGCGCGGGCGGTCGCGGGGCCGCCTGCGGTTTCGGTGCTGCCGGGGCCGGGGCCGGTTTTGGTTTCGCTTCGGGCTTGGGCGTCGGCGCTCGCCGTGCCAGCCGGGGCTGAGGCGGCGGCCAGACCGGCTGCTCCGCCGGTGCCGCAGGCGGTGGTGCCGGCGCCGAGGGCGCGGGCGGTGTCGCTTCCGTCGGGGCGGGCGGCAGGTAGACGGGGGCGGCCAGCGGCATCGCCGCCGTTCCGTGCTCCGCGTCCGGCTCGGGCCGCGCTTCCGGTGCTCGTTCCCGCTCCTGCCGCGCGGCCAGCCACGGCGGCTCGGGAAGCGGGGGAGGTTCCCCCGCCGGGTCACCGCCCGCGGGCGCCTCGTCCCGCCGGCCCCAGCTCGGCGGCGGTGCGGGCGGCCCCTGGCGGTTCTGCTCGTCCGCGCTCACGGTCGCCCCCTTCGCGAAAGCACAAAAGTGCAGTGTACGAAAAGCGCGGAGGAGGGGAAAGGGCGGCGAAAAGGGGAGCGGGCGGCCGCGCCCACCGGTGTTTTCGCTGGGACTTGTTGGCCGGAAAAGTGTGGTGTTGAAAAGGGGTCAGCAGAGGGCGCTGTGCACGCGGCCGAGGTGCCGGGCCGCCTGGAGGCAGGCGACCCGGTCGCCGGGATCGGTGACGTGGGCGGTCGCGGCCACCAGCGACTGCGCGAGGGTCAGGGCGAAGGTCGCCAGGGCCTCGGTCCGCGCGTCGGGCGGGCCGGTGAGGGACGGGGCGGCCGACAGCGCCCACCACGCCTCGCTGGCCTCCGACAGCGCCGTGGTGTAGCGGGGCGTGCGCGCGGTCAGGGCGGTGGTGGCGCGCTCCACCAGCTCCAGGCCGTCGAACGCGGCGGCGAGGAGTGCGTGCGTGCTGGTGGCGGTGTTGAGGCGGTCGGTCGCGTAGGCGATGTGGTCGTCCATGGAGTCCTCACCCGAATCAACCGAAGATGGTTCTGTTCATTAAAGGCGCCGGTGGGGCCAGTGTGCCGAGTGCGCCGGGTCGAGGTCAATCACTGTTGGCGCATGTCGCTTCGCTCGCTGTTAGTTGACGCTTGGGAAACGCGACCCGGCCGAGCGGCGAAAAGCGCCGTCCCGCCGCGACCAGGACCACGGCGGGACGGTGGGCGGAAGGTGGCGGGACGCGCTCACGCGTCCTGGAAGCGTGGGTTCGACAGGTGCACCAGGCTGTCGGTCTTGTGGACGCGCTCGTCGTGCCCGATCTGCCGCAGCAGGTCGGCGACCGAGGCGTACCGCCCGTACTCGGCGGCGTAGGTGTCGGGGGCGGGCCGGTCCTCCAGCTCGGGGTGCTCGGCGACGTACTCCATGTACTCGTGCTCGGCGTGGTCCTCGAAGTCGGCGTTCAGCCGATAGCTCCACTCGGGCCTGAGCACGAACAGCAGCCAGGACACGTGGTAGTAGAAGAACGCCACGATCCACGGGGCGGCGCGGTGCAGCAGGAACGACTGCCGGTGCCCGTCGCGCTGCACCAGGTCCTGGAGGATCAGCAGGTGCCACTGCTCGTTGTCCTGCTCCTCGCGGGTCTCGACGATGCGCTCGTAGACGCGCTTGGCGAGGGCGGAGCTGCGGCGGTGGCGCGACAGCGAGTGGTAGCCCACGCGCTCCCACGCCTGGTAGGGGACGCGGGCGATGAACTCCAGCATCGTGAACTTCACCAGCGTGCGTTCGCGGCCGTAGACCAGGTCCATCTGCTTGAACAACATCCGCGCCATCAGGCTGTAGCGGAGGCGGGGCGCGCGGCGGGTCTCGTACTGGGCCTCGCGCAGTTCCCAGGGCGAGAGCTTCGGCGGCCCGGCGTGGGCGGTCCGGTCGGCGGCGGGGGATTCGGGGCGGAGGGCGGTGACGGTCATGGCGGCGTCCGTTCGTCTTGTGGGCGTCTTGCGAGCTGCCCTAAGACTCCGGTCACGGCACCGCCCCGGACATCGCCCTGGAAGAGGCACTGCGCCTACAGCCCGCCGCGCAGTCGGCGGCCCCGCCGTACCTCCCGCGGCGTAAGGGACGACCCCTAGGGGAGAAGGCCGTGCTCGACGGCGAGGTCCAGCGCGGCCTGGGACGCCGGGGCCAGCAGGCCGCGTTCGGCGCGGCTCACGTACCGGACCTCGCCCACCTCCCCGGCCGGGGTGATGGCGCCGGTGAAGCCCGCGGTGAAGCACGCCATCCGCACGTGGGAGAAGGCCGGCTGGTCGTGCGCGACCGTCCGGACGACGCCCAGCTCGCGGAACGAGCCCGCGTCCAGCTCCACCGCCAGCTCCTCGCGGACCTCCCGCGACACCGCCGTCCAGTCGTCCTCGCCGGGTTCGCGCTTGCCTCCCGGGAGGTACAGCAGGTCGCGGCCGCGCGAGCGCACCGCCAGCATCCGGCCGTCCCGGGCGTGCACCCAGGCGACCACGTCGAGTTCCGCGCCCGCCCCGCTCACAGCCGCCGCGACTCCAGCACCCGCTGCAGGAACGCCCGGGTGCGGGGCTCGCGCGGCTCGGTGAAGATCTGCTCGGCGGGGCCGCGCTCCAGCAGCACCCCGTCCTGTAGGAAGCACACGGTGTCGGCGATGTCGCGCGCGAAGCCCATCTCGTGGGTGGCCAGCACCATCGTCATGCCGGCGTCCTTCAGCCCGCGGATGATGCCCATCACCTCGGTCACCAGCTCGGGGTCGAGCGCGGAGGTGACCTCGTCGAGCAGCAGCAGGCTCGGCTCGCACGCCATGGCGCGGATGATCGCCACGCGCTGCTGCTGGCCGCCCGACAGCCGGTCGGGGTAGGCGCCCGCCTTGTCGGCCAGCCCGAAGCGGCCCAGCAGCTCGCGGGCGTGCTCCTCGGCCTCGCGCCGGGGCCGCCCGTGCACCCGCACCGGTGCCAGCGTGATGTTCTCCAGCACCGACATGTGCGGGAACAGGTTGTAGGACTGGAAGACCATGCCGATGCGCTTGCGCACCTCGTCGGCGTCGGTCCCCACGTCGGTGATCTCGTCGCCGCCGAGCCAGATCGCGCCGTCGTCCACGGTCTCCAGCAGGTTCACGCAGCGCAGCAGCGTGGACTTGCCCGACCCGGACGCCCCGATCAGGCACACCACCTCGTGCGGCGCGACCTCCAGGTCCACGCCGCGCAGCACGTGGTGGCCGTGGTAGTTCTTCCAGACGCCCTCGATCCGCAGCAGCGGATCGGCGGTGGCACCGGGCGCGGTGCCGGGGTCGTTCTGCTTCACTTGCCGCCCCCTCCGGACGCGCGGCGGCGCTCGGCGCGCGCCGCGAGATGGTCGGTGAAGCGGGCCATCGGCACGGTCAGCGCGATGAACAGCACGGCCGCGGCCAGGTACGGGGTGTAGTTGAAGGTCTCGGCCGAGTGGATCTGCGCCTGCCGCAGGGCCTCCAGCGGGCCGAGCACCGCCACCAGGGCGGTGTCCTTCTGCAGCGAGGCGAAGTCGTTCAGCAGCGGCGGCACGACCCGCCGCACCGCCTGCGGCAGCACCACGAAGCGCAGGCTCTGCGCCTGGCTGAGGCCCAGCGACCGGGCCGCCGCGCGCTGGCTGGGGTGGACCGAGTCGATGCCCGAGCGGAACACCTCGGCCACGTAGGCGCTGTAGGACAGCACCAGCGCGAACCCGCCCAGCACGGCGGGGCTGCTCGGCACGCCCTCCAGCCGCAGCGCGGGCAGTCCGAACCCGACCAGGTACACCAGCAGGATCGTCGGGATGCCGCGGAACACGTCGGTGTAGAGCGTGGCCAGGGCGCGCAGCGGGAAGAACAGCGGGTTGCGCAGGCCCCGGGCCAGCGCGACCAGCAGCCCCACCACCAGGATGACCGGCTCGGCGACCAGGAAGATCTGGACGTTCAGCCAGAAGCCGCTCAGCACGTCGGGGAACGCGTCGGCGAACTCGGCCCGGTCGAAGAAGGTCTCCTTGACCCTGGACCAGCCGGGGGAGGAGGTGAGCGCCAGCGCGACGACCACCACGAACAGGATCGTGGAGGCCGCCGCGACGGAGCCCGAGCGCACGTTCTGGCGGCGCTGGCGGCGCTCCCGGTCGAGCTGGCGCCCGCTCTTCACCCAGGCGGGGGCCGGCTCGACCGGCGCGTCGTTGTCGGGTGCGGTCACCGGCCCACCGTCACTTCAGGACCGGGGCGCCCGCGGCCGAGGTCAGCCACTTGTCCTGGATCCTGGCCAGCTCGCCGGAGGACTTCAGCTCGCCGATCGCCTTGTTCAGGCAGCCGACCAGGGAGTTGCCCTGCTGGAGCAGCAGGCCGAAGTACTCCTTGCCGGCCCCGCCGGAGGCGAACTGACCGACGATCTTGGAGTTCTCGATCTGGGCGGCGGTGACGTAGAAGGCGCTGGGCAGGTCCAGCACGACCGCGTCCACCTGCTTGCCCTTCAGCGCGTTGACCGCGTCGATCTGGCTGTTGAACACCTTCGGGTCGTTGGCGGGCTTGATCTGGTCGCGCACCGCCTGCAGCGCGGTGGTGCCGACCTGCACGGCGATCCTGGAGTCCTTCAGGTCGGCCAGCCCCTTGGCCCCGGCGAACTTGCCGCCCTCCATGGCCACCACGCCCTGCTGCACGTCGTAGTAGCCGTCGGAGAAGGTGACGGCCTTCTGCCGGGCCGGGGTGACCGAGATCTGGTTGATGTCGAAGTCGAAGTTCTTGGGGCCGGGCGCGTAGGACGCGTCGAACGACTGCGTCACCCACTTGACCTCGTCCTTGGCGAAGCCCAGCTTGCCCGCCACCGCGTAGGCGACCGCGCTCTCGAAGCCCTCGCCGTTGGACGGGTCGTTCTTCTTGAACCACGGCTCGAAGGCGGGCTTGTCGGTGGCGACGGTGAGCTGCCCCGGCTTGGTCAGCTTGAGCTGGTCCTTGGCACAGGAGGCGGGCGAGGCCGACGCGCTGGAGGAGGTGGACTCCTCCTGCGGCGCGCAGGCCGTGGCGGCGATGGCGAGCGCGGCCACCCCGGCGAGGGCGGTCAGCAGGGAACGGCGGGCCATGGCGGGCCTCCAGCGGATCGTGCCCGTCCGGCGGAGCGGACGGTCGGCGGGCGGGTCAGACGGTGCGGATGGTCAGGGTGCCGGTGGCGACCAGGCCGAAGCGCGCGTTGGCCGCGCCCTGGTTGATCGCGAAGCCGAGGCGGCCGGAGGAGTCGACCCACACCAGCGGCTCGCCGGGGGCGACCTTGCCGAAGGTCTCGGCGAACGGCACCCGCGCGGTGCGCTCGGCGCCGTCGGCGGCGGTCCAGGTCAGCTCCAGCACGGTGCCGTAGGGCACCTCGCCGAGCGCGGCGGTCAGGTCGGCGCGGTCGGCCGACAGGATCAGGCTGCCGAACTGGTCGGCGTACAGCACGGTCGCGGTCAGCACGCCCTCGCCCACCTCGGCGGCGGGCAGGTCCAGCGCCATCGGCTCGGCGGCCGGGCCGAGGTCGGCGAGGTCCACGCCCCCGGCGACGTGCGCGGCGGCGGGCGAGAAGATGTCGCGGCCGTGGAAGGAGGTGGACACCGCCGGGAGGCGGTAGGCGGGGTTCTCCAGCAGGTGGGCGCGGCGGACGCCGCCGAGCGCCTCGGCGGCCGGGACCAGCAGCCCGTTGTCGGGCCCGATCAGCACGTCGCCGCGGCCGGTCTCGATGCCGATCGGGTGGCGCGGGGTGCCGACGCCCGGGTCGACGATCCCGACGTGCACGCCCTGGGGCAGGTACGGCAGCGCCTGGCGCAGCAGCAGCGCGCCCTCGACGATGGCGTACGGGGTGATCTCGTCGCTGAGCACCAGCACGTTGGCCGACGGGGTGATCGAGTACATGACCCCGGCGCAGATCGCGCTGTAGGCGTTGCCGAAATCGGTGGCGAGACTGATGAACGGACGGGTTTCGGACACAGAGCGCCTTCACAGACCTGCGGGAATAACGGAGAGTGAGTCGGAAGCCTACCAAGGCGGTAGGGATGTGGCGGACTCGGCATGCCCCTTGGGACGGACATGTGCCGCAGCGTGACCGGCGCTCACGCCAGCGCTCACGCCAGCGCTCACGCCAGCGCTCACGCCAGCGCTCACGCCAGCGCTCACGCCAGCGCTCACGCCAGCGCTCACGCCAGCGCTCACGCCAGCGCGAACACCATGCCGACCACGCCGAGGCCGACGGTGACGGCGGCGGCCGTCAGGATCGAGACCGGGTCGGCGACCGGCCGACCGGCCGCCAGCAGCCGGTGGCGCCTGCGGTGCTGGCGGCCCGCGCGGCGCAGCTGCAGCGCCGCGGCGCCGCACACCGCCGCGCCGGCGAGCCCGGCCCCGGTGGCGGTGGGCGCGAACCGCACGCACAGCAGCCCGGTGACGATCAGTGCGAGCACGGTGCGGGACCACGCCAGCGCCGTGCGCTCGGGCTGGGCCCCCTGGTCCCACAACCGCCGGGGCGCCCGCCCGCTCACCGCGCGGCCAGCAGCGCCACCAGCAAGACCACCGCGGCGATCGCCAGCCCGTAGGACAGGATCGGCGCGAGCGCGGGCGGCGGCAGCGTCTCGGCCCGGCGCAGCGCGCGCTCGGTGCGCAGCCAGCGGCGGAACGCCAGCGCCGCGACCAGCGCCCCGGTGGCCGACAGCCCGGCGGCGAGGCCCGTGCGCAGCGCGCCGTCCATCAGCTGGCCGCTGAGCGCCAGCCCGATCCCGCCGGCGATCATCGCCAGCGCGGTGCGGATCCAGGCCAGGAACGTGCGCTCGTTGGCCAGGGTGAAACGGGGATCGGGGTCCTCGCCCTCGGCCAGCAGGCGGTCGTGCCACCTGCCGGACGGCGGGCCCGGGGGGTCCATCGCGGTCATCGGCGTTTCACTCTGCAGGCTCGAAGGGCGGGATGCGGAAGGGGGAAGTGGGGGGGCGGGCCGTTTCATGTTAGGCGACGTGTTCTGCCGACTAATTCCTACATGGCAAGCAGGAATTGTTTTGCGAAAAACGAGCACGGCCGGGCCGCCCGCCGTTGCGCGGGCGGCCCGGCCGGGGCGCTCTCCCAGGTCAGGAGTGCTTGGCGGTCTTCCTGCCACCGGTCTTCCCGCCGTCGGCCTTCTCCGCGACGGTCTCGACGAGACGGTCATTGGCGAGGGTGAGGTAGATCAACACTCCGCCGATGTAGGTGCACAGCCGCACCGCGTCGGGAATGCCGTTCCAGGTCTCGTTCATCCACATGCCGAACCATTCGCCGGCCACGGCCTGGAAACCGAAGAACCACAGGAACAGGCCGAGGGTGCAGCCGACCACGCCCCACTTCTTGGTCTCGCGGTAGACCGCGTCGGGCGCGCGCAGGGCGCGGGCCTGCTTCCAGGCCGATACCAGGCAGGAGACCATGATGGCGGCCTCGGTGATGATCACGCCGATATAGGCCAGGTGGTGGAACCAGGTCCACGGGATCGACCGGTAGTTGATGTTGCTCACCTCGCGCAGCGAGGGCTTCTGCGCGTCCATCGCGAAGACGTGCGAGACGAAGTTGAAGTTCGTCCAGTAGTCGGTGAGGTTGCCGAACACCACGAACAGGGCGAAGCCACCGACGGTGAAGGTGAGCAGGGCCTTGCTGGCGCGGATGAACCAGGTGGTGTCGAAGGACCGCGCCGGAGTGGGATGAGCCATCAGAGGTGTTCCTTGTGCTCGCGGGACTGGAAGGGGGTCCCGTCGGTCAGCGCAAGAACATCCACTCCGGGACCCGGTGCGTCCGACCTTGCCTACGGCTCCCCGGCGGGAGTCCGTGACGGACGCGGTCCACTGGCTCCACCGCTGGAGGCGGCGTCGCGGGCCCCGTTGGCCTGAGGTGTGACCTGCGGTTCCCATGATACGCGATGAAATTCGTGAAATCGGACACAGTGCGCGTCAGCCGTCGAATCGCCGCGCGGAGGCGTCTTCCTGGGCGAGGCGGTGCAGGGCGGTGAGGACCTGCTCGTACAGGACGGTGGACACCAGCATGGAGTGCACGGTGCGGGTGCGCGGCTCGCCGTCGGCGACGCGGGCGATCTCGTGCTCGGCGACCTCGGTGGCGGCCCGCACGTAGGGCCGCAGGTCGGCCAGGGTGATCGGGAAGCCGAGGCGGCGCAGCGCCACGAAGCTCTGGGCGAGCAGGTCGCGGGCCGGGGCGTGCTCGGTGACGCGCCAGCCCAGCTCGCCGACCAGCGCGTCCACGTCCTGGCGGGCGGCGCGCCAGTGCGGGTCGTCGGGCGGGGTGATGTGCGGGCCCAGCGCGTACTGCGTGGTGCCGAACAGCTCGTGCAGGCCGGTGCCCTCGTCCTCGATCGCCGTGACGATCTTCCGGATGGCCGACACCGGCAGGTCGCCCAGCTCGCGCAGCGCCCGGATCAGCCGCAGCCGCTCCAGGTGGGAGCGGTCGTAGCTGGCCCGGGTCGCCCCGGCCAGCGTGCCCTTGGGCAGCAGGCCCTCGCGTATGTAGAACTTGATCGTCTGCACGGTGAGCCCGCTGCGGTCGCTCAGCTCGGAGATCAGCATCCCGGTACCCCCTTGACTGGATAGTAGTTCTATCCAACTATTGGATACCGCCACTATCCAACAAGCAGGGGGCGCCGTGTTCACCGCCGTGACCGCCGACCGCACCATCGATCTCGACGCCCGCCCGGACGGGCGGGGGCGGCTGCTCGCGCCGCCGGACCGCCCCCTGCTCGGCTGGGAGCGCAAGCCGCACGGCTGGTGCCGGGGCGAGGCGTGCCTGCCCGCCTTCCGCGCCGCCGGGGCCGAGACGCCGGACGGGGTGGACGTCGCCGCCTTCGCCGCGCTGACCGGCCAGGTCGCGGTCATCGACGAGGCCGAACGCGCCGTCGCGTTCGCGGACCTGCCGCAGGGCCCGGCCACCGGCGAGGCGCCCGACTTCACCCTGGACGGCCTTTCGCTCGCCGACCTCTGCGGCCGCAAAGCGGCGCTGGTGTTCTGGGCCTCCTGGTGCGGGTGCCGCTACGACCTGCCCGCCTGGCAGGAACGGCACGCGGCCCTCGCCGAGCACGGGTTCACCGTCGTCACCATCGCCTGCGACCGCTCCCCGGAGGACGCGCGCCCGTGGATCGAGGAGGCCGCGCCCTCCCATCCCGCGCTGATCGACGCCGAGGGCGCGGTCGCCGAGCGGTACGGCGTTGTCAACGTCCCGACCGTGGTGTGGGTGGACGAGCAGGGCCGCATCGCCCGTCCCCAGGAGACCCAGACCGCCACCGACCTGTTCCGTTCGATGAACGGCCTGGACTCGGAGGCGTCCTACGCCGCGCTGCGCCGCTGGGTGCTGGAGGGCGACGCCGGGCTGACCGCCGACCGGGCCCGCGAGCTGCTGCGCGTCCCCACCGAGGACGAGCAGCGCGCCCGCGCGCACGCCCGCCTGGCGGTCTGGCTGGCCCGCGACGGCCGCCGCGAGGCCGCCCGGCGCCACATCGACGCGGCCGCCGCGCTGGCCCCGCACGACGTGGCGATCCGGCGCGGCCTGATGCCGCTGACCGGCGAGGACCCGTTCGGCGACGCCTACTTCGCGCTGCGCGAGGAGCTGGAGAAGGCCGAGATCCCGCTCTACCGCCCGCTCGACCTCTGAGTAACCGGAAAGGGCCTGGTCCCGTGCGGAACCGGGCCCTTTCCGGCGCAGGTCAGACCCGGCCCTCCAGGCGCAGATCGGCGATCGAGCGCCCGACCTGGAGGCGGGTGGCACCCTCGGGCAACCGCCCGTCCAGCTCGACGCGCACGGTCGCGGCCTCACCGGCCGCGACGTCGGCCACCGCGAAGCCCGCCAGGCGGATCGGCACGCCCTCGCCCGAGGCGTAGACCTGGACGACCTCGCGTCCGTCGCGCCCGCCGGAGTTGCGGATCGTCACCTCGGCGACGCCGCCGGACACCGCCAGCGCCTCGTACTCCCAGGTGGTGTAGCCGAGGCCGTGCCCGAAGGGGAACGCCACGTCCTCGGGGGAGTAGTGCCGGTACCCGATCGCGGTGCCCTCGGAGTACTCCAGCACCCCGTCCTTCGGCCACGGCAGCAGGATGTTCCGCTCGCTCGCGGGGAACGTGGTCGGCAGCCGGCCGCCCGGCTCCCGCGCCCCGGCCAGCACGTCGGCGATCGCGCCGCCGCCCTCCTGGCCCGGCAGCCACGCCCACACCAGCGCCGCGACCTCCTCGCGCCAGGGCATCAGCACCGGCGAGCCGGCGTTGACGACGACCACGGTGTTCGGGTTGGCGGCGGCCACCGCCGACACCAGCTCGTCCTGGCGCCCCGGCAGCGCGAGGGTCCTGCGGTCGAAGCCCTCGCTCTCCACCTCGTCGTTGGTGCCGACCAGCACGATCGCCACGTCGGCGTCGCGGGCGGCGGCGACGGCGGCGGCCAGCTCCTCGTCCTCGGGGAAGTGGGGCTCGAAGTAGTTGACGCCGAAGGTCGCGCCGCCGAACAGCGCGTTCGGCGCCACGGTGTGGGACAGCTCCAGCGCCAGCTCGGTACCGGCCTCCAGCCCGGTCTCCACGCGCAGCTCCGGCGGGGCCAGGAACGCCATGAACGGGTCGTCGCCCTCGGGCCGCACGTCCAGCTCGTGCACCTGCTCGCCCAGCCTGAGCACGTAGCGGCCGACGCCCGCGACCGCGAAGGTGTGGACGCCGGACGCCTCCACCCGGACCCTCGCCGCCACCGTGATCTCCGCGGTGCCCTCGGGCAGGCCCTCCATGAACATCAGCTTGGTCGCGCCGCGCAGCTCCGAGGCCACCGCGCCGCCGTCGGCGTCCAGGTAGGTCACCCGCACGCCGCGCTCGCCGGTCTCGGGGTCGGTGCACAGGTCCATCGGGAGCGGGGCGAGCCGCTCGTGCGGGTAGACGCCGGCGTGCACCGAGAACTCGGCGTCGCCGAACACCTCGCGCAGGCCCTGCTCGGGCGGCACCTCGTGGGCCGGGTTGACGTGCGCGCTGCCGCCGCCCTGGGCGCCGAAGCGGCGCACGTTCGGCCCGATCAGCGCGATCCTGCACGGCGCGGCCAGCGGCAGCGCGCCGCCCTCGTTGCGCAGCACGACCATGGAACGGGCGGCCAGCTCGCGCAGCTGCGCGCGGGCGTCGCCGGGGGTGGTGACGCCGGCCGGGGCGTCGTAGCCCTCCAGCGCGCCGGTGCGGGCGGCGAGGCGCAGCACGCGCAGCACCTTGTCGTCGATCAGCTCCTCGGCGACCTCGCCCTCGCGGACGGCCGCGACCAGCTTGCCCTTCCAGTGGTTGACCGGGCCCGGCAGTCCTGGCATCTCCACGTCCATGCCCGCCTCGGCGCTGGCGACGGTGGAGCGGATGGCGAACCAGTCCGACACCACGACGCCGTCGAAGCCCCAGGTGTTCTTCAGCACGTCGGTGAGCAGGTGCCCGTGCTCGGTCATGGTCGGGCCGTTGACCGCGTTGTAGGCGGCCATGACCGCCCACGCGCCCGCCGAGACGGTCTCCTCGAACGGCCGCAGGTACAGCTCGTCGAGGGTGGTCCCGTCGATGACCGCGTCGTAGGAGTTGCGCTCGGTCTCGGAGTCGTTGCCCACGTAGTGCTTGGCGGTCGCGGCGACCCCGGCCGACTGCACGCCGCGCACGAAGCCCGCGCCGATCCGCGCGACCAGCAGCGGGTCCTCGGAGTAGTTCTCGAAGTGCCGCCCGCCGAGCGGGGTGCGGTGCAGGTTGATGGTGGGGGCGAGCTGCACGTGCACGCCCTTGTCGCGGGCCTGCGCGCCGTTCAGCCGCCCGGTGCGCTCGGCGGCCGCCACGTCCCAGGTCGCGCCGAGCGAGGTGGCGCTCGGGAACAGCAGGCTGTGCTCGCGCTCGTCCCAGCGGGTGCCGCGCACGCCGCTCGGGCCGTCGGACATGACCAGCCTCCGCAGCCCGATCTTCTCCATGGGCGGCAGCGTCCAGAAGTCGGCCCCCGTCAGCAGGGTGACCTTCTCCTCCAGGCTCAGGTCCGCGAGCCGCGCGCGCAGGTCGGTTTCGTCGACGGTCATGGGGCCTCCTTCGGGCGTCACGGGAGAGACTCACCGTTTCGAGGGGACTCTATGTGTCAATACCGAGTAGTCGGTAGGTTTGTTACCTGTACGTTACTTAGACCGTTCTGCGTAGGGTGGGCACGTGGCGACCAGGACCGACCGAAGGCGCGGCTACGCCTCCGGAGACGCGCGGCGCGAGCAGATCCTGCACGTGGCGATGCAGGAGTTCGCCGAGAACGGCTACCGCGGGACCTCGCTGGCGAAGGTGGCCGAGCGCGCCGGGCTCTCCCAGCCCGGCCTGCTGCACCACTTCCGCAACAAGGAGCAGCTCCTGGTCGCGGTGCTGGAACTGCGCGACCGGCGCGACGCGGAGCGCTTCTTCGGTGGCGCCGAGGACCCGCCGCCCGGCCTGGACCTGCTGGCGGCGCTGACGCGGCTGGTCGAGCACAACGCCCGCACACCCGAACTGGTACGCCTGTTCACGGTGCTGACCAGCGAGGCCGTCACCAGCGACCATCCCGCCCGCGCGTGGGCCCGCGCCCGTTACACCCTGCTGCGCGCGCAGATCGCGCAGGCGCTGCGCGAGGGCATGGCGCGGGGGGAGCTGCGGCAGGGGCTGGACGCCGAGGCGCACGCCGCCCGCATCATCGCCCTGATGGACGGGCTGCAGACCCAGTGGCTGCTCGACCCCGAGCGCGTGGACATGGCCGCCCTGTTCCGCGCCCACCTGGACGACCTGCTGGCCGCCCTGCGCCCCTGAAAACCCGCGCTTTTCAAACAAGAGGCCCGCCCCTTCTGCTGAGGGACGGGCCGGGGGGGGGGAGTGCGGGGGACGGCGTCAGGCGGTGGTGCGGCGCGTCGCCTCGGAGATCTTCTCGGCGGCGGCCATCACCGGCCCGGCGTGCAGCCGCCCGGGGGAACGGGTGAGGCGCTCCAGCGGCCCCGACACCGACACCGCCGCGATCACCCGGCCGCCCGCGCCCCGGATCGGTGCCGACACCGACCCCACGCCCTGCTCGCGCTCGCCCACGCTCTGCGCCCAGCCGCGCCGCCGCACCGACGCCAGCGTGGTCGCCTCGAACTTGGCCCCGCGCAGCCCCCGGTGCATCCGGTCGGGCTCCTCCCAGGCCAGCAGCACCTGCGCGGCCGAACCCGCCGTCATCGGCAGCGCGGCGCCCACCGGGATGGTGTCGCGCAGCCCGCTGGTGCGCTCGGCGGCCGCCACGCACACCCGCACGTCGCCCTGCCGGCGGAACAACGAGGCGCTCTCGCCGGTCAGGTCCCGCAGCTGGGCCAGGACCGGCTGTGCGATCGCCAGCAGCCGGTCCTCGCCCGCCGCCACCGCCAGCTCGGCGAGGCGCGGGCCCAGGATGAACCGCCCCTGCGTGT
Source organism: Spirillospora sp. CA-253888 (assembly GCA_050936435.1). Taxonomy (GTDB): domain Bacteria; phylum Actinomycetota; class Actinomycetes; order Streptosporangiales; family Streptosporangiaceae; genus Spirillospora. The sequence continues at coordinate 5,834,155 of JBNJMT010000001.1, forward strand.
CGCGGTGCACCAGCCGGTGGTGCTCCAGGGCGACGGCGAGCCGGTGCGCGGTCGGCCGGGCCAGACCGGTGGTCTGCACGAGCTGCGCCAGCGAGGCCGGACCGGCCTCCAGGGCGTTCAGCACCAGAACCGCTTTGTCAAGTACGCCGACTCCGCTAGAGTTGTCCATGTCTTGATATTGCCGTCTCGTAATTTGAGATGCAAGTCGAGGTCCCCGTGACGGGCGGCGCAGCGGAGCGCCGCCGACGACATCAGGTGAGGTGGAGCGATGGGCCGCACATTGGCCGACAAGGTGTACGACGCGCACGTCGTGCGACGTGCCGAGGGCGAACCGGACCTCCTCTACATCGACCTGCACCTGGTGCACGAGGTGACCAGCCCGCAGGCGTTCGACGGGCTGCGGCTGAACGAGCGCGCGGTGCGCCGCCCCGACCTGACGATCGCCACCGAGGACCACAACGTCCCCACCACCGACCTGCTCAAGCCGATCGCCGACCCGGTGTCGCGCACCCAGGTGGAGACGCTGCGCAAGAACTGCGCCGAGTTCGGGATCCGGCTGCACCCGATGGGCGACGCCGGCCAGGGCATCGTGCACGTCATCGGCCCGCAGCTCGGCCTGACCCAGCCCGGCATGACGGTGGTGTGCGGCGACTCCCACACCTCCACCCACGGCGCGTTCGGCGCGCTCGCGCACGGCATCGGCACCAGCGAGGTCGAGCACGTGCTGGCCACCCAGACGCTGCCGCAGGTCAAGCCCAAGATGATGGCGGTCACCGTCGAGGGCGCGCTGCCCGAGGGCGTCACCGCCAAGGACCTGATCCTGGCGATCATCGCCGAGATCGGCACCGGCGGCGGCCAGGGTCACATCATCGAGTACCGCGGCGAGGCGATCCGGTCGCTGTCGATGGAGGGCCGCATGACGGTCTGCAACATGTCCATCGAGGCAGGCGCCCGCGCCGGGATGATCGCCCCGGACGAGACCACCTTCGCCTACCTGAAGGGCCGCCCGCACGCGCCGCAGGGCGCCGACTGGGACGCCGCCGTCGAGTACTGGAAGTCGCTGCGCACCGACGACGACGCGGTCTTCGACAAGGAGGTGGTGATCGACACCACCGCCCTGACCCCGTTCGTCACCTGGGGCACCAACCCCGGCCAGGGCCTGCCGCTGGGCGCCTCGGTGCCCGACCCCGCCGCCTACGCCGACCCCGACGAGCGCCAGGCCGCCGAACGCGCGCTGGAGTACATGGGCCTGACCGCCGGCACCCCGCTGCGCGACATCGCCGTGGACACCGTCTTCGTCGGCTCGTGCACCAACGGCCGCATCGAGGACCTGCGCGCGGTCGCCGGCGTGCTGGAGGGCCGCAGGGTCGCCGACGGCGTCCGCATGCTGGTCGTGCCCGGCTCCATGGCCGTCAAGGAGCAGGCCGAGGCCGAGGGCCTGCACGAGGTCATCTCCGCCTCCGGGGCCGAGTGGCGCGAGGCCGGGTGCTCGATGTGCCTGGCGATGAACCCCGACAAGCTCACCCCCGGCGAGCGCAGCGCCTCCACCTCCAACCGCAACTTCGAGGGCCGGCAGGGACCCGGCGGCCGCACCCACCTGGTGTCGCCCGCCGTCGCCGCCGCCACCGCCGTCCGCGGCCGCCTGGCCGCACCCGCCGACCTGTAAGGAGCCCGGAAGACATGGAAGCCTTCACCACCCACACCGGGCGCGCGGTCCCGCTGCGCCGCAGCAACGTGGACACCGACCAGATCATCCCGGCGGTCTGGCTCAAGCAGGTCAGTCGCACCGGGTTCGACAAGGGCCTGTTCTCCGCCTGGCGCGAGGACCCGGAGTTCGTGCTGAACAGGCCCGAGTACCAGGGCGCCAGCGTCCTGGTGGCCGGGCCCGACTTCGGCACCGGCTCCTCCCGCGAGCACGCCGTCTGGGCCCTGCAGCAGTACGGGTTCCGCGTCGTCATCGCCCCGCGCTTCGGCGACATCTTCCGCAACAACTCCACCAAGATGGGGCTGCTGCCGGTCGTCCTGCCCGCCGAGACCGTCGAGGCCCTGCAGTCCCGCGCCGAGCGGGACCCCCAGGCCGAGATCACCGTCGACCTCGACCGGCGCGAGGTGCGCGCCGGGGACCTGACGGCCCCCTTCGAGATCGACGACTACACCCGCTGGCGGCTGATGGAGGGCCTGGACGACATCGGCCTCACCCTGCGTCACGCCGACGACATCGCCGCCTTCGAGACGGCCCGGCCCGCCTGGTCGCCCACCACCGTGTGACCCGGCCGGTCAGCGCCCGGTCAGCCCCCTGACCTGGGGATCCGGCCCCAGCCGGTACCCCGGGTGGTCGAGCGTGCCCGCGCACCGAGGACAATTCCCCGTGTGCGAGGGCACGCTCGACCGTCGTGAGGGGGCATTCGCGTGAGCACGGTCCCGTGGACCGGACCGCAGTGGGACGACCCGGCGCTGACCCGCCTGGCGCGGCGGCTGCGCGAGGCGCACCGGCTGGTCGCGCCGCTGCCGCCGGAGACCCGCAGGCGGCTGATCAGGCACCTTCTGGCGATCACCGACCTGGCCAAGCGGGACGCCGACCTGGCGGCCCGCAGGCTGGACGCCTTCATCGCCGACCACGGAGCCGATTTTCGCCGAGCGCCCGGTGCCCGATAGCGTGCGGGGTGGCCGGATTCGGTCCGGCGCCCGGCGAGACGGGGGCGAGGCCGACAAAAACGCCTGCGACACGGGAACTCTTCCGTGGGGGTGATTGTGTCGGTGCCTGGGCTCCCTTAGTTTCGTTCGGGCAAGGGGGGAACTAGAGGAGTAACCCATGAACAAGCGTGAGCTGGTGGACGCCATCTCCGAGCGGCTCGGCAGCAAGAAGGCCGCCGCCGAGGCCGTCGATGCCATCCTGGAGACGATCCAGACCGCCGTCGCCAAGGGCGACAAGGTCGCGATCACCGGGTTCGGTTCGTTCGAGAAGGCCGACCGGCCTGCCCGCACGGCCCGGAACCCGGCAACGGGCAAGACCATCGACGTTCCCGCGACGTCCGTGCCGAAGTTCAAGGCCGGTGCCGACTTCAAGAACCTGGTGGCCGGCAAGAAGTAGGGGCACGACCCGTGGCGGCGCCCGGGACCGGAGCGATCCGGTCCCGGGCGCTGTTCATTGAAGTCCCGGCCCAGGGGGCTCGCCTGGCGGCTCGCCCCCTGACCGTGCCTCGGCGAGTGCCACATCGCTTCGCGATCTGCCTCGGCGGGGCTCGCCTCCGGCTTCGCCCCGCCGAGGCAGTTGGTCACTCGCGTGACGGTAGAGGTCCTCCTGGCGGGCTAGACCGCGCGCTCGGGGAGGGGGAAGGTCGCCAGGGTGATCACCCAGACCTCGCCGTCCCGCAGCTCCAGGCGCACCCGCTGGCCCCAGCGCAGCATCCGCAGGCCGCCGGCGTCGAAGGCCGCCGCGTCGAAGGGCAGCTCGGTGCCGTCGTCGAGCAGCACGCTGCCCGACCGGGTCTCGGCGTCATAGGTCCGCACGGTCGCCTGCATGAGCGCAACCCTAGGCGAACGAGCCCAGGGCGGGCAGCAGCGCCGCCACGGCGGCGGTGCGCGGGCCGAGGCCCAGCGCGAGGGCCGCCTTCAGGTCGTCCAGGGTGTCCACGTCGCGCCGCACGCTGTCGATGCCGTCCAGCAGCAGCTCCCGCGCCCCGCGCGACCGGTGCGCGGCCCGGGACTCGCCGCCGAACGCGGGCGCGAACGGCACCCCCGGCCGGGCCGTGTACAGCGTGGTCCCGATCCCGGCGGCGTCCGGCACGAACGCCTCGGGGGCCCCGGCGGCGGCGTCCAGCACCCGTGCCAGCTCCCCGGGGCGCAGGGCGGGCAGGTCGGCCGACAGCGCGCCCACCCCCGCGTCGGGGGAGCGTTCGCGGCCCCGGCCCGCGCCGTGCACCAGGGCCGGGTTCAGGCCCGCGTCGGGCTCGTCGGGGACCACCCGCGCGCCCAGCGCCGACAGCTCGGCGGCGGCCAGGGGGTCGTCGGTGACCACGATCACATCGCGGACCCGGGGGCAGCGCAGCGCGGCGCCGACGGTGTCGGTCGCCACGGCCAGGGCCAGCGCCTCCCGGTGCGGACCGGCGGCCTCGGCCATGCGGGTCTTGGCGCGCGCCAGCACCTTGACGGGCACCACGAGCGACCACTGGGGGAAGGGCGCCTCGCGCTCTGCGGTAAACATGTCAGCTCGACACTATGCGCTCGCAACCGCGACACTTGAGGACACCCCACGTCCAGCGCGGGGAACGGATCGAGGAGGGAAGGGCCGTGAGCGAGGGGTATTCGCCGGCCTGGCGGCGGTTCACGATCGTCATCCTGCGCCCGCTGCTGTACGGGCTGCTCAAACGGGACTGGCGGGGTCGGGGCAACGTGCCGCGCACCGGCGGAGTGATCATCGCGGCCAACCACATCTCCGAGTCCGACCCGCTGGCGCTCGCCCACTTCGTCTACGAGTCCGGCCGCTACCCGGTCTACCTCGCCAAGTCCACGCTGTTCGACGTGCCGGTGCTGAAGTGGATCCTGCGCGGCACCGGCCAGATCCCGGTCTACCGCGACCGCGCCGACGCGGCGCTGGCGCTGCGCGACGCCGAGGCGGCGCTGCGGCGCGGCGAGTGCCTGATGTTCTACCCCGAGGGCAGCTGCACCCGCGACCCCGAGCTGTGGCCGATGACGGGCCAGACCGGGGTCGCGCGGATGGCGCTGAAGACCGGCGCCCAGGTCGTCCCGGTGGCCAGCTGGGGCGCGCACGAGCTGCTGCCCTACAAGAAGGGCGAGCAGAGCGGCCTGCGCGGCAGGCTGAAGAAGGGCTTCCACCCGCTCCCGCGCAAGACCATGCGGGTGGCGGCGGGCCCGCCGGTGGACCTGTCGGCGTACGCGGACGAGCCGCTCACCAAGGAGACCCTGCACCGGGCCACCGACGAGATCATGCACGCGATCGCCGGGCTCCTCGGCGAGCTGCGCGGGCAGGAGCCGCCCCGGGAGCTCTACGACCACCATAAGGTCTTGGAGGAGCGCCGCCGCGCGGCGGCCGACCCGGTGGCCGCGCCCGACGCGGCCGTCTCGGCGGCCGCCGAGCGCGAGGCCGGGCGCGCCTCGCGGCACCAGGACCGCGACGCGAAGGGCAAGGAGGTCACGTGACGTTCCGCACCGCCGTGATGGGGGCCGGGTCGTGGGGGACCACGTTCGCCAAGATGCTGGCCGACGTGGGCGGCGAGGTCACCCTGTGGGGGCGCCGCGCGGGCGTCGTCGAGGCGATCAACGAACGTCACGAGAACCCCGACTACCTGCCCGGCATCCTGCTGCCCGACGGGCTGCGCGCCACCTGCGACCCCGCCGAGGCGCTCGCCGGGGCCGACTTCGTGGCGCTCGCGGTCCCCGCGCAGACCCTGCGCGAGAACCTCGGCGCCTGGCGGCCGCTGCTGCCGGCCGGGGCGGTGCTGGTCAGCCTGATGAAGGGCGTGGAGCTCGGCACCACCCGCCGCATGTCGGAGGTGATCTGCGAGGTCGCGCAGGTCCCGGCCGAGCGGGTCGCGGTGTTCTCCGGCCCCAACCTGGCCCGCGAGATCGCCGCCGGGGAGCCGGGCGCGGCGGTGTCGGCGTGCGTCGACCAGGGCAACGCCGAGCGCCTGCAGGCCGCCACCATGACCCCCTACTTCCGCGTCTACACCAGCACCGACGTGATCGGCGTCGAGCTGGGCGGCGCGGTCAAGAACATCGTGGGCCTGTGCGTGGGCATGTCGGTCGGGCTGGGCTTCGGCGCCAACACCCAGGCGCTGCTGATGACCCGCGGGCTGGCGGAGATCGCCCGGCTGGGCGCGGCGCTGGGCGCCGACGAGCACACCTTCGCGGGGCTGGCCGGCATGGGCGACCTGATCGCCAGCTGCTCCTCGCCGCTGGCGCGCAACCGCACCTTCGGCGAGAACCTCGGGCGCGGCATGTCGCTGGAGGAGGTCATCGCGGTCACCAAGCAGACCGCCGAGGGCGTGAAGTCGGCCGAGCCGGTGCTGGAGCTCGCCCGCAAGCACAACGTGGAGATGCCGATCACCGAGGCGGTGGTCAACGTGCTGCACCGCGACATGCCGATCAAGGAGGCGGCGATCTCGCTGATCTCGCGTTCCCCCAAGCCGGAGCGCTACGGAGTGTGACAGACTGAGCGCGATGCGTAAGGACATCCGCGCTCCCGGTGAGAACACCCGCGCCGCCCACCTGCCGCCGGGCGCCGGTCCCGGTGACGCGTTCGCCACGGGACTGGCGGCACTGGAGGGGCACCGGCTCGGCGAGCCCGTCGAGGGGCAGGCGTTCGCCTCCGGCACCGCCGCCGCCACCGCCGTCTTCCTGGCGTTCGCCCGCGCGGGCGCGCACGTGGTCGCGCCCCGCGCCGTGGGCGACGGCGTCCGCGCCCTGCTGACCGGCCCGCTGGCCCGCTTCGGCGTGCAGACCACCTTCGCCGACTTCGCCGACCCGGCGGCGGTGCACACCGCCGTCCGGCCCGCGACCCGCCTGATCTGGGCCGAGACGCTGTCGGGGGCCGGCGCCGCGCCCGCCGACCTGCCCACGCTGGCCGCCGTCGCCCGCCAGGCCGGGGCGCTGCTCGCGGTCGACTCCACCTGGGCCACGCCGGTGGTGTGCCGCCCGCTGGAGCACGGCGCCGACCTCGTCGTGCACACGGCCACGCCCTACCTCGGCGGCCACGGCGGCGCGGTCGTCGGGCGCCCCGCCCCGCTGGCGGAGGTGCGGCGCGTCCACGCCGAGACCGGCGCGGTGCTCGCCCCCGGCCAGGCCCAGGCGCTGCGCCGCGCGCTCGCCACGCTGCCGCTGCGGGTGCGCCGCCACTGCGACACCGCCAGCATCGTCGCCGCCGCCCTGGCCCGGCATCCGGCGGTGGCGTCGGTGGCCTACCCGGGGCTGCCCGGCCGGCCCGGCCACGGCCTGGCCCGCAAGCTGTTCGACGCCGGACCCGAGGGCACCCGCTTCGGCGCGGTCGTCGTCCTCGTCCCGCACGGCGGCCCCGAGGCCGGGGCGGCGCTGGCGGAGGCGCTGGGCTCGGCGGAGGTCTCCGGCGGAGCCCGCACCCAGGCCGTCCACCTCGCCCCGGCCGCGCCCCGGGAGGGGGCCGGGCCCGGAGCGGTGCGCCTCGCCGTCGGGCTGGAGGACGCCGACGACCTGATCCGCACGCTCACCCGCGCCCTGGACGCCCTCGGGCACGCGCCGGAGGCGGTCCCGCAGGCCCGGCCCGCCGAGCCGCTCGTGGCCGACCCCGGCTGATCGGCGGTAGGGTCGGGCATCATGTCCCAGGCTTCTAAGATCCGCGTCGCGGTGGTCTTCGGCGGACGCAGCTCCGAGCACGCCATCTCCTGCGTCACCGCCGGCGCCGTCATGGCCGCCATCGACCGGGACCGGTACGAGGTGGTGCCGGTCGGCATCGCCCGCGACGGCCGCTGGGTGCTGGCCCCGGCCGACCAGCGGCTGGCCATCGAGGACGGGCGGCTGCCCGAGGTCGGCGGCGAGGGCCGGGCCCTGGCGCTGCCGTTCGACCCCGACGCGGCCGGCCTGATGGTGGTCGAGCCGGGCCGGGTGCCCGAGGCCCTCGGCCGGGTGGACGTCGTGCTGCCGGTGCTGCACGGCCCCTACGGCGAGGACGGCACCATCCAGGGCCTGCTGGACCTGGCCGGCATCCGCTACGTCGGCGCCGGGGTGCTGGCCAGCGCGGTCGGCATGGACAAGGGCTTCATGAAGCTGGTGTGGCAGGCCCGCGGTCTGCCGGTCGGCCCGTACGTGCTGGTGAGCGACCGCGAGTGGCGGCGCGAGCGCAAGCGCAAGCTCGACGAGATCAAGGAGCTGGGCTTCCCGGTCTTCGTCAAGCCCGCCCGCGCCGGCTCCAGCATGGGCATCACCCGGGTCACCGCCGAGCAGGACCTGGAGGCGGCCGTCGAGACCGCCCGCGAGCACGACCCCAAGGTCATCGTGGAAGCGGCCATCACCGGCCGCGAGATCGAGTGCGGGGTGCTGCAGGGCCTCGCCGACGGCCCGCCCGAGGCCAGCCTGCCCGCCGAGGTGATCACCTCCGGCGACCAGGACTTCTACGACTTCGAGACCAAGTACCTGGACTCGGCCACCACCCTCGCCATCCCGCCGGACCTGCCGCCGGCCGCGATCGAGGAGGTCCAGCGCATCGCCGCCCAGGCCTTCGACGCGCTGGACTGCGAGGGCCTCGCGCGGGTGGACTTCTTCCACACCCCCGACGGCCGCTGGATCCTCAACGAGATCAACACCATGCCCGGCTTCACCCCGGCCTCGGCCTTCCCGCAGATGTGGGCGGCGAGCGGCCTGGACTACCCGGCCCTGGTGGACCGCCTGATCCAGACGGCCCTGTCCCGCCCCCTCGGCCTCCGCTGACCCCGCCGCCGCGCCGGGGTCAGTAGGCGATCCATGTCCCGGGGCGGAGCGTGGCCGCGTCGGTGGCGCGGGCGCCGCCGGGGGAGAAGGTCCACAGCGTGCCGCCGACCATCAGGGAACGGGTGATGGAGTCCTGGCGGCCGGGGTGGGCGATCTCGCCGGCGCGGCGGACCGTGTCGCCGTCCACCCTGAGGACCAGGGCGCGGGCGGTGCCGTCGCCGGTGCCGTGGTCGCGGACGGGCAGGACGGTCAGGCCCGTCGCGGGCCAGTACAGGAAGGCGTGCGGGTCGAACTCCGCGTCGCTGCCGGTCCGCGGCAGGTGGTGCGCGCCGACGCGGCGGGGCGCGGCCGACACGTCGAACAGCGACACCTGCGTGCCCTTGACGCGGCCCTGCGCGTCGGCGTCCTGGCCCACGCCGAGCAGGCGGCCCGGGCCCGTGGGGTGCAGGTAGGCCGAGTATCCGTTGATCTTCAGTTCGCCGGTGAGGCGGGGTTTGGCGGGGTCCTTCAGGTCGACGGTGTACAGCGGGTCGGTCTGGCGGAAGGTCACCACGTAGGCGGTGCCGCCGAGGAAGCGCACCGAGTAGATGCGCTCGCCCTTGCCGAGGCCGTCGAGGGTGCCCACGGTCCGCAGCGCGGCGCCGTCGCGGCGCAGGACGCGGACGGCGCTCTGGGAGCGGACGCCCTCGGCCCTGGGGAAGGCGCCGCTGGTGGTGGTGGCGACGCGCAGGTGCGTCCCGTCGTCCGACATCGAGTACTGGTTGAGCAGGCTTCCGGGTACCGAGCCCGAGGCCTCGTAGCGGGGCCGCCCGGTGCCGGGCAGGCTGAACACGTGGATGTCGGTGCGCTCGTCCGGCCGGGTCCGCCGGGGGGCGCCCGCCCAGGCGACCGGCTGCGGGGGAGCGCCGGTGACGTACAGGGCGCGGCCCGTCGCGTACACGGTCTGGCCCTCGGCGGCGACCGCGACGGGGTCGGGGTCGCCCAGGGGGCGGGTCAGGTCGAGGGTGAGGACGGTGAGCACGCTGGTGCCGTCGGCCCCGGCGGCGCGGCTGACCCGGTCGCAGGGGACGGTGGTCTTGCCGCCCCCGTCCACCTGGAACGAGGGCAGCCAGGCGCTGAGCGGCGCCTTGCGGACCAGGGCCTGGTTGCGTTCGACGGCGTGCCGCGCGGAGACCGCCGCGCCGGACAGGGGCGGGAACTCGATGTCCGGAGTGCTGCGGATGACGACGCGCGCGGTCTGCCCGGTCTGGCGCGCGTCCACGTAGGCGGCGTCGGTGGTCAGCGTGTTGAGGATCTTCGGGGTGCCGGCGAGGTCCACCAGCGTCAGCCGGGTCAGCGGACGCCCGGGGGCGTGCGGAGGGCGCTTGTGCGCGATCGGCGGGAACCCGTCCGACAGCACCAGCGCGCGGTCGCCGTGCAGGAGCAGGCGCGGCTCGCCGCCCGCCGGACCGGAGCCCGGCAGCTTCAGCCGGTGCGCGACCTTGCGCGTGGCGGGGTCGATGACGTTCAGGCGGCCCCGGGCGACGGTGAGGATGCGGCGGCCGTCGGTCTTGACCTGGTCGGGCTCGTCGGCGTCGGCCTCGTGGGCGTTGGTGCGCGAGTGCTCGGGCGGCGGCCCGGACGGCGCGGCCTCCTTGGCGATGGCCGAGGCGCCGGGGAGGGGCCTGGGGCCGAAGTCCTCCAGCAACGGGCTGCCGATCCCGTACGGGGTGACCTGCTTCGCGGTCGCCTCGCGCAGGCCGTTCAGCAGGTCGGAGCAGCCGTCGTAGGCGACCAGCCGCATCGGCGGCGCGGCCGCGGCGGGGCGGTCGGCGCCCCCGGTGGCACAGCCCGCCACCAGGAGGGGGGCGACGAGCAGCGGGGAGAGTGCACGGGCGCTCATGGGCGTTGGACGCGGGCGGAGCGCGGCCGGTTCCCGCGCCGTGGTGATGTTCGCGTGACGGAGGCTTCGGACTCCCGCCGCCCCCCGCTCTAGCGGTTCTTCTTCTCGTGCTTGGCGATCAGGGTGTCCACCTGCACGCTCAGCTTCGAGCCGAGCGGCCAGCCGATGTAGTGGGTGAGGAAGATGGCGATCTCGCGCAGCTCGTCGGGGGTCAGCTCGCCGTTGTCCAGCGCGGCCGGGAGCTGGATGTCCAGCACGTCGTTGAGGCCCTGCCCGGCCAGCATCCCGATGAGCAGCAGCCGCCGGTCGCGCAGGTCGAGCCCCTCGCGGGTCCAGATGTCGCCGAACAGGTGGTCCACGGTGATGCCGAAGAAGTCGCCCGGGGCGTCGCCCATCTCCCAGCCGTAGACCTGGCGCATCATGTCCAGGCCGCGCCGCCGCCGCTCATCCATCGTTTTCCTCCGGGAGTCCGAGTCCGGCGGCGAGGCGGTCCAGGGCGAGGCGCGCGAGCGGGACGTCCACGTCCAGCTCGCCGGCCAGCTCCAGGGCGAAGGACAGGTCCTTCTCGCCCAGCGCGCGGACGTGCCGCATGATGTCGTACAGGTCGTCGCCGGGGGCCAGCGGCGCGGTGTCGGCCCGCAGCATGATCGAGCCGGGCCCACCGGTGATCGCGTCGGTGTGCCGGACGACCCGGCCCAGCTTGCGCAGCGACACCCCTGCCGCCTCGGCGAGGCGCTGCGCCTCGGCGGCGGCGGTGAACGCCACGAAGTGCAGCAGGTTGCGGGCCAGCTTGGTGCGGGTGCCCGCCCCGACCGGCCCCATGTGCAGCACGAGCTCGGCCCAGGCGCCGAACGGCTCGTAGCACCGCGCGAAGGCGGCCTCCGAGCCGCCGACCATGACCGCCAGAGTGCCCGCGCTCGCGCCCATGAACCCGCCGCTGACCGGCGCGTCCACCACCTCCACGCCGTACGGGCGGGCGCGCTCGGCCAGCTCCTCGGCGGTGCGGGCGCGGATGGTGGAGTGGATCGCGAGGACGGTCCCGGGCCGGGCGGCGGGCAGCAGCTCGCCGGCGACCTCCTGCACCTGCCCGTCGTCCCGGACCATGATCGAGACGAGGTCGGCGTCGCGGGCGACGTCGGCGACGTCCGCGGCGGCGCGCGCCCCCTTGGCGACCAGGTCCTCCATCGCCTCCGGGCGCGCGTCGTAGACGGCCAGGCCCTGGTCGGCCAGGTGCGCGGCCATGGGGGCGCCCATCTGGCCGAGCCCGACGAACCCGACGCTCATGCGCGGAACACCTCGCCGCCGTCCACGTTGACGATCTGCCCGGTCACCCACGCCGCCTGGTCCGACAGCAGGAACAGGCAGGCGCCGACCAGGTCCTCGGGGGTGCCCATGCGCTTGAGCGCCATCTTGTCCCGCACGATCTTCTGCGACATGTTCCCCGGCACCACCGCGCGGTTGGCCTCGGTGTCGATGGGGCCGGGCGCGATGGCGTTGACGCGGATGCCGAGCGAGCCCAGCTCGTGCGCGAGCTGCTGGGTGAGGCCGTTGACGCCGACCTTGGCCAGCCCGTAGAAGCCGGAGTACTGCCAGGCCGCCGTGGAGGACTGGTTGACGATCGAGCCGCCGCCGCGCGCCTGCATGTGCGGCACCACGGCGCGGGCGCACAGCAGCGCGCCGTCCATGTTCACCGCCATGAACCGCTTGTAGTAGTCCCAGTCCACGGTGAACAGGAAGTCCAGCTTCATCGTGCCGAAGATGGCGGCGTTGTTGACCAGGTGGTCGACGCCGCCGAAGCGCTCGGCGGCGGCCGCGGCCATCGCCTCGACCGAGGCCGGGTCGGACACGTCGGTGCGCACGAACAGGCCCTCGACCTCGTCGGCGACGGTCTTCCCGCGCTCGTCCACGTCGGCGACGACGACGTGCGCGCCCTCCGCCGCCAGCGCCCGCGCGTAGGTCTCGCCGATGCCGCCGGCCGCGCCGGTGACGATCGCGACCTTCCCCTCGAACCTCATGTCGTGCCCTCCGCGATCGCCTTGGTCTCCAGGTACTCCTCGAACCCGGCCACGCCCATCTCGCGGCCGACGCCCGACTGCTTGTAGCCGCCGAACGGGACGTCCGCGCCGTACCAGACGCCGCCGTTGACGCTGACGGTGCCGGTGCGCAGCCGCGCCGCGACGGCGCGGGCCCGTTCGAGGTCGCCGCCGTGCACCGCGCCCGACAGCCCGTAGGGGGAGTCGTTGGCGATGCGGACGGCGTCGTCGTCGCCGTCGTGCGGCAGGATCGTCAGGACCGGCCCGAAGATCTCCTCCCGGACGGTCCGCGCCCGCTCGGGCAGGCCGGTGATCAGGGTCGGCTCGATCCAGAACCCCTTGTCCCGGCCCTCGGGCCGCCCGCCGCCGCAGGCGAACGCGCCGCCCTCCTTGAGCGCCAGCTCCAGGTACCCCTCCACCCGCTCGCGCTGCCGGGCCGAGATGACCGGGCCGCAGATGGTGGAGTCGTCCTGGGGGTCGCCGGGCCCGAGCTTGCGCAGCGTCTTGGCGGTGATCTCGACGGCCTCGTCGTACCGGGCGCGCGGCACCAGCAGCCGCGTGGTGATGGCGCAGCCCTGCCCGGCGTGGGTGACGCCGGCGAACGCCGCGTAGGAGCAGGCCGCCCGCAGGTCGGCGTCGTCCAGCACCACGAACGCCGACTTGCCGCCGAGCTCCAGGAAGACCTTCTTGAGGGTCTCGGCGGCCGAGGCCATCACCGCGCGCCCCGTCGCGGTGGACCCGGTGAACGACACCAGGTCCACCCGCGGGTCGCGGGCGAGCAGCGCGCCGATCCCGTGGTCGGAGGAGGTCACCACGTTCACGACCCCGGCCGGGATGTCGGTCTCCTCGGCGATCAGCACCCCGAGCGCGGCCGCGCACCAGGGCGTGTCGGGCGCGGGCTTCAGCACGACGGTGTTGCCCGCCGCGAGCGCGGGCCCGACCTTGGCCAGGTTGATCTGGTGGGGGAAGTTCCACGGCGTGATGGCGGCGACCACGCCGACCGGCTCGCGCACGATCCGGCGCAGGCTCGGCATCCCCATGGGCTCGGCGCGCCCGAGGTCGGTCTCCCAGGCGTAGGACTCGGCGAGGTCGGCGAACCAGCCGAGGTCGTCCACCGGCGCGTCGAGCTGGGCGCCGAAGGTCAAAAAGCGCGGCGCGCCGACCTCGCGGATCGTCAGCTCGCGCAGCTCGTCGGCGTGCCGCCGGAGGGCTTCGCGCAGCTGCCGCAGGCAGCGCGCCCGGAAGGCGACGTCGGTGGCCCAGGAGGTCTCGTCGAAGGCCCGCCGGGCGGCGGCGACGGCGACCTCCAGGTCCGCGGCGTCGGCGTCGGCGGCCTCCCCGATCACCTCCTCGGTCGCGGGGTCGAGGGTCGGGAACGCGCCGCCGGAGCCGGGGACCAGCCGACCGTCCAGCAGCAGCGGGGACGGACTGACAAGCAAGCGATCGGTTGTTCTGGACACCTGTCCAGACTACAGTTCAGGGCATGACGGAGCGCAAGGACTATTCCGGCGAATTCGATCCCGACTTCCGCTACGAGGACCTGTCCAAGGAGGCCCTGGTCCGGCTGGTGCGCGAGTACGCCCTGATCCCGCAGATCCTCGACCGCTCGGGGCTCGCCGCCGTGGGCCTGCGCTACGGCCAGCAGGTGGTCGAGGAGATCGCGATCGAGGAGTGGCGGGGCGCGAGCCCGGTCTACACCCGGCGCATCCGCGAGATCATGAACATCCACGGCGACGGCGTCTCGGCCATCTTCAAGTGCCTGCAGCTCGACCCCGGGTTCACCTACTCCTACATGGACGTGGAGTACGAGCTGGTCTCCGAGACGCACGGCTTCTTCCAGCTGCGCTCCTGCGGGGCGCTGCTGGACGTCGAGCCGTTCGGCGAGCGTTCGATCAAGGGGATGTGCCACACGATCGAGGACGGCACGTTCGACGTCACCGCGCAGGCGGTCAACCCGAAGGCGCGCATCCGGCCGGTGCACCGCCCGCCCCGCGTCCCGGCCGGCCGCGTCCCGCACTGCCGCTGGGAAGTGATCATCGACGACGACACCCCGGTGCTGCCCGAGGCCGACATCACCCGCATGACGGCGGGCACGACCGCGGCCCGCCACCGCTTCCCGCCGATGCGCGACGGCACGCCGCACATCCCCGGCTGACGGCGGGCGGGCGGCTCAGGAGCCGGGGGCCAGGGCCAGCCGGGCTTCGCGCGCCAGGGCCGCCGACTCGTCCAGCGGCCACTGGCCCAGCATCGAGCGGCGGCCCGCGAGCAGCGCCTCCGGCGGCAGGGCGGCGACGGCCTCGGCCAGGGCGAGGGCCGCGGGGAGCGCGCCGCCGGCCTCGACGACGCGGTTGACCAGGCCGTACTCCAGCGCCTCGGCGGCGGGGACGCGGCGCGCGGTCAGCAGCAGGTCCAGCGCCCGCGCCTGGCCGATCAGGCGCGGCAGCCGGACCGTCGCGCCGTCCAGCGACGGCAGGCCCTGCGCCAGGTTGAGCAGGCCGAACTCGGCGGTCCGCGAGGCCACCCGCAGGTCCGCCCACAGCGCCAGCTCCAGGCCGCCGCCGAAGCAGTACCCCTCGATCGCGGCGATCACGGGCTTGGCGGGCGCGGAGCGGGTCACCGCCATCGGCGGCGGGCCGTCCACGGTCGGCACCGGGAACTCGCCCGCCGCCATGGCCTTGAGGTCGTTGCCCGCGCAGAAGGCGCCGCCCGCCCCGGTCAGGACGGCGACCCGCGCGTCCGGGTCCTTCCCGAACTCCGCGAACGCCGCCGCCAGCGCCGCCGCGCCCGGCCCGTCCACGGCGTTGCGGCGTTCGGGACGGTCCAGGGTGACGATCAGCACCGGGCCCCGCCGCTCGGTCCGCACGGTCATGTCGGCCTCCTCATATCTAGATCGATCGTCATAATAGGTAGATCGATCTAGTGAGCGCCAGGGCTAGGCTGGGCGCCATGGCACAGGAGAACGACACCCGGACCCGGCTGCTGGAGGCGAGCGCGCAGCTCTTCCGCGAGCAGGGGTACGCCGGAACGGGCCTCAAGCAGATCACCGCCGCCGGGAGCGCGCCCTGGGGATCGCTCTACCACTTCTTCCCCGGCGGCAAGGAGCAGCTCGGGGCCGAGGCCGTCGCGCACTCCGGATCCCGCTACCTGCGGCTGTTCGACCTCGTCTTCGCCCAGGCCGGCGC
Organism: Spirillospora sp. CA-253888; assembly: GCA_050936435.1. Classification (GTDB taxonomy): domain Bacteria; phylum Actinomycetota; class Actinomycetes; order Streptosporangiales; family Streptosporangiaceae; genus Spirillospora. The sequence goes on from JBNJMT010000001.1 coordinate 5,849,670, forward strand.
CGACCCCCTCCAAGCGGTGCGCGACTTCTTCCGGCTCAGCGTGGACGCGCTGGAGAAGTCCGACTACGCCGACGGCTGCCCGATCGCCACCGTCGCCCTGGAGACCGCCTCCACCAGCGAGCCGCTGCGCCACGCCTGCGCCGAGGTGTTCGCGGCCTGGGAGCGGGCCCTCGCCCGCCGCCTCCCCGTGCCCGCCGAACGCGCCGCCGACCTGGCCACCTACGTGCTGGCCGCGTTCGAGGGCGCGATCGTGCTCAGCCGGGCCGCGCGCGACACCCGGCCGCTGCGCGTCAGCGCCGACCTCGTGACCGCGACGCTGCGCGCCGAGTCCGGCGGGTGACGCGCTTCACCTGCGGACTCCGTTGTTCGGTGACAAAACCGGCGGTACCGTTCTGGACGATTCGTCAATAAGTCCCGCTTCCGCCCCCGGGAGGCCGCGTGTCCGTCCACCTCACCGAGCCGGAGAACCTCGTCCTCCAGGCCCGTGACGTGCGCTTCGACTGGTCGCAGGTCCCGCTGCACTGGATCCCCGGCGACCCGGTGGCCACCCACCTGGTCAACGTGCTGCACCTCCTGCTGCCCGCCGGGGAGGAGTGGTTCGTCAAGGTGTTCAAGGAGGCCGTCCCCTACATCGCCGACGACCGCCTCCGCGAGGACGTGCTCGGCTTCATCGGCCAGGAGGCCGTGCACGCCTCCTCCCACGACGGGGTGCTGGACCACTTCATCGAGCAGGGACTGGACGTGCGGCCCTTCGTCCGGCAGGCCGAGTTCCTGTTCGAGGGCCTGCTCGGCGACCGCGACCTCACCGGCGACCGCGGGCGCGCCTGGCTGTACGAGCGCATCAGCCTCATCGCCGCCATCGAGCACTTCACCGGCGTCCTCGGCGACTGGATCCTCAACGCCGAGGCCCTGGACCGGGCCGGCGCCGACCCCACCATGATGGACCTGCTGCGCTGGCACGGCGCCGAGGAGGTCGAGCACCGGCACGTCGCCCACGAGCTCTTCATGCACCTGGACGGCTCCTACCCCACCCGGCTGCGCGCCATGGCCGAGACCATCACCATGCTCATCACCCTGTGGCACCGGGGCCACCGCTTCCTCATGGCCGCCGACCCCATCGTCAAGGGCCGCATCAAGGGCGGCGTCCACCACCTGCGCCGCACCGGCCCCGCCGGGCTCACCCCCGACGGCCGCATGGTCGCCGCCTCCGTCCGCCGCTACCTCAAGCGCTCCTACAGCCCCCTCAACGAGGGCTCCACCAGCCAGGCCCTCGCCTACCTGGCCTCCTCCCCGGCGGCGCAGGCGGCGCTGCGGTGAACGCCCAGATCCCCCCGGACCTGCGCGGCCGCCGCGACCGCGACCCGTTCTGGGTCGCCGCGAACGCGCTGTTCAACGGCGTCCAGCGGATCCGCTCCCTGCGCGAACCCGTCATCCGCGCCGCCAGGCCCGTGAACCGCACCCGCACCCTGCTCGTCCAGGAACTGCGCCACGAGACCCCCGACGTGGTCTCCCTCCGCCTCGGCGCCCCCGACGGCCGGGTGCTGCCCGCCTGGCAGCCCGGCTGCCACCTCGACGTGCTCCTGCCCTCCGGCCGCCGCCGCCAGTACTCGCTGTGCGGCGACCCCGCCGACCGCCGCGCCTACCGCATCGCCGTCCGCCGCCTGCCGGACGGGTCCGGCGGTTCCGCCGAGATCCACGACACCCTCGCCGAGGGCAGCCCCCTCACCGTCTCCGAACCCCGCAACGCCTTCCCGTTCCTCGTCCGCGACCGCTACCTGTTCCTCGCCGGAGGCATCGGCGTCACCCCGATCCTCCCCATGGTCCAGGCCGCCCACCGGCTGCGCGCGGACTGGCGGCTGATCTACACCGGACGCTCCCGCGACACCCTGCCGTTCCTGGACGAACTGCCCGCCGAGCGGGTCACCGTCCGCACCGACGACGAGCACGGCGTCCCCGACTGCGCCGACCTGCTCGCCGGCGCGGCCGGGACCGCCGTCTACTGCTGCGGCCCCGCCCCCATGATCGACGGCGTGCGCGCCGCGTTCACCCCCGCCGGCGGCGCGACCCTCCACTACGAACGCTTCGCGCCCGCCCCCATCACCGACGGCCGCCCCTTCGAGATCGAGCTCGCGCGCACCGGCCGCGTCCTCACCGTCCCCGCCGACCGCTCCGCGCTGGAGGTCGTCAGGGACGCCCTCCCCGACGTCGCCTACTCCTGCCGCCAGGGCTTCTGCGGCACCTGCCGCGTCGGCCTGCTCGCCGGGGACGCCGACCGGCGCCACCCCAACGACGCCGCGCCCGACTCGCTGCTGCCCTGCGTGTCCCGCGCCACCGGGGGCCGCCTCACCCTCGACCTGTGATGTGATCCAATCCCGGCACCGGTTCCCATATGCGAGGCTTAAGGGTCTTTGACGTCAGGCCGAGGAGCACCAGCCGTGGCACACCCCCACCTGCCGGAACGCGTCGGGCCGTACCGCGTGGTGGACCGCCTCGGCGAAGGCGGCATGGGCACCGTCTACACCGGCCTCGCCGCCGACGGCCGCCGGGTCGCCATCAAGGTGATCCGCCGCGAGTACGCCGCCGACCCCCAGTACCGCGCCCGCTTCCAGGCCGAGGTCGCCGCCGCCCAGCGCGTCCGCCCCTTCTGCACCGCGCCCGTCCTGGACGCCGACCCCGCCGCCGACCCGCCCTACCTGGTCACCGAGTTCGTCAACGGCCCCAGCCTCGACGACGCCATCGCCGAGAACGGCCCGCTGCGCGGCGCCGACCTCGAAGCCGTCGCCGTCGGCATCGCCACCGCCCTGACCGCCATCCACGACGCCGGGATCGTGCACCGCGACCTCAAGCCCGCCAACGTCCTGCTGTCCACCTTCGGCCCCCGCGTCATCGACTTCGGCATCGCCCGCTCGACCACCGACGGCACCCGCCTCACCGCCACCGGCGGCATCATCGGCACCCCCGCCTTCATGTCGCCCGAACAACTCCACGGCCGCCCCGCCACCCCGGCCTCCGACGTGTTCGCCTGGGGCGCGACCGTCGCCTACGCCGCCAGCGGCTCCGAACCCTTCCGCGGCGACTCCCTCCCCATCGTCATCCACCGCATCGTCGCCGGCGAGCCCGACCTGTCCGGCCTGTCGGGCACGCTGCTCACCGTCGTCCGCCAGGCCCTCGCCAAGGACGCCGCCCACCGCCCCACCGCCCAGGACATCCTCGACCGCCTCATCTCCAGCGGCGCCCGCGCGCCCCAGCCGGCCGCGCCCCGGCACGCCGCCCCCCAGCCCGCCGCCCACCCCGCCCCGCATCCGGCCCTCGCCGTCGGCGAGGCCGAGGCCCTGGTCGAACGCCAGTACCGCCAGGCCGCCGAAGCCGGAGACCCGGCCGCCATGCGCAATCTCGGCATCATCCTCAGCCAGAGCGGCCGCACTCCCGAAGCCGAGTACTGGTACCAGCGGGCCGCGACCCAGCCCGGCGCGCAGCCCGCTTACCACCCCGCCCGCCCCCACTACGCGCCGGCGGGCAAGCCCCGCCACAACGGCGCCGCCATCTTCGCCCTCACCTTCGGCCTGCTGAGCCCGTTCACCTGCGGCATCACCGCGATCCCCGCCATCATCGCCGCCCACGTCGGCTGGTCCCGGCTGCGCGACAGCGAGGAGCGCGGCGGCTGGATGTGCCTCACCGGCCTGATCGTCGGCTGGATCATGATCGGCTTCATGGCCCTGCTCGCCTTCGGCGCGTCCCTGCCGGACGAGGCCGCCCAATAAACCCGTTGCCGTGACCGGCGCGGACCTGGCACCGTGAGGGACGTCAGCGGGACACCAAGACCTCTGAGGGGAGGACCGGCCATGAAGCTGCTCCACTATCGACTGCCCAAGGCGTCGCCGAGCCACGGCCGGTACCGGACCTCCTGACCCCTCCGGCCGCGTGCGCGGGCGACGCCGCTTCGCACAAGACACACGCGGCTCTACCCCAACGGCAGAGGGACCAGTCTCAGGTACTGGACGTTCAGGGTTCGAATCCCTGGAGCCGCACGATGCCCTCGTAGTCCAACTGGCAGAGGCACCTGGCCGAGATCCAGGATCGTGCAGGTTCGAATCCTGCCGAGGGCACCAAGGGGCGGCGCCGACGCGGGAGAGTCGGGCCTGGCTGTAAACCAGGTGCTCTGCTGAGTGGGTTCGAATCCCACCCGCCCCACCGATGCACTGGAGCCCCCTCCCGCGACGCGCTGGAGGGGGCTCCGATGCTGACGGAGGGGTCGGCCGCGGTCAGGGGGTGGGGAGGACGACCGGGGCGCCGTAGTTCGACAGTTGCATGTCGGCGGTGAACTTCACCGGCTCCTTGTCGGCGATGTCGGGTTCCGGGCCGGTGATGACGGTGGTCTGCGTGATCCGCTTCAGGCGCTTGGTGGCCGGGTCCAGGACGAGGGTCGCGGTGATCTGCTTGCCGGAGGGCAGGCCGGCCGCCACGCGGCGCGCGGGGGCCGTCACCCTGAACGTGGTCCCGTCGACGCGGGTGATCTCGCCGCCGAGTCTCCGCATGACGGCCTGGGCGTCGGCGGACAGGTCGACGAGGCTCAGCGTGCCCCGGGACGTCGCGTCGAAGAGGTCGTTGACCGCCGTCCACGTGTTGCGCTTCACGTGGCCGTCCTTGCCGTGGAAGCGCAGTTGCCGGGGACCGCGCAGGTAGCCGACGCGGCGGGCGCTGTCGAACGCGCCCTCGTAGCGTTCGACGTGGTCGGCCCGCCCCCGCTGGTGCAGCGTGAAGGTCGCCTTCACCGCGAAGGTCGTGACCGGGGCGCTGGAGGAGGACAGGGCCGGGGGAGCGACGGTGTCGGGTGAGTCGGGGACGAGCGCGACGCCCGTCACGGCGACGGTCGCGGCCACGACGGCGCCGCCCAGCGCGGCGGCGCGGGTGCGCCGGGCGCGGCGGCCGCGCTTCAGCAGTGCCTCGACCGGTGCGGCGGGGGGCGGGGTCCGTTCGGCGAGGCCGCGCAGGGCCTCGGGCAGTTCGGTGTTCATCGGGTGGCCTCCTCGGGGGTGCGGTCGAGCGTCGCGCGTAGCCGTTTCATCGCCCGGTGGTGCTGGTTCTTCACGGTGCCGACCGAGCAGCCCAGCAGGTCGGCGACGGCGCGTTCGGTCAGGTCCTCGTAGTGCCGCAGGACGACGATGGCGCGCTGCTGGCGGGGCAGGGCCAGCAGCGCCCGGCGCAGTTCGTCGTCGGGTTCGCCGGGGTCGGCGGCCGCCGGCTCGGGCGGCCGGTCGGTCAGCGTCTCCCGCCGCCGTCGCCGCCACCAGCTGATGTTGCCGTTGGCCAGCATCCGGCGCAGGTAGGCGTCGGGGTCGCCGGACGCCACGCGCCGCCAGCGCACGTAGAGGCGCACCAGGCAGTCCTGGAGCAGTTCCTCGGCGCGGTGGGGGTCCCCGGTCAGCAGGACGGCGGTCCGGAAGTGCCGGTTCCAGGCCGCGGCCACGAACGCGGCGTAGTCCTCTGTGTCGCTCACACGGGTCTAACGCCGCAGCGGGCGCGGAGGGTTGGCAGCCGGGCGATGTTGCGCCCGGAGAGTAGCTGAACTAATGTCTGGACACGTGTCCGGAAAACTGACGACCGAGCCCACCCGACGCCGCCTGACCGAGCGGCAGGCCGACACCGTGCGGCGGCTGACCGACGCCGCGGTGGACGAGGTCCGCGAGGCCGGGTACGAGGGCCTGACCGTGCGCAACGTCGCCAAGCGCGCGGGGGTCGCCCCGGCCACCGCCTACACCTACTTCGCCTCCAAGAACCACCTGATCACCGAGGTCTTCTGGCGGCGCCTCAGCGCGCTGCCGCCGGTCGCCGGCGACGTGGTGGCGGTGCTGCGGGAGATCGCGCTGCTGGTCTCCGACGAGCCCGAGCTGGCCGCCGCCTGCACCACCGCGATGCTCGGCACCGACCCCGACGTGCGCGAGCTGCGGATCCGCATCGGCCTCGCGATCCGGCAGCGGCTGGAGGAGGCGCTGGGCGCCGACGCCGACCCCAAGGTGATCGGGGCCCTGGAGCTGGCCTACGCGGGCGCGCTGGTGCACGCCGGCATGGGCTACACCTCCTACGCCCGCATGGCGGACCGACTGGCCGAGATGGCGGAGCTCATCCTGCCCGACTCTTAGTGAGGTGACGGCTGTGGACCCCTCCTACAGCCCGTACGACTACGCCGTCCACGAGGACCCCTATCCGCTGTACGCGCGGCTGCGGGAAGAGGCCCCGCTCTACCGCAACGAGGAGCTGGGCTTCTGGGCCCTGTCCCGGCACGCCGACGTCGCGGCCGCCTTCCGCGACCACGCGACGTTCTCCAGCGGCAACGGCGTCTCACTCGAACCGAGCGCATGGGGGCCGCACGCCCACAAGACGATGTCGTTCCTGGCGCTCGACCCGCCCCGGCACACCCGGATGCGCGCCCTGGTCTCCAAGGGGTTCACGCCCCGGCGCGTGAAGGACCTCCAGGACGGGATCCTGGAGCTGACCCGCCGCTACATGGACCCCCTGCTGGACAAGCGCGAGTGCGACTTCGTCGCCGACTTCGCGGGCCTGCTCCCCATGGACGTCATCTCGCAGATGATGGGCGTCCCCGAGAGCGACCGCGCCGAGGTGCGGCGGCTCGCCGACGTGGTGGTGCACCGGGAGGAGGGCCTGAACGACGTCCCGCCCGCGGGGATGGAGGCCGCGCTCACCCTGGTCGGCTACTACCAGGACATGGTCGCCGAACGGCGGCGCGCCCCCCGGCAGGACCTGACCTCGGCCCTGCTGGCGGCCGACATCGACGGCGACCGCCTCACCGACCGCGAGGTCATCGCGTTCCTGTTCCTGATGGTGGTCGCCGGGAACGAGACCACCACCAAGCTCCTGGCCAACGCCCTGTACTGGGGCGCCCGCAACCCCGCCCAAGTGGCGAAGCCGTTCGCCGACCCCGCCCGCGTCGACGACTGGGTGGAGGAGACGCTGCGCTACGACACCTCCAGCCAGATGCTCGCGCGGACCGTCGCCCGGGACGTCACGCTCCACGGCCAGGACGTCCCCAAGGGCGAGCGCATGCTGCTGCTGGTCGGCTCGGCCAACCGCGACCCCCGCGTGTTCGAGCGGCCCGACGACTACGACCTCGACCGCGACACCTCGCAGCTCATCAGCTTCGGCGGCGGCCGGCACTTCTGCCTGGGCGCCAACCTCGCCCGCCTGGAGGCCCGGATCGTGCTCACCGAACTGGCCCGCAGGGTCGCCTCCTACGAGGTGGACACCGCCGGCGCCCGGCGCGTGCACTCCATCAACGTGCGCGGATTCGCGTCCCTGCCCATCCGTCTGGAGGTGCGTTAGATGCCCCGCTTCGACCCCCATCCCGAACGCAGGCCCGCCGTCGTCACCGGGGCCTCCTCGGGGATCGGCGCCGCGACGGCGACGGCCCTGGCGATGGCCGGGCACCCGGTCGCCCTCGGCGCGCGCCGCGCCGACAAGTGCGAGGAGCTGGCCGCCACGATCCGCGCGGGCGGGGGAGAGGCGTTCGCGCACCCGCTGGACGTGGCCGACACCGACTCGGTGAAGGCGTTCGGCGCCGCCGTGCAGGACGCGCTCGGCCCCGTCGAGGCGGTCGTGTCCAGCGCGGGCGACCTGGCCGCCGACCGCGTGTACGACCTGGACCCCGACGCCTTCCTCGCCCAGATCCAGGTGCACCTGGTCGGCGCGCACCGCCTGGTGGCGCAGTTCGTGCCGGGCATGGTCGCCCGCCGCCGGGGGGACGTCGTGTTCGTCTCCTCCGACGTGGTGCGGGCGCCCCGCACCCGCATGGGCGCCTACGTCGCCGCCAAGAACGGTGTGGAGGGCATGGCCCGCGCCATGCAGATGGAGATGGAGGGCACCGGCGTCCGTGCCTCCATCGTCCGGCCCGGCCCCACGGCGACGGCCATGGGCATGGGCTGGGACGCCCACACGACCGGCGAGGTCCTGGAGGAGTGGGTCAAGTGGGGCCTGGCCCGCCACCCCTACTTCCTGCGCCCCTCCGACGTGGCGGCCGCGGTGGCCGCCGTGGTCGCCGCCCCGCGCGGCGCGCACCTGTCGCTGGTGGAAGTGCAGCCCGAGGCCCCGCTGGAGGAACGGTGACCATCCCCCTGGTGTCCGGTGGACCCGACCACCTGGACGAACTGCGCACCGACCCGATCGCGCTGATGCGCCGCGTCCGCGACGAGTGCGGCGACGTCGGCGCGTTCCGCCTGGGCGGCCGGGACGTGGTGCTGCTGTCGGGCGCCGAGGCCAACGAGTTCTTCTTCCGCTCGCCCGACGAGGAGCTCGACCAGGCCGAGGCCTACCCGTTCATGACGCCGATCTTCGGCGAGGGCGTGGTCTTCGACGCCACCCCCGAGCAGCGCCGCGAGGCCCTGCACAACCAGGCGCTCAAGGGCTCGTTCCTGAAGGGCCACGCCGCCACCATCGCCGGCGAGGTCGACCGGATGACCGCCGGCTGGGGCGAGTCCGGCGAGATCGACCTGCTCGACTGGTTCGCCGAGCTGACGATCTACACCTCCTCGGCCTGCCTGATCGGCCGCAAGTTCCGCGAGCAGCTCGACCGCCGCTTCGCCGAGCTGTACCACGACCTGGAGCGCGGCACCGACGCGATCGCCTACGTCGACCCCTACGCGCCCATCGACAGCTTCCGCCGCCGCGACGCCGCCCGTCGCGACCTGGTCGCGCTCGTGCAGGGCATCATGGACGGCCGCGACCCGCACCCGCCGCGCGAGGAGCGCGACCTGCTGGACGTGCTGATGTCGCTGCGGGAGCCCGACGGCACGCCCAGGTTCGGCGCCGACCAGGTCACCGGCATGTTCATCTCGATGATGTTCGCCGGGCACCACACCTCTTCGGGCACCGCCGCCTGGACCCTCATCGAGCTGCTGCGCCATCCCGCCGTGCTCGCCGACGTGACCGCCGAGCTGGACGGGCTGTACGCCGACGGCCGCGAGGTCGAGTTCCAGGCGCTGCGCGCCATCCCGCGCCTGGAGTCGGCGATCAAGGAGGCGCTGCGGCTGCACCCGCCGCTGATCCTGCTGCTGCGCGTGGCCAAGTCCGACCAGGAGGTCCTCGGCCACCGCATCCCCGCCGGGACGATGGTCGGGTGCAGCCTCGCGGTCTCCAACCGCATCCCCGAGGACTTCCCCGACCCCGACGCCTTCGACCCCGCGCGCTACGTCGCGCCCCGCGAGGAGGACCTGCTCAACCGCTGGACGTGGGTGCCGTTCGGCGCGGGCCGGCACCGCTGCGTCGGCGCGAACTTCGCCATGATCCAGCTCAAGGCGATCTTCTCGGTGCTGCTGCGCGACTGGGAGTTCGAGCTGGCGCAGCCGCCGGACACCTACCGCAACGACCACTCCAAGATGGTCGTCCAGCTCGCCCGCCCCTGCGCCGTCCGCTACCGCAGGAGGAAGCAGGCGTGAGGATCACCGTCGACCTCGACCTGTGCCAGGGCCACGCCATGTGCGAGCTGGAGGCCCCCGAGGTGTTCGAGGTGCCGCCCAAGCAGAAGGTCCGCGTCCTCGACCCCGAACCCGACGACGACCTGCGCCCGCAGGTGGCCGCCGCCGTCCGCTACTGCCCGACCCGGGCCCTCACCCTTCAGGAGCGCTGATGCCCGAGTTCCCCCGCGCCGAACTGGACGACATGGTGGAGCACTGGCTGGAGACCAACCGCCGCTGCGAGGAGCGGGGCGACTGGCGCCCGCTCGCCGAGCTCTACACCCCCGACGCCACCTACGGCTGGAACATCGGCCCCGACCAGGACTTCATGGCCGTGGGCCGCGACGAGATCCGCGACCTGGCCCTGGGTTCGGAGATGGGCGGCCTGGACGGCTGGACCTACCCCTACCAGTCGATCCTGGTCGACGAGGTGAACGGCCAGGTCGTCGGCTTCTGGAAGCAGATCGCCGACGCCGAGCGCCCCGGCGGCGGCCGCTACGAGGTGGCCGGGATCGGCGGCAGCTGGTTCCGCTACGCCGGGAACCGGCAGTGGTCCTGGCAGCGCGACTGGTTCGACCTCGGCAACGTCACCGCGGTGTTCGTGGAGATGTTCAAGGCCGGGGTGCTGTCGGACGGGATGAAGCGGCGGCTGGACCGGGCGTCGTCGGGGGAGCCGATCCCCGGCTACTACCCGCGCGGGCAGGCGCCGGCGCCGCTCTGGTGACCGCTCGGGCCCGGCCCCGGGCCCGACCGCTCAGACCCGCCGGCCCAGACCCAGCCGCTCAGATCCGGCCGCTCAGACCTGGCCCTCCGGCTTGGTCGGCACGGTCGCCCTGATGACGTCGCCCAGCTCGATCAGCACGTCGCCGGCCGGCTGGTACTTGGCGGGCACCGTCACCTCCACGTACGCCTGGCGGCTCACCGCCGTCCAGGTGACCGGATTGTCGGAGGGGTAGCCGAACCAGTCCACGCCGTTGATCGTCTGGAGCCGGGAGACGGACTGCAGCGTGGGCGGCCGCGGCACCCCGCAGCGCAGCGCGATCGCGGGGCTGCCCCAGGCGGCCGTCAGCGGCGAGTCGGGGGAGGTGTCGCGGCGCTCCTGCCCGTGCACCTTCTCCGGCAGCCGCAGGCCGCCGCACAGCTTCGCCGTGGTCGCGTCGGGCGTGGGCGGCGCCACCCGGACGGCCCCGTCGCCGCAGCCCGCCAGCAGCGCGGCCGACAGCGCGGACAGCAGCGCGAGCGCGGCCGGTGCGGGGACCTGGCGGCGGCGTCGGCGGGCGGAACGGGACACGGGAACGATCAGACCGCTCAGATGTGCACGATCGGGCAGGTGAGGGTCCGGGTGATGCCCTCGACGGCCTGGATCTGCGCCACGACGAGCTTGCCCAGCTCGTCCACGTTGCGCGCCTCCGCACGGACGATCACGTCGTAGGGGCCGGTGACGTCCTCGGCGAGCGTCACGCCGGTGATGCCCCCGATCTCGCGGGCCACCTCGGCCGCCTTGCCGACCTCGGTCTGGATGAGGATGTAGGCCTGCACCATCACGTCCTCCCCGGGCGGAGAATTTGCCGTCGGACGGTCACCGTATCGTGTTATGCGCCGCCACGGGGGACCGGGTCCGCTCCGGCGTCCCGCACCGGGGCGGCACCGAGCCGGACGGGGGCGGATGGGCACCATCGGGGAACTGGGCGAATTCGGGCTGATCGCCCGCCTGACGCGGCGGCTGCCGCAGGGCGCGACGGTCGAGCTGGGGCCGGGCGACGACGCGGCCGTGCTCGCCGCGCCCGACGGGCGTGTCGTGGCCACCACCGACCTGCTGGCGGAGGGCCGCCACTTCCGCCGCGACTGGTCGGGCCCCTACGACATCGGCCGCAAGGCCGCCGCGCAGAACCTCGCCGACGTGGTCGCGATGGGCGCGCGCCCCACCGCCCTGCTCGTCGGCCTCGCGCTGCCCGCCGACACGCCCGTGGACTGGGTCGAGCGCCTCTACGACGGGCTGGCCGACGAGTGCGCCGAGACCGGGGCGTCGGTGGCGGGCGGCGACGTGGTCGCGGCCCCGCGGGTGACCCTCGCCGTCACCGCGCTCGGCGACCTGGCGGGCGGGCCGCCGCTGACCCGCTCGGGCGCGCGCCCCGGCGACGTCGTCGCGGTGCGCGGGCGGCTCGGGTACTCCTCGGCGGGACTGGAGCTGCTGCTCGGCGGCGTGGACGGCCCCGCCGAGCTGCTGGCCGCGCACCGCCGCCCGAGCCCCCCGTACGAGGCGGGCGCCGAGGCCCGCGCGGCCGGGGCCACCGCCCTGCTGGACGTCAGCGACGGCCTGCTGCAGGACCTCGGCCACATCGCGGCGGCCTCGGGCGTGCGGATCGACATCGACTCCGCCGCCGTGCCCGTCCCGGCGGTCCTCGGGCCCGACGGCCTGCGGCACGCCCTCACCGGCGGCGAGGACCACGCCTTCGCCGGAACCTTCCCCGCGGCCTCGGATCTTCCAGCATCCTGGGACGTCGTCGGCACCGTCGGCGCGGCCGGCGGGCGGGAGCCCGGCGTCACCGTGGACGGCGGGCCGGCGGGCACGGCCCGCCCGGGGGCCGCCGGATGGGACCATTTCCGCGCGTAGCCGCACGTGGGAGCGGGCCGGACCGATACCGGCGTTTACCCGTCTGGTAGGCATCCTTGGTGCTGGTTTGGTATACATCCTGTGATCGAAGAGGAATGGGATGGGACGACACACCAAGCTCGGGCAACCCGATGACGGAGGTGCGGCCGGCGACGCCGGACCGCCGCCCGCCCCTTCCCGGGACGCGCGGCTCACGGTGCCGGACGGCACGCCGGTGCAGGCGGCCAAGGCGCCCGGCCGGGGCCGGCTCCCCGTCAAGATCCCGCTCCCGCTGCTGCCGATCGTGGCGATCGTCGCGTCGGTGGGCGTGGTCGCCTACTCCTTCAGCACCCAGCAGATCTCCCTGAACTTCGGCGGCAGCGGCACCAAGACGCCGCAGGCCGACGGCGCGCACGACAGCCAGGTCTCCCAGCGCAACCCCGGGCAGCGCGCCAGCCGCGGCGCCCCCCGCGGCGGCGGCGCCGAGCTCACCGTCGCCTTCCGGGTGACCGGCAAGACCGCCGCCGCCTTCCGCGGCACCGCCGTCATCACCAACCGCGGCGCCGCCGCCGCGCCCCGCTGGACGCTGGCCTTCGGCTTCCCCGGCGGCACCGTGCGCGATCTGCAGGGCGGCACGGTCGTGCGCACCGGGAAGTACGGCTGGGTGCGCAGCCCGTCCGGCGCGCCGGGCCTGGCGCCCGGCCAGTCCGTCAAGATCGTGTTCAGCGCGCGCGGCACCGCCGGCCGGCCGTCCTTCTGCAAGATCAACGGAGCGGTCTGCACGCTGGCCTGACCGGAGCGCACCCCCCTTTACAGTGGGCGGTATGACGCAGAACCCCGCCCCCGCGCAGGCCCCGCCGCTCGTCCTCACCGTCGCCGGCTCCGACTCCGGCGGCGGCGCCGGGATCCAGGCCGACCTGAAGACGATGCTGGCGCTCGGCACCCACGGCATGAGCGTCATCGCGGCCGTCACCGCGCAGAACTCCCTGGGCGTCCAGGGCTACTGGGAGCTGCCCCCCGAGGCCGTGCGCGCGCAGCTGGACTCGGTGCTGTCCGACATCGGCGTGCACGCCGTCAAGACCGGGATGCTGGCCTCCACGCCGCTGGTGGAGGTCGTCGCCGAGGCGCTGGCCGCGGTGGACGCGCCGGTGATCGTCGACCCGGTCGGGGTGTCCAAGCACGGCGACACGCTGCTGGCCGAGGAGGCCGTCGAGGCGCTGCGCACCCGGCTGCTGCCGGTCGCGACCGTGGCCACCCCCAACCTGTGGGAGGTCGAGCAGCTCACCGGCGTCAAGGTGGTGGACGAGTCGGGCCTGCGCGAGGCCGCCGAGGCGGTCAAGGCGCTGGGCCCCGCCTGGGTGCTGATCAAGGGCGGCCACCTGCCCGGCGAACCCGCCGACCTGCTGTTCGACGGCACGACCGAGCACCGGTTCAGCGGCCCCCGGCACGACAACCGGCACACCCACGGCACCGGCTGCACCCTCGCCTCGGCGATCGCCTCGCACCTGGCGCTGGGCGCCGACGTGCCCACCGCCGTGGCCCGCGCCAAGGAGTACGTGACCGGCGCGATCGCGGCCGGCTTCCCGCTCGGCTCGGGCATCGGCCCGGTCGACCACGGCTGGCGGCTGCGCTGACGGCGGCGGCCCGGACGGATCACCGTCCGGGCCGAAGATCTTGGTCCGGGCAACACGAAAACCGGTCCGTCGGATCGCTCCGACGGACCGGTCTCGAAGTGTGCGGGAACCCGCGTCAGACGGTCGGCTTGACGACCTTGCCGGCCTTGATGCAGGAGGTGCAGGCGTTGATCCGCTTGGTGCTGCCGTTGAGAACGGCGCGCACCCGCTGGATGTTGGGGTTCCAGCGGCGCGGGGTGCGGCGGTGCGAGTGGGAGACGCGCATGCCGAAACCGGGTCCCTTGCCGCAGACGTCGCAGACGGAAGCCACGGGAAACTCCAAGTGGGTGTCGGTGCTTTGATAATCGGCGGGTCTCCGGCCCGAGCCGGGCACCAGGAGCGCTCACCGATGGGCGCCCCAGGACGAGGCGCATGGATCAGAGTAGCCGACCGCGCGTCCGGTATGCGAATCGGCCTGCGGATTCACCGATGATCGGTTCCCAAGGAGGGGTGCCGCGCGGTACAGAGGTAACGCGGACACAGGCGGAGGGGAGCCAGGGGTGGGCGAGGTCCTCGACGGTGCGGCGGTGCGGCGCTGGATCAGGCTGGCGGCCGAGGCGCTGGGCCGTACCCGGGGCGACATCGACGCCCTCAACGTCTTCCCGGTGCCCGACGGCGACACCGGCACCAACCTGCACCTGACCGTGCTGGCGGCCGCCGACGCGGTCGCCGAGCTGCCCGCCGGGGCCGCGACGGGACGGGTGTGGCGCGCCCTCGCCCAGGGCGCGCTGCTCGGCGCGCGCGGCAACTCCGGGGTGATCCTCAGCCAGGTGCTCCGCGGCCTCGCCGAGATCCTCGCCCCCCTGCCCGACCCGCCCGACGGCGAGATCCTGGGCGAGGCGCTGGGCTACGCCGCGATCCTGGCCCGCACCGCCGTCGAGCACCCGGTCGAGGGCACGATCCTCAGCGTCCTGGAGGCCGCCTCCACCGCCACCTCCGAGGCGGGCCCCGCCCCCGCCGTCGCCCGCGCCGCCGCCTCCGGCGCGCGCCGGGCGCTGCGCGACACCACCGGGCAGCTGGAGGTGCTGGCCCGCAACGGCGTGGTGGACGCGGGCGCCGCCGGCCTGTGCGTGGTGCTGGACGCGTTCGCCGCCGTCCTCACCGAGGAGTACCCCGAGCGCTACGAGGTGCCCGCGCGCACCGGCCCCGTCCCGGTCCGCGAGGAGCGCGGCGGGCCGCCCGGCCCAGGCTACGAGGTGATGTACCTGCTGGACGCCCCCGACGACACCGTCCACGCGCTGCGCGAGACCCTGGACGGCCTCGGCGACTCGCTGGTGGTGGTCGGCGGGGACGGCCTGTGGAACGTGCACGTCCACGTGGACGACGCGGGCGCGGCCATCGAGGCGGGCCTCGCCGCGGGCCGCCCGCACCGCGTCCGCGTCACCTACCTGCACGCCTCGACCGAGGAGCCGGACGCGCCCTGCGAGGGCCGCGCCGTCGTGGCGGTCACCGCCGCCGGGGGACTGGCCGAGCTGTTCGAGGAGGCCGGGGCCCGCGTGGTGCGGCGCGAACCCGGCGCCGTCCCGCCGCTGGCGGTGCTGGCCGAGGCGATCCTGGCCGCCGGCGACGAGGTGGCGGTGCTGCCCAACGAGCCCGAGGTGCTGGCCCTGGCCGAGGCCGCCGCCGAACGCGCCCGCGACGGCGGCGCCCGCATCGCGGTCGTCCCCACCAGGGCGTCGGTGCAGGGATTGGCGGCGCTGGCGGTGCACGACCCGCTGCGCCGCTTCGGCGAGGACGTCATCGCGATGACCCGCGCCGCCGGGGCCACCCGCTTCGGCCATCTGGAGATCGCCGAGCAGGAGGCCGTCACCAGCGTGGGCCTGTGCCAGCCCGGCGACGTGCTGGGCCTGATCGAGGGCGACGTCGCCATGATCGGCGCCGACCAGGCCGCCACCGCCCGCCAGTTGCTGGACCGCATGTTGTCGGGCGGCGGCGAGCTGGTCACCCTGATCGTCGGAAGCCGCGCGCCCGCCGGCCTCACCGACGCCCTGGAAGGGCACCTGCGCCTGCGCCACCCCGACGTGGAGGTCGGCGTCTACGACGGTCGCCAGGAGCGCTACCCGCTGCTCGTCGGCGTGGAGTGACCCCCTGTCACACCGATGGGCTTCAATGGACGGGTGGCGAATCTCGACGAGCCGTTGCACAGGGTGCTGGGCGACAAGACGGCGAAGGTGCTGGCCAAAGGACTCGACCTCCACACGGTCGGCGACCTGCTGCACCACTATCCGCGCCGCTACGCCCACCGCGGCGAGCTGACCCCCCTCAACGACCTGCAGGACGGCGAGCACGTCACCGTCATGGCCGAGGTCGTCAAGGTGCAGGGCCGCTCGCTGACCCGCAGCCCCGGCTACGTCCTGGAGATCACCGTCACCGACGGCACCGGCGAGCTGCGCCTCAGCTTCTTCGGCCGCAAGGGCTCGTTCGTGCCCGAGCGCGACCTGTCCCCGGGCACCCGCGGCCTGTTCGCCGGCAAGATCAGCTCTTATCACCAGCGCAACGGCAAGGTCGTGCGCCAGCTCGCCCACCCCCAGTACAAGGTGGTGGCCGCCAGCGACGCCGACCGCGCCGCCCGCGAGTGGGCCGACGAGATCATCCCGATCTACCCCACCACCAAGGGCCTGGACATCGACGCCATCGGCAAGTCGGTGGGCCTGCTGCTGGACCAGATCGACCTCGGCGCCGACCCCATGCCCGAGGACCTGCGCCGCCGCCGCGGGTTGATCGACCTGAAGCCCGCCTACGAGGGCATCCACCGCCCGAGGAAATGGAGCGAACTGGGGGCCGCCAAGGACCGCCTGAAGTGGGACGAGGCGTTCGTCCTACAGATCGCCCTGGCCCAGCGCCGCCGCGCCGCCGCCGCGCTGCCCGCCAAGCCCCGTCCCGCCGCGCCCGGCGGCCTGCTGGACGCCTTCGACGAGCGCCTGCCGTTCGACCTGACCGAGGGCCAGCGCGAGGTCGGCGCGGAGATCGCCGCCGACCTGGCCGTGGACCACCCGATGCACCGCCTCCTCCAGGGCGACGTCGGCGCCGGCAAGACCGTGATCGCGCTGCGGGCCATGCTGCAGGTCGTGGACGGCGGCGGGCAGGCGGCGCTGCTGGCGCCCACCGAGGTACTCGCCCAGCAGCACTACCGGTCCATCACCGGGATGCTGGGGGAGCTGGCGCAGGCCGGGCAGATCGGCGGGGCCGAGCGGGCGACGCGCGTGGCGCTGCTCACCGGCTCGCAGGGGGCCAAGGCGCGCCGGGCCGCGCTGCTGGAGGTCGCCTCCGGGGCCGCCGGGATCGTGGTCGGCACGCACGCGCTGCTCCAGGACCACGTCCAGTTCGCCGACCTCGGGCTGGTGGTGGTGGACGAGCAGCACCGGTTCGGCGTCGAGCAGCGCGACGCGCTGCGCGAGAAGGTCGCCGGCGGCCGCCCGCACGTGCTGGTCATGACCGCCACGCCGATCCCGCGCACGGTCGCGATGACGGTGTTCGGCGATCTGGAGACCTCGGTGCTGGGCCAGCTCCCGGCGGGGCGCGCCCAGATCCGGACGCACGTGGTGCCGCCGGAGAAGCCCGCCTTCCTCGCCCGCACCTGGGAGCGCATCCGCGAGGAGGCCGGGCAGGGGCGGCAGATCTACATCGTCTGCCCGCGCATCGGCGAGCAGGAGGGCGACGAGGGCGACGTCCCGGCCCCCGCGCCCGAGGACGGGCCGCGCCGCTCCCCGCTGGGGATCATGGAGTTGCTGCCGAGGCTGGAGGGCGAGCTGCTGGCGGGCCTGCGGATCGGGGTGCTGCACGGCAAGCTGCACCCCGACGAGAAGGACGCGGTGATGCGCCGCTTCGCCGCCGGCGAGCTGGACGTCCTGCTGGCCACCACCGTGATCGAGGTCGGCGTGGACGTGCCGAACGCCACCGTCATGGTGATCATGGACGCGGACCGGTTCGGCGTCTCCCAGCTCCACCAGCTGCGGGGCCGGGTCGGGCGGGGGAAGCTGCACGGGCTGTGCCTGCTGGTCACCGACGCCGAGCCGGGGAGCAAGTCGCGCGAGCGGCTGGACGCGGTCGCTTCCACCACCGACGGCTTCAAGCTGTCGCGCCTCGACCTGGAGCAGCGCCGCGAGGGCGACGTGCTGGGCGCGGCGCAGGCGGGCCGTTCCTCCAGCCTGCGGCTGCTCACCCTCCAGCGGGACGAGCAGGTCATCCTGGACGCCCGCGAGGAGGCGACGGCGCTGGTGGAGGTCGATCCGGAGCTCGCGGGGCACGCTGGGCTGGCGGCCGAGCTGGCCGTGCTGCTGGACGCCGACCGCACCGAGTACCTCGAGAAGACCTGAGCATCTGAGCCCGCCGATGCTGTGATCGGCGTCACATGGTTATACCCCCCAGGGGTGTGTTAGCTTCTCGTCTCGAACAGATACCCCCTATAGGTATACGGAGGCGGCGATGTCCGCGAGCGTGCAGAAGCGGCGGTGGTGGGCCCTCCTGGTCCTCGCCACGGCCCAGTTCATGGTCATCATGGACACGTCCATCATCGGGGTGGCCCTGCCCGACATGCAGCGCGACCTGGGCTTCTCGTCCGGGAGCCTGCAGTGGGTCTTCAACGCCTACGTCGTCGTCTTCGGCGGCCTGCTGCTGCTCGGCGGCCGGCTGTCGGACCTGCTCGGCGCGCGGCGGGTCTTCGCCGCCGGGTGGGCGGTGCTCATCGGCGGCTCGGTCGTGGCGGCGGCCGCGCAGGACGCCTGGGTCGAGATACTCGGCCGGGGTGTCCAGGGCGTGGGCGGAGCGCTCATCACCCCCGCCGCCATGACCCTGCTCATGGCGATCTTCGGAAGCAACCCCAGGGAACTCGGCAAGGCCATGGCCCTGTACGGCGCGGCGGCCCCGGCCGGCGGCACGGCCGGGGTGTTCCTGGGCGGCGTGCTCACCGAGTGGCTGAGCTGGCCGTGGGTCTTCATCATCTACATCCCGATCGGCCTGGCCACCCTCGCCGCCGTGCCCGCCGTCCTGCCGGCGGTCGGCTCCCGGCGCGGCTCGGTGGACGTGCTGGGCGCGGCCGCGGTGACCGCGGGCCTGGCGCTCGCGGTGTTCACGGTCGTCCGGGCCCCCGAGGAGGGCTGGGGATCGGCCGCCACGCTGCTGGGGCTGGCCGGCGCGGCGGTGCTGCTGGCGCTGTTCGTGCTCGTCCAGCGGGCGCTGCGGCAGCCGCTGATGCCGCTGAAGATCTGGCGCACCCCCGACCTGGCCGCGGCGAACCTGGTGTTCACCCTGCTGGGCGGCGCGTGGATCCCGGCCTGGTACTTCCTCAACCTCTACCTGCAGCAGGTGCTCGGCTTCGGCGCGTTCGCCAGCGGCGCGGCGCTGCTGCCGATGACCGTCACGATCATGGTGCTGATGGTCGGCGTGACCGGGCGGCTGATGGGCCGGTTCGGGATGAAGCCGCTGGTGGTCACGGGCCTCGCGGTGCTGGCGCTCGGCCTCGGCGGGCTCACGCTGGTGCGCCCGGACGGCAGCTTCGCGGTGGACGTGCTGGCCGCCTCCCTGGTGGCGGCGCTCGGCATGTCGCTCGCCTACATCCCCACCATGATGTCGGCGATCTCCCGGGTGCGGCCCGAGGAGAGCGGGCTGGCCTCCGGCATCGTCAACACCACCTACCAGGTGGGGTCGGCGCTCGGCCTGGCGGCGGCGACCGCGGTGGCCACCGCGCAGGGCGCCGGGGCGCTCGGGAACGCGGCGCGGCTGACCGAGGGCTTCCAGTCGGCCTTCCTGGTCGCGGCGGGCGTCGCGGCGGCCGGGGCGCTGCTCGCCCTGGTGCTGCTGCGCGGCCGCCGGGCCGAGGCGGCGCCGACGGGGGAGACCGCCGGTGAGCGGGAGGTGAGGGCGGCCGCATGACCGGGCGATGTCACCGGGCGGGGGACGCGGCGGACCGCGTCCCCCCGCTCTTCCGGTATTTCCTACTATTTAAGTTGACTTACTTGAGAATAGGGGTCAGGATGAGGGCGTGCATCCGAACGAGCCCCTCACCGCGCGGCGCGTCGATCTGCGATGGCTGAGGCTGGGCCGACAGCACAGCGCGCTGTGTCCCCGTCGCCGACGTCCCGCTCCCGACCCGGACCCGACGGCTCCACGGAGGCCCACCATGACCATCACCGACATCGAGTCGCGGCTGCGCGACCCCGACCCCCGCACCCGCGAGTCCGCCGTCACGGACCTCGCCCGGCTCGCCGGCTCCGGCCACGCGTCCGGCGCGGCGGGCGACACCCTGGCCTGGGCGCTGGCCGACGAGGACCGGCACGTCCGCGCCGCCGCCGCGGCCGCGCTGCGCGACCTGCCCGAGCTGTACCTGGGCGACGACGGCGTGCGCGCGCTGCTGCTCGCCTCGGCGGGCGGCCGCGACGGGCGGGTCCGCGACACCGCCGCCGAAGTGCTCGCCGTGCTCGTCCGGGGCGCGGTCGAGCTGTACGCCCACGGGCTGCAGGACGACGAACCGTACGTCCGCGTGCAGGCCGTCCTCGGCCTCACCGCCCTGCGCGCCGCCGCCGAGGTCGCCGAGGCCGCCGACGACCCCTCCCGCGACGTGCGCGTCGCGGTCGCCGAGGGCCTGGCGCGCCTCGCCGGGCCCGCCGCCCTGGCCGCCCTGGACCACCTGCTGGCCGACCACGACCCGGTGGTGCGGATGGCCGCGCTGGACGCCGCCGCCGAGCTCGGCGTGCCCGAACCCCTCGCCGGACGCGTGATCACCGCCACCGCGCACAGCGGCTGGCAGGTCCGCCGGCGCGCCGCGCTCGCCCTCGGCGCCGCCGATCCCGAGATCGCCGTCCGGCCGCTGGTCCGGGCGCTGCGCGACCGCATCGTGGACGTGCGGCGCGCGGCGATCCAGTCCCTGGAGCGGTGGGCCGCCGACCGCCCGGAGGTGCTGGCCGCCCTCACCGAGGCGCTCGCCGACCCCGACCCGGGCGTGCGCACCCAGGCCCGCTGGGCGGTGTTCGTCGAAACCCCGGCCCGGGGATCCGCCTAGGACCCCGCCCGCGACGGCCGAGTCCGCGCGACGGGCCCTCACGATCCCCCGGCGGGCCGGGGCGCCTCGGGGTGGGGACGCCCCGGCCCACCGGGATCAGTGACGAAGGCGTCACCGAACGCGACGGCGGTCGATAGCGTCGGACGAGGACCGGAGGAAACGGCCGGGACTCGTGCGGGGCACAGGTTCTCGTGGCGGCTCCGCGCCCGACGGAGGAGAACCGATGACGGCCGTTCGCCCCCTGCTGCCCGGCGACCCTGCCCGGCTGGGCGGCTACGAGCTGCTGGGCCGCCACGTCCCGGCCGCCGCCCCGTGGCAGGCTCCGTGCGGTGCGCCGGACGACGTACTGGACGACGCGCTGGACACCGGTGCGTTCCTGGCCGCCGAGCACCGCCCCCCGCCCCCGCCGCCCGGCTCGGCTCCGCGCACCGGTCCGCCGCGCCGACCCCGCCGACGGCGGCGGATGGCGCACCAGGCTCCGCGAGACCAGGAGCACCATCGGCGCGGACGTGGCCGACACCGCCGTGGTGGCGGCCGTGCCGGGCCGCGTCACCGTCCTCGCCTACGCCGAGCAGACCGTCTGGAGCCCCGGCGAGAGGCCGTCCCGCAAACGGCTGCCGCTGCGCGCGACCATGCTCCGGCAGGGTTCCGGCTGGCTGCTGGATGCGCTGTACGTGCTGTCAGGCGACGCGACCCCGGCGGGCGGCGGGACGGGCCAGGGCGGCCGGCCGGGCGGCGGGGCGGAGCGGGGCGGCTGGCCGGGCTCCGGGGCTTGCGCTGTGCTCGCGGCCGGGGCGCGTGACAAGGCCGCCGCGTCCGGGACCGTCGTGGAGTCGGCCCTGGCTCCAGGCGACCGCGCCGGCGAGTTGCGCGGCCTGCTCGCCGTCGCCGCCTGCAAGCCCGGCTCCTGCCGTCCGGTGGACGAGGTGAGCGTCCATCGGCTGGTGCTCAAGCCGGAGGGCGGCGGCTGGCGGATCGACCGGTCGCGGAGGTTGTGACGGCGGGGCGCCCGGTCGGGCGCCCCGCCGAGGTCGTGCAGGCGGCCGGTCGTGCCGGTGGTCGGGCGGCCGCCGCGCGGGCGGCGGACGATCACGCGCAGCCGCGCGCCCGCCTGCGGGTCACGGCGATCGCGGTACCGCCCGCCAGCACCGCCGCCAGCCCGAGTCCCGCCAGCGGCAACGCCTCGGTGCCGGTGAGCGGCAGGTCCAGCATGCCGTCCACCGGCAGACCGGGCACCGGCAGGGCGCCGTCCGGGCCCGGCCGCAGCGTGTCCGCCGCCCACACGGGCGCGGTTCCCGAAGCGCCGCCGGGCGTCGGCAACCGCGGCAGCAGCGGCGATGCGTGCGGCAGCTCCGGCAGCGACGGCGTCGGATTCGGCTGTGCCGGGCTTGGCTGCGCCGGAGTCGGTTGGGCCGGGACCGGTGGCGGGGACTGGGCCGGTGGCACCGGCTGCGGAGCGGGCTGCACCGGCGAGACGGGCTGTACGGGCGGAACGGGCTGAGCAGGGGTTCCTCCGGACACGCCCCCACATCCGACGCATACGCTCACCGCTGCGTGCCCAGGCGCGCCCTTGCCCTGCACGGGCCCGACCCCCGCCTTCACCTGCACCTTCGCCTTGACCACCGGGCCGTCGCCCGACACCCCGACCTCCACCAGCGCCTTCACCCCGGCGCGGACCACCGGCGTGCGGACCCGGGCGTCGGCCGCCGCGTTCACGCCGATCGCCCCGTCACGCCGGACGCCGACGTCGGCGCGCACCCGTAGCGCCGCGTCGGCCACCGGCGTGGACAGGCCCGCGCCGACGCCCAGGGCGGGCCGGGCGGAGAGAGCGGACGGGGCGGCGGGACGGTCCCCGCGCGCGTTCGGCGAGGCGTCGGCCTGCGCGACGCCGCCGAAGGCCGCCAGCCCCAGGACCATCGCGCCCGCCGCCACCGCCGATCGTCTTCCAAGGTGCACGGGAGGCTCCTCACGTCGATGAGAGTGCACGGGCAGCGAGCACAGTTACACGTGAGGTAGCCGCCTTGGACAGCGATCGCACCGTTTGGGCACCGATCCGGGGCCGACCGGGGCCGACCGGGCCCGTCCGCGCCCCGCCGTGCCGGGAGGGCGCGGACCGCTCCGGTCGCCCGCGCCGCGATACTGGGGACATGACCAGGGTCATCGCGGGAAGCGCGGGCGGACGCAGGCTGGCGGTCCCGCCCGGACGGGACACCCGGCCCACCAGCGACCGCGCCCGCGAAGGGCTGTTCTCCACCGTCCAAGCCCTGCTGGGCCCGCTGGACGGGCTGCGCGTCGCCGATCTGTTCGCCGGGTCCGGCGCGGTCGGCCTGGAGGCGCTGTCGCGCGGCGCGGCGCACGCCCTGCTGGTGGAGGCGCACCCGCGGGCGATCAAGGTGGTCCGGCAGAACGCCGCCGACCTCGGCCTGCCCGGCGCGGTCCCGGTCGGCGACCGGGTGGAGCGGGTGGTGCGCCGCGCCCCGGACGCCCCCTACGACCTGGTCTTCGCCGACCCGCCCTACCCGCTGCCGGACGCCGCCGTCACCGAGATGCTGGAGGCGCTGCGCGACCACGGCTGGCTCGCGCCCGACGCGCTGGTCGCGGTCGAGCGATCGGTGCGCGGCCCGGCGCTGGCCTGGCCCGAGGGCTATGAGGCCGAACGCGACCGGCGTTACGGTGAAGCGGTGTTCTGGTACGGACGCGCCACCGGCTGACCCCCCGACGTCACCACCCGACTACGATGAGTGACGATAGATCTTCGGGGGGTTAGGGCACGGCATGGACAAGTCCCTGCGGCGGACCTGGATCGTCACCCTGGTGATGGTCCTGGCCCTGATGGTCAACGTCACCTACGTGCAGGGATTCCGGGCGCAGGCCCTGCGCGACGACCCCCTGAATGCCCGCCAGTACTCCGACCGCATGACCCTCCAGCGCGGACCGATCGTGGCCGGCGGCGAGCGCCTGGCCTGGTCCGAGCCCGCCGCCGACAAGCGCTACCAGCGCCGCTACCGCCAGAGCGAGATCTTCGCCCCCGTCACCGGCTACTTCTCCCTGTTCTCCCAGTCGGGCCTGGAGAGCGCCGAGAACCACATCCTGGACGGCACCGACCCGCGCCTGACCACCACCAACCTGGTCGACAGGATCCTCGGCAAGAAGGTGCCCGGCGGCACCGTCGAGGCCACCGTCGTCCCCGAGGCGCAGCGCACCGCCTACAAGGCCCTGGCCGGCAGCGGCTCGCGCCGCGCCGCGGCCGTCGCGCTGGACGCCAGGACCGGTGAGATCCTCGTCATGGCCTCCACGCCGTCCTACGACGCCAACGCGGTGGCCACCCTCGACTCCAAGCGGGCCGACGCCGCCTTCAGGCGCCTCAACGCCGAACGCCTCAAGCCCATGCTCAACAAGGCGCTCAGCGAGGTCTTCCCGCCCGGCTCCACCTTCAAGACCGTGGTCGCCGCCGGCGCGCTGGCGGCGGGCGCCACCGAGCAGACCCGCGTCCGGGCGGGCCGCAGCTACCGGCCGGCGGGCGCCGGGCAGGCCATCAACAACGACGCCGGGGACATCGGCGGCCAGTGCGACCTGCCCGCCATCCCGCTGATCGACTCCTACGCCCAGTCCTGCAACACCACCTTCGCCTACATGGGCGCCGAGGACCCCGGCAACGCCGCCGTCGCGGCCCAGTCGGAGAAGTACGGCTTCACCAGGCGCATCGAGATCGCCAGGGGCATGTCCAGCGCGCCCAGCTCGTTCCCGCGCACCGACCAGCCCTCGCTGAGCGCGCTCGGCTCCATCGGCCAGGGAAGCACCGTGGCGACCCCGCTCCAGATGGCCATGGTCGCCGCCGCCTCCGTCAACGGCGGCGAGGTGATGAACCCCTACCTGGTCGACAAGGTGCGCGGCGCCGACGGCTCGGTCGTGGAGGAGACCCGGCCGCGCCGCCTCGGCCGCGCGCTCACCGCCGGGCAGGCCGGGCAGATGAAGGACATGATGGAGGCCGTCGTCCGCAGCGGCACCGGCAAGTCCCTCCAGGGCACCTCGGTGCTGGGCGGCAAGACCGGCACCGCCGACGTCGAGGGCGCCGCCTACAACGACCGCTGGTTCATCGGGTTCGGACCCCGGAACGACCCCCGGTACGCGGTCGCGGTGATGACCGAGGCGTCCGGATACGGCATCAAGTCGGGGCCGATCGCGGCCGACATCATCGACGCGCTGGACCGCTGACCTGCTGCGGGGCCGCCGCGGGGCCGCGGTGGGGCCGCCGCCGGGTCGTTGCGGATCCGCCGCGGATCCGCCGCCGGTCCGCGGTCGCGCCGTCACCGGCCGGCGCCCCGGCGGCCCGCGGCAAGCCCGGTGCCGAACCCGGTACGGGTGGTTTGGTACGGTCGCGCCGCAGGTCAGAAACCGGGACCGAAGGGGTTCTCCTCGTGCGCCGTGTCGTCTGTCCGGGATCGTTCGACCCCGTTACCAATGGACACCTCGACATCATCAGCCGCGCCTCCCGCCTCTATGACGAGGTGGTCGTGGCCGTGTTGGTCAACAAGAAGAAGCAGAGCCTGTTCACGGTGGACGAACGCGTCGACATGATCGCCGAGGTCACCAAGGAGTACGGCAACATCAAGGTGGACAAGTTCTACGGTCTCACCGTGGACTACTGCAAGGAGCAGGACATCCCGGTGATCGTCCGGGGGCTGCGGGCCGTCAGCGACTACGAGTACGAGCTGCAGATGGCCCAGATGAACCACCGCATCGCCGGGGTGGAGACGCTGTTCATGGCCACCAACCCGCTGTACGCGTTCCTGTCCTCCAGCCTGATGAAGGAGGTCGTCAAGTTCGGCGGCGACATCTCCGGGCTGGTCCCCGACAGCGTGCACCGCAGGCTCGTGGAGCGCCTCAAGAACGAGGCATGACCAGCCGGGACGGCCACCGGTCGCCAGGGGCGAGTTGGGACAGCGCGCCGCTTTCGGTACCCTGGGTTGTCGGCCAGGACCGATGGCCGCTGTTCACCATGCCTCACGAAAGCAGGAATCCACTGTCTCGCCTCGATCCCAACGCCCCGCTGGTGCTCGACACGAGAGCCCTGAGCAGGCAGCCGGGGTCTTCGCGGGAGAAGACCCTGACCGTGCTGGCCCCGGAGAACTTCGGCGTCGAGATGGTGGGCGTGCCCGAAGGCGCCGAGATCGAGCTGGACCTCCGGCTCGAAGCGGTGCTCGAAGGCGTGCTCATCACCGGCACGGCGCGCGTTCCCCTTGACGGGGAGTGCGCGCGCTGCCTGGACCCGATCGCCTCGACCTTCGAGGCGGACTTCCAGGAGCTCTTCGTTTATCCTGACACCCGCTCCGGCGGAAACGCGGACGACGACGAGCTCCGACTTGAGGACGACCTGATCGACCTCGAACCGGTGCTCCGCGACGCGGTGCTGCTCGCACTGCCGCTGTCGCCGCTGTGCCGGGACGACTGTCCCGGCCTGTGTCCGGAGTGCGGTGTGCGGCTGGCTGACGCCGGGCCCGACCACCACCATGATGTCGCCGACCCCCGGTGGGCGGCGCTGCAAGGGCTTATCGACCAACGAGAAGGAAAGCAGGAGGGCTGACGTGGCCGTCCCGAAGCGTAAGAAGTCGCGCAGCAACACGCGGCACCGGCGTTCGCAGTGGAAGACCGCGGCGCCCACCCTGGTCGAGTGCCCGACCTGCCGCGACCAGAAGCTGCCGCACACCGCGTGCGCGACCTGCGGCACCTACGACCGTCGGCAGGTCACCGCGCCGTCGGCTTGATCTTTTTCCGAGCGTTCCGGGGGGCGGAACCGCGTCATGGCACGCGGCCGCCCCTCTGGACGCCCGGAGGAATCTGACCCATCCCGGCGCGTGCCGTCGGCCGAAGTCAGGCGGAGCGACCGGCGGGGCCGGCGCCCGGAGCCGTGGTGCACGCCGGGATCGACACCGGCGCGCACCTCGTCTTCGCGGACCTTCCCAGGCCCGGCCGCACCGCCGCTCGCGCCGCCATGCGCCACGACGGCCTTGCGAGGAGGGCCTGTGAGCGGCAAGAAGGCCGACCCGACGGCCGACCGCGCGGAACTGATCACCGCGCTGGGCGTCGAGGTCTCCGCCGAACTGCTGGAACGAGCGCTGACGCACCGTTCCTACGCGTACGAGAACGGCGGACTGCCGACCAACGAGCGCCTGGAGTTCCTGGGCGACTCGGTGCTCGGCCTGGTGGTCACCGACACCCTGTTCCGGGGCCACCCCGACCTGCCCGAGGGGCAGCTCGCCAAGCTGCGCGCCGCGGTCGTGAACATGCGGGCGCTGGCGGGCGTGGCCCGCACGCTGGGCGTGGGCGCCCACATCCGCCTCGGCCGGGGCGAGGAGGGCACCGGGGGCCGCGACAAGGACTCGATCCTGGCCGACACCCTGGAGGCGCTGATCGGCGCCGTCTACCTCGACCGCGGCCTGGACGAGGCCGGGGCGCTGGTGCACCGCCTGTTCGACGGCCTCATCGACCGCTCGGCGGGCCTGGGCGCCGGCCTGGACTGGAAGACCTCCCTCCAGGAGCTCACGGCAGTGGAGGAGCTCGGCGTCCCCGAGTACCACGTCACCGAGAGCGGCCCCGACCACCAGAAGACCTTCCGCGCCTCGGTGCGGGTCGGCGGCACCGCCTACGGTTCGGGCGAGGGCCGCAGCAAGAAGGAGGCCGAGCAGCACGCCGCCGAAGCCGCCTGGACCGCGATCCGGGAGGGCGTCGTGAAGCGTGAGGCCGAGGCTGCGGGGACGGCGTGACCGCCCCGCAGGAGCCGCGCCCGCGCTACCGGCTGCACGGCTCGCCCGCCCTCGCCTTCAACGGCGAGCGGGTGATCGCGGCACAGGCCCTGGTCCTTTCCGAGGAAGCCGCCGGTGCCTGAGCTTCCCGAAGTGGAGGTCGTCCGCGACGGCCTGGCACGTTGGGTGACCGGCCGCACCATCACGACCGCGGAGGTCCTGCACCCGCGCGCCGTGCGGCGGCACCTGACGGGCCCCGCCGATTTCACGGCCCGCCTGGCGGGCCGGACGATCGCCGAGCCGCGCCGCAGGGGCAAATACCTGTGGCTGCCCCTGACGGGCGGCGACGGGGCGCCTGAGGCGCTCCTGGCCCATCTGGGGATGAGCGGCCAGCTCCTGGTCAACGCCCCGGACCGGGCGCGGGAGAAGCACCTGCGCGTCCGCGTGGCGTTCACCGAGGACGACCTGGACCTGCGCTTCGTCGACCAGCGGACCTTCGGCCACCTGATGGTCGCCGACCTGGTGGCGGACCCGTTCGACCCCACCGGCAGCGTCCCCGAGCCCATCGCGCACATCGCCGCGGACCCCCTGGAAGACGCCTTCGACGAGGAACGCTTCGTCCAGGCGCTGCGCCGCCGCAAGACGGGCGTCAAGCGCGCCCTGCTCGACCAGTCGCTGATCAGCGGCGTGGGCAACATCTACGCCGACGAGGCCCTGTGGCGCGCCCGGTTGCACTGGGCCCGGCCGACGGAGACGATGACCCGCGCGGAGGCGTCCCGGGTCCTCGCGGCGGCCCGTGAGGTCATGGCGGCGGCGCTGCGGGCGGGCGGCACGTCCTTCGACAGCCTGTACGTCAACGTGAACGGGGAGAGCGGCTACTTCGAGCGCTCGCTGGACGCCTACGGCCGCCGCGACGAGCCGTGCCGGCGCTGCGGGTCGCCGATCCGCCGCGAGGTGTTCATGAACCGCTCCTCCTACAGCTGCCCGACCTGCCAACCACGTCCGCGCCGCGCCCGCCCCTAGGGGCACTCCTAGGGACACCCCTAAGGACACCCCTAAGGACACCCCTAAGGACGGGGCCGGCCTCGGGGACGAACTTGAGGAACGAACGCTCATGGACGAGCAAAGAGACGAGCAAGACGCGTCCGGGACCGGACGGGCGGACGAGCGGGAGACCGCACGTCTGACAGCATGGGCGAGAGGCCGCGTGCAGGGTGTGGGCTTCCGCTGGTGGGTCCGTGCCCGCGCCTTGGAACTCGGCCTGGTAGGGAGCGCGAGCAACCTGCGCGACGGCCGGGTCGAGGTGATCGCGGAAGGCCCTCGCCCGTCCTGCGAGAAACTGCTGGAACTCCTGCGCGGTTCCGGGACTCCCGGGCACGTCACAGGCGTGACCGAACGCTGGAGCGAGCCCCGCGGAGGGCTTTACGGTTTCGTGGAACAGTGACGGGGTAGGGAAATCCGGTTTGTACCTGCTAAACTAGGGACGACAGGTTGTTACCGGCCCGTGATGTCCATCTTGACCAGGACCACGCCCGGTGCGACTCTAGACGATACGCGCACCGACATCTCGTCGCTCTTTGTGCGCGGTTCCTGCTGGTTACTCAGCGTGGAGGACCCTTAGTCATGGCGAAGGCTCTACTCGGCCACGTCGGCGGTCCCGACCCCCGGATGGTGTCGGAGATGCGACGTCTTCAGCAGCGAGTACGCGATCTGGAAGCCGAGCTCGCCCGGCTCCAGACCGAGAACGACGCACTCGCGACGGCCGCCGACGGCGATGTGATGTCGCTCGGCGTCAAGGACCGCGAACCGGCGCTGACCTGACCCGGCGCCTTTTTCTAGAATGACCTGAGAGGGACGCCTGTGACGGCGTCCCTTCCTTTTGTCCGACATGCTCTTTGATCAGGGCAAATGTCGGACCGGGAAAGCGGAGACGACCTTGACTGCGGCGTACCCGGGTACGCCGCATCGCTCCCGGTAAGTCCTGATGACGAGCCTTGTAGTTCTTCTACCTGGTACTTCCTGGTACTTCTCCCACCTGCCTGTAGGGCCTAGTGGCCGGCCCCCGCCGTTCGCCTTGAGTGGTGACGGATCGGAGCGGTGGGTGACGGCCGGTCGCGACCACGCTCAGTGATTGCGGCAAATGGTTCGCTTCATTCACACCCGTCGGCGGGGGACCGCTGGCCGCCTTCGGCTCGGCCGTATCCGGCCAAGCGGGGGGTGGGGCGGGCGGCGCGGAGTGGGTGCGGTGCAGGGATGCGGATGGTGCTCGGGGGCGGGTGTGCGCGGCGCTGCGTGAGCGGCCTGTGAGGGCTCCTTCGTGAGGGCTCTTCCGTGGGGCGGCTGTGGCGGTGTCTGCGGGGCTTCTCTGTGGCGGCGAGCGAGCGCGCTTCGTCCTCGGTTGCCTACGTGGCCTTTGCTGGCTTCGCTATCTCTGCCATCCGAGCTATCTGCGGTGACCGCGTCGGCGGATCTCGTCCGTCCAGGACAAGTCCTCGCCGCTGTGGCCCAGACTGCCCCGATCCCAAGCGCGCATGTCGCGACGGTTCTCACGCAGCTCAGCAGCGAGATCCGCACTGCCTCGGAGTCGATGCCGCCGCCGTCGAGCACGCAAGTCGAAGACGGCTCCGTAAGCCAGCAGCAGTCCGACGAAGGCCAGGACCCCAAGCCACCACATAGGCGCATGCTCATTGGGGGCAGGCAAGGGCAGGCAAGGGCAGGGCAGGCAAGGGCAGGCAAGGGCAGGGCAGGCAAGGGCAGGCAAGGGCAGGCAAGGGCTGCGGATGCGCTGCTCTGGCTCCGCACTGATCCTTACCGTCGCGTGGGCGCTCAGTGTCGTGTGGGTCCTCAGCGCCGTACGGGTGCTCCCCGCCGCGCGAACGCTCCCCGCCGCGCAAGGCCCCCCGCCGTGCAGGCCCCTCAGCACTGTGCAGGCCCTCACCACCGTGTGAGCCCGCTCTTTACCGCCTGCCGTGGTTGCGCCCGGCTTGCGCTAGCAAGCCGGGCGCAACCACGGCAGGCGCAGTCTGAACCTTTGCTTGCGCAGGGCTGGACGTTGCGGGCTGGGCTTGGCGCGGGTTCTTGCCTTAACCCCGTGCGGGCTGGGGTGGGTGGGTATGTGGGCAAACCCGAGCGGGGCCGGGGTTGCCGGTCACGTTGGCAAACCCGCGCGGGGCTGAGCTGGGCGGTCGGCTGTAGACCCCCACAGATCAAGTCGGTGCCTCGTCCTCGGCGAAAGCGGCGTGTCATTGTGGGGGGACGACCCCCCACACCCCCCGATGCCGGGGCTCACCCGTCCTCACTCGCTGGCGCTCGCTCCGGGCGGGCGAGACCCGGGCAGGGGCCAGCCCCTACGACCCCGGCAGGGGGCAAGCCCCCCACACCCCCCGAAAAGCGACGGCTGCGCCGCCCTGCTCGCCTAGTGAGGCAGGGGCTCCGCCCCCGCACCCCCGACAAGCATGGGCTCCGCCCCTGAATCTGGGGCCCCTATATATCCAGATGTGGTTCAGGGGGTGCCCAAGGTGCACGCGAGCGCCTACCTACCGCCGGCAGGGCCAAAGCCGAAGGCAAGGCCCTGCCGGCGGTAGATCGCGAAGCGATGTGGCGCTCGCCGGCTTTTGGTCGGATCCCGAGCCGCTAGGCGAGGGGTTCGGGCCAAAAGCCAGAAGACAGGTATCGTTCCTCGGGCTCCTGTGTGTCGGGTGGGCTGGCGGGGCGGGGGGAACCGTGGTTCGGAGGAGGACGGCGACAGCGTGTATCTGAAGACTCTGACGCTGCGCGGCTTCAAGTCCTTCGCGTCCGCCACGACGCTCCGGCTGGAACCCGGCATCACCTGTGTCGTCGGGCCCAACGGGTCGGGCAAGTCCAACGTGGTGGACGCCCTGGCCTGGGTGATGGGCGAGCAGGGCGCCAAGTCGCTGCGCGGCGGCAAGATGGAGGACGTCATCTTCGCCGGCACCGCCAACCGCGCCCCGCTGGGCCGGGCGGAGGTGGTGCTGACCATCGACAACTCCGACGGCGCGCTGCCCATCGACTACTCCGAGGTCACGATCAGCCGGCTGATGTTCCGGTCGGGGCAGAGCGAGTACGCCATCAACGGCGACTCCTGCCGCCTGCTGGACATCCAGGAGCTGCTGTCGGACTCGGGCATCGGCCGTGAGATGCACGTCATCATCGGGCAGGGGCAGCTCGACCGCGTGCTGCACTCGGGGCCCGAGGGTCGCCGGGCGGTCATCGAGGAGGCCGCCGGGGTCCTCAAGCACCGCAAGCGCAAGGAGAAGGCGCTCCGCAAGCTCGACGCGATGCAGGCCAACCTCACCCGTGTCCAGGACCTCACCGGCGAGCTGCGCCGCCAGCTCAAGCCGCTGGGGCGCCAGGCCGAGATCGCGCGGCGGGCCGCCGTCATCCAGGCCGATCTGCGCGACGCCAAGGCGCGCCTGCTGGCCGACGACCTGGTCTCCCTGCGCACCAGGCTCGACCAGGAGGCCGCCGACGAGGCGTCCATCCGGCAGCGCCGTGCCGAGACCGAGCGGGCGCTGGCCGAGGCGCAGGAGCGTGAGGCCGTCCTCGAAGCCGAGGAGGCCGCCGAGGCTCCTAGGCTCGCGCAGGTCCAGGACACCTGGTTCAAGCTCTCCGCGCTCAAGGAACGCCTTCGGGGCGTCGCCGACCTCGCCGCCGAGCGCCACCGCAACGCCGCCGAGGCGCGTGACGAGGAGCGCCGCGGTCGTGATCCGGAGGACATGGAGCGCGAGGCCGTCGCGGTCCGTGAGCAGGAGGAGATGCTCCGCGCCGCGCTGGAGGAGGCCCAAGACGGGCTCGCCCATGCCGTCGAGGAGCGCACCGGCGCCGAAGAGGCGCTGACCGTGGAGGAGCGGCGTCTGCAGGCCGCCGCTCGTGCCGCCGCCGACCGGCGTGAGGAGCTGGCCCGGTTGCGCGGGCGCGTCGAGGCGCTGCGCAGCAAGGTCCAGGCGGGGCAGTCGGAGATCGGGCGCCTGGCCGAGGCCCGGGCCGAGGCGGGGCGGCGCGCCGACGACGCCCAGCAGGAGTTCGAGTCGTTCGAGGCCGAGGTCGTCGAGGACCCCGCGCTGGTCGCCGAGCACGAGCTCGCCCAGGAGACCCTTGCCACCGCCAAGGACGCCGCCGAGCAGGCGCGCGCCGCGGTGGACGGGCCCCGCCAGGATCTGAAGGACGCGCGGGCGGCCGTGGCGGCGGCCCGTTCGGCCGACCAGGCCGCGCAGAAGCAGGTCACCGCCCTCCAGGCCCGTATCGAGGCCCTCAACCTCACGCTGGGCAGCGCCGTCGACGGGGGAGAGGCCCTTCTGGAGGCGGGTCTGGACGGTGTCCTGGGCACTGTTGCGTCCTTGCTGACCGTTCGTCCTGGATACGAGACCGCTGTTGCCGCAGCGCTCGGCAACGCCGCCGAGGCCATCGCGGTCGGCTCTCTCGATACGGCCGAGGCCGCGCTGGCTCTGCTGCGTTCGCGGGATGCGGGCCGCGCGGGGCTGCTGGTGGGCGGGGGTGCGCCTGCCGCCGGGGCGCGTGTGCCCGACGTTGATTACGCGGTGGACGCCGTCACGGTTCCCGAGGCGATGCGTCCTGCCTTGCAGCACCTTCTGGGCGACGTGGTCGTCGCTGAGGACGTCGCGGCCGCCGCCGCCCTGGTCCGCCGCGAGCCGTCGCTCCGCGCGGTCACCCGCGACGGCGACCTCATCGGCGCGCACTGGGCGCAGGGCGGCGGCGCGAACGGGGCCCAGAGCCTGCTCCAGATGCGCGCCACCCTCGACCAGGCCGTCGAGGACCTGGCCGCCGCCGAGACCGCCGCCGAGCAGCGGGCCGCCGCCCTCGCCGAGGGCATGGACGCCGAGCAGGCCGCCCAGACGGCCCTGGACTCCGCGCAGGCGGCCGTCCAGCAGGCCCAGGGCGGCGTCAACCAGGCCCAGGCCGAGCTCGACCGGGTTCGTGCGCGCGTGCGCGAGTTCGACGCTCAGGCGGCTCAGGAGGCCAAGCGCGCCGCCCGCCTGGAGGCCGACGTGCGGGCCGCCCGGGGCGAGGCCGAACGGCTCGGCAAGGCGCTCGACGCCGCCCAGCAGTCCCTGGAGACCGACGCCGCCGCGGCCGAGGAGCTGGCGATGCGGCTGGCCGAGTCCGAAGAGGCCGCCGAGGTCGCCGAGGAGGCCGGCTACGACACCGACGCCCGCGACGAGCTGAACGCCCGCGTCCAGGAGCTTCGTTCGGCCGAGATGGAGGCGCGGCTGACCGTCCGCACCTCCGAGGAGCGCGTGCAGGCCATCGCGGGCCGCGCCGACGCGCTGGAGCGCGGGGCCCGCCGCGAACGCGAGGAGCGCGCCCGCGCCGCCCGCCGCCGCGCCCGCCGCGAGCAGCAGGCCCGCATCGCCGAGGCCGTCGTGCACGGCGCCCGCATCGCCCTGGAGCGCATCGAGCTGTCCCTCGACGCCGCCGTCACCCAGCGCGAGGCCGCCGAGCGCGCCCGCGCCGCCCGCGACGCCGAGCTGAAGGTGGTGCGCTCCCAGGTCCGCGAGCTGTCGTCCACGCTGGAGCGCCTGGTCAACGTCGTGCACGGCAGCGAGGTCGCGCGCGCCGAGCAGCGGCTGCGGCTGGAGCAGCTCGAACAGCGCGCGCTGGAGGAGTTCGGCCTGGAGGTCGAGGGCCTGGTCAACGAGTACGGCCCCGACCAGCCCGTGCCGCCGCCCGCCGACGCGCCCGAGGACGCCAGGCCCGCGCCCTTCGACCGCGCCGTCCAGGAGAAGCGCGCCAAGTCCGCCGAACGCCAGCTCAACCAGCTCGGCAAGGTCAATCCGCTGGCGCTGGAGGAGTTCGCGGCGCTGGAGGAGCGGCACGCCTTCCTCACCACCCAGCTCGAGGACCTCAAGAAGACCCGGCGCGAGCTGCTCACGGTCGTCAAGGAGGTCGACGACCGCGTCCAGCAGGTGTTCGCCTCCGCCTACGCCGACACCGAGGCGCAGTTCGCGCGGATCTTCGCCCGGCTGTTCCCCGGCGGCGAGGGCAGCCTGTCGCTGACCGAGCCGGAGGACATGCTCACCACCGGCGTGGAGGTGTCGGCCCGCCCGCCCGGCAAGAAGGTCAAGCGGCTGTCGCTGCTGTCGGGCGGCGAGCGGTCGCTGGTGGCGATCGCGTTCCTGGTCGCGGTGTTCAAGGCCCGCCCGTCCCCGTTCTACGTGCTGGACGAGGTGGAGGCCGCGCTGGACGACACCAACACCCAGCGGCTGCTCACGGTGTTCGAGGAGCTGCGCGAGTCGTCGCAGCTGATCATCATCACGCACCAGAAGCGCACCATGGAGGGCGCCGACGCGCTGTACGGCGTGTCGATGCGCGGCGACGGCGTGACGCAGGTGGTCAGCCAGCGACTGGAACGCGACCGCGAACCCGTGTGATCCTGGGGCGCCACCCCCTGGAGGCGCTTCGTGTCCCGACGGGTCCTGATCTGGGCGGCGGCGCTGTCGTTCATGCTCTGGACGGCGTTCGCGGCCGTGACGGCGGCACGCGAGCTCGGCTACGCGCGGGCGGCCGAGCGGGGCGACGGCGTCCATGGCGTTCTCACCGAGCCGGCCAAAAGCTGCCCTCCGCGAGGAGGCTGCGTCTGGTACGGGATGTTCACCGCCGAAGAGGACACGGGCGCCGGGCGTCAGGTGAAGGTCCGCAGCATGGGCGACGGTCCGGTCGACCGGACCGGATCGTTCCGTGCCGTGGACGTCGGCAGCGGTGACGACGAGGTCTTCGTGCTGGGGCGGGGTTCTCTTCGGGGTGCTGTGGGGCCGCCTGTGGCGTTCGCCGTCGTTCTGGGCGTGGTGACCATCGTCCTTATGGCGAGGGCCATCTTGTGGCGCGGGACGGAACGGTGGGACTTCGCGCCGTGGTCCGGGTTGGCCAGACGCGACCGCTGGGGCCTATTCGCACGGCCTGCCCGGGCCGTGCCGGTGAAGCTGGAACGCTCGAAGGCGTCCCTGCTGGCCGCGCCGCTCGTCGCCCTGCCGGCCGTGGCCGTTCCGGCAGTGCTGTGGCCGGTGGTGACCGGTGCCGAATTCCTGGAACGGCGGGCCGTGGCGGCCTGGGGCATCGCGGTGTGCGTCCTGGTGGGCATGGCGGCGGTGCAGTTGCTCCGCGCCGCGGTCCTGCCGCCTCGGCTGTGGCTGGGCGACGACGAGCTGGTGCTCTGGGACGCCGTCCTGTTCTGGCGCGTGCTGCGCATCGGACGGGACGACATCGCGGGAGTGGGGCCGCTCGGGAACGGCCCGGAGAACGAAGACGCGGAATCCGAGGTCAGCCCGTTCGTCGAAGAGTTCAACCTGGGCATCCTGCTGCGCCGGGGCCGCACGCTCCCGGCGCGGAGGCTGCGCTGGGGGAACTGGGTCTGGCAGCTCGACCTCAAGGGCCGGGTGTCGCCCGTCCGGCCTCGCCTCCCACTGCGCGGCCGGGCGTACCACCGGCTGGCGCTGCGGGCCGCCGATCCCGAACACGCCGTGCTGGTCATGGGCCGCTGGCTGGCACAGCCGGTGGACCCGCCGCAGCCTCCGGAGGCGCTTCCGCAGGCCGACCACTTCCTGGACCGGCGCCCCCGCACCCACCACGGCGACGGTCACGGCCGCCTCACCGTCACCGGGGCGATGCCGCAGCCGGTGCTGGTGGAGATCGGCCGGCGCGGCGACCGGGGCCTGACCCTGCGTTCGGGCGAGAACGAGGTCCACGTGCCGCCGGGGCACCGCCCGGTCCGCACCGTGATCGACGCCGACCCGGGCACGAAACGGACCCTGCGCGTCAGGACCAGCGGGCCCTGGACCGCCGTGCTGGCCGGGCCCGAGTCCGCCCGGCCGTTCAGCGGCACGGCCTCGGGGCGCGGTCCCGACGTGCTCGCCTACCAGGGGCCCGCCGGGATCGCGGCCGTGACCGGTGACCCGTATGCCCTTCATGAGGTGCGGCTGCGCGCGCCCGATCTCACCGACCTGTCCGGCGATGGGCCGCTGGCCGAAGTCTTCGCCCTCGGATCCCCGCGGCACCGCGCCCCCAGCTTGATCGCCGTCCCGGCCAACGCGATGCTGCAGATCACGGCCACGAGCGACTGGGACGTGGAAGTCCTGCCCCTGGCCCGGCTGGGAACGGCCGCGGACCCGCTGAGCGGACCGGGCACGGCGCTGGTCCGCCCGTTCGCGACCTCGCTCACCGGCACCCGGCCCGCCGTGGTGCTCTACACCGGCCCGCGCGCCCGCCTCCGCGCCGGCTACGAGGGCGAGGGCCGCCTCCGCGTCACCCGCCTGGACCGCTCCCTGGTCCCCGTGGAGGTCCTGGCGCCCCGCGCGACGGCCGCGGAGATCGAACCGATGACCTTGCTGCAGGTGGGATGCGGTCGAGGCAGATGGACACTGACGGGCGTGCCCCGGCTTTACCCGCCGGGAAGATCCTTTTCCTGAACGGGAAAGGCCCGAGGAACGCCCGAGACGATCATTTCCGTAGTTTCTGACAAGGAAGAGGAAAGGGAGGTCGGAGCGTTTCCGGGCGCCGGTGGCCTCGAAAGCGTGGAGGCTCCGTCGTGCGTCCGCTCCGTTCCCTCGGGATTTCCGCCGCGTCGGTGCTTATCCTGTCCGTGGGGGTGCCCATGGACGAGACCGCGCAGCGCGAACCCGCTCCGACCGCCGCCGAACGCCACGGCTGGGGCGCCCCGGTCGCCGCCGACGACTTCTCGTCCGGCCGGCTCGACCCCCGCGCCTGGGAGGCCTACGACGGCCCCGGCCACGCGGGCAAGGGCCGCCGCAGCCCCGACGCGGTGACCGTCCGCGACGGCGTCCTGACGATCACCGGCACCCGCGACGGCACCACCGGCGGCCTGTCCTGGCTGCCCGGCGCGCAAAAGACCGGCCGCTGGGAGGCCCGCGTCCGGATGAACCGCGCCTGCGCCTGCTACCACCCGGTCCTGCTGCTGTGGCCGGTGCGCGGCGGGGGCGGGCCCGCGCCCAAGGGAGGCGGCGGCGAGGTCGACTACATGGAGACCGTCGACGACGGCCGCCGCCAGAGCACCTTCTTCTTCCTGCATTTCGGACCGGAGAAGGAGAACTGGCAGCTGGACGCGCGGGTGGAGGCCGACATGACGCAGTGGCACGCGTTCGCCGTCGAGTGGACCCCGCGCGGCATGAGCGGCTTCATCGACGGGCGCCGCTGGTTCCACGCCACCGACCCCGCCGTGCTGCCTCCAGGGCCGATGGGGCAGGCCGTCCAGCTCGACTGGTTCCCCGAGGACGCCGCCCGCACCGCCGACGACGTGCCGCGCGACACCCCCGCCACCCTGGAGGTGGACTGGATCCGCATGTACCGGCTCTGAGCGGGTCGGCGGCGGCCCCGCGGGAACGGTCTTTCCGACAGGCCCCGTGACGCCGTAGCGTGCGGCGCGTTCGGTGCACGACCACCCGTCTGGAAAACTGTAGGCGCTATGGAATATCTGATCCTCATCGCCGGGCTGGCCGCCCTCGCCGTGATCGTGGGCGGCGTGATGTTCTTGCGGCCCGGCCGCCGCAAGCCCCGCCCGCCCGTGGAACCCGCGGAACGGCCCGTCGATATCCTGCCCGGTGGCACCACCACCATCCCCAAGGAGGAGGATCAGGCGGCGCCGCCCGCCGAGCGGGCCCCGCCGGTTCCCACCACCCCGGTCACGCCGCCGGTCGAGATCGAGAAGCCGCCGCCCGGCGCCGGCCGGCTGGTGCGGCTGCGCGCCCGGCTCGCCCGCTCCCAGGGCGCCCTCGGCAAGACCCTGCTCGGCCTGCTGTCGCGCGACACCCTCGACGACGAGGCCTGGGAGGAGATCGAGGACACCCTGATCGGCGCCGACATCGGCGTCGCGGTGGCCCGCGAGATCACCGAGGGCCTGCGCACCCGCGTCCAGGTCCTCGGCACCCGCACCCCCGCCGAGGTGCGCGCGATGCTCAAGGAGGAGCTGGTCAAGCAGATCGGCCCCGACATCGACCGCTCCCTGAAGACCGAGCCGCACGGGAACCGCCCCGCGGTGCTCATGGTCGTCGGCGTCAACGGCACCGGCAAGACCACCACCTGCGGCAAGTTGGCGCGCGTGCTGGTCGGCGACGGCCGCACCGTGCTGATGGGCGCCGCCGACACCTTCCGCGCCGCCGCCGCCGAGCAGCTGGCGACCTGGGGGTCGCGGGTCGGCGCCGAGGTGGTCCGCAAGGAGGAGGGGGCCGACCCCGCCAGCGTGGCCTTCGACGCGGTCAAGCGCGGCATCGACACCAAGGTCGACACCGTCATCGTCGACACCGCCGGCCGCCTGCACACCAAGACCGGGCTGATGGACGAGCTCGGCAAGGTCAAGCGGGTGATCGAGAAGCAGAGCCAGGTGGACGAGATCCTGCTGGTGCTGGACGCCACCACCGGCCAGAACGGCATGCAGCAGGCCCGCGTGTTCGCCGAGGTCGTGAACGTCACCGGCATCGTGCTGACCAAGCTGGACGGCACCGCCAAGGGCGGCATCGTCGTGCAGGTGCAGCGCGAGCTGGGCGTGCCGGTGAAGCTGGTGGGCCTCGGGGAGGGGCCCGACGACCTGGCCCCGTTCGAGCCCGAGGCGTTCGTGGACGCCATCCTCGGCGAGGACTGAGCCGCCCGGCGCCCCCGGGACCCGGCGCCCCGCCCGCATCTGCTGATGCGGGCGGGGCTTTTTTGTTCGGTGGGACAGATGTTCCGGTTCCGGAATGTGGCCGCGACGGTGGAATTCGGAGGCGCGGACGGCACCCGGTGAGGTTTTCGAAACACCGGTGAAACATCGGGGTGTCGGGTTTCACACCGGTGAAACACTCATGCCCCGCACGCGAAACGGCCTGGCTGAAAGCTCCTGGGCAGAGAGCCATTCACCTCCCCGAAAGGACGGCCAGCATGCCGCCGGACGTGCTCGAATCGTTGAACTCAGGCGACACCGCCTGGGTTCTGGCCGCTTCCGCTCTGGTCCTGCTGATGACCCCGGGGCTCGCCTTCTTCTACGGTGGCATGTCCCGCTCCAAGAGCGTGCTCAACATGATGATGATGAGCTTCGGGACGATCGCGCTGGTGAGCGTCCTGTGGGTGCTGTACGGGTACTCGCTGGCCTTCTCCGGCGACGTGGGCAACGGGCTCATCGGCAACCTCGACAAGGTCGGCCTGAAGGACACCCTGCTGACCGCCTCGGGCACCTCGCCCGAGCTGGCCTTCGTGGCCTTCCAGCTCATGTTCGCGATCATCACGCCCGCGCTGATCAGCGGCGCCATCGCCGACCGGGTGAAGTTCGGCGCCTGGATGGTGTTCGTCGGGGTGTGGGTCACGCTGGTGTACTTCCCGGTCGCGCACTGGGTGTTCTA
Source organism: Spirillospora sp. CA-253888 (assembly GCA_050936435.1). Lineage (GTDB taxonomy): Bacteria > Actinomycetota > Actinomycetes > Streptosporangiales > Streptosporangiaceae > Spirillospora. The sequence continues at coordinate 5,889,499 of JBNJMT010000001.1, forward strand.
CTTCGGCGACACGACCAAGACCGGTGACGGCGGCTGGCTGGCCGACAGCGTCCTCGCCCTGGACTTCGCCGGCGGCACCGCGGTGCACATCAACGCCGGCATGGCCGCCCTCGCGGTCGCCCTGGTGGTGGGCCGGCGCGTGGGGTGGCCCAAGGAGGCGATGCGGCCGCACAACCTGCCGTTCGTGCTGCTCGGCACCGCGCTGCTGTGGTTCGGCTGGTTCGGCTTCAACGCCGGATCGGCGCTGGGCGCCAACGGCCAGGCCGCGGTGGCGTTCGTCAACACCCAGGTCGCCACGGGCGCGGCCGCGCTCGGCTGGATCATCGTGGAGAAGATCCGGCACGGGAAGTCCACCACGCTCGGCATCGCCTCCGGCGCGGTCGCCGGCCTGGTGGCCATCACCCCCGCCTGCGCCGCGGTCAACCCGCTCGGCGCCATCGCGATCGGCCTCATCGCCGGCGCCCTGTGCTGCGTGGCGGTGGGCCTGAAGTACAGGCTCGGCTACGACGACTCCCTGGACGTGGTCGGCGTGCACGCGGTCGGCGGCGTCACCGGCGCCCTGCTGATCGGGCTGTTCGCCACCGGCACCGTCACCGGCATCCTCACCCCCGAGGCCGACGGGGTGAACGGCCTGCTGATGGGCGGCGGGCTGGAGCAGTTCGGCCGCCAGGCGATCGGCGTGGTCGCGGTCGGCGCCTTCTCCTTCGTCGCCACCTGGATCATCGCGAAGATCATCGATGTCACGATGGGGCTGCGCATCACGGCCGAGGACGAGGTCTCCGGCATCGACCAGGCCGCGCACGCCGAGACGGCCTACGACCTCGGGCCCGCGACCGGCGGCGGCTCGGGCGCGCTCGCGGCCGCCATGTCGGGCGGGCAGGCGGGCGGTCAGCCTGGCGGTCAGGCCGACAGCAAGCAGGACAAGCCCGCGACGAAGGTGGAGGCCGAGGCATGAGGCTGATCACGGCGATCATCAAGCCGTTCAAGCTGGACGAGGTGAAGGCGGCCCTGGAGACCTTCGGGGTCAAGGGCCTGACCATCAGCGAGGCCAGCGGCTACGGCCGGCAGAAGGGGCACACCGAGGTGTACCGGGGCGCCGAGTACCGGGTGGACCTGGTGCCCAAGCTCCGGGTGGAGGTGCTGGTCGAGGACGAGGACGCCGACGACATCATCGACGTCATCGTCAAGGCCGCCCGCACCGACAAGATCGGCGACGGCAAGGTCTGGGCGGTCCCGGTGGACACCGTCGTCCGCGTCCGGACCGGCGAGACCGGCCCGGAAGCCCTCTAGGGCGCCCGTGGTCCTGGCGCACGGAACGGCCGGCGGCGAGGCCCGCCCGGCCCGCACCGCCTCCGAGGCTCGCGCCGCCCTGGCGGCGGCGCGGGCCGCGCGGGCCGACGAGCTCGACCGCTGGCTGGCCGGGCTGCTCGGCGCCGAGCGAGCCCCCGAACACAGCCCCGAGCGTGGCCCTGAAGGCAGTCCCGAACGCGAGGCGCCCGGCGACGTGGCGCTGCTCGCGGTGGGCAGCCACGCGCGCCGCGAGCTGACCCCCGGCGGCGACCTCGACCTGGTGCTGGTGCACCGCGGCCGCGCCGACGTCGCCGAGATCGCCGACCGGGTCTGGTACCCCGTGTGGGACTCGGGGCTGCGGCTGGACCACTCGGTCCGCACCGTCCAGGAGGCCCGCGACGTGGCGCGCGCCGACATGAAGGCCGCCCTCGGGCTGCTGTCGGCCCGCCGCATCGCGGGGGAGCGGACTCTGGTGGACGAGCTGCGCGCCGCCGTCCTCGCCGACTGGCGGGCCGACGCGCGCCGGCGCCTGGCCGAGCTGGCCGCGCTGTGCCGCGACCGGTGGGAGACCCAGGGCGAGCTGGCGTTCCTGCTGGAACCCGACCTCAAGGAGGCCCGCGGCGGCCTGCGCGACGTGCACGTCATGCAGGCGGTGGCCGCCTCCTGGGTGGCGCCGGCGCCCGATGCGCGCGTCCGCGCCGCCCACGACCTGCTGCTGGACGTCCGGCACGCCCTGCACGCGTCCACGGGCCGCTCCGCCGACCGCCTGGCCCTCCAGGAGCAGCAGGCGGTCGCGCAGGCCCTCGGCCTGCTGGACGCCGACGCGCTGCTGCGCTCGACCGCCGAGGCCGCCCGCACCGTCACCCACGCCGGCGACCACCTGTGGCGGCGCGTCGAGCGCTTCTGCCGGCCGCGCCGGGCCGCCCGCCCCGCCGAGCGCCGCCCCGTCGGCGACGGCGCGGTCGAGCAGGACGGCGAGGTGGTCCTGGCCCGCAACGCCGACCTGAAGGACCCCGCGCTCATCTTGCGCGTCGCCGCGGCCGCCGCCCAGGAGGGCCTGCCCCTGGCCCCCGCGACCGTGGAGCGCCTGGCCGGGCGGGCCGCGCTGCCCCGCGCCCCCTGGCCCGCCGCGGCGCGCGACGCCCTGGTGGCGCTGCTGGGCGCGGGTCCCGCCGCCATCGGCGTCTGGGAGGCGCTGGACCAGGCCGGGCTGGTCGTGCGGCTGCTGCCCGACTGGGAACGCGTCCGCAACCGGCCGCAGCGCAACCCGTTCCACCGCTACACCGTGGACCGCCACCTGGTGGAGGCCGCCGCCGGCGCGGCCGCCCTGACCCGCGAGGTGGCCCGCCCCGACCTGCTGCTGGTCGGCGCGCTCCTGCACGACATCGGCAAGGGCTACCCCGGCGACCACTCGGTCGGCGGCGCGGTGGTCGCCCGCGACCTGGGCGCCCGCCTGGGCTTCGCGGACGACGACGTCCGCGTGCTGGAGACGATGGTCCGCCACCACCTGCTGCTGCCCGAGACGGCGACCCGCCGCGACATGGACGACCCGGTCACGATCGGGACGGTGACGAGCGCCGTCGCGGCCGTCCCGGGCCGCGAACGCGAGATCCTGGAGCTCCTGGCCGCCCTGGCGGTGGCCGACGGCCAGGCGACCGGCCCGTCCGCCTGGGGCGCGTGGAAGGCGCGCCAGATCGGCGAGCTGACCCGCCGGGCCGCGGCGGCGCTGGCCGGGGGGACGCCGCCGCCCCCGCCCTCCCTGGACCCCGAGCACCTCGCGCTGGCCCGCCACGACGGCGCGGCGGTGCGCGTGGCGGGTCCGCGCATCACCATCGCGGCCCCCGACCGGCCGGGCCTGCTGTGGCGCGCGGCGGGCGTACTGGCGCTGCACCGCCTGGCGGTGAAGACGGCCCGGACGATGACCGACGGCAGCCCGACGGCCGTGCTGGACTTCACCGCCGTCCCCGAGTACGGCTCCCCGCCCGACCCGGCGGCGCTGGAGTCGGACCTGCGGCTGATGCTGGCCGGCCGCCTGGACGTGGCGGCCCGCCTGGACCGGAGGGCCCGCTCGGTGCGCGTGCGCCCCGGCACGGCGGTCCCGCCGCCCCGCGTGACGATCGTGGACGACGCGTCCCACACCGCGACGGTCGTCGAAGTGCGGGCCCACGACCGTCCGGGGCTGCTGTGGCGGGTGGGCCAAGCACTGGGGGAGTGCGGCCTCCAGGTGCGCGGCGCGCAGGTGGACACCCTGGGCGCGGAAGCCGTGGACGTCTTCTACGTGGTGGACGCGGACGGCACGCCGCTGACCGCTCCCGACGCCCTCACCGGGGTCCGCGGGGCCGTCCTGGCGGCCCTGGAGTGAGCGGAGGGCGCCGCCCGAGGGGGCGGCGCCCTCCTGCGCCCGCCGTCAGATCATCCGCAGTCGCATCGGTAGGAGGGGTTCGACAGGTAGTCCTGGCAGTTGGAGGCGATGCGCCAGAGCTCCCGCCAGTTGCGGTTGGAGCCGGGCCCGCACGCGCGGCTGGAGCACCGGGTGAAGGTGCTCGGCGTGCAGGCCGCCGCGGCGGTCGCCTTGGGGACGGCCGCGGACACCAGCCTGTCGGCGACCCTGTTCATGGTCCGGAGCATGTCACGGTCCTTTCTCGTCGGGCTTCCGCGGCTTCGGCGCGGGAACGGGTCAGCAGTTGCAGGCGTAGGAGGGGTCCGTCCGGACCGTCGAGCAGTCCGAGTAGCGGTACCAGCGCTCCCGCCAGTCGGTCCCGACGCCGCTGATCCGGCAGAGGCGGTTGGAGCACTGCGTGAAGTACCCCGGCGTGCAGGCCGCCGACGCGGTGGCCTTGGGGACGGCCGCGGACACCATCCTGTCCGCGATCCTGTTCAGCATTCGGTTCACTTTCTTCCCCTTTCATCGGGATTGACGGGGTCATGTGAGGTCCAGCTCTTCCTGCTTTTCGCGATAGCCCGACGACTGCATGGCGAACAGGCGCGCGTACTCGCCGCCGGAGACCAGCAGCGAGTCGTGGTCGCCGCGCTCGGTGATCCGCCCCTCGGACAGCACCACGATCGTGTCGGCGTCGCGGACCGCGCCGAGGCGGTGGGAGATGAGCAGGCTGGTGCGTCCGGCCCGGTGCCTGGCCAGCGAGCGGTGGACGGCGTGCTCGGCCTCCGCGTCCAGGCCCGAGGACGGCTCGTCGAGGATCATCAGGTCGGGCCGGTCCCGCAGCAGGGCGCGGGCGAGGGCCAGGCGCTGCCACTGCCCGCCCGACAGGAGCACGCCCTGTTCGGCGGAGCCGTCGGAGCCGTCCGGGTCCTCCGGAGCGTCGGGGCCGTCGGGCAGGAAGAGGCGGGTCAGGAGAGTGGAGTAGCCGCGCGGCAGTCCCTCGATCGCCTCGTGCGCTCCGGCGCGCGCGGCGCCGGTCACGATGCTCTCCCGGTCGTCGAGCTTGTCGAGGTCGCCCAGGGCGATGTTCTCGGCCGCCGTCAGGTCGTAGCACATGTAGTCCTGGAAAACGGCGCCGATGCGTCGGCGCAGTTCGGCGACGTCGAATTCGCGGATGTCGACGCCGTCCCACAGGATCGCCCCGCGCGTCGGGTCGTAGAAGCGGCACAGCAGGCTGACCAGCGTCGTCTTCCCGGCCCCGTTCAACCCGACCAGCGCCATGCTGCGGCCCTCGGGGATGCGCAGGTCGACGCCCCGCAGCACCCAGGGGTGCCCGTCGGAGTAGCGGAACCAGACGTCGCGCAGTTCGATGCCCTCCCGCAGCGGCGGGACCGGCCGGGGACGGGCGGGGAGCGGCAGGTCCGGCCCCGCCTCGACCACGGCGCGGTAGAACCCGAACATCGCCAGCGCCTCGTGGGCCGAGGCGGCGCCGACGGCGGCCGAGCCCATCGCCCCTTGGACCCCGCCGACGGCGGCGACGAACATCATCACCTCGCCGACCGAGACGGTCCCGGCGCGGGCCGCCACCACGCCCCACAGCAGGCCCCCGGCCGCCACCGTCGCGCTCATCCCGACCAGGCCGATCTGGATCAGGAACTCGCGCAGGTCCAGCCGCCTGCGGGCGGCGTTGACGCGCCGCCGTTCGCCCAGCATCCGCTCGCGGAAGAACCCGCCGGTGCCGAACAGCCGGATCTCCTTGGCCGCCGACCGGTCCGTCAGCAGCTCCGCGTAGCGGATCTCCAGGCGCTCGCTGGGGCCCAGCCGCCAGTCCAGCCGGACCCGCCGGCGCGAGATGACCAGCTCGCACGCCAGCATCGGCGCCCCGCTCAGCAGCACCAGCGCGCCCATCCACGGGCTGACCGCCCAGAGCGCGCCGAGGAAGGACACGATGGTCACCAGCGCGCGGGCGAGGCCCAGCAGCCCCTCCACCGACTGGCTCGGGCCGGTGACCGTCGCCTGCTGGGCGAGCCGGAGCCGGTCCAGGAACGCCGGGTTCTCGAACCGCTCCAGCCCGGCGAAGCCGTTGACCGCCGTGAACAGCCGGTCCTGCGCCAGCAGCCCGACCCGCCGGTTCAGCTCGGCCCGCAGGTACTGCGACAGCGGCGGCGCGCCCGCCACCGCGATCCCGACCACGCCGAGGCCCGCCCCGAGCAGCACCAGCGTCGCCATCGCGGTCCCGGCGATCACGCCGTCGATGACGAGCTTGGTCAGCCACGCGGTGGCCACCGGCAGCGCCCCCGACAGCACGAACACGAGGGCGTACCCGGTCAGCGTTCCGGCGGCGGCCCGCCACGGCAGCTCGAACACCGCCACCAGCGTCCGCGCGCCGCGCCTCACGGCGTGCCCGTCCGGCGCCGGGAGGCGACGGCCACGATGTGCGAACCCGGCACGCATCCCCACGCGCGGGAGTCGCGGCTGTGCTCGTGGTCGCCCAGCAGGAAGTAGTGGTCCGCCTCGACCCGGCCGGCCTCCGAGGGCAGGCGGTCGCCGGGGGCGGCCGCCACCCGCTTGACGTACAGGGGGCCGCCGGTCTCGTCGGGCGCGTGGACCGCGACGATGGCGTCCCGGGCGAGCGGGCCGTCGGGCGGGCGCCGCCGCATGAGCAGCCGGTCCCCGTCCGACAGCGTCGGGTACATGCTGCCGCCCTGGACGGTGACCAGCAGGAACCGGCCGCGCACCAGGGCCAGCGCGCCCGCGCAGGCCGCCAGGGCCGCCGACGCCGCCAGCGCCGCGACGGGGCAGATCATGCTCGGGTGAAGTGCCGCAGGGACTCCAGCGTGGCGGTGTTGGCCTCGACCGTGCCGTCGCGCAGCACCAGCATCGTGGGGAACCCGTCCACCCCGAAGGCCCGCGCCAGTTCGGGCCGCTCCTCGACGACGACCAGGACGTGGTCGCCGAACCGGGCCGCCCACCGCGCCGCCTCGGCCCCGGCTCCGGCGATGACGACGACGATCGGCGTCGACCGCAGTTCGGCGGTGAAGTCGGCGAACCCGGGCATGCGTTCGCGGCACGGCGCGCAGTCGGTGTCGAAGAAGGCGATCTGCCCGTCCCCCTTCGCCAGGGTCGCCCGGTCCACCTCCCGGCCGTCGATGGTGACGGCGTGGAACTCGGGGACGGCGCTGCCCTGCGCGGGACTGCCGGGCGACTGGCCGGGAGCGGCCGGTCCCAGCGCGGCGAGGCGCTGCTCGTACTCCTGCAACCGGCGCACCAGGCCATAGGTGAACAGCAGGTTCAATGCGGCGAGCAGACCGACGAGTGTCAACAGTGCGATGAGCAACGGTTCACCTTCCAGGCTCGGCCCGCATCTCTGGGGCCGATCGGCGGAAAAGCGTTGAGAAATCGACGAACGTCACGGCGAGGAAGGCGCCGGCAAGGCTGAAGGGAATGGCGGTGAAAACGTCCTGGAGGCGGAGTTCCGGCTCGGCGAAAGCGGCCGCCGTCCCCGCAATGGCCAGGACGAGGAGAACTCCGTTGCGCACCAGGTGGGGGACCGCGATCGGGGAGCCGTTCCCGCCGAAGCAGCGGCACGCCACCCGCCGCCCGGTCCGCAGCGTCGCCGCCACGGCCGCCGAGAACGCCGTGAGCAGCGCGACCGCGCCGACCAACGCCGCGGTGGAGGTCCGCGCCGGTGGCAGCAGGACGGCCAGGGCGAGTTCGGCGAGGACCACCCCGGCGGCGGCGGGCGCGGAAAGCCGGCGCGGGAGAAAGCGCAGGGAGTCGACGGAGGCGACGAAGGAGCGCCGGGCGCCGGCGGTCCGGATTTTCCCGACCGCGGCCGCCGCGAAGACCAGCGACAGCATGAGGCGAACGGTCAACTCGAAGGACGCCATCGTCGCTCCTGTTGATGAGTGGTTCGCAGCGATGTAAACACGGTGGCCTAAAGGTGACAAGGGTCACTTCGGCGAGCGGGTCGGCGCGCGGGAAAGGCGTTCAGATGATCAGGTCGTGCGCCGGGGAGAGGGCTGACCGCCGTTTTGTTCGCCGGACGGCCGCCGTTCGGTCGTTTCCATGGACCGGCGGCCGGGAGCGTCCGTTCCGGCGGGCCCGGGACGGTGGCCGATGTCGGCCCGCCGGGCCGCGGCGAGGGCGGACGGGCGGGCCGAAGCGGTCCCGCACGTCGATCGCTCCACCCCGGTCGTTCGGGCCGATAGTCTGATAGGCGATTCTGAAGCTTCCTAGGACGGGTCCAGACAACGTGTTCGAGACGCTCTCCGACCGGTTGACGACGGTCTTCTCGTCGCTCCGCAGCAAGGGCCGACTCTCCGAGGCCGACATCAACGCGACGGCTCGCGAGATCCGCATCGCGCTGCTCGAGGCCGACGTGGCGCTGCCCGTGGTCAAGGACTTCATCGCCCAGATCAAGGAACGGGCGGCCGGCGCCGAGGTCTCGCAGGCGCTGAACCCGGCCCAGCAGGTCGTCAAGATCGTCAACGAGGAGCTCGTCAACATCCTCGGCGGCGAGACGCGCCGGATCAGGTTCGCCAAGAACCCGCCGACGGTGATCATGCTGGCGGGTCTGCAGGGCGCGGGCAAGACCACCCTGGCCGGCAAGCTGGCCCGCTGGCTGAAGACCGAGGGGCACGCGCCGCTGCTGGTGGCGGCCGACCTGCAGCGCCCCAACGCCGTCCAGCAGCTCCAGGTGGTCGGCGAGCGCGCCGGCGTCCCGGTGTTCGCGCCCGAGCCCGGCAGCGGCGTCGGCGACCCGGTGGCGGTGGCCCGCCGCTCCATCGACCAGGCCCGGCACGCCCAGCACGACGTGGTGATCGTCGACACCGCGGGCCGGCTCGGCGTCGACGCCGAGATGATGCAGCAGGCCATCGACATCCGCGCGGCGGTGGACCCCGACGAGGTCCTGTTCGTCGTGGACGCCATGGTCGGCCAGGACGCGGTCAACACCGCCCAGGCGTTCATGGACGGCGTCGGCTTCGACGGCGTGGTGCTCACCAAGCTCGACGGCGACGCGCGCGGCGGCGCGGCCCTGTCGGTGCGGCACATCACCGGCCGCCCGATCATGTTCGCCTCCACCGGGGAGAAGCTGGAGGACTTCAGCGTCTTCCACCCCGACCGCATGGCCGGGCGCATCCTCGACATGGGCGACATCCTCACCCTGATCGAGCAGGCCGAGCAGGCGTTCGACGCCCAGCAGGCCGAGAAGATGACCACCAAGTTCGCCTCGGGTGAGGACTTCACCCTGGAGGACTTCCTCGAGCAGATGATGATGATCCGCAAGCTCGGGCCGATCGGCAACCTGCTGGGCATGATGCCCGGCATGGGGCAGGTCCGGGACCAGGTCAGCCAGATCGACGACAAGGACCTGGACCGCGTCGCGGCCATCATCCGCTCGATGACCCCCGACGAGCGCGCCAATCCCAAGATGATCAACGGTTCGCGCCGCGCCCGCATCGCCAAGGGCTCGGGCGTCACCGTCGGCGAGGTCAGCAGCCTGGTCACCCGCTTCTTCGACGCCCAGAAGATGGTCCGCCAGATGGCCGGCGGCATGGGCATCCCGGGGATGCCGGGGCGGCGCAACGCCAAGAAGGCCGCTAAGGCCGCCAAGAACAAGAAGGGCAAGCAGCGCAGCGGCGACCCCCGCAAGCGCGCCGGAGGCGCTCAGCCCTCCGAGGAGCAGCCCGCGGCCGACGCCATGCCCCAGGGCCTCCCGCCGGGCCTCGGCGGCGGTCCCGGCGGCCTTCCGCCCGGCCTGGGCGGCCAGCTCCCGCCCGGCTTCCAGATGCCCGACCTCGGCAAGCTGCAGGGCCGCAAGAAGAAGTAGCCCGTGACGTGACCGGCCCGGCCCGCCCGCGCGGCGGCGCCGGGCCGTCGCGCGTCCGGGAATCGCCTCGGGCGGAGGCCGCGTTCACCCCTGTGTGCCGGCGGCCCGCCGCGCTCGCGTAACGGCGATCATGCCGTTACGCGACGCAGTGGCCGCGTGTCACCGCACGATTGCGCTTTTTCCGCGATCGTCTGGCAGAATGGCACGCTGGAAACCCCGGATTCGCCAAGGCGCCCTCTCTCGTCCTGTGCGGCCGGAGTCCATCGAACGGCCGGGAGCCGGTGTTCCCCACCTGGCCAGGCCCGTTCACCCCGTGAAGAAGTCTGGAGTACACCACACCCGTGGCAGTCAAGATCAAGCTCAAGCGTCTGGGGAAGATCCGGAACCCGCAGTACCGGATCGTCGTCGCCGATGCCCGCACCAAGCGTGACGGCCGGGCCATCGAGGAGATCGGGCTCTACCAGCCCAAGCAGGAGCCCTCGCTCATCCAGATCGACTCCGAGCGGGCGCAGTACTGGCTGAGCGTCGGCGCGCAGCCGACCGAGCCGGTCCTCAACCTGCTGAAGATCACCGGCGACTGGCAGAAGTTCAAGGGCGAGCCGGGCGCCGAGGGCACCCTGCGCGTCGCCGAGCCCAAGCCGGACAAGAAGGCCGTCTTCGAGGCCGCCGTCAAGGAGTCCATGGGCGACGCGCCCGAGGCCGCGGCGCCCAAGGCCAAGAAGAAGGCCGAGCCGAAGAAGGCCGACGCCGACGCCGAGGCCACCGCCGAGACCACCGAAGTCAAGAGCGAGGGCTGACGTGCTCGAAGAAGCGCTCGAGCACCTGGTGCGCGGGATCGTCGAGCACCCGGACGACGTCCGGGTGCGCGCCCGTCGCATCAGGGGCGGCCGGGTCCTCGAGGTGCGCGTGCACCCCGACGACCTCGGCAAGGTCATCGGCCGCAGCGGTCGTACCGCCAAGGCCCTGCGCACCGTGATCAGCGCCCTGTCGGGCGGCCGGTACGTGCGCGTGGACCTGCTCGACGTCAACGAGGTCCGCTGACCGTGGCTCCCCGGCACTCCCGGCGCGCCGCGGCGTGCCGGGGCTCCCACGGCGGTCTCCCGGCCCGCCGGGGCCGTCCGCTCACCGTCGCGCCCGGTCTGCGCGCCGGCCTCGCCCCTGGGGCGGGCCCGCGATGACCGAGCAGCCGATGGTGATCGGCCGGATCGGCCGGCCGCACGGCGTCCGCGGCGAGCTGACCATCGACGTCCGCACCGACGATCCGGATCTCCGGTTCGCCGCGGGCGTCCGGCTCGCCACCGACCCCGTGCCCGCCGGACCCCTGACCGTCGAGCGGGCCCGCTGGCACTCGGGCCGTCTGCTCGTGCGCTTCGCCGGGGTCGACGACCGCACCGCCGCGGAGGAACTGCGCGGCGTCTGGCTGGTCGTCGATCCCGCCGACATCCTCGTCTCCGACGACCCCGACGACTTCCACGACCAGGAACTGGTCGGGCTCGCCGTGGTCACCGTCGAAGGCGAGCGGGTCGGCACCGTCACCGAGATCCGGCACCATGCCCAGGACCTGCTGGTCATCGGCCGGGACTCCGGGGACGAGGCGCTGGTGCCCTTCGTGGCCGCGCTCGTCCCCGAGGTGGACGTTCCCGCCGGGCGGCTGGTCATCGACCCGCCGCCCGGCCTCCTCGACGACGGATCATGAAACTCGACATCGTCTCGATCTTCCCGGAGTACTTCGCTCCGCTGGAGGTCTCCCTGCTGGGCAAGGCCCGCCGCACCGGGCTGCTGGACGTCCGCGTCCACGACCTGCGGCGCTGGACCCACGACCGGCACAACACCGTGGACGACACCCCCTACGGCGGGGGCCCCGGCATGGTGATGAAGCCCGAACCGTGGGGCGAGGCGCTGGACGCCATCGCCCCGCCGTCCGGCGACGCCGTCCCGCGACTGGTCGTCCCCACCCCCAGCGGCCGCCCCTTCACCCAGGCCATGGCGGCCGAGTTCGCCGCCGAGCCCTGGCTGCTGTTCGCCTGCGGCCGCTACGAGGGCATCGACCGGCGCGTCTACGACGAGGCCGCCACCCGCATGCCGGTGGAGGAGGTCAGCCTCGGCGACTTCGTGCTGGCGGGCGGCGAGGTGGCCGTCCTGGTCATGATCGAGGCCATCAGCCGGCTGGTCCCGGGCGTGCTCGGCAACACCGACTCGGTGACCGACGACTCGTTCGCGCCCGGCGCGATGGAGTCCCTCCTGGAGGGCCCGGTCTTCACCAAGCCGCCCCTGTGGCGGGACCGGCCCGTCCCGGAGATCCTCCTGTCGGGCAACCACGGCGCGATCGCCCGCTGGCGGCGCGACCAGGCACTGCACCGCACCGCCCGGTACCGCCCCGACCTGCTCGCCCGCCTGGACCCGGCGCTGCTCGACAAGCACGACCGGGCCACCCTCGCCGAAGCCGGTTGTCCGGTTGACGGCGAAGATATGGCAGACTAGAGCGTCGCCGTGTGTCTCGGCACCCGGCCCAATTTGATCCACTTCGCGCGGCGCGACGCCCCCACCCAGAAGCACCACCGGGGCCTCTCGACGTTCGCGTTCGACTCATGAGGAAGCCATGCACACCCTGATCCAGGAGATCGAGAACGCCGCGCTGCGCACCGACCACCCGGACTTCCGTCCCGGTGACTCGGTCAAGGTGCACGCCCGCATCACCGAGGGCAAGGTCACCCGTGTCCAGGTCTTCGAAGGCGTTGTGATCCGCCGTCAGGGCGGCGGCGCCCGTGAGACCTTCACCGTCCGCAAGGTGAGCAAGGGCGGCTACGGCGTCGAGCGCACCTGGCCGCTCAACAGCCCCCACATCGAGAAGCTCGAGGTCACCACCCGCGGCGACGTGCGCCGCGCCAAGCTCTACTACCTGCGCAACCTGCGCGGCAAGGCCGCGCGCATCAAGGAGAAGCGCGACTTCTGAGCCTCGACCGACAACGCCCCGGGAACCCTTTTCGGATCCCGGGGCGTTGCCCGTTGCGAGCGGGAACTGGCGGCGACACGCCCATGCACAGGGTGTCGCGCGCCCGACGCCGATAGGCTTTCGCTCTGATGACAGACGAGGACGATCGGAGAGACGTGCGTTCCGAAGCCGAGGGCGCGGTGCCCGAAGAGAAGCAGCCCGTGGCCCCCGGTGAGGAGAGCACCGACGACGACGCCGGCGGCAAGCGCAAGGACAAGAAGAAGCAGGGCTCCTTCTGGAAGGAGCTGCCGGTCCTGATCGGCGTCGCGCTCGTCCTGGCGCTGGTCATCAAGGCGTTCGCGGTCCAGGCGTTCTACATCCCGTCCGGCTCGATGGAGAACACCCTCCAGATCGGCGACCGGGTCCTCGTCAACAAGATCGTCTATCACACCCGTGACATCGCCCGCGGCGACATCGTCGTCTTCAACGGCGTGGCCTCCTGGGACCCCGAGACCGACATCCAGGAGCCGACCAACCCCGTCGCGAAGGTCCTGCGCGCGATCGGCAGCGCCTTCGGCGTGGCGCCGAACGAGAAGGACTACATCAAGCGCGTCATCGGCATCCCCGGCGACACCGTCAAGTGCTGCGACGCCGAGGAGCGGGTCACCGTCAACGGCGTCCCGGTGAACGAGAAGTCCTACCTGTTCACCGACCCGTCGACCGGCGAGCAGAACAAGCCCTCCAACGAGCGTTTCGAGGTCAAGGTCCAGGAGGGCCAGCTCTGGGTCATGGGCGACCACCGGGAGCTGTCCTACGACTCCCGGTCCCACCGCGGCGACCCGGGCGGCGGCACCATCCCGGTGAACCGCGTCATCGGCCGCGCCTTCGTGATCGTCTGGCCGCCCAGCCGCATCGGCACCCTGCCGATCCCCGAGACCTTCAAGCAGCCGGCTCTGAAGGCCGCGATGGCCGTGACCCCGGCGACGCCCATCGCGCTGGGCCTGGTGGGCGCGGTGCCCCTCACCTACCTGCGCCGCCGCCTCCGCGACCGCTGACCCGCGGGCATCCGTGCGGGGCCGGTGGACCCGGCCCCGCATGTCCGAGCCCTTCTCTGCCACAGAGCGCGACTTGCCGCCACCGGGATTCTCCCTTCGCCACACCGTCCGAAAGACGTATAAAAGCGGCAAAAGCGACCCATGCTCTCCCTCGTCGCCACCAAGCGCGAGATGACGGCGCCCCCTCGCCCGCAACTCGCAAACTGGCTTGAAGTCCGCCCCGAACAAAGGCCGGGCACCCCGAAGGCGAGAGCGGGGACGATCATGTAGGTCTCCCCAGGGCTTCTCTGACGGCGGAACGGGGCTCCAGGACGCCGGTGGAGGGCGCTGACCTGGGGCGGGCGGTCAGGTGATCTAGGGCATGCCGGAGAAGGCGGGATTCGCGGCACCTTGAGGTGCCGAGGCGACGTACCCTGCGGTGCATGAAGGGTCGTCCACTCCGTTTCACGCCGCGCCGTGACGCCGGGCTGTACGCCTACGAGCAGGCGTTGGGGCACGCCGGGTTCCGGCCGGTCGCCGGGGTCGACGAGGCCGGGCGGGGGGCCTGCGCGGGGCCGCTGGTCGTCGGGGCGGTGATCCTCCCGGAGGGGCGGCGCGGCCGGATCGAGGGCCTCGGCGACTCCAAGCTGCTCAGCCCGGCGCGCCGCGAGGCGGTCTACGAGCGGATCGTCGCGCAGGCGACGGCCTGGAGCGCCGTGGTGATCCCGTGCCACGACATCGACCGCATCGGGGTGCACCGCTGCAACATCACCGGCATGCGGCGGGCCCTGGCGGCGCTGGAGCGGCGACCCGCGTACGTGCTGAGCGACGGCTTCGTGGTCCCGGGCCTGACGGTGCCCGGCCTGGCGGTGATCAAGGGGGACCGGGTGGCCGCGTGCGTGGCCGCGGCCTCGGTGGTCGCCAAGGTGACCCGGGACCGGATCATGGTCGGGCTGCACGAGCGCTATCCCGAATACGGCTTCGACGTGCACAAGGGGTACATCACCAGGGAGCACACGGCGGCTCTGCACGAGCACGGGCCTTGTCCCGAGCATCGCTTCTCCTACGTCAATGTCGGACGGGCGTTGCGTAAGAATGGGGAGGTGGCCTTGGGGGTGGAGGCCGGGGATCCGCCGGTTCGGCGGGCTCCCGGCGCGGGCCGGACGGAAGGGGCATCAGCGTGAGCGCCGAGGATCTCGAGAAGTACGAGACCGAGATGGAGTTGCAGCTCTATCGCGAGTACCGCGATGTCGTCGGGCTGTTCACCTACGTGGTGGAGACCGAGCGCAGGTTCTACCTGACCAACTCGGTCGACCTCCAGGTACGGAGCACCGACAACGGCGAGGTCTTCTTCGAGGTCACCATGCAGGACGCCTGGGTCTGGGACATGTACCGACCTGCACGTTTTGTGAAGAACGTCCGTGTCGTTACCTTCAAGGACGTCAACGTCGAGGAACTCCCCAAGAGCGAGTTCGAGCTACCGTCCGACCAGTGACCGCCCGCTGGCCGACTGAAGAGCCCTGCCAACAGCAAACGGTCAACCAGCCGTACGGACGGTCATACGAGCGCCGCCCCTGCAATCAGGCGGCCGACCACCGGCAGTCCGGCTGGCGGCGAACGGTCGTACGGCTGCCAACTCTGCGGTAAGGCGACCGACCAGCCGGGTAACCCTGCCGACGGTGAATGGCTGGACGGACGTATGGGCGGTCGTGCGGTTTTCTGCGGTGGTCCATCGTTGGTTCCTCAGGATCTGGCGGCGGCGGTCAGGCGCCAGCCGCCGTCGGCGCGTTCGATGAAGCCCGCCGCCGACAGCAGGCCGAGCTTGGCGTTGATCCCGGCGAGGTCCATGCCCGCCTTGGCGGCGAGTTGGGCCGGTCCGGCCGTGCCCCGGGCCGGGAAGACCTCCAGGACCGAGCGCGTCACCGGGTCGAGGCGGTCGCGGGGCAGGACGGGGGCGTCCGGCTCCGGGGCGAGGTCCGCGCCGATGCGGCCGACGGTCTCGATCACCTCCTCGGCCCGGGTGACCAGCAGGGCGGGCGGATGATCACGTAGCAGGCGGTGGCAGCCGACCGACGAGGCCGAGGTGACCGGGCCGGGGACGGCCATCACGTCACGGCCCAGGCGCCTCGCCCACGTGGCCGTGCTGAGCGCGCCGCTGCGGCGCTGGGCCTCCACCACCACGGTGCCCCGGGACAGGGCGGCGATCACCCGGTTGCGGACGAGGAAACGGAGCCGTTGCGGGGAGGTCCCCGGCGGGGACTCGCTGACCAGCAGGGCGCGGCGGGCCATCTCCGTGAACAGGCCGTCGTTGGAGGCGGGGTAGGGCACGTCCACGCCGTTGGCGAAGACGGCCACCGTCGGCCCGTCGGTCGCGAGGGCGCCCCGGTGGGCGGCCGAGTCGATGCCGAGCGCACCGCCGGAGATCACCGTCCAGCGGCGTTCGGCCAGCTCGGCGCCCAGTTCGGCCGCCACGCGCAGGCCGTAGGAGGAGGCGGCGCGGGAGCCGACCACGGCGACCGAGCGCAGGCAGGTGTGGCGCAGGTCCGCCAGGCCGCGCAGCCAGAGGGCGTAGGGGCGCTCGTCGTCCAGATCGTCCAGGGTGGTCGGCCATTCGGTGTCGCCGGGACAGACCAGGCGGCAGCCGAGATGCTCGGTGACGGCCAGGTCCTGGTCGGGGGTCGCGGCCGTCAGGCGGATCCGCCAGTGCTCCAGGCGGGCGGCGATCCGGGCCTTCTCGTGGGGCGAGGGCGCCAGGCCGTGGGGGAAGGCGCCGGTGCGGACGGTCTCCAGCGCACCGGCCGGGCCGACATGGTCGATCAGCCGGTTGATGAGGGTTTCGCCCGGTTCGGCTATGGCGCACAGGGCGGCCCGGGCCGTTCTGTCGTTCACGGCCGCCACCCCGCCCACAGGGCCAGGGCGCCGCCGATGTCGTCGGCGTCGGGCCTGTCGTGGCCCGCCAGGTCGGCGAGGGTCCAGGCGACGCGCAGGACGCGGTCCAGGCCGCGGGCGCTGAGGGAGCCCTTCTGCAGGGCGTCGTCGGCGGTGAGCATGGCGTCTCCCGAGGGGAAGAAGCGGCGGCGCAGTTCCGGGCCGGGGATCTCGCTGTTGGCGCGCCAGGGGGTGTCGGCCAGGCGCTTGAGGGTGCGTTCGCGGGCGGCCAGGACCCGTTCGGCGACGACGGCGCTGGACTCGGCGAGTTCGAGGTCGTAGCGGAGCTCGGCACGGGTGGCGGGGGCCAGTTCGAGCTTGAGGTCCATGCGGTCCAGGAGCGGTCCCGAGATGCGGGTGAGATATCTGCGGCGGACGGCCGGGGCGCAGGAGCAGTCGATCTGCTTGGCCGCCGCGCACGGGCACGGGTTCGCCGCCAGGACCAGCGTGAAACGGGCGGGGAAGGTGGCGGTGCCCTCGGCGCGGGCGATGTGCACCTCGCCCTCTTCCAGGGGCTGGCGAAGGGCGTCCAGGGTGCCGTTCATGAACTCCGGTGCCTCGTCCAGGAAGAGGATGCCGCGATGGGCGAGGGAGGCCGCCCCGGGGTGCAGGGACCGGCCCGACCCGCCGCCCACCATCGCCGCGCGGGTGGCGGTGTGGTGCGGGGAGTGGAAGGGCGGCCGGGTGATGAGCGGCCGGCCGGGCGGCAGGGTGCCGGCGATCGAGTGGATGGCGGTGACCTCCAGCGCGGCTTCCTGGTCGAGGGGCGGCAGGAGCGTGGGCAGGCGTTCGGCGAGCATCGTCTTCCCGCAGCCCGGCGGGCCGGAGAAGAACAGGTGGTGGCCGCCCGCGGCGCTGATCTCCAGGGCGCGGCGCGCCTCGGCCTGGCCCCGGACGTCGGCGAGGTCCAGGCCGCTGCGGCGGTCGGGGGCGCGCAGCGGCAACGCCTCCGTGGGAGGCGGCAGCGGCTCCTCGGCGTCTTCGGGAGGGGGCGGCTCGTCGCGGAGCAGGCACAGCAGCGCGCGCAGGGTCCCGGCGGAGACCACCTCCACCCCCGGGACCAGCTCGGCCTCTGCGGCGTTGGCGCGCGGCACCACGACGGTGCGGCATCCGGCGTTGGCCGCCGTCAGGACGGCGGGCAGCACCCCGGAGATGGGGCGGATGCGGCCGTCCAGCCCCAGCTCGCCGATGAGGACCAGGCCGGCGCAGGACCGGGCGGGCACGGCTCCGGCGGCGGCCATCAGAGCCGCGGCGATGGCGAGATCGAACGTCGAGCCGGATTTGGGGCGGCTGGCGGGGAAGAGCGACACCGTGACGTGCCTGTTCGGATAGTCCTCGTCCGAGTTGAAGATCGCGGCACGGACGCGGTCGCGGGACTCGCTGAGGGCGGTGTCGGGGAGCCCGACCAGGTGCAGGCCCGGGACGCCGCTGGTGATGGCGGCCTCCACGTCCACGACGAAGCCGTCGACGCCGACCAGGCAGACCGCGCGGGTCTTGGCGAGGGTCATCTCAGCACACCGCCCGGTGGTGCTCCACGACGAAGTCGTCGCCGTCGGCCAGCAGGCCGAGCACGTCGATGCGGATCTCGGCGGCCCGGGCCCGGTGGGCGGCGGCCCATGCCCCCGCCAGGCGGCGCAGCCGGGCGGCCTTGGCGGTGGTGATCGCCTCGATCGGGGCGCCGTAGCGGTCGGAGCGGCGGGTCTTCACCTCGCAGACGACCGTGCCGTCGCCGTCGTGGGCCACGATGTCGAGCTCGCCTTCGGGGCAGCGCCAGTTGCGGGCGAGGATCGTCCAGCCGAGCCGGACCAGGTAGGCGGCCGCCGCGGTCTCTCCGCGCCGGCCCAGGGTGATGTGGGTTTGCATCATGCTCACCTCCGCCTTCGACGGTGCCGTGCGCGGATGCGGAGCGTCATCACAGAATCGCGTTCTGTGGATAAGTCGGGATCTTGGTGGACGGTCGGGCGGGTGCGCTTGCTTTGCCGGGGCCGGTGGCGCAGCGTGGGCCGCTGTGAGCACAGACGAGGAGCCCGAGCCGATCCCTGCGGCGCTGAGGGAGGCGTTGGAGGAGTTCGAGCGGTACCTGCGCGCCGAACGCGACGTGTCGGAGCACACGCTGCGCGCCTACCTCGGGGATCTGGGGGACCTGTGCCGGTACGCGGGGACGGTGGGCGTCGCCGGACCGGCGGAACTCGACATCGCGGTGCTGCGTGCCTGGCTGGCGCGGCAGCACGCCCTCGGCAAAGCGCGCGCCACCCTGGCCCGCCGAACGGCGGCCGCGCGGACCTTCACCGGGTACCTGCACCGGCGCGGCCTCATCCCGACGGACCCGGGGCCGCTGCTGGGCACGCCGAAGCGCCCGCGCGACCTGCCGACCGTCCTCGCGCAGGACGACGCGTCCCGCCTACTGGACCGGCTGGACGCCACCGGTCCCACGGGCCTGCGCGATCTGGCCGTCCTGGAGGTGCTGTACGGGACCGGGGTGCGGGTCGGTGAACTGTGCGGGCTGGACATCGACGACCTGGACGCCGGACGGCGGACCGCCCGCGTCCTGGGAAAGGGCGGCAAGGAGCGGACGGTCCCGATGGGCGAGCCCGCGGTGCGCGCCGTCGAGGACTGGCTGCGGGCCGGCCGTCCGGCGCTGGCCACCGACCGCAGCGGCCCCGCGCTGTTCCTCGGAGCCAGGGGCGGGCGCCTGCACCCCAACACGGCGCGCCGCATCGTGCACGACCGCATCGCCGAGGTCGGGGAGATGCCCGACCTCGGCCCGCACGGGCTGCGCCACAGCGCGGCCACCCACCTGCTGGAGGGCGGGGCCGACCTGCGCAGCGTCCAGGAGATCCTCGGGCACGCCTCCCTCCAGACCACACAGCTCTACACGCACGTCTCCGCCGAACGCCTCAGGCAGGTGCACCGCCAGGCCCACCCGCGCGGGGCCGTCGGAGACGGCGAGGAGTGAGCAGCCCCTTCACTGGGACCGGCGCAGGCGGCGCTCCCTTGTCAGATCGATCACATCTGGAGGCGGGCGGCGCCTGGAACGACCGCGGATCCGCGCCTGGCGCAGGGAGATCAGGGCGAACGCCAGGAGCATCCCCGTAACGGCCCCGCCGGTCGCGGTCGTCGCATCGCGCAGGACCAGGCGCACCGGCTGATCGACGGGACGCCCGCCGGACTCGTCGGCCTTCCGAGGACGAGGGAGAGGGCTGGGACGGGGCGAGGCCGTTGAGAGCAGTGGGTGCACTGGGGAGGACGTCGATGCCGAGGAGAGGGGAAGGGCGCCCTCGCCCGGAAGAGGCCCCGTCGGGGACCGCGCAGATGTCGTAGGGGTGACGGGAGCGGTCGGGGCGGCGGAGCCCGCGGGGGCGGCGGGGTGATTCGGCCAGCGGGGGAGCAGGCGGATCCTGGGGCGCACCAGGAGCAGCGGGTCCAGATAGCCGCTCGCGTTGCGCAGGCCCCAGTGCAGGCACGCCACGGCGCAGTGGACCGGCACGTGCTCCACCGTGCCGATCCGCGCGCCGGGGGCCACGCGGTGGCCGGGCCGGAGCGTCGAGCGCACCGGCAGGTAGGTCGTCCGCAGCGCGCCGTGGCTGATCGCGATCACGCCGCGCCCCGCCAGCCGGCCCGCGTAGCTGACCATGCCCCGACCTGCGGCGTAGACCGGCTGGCCCGCGCGGGCGGCGAGGTCCACGCCCCGGTGGCCCGGCAGCCAGGGCGCGGGCGGCGGGGCGAAGGCGCGGAGGACGTGCGGGACGGGCGGCCCTAACGGCCAGCGCCACTGGCTCTGCGGCGGAGGTGCGCCCGTGATCAGGGTGGTGCAGGTGAACAGCAGAGTGAGTAGGGTCATGTCCAGCAGCGTGCCCCGGTGGCCGGCGACCCCGCCAGGCCCGGCCGCCGCCTGTGGATAACCGCGCCTTCGGGGCCGGTTGATTCCACGTGCGCGCCGAACATCCAATAGACTTGGGAAACGGTCGCACGGACTTCACCCGCGCGGCCGAATTCACGCGCTCGTCGGCCACCCACAGCTCACCTCGCGGAGGGCACGGTGGGGCGCAGCCTCTCGGTCCGTCGCCTGCGACGGCGGGGCCGCGTCCGAGCGCGGGCAAACAACCGGAACTTGGCCCGCACCATCGGGCCGGACAGGAGAACACGGGCACATGGCTCCCGTCGTCACCATGCGGCAGCTCCTCGAGAGCGGCGTCCACTTCGGCCACCAGACCCGCCGGTGGAACCCGAAGATGAAGCGCTTCATCTTCACCGAGCGCAACGGCATCTACATCATCGACCTGCAGCAGTCGCTGTCCTACATCGACCGCGCCTTCGAGTTCGTGAAGGCCACGGTCGCGCACGGCGGCACCATCCTGTTCGTCGGCACCAAGAAGCAGGCCCAGGAGGCCATCGCCGAGCAGGCGGCCCGGGTCGGGATGCCCTACGTCAACCAGCGCTGGCTGGGCGGCATGCTCACCAACTTCTCCACCGTCCACAAGCGGCTCACCCGGCTCAAGGAGCTGGAGGAGATCAACTACGACGACGTGGCCGGCTCCGGCATGACCAAGAAGGAGCTCCTGGGCCTGCGCCGCGAGAAGGACAAGCTGGAGCGCACCCTCGGCGGTATCCGCGACATGGCCAAGGTGCCCAGCGCCGTCTGGATCGTGGACACCAAGAAGGAGCACATCGCGGTCAACGAGGCCAAGAAGCTCGGCATCCCGGTCGTGGCGATCCTGGACACCAACTGCGACCCCGACGAGGTCGACTACCCGATCCCGGGCAACGACGACGCCATCCGCAGCGTCAGCCTGCTGACCCGCGTGGTCGCCGACGCCGTCGCCGACGGCCTGATCGCCCGCTCCGGCGCCGCCGCCGGCGACGAGAAGCCGGCCGAGGCCGCCGCTTCCGCCGCCGAGCCGCTGCCCGAGTGGGAGCGCGACCTGCTGGAGGGCAAGCCGGCCGAGGAGGTCGCCACCGAGGCCCGCGCCGAGGACGGCGGCAGCACCGAGGTGCAGGCGTCCGCCGAGACCGAAGGCGACGCCGCCGCCGAGGCCACCGCCACCGACGAGGCGCCGGCCGAGGCCACCGAGGCCGCCGAGGCCGCCGAGCAGGCCTGACGATGCGGGGTCCCCGAGGGCGAGGCCCTCGGGGGCCCGTTGTCTGTCACCACAGTTTTCCCACCACGACAGGACAGAAGAGCGATGGCTGACTTCACCGCCGCTGACGTCAAGCGGCTTCGCGAGCTGACCGGCTCCGGCATGATGGCCTGCAAGAACGCCCTCACCGAGGCGAAGGGCGACTTCGAGAAGGCCGTCGAGATCCTGCGCCTCGCCGGCGCCAAGGACGTCGGCAAGCGCGCCGAGCGCACCGCCGCCAACGGCCTGGTCGCCGAGTACTTCGAGGGCACCACCGACGGCGCGCTCCTCGAGGTCAAGTGCGAGACCGACTTCGTCGCCAAGAACGCCGAGTTCATCGAGCTCGCCAACCGGATCGTCGAGTTCGCCTCCAAGAGCGGCGTGGCCGACTCCGCCGCGCTGCTGGCCGCCGAGATCGAGTCCGGCAAGACCGTCGAGGCCCTGGTCCAGGAGGCCTCCGCCAAGATCGGCGAGAAGCTGGAGATCGGCCGCTTCGCCCACTACCAGGGCGCCTACGTGGCCAGCTACCTGCACAAGTCCGACCCGTCGCTGCCGCCGACCACCGGCGTGCTGGTCGAGCTGGACACCGAGAACGCCGAGGTCGCCAAGGACGTCGCGCAGCAGATCGCCGCGATGTCGCCCAAGTACCTCACCCGCGAGGAGATCCCCGCGGAGGCGATCGAGAAGGAGCGCGCGCTCGCCGAGCAGCTCACCCGCGACGAGGGCAAGCCCGAGCAGGCCATCCCGAAGATCGTCGAGGGTCGGGTCAACGCCTACTTCCGCGACTTCGTGCTGCTGGAGCAGGCGTTCGTCAAGGACGGCAAGAAGACCATCGCCAAGGTCCTCGACGAGGCCGGCGTGAAGGTCGTCCGCTTCGCCCGCTTCAAGGTCGGCGCGGCGTAAGGGACCCTGGAAACAGGGGACCGGACAGATTTCACGAAGCAACGAGGAGGCCGCCGACGTGCCGGAAGAGACCACAACCGATACGACGGCGGCCTCGTCGTCTGCCCAGCACGCCCCGCGCGGAGGCTGGAAGCGGGTGCTGCTGAAGCTGTCCGGCGAGGCGTTCGCCGGCGGCGACCCGCTCGGCATCGATCCCGAGGTCGTCCAGCACGTCGCCGAGGCCATCGCCGAGGCCGTCAAGGACGGCGTCGAGGTCGCGGTGGTGTGCGGCGGCGGCAACATGTTCCGCGGCGCCCAGCTCGCCGAGCGCGGCATGGACCGCGGCCGCGGCGACTACATGGGCATGATCGGCACCGTGATCAACTGCCTGGCGCTGCAGGACTTCCTGGAGAAGCTGGGCCTGGACACGCGGGTGCAGACCGCCATCACCATGAGCCAGGTGGCCGAGCCCTACATCCCGCGCCGCGCCATCCGGCACCTGGAGAAGGGCCGCGTGGTGATCTTCGGCGCGGGCCTCGGCCAGCCGTTCTTCTCCACCGACACGACCGCCGCCCAGCGCGCGCTGGAGATCGGTGCCGAGGCGGTGCTGAAGGCCACTCAGGTGGACGGCGTGTACGACGCCGACCCCCGCAAGAATCCGGACGCGGTGAAGTTCGACCGTTTGGATTACGGTGAAGTCCTACAGCGGGGTCTGAAGGTCATGGACGCCACGGCCATCAGCCTCTGCATGGACAACGCGCTGCCCATCGTGGTCTTCGACCTCATGGGCCAGGGCAACATCGTCCGGGCCGTCCGCGGTGAGAAGATCGGCACCCTGGTCAGCCCGGCCGACGGCTGACCGATCCGACCCAGCGCGGCCGGACCGGCGGCGCAGCACGACCGGCAGGGAACACAGGCCGACCAGATGAACCGGGAGTCGAAGTGATCGACGAGACCCTCCTCGAAGCCGAGGAGAAGATGGAGAAGGCGGTCGCGGTCGCCAAGGAGGACTTCCAGGCCATCCGCACCGGCCGCGTCACCCCCGCCATGTTCAACAAGATCACCGCGGAGTACTACGGCACGCCGACGCCGGTCAACCAGCTGGCCTCGTTCACGCTGCCCGAGCCCCGCATGGTGATCGTCCAGGTCTTCGACAAGTCCTCCATGCAGGCGGTGGAGCGGGCGATCCGCGACAGCGACCTCGGCGTGAACCCCACCAACGACGGCAACGTCATCCGCGTGGTGTTCCCCGAGCTGTCGGAGGAGCGGCGCAAGGAGTTCATCAAGGTCGCCGGCGGCAAGGCCGAGGACGCCCGGATCTCCATCCGCAACATCCGCCGCCGCGCCAAGGACACCCTCGACAAGCTCGCCAAGGACGGCGAGGCCGGTGAGGACGACGTCCGGCGTGCGGAGAAGGAGCTCGACGACGCCACCCACAAGTACGTGGCGCAGATCGACGAGCTGCTGGAGCACAAGAAGGCCGAACTCCTCGAGGTTTGATGGAACTCGACGAGGCCGGGGAGCCCGCGGGCTCCCCGACCGGCGGTGACCAGCCGCCGGCCAAGAAGAACCGGGCGGGCCGCAACCTGCCCCTCGCCATCGGCGTCGGGGCGGCCCTCGGCGCTCTGGTGCTGGTGTCGCTCTACACCGTCAAGGAGATCTTCCTGGCGGTCATGGTCCTGTTCCTGTTCCTCGGGATGCGGGAGCTGACCGAGGCGCTCAAGAGCCGTGACATCCAGGCCCCGTTCGCCCCGCTGGCGGTCGGGATGGTCTTCGCGCCGGTCGCCGCCTACATCTGGGGGCCGCTCGCGCTGGTCGCGGTCGTCGCCCTGGTGGTGCTCGCGGTGCTGGTGGTCCGGATGCCCGAGGGGGCGCAGGGCTACGTCCGCGACACCACCGCCGGGGTCTTCGTGGCGGGCTACCTGGTGCTCATCGGCGGCATCGTGGCCCTGCTGATGCGGCCCGACGACGGAGACCACCGCACGGCGATCTTCATCGCGGTGACGGTGGCCAGCGACATCGGCGGCTACTTCGCCGGGGCGTTCCTCGGCCGGCACAAGATGGCGCCGACGATCAGCCCGAAGAAGACCTGGGAGGGCGTCACCGGCTCGGCGATCGCCTGCATGGCGGTGGGCGCCTGGCTGATGTGGTGGCTGATGGCCGACGGCCAGATCTGGCACGGCGTGCTGATCGGCCTGGCCGCGGTGGTCACCGCCACCGTGGGCGACCTCATCGAGTCGATGATCAAGCGTGATCTCGGCATCAAGGACATGGGCACGCTGCTGCCCGGGCACGGCGGCGTCATGGACCGGCTGGACTCCCTGGTCGCCACCGCCCCCGTCGTGTGGCTGCTGCTGGAGCTGTTCACCCCCGCCGCCTGACCGACCACGCCCCGCCGACGGCCGTGCGATCGCCTCCGATCGCACGGCCGTCCGGCGTCAGGACACCACCCAGGACCGCCCCTGCTGCGCCAGCCGCCGCACCAGCGCGTCCGATCCCTCGCTCTTGGCGTACCGGTACTCCTCGCCGGAGATCGGCACCAGCCACAGCCACCGCACCGGGTCGCCCGCCGTCAGCCCCGCGAGGCCCGGCGCCACCGGCCCCGCCAGGCGGCTGGGGTCGTCCAGCAGGAGCACGCCCTCCCAGGCCGTGTCGTCGCCGCCCAGCGGGAAGGTCTGGGCCTCGTGGTACCACTTGACCACGTCGCCGGGCGCGAACCAGGTCACCGACCGCCACGGGTACTGCGCCAGCCAGGGGAAGATGCTGCCCGCCCGCTGGCTGGGCATCGTGGTGGCGACGGCCAGTTCGATGCGCGAGTGCGGGGCCACGTCCTCCTCGTACAGCTCGACGGTGGGCATCCGCTGCCGGCTCATGCCCACGGTGCTCAGCACCGTGAACTCGCGGTCCTTGCGGGCGGGCCGCTCCGACACGCCCACCAGCGGCGCGGCCCCGGCGTTGCCGGGGGTGAGGCGGCGGCCGACGTCGTGCCAGTAGTGGCCGCCCGGCCCCAGTCGCTGCAGGAGGTGCCCCAGCACCGACTGCTGGTAGTCGGCCCACGAGCCGTCCGCGGCGACGGTCTTCCAGTGGTCGCGGGCCCGCTCGACGCGCGCGGTGAACTCCTCGATCTCGTCGTCGAGGGGGAACGCGAACGGCCCGGGCCCGGTGGCGTCGCGGCTGTAGCCGGGGACGCCGCGCGCCACGTCCGCCCAGCCCGGCAGCACCAGCAGCGGTTCGCCGCGCTCCAGGACCGCCGCCCCGTCGCCCTCCTCGAACCACACCACCTCGAGATCGTTGGCGGCCAGCGGGCCGCGCCCCTCAGGGGTGCGGACGTGCGAGGCGGGCATGAGCGGCGCCAGCCCGGCGTCCATCCGGCCGAGGTCCGGCTCGGCCGGGGCGGCTTGGTGGTTGGCGGCCCAGACCGCGCCCACCACCGCGTTCCGGGCGTCCCTGAGATAGGCGGCGGTGACGACGCCGTCGGTCTCGATCACCAGCCGCCTGCTGCCGTACGGGCTCACCGAGTCCCGCACGACCGTCACACCGCTCCGGGTCGAAGCGGACCCCCTGCGCAATACCGACATGATCGAGACCTTAGTGTCCGGGGAAGGTCGTGCGCAGGCATGTCGGAGGTCACGCGGCCGGTCCGCGCCCGGCCGCGCCCGGCCGCACCTTGATCGTCCGCGGCGCGTCCCCGCGAACGGTCGGGGCATCGCGTGGTGTTTGCGACACTGGAAGGACCATGTCTGCCACCACCGAACCCGCCGCGTCCGCCGCCCCCGCGCCCGAGGGCGCCCCGGCGGCCAAGACGCCGGCCAAGCTCGTGTTCGCCGCGCCCCGCCGGGCCAAGCCGCCGCGCCACCTCGCCGACCTGACGACGGAGGAGCGCCGCGCGGCCGTCGCCGAGCTGGGGGAGAAGCCGTTCCGCGCCGACCAGCTGTCGCGGCACTACTTCGCGCGCCTGGTCGACGACCCGGCCGAGATGACCGACCTGCCCGCCCCGCTGCGCGAGCGGCTGGTCGGCGAGCTGCTGCCCGACCTGCTGACCCCCGTGCGCGAGCTGGACTGCGACGGCGGCAAGACGCTGAAGACGGTCTGGAAGGCCTTCGACGGCGTGCTGTTCGAGTCGGTGCTGATGCGCTACCCCGACCGCGCCACGATGTGCGTGTCGTCCCAGGCCGGGTGCGGCATGAACTGCCCCTTCTGCGCGACCGGGCAGGCCGGGCTGACCCGCAACCTGTCCACCGCCGAGATCGTGGAGCAGGTCGCCGCGGGCGCCCGCGCGATGGCGCGCGGCCGGATCCCCGGCGGCCCCGGCCGCGTCTCCAACATCGTGTTCATGGGGATGGGCGAGCCGCTGGCCAACTACAAGGCGGTGATCGGCGCGGTGCGGCGCATCACCGACCCGGCGCCCGCGGGGCTCGGCATCTCCCAGCGCTCGGTGACGGTCTCCACGGTCGGCCTGGTCCCGGCGATCGAGAAGCTGGCGGCCGAGGACATGTCGGTGCGGCTGGCGCTGTCGCTGCACGCGCCCGACGACGAGCTGCGCGACGAGCTGGTGCCGATCAACAACCGGTGGAAGGTCGAGGAGGTCCTGGACGCGGCCTGGGCCTACGCCGACCGGAGCGGCCGCCGGGTCTCCATCGAGTACGCGCTGATCAAGGACGTCAACGACCAGGGCTGGCGGGCCGATCTGCTGGGCCGCCTCTTGCGCGGCCGCCTCGTACACGTCAACCTGATCCCGTTGAACCCGACGCCGGGCTCCAAGTGGACGGCCTCGCGGCCCGAGGACGAGCGCGAGTTCGTCCGGCGGCTGGAGGCGCACGGGGTGGCGGTGACGGTGCGCGACACTCGGGGGAGGGAGATCGACGGCGCCTGCGGCCAGCTGGCCGCGGCCACCAAGGACTAGGAGCCGCATGTCGGCCAGGAGCGGGAGCCGCCCGCCGGTGGTGCTGCGCGGGTACGACCGCGCTCAGGTGGACGCGTTGCTGGCGCGGATCGGCGAGGCCCTGGAGGGCGGCGCGGATCTGCCGGTCGAGGAGGTCCGCCGGACCCGCTTCGACGTGGTGCTGCGCGGCTACGAGCAGCGGGCGGTGGACGAGCTGCTGAGCGAGCGCATCCGCCAGCTCCAGGCGGCCGGGCCGTTCGGCGAGCGCGCCGGCCGCCCCCGGGTGCATCCGGGCTGGCTCATCACCTGGATTCAGAACGCCCGATTCACCGGTTCCCGGCTGCGCGCCGGATACGACGTGCGCGACGTGGACGCGTTCCTGGACCGGGTGATCGCCGGGCTGCGCGGCACCGCGCCGCCCGTGCCGCCCCGGGACGTGCGCGAATGCGTGTTCCGCAACGTGCGGCTGGGGCCGGGGTACGACGAGCAGGAGGTCGACCGGTTCCTGGCCCAGCTCGCGGGGGCGCTGGAACGCCGCTGAATCCGCGCCGCGCCGGTACACGCGACCCGTGCCGGGGAACGCTACGTGACATGGATCACTTCCTCCCGCAGCGGCAGCGGCTGCACTCCCTGTTCGGTGTGTTCTTCGCCCCCGAGGTCACCACGGCGCTGCTGGAGCTGGCGCGGCCCGCCATCGCGCTGGGCGCGCCCGGCGGCGCGACGGTCCGGCTGGGCGGTGACCCGCTGCTGCCCGAGGGCGAGGCCTGGCCCGTCGGGGACGGGCGGCCGCTGGCGTTCCTCGGCTCGGTGGACTTCGCGGAGCTGGCGGCCCTGACGACGCTGCCGGGCCTGCCCTCCAAGGGCGTGGCCGCGTTCTACCACGCGGACGGCGCGGAGGGCTGCCGGGTGTTCACCGGTGGGCTGCGCGAGGCGACGCGGCCGTCCGGCGCCGCCTTCTACCCCCTGTGCCCGCTCGGCGCGTCGCCGTTCCTGTCGGTGCCCTCGCCGCAGGAGCCGGTCCTGCAGCGGCTGGAGGCCGCCTACAGCGGTTTCCTGGAGGTGTACGAGCAGCTGCACGCGGCCTGGCTTTCGCACATGTGGCCCGACGACGCCCCGAACCACCAGCTCGGCGGCTGGCCGGTGCTGGTGCGCACCCCTACCGGTCCGCAGGAGACCGAACGCGAGCAGTGGCGGCTGCTGCTCCAGCTCGACTCCGACGGGCGGCTCGGCTGGGACTGGGGCGAGCCCGGCCGCGTCTACTTCTGCGTGCGGTCGGACGAACCGGTCGAGAGCGCCTGCCTCACCGTGCAGGCGGCCTGAGGCCGCCGGCGGTCAGCGGCGGCGTCCGGCCAGGACGTACCCGGCGCCGACCAGGGCCGTCCACAACGCCAGGTGCAGCGCGAGGCCGCCGTAGGCGTCGGTGAACGCGACCGGCCCCGCGTGCGCGGCGCGGATCCAGTCGAGCATCGGCACCGTCAGCGGCGACAGCGGGCCGAGCCCGAGCAGCAGCACGGCCACGAGCGCGCTCAGCAGGACCAGCAGACCGGTCCCCGGCGACGGGATGATCTGCCGGCTGGTCCAGGCGCCCAGGACCGTGGCGGACGCGGCGACCAGCAGCGCCAGCCCCACACCGGCCATCAGGGCGGGCGTCTGCACGCCCGACAGGACCCCGTAGAGCAGGGGGACGGCCAGGGCCAGCGCGCCCAGCGCCAGGTTGACCGCGTACGCCGCGAGCAGGCCGGCGGCGATCGGCGCGCCCCGGTGCCGCACGGCCGTCGCCGACAGGTCGCGCTGGCCGTCCGGCTGGGTGTCGAGCAGGGCGCGGGCCGCCCACGCCCAGATGGGGAACATGAACGCGGCGACGTCGCCCAGCGTCCCGGTGGCGAGCTTGAGCAGCTCCTGCTCGACGGGGTGGGCGGGCCGCTGGAGCAGCACCAGCGCCACGATCAGGACGACCACCAGGAACGGCTGCAGGACGCGCAGCGACCGCAGGTAGCCGGCGATCTGGAACCGGGCGAGCGCGATCACCGGTGCGGCCTCCGCACGTCGTAGCCGTCGGCCCGCAGCTTGGTCTCCACGGTGTCGGCCTCGTCGGCGCGCACCACCACCTCCAGGGTCGTCCATTCCGCGGCCGCCCCCACGGCGGTCACGGCGCCGCCGGCGACGCGGACGCGCTCGACGCCGGGCAGGTCCTCCAGGCAGCGCTGGTGGTCGCTGACCACGACGGTCGTGCCGCCCTCGGCCAGTTCGGCGACCAGGCCGGGCAGCGCGTCGCGGGTCTCGGCGTCCAGGCCCGCGAACGGCTCGTCCAGGACCAGCAGCCCCGGGCCGGGCAGCAGCGCCTGCGCCAGCCCGATCTTCTGCGCGCTGCCCTTGGACAGCTCGGGCAGGCGCGTCTCCAGCAGGTGCCCGAACGCCAGGCGCTCGACCCACGGGTCGGCGGCGGACGCGGGCACGCCCCGCATGGCCGCCATGTGCCGCAGGTAGGAGCGGACGGTGAACGGCTGCTCGACCGGGAAGCGCTCGGGCGCGTACCCGACCTGTGCGGGCCTCCCCGTGATCGTGCCGCGGCGCGGGTCGCGCAGCCCGGCGACCAGCCGCAGGAGCGTGGACTTGCCGGCGCCGTTGCGGCCGGTGACCTCGACGATCCGGCCGGGCGGCAGGTCGAGGGAGACCCCTTGCAGCACCCACGGCGCGCGGCGGCGGTACCGGAAGGCGACGCTGTCCAGACGCATGTGTCCGCACGCTAGCGGCGATCACGTAAGGCCGCCATCAGGCCCGGCCGGGCAGAATGAGGGTCATGGCTACCGGTGGGTGTGTGTTCTGTCAGATCGTCAAGGGTGGGCTCGGCGCGCACTTCGTGCTGGAGGAGCCCGACGCGGTGGCCTTCCTCGACACGCGGCCGCTGTTCAAGGGCCACACCCTGCTGGTGCCGCGCGCCCACCACGAGACGCTGACCGACCTGCCCGAGGAGGAGGTCGGCCCCCTGTTCCGGTACGCGCGGCGGCTGGCGGGGGCCATGGAGACCGGGCTGGAGGCCGCCGGGTCGTTCGTGGCCAACAACAACCGGATCAGCCAGAGCGTCCCGCACCTCCATGTGCACGTGGTGCCGCGCAGGCCCAAGGACGGGTTGCGCGGGTTCTTCTGGCCTCGCACGAAGTACGGGTCCGACGCCGAGGCCGCCGAGTACGCGGCGCGGTTGCGGGCGGCGCTGGAGGGGTCAGCCTAGGGCGGCCAGCAGGGCCACGAACGGCTCGGCCGTCCCTTCCTGGCGGCGGAGGTCGTCCTCGGCGCCGCCGTCGATCGCGGCGTGCTCGTAGAGGTCGCGTTCGGCCCGGTCCAGGGCCGCGCACAGTACGTACTGGGGGACCGTCCAGCCCAGGTCGTCCGCCGCTTTGCGGATCACAAGGTGCTGTTCCTCGGTGATGTTCAGCTCGATCTGGCGGATGGCGGGAAGGCCCTGGCGAACCGACTCTGACATGCCGGTCTCCTTCCTGGCGGCATCTCAAAGTACGCCCGCGGGCGCGTCCGCGGCATCCCCTATAAGAAGGAGGATATGAAGGCGGGGGCCCGTCCGGTCAGCGGGTGCCCCAGGAGTAGGACTGCTTGCGCAGCTTCAGGTAGACGAAGCTCTCGGTTGAGACCACGCCCCGCACCGCGCGGATCCGGCCGAGCAGCTCCAGCAGCTGCTCGTCGTCCTCGCAGACCAGCTCGACCAGGATGTCGAACGAGCCCGCGGTGATCACCACGTAGTCGATCTCCTCGACGGCGGCCAGCTGGTCGGCGATGGACTCCAGGTCGCCCTCGCACTTGACGCCGATCATCATCTGGCGGGAGAAGCCGAGCATCATCGGGTCGGTGACGCCCACGATCTGCATCACGCCCGCGTCCAGCAGCTTCTGCACGCGCTGGCGCACCGCCGCCTCCGACAGGCCCACGGCCTTGCCGATCGCGGCGTAGGAGCGGCGGCCGTCCTGCTGGAGCTGCTCGATGATCTGCTTGGCGGTCTCGTCGAGCTGGACGGACGCTAGGGCACGTCGGGACGACGGCGTTCGGCGCTCCGTCATGGGTGGTCTCCTCGCTGCGGCATCGTGCCTGTTCGGCGTACGGTCCAAGGGAATTAGTCGTGAAATGGGATCGTAACAACGGAATCACTTGTCACGGCCTGAGTCCTCTGTCAAGGTCGGGACCAAGTGGACACATCGGGCAGGTGCCCCCGGGAAGGGATCGACGTGACCAGCGACGGCAGGACCAGGCTGCGCAACTTTATCGGCGGCGCGTACACCGACACCAAGGAAGGCCGGACGCTGGAGGTGATCGATCCCAGCACCGGCGAGCCCTACGCCGAGGCCCCGCTCTCGGGCGCCGAGGACGTGGACGCGGCCTTCCGCGCCGCCGCCGACGCCTTCCCCGGCTGGCGCGACGCCACCCCCAAGGACCGCAGCCTGGCGCTGCTGCGCTTCGCCGACGCCGTGGAGGCGCGCGCCGCCGACCTGGTGGCGGCCGAGAGCCGCGACACCGGCAAGCCGCTCCAGCTCACCATGGACGAGGAGATCCCTCCCATGGTGGACAACATCCGCTTCTTCGCGGGCGCGAGCCGGGTCCTGGAGGGCAAGGCCACCGGCGAGTACATGGCCGACCACACCTCCTCCGTCCGGCGCGAGCCGATCGGGGTGTGCGCGCAGGTCACGCCGTGGAACTACCCGATGATGATGGCGGTGTGGAAGTTCGGCCCGGCCCTCGCGGCGGGCAACACCGTCGTCCTCAAGCCGTCGGAGACCACCCCGGCCAGCACCCTGCTGCTCGCCGAGATCGCCGCCGAGCACCTGCCGCCCGGCGTGTTCAACGTGATCTGCGGCGACCGCGAGACCGGCCGCGCGCTGGTCGCCCACCCGACCCCGCAGATGGTGTCGATCACCGGCAGCGTGCGGGCCGGCATGGAGGTCGCGCGGGCCGCCGCCGACGACCTCAAGCGCGTCCACCTGGAGCTGGGCGGCAAGGCACCGGTCGTGGTGTTCGACGACGCCGACATCGAGAGCGCCGCCGCCGGCATCGCCGGGGCCGGGTACTTCAACGCCGGCCAGGACTGCACCGCCGCCGCCCGCGTGCTGGTCTCCGAACGGCTCGCCGCCGACTTCACCGCCGCGCTCGCCGAGGCCGCGCGGGGCACCGCCGTCGGCCCGCCGAGCGACCAGGGCGCCGACTTCGGGCCGGTCAACAGCGCCGACCAGCTCGCCCGCGTGCAGGGCTTCCTGGACCGCGCGCCCGACCACGCCGAGGTGCTGGCGGGCGGCGAGCGGGTCGGCGACCGCGGCTACTTCTTCGCCCCGACCGTCGTCGGAGGGCTCCGCCAGGACGACGAGATGGTGCAGAACGAGATCTTCGGCCCCGTCATCACCGTCCAGACCTTCACCGACGAAGAGCAGGCCGTCCGCTGGGCCAACGACGTCAAGTACGGCCTGGCCGCCAGCGTGTGGACCCGCGACCACGGCCGCGCCATGCGCATGACCAAGGCCCTGGACTTCGGCGCGGTCTGGGTCAACACCCACATCCCCTTCGTGTCGGAGATGCCGCACGGCGGCTTCAAGCACTCCGGCTACGGCAAGGACATGTCCCTGTACGGGATCGAGGACTACACCCGCATCAAGCACGTCATGCACTACCTCGGAGCCTGAGCCGTCCCTGCCGAGGTCCGTGCCACCGGCGGGCCTCGGCAGGCCTCCCCGGGGCGCCTCCCCGACGCGCCCCCACCGTGCCCCCGCCGCGCCCCCCGTCGCACCGACCCCGCGAAGGAACCCCGCCATGACCGACACCAGCCCCGTCCCGGTGCGCGACGACCCGGGCCGGGCCGACCCCGCGCCGCCCGCGATCGAGCTCGCCGGCGTCCGCAAGAGCTACCACTCGCACGGCGAGACGGTCGCGGCGGTACGCGGCGTCGACCTGAGCATCGCGCCGGGGGAGTTCTTCTCCCTGCTGGGCCCCTCCGGCTGCGGCAAGACCACCACGATGCGCATGATCGCCGGGTTCGAGGAGCCGACCGAGGGCCGGGTCCGCCTGGACGGCCGCGACGTGACCGGCGTGCCCGCCAACAAGCGCGACGTGAACATGGTGTTCCAGTCCTACGCCCTGTTCCCGCACATGAGCGTGTTCGACAACGTCGCGTTTGGGCTGCGCCGCAAAGGCGTGGCCAAGGGCGAGATCGCGACGCGGGTCGGCGAGATCCTCGGCATCGTGGACCTGGCCGGGCGGGAGAAGCGCCGCCCCGGCGAGCTGTCGGGCGGCCAGCAGCAGCGCGTCGCGCTGGCCCGCGCCCTGGTCAACCGGCCGCGCGCGCTTCTGCTGGACGAGCCGCTGGGCGCGCTCGACCTCAAGCTGCGCCAGGCCATGCAGGTCGAGCTGAAGCGCATCCAGCGCGAGGTCGGCATCACCTTCGTCTACGTCACCCACGACCAGGGCGAGGCGCTGACGATGTCGGACCGCATCGCGGTCATGAACGACGGCGGCGTCGAGCAGCTCGGCACCCCGCGCGAGATCTACGAGCGGCCCGCCACCAAGTTCGTCGCCGGGTTCATCGGCACCTCCAACCTGCTGTCGGGCGAGGTCGGCGCGGTGGACGGCGGGGAGGCGGTCATCTCCTACGGCGACGACGGCCGCATCGTGGTGCCGCTGCGCGAGGGCCGCCCGGCGGCGGCCGGGGACCGGCTGGAGGTCACCGTACGGCCCGAGAAGATCGAGCTGCTGACCGAGCGCCCCGACCGGCCCGGCTCGCTGGTGCGGGCCACCGTCGCCGAGGTCGTCTACCTCGGCACCTCCACCAGCTACCTGGTCACCGCGCCCGGCGGCACGGAGGTCACGGTGTTCCAGCAGAACGCCACCAACGCCGACGACCTCGCCGCCCGCGGCGACCGGGTGTGGCTCGCGTGGGAGGCGCGCCACTCCTACGCGATCGGCACGGCATGAGCGGCGCAGGGAACGCCGCGGACCCGCGCCTCGACCCCGCGTTCGCGCGCGGCATGATGACCAGGCGCGGCGCGCTGCGCCTGCTGGGGGCCTCGGCGGCGGCGGTGGCGCTCGCCGGCTGCTCCATCCCCGGCCAGGGCGGCCGCGGCAAGGTGACCCAGGCCACGATCGACGCGTTCTGGAAGGGCAAGAGCGGCAAGGGCACGCTGAGCTGGGCGAACTGGCCCGGCTACATGGAGGACGACCAGGCCACCATCAAGGCGTTCACCAAGGAGACCGGCATCAAGGTGACCTACAAGGAGGTCATCCAGGAGGCCGCCGACTGGTTCGGCAAGGTGCAGGCGCCGCTGGCGGCCGGGCAGTCCATCGGCTTCGACCTCATGGTGGTCACCAACGGCATCCAGCTCACCAAGATGATCGAGCTCGGCTTCCTGGCCCCGCTCGACCACGACCGGCTGCAGAACTTCCGCAAGCACGCCGGGCCCGGCTTCCAGAACCCCGCCTACGACCCCGGCAACGCCTTCACCGTCCCCTACACCTCGGGCGTGACCGGCATCGCCTACAACACCAAGTACGTCAAAGAGGAGATCAACAGCATCGCCCAGCTGTTCGACCCCAAGTACAAGGGCAAGGTCGGCATGATGGGCGACTCCCAGGAACTGGGCAACTTCGGGATGTTCGCCATCGGCGTCGACCCGCAGAAGTCCACCCCCAAGGACTGGGAGAACGCCGCGCGCAAGCTGCGCGAGCAGCGCGACAAGGGCATCGTGCGCAAGTACTACGAGCAGAACTACATCGACGCCGTCAGCAAGGGCGACGTGTGGATGACCATGGCCTGGTCGGGCGATGTGTACTCGCTGGCCAGCGACGAGGTGAAGTTCGCCGTGCCGCGCGAGGGCGGCACCCTGTGGACCGACAACATGATGATCCCCAAGCCCGCGCCCAACCCGGCCGACGCCCTCACCCTGATGGACTGGCTGTACGACCCGCGCCGCAACGCCACCCTCACCGAGTTCATCAACTACGTGACCCCCGTGCCCGCGGCCAAGCAGTACATCGAGGCCGACGCGCGCTCGGCCGAGGGCGAGGACAGGGCCGACCTGGAACGGCTGGCCGGCAGCCCGCTGGTGTTCCCCGGCGCCGACGACCTGGCCAGGCTGCGCACCTACCGCGTCCTCACCCAGCAGGAGGAGACGCAGTACCAGAAGATCTTCACGCCGATCGCCCAGGGGAGCTGACGATGCGCCGCCTGAAAGGGGCCCTGGCGCCCTACCTGCTCGTGCTGCCCGGCGGCCTGTGGCTCGCGGTCTTCTTCGTGGTGCCGCTGGTCTACATGGCGTCGGTGTCGCTGATGACCGGCAACATCATCGACGGCTTCACGATGACCTGGCACTGGAAGAACTACACCGACGGCCTGGACGTCTACGGCGACAAGCTCGTGCGGTCCCTGTGGTACGGCGCGCTCGCCACCCTGGCGTGCATCGCGCTGGCCTACCCGGCCGCGTACTGGATCGCGTTCAAGGGCGGCCGCCACAAGTCCACCTGGCTGTTCCTGCTGCTGCTGCCGTTCTTCGTGTCGTTCGTGCTGCGCACCATCGCCTGGAAGCTGGTGCTGACCGACGAGGGCCCCGTCCTCGGCCCGCTCAAGGGCTGGGGCCTGCTGCCCGACGGCTTCCACGTCCTGGACAGCGGCTTCGCCGTGGTGTCGGGACTGACCTACAACTTCCTGCCGTTCATGATCCTGCCGATCTACGTGGCGCTGGAGCGCATCGACTACCGCGTCATCGAGGCCGCCTACGACCTGTACGCCGGGCGCCTCGCGGTGTTCCGGCGGGTGGTGCTGCCGCTGTCGCTGCCGGGGGTGTTCGCCGGCGTCATCATGACGTTCGTGCCGGTCTCCTCCGACTACGTCAACGCCGAGGTGCTCGGCGGCCCCGGCAACACCATGATCGGCAACGTCATCCAGACCGAGTACTTCGACAACAGCTCCTACGCGCTGGCCTCGGCGCTGTCGTTCACCCTGATGGCGCTCCTGCTGGTCGGGATCTTCATCTACGCGCGGGCGCTGGGCACCAAGGACGTCCTGGAGGCGGCGGGCCGATGACCACCACCCTCACCGCACCCGAGCGACCGCGAGCGCGTCGCGCGCCGCGCCGCCGCCTCCGGGGCCGCGGCCTGCAGATCTACACCACCCTCCTGGTGGCCTGGCTGCTGCTGCCGATCGCCGTGATGATCCTGTTCGGCTTCAACGACACCAAGAGCAAGCAGAACTTCGAGTGGGAGGGCTTCACCCTTCACTGGTACGCCCACCTGTTCGACAAGAAGGACCTCACCACCGCGCTGGTCAACTCGCTGACCATCGCGGCCCTGACCACGGTGATCGCGACCGTCCTGGGCACCCTGGCGGGCCTCGCCCTCGGCCGCTACCGCTTCCGCGGCCAGGGCGCCTCCAACCTGGTGATGTTCGCCGCGATCTCCTGCCCCGAACTGGTCATGGGCTCCTCGCTGCTGGCGATGTTCGTGGCCACCGAGACCCCGCGCGGCTACCTGACGATCCTGGCCGCGCACGTGATGTTCTCGGTGTCGTTCGTCGCCATCACCGTGCGGGCCCGCGCGGTCGGCCTCGACCCCAAGATCGAGGAGGCCGCGAAGGACCTGGGCGCCGGCCCCTGGACGACCTTCCGCCTGGTCACCCTGCCCATGATCATGCCGGGCGTGCTGTCGGGCGCGCTGCTGGCGTTCGCCCTGTCGGTGGACGACTTCATCATCACCAACTTCACCAGCGGCGCCACCCAGACCTTCCCCCTGTGGGTGTGGGCCTCCACCCGCACCGGCACCCCGCCCCAGGTCAACGTGATGGGCACCCTCATCTTCGCGGTCGGCGTGCTGCTGGCGATCGTCAACATCGCCGCCACGCGCCGCCGCGCCCGCACCCGCTGAAGAACCGATCGAAACACCCGCGCCGCGCCTCCGAGCGCGGCGCGGGCCCCAAGGGAGCTGGAAATTTGACTTCCCCCCTCCTAACCGGAGGGGGTTCCACTCCTCGCGGAGTGGGTTTTCTGCTTCGTTGCCGATTGCGGAAGGGAGGGCCCTTGCCGTCTGACATCAGCTCCACAGACCTCGCCGTACTGCCGTCCGGCTACGGCTCGACCAGCCGCAAGGATGTTCGTGGCCGCGTTGTGGTCCCGGTCGTGCCGGGTGCGGCAGGCCGGGCACGTCCACGCCCGGGTGGCAAGGCCCAACTCCGCGAGCAGGTGCCCGCACCCCGAGCAGGTCTTGGACGAGGGGTACCAGCGGTCGACCACCACCAGGACGCGTCCGGCGCGCCGGCATTTGTACTCCAGTTGGCGGCGGAACTCGCCCCAGCCGCAGTCGGAGATCACGCGTGCCAGGCGGCGGTTGCGGACCATGCCGCGCACGTTGAGGTCTTCGATGGCGATGGTGTCGGCGCTGCGGACCAGGTGGGTGCTGGTGCGGTGCAGGAAGTCGGCGCGGGCGTTGCGGACCTTGCGGTGAGCGGCGGCCACCTTGGCCTTGCGCCGGTTGGCCGAGCCGGGCTGTTTGCGGGCCATGCGGCGCTGGTAGCGGGCCAGGTTGCGGGCCTTGCGCTCCAGGTGCCGGGGGTTGGGGACGCGATCGCCGTCGGAGGTGACGGCGAACTCCTTCACCCCCAGGTCGACACCGATGGCGTGCCCGGCCTGGGGCGCGGGCGCGGGGTCGTCGATGTCGATGGCGAAGCTGACGTACCAGCGGCCGTCCGGCTCGCGGGAGACCACCACCATGGTCGGATCGAGCGCGGTCACGTCGATGTCGAAGGACCATGCGAACGCCAGCGGCGTACGGGTCTTGGCGATGTGCAGTTGGCCGCCGCGCATGCGGAACGCCGACCGGGTGTAGTGCGCCGCCTGCCGTCCGGTGCGGCTCTTGAACCGCGGATAGCGGGCCCGTCCGGCGAAGAAATTGGCGAACGCCGTGTGCTGGTGCCGCAGCGTCTGCTGCAACGGCACCGACGACACCTCGCCCAAGAACGCCAGCTCACCGGTCCTCTTCCAGGCCGTCAACGCCGCGTCGGCCTGCTTGTACGACGTCCGCTCGCCCCGCCGGCGGTAGGCCGCGTGCCGCTCGGCCAGCATCTTGTTCCACACCAGCCGCACGCACCCGAACGTCCGGGCGAAGATCGCCGCCTGCTCGGCGTCGGGATAGGCCCGGCACCTGAACGCCGTCCTCATGACCCTCAGTTTATGAAAGGGAACAGTATGTGTAAGGAGAACGGCGGATGCCGTGTCATATGTCCGCACCACTTCCATGAACGAAGCTTCCACGCTGTAGGTGTTTGATGAACGTCCTGACCGCGCTCACCGATGCCGAGCCGACCTCCTACTGGCTCGCCGACCCCGGACGCCCGGAGCCCGCGGGGGCGCTGGCCGGACGGGTGAGCTGCGACCTCGCGGTCGTCGGGGGCGGCTACACCGGTCTGTGGACCGCGCTGCGCGCCAAGGAGCGCGACCCGTCGCTCGACGTGGTCGTGCTGGAGGCCGACCGCGTCGGCGGGGCCGCCTCCGGCCGCAACGGCGGGTTCTGCGCCGCGAGCCTCACCCACGGCCTGGGCAACGGCTTGGAGCGCTGGCCCGAGGAGATGCCCGAGCTGGAGCGGCTCGGTCGCGAGAACCTCTGCGACATCGGCGACACCCTCGCCCGCTACGGCATCGACGCCGAGTGGGAGCGGACGGGGGAGATGCACATCGCCACCGAGGAGTGGCAGTTCGAGGATTTGAGGCGGGAGGCCGAGCACGCCGCCGGGCTGGGGTGGGCGCCCGTGCTGCTGGGGCCGGACGAGGTCCGCGCCGAGGTGGACTCGCCCACCTACGTCGGCGCGCTCTGGGACCGCGAGGGCGTCGCCATGGTGCACCCCGCCAAGCTCGCCTGGGGGCTGGCGGAGGCGTGCCGGTCCCTGGGCGTGCGGATCTTCGAGAACACCCGCGTGACGTCCCTGCACGGCGAGCCGGACGGCCGGTTGCGGCTGGGCGGCGCGTACGGCGTGGTGTCGGCGCGGCGCGTCGCCTTGGGAACGGGCGTCTTCCCTCCGCTGCTCAAGCGGCTGAAGCACTTTCTGGTGCCGGTGTACGACTACGCGCTGGTGACCGAGCCGCTGACGCCCGAGCAGCGCGCGGCCGTCGGGTGGGCGAACCGGCAGGGGCTCGGCGACAGCGCCAACCAGTTCCACTACTACCGGCTGACCGCCGACGACCGGATCCTGTGGGGCGGCTACGACGCCGTCTACCACTACGGCAACGGGCTGCGGTCGGATCTGGAACGCCGCCCGGCCACCTTCGCGACGCTGGCGAAGCACTTCTTCACGACCTTCCCCCAACTGGAGGGGATCCGTTTCACCAACGCGTGGGGCGGCGTCGTGGACACCTGCAGCCGCTTCTGCGCCTTCTACGGGACCGCCTACGACGGCAGGCTCGCCTACGCGGTCGGCTACACCGGCCTCGGCGTCGGGGCCACGCGGTTCGGCGCGGACGTGATGCTCGACCGCCTGGGCGTCGGGCTGTCGGAAGGGGAGGAGACCGAGCGGACCCGGTTGCGGATGGTGCGGTCCAAGCCCGTGCCGTTCCCGCCCGAGCCGCTGCGGTACGGCGTCATCGAGCTGACCAGGCACGAGATCGCCCGCGCCGACCGCAACGCCGGACGGCGCGGCCTGTGGTTGCGGACGCTGGACAGGTTCGGGCTCGGTTTCGACTCCTGACACTGTCGGAGGGCGCCGCTAGTGTGCCCGCCATGACCGAGGTGCCCCCATGGTGTGAGTTCTTGGACGCCGAGGAGTACGAGGCGTTCTGCGAGGAGGTCGATGACGCCGCGGCGGCCTTCGGCGCCGACGGCCAGGACCTGTCGTACGGCTCTTTGGAGCTGTCCTCCGGCTGCCGCGGCGAGTGCCCGGAGTTCCCGCTCGACCGCCTCGCGCGGGCGTGCCACGAGCGCCCGCGCGAGGAGTGGGCCGACCTGTGCTTCCGGCAGGTCGACGAGTGGACTGCGGCGGGCGCGCAGGCGCGGTGGCTGGAAGGGGTCTCGTTCGACCGGGTGCGGGAGCGGCTGGGCGTCCACCTTGACGACGGCCAGCGGCACTGGGAGGGCACCGCGTGGGACGATCCGCGCGAGCCGTTCCGGTTGCCGCTGGCCGACGGGCTCTGTGTCGGGCTGTGGGTGGCGGACGTGCCCGGGGCCCACGACGACGAGCCCGAGGTGGACGTCCAGGTCCACAACGCGGCGGCGCGGGCCTGGGGCGTCGGGCCCGACGAGCTCGTCCGGATCGCGCTGGCCAACGTGCGCCGCAACGGGCCGCCGGCGTGGACGGAGGTGCGGGCGGGGCCGGTCACGCTGCTGGAGGGCTGGGGGAGCGACGCCTCGTCCTGGGCGCTGCTGCTCGACGAGGTCCTGCCGGAGACGGCGGAGGGCGCGCTGGTGGGCGTGCCCAGCAGGTCGCAGCTGATCGTGTGCCTGGAGGAGGGCGAGGAGGCCCTTGGGGTGATGCGCGAGCGCGTGCGGGACGTCCACGCCAGGGCCGAGGTCCTCAGGGCGATCGGCGGCCGCGTGTACCGCTACCGGCGCGGAGCGCTGTTCAAGGCGGTCTAGGGACCTGTGCGGACACTACTCTCGGTGTTATCTTCGCCTCGAAGAGTGGCGAGGGGAGCACGGGATGCTGAACGTCATGATCGTCGGCGACTCGATCAGCCACGGCAGCAGCGGCGACTGGACCTGGCGGTACCGGCTCTGGAAGCACCTGCGCGCGCACGGCGTGGAACTCGACCTGGTCGGCCCCGGCGACGACCTCGACAACGCCACCACGGCCGAGCCCGGCGACGGCGACCTGGCCTACCGCGACCCCGACTTCGACCGGGACCACTGCGCCCGGTGGGGCCGCCCCTACCTGGTGGAGATGCACCGGATCGAGGGCGAGGTGCGCGAGCACCGGCCCGACGTCCTGCTGGTGCTGCTCGGCATCAACGACCTGTTCTGGTACGGCCTGCCGCCGGAGGAGAACGAGGCCAACGTGCGGGCGTTCGTCGAGGCGGCCCGCCGGGGCAACCCGGCGCTGCGGCTGGTCCTCGGCACCCTGCCGGACACCCGGCGGGCGCGCGACGACGCCGGGTTCAACGCGCGCGTCTCGGAGTTCAACCGGCGGCTGGTGCTGCTCGCCGAGGACCTGCACACGGCCGGGTCGCCCGTCGTCATCGCCCCGACCGGCGCCGAGTTCGTGGCGGCGGCGCACACCTGGGACGGCACCCACCCCAACGCCCAGGGGGAGTTGCGGATCGCGGCCGCCTTCGCCGACACCCTCGCCGGCCGGTTCGACATCGGGGTGCCCTACCCGCGGCCCTTCCCCAAGGTCGAGGAGATCCCGGCCGAGGCCAAGCGCGTGGTGCCCCGGCCCACCGGCGCGCCCTAGTCGGGCGAGGCGTCCTCGGCGCCGAAGATGACCGAGGAGACCTCCAGGTAGAGCTGCTCGGGGTAGGGCATGTAGTTGACGTTCCGCAGCGCCTGCTTCTGGCCCGCCGACTCCATGACGAACTCGCCGTAGCCCAGCATCCGGCCCAGCACCGAGCGCTCCAGCGCGATGTCGGTGACCTTGGCCAGCGGCATCATCGCGACGGTGCGGTTCAGGACGCCGTGCACCACCATCACCCGGTGCTCGGTGACCAGGAAGAACTCCAGCGACCAGGCGAGGAGCTTCCAGCCCAGGTAGCCCAGGGCGAGTAGCCAGAGCCACCAGATCCAGGCGGTGCCGGCCACCGTGGCGGCGAGACCGCAGAGGATCAGCCCGACCACCGCCACCGCCACCGGGAGCAGCAGCACCGCGGGGTGCCGGCGCACCGCGATGACCCGGCCCTCGTAGGACATCAGGTAGCGGTCGACCGTGCGCGACCCCGCGTCGCGGAAGACCATCACGTTCTGCATGTTCATGGCGGCGCCCTCGTCATGATCCGATG
This sequence comes from Spirillospora sp. CA-253888, assembly GCA_050936435.1. Taxonomy (GTDB): domain Bacteria; phylum Actinomycetota; class Actinomycetes; order Streptosporangiales; family Streptosporangiaceae; genus Spirillospora. The sequence continues at coordinate 5,931,725 of JBNJMT010000001.1, forward strand.
GCACGAGGGTAGCCGACGGCGGGGCGGCCGCGCAGTGGCGGCGCGGCGGGGGTACCGGCACCCGCGCGCCGGCGGCCCGGCGCGCGGTCGATGGTCTTGTGCGACGGAGATCGACCGCAGAGGATGGTCGGCATGGACGGCACGCGGGAGCCCCTCCCCGGGAACGGCGACGGCGGCCCTCGGGGCGCGCGGGGCGAGTTCGTGCCCGACGTCACCGGGCGGCCGGTGTGGCGGCTGCTGGTGCGGGGGCTCGGGGTCTACCTGCCGGGCTGGCGGGCGCCCACGGGGGCGCTGCGGGTGCCCGAGGGCGGCGGGGCCGGGCCGCGGGCGTTCCTGGACGGCGAGGCCGGGTTCGGGGTGCACCTGCCCGCGCGGCGCCGGGGGCTGGAGCCCGACCGCGAGATCTACGTGCGCGGGCGGGAGGACCCCAGCTTCGGCATCGTCATCGCCGGGCCGATGGAGGCCGTGGGCAGCCGCGTGGTGGACGCGGCGGCGCTGGTGCGGTTCGCGCGGCGGCTCACCTTCGAGGAGCTGTTCGAGGCCGGGGACGCCGAGTCGGTGCCGTACGCGGTGCGGGCCGCGCGGGCCGTGGAGAACGTGGTGTTCCTCGACCGCGCGGCGGGGATCGGGCTGTGCGCGGAGGCCGATCCGGAGCGCGGGACCGTGTCGTGCCCGGTGCTGGTGCGCATCGGGGCCCCGCACGAGCGCACCGTGCGCGCCTACGGGGTGGCGCCCCAGGCGGTCAGGTCCCACAGCTGATGGGCGGGCAGCCGCCGCAGCCGGACCGTTGACGCCGCCGGGTCCCAGAAGACCTCGTCGTTCTCCAGCTCCAGCGACTGGCCGGGAGTGAGCACCGCGCACAGCAGCTCGTCGCGGGTCCGCACCGCCAGCAGCGGGCCGATCTGCGCGACCGCGCCGCTGCTCTCGTACAGGGTGCGCAGCAGCGCCTTCAGCGCCGCCTCGTCCTCGGGCGGCCGCACCGCCTGGACCGCCTGCGGCAGCCGGCCCTGCTCGCGGGACAGGCCGTTGTGCGGCAGGTCCGCGCCGGTCGAGATCAGCAGCGCGGTGAACGCGCCCGCCAGGTCCTCGGCGCGGCGGCCGCCCAGGAAGTAGCGGTGCCGCTCGGGCGCGTCGGGGCCCTGGCCGTCGGGGTCCTCGACGGTGCGGAAGCGCACCTCCAGGCGGCCGGCGCGCACCGTGCGCTCGTACATCTCGGTGAGGATGTCGTGCAGCTGCCCGTCGCGGGTCCACAGCCGCCCGGTCGCGGTGACGGCCGCGCCCTCGGCCCGGCGGCCGGTGAGGGTGGCGGCGACCGCCTCGTCCAGGCCGCCCTCGGTGTAGCGCAGCAGCTCGGCGACCACGTCCTCGACGTCCTCCAGCGTGCGGGTCAGCGTGCGCTGCAGGTCCAGGATCTCGGTGCCGCCGCGCTCCAGCTCCGACAGGCGGTCCAGCGCCGAGTCCACCTTGCCCTCGACGGCGGCCGAGCCCGCGTCGGTCACCGCGCGCACCGAGGTCTCCACCTCGCCGAGCTTGCGGCGCAGCGCGGCCAGCGTGACGCGCTGCTGCTCCAGGTCGTGCAGCCGCCCGGCCTGGGCGCGCAGGTACTCGTCGGCCCGGTGCACCACGCCGGCCAGCTCCTCGACCTGGCCGGTGTTGTGGCGCAGCCGCGAGTCCAGCGCGGGCAGCACCTCCCGCTTGACCTTCGACAGCTCGGCGGTGAGCTGCTCGCCGACCGTCACCAGCACGTTGTTCTGCTTGGTGACCTGGTCGTTCAGCTCGTCGATGCGCCGCACGAACGCGCGCTGCTGGTCCTTGCTCTGCTTGCCCGCGTACAGCTCCAGCGCCCCGACCACGACGCACATCACCACCAGGATGACGGTCGTCATGGGACTCCTTCGGGGCCGGTCGGCATTACCGAAACGGGTTTGGTTCGTGACCATAACTTACGATCAAGCGGCACGACCGGCACTTACGTAACCGACTGATCTCAGTGACCACCCGGTCTCAATCGCACCCCTCGAACTGCGGGACGGTCGTGACCACCTTCAGCCGCGACAGCCCGAACCACTTGTTCAGCAGCCCGGCCGCCGTGCCGTCCTGGTACATGGTGGTGATGGCCTTGTTGACCGCCTCGCACCCGTCGGTGTCGTCCTTGTGGACGCCGATGCCGTACGGCTCGTCGGAGAACGGCGCGTTGACGAGCTTCACCGGCCGGCCGCCCGACTTCAGCGCCTGCGCCGCGAGCCCCGCCAGGATCAGGTCGTCGGTGGAGACCGCGTCCAGCTGTCCGGCCTGGAGCTTGGCGAGGCAGTCGGAGTAACCCGAGGCCTGCGCCGGATCCACGGTGATGCCCTTCTCCTGGGTGACGCGGAGGAACGACACCGAGCCCGGCACCTGGCACAGCCGCTTCCGGGTCAGGTCGCGCACGTTCTTGGTGTCGGCGTCGCCGCGCACGAGGATGTCCTGGTGGGCGACGTAGTAGGGCCCGGCGAACGCGACCTCGTTCTTGCGCTCGGGCGTGATGGAGTAGGTCGCCACCACCAGGTCCACCTCGCCGCTCTTCAGCATCTTCTCGCGCGAGGCGGAGGTGACGTTCTTGAAGCGCAGACCCGAGGCGGGCACCTTCAGCCGCTTGGCGACCTCGCGGGCGATGTCGATGTCGAAGCCCTCGTAGGAGGAGCCCTTGCGCTGCCCGAGGCCCGGCTGGTCGGGGTAGACGCCGATGGTCAGGACGTCCTTGGCGAGGATCGAGTCGTCCTCGCCCCCGCCGACGCCGCACCCGGCCGCGCCCAGCGCGGCGGCGGCCAGGACCGCGAGGGCGGCGGTGGTCCTGCGTGCTCGCATCGTCAACCCCTTCCGAAGGCTCACCGGTACTCCGCCAGACGGGGCCGGACCCCGAAGCCGAGCAGCAGCAGCACGGCCACCCCCGCGACCGGCAGCACCAGCTCCCAGCCGCTCGAACCGTCGTCGCCGTCGTCCACGGCCCGGTCGAACGCGGTGTGGTGGATCTGGGTGAGCTTGACCAGCGAGGCGTCGTAGGCGGCGAAGTCGCGGGCGGCCTCGCCGGTGCGGACGCCGGTGGCCTGGCCGCGCCGCCCGGCGGCGGCCAGCTCGCGGATCCGCCGGTCGTCCTGCTGGAACCGCTTCCAGTCGTCGAGCACCTTGCCCAGCGCCTGGCGCTGGCCGGGCAGGCCGGCCGAGGACCGCGCGGCCTCGGTGCCGAGGAAGCCCAGGAAGGCGGGCCCGGCCGCGCCGGCGGGCCTGCTCTGCAGGGCCTGGTTGTAGGCGGTCAGGTTCCTGGCGGGCAGGTACATCACCGACTGCGACTTGGTCAGGAACACCTGCTCGTAGGTGTCGGCGCGGCCGGGGTCGAGCAGGTAGCGGGTCTGGTCGGCGTTGGCGCTGTTGCCGATGGCGCGGGCCCGTGACAGCGCGAGGATGGAGTCGAAGCCGTCCTCCTTGGCGCGGCGCAGGTCGCTCGCCTGCGCGGTCAGCATCAGGGTGCTCGCCGCCGTCAGGACGAGGACGCCGAGGGTGGCCAGCGCCAGCGCGGGGTTGAGCAGCCGCCGGAACCGCACGGCCAGGAACACCTGGAGGCCGACCAGCAGCGCGATCAGGACGAGGCCGGTGGCCACGACCCAGACCACGCCGGTCAGCACCGCCGAGCGCTCGTCCTCGTAGGTGTGGCGGACCAGGGTGCCGTTGTCCAGGGTGAGGTTGTAGGCCTTGGGCAGCAGGTCGAGCTTCATCAGGTCGGTGGCCTGCCGGTACAGCGCGACGGCCTCGGTGCCCGGCGCGCCCCGCTGGTTCAGCTGGAGGGCCTGCCCGGCGAGCTGCTCGTAGCGGCCGAGGGCCTCCAGCAGGTCGCGGGCGGTCTTCTCCTCGCTGTCCTCGTCGGCGAGGCGGCTCGCCTGCAGCAGCGCGGTCCCGGCCTGGCGCCGGTCGGCCTCGTAGCGCGCCACGGCCTGGGCGCGGGTGACGCCGAGGTCGGTGCTGCGGCCGACCAGCAGCGCGTTGGCGAGCTGGGCGTCCATGTCGGTGAGCGCGAAGTACAGGTCGCTGGTCGCCACGACCTGGCGGCCCGCGTCGTGGCCGATGACGCGCACGCCGTCGCGGGCGTCGTCGATCGCCAGCCAGGTGGCGGCCAGGGACGCCGCCAGCGCGACCACGATCGCGGTGGTGAACGCGCGGATGCGCCCGGCGGTGGTGCGCGGGACCAGGCGGCGCGGGAGGGTGCGGCGCTCGGGAGTACGCAGGCCGCGGCGCGCGGGGACGGCCGTGCCCGGCGCCTCGGGCGGGCCCGCGGCGGAGGACGCGGCAGGGGACTGCTGGACGGCGGTCATGTCGCCTGGCCTCTCCTGAGGGTGATCGTCGTCCACGCGCCCACGTGGATGCGGTCGCCGTCGCCGACGGGCACCTCCACGTTCAGGGCGATGGGCTCGGTGGCGCCGTTGAGGCAGGTGCGGTTGGCCGAGCCGGGGTCGACCAGCGACCAGCCGCCGTCGGGCCGCGCCAGCAGCACCGCGTGCACCCGCGAGACGCCCGGGTCGGCCGGGGGCTCGCGCAGGTCGATCTCGGGCGTGATGCCCTGGGAGGTGCTGCGCCGCCCGATCCGGACCTGCGGGCCGGCCAGCGGGATCCGGCGCTCGGGGGAGTAGGGCGGGAACGCCAGGTCGCCCGCGTCGGGGCCGAGCTCGGCGATGACGCGGTCGAAGTAGTCGCGGTCGGCGTTGACGACCGCGAACCAGGCCGTGGCGGTGCCGGGGACCGTGGTCGGGGGAGCGGACACCGATCCCGGCATGCTGGTGCTCCCCGGCGCGCCGGTGGGAGGGGCGAACGTGGAGGGGCCGGACGTCGCGGGACCGGACGGGGAGGGACCCGATGCCGGGGGACCCGGCAGGACGGGGCCGGACGTCGCGGGACCGGACATGGTGGAGCCGGACATGGTGGAGCCCGACACGGCGGGGCCGGGCGGCGTGGGCTTGCCCCCGCCCGTCGCGAAGTCGTAGCCGCACTCCTCGCAGAAGCGGTCGCCCGCCGGGGTCCCGCAGTCGGGGCAGGGCGTGCCGCCGCCGATGGCGGGACCGGGGCCGGACGGCGCCGGGGCGCCGCCGATCAGCGCGCCGCACACGTCGCAGTAGTCGGCGGAGCCGGAGCTGTGCCCGGCGGGGCATGTCGCCATCAGCCCTCCCTCTTGCGGGTGCGCACCGTCTTGGTGGAGGTGGTGTCCAGCGACATCTCGTCGGCCTTGTCCACGTTGCGCTTGAGCCGGACGGTGCCGGTGGCGGCGTCCTCGACGTCCACGACCTTGCGCAGCGCCGCGGTGATCGCGTCGTTGCCGGCCTCGTCGGCCAGCTGGACCGCGCGGCCGAGCCGGGCGGTGGCGGTGGCGAGGTCCCCCTCCTTGCGGGCCTGCAGCCCCTGCTGGATGACGTCGGCGAGCTCGGCCTGCCCGGTGTAGTGCGCCACCCTGGAGTTGATCTTGGTGGCGGCGGCCTCGTCGTCGGTCCAGTGCGCCAGCACGTTGCCGGTGGCCAGCACCTGCGCCTCCTCGCCGGGCCCGCCGGGCACCACCAGCTTCACCCAGGCGGCGCGCAGCTCCTTGCCGACCGGCTGCGGGGGCACCTCGACGCAGATGTGGTAGTCGCGGCTCTCGGCGCCCCACGCGCCCAGCGGGTAGTCGCCCGCCTGCGGCCCGGCCTCGGCCCGGCGGGCGGTGAGGTCGGCCACCGACGGCATGACCTGCTTGACGAACCTGAGCGTGGCGTTCTGCGGCGTCCACACCCGCAGCGCCACGTCGGCGACGGCCTTGCCCATGGCGGCCTCGGTCATCGCCTGGAAGTCGGCGACCAGGTCCTTGGGGTCGGCGACGATGTCCACGCCGCCGAGCAGCGCCGAGGACACCTTGCGCAGCTCGGCGACCTCCCAGTCGGTGCCGACGCCGCGGCAGTCGCACACGAACCGGCCGCTGCACCGGGCCAGCGCCGCGTCGAGCTGCTCGGGGGTCTCGTGCTGGTTCTTGCCGTCGGTGAGCAGGATCGCGTGCCGGATGCCGTCCTGGTAGGGGTCGAACAGCTCGTCGGCGAGCCGCAGCCAGGACCCGATCGCGGTGCCGCCGGACGCCTTGAGCCCCTTCAGCGCGGCCTTGGCCGCGTGCCGCGAACGGGCGTCGGCGGCCACCAGGCGGGGCGTCTGCGGGTAGATCATCGAGGCGGTGTTGGAGCCGGACACCACCGCGAACAGCACGCCGTCGCGCAGGGTGTCGATGGCGGTCTGCGCGGCGGCGATGGCCGCGCGCAGCTTGCTGTCGGGGTAGGACATCGAGCCGGAGGTGTCGATGATGATCACCTCGGCGGCGCCGACGGGCGCGGCGGCGGGCGCGCCGGTGGCCTCCACCGACACGATCGCGTGCACCTCCCGGGCGCCCTCGGGCAGGGACTTGTTCTGGTCGATCGTGATGCCGAACGTCGGCTGCTCGCTCATCGGGGCTGCTCCGTGTGGGGGTGGGCGACCGGGATGACGGCCACCGTGATGTTGTCGCGGCCGCCGGCGTCCAGCGCGCGGCGTACCAGGGTGCGGACGGCGCCCAGCGGGTCGCCGGCGGGGTCGGGTGCGGCCTCGGCCAGGGACTCGGCGTGCGGCAGGTAGTTCCACAGGCCGTCGCTGCACACCAGCACCGAGCCGGGGCCGTCGATGGTGAACGAGCGCACGTTCGGCGCGACCTCGCCCGCGTCGGCGCCGAGCCAGCCGGTGATGACGTGCGCGTTGGGGTGCGCCTCGGCCTCGGCCTCGCTCAGCGCGCCCCGCGCCACCATGATCGCCGCCCAGGAGTCGTCGTCGGTGAGCCGCCGCGCCGGGCCCAGCGCGGCGCTGTCGGCGGTGTCCTCGGACGCGCCGGTGTCGCCGATCGCGAGCTCGGCGGTGTCGACCTCGGCGCCGTCCTCCGCGCCCGCCGGGCGCGCGGGCAGCCAGTAGACCCGGCTGTCGCCGACCCAGCCGACCGTCACCGTCCGGGGGCCGGTCACCGCCGACACGTAGGTGCAGGAGGGGGCCTCGTCGGGGGAGGGGGCCAGCGCGGCGACCGCCTCGGCGGCCTTCAGCAGCGCGGCGCGGGTGGCCTCCTCGGCGTTCTCGCCCTTCTCCAGCCGCGTCACCAGCTCCTCCGCGCCGGTCTCGGCGGCCTTGGCGGACGCCTCGTGCGGGGTCGGGGAGGAGCCGACGCCGTCGCAGACGACCGCCGCCACGCCGGCGGGGTGGGCGGCGAGGGCGAGCGCGTCCTCGTTGCGGCTGTAGCGCTTGCCCCGGTCGCTGCCCCCGGCGGCGAGCAGCCGCCCGGCGGGGCCGGGCAGCTCGATCTCGTAGTGGTCGCGTTCGGCGGGCTGGCGCAGCCCGCAGCGCTCGCAGTAGCCGTCGGCGTCGATGGCGGGGGCGGCGCAGCCCGCGCAGGCGCGCACCGGCTCGGGCGCGGGCGCGGCGGCGCCGTCGCCCAGACGCCGCCCGCACGCCTCGCAGAAGCCCTCGCCGGGGTACACCGGCTCGCCGCACGAGGGGCAGGCCAGCTCGGCGGGCTTCACGCTCTGGTTGTCGGTCACAGCAACGTCCTCGGCCGGACGGCGTTGGCGGCGTCGATCAGCAGACGCCGGCCCTCGCGGTCCTGGGTGTGGCGGGCCAGCGCCCGGTAGGTGGACTCCAGTTCACGGCGCAGCCGGGGCTCGGTGAGGGGGACGCCCAGCACCGTGCCGTTCGGTGCGGGTCCGCGCGCGTGCCGGACCCAGTCCAGCGCGGCTTCCAGGACGTCGGCGGCGAGCCCGTCGCGCCGCCGCCCCTCCAGGTCCAGCGCCGCCAGCCGGTCGCCCGCCGCGGTCAGCTCGTCGGGCGTCAGCTCGGCGGGCGCGCGGTCGCGCACCGCGGTGACGATGGCCGCGACCTGGGCGGGCACGTACCGGATCGACACCGGCGGGACCGAGTCCAGCACGGCGACGGCGGCGGGGCGGTCGCCCGCCGCCAGGCGGACGCGGGCCAGGCCGAACGCGGCGTTGATGTGGTTGCGGTCGGTGCGCCACACCGTCTCGTACAGGCGCGCGGCGTCGTGCGGCGCGCTCGCCTCGCGGCAGTAGGCCAGCGCCAGCTTGGGCGCGGCCTCGCCGGGCAGCAGCCCGTACAGCCGGTCGAACGTCGCCTCGGCGTCGGCCGGGCGCCCGGCGGCCAGCGCGGCGACCGCGCGGTACCAACCGACGCGCCAGTCGCCGGGCAGGTCGGCGGCGGCCTGGTCCAGCAGCGCGCCCGCCGCGTCGAAGTCGCCCAGCTCGACGCGCACCCGCGCCAGCGCGAGGGTGACCTCGGGGGTGCGCTGCGGGGCGCGCTCGACGGCGGCGGCGAGCTGGGCGGGCTCCAGCGCGGTGAGGTCGGCGAGGAACCCGGCGGCCGGGTCGGCGCCGTCGACCAGCGGCACCGGCAGCGCCGCGGCGGCCGCGCGCGGCGGCACCGGCGGCAGCGCGGCCTCCCGGTCGCCGGGGACGCTGCCCGGCGTGAACCGCTCGGGCCCGAACAGCCCCGACATCGCCGGGCGCGGCGCCCCGTCCTCGGCGGCCAGCACCTCGCGCAGCACGCCGGTGAGCTGCTCGGCCATCTCGGCGGCGTCCTGGAAGCGCTGCGCCGGGTCCTTGTGCGTGGCGCGGCGCAGGAACCGGTCGTAGGACTCGAACCGGGCCAGCACCGGGATCTCGGCGCGCGGCGGCAGGCCGTCCACGTAGGTGGACATGTAGCCCTTGAACGAGAAGCTCATCACCGCCAGCGCGCGGCCCACGGTGTACAGGTCCGACGCCACCGTCGGGCCGGTGTCGGCGACCTCGGGGGCCTGGTAGCCCACGGTGCCGTAGATGTCGCCGTCGGGGTCGTCGATGCGCCGCACCGCGCCCATGTCGATCAGCCGGAGCTGCTCCTCGGACTGGATGACGTTGTCGGGCTTGAAGTCGCAGTAGACCAGGCCGCGCGCGTGCAGGTACCCGAACGCCTGCAGCACCTCCAGCGCGTAGGCGATGGCCTGGCCGAGCGGCAGCGCGTCCTGGCCGAGCTCGTTGCGGTGGCGCAGCAGGATGTCCTTGAGGGACTGGCCGCCGACGTACTCCATGACGATGTAGTCGTCGCCGCCGTGCCGCACGAAGTTGTAGATCTTGACGATGTTGGGGTGCTCGACCTCGGCCAGGAAGGTGCGCTCGGCCGCCGCCAGCGCCTGCGACCCGGCGTCACCGGTGTTGAGCAGGCCCTTCAGCACCACCCAGCGGTCGCTGACGTTCTTGTCGCGGGCCAGGTAGATCCAGCCGAGGCCGCCGTGCGCCAGGCAGCCCAGCACCTCGTACTGGTGGTTGACCAGGTCGCCGGGGCGCAGCTTGGGCGTGTAGGAGAAGGCGGCCCCGCACTTGGGGCAGAAGCCCTCGGTGCGGCCGGGCCGCCCTTCGCGGCTGCGGCCGACCGGCTCGCCGCAGTTGCCGCAGTTGCGGCGGTTCTCGGGGACCTCGGGATTGCGCAGGACCGCCGAGGCGGGGTCGCGGTAGGGGACGCGCGGCACCTCGACGAGGTTCGCCCCCAGCATGCCGCGCCGTCCCGACGAACGGGCCGAGCCGGTGCGGGTGCTGCCGGTCCGCGTGCCGCCGCTGGTCGCGAAGCTGCCCGAGTGCGCACTGCCGGAGTGGGCGCTGCCCGAAGAGGTCTGGAAGGGGTCGGGGGCCTTCGGCTGCTCGGGGAGCTGCGCGGGAGGCATGCCGCACACGTCGCAGTAGCCGTCCTGGACGGTGCCGCTGCAGCCGGGCTGCGCGCAGGCGTTCGACACAGGGGGCGCCGCGGGAGCCGCCTCCGGGGGCGGCGGCGCGGGCCGGGCGGCGGCGGCCTCCGGGGGCATGCCGCACACGTCGCAGTAGCCGTCCTGGACGGTGCCGGTGCAGCCCGGCTGCGCGCAGGCGTCCGAGGCCGGGACGGCCCCGCCGCCGGTGGGGGGAGGCGCGCTCGGCGTGGGTGGCATACCGCATACGACGCAGTAGCCGTCCTCCACGGTTCCGGCGCAGCCCGGCGCGGTGCAGTGGATCATCCGTTCGGCCCTTTCGCACGCGAGGAGATGGCCTGCTGGTAGCCGGACAGGGTCACGGTCGCCTTGCGCAGGTCACAGGGCGAGGTCCAGAGCAGGTCGCGCGCCGCCCGGTAGATGCGGCCGAGTTCGGGGTCCTCGGCGTGGCCGAGGCGGGCGGCCTTCATCCGGTAGGCCTCCAGCCGCCCGCGCAGCTCCTCGCGGCGGTCCAGCAGGCCGGTGATGAGGCCGGTCGCGGCGCGCGCCTGCTCCAGCGCGGTCGCGGCGGCGGCCTCCAGGTCGGTGGTCCGGGCCGCGAGGTCGGCCCAGCGCCGCTGCCCGGCGAGCGGCGCCACGGCCGCCAGCCGGTCCTCCAGGGCGCGCGCCCGGTCCGGCAGGTCCGGCAGGCTGGGGGAGGCGATCTTGACGAGCACCTCGTCGCGGGCGCGCAGCGCCTCCTGCTCGGCCGCGCGGACCTCGGCGATCGCCGCGCGCAGCCGGTCCAGGCGCTCGGCGTGCCCGCCCTGGACGCGCGCGGCCTCCTCCAGCCCGCGCCGCAGGTCGGCCAGCTCGCGGGCGGCGGCGTCCAGGCGCGCGGTGTCGGCGCGGTCGCCCCGGCTGAGCGCCAGGGGATCGGTGCGGATGGTCGCGCCGAGCGCGTCCAGCTCCGCCGAGACCCGGTCGAGCGCGGGGTCGGACGCGCCGAGCCGCTCGGCGAGCGCGACGGCCGCGCGGCGCTCGCGGTCCACGTCCTCGAAGCGCTCCAGCAGCGCCGACCAGACCGTGTCCACGGCGGCGACCAGCCGGGCCGCCTCCTCGTACAGCGGCGTCATCCGCTGCACGGCGGCGGCGAGCGTGATCCGCTCGCCGGCCGGCGGCGACAGCAGCGTGCGCCGCTCCAGCGGCACCTCCTCGGCGGGCAGCTCGACCGAGGGGCCGGCCAGCAGCATCGTCAGCTCGGCGAGCTGGGCCTGGCCGGGGCGGGAGTGGCGGGCGCGCAGCTCCCGGGCGCGGCCGAGCACGGCCTCGTACAGGTTGAACAGCTCCCACAGCGCGGTGGTCCGCTCCTGGACGGCCCGCTGCCGCTCGGCGGTCGCGCCCGCGAGGGAGGCGCCCTCCAGCAACTGGTGGCCCTGGTGGGCCTCCAGTTCGAGAAGGGCGGAGCTGATGCGCTCGCGCTCGTTCAGAAGGTGGGCGAGTGTCCGGTCCGCCTCGTCGCGGCCCATCGGCGGGCGTCCGGGTCCGGCGTCGCTCAACGACCACCCCGCGCTCGTGCCATCTCGGCCCCCGTTTTCCCCCATAAGACACGCTTTCGGAGGATCAGTGTTCCCCATGCGCGCCTGCGGGCTCAAGGGGTGGCGTGACCTCTGCAAAATGTCAGTGTTCGAACGTATTATCGAACCATGGCGAACGTTGCAGAGCACGACCGGGCGCACCACGACACCGCGCTCACCGCCGCCGAGATCGCCGCCCTGGCGCTCTCCCTGGCGCACCTGGGCGCGGGGCCGCAGGCGGCCACCGCGCGCCGGGCGCTGCGCACCCTCCTCGAGACCGCCGCCGACACCGACCCCATCGCCGGATCCGCCGACGAGGTGGTCACGGCCACCCTGGCCACCCTCACCCTCCCGCTGGACGCCGCCACCGCCGACCGGGCGCGGGTGGTGGCCGCCGCCATCACCGAGCACCGGGTCGTGCGGCTGTGCTACGGCGACGCCGGCGCCAACGTCACCATCCGCGAGGTCGAGCCGGTCACCTGCCTGGTCCACCGCGACCACTGGTACCTGGTCGGCTGGTGCCGGATGCGGCGGGGCGTGCGCGCCTTCCGCTTCGACCGGATGCTGGCGGTCGAGTCCACCGGCCTGCCCGCGCGCCCGCGCCGGGCCGACCGCTACCTGCCCTTCCAGCGCCGCACCGCCGCCCACGCGGCCTGACCGCCCGTCCCGGCGGAGTCGGTTCCGACGCCGCTCCGCCGGGACGGATCGCGAAGCGCCGCGGCCCCAGGCGAACGCCCTGGGGCAGGGCGTCAGGGGATCGGGCGCTCAGCGGAGCAGGCCGGGCAGTGCCCGGGGCAGCCTCCGGGTGCCCCGGGCCAGGCCCCGGCCGAGGCGCCGGAGCGGGGTGCGCCCGGGGTCGGCGGCCTGCTCGGCGCGCAGCCCGTCGATGATCTCCTCGACGGCCTTGCGGGCGAGGTCGCGCACCTCGGTGACGGCGATCTCGTCGTCGGCGCGGCCCCGCCAGGGCGCGGTGTCGATGGGCTTGCCGAAGCCGTAGTAGAGGCGTTCGGGACGCGGGACCGGCGACAGGCCGATCCCGCGCGAGATCGGCACCAGCACGTCGTCGCGGCGGCCGCGCTCGCCCAGCACGGCGCGGCCCAGGGCGCGCACCGGCGACAGCAGCGGGCTGTCGGCGTCCAGCACGGTGGTGAACATCTCCTCCACCCCCACGCTGCCGAACGGCACGATCGGGCAGCCCGCCTCGACCGCCAGCCGCGCGAAGCCGAGCCGCCCCTCCCACTGGAGCCGGTAGCGGTCGTCCCGGTTGCGGGTGGCCTCCCGCGCCCCGCCGGGGAACACCACCACCATCTGCCCGGCCCGCAGCAGCGCGCGGCAGTTGTCGCGGGTGCCGTCGACCGACCCGCCCATGTCCATGACCGTGCGCCAGCCGGGGATCTGCCAGTGCACGTGGTCGGCCAGCGAGCGCACCCACACCCCGCGCCGCCGGTGGATCTCGAAGAAGACCAGCGGGGCGTCGACCACGCCGTAGACGGTGTGGTTGCCCACCAGCAGGGCGGGCCCCTCGGCGGGCAGGTTCTCCAGCCCGCGGAACACCGGGGAGGTCCAGGCGCGCCAGGGTTCGAGCGCCAGGTCGGCGGCGCGGATCAGGTGCTCCGAGGGCGGCGTCCACTCGGTGGGGGAGGTGGCCATGCCGCGCATCGTAGGCGAGCCGGCGGGCGCGGTGACCAAGCGCCTGACGCACAAGTCAGTACCCGCTTACGAGTGTGCTGGTGAACGCCTTTTGTGAAAGTGGTCACAACGGGCAGGCGGGCGCCCTCACAGCAGCCCGGCGTACTCCCCGCCGTCCACCGGGATGGCGCTGCCGGTGACGTAGCCCGCCTGCTCGGAGGCCAGGAACGCCACGAACGCGCCGAAGTCGCCGGGATCGCCGACCTTGCCCGCCGGGATCTCGGCGGCCACCTTGTCCCAGTCGCCGCCGCGCAGCGAGCGCAGCCGCTCGGTGGCGTGGAAGCCGGGCAGCAGCGAGTTGACGGTGACGCCGTCCTTGGCGACCTCCAGGGCCAGCGTCTTGAGGAAGCCGGTCGCCCCCGCCCGCGCGGTGTTGGACAGGATCAGCGTGGGGATCGGCTGCCGCACCGTGATCGAGGTGATGGCCACGACCCGGCCCCAGCCGCGCTCCTGCATGGCGGGCACGGCGGCCTTGCACATGGCGACGGTGGAGATCAGGTTGAGGTCGAGCGCGGCGCCGTAGGCGTCCAGCGGCGTGGAGGCGAAGCCGCCGGGCGGCGGGCCGCCGGCGTTGGTCACCAGGATGTCGACGCCGCCCAGCGCGTCCTGCGCCTCCCGCACGAACGCGGTGGCGCCCTCGGGGGTGCCGACGTCGGCGATGACGGGGTGCACGTCGGGCCCCAGCCTGCGGGCGGCCAGCGTGAGCCGGTCCCGGTCGCGTCCGCAGATCGCGACCTTGACGCCCTCGGCGACCAGCGCCTGCGCGGCCGCGAAGCCCAGGCCGCCGCTGGCGGCCGCCACCGCGGCCCGGCGGCCGCTCAGTCCGAGATTCACCCTTGGAAGGCTAGCGCCCCGGGCGGGGCGGCTTCAGCCCAGGTCGCGGGCGTGGCGGGCGGCGGTCCGGCCGATCGGCGCGCGGCCGGCCCCTCATCCGGCGGTGCGCGGGGCCCGGCCGGGGGTCTCGGGCAGGCCGAGCAGCCGCAGGTACATCGCGGTGAGGTGCTCCACGGCCTCGGCGCGCCGCGCGGGATCCGCGGCGACGATCCGGGCGAACTGGGCGAACATGCCGTAGGTGGCCTGGGCGATGGCGCGCGCGGGCGCGGCGGGCCGCGCCTCGCCGCGCGCCGCCAGGCGGTCGATGTAGCGGGCGGTGCGGCGCATCGGCCGCTCCTGGATCTCCTGCCAGATCCGCGCGATCTGCGGGTCGGCGATGGACTGGTGCTCGATCACCGTCATCAGTTCCAGGTTCGCGGTGTAGGCGGTCAGGAACGCGGCGGTGGAGGAGCGCGCCAGCCCGTAGGCGTCGTCGGCGTCCACGCCGGGCAGCTCGTGCGCGGCCAGGAACTCGTCGCGCACCCGCTGCGCCACCGCCTGGAACACATCGGCCTTGGAGGCGTAGTACACGTAGCAGGTCGCCCGCGAGACCCGCGCCTCCTCGGCGATGTCGGCGACGGTGGTGCGCGCGTAGCCCAGCCGGGCGAAGACCCGCGCCGCGCTCTCCAGCAGCAGCGACCGGGTGCGGCTGTCCTTGCCCGCGCGGGAGGTCCGCGCCGCCCAGGGGGCCTTCGCCTGTGCCATCGGTTCAGCCTAGGGGGTCGGGACCGGCGGCCGGGGCCGCGCTACGGCTCATGCGTCTCCTCGCGCGGGCTCAGGGGCGGGCGCCGAACGCGGGCCGGCCGGTCTGCTCGGGCAGCAGCCGGTAGGCGTCGCGCACCCAGTCGCACAGCAGCGGGCGGCTGTCGCGCGGGTCGATCAGGTCCTGCACGCCGAACCGCTCGGCGGTGCGGAACGGCGAGGCGACGGCCGCGAGCCGCCGCCGCAGCAGCTCGATGTCCCGTTCGGGGTCGGCGGAGTTCTGCAACTGCGCGCGGAAGGCGGCCTCCACGCCGCCCTGCATCGGCAGCGAGCCCCAGTCGCCCGAGGGCCACGCCCAGCTGCGGCCGTGCCGGTGCCGGTTGACGACGCCCGCGCCGCCGACGCCGTAGACGCGCCGCAGGATCAGCTCGGCCTGCGGGACGCGCGCCTGGTAGACGGCGGCGACGGCGCGGGCCCCGTGCCGGATGGTGGCGCGGCGCTCGGCGGCCGAGCCGATGGTCATGCCCGCCTGGTCGGTGAGGCTGACGACCGGCAGGTGGAAGGTCTCGCACAGGTCCACCAGGCGGGTGATCGCCTGCGCGCCCTCGGCCGACATCGTGGCGCCCCGGAACGGGTCGGCGGCGACCACCCCGACCGGGTGGCCGTCCAGCCGCGCCAGGGCGGTGACGGTCGCGCCGCCGTACTCGGCGTACCGGAACACCGAGCCCGCGTCGAAGACCGCCTCCAGCACCGGTTCGACGCGGTAGGGCGCGCGCGGATCGCGGGGGACGGCGGACAGCAGGGACTCCTCGCGGCGCGCCGGGTCGTCGCCGGACGCCGCGACGGGCGGAGTCTCGAAGACGCTGCCCGGCAGGTAGGACAGGAACCGGCGGATCACCTCGAACGCCTCGTCCTCGGTGCGCACGAACCGCTCGACGGTCCCGTTGCCCCGGTGGACCGCCGCGCCGCCCAGCTCCTCCTTGGTGAGGTCCTCTCCGGTGCCGCCGCGCACGACCGGCGGCCCGGCGGTGAACAGCTGGCCGACCCCCTCGACCATGACCGCCAGATGCGACATCACCAGCCGCGCCGCGCCCAGCCCGACGGTGGGCCCGAGGCAGGCCGCCACGACCGGCACCAGCGACAGGTTGTCGACGACCGCGTCCCAGCCGGGGTTGACCGGGACGTAGGAGTAACCCGCCTCCATCGCCATCTTGACGCTGCCGCCGCCGCTCGCGCCGTCCAGCAGCCGCACCACCGGCAGCCGCATCTCGCGCGCGTACTGCTCGGCGTGGACCTGCTTGGCGTGGATCGCGGCGTCGCCCGAGCCGCCCCGGACGGTGAAGTCGTCGGCGCCGAGCACGACCTTGCGGCCGTCGATCCGGGCGGTCCCGGCGACGAAGTTGGCGGGCAGCAGCGAGGTGAGGCGGCCCTGCTCGTCGTAGTCGGCGAAGCCGGTCAGCGCGCCGATCTCCTGGAAGGAGCCGGGGTCGGCCAGCGCGGCGATGCGGTCGCGGACCGTCAGCCGCCCCGTCGCGTGCTGCCGTGCGATCTTCTCCGGGCCGCCCATCCGGTGCGCCAGCCCGTGCCGCCGCCGGATCTCGGCGACCTCGGCGCTCCAGTCGGCCCCGGCCTCGGGCGCATCGGCCCCGGGGGCGTCGGGCGCGTCGCCGGAGGGCTCGCCGGGCTCGACGAACAGCAGCGGCGCCCCCTCGTCCACCAGGTCGCCCTTGGCCGCCGCGATCCGCCGCACGACGCCGTCCCCGGAGGCCCGCACGACGTGCTCCATCTTCATGGCCTCCAGCGCCAGCAGCGGCGCGCCCGCCCGGACGCGGTCGCCCTCGGCCACCTCGACGGACGCCACCACGCCCTGCATGGGGGCGACGACCGGCACGGTGCCCTCGGGGGCGGCGGTCCCGGTCGCGGCGGCGGCCTCGGGAGCGCCGACCGGCTCGAAGCGCACGCGCCGGGGCTCGGCGGACGACAGCTCGTCCAGGTGGGCGGTCACGAAGCCGGTGTCCCAGACCCCGGCGGCCGATCCGGGATGGCGCAGCACGTTCTGCAGCAGCGCGAGGTTGGCCGGCACGCCGTCGATCTGGAACTCGCCGAGCGCGTCGTGGGCGCGGTCGCGGGCGGCGGCGAAGTCCGGACCCCAGGCGGTTACCTTGGCGAGCAGCGGGTCGTAGCGCGGGCTCGTGCGGTGGCCGGTGTAGCCGTGGGTGTCCACGCGGACGCCCGGCCCGGACGGCGGGGTGAACGCCGTGAGGGTCCCGGCCCCGGCGCGCGGCGACCCGTCCGGCCCCAGCGTCTCGGTGTTGACGCGCGCCTGCACGGCGCAGCCCCGCACGTCGGGGGTGCGGGCGAGGCCGACCTCGGCCAGGGACGCGCCGCGCGCCAGCCGGATCTGGGCGCGCACCAGGTCGACGCCGGTGACCTCCTCGGTGACGGTGTGCTCGACCTGGAGCCGGGGGTTGGCCTCGATGAACCAGAACTCCGCGCCCGAGACCAGGAACTCGAACGTGCCGAGGCCCTCGTGGCCGACCGCCTCGGCGAGCCGCACCGCCGCGTCCAGCAGGCGGCCGCGCAGCCCCGCGTCCAGTCCCTGCGCGGGCGCGACCTCGATCAGCTTCTGGTGGCGGCGCTGGAGGCTGCAGTCGCGGTCCCACAGGTGCCGGACGCCGTCGCCGTCACCGACGACCTGCACCTCGACGTGCCGTGCGTTCCCCGCGAGCCGTTCGACGTACAGGTCACCGTCGCCGAACGCCTGGAGCGCCTCCGACCGGCACCGCTCGTACGCCTCCGCGAGCCCGGCCGGATCGTGCACGGCGCGCATCCCGCGCCCGCCGCCGCCGGACAGCGCCTTGACCATGACGGGGCCGTGCTCGGCGGCGAACGCCCGCGCCTCCGCCAGGCTCGTCGCGCCGGTCGTGCCGGGCATGACCGGGACGCCGTTCTCCCGCGCGAACGCGCGGGCCCGCGCCTTGTCGCCGAACAGCTCCAGCACCTCGGGCCGGGGGCCGACGAACGTCAGCCCCGCCTCGGCGCACCGCCGAGCGAACCCGGCGTTCTCGCTGAGGAACCCGTATCCGGGGTGCACGGCGTCGCAGCCCTCCGCCAGCGCGGCCGCCACGATCGCCGCGCCGTCCAGGTAGGCGGCGGGGCCCTCGCCCGGCAGCGCGCAGGCGGCGTCGGCGCGCGCGACGTGCAGCGACCGGGCGTCGTCGCGCGCGTGGACGGCCACGGCGCGCTCGCCCAGGGCGCCCGCCGCCCGCAGGATCCGCACCGCGATCTCGCCGCGGTTGGCCACCAGGATGCCGCCCATGGACCCCCGCCCGGTCGTTGACGCTGATGTCAACGATCTGTCTACCCGCCCGCCCCGCCGTCCGCAAGTGGACACTGACCGAAAACGCATGTCACTGGCCCCCGCGCTCCCGCGGCCTAGCGTCGGGTACATGGACAGCGACCGAATCCGTCCGTTCCGCATCGCCGTCGCCCAGGCCGACCTGGACGACCTCCGCGACCGGCTGGCCCGCGCCCGCTGGCCGAGCCGCGACCACGACGACTGGGACCGCGGGGTCCCGCTCGGCTACCTGAAGGGGCTGGCGGCCCACTGGGCCGACGGCTACGACTGGCGGGCGCAGGAGGCGGAGCTGAACCGCGTCCCGCAGTTCACCACCGAGATCGACGGCCAGGACATCCACTTCCTGCACGTCCGCTCGCCCGAGCCGGACGCGCTGCCGCTGATCCTCACGCACGGCTGGCCGAGCTCGCCGTTCGAGTTCCTCGACCTGATCGGCCCGCTCACCGACCCGCGCGCGCACGGCGGCGACCCGGCCGACGCCTTCCACGTGGTCGCCCCGTCGCTGCCGGGCTACGCCTTCTCCACCCCGGTCACGGGCGACGGCTGGGGCGACCAGTTCCGCGTCGCGGGGGCGTGGGCGGAGCTGATGAGCCGCCTCGGCTACGAGCGGTTCGGCGCGCAGGGCACCGACGTCGGCACGGGCATCTCCGGGATGCTCGCCGCCGTCGCGCCGGGCCGCGTGGCGGGCGTGCACCTCACCGGGACGATGGCGGCGCTGCCGTTCGGCCCGCCGCTGGAGCTGGACAAGCTGGCGGGCGAGGACCGCGAGCGCGGCGAGCGCTTCAACCGGTTCCTGGCCGAGGGCATGGGCTACCTGCACATGGGCACGACCAAGCCGCAGACGCTCGGCTACCTGCTGACCGACTCGGCGGTGGGCCAGCTCGCCTGGATCGTGGAGAAGTTCCACGCCTGGACCGACCCAGCCGCCGCGCTGCCGGAGGACGCGGTCGGCCGCGACCGGCTGCTCACCACCGTCAGCCTCATGTGGTTCACCGGGGCGGGCTCGGAGGCGGCGCACACCGGGTACGAGGGCGTGCGCGCCTGGCGCGAGACGGCCGTGCGGCAGGAGCAGGACGGCGGCGGCTGGGGCGAGGCCCAGGAGGGGCCGCCGACCGGCATCGCGGTCTTCGCCGCCGACACCACCATCCGCGCCCTGGTCGATCCCGCCGAGCGGATGCACTGGTCGAACTTCGACCGGGGCGGGCACTTCCCGGCGATGGAGGCGCCGGACCTGCTGACGGGCGACCTGCGCGAGTTCTTCCGGCCGCTGCGGGGCTGAGGCGCCTCGATCCCGTCGGGGCGGGCGGCTCGGGCGCCGTTCAGGCCGATGTCACGACACGCCCGCGGCCAGCTCGTCGATGGCCTCCAGGATGCGCGCGTCGGCGCGGTGCATCCACGAGGCGCGTTCGCGCAGCGTCGCGTAGGCCTTCGCCATGTCGGGCTCGGGGCAGGTGACGGCGTGGTCGGTGCGGGCGAGCTGCTCGGTGTAGCGGTCGTTCCACATCGTCCACGTCCAGTCGGGCCGGCGGGCGGCGGCCTTCTCGTGCCGCCCGCACAGCGGCTGGATGGTCCAGAACCCCGCCGACCGCCGCGCCGCGTCGAGGTGGAGGCCCGACTGCGGCAGCGTCGCGCAGTGCTCGACCGTCGGCCAGTCCGCCAGCTCGCCGATCAGGTCCGCGCCCCGGTCCAGCACGTCGGCGAAGTCGGTGTCGATCGCGTAGCCGCGCGTCCGGCCGCCGTCGGTGATCGTGACCAGGCAGTTGATCCAGTGCTCCTGGTCGTAGGAGGGCCACAGGTCCAGCGGCGGGTCGTCGGTGCGGACCGCCGACCGGTCCTGCCCGGCGTGGGCGGCGAGGTCGCCCTGCCCGTCCCAGGCCCAGTCGATCCGCCAGCCGGGCCAGGTGCGGCGCAGGACCTCGTGCACCGCCGCCCGCCCGGCGTACCCGTCGGCCTCCGCCGCGTAGTAGAGCAGCCGCCGCCGGTCGTGGTCGATGAGCGCCCCGCCCTGGCCGGTGACGTCGTCCAGCCAGCGGTCGGCCGGGGTGCGCCCGGTGAAGGCCGCGGTGGCGGCGTCCGGGCCGGGCAGCAGTTCGACGCCGAGGCGGCTCGCGCCCCACTGCGCCTCGTACAACGTCAAGGTGCCGTCCCGCAGGACGGCGTAGTTCGGCCGATCACCCATGGCACGCCACGCTAACCGGTCCGGCGGCGCGTAGCATGGCGGCGATGAGCGTGCAGGACGTCCTCGACCACCTCCAGCGCCTGGGCATGTCCGGCTACGAGGCCAAGGCGTACGTGGCGCTGGTCGCCGCGGGCAGGCCGGTCAACGGCTACGAGGTCGCCAAGCGGTCGGGCGTCCCGCGCAGCACCGTGTACGAGACGCTCGGCAAGCTGGTGGCGCGCGGCGCGGCCTACGAGCTGCGCGGCTCGGACGCGGCCACCGACTACCTGCCGCTGCCGCCCGACTCGCTGCTGGACCGGATGCGCCGGGAGTTCGACGGCTCGGTGGCGGCGCTGCAGACCGCGCTCCCGGCGGTGGTCGCCGCGCCCGAGGGGCACCTGATCCACAACCTCAAGGACGGCGCCGCGATGCTGGCCCGCGCCGAGGACGTGGTGGCCGGGGCGCGCCGCGACCTGTTCCTGTCGATCTGGCCGCAGGAGATGGCGCGGCTGGAGGACCAGGTCCGGGCGGCGGCCGGACGCGGCGCCGAGGTGTCGGTGATGTCGTTCGGCAAGTCCCCGGGCCCGCCCGCCGGCGAGCCGGTCGGACAGGTCTACGAGCACCGCTACTCCGCGCCCGAGGCGGTGCTCCAGGACCTGGGCTACCGGCTGATCGTGGTGGTCGGCGACCGGCGCGAGGCGGTGGTGGGCGGCTTCGGCGAGGACGGCTCGGCGTGGGGCATCTACACCGCCGACCCGGCGGTGGCGCTGATGGCGGCCGAGTACGTCCGGCAGGACATCGCGCTGCAGATCCTGGCCGACCGGGTCGGCGCCGAGGAGCTGAACCGGCTGTTCGCCACCGACCCCGGCCTGCTGCGCCTGCTGGGGCGCGGCCGCTCCTGAGGCGGCCCTCCGGCCGGTCTCAGGTCCCGCCCTCGGGGCTGGTCGCGCGGACGGCGTCGGCGACCACCTCCCGCACGTCCCCCGCGCGCTCGTACACCGCGCGCTGCCGCATGGCGCCGTTGCCGCGCTCCAGCAGGCCCGCCAGCAGCCGGGAGGCGGTCTCCAGGTCCCCGGCGCGCTCCAGCTCCGGGGACAGGTGGTCCAGCAGCACCTCCACCACCGCGCGGGCCGGGGCCGGGCGGCGGTCCACCGGGTGGACCAGCTCCTCCCGGATGCCCGACCGGCTGGCCCGCCACATCGCGAGCTTGAGCAGGTCGGTGCGGACCGCGTCGGGCGGCTCGCCGGTGCGCCACTCGCGGGCGGCGGTGTCCACCAGCGCCCGGATCAGCACGGCCATCAGCACGGTGTCGTCGGCGTCCAGGCACACGTCGGCGACCCGGATCTCCACGGTGGGGTAGTGCCGCGACAGCCGGGCGTCGAAGTAGACCATGCCCTCGTCCAGCAGCGCCCCGGTCTCCAGCAGCGCGTCGATGGTGGCCCGGTAGGTCTTGGCCGACCCGAACAGCTCGGTCGGGCCGGTGGACGGCCAGCGCCCCCACACCTGCTGCCGCCAGCTGTCGTAGCCGGTGTCGTGGCCCTGCCAGAACGGCGAGTTGGCGCTGAGCGCCAGCAGCGGCGGCAGCCAGGGCCGGATGCGGTCCAGCACCGCCACGCCCTCGTCCGGCGAGGTCACGTTGACGTGCACGTGGCAGCCGCACGACAGCTGCTCGTCGGCGGTCGGCCCGTAGGCGGCGGCCATCAGCCGGTAGCGGCGCGAGGGCGTCAGCGACGGGTGCACCGCCACCGGCGAGGTGGCGAGCGCCGCGACCGCCGCGCCCACCCCGGCCGCCGCCCGCGCCGCCGCCGCGCGGGCCTCGCGGATCTGCCCGCCCAGCTCGTCCGGCGAGACGCACGGCCGGGTGCCGATCTCCAGCTGCTCGCGCTGCAACTCGGTCTCGAACGGCTTCTCGCCGTCGGGGAGCGGCACCTCCGCGCCGTGCTCGCGGGCGTAGCGGATCACCGCCCCGGACACCGCCTGCGGCGCCCCCGAGGCCGGGTCCACCAGCAGCAACTCCTCCTCGACGCCGAAGGTGCGCCGCCGTTCCTGTCCGTGAGTGGTCACGAAGGAGGTGTGCCCGGCCAGGCCGGATGTACTGCACGTTCCCGATGGCCGGATGTGACGGCGGGCGGGCGCCCGGCCGCCGCCCTGAGTTCGGAGGGGCGGGACGGCGCCCGCTGGCCGGTGTCGGCCGCTCCGCGTGCCCGCCCGGCCCGCCGGCTCACATCCGGGGGAGCAGGGCCTCGGCGATCGTGCGCTGCACCGGGCTCATCTCCGGCTCGCCGTCCTCCAGGTCCCACAGGGTGTTCTGCAGCGCGCGGCCCAGCGTCCAGCCCGCCGCCCGCCGCCGGTCCAGGTCCAGGACCTCGGTCATGTAGTCGAAGCGCCGGAGCACGGCGCGCGTCACGTCGCCGGTCGCGACCATGTCCTCCCACCGGTTGTCCAGGGCGGGCATCAGGTCGAACCCGGGGTCGCCGGCCAGCGGGTTGGGGTCGATGGCCAGCCACGGCTCGCGCTCGGCGGCCAGCACGTTCTCGTAGTGCAGGTCCCAGTGCAGCAGCCGGTCCCCGCCCTCGTCGGCCAGCTCCTTGACCGCGCCCGCGCACGCGTCGGCGACGCGCCGCTGGTCGTGGGGGAGGGCGGGCAGCAGTTCGGGCGCCTGGTCGAGCATGGCGTGCGCGATGTCGGTCAGCCGCCGCATCCCCGGCGGGGCGGGCAGCGCCACCAGCCGCGCCAGGACGCCGGTCAGCACGCGCAGCGCCTCGGCGTCGTCGGGCACGTCGGCCAGGGAGCGGTGGTCGTCGAGGCGTTCGAGCAGCAGCGCGCCGTAGCGCGGGTCGTCCTCGCGCAGCAGCCGGACGGCCCCGTCGCCGTTCCAGGCGCGCAGCGCGACGGGCTCGCCCTCGGTCTCGTCGGTGACCAGCCGCAGCTTGAGCACCGCCGGCGCGCCGTCGGCCCGCAGGACCGGCAGCACCAGCGCCGCCATGCCGTGCCGGACCGCCCCGTCGCGGCGCAGCTCCCACGCCTCCAGCACCTCGGCCGCCAGCTCCGGCAGCCTCGCGAGCCACGCCCGGCCCGCCTCCCCGTTCGCGTGCTCCTGCACCTCGGCCAGCCCGGCGGGCACCTCGATCTTCATGATCGGTTCAACGTAGCGGAGGCGGTCGGTGCTCCAGAAAGCCGTCTTAGTGACACTGGGTGATAGGGATAGTTCGTGAACGCCTCATTCAATGGCGATACCGGACATCATCGGGGGCTGTCCGAGCCGTTATGGGCACCCTGAGTGAGCATCTTTCGAACCCACCGGTATGCTCCCTGCGGGGCGAGTAAATCGGGCGTACGGGGCGGTGCTTGTTTCTGATCCGTCGCCACGTGGAAGATCTCCCCAGGGGCTTGTGATCGGGGGATCAATGTCGGAAGACAATTCGTACAAGCCTGTCTATTCCGACAAGGAACTTGGAATGGACAGGAAGATCAGCCGTCGGGACTTCCTCGACGGCGTGGCCGTGACCGCGGGGCTGGTCGCGGCGGGCGGCCTGCTGCCGGGATGCGCCACGGGGGAGTGGGGCGGCATCCACGACAAGGTCGTCGAGCCGCCGGACGGCTGGAACTACGCGGGCAAGGGCGACCCCGCCTACCCGCCCGCGATGACGGGGCTGCGCGGCTCCACCAACCCGGCGCTGCGCATCCCGCACGAGCTGCGCGACGGCATCTTCTGGTCGGGCGACCGCGAGGTGCGCTCCAGCGGGGAGCACTACGACCTGGTCGTGGTGGGCGCCGGCATCAGCGGGCTGAGCGCGGCGTACTTCTACCGGCAGCAGCACCCGGGCGCCAAGATCCTCATCCTGGACAACCACGACGAGTTCGGCGGCCACGCCCGCCGCAACGAGTTCCACCCCGACGGCAAGCTGATCATCGGGTACGGCGGCTCCCAGTCGATCGAGGGGCCGTCGGTGTGGAGCCCGGTCGCCAAGAAGCTGCTGGACGACCTCGGCGTCCAGGTGAAGAAGTTCGACAAGTACTACGACCAGGACTTCAACAAGCGGTGGAAGCTCAACGACTCGGAGTTCTTCACCCGCGACCTGTTCGCGAACGACCGGCTCGTGGTCATGAAGGACGACACCCAGACCGCCGAGACGCTGAAGAACGCGCCGATGTCGGAGGCGGCGCGGGCCGCCTATCTGGAGTTGCAGGACAAGCCCAAGGACTATATGCCCGGGCTGAGCGACGCGCAGAAGAAGGAGAGGCTGGTCGGCCTCACCTATCGGGAGTACCTGCGCGACTACGCGAAGATGCCCGAAGAGGTGCTGAACTACCTGCAGACCTACACCTGTGACGAGTGGGGCTTCGGGATCGACGCGTTCGGCGCCATCGACTCCTGGGCGTCGGAGTACCCCGGTTTCGAGGGATTGAAGTTGGATCGTTCCAAGCCCTACCGGTACTGCGGGCCGACGATCCAGATCCAGTGGAACGAGGACGATCCGTACATCTACCACTTCCCCGACGGCAACTACGGCATCTGCAAGCTGATGATCGGGCGGCTCATCCCGGGCACCGGCGCGCCGCGGACGATGGACGAGGAGCCGCTCGCCAGGATCGACTACTCCAAGCTGGACGTGGCCGGCAACGACGTGCGGCTGCGGCTGAACGCCCCGTGCGTGAGGGTGCAGCACACCGGCGGCGACATCAACTCCAAGACCGTGGACGTCAACTTCTTCAAGGACGGCAAGGTCTACGGGTGCACCGCGGGCGGGGTGGTGATGGCCTGCTACAACACCATGGTCCCGTACCTGATGCAGGACCTGCCCTCCCCGCAGAAGCAGGCGCTGTTCTACGGCACCAAGCTGCCGATGATCTACGCCATGGTGCAGCTGCGCAACTGGCGGGCCTGGGAGAAGCTGAAGATCTACCACACCCGCTTCACCAGCGGCGACTGGGTGGTGGCCGAGCTGGACTACCCGGTCAGCATGGGCGGCTACGAGTTCTCCAAGGACCCCGACCAGCCGATCCTGGTGCACATGATCCGGATGGCGACCGCGCCGGGCTACCGCAACCCGCGCGGCGGCATCGGGCCGGGCCGCCGCGACCTGTTCAACCGCCCCTACGCGTCGTTCGAGCGCTCGATCCGCGACCAGCTCACGCGGCTGCTCAAGGACGGCGGCTTCGACCCCGCCACCGACATCCAGGCGATCACCGTCAACCGGTGGGGCCACGGCTACGCGCTGGAGTACGGGCGGCCGTGGGCGGAGTTCTGGCCGGACGGCCCGCTGCCGTCGGTGCAGGGCCGCACCCCGTACGGGCGGGTCACCATCGCCAACTCCGACTCGCAGAACCGCGCCTACGCCGACGCCGCGATCGACGCCGCCTGGCGCGCGGTCCGCGAGCTGGGCTGAGACCCCGGCACGACACCACCGGCATGACACCGCAGGCCTGCCCGGCCGCCGCCCCCGGCGGCCGGGCCGGGCCGTCTCCGGTCGGGTATCAGCCGCGCTCCCAGCGCACCGAGCTGAGCGCCAGCAGCGCCACGTGCAGCGACACGCACGACTCCACGTCGTCCAGATCGACCTCCAGCACCCGCTCGATGCGGCGCAGCCGCTCGTAGAACGCCGGACGCGACAGGTGCGCCTGCTGGGCGGCCACCGCCTTGTTGCGCCCGGCGTCCAGGTACAGCTCCAGGATGCGGGTCAGGTCGCTGCCGCGCTGGGCGTCGTACTCCAGCAGCGGCCCCAGCTCGCGCTCCACGAACGTCTGGAGCCGCGCGTCGTCGCGCAGCAGGTGCAGCAGCCCGCGCACCCGCAGGTCGGGCAGCCGGTAGAACAGGCGGCCGCCCGAGCCCCGGCAGGCCACGTCGGCGACCTGCTCGGCCTCCTGGAACGAGCGCCGCACGTCGCGGATCGACTCCACCACCGACCCGGTCGCCATCACGCAGTCGCCGCCGGACTGCTTGCGGATCCGGGTGGCGACCTCGTTCAGCGCGGTCTCGGCGTCGGCGCGGGCGGGCAGCGAGGCCAGCACGCCGACGCGGGCGTGCGGTGAGCCCTCGTCCAGGACGCCGACCAGCGCCGACAGCCGCGCGTCCTTGCAGGCGGCGGCCGCGGCCTCGGCCAGCTCCGACAGCTCGGCGGCGGGGGAGGCCGGGGAGGTGGTGCTGCGCGGGCGCAGCACCACGCCCAGCAGGCGGCGCCCGGCCAGCGGCACGCCCAGCGCGCGGGCGCGGGCGGCGGCCTCCTGGGGGTCGGAGTAGGAGTGCTCCAGGATGCGGGCGATGATCGTGCCGTGCGCCTGGCGCTCCATGCTCTCGGCGTGCCGGTCCAGCAGCCGCCCGAGCGCGAGGGTGGTGGCGGCGCGCTCGATCAGCACGGTCTCGCGCGGGCTGGGCGGCGCGCCCAGCACGATGATCAGCCGTCCCCAGTCCTCGCCGCGCGCGCCGACGGTGGTGACCAGCCAGCCCGAGGACTCGTCGTAGGCGGTGCGCTGGTCGGGCCGCACCGCGCGCGAGCGGGTCTCCCACGCCGACAGCAGCTCGGCCGGGTCGCCGCCGTCGGCGTCGGCGGCCAGCACCTGGTGGGTCAGGTTCTCCAGCACCACCGGGTGGCCGCCGAGCGCGGCGACCTGCCGCACCACCTCGTCGGTGGAGGCGCCCTCCACCGACAGCTGGGTGAAGATCTCGTGCAGCTGCTCGGAGGCGCGCAGCTCGGCGAACTGGTCCTGCACGATGCGCGCGTGCACCGACTCGGTGATGTCGACGAACGCGGGCTCGTGCGCCAGCACGACCACCGGCAGGCCGTGGTCCTCGGCGGCGGCGATCAGCGCGGGCGGCAGCACGCTGGCGTAGCGGCGGCCGAGCTCCACCATCAGCCCGCTCACCCCGACCTCGGCCAGCTCGGCGATGTAGGCGCGCAGCCGGGCGGGCTCGTCGGGCAGCGCGATGCCGGTGGTCAGCACCAGCTCGCCGCCGTGCAGCAGGTGCGCGATGTCGGTGACCTCGGCGACGTGCACCCAGCGCACCCGGTTGCCGAGCCGGTCGCCGCCGGCGACCACGCGCGGCTGCCCGCGGCGCAGGGCGTCGAGCTGGAGCACGTCGGCCAGGGTGGGAAGCACCCTCCGGATGATATCCGGACACTTCGTCGAGGCGGGTGACGGCGCGGTCACGCCCTGTCCGATGCACACCGTCAATCTGGGGCCCGGGGTCCTGACACTCTGGCAGTGGCCGCGCGGCGGACCCCGCGCGGAGACTGGAGCCATGGCCGAACACGCGACTCTCCTCCAGCGCCACCGGGCCGTCATGCCCGACTGGCTCGTCCTGAACTACGCCGAGCCGATCGAGCTGGTCGCCGGCAAGGGCAACCGGGTCACCGACGCCGAGGGCAACTCCTACCTGGACTTCTTCGTCGGCATCCTGACCAACATGATCGGATACGACGTGCCGGAGGTGCGCGAGGCGGTCGAGCGCCAGCTCGCCACCGGCGTGGTGCACACCTCCACCGCCTACCTGCTGCGCGGCCAGATCGAGCTGGCCGAGAAGATCGCCCGGCTGTCGGGCATCCCGGACGCCAAGGTGTTCTTCACCAACTCCGGCACCGAGGCCAACGAGACCGCGCTGCTGCTGGCCACCTACGCGCGCCGGACCGACCAGGTGCTGGCGATGCGGCAGGGCTACCACGGCCGGTCGTTCGGCGCGATCGGCGTCACCTCCAACCGGGCGTGGAAGAACAGCTCCTACTCCCCGCTGAACGTGCACTTCCTGCACGGCGCCGACCGGCACCTGCCGCAGTTCGCGGGCCTGTCGGACGCCGACTACGTCAAGGTCTGCGTCGCCGACCTGGAGCACGTGCTGGCCACCGCCACCGCCGGCGACGTGGCCGCGCTGATCGCCGAGCCGATCCAGGGCGTGGGCGGCTTCACCTACGCGCCCCAGGGCCTGTTCGCCGCCTACAAGGAGGTCCTGGACGCCTACGGCATCCTGCTGATCTCCGACGAGGTGCAGACCGGTTGGGGCCGCACCGGGGACGGCTTCTTCGGCATCCAGGCGCACGGCGTCACCCCCGACGCCATGACCTTCGCCAAGGGCCTGGGCAACGGCTTCGCGGTCGGCGGCGTCGTCGCGCGCGGCGACCTGATGGACTCCCTGCACGCGATCGGGCTGGCCACCTTCGGCGGCAACCCGATCTCCATGGCCGCCGCCAACGCCACCCTGGACTACGTGCTGGACCACGACCTGCAGGCCAACGCCGCCAAGCAGGGCGCCACCATCATCGGCGGGCTGCGCGCCGCCGCGCCGCGCCTGCCGATCGTCAAGGACGTGCGCGGCCGCGGCCTGATGTTCGCGGTCGAGCTGGCCGACCCCGGCACCGGCGAGCCCTCCCCGGCGCTGGCCACCGCGGTGATGGAGCAGACCCGCGAGCGGGGCCTGCTGGCGGGCAAGGGCGGGCTGTACGGCAACGTCGTGCGCATGGCCCCGCCGCTCACCCTGACCGACGCCGAGGCCGCCGAGGGCCTGGGCATCCTGATCGACTCCCTCGAAAGCGTGAACGAGGCCGCTACCTCATGACGACCAAGAACATCACCCACTGGATCAACGGCAAGCCCTTCGACGGCGCGGCCGGACGGCGCGGCGAGGTCTACGACCCCGCCACCGGCGCGGTGTCGGGCACCGTGGACTTCGCCGGGACGGCCGAGGTCGACGCGGCGGTCGCCGCCGCCAAGGCCGCCTTCCCCGCCTGGCGCGACGCCTCGCTGTCCAAGCGCGCCAAGGTGCTGTTCCGCTTCCGCGAGCTGGTCGAGCGGCACCGCGACGAGCTGGCGCGGCTGATCTCGGCCGAGCACGGCAAGGTCGTGTCCGACGCGGCCGGGGAGGTCGCGCGCGGCCTGGAGGTCGTGGAGTTCGCCTGCGGCATCCCGCACCTGCTCAAGGGCGGGTTCTCCGAGAACGTGTCGTCGCGGGTGGACGCCTACTCCATCCTGCAGCCGCTCGGCGTGGTCGCCGGGATCACCCCGTTCAACTTCCCGGCCATGGTGCCGATGTGGATGTTCCCGGTGGCGATCGCCTGCGGCAACACCTTCGTGCTGAAGCCGTCGGAGAAGGACCCGTCGGCGTCGGTGCGGCTGGCCGAGCTGTGGTCGGAGGCGGGCCTGCCCGACGGGGTGTTCAACGTCCTGCACGGCGACAAGGCCGCGGTGGACGGGCTGCTGGAGCACCCCGACGTCAAGGCCGTCAGCTTCGTCGGCTCCACGCCGATCGCCCGCTACATCTACGAGACCGCCGCCCGCAACGGCAAGCGCGTCCAGGCCCTCGGCGGCGCCAAGAACCACATGGTCGTGCTGCCCGACGCCGACCTGGACCTCGCCGCCGACGCGGCCGTCTCGGCGGGCTTCGGCTCGGCGGGCGAGCGCTGCATGGCGATCTCGGTCGTGGTGGCGGTGGACCCGGTCGGCGACGAGCTGCTGGCGAAGGTCAAGGAGCGCGTCGCCGAGCTCAAGATCGGGCCGGGGGACCACCCCGAGTCGGAGATGGGGCCGCTGGTCACCCGGCAGCACCGCGACAAGGTGGCCTCCTACCTCGACAGCGGCGTGGCGCAGGGCGCGACCCTCGCGGTCGACGGCCGCGAGACGCCGGTGCTGGGCGGCGGCGGGGACGGCTTCTGGCTCGGCCCGACCGTGCTGGACCACGTCACCCCCGAGATGGACGCCTACCGGGACGAGATCTTCGGCCCGGTGCTGTCGGTGGTGCGCGTCGGCTCCTACGAGGAGGCGATGGCGCTGCTGGACGCCAACCCCTACGGCAACGGCACCGCGATCTTCACCAACGACGGCGGCGCGGCCCGGCGCTTCCAGAACGAGGTGGAGGTCGGCATGGTCGGCATCAACGTGCCCATCCCGGTGCCGATGGCCTACTACTCCTTCGGCGGCTGGAAGTCCTCACTGTTCGGTGACAGCCACGCCCACGGCATGGAGGGCGTGCACTTCTACACCCGTACCAAGGCCGTCACGGCGCGGTGGCTCGATCCGAGCCACCGCGGGGTGAACCTCGGGTTCCCCACCAACGGCTGACGCCTCCCACGGCTGAGAACACGGCCGAGGAACCGGCCGCCTCGTCGGCCGCCCCCGTCCCCCCGCCGTCCCCGCAGCGGCGGGGGGACAGGGCCAGCCCCAGCGCCAGGCACGCGAACGGCGCGGCCGGCACCACGTACCGGTAGTCGAAATCGGCGCTGGCGATGGGGAACACCAGCAGCGTCACCGCGGTGCCCCAGGCCAGCAGCACCGCTCGCCGCCGCCGTCCCAGCACGATGCCGACGGCCCCGGCGGCGAAGACCGCGCCCAGCGCCGGACCCGGCAGGTGGACCGTGCGCTGGTAGGCGGCGATCCGGCGGGCGTGCGGCTGGACGACGCGGCTGGGCTCGGAGGTGCGCCCGTAGCGCATCGCGTCGCCGAGCGCGGTGCCGTTGCCGCCGCCCCAGCCCCTGCCACCGGGGAAGATGTGCGGGCGGCCGGGGAAGTGGTACAGCTCCTCGGTGGCCGCCGTCGGCACCGGGTAGCGGTGCGGGCTGAACGCCTTGCCGAGGCCCTGGAGGATCTCGTGGGCGTAGTCGCCGGGCTGCGCGAGGATCGCGCGGATCGCGAAGTCGCGCAGGACCTCGTTGCTCTCGGGCGCGACCGTGCTCTCGTACAGCACCCGGGGCGGCGCCTCGCTGCGCCAGATGAGGTGGCCGGGGGCCAAGCCCTGGGCCTTCAGCTCCGGGGGCAGGCACAGCGCCTCCATGTGGGAGGGCGGCCGCATCTTCGCGCAGTCGGCGAACACCGCCGTGCGCCCCCACAGGTACAGGCCGTCGCTGCTGGTCAGCGCGTAGGTGCCGTGCGCGGAGTGGAACCAGGCCGCGTACGCCGCCACCGGCACGGCGGCCGCCGCGCCGAACGCCAGCGCGGGCCGCCACCCCCCGCGCCACAGCAGCAGGCACAGCAGCACGCCGGGGATCAGCGGCGCGCCCGCCGACCGCACCAGCACCGCGAACCCCAGCAGCAGGCCCGCCGCGAGCGCCGCCGCCCAGCCGGGCGCCGCGCGCGGGTCGCCGACGCGCCACAGCAGCAGGGCCAGGGCGGCGGCGATGAGGAAGGTGAACAGCGCCTCCGACATCAGCATGTGCTCCAGTTCGACCTGGTAGGCGTCGTAGAGCACCGGCAGGGTGACCAGGGCGGCGAGCCATCCCCGCAGGCCCACGCGGCGCAGCACCGCGTAGCCGAGGACCCCGACCGCCAGCCCCATCAGGTGCTGGAGGACCGCCACGGCCGTGAGGCTGTGCAGCGGCTCCAGCAGCCGCAGCAGGAACGGGTAGCCCAGCGTCTTGCTGGGGGAGGGCTCGGGGCGCAGCGCGCGGCCCACGTAGAAGTAGGAGTCGCCGGTGAACCACAGCACGCCGGGGTGGCCGCGCACCGCCGTCCAGCGGACCAGCGCCGCGCCCGCCAGCGCGACCAGGAAGGCGGCATGGGTGCGCGCCCACCGCCGCCATGGGGGATGAAACGCCCATCTGTTGCGAAAAGCCGCGAATGCTTGACCGGGGGCGGACGGTCGCCGTGACGTGTCCTGGTTCACAATGAAGATCACGTTAGGGGCGCCCGGTGAAGCGGCGATGAACGCCGCGTTGCGCCCGGTGAGTGATCGTCGCGCAGTGCGAGAAGCGGCAGGTCGCGCGGCCTGGGGACTTTCTGCCGTCCGAATATTTCCGTCGTCAATTTTCGTCAATGGACCGGTGACAAATAATAGCTACAAGTATTGACTGGCTCTGTGGCGGGCGACACAATCTGACTGTCTCAATTAATTGAGGCGCAATTGCAAAAGGTCAGTTCTCCGGAGAAGGTCCGGAGACGGGGTCCGGCGCAGGGAGCCGCGCTATGACTGCTGACGACCACGCCGCCGAAGTCGAGGCGCTGGCCCGGCGCTACCCGGGCTGGACCGTGTGGTTCGGCCTGTTCACCGGGCACTGGTGGGCACTGCCGCCGCGCGAGCGCGACACCGGCGCCTTCGTCGAGGCCGAGACCCCGCAGAAGCTCATCGCACGGATCGAGGTGATCCAGCACGCCGGCCCCCGGCGTGCGATGCACGACGACGGCCGTCGGCCGTCCCCCGTACCCCGGCCGGACGAGCGGCGTCCCTCGAATCTCCTCCGTCTCGAGGGCGTCACACCGCCGCCGTTCCGCCGGGTACCGGTGATCGCGTGGCCAGGCAGCACTGCAAGGTGATCCGCTGTTCCCCAACCTCGCCACGCCGACCGGTGCCGCCGCGGTGCCGGGACGGGCGGTAGTCCGCGCCATATCCCTCTCCAGCAACCTCCGTGTATGGCGCGGACGCCAGCACCCACCGCCCTCCCGGCCCGCGGCGGTCTTTCTTTTCCCCGAATGGCCGCGGAAAAGTGCGTTCCCAAAACCCTCGCGATTGCCGTCCGCTGGTATTTCGGCATGATCGCGCAGCGGTACGGCGGTAAAATCGTGAAAAACCTGCGATCGGCGCGCCCGGCGGCCGCCCGACGTTCCACCGTGGCGAAGGCGCTACGCTGCGCCGGTGGACCGGAGCGTGCGCGCCCGTCGGCGGGCACCGGCGCGCGGCCGGATCGGGGCGGACGGAATCGGGAGCGACATGGGGCTGTGGGCCGGGCGGCTCGGCGGCAGGAAGCCGGTCTCAGCGGCGGCGGCCGCGATCCTGGCGGTGGCGCTGGGCGCCTGCAGCGGCGGCGGTGACGACAAGCCCGCCGGGACGGTCAAGCCCGCGGGGACCCTGGGCCCCGGCGAGGGCGCGCTCAGCCTGGTGACGCTGCCGGGCTACCTGGAGAACGGCGGCAGCGACCCGCGCGTGGACTGGGTCACCCCGTTCGAGGAGCGCACCGGCTGCAAGGTGAGCTGGCGCGCGGTCAAGAACGTCCGCGAGATGACCGACCTCATGCAGAACAAGGCGCGGCGCTACGACGGCGTCTCGGCGCCGCCCGAGGTCGCGGGCCGGCTGATCGCCAACGGGCACGTCGCCCCGGTCAACCCCGACCTCGTGGACGGCTACAAGAAGCTGGAGCCCCGGCTGCGCGGCCTGCTGCGCAAGAACGGCGAGCACTACGGGGTGCCCTTCGTCTGGAGCTCCAACCTGGTCATGTACGACACCCAGGCGGTGCAGCCCGCGCCCGGCGGCTGGGGCGCGCTGCTGGACCCCGCCCAGGCCAGGCGGTACTCCGGCCGGATCATCATGCGCGACAGCCCGCTCACGCTGGCCGAGGCGGCGCTCTACCTCAAGAACAAGGACCGCAAGCTCAAGATCTCCGATCCCTACTCGCTGACCCCGCCCCAGCTCGCCGCGGCCGCCAAGGTGCTGGCCGCGCAGCGGCCCCACGTCAAGGACTACTGGGAGCGGCCCGCCGACGCCGTCGCCGCGTTCGCCTCGGGCGGCGCGGTGCTGGGCGAGGCGTGGCCCTACCCGGTGGACGTGCTGAACCGGGCCGGCCGCCAGGCGCAGGCCGTGGCGGCCTCGGACGGGGTGACCGGCTGGATGAACGCCTGGATGGTCGGCGCCCGCGCCGAGCACCCCAGCTGCATGTACCAGTGGCTCCAGTGGACCGCCTCACCGGACGTGCAGCAGCAGGTCGCCGAGTGGAACGGCGTCGCCCCGGCCAACCCGCAGGCGTGCTCGGACGACCGGTTGAAGTCGGGCTTCTGCGGCGCGCACCACGTGGGCGACCGCGACTACCTCGACAAGGTGATCTTCGCGCACACGCCCCTCCGCGAGTGCGCGGCCGCAGGCGTGGCGGGCGGCAAGCGCGAGTGCACCGACTACGACGACTGGACGCGGGCCTGGATCGAGGCGACGCAGAAGTAAGAGGGATGCGCCTGCTTTAGGCCTCAGGTGTGGGGTGGGCGCGCTCAACCGCCCTTATGTGTGGGGGTCGCGCCTGCTTTAAGCCTCAGGTGTGGGGTGGGCGCGCCCAACCGCCCCCAGTTGGGCGCGCCTCTCACGGGTGGTCCCGAGCCTCCCCCCGAATGCCCGGGTCACCCTCTTCCTGGAGAGACCTCCAGTGCGTCGGTCCAAGCGCGGACCGTCGCCTTCGCCGATGCCGGTTCCAAGACCGGTCCTCCGGCGGGCGTGGCCGTTTTTCCCGGGCCGGCGGCCCGTACGGGCAGCGGCAGGGCGCTCGCGCACTCACGGCACGCGTAGACCCCGGCGCCTCCGGGGACATGGCCGACCCGAACGGACGGGCGCGGCCACCTCTTGTCGCAGACGACGCACGCATCGCCGTGGCGTTGCGCGCGGCTCAGCGGTCGAGGGTCGAACCTCGGCTCGTTCATCGGCTCCATGTCACCTCCCCGATGGAAGTCGGCTGCACGTGATTCCTTTATAGGGCGCGGTGGGTGATGAAGTTGTTACCCTTGGTGCAAGGAGCGGCAAAAGGTGGGCACCGGTGGCCGTGTCGCCGCCGCCGGGTGATCGCGAGGCGCTAGGCCCCGGCGGCTCCGGCCGACCAGTGCCTGGTGCGGCCTTGGGGCGGCCTTGACGCACCGCTGAGTACAAAGGAGAGATGCGCTCCGGGGACGCCGCGCCCATCACGCGGCCGCACCGGCCGCGTTCGCTGCGTGCCCGCATCACCCTGGCGGCGATGGGCGTCATCGGATCGCTGCTGCTGGTGGCGGTGCTGGTCACCGCCGTCGCCCTGCACAAGCTGCTCGTCCGCCACGTCACCGAGCAGGCCGCCACGGCGGCGCGGCAGACCGCCGTCGCCGCCAGTGCCGGGAGGCTGCCCGACCCCGTCCCCGCCAACGCGGGGGTGCTGCTGATCCAGGTGGTCTCCGAGCGGACCGGCCAGGTGGTGGCGGCCAGCGCGCCGCTGCGCGGCAAGCCGCCGATCACCACGCTGCGGCCGGGAGCCGGCGACACCCGCGTGGACGGCCGGATCTGCCCCGACGACGAACTCGTCCCCGGCTGCGTGGCGGTGACCGGCTACGACATCGGGACCTCCGCCTACGGCACCGTGATGGTCTACGCGGCGGTGCCCTGGCCGTGGACGCTGGGCAACGGGCTGCTGGAGCTGATGGTGGCCGCCCTGTGCGCGCTCGCCCTGGCGCTGCTCGCCTGGGGGATGTGGCGGGCGGTCGGCCGGGCGCTGCGGCCGGTGGCGCGGATCGAGGGCGAGCTGGCCGAGATCAACGCCGCGGAGC
Source organism: Spirillospora sp. CA-253888 (assembly GCA_050936435.1). Lineage (GTDB taxonomy): Bacteria > Actinomycetota > Actinomycetes > Streptosporangiales > Streptosporangiaceae > Spirillospora. The sequence goes on from JBNJMT010000001.1 coordinate 5,967,019, forward strand.
TGGACCGGCGGGTGCCGGTGCCGGACACCGGTGACGAGATCGAGCGGCTGGCCCGCACCCTGAACCGGACGCTCGACCGGCTGGAACGTTCGGCGGACCGGCAGCGCCAGTTCGTGGCCGACGCCTCGCACGAGCTGCGCACCCCGTTGACGGGGCTGCGCACCCGCGTCGAGCTGGCCCTGGACGACCTCGACGACACCGACCTGCCGCAGACCCTCCGCGAGGTGCTCGGCGACGCCGACCGGCTGCACCGCATCGTGGAGGACCTGCTGGTGCTGGCCCGGCTGGACGCCGGGGTGCGGCCGGACCGCGAGCCGCTGGACCTCGGCGGGCTCGTGGCCGGCGAGCTGGCCGCCTGGGACGCGCGGGTGCCGGTCAAGGCCGATCTCGCCGAGGGCGTCGTGGTGACCGGCAACCGGCTCCAGCTCACCCGCGTCCTGGCGAACCTGCTGGCCAACGCCGGCCGGCACGCCGAGTCGGTCGTCGAGGTGGGCGTGCGGGCCGAGGACGGGGAGGCGGTGCTGGAGGTGCGCGACGACGGGCCGGGCATCCCGCCCGCCGACCGGGAGCGGGTCTTCGATCGCTTCACCCGGTTGGACACCGCGCGCAGCCGCGGCGCCGGGGGCAGCGGCCTCGGCCTGCCCATCGCCCGGGAGATCGTGACCCGGCACGGGGGGCGGCTGGAGGCCGAGGGCGTGCCCGGGGGCGGGCAGGGGACGCGGCTGGTGCTGCGGCTGCCGCTCGCGCCGCGGGGGTGAGGCCGGGAGCGGCCCCGCTCAGGCGTGCTGGGCCTGCTCGTAGGCGTGGCGGACCGAGGGCCCGAACGGCGGGCCGTACAGGGTGGCCTGGTCGTCGGCGAACCTGAAGCTGCTGATCGAGGTGATGGCGCCCCGGCCCGTCGCCGGGTCGAACCCGGTCAGCCACGGGCCGCCGCTCGCCCCGCGCGACAGGTCGCAGCGCAGCCCCCGGCCGGCCCCGGCGCCGGCCGGGCAGGGACGGGCGAGGTGGCCGCGATCATGCGAGCGGGCGTCCAGTGCTCGCGGACGAGGCGGTCCGGCGGCGGGGCGCCGTCCGCCTCGTGGCGGACCACGGCGGCGGGTACGGCGGCCGACGCGTGCGCGCCGGCCGCCGGCCCCGTGCAGAGCGCCGCGGTCAGTGCGGCGGGGAGGAGCAGCCGTCCGGGCGTGCGCGGGTCCATGACCCGCAGTTTCCAGCACGCGGCGTGCCCGGGAGGTCGCTTCCGGTGAAAGTCAGGAGTTCTGCGCCTGGTTGTAGAGGTTCTGGGCGTCGGTGCCGAAGTAGGGCCCGAACATGTAGGCGTTCAGGATCGGCAGGTTGTACTTGAACGAGTTGACCGAGTTCTGCACGCCGGTGCCGGTGCCCTCGTTGAAGTTCAGGAACCAGGGGCCGCCGCTGGACCCGCCGGTCATGTTGCAGCGAATGCCCTGGGCCTGGCTGCCGAGGAAGTCGTTGACGACGCGGCCGCTGCAGTAGATGAGCCGGGAGCCGTCGTAGGGCGCGGCGGCCGGGTACCCGAAGGAGTACATGTTCTGGCCGCGCGGCTGGTTGAAGGCGATGCCCTGGCCGCCGACCACGTCGGTGAGCCGCTGCCCGTTGAGCGGGTTGACCACGGCCGCGCCCACGTCGTAGTTGATGTCCTCGGTCGCGACCCATTGCGGCGTGGCGTACGTCCTGGCGGCCGTCCAGGTCCCGTAGGGCCGGTTGCCGTTGTCGTAGGCCGGCACGAACACCCAGTTGGTGTGCCAGGCCCCGCCCAGCTTCACGCAGTGCCCGGCGGTGACGACCGTGCTCTTGTTGGCGCTGGTCACCGCGTCGCCCGAGCAGGAGGCGGTGCGGTTCTGGTAGGTGAAGAACACCCGGCCGGCGGTGCGGACGACCTGGCCGCCGCCGGTCCAGGCGCTGCCCCCGTTGGGGATGGAGCGGACCTGCGCGGGCGGCACGGTCTGGGCCAGGCCGCGCTCGACCTCGGCGCGGGCGACCTTGCGGGGCTTGAACAGCCTCTCCATCGGCGTCGCCGACTTCATGCGCGCGGGCGTCCAGAAGGCGAGGACGCGGCGCTGCTTCGCGGCGTCGTCCGCCTGCCGGGTCGCGGCGGGCGCGGGGATGGGATCGGCCTGGGCCGGGGCCGCCAGCAGCGGGACGGTCAGGGCGAGTCCGCCGACCAGGGGGAGCAGGGAGCGTTTCATGCGGTCTCCGAACGTCGGGGTGGGAGACGGGTCGCGGGGCGCACCGCGGTCGTGACGGGGACGGTGAACACCCGCGGACGGAACGTACGTTCGTGGCCGGTGACGCGCCTAGTGGCATATCTCAACAAAAGCGGTCAAGCCGGTGCACAGCTTTGGCCGTTCGCCCAAGTGACCCGCCGATACCGCGCGGGCCCGCGCCATGGCCGACAATGGAGCGGTGACGACTTCCTCCAGCACCGCCCCCGGCCCGGACCGGCGGGACGTGGTCCTGCTCGGCTCCACCGGCTCGATCGGCACCCAGGCCCTCGACGTGATCCGCCGCAACCCCGACCGGTTCCGGGTGACCGGCCTGGCCGCCGGGGGCGGCCGGGTGGACCTGCTGGCGCGGCAGGCGCTGGAGTTCCGGCCCGAGGTCGTCGCGGTGGCGCGGGCCTCGGCCGCCCAGGACCTCCAGCTCGCCTTCTACGCCGAGGCGGGCAAGCGGGGCTACGCCTCCGGCGACTACCCCATCCCCAAGATCGTCGCAGGGCCGGAGGCGGTCGCCGAGGTCGCCGCCTGGCCCTGCCACACCGTGCTGAACGGCGTGACCGGGGCGCTCGGCCTGGCCTCCACGCTGGCCGCCCTGGACGCCGGGCGCACCCTGGCGCTGGCCAACAAGGAATCGCTGATCATCGGCGGCCCGCTGGTGCGCGAGCGCGCCCGGCCCGGCCAGATCGTGCCGGTGGACTCCGAGCACTCGGCGCTGGCCCAGTGCCTGCGCGGCGGCAGCGAGCGGGAGGTGCGGCGGCTGGTGCTGACCGCCAGCGGCGGCCCGTTCCGCGGCCGCAGCCGCGCCGAGCTCGCCGAGGTCACCGTCGAGCAGGCGCTGAACCACCCGACCTGGGACATGGGCCCGGTCGTCACCATCAACTCCGCGACCCTGGTCAACAAGGGCCTGGAGGTCATCGAGGCGCACCTGCTGTTCGACGTGCCGATGGACCGCATCGAGGTCATGGTGCACCCGCAGTCGGTGATCCACTCGATGGTCGAGTTCACCGACGGCTCCACCCTCGCCCAGGCGAGCCCGCCCGACATGCGGCTGCCGATCGCGCTCGGCATGGAGTGGCCCGACCGCGTCCCCGACGCCGCCCCCGGCATCGACTGGACCCGCGCGCACACCTGGGAGCTGTTCCCCCTGGACGACGAGGCGTTCCCGGCCGTCGCCCTCGCCCGCCGCGCCGGCGAGCGGGGCGGCACCCTCCCGGCGGTCTACAACGCCGCCAACGAGGAGTGCGTCGACGCCTTCCGGGCCGGGAAGCTGCCCTTCCTGGGGATCGTCGACACGATCGCGCGGGTCCTGGAGGAGCACGGCACCGGAACGCCCGGCGCGCTCACCCTCGACGACGTCCTGTCGGCCGACGGGTGGGCCCGGACCCGGACCCGGGAGCTGACCTCCTCCTGACCGGGAGGCCGCATGACCTTTCAGCTCGGCGTGCTGCTCGTCCCCGCCGACGCCCCCGACCCGCTGCGGCTGCCAGGCTGACAGGGCGGTACCGGATGTGTCGACTTCCAAGATTCTTCTGTATCTGGCAGATTGCGCATGGATATTTACTTAGAGTAGTTGCATGGTGTCCGCTGGGAAGAACGCGCCGGAAGGGACCACCGCACGCGTCCACCAGGCGTATCGATTCGCGCTGGACCCCAACGCGGCTCAGGAGGCGGCGCTCCGATCCCACTGCGGTGCGGCTCGTACGGCGTACAACTGGGCGGTGGCGCACGTGACCGCGACCTGGCGCCAGCGCATGGTGGAGCGTTCCTACGGAGTCCCGGAAGAGCTGCTGACCCCCTGGCGCTCCTGGTCGCCGGCGAGCCTGCGCCGGGAGTTCAATCGGATCAAGCGGACGGACCCCCGCTTCGCAGGCTGGTGGGCCGAGAACTCCAAGGAGGCTTACAACACCGGCTTCTCGAACGCCGCTTCGGCGTTCGAGAATTACGCGGCCTCCCGCAGCGGACGGCGGGGAGGGGCGAAGACGGGGGCGCCCCGGCCGAAACGCAAGCGCGGCGCGACGATGGCCTGCCGGTTCACCACCGGAGCCATCCGGGTGGAGGACGATCGGCGGCACGTGACGCTGCCGAGGATCGGCACGATCCGTACCCACGAGAACACCCGCAGCCTCCAGCGCCGCCTGGCCGATGGCCGCGCGCGGGTGCTGTCGGTGACGGTCAGGTACGAGCGGGGACGCTGGTTCGCGGCCTTCCAGGTCGAAGTCCGGCGGAACGACCGGCGGGCCGCGCGGCCCAGGACGACCGCCGGAGTGGACCTGGGAGTCAGGCACCTGGCGGTGATCGCCGATGACACCGGCCGGATCCGCATGGTGCCCAACCCGCGCCCTCTGGAAGAGGCGCTGACCGCCCTGCGGCACCTGTCCAGGACGGTGTCCCGCCGGCGGGGACCCGACCGGCGCGCCGGTCGGGCGCCGTCCCGGCGCTGGGAGAAGGCCAACGCCCGGCGCAACCGTCTCCACCACCGCGTGGCGAACCTGCGCGCCGACGCCGTGCACAAGCTCACCACCGGCCTGGCCACGGAGTACGGGCGGGTCGTCATCGAGGACCTGTACGTGGCGGGGATGGCCGGGAACCGGCGGCTGGCCCGGCAGGTCGCCGACGCGGCCTTCGGCGAGATCCGCCGCAGGCTGGAATACAAGATCGCTTGGAGGGGCGGGGAACTGCTGGTGGCCGACCGCTGGTTCCCCTCCTCCAAGACCTGCTCGGGATGCGGCGCGGCGAAGGCCAAACTGCCGCCGCGCGTCCGGGTGTACGAGTGCGGCGGGTGCGCTCTGGTCCTGGACCGGGACGTCAACGCCGCCCGCGATCTCGCCGCCCTGGCGGCGTGCTCGACGGGGACCGGAGTGGCCGGAGTCCCGGGCGCCCAGGCGCCGAACGCTCGCGGAGCCGACCGTGAGACCCGCGTCACTCGTCCGGCGGCCTGCCGGGCGGGGCGGGCAGGTGGCGCAAGGCCCGCCAGGCGGCGGGGAGGAACCGAGCACCGTCAAGCCGATCGCCCTGCGAGGGGCGGTGGTGGCACGGACCTCCCGGATGGCGACATTCGGGACTTCTGATCTCGACTACAGTCACAAGGACGGACAGCGTCATGGGAGACGGAGACGGATGAGCGTTTCACTGGGAATTCCGACCATCCGGACCGAGGGGCAGCAGGCACCCCGGCCGGTCGCGCCCCGGCGCAAATCTCGGCAGATCATGGTCGGCAACGTCCCGGTCGGCGGCGACGCCCCGGTGTCGGTGCAGTCCATGACCACCACGCTGACCGCCGACGTCAACAGCACGCTCCAGCAGATCGCCGAGCTGACCGCGTCCGGCTGCCAGATCGTGCGGGTCGCCTGCCCCTCGCAGGACGACGCCGACGCGCTGCCGGCCATCGCCCGCAAGTCGCCGATCCCCGTGATCGCCGACATCCACTTCCAGCCCAAGTACGTCTTCGCGGCGATCGAGGCGGGCTGCGCGGCGGTGCGGGTCAACCCCGGCAACATCAAGAAGTTCGACGACAAGGTCGGTGAGATCGCGCGCGCCGCCAAGGACGCGGGCGTGCCGATCCGCATCGGCGTCAACGCCGGGTCGCTGGACAAGCGGCTGCTGGAGAAGTACGGCAAGGCCACCCCCGAGGCGCTGGTGGAGTCGGCGCTGTGGGAGTGCTCGCTGTTCGAGGAGCACGACTTCCGGGACATCAAGATCTCGGTCAAGCACAACGACCCGGTGGTGATGATCGAGGCATACCGGCAGCTGGCCGCCGCCTGCGACTACCCGCTGCACCTCGGCGTCACCGAGGCCGGGCCCGCCTTCCAGGGCACGATCAAGTCGGCGGTGGCCTTCGGTGCGCTGCTCAGCCAGGGCATCGGCGACACCATCCGGGTGTCGCTGTCGGCGCCCCCGGTGGAGGAGATCAAGGTCGGCAACCAGATCCTGGAGTCGCTCGGCCTGCGCCAGCGCGGTCTGGAGATCGTGTCGTGCCCGTCCTGCGGGCGCGCGCAGGTGGACGTGTACACCCTGGCCGAGGAGGTCACCGCGGGCCTGAAGGGCTTTCCGGTGCCGCTGCGGGTCGCCGTCATGGGCTGCGTCGTCAACGGCCCCGGCGAGGCGCGCGAGGCCGACCTCGGCGTCGCCTCGGGCAACGGCAAGGGCCAGATCTTCGTCAAGGGCGAGGTCATCAAGACCGTGCCGGAGGCGCAGATCGTGGAGACCCTCATCGAGGAGGCCATGCGCATCGCCGAGGAGATGGGCGTGGAGATCGGCGAGGACGGGTCGGTGAGCGGCCCCGGCGCCGAGGTCGTCGTGGGCTGACGCCCGAGTTCGAGCCGAAGGCCCCCGGGAGCGATCCCGGGGGCCTTCGTCATGCCCGGGGCGGGTGATCGGGGGCCTGTCTGAAAAGCGGTGTCGGAGACGACTTACCGCTTTGCGAAGTTCCAACGCCTTGATCACGTTTCGGCATCGCCTCTGGCGCCCCTTATGTCTTCTTTAACAGGCTCCTCCCGACATGCGTTGGGGTTCCGCTCCCGGGCCCGCGCAGGAGGAGTGATTCAGTGAGAAGAGTCGTCATCGTCGCGGCGGCCGCCGGCCTGGGCCTGACCGGCCTCGGCGCCGTCGGCACCGCGTCCGCCGCTCCCGCCCCCCAGGTGAGCGGCCTGAACTGGCACACCTGCAAGGCCGACCTCGTCAACGAGGTCAAGGCCTACGACGGGCTCAGCCCGGTCAAGGTGTCGGAGACCATCCGCTGTGCCGAGCTTCAGGTGCCGCTGGACTACAACCGTCCGCACGGCAAGAAGATCACCCTGCAGCTCACCCGCACGCCGCACACCGGCAAGGGCAAGGCCAAGGGCGACATCGTGGTCAACCCCGGCGGCCCGGGCGGCGCCGGCGCCGGTTTCGGCGCCCGCGTGTTCGCCCAGAACTCGCCGGCCATGCAGGCCGCCTACAACGTGATCGGGTTCGACCCGCGCGGCGTGGGCCGCAGCGTCCCGGCGCTGAGCTGCGACGTGAACTACAGCAACGCCCCGCGCCCCGACTACGGCACCGGCGACCGCAAGTCCGTCGCCGTCTGGCTGAAGAAGTCGGCCGCCTACAGCAGGGCGTGCGCCAAGGCCGACAAGATCGGGCTGCTCAAGCACATCAAGACCGTCGACTCCGCCAAGGACCTGGAGTCGATCCGCCGGGCGCTCGGCAACACCAAGCTCGACTACTACGGCGCCTCCTACGGCACCTACCTGGGCGCGGTGTACGCCACGCTCTTCCCCAAGCGCGTGGGCCGCATGGCCCTGGACGGCGTGGTGGGCCCGAAGGACGTCTGGTACGAGGCCAACCTCAACCAGGACGTCGAGTTCGACAAGAACCTCAACTACTACTTCGGCTGGATCGCCAAGTACGACGCGGTCTACCACCTGGGCAAGAACCAGGCGGACGTGCGCCGCTACTTCTACGGCCTGCGCGCCGAGCTGGCCAAGAAGCCGGTCTACCAGACCCTGGACGGCACCCGCGTGGCGGTCGGCCCGGACGAGCTGACCGACGCGATCCAGACCGCCGGGTACCGCCGCAGCCAGGCCGTGTGGCACACCTTCGCGGTCGGCCTGTCGGCCTACAGGAAGGGCGACCTCGCGACCTTCGCGGGCACCTTCGGCGCCCAGGTCACCGGCGGCTCCGACGACAACTCGTTCGCCGTCTACAACGCGGTGCAGTGCACCGACGTGCAGTGGCCGACGAGCTGGAAGAAGTGGCACCGCGACAACACCCGGATCAACCGGAAGCACCCCTTCCTGACCTGGGGCAACGTCTGGTTCAACGCGCCGTGCCTCACCTGGCCGGCCAAGGCGGGCAAGCCGGTGGACATCGGCCGCACCCGTGACCTGCCGAAGAACATCCTGCTGTTCCAGTCGACCAACGACGCGGCCACGCCGTACGGCGGCGCGCTGGACATGCAGAAGCGGCTCAAGGGCGCGCACCTGGTCGTCCAGGACGGCGACCGCACGCACTGCATCGTGCACCGCGGCTCGGCCCAGGTCGACGCCTACTTCGACGCCTACTTCCTGACCGGCAGGCTGCCGGCCAAGAAGACGGTGCACGTTCCGCAGCTCGGCGACCCCGTGCCGCCGGCCGGCGTGCAGGCCAAGAGCGTCCCGGCACCGGTGTTCGACGACGTGATCAAGTAGTCGCGCGGCCCGCCCCTCGCGGGCGGACCGTGCCGGCGGAGCGGCCGCGAGACCACCGGTCTCGCGGCCGTTCGCCGCTTTTCGGCCGGAAACGCGCAAGTCCTGATCGCAGCACCGCACGGGCGCGCCGCCGATAGAACACCTGAGTGTTGATAGCCGCTGGAAAGACCGCTGTGGCGGGCTCCGTCGCCGCCATGGCCCTCGGTTCCCTGCTCACCCCCGCGTCCGCCGCACCGCTCGCCCCCTCCGCCCAAGCTGCCCCCGGGATCGCCTGGAAGCCCTGCCCCGACCGGGACCCGATCGAGCAGGGCGCCCTCCGGGGCCTGGAGTGCGGCACCGTCCAGGTGCCCCTGGACCACCGCGACCCCGGCGGCGAGAAGATCACCCTCGCGCTCAGCCGGGCCCGGGCCACCGACCGCGCGCACTACCGGGGCGCGGTGCTGCTCAACCGGGGCGGCCCCGGCGCGCACGGCCGCGACATGCCGAAGATCTTCACCCGGGGGCTGCCGGAGGAGATCGCGGCCACCTACGACTGGATCGGCTTCGACCCGCGCGGCGTCGGGGCCAGCAAGCCCGCGATCACCTGCGACAGGTCCTACCAGTACCCCGGCCGCCCGCGCGCCGACACCGTGCCCGCCTCTCCGGCCGCCGAGCGCGCCTGGCGGGACCGCGCCCGCGCCTACGCCGCCGACTGCGCCAAGCGCCACGGCCGGCTGCTGCCGCACATGGGCACCGAGAGCTGGGTACGCGACCTGGAGGTCCTGCGGACCGCGCTCCGCCAGAGGAGGCTCAACTACTTCGGCTACTCCTACGGCACCTACCTGGGCGCGGTGTACGCCACCATGTACCCCGGCCGGGTCGGGCGCATGGTCCTGGACAGCGTCGTCAAGCCCAGCGGCGTCTGGTACGACAACAACCTCGAACAGAACGTGGCGTTCGAGAAGCGCATCCAGGCGTTCTTCGGCTGGATCGCCCAGCACCACCGCGTCTACAGGCTCGGCAAGACCCGCGGGGCCGTCGCCGCCGCCTACGCCAAGGCCCGCAAGTCCCTGCGCGCCAAACCCGCCCAGGGCAAGGTGGGCCCCTCCGAGCTGGACGACCTCCTGCTGGCCGACGGGTACGCCAACTACACCTGGGCCGCGCACGCGCGCGTCCTTTCGGCCTACATCGTCAAGCGCGACGCCGCCGCACTGGCCAAGGCGTGGAAACCGCCGACATGGCTGGACCAGAACAACTACGCCGTCTACAGCGCCGTCGAATGCCGCGACGCCGCCTGGCCCCGCGACTGGAACCGCTGGCACGCCGACAACTGGCGGCTCTACCGGGCGGGCTACCGTTTCGAGACCTGGAGCAACGCCTGGTACAACGCGCCGTGCGCGTCCTGGGCGGTCCCCGGCGGCCCCGAGCCGCGCGTGCAGGGCGGACCGGGACTGCCGCCGATCCTGCTCGTGCAGGGCACCGAGGACGCCGCCACCCCCTACGACGGGGCCGTGGAGACCCACGCCCTGCTGCCCGGATCGCGGCTGGTGGTGCAGAAGGGGGGCGGCAACCACGGTGTGGCGATGAGCGGGGACGCCTGCGTGGACCGGGTCGTGGCCGACTACCTGAACGACGCGCCGCCGCCCGAGGACCGGCCCGGCGCCGACATCACCTGTACCGCCGCCGGCCCGCCCGACCCCGAGCGGGCCGCGCGGGCGACGGAAGGGGCAGGTGACCGACGGGTAAGGGAGCCGGTGGCCGCCCCTCCCGTCCCGCCGTCATAGGCTGGGACCATGCGCATGCTGGGATCGCTGCCGGTGCGGGTCCTCGACGACCGGCACCGCGAGGAGGTCCTGGCCATCCTGGACTCCGACCCGGTGGCCAACGTCTTCGTCGGCTCCCGGGTGCACGCCGCCGGGCTCGACCCGCGCAGGCTCGGCGCCCAGATGTGGGGCTATCCCCGCGACGGGCGGCTGACCGCGCTGTGCTACTCCGGCGCCAACCTGATCCCGGTCGCGGCCGGGTCCGAGGCCGTGCGCGCGTTCGCCGAGCGCGCGCAGGCCCAGGGCCGCCGCTGCTCCTCGATCGTCGGCCCGGTGGAGGCGGTGGGCGAGCTGTGGGAGTTCCTGGCCCCCTACTGGGGGCCGCCCCGCGCCGTCCGGGCGGTGCAGCCGGTGATGGCGACCTCCGCCCGGCCGCCGGTCCCGGCCGACGCCGGGGTGCGGCGGGTCGGCATGGACGAGTTCGACATCGTCTACCCCGCCTGCGTCGCGATGTTCACCGAGGAGGTCGGGGTCTCCCCGAACGTCGGTGACGGCGGCGTGCTGTACCGGGCCCGCGTCGCCGAGCTGATCCGCGCGGGCCGCGCGTTCGCCCGCATCGAGGGCGGCCGGGTCATGTTCAAGGCCGAGATCGGCGCGGTCACCCCGCGCGCCTGCCAGGTGCAGGGCGTGTGGGTGCCGCCCGACCTGCGCGGGCAGGGGCTCTCGGTGGCCGGGATGGCGGCCCTGGTGCAGGAGTCGCTGCGCTCGATCGCGCCGACGGTGTCGCTCTACGTCAACGACTACAACACCCGCGCCCGCGCCGCCTACCGCCGGGTGGGGTTCGCCGAGACCGGCGCGTTCATGTCCGTCCTTTTCTGATCGTTTCCCGCGTTGTGGGGATACCATCCGGCCGTGGACTTCGCCGGAGCGCTGCGCGAGGCCGTCCAGGCGAGCGGCCTGACCCTGGAACGGGTCCGGCACCGGCTCGCGGCGCGCGGCCTCACCGTCAGCGTGGCCACCCTCAGCTACTGGCAGCGCGGCCGCAGCCGGCCCCGCTCCCGCGCGGTCGTCGCGGCCCTGGAGGAGATCCTGGGCGTGCCGCCCGGCGCGCTGACCGCGCTGCTGGACGACCGCGCGCCCGAGGCCGCCGAGCTGTGGCCCGACCCCGCCCGGCACGCCCGCGTCGTCGGCGAGCTGGACCGCTCCGGCGAGCACCGGCTGGAGCGCCTCAGCGTCCACGACGTGCTCGGGATCGGCCCGGACCGGGCGCTGCGCTCCCTGCGGGTGCGCGAGGTGCTGCGCGCCACCGGCGACGACGTGGACCGGGTGGTGTGCGTGCACCGGCTCGGCCCCGACGGCCCCGGGGACGGGGGACGGGAGGGCTTCGAGCTGACGGGCCTGCGCTACTGCCGGGCGGGCCGGGTCCGCGCCGACGGCGGGCTGGTGGCCTTCGAGCTGGTCTTCGACCGGGTGCTGGCCGCCGGCCGCACCGCCGTGGTCGAGTACGAGCTGCGGCTCCCGCCCTGCGGCCCGGCCGGCGACCGCTACGAGCGGCGGTTCGCGCGCCCGGTGCGCGACTACCTCGCGATCGTGGGCTTCCACGACGAGGTGTACCCGGCGCGCTGCTACGGCTACTCGGCCGAGACCGGCATCGCCGCGCGGGAGCGGATCGGCGAGCTGTGGATCGGCGCCTCCGGCAGCGCGCACCTGGTGCTGCCCGACGTCCGGCGCGGCATCATCGGGCTGGAATGGGAGTGGGAGTGATCGCTTGGCAGGGGTCGCGCCGGGCCTTACAGTGAACTCTGAGATCGCAAACCCGACTGTCAAGGGCCGTGACGGGGGCCCGGCCGGAGCCGATCCGGAGGCCGCCAGGTGCAGACCGTCACAGAGGACGATCTCCTCCAGTTGCTCCAGTACGGCCCGTTCAACGTCGCGCTGCAGGCGGCGATCCAGGCCCGCGGCCTGAGCCTTGAGGCACTGCGCCGCAGGCTGGAGGAGCAGGGCATCGCCGTCAGCCTGTCCACCCTCAGCTACTGGCAGCGCGGCCGCACCCGGCCCGAGCGCGCCGACTCGCTGCAGGCGGTGCGCGGCCTGGAGGTCATCCTGGAGCTGCCCCGCCACTCGCTGCTGACGCTGCTGCGGCCCACCGCCGAGCGCTCGGCCGGGCCGTGGCTGCCGGTGGAGGAGCTGTGCCCCGAGCCGGGCGTGCGCGACCTGCTGGACGAGATCGGCGACCGGGGCGCGCGCCAGCTCACCGGCCTCAGCCTGCACGACCAGTACGTCGTGGGCCCGCACCGCGAGCTGGCCGAGGTGCGCACCCGCGCGGTGTTCCAGGCCCAGCAGCGCGGCGTGGACCGCTGGGTCGCGGTCTACCACCACCCGCAGCGCGTCCTGCCGTCCTCGCGCACCGCGCAGGGCTGCCGGTTCGGGCGGGTGCGGGTGGACGAGGCCAGCGGGCTGATCGCGGCCGAGCTGCTGTTCGACCGGGCGCTCGGCCGGGGCGAGACCTACCTGCTGGAGTACGGCTTCGGCTTCGGGGAGACCGGCCCGCCGGTCGCCGAGGAGGGCCGCGGCTTCCACACCCCCCAGCACGAGTACCTGATCGAGGTGCGGTTCCACCCGGCGGCGCTGCCCGCCCGCTGCTACCGGACCTGGCGGCCGGACGCGCGCACCGGCCTGAAGGACGCGGCGGACCTGCGGCTGTCGAGTTACCGCAGCGTGCACTTCATCGAGTTCGGGCTGGCCGCCGGGTACCACGGCATCCGCTGGGAGTGGGACTGACCGGGCCTACCTGACCAGCAGGTCCAGCAGCCGGTTCAGCTCGGCCTCGGGGTCGGTGGTGAGCCCCGAGTGCACCGGGCCCGGCTGCACGATCGTGCTGCGCGGCGCGGTCAGCCACCGGAACCGGGTCCCCGGCGGCTCGGCGGCGGCCTGCCCGGCGGCCGCGCCGCCCGCGCAGACGCCGGCCACGCCCTTGAGCGCCGCCCGCACCCCCTCCAGGTCCACGCCCGCGTCCAGCGCCCGCAGCCGGGGCTCGTCCAGGTGGACGCGGCAGTCCAGGTACTCCAGCGGCCGGCAGTAGACGACCACGCCGATGTTCATGCTCTCGCCGCGCTCCAGGCGCGGCACCAGCCGCAGCGCCGCGTACTCGAAGACCTTGCGCTCCGCGCCCGGCGTGATGTTGGACCACTCGCTCACGCGGGGCCTCCGAGCCAGCCGGGGCGCTTCTCGCCGCGCCGGGACGAGGTGTCGGGGCGGTGCCCGCTGACGTCCAGCTCCGGCAGCCAGTCGCGCGGCCGGCCGGCGCGGTCGAGCAGGATCTCCACGTAGGCGTCGCGGACCTCGTCCGGGCCGGCGAAGCCCGGCTCGCCCGCCAGCCAGCGGTCGGGCACCTCGGCCGCCAGCTCGCGCAGCAGCCCCTCGGTGATCTTCGGGGCGAACTCGGCCTCGGCGGCGGCGAGCCCGGTCGCGAACGGGGTCAGCACGTGGTCGTCCACGTCGTAGGGGCCGGCGAACAGCCGCGCCGCGTTCGCCCACGCGTGGTGGAAGATCAGCGAGGCGCCGTGGTCGATCAGCCACACGTCGCCGTGCCACACCAGCATGTTGGGGTTGCGCCAGCTCCGGTCCACGTTGCCGATGAACGCGTCGAACCACAGCACCCGCGAGGCGAAGCCGGCGTCGGGCCGCCAGCCCAGCGGGTCGAACCCCAGCGAGCCGGGCAGGAAGTCGACGCCGAGGTTCCAGCCGGAGCTCGCCTTCAGCAGGTCCTGCACGTCCGGGTCGGGCTCGTGCCGCCCGATCACCGGGTCCAGGTCCATGATCACCAGGTCCGGGACGCGCAGCCCGAGCCGGCGCGCCAGGCCGCCGGCGATCACTTCGGCGATCAGCGCCTTGCGGCCCTGCCCGGCGCCGTGGAACTTCGTCACATAGGTGCCGAGGTCGTCGGCCTCGACCACGCCCGGCAGCGATCCGCCCTCGCGCAGGGGGGTCACGTACCGGACGGCCGTCACATGGGGTAGCACCTGATCACGTTACCGGACGCCATGATGGGCCCATGGACCTGATCGACCTCACCCATCCGATCACCACGGGCATGCCCGTCTACCCGGGCGACCCCGAGGTGCGGCTGTCGCCGGCGCTCACGGTCCCGGACGACGGCGTGAACGTGCAGGCGGTGCACATGGGCTCCCAGACGGGCACGCACGTGGACGCCCCGTGCCACGTCGACGACGCCCTGCCGTGCCTGGACGAGCTCCCGCTCGGCCGCTTCCTCGGCCCGGCCGTCGTCCTGGACGCCCGCGACGTCGCGTCCCGCGCGCCGATCGGCCCCGAGCGCCTGCCGGACGGGCTCGGGCCGGGGACGGTCCTGCTCATCGCCACGGGCCGGCCCCGCCACTGGGGGACCGACGAGTACCTGGCCCACCCCTATCCGTCCCCGGAGCTGGCCGAACGCATCGTCGCCGCCGGGGTCCGCACGGTCGGCATCGACGCGCTGAGCGTGGACCGCACCCCGCCGCCGGACGGCGCGGACTTCCGCCTGGACACCCACCGGGTCCTGCTGGGCGCCCACGCGGTGGTCGCCGAGAACCTGACGGACCTGGCCCCCCTCCTGGACGCCCAGGAGGAGGGCCGCCGGATCGAGGTGTCACTCTTCCCCCTCCGCCTCCGGGGCGACGGCGCGCCCGTCCGCGCCGTCGCGCGGATCACGGGTTCCGGTTGTAGACCTGGAGGGTGACCTCGGTGGCGTCGCCGCCGCCCCACTGCATGTAGCCGGTGCCGACGCGGACGTTGCCGCCGCGCGTGACGACCTGGTCGATGCCCTTGCGCATGCGGATGGGGTCGCTCATGCAGCCGCAGGTGCCCTCCCGCAGGACGACCTCGCCGTGGAAGCGGACGGCGTCGCCGGGCAGCAGGTCCGCGAAGGCGACGAGCTGGGTGTTGACCTCCCCGCCGCAGGACCAGTTCCCGTCGATGAGGAGCTGCTGGTCGTGGTAGACGACGTCGTTGTCGGTCATGCGGTGGTTGCAGCGCTCGTTGGAGCCGAAGGTCTCGTCGTCCATCTGGTAGACGGTCCCGGAGACCACGACGCGGCGCGGCGGCTCCGCGGCCGACGCGGGCGCGCCCGCCGCGCCGACCAGGCCGAGGGCCAGCAGCCCGGCGGCGCCCAGTGCGGTCGTCTTCCGTCTTGTCATCTTCTGCCTCCGCTCCTTGGTCCTTTGGAAATCCTTGACGTGCAGAAGGAATTCTCAGGCCGCGAAAGCATTGACGGCAAGTATTAGTTCCCTGTCTTTCTGTGACGGCGATATTCGTGCAAACAATGTCTTTTCGGGATTGGTGAATATGTGGTGCCAATCAGTTTTTTTGCGGGACAAGAGGCCATTCCCCCGGACAAGCGGACGGGCGGCGCCGCGCACCTGCGCGCCGCCGCCCGCCAAGGGCCGTACGGGACTACATCTTCGCGATCACTTCTTCGGCGAACCGCTCCATCGTGGCGACCTTGAGGTCCAGGCCCGCGCCGTGCCGGGCCTTCTCCTCCGGGGTCGCCAGCCACCACGGGGCCGCCATCGTGCCCGCCACGCCCCGGTCGGCCCACCTGCGGTACAGGTCGGCCGACGGCATCGCCCCGATCGGGGCGATCACCTTGAGGTCGTCCAGGGTGCGGCCGTGCTCGGCGAGGAAGCCCGACAAGCGCTCCAGCAGGTCGCCGAGCTGCTCCTCGGAGTAGATGCGGTTGCCGATCCAGCCGTCGCCGACGCGGGCCGCGCGGCGCAGCGCGGCGTCGCTGTCGCCGCCGATGTAGACCGGGACGGGCTCGGCCGGGACCGGGGCGATGCTGAGCGGGCCGAAGTCGTAGTGCTCGCCGTGGTGCTCGACCATCCCGCCCCTCCACAGCTCGCGCAGCGCCGGGATCATCTCGTCCAGGCGCCTGCCCCGGGTGTGGAAGTCCTGGCCCGTCTGCAGGAACTCGTCCTTGCACCAGCCCACGCCGAGGCCGAGGACCGTCCGGTCGCCGGACAGCACCGCGGCCGTGGACACCGCCTTGGCGACGGTGAACAGGTCGCGGGCCGGGGCGATGTAGACGTTGGTGGCGAAGCGCACGCGCTCGGTCACCGCGGCCATCGCCCCGATCGTCACCCACACGTCCGGCCAGTGCGTGTCCGGCTTGTAGGGCGGCGCCCCGGTGTCGGTGTAGGGGTAGGACGCGTCGTAGTCGGTGTAGAAGATGTGGTCCGACACCGCGATCGTGTCGTAGCCGAGCCGGTCGGCGGCCTGCGCGAGGCCGACGAATTCGGAGGTCTCGACGAACGCCGCTCCGAGCCAGAACTCCACCGCGTCAGTCCTGGAACTCGGGGATGACCTTGGTGGCGAACATCTCCAGGTTGCGCTTGACCGTGTCGAGCGGCAGCACGCCCTGCTGGCCCTGCATGAACAGGCCGAACCACTCCAGGTCGGGCATCCGGTCCAGCATCCGCTGGATGCCGCGCTTGACGTCGTCGGGGGTGCCGAGCAGCGCCATCTCGACCTCGTTCATGCGCTTGAAGTCGCCCTTCTCCGGGGAGATGGGCTGGTGCTTGTCGTCCTCCTTCTTGCGCAATACCTCCAGGTACCCGAAGGGGCCGAAGAACGAGGCGAAGTCCTTCTGCATCCCCTTGCCGTAGGTGGCGATGGCCTCCTCGCGGGTGTCCGCCATGCCGACGATCTTCAGGATGCCGGTGTGCTCGCCGAGCTTGTAGTCCTTGCCCTGCTTGGCGCACTCCTCCTGGTAGAGCTTGGCCTTGGCGGCGTGGTCGTCGGGGTTGGGGGTGAACATCCACGGCATGATGCCCTCCTGGGCGGCGCGGATGACCGACCGGTCCGACACCGTGAACGGCTGCCACAGCTCCGGGTGCGGGTTCTGGTAGGGCTTGGGGCACACCGACACCGACTGGATGAGGCCGTTCTCGTCGATCTCGCCGGGCGCGCCGAAGGTCTGCGTCCACTCCTGGGCCGGCCAGCCCTCGATGCCGCTGAAGGGGGCGGGGATCTCGTAGTCCAGCACGTCGCTCTTGTAGCGCAGCGAGTCCTGCTCCCACGCCATCTTCATGATCTTGAGGACTTCGCCGAACACGTCGAAGTTGCGGGTGTCGGACTTGGAGCCGTCCGAGCGCGCGGCGGCGGCGTGCCAGCGCTGGCCGAGCACGTTCATCCACCGGTTCTGGTAGCCGCGGGCGACGCCGAGGCGCAGCCGGCCCTTGGAGAAGTGGTCCAGCAGCGCCACGTCCTCGGCGGCCCGGATCGGGTCCCAGGCCGGCAGCACGATGCCGAGCGGCGCGAGCAGGATGCGCTCGGTGCGGGCGGCGAGGTCGGTCAGGAACATCAGCGGGTTCACCGAGAACTCGAAGCCCTCGGAGTGGAAGTGGTGCTCGGTCATCATGAGCGCGTCGAAGCCGATCTGGTCGGCGTGCACCGCGATCTCGCGCACCTCGTGCAGCAGCTTCTGGTACGACTCGACGTCCCGCCCGATCGGCCGCTTGGCCTTGGCGTTCTCCTCGGCCGCCCAGCCGGAGCCCGGAATCTGCGGGTTGAGGAAGATGGAAAACTTCACGCGGACTTCTCCTTGTCGAGTTCGTCGAGCCACTGGTTGACGACGAGCAGGAATTCGGCCGGCCGCTCTGCGTGCAGCCGGTGCCCGCCGCCGGGCCAGGCGAGGGCCCGGGAGGCGGGATGCTTGAACAGGCCGTTCTCCCAGTCCGCCGAGGCGGACTGCACGGCCGACCAGCACGACAGCACCGGGCAGTCGCGGCGGGCCAGGTAGGCGTCGGCGGCGGGGCGCACGCCGAACTGCCCCTCGCCCTCGTACATGGCGGCGAAGGCCTGGGCGAGCGCCTGCGGGGAGGTGCCCAGGATCTTGCGCCGGTGCCATTCGCGCAGCCAGGCGGGGGAGGCCGGGGTGTAGCACCACCGGTCGTTGGCCAGCGCGACGGAGTAGGGGTCGTCGCCGCGCAGTGCCTCGATCATCGGGGGGAACATCGCGGCGACCTCGGGCGGCTGCCCGTAGCCGGGGTCCACGCACACCAGCGCCCGGACGCGCGCGGGGTGCTCGACGGCCAGGGCGCTGACGACCAGGGCGCCCATGGAGTGGCCGAACGCGGTGACGCGCTCGATGCCGAGCAGGTCCAGCAGCCGCGCCAGGTCGCCGGCCAGGTCCTGCGGCCGGTAGCCGGTACCCGGGGCCGAGGAGTAGCCGTGCCCGCGCAGGTCGGGGGCGATCACGCGGTGGCCGGCGGCGACCAGCCCGCGGATGTGGAAGGCCCAGTCGTGGGAGTCGGCGCCGAAGCCGTGCACCAGCAGCAGCGGGGTCCGGCCGGACGGGCGGCCGGAGGCACTGTCGGAGGGCGCGTCGTCGGTGTAGAACAGGCGCACATCTCCCAGGTCAGCGAATGGCATGGGCCCCCTCTCCGGCCGTGTTCCCGAACAAGCGCACGCTACATCAATACCCGGTAGCCGAGCAATCGCTTGGTTAACTAGTTAGGGTGTGACGCATGTCGCGCAAGGAGAGGAGCGGCCGGATGCGCCTCGGCGTCACGATGTTCGCCACCGACCGGGCGATGCGGGTCCACGAGCTGGCCGAAGAGGCCGAGAGCCGGGGGTTCGCCTCGCTGTACGTGCCCGAGCACACCCACATCCCGGTGTCCCGGAAGACGCCGCCGCCGACCGGCGTCGACCGGCTGCCGGAGGAGTACGCCCGCACCGTGGACCCGCTCGTCGCGCTCGCCGCCGCGGCGGCGGTGACCGAGCGCATCACGCTGGGCACCGGCGTCTGCCTGCCCGCCCAGCGCGATCCGATCGTCACCGCCAAGGCGATCGCGACCCTCGACCAGATCGCGGGCGGCCGGTTCGCGCTGGGCGTGGGCTACGGCTGGAACGCCGAGGAGGCCGCCGACCACGGCGTCCCCTGGAAGCGGCGGCGCGCGATGGTGCGCGAGCACGTGCTGGCCATGCGGGAGCTGTGGACGGAGGAGGAGGCGGCCTTCGACGGGGAGTTCGTGTCGTTCGAGGCGACCTGGTCGTGGCCCAAGCCGGCCCGCCGGGTGCCGGTCCTGCTGGGCGGCGCGCCCGGCCCGACGCTGTTCGCGCACATCGCCGAGTACGGGGACGGCTGGATGCCGATCGGCGGCGCGGGCATCCGCGAAGCCCTGCCGGACCTGCGCGAGGCGTGCGCGAAGGCGGGCCGGGACATGGTGCCCGTCGTGCCGTTCGGCACCCTGCCGTCCCCGGAGAAGCTGGAGTACTACGCCTCGCTCGGCGTCGAGGAGGTCGTGCTGCGCGTGCCGTCGGCCGGGCGGGACGAGGTGCTGCCGGTGCTGGACGACTTCACGCGCCACCTGTGAGCCGTCCCCGCCCGGGACCGGCTACCGGACCATCCGGAAGCAGAAGAAGGTCGGGAAGCGCACGTACTGCCCCTTCCCGGCCTTCACCGCGCCGATGACACCGAACACCCACGGCCCGAAGACCGCCTCCAGGTACAGCACCCCGAGCGGGGCGAACAGCGCGGGCATGTCGGCGAGCAGCGCCGCCGGCACGCAGACCGCCGCCACCGCCAGGGCGCGGATCAGCAGCGAGAGCTGGTAGTTCACCGCCTGGGCGGCGTGGTAGCGCACGAACGGCGACTCCCGGCGTTTGATGAAGTAGATCACCAGCGGGCCGATGAACCCGGTCACGCACAGCAGCAGGTACGAGACCAGCGCCATCGTCGAGTCGTCGGAGGTGCCGGCGCGCGGCGGGCCGTAGGGGCCGCCGGGCGGCCCGTACCCCCAGCTCGGGTCGTAGGGGGCGCCGGGCGGCGGCGGGTCCTGCGGTCCGTGCCCGGGAGGCGGCCCGTACCCCGGCGGCGGCGGGGCGCCGGGCGCCTGCCCGTAGGGCGAGTGGTGGGGCGGCGGCTGATCGTCGCCGCCGGGTGACGAGGGGGGCGTATCGGTCACTAGTGTTCCTATCGCTCATGTGAGAAACGAGCAGGGAACCATGGAACCGGACGCGGCGGGTCGGCGTCCATCCGACGGGAGGGGCACACGGCCGTGGTGGACATGTTGCGCACGGGCGATCCGGCGCGTCTCGGCGCCTACCGCCTGACGGGCCGCCTCGGCGAGGGCGGCCAGGGGACGGTCTACCTGGCCGAGGCCCCGGGCGGCGGCCGGGTGGCGGTCAAGCTGCTGCGCGGCGGGCTGGGCGGCGACGCCGAGGCGCGGGCGCGGTTCCTGCGCGAGCTGGAGACCGCCAAGCGGGTCGCGCGCTTCTGCACCGCCGCCGTGCTGGACGCCGAGGTCGAGGGCGACCGGCCGTTCATCGTGAGCGAGTACGTGGCCGGGCCGTCGCTGCAGCAGGTCGTGCAGACCGAGGGGCCGCGCGAGGACGGCGCCCTGGAGCGCCTGGCGATCGGCACCGCGACCGCGCTGGTGGCGATCCACCGGGCCGGCGTCGTGCACCGCGACCTCAAGCCGCACAACGTGCTGCTCGGCCCGGACGGCCCGCGCGTCATCGACTTCGGCGTCGCCCGCGCCCTGGACGGCGCGACCATCACGGCCCAGGGCGCGGTCGGCACCCCGGCCTACATGGCGCCCGAGCAGTTCGCCGGCGAGCGCGCCGGCCCCGCCGCCGACGTGTTCGCCTGGGCCGGGACGCTGGTCTTCGCCTCCTGCGGGCGGCCGCCGTTCGGCAACGACTCCATGGCCGCGGTGGTCAACCGCACCCTGCACGGCGCCCCCGACCTGGGCGCGCTCACCGGACCGCTTCGCGGCATCGCGGCCCGCTGCCTGGACAAGGACCCCGCCCGGCGGCCCTCGTCGGCCGAGCTGCTGCGCATCCTGCTCGGCGAGGACGAGCCGCAGGCCACCGAGGCGTTGACCGAGTCCGCCCTGCACGCGGGCGCGGCGGCGGTGGCGCCGCCGGGCACGGCCTCACCGCACGCCACAACGGCCCGGCTCCAGCCCCCGCCGCCCGCGCGGCACAAGGCCGGCCGGGCCGGCGTCGTGGCGGTGGCGGCCGCCGTGGTGGCGGTCGCGGCGGCCGCCGTCGTCTCGGTGGTCGCGCTGTCGGCGAACGGCGACGACGGCCGCCGGGAGGCGGGCGGCGCCCCGACGTCGCCCACCCGTTCGACCGCGGCGCCCGCGGGCTTTCCGAGCGACTACGCCGGAAGGTGGGCGGGGCGGCTGCGGCAGAGTGACGGCAAGCAGGTCCTGGTCCGGCTGGCGCTGCCCGCGGGCGGCCTCCAAGGCCAGGTGAGCTATCCGGGGCAGAACTGCTCCGGCTCGGTCACCCTGGCCGCCTCGGGGCGCGGCACGCTGACGCTGAACGAGCGGATCACCCTGGGCGCCGCCCGCTGCGTGGGCAGCGGCACCATCACCCTCACCCGCGGCGCGGCCGGCCTCGACTTCGCCTACTCCGGCACCGAGCAGCGGCGCACCTGGGCCGTCGTCGGCACGCTGCGGAAGGCCGGCTAGCCGAACCCGCTAGTCGAAGACGACGACCGAGCGGGCGACGGCGCCCTCGCGCACGTGCGCGACGGCCTCGTTGATCCCCTCCAGCGGCACCCGCTCGCTGACCAGCGCGTCCAGGTCCAGGCGGCCGCGCCGGTAGAGGTCCACCAGCAGCGGCAGGTCGCGGGCCGGGTTGGCGTCGCCGCCCTGGGTGCCCATCAGGCGGCGCGAGCCGAACAGCGTGCCCGGCGGGATCTCCAGGTTCCGGCCGGCGGCGGGGCTGCCGACCATCACCGTGGTGCCGCCCGGCTGGGTCGCGGTGAACGCCTTGGCCAGCACCTCCGGGACGCCGGTGACGTCGAAGGCGTAGTCGGCCCCGCCGCGCACGATCGCGCCGACCTGCTTCGGCAGGTCCTCGGCCAGGAGCGTGTGCGTCGCGCCGAACCTCTCGGCGAGCTTCAGCTTGGACTCCACCACGTCGGCGGCGATGATCGTGGTCGCGCCCGCGAGCACCGCGCCCTGCACGACGTTCAGCCCGACGCCGCCGCAGCCGACCACCAGCACGCTGGAGCCGGGCTCCACGGCGGCGGTGTTGAGCACCGCGCCGACGCCGGTGACCACGCCGCAGGCCGTCAGCGCCAGCAGGTCCAGCGGCGCGTCGGGGGCGACCTTGACGCACATGGCCTCGCCGACCACGGCCATCTCGGCGAACGAGCCGATGCCGATGTAGGGGCGCACGGTCTCGCCGCCGGCCGACAGGCGGGTGGTGCCGTCGGCCATCAGGCCCATGATGGCGGTCATGCGGGCCTTGCCGCTGCACAGGTGCACCCGGCCGCGCGCGCAGTTGCGGCAGCGTCCGCACGGTCCGTTCATGGCGATGATGACGTGGTCGCCGGGCTTGACGCCGGTGACGCCGGGCCCGGTCCGCTCGACCACGCCCGCGCTCTCGTGGCCGAGCACGCAGGGCAGGTGGGTCACCACCGGGCTCTTGCCGTCGATGGCCTTCAGGTCCGATCCGCACACCCCGGAGGCGGCCACCCGCACCAGCACCTCGCCGGGGCCGGGGTCGGCCACCGCCACCTCGGCGATCTCCAGCGGAGCGCCGAACTCCCGCAGCAGTGCCGCCCGCATGGTCGTCCGTGCCGTCGTGCCCGTCACCTGGTCCCGCCTTTCCCCGGCCGTGCGCTGAACGGCATCACGTTAGCACCAAGCATTTGCTTGGTATAGCGGTGCGGAATCGTTGACAGGCGTCGAACGGCGAACTTACGCTCACGCCCAAACGAGCGCTAGGTCACATTGGCGGCCGCGCACTCGTTCGCCTGTGCTGTTTCGCATGTTCGATCACGTGCCGGAGGCGCGCCATGCAGACATCCCCCCTTCCCCGCGCCGCCGCCCTCACCGCGGCGGCGCTGCTGCTGGCGGCCTGCGCGACCAGCAACGAACCGTCGGGAGGCGGCGCCGCGGCGGCCGGGGTGACCGACAAGGCCGTCAAGGTCGGCGGCGTGCTCACCAAGACCAGCGCGACCGGCTACTCCACCGGCGGCGCGGAGCTCGGCGCGAAGGCCCGCTTCGAGCGCGCCAACGCCGAGGGCGGCGTGCACGGCCGGAAGATCGAGTTCGTCGGCGCGGAGGACGACGGCATGACCCCCGACAAGGGGGCGGCCGCCGCCAAGAAGCTGGTGCAGCGGGAGAAGGTGTTCGCGCTGCTGCCGGTCAGCGCCCCGCAGTTCGGCGGCGCGGAGTTCCTGGAGCAGCAGAAGGTGCCGTGGTTCGGCTGGGCCACCGGGCCGTTCTGGTGCGGCAAGCAGAGCGCGTTCGGCTTCAACGGCTGCCTCGCGCCCAAGCCGGGCCAGGGGACCCAGACCTGGTGGGGCAACCAGGTCGCCGCGCAGCTCGGCGGGGCCAAGGGCAGGACCGCCTGGATCCAGGCCACCGACTCCACCGCCAGCAAGTACGGCATCCAGACCATCGGCAAGTCGTTCACCGCGGCCGGGTTCTCCCTGGCGGGCACCTCGGCGGCGCTGCCGGCGCAGGCCCCGCCGCAGGACTGGTCGCCCTACGTCAACAAGATCATGAAGAGCGCGGGCGGCAAGGCCCCCGACGTGGTCGTCTCGGTCATGGCGGGCGGCAAGTTCAACTCCGGGCTGTACGCGGCGCTGAAGAAGGCCGGCTACAAGGGCCTGATCACCGACGCGACCTCCTACGACCCCAAGGTGCTGGCCGACCCGCAGACCCGGCAGGCCCTGGACGGCGTCTACGCCGCGCCGCAGTTCGAGCCCTACGAGTCCACCGCGCCGGAAGTCGCGCAGATGAAGGCCGACCTGCAGAAGACCGGTGGGGCGTCCGCCGTCCTGGACCAGCACGCCGCCACCGGTTACTGGTCGGCCGAGGTGTTCCTGAAGATGCTGGAGAAGGCGGGCAAGGACCTGACCCGCGACTCCTTCTACAAGGCCGCCGAGGGCTTCTCCTACGAGCACAAGGGCTTCGGCCGCATCCAGTACCCCGCCGCCAAGACCGAGTCCAACGGCTGCGGCGCGCTGGTGCGGCTGCAGGGCGACAAGTTCACCATCGCCCAGAACCTCAAGTGCTTCGACAACACCAAGCTGTGACGGCCCCGGACCCCAGGGGAGGTGACCGGTGACCGAACTCGCCGGTTATGTGCTGAGCGGCCTGGTGACCGGCGCGATCTTCGCGCTGCTGGCGTCCGGCCTGACCCTGTCCTACGCGGCCACCGGGGTGTTCAACTTCGCGCACGGCGCGGTGGGCTTCCTGACCGCGCTGCTGTTCTTCGAGCTGACCACCGGGCTCGGCTGGCCGGTGTGGCTGGCCGGGCCGCTGGCCGTCGCCGTCTTCGCCCCGCTGCTGGGCCTGGTGCTGCACCGGCTCATGTTCCGGGGGCTCGCCGGCGCGGGGGAGACCGCGCAGATCGTCGCCACCATCGGGCTGACGATCGCGCTGCCCGCGCTCGGGCTGTGGACCGTGGACGTGCTGGTGGACACCTTCGGCGCGGACCTGCCGAAGGTCACCGAGGGCGCGGCCGCGCGCGGGCTCGGCCCGCGCCCGGTGCAGAGCTGGCACCCGTTCGGCGGGGTCGCGCTGGACTCCGACCAGCTCACCACCTTCGCGCTGGCGGTGCTGGCGGCCGCGGCGCTGTGGGCGGTCATGCGGCACACCCCGCTCGGCCTGCGGATGCGCGCCACCGTGGACCGGCGCGAGCTGGCCGCCATGCGCGGCGTGGACGCCGACGCCGCCTCGGCGCAGGCGTGGATGCTCGGCTCGACGCTGGCGGGCCTCGCCGGCGTGCTGGCGGTGCCCGCGCTCGGCCTGGACTCCAACGCCTTCACCGTGCTGCTGTTCGCCTCGGCGACCGCCGCGGTGTTCGGCCGCCTGCAGTCGATCCCGGTCACCTTCGCGGCCGGGCTCGCGCTCGGCGTCGTGCAGAACCTGGTCGCCGGGTACGCCGACTTCGCCGAGAAGGTCACCGGGTTCCGCACCGCCGTCCCGGCGATCCTGCTGTTCGCCGGGCTGCTGGTGCTCGGCCGGTCCCGGCAGCGGGTGGCCGGCTCGATCGCCGAGGACGCGCCGCCGCCCGACTACCTGGCCGACCTGCCGCGCTGGCGGCGCGCGCTGCCGTGGGGCGCGTCGCTGGCGGCGCTGCTGGTGTGGACCTTCACCCTCGGCGACGACTACTGGGTGGGGCTGGTCGCGCAGGGCCTGGTGCTCGCGCTGATCTTCTGCTCGTTCGTCGTGGTCACCGGGATCGGCGGCATGGTCAACCTGGCGCAGGCGTCGTTCGCGGCGCTGGCCGCGCTGTCGGCGGGCCTCGCCTTCAGCAAGGGCCTGCCGTTCCCGGCCGCGGTGCTGATCGGCGTGCTGGCCGCCGTCGCCGCCGGCGTGCTGGTCGCCCTGCCCGCCCTCCGCCTCGGCGGGCGCGTGCTGGCGCTGGCGACCCTCGCGCTGGCGCTGCTGGCCGACCAGGTGCTGTTCCAGATCGACGCGTTCTCCAACGGCACCGTCGGCTGGAAGCTGCCCGCCTTCTCGCTCGGCTTCGCCGACACCAACGACCCGCGCGTCCGGGTGGTCCTGCTGCTGGCCGTCATCGGCCTGGTCGCGCTGCTGGTCCGCAACCTGGAGCGCTCGGCGTCGGGCCGCGCGGTCCTCGCGGTGCGCTCGGCCCCGACCGCCGCCGCGGCGGTCGGCGTCTCGGCCACCCGCGCCAAGATCACCCTGTTCGCGCTGGCGTCGGGCATCGCCGGGCTCGGCGGCGTGCTGTACGCGACCTTCAACGGCCAGATCACCGCCACCGACCTGCCCGCCCTCACTGGCTTCGTGTGGCTCGCGGTCGTGGTGCTCCAGGGCGTGCGGCGGATCGGCGGCGCGGTGCTCGGCGGCCTCATCATGGCGCTGTCGCCCGAGGTGCTGCACCTGGTCACCGACTCCCAGTACGTCGGGCTGATCCTGTTCGGCCTGGGCGGGGTGATCCTCGCCAAGCACCCCGACGGCGTGCTCGCCCAGTTCGCCGAGCAGCGCTACCGCCGCCGCAAGCGGCACGCGCAACGGGCCGAGGCCGTGGAGATCTCCCACACGCCCCAGGCCCCGCAGCCGCAGGACGCGGTGCTGCGGTTGGAGGGCGTCGTGGCCGGATACGGCGACGCCACCGTCCTGCGCGGCGTGGACCTCGCCGTCCCGGCGGGCAGCGTCGTGGCGCTGCTCGGCGCCAACGGCGTCGGCAAGTCCACCGCCTGCGCGGTCGCCGCCGGGACCCTGGCCCCGACCGCCGGACGCGTCCTGCTCGACGGCGCGGACATCACCGGCCGCCCCGCCCACCTGCGCGCCCGCGACGGCCTCTACCTCGCCCCCGAGGGGCGCGGCGTCTTCCCGGCGCTGACCGTCGAGGAGAACCTGACGCTGTGGCTCCCCTCGGCCGCCGACCGCGCCGAGGTCTACCGCCGTCTGCCCCGCCTCGCCGAACGCCGCGCGATCGCGGCCGGGGCCCTGTCGGGCGGCGAGCAGCAGATCCTCGCCCTCGCGCCCGCCCTGGTGCGGCCGCCCCGCGTGCTCATCGCCGACGAGCCCTCGCTCGGCCTGGCCCCGATGGTGGTGGAGCAGGTCTTCGAGCTGTTCGGCGAGCTGCGCGACCGGGGCGTGGCGCTGCTGGTGGTGGAGGAGAAGGCGGGCGAGGTCCTGGCGCTGGCCGACACCGTCGCGTTCATGGAACCGGGCCGCGTCTCCTGGACCGGCACCCGGTCGGAAGTGGACCGGGACCGGTTGACCACGGCCTACCTGGGCCTCGCCGGAGTGGGGGACAGCAGTGATTGAGATCGCGGACGTCGGCGTGCGGTTCGGCGGCGTGCACGCCCTCAGCGGCGTCGGGTTCACCGTCGGCGCGGGCGAGACCTGCGGGGTGATCGGTCCCAACGGCGCGGGCAAGACCACGCTGTTCGACGTCATCACCGGCCTGCGCCGCCCCACCACCGGCACCGTGCGGCTGGACGGCCGCGACGTCACCGCCGCCGGCGCGGTGCAGCGCGCCCGCCTCGGCGTGCGCCGCACCTTCCAGCGCCCCCAGGTGTTCGGCCGCCTGACCGTGCTGGACAACGTGCTGGCCGCCGTCGAGTGGCGCGGCGGGGGCGGCGGCCTGGCCGCCGACCTGGTCGGCCTGCGCGCCCGCCGCCGCCTCGCCGACCGCCGCCGCGAGCACGCCCGCGCCGTCCTGGACCGCTGCGGCATCGCCGACCTGGCCGACCGCTACGCCGCCGACCTGCCGATCGGCCGCCGCCGCATGGTGGAGCTGGCCCGCACCCTGGCCGACGAGCCCCGCGTGCTGCTGCTGGACGAGCCCACGTCCGGCCTGGACGAGGACCAGGCCGCCCGCTTCGGCGAGGTCGTCGCCGGGCTGGAGGCCACCGTCCTGCTGGTCGAGCACGACGTCGGCTTCGTGATGGCCGCCTGCGAGCGCGTCGTGGTGCTGGACCTCGGCAAGGTGATCGCCGACGGCCCGCCGGCACGGGTCCGCGAGGACCCGGCCGTCCGCACGGCCTACCTCGGCACCTCCGCCTAGTTCAGATACTGAAATCGCGGTGAAGGGGTCGTGGGCCGGGGGAGCCGGTCGCATACTGGGGTCGGTCGGTGGCGGAGGGGCGGCGCGGTGGACGGTTCGTGGCGATCTCTGGACGACCTGCCCGCGGAGACCAGCAGCTTCGTCGGGCGGGCCCGGGAGCTGCGCGCGGTGCGCGACGCCCTGGAGCGCGCCCGGCTGGTCACCCTGACCGGGCCGGGCGGGGTCGGCAAGACGCGCCTCGCGCTGCGCGCCGCCCGCGACATGGCGGCGGCGGCGTTCTCCGACGGCGTCCACATGGTGGAGCTGTCGGGGCTGCGCGACGGCGCGCTGCTGGCCGACACCGTCGCCGAGACGATGGGGCTGCGCGACAGCATGGCCGGCACCGCGCTGGAGCTGCTGGCCGACTGCCTGCGCGACCGGCGGGCGCTGCTCATCCTCGACACCTGCGAGCACCTGGTCGCCGACAGCGCCGGGCTGGCGCGCACGCTGCTGGCCGAGTGCCCCCGGCTGCGGGTGCTGGCCACGAGCAGGCAGCCGCTGGACGTGCCCGGCGAGGAGGTGCTGGCGGTGCCGCCGCTGGCGGTGCCGGGCGAGCCCGGCCCCGACGCCGGTCCCGGCACCGGGCGCGGCGGCACGACCGACGCGGTCGCGCTGTTCGCCGCCCGCGCCGCCGAGGCGGTGCCCGGGTTCGCGCTCACCCGGGCCGACCGCGACCAGGCCGAGCTGCTGTGCCGGCGGCTGGACGGCATCCCGCTGGCCATCGAGCTGGCGGCGGTGCGGCTGCGCTCGCTCACCCTCGACCAGCTGGTGCGGCGGCTGGACATGCTGTTCTGGGTCCTGGACAACGGGCCCTCGGAGCTCGCCCGGCACCAGGCGCTGCGCACGACGGTCGGCTGGAGCCACGAGCTGTGCGCCCCGCACGAGCGGCTGCTGTGGGCCCGGCTGTCGATCTTCGCGGGCGGGTTCGACGCGGCGATGGCCGAGGAGGTCTGCGCCGACGACCGGCTGGACCGGGTCGGGGTCGCCGAGCACCTGAGGGGCCTGGTGGACAAGTCGATCGTGCAGCGCGCCGGGCCCGGGCGGTACGCCATGCTCGACACCCTCCGCGAGTACGGCGCGGCGTGGCTGGAGGCGGTCGAGGACACCCGGCCGCTGCGGGTCCGGCACCGCGACTGCATGACCCGGCTCGCGGCGCGCGCGGCCGGCCGCTGGCTGACCGACGGCCAGTTCGCCTGGGTGCGGCGGATGGAGACCGAGCGCGACAACCTGCGGGCGGCGCTGGAGTTCTGCCTCACCGCGCGCGGCGAGGGCCGGGCCGGGCTGCGGCTGGCCACCGCGCTGTTCCCGACCTGGATGTGCGTGTCGCGCTTCACCGAGGGCCGCTACTGGCTCGACCGGGGCCTGGAGGTGGTGCGCGAGCCGTGCCCCGAGCGGGTCGAGGCGTTGTGGCAGACGGCCTACTTCCGTACCAACCAGGGCGAGTCGCCCTCGGCGCTGCCGCTGCTGGCGGAGGCCTTCAAGCTGACCGAGCGCACCCACGACGCGATCGGGTACGCGCGGGCGCAGCGCACGCTGGGCACCGCCGCCACGTTCATGGGCGACAGCCCGCGCGCGGTGCGCTGCTTCCGGGAGGCGCTGGAGATCTTCCTGGAGGCCGGGCTGCGCAACGACCTGATCATGCTGCGGGTGCTGCGCGGCTTCCACCACGCCCGCACCGGCGCGCCCGCCTCGGCGCTGGCCGAGTGCGCGGAGGCCGAGCGGCTGCTGTCGGACGCCCCGGAGGAGTGCTGGATGCGCGCCTGGGCCGGGTACGTGCGCGCGCTGGCGTACTGGTTCCGCGACGAGGCCGACCGCTGCGCGGTGGAGCTGCGCTCCTGCCTGGCGATGTTCCGCCGGATGGAGGACCCGGTCGGGCTCACCAACGGCTTCGAGCTGCTGGGCTGGGTGTTCGCGCGGCAGCGCCGCTTCGCCGAGGGCGCGATCCTGCTGGGCGCGGCGGCCCGCTACCCGGCGCAGGTCGGGGTGCCCCGGCTGGGCGACGAGGCGCTGGAGAGCCAGCACCGCGAGCTGGAGGCGCAGGCGCGCGCGGCGCTCGGCGGCGACGCCTTCGCCCGGCACCACGGCCGGGGGCGGTCGCTGACGCTGGACGAGACCGTGCGCTTCGCGTGCGGCGACATTCCCGCCACCTGATCCGACGATCTAGAATCTGGTTCGGTCGAACGGGAACAGGGAGGCCGGATGAGCGGGGCCGAGGCGGCGATGCGGCGCGTGTTCACCGCACGGGAGCGGCACGTGCTGGACGAGGCGCAGGTGACGGCCCTGGCGGAACTGGCCGCCCGGGTGCGGGAGCTGAACGACGCGGTGGTGCACACCGACGTCGATCCGGCCGAGGTCGCGGCGGTGTCGGCCGAGGTCGCCGCGCTGACCGCGCGGCTGTCGGCGGCGCGCCGCGCCGAGCCGCCGATCGCGCGCCTCGGCGCCGACGGCATGGTGCGCCAGCTCGCCAGCCCGGTCAGCGGCCCGCTCAACCCGATCGCGCCGCCGGTGGAGATGGAGGTGGGCCCCGGCGGGGAGGTCCGCGCCGGCTTCACCCTCGGCGGCGTCTACGAGGGGCCGCCCTCGTTCGTGCACGGCGGCGTTTCGGCGATGGTGCTGGACCAGCTGCTGGGCGCGGCGGCCGCCGCCAACGGCACCCCGGGCATGACCGCCACGCTGGAGCTGCGCTACCGCCGCCCGACCCCCTACGGCGTGCCGCTGACCGCCGTCGCGAAGGTGACGCGGGTGGAGGGCCGCAAGACCTTCGCGGAGGCCGCCATCGCCGGGCCGGACGGCAGGACGACCGTCGAGGCGACGGCGATGTTCATCATGCCGCTGCGCTGAGCGGCCGCGGGGCGCCGGACCCTTGAAACATGAGCAATGTTCATGATTGCATCCTGGGGTCCGGGCCCCCGCCCGGCGTTCCGAGCATGGGGAGCACGCGTGGACGAGAACGTCAGGCCGGACCGGCGCCGGTTCCTCAAGCTGGGCACCGCCGCGGCCGCGGTCACCGCGGGCGGCTTCGCCCTGCCCGCCCTGCCCGCCCGTCCGGCCGCCGCGGCCGCCGGGAAGGTGGCGCTCCGCCTGGACAACGTCCAGCAGGCGACCTTCAAGGGCCTCGGCGTGCACTTCTCGCCGTTCGAGACCGAGCTGACCGACGCGCAGTGGGCGCTGGTCCACCGGCGGCTGGCGTTCATGCGGCCGCAGGTGCTGCGCGTGGTCATCGGCGCGGGCTGGTACTGCACCGGGTTCGGCGAGGCGGGCGAGCCGGTCTACGACTGGGACTCGGCCAAGATGCGCTCGTTCTACCGGATGCTGGACTGGGCGGAGAAGAACGGCGCGGAGGTCGTGCTCGGCGAGTGGTCGCCGCCGTCCGGGCCGCCGCTGAACCTCAAGGCCGAGGACCCCCGCTGGGCCCGCCTGGTCGGCGACCTGCTGCACCAGGTCCTGAACGTGCGCGGCTACACCTGCCCCAAGTACTACAACCTGCACAACGAGCCGAACCTCTGGTTCCCCGACTACGGCCCGTTCGACCCGTGGCTCGCCTCGGCCCGCAACATGCACGCCGAGATCGCGCGGCGCGGCCTGCTCGGCCGCATCACGCTCATCGGCCCGGACGCCACCGAGGCCGACGACGTGCTCAGCAAGACCGCCGACCTGCTGTCGGGGCAGAGCGAGAGCTGGGTCGTCAGGACCGTCGAGCGCGGCAGGGAGCTGATGGGCGCCTACGACGTCCACAAGTACGAGTACGTCTACAACGTCGAGCGCGGCGACCTGGAGCAGCGCCTGTGGTGGCAGCGCCAGTACATCGACAACCGCGACACCCCCGCCAAGCCGTTCATGATCCTTGAGGCGGGCATGGACCGGGGCCTGGACGTCCCCGAGCTCGGCATCGACGTGCCCGACACCCAGAAGGACCGCTACGGCTTCCGGTACGGCGTGCAGATGGCCGACTACGCCGTCCAGGTGATGCGCGCCGGCCTCGCGGGCGTGCTCGCCTGGGACCTGGACGACGCCCAGCACACCGGCGGCGAGTACGGCAGCAGGAACCTCAAGGGCTGGGGCTTCTGGAACTCCCTCGGCGGCCGGGACGGCTACCCCGTCGGCGACCTGGACCTGCGGCCGTGGTTCTACACCTGGTCGCTGCTGAGCCGCTGCTTCCCGCGCGGCAGCCGCGTGCTGAACGCCCCGGCGACCGGGTACGCGGGCGTCCGCGTCACCGCCGCCCGCACGCCCGGCGACGGCCTGTCGATCGCCGTCGTCAACCACACCGGCTCCGCCCGCACCCTCACCCTGAGCGTCCCCGACGCCGCGCCCGGCGCGACGCTGGCCGAGTACCGCTACTTCGAGGACGACCGCCCCGCCGACGCCGAGGGCTTCCCGGTGCCCAGGCGCACCGTGCGCCTGTCGGGCGACCTCACCGTCTCGCTGCCCGGCCGCGGCGTGGTGGTGCTGTCCTCCACCGGCGCGGTCGGCGCCACCGGCGGCACCCGCTCCTGGACCGACGACCTCGCCGACCTGCGCAGGGTGCACGCGCACAGCCCCGGCCTGGCGATCGACACCGCCAACGCCGGATCGTTCTCCGGCGAGGCGGCCCGCCTCAAGCGCACCGGCTTCGCGCCCGGCTGGGTGGTCTACCGGCAGCCCGGCCTGACCAGCTTCGCGCTGACCGTCTACCAGGCGACCGCGCTGCTGGGGAAGGTGACCGCCGAGGTCTCGGCCGACGGCGCGGCCTGGCGGCCGGTCGCGCTGGCCTCGTCCCCGAGCTACAAGGTGGACGCCGCGCTGGGCTGGCGCGGCGCCGTCCTCACCCCCGCCGCGCCGCTGCCCGCCGGCACCGCCTACCTCAAGGTGCGGCTCGCCGACGACCCGCTGGTGTTCTCGCCGCAGCTGGCGCGGGTGCGGCTGAACCACCGCTGACCCGGGGCAGCAGCGCCAGCGCGGTCAGGCTCACCGCCGAGGCCGCCACCATCATCGCCGAGATCGCCCACGTGCCGTGGTCGTGCAGCAGCCAGGTCGCCAGCAGCGGCGCGGGCCCGCCCGCGATCACCGAGGTGAGCTGGAAGGCCACCCCCGACCCGGCGTACCGCAGCCGGGCGGGGAACAGCTCGGCGATGATGGACGGCTGCGGCCCGATCTGCACCGCGTGCGCGAGCTGCCCGATCAGGACCCCCGCCAGCATCAGCCCCGCGACGCCGGTGTCCAGCAGGGCGAAGTAGGGGAAGGCGACCAGCGCCAGCATCACCGAGCCCGCCGCGTAGACCCGGCGCCGCCCCAGCCGGTCGCCCAGGTGCGCGGCCGCCGGCAGCGCGAACAGCTCCAGCACGGCCGCCGCCGTGACCGCCGCCAGCGCGAACCCCTTCGACCCGTACCGGTCGTGCATGTACGTCAGCGCGAACGAGGTGAAGATGTAGAACGGCATCTGCTCCGAGCAGCGCAGCAGCGCGCACAGCACGATGACCCGGGGATGGCTCCGCACCGCCTCGGCGACCGGCCGCCGCGCCACCTCCTCGCGCTCGACGACGGCGGTGAACTCCGGCGTCTCGGCGACGCGCAGCCGCACCCACAGCCCGATCGCCACCAGCACCAGGCTGAGCAGGAACGGCACCCGCCAGGCCCACGCGGTGAACGCGTCCCCGGCCGCCAGCGCGACCATGCCCATCGCGCCGGTGCCCAGGATCAGCCCGGCCGGCACCCCGACCTGCGGCAGGCCCGCCATCAGCCCCTTGCGGCGCGGGTCGCCCCACTCCATCGACAGCAGCACCGAGCCGCTCCACTCGCCGCCGACCGCGATGCCCTGGAGGATCCGCAGCACCACCAGCAGGACCGGCGCGGCCGCGCCGATCGCGGCGGTGCCCGGCAGCACCCCGATGAGCGCGCTGGACACCCCCATCAGCACCAGCGTGACGATCAGCGTGGCCTTGCGGCCGAGCCGGTCGCCCCAGTGCCCGAACAGCACCGCGCCGACCGGCCGGGCCACGAACCCCACCGCGTAGGTCGCGAACGCCGACAGCGTCCCGGCGTAGTCGCCCGCGCCGGGGAAGAAGACGTCCTTGAAGACGATGGCGGCCGCGGTGTTGTAGAGGAAGAAGTCGTACCACTCGATGGAGGTGCCGACGGCGCTGGCCAGTACGGCGCGGCGGGCCTGGCCGCGCCGGTCGGGCGGGCCCGCGGCCGGATCTGCGGGCGGCGCGTCGCCGTTCGGTGTGCTCTCGGGCAAGGGAGTCCCCTTCGGTCACGCCCCCACCAGTGATGATAACGGAGAGTCATCGACCGGTCGCGAGTTTCCGAAGTGCCTATGGCAGTGCTCACAGCGCCGCGGTGGATCGCCGCGCCCCTCCCGTACGTCGGACAGGACAGGACGCAAACGCCGCCCGAAGGAGTACACGTGACCGTCACCGCGCCCGAACGGCCCACGACCGAGAGCCCGGCCCAGGCCGCCCCCTCGCGGCTGCGGCTGGTGCGCAAGGTCGCCGTCGCCGTCGCCGGCACGGCGCTGATCGTCGTCGGCCTCGTGCTGATGGTGCTGCCCGGCCCCGGAGTGGTGGTCCTGCTCGCCGGGCTCGGGCTGCTCGGCACCGAGTTCCCCGCCGCCCGCCGGCTCAGCGAACGGCTGACCGGCTACCTGCGCGCGATCTGGCACAAGGTCCGCCCGGCCAAGAAGGCCGCGGCCGGCCGCTGACCCCTCCGGCCGTCAGGTGAACTGCTGGCCGCCGTTGACGTCGAGGGTCGCCCCCGTCGTCGCGGCGGCCTGGTCGGAGGCCAGGAAGACCACCGCGCGCGCCACGTCCTCCTCCGAGGCGATGCGGCGCAGCGCCATCGCGGCCACGTCGCGGGCGCGGACCTCCTCGAAGGTCGTGCCCTCGGCGGCCGCGCGGGCGCGCATCCAGTCGTCCAGCGCCCCGCTGGCGATCCAGCCCGGCGCGACGCAGTTGACGCGCACCCCGGACGGCCCGAGCTCGTCGGCCAGGCAGTGCGACAGCAGGTGGACCGCCGACTTGCCGGCCGCGTAGTCCGAGCGGCCCGCGTACCCGACGCGGCTGGACATCGAGGTCAGGTTCACGATCGAGCCGCCGCCCGCCGCGACCATGTGCGGCGCGAAGTACCGGCACGCCAGCAGCGTGCCGTAGGCCGCGATCTCCACGGTCCGGCGCCACTGCTCCAGGTAGGCGTCGTCCATGTCCAGGACGTTCTTGCGGTGGGTGCCCGGGAAAGCCGCGTTCACCAGCACGTCCACCCGCCCGAAGCGCTCCATGACGGCGTCGGCGAGGCCCCGCACCTGCGCGGGGTCGGACACGTCGGTCGGCACGGCCAGCGCCCGCCGCCCCGCCGCCTCCACCTCGGCGGCCGTCTTCTCCAGGGTGCCCGCGCTGCGCGCCGCGACCGCGACGTCGGCGCCCTCGCGGGCCATGAGGACCGCCAGCGTGCGGCCGAGCCCGGGGCCCGCGCCGGTGATGACGGCCGTCTTGTCCTTGAGCAGCATGGCCGTTACCGTACCAAGCGATCGCTAGTTTGGTCTCGTTCGGAGGTCGGGTGGATCTCACATTCAGCGCACGGCAGGAGGCGTTCCGCGCCGAGGTCCGCGACTGGCTGGCCGCGCACGTGCCGCGTGAGCCGCTGCCGTCGATGGACACCGCCGAGGGGTTCGAGCGGCACCGCGAATGGGAGCGGCTGCTGGCGGACGCGCGCCTGTCGGCGGTGTCGTGGCCGCGGGAGTACGGCGGGCGCGGCGCCGACCTGCTCGACTGGTTGATCTTCGAGGAGGAGTACTGGGCGGCGGGCGCGCCCGGCCGGGTCAGCCAGAACGGCGTCTTCCTGCTCGCGCCCACGCTGATGGCCTACGGCACCGACGAGCAGAAGCGCCGCCACCTGCCGCGCATGGCCCGCGCCGACGACGTGTGGGCGCAGGCGTGGTCGGAGCCGGAGGCGGGCAGCGACCTGGCCGCGCTGCGGGCGACCGCCACCCCCGACGGCGACGGCTGGCGGCTCAACGGCCAGAAGACCTGGAGCTCGCGCGCGGTGTACGCCGAATGGTGCTTCGGGCTGTTCCGCACCGACCCCGGGTCGCAGCGGCACCGGGGCCTGACCTACTTCATGCTGCCCCTGGACAGCGAGGGCGTCACCGTCCGGCCGATCGCGCAGCTCGACGGCGAGCACGGCTTCGCCGAGATCTTCTTCGACGACGTCTTCGTCCCCGCCGACGGCGTGCTCGGCGGCGTCGGCCAGGGCTGGAAGGTCGCGATGGCCACCACCAGCTCCGAGCGCGGCCTCACCCTGCGCAGCCCCGGCCGCTTCATGGCGACCGCCGACCGGCTGCTGGAGCTGGCCCGCGCCGGCTCCGACCAGGCGCTGCGCGACGCGGCGGTGCGGGCGTGGTCCGACAGCCGCGCCTACCGGCTGCACACCTTCCGCGCCGCCGCGCGGCTGGCCGAGGGCGTCGAGCTGGGCGCCGACTCCAGCCTGATGAAGGTGTTCTGGTCGGAGATGGACCTGCGGATGCACGAGCTCGCGCTGGACCTGCTCGGGCCGGACGCGCCGATCGCCGGGCGCTGGCTCGACGGGTTCCTGTTCGCGCTGGCCGGGCCCATCTACGCCGGGACCAACGAGATCCAGCGCAACATCATTGCCGAACGCGTCCTGGGGCTGCCGCGATGAAGTTCTCGTTCACGCAAGACCAGCGGCTGC
The DNA here is from genome assembly GCA_050936435.1 of Spirillospora sp. CA-253888. Taxonomy (GTDB): domain Bacteria; phylum Actinomycetota; class Actinomycetes; order Streptosporangiales; family Streptosporangiaceae; genus Spirillospora. The sequence continues at coordinate 6,003,397 of JBNJMT010000001.1, forward strand.
TGGCCGAGGCCGTCCGCGAGGTGCTGGAGAAGACCTGCCCGCCCGAGGCCGTGCGCTCCGGGCCCCGGCCGGGCCCCGGCTGGAAGGCGCTGGCCGAGGTCGGGCTGCTGGGCGCGCACATCGCCGAGGAGCACGGCGGCCTGGGGCTGACGCCGCTGGACACCGTGCTGGCCTTCGAGGAGACCGGGCGCTTCGCGGTCCCGGGGCCGCTCGCCGAGACCGTCGCGGTCGCGCCGCTGGTCGTCCCGGCCACGCGGCACGCCGAGATCGCCGCCGGGGCCCTCACCGTCACCGCGCGCTCGGCCGGCTCGCCCCACCTGCCCGACGCCGACCTCGCCGACCTGATCGCCGCCGGCACCCTGGTCGCCCCGCACGGCGAGGTGGCGCTGACCCCCGTCCGGTCGGTGGACGCCACCCGCCCGCTGTTCACCGACGACCTGAACGCCGACGACTCGCCCGGCTTCGACCACGCCGCCCTCGCCACCGCCGCCCAGCTCCTCGGCGCCGGACGGCGGCTGCTGGACGAGGCCGTCGCCTACGCGGGGCAGCGCCGCCAGTTCGGGCAGGTCATCGGCTCCTTCCAGGCCGTCAAGCACCGGCTCGCGGACGTGGCGATCGCGCTGGAGTTCGCCGCGCCGCTGGTCTACGGCGCCGCCTACGCGCTCGCCCACGGCGAACCCGACGCCCCGCGCGACGTCTCGGCCGCCAAGCTCGCCGCCGGCCGCGCCGCCCACCGGGCCGCCCGCGCCGCCCTCCAGGTGCACGGCGCGATCGGCTACACCGACGAGCTCGACCTCCAGATCTGGCTCAACCGCGTCTGGGCGCTCCGCCCGGCCTGGGGCGACGACGGCGTGCACCGCGCCCGGCTGCGCGCCGCCCTGCTGGGCGAGACGCGGCGGGAAGGAACGGCCCGATGAGCGTCACGCTGGCCAGCGACGTGGGCGGCACCTTCACCGACGTGGTGCTGATCGGCGCGGACGGCCGGGTGCGCGTCGCCAAGACCCTCACCACCCCAGGCGACCCCACCACCGGCCTGCTGCGCGGCGTCGAGCAGGTGCTCGCCTCCTCCGGCGTCGCGCCCGCCGAGGTCGACCGGTTCGTGCACGCCACCACCCTCGCCACCAACGTGATCCTGGAGCGCACCGGCGTGCCGGTCGCGTTCGTCACCACCGAGGGCTTCGGGTCGATGCTCGCGCTCGGGCGCCAGGCCCGGGTCGAGGAGGAGCGCTACGACCTCGCCTACGAGCAGCCCGACCCGCCCGTCCCGCTCACCCATACCTTCGCCGTGCCCGAGCGGATCGGCGCCGACGGGCAGGTGCTGACCCCGCTGGACGAGGAGGCGGCGGCCGGAGTCGCCGACCGCGTCGCCGCGCTGGGCGTGGCGGCCGTCGCGATCTGCCTGCTGCACTCCTACGCCAACCCCGCCCACGAGGAGCGCCTCGCCGAGATCGTCCGATCGCGGCTGCCCGACGGCGTCCCGGTCGTCACCTCCGCCTCGGTCTGGCCGGAGCTCGGCGAGTACGAGCGCGCCACCACCACGCTCATGTCCGCCTACGTCGGCCCCGTCATGGCCTCCTACCTGGACCGGCTCGGCGACCGCCTGCGCGGCCTCGGCGTCACCGCGCCGGTGCACGTCATGGAGTCGGCCGGCGGCGTGCTGCCCGCCGCGCTGGCCGCCGCCCGCGCGGTCTACACGATCGAGTCCGGCCCCGCCGCCGGCGTGATCGCCGCCGCCCGGCAGGGCGCCCGGCGCGGGCTGGCCGACCTGATCTCCTTCGACATGGGCGGCACCACCGCCAAGGCGGGCCTCGTGCGCGGCGGGCGGCCCGGCATCACCCACGAGTTCCAGGTGGGCGGCAAGGGCAGCTTCGGCGGCCGCCGCCCCGGCACCGGCGTGCCCATCAAGATCCCGGCGATCGACCTGGCCGAGGTCGGCTCCGGCGGCGGCTCGATCGCCTGGGTGGACGCCGGCACGCTGCGCGTCGGACCCCGCTCGGCGGGCGCCGACCCCGGGCCCGCCTGCTACGGGCGCGGCGGCGAACTGCCCACCGTCACCGACGCCGACCTCGTGCTCGGCTACCTCGACCCCGACGGCTTCGGCGAGCTGCGCCTGTCGCGCGAACGCGCCGAGGCCGCCCTCGCCGAGCACGTCGCCGGACCGCTCGGCGTGCCGGTCGTGGAGGCCGCCGCCGCCGTCCACGACATCGCCAACGCCCAGATGGGCGCCGCGATCCACGTCGTCACGGTGCGGCGCGGCATCGACCCGCGCGGCTTCACCCTCGTCGCGCTCGGCGGCGCGGCCCCCACCCACGTGGTGCGGCTGGCCGAACGCTTCGGCATCGGCCGCGTGCTGGTGCCCCCGCAGGCGGGCGTCGGCTCGGCGGTCGGGCTGCTGCACGCCGACCTGGCCATCGAGCGGGCCCGCACCTTCCTCGCGCCGGTCGGCGAGCTGGTGTCGTGCTCGGTCGGCCGCGACCGGCTCGGCGAGCTGGCCGCCGTCTTCGCCGACCTCGAACGCGCCGCCCTCGCCGACCTGTCGGTCGAGCGGGCGGACGTGCTGCGCTCGGTCGGGATCAGGTTCACCGGCCAGGCGCACGCCTTCACCGTCGAACTGCCCCCCGGACCGATCACCCCCGCGACCGTGCGGGGCGCGGCGGGCGAGTTCTACAAGCGCTACCACGAGTCCTACGGCATCGACCTGCGCGACCCGGCCGAGCTCACCACCGCCCGCGTCCGCGCCGTGCTGCCGTCCGGCTCCCGCGACGCCCCGCGCGCCGAACCCGCCCCCGACACCGCGGGCGCCCGGCGGGTCTGGCTGGACGGCGCGTTCCGCGAGGTGCCCGTCCGCGCGCGCGGCGGCGTCGCGCCGGGGGAGACCGTCACCGGCCCGTGCGTCCTCACCGAACCGCAGTGCTCGCTGCTGGTCCCGCCCGGCTGGCGCGGCACCGCCGACGACCACGGCGCCCTGCTCCTGGAGAGTGGCTCATGGCCCCAGACGTGAACACCGACGTGAACACCGACCTGACCGCCGAGATCCTCCGCAACGCGCTGTGCGTCGCCGCCGAGGAGGCCAGCATCGTCGTGGTGCGCTCGGCCTACTCCACCTTCATCGTCGAGGGCGCCGACGCCGCCGCCGCGATCCTGGACGCCGAGGGACGGCTCGTCGCGCACTCGCTGTCCACCGCGCTCATCCAGTGCGCCAGCCTGCGCAGCGCCCTGCCGCACGTCCTGAAGGCCCACCCCGCCGCCACGATGCGGCCCGGCGACGTGTTCGTGCTGAACGACGTCTACCAGGGCGGCATCCACGCCAACGACCTGCTGGTGTTCCGGCCCGTGTTCGCCGGGGACGGCGCCCCCGCCTACTTCACCGGCACGCTCATCCACGTCGCCGACCTGTCCGGCCTGTCGGCGGGCGGCATGGCCTCCGACGCCACCGACGTCTTCCTCGAAGGACTCCAGCTCCCGCCCGTCCGCATCGCCACCGCCGACGGCCTGGCGGGCGACCTGGTCCGCGTGCTGGCCGCCAACAGCCGCACCCCCGACAAGCTCGTCGGCGACCTGCGCGCCCTCATCGCCGGGGCCAACGTCGCCGCCCGCCGCCTCGAAGAGATCATCGCCGAGCACACCCCCGACGGCCTCGCCCGGGGCGTCGCGGGCTACCTCGCCCACACCGAGCGGCGGATGCGCGAAGGACTCGCCGCCCTGCCCGCCGGCACCCACCGCGGCGAGTACGCCCTCGACGACGGCCACACCGTCCGCGTCGCGGTCACCGCAGACGGCGCGGGCTCGCTCCTGGTCGACTTCGACGGCACCGACGAGCAGGTCCCGCTCCCGGTCAACTCCGGCTTCTCCCAGACCCACGGCGGCGTCATGTACGCCGTGCGCTGCTTCGTGGACCCCGAACTCCCCATGAACGAGGGCTGCTTCGCGCCCGTGGAGGTGCGCACGCCGCCCGGCACGCTGGTGCACTGCACGCCCCCGTTCCCCGGCGGCGGCCGCTTCGGCACGGTCGCCGCCGCCGAGGAGGCCATCTTCGCCGCCCTCACCGGAGCCGGCGGCAGTGCGAGCGGCGTGGCCGCCTCCGGCATCCTCCAGGCGTTCAGCATCAGCGGCGCGCGGCGGCCCTGGCTGCACATGTCGTTCGACCTCGGCGGCGGCGGCGCCCGCGCCGACCACGACGGCGCGGACGCGACCGGCGCGCTGTTCGGCGGCGGCCGCAACATCGTCCCGCAGGCCGAACCCATCGAGGCGCGCCTGCCCGTACGCGTCGAGGAGGTCTCCCTCATCCCCGACTCCGGCGGAGCCGGGCGGCACCGGGGCGGCCTCGGCACCCGCACCGTCATCCGGATGCTGGAGGACGCCCGCGTGGACACCCGCGGCGACCGCCTGCACCGGCCCCCGCCCGGCGCGGCCGGAGGAGCCCCCGGACGCGCGGGCGGCTACTACCGCGAACGCGCCGACGGCACCCGCGAACCCCTCGGCAGCAAGGCCACCCGCCAGCCCCTCGCCGCCGGCGAGGCCCTGGTGGTGGAGACCTCCGGCGGCGGGGGCCACGGCGACCCCGCCCGCCGCGATCCCGCCGCCGTCCGGCGCGACCGCGCCGAGGGGAGGGTCACGTGAAGTTCGGAGTGCCGCTCGGCCTGGTGCACCCGGCCGTCTGGAAGGACCTCGCGGTCGCCGCCGACCGGCTCGGCTTCGAGTCGGTCTGGCTGCCCGAGCACCTGGTGTTCGCCACCGACCTGTCCACCGCCCGCTACCCCGGCACCGAGGAGCCCGGCATCCGGCCGGAGACGCCGCTGTTCGACGCGCCCGCCTACCTGTGCGCGCTGGCCGCCGTCACCGAACGGGTCAGGCTCGGCACCGCCGTGTACCTGTACGGGCTGCGCCACCCCTTCGTGGCCGCGCGCGCGTTCGCCACGCTGGACCAGATCTCCGGCGGCCGCGCCATCGCCGGCGTCGGCGCGGGCTGGTACGAGGGGGAGTGGCTGGCCGCCGGCGTGGACTTCGCGACGCGCGGCCGCCGCCTGGACGAGGCCATCGCCGTCTCCCGCCGCCTGTGGACCGAGCCCGCCGTCGAGCACCGCGGCGAGTTCTTCGACTTTCCCGAGGTCGCCTTCGAGCCCAAGCCCGTCCAGGCCCGGCTGCCGATCGTGGCGGGCGGCGAGTCCAAGGCCGCGCTGCGCCGCGCCGCGACCCTGTGCGACGGCTGGATCAGCATGCCGCAGACCCTCGAACGCGCCGCCCCGCAACTGGAGCGGCTGCGCGCCCTGCGCAAGGAGGCCGGGCGCGAGGACGAGCCGTTCGAGGTCACCGTGCACGCCTACGAGCTGTCGGGCCCCGGCGAGGTCGCCGAATGGGAGCGGCTCGGCGTGGACCGGCTGATCGTGCGGCCGTGGACGCGCACCCGCGAGGCCGCCGGCCGCCTGGAGTCGTTCGCCGCCGAGTACGGCCTGACCCGGTAGCCCTCAGTACTCGTAGGTCCGCACGACCGGCTTCTGCCGGTACCAGGTCGCGATCACCGACGAGGTGCCCGCCCCGCCGAGGAAGTCCAGCCGCAGCCAGCCCTCGGCCTCCGACACCCGCGTCTCGAACCCCGGCGCGGGCGTCGCCGACACCAGCACCACCCTGCCGGGCGCCAGCGCCAGCGCGGCGCGCCCGCCGCGGGTCACGTAGCTGCGCACATCGCCCAGGTCGACGCCGGGCGCGGCGGCAGGCGTCCGGACCGGCGGCCGGGCGGACGTCGCGGCCTCGGCCGACCGCGGCTCGCGCGAGGGGGACGCGCCGGTCATCGGCCGCACGGTCGGGCTGGCGTGCGTCACCGGCCCGGTCACCGGGACCGGCGCGGAACGGTCCGACACCGCCGTGCGGACCACGTCGCGCACCCCGAGCCAGGACAGCGTCACGGCCAGCGCGGTCACCACCGCCCACGGCGCAACATACGACATCGCGCGACGCATTAGCACATGGTGGCATAGGTTGCGGGAATGGCGAGTGTTCTGGTGGTGGAGGACGACGCCAACGTCCGTACCGCCTTGATCCGCGAGCTGTCGGCGCGCTCGCACGTGGTGCGCAGCGTCGGGACGGCGATGGACGCGCTGCGCGAGGTGACCCAGGCCCCGCCCGACGTGGTGATCCTCGATCTCGGGCTGCCGGACCTGGACGGCGGCGAGGTGCTGAAGATGCTGCGCGGGGTGTCGGACGTGCCGGTCATCATCGCGACCGCCCGCGACGACGAGCCGGAGATCGTGCGGCTGCTGAACGCCGGGGCCGACGACTACCTCATCAAGCCGTTCTCGGCCGAGCACCTCAGCGCCCGCCTGGCCGCGGTGCTGCGCCGCTCCTCGCGCTCGGGCCCGGCCGCCGAGCTGCGGGTCGGCGGGCTGCACATCGACCTGGACCGCCGCGAGGCGGCGCTGGACGGCGCGCCGCTGGAGCTGACCCGGCGCGAGTTCGACCTGCTGGCCTACCTGGCGGCGCGGCCCGGCCGGGTGGTGGCGCGGCGCGAGCTGCTGGCCGAGGTGTGGCGGCAGGCCTACGGCGACGACCAGACCATCGACGTGCACCTGTCGTGGCTGCGGCGCAAGCTGGGGGAGACCGCGGCCGCGCCCCGCTACCTGCACACCGTGCGCGGCGTCGGCGTGCGGCTGGCGGACCCGCGGCCATGAGGGGGCCGGGAGGCTCGGGATGAGGCGGACGCTGGTGCTGGTGTCGCTGGCGGTCACCTCGATGGTGGCGCTGGCGTTCCTGATCCCGCTCGCGCTGACCGTCCGGGAGATCGCCCGGGACCGCGCGATCTCGGCCGCCGAGCGGCAGGCCAGCGCGCTCGGGCCGGTGCTGGTGGTCACCGACGACCCGGCCGCGCTGGAGCGGGCCGTGGCCACGACCCAGGCGGGCGCGGCGCGCCGGATGGCGGTGCACCTGCCCGACGGCACGGCCGTGCCGAGGGACGCCGACGGGTCGCGGTCCCGTCCCGAGCAGCTCGGCGAGGCGACGCGGCGCGGCCGCTCGCACACCGTGCGCGTCGCGGGCGGGTACGCGCTGCTCCAGCCGGTGGCGCTGGAGGGCGGGCGGACCGCCGTGGTGGAGGTGCACCTGCCGGCCGCCGACCTGTCGCGCGGGGTGTGGAAGGCGTGGCTGGTGATGACGGCGGTGGCCGCGGCGCTGGTGGCGGGGTCGGTGGCGGTCGCCGACCGGCTGGGCGCGCGCATGATCCGTTCGACCCGGCGGCTGGCCGAGACCGCCGCCGCGTTCGGCGACGGCGACCTCGGCGCGCGCATCGAGCCGGACGGGCCGCCGGAGCTGGTGGAGGCGGGGGCGGCCTTCAACGCGATGGCCGACCACGTGGTGCAGCTGCTGGCCGCCGAGCGCGAGATGGCGGCCGACCTGTCGCACCGGCTGCGCACGCCGCTGGCGGCGCTGCGGCTGAACGCCGAGGCGCTCGGCGACGGGCCGGTGGCCGACCAGACGCGCCAGGCCGTGGACCGCATCGAGCACGAGGTGGATCTGATCATCCGGACGGCCCGCAAGCCGGCGGGGCGGGGCAGTTGCGACGCGGCCAAGGTGCTGCGGGACCGGGTGGCGTTCTGGTCGGTGCTGGCCGAGGACGAGGGGCGGGGCTGCGAGCTGATCGGGGCCGAGGGGGCCGCACCGCTGCCGGTGCCCGCCACCGAGCTCGCCGCCGCCGTGGACGCCCTGCTGGGCAACGTGTTCCGGCACACCCCCGACGGCACCGACTTCGCCGTCACCCTCCACCAGGGGCAGGGGGTGACGGGCATCCTGGTGGCCGACGCGGGCCCCGGGATCGGCGACCCGGAGGCGGCCCTCCAGCGGGGCCGCAGCGGCGGCGGCTCGACGGGCCTCGGCCTGGACATCGCGCGGCGCGCCGCCGAGGCCACCGGCGGGAACCTGCGCATCCACCGTTCGGTCCTGGGCGGGGCGCAGGTCCAGATGTGGTTCCGCACCAAGTGGCTGCCGCCGACGCGCCGCCGTCCGCGCCGCCTGGTGGGCCGCCGCCACCCGGCGGCCTGAGCGCGGGCGTCAGGGGGCGTCCAGGCCGAGCCGGGCGGCGGCGGTGCGCCCGGCCCGTCCGGTTCCGGCGAAGTTGCCCAGCACGACCCCGACGCCGATGGCGGCGGTGGTGGCCAGGGCGCCCATCAGGGCGGCGGGCGCGCCCGCCGCGCCCGACGCGTACTTGATCAGGGCCAGGTAGATGTCGGGGCCGGGCAGGAGCGCGCCGGTCACGCCGGGGACCACCAGCACGGTGGAGGGGATGCGCAGCCGCAGTCCGGCGCGGGTCGCGGCCCAGCCGAGCACGGCGGCGGCCAGCAGCACCGCCAGGGGCGCGGCGAGGCCGAGGCCCGAGCGGGCCAGGTTGTTGACCGCGCCGGTCAGCAGGCCCGCGCACACCCCGATCGGGACCAGCCGTGCCGCGCCGCCGTTGAACAGGGTGTTGCCCGCCGCGCCCACGGCCGCCGCGGCCAGCGCCACCACCAGCGGCAGCTCGGCGAACCGCACCCCGTAGGCCTCGCGCTCGAAGTCGGTCGCGTCCAGCCCGAGCGAGCCGGCGATGGCGACGCCCGCGAACAGCGCGCCCAGCGCCATCGCGACCTCCACGATCCGGCTGGCGGCCATCAGCCGGTAGCCGGAGATGGCGTCCTCCGACAGCGAGACCACCGACAGGATCGGCAGCAGCAGCACCAGGTTGGCCGCGACCAGCCCCGCCGCCGCCTGCCCCGACAGCCCGAGCTCGAAGGCCAGCAGGCCGAAGCCGACCACCAGCGCAGCCTTGGCCATCACCAGGTAGAAGCCGGGCAGGCCGGTGCGCGCCACCAGCGCCCCGCCCCGGTCCACCAGCACCAGCAGCAGCGCCGACACCAGCGCCCCGGCGGCGGTGCCGCCGGCCTGGAGGCAGATCATCGCGGCCAGCACCGCGCCGCCGGCGACCCGCACCCACCACGGCCAGCGGCCGGTGGCCCCCGCGATCCGGTCCAGCTCGCGCTCGGCGCCGGCCGCGTCGGTCCGGCCGCTCACGATCTCCTCGACCAGCCGGTGCACCAGGCCCATCCGGTCCAGGTCCTTGGCGTCGTCGGTGCGGGTGACGCGCATCATCACCAGCGGCCGCTCGCCCGGCGTCCGGTGCTGCAGGTGGATGGAGCGCGCGGTGATGTCGGCCTCCAGGTCCCGCAGCCCGAGCCGCGCGGCCACCGCCAGCAGCGCCGTCTCGACGGTGCGCGTCTCCGCCCCCGACACGAACATCTGGTCGCCCAGCCGCAGCGCCAGCAGCATGATCCGCTCGGCCTGGTCGTCGGGCACGGTGCCGTCCACACCGGTCCTGTCACCGCACGGCGGCAAAGCGCACCCCATCGCGCCGCAAGATCTCGTGTCGGGGCGCGCCGGGGACCGGCCGCGCGGGTAGGAGTCGGCGCGACGAAAGGCGGCAGATGACACGCCCTGGGGTGCTCGTGGCGGTCGTCGCGGTGATGGCGGCGCTCACCGGCGGATGGCCGTTGCTGAACGCCGCCCTGGGCGAGGCCCCGGACCGGCAGAGGCTCGCGGCGGGGGAGACCCTCGTCCTGGGCGACGGCGGCTACAGCGCGCGCTTCACGGTCGGTCGCGGCTGGACCGTGCGCAAGTCGGCCAGCGACTCCGCCCAGGGCTACACGCTGACGCGCGGCGCCGTGGAGCTCAGGGTGAGCCGGTTGATCGCGACGGGGCGGCCGACCCTGCGGCAGATGTGGGGCGGCCTCCGGCAGGTCCTGCGGGCCGGCGATCCCGGCGCCGTGCTCGGCCGGCCGAGACCCGCCGGCGACGGGCTGGCCGGGCCCGCCGCGCGGGACGGCATGACCGGCACCCTCACCGTCCGGTTCGCGCCCGACCGCAGGACCGCCGTCTCGACGACGGCCCTGGGCGGCCGGGGCGCCGCCGCGAGGGACCGCGCCGCCGCGGCCCGCGTGGTGGACTCGCTGGCCTTCGCCAGGGGGAGCCGGTGACCGTCGCCGCGTCCGTGCGCCCGGCGGCCGTCGCGGTGTTCGCGCTCGGCTGCGCGGCCGGGCTGGTGTCGCTCTATCTGCTGTTGCTGCCGGGCCTCAGGGTCTTCCCTGCGGCCGTCGCGTTCGCGGCGGTCCTACAGTTGGGCGTGCTGGTCGTCGGCTGGGGACTGCTGCGGTGGTCGCGCCCCGTCCACGCACCGCCGCCGGTGCCGTCCCTGCTGGGGCCGCTGTGGGGCGCGGTCGCCGCGATCGGCTGCGCGGTCCTGGCCAACGACGGCCTCCTGTCGCTCTGGTCCAAGCTGACGACCGTGGACTTCGCCTCGTCCTGGGGCGCGGCCCTCACGGCCCCGCTGAACGAGGAGCTGCTGAAGCTGGCGGGCGTGGCCCTGCTGGCGCTGATCTTCCCCGGCGCGCTGCGCGGCCCGCTGGACGGCCTGATCCTGGGCGCGCTGACCGGCCTCGGCTTCCAGGTGGTGGAGAACGTCAGCTACTCGGTCAACCTGATCGTGCAGTCGGGCGCCACGGCCCCGGCCACCTCGGTGGTGCAGACGTTCGTGGCCCGGGTCGTCCTCACCGGCCCGGGCTCGCACTGGGCGATGAGCGCGGTCGCGGGGGCGGGGCTGGGCTACCTGGTCGTCGGCCGCCGCCACCTCGCCGCGGCCTTGGTGTCGGCCGCGGTGGCGATGCACTGGCTGTTCGACGCGCCGCTGCTGTCGGCGTCCGCAGCGCCCCTGATCAAGGTGGGGGTGAACTTCCTGGCGTTCGCGGCGGCCTACTTCCTGCTGCGCCGCGCGTACCGGATCAGGGCCCGCCGGGTGCTGACGCAGGCGACCTCGCTGCGCGAGGCGGGCGTGCTGCTCACCCGGTACCGCCGCCGCGAGGCCGTCCAGCAGGCGCCGCCGGGCCCGGCCCGCACGGCCCTGGCGGCACGCCAGCGGGCCCTCCTGGCCCTGATCGACTGAGGCGGCGGGCGCACGGACGGGCGCGTTCGCGGAGATCGGAATAAGTCCTCCTCAGCCGTCCCCTAAGTGAGGCGTAGGGACGGATCTTGTGAAGATCGAGGTGAGGGGCTTGTCCGGTGCCGTTCGCCGGTCCGGGGAGCCGATCGGGGAGCCACGCCTACGCTGACTTGTCGGCCGTGCTCCCGAAGATGACGTTCATGTGCTCCGCGCCCTCGCGGATCTCGGGGCGCAGTTGGTGGCGGTAGACCGTGCGCGTGGTCGTCGTGTCCTTGTGCCCGACGAGGTCGCTGATCTTCTCGATCGGAACGCCTTGGTCGCTCATGATGGACACGAAGGTGTGCCGCAACTCGCGCGGGCACCACTCCGCAGCGTTCAGGCCCGCGCCCTTCAGGACGTCCCGGAAGCGGCGGCGAACCTGGTAGGCGACATACGGACGGCCGTCCTCGTGGCAGAACACTAGGTCGTTGTCCTGGTACGCCTTTCCGGCCTTGAGCTTCTCCGCAGCCTGCCGAGCCTTGTGGGCACGGAGCGCCTCAACGGCCATGTCGGCGACGCCGAGCCCTCGCCGGCTCAGCTTCGTCTTGGTCTCGTTCTTGTGCCGGTCGGCACGCAGGACGTAGACCGTCGCCCTGTCGAGGTCGAGGGCGCTCCACTGGAGCTTGCGGAGTTCCTCGGTGCGCAGGCCCGAGACGATCGCGAGGATCACGTACGCCCCGAGCCGGTGCTCGGGCTTGGCGGCTTCCGCGAGAACGGCCTTGGCCTGCTCCAGGGTGAGTGAGCGTGACGGGCGGCCGGGCTTGCCCTCTGGTGTGTCCACCAGTTCGGCGACGTTCCGGCCGACCTTGTCACGGCGCGCGGCTCGGCGAACGGATCGCTTGAGGATGCTGTGAACGATCCCCAGCGAGGATGTGGTCAGGTGCTCCGTCCTTCCGTTGAGCCAGGTCTCGACGTCGTCCGCCGTGAGGTCATCCAGACGGATTCCGCCGATGAACGGGATGAGTTGGTTGTCGGCGAGCGAACGGTAGGTCTCGATGGTGTTCGGTGACCTGCCGCTCTTGGAGAAGGTGGTGAGGAAGTCGTTGACGGCGTGCCGCACGTAGTAGTGCGGGTCGGGCTTCACACCCTCTTCAAGCTCCTTGACGGCCTTCTTGAGCTTGTCGGTGACTGCGGTCTTGGTGCGCCCCTTCCTCTTGAGCCGCTTGCGCTTGCCGTCAGGGCCGATGCCGAGTTCGAGGGCTCCGGTGTAGCCGTTGCCCTCCTGGTAGATCGACCCCTCGTACTTACCGATCAGGATCTTCGCCAAGAGGTGGCTCCTCGTGTCGGTCGAGGTACTCCTTGATCGCTTTCCTGATGACCCATGACACGTCGCGTTCCTGCGTCTCGGCGTACGCGGTGAGGCGCTCCTTGAACGCCTTGTCCACGCGTACCGGGGGCAGGGTGGTCCTGTCGTCGGCCATGTGCGTCTCCTCTCGGTCGGTGCTGTGGTGAGTCTGCCGAGTTGAGAGCGCGTTCGCGTCGATGGAGTTATCAAGAGGCGGGGCCTCGGGGCCTTCCCCGGCGGGGCGCGCCCCGAGGCATCTGTAGAACAGCGTAGAACAGTGCGCTACGCCGTCAAGGGTTCTCTTCGAGGGAGGCGATGAAGTCAGCCAGGTGCCGGTCGGTGATCCGGCGCAGCTTGCCGATCTTGATGCTGCGGAGGCGGCCGGTGCGGATCAGCGAATAGACCTTGTCGCGGCCGATCTGGAGGATCTCGGCGACCTGTTCGACGGTGTACGCCTGCATGATCACCTCCTTCTCCCGAGTGCTCTCGGGTGTCGCGTGGGGCGTGGCGATCATCTCCGTTCGTGACGTTGCGTGACCATCTACGTCTTCGTCTATGGCTCGTCTATGCGCCATACGTGCAGGCGTGCGCGGAGACGTAGACGTAGACAAGTCACCGTGCGTGCTGGATGACGGCGCGCCAGCGGCCTCGGGAGACCTGGGTGACGCGGCCAGCGTCGGCGAGTTCGCGGAGCCGTTGATAGATCCACGGGCGGCTCATGCCGGTCGCCTTGACGAGGTGCGGGACGGGGATGCCCTCGTTCGGCGCGCCGGTCAGCAGCGCCCACAGAACGTCCTCAGGGGCGTTCTGCTGACGTACAGGAGGCGGTGCGGCGGGAGGACTCCCAGCGGGCGTGATGAGCCCCGCTTGGGCCTCTTCGATCGCCGTACGGGAGACATGGTCGAGAGTGGGGCGCAGGTCCGCGTGTCGTTCGGCGGTCTGTGCCACGGTCTCATCGGTGAGCAGGTAGGCGCGGGCTCGGCGGGGCGTGTCGTGCTCGGGTGCGGACAGCAGGAACTTGCCGGGCGCGTTGAGCGTGTGCGCGTGCCATCCGGCGTTGAGCATGCCCTGTCCGAGGATGAGATCGACGTCTTTGCGCTCCCGGACGCGGAAGCTCACCCGAACGTCCATCTGCGAGCGGACCGCGCCCTTGCCCATGGCCTTCTGCGTGGGGCGTTGCGTGGCGGCGATGAGCGTCACTGCAACGGCGCGTCCGCGTCGGGCGATGGAGTCACTGTCGCCGGTGCTCTCAGGCGCTTCCTCGGCGAGTTCGGCGTACTCGTCGATGATGATGACCAGCGCGGGCATGTTCGGGCTTGGGTCCCACACGCGCCGTCCCCTCGCCGCCAGGAAGGCGGCTCGGGCCTCCAGCACGGCCACGGCGTCACGCAGCAGCGCATGCGCCTGTTCGGGCGTGGTGGCGAGATGGTCGATGCAGGAGGCCCACGGCTGGAGTTCCATGCCGCGCTTGAGGTCGATCGCCCAGATCACGACATCGCGGCAGGCGGTGAGGTTGCCCATCAGGACGTTGATGCCGCCGCTCTTGCCCGAGCCGGCCACACCCCCGATGAGGCCGTGGCGGCGCAGGAACAGTACCCGCGCGGCCGTGGCGTCCTCGAACGGCCCGAGGTCGATCGGCTCGCCGATGGACGTCACCGAGGGACCGGGCCAGGGGATGGCGTCGGCGTGCGGATCGGTGTCCAAGACCCGCAACTCGAAGCGGTTGGCCTTGTCGTCCCGCGTCGGGTAGACGCGCACCGCACCCCGGAACGTACCGAGCGCTGATTCGATCGCCGCAGCCTTGGCGATGACATCGGAGATCGTCTGTCCGCGTGCCAGCGCGAAGCGGGCACGCCATCCCCACACGTCCACTACGGCCGACTGAACGCGCGAGCCCGACAGCCCGACCGTATGAGCGATCTCCGGCCACGCCGCGAGCTGCCGGTCCACGCGGACTTTGGCGCGTCGCCTGCGGTGCGCCCACCACGGCACGGCCAGCAGGACCATGCCCGCGATGAGCAGTTGCGGAAGCGGCTCGTGACCGATGCCGAGCGCGGTTGCGGCAGCGAGCCAGGCACCCGCGCTCATGACTGCCGTTGCGGCGTAGAGCCGTTCGGCGCGACGGACGAGCCCGATGCGTTCGCCGAACAGTGCCAGCACCCACGCGGTGCACGTGGCGACAGCCAGGACCCACGGCCACGCCCCGGGGCGGGTGACGTGCAACAGCGCACCGCCGACAACGAGCGCGGCGGCCATGTACAACGGGGCGACCTCAGACCGGTACCGCCACAGGGCACGGCCAACGAGGACGGCGGCCAGGTCGGGAAGCTGCTCGTCGCCGTTGATAACGATCATCGGCTGGAGCCCCTGACGGCGCATCTTGCGAGCGTGCCGCCGCATCTGCCGGGAGCGGGTCATGAGCGCCCCCATGGGTCCGGCGGAAGGTGTCCCTGTGCGCGCAACTCGTCGCGCAGGTAGTACAGCGGGTCGGGATCGGCATCGTGGGCCGCTCCGAGGGTGGCGCGGCCGGCGGCGATGAGGTCGGCGTACCGGCGACGCAGAGCGGCCGACTCGGAGCGCAACCGGCTGATCTCGCTGGTCAGACGGGGGACGACGGCGAGAGCGTCATAGATGCGCGTCCACAGATGGGCGATGGACGGCATCGCGTCTGACAGCGCCGACACGATCTCGCGTGCGGCAAGGTTGTTGGCTCGGACCTCCCGAAGGTCGAGGTTGGTGTACCGGGGAGCGTCGGGCACTAGGCATCCCTCCTTTCGGTCAGTGACCGGACATGTAGCCGACGATGGCGGCCACCAGGCGGCGGATCTCCGGGGCCGCGCTGGTGGCGGCCAGGAAGAACCCGAACAGCAGACAGACGAGGACGTGCCAGGCGCGCAACCCCATGTAGCGCCAGGCGATCAGGACGACCGCGCCGAGGATCGCCACCAGAGGCACAGAGACGGTCATGGACGGCTTCACCTCCTGGGTCAGTTCCAGATGCCGGGGTGACGGCGACGCCAGCGGGCGCGGGCACGGCACTTGCGGCAGCGTCGGCCGCTGAGGTTGTCGAGTCGGGCACCGCAGAGGCAGGAGCCGGCGGTGATGATCCGGGGCATGCGCACGGTCACCGCCCCGCCTTCACGCGCTCGGGGCGGACGTCACGGGTCTCGGTGCTCAGTACGCGGCGGGAGACCGAACCGGCGAGCGAGGTCGAGGAGCTGGAGCGGGCGTGACGGCGCTCTTCGGCGTGGATGCCGATGACCAGCATCGCGAAGATGCCGCAGACGGAACCGGCGAAGAAGACGGCGATGAGGGCGGCCAGGACGAGGATCATGGGTTGGTCCTCCTCTCGTAAGGCCCGTGTCCGGCGGGGCGGCTCGGGCGGTCGGTGTGCCTTACGAGATCGAGAGTGCGGCCTACCGCTGGGACAGGATCACTACATGGCTGGACCTGTTCAGGACGTCCCTCATAGGCTGGGACGTCCCACAGACGTCCCCAGGCTCCGGACGGGTGAATGCCGAACGAACGCCTACGCGCCGCGCTGTACACGCAAGGGCTCACCGTGCATGCCCTCGCGGAGAAGGTGGGGGTCGATCCCAAGACCGTCGAGCGCTGGATCACTCAAGATCGCCAACCCTACCGGCGCACCCGTCTAGCTGTGGCGACAGCTCTGGACGCCGACGAGACGTATCTGTGGCCGGACGCCCTGACCAAGGAACAGATCGTTTCAGCGTCCAGCAGCGAGATCGTCACGATCTACCCGCACCGCTGGGCCGTCCCCAGGGACGCATGGGGACGTCTCTTCGCAGAAGCCGAGAACGAGATCGGCATCCTGGTCTACAGCGCTCTCTTCCTCGCCGAGGACAATGGCGTTCAGCGCCTTCTAGCTGACAAGGCCCGAGCCGGCGTCAAGGTGCGCATCCTCCTCGGCGATCCTGATTCGCCCCAAGTTGCCGAGCGCGGTGTAGACGAGGGCATCGGCGAGTCGATGGCGGCCAAGATCCGAAGCGTGATGGTCCTCTACAAGCCGATCCGCGCGCTTGAGGGAGTGGAGTTCCGTCTCCACAACACCACGCTCTACAACTCGATCTACTTCGCCGACGATCAGGTGTTCGTCAATACCCACGTCTACGGCGTACCAGCGTCGAACGCGCCGTTCTGGCACCTGCGGAGGATCCCAGGCGGCGAGATCGTCACTACCTATCTCGACAGCTTCGAACGCGTCTGGGAATCAGCCAAGCCATTGGCGCAGGGGGACTGAACATGAGCCGCAGGATCGACTACTACGACGACCCCAACGCGCCCAAGGCCAACAGCCTCGTCCCGTCGGTCAACGTCATCGTCACCAACGACAACGGCGAAATCCTCATGATCCGCCGCACCGACAATGACAACTGGGCTGTCCCCGGTGGAGCGATAGACCTAGGCGAGTCGATCGCGGAGGCTGGCGTACGGGAGACCAAAGAAGAGACAGGCATCGATGTTGAGATCACGGGTCTGGTCGGTCTCTACAGCGACCCTAAGCACGTCATCCACTACACCAGCAACGATGAAGTGCGCCAAGAGTTCTCAATCGTGCTCACTGCTCGCCCTTTGAGTGGAGAACCGCGTACGAGTGATGAGTCACGAGAAGTACTTTGGCTCTCTGTCGAGGCAGCACTCTCTTTGACCATGAATCCATCAATGCGGAATAGAATAAACAATTATCTCGAAAAAAATGGGGCGCCAATAATCAACTGATTGAGCTTTTGAGACTCAATAACGGACAGTGGGAGTGAGTATCAATGGCATTGATGAAGTCTTCAGCCATCAAGCAAGCTGTAAGGAATGTGGCCAAGTGGGGAGATACGGACGTCTTCCCCTTTCCTATTGAAAACCATGTGCTTCATGACAAGGGAGCCGAGATGCAGCGCCTTATAGGCAGCATGTCGAGCTCGAAAGAATTTGATAATTACATCAATACTGAGCCTGTCTCGTTTCACTCAACGCTTGCTCCTGTCGGTTACACAGGGTTTCGCTGGGCTACTCAGATCGATCCTCTTTGGAACACCTACCTATTGGCTTTGACTCTGGAACTGGCTCCTTCGATTGAAGGAGCGAGGGTCCCTAGAGACGCTAACAGTGTTTTCTCTTACCGCTATTCTGGAGAGCAGGAGGACAGCCTCTTCGACCCGGCTGGATGGCGTAGCTTCCAAGCGGAGACTCGTCTACGGGCCGACAAACACAAGTACGTTATATCGGTAGATATCGCAGATTTTTACTCGCGCATTTATCATCACCGTTTGGAAAATGCTCTGCGCAAGATAGATGGCGCGGGTACGGTGACCCGTCAAATAATGTCCATACTATCCAAGCTATCTACTAATACATCTTATGGCCTCCCGGTGGGTGGGCCTGCTGCGCGGATCATGTCCGAACTGGCTCTTAATAGAGTCGACCTCTTGCTTTCAAGGAATCCTCTGACGTCCAATTTTTGCCGCTATGCGGATGACTATAGGTTTTTCGTTGACGACATCCCCTCCGCGTATCGTTGCATTGGCTTTCTCGCTGAAAAGCTTCAGCGAAATGACGGTCTCGCGCTGCAAAAATCAAAAACTCGGATCATGACTTCGTCTGAATATTTGTCAACGCTGGATCCGGCTGATCCGAAGGATGGAAGTGCTGCGAAATTTTTGGGCCTTCACATCCATTATGATCCGTATTCCGCCACGGCAGCGGAAGACTATGACCGTCTGAAAGAAAAGCTGAGTGAATTCGATGTGGTGTCGCTCCTACGAGCTGAACTCAAGAAGGGAAGGATTCATATTGCGCTAACTAGGCGTCTGGCGGCTGCATTGCAGCACATGGATCAGACCACTAGGGAGCAGGCCATCAAGTCTTTGATGGAGAACGTTGACAAGCTTGCCCCTGTCTTCCCTCAAGTGATGCTCTCTATCCGTCGTGCGCTTGATAGTGCAGAAGACGAGGGTTTTGTTGAGAGAGTTCATGCTTCAATTCGGGAGCTGATTGAAACATCTCATTACGTTGCGAACATAGAGCTTAATCTTGCGTTCATGGTGAGAGTGCTGTCAGGTCGTCAGTCCATAGAGAATGAACAGCTATTGATTGGTCTATATAATGCAGCTCACGGATTTGAAGCCGCCCCGTCACCAGCAATACGGCGAGATATAATGTTGACAATGGCGCGCTGGGGGGCTGACTACTGGCTTAGTGACCGCAAAAACTATGTTTCTTCTGAACATCCCTGGGTGCGTCGTGCGTTCATAATCAGCTCATACGTCCTTGGGGACGAAGGCAAGCACTGGAGGAGCGCAAACAAAGCTTCCATGCGTCCCTTTGAAGAAATAGTGCGGGACTGGGCTGCGGAGAAACGACAGGCCCCGGGCGAATGGAACATACCCGTATGATATCTGCAAAGCAATTTGCTCAGCACTCTTCAGTATGGCGTCAATTGACGCCTACGCTGGAGCAAATAGTGCGTTGGTCAAACTCGCAGCAGGTATCACTGGGGCGGGCCGTTCAGAGTCTCAACGCACCTATGAGAAGTTCGTTCATTTCTGAAGTGGCTTTCGCTATGGCATCTCGCGCCGCCACCACCTCGAAAGTGGTTCCAGGTAGCGATGTTGAAGACGAGGCAAGAGACTTCATGCGCCGACTCCCAGGAGGCGGATATGCAGAAAGCGAGCTAACATCTATCGAGTGGCTTGAGGCTAAAAAAATATGCGGCAAAATCCAGCGTTATGTATCTCCGACATCTGATGCTGTTTACTCTCCGTTGATCCCTGGATGTGGAGTCGTTGATCTTGCAATCGCAGACATTTGCCACGAAGGAGAATTAATAGAAGTGAAAACTGTAACCAGGCAATTTAGAGGTGCAGACTTTAGGCAAGCGTTAACTTACGCAGCGATGCTGTACGCGTCAGATCGAACAGTTGATTCAATAACTTTGTTGAATCCTCGCCGGGCAGTCTATGTTAAAGGTTCTTTGGACTTGATCGCGGAGGGGGCCGGCGGAACCAGCGGTGTTGAACTAATGCAAGAGTTGGTTGAATTGATGACTGGACTTCAGACTTCTGCCTAGTGGCGATCGATATCCTCGCCCTGCTCTGTGGAGTTTCACTTCTGGACTTGCATACGCCACAGAGTCTTCTTGGTGGCTTTTTTGAGATGGGTAGAGGATTCTCTGATCGACTTGGATACGATGTGTTGATCGCCGTATCTATTAAGAATCTCGGCAATTCTTTCTTCTATGGAAAGTTCTTCGCCTCTGGGGCTAGTAGTCATATCGCAGTAGATCAGAGCATCGCTCAATTCGGGTGGCGTGTTTTCGAACTCAGCGATTAGTGCTTCGGCGAGACCTCGTTCGCGGGCTTCGATGATGGCGCATGAGTGGTGGGCGACGAGGCGGCACAGATGGTCATCGGCTTGGTGGACGTCGCGCAGGTAGCGGGCTCCGTCTAGAGGGTGGAAGCCCGTGACGGCCAAGTCGGGTGCGTAGCCGACGTCGTGCAGCCATGCGGCGGCCTCAAGCAAGGCGGCTTGGTCGCCGAGGATGGGGACGAGCGTCCGGGCTTGGCGGGCTACGCCTTGGGTGTGTGCCCACCTGCGGGGGAGCGTCGTTTCGAGGTTCTGCCGCGCGATCTCGCGTGCCCACTTGGCGATGCTGTTCATGTTCTCGACGCTACGGGCACCTTGGCGAACATCCACGGACGTCAGAGGACCATCTAGGGACGTCTCGGCAGGACGTACCGGCCTTTGCCCTGGATCGTCTCCACTAGGCCGGCGGCCTCCAAGTGCGCGAACGCCTGGCGTGCGGTGAAGCGGGTCACGCCGTAGCGCTTGCTGACGCGTGTCTCGCTGGGGAGCTGGTCGCCTGGTGCCAGCGTTCCGTTCTCTATCTGTGTGCGCAGCTCAGCGGCGATGCGCTCACGTTCGGGGCGTGGGGCATCCTGAGGCGGGGCCTTGGGGTCAGGCACGAAGCGGCCGATGCCGTTGAGCACTGTGATCAGTTGCTCGGATTCGAGGGCTCTCAAAGCGCGTCGCAGGGTGTTCCGGCTGACTTTGAACTCGGCGCAGAGGGTCGCCTCGGAGGGGAAGCGCGTCCCAGGGGCGTAGGTGCCCGCAACGAGGCGTTTCCGCAGGGTGGCAGTGATCCGCAGATGCGCGCCCCATCTCTGGCGGGCCATGGGTGGTCCCCTCTGTGTTCCGTTAGACGTGGGCGGGGCTCGGAACGAAGGTTCCGAGCCCCGGTATCGGTGGTCGATGATCAGTCGAGTTCCACGAAGAGCCCGATGATCCTCTTTGAGAGTCGGCGCTTGTGCTTGCCGCAGGGGCAGCACAGGAGCGGCGGTGGTGGCACGGTGGGGCGGGACGTGTTCTCCACGGGGGCTTCTCGGAGAGGAGTCGGCCGCCCCACCGTGCCGGTCTGAGCCCTTGGACGCGATGCCCAACGCGTGCGGCGGTGGCGTCCGGTCGGGCGTGCCATCAACGCTTCACCTGCTGCTCAGGCGTCAGGCTGTTTTTGATGCGCATGGCGGCGTCGGTGATCCGGTCGGCCTCAATGATCGGGTCGCCGGACGAGGTGAAGAACCACAGGTGTCCGCCGTCCCGGTCGAAGGGACGGCACGTGATCGTGTCGGACAGCACGGGATTGTCCTCGCAGCAGCCGGGCGCTTCGGTGTTGCGGACGATCAGACCGTTGCGCGTCAGGCTGGTACTGAGGTGCCGGCTCCGGAGTTGCGCGGCGAGCGTCGCCAGCCGGGCGTGCGCGGGGTCCGTGGTCGCGACGGTGGCGGGCCAAGCGTCGGTCTCTCTGGGGTGGTCGAAGGACATGACCCCTCCTAGATGACGAGTTCATGGCTAGGGACTTGACGGGTGAGTGCGGCGGGGAATCGCACCCTGGCCGTGTGCTTCGAGCCTCGTCTCGCCTGCGGGACCTCTCTAGCGGCACCTAGGGACGTCTTGGGACGTCTTCTGTTAGCGTCGCAGATGACACAGACTCCGGGAGGTCTGGGTGAACGACTTGTTGCGCCGTGCTCTCGCCGATGCCCACCTGACCGAAGAGGACGTGGCCGCGCGCGTCAGCGTTGACCGCAAGACCGTGCGCCGATGGGTGGCCGGTCGCCTGCCCTACCCCAGGCACCGGCGGACGCTTGCCGGTCTCCTCGGCGTCAGCGAGGCCGATCTGTGGCCGCAGACCGCGTTGCCTCGCGTTCCGGTTCTTGAGCCTCCTGGTCTGGAGATCCTCGCGACCTACCCGCATCGCTGGGCCGTGCCTCGGGGCGTCTGGCAACAGCACTTCGAGGGTGCTCAGCGGGAGATCGGGATCTTGGCCTACGCGGGCCTCTTCCTCGCCGAGGACACGGGGCTTCTTCGGCTGCTTGCCGACAAGGCCCGTGAGGGTGTCGGCGTTCGTCTCCTGCTCGGTGACCCGGACGGGGCGCATGTCTCCGAACGGGGCGCTGACGAGGGGGTGGGCGAGTCGCTCGCCGCCAAGATCCGCAACGCCCTTGTGCTCTACCGGCCGCTTCGCGAGGTCGCGGCCGTGGACATCCGTCTCCATGACACGGTGCTCTACAACTCGATCTACCGTGCTGACGAGGATCTCCTCATCAATCCGCACGCCTACGGCGTCACTGCCTCGCACGCGCCCGTCATGCGTCTACGGCGCGTTCGGGACGGCGACATGGCTAGTACTTACCTCGACAGCTTCGATCGTGTCTGGGAGAGCGCCAAGGCTCTCGCCTGACAGCAAGAGGCCCCGCCGAACCCGATGGGTTCGGCGGGGCCTCTGCGTGGCTACTCGCTCAGCTCCTCGCGCCAGGCTCGGACGAACGGGTCGTCCTCGCCGTAGCCGGCGGCGAGGCGCTCGGCGAGCATCATGGCCGTGATCGCCTGGTTGTAGGTCAGCAGGGCGGACCAGGTGGTGACCCGCCAGGCCCCATCGACGCGGACGGCGGCGGCGATGACGACGCCGTCGGATGAGGTCGCGGTCATGCGGTCTTCGTTGATCTCGATTGCCATGGGGGTTCTCCCTCCCGCGAGGGAGGGAGCCAGGGAGCCGAAACGGGGAGCCAACGTGAGTCGGCCTAAGCCGATTCAGGTCGACTTCCCCGGACGGTTCGCCGAGCTCCCTCCCTAGGTTTCGCAGGTGAGCGGCTCCCCGATCGACTCCGCCGGACCGTCGCGGACGTGATCGGAATAAGTCCTCCTCAGCCGTCCCCTAAGTGAGGCTTAAGAGCGTTCCGGGGAGGTGCGCGGCCCCCTAGCGTCAGGGGTGTCACATCAGAGCTACGCGGAGGTGCACAGGCTGGAGAGCGAAGCGCGCGTCGGCTTAGGTCCGACTGAGGTTCCCGATTGAGACGGGCTTCTGGCCCGCACGGCCCCCCTACCCCGCTCTGGGGCCGTGCGGGCCAGAAGCCTGTTCGCCGTCTGTCGGGCGGGGAGCCGGGCGTGATAAATCTTAGGGCTAAGGTTTGTGCGACCGGTGTGAGGAGTGCGATGTTCGCCGATGAGATCCTGGTGGGCGGCCGGTGGCGGCGCGGCGGGGGCGAGGTCCTGCGGACGTGCGATCCGGCGGACGGGCGGGTGCTGGCCACGCTGCACGGCGCCGACGCGGCCGACGTGGACGAGGCCGTGCGCGCGGGCGCGGCCGCCGCGGACGACCCGGCCTGGCGCGACCTGCTCCCGCACGAGCGGGCGCGGCTCCTGGTGCGGATCGCCGACCTGGTCGCCGAGCGGGCCGACGAGCTGGCCGCGCTGCAGACCGCCGACACCGGCAAGTCGATCAACGAGACGCGCGCGCTGGCGGCCAGCGCGCAGGGCACCTTCCGCTACTTCGCCGCCGTGCTGGAGACCATGGGAGGCGAGCTCACCCCGCCGCGCGGCCCGTACCTGACGATGAGCGTGCACGAGCCGATCGGCGTGGTCGGCGCGATCACCCCGTGGAACTCGCCGATCGCCAGCGACGCGCAGAAGATCGCGCCCGCGCTGGCCGGCGGCAACGCGGTGCTGCTCAAGCCCGCCGAGTGGACGCCGCTGGTGTCGCTGGCGCTGGGCCGGCTGATCCACCAGGCGCTCGCCGAGGCCGGGCTGCCCGCGGGGCTGCTGTCGGTGCTGCCGGGGCCGGGCCGGGTCACCGGTGACGCGATCGTCCGGCATCCGGGCGTCGGGAAGGTCTCCTTCACCGGCGGCACCGCCACCGGCCGGGCCATCGGCGCCGTCGCCGCCGACAAGATCATGCCGGTGTCGCTGGAGCTGGGCGGCAAGTCGCCGACGATCGTGTTCCCCGACGCCGACCGCGAGCAGGTGCTGGCGGGCCTGCTGTTCGGCGTGTTCTCCTCCTCGGGGCAGAGCTGCGTGGCCGGGTCGCGGGCGTTCGTGCACGCCTCGGTCTACGAGGAGGTGGTCGGGGAGCTGGTGCGGCGCACCGAGAAGCTGCGCGTGGGGCCGGGCACCGACCCGGCGACGCAGGTCGCGCCGATGGTCGCGCACGCGCACCGCGACAAGGTCGCCGCCATGGTCGACCGGGCCCGGGAGGCGGGCGCGCGGGTGCGCTGCGGCGGTCGTGTCCCGGAGGGGGAGGAGTACGCCGGCGGCGCCTACTACCTGCCGACGATCCTGGACGGGGTCGCCAACGACGCCCCGATCTGCCAGGAGGAGATCTTCGGCCCGGTGCTGGTCGTGCTCCCCTTCGAGGACGAGGACGACCTGGTCGCCCGGGCCGACGCCACCGTCTACGGCCTGGCCTGCGGCATCTGGACCGGCGACTACCGCACCGCCTGGCGGGTCGCCCGGCGGATCGCGGCGGGCACCGTCTGGATCAACACCTACAAGCAGTTCAGCATCTCCACGCCGTTCGGCGGCGTGAAGGACAGCGGGCTCGGCCGCGAGAAGGGCCGCGACGGCATCCTCGGCTACATGCGCCAGAAGAGCGTGTACTGGGGGCTGGAGGAGGGGCCGCTGCCCTGGGCGGGCTGAGCGCTAGCCGGCGGACTCCGCCGGCGGGGCGGTCTCGGCCTGCTCCAGCGAGCGCTCCAGCTTGCCGAGCAGCCGGGCGAGCTGGCGGCGCTCGGTCTCGGTGAGCCCCGCCAGCATCCGCTGCTCGTTGGCGAAGTGCTCGGCCACCACGGCGTTGGTCAGCTCCAGGCCCTCGTCGGTGAGCCGGGCGTGGACGACGCGGCGGTCCTGCGGGTCGCGCTCGCGCGTGATGAGGCCCGCCTTCTCCAGGCGGTCCAGGCGCAGGGTGACGCCGCCGGTGCTGACCAGGGAGATCTCGGCCAGCTCGCCGGCGGTGCGGCGGTAGGGGGGCCCGCTGCGCAGCAGGGTGGCCAGCACGTCGAAGGCGGCCATGTTGATGCCGTGCCGCTCGAAGACCTCGGCCAGCAGCGTGGTGTAGCGCAGGAACCCGCGGTGCAGCCGGCCGAACACCGCGAGGCCCGACACATCGACGTCGGGCCGCTCGCGCCGCCACTGCTCGATGATCAGATCGACGGTGTCGGACCGGTCGATGGGCCTGCGCGCCATGGCCTCCCCGTTTCTCTCAGTACTGGGACAGATCCTAGTCAGGGTCTTGCGGGGTAAATGTCTGAGTGCTAAAACACTGTCAGCACTTATTTTGGTGCTGAGATATTTTCCGCAGCTCAGAGGGGAGTGGGTCGGCTTGACCGAGCAGACCACCGCCACCGCCGGGGTCGATCTGGACCAGCTCATCGACTCCTGCATCGCCGCCAGGGACAGCCGCTACGAGGACTGGGACACCCTGGGCTTCCAGGCCAAGGCGGGCGATGAGTTCCGCCGCGCCCAGATCCGCTACATCGGCTCGGGCGCCACGGGGAACCACGAGACCGACACGCGCATCCTGCCGTCGGAGCACTTCACCTTCTCCAACATGCGGCTGCCCGCCGGCGCCGTCGGCCCCGAGCACACCCACCACGACGTGGAGGAGGTCTTCTTCGTCCTGGAGGGCGAGCTGGAGGTCACCGTCCACGACGTGGAGGACGGCACCAGGACCGCCTCGCGCGTGCTCGGCTACCGCGACCTGATCCGCGTCCCGGCCGGCGTGCCGCGCAGCCTGCGCAACCTCGGCGACGCCGACGCGCTGTTCTGCGTCATCATCGGCGCCCGCAAGCCGCAGCTGCCGACCTACCCGCCGACCTCGGCGATGCACGGCATCACCCGGGACTGACCGATGGCGAGGCTGCGGCTCATCCGCTCCACCTGGATCGCCGAGGGCGTCGTCCGGCTGGAGTTCGCCGACCCCGCGGGGGAGGAGCTCCCGGCCTGGGAGCCCGGCGCCCACCTGACCCTGCACCTGCCCAACGGGCAGGCCCGCGAGTACTCGCTGTGCGGCGACCCCGCCGACCGCACCCGCTACGCGGTCGCCGTGCAGCGCGACGCCGCCTCCCGGGGCGGCAGCGCGTGCGTGCACGAGCGGCTGCGGGTGGGGGAGGTCATCGAGGTCGACGGCCCGAAGAACACCTTCGCGCTGGAGGACGCCCCCGCCCACGTCCTCATCGCGGGCGGCATCGGCGTCACGCCCATCAAGGCCATGGCCGAACGGCTGGCCGCCCGGGGCGCCGAGCGGCGGCTGTTCTACTGCGGCCGCTCCCGGGCGAGCATGGCGTTCGCCGACCGGATGGAGGAGCTCGGCGCCGTCGTGCACGCCGACGACGAGTGCGGCGGCACCCCCGACCTGGCCAAGGTCCTGGCCGACCTGCCCGACGGCGCGCTGGTCTACTGCTGCGGCCCCGAGCCGCTGCTGGCCGCCGTCGAGGCGGAGCTGGGCGACGCCGCCCGGCTGCGCGTGGAACGGTTCCGCGCCCCCGCGCAGCGGGCGGCCGACCCGGCCGGAGAGGCGCCCTTCGAGGTGGTCTGCGGCGCGCGGAGGTTCACCGTCGAACCCGGCGTGTCGGTCCTGGAGACGCTGCGGCGCGGCGGCCTGGACGTCCCGTCCTCCTGCGAGGAGGGCATCTGCGGCACCTGCGAGACCCGGGTGCTGGCAGGCGAGCCCGAGCACCGCGATTTCCTGCTCACCGACGAGGAACGCGCCGCCGGCGGGTCGATGATGCTCTGCGTCTCCCGCTCGCGCGGTCCCGAACTCGTCCTCGACCTCTAGGGGAGAACCATGGCCCTGCGGCTGGAGCCCGTCCAGGCCCGCAAGCACCCGTTGACCAGCTACGAGAACGCGCTGGCCGACGAGCTGGAGAACGTCTTCGGCGGCGGCGCCCACGACCTGCCCGGCGTGGTGGCGGCGCTGAACGAGACCGGCGTGCGGCCCCCGGACGGGGCCGACTGGACACCCGACTCGCTCGCCGCCGAGCTCGCCCGGCTCGGCGCCGGGGACGAGCCGTCGCCCGCCCCGTCCGCCCCCCGGCCGGCGTCCGCGCGCGAGGCGGCCCCCCGCCCCGCCGCACCGGCCTCGACGCGGCACCCGTCGGGCAACCCCGCCCTCGACACCGTGGACGGCCTGGTCAAGCTCGGCCTGCGCGACCGCTGGTACGCGCTGTGCCGCTCCGACGAGGTCCGGCGCGGCGAGCTGACCCGCATCGAGCGCGTCGGCGAGGAGCTGCTGCTGTGGCGCGACGCCGCCGGCGTCGTCCACGTCCAGGAGGACCGCTGCCCGCACCGCGGCGCCCGCCTGTCGCAGGGCGTGCACATGGGCGACCGCATCGCCTGCAACTACCACGGCGTGCAGCTCGACGCCGAGGGCGTGGTCGTGTCGGTGCCCGGCAGCCCCGGCTGCGCGCTGGAGGGCAGCAGGCGGCTGCGCACCTTCCCGGCCGTCGAGCACGCCGAGGCGGTCTTCGCCTGGTTCGGCGACCCCGAGGGGGGCGAGCCCGCGCCGTTCGTGCTGCCCGAGGGCATCGGCGGCGAGTGGGAGTCGTTCCTCGCCTACGTCGAGTGGGACGCGCCCTGGATCTACTCGCTGGACAACCTCATGGACCCCATGCACGGGGCGTTCCTGCACCGCAAGTCGCACACCATGGCGGGCGGCAGGCGCGAGGCGGTCTTCCAGATCCGCGACACCGACACCGGCTTCGTGTTCGAGAAGACCGACCAGGCCGGCGTCAACTTCGACTGGTCGGAGTGGATCGACACCGCGATGGGCTGGGTGCGGCTGGAGATCCCCTACCCCGACACCGCCGGGCCCGGCGGCCCGTTCCGCATCGTGTGCACCGCCACCCCCATCAACGAGACCCAGCACGCGGCGTTCTTTTGGCGCTGCCGCAAGGTGCGGGGGTGGGAGCGCGACGCCTGGCGCTTCCTCTACAAGGCCCGCCTGGAGGCGCGGCACTGGGCCGTGCTGGAGCAGGACCGCGAGATGGAGGAGGCCATGCCCCTGAACGCCTGGGAGCGGGAGAACCTCTACCAGCACGACCTGGCGATCGTCCGGCTGCGGCGGCTCATCAAGGGCCAGGCGCAGCGCCAGCTCGCCGCGCGCGAGGAGCGCGCCAAGGCCGGACGGGAGGTGCGCGCGTGACCGCCGGACCCGTCGCGCGGCTGCG
Organism: Spirillospora sp. CA-253888; assembly: GCA_050936435.1. GTDB lineage: Bacteria > Actinomycetota > Actinomycetes > Streptosporangiales > Streptosporangiaceae > Spirillospora. The sequence continues at coordinate 6,031,175 of JBNJMT010000001.1, forward strand.
CACGCTGCGCTCGGTCGCCCTGCGCACCCCCGAGGCCAAGCGCGCCGCCGAGTTCTACCGGCACGTCTGGGGCCTGGACACCGTCGAGGACGACCAGGACGGCGCGGTGTCCTGGCTGCGCGGCACCGGCCAGGAGCACCACATCCTGGAGGTCCGCGAGGCCGACCGCAACGCCCTGGGCAAGATCGCCTTCTCGGTCGGCTCGCCCCGCGAGGTCGACGACGCGGCCCGCCGCCTGACGGCGCTCGGCATCGCGCTGGTCGCCGAGCCGGGCCGGCTCGACCAGGCGGGCGGCGGCTACGGGCTGCGCTTCGCCGACCCCGAGAACCGGCTGGTCGAGCTGTCGGCCGAGGTCGAGGCCGTGGTGCCCAGGGACGTCGACGGCCGCGAGGCGGTGCCGCGCAAGCTCGCCCACGTCGTGCTGAACACCGTCGACATCGACGCCGCCTGCGCCTTCTACACCGAGGTGCTGGGGATGCGGGTCTCCGACTGGTCCGAGCACCAGATGGCGTTCCTGCGCTGCAACAGCGACCACCACGTCATCGCCTTCAACCAGGCCGACTGGACCTCGGTCAACCACATGGCCTACGAGATGCCGTCCATCGACCACTTCATGCGCGGCATCGGGCGGCTGCGGCACCAGGGCGTCACCCCGCTGTGGGGCCCCGGCCGGCACGGGCCGGGCAACAACACCTTCTCCTACTTCGCCGACCCCGCCGGGCTGGTGTGCGAGTACACCTCCGAGGTCGAGCAGGTCGAGGAGGACGCCTGGCTGTGCCGGGTGTGGCGGCGCGTCCCCGAGCTGTCGGACCTGTGGGGCACCGCGGGCCCGCCGTCCAAGGACGTGCGCGCCCACATGGCCGGCGTCCCCGACGGCGACCGGTGGTGGGAGCGGTGATGGACGTCGCGGTCGTCGGCTGCGGCGCCATCGGCGGCATCGTGGCCCGCGCCCTGGCCGGCGGCGAGGTGCCCGGCGCCCGCCTGACCGGCGTCGTGGATCCGGCGGGCGGACGGGGCCTGCCCGAGCTGACCCTCGACCAGGCCGTCGCCGGCGCCGACCTGGTGGTCGAGGCGGCCGGGCAGCGCGTGCTGGCCGAGATCGGGCCGCGCGTGGTCGCCTCCGGCACCGACCTGCTGGTGGTGTCGATCGGCTCGCTGACCGACGACGCCCTGCGGGCGAAGCTGTACGAGGCGGGGCCAGGCCGGGTGCACCTGGTCACCGGCGCGATCGGCGGGCTGGACATGCTGCGGTCGGCCGTCCGGATGGGGCCGCTGGAGCGGGTGCGGATCGTCACCACCAAGAAGCCGGCGGGCCTCGTCCAGCCGTGGATGGACGAGGCGGAGGCCGAGCGCGTGCGCGGCGCCGCCGGTCCGGTGGAGGTCGCCCGCGGCCCGGCCCGCGAGATCGCCGCCGCGTTCCCCAAGTCCACCAACGTGGCCGCCGCCGTGGCGCTGGCGGTCGGCGACTGGGACGTGGTGGAGGCGGTGGTGATGGCGGACCCGGCCGCCGCGCTGACCTCGCACGTCATCACCGCCTCGGGCCCGGCGGGCGACTACCGGTTCGAGATCCGCAACCGGCCCTCGCCCGACAACCCGACCACCAGCCAGGTCGTCCCCTACGCGGTGCTGAAGGCGGTCGGGGACCTGGCGGCGAGTTCGGGCGTGTTCCGGTGAGCCTCCACGTGGAGCGGCGGGGCGCGGGCGCGCCGGTGCTGCTGCTGCACGGGATCGGCGGCTGCGCCGACTCGTTCACCGACCAGTTCGCCGACTTCGCCGCCGGGCACCGCGTGCTCGCCTGGGACGCGCCCGGCTACGCCCGGTCCGCCGACCCGGAGGAGCCCCCCGGCATGTCCGGGTACGCGGCCGCGGCGGCGGGCCTGCTCACCGGGCCCGCGCACGTCGTCGGCGTCTCCTGGGGCGGCGTGATCGCCACCCGGCTCGCCGCCGAGCACCCCCACCTGGTGCGCTCGCTGGTGCTGGCCGACTCCACCCGCGGCTCCGGCCGCACCGAACAGGGGCGCGCGGGCATGCAGGCCCGCGCCGCCGACCTCGAACGCCTCGGACCCGAGGCGTTCGCGGCCGGGCGCGGCCCCCGCCTGGTGTCCCCGGACGCCCCCGCAGAGCTGGTGGACCGGGTGACGGCCGCGATGGCGCGGTCGATCCGCACGCCCGGTTACGCCTATGCGGCCGCCTCGATGGCCGAGACCGACCACAGCGACGTGCTCGGCTCGCTGGACGTGCCCGCCCTGGTCGTCGTGGGGGACCGCGACACCGTCACCGGGCCGGCCGAGAGCGAGGCCATCGCGGCGGCCCTTCCAGACGCGCGCCTGGCGCTGATCCCGGGCGCGGGCCACCTGTCCAACCAGGAGCGGCCGGACGAGTTCAACCGGCTGGTCCTGTCCTTCCTCAAGGAGGTCGCATGAGCGGCGAGGCCACCGGCCTGGACGGCCGCCTGGTCGTCGTCACCGGCGCGGGCCGCGGCCTCGGCCTGGAGTTCGCGCGGGCGATCGGGCGGGCCGGGGCGCGGATCGTGGTCGCCGAGCGCAACGGCGAGCGCGCCGAGGCGGCCGCCGCCGAGCTGGCCGGCGAGGGCATCGAGACCCACCGCGTCGACACCGACGTGTCCGACGCCGCCTCGGTCGCCGCGCTCGCCGACGCCGTGGCCCGCCTCGGCCCGGTCTACGGCCTGGTCAACAACGCGGCCCTGGCCGACGGCGTGGGCGGCAAGCCGTTCTACGACATCGACCCCGGCCAGTGGGACGCGGTGCTCACCGTCAACGTGCGCGGCACCTGGCTCGTCTCGCGGGCGCTGTGGCCGCTGATGGCCCGCCCCGGCCGGATCGTCAACCTGGCCTCGGACGCGGCGTTCTACGGATCGCCGCGCCTGGCGCACTACGTGACCTCCAAGAGCGCGATCATCGGCATGACCCGGGCGATGGCCCGCGACGCCGGCCCCCACGAGGTGACCGTCAACGCGCTCGCCCCCGGCCTGACGCTCGGCGAGGCCGCCGAGCGCATCCCCGAGGAGCGGCACGAGCTGTACCGCCTCAACCGCGCCCTCGACCGTCCGCAGCGGCCCGACGACCTCACCGGCGCGGTGCTGTTCCTGCTGTCGGACGCCGCTTCCTACGTCACCGGCCAGACCCTCGTGGTCGACGGCGGCTTCGTCTTCAACTGAGGAGTTCACCCATGGACCTCGGTCTGGCCGGGCGGGTCTACGCCGTCACCGGCGCCAGCTCCGGCGTCGGCCTCGCCACCGCCGCCCTGCTGCTGGCCGACGGCGCGCACGTGGCCGCCTGCGCCCGCGACGCCGCGCGGCTGGAGGCGGCCCTGGCGGGGCTGCCCCGCGCCGAGGGCGCCCGCGTGTTCGCCCGGGCCTGCGACGTCATGGACGCCGCGGCGGTCACCGCCTTCGTCGACGACGCCGCCGACGCGCTCGGCGGGCTCGACGGCGTGGTCAACAACGCGGGCCGGTCGCTGATGGCGCCGGTGGCGCGGACCACCGAGGAGCAGTGGCGCGAGGAGTTCGAGCTGAAGATCTTCTCGGTGCTGAACACGCTGCGCGCCGCCGAACCCCACCTGCGCCGCTCGACCGCGCCCGCCGTCGTCAACGTCAACGCCATCCTGGCCCGCCAGCCCGAGTCCCGGCTCGGCGCGACCTCGGCGGCCCGCGCGGCGCTGCTCAACCTGACCCGGACCCTGTCGGCCGACCTGGCCCCGGTCCGCGTCAACTCGGTCTGCCTCGGCCTGATCGACACCGGCCAGTGGCGCCGCCGCCACGAGGAGTCCGGCACCGGCCGCACCTACGAGGAGTGGACCGGCGCGCTGGCCGCCGACCGCGGCGTCACGCTCGGGCGGCTCGGCCGCGCCGAGGAGGTCGCCCATCCCATCGTCGCGCTGCTGTCGCCGCGCGCGTCCTACATCACCGGTTCGTCGCTGGACGTCGGCGGAGGAGTCGCTCGCTATGTCTGACCACACCCCTGCCCCCGCGCGCGGCCGCGCCAACGGGGGAGACCTGCTCGTCCGGGTGCTGCGCGAGCACGGCGTCGACACCGTGTTCGGTGTCGTCAGCGTGCACAACCTGCCGCTGGTGGAGGCGGTGGCGCGGGACCTGCGCTTCGTCGCCGTCCGGCACGAGGCGGCGGCCGTGAACGCCGCCGACGGCCACGCCCGCGCCTCCGGCGGCCTCGGCTGCGCCCTGACCAGCACCGGCACCGGCGCCGGCAACGCGGCGGGCGCGCTGATCGAGGCGCTGTCGGCCGGCAGCCGGGTGCTGCACGTCACCGGCAACATCGACTCGCCGTTCCTGGGCCAGGGCCGCGGCGTCATCCACGAGACCAAGGACCAGCTCGGGATGCTGACGGCGGTGTCCAAGCACGCCGCCGCCGTCCTTTCGGCCGAGGCCGCCGAGGAGGTGCTGCGCGAGGCCGTCCGCCAGGCACTGGCCCTGCCGCAGGGACCCGCCAGCGTGGAATGGCCGATCGACCTGCAGTACGCCGCCCAGGACCCGGCGCCCGCCCCCGCCGCACGGGCGGACGCGGCGGAGATCCCCCACCCGACCGGCGAGGAGCTGGCCGTCGCGGCGGACCTCATCGCCCGTTCCGAGCGGCCCGCCATCTGGGCCGGCGGCGGGGCCCGCGAGGCCGGGCCGCAGCTCCGGGCGCTCGCCGAACGCCTCGGCGCCCCGGTCTTCACCTCCAACGCCGGGCGCGGCGCGGTGCCCGAGGACGGCCACGACCTCGTGGTCGGCAACTTCGCCACCAGCCCCGCCGGCCGGGAACTGCTCGCCGACGCCGACCTGCTCATCAGCGTCGGCACGCACTTCCGGTCCAACGAGACCGCGCACTACAAGCTCGCGCTGCCCGAGCGGCACGTCCAGATCGACGTGGACGCCGCCGCGCTCGGCCGCGCCTACCCGGCCACCGTCGGGCTGCACGGCGAGGCGTCCCGCGTCCTGGAGGCGCTGCTGCCCGGCGCGGTCGCGACGCAGGCGGGCTGGCGGGAGCGCGCGACCGCCACCCGCGCGGCCGTCCGGGAGCGGCTGCGCGCCGACATCGGGCAGTACGCCGAGATCAACGACGCGGTCCGCGCCCACCTGCACCCCCGCTCGCCGATCGCGCGGGACGTCACCATCCCCTCCAGCCAGTGGGGCAACCGGCTGCTGCCCATCACCGACCCGGGCACCAACGTGTTCCCGCTCGGCGGCGGCATCGGGCAGGGGCTGGCCATGGGCATCGGCGCGGCGCTCGCCCGCCCCGACGTGCCGTCGCTGGTGATCGCCGGGGACGGCGGCCTGTCGGTGCACCTCGGCGAGCTGGCCACCCTCGCGCAGGAGCGGCCCTGGCTGGTGCTGCTGGTCTTCAACGACGGCGGCTACGGCGTGCTGCGCAACATGCAGGACGCGCACATGGAGCGCCGCTCGGGCGTCGACCTGTTCACGCCGGACTTCGGCGCGCTGGCCGCCGCGACCGCGATGCCCTACGCCCTGGTCAAGCGCGCCGACGCCTTCGAGGAGGCGTTCGCCAAGGCCGTCGCCGCGCACGAGCCCTACCTGCTGGAGGTGGACGTGACGGCGGTCGGGCCCACCCCGGTGCCGTTCGTGCCGCCGGTCCCGCTGCCGAAGGAGGGGTGATGGGCCACCTGTCGCACGGCCCGGCCAACCGGGGCCGCCGCGTCCTGCAGACGGCCGCGCCGCTGTTCGTCCGCGAGCCGTGGAGCGGCGGCCCGCCGCGCGGCGGGGTGATCGTGCTGCACGACGTGTTCGGCGTGACCGAGCACGCCGAGGACGCCTGCCGGCGGCTGGCCCGCCAGGGGCTGCTCGCGGTCTCGCCGTACCTGTACTACGAGCACGGCGGCCCGGCGTTCGACGCCGGGGACCTGGCCGTGGCGCGCCGCGAGATGGAGCGGCTGCGGCCCGACGACCTGTCGGCCGACATCGCGGGCGCGGTGTCGTACCTGGAGGGCCGGGGCGTCGACCATGTCGCCGTGGTGGGCTTCAGCATGGGCGGCTACCTGGCCACCTGGGCCGCCGCTCATCTGGACGTGGCCGCCGCCGCGGCGGTGAGCCCGTCCGGCGTGGACGAGGCGCCCTGGGCGGGGCTGCCGCCGCTGGAGCTGCTGCTGGCCGACCGCTGCGCGCCCTGGCTGGGCGTGCTCGGCGACGACGACCGGCGCCTGCCGCCCGGCGCGGCCGGACGGCTGGAGCTGGCCGCCGCGGCCCCCGGCCCGGCCGCCGAGCTCGTGCGCGTCCCCGGGGCCGCGCACGGCTTCTACCGGCCCGGCGCCGACCCGCAGGCCGCCGAGTCGGCCTGGCGCCATCTCGCCCGGTTCCTGGCATAAATCTCGGCACCAAGATAAAACTGGCTGCTGGAAACCAAGTAGTTACATACGGATCATTGACCCCAAAGATTCTTAGCCCTTAATGTCTCCTTCACGCGGGTGTGTCCTGGGTCACTGACCCTCCCACCTGGGCCCTTGGCCCCGGCGAACGCCGCGGCCAGGCAGAATGGAGCACGTATGACCGTCGTCTCGAGCACGCCCACCGTGGCGTCGATCGCCTCCCGGCTGGAGCGGCTGCCCACCTCGCGCTGGCACGTGAAGGTGCGCACCCTCATCGGGATCGTCACCTTCTTCGAAGCCTTCGACCAGCTCCTGGTCGCCTCGGCGATGCCCGTCCTGATCAAGGAGTGGGGGCTGTCCACCGGCCAGGTCACCCTGGCCATCACCGCCGGCTCGGTGGGCATGCTGCTGGGGGCGCTGGTGTCGGGCTGGCTCGCCGACCGCGTCGGCCGGGTCCGCATGGTCGCGCTGGGCGTGCTGATCACCGGCCTGTCCAGCCTGGCGATCGCGTTCGCGCCGGACTTCGGCTGGCTGGTGGCGCTGCGCTTCGTCCAGGGCCTCGGCATCGGCGGCGAGGTGCCGGTCGCGGCCACCTACGTCAGCGAGATCGCCAAGTCCCGGCACCGCGGCCGCTTCGTGCTGCTGTACGAGCTGGTCTTCCCCGCCGGGCTGCTCACCGCCACCCTGGTGGCGGCGTGGGTGGTGCCGCACTGGGGCTGGCGCGCGCTGTTCGTCATCGGAGCGGTCCCCGCCCTGATCTTCGCCTTCCTGCAGCGCGGCGTGCCCGAGTCGCCGCGCTGGCTGGCCGCCAAGGGCCGGCTGGAGGAGGCCGACCGCGTCCTGACCGGCATCGAGACCGAGGTGGCGCGCACCGCCGGGCAGCTCCCCGCCCCCGCCGCCACCCCCGACGCCGGCCCCGCCAAGGCGCGGCCCCGCAGCACGCTGCGCGACCTGTTCTCCGGCGTCTACCTGCGGCGCACCGTGATCGTCTCGGCGCTGTGGTTCTTCGGCTACTTCGTCAACTACGGCATCACCGCCTGGCTGCCGACCCTCTACACCAAGGTCTTCCACGTCCCGCTCGACACCGCGCTGCAGTACAACCTGTGGACCAACGCGGCGGGCTTCCTCGGCTGCCTCACCGTGGCCCTGCTGATCGACAAGGTCGGGCGGCGCGCCGCGCTGGCGTTCGGGCTGGCCGGGGCGGCCGCCGCGCTCGGCACCCTGTCGGCCCTCGGCGCGCTGTCGGCCGGCCAGGTGGCGCTGTGGGCCTCGATGGCGGCGTTCTTCGTCTTCGCCACCAACGTCACCCTCTACCTGTACACCCCCGAGCTGTACCCGACCCGCAGCCGCGCGCTCGGCTGCTCGACGGGCGGCGTCTTCAACCGGCTGGGCGTCATCATCGGCCCGATCGTCGTCGGCCACATGGTCGGCGCCGGGACGAGCAGCGCCGCGGTCTTCGGCGTCCTCGGCGGCGTCGCCCTGCTGGGCGCGCTGGTCGCGCTGTTCGCGGTCGAGACCAGGGGCCGCACCCTGGAGGAGCTGTCCCCCGACGGGGACTGAACCGCACGCGAGCGCCCCGCCGCACGGCCGACGGCCGGTGGCGGGGCGCTCGCGTCGGTAGGCGCCGGGCTCGGGGGAACCGGCTCAGGGCGCGGAGTTCAGCGCCCCGCGCAGCAGGGTCCGGAACGCGTCCGCCGTGCCCGCCGCCGAGGTGTCGCCCGTCGCCAGCCTCCGCATCGCCAGGCCGTACAGCATCGCCACCACCGCCGGGGCGTGCCGCTCGGGCTCCGGGATCTCCAGCGCCGTCAGCACCGCCGTCGCCAGCCGGTCGTAGGCCTCCACCGACCGCACCGCCGTCGCCTGGACGTCCGGGTCGCGCGCCGCGTGCAGGTGGAGCTCCAGGTTCGCGATCTGCTCCGGGCCGTAGGCGAACTCGACGATGGCCTTCTCCACCTGGTCGGCCGCCTGGTCCGGGTCGAGGCCCGCGTCCCGCACCCGGACGGCGTAGGCGGTGATGCGCTCGATCTCCTCGTCCACGAACTTCTGCAGCGTCTCGCGCAGCAGGTCGGTCTGGCTCGGGAAGTGGTAGGTCAGCGAGCCCAGGGAGACGCCGGCCAGCCTCGCCACCGCGCGGTTGGTGACGGCGCCGACGCCCTGCTCGCCGATCAGGCGCAGGGTGGCTTGCAGGATGCGGTCGCGGGGTGTGCTCACCGGATTCAGTCTTCCCGATCGCTCGGCCCTTCGTTATCGTTCGTTCGAACGAACGATACGTGATGAGGTGGGCGTCATGGACGATCTCGGGCTTGCCGGACAGGCGGCGGCGCTGGCCGCCGGAGCGGTCTCGGCCGTCGAGCTGGTCGAGCACTCGCTGGAGCGCATCGCCGCGCAGGAGTCGCTGGGGGCCTTCCGCGTCGTGCGGGCCGAGGCCGCCCGGGAGGAGGCGGAGGAGGCCGACCGGCGGCTGGCGGCGGGGGAGCGGCTGCCCCTGCTGGGCGTCCCGGTCGCGATCAAGGACGACACCGACCTCGCGGGCGAGACCACGCCCTTCGCGGTCAAGGGGAGCCACCGGCCCGCCGCCGAGGACGCCGAGCAGGTCCGCCGGCTGCGGGCCGCCGGGGCGGTCATCGTCGGCAAGACCACCACCTGCGAGATCGGGCTGTGGCCGTTCAGCGAGTCGCCCGGCTTCGGGTGCGCCCGCAACCCCTGGAACCCCGAGTACACGCCCGGCGGCTCCAGCGGCGGTTCGGCGGCGGCGGTCGCGGCGGGCATGGTCGCGGCGGCGGTCGGGTCCGACGGCGCCGGGTCGATCCGCATCCCGGCGGCGTGGACGGGCCTGGTCGGGATCAAGCCGCAGCGCGGGCGCGTCTCCGGCTTCCCGCAGCGCGACCCCTTCAAGGGCATCACCGTGTGGGGGCCCATCGCCCGCAGCGTCGAGGACGCGGCGCTGCTGCTGGACGTGCTCACCGGCAGCCGCCCCGAGGACGCCTACCGGCTCGACCCGCCGGTCACGCCCTTCGTGGAGGCCGCCCGCCGCGAGCCCGGCCGGCTGCGCGTCGCCGTCTCCTTCAAGACCGCCTTCGGCGTGCCCGGAAAGCTCGACCCCGAGATCCGCCTCGCCGTCCAGCGCCTGGCGCGCCGCCTCACCGACCTCGGGCACAAGGTCTTCCCCGCCGACCCCGACTACGGCCCCATGTTCATGGGCCTGGTCCCGCGCGGCACGACCGGCGTCGCCGAATGGCTCGACTCCATGCCCGACGCCGAGCCCGAGCTCCGCACCGAGGTCGAGGCCAAGATCGGACGGCTGGTCGGGCGTCGCCTGCTGCCCCTGGCGCGGCGGATGGACCCCTACCTCCAGCGGCGCGCCGGGAGCATCTTCCGGTACGCCGACGTCGTGCTGACGCCCACGACCGCGCAGCTCCCGTCCAAGGTCGGGTTCTACGACGGCGCGGGCTACCAGAAGACCCAGTCCGGCGTCGCCGCCGCCTGCCCCTACGGCTGGACCTGGAACGTCCTGGGCTGGCCCGGCGTCAACGTGCCGGCCGGGTTCAGCGCGTCCGGCCTGCCCATCGGGGCGCAGCTGCTCGGCCACGACTCCGACGAGGCGACGCTGATCTCCCTGGCCGCCCAGCTCGAAGCCGTCGAGGGCTGGACCGAGCGCCGTCCCTCGTCCTGAACGCGGCGGGGCGGCCCAGGGCCCGGGCCGCCCCGGCCGTTCAGTACCCCGAGCCGGTCACCAGACCGCCGTCCACCAGCACCTCGCTGCCCGTGCAGTAGGAGGACTCGTCGGAGGCCAGGTACACCACCAGGCCCGACACCTCCTTGGTGCTGCCGAGCCGCTTCAGCGGAAGGCCCTCGATCAGCGCCTCGGCGCGCGCGGCCGTCGCGTTGACCACGTCCTCCTGCATCGACATCGAGGTGATGATGCCGCCGGGGTGGATCGAGTTGACGCGGATGCCGTACCGGCCGAGCTCGCGCGCCGCCGCCTTGGTCAGCCCCCGCACGCCGAACTTGCTGGCGCTGTAGGCCGCCAGCCCGGACGCGCCGATGAAGCCCTCGGTGGACGACACGTTGATGATCGATCCGCCGCCCGCCGCGCGCATCGCGGCGGTCACCGACTTCACCCCGAGCCACTGGCCCAGCAGGTTCACGTCGATGACCTGGCGGAACTCGTCGAGCGACATCTCCTCGATCGTCTTGTGCCGCAGGATGCCGGCGTTGTTGACCAGCACGTGCAGGCCGCCGAACGCCTCCACCGCCGTGCCCACCGCGCGCTCCCAGTCGGCGGGCGCGGTCACGTCCATCCGCACGAACCGCGCCGCGTCCCCGAGGTCGGCGGCGAGCTTGGCGCCCTCCTCCTCCAGCACGTCGCCGAAGACGACCCTGGCGCCCTCCTCCACGAAGCGCCGCACATGCGCCTTGCCCATGCCCCGCGCGCCGCCGGTGACCAGCGCCACCTTGCCGTCAAGCCGCCCCATCAACGCTCCTCGCCGCATATCGCTTGCCCGCGGCCACCGCGACCGCGGCGGCCTCCATGCTCCGGTACACCGGAACGCCCGCCGTCCGGGCGATCTCCCGGACGGCGTCCTCCACCCCGGGCGGCGCGCACTCGGCGTTGCGCACCACCAGCGTGATCCGCGTGCCGGGCGTCTCCTCCTGGAGCGCACCGACGCTGCGCGTGTAGGCCAGCAGCGGGTCGGCGCTGTCGCCGAAGGTGAAGAAGCTCTGCACGTTGACGTGCGCGACGACGTCGGGGAACGCGCCCTCGGCGAGGATCGCGGCCACCGCGTGCCGCACCAGGTCGGGGTTGCCGCGCGGCCCGACCGGGATCTCCAGCGGGTTGGCCAGCGAGCTGCCCGCGCCGAGCCCGAGCCCGCGCAGCGCCTCGCGCGCGGCGTCCGGCAGCGCGGCGAGGCGGAGCCCGGCGGCGTCGAACGCGTCGGCGGCCAGCACGCTGGCGCCGCCGCTCGGTCCGATCACCAGCACCTCGGGCGTGCCGGGCGCGGTCCGCGCGCCGTGCAGGTCGAGCAGGTCCAGCACGCCGATCAGGTCGTCCTGGCTGCTCACCAGGCCGATCCCGGCCTGCTCGGCGAGCGCGGGCCAGACCCGCGCGTCGCTGACCATGCCGCCGGTGTGCGAGGCGGCAGCCCGGCCACCCTGCGCGCTGCGCCCGCCGACCAGCGCGACGGCCGGCTTGCCGAGGCCGCGCAGCGCCTCGAACAGGCCGCGCCCGTCGCGCGGGTCCTCCAGGTACAGGCCGATCGCGCGGGTGTCGGGGTCGGCGGCCAGGTAGCGCAGCAGCTCGGCGGGCGTCACGTCGGCGCTGTTGCCGACCGTCGCGACCTTGGAGAACGCGAGGCCGCGCCGCTCGCCGACCTTGATGACCTCCCCGGCCAGGCCGCCGCTCTGCGACACCACCGCGATCCGGCCGGGACCGCCGGGCTCGCCGCCGATGAAGGTCTGGCCGCCGGCGGGGGAGTAGACGCCCATGCAGTTGGGGCCGAGCAGCCGCACGCCCGCCTCCCGCGCGGCCGCCAGCAGCTCCTCCTCCAGCTCCGGATGGCCCATCTCGCGGAAGCCGCCGCTCATCACCTGGACGAACGGCACCCCGCGCGCCTGCCGCACGACGCCGGCGCACTGCGCGGCGGGCACCGCGACCAGCGCGTAGTCGACGTCGGGGCCCGCCTCGGCCAGCGACGGCACGCACGGCACGCCGTCGATCTCGGCGGCGGTCGGGTGCACCGCGACCAGGCGGCCCTTGAAGTCGGCCGCCTTGTAGAAGCCGAGGAACATGTTCCCGAAGTTGGGCCGCTTGGTGGACGCCCCCACCACCGCGATGCCGCGCGGCGCGAACAGCCGGTCGAAAGAGACCGCCGGGACGGGCGCGGCCTCGGCCGTGGCGGTCGCGCCGATGGAGCCGATCAGCCGCGCGTCCACGGCGGTCGCGCCGTCCGGCCCGCAGATGACCGGATTCAGCTCGAACTCGGCCCAGTCCTCGCCCAGCGAGGCGACCGCCTCGCTGACCGCCAGCAGCACCTTGACCAGCGCGTCCCGGTCCACGGCGGGCGCGCCGCGGAAGCCGTCCAGCAGCGCCGCGCCGCGCAGCTCCGCCAGCATCGCGCGGGCGTCGTCCTCGGTGACCGGGGCCAGCCGCAGCGCGGTGTCGCGCAGCGCCTCGGTCCACACGCCGCCGAGCCCGGCCAGCAGCACCGGGCCGAACGCCGGGTCGCGCACCGCGCCCACGATCATCTCCACGCCGGGCGCGGCCTGCTCCTCGACCAGGAACCCGTCGGGCGCGAGGCCCCGCGCCTCCAGCGAGGCCGCCATCGCGGCGGCGGCCTCGGCGGCGGCGCGCGCCGAGCCGAGCCCGAGGCGCACGGCCCCGGCGTCGCTCTTGTGGAGGAGTCCGGGACCGTACGCCTTCACCACCAGCGGAGGGGTCAGTCCCGCGGCGGAGGTCTCCACCGATCCCGGGTCCGGGGCGGTCGCGCCGCGCGGCACGCCGATCCCGAACCCGGAGATCCACGTCTTGACGACATGTTCAGGCAGGGGGGTCATCTGGCTCCCGTTCAGCTCACGCGGTCGGCGTACCGGTCGCGGATGCCGCGCCGCAGCAGCTTGCCGGGACCGCCCGAGGCGTCCTGGGTGTGCGGCAGCTCCTCCGCGATCACGACGGTGTCGGGCACCTGGTGGGCGGGCAGCCGCCGCGCCAGCTCGGCGCGCACCGCCTCGCCGTCCAGCTCGGCGCCCGCGCGGGGCACGACCGCCAGCAGGACCTTCTGCTCGACGGCGTCCTGGCCCTCGGGGTGGGCGGGCACGCCGATCGCGCCGGCCTCGGCGACGCCCGCGACCTCGATCGCGGCCTCCTCGATCTGCACCGGCTGCGACCACTGGCCGCCCTTGAGGATGGCGTCCTCGCGCCGGCCGAGCACGTACAGGAAGCCGTCGGCGTCCATGCGGCCGAGGTCGCCGCCCACGTACCAGCCGTCGCGCAGCACGTCGGCGGTCTTGTCGGGCAGCCTGTCGTAGCCGACCATCACGTTGGGGCCGTTGAGGTTGATCTCGCCGACCTCGCCGACCACGCGGTTCCCGGCCGGGTCGGTGACGCGCACCGCGCACGACATGCGGGCCCGGCCGACCGAGGAGATGTCCTGGCTGCCGTCGTCCTGGCGGCCGAAGCAGGTGTAGGGCGCCTCGGTCTGCCCGTAGTAGCTGTAGATCGCCGCGCCCGGCAGCCGCTCCATGATGCGCTCGCGCAGGCCCGGCAGCAGCGGCTCGCCGCCCAGCACGATCGCCTTCAGCGACGACAGGTCGGCATCGGCGTGGTCGTCGGAGCCGAGCAGCGCCGAGAAGAAGCTCGGGATGAGGCTGACGTGGGTGACCCGCTCGCGCGGCACGACCTTTAGGAAGTTGGCCGGGCCCCAGTCCTGCTCCAGCACCAGCGTCATGCCCGCGTAGAAGGCCGGGCCGACCAGCGCGGGGAACCCGATGCCCCAGATGATCGCGCCGGTGCCCATCACCGAGTCCTGGTCGCGGTCCACGTCCAGCCAGATCTGCGCGACGGCCAGCGAGCTGAAGTGGGTGTGCATGACGGCCTTGGGCAGGCCGGTGGTGCCGGAGGTGTAGAACAGCGCCAGCAGGTCGTTGCCGAACCCGCCGAGCGGTGGCTCGGCCTCGTTCGCGCCCGCGGCGAGCGCGTCCAGGTCCACGGTGTCGGGGCCCGCGCCGCCGACCCGCAGCCACAGCTTGATGTTGGGCAGGTGCGGCCGGATCTCCTCGATCAGCTTCTCCACCGTCGCGTCGTAGACGAACGCGGTGCACTCGGAGTGCTCGACCACCTGCCGCAGGGTGTCGGCCGGCCAGTAGGGGTTGAGCGCGGCGACCGTCGAGCCGATCTTCATCTGGGCGAGGTAGACCTCGGCGACGTGCAGGGTCTCGTTCATCAGCGAGGCGACCCGCGTGCCGGGCGCGACCCCGGCGGCCAGCAGCGCGTGCGCGACGCGGTTGACCCGGCGGTTGAGCTGGTCGTAGGTGAAGCTCTGGTCGCCGCAGTAGGTGAGCGCCACCTTGTCGGGCGTGCGCAGCGCGTTGGCGGTGAGGATCGCGTAGGCGTAGTTGCTGAAGGGGGAGTTCTCTCGCGCCACGGCTCGGCTCCTTCGACTACCGGCTGGGGTGGTGGGGACGGCGGCGGGGGACGGTACGGCGGCGTGCGCTCACGCGCGGGCGGCGTAGACGACCAGCGGGTTCCCGGCGGGGTCGCGGAGCACCGCGCGGGTCTCGTGCGGCCCCTCCTCGGGGCCCCGGACGAGCACGGCCCCGGCGGCGGTGAGGCGTTCGACGGTCGCGGCCACGTCCTCGACCTTGAACGACACCGCGGGCTCGCCGCCGGTGACGTCCTCCTCGGGGCCGGCGATGGCGAAGGTGACGCCGCCGCCGTCCAGGGCCGCGAAGCGGGAGCCGTCCTGGAACTTCACCGCCAGGCCGAGGCCGTCGCGGTAGAAGCGGACGGCCGCGTCCACGTCCTTGGCGCCGTAGAGGACATTGCCGATCCGGGTCATGGTGCGGGCCTCCAGTGGGGCAGCGGGCCGAAGCCGTCGAGGTCGGTGAAGTGCACCCGCACCGGCATCCCGATCCGGACGTCCTCGGGAGGGCACCCGGTGACGTCGCCGAAGACCCGGATCACTTCTGAGGGGACGATCCCCCCAGACCCCGCGGCAGGAGCAGCCCGGCCATCCTCGCTTCGCCGCGGTGGCCGGGCGCCCTCGGCGAGGTCGATCCAGGCGACGACGTAGGGCGGCTCGAAGCCCGGCAGGAACGTGCGGTGCACGACGCTGAAGGTGTGCACCGCGCCGTGCCCGGAGACCGTCCGGTACGGCAGGTCGGTGCCGCCGCAGTACGGGCAGGAGGGCTCGGGGAAGTGCACGTGCCGGCCGCATCCGGAGCACCGCTGAACTGCGAGTTCGCCGCGCCGACAGGCTTCCCAGTAGGGGGCCGTGAGGGGGCTCGGGCGCGGTGCGGGGGCGGGTGCGGGGCGCGGCTGGTCCATCGCGAGCCAACCTAGCGCACGCTTGGTTAGCGGACAAGGGTCCGCTGCCGGACCCGGCGGGGGATCTCCTAGGGGCGGGCGAGCGCGTCGCGCGACAACCGGTCGGCGCGCCGCGTCGTCTCCGGCAGGCGGTACTCGGGGGCGAGCGCCAGGACGTGGCGGCAGGCGGTGTCGAGGTCGATCCGGTGCCCCACCGACACGAAAACCGGCTTGACCCCGGCGCGCGTCCGCAGCGCCCGCCCGACGACCTCGCCGCCGTCCACCAGGGGGCCGGAATCGCCGCGCCGGTCGCCGGGCGGCTCGTACTCGCCCACGAACGCGGTCTTGCCCACGCCCAGCGTCGGCAGGCCGGTCAGCACCCCGAGATGGCACGCCAGCCCGAACCGGCGCGGGTGCGCCACCCCGTAGCCGTCGCAGACCAGCAGGTCAGGGATGGTCGAGAGGCCGCGCAGCGCCTCCACCAGCGCGGGCAGCTCCCGGAAGGCGAACAGGCCCGGCACGTACGGGAACGCGGCGGCCCCGGCGACCACCGACTCCTCGACGACCTCCAGCGTGGCGGCGTCGAGCACCACCACGGCCGCCGCCAGCCGCGCGCCCGTGCCGCCGCCGTCCCCGGCGTACGACACGTCCAGCCCCGCGACCGTGCGCAACTCCTGCGGCCCCGGCCCGGTCAGGTCCAGCAGCGGCCGCAGCCGGTCCTGGACCGCCTCGGCCTCCGCGATCGTCGCGGGCCATTCGTGCAGGTCGCCTACCTCCATGAACCGGCACGTTACCGGTCGGGGAGAATCTCTCGCGTCCGCCGGTAAGGACGCGTCGGGTCGCGAGGACTTCACGGGAAACGGCCCATCCCCCTCAGGAGCCACGTGGACGACCCCGAGCGCCGGTTCACCCGGCTGTACGACGAGCATTACCGCAGCGTGCTGAGATACGTCCTGATCCGCGCCGATCCCGACAGCGCCGAGGACATCGTCAGCGACACCTTCCTGGTCGCCTGGCGGCGGCTGGACGACCTGCCCGGCGCGGTCCTGCCCTGGTTGCTGGGCGTGGCCCGCAACATGCTGGCCAAGCAGCGCGCCTCGATGGGCCGCCGCCGGGTGCTGGTCGACCGCATCGCGGCGCTGACCACCGACGAGGACCTGAAGGCGTGGGACCTGGCCACCCACGTGGTCGAGCGCGACGCCGTGCTGCGCGCGCTGGCCGACCTGCCCGAACTCGACGTGGAGGCGTTGACGCTGGTCGCCTGGCACGGCCTGGAGCCCCGGCACGCGGCCAGGGTCGCCGGGTGCAGCGCCGCCGCGTTCCACGTCCGCCTGCACCGCGCCCGGCGGCGGCTCGCCGCACGCTACCGCGCCCAGGCGACCTCCTCTCCCACCGTCCGTCCCGTCCCCCAGGAGCAGCGATGAACGACCCCTTGCACGACGTGCTGCCGCGTGACCTCGACGCCGAGGTGGACGCGACCTACCGGCGCCGCCGCGACGCCGACCTGGCCCGCATCACCCTCCAGGCCCGGACGGCCGGGCGCCGCCGCCGCGTGCCCGGCCGCCCCCTGCTGCTGACCGCGATCGGCGCGGCGGGAGTCGCGGCCGCCGCGATCGTGGTGGTGCCCGGCACGGCCGGCCCCGACCGCCCCACGCCCCCGGGCTCGGCCGCCCCGCAGGCCACGCCCGGACCGCAGTCGGTGGACGCCAGGCCGTTCCTGCTGGCCAGCGCCAGGACGGCGGCGGCCGAACCCGCCAAGAGCGGTACCTACTGGTACGTCCGGACGCGGACCGTCGACCTGTGGGGCACCGAGAACTACGACGAGCCGCCGGTCATCGACAAGCGCCTGCTGACGAGCCCGTTCCAGAACGTGTGGATCGCGCACAGCCAGGACAGCTGGGACGGCGTCAACGGGCGCGGCCGCAACGTGCTCTACCTGGACCCCAAGCCGACCTTCGCCGACCCCGCCGAGGAGAAGCGCTGGCGGGGCATGGGCTCCCCGTCGCTGCTGCCCGAGCCGACGACCACCGAGTACCGGGACATGGCCTGGAACATCTCCCTCGGCGGCGGCACCGACATTCCCTGGACCAAGGTCTCCGGCCTGCCCGGCGACCCGGTCGAGTTGGAGAAGCTCCTGAAGAAGGCGGCCGGCGGCGAGGACGTGCGGCGCAGCATCTTCAACGTGGTGCAGGAGCTGCTCACCGAACCGATCCCGCCGAAGACGCGGGCCGCGCTGTTCGAGGTGCTGGCCCGGCAGCCGGGCATCCGCGCAACCCCCGGCGTCAAGGACCTGCTGGGACGTCCGGGCACCGCGCTGTCCTACAACGACGACGTGCGCCGTCAGATCGTCATCGACCCCGCCACCACGCGGCTGCTGTCGACCGAGACGATGAACGCCAAGGCGGCGCGGGGCGAGGAGCCCCGCTCCGGCATCGCCTACGAGCACATGGGCTGGACCGACCGGATGGGCCCGGCCGTCGGGCGCGTCACCTCCGGCTGACCGGCCGGACCGCCGTGCGGCGGGGACGGCTCCGGCCGTCCCCGCCACCCAGGCAGCGGAACGTTGGTGTCCGAAAACCGCCGGAACCCGGCCGGCCCCGCTGCTCGACTGGAGCCATGCCCCTCTCCCTCCCCGCTGCTCCGCCCCGGGCCTCCGCCGGGTGGCCCGCCGTCCTGACCGTCATGCTGGGGATCTTCTCCGTCGTCACCACCGAGATCCTGCCGATCGGCCTGCTCACCCCCATCGCCGCCGACTTCGGCGTTTCCGCCGGGATCGCGGGCTGGACGATGGTGCTGCCCGGCCTGGTCGCGGCCGTCGCCGCCCCCGCCGTGGCCGTCGCCTCCGGGCGGATCGACCGCCGCGCCGCGCTCTGCGCGCTGACGGGCCTGCTCGCCCTGGCCGACCTGCTCGCCGCCGCCGCGCCCGGCTACTGGGCCGTGCTGGTGTCGCGGGTGCTGGTCGGGATCGTCATCGGCGGGTTCTGGTCGCTCGGGGCGGGGCTGGCCACGCGCCTGGTCCGCGAGCGTTCGGCGCCGCGCGCGACCGCCGTGATCTTTTCGGCCGTCCCGCTCGGCTCGGTGCTCGGCGTCCCGGCGGGCACGTTCCTGGGGGACCTGCTCGGCTGGCGGGCCGCGTTCGCCGTGATGGGCGCGCTGGCCCTGGGGGTGCTGGCCGGGCTCGCGGTGCTGCTGCCCCCGCTGCCGCCCGAGCAGGCGACGAGCGCGCGCGTGCTGCGCGACCTGCTGCGCCGCCCCGGCGTCCGCGCCGGGCTGGCCGCGACCTTCCTCGTCGTGCTCGCCCATTTCGCGGCCTACACCTATGTGACGCCGTTCCTGCGGCAGGTCACGGGCGCCTGCTCCCAGGAGGTCGGCGTGTTCCTGCTGGTCTACGGCGTCGCCGGTCTGGCGGGGAACTTCGCGGCCGGGCGGATGCCCCCGCGCGCCGCGTTCGCGACGGCCATGGCGCTGCTCGCCGCCGCGACCCTGCTCATGCCGCTCGCCGGACGCTGGTCCGCCGGGGCGCTCGTGCTGCTGATGGTGTGGGGCGCGGCCTACGGCGCGGTGCCGTTCTGCTCGCAGAGCTGGTTCGCGGCGGCGGCGCCGGACGCGCGGGAGGCGGCGACGACGGTGTTCACCTCCTCCTTCCAGGCGACGCTGTCGCTGGGGGCGCTGGCCGGGGGCGTCGTGGTGGACGCCGTCTCGGTCACCGCCGTCCTGCCCTTCGCCGGGCTCCTGGCGGCCGCCGCGGTGCTGACGCTGCACCGCTACCCAAGCAAGTGCTAGGTCATCTATCGTGGGGGCCGTGCCGATAGATCTCGCCGACCTGGCGGCCCCCCGGCACACCGCGCTGCTGGTGATGGAGATGCAGCGCGGTGTGGCCGGCGACCTGGCCAAGTTCCCCGACCTGGTGAAGACCTGCGCCGAGCGCGGCGTGGTGAGCGCGGCGGCCCGCGCCGCCACCGCCGCCCGCGCGGCCGGAGTGCCCGTCGTGCAGTGCACGGCCGCCTTCCGCGCCGACCGCAGGGGCAGCCACACCGACAACACGCCCTTCCTGAAGAGCCTGCTCAAGGACCCCGCGCACATGCTGGAGGGCACCGGCGCGATCGAGGTCCTGCCCGAGCTGGCCGACCCCTCCGACCTGGAGTCGCGCCGTTACCACGGCTTCACGCCGTTCACCGGCACGTCCCTGGACCAGACGCTGCGCTCGATGGGCGTGCGCACCGTCGTGGCGGCGGGCCTGTCGCTGAACCTGGGCATTCCGGGCCTGTGCATCGAGGCGGTCGCCCTCGGCTACCGCGTGGCCGTGCTGACCGACGCCGTGGCCGGGACGCCCGCCGAGTACGGCGACGCGGTCATGGCCAACACCCTCAGCCTGCTCGCCGCCCGCGTCACCACCGAGGAGGTCGTCCGAGCATGGACGGGATGAGCCTGACCGGCCGCACCGCCGTCGTCACCGGGGGAGCGGGCGGCATCGGCCGCGCGATCTGCGCCGACCTCGCGGCCCTCGGCGCGCGGGTCGTGGTCGCCGACCTGGACCTGCCCGCCGCCGAGAAGCTGGCGGGGGAGATCGGCGGCGCCGCGCACCGCGTGGACCTCGCCGACCCCGCCGACATCGACCGCTTCACCGCCGAGGTCGGCCCGGTGGACGTGCTGGTCCACAACGCCGGGATCAGCATCGTGGAGCCGTTCACCGACAGCGACCCGGCGCACTGGGACCTGATGTGGAAGGTCAACCTGCGCGCCCCGATGCAGCTCACCAAGGCCCTGCTGCCCGGCATGACCGACCGGGGCTGGGGCCGGCTGGTCTTCGTGTCCTCCGACGGTGCCCGCGCGGGCTCCGGCGGCGAGGGCGCCTACGCCGCCACCAAGGCGGGCCTGTTCGGCCTGGCCAAGACCCTGGCCCGGGAGGCCGCCCGGGGCGGGGTCACCAGCAACGTGGTGTGCCCCGGCCCGACCGACACCCCGATGGTCCGGGCGGTCTCCGACCAGCACCCGGGCCTGCTCGACAAGCTCGCCAAGCAGATCCCGCTGCGCCGCATCGGCCGCCCGGACGACATCGCGGGCCTGGTCGCCTTCCTGTGCACCGACCGCGCCGGGTACATCACCGGGCAGACGGTGTCGGTCAGCGGCGGGATCACGATGCAGTGAGCTCAGGCGAGCGCCGCGTAGGCGGCCTCGACCAGGCGGTAGGCGCGCAGGTCGCCCGACAGCTGGTCGCCCATCCGGTTGGGCAGGTAGGCCAGCGCCAGGCCCGCCTCGGGGTCGGCGAAGCCGAGGGAGCCGCCCGCGCCGGTGTGCCCGAACGCGCTGGCGCGGCCCGGCTCCGGGGTGAAGAACGTCATCGCCGGGAGCATGAAGCCCAGACCGAAGGCCGTGTTCACCTCCAGCGTGCGGTCGGGGCCGCGCACCTGCGCGCGGGTCGCCTCGCGCAGGGTCTCCGGGGCGATGATCCGGCCCGCGATCAGGTCGCGGTAGAAGGCGCCGAACGCGGGCGCCGTCGCGATCATCCCGGCGGAGGGCCAGCCGGCGCGCAGCACGACCGGGTTGTTGTACCCGCCCTTGCCCGGGTGCGGGTTGTTGAGGGAGCGGTTCATCGGGCTGCCGGCGTCGAGGTAGGCGGTGGCGAGGCGGCCCAGCATGTCGTCGTCGTCCACCGCGCGCGGGGCGTCCGGTCCGCTCTCGTTGTGGTCCCCCTTGCCCGCCGTCAGCTTGGCGGCCCGCTCGATGACCTCGTCGGGGGCGCCGATCCACAGGTCCAGGCCGCCGGCGAACTCGCGCTCGACGAACGCGCCCACCGGCGTCCCGGTGTTGCGCCGCACGATCTCCCCGGCCAGCCAGCCGTAGGTCAGCGCGTGGTAGCCGTGCGCCGTGCCCGGCTCCCACTCGGGCGCCTGGGCCGCCAGCTCGTCGGCGCGCGCCGCGGTGTCGGCCGCCTCCTCGGCGGTCACCGGGCGGGCGAAGGCGGGCAGGCCCGCCTGGTGGGAGAGCAGGTGGGCGGCGGTCGCGCCCTCCTTGCCGTTCGCGCCGAACTCCGGCCACCACGCGGTCACCGGGCCGTGCAGGTCGTAGACGCCGCGCTCGGCCAGCAGCAGCGCCGCCGTCGCGGTCACCGCCTTGGTGCAGGAGAACCCGAAGCAGGGCGTGTCGGCGCGCCACTCGCGGCCGGTCCGGCGGTCGGCCACGCCGCCCCACAGGTCCACGACCTTGCGGTCCCCGGCGTAGACCGCGACGGCCGCGCCGAACTCGCGCCCCTCGGCGAAGTTCCGCTCGAACACCTCGCGGACGGCCGCGAACGCGGGGTCGCAGGAGCCCTGTACCAAGTCACCCATATGCGGTCCTTTCAACGGAAGGTCTGATCCGAATCATGCTCGAAGAGTCCAACAACTGGGGTCGCTGGGGTGCCGCCGACGAGCGCGGGGCCCTCAACCTGCTCACCCCCGAGGCGGTCGTGGCGGCCGCCGGGTGCGTGCGCGAGGGCCGGGTGCTGGGCCTGTCGCTGCCCATCCGGGGCGCGACGTCCTCGCCCGCGCCGACGACCGTCCCGCACCTGAAGGGGCGGCCGCTGCCGCAGCACTTCATGTCGGTGGACGGCGGCGACTACGCGGCCGGGACGCGGGCGATCGGCGCGGGCCTGAAGATGGCCGACGACGCCCTGGTGGTCACCCCGCACGGCACCACGACGCACATGGACGCGCTGTGCCACATGTGGTCGGGCGACGAGCTGTACAACGGCCATCCGGCCGGGCGCGTCCGCTCCTACGGGGCCGGGCGCTGCGGGATCGACAAGGCGGGCCCGGTCGTCGCGCGCGGCGTCCTGTTCGACGTGCCCCGGCTGCGCGGCGTCCCTCATCTGGAGGCCGGCGACCGGATCGGCCCCGAGGACCTGGAGGCCGCCGGGGTGGAGGTGCGCCCCGGCGACGTCGCGGTGGTCCGGACGGGCTGGCCGCTGGCGTGGCGGGACGGCCCCGACGCGTACTGGGCGGGCCAGCCGGGCCTGAACGCCGACGCGGGCCGCTGGCTCGCCGAGCGCGACGTGTGCATGGTGGCCAGCGACAACGCCGCGATCGGCGGCCTCAACGAGCACCAGCTCGCCGACGAGGGCCTCGCCGACGACCTGCACATGATCCTGCTGTGGCGGCACGGCATCCACCTCGCCGAGATGCTCTGGTTGGAGGAACTGGCCGAGACAGGGCGCACCGACTTCCTGTTCGTGGCCGCGCCGCTGCGGATCGAGGGCGGCACCGCCAGTCCGATCAACCCCCTGGCCGTTCTCTGAAAGGGTGGTATACCTCGGCGACGGAAGGGGTGATCTGTCGTGCGCGACGACCAGGGGACCGCCGAGGGGGTCCGGCCGCTGGAGCCGGGCGACCCCGCCACCGCAGGGCCCTACCGGCTGCTCGGCCGGCTCGGCGACGGCGGTCAGGGCACGGTGTTCCTCGGCCGCGACGCCGGGGGCGCGCGGGCGGCGGTCAAGCTGCTGCACCCGCACCTGATCGGCGACACCGACGCCCGGGAGCGCTTCCTGCACGAGGTGCGGCTCGCCGCCAGCGTCGCGCGCTTCTGCACCGCGCAGGTCCTGGGCACCGGCCTGGCGGGGGAGCGCCCCTACATCGCCGGCGAGTACGTGCCGGGCGCGCCGCTGGACGCGTCGGTGCGCCGGGAGGGGCCGCGCTCGGGCGGCGCGCTGGACCGGCTCGCCATCAACACCGCCACCGCGCTGGCCGCCATCCACCGCGCCGGCGTCCAGCACCGCGACTTCAAGCCCGCCAACGTGCTGCTCGGCCCGGACGGCCCCGTGGTGATCGACTTCGGTATCGCGCGGGCCCTGGACCAGGGCCGCACCGACGCCGGCCCGGCCTGGATCACCGGTACGCCCGGCTACATGGCGCCCGAGCAGACGGTGCCGGGCGGGCACGTCGGCACGCCCGCCGACGTGTTCGCCTGGGGCTGCTGCATGGTGTTCGCGGCCACCGGGCGCGGTCCCTTCCCGGGCGGGTCGGTGCCGGAGGTGTTCCAGCGGATCGTCTCGGCCGAGCCGGACCTGGGCGATCTGCGGCCGCCGCTGCGCGGGCTCGTCGCCGAGTGCCTGGCCAAGGACCCCGCGCTGCGGCCCACCGCCGAGCAGGTGCTGTCCCGGCTCACGGGCAGCGGGCCGGTGCCTCCGGCCATCCCGTACGCGGCGGCCCCCGCCCCCGCTCCGCCGCCGGTCCCCGTCGCGCCGACCGTCCGGCGGCGCCGTCGCGGCGTCCTGGCGGGGGCGGGCGCGGCGGTCGCCGTCCTTGTCGCGGCGGTCGGGGCGTTCGCCGTGCTGGGCGGGGAGGACGCCGGGCCCGCTCCGGCCGCCGCCACGTCGCCCGCGGCGGCCCCACCGCCGTCCCCGGTCGCGGGGGCGCTGACGGCCGGCCCGGTGCCGACCGGCCCCGACCTGCTGCGCAACGGCGGGTTCGAGAAGGCCGTCCCCGCGCCGTGGGACGCCAAGCGCGCCGTCCTCGTGCCGAGCGGACGCCCCGGCGGCGCCCGCGCCGTCCGCATCCGCGCCCTGCCCGGCCAGGACGCCGCCGTCCAGCAGCGGGTGACCGGCCTGCGGCCCCGCACCACCTACCTGCTGGCCGGCTGGGTCCGGACCGACGGCGGCGCCACCTTCATCGGCGCCAAGGACTACGGGGACGGGCCGGGCGTCTACCGGCCCACCCCCGACGCCGCCACCGGCTACACCCGGCTGGCGGGCGCCTTCACCACCGGGCCCCGGGCCACCTCCGCGGTGGTGTTCTGCTGGCGGGAGAAGCCCGGGACCGGCTACTGCGACGACCTGACCCTGCACGCGGTGCGCTGAACCCCGGTCAGGCGCCGGGGTAGGCGCCGCCGCCGTGCGCCTCGTCCAGCGCGTCGTAGTCGGGGGTGTAGCCCTTCTTCGGGATCGACTCCACGAACACGACCTCGCGCGGCTTCTTGTAGGAGGCGATCTCGCCGCGCACGTGCTCGATGACCTCCTCGGCGGTGGCGGCCTCTCCCTCCTTGAGCACCACGACCGCCTTCGGCGACTGCCCGAACCGCTCGTCGGGCACGCCGATCACCGCCGCGTCGGCGACGGCGGGGTGGTTCTTCAGCGCGCGCTCGACCTCGGCCGGGTAGATGTTCTCGTTGGCCGACTTGATCATGCGCAGCTTGGGGCCGATGAAGGTGAGGGTGCCGTCCGGCTCGCGGCGGCCGAGGTCGCCGGTGTGGTGCCAGCCCCCGGCGGCCTTGGCGGCGTTCAGCTCGGGCCGGTTCCAGTAGCCGGAGAACAGGCTGTGGCCGCGCGCGCAGATCTCGCCGACCTCGCCCGCCGGGACCTCCGCCCCGGCCGCGTCCAGCAGCCGCACGTGCACCAGCGGGGACGGGCGGCCCGCGTAGCCCGCGCCGCCCATGCCGAGGCCGAGGAAGGTCAGCATCCCGCCGACCTCGGTCTGCCCGTAGCCGCCCATCTTCGAGGCGCACCACGGGCTGTCGTCCACGGTGATCATCTGATCCCACTCGGGGGAGTGCGGGACGAAGCGCAGCGACGACAGGTCGTACCGGCCGTCCTTGTTGGCCTCCACCAAGCCGTCGATCATCGGGCCGAACAGGAACGCCTGGGTGCACCTCTCGGCCTCGATGAGGCGGCACACCTCGTTCGGCTCGTAGGCCGGGGTCACCACGACCTTGCCGCCGATCTGGAAGGTGGCCAGCGTGAACATCATCGTGCCCACGTGGAACATCGGCCCGCACGCCAGGAAGGCGAACCCGTCCTCCATCTGCCGCATGTGCAGCAGCGACATGTTGTGCGCGACCAGCGCGGCGTGGCTGAGCAGCGCGGCGTTGGGGCGGCCGTCGAACGCGGCGGTGTACAGCGCGAGCACCGGCGCGTCGTCGTCCACCTCGACGGCGGGCTCACCGGCGTCGGGGGCCAGGTAGTCCTCGTACTCCGGGCCGGACTTCACCCAGCGCGCGTCCGGCGGCACCTGCCCGCGCGCTTTCTCGACCGCCTCCGACTCCTCCCAGACCACGACCCTGGGGGTGAGGTCGTCCAGGACGTGGGCGAGCTCGTCGGCGCTCTGCCGCCAGTTGGCCGGGCAGCAGACCGCGCCGAGCCGCCCGGCGGCCAGCAGCAGCTCCAGCACCCGGAAGGAGTTCTGGCCGAGCCACAGGACCCGGTCGCCGGCCCCGACCCCGTCGGCCGCCAGGGCGGCCGCCAGGCGGTTCACCCGGTCGTCCAGCTCGGGGTAGGTGAGCCGCACCTCGCCGTCCACGACGGCGGTGCCGAGCGGCCGGGAGCGCCGGTGCTCGGCCAGGACGTCCCCGAGAGTGAGCCGGTGTACGGACATCGCGCCTCCTGTGCCTAAGGGGGATCAGCAGGGGTGAAGGATCAGCGGAAGGCCGGCATGACCTCGGCCGCGAAGAACTTCAGGACCTTCTTCATGTCCTCGATCGGCATCGGCCGGGTCGAGCCGAAGTCGCACATCAGGTTGCTGTAGCCCATCTCCTGGATGGTCTTGATCTGGGAGACGACGCGCTCGGGGTCGCCGATGACCTCCAGCTGGTTCCAGCGGAACTCGTTGTCCACCGAGCCGCCCTTGAGGTAGCGGTCCTGGTAGAACTCGAAGCCCTTGGCGGCCTTGCCGGTGCTGGGGTCGATCGGAGCGCTCTGCACGTTGAAGATCCGCGAGCGGTCGAAGCCGGCCTCGAACCGGGCCTGGTCCTCGCGCGCCTGCTCCACGGTCGGCGCGACGTACACCGAGCGGCTGGCGACCAGCTCCACGCCGGTGGTGTCCACGCCGTTGGCGGCGGCGGTGTCGTGCCAGGTCTTCGCCGCCTTCGCGATCTTCTTGAACGGCGCGGCCGGGTCGGCCAGGATCGGCAGCCCGCGCGCGGCGTACAGCTCCACGGTCTCGGGGCTGACGGCGGCCACGTGCAGCGGCGGGTGCGGGCGCTGGACCGGCTTCGGCATCAGCGTCAGCGGGTTGGTGGTCTCGTAGAAGCGCCCCTTGAACTCGAACTCGTCCTGGGTCCACAGGCCGAGGAGCATGTCCAGGCACTCGTTGAACCGGTCGCGGGCCTCGCCGAGGTCGAGCCCGAAGTTCTCGAACTCCACGCTCTGGTAGCCCCGGCCGATCCCCATCTCCAGCCGGCCGCCCGACAGCAGGTCGACCATCGCGGCCTCCTCGGCCACGTGGACGGGGTTGTGCAGCGGCAGCACCACGATGCCGGTGCCGAGCCGCAGCCGCTCGGTGCGGGCCGCGAGGTGCGACAGCAGGTTGAAGATGTTGGGGACGACCCCGTAGTCCCGGAAATGGTGCTCGGCGACCCACACCCCATCGAAGCCGAGCTCCTCCAGGAGCTCGACGATCTCGATCTGGTAGTCGTACACCTCCCGCGCGGTCTGCCCCGCGAACTGGTGGAAGAGGTGGAAGGTCGAGAACTTCATCGGGCGGTCAGCCACGTGTACGGCTCCTTCTTCACCGGGCCCGGCGGGGTGCACGCCGTGCCCTCGCCGTGTCGTATCGCCTGCCCCATCATTGCGTACCAAGCGCTCGCTTGGGAAGCCTAACAGAGGTCTCCCGGTGCGGGGCGGGGGCGAAGCGGGGGCGAAAAGGGCCGGGCGCTAGGGGCGTTCGAGGTGGCCGGCGGGCTCGGCGGCGGCCACCGGGGAGGCCGCGGGCCGGGTCCGGCCGAACTCCAGCGTCAGCAGCGCGACCGCCAGCAGGCCGATGTCGGCCCAGGACCGGAACACGATGCTGCGCGGCCGGTAGCCGGGCCGGAACTTCTTGTCGAACAGGTACAGCGACTCCACCGCGATCCACGGGTCCAGCAGGTGGAGCGCGCGGTACCCGGCGCGCTCCAGCGGCCCGCGGTCGTCGCTGTCCAGCAGTTCGCGGAAGGCGGCGAAGTTGAGCGAGACCACGCCGACGCCGTGCGCGCGGGCGTGGTCGACCATGTCCACGATCAGGCGCTCGTTGACGCCGTTGGGGCCGCCGGGCGCGCGCCGCATCGCGTCCAGACTGATGCCCTCGCCCGCCGCGGCGTACCGCTGGAACGCGATCGGCGTGCCGCCCGCGTCGTAGGCGACCGCCACCAGCGTGCCGGGGTGGTAGCCGGTGAGCAGTTCGTCCAGGTTCATGGAGAAGCCGCGCTCGGCCGCGCCGCCCAGCGAGCGGGCGGCGATGTCCAGCAGCCGCCCGCGCAGGTCGTCGGGGAGGTCACGCTCGGGGAGCACGCGCGTGGTCACGCCCGCGTTGCGGGTGCGCTGGACGGCCTGCCGCACGTTGCGCATCGCCCGCCCCGACAGGCTGAACTCCTCGGGCCGCACCACCACCTCGTCGCCGAACCCGAACGACCGCAGCGGCCCCCAGGCGGGCAGCAGGTCCGCGCCCGCGCCCAGCACCGCCGGACGCCAGCCGGTGCGGCGGCACAGCGCCAGGAACTCCCCGATCGCCGCCTCGTGCGCGCCCGCGTCGCCCACCGGGTCGCCGCCCGCCACCGCGACGCCGAACAGCACCCGGTAGCCGATCGCCGCGCGCCCGTCCGGGCTGAACACGTAGGACTTGTCGCGGCGCAGCGCGAACGGCGCGAGGGTGTCGGAACCGGGCCGGGCCACCAGCCCCGCCACGCGCCGACGTTCGGACTCGTCGCCGGGCGGCGGCGCGGGATCGGCCGCCAGCAGCGTCACCAGCAGCACCAGCAGTCCGGCGCCGCCCGCCAGCCCCAGCGCGCCCGGCAGCCAGGACGCGCCGTCCAGGGGCCCGCCGGTCGAGCCGAGCCCGGCCGCCAGCGTCGGCACCGCCGACCGCACCGACACCCCGCCGACCAGCACCGACGCCGAGGCCGCGCCGAGCACCAGCAGGGCGCCGGTGCGCAGCGCGCTGCGCACCCGGTCGGGATGGGGGCGCACCGGGAAGCGGTCGCGGCAGGTCCACAGCACCCAGCCCGCCGCGCCCAACAAGGGCAGCCGCCACGGCGAGTCCTCGCCGGTCAGCACCGCCAGCACTGCCATCGCCACCAGCAGCACCAGCCCGTACCAGGCGGCCCGGCGGCGCAGCAGCAGCCCGCGCGCCACCAGCGCCAGGGCGAGGGCCAGCACGAGCGCGTGCGGAGCGCTCAAGGGGCGTCCGGTCACCAGCAGGGAGGTGCGCTCCATCCAGCCCGGCCGCCAGGCCAGGTCCGGTACGGCGACCAGCACGGCCACGGCGGCCGTGCCGAGCGCGAAGGGCCAGACCGGGCGGGACGCGGGGAGCACCGGTTTCGCTTCGTGCACGGGAGACACCTCCGTCGAGGGCCAACCATGATCTCTCAGATCGCATTCCCGGGCGGCCGGCGGGCCTCCATTGGACGACGGCCGGGCCGCGGAAGCGATGATCCGGCCGCGGACGGCCAGGAATCCTCACCTTCCGGTGAGGGCGGGGCGACCGGGGGGCGGCGGCGCGCGCCCCTAGGATCGGTGGCGATGAAACGCCTGCTGATCGTCCACCACACGCCCTCGCCCGCGCTCCAGGCCATGTACGAGGCCGCCCGCGAGGGCGCCGGGACCGACGAGGTCGGCGGCGTCGAGGTGGTCGCGCGCCCGGCGCTCACCGCGTCGCCGGTGGACGTCCTGGAGGCCGACGGCTACCTGCTGGGCACGCCGGTCAACCTCGGCTACCTGTCGGGGGCGCTCAAGCACTTCTTCGACCAGGTCTACTACCCGTGCCTGGAGGCGACCGCGGGACGGCCGTTCGGCGGCTACCTGCACGGCAACAACGACGCCACCGGCGCCCTGCGCGCGCTGGAGTCCATCACCACCGGCCTGCGGTGGCGGGCGGTGCGGCCCCCGGTCGTGGTCACCGGCGAGCCGTCCCGGACGGACCGGGAGGCGTGCTGGGAGCTGGGCGCGCTGGTGGCCGCCGAGCTGGGCGAGGTCTGACGCCGTACGCCCCGGCCGGGACGCTACGGTGATCCGCATGAGCGGTTTCCGGCACGTGGTGATGTTCGAGTGGGCCGAGGGCACGACGACCTCCCAGCAGGAGGAGGTGCGGACCCGGCTGGCCGCGCTCCCGGGGCTGATCCCGGAGATCCGGTCCTACAGCCTCGGGCACGACGCGGGCGTCAACGAGGGCACCTTCGACTTCGTGGTCGTGGGCGACTTCGCCGACCTGGACGCCTACCTGGTCTACCGCGACCACCCCGCGCACCGCGCGGTGATCGCCGAGGCCATCACCCCCATCGTGGCGCGCCGCGCCTCGGTCCAGTACGAGCTCTAGCGGACATAGCGGATCGAACGACCTGAACAGCCGTGCCCGTGCCAGGCCGTGCCCGTGCCAGGCCGTGCCAGGCCGTGCCAGGCCAGGCCGTACCGGGGCGGGACGGGCGTGGTTCAGCGGGCTCCGGCGGCGCGCAGCAGGGCGGCGATCTCGTCGTAGTGCTTGGCGGTCGCGTGCTGCAGCGGCGTGACGCCCTCGCCGTCGGCGAGGTCCACGTCCGCGCCCGCCGCGATCAGCAGCCGGACGATCTCCTGGTAGCGGGCCGACCCGTCGCCCAGGATGATCGCCTCCAGCAGGCCGGTCCAGCCCAGCCGGTTGACGTGGTCGACCGCGATGCCGGTCTTCAGGACCTCGCGGACGTAGTCCACGTGGCCGCGCTCGCAGGCCGGGATCAACGCGACGCCGCCGTAGCGGTTGGTGAGCGCCAGGTCGGGCCGGGCGGGCAGCAGGGCCCTCAGCATCGCCACGCTGCCGGTCACCCCGGTGACCAGGAACGGGCTGTCGTGCTGCCGGTCCAGGGCGTCGGGATCGGCCCCGGCCTTCACCAGCACGGTGGCGGCCTCGACGTGGTCGGCGGCGGCCGCCAGCAGCAGCGCGGTGCGGCCCTGCCCGTCGCGGGCCTCGACCGGCGCCCCGGCCTGCAGCGCGTCGCGGACCTTGGCGGCGTCGCCCCTGGCCGCGGCCGTGAGCAGTTCTTCCCGGTGCACGGGGTCCTCCCGGTCTCGCGGACCCGCGCAGGCGCCCGCGGCGGCCGTGACCAGCAGGGTCAGCGCCGCCAGCGCCCTTCTACGCGTGATCGTCATGGTGTTCGCTCCGGAGGCTACCGGCCGGCCGCGGCGCTCCCCCCGGTGCGCCGCGGCCGGAGCCGTTCTGGGCGGCCCGCTCAGCCGAGGTCGCCCTCGACCGCCTTCAGGCCGGCCTGCGCGATGGCCTCGTCGATGCTGCCCTGGGGCGCGCCGCCCACGCCGATGCCCGCGATGGGGGCGCCCCCGGAGGCGACCGGGACGCCGCCCGCCAGGAACAGGGTGCCCGGGATGTCCTTGATGGTCGGGCCGTCGCCGGTGGCCCCGCCGGTCAGCTTGGAGGTCGGCTGGCCGAAGGAGACGGCGGTGAACGCCTTGCGCTTGGCCGACTCGACGGTCTGCGGGCCCGCGCCGTCGCCCTTGACGACCACGCGCAGGTCGCCCGAGCGGTCCACGATGGCGACCGCGACCCGCTGCTTCTGCTTGGCGGCCTCCTTCTGCACGGCGTCGGCGATCTTCATGGCGGCGTCGCTGCGCAGGACGTTCACCTGCTGCACGGCCCCGCCGCGCTTGGCGGCGGCGGGCGCGGCGGGCGCGGCCTGCGCGGCCGACACGCCGACCGTGATGCCCACCAGGGCCAGGCCCGCGGTCATTCCGACGATGGTCTTGGCGCGGTTGCTGCTCATTGTGGTGCTTCCCCTCGGGTGTTCCGGCTGATGACTCCAGCCTCGCCGCGCCGGGCCCGGCCGCCATCGGGAGGCCGGTGGAACCGGCGCCGCCATGCGGTGGAGGGGCGGATCAACCGATCGGTTGATGCCTTCGCCCGGCCCGGGTGTGACCCTGCGGTAACGTGCGGTGAGGGGGAGGCATGACGAGGGCCGAACAGCGGATCTACCAGGCCATGCACGCGGGGTTCTTCCTGCTGCTGGCCGCTTCGGCGTCCCGGCTGGTGGTCCGGCACGGGATGGAGGGGCAGACCTGGGTGCGGCTGGCCGACTGCGCCGCCCTGGCGGTGCTCTACGCGCTGGGCATGATCCTGTGGGACCGGCTCGGCCGCCGGGGCCGCCTCGTGTGGCTGGTGCTGGTGGTCCTGCTGTGGCTGCTGCTGGTGATCGCCGCGCCCAGCTTCGCGTGGTGCGCGATCCCGCTGTTCTTCATCTCGCTGCGGCTGCTCACGCGCCGCGCGGCGCTGGTCAGCGTGGTGGTGCTGACCGGGGCGGTGATCTTCGCGCAGGTGCACCTGGCCGACCGGCTGGAGCCGAGCCTGGTGCTCGGGCCGATCGCGGTGGCGGGCATGACCTCGGTGATCTTCCTGGAGCTGCAGCGGCTGATCGACGACCTGGTGCGCACCCGCGGCGAGCTGGCGGCCTCGCAGCGCGAGGCGGGCGTGCTGGAGGAGCGCCAGCGGCTGTCCCGCGAGATCCACGACACCCTCGCCCAGGGGCTGACCAGCATGGGGATGCTGCTCCAGGCCGCCGACCGGGAGTGGGACGCCGACCCCGGGCAGGCGCGCCGGCACGTGCGGCGGGCCGCCGACGCCGCGGTGGGCAACCTGGCCGAGGCGCGCCGGTTCGTGCGCGCGCTGGCCCCGTCGGACCTCGCCGCCGGATCCCTGCCCGCGGCGCTGCGCGGCCTGCTGGAGCGCGACGCCGTGACCGGGCCGCCGGCGCGGCTGCGGGTCGACGGCGCCGAGTACGACCTGGACACCGACGCGCAGGCCGCGCTGGTCCGCGTCGTCCAGGGCGCGCTCGCCAACGTGCGCGAGCACGCCGGGGCGTCCGCCGTCATGGTCACCCTGACCTACCTCGACGACCAGGTGCGGCTGGACGTGGCCGACGACGGGGCGGGGTTCGACCGCGTCCGGCCGGGGCCGGGACGCGGCTACGGGCTGCCCGCCATGCGCGAGCGGCTGGCGGCGGTCGGCGGCGCGCTGGAGGTCGAGAGCGTGCCGGGAGAGGGCACGGTCGTGGCCGCGACCGTGCCGAGGAGGGGCGGATGAGCGACCGGAACGGCGGCGCGGTGCGCGTGCTGATCACCGACGACCACCCGGTGGTGCGGGCGGGGCTGCGCGCCCTGCTGACCAGCGAGCCCGACATCGAGGTGGTGGCCGAGGCCGCCGACGGCGCGGAGGCGGTGCGGCAGGCGGGCCTGGTCCGGCCCGACCTCGTGCTGATGGACCTCCAGCTCGGCGAGGGCATCGACGGCGTCGAGGCGACCCGGCGCATCCTGGCGCTGCCCGACCCGCCCCGCGTGCTGGTGCTGACCACCTACGACTCCGACGCCGACATCGCGCGGGCCGTCGACGTCGGCGCGGCCGGATACCTGCTCAAGGCGGGCCCGCCCGAGGAGCTGTTCACCGGCATCCGCACCGCCGCGCGCGGCGAGACGGCCCTGTCACCGAAGGTGGCGACCCGACTGCTCAACCGGGTGCGCGAGCCCGCGCCCGCGCTCAGCCCCCGCGAGATCGAGGCGCTGGAGCTGCTGGCAAGGGGCCTGTCCAACCGGCAGATCGCCAAGGAGCTGTTCGTCAGCGAGGCCACCGTGAAGACCCACCTCGTCCACATCTTCGCCAAGCTCGGCGTGGACACCCGCACGGCGGCGGTGGCCGCGGCGGTGGAGCGGCGGCTGATCCGGCTCGCCGACTGAGCCGGCGGCCGGACCCGCGACCGGCCTCGCGGTCGACGCCCCGGCAACGAAACCGAGCAAGCGCTTGTGTTATGAGCGGGTTTCGGGTTAGCGTCGCCTGCGACGGCGACCCGGCCGGCCCGCCCCGCGGACCGGCCCCACAGACGCCGCCCGCCGTGGACGGATCGCGCCCCGCCCACGGCGGGCGGCACCACCTCCTGAGGATCACGTGACGGGAACGCGGGCGGGCGGGCACACCGCGAGGTGCACGGGCAGGCAGGGCTTCTCCGGCAAGGCGGCCGTCGCGGGCGTCGGCATGACCACGCTGACCCGCGCCTCCGGCCGCACCGAGCTGCAACTGGCCGCCGAGGCGTCCCGCGAGGCCCTGGCCGACGCCGGGATCGACCGCCCCGACGCGATCCTCAGCTACCACCTCAACGACTCCGCGCCGGTGCTGTACCTGGCCCGCGAGCTGCGGATGCCCGAGATGGGCTGGCACAACGAGATCTACGGCGGCGGCACGCAGAGCGCCTCGATCCTGGCCGACGCCGCGATGCTGATCGACGCGGGCCTGGCCGAGAACGTCCTGGTCTACCGCGCCCTCAACGGCCGGTCCGGCAAGCGCATGAACGCCCTCGGCCTGAAGCTCGGCGAGGGCACCGAGGAGCAGTTCACCCACCCCTACGGCATGGCCGGCCCCGTCCACCAGTTCGCCCTGGCGGGGCAGCGCTACCTGCACGACGCCGCGCTGACCGAGGTCCACACCCACGCCGTCGTGGCCCAGTCCCGCGCGCACGCGCTGCGCAACCCGCGCGCGATCCGCCGCGAGCGCCTGGACCTGCCCGCCTACCTCGCCAGCCCCATGGTGGCCTCCCCGCTGCGCCGCCTGGACTGCTGCCAGGAGACCGACGGCGCGTGCGCGCTGGTGCTGACCCGCGCCGACCGCGCCCCCGACGCGCCGCGCGTACACGCGGTGGTGCGCGGCGGCGGCCCCGGCGCCTCCACCATGGACAAGACCGACGACGTCACCCGGATCTTCTCCGGCCACCTGGCCGCGCCGCTCTACGAGGCGGCCGGGATGAAGCCCGAGCACATCGACGTCGCGCTGCTGTACGACGCCTACAGCTGGCTGGTGCCGCGCCAGCTGGAGGACTTCGGCCTGGTCGCGCGCGCCGACCTGCCGGTGCTGCTGCACGCGCAGGAGATCGCCTGGAACGGCCGCGTCCCGGTCAACCCGCACGGCGGCCTGCTGTCGGAGGGCTACGTGCACGGCCTCAACAACGTCGTCGAGGCCGTCCGGCAACTGCGCGGCACCGGTACCAACCAGGTGTCCGGCGCGGGCGTGGCGCTGTGCACCGGCTTCGGCGGCAGCTACGGCAGCGCCGCGATCCTCACCGCGCCCTGACCGGGCGCACGGCGCGAGGCGGCCGCCGGGCCGGACCCTGGACAGGGCGCCGGGCAGGGCGTCACGCAGGCCGCTAGGCGGGTCGGGAGAGGGCGGCGTACGGTGGCGGCGTGCTGCTCCTGCGAGGCGAGGACGGACGTCCCCGGACCTGGCCGGTGGACGCCGGGATCACCGCGGTGGTCGTGGCCCTGGTCGTCGTCACCGTCCACGTGACCGAGGACCCGGCGGCGCTGCGGCCCGACGCGCGCGGCTACCTGCTGAGCGTGCTGATGTCGCTGCCGGTGCTGATCCACCGCAGGCGGCCGGTCGCGGCGCTGCTGCTGACGAGCCTCGGGCTGTTCGCCTACTACTCCTCGGGCTATCCGGGCATCTCGCCGACGCTCGTGCAGGCGGTGCCGGTGTACTCGGCGGTGGTGGCCGGGCACCTGCGCTGGGCGGTGGCGGTGACCGCGGTGTTCTACACGGCGGGCTACCTGATCGTCGTGTTCAGCAAGGAGCTGGCGCCGCTGCTGGCGCTGGCGGAGTTCGCCGGCAACGGCGCGCTGGCGGTCACGGTGGTCCTGCTGGCCGAGGTGGTGCGCAGCCGCCGCGCGCTGGCGGCCGAGACCCGCGAGCGGCTGCGCCTCGCCGCCGAGGAGCACGACCGGGAGGCGGCGCGGCGGGTCGCCGAGGACCGGGTGCGCATCGCGCGCGAGCTGCACGACACCGTCGCGCACAGCATGGCGACCATCACCGTGCAGGCGGGCGGCGCGCTGCACCTGCTGGGCGACCGCGACGCCGAGGTGCGGCCCGCGCTCGCGGCCATCCGGGAGACCAGCAAGGAGACGCTGCGGCAGATGCGGGCGACGCTGGGCGTGCTGCGCGCCGGGGCCGGGCCGGAGGAGCCCGCGGTCGGGCTGGAGCGGCTGCCCGCGCTGCTGGAGGCGGTCCGCTCGGCGGGCGTGCCGGTGGAGGTGGCGGTGCGCGGGCGGCCGGGCGGACTGGCGCCGCCGGTCGACCACGCCGCCTACCGGATCCTGCAAGAGTCGCTGACCAACGTGCTGCGGCACGGGGGACCGGCCGTGCGGGCGCGCGTGGCGCTGGACTATCGGGAGGACGGGATCGCGGTGGAGGTCACCGACGACGGCGTGGGGCCGGGGGAGCGCGTGGAGGGGGCGATGGAGGGCGGGCACGGCCTGGCCGGGATGCGCGAGCGCGCGGAGGCGCTGGGCGGCACGCTGGAGGCGGGCCCCGGCGAGCGCGGCTTCGCGGTGCGCGCGTGGCTGCCGGCGGCCGCCCCGTGATCCGCGTGGCGCTGGCCGACGACCAGTCCCTGGTGCGCGCGGGCTTCCGGATGCTGCTGAACTCCGACGACGGCATCGAGGTCGTCGGCGAGGCCGAGCACGGCGGCGCGGCCGTCGCGCTGGCCCGCCGCCTGCGCCCCGACGTGCTGCTGATGGACCTGCGGATGCCCGAGATCGACGGGCTGACCGCCACCCGCCGCATCACCGCCGACCCGGAGCTCGCCGGGGTCCGGGTGGTGGTGCTGACCACCTACACCGAGGACGAGAACGTGTTCCGCGCGCTGCGCGCGGGCGCGGCCGGGTTCCTGGTCAAGGACATCGAGCCGGTGGACCTGCTGCGCGCGGTCCGGGTGGTGGCCGAGGGCGCCTCGCTGCTGGCGCCCGCGGTCACCCGCTCGGTGATCGAGGCGTTCGTCGGGCGCGGCGGGGAGCCCGCCGCCCGGCCCGGCACCGGCGCGCTCACCGCCCGCGAGCGGGAGGTGGTGCGCCTGGTCGGGCACGGCCTGTCCAACGAGGAGATCGGCGCGCGGCTGTCGCTCAGCCCGCTCACCGCCAAGACCCACGTCAGCCGCGCCATGGGCAAGCTCGCGGTGCGCGACCGCGCCCAGCTGGTGGTGTTCGCCTACGAGAGCGGCCTGGTCACCCCTGGGAGCGCACGGCCATGATCGAGTCGCGCAGGGTCTGCGGCGTGGGCGCCTCCACCAGCCGCGGCCCGGCGCGCAGCGGCACCAGCGCCCACCAGGACCCGGTGGCCTCCCCGTACCAGACCCGCACGCCCGGGAACTGCTCCTGCAGCCCCCGCGCCGTCGCCGCCCGCACCGCGGGCGGCGGCGGATCGTCACGACCGGCGGCGCCCCGTTGAGCCGTCATGTCGGCCTCCCCCCGTCCATCTCTTCGTTAACAGCGTCCCCATCGCTCGAAACGTCACCCCTGCGTTGCAAAGTGTGACCAACGCCACGAATCGTGATCAGCGTACGCCCTCGGCTACACCGCGGGATGTACTCCCCCGGGAGTAACGGGACCGGGAAGTGACTCCGGTCGCCGGACGCGCCGGGCGCGGCCGCGCGGCGACGCTCTACGGGACAGTGCAGACGCTCTCCGCAGAGGTGATGATCATGGTTGTACCCGGCCCGCCGGCAGGGCCGCTGGCGCGGCTCGCCCGGTTCAGCTACCGGCGGCGCCGCCTGACGCTGCTCGCCTGGATCGTGGGCACGGCCGCCGCCCTGTTCGTGGGCTTCGGCTACGCGGCCGAGCCGCTCAACGACTTCACCGGCGGCAAGTCGGAGTCGGCCAAGGCCCAGGGGATCCTGGAGGACCACTTCCCGCAGATGAGCGGAGAGAGCATCACGCTGGCGATCCGCGCCGACGCCGGGGTGCGGACGCCCGCCGTCCAGGCCGAGGTGCGCCGGGCCCTGGACCGCCTGGCGAGGACGCCGCACGTGTCGTCGGTGACGTCGCCCTACGAGGGCTTCGGGCAGATCTCCAAGGACGGCCGGATCGCGTTCGCGACCGCCAACCTGGACGTGCCCTCCGACGACATGCCGAAGGCCGAGACCGCCAAGCTGCTGGACGAGCTGCGCACGAGCGAGGGCCCGGTCCGGATGGAGCTCGGCGGCGCGGCGGTCACCGCCGCCGAGACGCCCGGCGGCGGCCCCTCCGAGGGCGTCGGCGTGCTGGCGGCCGTGGTCATCCTGCTGGTCGCCTTCGGGTCGGTGCTGGCGATGGGCCTGCCGATCCTGACCGCGCTGCTGGCCATCGGGTGCGGCCTGTCGCTGATCATGCTGCTGGGGCACCTGCTGCCCGCCCCGTCCTTCAGCCCGATCGTGGCCGCGCTGATCGGCCTCGGCGTCGGCATCGACTACGCGCTGTTCATCGTCACCCGCTACCGCGAGTCCCTGTCGTCGGGGGAGGACCCCGAGTCGGCCGTGGTCACCGCGATCACCACCGCCGGGCGGGCCGTGCTGTTCGCCGGCACCACCGTGGTGATCGCACTGCTGGGGCTGCTGGTCATGCAGCAGAGCCTGCTGAACGGCGTGGCGGTCGCGGCCGGCGTCACCGTCCTGATGACCATGGTGGCCGCCGTCACGCTGCTGCCCGCGCTGCTCGGCTTCACCGGCCGCGCCATCGACCGGCTGCGCGTCCCGGGCCTCGGCCGGGCCCGCCGCCCGCTGGCCGAGCGCTGGGCGCGCACGGTGCAGCGCCGCCCCGTCGTCGCGGGGCTGGCCGCCGCCGCGGTGCTGCTGGTGCTGGCGGTGCCCGCGCTGTCGATGCGGCTCGGCCTGCCCGACTCCAGCACCCAGCCGCACGACACCAGCGCCTACGCGGCCGACCGCATCATGGCCGAGGGCTTCGGCCCCGGGACCGCCGCGCCGCTGGTGTTCGTCACGCAGGGCGGCGACGCCAAGCCCGTCGCCGAGGCCGTCGGCCGGACGCCGGGCGTGGCGGGGGTGCAGCCGCCGATGGCCAGCAAGGACGGCGCGGCGTCGGTGTTCGTGGCCTTCCCCGAGACCGCCGCGCTGGACGAGAAGACCTCCGACCTGGTGCACCGGCTGCGCGACGACGTCGTGCCCGCCGCCACCGGCGGCACCGGTCTGAAGGTCCACATCGGCGGCCCCAACGCCGGGTCCATCGACTTCGCCGACGACGTGCAGAACCGGCTGCCGCTGCTCATCGCGGTCGTGGTGGGCCTGTCGCTGCTGCTGCTGGTGGCGCTGGTGCGCTCGCTGACCGTCGCGTTCCAGGCGGCGGTGATGAACCTGCTGTCGATCGCGGCGGCCTACGGCGTGCTGACGGCGGTGGTCCAGTGGGGCTGGGCGGGGGAGCTGCTCGGCTTCCCGACCGAGATGCCGGTGGCCACCTGGGTGCCGCTGATGATGTTCCCGATCCTGTTCGGGCTGTCGATGGACTACGAGGTCTTCCTGGTCTCGCGCGTCCGCGAGCTGTACGAGACCGGCGTGGAGACCCGCGAGGCCGTCGCGCAGGGCCTGGCGCGCACCGCCCGCGTCATCACCGCCGCCGCGGCGATCATGGTGATGGTGTTCCTGTCGGTGCTGCTGGGCGCCGACATCGCGGTCAAGCAGATGGGCCTCGGCCTGGCGGTGGCGATCCTCATCGACGCCACGATCGTCCGGATGGTGCTGGTCCCGGCGATGATGGAGGTGTTCGGCAGGGCGAACTGGTGGCTGCCGGGCCCGCTGGCGCGGGTGCTGCCCGGCGGCCCGGCGGCCGAGCCCGAGGCGCGGCGGGAGCCGGTGGCGGCCGAGCACTGACGCGATGAACGGTCGCGGTGAACGGTCGCGGCCCGTCGGGGCCGCGGCCGTTCAGTGCGTGTTGATGCCGTCGAACATGACCTTGAGGTAGTGCTCGGCGAGGCCCTGGGCGTTGAGCCGGCCGCCCGGCTTGAACCAGCGCACCGCCACCCAGACCGTGTCGCGGATCATCCGGTAGGTCAGCTTGGGGTCGATGTCGGGCCGGAACAGGCCGTCCTGCTGGCCCGCCTTGATGGTGTCCACCCACATCTTCTCGACCTCGTCCTCGGACTTGGTGAGGTAGGCGAAGCGCTCCATGCCCTTGAGGTAGTTCCAGTCGTTCTGCATCACCGTGATGGCCGCGCGGTGCGGCTCCAGGGTGCCGAAGGCGATGCGGACCAGCCCGGCGATGGTGGTGCGCGGGTCGTTGCCCTCGTCGATGACCGACCGGTAGGCCGACATGATCTCCTGGAAGAAGCCCGCCAGGATCTCGTCCACGATCGACTCCTTGGAGTCGAAGTGGTGGTAGAGGCTGCCCGACAGGATGCCGGCCTCCTCGGCGATGTTGCGCACCGTGGTGGCCTGGAAGCCCTTCTCGGCGAACAGTTCGGCCGCGAGCTTGACCAGGTGCTCACGCCGTTCCGAGGCCAGGGCGGCCGAGCCCTTGCCGCGGCGGCGGGTCCCGCCCTCACCCGTGGCACGGTTTTTGGGGCGTCCGGAATTCGTGCTCGTGGTCGTCACCCTCTCATTATGCCGTGTGCGCCCAACCGCTTGCTCAACTCGGCCCACCGGCCCAGCGTACGCGGCTTAACAAGCGCTTGCTCACACAATCGGCACGACCGTACCCGCATAGTCTCGCGGGTATGCCCAACGTGATCGTCTTTGATCTGTACGGAGTGATCGCCCGCACCCAGACCGCCGATGCCCGAAGGCGGCTGGAGACCCTGGCGGGCGTCTCCGAAGACGCCTTCTGGAACGCCTACTGGGGCTGCCGCCCCGACTACGACGCCGGTCAGCGCAGCGTCGACTACTGGGCGACGGTGGCCGACCGCCTCGGCGTGTCGTTCGCCGACGTGCCCGCCCTGATCGAGGCCGACCTCGACAGCTGGACCGAGGTGGACGCCGAGATGGTCGACCTGGTCGCCGAGCTGGCCGGACGGGGACGGCGGCTGGGCCTGCTGTCCAACATCATCAGCGACCTGGTGCCGCGCTTCGAGGCCCGGCACGGGGAGTGGCTGGACCACTTCGACGTGCTGACGTACTCGTGCCGGATCGGCGTGGCGAAGCCGGACCCCCGCGCCTACCTGATCTGTGCGGACCGTATGGGGGCCCAACCGTCCGACATCGTGTTCTTCGACGACAACGAGGGGAACGTGCGGGCGGCGCGCGAGGTGGGGATGCGGGCGGAGGTGTTCGAGTCCCCGGCGCAGGTGCGGGAGGTGATCGGGGGCTGAGCGGCAGGGGCCGTGCTGCAGGGACCGTGCGGCCCCCGCCGCGCGGTCACGCGAACAGGCGGCGGATGACCGGCAGGGCGGCGGCCCCCGCGTCGTCGCCCAGCTCCTTGGGCAGCGCGCCGCTGATCCACAGGGCGGCGAAGCCGTGCACGATGGACCAGGCGGCGAGGTCGGCGTGTTCGCCGCCGGCCTCCGGCGTCGCCGCCAGGGCGGCCTGCAGCGCGCGGTCGGCGCGGGACGACGCGGCCGCGACCTCGGCGTCGTCCTGCTGGTGGAGGCCGGGCTGGAACATCACCTCGAAGTGCGCGCGGTGGCTCACCGCGAACCGGACGTAGGCGACGCCCGCGTCCAGGATGTCGGGGCCCGCGGCCTCCAGCGCGTCGGCGAGTAGTTCGTAGCCCTGGGCGGCGAGGGCGGTGAGGAGTCCCGTCTTGTCGCCGAAGTGGTGGGCGGGCGCGGCGTGCGAGACGCCCGCGCGGCGGGCGAGGTCGCGCAGGCTCAGGGCCGCCGGTCCGTGCTGCGCGATGGCGTCGACCGCAGCGTCGAGCAGGACCGGGCGCAGGTTCCCGTGGTGATAGGGGCTCATGCCCGCCACTATATCTAGTCATTGACAAGATGGCCGCCGTGAGCGAATCTAGGCAGTGACAAGTTCAAGGTCTGGAGGACCCCGTGGAACCTCTCATCGCTCTCATCGTCGGCTTCGTGGCGGCCCGTCTCGCCGGGTACGCGGGCGTGGACGCCCTGGACGGCTGGCACCCGGCGCTGCGCGTGGGCGTCGCCGTGATGTTCCTGCTGACGACGTTCGCGCACTTCTTCCCGAAGCTGCGCGCCGACCTCGTGGAGATGGTCCCGCCGAACCTGCCCCGCCCCGGCCTGCTCGTGACCCTCACGGGCGTGCTGGAGTTCGCGGGCGCGGTGGGGATGCTGATCCCGGCGACCGCGCCCTGGGCCGCGGTATGCCTGATCCTGCTGATGGTGGCGATGTTCCCGGCGAACGTGTCGGCGGCCCGCCGGGGCACGGCGCAGGGCACACCGCTCGGGCAGCGGACGGCGCTGCAGGTCGCCTTCATCGCCGCGGTCGCCCTCACCCTGATGTGACCGGTGGCGATCCCGGGGGCGTGCTCGCCCGGTACGGCGTGGAGGTTCCGCCGTACCGGGCGGCTCAGCGGCGTCGGT
This sequence comes from Spirillospora sp. CA-253888, assembly GCA_050936435.1. Lineage (GTDB taxonomy): Bacteria > Actinomycetota > Actinomycetes > Streptosporangiales > Streptosporangiaceae > Spirillospora. The sequence continues at coordinate 6,072,722 of JBNJMT010000001.1, forward strand.
CACCGCCGCCCGCACGATCTCTTCGGCGGACGGGGCTACGGCGTGGTTCGCCGGATCACTTCAGGAAGGTCCGCAGCGCCGCCAGGGTCTCCTCCGGCGCCTCCTCGGGCAGGAAGTGCCCCGAGTCCACGCTGTGGCCGCTCACGTCCCCGGCCCGCTCCCGCCAGACCTTCAGCACGTCGAACCGCCTGGGGAGGGCGCCGCGCTCGCCCCACAGCACCAGCAACGGGCACGCGATCCGCGCGGCCCGGTCGGCGGCGTGGTGCTCCAGGTCGATGCCGATGCCCGCCCGGTAGTCCTCGCAGGCCGCGTGGATCGCGGCAGGGTCGGCGAAGGCGCGCGCGTAGGAGTCCATGACCTCCTGCGAGAACATCTCCGGCCGGCCCGCCCACCTGCGGATGGTCTCGCGCACGTAGTAGTCGCCGGCCCCCTCGAACAATCGCTCGGGCAGGTCGTAGGGCTGGGTCAGGAAGAACCAGTGGTAGGTGTCCTGCGCGAACCCCCGGTCGGTCGCCTCGTACATCGTGTCGGTCGGCACGATGTCCAGGACGGCGGCGCGCTCGACCCGCTCCGGGTGGTCCAGGCACATCCGGTGGGCGACGCGCGCGCCCCGGTCGTGGCCGACCACGGCGAACCGCTCGTGGCCCAGCGACCGCATCAGCTCCACCATGTCGTCGGCCATCGCCCGCTTGCTGTAGGTCGAGTGGTCCTCCTCCCCGAACGGCTTGTCGCTCTCGCCGTAGCCGCGCAGGTCGGCCAGTACGACGGTGAACTCCCGGGCCAGCGGTCCCGCGACCAGCCGCCAGATCAGCCGCGTCTGCGGGTAGCCGTGCAGCAGCAGGACGGCGGGCCCCGAGCCGCCCCGCACGCCGCGGACCGTCACGCCCTCGCGCTCGACCTCGACGGGCTCGAATCCGGCGAACTCCAGTGACTGCATGGTCGGTCTCCCCGCTGTGGATGGGTCGGACCTTCCAGACATACCTCCCTGAAGATGATCAGAACCACCCGCGGCGCGCGGCGAGCGCCCCGGCCCGGAACCGGTTGTCGGTGCCGAGCAGGTCCAGCAGCTCGGCGACGCGCCGGGCGTAGGTGCGCGGGGACAGGCCCGTGCGCGCCGCCCCGGCGCGGTCGGACAGCCCCTCGTTCAGGCAGGCCAGCACCGGGGCCAGATGCGGCGGCGGCTCGTGCGGGTCGCGCCCGGCGGCGGGGTCGTCGCCGGTCTCCCACCAGCGGCGGTGGGCGCGCAGCAGCGCGCGCACCACGCTCGGGTCGCGGACCACCAGCATGCCGTTGTAGAAGACGTCCAGGTCGAGCGGCAGCAGCGCGACCTTGCGGTCCAGCAGCCCCAGCCGGAACGGGATCGCCGGGATCACGCGCGCCTGCCCGCCCTCGCGCCAGGCGATCGTGCCCAGCTCCGCGTCCTGCGCCAGGCCGGCCCGGGAGGTGATCTGGCGGACCTCGGGGAGCCGCGCCACGGCGTTCTGCACGCAGCCCGCGGCGTGCCGGAGCATCCGCTCGGGCACACCCTGCCCGATGCAGCCGGAAGGGTCGTCGAAGGTCAGCATCTCGTGCCGGGTCGACGCCGCCAGCCGCGCGACCGCCGCGCCTATCCGGGGCGCGTCCACGCGCAGCGCGGGGGGCCGGACGCCCCGGGCGGCGTAGAAGGCCGACTCGTCCAGGGCCTGCCACACGGCCTCGCGCTGCTCGACCTCGGTCATCGGTGCCCTCCGGCTTCGCTCGATGGCGATTTTACGGCACGTGTCCGCTCAACTCCGAAGGGTTATTGGGTTCCGGACGTGCCGGCCCCGTGCCCTAAATGGATTTGGTGTCTAATAGGAGGACCCCGCATACCTCGATCACCCCGGGGGTGACGATCGATGCGCGTCCGCTCCGGTGCCCGGCCCGTCGCGACCGGCGGCCGGTTCCTGCTCGACCTGTGGCTGATCGCCCGGCCCGCGCTGTGGCTGGTCTCCCTGGTCCCCTTCTACCTCGGCCACCTGCTGGCCACCCGATGGCTGATCGCCGGGCAGGACGTGTGCGCGCCGCCGACCGCCGCCTGCCCGGCCGCCCTCGCCCCGGTGCTGACCGGCCTGGTGGTGTGGGGCCCGCTGGTCTGGCTGGCGGTGCTGGCCATCAACGACGCCTGCGACCTGGACGGCGACCTGCGCAACCCGCGCAAGGGCGACGCGCCGCTCGCCCGCGGCCGCATGTCGGTGCGCGCCGCGCTGGCGGCCGCGCACGTCACCGCCGCGGCCGCCCTGCTGGTCGCGCTGGCCGTGCGGTCCGCGTTCGCGCTGGTCACCCTGGGCTTCCTGGCGCTCGGCTGGCTCTACAGCGTGCCGCCGGTGCGGCTGAAGGACCGGCCCGGCTTCGACGTGGCCACCAACGCCGTCGCGGTCGGCGGCTTCGCGCTGATGGCGGGCTGGACGTCGGTGCGCCCGCTGGACGGCTTCCCCTGGATCATGGCCCTCACCGGCGTGCTCGCGGCGGTGGCGCTCTACATCCCGACCACCGTGACCGACTACCGGGCCGACCTGGCCAGCGGCTACACCACCATCGCGGTGCGGCTCGGCCCGCGCGCCGCCTACCGGCTGGGCCTGGCGGCCTGGACGGCGGCCTGCGCGATCACGGTGGTGCTGGCCGCGCTCGGCGCGGTGTTCCCGCAGCGGGTGTTCTGGGTGCAGGCGGCCTGCGCGCCCGTGCTGGTCGCGGTCTACCACCGCTACCTGGGCCGCGCCCGGGAACCGGCCGAGGTGCTGCACGGCATCATCGTGGCGAGCTGGGCGTTCCTGGTGCCCTGCGCGGTGTTCGCCCTCGCCTACACCGGGGTGGTCTAGGTGGCGGGGGGCAACTCGTCGCCCGCCTCGGCCGCCTCGGTCAGGCGGGTGCGCAGCGTCCGGGCGAGCGCGTCGCTCTGGGCCGTCAGGCGTTCGATGGCGGGCAGCGCCAGGTCGTCGCGGACGGTGTCGGCCAGCAGCTCGTCGTACTCGTGGGCGCGGGCCGCCAGCACCTCCAGCTGGCGGTGGGCGCGCAGCGCCTCGTCGGCCGCGCGGGTGTGCTCGGCGTAACGTTCCAGCGCCTCCACCCGCCTGGTGACCGCCTCGACGGAGACCTCCAGCTTGGCGCGCAGCGGCTCCAGCGCCGCCGCCACCTCCGGGATGCCGGTCGCCCCCGCCTCCTCCTGCTCGCCGCGCAGCCTGGACTGGCGGGCCAGCACCTGCGCGATCTCCCACTCCTGGCGGGGCAGGGTGACGGCGTTGTCCACCGCGTCGAGCATGCCCTCCCGGTTGACGGCCGAGTCGCGGACGGTGTCCACGGCGGCCTGCACCCGACCGAGCAGCTCGCGGGCCGGCCCGTCCAGGTCCTCGGGCACCAGGTAGCGGTCACGGCGGCGGTCCAGCTCGCGGGCGCGCTGCAGGTCCAGCGAGACCGACGGGGTGCCGAGCGCGATCAGCGTCGCCATCATCGCCATGCCGAGCAGCCACAGCGTGCCGAGGAACACCGAGCCCGCCAGCCCCACGCCCAGCACCGTCAGCGGGGCCAGCCAGACCAGCGGGCGCCGCCGCGCCACCACCACGTCCAGCTCCTCGCGCAGCGTGGGGTCGGCGACCGGCCGCAGCAGGCCGCCGCCGTCGGGCGTGCGAGCGGGCGCGACGCGCTCCCACTGGCCGCCGACATGGGTCTCGAACGCGAAGTCGGTGGGCGCGATCTCGATCTCGGCGGGCCCCGCCGGCAGCGGCCAGGACCCCACCGGATCGCCGCCGCCCGGCCCGGTGAACCGCACCCACCAGCCGCCCTTGCCGTCCGCGCACCGGTACCGGCCCGGCGCCACGTCGATCCCGACGAAGAACGTCCCCACTCCGGGGATGGAATTGCCCCAGGCACCACTGGTCACCGGTGACCTCCGACCCGACCTCTCCCGCCGTGTATGTCGCCGTACCCACATAAGCCGCCGGAAAGTCGCGCACGGGGCCGGAGATTGGCGGTGGAATACTGCGAGCGTGCGACCTGAACACGACCCCAGAGACGACCCGCCGTGGGCGATGCAGCTGGTGGTGCGGGCCGAGAAGGCCGATCCGCCCGCCCATTCGGCCGTCTGCGAGGCCGCCGCGACCGCGGTGGCGGAACTGCTGACCGACCCGCGCGCCGCCGGCCCCGACGGCGAATGGGCCGAACCGATCCGCGAATGGGAGTCGCGCCGCATACGCAAGGTCGCCCGGCGGGCGCGCGGAGTGCGCTGGTCCGAGGTGCAGGAGCTCCCCGGCGTCACCGTGGACGTCAACGGGGCGCAGGTGCGGGCGTTCGTACCGTCCCCGGTCGCCGAGGTGCCGCCGCAGATCGCCAAGCTGCAGGTGGCGGGGCTCGACCTGCCCGACGACGACGATCCCAAGCCGCCGCCGCAGCCGCCCTACGCGGCGATCGCCCTCAACCCCGACATCACCATCACCACGGGCAAGGCCGCCGCGCAGTGCGGCCACGCCGCCCAGCTCCTGCTGCGGCAGGGGGCGGCGGCCGACGTGACCGCCTGGATCGGGGACGGGCTGCGCGTCCACCTGGCCCGCGACGTGCCCTGGCGCACATGCGTCGAGCACGCCACGGTCGCGGTGCGCGACGGCGGGTTCACCGAGGTCGCCCCCGGGACGATGACCGCCATCGCCTGGATCGTGCGCTGAGAAAAGGGGAAGGGCGGACCGGTCGCGCCGGCCCGCCCTTCCGCCCGCCCTACGGCAGGGTCACCGCGATCGGGGCGATCCCGGCCTTGCGGATCAGCGACGGCAGCCGCCCCGCGAACGGGTGGTGGTCCGCCGACAGGCCCCGCGGGTTGTCGATCACGTAGTGCACGGCGTCGCCGGCGCGGCGCTCGGCCCACTGCGCGCCGACCGAGCGCAGCACCGCCGCGGCCTTCGCGGCGTCACCGGCCCTGACCGACACGCGGATCGGCGACTCGGCCTGGATCAGCGACCCGGCCTGCTTCGCCTGCCCGGACGACGGCGCGGGCGCGGCCAGCGCCGACGCCTTCGCGGCCGGGTCGGGGCCGACGATCGCGTTGTAGAGCAGCTTGGCCGTGCCGTCGGAGAACGCCCGGAAGTTCGGCTCGGCGCCGAACAGCACCGTGCGGCCCTCGCCCACGCGCTCGTCGGTGACGGCGGCGGTGCCGCCCAGCTCGGCCGCCCCCCGCTCGAAGCCCGAAACGAACCAGTCGGGCGAGGTCGTCGGCGGGTAGGCCACCGCGACCTTGGCCGGGTCGGACTGCCGCATCACCAGGTCGTAGGCGTAGAACGACCAGGCCGTCGGCCCGACGTTCCGGGCGAGCGGGCTCCTGCCGTCCACCTTCACCCGGAACATCGTGCCGGGCACGTCGGAGGTCGGGTCGCTGAGCGTGGTGGTGGTCAGGCCGAGCCGCGCGGCGAGTTCCGCGCCGCCCTGCCAGCCGACGTACCGGCCGCCGTTCTGCGCCCACCGCTGGAGCGCGGCGCGCCCGGCCTCGCCGAGCGCGGTGTGGGCCGAGGCGGCGGGGCCGTTGGGGGTCAGCAGCACCTGCACGCCCGCCAGCTTGCCCGCGGCCACATCGGCCGGGGTGAGCAGCGTGAACGGCAGCTTCCACTCGCGGTCCAGGCGGTGCCGCAGCCAGCCCACCGACTGGCGGGCGTCGGTGGAGGTCGCCGAGAGCTGGAGCACGCCGATCTTCGGCGTCCGGCCCGGCCGGGCGGTGCGCTCGGCGGGCAGCGTGCGCAGCGGCACGGCGCGCGGCCGCAGGTCGGCGCCGGACGAGCCGCCCGACACGTTGCCGAGCAGCGGCATGCTCCACGCCGTCACGTCGTAGAAGTAGGGGAACGGGGTGTAGGAGTCCTCGTTCAGCATGGCCTGGATCCAGTGCTTCTGGCCCTGCGCCATGGACACGTGGTAGGTCCCGGCGGGCAGCGTCGCCCTGCCCTCGGGACGGCCGTACTCCTTGTAGTCCGGCACGGTCAGTGGCCGGGCCAGCTTGTCCACGCGTACGCCCATACGCTGGAGCCGCCGCACGATGGTGCGGACCTCGGCGCGCTTGGCGGGCTCGTCGCGCAGGAAGTAGTGCCGCACCTTGCGGTCGGGCACCTGCCGGTCGATCTGGTTCGGCGGGTTGTAGACGTGGTTGGGCTCAAGCTGCCCCGCCTTGCCCTGCTTGTAGGCGTCCACGCTCATCCGGTGCCATTCGGTGAGCACCCGGCGCCGGTTGGCGGCGGCCGCCGACAGCGTCACCCACTGGGTGAGGTACTGCTCCTTGACCCGCTCGGGGTAGGGGCTGGCGCTGCCCTTCTCGAAGGTCATCCCGGCGGCGTGGAAGCCGGTGGTCGGGACCGTGTCGCCGTAGCCCTGGTAGAACAGGTCGTAGGTGTCGCGGTTGAAGAAGTCGATGCCCTGCCGGGTGAACTCCTTGATCATCGCCGCGCCGTACACGTCGTTGATCCACCCGATCGCCTGCTCGGGCGTCTCGTGGTAGATCGGGTCGGCGTTGGGCGGGAAGAAGTAGGACGTGCCGCCCATCTCGTGCGCGTCGATGTAGAGCGCCGGCGGGAACCGGTTCAGCATCGCCAGCTTGCCCTCGGTCTCGGGCTGCGTGCGCGCGAACCAGTCGCGGTTCATGTCGAAGCCGTAGGCGTTCTGCCGCGTGCCGGCCTCGCGGCCGTCGGGGTTCTGCGTCGGCAGCACGATGACCAGCGCGTTGTTCAGGATGTTGGTCGCGGCGCAGTCGCCGCGGTCGCCGAGGTCGCGCAGCACCCGCAGCGCCGCGTCGGTGCCGCTGGCCTCGTTGCCGTGCACGTTGCCGCTGACCCACAGGATCGGCACGCCGCGCTCGGCGATGCGCTCGGCGACCTTGGCGGGCGTGTGGGGGCTGCGCAGCAGCGCCGCCTCGCCGCGCACCTTGGCGAGCCCGGCGCGGGTGAGGGTCTCGGGGCGGCCCACGATCGCGTACTTGAGGGGGCGTCCCTGGGCCGACTCGGCGAGGGTCCCGGAGACCACGCGCTCGCTCTTGGCGGCGACCGTCTCCAGATAGCGGTCGGACTCGGCGGCGGTGACCTGCCGCTCGCCGAACTCGATGCCGAGGACCTGCTTGGGGGAGGGGACCTTGCCCCGGTAGACCGGAGCGGTCCCGGTGGGATCGCAGGTGGCGGGCGGTGCGGCGGCGGCGCTCTGGGCGAGCGGCACCGGCACCGCCAGCGACGCGGCCAGCACCGCTGACCAGGCGAGGGATCGGGCTCTCATGAGCCCCAAAGCTCGCACCGTGAAAAACGTTCACCAATGGCAACTTGTGCCAACATCGCCGACCCGGTTGATGGTGCGGCGTCGTTGACGGCCGGGCCCGCCGGGCGGGCGCGTTGTGCGCCGGCGCGGGGAACGCTCCGGTGTTCGGTGGCGCCGAGGGCTACCGCCGTGGCGGCGGACATGGTTCGGTGCGGGGACCGACCCTTTGCCGCCGATGACGGGAGCCCCCATGCGCGCCGCGCTGACCAAGGACAACACAATGATCGTGACCGAGGTGCCGGCCCCGGTCCCGCTGGACGGCCAGGTGCTGGTGCGGACGCTGGCCTGCGGGATCTGCGGCTCGGACCTGCACGCGCTGAGCGACCCCGAGGCGTTCATGGAGACCACCCGGCGCTCGGGCGGCACCCCCTACGACCCGCGCGACGGGCTGGTGTTCGGGCACGAGTTCGCCGCCGAGATCGTCGAGTACGGGCCGAACACCCAGCGGGCGCTGCCGGCGGGGACCGTGGTGTGCGGGCCGCCGATCGGCATCGGGCCGCAGGGCGCGGGGATCATCGGGTACGCGCCGATGTTCCCCGGCGGCTACGGCGAGTACATGATCCTGAACGAGGGCCTGGTGATGGCGGTGCCGAACGGGCTGGACCCGAAGGTCGCCGCGATCACCGAGCCGTTCTCGGTGGCCGCCCGCGCGGTGGACCGCAGCGGCATCGGCCCCGACGACGTCGCGGTGGTGCTGGGCCTCGGCCCGATCGGGCTGGGCGTGGTCGCCGCCCTCAAGGCGCGCGGGCACGGCCCGGTGCTCGCGGTGGACTTCTCGCCCCGCCGCCGCACGCTCGCCGAGGGCCTCGGCGCCGACGAGCTGATCGACCCGGCGGTCTCCTCGCCTTACGGGCGGTGGGCCGACCTCGGCGTGCCGGTCGGCACCGTGGACCGCATCGCCGCCGAGCTGCTGGGCACCGGCGGCCGGGGCTCGGTGGTGTTCGAGTGCGTCGGCGTGCCGGGCGTGCTCCAGCAGGCCATCGACGGCGCGCCCGCCGGGGGCACCATCATGGTGGTGGGCGTGTGCATGCAGTCCGACCGGATCGAGCCGGGCGTGGCCGCCACCAAGGAGCTGACGCTGCGCGGCACGTTCGGGGCCTACCCGGCCGAGTACGGCGCGACGCTGCACGCCATCGCCGAGGGGCGCATCGACGCCGGCTCCATCATCACCGGGACGGTCGGGCTGGAGGGCGTGGCCGGCGCGTTCGCCGACCTCGGCCGCCCCGACGAGCACGCCAAGATCGTCGTGGTGCCGTGAGGCCGGTCCGCCGGCCCGCTCTCAGGGGCCGGCCGGCGGACCCTGCGGCGGCACGCCGGGGCCGCCGGGCGGCGGTCCCTGGGGCGGAGCCTGGGCCGCGCCCGGCTGCGGACCCTGCCCCGGGGCGGACGGGTCCGGCTGCTGGCCGCGCTGCCAGCGGCTGAGCGCCGCCAGCGCGAACTCCTGCGTCCGGGTCAGCCCGGACGGGCGGGGCGCGGCGTCCGGCTGCGGGGCGGCCGCCTCGGGGGCCGCGGGCGCGGCGCGGCCCACGCGGGCCTTCACGCTGAACCCGTACGACAGGAACAGCAGCACCGCGAACCCCGCCAGGTACGCGCCGTGCTCCAGCAGGCCCGCCCACTTGCCCTTGACCACGTCCAGCACCATGAACGCGCCGAACCCGGCCGCCCACCCGAACAGCGCGGGCAGGAACCACACGTCCCGGCGGCGCACCATCCCGGCCAGCGTGATCAGCACCAGCAGGACCTGCACGACCTTGATGAGGACCAGCGCCGGGACCGCCGCGCCCGAGCCCAGGTACCCGCCGAGCTCCGCGCGCAGCGCGGCCCAGTCGATCGCGGTGGTGACCAGCGAGGTGAGCCCGTAGCAGGCCAGGAAGGCGCCGATCGGGTAGTGCCACCGGTGCCAGTTGGCGCCGCCGCGGCCCTCGTCGCCGTCACCGCCGCCGCCGTCCGGGGCCGAGGCCGGGGGCGGCGACGGCAGGGGCAGGTCGGTGGCGGTGGCCGTGCCGCCGGGCGCCTGCGGCGGGACCGCCGGAGGCCGCTGGGGCAACGGCTGGTCGGGCCTGGTCAGCTCCGGAGGCCGTTCCGGACCCGCCCCCGAACTCGCCGTCATCACTGATCACCCTTTCCGCCGGTTACGCGAAACATATCCCGGATGGTGGTCGATCATCAGGGACCCGCGTCCCGGGCGCGCCGGGCGGGTCGCCGCCCGTCCCCGGCGGCCCCGGCTCGCCGGGCCGCTGACCTGCCCGAAGTGCTTGCGAAGCGGCATCGGACGCGCAAGGGTGAAGGCTCGTCGGACCATGCGGAGTCCAAGGGGGGAACCGAGGATGACGCCTGACGATACGGGAACGGCCGCGCTGCCCGGAACGCGGCTCGAATATCTGGAAGGGCTCGGCGGCGAGCTCAGGGAACGGGGCTTCCGGGCGCGCGTCACCATGCCCCGGGGCCAGGCGCCGAGCCTGCACGTGATGAACCCGGACGCGGTCGCCCTCGCGGAGAACATCCTGGCCGAGGAGGACGCGGACGGGTGGTGGTACTGGTGGTCGTGGGCCGAGCGGATCGCGCGCGCCGACGACCTCGCCAAAGCGGCCGACCGGATCGCGAGGGTGCTGGGCATCCACTGAAGACATGGTCATGCAGAACGGTGCCGGCGCACTCCGGCGCGGGTCTGCATGGCCATGGAGAGCGCGGACCGCGTGCCGCGCCCCGCGCGCCGTGACCCCGCGCGCTCCCTCCTCCGGCCGCGCCCGCGCCGTGGCCCCGGGCCTCCCCGCGCTCACCGTCCGCACCTCCGCGTCCGCGCCGCGCCCTCCTCTCCGCCCCCGCGCAGGCCAGCGGTACCGGAGGAATGTTGAGGCCGAAAACTTTCCCGCCGCGCCGCACCCCCGCGCCCCGGCTCCCCGCCTTCGCCGAACGACCTGCGCCGCCCCGCCCCCGACCCGACCGTTCTGATCTTCGCGCAGGTCGGGGGCCTGTTATTTGATTGTTACGGCGAACAACAAATAGAGACCCGCCAGGTCTGGCGCTTCGGGTGAAGGCGACATAAGTTGCGGGGCACAACATTCCCGTCGGTGCCGGGCGCGTCCCGCCACCGGCGTCCCACCCCCTGTACGGCCGCCCCCGGCGGCCCCCCTGAAAGGACCCGGCCATGCGCAAGGGGATTCTCGGCCTCGCCGCCGTGACGGCGGCCGCCGCGCTCTCGCTCACCGCCTGCGGGGACGACTCCGGCGACAAGGGCACCGCCTCCTCCGGCGGTGACGCGGCCAAGGGCAAGATCGGCGTGATCCTGCCCGACACCAAGTCCTCGGTCCGCTACGAGAGCTTCGACCGGCCCTACCTGGAGCAGGCGTTCAAGGCCGCCGGCGTCAAGTACGACATCCAGAACGCCGAGGGCTCCACCCAGCGCTTCCAGACCATCGCCGACCAGATGATCACCAACGGCGCGACCGTGCTGGTGGTGGACGGCCTGGACTCCGACTCGGCCGCCGCGGTGCAGCGCAAGGCCCAGCAGCAGGGCGTCAAGACCATCGACTACGACCGCCTCACCCTCGGCGGCGTCAGCGACTACTACGTCTCCTTCGACAACACCAAGGTCGGCGAGGAGCTCGGCAAGGGTCTGCAGAAGTGCCTGGGCGACAAGGCCGCCAACATCGTGTACCTGAACGGCGCGCCCACCGACAACAACGCCACCCTGTTCGCGCAGGGCGCGCACAACGTGCTCGACAAGGTCGCCAACTACAAGAAGGTGGCCGAGCAGGCGGTGCCCGACTGGGACAACCAGAAGGCCGCCACCATCTTCGAGCAGATGTGGACCCAGCAGAACGGCAAGATCGACGGCGTGCTGGCCGCCAACGACGGCGTCGGCAACTCGGCGGTGACGATCCTGAAGAAGAACGGCCAGGCCGGCAAGGTCCCGGTCACCGGCCAGGACGCCACCGTGCAGGGACTGCAGAACATCCTGGACGGCACCCAGTGCATGACGGTCTACAAGCCGGTCAAGCAGGAGGCCGACGCGGCCGCCAAGCTCGCGGTCGCGGTGCTGAAGGGCCAGAAGCCCGAGACCAACGGCACCGTCAAGGACGAGCAGGGCAAGCGGGACGTCCCCTCGGTGCTGCTGACCCCGATCGGCGTCGACAAGAGCAACATCAAGCAGGTCGTGGACGACGGCTTCGTGAAGAAGGACGAGCTGTGCAAGGGCGCCTACGCCGCCAAGTGCAAGGACGCCGGGATCGCGTGACCCCCTCCCGCCGCACCCGCTGACCCCGTGGCGGGCCCCCGCAGCGGTGGGGCCCGCCACGGGCCGACGTCTCCGGAAGGACGACCGTGACAGACAACGGCGACCCCGTTCTGCGCATCACCGGGCTCAACAAGAGCTTCGGAGCCGTGCACGTGCTGCACGACGTGGACTTCACCCTGCGCCAAGGGGAGGTGATGGCCCTCGTCGGCGACAACGGCGCGGGCAAGTCCACCCTCATCAAGTGCATCGCCGGCATCCACCCGATCGACTCGGGCCGCTTCGAGTTCGAGGGCCGGGAGGTGAGCGTGGGCAGCCCGCGCGACGCGGCCGGACTCGGCATCGAGGTGGTCTACCAGGATCTCGCGCTGGCCGACAACCTGGACATCGTGCAGAACATGTTCCTGGGCCGCGAGCGCCGCAAGGGCATCGTGCTCGACGAGAACGCGATGGAGGAGGCGGCCCGCCAGACCCTCGCCAAGCTGTCGGTGCGCACCGTCAAGTCAGTGCGCCAGCAGGTGGCGAGCCTGTCGGGCGGCCAGCGGCAGACCGTCGCGATCGCCAAGGCCGCGCTGTGGGACTCCAAGGTCGTCATCCTGGACGAGCCCACCGCCGCGCTCGGCGTCGCCCAGACCCGCCAGGTGCTGGACCTGGTGCGCCGCCTCGCCGACACCGGGCACGCGGTGGCGCTGATCTCGCACAACATGAACGACGTGTTCGAGGTGGCCGACCGGATCACCACCCTGTACCTGGGCCGGGTCGCGGCCGAGGTCAGGCGCGCCGACGTCACCCACGGCCAGGTCGTGGAACTCATCACCGCCGGCCGGTCCGGCGATCTCGGACTCGCGCCGGCGACCGCCGCCGAGAGCATCTAGTGGGAGCCTCGATGTCCACCGACGTCCCCAAGGGCGGCCCGTCCGCCGTGAAACTGGCCGACTCCGACTTCGCCGCCGACCACCGGCCGAGCGATCTCGGCGGCGCGATGCGCGACTACTGGGCGCAGGTGCGCTCCGGCGACCTCGGCGCGGTCCCGGCGGTGCTCGGCATCGCGGGGCTGGTGGTGCTGTTCACCGCGCTGCGGCCCGAGACGTTCCTGTCCGACCGCAACATCGCCAACCTGTTCACCCAGGCGCTGCCGGTCACCATCCTCGCGATGGGCCTGGTGTTCGTGCTGCTGCTCGGCGAGATCGACCTGTCGGCCGGCGTGACCAGCGGCGTGTGCGCGTGCGTGATGGCCAAGCTGATGGTGAGCGCCGACCAGCCCTGGTACGTGGCGGTGCTGGCGGCGCTGGCGACCGGGGTGGTGATCGGCACCGCGATCGGCTGGCTGGTCGCGGTGGTGCGCATCCCGTCGTTCGTGGTGACGCTGGCGCTGTTCCTCGGCTTGCAGGGCATCACCCTGTGGCTGGTCGGCGAGGGCGGCACCGTCCCGGTCCGCGACGACGTGATCGTGGCGCTGGCCAACAAGAACATGCCGGTGGCGCTCGGCTGGGCGCTCGCGGTGGTGTGCGCGGTCGGCTACGCCGCCTCCCAGTTCTGGCGCTGGCAGCGGCAGAACGCGCGCGGCCTCGCGGCCAAGCCGGTGCAACTGGTGGCGCTGCGGGTGGTCGCGGTCGCGGTGGTGCTGCTGGCCGGGACCTACCTGCTGAGCCAGGACCGCGCGCCGAGCCCGCTCATCACGCTGGCGGGCATCCCGTGGGGCGTGCCGCTGGTCGCGGTGCTGCTGATCATCTGCACGTTCGTGCTGGGCCGCACGGCCTACGGGCGGCACGTCTACGCGGTCGGCGGCAACGCCGAGGCCGCGCGCCGCGCCGGGGTGAACGTCACCCGCATCCGCGTCTCCGTCTTCATGATCGCCTCGACGCTGGCCGCGGTGGCCGGCATCGTGGCGGCCTCCCGGCTGAACTCGGTGACCCCCTCGGAGGGCTCGGGCAACACGCTGCTGTACGCGGTCGGCGCGGCCGTCATCGGCGGCACCAGCCTGTTCGGCGGGCGCGGCAAGGCCCGCGACGCGGTGCTGGGCGGCCTGGTCATCGCCATCATCGACAACGGCCTCGGGCTGCTGGGCACCAAGGCGTACCTGAACTTCCTCATCACCGGCTCGGTGCTGCTGTTCGCGGCCAGCATCGACGCCCTGGCCCGGCGGCGCCGCTCGGCGACCGGGAGATGACGGGAGATGACCTCGGGGACGGCGGGGGACCCGGCGGCGCGCGCCGCCGGGTCCCCCGCCGCCGCTTTCCGCCCGCCGATCCCCGCTGCTACGCTCACCAGCGAGAACCGTGCGGCCCCCCGAGCCGCGGCACGGTGGGAGCCCCGAGCGGATGACAGTGACCCCGGCATGTCAGTGACCCCTGTTCTGGAGCTGCGCGGCGTCACCAAGAGCTACGGCGCGGTCAAGGTCCTGTACGACGTGGCGTTCACCGCCTACCCCGGCGAGGTCACCGCCCTGGTCGGCGACAACGGCGCGGGCAAGACCACCCTGGTCAAGGGCATCGGCGGGGTGCACCCCTTCGACTCCGGCCGCTACCTGTTCGAGGGCGAGCCGGTCCGCCTGGGCAGCCCCCGCGACGCCGCCGCGCTCGGCATCGAGGTCGTCCACCAGGACCTCGCGCTGTGCGAGAACCTCGACATCGTCGAGAACATGTTCCTGGGCCGCGAGCGCAGCCGCGGGCTCGCGCTGGACGAGGCCGGGATGGAGGAGGCCGCCGCCGGCACGCTGTCGCGGCTGTCGGTGCGCACCATCGGCTCGATGCGCCGCCGCGTGTCGGACCTGTCGGGCGGGCAGCGGCAGACCGTCGCGCTGGCCCGCGCGGTGCTGTGGGACAGCCGCCTGGTGGTGCTGGACGAGCCCGCCGCCGCGCTCGGCGTCGCCCAGACCCAGCAGGTCCTGGAGCTGGTGCGGCGGCTGGCCGACAAGGGCCTGGCCGTGGTGCTGATCTCGCACAACATGAACGACGTGTTCGCCGTCTCCGACCGCATCGCGACCCTGTACCTCGGCCACATGGTCGCCCAGGTCCGCACCGGCGACGTCACCCACCGCCAGGTCGTCGAGCTGATCACCTCGGGCCGCAGCGGCGACCTGGGGCTGCCGCGATGAAGGCGGGCCCCTCGCAGGAGGACATCCGGCGGCACAACCTGGGCACGCTGCTGCGCTTCGTGCACCTGCGCGGCCCCGCCTCGCGCGCCACGCTCGCCGAGTCGCTCGGCCTGAACCGCAGCACCATCATGGCGCTGACCGCCGACCTCACCGCGGCGGGCCTGGTGCGCGAGGAGCTGCCGCGCCGCCCCGGCCGCCGCGCCGGGCGCCCCTCGCTGGTGGTGCGGCCGGAGTCCACGCGCGTGTACGTGCTGGCCTTCGACGTGGGCGTGGACCGGCTCGCGGTCGCCCGCGTCGGGCTCGGCGGCGAGATCCTGGACCGCCGCGAGGCGGCCCGCGCGCCGCAGGAGGTCGACCCCGCCGACCTCGTGAACGCGCTGGCGGGCGCGGCCCGCGCGCTGGTGCGCAAGGCCGGGCGCGACGCGGTGTGCGTGGGCGCGGCGCTCGCCTTCCCCGGCATCGTGCGGCGCGCCGACGACCGCATCATGTTCGGCCCCAACCTGGACGTGGGCGACCTCGCGCTGGGCGAGGCCCTGTCGCGGCGGCTCGGCCTGGGCGTGCCGGTCGCGGTCTGCAACGACGCCGACCTCGGCGCGCTGGCCGAGCACGAGCGCGGCGCGGGCGTGGGCTGCGACGACCTGATCTACCTGCACGGCGACGTCGGCGTGGGCGGCGGCATCATCGCGCGCGGCCGGCTGCTGGGCGGCCAGGAGGGCTTCGGCGGCGAGATCGGCCACATGGTCGTCAACCCCGGCGGGCGGCCGTGCGCCTGCGGGTCGCGCGGCTGCCTGGAGACCGAGGTGGGCGAGCGCACCCTGCTGGCGCTCGCCGGGCGCGCCGAGCGGCCCGGCGAGACCGGCCGCGACGCGGTGCGCGCGGTGGTGGACGCCGCCGACCGCGGCGACATCGTCGCCCGCGAGGCGCTGCACGGGGTGGGCGGCTGGCTGGGCTTCGGGGTCGCCAACCTGGTCAACATCTTCAACCCGGGCCTGGTCGTCTTCGGCGGGACGCTGCGCGACATCTACCTGGGCTCGGCCGCCCAGGTGCGCAGCGTGCTGGCGACCAGCGCGCTGGCGGCCTCGCGCGAGAAGGTGCGGCTGCGCACCGCCGAGCTGGGCGACGACGCCACGCTGGTGGGCGCGGCGGAGTTCGCGTTCGCCGACGTGCTGGCCGACCCGCTGCAGGTGCTGGCACGGCTGCGCGAGCCGGAGACCACGCTGAGCTGACCGGGCCGCGCGGGGGAGCGGGCCGGGACGGCGGGCGCCGGCCGCCGGATCAGCCGTCGAAGCGGCCGTAACCGCCCTTGTAGAACAGCAGCGGCTCGCCCTCGTGGTGCTTGTCCAGGTCGTGCACCCGCGCCACCACGATCACGTGGTCGCCCGCGACGTGCTCCTGCTCGACCGAGACCTCGATCCAGGCGAGCGCGCCCTCGATGACCGGGCTGCCGCCGGGCGAGCCCGACCAGGAGATGTCGGCGAACTTGTCGCCGCCCTTGATGGCCAGCCGCTTGCACACCTCGATCTGCGGCTCGCTGAGGATGTTGATGCACAGCCGGCCGGCCTTCTGGAGCAGCGGCCAGGTGCTGCTGGTGTGCGCCACGCAGAACGCCACCAGCGGCGGGTCCAGCGAGACCGAGGTGAAGGAGTTGGCGGCCAGGCCCGTGGGGCGCGCCGAGCCGGGGTCGATGCCGGTGATGGCGACGACGCCGGTGGCGAAGCGGCCCAGCACCGAACGGAACCGGGCGGCGTCGATGTCGGTCACCGAGCTGTCGGTCACCGGCGCACCGGCCCGGCCGTTGGGGGATGCCTGCGTCAAGGGGGTCACTCCCTGGCCCGAGGGTCGTACGGCCGAGTCGTACGCGGCTGCTGCGGTGGCACCGTCGGCCATGGACCCGATCCCTTCTCTTAGCCAAGCGCTTGCTTGGACGATAGGGCGGCACCGTTCCGGGTGTCAAGCCGGTGCGTCCGGCCGCCGCCCGGGGTCCATCTAAAACCCCTGATGGGAGCGGTCTGCCCAACGGGGGGCCCAAATACCGCGATCTCGGCCGAAAGTCCCTGGTGGGCCTAGGTCGCCGGACCGACCCGGCGGCGTTGACGGGGCCCCGGAGGGCCGCCTACCCTCGTCCCGTACGGAGATTGCCCAAGCGCTTGCTCGGCTAACAGGGAGGGTCCGTGGGGAGCTTTCGCGACCAGGCGGCGATCGCGGGGGTCGGCTACACCCCGTTCAGCAAGGACTCGGGGGTCTCCACGCTCGCCCTCGCCGCGGACGCGATCCTCGCCGCGCTCGACGACGCGGGCCTGACCGTGGACCAGGTGGACGGCCTGGCCACCCACCGCGTCGGCGACTCCACCCCGCCGTGGGTGGTCGCGCCCGCGCTGGGCGTGCCCGAGGTGTCGTGGTACCTGGACCAGTTCGGCGGCGGCAGCGTCTCGCACTCGGTGGTCGCGCAGGCGGCGATGGCGGTCGCGGCCGGCGTCGCCGAGACCGTGGTCTGCTACCGGGCCATCAACGCGCGCTCGGAGTTCCGGATGGGCGGCACCGGCCGCGCGCCCGCGCCCATCTTCGACGTGCAGTACCAGGCGCCCTACGGCTACTTCGCGCCGCCGCAGCAGTTCGCGATGTACGCGCGGGCGCACATGAACGCCTACGGCACCACCCACGAGCAGCTCGGCACGATCGCGGTGACCCAGCGCGCCAACGCGGTGAAGAACCCGCGGGCCCTCAAGCGCGACCCCATCACGCTGGACGACTACCTGGCCTCCCGCTGGATCGCCGAGCCGCTGCGGCTGCTGGACTGCTGCCTGGAGACCGACGGGGCCTGCGCGGTCGTGGTCACCTCCCGCGAGCGCGCCCGCGACCTGCGGCGGCCGCCGGTGCTGGTGTCGGGCGCGGCCTGGGGCGGCGGCGACAGCTTCTTCTCCGGCGCGGGCAGCGTCCCGTCCGGCACCGACTTCACCGTGACCGAGGCCGCGCGGATCGCGCCGCGCCTGTACGCGATGGCGGGGGTCGGCCCGCAGGACATCGACGTGGCCGAGCTGTACGACTGCTTCACCTACTCGGTGCTGGTGCAGCTGGAGGACTACGGCTTCTGCGCCAAGGGGGAGGGCGGCGCGTACGTGGAGTCGGGCGCGACCGCCCTCGACGGCGCGCTGCCGGTCAACACCCACGGCGGGTTCCTGTCGGAGGGCTACGTGCACGGCATCAACCACATCGCCGAGGCCGTCGCGCAGCTGCGCGGCGACGCGGGCGACCGGCAGGTGCCCGGCGCGGAGGTGGCGCTGTCCACCGCGCAGCCCGGCTACGTCCTCGCCGGCACGTCGGCGCTGATCCTGAGGAGTGATGCATGAGTCTCGCCCAGCGGCCGCGCCCCGAAGCCGACCGTGACTCCGCGCCCTGGTGGGAGGCGGTGCGGCGGCACGAGCTGACCGTGCAGGAGTGCGGGGGCTGCGGGGTCCTGCGCTTCCCGGCGCGGTCGGTGTGCAACCGGTGCCGCTCGCGGGAGTGGGCCTGGGTCCCGGTGCGCGGGACCGGCACCGTCTACAGCTGGATCGTCAACCACCAGGTGTTCATGCGGTCGATGGCCGACGAGGTGCCGTTCGCGGTGCTGGCGGTGCGGCTGGACGAGGGCGCGGACATGCTGATGTACGGCGACCTGGTGGACGGGGAGATCGGCGCGCTGCGGCCCGGCCTGCCGGTCGAGGCGGTGTTCACCGACGTGGACGGGGAGACCACCCTGGTCAGGTGGCGGCCGCTCGGCGGTTGACCGTTATTTCCCTTATGGTCAGGCAAGATCCCTAACGTTCGTTCGTGATCAAGAAAGTAACGAACGTGCTGGTGGGGGCGGCTCTGCTGCTCCCGCTGGCGGGAACGCCCGCGCTGGCCGCCCCGGCGGCCGCGCCCTCCCCCGACCCCAAGGACAAGGCCGGCACCGCCTCCGTCGCCGAGGGGGTCGTCTTCCGCGACCTCGACGGCGACGGACGGCGCGACCCCGGCGAGCGCGGGATGTCCGGCATCTCGGTGACCGACGGCGCGGTCTGGGCCACCACCGACCGCGACGGCGCCTACCGGCTGGAGATCGACCCCGGCCGGCGCGGGACCGACCTCGTCCAGATCGTCTCGCCCACCGGCTACACCCCGGCCCTGCGCGACGACTACGTGCCGAGGTTCTTCCAGCGGGTGCCCGAGGGCGCCGGCGTGCACACCGGCCTGGACTTCGGGCTGGTGCGCGACAAGCACGCCGCCGACCCGCGCGAGACCTGGCTGATGCCCTCCGACCTGGAGACCGACAACCGGAGCGACGACTCCGCCGCCGCCACCCGGAGCCGCTGGACCGGGCAGGTCGAGGCGATGGCGCGCAGCGGCGCGACCGTGGCCATCGCCACCGGCGACCTGACCGTCACCGACTACGCGCAGGTCCCGCGCCGCCAGGGCGGCTACGACCTGCTGCGCGATGGGCTGGCCAAGGGGCGGCTGGAGATGCCGTTCTACCCGGTCATGGGCAACCACGACGCCGGGACGCCCGGCGACGGGCCGAAGGGCTACGCCGGGGAGATGGAGACCTGGCGCCGCAACCTCGGCCCCGAGTGGTACAGCTTCGACCGCAACGGCCGCCACCACGTCGTGCTGGAGAACAACTACGACACCAGCGCCCTGGCGCCCCAGCTCGCCTGGCTGCGCGAGGACCTGCGCCGCCACGCCAAGGGCAAGCAGGTGATGGTGTACGCGCACCGGTCGCTGTTCACCCGGTGGGGGCCCGGCGCGGCCATCCAGCCCATCGTGGACGAGCTGGCCGAGTACGACGTGCGGATGTTCGCCTCGGGCCACAACCAGCAGGCCGAGTTCCGGCGCGGCGCCTTCCCGCGCTCGGTCGAGGTCAACAACATGGGCACCACCTACGGGATCGACGGTGCCCGCACCGGCTACAAGCTGCTGGACTTCAGCGAGATCTCCGGCAAGGACACCGGCTACGTCAAGGGCGTGCACCGGCAGTTCGGCGTGGACCAGGACACCGCCGTGGTGAGCCCCGGCAACGGCAGCGTCCACCGCGCCGGCGAGCCGATCCCGGTGGAGGCGTTCGCCGAGGACACCGGCCGCACCCCCGAGCGGGCCTCCCTCACCGTCCGCGACGGGCGGGGCAGGGCCGTGCAGCGCGCCCCGCGGCTGACGTTCGGCACGGCCGAGGTCAAGACCGGTGCCGTCCACTGCCACGCCGGCGAGACCTGCCCCGAGCCGCGCGCGTCCTGGACCCGCGCCCAGGGCCGGGTCGCGGGGCTGAAGCCCGGCAGGTACACGGCCGAGCTGA
Organism: Spirillospora sp. CA-253888; assembly: GCA_050936435.1. GTDB lineage: Bacteria > Actinomycetota > Actinomycetes > Streptosporangiales > Streptosporangiaceae > Spirillospora. Next base: position 6,092,639 of record JBNJMT010000001.1, read on the forward strand.
CCGTGACCGGCACCGACGGCCGCCAGTGGCCCGCCGCCAAGAGCACCTTCGAGGTCATCGACAGGGACGTCCCGGCCCCCCGGCTCGGCCGCGACTGGACCCGGCCCGGCGGCGACGAGCGGGGCGCCTCCGCCCCGGCCGACGACCCCGGCGCGCGGCTCGGCCTGCGCTGGACCGCCGGCACCGGCGAGAACTTCAACCTCAACGGCTCGGCGGTCGTGGACGGCAAGGTGATCGTCTCCTCGCGGGCGCTCGCCTCGCCCTACAGCATGGCGCTGGCCTACGACGCCCTCACCGGCCGCGAGCTGTGGCGCACCTACCTGGACGGCGACGCCGACTCCGCGCCCACCGTGCACGGCGGGAAGGTCTACCTCAGCACCGGCGTCGGCCGGGTCTACGCGCTGGACGCCGGGACCGGCAAGGTGGCCTGGCAGCGCATCGAGGCCGAGGAGCGGCACGGCGCGACCGTGCGCCGCTACGGCCGCGCGGGCGGCCCCGTCTCGGTCCTGGACGTCCCGGGCGCCGGGCGCGCCGTCGCGGTCTACCAGGAGTGGACCCAGATCATGTGCCGCGACGCGGTCACCGGCGAGCGGGTCGGCACCGGCTTCAAGGCCCCCGAGGGCTGGGGCCAGTTCCACAGCGCCGCGATCAGCGTGCCCGGTTCCGGCACCGCCTACCTGCACTCGGGGTCCAGCCGCACGCTCATCTCCATGGACGTGGCGGGCTGCCGCCAGCTCTGGACGATCGACACCGGCGGCGACCTGTACAGCCACTCCTCCCCGGCGATGACCGAGGCGGGGCAGATCGTCACCGCGACGGTCGGCGGCGTGCGCGGCCACGACGCCAAGGACAAGGGCAAGGTCCTGTGGCACGCCAAGGTCGGCGGCGCGAGCGTCTGCGAGCCGGGCCCGCCGCCGGTGACCAGCCCGGCCGTCCGGGGCACCGTCGCCTACGTCGCCTCGATCGACGGCGTGGTCCGCGCGTTCGACACCAAGGCCGCGGACCCGGCCAAGCCGCTGTGGGAGACGCCGGTCGGCTACCCGGCCGGTGAGAGCCCCAAGGGCTGCACCGCCGAGTTGAAGGGCTCGCCCGCCATGCACGCGGTGGCCACCGGGACCACGGTGTACGCGGGCACCTGGGACGGCCGGCTGCTGGCCCTCGACCGCGCCACCGGCCGCAAGGTCGCCGAGTACGACCTCGGCGGCGGCGTCGCCTCGCGGCTGTCGGTGAGCGGCGACCTGGTGTTCGCCCTCACCACCGACGGCACCGTGCACGCCCTGGCGGCGCAGCGGTCCGCCGGACGCTAGCCCGGACGGGCTCCCTGCCGGTCAGCGCTCCGCCGCCGCGCGGGCGTGCAGCGACGGCTTGTCGATCTTGCCGTTGACGTTGACCGGCAGGGAGTCCACCAGCACGACCCGGCGCGGCACCTTGTAGTTGGACATGTTGTCGCGGGCCCACGCGATGACGTCGGCCGGGTCGGGCGCCGTCCCCGGGGCGGGCACGACGTAGGCCCAGCCGACCTCGCCCTGCGCGGCGTCCGGCACGCCGACCACCGCGGCCTGGCCGACCAGCGGGCAGCGCAGCAGCAGGCCCTCGATCTCGGCGGGGTAGGCGTTGAACCCCGAGACGATGAACATCTCCTTCTTGCGGTCCACGATCGCGAGGTTCCCGGCGTCGTCCAGGGTGCCGATGTCGCCGGTGCGCAGCCAGCCCTCGGCGTCCACGGCCTCGGCGGTGCGCTCGGGGTCGCGCCAGTAGCCGCGCATCACCCCGTACCCGCCGACCAGGATCTCGCCGGGCTCGCCGGGCGGCAGGTCCTTGCCGTCGTCGTCCACGATCCGCACCGACACCCCCGGCACCGCGCGCCCGGTGCTGGCGGCGATCACCTCGACCGGGTCCTCGGGCCGGGTCATCGAGACCACCGTGCCCTCCATCAGCCCGTAAGCGTTGATCATGCGGTCCAGGCCGACCCGGTCCACCAGCCGCCGGATCAGCTCGGGCGGCACCGATGCCGCGCCGCAGATCGCCACGCGCAGCGAGGACACGTCGCGGCCGTCCAGCTCCTCCAGGATCTTGAAGAACATCGGCGGCGCGCCCGCCAGCACGCTGACCCGGTCGCGCTCGATCAGGTCCATCAGCTCGTCCGGCCTGAACAGCGCGATCGGCATCATCGTGGCGCGGCGCAGCACGCACGCCAGCAGCCCGGCGTTGATGCCGAAGCCGTGCGAGAACGGCGCGATGATCGGGTAGCGGTCGCCCTCGCGCAGGGTGACCAGCTCGGCCCAATCCCAGTAGCCGCGCAGCAGCTGGGAGTGGTGCAGCATGACGCCCTTGGGCGCGCCGGTGGTGCCCGACGTCGCCATGATCGAGGCCAGGTCGTCGCGCCCGACGTGCTGGGCGCGGGCCTCGGCCTCCCGCGACGGGACGGCCTCGCCCGCGGCGATGAACTCCTCCCGGCCCAGCACGCCCTCGCGGGACGGCCCGTCGCCGAGGACCACGGTGTGCGCGAGGTCGGGCAGCTCCTCGCCCTCCAGCATGTCCAGGTAGGAGGTGCCCATGAAGCCCTCGGCGACCAGCAGCACCTTCGCCTCGACCTTGCGCAGCAGCTCGGCGGCCTCCAGCCCCTTGAACCGGGTGGACAGCGGCGCGATCACCGCGCCCGCGTCCCAGATCCCGTAGGCGGCGACCACCCATTCGGGGGTGTTGGGCGCCCACACCGCGACCCGGTCGCCGGGGGCGACGCCGAGGGCCATCAGCGCCCGCGCGGTGGCGTGCGCCCGCCGCGCCAGCTCGGCCAGGGTCAGCCTGGTGTCCCCGGCGACGACGGCGGTGACCTCGCCGTGGTCCGCCGCCTGGTCGCGCAACATCCGCGGGATCGTCCCCCAGGCGGGGACCGGCTGCACATCCATCGCGCCTCCTCCACGAACACCCGTCCCGGCCCGCGCGAGGGGGACGCGGGCCGGGAGGGCAGGCTCTTTCCTACGGTTCCTACGGGGGCCGGAACTACGAGAGCTGGGAGCGGTCGCGGCCCAGGTGGTGGCCGCGCTGGTCGGTGACGGTCGGCGGGCGGCGCTCGTCGGAGACCTCCGGCTCGACCACCACCTCGACCGCTACGGGGGTGAGGGCGTACAGGGCCTGCGCGATCCGCGACTTCCACATGGGGTTCTTGACCAGGGTGTCGCGGTTGAAGGTGACGTGCAGCGCGGCCGAGTCGAGGGTGCCCTCGCGCTTGATCCGCAGCTCCCAGCGCGCGACGCCGTCGATGCGGGCCAGCGCCGAGGCGACCTTCGGCAGCGACAGCCAGCGGCCCCGGACCAGCACGTGCTCGCCCACGGTGTGCGCGGGCGCGGGCACGCCCTGCTCGCCGCCGGCGAGCCGGACCGCGTGGCCGGTGCGCAGCACGGCGTCGCCGAGGGTGGCGTGCCAGGACGGGGTGAGGACCAGCTCGGCGAGCCCGGCGTCGTAGGGCGGCTCCAGCAGCGCGTCCTTGCCGGCCGGCGCGAGGCCCAGCAGCCCGTCGCGGACGGGGGTGAGCGCCGCGTCGCCGGGCGCGCGCCAGGCGACCGGCACGCCGAAGAACGGGTCGGCGTACAGCTCCCGGACCGACGCCTCGAACTCGGCGGCCAGCTGGGAGGCGGTGTTGGGCGAGGGGATCTCGCCCACCAGGAAGATGTGGCTCAGCTCCAGGTCGAGCGGGTCGAGCAGGAACTCCAGGTGCAGCCGCGCCAGGAAGTCCATCGCCCCGGCCGGGGTGATGACCAGCGCGGTCGCGCCGACCCGCTCCAGCGCGGTGTGCAGCCGCATCCGCCCGCGCGGCCCGACCGACGCGGCGGCCTGGGCGACCTCGGCGGCGGCCTGCGCGATCAGCGGACCGGCGGCCTCGCCGTCGTTGTTGAGCGCGACCACGACCCGGTCGCGCTCGCCGAGCCCGGCGGCGCGCAGCGCGGCGGCGGTCAGCTCCAGCGCGGCGGCGCGGTCGGGCGCGTCCAGCGGGGCCACCAGGTCGCCCTCGGGCGAGACCTGGAGCAGTCCCCGGGCCGAGCCGCTGGTGGGGAAGGTCGCCCGGTCGATCCAGCTGCTCACTTGCGCACCTCCTGCATGAACAGCTTCATCGAGTCGCACACGTGCTCGTGGGCGAGGCCGCCGACCTGCGCTTGCAGGATCAGGTCGGTGGCGCCGGCGGCCTGGATGCGCTCGACGGCCTTGCGCGAGCCCTCCACGTCGTCGATGACGACCATGGTCTGGTCGCGCAGGATCGCCATCGCCTCCTCCGGCGGCATCCCGACGGCCTGCTGGCCGAGGACGCGGTGGGTGGCGTGCCGGGCGTCGGTGTAGTCGGGCGGCGCGACCAGGTTGATCTGCCGCCGCAGGTACCACAGCACCGCGTCGGCGGCGGTGTCCACGGCCTCCTGCTGGGTGGGCGCGACGTACCAGGGGATCATCAGCGCGATCCGCCGCGACTCGGGGTCGAAGCCGTTGTCGGCCAGGCACTGCTTGTACTTGGCGATGTCCTCGGCGACCTCGTCCAGGCCCTTCAGCATCGTCATGCCGAGCAGGTTGTAGCCCTGCTTGGCGGCGGCGAGGTAGCCGTCCAGGGAGGTGGAGGCGACCCACACCGGCGGGTGCGGCTCCTGCACCGGGCGCGGGTAGACCGCCACGTCGGGGATCTCGAAGAACTCGCCCGAGCGCGAGACCGGCTGCCCGTCGGCGTTCCAGATGGCGAGGACCGCCTCCAGCGACTCCTCCCACAGCTTGCGCGACTGCTCGAAGGGCCGCTGGAACGCCTGGTACTCCAGCGGGGACGCGCCGCGGCCGGTGCCGAACTCGACCCGGCCGCCGCTGATCACGTCCAGCGTGGCGACCCGCTCGGCGGTGCGGATGGGGGACTGGAAGGGCAGCAGCACCACGCCGAGGCCGAGGTGGATGCGCTCGGTCCGCTGCGAGATCCCCGCCAGCACCAGGTCGGGCGCCGAGGAGTGCGAGAAACCCCGGGTGAAGTGGTGCTCGACGAACCAGGCGGTGTCGTAGCCGAGCTCGTCGGCCAGCACGACCTGGTCCATGACGTTCTCGAACGCCCGCCGCTCCACCTCGCGGGACCGCCCGCGCACCTCAAGTTCGTAGCCAAGGCTGACCCGTAGGGACGTCATCGAGCCTCCGGTGATGCTCCGCTGCTGCCGTTTAGATAACCAAGCGCTCGCTTGGGAGATTAGCAGCAGCGGACCACGGCAACAAGTCGGGCGGGATCGGGCCGGGGCGGGCGGGACCGGCGGTGGCCCCGGGTCAGGGCCGCCGGGGCTCGGGCGGCGCGGCGCCGATGATCGGCGTGTACGGCGACAGCAGCGACGCCGAGGTGAGCCCGGACAGCACGGTGCCGCCGGCCGCGGCGAGGCGCCGCCGGGTGCGGGCCGACAGGCGCGGCCCCTCGTGCAGCGCCAGCCAGGCGAGCCAGCCGACCAGCACCACGATCCAGTAGGAGGCCAGCCGGTACAGGCCCACGGCCGCGCCGGCCGGGGTGAGGGTCGCGCCGAAGGCGACCAGCGAGGCGGCCATGCTGCTCTCGATCGCCCCGAGCCCGCCCGGCAGCAGCGGCAGCGCGCTCCCGGCGGCCTGGGCGGCGAAGTAGGCGAGGGTGACCCCGTGCGGGGCGACCTCGATGCCGACGGCGCGGGCCGCCGCCAGCAGGGCCAGGATGTCGAACGCCCAGTTCGCGGCGGCCAGCAGCACGAGCGCGCCCCAGTCGCGGCGGGACGGCCGCAGGACGCGCGGGACCTCGCGCAGCCGTTCGGCGTGCGGTGCGATCTTGGGGTGGCCCGACATGCGGGCGGACAGGGCGCGGGCGGGGCGGCCCAGTGTCCGCGACAGCAGGGCGCGCGGACGGGGGCGGAGCAGGAGCGCGGCCGGAACGGCGGCCAGCGCGGCGAACAGCGCCAGCGCGGTCAGCGCCGGGCCGCGCGCCCTGGGATCGGCCATCAGCGCCAGCAGCCCGATGACGGTGTAGGCGGTGGTGGTGATGACGCCGCCGAGCAGGATGACGGCGGTGGCGAGCTTGGCGGACGCGCCGCTGCGGCGGAACTGGCGGAAGGTGTAGACGACGCTGACCGCCGGGCCCGCCGGGAGCGTGACCGACAGGGCGTTGCCCGCGTAGGTGATGGCGAACGCGCGGCGCAGCCGCATCGGGACCCCGCCGACGCGCAGCAGGCGGCGCTGGAGGCGGGCGAAGGCCCCCATCGAACCGGCGGCGGCCACCACCACCAGCACGAGCCAGCCGGGCTCGGCGTGCCGGGCGGCCGCGGCCATCGCGCCGAGGTCGGGGAGGCGGTCGCGGAAGAGCACGAGCAGGGCGGCGGTGCCCGCGAGCAGGGCGACCTGGAGCAGGGCGCCCCGGCGGCCGCGGCGGGGGATCTCGACGGGAGGGGCGTCGTCCGGAGCGGCCTGGGCGGGCACGGCACCGGCGGGCACGACGCCGGCGGGCACGGCACCGGCGGGCACGGCGGGGACCGTCGCGGAGGACGGTGGAACCGCCGGTGCCGCGGGTACGTCGGAGGCGTCAGGGGGCGGAGTGCGCGTCGGTGCCGTGACGACGTCGTCCATGTCCCGGTCACCTCGCAAGCTCGCCTGCTCCGCGCAACCTTTTGTCAGCTCATGACATTCCCTTGAACGTCGAAGAAAATCCCGAAGTGGGATCTGTCACTTTCCGTCCCCGGGCGGCGCGGCTCAGTCCCGGTCGCGGACCGCGACCAGGCCGCCGACCACGCCGACGTAGGCGGTGCCGTCCGGGCCGAGGGTGATGGGCGCCCAGTTGTTGTCGAACCACTTGCCGGTACCGGTCAGCACCTTGAACGCGGTGCGGCCGGTGTGGGCGTCCACCGCCGTCAGGTACCAGGTGTCGATGAGGTCCTTGCGGGGCTCCTTGGTGTAGAGGTACAGCAGCCCGTTGGCGACCGACGCCTTGGCGACGGTGGAGGGGGAGCGCTCCTTGCTCGTCCAGACGGTGCGGCAGCCGCTCGGGGTGACGTCCACGCGGGAGACGCCGCCGACCGAGGAGCCGCCGGGCGGCAGCTCGAAGAAGTTGCGGTAGCCGTAGTTGTTCTCCACGAACAGGCTGTCGCCGTAGCCGACGAGCGAGTTGTCGGTGGCGCTCTTGCCGTGCCCGAACACCGGCACCCTGCAGACGAGCCTCCCGTCGCCGCGCCGGTGCACCAGCACGTTCATCCGGTCGTCGGCGTTGTCGGTGATCGCGACCAGGCCGTCGCCGAAGAAGGTCGGCGTCGTGCCCGACCCCTGGTCGATCTGGCCGGGCTTGCGGCCCGAGCCCCGGTCGTAGGCGCGGCGCCACACCACCGAGGGCGTGCCGTCGGCGGCGGCGCGCATCCGGTACAGGGCGTGGTCGGACACGACCGAGACGCCGTCCTCGGCGGCGGCGAAGGAGTTCTGGATCGCCTCGCCCCTCAGCCGGGTGTCGCGCACGGTGCCGGTGCGCGGGTCGATCGTGCCGATGCGGCCGTTGCGGGTGATCCACCAGATCAGGCCGCCCCAGTCGGGGCCGACCGCCGTGATCGGGTCGCACTCGCCCTTGGGGGAGGGGTCGGTCCAGGTGGCGCAGTCGCTGGGCAGCCGCCTGCTCAGGTCCCAGTCGTCGGTGACCCGGAAGCGCCACCTGCCGTCGGGGCCCTTCTCATGCGCGAAGCGCCGCACGTGGAACGCCGAGTCGGCGAGCACCGCGCGGTCCTGCGGGTCCAGGTAGTAGTACGCGCCGCCGGAGGTGTCGGTGAGGACCTTGTCCAGGTCGCCGGTCACCACGGCGCGCACGGTGGAGGGCCGGGGCGGCAGCCGGAGGGCGGCCAGGTCCTTGAGGGTCTTCGGATCGATCAGGCGCAGCGTGAAGTTCTGGCCCTGGGTGCACTGCGCGACGATCAGCCCGGTCCGCCTGGCGAAGGTGACCGTGGAGCACAGGCCCGGCAGCAGCCCGCCGCCCTTGGCCTCCGAGCGCACCTGCGGCCGCCGCCCGAGCGGCCCGGCGAAGGGGTAGGTGTCGGAGGCGTAGCTGTCGGCGTGCATGGAGGAGGTCCCGACCGGCCCCTGGTGGGGGTTGGCGGGGACGGGGCGCCCCGGCAGCGGGCGGGGCGTTGCGGGCGCGCCGATGTAGGCGCGCGGCAGGCCCCGGCCGGGCCCGTCGGGGACGGGCGTGGCGGCCGCCGGGAGGGCGGCGCCGAGCAGGCAGGCGCCCGCCGCGCCCGCCGTCAGGTGGCGCGTGATGGCCATACGGTCTCCTAAATCATACTAACCAGACCGGAAATAATGGTTGGAGATCCTAGTGGCCCCGTTCGCGCCGCCCGAGGTGATCCACCGCACAACCGCTCATCGTCCGGCCCGCCGCCGGGGTTACTCGGCATCCGGCCGACGGGTCCGCCGCACGGGCCGTCGCGCCGCTCCGGCGACGCGGGCCCGCCCCGTCGCGCCGGAAGGCCGTCGCGGCGGCTCGCGCGCCTGGCGGAGATCTTCCCGATGGCACCGCCGCCCCGCCGCGACCTACCATCCGAGCATGGCGATTGAGGCGGTCATCTTCGACTGGGGCGGCACCCTGACGCCCTGGCACGACATCGAGCTGGGCGAGATCTGGCGCGGCATCTGCGCCGCCCATCTGGATCCCGACGAGGTGGAGGCGGCGGCCAACGCGCTGCTGGAGGCGGAACTGCGGCTGTGGGCGCGCGGCCGCGACGAGCACCGCAGCGCGACCCTGGACGAGGTGTTCTCGCTGGCCGGGGTGGAGCCGACCGAGGCGATGCTCGCCACCAAGTTCGAGGCGTGGGCGCCGCACACCCTGATCGACCCGGCCGCCCCGCCCCTGCTGGAGGCCCTGCGCGCCCGCGGCATCAAGGTGGGGGTGCTGTCCAACACGATGTGGTCCCGCGAGTGGCACGAGCGGATCTTCGCCCGCGACCGGGTGCTGGACCTGCTGGACGGGGCGGTCTACTCCAGCGAGATCCCCTGGACCAAGCCGCACCCGAAGGCGTTCCGGGCGGCGATGGACGCGGTGGGGGCGTCCGATCCGGAGTCCTGCGTGTTCGTGGGGGACCGGCCCTACGACGACGTCCACGGGGCGAAGTCGGCCGGTCTGAAGGCCGTGCTGGTGCCCAACAGCACGGTCCCGACGTGGGAGACGACGCCGGACGCGGTGATCGGGGACCTGTCGGAGCTGCTGCCGCACGTCGATCGGTGGCATTCCTGAGGCGGGCCCGCTGACGCGCCGATGCCCGGTGAGCCCGTCGCGGGCTCACCGGGCATCGGCGCGTCGGTCGTGCTATCGCGCGGCGCGTTCCTCCGCGGCCCCGTCCGCTCCGGCCCGGACCGGAAGGGCCCCTTCCGGTGCGGCCTGGTCCGGCCCGGCCTGGTCTGACGCGGCCCGGTTCGTCGGGGCCTGGTCCGACGGGACCCCGTCCGAGGTGGCCCTGTCCAGCTGCGCGGCCACGGCGCCGAGCAGCTCCTGCACGCGGGCCTTCAGGCTCGCGAGGTCGGCCTGGGCGTTGTAGGCGGCGGCCTTGGCCTTGCGGGCCTGGAGGCGGGCCTCGTCGCGCTCGGCGGCGAGCTGGTCGAGCTGGGCGCGGTAGGCGGCGCGCAGTTCGTCCAGGGTGCCGGTGCTGATGCTGGTGTCCTGGCTGACGGTCATGTGATCGTGTGCCTCCCCCGAGGAACGATTTATCCGTACAAAAGGGACCAACGGTACGCCAGGGGAGAGCGTTCCCGGTGTCAGTCGCCGGGACGCGGCTTGGGGGACAGCGCGGCGGGCGGCAGCCCCGGGAAGGCCGGGGCCGGACCCTGCGGGCGGCCCGTCGCCGCACGCCAGCGGACGGCCCGCGCCGTGGCCTCCTGCATCGCCTTCGCCGCCAGGGTGCGCAGCGCGGGGTCGGACGCGCCCGCGAGCATCACGTACGCCGTGACGAGGGCGTCCTCCAGCGCGGCGGCCAGGTCGGCGGCCGAGCGGGGCGAGACCGGGTCCACCGGCAGGCGGTAGGCCACTGCCGCGGACGCGGGCCGGGCGCCCAGGGCGGCCAGCCGGGCGGTCAGGGCGTCGCGCTGGGCGCGGTGGGCGTCCCACAACGACTTGGCGTGCTGCTGCAGCGTGCCGCGCAGGCGCGCCCCCAGGGCGCCGTAGCCGTAGACGGCCGCGTGCTCGGCCTTCAACGCCTCCTGCAGCGCGTTCACCGTGTTCATCCCTGCGCCGACCGTCCCAGCAGGGCGGCGTGGCCCGCCTCGCACGCGCCGATGCCCGCCAGCAGCTGCGCCAGGGCCGGCGCGGCCTTGGCCACGTCGGCCGCACGGGCCGCGGCCGCCTGCGTCTCGGCCTGCCGCAGCGCCGCCAGGGCCTGGCCGGAGTCCTCGGGAAGCTCCCGCTTCCGGGGCCCCGGGACCGCCGCGCCCTCGTCCTTGCGATCGCCCGAGCCGGGGACGAAGTGCCGCTTCAGCACCGCCAGATGCTCGCGGTGGTGGGCGAGGGCGGGGGCCAGCCGCCGCGCCAGGCCCGGGTGGGCGGAGTTAGCGGCCTCGTACAATGCGATCAGGTCCTGCTCGGCCGAGATGGCCCCGGCCAGGACGGGAACGTCGGCGTGCGCCGCCCGCCGGGCCGTGCCGGGGAGCGTGCAGCCGCCCAGCAGCGGGGGCGCGGCGGCCAGCGCGGTGGCCAGCGCCGTACGGCGGGACACGGCCCCCGGGATGGCTTCAGGCAAGCATGTCTCCTCACCGGACGGCATGGCGGGACGGCCCGCGGCGCCCTCCCGCCCATCGGGCCAGCTCAAGCATTCCATATCCGGCGCGCCGGTGAGCTGTCCGAAAGACCGCTGAGGTGTCCGGCTGTCGATAGTCTTGAGGGGACAACGGACACACGGTCGATTCAGCACAACATGAGGAGGTCCCATGAGCGTCGAGTCCGATGGTGACAGCGCTCACCGGGGCCGCGACGGCGCCGCGGGCGGCAGGCCCACCCGGGAGGCGGCCGTCGCCGGACTGACCCGCCTGCTGGAGCCGGCGGTCGCGGCCGCGGGCTTCGACCTGGAGGAGGTCGACGTGCGGCCCGCCGGGCGGCGCCGCCTGGTCAAGATCGTCGTGGACGCCGACGGCGGGGTGAGCCTGGACGATGTGGCCGAGCTCAGCCAGACCGCCTCGGACCTGCTCGACGAGTCGGAGATCATGGGCGCCTCGGCCTACGTGCTGGAGGTCACCTCGCCCGGCGTGGACCGCCCCCTCACCGAGCCGCGCCACTGGCGCCGCGCCGCCGGGCGCCTGGTGGTCGCGCCGCTGACCGAGGGCGGCCAGATCGAGGGCAGGGTGGTGGAGGCCGACCAGGAGTCGGTCGTCATCGACGTCGTCGCCAAGCCGCGGGGCAAGGGGTCCGGCGGCAAGGGCAAGGGCGGTGCGCCCGCCCGGCGCAGGTTCGCCTTCGGCGAGCTGGGGCGCGGCCGTGTCCAGGTGGAGTTCCGCCGGACCGACGAGGCCGAGGCCGACGCCGGCGCGGCCGCCGAAACGCGTTCTCCGGCAGCCCCGGAGACGCCTTCTCCGGCCGAGCCGGAATAGAGGGGGGAGCCTCGTGGACATCGACATGACCGCGCTGCGCAGCCTGGAGAGCGAGAAGGACATCTCGCTGGACGTGGCCGTCAAGGCCATCGAAGACGCCATGCTGATCGCCTACCACCGCACCGAGGGCGCCGCGCCCAAGGCCCGGGTGGAGCTCGACCGCGCCACCGGGCACGTCACGGTGTGGGCGACCGAGACCGACGAGGAGGGCACCGCCCTCCGCGAGTACGACGACACCCCCGAGGGGTTCAGCCGGATCGCGGCGACCACGGCCAAGCAGGTCATCCTGCAGAAGCTGCGCGACGCCGAGGACGAGCTGACCTTCGGCGAGTACGCCGGCCGGGAGGGCGACATCGTCTCCGGCATCATCCAGCAGGGCAACGACCCGCGGAACGTGCTGGTGGACCTCGGCAAGATCGAGGCGATCCTCCAGCCCGCCGAGCAGGTGCCCGGCGAGGAGTACCGGCACGGCGAGCGCCTGCGCGCCTACGTGGTGCAGGTGCGCAAGGGCCACCGCGGCCCCTCGGTCCAGCTGTCGCGCACCCACCCCAACCTGGTGCGCAAGCTGTTCGCCCTGGAGGTGCCCGAGATCGCCGACGGCACCGTGGAGATCGCCGCCATCGCCCGCGAGGCCGGCCACCGCACCAAGATCGCGGTGCGGTCGCGCAAGCCCGGCGTCAACGCCAAGGGCGCCTGCATCGGCCCGCTGGGCAGCCGGGTCCGCAACGTGATGGCCGAGCTGCACGGCGAGAAGATCGACATCGTCGACTGGTCGGACGACCCGGCCGAGTTCGTCGGCAACGCGCTGTCGCCCGCCCGGGTCAACGGTGTGGAGGTCGTCGACGCCGAGGCCCGGGTCGCCCGGGTGACCGTGCCCGACTACCAGCTGTCGCTGGCCATCGGCAAGGAGGGGCAGAACGCCCGCCTCGCCGCGCGGCTCACCGGATGGCGCATCGACATCCGGTCCGACACCGAGCAGACCGGCGGGCAGGCCGGCGGGCAGACCGGCGGCCGGGAACGGCCCGCCGGGACGGGCGAGGCGAAGGGCGCCGACCCCGCCGAAACCGGATCAAGTGCGTCAGGAGAACATGCGACAGGTCCCGCCGACGCTTCGGCGCGGTAGACTCAGTTCACGTGACCGGGCTGTCCCCATGCGCACCTGTGTGGGGTGCCGGGTCCGCACGGTCAAGTCCGACTTGCTGCGCCTGGTGGCGGTCGAGGGCGTCGTCGTCCCCGATCCCGATGGGCGGCTGCCGGGCCGGGGCGCACATCTGCACCCTGACCTGGGATGTCTTCAGCTAGCTGAGCGACGTCGGGCGTTCCCACGGGCCTTCCGCCTGCCGGGACCGCTCGATCTCGGTGTGCTGCGGGACGGGCTTGCGGCGGCAGCGCCGCGGCAGCAGGATGGCCGTCAGGCCGAATCGTAAGCGACGTCTAGTCGGAAGCAGGTCGAGATTGCTATGAGCGCTCGATGAGCACGCCGCGATGAGTACGGCAGGTTAACGACGGTCCGGAGGCCGCACCCCCGGACCGAGTAGGGAGTGCAGTGGCCAAGGTCCGGGTATACGAGCTCGCCAAAGAGTTCGGTGTAGAGAGCAAGGTCGTCATGGCCAAGCTCCAGGAGATGGGCGAGTTCGTACGGTCGGCGTCCTCCACGATAGAGGCACCGGTCGTTCGACGTCTTACCGAAGCTTTCAACAACAACGCCGGCAAGTCCGGCAAGGGCGGCGGGCCCCGCCCGTCCGCCCCGCGTCCGGCCGCGCCGCGCCCCGGTCCGTCCGGTGGCGGCGGCGCGCAGGGCGCCCGTCCGGGTCCGCCCAAGCCGGGCCCGCGCCCGGCTCCGGCCCCCGGCGGTCCCGCCGCATGGCCAGCAGGGCCAGCAGGAGCGCCAGAATGCGCCCAAGCTCGACCGGTCCCGGCCCGAAGCCGGGCCCGCGCCCGGCGCCCGGCCCGGTTCCGCCCGCGCCGAGCACCCCGGTGAACGCGCCGGCCGCCCAGGCGCCGCAGGCCCCGCAGGCTCCGGCCCCGGCGGCCCAGGCCCCGCAGGCCCCGGCCCCCAAGGCCACCGGCCCCGCGCCCGGCCAGGGCCAGGGCCAGGCCAGCCCCGGCGGTCCGAAGCCTGGTCCGCGTGCGCCCAAGCCGGGTCCGCGTCCGGCCCCGCGCTCCGGCGGCGGTGACCGCCAGCGCGGCGACCGCCCGCAGGGTCCGCGTCCGGGCAACAACCCGTTCAGCTCGACCAACACCGGCATGGGCCAGGCGCCCAAGCCGGGCCCGCGCCCCGGCCCGCGTCCGGGCGGCCAGGGCGGTCCCGGCGGCGCCCCCGGCGCCGGTGCCGCTGACCGTCCCGGCGGTCCGCGTCCCGCGCCCGGCGGCGCCCGTCCGGGGCCGCGCCCCGGCGGTGCCCCCGGTGCGGGCGGTCCCCGCCCGAACCCGGGCGGCATGCCGCCGCGTCCCGGCGGCGCCGGTGGCGGCGGTCCGCGCCCGAGCCCGATGAGCATGCCGTCCTCGCGGCCGCATGAGCTCGCCCGGTCGCGGCGGCCCCGGTGGCGGCGGTCGCGGTCCCGGTGGCGGCGGTGGCCGTCCCGGTGGCGGCGGCGGTCGTCCGGGCGGCGGCGGTCGTCCCGGTGGCGGCGGCGGCTTCGGCGGCCCCCGCGCAGGCGGCGGTCCCGGTGGCGGCGGCGGTCGTCCCGGCGGCTTCGGCCCCCGTCCCGGTGGCGGCGGTCCGCGCGGCCGCGGCGGCACGCAGGGCGCCTTCGGTCGTCCCGGCGGTCGTCCGGGTCGCGCTCGCAAGTCGAAGCGGGCGCGTCGTCAAGAGTTCGAGAACATGCAGGCGCCCGCCGCCGGTGGCGTTTCGGCGCCGCGCGGCAACGGCAAGACCATCCGGCTGCCGCAGGGCGCGACGCTGACCGACTTCGCCGAGAAGATCGGCGCCAACCCGGCGTCGCTCGTGGCGATCATGATGCACCTCGGCAAGATGGTCACCGCCACGCAGTCGGTGGACACCGACGACCTGCAGCTGCTCGGGGTCGAGCTGGACTTCGACGTCCAGGTCGTCAGCCCCGAGGACGAGGACCGCGCGCTGCTGGAGTCGTTCGACATCGAGTACGGCGAGGACGAGGGCGACGAGGAGAACCTCCAGTCCCGTCCGCCGGTGGTGACCGTCATGGGTCACGTCGACCACGGTAAGACCAAGTTGCTGGACGCCATCCGCAACGCCAACGTGGTCGCGGGCGAGGCCGGCGGCATCACCCAGCACATCGGCGCCTACCAGGTCGAGACCGTCGTCGACGGCGAGGACCGCAAGATCACCTTCATCGACACCCCGGGTCACGAGGCGTTCTCCGCCATGCGCGCCCGCGGTGCCGACACCACCGACCTGGTGGTGCTGGTGGTCGCGGCCGACGACGGCGTCAAGCCGCAGACCACCGAGGCGATCGACCACGCGACCGCGGCCGGCGTGCCGATCGTGGTCGCGGTCAACAAGATCGACAAGGAGGGCGCGGACCCGCAGCGCGTGCGGGCCCAGCTCACCGAGTACGGTCTGGTCGCCGAGGAGTTCGGCGGCACCACGCAGTTCGTCGACGTGTCGGCCCGCGAGGGCATCAACATCGACGGCCTGCTGGAGTCGATCGTGCTGACCGCCGACGCCGAGCTGGAGCTGGTGGCCAACCCCGACATGCCCGCCCAGGGCTCCGCCATCGAGGCGCACCTGGACAAGGGCCGGGGCGCCGTGGCGACCGTGCTGGTGCAGCGCGGCACGCTGCGGGTCGGCGACTCCATCGTCTGCGGCGTGGCCCACGGCCGCGTCCGGGCGATGCACGACGAGAACGGCAACCTCGTCGAGGAGGCGGGTCCGTCCCGCCCGGTGCTGGTGCTCGGCCTCACCGCCGTGCCCGGCGCGGGCGACAACTTCCTGGTCGTCGACGACGACCGGGTGGCCCGCCAGATCGCCGACAAGCGCACCGCGCGCAAGCGCAACGCCGAGCTGCTCAAGAGCCGCAAGTCCAGCTCCCTGGAAGAGCTGTTCAAGGACCTGGAGCGCGGCGAGCGGGACGAGCTGCTGCTCATCCTCAAGGGCGACGTGTCCGGTTCGGTGGAGGCGCTGGAGGACTCGCTTCTCAAGATCGACGTGGGCGACGAGGTCAGCCTGCGGGTCATCCGCCGCGGTGTCGGCGCGATCACGCAGAACGACGTCAACCTGTCGCTGGCGTCCGAGGGCGCGGTCATCATCGGCTTCAACGTGCGGCCCGAGCGCAACGCGCAGGAGCTGGCCGACCGCGAGGGCGTGGACATCCGGTACTACTCGGTCATCTACCAGGCGATCGAGGAGGTCGAGGCAGCCCTCAAGGGCATGCTGAAGCCGGAGTTCGAGGAGGCCCAGCTGGGCACCGCCGAGGTCCGCGAGATCTTCAAGGTGCCGCGGATCGGCAACGTGGCGGGCTCGATGGTCACCTCCGGTGTCATCCAGCGCAACGCCAAGGCCCGCATCGTCCGCGACGGCGTCGTGGTCGCCGACAACCTCACGGTGTCGTCGCTGCGCCGCTTCAAGGACGACGCCACCGAGGTCCGCGAGGGCTTCGAGTGCGGTATCGGTGTCGGCTACAACGACATCAAGCTCGGTGACACCATCGAGTGCTTCGAGATGCGGGAGAAGCCCCGCGACTGAGGCGACCGGTAGGGGCGGCCCCGTCGAGGCGACGACGCGGGGCCGCCCCCGCCACCCCCGTCCCACCGGGCGGTAAAGCAGTGCCATGACGCCAGGTTGATCTTCTAACCTGGCGTCGTGTCGTGTCGGCGGCCGGAGGCGGGCGCCCCGGGTCACAGCCCCGGGTGGGAACACCCCGCCTTCCCGCCGTCGTTCCATTCCAGAGAAACCCGAGGTGATCGACCAGGTGTACGTGGGTGCGCTGACGCTGGACCTGTTGCTGGGGGACGTGCGGTCGCTGAAGCAGAAGCGGTCGGTGGTCCGGCCCATCATCGCCGAGGTGCGCAAGCGCTTCCCCGGGGTCGCGGTCGCCGAGACCGGCGACAACGACCTGCACCGCAGGGCGGAGATCGGGGTGGCGGTGGTGGCGGGCAGCGCCGCCAACGCCACCGACGTCCTGGACCAGTGCGAGCGGCTGGTGGCCGGTCGCCCCGAGATCGAGCTGCTGTCGGCGCGGCGGCGGCTCTTCAACGACGAGGACTGAACCTCCTCGCGCGAACCATAGAAAGGGAGTGCGATCATGGTGGACGCAGCCCGGGCGCGTAAGCTCGCCGACCGCATCCAGCAGATCGTGGCCGAGATGCTGGAGCGGCGGATCAAGGACCCGCGGCTCGGCTTCGTGACCGTGACCGACACCCGCATCACCAACGACCTGCGCGACGCGACCGTGTACTACACGGTCTACGGGACCGAGGCCGAGCGCGCCGACAGCGCCGCGGCGCTGGAGAGCGCCAAGGGCGTCATCCGCTCGGAGGTCGGCAGGAAGACGGGGGTCCGGCACACGCCCAGCATCACCTTCGCCCTCGACTCCGTCATGGAGAACGTGCAGCACATCGACGAGCTGCTCGCCAAGGCGCGCGCCAAGGACGCCGAGGTGGCCAAGGCCGCGCAGACCGCCACCCCGGCCGGGGACGCCAACCCCTACAAGGAGCCGGGCGAGGCGGACGACGACGAGGACGCCGACGACGAGGCCGACGCCGCGGGGCGTACCTCGTCATGACCGTCCCGGTGGCGCGGCGCGATCCGGGCCCCCGGGACGACCGGTGGCCGGGTCTGGACTGGGCCGGGGCGCTGGAGCTGATCGACGCCGCGGACGAGATCTGCCTGGCCTGCCACGTGGTGCCCGACGGCGACGCGCTCGGCTCGATGCTGGCGCTCGCCCTGGCCCTGCGCGGCCAGGGCAAGCGGGTGCTGGCCTCGTTCGGCGAGCCGTACACGGTCCCGGCCAGCCTGCGGTTCCTGCCGGGCCGGGAGCTGCTGGTGGAGCCGGGGCTGCTGCCGGCCGCGCCGGAACTGATGATCACGCTGGACGCGGCCGGGCCGGACCGGCTCGGCTCGCTGGCGGCCAACGCCGACCGGGCCCGGGCGCTGCTGGTGGTCGACCACCACGCCTCCGGCGGCGGGTTCGGCACCGTGCGGCTGGTGGACCCGGCCGCGGCCGCCACCGCCGTGCTGGTGGACGAGCTGATCCGGCGGCTGGGCGCGCCGCTGACCCGCGAGGTGGCCCAGTGCCTGTACGCGGGGCTGGCAAGCGACACCGGCTCGTTCAAGTACCCCTGCACCACCTCGCAGGACCACGACCTGGCGGGCCGCCTGCTGAAGGCCGGGGTCCGCCCCGACAAGGTCAGCCGCGAGCTGTGGGACCGCGCCCCGTTCGGCTACCTCCAGGTGCTGGCGGGCGCGCTGGCGCGGGCCCGGCTGGAGCGCGACGCCGCCGGCGGCCACGGCCTGGTCTGGACGACCATCGGCCGCGCCGACCGCGACGCGCGGGGCGTGCCCTACGACCAGCTGGAAGGCGTCATCGACCAGCTCCGCCGCACCGACGAGGCCGAGGTCTCGGTGGTGTGCAAGCAGACCGACGAGAACGACTGGTACGTGTCCACCCGCTCCAAGGGCGGGGTGGACGTCGGGTCGGCGTGCGTGGAGCTGGGCGGCGGCGGCCACAGCACGGCCGCCGCGTTCACCGCGAGCGGCGACCCGTCCGACATCATCGACCGGTTGCGCGCCGTCCTGCGGGCGCCCGGCAGCGAACGACCGGAGCGACCGCAGTGACCGCAGTGGAATCGGGACTCGTCATCGTCGACAAGCCCGCCGAGTGGACCTCCCACGACGTGGTGGGCAAGATGCGGCGGCTGGCCGGCACGCGCCGGGTCGGGCACGCCGGCACGCTGGACCCGATGGCGACCGGGGTGCTGGTGGTCGGCGTGGAGAAGGCCACCCGGCTGCTGGGGCACCTGGCGCTGACCGAGAAGGGCTACGACGGCACGATCCGGCTCGGCCGGACCACCAACACCGACGACGCCGAGGGCGAGATCACCGCGTCCGCGTCGGCCGCCCGGGTGACCGACGAGCAGATCATGGCCGGGATCGCGGCGCTGACCGGCCTGATCCAGCAGGTCCCGCCGCAGGTCAGCGCGATCAAGGTGAACGGTGAGCGCGCCTACAAGATGGCGCGCAAGGGCGAGGAGGTCGAGCTCAAGGCCCGCCCCGTCACGATCCACGAGTTCGCGGTGACCGGGATCCGCCGGGAGGGCGACCTGGTCGACGTGGACGTGTCGGTGTCGTGCTCGTCGGGCACCTACATCCGGGCGCTGGCCCGCGACCTGGGCGCCGGCCTGGGCTGCGGCGGCCACCTGACCTACCTGCGCCGCACCCGCGTCGGCCCCTACGACCTGAGCATGGCCCGCACGATCGACGAGCTCGCCGAGCGGATGGAGGTCCTGCCGATCGGCGAGGCGGTCTCGGCGGCGTTCCCGCGCCGCGACGTGACCGAGGACGACGCCCGCAAGGTCCGCCACGGCGGCCGGCTCCCGGCCGCCGGCCTCGGCCCGGGCCCCGTCGGGGTGTTCGACCCCGACGGGACCCTGCTGGCGCTGGTGGAGGAGCAGGGCAAGGCGGCCAAGCCCCTCGCGGTGTTCGTCTCCTAGCCGCTCTAGGACCCGGCCGGGACCACGGTCGCGTTGACGGTGACCTCGCCGGCCTTGGCGAACCGCAGCGTCAGCGGCACCGTGGTCCCCGCCTTCAGGTCGCGGGGCTTCATCAGCATGAGGTGCAGCCCGCCCTTGTCGAACTTGACCGTCCCCTTGGGCACCGGGACGCTCTTGACCTGTTCCATCTTCATGGTGCCGTCGCCCATCACCATGCGGTGCATCTCCACCGTCCCGGCGGCGGGCGAGGTGACGCCGGTGAGGGTGTCGGGCACGCCGGAGTTGGTCAGGGTGAAGTAGCCGGCGGTCACGTCGGGGCTGGACGGCACGCGCACGCGCGCGTCGCTGACGCGCATCTCGGCCTGTCCCGCGCTCTCCCCGGGCTTCTCCTTGGCCAGCAGGGCCTTCAGGTCCTTGGCCATGGCGGCGCTGCCGAACTGGTAGGGGAACATCAGGCGGCCCGCGCCGTCCGGCCCGTAGGCCATGACGTTGCTGCCGTGCGAGACCGGGTAGTTCCCCTTGGCGTCGGCGGGCGGCGGAGTGATCGACACCTTCGCCTCGGCGGCCGCGCGCTGGATCGTCTTCATCGGGCCGGTGAGCCCGACGAACGAGCGGTCGAAGCGCCCCAGGAAGTCCTTGAGCACCTTCGGGGTGTCGCGGCGCGGGTCGGCGGTCACGAACACCACCCGCACCCGCTCGCGCTCGGCCGGGGACAGCAGCGACATCGCGCCCGCCGCGTCGGCCATGGTGGTGGGGCAGATGTCGGGGCAGTGGGTGTAGCCGAAGAACAGCAGGGTCACCTTGCCCTCGGCGCGCTCGGCCAGGCCGTAGGGCCGCCCGTCGCCGTCGGTCAGCTCCACGTCGGGGATCTTGTACGAGGCGGGCAGCGCGGTCGCCTTGTAGGCGGACGCGGGCCGGGACGCGGACTGCGCCTCGGCGGCCGGGCCGGGCTCGCCGCCACAGGCGGCCGCGCCGAGCAGCACGCCGGCCAGGCCCAGGGCGGCGAAGGCTGAAGTACGCATGCGGAACTCTCCACGAGTCGAAGGATGAGGCCCCCGCCGCGGCGGGGGAGGGTCAGGAGGGCGTGGTGGAGAGCGGCGCGGGCGGCCCGCGGCCGATCAGGACGTGCCGCAGCGGGGCGCGGACCGCCGACCGGTCCGGCGCGGAGGCCGGGACGGCGGGGCGGAAGGGGAGGACGGCCGGGTCCGGAACGGCGAGCAGCCCGCTCCAGGACGCCCCGGTGGCGGCGGCGACCCGCCGCGCCAGGCCCCACACGGCGGCCTCGCCCCGGCGCAGCCACCAGGCGGCGACCAGGGCCGTGCCGAGATGGGCCAGCGTCATGGCGCTCCCGCCCCGGGCGGGCTCCTCGACGAGCGGGGACCCCGCGTGGTGGACGGTGCCCGCCGTGGCCTGGACGAACAGCGCGTGCAGCCCGAACTGGGCGCCCAGCAGCGCGCCCAGGATCGTCCGGTAGGAGCGCTCGGTCCCCGCCAGGACCATCGCCAGGCCCGTCACCAGCGCGAACCCCAGCGCCACCGCGCCGCCCGGCACGGCGGTGCACGCGGCGTAGGCGTGGCCGGCGGTGGTCAGGGTCAGGCAGACCGTGGCGAAGACCACCGCGCGGGCGAGTCGGGTGAAGGGCTGATCGGGCATGGGCGAGGCCATCCTCCCACGTCAGCGCGGGAGGGCCCCACCGAGGTCCCGGCGGGGAGCCGGGCTCGGGACCTACAGGGTGAAGTCGGCCCGGACGGCGTGGTGGTCGCTGCCGGGGGTCGGCACCGTGCCCGCGCCGACGGCCTCCACGCCCCGGTACAGGATGTGGTCGGGCCGGGCGACCGGGAACCGGGACGGCCAGGTGAAGCCCAGCCCCGTCCCCGCGCTGCGCTGCGACTCCCGCAGCGGCGGCACGAGCTCGCCCAGCTTGCGGTCGGTGGTGGCGGTGTTCAGGTCGCCGAGCACCAGCACCCGCGGGGACCGGTCGGCGCGCACGACGGCGGCGAGCCGGTCCATGGTGGCGTCGCGCCCGCCGGTGCGGCCGGGCCGCGCCGAGCCGAGGTGGGCCACGTAGACGGCCAGCTCGCCCTTGGGGGCGGCGACCGTCGCGCGCAGCGCCCGGGGCCAGCCCAGCCCCAGCGGCACCTCGCGGGCGTCGCGCAGCGGCCACCGGCTCCACAGCCCGACGGTGCCCTTGACCACGTGGTACCGGTAGGCGCGGCCGAGCCGGGCCGGGTGGTCGCCCGAGGGCATCTCCTGGAGCGCCAGCAGATCGGCCTTGGTCTCGATCAGCCGCGCGGCGGTCGTGCCGGGGCTGGGGTTGGCGGCGTACATGTTCTGGCTGACCGCGCGCACGTCGTAGGAGCCGCCGCCGCCCGGCACGAACGCGGTGCCGAACAGCGCCAGCCACACCGCCGCGGGGAGCGCCGTGGCGGCCGCGCCGAGCCGCGCCCGGCGGACCGCGGCGGCCAGCAGCAGCACGGGGACCAGCAGGCCCAGCCACGGCAGGGCGGTGTCGAGCAGGGTGCCCGCGTTGCCGGGTACGAGCCGGTGCCCGGCCAGCAGCAGCGCCAGCAGCGCGGCGGCGACGGCGAGGACCGCGCCGCGGCGGCCGGGACGGACGGGGGGACGGCGGGCCGGCGGCTGATCACCCCGGCTCAGCGGCCTGGTCTGGACGGTCACGCGACGACGCTACCCGTGATCAACAGGTGCCCCGCACGCCCCGCGTCCCGGCCGCCGCCGCTACCGGCGAGTAGACTCCGGAGGAGCCACGGGGGAGCCCTCGGCGGCGCCGCCCCGGTACCGGGAACCCCTCGGTCACCCCGCGGGACGGCGCATGGCACTCTTGAGGGCGACACAAGAACCGGGCAGGCAGTCCTACGCAGGGAGAGCATGGTGCGGCGCTGGCATGGCCTCGACGAGGTTCCCGCCGACTGGGGCAGGTCCGTGGTCACCATCGGCGTCTTCGACGGCGTGCACCGCGGGCACCGGCGGATCGTCGCGGCCGCGTGCGAGCAGGCGGCCGAGCGCGGGCTGCGGTCGGTGGCCATCACCTTCGACCCGCACCCCGACGAGGTGGTCCGGCCCGGCACCCACCCGCCGCTGCTGACCAGCGCCAGGCGCCGGATCGAGCTGCTGGAGGGCCTCGGCACCGACGCGGTCGTGGTGGTGCCCTTCACCCTGGAGCTGTCGCAGACCCCGCCCGACGAGTTCGTCCGGCAGGTCCTGGTGGAGCGGCTGCACACGGCCCACGTGATCGTCGGCGCGGACTTCCGCTTCGGCCACAAGGCCAAGGGCGACGTCGCGCTGCTGCGGGAGCTGGGCGAGAAGTACGACTTCACCGCCGAGGGGGTGCCGCTGGTGGCCAACGGCGACACCATCTCCTCCACCTACATCCGCGCCAAGCTGGAGGCCGGGGACGTCGAGGGCGCCGCCCACGCGCTGGGGCGCCAGCACCGCGTCGAGGGCGTGGTCGTGCGCGGCCACCAGCGCGGCCGCGCGCTGGGCTTCCCGACCGCCAACCTGGAGACCGTGCCGCACACCGCCGTCCCGGCCGACGGGGTCTACGCGGGCTGGCTGGTCTGCGACTCCGACCGCTACCCGCAGGCCCGCTGGCCGGCGGCGATCTCCATCGGCACCAACCCCACCTTCGAGGGCGCGGGCGAGCGCACGGTGGAGGCCTACGCGCTGGACCGCGACGACCTCGACCTGTACGGCGAGCACATGGCGGTCGACTTCCAGGCCCGCATCCGGGACACCCTGAAGTTCGACTCGATCGACTCGCTGGTCGAGGAGATGAACAACGACGTGGCCAAGGCGAGGGACATCCTGGTCCCGTAGCGGGCCGCCCGGGAATGCCCCCGCTCCGGCGGGCGTTGATCCTCCCGGAGGGAGCCTTCCGGCGACTTCGCGCCGTCACGGCCCCGCTCGCGAGGGTCGCGGCCGCGCGAGCCAAAAGAACTGATACGGTGAATAGTCGCCGGGGTGGGCCCCGGCTCGGTGGACTGCACCCTCATGCGGTCCGCCACGATCCCTAACGCACCATGCGGACCCGTGCGCCCACCGGGCCCGGGCTCTGCGGGTGACGACCTCACTGAAGGAGCCTCGTGTCGCTCGACACCGCCACCAAGAACAAGATCATCGCTGAATACGCGACCACTGAGGGTGACACCGGATCCCCGGAGGTCCAGGTCGCGCTGCTCACCCGTCGGATCAACGATCTGACCGAGCACCTCAAGGAGCACAAGCACGACCACCACAGCCGTCGTGGTCTGCTGCTGCTGGTCGGCCGTCGCCGCCGGCTCCTGAAGTACCTCGCCAACAAGGACATCAACCGCTACCGGCAGCTGATCGAGCGCCTCGGTCTGCGCCGCTAGCGCGCTGGGGGAGCGGCCTGTCCGGGCCGCTCCCCCTCTTTTTACGGCCGCGCCGGTTTCACCCGCCGCGCAGGTCGTATAACTGGAAACAAAGCCCCTCGTGGACACCGTTGCTGCGGCCGGTCCTCGGTAGTGGCCTCCGGAACGCCCCCGCCCCGGCAGGCGGGACCGCCGTCCCGGACGCTTCGATCGAAGACCGGCACCACGCGAAGCCACGGGTAACGACCGCAGGGGGCACGTACTCGAAACCTGGAGGTTTCCCGTGACCGATGCTCCGCGCATCGACGGTGCCCTGAGCACCGAAGCCGTGATCGACAACGGTTCGTTCGGCACCCGCACCATCCGCTTCGAGACGGGCCGGCTGGCCCGCCAGGCCGCCGGCTCGGCCGTCGCCTACCTCGACGACGAGACCATGGTGCTGTCGGCCACCACCGCGTCCAAGAAGCCCAAGGACAACCTGGACTTCTTCCCGCTGACGGTGGACGTCGAGGAGCGCATGTACGCCGCCGGGCGCATCCCCGGCTCGTTCTTCCGCCGCGAGGGCCGCCCCTCCGAGGACGCGATCCTCACCTGCCGCCTCATCGACCGCCCGCTGCGCCCGTCCTTCAAGAAGGGCCTGCGCAACGAGATCCAGGTCGTCGAGACGATCATGGCGCTGCACCCGGACGACCTGTACGACGTGGTGGCCATCAACGCCGCCTCCATGTCCACCCAGCTCGCCGGCCTGCCCTTCTCCGGCCCGATCGGCGGCGTGCGCGTCGCGCTGATCGACGGCCAGTGGGTCGGCTTCCCGCGCCACTCCGAGCTGGAGCGCGCCACCTTCGACATGGTGGTGGCCGGCCGGATGCTGGCCGACGGCGACGTCGCGATCATGATGGTGGAGGCCGAGTCCACCCCCGGCACCCTCAAGCTCGTCGGCGAGGGCGCCACCGCCCCGACCGAAGAGGTCGTGGCCGAGGGCCTGGAGGCGGCCAAGCCGTTCATCAAGGTCCTGTGCGAGGCGCAGAGCGGCCTGGCCGCCGAGGCCGCCAAGCCCACCGCCGACTACCCGATCTTCCTCGACTACGAGGACGACGCGCTGGAGGCCGTCACCGCGGCCGCCCGCACCGACCTGGCGCAGGCGCTCACCATCGCCGGCAAGCAGGACCGCGAGACCCGCATCGACGAGGTCAAGGCCGCCACCGCCGAGAAGCTGGCCGCCGACTTCGAGGGCCGCGAGAAGGAGGTCTCGGCCGCCTTCCGCGCGCTGACCAAGAAGCTGGTCCGCGAGCGCGTGGTCAGCGACGGCGTCCGCATGGACGGCCGCGGCGTCAAGGACATCCGCCAGCTGAGCGCCGAGGCGCACGTGATCCCGCGGGTGCACGGCTCGGCGCTGTTCGAGCGCGGCGAGACCCAGATCCTGGGCGTCACCACGCTGAACATGCTCCGCATGGAGCAGATGATCGACACGCTGAACCCCGAGCGCACCAAGCGCTACATGCACAACTACAACTTCCCGCCCTACTCGACCGGTGAGACCGGCCGCGTGGGCTCGCCCAAGCGCCGCGAGATCGGCCACGGCGCGCTCGCCGAGCGCGCCCTGCTGCCGGTGCTGCCGACGCGCGAGGAGTTCCCCTACGCCATCCGCCAGGTGTCGGAGGCGCTGGGCTCCAACGGCTCGACCTCCATGGGCTCGGTCTGCGCCTCCACCATGTCGCTGATGGACGCGGGCGTCCCGCTGAAGCAGATGGTGGCCGGCATCGCCATGGGCCTCATCCACGAGGGCGGCGAGTACGTCACGCTGACCGACATCCTGGGCGCCGAGGACGCGTTCGGCGACATGGACTTCAAGGTCGCCGGCACCCGCGACCTGATCACCGCGCTCCAGCTCGACACCAAGCTCGACGGCATCCCCGCCTCGGTGCTGGCCGCCGCGCTGAAGCAGGCCAAGGGCGCGCGCCTCGCGATCCTGGACGTGATGCAGGAGGCCATCGAGGCGCCCGCCGAGATGTCCCCGTTCGCGCCGCGGATCATCACCATCAAGGTCCCGGTCGACAAGATCGGCGAGGTCATCGGCCCCAAGGGCAAGATGATCAACTCGATCCAGGACGACACCGGCGCCGACATCACCATCGAGGACGACGGCACCATCTACGTCGGCGCCACCGACGGCCCGTCGGCCGAGGCCGCGCGGCAGGCGATCAACGCGATCGCCAACCCGCACATGCCCGAGGTCGGCGAGCGCTACCTGGGCACCGTCGTCAAGACCACGACCTTCGGCGCGTTCGTGTCGCTGCTGCCCGGCAAGGACGGCCTGCTGCACGTCTCGCAGATCCGCAAGCTGCACGGCGGCGCCCGGATCGAGAACGTCGAGGACGTCATCAAGGTCGGCGAGAAGATCCAGGTCGAGGTGACCGAGATCGACCAGCGCGGCAAGCTGTCGCTGGTCCCGGTCGAGGTCGTCGACCGCGAGGCCGCCGCCAAGGAGGGCGCCGACGCCGGAGCGGGCGACGCCCCGGCCGAGGCCAAGAGCGAGGCCAAGACCGAGTCCCGGTCCGAGGCCCGGTCCGACTCCAAGGCCGACGCCCAGGGCGACGACGAGGGCGGCGAGAAGCGCGCCCCGCGCCGCCGCCGCACCCGCCGCACCGGCGACGACTCCGGTCAGCGCAACTCCTGACCCCGTCCGTGCGACCGACCGGCCTGCTCCCCAGCGCGGGGCAGGCCGGTCGGCCCGTTTCCACCCCTCCGACCACTGTGAAGGCGAGCCACCCCGTGACCCTGCCCGCGCGGGCCCAGGAGCCCGGCACGACCCACACGATCCACCCCGGGCACGACGGCGCGGGCGTGGTGCGCCGCACCGTGCTGCCCGGCGGGCTGCGCGTCATCACCGAGACCCTGCCGACCGTGCGCTCGGCGGCGTTCGGCGTCTGGGCGGGGGTGGGCTCGCGCGACGAGGCCCCGGCCGACGCGGGCGCCAGCCACTACCTGGAGCACGTGCTGTTCAAGGGCACCGAGCGGCGCTCGGCGCTGGAGATCTCGGCGGCGCTGGACGCGGTCGGCGGCGACCTCAACGCCTTCACCGCCAAGGAGTACACCTGCTACTACGCGCGGGTCCTGGACCAGGACCTGCCGCTGGCGGTGGACGTGGTGTCGGACATGGTCGCCGCGTCGGTGAACCGGCCCGAGGACGTCGAGGCCGAGCGCGGGGTGATCCTCGAAGAGATCCACATGCGCGACGACGACCCCGGCGACCTCATCCACGACGAGTTCTCCACCGCGCTGTACGGCGACGTCCCGATCGGCCGCCCGATCCTCGGCACCGTCGAGTCCATCAACGCGCTGTCGCGCGACCGCGTGCACGGCTACTACCGCGAGCACTACGTCCCGGAGAACCTGGTCGTCGCCGTCGCGGGCAACATCGACCACGACGAGGTCGTGCGGCTGACCGCCGCCGCGTTCGGCGACCGGCTGGCGGGCGACCGCCGCCCCAACGCGCCGCGCCTCGGCGGCGACGCCTGGCCGGCCGCGCCGACCGTGCGGGTGATCGACAAGGACACCGAGCAGGCCCACGTGGTGCTCGGCGGCCTCGGGGTGTGCCGCACCGACGAGCGCCGCTTCGCGCTCGGCGTGCTGAACGCCGCGCTCGGCGGCGGCATGTCCTCGCGGCTGTTCCAGGAGATCCGCGAGAAGCGCGGCCTCGCCTACTCGGTCTACAGCTACACCTCCCAGTACGCCGACACCGGCGTGTTCGGCGTCTACGCCGGGTGCCAGCCCGGCAAGGTCGACGAGGTGCTGTCGATCTGCCGCGACGAGGTCGCCAAGGCCGCCGAGCACGGCCTGGACGCCGAGGAGCTCGCCCGGGGCAAGGGCCAGCTGCGCGGCGCGATGGTGCTCGGCCTGGAGGACACCGGGTCGCGGATGAGCCGGATCGGCAAGAGCGAGCTGGTGTACGAGTCGCTGCTGCCGGTGGACGAGGTGCTGGCCCGCATCGACGCGGTGACGCTGGACGAGGTGCGCGAGGTCGCCGCCGACGTGCTGGCGCAGCCGCAGGCGCTGACGGTGATCGGCCCGTTCGGCGACCGCGACTTCTCGCTCTGACCCCTTCCCGGTGACGCCGGTGGCCCGGCGGCGGCTCAGCGTTCGATGCCGCCGTCGGGCTTCACCTTGGGGTCGGGGCCGTCCACCGCGGAGCTGAGCAGCGAGCCCAGCCACTTCTTGCTCGGGTCGATGTCCACCAGCAGGGCGCGGGTCAGGCTGCTGAGCGGCACCGCCAGCAGGGCGCCGAGCGGTCCCAGCACCCAGGCCCACAGCAGCAGCGACAGCGACACCAGGGTGAACGACAGGCCCACCGCGTTGCCGAGGAACTTGGGCTGGATCAGCGTCTGCAGCACGAAGTTGATGACGCAGTAGGCCACGATGATCCACACCATGTCGGTCCAGCCGCCGTTGAGCAGCCCCAGCAGGGCCGGCGGGGCGAGCCCGACCACGAACCCGATGTTGGGGATGTAGTTGGTGAGGAACGCCAGCAGGCCCCACAGCAGCGGCACCGGCACGTCGAACACGTACAGCACCGCCACGTCCAGCGCCGCCACGATGGCCCCGAAGACGGTGCTGACCACCAGGTAGCGGGTGATGTCGTGGGCGAAGCCGCGCAGCGCCGCCACCAGCGCGGGCTGCCGCGGCTCCAGCTGCTCCATCACGCGCACGGTGCCGGTGGCGTCCATGCACATGCCGACCAGCATCAGCACGATCAGCACGACCGCCGACGAGGCGCTGAGCAGCCCGTCCAGGAAGCCCTGCACGAACGAGAACAGCTGGCCGGGGTCCAGCTTGGACAGCGCGGTCTGGAGCTTGCCCTGGTCGATGCCGTGCGCGGCCAGCTCGTCGGTGACGCTCTTGATGAGGCCGTTGAACTCCTCGGAGTAGCCGGGCAGCATCGAGGCCAGCTGCGCCGCCGACAGCGCCAGCGCGGCGCCCAGGGCCAGCAGCACGATGATCACCGTGCCGAGCGGCACCGCCACGCAGATCCAGAACGGCATCCGGTGCCGTTCCAGCCAGGCGCGCAGCGGGCTGACCGCGATGGTCATCACCAGTGCCAGCAGGGCCGGTCCGGCGATGGAGGAGGTGGCCTTCAGTCCGGCCATCACCAGGACCGCCGCACCGCCGCCGACCAGCAGGACGAGGCCGGGGGACCAGGACCGGTCCGGTGCCGCCGCCATACGCCCTCCCCCTGTGGATGATCTCTATCTTCCCCGTCGCGACCTGGGTTAACTCCGCCAGGTGAGCGGGCCGTTACAGATGATCAGCCTTCGGGTAGTAAGCCGGACATGAAGATCCTCATTCGGATCGTGATCTCGGCGGTGGCGCTGTGGGTGGCGACCGCGCTGGTCAAGGGCGTGGACGTCACCGCGGCGTCCTGGGGCAAGCAGGCCCTCACGCTGCTGGTGGTCGCGATCATCTTCGGCATCGTCAACGCGGTGCTCAAACCGGTCATCAAGGTGTTCGGCTGTGCGTTCTACGTGCTGACGCTCGGCCTGTTCGCGCTGGTGGTGAACGCCGCGCTGCTCATGCTCACCAGCTGGGTGGCGGGCAAGATGAACCTGCCGTTCCACGTGGAGTGGTTCTGGCCGGCGTTCTGGGGCGCGATCATCGTGGGCGTGGTGAGCTGGCTGCTCAACCTGTTCGTCTCCGACGACGTCTGACCGGGCCGCGGCGGGGCGCACGCCCGCGACCAGTGGGAACGGCGCCGGAGCGGCCGCGATAGGCTCGACGCCGAGCCAAGCCGGGAGGACGACGTGATCAAGGTTGGGGTGCTGGGCGCGCGGGGCCGCATGGGGGCCGAGGTGTGCCGTGCGGTCGAGGGCGCCGACGACATGGAGCTGGTCGCCGCGGTGGACCAGGGCGACGCCCTGGACGCCCTGGCCGGCGCCGAGACCGTGGTGGACTTCACCCATCCCGACGTCGTCATGGACAACCTGAAGTGGTGCGTGGAGCACGGCCTGAACGCGGTGGTCGGCACCACCGGGTTCGACGCGGCCCGGCTGGACACCGTGCGCTCGTGGCTGGCGGCCGGGGCCTCGGGCAACGTGCTGATCGCCCCCAACTTCGGCATCGGCGCGGTGCTGATGATGAGCTTCGCGCAGAAGGCCGCCCCGTTCTTCGAGTCGGTCGAGATCGTGGAGCTGCACCACCCGAACAAGGCCGACGCGCCCTCGGGCACCGCGTTCCGCACGGCCGAGCTGGTCGCCGCCGCCCGCGCCGAGGCCGGGGTGGAGCGCTCGCCGGACGCCACCACCTCCGAGGTCCCGGGCGCGCGCGGCGCGGACGTGGACGGGGTGCGGGTGCACGCGGTGCGGCTGTCGGGCCTGATCGCGCACCAGGAGGTGCTGCTGGGCGGGCACGGCGAGACCTTCACCATCCGGCACGACGCGATGAACCGCGAGTCCTTCATGCCGGGCGTGCTGCTGTCGGTGCGCAAGGTCGCCGGGCTGCCCGACCGCCTCACCCTCGGCATCGAGTCGCTGCTCGGCCTGTGATGGAGTTCGCGGCCGAGCCGTGGGACTACCTGGGCGCCGACGAGGCGGTGGACCTGGAGCACCCGCTGGTCCAGGCGAAGGCGTCGGAGCTGCGCACCGGGGACGACATCGCGCTCGCGCGGCTGGCGTTCGAGTTCGTCCGCGACGAGATCGCCGATGACGGGGGCGCCGCAGGCCACTGGCGGGCCTCCGAGGTCCTCGCCGCGGGCGCCGGCTCGTCCGGCGCGCGGGCGCACCTGCTCGTGGCCCTGCTGCGGGCCGGAGGCGTCCAGGCGGGGCTGTGCTACCAGCGGCTGCGCGAGGGCGACGGCTTCGCCGTGCACGCCCTGGTCGCCGCGCTGGTCGACGACCGATGGGTGCGGCTGGACCCGCGCGGCGGGGTGGAGTTCTCCGCCGACGAGGACCGCCTCGCCGTCCGCGCCGACCCCGCGCGCGGCGAGCGGGACGGCACGACGGTGTTCGCGAGCCCGCCCGCGACGGACCCGGAGATGATCGAATCCGCTGAGTGAAGGTCGCTACAGTGCGCGGGTGACCCCCGACGAACGCCTGCACACCGGTGATACCGACCATTCCGGGCAGACCTTCACCGACGCCGACTTCTCCGGGCACGTCTTCGCAGGGCGCGCGGACTTCTCCCGCTGCGTCTTCCGCGGAAGGACCGACTTCACCGGTGCGGCCTTCCACGGCGCGGCCGACTTCACCGGCGCGGTCTTCACGGACCGGGCGCTGTTCGCCGGCGCCGCCTTCGAGGCGGGGGCCGACTTCTACGACGCGCGCTTCGAGGCGTTCGCCGATTTCCAGAACGTGCGGGTGGCGGGCGACCTGCGGTGCAGCGGCGCGGCCTTCGCCGACGGGCCGCTGCTGGAGGGCGTCGAGATCGCCGGGACGCTGCGGCTCAACCGCGCGGTCCTGACGGACTCCTCGCTGCTCGGGCCGTTCCGCGCGGACCGGATCGTGCTGCGGAGCGCGGTCTTCGAGCGGCGGACGCGCGTGGAGGCCGACACCCGGTGGGTCAACTGCGAACGTGTCCGCTTCTCCGGCGGCGTCCAGCTCCTGGTCTCCGACGCCGACGTCCTGCTGACCGACTGCGAGCTGGGTTCGGCCTCGCTGGTCGCGCCGAACCGCGTCGGCGGCCGGGAGGGCGGGCGGCCGCGCATGGTCAGCGTCAGCGGCACCGACATGAGCAACCTGACCTTCGGCGACGTGGACCTGTCGGTCTGCAAGTTCACCGTCGCGCACAACCTGGAGAAGGCGAAGATCGAGCAGGAGGACGCGTTCGGCTGGACGCCCCGCAGCCTGTGGGTCAGCCGCCGCCGCGTCACCGGCGACGAGCGCCGCTGGCGCGCGGCCGACGGCCCGCACGCCGCCCTGTGGGCGCCGCCCGCCGACTGGCCCGCCCGCGTGCCGCCCGCCTCGGCCGCCGAGGTCGTCAAGACCTACCGGGCGCTGCGCAAGAGCCGCGAGGACGCCAAGGACGAGCCGGGCGCGGCCGACTTCTACTACGGCGAGATGGACCTGCGCCGCCTGGCCACCCGCATCCGCGCCCGCGACCTGCGCCGTCAGCGGCAGTGGCGCGGATGGCTGGCGGCGCGCGGGGAGTACGCGCTGCTGTGGTCGTACTGGGCCGTGTCCGGTTACGGGCTGCGGGCCTGGCGCGCGTTCGCGGCGCTGGCGGTCCTGGTGGCGCTGTGCGCGGCCGCGTTCCTGGCCTGGGGCTATCCGCCCGGCACCCGCATGGACTACGCCGACTCGATCCGCTACAGCCTGCGCGCGGCGACGTCGTTCCTGCGCGGTCCCGAGCAGAAGCTGACGGCCACGGGGGAGTGGATCGAGCTGGTGCTGCGCTTCGCCGGGCCCGTGCTGTTCGGCCTGGCGGTCCTGGCGCTGCGCGGCCGCGTCAAAAGATAGGGCCGCGCACGCGGGTGGCGGTCGTGACCGACCGGCGCGACGGCGGATCGACCACGAGGGTGTTGCGGATGACGCCGCCCTCGGCGCCGTGCGCCGCCACGCCCTCGATCCGCAGCACGACCCGGCCCCCGGGCGGGAGCCAGGCCCGCGCGTCCACGTCGTTGCCCTGGCCTCCGGCGGGACGGCACTCGGCCTCGTCCCACGGCGTGCAGGTCCAGGTGACGTCCAGCAGCGCGCCGGGCACCCGGTCCACCAGGCGCACCGCGCCGCGCCCGCCCCGGTTGACGGCGGTGATCTCGATGGCGACGGTCTCGCCGGGACCGGCCTCGGCCGGGGCGCTCGCCGACAGTGCGACGTCGGGACCGTCGGGCCGGGCCGCGGCCGTACCGGCGGCGGTCAGGGCCAGGGCGAGGGCGAGGGGCAGGGCGCGCGTCCGGGTTCCGGTCATGGGGTGCCGTCCTCACGGTGGTCGTCGGCATGGTGGTCGTCGGCATGGTGGTCGTCGGCATGGTGGTCGTCGGCATGGTGGTCGTCGGCATGGCGGTCGTCGGAACGGTGGTCGTCGGAACGGTGGTCGTCGGCACGGCCGATGCCGGTGTCGCCGCCGGTGTCGCCGCCGCCCGCCGTGATGGCGGGGGCCTCGTCGCCCGGAGGCAGCGTGCGGGCGATGCCGGCGGCGCGGTAGGCCGCCTCCTCGTCCAGCGTCTCGTGCTCCAGCAGCGTGGTGGCCAGCGACTCCAGCTTGTCGCGGTTCTCGCGCAGCATCCGCAGCGCGTCGGCGTAGCAGTCCTCGACGATGGCGCGGGTCTCCTCGTCCACCACGGTCAGGGTGCCCTGCGAGGCGTACTGGGCCATGGGGTCGGCGTTCTCCGACGGCAGCACCGACATCGGGCCGACCCGCGGCGACATGCCCCAGCGCCCCACCATGCTGCGGGCGATCTTGGTGGCCTGCTCCAGGTCGCTCTCGGAGCCGGTGGTGACCACGCCGAACACCAGTTCCTCGGCGGCCATCCCGCCGAGCGCGCCGATGATGCGGCCGCGCAGGTACTCCTGGTCGTAGGCGTAGCGGTCGGCGTTCGGGGTGGAGACGGTCACGCCCAGCGCGCGGCCGTGCGGCACGATCGTGATCTTGCGGACCGGGTCGGCGCCCGGCTGGAGCATGCCGAGCAGCGCGTGCCCGGACTCGTGGTAGGAGGTGCGGCGGCGCTCCTCGACCGGGATGACCAGGGTGCGGCGGGTGCCGAGCTGCACCCGCTCGACCGCCGACTGCACGTCGGCCATGTCCACCGCGTCCTTGCCGCGCTTGACCGCCAGCAGCGCCGCCTCGTTGACGAGGTTGGCGAGGTCGGCGCCGGTCATGCCCGGCGTCATCCGCGCGATCGCGGACAGGTCCACGTCCGGGGCCAGCGGCACGTCGCGGGTGTGCACCTTCAGGATCGCGACCCGGCCGTCCTGGTCGGGCGGCGACACCACCACGGTGCGGTCGAAGCGGCCCGGCCGCATCAGCGCCGGGTCCAGGATGTCGGGCCGGTTGGTCGCGGCGATCACCACCACGCCCTCGGAGCCGGAGAAGCCGTCCATCTCGGTGAGGATCTGGTTGAGGGTCTGCTCGCGCTCGTCGTGGCCGCCCATGCTGGCCCCGCCGCCCCGCGTGCGGCCGATGGTGTCGATCTCGTCGATGAAGATGATGGACGGCGCGGTCTTGCGAGCCTCGGTGAACAGCTCGCGCACCCGGGCCGCGCCCACGCCCACCACCATCTCGATGAACTCCGACGCCGCGGCCGAGTAGAACGGCACGTCGGCCTCCCCGGCCACCGCGCGGGCCAGCAGCGTCTTGCCGGTGCCGGGCGGTCCCGCCAGCAGCACGCCGCGCGGCACGCGCGCGCCCAGCCTGCGGTACTTGTCGGGGTGCTTGAGGAAGTCGACCACGTCGCTCAGCTCGGCCTCGACCTCGTCGATCCCGGCGACGTCGGCGAAGGTGGCGCGCTTCTCGTCGGGCGTGACGGGCTTGGGCGAGCGCCCGAAGCCGCGCATCAGCCCGCCGGCCCCGCCGCCGCCCATCCGCCGCTGGATCCACACGATCGCCGCGATCCACAGGCCCACGAACAGCAGCGTGGGCAGCAGCGACAGCAGCAGGTTGGCCAGGAAGCCGCGGTCCTCGGTGACGGGCTTGGCCGCCACGACCACGCCCTTGTTCACCATGTCGCCGTAGATCTTGTCGTCGGCGAAGGCCGGGCGCAGGGTCTCGAAGTCGGTGTAGGTCTTCTTGGCGTCGTCCTGGCCGGGGACCTGCTGGGGGCTCTTCAGCTCGCCCTGGATCTGGAAGCCCTTGGTGTAGACGTCCTTGACGTTGCCCGCCGCCACCTGCTGGGTGAAGACGGTGTAGGGGATGGTGGCCCGTTCCTGCTTGCCGGTGAAGTGCATCGACAGGTAGCTGAGGCCGAACACCAGCAGCAGGAGCAGCCAGAAGTAGGTGGTGCGGTTCGGCTTGAAGCCGCGCCCGCGCGAGCCGTCGCCGTCCCGGCGGTCGGGCCTGCCGGACGGCACGCCCTCGGCGCGCCAGGGCTGGTCGGGCCGGTCGCGCGGTGGCACCGACTGCCGCTGGTCGGACCGTCCTGCGGGCTGCCCTGTCGGCTGTCCTGTCGGCTTCGACGGCACGACTGATCCCCCCGTACGCATCACTGCGGCCCCCCGACCGGAGTGATCAAGGTCTTCCCGGCCGGAACCCGGTGAAACGGGCCGCCGCCAAAGCTAATGACCTTAGCCTTGCTGGTCACGGGCCGCCGGGCCGCCGGGCCGCCGGGCGGTCCCGCCGTCACCGCGGCGGGACCGGCGTCGCGAAGCCGTACTTGTGGAACAGCCGGGCGGCCTCGGGTGAGGCCAGCCACGCCACGAACGCCTCGGCCTCCTCCTCGTGGTCGCCGCCCTCGACGGCGGCGGCCGGGTAGCTGGCGGTCACGTTGCCGTCGGCCGGGATCGGCACGCTGTCGGCCGCGATGCCCGCCGAGCGCATGTCGGTGATGTACACCAGCCCGGCGTCGGAGAGCCCGCTGCGCACCCGGTCCAGCACCGCCCGCACGCTGATCTCCTCGCCGGTCCAGCGCACCGTCAGCCCGGCGCGGGCGAAGACCTGCCGGGCGTACACCCCGGCCGGGTTGCTCGCCGCGCCGACGGTGACCCGCAGCCCCGGCCGGGCGAGGTCGGCGAGGCCGGTGACCCGGCGCGGGTTGCCCGGCGCGACCGCGATCGTCAGCGAGTTGTGCGCCACCACCCGGCGGCGGCCGGTCAGGTAACCCTTGGCCTCGTTCATCGCCGCCTCGCCCGCGGTCACCAGCACGTCGCCGTGCCGGTGGTCGGCGAGCCGGCCCACCATCTCCTGCGAGCCGCCGAACTCCGCGCGGACCCGCACCCGGCGGTGCGTGCGGTCGTAGGTCGCGGCCAGCTCGCCCATGACCTCGGTCAGCGAGGACGCGCCGAGCACGGTGAGCGTCACGGTGCCCGAGCCGCCGCAGCCCTGGACGGAGGCGGCCAGGGCGCACGCGGTGAGCACGGCGGCCAGGGGGCGCCGCCAGCGGGGGGAGTCGGGCATATGGCCTCATCCTATGGACTCCGACGCTTCGCTCTGGTGATTACCGCCGGGCGTGTCAGTCCCGGCCGTTAGGGTTTCCGGTAGCCGGAGAACACTGCCTCGGAGGCCCTGGAAATGTCGCTCGACCTGATGGAATCCCTGCCCGCGGACTGGCGGGAGAAGCTCGACCCCTACCTCGACCCGATCAAGGTCGCGGCCCTGAGCGCCTTCGTGTCCCAGGAGTACGACGAGCAGACCGTCTACCCGCCGCGCGAGGACCTGTTCAACGCCTTCCGGCACTGCCCCTACGACACCGCGCGGGTGCTGATCCTCGGCCAGGACCCCTACCACGGCCCCGGCCAGGCGCACGGCCTCAGCTTCAGCGTGCGGCCCGGCGTGCGGATCCCGCCGTCGCTGCGCAACATCTACAAGGAGCTGGCGAGCGACCTCCAGGTGCCGGTCGCCACCACCGGCGACCTGACGCCGTGGGCCGACCAGGGCGTGCTGCTGCTCAACGCGGTGCTGACCGTCCGGGCGGGCGACGCCGGATCCCACGCCGGCAAGGGCTGGGAGGACTTCACCGACGCCGCCATCCGCGCCCTCGACGACAAGGACGAGCGGGTCGTCTTCGTGCTGTGGGGCGCCTACGCGCGCAAGAAGGCCAAGCTGGTCACCCACGACCGGCACGTGGTGATCGAGTCGGCGCACCCCAGCCCGCTCAGCGCCAAGAAGTTCCTGGGCACCAAGCCGTTCAGCAAGGTCAACAAGGCGCTGGCCGACGCCGGCGAGCCGGAGATCCGCTGGGAGCTCGCGGTCGACTGACGCCCGCCGCGCGCCGCCCTCCCCCGCACGGGGGAGGCGGCTCACCTCGCGGCGGGAGGCCGCCCGGCCCCCCGCCGGGAGAGGGTCGGGGCATGACCACATCCCCTTCCGCCGCGTTCCCGGCACCGGCCGTCCGGCCGGCGCCCGCCCGGCGTCCGAGCACCCTCCGCCTGGCCGTGTGCGCCCTGACGATCCTGGCCTGCGTCCCGTACCTGACCCTCAAGCTGACCTGGCTGGCGGGCGGCTCGGTCGGCTGGAGCGACGGCTCGGCCCCGCAGGACACGGCCCTGTACGCGGCCAACGCGATCACGATGGCGATGGACGCGGTGGCGGTGGCGATCGTGCTGGCGTTCACCTTCGCGTGGGGGCGGCGGCTGCCCGCGTGGCTGGTGGTGATCCCGATGTGGGTGGGCACCGGGCTGCTGGCGCCCATCGCGCTGGGCGTCCCGCTGGGCACCGCCCTGCAGCGGCTCGTCGGCTCCTCGCCCCTCGCCCCCGCGGTAGGCGAGGAGGCCCTGGAGGGCTGGGTGTTCGCCGTGGTCTACGGCGGTTTCAGCCTCCAGGGCATCGGCCTGGTCACCGCGTTCGTGCTGTACGCCCGCGCCCGCTGGCCGCACGTGTTCGCCCTGCGCGCGGCGGACCTGCCCGAGGGGCCGACCCGTCCCGTCCAGCGGACGCTCGCCTACGCCGCCGCCGTGCCCGCGGCCGGTTACGCGGCGATGCAGCTGCTCTGGTCCACCGGCAGCACGCTCGGGCGGCCCGACGACGGCATGCTGAGCACGCTGACGATCGCGCAGCGGACGGTCGCGGCGGTCTCCGGCCTGCTCGCCCTGGCCGCCGTGGCGGGCCTGCTGGCGCTGGTCCACCGGCGCGGCCGGACCGTGACGGCCCTGGCCGCGGCGTGGACGGGCGCCGGGTCGGCGTTCGCGTGGGGGCTCTACTCGCTGCTGGGCACGCTGGGCCGACCGGGCGAGACGGCCGCCGACACCACCGTCGCCACCAACTACGTCCAGCTCGCCGCGCTGCTGGGCGGCCTGGTCATGGGCCTGACCGGGGCGTTCCTGCTAGCCGAGGCGTCGCCGCGCCGCACCGGTCCCGAGGCCGGTCACAGCGCCAGGCCGACCGCCAGCAGCACGCCGTAGACCATCTGGAGGCGGCCGGTCTCGCCGAGCACGGGGATCAGGTAGGGACCGTTCGCCCCGTTCAGGACCTTCTGGGTCGGCGGCACCGACAGCGGCGCCGACAGCAGCGCCAGCAGCACCCACGGGTGCGGTGCCGCCAGCGCCAGCACGAACGTGTAGGGCAGCGAGATGCACGCCGAGTACAGGATGCGGGTCCACTTGTCGCCCAGCAGCACCGCCAGCGTGCGCTTGTCCGACTCCCGGTCGGTGGGGATGTCGCGCAGGTTGTTGACCACCAGCATCGCGCAGGCCAGCAGGCCGACGGGCACGGCCGCCGCCCACGCCTCCCACGGCAGCGTCTCGGTCTGCACGTACACGGTGCCGACCACTGCGACCAGGCCGAAGAACACGAACACCGAGACCTCGCCCAGCGCCCGGTAGCCGTAGGGCGTCTTGCCGCCGGTGTAGAACCAGGCCGCCAGGATGGCCGCCGCGCCGATCAGCAGCAGCCACCAGCTCGTCACCGCCGCCAGTACCAGGCCCGCGACGCCCGCCAGGGCGAAGCAGAGCAGGGCGGCGACCAGCACCTGCTTGGGCTTGGCCACCCCGGACCCGACCAGCCGCAGCGGCCCGACGCGGTCCTCGTCGGTGCCGCGGACGCCGTCGCTGTAGTCGTTGGAGTAGTTCACCCCGATCTGCAGGATCAGCGCGACGAACGCGGCCAGCGCGGCGCGCCACCACACGGCGTGCCCCTCGCCGATCGCGACACCGGTGCCGACGACGACGGGGACGAGGGAAGCGGGCAGGGTGCGGGGCCGGGATCCGGCGACCCATTGGGAGAGCGTGGCCACTGGTTACCGTTGGTTCTCGTGGGACGACAGGGGACTATGCCTGGGATTCTTCCCGATCCCGCGCCTCGCCGCGGCCAGGCCGCAGCCGCAGCGACAGGACCAGGCCGAGCGCCAGGATCGCGGCGGTGGTGAGCACGCCGCCGCGCGCGGCGGCCGCCAGGCTCTGGTCGGCGGCCCGCGCGGCCGCCGCCATGCCGGGCTCGCGGTGCAGGTCGCGGGCCGAGGTGCCCGCGCTGTCGCGCAGCTCGTGCACCAGGGCGGCGCGCTGCTCGGCGGGCAGCCCGGTGGGCTCCAGCCGGTCGGCCATGGTGCGGCCGAGGCCGGTGGCGAACACCGTGCCGATCAGCGCGATGCCGAGGGCCGCGCCGACCTGCCGCGCGGTGGACTGGGTGCCGGACGCCTGCCCGGCCCGGCCGGGCGGCACGTCGGCGAGGGAGACGTTGGTGAGCTGCGCCGAGGTCAGGCCGAGGCCGAAGCCGTAGACCAGCATCCACGGCGCGATGCCGAGCCCGGTGGTGGCCGCGGTGATCGTCAGGCCGAGGCCCAGCACCGCCGCGACCTCCAGCACCATGCCGATCTGCACGACCCGGTGCGCGCCGCGCTTGCGGGCGAGCTTCCCGGCGTAGCCGCCCGACAGGAACGCGCCGACCGCCAGCGGCAGGATCGCCAGGCTGATCTGGAGGGGGGAGGTGCCGTGCACGCCGAGCAGGAACAGCGGCAGCACGAACACCAGGCCGAGCTCGCCCACGTTGATCAGCGCGGAGGCCAGGTTGCCGTTGCGGAAGTTGGGGATCGCGAACAGCGTGAGGTCCAGCATGACCGGGCGCCCGGCCGCCGCACGCGCCCGCTCGACCGTCACCAGCACCGCCAGCAGCACCGCGCCCAGCGCCAGCACGATCGGGACCGGCGACAGCCCGGCGACCTCCAGGTCGCGGGTCGCGCTCCACCAGCCGTAGAAGGGGCCCTCGATCAGCCCGCACACCAGCGCGCCCAGGCCCAGCGCCGACAGCGCCGCGCCCGGCCAGTCGATCTCCCGGCGCAGCACCAGGCCGGCGGCCTGCCGGGTCTCGGGCAGCAGCGCGACGGCCGCGGCGATCAGGGCGACGCCCAGCGGGAGGTTGATCCAGAACGCCCAGCGCCAGCCGCCGCCGCTGGCCAGCGCGCCGCCGACCAGCGGGCCGAGCGCGGCCATGCCGCTGAGCAGCGCGCCCCAGATGCCGAAGGCGTGCGCCCGGTCGCGGCCGGTGAACTGCGCGTTCAGCGTGGCGAGTGCGGCGGGCATCACCATGGACGCGCCCACGCCCTGCGCCGCGCGCGCGGCGATCAGCGAGCTGCCGCCCTGCGCCGCGGCCACCGCGAGGCTTGCCAGCGTGAACACCGCCACGCCCAGCAGGAACATGCGGCGCCGCCCGACCACGTCGCCGACGCGGCCGAACGGGATCAGCAGCGCGGCGAACACCAGGGCGTAGACCGAGGTGACCCACTCGGCCTGACCGGTGGACATCCGCAGGTCGTCCACCATCTGCGGCAGCAGCACGCCGACGATGGTGGCGTCCACGATGATCATGGAGACGCCGAGGCTGACGACGATCACACCGAGCCAGCGGCGGCGGGCGGGGTCGCCGCCGGTCCGGCCGGGCCGCGCGGGCCGCTCGGAGGTCAAGGAGGTGGGCTGGGGCACGATGTCCAACATACGGCCGGGCCCTCGATGCCCCTCACCGGCCCCGCCGTTCAGGGAGCGGGCCGGATGTCGGTGTGCAGCCGGATCTGGCGGACCGGTTCGCCCATGTCCAGGGCGCGGGCGGTCCCGTCGGGGGCCCAGCCCGCAGCCCCCAGGAAGTCGCGCAGCACCCGGTCGCCCTCGAACACCCACGTGATCAAGATCTCGGCGGCGTCCTCGCGCAGCAGGTCCACGGTGGCCGCCAGCAGGCGGCTGCCGTGCCCGGCGCGGGCGTGCAGCGGGTCGACCAGCAGGGTCAGCAGCTCGGCGGCGGCCGCCGGATCGTGGTCGGGCTCCTCGGCGGGCGCGTGCGCGGCGAACCCCACCACCAGGTCGGAGGCGACCGCGACCAGCAGCCGGTGCCGGGCGCTCGGCGGCGCGCTCACCGACTCGGCCCACCGCTCCCGCCAGGCGGCCTGGGCCTCGGGCCCGGTCACCCGCTCCAGCGCGGCGGCGGGCAGCAGGTCGCGGTAGCCCTGCCGCCAGGCGCGGACCTGGATGTCGGCGACGGCGGCGGCGTCCGCGCGGCGGGCGGGCCGTACGCCTACATCAGCCATGGGGGTTCCCGTCCTCTCGTCCGGATGCGGGCCCAGCCTAGGGCCTTGCCCTCAGCTGTCGCGCGAGTGCCTGACTGTCCCCGGCGGGGCAAAGCCGGAGGCGAGCCCCACCGGGGACAGATCGCGAAGCGATGTGGCACTCGCCAAGGCACGGTCAGGGGTGCGAGCCGCCAGGCGAGTGCCCCTGGGCCGGGACTTCCACCAACACAGCGGCACTCGCCAAGGTGCGGTCAAAGGGCGAACCCCTGGGGCCGGGGCTTTGAAAGTCTGTCTAGGGCGCGCTGGTGCGGCGGCGGGCCCGGTAGGCGCGCGTCTTGGTGCGGTTGCCGCACACGCGCATCGAGCACCAGGCGCGGGAGCGGTTCTTGGAGGTGTCCAGGAACGCCCAGCGGCAGGTGTCCTCCTGGCAGACCTTGAGCCGGGACCAGGTGCCCTCGGCGTCGGCGGCCACCACGGCGGCGGCGAGCCCCGCCAGCGCGCCGGACGCGCCGGTGCCCACGGGCAGCAGCGCGGGGCCGCCGGCGCCGAGGGCGACGCGCAGCGGCAGCCGGGCCAGCGCCGCGTCCAGGCCCGGCGGGAGGGCGGGGAGCGGCGGTCCGTGGTGGTCGAGCATCGCCGCGCGCAGCCCCTCGCGGAGTTCGAGCGCGGTGGCGAGGTCGCCGGGGGAGGCGGCCAGGCCGGTCGGGCCGAGGCCCCGGGAGGTCAGCCACTGCGCCAGGCGCGCGGGCGTGGCCAGCTCGTCGGCGTCGCACTCCACGTCGAGCGTGTTGACGAAGTCCCGCAGCAGCGGCGCGGGACCGGAGTCGCCCGCCGGCACGTCGGTCATCGGGGTCCTTCCTTCCTGCCCCGAGCCTAGCAGCGGTGACACCGGCGTTCCCGGATGGCCGGTTGCGTCGAAGCCGACACCGCCGTACGGTCTTTGCCGGTGACGAATCGGCCCGGCGGACGGGGAGTGGGATGGCCATCCCGAAGGTGACGAATCTGGTGTTCGACTGCAGCGATCTCGACGCGGTGTCCGCGTTCTGGAGCGCCCTGCTCGACATGAAGATCACTTCTGTGGAGGAGGACTGGATCGACCTGGAGCCGCTGGGGCCGGGCGGGCCGCTGCTGTCGTTCCAGCGGGTGCCTGAGGGCAAGCGGGTCAAGAACCGCCTGCACCTGGACCTGGAGGTCCCCGACGTCCACGCGGCCGGGGAGCGGGCCCGCGCGCTGGGGGCCGTCCCGGACGGCGACCCGATCGAGAACCGTCCCGGCCGCGCCTTCCGGGTCTGGCGCGACCCCGAGGGCAACGAGTTCTGCCTCTGCCCCGAGTGAGCCGGACGTTCGGAGGGGTTGCGGCGGGATGCCCGCTGAGCGATGACTTCCGCCCGTCATGACGGTCATATCC
This sequence comes from Spirillospora sp. CA-253888, assembly GCA_050936435.1. Classification (GTDB taxonomy): domain Bacteria; phylum Actinomycetota; class Actinomycetes; order Streptosporangiales; family Streptosporangiaceae; genus Spirillospora. Next base: position 6,134,658 of record JBNJMT010000001.1, read on the forward strand.
GGTAAGTGATCGTGACCGACGCACGGGAGCGCACATGCCGCCGACCAGACCAGCGTCCAAGATCGAAGAACGGGTCCGCCGCTCCTGGCGGGCCCTGACCGGGTGCCTCGCCGCACTGGCCGTGACCGTGACCCTCGCGGCCGGCTCGGCGGGTCCGGCCGGAGCCGAGCCGGCCCCCGGGCCGTCCGCCGAGCCCACCTCGGGACCGGCCCGTTTCGCCGCCGGATTCCAGCACGGCAACGTGAAGGTGGAGGGCGGGGCCCTGCACTACGTGCGCGGCGGCTCCGGCCCGCCGCTGCTGCTGGTGCACGGCTGGCCCGAGACGTGGTGGGCCTGGCACAAGGTCATGCCCGCCCTCGCCCGCGAGCACACGGTGATCGCGGTGGACCTGCCCGGCCTCGGCGACTCCACCGCGCCGGCCGGCGGGTACGACAAGGTCACCACCGCCAAGCGGCTCCGCGAGGCCGTCCACAAGCTGGGGTACCGGAGGATCGGCATCCTGGCCCACGACCTCGGCGTCTCCATCGCCCACCCCTACGCCCGCGACTTCCCGGGCGAGGTGTCCCGGCTCGCGGTGCTGGAGTCCCCGCTGCCCGGCTTCGGGCTCGACGCCCTGTACGCGGTCACCTGGCACATCGAGTTCAACCAGATGCCGAAGCCCGTCCCCGAGCATATCGTGGACAACGACGACGTCCGGCCCTTCTACGGCTCGATCTACAACGGCACGCGCCACCCCGAGGCCGTGGACCGGGAGCGCTACTTCCGCGCCTACGCCGATCCCGCCGACCGCAGCGCGGGCTTCGAGTACTACCGGGCCTTCGGCGCCGACGCCGCCGACAACCGGGCGAACGCGGCCAAGCGGCTCAGGATGCCGGTGCTGGCGATGGGCGGCCAGTACGCGATGCAGGGCCTGGTCGCCCAGTCGTTCCGCAACGTCGCCGACGACGTGCGCGAGGTGGTCGTCCCCGACTCCGGCCACTTCATCCCCGAGGAGAACCCGGCCTTCCTGACCGAGCAGGCCCTCGCGTTCTTCGGCTCGTGACGGTCTAGCCGAGGACGGCGGCCAGCCGCCGGACCCCTTCCGCCAGCTCGCCCGGCGAGGCCGCCGAGCCGTAGCTGATGCGCAGGTGGGGGCCCGGCGGCTCGGCCGGGAAGAACGACCGCCCGGCGCTCACCAGCACCCCGGCGCGCAGGGCCGCCTCGGCCAGCTCCACGTCGTCGGTCCCGTCGGGCAGCCGCACCCACTGGTGCATCCCGCCCATCGGGCGGCTGACCGCGAGGCCCGGCAGGTGCTCGGCGAAGGCGGCCGACACGACGTCGCGCCGCGTCCTCAGCGCCGTGCGCACCGCCCGCAGGTGGCGCGGCCAGCCCGGCGAGCTGACCAGCTCCAGCAGCGTCTCCTGGAGCGGCCGGGCCGTGAAGAACTCCTCCACCAGCTGGGTGGCGCGGATGCGCTCGGCGACCGGCCCGCACGCGATCACCGCCGCCACCCGCAGGCTGGGCGCGGTCGCCTTGGTCAGCGAGGCGATGTGGACCACCCGGCCGTCGCCGTCCAGCGCGGCCAGCGGCGGCGGGCCCGGCTCGATGCCGAGGTGCCGGGCGAAGTCGTCCTCGATCACGAACGCGCCCGCGCGCCGCGCCACCGCCAGCACCTCGGCCCGCCGCGCGGCGGTCAGCACCGTGCCGGTCGGGTTGTGGAAGGTGGGCTGGCAGTACAGCGCCCGCGCGCCGGTCACCGCGAACGCGTCGGCCAGCAGGTCCGGGCGCAGCCCGTCCTCGTCCATCGGGACCGGCACCGGGTGCAGCCCGCTCGCCCGCGCGACCGCCAGCGCGCCCAGGTAGGTGGGCGACTCCACCAGCAGCGGCGAGCCCGGGGGCAGTAGCGCTCGCACGACCGTGGTCAGCGACTGCTGGCCGCCGTTGGTGATCAGCACGTCGGACGGCGCGGCGTGCCCGCCGACCGCCCGCGCGAACCAGGCGCGCAGCTCGGCCGATCCGCCGAGCGGCGGCAGCTCCCAGGCGTCGGGCCGCCGCGCCGCCCGGGCGGCCGCGGCCGCCAGCGCGCGGGTGGGCTGGAGCGTCGGGTGCAGGTAGCCGCCGCTCAGCGCGATCACGCCCTCCGGCGGCGGCGTGAGCAGCCACGTCACCCCGGAGGCGTCCACCGCGCGGTCCCCGAGCGTGACCGCCTGCCAGCCGAGGTCGGCGGGCCCGGCGGCCGGACCGGGCCGCTCGGCGGCGAAGGTGCCGCTGCCCGGCCGCGTCACCACCAGCCCCTCGGTGCTCAGCAGTTGCAGCGCCCGCGCCACCGTGACCGGGCTGACCTTGTGCCGCCGCACCAGCGCGCGGCTGGAGGGCAGCCGCTCGCCGGGCCGCAGCCGCCCGATCTCGGGCCGCAGCCGGTCCGCCAGAGCCGCCGCACTGCTATCGTTTTGCATGAGAGACAACGATAGCGCTACTGCCTCCCCGTCGAAAGCGCTCGGCGGTCTCGGGCTCGCCGCGCTCGGCGTGCTGATCTACTCCTTCACCCTGCCGAGCACCGCGATCGGGCTGGAGGGGCTGGACCCCTACCTGATCGGCGTCGGCCGGTCGGCCGCCGTCACCGTGCTCGCGGCGCTCGCGCTGCTGGCGGTGCGCGCCCGGCCGCCGCGCCGCGACCAGTGGCCCGGGCTGGCGGTGGCCGGCGGCGGAGTGATCTTCGGTTTCCCGCTGCTGAGCACCCTGGCGCTGGACCGGGGCGCCTCCTCGGCGCACTCGGCCGTGGTGGTCGGCCTGCTGCCCGCCGTGACCGCCGTCGCCGCCGTGCTGCGCGCCGGCGAGCGCCCCTCCCGCGCGTTCTGGCTGGCCAGTACGGGCGGCGCCGCCTGCGTCACCACCTTCGCCGTGGTCCGCGGCGCGGGCCACGTGACCGGCGCGGACCTGCTGCTGTTCGGCGCGCTGGTGGCCGCCGCGCTCGGCTACGCCGAGGGCGCGCGGCTGACCCGCGAGATGCCCGGCTGGCGGGTCATCTCCTGGGCGCTGATCCTCACCGCCCCGATCAACATCCCGGTCACGCTGTGGCTGCTGGCCACCACCGACCCGCAGTGGACCGGCCGGACGACCCTCGCCTTCGGCTACGTCGCGCTGTTCTCGGCCTACCTCGGCTTCTTCGCCTGGTACGAGGGCCTGGCGCGGGCCGGCATCGCCCGCGCCAGCCAGGTCCAGCTCGCCCAGCCGGTGATGACGCTGACGTGGTCGTGGCTGTTCCTGGGCGACGAGATCGACACCGCCACCATCCTGGCCGCGCTCGGCGTGCTGGTGTGCGTCGCGCTCACCCAGCGCACCCGCGTGCGGCGGACGGACGTCCCGGCGCCGCTCCTCGCGGAGGGCGACGCCGCCGCCGAGGTGAGGGTGGGCGCCGCGAGAACGTGACCCCCGCCCCGGCGCTCCCCGCGCGGGTCAGCGCACGACCTGCGCCAGCAGGGTCACCACGCCGACCGCGACGCCGATCGGCACGGCGGTGTCCGGCTCGATCGCCGCGACGGCGGCCGCGACGCCGCCCGCCAGCAGGATCACCAGGGCGCGGGTGCCGAGCAGCGGATCCGGGGCGTCACCGGCGCCCGGCCGGCGGGGCGAAACTTGATCATCGGGACGGAACGCCCCGTTCGTCGGTGATCATTGCCAGATGACACGACACGGAGTGCGCCGCGCGGCCCGCCGGACGCTGCGGTGGGCGGTCCGGCTGACGGCCCTCGTCCTGGTGGCGGTGGCCGTGGCGACGGCCGGGATCTGGGCGTGGTGGCAGACCGAGCCCACCGCGCGCGGCACCACGACCAACGCCCTGTGGGCCCGGCACCAGTGGGTGGGGGAGCCGCACACCGAGGAGGAGTACCGCCGTCTAGGCGCGCTGCTGCGCGAGAACCGCATCACCGACGTGTACTTCCACGCCGGGCCGTTCGAGGCCGACGGCACGGTGCCCGCGGCCAAGTACCGCAACGCGGGCGAGCTCGTGAAGGCCATGCGCCGCCACGCGCCCGGTGTGCGGACCCAGGCGTACCTGGGGCAGATCCGCAAGGTGGACGGCCATGGCATCACCGACCTGGACGACCCGGCGGTGCGGGCGCGGGTGGTGGCCACCGGCAGGACCTTCCTCGACCTCGGGTTCGGCGGCATCCACTACGACTTCGAGCCGATCTACCCCGACGACCGGGCCTTCCTGGAGCTGCTGGACCGCACCCGGGAGCTGACCCGCCCCCGCGGGGCGCTGCTGTCGGTGGCGATCGAGCAGCTCACCCTGGTGGACGCCGTCCAGCCGGCCCTGAAGGCGCTGGTCCCGCGCGGCTGGGGCGCCGAGCCCGTCCACTACCCGCCCCGCCCCACCGCCGACTACCTGCGGGAGCTGGCCGACCGCGCCGACCAGGTCGCGATCATGACCTACGACGTGTCGCTGCCCACCCGGTCGATGGCCGGGCGGCACTTCGCCTGGCACACCGAGCGCACCCTGCGGCTCATCGGCGACCGCACCACGGTGATCATGGGCGTGCCGACCTACCGGACGCTGATGCCCTGGGCCGAGGACCTGGACGTGGCGCTGCGCGGCGTCCGGCGCGGCCTGGACGCCCTCGACCGCGCCCCGCGCCGCCCCTACGGCGTCGGCATCTACGCGGAATGGACCACCAATCCGGCGGAGTGGGCCCGTTACCGAGCAACTTGGCTGCCGTCGGGGACAGATAATTTTGGCGGTTAGGGCACCCTGCTTGTCACGTTCCCATTTGCGCGTTTTTCCAGGTCAGAAATCCAGGATAGGTCGCCGTCCGGCGGGTACTCATCGGTGCGTAACACCTCCCTGGCGGATGGTAAGGGAAAGTGGTGATCGAGGCCGATGAGCATTCAGCAGACCGCGTGGCATGAGACCGACCACGTCAGCGAGCTGACCGCGGAATTCGCCGACTGGCGGATCGGCCGGGGCGGCTCGGGCCACTGGTGGGCGGTGCGCGGCAACGAACTGGTGCGCACCCTCGACGTGGGCGAGCTGCGCGTCCGTCTGCGCGAACTCGACCCTGACCCCCGGCACGGCTGAGCCGCCGTGCCCGCCCGACCGCTCCCGGTGCGGTGCCCCGGGACGGAGCCGAAAGCCCGGACCGGCGCGTTATCCAACCGAGTCCGGCACGTGGCCGGAGTGACCCCGTAACGCGGCATTTGCGTGCCACGATGTGGGTGTGAGGCCGTCGCCCGCGTACCCCCGAGCGTGGGCGGCGGCCTCTTCCACGTCCCGATCGGGACCGCCGCCGGAGCTCCTGCGGGCGCCGGCGGCGGTCCCTTTCCGCGCCCCTGCCCCGGCCGGGTCCGGGCGCCGCCCGGGCGGCCGGGCCCGCGTCGCGGCCGCCGCGCGCCGCGCGGGATGACACACTGGTGGGGACCTGCGGGTCCAACAGGCCCGGCCGGAACGGTACCGTTCGGTGCATGGCACCCAGCACAACGACGGACGCTCCGTTCGGGCGGATGCTGACCGCGATGGTCACCCCGTTCCTGCCGGACGGCGGCGTCGACTACGACGGCGCCGCCCGCCTGGCGACCCACCTGGTCGACGAGCAGCGTCATGACGGCCTGGTCGTCAACGGGACGACCGGAGAGTCGCCGACCACCAGCGACGCCGAGAAAGAGCGGCTGCTGCGCGCGGTGATCGAGGCGGTCGGGGACCGCGCCGTCATCGTCGCCGGTGCCGGGACCAACCACACCGAGCACAGCCTGAAACTGGCGCGGCAGGCCGAGGCGGCCGGCGCGCACGGCCTGCTGGTGGTCACCCCGTACTACAACAAGCCCCCGCAGGAGGGGCTGCTGCGCCACTTCACCGCCGTGGCGGACGCGACCGGGCTGCCCAGCATGCTCTACGACATCCCGGGCCGCTCCGGGGTGCCGATCCAGTCCGACACCCTGCTGCGGCTCGCCGAGCACCCCCGGATCCTCGCGGTCAAGGACGCCAAGGGCGACCTGTTCGCCGCCTCGGCGGTCATGGCCGCCACCGACCTGGTCTGGTACTCCGGCGACGACAACCTCAACCTGCCCTGGCTGTCGGTCGGGGCCGCGGGGTTCGTCAGCGTGGTCGGCCATGTGGTGGGCGCCGACCTGCATGAGATGATCGACGCATACCGTGCCGGTGACCAGGGACGGGCGCTGGAGATCCATCGCCGGCTGCTGCCCGTGGTCACCGCCATCATGACCCGTACGCAGGGCGCCATCGCCGTCAAGGCAGCGCTGAACCTGCTGGGCCTGCCGGGCGGGGGCGCCGTGCGCCTGCCGCTGGTGGAGGCCCCGCCGGAGTTCGCGGCGCGCCTGCGCGAAGACCTCACGATAGGGGGAGTCAAAGTGCCGGAGGTCACCATTCCGGAGGTCGATAGGTGAGCCACCCTCACCCCGAGCTGTCCAGCCCGCCCGCCCTTCCCGACAACGGCCTGCGCATCGTCGCGCTCGGCGGTCTGGGGGAGATCGGGCGCAACATGACCGTCTTCGAGTACGGCGGTCGGCTGCTCATCGTCGATTGCGGGGTGCTGTTCCCCGAGACCGAACAGCCGGGCATCGATCTGATCCTGCCCGATTTCGAGTACATCCGTGATCGCCTGGACGACATCGAGGCGATCATCCTGACGCACGGCCACGAGGACCACATCGGCGCGGTGCCCTACCTGCTGCGCGAGCGGCGGGACATCCCGCTGATCGGGTCCAAGCTCACGCTCGCGCTGCTGGAGGCCAAGCTCGTCGAGCACCGCATCCGGCCCAACACGCAGGTGGTGGCGGAGGGCGAGCACCGCTCGTTCGGCCCGTTCGACTGCGAGTTCCTGTCGGTCAACCACTCCATCCCCGACGCGCTCGCGGTCGCCATCCGCACGCCCGCCGGGCTGGTGCTGGCCACCGGCGACTTCAAGATGGACCAGCTCCCGCTGGACGGGCGGCTGACCGACCTCGGCGGCTTCGCCCGGCTCGGGGCGGAGGGCATCGACCTTCTGATGTCGGACTCCACCAACGCCGAGGTGCCCGGGTTCGTCACCAGCGAGCGCAACATCGGCCCGGTCATCGACGAGGTGTTCCGCACCGCCCAGGAACGCCTCATCGTCGCGTGCTTCGCCTCGCACATCCACCGCGTGCAGCAGGTGCTGGACGCCGCCGTCGCCAACGGCCGCAAGGTCGCCTTCGTCGGCCGCTCGATGGTCCGCAACATGGGCGTCGCGCGCGAGCTGGGCTACCTGAACGTCCCCGACGGCATCATGGTGGACGTCAAGGAGCTGGAGAACGTGCCGCCGGACAAGCTCGTCCTGGTGTGCACCGGCTCCCAGGGCGAGCCGATGTCGGCGCTGTCGCGGATGGCCAACCGCGACCACCAGCAGATCCGCATCACCGACCGCGACACCGTGATGCTGGCGTCCTCGCTGATCCCCGGCAACGAGAACGCGGTCAACCGCGTGATCAACGGCCTGACCCGCTGGGGCGCGCGCATCGTGCACAAGGGCAACGCCCTGGTGCACGTGTCCGGCCACGCCTCGGCGGGCGAGCTGCTCTACGTGCTGAACCTCACCAAGCCCGGCAACTTCATGCCGATCCACGGCGAGTGGCGGCACCTGCGGGCGCACGCCAAGCTGGCCGCGCTGACCGGCGTGCCCGAGGACAACATCGTCATCGCCGAGGACGGCGTGGTGGTGGACCTGGTGGACGGCCAGGCCAAGATCGTCGGGGCGGTGCCGGCCGGCTACGTCTACGTGGACGGCCTGTCGGTCGGCGAGGTCACCGAGACCTCGCTGAAGGACCGCCGCATCCTCGGCGAGGAGGGCTTCATCTCCATCGTGGTGGGGGTGGACTCCTCGTCCGGCAAGATCGTCTCGGGTCCGGACGTGCACGCGCGCGGCGCGGGCATCGCCAACGAGGACTTCAACGAGATCCTCGACCGGATCGAGTCGGTGCTGAACGACGCCGCCGGCGACGGCGTCAACGACCTGCACCAGCTCAACCAGCTGATCCGCCGCACCGTCGGCAAGTGGGTGAGCGACAACTACCGCCGCCGCCCGATGATCATCCCGGTGGTCGTCGAGGTCTGAGCGGACCGGCCCACCGAGCGCGGCGGCCCCGGCACCGGATCCACTCCGGTCCGGGGCCGCCGCGCGTCGTGCGGCCCGCCGGCCCCGGCCGGCCCGCCTGACACGCCCGGGCCCCTCCGGTTGCCGGGAACCCCGAGGGTCCTTGGTTACCCTCATCACCATGGCCACACGTGCGTCCGGGGGAGCGAAGACGTCGTCCCGTACCGGGGGCAAAGCGGCCCGCAAGCCCGCGGCCGCCAAGCCGCCCGCCCCCCGCAAGGCCGCGGCGGGCGGGGCCAAGGGAGGCGGCGGCCGGGCCCCCGCCAAGCGCGCCCCCGCCAAGCGACCGCCGCAGAAGCCCGACCCGTTCTCCCAGCTCGTCGTCGGCTTCTTCAAGCTGATCTTCAAGCTCTACCACCTGTGCGCCGTCGCGGTCGGCTCGGTGTTCCGCGCCTACGGCCAGGGCGCGCGCAACCTCGACGTCGAGCACCAGCGCGACGGCCTCGGCCTGGCGCTGCTCGGCGCCTCGATCGTGCTGGCCTCGGTGACCTGGTGGAAGCCCGAGGGCGTGGTCACCAAGGCCCTGGAGCAGGTCGTGCGCGGCGGCATCGGGGTGCTGGCCATGGGCCTGCCGGTGCTGCTGGCCGCGCTCGCCTGGCGCACCCTGCGCCACCCCGAGCACAACGAGGAGACCGGCCGCGTCGTCATCGGCATCTCCGCGCTGGTGGTGGGGGTGCTCGGCATCGTCCACATCGGCTCGGGCAGCCCCGCACCGGCCGAGGACATGCCCGGCGTCCGCGACGGCGGCGGGGTGATCGGCTGGCTGGCCGGCGCGCCCCTGCACGCCGCGCTCAGCGGCTGGGTCGCGGTGCCGCTGCTGCTCCTGCTGGCGTTCTTCGGCCTGCTGGTGATCACCGCGACGCCGATCGCGCGGGTGCCGGACCGGGCCATGGAGCTGTGGGCGCTGGCCACCCTGCAGGGCCGCCCCGGGCCCGCCGCCGAGGAGACCGGGGACGCCGACCGGCCCAAGCGCCGCCGCAAGCCCAAGAAGGACGACGCCGAGGACGGGGCGGAGCTGGAGGTCGGCGAGCACTCCAAGCCCTACGACACCCCGCTGCTGGACGAGGAGACCGGGAAGGCCGCCCGGCCGCGGCGCGACCTGGCCGACGAGATCTTCGAGCCCGACCCGTTCGAGGACGCCCCGCCGCCGGTGCCCGACACCGTGCCCGAGATGCCGGTCGAGCCGGTCGTGGCCGCGCCGCCCCCGCCGCCCGACGTCCCCGACCCCACGCCCGCTCCGCGCGGCGCCGAGCAGCTCCCGCTGGCCTCCGGCGAGGCCTACCTCCTGCCCGACCCCGCCATGCTGCGGCCGGGCAGCGTCACCAAGGCGCGCACCAAGGCCAACGACACCGTAGTCGCCGCGCTCACCGGGGTGCTGGAGCAGTTCAACATCGACGCGCAGGTCACCGGCTTCACCCGGGGCCCGACGATCACGCGCTACGAGATCGAGCTGGGCCCGGCGGTGAAGGTCGAGAAGATCACCGCGCTGGCCAAGAACATCTCCTACGCGGTCAAGAGCCCCGAGGTGCGGATCATCTCCCCGATCCCCGGCAAGTCGGCGATCGGCGTGGAGATCCCCAACGTCGACAAGGACATCGTCAGCCTCGGCGACGTGCTGCGCTCGCCCGCCGCCACCGGCGAGCACCACCCGATGATCGTCGGCCTGGGCAAGGACGTCGAGGGCCGCACGGTGGTGGCCAACCTCGCCAAGATGCCCCACATCCTCATCGCGGGTGCCACCGGCGCGGGCAAGTCCACCTGCATCAACGGGCTGATCACCTCGATCCTGATGCGGGCCACCCCCGACGAGGTCCGGATGATCCTGGTCGACCCCAAGCGGGTCGAGCTGACCATGTACCAGGGCATCCCGCACCTGATCACGCCGATCATCACCAACCCCAAGAAGGCCGCCGAGGCCCTGGAGTGGGTGGTCGGCGAGATGGACCGCCGCTACGACGACCTCGCCGCCTCCGGCTTCCGGCACATCGACGACTTCAACAAGGCCGTCAAGGCGGGCAAGCTCACCGCGCCGCCCGGCAGCGAGCGGGTCTACACGCCCTACCCGTACATGCTGGTGATCGTGGACGAGCTGGCCGACCTGATGATGGTCGCCCCGCGCGACGTCGAGGACTCGGTCGTCCGCATCACCCAGCTCGCCCGCGCCGCGGGCATCCACCTGGTGCTGGCCACCCAGCGGCCCAGCGTGGACGTGGTGACCGGCCTGATCAAGGCCAACGTGCCCTCCCGGCTGGCGTTCGCGACCTCCTCGCTGGCCGACAGCCGCGTCATCCTCGACCAGCCCGGCGCCGAGAAGCTGGTCGGGCAGGGCGACGCGCTGTTCCTGCCGATGGGCGCCAGCAAGCCCATGCGCCTGCAGAACGCCTACGTCGCCGAGAAGGAGATCCACAGCGTCGTCGAGCACTGCAAGACGCAGATGGAGGCGGTCTACCAGGAGGACGTCGCCGCCGCGGCCGGTCCCAAGAAGGAGATCGACGAGGACATCGGCGACGACATGGACCTGCTGGTGCAGGCCATCGAGCTGGTGGTCTCCACCCAGTTCGGGTCCACCTCGATGCTCCAGCGCAAGCTGCGCGTCGGGTTCGCCAAGGCGGGCCGCCTGATGGACCTGATGGAGAGCCGCGACATCGTCGGCCCCAGCGAGGGCTCCAAGGCCCGCGACGTGCTCGTCAAGCCCGACGACCTGCCGGGCGTGCTGGCCGAGCTGCGCGGCTCGTCCTGACGCGCGCTCCGGCCGGCGCCGCACCCGGTGTGAGGTGTCCGCCACCGGGTACCGATCATCCCGGGGCCGTCATCGCGCCGTGATCGTCGATCTTTCGAGCGGTGTGCGCGCCGGCGGCGCGGGCATGGCCGGAATGATGCGAAATCTTGCCCTGTTTCGAACGTGTTGGCTGTCGCCCCGCGGGCATTGCGGTTTCTAGACTGGTGTCGCTGGAGTGTGGGTTTGGACAGTGGTGCGCTCTAAGGGAGGCTCGGCGTGAGCATCGGTGAGACCTTGACCACGGAGCGCGAGCGGGCCGGTCTCACGGTCACGCAGGTCAGTCTGCAGACCCGTATCCGCGAGAGCGTCATCCGCGGGATCGAGCAGGACGACTTCACCGCCTGCGGCGGCAACTTCTACGCCCGCGGCCACATCCGCAGCATCTCCCGGGTGATCGGCATCGATCCCGAGCCGCTGGTGCGCGAGTACGACGAGACCCACGGCGGCGCGCCGCAGCCGGTCTCGGTGAACACCGCGTTCGAGCCCGAGCAGCCGGTGTCGTTCCGCGAGCGGCGCTCGCCGAACTGGAGCGCCGCGATGGCGGTCGCGCTGGCGCTGGTGGCGGTCTACGCGATCGTCCAGGTGGCCACCGGCGGCCCCGCCGAGCAGCGCACCGCCCAGAAGGTCGCCGACAGCCCCACCCAGCCCGTGCGGCCCGCCACGACCCCCGCCCCGGCCCCCACCACGGCGCAGCCGCAGCGCAAGGAGCCGGTGGCGGCCGCGCCGCGCAAGAACGTGGAGGTGCGGCTCAAGGCCAGGCGCACCACCTGGGTGAACGTCCGCGGCGACAAGGGCAGGCCCCTGTTCAGCGGCATGCTGCGCAGCGGCGACGTGCGCGAGTGGACCGCCAAGAAGAAGATCAGCGTGCTGATCGGCAACGGCGACGGCGTGCGGCTGACCGTCAACGGCAAGGACTTCGACTCGCCCCGCGACAACGGCGGGGTGCTGCGGCTGTCGTTCACCCCGCGCGACCCCGACGGCGCCTGACCGTATCCTCCCACCGGGTCCTGGTCGGTTCGGCGGCCCGGGCCCATTACCTTTAGAGGCATGTCCTCACGTCGTACCGTCTCCCTCGTCACGCTCGGCTGCGCCCGCAACGAGGTCGACTCCGAAGAGCTCGCCGCCCGCATGGAGGGCGCCGGATGGGAGCTGTCCGACTCCGCCGACGGCGCCGACGTGGTGGTGGTCAACACCTGCGGCTTCATCGACGCCGCGAAGAAGGACTCCATCGACACCCTGCTGGCCGCGCACGACTCGGGCGCCAAGGTCGTGGCGGCCGGGTGCATGGCCGAGCGGTACGGCGCCGAGCTGGCCGAGTCGCTGCCCGAGGCCGACGCGGTGATCAGCTTCGACGACTACGCGGCGATCGGCGACCGGCTGGACGACGTCATGGCGGGCCGCCGGCACGCGGCGCACACCCCGCGCGACCGCCGCAAGCTGCTGCCGATCAGCCCGGTCGAGCGCTCGGCGTCGGCGGCCGCGGTCGCGATCCCCGGCCACGCCCCGCGGCCGAGCGCCCCGGAGGACCTGCCCGAGGGCCTGGCCCCGGCGACCGGCCCGCGCGTGCTGCGGCGGCGCCTCGGCGGCGGCCCGGTGGCCCCGCTGAAGCTGGCCTCCGGCTGCGACCGGCGCTGCACCTTCTGCGCCATCCCGGCCTTCCGGGGCGCGTACGTGTCGCGTCCCCCGGCGGAGGTGCTGGAGGAGGCGCGCTGGCTCGCCGGGCACGACGTGCGCGAGCTGGTGCTGGTCAGCGAGAACTCCACCTCCTACGGCAAGGACCTGGGCGACCTGCGCGCGCTGGAGAAGCTGCTGCCGCAGCTGGCGGCGGTGGAGGGCGTCGAGCGGGTGCGCGTCAGCTACCTGCAGCCCGCCGAGACCCGGCCGGGTCTGATCGACGTGATCTGCCAGACCGAGGGCGTGGCGCCCTACTTCGACCTGTCGTTCCAGCACGCCAGCGGCCCGGTGCTGCGGTCGATGCGGCGGTTCGGTGACCGCGAGCGGTTCCTGGAGCTGCTGGAGGCCGTGCGCGCCCAGGCGCCCGAGGCGGGGGTGCGGTCCAACTTCATCGTGGGCTTCCCCGGCGAGTCCGAGGACGACTTCGAGGAGCTGGTGCGGTTCCTGAGCGCCGCGCGGCTGGACGCGATCGGCGTGTTCGGCTACTCCGACGAGGACGGCACCGAGGCCGCCACCCTGGAGGGCAAGGTGGACCCCGACGAGGTCGCCCGCCGGGTGGAGGAGCTGTCGGCGCTGGCCGAGGAGCTGACCGCCCAGCGCGCCGAGGACCGCATCGGCACCGAGATCTCGGTGCTGGTGGAGGAGAAGACCGAGAACGGCCGGTACGAGGGCCGCTCCGAGCACCAGGCGCCCGAGGTGGACGGCACCGTGCTGGTGCGCGGCGAGGGCCTGGCGATCGGCGAGATCGTGCGCGCCCGCGTCGTGGACAGCGACGGCGTGGACCTGATCGCGGACGTGTCATGATCTCCGGAGCGCCGGAGCCGGTGGCGGGGTCCCCCGATCCGCACCGGGTCAGCCTCTACAACATCGCCAACCTGCTGACGATGGCGCGCATCGCGCTGGTGCCGGTGTTCGTGTGGCTGCTGTTCCTGGAGGGGACCGGCTGGCGGCTCGCGGCGTTCGGCGTGTTCGCGCTCGCCTCGGTCACCGACAAGATCGACGGCGATCTGGCCCGCAAGTACAACCTGGTCACCGACTTCGGCAAGATCGCCGACCCGATCGCCGACAAGGCGCTGACCGGCGCGGCGCTGATCAGCCTGTCGGTGCTGGGTGAGCTGTGGTGGTGGGTCACCATCGCGATCCTGGTCCGCGAGGTCGGCATCACGCTGATGCGCTTCGTGGTGATCCGCTACGGGGTGATCCCGGCGAGCAAGGGCGGCAAGCTCAAGACCACCCTGCAGGTCATCGCGATCGGCTTCTACATCCTGCCCGGCCCGCTGGACCCGGTCCGGTGGGCGACGATGGCCGCCGCGCTGGTCGTCACGGTCGTGACCGGCGTGGACTACGTCGTCCAGGCGTGGCGGTTGCGCAAGGCGGGCCGCGCGGCCTCCTGATCCGCGCGCCCGTTCCGTCCGCTCCCGTCCCGTCCGCTTCCGCCGCGATCCACTGCGCGGCGGAAGCGGACGCGGCGTGCTGAGAAGGGACCGGCGGTCCCTGTCCTGTGAAGGCGGGCCGGTAATCCCGGCCACATCGAGCCCGCACCTGTTTTGAACGTGTTCAAAGAGGCGTAGTGTCAGCCTTCCTGAACACGTTCAAACATTGGGGGCGGCCCATGGCCGTGCTGGTGCACGTGATCGTCATGACCGGGATGCTGGTGGTGGTCCCGCTGGGCCTGCGGCTGATCGACCTGCCCGCCGCGCTGCGCCGCGTCTGGTTCGCCGGCGCCGCGGCCGGGGCGGTGTCCCTGTGGCTGCCGCGCGGTACGGCCGCCGTCGCCCTGGCCGTCCTCTACGCGGCCGCCACGCTGCCGCTGGCGGGCCAGGCGGTGCGGAGGCTGAGGCGGTGGCGCCCGGCGGAGGTCGCGGTCTCCACCGCGCTCGCCGCCCCGGCCGTGGCGGGGACGGCGCTGGTCGCCGAGCGCGGCGGCGTGGAGCTGTTCGGGTTCTCGCTGACGATCCTGTCGCTGACCGTCGCGCACTTCCACTTCGCGGGGTTCGCGGCCGCGCTGATCGCGGGCCTGGTCCGCCGGGCGTCGGACGGCCCCGCCGCGACCGCCGCCGCGCTCAGCGTGCCGGCCGGGACGCTGCTGGTCCTCGGCGGCTACTTCGCCGGGGAGTGGGTCGAGTTCGCGGGCGCGGTCGTGCTGACGTGCGGGATGTGGCTGACCGGCTGGGTGACCTGGCGCTCGGTGCGGCCCGGCGCCGCCGCCGTCCGGGCCCTGCTGGTCATCTCGTCCGCCGTCCTCGCCGTCACGATGGTCCTGGCGCTGAGCTGGGCGCTGGGCGAGGCGTCGGGGTCGCCGCATCCGTCGTTGTCGTGGATGGTCGCCACGCACGGGGCGGGCAACGCCTTCGGTTTCGCGCTGTGCGGCATCCTGGCCTGGGCCTGCCTGAAAGATGAGGTGCTGTGAACGGATTCACCTACGACGAGGTCGGGGCCACCGAGACCCTGGACCTGCCGCCCGGCTACAACCACCTGCGGGTGCGCGTGCCGGTGGGGGAGGGGCCGGTGGTGTTCCGCAACGCCGCCGACGCGCTCATGGAGTTCTGGATGCACCGGGCCATCCCGGTCCGCCTGAACGCCTCCGCGCGGCGCGCCGAGCCGGGCGTGAGCGTGGAGGTCGGGCTCGGCGTCGGCCCGCTCCGCATCGACGCGCCATGCCGGATCATCTGGGTGGAGGACCGGGAGCGCCGCGCCGGATGGGCCTACGGCACGCTTCCGGGCCATCCCGAGCGCGGCGAGGAGTCGTTCGTCGTGCACATGGACGACGAGGACGAGGTGTGGCTGACCGTCACCGCCTTCAGCCTCCCGGCCTCGCGGCTCGCCAGGGCCGCGGGCCCGCTGGTCCCGGTCATGCAGCGCGCCTACGCGCGCCGCTGCGGCGCGGTCCTGCGCCGCCTGGCCAAGGCGCGCTGACGTAGATTCCGGGGAGAGGCGATCACGAGGATGAGGGGGAACGGATGCTGCGGGTCGAACTGCTGACGATCGGGGACGAGCTCCTGCTCGGCGACACCGTCAACGGCAACGCCGCCTGGCTGGGGCAGCGGCTGGCCGAGCGCGGCGTCACCGTCACGCGCAGCGTGGTGGTCGGCGACGAGCTGGACGTGATCGTCGCGGCGGCGCAGAGCGCGCTGGAACGCGCCGACGCGGTCATCACCACCGGCGGCCTCGGCCCCACCTCCGACGACCTGACGCGTGACGCGCTGGCCAAGGCCGCCGGAGTGCCGCTGCTCCGCGACCCCGCACTGGAGCGGCGGCTGTACGAGCGGGCGGAACGCTCCGGGCGCGAGCTGAGCCCGATGGCGCTGCGCATGGCCGAGGTGCCCGAGGGCGCCCGGGTGCTGGCCAACTCCGCCGGCAGCGCGCCCGGCCTGCGCGTGGAGCTGCCCGGCGGCGTGGTGTACGCGCTGCCCGGCGTGCCGTTCGAGATGCGCACCATCATGGAGGAGGTCGTGCTCCCCGAGCTGGCCGAGCGCGCCGGGCTGCCCGACGCCGCCCGCCGCACCCTGCGCACCGCCGGGGTCTGGGAGTCGATCCTCGCCGACCGCCTGGCGCCGGTGGAGGCCATGGAGGGCGTCCGGCTCGCCTACCTGCCCGACCCGGCCGAGGTGAGCGTCCGCATCACCGCCACCGGGTCCGACGCCGACGGGCTGCTGGCCGAGGCCGAGGGCCGCGCCCGCACGCTCATCGGCCCGGTCCTGTACGGCACGGGCGAGGAGTCGCTGGCCCGCGTCGTGCACCGGCTGCTCGCCGAGCGCTCGGCGACGGCGGCCTCCGCCGAGTCGCTGACCGGCGGCCTGATCGGCGCGGAGCTGACCGCCGTGCCCGGCTCGTCGGCCACCTACGTCGGCGGGCTGGTCGTCTACGCCACCGAGCAGAAGCACCGGCAGCTGGGCGTGTCGGCGGACCTGCTCGCCGCGGAGGGCGCGGTGCACCCGGAGGTGGCCCGCCAGATGGCCGCCGGGGTGCGCGACCGGCTGGGCGCCGACTACGGCGTCGCGGTGACCGGGGTGGCCGGCCCCGAGCCCCAAGACGGCTGGCCGGTGGGAACGGTCTACATCGGCGTGGCCGGACCTGGAAAGGAACCGACCGTGTCCGCGCCGCGCCTCCCGGTGCCCGGCACCGGCCCCGAGATCCGCGCGGTGATCCGCCGGATGACCGTGGTGCACGCCCTTGACCTGCTACGACGTGAGCTGCTGGGGCTGCCGCCGGGCGACGGCGAGGCCGCCGCGGCCCAAGATCGGGAAGAGACGGGATGATTACAGCGTTACGTTTCGAGCGAACACGAAATCAGCGGTCTGCCACGGCCACCGTCAAGCCGGGTACGGTGGAACCGGCAGATGGTCCGAACTGAGGGAGGGAGCGAGACGATGGTCCTGCTTCGCCAGCTGCTCGGTGACGTACTGCGGCAGCTGCGGCTGCGCCAGGGACGCACCCTCCGCGAGGTGTCCGCGGCGGCACGGGTTTCCCTCGGCTACCTCTCCGAGGTCGAGCGAGGGCAGAAGGAAGCGTCGTCGGAGCTGCTGGCTTCGATCTGCAAGGCGCTCGGTGTGCCGCTGTCCCACGTCCTCCGCGAGGTGGCGGACGCCCTGGCCCTCGCCGAACTGCAGCACGAGCCCGTCATGGCGGGCGCGCCCCCCGAGCACGAGCGCATCACGTCCGACAGCATTCCCGCCACGCCCGAGGAGATCACCGGCGAGTTCCGCGCCGACATGGTGGCGGCCTGAGATCCCCTTGACCCGATCGAGGCCGCCGGTGTGGGCGGCCTCACGAGTGACAACGGCATATCGGGGCATCCTTCTTCGTTGTAACCACTAGCCCGAAACGACGCGGAAGGAGCCCGATATGGCGGAGATCAAGAGCCCGCTCGGCGACCAGGACAAGAAGGCCGCCGGTCAAGCGCTCCAGGGCGCCCTCGTCGACCTGATCGACCTGGCGCTGCTCGCCAAGCAGGCGCATTGGAACCTGACCGGCCCGCGTTTCAAGGTCGTGCACGAGCACCTGGACGAGGTCGTGGACCTGGCCCGCCAGTCGCAGGACGACGTGGCCGAGCGCGCGGTCGCGATCGGCGTGAACCCCGACGGCCGCGTGCGCACCGTCGCCGACCGCACCGAGCTGCCCCAGCTCGAGGCCGGCTACCTGGGCGACGACAAGGTGGTCGCCGCGATCACCGACACGCTGGCCCAGATCATCGTGCGGTTCCGCGAGCGCATCGCCGCGACCGACGAGCCGGACCCGGTGTCGCAGGACCTCCTGATCGGCATCACCGCCGAGTTGGAGAAGCAGCACTGGATGTTCCAGGCCCAGTCCTGACCGTCTGACGACCGCATGACGAACGCCTCGTGACGCACGGCCCCGGCACCGCCGGGGCCGTCGTCGTTTCGGGCACAATGCCGGCATGGGACGGACATGGCTCGTGCTCGCGGCCGCCGCGCTGGCGGCCTGCTCCCCGGCGGGACCCGAGGGCGGCTGCACGGCGATCGGCTCGCCCTCCGGCGTCGGCCTGGACATCGCCCCCGCCGACGCCGCCCGCGTGTCCACCGCCGCCCTGAAGATCTGCTGGAACGGCGCCTGCCGCACCGCCGCGCCCGCCCTGGCGCCGAGCAGCGGCACCGTGCCGGACGACTGCGACGCCGGCGACCCCGACGCCCCCTGCGCCGCGTCGGCCTCACCGACCGGGGGCAAGCACGGCTTCGCCGACGTCCCGGAGCTGCCCGAGACGCCGGTGCAGGTCACCGTGACCCTGCGCGACGCGTCCGGCGCGCGGCTCCTCGAACGGACCGTCACCGTCACACCGAAGCCGACCCGCCCCAACGGCCCCGACTGCGACGCCGGCGGCCCTCAGGCCCGGCTGAAGGTGTCCGGCGGCCTGCTCAGGGGCTGATCGGGCCGGTCCAGCCACACCCGCTGCCCCTCGGCCGACACCGTGAGGCCGAACCGCTCGCGCCCGGGCTGGCCCCACTCGACCCAGCGTAGGAAGGCGGCCTCCACCTCGTCCCAGAGCCGCCGCTCCCCGTACTGCCGCACCTCGAACTCCGCGCGGCCGGGCACGAAGTCCACGCTCGCCCAGGCCGGACCGTCCGACAGGGCCCACAGCCGCACCGACCCGTCCATGGACGCCTCCAGGTGCGAGCGCACGTCCGGCAGCGAACCCGTGATGGCGAGGTCGAGCCCCGGCGCGTCGCCCACCAGCGTGCGCGGATCGATCCGCGTGACCGACACGGCGGCCTCGTCCCGCTGCGCGGCGGCGCCGTCCGGCGGTCCGAGCGGCCGCCGCTGCGACCGCAGCATCATGAACCCGCAGGGCCCGAGCAGCCGCCCCACCGCCCTGTCCTCGGCGACGGTGAACCGGGCGACGTGCCCCGGCCCCCACGCGGGTGACCAGGGCAGCACCATGACCGCGCCGGGCCGGGACTGCTCGGCCCACGCGTAGGGGACGCGCTCGACCCCGCACGTCACATGGACGCGGTCGTAGGGAGCCCCCTCGGCGAACCCCTCGGCCCCGTCCCCGACGACCAGCCGGGGCGCGTACCCGGCCGCCAGCAGGTTGGCCCGCGCCCGCTCCGACAGCTCCGCGTCGATCTCCACCGACGTCACGTTCTTCTCACCGACGCGCCAGGACAACAAGGCCGCCGTCCACCCGGTCCCGGTGCCGACCTCCAGCACCCGGTGGTGCTCCAGCGGCCGCAGCTCCTGTAGGAACGGGATCACGATGCCCGGGGCCGAGCACGAGCTGGTCCACGTGCCCGCGCCGTCGACCTGGGCGGAGATGACCGAGTCCGAGTACACCGTCTCCCGCCAGGCCTCGGGATCGGCGTCCCGGTCGATCTCGAAGGCGGCGTGGCGGGGCCGGTCGGGCACGGCGGAGGCCCGGGCGGGGACGAACAGGTGCCGGGGGACCGCGAGGAGCCCGTCCCGCCACCGGTCGTCCGCCAGCCGTCCGGAGGCGATGAGGAGATCGGCCAGGTACTCGGGCTTGGTCATGCCCCCCACTGTGCCGTTCGGCGCGCGGGGTCTCAACGCTCCCGGCGATCAGGCGGCGGGGGACCGGATGCGGTCACGCCAGCCCGTCCGGTTCGTCCGCTCGGCGGTCGGCCACCGGACGGCCCGCCTCTTCGACCGGGGATCCGCGCGGCCGCCTTCCGCGTCCCCATGCCCTGAACGCGCGTCCCGTCTAAGCTGCGCGGATGGCAGCACTCTCCGGCGAACAGGTCGTCCTCGTACCCTTGACCGAGCAGCACGTGCCCGACCTGAGACGGATCCGCCGCACACCCGAGGTGAGCTCCCGCTGGGGCGACGTGGACGCGGAGCCGGGCTGGCCCCTCGACGGCGATCCGGGCGCCACGCCCTACACCGTCACCCTGGACGGAGCCGTGATCGGCTTCGTCCAGTACGGCGAGGAGGAGGACCCGGCCTACCGCCACGCGTCGATCGACGTCTTCCTGGACCCGTCCGCCCACGGCCGGGGGCTGGGCCGGGACACGGTCCGCACCCTGGCCCGCCACCTGGTCCACGACCGGGGCCACCACCGCCTGGTCATCGACCCGGCCGCCGACAACGCCCCGGCCATCCGCTGCTACAGCGCGGTCGGCTTCCGGCCGGTGGGCGTCATGCGCAGGTACGAGCGCGACGCCGACGGCCGGGGCTGGCACGACGGGCTGCTGATGGACCTGCTGGCGGAGGACCTGACATAGCCGGAGCAGGGGACGGAGGCCGGCGCGCCCGTCAGGGCCGCCGGCTCCGTCAGATGACGAGGGCGACGTCCGACTCCTCCAGCTTCATGCTGAAGACGGGCCCGCGCAGCTCCGGGCGCCAGCCCTCGCGCAGGGCCGTGCGGACGGCCTTGGCCACCGTGCTCGGCAGCACCACGGCCGCGCGTCCCCACCCGGCGCTGGGGTGGGTGTAGGGCAGCGTCACCACCAGGAGGGCGCCCGGCTCCTCGGCCGCCTCCACCACGAACCGCAGGTCGTCGCCGAAGCCGACCTGGTCGTAGGTGGGCCTGCCGCGCACCTTCCAGCGGTAGCCGACCCCGTCAACGGTGATCAGCCGCGTTCCCTTTTTGGCCATCGCCATGTTCGCCCCCACCGTGCTCGGGATCCGGACCCGGCGAAGCTAACAGCGCGATCATGGCGGCGGCGAACCATTTATCCCGGGGCCCGTCGCCCGGCCGTCGGCCGCGTCACCCGCCCTGCGGCACCGGGGAGCCGAAGCCGCCGAACACCCACGTGCCCGGGTGCTCGGGGTCGTCGCCCGCCCAGAACTCCGACCACAGGCGGACGAACTCCTCCTCGGAGAGGTGGCCGTCGCCGTCGAGGTCCAGCAGCGGGAAGACCGCGTCGGTGTCGGTGGGCGCGCCGTTCCACGCCTCGATCAGCCGGCGGTACTCGGCGGCGTCGATCCGGCCGTCGCCGTTCTCGTCGATCGCCTCGAACATCGTCTCGGCGGTGCCGGCCACCGCGTCCGGCATGTCGTCCAGCCGGTCGACCACGGCCAGCACGTCCTCCAGCGTGACGCGGTCGTCGCGCCCGGCGGCCGCCGCCAGCGTCGCCCACCAGCCCATCATCACCATCGTCAGCCGGGTGTGGTCGGGGGAGCCCGGCGCCGAGCCCCGGATCTCCGTCCAGCGGGAGGTCAGCGCGGCGAAGTCGCTCTCGCGCAGGGCGCCGTCGCCGTCGCCGTCCATCGCGGCGAACACTCCCGCCACCTTGCGGCGCTGGAACTCGCTGGCCATCTGGTCGTCCTTCCGGGCGGGAGGATGTCCGTCCCCACGGTGCCCGTCCGGCCCTTCCACCACAATCGCCGCAAAGAGCGAACGGCTGCACGCGGAAGTGAGCAGAGTGTCGCTCCGGGTGACGATCAGGCGCGGAGGAAGTCCTCCAGTTCGGCCGCCAGGGCGGGGGTGTGGCCGGCCGGAGTGACGGTGCGCGTCTCGCCGCGGTGGGAGCGGATCTCCAGCCAGCTCTCGGGAGTGGCCAGGGGGAGCAGGTCCAAGCGCTCGGCCAGCATCTTCGGGGTCCCGTACGCCTTGAACTTCAGGTCCCGCAGCACCGACCGGCCCGTGTACCCGAACGGCTCCCCGCTCGCCGACACGATCTCGTAGCGGAAGTCCCGCACCGGGTGCGGCTCCCGGTCCCACGTGCTGAACGGCAGGCCGTCCCGGCCGTTGATCCGCGCGTCCACCAGCACCTCGGTGTCGGTGTCGGCGATCTCGCAGTCGAAGACCGGGAACGCCTTCCCGACGCCCTGGGCGGCGTACACCCCGCCCGCCAGCGCGGGGGAGCAGAACAGCACGTGCGTGAACCCCAGGATCGGCTCGGGCAGCGCCACCTTGTGGTGCGAGCGCCCGTCGAAGGCCAGCCCGCGCCGCGGTCCGAGGAAGTCGAGCAGCGCCTCCATGGCCCCGGCGTCGTAC
Organism: Spirillospora sp. CA-253888; assembly: GCA_050936435.1. GTDB lineage: Bacteria > Actinomycetota > Actinomycetes > Streptosporangiales > Streptosporangiaceae > Spirillospora. The sequence continues at coordinate 6,156,625 of JBNJMT010000001.1, forward strand.
CCGGGGTCCTTCACGATCAGCGTCAGCGCGTGGCCGTCGTCGCCCGTCACCAGGTAGTCCCGGAACGGGCCGGGCCCGCCCTCGAACGGGAGGTGCTCCACGTACACGCCCTCCCGGCCTTCCACCGGCTCGCGCCCCTCCAGCGGCGGCGTCGGGGCCGGCCGTTCCCGGACCGGCTCGACGCCCACCTCGGCGTACCCCTTGCGCTCCTTCTCCCGGACCTTCCGCTCAAGGTGGCGGGCGGCGTGCCGCTCGTCGTCGAGCGTCATGGTGGTCGCGCCGTGGGCCCGCCTGTCCCCGTGGCCCCACTGCATGAAGCACCGGATGCCCTCGCGGCGGATCCGCCACCAGAGCACCCGGTCGCCCTGCTCCTTCTCGAACCTGCGCCACTGCGTCATTCCCGCGCCTTCCGTCATGGCCGTCATCGTGCCGGACGACTAGGACGATCCGGGCGGGGACGCGGTTTCAGATCCCGCGCACCGCCGCGATCGTGAACGGGACCTGCGGCACGCCCGGGCCCAGCGGCCCGCCCTTGTCGAACTGCGACCGCACCACGTACAGCGTCCCGCCCCGGCGCGCCAGCGTGGTCGGCAGCTGCAGGGCGCGGTCGGTCAGCCGCCGCTCCACCCGGGCGGACGAGCCGTCCGGCGCGATCCGCCACCGGCTGATCGTGTCGGCGGTGTTGTGGACCGCCCACAACCGCCCGCCCCGGATCTCCAGGCCGTCGGCGGCCGCCATGTCGCCTCCGCTCAGCGCGACCCTGCGGACCGCGCCCGAGACGGTGTCCAGGCGGTACAGGTCGCCGCCGGTCATGTCCGCCGTGTACAGGTGGCGGCCGGACGCGACGATCCCGTTGAGCGTGAACGCGTCCGGCGCGTGCGCTTCGAGCTCGTCCTTCAGGTCGAAGCGGGGCACGAGCGTCCCGCCGCCCCCGGCCAGCTGGCGCGGCGTGATCCGGTACACGACCGCGCGCACGCTGTCGGTGACGTAGGCGCTGCCGTCGCGGGCGACGGCCAGGTCGTTCACGAACCTGGCGCCGCTTCCCGGCACGGTGAAGCGCGCCAGCAGCCGGCGGTCGCGCGTGTCGTACACCGCGACGCCCTTGGTCGAGTCGGTCACCCACAACCGGCCGTCCCGGTCCACCTTCAGGCCGTTGGCGGTGCGGCGGCCGTCCGCGCCCGAGGGCAGGAACACCCGGGCCACGCGGCGCCCCGGGGTCATCTTGTAGATCGTCCCGTCCGCGTACGAGCCGGCGTACAGGTCGCCGGTGCGCGGATCGGCGGCGATCCCCTCGGGGTAGACGCGGTCTCCGGGCAGTTCGTGGGCGGTGGAGACGCGGGGGGCCGCCTGCGCGGCGGGCGCGAGCGGCAGCACGGTGGCGAGCCCGGCGGCGAGCGCGGCACCGGCGACAACGGTACGTCGCGTCAGGGGGGACATGACGCCTCCTCATAGATGTCTTCTATCGGATGCACGCAAACTTAGATTAGAGCTCTAATGCTCGTCAAGATGGGCACGCCGGAGTCGATCCACAGGCCCATTACCATGCTCAGATGACGTCGATGCCGGTCTCCGAGCGCCTGGGCTCGCATCTCAAACGGGCCGAGCAGGCCCTCAACGCCGCCAAGACGGCCGCGTTGAGACCGGCCGGCCTGACGGTGCCGCAGTACGCGGCGCTGCTGTACCTGTCGGCGAACCCCGGGATCTCGGCGGCGGCCCTGGCCCGCGCGTGCGCGGTCACCCCGCCCACCATGAACACCGTGCTGAAGAACCTGCGCGAGCTGGGCCTCGTCGAGCGCACCCCGCACGCGTGGCACAAGAACATCCTGGAGACCCGCCTCACCGCCAAGGGCGAGGAGGTGCTGGCCCGCGCCGACGAGGGGCCGGTCCGGGTCGAGCGCGGGTTGGCGGCCCAGTTCACCGAGGAGGAGCGGCGGACGCTGGTCGAGCTGCTCGGCCGCTGCGTGGACTACCTGGAATCGACCAGGGGGGCCTGAGCCGCCGGCGCGCCTACGTCGCTGGCCGGCCGTCCAGCTCGACCAGGACGGCGGCGTGGTCGGTGGGCCAGACGCCCCGCACCGGACCGTCGCCCGCCCGCCGCGCCGAGCGCACGCGTCCCAGCCCGTCCGGGCCCGGCTCCCCGACGTGGACGTAGTCGATCCGCATCGCCGGCTGCTCCGGGCCGAGGTAGGGGTTGGCGGGGTCCCACGTGGCCCACGGCGTGCCCGGTTCGGCGGCGTCCCACGCGTCGAGCAGGCGCTGTCCGGCCGCGGAGGGGCCCCGCAGCAGCCGGAGCTCCGCCGAGTCGGGCGTGGCGTTCAGGTCCCCGGCCAGCACGGCCGGGAACGCCGCCTCCCCCTGGTGCGCCGCGACGAACTCGCCCAGCGCCCGCACCTGCGCGCACCGTACCGCCGACTCGGCGGGCAGGTGGTTCAGGTGCGCGGTGAAGAAGGGCACCGGCTGCGGGTCGGCGTCCACCAGCGCGTACAGCGCCACCCGGCCGGTGTCGGGGCTTCCGGGCGAGGGCAGCGGCAGTACGTCGCGGTCGGCGATCGGCCAGCGCGACAGCACCGCGACGCCCTCGGCGTACTCGGCGTCACCGGGACGGTCGAACGGCGCCCACGTCCACGCCATGCCGAGCTCACCGGCCAGCCACCCCGCCAGGTTCTCCCCGTTCCCGCCCCACACCTCCTGTAGGCCGATGATGTCGGGCCGCAGGTCGCGCAGCGTTTCCAGGATCGCGGCGCGCCGCTCCCGCCACGCCCCGCACCGCCACCAGAGGTTCCACGTGAGGATGCGCATCCGCCGATCCTCACACGGACGGCAGGTGGGCGACGACGGTGTCGGCGAATTCCAGCGCCAGGGGGCTGAGCGCCGCCCACTGCCGCGCGGCCCACCCGGCGGTGAGCGGCGGAAGCCCCGGAATCGGGATCAGGCGGACGGCCTCCCCGCCCCGGCCCCAGGCCGGGAGCGCGGGCAGGATCGCGTGCCCGAGGCCCAGCTCGGCCAGCAGCAGCGCGGTGTCCCAGTCGGCGACGCTGGTGCTGGAGGTCAGCCGCACGCCGTGCCGTTCGAGATGGCCCTCCAAGTGCAACCGGGAGGTGGAGTGCTCGGGCAGCTCGATATGGCCGATCCCGGCCAGCTCGGCGACGTCGACCGAGGTGCGGGACGCCAGCGGGTCGTCGGCCCGGACGGCCAGCACCCAGGGCAGCTCGCAGGAGGTGCGCTGCTCGATCCCGTCCACCGGCGGCCCGCTGGTCACCCACGCGAGGTCCGCCTCGTGCGCGAGCACCGCCTCCAGGCAGCGGCGGCTGGACCCGGCCGTCTGGAACTGCAGCGCGACCTCCGGGTGCCGCGCGCGGAACGCCGCCACCCCCTCGGCCATGAAGTGCCGGACGGTGGTCGCCCCGGTCGCCACCCGCACGGTGCCGCCCACCCCGCGCCGGAGGTCGTCCAGTTGCCGCAGCGCGCCCCCCAGCCCGGCCAGCCCCTCGGCGGCGGCGCGGTGCAGGATCCGCCCGGCGCGCGTGGGCGCGACACCGCGCGGCCGCCGCTCCAGCAGCGCCAGCCCCGTCTCGCGCTCCAGGCGCTTGACGTGCTGGCTGACGGCCGACTGGCTGCACGCCAGGTCGCGCGCCACGGCGCTCAGGCTGCCCGCCTCGCACACGGCCACGAACACCCGTAGGTCGTCCAGGGTCATGTAGCCCAAGCTAGACCTTGGGAATCACCAAGTAAACCCGAGAATTGACTTGGGTGAAGGGGCGGCGGCACGATGGCCGTGCGGGCGCAGGATCCGGCGACCCGGCTTCGGCGGCGACCTGTCCGGAATCGTCGGCTTCCGGACGGGCGTCGACCCTCGGTTAGGGTCGCCGCATGGCGTTGGTCAAGGCGGTGGAGATCCCGGCGCACCGCCCCGGAGGCGGCATCCTGGTGGTCCGCGACGCCTGGCGCGCCACCGCCGTACCCGCCGAACCGCAGCCGAAGGGCCTGGCGGAGCCGCCCGGAGGCGCCTTCCCCTGGTCGGTCGCGGCCTCGGGCCCCGGCTGGGCGCGCGCCCTCGCCGCGCTGCCCGCCGTCACCGTGCGCGTCGAGGTGCACGACGCCGAGCCGCCCGACGACCGCGCGGACTGGGACGACGTCGTGGACCTCTCCTTCCGCAGCGCCACCGCGCACGTGTCGGTGCGCTCGTGCCCGCCCTACGCGATCCGCCTCGACCTGCGCACCGGCGCCTACGAACGGGTCGTCCCGGACGGGCAGTTCGTCAAGCCGTGGATACGGCCTGGCAGCGCGGGCACCAGAAGGTGATGCGTTCCCCTACGGCGGACGCCTGGTTCGCCCGCTCCACGCGGGTCCCGCAGCGGAGGCACGGTTTCCCGGCCCGCCCGTACACGTAGTGCTGGCGCCCAGGACGGGTGTCGCCCGTGGTGACATGCCCGTGCCGGGCGCGATTGGCGTACAGCAGCCGGTGCGAAAGCTCCACCATTCCCGGCAGGTCGGGCACGGACCGCACCGGCGTCCACGGGTTGACGCCCCGCAGGAACAGCACCTCGGCCTTGTAGACGTTCCCGATCCCCGCCAGCCGCGACTGGTCCAGCAGCGCCTCGCCGACGGCCCGCTCGGGCTGCGCCGCCAGCCGCTCGACCGCGCGCCCGGCCAGTTCGGGCCCCCACGCCTCGTCGAGCAGGTCCGGGCCGAGATGGCCGACCACCCGGTCCTCCTCGGCGGTGCGCAGCAGGTCGACGGCGCCCAGCGAGTACCCGACCGCGAGGGAGTCGCTGGTGCCCAGCACGAGGCGGACCTTGTGGTAGCGGGGGGCCGGCCCGGCGGGGGAGACCCGCCACACGCCCTCCATCTTCAGGTGCGTGTGGACGGTGAGCCCGCCCTCGACCCGCACCAGCAGGTGCTTGCCCCGCGAAACCGCCTCCAGGACGGTACGGCCGCGCAGATCGGCGTTGGCGTGGCGCGGCACGCGGAAGTCGGTGACCGTCAGGACCCGCCCCGCGAGCGCCTCGTGCAGGCGCCGGGCGGTCGCGTAGACGGTGTCGCCCTCGGGCACGTGGGATCAGCGTCCGTCAGATCAGGGACGGGCTTTCCCAGGCCGCCGTGTCCTCGGTGAGCTTCTTCACCGGCTCCGGCAGCTCGCCCGAGGCGACGTGCTGGAGGCTCACGTGCTCCAGGATGTTGCGCTCGCTGGCGCGCAGCGCGATCCACACCTCCTGCAAGGAGGCGGCGGGGCCCTCGTAGCCCACGTGCTCGGGGCGCTCGCCGCGCACGCCCAGCAGCGGGCCGTCGATCGCGCGGATGATGTCGGCGAGGGAGATCTGGTCGGCCGGACGGGCGAGCCAGTAGCCGCCCTCGGGCCCCCGCTGGCTGCGGACCAGCCCGGACCGGCGCAACTGGCCGAGGATGTTCTCCAGGAACTTGGGCGGGATCTGCTGGGCCTCGGCGAGCTGGATCGCGGTCACCGGGTGACTCCCGGCCACGGCGAGCTCGGCGGCGGCGCGCAGGGCGTAATCGACCCGGGCGGACAATCGCATGTACGTATTATCCCTTGCCGATCGGACTGGTTGGGCTTACCGGGGTGATCCGTGGCCCGGCGCGGCAGCGGTCCGCACCGGGCCACGGCGTTCGTCCCCGGGCTCACTCCCGGGCGGCCAGCCCCAGCAGCTCGGCGACCGCGCGGCCGTTGGCCTCGGTCGCGCCGTAGGAGGCCAGGTGCACCGCCCCCTCGGGCCGCCACACCGGCAGGCCCATCTCCACCAGCACGGTGTCGGGGCGGGCCGCCAGCAGCGCCGACGCCAGCGCGCGCTGCCCGGCGTGCCGGTGCGCGTCGCGCAGCACCACGGCCAGCCCGCGCCCGGTGGCACGTTCCAGCACCCCGGCGGCCTCGTCCGCCGCGCCCTCGGCCCGCACAAGGTCGCCGGCCCACGGCTCCAGGCCCCACGGCGTCGGGCCCACCGCGATGTTGCCGGTGGCGGACAGCTCCACCACCAGCGGGGCGCCGTCCCAGGACGGGATCTCCCCGGTCAGGCGGACCGCGCGGCGCGCGGCCTCCAGCCCCGCGCCCCGGTCCACCACGGCGGGGCTGTGCCCGGCCAGCCACTCCTTCAGCTCGCGGGTCCGCTCGGCGGCCGCGGCCAGCCGCTCGATCGGCAGCCGCCCGGCCCGCACGGCCGCGCCGATCGCCGCCAGCACCGCGCGCAGGCTCTCGCCGTGCTCGCGCGGGCCGAGGCACAGCAGGTCGGCGCCCGCGATCAGGGCCCGCACCGACGCCTCGGGGATGCCGATCGCGCCGCTGGCGCCCTCCATGTCCAGCGCGTCGGTGACGATGACGCCCCGGTAGCCCAGGCGCTCGCGCAGCAGCCCGGTGATCACGGCGGGGGACAGGGTGCCCGGCACGCCGGGGCTGATCGCCGGCAGATCCAGGTGGGCGGTCATGACCGCCCGCACCCCGGCCCCGATCGCCGCGCGGAACGGCACCAGCTCGCGCCGGTCCAGCAGGTCCAGGTCGGCGTCCACCAGCGGCACCCCCAGATGGGAGTCGGTGACGGTCGCGCCGTGCCCGGGGAAGTGCTTGGCGCACGCCGCCACGCCCGCCTCCTGCAAGCCGGTCACCGCCGCGACCGCGTGCCGCGCCACCAGTTCCGGGTCGGCCCCGAACGAGCGGGTGCCGATCACCGGGTTGTCGTCGGCGGTGTTGACGTCCACCGACGGCGCGAAGTTCAGGTTCACCCCGACCTCGGCCAGCTCGGCGCCGAGCGACCGGTACACCCGCCGGGTCAGCTCGGCGTCGTCGGCCGAGCCGAGCGCCGCGTTGCCCGGGTAGGGGCTGGCGGCCAGGTGCCCGCTGAGGCGGGTGACGTCGCCGCCCTCCTCGTCGATGGTGACCAGCGGCTCGCCCGCCTTGCGCAGCTGCGCGGTGAGCGCGGCCAGCGACTCGGTGTCGGGCACGTTGCCGTTGATGGCGAACAGCGTCACGCCGCCGAGGCCGAGCTCCAGCTCGTCCAGCAGCCAGCGCGGCGCGTCGTGGCCGGCGAAGGCGGGCAGCAGCGTGCCGCGCGCCAGCCGCGCGATCTCGTCCTCGCTCACCCCTTCACCGCCCCGGAGGTCAGCCCGGACACCATGCGGCGCTGGACGATCAGGAAGAAGGCGATGACCGGCAGGGTCAGCAGCGTGGAGGCCGCCATGATCGGCCCCCAGGCGTTGCCGCTGCGGCCGAAGAAGAACTGCATCATCATTGGCAAGGTGGCCTTGTCCTGGTCTTCGAGGAACGTGAAGGCGAAGATGAACTCGTTCCAGGCGGTGATGAAGGAGAAGATGCTGGTCGCCACCAGGCCCGGCGCCACCAGCGGCAGCAGGACCGTGAAGAAGGTGCGCACCGCGCCCGCGCCGTCGATGGCGGCGGCCTCCTCCAGCTCCTTGGGCACCGCGGCGACGAAGCCGCGCAGCATCCAGATGGCGAACGGCACCGCGAAGGCGATGTAGACGACCGTGAGCCCGGCCAGGCTGTTGAGCATGTCGAGCCGCTTGAGGTCCAGGAACAGCGGGATGACCAGCGCCTCGATCGGCACCATCTGCACCACCAGCAGCATGACCAGGAACGTGGTGCGGAACCGGAAGCGGAACCGCGCCACCGCCGTCGCCGCCAGCAGCGCCAGCAGGCTGGAGACCACCACGGTGGCCAGCGCCAGCAGCAGGCTGTTGCCGAAGTAGCCCCAGAACGACCCCTCGGCGATCTTGCCGTTGAGCACCAGGTCGAAGTGCTCCAGCGTCGGCTTCTTGGGCAGCGGCTGCGGGGTGCTGCTGAAGATCTCGGTGTTGGGCTTGAAGGCCGTGGAGACCATCCACAGCACGGGGAACACCGCGGCCAGGAAGACCAGGACCCCGGTCCCGTTGAGGACGATGCGGCCGAGCCGTCGCGACTTCACTTGGTCTCCCCCTGACGGACCATGACCCGCACATACAGCGCGGTCACCAGCAGCAGGATCACCGTCAGCACCAGGGCGATGGCCGAGCCCATCCCGAGCTTGGGATTGATCGACCCGAACGCCTCGGAGTAGGCGTACAGCGACAGGTTGAACGCGTCGCGGTTGGCGAGGCCCGACATGATGAACAGCTGGGTGAACACCTTGAAGTCCCAGATGATCGACATGACCAGCAGGACCAGGAAGATGGGCTTGAGCAGCGGGAAGGTGATGCTCCAGAACGACCGCCACGGGCCCGAGCCGTCCACGCGGGCGGCCTCGTACAGCTCGCTCGGCACGCTCTTCAGACCGGCCAGCACCGACACCGCCACGAAGGGGCACGCCTGCCAGACCACGCACACCGTCAGCACCGTGTAGGTGCTGAGCGGGGTCGCGAACCAGTTGTAGTCGGTCCAGCCGCCGCCGACCAGCCAGTCGGGCAGCAGGTCCAGCGCCCAGTTGACCAGGCCGCCGGTCGAGCCGAACAGCCAGGAGAAGATGATCGCGGCGGTGATCGGCGGGGTCGCCCAGGCGACCATCACGCCGCCGGCCACCACGTTCGACATCCGCTTGCCCAGCTTGTTCAGCAGCAGCCCGACCAGGGTGCCCACCAGCAGGGTGAGCGCCACCGCGACCACGGCGAACAGCACGGTCTGCCGCAGCGTCTGCCAGAAGAACGGGTCGCTGAAGATCTTGTCGAAGTTCTCGGTGCCCACCTGCTCGGCGGGCTCGCCGCGCAGCTGGCGGTTGCCGACCTTCTGGAACGACATGATCCCGATCTGGATCATGGGCCAGAACATCAGCACGGCGATGACGATCACCGTGGGGGCGATCAGGAGGTAGGGCCCCAGTCGGGGCCGGCGGCGGGGACGCGCCGGGCCGGAGTTCTTCCGGCCCGGCGCCTTCCGCACCGCTGGAGCGGTGTCGAGCATCTACTCAGTCCGTTCGGCGGGAGCGGGCGGGACCTACGGGTTGAGCAGGGTGTTGGCCTGCTCGTTGGCCTTCTTCAGCTCCGCGTCGGCCGGCTTGCCCTGCATGACCGCCTTGACCGCGTTCGGCAGGACCTTCTTGGCCTGCTCGAACTCGCCCCAGCCGGCGCTGATCGGCGGGAACTTGGTGGTGCCCGCGATGGTGGTGAAGATCTCCAGCTTGGGGTCGGAGAACTTCACGTCCGAGCGCATCGACGAGAAGCCGCTGTAGTCGGCCCACGCCTTGGCGTTCTTGGCGTTGTTGAGGACGGTGAGGTAGTCGAAGGCCGCGTCCTGGGCCTTGCTGTCCTTCCACACCGCGAGGTCGGAGCCGCCGGCCATGACCGGGGCCGGGCTCGCGCCGTCCTTGCTCGGGATCGGGAAGACCGCCCACTTGTCGGCGTCCTTGTCGGAGATCTTCTTCATCTCCTTCAGCGCCCACGAGCCGTCGAAGTACATGCCGAGCTTGCCGAGCGCGAAGTCGCGCTGCGGGCCGTCCAGCTCGTTCTTGCCGATGTACTTCTCGGGGGCGACCTTCTCCTTGGCGACCAGGCCGCTGTAGAACTCCACGGCCTCCTTGGCCTGGGGCTGGTCGAGCTTACCGACCCACTTGTCGCCCTCCTTGGCGGCGACCTCGCCGCCGTTGCCCCAGATGAAGGTCATCAGGGCGTTGGTCTGGTCGCTGGGCACGCCGATGCCCGGGACCTTCTTGGCGTCCTGGATCTTCTTGGCGGCCGCGGCCAGCTCGGCCCAGGTCTTGGGCTGGGCGATCTTCAGCTCGTCGAACCAGTCCTTGCGGAACCACACGCCGCGCACGCCGCCGTACCACGGCATGGCGTAGGTCTTGCCGTCCTTCTGGTCGTTCTCGACGGCGGTCTTGTTCAGGAGCTTGCCGTCGGCCCAGCCCGAGAACTTGTCGGAGATGTCGGCGAGCGAGCCCTGCTCGATGTGCGACTGCACGTCGGTGTTGCCGAGCTCGGTGACGTCCGGGCCCTCCCCGCCGGCGGCGGCCTTCTGGAAGGTGGTGGCGACCTGCGGCCACGGCACGTACTTGATCACCACGTCGGTGCTGGGGTGCTTGGCCTTGAACTCGGTCTCGACCTGGTCCAGGAACTTGGTCTGCTCGGGCGTTCCCTCGCCCATCATCCAGACCTTGAGCTGCGCCGGGTCCGCGCCGCCCGACTTGGACTTGTCGTCGTCACCGCCGCCGCCGCAGGCCGTGGCGGCCAGGGCGATCGCGGCCGTGGCGGCCGCAACCTTGATGTACTTCACTGGAGCTTCCTTTCCGACATCGCCTCGCGTGCCGTGTGGCTCGGTGCGGCTGCTGCGGGCCCGCACCCTTTAGGGTCCAGCCATGCCCGGCTCACCTCCGCGCCGTTCGCGGGCGCCCTGCTCGCCAGTCGGCGTTCTGCGCACGTCGTCCCGGCCCCCGGGGTGCGGGGCGGTGCGACGCTTGCGCGTAAACTAACAAGAAACTTTCCTAAACAAAACCGCCCGTTAGCGGATTGAGACTTCGAGGGATTCCAGGATGGTCAACCGCCCGGGGACGCCGCGGCTGCTGCGGCAGCTGAACGACCGTGCCGCACTGGACCTGCTGGTCGGCCAGGGGCCGCTGACGCGCGCCCAGATCGGGGAGCACACCGGCCTGTCGAAGGTCACCGCCTCTCAGCTGCTGTCCAGGCTGGAGGAGCGGGGCCTGGTGGAGGTCGTCGGTGAGCAGGCGGGCGGCCGCGGCCCGAACGCGGCCCTCTACGCGGTGGTGCCGTCGAGCGCCTACGTGGCGGGCCTGGAGGTGGGGCCGGACGGCGTCACCGCCGGCGTCGCCGACATCACGGGCTGTGTCGTCGCCCAGGTTACCGTCGATCCGAACGGCTCTGACAACCCCGTCAAACTGGTGCACAGTGCGGTTGTCAAGGCGTGCCGCTCGGCCAAGGTCGCGGTGGGCCGGCTGAGCGCCTTCGTGATCGGCACGCCCGGCGTGGTGGACCCTCGCTCGGGCGACGTGCAGTTCTCCTTCGACCTGCCGGCCTGGCACGAGGGCGTCCTCGCGGCGCTGCGCACCGACCTGCGCCGCCCGGTGACCATAGAGAACGACGTCAACCTGGCCGCCCTCGCCGAGCGCGCCTACGGCGCGGCCCGCGACGCCGAGGACTTCGCGCTGATCTGGCTGGACCGCGGCATCGGCCTGTCGGTCATGCTCGGCGGGCGGCTGCACCGGGGCCGGTCCGGCGGCGCGGGCGAGATCGGCTACCTGCCGGTGCCCGGCGCCCCGCTGCCGGTCGGCACGGCCCGGCGCGACCGCGTCACCGAGGGCGTCACCGAGTCCACCTCCTGGGGGATCCCGGCCCTGGCCGGCGGTTACGGCTCGCTGGTCGGCGCCGACGCGGTCCGGGAGCTGGCCCACCGGCACGGCATCACCGAGTCCACCGCGGCCGCCTGCGTGCAGGCCGCCGTCGCCGACGAGGACCGGGGCGGCCCCTTCCTGGACGAGCTGGCCGACCGCATCGCTTACGGCGTGACCTCGGTGAACATCGTCCTGGACCCCGGCCTGGTGGTGCTGTCGGGCCGGCTCGGCCGGGCCGGGGGCCGCCCGCTGGCCGCCCGGATCGAGCGGGTGGTGGGCCGCATCAGCCCGACCCGTCCGTCGCTGGCGGTCACCGAGGTGGAGGGCGACCCGGTGCTGCGCGGCGCCCTGCACGCGGCCCTGGAGCAGGCGCGCGACGAGGTCTTCTCCGACACCACGGACTGAGGGCGCAGGCCGTGGTCCCGGCCCGAAGATCACGCTTGAGGACCGTGCTTGAGGACCGCGCCTTAGGACCAGGCCCGAGGACCACGGCCCGAGGTGCAGGGCCCCGAGATGCACGGCCGGGAGACGGCGAACGCCTCCGCGCCCGGGGCGCGGAGGCGTTCGTTGCGCCGGACCGGCCGGCGGGGGGACTGCCCGTTACCCGGCGGGGGGACTGCCCGTTACTTGGCCGGCGCGGTGCGGGCCTCGGCCCGGACGGCGCGGCGGCGGTCCTGCATGGCTCGGTCGATGACGGTCTGGTTGATGACCTGGCGCTTGCGCCGCTGCGCGGCGGCCCAGCGTGCCGTAGGTGTCATGGCGACTCCCCGTTCCGCGGTGACGCGCTCCCCGGCCACCGCAACCCCGAATAGACCGATCATCCCAGGACTGCGGCCGGACGGGCATCCACCCGAGGGATGAAATTTGCATCCCCCTTGAGGGGACCGGCGTCCCGGCCGACCCGGGAGCCCCGCTGGGATCATGGGGAGGGGAACGCGCGACCGGGCGTTCCCGTTGGGGGAGACGTGACCGACAAGACCCGTCGAGGAGGCCGCGATGGCGTTGCGTGACCGGCTGCGGCGCCTGGTGCAGAAGCCCGGCAGCGCGGACCTGGGGCCCTACCGGGCCGTCGTGGCCGACGCGGCCGCGCGGGAGGAGCGCGTCCGGGCGCTGGACGACGCCGGGCTGACCGCCGCCGCCAAGGCCCTGCGGGGCGCCGACGACCCGGCCGAGCTGTGCGCCCTGGGCCGCGAGGCCGCCCGCCGCGCCCTCGGCGAGCGCCCCTACGACGTGCAGCTCATCGGGACGCTGGCGCTGCTGTCGGGCCGGGTCGCCGAGATGGCCACCGGCGAGGGCAAGACCCTCGCCGGGGCGCTCGCCGCCGCCGGGTACGCGCTGCGCGGCCACCGCGTCCACGTCCTGTCGGTCAACGACTACCTGGCCCGCCGCGACGCCGAGTGGATGGGCCCGCTGTACGCCCTGCTCGGCGTCAACGTCGGCTGGGTCGGCCAGACCTCCGCGCCCGGGGAGCGCCGCGCCGCCTACGCCGCCGACGTGACCTACGCGCCGGTCAGCGAGGTCGGCTTCGACCTGCTGCGCGACCGGCTGGCCACCGCCGCGGGCGACCGGGTGCTGCCCGGCCCCGACGTCGTGCTGGTGGACGAGGCCGACTCGGTCCTGGTGGACGAGGCGATGGTGCCGCTGGTGCTGGCCGGGGCGTCCGAGCTGGACCCGGCCTCGCCCGTCCACGCCGACCTGGTCCGCCGCCTGCGGCCCGGCCTGCACTACGGTGCCGACGCCGAGGACCGCAACGTCCAGCTCACCGCGGCCGGGGCCCGCGAGGTCGAGCGGGCGCTCGGGGTGGACCTGTACGCGCCCGAGCACCTGGAGGTGCTCACCGCCGTCAACCTCGCCCTGCACGCCGAGGTGCTGCTGCACCGCGACGTGGACTACATCGTCCGGGACGGCGCGGTGAAGCTGATCAACGAGTCGCGTGGCCGGGTCGCGCTGCTGCAGCGCTGGCCGGACGGGCTGCAGGCGGCGGTCGAGGCCAAGGAGGCGTTGGAGGCCTCGCCCAGCGGGGAGATCCTGGACTCGGTCACCGTGCAGGAGCTGATCGGCCGCTACCCGGTGCGCTGCGGCATGACCGGCACCGCGCTGGCCGTCGCCGGGCAGCTGCGCGAGTTCTACGACCTGGAGATCGCGGTCGTGCCGCCGCACCGCCCGTGCGTGCGCGCCGACGAGCCCGAGCGGCTGTACGCCACCGTCGAGGACAAGGACGTGGCGCTGGTCGAGGAGATCGCCGCCGCGCACGCCGCCGGGCGCCCCGTGCTGGTCGGCACCCGCGACGTGGCCGAGTCCGAGCGGCTGGCCCGGCGGCTGCGCCGCGCCGGGCTCGAACCGGTCGTGCTCAACGCCAAGAACGACGCCGAGGAGGCCGCCGTCATCGCCGAGGCGGGCGCGTACGGCGCGGTCACGGTCTCCACCCAGATGGCCGGGCGCGGCACCGACATCCGGCTGGGCGGGACCGACGCCGCCGACCGCGACCGGGTCGCCGCCGCCGGCGGCCTGCTGGTGATCGCGACCGGCCGCTACCACAGCAGCCGCCTGGACGACCAGCTGCGCGGCCGCAGCGGCCGGCAGGGGGACCCGGGCGCGTCGGTGTTCTTCACCAGCCTGGAGGACGCCCTGGTGACCCGGTACGCGCCCGATGAGCGGTACCGGGGCGGCGCCGCCGCCGACGGGCGGATCGAGGACAAGGGGGCGCACTGGATCGTCGGCCACGCCCAGCGCGTCGCCGAGGGCGTCGATCTGGAGATCCACCGCAACACCTGGCGCTACAACCACCTGATCGGCCTGCAGCGCCGCGAGCTGCTGGCCGAGCGCGACCGGATCCTGGAGGGCGACGGGGCCGACCGGGCCATGGCCGAGCACGCCGCGGGCAAGCGCGCCGAGCTGACCGCCGCCGCCGGCGGCGAGGCGGTCGCCGAGGCGGCCCGCCAGCTCGCGCTGTTCCACCTCGACCGGTGCTGGGCCGAGCACCTGGCGTTCCTGACGGACCTGCGCGAGGGCATCCACCTGCGCTCGCTGGGCCGGGGCCTGGACCCGCTGGTGGAGTTCAACCGGGAGGCCGTCCCGGCGGGCAAGAGGCTGCTGGCCGAGGCCCGCCGCCGCGCCGTGCGGAGCTTCGAGGAGCTGGAGGCCACCCCGGAGGGCGAGATCGACCTGGCGGCGGTGGGGCTGCGCCGCCCGTCGGCGACCTGGACCTACGTGGTGCACGACAACCCGTTCGGCGGCCTGGACGAGCGCGCGCTGCGGGGCCTGATCGCGATGTTCCGCGGCAGGCGCTGAGGGGTCAGCGGGGCAGGAGCGCGTCGGCGGTGCCGCGTGCGGTCGCGGTCGCGTCCGCGAGCCCGCCGACGCTGAAGGCGACGACCGCGCCCTCGTGCAGGATCAGCAGCCGGTCGGCCAGGGCCGGGTCGCCGTACCCGGCCGCGCGGGCCAGGCCGGCGTAGAGATCGCGCAGCCAGGCCTTCTGGTCCGCCGCGATGCGGTGGACGGGATGGGCCGGGTCGGGGAGTTCGGCGCAGGCGTTCACCATCGAGCAGCCGCGCGCGCCCTCCGACCGGAGCCAGTCGCCCAGGACGTCGAAGGTGGCGAGAACGCGCTCGCGGGGCGTCTCCACGGCTTCGAGCCGCCCTTGCAGGAAGGCGCGCCAGCGGGCGTCGCGGCCGGTGAGGTAGGCGACGATCAGCGCCTCCTTGGAGCCGAAGCGGTCGTAGACGGTCTTCTTGGTGACCCCGGCCTCGGCGGCGATCAGCTCCATGCCGACCGAACCGATGCCGCGCTCGTAGAACAGGGTTCCGGCGACCTCCAGCACCCGCCGGGCGGCGGGGGTGAGCGGGCGCTCCGCGGACGGGGCGGGCATGCGGGGCTCCTCAGGGGACGCGGTTCTCGGTGCACGCTGAGTATACATACCGGTATAGCTAGTGTGTAGCTATACCGGTATGTATACCTTGGAGGTGCCATGCTCCCCCCGGCCGTACGGGAGACCCTGCTGGGCGGCGCGTTCGTCGTGATGTGGAGCTCCGGCTTCATCGGGGCCGAGCTGGGCGCGTCCTTCGCCCCGGCCTCGACGCTGCTGGCATGGCGGTTCATCATCGCCGCGGCGCTGCTCGGCTGCTGGCTGGCCTGGCGGCGCCGCCGCGTCCCGCCGCGCGACCTCGCCCTGAACGCGCTCATCGGCGTGCTGGTCCAGGCGGGCTACCTGTACGGCGTCTTCCTGGCGGCGCAGCACGGCGTCACGGCGGGCGTCAACGACCTGATCACCGCGTTGCAGCCCATGGCGGCCGCGGCGCTGGCCGCCCCGGTGCTGGGCGAACGCCTGACCCGCCGGCAACTCGCGGGCCTGCTGGTCGGCGTGGCGGGCGTCGTGCCGGTCGTCGGGGGCGACCTGCGGGGCGGCGCTCCGGCATGGGCCTACCTGCTGCCGTTCGGCGCGATGCTCTCGCTGGTGGCGGGCACGCTGGTGGAGCGCCGCACCCGGCCGGCGACCGGTGTGATCGAGGCGCTGGCGATCCAGGCGGGGGTCAGCGCGCTGCTGTTCACGGCGCTGGCCGCCGCCACCGGCGATCTGGCGCCGCCGGCCGCGCCGGGGTTCTGGGCGGCGACCGCGATGCTGGTGCTGCTGGCGATGTTCGGCGGCTACGGCCTGTACTGGGCGAACGTCCGCCGCAGCGGCGTCACGCGCGTGTCGGGCCTGCTCTACCTGACCCCGCCGACGACGATGGTGTGGGGCTGGCTGATGTTCGGCACCGCGCTGACCCCGCCGGCCCTGGCGGGCATGGCGGTATGCGCCGCCGCCGTCCTGCTGGTCCGCGGCGGCCCGTCCGGCGGAGGCCGGCAGGACGGCGGCGGTCCGCCCCGGTCCGGCGCGGCGGGGACGCCGGAGGGCGCGGCGGACGGGGCGGCGGGTCAGGAGCGCAGGCGCAGCCCCCGGGGGGTCGGGTGGAAGCCCGCCGCCTCCAGCGCGGCGGCCAGCGGGGAGTCGTTGATCGACTCGCCGTCGGCGCGCTCGACCGTCAGCTTGCCGAGCGCCCCCTCCCGGACGGCCAGCGCCAGCGCGTCCACCGCCGGGCGCAGCAGCTCGGCGTCGTCGTCCCACGACAGCAGCGTCTTGCCGCCGCGCTCGACATAGAGGGCGAGGCGGCCGTCGATCAGGACGACCAGCGCCCCCGCCTTGCGGCCCGGCTTGTGGCCGCTCGCGACCTCGCCGGGACGGTCCGGCCAGGGCAGGGCCGCGCCGTAGGGGTTGGCCGGGTCGGCGGCGGCCAGGACCAGCGCGCGCCGGCCGGTGTCGCGGCGCGCCGGGGTCTCCCACAGCGCCGCGAGCTCGTCCGGGGCGGGCTCGGCTGGGCGCAGGGCGCGCAGCCGATCGACCGCGCCCGGCAGCGCGAACTGCGCCGCGCCCAGGCCCTCCACGAAGTAGCCGCGGCGGCAGCGGCCGCTCTCCTCCAGCGCGCGCAGCACCGGGTAGACGCCCGCGAACCCGCCGGGCGTGCGCTCGGCCGCGACCGCGCCGCGGATGACGATGCCGTACCGGTCGAGCAGCGCCTCCGCCAGCGCGTGCGAGCGCAGGGTCGGCGCCGTCTCGCGGGCGGGCAGCGGCCACCAGCGCCCGGCCGCGGTGGGCGGGCCCGTTCGCGACGGCAGGACCGGGCGGCCCCGGCGGCCCGCCCGCGACCGGTGCACCGGACGGCCCGAGCCGAGCGCGGCGCGCAGCGGGGCGAGGGTGTCGTTGGTGAGGTGACCGGCCCACACCAGGTCCCACAGGGCGGTGACCAGGTCCTGGTCGCCGGTGGTCACCTCGCCGTTGACGCGGTCGGACAACGTCCGGAAGAACAGCGCGCCCCCGCCCTCCAGCGCGTCCAGCACCGCCCGGTGCACGGGCGTCAGCGTGATCTCGGCGGGCTCGGGCATCAGCAGCGGCGCGGTGTCGGCGAGGTACAGCGACACCCAGCCGTCGCCGCCGGGCAGGCTCCCCTGGCCCGCCCAGACCACCTCGCCGGAGGAGGTCAGCTCGTCCAGCATGGCGGGGGAGTAGCCCGCCACCCGGGACGGCAGGACCAGCGACTCCAGCGCCGACGCGGGGACGGCCGCGCCCTGCAGCTGCTCGACGGCCTGCACCAGGGCCTCGATGCCGCGCAGCCGCGAGCCGCCCGCGATGCCGTGCCAGACCGGCAGGAACCGGCCGAGCGCCTCGGGCGGCGACGGCTCGACCTCGGCGCGCAGCCGCGCCAGCGACCGCCGCCGCAACGTCCGCAGCACGCCCGCGTCGCACCATTCGGTGCCCAGCGGCCCGGCGACCGCCTCCACCGGCAGGAACTCGCCCTCGACGGCCCGGCCCGCACCGCTCAGCCGCCGCAGCGTCTCCACGACCACCGCGACCCCGAGCCCGAACCGCTCGGCGACCGCGTCCGCTCGGAAGGGCCCGTGCGTGCGCGCGTAGCGGGAGACCAGGTCGCCGAGCGGATCCTCGACCGGCTCAAGGAACGCCTCGGGCACGCCGACCGGCAGCGGAGCGCCGAGCGCGTCGCGGAGCCGCCCGGAGTCCTCGATGGCGGCCCAGCGCTCCTCGCCCGAGACGCGCACGCGGATGGCCCGCCGGGTCTGCTCCAACTCGACCAGCCAGCGCCCGCAGGCGTCCAGCACCTCGACTCCGGCCCCGGGCGTCGCGGCCTGGGCTCCGTCCGCCTCGGGCGCCTCGGCCCCGGCCTCGGACGTCTCGGTCGGGGCCTCGGGCGCCTCGGCGCCGTCGCCGGGCCGGTCCGCGTCCTCGTGCGCGGCGTCCTCGGCGGCCAGCGTGGTGCGGGCGGCGACCTCCACCGTGTTCAGGGGGCCCAGCGTGCGCAGCAGGTCGGCCACGCCCTCCAGGTCGCGGGCCCTGCGGTCGGCGGCCAGGCGCTGCAGCTCGTGCTCGGTCTCCGCGACCACCTCGGGGTCGAGGAGCTCGCGCAGGTCGGCCTGGCCGAGCAGCTCGGCCAGCAGCGCCGAATCCAGCGCCAGGGCCTGGGCGCGGCGCTCGGCGAGCGGGGAGTCGCCCTCGTACATGAACGCGCCGACGTAGTGGAACAGCAGCGAGCGCGCGTACGGCGAAGGCTGCGGCGTCTCCACCTCCACCAGGCGCACCTTGCGGCCCGACAGGTCGCGCATGAGCCGCACCAGGCCCGGCACGTCGAACACGTCCTGGAGGCACTCGCGCATCGTCTCCAGCACGATCGGGAACGACGGGTACTTGCTCGCCACCGCCAGCAGCTGCGCGGCGCGCTGGCGCTGCTGCCACAGCGGCATCCGCTTGTCGGGGCGGCGGCGCGGCAGCAGCAGCGACCGCGCGGCGCACTCGCGGAACCGGGCCGCGAACAGCGCCGAGCCGCCCAGCTCGTCCACCACGACGCGCTCGACGTCCTCGGGGTCGAACACGGCGAGGTCGAGGCTCGGCGGGTCGTCCATGTCGGGGATGCGGATGACGATGCCGTCGTCGGCGTGCATGGCCTGCGCGTCCACGCCGTAGCGCTCGCGCAGGCGGCCCGCCATCGCCAGCGCCCACGGCGCGTGCACGCGCGCGCCCAGCGGCGAGTGCACGACCATGCGCCAGTCGCCCAGCTCGTCGCGGAACCGCTCCACCACCAGCGTGCGGTCGTCGGGGACGTGCCCGGTGGCCTCGCGCTGCTCGGTCAGGTAGGAGACCAGGTTGCCGGAGGCCCACTCGTCGAGCCCGGCGGCGGTGGCGCGGTCGCGGGCGTCGCCGGGGGGCAGCTCGGCCAGCTCGCGGGTGAACGCGCCCAGCGCGCGGCCGAGCTCGGCCGGGCGGCCCAGCGTGTCGCCGTGCCAGAACGGCAGCTTGCCCGGACGGCCCGGCGCGGGCGACACCAGCACCCGGTCGGGCGTGATGTCCTCGATCCGCCAGGAGCTGGCCCCCAGCACGAACACGTCGCCGACGCGCGACTCGTAGACCATCTCCTCGTCCAGCTCGCCGACGCGCGAGGACTTCTCCCCGACGAGGAACACGCCGAACAGGCCCCGGTCGGGGATGGTGCCGCCGCTGGTGACGGCCAGCCGCTGCGCGCCGGGCCGGTCGCGCAGCACGCCGGTGACGCGGTCCCACACCAGGCGGGGCCGCAGCTCGCCGAACTCGTCGCTGGGGTAGCGGCCCGCGAGCATGTCGAGGGTGGCCTCCAGCGCCGAGCGCGGCAGGGCGGCGAACGGCGCGGCGCGCCGGACCAGCGTCTCCACGTCGTCCACGGTCCACTCGTCCATGGCGACCATCGCCACGATCTGCTGGGCCAGCACGTCCAGGGGGTTGCGCGGGTAGCGCAGCTCCTCGATCTCGCCGTCGCGCATCCGCTCGGCGACCACGGCGGTCTGCACCAGGTCGCCCCGGTACTTGGGGAACAGCACGCCCTTGGAGACCGCGCCCACCTGGTGGCCCGCGCGGCCGACCCGCTGCAGGCCGCTGGCCACCGACGGCGGCGACTCCACCTGGACGACCAGGTCGACCGCGCCCATGTCGATGCCGAGCTCCAGGCTGGAGGTGGCCACGACGGCCGGGAGGCGGCCCTGCTTCAGGGCGTCCTCGATGACCGCCCGCTCCTCCTTGGAGACCGAGCCGTGGTGCGCGCGGGCGATCTCGGCGGGCGCGCCCCGCGCGGCGCCCGCCTGGGCCATGACCTGCGCCGGAGACGCCAGCGCCCGCTCGACGTCCGCGGCGCTGATGCGGGCCATGCCGTCCGCCGTGCCGCCTGCCGTGCCGCCTGCCGTGCCGTCCGAAACGTCCTCGGGCGCGGTGCGCGCGGCGGCGCGCTCGTAGGCCAGCTCGTTGAGGCGGCCGCACAACCGCTCGGCCAGGCGGCGGGAGTTGGCGAACACCAGCGTGGAGCGGTGGGACTCGATCAGGTCGAGCAGCCGGTCCTCCACGTGCGGCCAGATGCTGCGCTGGCGCGGGTCGGCCTCGCCCGAGTCGTCGACGAACCGGCCGATCTCGCCCAGGTCCTCGACGGGGACGACGATGTCGAGGTCGAAGACCTTGTCCGAGGGCGGCTGCACGACCGCCGCCGGCCGCGCGCCGCCCAGGAACGCCGCCACCTCGTCCGGCGGGCGCACCGTCGCCGACAGCCCGACGCGCTGGGCGGGCCGCTCCAGCAGCGCGTCCAGCCGCTCCAGCGACAGCGCGAGGTGCGCGCCGCGCTTGGTGCCCGCCACCGCGTGCACCTCGTCCACGATCACGGTCTCGACGCCGCGCAGCGATTCGCGGGCCTGCGAGGTGAGCAGCAGGAACAGCGACTCGGGCGTGGTGATGAGGATGTCGGGCGGCTTGGTCGCCAGCCGCCGCCGCTCGTCGGCCGGGGTGTCGCCGGAGCGGATGCCGACCCGCAGGCCGGGCTCGGGCAGGCCGAGGCGGCGCGCGGCCTGCCCGATGCCGGTGAGCGGGGCGCGCAGGTTGCGCTCGACGTCCACCGCCAGCGCCTTCAGCGGCGACACGTACAGCACGCGGCAGCGGTGCCGGGGGTCGTCGGGCGGGGGCGCGGCGGCCAGCCGGTCCAGCGACCACAGGAACGCCGCCAGCGTCTTGCCCGAGCCGGTGGGCGCGATCACCAGGGTGTTGTCCCCGCCGGAAATGGACGTCCAGGCGCCCGCCTGCGCCGCGGTGGGCGCGGCGAACGCGCCGGAGAACCAGGCGCGGGTCGCCGGAGAGAAGCGTTCGAGCACGTCACCGGTCATGCCGTCCATCCTGCCTCGCGCCTCTGACAGAACGCGGCGCGGGGTGGCCCGCGTCACGTTGTAAGCAAGCGCTTGTCAGGGAATGCTCGGAGTGGTCGTCCCCGCAAGGAGCCGCGATGCCCTACCTCCTCCTCGCCGCCGGTGCACTGTTCCTGGTGCTCGCCCTCAACGCGCGTGCGCCCCGCCGCCACCCGGCGCTGCTGGTGCCGAGCTTCTTCGCCGGATGGCTCACCATCGAGCTGGCCCCGCACCTGCTGGTCGCGGAGATCGCCGTGCTGGCCCTCGCCGCCGGGTACGGCGGGCTCGCGGGCTGGGCGGGCCCGCTCGGCCTCGCCCTCGGCCTGGCGGGCGCCGCCGGGACCGTCCTGACGATCGCCGCGGCCCGCCGGACGGTGGTGACGCTGCGCGACAGCGGCGCGCCGCTGGACCTGGACCCCGAGGGCGCGCCGCGCTACCCGCGCTCGCACCTGGTGCTGCCGCCGCTGTGCTTCGTCCCGCGGCGCGGCGTCAAGGTGGTCCGCAACGTCGTCTTCCGCGAGGAGGGACGGCTCCGCCTCAAGCTCGACGTCTACCGCCCGGCCGGGGACGGCCGGCTGCGGCCCGGCCTCATGCAGATCCACGGCGGCGCGTGGGTGATCGGCGACAAGCGCGAGCAGGGCCTGCCCCTGCTCAACCACATGGCCGTGCAGGGCTGGGTGGGCTTCAACGTCAACTACCGGCTCAGCCCCCGCGCCACCTGGCCCGAGCACCTGGTCGACCTCAAGCACTTCGTCGCCTGGTACCGCGAGCACGCCGAGGAGTACGGCGCCGATCCCGACTTCCTGTGCGTGACCGGCGGCTCGGCGGGCGGACAACTCGCCGCGTTGGTCGCCCTGTCGGCCAACGAACCGGAGTTCCAGCCCGGTTTCGAGGACGTGGACACCAGCGTGCGGGGGGCCGTGCCGTTCTACGGCGTCTACGACTTCGTCGAGCCGGGACCGTGGCCGGTCCCCATGGGCGCCACCCGGCTGGTGGAGCGGATGGTGGTGAAGAAGTCGTTCCGCGAGGAGCCCGAGGCGTTCGCCAAGGCGTCCCCGGTGACGTACCTGAACAAGGACGCTCCGCCGTTCTTCGTCATCCACGGCAGTCACGACTCGCTCATCCCGGTGGCCGAGGCGCGGCGGTTCGTCGAACGCCTCCGCGAGGTCTCCGACGCGCCCGTCATCTACGCGGAGATGCAGGGCAGCCAGCACGCGTTCGACGTCTTCCCCTCGTACCGGACGGCCCGCGTAGTGGAGGCGGTCGAGCGCTACCTCACCAGCCTGCACCGCGAGTACCGGGCGGGCCGCGACCCGCGCGCGCCCGAGGACGTGGCCGAGTCGCTGGGATAGGCCGCCGGGGCGGGCCGGTGGCGGGCGTCACACCGCCGCCCCGTTGTCAGCAAACGCTTACTGGGTCATCGTGGTGGGCGCCCCACCCCCGGGAGTCCCCATGTCGATCGTGCTACTGGCCATCGGGCTGACCGCGCTGCTGCTGCCGGTCAACGCCTACCTCCCGCGCCGCGGCAGCCTGCTGCTGATGGCCAGCTTCTTCGCCGCCTGGTTCACCATCGAGCTGGCCTACCACCTGCTGGTGGTGGAGATCGCGGCGCTGGCGGCCGCCGCCGCGCTCGGCGGCCTGCACGGCTGGCCGGGCTGGACGGGCCTGGCCTGCGGCCTGCTCGGCGCCGCCGCCCTGGTCGCGATCATCCTGCGGGCCCGCACCACCACCCTCACCTTCCGGGAGTCGGGCGTCGAGTACGACCTCGACCCCGAGGGCGCGCCCAGGTTCCCGGTGAGCCACGTCGTCAACCCTGCCCGGGCGTTCCTGCCCCGGCGCGGTGTCAGGGCCGTGCGAGGCGTTCCCTACGGCGTCGGCTGGTTCCGTAAGACGGACGTGTTCATGCCGCGCACCGAAGGGAGGCTTCGCCCCGGCCTCATGCAGATCCACGGCGGCGGCTGGATCGTGGGCGGACGCGGCGAGCAGGGCCTGCCCCTGCTCAACCACATGGCGGCCCAAGGCTGGGTGGGCTTCAACGTCGGCTACCGGCTCAGCCCCTTCTCGGTGTGGCCGGAACACCTGGTCGACCTCAAGCACTTCGTCGCCTGGTACCGCGAGCACGCCGAGGAGTACGGCGCCGACCCCGACTTCCTGTGCGTGACCGGCGGATCCGCGGGCGGGCACCTGACCGCCATGGTCGCGCTGACGGCCGGCAAGCCCGAATTCCAGCCCGGCTTCGAGGACGCCGACACCAGCGTGCGCGCGGCGGTCCCGTTCTACGGGGTGTACGACTTCGCCGGCCGGGAGACCTGGCGCAAGCCCTGGGGCGTGAACGCGATCGTGGAGCGCCTGGTGATGCAGCGCCGCCAGGAGGACGATCCCGAGGCCTACGTCCAGGCGTCGCCCATCGCGCACGTGCGCGAGGGCGCCCCGCCCTTCCTGGTCATCCACGGCGACGCCGACTCGCTCATCCCGGTGGCGGAGGCCCGTACCTTCGTCGAGCGGCTCCGCGGCACCGCCGAGGCGCCGGTCCTCTACGCGGAGATGAAGGGCGGCCAGCACGCGTTCGACATCTTCCCGTCCTACCGGACGGCCCGCGTGGTGGAAGGGGTCGAGCGCTATCTCACCGGTCTGCACCGCCAGTACCGCGAGGGCGCGCGTCCGTCCGTCCCCGACGAGGTCGCGGAGTCGCTCGGATAGCGGCGCGTCTCGGATAGCGTGGGCGCGTGCGGCTCACAATGTTCTGGGAACGGATGAATCAGCAGTTCGGCGAAGGCTACGCCGAGAGCGTGGCCAAGGACTACGTCCTGGCCGAGCTCGGCGGCCGCACCGTCGAGCGGGCTCTGGCGGACGGCGAGTCCCCCAAGCGGGTCTGGCAGGCGGTCGTCGCCACCTTCGACGTCCCCCGGACCCTGCACTAGCCCCCGCGCGCCCGTGCGCCCGGGCCGGAACGCGAAAGCGGGGCCCGGTGCGACCGGACCCCGCCCACGCAAGCGCCGAACGGGCCTCAGTAGACCGACACGGCGACGACGAAGCCGATCATCAGGTTGGCCACCGCCAGCAGGATCGCGGCCGGCTCCAACTGGTCCTCGGCGTCGTCGGCCATCTCCTTGAAGCTGATCCCGACCAGCCGGTCGAAGACCATCGTGGCCACCGTCTGGGCCACGATGCCGACCAGGCCGAACACCGCGGTGCGGGCCAGCCCCTCGGTCAGGTTCCCCTCCGCCGCGAAGATCGACACGCCCACGATCAGGCCCACCCCGACGGTGGAGGCGCACACCAGCAGCGTGGCGTTGGGGTTGCGGTGCTCGCGCAGCACCGTGATCAGTCGGCCCGGGACCGCCCAGTCGGTCATGTAGAAGCCGATCACGAACAGCACCAGACCGACGGCGGCGTAGGCGAGCAGGGCGCCGGTCCCTTCCAGGAGGAACTGGCCGAGGTCGTCGCCGGCCTCCTGCGCGAGCGTTGTCATGGGTCTCCTTCGTAGGGGGTTCTCGCCGGGGCGTTCGTCACAGGGGACGTTCGTTGCGGAGGGATCGTCTGTTACAGGGGGATCGTCTGTTACAGGGGGATGCGGTGCGGGACGAACGAGGAGGTGTCGTCGGTGATCAGGCCGGCGGTCTCCCGGATGCCGAGGCCCGCCGACTCGTCGTGCACCACCCAGGCGCCCAGCACCGGGTGCTCGCCGTCGAAGTCGGGCAGCGCGCAGAACTCCTGGAAGACGAAGCCCTCCTTGCCGTACTCGCCCTGCGTGCGCTGCTCGCCGCCGTCCGGCGTGACGATCCGCATGCTCGCGCCCTCACGTCCCAGCAGCGGCTTCTGCACGTAGGAGGTGAGGCCCGCCGGGGTGTTCAGGTAGGTGGGCAGCAGGTTGGGGTGGCCGGGGAACAGCTCCCACAGCAGCACCAGCAGCGCCTTGTTGGACAGCACCATCTTCCAGATGGGCTCGATCCACCTGGTGGGGGCGTCCGGGATGCTGCGGCCGAACGGCTCGGCGACGATCCACTCCCACGGGTACAGCTTGCACAGCGTGCGGATCTCGTTCTCGGCCAGGTCCACGAACCGCCCGCGCGCGCCGTCCCAGCCGATGTCCTCCATCGCGATCGCCGTGCCCGGCAGGCCCGCCTCCTCGGCGGTCTCCTGCATGTAGGCGATCGTCATGACCTCCTCGCCGGTCTCGTCGTCCTTGGTCCAGGCGAAGTGCGCCGGGTCGGGGCCGAGGTCGGCGGCGATCGTCTTCCAGCGGTCGACCAGCCGCTCGTGGATGGAGTTCCACTGGTCGTCGCCGGGGTGGACGTCCTGGAGCCAGTACCACTGCACGATGGAGCTCTCCACCAGCGCGGTCGGGGTGTCGGCGTTGTACTCCAGCAGCTTGGCGGGGCCGTCGCCGTCGTAGCGCAGGTCGAAGCGCCCGTACAGGTGCGGGTCGCCGCGCCGCCAGGACTCCTCGATCAGCGGCGCCACCCAGTCGGGGATGCCCAGCACGTGGTAGCGGCCCGTGGTGACCACGTGCTCGACCGCCTGCAGGCACATGCGGTGCAGTTCCTCGACGGTCTCCTCGAGGGCCAGCACCTCGTCCATCTCGAAGACGTAGTGCACCGACTCGTCCCAGTAGGGCCGGGGGAGGTGCTCGGGGTGGGCGGTCCGGTGGAAGGCGAGTCCCTGCGCCTCGACCTTCTCGGCCCAGTCGGGCCGGGGAACGCTGCGTTCGCGCCGCATGGCTCAGCCACCGCTCCGGCCGCCGCCGCCGAAGCCGCCGCGCACCAGCGTGTGCCCGGAGCTAGACTTGATCTTGCCCTTGCTGGGGCCGTAGGAGCTGCCGCCCGACACCGTTCCGCCGGAACCGTCGCGCTTGCCGCCGTAGTACCAGAAGTAGCGGCCGTAGCTCACCGTGCCGCGCTCGATGTCCCGGGTGTCGCAGTAGTGGTCGGCGACGACCCGGTAGCCGCCCTTGGTCTTGCCGACCGCCGGCGCCTGCCGGTCCACGCACCAGGCGGTCGTGCTCTTGGAACCGCACGCCGCCAGCGTCAGCGACAGCGCGCTGACCATGCCGATCTTGACCGCCCGCGAGCTGAGCCGGCGGGAAGGATCTTGAGGGGGCACCGAGAACACGTCCTTTACACGAGGCGACAGGCGTCCATGAGGCTCCGGACAGCGGGCGGACCCGTCCAGGGGGGTGATCCGGCGACAGCTTAGGGGCGCTCGTTCCTGAGACGGAAGGGACTCCGGTCCCGGTTCCGTCTCGTTTCGGACATGCGGGAACCAGGATCGTCCCGGGTTCCGGACGTCCCTGACGTGCCGGAACGGCCGACCGCACGCTCGCGGCCCCTCCCCGGCCCGCCACCGGAGGTCAGTCGGGAACGGGCAGGTGGGCGTACAGGTCCATCGGGTCGACGGTCACCGGCAGGTCGCTGACCTGGCCGTCACCGACCTCCACCACCCGCCACATCCCGTCCTCCCGGCGGGCCAGGTCGGTGGTGATGAACCGGCAGCCGAGCGCCCGCACCGCCGGGGCCACCGCCTCCAGCTCCGGATCGGGGTCCAGGCCGGGGCTGTCCGGATGCGGCCCCACCAGCGCGGGCTCGCCGTCCACCCACCACACCCGCGCCTCGCCGCCGCCGTCGTAGCGCTCGAACTCGCGCACCACCACGCCGCCCGCCAGGAACTCGTCCTGGAGGGCGATCATCTTGGCGACCACCGCGTGCAGCCGTGAGAGGTTCTTCACGTCGGGGACGAAGCACGCCTCGTCCCACTCGTGCTTGCGCGACTTCACGTAGTCCTTCACGACGCCCGGCCCGCTGGGGAGCGGCCGGACCAGCTCGCTCAGGTCGCCCGGGTCCTGCCCGGGGGCCAGCGGCAGCCACACGCTCGCCGGGGTCAGCCCCGCGAACGTGTCGTGCCAGCCCGGCAGCTCGTGCGCGCGCCGGTAATCCTCGGGATGCGTCAGCAGGACGGTGCCGCGCCGCTTCAGGGCCAGCGCCAGCGCCGCGTACTCCTCCCCGGACAACATCCAGCCGCGGTACCAGGCCGGGCCCAGGTCGCGCGGGACGGCGCGGACGGCGCCCTCGGCGTCGCCGCCGCGCAGCGCGTCGTGATCGATCAGGGCGATCTCGCCGTAGTGGTCCCGCACGGCACCGGCCTCGCGGGCGAAGTGGGGGTCAACGCGCCGGGGATGGAGCGGATCGACGCAGAAGAGGACGGTCAGCGTCATGATGGAACCCTCCGTGGACGGCGCCAGCGTACGGGGAATCCACCGCTGAGCGCACGGAGATTCCGGGGCGAATCACCAGCCGCGCCGATGATCGAACGGATGTTCGGTAAGCTGGGGCCCGCACGCGACGTTATCCACCATCCGCGCCGGGGCCTCCAAACTGTCAGTGGCTCCTCGTAACGTCGCCCACGACACCGCAACCAAAGACCGGCGACGGCACAGAAAAGGACTTCACATGGCAGCGAACGACCGGGAAAAGGCCCTCGAGACCGCCCTCGCGCAGATCGAGCGGCAGTTCGGCAAGGGCTCGGTCATGCGCATGGGCGAGGAGGCGCGGGTCCCGGTCGAGGTCATCCCGACCGGCGCCATCTCCCTCGACATCGCGCTGGGCATCGGCGGCCTGCCGCGCGGCCGCGTGGTGGAGGTCTACGGCCCCGAAGGCTCGGGCAAGACCTCCATCGCGCTGCACGCGGTGGCCAGCGTCCAGCGCAAGGGCGGCATCGCGGCGTTCGTGGACGCCGAGCACGCCCTCGACCCCGAGTACGCGGCCAAGCTCGGCGTGGACATCGACGCCCTGCTGGTCTCCCAGCCCGACACCGGCGAGCAGGCCCTGGAGATCACCGACATGCTGATCCGCTCCGGCGCGATCGACATCGTCGTGATCGACTCGGTGGCGGCCCTGGTGCCGCGCGCCGAGATCGAGGGCGAGATGGGCGACAGCCACGTCGGCCTCCAGGCGCGCCTGATGTCGCAGGCCCTGCGCAAGCTGACCGGCGCCATCAACCAGACCAAGACCACCGCGATCTTCATCAACCAGCTCCGCGAGAAGGTCGGCGTGATGTTCGGCTCCCCGGAGACCACCACCGGTGGCCGGGCGCTGAAGTTCTACGCCTCGGTGCGGCTGGACGTGCGCCGGATCGAGACCCTCAAGGACGGCACCGAGGCGGTCGGCAACCGCGTCCGCGTCAAGGTCGTCAAGAACAAGATGGCCCCGCCCTTCCGGGTCGCCGACTTCGACCTGCTGTACGGCCAGGGCATCTCCCGCGAGGGCGGCCTGATCGACCTCGGCGTCGAGCACGGCTTCGTCCGCAAGTCAGGCGCCTGGTACACCTACGACGGCGACCAGCTCGGCCAGGGCAAGGAGAACGCCCGCAACTTCCTCAAGGCCAACCCCGACAAGGCCGACGAGATCGAGAAGAAGATCAAGGAGAAGCTGGGCATCGGCCCCAAGGTCGACAAGGAGGCGACGGAGGTCGACGCGGACGGCGTCGCGCTGCCTCCGGCCCCGCCGGCCATGACCGCCGCGCCCAAGCCCCCGAGCCGCAAGGCGGCCAAGGCGGCCAAGGCCGGTGATTCCTGACGGTCATTCCGCCGATCCGGGTGACTCTTGACGGCGAGTGAGCGATGATCTCCTGTGGAGGGCGGCGGCGCCTTTCCCGCATCCGCGCGGTGCGGGACCTTTCTTCCCCATGGCGCCGCCGCTCCGGAGATCCGCCGCCCGCTCCCGCCCGGATGCACGTCCCGGGACGGTCGGCGCACCCGCAGGCGGTGCGTCCGGCAGCCCGCAAAGCGAAGCGGCACCGGCGACCTTCCGTCCGCTCGCGGGCGGTGCACTCGGCAGCCTGCGAAGCGAGGTGGCACCGGCGACCTCCGGCTCCCCGGCGGGCGGCGGCGACTTCCCTGCATCCGCGCGGTGCGGGACCGGCGGCCTCCAGCTCCCTCGCCTCGACCGCCGCGCCCTCCACGGGCGCGGCAGGGCGCATGGTCGGCGGCACGCACCTCCACAGGCGGTGCACCCAGTGCCGTACGACCTCCTTCGGAACGCTCAGGACCCGGCCCATGGCCCCGCATGTCGCACCACAGGGGCGTGCGACGCGGGCGGGCCGGTACCTTCCCCAACTGAGCGGATCCCTAAGACCCACCCGCCTCGCCGGGCCAGCCATCCGCTCTCCGGAGCCTGCGTCCGCACGGAAGCCGCAGCATCCGATCTGTCCGTCGGCATGTGCGCCGACGTAGGGCAGGTGGCATCCCTCCGGCCGGGAGCCGGACGCGTCACCGTTGGCCTCCCCGGCTCGCAGACCGGCGCGGTCCGTGCCTCATCGTTGAACGCGTTCGTGCACGGGAGCGGCAGCACACGAAACGTCTTCGGCTAGGAGGGCCCGTCCGTGGATCCCGAGGAAGCAGCGACACCGGAAGAGCAGGCCGCCGACTGGCGACCGGCCGACGACGGGCCGTTCGCCCATCTCGCCAAGCGGCCCTCCGCGCCCCAGCCCTGGTACGTCCCGCCAGAGCCCGCGAACACGAAGACCCCCTGGCAGGAACGCCAGGTCAACCCCTGGACAGGCGAGGCCGCCCCGCCCGCCGAGCCCAAGGCCGCAGGCGTGGAAGCGGCGGAGGCCCAAGCCTCCGGCGACGAGCGCACCGCCTCTGTTTCTCCCGCCTCTCCCGAGATCACCGGCCCTGCCGTCGCCCCGCCGACGAGCGCCATTGCTGGTACCGCGGCGGCGGCCACCCCTGCCGGGCTTCCCGCTCCCACCAAGGGCGGAGCCAACCCCTGGACGGATCAGGAGGCCGTGCCCGTCGCGCCTTCCGAGGACGGCGACCCCGCCGCCCCGGCCGACTCCACCATCACCACGGGCAGGAGCGAGCAGGCGGGCAAGCCCGCACGACGATCCCGGTCGGCGAAGCCCAAGAGCACCGCACCGGCCCGGCCGAACGGGAGAACGGCGGCGAAGAGCGAGGCACTGGGATCTGACGTTCCGGCGCCGAACGCGCTGACGTCGGACGTTCCAGGGTCGGACACTCCCAGGCCGGACGTTTCGACGCCGGACGTTCCGAAGTCGGACGCGCTGACGTCGGACGTTTCGAGATCGGATGCGCTGGCGCCGGATGTTCTGAGGTCGGACACTCCGAGGCCGGATGCGCTGACGCCGGACGTTCCGACGCCGGACGTTCCGACCTCCCGGGCGAAGAAGCCGACGCGGCGCAAGTCCGAGTCCGCCGGTGAGACCGGGAAGCCGCAGATACCGGACACGGGCGTCGAGGGGCTGGTGTTCGGATCCGCTCTCACCGCCCCCACGTCCGAAACGAAGGCACGCCCTTCTCGGAGGAAGGGCGCCGGTGAGACCGGCGAGCGCCCGGAACGCGCCCTGTCCGAAAACGATGAGGGGACGACCTCCGCCGAAGCAGCCGAAGGCTCCGACACCTCAACGCGTGGCAGTGCACCTCCACGAGGGCGCCGACGTGCCTCCGGCCAGGAATGGGGCACCTCCGGCGGGCCGTTCGAGGGCCTGGACGGCGATGAGCGCACGGCCCCGCGGCGGCGTGGCGGGCGCAAGCGCCTCCCGCGCGCAGGGGACGCCACAGGCGCCTCTTTCGCCGAAGGTGGCGAAGGGAAGGCCGACGGCTCCGACGGCGCGACCGGAGGGCGTGGCAAACGCGGCCGGGGCGAGGGCGAGCGCGGCGCGCCCGCCGACCCCGAAGCCCGCGCCCGCGACATCTGCCTGCGCCTGCTGACCGGCACGCCCCGGACGCGGGCGCAGCTCGCTGACGCGCTGCGGCGCAAGGAGATCCCCGACGACGTGGCCGAGCGCGTGCTCAGCCGCTTCACCGACGTCGGGCTCATCGACGACGAGGCGTTCGCGCAGGCGTGGGTCCGGTCGCGGCACGCGGGGCGCGGGCTGGCCCGGCAGGCGCTGGCGGCCGAGCTCCGGCAGCGCGGCGTGGACCACGAGACCGTCAGCGAGGCCGTGGAGGCCCTCGACGGCGAGCAGGAGGAGCAGCGCGCCCGCGAGCTCGTGGACCGGAAGTTGCGGTCCACCCGGAATGTCGAGCCGGTCAAGCGGACGCGGCGGCTCGTCGGGATGCTCGCCCGCAAGGGCTACCCCTCGGGCCTCGCCTATCGGGTGGTCAGGGAGGCCCTTGAGGCGGAGGGAGCGGAGGTGCCCGACGGGGACTGGGCGCCGGAGTGAGGCGCGACACGCCGGTGAGTTATGGGTGTCCTGACGGGCGCTGACCGCAGGTTGACAGGTGACGGGGCTGGTGGTGCCGGGTGGAGGGCGGTAAGGGACTCCGCACCCGGACGTTCGGTTAGTCCGGAATGCCCTTGGTTTGCTTGCTCATTACCTCCGTGCCGCTTACCGTTACGGCAGTGAGGAGTTACTCCGCGCACTGCGGATTCGCCATACGACCGAACACGTTCTAGCAGCTGAGAGGCATAGCGGACGCTGTCCTGGCCATCCCGGGCCGGGCGCCGGCACGGCGCTCGGGCGATGGCGCGTACCCGGCGGGGTGCGGGTGATCCCTCGCGTTGCAGGGCTCTGGATTCAGAGGGGTCCGTCGGCGAGGAAGGGTCTGCCCCATGGTGAGCGTCCTGTTGAGCGTGGCGCTGCTGGTGGCCCTGGTCGCGTTGGTGGTCCTCGGGTGGTGGTCCCGGACCGGGCGGCGGCGGGAGCGCGACGAGGCCGTGGCGGTCCTGGCCAAGGCCGAGGGCGACGCCGCGCGGCTGCTGGAGAAGGCGCGGGCGCAGGCGCAGGAGATCGTGGACACCGGCCGCGCCGAGACCGAAACCGAGGCCCGCACCGCCCGCGAGGAGCTGCGGACGCTGCGCGAGGACCTGGAGCGCCGCGAGGCCCGGCTCGCCGAACGCGAGCAGCGCCTGGACGGCGAGGTGCGGCGGCTGGAGGAGTGGTCGGGCCGGCTCGCCGAGACCAAGCGGTCACTGGAGCGGCGCAAGGACGAGCTCGGCCGCCTGGAGGAGGAACGGCGCCAGGTGCTGGAGCGGGCCGCCGGGCTCACCGCCGAGGAGGCCAGGGCCGAGCTGGTCGCCGCCATCGAGAACCAGGCCAAGCGCGAGGCCATCCCGCTGACCCGGGAGATCGAGAACGCCGCGCGGGCCGAGGGCGACAAGCGCGCCCGCAAGATCGTGACGCTGGCGATCCAGCGGGTGGCCAGCGAGCAGACCGCCGAGTCGGTGGTGTCGGTGCTGCATCTGCCGAGCGACGAGATGAAGGGCCGCATCATCGGCCGCGAGGGCCGCAACATCCGGGCCTTCGAGACCACCACCGGCGTCAACCTGATCATCGACGACACCCCCGAGGCGGTGCTGCTGAGCTGCTTCGACCCGGTCCGCCGGGAGGTCGGCCGGCTCACGCTGGAGAAGCTCGTGCTCGACGGCCGCATCCACCCGCAGCGCATCGAGGAGATCTACGAGCGCAGCAAGCGCGATGTGGAGCAGCTGTGCGTGCGCGCGGGCGAGGACGCCCTGGTCGAGGTCGGCGTCACCGACATGCACCCGGAGCTGATCGCGCTGCTCGGGCAGCTGCGCTACCGGACCTCCTACGGCCAGAACGTGCTCAAGCACCTGATCGAGTCGGCGCACCTGGCCGGGATCATGGCCGCCGAGCTGGGGCTGCCGGTCGAGCTGGCCAAGCGCTGCACGCTCCTGCACGACATCGGCAAGGCGCTCACCCACGAGGTCGAGGGCAGCCACGCGCTGATCGGTGCGGAGATCGCCAAGCGGTACGGCGAGAACGAGGACGTGGTGCACGCCATCGAGGCCCACCACAACGAGGTCGAGGTGCGCACCGTCGAGGCCGTGCTGACCCAGGCCGCCGACGCCATCAGCGGCAGCCGCCCCGGCGCCCGCCGCGAGTCCCTGGAGGCCTACGTCAAGCGCCTGGAGCGGCTGGAGCAGATCGCCCGCGACAAGCACGAGGGCGTGGAGAAGGTCTTCGCGATGCAGGCCGGGCGCGAGATCCGCGTGATGGTCAAGCCCGACGCCGTCGACGACGTCCAGGCCCAGGTGATCGCGCGCGACATCGCCAAGCAGGTCGAGGACGAGCTGACCTATCCGGGCCAGATCCGCGTGACGGTCGTCCGCGAGTCCCGGGCGACCGAGTTCGCCCGCTGACCCCGCCCGGCCCGCCCCGTCCGGGGCAGTTTGATCATTCGCGTTGTGAGGGACGGGTGGAGTCGGTAGTTTCTGGCGAATGCGTAGAACACGGGTGGGGTTGACCGTCGCCGTCGTGGCGTCCACGGCGGCCGCCGGGACCGGTACCGCGGTCGTCCTGCTGAAGGACGAGCCGGAGGCGCGCGCCGCCGCCCGGGTGTCGGCCTCGGAGCAGATCAGCGCGGCCGACGCCGGCCGGACCGAGCGCTACTGGACCGCGCAGCGCATGGCCGCCGCCACGCCCGCGGGGGGACGCGGCGAGGAGGCGCAGTTCGGCGCGCGCGCGACCGTGCCCAAGGGCGTCCCCCGCGCCACCGCGTTCGGCGGCGTCCCCTCCATCGGCGCGCTGTTCTTCAACAACGGCCGGGGCGACCGCTACTGCAGCGCCTCGGTCGTGCACAGCTACTCGCGCAGGCTCGTGCTCACCGCCGCCCACTGCATCCACGGCGGCAAGGGCAAGGGCTACGTGCGCAACGTCGCGTTCGTGCCCAAGTACGACCGCGGGCGGCGGCCCTACGGCACCTGGACGGCCCGCTCGCTGACCGTCTACCGCAACTGGCAGACCCAGGGCGACCCCGACCTGGACTTCGGCTTCATCGCCCTCAACCCGCGCAACGGCCGCAACATCCAGAACGTCGTCGGCGCCAACCGGCTCGGCCTCAACCAGGGCACCGGCAAATGGGTCAACGTCGCCGGGTACCCGCGCATCGTGCACGACCGCCGCGACCGGCCCATCTACTGCCGCACCAAGACCCGCCGCCAGGCGCGGTTCCAGATCCGCATGGACTGCGCGGGCTTCTACGGCGGCACCAGCGGCAGCCCCTGGCTGCTGAACTACAGCACCCGCACCCACACCGGCTACATCAGCGGCGTCATCGGCGGCTACCAGGGCGGCGGCAACGTGCACTACACCTCGTACTCGCCCTACTTCGACAACGACGTGCACAAGCTGCGCGCGGCCGCCGACAAGCGCGCCTGACGCGACGGGCGCACGGGCGCGGCCGGCGTCGGACGGGATCACGGGAACGGCCCGTGATCCCGCCGCGGCCGCTCAGCCCACCGTCAGGTCGATGGGCGGCACCCCGCGCGGCTCGAAGCCCAGCGTCTGCCCGTAGAAGGCCAGCTCCGCCTCCAGGCAGCGGATCACCGTCTCGGCGCGCCGGAACCCGTGCGCCTCGCCCTCGAAGGTCAGGTAGGCGTAGGGCATCTTCTTGTCGGCCAGCGCCACCGCGAACCGCTCGGACTGGTCGGGCGGCACGACCGGGTCGTCCAGGCCCTGCAGCAGCAGCACCGGGCACGCCGTCCTGTCGGCCCGGCCGAGCGGCGAGCGCTCCTCGTAGGCGCGCTCGAACCCCGGCAGCGGCCCGATCAGGCTGAACAGGTAGTGCGACTCGAAGTCGTGGGTGGCCTCGGCGAAGCTCTGCAGGTCGCTGATCCCGAAGTAGGAGGTCGCCGCCTTGAACACCTCGGTCTGGGTGACGGCCGCCAGCGTCGTCCAGCCGCCCGCGCTGCCGCCCCGGATCGCCAGCCGGTCGGGGTCGGCGATCCCGCCGTCCACCAGCGCCTGCGCCGCCGCGACCGCGTCCTCGACGTCCACCACGCCCCACTGGCGGCGCAGCCGCTCGCGGTAGGCGCGGCCGTACCCGGCCGACCCGCCGTAGTTGACGTCGATCACGCCGATGCCGCGGCTGGTGAAGTAGGCGCGCTCCAGGTTCAGCACCGTGGAGGCGCGGCCGGTCGGGCCGCCGTGCACGAACACCACGTACGGGGGCAGCTCGCCCTCGGGCCCGGCGGCCTCGGGGTTGGCGGGCGGGAACACGTAGGCGTGCACCGGGCGCCCGAACGGGCCCTCCAGCCGCTCGGTGCGCGGCCGGGGCAGGTAGGCGACGTCGGGCAGCTCCGGCAGCTCGCGGCGCAGCCCCTCCACCCGGCCGGTCGTGGTCTCGATCCGCACCACCGACGGCGGGACGTCCGGGCCGCCGCCGATGCCCACGATGGTGGTGCCGTCGGCCGACAGCGCGGGCTGCCAGTGGTCGTAGGGGACCTCCAGGTCGACGAGGTCCAGGGTGTCGGGGTCGTAGATCCCGAGCCGCTGGTCGCCCTCGCCGTGCAGGACCGCGAGCCGCCCGTCGCCCAGCAGCGCGTACGGCATCCCGCCCAGCTGCCACAGCGGCCCGGCGAACTCCTCCTCGGCCGGGTACAGCGCCTGCGCCGACTCGCCGTGCAGGCCCACCTGGTAGATGTTCCACCAGCCCGGCCAGTCGGAGATCACGTACAGGCTCTCCTCGCCCGCCCACAGCGGCGCGAGCGCCGACTCGGTGAGCCCGCCCTTGACGGTGCGCGGCGCGGTGGCGACGCCGTCCTCGATGACCGCGACCCGCACCTCGGTGCCGTCCCACGGCATCCGCGGATGGCTCCACTGCACCCACGCCAGGTGCCCGCCGCCGGGCGAGGGGGCGGGGGAGGCGTAGAAGTGCGCGCCGGTCACCAGCTCGCGGATCGCCGAGGCGTCCTCGGCGGCCGAGCCGTCGAGCGGGACGGCCACGATCGCGCGCCGGATGCCGTCGGGGGTGTGCCCCTCGCACACGCACCAGACCTCCGACCCGTCGGGCGACAGCACGTAGTCGGCGTAGCGCAGCCCGCCGGGCACCGCCGGCTCGGGCGTCAGCGGGCGCGGCTTGGGATCGCCCGCCTCCAGCAGGTGCAGCCGCTGGTCCTCGTAGTTGGAGAAGACCATCGAGTGCCCGTCGCCGGCCGGGACCGGCAGGTAGGAGCGGCCGCCGTACTCGTGCACGCGCGTGCGGGCGTCCCAGGGCGCCTGCAGCAGCTCGGTGCGGTGCCCGCCCTCCAGATGGACGATCGTGGTCCGCCCGCCCTCCTCGGGCCGCGTCTCCTGCCACCACACGTCGCCGCCGGCCACGGTGGGGAAACTGAGGCGCAGCCGGGCGCGGGCGACGTCGGCGGCGGAGATCGGAGAAGGCCAGGAGCCGTAGGGGAGGGTCGCGCGAGCGGTCATAACCGAATGGTCCCGCATGTGGGGAGCGGTTGGGGCCATGACGGGACAGTTGACTTCGGAAAGATACAAGCCGCTCACCGGGAAGATCTCAGACGGCGGTGACGATCTGCTCTCTTGACCTGTTCCCGGCGGTTCCGGGCCCGGTCAGCAGCCGGGCCACGGCCCGCACGGCGCCGCGGCCCGCCCGGTTCGCCCCGATCGTGCTGGCGGACGGGCCGTAACCCAGCAGATGGACGCGCGGGTCGGCGGCGACCTGCGTGCCGTCCATCGCGATCCCGCCGCCGGGCCCCCGCAGCCGCAGCGGCGCGAGGTGGTCCAGCGCCGCCCGGAAGCCGGTCGCCCACAGGATCACGTCGGCCTCGACGGCGCTCCCGTCGTCCCACGCGACGCCGTCCGGGGTCACCCGCGCGAACACCGGCAGCCGGCGCAGCACGCCGCTCTCGCGCGCCGCCCGCACCTCGTCGGTGAGCAGCAGCCCGGTCGCGCTGACCACGCTGGCGGGCGGCAGCCCGCGCCGCACCCGCTCCTCCACGCGCGCGACCGCCTCACGGCCCCGCTCCTGGTCGAACGGCCCCTCCCGCCACACCGGAGGCCGCCTGGTCGCCCAGGTGGTCGCAGCGGCCACCTCAGCGATCTCCAGCAGCGCCTGCACGGCCGAGGCCCCGCCCCCGACGACCACGACCCGCTTCCCGGCGAACTCCTGCGGCCCCCGGTAGTTCGCGGTGTGCAGGTGCCGCCCGCGGAAGGTCTCCATGCCCGGGTAGTAGGGCCAGAACGGGCGGTCCCAGGTCCCGGTGGCGTTGATCACGGCGCGCGCCGCGTACTCGCCGCCCGAGGTCTCCACCCGCAGCCGCCCGTCCGGGCGGTCCGACACCCGCGACACCTCCACCGGCCGCCGCACGTCCAGGTCGAACGCCGCCTCGTAGCGGGCGAAGTACTCCGACACCACCTCCGAGGCGGGCCGCCACGGCTCGTGCTCGCCCAGCGCCATCCCCGGCAGGTCGTGGATGTTGTGCGCCCTGCCGAGCGTCAGCGTCGGCCAGCGGTACTGCCACGCCCCGCCCGGCCGCGGCGCGTGGTCGAACATCACGAAGTCCAGTCCCGAGCGGCGCAGGAAGTACCCGGCCGACAGCCCCGCCTGCCCGGCCCCGATCACCGCCACGTCCACGTCGTAGGTCACGTCCGCGAGAACCGCGAAGGGCCCCGCCGGATTCCCGGCGGGGCCCTCGGACGTGCGGGCGGAGGAGCGCGGCTACACCGCGTCCTCGGCCTTGCCGCCCACCGACATGCCGGGCGCCGTGGCGGTCCCGGTGCCGAGCGTGCCGATGCCCTTGCGGCTGCGGCGGCTGCGCTGCTCCAGCCAGGACGCGACCCGGCCCAGCGCCATGTTGATCAGGATGTAGATCAGCGCGCAGACGACCGCGGCCTGCAGCAGGTTGTAGTAGTTCGCCGGCTCGATCTTGGCGCCGTTGCTGGTCAGGTCCTCGAACCCGATGATGTAGCCGAGCGCGGTGTCCTTGAACAGCACCACCAGCTGGCTGATGATCGCCGGCATCATCGCGGTGATCGCCTGCGGCAGCAGGATCAGCCGCATCACCGCGTTCTTGCGCATGCCGATGGAGTAGGCCGCCTCGGACTGGCCGCGCGGCAGCGACAGCACGCCCGCGCGGACCACCTCGGCCAGCACCGAGCCGTTGTACAGCGTCAGGCCGAACACCAGGGCCGCGAACGCGGGCACCCGCACGTTGCCGGCGCTGATCTCCACGCCGAACGGGGCGCCGAGCGTCTCCACCATGATGCGCTGGAAGTTGCCCAGCGGCCCGTCGGCGATGATCGGGCTGATCGACGGCGGCAGGAAGAACGCCAGGTAGATCAGGATCAGCAGCGGCATGGCGCGGAAGAACTCCACCACCGCGCCCGCCGGACCGCGGAGCCAGGCGTGGTCCGACAGCCGGGCCAGGCCGAAGACCGCGCCGAAGATCAGCGCCAGCACCGCCGAGACCACACCGGCCTTGATGGAGTTGGCGAGGCCCTCCAGGAAGTAGCCGGTCCACACCTGCGGGTCGACCAGCGGCTTCCACAGCTTGGCCTCGAACTGCCCCTTGTCGTTCAGGGTCGAGACCACCAGGCCGATCACGGCCAGCAGCACCACGGCCGCGAAGATCGTGAGGGTCGTGTTGCGGCGGCGCGCCCGGGGACCCGGGGCGTCGAACAGGACGTTGGCCTCGCTCACCGCGCCACCGCCATTCGCTTGGACAGCCAGCCGAAGAAGTAGCCGGCCGGCAGGGTCAGGGCCAGGTAGCCCACCGCGAACCCGATGAAGATCGGCAGTGAGGCGCCCAGGTCGAAGAACATCAGCTTCATCTCGGCGGCCGCCTCGACCGAGTAGGCCACCGCGCCGACGATCGAGGTGTTCTTGATCATCGCGATCAGCACGCTGCCCAGCGGGCCGATCACCGCGCGGAACGCCTGCGGCAGGATGATCATCCGCAGCGACTGGCCGGAGGTCAGCCCGATCGAGCGCGCCGCCTCGGCCTGGCCGAGCGGCACCGTGTTGATGCCCGAGCGCAGCGCCTCGCAGACGAAGGCGCCGGTGTAGACCGACAGCGCCATGGTCGCCCACCAGAAGCCGTTCACCGACGGCGTGCCGGAGAACCGCAGCGCCAGCAGGTCGCTGAAGCCCGAGATGCACAGCACGGCGAGCAGGGTCAGCGGCGTGTTGCGCAGCGTGTTCACCAGGAAGGTGCCGACCGAACGCAGCACCGGCGTCGGCGAGACCCGGAAGACCGCCAGCACGGTGCCGACGATCATGGAGAGGATCGCGCAGACCACGGCCAGGCGGATCGTCGCCCAGAACGAGAGCAGGATTTTGTCGAGGTTGTCGAAGACCTCGGTGAAGTTGAAGAGTTGGTCCATCAGCTTCCACCCGTAAGGATCCGCGCCGGTGCCCCCGGGTGGGGGGCACCGGCGCGGCTCAGGCCGTCATTGGCGTCGTGCGGGTCAGGCGCAGCCCTCGAAGGTGGGGACCTTGGTCTCCAGCTTCAGGCCGGCACCGGTGAAGTGCTTCTCCAGCAGCGTCTTGGCGGTGCCGTCGGAGTACATCTCGGTGATGGCCTTGTTGACGGCCTCGCAGCCGGCCTTGTCGCCCTTCTTGATGCCGACGCCGTACTTCTCGTCGGTGAAGGGGTCGTTGATGACCTTGAACTGGCCCTTCTGCTGGGCGGCGAAGCCGGCCAGGATCAGGTCGTCGGTGGACACCGCGTCCAGCGCGCCGGCCTTGAGCTTGGCGGTGCAGTCGGCGTAGCCGGTGGCGTCCACGGTGGTGGCGTCCAGGTCCAGCTTGCCGTCGG
This sequence comes from Spirillospora sp. CA-253888, assembly GCA_050936435.1. GTDB lineage: Bacteria > Actinomycetota > Actinomycetes > Streptosporangiales > Streptosporangiaceae > Spirillospora. The sequence goes on from JBNJMT010000001.1 coordinate 6,196,160, forward strand.
GGGCGGGGTCGGTGACGCGGCGCCAGGAGTTGGAGCCGGTCGCCTTGCAGATCTTCTTGCCCTTGAGGTCGGCGGCCTTCTTGATGGCGTTGTTGTCGGCCTTGACCATGGTGTCCTGGTGGGCCACGTAGTACGGGCCGCCGAAGGTCACCTTGGGCTTGCGGGAGTCGGTGATGGAGTAGGTGGCGATCACCAGGTCCACCTGGCCGGTCTGCAGGAAGGACTCGCGGTTCTCCGACCGGGCCTCCTTGAACTCCACGCCGCTCTCGGGCACGCCGAGCTTGCCGGCGATGTACTTGGCGACGTCGACGTCGAAGCCCTCGAGGCTGCCGTCGGGCTTCTTCAGGCCGAGCGCGGGCTGCTCGTACTTGACGCCCACGACCAGCTTCTTGTCGGCCTTGGCCTTCTCGACGATGCCCTTGGCGTCGGCCTCCTTCTTCTCGGAGTCGCTGCCGCAGGCGGTCAGCCCGAGGGCGAGGGAAGCCGCGGCCGCGGCGGCCAGGAACTGACGAACTCGCATGTCTGCCTACCTTTGCTTTATGCCGGAGCCCCGCGGCTCAGTGCGTGAGGATCTTGGAGAGGAAGTCCTTGGCGCGGTCGGTGCGCGCGTTGGTGAAGAACTCCTCGGGCGTGTTCGACTCGACGATCTGTCCGTCGGCCATGAACACGACCTTCTGGGCCGCCTTGCGGGCGAACCCCATCTCGTGGGTCACCACGATCATCGTCATGCCGTCCCGGGCCAGCGAGGTCATGACGTCCAGGACCTCGTTGATCATCTCGGGGTCGAGCGCCGAGGTGGGCTCGTCGAACAGCATGACCTTGGGCTTCATCGCGAGCGAACGGGCGATCGCCACGCGCTGCTGCTGGCCGCCGGAGAGCTGCGCGGGGTACTTGCCCGCCTGGTTGGCGATGCCGACCCGCTCCAGCAGCTCCATGGCGTGCCGCTCGGCCTCGGCCTTGCTCTGCTTGCGGACCTTGACCGGTCCGAGCATCACGTTCTCGAGGATGGTCTTGTGGGCGAACAGGTTGAACGACTGGAACACCATGCCCACGTCGGCGCGCAGCCGCGCCAGGTCCTTGCCCTCCTCGGGCAGCTTCTTGCCGTCCACCAGGATGGTGCCGCTGTCGATCGGCTCCAGCCGGTTGATCGACCGGCACAGGGTGGACTTGCCGCTGCCCGACGGGCCGATGACGACCACGACCTCGCCGCGATGCACCGTCAGGTTGATGTCCTGCAGCACGTGCAGTTCACCGAAGTGCTTGTTGACGTTCTCAAGCACCACAAGGGGCCCGCCACCGGGCACGTCGTCCTGGGGTCCGCCACCGCCCTTGGTGAGATCGGGCCCGCCTCCACTGTCCGTCATGGGTCCGGACCTTATGTCATCCACATCTCCCGGCAAGACCCCCGACGGTTCCGATCCGATCACGAATCCGCACGTCGGCCCATGGATCAGGGGCTTTCCGCGATGATCGAAACGCTGGCCGGAACCGGCGCGCCGACCATAGTGTGACCGGTCGGTGACCGGATGGTGATCGCACGCGGGACCGGTCCCCGCCGCGTATCCTTGGGGACTGTCATGAGTGCGCCTATTGAGATCGGCCCCCGCACGTACGAGATCCGTACCTACGGGTGCCAGATGAACGTCCACGACTCCGAGCGCCTGTCGGGCCTGCTGGAGGACGCCGGGTACCAGCGCGCCGAGGGCGTGGAACCGGACGTGGTGGTGTTCAACACCTGTGCCGTCCGGGAGAACGCCGACAACCGCCTGTACGGCAACCTCGGCCACCTGCGGCCGGTCAAGGACGGCCACCCGGGCATGCAGATCGCGGTCGGCGGCTGCCTGGCCCAGAAGGACCGCGACACCATCGTCAAGCGGGCGCCCTGGGTGGACGTGGTCTTCGGGACGCACAACATCGGCTCGCTGCCCGCCCTGCTGGAGCGCTCGCGCGTGCAGCGCGAGGCGCAGGTCGAGATCGAAGAGTCGCTGGTGACCTTCCCCTCGACGCTGCCGACGCGCCGCGAGTCGCCCTACGCCGCCTGGGTGTCGATCTCGGTGGGCTGCAACAACACCTGCACCTTCTGCATCGTGCCGTCGCTGCGCGGCAAGGAGCGCGACCGCCGCCCCGGCGAGATCCTCGCCGAGATCGAGGCGCTGGTCGCCGACGGCGTCGTGGAGATCACGCTGCTGGGCCAGAACGTCAACGCCTACGGCTCGGGCTTCGGCGCGCTCGCCACCGCCCCCGACGAGGTGCGCGACGAGGTCCGCGCCATGACCGAGGGCGGCCGGTCCGCCTTCGCGGGGCTGCTGCGCGCCTGCGGCGGGATCGAGGGCCTGGAGCGCGTGCGCTTCACCTCCCCGCACCCCAAGGACTTCACCGACGACGTGATCGCCGCCATGGCCGAGACGCCGAACGTGACGCCGTCGCTGCACATGCCGCTGCAGTCCGGCTCGGACCCGGTGCTGAAGGCGATGCGCCGCTCCTACCGGCAGGAGCGCTACCTCGGCATCATCGACCGGGTGCGGGCGGCGATCCCGGACGCGGCGATCACCACCGACATCATCGTGGGCTTCCCCGGCGAGACCGAGGAGGACTTCGAGCAGACGCTGCACGTGGTGCGCGAGGCCCGGTTCTCCTCGGCGTTCACCTTCCAGTACTCCAAGCGCCCCGGCACCCCGGCCGCGACCATGGACGGCCAGATCCCCAAGCAGGTCGTGCAGGAGCGGTACGAGCGGCTGATCGCGCTCCAGGAGGAGATCTCCTGGGAGGAGAACCGCAGGCAGGTCGGCCGCACGCTGGAGGTGCTGGTCGCCGAGGGCGAGGGCCGCAAGGACGAGGCGACCCGCCGCCTGTCGGGCCGCGCCGCCGACAACCGGCTGGTGCACTTCCGGGCCCCGGCCGAGCCGGTGCGCCCCGGCGACATGGTGACCGTCGAGGTCACCTACGCCGCCCCGCACCACCTGGTCGCCGACCGGACGGGCGCGGTGCGCCGCACCCGCGCCGGGGACGCCTGGGAGGCGCGGCAGGCGCAGCCGAAGGGCGTGTCGCTGGGGATGCCGTCGATCGGCCGCCCCGCCGAGCGGCCCGCCGCCGCGACCGGCTGCTCCACCTGCCCCTGACCTGGACGACCCGCCCACGGGACGAGCCCGAGGAGAGGCCCGCTTGCTGATCTCGGCCGCGGTGTGCCCGCACCCGCCCCTGCTGGTGCCCGAGGTCGCCGGTGCGGCGGCCCCCGAGCTGGACGGCCTGCGCGCCGCCTGCGACGAGGCCGTCCGGCGGCTCGACCCGCCGGTGGTCGACCTGAGCGGCGGGTCCCCGCAGGCGCGCGGCGACCGGGACCTGCGCGTCGTGATCGTCGGCGGGGCCGAGGAGACGCGGCGCTGGCCCGCCGAATCGGTGGCCGACCTGAGGCCCTACGGGCTGGACTTCGGCGTCGACTCCTGGGGCGAGGGCCCGGCGCTGCCGCTGTCGCTGACGATCGGCCTGTGGCTGCTGCACCGGCAGTGCCCGGGGAACCAGGTCCTGGGCGGGGAGATCGAGTACCGGTCGGTCGCGTTCGACGCCGCGCCCGAGGAGTGCGCCGATCTCGGCCGTGAGCTGGCCGCCTCCGGCGACCGCGTCGCGCTGCTGGTCATGGGCGACGGCTCGGCCCGCCGCTCGGAGAAGGCCCCCGGCTACCTGGACGACCGCGCCGGCCCGCACGACGCCGGGGTCGCGCGGGCGCTGAAGGACGCCGACGCCGCCGCGCTGGCCGCCCTGGACCCGCGGGTCTCCCACGGGCTCCAGGCGGCCGGGCGGGCGGCGTGGCAGGTGCTCGCCGGGGCGGCCGCCGGCGGCCGGTTCCGCGCCGAGCTGCTGGCCGACGAGGCCCCCTACGGCGTGGGGTACCTGGTGGCGAGCTGGACCAGGACGGGCTGATCAGGAGGCCGGGCCCGGCCGCTCCGGCGGCTGCGTCCCCTGCCCCTGCTGCCCCTGCCGTCCCGGCCGGGCGCGCTTGGCGTCGTTCTCGTCGAGGTACCGCCGGGCCTTCTCCTGGGCCATGTCCACCTTGTCGGCGTACTTGCCGCCGGTGCGCTGGTCGATCACGTCGCCGGCCTTGTCCACGGCCTGCTTGGCCTTGCCGGCGTTCTGCCCGAGCATTTCCTTGACCTTGTCCACGATGGACACGGGACCCCCCGATCCGCTGTCCGGCGGCGCCGCGGCTCCGCCGGACGCCCCTACGGTGTGATCCATACCCGTTCTGTTGCCAGAATCAATCGTGTGACCCCAGCTGATGTGATCTCCGTCGTCGGCCCCACCGCGGCCGGCAAGTCCGACCTGGCCGTGGACCTCGCGCTGCGGCTGGACGGCGAGGCGGTCAACGCCGACTCCATGCAGTTCTATCGGGGCATGGACATCGGCACCGCCAAGCTCACCCCGGCGGAGATGCGCGGCGTCCCCCACCACCTGATCGACATCTGGGACGTCTCGGTCACCGCCAGCGTCGCCGAGTTCCAGTCGCTGAGCGCCGCCGCGTTCGCCGACATCCGGGGCAGGGGCCGGGTGCCGGTCCTGGTCGGCGGCTCGGGCCTGTACGTGCGCGCCGCGCTCGACGAGATGGAGTTCCCCGGCACCGACCCCGCCGTACGGGCGCGCCTGGAGGCCGAGCTCGCCGAGACCGGGTCCGGCGTCCTGCACGAGCGGCTGCGCGGCCTGGACCCGGCGGCGGCCGAGGCGATCCTGCCGAGCAACGGGCGGCGGATCGTGCGCGCCTTGGAGGTCATCGAGATCACCGGCCGCCCGTTCACCGCCACGCTGCCCGAGCACCGCTACCGCTACGACCGGGTCGTCCAGATCGGCCTGTCGGTGCCGCGCCCCGAGCTGGACGAGCGGATCGCGCTGCGGGTCGAGCGCATGTGGGAGGCGGGCCTGGTGGAGGAGGTCCGCGCCCTGGAGAAGGCCGGGCTGCGCGACGGCCTCACCGCCGGGCGCGCCCTCGGCTACGCCCAGGTGCTGCGGTTCCTGGCGGGGGAGTGGACCGAGGAGCAGGCCAAGGAGGAGACGGTCCGGCTCACCCGCCGCTTCGCCCGGCGGCAGGAGTCGTGGTTCCGGCGCGATCCGAGGGTGCGGTGGCTGCCCTACGACGCCCCGGACCTGGCGGACCGTGCGCTCGCCCTGATCTAGGGGCAATACGATCGGGGCATGCGGTTTGTTAAGGGGCACGGGACCGAGAACGACTTCGTCATCCTGCCGGACCCGGACGGCGCCCTGGACCTGACGCCCGAGGCGGTGGCGCGACTGTGCGACCGGCGCGCCGGGATCGGCGCGGACGGCGTGCTGCGCGTGGTGCGGGCCAAGGCGTCCGGCGATCCGGCGATCGAGGCCCTGACCGCCGGCACCGGCGTCGAGTGGTTCATGGACTACCGCAACGCCGACGGCGGCATCGCCGAGATGTGCGGCAACGGCACGCGGGTCTTCGCGCGCTACCTGGTGGACGCGGGCCTCGCCGCCCCCGGCGAGTGGGACGTGGCCACCCGCGCCGGACTGCGCCGGGTCACGCTGGGCGTGACCGGTGACGTCAGCGTGGACATGGGCCCGCCCCGCCACCTGGGCACCGGGGAGGCCGAGACCGCCGACGGCGCCTTCACCGGCCACCGCGTCTCCATGGGCAACCCGCACCTGGCCTGCCGGGTGGACGGGCCGGTGGCGGCGCTGGACCTCACCCGCGCGCCCGCCTTCGACGCGGCGGTGTTCCCCGAGGGCGTGAACGTGGAGTTCTTCCGCCAGATCGGCGACCGCCACCTGGAGATGCGGGTGTACGAGCGCGGCTCGGGCGAGACCCGCTCGTGCGGGACCGGCACCGTCGCGGCGGCGGTGGCGGCCGCGCTCGGCGAGCCCGCCCCCGGCGAGCCCGCCCCCGGCGAGCCCGCCCCCGGCGAGCCCGCCCCCGGCGGGGCCCACGACCCGGCCGCGGACGGCCTGCCGCGCGGGGAGTGGACCGTTGACGTGCCCGGCGGCCGCCTCACCGTCACCCTGGACGGCACCACCAGCCACCTGAAGGGACCGGCGGTCCTGGTCGCGGAGGGGGAGACCCGGGCGGACCGGCCGTAGCCCGGAGGTCCCGGTCGGATCGGGACAGGTGTCCCTGACCGTCGGGACTTCGGACGGCATAGTTTCCTCGTGCACACCCTCTGGTGGAAGGCCCGCACGGACTGGGATGGGAGCCCCGGTGCGCGCGGTGCCCGAGGGCGGGCGGCACCTTCTTGGCGGGGGGCGGTCGTCCGCCCTCCCACCACCGGGTTCAGGAGGAGCCGCCGACCGGCAGCCGCGCCGCGACCACCGTGCCGCCCTCCGGTCCCGGGCCCACCGTGCACGAACCGCCCAGCTCGGCCGCGCGCTCGCGCATCGAGGACATGCCGACGCCCGCGCGCGCCTGAGGGCTCATCCCCACCCCGTCGTCGCCGACCGTCACGTGCAGGTCGCCGTTCAGGTGCAGCCGCACGAACGCCGAGCCGGCCCGCGCGTGCCGGTGCACGTTGGTCAGCGCCTCCTGCACGATCCGGTACGCGGCGACCTCGGCGGCGGCGGGCAGGGCGTCCAGCGCCTCCGGGTCGCCCTCCACGCGCACGCTCACCCGGGGCCCGTCCCCGGTGGCGACCACCCCGCCCAGCGCCTTGATCGCTCCGGCCAGGCCCAGGTCGTCCAGCGCGGGCGGGCGCAGGCCGTACACCAGCTCGCGGATGTCGCCGATGGTGCGGCCCATGGTGGCGCGCAGCTCCTCCAGCAGCGCGTCCACCGCCGCGGGGTCGCGCTTGAGCGTCAGCCGCGCGGTGTCCACCGTCATCGCCAGGCTGGCGAGGGTCGGGCCGAGCCCGTCGTGCAGGTCGCGGCGCAGCCGGCGGCGCTCCTCCTCGCGGGTGCGCAGGATGCGCTCGCGCGAGCGCTGCACGTCGGCGGCGAGCCGGGTCGCGTTGGCCAGCTCGGCGAGGTTGCGGGCCAGGATGCCCGCCAGCCGCGCGTCGGGGGTGCGCGCCACCTCGAACAGCAGCCGCCCGACCGGCTCGCCGTGCCACACCAGCGGGACCAGCCGGGGCCGGTCGCCGAGCTCGCCCTCCCGCACCACCGAGGCGACCCGGCCGTCGCGGTCCAGCACCTCCACCACCACGCCGGACGCGCGCAGCGCCGCCTGCACCAGGCCCGCCGCCGCCGTCATCGCCGCGGCCGGGTCGGCGGCGGTCTGCAGGCGGCGCTGGAGCTGGTCGGCGAGCCGGTAGGGATCGCGCTCGCCGTGCATGACCCGGTCCACGGTGCGCTGCAGCGACCGCCGCACCGGCGCGAACACCGCGCCCGCCGCGATCGCGCCGAGCAGGCCCGCCGCGTCGCCCGATCCGGACGCCACCAGCCCCACCGCGCCGACCAGCGAGAAGTACACCACCGTGATCACCCCGGCGAGGCCCAGGTAGACCAGCGTGCGGTTGACCACCACGTCGATGTCGTACAGCCGGTACTTGGTGATGGCGATGACCACGCACACCGGCACCGCCGCCGTGATGAGGTCGCGCAGCGTGTTGGTGATCGGGGTGGTCTGCCCGGTGACGTTGACCGCCTGCGCCAGGATGCCCGGGTACATCACCCACGCGATCTGCCGCCGCACCTCCGCCGAGGCCCGCACGAACCGCAGCACGACCGACCCCAGCGCGGCCGCCAGCGTCGCCAGGATCGTGACGCTGATCGGCCAGGGCACCTCGCCCAGCGGGTAGACCGCCACCCCGCCGTCGATCCGCCGGATGCCGGGATCGACGGTCAGGTGCACGCACACCACCAGCGGGATCGCGCACGCCACCGCGAGCACCGGCCGGAACCGGCGCGCCACCAGCCGCCCGTCGGGGAAGATCAGCGGCAGCACCAGCACGAGCAGGTAGAAGTCCACCGCCCAGACCCACAGGCCCAGCCACTCGAACAGGCCCGCGCCCGGCCGCCCGCCCAGCCGCAGCCACGGGCCCAGGTGCAGCGCCAGCATGTACACCGCCGCCGCGACGCCCGCCGCCATGACCAGCCAGCCCACGCGCAGCCGGGGCCGGTGGCGCAGCAGCAGCGCGGCCGCCGGGGTGTAGGTCAGCGCGACCACGACCTCGGGGTGCCAGAGCGGCTGCCGCAGGCGGCCGGGCAGGCCGGCGCGCAGCAGCAGCGAGACGCCGATCATGCCGAACGCCGCCGCGACGAGCAGGACGGCCGCCCGGGCGGCCCAGCGCTCGCGTTCCACCGTGCCCATGCGCGACTCCCCGGTCCAAAAGTAATGGAATGTTAAAACCTCCTGCCCTCGGAGACCCACCGCGGACCCGGGGCGCGGCAGGGCGGAGCGTCCCGGCCGGTGTCCTGACGACTCAGGGGCGGTCGCCTCAGGACGGCGGGACGGTGTCCCGCCGACACTGACGGGGTCGAAAGGCGGGGCGTCGGGGGACGCACCGGCCACCACGGGCGGGAAAGGACGGATCAACACGATGCGCAGAGTGATGGGGGCTCTGATCGCGGCCTGGCTTGCGGTCATGGCGGTGCCGGGGGCGGCCTGGGCCGAGGACGCGAAGGTCCCGGCCGCGACCAGGCTGGCGGCCAAGTCGCACCCGGCGGTCCAGCTCATCCTCACCAAGTACGCGGCGGAGCTGACCGTCCCCTCGGTGGGGCTGCGGGACGGCAACTTCAAGCGGCTGACGCAGGAGGTCACCCAGGACGTCCTGGAAGGTGAGATCCCGCGCGACAAGCTGAACATCGCCAAGGCGCTCATCGGCCGCATGGCCAAGAACGTCGACGAGTACCTGGAGCCGATCGGGCCGGACCGCGTGGTGAAGGCCGAGACCGCCGGCACCTGCACCGGCTGGTGGGTCACCGCCGACGGCTACATGGTCACCGGCGCGCACTGCGTGAAGCCGGACCAGAAGCAGATCGCCCAGACCTTCGCCAAGCAGGCGCTGACCGACCTCGCCAAGGGCGACGCGGCCAACGTCAAGGCGCTGCTGTCGGGCGTGCGCGCCGACGAGGAGCTCAACCGGATGAGCGCGTCGATGTTCGCGACCTTCAACGCCGGCCACCTGAAGATGGACGGCCTCACCCAGTCCACCAGCGTGCTGCAGAGCATGCCGGGCGGCGGCGTGGACAAGACCGCCAAGGAACTGCCCGCCGAGGTGGTCGCCGCCGGCGAGTCCTACCCCGGCAAGGACGTGGCGCTGCTGAAGGTCGGCAACCAGCAGAACCTGCCCACCCTCGCCCTCGGCGACGACAAGGACGCGCAGGTCGGCGACACCCTCTACATCGACGGCTTCCCCGGCACCGTCACCGGCAACGGGACGCTGAGCGTGGACAGCCGCCTCCAGCCGACCTTCACCCAGGGCCCCTACAACGCCCAGCGCACCACGCAGGGCGGCGTCCCCTACATCCAGACGCAGGCCCCCGCCTACGGCGGCAACTCCGGCGGCCCGGTCTTCAGCGACTCCGGCCGGGTCGTGGGCATCCTGATCGCCGGGATGCAGGGCGCCGACGGGCAGTCGGCGCAGAACCAGCAGCTGGTGCTGCCGGTCAGCGTCGTGAAGGAGAAGCTGCGCGAGAAGAACGTGCGCCCGGCGCTGTCGCCGACCTCGGCGGCCTACAACCAGGCGCTGGACTCCTTCTTCAAGAAGCACTACAAGAACGCGGTCCCCAAGTTCAAGGAGGTCCAGAACCTCTACCCGGGCCACCCCTACGTGGCCAAGTACATCAGCGACTCGCAGACCGCCATCACCGACGGCAAGGACGAGACCCCGCTGCCGGCGAGCACCTGGCTGATGATCGCGGGCATCGTCACCGCGCTGCTGCTGGCGGCCGGCCTGGTCGTCCTGCTCCTGGTGCGGCGCAGGCGGCGTCCGGCGAACCCCCATGGGGGCGGGTTCGGGACGCCCCAGGGCCCGCTGCCGAACGGCGTGCTGCCGCCGCTGGGCCCGCCGCCGGGCCGGGACGGGCCGTTCGGGCCGGTCGGGCCGCCGCAGGGCCGCCCGATGCCGCACGGAGCGCCCGGACCGCAGGGGGCCCCGGTCCCGCTGCCGCCGCCGGTCCCGCCCCAGCCGGGACCGATGGGCTCCCAGCCCCCCGGTGCACCGCGCCCGCCCTGGTGAGAGGTCCGAGCCGGGCGTGCCATGGCAGGGGAGGGGCCCCGCCATGGCACGCCACCGGGGCGGAGGCCGCCGCCGACCGCCTGACCCCACCGCGTCCCCTGTGACCGTCCCCTACGACCGCACCGCGCCTCGCCCCCTCCCGAACCTCGTTCGGGAGGGGGCGAGGCGCGGTCGCGCGCGTGCGGACGGGGCCGCTAGGACGTCTCGATCATGCTCTGCCGCAGCAGCGCCCGGGTCCCGGCCCGCAGGTCGTCGGGCGTGATGTCCCCCAGCAGCAGGTGCTGGAGCAGGAACCCCGGCAGGAGCCCGAACAGCGTCCTGCCCACCGCCGCCGTGTCGGTCCCGGGCGGCAGGTGCCCGGCCTCCAGCAGCCTCTGCGCGTAGGCGATCCAGATGTCGCGCAGGACCGACATGTTCTCCCGCACGTACCGGCCGAGCTCGGGGTCGTGCAGCGCCAGCGCCCACGCCTGCGGCGCGAGCCGGACCGGCCCGGTCTCGCCGGCCAGCACCACGACGCGTTCGGTGACGCGCGCGGCGACCTCGTCCAGCGGCGGGACCGGATCGGCCGAGGTGACCTCGGCGAAGAAGTGCTGCAGGCCGCCGATCACGGTGACGGTGATGGCCTCGATGATCTCGTTCTTGCTCTTGAAGTAGCGGTACACCGCACCCGCCGACAGGCCGGACTCGGTGAAGATGTCCTGCATCGACGTCTCGTGGATGCCCCTGCGGATGAAGCAGACCCGAGCCGCGTCGAGGATCTGCTGCCGCCGGCGTTCCAGGTGCTCTTCGCTGACTCGTGGCATGGGCCGAATATAAAACGAACATTCGTTCTTGACAAGCCCGGGCGCCCGTGTGACGATGCGGGCAGGTAAAGAGAACGATCGTCCGATTTTATTGGAGATGGTCGTGCACTCCCCCCTCCTCAAGCGCGCCGCCGGCGTCGCGCTCGCCGCCGCGGTCCTGCAGATGATCATGATCCTCGCCTTCGCCTGGCCCGCCTCCCGCGTCGAGCCGCGCGAGCTCCCGGTGGTGGCGGCCGGCCCCCAGGCCGCCGCCGTCGCCGAACGCCTGGAGCGCGCCCGGCCCGGCGCCTTCGCCGTGGAGACCCTGCCCGACGAGGCCGCCGCGCGCCGCGCGCTCGCCGACCGCGAGGCCTACGGCGCCATCGTCACCACCCCCTCCGGCCCCCGCGTGCTGGTCGCCTCCGCCGCCTCGCCGACGGCCGCCCAGCTGCTCGGCCAGCTCGCCCAGCAGCTCGCCCAGGCTCCGGCCGCCCCCGTCCAGGACGTGGTCGCCGCCGACCCCGACGACCCGCGCGGCGCCGGGTTCGGCGCGCTGGCGCTCCCGCTGATCATGTCCGGGCTCGCCGCCGCGGTGCTGCTGACCTTCGCCGTCCCGGGCCTCGCCGCCCGCGCCGCCGGGGTGGCGGCCTTCGCGGTGCTCGGCGCCCTGGGCAGCGCCCTGCTCGCCCACACCTGGCTGTCGCTGCTGCCCGGCTCCTTCTGGGCGGTCGCCGGTGTGATCGCCCTGTCGCTGCTGGCGGTGACCGGCACCGTGGCGGGGCTCGCCGCCGCCCTCGGCCGTCCCGGGATCGGGCTCGGCGCGCTGACGCTCCTGCTGCTGGGCAACCCGCTGTCGGGGGCGACCTCGGCGCCGGAGATGCTGCCCGAGCCGTGGGGCGCGCTCGGCCAGTACCTGCCGCCCGGCGCGGCGGCCACCCTGCTGCGCTCGGTCGCGTTCTTCGACGGCGCGCGCTCGGCCGGGCCCGCAGCCGTTCTGGCGATCTGGGCCGCGGCCGGGTTCGCCCTGATCGGCGTGGCCCTGCTGCGCGGCCGCCGCGCCCGGACGGCGGCCGCCCCGGAGCGCGAGCCCGCCCTCGCCTCCTGAGCCCTTCCTCCCCGCCTGACGAACGGTGACCTGCGCGTTTGCGCCCAGGTCACCGTTCGATCACATTTGGTGAGCACGCCGATCGACCTCCCGTACGACAAGTGAACGGTCAGTAGCATTCCGTGACTGATCTCACGCGCGCAGGGGAGGGGAGAATGGCGGGTTTCCTGCTGCGACGTCTGGCCAACTACGCGGTCCTGGCCGTGCTGGCCGCGAGCCTCGCCTACCTCCTCGCGGCCGCCGTGCTGCACCCGCGCGCCAACTTCGAGGACCGCGTCCCCCGCCCGTCCGACGCCGTCGTGGACGCCGAGCTGTCGCGGCTCAACCTCAACGACGAGACCCCGCTCGCAGAGCGCTACCGCACCTGGGCCTCCGGTGTCCTGCGCGGCGACTTCGGCCGCACCTGGCAGGGCGAGCCGGTCGGCGCCGAGCTGTGGCGGCGCGCGTGGGCGAGCCTGCGGCTGCTGCTGGTCGGCGCCGTGGCGGGCTGCGCGCTGGGCGTCCTGCTGGGCGCCTACGCGGCGGTCCGGCGGAGCCGCGCCGCCGACCGGATCATCACGCTCGGCTCCTACCTGCTGCTGTCGGTGCCGGTGTTCGTGCTGGCGGTGCTGCTCCAGTCGGCCGCCCAGAAGGTCAACGACGCCACCGGCGTGCAGGTCTTCGAGTGGCTGGGCGAGACCGGGCCCGGCGCGTCCGAGGGCACCTTCGGCGCGCTCGGCGGGCTCGGCGACCGGGTGCGGCACCTGCTGCTGCCGACCGCCACGATCGCGCTGGCCCAGCTCGCCCTCTACTGCCGCTACCAGCGCAGCATGATGCTGGACGTCCTGAACGCCGACTTCGTGCGCACCGCCCGCGCCAAGGGGCTGCGCCACCGCTCGGCGCTGCTGCGGCACGGGCTGCGCACCGCGCTGATCCCGATGACCACCTACTTCGCCTACACCTTCGGCCTGCTGCTGCTCGGCGGCGTGTTCGTGGAGAAGATCTTCGGCTGGCACGGCCTCGGCGAGTGGCTGGTCGACTCCATCGCGCGCGGCGACGTCCACGTGGTCGCCGCCGTCAACTGCTTCGCCGCGCTCGCGGTGCTGCTGGCCGGGCTGGCCTCGGACGTGCTGTACGGGGCGCTGGACCCGCGCGTCCGGACCGGGGGCGCGCCGTGAGCCCGGCCGCGGGCTCCACCGCGGGCCCCGCCGTGCGCGCCCTCGGCCGCAACCGGCGGGCCACCGCCGGCGCGGTCCTGCTGGCGCTGCTGTTCGCGCTGGCGTTCGCCGGACCCGCGGTGTCGCCGTGGGGCTGGGAGGACACCGACTTCACCGCCTTCCGCCGCCCGCCCTCGGCCGACCACTGGTTCGGCACCACCCAGAGCGGCCGCGACGTGTTCGCCCTCACCCTGCGCGGGATGCAGAGGTCACTGGTCATCGGCCTGCTGGTGGCGGTGCTGTCCACCGGGCTCGCGGCGCTGGTCGGCATGGTGTCGGGCTTCGTCGGCGGCTGGACCGACCGGCTGCTCATGTGGGGGGTGGACCTGCTGCTGGTGCTGCCGGCGTTCCTGGTGGTGGCGGTGCTGTCGCCGCTGCTGCGCGACGGCCGCCCGCTGGTGCTGGTGGTCGTGCTCGCCGCGTTCCTCTGGATGGTCACCGCGCGGATGGTGCGGGCCATGACGATCTCACTGAAGGAGCGCGAGTACGTGCTGGCGGCGCGGTTCACCGGGGCCTCCACGCCGCGCGTGCTGGTGCGGCACATCCTGCCGCACCTGGCGTCGCTGCTGGCCGTGGACGCGAGCCTGAACGTCAGCGTGGCGGTCATCGCCGAGAGCGGGCTGTCCTACTTCGGGTTCGGCGTGCAGCCGCCCGACATCTCGCTGGGCACGGTGATCGCCGACGGGCGCGGCGCCGTCGCCTCCTACCCGTGGCTGGCGGGGTTCGCCGCCGGGCTGCTGGTGCTGATCGTGCTGGCGGTCAACCTGCTGGGCGACGGCCTGCGCGACGCGCTCGACCCGACCTCCGGACGGGCCCGGTGAACGCGCGCGAGGCCGCCTCCGACGCGCTCGCCCAGGCCGCGCCGGGGATCGTGCCCGGCCCGCCGCCGGTGCTGGAGATCACCGGCCTGCACGTCACCTACGAGCCCGGCGTGCGCGCGGTGCGCGGGCTGGACCTCAGCGTCGGGCCCGGCGAGGTCGTCGGCATCGTCGGCGAGTCGGGCTCGGGCAAGTCGGCCGTCGCGCTCGCCGCGGTCGGGCTGCTGCCGCCCGGCGCGCGGGTCGAGGGCTCGGTCCGGCTGCGCGGCCGCGAGCTGCTCGGCCGCCCCGACGCGGAGCTGTCGCGGGTGCGCGGCAAGGACCTGGCGATGGTGTTCCAGGACCCGCTGTCGGCGCTGACCCCCGTGCACACCGTCGGCGACCAGATCGCCGAGACCATCCGCGTGCACGCGGGCGCGACCCGCGCCGCCGCGCGCGCCCGCGCCGTCGAGCTGCTGGAGCTGGTCGGCATCCCCGACGCCGCGCGTCGCGCGCGGGCCTACCCGCACGAGTTCTCCGGCGGCATGCGGCAGCGCGTGATGATCGCGATGGCGATCGCCAACGACCCGGTCGCCATCGTCGCCGACGAGCCCACCACCGCCCTGGACGTCACCATCCAGGCGCAGGTCCTGGAGGTGCTGCGGACCGCCAAGGAGACCACCGGCGCGGCCATCGTGCTGATCGCCCACGATCTGGGCGTGGTGGCCGGGTTCGCCGACCGGGTGGCGGTCATGTACGCCGGGCGCGCGGTGGAGTCCGGGCCGGTGGGGGAGGTCTACGCGCGGCCCCGGATGCCGTACACGATCGGGCTGCTGAAGTCCCTGCCGCGCGTCGCCGGACCGCGCACCCGGCTCGTGCCGATCGAGGGCGCGCCGCCGCCCGCGACCGCCCCCGACGAGGGGTGCGCGTTCGCGCCCCGCTGCCCGGTCGCCGTGCCGCGCTGCGGCGACGCGGTGCCCGCGCCGGTCCCGGTCGGCCCGGCCGGGCACCTGGCCGCCTGCGTGCGGACCGAGGCCACCGAGGACCGCGCCGCGATCTTCCCGGCGCCCGCGGCGCCGCCCGCGCCGCGCCGCCCGCCCCGGCACGAGCGGCCCGTCGTGCTGGAGGTGGACGGCCTGGTGCGGCACCACCCGCTGTACCGGGGGGCGCTGCTCCAGCGCCGCGCCGGCACCGTCCACGCCGTGGACGGCGTCGCCTTCGACGTGCGCGAGGGCGAGACGCTCGGCGTCGTCGGCGAGTCGGGCTGCGGCAAGACCACCGTCCTGATGGAAATCCTGCGGCTGGCGGCCCCGCAGGAGGGCACGGTCACGGTGTTCGGGCAGGACGCCTCCGCGCTGACCCGCGCGCGCCGCAAGGCGCTGCGCCGCGACCTCCAGGTGGTCTTCCAGGACCCGGTCGCCTCCCTGGACCCCCGCATGCGCGTCGCGGCGATCCTCGCCGAGCCCCTGGCGGCCCACGGCGTGCCCCGCGCCCGGCGGCGCGACCGCGTCCGCGAGCTGCTGGAGCTGGTCGGCCTCGACCCCGAGCACGCCGACCGCCACCCGCACGGCCTGTCGGGCGGGCAGCGGCAGCGCGTCGGCATCGCCCGCGCCCTGGCGCTGGAGCCGCGCCTGCTGCTGCTGGACGAGCCGGTCGCCGCGCTCGACGTCTCCGTCCAGGCCGGGATCATGAACCTGCTCGCCGACCTGCAGGACCGGCTCGGCCTCGCCTACCTGCTGGTCGCGCACGACCTGGCGGTGGTCCGGCAGGTCGCCGACCGGGTCGCGGTGATGTACCGGGGCCGCCTCGTCGAGCTGGGCGCGGCCGACGCCCTCTACGCCGCCCCCGCCCACCCCTACACGCGCGCGCTGCTGGACGCCGTCCCGCTGCCGGATCCGGGCGAGCGCCGCCGCGTGCCGCCGCTGCCCGGCGACGCGCCCGGCCCGGCCGAGCCCTTGGAGGGCTGCCGGTTCCGACCCCGCTGCCCGCGTCACGCCGCGCTCGACGCCGGCCGGCGGCGGCTGTGCGAGACCACCGACCCGGAGCTGGGGCGCCCGGCCCCCGACGTCGACCGGCGGGTGGCCTGCCACCATCCGGAGGAAGGGTGAGGCCGCGCGGCGGGGCGGCGGCGATGGCGGCGGTGCTGGGCTGCGTCGTCACCGTCACCGCCGGATGCGACGGCGCGGACGGGACGGACGGCGCGGACGGCGCGGCGACCGCCCCGGCCGGCCGCCCGCCCGGCTCCGACGTCAACCCGGTGCCGCGCGACCGCGTCCGCGACGGCGGAACGCTGCGCTGGCCGCTGCCGGAGTTCCCCACGCAGTGGAACTTCCACCACGTCAACGGCAGCCGCGGCGTGGTCGAGCAGGTCGTCCAGGGCGTGCTGCCCTACCTGATGCGCTCGGACGCCAAGGCCGTCCCGCACCCGGTCCCGGCCTACCTGCGGTCGGCGCGGGTGGTGCGGACCAGGCCGCACCAGGTCGTGGTCTACCGGCTCAACCCCCGAGCGCGCTGGTCGGACGGCAGGCCCATCGGCCTCGCCGACTTCGCCGCGCAGGCGCGGGCGCTGTCGGGCCGCGACCCCCGCTTCCAGATCTCCAACACCACCGGGTACCGGCGGATCCGGACGATCGCCCGCGGCGCCGGGCCGCACGAGGTGAAGGTCGTCTTCGACCGGCCCTACGCCGACTGGCGCAGCCTGTTCAGCCCGCTGTACCCGGCGGCCACCTGCGCCGACCCGGCGGTGTTCAACGGCGGATGGGCCGACCGGGTGCCGGTGAGCGCCGGGCCGTTCCGGGTGGCGCGCATCGACCGCACCGCCAAGACCGTCACGCTGGAGCGCGACCAGGGCTGGTGGGGGCGGCCCGCCAAGCTCGACCGGATCGTGTTCCGGGCGATGGACACCAGCGCGATGCCGGGCGCGTTCGCCAACGGCGAGATCGACCTCATGGACATCGGCGTGGACGCGGGCGCGCTGCGGCGCGTCGAGCACGTGCCGGGCGCGGTGGTGCGGCGCGCGGGGGCGCCGGACTGGCGGCACTTCACCCTCAACGCCGCCGGGCCCTTCCTGCGCGACGTCCGGGTGCGGCGCGCGGTCATGCTGGCCGTCGACCGCCGCGTCATCGTCCGCTCCAGCCTCGCCGACCTCGGCTGGCCCGAGCGGACGCTCGGCAACCACTTCTTCGTCAACACGCAGGAGGGCTACCGCGACAACTCCGGTGACCTCGGCCGCTACGACCCCGAGCGGGCCCGGCGGCTGCTGGACCGGGCGGGCTGGGTCCGGCGGGGCGAGTACCGGGTGAAGGACGGCCGCACGCTGGCCCTGCGGTTCGTGGTCCCGGCGACCGTGCCCGGCGGCAAGCAGGAGGCCGAGCTGGCGCGGGCGCTGCTGGAGCGCGTCGGCGTCCGGGTGGACATCCGGCCGGTGCCGACCGACGACCTGTTCGACCGGTACGTCACGCCCGGCGACTTCGACATCGTGCCGTTCTCGTGGCTCGGCACCTCGTTCCCGCTGTCGCCGCTGCGGTCGGTGTTCGCCCGGCCGCGCGGCGGGCGCATCCAGCAGAACTACGCGCGGGCGGGCACGCCCGAGATCGACGCGGCGATGGACCGCGCGATCGGCGAGATCGACCAGGCGCGGGCGCGGCGCCTGGTGAACGAGGCCGACCGCCTCATCTGGGAGCTGGCGATCGTCCTGCCGCTCTACCAGCGCCCGCAGATCGTCGCGACCCGGGGCGGGCTGGCCAACCTGGGCGCGGGCGGGTTCTACGAGACCGCCTACGAGGACATCGGGTTCACCGGCCCTCAGTAGCCCCGCCGCCCGGCGCGGCCCGGCCAGGTCGGGGCGGGAGCCGGGGGAGGGCTCAGGGGAAGGCGAGCTCGATGCCCTTGCGGTCGTTGGTGAAGCGGGTCTCCCACACGTACAGCTTGATGTCGGAGGCGGCCAGGCCGTCCTCGACCGGCAGGTCGGTGGCGATCCGCACCAGGTAGGAGGCGCCGGCCGGGATGAAGGTGTCGGCGTCCTGCTTGACCGGCGGCCGGGCCCCGTTCAGCCGGGCGATGACCTTGCTGTGGTTGGGCAGGGTGCACATCTGCGAGGGGATGCCCGGCTGCGGCATGCAGCGCTCCTGGGCCGAGGAGGGCACCCGGTCCTTGGGCAGGAACAGGTCGGCGGGGAAGTCCAGCAGCACCGGGCGGCGCTGGTTGTTGGTGAGCACGTAGTCGGCGTAGGCGTGGCCCGACCCGGCCGGGGACGCCTTGCCGGTGCCGAAGGGACGGTCGTCGGTGCCCGCCTTGACCGCCGCGACCCCGTACCCGTAGCCCTCGGGCGTGGTGAGGCTCAGCGGGGCGCCGGTCTTGGGCATGGGCGCGGCGCCCGGGGCCGGGCCGCCCGCCTCGCCCTGCCGCGCGCCGGAGGCCGCCGAGGGGGCGGCGGGGTCGGCGCCGCCGCCGTCCGGGCGGATCACCATGATGCCGACCGCCACCGCGGCGATGCCGACCACGCCGGTGAGCGCGCCCGCCAGCCCGAGGCGGCCGGCGTTGCTCTTCTTCTTGCGGCGGTGCGAACGGTAGCTGTTGGACATGTTCTTCCCTGGGCTCTCGGGGGCCTGTCCAGCCTCGGTAAGCGAGTCCTGTCTCAAGCGCGAACACGATACAAGACGTCCGGATTGCTGGTGTCGGGCACCCATGGGTGGGGAAAGGGGCGGCCTTCCCGTCATGTGATCACGAACTGCGAGCGCGCAGCGCCTCCGGGCCGAGCCCTCGCAGCGACGCGTCCAGCACCTCGGCGGTGTGCGCGACGGCCATCGGCGCGCCCCGCCCGCCGGAGCGGCGGTCGAGCGCGTTGGCGATCTGCATGGAGCAGCCGGGATTGGCCGCGACCAGCACTTCCGCGCCGGTGTCGCGGACGTTGGCGGCCTTGCGGTCGCCGAGTTCGGCGGCCGCCTCGGGCTGGAGGAGGTTGTAGGTCCCGGCCGAGCCGCAGCAGATGTCGGGGTCGGCGATCTCCCGCACGGTCAGCTCCGGGATCCCGGCGAGCAGCGCGCGCGGCTGCGACCGCACGCCCTGCGCGTGGGCGAGGTGGCAGGCGTCGTGGTAGGCGACGGTGACCGGTAGCGGCCGTCTTTCGGCGCGCGGCCCCAGCTCCACCAGGTACTCGGCGAGGTCGCGGGTCCTGGCCGACAGCGCCTCGGCGCGGCGGGCCCAGGCGGGCTCGTCGGCGAGCAGGGCGGCGTACTCCTTCATGGAGGAGCCGCAGCCCGCCGCGTTCACCACAACGACCTCGACCTTCTCGAACGCGGCGATGGTGCGGCGGGCGAAGGCGCGGGCCTCGTCCTCGCGGCCCGAGTGCAGCGACAGCGCGCCGCAGCAGCCCTGGGCCTTGGGGATGACGACGTCGCAGCCCTCCATCGCCAGGACGCGGGCTGTCGCGGCGTTGACGCCGGGGAAGAACTCGCGCTGCACGCAGCCGGTGAGCATCCCCACGGTGGCGCGGCGCTCCCCGCGCGCGGCGACGAACGCAGGCAGGCGCGGGGCCCTGCCGAGGGGCGGGGCGAGCCGCTCCATCGCCGCCAGCGACGGCGACAGCCGCTCCAGCACGCCGCTGCGGCGCACCAGGCGGTCCAGTCCGGTGCGCTGGTAGAGGCGCAGCGGGCCGCGCAGCGCGCGCAGCCGCCGGGGGTAGGGGAACAGACTGAAGATCAACTGCCGGACGGCGCGGTCGGCGGAGGAGCGGGGGTGCTCGCGCTCCACCTCGGCCCGCGTCATCTCGATCAGCCGGTCGTACCGCACGCCCGACGGGCAGGACGTCACGCACGCCATGCAGCCGAGGCACGCGTCGAAGTGCCCGACCATGGCCCCGCTGAGCGGCGCGCCCTCCTGGTGCTGCTGCATCAGGTGGATGCGGCCGCGCGGGGAGTCCATCTCCTCGCCCCACAGCACGTAGGTCGGGCAGGTCGGCAGGCAGAAGCCGCAGTGCACGCAGTCGTTGAGGAGCTTCGGCAGTTCTTCCGGGGCGCCCATGGTCAGATCCCTCCCACGAAGCGGCCGGGGGACAGCCGGCGCTCCGGATCGAACTGGTCCTTCACCCGCCGCATCAGCGACAGCGCGGGCACCGGGCCCCACACGTCGAGCGCGTCGCGGACGGGTTCGGGGGCGTAGCGGACGACCGCGCCGCCCTTGTGCGGGGCGAGCGCGGCGCGCAGGCCCTCCAGCGTCCCGGCGGCCCGCTCGGGCGACAGGTCGGCGGGGAGGCCGAGCAGGCCGCGCCCCGACGCGCTCCAGGTCGCCGATCCGGTGAGCCAGTCGGCGTGCGCGAGGGCGGCGGGCGGCGCGGTGATCTCGATGAGGGTGGTGCCCTCGGGGGACCGGCCCCACCAGGCGGGCGGCTCGGGCCCGGTGCGCGCGCCGCCGCCGAGCAGGCCGTCGACCTGGCCGCAGCGGGCGGTCACGCCGTCGGGGACCCCTTCCAGCAGCACGCCGATCGCGATGCCGTCCGGGACGGCGGCGCACTCGACGGCGCTGGGCGCGACGGGGGAGTGCAGCACGGCTTGGACGGCGGCGTGCGCGGCGGCCGCGTCGGGAACGGTGGTGGAGACGTAGGCGGCCTCGGCCGGCACCGGGTGCAGCCGGAAGGTGGCCTCGACGATCAGGCCGAGCGTGCCCCAGGAGCCGGCGAACAGGCGGCCCAGGTCGTACCCGGCGACGTTCTTGACGACCTTGCCGCCCGAGCGCGCGATCCGGCCGTCGGCGCGGACGATCGTCAGGCCGATGACCAGGTCGCGCGGCGAGCCGTACAGCAGGCGCAGCGGCCCGGCCGAGCCGGTGGCGATCGTGCCGCCGACCGTCGCGGTGGGCGGGCGGGCGTCCAGGGCCAGGCGCTGGCCGTGCTCGGCGAGGGCGTCGGCGAGGCGGTCGAGGCGCACGCCCGCCTCGGCCTTGACGACCAGGTCACCGGCCGCGTGCTCGACGACCCGGTCCAGGCGGGCGGTGTCCACCAGCAGGTCGCAGCGCCGGGGCGGCAGGCCCCAGTCCAGCCGGGTCTCCATGCCGCGCGGGACGACCGCGAGGCCCAGCTCGGCGGCGGCGCGCATCACGTCGGCGGCCTCGGCCGCGCTCGCGGGGGCCGCGACCGCCTGGGGGACCGCGCCGAGCACGCCGTCCTCGGGCCCGGCGGGCCGCACGTCGGCGCAGACCTTGGCCAGCGCGTCGATCGGTGCCGTCATCAGAACAGGTCCGCCTTTCCCTGCTCGACGAGGGGGTGCACGCCCTTGCGGACGCCCGGGACCTCCCCGCACAGGCGGGGGGTGGGGAAGACCTTGCCGGGGTTGCACAGCCCGGCCGGGTCGAAACCGCAGCGGACCATCTGCATGGTGTCGAGGTCGGTGTCGGTGAACATGCGGGGCATGTAGCGGGACTTGTCCACGCCCACGCCGTGCTCGCCGGTGATGGACCCGCCGTGCTCGATGCACAGGTCCAGGATCGCGCCGGAGACCTCCTCGGCGCGCTCGGCCGCGCCCGGCTCGGCGTCGTCGAACAGCACCAGCGGGTGCAGGTTGCCGTCGCCCGCGTGGAAGACGTTGGCGACGCGCACGCCCGACTCGGCCGACAGCGCGTCGATGCGGCCGAGCACGCGGGGCAGCGCGGTGCGCGGGATGACGCCGTCCTGCACCAGGTAGGCGGGGCTGATCCGGCCGACGGCGGCGAACGCCGACTTGCGGCCGCGCCAGATCAGCGCGCGGGCGGCGTCGTCGGCGGCGATGCGGATCTCGAACGCGCCCGCCTCCCGGCAGAGCCGCTCGACCTCGGCGAACTGGTGGGCGACCTCGGCGTCCGGGCCGTCCAGCTCCACGATCAGCACCGCGCCCGCGCCGGGCGGGTAGCCGCAGCTCACCGCGGCCTCGGCGGCCTCGATCGACAGCGCGTCCATCATCTCGATGGCGGCCGGCACCACGCCCGCGCCGATGATCGCCGAGACCGCCGTGCCGCCGGACTCGATGGAGTCGAAGGCCGCCAGCAGCGTCTGCACGGTCTCGGGCACCCGGGTCAGCCGGACGGTGATCTTGGTGGTGATGCCGAGGGTGCCCTCGGCGCCGACGAACACCCCCAGCAGGTCGTAGCCGGGGCCGTCCGCGGTCAGCTCGGTGATCTCGCCGTCGGGGGTGACGATCTCGCAGGCCAGCACGTGGTGGGCGGTGAAGCCGTACTTCAGGCAGTGCGCGCCGCCGGAGTTCTCGGCCACGTTGCCGCCGACCGAGCAGATCTGCTGGCTGGAGGGGTCGGGCGCGAAGTAGTAGCCGTCGGCGCGGACCGCGCGGGTCACGTCCAGGTTGATCACGCCGGGCTCGACCACCGCCCGCTGGTTCGCGATGTCGATCTCCAGGATGCGGCGCATCCGGGCGGTGACGATCAGCACGCCGTCGGTGCGGGGCAGCGCGCCGCCCGACAGGCCGGTGCCCGAGCCGCGCGCCACGTACGGCACGCCCTCGGCCGCGCACGCGCGCACGACGGCGGCGATCTGCTCGGCGGACTCGGGGAGCACCACCACGCCGGGCATCGCGCGGTGGTTGGTCAGCCCGTCGCACTCGTAGGTGCGCAGGCGGACCGGATCGGTGATGACCCCGTCGGGGCCCAGCAGCGCGGTGAACCGCTCGGCCAACCGCGCGAGCGAGGTACTCATACAGCCACCCTTCCACGCCCCCCGACGGACTTGAACGAGTGCGCCCCGGCCGCCCGGACGGATCGTCCGGGCGGCCGGGCCGGGGTGCGTCCGCGCGCCGCGCGGCGGACGCGGGCGCCGCCTAGGGGAAGCGCACGTAGGCCGGGGTGGTCAGGAACTCCTGGTACTCGTCGGCCAGGGTGACCTGCTTGAACAGCTCGACCGCCTCGTTGTAGCCGGGCTCGTCGTAGGCGTCGCCCAGCTCGGCGCGGATCTTGGCCAGCTCCTCGTCCAGCAGCTCGGCCACCCACTCCTTGGTGATCTTGCGGCCCTCCTGGGTGGAGACGCCGTTGTAGATCCACTGCCACACCTGCGAGCGGGAGATCTCGGCGGTGGCCGCGTCCTCCATCAGGTTGTGGATCGCGACCGCGCCCGAGCCGTTCAGCCAGGCGGCCAGGTAGCGCAGCGCCACGTCGATGTTGCCGCGCAGGCCCGCCTCGGTGATGGCGCCCGGGGTCGCCTTGATGTTGAGCAGGTCGGCGGCCGAGACCGTGACGTCCTCGCGCAGCCGGTCGCGCTGGTTGGGCTTGTCGCCGAGCACGCCGTCGAAGACCTCGCGGCAGACCGGGACCAGGTCGGGGTGGGCGACCCAGGAGCCGTCGAAGCCGTCGCCGGACTCGCGGGTCTTGTCGGCGCGCACCTTCTCCAGGGCGGCCTTGTTGACCTCGGCGTCCTTGCGGGAGGGGATGAACGCGGCCATGCCGCCGATCGCGTGCGCGCCGCGCTTGTGGCAGGTGCGCACCAGCAGCTCGGTGTAGGCCCGCATGAACGGCGCGGTCATCGTGATCGAGTTGCGCTCGGGCAGGATGAAGTCCTCGCCCCGGTCCCGGAACTTCTTGATCACCGAGAACAGGTAGTCCCAGCGGCCGGCGTTCAGGCCCGCCGAGTGGTCGCGCAGCTCGTAGAGGATCTCCTCCATCTCGAACGCGGCCGGGATGGTCTCGATCAGCACGGTGGCGCGGATGGTGCCGCGCGGGATCTCCAGGTGGTCCTGGGCCAGGTTGAAGGCGTCGTTCCAGAGGCGGGCCTCCAGGTGCGACTCCATCTTCGGCAGGTAGAAGTAGGGGCCCTTGCCCTTGTCCAGCTGCCGGCGGGCGCAGTGGAAGAAGTACAGGCCGAAGTCGAACAGCGAGCCGGACATCGGCTCACCGTCGACCAGCAGGTGCTTCTCCTCCATGTGCCAGCCGCGCGGGCGCACCACGATGGTGGCGAGCTCCTCGTCGGCCTTCAGCGCGTAGGACTTGCCGCTCCTGGGGTCGGTGAAGTCGATGGTGCGGTCGAGGGCGTCGCGCAGGCTGAGCTGGCCCTCGATCATGTTGTTCCACAGCGGGGTGTTGGCGTCCTCGAAGTCGGCCAGCCACACCTTGGCGCCCGAGTTGAGGGCGTTGATGGTCATCTTCTTGTCGGTGGGGCCGGTGATCTCGACCCGGCGGTCCACCAGGCCCGGCGCCGGCTCGGCCACGCGCCAGGTCTCGTCGGCGCGCACGCCCGCGGTCTCGGGCAGGAAGTCCAGGGTGCCCCCGGCCGACAGCCGGCGCTGCCGCTCGGCGCGGGCCTCCAGCAGCTCCTTGCGGCGGGCGCCGAACTCCCGCTGCAGGTGGGCGAGCAGGCTGAGCGCCTCGGGCGTCAGGATCTCGTCGTACCGCTCGTGGAGGGGGCCCGTCATCTCCACGCCTTCGAGTGCAGCCATCCGCCTGCCCTTTCGCATCGTGAAATTTCACTTCTGTTCCGTGGAGAACGCTACTCGCCGGTACGGAGCCGGGTCAAAGCGGACCCCGGTGGCCTTGACCACGCCCTTCGCCCCGGCCGCCGCCTCGTGCCTCCAGGTGGAGAGGGGTCGATGGGCCTGCTTCGGGGCATGCCCGGGACACGGAGGGATAATCGAATGCCCCGCCGTCGCGGGGCGTGAGACGATCGCGGGGAAGACACGGCCGCCCCACGGCGTTCTACAGAGGACATATGACTGAACCTTTCTCTGAAGACCACACCCTGGACCTGATCGACGACGAGCCGATGACCGGGGACCTCGACCTGGAGGAACGCCGGGCGCTGCGCCGCGTGGCGGGCCTGTCCACCGAGCTCACCGACGTCACCGAGGTCGAGTACCGGAAGCTGCGCCTGGAGCGGGTCGTCCTGGTCGGCGTCTGGACCGACGGCACCGCCGAGGACGCCGACAATTCGCTGCGCGAGCTGGCGCTGCTGGCCGAGACGGCCGGCTCGGAGGTGCTGGAGGGACTCGTCCAGCGCCGCCACCGCCCCGACCCGGCCACCTACATCGGCTCGGGCAAGGCCGCCGAGCTGCGCGACGTGGTGATCTCCACCGGCGCCGACACCGTCATCTGCGACGGCGAGCTGGCCCCCAGCCAGCTGCGGCACCTGGAGGAGACCGTCCAGGTCAAGGTGATCGACCGCACCGCGCTGATCCTCGACATCTTCGCCCAGCACGCCAAGAGCCGCGAGGGCAAGGCGCAGGTCGAGCTGGCCCAGCTCAACTACCTGCTGCCGCGCCTGCGCGGCTGGGGCGGCAACCTGTCCCGGCAGGTCGGCGGCCGGGCCGCCGGCGGCGTCGGCATCGGCGGC
This sequence comes from Spirillospora sp. CA-253888, assembly GCA_050936435.1. Classification (GTDB taxonomy): domain Bacteria; phylum Actinomycetota; class Actinomycetes; order Streptosporangiales; family Streptosporangiaceae; genus Spirillospora. Next base: position 6,221,457 of record JBNJMT010000001.1, read on the forward strand.
CGCGGCCCCGGTGAGACCAAGATCGAGCTGGACCGGCGGCGCATCCGCACCCGGATGGCCAAGCTGCGCCGGCAGATCGCCGAGATGGGCAAGTCGCGCGACACCAAGCGCGGCGAGCGCCGCCGCAACGCGGTGCCCGCCGTCGCCATCGCCGGCTACACCAACGCCGGCAAGTCCTCGCTGCTCAACCGGCTGACCGGCGCGGGCGTGCTGGTGGAGAACGCCCTGTTCGCCACCCTGGACCCGACCGTCCGCAAGGCCGAGACCCCGTCCGGGCGCGCCTACACGCTGGCCGACACCGTCGGATTCGTCCGGCACCTGCCGCACCAGCTGGTCGAGGCGTTCCGCTCCACCCTGGAGGAGGTGTCGGACGCCGGGCTGATCCTGCACGTGGTGGACGGCTCCGACGCCGACCCCGAGGCCCAGCTCGACGCGGTGCGCGAGGTGTTCCGCGAGATCGGCGCCGACAGGGTGCCCGAGCTGGTGGTCATCAACAAGGCCGACGCCGCCGACGACCTGGCGATCGCCCGGCTGCGCCGCCGCGAGACCAACAGCGTTGTGGTGTCGGCCCGGACCGGCCAGGGCATCGAGGAGCTGCGCGCCGCGATCGAGGAGCGGCTCCCCGGGCTGGACGCCGAGCTGCGGCTCCTGCTGCCCTACGAGCGCGGCGACCTGGTCGCCCAGGTACACGAGCGCGGCGAGGTGCTGGAGCAGGAGCACCGGCCCGAGGGCACGGCGCTGCACGCGCGGGTCCCCGCCGACCTCGCGGGCGAGCTGGCCCCGTTCGAGGTGGCGGCGACCACCTCCTGACGTCGCGACGCGTCGGCCCGGCCGGATCCCGGCCGGGCCGACGCGCGTGCGCGCCCCGTGGCCGCGGGGAGGATCCCGGAGTGGTCGCCGAACGGTGACAGCTTCTCCATTCCGCTTGACGCGCCTTCCGGATTCCGTACGGTCTTATGACTAAGGGGCGGGGTGGTGACGGCGTGCAGGATGACCGGAATTTTTTACCAAATAAGGGGTTTGCGAACTTTGTCCGGTTGTGTCGTCGTCCCGGTGGCGCGGCCGAACCCGCACCCCCGCCCACCGGCCGCGGCCCGCGTTCCCGGAACTTATCCCTGGGCTCCCGCGTTTGCCCGCCAGAGGTTGTCGGGCGGGCCTTCAGTGCACTACCGTGACGAAACCGATATCTGCGGTCTCGTTGCTCGTGGTGGTCACCCGACCACCAACCCTCCAACGGTGAACCGCCGGCACCCAGTCGGCGTTGCGGATCGAGAGCAGGTGGCCCCTCCCATGGCGTCCGGTACAGCGGCCTGCGCCGCTTCGTCCCCTTCGGGTCGGTGACCCTATGACGGTACGGCTGTTGACGAACATCGGCCGGCTCTGGACGGGCACCGACGTCTGCAGCAACGCCGCCGTCCTCATCCACGACGACCGCATCGTGTGGGCCGGCCCCGCCTCGGACCTGCCGCAGAGCGTGCCGGGCATCATCGACGACATCGTCGACGTCGACCACGTGGAGAACCTCGGCGGCGGCCTGGTCACCCCGGGCCTGATCGACGCCCACTCGCACCCGGTCTACGCGGGCAACCGCTGGGCCGAGCTGGCGATGCGCACCTCCGGGTCGTCCCACTCGGCCATCGCCGCCGCGGGCGGCGGCGTCAACTCCACCGTCACCGTGACCCGCGGCACCGACCCCTGGACGCTGTGCAACGCGGTCCGCGAGCGGCTGCGCCAGTGGATCCTGGCGGGCACCACCACCGTCGAGGCCAAGACCGGCTACCACCTCACCCGCGACGGCGAGCTGGCCGACATCCGCATGCTGCGCTCGCTGGAGGGCGAGCCGTCGATGCCGCGCGTGCACGCCACGTTCCTGGCCGCGCACATCCTGCCGCCGGAGTTCTTCGGCCGCCGCCGCGACTACATCGAGGCCGTGCGGCTGTGGGCCGGCGACGCGGCCGCGGCGGGCGCCGACTCCATCGACGTCTACTGCGACGAGGGCCACTTCACCGCCGAGGAGGCCCGCGCCCTGCTGCTGACCGGCAAGCGCGCCGGGCTGAAGGCCCGGATGCACGCCTGCGCCAACGAGCGCATCGGCGCGGCCCAGGTCGCCGCCGAGGTCGGCTGCGCGTCGGCCGACCTGCTGACCCACGCCAACGAGGACGACATCAAGGCCCTGGCGCACGCGGGCGTCACCGCCACCGTCTGCCCCGGCAGCGCCCTCAACAGCTCCCGGCCGCCCGCCCCGGTCCGCGCGATGCTCGACCGCGGCGTCACCGTCGCGCTCGGCACCGACCACAACCCCGGCCAGTGCGGCATCACCTCGATGCCCCTGGTCATCGGCCTGTCGGTGGCGATGTACGGCCTGTCGGTCACCGAGGCGCTGCGCGCGGCCACGCTCGGCGGCGCGGCCGCCCTGCGGGTCGGCGACCGGGGCTCCCTGGCGCCGGGGATGCTGGCCGACATCGTGCTGTGGGACGCCGACCACGAGGGCGCGTTCGCCTGGGCGTTCGGCCTGCGCGCGCTGCGGGTGTGGCGCGGGGGCGCGCCCGTCCAGCCCTGACATCGGCCCGTAACGACGGCGACATCGCCAGGGGGTAGGTTCGGCTTCTATGAGCGCGGTCGCGGTCGTCACCGATTCCACCGCCTACCTTCCCGCCGACCTGGTCGAGCGGCACCGCCTCACGGTGGTCCCGCTGCAGGTCGCGATCGGCGGCACCGTCCGCGACGAGGGCGACCTGACCACCGCCGAGGCGGCGCAGGCGCTGAAGGAGTGGCGCCCGGTCACCACCTCGCGCCCCGCCCCCGAACGCTTCGCCCACGCCTACAAGGCGGCGGCCGGCGCCGGCGCGCAGGAGATCGTCTCGGTGCACCTGTCGGCGGCGATGTCGGGCACGGTGGAGGCGGCCCGGCTGGCGGCCGAGGACGCGCCGGTCCCGGTGCACGTGGTCGACAGCGGCACCATCGGCCTGGGCCTCGGGTTCGCGGCCCTGTCGGCGGCGGCCGCCGCCCTGCGCGGCGGGGACGCGGCCGCGGCCGTGGCCGCCGCCCGGCGGCGCGCGGACGAGTCCCGCTCCCTGTTCTACGTGGACACCCTTGAGCACCTGCGCCGCGGCGGCCGCATCGGCGCGGCGACGAACCTGCTCGGCTCGGCGCTGATGGTCAAGCCCCTGCTGGGCATCGCCGACGGCAGGATCACCCCGCTGGAGAAGGTGCGGACCTCCTCGCGCGCCCTGGCGCGCCTGGCGGAGCTGGCGGTGGCCGAGGCGGGCGACCGCCCCGTGGACCTGGGCGTGCAGCATCTGGCGGCGGAGTCCCGCGCGGAGGCGCTGGTCGCACGCCTGCGCGAACGCATCCCGAACGTCGAGGACATCTACCTCGGCGAGGTGGGCCCCGTCATCGGCGCCCATGTGGGGCCGGGAATGCTCGGCGTGGTGGTGGCACCCCAACTGCCCCGCTGACCAGCGGAACGATCGGTTATCCACAGGTCGCCCGAACCTCTTCCGTCCCTCCGCGCGCGTCCCTACCGTCGAACGCATGAAGCTCCACGACCGGTTGCGCCGTCCCACCCCGTTCGGCGTGAGCACGCCCCTGGGCCCACCGCGCGACGCCCCGCCCGCCGCGCGCTTACGGGCCTCCCCTGACCCGCCCGAGCGCATCAGGATCCCCGCGGCCGAAGCCCCGGGCGTCCGCCTGCCCACCACCGAGGAGCTGGACCCGGGCCCACGCGGCACCCGCACCCTGATCACCATCGGCGTGATCGCGGCCGTGGCGGCCGCCGCCTACTTCTGGCTGGCCCGCCCGACACCGGAGGCGGCGCCTCCGGCACCCGCCGCCCAACCGGCGACGCTCGCCGAGTCCCGGTCCGTCCAGCCCCCGCCGTCCCCCTCGGCCGGCGTGACGGTCCACGTCTTCGGCAAGGTCGAGCGGCCCGGCATCGTGTCCCTCCCCGCAGGCGCACGGGTCGCCGACGCGATCAAGGCCGCGGGCGGACCGCGCCCGAGGGCGACGACGGGCGACCTCAACCTGGCCCGCAAGCTGCAGGACGGCGAGCAGATCCCGGTCGGCGTCCCGGCCCCCACCCCGCCCCCGGGCCAGCCGCCCGCAGGCGCGGCCCCTTCCGCCGCCGCCGGCACACCCGTGGACCTCAACACGGCCACGGCCGAGGAGCTGGACGCGCTGCCCGGCGTGGGCCCGGTGCTGGCCCAGCGGATCGTGGAGTACCGCACCCAGCACGGCGGCTTCCGCTCCGCGGAGCAGCTGCAGGAGGTGACGGGCATAGGAGCCCGCCGCTTCGCGGACCTGAAGGCGATGGTGCGCGTATGAGCGCCCGCGCCCCTCAGGAGCCGGGCCCGGACCTGCACCTGGTGGCCCCGGCGTTGGCGGTATGGCTGACGGCGGCGCTGACGTTGGGCTTCCCTCCGGCCATCGCGTACACGACCGCGGCGGCCGCGACCGTCACGGCCCTGGCCCTACTGATCCGCACCCGCCAACCCACGCCCCGGCTCCGAGGCCGCCAAGCCAGTGCCCAAGGCCAGACCGCACCTCCAAGCGAAGACTGCGGCCGAGAGAGGGACCACGACCACAGCGAGGACTCTCGTCAAGACCAGGGCGATGAACGCGACCTAAGCAAGGTGCGCGGCCGAGTTCGGGGCTACGCCCAAGCTGGGGAGCGTAACGAAGACGAGGGCCGCAGCCGAGGGGAGGAGCGCGGTCGAGGTTGGGGGTGGCGAAGGTGGGGGTGCGGGGGAGCGCGGGGGCGGGGAGGGGGGTGGCATGGGGTTGTCGGGGTGGTCCTCGTGTGTGCGGCGGCGTCGGCGGTCGGGGTCGGGTTGCGGGGGTCGGCCGTTGCGAGCGGGCCGGTCAGGGAGGCCGCTCTGAAGAGGGAGCGGGTGGCGATCGAGGCGGTCGTCACCGCGGATCCGCAGGTCGCGCAAGGGGCGGGGCGGGCGGTCGTGCTGGTGCGGGCGCGTGTTGAGGCGGTGTGGCGCGGCGGGCGGCGGTCCGGGGTCCGCGTGCCGGTGCTGCTGATCGCCGGGGACCGGCGGTGGCGCGGGCTGCTGCCGAGCCAGCGGGTGCGACTGACCGGGCGGCTGGAACGGCCGCGCGATGCGGAGCTGCTGGCCGCCGTGGTGGCCGTCCGGGGGCCGCCGCTGCCCCTCGGGGCACCGTCGTCGGTCCAGCGCGCGGCCGAGACGGTCCGCGCCCGCCTCCGGCAGGCGACCGAGCGGCTGCCGCCCGACCAGCGGGGCGTGCTGCCCGGCATGGTCGTCGGCGACACCTCGCGCCTCGATCCCCGCCTCGCCGAGCAGTTCCGGACGGCCGGGCTCACGCACCTGCTCGTGGTGTCGGGCGCGAACCTGGCGATCGTCATCGGGGCGGTCATGGCGCTGTGCCGGGCGGTCGGGCTGGACCGCCGGTCCGCGCCACCGGTGGTGATCTGCGCGGTGCTGGCGTTCGTGGTGGTGGCCCGCCCGGAGCCCAGCGTGCTGCGGGCCACGGTGATGGGGGTGATCGGGTTGCTGGCCTACTTCAGCGGCCGGCAACGTCAGGGCGTGTCCGCGCTGGGCGCGGCCGTACTGGTGCTGGTGCTGGTCGACCCCGCGCTGGCCCGGTCGTACGGGTTCACGCTGTCGGTCCTGGCCACCGCCGGCCTGCTGGTGCTGGCCCCGTCCTGGCGGGACCGCCTGCGCCGCCGGCTGCCCGCGCCGATCGCGGACGCGGTCGCGGTCGCGGCGGCCGCCCAGATCGCCGTCGCGCCCGTCCTGGTGATGTTGTCGGGGGAGATAGGCGTCGTCGCCGTGGCCGCCAACCTCCTGGCCGCCCCGGCCGTCGCGCCCGCGACGCTGCTGGGGGCCCTCGGCGCGCTGACGGCGCTGGTGGCGATGCCGGTGGCGCGGTTCGTGGTGTGGCCCGCCGGTCTCGCCGCGGGCTGGATCGCCGGGATCGCCCGGCTGGCCGCCGCCCTGCCGTACGCGACCGTGCCCTGGAAGGGCGGCGGGCTGGGGGCGCTGTCGCTGCTGGCGGCCGGTGCCGTCGCCGTCCTCACCCTGCGTTCGCGCCGCGTGCGGCTGTGCGCGGCGGCCGCGATGGCCGGCGTGCTGGTCGGCGTCATCGCACTGCGCGCGGTCGTGCGGGGATGGCCGCCCCCCTCGTGGACGATGGTGGCCTGCGACGTCGGGCAAGGCGACGCCTTGGCGCTGGCCGCCGGCCCGGGCCGGGCGGTGGTGGTGGACGCCGGGCCCGACCCCCGGGCGGTCGAGGCGTGCCTGGACCGGCTGGACGTACGGGAGGTGCCGCTGCTGGTCCTCACGCATCCGCACGCCGACCACATCGACGGCATCGCGGGCGTCCGCCGGGGCCGCGCGGTGCGCACGGTGCTGACCACGCCGCGCTCGTCCGGCCGCGAGGCGCGGCTGGGCCGGGGCCTGGACGTCCGCGCGGCCCTCCCCGGGCAGCGGTGGAGCGTCGCCGACCTCACGCTCTCGGTCCTGGGGCCGCTGACGACCGGGCCGCGCCTGGCGGGCACCGACGACGGCGGCACGATCAACAACGCGAGCCTCGTCCTGGTCGCCCGGAGCCCGGCGTTCAGCGCGCTGCTGACGGGGGACGTGGAGATCGAGGCGCAGCGCTCGCTGGCGCCGCTGGTGCCCCCGGTGCAGGTCCTGAAGGTGCCGCACCACGGCTCGCGGAGCCAGGACCGCGCCTTCCTGACGGCCGCGCGGGCCCCGGTCTCCCTGATCTCGGTCGGGAGGGAGAACGACTACGGCCATCCGTCCCGGGCGACCCTGTCCCTGCTGGAGCGCCTGGGCACCCGCGTCCACCGGACCGACCTGGCGGGGGACATCGCCGTCGTCCGCACGGCCGGCGGCCTCGCCGTGGTGCGGAGGAGGTGAGCGATCCTCCGGCGGCCGTACGGGCGGGGCGGCGCGATCACGGGGCGGGGCGTGGCATGCTGCTGGGGTGCCAGCGGACGCCATCACCCTGATCGTCGGAGACGAAGAGCTGCTCGTGGAGCGGGCCATCGGCGACGTGGTCGCCGGCGCGCGGTCCGCCGACCCCGATACCGAGGTGATCGACCTGTTGCCGGGCGGGCTGGAGCCCGGCCGGCTGGCGGAGCTGACCTCGCCGTCGCTGTTCGGCGGGGCCAAGGTCCTGGTGCTGCGGTCGGCGCAGGACCTGGGCAAGGACCTGAGCGCCGAGGTGCTCAAATACGTCAAGAGCCCGGCGCCCGAGGTCGCGCTGGTCGCGGTCCACCACGGCGGCGCCAAGGGAAAGGCGCTGGTGGACGGGCTGAGCAAGGCGGGCGCCCGCAAGATCTCGTGCCCGAAGATCAGCAAGGCGGGGGAGCGCATCGACTTCGTGCGCGCCGAGTTCCGGCGGCACGGCGGGAAGATCTCGGTGGACGGCGCCCGCACGCTGGTCGAGGCGGTCGGCAACGACCTGCGGGAGCTGGCGGGCGCGGCCGGGCAGCTCATCGCCGACACCGGCGGCAAGGTCGACGACGCCGCGATCGCCCGCTACTACCGGGGGCGCGCGGAGGTCAGCGGGTTCACCGTCGCCGACAAGGCGGTCGAGGGGCAGCTCGCCGACGCGCTGGAGCAGCTTCGCTGGGCGCTGGCGACCGGCGTCGCGCCCGTCCTGATCGTCAGCGCGCTCGCGCAGGGCGTGCGCGGACTGGCCAAGGTCGGCGGGGCCCCGCGCGGGGCGCAGCCCGCGGCGCTGGCCCGCGACCTCGGGATGCCCCCCTGGAAGATCCAGCGTGTGCAGAAGCAGCTGCGGGGCTGGTCCGGCGACGGGGTCGCCCGGGCGCTGACCGCCGTCGCCACGGCCGACGCGCAGGTCAAGGGCGGTGCCGCCGATCCCGCCTACGCGCTGGAGAAGGCCGTGGGCGACATCGTCGCCGCCCGCTCCATGCGTTGACGGCCGCCGCGCTTCGCCGCGGCGCCCGTCAGGGCAGATGTGAGCGGATCGAGGTCAGCAGCGTCTCGACCAGGGGATCGTCGCGGCGGGACGCGAGGTGTACGGCGTAGTACGGCACCGGCGGCAGGCCTGTTATCTCGCGTTGGGCCAGGCCCTCGGGCGGGCGCACGCAACCGTTCACCACCGCCATGCCCACGCCCAGGGCCGCGAAGTGCAGGATCAGCGGCCACCCGGACGCCTCCACCGCGATCGTCCAGGGGACCTCGGCCGCCCGCAGTGCCCGTTCCAGCATGATCCGGTGCGGGCCGTGGGGCGGCGGGACCACCAGGGAGGCCCCGGCCAGGTCGTGCAGGGACAGGCTGGGGCGCGCCGCCAGCGGGTGGTCCTCCGGGAGGACCAGCGTCTGCGGATAGGTCGCCAGCAGCGTCGCCTCCAGATCCGTCGGGAGGACGTCCAGGACGGCCACGCCCAGGTCCGCGCGGCCCGTGCGGACGGCGGCCAGCGTGCGGGAACGGTCGGCGTTGATCAGACGCGGCCGGGGAGAGGACGTGCGTACCGTCTCACCGAGCAGGTAGAGGAACGCGCCCTCGCCCGCGGCCAGGGTCGGGACGCGCTCGGCGCCGGCGCCCCGCATCTCGGCCAGGAACGACGCCGTGCGGGCGTCCAGCTCACGGGCGAAGCGCGCCACCGCCTCGCCCTCGGGCGTCAGGACGAGACGCCGGCCCTCGCGCCGGTAGAGGGGACGCCCCAGGGAGGTGGACAGTTTCTGCACCTTGACGTGCAGGGCCGGCTGGGAGATGTGCAGCTCCTCCGCGGCCCGGGTGAAGTTCAGATGTTCGGCGAACACCGCGAACGAGGCCAGCGCGTCCGCCGACAGCCTCGCCAGTTCCATAGCCTGAGGTTATAGCCACGTCGAACATCCATAGTTCTCTTCTAGAACAGGTGAGGCCAACCTTGGCGCCATGGACAAAGGGAACGAACCCCGGCTCGGCATCGACTTCGGCCGGGTCATCCACGGCGGACCGCTCGCCCCGGGAGGCGAGGACACCGCGTTCCTGAGCGGGAGCTTCGAGGACGCCATGGCCTCGCCCGCCAACGAGGGCGCGTTCGAGGTGCTGCCGGAACTGATCGCCCGGTTCGGCGGACGCGCCTGGATCATCTCCAAGTGCGGCGAGCGGGTGCAGCGGCGCACGCTGGCGTGGCTGGAGCGGCACGACTTCTACGAGCGCACCGGACTGCCGCGCGGGAACGTCCTCTTCTGCCGCAAGCGCAGCGGCAAGGCGGGGCACTGCGCCGACCTCGGCATCACCCACATGATCGACGACCGGGCGGAGGTGCACCGGCACCTGGCGGGGATCGTGCCCCACCGCTACCTGTTCGGACCGCAGCGCGAAGCCGTGGCCGAGGGAGTGCGCAACCCGCTGACCTGGGCGGAGGTCGCCGAGATGATCAGCGCAGATAGGGCGGCGGCACCGACTCCGCGAGCCAGACCCCGTTCGCGCTGAGCCGGAACACATGGCCGGCCTCGGCCATCCGGCCCGCCTCGACCGTGAGGACGACCGGCTCCCCCCGGCGGGCGCCCACGCGCCGGGCGGTCTCCCGGTCGGGGGACAGATGCACCGCGTGCCGGCCCATCGGCCGCAGCCCCTCGCGGCGGATCGCCTCCAGGGCCGCCGCGACGGTGCCGTGGTAGAGGAGGGCGGGCGGAGCGGCGACCGGCAGGTCGAGGTCCACCTCGACCGAGTGCCCCTGGTTGGCCCGGATGCGGCGGCCCTCGGCGTCGAAGGCGTAGCGCCGCTTGTCGTTGGCGGCCACCACGTGCTCCAGCTCCGCGCGGGTCACCGGGAAGCCGTGCCGGGCGCACGCCGCCAGCAGCTCGTCCACGTCCGCCCAGCCGTCGGGGGAGAGGGCGAGGCCGATGCGCTCGGGACGGTGCCGCAGGTGCCTGGCCAGGTACTTGGAGATCTTCACCATCCGGCGGTCGTCCACGGCGGCCCTCCCGATACGGCGGCGGATACGCCGATGAGGCCGCGGTCCCTGGGACCGCGGCCTCATCTGAGCGCAGCGTTACTCGGCGAGGCCGAGCGGCGTCACTTGGCCTGCAGTTCGGCGGTCTGCTTGGCGATCGCCGACTTGCGGTTGGCGGCCTGGTTCTTGTGAATGACGCCCTTGCTCACGGCCTTGTCGAGCTTGCGGGCGGCGTTGCGCTGAGCGGCCACCGCGTCCTCGACGTTGCCCGCCTCAGCGGCCTCGCGGAACTTGCGGATGGCCGTCTTCAGCTCGGACTTGACGGCCTTGTTGCGAAGGCGGGCCTTCTCGTTCTGCTTGTTCCGCTTGATCTGGGACTTGATGTTAGCCACGTCGTAGTGCCTCAGCTTGGTTGCGATCCTCGCCTGCCACCCGGAAGCGGGGCAGGCTCCAACGAACGTTAAACGGGGCGACGGTGCCCCGGGGCACGACGCTACGCCACACGCAGTGGCTCAGCTTACCAATCCCCGGGACGGGCCCAAAACCGGAAGCGGTGCACAGAGCACGGCGCACGGCATGGGACTATGGGATACGGCAAGATCTGCCACTTCCCTGTCCACCCGTGAGTTTGCGAACGGATCCCGGTGCCAGCGCCTGAGCCCAACAAGACCGACCCCGCGATCATCCGCAACTTCTGCATCATCGCGCACATCGACCACGGCAAGTCCACACTGGCCGACCGCATGCTGCAGTTGACCGGGGTCGTCGAGGACCGCCAGATGCGCGCCCAGTACCTCGACCGCATGGACATCGAGCGCGAGCGCGGCATCACCATCAAGAGCCAGGCGGTGCGGCTGCCGTGGACCGGCGCCGACGGCACCGACTACGTGCTCAACCTCATCGACACCCCCGGCCACGTGGACTTCTCCTACGAGGTGTCCCGGTCGCTGGCGGCGTGCGAGGGCGCGGTGCTGCTGGTGGACGCCGCGCAGGGCATCGAGGCGCAGACGCTGGCCAACCTGTACCTGGCGCTGGAGGCCGACCTCCACCTCATCCCGGTGCTGAACAAGATCGACCTGCCCGCCGCCCAGCCGGAGAAGTACGCCGAGGAGCTCGCCGGCATCATCGGCTGCGACCCCTCCGACGTGCTGAAGGTCTCCGGCAAGACCGGCGAGGGCGTCGCCGAGCTGCTCAACCGCATCGTGGAGACGGTCCCGGCCCCGGTCGGCGACCCCGACGGCCCCGCCCGCGCGCTGATCTTCGACTCGGTGTACGACACCTACCGCGGCGTGGTCACCTACGTCCGGATCGTGGACGGCCGGCTGTCGCGCCGCGAGAAGAGCATGATGATGTCGACCGGCACCGCGCACGAGACGCTGGAGGTCGGCGTCATCTCGCCCGAGCCCAAGGCCGTCGGCGGCCTCGGCGTCGGCGAGGTCGGCTACCTGATCACCGGTGTGAAGGACGTGCGCCAGGCCCGGGTCGGCGACACCGTCACCACCGCCTCCCGGCCGGCCCCCGAGTCGCTCGGCGGCTACCAGGACCCCAAGCCGATGGTGTTCTCGGGCCTGTACCCGATGGACGGCGACCAGTACCCCGACCTGCGCGACGCGCTGGACAAGCTGCGGCTGAACGACGCCGCGCTCGTCTACGAGCCGGAGACCTCGGCCGCGCTCGGCTTCGGCTTCCGCTGCGGCTTCCTCGGCCTGCTGCACATGGAGATCGTCCGGGAGCGGCTGGAGCGCGAGTTCAACCTCACGCTGATCTCCACCGCGCCCAACGTGGTCTACCGCGTGGTGATGGAGGACGGCACCGAGCACGTCGTCACCAACCCCAGCGAGTTCCCCGAAGGCAAGATCGCCAAGGTCTACGAGCCGATCGTCAAGGCCACCCTGCTGACGCCCAGCGACCACATCGGCGCGATCATGGAGCTGTGCCAGGGCCGCCGCGGCGTGCTGCTCGGCATGGACTACCTGTCGGAGGACCGGGTCGAGATCCGCTACACGCTGCCGCTGGCGGAGATCATCTTCGACTTCTTCGACCAGCTGAAGTCGCGCACCCGCGGCTACGCCTCGCTGGACTACGAGCCCAGCGGCGAGCAGGAGTCCGACCTGGTCAAGGTGGACATCCTGCTGCAGGGCGAGTCGGTGGACGCCTTCAGCCAGATCGTCCACAAGGACAAGGCCCGCGAGTACGGCCTGATGATGACGGCCAAGCTCAAGGAGCTCATCCCCCGGCAGCAGTACGAGGTGCCCATCCAGGCCGCCGTCGGCGCCCGCATCATCGCCCGCGAGAACATCCGCGCCATCCGCAAGGACGTCCTCGCCAAGTGCTACGGCGGCGACATCTCCCGCAAGCGCAAGCTGCTGGAGAAGCAGAAGGAGGGCAAGAAGCGGATGAAGACGATCGGCCGCGTCGACGTCCCCCAAGAAGCTTTCGTCGCCGCTCTGTCGACGACCGAGGCTGCGGAGAAGCCGAAGAAGTAGGCGGCCTCGCCGCGCGCGAGCCCGAGAAACAGCAGGTCCCCGTCGTCCCCGGAACGCCCCGCGTTCCGGGGACGGCGCATGTTCCGGGGGATATCGCAAAGCGGTGGTAACGGGATGTCCGCGAGAGGACACTGGGCGTTGTGAGCCACACGCTGCTGCATCAGGTCCTCGTCTCGGACCTCGTCGTCCCCGTCGGCCTGGCCGAAGAGCCCGGCCAGGAGTCGCTCACCGGCTTCGGGGCCCGGCTCTCGGACGACACCTGGATCCGCTGTGACCTGATGGTCTATCGCAAGGACCAGGCGCGCGGCGACCTCTGGTACATCCGGGGCGCCCCGCTGCTGGCCGTCGAGGTCGTCTCCGACGCCTCCCGCGCCGCCGACCTCGGCGCCAAGAAGGACCTGTGCGAACGCTTCGGCGTTCCGTCCTACTGGGTGGTGGACCTCAAGGGCGACGAGCCCGAGATCCGCGTGCACGAGATGGCCGGCGACGGCCGCTACGCCGAGGAGGCCCTGGTCGCCTGGGGCCACCGCGTCACGCTGACTCGGCCCTTCGGGATCGAGCTGACCCCCGACCAGATCTTCGGCCGGCTGCCCCGCCGCGCCGCCCCCCGAAGGAGTGCCACCGTGTCCGACCAGGCCCCGGGCCGCCAGGCGGGTCCCGACCTGCCGCACTGCGAGGAGCCCATCCTCATCGACGCCTTCGGGAAGCGCTGGCCCACCGGCGCGGAGAAGGTCGAGCTTTGGGACGGCTGCCCCGTCTTCTACGGCGAGTGGGACGAGCGCGACGTCACCATCGCCGAGCGCGCCTACCCCGGCCGCGTCGTGCGCCTGGACCAGCCCGCCGGCGAGCCCGGCACCATGACGATCATGCCGGGGCCCGCCGACGCGGACGGCTGAGCGGGCCCTACTTGACCAGCGGCCAGGCCAGGAACACCGGGACCTGCCGGAACTCCCCCCGGTTCGCGGCGCGCGCCGCCCAGACCAGGAAGAACACGATCGCGGCGGTGAAGGCCAGCGGCAGCCAGATCAGCGGCTCGAACAGCATCTGCAGCAGCATCCCCACCGTCCACACCGCCACCGACGCGATGCCCATGTTGAGGCCCTGCGCCGCGTGCCGGCGGACGAACGGCGACCGCCCCTTGCGCACGTACACGATCGCGGGCGCGAACAGCGCGATCATGAACTGGCCCACGTAGGCCATCAGCGCCCAGGTCTTGTCGTCGTCGGAGACCGGGCCGTGGTGCCCCGGCATCGGCGCGGTCCCGGGGGAGGGCGGCGGCTGCTGCCAACCGCCCTGGGGCGGCGGGGGCTGCTGCCAGGCGCCCTGCGGCGCCTGACCGCCCTGCCAAGGCGACTGCTGCCGGCCGGGCTGCGGACCGTGGCCGGGCGACGGGGGCTGCCCGTAGGCCATGGGGGAGTCCTCCGAGTTCCTGGGGGCTATTGGCGAAGTGTACGACTACTTCGACGCGCCCGGAGTTCGCAGGTTCCGCCGGTTATCGCTCACGGCCTCCACAGCACCGCCGCCGGGCGCGCGGGGGCCAGGACGACCGAGCCGCTCCACCGCACCGCCGACGGGGCCGGCAGGTACCGCCGGTCCAGGAAGAAGCCCCGGTTGAGGGCGGTCACGGTCGCGGGGGCGCCGTTGTCGCCGAGCCCCACCGGCCGCCGGAGCGCCTCGACGGAGGCGATGTCGGCGGCGGTGGTCCCGGCGGGCAGCTCGACGGTCGTGGCCGCCGCGCCGTCGCGCTCGATCGACCAGGTCCGCTCGCCGTGGTCGGAGCGGTAGAGCCGGGACGGGTCGCGCCGCAGCCGCACGCCCAGCGCCACGCCCGGCGCCGAGCCGCCGCCGGTCGCGGCGCCCGTCCGCTTGGCCAGCTCCGCGTACAGGTAGGCGCGCTGGTCGCCGACCTCGCGGGTCGCGGGGTCCGAACGCCGCTCGATCCGGCCCTCGCGCAGCATCTCCTGCGCCATGATCTGGTAGGTCCACGGCTCGCGGTCCATGACCGCCTCGCGGGCCCGCCCGGGCGGCAGCGTGCGCGAGGCGTCCGGCAGGAACCGCAGCGGCGACCCCGGCATGATCACATCGCACATGTTGTTGTTCTGCGTGCAGGTCTGCAGCACCGGGTGGTCGCCCTCGTAGCGGCCGGTGAACTTCAGCGTCAGGTGCTGCGGGGCCTGGTAGACGCCGGTGCCCGGCACGCGCCGCCCCGCCGCGTCCACCTCCACGCGGTACACCCACTCGATGTCGGTCGTGCGGCCCCAGCGGGCCATCAGCGCGGGGCTGTCGGTGCCGCCGTCCTCGTTGCTCCACACCACCGAGTACTCCAGCACCCGGTGCCCCGCCCTGGCGGCGGGCCGCGCCGAATGCCAGGCGATCAGCGGGGTGTCGGTGCGCGCGTTCTGGTAGGCGTCGCCGAACGGCCAGCCGGTCCGCCCCACCACGATCGGCGCGTGCCGCAGGGCGAACTGGTCCGCCCGCGGCATCCGCACCCGCGTCCCGGCGAGCACCACGCGCCGCGCGGCCGCCGCGCTCCCCTTGGCGAACCGCAGCGTCACCTTGTGGCGGCCCCGCTTGACCGGCCCGAGGCCCAGGCTGCGGGGCGTCGGGTCGGCGGAGGGCACCACGAGGTCGGTCACGTGCCGCCCGTCCACCGCGATCGACACCACGGCGGCCTCGGCGCCCTTGCGGGCCCAGGAGACGCCGGGCGCGGCGGCGGAGAAGGCGATGACGGCCTCGCCGTCGCGGTCGGCGGTGAACGGCACCGTGCGGGCCGGGCCGCCGCGCTGCACCACCAGCGGGCCGGAGGCGGCGGCGGGGACGGCGGGCAGGCCGCCCGCCAGGGCGACGGTGGTGAGGCCGAGGACGAGGTGGCGCGCGCGGCTGGTCATGACCGGTGAATGTAGGGAGACCGGGTTGCGTTCGGGTGACGAACGGGCCCCGCGTGCGTGACGGGTCCGTTGCGCCGTCACCGCCAGCCGTGCGCCAGCGCCTCCGGCAGCTGGAGCCCGGCCGCGCCGAACCGCCCGGACCCGGCCGGGTGCAGCGCCAGCCCCATGGCCGGGACCCGCACCACCCCGTGCCGCCGGACGATCTCGTGCCCGAGGCCGTCCAGCAGCTCCAGCACGCCGTCGGCGGGCTCGTCCAGCAGGTCGATGCCGTCCAGCCGGAAGCGCAGCTCGGGATTGCCGCCCCAGGCCGTCAGCCGCGTGGCGTGCAGCTCGCCCAGCCGCTCGGCGCCGTCGGAGCCGCGCTGGGTGGAGGCGTGCAGCACGCTGCGGCCGATCCGCACGCTGCGGTGGCCGTCCCAGCCGCACAGGAAGCCCGCCCGCGGCGCGGGGGAGCCGTGCGCGTCGGCGAGCGCCTCCAGGGTCGTCCACACGTCGGAGGCCAGCGTGGAGAACAGCAGGTGCGCGTCGGGCAGGACGGCCCCGCGCCCCGGCTCCAGCGTCACCACCAGCGGCGCGACCTTGCCCGGGAACCGCGCCGGGTCCGGGTCGCGCAGGGTGACCAGGCCCTCCCACACGTACGGCCCCTCGACCTCGAACCAGGCGATGTCGGTCTCGGCGCCCAGCTCGCCGAAGGTCCGGTCGGTGAGGGTCCAGGCCAGGCGCTCGCGCAGGGCGCCGGCGGTCTCGGCCAGCCGGCGCCGCCACCAGTCCGGCTCGGGGCCGCCGTGCGGGCCCCGGCCCCATGCGGTGCCGCCGCCGGGCAGCTCGCCCCGCTCGGGCGCGCCGTGGTCGTAGCCGAACTCGTAGCGCCACCCCTCGGGACCGCCGCGCAGCAGCACCCGCGCGGGCGTGCGCCCGAACGCCGCCGCCTCCTGTCCTCGCATTCGGCCGAGCCTATCCGGCGGGGCGGGCGGCGGTGCCCCGGACGGTGCGGTGATCTTGCGTGGGTCGGGCCGGTAACGTCCCGGAACCTTCCTCCGACGGGCACGACGGGATCGCCGCGACACGGCGGCCCTCCCGCGACCCGCGCGGAGATGTCGGTACGGTCGGGGGGACCGCACGCACAGGGTTTCCGGAGGTTCCAAGCGTGACGCGATCCGAGCAGGTTCTCCGCACTCCGAAGGAGCGGGAGACGCTGAACGGAGTGGTCCGCGCGCTGCGCTCGGCCGCACCGTTCGGCTGGGAAAGGCTCGGCCTGGAGTTCCGCGCCACGATCGGGATCGACAGCGTCTCCTTCGAGATCGTCGACTCTGCCGGGGCGGCCCGCGTGGCCATGCCGCCGGGCCAGGCCGTCGGCAAGCTCGACGAGCTGCGCCGGGTGATGTACCGGCACGGCAAGGGGGCCTGGTTCACCGCGCGCCTGGAGGTGGAGCGGGCGGGCCGGTTCAGCGTGGAGTTCGACTACGACGGCGAGCCCGACTTCACGCCGCCGCTCACCCCGGCCGCCTACGCCCTGGACCTGGACCGGTTCCCGCGCACCGCCGAGCACATCCCCGGCTGGCTGCGGGCCAAGCTGCGCGACGCCGAGCAGGCCGAGCCCGCCGGACGCTGACCGGCCTCCGCGCGGCGGCGGGCCCGGCGGCGGTCGGAGCAGCGCCGGAGGCACGGCAGACTGGAACGGTGCCCGCGACCCTGCCCGACGGCGACCCCGTACCGTTCGACGGAGCGCTGCCCGGCAGCGCCCTGACCGGCCTGGGGGAGCGCCCCTTCGCCTTCTACGTGCACGTGCCCTTCTGCGTGACGCGCTGCGGGTACTGCGACTTCAACACCTACACCGCCACCGAGCTCGGCCCCGGCGCGAGCCGCGACTCCTACGCCGACACCGCCATCGCCGAGGTCCGCATGGCCCGCCGCGTGCTCGGCGACGCCGACCTCCCCGTCCGGACGGTCTTCGTCGGCGGCGGCACCCCCACCCTGCTGCCGCCCGGCGACCTGGGCCGCGTCCTGGCGGCGATCGACGCCGAGTTCGGCCTGGCGCCCGGCGCGGAGGTCACCACCGAGGCCAACCCCGAGACCGTCGACCCCGCCTACCTGGAGGGGCTGCGCGCAGCCGGGTTCACCCGCGTCTCCTACGGGATGCAGAGCGCCCGCGAGCACGTGCTGAAGGTGCTGGAGCGCACCCACACCCCCGGCCGGGTGCCGCAGGTGGTGGAGTGGACCCGCGCGGCCGGGTTCGAGCACGTCAACCTCGACCTGATCTACGGCACGCCCGGCGAGAGCGACGACGACTGGCGCGCCTCGCTGGAGGCGGCGCTGGCCTGCGGCCCCGACCACGTGTCGGCGTACGCGCTGATCGTGGAGGAGGGCACCCGGCTGGCCGCGCAGGTCCGCCGGGGCGAGCTGGCCGCGCCCGACGACGACGCGATGGCCGACCGCTACGCCATGGCCGACGAGCTGCTGAGCGCGCAGGGCCTGCGCTGGTACGAGATCTCCAACTGGGCGGCCTCGCCCGAGGCGGCCTGCCGGCACAACCTGCTGTACTGGACCGGCGCCGACTGGTGGGGCGTCGGCCCCGGCGCGCACAGCCACGTCGGCGGCACCCGCTGGTGGAACGTCAAGCACCCGGCCGCCTACGCCGCCCGCCTCGCCGAGGGGACCACACCCGCGCACGCCCGCGAGGTCCTGACGGCCGACGACCGGCGCATCGAGCGGATCATGCTGGAGCTGCGGCTGGCCGAGGGCTGCCCGGCCGACCTGCTGGACGACGCCGCGGTCCGGCCGCTGATCGCCGAGGGGCTGATCGAGGACGCCCCCTACCGCGAGCGCGCCCGCGCGGTGCTCACCCCGCGCGGGCGCCTGCTCGCCGACGCCGTGGTCCGCGACCTGACCTGACCCGGCCCGGCCGCCGGCCTACTTGATCATCGGCCAGGCCATGAAGGACGGGAAGCGGTACCACTCGCCCCGGTTGGCGGCGACCGCCGCCAGGATGATGAACACCAGCGTCGCCACCGCCTGGACCAGCGCGGTCAGCAGGCCGATCAGCACGAACATCAGCACGAAGTTGATCAGACCGTAGAAGATCTGCGTGATGCCGAAGTTCAGCCCCTGCACGCCGTGGTGGCGCAGGAACGGCGACTCGTCCTTCTTGACCAGGTAGACCACCAGCGGCGAGAACACCCCGAACAGGAGCTGCCCGAGGTGGCACAGCAGCCCCCAGGTGCGCTCGTCGGAGGACGGCGGGCCGTTGTGGGCCGACCCGTACTGCTGCATCTGGCCGCCGTAGGCGGGCGCCTGGCCGTACCCGGCGTACTGGTCGTGCCCCGGCTGCCCGTACCCGGGCTGCTGGCCGTACCCGGACTGGCCGTACTCAGGCTGCCCGTAGCCGGACTGCCCGTACCCGGACTGGCCGTAGCCCGCCTGGTCGTGACCGGACTGCTGCCCGTACGGCTGGCCGTATCCGGGCTGGCCCTGGTAGCCGGGACCTTCAGGGGGATTGGTCATGCCATGCTCCTCACTCGAACGGCGGGGGGCCGGGGGCGGTCACGAAATCGATCAGTTCCTCGACCCGGCCCAGGAGCGCCGGCTCGAGATCGGTGAAGCTCGACACCGATCCCAGGATGCGTTGCCATCCCGCGCCCACGTTGTCCCCCCAGCCGAGTGCTTCGAGCACCCCTTCCTTCCAGGGTACGCCGTGCGGCACGCGGGGCCAGGCCGCGATCCCGACGGCGGCGGGCTTGACCGCCTCCCAGACGTCGACGAAGGGGTGCCCGGTCACCAGCACGTGCGGCGAGGTCACCTGGGCCGCGATCCGGCTCTCCTTGGAGCCGGGCACCAGGTGGTCGACCAGCACGCCCAGCCGCCGCCCCTCGCCGGGCCCGAACTCCTCGACGATCGCGGGCAGGTCGTCCACGCCCTCCAGGTACTCCACGACCACGCCCTCCACCCGCAGGTCGTGGCCCCAGATCTTCTCCACCAGCTCGGCGTCGTGCCGGCCCTCCACGTAGATGCGGCTCTCCTTGGCCACCTTCGCCCGCAGCCCCCGGACCGCGATCGACCCCGACGCCGACCGCGCAGCCCCCCGGGGCGCGGCCGCGGGCCGGACCAGCGTGACCGGCCTGCCGTCGATCAGGAAGCCCGCCGCCGTCAGCGGGAACACCCGCTTCCTGCCGAACCGGTCCTCCAGCGTCACCCCGAACTTGTCGCAGCCGACCACCGCGCCGCAGAAACCGCTGTCGGGGTCCTCGGCCACCAGACCAGGCTCGGCGGGGATCTCCGGGATCTGGCCCTTGCGCGGCCGCCGCCAGTCGCCCGCCAGAACGTCGTTTCCGTAGTCCTTACTCTGCACAGGTCGGCACATTAATCCAGCCGGGCCCCGCGGTCGCGGCCCCGCGATCTCCCGGCGTGGCGGGCGCCGCACGGCCCGGGCACTCCAGAGTGCGCCCGCCGGGTCGTACACTTGGCACTCGGAAGCAAGGAGTGCCAGTACGGGGGCAGAGGAGGTGACCACGTGCTCGACGACCGGAAACTCGCGGTCCTGCGCGCCATTGTCGAGGACTACGTCTCCACCAACGAGCCGGTCGGCTCCAAGTCCTTGGTGGAGGGCCACAACCTGGGAGTGTCCTCGGCGACCATCCGCAACGACATGGCGGTGCTGGAGCAGGAGGGGTACATCACCCAGCCGCACACCAGCGCGGGCCGGGTGCCCACCGACAAGGGCTACCGGCTGTTCGTGGACCGGCTGTCCACGATCAAGCCGCTGTCGTCGGCCGAGCGGCGCGCCATCGAGACGTTCCTGAACGGCGCCTACGACCTGGACGACGTGGTCGGCCGCACCGTACGGCTGCTGGCCCAGCTCACCCGGCAGGTCGCCGTCGTGCAGTACCCCTCGCTGACCCGCTCGACGGTGCGGCACGTGGAGTTGGTCCCGGTGGCCGCCAACCGGCTGCTGCTGGTGCTGATCACCAACACCGGCCGGGTCGAGCAGCGGGTCATCGAGACCCCGCACGAGATGACCGAGGAATCGATCGGCCACCTGCGGGCGTTGCTCAACACGTGCCTGGACGGGTGCGGCCTGGGCGAGGTGCCCACGGCCGTGGCCGACCTGCCGGAGAAGGTGGGCGCCGACGAGCGGCCGGTCGCGGCGTCGGTGCTGTCGGTGCTGCTGGAGACCCTTGTGGACAAGCACGAGGAGAAGATCGTCTTCGCCGGCGCCGCCAACCTGGCCCACGTGGACTTCTCGCAGAGCCTGCGGGACGTCCTGGAGGCGCTGGAGGAACAGGTCGTGCTGATGCGGCTGCTCGGCGAGACCGGCGATTCCTCTACTGTTACGGTGCGGATCGGCACCGAGAACCCCGACGAGGGGCTCCGGTCCACCTCGGTCGTCGCCGCCGACTACGGCGTGGGCGACCTCACCTTGGCCCGGCTGGGTGTGCTCGGGCCGACACGCATGGATTACCCCGGCACGATGGGAGCGGTACGCGCAGTGGCACGCTACGTGGGACAGATCCTGGCGGGGTCGTAAGTGGCCAACGACTACTACGCGACCCTCGGCGTCCGGCGCGACGCCAGCCCGGACGAGGTCAAGAAGGCGTATCGCCGGCTCGCCCGCGAGCTCCATCCGGACGTCAACCCGGATCCGGAGACGCAGGAGAAGTTCAAGGAGATCACCCAGGCCTACGAGGTGCTCTCCGACCCGCAGAAGCGGGAGATGTACGACATGGGCGCCGACCCGTTCGCGCGCGGCGGCGCCGGGGCGGGCGCCGGCGGCTTCGGCGCGGCCGGGTTCCCCTTCAGCGACATCATGGACGCCTTCTTCGGCACCGCGTCCGCGCGCGGCCCGCGCAGCCGGGCCCGCCGCGGCCGCAACGCCACGCTGCGCGTCGAGCTCGACCTGAACGAGACCGCCTTCGGCACCACCCGCGAGCTGTCGATCGACACCGCGGTCACCTGCGCCTCCTGCCAGGGCGAGGGCACCGCGCCGGGCACCCGCCCCGAGACCTGCGAGACCTGCGAGGGCCACGGCGAGGTCGTGATGCGGCAGCGCTCGTTCCTCGGCGAGGTCCGCACCGCGCGCCCCTGCCCGCAGTGTGGCGGCTTCGGCAGCGTGATCCGCACCCCCTGCCCCGAGTGCTCGGGCGACGGCCGGGTCCGCACCCGCCGCACCGTCAAGGTCAAGATCCCGGCGGGCGTGGAGAACGGCATCCACATCCAGCTGGCCGGCGAGGGCGAGGTCGGTCCCGGTGGCGGCCCGCCCGGCGACCTGTTCCTGGAGATCGTGGAGAAGCCCCACCCGATCTTCGAGCGGGAGGGCGACGACCTGCACTGCACCGTCGAGATCCCGATGACCGCCGCCGCCCTCGGCACCAGCGTCACCGTGGAGACCCTGGACGGCGCCGAGGACGTCGACATCAAGCCCGGCACCCAGTCCGGGCAGGTCATCACCCTGTACGGGCGCGGCGTGCGCCACCTCAACGAGTCCGGCCGCGGCGACCTGCTCATCCACGTGAACGTGGAGACGCCCGGCAGGCTCGACGAGGAGCAGGAGGAGCTGCTGCGCAAGCTGGCCAAGCTGCGCGGCGAGGAGCGCCCGCCCGGCAAGTTCGCGCCGGGGCAGCGGGGCGTGTTCTCCCGCCTGCGGGACGTGTTCAACCAGCACTGAAGAGAGACCGTGGCGGCCTATCACGAGGGCCGCGACGGATGACCCCCGTCGTGACCGGAGCGCGGTCGCGGCGGGGTTCGTCGTCTGCGGGCCGGTCGCCCGCTCGTCCGAGGGGGTTTTCGATGAGTCCGCCGGTGTTCCTCGCCGACCGCGAGCGGCTGGCCGCCGACCGGGTGGTCCTGGACGGCCCGGAGGGGCGGCACGCCGCCACCGTGCGGCGGCTGCGGCCCGGCGAGCGGGTCGACCTGACCGACGGCGCGGGGCTGATGGCCGAGTGCGTCGTGGTCGCCGCCGACAAGGCGTCGCTGACGCTGGCGGTGGGGGCGCGTCTGACCTGGCCCGAGCCGGACCCCCGGCTGGTGGTGGTCCAGGCGCTGCCCAAGGGCGACCGGGGCGAGCTGGCCGTGGAGAGCATGACCGAGGTCGGCGTGGACGTGATCGTGCCCTGGGCGGCCGCGCGCAGCATCACCCAGTGGAAGCCCGAGCGCCGCGACAAGGCCCTGGGCCGCTGGCGCAACACCGCGCGCGAGGCGGCCAAGCAGGCCCGGCGGGCCCGCTTCCCCGAGGTGGCCGACCTGGCGACGACCGCGCGGGTGGCCGAGCTGGTCGCGGGCGCGGCGGGCGCGCTGGTGCTGCACGAGGCGGCCGACGCGCCGCTGACGGCGTTCACGCCCCCGGCGCGGGGGGACATCGTGGTGATCGTGGGCCCCGAGGGCGGCGTCAGCGACGAGGAGATCGCCCGGTTCGGCGCGGCGGGCGCGCGCACGGCGCTGCTGGGCCCGACGGTGCTACGCACCTCGACGGCGGGCGTGGCGGCGGTGTCGGTGCTGATGGCGGCCACCGGCCGCTGGTAGCCGCCGAGCACGGGGGCCGGCAGGGCCCGGCCGGGAGAGCGGGGCGGCTCAGGGGCCGCTGGCGGGCACCTGCGACTCGACCGGGGTCGTCGCCGGGTCGGTCGGCGGGGCGGGCGTCGTGGTGGTCGGCGCCGGGGTCGTGGGAGCCGGGGTGCTCGGCGTCGTCGTCGGGGTGGGCGTCGGGGTCGGCGTCGGGCACAGGGTGCCGGACGGCGACCTGTCCGGCGGCCCCGGCGTGTTCGTGCCGCTCGCCGGACCGCTCGGGGTGCCCGGCGGCCGGCAGGTCACCGACGCCCCGGGGGCCGACACCGACACCGGGGGCTTGACGGCGCTGCTGGCCCCGCCCGACGGGCGGCCGGAGGACGGGGTGGCCTGCGGCCCGGTGGTGGCGCCGCCGCGCTCGGACAGGGTGCCGTCCGCGGTGGGCTGCTCGCGCTTCTGGGATTCGCCGTGGTTGCCGGCCGACTGGATGAGGTCCATCGTCTGGGGGGCCGAGACACCGATGCCGGCGATCGCGACGGCGGCTCCGACCGCCAGCACGGGTCGCCCCCAGTTGGCGGTGAACCACTCCCACCCGAACCGGCGCTGGCGCCGCTCGTCGATCCGGGCCCGGATGCGTTCCAGGCCGTCGGCGGAAGGATCGACCGTCTCCGCCTCCGCGCTGAGCGCACGGCGCAGGATCTCGCCGTACTCGTCGTGGGGGTCGGTGGTCATGAGAACTGCTCCAGGACGTTGCGTAGCGCGGCCATCCCGCGCGCGGTATGGCTCTTGACGGCACCGCGGGAGATCCCCATGCTCTGGGCGATCTCCGCTTCTGACAAATCGGCGTAGTAGCGCAGGACCAGGGCCTCGCGCTGCCGCGCCGGCAGCCGGTGCAGCGCGTCCACCACCGCCGAGCGCTCCAGCTCCCCGATGGCGCCCGCCTCGGCGCTGGGCGCGTCGGGCAGCCCCTTCGGCGCGTACTTCTCCACCACCGCCCGGTGGCGCAGCACCGACCGCGACCGGTTCACCACCGACTGGCGCAGATAGGACAGGGCCTTGTCGGGGTCGCGCAGCCGGCGCCACCCGCCGTGCATGGCGACGAACGCGTCCTGGACGACCTCCTCGGCCGTCCCCGCGTCGCGCACCAGCATCGCGGCGAGCCGCACCAGCGAGCGGTAGTTGGCGCTGTAGAGCGCCGTCACCGCCTGGTCGGCGTCCCAGGCGACGGCCACCGCACCGGCCGTGCCCCTGGCCACGAGGGTCTCGGTCACGTCAGTGGGACGCGCGCCCTCGTCGTCCGGTTTACGAAAGGGCATCTTCTGTCTTGCCTCGGTCACCTATCCGCCGCCTTCGCCGTCCCAGGGCCGTCCATTCGGATGACGGCCCGCGGGTACGGCGTGGATGGACAAGGCGAACCCCGGCCGGGCGGGCGGGGCGTTGGTGCGTGCGGTGCGCGCGTCGGGGGGAACGCCTGAGTTGCCAACCTTAGCCATTGGACGGACCGAATGCGGCCCATCCCCGGCAGGTTGATCGCGTGACTTTACCCCTCGGCGTCACGGCCAGTCATGGCGGAAGGGCCCCGATAGGATTCGGCCGTCCGCACGCTGGGAGGAGAGCGATGACCGACTGCCTGTTCTGCAAGATCGTGTCGGGGGAGGTGCCCGCCAAGATCGTCCGCGACGGCGAGCGCACGGTGGCGTTCCGCGACATCAACCCGCAGGCGCCCACGCACGTGCTGGTCATCCCCAAGGACCACCACCCCACGGTCGGCGAGCTGGCCGCCGCCGACGCCGGACTGCTGGCCGAGGTGCTGCGCGAGGCGCACCAGGTCGCGGTGGACGAGGGCGTGGCCGACAGCGGGTACCGCGTCGTGTTCAACACCGGCGCCCAGGCCGGCCAGACGGTCTTCCACGTGCACGCCCACGTCCTGGGCGGCCGCGGCCTCAACTGGCCCCCCGGATAGGGCCGGGGCCGATCCCGCCCCCCCCCGGGAAGCCGTCCGGACCGCCGGTCCCGGCGGATCGGCGGCCCCGGACGGGCGGCCGCGTGGAAATACGGCGGCGTGACCGCGCGGGCGCCCAGTACCATGGAAGGGACAGGATCGGAACACTCTGAGCGGACAGAAGGCAGGTCGGAGAGGCCGCAAGGCCCGGCTGATGGTCGAATCAACTCACGCGGGACGCGCCGACCGCACGGACGCGCGCTCCCAGATCAAGATCGTGGTGCCGGACGACCAGTCGATGGTGGGCCTGCTGGGCTCCCGCGATGAGTTGCTCCACGTCATCGAACGCGCCACCGACAGCGACGTGCACGTGCGCGGCAACGAGATCACCGTGACCGGGCCGCAGAGCGAGACCGACCTGGTCTCGCGCCTGTTCGACGAGCTGATCGACCTGCTGAAGAGCGGGACGCAGCTCACCCCGGACGCGGTGGAGCGCAGCCTCGGCATGCTGCGCAACCGGACCGCCGAGCGGCCGGCCGAGGTGCTGACCCTGGACATCCTGTCCAGCCGGGGACGCACCATCCGGCCCAAGACCCTCAACCAGAAGAAGTACGTCGACGCCATCGACCAGCACACGGTCGTGTTCGGCATCGGCCCCGCGGGCACCGGCAAGACCTACCTGGCCATGGCCAAGGCGGTCAAGGCGCTGCAGGACAAGCAGGTCAACCGGATCATCCTGACCCGGCCGGCGGTCGAGGCGGGCGAGCGGCTGGGCTTCCTGCCCGGCACCCTCTACGAGAAGATCGACCCCTACCTGCGGCCGCTGTACGACGCGCTGCACGACATGGTCGACCCCGACTCGATCCCGCGGCTGATGGCGGCCGGCACCATCGAGGTGGCGCCGCTCGCCTACATGCGCGGCCGGGCGCACCCAACCTCCACCAATGTCCTCACCCCGGACGGCTGGCGCCCCATCGGCGACCTGGAGGTCGGCGACCTGGTCGTCGGTTCCGACGGCCGACCGACTGCCGTGCTGGGCGTGTACCCGCAGGGCGAGAAGGACGTTTACCGGCTCACCAGCCAGGACGGCGCGTCCGTCCTGTGCACGGCCGAGCACCTGTGGGCGGTGTCCACGCGCGACGACCGCCGCAGGGGCAGGCCGCACCGGGTCCTGGAGACCCAGGAGATGATCGGTGACCTGAGGGCCGGTCACTACCGCCGGTACGAGCTCCCCCTGTTGAGCGCACCGGTGCGTTTCCCGGACCGGGACGTCCCCATGGACCCGTACGCGCTGGGCCTGCTGATCGGTGACGGTTGCCTCACCGGCAGCACGACGCCGTCGTTCGCGTCGACGGACCCCGAGCTGGTGGACGAGCTGGCCGACCGTATCCCGGGGATCGTCGTCCGGCACAAGGGCGGAGTCGACTACGCCCTCAACAGGGACCGGCGGCCCGGCGAGGTCATGACCTTGGAGAACCCCGTCACCGGCGTCATGCGCCGGTTGGGGCTGTACGGCACCAGGTCGCACACCAAATTCGTGCCCGAGGACTACCTCTACAACACGCCGGAGGTGCGGCTCGGCGTCCTTCAGGGACTGCTGGACGCCGACGGTGGACCGGTGACGCAGGACGGCCGCACGTGCCGCGTCCAGTTCTCCACGACCTCCCGTCGTCTCCTGGACGACGTGGTCTTCCTGGTCCGCTCCCTGGGCGGAGTCACCTACCAGCGCGTCCGGCCTGCCGAGGGGCGGCCGCCCGGCGAGGCGAAGGGCAGGGCCGTGCCGCATCGGCACGACGCCTACTGCCTCGACATCCGCCTGCCCGAAGGAGTGCGGCCGTTCCGCCTCGCGCGCAAGGCCGCGCGGTACGGTGAGTCGAGCGGCCGACCGATGAGGTTCATCGACTCCATCGAGCCCGAGGGAACCGCTGAGGCGGTGTGCATCCAGGTGGGAGCAGCCGACTCCCTCTACGTCACCGAGGACTTCCTGGTCACGCACAACACCTTGAACGACTCCTTCATCATCCTGGACGAGGCGCAGAACACCTCGCCCGAGCAGATGAAGATGTTCCTGACCCGGCTGGGCTTCGGCTCCAAGGTCGTGGTGACCGGCGACGTGACCCAGGTCGACCTGCCCAACGGGCAGCAGAGCGGCCTGCGGGTCGTGCAGGACATCCTGGAGGGGGTGTCCGACATCCACTTCTGCCGGCTGAGCAGCCACGACGTGGTGCGGCACAAGCTGGTGACCGACATCGTCGACGCCTACAACCGGTGGGACGAGGCGCGGATGCCGGAGATCAAGCAGGGGGCGGCGGGGCGCGGCTCGTCCCGCAAGCGGGGGCGTTAGATGAGCATCGAGGTGTTGAACGAGTCGGGCGTCGAGGTCGACGAGAACGACCTGGCGGGCCTCGCCCGGCACGTGCTGGACGGCATGCGCGTCCATCCGCTGGCGGAGCTGTCGCTGCTGCTGGTGGACGAGGAGGCGATGACCGAGCTGCACGTCAAGTGGATGGACGAGCCCGGCCCGACCGACGTGCTGTCGTTCCCGATGGACGAGCTGCGGCCCGGCCACCTGTCGGGCGCCGACGACGACGAGGAGGCCGACCCCGGCCTGCTCGGCGACGTGGTGCTGTGCCCGGCGGTCGCCGAGCGGCAGGCGCGGACGGCCGGCCACTCCACCGAGGCGGAGCTGGAGCTGCTGACGACGCACGGCATCCTCCACCTGCTCGGCTACGACCACGCCGAGCCCGAGGAGCACAAGGAGATGTTCGGTCTGCAGGACGAGCTGCTGGCGTCCTGGCGGGCCAAGCACGGGCGGACGTGAGCGCGCGCGCATGAGTTCTGTGCAGGGATGGCTGCTGGCGGTCGCGGTGGGCCTGGTGGTCCTGGCCGGGCTGCTGGCGGCGACCGAGGCGGCGCTGGCCCGCGTCTCGCGGGTCCGGGTGGAGGAGCTGGTCCGCGAGGGGCGGCGCGGCGCGCCCCGGCTGGCGGCGGTGGTCGCCGACCCGGCCCGCTACCTCAACATGGTGCTGCTGCTGCGGATCAGCGCCGAGCTGGTCGCCACGGTGATCGTGGCCGACCTGTGCATCACCTGGCTGGAGGAGGGCTGGACGGCCTATGTGGCCGCCGCCGCGATCATGATCGTGGTCAGCTACGTCGCGGTCGGCGTCGGCCCCCGCACGCTGGGCATCCAGCACGCCGACCGGTTCGCGCTGGCGGGCGCCGCGGTGATCCACCCGGTGACGCGGGTGCTCGGCCCGCTGCCCCGGCTGCTGATCCTGCTGGGCAACGCGCTGACCCCCGGCAAGGGCTTCCGGGAGGGGCCGTTCGCCTCCGAGGCCGAGCTGCGCGACCTGGTGGACCTCGCCGAGCAGCGCAGCCTGATCGAGCCGGACGAGCGGCAGATGATCCACTCGGTGTTCGAGCTGGGCGACACCCTGGTCCGCGAGGTCATGGTGCCGCGCACCGACATCGTGTTCATCGAGCGCGGCAAGACGCTGCGGCAGGCGATGTCGCTGGCGCTGCGCAGCGGCTTCTCGCGCATCCCGGTGGTGGGCGAGAACGAGGACGACGTCGTCGGCATCGCCTACCTCAAGGACATCGTGCGGCGCAGCCAGGAGCACCGCGCGGGCGAGACGGTGGAGAAGGTGGAGTCGGTGATGCGCCCGGCCACCTACGTGCCCGACTCCAAGCCCATCGACGAGCTGCTGCGCGAGATGCAGGCCCGGCAGATCCACCTGGCGATCGTCATCGACGAGTACGGCGGCACCGCCGGGCTGGTCACCATCGAGGACATCCTGGAGGAGATCGTCGGGGAGATCACCGACGAGTACGACGTCGAGACGCCCCCGGTGAGCTGGCTGGAGGACGGCGCCGCGCGGGTCACCGCGCGGCTGCCGGTGGAGGACCTGGCCGAGCTGTTCGACGTGGAGATCGACGTGCCGGAGGTGGAGACGGTCGGCGGGCTGCTGGCGCACGCGCTCGGCCGGGTGCCGATCGAGGGCTCCACCGCCACCGTGGAGGGCCTGACGCTGAAGGCCGAGAGCATCGCCGGGCGCCGCAACCGCATCGGCACGGTGCTGGTGCGGCGGGTGCCGCGCCCCGCCGAGGCGGCCTCCGAGAGCGCCGGTTAGCGACTCCTACCCCGCCCGCGGCCGACGTTAAACGGCGGCCGCCGGCGGGGATGATCATGCGCGTCGAGGGGTTCGGGGGGATCTCATGTCGCGCAGGACCTGGGGTGTTGTGCTGCTCACCGCGACCGTGCCGGGCACGGTGGCGCTCGCGGCCGCCGGATGCGGCACCTGGCGGACCGAGGCGTCCTCGGCCGCGGCCGGAGCGGCCGCGATGGCGCCGGCGCTGCTGTCGCCGCGGGAGGTGCCCGCGGGCTTCTACCCCGCCGACCCGCAGCGGGCGTTCCGCGGCATCCGGCCCGCCGATCCCGACTGCGCGAGGCTGCTGCGGCTGGCCGACGCCGTCGCCGTGCGCGGGACGAGCGGCGCGCCGCACGGGCAGGCGGCCTACTTCCGGGCCGAGCCCGCCGCGACGCTGGTGCAGCACGTGTACCGGCTGCCCAAGGGCCGGGCGGCGGCGCTGCTGGCGGAGGCGCGCGCGGCGGTCGTGCACTGCCCGGTGATCACCATGGAGATCGGCGACGACCGCGAGGGGCGGCTGTACCGCACCCGACTGCGCCCGCCCGGCGGGGCGGGGGAGGTCGTGGCGGTCCGCTACACCGGCAAGGGCCGGCGGCAGGCCGGGCTGGACGTGGTGGTGGCGCGCGTCGGCGGCGACCTGCTGACGGTGGCGGCGCCCGGCGAGTTCGCCCGGGGCGGGGCGCGGACGATCGAGGCGGCCGAGGAGCGGGCGGTCCGCAAGCTGCGCGCCGCCCGCGACGAGCTCGCCGAGGTGCGGGCGGAGGAGTGACCGGGCGCACCGGCCGCGGCCCGGCCGGTGATCTCCGTCTTGCGCATTACCTACTTTTTCTGTAGGAAATATATGCAGTCCCGCGTACCGGCCCCCCAGCCAGCGACGAGGAGCAGCCATGAGCCGTATCCTGCGCACCACCCGGCACGACCTGGACCACCACGACCTGCTGTCGGTCGTCAAGAAGGAGCACCTGGCCGTCCACGTGCCGGGCTTCTGCCGCCCCGAGGCGCTGCGCGCCGCCCGCGAGCGGCTGCTCGACCACGCCGAGCGCGGCGCGCTCAGCCAGGCCCGCGAGTTCGGGCGCGTCGGCCACGCCTACTCGGAGATCGGCGACGAGGACTCGCGCCGCGCCTACCACGACACGGCCCTGCGGAACGCCCGCCGCATCCGCGAGCTGTTCGCCCCCCACCTGTCGCCCACCGACGAGCTGCGCCTCACCCTCGACGAGATCTGGCCGGGCGGCGCGCGGCTGCTGGAGGTGGACGGCGCCAAGTGCTTCGTCGGCATCGTCCGCTACCAGGACCACGACGTCGACCTCAACCCGCACACCGACGCGCTGGAGCGCAACCTGCCCGCCGCCTACCGCGCGGATCTGCAGGCCCAGCTGTCGGTGAACGTCTACGTCAACATCCCCGACCAAGGCGGCGAGCTGGAGCTGTGGGACATCGAGCCCGCCGAGGACGAGTACCGGAGCCTGGTCGGCGACCGCGCCTACGGCATCGACCGCGACCGGCTGCCCGACCCGGTCGAGGTCCTGAAGCCCGCCCCCGGCGACCTCGTCCTGCTCAACCCGCGCCTGATCCACGCCGTCCGCCCGTCCGGCGACGCCACCCGCGTCACCATCGGCCACTTCCTGGGCTACCAGGGGGAGGAACGGCCGCTCGCCCTGTGGAGCTGAGCCCCTTCCCCCCGACCGAGCAGGAGAGAGGACCGCGTACATGACGACCACGACCATCGGCCGTTCCAAGGCGTCGTTCGGCAAGGCCGCCCAGGAGCTGGACTTCACCGGGACCAGGGCGATCCTGCTGGTCAGCGTCGGCCAGCGCTACCACGAGGAGGACAAGCTCAGCGCGACCGTCGACCTGGTCAACCGCTCCGGCATCGAGCACCTGACGATCGCGGTGGCCGACGCGCTGCAGCGCCACAACCACCAGGACCTGCCGCCGGACGCCGCCTACGCGCACGCGCTGCGCTCGGGCGACGAATGGCTGGCGCGCAACGAGGACGTCCTCGACCGGCTCCTGGTCGGCCGCGACGTGCTGCGCTGGCACACCGCCCTCACCGACGAGCGCTACGGCGGGCTCCGCGAGCGGGTCGAGGCGGAGTACGAGGGCAATCCCGACTACCGCGCGGCCGTCGAGGCGACCATCGGCCGCTTCCTGGAACGGTTGAAGGCCCGCGACGAGCACGCCGACCTGGCGGCCGCGCACGCCAAGTGCCTGACCTACCTCATGGAGGAGTGCCCGATCATCCAGCCGCTGTGGGCGGCCGACGGCTACGACTTCGTCATCTACCCGCAGCCGATAACCGACGCGATGGCGAAGACCCGCGAGATCTTCGTCGAGCCGCACCACCCCGGCAAGGGCGTCTGGCTGTCGCTGCGGTTCAAGAAGCGCGCGCTGGAACCGGCGGGCGCGGCGTGAGCGCGGGGCGCAGGTGGCGCGCCTTCACCGGGGTGGCGATCCTCAGCTTCCTCGGCTGCGTGGACCTGACCATCGTCAACACCGCCGTGCCCGCCATCGGCCGCGAGTTCGGCGCCCCCGTCGCGCGGCTCCAGCTCGTGGTCGGCCTGTTCATCGTCGCGCTGTCGATGTCCATGGTCACGATGGGGCGGCTCGCCGACGCGCACGGGCGCCGCCGCGTGCTGTACGCGGGCACGGCGGTGTTCGGGGCGGCGTCCCTGGGGGCGGGCTGCGCCACCGACGTGGACTGGCTGATCGCGTTCCGGTTCGTGCAGGGCGCGGCCTGCGCCGTCCTGTACACCAGCACCAGCGCGATCGTGTCCAACGTGTTCCCCGAGGCCGAGCGCGGCAAGGCCATCGGCGCGCTGTACGGCGTGAACGGGCTCGGCCTCGCGCTCGGCCCGGTGCTCGGCGGCCTGCTGGTCGACGGGCCCGGCTGGCGGTGGGTGTTCTGGCTGAACGTGCCGCTGATCCTGCTGGCGCTGGCGATCTGCCGGGGCAGCGTCCCCGAGTCGCGCGGCGAGGAGCGGGGCGCGCGGGTGGACTGGACGGGCCTCGTCCTGCTCACCGCCGGCCTGCCCGCGCTGGTGCTGGGACTCACGCTGGGCGACACCTGGGGCTGGACGGCGTGGCGCACCCTGGCCGCGCTCGGCGCGGGGATCGCGGCCCTGGCGGCGTTCGTGCTCGTCGAGCGGGTCGCCGAGGCGCCGATCGTCCAGTTCCGACTGTTCGCGAACCGGCTGTTCATCAGCGCGATCACGGCCGACTTCGCGCTGGCGTTCTTCTACTGCCTGGCCTTCTTCCTGATGCCGCTCTACCTGGAATCGGTCCGCGGCCACGAGGGCCTCGCCGTCGGGCTGATGCTGCTGCCCTGCACGGCACTGGTGGCGCTGCTGTCGCCGGTGGCGGGGCGGCTGGTCGACAAGGCCGGGCCCCGGCCCCTGCTGTGCGCCGGGTTCGGCGCGTTCGTCCTGTCGGCGCTGCTCCAGGCCGAGCTGGACGGGGGCAGCGGCCTCGTCCATGTCGCGGCCGCGTTCGCGCTCATGGGCGCGGGCTGGGCCTTCGTCCTCGGGCCCGCCACGGTCGCCGCGCTGTCGGCGGTGCCCGAGCGCATGGCGGGCCTCGCCGTGGGCTCGTCCTGGACGTTCCACAACCTCGGCGGCGCCCTCGGCCTCGCCCTCGGCATGGCGGTGTTCCGCTCCGGCGGCCAGCAGGCGGCGATGTGGCTGCTGGCCGCCGTGTCGGCGGCCGCGCTGCTGCTCATCGCCATCGCCGGACGCCCCGCCGCCGCCCCCCTGTCCGCCGCCACCCCAGTCAAGGAACGCACATGACCGCACGGTCCCCCCACCGTCACCTCCTCGCCCCGGCCGCGCTGCTGGCGGCGTCCGCGCTCGGGCTCGCCGCGTGCGGCGGTTCCGGCGCGTCCGCCGGGGCCGCGTCCGGCGGCCTGGCCTACGCCAGCGACAGCGAGCCCACCTGCCTGGACCCCAACGTCAGCCCGCAGGACGTCACCGCCCGGCTGATGCGCAACGTCTACGACTCGCTGGTGTTCCAGGACCCGCAGGGCAGGCTGCACCCGTGGCTGGCCACCGGATGGAAGGCCGCGCCGGACCTGAAGAGCTACACTTTCACGCTGCGCGAGGGCGTCACCTTCCACGACGGTACGCCGCTCACCGCCGAGGCGGTCAAGGCCACCTTCGACCGCGTGGTGGACCCGGCGACCAAGTCGCAGTACGCCGCCACCCTCATCGGGCCCTACGCGGGCAGCACCGTCATCGACGAGCGCACGGTGAGGGTGTCCTTCAAGAAGCCGAACGCGGCCTTCCTCCAGTCGGCCAGCCAGACCTTCCTCGGCATCACCTCCCCGAAGGCCGACAAGCGCGACTACTGCGCCAAGCCGGTCGGCTCGGGCGCCTACGCGATCGCGGGATACGTGCGCGGCGACAGCCTCGGCCTGCGCCGGCACGAGCCGTACCGCTGGGGACCGGCCACCGCCCCCGGCCCGGCGAAGGAGCCGAAGGTGACGGTGCGGTTCCTGCCCGAGGACTCGGTGCGGATCGGCGCGATCACCAGCGGCCGGGCGCAGATCGCGGCGGCCGTCCCGCCCAAGCGGGTCGCGGGCCTCGGCGGGCGCGTCCGGCTCGTGCGGGCCGACCTGCCCGGCGGCACCTACAGCCTGCACCTCAACACCTCGCGGGCCCCGTTCTCCGACGAGCGGCTGCGGCGGGCGTTCCAGAAGGCGGTCGACACCGAGCAGCTGGTGTCGGCGGTGTACGCCGGCCAGTACAAGGCGGCGCGCGGGCCGATCGGCCCCACCACGCCGCTGTACGACAGGACCCTGGACTCCCGCCGAGGCCACGACCTCGCCGAGGCCGACAGGCTGCTCCGCGAGGCCGGGTACACCGGGCGCGACGCGCAGGGCTACCGCACCAAGGGCGGTGAGCGGCTGACGGTGCTGTGGGTGTTCAACAAGCAGCAGGTGCGCGAGCAGCGCGACCTGGTCGCCCAGCTCGTGCAGGAGCAGGCCCGCAAGGCGGGCATCGAGCTGCGCATCGAGAACATGTCCACCGGGCAGTGGTTCGACGCCCGCGACACCGGCCGCTTCGACGTGTTCGACCGGAGCTGGGTGTCGGGCAACCCCGACATCCTGCGCAGCTTCTACGCCTCCTACAACCATCCGGCCAAGGGCAAGGTGGGCTACAACTCCTCGTTCGCGAAGGACGCCCGGCTGGACGGCTGGCTGGAGGACGCCCTCGCCACCGGGGACGAGGCCGAGCGCGGCGAGCTGTACGCGAAGGTGCAGCGCGAGGTCGTGGACCGCGCCTACCTGGTGCCGATCTACGTGCCCGCCGCCCTCACCGCCACCTCCCCGAAGGTGGGCGGCCTGACCTTCGACGGGCAGGCGAGCCCGCTGCTGGCCGGGGTGGAGCTCGGCAAGTGAAGGGCCGCCCCGCACCCTGCCGCTCCGCATCCGGCCGCCCCGCACCCCGCCGCCCCGCTCTTCGCCGCTCCGGGGCGGCGGGCCGGGCCCCGCGGCGGCTGGCCGGCACGGCCGCCGTGCTCGCCGGGGCCGGGACGCTCGCCTTCGCGGCGCTGCGCCTCATCCCCGGCGACCCGGCGGCGACCCTGCTCGGCGGGGCGCCCGCCACCCCCGAGACGCTGGCACGGCTGAACGCCGAGCTGGGGCTGGACCGGCCGCTGGCGGTGCAGTACCTGTCCTTCCTCGGCAAGGCCGTGCGCGGCGACCTCGGCTGGTCCTTCCAGCACGGCGCGCCCGTCACCGCCGTCCTCGGCCAGGAGATCGGCCCGACCGTGCGGCTGACGCTGACCGCGTGCGCGCTGGCCGTGGCGGGCGCGGTCACCGTGGCGCTGCTGACGGCCGGGCGCCGCGCGGGCCGGGCGCTGGCCGGGGCGGTGGAGCTGGTGGCCTCCTCCACCCCGACCTTCTGGCTGGGGATCGTGCTGCTGACGCTCACCTCCTTCCACGCCGAAGGGATCTGGCCGCCAGCGCTCACGCTGGCGATCCCGGTCGGCGCGGTGCTGGCGCAGGTCCTGCGCGAGGGCCTGGAGGACGCGCTGACGCAGCCGTTCGCGCTGACGGCGCGGGCGCGCGGGCTGGGGGAGTGGCGGCTGCGGTGGGCGCACGCCCTGCGGCACGCGCTCGTCCCCGCCCTGACGATCCTCGGCTGGACGGCCGGCCACCTGCTGGCCGGGGCGGTCGTCGTGGAGTCGGTGTTCGCGCGGCCCGGCGTGGGCCGGGTCGCGGTCGAGGCGGTCCTGGCCAAGGACCTGCCGGTCGTCGTCGGCGCGGTGCTGCTGGCGTCGGCGGTCTACGTCGTGGTCAACACCCTGGTGGACCTCGGCCACCTGCTGGTGGACGCGCGGTTGCGG
The DNA here is from genome assembly GCA_050936435.1 of Spirillospora sp. CA-253888. Classification (GTDB taxonomy): domain Bacteria; phylum Actinomycetota; class Actinomycetes; order Streptosporangiales; family Streptosporangiaceae; genus Spirillospora. The sequence continues at coordinate 6,256,648 of JBNJMT010000001.1, forward strand.
GAGGCGTGATGGGCGGGCTGCTGGTCTCCGCCGGGCGGGTGCTGCCCGGCCCGGCGGGCGCGGTGATCGAGGACGGCGCGGTGCTCGTCCGGGACGGCCGGATCGTGTGGACGGGCCCCCGCGCCGAGGCGCCGCGCGCACCGGACGTGGAGCATCCGGACGGCACACTGCTGCCGGGCCTGATCGACGCCCACGTGCACCTGGCCTTCGACGCCGGTCCCGAACCGGAACTCGGGCTGGCCGCCGCCTCCGACGAGGAGCTGTACGAGCGGATGGCCGGGAACGCCCGGCGGCTGCTGGCCGCCGGCGTCACCACCGTCCGCGACCTGGGCGACCGGGGCGGCCTCGCGGTCCGGCTCCGCGAAGCCGTCGCGGTGGGCGCACTGCCCGGCCCGCGCGTCCTGGCCGCGTGCGCGCCCGTCACCCCGCCGAACGGGCACTGCCACTTCCTCGGCGGCGTCGCGCAGGGCGTCGCGGGCGTGCGCGAGGCGGTGCGGCGCAACGCGGCGGCGGGCGCCGACGTCATCAAGGTCATGGCGGGCGGCGGCTACCTCACCAACGGCGGCGCGCTCCCCTGGGAACGCCAGTTCTCCGACGCCGAACTGGCGGCGGTCGTCGTCGAGGCCCGCGCGCACGGCCTGCGGGTCGCCGCGCACGCGCACGGCGTCTCGGCCATCGCGGCGTCGGTCCGGGCGGGCGTGGACACCATCGAGCACTGCGGCTGGGAGGTCGAGGGCGGCGCGGCCCGGGTGGACGACGCGCTGGTCGCGCGCATCGCCGCCGACGGGATCGCGGTCTGCCCGACCGTGCACGCGGGCTGGCCCGGCATCGCCGCGCGCCGCCACGAAGGCTGGCTGGAGGAGCGGCTCGCGATCCTGGGGCGCCTGCACGCGGCCGGGGTCCGGCTCGCCTTCGGCACCGACACCGGAGTGCGGGGCGCGCCGTTCGGCCGGGTCGCCGACGCCCTGGCGCTGCTGGTGGACGCCGGCCTGAGCCCGGCGCAGGCGCTGGAGTCGGCGACCGCCACCGCCGCCGACGCCTGCGGGCTCGGCGGCGTCACCGGCCGGCTGGCCCCGGGCCTGCGCGCCGACCTGCTGGTGGTCGGCGGCGACCCCACCGCCGACGTGCGCCGCGTGGGCGACGTGCGCCTGGTGATCGCCGACGGCGTGGACGCGGGGGTGCCGGCGTGAGGCTCTCGCGCGGCGCCCTCGCGGCGGGGGCCGCGGGGCTGGTGCTGCTGGCGTTCGCGCTCGCGCCGTCCCTGTTCTCGCCGCACCCGCCCTACCGCGCCGATCCCGACGCGCTGCTCGTCCCGCCGGGCGGCGGGCACCCCTTCGGCACCGACCAGCTCGGCCGCGACGTGCTCGCCCGCGTGATCCACGGCGCGGGCACCTCGCTGGCGATGGGCTTCGGTGCGACCGGCCTCGCCCTCGCGGCGGGCCTGGTGCTGGGGCTGGCCGCCGCGCTCGGCGGCGCCGTCGTCCGCGAGGCGCTGATGCGGGCCATGGACGTGCTGCTGTCGTGCCCCGGCCTGCTGCTGGCGCTGGTGGCGGTCGCGCTGATCGGCCCCGGCACGCTCGGCGCGACCCTCGCGGTGGCCGTCGCCGCCACCCCCGAGTACGCGCGGCTGGTCTGCGCGCAGGTGCGGACCGTGCGCACCTCCGGATACGTCGAGGCGGGCACGGCGCTCGGCCTGTCCCGCCCGGCGCTGGTGCTGCGGCACGTGCTGCCCAACTCGCTGGGCCCGGTGCTGGTGCTGGCGACCCTCGGCGTCGGCACCGCGATCCTGTACGGCGCGGCGCTCAGCTTCCTCGGCCTCGGCCCCAACCCGCCCGCCGCCGAGTGGGGCGCGCAGCTGTCGGACGGGCGCGACTTCCTGGAGTCGGCCTGGTGGGTGGCGTTCTTCCCGGGCCTGGCGATCACCACGACCGTCGTCGTGGTGAACGTCGTCGGCCGCGACCTGCGAAGGAGGTACCTGCGGTGACGCTGCTGGACGTCGCGGACCTGACCGTGGACTTCGGGACGGGCGGGCCCGCCGTGCGCGGGGTGTCGTTCCACGTCGACCCCGGCGAGTGCCTGGCGATCGTGGGGGAGTCGGGCTCGGGCAAGAGCGCCACCGCGCGCGCCCTGCTCGGCCTCAGCGGCGGCGAGGTCGCCGCCGAGCGCCTGCGCCTCGGCGAGCGGGACCTGCGCTCGCTGGACGAGCGCGCCTGGCGGAAGGTGCGGGGCCGCCGCATCGGCTTCGTGCTCCAGGACGCCCTCCAGGCCCTCGACCCGCTGCGCCGCGTCGGCCGCGAGGTCGCCGAACCGCTGCTGGTGCACCGCACCGTCCCGCGCGGCGAGGTGCCCGAACGCGTGCGGCGGCTGCTGGCCGACGTCGGGATCCCCGACCCCGAGCGGCGGGCCCGCGAGCGTCCGCACCAGCTGTCCGGCGGCCTGCGCCAGCGCGCCCTGATCGCCTGCGCCCTCGCCTGCGGCCCCGAGCTGGTCATCGCCGACGAGCCGACCACCGCCCTCGACGTCACCGTCCAGGCCCAGGTGCTGGACCTGCTGGCCGGACTGCGCGCGGCCGGGACCGCCCTCGTCCTGATCAGCCACGACCTCGCGGTGGTCGCCCGGCTCGCCGACCGCATCGCGGTCATGCACGACGGCGTGGTCGTCGAGCAGGGCCCGGCCGGACGGATCCTCACCGACCCCGCCGACCCCTACACCAAGGCCCTGCTGGCGGCCGTCCCCGAGGGCTCGGCCCCGCCAGCGGCGCCGGGGCCGCTCGTCCTGGAGGCCCGTTCGGTCGCCAAGCGCTTCGGCGACCGGACCGCGCTCGGCGGCGTCTCGTTCGAGCTGCGCGCCGGGGAGACCCTGGGCCTGGTCGGGGAGTCGGGGTCGGGCAAGACCACGCTCGCACGCATCGCGCTCGGCCTGCTGCCCGCCGACTCCGGCGAGGTCACGCTGGCGGGGGAGCCCTGGAGCGCGCTGCCCGAACGCCTCCGCAGACCGCACCGGCGCCGCATCCAGCCCGTCCCGCAGGACCCCGCCGGGGCGTTCGACCCGCGCCACACCGTCGCCCGGATCCTCGCCGAGGCCCTGGCGGTCGCCGGAACGCCCCGCGCCGACCGGCGCGACCGGGCCGCCGCGCTGCTCCGGCAGGTGGGGCTCGGCCCCGGGCACCTGGGCCGCCGCCCCCGGGAGCTGTCCGGCGGCCAGCGGCAGCGCGTCGCGATCGCCCGCGCCCTCGCCCCGGACCCGGCCGTCCTGGTCTGCGACGAGCCGACTTCGGCCCTGGACGTCTCCGTGCAGGCGGAGATCCTCGCGCTGCTCGGCCGCCTCCGGGACGAGCGCGGCCTGGCGATGCTGTTCATCACCCACGACCTGGCGGTGGTGCGGCAGGTCGCGCACCGGGTCATGGTGCTGAAGGACGGCGACGTCGTGGAGTCGGGACCGGCGGCGGAGGTCCTGGCCTCGCCCGGGCACCCCTACACGCGGACGCTCCTGGCGGCGGCCCCGCGCCTGCCGGTCCGCTAGGCGGAGAGGGGGCGGGCCGGGCTATACGGCGAGGGTGGCGCGGAGCGTCCCGTCCGGGCCCGCCACCAGCACCGGCGCCTTGGCGCCCAGGTCGCGCACGGCGGCCACGTCGGCGTCGGCCGCGCCCTCGGCGGCCGTCACCAGCGCGGCGGCCTCCAGGTCCTCGGCGCCGCTGGACACCGCCATCGCGACCGCGACCTGAAGGGCCGACAGCTTCAGCGACGGCAGGTCCACGCTGGTCGCCGAGTAGGTCCGGCCGGTCTCGTCGCGGACGGCCGCGCCCTCGGCCGCGCCGGTCCGGGCCCGGGCCGACCGCGCCAACGTGATGATCTTCGCGTCCTCGGCGTTCAACTCGCTCACGGCACCAGCCTAGAGGTGCCCGGCAAGTCGGCTCCAAGTGGACCGCAAGTGCGGCGGACGACCATCGGGACGTTGTCGGACCCGCTATGGGGGAGATCGAGATGTCCCGGTTGTTGTACCGGTTGGGCAAGGCGGCCGCCGCGCGCCCCTGGCGCGTCATCGCGGCGTGGGTGCTGCTCGTGGGGGTCGTCGCGGGGATCGCGGGCGTCACGGGCGGCGCCACGCAGGACGACTACACGCTTGAGGGCAGCGGATCGCAGCAGGCGACCGACCTGCTGCGCGAGCGCTTCCCGGCGCTGTCGGGCGCGGACGCGCGCGTGGTGGTGCACGCCCGCACCGGCGGCGTCGACAAGGGCCCGCTGGAGGAGGCGTCCGCCGGGTTGCGGCGGCTGCCGCACGTCAGCGCGGTCGAGCCGGCCGTGCCGAGTAAGGACGGCGCGACCGCGCTGATCACCGTCCGCTACGACGTGCCGGTCACCGACCTCGCGCCCAAGCCGACGCTGGACAAGCTGCGCACCGCTACCGACCCGTTGGAGAAAGCCGGGTACCAGGTCGAGTTCGGCGGGCAGGTGCCCGAGAACGTGACGGCGCCCGGCGGCGTCGCCGAGGCGATCGGGATCGTGGCGGCGCTGGTGATCCTGCTGCTGGCGTTCGGGTCGGTGGTCGCGGCGGGGCTGCCGCTGGCGGTGGCGCTGGCCGGGCTCGGCGCGGGCATGGCGGGGATCACGATCCTGGCGGCGTTCGTGAACGTGGCCAACACCGCGCCGACGCTGGCGGTCATGGTGGGGCTGGGCGTCGGCATCGACTACGCGCTGTTCATCCTGACCCGGCACCGCGAGGGCCTGGCCGAGGGCCTGGCGGTGCCCGAGGCCGCGGGCCGCGCCATCGCCACCGCCGGCAAGTCGGTGGTGTTCGCGGGCCTGACGGTGCTGCTGGCGCTGTGCGGCCTGGTGCTGTCGCGCATCCCGGTCTTCATGACCATGGGGTTCGCCACCGGGATCGTGGTGGCCGCCACCATGGCGGGCGCGGTCACGCTGCTGCCGGCGGTGCTGGGGCTGGCCGGGCGCCGGGTGCTGCGCCGCCGCGACCGCGCGCCGGGCGCGGTGCTCGCCACCGAGTCGCCGCGGGTGCGGCGCTGGGCCGACCGGGTCGCGGCGCGGCCGTGGGCGTGGCTGCTGGCCGCGCTGGTGCTGATGCTGGCGCTGGCCGCGCCCGCCCTCGGGATGCGGACCTGGCCGAGCGACGCCAGCAGCGAGCCGGACTCCAACACCGCCCGCCGCGCCTACGACCTGGTGGCCGAGGGGTACGGGCCGGGCGCCAACGGGCCGCTGCTGGTCGCGGTCGACCTCCGCAGGACGGGCGCGGACACGCTCCCTGCGGTGCGCGACAAGCTGGCGGGCCTCCAGGGCGTGGTCGCGGTGTCGCCCCCGCAGCTCGCGCCGGACCGGTCGGCGGCGGTGCTCGTGGTGACGCCCGCCTACGGCCCGCAGGACGAGCGCGCCACCGCCCTGGTGGACCGGGTGCGCGACCGGGGGCTGCCGCCGGGCGCCGAGGTCACCGGCCTCACCGCCTCCTACGTCGACCTCAGCCGGGTGCTGGACCGGCGGCTGTGGCCGGTGATCGGCGTGGTGGTCGCCACCTCGTTCCTGATGCTGATGATCGTGTTCCGGTCGCTGCTGGCGCCGCTGAAGGCCGCCGCGCTGAACCTGCTGTCGATCGGCGCGGCCTACGGCGTGCTGACGATGGTGTTCCAGTGGGGCTGGGGCGCCGAGCTGCTGGGACTGCCGCACAGCGTCCCGGTGTCCAGCTTCATCCTGCTGCTGATGTTCGCGGTGCTGTTCGGCGTCTCCATGGACTACGAGGTGTTCATGTTGTCGCGGGTCCGGGAGGAGTGGCTGCGCACCGGTCAGGCGCGCGCCTCGGTCTCGGCGGGCCTCGCGGTCACCGGCCGGGTCATCACCAGCGCCGCGCTGATCATGGTGGCGGTCTTCCTCGGCTTCGCGCTGGACCCCGGCCTGGTGATCAAGCAGATGGGCGTCGGCCTCGCCGTCGCGGTCGCGCTGGACGCCACCGTGGTGCGGCTGGTGCTGGTCCCGGCCACGATGGCGCTGCTCGGCCGGGCCAACTGGTGGCTGCCGGGCTGGCTCGACCGGATCCTGCCCCGGTTCGACGTGCACGGCGAGGACTTCGAGGCCGCCGAGGCGCCCGCCGCGCGGGAGCCGTCGCGGGTCTGACCCCGCCGGTACGGTCGCCGTGCCCCGGTTTAGGCTGGCCGGGACATGGCGACCGTACGCGTGCTCGGCGCTTTCGAAGCGGTGGTGGCGGGGGCCCCGGCCGACCTCGGCGGGCCCCGCCGCCGTTCGGTGCTGGCCAGGCTGGTGGCCGCGCAGGGCCGGATGGTCCCGGCCGACCGGCTGGTGGCCGACCTGTGGCCCGGGACCGCGCCCTCGCAGGCCGCCGCCGGGCTCCAGTCGCTGGTGTCGCACCTGCGCCGCGTCCTCGAACCGGACCGCCCGCCGCGCACCCCCGCCGCCGTCCTGGTCACCGCGCCGCCCGGCTACGCGCTGCGGCTGCCAGAGGAGCGGGTCGACGCCTGGTGGTTCGACGCGCTGGTGGACCGGGCGGCCGACGCCGACGCCGCTCAGGCCCGCCGGTGCGCCGAGCAGGCCCTGGCCCAGTGGCGCGGCCCCGCCTACGCCGAGTTCGCCGCCCTGCCGTGGGCCGCCACCGAGATCGCCCGGCTCGACGAGCGCCGCCGGATCGCCGTCGAGCGCCGCGCCGACGCCCTGCTCCGGCTGTCGGCCGCCGCCGAGGTCGTGCCGGACCTGGAGGCCCACGTCGCCGCCCACCCGCTGCGCGAGGAGGCGTGGCGGCTGCTGGCCCTGGCCCTGTACCGGGCCGGCCGCCAAGGGGACGCCCTCGGGGCGCTGCGCCGCGCCCGCGCCACCCTCACCGAGGAGCTGGGCGTGGATCCCGGCCCGGCGCTGCGGCGCCTGGAGTCCGACATCCTGGCCCAGGCCCCCGCCCTGGAGCCCGAGGGCGGGGCGCCCGTGCGGGCGCTGCCCGTGCGGACGCCGCCCGCGCCGAGCGTTCCCGCGCCGCGCCCGCCCGGGCCCCGCCCCGACGCCCCCGCCTTCTTCGGCCGCCGCACCGAACTGGCCCGGCTGGCCGAAGCCGCCCGAGCCGCCGAGGCGGGCCGAGGCGGGCTGGTGCTGATCAGCGGGGACGCGGGCATGGGCAAGACCGCCCTCGGCGAACGCTTCGCCGCCGGGCTGGCCGGCTGCGGGCTGGCGCTGCGCGTGGGGCCGCGCCCCGGAGACCGGCGGGGCCCCGGCCGCCTGGCCCTGGGCCGAACTGCTGCGCGACCTCACCGCCGCCGAGCCCCCGCCCGACGAACGGCTGGCCCCCCTGCTGGACGACCGGGTGCTGGACGGCACGGAGCGCGCGGGCGGCGGCTCCGACGCCGCCGCCGGACGCTTCCAGCTCCACCTGGCCGTCGCCGACTACCTGGCCGGGCTCGCCGAGCACGCCCCGCTGCTGCTGCTCCTGGACGACCTGCACTGGGCCGACGAGCAGACCCTCGCCCTGCTCACCCGCGTCCTGACCCGCGTGCGGGACCGCCGGGTCCTGCTGGTCGCCGCCTACCGGCACACCGAGGTCCCCGAGCGGCTGGACGCCGCCCTGGCGACCCTGGCCCGGCACGAGCCGCTGCGCATCGACCTGGCGGGCCTCGCGCCCGAGGACGTCGCCGCACTGGTCCGCGCCACCTGCCGCACGGACGTGGGCGACGCCGAGCTCGCCGCGATCGCCGAGCGCACCGGCGGCAACCCGTTCTTCACCCGCGAGACCGCCCGCCTGCTGGACTCGCTGCCCCCGGGCCAGGGCCTGCCCGCCGCCACCCGCACCGTCCCGGCCGGGGTCGGCGACGTGCTGCGCCGCCGCCTCGCCCGGCTGCCCGAGCCGGCGCGCGCGGTGCTGAGCCAGGCCGCGGTGGTCGGCCGCGACGCCGACCTGCGCGTGCTGGCCGACCTGCCCGGCGCCGACGAGGACACCGTGCTGGAGGCGGTGGAGGCGGGCCTGGCGACCGGCCTGGTCACCGAACCCGCGCCCGGCCTGCTGCGCTTCGCGCACGCGCTGGTCCGCGACACCCTCTACACCGGCCTGTCCCGGACCCGCCGCGCCCGCCTGCACGGCGTGATCGGGGCCGCCCTGGAGCGGCACCGGCCCGGCGAGGTCGCCGCGATCGCCCACCACTACCTGGAGGCCGCCGGAGACCCCGCCAAGGCGGTGCACTACGCGCGGCTGGCCGCCGAGGCCGCCGAGGCCCGCTTCGCCCACGGCACCGCCGCCGACCTGTACGCGCGGGCCGCCGAGACGCTGCGCGCGCAGGGCCCCGCCGCGCTGCCGGAGCGCCTGGCGGTCGAGGCCGCCGCGATCCGCGCCGGCGCGCTGGCGGGGCAGGTGGTGCAGGCCCGCGAGCGGCGGCTGCGGGCGATCGCCGAGGCCCGCGCGCTCGGCGACCTGGCCGCCCTGGCGCGGGTGCTGGTGGCGTTCGACGTGCCGACGCTGTGGACCAGCCGCAAGTACGGGACCGTGGACCGCGAGGTGGTGGCGGCCACCGAGGCGGCGCTGGCCGGACCGCCCGGCACCGACCCCGAGATGCGCGTCCGGCTGCTGACCACCCTCGCCATCGAGCTGGAGGGCGAGCAGGACGACCGCGGGGCGCGCGCCTCCGCCGACGCCGTCGAGCTGGCCCGCGGCCTGGACCGGCCCGACCTGCTCGCCGTCGCCCTCAACGGCCGCTACCTCAACTTCTACCGGGAGGCCGGCGACGTCGAGATCCGCTGGCACCTGGCGTCGGAGCTGCTGGAGCTGGCCACCGCCCACGACCTGGCCGCCTACCGCGTGCTGGCCCACCTGCTCCTCCAGCAGGCCGCCGTCGCCCTGCTGGACCTGCCCGCCGCCCGCGCCCACCAGGACGAGGGGCTGCGCCTGGCCGAGCAGTACGGGCTGCCGCTGCTCGGGCTGATCGGGAGCTGGTACCGGGCGCTCGGCGCGGCGGTCTTCGGGCGCTACGACGCCGCCGAGCGGCTGTACACCGAGATCGCCGACGCGATCTCCCGCACCGGCGTGTGGAGCAGCGAGCGCGGCGTGGAGTTCTTCGGGATCTTCTGCCTGCGGCTCATGGAGGGCCGGCACGGCGAGCTGGTCGAGGAGACCCGCTGGCTGTGGGAGAACTGGCCGGACGTCAGCGCCGCCGCCGACCTGTACGCCCTCGCCCTGGCGGCCAACGGCCGGACCGACGAGGCCCGCCGCGTGGTCGCCGGGGCCGGGCCCATCCGCCGCGACTACTTCTACGACCTCGCCATGCCGCTGCGCGGCCGCCGCGCCCTGGCGCTGGACGACCGGGAGCTGGCCGCCACCGCGTACCGGGAGCTGCTGCCGTTCCGCAGGCGGCTCGCCGGGGGCAGCTGCGCCGTCGCCACCGCCGGGCCGGTCGCCCTGACCCTGGGGGACCTGGCGGCCTACCTGGGGCGGCCGGAGGAGGCCGCCCGGCACTACGGCACCGCCGCCGAGGTCGCCGCCGAGATCGGCGCCGAGCGCTGGGAGCGGGCCGCCCGCGACGCGCTGCGCGCCCTCACCGGGCGCCTGGGCGACCGGCCATCCCCCGGGGTAGGCGACAATTGACACTGTGACATCGCTGGGAAACACCGCGCCCGAGGGCTTCCGTTCCGGTTTCGCCTGCTTCGTGGGGCGCCCGAACGTCGGCAAATCGACCCTGATGAACGCCCTGGTCGGCAGCAAGGTGGCCATCACCAGCAGCCGCCCGCAGACCACCCGCCGGGCGATCCGGGGCATCGTGCACCGGCCCGACGCCCAGCTGGTCGTCGTGGACACCCCCGGCCTGCACAAGCCGCGCACCCTGCTGGGCGAGCGGCTGGACAGCCTGGTGCGCTCCACCCTGACCGAGGTGGACGTGATCGGCTTCTGCGTGCCGGCCGACCAGCCGGTGGGGCCCGGGGACAAGTTCATCGCCCGCGAGCTGGCGGCCGTCCGCCGCACGCCGATCGTGGCGATCGTCACCAAGACCGACCTGGTGCCGCCGGAGAAGGTGGCCGAGCAGCTGATGGCGGTCGGCGAGCTGGGGACCTTCACCGACATCGTGCCCTGCTCGGCGGCCGACGGCTTCCAGGTGGACCTGGTCGCCGACCTGCTGATCCGGCACCTGCCCGAGGGTCATGCCCTGTACCCCGAGGGCGACCTGACCGACGAGCCCGAGCAGGTGCTGATCGCCGAGCTGATCCGCGAGGCCGCGCTGGAGGGCGTGCGCGACGAGCTGCCGCACTCGATCGCCGTCGTGGTGGACGAGATGGCCCCGCGCGAGGGCCGCAAGGACCTGATCGACGTCTACGCGCACCTGTTCGTCGAGCGGCCGAGCCAGAAGGGCATCATCATCGGCCACAAGGGCGCCCGGCTGCGCGAGGTCGGCGCGGCAGCGCGCCGGCAGATCGAGGCGCTGCTGGGCACCAAGGTCTACCTCGACCTGCGGATCAAGGTGCTCAAGGACTGGCAGCGCGATCCCAAGCAGCTGCGCCGCCTGGGCTTCGACTGACCCCGCCCGGCCCGCCGCGCCCCAGCCGGGACGCCAGCGGCCGGGCCAGCGCGAACCCCACCACCAGCAGCGCCGCCGCCAGCGCCAGGTACCAGCCGTAGGCGAGGGTCAGCTCGTAGTCGAGCACCCGCCCGCCCCCGCCGGTCAGCTCGTCGCGGGTGGAGTCCAGCCGCAGCACGAACAGCCCGCACACCAGCAGCGCGAGCGCGCCCGGCACGGCGGTGAGCGCCGCGATGCGCTGGTCCCGGGCCGCGATGCCCCAGAACGTCATGGCCGCCGCGACCAGCGCGAGCACCGGCACCACCAGGATCGTGCCGTCGGCGTCGATGCCCGCCGCCGAGCCCGCGTCGTGCGACAGCGGGTCGCCGAACGCTTTGAACACCAGCTCGGCGTGCACCCACGGCAGGAACGCCGCCACCAGCAGCGCCCCCGCGGCCAGCAGCGTCAGCACGTTCCAGACCGTCCCGGAGGAGCGCGGCGCGGGCGGCGCGGACGGCTCCTCCTCGGGCGCCGCCGGCGGCGCCGGAGACCCGGCGGGCGCCTCGCCGTGGGGCGGCGGGGCCGGGGGACCGGCGTCCGGCTCGGGCGGCAGGCCCCCTCCCTCCGGGGGCAGGAAGTCCGGCCGCCCCTCCCGACGCGCACGGCCGCCTTCGGCCCCGGAGTCCAGGTCACCACTCATGGATCCAGGGTAAGGGGGACCTGCGGCTTCGCCGGGTCGGCCACGGCGGGGCGCGCGGGTCGGTACGTTGGGTCCCAGTCCGTTATGGGAGGAGAGACCGGTGCTGCTCGTTTTCGGCTTGTCGGCGTTCTTCCGCACGGTCGGCGAAGGCACCTTCCACTGCCCCCGCTGCGGCGGCGACCGCGCCTACCGGCGCCGGTCCGGGCGCCGTTGCCTCACGCTGTTCTTCGTCCCCGCCGTCCCGCTGAACCGCCTGGGCGAGGCCGTGGAGTGCCGCGCCTGCCGGACCCGGTTCGGGCCCTCGGTGCTGCGGGTGCCCACCGCCCGGCAGATGGCCGCCGCGCTCCCGGCCGGGATGCGCGCGGCCGCCGGCCTGGTGCTGCGCGCCGGGGACCCCGCCGACCACGGGGCCCGCGCCCGCGCCGTCGAGATCGTGCGCGGCTACGGCGAGGAGGGCTACGACGACGACGCCGTGGAGGCCGACCTCGCGCTGCGCGCCTCCTTCCTGGAGCAGGAGGTCGCCCGGGCGGGCGCCCAGCTCGCGGTGGAGGCCCGCGAATGGTTCCTGGCCCAGGCGGTGCGCATCGGCCTGGCCGACGGGCCGCTCGGCGAGCGCGAGCGGCGCGCGGCGCACCGGGTGGCCGAACTGCTCGGCATGTCGCCCGCGCACGCCCTCGGCGTGATCCTCACCACGGAGGGCGCCGCCCGCTGAGCCGGGCCCGCCCGGCCGTGCCGCCCACCCACCCCGCGAACGAAGGCGAGCCGATGAGCACCGCTCTGGTACGCAGTCCCGGCCCGAGGCTGGCCGAGGGCATCGTCACCCACCAGGAGCGCCGGACGGTGGACACGGACCTGGCCGGCCGCCAGCACGCCGCGTACGTGGCGGCGCTGCGCGCCGCGGGCTGGGAGGTCCGCGCGGTCGCGCCCGCCGACTCCAGCCCCGACGCGGTGTTCGTGGAGGACACCGTCGTGGTCTGCGGCGACCTGGCCGTCCTCGGCCGCTCCGCCGAGCCGGGCCGGCGCGCCGAGCTGGCCGGCGCCGAACGCGCGGCGCGCGGCCTCGGCCTGCGGATCGAGCGCATCGAGCCGCCCGGCACCCTGGACGGCGGCGACGTGCTCCAGGCGGGCGACACCGTCTACGTGGGACGCGGGGCGCGCACCAACGAGGAGGCCATCTGCCAGCTCGCCCACCTGCTGGGCGGCCGCCGCGTGGTGCCGGTCGACTTCCACGGCTGCCTGCACCTGAAGACGGCCGTGACCGCGCTGCCCACCGGCTGCCTCATCGGCGTCCCCGAGCTCGTCGACACCAGCGCGCTGCCGGGGATGCGGGTGGCGCGCGAGCCGTCGGGCGCGCGCCTGGTGGTGCTGGCCCCCGACCACGTGCTGATGGCGGCGTCCGCGCCGCGCACCGCCGCCGGGCTGGCCGCCGAGGGGCTGCGCGTCACCACCGTGGACATCGGCGAGTTCGAGGCCCTGGACGGCTGCGTGACCTGCCTGTCGGTGCTGGTCCCCTGACCGGCGTCCGCACCGGCGGTGCGGTGAGACCTTCGTAAAGCGCTTGTAACACGACGGTCGTGACGCGGAAATCTGTTTCCGGAGACTTGTCACAGTAAACGGAGCCACGGGCCCCTTTCTGTGAGGAGTCGATAATTGCGGAGACCATTCTTTCGGCCATTGGCGGTGGCGGCGGTCCTGCCGGCGGCGCTGCTCACCGCATGCGGCGGGGAATCGGGTGACGGCGCCGACGGGGGCTCCGGCGGAAGCGGTGGGAACACCATCAAGATCGGCATCCTGCACTCGCTGAGCGGCACCATGGCCATCAGTGAGGTGACGGTCAAAAACTCCGAGATGCTGGCCGTCGAGGAGATCAACGCCAAGGGCGGCGTGCTGGGCAAGAAGCTGGAGCCGGTCACCGAGGACGGCGCCTCCGACTGGCCGACCTTCGCCCAGAAGGCCCAGAAGCTCATCAAGAAGGACAAGGTCGCCACCGTCTTCGGCGGCTGGACCTCCGCCAGCCGCAAGGCGATGCTGCCGGTGTTCGAACGCAACAAGGCGCTGCTGTGGTACCCGGTCCAGTACGAGGGGCTGGAGTCCTCGCCCTCCGTCTTCTACACCGGCGCCACCACCAACCAGCAGATCGTCCCCGGCCTGGACTATCTGAAGGAAAAGGGCAAGAAGAAGCTCTACCTGGTCGGCAGCGACTATGTTTTCCCGCGCACCGCCAACAAAATCATCAAGGCGTACGCGAAGGCCAACGGAATGGAGGTCCTCGGCGAGGAGTACACCCCGCTCGGGCACACCGAATACTCCACCCTGGTCAACAAGATCGGCGAGGCGAAACCGGACGCGGTCTTCAACACCCTGAACGGCGACAGCAACGTCGCCTTTTTCAAGCAGCTGAAGAGCGCCGGGTTCGGCGCGGCCGAACTCCCGGTGATGTCGGTCAGCATCGCCGAGGAGGAGGTCAAGGGCATCGGCGTGCAGAACATCGCCGGCCAGCCGGTGGCCTGGAACTACTACCAGACCACCGCCGGCGAGCAGAACGAGGCGTTCGTCAGGGCGTTCCAGGCCAAGCACAAGGGCGCGGTGACCTCCGACCCCATGGAGGCCGGCTACAACGCGGTGCACCTGTGGGCCGCCGCCGTCACCAAGGCCGGGTCCACCGACGTCGAGGCCGTCCGGAAGGCCGCCGCCGGGCTGTCGCTGGACCTGCCCGAGGGCAGGGTCACCATCGACGGGCCGACCCAGCACGTGCACAAGACCGCGCGCATCGGCGTAGTGCAGCCGGACGGGCTGATCAAGGAGGTCTGGTCCTCCAAGGGGCCGATCAAGCCCGACCCCTACCTGAAGACCTACCCCTGGGCCGCCGGGCTGTCGTCATGACCTCACTGCTCAACCAGTTGCCCATCGGGCTCAGCATCGGCGCGGTCCTGCTGCTGATCGCCCTCGGCCTCACCTTCACCTTCGGGCAGATGGGCGTCATCAACATGGCGCACGGCGAGTTCATCATGGCCGGGGCCTACACCGCCTACCTGCTCCAGGACTGGGCCGGGTCGCAGGCGGTCCTGGTGGCGCTGCCGGTCGCCTTCGCCGTGGCGGGCGCGCTCGGCTGGGTGCTGGAGCGCACCGCGATCCGGCACTTCTACGGCCGCCCGCTGGACACGCTGCTGCTCACCTGGGGCGTCAGCCTCGTCCTCCAGCAGGCCGCGCGCGACCTCTTCGGCGCGCCCAACGTGCAGGTGGTCGCGCCGTCCTGGCTGACCGGCCGGGTCGAGGTGCCGGGCGGCGCGCTGCCCTACGCCCGGCTGTTCATCATGGCCCTGGCGGTGGCCTGCGTGGCCGGCGTCTGGCTCTACCTGGAGCGCTCCCGGCAGGGCCGCCGGATGCGCGCGGTCGTGCAGAACCGCGAGCTGGCCGCCGTCAGCGGCGTGGCGACCGGCCGGGTGGACCAGCTCACCTTCTTCGTCGGCTCGGGCCTGGCGGGCGTCGCCGGGGTCGCGCTGACGCTGATCGGCCCGGTGGGCCCCTCCCTCGGCACCTACTACATCGTGGACGCGTTCCTGGTCGTGGTGGCCGGCGGGCTCGGCCAGCTGCGCGGCGCGGTGATCGCCGCGGTCGCGCTGGGGATGCTGAACTCCTTCGCCGAGTTCTGGACCGACGCGAGCCTCGCCAAGGTCATCGTCTTCGCGGTGATCATCGGCTTCCTCCAGATCCGCCCGCAGGGGCTGTTCGTGCTGCGATCGAGGGCCCTGACATGAGCGCGTTCGGCACAGGGCGGATGCGCGGGTACGCGCTGTTCGCCTCGGTCTCCCTGCTCCTGCTGGTGGTCGCGCCGCTGGCACTGCCCGCCTTCCGGCTCGACGAGCTGGCCAAGTACCTGTGCTTCGCCATCGCCGCGCTCGGCATCGGCCTCGCCTGGGGCCAGGGCGGGATGCTGACCCTCGGGCAAGGGGTGTTCTTCGGCCTCGGCGGCTATGCCATGGCCATGTACCTGAAGCTGCACGACGCCGGCGGCGATCTCCCCGACTTCATGGTGTGGAGCGGCGTGGAGCACCTGCCCGCGCTGTGGAAGCCGTTCGCCGGTGCGGGATTCGCGCTGGCCGCGGTGGTCGTCGTCCCCGTCGCGATCGCGGTGGTGCTGGGCGCGCTGGTGTTCCGGCAGCGGGTGCGCGGCGCCTACTTCGCCATCCTCACCCAGGCGCTGGCGGCGGCGTTCGTCATCCTGCTGGTCGGGCAGCAGGGCCTGACCGGCGGCACCAACGGCCTGACCAACTTCTACGACGTGTTCGGCCGGGACCCCGAGGCCGAGGGCACCCAGCGCACCCTGTACTTCGTCACCGCGATCGTGCTGGGCGTGCTGTACCTGGGCGCGCGGCAGCTGGTGAGGAGCCGCTTCGGGCGGCTGCTGGTGGCGGTGCGCGACGGCGAGGACCGGGTGCGCTTCCTCGGCTACAACCCCGCGACCGTCAAGACGATCACGTTCGCGGTGTCGGCGGGCATGGCGGGCATCGCCGGGGCGCTGTTCGTCCCGGTGGTCGGCATCATCTCGCCGTCGCTGCTCGGCGTGGTGCCCTCCCTGGAACTGGTGGTCGCGGTCGCCGTCGGCGGCCGCTACGCCCTGGCCGGGGCCGTGCTCGGCGCGGTCGTCATGAACTACGCCAAGACCTCCTTCAGCGAGCAGTGGGCGGGCGGCTGGCTCTACCTGGAGGGCGCGCTGTTCATCCTGGTCATGACCCTGGCCCCCAGGGGCGCGGTGGGCCTGTACGAGCAGGCCCGCGACGCCCTCGCCCGGCGGCGCGAGGCCCCCGCCGCCCAGAACCCCGGCACGGCGGCACCGCGGGAGGCGGCGGCATGAGCGAGGAGTCCCTGCTGGAGATCCGCGGGCTGGAGGTCGTCTTCGACGGCTTCCGGGCCCTCGGGGGAGTGGACCTGACGGTCGCCGCCGGGGAGCTGCGCTTCCTGATCGGCCCGAACGGCGCGGGCAAGACCACGCTGATCGACGTGGTCACCGGGCGGACCCGGCCCGCCGCCGGGACGGTGCGGTTCGCCGGGACCGAGCTGGCCGGCCGCCCCGAGCACAAGATCGTCCGGCTCGGCGTCGGCCGCACCTTCCAGACCTCGGTGGTGTTCGAGGAGCTGACGGTGGTGGAGAACCTGGACCTCGCCGCCGGGTTCCGCCGCCCGCTGCCGACCCTGCTGCGCCGGCGGCGCGGGGTGTCGGACGAGGTCGCCGCCGCGCTGGACACCATCGGCCTCGGCGACCTCGCCGAACGCCCCGCCGGGGTGCTCTCGCACGGCCAGCGCCAGTGGCTGGAGATCGGGATGCTCGTCGCCCAGCGGCCCCGCCTGCTGCTGCTGGACGAGCCGGTCGCCGGGATGGGCGCCGGCGAGCGCGAGCGCACCGGCGAGCTGCTCACCGAGATCGCCCGGGACCACACGGTGGTCGTGGTCGAGCACGACATGGAGTTCCTGCGCCGCTACGCCTCCCAGGTGACGGTCCTGCACGAGGGGAAGGTGCTGGTGGAGGGCGACGTGGCCGCCGTCCAGGCCGACCCCCGCGTGCAGGAGGTCTACCTGGGCCGGACCCGGGAGGAGGCCGCGTGAGCGGGCCGCTGCTGAAGGTCGAGGGGCTGGAGGCCGCCTACGGGCGCGCCCGGGTCCTGTTCGGGGTGGACGTCGCCGTCGAGCCCGGCGGGCTGACGTGCGTGATGGGCCGCAACGGCGTCGGCAAGACCACGCTGCTCAACGCCGTCATGGGCGTGCTCGCCCCGACCGCCGGGACCGTCGTCTTCGACGGCGAGGACGTGACCGGCCTGCCCGTCCACGAGCGCGTGCGGCGCGGCATGGGCTACGTCCCCCAGGGCCACGAGACCTTCCCGCAGCTCACCGTGGCCGAGAACCTCCAGGTCACCCTGGAGGCGACCCGGCACCGCGACCGGAAGGCCGTGGACGAGGCGCTGGAGGTCTTCCCCCGGCTGACCGAGCTGCTGGGCCGCAAGGCGGGCTTCCTGTCGGGCGGCCAGCAGCAGCAGCTCGCCATCGCGCGGGCGCTGGTGACCCGGCCCCGGCTGCTGATCCTGGACGAGCCGACCGAGGGCGTGCAGCCGTCGATCGTCGCCGAGATCGAGGCCGCGATCGAGCGGCTGCACCGGGAGCGGGGCCTCGCGGTGCTGCTGGTCGAGCAGTACCTGGAGCTCGCGCTGCGGCTGGCGGACGGCTTCGTGATCATCGAGGGCGGGGTGGTGCGGCGCTCGGGCCCGGCCGCCGACCTGCGCGACGAGGAGGTCAAGCGCCTGCTGGCCGTCTAGGCCGGCGGCAGGAGGGGCGGCGGAGGACCGGTGGGCCGCGGCGGAACGCCGCGGCCCGCCGGGGCCGGGGAATCGGACGTGCCGCCCGGGGCGTTCGGTATCACGGGGACCGGCGGGACGTCTCAACATGCGGGATGCGGTTTCCGCGAGTCGGATGGGATCTGTTAGCTTGACATGCATGTCGCGCGAGCTGCTCCTTCTTAGCGGCCGCAGCGGGGGCCTGTAGCAGGTCGGCTCCCTCGCTGCGGGACCTTGACGTGCACGTCGGCCGCAGATCCGAGCACCCACAGCTCCGAGCAGACAGCAGGGAACACCTTCATGTATCCGCAGCAGCAGCCCTCCGGTATGCCCTTCGAGCGTTACCGTCCGTTCGCGCCGGTCAGGCTGAGTGACCGCACCTGGCCCGACAAGGTGATCACGCAGGCCCCGCGCTGGTGCGCGGTGGACCTGCGCGACGGCAACCAGGCGCTGATCGACCCGATGGACGCCCAGCGCAAGCTCAAGATGTTCGATCTGCTGGTGCGGATGGGCTACAAGGAGATCGAGGTCGGCTTCCCGGCCGCCAGCCAGACCGACTTCGACTTCGTCCGGCAGATCATCGAGGAGGGCCGCGTCCCGGACGACGTGGTGATCCAGGTGCTGACCCAGGCCCGGCCCGAGCTGATCGAGCGGACCTTCGAGGCGGTGCGCGGCGCCGAGCAGGCGATCGTCCACCTGTACAACTCCACCAGCACGCTCCAGCGGCGCGTGGTGTTCGGGCAGGACACCGAGGGCATCACCGCGATCGCCGTCGAGGGCGCCAAGCTGTGCAAGAAGCTCGCCGAGGACATGGGCGACACCCGGATCTTCTTCCAGTACTCGCCCGAGTCGTTCACCGGCACCGAGCTGGAGTACGCGGTGGAGGTCTGCAACGCCGTCAACGACGTGTGGCAGCCCACCCCCGAGCGCAAGACGATCGTCAACCTGCCGGCCACCGTCGAGATGGCCACCCCGAACGTCTACGCCGACCAGATCGAGTGGATGAGCCGCCACCTGGCCCACCGCGACTCGGTCGTCCTGTCGGTGCACCCGCACAACGACCGCGGCACCGCCGTCGCCGCCGCCGAGCTCGGCTACATGGCCGGCGCCGACCGCATCGAGGGCTGCCTGTTCGGCAACGGCGAGCGCACCGGCAACGTGTGCCTGGTGACGCTGGGGCTGAACCTGTTCACCCAGGGCGTGGACCCGCAGATCGACTTCTCCGACATCGACGAGGTCCGCCGCACCGTCGAGTACTGCAACCAGCTGCCGGTGCACGAGCGGCACCCCTACGGCGGCGACCTGGTCTACACCGCCTTCTCCGGCTCGCACCAGGACGCCATCAACAAGGGCTTCGACCACCTCAAGCGCGACGCGGCCGCCGCGGGCGTACCGGTCGAGGAGTTCACCTGGGAGGTGCCCTACCTGCCCATCGACCCGCACGACGTCGGCCGCAGCTACGAGGCCGTCATCCGGGTCAACAGCCAGTCCGGCAAGGGCGGCGTCGCCTACCTGATGAAGACCGAGCACGCGCTGGAGCTGCCCCGGCGGCTGCAGATCGAGTTCTCCCGGGTGGTGCAGGAGCACACCGACAGCGAGGGCGGCGAGGTCACCGCCGACCGCATGTGGGAGATCTTCCAGAGCGAGTTCCTGGGCAACGGGCCGCGCGCCGGGCTGCTGGCGCACCGCACGGTCTCGCGGGTGGACGAGAAGGACGCCATCAGCTGCGACGTGCGGGTGGACGGCGAGATCCGCGAGATCGAGGGCGTGGGCAACGGCCCGGTCTCGGCGTTCGAGGACGCGCTGGCCTCGGTCGGGATCAACGTGCGGGTGCTGGACTACGCCGAGCACGCCATGAGCGCCGGTGGCGACGCCCGCGCCGCCGCCTACGTCGAGTGCGACGTGGACGGCACCACGGTCTGGGGCGTGGGCATCGACGGCAACATCGTCACCGCGTCCCTGAAGGCCATCCTGTCGGCCGTGAACCGCGTGGCCCGCGCCGCGCGCACCGCCTGACCCCCTGACCTTCCGGGCGCGGCCCGCGCGGGGGCGCGCCCGGAGACCGGACCCGATCACGACGATGTGATCCCATCGGTGATCGCCGCCCAGGCCCCGGCCGTGACGACCTCACGGCCGGGGCCCGCGCATGTCCGGCCCCAGGCCCCACCACCCGTCCGGCCCCGGCGCCGCCCCTACCGCCGCCGGCCCGGACCGCTGCCGCGCCGTCAGCCGGTGCGGCCCAGCACGTGGTGGACCAGCTCCCGCAGCGGCCCGTGCAGCTGCGCCTCGCCGACGGTGGCGGTGTCACCGTCGATGTCGATGTCGTACAGGAACTGGTCGGGGATGCGGCCGGGCGGCGGCACCGTCGCCAGGTCCACCCGGTCCACCAGCCTGGCCAGCAGCGGATCCCTGCCGCTGTCGGACTCCCCGCGTTGTTGCATGCCCGCGAAGCCCCCGCTGCGGACCACCGTGACCTTCATGGCGCCTCCCGCCTGTTCTCACAGGGACACGCCTACCCCCGTCCAGGCGTCCTTCACCGCCGCGGTCTCGGTCGCGCCCGCGCCGTAGAGCCCCGTGGCGGTGGCGACCGTCGCCGCGGCGAATCCCGCGAAATCGATCGTCCGGGTCAGCTTGCCCCCGGTGAGCGTGTCGTACCAGATCCGGCCCGCCTTCTCCCAGGAGTTGCCGCCCAGCGTCGTGGCGGCCAGGTGGAAGGCCCGGTTGGGGATGCCGGAGTTGATGTGGACGCCGCCGTTGTCGCGGTAGGTGTCCACGTAGTCGTCCATGTGGCCGGGCTGCGGGTCCTTGCCGAGGCGCGGGTCGTCGTAGGCGGTGCCCGGCTCCTTCATCGAGCGCAGCGCGACGCCGTCGACGCCCGGGGCCAGCAGGCCCTCGCCGATCAGCCAGTCGGCCCGGTCGGCGGTCTGCCCCAGGTGCCACTGCTTGATCAGCGAGCCGAACACGTCGGACACCGACTCGTTGAGCGCGCCGGACTGGCCGAAGTACTCCAGGTCGGCGGTGTACTGGGTGACGCCGTGGACCAGCTCGTGGCCGGTGACGTCCAGCGGGCCGGTGAAGGCGGTGAACAGCACCCCGTCGCCGTCGCCGTACACCATCTGCTCGCCGTTCCAGAAGGCGTTGCCGTAGTCGCGGCCGTAGTGCACCGTCGAGATCATGGGCAGGCCCGCGCCGTCGATGGAGTCGCGGCGGTAGGCGGTCTCGAAGAAGTCGAAGGTGACGCCCAGCCAGTCGTAGGCCTGGTCGACGATCACGTCGCCGGTGGCGGCGCCGCCCTCGGCGCGCACGGTCTCGCCGGGCAGGGTCTCCTGGTTCTTCGCGTCGTTGATGGTCCGCTTGGGGACGAAGTCCTCGGTCGGGGGGATCGGCTCCACGGGCCCGGTCCGGCGCTCGACCCGCTGCGCGGCGCTGAGGACGAGGGTCCGGCGGGCCATGGCGCGCAGCGCGGGGTCGGCGCCGGTGTCGTGGGCGACGTGCTCCAGCATGTGCGGCGGCACGATGGTGCATCTCATGCCTCAACGCTGCCAGCTTCCTGTGATCTGGGCCACGCCTTCGCGGCCACCGCCGCGGCCTATTGCGGTCACGTTGCGTGAGGGTCCGGGCGATCGCGGTCGGTTCCGGCGCTTCCCGGGCACCGCCGCCGGTGCGGGACAATGGGCGGGTGACCCTTTACCGCGACGAAGGCATCGTGCTGCGCACCCAGAAGCTGGGCGAGGCCGACCGGATCGTGACGGTGCTGACCCGGCGCACCGGGCGCATCCGGGCCGCCGCCAAGGGGGTCCGCAAGACCAAGTCGCGCTTCGGCGCGCGGCTGGAGCCGTTCACGCACGTGGACCTGCAGCTGTACGAGCGCCGCTCGCTCGACCTGATCACGCAGGCCGAGACGCTGCGCCCCTACGGCGAGCCCCTGGTCACCGACTACCCGCGCTACACCGCGGGCTCGGCCATGCTGGAGACCGCCGAGCGCCTCACCGCCGAGGAGGGCGAGCCGGCGCTGCGCCAGTTCCTGCTGCTGCTCGGCGGGCTGCGGACGCTGGTGGAGCGCACCCACGACCCCCGGCTGGTGCTGGACGCCTACCTGCTGCGCTCGTTGTCGGTCGCGGGATGGGCGCCGGCGCTGGACGAGTGCTGCCGCTGCGGCGACCGGGGCCAGCTGCGCGGCTTCGCGATCGCGGCGGGCGGCGCGGTGTGCGCCCGCTGCCGCCAGCCGGGCGCGGCGACCCCGGCCCCGCCCACGTTCGCGCTGATGCTGGCGCTGCTGCGCGGGGACTGGGAGCACGCCGACGGGAGCGAATCGCGCCACCGGGTAGAGTGCAGCGGCCTCGTCGCGGCCTACCTGCAGTGGCATCTGGAACACGGCATCCGGTCGCTGCGCCACGTGGAGCGCGAGACCGACGCCAAGAACGACAGGGAGTCAGTGTGAGAAGGGCCGTTTCGCCGCCGGAACCCCACAAGGACGGCGCGCGACCGCCCGCCATCCCGGCCGACCTGGTGCCGCGGCACGTGGCCATCGTCATGGACGGCAACGGGCGCTGGGCCAAGGAGCGCGGGCTGCCGCGCACCGAGGGGCACAAGATGGGGGAGGAGTCCCTCTTCGACGTGATCATGGGCGCGATCGAGCTGGGCGTCCCGAACCTGTCGGCCTACGCCTTCTCCACCGAGAACTGGAAGCGCTCGCCCGAGGAGGTGCGCTTCCTGATGGGCTTCAACCGCGACGTGATCCGCCGCCGCCGCGACCAGCTGAACGCGATGGGCGTGCGGGTGCGCTGGGCCGGGCGTCGTCCGAAGTTGTGGCGCAGCGTGATCTCGGAGCTGGAGACGGCCGAGGAGATGACCCGCGACAACGACGTGCTCACCCTGCAGTTCTGCGTGAACTACGGCGGCCGGGCCGAGATCACCGACGCCGCCGCCGCGATCGCCCGCGACGTGCGCGACGGGAAGCTGAACCCCGACAAGATCACCGAGAAGGTGTTCGCCCGCTACCTGGACGAGCCGGGCATCCCGGACGTGGACCTGTTCCTGCGCTCGTCGGGCGAGCAGCGCTTCTCCAACTACCTGCTGTGGCAGTCGGCGTACGCCGAGATGGTGTTCCTGGACACCCTGTGGCCCGACTTCGACCGGCGGCACCTGTGGCACGCCTGCGAGATCTACGCCAGCCGCGACCGCCGCTACGGCGGCGCGGTGCCCAACGCGGTGGAGCCCGCGCCCGCGAACTGAGGCGCGGAGCCGAGACGCGTGGACGAGGCGGCCCGGACCCGGTCCGGGCCGCCTTCTCCCCGGCGCAAAGCATGTATTTCCTACTGGGTTAGTTGATAAATCGAGCGGCGGCGCCTACGTTCGTCCCATGACGTATCAGGTGCTGGACCCCGTCCACCCGGACGTCCCGACCGCCGTCCGGTCCGGCCTGGGCGCCGGCTTCCCGATCCTGCCGCTCGCCGGGCGGATCGGCGCGGAGGTCCGCGGCGTCCACCTGTCGGGCTCGCTCGGCGCGCGGCCGCTCGGCGTCCTGCGCGAGGCGCTGCTGCGCCACAAGGTGCTGTTCTGCCGCGACCAGCACCATCTGGACGCCGCCGCCCAGAGCGCCTTCGCGCGGCTGCTGGGCGAGCCCGCCCCGTTCGCCGACGGGCCCGTGCCCGGCGGCTGGGACGCGGGCCCCACCTGGAGCGACCGGCCGCCCGGCATCTCGGTGGCGCTGGCGGTGCTGGTGCCCTCGCACGGCGGCGACACCGTCTGGGCCAACACCGCCGCCGCCTACGACGACCTGCCGGTCGTGCTGCGGGAGGTGGCCGACCGGCTGTGGATCCGGCACGGCGACGGCCCGCGGGAGGCCGAGCACCCGCTGGTGCGGGTGCACCCCGAGACCGGGGAGCGGGCGCTGATGCTGGGCGGGTTCGCGCGCCGGGTGGCCGGACTGAGCGAGGAGTCGGACTCCGAGGCGCTGCTGCGGCTGTTCCAGGAGCACGTGACCCGGCTGGAGAACACCGTCCGCTGGCGCTGGTCGCCCGGCGACGTGGCGATCTGGGACCAGCGCGCCACCCAGCACCGGGTCGTGCGCGACTACGGCGACCGGCCGCGCCGCCTGCGCCGGGTGATGCTGGCCGGGGACGGGCCGCGCCCGGTGGACGGGCGGCGCGGCGCCGTCCGCTGAGCGCCGGAAGGGGGCGGCTCCGGCCGCCCCCTTCCGCCGCCGCGCGGTCAGACCAGCGCCGCGTCCAACGTGATCTTCGTGCCCGCCAGCGCCTTGCTGACCGGGCAGTTCTCCTTGGCGTTCTGCGCCGCCTTCTCGAAGTCGGCCGCCGACAGGCCCGGCACGCTGGCCCGGACGACCAGCTTGATCCCGGTGATGCCCTCGCCCGGCTGGAAGGTCACCTCCGCCTTGGTGTCCACCTTCTCCGGCGGCGTGCCCGCCCCGGCCAGCCCGTGCGACAGGGCCATCGAGTAGCAGGTGGAGTGCGCGGCGGCGATCAGCTCCTCGGGGCTGGTCTTACCGTTCGCCTCCTCGGCCCGCGAGGGCCAGTTCACGTCGAAGGTGCCGATCTTGGAGGAGTCCAGCGAGACCGTCCCCTGGCCGCCCATCAGCGGCCCTTCCCAGTGCGCGTTCGCGATGCGTGTCGTAGCCATGCCCCGATTGTCGCCCACGCGGGCACCGGGGCCGGACACCGGCGTCGGGCACGCGCGTCGGGACGGGCGGACACGGAGGGCGGACACGGAGGGCGGACACGGTGGGCGGACGCGCCGGGCGGGCGCGTCAGCGGGACGCGCAGTCGGCGCAGGTGCCGAAGACCTCGACGGTGTGGGTGATGTCCACGAAGCCGTGCTCGGCGGCGATGGCGTCGGCCCACTTCTCGACGGCGGGACCGCCCACCTCGATCGTGCGGCCGCAGTCGCGGCAGACCAGGTGGTGGTGGTGCTCCTCCGAGCGGCAGGCGCGGTAGACCGCCTCGCCGTCGGCGGTGCGCAGCACGTCCACCTCGCCGGAGTCGCTGAGCGCCTGCAGCGCCCGGTACACCGTGGTGAGGCCGATCTTGGAGCCGTCGGCGCGCAGGTCGGCGTAGATGTCCTGCGCGCTGCGGAAGCCGTCGCACCCCGTCAGGGCCTGGCGCACCGCGTTACGGCGGGCCGTCGTCATCCCCCAAGCACCTCCGCCTTGGCCTCCACTTCGGACCGGGCCGTCGCCGAGACGATCCGTCTGCGGCGCAGCACCGTGCCCCCGACCGCCGCGACTGCGAACACCGCCAGCGCCAGCAGCACGATCGAGGGGCCCGGCGGCAGATCGTACTGGAACGAGCCCGCCAGCCCGGTCACCGCCGACAGTACACCGATCCCCATCGCCAGCAGCATCGTGCTCCTGAAACCCCGGGTCACCTGCTGCGCCGCCGCCACCGGCACCACCATGAGCGCGCTGACCAGCAGCAGCCCGATGGCCCGCATCGCGATCACCACGGTGACCGCGGCGGTCGCGGCGATCAGCACCGACAGGAAGCGCACCGGCAGGCCCGAGGCGCGCGCCACCTCCTCGTCGGTGCACAGCAGGAACAGCTCGCGGCCGAACACCGCGACGATGCCGAGCACCACCACGGCGAGCCCGGCCACCACGTACAGGTCGGCGGCGGTGACGCTGCTGATCGACCCGAACAGGTAGGAGTTGAGGTTGGCGCCGCCGTCGCCGGTCGCGCCGGTGAGGACCACGCCCCCGGCGAGGCCGCCGTAGAACAGCAGCGCGAGCGCCACGTCGCCGCCGCTGCGGCTGCGGGCGCGCAGCACCTCGATGGCGACCGCGCCGAGCACCGACACCGCCAGCGCCGCCAGCACGGGGGAGGAGCCGGTCAGCAGCCCGAGCCCGATGCCGGTCAGCGCGATGTGGCCGATGCCGTCGCCCAGCAGCGACAGCTTGCGCTGCACGATGAAGGTGCCCACCGCGGGGGCGGTCAGCCCGATCAGGACCGCCATCACCAGCGCGATGCGCATGAAGTCGTAGGAGAGCATCTCGATCATGCGGCCGTCCCCTTCGCCGCCGGGGCCTCCTCGCGCAGCACGCGCCCGTGGTCGAGCACGACGGTGCGGGTGACCAGCGGCTCGATCGGGCCCAGTTCGTGCGCGACCAGCACGACGGTGCGGCCGTCGCGGACCAGCGCGCCGAGGGTCCCGGCGAGCGCCGCCTGGTTGGCGGCGTCCACGCCCGCGGTGGGCTCGTCCATCACCAGCGCCTCGGGCTCGCCGGCCAGCGCGCGGGCGATCAGCACCCGCTGCTGCTGGCCGCCCGACAGCAGGTGCGCCGACTCGCCGGCGCGGTCGGCGAGGCCCACCGCCTCCAGGGCGCGGTCCACCGCGGCGCGGTCGGCGGCCCGGTCGGCGAGCAGCGCGGGGCGCCAGCGCGACCGGCGGGCGGTGCGGCCCGACGAGACGACCTCGCGGACGGTGGAGGGCACGCCGCCGCCCATCGGCAGCCGCTGCGGCACGTAGCCGACGCGCCGCCAGTCGCGGAACCGCGCCGGCGGCACGCCGAAGATCTCGGTGCGGCCGCCGCTGAGCGGTCGCAGCCCCAGCAGCGCCTTGACCAGGGTGGACTTGCCCGCGCCGTTGGGGCCGAGCACGGCCACCACGTCGCCGGCGCGCACCGTCAGGTCGATGCCGCGCAGCACCTCGCGGCCGTCCAGCCGGACCCGGCCGTCGGTCATCGCGAACGGCGGGGCGCCGGTCCCAGGGGCGCCGGTGTTCGGGGCGTCGGTCTTCATGAGCATTCCAGGGCGGGCTTGAGGGTCTTCAGGTTGGCGCGCATCACGGTCAGGTAGTTCTCGGACGAGCCCTCCTTGATCCCCTCGACCGGGTCGAGCACGGCGGTCCTGACCCCCGCCTCCCGGGCCAGGGTGTCGGCGACCTTGCGGCTCACCAGGCTCTCGGTGAACACCGTGGTCGCGCCGGAGGAGCGGACCTCGCCGGTCAGCTCGGCCAGCCGCTTGGGCGACGGCTCGCTGGTGGGGTCCACGCCGGCGATCGAGATCTGCTTGAGCCCGTAGCGGTCGGCGAGGTAGCCGAACGCGGCGTGCGCGGTGACGATCGTCTTGCGCTTGCAGGACGCCAGGCCGGTCTTGAACTCCTGGTCCAGGCCGTTCAGCTCCTTGGCGAGCGCGGCGGCGCGGGACCTGTAGCCCGCGGCGTGGTCGGCGTCGGCGGCGGCGAGCCTGTCGCCGAGCGCGGTGGCGACGGTCGCCATGCGGGACGGGTCGAGCCAGAGGTGCGGGTCGTGACCGGCGTCGCCGTGGTCGTGCCCGTGCTCCTCCTCGTGCCCGTGCTCCTCGCCGTGCTCGTGCTCGTGGCCCTCGTGGGCGTGCTCGTCCTCGCCCGGGGCGGGCAGGAGCTTGACGGTGCCCGCGGCGTCCAGGCCCTTGCCCTTGGCGTGCTTGGCGACCGCGTCGTCCACGGCGGGCTGCAGGCCCTTGACGTAGAGGGTGAGGTCGGCCTTGCCCAGGGCGCCGATCTGCTTGGGCGTGAGCTCCAGGTCGTGCGGCTCGGCGCCGGGCTTGGTGAGGGTGCTCACGGCCGCGTCGTCGCCGCCGACCCGCTCGGCCAGCCAGGCCATCGGGTAGAAGGAGGCGGCGACCTCGGTCCGGTCGGCGGACCCGGTCGCGCCCGCGTTCCCGCAGGCGGTCAGGGCCGCCAGGCCGAGGGCGGCCAGGACGGTCGGCGGAACGAGGCGCAGCGGCTTTCGGGAGGTGAACACCCCCCAAGTATGGACGAAAATGAAAATGGTTGTCAAAAGCGCTCTAGTGCGCGTCCCACCGCCAACGCGACCAACACCGCGAAAGCGACGATCCGCAGCACCTTCCCGGGGGCGTCCAGCGCGGGCCAGTTGAGGAAGGCGAACCAGCCGAGCGCCGCCGCCAGCACCAGCAGGGCGGCCGCCGCGGGCCACCCGGGGACCGCCATGCCGACCGCCAGCAGCGCGAACACCGCGGCCAGCACGACCCACACCGGCAGCCGGTGCAGGAACAGCACCGGCCCGGCACTGCGGCGCTCGACGGCGGCCCGCAGGCCGCCCGCGCCGGCGGCGGGGGAGGCGGCGGGCCCGGACTCGGGGGACTGGTCCTCGGCGGGGTCGCCGGCGGGACCGCTCGGTGTGCGCACCGGCCCACGGTACGCCCGCGCGGCCGCCGGGCGGAGCCGCCGCGCGCCTGCCAGGATGGGGCGATGATCGCCATTACCCGGTACCGGGTGCCCGACGCGTCCGCCGAGGGCTTCGCCACCGACATGGCCGGGGTCCTGGAGTCCCTGGCCGACAGCGCCGGCTACCGCGCCGGGCGGCTCGCGCGGGCCATGGACGACCCCGGGCTGTGGACGCTGGTCACCGAGTGGGAGGGCGCGGGCTTCTACCGCCGCGCGCTCGGCGCCTACGACGTGCGCGTCCGGTTCATCCCGCTGGCGGCTTTCGCGGTGGACGAACCCGGTGCGTACGAGGTCGTCACCGCCCGCTGACCACCCCCCGGGACCGCCCCGGTCAACGGCCGCCCAAGAAGCCGCGCGCCCGGTTTCGCCCGACCGGCCGCGGGTCATCACTGCCGCATCACACGGGTCGCGCCGCGGCCCGGCGGGGGCAGGGGACCCGCCGCGGGCCGGGGCGGAAAATCGGGGGAGACGTGATGCGTCATGCCGTCCTGCTCGCCGGACTGCTGGGAACGGGGGCGCTCGCACCCCTCGTCGTCGGGATCGGGACCGGTCTCGGCCCGTCCGCCGCGGGGGCCCCGGACGGGTCGTCCGCCGCGCTGAGCGGGTACCGGACCGTCGAGTACCGGGGCGTGCGCGTGCCGGTGCCCGCCGACCGGCCGGTGTACCGGCTGGACCGGGAGCCGACGCGCTGCGTCCGCTACGACCGGCCCGCGGTCTACCTGGGGCGGCCCGGCCCGCAGCCCGACTGCCCCGCCAAGCTGGTCGGCGGCGCCGACGTCCTGCACCTGGAGCCGCTGGGCGACCGGTCGGCGCAGCGGCGGGCCGCGCCCGGAGGCCGGGTCAGGGCCGACAGGCTGGCGCGGCACACCGTCGCGCCGACCGTGGACCACCGGGTCCGCGTCCCGCTGCCCGAGGCCGGGGTCGTGGTGAACGGCGTCTACGGGGAAGGGCCCGAAGACCTTCAGGCCACGCTGCGGGCCACCCGCCTCACCGCCGACTGGCCCGCCGAGCCGAGCGCTCCGGCGCGGCCGGGGACCCCGCCCGAGAACGAGGCCGAGAACGAGGCCGAGCGCCTGGGCCCGCCGGTCCCGTCCGAGCAGAACCAGAGACGGAGCCAGAGGAAGAGCCAGCGACAGAAGGCATGGGCGCAGGGCAAGGCGTTCGACACCTGCACCGCTCCGTCCCTGCGCGCCATGGCCGCCTGGCGTTCCGCCTACGGCATCGCCAACATCTACATCGGCGGCGCGGCGCGCGGCTGCGCCCAGCCCAACCTGACCGCCTCGTGGGTGCGCCGCGTCCGCGCCATGGGGTACCGGCTCATCCCCACCTACGTGGGGCTCCAGGCGCCCTGCGGCCGCTACCGGCAGCGCTTCACCACGACGAACGCCACCGCCAAGGGCAAGGCCGCCGCCAAGGACGCCGTGGCCCGCGCCAGGGCCCTGGGCATCCCGCGCCGCAAGCCCGTCTACTTCGACATCGAGGCGTACGACAGCGGGAACACCGCCTGCCGCAAGGCCGTGCTGCGCTTCCTGCACGCCTGGTCGCGCGGCCTCAACAACCGCGGCTACGTCCCGGGCGTCTACAGCAGCGTCTCCTCGGGCGTCCGCGACGTGGGCCGGGCGACCGGCATCACCAAGCCCAAGGCGGTCTGGTTCGCGCACTGGGACGGCAGGGCCGAGGTGTACGACTACCCCCACATGCCCCGCGAGTGGTGGCCGCCGCACCGCCGCATCAAGCAGTACCGGGGCGGGCACCGCGAGACGCACGGCGGCGTCACGATCAACGTCGACAACAACCTGGTGGACGGCCGCGTCTACTGACGGCCCATGGCCGCCCGCACGCAGGCTGTAAGCTGGGAAACGCTCTTGGAGCGCCGCGGGACCGCCGCGCTCCGCACAGCATCGAAACACCGGGGATCACACACTCGCCTGGCCGTCCTCCGGGACGGTGTCACAGGCGTACGGACAGTCCCGCCGACCGCCAGCCGGATGGAGAACGCTCATGGCACGCCGTTCCGACGTGATGGACACGATCGTCAACCTCAGCAAGCGCCGAGGCCTGGTCTACCCGTCGAGCGAGATCTACGGCGGCCTGCGCGCCTCCTGGGACTACGGGCCGCTCGGCGTGGAGCTGAAGAACAACGTCAAGCGCCAGTGGTGGAAGTCCATGGTGCAGGGCCGCGACGACGTCGTCGGCCTGGACTCCTCGGTCATCCTGGCCCGCGAGGTGTGGGAGGCCAGCGGCCACGTCAACGCGTTCGTGGACCCGCTGACCGAGTGCCAGTCGTGCCACAAGCGCTTCCGCGCCGACCACCTGGAGGAGGCCTACGAGGAGAAGCACGGCCGCCCGCCGGCGAACGGCCTGGCCGACATCTCCTGCCCCAACTGCGGGGTCAAGGGCGCCTTCACCGAGCCGCGGATGTTCAACGGTCTGCTCAAGACCTACCTCGGCGCGGTCCAGGACGACGAGTCGGGCCTCGCCTACCTGCGGCCCGAGACCGCCCAGGGCATCTTCATCAACTACCTGAACGTGCAGCAGTCGGCGCGCCGCAAGGTGCCCTTCGGCATCGGGCAGATCGGCAAGTCGTTCCGCAACGAGATCACGCCCGGCAACTTCATCTTCCGGACCCGCGAGTTCGAGCAGATGGAGATGGAGTTCTTCGTCAAGCCCGGCTCGGACGAGGAGTGGCACCAGTACTGGATCAACGAGCGCTTCCAGTGGTACACCGACCTCGGCATCCGCAAGGAGAACCTGCGGCTGTTCGAGCACCCGGCCGAGAAGCTGTCGCACTACTCCAAGCGCACCGTGGACATCGAGTACAAGTTCGACTTCGTCGGCAGCGAGTGGGGCGAGCTGGAGGGCGTCGCCAACCGCACCGACTACGACCTGTCCACCCACGCCAAGGCGTCGGGCACCGACCTGTCGTTCTTCGACCAGGAGGCCGGGGAGCGGTTCGTGCCGTACGTGATCGAGCCCGCGGCGGGCGTGGACCGCTGCACCCTGACGTTCATGATGGACTCCTACGCCGAGGACGAGGCGCCCAACGCCAAGGGCAAGCTGGAGAAGCGCACCGTCATGCGGCTCGACCGGCGCCTCGCCCCGGTCAAGGTCGCGGTGCTGCCGCTGTCGCGCAACGCCGACCTGTCGCCGAAGGCGCGCGACCTGGCCGCCGCGCTGCGCAAGAACTGGAACGTCGACTTCGACGACGCGGGCGCCATCGGCCGCCGCTACCGCCGCCAGGACGAGATCGGCACCCCGTTCTGCGTCACCGTCGACTTCGACACCCTTGAGGACGACGCGGTCACCGTGCGCGAGCGCGACACGATGAGCCAGGAGCGCATCTCGCTCGGCCAGGTGGAGTCCTTCCTGGCCGCGCAGCTCGTGGGCTGCTGACCCGCCGCGACACCCGGAACGGGCCGTCCCTCCTCGGAGGGACGGCCCGTTCGTCGTACTGGGGAGCGGGAGCGCGTCAGCTGGTCACGTAGAGCTTCTGGTCGAAGGTCCCGGAACCGGCGGTCGTCTCGCCCTGGAGGGCGTAGGCGACGGTGACGCTGGCGGTGGAGGGGCACAGGAAGCTGCCGCCGCTCTGCCGGTTGACGACGGCGTTGGTCACGCCGACCTGGGCCTGGGCCACCGACGGGTCGGGCCGGCTCGGGTTGTCGGGGTTGTAGCCGTTGGCGGTGAGGTTGCCGCCGTAGTAGCAGGTGATGCCGCCGAGGATGCTGGCGACGGCCTTCACCTTGAACCCGGCGATGGTGACGGCGGCGTCGCGGCCGCCGGTGTGGGCGGCGTCGTGGACCACGCTGCCGCCGGTCCAGGGGAGGCCCTGGGTGGTGACGGTGACGGTGCCGCCGCCGCCCGGGCAGGCGGGCCCGGGGTCGTTGTAGATCGACGCGGCGCTGACGTTCAGGCCGGTGCCGTTGGACTGGATGGAGCCGTTCAGGGTGGCGCGGTTGCAGGATCCGCCGCCCAGGGAGGTGGACACCGTGGCGGTGCCGAGGAGCGTGGCGCGGACGTTGCCGGCGTAGGGGGCGGCGGTGGCCGTGCCCTTGCGGACGGTCGTGGTGGCGGCGGAGGCGGGGAGGGCGGTCAGGACGACGGTGGCCAGGGAGGCCGTGAGGGCGGTGGCGCCGACCAGGGCGCGCTGTCTGAATTGTGCCACCGGATGCTCCTTTGTCCGGTTCGGGGTGGGCATTGTGAAAGTAATTCGCTTTCGGTGGCCCGGCAATGCCCGCGGGGAGGGGCGTCATGGCCGGAACGGGCCGCGCTGCAGGGGTTTGCGAGCTGCGCGCACCGTCGGGGGCGGGCGGGACGGGCGCGCCCGGGTTGGCGTCCGGCGCCCGATTCATATAGTCTTGTAGTAGATGATTTAATTGGGGACGGATTGTGAAGGGGGTGGGCGTGCCGGGACGCCGACGGCCGATCGCGCCGCTGGCCCTGTTCCTGTGCCTGTCCGCCCTGTTCGGGCTCGCCTACGACCCCGGCTCCGCCGTCCCCGGCTCCGCCGGGCACGCGCTCTGGACGCCCGCCGCCGCGAGCGGCGCCCCGGACGCCTTCGACACGCCGTGCGACGCCACGGGCGTGGAGCCCGCGTTCATCGCCAACCACGCCCAGGCGTCGTCCCCCTCGCCGGACCGGCCGAGCGCGGTCGCGGCGCTGCCGGGCACCGCCGCCCCGGCCCTCCCGCCGCCCGGCCGCGCACCGCCGCCCGCGGACCCGGGCGTGCCGCCCGGCCGCGCGCCGCCGGGCGGGGCCGGCGCCCGCGCACCTCCGACCTCCCAGGGTTCCTGACGTTCCCGCCGGTCCGGCGCTACCGCCGGACCCCGCGGCCCTGCCGCGGACCCCTGACGGAGGTTGTCCCATCCATCTCGCCGAAGCCCTCATCGCACTGGGCGGGGCGTTCCTGGCGGCGGGCCTGCTGGCCCGCGCCGGCGTGCGCATCGGTCTGCCGACCATCCCGCTGTTCATGCTCGCCGGAATCCTGTTCGGGCCGCACACGCCCGGCATCGCCCTGTTCGACGATCCGACCGACCTCAAACTGCTGTCCGCCCTGGGCCTCGTGTTCCTGCTGTTCTACCTGGGGCTGGAGTTCCACACCGACGACCTGGTGGCCGGTGGCGGCCGCCTGCTGCTGTCGGGCGGCCTGTACCTGCTGCTCAACGTGGGCGGCGGGCTGGCCTTCGGGTTCGCCCTCGGCTGGGGCGGCCGGGAGGCGTTCGTGCTGGCCGGGGTGATCGGCATCTCCTCCTCGGCCATCGTCACCAAGATCCTGATGGACCTGGGCCGGCTCGGCAATCCCGAGAGCAGGCTGGTCCTCGGCATCATCGTGGTCGAGGACGTGTTCCTCGCGCTCTACCTCGCGCTGCTCCAGCCGATCCTGGGCGGGGCCGACGGCTTCGCCGCGGCCGCCGCCGAGTTCGGCAAGGCGCTGGCGTTCCTGCTGGTGCTGGTGGTCGCCGCCCGCTACGGGGCGCGCTGGATCGGCAAGCTGGTCGACCTCAAGGACGACGAGCTGGTCGTGGTCACCTTCGTCGGCCTCGCGGTGCTGACCGCCGGGATCGCCGAGGAGTTCGGCGTCTCCGACGCCATCGGCGCGTTCATGGTCGGCCTCATCCTGGGCGCGACCAAGCACGCGCCGCGCATCCGCGAGCTGGTGCACCCGCTGCGCGACGCGTTCGGCGCGATCTTCTTCTTCGCGTTCGGGCTGTCGATCGACCCCGGCGACCTGGCCTCGGTCGCGCTGCCGGTGCTGGCGGCGGTGCTGCTGACGGTGGTGCTCAACATGAGCGCCGGGCTGCTGGCCGGGCGGCTGCACGGCTTCGACCGCACGGCCTCGGCCAACGTGGCGCTGACGGTGCTGTCGCGCGGCGAGTTCGCGCTGGTGCTGGCCTCCATGGCCGCCGCGGCCGGGCTGGACGGGCGGCTCGCGCCGTTCATCGCCGGGTACGTCCTGGTCCTGGCGGTGGCCGGGCCGCTGGCGGCCACCCGCTCGGAGGCCATCGCGCGGCTGCTCCCGGCCCGGATGTTCCCGGTCCGCGACGCCGCGGCCCCGCAGGGCTGAGCGGAGCGACGGCCACCGGGCCGATCACCGCGCCGACCACCGTGTCGATCACGGTGCCGACCGGCGCTTTGATCACTGCCGGACGCGGCGTCGGGTAGCGTGGCGGGGATCGATCGGCCGCCGGGGAGAGGAAAGCGCGTGCGCGATCTCCAGACCCGGGCCGAGGCCCCGGTCCAGCCCGCCGGCGACGAGCGCGGCCGCCTGGCGCGGCTGCTGGTCATCGCGCTGGGCCTGCTGGGCTTCGTGGTCGTCCCCGCCGCGGGGACGGCCACGGCCTCGGCGGGTACGGCCGCCGGCATCCGCGTCGGGACGTCCCAGCCGGGCACGGGCACGCCCACGCGGACCCGCACCGCCGCCAAGACCCGCTCGGAGTCGCGCGGCACGTCCTGGGGCATGTTCCGGAGCGCCTCCCGCACCGGCCACGCCGAGCCGTGCGCCGCCGTCCTGCGGCACCCGGCGGGCGCGCCCGCGCCCGACCACGACGTGGCGGTCCCGCCGCCCGCCGTCCGCCCGCGGCCCTCCCGGGCCGTGCACGCCGTCCGCGCCGAACGGCCCGCGACGGCCGGCGCCGCCCCGCGCGGCGCCCCCCGGGGCCGCGCCCCGCCCGCCACAGGGTTCTGACGTCTTCCCGTCCGACCGGCGTGACCGCGTGTCACGCCGGTGTTCCCCTGTGGAGGTCCTCCCTTGTCTCGCGCCAACGTGGTGCGGGTGGTCCTGGCGTTCGCCGTGCTCGCCGGATCGCTCTACTTCACCCTGACCAAACCCGCCCGCCTCGGTCTCGACCTGCGCGGCGGCACCCAGATCGTCCTGCAGACCCAGAGCACGCCCACGGTCAAGGCCGACACCGAGTCCACCGACCGCGCCAAGGAGGTGCTGGAGCGCCGGGTCAACGCGCTCGGCGTCGCCGAGTCGTCGATCACCCGCTCCGGCTCCGACCGGATCATCGTCGAGCTGCCCGACGTGCAGGACCCGACCCGCGCCGCCGAGACGGTCGGCAAGACCGCCCAGCTCACCGCGCACGCGGTCCGCGACAACGACGGCAAGCCCAAGAAGGGCGAGCAGATCCTGCCCGACGAGGACGGCCAGCCGGTCATGCTGGGCGCTCCGCTGCTCAGCGGCGACGGCATCGAGTCGGCCGACGCCTCCTTCGACGCGCAGAACGGCACCGGCTGGTCGGTCAACATCAAGTTCCAGGGCGCCGGCGGCAAGGCCTGGGAGAAGGCCACCGCCGCCGCGGCCTGCCAGCCCGGCGACGGCCGCCGCCTCGCCTTCGTGCTGGACGGCAAGGTGATCTCCTCGCCGCGGGTGACCGAGCAGGTCGCCTGCGGCGTCGGCATCACCGGCGGCAACACCCAGATCACCGGCCAGTTCACCCCCGAGTCGGCCAAGGAGCTGGCCGCGCTGGTGGAGGGCGGCGCGCTGCCGGTCCCCGTCAAGATCATCGAGCAGCGGGTGGTCGGCCCGACCCTGGGCGAGGCGGCCATCGAGGCCAGCGCCTGGGCCGCGATCATCGGCATCGTGCTGACCGGCCTGTTCATCATCGCCGTCTACCGGCTGGCCGGGGCCCTGGCCACCATCGCGCTCACCTGCTACGCGCTGATCTCCTACGCGGCGCTGGTCGCGCTCGGCGCGACCCTCACCCTGCCCGGCCTCGCCGGGTTCGTGCTGGCCATCGGCATGGCGATCGACGCCAACGTGCTGGCCTTCGAACGGGCCAGGGAGGAGTACGCCGCCGCGCCCCGCCGGGGCCTGCGCGGCGCGCTGGTCACCGGCTTCACCAAGGCGTGGTCGGCGATCGCCGACTCCAACATCACCACGCTGCTGGCCGCCGGGCTGCTGTTCTTCCTGGCCTCGGGACCGGTGAAGGGCTTCGGCGTCACGCTGATGATCGGTGTGCTGGCCTCGATGGTGTCGGCGATGCTGCTCAGCCGGGTGCTGACCGAGGCCGTGCTGTCGCGCCGCTTCGTCGAGCGCAGGCCCGGCCTGTCGGGCCTCGGCGGGGTGGGCCGGGTCCGCCGCTGGCTGGACCGCCGCAACCCCGACCTGATGAAGCGCCGCACCCTGTGGCTCACCATCTCCTTCGCCGCGGTCGCGCTGGCCGTCACCGGGATCTTCGCGCGCGGCCTGAACTACGGCGTGGAGTTCACCGGCGGCCGGCTGGTCGAGTACTCCACCAGCAAGACCCTCGACATCGACACCGCCCGCGCGGCGGTCGCCGACGCCGGCTTCCCGCGCGCGGTGGTGCAGACCTCCGGCAAGGACGACATCTCGGTGCGCACCGAGAACCTCAGCAACGCCGAGGTCACCAAGATCCAGAACGCGCTGGCCGAGAAGGGCGGCCAGACCACCAAGCAGCGCGACGAGCTGATCGGCCCGAGCCTGGGCGACGAGCTGCGCCAGAAGGCGCTGATCGCGCTGGGCGTGGCGCTGCTGGCCCAGCTCGCCTACCTGGCGATCCGGTTCCGCTGGACGTTCGGGGCCGGGGCGGTGCTGGCGATGTTCCACGACGTGCTGATCGTCACCGGCGTGTTCGCCTGGCTGGGCAAGCCCATCGACGGGGTGTTCCTGGCCGCGCTGCTGACGGTGATCGGCTACTCGGTGAACGACTCGGTGGTGGTGTTCGACCGGGTCCGGGAGCTGTGGGGCGCGCGCCGCGACGCCCCGTTCGCCGAGATCGCCAACCTGGGCGCGCTCCAGACGATGCCCCGCACCGTCAACACCGGCATGGGCGCGCTGTTCATCCTGGGCGCGCTGGCGTTCCTCGGCGGCGACTCGCTGACCGACTTCGCCGTCGCGCTGCTGATCGGCATCGTCGTGGGCACCTACTCCAGCGTGTTCACCGCCACGCCGCTGGCGATCCTGCTGGAGCGCTTCAACAAGGCGCCCGCGCCGCACGCCAAGAAGCTCCAGCGCCCGCCGTCCCGCAAGGTCGGCGACTCGGGCGCGGTGGTGTGACCCCCGCACGGTGATCCCGGACGGTGATCCGGTGGGGAGGCGGGCCCGGCCCGCCTCCCCACCGGCCGTCACGGGCCGAAGACCTCCAGCTCGATGATCCGGGCGAAGCGGCCGTCGTTGGAGCCGAGGGCGACCACGCGCACGGCGTCGGCGGTCACCGGGGCGAAGGTGTGCTCCACGCGGGCCGAGGCGTTGGCGCGCGAGCGGGCCACCGTCGTCCACACCCCGTCCGCGCGCACCTGGACGTCCCAGTCGCGCAGGCCGTAGCGGGCGACGCTGTAGCGGTTGCTGTCCAGCGTGTGCAGCACGACCCTACCGACCGGCCGCACGGCGGCCAGGGCGACGTCCACGGTGTCGGGCCAGCGGCTCGCGGTGCCGTCGTTCCAGCCGTTGCCGACGCCGAACTCCTCGCCGTTGAGGTTGCCGTCGGTCACGCTGGCGGCCGGGTAGCGGCCCGACGGGTCGGAGGAGGAGGCCGTGACGGGCCGCCCGCAGGCCAGGTTGTCCTGGCCGGGGCCCGGCGCGGCCACGGTCACCGGCACCGTCAGGCGCTGCCCGCCGGTGCGCAGCAGCAGCTTGTAGGTCCCCGGCCCCGTCGCCGGGGGCACGGTGATCCGGAGCTGCGCCCGCGCCTCGTAGGAGGCCGGGAGGTAGGTGGACAGCACCGGTCGCGACACCCGGAGCGGGCCCGCCTCGGCCGTCAGGTCGCCGTAGACCGGGCGGGCGCCGCCGTTGCGGAGCCCCACGGTGAGCCAGCCGTTGCGGCAGCGGGGGTCGGTGGACCGGACGATCGTCATCGCCTTCCGGTCGGCGAACGGCGCCACCCGTCCGCCGGCCGCCCGCAGCGCCCGCGTCTCGATCTTGCGGACCGTGGTGAGGCTCGGGTTGTCGGGCGGCGGCGGGAAGCGGAGCCGTCCGGGCGTCCAGGTCGGCCTGGGGTCGCGGCGCGGCCCGTCGGCGTCCCCGGCAGCCGACGCCAGCGGGAGGGCGGCCAGGACGCAGCCCGCCGCGGCGAGGGCGATCAGCGGCCGGCGGTTCATCGGACCTCCTCCGCGTGCAGGCCGGGCCTGCCGCTCTCGATCACGAACCGGGCGGCGGTCGAGACCGGCGCGCCGGGCCGGCTCACCTGGGGCAGCGTCCGGTAGGACGCCCGGTACTCGCGCGGGGTGAGCGTGCAGCTCACGTAGCCGCGCCGGGCGTCCTGGAAGCGGATGTGGGGGTTGGCGGGGTCGCTGCCGCCGGGCGGCAGGCCGCCCGCCGAGCCGTCGCCGCCGCTGCTGATGGAGCTGCCGAGGAACTCAGAGCCGATCGTGGGGGAGCCCGGGTCGTCGAAGTCCAGCTTGAGGTCGGCGGCCTGGGCGCGGTGCGCGTCCCCGGTGATCACCACGACGTCCTGGACGCGCCGCTCGGCGATGCCGCGGAACAGCCGGTCCCGCGAGGCCTTGTAGCCGTCCCAGAAGTCCATGGAGAACGTCTGGACGTCGGGGTTGAGGTCGAAGTCGTCCTGGGCCATGACGACCTGGTTGGCCAGCACCTTCCACCGGGCCCGGGACCTGGCCAGGCCGTCGGTCAGCCACTTCTCCTGCCGCGCGCCGAGCATGCTGCGCGCCGGGTCGAGCCGCGCGGCGCAGTCGGCGCGGGCGCCGTCCCCGCACGCCTGGTCGGACCGGTACTGCCGCCCGTCCAGCACCTCGAACTCCACCAAGTCCCCGTAGGCGACGCGCCGGTAGAGCAGCATGTCCGGCCCGACCGCCCGCTGCGCGTGCCGGAGCGGCTGGTGCTCCCAGAAGGCCCGGTAGGCGTTGGCGCGCCAGACCAGGAAGTCGGCGACGGCGGAGGTGCTCTCGTCGGCGATCTTGCCGGCGTAGTTGTTCAGCACCTCGTGGTCGTCCCAGGTGACCAGCCAGGGCGCGCGGGCGTGCGCGGCCTGGAGGTCGGGGTCGCCCTTGTAGAGGCCGTACTGCAGCCGGTAGCGGTCCAGGGTGTCGCAGCGGTACCGCAGCCCGTCGTGGACCGGGGTGTTCCGCACCCCGCCGGTCGGCATGATCCCGCCCTCGTACAGGTAGTCGCCCAGGTGCACGACCAAATCCGGGCCCTCGTCGGCCATGTGCCGGTAGGCGGTGAAGTAGCCGTCCTGCCACGCCTGGCAGGAGGCGAAGGCGTAGGTCATGGAGTCCAGCCGCCGCCGGGGGTCGGGCGCCGTCCGCGTGCGCCCGGCCTGACTGATCCGGCCGCCGGTGCGGAAGCGGTAGAAGTACTCGCGCCCCGGCCTGAGCCCGCGCACGTCCACGTGCACCGAGTGCGCGTACTCCGGCGTCGCCCACGCCCCGCCGCGCCGCACGACCCGGCGGAACCGCTCGTCCTCGGCGACCTCCCATTCCACGCGGTGGCGCCGGTCGTCCATCCCGCCCCGGGGCTCCAGCGGACGCGGCGCGAGCCGGGTCCACAGCACCACGCCGTCCGGCAGCGGGTCGCCGGAGGCGACGCCCAGCCCGAACGGGTGGTCCCCGCGCGGCGGGGCGGCCGCGACCCTGGTGGCGGCGTCGGCGGAGCGCGTGGTCATGGCCAGGGTCATGGCGGCCCCCGACAGGGCGAGGAACCGCCGCCGCGAATGCCGGGCGTGGTGCAGCGCACCCGCCCGCAGCTCTTGGTCGTCCACTGGAGCACCTCCTGGGAGAGCGGAGAGTCAGGAGGCATTGGAGTGACCCGGGCGGAGCACGGGATGGCGTCCGGATGACGCGCGGTGATCCGTCCGGGTAAATGCGGCCCCGCGCCCGGGGCCCGCCCTCCCGGGAGGGCTCAGGCGCTGAGGGGGCTGTCCTCGAAACCGGCGAGGATGGCCGCGGTGCTCTCGTAGACGGCCACGGCGCCCGCCTCCTGGAGCTCCTGCCGCGAGATGCCGCCGCTGAGCACCCCCACGCAGGGGACGCCCGCCTTCTTGCACGCCTCCACGTCCCAGACGGCGTCGCCGACGAAGACGGCCCGCTCGGCGGTCACGCCCGCGCGTTCGAGCGCGATGTCCACGATGTCGGGCGCGGGCTTGCTCTCCTCGGCGTCGGAGGAGGAGGTGACGGCGCTGATGGCGTCGTCGGCGTCCAGCGCCGCGCGCAGGGCCTTCAGCTCGCTCTCGCCGGCCGAGCTGGCGAGCACGACGCGGCTGCCCTGCGCGGCGCACCTGCGCAGCAGGTCCGCGGCCCCGTCGAACGCCCGGAGCCGCGTCCAGTACTGCGCGTACAGCGCGAGGTGCGCCGCGCTCATCGCGTCGTCGGCGTCCCGGTCCCGGTCGCCGGGGAGCAGGCGGTCCAGCAGCTTGTCGGAGCCCATCCCGATCGCCCGGTGCACCGCGGCCATCGCGACCTCGTGCCCGTGCTGCCGGAACGCCTCCCACCACGTGACGGCGTGCAGGTAGTCGGTGTCCACCAGCGTGCCGTCCACATCGAAGATCACCGCATCGGTCATGATCGGGACCTACCCGTCGTGACCTGGGAGAATCCTGGGCGCGGGTTCCGCCGGTCAGATGCCGAGCAGGTCCACCAGGTCGTCGGCGTGCTCTTCCTCCTCCTCCAGGATCGACTCCATCAGCCGCCGGGTGGTGGGGTCGCCGTCGCCCAGCCACCGGATGATCTCCTGGTAGGTGGCGATGACGATGCGCTCGGCCTCCAGGTTGTCGCGCAGCATCTTCTTGAGGTCGCCGTCGGCCGGGGTGGTGTAGTCGGTGTGGGAGCGCTGGACGAGCTTGGCCGGGTCGAAGTCGGGGTCGCCGCCGAGCTGGCCGACGCGCTCGGCCGCCCGCAGCGCGTGGTCCATCTCTTCCTTGGCGTGCTCGGTGAACTCCGCGCTCACCTGGGCGCGGTCGATGCCGGAGGCGGAGATGGCGTGCCGGGTGTAGCGCAGCCAGCAGACGACCTCGGTGGCGACGACGTCGTTGAGCACCCCGATGACGCGCTCGGGGTCGTGGCCGTAGGTCTCGGTGACCGGGCCCTCGTCCATCTTCTGGCGGACCTGGTCGCGGATGCGGGTGACGTCGAGCACGAAGTCGTCGGACATGGTCGGGAGCCCCCTGGACAGGTGGTGGGAACGGACGCTCCGTAGATTCCCGGGCCGGGGCAACGGGAGGGCATGCGGGCGTCAGCACACCGCATGATCGTTTCTGTTTCTCCCCATGGGGCCGCGCGCGCCCCGGGACGCTAGCGCGGAGCGCCGGCGAGGAAGGGGCGGACGACCTGCGCCAGCGCGTCCGGGGTCGTGTAGTTGACCGCGTGCGGGGCGCCGCCGATCGTCACCGCGGTCCCGTCGGGCAGCAGGTCCGCGATGGTCCGCGCCCATTCGGGGGAGGCGATCGGGTCGCGGCCGCCCCGGACCACCAGCGTGGGGTGCGGGATGCGGCGCAGCCGGTCGGCGGCGTCGGTGTCCAGCGACGCGCGCAGGGTCCGCCACATCCGCCAGGGGCCGGCGCGCAGGTAGTCGAACGCGGCCAGCGGGACCAGCGAGGGCGCCTCTCCCGGCACGTCGGCCAGCAGCCGCAGCGCCTGCCGCACGGGCGAGCGCGCCGCGGGATCGCGGCCGGGCCCCGCAAGGACCAGGCGGGTCACCCGGCCTGGGTACCGGTCGGCGGCGTGCGCCACCACCTGGCAGCCGAGCGAGTGGCCGAGCAGCGCGGCGGGACCGAGGCCGACCACCCGCGACCAGGCCGCCAGGGCGTCGGCGAGCCCGGCGACGTCGAGCGGCGCGCGGGGCCGGTCGCTGGCGCCGATGCCGGGCAGGTCGGGGGCCAGCACGTGGTGGTCGTCGGCCAGCAGCCGCATCAGCGGGACCATGTACCGGCCCGAGATGCCGAGGCCGTGGACGAGCACCAGCGGGGGCGCGGACGGGGGGCCGAGCGCCCGCGCGTGCATCCGCAGCGTCCCGACCCTGTCCCAGCGGTGGGTGATCTCGGCCGTCACCGAGGTTCCACCTCCCGTGCCACATGTCGGACCAATGCATCACTAACCGTTATCTGATCATAACGATTAGTGATCAAGGGTGGGCGTGCGGGCCGGTCTTTGACCGTCCCGCTCGTGGGCAGGACTCGGGCACCGCCACCTGTGGCACCGATGACGACACCGCGCCCAAAGGAGACCAGATGACCCCTCGGCCCCGCATGACCCTGTCCGCCACCGTGCTCGACTCGCCGGACCCCCGTGCGCTGGCGCGCTTCTACCGGGACCTGCTCGGCTGGACCCTCGTCAAGGACGAGCCGGACTGGGCCCAGCTGCGCTCCCCGGACGGAGGGGCGGGCCTGTCCTTCCAGGCCGAGCCCGCCTACACGCCGCCGGTCTGGCCCGCCGCCGACGGCTCCCAGCAGATGATGGCCCACCTAGACGTCCAGGTGGACGACCTGGAGGCGGCCGGCCGGCACGCCGAGGCCGCCGGGGCCGTGCTGGCGGAGTTCCAGCCGCAGGAGCACGTGCGGGTCTACCTCGACCCGGCCGGGCATCCCTTCTGCCTGTTCCTGCCCGGCGCCTGAGCGGCGGCCTGGCCCCGTGGCACGGACGAGGGCCCGCCCCCGGTGGGGGCGGGCCCTCGCGGGTCGGGCCGGATCAGGCGAGCGGTGAGTCGCGCTCGTCGTTCTCGGCCCGGATCACCTGCATCACCGCGTTGATCAGCGCCAGGTGGGTGAACGCCTGCGGGAAGTTGCCGAGGTGACGGCCCGTGTGCGGGTCGATCTCCTCGGCGTACAGCTGCAGCGGGCTGGCGTAGGACAGCAGCTTCTCGCACAACGCGCGGGCCCGCTCCAGCTCACCGATCATCACCAGCGCGCTGACCAGCCAGAACGAGCAGATCGTGAAGGTGCCCTCCTCCGACTCGAAGCCGTCGTCGGTCTCGGTCGCCCGGTAGCGCAGCACCAGGTCGTCCTCCGACAGCTCGTCGGCGATCGCCAGCACCGTCTCGCGCACCCGCTTGTCGTCGGCCGGCAGGAAGCCCAGCAGCGGGATCAGCAGCGCCGAGGCGTCCAGCGCCGTCGCGCCGTAGTGGGCGGTGAACACCCCGCGCTCGTCCAGCGCGTTGGCCAGCACGTCGGCGTGCATCTCGTCGGCGGCCTGCTGCCAGCGGCGGGCGCGCTCGTCGTCGCCGCGGATGCGGGCGAGGCGGGCGCCGCGGTCGGCGGCCACCCAGCAGAAGACCTTGGAGGAGGTGAAGTGCTGCGGCTCGCCGCGCACCTCCCACATCCCGCAGTCGGGGGTCTTCCAGTTGGCCAGGGCGTCCTCGACCTGCTTGACGACGATCTTCCACAGCCGGTCGTCCAGGCGGTCCCGCTTGCGCACGAACATGTAGATGGAGCCGATGATGGCGCCCCACACGTCGTGCTGGGCCTGCATGTACGCCTCGTTGCCGATGCGCACCGGCCGGGCGTTGTCGTACCCGCTGAGGTGGTCCAGGGTCGACTCGGGCAGCTCCTCGCGGCCGTCCAGGCCGTACATGATCTGGAGCTTGCCCTCGGCGGCCTCGGCGACGTCGGTGATGAAGTAGAAGAAGTCGTTGGCCTCCCAGTCGTACCCGAGGGTGTAGAAGGCCCACAGCGCCATCGTGGAGTCGCGGATCCAGGTGTAGCGGTAGTCCCAGTTGCGGTCGCCGCCCGGCGCCTCCGGCAGGGAGGTCGTCGCGGCCGCCGCGACCGCGCCCGTGGGGCCGTAGGTCAGGCCCTTCAGGGTCAGGGCGCTGCGCTGCAGGTGGCTGCGCCACGGGTGGTCGGGGAAGCGTCCGCGGTCCAGCCAGTGCTGCCAGTGGTGCACCGTCCACACCAGGCGCTCGTGCGCCTCCTCGTAGTCCACCGGCGGCTCGTGCTCGCTCCACGACAGCGCGACGAAGCGGGCGTCGCCCTGCTTCAGCAGCGTGCGCGAGGTGGCCAGCGACCCCTCGAAGCCCACGTTCATGTCGGTGGTCAGGCGCAGGTTGATGCCGTTGCCGCGGGCCACCGCCTCGTGGTAGCCGACCCCGGCGTGCTCCCAGCGGGCGGGCGTCTGCCCGTAGTCGAACACCGGCATGCAGTCCAGGCGCACCTGGACCTGGCCGTTCACGCACCGCACCATGCGCAGCAGCACGTGGTCGGCGTCGTAGTCGGTGGGGGCCCGGCGATGGGTGTGGGACCGCTCGGTCTCGTGGTGCCAGGGCCCCATCAGCAGGGCGTCGGTCACCACCAGCCAGCCCCCGTGCACCCACCAGGTGGTCTCCATCACCATCGTGCCCGGGATGTAGCGCTGCGCGGCGGGCACCTCCACGCCCGCCGGGCCCACCCTGAAGTACCCGGCGTCCCGGTCCAGGATCGATCCGAACACGCTGGGGGAGTCCATCTTGGGCAGGCACATCCATTCGATGTTCCCGCTCGGCGCCACCAGCGCGGTCGTCTCGCAGTCGGACAGGAACCCGAAATCGGCGATCGGGGCGAACGGGTCTCCCGCCCGGCCTCCGGCGACCATCGGCCTCACAACCTCACCTCCTTGATCCATCATTCCCTCTCGTTGGCAATGGCCACGCCATGTCACCGGCGCGTTTCCTCGGCGCCATGTCGGTAATGTCGGTATTGGAATAGACCACTACGGCCTGTTTGACCTGCGGGAACGTACTCCGGGGAAGGGGGCGGTAACCCAAGGTCGTCCATCGGGGTACAGTCCCCGCAAACAGGACATCGGGCTGCCACCGCCGGGTGAGA
The DNA here is from genome assembly GCA_050936435.1 of Spirillospora sp. CA-253888. Lineage (GTDB taxonomy): Bacteria > Actinomycetota > Actinomycetes > Streptosporangiales > Streptosporangiaceae > Spirillospora. The sequence goes on from JBNJMT010000001.1 coordinate 6,301,036, forward strand.
TGCCGCACTTCGCCTGGTCGGCGGGGTGTGATCGTTTTCCGGCGGGGGAGACCCGGGTCCTGAGATTGGGTGGAATCGGAGCGAGAAGGAGCTCCCCGTGCCGAAGTTCGTGTACGACTTCACAGAGGGCAACAAGGGCCTCAAGGACCTGCTGGGAGGCAAGGGCGCCAACCTGGCCGAGATGACCAACCTCGGCCTGCCCGTGCCCCCCGGGTTCACGATCACCACGGAGGCCTGCCGCCACTACCTCGAGCACGGGAGCTTTCCCGAAGGGCTCGAGGACGAGGTAGCCGGGCACCTCCGGGCGCTGGAGGAGGCGATGGGCAAGCGCCTCGGCCAGGCCGACGACCCGCTGCTGGTCAGCGTGCGGTCGGGCGCCAAGTTCAGCATGCCCGGCATGATGGAGACCGTCCTCAACATCGGCCTGAACGACGAGTCGGTGCGGGGCCTGGCCGCGCAGGCGGGCGACGAGCGCTTCGCCTGGGACTCCTACCGGCGCCTGATCCAGATGTTCGGCAAGACCGTGCTGGACATCGAGGGCGACCTGTTCGAGGACGCCATCGAGGCCGCCAAGGACGCCAAGGGCACCAAGGACGACGGCGACCTGGACGCCGACGACTTCCGGGCGCTGGTCGAGACCTACAAGGGCATCGTCCGCGAGCACGCCGGCCGGGAGTTCCCGACCGACCCGCGCGAGCAGATGGACTTGGCCGTCAAGGCGGTCTTCGACTCCTGGAACGCCGACCGCGCGATCCTGTACCGCCGCCAGGAGCGCATCCCGGTCGACCTGGGCACCGCCGTCAACATCTGCTCGATGGTGTTCGGCAACCTCGGCATGGACTCGGGCACCGGCGTGGCCTTCACCCGCGACCCCGCCTCCGGCCACCAGGGCATCTACGGCGACTACCTGCAGAACGCGCAGGGCGAGGACGTGGTGGCGGGCATCCGCAACACCGTCCCGCTGACCGAGCTCGAACGCATCGACAAGTCCTCCTATGACCAGCTCCTCCAGATCATGGAGACGCTGGAGAACCACTACCTGGACATGTGCGACATCGAGTTCACGATCGAGCGCGGCAAGCTCTGGATGCTGCAGACGCGCGTGGGCAAGCGGACCGCCGCCGCGGCGTTCCGCATCGCCTGCCAGCTGTGGGACCAGGGGCTGATCGACGCCGACGAGGCCGTGCAGCGCGTCACCGGCGACCAGCTCGCGCAGCTGATGTTCCCCCGCTTCGACGAGACGCGGCTGGCGGGCATCACCAAGATCACCAAGGGCATGAACGCCTCCCCGGGCGCCGCCGTGGGCAAGGCGGTGTTCACCTCCGCGCGCGCCGTCGAGCTGGCCGCCCGGGGCGAGGACGTCATCCTGGTCCGCCGCGAGACCAACCCCGACGACCTGGCCGGCATGGTCGCCGCGCAGGGCGTGCTGACCTCGCGCGGCGGCAAGACCTCGCACGCCGCCGTGGTCGCCCGCGGCATGGGCAAGACCTGCGTCTGCGGCGCCGAGGAGCTGGAGGTGGACGTCAAGGGCGGCCGCTTCACCGCGCCCGGCGACGTCGTCGTCGAGGAGGGCGAGGTGATCTCCATCGACGGCACCAGCGGCGAGGTCTACCTCGGCGAGGTGCCGGTCCAGAACTCGCCGGTGGTGCAGTACTTCGAGGGCGAGATCGGGGCCGACGCCGACGAGCTGGTCACCGCCGTGGACCGGATCATGGCGCACGCCGACGCGCAGGCCCGGCTGAAGGTCCGCGCCAACTCCGACAACCCCGAGGACTCCGAGCGGGCCCGCCGGTTCGGCGCGCAGGGCATCGGCCTGTGCCGCACCGAGCACATGTTCCTCGGCGACCGGCGGCAGCTGGTGGAGAAGCTGGTGCTGGCCGAGACCGACGAGGAGCGCACCGCCGCGCTGGAGGCGCTGGAGCCGCTGCAGCGCGCCGACTTCACCGGCATCTTCGAGGCCATGGACGGGCTGCCGGTCACCATCCGCCTCATCGACCCGCCGCTGCACGAATTCCTTCCCGACCTCACGGAGCTTTCGGTCAAGGTCGCGCTCGCCGGTGACGACGCCGACCCCCAGGACCGGAGACTGCTGGAGGCGGTCCACCGCCTGCACGAGCAGAACCCTATGCTCGGACTCCGCGGCGTGCGCCTGGGTTTGGTGATTCCGGGACTTTTCTCTATGCAGGTGCGGGCCATCGCCGAGGCCGCCGCCGACCGCCGCAAGGCGGGCGGTGACCCCCGGCCGGAGATCATGATCCCGCTGGTCGGGGCCGTGCAGGAGCTGGAGGCGGTCCGCGACGAGGCCCGCCAGGTGCTGGCCGAGGTGGCGCAGGAGTCGGGCGTGGACGTCCCGGCGCTGATCGGCACCATGATCGAGCTGCCCCGGGCCGCGCTGACCGCCGGGCAGATCGCCGAGGCGGCCGAGTTCTTCTCCTTCGGCACCAACGACCTCACCCAGACCACCTGGGGCTTCTCGCGCGACGACGTCGAGGCCGCGTTCTTCTCCCGCTACCTGGAGCTGGGGATCTTCGGGGTGTCGCCGTTCGAGACCCTGGACCGCGAGGGCGTGGGGCGCCTGGTGCGGATCGCCGCCGAGGAGGGCCGCAAGACGCGGCCGGGCATCAAGCTCGGCATCTGCGGCGAGCACGGCGGCGACCCCGACTCGGTGCACTTCTGCCACGAGGTCGGCCTGGACTACGTGTCCTGCTCGCCGTTCCGCGTGCCGGTGGCCCGGCTGGAGGCGGGCCGCGCCGCCGTCGAGTCCGAGGGCAGCGACCACCGCTAGGCGCAGGGGGCGCCGCCGGCGGGCGGCGTCGCGGCGGAGGCCGTGAGACCTTCCCCACAGGGGAGGGTTTCGCGGCCTTCGCCGTATTTTCTTGTGAACCGGGGCCGCCCGGCGGAGCATCTAACCTGGTGTGGCGAACGCGAACACGATGACGTTGGAAACCGAGGTGCCCGAGTCCGCGCTGCCGGACGAGCCGGACGAGCGTCCCGAGGCGGACGCCCCCCGGCGCCGCCGCGCGCCCCGCTCGACCCGCTTCGTGGTCACGTGGTCGGTGGTGCTCGGCCTGCTCGCCATCGCGGTGCTCACCCCGCTGACGGTCGGCGCGCGCATCTGGTACCAGGCCCGCCAGGACGAGCGCCCCACGTCCGACACGATCATCGTGCTCGGCGCGGCCCAGTACAACGGCCGCCCCTCGCCGACCCTGCAGTGGCGCCTCCAGCACGCCCTCGACCTGTACCGCAAGGGCGTCGCGCCGCGCATCGTCACCGTCGGCGGCAAGGCGCCCGGCGACAACTTCACCGAGGCCGACTCGGGCCGCAGGTGGCTGATCACCAAGGGCGGCCTGCCCGCCGACCGCGTGGTGGCGGTCCCGGTGGGCCGCGACACCCTGGAGAGCTTCCAGGCCCTGGGCGACCGGTTCGAGCGGTCCGGCTGGAAGTCCGGCGTGATCGTCACCGACCCGTGGCACGGGCTGCGGTCCAAGCGCATGGCCGCCGACCACGGCATCGAGGCGGCGTCCTCGCCGACCCGCAGCGGCCCGAGCGTGCAGACCCGGCACACCCAGCTGCACTACATCGTCCGCGAGACCGGCGGCTACCTGTCCTACGTGCTGTTCGGCAAGAGCGTGAAGGCGCCCAGCGAGACCATCAAGACGACCCCCGGCACCACCGGGACGGGCTGAGCCGCCCCGCCGGCGGGGCCGGGACCCCCGCGCCCCGCGGAACGTCCCTGGTCCCGCATACCCTGGAGGGCAATGAGGGACTACTCGCACCACGACCGGCGACGGTGGGCCCCCGAGCCCCCCAAGCGCCGCGACCGCACCGCCTTCGAACGCGACCGCGCCCGCGTCCTGCACAGCGCCGCCCTGCGGCGGCTGGCCGCCAAGACCCAGGTCGCCTCGCCCGGCGCCGAGCCCGAGGGCAACGTGCAGAGCCTGCGCACCCGGCTCACCCACTCGCTGGAGTGCGCCCAGATCGGCCGCGAGCTCGGCAAGTCGCTCGGCTGCGACCCCGACCTCGTCGAGACCGCCTGCCTGTCGCACGACATCGGGCACCCGCCGTTCGGCCACAACGGCGAGGCCGCGCTCGACGTGGTCGCCCGCGACTGCGGCGGCTTCGAGGGCAACGCGCAGAGCCTGCGCGTGCTGACGCGGCTGGAGCCCAAGTCGTTCGCGCCCGACGGCCCGCCGCTGCACGGCCGCAGCGTCGGCCTCAACCTGACCCGCGCGGCGCTGGACGCGTCCATGAAGTACCCGTGGACGCGGGGCGAGGCCGCCAACGGCAAGTTCGGCATCTACGACGACGACGCGGCGGTGGCGCGCTGGGCGCGCGACGAGGCGCCGCCGGGCCGCGTCTGCTTCGAGGCCCAGGTCATGGACTGGAGCGACGACGTCGCCTACTCCGTGCACGACCTGGAGGACGCGCTGGTCGCCGGGCACGTCGACTTCGCCCTGCTGGCCGACCCCGCCGAGCGCCGCCTGGTCGCCGAGACCGCGATCAAGCTGTACTGCGACGACGCCGACCTCGCCGAACTGGAGGAGTGCTTCGCCGGCCTGCCGGCCCAGCCGTACTGGCCCGACCGCTACGACGGCTCGCCGCGCTCGCTCGCGGCCCTGAAGAACCTGACCAGCACGCTGATCGGCCGGTTCTGCCTGGCCGCCGAGGACGCCACCCGCGCCGCCCACGGCGACCGGCCGCTCACCCGCTACGCCGCCGACCTGGTCGTGCCGCGCGCCCAGCGGCTGGAGTGCGCGCTGCTCAAGGGCATCACCGCGCACTACGTGTGGATCAGCCACGAGCGGATCCGGGCCCGCCAGCGCGACCTGATCGTGGAGCTGGCCGACCTGCTGCTGGCCGGCGCCCCCGGCACCCTCGACCCCGGCTTCCGCATGGCGTTCGAGGAGGCCGGCGACGACGCCGGGAGGCTGCGCGCGGTCGTCGACCAGATCGCCTCTCTGACGGACGTCTCCGCGATCGCGCGGCACCGGCTGCTCACCGGCTGAGGCGTTTTCGCCCCTGTGGGGTGATACAGGGCCCTTGTCTCGTTGTGAAGGGCGCTGTAGGGATACAAGAGCGAGGCGCAGCCGTGTCCCCCACAGGAGGTCGCCATGCCCGAGGAGACGTTCGTCATCGTCGGAGCGAGCCTGACCGGCGCGAAAGCGGCGGAGACGCTGCGCGCCGAGGGCTTCCGGGGCAGGATCGTGCTGATCGGCGAGGAGATCGAGCGTCCCTACGAGCGGCCCCCGCTGTCCAAGGGCTTCCTGCTCGGCCGGGAGCCCCGGGAGAAGGCGCACGTCCACGCGCCCGACTGGTACGACAAGCACGACGTCGAGCTGCGCCTCGGCACCGCGGTCACCGCCGTGGAGCGCGCCGGGCACCGGGTGCGGCTCGCCTCGGGCGAGCGGATCGGCTACGACAGGCTGCTGCTGGCCACCGGCGCCTCGCCGCGCCGCCTGGAGGTGCCCGGCTCCAAGCTGCAGGGCGTGCACTACCTGCGGTCGCTGGCCGACGCGGCGCGGCTGCGCGAGGCCCTCGCCCCCGGCGGGCGCCGGGTGGTGGTGGCGGGCGCGGGCTGGATCGGCCTGGAGACGGCCGCGGCCGCGCGCGAGCACCGCAACGACGTGACGATCATCGAGCCGGAGCCCACCCCGCTGTACTGCGCCGTCGGCGCCGAGGTGGGGGAGATCTTCGCCGCGCTGCACCGGCGGCACGGCGTGGACCTGCGGCTGGACCAGGGCGTGGCCGGGTTCTGGGGCGCGGGCCAGGTGTCGGCGGTGGTCACCTCGGGCGGCGCGGAGATCCCGGCGGACGTGGTCGTCGCGGGCGTCGGGGTGCGGCCCAACACTGCCCTGGCCGAGGACGCCGGGCTGGAGGTGTCCGACGGGGTGCTGGTGGACGCCGCGCTGCGCACCTCCGACCCCGACATCTTCGCCGCCGGCGACGTGGCCAACCCGTTCAACCCGCTGCTCGGGCGGCGGCTGCGCGTGGGGCACTGGGCCGACGCGCTGCACGGCGGGCCCGCCGCCGCCCGCTCGATGCTCGGCCGCGAGGTCGTCTACGACCGCCTCCCCTACTTCTTCACCGACCAGTACGAGCTGGGCATGGAGATGTCGGGCACGGCCGCGCCGGGCGACTACGACCGGGTGGTGTTCCGGGGCGATGTGGCCGCGCTGGAGTTCATGGCGTTCTGGCTGTCGGAGGACCGGGTGGTGGCGGGCATGAACGTCAACGTCTGGGACGTGGTCGAGGACGTGCAGGCGCTCATCCGCTCGGGCCGGCGCGTCGACCCGGACCGGCTGGCCGACCCCAAGGTGCCGCTGGCCGACCTCCGCTGACGGCCGGGACCGCCGGGTAAGGGCCGTAAAGTCTGTTCGGTGGTGACGCAGACGGCCGGCGCGTACCGGCGCGCCCGGATCGCGGTGACCCTGGCCTTCCTGGTGCACGGGCTGGTGGGGGCCGCCTGGGTGGCGCGCATCCCGCAGATCAAGCAGGACCTCGGCCTCGGCGAGGGGGCGCTCGGCGTCGCGCTGCTGGGCGCCCCGGTCGGCGTGGTGGCGGCGGTGCGGTTCGCCGGCCGCTGCGTGGAGCGCTGGGGGAGCCGGGCGGTCAGCCTGGCGGCGGGCGCGGCCGGCGCGCTGGCGCTGGTCCCGCTCGGCCTGGCCTGGAACCTGGGCTCGCTGATCGCGGCGCTGACGCTCATGGGCGCGTCGCTGGGCCTGATGGACGTGGCGATGAACGCCCAGGGCGTGGTCGTCGAGCGCGGCTACGGGCGGCCGCTGATGTCGGGCCTGCACGGCTCCTACAGCGTCGGCACGCTGCTGGCGGCGCTGGCCGGCGCGGGGGCGGCGCAGGCGGGCGTCCCGGTGGCGCTGCACCTGTCGGTGATGGCGGTGCTGCTGGTGCTCCTGCTGGCCGGCGGGCGGGGGATGCTGGACCGGGCGGCCGACGCCGTTCCCGACGCCCAGCGCGCTGCCGGGCCCGCGACCTCCGGCCCCGCCAAGCCCGCCGAGCCCGCGCCCACCGGGCTCACGGCACCCGCCGAGCCTGCAGCCCACAGCCGCGTGGCGCCCGCCGAAGTCGAATCCGACGAGCCGGCCGCGGTCCCCGGGAAGGCGGCGGCCCAGACCGTCCGGGCGGCCAGGCGGACGCTGGCGCTGCTGGGCGTGATCGGGTTGTGCTCGTTCGTCGGGGAGGGCGCGATGGCCGACTGGAGCGCCGTCTACCTGCGCGAACACCTCCACGCCTCCCCGGGCGCGGCCGGGCTCGGCTTCGCCGGGTGCGCGGTCGCGATGACGGTCGGGCGGCTGGCGGGCGACCGGGTGGTGGGCCGCTTCGGGCCGGTCCGGGTGCTGCGGGCCGGGTCGCTGGTGGCCGCCCTCGGGCTGGGCCTGGGGCTGGCGGCGGCCCATCCGGCGGCCGCCGTGGCCGGGTTCACGCTGTTCGGCCTGGGGGTGGCCGTCGTGGCGCCCGTCACGTTCAGCGCGGCGGGCAACCTGCCCGGCGTCCCGGCCGCGACCGGGATCTCCCGGGTGACGGCGGTCGGCTACCTCGGCCTGCTGGGCGGGCCTCCCGTCATCGGCTTCGTCGCGCAGGGGATCGGGCTGCCGTGGGCGCTCGCGGTGCCCGCCGCCCTGGCGGGCATGATCGTTCTACTGGCCGGCGCCACCGCCGCGGCGCGCGGCTGATCTTCGTTGCCGGGTTGACGCCTCCGCACAAGTCGCCCTCCGGTAAGGTCTGGGCAAGTGAGCACCTTGCAGCGGTCAAGACCGGTCAAACCGGTTCCGGCTGCGCGGGATTACCGCCTTTTCGTGCGCGAACTCCTGAGTTTCGGCTTCGTCGGGTTCATCGGCACCGTGATCACCATCGGCGGCGCCAACCTGCTGCGGCACTGGCTCGGCGGCTCGCCGCTGACCAGCGTGGTCATCCCCACCGCGGTCTCCACGCTGAGCTCCTACCTGCTCAACCGCTACTGGACCTTCCGCGGCAGCGACAGCGACGGCTCGGGCCGCGAGGTCGCGCTGTTCTTCGGCCTCAACGCCATCGGCGCGGCCATCCAGGTGCTGTGCACCGGCTTCACCTACTACACCCTCGGCCTGCACAGCGGCTTCGCCTACAACCTGGCGCTGCTGGCCGGGCTGGGCCTCGCCTCGGCGTTCCGCTACTGGTCCTACAAGAAGTGGATCTTCACGCCGCATCCGGTGTGACCGGCGCCGTCCGAACCGGCCGCCGCCCCCTCGCACGGGGAAGGGCCCCGGCGTGCGCCGGGGCCCTCCGCGCGTCGTGCCCGGTGGTGCGTGCGGGTCAGTCGAAGTAGTCCGGCTGGGTCTGGGCGTTCAGCTCGTCCAGCTCCACCCGCTTGCCCTTGTCGGTGCGGGGGTCGCGGATGTCGATGACGTCCAGGCCCTTCTGGATGTCGCTGGAGAAGATGTAGCCGTTGTAGTAGTACGCCGACCACGACCCGCCGAGGATCAGGGTCTGGTCGTCGAACGGCCCGCGCTCGAACCAGCCGATCTCGGTGGGCTTGCGGGAGTTGGTGAAGTCCCACACCGAGATGCCGCCCTGGTACCAGGCCTGGACCATGATGTCCTTGCCCTTCACCGGGATCAGCGAGCCGTTGTGCGCCACGCAGTTCTCGGTGTCGGTGTTGGGCCGCGGGATCTTGTAGTAGCTGCGGAAGCGCAGCTTGCGCCGGTCGCCGGAGCCGACGATGTCGTAGATGGCGTTGGCGCCCTTCTCCGGGCCGATGGCCGCGTTGCAGGTGGCCGCCGCGCCGCCGCCCAGCTCGTCGGTGAAGACGATCTTGTTGGCCTTGTTGTTGAAGGTCGCCGAGTGCCAGAACGCGAAGTTCTTGTCGTCGCGCACGCTGGTGATCACGCGCGGCTTCTCGCGGTCCTCGATGTCGAGCAGCACGCCGTCGCCCATGCAGGCCCCGGCCATCAGGTCCTCGTCCGGGTAGGCGGTGAGGTCGTGGCAGCCGGAGGTGGCCGAGGTCCCGTTCGGCCAGGGCTGTCCGTCACCGGGGTTGCCGCCGCCGTCCTCCTTCGGGAACAGCACCGGCTCGGAGATCACCGCGGCCTCGGTCGGCTTCTTCAGCGGCACCTTCACGATCGAGATCAGGTCGTGCGGCGGCTGGCAGTCGGGGAAGGTGCCGTCGGGGTAGTACGACGACACGTAGATGTAGGCGGTGCCCCGCTTGCCGGGCACCAGGGTGTTGGTGTGCGAGCCGCACTTGGTCTCCACCGCCTTGACGTAGCGCGGGTTGCGCACGTCGCTGACGTCGAAGATCTTGATGCCCTCCCAGGCGGTCTTGTCGGTGGCCGGCTTGGGCACCGCGCCGCACGTGTCGTCGCTCATCGAGCGGTCGGTCGACAGGAACAGCAGGTTCCCGGCGATCGACACGTCGTTCTGCGCGCCCGGGCACTTCACGACGCTGACGACCTTGGGCTTGGCGGGCTTGCTGATGTCGTAGACGGTGAAGCCGTCGTAGTTGCCGCCGAAGGCGTAGTTCCCCTTGAAGGCCCAGTCGGTGTTGTAGGCCGCCGTGGAGCCGAACGGGTCCTGCTTGGGGATGTTGGCCAGGTGGTGCATGTTGGGACTCTTGGCGATCTCGTCCTTGCCCGGGATGTCGGCCGAGGCCGCCGGTAGGGCGAAGGCGGTGGAGAGCGCGAGGGCCAGGACCGAGAGCGCGCTCAGCAGCCTTGCGCGTCTGGTCGCCCGTCCGAGAGCTGGTGCCACCCTGTCTCCTTTGTGTGCGCCCCCGAGGACTGACACTGATGATCAGGAGTATGCGGCAGGTGTCCGGATTTGGATAGGCGAATATTGGTCTGTAGATAACTGGAGTTGTTGGTCCCTTTTGCCGGAGCGCGGTTCTCGGTACGGTCCGGTTGGCGGAGCGGGCGAGAGATCGGAGTGCGATGCGACACCGGATCGCGGGGACGGCACTGGCGGCGCTGGCGGCCGCGGGCCTGCTGGGCGGCTGCGGCGGGGACGAGCCGAAGGACGCGCGGCCCGCGCCCACCGCCACCGTCCTGCAACCGGGGCGGCCCGGCGAGCCCAACAAGGTCGTCACCGTCGGCCCGGCCAGGTCGCAGGCCCCCACCGAGGCCGAGGTCCGCTTCGTGCGGATGATGATCCCCCACCACGAGCAGGCGCAGGCCATGTCGGTGCTGGCGCCCGGCCAGGCCGCCGACGCGGGGGTGAAGGCGATGGCCGCGCGGATCGACGCCGCCCAGGGCGTGGAGATCTCGGCGATGCAGTCCTGGCTGCGCAAGAACGCCAAGGCCACGGCCGAGGGCGGGCCGTCCGGGCACGCGGGGCACGGCGCGCCCGCCGCGACGGCGACGGCCCGGGACGAGCACGCGACCATGCCGGGCATGGCCACCCCGCAGCAGATGGAGCAGCTGCGCGCGGCGCGCGGCGCCGCGTTCGACCGGCTCTACCTGGAGCTGATGATCACCCATCACCAGGGCGCGCTGACGATGGTCAAGGAGGTGCTGGACCGGGGCACCGACCCGATCGTCCAGGAGCTGGCCAGGGACGTGCAGTCGGGCCAGCTCGCCGAGATCGGGCGGATGCGGGGGCTGCAGCGCGGCTGACGGGCGCCGCGGGGTGGCCCGGACGGCGCGCCGGGCGCGCCCCGGGGGGAATGCCCGGTCGCCCGAGCGCGTCTGTAGGAGCATGAGCACGCCCCCCGCCCTGCACCCCAGCCCCCGCCTCGACGCCGAGTGGGACGAGCACCGGCCCGCCGTCTTCGGCGCGGCCTACCGCATCACCGGCAGCGTCGCCGACGCCGAGGACATCGTGCAGGACGTGTGGCTGCGCGCCGCCGCGCGCGACTCCCTCGACGACGTCCGCGACCTGCGGGCCTGGCTGGTCACCGTGGCCGCGCGCCGCGCCTACGACGTGCTGACCTCCGCCCGCGCCCGCCGGGTGGACTACGTCGGCCCCTGGCTGCCCGAACCCCTGCTGACCGGCCCGGACGCCGCCGAGCCGGTCCTGCTGGAGGAGACCCTCGGCACCGCCATGCTCCTGGTGCTGGAGGAGCTGGCGCCGCCCGAGCGGGTCGCGTTCGTGCTGTACCGGGTGTTCGCGGTGCCCTACGAGCGGATCGGCGAGGTGCTCGGCAGGTCCCCGGCCGCCTGCCGCCAGCTCGTCTCCCGCGCCCAGCGCAAGGTCGCCGTAGCGGAGGCCGGCGGCACCGCCTCCCGCGCCGAGCGCGAGCGCCTGGTGACCGCCTTCCGCGCCGCCTACGAGACCGGCGACGGCAGCGCCCTGCTGGCCCTGCTGGACCCCGACGCCACCTACGTCACCGACGGGGGCGGCGTGGTCTTCGCCGCCCGCAGGGTCCTGGCGGGGGCCGAACGGGTGGCCGCGATCCTGGTGCGGGTGGCCGGGCGGCGCGGCCTCACCACCCGGCCCGTCGAGATCAACGGCGCGCCCGGCCTGCTGGTCTTCGACGCCGACGGCACGCTGTACGCCGCCGACACCCTGGAGGTCTCCGCAGGCCGGATCACCGCCTACCGCCGGGTGCTCAACCCCGGCAAGCTCGCCCACCTGGCCCGCTAGCGCGGCCGGGACGGGCGGGCGCCGGGACGGGCTCAGATCTCGCCGCGCACCATGCGGATCAGCCGGTCGAGCACCGGGCCGACCCGCAGCCCGTCGTGCTCGTGCTCGTTGGTGATCCAGGTCCGCAGGTTCGGGACGAGCGCGGCGGTGCGCAGCGAGAGCGCGCGGTCCACGTACATGTCGTCGTGGTAGACGGCGGCGGCGACCGGGACCGTGTTGCCGCGCAGCCGGGCCAGGTTGTACAGCGGCGGCCAGTCCTCGCGCGCGGCCAGCAGCTCGGCGGTCTCGCGCAGCGGCCGCAGCGACGGGTCCTGCTCGAACATCCAGGGGTAGATCATCTCGCCGGTGAACAGCAGCGGCGCGTCGTCGTCCAGCACGTCGAACTCGGGGAACTCCGCGCGCACTCGCTGCGCCGACCAGGGGGCCGTGCCCGCGCCCTGCCAGTAGCACCCCTCGTGCAGGAAGGCGTTCAGCGGGTGGGAGGCGAAGCTCACCAGCGGCGCGACCTGCTCCAGGAACGCGTCGGTCAGCTCCGGGCCGTCGTCGAAGGCGTCCTCCACCAGGTAGTGCATCCGGCCCGCGCCGTTGCTCATGCCCAGCATGATGCCGGTGGCCTGGAAGCGCTCCAGCGTCAGCGGGCTGCCGTCGGGAAGCCGCTCGTCGTGGTCGCGCAGCCGCCGCCCGATCGCCCGGACGCGCTCGACGTCCTCGGGGAAGCGCGCGTAGTACTCGGCGTTCTTGGCGGCGACGGTCCGGTAGGTGGCGCGGTAGACGTCGTCGGCGGTGGCGTCGACGCCGGGGATCCCCCCGGTGACGAACGCCTCGCGCAGCCCCTCGGGCGCGAACGACAGGTAGGTCAGCGTGCAGAACCCGCCGTAGCTCTGCCCGAGGACGCTCCACGGCTCGTCCCCGAGCAGCTCGCGCCGGATCAGCTCGGCGTCCCGGACGATCGAGTCGGCGCGGAAGTGCGCCAGGTAGTCCGCCTGCGCTTTGGCGTCGCCCACGCGGGCGAGGGAGCGCCGGTTGGCGGGCGTGGAGCGGGCGGTGCCGCGCTGGTCGAGCAGCAGCACCCGGTAGTCCTCCAGGGCGCGGTCCAGCCAGGTGTCCCGGCCGAGCGGCCGGGGCGAGCCGAACCCCGGCCCGCCCTGTAGGAACAGCAGCCAGGGGAGCTCCCGGTCGGCCTTGTCCGCCGCGACGACCTCCCGCGCGAACACCGAGATCCGCGGACCGTCGGGCCGGTCGTGGTCGAGGGGGACGGAGAAGCGGCGGTCGGTCGTGACGATGCCGGGCAGGCGGTGGGTTCCCATGATCTCGACCGTACCCGCGGCGTGACGGTGCCGGGTTCGCCGTCTCCCGGCGCGGACGGGAGCCCGGCGGGCTACCGCCCGCAGGTGGCCCGCCAGTGCGCGGCGGCCCGCTCGACCTCCTCCCGCGACGTCCAGGAGACGAACATCGGGCCGCCGCGCGCCTCGTCCTCCCCGGTCAGCAACCGCAGCACCGCCGGGCTGTAGACGCCGCGCGCCCGGAACGACACGAGCCGGTCGCGCCGCATGACCAGCCGCACCAGCCGCCGCGACCCGCGGTGGCGGCCGATCACGTAGACCTGCTCGCCGCCGTCGCCCCACTGCGGCGGCAGCACCCACACCCTGGTGCCGGGCGAGAAGTGCCGGGTGCCGCGCCGCAACTCCAGCCCGCCGGGCCCGAACGGCACCTCCGGCGCGACGTTCGCCACCACGCACCACGCCAGGGGCCCGCCGTCCTCGCTCACGGCACCGCCCCGGCGGGCCGGGACGCGACGACCACGGTGGCGTCCAGCTCCTCGCAGACCGCCACCCGGACCCCGAGGCCGGCGGTCTCGACGGTCTCGACGGCCCGCGCCGCCTGCCGGTCGCTGGTCTCGAACAGCAGGTGCCCGCCGGGCGCGAGCCACTCCGGCGCCCGCGCGGCCACCCGGCGCAGCACCTCCAGCCCGTCCGCGCCGCCGTCCAGCGCCACGCGCGCCTCGTGCTCGCGCGCCTCGGCCGGCAGCAGCGCGACCTCGCCGGTGGGGACGTAGGGGACGTTGGCCAGCAGCGTCGCGATCCGGCCGCGCAGGGCGGTCGGCAGCGCGTCGAACAGATCGCCCTGGTGGACCGGGCCGTCGAGGTTGCGGCGCGCGCACCGCACCGCCGCCGGGTCGATGTCGGCGGCGTGCAGCTCGACCGAGGGCAGGGCGGCCGCCAGCGCGGCGCCCAGCGCGCCCGACCCGCAGCACAGGTCGACCACGACGGCGTCCGGAGGGGTGCGGAGCACGGCCTGCTCCACCAGGAACTCGGTGCGGCGGCGGGGCACGAAGACGCCGGGGTCCACGCTGACGCGCAACCCGCGGAACCCGGCCCAGCCGATGACGTGTTCGAGGGGGAGCCCGGCGGCGCGGCGCGCCACCATCGACTCGACCTCGGCGGGCGAGCCCGCCGAAGTGATGATCAGTTCCGCCTCGTCCTCGGCGAACACGCAGCCCGCGGCGCGGAGCCGGGCGACGACGGAGGAGAGCGGAGCGAGGGGACCGGGGACCGGCATGAGAACCTTCCGAGAAAACCGAAGGGCGCTCTCGCGGCCGTCCGGACCCGGTGGTCGGTGCCGGGGCTAGGCCCGGCGGGCGGCGCGGTCGCGGGAGGGGAGCACCCGATCTGACACAGCGGTAACGGGTCTCACCTCCTCGGTCCGTACTGGTACGGACGATGTTACCGCTACCGAAGGAGGGCCCGGCCCTCGGCCAGGACGCGGCGGGCGCGGGGGAACTCCGGGCCGAGCAGCCCGGCCAGCGCGTCGTAGCCCGCCGCCAGCACCGGTCGGGGCACCCCGCGCGCCGCCAGGACGCGCTCGGTCCAGGCGGTGAACGCGGTGAACAGCTCCGGGTCGTCCACCAGGAGCGCCGACGCCAGGAAGTCGACGATGTGGCCGACGTCGTCGCGGGCGTCGGCCAGTTGCCGGTCGTCGTACTCCCCGGCCGCCGGCACCCCCGCGACGGTCTCCTCGGCGAGCCGGTCGCGGGCGTCGGCCAGCCGGAGGTGCTCGTCGTCGCCCAGGGGCGGCGGGTCCGGCGGGGGAGGGGCGAAGGCGGGCCAGTCGGCCGCGAGCCGGGCCGCCGCGCCGGGCGCGTCGGCCGCCCAGCCGGTCGCGCCCAGCGCCGCCGCCCACCGGCCGCCCGGCCCGAAGCCGCGGCCGCCCGCCAGCACCGGCACCGACGCCCGCCGCGCCGCGTCGATCATCGTCTGGGCGCCGGGCAGCAGGTCGGGCAGCGAGCACGACAGCCCGACCGCGTCGGGGCCGAGGTCGTGCAGGTAGTGCGCCAGGTGCGCGGCGGGCGTGCTGGCGCCCAGGAAGGAGACCGTCCACCCCTCGGCCCGCAGGACCTCCCCGGTCATGCGGGCCGGGAGCTCGTGCCACTCGCCGCTCACGCAGGCCAGCACGATGCGGCCGCGCGTCCGGCGGGGGCGCGGCAGCCGCAGCGACAGCGCCGCGACCACCCGGTCGGAGACGTGGGTGGCGGCGTGCTCGCGCGCCACGTTCCACTCGTTGGACGCCCAGCGCTCGCCGACCTCCCGCTGGGCGGGCGCGATGAGGCCGGTGAGGATGTCGGCGAGCGGCGCGCCGGAGTCGAGCAGGCCGACGGCGACCGAGACCGCGGCGGTCTCGTCGGCGTGCGCCAGGGCGTCGAAGTAGGCGCCCGAACGGGTCTCGTCGATGGCGGTCACGGCTCGTCCTCTCCCATACGGTGCCCGGGCGGCCATGCCTGCACGCCCAGGATGGCGATGTCGTCGTGCTCGTTGGAGTCCAGATGCCGCATCACCATCCGGTCCAGGTGCTCGGCCGTCGCGCCGGGCGGCGCCCCCGCGTAGGCGGCGAGGTCGCGGCGCAGCCGCTCGGCGCCGTACATGCGGCGCCCGCCGTCGCGCGCCTCGGTCACGCCGTCGGTGTACAGGTACAGCGCGTCGCCCGGGTCGAGGGTGCGCGCGTTCCGCTCGAACTCGGCGTCGGGCAGCGCGCCGACGATCGCGCCCGACATCTCGACCTCCTCGACGCGGCCGTCGCGGCGCAGCAGCATCGGCGGCAGGTGGCCGCCGCTCGCCAGCTCCACCCGCACCGCGCCGTCGCCCAGCGCCGACAGCCGCCCCAGCATCAGGGTGGCGAACCGGCTGTCGTCGGCGATCAGCAGCATCCGGTTGATCACGTCCAGGCACTCGACCAGCGGCAGGTCGAACCCCGCCACCGCGCGCAGCGCCTGCCGCACCTGCCCGGTGTAGACGGCCGCGCCGACGCCCTTGCCGCACACGTCGCCGAGCGCGAACAGCCAGCCCTGGTGCGGGGAGTACAGCACCTCGTAGAAGTCCCCGCCGATCAGCGAGCCCTCGGCGGCGGCGCGGTAGGCGGCGCCGAGCCGCACGCCGGGGATCGCCGGCAGCGGGGAGGGCAGCAGCTCGGTCCGCAGCCTGGTCGCCGTCGCGGCGCGGCCCTGGTAGAGCCGCGCGGCGTCCAGCGCGAGCGCGACGCGGTCGGCGTGGTCGCGGACCAGTTCCAGCTCGCGGTCGTCGTAGGGGCGGGCCCGCACCAGCGTCAGTACGCCGAGGCAGGTGCCGTAGGCCGTCAGCGGCACCAGCAGCACGCTCACCGTCCCGCAGTCGGCGGAGACGGCGGGGTCCACGCCCGGCGGGCACAACCGGAGCGCCCGGGCCGTGCCGACCGCGTCGTGCCGCTCCAGGCGCCCGCTCTCCAGGACGCGCCCGGCGCCGGTGTCGTGCGGCGGGCCGGTCTCGAAGCGCACCTCGCCGTGCCGGGAGACCGCGGTCTCCGGCGCGCCGTGCTCGCGGCGCAGCGTGATGGCCGCCTGGTCGGCCAGCGCGTCGGCGGTCAGCCGCACCGCCAGCGTCCAGGCTCGGCGCAGGTGCAGCACGCCCGACAGGGTGCGGCTGGTGCGGGCCAGGAACCTGGCGCGCCGCCGCTCCTCCAGCAGCGCGTCCTCCCGGCCGCGCTCCAGCGTCACGTCCCGGACGATCCAGGCGGTGCGGCCGTCGGGCAGCGCGCTGCGCCGCCCGACCAGCCGCCGTCCGGCGTGGTCGCCGTCGAAGCCGGGCCGCCCGTCGCCGAGCGCCTGCCGGAAGACCGGCACGGCGGTGTCGGTGACCGGGCGGCCCGGGCACAGGTCGCCCAGCAGTTCGCGGGCGGCCGCGTTGACGCGCTGCACCGTCCCGGCGGCGTCGACCACCACCACGGCCTCGCCGAGCGCGTCCATCAGCGCCTGGTCCAGCGGCCCGGCCCCGTCCGGGGCCGGGCCGTCCGGACGAGGGGTCTGCGGGCGGGCGTCCGAGATCGCCGCCGCACCGAGTTCACCGGGACCGATGAGGCATTCGTCGTCTTGTCCCGTGCTGCGCAGGAGCCGTCCCCCTAGGCAGAGTCACGACGCGCACCGGCCGTCGGCCGGTGGCCTGGGCTACGTCAGGTTACGACCGGTAACGCGTCGGAGTGATGACAATGCGCAGAAGGATTCGGCGGTTGCCGGTTTCGGCCGCCGGCGGCCCGGCTCAGCCCAGGTATTCGGCCAGATGGCGGGCGGTGAGGGTGTCGCCCTTGGCCACCAGGTCGGCCGGGGTGCCCTCGAAGACGACCTGGCCGCCGTCGTGCCCGGCGCCCGGCCCCAGGTCGATGATCCAGTCGGCGTGCGCCATCACGGCCTGGTGGTGCTCGATGACGATCACGGTGTTGCCGTCGTCGACGAGCCGGTCGAGCAGCGCCAGCAGCTGGTCGACGTCGGCGAGGTGCAGGCCGGTGGTCGGCTCGTCCAGCACGTACACGGTGCCGGGCTCGGCCATCCGGATGGCGAGCTTGAGCCGCTGCCGCTCGCCGCCCGACAGCGTGGTCAGCGGCTGGCCGAGGCCGATGTAGCCGAGGCCCACGTCCGCCATGCGGTCGAGGATGGCGCGCGGCGCGCCCTTGGCGAAGAAGTCGCGGGCCTCGGCGACCGACATCGCCAGCACGTCCGCGATGTTCTTGCCGTTCAGCAGGTAGGTGAGCACCTTGGGGGTGAAGCGCTTGCCCTCGCACTCCTCGCAGGTGGTGGCGACGCCGGCCATCATCGCCAGGTCGGTGTAGATGACGCCGGCGCCGTTGCAGTTGGGGCAGGCGCCTTCGGAGTTGGCGCTGAACAGGGCGGGCTTGACGCCGTTGGCCTTGGCGAAGGCCTTGCGGATCGGCTCCAGCAGGCCGGTGTAGGTGGCGGGGTTGCTGCGCCGCGACCCGCGGATCGCCGACTGGTCGACCACCACGACGCCGTCGCGGCCGGGGAGCGAGCCGTGGATCAGCGAGGACTTGCCGGACCCGGCCACGCCGGTGACCACCGTCAGCACGCCCAGCGGCACGTCCACGCTGACGTCGCGCAGGTTGTTGTGCCGCGCGTTCTCGATGGACAGGTGGCCCTTGGGCTCGCGGACCCGCTCGCGCAGGGAGACCCGGTGGTCGAGGTGGCGGCCGGTGAGGGTGCCCGAGGCGCGCAGCCCCTCGACGGTGCCCTCGAAGCAGATCTGGCCGCCGCCGGTGCCGGCGCGGGGGCCGAGGTCCACCACGTGGTCGGCGATCGCGATCGTCTCGGGCTTGTGCTCGACCACCAGCACCGTGTTGCCCTTGTCGCGCAGCCGCAGGAGCAGGCCGTTCATCCGCTGGATGTCGTGCGGGTGCAGGCCGATGGTGGGCTCGTCGAAGACGTAGGTCACGTCGGTGAGGCTGGAGCCCAGATGACGGATCATCTTGACGCGCTGGGCCTCGCCGCCCGACAGCGTGCCGGCCGGACGCTCCAGGCTGAGGTAGCCGAGGCCGATCTCCACGAACGAGTCGAGGGTCTGCTGCAGCGTGGCGAGCAGCGGCGCCAGCGACGGCTCGTCCAGGCCGCGGACCCACTCGGCCAGGTCGCTGATCTGCATCGCGCACGCGTCGGCGATGTTGACCTCGCCGATCCGCGAGGCGAGGGCGGCCGCGTTGAGCCGGGCGCCGCCGCACTCGGGGCAGGCGGTGAAGGTGACCGCGCGGTCGACGAACGCCCGGATGTGCGGCTGCATCGCCTCGCGGTCCTTGGACAGGAACGACTTGCGGACCTTGGGGAGCAGCCCCTCGTAGGTCAGGTTCATGTTCGCGAGCTTCACCTTGGTCTGCTCGCGGTGCAGGAAGTCGTGCAGCTCGGTCTCGGTGTAGTCGCGGATGGGCTTGTCGGGGTCGAGGAAGCCCGACTCGATGAAGACCCGCACCATCCAGCCGTCGGTCTTGTAGCCGGGGATGGTGATCGCGCCCTCGGCGAGCGACTTGGAGTCGTCGAACAGCTGGGCCGGGTCGATGTCGGTCACGCTGCCCATGCCCTCGCAGCGCGGGCAGGCCCCGGCCGGCACGTTGAAGCTGTAGTGGAACGACGGGCCGGCGCTCGGCTCGCCGAGCCGGCTGAAGACGATCCGCAACATCGCGTTGGCGTCGGTGGCGGTGCCGACGGTGGAGCGGGAGTTGGCGCCCATGCGCTCCTGGTCCACGACGATGGCGGCGCTCAGGTTGCGCAGCGCGTCCACGTCCGGGCGGCCGATGTTGGGCATGAAGCCCTGCACGAAGGCGCTGTAGGTCTCGTTGATCATCCGCTGGGACTCGGCCGCGATCGTGCCGAACACCAGCGAGGACTTGCCGGAGCCGGAGACCCCGGTGAACACCGTCAGGCGGCGCTTGGGCAGGTCGACCGAGACGTCGCGCAGGTTGTTCTCCCGCGCCCCGCGGACCTCGATGACGTCGTGGCTGTCGGCGGCGTGCCGGTTCATGTCCGCTCCCCTGGTGACTTTATGCCCTAAAGAGATGTCGGGACATCGTATCGGCCGGGTCTGACGGAATCGGCCGTTCCGCGGTGGAGCGCCAGCGCCTCGCCGCGCGCCAGGCGGCGGCGCAGCGCGGCGGAGTCGGCCGCGACGGCGGTCACCAGGACGCCGGGCCCGGCGAGGGGAAGCACCGACAGGCCCTCGTCGGTGCTCGGGTCGCGGGTGAGGCCGGAGCCGACCAGCAGCACGCTCCCCACCGCGCGGGCGTCGCCGAGGACGGCGCGGCTGCCGTGGACGGCCGGGTCGTCCAGGCGCAGCTCGTGGCGCAGCAGGGGGACGCCGTCGACCGTCACGTCGAGGCGGCCGGTGTGCCGCCCCGGCGCCTCCCGGTGGCGCCCGAGGACCAGCTCCTCGCGCCACCGCAGGGTGGCGTCGCCGTGCAGCGCGACGTCGGCGGAGGCGCGGTGACGGCAGCCCGCCGCGGCGACGGTCGGCTCGGGCGCGAAGTCCAGGTGCGCGCCGGGGCCGATCTCCGCGCGGACGCTCATGCGGGACTCGCCGTCGCCGGGCAGCGCGAGCGCGGTGGCGGCCGAGCGGACCGCGAGCCGCGCGCCCGCCCCCACCAGCACCTCCAGCGCGAGGTCGTCGCCGCCGAGCGGCCCGGCCGCCGCGCCGACCAGGTGGACGGTCGCGCCGCCCTCGGAGGCCGTCTCGCGCAGCGCGAGGGGGCCGTCGGAGCGCAGCCGGGCCAGGCGGGTGCGGCCGTCCGCGCCGCGCGTCGCGGTGACGGCGGCGCGGGCGGTGTAGCCCCTGGTCACGAGGCGGTGCGCACGGGGCCGTGCCGGTGCCCGTGGTCGTCACCGTGCTCGTCACCGTGGTCGTCATCGTGCCCGTGCCCGCCGTCGTGGGCGGCCTCGCGCAGGACCTCCCGCACCCAGGCGGCGACCTCGGGCGCGCCGGGCCGCTCGCGCAGCGAGGTGAACGCGACCGGCCGCCCGTCGCGGACGCGGGCGGCGTCGCGGGCCATCAGGTCCAGGTCGCTGCCGACCAGCGGCGCGAGGTCGGTCTTGTTGACCACCAGCAGGTCGGCGGCCGCGACGCCGAGGCCGCCCTTGCGCGGCACGTCGTCGCCGCCCGCCACGTCCAGCACGAAGATCTGCCGGTCGGCGAGGCCCCGGCTGAACAGCGCGGTCAGGTTGTCGCCGCCGCTCTCCACGATGATCAGCTCCAGGCCGGGGTGCCGGGACTGGAGGGCCTCCACCGCGTCCAGGTTGGCGGAGATGTCGTCGCGGATGGCGGTGTGCGGGCAGGCGCCGGTGCGCACGGCGGTGATCCGGTCGTCGGCCAGCACCGCCTCGCGGCGCAGGAAGTCGGCGTCCTCGGTGGTGTAGATGTCGTTGGTGACCACCGCGAGGTCCACCTCCGCGCGCAGCGCCCGGCACAGCGCGGCGGTCAGCGCGGTCTTGCCGCTGCCGACCGGGCCGCCGATGCCGAGCCGCAGCGCGCGGCCGCGGGTGGAGGAGGCGTCGTAGGGGTCGTGCTCGTGGTTGGCGCCCAAGGCGGGTCCCTCCGGATCAGGATTCGAACAGGCGCAGGTCAGCGCGGATGTGCAGTTCGGCGTACAGGTCGAGGACGGGGGCCGACGCGGCGGGCAGGTCGCGCCACGGGCCGGCCGCGTGCGCGGCGGCCTCGTCGGCGGCGGCGTCCACCGCGCCCGCGAGGTCGGCCAGCGCGCGGTGCACCGACAGCGGGTCCAGGCCGAGGAGCCGGACGGCCGCCGACGCCGGGCCGGTCACCGCGCCGTAGGCGGTGATGCCCGCCGCGTCGCGGGGCGTGCCGCCCGCGGCGGCGGTGGCCGCGCCCAGCACCACGGGATGGTGCACGTCGTTCGGTAGGGAGGCCAGTGCGGCGTGCGGCCAGGTCGCGCGGGCGGCGCGCAGCAGGGAGCGGCCCTGGGCGCGGGACGCGGCGCGCTGGGCGGGGGAAGGGGTGCGCGCGTCGGCCTCGGCGTCCAGTACGACCCACCCCGCACCGTCCCCGGCGTCGCCTTCGCGCGCGTGCGCGCAGGCGGCGGCCGCGAGCGACGCCGCGACGAGCCCGGAGGTGGCCAGGCGGCCGCGCAGGAACGCCGCCAGCCCCGCGACGTCCCGGACCGCGCCCGCGGAGACGGCCGGCTCCAGGCCGCCGGAGTGCGCGTGCCCTCCGGCGGGCAGCCGCGAGTCGGCCAGCAGCAGCAGCGCGGTGTCCATCAGAACAGGAAGTAGCGCTGGGCCATGGGCAGCTCGGCGACCGGGGCGGGCTCCACCTCGTCGCCGTCGATCCGCACGGTGAAGGTGTCGGGGTCCACCTCGATCGACGGCAGCGCGTCGTTCAGCGGCAGGTCGGCCTTGCCGAGCCGCCGGGTGTCGCGCACCGGCACCAGCGCGCGCCGCACGCCCGGCAGCCGCTCCGCCAGGCCGTCCTCGACCGCCGCCTCCGACACGAAGTGCAGCGACGCGCCCGCCGCCACGACCGGCGCGGCCCCGAACATCGGGCGCGGCAGCATCGGCTGCGGCGTCGGGATCGAGGCGTTGGCGTCGCCCATCGCCGCCCAGGCGATCACGCCGCCCTTCAGCACCAGCCGGGGCCGCACGCCGAAGAACGCCGGGTCCCACAGCACGAGGTCGGCGAGCTTGCCCGGCTCCACCGAGCCGACCTCGCCGTCCAGGCCGTGCGCGATCGCCGGGTTGATCGTGTACTTGGCGACGTAGCGGCGGGCCCGCAGGTTGTCGGCCGGGCCGTCGCCGGGCAGCGCGCCGCGCCGCCGCTTCATGACGTGCGCGGTCTGCCAGGTGCGCAGCACCGTCTCGCCGATGCGCCCCATGGCCTGCGAGTCCGACCCGATGATCGAGATCGCGCCGAGGTCGTGCAGCACGTCCTCGGCCGCCATCGTCGTCGGCCGGATGCGCGACTCGGCGAACGCCAGGTCCTCGGGCACCGACGGGTCGAGGTGGTGGCACACCATCAGCATGTCCAGGTGCTCGTCCAGGGTGTTGACGGTGTGCGGCCGGGTCGGGTTGGTCGAGGACGGCAGCACGTTGGGGTGCGCGGCCACGGTGATGATGTCGGGCGCGTGCCCGCCGCCAGCGCCCTCGGTGTGGTAGGCGTGGATCGACCGGCCGCCGACCGCGCCGAGCGTGGACTCGACGTACCCGGCCTCGTTGAGGGTGTCGGAGTGCAGCGCGACCTGCACGCCGGAGGCGTCGGCCACGCGCAGGCACGCGTCGATCGCGGCGGGTGTGGAGCCCCAGTCCTCGTGCAGCTTGAACCCGGACGCGCCCGCGCGCAGCTGCTCCCACAGCGCCTCGGGCGACACGGTGTTGCCCTTGCCGAGCAGCGCCACGTTCACCGGCGCGCCGTCCAGGGCCTCCAGCATCCGGTGCAGGTACCAGACGCCGGTCACGGTGGTGGCCTTGGTGCCCTCGGCCGGACCGGTGCCGCCGCCGATGAGGGTGGTGACGCCCGCGCCGAGCGCCTCGTCGATGAGCTGCGGGCAGATGAGGTGGACGTGGGAGTCCACCGCCCCGGCCGTCAGGATCCTGCCGTTGCCCGCGATGACCTCGGTGGTCGGGCCGATCACCAGGTCCGGGTGGACGCCGTCCATGGTGTCGGGGTTGCCCGCCTTGCCGAGCGCGACGATCCGGCCGTCCCGGACACCGACGTCGGCCTTGACGATCCCCCAGTGGTCGAGCACGACCACGCCCGTGACGACGAGGTCGAGGGCCCCCTCGGCGCGCGTCGCGCGGGCCTGGCCCATCGACTCGCGGATCACCTTGCCGCCGCCGAAGACCGCCTCGTCGCCCGCCCCGGCCGGGCCGCGGCTGCGGTCCTCGGTGACCTCGACCAGCAGGTCGGTGTCGGCGAGGCGGACGCGGTCGCCCGCCGTCGGCCCGTACAGCCGGGCGTACCGCGCCCGCGACAGCTCAGCCATCCAGCTCTCCCGCCTTCTCGGGCCGCAGGCCGGGGACGATCCGGTTCCCCGCGAGCGGCACCAGGTCGACCTCGCGCGTGATGCCGGGCTCGAACCGCACGGCGGTGCCCGCCGGGACGTCCAGGCGCGTCCCCCAGGCCGCCTCGCGGTCGAAGTCGAGCGCCGGGTTGGCCACGGCGAAGTGGTAGTGCGAGCCGACCTGCACGGGCCGGTCGCCGGTGTTGACGACCGTGACGGTCGTGCGGGGGCGGCCGGGGTTCAGCTCGACGGCCCCGTCGCCGGGGAGGACCTCGCCCGGGACGACGCCGGGCGCGGCGCCGCCGGTGACGGCGCTCACGGGATCGGCGCTCACGGGATCGGCCGGTGGACGGTGACGAGCTTGGTGCCGTCGGGGAAGGTGGCCTCCATCTGGACCGCGTCCAGCATCTCCGGGACGCCGTCCATGACGTCCTCGCGGGCCAGCACGGTGCGGCCGGACTCCATCAGCTCGGCCACGGTGCGCCCGTCCCGGGCGCCCTCCATGATGTGCACCGCGATGAGGGCGGTCGCCTCGGGATGGTTGAGCCGCAGGCCGCGCGCCCGCCGGTCCCGGGCCACCTGGGCGGCCACGTGGAGCAGCAGGCGCTCCTGCTCGTGTGGAGTGATCAGCACATTCGCGGACGCTAGCCCGCCCCCCGCCCCCGGGGGAACAGCGGGATTGCCCTTTTAACAGGCATTTCACAAACCGGCTTTCGCGCAATGTCAGCGACATATTCATCGGCTAAGGCGAGGCCGCGGCGGGCGCCGCGCCGCGTCCCGAGGGCCCGGCCCCCGCGCCCCTCGCCGCCCGGTCCGGAGACCGGCCCGCCCGCGCCGGCGGGCCGGGATCGGCGCGGGATGTCCGGAGCCGGGATTAGACTCGCCGCCGTGGCAGGCCGGATTCGCAATGAGGACATCGCGCTCGTACGGGAGCGGTCGTCGATCGACGCTGTGATCGGCGAGTATCTGCAGCTCCGGAGCGCGGGAGGCGGCAACCTCAAGGGCCTGTGCCCCTTCCATGACGAGAAGTCGCCCTCCTTCAACGTCACGCCCGCGCGGGGGCTCTACTTCTGCTTCGGCTGCGGCGCCGGCGGCGACGTGATCAAGTTCGTGCAGGAGATCGACCACCTCAACTTCTCCGAGGCCGTCGAGCGCCTGGCCGCCAAGGCCGGGGTGCAGCTCCGCTACGAGGAGGGCGGCTACACGCCCCGGCAGGACACCGGGCAGCGCGCCCGCCTGCTGGAGGCGCACAAGGCCGCCGCCCAGTACTACGCCGAGCAGCTCGCCTCGCCCGAGGGCGCGATCGGCCGCAAGTTCCTGTCCGAGCGGGGGTTCGAGGCCGCCGACGCCGCGCGGTTCGGGGTCGGGTTCGCGCCGCGCGAGTGGGAGGCGCTGGTCCGGCACCTGCGCCGGCGCGGGTTCGCCGACAAGGAGCTGATCGCCGGAGGGCTGGCCAAGGAGGGGCGGCGCGGTCCCATGGACCGCTTCCGGGGGCGGCTGATCTGGCCGATCCGCGACCTGTCGGGCGACGTGATCGGGTTCGGCGCGCGCAAGCTGTACGAGGACGACGAGGGCCCCAAGTACCTCAACACCCCCGAGACGCCGCTGTTCCACAAGAGCAACGTGCTGTACGGCGCCGACCTCGCCAAGAAGGACATCGCCCGGGGCCGCCAGGCCGTGGTCGTCGAGGGCTACACCGACGTGATGGCCTGCCACCTCAGCGGCGTGCCGACCGCCATCGCCACCTGCGGCACCTCCTTCGGCGACGAGCACATCAAGATCCTGCGGCGGCTCCTGATGGACCAGGACGAGTTCCGCGGCGAGGTGATCTTCACCTTCGACGGCGACTCGGCGGGGCAGAAGGCGGCGCTGCGCGCGTTCGCCGACGAGCAGAAGTTCGTGACCCAGACCTTCGTCGCCGTGCAGCCGGACGGGCTCGACCCGTGCGACCTGCGCATCCGGCACGGCGACGCGGCGGTGCGCGACCTGGTGGCCTCGCGCACGCCGCTGTTCGAGTTCGCGGTGCGCAGCGCGATCGAGCAGCACGACCTCAACACCGCCGAGGGGCGGCTCGCGGCGCTGGACGCCGCGGCCCCAGTGGTGGCGCGGATCAAGGACCGGGCGCTGCGCCAGATGTACGCGGTCAACCTCGACCGGTGGCTCGGCATCATGGACGAGCAGTTCGTGCTGCGCCGCGTCCGCGAGCTGTCGGGGCGCGAGCAGGCGCGGGGCCGGGGCGGGCGCGACCCCCGGCAGGCCGCCGCGCCGGCCCCCGAGCGGCCCGCCTACAACCCGGCCGACCCCGAGGTGCAGGTCGAGCGCGAGCTGCTGAAGTTCGCCGTGCAGCGGCCCGGCGTGCTGGGGCCGGAGTTCGACACGGTGCCGGCCGAGGCGTTCATCGCGCCGCCGCACGCCGCGGTGCGCGCGGTGATCGCGGCGGCGGGCGGGGTCCAGGCCGCCGCGGGCAGCGCCGAGTGGGTGGCCCTGCTGCTGGAGCACGCGACCGACGACCAGGTCAGGGCCATGGTCATGCAGCTGGGCGTGGACCCGGTGCACGCCTCGGCCGAATCGGAGGACCGATACGCCGGTGAGCTGTTGGCCCGAATTCTGGAACGCCAGCTCACCAGGCAGATCGCCGAGGTGAAATCTAAACTCGGGCGGCTGAATCCGGTCGAGGAGGCCGCCGAGTACGGCCGGCTCTTCGGTGATCTTGTCGCGCTTGAGCAGCAGAGACGGGTGTTGCGCGAGCGCGGGCTTGGGTTCCAGTAAGTCAAGAGACCGCAAAATGGGTCCTGTGATCTAGGTCCCTCATAACGCAGACTGTCCACGTGGGCCCTTCGGTGCTGCCAAGCGAGGCGCCATCGGTTGACCAGGTGGCGGACCTTGTCGCGCGTGGCAGAGAACGCGGCGGTGTGACCGTCGATGACGTCGCTGCCGCACTCGATCGCTCCGACTTGCCGGACGATTCGCTAGAGAAGATCGTCCGGCTGCTCGCCGAGCAGGGGGTGGAGGTCCTCGAGTCTCCCCATGAGACCGAGGACGTCCAGCGAGCAGACGAGGGAGACCTCGGCAAGCGGGCGCCGACGAGCGATCTGGTTCGTATCTACCTTCGGGAAATCGGTCGCGTACCGCTTCTCACGGCAGAAGATGAAGTCGAACTAGCGAAATCGATCGAGGCGGGACTGTTCGCCGAGGAGAAGCTGGCGCACACCGCCATCCTCTCCCGCGGCGAGCGGCTCGACCTCGAACTGCTCGCCCGCGAGGGAATGCGGGCGAAGCAACGCCTGATCGAGGCCAACCTGCGCCTGGTGGTCTCGATCGCCAAACGCTACGTGGGCCGGGGAATGCTCTTCCTCGACCTGATTCAGGAGGGAAATCTCGGACTCATCCGTGCGGTCGAGAAATTCGACTACACCAAGGGGTTCAAGTTCTCGACCTACGCGACCTGGTGGATCCGCCAGGCGATCACGCGAGCGATCGCCGACCAGGCCCGGACCATCCGGATCCCGGTGCACATGGTGGAGACCATCAACAAGCTGGTGCGCGTGCAGCGCCAGCTCCACCAGGACCTCGGTCGCGAACCCGTCCCCGAGGAGATCGGCCTGGAGATGGGCCTGTCGCCCGTCCGGGTCGTGGAGATCCAGCGGATCGCCCAGGAGCCGGTGTCCCTGCAGTCGCCCATCGGGGAGGAGGATTCCGACCTGGGCGACTTCATCGAGGACGCCGACGCGGTCGTGCCGATCGAGGCGGCCGCGTTCATCCTCCTCCAGGACCAGCTGGAGGACATCCTGGGCACCCTGTCGGACCGCGAGCAGCGCATCATCCAGCTGCGCTTCGGCCTCACCGACGGCCACCCGCGCACCCTGGAGGAGGTCGGCCGCGAGTTCGGCGTGACGAGGGAGCGCATCCGCCAGATCGAATCCAAGACCCTGGCCAAGCTCCGCCACCCCTCCCGCGCCCAGATGTTGCGGGAGTACCTCGACTGAGGCACCACCCCCTGCCGCGATCCCACCCCCGAGGTCGCGGCAGGGGGAACGGGGGTCCCGAGGCCATCGCGGCCTGCCCGCGCCACCGCCCCGGCGCGGAGCGGGCCGGATGGCCTTCTTCGTGTCGAGCGGCGCGCCAAGTGTCGTATCGGTGGATTACGGTTGGGCCATGCTGATCGTGACGACTGATGTCCTGGCGGGGTACGAGGTCCGCAACGTGCTCGGCGAAGTCCTGGGAACGGCCGTCCGGAGCGGGCAGGAGGGCCAGGGCGGCGCGCCCGGGTCCTCCAGCAGCGGCACCTTCCGGGTGACCGGCGAGCAGCCCGGGGTCGGGCTGGCCGCCACCCGGCGCGAGGCGATCGACCGGCTCGCCGAGGACGCCCGCCGCAAGGGCGCCAACGCCGTGGTCGGGATGTGCTTCGACACCGCCGCGCTGGCCGGGGGCGGCCACGAGGTGTGCGCCTACGGCACGGCGGTGTGGGCCGAGCCGCTGCAGGGCGGCATGCAGAAGGCCCAGCCGGTGGCGCAGCAGCACCCGCACGGCGCCATCCCGCCCTACGCCGAGCCGCAGCCGGGCGGGCCGCCCATGGCCGCGCGCAACCTGACCATCGGGCTGCACGACCGGCCCCGCTGACGATCTTCGCGCAGGTCGGAGCGGGGCTCCGCGCGTCCGGCGGGGGCCTGGACCCCCTTGACGAAGTGAGGTTAGCTTTAGCTGATTTAGGCTGGCCTTACCGACGCCGGCCCCTCCGGGAGCCCCCATGCGCGCTGTCCCCCTCCTCGCCGTCAGCGGCGTCGCGGCACTGTCGATGTCCCTGCTCGCCGCGTGCGGCGGTGGCGGGGGCGGCGCGGCGGGCGCGGGCGGCGGCACCGCCATCACCGCCGGCGACGACAGGTGCGACCTGACCAGGAAGGACTTCCCGGCGGGCGTCACCGAGTTCAAGGTGACCAACACCGGCTCCAAGGTGACCGAGGTCTACGTGTACGCGCCCGGCGACAAGATCGTCACCGAGCGGGAGAACATCGGCCCCGGCACCAGCGTGACCCTGACGGTGCAGCTCAGCGCCGGCGAGTACCAGATCGCCTGCAAGCCCGGCATGGTCGGCGACGGCATCCGGCAGGACATCTCGGTCACCGGCGTCGCCGACAAGGCCCTCGACCCGCGCCTGGAGAAGGCGGTCACCGAGTACAAGAGCTACGTCATCGAGCAGACCAACGCGACCATCGCCGAGACCGAGAAGTTCGTCGCGGCGGTCAAGGCGGGCGACGTGGCCAGGGCCAAGGAGCTGTACGCGCCCTCCCGCGTGGGGTGGGAGCGCGTCGAGCCGGTCGCCGAGTCGTTCGGCGACCTCGATCCGCGCGTGGACGCGCGCGAGGCCGACCTCAAGCCCGGCGAGAAGTGGACCGGCTGGCACCGCCTGGAGAAGGCGCTGTGGAAGACCGGCTCGGTCAAGGGCGAGGAGGGCCACGCCGACCAGTTGCTGAAGGACCTGGCCGAGCTGAAGGCCAAGGTCAACTCGGTCGAGCTGGACCCGCCGATCACCCCGACCTCGATGGCCAACGGCGCCAAGGAGCTGCTGGACGAGGTCGCCACCGGCAAGGTCACCGGCGAGGAGGAGGCCTTCAGCCACACCGACCTGGTCGACTTCAAGGCCAACGTGGACGGCGCGTTCAAGGTCTACGAGCTGGTCGGCCCGGTCGTGCGGGAGAAGGATGCCGCGCTCGCCAAGGACCTGGACACCGGCTTCGCCGACGTGCAGAAGGCCCTGAAGGAGCACGAGAAGGGGAGCGGCTACGTGTCCTACGACACCGTCGGCAAGGACGAGCGCAAGAAGCTCGCCGACGTCGTCAACGCGCTCGGCGAGCCCCTGTCCAAGCTCGCCGGAGCGGTCGCCAAGTGACCGGGGCCGCCGCGGAGGGCGACGGCCGCGCCCCTGAGCCTGCCGCCGAGCCTGCCGCCGAGCCCGCCGCCGACCGGACCCGGCTGTCGCGCCGGCGGATGCTGGGCTTCTCCGGCGCGAGCCTGCTGGTGGGCGCCGCGGCCGGGGCCGGGCTGGACCGGGCCGCCGCGCAGGAGGACGACGGCGACCGCTCGTCCGCCGCCGCCGCGATCGCCTTCCACGGCGCCCACCAGGCCGGGATCGCCACCCCCGTCCAGGACCGGCTGCACTTCGCCGCCTTCGACGTCGTTACCGGCGACCGGGAGCGGCTGGTGCGGACGCTGAAGGAGTGGACGGCCGCCGCGGCCGCCATGACGCGGGGCCACCAGGTCGGCGACGGCGCGATCGGCGGCGTCGCCGTCGCGCCGCCCGACGACACCGGCGAGGCCCTCGGCCTGCCGCCCTCGCGCCTCACCCTGACCATCGGGTTCGGGCCGACGCTGTTCGAGAAGGACGGCAAGGACCGTTTCGGGATCAGGTCCAGGCGCCCCGCCGCGCTGGTGGACCTGCCGCACTTCCCCGGCGACAGGCTCGACCCGGCCCGCAGCGGCGGCGACATCGCCGTGCAGGCGTGCGCCGACGACCCGCAGGTCGCCGTGCACGCCGTCCGCAACCTGGCGCGCATCGGGTTCGGGGTGGTGGCCGTCCGCTGGTCCCAGCTCGGGTTCGGCAAGACCTCCTCCACCACGCCCGACGCGCAGACCCCGCGCAACCTGTTCGGCTTCAAGGACGGCACCGAGAACATCGCGGGCACCGACGCCGGGCTGCTGGGACGGCACGTGTGGGCGTCCGCGCAGGACGGGTCCGACTGGATGGCCGGCGGCTCCTACCTGGTCGCGCGGCGCATCCGGATGCACATCGAGACCTGGGACCGCACCTCGCTGCAGGAGCAGCAGGACATCATCGGCCGCGACAAGGGCGAGGGCGCGCCGATCGGCCTGGCCAAGGAGCGCGACAAGGTCGTGCTCGCCAGGCTCAAGCCCGACGCGCACGTCCGCCTCGCCCACCCCGACACCAACGCCGGCGCGCGCATCCTGCGGCGCGGCTACTCCTTCACCGACGGCAGCGACGGGCTGGGCCGCCTGGACGCGGGCCTGTTCTTCATCGCCTTCCAGCGCGACCCCCGCAAGGGCTTCATCCCGATCCAGCAGTCGCTGGCCGGCGACTCGCTGAACGAGTACGTCCAGCATGTCGGCTCGGGGGTCTACGCCTGCCCGCCGGGCGTGCCGAAGCCCGGCGGCCACTGGGGCCAGACCCTGTTCGGCTGACCCCGCCCGGCGCCCGGCACCCGTCAGTGCTGCGCGGCGCGCTCCGAGCGGATGCGTGCCACCACGTCCCCGGCCGCCGTCTTGATCGACTCCAGCTCCTGGAGGTAGGCCCAGTAGTCGGGGTGGGTGCCGCCGAGCCGCTGCGGAGCCTGCTCCAGCCGCGCCACCAGGCCGTCCAGCGCCCGCGCGTGGTGCGGGGCGGCGCCGCCCGGCTGCGCCATCGCCAGGCGCTGCGCGTCGCGCACGGCGAACCGCGCCGCCTCGGCGGGCCTGTCCGGGTCGGCCTTGGCCGCGTCCAGCTCGGCGACGCGTCCGGTGACCTGCCCGGCGCGGCGGTCGGCGGCGTTCAGCTCGGTGCGCGCGGCGGTGACGGCCTGCTGCGCCTGCTTCCACTCGGCGCGCGAGACGTGCGCCGACGCCTCGTTCAGCCGCTCCCGCGCGCGCTGCACGCCCGCCTCGACGGCCTCGGGCGCGCCCTTCAGGTCCTGCCAGCACGCCTGCGAGTAGCCGCGCAGCAGCTTCTTCATCGCCTCCCGGACCGGCCCGACGCGGCCCTCGACCACGTCCACGCGGGTCCGCACCGACGCCATGGAGTTGCGGACCTTCTCGCCCAGCCTCGGCAGCTCCTCGGCGGCCTCCCTGGCCCGCTCGGCGAGCCGCCGCACCTCCTCGGCCTGGTCCAGCGCACCGTTCAGCCCGAGCCCGCCCAGGCCCTGCGAGGACAGGACGGCGAGGCCCTCGCGGGCGCGGGCGAGCCCGGCCTCGGGGTCGGAGGCGTCCATCCCGGCCTGCCGGGCCCGCGCCACGGCCGCGTCGGCGGCGGCCACCGCGTCGCGGGCGGCGGTCAGGCGCGGCGGCAGCTGGTCGAGCGCCGCCTCCAGCCGCGCCATCCGCGGCGCCAGCCGCTCGGCGAACCCGTTCAGGTCGCCGGTGATCTTCCTCATCCGGTCGGTGACCGCCGCGAGCGCGCGCCTCGCCTGGTCGTACTGGGCGGCTGTCCGGTCCTGGTCATCGAGCGGATGCGCGTCCAGGGCGTCGATGTAGGCGACGGAGGCGGCGTTGGCGGCCTCGTCCAGCCCGGCCAGCTCGCGCCGGGCCGGCTCGGCGGCCGCCGCGTCCAGGTCGGCGAAGACCGTGACCCGCCCCTGGAGGTACTTCTGCGCCTGGTCCATGTCGTAGAAGGCGGTCGCGGCCGTCTCCCTGGCCTCGATCGCCCTGGCCGCGGCCGGTGCCTCCCGGCCGCGGCGACGCTGGTCGCCCGCTCCCCGCAACGCTGCCTCCCTCCACCTGACCCTAGTCTCGCGCAGACGGGCCGCCGTCAGCACCGTCGGGCGCGCCTTTTCGCCCGTGAAACCCCGGTATCGCCCGCCCGGCCTGTCGGTGATCTCACCGGGACCGGGCCGTGGGGAACGGATAACATCGCAGCATCGTCGGTATAGCGGAACGCCGGTCCGCCGACCGGCCGTGCACGCGAACTCAGGAGGCACAGTGGGCGTCAGTCTCAGCAAGGGCGGGAACGTTTCCCTCACCAAGCAGTCGCCGGGGCTGACCGCGGTCAGCGTGGGCCTGGGATGGGACCTGCGCACCACCACCGGCACCGACTTCGACCTGGACGCCAGCGCGATGGTCCTGGACGCCTCCGGCAAGATCATCACCGACCAGCACTTCGTGTTCTTCAACAACCTGCGCACCCCCGACGGCGGCGTGGAGCACACCGGCGACAACAAGACCGGGGTCGGCGAGGGCGACGACGAGGTCATCAACGTCAACTTCGGCGCGCTGCCCGACACCGCCGAGCGGGTGGCCTTCGCGGTGTCGGTGTACGACGCCGACAGCCGCGGCCAGAACTTCGGCCAGGTCCGCAACGCCTACATCCGCGTGGTCAACCAGGGCGACCGCACCGAGATGGCGCGCTACGACCTGTCGGAGGACGCCTCCACCGAGACCGCGATGGTGTTCGGCGAGCTGTACCGCAACGGCGCCGAGTGGAAGTTCCGCGCCGTCGGCCAGGGCTACGCCTCGGGCCTCGCCGGCATCGCCATGGACTTCGGCGTCAACCTCTGACCACCCCGTGCCGAGCGTCCAGCGGCACCGATGAGCATCGATCCGTCACGAAGGGGAAGTAGACGATCATGGGAGTATCGCTTGCCAAGGGCGGCAACGTCTCGCTCACCAAGGCCGCCCCGAACCTGACCGCCGTCTCGGTCGGCCTGGGATGGGACGTGCGGGCCACCACCGGGGCCGACTTCGACCTGGACGCCTCGGCGCTGATGCTCGACAGCGGGGGCAAGGTCATCTCCGACCAGCACTTCGTTTTCTTCAACAACCTGAAGAGCCCCGACGGCTCGGTTGAGCACACCGGTGACAACCTGACCGGCGAGGGGGAGGGCGACGACGAGTCGATCAACGTCGACCTCGGCACCGTGCCGGCCGGGTGCGACCGCATCGTCTTCCCGGTGTCGATCTACGACGCCGACAACCGGGGCCAGAACTTCGGGCAGGTCCGCAACGCCTTCATCCGGATCGTCAACCGGGCCGACAACAACGAGCTCGCCCGCTTCGACCTGACCGAGGACGCCTCCACCGAGACCGCGATGGTGTTCGGGGAGCTGTACCGTCACGGCGGAGAGTGGAAGTTCCGTGCCGTGGGCCAGGGGTACGCCTCGGGCCTCGCCGGCATCGCCATGGACTTCGGGGTCAACGTCGGTTGATCGCTGATCCCCGCAGTCCTCTAGCAGAGATACCAGAATGATTCTTCGCACCTTCGGGTGGTCCTTCGCCGTCACCGCCGCCGGCCTGGTGGCCGCCTTCCTGTACGACAAGGCGGCGGGCCTGGCCCTGGTGGCCGTGCTGGCCATCCTCGAGATCTCGCTGTCGTTCGACAACGCCGTGGTCAACGCCAAGGTGCTCGACCGGATGAGCCCGTTCTGGCAGAAGATCTTCCTGACCGTGGGCATCGCCATCGCCGTGTTCGGCATGCGCCTGGTGTTCCCGCTGGTCATCGTGGGGATCACCGCCAAGCTCGGACCGATCGAGGCCTTCGACCTGGCCCTCAACGACCATGACGCCTACAAGCACGCCATGGACTCGGCCTATCCGATGATCGCGGCGTTCGGCGGGATGTTCCTGCTGATGCTGTTCCTGGACTTCGTGTTCGAGGAGCGCGACGTCCACTGGCTGACGGTGCTGGAGAAGCCGCTGGCGGTCATCGGGCGGCTGGAGCAGCTGTCGGTGGTCATCGCCGGCGGGGCGCTGGCGCTGGTGGCCTCGGTCTGGGCCAAGGACCCCGGCAACGTCATGGTCTCCGGCGTGCTCGGCATGATCACCTACATCCTGGTGAACGGGCTGGGCGAGCTGTTCTCCGAGGCGGGCGGCGTCGACGACGACGAGGAGGAGGGCGCCGAGGGGGCGCAGGGCGAGGCGCCCGCCGTGGTCGGCAAGGCCGTGGCGGGGAAGGGCGGCCCGAGCTCGCTGGCGCTGGCCACCGGCAAGGCCGGGTTCTTCCTGTTCCTCTACCTGGAGGTGCTGGACGCCTCGTTCTCCTTCGACGGAGTGATCGGCGCGTTCGCGATCAGCACCGACCCGATCATCATCGCGCTCGGCCTCGGCATCGGCGCGATGTACATCCGGTCGCTGACGGTCTTCCTGGTCCGCAAGGGCACCCTGCACGAGTACGTCTACCTGGAGCACGGCGCGCACTGGGCGATCGGCGGGCTGGCGGTCTGCATGCTGGTCAGCGTGGGTCACCACGTGCCCGAATGGATCACCGGCGGGCTGGGCGCGGGGCTGATCATCGCCGCGTTCGTCAGCTCGGTGGTCCGCAACCGCAACGGGGACGCGGGCACCGCGCCCGGGGCGGACAAGGAACTGCACTCCACCGGGGTGTGAACTCCGGTCCCACCGAAGGAGACGAAGATGTCTGTCTCGTTGCAGAAGGGCCAGCGGGTCTCGCTCACCAAGCCCGGCGGCGGCGACCTGACGCGGGTCCGCATGGGCCTGGGCTGGGACGCGGTCGCCAAGAAGGGCCTGTTCGGCAAGAGCAAGGCCCAGTCCATCGACCTGGACGCCTCGTGCCTGCTGTTCGACGCGGGCGGCAACCTGGCCGACGCGGTCTGGTTCCGCCAGCTGCGCAGCAAGGACGGCTCGGTGGTGCACACCGGCGACAACCTCACCGGTGAGGGCGAGGGCGACGACGAGGTCATCAACGTGGACCTGGGCAAGGTCCCGGCGAACGTGACCCAGCTCGTGTTCACCGTCAACTCCTTCACCGGGCAGGACTTCTCCCGGATCGAGAACGCCTTCTGCCGGCTGGTGGACGAGGCGACCGGCCAGGAGATCGCGCGCTACGAGCTGACCGGGTCCGGGCAGCACAACGCGCAGATCATGGCCAAGGTCGCGCGGGACGGCGCGGGCTGGTCGATGACCGCCATCGGCGCCATCGCCAACGGCCAGACCTTCCAGCACCTGCTGCCGGAGGTCAAGCAGCACCTGTGAGGGCGTGCGGCCGCCGGCGGCGGCCACGGGCGTCCGGCGGCGCGCCCCGACTCCGGTCGGGGCGCGCCGCCGCCGTCTCAGCCCGTGAGGAGCCCCTTCGCGCGGGCCCGGCCGAGCCAGTTGGGGTACTCGGCCGTCATCAGGTCGAACAGCTCCTCGTCGGAGATCTGCGCGGGGTCGGCGACCGTGAAGAAGTCGGCGTTGTCGAGGAAGCGGCCCTTCATGTCGTCCAGCTTGCGCAGGATCTGGAACTGCGGGTCGCGGGGGTCGGAGCTGATCGCGATGAACTGCCAGAACAGCGGCTCGTGGCTGGAGGACACCACCTGGTCGGTGGTCACGGGCTTGTCCCAGGTGCCGCCGTCGGTGACGAACATGACGTAGACCGGCACGTCCGCGGCGTACAGGTTCTTCCGCTTCCGGGTCCCGCCGCTGCCGAAGTAGTGCTCGCGGATCTTCCGCATCGCCGCCCCGTACATGGTGCCGCCCTGAAGGCCGTACCGGTCCACCATGGCGCCGATGTAGCCCGCGTGGTTGTCGGGGCTGAGGCCGTCGGCGTGGTAGGCGTCGTGGGCGAACAGGAACACGTCGATCCTGGCGTCGTCGTCGAAGCGCGCGCCCAGCGCCAGGACGCGTTCGGCGAGCTGCTGGATCTTCCCCTCGTCGTAGAGGCGCTGCATGGAGATGCTGATGTCCAGGCAGAGCGCCACGCGGGCGGTGTGCTCGCCGAGGCCGCGCTTCTCCAGCGTCACCGCGGCCTTCTTGGTCAGGTCGAGCAGGGCGGGGGCCCGGCTCTCCAGCCGCTTCTCCAGGGAGATCAGCTTCTGCTTCTTGAGGCTGATGGGCGGCCCGGACGGCGCGGGCGGCGCGGAGGGCGCGGGCGGCGCGGAGGGCGCGGACGGCGGCGCGGTGCGGACGGGTGCGGGAGCCGCGGGAGCAGGGGCGGGGGTGTCCTCCACCTGGATGCCGTAGTCGGTCGCCAGCCCCGCCAGCCCGCTCGCGTACCCCTGCCCGACCGCGCGGAACTTCCACTGCGCCCCGCGCCGGTACAGCTCCCCGGCGACCATCGCGGTCTCGGTGGCGGCGTCGGTCACCGCGAACTCGGCGACCGTCGCGCCGCTCCCGGCGTCCAGCAGCCGCAGCGCCAGGCCGGGGACGGCGCCGAACGCCCCGCCGTCCGCCGAGGCGGTCAGCGCGATGCGCTCCACGTCCTGCTCGACCAGCGCCAGGTCGATCGCCAGGCTCTCCTCGGCGCCGTCCGGGCCGTTCCGGCGGCCCTCGTGCCGGACCGCGCCGGAAGGGTGCCCGGGCTGGTTGTAGAACACGAAGTCCTTGTCGGAGCGGACCTGCCCGGCGGCCGCCAGCAGCAGCGCGGCGGTGTCCACGTCCGGGACGCCCGGTCCGGGCCGCCAGGTGAGCACCGCGCGCAGCCGCGGCGCGCTGACGGAAACATTTGCACCCTTAGTCAGCTTGGTCATGTTTTGTAAGGTTAGGGGAATGAAACACGCTCAATAGGATGTTCAGGCAACATATTCTGGACGCGTTCGGAGTCCGGCGGGGGCCGGGGGCGGGTGCCCGGACGATCGGCTGAGGGTGGGAGCCCGGTGGTTCCCGGGGGGACAGTGGTGGATGCGGCATTTCGACCAAATTGATTCCACGCTCCGCAAACAACTGTTCTTCCGGCAGCCCCGCAGTTTCGACCGGCACGACGATCCGGCGGTGCTGGCGGTCGCGCTCGGCGCCACGCTCTACAGCCCCGCGACCCGCCCGGCGCTGGCCGACGACATCGCCAAGGCCGCCCGGCGCGGCGTGACCAGCATGGTCGTGTGCCTGGAGGACTCCATCGCCGACGCCGACCTCACCGGCGCCGAGGCCAACGCCGTCGCCCAGCTGCGGCTGCTGCGCGAGCGGGTCCGGCGCGGCGGGGACGGCGGCGAGGCCCCGCTGCTGTTCATCCGGGTGCGCGCCGCCGAGCAGATCGGCGACCTGGCGGCCCGGCTCGGCCCCGCGCTGGAGATGATCACCGGGTTCGTGCTGCCCAAGTTCACCGCCGCGACCGGCGGCGGGTTCCTGGAGGCGCTGGCGCGCACCGCGGAGCGCTCCGGGCGGCGGCTGCTGGCGATGCCCGTGATCGAGTCGCGCGAGGCGGTGTACGTCGAGACCCGGCTGGAGATGCTCCAGGACGTGGCGCGGCTGCTGGCCAAGCACCGCGAGCTCGTCCTCGCGGTGCGGCTCGGCGCCACCGACCTGTCGGCCGCCTACGGGCTGCGCCGCCCGCCGGACCTGACGATCTACGACATCCGGCAGGTCGCCGACGTGATCGCCGACGTGGTCAACATCCTGGGCCGCGCGGACGGCACCGGCCACATCGTCACCGGCCCGGTCTGGGAGTACTTCTCGGCCGGGGAGCGGATGTTCAAGCCGCAGCTGCGCCAGTCGCCGTTCGAGCGCCAGCAGGCCGCGCCGCTGCGGCAGCGCCTGATCAGCACCGAGCTGGACGGCCTGATCCGCGAGGTGCACCTGGACAAGGCCAACGGCCTGACCGGCAAGACCGTGATCCACCCGACCCATGTCGCGGCGGTGCACGCCCTGTCGGTGGTGACCCACGAGGAGTACCTCGACGCCGCCGACGTGCTCGGCGTGACCGGCGGCGGCGCGATGGCCAGCGCCTACGCCAACAAGATGAACGAGGCCAAGCCGCACCGCGCCTGGGCGGAGCGGCTGATGACCCGCGCCCGGGTGTTCGGCGTGGCGGCGGAGGGCGTGACGTTCGTGGAGCTGCTCGACGCGGCGGAGAGCCGGTGACCGGGGCGTCCGGCGGGCCGGGCACCTGGCCGGGGGAGTGGGTGCGGGCGCGGCTCGGCGTCCGCCCCGTCGGCGACGGGCTGGCCGGCCTGGTGGGACTGGCGGTGCGCCGCAACCCGCGGCGCGCGCACCTGCTGGTGTCGTCGGTGCTGGGCAAGCACGTGCCGACCGACCCGCGCCTGGTGCACGGATCGGGGCTGCTGCTGGGCGAGCTGGTCCGGCGGCGGCTCGAAGGCCGTGCCGACGAGCCGTACCGGCCGCTGCTGGACGGCGCCCTGGACGGCGCGCCCGTCGCGCTGCGCGACCGGATGCGCGAGCCGAAGGCCCCGGTGGACGCGCTGGTGCTCGGGTACGCCGAGACCGCCACGGCGCTGGGCCACTCGGTCGCCGACGCGCTGGGCGGCGCCTACTACCTGCACTCCACGCGGCGTCCGGTGCCCGGCCACGACGCCTACGGCGGCTTCGAGGAGGAGCACAGCCACGCCACCAGCCACCTGCTGCTGCCCGCCGACCCGCGCGCGCTGGACCGGGACGTCCCGCTGGTGCTGGTGGACGACGAGCTGTCCACCGGCAGGACGGTGCTCAACACGATCCGCGCGCTGCACGCCGTCCGCCCGCGGCGCCGCTACGTGGTGGCCGCGCTGGTGGACCTGCGCGGCGCGGACGACCGGGACCGGATGCGCGACCTCGCGGCCGAGCTGGACGCTCGCATCGAGGCCGTCGCGCTGGCGACCGGCCGCGTCGAGCTGCCCGAAGGCGTCCTGGAGGCGGGACAGGCGCTCGTCGCCGAGGTCGAGGCCGCCGCACGGACCGCCGAGCCCGCGCCGCAGGACCCGCACCCGGTGACGCGCGTGGACCTCGGCTGGCCGGAGGGGCTGCCCGAGGGCGGGCGCCACGGGTTCCGCCCCGAGCACCGGGCGCGCCTGGAGAAGGAGCTGCCCGCGATGTCCGGCCGGCTGGCCGCCGCGCTGCCCCGCGACGCCGGACGCGTGCTGGTGCTCGGCTTCGAGGAGCTGATGTACGCGCCGCTGCGCCTCGCCGAGGCCCTGGCCGACGCGCTGCCCGGCACCGACGTGCGCTACTCCACCACGACCCGCTCCCCGGTCCTCGCGGTGGACGACCCCGGCTACGCCATCCGCACCCGGCTGTCGTTCCCCGCGCACGACGACCCCGCCGACGGGCCCGGCGAGCGCTACGCCTACAACGTCGACCCCGGCGCCGACCCGGCCCGCGCGTTCGACGCGATCGTCCTGGTCGTGGACGCCGAGGGCGACACCCCGGCCCTGGCCGGCGGCCTGCTGTCGCGGTTGCGCGGCCTCGCGCCGGTGCTGCTGGCGGCCCTCCCCGAACGAACGAAGGAGCACGCGTGACCCCGCTGTACGGGCCGGATTTCGGCAGCTACCCCGCCGAGGACGTGGCGTGGCTGCTCAAGGACCTGTCCGGCGTGGAGCTGGAGGCCCCCACCGAGGAGCGCGAGGCCGCGATCCAGGCGGGCCGGGCGCACTACGCCGAGTCGCTGCCGGTCGAGTACCAGCCGGGCCCGGCCTACCAGGAGCTGTTCCACCGGGCCCTCGACGCGTCGGCGGAGCGGGTCGCGCACGCGGTCGGCCTGATCACCGAGCTGGTCCTCGCCGAGCGCGGGCCCGGCGCGGTCCTCGTGTCGCTGGCGCGCGCGGGCACGCCGGTCGGGGTGCTGGTGCGGCGCTGGGCGCGGTTCGCGCACGGCCTGGACCTGCCGCACTACGCCGTCAGCATCGTGCGCGGCCGCGGCATCGACCGCAACGCGCTGCGCCACCTGGCCGCCCACCACGACCCCGCGAGCGTGATCTTCGTGGACGGCTGGACCGGCAAGGGCGCGATCGCCAAGGAGCTGACCGCCGCGCTCGCCGAGCACGCCGACGCCACCGGCGACCGGTTCCCCGCCGACCTCGCGGTGCTGGCCGACCCCGGCCGCTGCACGCCGCTGTACGGCACCCGCGAGGACTTCCTCATCCCCTCGGCGGCGCTGAACTCCACCGTGTCCGGCCTGGTCAGCCGCACCGTGCTGAACGACGAGCTGATCGGCCCGGACGACTTCCACGGCGCGAAGTTCTACGCCGACCTCGCCCCTGCCGACGTGTCGGCGACGTTCCTGGACGCGGTGACCGCCCGCTTCCCCGACGTCGCCGAGCGCGTGGCCAAGGACCTCCCCGACCTGCGGGCCGCCGACCGCGCCCCCGACTGGTCGGGCTGGGAGGCGGTGCGGCGCGTCGGCGAGCGGTACGGCGTCGACGACCTCAACCTGGTCAAGCCGGGCGTGGGGGAGACCACGCGGGTGCTGCTGCGCCGCGTCCCCTGGAAGATCCTGGCCCGCGCCGACGCGGGCGCCGACCTCGCCCACATCCGGCTGCTGGCCGCCGACCGCGGCGTGCCGGTGCTGGAGGTCGGGCCGGAGGAGTCCCCCTACGCCTGCATGGGCCTGATCCACCCCCGATTCGGCCAGGGAGCCGCCCAGTGACCGTTCTCGTCTGCTCCGACCTGGACCGCACCCTCGTCTACTCGGTGAACTCGATGGCCCTGAGCGGCCCGGACGAGGACATGCCGCGCCTGGTGTGCGTGGAGTTCTACCAGGGCGCGCCGCTGTCGTACCTGACCGAGACGGCGGCGCGCGGGCTGGAGGCGCTGGCGGCGACGACCGTGTTCGTGCCGACGACGACGCGCACGCCCGAGCAGTACCGGCGCGTCCACCTGCTGGACAAGCCGCCCGCCTACGCCATCTGCTCCAACGGCGGGCACCTGCTGGTGGACGGCGTGGACGACCCCGACTGGGCCGCCGCCGTGCGCGCCCGCAACGCCGAGTCCGGCGCGCCGCTGGCCGAGATCGGCGAGTACCTGGCGCGGATCGGCGGCGACTTCGTGCTGAAGCGGCGCACCGCGTCCGACCTGTTCGCCTACACCGTCGTGGACCGCGCGGCCCTGCCGCCGTCGTGGGTGGAGGACCTGACCGGCTGGTGCGCCGAGCGCGGCTGGCGCACGTCCCTCCAGGGCCGCAAGGTCTACTGCCTGCCCGCCGGGCTCACCAAGGCCGCCGCCGCGACCGAGGTGGCCCGCCGCGCGGGCGTCGGCCTCATGCTCGCCGCCGGGGACTCGCTGCTGGACACCGAGCTGCTGGAGGCCGCCGACGCCGCAGTCCGGCCCGCCCACGGCGAGCTGCACGACACCGGCTGGACCGCGCCGCACACCACCGTGACCGGCGCCTCCGGCATCACCGCGGGGGAGGAGATCGTCGGTTGGCTGCTGGAGCGCAGTGCTCAATCACCGCCGCGGAACGCCGGGCGAAGTTAACCGACGGCCCTCCAGGGGTCGTCGCGGAGCCTTCCAGCGGTCACAATCACGTTAGCCCACAGTGCAGGACGGTGCGGCCGGGGGACGGCCGGAACGCGATCGGGGGTTCACGCTGAGCTCATGAGTGCCCGTCTGACCGGTGACGAGACCGCGCTCTGGCAGGCCGCGGCGCGGGTTCTGGACGCCAACTGGACCGGGACGGCCACGGTGCCGTCCCCCGGCCTGTACCCCCACCAGTGGAGCTGGGACTCGGCGTTCGTCAGCATGGGCCTGGCCCGGCACCGCCCCGACCGGGCCGAACGCGAGCTGCTGACGCTGTTCCGCGGCCAGTGGTCCGACGGCCTGCTGCCGCACATGGTGTTCAACTCCACGGTGCCCCGGCACGGCTACTTCCCCGGCCCCGAGCTGTGGGACAGCGACGGCCAGGCCGCCGCGCCGAACGGCGTCCGCACCTCCGGCCTCACCCAGCCGCCCCTGCACGCCCTCGCCGCGCTGCGGCTGCACGAGTGCTCGGCCGACGGCGAGCGCAGCCGCGCCTTCCTGACCGCCCTGTACCCGCGCCTGGTCGCCCAGCACCGCTACCTGGCCGAGGTCCGCGACCTGGACGCCTCGGGCCTGGTCTCGATCTGCCACCCGTGGGAGTCGGGCCTGGACAACAGCCCCGCCTGGGACCGCCCGCTCGGCGCGCTCCAGCTCCCGCCGACCGGGTACGCGCCGCACCGGACGCCGCGCACCCTGCCGACCGGGGAGGACTACGACCGGTACGTGTGGCTGGTGGCGGTCCTGCGCGACGCCCGCTACGGCCACGCCTACCTGCGCGAGGCGCACCCCTTCGCCGTCGAGGACCCGCTGGTCAACGCCGTCTACCTGGCCTCCACGCACGCGCTGGCCGAGCTCGCCGCGATCGTCGGCGCGGACCCGGTGCCGCACCGCGAGCGCGCCGAGCGGGTGCACCGCGCGCTGCTGGCCCGGCTGTGGGACGCCGACACCGGCTGCTTCCGGGCCCGCGACGTGCGCGACGGCCGCCTGCTGCCGGTGGTGACCGTCGCGTCGTTCGGCCCCCTGCTCGACCCGGAGCTGCCGCAGCCGGTCGTCCGCAACCTGGTGGACCTGCTGCTGTCGGCCCGCTTCGCCGGGGCCGCCGGCTACCCGGTGCCGAGCTGCGACATCCAGGCCCCCGCCTTCGACCGGGGCGGCTACTGGCGCGGCCCGACCTGGATCAACACCAACTGGCTGCTGTGGCACGGCGCGGCCGCGCACGGCCTGACGGTGATCGCGGACCTGCTGTACGGCTCCACGCTGCGCCTGGTGCGCCAGTCGGGGTTCCGCGAGTACTTCGACCCGTTCGACGGGACCGGGCGCGGCAGCCACGACTACAGCTGGTCGGCGGCCCTGGTGCTGGACCTGCTGGGCGCCCGCCGCACCTCCCGGGCCGCGTGATCGCCTAACGTGGGGCCCATGCGCCTTCTCCGGGCCTCCCGGCTACCCGCCCCCGTCCGCGACGCCCTGGCCCTGGACCGGGCCGAGCGCGTCCTCGCCCACGCGCCCACCAGGGGCGGCTCGCACGTGGTGGCGACCTCCCTGGCCCTGCACCTGCCGACGCCCGAGGGGGGCTTCGCCCGCATCCCCTGGGAGCGGGTGGACCAGGCGTCCTGGAAGGACGGCTGGCTGCACGTGCACGAGACCTCGGGCGGGCCCGAGCACCACGTCCGGCTGACCGAAGCGGGTTCGGTCCCCGAGACCGTCCGCGAGCGGGTGACGGCGACGATCGCCGTCAACCACCACGCGAAGCTGCCCGGCGGCGGCGCCGTGCGGATCGCGGGCCGCCGCCCGCCGTCGGGCGGCGAGGTCCGCTGGTCGTTCGTCTTCGAGGCGGGCCTGGACCCCGAGGACCCGGGCCTGCGCGCCCAGGCCGAGCAGCTGCTGGAGGACCTGCGCCGCCAGACCGGCCTGTAGCGCGCCTCAGGCCCGGTGGGGCGCGCCTGGGCGTCGCCCCACCGGGCCGTACGGGCATCGGCGCGACGGCCGGAGCCGCCGCCGCGGGCCCTAGGGCTGCGCGGGGGTCTCCCGGCGCGGGTCCTGGTACTCGGCCGGCGGAGTGCTCCGGTGCATACCGGGGATCTTGTCCCCGAGCTGCGCGGGCACCTTGTCCACCAGCGGGGCCGCCTTCTCGCGCGCGGTCCCGGCCAGCTCCCCGCCCTTGGTGCGCAGCACCCCGGCGGTCTCCTGCACCCGGGGGTTCTCCATGACCCTCTTGGACGTGCCCATGATCTGCTCGTAGCGCTCGCGTCCCGCCTTGGTCCCGAGCACGTAGCCGACGGCGGCACCGATGATGAACGGCGTACGGACCTTCATTGCATCCCCTTGATCCGGTCGAATCGTGCCCCACCCATACCCGCGAGGACCGCCTCAATCCGCCGTCCCGGTCATGGATGCGCGAACAGGTCTCCGGATGCGCTAATCTAAACGTGTTGCCGGGGACGGAAGAGCCCCGGGAACAGGCACGATCCCGCGTAGCTCAATCGGCAGAGCAGCCGGCTGTTAACCGGCAGGTTAGTGGTTCGAGTCCACTCGCGGGAGCGCCTTCCAGCGCCCGGCCCCCTTCAGGGAGCCGGGCGCTTTGCGTTGCCAGGAGCGGCGGTCCGGGAGCGCCGGCCCCGGGCCGCCCTGCGGCTCCCTCACCGGCCCCGCAGGCGGCGCAGCCGCGAGCCGATCGCGCTGGGCTGGCGGCCGAGCGCGGTTCCGATCTCCTCATGGGAGGCACCGGCGTCGTGCATCTCCAGC
This sequence comes from Spirillospora sp. CA-253888, assembly GCA_050936435.1. GTDB lineage: Bacteria > Actinomycetota > Actinomycetes > Streptosporangiales > Streptosporangiaceae > Spirillospora. The sequence continues at coordinate 6,345,007 of JBNJMT010000001.1, forward strand.
AGCTTCCGCTCCTGCTCGGCGTCCCAAGGGCGGTACGCCTGGGCGTGCTCGGCGCGGATCCCGTCGACCGAATAGGCCTTGGGCTCCTCGGGAGCGGCCTCGGTGTCCGAGGAGGACCTGGACTTCCTCGGCTTTCGGGGTCTCCGGGGCGCCTTGAGTTCGATCTCGGCGACCGCCTCCACCGGCACCTCCGCGAGGATCTCACCGTTGTCCAGCAAGAGCAGCAGGCCATCGGAGACGAGGATGCGGTCCGCGTCCAGCACGGCCTCCTCCGCCCAGGCCCCGTCGTGCAGGCGGGGAGTCGAGAACAAGACGCGGATCGGCATGACGACCATTGTGGGGCAGCGCGGGACGGTCGGAATCCGACCGGTGCAACGCGGCGCTCGTTAATCTGGTCGGCCATGGACGTCCTCGATGGTTTCACGCGCTGGTTGCGGGAGTGCTCCCCGGAGCGGCTCGCGGACGTGATCCGCCAGCGGCCCTGGCTGCTGGAGTACGCGCCGCCGCGCACTCCGCGCGAGCTGGCCCAGCGGATCGTGGGCGACCCCGAGACCGAGCTGCTGCTCCTGGACACCACCCGGCCGGAGATCGAGGTGCTGTCGGCCCTCGCGGCACTGGCGTCGGAGCGGAGCGGCGACGGCGCCGGCCCGCCGGCGGCCCTGGCCGGGTTCGGCGTCCCCTTCTCCTACGGGAAGGCCGTGCAGGTCCCCGAGGAGGAGTTGCGGGCGCGGCTCGGCGACGCGTCGGAGGACGCGGCGGTCAGCGCGATCCTGGACGGGCTGCGGGCCCGGCTGCTGGCGCTGCCGACCGCCCCCGGCATGGTCGCGCTGCCGCCGGCGATCGCCGGGATGCTGGCCGCGCCCGCCTACCGGGAGCCCGCCCTGGACCAGGCCCTGACCACGGCCTACAACAAGGCCGAGGTGATGACGGTGGCCGCTGCCCTGGGCGTGCGGGCGACCGCGCGCGGGGACGCGCAGGCCGGCATCGTGCGGCTGCTGGGCGATCCCGAACGCGTCCGCGCCCTGCTGGCCGAAGCGCCGCCCGAAGCGGCGCGGATGCTGACCGAAGTGGTGCGGCAGGGGGCCGTGCTCGGCACCTACTGCTTCGAGCGCCGGGGAGGCCGGTACGTGTTCCGGGCGGGCGGCTCGGGAGACCCCGACACCGACTGGCTGGCGCGGCGCGGGCTGCTGGTGCCGGTGGCCGACGAGCGGGCGCAGGTCCCCCGGGAGGTCGCCGACGCCGTCCGCGGCGAGGCGGGCAGGGGCCGGCTCTCCCTGCGGCCGCCGGAGGTGGCGGCCGTCCCGGTCGGCGAGGCACGGGTCTCCGGCGCGGCCATGGCCGCGCTGATGGCCGCGGCCGACCGGATCGAGGCGCTGCTGAAGAGCCTGGACGTCCGCCCGGCGGCGGTGCGCAAGTCCGGCGGCCTCGCCGTCCGCGAGACCAGGCGGATCGCCAAGGAGATCGGGGCCGGCGAGGACGAGGCCCGGTTGTGGATCGACCTGTGCGCGAGCGCGGGCCTGCTCGGCGTCGGACCCGTCGAGGGCGCCCCGCACCTGATGCCCGCCCGCGCCTACGACGCGTGGGCGGCCGCCGCTCCGGCCGGACGGCTCGCACCGGTGCTCCGGGCCTGGCTCCGGCACGAACTGGTGATCTCCTGGTGGCCCGACGAGGAGGAACGCCCGGTCGCGCTGGTCGAGCCGGACGACGCTCTGGCCCCGGTGCTGCGGACGGCGCTCCTGCGTGCGCTGGCCGGGCTGCCCGAAGGGGCGACGCTGCCCCCGGGCGGCGTTCCCGACGACCTGCTGGACGCCGTCGCCTGGCACCGTCCGCTGTGCGCCGAGATCGACGACCTTCCGGAGCAGGCGGCGGCCACGCTCCAGGAGGCCGAACTGCTCGGCGTCGTCGCGCGCGGCGCGCTGACCGGGGTCGGCCGGGCGCTGCTGGAGCCGGGCGCGACCGACGAGCGGCTGGCGGAGGCCGTGGCGGCGCTGCTGCCCCCGCCGCTGGAGCGGGCGCGTTTCCAGACGGACATGACCGCCGTCGTCCCCGGCCCGCCGTCGGCGGAGCTGGCCGCCCTGCTGAACGGGGCCGCCGACCGCGAGTCGCGGGGCGGCGCGACCGTGTGGCGCTTCACCGAGGCGTCGGTCCGCCGCGCTCTGGACGCCGGGACCGGCGCCGGTGCGCTGCTGGCGGCGCTGCGCGAGGCGGCGGACGGCGGCCTGCCGCAGCCGCTGGAGTACATGGTCGAAGACGCCGGCCGCCGGCACGGCAGGGTCCGCGTGGTGCGGACCGCCTGCTGCCTGCGCTCCGACGACGAGGCGCTGCTGACCGAGATCGCGGCCCACCGGAGCCTGCGCAAGCTGGGCCTGCGGCGCATCGCCCCGACCGTGCTGGTCGGGGCCGCCGGAGTGGAGGAGACCCTGGCGGCGCTGCGCGCCGCCGGGTACGCCCCGGCCCTGGAGGCGGCGACCGGGGCCGCCACGGTGGAACGCGCCCCGTCCCACCGCGCCCCCGAGCCCCGCCGGCCGCGCCGGCGCCCGCCCACCCCCGAAGAGCTGGCGGAGCGCGTCCTCCGCTCCCGCTGACCTGGGGACGGGTGAGAAAGCGCCGAGGCCACGGCCCGCCCTTGGCGCCTGTTGCCGAATTTCGCGGCCCGCCGGACTGGTCCGCACCGCCAACTGCGGTGGTCGGGAGGCGGCGGGCGGACGGGGGATTGCCGTGCGGTGCCGAGCCGGTTACGGTTCTCGCAATTAATAGGAAACCTTCCTTTTTGAAAGGTTTTCGCGTCCATGGAAGCCCCCCGCCGTTCCTTCGCCACACGAGGAGCAAGGTTCCATGCGAATCCCCGTCCGGGCGGCCCTGGCGGCCGCCGCCCTCCCCGCCGCCTCCCTCGCCGTCATCGTCCTGCCCGCCGGTCCCGCCGGGGCCCACGGCACGCTGTCCGACCCGCCCAGCCGCGTCTACGTCTGCAAGAACGAGGGCCCCGAGACGCCCGACTCCGACGCCTGCAAGGCGGCCGTCGCCGCCGGGGGCACGCAGGCGTTCTACGACTGGAACGAGGTGTCGCTGCTGGAGGCCGGCGGCCGGCACCGCGAGCTCATCCCCGACGGCCAGCTGTGCAGCGCGGGCCGCGCGAAGTACCGCGGGCTGGACCTGGCGCGCGCCGACTGGCCCGCCAAGAGCGTCTCGCCCGGACCGCTGACGGTGACCTACCACGCCAGCGCGCCGCACGCCAACAGCCACTTCGAGTACTACATCACCCGCCAGGGCTGGAGCCCGACGCAGCCGCTGCGCTGGTCGGACCTGGTGCCCCTCGCCACGTTCAAGAACCAGAACCCCACGACCTTCACCCGGTGGACGCTGAACCTCCCCCAGCGCACCGGCCGCCACCTGATCTACTCGATCTGGCAGCGGGTCGTCGGCAGCCAGGAGGCCTTCTACACCTGCTCGGACGTGGACTTCGGCGGCACGACCGGCCCGACGCCGACCCCCACGCCGACTCCCACGCCCACCCCGACCCCCACGGCCTCGCCCACGGGTCAACCGGGCGGCACCTGGGCGTCGGGCACCGCCTACAAGACCGGTGACCGCGTCACCTACGGCGGCGCCTCCTACGAGTGCCTCCAGCCGCACACCGCGATCCCCGGCTGGGAGCCCTCCGGCACCCCCGCGCTCTGGCGCGCCGTCTGATCCGGTATCGACCGGGCCCGCGCCGGACTCGGCCGCGGCGCGGGCCCGCCGGAAGGGAGGGGTGCGGTGCGGTGTCACCGGTGGACGGCGTTCCTCGCGGGGTGCGCGCTGGCGCTCGCCGGATGCGGGGGAGCGGAGCGGCGCGGCTTCGACGACGACGATGTGATGTTCCTCCAGATGATGGTCGTCCACCACGGCCAGGGTGTTCGGATCGCCAGGCTCGCCGAGGAGCGCGCCGTCCGGGACGGGGTCCGGACGCTGGCCGGCGCGATCGAGGCGACCCAGATCAGCGAGATCGGCACGATGGCGGCCCGGCTGCGCGGCTGGCGCCGCCCGCCGACGGCCCCGCCGGGCGGCCACGCCGCGCACGGCGGGATGCCCGCGACGGGCGAGAAGGAGATCGAGGCGCTGGAGAAGGCCCGGGGCGCGGCCTTCGAGCGCCGCTTCCTCCACGTGCTGATCGCCCACCAGGACGACGCGGTGCAGCTCGCGCGGGCCGAAGCGGCGGCCGGGACCGACCCGGCGACCCGCGAGCTGGCGGGCCGGATCGACCGCTCCCGAACGGCCCAGATCCAGCAGATGCGCACCCTGCTCGACCACCCGCAGCCCGGCTGAGCCGCACCGGACCCGAGGACGTGTCGCGCCCGGCGGCGCGCGGATGATCAGAGCGGGTCGTGCTTGGCGGTCACCGTCGCCTGGTGGCAGGTCAGCGACCAGTGCGCGGTGGCGTCGGTGTGGCCCGGCGGGGTCGTCTTCGTTCCGGTGACCAGGGTCGCCGCCCGCGGATTGACCAGATAGAGGATGCAGTCCGACAGGTGCTGGGCGTCGCCGTAGTAGTACCAGCTGCTCTTCTCCAGCGCCGGTCCGAGGGTGAACGGGGCTTGCAGGGCCTCCTGGGCGAGGGGCGGGAGGTTGCCCAGCACGCCTCGCGTCTCTTCGTCCAGGCCGATGTCGATCGGCTGCGCGCCGGGGGACGGGGGGTGCTGCGGGGAGTCGGTCTCGGGCGGCGGGCGGTGCTCGACCGGGAAGCTGCGGTGGTCGGTCAGCAGGTAGCCGGTGAACCGGTAGGCCGGGCGGTCCCCGATCCGGTGGACCGGGTCGGCGAAGGACATGCCCCGGGTGCCGAAGACCATCGCGGAGAGGCGGCCGTCGTGGTTGTCGTAGGCCAGCCACTCGATGGTCTCGCCCGCGTGCTCCTGGAGGCGTGCCTTGACCTTCGCGTCGAGGGCGTCCCAGCACTGCCGGCGGTCCGGCAGCTCGGGCCTGAAGTCCAGCAGGCGGGCTTCGTGCAGGATCGGGATCGAGTCCTCGTCGGAGTCCGGCACTGGGGCCTCCAGGGGTGCGGGTGGCCGGAAGGGGCCACTGGCCTGGGCTGGTTCCCGACTTCTGGTGGTGCGGCCAACCCATCGTACGAACTTCTCGGGCGGGGCGGGAGGCCCACCGGCCGGGCCGGGGACAGGACCGCGCTCCCTGACCGCGATGAGGTGAGATTTCCCCGGCCGGGGGAAGGAAGCGGCCATGTCGATGCTGGTGGGGACGTCGGGATGGCAGTTCGAGGACTGGCGGGGCGCCATGTACCCCGAGGGGCTGGCCAAGCGGCGCTGGCTGGAGCGGTACTGCGAGTTCTACGACACCGTCGAGAACAACAGCGCCTTCTACCGGCCGGTGGCGCGCAAGACGTTCGAGGGCTGGCGGGAGCGGACGCCGGACGGGTTCGTGATGACGGTCAAGGCGAGCCGCGTGCTGACCCACCAGCACCGGCTCAAGGACCCCGCCGAGGCCGTCGAGGGCATGGTCGCCGCCGCGCGCGGGCTCGGTGACAAGCTCGGGCCGATGCTGCTCCAGCTGCCGCCCAACATGCGCGTGCAGGCCGAGCGGCTGGACGCGTGCCTGGCCTGCTTCCCCGACGGCGTGCGGGTGGCGGTCGAGCCCCGGCACGAGTCGTGGTGGACCGACGAGGTGCGGGGGATCCTGGAGCGGCGCGGGGCCGCGCTGTGCTGGGCCGACCGGCTCGGCAAGCCGGTGACGCCGCTGTGGCGCACGGCCGACTGGGCGTACGTTCGGCTGCACGAGGGCGCGGCCGAGCCGTGGCCGTCCTACGACGACCACGTGCTGGAGGAGTGGGTCGGGCGGATCGGGGAGGCGTGGCGGCCCGGAGAGCAGGTGCTGGTCTACTTCAACAACGACCCCGGCAGCGCCGCGGTGCGCGACTCGGTGAGGTTCGCGGAGATGGCGCGGGCGGCGGGCTGGACGGTGGGCCGGACCCCCGAGCCCGGATCGGAGCTCGCCACGGCCTTCACCGAGCCGCAGCCGACGTGGTGAGCGGCGTCAGGCGGCGGTCTTGTTCCGCCCGACCAGCCCGTAGACCGACCACGCCACGGCCAGCAGGACGCCGCCGGCCACGGCGAGCACGGAGACGTCGACGTCCAGCACGGCCAGCAGCGCGATGAGCCCGCCGAACACGAAGGACAGGACGGTCAGCACGGTGCCCAAGCGGTTCAGGTTCATGCGGTAATGATCGCCTCGCGCCCTCCGGCGTGGTATCCATCGATCGGTGGACAGGCCGAGCGAGGCGGTGGTGCGTCATCGACGACGACAACGCGCGGGCGCCCGCCGTCTGGTCGCGCTCGTTCCCCTTCTGGGACGCCTACCACGGCATGGTCCTGGTCGCCGGCCTGACCGCGGTCGGGGCCGGTGACGCCGAGCCGTGGCGGCGCGTCGCGGCGACGGCCCTGCTGCTGCTGATCGGCGCGGCCTACGTGCCCGTGGGCCGCGGGGCGATCCGCGCCGAGCCGCCCGTCCCGGCCGGTCTGCGGTACACGGCGCTGGTGGTCCCGCTCTTCTCGGCGGCGGTGCTGCTGGCGCCGAACGCGGCGGTGCTCCTGGCGAGCCTGGTCCCGCAGTTCTTCATGAGCCTGCGGACGCCGCACGCCGTGGCCGCCCTGGTCCTCGCCACGACCGCGCCCCTGTACCGCCTGCTGCGCGCCGCCGGGGCGGACCCCTTCCTGCTGGTGCTGGCGACGGTCCTGGTCATCGCGGCCAGCGCGCTGCTGGGGGTGTTCGTGGGGCGGCTCGGCGAGCAGAACCTGGAACGCCTCCGGCTGATCGGGGAGCTGGACCGCACCCGCGAGGAGCTCGCCGCCATGAGCCGTCGCGCCGGGGCCCTGGCCGAGCGCGAGCGCCTGGCCCGCGACATCCACGACACGATCGCGCAGGGCCTGACCGGCATCTCCATGCTGATCCAGTCGGCCGAGGCCGAGACCGGCCCGAACCGGCACCTCGCCCTGGCGGCCCGCACGGCGCGGGAGAGCCTCGCCGAGACCCGGGCGCTCATCGCGGCGTCGGCCCCGCCCGCCCTGGCCGGGGTCCCGCTCGCCGCCGCGCTGGAGCACCTGGTGGCCGACTTCCACCTGCCCGGCCGGACCGAGGTCCGCGGCGACCCCTGGACGCCGCCCGCGGACGTGCAGGCCGTCGTGCTGCGGGTCGCGCAGGAGGCGCTCGCCAACGTCCGCAAGCACGCCCGGGCCGGGTCGGTGACGCTCACCCTGACCTTCGGCGACGGCGGCGTCCGGCTGGCCGTCGCCGACGACGGGACCGGCTTCGACCCCGCCGCGCACGCCGCCGGATACGGCCTGGCCGGGATGCGGAGCCGGGTCGAGCAGGCGGGCGGCACGCTGGCGGTGGACAGCGCGCCGGGCGGGGGGACCCGCGTCGAGGCGGAGGTGCCGTGCTCGGCGTGCTGATCGTGGACGACCATCCGATGGTCCGCGAAGGGCTGCGCGGGATGCTGGCCGCCGAGCCCGGCATCACCGTCGTCGGCGAGGCGGCGTCCGGCGAGCAGGCGGTCGCGGCGGCCCGGGAGCTGCGGCCCGAGGTGGTGCTGATGGACCTGCGGATGCCCGGCGGCGACGGGCTCGACGCGATCCGGCGGCTGGCGGGCCGGCACCGCGTGGTGGTGCTGACCGGCTACGACCACGACGCCGACATCGCGGCCGCCGTCGCGGCGGGCGCGGCGGGCTACCTGCTGAAGGACGTGACCCGCGCCGAGCTGGCCGCCGCCGTCCGGACCGCCGCCTCCGGCGGCACCGTGCTGTCGCCCGCCGTCGCCGCGCGACTGGCCGCCCGCCGCGACGCGCCCGCCCTGTCGGTCCGGGAGGGCGAGGTGCTCGCGCTGGTCGCCCGCGGCCTCACCAACGCCGAGATCGGCCGCCGCCTGCACATCGGCGAGGCGACCGTGAAGACCCACCTGGCGCGGGTCTTCACCAAGCTCGGCGTCTCCGACCGCACCGCCGCCGTCATCACCGCGATGGAGCGCGGGATGCTGCCGCCCGGCTGATCCGGTGGGCGGGTAGGGGCTTCTCACCTGATGACACAGCGTGGCCGATCACTACGATGGGTATCGGGCCTTCGTCCTCCTCCCCCCTGACGATGGAGCCTCGCGATGGAACCCACGATCCTCGTCGCCGTCGACGAACGCCCCGACGCCGACTCCGCCGCCGCCGAGCAGCTGCGCCTGCTGGTCGCCGCCCTCGCCGAGCACCGGCTGCGGGTCCGCTGGACGCACCGCGCCGCCGACGCCCTGGCGGTGGTCGGCTCCGAGGCGGCGCTGACCGCGGTCCTGGTGGGCTGGGGCGTCCCGGGGGCCGAGGACGTGCTGGCCGCGGTCGCCAAGCGCTTCCGCGGGCTGCCGGTCTTCCTGGTGCTCTCGGGCGAGGAGCCCCGGGACGTGCCGCTGTGGGTGTACGAGATCATCCAGGGCTACGTCTTCCCGCTGGAGGACACCCCCGGCTTCATCGCCGGCCGGATCGCGCACGCCGCCGACCAGTACGGCGAACGGCTCCTGCCGCCCTTCTTCGGCGCGCTGTCGCGCCTGGAGGACGCCCACCGCTACTCCTGGCACACCCCCGCGCACGCCGGCGGCGTCGCGTTCCTGAAGTCGCCGGTCGGGCGCGCCTTCTTCGACTTCTACGGCGAGCGGCTGCTGCGCACCGACCTGTCGATCTCGGTGCCCGAGCTGGGCTCGCCGCTGGACCACACCGGCCCGATCGGCGACGCCGAGCGCAACGCCGCCCGCGTCTTCGGCGCCGACCGCACCTTCTTCGTGCTCAACGGCAACGCCACCGCCAACCGCGTGGTCGGCCACCACACCATGGTCCGCGACGGGCTGGCGCTGGTCGACCGCAACTGCCACAAGTCGATCCAGCACGCGCTGACCATCAGCGGCGCGCGCCCGGTCTACCTCGTGCCCGAGCGCAACGGGCTGGGCCTCGCCGGGCCGGTCCCGCCGGCGGGGCTGGCGGCGGCCGCCCTCGGGGAGCGCCTGGCCGGGCACCCGTTCGCGCCCGGCGCTGCGGCGGCCGAGCCCGGGTACGCGGTCATCACCAACTCGACCTACGACGGGGTCTGCTACGACGCGGTGCGCGTCGCCGAGCTGCTGGCGGACTCGGTGCCCCGCGTGCACTTCGACGAGGCGTGGTTCGCCTACGCGCGCTTCAACCCGTTCTACGCGCGCCGGTACGGGATGGCGGTCGACGAGCGCACGCTGCCCGGCGCCCGGCGGCCCACGGTGTTCGCGACCCAGTCCAGCCACAAGCTGCTGGCCGCGCTGTCGCAGGCGGCGATGCTGCACGTGCGGCCCTCGCCCCGCGCCCCGGTGGACTACGACCGGTTCAACGAGACCTACCTGATGCACGCCACCACCTCGCCGTCCTACCCGATGATGGCCTCGCTGGACGTGGCGGCGGCGATGATGGACGGCCCGTCCGGGCCGCACCTGACCGGCGAGGCGATCGTGGAGGCGGTGCGGTTCCGGCAGGCGATGGCGCGGCTGGCCGACCGGATCGGCGCCGACGGCACCCGGCCGGCCTGGTTCTTCGGGGTCTGGCAGCCGCCGGAGGTCGTCGACCCGGCCATCGGCCGCGCGGTGCCGTTCGCCGACGCCGACCCCGCCCTGCTGTGCTCGGACCCCGCCCCTTGGACGCTGGAGCCGGGCGCGCCCTGGCACGGCTTCGACGGCCTGGAGGAGGGCTACTGCCTGCTGGACCCGATCAAGGTCACCATCACCTGCCCCGGCGCCGACGCCGCCGCCGGCACCGGCGAGTGGGGCGTGCCGGCCCGGATCGTCGCCGCCTACCTGGAGCGGCGCGGCATCGTGGTGGAGAAGACCGGCGACCACACCCTGCTGGTGCTGTTCTCGGTCGGGATCACCAAGGGCAAGTGGGGCACGCTGATCGACGCGCTGATCGACTTCAAGGACGCCCACGACCGCGACGTGCCGCTGGAGGAGGTCCTGCCGGGCTTCGGGCCGGCCGGCGCGCGGCTGCGCGGGTTCTGCACGGCGGTGCACGAGCGGCTGCGCGACTCCCGGCTCGGCCCGCTGCTGGACGAGGTGTTCACCGACCTGCCCCGGCCCGTGCTGACCCCCGCCGCCTGCCACCACGCGCTGATCACCGGCGCCACCGAGCGGGTCCCGCTGGACGCGCTGGCCGGGCGGGTCGCGGCCGCGCTGGTGGTGGTGACGCCGCCGGGCATCCCGATGCTGATGCCCGGCGAGTCGGCCGGGCCCGACGGCGGGCCGCTGCTGGCCTACCTGCGCGCGCTGGAGGCGTTCGACCTGGCCTTCCCCGACCTGGCCACCGACATCCACGGCGCGCACCGCGACGCCGAGGGCCGCTACCGCGTCGAGTGCGTCGCGGACCCGGCCGCCGCGGGCCCGGTCACAGGTCCAGCCACGAGCGCATCCGCGCCATGAGGTCCTCGGCGTCGACGGGCTTGGTGACGTAGTCGCTGGCCCCCGACGCCAGGGTCTTGTCCCGGTCGCCGTGCATGGCCTTGGCGGTCACCGCGATGATCGGCAGGTCGGCGTGGCGCGGCATCTTGCGGATGGCGGCGGTGGCGGCGTAGCCGTCCATCTCCGGCATCATCACGTCCATCAGCACGAGGTCGACGTCGGGGTTGCGCTTGAGGGTCTCCACCCCGGCGCGCCCGTTCTCGGCGTAGATCACCTGCATGCCGTGCAGCTCCAGGATGTTGGTCAGCGCGTAGACGTTGCGCACGTCGTCGTCGATGACCAGCACCTTGCGGCCGGCGAGGTCGCCGTAGGCGGGCGCGGGGTCGGCGGGGAAGGGGGGCTCGGCCTCGTCGGCGTCGTCGCGCACCAGCGGCAGCACCTCGCCGGGGCCGCGCGCCGACAGGTGCAGGGTGATGCGCTCGCGCAGCTCGTCCAGGCCGGGCAGCAGCTCCAGCGGCCGGGTCCGCGCGCGGCTCTGCAGCAGCCGTTCCTGGGCGGCGGGCAGCGTGCGGCCGTGGTAGGCGAGGACCGGCAGCGTCAGCAGGTGCGGCGCGCCGTCCAGCAGCCCGAGGAAGCCCTCGGCGGTCTCGGCGGAGTCGAGGTCCAGCACCACGCAGTGGAACCGGTCGCGCTCCAGCGCCGCCATCGCGGCGGCCGGGTCGCCCGCCGTGGTGACCAGCGCCGGCGCGTGCGCGGCGGGCAGGTCGGCGGCCACGTTGCGGGCCAGCGGCGACAGCAGCCCGTTCGGCCGCGACTCCACCACCAGCAGCCGGCGCGGCTCCTGGTCGCGCGGCCTCGGCCGGTGGCGCCGGGGCCACCGGGACCGGCGGCCGGCCCGCGCGCCGCAGGCGGCCCGGAGCCTCGGCGGGCCCGGCCGCCAGCGGCACCGTCAGCGTGAACGTGCTGCCCTCGCCGAGCACGCTGACGGCGTGGATGCGGCCGCCCAGCAGGTCGGCGACCTCCCGGCTGATCGACAGGCCCAGCCCGGTGCCGCCGTACTTGCGGCTGGTGGTGCCGTCGGCCTGCTGGAAGGCGTCGAAGATCTGCGACAGGTTCTCCGGCGCGATGCCGATGCCGGTGTCGCGCACCCGGAACGCCAGCAGGTCGCCGCGCTCGGCCCCCCGCGGGCCGCCGTCGGTCTCGGCGTCGGCGCGCTCGACGATCAGCTCCACCGAGCCCTGCTCGGTGAACTTCACCGCGTTGGACAGCAGGTTGCGCAGCACCTGCCGCAACCGCTGCTCGTCGGTCATCAGCCGGTCGGGCACGCCCTCGCCGGTGCGCACCTCGAAGTGCAGCCCCTTCTCGCTGGTCAGCGGCCGGACGGTGGCGGCCACGTCGGCCAGCAGCGCGCGCAGGTCCAGCGACTCGACGCTGACGTCCATCCGGCCCGCCTCGATCTTGGACAGGTCCAGGATGTCGTTGATGAGCTGGAGCAGGTCGGTGCCGGCCGAGTGGATGACCCCGGCGTACTCCACCTGCTTGGGCGTCAGGTTGCGGGTGGGGTTCTGCGCCAGCAGCTGCGCCAGGATGAGCAGCGAGTTCAGCGGGGTGCGCAGCTCGTGGCTCATGTTGGCCAGGAACTCGCTCTTGTACTTGGAGGCCAGCGCGAGCTGCTGGGCGCGGTTCTCCAGCTCCTGGCGGGCCTGCTCGATCACGCGGTTCTTGGCCTCGATGTCGCGGTTGCGCTGGGCCAGCAGCGCGGCCTTCTCCTCCAGCTCGTCGTTGGAGCGGCGCAGCTCGTTCTGGCCGACCTGCAGCTCGGTGGCCAGCCGCTGCGACTCGGCCAGCAGGGTGTCGGTGCGGGCGTTGGCCACGATCGTGTTGACGTTGACGCCGATGGTGCCGGTGAGCTGGGCGAGGAAGTCGCGGTGCACCTGGGTGAAGCGGCCGAGGCTGGCGAGCTCCAGCACGCCCAGCACCTGGTCCTCCACGATCATCGGCAGCACGATCAGGGTCGCCGGGTCCGAGGCGCCCAGGCTGGAGGAGATCGTCAGGTAGCCGGGCGGCGGGTCCTCCACCAGGATCGCGCGCTTGCTGCGCGCGGCCTGGCCGACCAGCGACTCGCCGAACCGGTAGCGGCGGCCGGTCTCGCGGTGGCCGTAGGTGCCGACCACGCGCAGCTCCACACCGCCGGGGGCGTCCTCGGCCAGCAGGAAGGTGCCGTACTGCGCGCCGACCAGCGGCGCGAGGTCGTCCATCACCAGCTCGGCCACCACCGACAGGTCGCGGTGGCCCTGCATCAGCCCCGAGATGTGCGCGAGGCTCGTCTTCAGCCAGTCCTGCTCCTCGTTGGCGCGGGTCGTCTCGCGCAGGGACTTCACCATCAGGTTGATGTTGTCCTTGAGTTCGGCGACCTCGCCGGAGGCGTCCACGGTGATGGAGCGGGTCAGGTCGCCGGTGGTGACGGCGCTGGTCACCTCGGCGATGGCGCGGACCTGGCGGGTCAGGTTGCCGGCCAGCTCGTTGACGTTCTCGGTGAGCCGCTTCCAGGTGCCCGACACGCCCTCGACCTCGGCCTGCCCGCCGAGCCGCCCCTCGCTGCCCACCTCGCGGGCCACGCGGGTGACCTCGGCGGCGAAGGAGGACAGCTGGTCCACCATCGTGTTGATGGTGGTGGTCAGCTCCAGGATCTCCCCGCGCGCCACCACGTCGATCTTCTTGGTCAGGTCGCCCTGCGCGACGGCGGTGGTGACCTGGGCGATGTTGCGGACCTGGTCGGTGAGGTTGCCCGCCATCGAGTTGACGTTGTCGGTGAGGTCCTTCCAGGTGCCGGCCACGTTGCGCACCTGGGCCTGGCCGCCGAGGCGCCCCTCGGTGCCGACCTCGCGGGCGACGCGGGTGACCTCGTCGGCGAACGCCGACAGGGTGTCCACCATCGTGTTGATGGTCTGGGCGAGCGCGGCGACCTCGCCCTTGGCCTCCACGGTGATCTTCTGGGACAGGTCGCCGCGCGCCACGGCCGTGGACACGTGCGCGATCGACCGCACCTGGCCGGTGAGGTTGGAGGCCATCACGTTGACGTTGTCGGTGAGGTCCTTCCAGGTGCCCGACACCCCGCGCACGGTGGCCTGGCCGCCGAGGTTGCCCTCGGTGCCGACCTCGCGGGCGACGCGCGTCACCTCGTCGGCGAACGCCGACAGCTGGTCGACCATCGTGTTGATGGTGTCCTTCAGCTCCAGGATCTCCCCGCGCGCGTCCACCCGGATCTTCTGCGTGAGGTCGCCCTTGGCGACCGCGGTGGTGACCTCGGCGATGGAGCGGACCTGCGCGGTGAGGTTGTCGGCCATGACGTTGACCGACTCGGTCAGCGCCTTCCAGGTGCCCGACACGCCCTTCACGTCGGCCTGGCCGCCGAGGCGGCCCTCGGTGCCGACCTCGCGGGCCACCCGGGTGACCTCGTCGGCGAAGGAGGACAGCTGGTCGACCATCGTGTTGATGGTGTTCTTGAGTTCGAGGATCTCGCCGCGCGCGCCCACGGTGATCTTCTGGGAGAGGTCGCCGCTGGCCACGGCGGTGGCGACCTGGGAGATGCCGCGCACCTGGTCGGTGAGGTTGCCGGCCATCCAGTTCACCGAGTCGGTGAGGTCGCGCCAGGTGCCGGCGACGCCGCTGACCTGGGCCTGGCCGCCGAGGCGGCCCTCGGTGCCGACCTCGCGGGCCACCCGGGTGACCTCGTCGGCGAAGGAGGACAGCTGGTCGACCATCGTGTTGATGGTGGTCTTGAGCTCCAGGATCTCCCCGCGCGCCGACACGGTGATCTTCTGGGTCAGGTCGCCCTTGGCCACGGCCGTGGTGACCTGCGCGATGGAGCGGACCTGGCCGGTGAGGTTGCCCGCCATCGCGTTCACCGAGTCGGTGAGGTCCTTCCAGGTGCCCGACACGCCGGGCACCTCGGCCTGGCCGCCGAGCTGGCCCTCGGTGCCGACCTCGCGGGCCACGCGCGTCACCTCGGAGGTGAACAGCGACAGCTGGTCCACCATGCCGTTGAACACCGTGGCGATCTCCGGCAGCAGGCCGTCGCCGTCCTGCGGCAGCCGCGTGCCGAAGTCGCCGTCGCGGACGGCGGTCAGCCCGGCCAGCAGCCGCCGCAGGTCGTGCTCGGACCCTTCCACCGCGCCGTCGGCGCCGTGCCGGCCCTGGCCGTCGCGCCCGTTCGCCTCGCGTCCGGGGGAGCCCGTCGCCTCGTCCATCCCGCCCGCCCTCCGCGCCGCCGATCCCCATCAGCATAGATAAGTGTCGGGCGGCAAACGTCCGACGGCGAGAGGCGGGCGGGACGGATTCGGGGCGTTCGCCCGGCTAGTCCTCGTCCAGGTGCGGGGTTCCGCCCGCGATCACCTCGGCGAGCAGGTCCTCCTCGGTGGCCCCGCGCCGCCAGTAGCCGGTGAAGCACACCGCCCTGCGGTCCAGGCCCCGGTCGTTGACCAGGTTGCGGCGCAGCGCCTTGACCATGGCCGACTCCCCGGCGAGCCACGCGTAGGTGGCGGCGCCGGCGGTGATGTCGGCGTCCCGGACGGTCCGGGCGATGTCCTCGCCGTTCCCGCGGACCAGCCAGGTGATGTCGGCGTCGGCGGCGGTCGGCAGCTCGCGCCGGTCGCCCTCCTCCGGCACCGAGATCCACACCTGCGCCCTGGTCCCGGCCGGCAGGTGGGCCAGGATGCCGGCGGCGGCGGGCAGCGCGGTCTCGTCGGCGGCGACCAGGAAGTGGTCGGCGCCCTCCTGCGGCCGGAAGTCGATCGCGGAGTTCTCGGGGGAGAGCGGGCCGAGCACCAGCACCCGGTCGTCCTCCTTCGCCGCCGCCGCCCACACGGTGGCGGGCCCGGCGTGCGCGCCCTCGCCGTGCAGGACGAAGTCCACGTCCAGCTCGCCCGGCCGCTGGGCGGCCACGGTGTAGGTGCGCATCACCGCGCGCTCGGCGGGGTCCTGCGTCCGCCAGGCGGTGAACCAGTCCTCGCCCGCGTCCAGCGGGACCACCGGGGCCTCCTGGTGGGGGTGCGGCAGGAACAGCTTGAACCGCTGGTCGCGGCCGCCGGAGGCGAAGTCGTCGACCTTCTCGCCGCCGAAGGTGACGCGCATGGTGGACGGGCCCACGGGCGCGGTGCGCAGGACGTGGAGTTCGATCGCCGCGTACTCGGCTTCGCTCGACATAGGGGTGCCTGCTCCCTGGCTCAGGAGGTCTTCTTGGCGGAGGTGACGGCCTTGGCGATGGCCTCCAGGTACGGGGCCGACCCCGCGTAGGAGAAGATCGGCTCGGCGTACCACGGGATGACCTGGCCCGCCTTGACGGCCGGCAGGTCCTTCCAGGACGGCTTGCCGGTCAGGTCCTTGGGCTGCAGCGCCTGGGTGCGCGCGTCCAGCATGATGATGTCGGCCTGGTACTTGTCGGCGTTCTCCCAGCTCAGCGACTCGAAGTAGCCGTCCTTGTCGGTCTTCTGCGGGACGATCAGGTCGACGCCGAGCTCCTTGAAGTACATGAGGTCGGTGTTCTTGCCGGGGTTGGAGACGTAGAACAGGTCGGCGCTGCCGGACCCGGCCAGCACCTTGACCCCGCCGTTGGCCTTGACCGCGTCCCGGACGGCCTGGGCGGCGCGCTCGAAGCGGGCCTTGGACTCCACGACCGCCGGGGCCTTCAGGTCGGCGCCGAGCGCGGCGGCCAGCTCGGAGTAGCGCTGGATCGGCGCGGGCAGCGGGGCCGAGCCGGTGGAGATCCCCGCGCTGGGCGCCAGCGCGAAGATCTTGTCCTTGCTCTTCTCCGGCACGTAGAACAGCGTGTCCGGGGTGAACATGTGGTCCACCAGCAGCTCGGGGCGGAGCGCGGCGTACTTCTCGATGTTGAACTCGCCGTAGGCGTTGCCGATGATCTCCATCTTGGAGATGTCGACGTTGCCGACCTGCGGGTCGCGCTGGCCGTTGGCGAGCTTGGCGGGGCCGTAGACGCCCACGATCTGCTCGCGCACGCCGAAGTCCCACAGCGCGGCGGCGGCGCCGACGTAGGCGACCACGCGCTGGGGGCGGGCCTTCAGGCTGATCTGCTTCTTGCGGTCGTCGGTGAAGGTCCACGGGCCGCCGGAGGAGGCCGCGCCGCCCTTGGCGCCGCCCGAGTCGTTCCCGCCGCAGGCGCTGAGCAGGGCGCCCAGGGCGACGGCGCCACCGGCGCTCAGCAGGCCTCGGCGGGACAGGTGGTGGGCTCGGGTGTTCGCCATTTAGGTTCGTTCCTCATGCTTAATAGGGTGGTCCTATATGACCGATTCGCTGCTTAGGTTAACCTAACCTAAGCCGATGTCCAGCGGCCGGGGCAGGCATTCTGTCCGGGCCCCTCCGGGAAGCGACCAGGTTGTCCATCACCACTTCATCCGCGCCGACGGCCGCGCTGGCGCCGAAACCCGGCACCGCGCCGCGGCGGCCCGGCCGCGCCGCCGGGCTGCTGGCGGCCGTCCTGGGGCTGGGTGTGATCGCCCTGCTCAGCCTCGCGGTCGGCGCCCGCCCGGTCTCGCTCGGCGAGGCCTGGCGCGGCCTGTTCGACCCCGCCTCGCCCGCCTACATCGTCGTCCACCAGATGCGGCTGCCCCGCACGGTGCTGGGCCTGCTGACCGGCGCCGCGCTCGGCGTGGCCGGCGCGGTGATGCAGTCGATGACGCGCAACCCCCTGGCCGACCCCGGCATCCTCGGCATCAACATGGGCGCGGCCGCCGCGGTGGTCTCGGCCATCTCGTTCCTCGGCGTGGTGTCCTACTCCGGCTTCGTGTGGTTCGCCTTCGCGGGCGCCGGCGCGGTGGCGTTCCTGCTGTACGCGGTCGGCGGCGGCCGCAGCGCGACGCCCACGCGGCTGGCGCTGGCCGGGGCCGCGCTCAACGCCGCGCTCTACTCCTACGTCACCGCCGTGCAGCTGCTGGACACCGCCGCCCTCGACCGGATGCGCTTCTGGCTCGTCGGCTCGCTGGCGTCGGCGCAGCCCGCGACGCTGTGGCGGCTGGCGCCGTTCATCGTGGTGGGCCTCGCCGGGGCGCTGCTGCTGGCCCGGCCGCTGAACGCGCTGGCGATGGGCGACGACGCCGCCCAGTCGCTCGGGGCCAGCCCGGTGCGCACGCGCCTGGCGGGCATCGCGGTCATCGCGGTGCTGTGCGGCGCGGCGACCGCGGCCTGCGGGCCGATCTCGTTCGTCGGGCTGATGGTGCCGCACATGGTGCGCGCCATCACCGGGCCCGACATGCGCTGGCTGCTGCCCTACTGCGCGGTGCTCTCGCCCGCCCTGATGCTGGTCGCCGACGTGCTCGGCCGGGTCGTGGCGCGGCCTAGCGAGGTCCAGGCCGGCGTGATCACCGTGCTGCTGGGCGGCCCGGTGTTCCTGTACTTCGTCCGCCGCCGCCGGGTGGTGGCCGAGTGAAGGCCGTGACCGGACACCGGGGCGCGCCCCGGTACGGCGTGCTGCGCGCGGGCGGGGCCTCGCTGCGCTTCCGGCCCCGCGCCCTGGCGGTGGCGGCGGCCTGCCTGCTGGCGGCGCTCGCGGTCGCGGTCGTGCTGATCGGCAGCGGCGACTACGCGCTCAGCCCGGCCGGCGTGCTGCGCACCCTGGCCGGGAAGGGCGACCCGGCCGCCGACTTCATCGTGCACGAGCTGCGGCTGCCCCGCGTGGTGACCGGGCTCGCGGTGGGCGCGGCGCTCGGCCTGTCGGGCGCGCTGTTCCAGTCGCTGACCCGCAACCCGCTCGGCAGCCCCGACATCCTCGGCTTCACCCAGGGCTCGGCGGCCGGCGCGCTGCTGGTCATCGTGGTGTTCAACGGCGGCGCCGTCGCGGTGGCGAGCGGCTCGGTCGCCGGCGGCCTGCTGGCCGGGCTGGTCATCTACGCGCTGGCCGGACGGCGCGGCGCGCACGGCCAGCGGCTGGTGCTGTTCGGCATCGGCGTCGCGGCGATCCTGACCGGCGTCAACGGCTTCCTGCTCACCCGCGCGCAGATCGTCGAGGCCGCGCAGGCGATGGTGTGGATGGCCGGCAGCCTGGACGGCGGCGACTACGCCGACGTCGCGCCGCTGCTGGTCGCGATGGCGGTGCTGGTGCCGCTGTCGGTGGTCTTCTGCGGCCGGGCGCTGCGGATGCTGGAGATGGGCGACGAGGCCGCCCGCGCGCTGGGCGTGCCGATCGGCCGGGTGCGGGCGCTGCTGCTGGCGGTGGCGATCCTGCTGACCGCGCTGGCGGCGGCCGCGGCGGGGCCGGTGTCGTTCATCGCGCTGAGCGCCCCGCAGCTCGCGCGGCGGCTGACCCGCACGACCGGCCCCAACCTGCTGCCGTCGCTGACCATGGGCGCGGCGCTGCTGGTGGCGGCCGACTGGGTCGCCCAGCACGCCTTCCCCGGCCGCCAGCTCGCGGTCGGCGTGGTGACGGGCCTGCTGGGCGGCGGGTACCTGGTGTGGCTTCTGGTTCGGGAACGCAGGACGGGACGGATATGAGCAACAGTGACGGCGCGCGGCTGGCGGGCGACGACCTGACGCTGGCCTACGACAAGCGCACCATCGCGCAGGGGCTGGACGTCGCGATCCCCGACCGGTCGTTCACGGTGATCGTGGGGCCGAACGCGTGCGGCAAGTCCACCACGCTGCGCGCGCTGGCGCGGGTGCTCAAGCCCGCCGCCGGGACGGTGCTGCTGGACGGCGAGCAGATCGGGTCCTGGCCCGCCAAGAAGCTGGCGCGCACGCTCGGCCTGCTGCCCCAGACGTCGATCGCGCCCGAGGGCATCACGGTCGCCGACCTGGTGGCGCGCGGCCGCTACCCGCACCAGGGGCTGCTGCGGCAGTGGTCGCGCGAGGACGAGCGCGTCGTCGGCGAGTCGATGGCCGCCACCGGCGTCGCCGACCTCGCCGACCGGTTCGTCGACGAGCTGTCGGGCGGCCAGCGCCAGCGCGTGTGGATCGCGATGGCGCTGGCGCAGGAGACCCCGATCCTGCTGCTGGACGAGCCCACCACCTACCTCGACATCGCGCACCAGATCGAGATCCTCGACCTGTGCGCCGACCTGCACGAGGCGGGCCGCACGGTGGTGGCGGTGCTGCACGACCTGAACCACGCCGCGCGCTACGCCACCCACCTGATCGCCATGCGCGACGGGCGGATCGTGGCCGAGGGACCGCCCGCCGAGGTCGTCACCGCCGGGCTGGTGGAGGAGGTGTTCGGGATGCCGTGCCAGGTGATCGAGTGCCCGGAGACCGCCACCCCGCTGGTGGTCCCGGCCGCCCGCCACCGCGCCCCCGCCGCCTGACCGGGCGCGTCCGCCCCGCCGGGGCCGGAACCGGCCTCGGCGCCGGCCCCGCGGCGGTGGCGGGCGTTTCCGGCGCCGCGCTACCTTGATCACCCTTCTGCCGTTTCCTGGCGCACCAGGGGGATCCATGGGTTTCGCCGTCGGTCCGGGCCGCCGCGCGATCATGCTGACGACGCTGCCGCTGCTCCTCGCCCCGGCGGCCTGCTCGGGCGACGCGTCCGAGCGGGCGGAAAAGGAGCGGGCGGGGGAGGAACGGTCCCGGGCCGGGGCGGGGACGACCGCACCGGCCCCGCGCAAGGCGTCCGGGGACGCCCTCGGCGTCCGGGGCTCCTTCTGGCATCCCGAGGTGAGCGTCGAGCTGCTGTCCCTGCGGCGGACGGCCGGCAAGGCGGTGACGGCCCGGTTCCGCGTCGTCAACGGCACCTCCGAGCCGTATCCGATCGAGTCCTCCCTGAGCGGCGACGGGACCCGCAACCGGGCGCGGCCCAAGTCGGTCGACCCCAACGCCGTGTCGGCGCTGTCGCTGGTCGAGATCCCCGGCTACCGGAGCGTTCCGGGCGTCCCCATCGGCTGAGCGCGTACGGCCGTGAGGCGGTGCGGGGCCGTGCCCTCCGGAAGGGCACGGCCCCGGGCGCGCCGGCCTAGCGGCCCGCAGGCACCTGGTACGCCTTGGCCATGGCCGACTCGGCGGCCGGCTTGTGGACCACCAGGCCGCCCAGCGCCTTGGCGTCGGTGCGCAGGATGTAGGTCTTGCGCGTGGCGGGCCTGTCGGCGCTGGAGAAGTCCATCGGCGTGCCGAAGCCGTCGTCGTAGGCCCCGGTGGACCGGTGCGCCTTGATGATCGCGTCGCGGGTCAGGTCCTTGCCCGCGCACGCCTTCTTCAGCGCGGCGGTGAACATCGCCGCCGAGGTGTAGCCGTTGACCACGGCGTTGTCGCGCGGCTGGCCGGGGTACTTGGCGGCGTAGGCGGCCGCGAGCTTCTGCACCGCCGGGAGGTCGGCCCCGATGGGCGCGCCCGCGCTGGTCAGGTAGAACTCCTTCAGCAGGGCGGGCGCGGCCGGGGTCTGCAGCAGCTGCGGCGCGAACCCGGAGTTGCTGGCCACGATCGGCACCGTCAGCCCGCGTGAGCGCGCCACGCCCGCCAGCGACGCCGACTGGCGCGGCCCGGCGCTCATCAGGATCGCCTTGACGCCCGCGTTGCGCAGCGCGGCGGCCTGCGCGGTCATGTCGTTGTCGGTCGCCTTGATCTTCTGCTCGACCAGCGTCAGCCCGAGCTCGCCCGCCGCGTGCTTGGCCCCGGCGAGGGCGCTCTCGCCGTAGTCGCCCTCGAAGTAGACGTGGCCGACCTTGTCGCCCTTCTTCAGGCCCTTGTCGGTGGTGAGGAAGTCCAGCGCGTTGATGGCGTCCACGTCGTAGGTGGTGCCGGTGACCTGCACGTACTGGTTGCCGAGCAGGCTGGTGGACCACGCCATCGGGACGGTGAACAGCTTGTCGGCGGTGATGCGCTGCTTGAGCGCGGTCACCATCGGCGACCCGATGAACTGGGTGATGCCGACCACGCCCGAGCGCAGCTCGCTGTAGGCGGCCATGGCGCGCTGCACGTCGTAGCCGTGGTCGCGCACCACCACCTCGACCTGGCGGCCGCACACCCCGCCCGCCTTGTTGACCTCCTCGAAGTAGAGCTGCTGGGCCTGGGTGAGGCTCTTGCCGAGCGGGGCGTAGACGCCGGTGAGGTCGCTGACGATGCCGACCCTGACGCCCTTGTCGGTGACGCCGGGGCCGAGCTTGACGCCGTCGGCGGCGGTGCCGCCGGATCCGCCGGTGGCCTTGTCGCTGCATCCGGCGGCCGCCAGCAGCACGGCCGCCAGGCCGAGGGGCAGGGCCGCCGTGCGCACGAGGGTTCTCATGCGGGTCGCTCCTTGTGGTCGAGACCGGGGTGGGGAGGGGCGGCGCGGCGTCGGCCGCGTCCGCCGGGGCGTGGTGCGCGCAGCCGCGCCCACACCCCGAGCAGGCCGCCGGGGAGGAAGAGGACGACGGCGACGACGGCGGCGCCGTACAGGACGCGGGCGGCCTCGGCGGGGGAGACCCCGCCCGAGCCGGGTGCGGCGACCAGCGGGAGGCCGTCGCTGTAGCGGGTGAGCAGTTGCGGCAGCAGTGTCACGAACACCGCGCCGGCGACGGCCCCGGCGGCGGTGCCGAGCCCGCCGATGACGATCATCGCGAGGTAGTCCAGGGACAGGAACATGCCGAAGTACTCCGGGACGGTCCGGCGGAACACCAGCGCCAGCAGCGCCCCGGCCGCCCCCGCGTACATCGACGACAGCACGAACACCCCGGCCCGGTAGCGGGCCACCGGCACGCCCAGCACCGACGCGGCGACCTCGTGGTCGCGGATGGTGTTGAGCGCCCGGCCGGGGCGGCCGCGCAGGATGCCGCGCGCCAGCCAGGCCGCCAGCGCGAGCAGGACCAGGCCGAGGAACCACAGGCGCTCCAGCGCGCCGAGCGGCACGTTGAGGACGACGAGCTCGGGGGAGTCGGCGAAGGCCAGGCCGGGCAGCTCCAGGGGCGGCACGTCGCGGCCGTTGAAGCCGCCGGTCAGCGGCTCGGCGTTGAACAGCACGTGCTGCCCGATGAAGATCAGTGCGAGGGAGGCGATGCCGAGGTAGGTGCCGCGCAGCCGCCCGGCGATCGGGCTGAACAGGCCGCCCGCCGCGCCCGCCAGCAGGATCGCGCCGAGGAACGCGACGGGGGTGGGCAGGCCGAGGCCCGCCAGCTCGTGGCCGGGGCGCGACCCGCCCTCGGAGGCCAGGTAGACGTAGCCGTAGGCGCCCACCGCCAGGAAGAACGCGTGGCCGAGGGAGAGCTGGCCGGTCGCGCCGGTGAGCAGGTTCAGGCCGATCGCGCCGATGGCGGCCGACATCGCGAACAGGCCGGTCTGGAGCCAGAACGAGTCCAGGTAGAAGGGGAACGCCAGGAGCAGGGCCGCCCCCGCGATCGCCGCGAGGGGCGCGGGGCGGAGCGGGGCGCGCCGTCGGTCAGACACGGGTCAGCTCCCTGGTGCCGAAGAGCCCGGCGGGCCGGACGAGCAGGACGGCGAGCATGACCAGGTAGGGCGCGACCTCGCCGATGCCGCGCCCCAGGAACGCGAGGTCCCCCTGGTAGCCGGTGACCAGTGACTCGGTCACCCCGATGATCAGGCCCCCGGCCAGCGCCCCGGTGGTGGAGTCCAGCCCGCCGAGGATCGCCGCGGGGAACGCCTTCATCGCCGCGAACGAGGTCGCGCGGTCCAGCCCCGGTGTCGGGAACACCGTCAGGAACAGCGCCGCGACCGCCGCCAGCGCGCCCGCGACCGCCCACGCCCCCAGCGAGACGCGGGTGAGCCGCACCCCCATCAGCGCCGCGGTCTCGGCGTCCTCGGCGGCCGCCCGCATCGCCAGCCCCCAGGAGGTGTACCGGAAGGCCAGCAGGAACGCCGTGATCAGCGCGGTGGCCGTCAGCAGCGCGGCGATCCGGGTCTGGGCGATGCTGATCCCGCCGATGTTCACCACCGCGCTCTGCCAGGGGTCGCCCGGCGACAGCACCTGGGTGCCGATGCGCCGGGTCAGCTCGGTGGTGAGCACGATGTCCACGCCGATCGTGACGATCGCGAGCACGGCGTGGTTCTCCACCCGCGCCCGGCGCAGCACCAGAAGCTCCACCGCCGCGCCGACCAGCGCGGCCCCGCCGATCCCGGCCGCCAGCGCGGGCAGGAAGCCGATGTCGTCGTGCAGGACGGCGGTGATGTAGCCGCCGACCAGCAGCAGCGAGGCGTGCGCGAAGTTCACCACCTCGGTGGCCCGGAAGATGATGACGAAGCCGAGGGCGATCAGCGCGTACACCGAGCCCATCGAGATCCCGTTGACCAGCAGTTCGGCGAACGTGGTCACGCCGTCTCCCCCTCCTCGACGCCGTCGCGGCGCCGCTCGTCGTCCGGCCGCCCGTCATGCGGCCGCCCGTCGCCGTGGTGCGCGCCGCCCAGGTAGGCGCGCACCACGGCCGGGTCGCGCTGCACCTCGGCGGGCGCGCCGCAGGCGATGCGGCGGCCGAAGTCCAGCACCGTGACCCGGTCGGCGATCCGCATCACCAGGCCCATGTCGTGCTCGACCAGCAGGATCGACAGGCCGAGGTCGGCGCGCGCCGCCATGATCACCTCGGCCATGCGGCGGCGCTCGCCGGCGTTCATCCCGGCGACCGGCTCGTCCAGCAGCAGCAGGCGCGGCTCCATCGCCAGCGCCCGCGCCAGCTCCACGCGCTTCTGCACGCCGTAGGGCAGCGTCCCGGCCGGGGCGGCCAGGTACTCCGCCACCCCGACGAAGCGGGCGATCTCCCGCACCCGGCCGCGGTGCCGGGCGTCCTCGCGGCGCGCGTTCGGCAGCCGCAGCCCGGCCGAGGCGAACCCGGCGCGGGTCAGCCGGTGGCGGCCGAGCATCAGGGTGTCCTCGACGCTCTGCAGACTGGAGAGCGCGAGGTTCTGGAAGGTGCGGGCGACCCCCAGCGCGGCGATCCGGTGCGGTTTGAGGCCGGTCAGCTCCCGGCCGTCGAGCCGGACGCTGCCCGAGGCGGCCCGGTAGACGCCCGACAGGACGTTGAAGCAGGTGGACTTGCCCGCGCCGTTCGGCCCGATGACGGCGTGCACCGAGCCGGGCCGGACGGTGAAGCCGACCCCGTCGAGCGCGGTCAGGCCCGCGAACCGCACCGTCAGGTCCGTCACCGTCAGCTCGCCGCCCTCGGGTCCGCTCACGGCGTCCACCTCTCCAGGGTGGGCAGCGTGTCGGGGCGCAGTGGGCCGGGGTCGTCGGTCTCGGCGACGCCGAGGTAGCGGCGGCGCACCTCGTCGCTGGCGGCCAGTTCGGCGGCGGTGCCGTGCAGCGCGACCTCGCCGACCTCCAGGACGTGCGCGGCCGAGGCGAGCTCCAGGGCCAGGGCCGCGTTCTGCTCGATGAGCAGGACCGCGATGCCCTGGCGGTTGATCTCGGCGATGGTCTCGCCGATGCGCTCGGCCATCATTGGGGCGAGGCCGAGCGTCGGCTCGTCCAGCAGCAGGACGCGGGGGCCGGCCATGAGGGCCCGGCCGATCGCCAGCATCTGCTGCTCGCCGCCCGACAGGAGCCCGGCGCGCTGGCCGGCGCGCTCGCCCAGCACCGGGAACAGCTCCAGCACCCGCGCGCGGGCCTTCCCGGCCCGGCGGCCCGCGCCGAGCGCGCCCGCCTTCAGGTTCTCCTCCACGGTGAGGCGGCCGAACACCCGCCGCCCCTCGGGGACCTGCACCACCCCGGCCGCCACGACCGCGTCGGGCCGCAGCCCGTCCAGCCGCCGGCCGTCCAGGCGGACCGCGCCGCCCTCCACCGCGCCGCGGTGGAACCCCAGCGTCCCGGAGATCGCGCGCAGCAGCGTGGTCTTGCCCGCGCCGTTGGCCCCCAGCACCGCCGTCACCGATCCGGCGGGCACGTCGAGGGAGACCTCGCGCAGCGCCCGCACGGCCTTGCCATAACTCACCGAAAGTCCGTCGATCGCGAGCGCGCCGCCCGCCATGGCCACCTCCCCGGCCGGTCCCCGTGGGCGGAGACCGGTCGTGTGCGGCACCGAAACATGTGACGCGGATCACCGTCCATGGGCGGGGGGCAAGTCGGGACAGGCGTCCAAGCGGAACGTGCCCGCATTGTGCGGAGGCACAAGAAGGGTTCGTGCGGAGGCACAAGAGGGGTTCGCGCGGAGGCACAAGAGGGGTTCGTGCGGAGGCACCGGTTCTGCTCGCGCGGCCGCAGCGGGCCACCGCGATCGGTCCCGCGCCACTTCCGCCGCGGCGGGCGCCGTGGCAGGCTGAACGGGATCACCGCGGAGGTCGCCCATGCCCTCGACCAGCGCCGATGCCGTCCCCGCCCGGTCCGCCGACCCGGCCGCCGCCGGCCGCCTCGTCCGCGCGGCCGCCTCCCGCCTGCGCGAACGTGTGCCCGAGCTGGCCGACCGGCTGGTGGAGGACGTGCTGGCCGAGGATCCGGCCTACACCGACTTCGTGCCGCGCGACGAGTTCCGGGAGTCGGTGCGCGCGAGCCTGGAGGCCGGGATCGAGCAGATGGACCGGCGGGTGCGCGGCCGCCGCGCCGACCTGTCGGTGGCCGAGGGCATCGGCCGCCGCCGCGCCGAGCAGGGCCTGCCGCTGGAGTCGCTGCTGCGCAGCTACCGGATGGGCGGGCGGGTGGTGTGGGAGGCGCTGATCGAGGTGGTCGCCGGGGACGACCCGGACGAGCTGACGACCCTGCTGCGCTACGCCAGCGTCGTGTGGCACATCATCGAGCAGCAGTCCACCGTGGTGTCGGAGACCTACCGGCGCACCGAGTCGGAGCTGCTGCGCCGCAGCGACGAGCGGGTGCAGGCGCTGCTGGACGCCCTGCTGGAGGGGCGGGGCGCGGACGGCGGGCTGGCCCAGGCCGCCGCGGCCGCGCTGGACCTGCCCGAGCACGGCCGGTACGCGGTGGTGGCGCTGCGCGCCCACCGCACCGCCCCGGCGTTCGAGCGGCCCGACCGGATCGGCGGGCTGCGGTTCGTGTGGCGGATGCGCACCGACGGCGAGGTCGGCGTGGTGGCGCTGGGCGGGCAGGGCCTGGCGGAGCTGGCCGGCGCGCTGCGCCCGCTGGTCGCGGGGGAGGCCGGGATCAGCCCGGTCACCGACGGGCTGGCCGGGCTGGGCCGTGCCCGCTGGCTGGCGGAGGTGGCGCTCGGCACCAGCCGTCCCGGCGACCACGCGGTGGTGCGGCTGGAGCGCCGGCTGCCCGCCGGGCTGGTGGTGGCCCAGCCCGAGCTGGGCGGGCTGCTGGGCGAGCAGGTGCTGGGGCCGCTGGCCGAGCTGGACCCGGCCGACCGCGAGGTCCTGCTCGACACCCTGGCGGCCTGGCTGGACTGCGAGGGGTCGGCCAACCGGACGGCGGGGCGGCTGTACTGCCACCGCAACACCGTCTTCAACCGGCTGCGCCGCCTGGAGCAGCTCACCGACCGTTCGCTGCACCGTCCCCGGGACGTGGTGGAGCTGGCCCTGGCCCTGGACGCCGAGCGCCTGGTCCGCTGAGGCCGGCCGGTCCGGCGAAGTCGGCGAGGACCGGGGCGCGCAGCATCCTGGCGTGGGCGCGGGGCGTCCACGGCCACAGCTCCGGCAGGCCGTCCCTGCCGAGGTACCAGCTGGCGCAGCCGGTCGTCCAGACGGTGCGCGGCAGCGCGCGGCGCAGCGCGGCGTTGTAGCGGTCGGTGGCCTCGTGCGTGGGGGCGGTGCCCGGCGGCAGGCCCGCGCGGCGGCGGCGCACCCAGCCGAGGATGTAGTCGGCCTGCGCCTCGGCGATGGCGATGAGCGAGTAGTTGCCGATCGGGCTGTGCGGGCCCATGAGCATGAAGAAGTCGGGGAAGCCCGGCAGCGCGACGGTGCGGTAGGCGTGCGGGCCGTCCCGCCACAGTTCGTCCAGGGTGCGTCCGTCGGGGGCGGTCAGCTTCATCGGGCGCACGTAGGCGTGCGCGTCGAACCCGGTCGCCAGCACCAGCACGTCGATCTCGTGCAGGCGGCCGTCGGCGGTGACGATCCCGCGCGGCTCGACGTGGTCGATGGCGTCGGCGACCACCTCGACGTCGGGGCGCTGCACCGCGCGGTAGAAGCCGGCCGACGCGATGAGCCGCTTGCACATGGGCTGGTCGGGCGGGGTGAGCCGGCGGCGCAGTTCGGGGTCGGCGACGCTCGCGAGGTTGCGGCGGCACAGCGCGGCGATCAGCCGGCGCTGCCAGCCGGGCCGGACCAGGGCCTGCGCCAGCACCGCGCTGATCAGGAACTCCTGCCAGCGGTAGGCGAGGCGGTCCAGGACCGGGAACCGCCGGTGCAGGCGGCGCACCAGCGGGCCGTAGCGCCGGTTGCCCGCCGGGAAGACCCACTGCGCGGTGCGCTGGAACAGCAGCAGGCGGCCGGCCGTCCCGGCGAGCGCGGTGGTGATCTGCACGCCGGTGGAGCCGGTGCCGACGACGGCGACGCGGCGCCCGGCGAGCGGGACGTCGTGGTCCCAGCGGGCCGAGTGGAAGGCGGGGCCGGCGAAGGAACCGAGCCCGGGGACGTCGGGGACGCGCGGGTGGTGCAGGACGCCGGTGGCCGCCACCAGCACGTCGGCCTCGTCGGTCCCGGCGGTGGTGGTGACCCGCCAGCGCTCCCCGGTGTGCTCGGCGGCCACGACCTCGGTGCCGAACACGATGTGCCGCCGGACGCCGTACCGGTCGGCGATCCGGTCCAGGTAGTCGCGGATCTCGCCGCCGGGGGAGTAGCGGTGGCTCCAGCCGGGGTTGGGCGCGAACGAGTACTGGTAGAACCGGGACGGCACGTCGCAGGTCAGCCCGGGGTAGGTGTTGTCGCGCCAGGTGCCCCCGGCCGCCGCGGCCTTCTCGTAGACGGTGAAGTCGCGCAGCCCGGCCCGCCGGAGCTTGACCGCCATGCACAGGCCGGACATGCCGGCCCCGACAATGATCACGCGCGGATCGGCCATGCCGATAAGTAAACACTGACGCCCGGTGGGTCAGGAAGGCCTGTTGTGGTCCGCGTCGGTGTCCATCCGCTCCCACGCCGCGTCCCACATCGCGTCGCGGCGCCGGTCGCAGCGGTGGCGCAGCACCAGGTAGGCGAGCAGCAGCGGGAGGCCCACCGCCAGGGCGGCCGCGGCGCCCGCGTACGCCGCGTCGGTGACGGTACGGCTGTGCGGGCGCGGGCGCACCGACAGCCCGCCGTCGCCGTTCACCCAGACCTCGGTCCGTTCGCCGACCTTGGCGCCGTCCCAGCTCGGCAGCGACCCGGAGCGCGGCTTGCCGTCGGGACCGGGCCAGGTGGCGCGCACGGTCTCGTGCACGTACCGGTCGCCCGCCGAGCCCGCCCCGCCGGTGGAGACGACGGTCGCGACGACCTGGCGCCGGGTGGCCTGCTCGGCCCGCTCGGCGCGCACGCCGGAGTCGTAGGCCGCGTCCGCCGTCCACAGCGCCACGGGCGGCGCGGCCAGGAGCAGGAGCAGCAGCAGGCCGAGCGCGGCGAGCCGCTGCGTCCGGTCGACGGGCCGGCGCAGCACGTTGCGTTCCAGCCCGAGGCGGCGGCGCAGCGTTCGCCGCCGCACGCGCTCCCCGCCGCGGCGCGGCCGTTCGGCGGGCGTGCCCGACATGCCTCCCGCGCCGATGCCCGATCCGCGCATCGCCGTCACCTCCCCGGGAGAGTGCCACCGGTAAGAGGCTTTTTTGCCGTCTTTTCCCAGGATATTCCCGAGATCGGTGGCCGACCAGATCCGAACGCCGATTCGTGGGCGGAGCGGTGCCGGGCGCGGCCCGCGCCCGGCACCGTCCGTCACTCCCCGGCCGCCGCGAGCAGCTCGCCGAACCCGGCCTGCACGCCCTTGGCCAGCACGTCCAGGTCGGGCATGGCGTCGAAGTCGCCGGTGATGCCGAAGTAGAGCGTCCCGCAGTACGACACGATCGCCGTCGCCACCCGGATGCCGCCGGTCAGCGGCACGTAGGGGTGCAGCTCCAGCACCCGGCGCCCCATCACGTACAGGGGGAAGTCCGGGCCCGGCACGTTGGTGGTGACCGTCTGCACCAGGTCCTGGCGCAGCCGCACCGGGAGGCGCGCGCCCAGCGACAGCAGCGCGGGCGCGACCGCGGTGTCGGTCAGGCGGGTCAGCGTCTTGGTCCCGGCGGCCTGGTTGCTGCGCTTGACGTCGTCGGTCTGCTCCCGGACGCGGCGCAGCCGCTCCAGCGGGTCGGCCACCCCGACCGGCAGGTTGACGAACACCGCCGCGACCCGGTTGTCGAGCGCGCCGCGCTGGTCGGTGGCGCGCACCGACACCGGCACCGCCGACCGCACCACGGTGTCGTGCGCCAGGCCGCCGCGCGCGTTCAGCAGGTCCCGGTACCCGGCGGTCACCGCGGTCAGGACGACGTCGTTGATGGTGCCGCCGAGCGCCTTGCGGACCCGCTTGGCCTCCTCCAGCGGCACGTTCTGCCAGCACCAGCGGCGGTGCGGGCCGATCGGCCCGTTCAGCGACCCGGCCGAGCGGCTGGCGAACCGCGCGGTGGTGCGCGACAGGCCCAGCGCGAACTCGCGCAGCTGCCGCGCCTCGCGCACCGCGCCGAGGCCGCGCACGACGTCCCGGGCCTGGCGCACCGGCTGGGTCACCGAGCGCTGGGCAGTGTCGCGCAGCAGGTCCAGGGTGGACGGCTCGGGCTCGGCCGTCCACTCCGGGAGCGCGCCGGGCGTGCGCGCGGGCGGCTCGTGGTCGGGGGTCAGGTCGAACATGATGGTGGCGAGGTCCATCCCGGCGACGCCGTCCACCATGCAGTGGTGCACCTTGGCGATCATCGCCCAGCGGTCGTCGGCCAGGCCCTCCACCAGCCAGATCTCCCACAGCGGCTTGCCGGGGTCCAGCCGCTGGGCGAGCACCCGGCCGGCGAGGTTGCGCAGCTGCTCGTCGGTGCCCGGCGCGGGCAGGGCGGTGTGCCGGACGTGGTACAGGATGTTGAAGTGCGGGTCGTCGGCCCAGACCGGGCGGCTCAGGTGCAGCGGGACCGTGCGGACCCGCTGCCGGTAGCGGGGCACCCGGGGCAGTTTGGCGATCACCTGCCGCACGAGGTCGCCGTAGGAGGGGGCGGGCCCCTCGAACACGACCACCGATGCCACGTGCAGGGGGGTGTTCTCGTCCTCCAGGAGATAGAAGCTGGCGTCCAGTCCGCTCATCCGATGCACGGCCTCACCGTCCTTCTGCAGTTGTTGCGGGGGGATAGGGGATGGGGGTCGCCGGATCGTCACGGGGGGTGACGGTTCCAGCCAACAGCACGGGACGATCTCTGACAAAGATCCTGACTCGGTGTGGCGTCCCGTGCGGCGACCACAACCGGTCAGCGGGCGGGCACCGCCCGTCCGGGGCCGGTCAGTGCCGGGCGGCCAGCTCCGCCAGCTCGTCGAAGCCGGTCCGGATGCCGGCGGCGAGCGTCTCCAGATCGGGCATCCCGTCGAAGTCCCCGGTCAGCCCGAAGGTGAGCCGGCCCCGGTAGGAGAAGATCGCGACGCCGACCTGCATCCCCAGCGCCAGCGGCACGTAGGGGTAGAGGCCGACCAGCTCGCGGCCGAGCACGTACAGCGGGAGGTCGGGGCCCGGCACGTTGGTGACCACGGTCTGCACCAGCGGCTGGCTGGCGCTCAGCGCGTACCGCGAGCCGAGGGCCATCAGCGTCGGCGCGAACCCGGCGAGCCTGGTCAGGGCCTCGCCGCCGGCCGCCTCCTTGGTGCGCTTGACGTCGTCCATCTGGGCGCGGACCTCGAACAGGCGGCGGCGCGGGTCCGGCTCGCCGACCGGCAGGTTGACCAGGACGCCCGACACCTTGTTGGCGAGCTCGCCGCGCTCGGTCTCGGCGCGCACCGACACCGGGACGAGCGCCCGCACGACGGTGCCCTCGTCCAGCTCGCCGCGCCCGTCCAGCACCTCGCGGAAACCGGCGGCGACGGCCGTGAGGATCACGTCGTTGACGGTGCCGCCGAACGCCTTGCGCACCCGCCGGATCTCGTCCAGGTCGGCGTGCGTCCACATCCAGCGGCGGTGCGGGCCGGTCGGGCCGTTCAGCGACCCGGCCGACGGGCGCGCCAGCCGCCCGACCGTGCGCGGCACGTCCACGCCGAGCCGCCGCAGGGCGGCGCCGCTGAGCAGGCCGCGGGCCAGCCCGCGGGCGGTGCCGGGCGCCCCGGCCGCGCCGCGCAGCGGCCCGGTGACGCGCTCGCGCACCGATCCGGCCAGCAGCGACACCCGGGACGGCTCGCGCGCGGGCGGCGACAGCTCGCCCGGCTCGGGCCGCCCGGCGTCGGGGGACAGGTCGAACAGGGACGTCAGCAGGTCGACGCCGCCGACCCCGTCCACCACCGCGTGGTGCACCTTGGTGATGGCGGCCCACCGGCCGTCGGCCAGGCCCTCCACCAGCCAGATCTCCCACAGCGGCTTGGCGGTGTCCAGCCGCTGCGACAGCACTCTCCCGGCGAGGTTGCGCAGCTCGTCGGGGCCGCCGGGTTTCGGCACGGCGGTGTGCCGGACGTGGTACAGGATGTTGAAGTGCGGGTCGTCCACCCAGACCGGCCGCCCCAGGTGCAGGGGCACGGTGCGGACCCGCTGCCGGTAGCGGGGGATGTCCGGCAGCTTGGCCAGCACCGCCCGGACCACCTCGCCGTAGGAGGGCGCGGGGCCCTCGAAGACGGTCACCGAGGCGATGTGCAGCGGGGTGTTCTCCGACTCGGCGAAGAAGAAGCCCGCGTCCAGGGGGCCCATGCGCTCGGCGCGCACCCGTGGGGAGTCGGTCGGGGGGTCGGCCGCGGGGGTGGTGGTCGTCGGGGTCGTGTCGGTCTGCGCCATGACGCACCGTCCGTGGGTAGCCGTCCAGGGATCTGTAAGGGCTTCCCGACGAGGCTCCGTCCAATCGGACGAAGTGACAATTACTGCGATGAATCGCGCTCGCGCCGGTCAGGCGGCGATCGACTTGGCGCGCCGGCGCGCGCGACGGCGCCGGACCGGGGCCGCGGGCTCGACGGTGTGCTCGCGGACGAACGCGCCCACCTCGTGGAGGGCGGCCAGCCCCTCGGGCACCAGGTCGGCGAAGACCTGGAACACGTGCACCTGCCCCTCCCAGACCTGAAGGCGGCACGGCACCCCGGCGGCGGCGAGGCGCTCGGCCATCAGCTCGGCGTCGGGCAGCAGCATCTCGGTCGAGCCCACCTGGATCAGCACCGGCGGCAGCGCCGACAGGTCGCCGTTGACCGGCGACGCCATCGGGTCCAGCGGCACGCCGCCCTCGGTGAGCAGGTGCGCGAGCCGCTCGATCCGGCGGGCCGGCAGGTAGGCGTCCAGCTTGGCGTTGGCGTGCGAGACCTTGGCGGTGTGGTCCAGGTCGGTGAGCGGGGCCAGCGCCACGATCGCGGCGGGGGAGGGCAGCCCCTCGGCCATCGCCTGGAGCGTGGCGGCGAACGCCAGGAAGCCGCCCGCCGAGTCGCCCGCGACCACGATGCGCTCGGGCGCGTACCCCTGCTCCAGCAGCCACCGGTAGGCGTGCGCGCAGTCGGCGACCGACACCGCCAGCGGCGAGGCGGGCAGTTGCCGGTAGGCCACCGACAGGACCGGCGCCCCCGAGGCCGCCGACAGCCGCGAGAGCATCCGGCGGTGGGTGCGCAGCCCGCAGGAGAAGAAGCCGCCGCCGTGGAAGTACAGCACGACCCGGTCCTCGGCCGAGCGGGGCGCCCGCACCCACTCGGCCTGGAAGTCGGTGAACCGCACCCGCTCCACCTGGGCCCAGCGGGGGGCGGGCAGCGCCACGGGGGCGGCCAGGTCGATCGCCAGCGCCGGGCGCAGGCCCGCCGGGCTGAGCGGCCACAGCGACAGCAGCGGTCCGACGGTCAGCTTCAGGCCGCGCGCGGTCAGCCGGGCCCGCATCGTGGTGCCGGGGCGCATCTCGATCAGCGGTTGCATCGGCGACCTCCCGTCGGGGACCGCTTGGTGACCAAGCGGTCAGTACATCGCCCTGGTCAGCCTGCGGTGACGGTGATCACCGTGTCAAGAGATGGCCGGGTGATGAAGGTGACGTTTCGGCATCATTGCGGCGCCCCGGCGTGGCCAGGGCGAGAAGTGCTCCGAGGGCGCACAGTCCCGCGGTGATCCAGAAGATTTCCTGGTACTCGGTGCGCAACGCGTCCTGGACGGCCGCCTGGTATCGGGCCAGCTCTTTCGTGAATTCGGCCTTGGACATCATGAAGGGCAGCGGCATCTGCAGATCGGCCGTCAGCGAGTGGAAGCGGTAGAAGCCCCACCCCGACAGCGCCGCGATGCCGAGCAGCATCCCCATCATGCGGGCGACCACCACGGACGCCGACGCCACGCCGTGCCGCGCGGCCGGGACGAGCCGCAGCACCGCCGACGACACCGGCGCGATCACCAGCCCCAGGCCGAGCCCGGTGACGACCAGGTCGGTGTCCAGGCGCGGCAGCGGGCCGTAGGAGGCGTTCGCGAGATCGGCGGGCCACGCGGCGATCAGCAGGTACCCGACCGCCGAGACCGCCATCCCCACCGCCATCGGCCACCGCTCGCCGATCCTTCGCGCCGCGACACCGCCGATCAGGGCCGCGACGGGCAGCGCGACCAGGAACCGGGTGAGCAGCAGCGCCCCGTCCACGGTGTCCTTGTTCAGGAGCGTCTGGGCGACCAGGACCACGTCCACCAGCGTGACCATCAGGGCCGCGCCTGACAGGAAGCTGACGCCCAGCGTCGCCAGCAGCGGCCCGCGCCGCACGCCGGTCAGGTCGAAGAGCCGGGTGCGGGCCTTGATCTCCCAGACCACGAAGACCGCCAGCGCGGCGAGTCCGGCGGCCACCACGGGCAGCCCCCAGGGCGGCAGCGCCGACTTCTCCGGATCGGGGTTGTACAGGCCGCCGACCAGCAGCCCCAGGCCGACCGCCAGCAGCAGCCCGCCGAGCCAATCCACGCCCGGCCGCTCCACCCCCGGCCGCTCCGCGCCCGCAGGACGCCCGCCGGGAACGGTGAAGTGCACCGCCACCATCGCCAGCAGCGTGACCGGCACGTTGATCCAGAAGATCCACCGCCAGTCGCCGGCCAGCTCCAGCACCGCGACCCCGTACAGCGGGCCGAGCACGCTGCCCAGCTCCTGGGCCGCGCCGACCCCGCCCAGCACCACCGGGCGCCGCCGCTCGTCCCACAGGTCCCCGGCCAGCGCCATGGTGACCGGCAGCAGCGCGCCGCCCGCCAGGCCCTGCACGACCCGCCCGGCCGTCAGCCAGGCGATCGCGTTCTCCTGGTGCTCCAGCGCCGTCAGGACCGACCCGGCGGCGAACACCAGCAGGCACGCCTGGAGCAGGGGCCGCCGCCCGAACCGGTCCGACAGCTGGCCGAGCAGCGGCATCGCCGCCACGTAGCCGAGCAGGAACCCGGTCAGCACCGGCGTGAGCCGCTCCAGCCGGTTGACCGGGATGCCCAGGTCCTTGACCACCGTGACGACGATCGTGGTGATCACATAGGCGTCCAGGGCCGCCAGCAGCACCACGCCGCCGCCGACCCCGATCGCGACCCGGCGGCGGGCGCTCACGCCGGCGCGCTGATCTTGTAGGGCGCGTCGAACTCGGTGAAGTTGATGATCACCGCGCCCCCGCCGGACATGTTGCCCCGGACCTTGAGCAGCCGGTGGTCGGCGGTGCTCACCCAGACCTGGCCGTCCAGGTCGCTGGTGATCCCCGGGACCAGCCCGGCGATGGCCGCCTGCGGCAGTTTCACCGCCACGCGGTGGGCGTCCTTGCCGTTGACCTTCTCGGTGGCCTCGGCCTTGGGCGACTGGACCGCGCCGAGCAGGCGGCTGATGCCGCGATCGGGGTCCAGCACCGCCGACGGGTCGTACAGCGCGGCCGCGACCATCTTGGAGACCTTGCGCCACCCGCCGGTCACGCCCTTGATGTAGATGCTGTCGCCCAGCGCGACGATCTTCATCTCGACCTTCTGGCCCGACTGCTCCAGCTGGAGCGCGCCCTCGGCGTCCCCGCTCTTCAGCAGCTTCATGTCGCCGCCCGACACCGGGACGGGCGGCTTGCCCTCGGTCGCCAGCGTGAACCCGATGCTCTTGAGCCCGGCCATGGCCTGTGCGGACTGCTTGAGCGTCTGCGCCGGGTCGAACTTCGGCGGCTCGCCCTTGTCGTCACCGCCCCCCTGGCAGGCGGTGACGACCACGAGCGCGAACAGCGCCTGTACGAGCAGGATGAGACGACCTGGGGCTCTACGCATAGGCGGACCTTACCGACCGGTCACCCCGAGAGGAATCGGTACCGGGTATGACCCGCCCCCCTCTGCGGTAGGAGACGGCCCTTCCCGGTGGCCGCCCGGCGGACCCCGCCGCTAGGATGGCGCTCGGCGCGTCCCGGCGGTGGGGTAGCAGGTCCACCAGGGCAGCCTGGGGCGGTAGCTCAGTTGGTCAGAGCAGCGGACTCATAATCCGCCAGTCGCGGGTTCGAGTCCCGCCCGCCCTACCCGGCCGGATCCACGATCGACCCGAGCGCCCGGCGCTCGGTGGAACACCCCGCCGGCCCTCCTGCGGGCCGCCGGTCAGGCGGGCCACTCGGGCGGGCGCTTGTCCAGGAACGCGGACATGCCCTCCTGGGCCTCGGGGGTCTGGCTCGCGGCCGCCATCACCTCGATCGCGTAGGCGTAGGCGTCCGCCTCGGGCCGGTCGAGCTGGCCGTACATGGCCTGCTTGCCCAGCGCCTTGCTGCGCGGGCTGCCCTGCGTGGCGCGCCGGAGCAGGTCCAGCACGGCCTTGTCCAGCTCGGCGTCCGGCACCGCGTAGTTGATCAGGCCCCACTCGGCGGCGGTGCGCGCGTCCACCCGGTCGCCGGTGAGCGCCAGCTCCATGGCCCGTTTGCGGCCCACAGCGCGGGAGATCGGCACCATCGGCGTGTGGCAGAACCAGCCGCCCTTACCGCCCGGGGCCGCGAAGGCGGCGCTCTCGGCGGCCACCGCGAGATCGCAGCTCGCCACCAGCTGGCAGCCCGCGGCCGTGGCCAGCGCGTGCACCCGCGCGATCACCACCTGGGGCGCGGACTGGATCGTGCGCATCAGCTCGGTGCAGGTCCGCAGCAGCGACCGCACGTCGGCGTGGGAGGCCCCGGCCAGGTCGCCGAAGTCGTGCCCGGCCGAGAACACCGGCCCCTCGGCGGCCAGGACCACCCCGCGCGCGTCGGTCGCCGCGACCTCGCCGAACGCCGCCGTCAGCTCCTCCAGGAACGCCCGCGACAGCGAGTTGCGGCGCCGCGGCCGGTTCATGGTGATCGTGGTGAACGGGCCGTCGCGCTCGATCAGGACATCGCTCATGCCGCGACGCTATGCCAGGCCCGGCCCGGACGTCACGGTTCGGCCGTGGGATGTCGTACCCCCGGCGTACGGTGAGCGCGTTAGGGGAAGGGGTCCGGCCTTGAAGCTGCTCACCGCCACCGATGTCACCCAGGGCTACCGCGACAACGACTTCGACTGGTGCGTGGAGGGAGAGCTGGTGCACATCGGCGTGGTGTGCGCCCGCGACCGCGACGACCCCGACGGCGGCTGCGGGTGCGGCCGCGCGTTCGCGGGCCTGAACTCCCACCGCGCCACCACCACCGCCATGGTGCGCGAGATCGAGGGCTTCACCGAGGACGACTACGTCGAGGCGATCCGCAGCAGCCTGGAGCAGCAGGGCTACGACGCCGCCTACGCCGAGCACGAGGCGGCGGAGCTGCGCACCCTGGTGCGCGAGTGGCCGGTGGGGGCGATCGTGGAGCGGCGGCTGGATGAGATCGTGGTACGGCAGGTGGTACAGCCGTAACCGGAGATCAGGGAGGTGCCCGATGCTCGTCGCCTTCTCGGTGACCCCGCTCGGGACGGGGGAGGACGTCGGGGAGCTGGTGGCCGAGGCCGTCCGCGTGGTGCGGGCCAGCGGCCTGCCCAACCGCACCGACGCCATGTTCACCACGGTCGAGGGCGAGTGGGACGAGGTGATGGCGGTGGTCAAGGCCGCCTCCGACGCCGTCGCCGCGCGCTCGCCGCGCGTCAGCCTCGTGCTGAAGGCCGACATCCGGCCGGGCGTCACCGGTGCCCTGGACGCCAAGGTCGCCACCGTCGAGCGCTACCTGGCCGAGGACGCCGGGGGCCGAGCCGCCGGGGGCCGAGCCGCCGAGGACTGAGCCGCCGGGCGGGTCCGGCGCGCGCCGGGTCGGTCCAGGCCGGGTCAGCCCGGGCCCAGCCAGGCGGCTATCTCCTCGTCGGTCGGCGGGATCAGGCACCACAGCGCCTCCCGCACGTCGGCGCACAGCGGCACGCTCTCGTGCAGCCGCAGCAGCCGGAACATCCGCGCGGTGAACGGCCGCGCCCCGACCAGCGCCAGCCCGCCCGGCCCCGGGACGCGCTCGGCGCAGTGCCGGGCCACCGCCGACAGCGCGCGCATCCCCGCGGTGTCCAGGAAGGCCAGCTCGGCCAGGTCCACCACCAGCGGGCCGGGGCGCGCGTCGGCGATCTCCTGTAGGCGCCGCCGGACCGGCGCGGCCGCCATCCGGTCCAGGGTGCCGCGCAGCAGCACCAGCGTGTGGTGTTCGCGGGGCAGCACGACGATGTCGGCGTCGATCTCCCCTGGCGTGTCCACCATGACGTCCCCACTCCTCCGGCCGGTGACCCACCAGCATCGCGCGGGCACGCAGGGTTGCCAAGCCTCACCGCCCGGCATTGCCCTGTTCATGATCAACCGAAGCAGGCCCGCACCCCGCCCTGGCCGCCGCGCGCGAAGCTCCGCAGCCGCTCGGCGGCGCTGCCGTGGTCGCCGGGCCGGGTCCACGGCACGTCGTCGCCGATCACCCGGAACGCGTCCACGATCTCCTGCTCGTCGCCCGCCTCGAACCGCAGCGCCCCGCCGTCGGCCGCCCCGTACAGGGCCCCGCCCGCCAGGCAGTCGGCCTGCAGCTCGGCGGCGGGGGAGACCAGCTCGCGGCGCAGCCGGTTCTGGACGGCGTGCCCCCACTCGTGTGCGATCACCAGGTAGACCCACGCGTCGCCGCGCGCGTAGCCCGAGCGCATCAGGTGGTCGTCCCACGCGACGAAGTCCCCGGCCGGGCAGTAGACGGCGTTGTCGCGTTCGAGGGGCTTGCCGCCGCAGGTCGGAGCGGTCGCGGGGTCGTCGCCCTCGTACAGGCCCAGCACGCGGGGCGGCCGGTACTCGCCGGTGAACAGCCGCGACCACCGCCCGGCCCAGTACCCGTTGACGACGTTCTCGGCGGTCCGCAGGTCCTCCCGGAACTCGGCCTCGTCGAAGGACCCCGCGCCGCCGGCGTCCCGCCCGGTGGCGCGCGGGGCCTCCGCCCCGGACGCGGGCGGGGGCGTCCCGGCGCCGGAGGCCCCCGTCCCGATCTCGCAGGCGGCGCTGAGGGCGAGCGCGCCGCCGAGGATGAGGGCGGTCCACGACCGCCGCGCGTTGTGCATTGCCGTCTCCGTCATGTCCAGGGATACGCAGATGCGCCTGCCCTATGCCCGGTCCGGCGGAGAAGAAGACGGGCCGATCCGTGAGAACGCCGATCCCTGGTGGGGACCCGCGCGTTGACCCGAGATCGCGGGCAGGGTCCACGGCGGGCTTCCCGCCCGGAGGACCGGGCGTTCGCCGCCGGACCGCGCCGCTGCCTGGGCGCGCGGCTGGAGCCGCGGGTCGCCCTGGAGGAGTGGCACCCCCGAGTACATGCCGGACGGCGAGATGGTGGAGCGCGCCTATGGCCTGCCCGGCATGGACGAGCTGCCGCTGTGGTGGAGGGCGTCGGAACGCCGGGGGCCGTAGGAGCGCATCACGACCGGCGCGTCCACCACGTCCTCGATCCGGGTGAACGGCTCGTAGACCGGACGCGCCGCCAGCAGCCTCCGCGTCAGCGCCGCCTGGCGCTCCAGGTCGCCCGGCGGGCCGACCGGCAGGCGCTCCACCCGCTCGCCGCCGATGTCGTAGGCGCGGCACACCAGCAGGTCGTCGCGCGCCTCGGCGACGTCCAGGTGCGTGACGGCCAGCGCGTCCACCCCGCCCGCCGCCTCCAGCGCGTACCCGAGCGCCACCGCGTCCGGGTGCCCCACCCGGAACACGCCCTGCCAGCGGCCCGTCCCGTTGTGCGGGTCGGGCAGCCCGGCCGTCAGCACCGGGTCCTCGGTGACGAACGGCCCCGGCCCGTGCCGCGTCGCGTAGGCGCGCAGCACCCCGAGCCGCACAGCGCCCTCGCCCGCCTCGGACAGCAGCGTCTCGGCGTTGGCGAACGTGGTCGTGGACCAGGTCGTGTACGGGTGGAAGCCGTGCCATTCGTCCAGCAGCACCCCCTGCGCCCCCTCGAACACCGCGCTCCCCGCGCGCAGAAGCGCGTGCAGATGCTCGCCCGGAACGATCCGCACCCGCTCCGCGAACGCGCCGAACGCCTCCGCGCAGTCGGCCGCGCTCGGCACCGGCTCCCCGCCGGGGAACCCGGCGAGGTACCAGTCGCGCAACCGCTCCAGCCCCCGCCGCAACCGGGCGGGCGACAGGCAGTCGCCCGCCCGGAGCGCGTCGCCGTGCTCCAGCGCGTACGCGGCGGTCTCGCCCACGCCCATCCCGCACGATCCGTGCCGGTCCGCGCCGCGCGCGGTCTCCCGCGCCCGGTTGGCGGCCCGGTGGTAGGGCGTGGTGAGCAGCGCGTCCTCGTCCACCGTCAGCCGCTCCAGCGCGTCCGGCACGCCGACCGCCCGCAGGTGCGCGGCCTCGGCCGCCAGCGCGAGCGGGTCCACCAGCATGAACCGCGACAGGTGCGTGCGCACGCCGGGCGTGAAGGTGCCCGACCCGAACTGCGCGAACGTGTGGTGCCGGCCGTCGTCCGCGACCACGTTGTGCGCCGCCTGCGCGCCCCCGTTGAAGCGCACCACCGTGTGGAACCGGCCCGTGCCGGACGGGTCCGCGCGGACCGGCTCCGGCCCCCGCGCGCAGAGCCGGTCCACGGTCGCCCCCTTGCCGGCGTCGCCGAACCCGAGGTCGACCACGATCACGTGCGGCACGGGATCACAGCCGCGTGGTGGTCGGCGGGCCGGGCGCCAGGTCCAGCGCGGGGGAGCCGGTGGCGACCGGCGCCCGCTCCGACTCCAGCCGGGCCAGCGCCCGCGACACCGACGGCCCGGCCGTCGAGCCGGCCTCGTCCAGGTGCGCCAGGCCCTCGTCCAGGTCGATGGCCTCCTCGGCGAGCCCGATGGTGAGCGCGATCGTCTCGCAGACCGCGTCCAGGTCGTCCAGGTACAGCACGTGCTGGCCCAGCAGGCCCTGCCAGAAGTCCCGCAGCCGGTGGTCGCGCGCGTGGTGCGCGCCCGCCGGGATGATGAAGTACACCTCGAACTTGCGCTGGAGCTCGCGCATCATCTCGGCGACCGGGATGTCCTCGGGGATCTGCTCGCCCAGCACCCGCGCCACCTCGGCGCGCTTCACCTTCGGGTAGGCCAGCTCGTCGCCGATCATGAACAGGTAGCCGCGCCGCCCCCGCCGCTCCAGGCAGTCGAGCGCGGTGTGCCGCGCCATGAAGTACATGGCCAGCTCGTAGGACTCGGTCATCTGGCCGCCGCCCCCGCCCTCCAGCAGGATCTTGCCGAGGTCGTCGTCCATGCGGTTGTCGGCCTCGAACTGGCCGACCTGCAGCGGCGCGCGGTCGCAGGTCGCGTCGCCGATCGCGCCGAACATGATGTGCGGGTGGTCGACGTAGCCCTTGCGCAGCAGCAGCCCGAGCAGGTCGGGCAGCTTGGCCTGCAACTGGCGCGGCACGCGCGCCATCGAGCCGGTCACGTCGAACAGCACCGAGATCGCCAGCGACTCGGGGTGGTCGTCGGAGTCGCGGCTCTCCCGCACCGCGACGCCGTTCGGGTCGAGGTCGGGGTGGACGGTGGTGGCGCCGCCGTCGGTGTGCGCGAAGGCGCTGGCGCCGGTGGCCCGGCGGTAGCTCGCGGCGGCGGAGTAGACGTCGGTGGACCAGTGTCCGCTTCCCATGAGGGGTCCCCTTTCAGGAGGTACTGGGCATGTGGAACGGGCGGAACCTGCGCGGCCCGTAGAGCCGTTCGAGCAGTTCGTCGAACTCGGCCAGCAGGCGCCAGGCGTCGCCGGGGCGCCGCCGCTGCGACGGCAGCAGGCAGCCCCTGGCGAACGCCCGCATCTGCTTGGGCGCGCGGTCGCCGATCAGATCGGTCATGCAGAGGGTGGCCATGTAGAGGTCGGTCGCCGGGCTCGCGGCCTGGCGCGCCGGGACCTCGGCGGGGTAGCGGTCGGCGTACCGGTCGACCATCGCCGGGACGCGTCCGCTGGGATCGGTGCGGGCGTAGCAGCCGGGGACCGAGTAGCACCAGTCCACCAGCACGAGGCCGTGCTCGGCCGGGTGGATCAGGACGTGCTCGGGCAGCACCGCGC
Organism: Spirillospora sp. CA-253888; assembly: GCA_050936435.1. GTDB lineage: Bacteria > Actinomycetota > Actinomycetes > Streptosporangiales > Streptosporangiaceae > Spirillospora. Next base: position 6,386,758 of record JBNJMT010000001.1, read on the forward strand.
CGTGCAGGACGCCCGCGCGGTGCGCGAAGCCGAGCGCGACCAGCAGCCGCCGCCACATCCAGGCGGCGTTGCGCGGGTCGAGGCCGGAGGGGTGGGCGGCCTTCACCTCGGCCAGGCTGTGGAACCCGTCGAGCGCGGCGATTGCGTTGGCGCGGCGCAGCGCGCCGGTGCCGGGGTCGCGGTGCCGGAACGTCTCCAGCAGGCGCGGCACGTACGGCAGGAACCGGCCGTCGCCGTCCTTGGGAAGCTGGCGCAGCGCGACCGCCTCGCGTTCGAGCAGGTCGTTGTCGCCCGGGTCGCGGGGCAGCTTGACCAGCGCGGCGCGGCCACGGCCGTCGCGGGCCGCGAACAGGTCGGCGAGGTCGCCGTGCGCCGCCCGGCCCGCAAGCCGGTAGGAGCCGCGCGCCGTCGTGATCGTCCCGGCGCCGCGCCGCGCCTCCCACAGCGCGGTGAGCCGGTCGAACGCCTCGCGCGTGCGGCCGCCGGTGGCGTCGGGGTGCACGAGCCGGGCGAGGCCGCGGTAGGCGCGCACGGCCCCGGCGTCGTCGTCGCCGAACAGGTCGGCGGGGGTACGGGCCGCGTCGAGCCGGGCCAGCGCCTGGTCGAGGTTCATCGGATCTCCTCCTCGCGGCCGGGCCGCAGCAGCGCCGGGTGCAGCAGCTTGGCGTCGCCCGCCCGGTAGAGCTTGGGGCGCGGGCCGCCGCGCCGGCCGCCCCGGTCGGAGGTGGCGCCGGTGCCCTCCACGAACCCCGGCACCGACAGGACCTTGCGGTGGAAGTTGCCCGCGTGCAGCTCCTCGCCCCACACGGCCTCGTAGACGGCGCGCAGCTCCGGAACGGTGAACTCGGGCGCGCAGAACGCGGTGGCCAGCGGCGTGTACTCCAGCTTGGCGCGGGCCCGCTCCAGGCCGTCGGCGAGGATGCGCGCGTGGTCGAAGGCCAGCCTGCGCATGGTGCCGGGGCGCTGCTCCCCGGCCGCGCCGAGGCCGAGCGCGGCGACCGGCGTCCAGGCGGCGTCGTCGGCGTCGCCGCCCGCGCGCGGCTCGGGCAGCTCGGGGGCGAACGCCAGGTAGGCCACCGAGATCACGCGCATCCGCGGGTCGCGGCCCGGCCGCCCGTAGGTGCCGAGCTGCTCCAGGTGCATCCGCTCCAGCGGCCCTTCGCCCACGGCCAGCCCGGTCTCCTCCGACAGCTCGCGCACGGCGGCGTCCGGCAGGTCCTCGGCGTCGCGCACCCCGCGCACGAACCCGCCCGGCAGCGCCCACATCCCGGCGAACGGGGGATGGGCGCGCCGCACCAGCAGCACGTGCAGGGCGTCGTCGCGGATGGTCAGCGCGACCACGTCCACGGTGACCGACACCGGGTCGTAGTCCCGGGGGTCGTAGCCGGCCAGGAACTCCCGCTCGTCCGCCACGTCGTTCTTCTCTCTCTGAGAAATACTCAACTTGAGAAGAACATAGCGCGTGAAACGCCCACCGTCCAGCGGGGGCGGGGCTCAGCGCCGGTGGCGGCCGCCGGGGTAGGGCGGTTCGGGCTGCTCAGGGGGCTGGTGCGGCGGGCGGGGCGGGTGCGGCGGATGGGGGTCGAGCCGGTAGGTGCCGTCGACCTGCGGGGGGACGGGCCGCGCCGGGGCGTGCGGGTGCGGACCCGATGGGTTCGGGACCGGTGCGTGCGGGACGGGCGCGTGCGGGCCCGAGGCGTGTGGGCCCGAGGCGTGCGGACCCGGTGCGTGGGGGGCCGGTGTGTGCGGGGCCGGTGTGTGCGGGGCCGGTACGTGCGGGCCTGACATGTGCGGGCCTGGCGCGTGCGGGCCTGGCGCGTGCGGGCCTGTCACATGCGGGCCTGTCACGTGCGGGGCCGGTGCGTACGGAGCCTGCGGATGCGGGGCCTGCGGATGCTGGGCCTGCGGGTGCCCGGGACGCAGCGGGGCGACCGCGAACGGGTCCGCGGGCGGCGTCTGCTGCGGTCCCGACCGGCGCGGCCGCGGGTACGGGCCGCTGCCGGGCGGCGGCGCGTCCAGGCGGACGCCGGCCGCCGGCGGCCGGTCCAGCAGCAGGCGCATCTGGCTGCGCCGGTGGCCGTAGGCGAAGTACAGGACCAGCCCGGCCGCCATCCAGATCAGGAACCAGCCCCAGGTCTGCACCTTCAGGTTGAGCATCAGCCAGCCGACCGCCGCGATCGCCAGCACGCCGACCACCGGCGCGGCCGGGACGCGGAACGGTCGGTGCAGGTCGGGCTGGTCGCGGCGGAGCATCAGCATCGCGGCCGACACGAACAGGAACGCGAACAGCGTCCCCATCACCACCAGCTGCTCCAGCGTGATGACGTCCACCGTCTGCGACATCACCACCGCCGCGCCGCCCGACACGAGCGTGGCGCGCGAGGGCACCCGGTAGCGGCTCATCCCGGCGATGCCGCGCGGCAGCAGCCCGTCGCGCGACATCGAGAACACCACGCGGGTCAGGCTGATCAGCACCACCAGGATGACGGTGGTCAGCGCCAGCACCGCGCCGATGTCGATGAACTTGCCCATCGACTCGGCGCCGACCTCGTCGAAGGCGTTGGACAGCGCCGGGGCCGAGGCGTCCAGGTCGGCGTAGGAGACCATGCCCACCATCGCCACCGCGACCGCCACGTACAGCACGATCGTCACCAGCAGGCTGATCAGGATGCCGCGCGGCACCTTGCGCGGGGCGTCGTCGGTCTCCTCCGCGGCGGTGGAGATCAGGTCGAAGCCGATGTAGGCGAAGGCGATGGCGGGCGCGGCGGCGAAGATGCCCCACAGTCCGAACGCCTCGGCCTGGCCGCCTCCGGCCAGGCCGAACACCGTGTCCAGCACCGTGGGGCCGCTGTCGGGGGCGGGCCGCGCGGGCGGGGTGAACGGGGTGAGGTTGGCGGGCTCGAAGAACTTCAGCCCGGCGGCGATGACCAGCCCGATCACGATCAGCTTGGCCAGCACCATGAACCACAGGGTGCGCAGGCTCATCCGGCCGCCGACCGCCAGCATCACCACCAGCAGCACCAGGATGCCGAGCGCGAGCACGTCGAAGCCCCGGGGCTGGCCGATCACCTCCGCCAGCCCGCCGGGCACCGGCACGCCGAAGTCGCCCAGCGTCTGCGCGGCGTACATCGACCAGACCCGCGCGACCACCGAGGCGGCCAGCAGCAGTTCCAGGAGCATCGCCCAGCCGACCACCCACGCCCAGATCTCGCCGAAGGCGACGTAGCTGAAGGAATAGGCGCTGCCCGCGACCGGAATGATCGAGGACAGTTCGGCATAGGCGAGCGCGGCCAGCAGGCAGACCACCCCGGCCACCAGAAAAGAAATGATCACCGCGGGGCCGGCGTTGCCGGCCGCCTGCTCTCCGGAGATCTTGAAGATGCCCGAACCGATCATCACGCCCAGACCGAGCACCACCAGGTCGCGGGTGCGGTAGAGCACGCGGAGCCGGTGGCGCCCGCCGTACAGCTCACCGGTGGCGCGCTGGACCGGCAGGCGGCGGAACATGGTGTTACGCATGCGGATGTCCCCAGGTCATAGGTGTCCCCAGGCCTGAACCCGCGCCGCTGTTCGCGAGGTGTGGCTGCTGAAGTCCCTAAGAATTCACCATGAAAGGGTAAAATCGCAACGAGTTCCTCGAATTTGGGCCGTCGCTCCGTTCCGAACTGAGTCCTGTTCGGTTTTCCGCGGCCGGGCGCACCGCCCGCCCGGTGCGGCAGACTGGCACCAGGCCCCCGCTCGCCGACCGCCCGTCCTCCCGGAGCCGCGTCCATGAGACACCAGCACGGCCTCGTCCGATTCGAGATCGAATTCCCGCCCGCCACCGACCTGGACACCGCCCTGCGGCTGCGCGAGGCGCTGCTGAAGGCGGGCGCGGACAGGGCCGAGCCGCTGCGGGTGCGCCAGCCGGTCTCCAGCCGGACGCGGCCCGGCGAAATCGTGGACATCGCGGGCCTCGCGGTGGCGTTCGTCGGCACCGTCGCCGCGGTGGTGGACGTGCTGCGCGGCTGGCTGGCCGACCGGCGCGACGACGGCGGCGGCATGGTCACCGTCCGGGTCGTCATCGACGGCGACCCCGTCGAGATCACCTACCCCGCCACCGGCCGGGAGGACCGCATGGTCCGCGACTTCATCCTGCGCCACGAGACCGGCGGCGACGGGGCGGGGACGGGCGCATGACCCCCACCGGCGAGGTGACCACCCTCGACGTCCGCGTCACCGCCCTCGGCGCCGACCGGGCCCAGTACGCCTACCGCCTGCTGACCCCCGGCGGCGCGGAGGGCGGCCCGCTGGAGCAGGAGTACTCGGTCGAGGTCCCGCAGCACTTCGTCCGCCAGCTCAGCGACCGCATCGACCAGGTCCTCCAGGCGGCGCTGAACGCCGAACCGTCGGCGAGGCGGTGCGCGAGGCCCGCGCCGAGCTGATGGGCGGGCCCGACGCGGCCTGGGCGTCGTTCCTGCTGTACGCCAACCCGGCGGTCCTGCTGTACGCCAACCCGGCGGTGCGGATCGGCGGGGCCCCGCCCGACGTGCCGAGCGAGCACCGCCCCAAGTTCGACACCTCGGTGGTCACGATGCTGGGGCTGGCGCTGGGCCTGGCCGCTGAGCGACGGCTGCTCACCTCCCAGCACCTGCTGCTCGGCCTGGTCACCATGGACGGGATGCAGGAGGGCATGGAGGCCCGGGTGGGCCGGGGCCGGCTGGCGGCGATCACGCACGACCTGCGGCGCGCGGTGGCCGAGATCCCGGCGATGGAGCCGCCGCCCGGCCCCGAGGACGCCGACATGTACCCGGTCCTGTCCGACACCGTCACCCGGGTGCTGTACGCCACCGAGGACCGCGCCACCGCCGGCGGGCGCGACATGGTCGGCCTACAGGACGTGGCGGCGGCGTTCGTCGAGGTCGGCGGCGGCACCGCCACCCGCTCGGTCACCTCCGGCGGCGTGTCGCTGCGGCTGCTGCTCGGCCAGGGCGCCGACGCCGCGCCCGGTGACGCCGGCGACAGCGCCGACCCCGTCTCCCAGGCGACCTGGGCCCTCACCGCCGGTCCCGCTGGCAACGGATCCGCCCCCGCCGGGTCGTTCGCCGAGCTGTTCGACGACAAGGGCCGCCTCCGCGCCGACCTGTTCGACACCGGCGTGCTGAACGCGCTGCGCACCGCCCAGCTCGTGGCGCGCAACCAGGGCACCGTCATCGCCAGCTACAGCGTCCTGCTGGGCTTCGCGATGACCGGCGGCGCGGCGCTGCGCGACGCGCTCGCCGAGCAGGGGGAGCAGGGCGAGAAGGCGCTGCGCGCGCTCGGCCCCTCCGCCGAGCCGCGCCGCTCGGCCTTCTCCAAGCGCACCCTGGTCGCGCTGGAGAAGGCCCGCACCGAGCACGCCGAGGGCAGGATCGGCGAGGCCGCCGTGCTGCGGGCGCTGCTGGCCGACCCCTCCTCGGCGGCCCGCGAGCTGCTGGCCCAGCTCGGCGTGGACGGCGAGGCCCTCATCGAGGCGCTGCGGCGAGCAGACTGAGCCCCCGCTCGGCCAGCGGGTCGCCGGGACGGCGCGCCAGCACCAGCTCCCACTGGCGCCGCGCGCCCTCGGCGTCGCCGAGCCGCAGCCCGGCCAGCGCCAGCGCGTTGCGCGCCTCGACGTCGGCCGGGCACCAGTGCACCACGGCGGCGAAGCAGTCGCGCGCCTCGGCGGTGCGGTCCTCCCGCGCCGCCGCCAGGCCCCGGTTGAACAGGTGCGCCGCGTACGCCGTGAGCCGGCCGTAGGCCCGCACCGGCGCCCCGCACCCGGCGCAGTCCTCGGCGTCGTAGGGGTTGCCGGTGCCGCAGCGCGGGTCGGGGCAGCGCACGGCGGGGCCCGCCGCGGGGCCCCTCATCGCGGCTTCTCGTCCCGGCCGGAGGTGTCCACCGCCAGCTGGCCCGACCCGCCCGCGCCGGGCCTGCCGATCAGGATGTTCTTGATCTGCGCCAGCCGGTGGTGCAGGGCCGCCGCCTTGTCGGAGACGCCGCGCGGGTCGTGCTCCAGCCGGGTGCCGAGCTCCTGGAACCGGGCCGCGATGCGCTCGGCCTCGGCGCGCAGGTCGGCCCGGCCGACGCCGGACGCCAGCCGCGCGACCTCGGCCGCCTCGCGCAGCCCGACCCCCACCGACGCGGCCGCGCGCTGGGTGTCGCTCTGCTCCGAGGGCGGCATCGCCCGCCGGTACAGCCCGACCATGTGCTCCAGGTAGCCCTGGAGCTGCCGGATGACCTCGCCGTAGGAGCGCTGGTCGGCGGCGCGGTGGGCCTTCTCGCCCTGCACGCGCTGCGCCTCGATCGCCCGGCCCATCTCGGTCGCGTCGTAGGGGCGGCCGAGTTCGGCGGAGTTGTCGCCGAGCCAGGCGTTCAGCTCCAGGCAGTCGGCCACCAGCGAGTCGAACTCGGTCTTGGGCGGCTCCAGCACGCCGGCGCTGCGGTCGGTGCGGCCGAGCAGCTCCTCCAGCTCCTCGAACTCGTGCACCGCCTGCTCGCGGTCCCCGGCCGCCAGCGCCTCCGACAGCGCCTTGCGCGCCATGCGCCGCTTGATGTCGAAGGTGGCGCGCTCGCCCGGCGGCAGGAACCCCGCCGACTCCTCCAGCCTGCGGTCCAGCTCGGCGACCTCGTCGGCGCCGGGCAGGGCGCGCTCGGGCGGCAGCTCCACCGCGGCCTCGAAGGCGTGGTCGCCGATGCTGCCGCGCACGGTGATGAACGAGTGCCGGTCCATGTGCAGGTCGAACCGGATCGGCGTGCCGCGCGGCGTGGAGCCGGGCACCGGCACCTTGATCACCTGGATCTGCTTGCTCTGCTGGTAGAGCGGGAACAGCACGGTCTCGGTGTCGCCGGGGTGGGAGAAGGAGAACTCGGCGGTGGTCGGCAGCTCCTGCAGCGCCGGGACCAGCTCGCGGCGGAACGCCCTGCCGCCGCGCGACACCTCCAGCAGCACCGCCTTGGTGGAGATCGCGGTGTTGCTCGGGCCGGGCAGCCGCCGCTCGGCGTCGTCGCTGTGGGTGATGGGGCGGCCGACCGTGGCGACCGGCTCGTCGTCGGCGTCGTAGATCTCGAACGAGAAGTGCGACTCGCCGCCGGGCTCCAGCGGCACCCGCGTGAACGCGAACGACCCCGCCTTGCCGATGTCGGCCTCGTCCTCGTCGCCGTCGGGCGTGACCATCCGCACCCGCCCGCCGGACAGGTCCGCCCCGGTCAGCGACTCCACGGTGCCGCCGATGTGGGTGCGGGTCGAACCGGTCGCCGACGCGCCCCGGAACGCCACCCGGACCGCGCCGCCCGCGTCCTGGATCGTCACGCCGCCGACCACGGCCGCGCGGATCGCCGCGCCGAGCGCCACGATCGTGTCGACCTTGTCGTACAGCGGCTCCTCGCACCGTGCGCCCGCGCACAGCTCGGCGGCGACGGTCTCGCGGACCAGCGGCATGTGCGTGGAGCCCCCGGCGAGGATGACCTGGTCGACGTCGGCCAGGGTGATCCCGGCCTTGCTCCCGGCCCGCTCCAGCGCCTCGTGGCAGTAGGGGACGGTGCGGTCGATGAGCGGGCGGGCCACCTCGTCGAGGTCGGCGCGCTCGAACATCGCCTCGATGATGACCGGGTTGCCCAGCTTGTCGCGCAGCCGCCCGGTATCGCGCAGCACGTACTCGGTGGACTGCGACAGGCCCTTCTTCACGCCCTCGGCCAGCATCCGCAGCTGGCTGAACCGCAGCGCGTCCTCGGGGTCGCCGGCCGGGTCCAGCTCCAGCGCCCAGCCCTCGTGCACCAGGATCTCCTGGAGCCGCCGGGCGAGCGCGGTGTCGATGTCGTCGCCGCCGAGCCGGTTGTTGCCGCTGATGCCGAGCACCTCGTACACCCCGGACGTCGCGCGCACCACGCTGACGTCGAAGGTGCCGCCGCCGAGGTCGTAGACCAGGAACACCCCGTCGCGGGTCTTGGTCTGCCAGCAGTGGTAGCAGGCCGCGGCGGTCGGCTCGTGCAGCAGGTCCAGCACCTGGAGCCCGGCCATCTCGGCGGCGCGGCGGGTCGCGTCGATCTGCGGCTGGTCGAAGTAGGCCGGGACGGTGACGATCGCGCGGTCCACCGCCCAGGTCGTGTCGGGGGTGGCGAGGCCCGCCACGTCCTGCTCGATCTGCCGCCGCATCTCGCCGAGGATCGCCGCCGACACCTCCTCGGGCCGCATCGGCGAGCCCGCCAGGTCCACCGTCGCGGTGCCGCCCATCAGCCGCTTCACCGACCGCACCGGCTCGGGCGGGTTGCCGACCCGGATCAGCGCCTTGCGGCCCACCACCAGCTCCCCGCTCGCGGGGTCCCGCCACACGCAGCTCGGCGTGGTCGGGGACTTCGACACCCGGTCGCGGTGAAGGATGATCTCGGTGTCGGCGGGGTCCATCACGGCGACCGCGCTGTTGGTGGTGCCGAGGTCGATCCCGACCGCCTTGCTCACGATCTGCGTCATCACTGCTCCTGGCCGGCCGGGCCGGTGGGCCCGCCGGCCGTCTCGTCGGGGTCCTGCTCGGAGTCCTGTTCGGAGGACTGCTCGGGGCGTTCGGCGGGGGCCGGGGGCGGCGGCGCGCCCATGGTGACCTCGCCGGGGCGCACCACCGTGCCGCGGTGCAGCACGATCACGTCGTGGGTCTCGGCGACGACCTCGGCCGGGTACTGCGCCGCGTGCCGCCAGCCGACCACCTCCACGCGGTCGGCGACCTCGGCGAGCGGCCGCCCGGCGGGGTCCTGGTAGGTGACGCCGCCGCCGCGCAGCGCCTCGACCATCTGGTCCTTCAGCACCCGCAGCTCCAGGTGCACCCGGCCGAGTCCCGCCCCGCGCAGGGCCTCGCGGTGCCGCTCCAGCGCCGATTCCAGCCGGGCGACCAGCGCGCCCTGGTCGACCGCGACCGCCAGCGCGTCGCCGGTGGCGTCGCGGGCGCGGCCGCGCTCGGCGCTCAGGTCGGCCTGGTAGCGGCGCAGGACCGCGCGCACCTCGCGGGCGGGGGAGTCGATCTCCAGCTCCGCCGGGGCGGGGCGCTCGGCGAAGGCGTCCCAGCCGTAGGGCTCCTCGGGAGGGGGCTCGCAGGAGGGCTCGCTGGGGGGCTCGCAGGGAGGCTCCGCCGGGGGCGGGTCAGCCGAAGAGGACATCGGTCACCTCCAGGGGCGGGGCGCCGGGGCCGGGCGGCCGGGGCGCGTGGCGCGCCCCGGCCGCCAGGTCCACGTCGGGGGGCTCCAGCAGCCCGTCCAGCACCAGGTCGAAGATGGCGGGCAGGTCGAAGTCGGAGGCGCGCGGCTCGCCCGCGGCCTGTTTCAGGGCTTTGACGTTGGCGGGGTTGCGGCGGTGCCGCAGCGCGAAGTCGGCCCACTCCTCGTCGCGGTACCGCGCGCCGGGGGCCTCCAGCAGCTCGTGCAGGCGCCGGGTCTCCGGATCGCCGATCAGCTCCCGCATCGCCCAGCCGCACAGGTCGCGCTCGGCCTCGGTCCCGGCGAGGTCGCTCAGCTCCCGGCCGCGCCGCACGATCTCCTCGCGGCCGGCGCCGGCGGGCAGGCCGAGGACGTGGAAGGGGTTGGGCCGGACGGTGCCGCTCATCGTGCTCCTGACAGTCGCCGGACGTCGTCGCGGTTGCGGCGGGCGGAGGCGTTGGAGGGGTCCAGCTCCAGCGCCTCGTCGAGCAGCCGCAGCGCCCGCGCGGTGACGTCGGGGAGGCCGCCGACGGGGCCGCGCGGCGGCGCCGCCTCCTCGACCAGGCTCACCGCCTGCCCGCTGAGGACGGTGGCCAGGTGCCTGCGGATGAGGTCGCGGTCCTCGTCCCGGTCGGTCAGCCGCATGGCCCGCCGCAGCTCGGTCGCGGCCTGGCCGAGGCGCCCGGAGTCGCGCGGCCCCTCGCCGGCGAGCGCCACGCCCTTGCCGAGGTGCGCCTCCACCCGTAGCTGCCGGACCATCGTCGCGAAGCGGGAGGTGTCGGGCACCGCCGCCAGCGCCTGCAGCGCCCGGTCGTGCGAGCGCGCGGTGAGGTGCTCGCGCGCGGCGCGGATGGCGGCGTAGGTGCCCTCCTCGGCCGAGTAGCCGCTCATCTCCCGGACGAACGAGGCGGCCTGCTCGTTGTGCGGCGCCACCTCGCGCGCGCGTTCGCCCTTCTCCAGGGCGGCGGCGAAGCGGCCCTGCCCGGCCAGCACGTCGCCCTCCCTCAGCAGGCTCTGCGCCAGCAGGTCCACGGCGTTCTGGTTGACGGGGTCCCAGCGCAGCGCCTCCTCCAGGTCGGCGACGGCCTCGCCGTCGGTGGGCGCGACGACGCCCCGGAACATGTGGTGGACCGACAGGGCCTGGTTCTCGCGCCGGTGCCCCTCGCCGGGGACGCAGAGCCCGGCGAGCCTCGCCGCGAAGTCGGCGCCCGACTCCAGCACCCGCCGCAGGCCGGTGAAGTCCTTCAGCGAGTACAGGCAGTAGCACCAGTCGTTGTGCCAGCCGATCCCCGCCGCCAGCACCGGGCGCGCGGGCACGCCGAGCCGCACCATGGGCGCCAGGAGCGCGATCCCGGACTCGTAGTCGGCGCGGACGCCCTGCGGCAGCCGGTCGATGGCGTCGGGGTCGTTGACCGCGCGCTCGGCGTCCTCCACCAGGTTGGCGCTCCAGTGGTCGAGGGCGGCGCCGGCCAGCCGCGCGATCGCGGCGAAGCGGCCGGGGTCGGCGGCCGGGCCGTACCGCACGCCGAGGCCGCTCGGCAGGTCGGCCAGCAGCGCGGCGGCGGCCTCGGGGCCGGTCCGGCAGGCGTCCAGGCAGCGCAGGTGCAGCCGGGCGGTGGCGGCGCGGCCCGCCGCCAGCGCCCGCGCGCCCCGGACGGCGTGCAGGTCCAGCAGCTCTCCGGCGATCCGCTCGCGCGCCCGGTCGGGGACGTCGCGGGTGGCCAGCACCAGCGACCACAGCAGGGTCGCGGCGGCCAGGCGCTCGTCGCCGTGCCCGCCGTCCCGCCCGTCGCGGCCGGTCTCGCGCAGCGCCCGTTCCCGGTACAGGACGGCCAGGTCGTGCATCAGGTCCAGGTCGCCGGCGCGCGCCGCCAGGCACCGCTCCCACGCCGTGGACACCGCGGGCGGGTCGTCGGCGAGCAGCGCGCCGCGCAGCGCGTCGTCGGCCTCGATGACCGCCTCCAGCGGGCGGTGCCGCCCGGCCCGCTCGGGCATGGGGCCGTCCTGCCGGTCCTCCTTGGCCTGCCGGCCGCCGGGGAACAGGCAGGCCAGCAGCCGGTCCACGCAGACCTCCAGTTCGAGGCCGCGCGCCAGCTCGTCCAGGGCCTGCCGGGACGGGGACGCCGGTGCCATCAGCCCTCCCACCTTCCGCGCAGCGAACCGGTGTTGGCGAGCGCGCGCATCTCCTCGAAGTGGCCGAGCGCCTTGGCGACCTGCCCGGTGGCGGCCGCGGCGGCGTAGCGCTTGGCAGCGCGGTCCCACTCGGCGGCCAGGATCGTGCGGCGGGTCTGGTTCAGGCCGCGCAGCCGCTCCTGGTACACGCGGCGGACCTCGGCGATCTCGTCCTCCTCGGGCACGAACTGGTCGGGCTCCTGGCCGTCCAGGACGCCGGCGGCCCGGCGCAGCAGCCGCGCGGCCTCCAGCGGCTCGCCGCGGCGGCGCGCGACGGTCGCCCGGTGGCACAGGTAGCGCCCGTACTCCTCGCGCACGGTCCCGTCGTCGGCGCTCGCGCGCAGCGCCTCCCGCCAGGCGCGCTCGGCGGTCTCGTGGTCGCTCGCGGCGGTGGCGCAGCGGGCCAGGGTGAGCGGGTCGAAACCGCCGTCGGCGGCGACCCCGCGCAGGACGGCGGCCAGCTCGCGGGGCCGCGCCCCGCCGCCCCGGCCGGGCGCGGCGCACAGCGCGGGCAGCACCCGCTGCAGGTCCACCAGGCCGCTCACGTCGTGCGCGGGCAGGGTGCGCACCAGCAGCGCGCGGCACTCGTCCGGCGCGGACTCGGCCAGCGCCGCCGCCTGCGCCGCCAGCAGCGCGGCGGTCAGCCGGCCGGGCACGCCCTCCGGCGGGTCGTGCTCGCCCGGGTCGCCCGCGAGGGCGGCGGCGAGCAGGTCGCGGACGTGGCGGCCGGTGGCGTCCTCGGCGGGGGCGGCGCGCAGCAGCCGCAGCGCGGCCTCCCGGTCATGCGGCATGGCCAGCTCGCGGCGCGCGGCGGCCAGCGCGACCGGCAGGTCGGCGGGCCCGGCGGGACCGGCCCCCGAGCCCGGGCGGCGCAGCGCGGCGGCGCGGACGATGCCGTTGAGCCGCTGCACCTCGGGCAGGCCGTGCCGCTCGGTGAGCCCGGCCAGCAGCCGGGGCAGCGGCGCGGCGCGGGCGTCGCCGTCCGCCCGCAGGTACGCGCCGGTCATCGCGCCCGCCAGCGCGGTCACCGCCTGCGGCGGCGCGTCGGCGGCCCCGTCCAGCAGGTGGACCAGGCGGTCGCACAGGCCCGGGTCGGGGACGGCGGGGCCGGTCAGCTCGGCCAGCCCCAGCACCCACGTGGCCCACGGGTGGTCGGCGGCGGCCCGGCGCAGCCTGCCCGCCGTCGCGGCGAAGGAGTCGTCCGGGACGCCGGGAGCCTTCCCGGCGAACACCTCGGCGGCGCGGGCCAGCGCGCGGGCGTCGCGGGGGACCGCGCGCGGCGCGTCGGCGGCCGCCCCGTCGAACGCCGTCGCCGCCGTCAGGGCCAGCCGCACGGCCTGCTCGGCGTCGCCGTCGGCCTGCCGCAGCGCCGCCTGCCGCAGCCGGAGATGGCCGAGCGCGTAGCGGGCCTGGGGGAGGGCCTGGTCGGCGGGGACGTCCTCGGCGTCGGGGTCGGCGCGGGTCAGCAGCCAGGTGCGCAGCAGGTCCGCTTTCGGGCCGGAGGGACGCGCAGGGCCGTCCAGCGTCCGCAGGGCCGCGTCGAAGCGGCCCTCCTGCGCCTCGTGGGCGGCGAGGGCCAGCGCGGCCCGGCCGTAGCCGTGCGCGTCGGCGGCCTCGGCGAGCAGCGCACGGCCGCGGTCGGGATCGGTGCGCAGCGCGGCCAGCCCGGACCAGCGCAGGCGCTCGGCGGCGGGCAGCCGCCGGAACAGCGGCTCCTCCATGGCCTGCGCCAGCGCCCACTGGTTGTGCCGGGCGAACCGCAGCCCCAGCACGGTGCGCAGTGCTTCGAGGCGGTCGGGCAGGGTGCCGTCGGGGCCCTGCCAGTCCTGCGGCTCGGCGGGCGGGCGCTCGCCGCCGGCCAGGGCGGTGCGGGCGGCGGCGAGCGCGGCGTAGGCGGCGGGCGGCGCGGCCTCCGTGACGTTCTTGGCGAACTCGCCGGCGGGGTCGGCGTCGCGGAGCAGGCACCCGACCGCCCAGGTGGGGGAGCGCGCGTAGCGCCGCGCGACGCCCTCGGGATCGTCGCGCAGCAGCAGCGCCCAGGCGGCGTGGTAATCCCAGCCGGACCGTCCCGGGAACGCCTCCGCCAGCGGCGGCAGCAGCTCCGTCGCGCGCCGGGCGTCGCCCTCCAGCAGGTACATGCGGCCGATCGCGTAGTCGAGCCATTCGCCGGCGTGGGCGGCGATGGTGAAGCGGGTGAGCCGCGCGGCGTCGGCGGGCGCGGGGCCGGTGGCGACCGGGTCGTCCAGCCACGCCAGCAGCGCGCTCAGCGTGGCGAGCTCGGCGGCGGCGCGGGCGGTGGCGGGATCGGCGGGGCGGCCGGGCCGCGCGGCCAGCACCGCGACGTCGCCGTGGTCGCCCGTACGCAGCCGGGCCGCCAGCAGGCCGACGAACGTCGTCTCGTCGGCGGGCGCGCGGGAGAGAAGGGACGCGGCCGCGGCGGCGTCGCCGTCCACCAGCAGCGCGTGCAGGCCGAGCGTGCGCTCGGCTCCGGCGGCGCCGGGGAAGCGCCGCGCCAGGTCGGCCGCCTCGGCGATCCGCACGGTGCCCGAGTCGAACCCGGTGGCCACCAGGCGCTCCAGCAGCGGGAGCGACTCCGGCGGCGGGTCGGCGGTCCGCCCGGCCAGCGCGCGGGCCTCGGCGTCCTCGCCGCGCGCGACGCGGGCGGCGACCAGCGGCCACGGGGCCGCCGCGCCGGTCCGCGCGCCGAGGGTCTCCAGCGCGCGGAAGTCCTCGTCGGTCAGCAGCGGCCGTATCCGGTCCTCCAGCAGCGAGTCCTGCACCTCCGGCCACTGCCGGGCGTAGGCGTCGGGATGCTCGGCGACCTCGGCCAGCACCTCGCGCAGCCGCTCCAGCGCCCGCGCCGGATCGGGCTCGGCGACGGCCGCCGCCCATCTGCGGCGCAGCCGCCCGCCGCGGTTGAACAGGCCCCCGAACGCGCGCTCCGGCACCATCAGCGGTCGGGCCTCCTCTCCCGGCGGGCCAGTCCGGCGTAGCGGTCGGCTTGGTAGACGTTGCCGTCCGCCCGGTACGACGCACTGATCAGGTCGAGAAGTTCGGCGCGTTCGGCCCTGCTGCGCAGCAGGGCGGGATTGTCCTGCACCAGCCGCCACGCCAGCTCGCGGTGGCGCGCGGCGGTGCCGTGCTCGCCGCGCGCCGTCAGCTTCTCGGCGGCCTCGACGTGTTCGCGCAGCTCCTGCGGGACGGTCCGCGCGGGCGGCGGCACCGGTGCCCGCGCCGCCTCGTACGCGCCGATCGCCTCCAGCAGCTCGTCGGCGGTGCGGAACCGGTCCTGCGGATCGTGCGCCAGGCAGTGCAGCACCAATTCGTCCAGCTCCGCCGGAACGGTGTTGTTCAGCAGCGACGGCGGATCGACACGGCAGTCGGCCCGCGCGTGGTAGGTCCACTCCGAGCGCAGCGCGGCGGGCATGTCGTCGGGCGGGTGCAGGTGCCCGAACGGGTGCCGCCCGGTCAGCCCCTCGTAGACCAGCAGCCCCAGCGAGTACAGGTCGGAGGCGCGCACGCTCGCGCCCTGCGAGGTCTCCGGCGCCATGTAGGACACCGTCCCCGCGACGCCCTCCACGTGCCCGGCCGCCAGCATCCGCGCGGCCAGCCCGAAGTCCACCACGCGGACGCGCTTGTCCAGGCCCAGCAGGACGTTGTCGGGTTTGAGGTCGCGGTGCAGCAGCGGCGGCACCAGCGAGTGCAGGCCGCGCAGCGCCACCGCGACCTGCCGCGCCCACGCCGCCATCAGCCGCGCCGGGACGCCCCGCCGGTACTGGGCGAACTGCGCCTGCAGCGTGGTGCCCTGCACGTACTCCATCACCAGGTAGCCGCGGCCGCCGAGGTCGTCGGCGAGGCCCGCGTCGTACAGGTGCACCAGGTGCGCGCGGGCCTCCAGGTCGGTCATGTCGTCCATGGCCTCGGCCAGCAGCAGCGCGTCGCCGAACAGCTCGCGCACCGTCCGCTCGGTCAGCCCCGTGCGCCGCGACACCTTCACCGCCACCCGCCGCACCGGCGCGCCCAGCAGCCGCTGCTCGCTGCGGAACACCGCGCCGAACCCGCCCTGGCCCAGCAGGTCGCCCAGCTCGTAGCGGCCGCCCAGAGTACGGCCGCGCAGCGCGCCCAGCTCGACGACCTCGCCGCCGGGCCGCCCGGCGCCCGCCCCACCGCTCATCTCGGCACCGCCTCGACCTGCGGATCGCCGGCCGGGTCGAACGACAGCACGACGCGCTCGGCCGCGTGGAAGGCGTCGGGGTCGCGGTCGGCCGCCAGCGTGATCGGGTCCACCACCAGCGTCCCGATCAGCCGCGACACCACCCGGCCGCCCTCGGTTCCCTCGGCCGCGCGGTCGGTGTCGTAGGCGAGGTCGGCGATGTGCTCGGCCAGCGCGTCCGGCACCACCAGCCCCTTGCCGAACCGGGTGGCCCACAGCGCGCGCTGCTCGCCGAGCAGCTTGCGGCAGATGCCGCCCATCGCCGCGCGGTCCAGCGGCCGGAACACGATGATCTGCCCCAGCCGGGCCAGGAACTCCGGCGGGAAGGTGGCCTGCCCGGTGCGCGGGTGCCGCTCGCGGCGCAGCCGGCCGCGCACCGCCGCCGCGATACGGTCGGGCGGGGACCCGGCCGCCGACATCTCGGCGATGACGTCGTGCCCGGCGTTGGTGGTGAGGATGAACATCGCGCGGTCGGCGAACGCCTTCACGCCGCGCTGGTCGATGATCCAGCCCTCGTCGAACAGGTTGAGGAAGGGCCGCCACACCTCCGGGTGCGCCTTCTCCGCCTCGTCCAGCAGGAACACGCAGTAGGGGTCGGCGTTCAGGTCGTTGATCAGGCGGCCGCCCTGGTCGTGGCCCACGTAGCCGGGCGGCGACCCGATGATGCCCGCGACGCTGTGCGGCTCGGTGAAGTTCTCCATCGGGTAGGTCTGCAGCCGCTTGGAGGCCGAGTAGAACCGGGCCAGCGTCTTGGCCAGCTCGGTCTTGCCGACCCCGGTCAGCCCGGCGAACAGCATCACCGACGCCGGGCGGCCGGGCCCGGCGAGGCCCGCCTTGACCCGGCGCAGCTCGGCCGCCACCGTCGCGATCGCGGCGGGCTGGCCCACCACCGACTCGGCCAGCACCCCGGCGAAGTCGGTGCGCTCGCCGCCGCCGGAGATCTGCGCGGCCGGGACGCCGGAGATCTCGGCGACCACGTTCAGCACGTCCTCGGCCCCGACCGCCTCCTGCTCGGACCCGCCCTGCGTGCGGCGGTAGTGCAGGTCCTCGCAGGCGCGGTGCAGCACGCGGACGGCCTTGGCGGGCAGCCGCTCGTTCATGATGAAGTCGGCCGACAGCACCACCGCCCGGTCCACCGCGCGCTCGTCCACCGCCACGCCGAACCGCTCGGCCAGCCCCTCGGCCGCCTGCGCGACCATGTCGCGGGCCTCGGCCCGGCCGGGCTCGGCCAGCTCGATGCGGGTGGCCAGCTCCAGCAGCGCGTGGTCGCGGGCGAGCAGGTCCTCGAAGTCCTGCGCGGGCAGCACCCCGATCAGGTGCAGGCGGCGCTCCTTCAGCGCGCCGCGCAGCACCAGCCGGTGGTCCTCGCCGCCGCGGCCGCGCAGCAGCGCCCCCAGCCCGTCCACGCACACGATCACGTCGGTGCGGCCCGCCACGTGCGCGACGATCCCGGCCAGCGCCGCGCCGCCGTCGGCGGGCGCGACGTCGCGGCAGTCCACGTACAGGAACCGCTTGCGGCGCAGGAACGGGATCTCCCCGGCCGCCGCGCGTCGCGCCAGCTCCCGCAGCAGCGTGGTGCTGCCCGCCCCGGCCGGGGCGGTGATCAGCACGTGGTGCGCGGTGGTGCGGTGCAGGGCGCGGTTCAGCGGGTCGAAGCAGTGGTCCAGGTGCAGCGCCGGGGGCGGCCGCTCGGCGTGCGCCTGCCAGGTGAGGTCCTGCGACGGCGGCAGGCCGGGCGGCAGGCGGAACGCGGTGTCGTGCGGCCGGGCGACCTCGCGCAGCTCCTGCCCCAGGTGGGCGCGCATCAGGTCCAGGTCCAGGCCCAGCGGCGGCGCCTGGAGCACGGCCGCCAGCCGGGCCGGGGGCCGCTCCAGCACCGCGCCCAGCAGGTGCGGCGCGGCGATCCGGTCGTCGGCGCCGCCCGCCGCCTGCGACCGCGCCGACCGCAGCAGCTCCAGCAGCGGCTCGCCCAGCCCCTCGCGGTCCAGCGGGAGGGCGCCGGTGTCGCGGCCGCGCTCGGCCAGCCGGAACGCGTCGCCGACGATCTCGGCGACCCGCACCGGGCCGAGGTGCGGCGGCACCTGCAGCCGCACCAGGTGCTCGGTCAGGCCCTCGGTCTCGCCGAGCAGGCCGAGCAGCAGGTGCGGCGGCAGCACCCGGTCGTAGCCGAGCGCGGCGGCGTGCAGGGCGGCCTGCTCCAGGACCGCCCAGGCGTCGTCGGTGAACTCCTCCGAGCGCAGCCGCCCGGAGTCCTCGTCCAGCAGCGGCGCCGGCGGGCCGGCGGCGGCCTCGACCCGGGCGCGCAGCGCGGCGGCGGTCGCGGCGGCGTCCAGGACGGTCAGGTACTCGCGGTCCTCGGCGTCCAGGTGCTCCAGGACGCAGGCCAGCAGCAGCTCCAGCGCGGTCCGCCGGGCGGCCTCGGGACCCGCCTCCAGCCGCTCGGCGTACTCGGCGCCGAAGGCGTCCAGCGCCGCCTGCGCCTCGGGGGCGAACCGCTCGCGGCGGCCGTCGAACGCCGGGACGCTCAGGTCGCCGGGCGCCCGCCCGGGGTTGTAGACCTCGATCCCGGCCAGCAGGTGCCCCGGCCGCACCCCCTCGGGCAGCGCGCGCGACAGCACCGGCAGCAGCGCGGGGTCGCGCGCGGCTGCGCCGACGGCGGCGTGCAGCAGGTCGCCGGGCCGGACCGGGCCGGCGGCGCGGTCGGCCGCCGCGTGCAGCACGTCGGCGGTGCGGGGGTCGGCGATCCGGTGCGGGGCGAACAGGCCGTCGGCGAACAGCAGCAAGATCACTCCAGGCGGCCGGGGATGCCGGCCAGGGGGCGGACGGATGCGTGCGCTGCGGGGGGTCCATGGTCTCAAACGGCGCTGCCCGGCGCCACGCCCGCACCGCGGGCGATCTTGCACGGCCGGGGTCGGCCGGGACGCTGGCGCGGTGCCGGGATCGGTGGCACGGTAGTGACGCCGGAATCTCAGGAGGCTCCGTGTCACGCAGTGCGACGTCCCCCGCCCCGTCCCTCCCGCGGCCCTCCGCCGGGCGCGGCCCGGCCCGCCGCCGCACGGCGCTGGCCGCCGCCGCGGTCCTGGCGGCGTCCCTGGCCGCCCCCGGCCAGGCCACCGCCGCCGACGCCCGCACCGGCGCGCCCCCGGGCCCGCCGCCGCCCAAGCAGCCGGTGGCCACCGGGTACGGCGGCGCCGTCTCCACCGTCGACCCCGACGCCAGCGCCACGGCCGTCGAGGTGCTGAAGCGCGGCGGCAACGCCATGGACGCCGCCGTCGCGGCCGCCGCCACCCTCGGCGTCACCGAGCCGTTCGTCGCCGCGATCGGCGGGGGCGGCTACATGACCTACTACGACGCGAAGAAGCGCCGCGTCTACGCCGTGGACGGCCGCGAGACCGCGCCCGGCCGGATGCGGGCCGACTCGTTCGTCGACCCGGCCACCGGCAAGGCCCTGCCGTTCGAGGAGGCCGTCACCAGCGGGCTCAGCGTCGGCGTTCCCGGCACCGTCGCACAGTGGGAGCGCGCGCTGCGCCGCCACGGCACCCGCGACCTCGGCCCCCTGCTCGGGCCCGCCATCCGGGTGGCCGAGAAGGGCTTCGTCGTGGACAAGGAGTTCCGCGACCAGACCGCCGTCAACGAGGCGCGGTTCCGCGACATCGTCCCGACCCGGCGGCTGTTCCTGCCCGGCGGGAAGCTCCCCGAGATCGGCTCGACCTTCCGCAACCCCGACCTGGCCCGCACCTACCGCGAGCTGGCGAAACGCGGCCCCGACTGGTTCTACGAGGGCGGCCTCGCCCGCGAGATCGTGCAGACGGTCAAAAAGCCGCCGGTGGACCCGGCCGCCACCCGAAAGGTGCGGCCCGGCCTCATGGAGGAGCGCGACCTCGACGCCTACAAGGCGCTGCACCCGCGCCCCACCCGCGTGTCCTACCGGGGCCTGGACGTGTACGGGATGCCGCCGTCGTCCTCGGGCGGCTCCACCGTCGGCGAGGCCCTCAACATCCTCGGCAACTTCCGGCTCGACGCCAAGGACCCGGCGCGCACCCTGCACTACTACCTGGAGGCGTCCAAGCTCGCCTACGCCGACCGGGGCCGCTACGTCGGCGACCCGGCCCACGTGAAGGTCCCGCTGGACGAGCTGCTGTCGCGCGGGTTCGCCCGCGAGCGCGCCTGCCTCATCAGGCCCGACCGGGCCGCGGCGGCCCCCGTCGCGCCCGGCTCGCCCGACGGCCGCTACGACCCCTGCGTGCCGCCCGGCCGGGCCACCCGCGCCCTGGCGCAGGAGGGCCCGCAGACCACCCACCTGGTCACCGCCGACAAGTGGGGCAACGTCGCGGCCTACACCCTCAGCATCGAGCAGTTCGGCGGCAGCGGCATCACCGTCCCGGGCCGGGGCTTCATCCTCAACAACGAGCTGACCGACTTCACCCTCCAGCCCCCGGCGCCCGGCTCGCCCCCCGACCCGAACCTGCCCGGCCCCGGCAAGCGCCCGCGCAGCAGCATGGCGCCGACGATCGTGCTGGAGGACGGGCGGCCCCGGCTGGCCGTCGGCACCCCCGGCGGCTCCACGATCATCACGACCGTGCTGCAGATCCTGGTCAACCGGATCGACCTCGGCATGGACCTGCCCGCCGCGCTGGCCGCCCCGCGCGCCACCCAGCGCAACACCCCGCAGGTCTTCGCCGAGCAGGCGTTCCTCGACCGGTACGGCCGGGCGCTGGCGGCGCGCGGCCACCGGCTGGAGCTGTTCCCCGGCCCGCCCGCCGGCACCATCGGCGCGGCCACGGGCCTGGAGGTCCTGGGGCACGGCCTGGTCCAGGCCGTCGCCGAGCCGGTGCGCCGCGGCGGCGGCAGCGCGCGGGTGGTGCAGCCGCGCCGCTAGCGCCGCGGCCGACAGCCTCGCAGGCCGTCGTGGACCTGTCCCCGTGCCGCGGGGACAGGTCTACGGGCGGCCCGGAAGGGGAAGGAACGTTGCCATGGCGCAGGCGTACGTACAGGTGACCACCACCACCGACTCACGGGCCGAGGCCGCGGCGCTGGCCAAGGCCGCGGTCGCCGAACGGCTGGCCGCCTGCGCCCAGCTGGTCGGGCCGATCGCCAGCACCTACTGGTGGGAGGACGAGATCGAGTCGGCCGAGGAGTGGATGGTGGTGTTCAAGACCACCGTGGACCGCTTCGACGAGCTGGCCAGCCTGATCACCGAGGAGCACTCCTACGACACCCCCGAGATCATCGCGACCTCCGTGGTGGCCGGGAGCATGGACTACCTCGCCTGGGTCGCCGAGCAGACCGAGCCCGCCGACGAGGCGGGGGACCCCGACTCCACCGGCGAACCGGTGTGACCCCGGTCATATCCGGGAAATAAGTCCTTGGTTACTGTGGCCGGTGCGGCCGTATCGGCGACGGTGCCGGTGCACCCGGAAGGACCCTGCGAGAGGGGGCGGCCATGCGCGCGGACGAGAGCACGGGCACGAGCACGGGCGGACGTGCCGGCGACGGCGAGGACTACGGCCTGTTCGGGCCCGGATCGGTGACCTGGCGGGTCATGGGCGAGCCGGTGCTGATCGTCGGCGGCGTGCGGGCCCTGCTGCTGCAGGCCCTGCACCCCCGGTCGATGTGGGGCACCGCGCAGAACTCCGAGCTCATGGACCCCTCGGCCGCCTGGGCGCGGCTCGGCCGGACGGTGGAGTTCGTGCGGGTGCGCACCTACGGCTCCCACGCCGAGGTCGACCGCGTGGGCCGCCGGATCCGCAAGCTGCACTCCAAGCTGTCGGGCGTGGACCTGCGCACCGGCGAGACGTTCCCGGTGGACGACCCCGAGAACCTGCTGTGGGTGCACCTGGGGGAGGTGGACTCCTACCTCGACGTCGCGCGCCGCGCGGGCGTGCCGCTCAGCGCCGCCGACGCCGACCGCTTCGTGGACGAGCAGCGCCGCGCCGCCGAGGTCGTCGGCCTCGACCCGGCGACCGTCCCCGCCTCGGTGGCGGAGATGAGGGACTACTACGCCGACATGCGGACCCGGATCTGGGCCTGCGAGGAGGCCAAGGACGGGCTGCGCCGCATGTTCAACCCGAACGTGCCCCGGCAGATGGTCCCGCTGAAGCTGGCCGCGCCCGGCATCGGGCTGCTGGTGGTCTCCACGCTGCCGCGCTGGGCCCGCCGCATGTACGGGCTGCCCGGCCTGCCGACCTCCGACCTGGCCGCGACGCTGACGCTCAAGGGGCTGTACCGCACCACCCGCGTGATCCCCGAGCAGTACCGCTACAGCCCCGACGCCAAGCGCGCCCTGCGGCTCACCCGAGAGCACGAGGACGACGTGGCCACCTGGGCGATCGCGTCCTGACCCGCGGGCCGCCCAGGCGCCTAGGCGAGCGGCGGCGGGGGAGCGCCGGCCTGCGCGTCCGCCGCCGAGCCCGCCTTCGCGTCCGCCTCGGCCTGCACGGCGGCCCGGCCCTTGCGGGGCAGCAGCAGGGCGGGCACGATCAGCACGGCGGTCAGCGCGAGCGCCACCCAGAAGGCCGCGCTGAACGCCTCGGCGAGCCGCGGCGCGATCATCTCGCGCACCCGGTCGGGCAGCTCGCCGAGCGCCGCGGCGCCGCCCTCGGGCGCGCCGCCCGGCGGCGCGGGCACCCGGTCGGCGATCCGCCGGGCGAGCACGACCGCCAGCAGCGCCGCGCCGAACGAGCCGCCGAGCTGCATCAGGATGTTCAGCGCGCTGGTGGCGCGCGGCACGGCCGCCCGGCCCAGCGTGGTCATCGCCGCCGACATCGTCGGCATCATCGTGCAGCCGAGGCCGAGCCCGCGCACGAACATCGCCCCGCCGAGCAGCCAGTAGGAGCCGTCCGCGGTGAGCCGGGTGAACGGGATCGTGCCCACGGTCAGCAGCGTGATCCCCACCGGCACCACCCAGCCCGCGCCGAACCGGTCGGTCAGCAGCCCGCCCAGCGGCATCGAGGCCGCCGCGCCGAGGCCCTGCGGGGCCAGCAGCAGCCCGGCCGCCAGCGCGCTCTCGCCCCGGCCCAGCTGGAAGTACAGCGGCATCAGCAGCAGCGACCCCAGCAGCGCGATGCCGATGAAGAACACCATCACCATGGCGACGGCGAAGGTGCGGTCGGCGAACAGCCGCACGTCGACCAGCGCCCGGTCGCCGCGCCGGACACCGTGGACCACGAACAGGGCGAGCAGCGCCAGGCCCGCGGCCAGCCAGGCGACGGTGGCCGGATCGCCGAACCCGCCGGAGGCGCCCGCGGTGGACAGCCCGTAGATCAGCAGCACGAACCCCGGCGGCAGCAGGAGCAGCCCGCGCACGTCCAGCGCCGACCGGTCCGCCCGCGCGCCGTCGCGCGGCACCTTCCACCAGGCGAGCGCGAGCGCCGCGATCCCGACCGGCAGGTTGACCAGGAAGATCCAGCGCCAGTCGGCGCGGTCCACCAGCCAGCCGCCCAGCACCGGCCCGAGCACCGGGCCGAGCAGCATCGGCACGCCGACGATGCTCATGACCCGGCCCATGCGCTGCGGCCCGGCGGCCATGCTGAGGATCGCCATGCCGGTCGGCATCAGCATCCCGCCGCCGAGCCCCTGCAGCACCCGGAACACGATCAGCGAGCCGACGTCCCAGGCCGCGCCCGACAGCACCGACCCCACCACGAACAGCACGATCGAGGTGAGCCAGACCCGGCGGCCGCCGAAGCGGTCCACGGCCCAGCCGGTGAGCGGGATGACGGTGCCGAGCGCCAGCAGGTAGCCGGTGATCACCCACTGGATCGTGGACAGGCCGGTGTCGAACTCGCGGCCCAGCGTCTCCAGCGCCACGTTGACGATGGTGGTGTCCAGGATCGCCATCACGGTGCCGGACACGATCACCAGGCCCAGCACGATGATCGAGCGGTCCAGCCGGTCGCCCGGCGGCGGCGCGGCGGCGCCGCCGGGATCGGCGGCCGTGTTCTCGGCCATGGCGGCCCCTCGGGCTGGGGATACGGCGGTGGAACACCCTGAAGCCCGCTTCAGCGGCGGTGCAGCCCACGTTCCGCGCGCCGGGGACGCCCGTCAAGCGCCTGTCCGGAGAAGGTCTCGCCCGCCCCGCGGCCCCGCCCCCCAGCCCTCCCGGCAGGCTCAGCCGCGGCGCATCAGCCGGCCGACCGCCGCCATCAGCTCGGTGGACATGGCCTCGCTCTTGCCCTCTTCGGCGCCCTCGGCGACGCAGTGCCGCACGTGCCCGTCCAGCAGGCCGAGCGCGACCTTGTCCAGGGCGGCCTGGATGGCGCTGATCTGGGTGAGGATGTCGATGCAGTAACGGTCGTCCTCGACCATCCGCTCGATCCCGCGGACCTGCCCCTCGATCCGGCGCAGCCGGGTGCCGAGCTGGTCCTTGGTCGCGGTGTAACCGCGGGTGGGGGTCTCGCTGGTCGCCATCTTTTCCTCGCAATCGGTGCCGGGGGCGTCGTCCCGGGGATACCCCTGGGGGGAAACCCCCCTAGGGGTATCCTATACGGTTCGCCCCGTCTCCCGCCGGGTGGCGATCAGCGCGCAGCCCGCCGCCAGCAGCGCGCACACGCCGCTGACCAGCCACACCGCGACGTACCCGGCCGCGCCGCCGATCCCGCCGAGCAGCGTCCCGAACACCCCGCCCGCGACCGCGCCGCCCAGCGTCTTGACGTTGTTGTAGAGGGCGGTGGCGATGCCGGTGCGGGACGGGTCGCTCGCCTCGACGATCACGGTGGGCATCGCGCTCAGGGCCGTGCCCATCCCGGCCCCGGCCACCAGGAGGCAGGCCGCGATCTGCCAGGCCGCGCCGTGGAACAGCGCGAATCCGGTGAATCCGGCCGCCACGAGTGCGAACGCCCCGGCCAGCGCGGCCCGGTAGCCGGTCCGCTCGGCGATGCGGGCCGTGAGGGCCGAGCACGCGATGGCGGCGAGCATGCCGGGCAGCATCACCAGCGCGATCGCCAGCGCCGACAGCCCGAACCCGTAGCCGTCGGCGCCGGGGTCGGCCGCCATGAACGTGGAGTTGGGCGACTGGCTGCCGAAGTACAGGACGCCGAAGACGAACGAGGTCAGGTAGAAGGGGGCCACGTGCCGCCCGGCCATCGCCCGCAGGTCCACCAGGGGCTCCTTCGAGCGCAGCTCCACCGCCGTCCACCCCGCCAGCAGCAGCGCGCCGAGCGCGAGCGGGCCGAGCGTCCCGGCGGCGAGCCAGCCGGACTTCGCCGCCCCCGACACCCCGCCGAGCAGGGCCACCATCGCGAGGCTCAGCAGGGCGACGCCGGGCCAGTCCACCCGGCCGGAGGCGCGCCGCGCCGACTCGGGGACCGCGACGAACGAGACCGGCACGCACACCAGCGCCAGCGCCGCGGCCACCCACAAGGCGAGCCGCACGTCGCCGAGCGCGTGGTCGGCGAGGCCCATGCCGAGGCCGCCCAGCAGGCCGCCCAGCGTCAGCGCGCCGACCAGCCGGGCGATCGCGCGGCGCGCCAGGGGCACCGGCAGCCGGTCGCGCACCAGGGCGATCTCCAGCGGCAGCAGCGCGGCCAGCGGGCCCTGGAGCAGCCGCCCGAGCAGCAGCACCGGGAACGAGGGCGCGACCGCCACCAGCACCGAGCCCGCCGCGACGCTGACCAGCGCGATCCGCAACATCCGCCGGTGGCCGTACAGGTCGCCCAGCCGCCCGAAGGCGGGCACGCAGACCGCCGCGGCCAGCAGCTGCACCGACACCACCCAGGTCAGGGCGGAGTCCGAGACGTCCAGCAGGTCCCCGATGCCCGGCAGCAGCGGCGCGATCCCCGCCTGGAGGAAGCCGCTGACGACCTCGAACAGCACCAGCAGCCCGACCACGGCGGTGACGGAGCCGGCCGGGGGAGCGGTCGCCCCCTCCGGGTCCGGCGCGGCCCGGAGGCCGGTCACGAGGCGTCCCCGGCGCCGTCCGCGGCCCGGTCCAGGCGGCGGACGGCCAGTTCGGCGAGCAGCGCGGCCGCGTCGGGCAGGACGGCGTCGTCGAAGGCGGCCTGGGGCGAGTGGTTCATCGGCGCGGTCGCGGGCTCGCGGTCGGCGGGGCAGGCGCCGAGGCCGAGGAAGGCCCCGGGCACGTGCTGGAGCACGAAGGAGAAGTCCTCCGAGCCCGCCATCGGGCGCGGCGCCTCGATCGCGCGGGCCCCGCCGAGGACCTCCTGCGCGGTGCGGAGCGCGAAGTCGGCCTCGGTCGCGTCGTTGACGGTCACCGGGTACTG
The DNA here is from genome assembly GCA_050936435.1 of Spirillospora sp. CA-253888. Classification (GTDB taxonomy): domain Bacteria; phylum Actinomycetota; class Actinomycetes; order Streptosporangiales; family Streptosporangiaceae; genus Spirillospora. Next base: position 6,412,543 of record JBNJMT010000001.1, read on the forward strand.
CTCCTGGTAGTCCAGGTCGGCCTCGACGCCGTAGGCGGCGGCGATGCCGCGCACCACCCGCTCGACGCCCGCGCGCACCCGGCGGTGCGCGTCCTCGGAGAACGAGCGGACCGTGGCCTCGAAGGAGGCCGTCTCCGGGATCACGTTGCCCGCCGACCCGGCGTGGATGGAGCCGATGGTGACCACGGCCGCGTCCAGCACGTCCAGATTCCGGGTGATCATGGTCTGCAGCGCGCCGACCATGGCGGCCACGGCCGGGACCGGGTCGTTGGCGGCGTGCGGGGAGGAGCCGTGCCCGCCCTCGCCGCGCACGGTCACCCGCACCGCGTCGGAGGCGGCCAGCACCGTCCCCGGCCGGGTGGCGACCATGCCCTGCGGCAGCACGGTGGAGAACACGTGCAGCCCGTAGGCGGCCACGACCCGCTCCCCGGCGGCGTCCAGCACCCCCTCGTCGATCATGATCTTGGCGCCGCCCATGCCCTCCTCGCCGGGCTGGAACATGAACACCACGTCGCCCGGCAGGTCGGCGCGGCGCTCGGCCAGCAGCCGGGCGGCCCCGACCAGGCCCGCCACGTGCAGGTCGTGGCCGCAGGCGTGCATCACGCCGGGGATCTGCGAGGCGTAGTCCAGCCCGGTGTCCTCGTGCACCGGCAGCGCGTCCATGTCGCCGCGCAGCAGCACGGCGGGGCGCCCGCCGGAGCCCGGGCGTCCGCCGCGCAGCACGGCGGTGACCGAGGACAGCGCCCTTCCGGTGGAGATCTCCAGCGGCAGGCCGTCCAGCGCGGCCAGGACCTTCTCCTGGGTGCGGGGGAGGTCGAGCCCGAGTTCGGGCTCGCGGTGCAGGGCGCGGCGCAGCTCCGACAGCTCTTCGCGCAGGTCAGAGGCGTTCTGGTAGAGCGACATACCGGTAGGGTGCAGGTCCCGGCCGCGCCGGCCGGGCCAACGCCGTGATCCACCGGAAGAGCCGCCCGCCATGCACGGATCCACCACCCTGGACGAGCTGGACCACCTGCTGGTCACCGCGCTGCAGACCGCGCCGCGCGCCGACTGGCGCAGGATCGGGGCGGCGCTGGGCGTGGACGCCTCCACCGCCGCGCGCCGCTGGGGCCGGCTGACGGAGGCGGGCCTCGCCTGGCAGTCCTGCGTGCCGCTGCTGTTCGAGGGCATCGACCCGGTGGTCGCCTTCATCGAGGTGGACTGCGCGTCCGGCAGCCTGCACGAGGTGGCGGCGACGCTGGTGGAGGACTCGCACGTGTTCAACCTGGAGCACCTCACCGGCGGCCGCGACCTGATGCTGACGGCCGGCTTCCGCGACCAGGCCGAGCTGGCGCGCTACGTGGGGTTCCGGCTGGGGCGGCTGCCGGGCGTGGCCGCGACCCGCACCCAGATCGCCACCGCCCTGCACGCCGAGGGCAGCCGGTGGCGGCTGGAGCGGCTGGACGAGCGCCAGCGCGGGCTGCTGGCCGGCGACCGGCCCGCCGGGGCCGGGCGGCCGGTCACCGAGGACGACCGCGCGCTGCTGCGGCTGCTGAGCGAGGACTGCCGCCTGCCGGTGGCCGCGCTGGCGGAGCGGACCGGGCTCAGCGCGACGGCCGTCCGGCGGCGCCTCGCCCGGCTGGACGCCGCCGGGGCGCTGCTGTACCGGTGCGACGTCGCCCGCCACCGGTCGGGCTGGCCGATCGCGGTGCACCTGTGGGGCAGCGCGCCGCCGGGCGAGGCGGCCCGGGTCGCCGCGATGCTGGCGGGACTGCGCGAGACGCGGCTGTGCGCGTCGCTGTCGGGGGCCGACAACGTGCTGTGCACGGTGTGGCTGCGCTCGGTGAACCGGGTCCAGGCGTTCGAGACCGCGCTGGGGCGGCGGTTCCCGCAGCTCACCATCACCGACCGGGCGGTCACGCTGTGGCCGGTGAAGATGGCCGGGCACGTGCTGGACCCCGAGGGGCGCCACCTGCGGAACGTGCCGTTCTGGGGGTGGGACGACCCGGTGGGCGAGGCGGAGCTGGGCGCGCTGCTCGGACGGCTGCGCACCGGCCCCGCCGCGCCCTGATCCCGCCGCGTCCCGACCCGTCGCGCCGCCCCTAGGAGACCGGGGCGGGCGGGACGTTCCAGGAGGTGATCACGGGCCGGTCGTGCTCGGTCCCGAGCGTGGACACCGTGCCGGTGTCCAGCGCGAACAGCCGCCCGGCGGCCGGGTCGAGGCCGAGCCAGCGCGCGGTCAGCACGCGCAGCACGTGCCCGTGCGCGACCACCGCCACGTCGCCCTCCTCCAGCAGCGGCCGCACCCGCTTGATCACCGCGTCCACGCGCGCCCCGACCTGCTCGACGCTCTCGCCGGGGTGGTCGGCGTCGCCGGGGACCACCCCGTCGGCCCACAGGTACCAGCCGGGCCGCTCGGCGCGGATGTCGGCGCTGGTGATGCCCTCGTAGCCGCCGTAGTCCCACTCCCACAGGTCGGGGTCGGTCTCGTCGATCCGCAGCCCGGCCAGCTCGGCGGTGCGGCGGGCGCGCTCGGCGGGGCTGGCGACCACCCGCACGATCTCGCGCCCGGCCAGGGCGGGCTCCAGCGAGCGGGCCTGCCGCTCACCCCGTTCGGTGAGCGGCAGGTCGGTGCGTCCGGTGTGCCGGCGGACACGGCTCCATTCGGTCTCGCCGTGCCGCAGGACGATCAGTTCCCCCATGGGGTCACTGTACGGGTCAGGCGAGCACGTTCTCCAGTGCGGTGTGCTGCAGGCCGTGCGCCTCGGCCACCGGGCCGTAGACGACCCGCCCGGCGTGGGTGTTGAGGCCGAGCGCCAGCGCCGGGTCGGCCCGCAGCGCGTCCCGCCAGCCGAGGTCGGCGATCTGCACCGCGTACGGCAGGGTCACGTTGGTCAGCGCGTAGGTGGAGGTGTTGGGCACCGAGCCCGGCATGTTGGCCACGCAGTAGAAGATCGAGTCGTGCACCCGGTAGGTGGGGTCGGCGTGCGTGGTGGGGCGCGAGTCCTCGAAGCAGCCGCCCTGGTCGATGGCGATGTCCACCAGCACCGAGCCGGCCTTCATGTGCGCGACCAGGTCGTTGGAGATCAGCTTGGGCGCCTTGGCGCCCGGGATCAGCACCGCGCCGATCACCAGGTCGGCGGCGCGCGCCTCCTGCGCGACGGTGTAGGAGTTGGAGACCAGCGTCTTCAGCCGGCCCTGGTAGACCGCGTCGATCTGGCGCAGCCGGTCCACGCTGACGTCCAGGATCGTGACCTCGGCGCCCATGCCGACGGCGATCTGGGCGGCGTTCAGCCCGGACACGCCGCCGCCGATCACCAGCACCCGGGCCGGGGCCACGCCCGGCACGCCGCCGGGCAGCACGCCGCGCCCACCGTTGGAGCGCATCAGGTTGTAGGCGCCGACCTGCGGGGCGAGGCGGCCGGCGACCTCCGACATCGGGGCCAGCAGCGGCAGCGACCGGTTGGGCAGCTGCACGGTCTCGTAGGCGATGGCGGTGACGCCCGCCTCCAGCAGGGCGTCGGTGCACTCGCGCGAGGCGGCCAGGTGCAGGTAGGTGAACAGGGTCTGGCCGCTGCGCATCCGGTGGTACTCGTCGGCGATAGGCTCCTTGACCTTCAGGATCAGGTCGCCCTCGGCCCACACCTCGTCCGCGCCGTCCAGGATCTTGGCGCCGGCGGCGGTGTAGTCGTCGTCGGGGACGGCCGAGCCCTCGCCCGCGCCGCGTTCGATGAACACCTCGTGTCCGTGGCGGGTCAGCTCGTGCACGCCCGCGGGCGTGATCGCCACCCGGTACTCGTGGTTCTTGATCTCGCGCGGTACGCCGACCTTCATGATGTCCCTCCGTCAACGCTGACCAGGCTCTTGTCCTGGAGCTACGCCTCAAGCGTGCGATCCGGGCGGGGGCCGGGACCATGTCCAGGCTGTACAGGTATTCCCTGATCTGCTGACAGTATGTAAGGCACCGGGCTCAGCGCCGGGCGGGCGGCAGCCACTCGTCGGCGATGGCGACGGTGAGCTGCTCCAGCAGCGGCCCCGCCTGCCGCATGCAGCGCTCGATGTCGGGCTCGATGTCGGTGAGCGCGTACACCGCCTGGATGCGGGCCCGGCGCAGCTGCTCGCCGGTCAGGCCCCGCCGCCCGGCCACCGCCACCACCGGCACCCCGGCGCGGGCGGCGGCGCGCGACACCCCGACCGGGGCGCGCCCGCCGCGCAGCGACCGCACGTCCAGCGCGCCCTCGCCGGTGACGACCAGGTGCGCGCCCCGCGCCTTCGCGGCGAACCCCAGCAGGTCCAGCATGAGGCCGAGGCCCGGCTCGGGCTTGGCGTCCAGGAAGGCCAGCGCGGCGAACCCCACCCCGCCCGCCGCCCCCGCGCCCGCGCGGTCGCGGGCCGTGCGCCGGGACGCGGTCTCGGCGAGGTCGGCCCAGCGGCGCAGCCCCGCGTCCAGCACCCGGATCTCCTCCCGGCCGACGCCCCGGCGCGGCCCCTGGCCGCCCACCGGCCCGGCGGCCGCCTGCAGCGCGGCCGCGCCGCCCCGGCCCAGCAGCGGCGCGGCGGTGTCGCCCGCCATGATCACTTCGATCCGGGACAGGTCCGGCAGGCCGCGCAGGTCCAGCGCGTGCAGCGCGCGCAGCGCCGCCGCGCCGGGCGGCAGGTCCTGCCGCGCGGCGTCCAGCAGCCGCCCGCCCAACCCCTGCACCAGGCCCGCGCCGCCGTCGGCGCAGGCCCCGCCGCCGAGGCCCAGCACGATGCGCCGCACCCCCAGCCGCACCGCGTGCGCCAGGAGCTGGCCGGTGCCGAGGCTGGTGGTGGACAGCGGGTGCGGCCGCCCGTCGGTCAGCCGCCGCGTCCCCGACGCCTCGGCGAGCTCCACCACGGCGGTGTCGCCGTCCAGCGCCAGCGCGGCGGTGACCGGGCGCCCGGTGGGGCCGCACACCCGGACCTCCACGCGCCGCCACCCGGCGGCGATGGCGGCCTCGGCGGTGCCCTCGCCCCCGTCGGCGATCGGCAGCTCCACCACCGGCACGCCGGGCCGCGCGCGGCGCAGCCCGGCGGCCAGGTGCCGGGCGACCGCCGGGGCGCTGAGCGCTCCGCCGAAGCGGCCGGGCGCCAGCAGGACGTGTCCGTGCCGGGGAGGGTCCAGATGATCGTCCGCGGACACCGCAGCCACGCCTTTCACGCCGGGGGGTCGGCCAGGGGGTAAGGCCCTACCTTCTGCTTACGCCATGACGGCACTATTTGACACCCAGAACGTCCTCGACGACGTTCAAACCGAAATACACGACGAAGATCGCGACGACGATCCACAGCAGCCAGTTCACGTTGCGCCAGCGGCCGAGGGCCGCCTGGATCACCGCGTAGGCCACCAGCCCGGCGCCGATGCCGTTGGTGATCGAGTAGGTGAACGGCATGAACACCACGGTCAGGAACGCCGGGATCGCGATGCCGAGGTCGTTCCAGTCCAGCTTGGCGACCTGCGCCATCATCAGCGCGCCGACCAGCACCAGCGCGGGCGCGGCGGCCTGCGCGGGCACCACGGCCGCCAGCGGCGTCAGGAACAGCGTCACGGTGAACAGCGCGCCGGTGGCGATGTTGGCGAGGCCGGTGCGCGCGCCCTCGCCGACGCCCGCCGCCGACTCCACGAACACGGTGTTGGCCGAGGAGCTGGTGATGCCGCCGAAGGCGGCCGAGACGCCGTCCACGGTCAGGATGCGGCCCAGGCCGGGGACCTGGCCCTTGTCGTCCACCAGGCCGGCCTCGTCGCTGATGCCGAGGATGGTGCCCATCGCGTCGAAGAAGCCCGACAGCACCAGGGTGAACAGCACCACCAGCGCGGTGATGAACCCGGCCCGGCCGAAGCCGCCGAACAGGTCCACCTGGCCGAACAGCCCGAAGTCGGGCATCGCGAAGAAGCTGTCGGGCAGCTTGGGGGTGACCACGCCCCACGAGCCCTTGCCCTGCGCCGGGATCGAGGCGTTGGACTGGATGACGACGGCCAGCACGGTCGCCGCCACGATGCTGATCAGGATGGCGCCCGGCACCCTGCGCACGTACAGCACCAGCATCAGCAGCAGCGAGAACGCGAACACGACCGCGGGCCAGGTGGACAGCTTGCCGCCCACGCCGAGCGCGAGCGGCGGGGAGGCGGCGCTGGAGGTGATGAACCCGGCGTCCACCAGCCCGACCAGGGCGATGAACGCGCCGATGCCGACCGCGATGGCGTGCTTGAGCGCCAGCGGGATCGCGTTCATGATCAGCTCGCGCACGCCGGTCAGCGCCAGCAGCACGATGATCACGCCTTCGATGACCACCAGGCCCATCGCCTGCGGCCAGGTCATCACCGGCGCGGCCTGGAAGGCCACCACCGCGTTGATGCCGAGGCCGGCCGCCAGCGCCATCGGGGTGTTGCCGACCAGGCCCATCACCACGGTGGCGACCGCCGCCGACAGCGCGGTCATGGTGGTGAGCTGCGGGATCGACAGCGTCGCGCCGGTGACGTCCTTGGCCCCGCCCAGGATGATCGGGTTGAGCAGGATGATGTAGGCCATCGCGAAGAACGTGGTGACCCCGCCGCGCAGCTCGCGGGCGACGGTGGTGCGGCGACCGGTGAGGTCGAAGAACCGGTCCAGCGGGCCGGCGGGGCCCTCGGGCGGTGGCGGCGGGCCCGTGGGATCGGCGGTCGTGGCGTGCGACATCAGGCGTACTCCGGATTCAGCGGTGCGACCGTGGCAGTCGTGATCGAAAAAATGGCGAGCACAGGGTAACTGCCCGTGTTCCGGGACCGGCGAACCGGAGTGCCGGTACCGCGCCGCCGTCGTTTCGGCTGGTCACGCGTCCGGCCGCCGGGGGCGGCGCGGGGTCGCGCCGCCCGGCTCAGGAGCCCCGGTAGGTGGAGTAGCCGAACGGGCTGAGCAGCAGCGGCACATGGTGGTCGGCGCCGGAGTCGGCGGCGGTGAAGATCACGCCGATCTCCGGGTAGAAGGTCGCGCCGCCGAGCGCCGCGTAGTAGGCGCCGGTGCCGAACCGCAGGCGGTAGGGCCCGGTGCCGCCGCTCGCCTCGGGAACGCTCCACCGGCCGTCGTCGTCGGTCTCCCCCTCGGCCAGCGGCCGCCAGGTGTCCTCTTCGTAGCGGTCGAGCCGCACCGGCATCCGGGCGGCGGGCCGGCCGATCTGGGTGTCGAGGACGTGAGTGGACACAGTCATGGCGTAAGTACAGCAGCCGCCGGGCTCCGCGCGGCGCAGGAGGGGCGGTGCGGCGCGGGCGGGGCGGCGCCCGCGGCGGGCCGGGCCGCGCTCCGCGCCGGTATCGACCGGCTATAGCCTGCCGTGGTGCGTATGCGAGAGTTGGCGGGTGCGGCCGGTGGCGCGATCGATTCGTACGTGCTGCTGCTGGCCTCGGTGCCCGAGCCGGTGCGCTGCTCGTTCCGCGAGCAGCTGCTCGGGCCGCTGGAGGACTACGACGCCGGGCGCAACTCCGATCTCGTGCACACGCTGGAGGTCTTCCTCGCCTGCTCGGGGTCGTGGAGCCGGACCGCGGCGCGGCTGCACGTCCATGTGAACACCCTGAGGTACCGGATTCGGCGAATCGAGGAACTCACCGGGCGGGATCTGGGCACACTGGAAGATCGAGTCGATTTCTTCCTCGCCCTGCGCGCCGTGCGCCCGGCGAGGACCTCGTAGGCAGGGTGGTCACAGGATGGATCGGGAGACTCTCGGACAGCGGATCCGGGCGCTGCGCATCCGGCAGGGGGTGAGCCAGGCCCAGCTCGCCTTCCCCGAGCTGTCCGACAGCTACATCTCGCTGATCGAGAGCGACAAGCGGGTGCCGGCGCCCAGCGTCATCGACCTGCTGGCGGCCAAGCTGAACTGCTCGGCGACCTACCTGGTCAGCGGGGTCAGCGAGGACGTGGTGGACGAGCTGCGCGTCACCCTGGACTACGCCGAGATCGCGCTGCGCAACGGCGCGGCCGCCGAGGCCCGCGCCCGGTTCGCCGACGTGCTGGCCAGCGCCGACGCGGTCGCGCTGCCGGAGATGCTGCACCAGGCCCGCTGGGGCCACGCGCTGGCGCTGGAGGCGGCCGGGGAGCTGGCCGAGGCGATCGGCGAGCTGCGCGCCCTGACGTCGGAGGCCTCGGCCGAGGCCGACCTCGACCACTGGGCGCGGGTGCACGTGGCGCTCAGCCGCTGCCTGCGCGAGCGCGGCGACACCAGCGCCGGGGTCGCGGTGGCCGAGGAGGCGCTGCGGCACCTGATCGCCACCGGCGCCGACTCCACCGACGCCGCGGTGCACCTGGGCGCGGCGCTGCTGGCCGCCTTCATCGAGCGCGGCGACCTGGTGCGGGCCCGCCAGCTGGCCGCCCAGCTGGTCGAGCGCGCCGAGCGCGTCGGCGGCCCGCGCGCCCGCACCGCCGCCTACTGGGAGGCCGCCTACGTCGCCGAGGTCCGCGGCGAGTACGAGGAGGGCGTCGCGCTCGCCGAGCGCGCCCTGATGCTGGCGGGCGGCGGGGTGGACCCGCGCGGCCTCGCGCGGCTGCGGGTCGCCTACGCCGGGCTGCTGCTGCGCGCCCGGCCCGAGGAGGCCGAGCACGCGCGCGAGCTGCTGGCCCGCGTCCGCGCCGAGATCAACACCGGGTCGGCCGGGGAGGTGGACGTGGCGCAGTGCCTGACCGAGCTGGCCCGCGCCGAGACCGCGCTCGGCCGCCCCGGCGCGGCGGTGTCGCTGGCCGAGGAGGCGCTGGAGCTGCTGGGGGAGGAGCCGCGCCGCGCCGCGGCCGCCGCGCTCACCGCGCTCGGCGAGGCGTGCGTGCGGCTGGGCGACCGCGACCGCGCCGTGGAGGCGCTGACCCGCGCGGCCACCTGCCTGGAGGAGATGGAGTCCTCGCGGGAGGCGGCGCAGGCGTGGTTCGACCTGGCCGAGCTGCTGGCCGAGACCGAGGCCGAGGAGCCCCGGATGGCGGCCTACCGGCGCGCGCTGACCTGCGTCGGGGTCTAGCGCGCGGAACCGCCCCGCCGATGATCGCGTCAGTGCATAATGTCGCGATCGTCGGAGCGGGGGAGAAGTACTGAATGTTCGGGCTCGTCCGGCCCTGCCGCCATGTGCTGTGCGGGTCGTTGTTCAAGGACTGGATGGCGCACCTGTGCGGGCTGTGCCTGACCCTGCGCGCCGAGCACGGCCAGGCCGCCCGCCTGGTCACCAACTACGACGGCCTGCTGGTGTCGGTGCTGGTGGAGGCGCAGGCCCCGGACCGCTCGCCGCGCCGCAAGGCCGGGCCGTGCGCGCTGCGCGGCATGAAGGGCGCCGAGGTGGTGGCGGCCCGCGCCGACGGCGCGCGGCTCGCCGCCGCCGCGTCGCTGCTGCTGGCGGCGGGCCGGACGCGCGACCACGTGGCCGACGGCGACGGCCCGTACGCGCGCCGCCTGGTCGCGGCGACCGCCGGGCGGATGGCGTCCCGCTGGGACGCCGCCGGGGCCGCCACCGGCGCGTCGGTCGGCTTCGACCCGGCGGTGCTGCGCGAGGCGGTCGCGCGGCAGCCGCTGCTGGAGGGCGCGGGCGGGCTCGGCCTGCTGGAGCTGACCGAGCCCACCGAGACCGCCGTCGCGGCCGTCTTCGCGCACACCGCCGTGCTGGCGGGCCGTGAGCGCAACGCCGAGACGCTGGCCGAGGCGGGCCGGTTCTTCGGGCGGCTGGCGCACCTGCTCGACGCGGTCGAGGACCTGGCCGAGGACGAGGCGGCCGGCGCGTTCAACCCGCTGCTCGCCACCGGCACGACCCCGGCCGAGGCCCGGCGGCACTGCGACGACGCGCTGCACGGCCTGCGGCTGGCGGTCGCCGACCTGGACCTGGCCGACCGGAGGCTGGTGCGCGCCCTGCTGGACCGCGAGGTGCGTCGCTCGGTCGACCGCGCCTTCGCGACCGGCGCCGAGGCCCGGCGCGGCCACGGGGTGCGGCCCCCGCGCCCGGGCCTGCCGGTCCCGTGCTTCACCGGGTCGGCGGTGTGCGTCACCTGCGGCCTGTGGCAACCGGAGTGGAGCGCCCACCACGGCGCCGACTGCTCGGACCGGTGCTGGTGCACCCGGCACTGCGACGGGAGCTGCGACGGCAACTGCGGGAACTGCGGCGAGTGCTGCAACTGCTGCGACTGCTGCGGGTGCGACTGCGGCTGCTCTTGACCAAGCGACCGTTTGGGTGACACGCTCGCGGCGTGCCGGACGCGATCTTCGCCGAACTGCTGCTGGACCGGGCCGCCGACGACCACATCGGGCTGCGCTTCGAGGACGAGGTCCACACCTGGGCCGAGGTCGTCGCGGCGGCCTCGGCCAGGGCGGCGCTGCTGCCGGAGCTCCGCCCGCGGCCCCCGGACCGGCCCCGGCACGTCGGCGTGCTGCTGGAGAACGTGCCCGAGTACGTGTTCTGGATCGGCGCCGCGGCCCTCGCCGGCGCCACCGTCGTCGGGGTCAACCCCACCCGGCGCGGCGCGGAGCTGGCCGCCGACGTCCGGCACACCGACTGCGACCTGATCGTCACCGACACCGCCCACGCGGACCTGCTGGCCGGCCTGGACACCGGCGTCCCGGCCGACCGCGTCCTGCTCGCCGACACCCCCGCCCACACCGCCGCCCTCCCGCCGGACCCGCCCCCGCCCGACCTCACCGGCATCGCCCCCGCCGACCGCCTGCTGCTGCTGTTCACCTCCGGCTCCACCGGCGCGCCCAAGGCGGTGGCGTGCGGCCAGGGGCGGCTGGCCGCCATCGCCGCCCGCGCCGGGCAGATGGCGATCACCCGCGACTCGGTGACCTACTGCGCGATGCCGCTGTTCCACGGCAACGCCGTCATGGCCAACCTGGCGATGGCCGTCGGCACCGGGGCGACGGTGGTGCTGCGCCGCCGCTTCTCGGCCTCGGCCTTCCTGCCCGACGTGCGCCGCCACGGCGTGACCTACTTCAACTACGTGGGACGCGCCCTCGCCTACATCCTGGCCACCCCCGAGGGACCGGACGACGCCGACAACACCCTGCGGGCGGCGTTCGGCACCGAAGCGTCCGCACAGGACATGACCCGCTTCGCCGAACGCTTCGGCTGCCGGATCATCGAGGGCTACGGCTCCAGCGAGGGCGCCGTCTCCCTGCGCAAGACCCCGGAGACGCCCCCCGACGCCCTCGGCCTGCCCCAGCCCGGCATCGAGGCCGCGATCCTGGACCCGGCCACCGGCGCCGAGTGCCCGCCCGCCCGCTTCGACGCCGCGGGCGGCCTGCTGAACGCCGACGAGGCCATCGGCGAGATCGTCGGCCTCAACGTGGCCGCCGCGTTCGAGGGCTACTACAACGATCCCGAGGCCGACGCCGAACGCGTCCGCGACGGCCGGTACTGGAGCGGGGACCTCGGCTACCGCGACGCCGAGGGCTTCTTCTACTTCGCCGGGCGCGGCGCCGACCGCCTGCGGGTCGACAGCGAGAACTTCGCCGCCGCCCCCGTCGAGCGCATCCTGGCGCGCTGGCCCGCCGTGGTGATGTGCGCGGTCTACCCGGTGCCCGACCCCCGGACCGGCGACCAGGTGATGGCGGCCCTGGAACTGCACGGCGGCTTCGACCCGGCGGCCTTCGCCGCCTTCCTGGCGGCCCAGCCGGACCTGGGCACCAAATGGGCGCCCCGCTTCGTCCGGATCGTCCCCGCGATGCCGCTGACCGCGACCGGAAAAGTGGACAAACGCCCCCTGCGCCGGGCCCACTGGACCGGCGCGGAACACGAGGGCCCCACCATCTGGTGGCGCCCCGACCGGACCCTGACCTACGAGCCGCTGACCCCCGCCCAGGCGGCGGACCTGCGCGAGGACTTCGAAAAGCACGGCCGCGCCCACACCCTCGACACCCTGTGATCCGCCGCACGGTGCGCGACCTGATCTGATCGGAGCGGCCTGCGGGCCCGCACCATCGGGGTCGGGACGTTGACTAGGGTAGGTGAGGCCCTTCAACCCTATCTGGAGATTTCCGGCCTCCCATGATGATCAACAAACTGCGGTCGCCGCTGCGCCGCCTCGGCCTTCTCGCCGCGCTCGTCACCGCGTTCGCCACGGTGACGGCCGCGCCCGCGCTGGCGCACACGCGACTGGTCGGCAGCACGCCCGGCAAGGACGCCACGGCCGCCTCGGTCACCGAGGTCAAGCTCGTGTTCAGCGACAAGATCAGCTTCGCCAAGGTGCTGGTCAAGGACGACAAGGGCAAGGAGTTCCAGCAGGGCGAGGCCGCGCGGCAGGGGCCGAACGTCACCCAGCCGCTGTCGGGCGCGCTGCCCGCCGGCACCTACACCGTCTCCTACGCGGTCGTCGGCGAGGACGGGCACCGCATCGAGAAGAGCGACCTGAAGTTCACCGCCGAGGCCGGCGAGGCGCCGGTCGGCGGCGCCAACCTCCAGACCGCCGAGTCGGCCCCCGACCCCAAGGTCGAGGAGGGGACCGGGCCGCTGGAGGAGACCACCGACGACCCCGCGCCCGCCGCGAAGAAGGCCGCCGAGAAGAAGTCCGAGGACTCCGGCTCCGGGACGGTCTGGATCATGGTGGGCGGCGGCGTGCTGATCGGCATCGTGATCGGCCTGGTGATCGTGTTCCGCGCCAAGCGCAAGCACCCGGCGGGCAAGGGCGAGTGAGGATGAGCGGCGGTGAGTGAGGGCACGGTGTCCGGCGGCCTGCCGCGCGTGGTGCGCGCGGGGGCGGTGGCGCTGGCCGCGTCGGTCGGGGTGCTGGTCGCCGGGCTGGTGCTGGGCGGCGCGGTCGCCGAGGAGGTGATCCCCGGCCTCGGTGACGCCGGGACGGTGACGCGCTGGGGGCTGCCGGTCTCGCGGCTGCTGATGGACCTGTGCGCGGCCGTCACGGTCGGCGCGCTGCTGGCCGGGGTCGCGCTGCTGCCCCTGGAGGGCGGCAAGGGCGGGGTGCGCCTGTCGGAGGCCGCCGTCGGGTATGTGCGGGCGGCGTCCTGGCTGGCGGCCGCGTGGGCGGCCGCGGCGGCGGCCACGCTGGTGTTCACCGTCGCCGACGTGCTCGGCCAGCCGGTCGGCGAGGTCGTCACCGGCAGCGAGCTGAGCAGCTACGTGGGCCAGCTCCCGCAGGGCACCGCCCTGATGCTGGTGGTGCTGCTGGCGGTGGTGGTGGCGCTGCTGGCGCGCACCACCGTCACCCCGGCGGGCACCGCCGGGCTGCTGGCGCTGTCGATGATCGCGCTGCTGCCGCCGCCGCTCACCGGCCACTCGGCCTCGGCGGCCAACCACTCGGTCGCGGTGACCGGCGTGGCGCTGCACGTGCTGGCGGTCGCGCCGTGGGTGGGCGGCCTCGCGGTGCTGGGCGCGCACGCGCTGAGCGGCCGCGCCCGCCTGGACGTCATGGCCGACCGGTTCAGCCGGATGGCGCTGTGGTGCTACGTCGTGGTCGGCGCGAGCGGCCTGGTGAACGTGATCGCCCGGCTGCCCGACCCGGCCGAGCTGGTGAACACCGACTACGGGCGGCTGGCCCTCGGCAAGATCGTGCTCTTCGCGGCGCTGGGCTGGTTCGGCTGGTGGCACCGGGGCCGCACGCTCCCGGCGCTGGCCGAGCGCAGGCCGTGGGCGTTCACCCGGCTGGCGGCCGTCGAGGTGACGGTCATGGCGGCGACGATGGGCCTGGCGGTCGCGCTGGCCCGCACCGCGCCGCCCGCGCCGGCCGAGGAGGAGAGCGCGGTCAAGGCCCTCATCGGCTACGACATGCCGCCGGCGATCACGCCCGGGCGGCTGGCCACGCTGTGGACCTTCGACTTCTTCTTCGCGGCCCTGGTGCTCGTGCTGGCCGGGGTGTACCTGGCCGGGGTGGTGCGGCTGCGCCGGCGCGGCGACTCCTGGCCGGTCATGCGCACCGTCGCCTGGTTCGTCGGGCTGATCAGCATCGTGATCGTCACGCAGACCGGGGTCGCCCGCTACGCGCCGGTGCTGTTCAGCGTGCACATGGTCCAGCACATGGTGCTGAACATGCTCACGCCGATCTTCCTGGTGATGGGCGCGCCGGTGACGCTGGCGCTGCGCGCCCTGCGGCCCGCCAAGATCCGGGGCGACCGGGGGCCGCGCGAGTGGCTGACGGCGGTGCTGCACAGCCGGTACGCGGCCTTCGTCGCGCATCCGGCGGTCGCCACGATCATCTTCGTGGCCAGCACCTTCGCGCTGTACTTCACGCCGCTGTTCGAGGCCGCGATGCGCAACCACCTCGGGCACATCGCGATGATGGTGCACTTCTTCGCGGCCGGCGCGCTGTTCTTCTGGGTGCTGATCGGGGTGGACCCCGCGCCGCGCAAGCTGCCCTACCCGGGCCGCATCCTGCTGCTGTTCGTGACGATGCCGTTCCACGCGTTCTTCGGCATCGCGCTGATGAACCTCGGCGAGCCGCTGGCGCGCGGCTGGTACACGGCGGTGCACCCCGAGTGGGCGGTGTCCATCCTGCGCGACCAGCACACCGGCGGCGCGATCGCCTGGGGCTTCGGGGAGATCCCGACGTTCATCGTGCTGATCGTGCTGGCGTTCCAGTGGTTCTTCGACGACCAGCGGCAGGCCAAGCGCGAGGACCGGCGGGCCGACCGCGCGGCCGCGCGCGGCGAGAAGGGCGCGGGCGACGACGAGCTCGCGGTCTACAACGCCCGCCTGGCCAAGCTCGCCGAACGCGACGCCGACCAGGCCGGCAAGGGCGGCGGCAAGCCGGGCGGCGACTGACCGGCGCGGACTAGCCCGCGCGGGGGATGCCGGACCCGCCGGCGGCTGGGACGATCTGGGCGTGTCACTGCCGCTTCGCATGCTGGTCGATCCGGTCACCTGGCGCCGCTGGGCGCATCTGGTGATCGGCGGGGCCCAGCTCATGCCGTACTGGTTCCTCGGCATGGTCCTGGCCTCGGTGCTGCCGACCCGCGATCCGGTGCTGGTGGTGCTGGTGATGCTGCTGTTCCCGCTGCCCGCCGCCTTCGTCACCGGGCTGGTCCCGGCGGTGCGGTACCTGGAGGGGACGGCGGCCAAGGAGCTGCTGCGCGGGCCGAGCGCGGCACTGAGGCCCGTGGCGGCGCCGTCGTGGCCGACCCGGGCCCGCACCGGCGTGTGGTTCACCGCGCACCTGCACGTCGGCGTCGTCATCAGCGCGATGAGCCTGGCGGTCCCGCCCTTCGCGGCGGTGCTGGCGCTGCTGCCGTTCTTCGACTGGGGGCTGGGCACCGCCGCCGAGCCCGGCCCGCTGTACGCCTGGAAGCACAGCGGCTGGGTGTGGCTGGCCCCGCCCGCGGGGCTGCTGATGATGCTGGCGCTGCTGGGCCTGATCGTGCTGGCGGGGGCCGGGCTGAGCCGCCTCGGCCCGGTGCTGCTGGGACCGTCCCCCGCCGAGCGGATGGCCGAGCTGGAGGCCACCGCGCGCCGCCTGGCCGAGCGCAACCGGCTGGCCCGCGAGCTGCACGACTCGGTCGGGCACGCGCTGAGCGTGGTGACGCTGCAGGCGGCGGCCGCGGGGCGGGTGCTGGACCGCGACCCCGACTTCGCGCGGCAGGCGCTGGGGGCGATCGAGGAGTCGGCGCGTTCGGCGCTGGAGGACCTGGACCACGTGCTGGGTCTGCTGCGCGAGGACCGGCGCGAGGACAAGGCGCGGACGGCGCCGCAGCCCACCCTGGGCGACCTGGGGCGGCTGCTGGAGCAGACCCGCATCGCGGGCGTGGAGCTGGACGCCGAGATCTGCGCGGAGGTGGAGCACGTCCCGGCGGCGGTGTCGCGCGAGGCGTACCGGATCGTGCAGGAGGGGCTGACCAACGCGCTGCGGCACGCGGGCAAGGTGCCGGTGCGGCTGCGGATCGCGTTGCGGGAGGAGCGGCTGGAGATGGAGATGGGCAATCCGCTGACCGGGCGCGGCGGGACGGGCGGCGACCACGGCGGCGGCCGCGGCCTCGGCGGCATCCGCGAGCGCGTGACGGTGCTGCGCGGCACGATGGCGGCCGGACCGGAGGCCGGAGAGTGGCGTATGCGGGTGGAGCTGCCGCTAAGGTCCGGATCATGACGATCAAGGTGCTGCTGGTGGACGACGAGCGGCTGATCCGGGCGGGGCTCGCGGCCATCATCGGCGCCGAGCCCGACCTGACGGTGGTCGGCGAGGCCGGCGACGGCGCCGAGGTGCCCGGCCAGGTGGCGCGGCTGCGGCCCGACGTGGTGCTGATGGACGTGCGGATGCCCCGGCTGGACGGCATCCAGGCCACCCGGCACCTGCTGGAGACGATGGCCGAGCCGCCGCGCGTCATCGTGGTGACGACCTTCGAGAACGACGAGTACGTCTACGACGCGCTCAAGGCCGGGGCCAGCGGCTTCCTGCTCAAGCGCACCCGGCCCGAGG
Source organism: Spirillospora sp. CA-253888 (assembly GCA_050936435.1). GTDB lineage: Bacteria > Actinomycetota > Actinomycetes > Streptosporangiales > Streptosporangiaceae > Spirillospora. The sequence goes on from JBNJMT010000001.1 coordinate 6,428,886, forward strand.
AGATCCTCCAGGCGGTGCGGATGGTCGCGCACGGCGACAGCCTGCTGTTCCCGGCGGCGATCCGCGCGCTGGCCGCCGAGCACGGCCCGGCCGGCCCCGGGCGCGGGGCGCGCTGGCACGACCGGCTCACCGACCGCGAGGCCGACGTGCTGCGGCTGATGGCCAGGGGGCGCTCCAACGCCGAGATCGCCGCCGAGCTGTTCGTCAGCCCGCAGACCGTCAAGACCCACGTCGGCAACGTCCTCGCCAAGCTGCAGGCCCGCGACCGCACCCAGGCGGTGATCCTGGCCTACGAGACCGGGTTCATCGTCCCCGGCTGAGTCCACCGCCCCCGGCGGGCCGCGCGCCACGGCTTCTCCTGCGTCACCGTGCGCGCGCCCTTCATGGAGGCGTTCGGGCCGGTGGTGGAGGAGCCGGCGTAAGCGGCCTCTTGCGCCGGGCGATCAGAACGCGGTTCTATTTGTCCTGCGGGCCCGGTCGGACCCGCACCACCTGCAGTGATCCCGGAAGGACGACGATGGGCGCGACGTCTCCTGCTCTTTCTCTGGACTACCCCGACGTGCCGGTGGGCGCGGTCCTGACCGGCGCGGCCCGCCGCTGGACCGACCGCACCGCCCTGCACTACATGGGCCGCGACATCTCCTACACCGAGCTGGCCGAGGAGTCGGCGCGCTTCGCCAACGGGCTGGCCGCGCGGGGCGTCGGGCCGGGCGACGTGGTCGCCCTGCACCTGCCCAACGTGCCGGAGTTCGCCTTCGCCTACTACGGCACCCTGCTGGCCGGGGCCACCTTCTCGCCCTGCAACTCGCTGCTGCCGCCCGACGAGCTGGCCTTCCAGCTCGACGACTGCGCCGCCACGGCCGTGGTCACCCTGGACCTGGTCGCCGGGTCGGTCGCCCAGGCGGTCGGCCGCACCAAGGTCTCCACGGTGATCGTCGCCGGGGCGCTCGGGCCGGTGGACCTGGCGACCCTGTGCGACGGGGCGTTCGCCGCCAACGGCGTCCCGTTCGCCGAGGTGGGGGAGGGGCGCTCCGCCGAGCCGCCGGCCGTCGAGATCGACACGCGGACGGCCCTGGCGCACATCGCCTACACCGGGGGCACCACCGGCCGCTCCAAGGGCGTCATGCTGCCGCACCGCAACGTGGTGGTGAACGTCCTGCAGTTCGCCTGCGCCGGGTCCGGCACGGTCCCCGGCCTGGACGGGCACGGCGGCCTGGTGCTGGAGGGCGCCCCCGACCCCGCCGAGTACCCGGTGCCGCAGGGCGAGGGCGTCATCGTCAACGTGGCCCCCTGGTTCCACGCCATGGGCACCATCGGCTACCTCAGCAGCCTGCTGCTGGCGGGCACCACGATCGTGGTGCACCCGCGCCTGGACGTGCCGGCGTTCCTGGCCGACATGGAGAAGTTCCGCGCCACGGCCCTCGGCGGCGCGCCCGCGCTGTTCTCGGCGCTGCTGGCCGACCCCTCGTTCGCCGAGCGCGACCTGTCGTCGGTGCAGGCGATCCGCTCGGGGGCCGCCCCGCTGTCGCACGAGATGCTGGGCCGGCTCGCCGAGGTCTTCCCGGACGCGGTCGTGGTCGAGGCGTACGGCCTGACCGAGGCGTCGATGGGCCTGACCACCAACCCGGCCGCCGTGCCCGGCGTCCGCAAGATCGGCACGGTGGGGCGGCCGGTCGCCGACACCCAGATCAAGATCGTCCCGGTGGCGGCCGAGACCGTCACCGACGCCACCCCGGGCCTGCCGCCGGGGGAGGAGGGCGAGGTCTGCGCCAAGGGCCCGCAGATCATGGCCGGCTACCTGAACCGCCCCGACGCCACCGCCGAGGTGCTGGGCGAGGACGGCTGGCTGCGCACCGGCGACATCGGAGTGCTCGACGAGGACGGCTACCTGTCCATCGTGGACCGCAAGAAGGACATGCTGCTCTACAACGGCTACAACGTGTACCCGCGCGAGCTGGAGGAGAAGCTGTTCGCCCACCCCGCCGTCGCGAACGCGGCCGTCGTCGGCCGCCCCGACCCGGCGGCAGGGGAACTGCCCACCGCGTTCGTCGTCCGCTCCGGCGAGGTGACCGCCGACGAGCTGCTGGCGCACGTCAACGCGCAGGTCCTGCCCTACAAGAAGCTGCGCGAGGTGCGGTTCGTGGACGAGATCCCGGTCTCGGCCGCGGGCAAGATCCTCAAGCGCGAGCTGCGCGAGCGGCTCTGACCGGCCGGTCCGGCGCGGCGGCCCAGGGCCGCCGCGCCGCGGGCCGGGTCAGGAGCTCGGCAGCTGTCCCAGCGTCACGTCCACGGTGCGCTTGGCGCCGTCGGCGCCCTGCACCTCCACCTTGGCGACGTCGCCCGGCTTGAGCTTCACCAGCACCTCCGACAGCGCCGTCTGGTTGGGCGTCGCGGTGCCGTTGACCGACAGGATCAGCTCGTCGGCCTTGATGCCCGCCTTGTCGGCCGGCCCGTTCGGGGTGACCTCGACCACGCCCACCGCGGTCTGCTGCAGGCTCTGCGGGTCGATGAGGGTGCGCACCGTCACGCCGAGCGCGGCGCGGCCGGAGTTGGCGACCTTCCCGGACCGGATCAGCTGCGGCGCGATCTGCTTCACGGTGTTGCTGGGCGTGGCGAAGCCGATGCCGACCGCCGCGCCGCCCATCTGCGGGTCGGAGGCGGCCGCGGTCGGGATGCCGATGACCTCGCCGTTCAACGTGACCAGCGCGCCGCCGCTGTTGCCGGGGTTGATGGCGGCGCTGGTCTGCAGCGCGTTGCCGATGGTGGCGCCGGGGAAGGCGCCCTCCCGCTTGGTGGACACCGTGCGGTTCAGCGCCGACACGATGCCGTTGCTGACGCTGCCCGACAGGCCGAGCGGGTTGCCCATGGCCAGCACGATCTGGCCCACCTTCGCCTTGCCGGAGTCGCCGAAGCGCGCCGGTTTCAGCGAGCCGCCCGACACCCGCACCACCGCCAGGTCGTCGGCGGCGAACGAGCCGACCAGCTCGGCCTTCAGCGGCCGCCCGCCGCTGGCCGCCGTCACCTCGATCCGGCGCGCCCCCGCCACCACGTGCGCGTTGGTGACGATGTTGCCCTGACCGTCGTAGACCACCCCCGAGCCCTCGCCCGAGTCGGTCTCGATCTGCACCACCGAGGGCAGCACGTCGGTGACGACCTGCTCGTACTGCGCCTCCAGCTGCCCGGCCGCGCCCTCGACCGGCACCGGGGTCGAGCCCGCGGGCGACGCCGGCTTCGAGGGCGAGGAGGAGTCGCCGCCGCTCCCGCAGCCCGACAGCAGCAGCGCCCCGGCCAGGACGGCCGCGCCCGCCGCCGCCCGCCTTCCGTTGTTCGCGTGCACCAGAGAATCCACCAGAGCCCACCTCCGTGGCTCTCATCCCCCCTTGCGGGCGATCCAGCCATCACGCCGCGCGGCTTCTGCGTGATCTTGACGACGGCGCGGGCGGCGCTTTAACCGGCGCGATCCTAGGTCGCCGCTTACACGGCGTTTACCTGCGGTTCGTTACAAAGGTGACTACAGAGGATCAGGACTTCCGATCGGGGGATCATGGACGCCGTCACTCTGTCCGAACTGCGCAAGCCGCGGACCTTCCCGGCCGTCTCGGTGCTGATGCCGACCCACCGCCGCGAGCCGGGCAACCGGCAGGACCCGATCCGGCTGCGCAACCTCCTCGCGGAGGTGCGCCGCCGGCTCCAGGAGGACGCCCGGGTCGCCCCGGCCACCGTCGACGAGGTGGTGCGCGGCCTGGAGGACGCCGTGCAGGAGGTGGACCTGCGGCACGCCGAGGACGGCCTGGTGCTGTTCGCCGCGCCGGACGGCGAGCACCACGCCTTCACCGTCGACCAGCCGGTCGACGAGCGGGTGGTGGTGGACACCTCGTTCGCCACCCGCGACCTGGTGGCCGCCTACACCCGCCGCTCCCGCTACTGGCTGGTGTCGCTGTCGGACCAGTGCGCCCGGCTGTGGGACGGCCAGGGCGAGGAGCTGACCGAGGTCACCACCGGGGGCTTCCCGCTGCGGCCCGAGCCGCGCGCCGAGGAGTCGGTGGGCCGCGCCTCGCCGCGCGGCGCCCGGCACGGCGACGACCAGCACCGGCTGCTCATCAAGAACGTGGTGACGGCGCTGGAGCGGCTGTCGGCCCACGACCGGCGACCGGTGATCGTCGCGGGGGTGACCCGGCACCAGGCGTTCTTCGACGACGCCGCCGGTCCCCACCTCACCATCGCGGGCCGGATCGACGGCGCCTACGAGGGCGCCCCGGCCGGCACGCTGGCCGAGCTGGCCCGGCCGGTGCTGCACGCCTACGAGGACCTGCGCGAGGTGGCGGTGCTGGCCGAGCTGGAGGCCGCGCGCGGCCTGCAGCGCTACGCCGGCGGCATCGGCGAGGTCATGCGGCTGGTGGAGGAGGGCCGCGGCGAGCACCTGGTGGTCGAGCGCGGCTACTACGCCCCGGCGGTGAAGACCGACGGCGAGCTGGTGCCGGTGGACGGCCCGCACGGCGCGCTCAGGGGCGCCGACGTCGTGGACGACGTGGTGGACGACGTCATCGAGACCACCCTGGAGTACGGCGGCGAGGTGACCTTCGTCTCGGACGGGTTCCTCGTCGATCACGACCGGATCGCCCTGGTCGTGCGCTTCTAGGAGGGGTGGGCCCCGGCCGGGCGACCGGCCGGGGCCCCGAAGTGCCGGGGCGCCGCTCAGCCGCCCGCGCAGCGCGGGTCGTGCCAGACCGTCCACGGCGCCCCGTAGGACTCCTGCGCCCGGACGCGCCAGCCGGCCGGGTGCCCGGGCCAGGACGCCTCGGGCGCGGTCCCCGGCGCGTGCCCGACCACGACCGAGCACGTCCCGGCGGGCAGCGGGGCGCGCCGCACGTCGAGCACGGCGACGCGCGTCCACCAGACCGGGTGCACCAGCTTGACGTGCACGTGCCAGGGCGTCGTGACGTCGGAGACCACGCCGCCCGCGGCCACGCCCGGCAGCGGGGAGGGCGGGGCCGCCCGCTCGGGCACGGGACCCGCCGCGAACACCGTCGCGGCCAGGCTCACGCCCGCCAGGCAGAGAGTGAGCCCGACCGCCGGAACGGACCCGCCGACCCGGCGCACCACCAGGAACGCCGCCAGCAGCCCGCACGCCGCCAGCGACGCGCCGGTCAGGTGGAACGCCGTCCGGTCGCCGGTCAGGAACCCGGTCTCGGGGAAGTCGAACGCGATGTACTTGTGCGTGCGCAGCCGGTCGCCCGCGTACACCGCCACCCACGTCCCGGTCGCCGCGACCACCGCTCCCGCCGCGAGCGAGGCGCGCACGGCGGTGCGCAGGCCCGCGCGCACCAGCACCGCGAGCCCGACCAGCGTGTAGGCCAGCGCCAGGCACGACAGGTACCGGCCGTAGGCGAAGTTGCCGACCCGGTGCTCGTCCGGCAGCGCCGCCGCTGACGCGTAGGCGATCCCGCAGGTGAGCGCCAGCAGCGCCGCGGCCGTGAAGCGCGTGGCGGAAGGCGTGCGGCGGTGCGCCAGGGCGGCGGCCACGGCCACGAGCCCGACGCCGCCCAGCCCCCAGGTGGACACGGCCAGGTACCAGATCTGTCCGGCCGCGCCCGCCAGCGCCCGCGCCTGCCCGTCGGGGGCGGTCATCCGGGTGGCGATGTTCGCGCCCAGGTCACGGGCGCCGCCCGGGTACAGTTCGGCGCGCAGCGACGCGTTCAGCACGGCCCCGGCGGCGTACCCGGCGACCGCGACCGCGATCCCGGCGCCCGCTCGCCGCCAGGTCGCCCCGGGCTGCCGCAGCACGATCCCGAACCGCCGCGAGCGCGTCCCGTCCGTCAAGGCCCGCCACGTCGCCAGGGACTCCCGCAGCGCGAGCCACGCCAGCGCCGCCACGTGCACGGCGAGCAGGATCGTGCCGCGCGTGTGGACGGCGGACGCGTAGGCGGCCACCAGGCTCGCCGCCACCGCGGCCCCGGTCCGGCCCCCGCGCGCGAACCGGTCGAGCAGCAGCAGCCAGCCGAGGACGACCGTCGGCAGCACCGCGTCCGCCAGCGCGTACGCGCCGAAGAACGTCACCGCCGGGAGCAGCGCCGCCGCCCACGCCAGCGGCAGGGCGGCCGGCGCGCCGAGGCCGAGGCGGCGCGCCGCCAGGTAGCCCAGCGGGAAGACCGCCGAGGCGACCAGCGCGTTGAGGGCCATCACCAGCGTGTAGACCGTCACCGGGTCGTCCGCCGCCCAGTGCGCGGGCGCCAGCAGCAGCGGGTAGCCGATCTGGTAGAAGGTGTGGCCGGTCAGGTCGGCCCCCGGGCCGCCGGCCAGCCAGCGCGCCGCCGCGAGGTAGCCGCTCTCGTCGGGGTCGGCCACCGGCGCGGTCCGTGCCCGCGCGAACCACAGCCGCACGCACACCTGGCCGAGCCAGCCGAGCGCCAGCAGCAGCGCGACGCGTCGGGCGGGCGCCCGGACCGGGGCGGCGGCGCCGGCCGGGGCGGCCGGGCGGGACGGAAGGGACAGCAGGGTCATGGCACCCCACCGTCCCGGCGGGCTGTCCTGATCTTGTCCGTGAAATATCCGGGTTTCGTGACAAACGGCCGGACCAAGGGAGCACGCCCGGATAATGATCGTGTGGCGAGCATTCTCTTCGTCGAGGACGACCCCTCGGCGCGCACCGCGCTGGAGCTGGCGCTGACCCGGCAGGGGCACCGGGTGACCGCCCGCGCCACCGGCGAGGACGGCCTGGAGGCGCTGCGCGCCCGCCGCCCGGAGATCGCGGTGCTGGACGTCATGCTGCCCGGCATCGACGGCATCGAGGTGTGCCGCCGCATCCGGCGCGCCGACACCCTGCCGGTCATCCTGCTCACCGCGCGCGGCGACGACCTGGACGTGGTGCTGGGCCTGGAGGCGGGCGCCGACGACTACGTGGTCAAGCCGGTCGAGCCCCGGGTGCTGGACGCCCGCATCCGCGCGGTGCTGCGCCGCGCCGAGCACACCCACGCCGACCGCTCCGCCTACGGCGACCTGGTGATCGACCGCTCCTCCCTCAAGGTCGCCAAGGCCGGGCGCGACATCCGCCTCACCCCGACCGAGCTGCGGCTGCTGCTGGAGTTGACCCGCCGCCCCGGCCACGCCATGACCCGCCAGCAGGTGCTGGCGGCGGTGTGGGAGCTGGACCGGCCCGGCGACTCGCGGCTGGTGGACGCGTGCGTGCAGCGGGTGCGCGCCAAGATCGAGGACGATCCGGCCGAGCCGCGCTACATCGAGACCGTCCGGGGCTTCGGCTACCGCTTCGTCGCGCCGTGAAGACCGCTCCGCCGCGCCGCCCGCGCGCCCGTCTTCCGCGCCCCCGTCTTCCGCGCGTCCGGTTCGGCCGCGCCGGGTTCCGCCGGTACCTGCGGCGCTGGTCGCCGACGGGCCTGCGCGTCCGGCTGACGGCCGCGTTCCTGGTGGTGGCGCTGCTGGCGTCGGTGCTGGCGTCGGGCATCTCCTACGTCCTGGTGCGGCGCAGCATGCTGACCGGCGTGCAGAACACCGCGCTCACCGAGGTCCGCGAGATCGTGGCCCGCACCGTCCCCGACCGCATGCCGCCCGACGCCGCCGGCACCGTGGCCGCCGACCTGATGATCCGGCTGGAGAGCGGCGACGACCGGCGGCGCGCCTACGCCGGTCCGCTGGCGCTGAGCGGCCCCATCGCGGTCCCGCCCGCGCCCTACACCTGGAAGCCGGGCATGCCGAGCCCGCCCGAGGGCGTCCCGGCCCTGCACGTGCCGGTCACCCAGGAGTTCGCGCGGCGCGCGGTGCACGGCATGGTCTTCCAGCGGATCGTGCGCAAGGGCCGTCCCTACCTGCTCATCGGCGCGCACGCGGGCGGCTACACCACCACCCTGGACGAGCCGCAGCGCACCACCCCGCCGATCGTGTTCGTGTCGGTGGACCTGGAGCGGGAGGCCGGCCAGCTCCGCTCGTTCACCCGCGCCATCATGATCGCCGACGCGGCGGCGCTGGCCCTGGCCCTGGTGGTGGCGCTGCTGGCGGCCCGGGGCGTGCTGCGCCCGGTGCGCCGCCTGGGCAAGGCCGCCCGCGCCCTGGGCGAGGGCGAGCTGTCCACGCGCGTCCCGGCGCGGGGCCGCGACGAGCTGGCCGACCTCGCCCGCACCTTCAACGCGACCGCGCAGGCGCTGGAGCGCATGGTGACCGAGCTGCGCGCGATGGACGCCGCCTCCCGCCGCTTCGTGGCCGACGTGTCGCACGAGCTGCGCACCCCGCTCACCTCCATGGTCGCCGCCACCGACGTGCTGACGGACGAGGCGGCCGGGGGCGGCGAGGGCGGGACCGCCGCGCGGCTGGTCGCCGACGAGACCCGGCGCCTCGGCGCGCTGGTGGAGCACCTCATCGAGATCAGCCGGTTCGACGCGGGCGCGGCGGCCCTGCAACTGGACCACGTGCTGGTCGGCGAGGCGGTCGCCGGGAGCCTGGCGGCGCGCGGCCAGACCGGGCGCGTCACCGTGGCCGGCCCGGACGACCTGGTGGTGCGGCTGGACCCGCGCCGCTTCGACGTGATCGTCGCCAACCTGGTCGGCAACGCCCTGCGGCACGGCGCGCCCCCCGTCCGGCTGGACTACGGCCCCGCCGAGCGCGACGGCCGGCCCGGCCTCGCGCTGACCGTCGCCGACCGCGGCCCCGGCATCCCCGCCGACGTGCTGCCGGTGGTGTTCGACCGGTTCGTCAAGGCCGAGGCCGCCCGGACGCGCAGCGAGGGCAGCGGACTCGGCCTGGCGATCGCGCGGGAGAACGCCGTACTGCACGAAGGATCTCTGGAGGCCGCCAACGCCCCGCACGGCGGCGCGGTCTTCACGCTGTGGCTGCCCGCCGCCGAACAGGAGGACGCGTGAAGGGAAGACGGACGACGGCCGCCGCGCTGGCGCTGCTGGCCGCCCTGCCGCTCGCCGCCACCGGCTGCGGCATCCGGCCCACGGGGATCATCGGCGCGGGCAGCAAGCCGGTGTCGGGCAGCAGGCCCGGCCCGGTCACCCTGTTCCTGCTCAAGAACGGCAGGCTGGTGGAGGTGGATCGGCCCGGCCTGCCCGACCACGGCACGCTCGGCATCCCGCAGCTCGGCGTCCCGCTGACCGCCGAGGAGCTGCGCCAGGGCCTGACCACCCAGGTTCCGCGCGTGCAGATGACCGTGAACCTCGTCTCGCCGGAGGAGACCGACGACGAGGAAGTGATCATGGCGCTGAAGGGGCGGACCGACGGGCGGCTGGAGGTCTACCCCGAGCGGCGCCTCAGGTGGACGCGGGCCGCGCTGGCGCAGCTCGCCTGCACCGCCGAGAAGATCCGCGACGTGCGCACCATCGTCCTGGACCTCAGTACCGAGCGGGACATCGCCGAGGAGCGGGCGCGCCTCCGCGTCATCACCGACGAGAAGGCCGCGCCGCCGAAGGCGACGCGGCTGCTGCTCAAGTGCTCGGCGTTCGCCGACCTGAAGTGAGGCTCGGCAGGTGAGGCTCAGGTGCGGGTGAGCCAGTCGGCGGTGATGTCGCCGAGCACCGAGCGCAGCGTCAGCACCACCACGCCGAGCAGCAGCAGCGGCATGACCACCCAGCGCTCGACCTTGCCGTCGGTGCGCGGGATCAGCGGGACCTGCAACCGCCACGGCGCGGGCCACAGCACGGGGCAGCCGCGCGGTGTCAGGCAGTCGCCGATGATGTGCGCGATGCAGCCGAGGAACACCGCGAAGCCCGCGAAGCTCATGTCCAGGCCGTGCATCAGGTAGACGGCGAACCCGGCCAGCGCGCAGTCGGCCAGCGCCGACTGCGGCTCCTTGCCCTCGAAGTCCAGACCGATGCCGCGCAGCCCGAACCCGACGATGACGAACAGCGCCGCCCACCAGCCGTACACGAACTCGGTGGCCAGCCAGTCCATCGCGAACCCCATGGCGACCGCGAACAGGATCGAGTGGGTCGCCATCCGGTGCCCGCCCGACAGCTTGCCGACGTACTTGCAGAAGACCTGGGTGACCGGGCCGAAGGTGTTGGCGATGCGGCCGTTGTGGTGGTCGATGTCGGGCAGCAGCGCCGCGCCCGCGCACACCACCGCGCCCGCCAGCAGCTGCTGCGGGGACAGGTCCACCGCGTAGTCGCCGATCAGGCGCTCCTGGCTCAGGAACGGCACGGCGCCCAGCCACAGCAGCGCGCCGCTCAGGGCGTGCGTCTTGCCCATCATGCCGCCGACCCCCGCCTTTCCCCTGCGACCCGCCCCTGCCGTCCCGCCATGCCGGACTCTAACCCGCTAATGATCGTTTTCAGGGGCGACGCGCCGAAGTGGCCACGTCGTCCGTTTAGATGGGATTGCGGGGGCCGCGGTTCCCGCTACCGGCCGCGGCCCAGGCAGCAGGTCGAGCAGGCGTCGTTGTCGCGCAGCGCGACCCACAGGCAGCAGGTCCGCCGCCGGACCTGGGGAGGGTCGGCGGCCAGTTCGACCAGGCCGGCGACGGGCGCGCCGAGACCGTCCAGCAGCGCGCGCACCGAGTCGGCCGCGCCGGGCACCTCGTGCGCGAGCGGGGCGGCCAGCGACTCGGCGGCCGTGCCCCACAGGCCCCGCTCGCCCGCGCGCGTCGCGGTGCGCAGCGCGCGGATGAACGGGGCGTAGTGGTCGTGCAGCAGCACCTTGCGGACGAGGGCGAGCAGCGCCGCCTCGTCCGGGACGACGACGGTCCCCGGCCCGCCCGCGCACGGGTCGGCGGCGGTGACCGCGACGGTCGCCTCGCGCAGTCCCACGACCAGGTAGGGCGCCTCGTCCAGCACCCGCACCAGGGTCGCCTCGGCGGAGAACAGCGGGACCCGCCGGTTCAGGGACCAGCCCAGCGCCACCGGCAGCGCCGTCCAGTACGCGTAGCCCTTCCAGGCCAGCGCGGCGGCGATGTGCGGCGGCGCGTCCCAGCGCGCCGCCGCGTTCGCGGTGAGCGCGCCCGGCAGCCGCGGATCGGTGGCCGCGAGCAGGCCGGGCGCGTCACCGGCGAGCAGGGAGGGCTCGACACCGAGCGGGGCGCCGCGCCGTGCGGCGGCGTCCCGGAGCAGGGCGGCCAGTGGTGCCGCCGCCTCGACCGTCATCACCGCCGCCCCCCCGCGTCCCGGTCAGGCCTTGCGGGCCGGGTCGACGCCGAACTGCTTGGCCAGGTCGTCCAGGACGGCGTGCGCGCCCTGTAGGCCGACCGCCGACATCCAGGTGACGTCGGCCACATCGGTCTTGGTGCCCTTGAGCTTGCCCCACAGCGGGTTCTTCTTGAACTTGGCCTGCGTCTGCACGGACTTGCCCGCCTCGTCGGGGTAGGAGGCGATGAAGATGCGGTCGGCGTCCAGGTCCTTGATGCGCTCCTCGCTCAGGTCGACCGTGATCTCCTTGCTGGTCGGCTGGCCCTCGGGGCGGGGGAAGCCCACGTCCTTCAGCACGATGCCCGAGTAGGAGTTCTCGGTGTACAGGCGCACGGTCGGCTCGTCGGTGAAGCGGACGACCGAGACCGTCGGCAGCTCGCCGCCGTTCTTCTTCTTGATCGCCTCGCCGATCGCCTTGGCGCGGGTCTCGTACTCGGTGACGCGCTGGTCGGCGAGCTGCTCCCGGCCGAGCGCCTTGCCGACCAGGCGGACGTTGTCCTTCCAGATGCCGCCGGTCGTGGTGCTGAACACCGTCGGGGCGATCCCGGAGAGCTTGCCGTACAGCGCCTCGTGCCGGACCTTGGCCGACAGGATCAGGTCGGGCTTCAGCGCGCTGATCTTCTCCAGGCTCGGCTCGGTGAGGGTGCCGACCGGCTTGGCCTCCGCGCCGTGCTTGCGGCCCGCCTCGCCGAGGTAGTCGGGCAGCTTCTCGTCGATGGAGCGGTAGGTCGTGTAGCCGTAGACGTCGGCGTCCAGGCTGACGGCCGCGTCCACGAACGACTGGTCGAGCGCGACGACCCGCTTCACCTCGCGCTTGATCTCGGTGGTGCCCATGGCGTGCTGCACGGAGCGCAGCGCCTTGCCGTCGCCGGCCGCCTTGTCGTCGGAGGAACCGCAGCCCGCGAGGCCCAGTACGGTGACGGCCGCGACCGCGGCGCCGGCGGCCGCGCGCCGGATCGGCGACATCCTCATTTAGTATTCCTTCTCGGTTAGGCGAGCCTTGTCTTATTAAGGCGAGGCTAACCTAACAGTATTCTGACCTGCGTTTAGACAGAAGGGGGCACGGTGACAGCACCGGCCCGCCCGGTGCCGGCCCGTGCCGGCAGCGGAAGGCTCACCGCCGGGCCCCGGCCCGGCCGCGTCCGTCGCGCGCTGCGCCGGCACCGACCGGCCGTGCTGGCGGGGCTGCTGGTGCTGACCGCGCTGATCGCCGTGGCGAGCGTCATGGTCGGCGCCCGCACCGTCGCCCCGGCCGGCGTCTGGTCGGCGCTGTGGCACCCGGTGGGCGGCGAGGAGGACATCATCGTCCGCTCGCTGCGCCTGCCGCGCACCGCGTTCGGTCTGATGGCGGGCATCGCGCTCGGCGTCGCCGGGGCGCTGGCGCAGGGCCACACCCGCAACCCCCTCGCCGACCCCGGCCTGCTCGGCGTCACCCAGGGCGCGGCGTTCGCGATGGTCCTCGGGATCTTCACGCTCGGCGTGACCGACGTGCGCGTGTACGTGTGGTTCGGGTTCGCCGGGGCGCTGGCGGCCAGCCTGCTGGTGTTCGCGTTCGGCGGCGCCGGGCGCGGCGGCGCGACCCCGCTCACCCTGGCGCTGGCGGGCGCGGCGGTCACCGCGCTGCTGCACGGCCTGGTGTCGGGGCTGGTGCTGCTGGACCAGCAGGCCATGGACACCTACCGCTTCTGGCAGGCGGGCGCGATCGCGGGCCGCGACCCCGACCTGCTCCTGCGGCTGCTGCCGTTCGTGCTGGTCGGGCTGGTGCTGGCGATGGCCAACGCGCCCGGCCTGAACGCGCTGGCGCTCGGTGAGGACGTCGCCCGCTCCCTCGGCCACCGCATCGGCCTCACCCGCGCCGTCGGCGTCACCGCCCTCACGCTGCTGACCGGCGCGGCCGTGGCGGCCTGCGGCGCGCTGGCCTTCCTCGGACTGATCGTCCCCCACGTGGCCCGCTCGCTGTCGGGCCCCGACCACCGCTGGCTGCTGCCGTTCGCCGGGCTGCTCGGCGCGGCGCTGCTGCTCGGCGCCGACGTCGCCGGACGCCTGGTCGCCCGCCCCGGCGAACTGGAGGTGGGCATCATGCTCGCGCTCATCGGCGGCCCGTTCTTCGTCGCGCTGGTGCGGCGCCGGAAGCCGGTGCGGCTGTGACCGCCCTGCTCACCGGCCGGGGCGCCGTCACCGTCCGGGCCGCGCGGGTCTCCTTCCGGCTGCGCGTGCGCGCCGCCCTGGTCGCGGTCGGCGGCCTGGCCGTCCTGGCGCTGCTGATGGCGCTCAGCATGGGCCGCGGCGACTTCCCGATCGGCGTCGGCGAGGTGGTCCGCGCCCTGCTCGGCGACACCGAGAACCGCTACGTCGTCATGGAGCTGCGCCTGCCGCGCGCCCTGACCGGCGCGCTGGTCGGCGCGGCCCTGGGGCTGGCCGGGGCGCTCACCCAGACCGTGTCCCGCAACGCGCTGGCCAGCCCCGACACCCTCGGCGTCAACCAGGGCGCCAGCGTCGTGGTCGTCGCGCTGACGGTCGCCACCGGCAGCGCGGCGGGCGGCGCGGGCGGCACGCTGGCCTCGATCGGCATCCCGCTCGCCGCGCTGGCGGGCGGCCTGGTCAGCGGCGCGGCGGTCTACCTGCTGGCCTGGCGGCACGGCCTGGACGGCTTCCGCCTGGTGCTGGTCGGCATCGGCTTCGCGGGCGTGGCCGCCAACGTCAAGTGGTGGCTGCTGACCCTCGGCGACGTCAACGACGCGGGCCGCGCCATGGCGTGGATCACCGGCAGCCTGAACGCGCGCGGCTGGGAGCACGTGCGGCCGGTCGCGCTGGCGCTGGCGGTGCTGGTCCCGCTGGTGCTGGTCGGCGCGTTCACCCTCGGCACCCTGCGGCTCGGCGACGAGCCCGCGCGCGGCCTCGGCCTGCGCGTGGACCGCGACCGCTCGCTGTTCGTGCTGGCCGCCATCGCGCTGTCCTCGGTCGCGATCGCCGCGGCCGGGCCGGTGGAGTTCGTCGCGCTGGCCGCGCCGCAGATCGCGCTGCGGCTGTGCGGCTCGGGACAGCCCCCGCTGGTGGGTTCGCTGGTCACCGGCGCGGTGCTGACCGTCGGCGCCGACCTGGTCGCCCGCACCGCCTTCGGCGGCGTGGAGCTGCCGGTCGGCGTGGTCACCGCCGTGATGGGCGCCCCGTTCCTGCTGTACCTGCTCGTCCGGTCCCGCCGAAAGGTCACCACGTGAAGTCCGCGCCCGCCCACGACAGCGCCCCCCGCCCCGACGACCGGGAGGCCCGCCTGGAGGCCTGCGGCCTGAGGCTGGGCTACGGCGACCGGCTGGTCGTGGACGACCTGTCGCTCGACCTGACCGGGGCCGGCATCACCGCGATCATCGGGCCGAACGGCTGCGGCAAGTCCACCCTGCTGCGCGGCCTGGGGCGGCTGCTGCGGCCGCGCGGCGGCCAGGTCGTGCTGGACGGCGACGACATCGCCCGGCTGCCCACCAAGGAGGTCGCCCGCCGCATGGCGGTGCTGCCCCAGGCCCCGCAGGCGCCCGAGGGCCTCACCGTCGCCGACCTGGTCGCGCGCGGCCGGCACCCGCACCAGGCGTGGTACCGGCAGTGGTCGGCCGGGGACGAGGCCGCCGTGGACGCCGCGCTGGCGCGGACCGACATGCTGGAGCACGCCGACCGGCCGCTGGAGGAGCTGTCGGGCGGCCAGCGGCAGCGCGTGTGGATCTCGATGGCGCTGGCCCAGGACACCGGCCTGCTGCTGCTGGACGAGCCCACCACCTATCTGGACCTCGCTCACCAGGTCGAGGTGCTGGAGCTGGTGCGGCGGCTGCACGAGGACGACGGCCGCACGGTGGTCATGGTGCTGCACGACCTCAACCTGGCCGCCCGCTACGCCCGCCGCCTGGTCGCCATGCGCGACGGCCGGATCGTGGCCCAGGGCGCGCCCGCGGAGGTGCTGACCGAGGACCTGCTGGCG
Organism: Spirillospora sp. CA-253888; assembly: GCA_050936435.1. GTDB lineage: Bacteria > Actinomycetota > Actinomycetes > Streptosporangiales > Streptosporangiaceae > Spirillospora. The sequence continues at coordinate 6,443,979 of JBNJMT010000001.1, forward strand.
GAGGTGTTCGGGCTGCCCGCCAGGGTGATCGAGGACCCGGTGACCGGCGCGCCGCTGGTCATCCCGCTGGGCTCGTACGCCGCCCCCGCCGCCCCCGCCCCGGGGGACGCTGCGGACGCCGGGGACGCCTGAGGCTCCTCAGCGGACGAACACCGCGTAGTCGGCCACGTCCGAGGTGATCTCCGGCGGCAGCCCGGCCAGCGCCGACAGCTCCTCGGCCGACATGAACCCGCCGGTCTCGGCGCGCACCCGCTCGATCCGCTCGGCCAGCTCCCGGGTGACGCCGGGCAGCAGCACCAGCGCCTCGACCGGGGCGTGGTTGACGTCGACCAGCCCGCCGTCCTGGTACTGGCGCGGCAGGTCCGGGCGGCCGATCCGCAGCTCCCGGGCGAGGCCCGGGTCGTCGGCGGCCAGCGCGCGGGCCTTGTCGCGCAGCAGCCGCTGCCGCCGCACGCGCTCGACGACCTGCTCGTTGCCGACGCCCGACAGCCCGTGGGGGTCGAACACCCGGCCCCGGATCAGGAACGCGTGCGCGCACCCCACCACGGCCAGCACGAACATCAGCACGCCGACGATGCGCTCGGTGCCGTCCTCCTTGCCCATCTCGGGCTGGAGCGTCAGCAGCAGCGCGAACAGCCCGATGTAGGCCACCGAGGCCAGCAGCAGGTGCAGGTTGCGCCGCCACAGCGCCGCGACCGCGAAGGTGAACGGGGTGGCGTAGCCCAGGGTCAGCACCGGGAGCGCGGCCCAGGTCACGCTGAGCGCGGCCCGTCCCGGGGGCATGCTGTCGGAGGGGACCCGCGGTTCTTGCGGCAGCGGCGCGTTCATCGAGGCGATCTCCCGAGCCGTCGGGGTATTCAGATGGGGTCGGGCGGGGCGGCCGGCGGGCCGCGCCCGGGGCAGGACAGGGTCAGGGCAGGGTCAGGATCTCATGCCCGCCGTCGGTCACCAGGATCGTGTGCTCGAACTGGGCGGTGCGCTTGCGGTCCTTGGTGACCACGGTCCAGCCGTCGTCCCACATGTCGTAGTCGTGGGTGCCGAGGGTGAGCATGGGCTCGATCGTGAAGGTCATGCCCGGCTCCATGACCGTGGTGGCGGCCGGGTCGTCGTAGTGCGGCACCACCAGGCCCGAGTGGAAGGTGGTGCCGATGCCGTGCCCGGTGAAGTCGCGCACCACGCCGTAGCCGAACCGCTTGGCGTAGGACTGGATCACCCGGCCCACCACGTTCAGCGCGCGGCCCGGCGCGACCGCGCGGATGCCGCGCATCATGGCCTCGTGGGTGCGCTCCACCAGCAGCCGCGACTCCTCGTCCACGTCCCCGGCCAGGAACGTGGCGTCGGTGTCGCCGTGCACGCCGTCGACGAACGCGGTGATGTCGATGTTGATGATGTCGCCGTCGCGCACCACGGTGTCGTCGGGGATGCCGTGGCAGATCACCTCGTTGATCGAGGTGCACAGCGACTTGGGGTAGCCCCGGTAGCCCAGGGTGGAGGGGTAGGCGCCGTGGTCGAGCAGGAACTCGTGCCCGATCACGTCCAGCTCGTCGGTGGTGACCCCCGGCCGGACGTGCTTGCCGACCTCCTCCAGGGCCTGCGCGGCGATCCGCCCCGCCACCCGCATCCGCTCGATGATCTCCGGGGTCTTGACGTCCGGCTCCCCGGTCCTGGGACGCTTCTTCCCCACGTATTCCGGCCGCGGGATGTGCGCGGGCACCTTGCGCAGGGGAGAGACACGTCCGGGTCGGAGAAGGTGGGTCGTCATAGTCAGTGAGTGTAGTCAGCCGGATCGGGGCACGAATCCGACGCGGCCGCAAGATCGGAGGAACGGATGAGCGACAACGACGGCGACTGGTGGTTCTGCCTCACCCACATGAAGGTGGAGCACGGGCCCGGCTGCCCCAACAAGGACCGCATGGGCCCCTACCGCACCGAGGCGGACGCCGCCAACGCGCTGCAGCTGGCCCGGGAGCGCAACCAGGCGTGGCGGGCCCAGGACGACGGGGACGACGACTGACCCCGGCGCGGCGCCGCGGGGCGGCGGGGCGGACGGGGCGGGCGAGGCCGGTCAGTCGACCGGATCGCGCACCACCGGGCCGCTGACGGCGTCCAGCAGGCGCGCCAGCCGGTCGCGCAGGCCGCGGCCCCTGCGGCCGCCCGTGTCCTGCCCGGCCGCGGCGCTGACCAGGTGCTGGGCGCCGTCGAAGCTGATCAGCGGGTCGCCCGGCGGCACCGTGAGCGCCTCGTGCGCCAGGCCGCGCAGCTCGCGGTCGCCGCCTTCCAGCGCCAGGACCAGCGCCCCGGTGCGGCGCGCGTCGTCGACCCGCTCCAGCAGCGGGTCGGGGGCGCCGTCCTCGGCCACCACCAGCAGGGTCTCCCCGCGCCGCGCGGCCTCCAGGCGCTCCAGCCCGACCCGCAGGTGCGCGGGCGCGTCCGGCGGCGGCGACCAGCGCACCAGGGTGGGGGACAGGCCCGGCAGCCCGCCGAGGCGGCTCTCGTCGTCCAGATGGGCGGCCATGTGCCAGGGGTCGCCGGCGGGGGTGCCCACCAGCATCAGCCCGCCGGGCGTGCGGGCCCCGGTGCGCAGGGCGCGGCCGAGATCGGCGGTGCGGTCGAGCCAGCCGGTGGCCGACAGCACCTCTCGCAACATCGTGACCTGGTCGGCGTCCACAGGCCCATGGTGCCGCAACGGCCGCGCGGGGCAGGGGACTTCCCCCGAGAACGCCCGGGCCCGCCGGGCGGGGCGGGACCTGGCCGGGCCCGGTGATCTCCGGCCTGGCAGACTCGGAGGCATGACTGAGCAGCGAAACGACCCCCGCGACCTCCCCGACGTCGAGGGCCTGACCATCGGCATCCTGGGCGGCACCGGGGACCAGGGCAAGGGCCTGGCGCGGCGGTTCGCGCTGGCCGGCCACGAGGTGGTCATCGGTTCCCGCAAGGCCGACCGGGCCGCCGAGGCCGCCGCAGAGCTGGCCGCCGAGCGCGACGGCCTGCGCGTGCGCGGCGCCGAGAACCCGGCGGCCGCCACCGGGTCCGACATCGTGATCATCGCGGTGCCGTGGGAGGGCCACCGCGCCACCGTGGAGTCGCTGCGCGCCGAGCTGACCGGCAAGATCGTGGTGGACTGCGTCAACCCCCTCGGCTTCGAGAAGGGCAAGGGCGCCTACGCGCTGCCGGTCGAGGAGGGCAGTGCCGCCCAGCAGGCCGCCGCCGTCCTGGACGGCAGCCGCGTGGTGGCCGCCTTCCACCACGTGTCGGCCAAGCTGCTGCTGGACCCCGCGGTCGGCGAGATGGAGCTGGACGTGCTGGTGCTCGGCGACGACCGCGAGGCCACCGACCTCGTCCAGGCGCTGGCCGGGCGCATCCCCGGGATGCGCGGGATCTACGGCGGCCGGCTGCACAACGCCCACCAGGTGGAGGCGTTCACCGCCAACCTGATCTCGATCAACCGCCGCTACAAGGCGCACGCCGGGCTGCGGATCACCGACGTCTGACCGCCCGCCCGACCTGCGGGCGGAGCCCCTCCCCGGCGGTGCTACGGTTACCGACCGTGAACGATGGGGAGGGGCTCACCCGGCGCCCGCGCATCCTTCTGCCCTCCACCCGCGTCGGCCCGCTGCGCGCGGTGCTCAAGCGCGTCGGCGTCGCACTGGTGCTGCTGGTGGCGGTGGTGGGGGTGGTCTACATCGGCCGCGACGGCTACCGCGACAACGCCGGCGGCCCGCTGTCCCTGCTGGACTGCTTCTACTACGCGACCGTGTCGGTCTCCACGACCGGCTATGGCGACATCACGCCGGTCACGCCGCTGGCGCGGTTCGTCAACATCGTCTTCATCACGCCCGTGCGGGTGCTGTTCCTCATCGTCCTCGTCGGCACGACGCTGGAGGTGCTGGCCGAACGCACGCGCGAGGACTGGCGCAAGACCCGTTGGAGGACCCGGGTGCGAGACCACATCGTGGTGGCGGGCTACGGCACGAAGGGCCGCAGCGCCATCAAGACCCTGCTCAACACCGGCGTGGACCGTGCCGACATCGTGGTGGTCGACCCCGACCCGCGCGCGGTCGCCGACGCCGCCGAGGCGGGCCTGGTCGGCATCGTGGGCGACGCGACCCGCAGCGCGGTGCTGCGGCAGGCCGCGGTGCAGCGGGCCCGCGAGATCGTGGTGGCCAGCGCCCGCGACGACACCGCCGTGCTGATCACCCTCACCGCGCGCCAGCTCAACCCGCGCGCGGGCATCCAGGCGTCGGTGCGCGAGTCGGAGAACGTGCCGCTGCTGCGCCAGAGCGGCGCCGACCACGTGGTGACCTCCTCCGAGGCGGCCGGGCGGCTGCTCGGGGTCTCCACCCGGCACCCGGCCGTCAGCGAGGTCATCGAGGACCTGCTGGAGCAGGGCAGCGGGCTGGACCTGGTCGAGCGGCCGGTGCACCGCGACGAGATCGGCAAGACGATCAAGGCGGTGGCGCAGCCCGCGCTGGCGCTGATCCGCGACGGCAGGATCCTGCCCTACGACCACCCGGCGTGCGAGGTGCTGCGGTTCGGCGACCGGCTGATCGTGGCGCGGTCCTCGCCGCGCCGGGCCGACCCCGTCGGCGACCCCTACGAGGAGGGGCCGGACCCGGAGGACGACTCGGCGGCGCGGGAGGCGGTCGAGCGCGAGACCGGCGCGGTGGACGGCACGATGGACGACGCCGGGCGCACCGAACGGGACTGACCGGATCGACCGGGCCGGCCGACCGGAACCGGCCGGATCCGGTCGCGGCCGGCCCAGGCAAGACTGGCGGGATCGGTAGCTGACTCCGGCGCGTCCAAGTGCTGACGTTGGGGCATGAGCGAACCGGAGAACCGCGGGCCCGATCCGCCGCGTCCCCCGCTGTGGGGGTTTCTGCGGGCGTTCCGGCGCACCGGCCCCGACGCGTCCTATGATCGGACCGGGACAGGGCAGGTGAAGATGAGGCAGATCCGCTCGGCAGATCCGTGGAGCACGTTCCTCGCCCCGACGGGCCGCGAAAGCGGTCAGGCGCGGTCGCGACCCGACCTGGAGGAGGGGCGGGTGCGCGGCGGCGGGAGCCCCCGGGCGGCCGACGCCGACCCCGATCCGGCCGACGCGTGCCGGCGGGTGATCAACCAGCTCAACGCCGCCGACGGCCCGCTGACCCGCGAGGAGATCGAGCACCGCACCGGCCTCGCCGGGGCGGCGGTGGAGCACGCGGTGGAGACGCTGCGCAGGAGCGGGCTGGTCACCGTCGAACGCGAGGTCGACGAGGTGGTCCGGCTGGCCGCGGGCTGACCGGGTGCTCGGTTACCTCGTCGCGGTCTCGCTGAGCTGCCTGGTCGGCATCGCCGAGCTGGTCAGCCGCTACCGGGACCGCCCGACCACGCTGGTGCGGGTGCCCAGCACCTGGGCCTACGTACTGATCAACGGCGCCGCCGGGGCGGGCTCGCTGCTGCTGCTGCACACCTTCGACTGGAAGTTCGGCGTGCAGTCGCCGGAGGTGTCGGGGGCCACGCAGGTGCTGGTGGCGAGCCTCGGGTCGATGATGGTGTTCCGCAGCGCGGTGTTCACCGTGCGGGTCGGCGACGAGGACGTGGCGGTCGGCCCGAGCACGCTGCTGACCTCGCTGCTGGCCGCCGCCGACCGGGGGGTGGACCGGATGCAGGCCCGCACCCGGGCGCGCGAGACCGGCGAGATCATGAAGGGCGTGTCGTTCGAGCGGGCCAGGCTGGCGCTGCCGACCTACTGCCTGGGGCTGCTGCAGAACGTCTCGGCCGAGGACCAGGCCGACCTGCGCACCGCCGTGGACGCGCTGGCGGGCAGCGAGATGACCGACACGCAGATGGCCTACAACCTCGGGCTGCTGCTGATGAACGTCGCCGGCCCCGACGTGCTGCGCGTGGCCGTGGAGACGATGTACCCGGAGATCTCCGCCCCCGAGGCATCGCGGGGGCCGGGATCGCCGGGGCCGGAGGCGGAGCGGGAGGCGCTGCGGGCCGTTCCGCCGCCCCGGGCGCCGGGCGGCGAGGCGCTCCCCGGCGGCGAGGCGCGCCCGGGACGGACCGGCGACCCGGACGTGGACCGCGCCTGAGGCGGGAGCCGGCCCGCGCACGGGGCCCGCGAGACGCGCGAAGGCCGCGCCGCCCGGACGGGCGGCGCGGCCTTCGGCCTTCGACGGTCAGTGGTAGGAGTGCTCGGGCGCCGGGAAGACGCCGCCCACGACCTCCTGCGCGTAGGTGCGCGCGGCGTCGCCGAGAACGGTCTGCAGGTCGGCGTACTTCTTGACGAACTTGGCGGTGTGCGGGGTGAGGCCCGCCATGTCCTGCCAGACCAGCACCTGGGCGTCGGTGGAGCCGCCGCCGCCGATGCCGATGGTCGGGATCGACAACGAGGCCGTGACCCGCTGGGCGAGCTCCTCGGGCACGCACTCCAGCACGACGGCGAACGCGCCCGCCGCCTCCAGCGCCTTGGCGTCGGCCATGAGCTCCTCGCCGGACTCGCCGCGGCCCTGCACGCGGTAGCCGCCGAACACGTTCACCGACTGCGGGGTGAGGCCGAGGTGGCCCATCACCGGGATCCCGGCGGCGACCATCGCCTCGGCCTGGGGCAGCACGCGGCGGCCGCCCTCCAGCTTGACGGCGTGCGCGCCGGTCTCCTTGAGGAACCGCACCGCGGTGGCGAGGCCCTCCTGCACGCTGGCCTGGTAGGAGCCGAACGGCAGGTCGGCGACCACCATGGCGCGCTTGGAGCCGCGCACGACGGCGGCGGTCAGCGGGATCAGGTCGTCGACCGTCACCGGGATGGTGGAGTCGTAGCCGTAGACGACCATCGCGGCCGAGTCGCCGACGAGCAGGACGGGGATGCCCGCCTCGTCGAACACGCGCGCGGTGAGGGCGTCGTAGGCGGTGAGCATGGGCCACTTCTCGCCGCGCTGCTTGGCGGCGGCGATGTCGCGGACGGTGATCCGCCGGTCTCCCTTGCCGCCGTACAGGGCGGTCGGCTGGGCGGAAGCGGACGTCGCAGAAGACACGATGTACCTCCAGTCTCGAGGCGCCACGGTGGCGTACCCGGACGGGAACGATGATCCCACTCTCCCAACGATTCGGGTACCCCCCGCGATTCCCCGCCCGGGGCCCGCGGCCGTTCCGTGCTCCGCGGCGCCCCCTGGCAAGAAGAACGTCACCCGGGCGCAATGCAGGAATATTGCCCATTTCGGTGCGGTAACCGTGATCTTCTCCCCCTGACCACGCCCCATGCTCCATACTGTCGCCAGGGGAGTGGACCACGACGGCTGTCTGGAGCGCATCAGGTGAGATCCGTGATGGCGCCGCGAGGCGAGGCGCCCGCCAGCGATTCGGCTTCCCGCACCCTCGTCGTCGGCGTCGACGAGGCGCGCCTCGTCGTGCAGTGCGGCCAGGGGGCCCATGCCGTGCTCGGCCGCGAGGCGGCCGACCTCATCGGCCGCCCCGCCGCCGACCTGGTGGACGAGGACGCCAAGGCCGATCTGGAGAACCTGCTGGCCGCCGTGGCCGCCGGCCAGGAGCGCACCGCCGTGCTCACCGTGCGGCGCGGCGACGGCACCCGCGCCGACGCGGTGGTGACCGCCCAGCCGATGGTCGGCGACACCACCGCCGGGCTGCTGTTCGTGCGGGTGGCGCTGCCGCCCAGCGAGCGCTACCAGGACCCGGCCCTGATGCGCCGGGCCCTGCTGGACGACCCGCTGGCCCGGATCGGGGCCTCGCTGGACCTCGACCAGACCGCCCGCGGCCTGGTCGAGGTGATCGTCCCGCACTACTGCACCACCGCCTCGGTGCTGGTGCTGGAGAGCCTGGTCGCCGCCGACGAGGTGCACAGCGAGTCCGGCTCGGCGGTGCTGCGCCGCATCGCGGTGACCTCCGACGACGGCAACCCGATGTGGACGGCCACCTTCCCGGTCGGCGAGGTGCTGGTGTTCCCCGAGGGCACCCCCTACCGCGAGGTGCTGGACACCGCGCGGCCCGTCCACCTCCCGCACGTGGACCTGGACGCGGCCGGCGACATCGCCCGCAAGTGGCGGCGCGGCCCGGTCGGCAAGCTGCTCACCGACGTGTCGATGGTGCTGCTGCCGCTGATCGCCCGCGACACCCTGCTCGGCTTCATCGCCTGCACCCGGGTGCCGGGCTTCCGCCGCTTCGACGCCTACGACGTCGAGATCGGCATGGAGTTCGCCTCGCGCGCCGCCATCGTGATCGACAACGCGCGGCTGTTCAGCCGCGAGCGCGCGACCGCGCTGACCCTGCAGCGCAGCCTGCTGCCGCACCGGCTGACCGCGCCCACCCCCGTCGAGGTGCGGCACCGCTACCTGCCCGGCAGCAAGCTGGTGGAGGTCGGCGGCGACTGGTACGAGTCGATCGCGCTGCCCGGCGCCCGGGTGGCCCTGATCGTCGGAGACGTGGCCGGGCACGGCGTGCGCGCGGCCGTGACGATGGGCCGCCTGCGCACCGCCCTGCACACCCTGGCCAACCTGGAGCTGCCCCCGGCCGACGCGCTGCACGTCATGCACGAGCTGATGATCGAGCTGGGCGAGCAGGAGCCGCACTTCGCCACCTGCGTCTACGCCGTCTACGACGCCACCACCGGCACCCTGGAGATCGCCTCGGCGGGCCACCTGCCGCCGCTGCTGGTGGCCCCGGACGGCTCCAACGAGTACCTGGAGATCCCGCCCGCCCCGCCCCTCGGCGTGTCGGGCGGCGCGGCGATCGAGAGCCGGGAGTTCACCGTCGAGGACGGCAGCGTCTTCGTGATCTACACCGACGGCCTGGTGGAGAACCGCGGCCGCGACATCGACGACGGCCTGGCCCGCCTGCGCGGCATCTTCGGCCCCGACACCATCGACCGCCCGATGGAGGACCTGGCGAAGGCGACGCTGGCCGGGGTGTACGCCGACCACCACCGCGACGACATCGCGGTGCTGATCTCCCGCCTGCGCCGCCTGCCCGAGGACCGGGTGGCCTCCTGGACCCTGCCGGCCGACCCGGCCGCGGTGCGCCGGGCCCGCGGCCTGGTGTGCGGCAAGCTGGAGGAGTGGGGCCTGGAGGCGCTCGACTACACCACCGAGCTGCTGGCCTCCGAGCTGATCACCAACGCGCTGCGCTACGCGACCGGCCCGATCGAGATGCGCCTGCTGTTCGAGCGCACGCTGATCTGCGAGGTCCTGGACGGCTCGGCGGCCCTGCCGCGCCTGCGCCACGCCGCCGACGACGACGAGAACGGCCGGGGCCTGCTGGTGGTGAGCCAGGTCGCCCACCGCTGGGGCACCCGGCGCACCGCCAGCGGCAAGGTGGTGTGGTGCGAGCAGCTGGTGCCGGGCATGGACCCGGACCCGGCCGAGCCGATCCCGGCCTGGCCCGGGGAGAACCACCACCGCGAGTACCCGACGGACTGAGGGCGGCCCCGCGCCGGACCCGTTCCCCTGCCCGCCCCCGATCAGGCGGCCGGGGGCGGGCCCGTCACTCCGGCGCGAGGGCGCGGCGGCGGATCGCCGGGCCCAGGGCCAGCACCGCCACCGCCGTGCCGAGCCCGATGCCCAGGCACGTCAGCCACAGCGCGGGCACGCTGACGCCCAGCAGCTGGGTGCCGCCCAGCGGGGCCAGCAGGAAGCCGCCCGACCACGACAGCCCGAACGCGGCGGCGTACCGGCCGCGCAGGTGGGCCGGGGCGAGGTCGGCCACGACGGCCTGCGCCACGGCCGAGGCGATGATCTCGCCGACCGACCAGACCAGGATCGTGGCGACGAACGCCCACACCGTCGTCGCCAGCGTCGTGAGGCCGTAGCCGACGCCCACCAGGGCGAACCCGGCCGCCAGCACCCGGGGCCGGTCCCGGCGCGCCAGCCACGCGCCGACCAGCGGCTGGACCAGCACGATCACGACGCCGTTGGCCGCGATCGCCACGCCGTAGTCGCGCGGCCCCAGGCCGAGCTCCCGCATCGCCAGCGGCATCGTCGTCATCGCCTGCATCAGCACGAAGACGTAGGCCAGCATGATCAGCGTGTAGCCGACCAGGACCCGGTCGCGCAGCACCTGCGACCAGCTTCCGGCGGGGCCGTCGCCTTCCACGCGGGCCGGGCGCGTCTCGGGGATCGCCCGCCACACCAGCAGGCCGAACAGCGCGCAGGTGGCCGCGTCGATCCAGAACAGCCACAGGAAGCCCTGCTGGGCGAGCGTCCCGCCCACCACCATCGCTGCCGCCCAGCCCAGGTTGACCGCCCAGAACAGCAGCGCGAACGCGCGCGGGCGGTCCCCGGGGGCGATGATGTCGGCGACCATCGCGTGCGAGGCGGGCCGGTACATGTCCAGCGCCAGGCCCAGCAGCAGGGCCGCCGCCATGATCGCGGGCATGCCCTGCGCGTAGCCCAGCGCCAGCATCGCCGCGCCGGTGGCCAGCGTGCCGCCCACCATGGTGATCCGGCGGCCGATCCGGTCGGCCAGGAAGCCGCCGAGCACCTGCGACAGCAGCGAGCCCGCGCCCAGCGTCGCCACCACCAGGCCCGACTGGGCCAGCGACAGGCCGCGCGCGGTCATCAGGTACAGGCCGAGGAACGGCTCCACCATCGTGCCCAGCCGGTTGACCAGGGTGCCGGCCCAGAGCACCCAGTAGGGGCGCGGGAAGCCGCCCACCCGGCTGTGCAGGAAGGCGGGCATGCGCGGGAGGGCGGCGGTGGTCGTCATACGAGCGATCTTGACGAGGGCCGGCGGGCCGGGAAACTCATTTAGGCTGGGCTGAAAGGTCAGGTGATGATCGAGTTCGTCTTCGCCATCGACGACGTGGCCCGGGTCCGGTTCGTGTTCTCGCCCCTGTGGGAGCTGGTGCACGGCCTCCGCGTGCTGGGCGACCCCGCCCGGCACGCCCTGCACCTGCCCTGGGTCCGGTCGGCCGCCCCGCGGGCGCGGGGCCTGGGGACGCTGCGGGCCCTGGTCCCGCCGACCGGGTACATCCCCGACTTCCTCACCCCGCCGCCGGTCACCCCGCTGCCCGACTTCGCCGCCGAACTGGCCACGGTCCGCGCCACCCCTCCGGAGGTCGTCGCCGAGGAGCTGGAGTGGGCGGCACGGTCCCGCCCGCCGCTGCGGCCGCTGGCCGCCGAGCCCGAACGGGTCCTGGCCGAGGTCTGCGCGGAGCTGGAGGTCTTCTGGGAGGTCGCCCTGCTCCCGCACTGGGAGCGGGTCCACGACCTGCTGGAGGGGGACGTGCTGCGCCGGACCCGGGCGCTGGCCGCGCAGGGGGCCGAGGGCCTGTTCGGCGACCTGCACCCGACCGTCCGCTGGCGGGCCGGGAGCCTGTCGGTGGAGCGGCCCTGGGACTACCGGGGGGAGCTGCGCGGGCGCGGGCTCCTGCTGGTGCCCAGCGTGTTCGTCTGGCCCGACGTGTCGGTGATGGTGCCGCCCTACCAGCCCATGCTCAGCTACCCGCCCTACGGCGTGGCCACGCTGTGGGAGGCGCGGCCCGCGGCCCCGCCGGACGCGCTCGCGGCGCTGATCGGGCGCGGCCGCGCCCACGTCCTGTCGGCCCTCTCCACGCCCGCCTCCACGACCGAGCTCGCCCGGCGGCTCGGGGTCACGCCCGGCGCCGTCAGCCAGCACCTGGGCGTGCTGCGCGGCTGCGGCCTGGTGGCGGGGCAGCGCCTGGGGCGCCGCGTGCTGTACCAGCGCACCCGGACCGGGGACATGCTGGTCGGCTCAGTCCAGTGACTCCAGCACGTCCAGCAGGCCGCGCGGCTTGCGGTCGGGCTGCGGCGGGCGTTCCTCCGCGGCTCCGGGCTTGGGCGCGGGTGCGGGCGCGGGTTCAGGGTCGGGATCGGCTTCGGGTGCGGGCGGGGGCTCCTCGGGCGTCTGAGGGAACTTTCCCTGGGGCTTGCGCTTGCGGAGGCGCGGGCGGGGAGGCGGTGCCTCCCAAGGCTGCTCGACTCCGGTTTCGGCCTTGGCCTCGGTTTCGGCTCCGGCCTCGGTCTCGGTCCCGGCCTCGGTCCGGTAGCGGCCGGACTCGGCGAGCCAGTCCAGATGGGCGCGCGGCACGACCAGCAGCACCTGGACGATCCGCTCCGTCAGGGCGTACTCGGCGGCGGTGAAGCGGAACCGCTCCAGGTCGGCCTCCAGCGTCCGCGCCGTCGCGGCGACGTCCGCCGCGCGGTGGGCGATGCGGTCCACGACCCAGCCCGCCGCCTGCGCGGGCTCGAACCCGTACGCCGCGCCGAGCACCGCCACGTGGTTGTGCGCGCCGCCGCGCCCGCTCTCGCGGACGTGGGAGGCCACGTCGTTGCTCCAGGCCACCAGGTCGGCGGTGCCCTCCAGCAGCCGCTTCCACGGCGGGGCGGTCATCAGCCGGCACGGCAGCTCCACGCCCAGCACCGGCTCGATCAGGTCGAACAGGAACGGCGCCGCCGACCGCCGCCGCTGCGCCGGGTAGCCCGGCAGGGTGGGGACGTCGCCGATGCGGCGGCCCACCGCCTCCTCCGCGCAGCCGGCCCGGTGCTCCTCCATGTGCTGCAGGAACCGCCGCCGCCAGTCGCGGCTCATCCCCGGGACGGTGGCCCGCCACAGCTCCACCAGCGTGCTCTCCAGCGGCTGGGCGCCGGGCCGGGCGCGGCCGCGCCGCACCGCCGACAGCAGGTCGTCGTACAGGCCCAGCACGGCGGTCGCGCTGCCGCCGAGCGGGGTCTCGTCGAGCGTGTCGTCCAGCGCGAACGCCCACGTCAGCCAGCGCGACACCAGCTCGACGCGGTCCAGGCCGGCGGTCGGGAACACCCGCGCGGCCAGCCGGTCGCAGCGGGCGCGGCCGAGCGGCGAGGCGCCGGGATCGCCCAGCACCAGGCCCTGGGCGCGCGCCCACGACCCCACGCGCTCGCCCAGGGGCCGCGCGTCGGGGTGCAGCGCCGACGGGGCGGCCAGCGCGGGCGCGCGGTCGGGCAACGAGAGCAGTGATGAGAGGTCCACGACCCGGCCCACGTTAATGATCTCCACCGCGGGGAGCTGATGATCGCCACGTCAATTTTCGGGAAAACGGGCATGACCTGGAGCGTGCCGTCCGCCGCGGCTGCCCGCACGCGGCGGCGCGTGACATAGTTCGGTGATCTGCAAGACCGATACAGGAGGACACGTGTCCGGACGAACCCCCCGCCGTTGGACACTGGCCGCGGCCACCGCGGCGCTGGCCCTGACCGCCGCCGCCGGCTGCGGCGGCGGGAAGGACGGCGCCACCGTGCAGGGCGTCAAGCTGATCGAGAAGGGTGCGCTGACCTCGTGCACCCACCTGCCCTACCCGCCCTTCCAGGTGGAGAAGGACGGCAAGGTCGTCGGCTTCGACGTGGACCTGGTGGACCTGGTGGCCAAGAAGCTGGGCGTCACCCAGAAGATCGTGGACACCCCGTTCGAGACCATGAAGACCGGCTCGGCGCTGAACGCCGGCAAGTGCGACATCGTCATGGGCGGCATGACGATCAAGCCGGACCGGGTCGCCACCATGGACGTCTCCAAGCCCTACTTCGACGCGACCCAGGCGCTGATGGCCAAGAAGGGCAGCGGGATCACCTCGCTGGACGACGTCAAGAACAAGAAGCTCAAGCTGGGCTCGCAGGCCTCCACCACCGGCGAGGACCACGTCAAGGGCAAGGGCCTCGACCCGCGCTCGTTCGACAACTCGCTGGCCGAGCTGGACGGCCTGCGCACCGGCCAGGTCGACGTGATCGTGCAGGACTACCCGGTCGTGCAGGGCTGGCTGAAGGACCCGGCCAACGCCAAGTACGAGATCGCGGCCAACCTGGAGACCGGCGAGCAGTACGGCTTCTGGATCCGCAAGGGCCACAACCCCAAGCTGGTCGAGATGACGAACCAGGTCATCGCCGAGGCGAAGGCGAGCGGCTCCTACAAGGCGATCTATGAGAAGTGGATCGGTCCGATGCCCAAGGAGGGCGGGGCCTCGTGACGACCGAGACCGTCGCGGCGGCGCCGTCGGGGAGGCTGACCCCCCGGCAGCGCCGCCGCGTCTCCCTCGGCGGCCAGTACGCGCTGTTCGTGGTGATCGTCGCGGCGGTCGCGGTGACCGCCGACTGGCCGACGCTCCAGCAGAACTTCGCCGACCCCGCCAAGGCCCGGGACCTGTTCCCGGAGATCCTGACGATCGGCCTGCGCAACACCGCCCTGTACACCGCGGTCGGGTTCGGCATCGGGCTCGTGGTGGGCCTGGTGGTGGCGCTGATGCGGCTGTCGTCGGCGGCGCCCTACCGCTGGTTCGCCATCGCCTACATCGAGGTGTTCCGCGGCCTGCCGCTGCTGCTGATCTTCATCTTCGTGGGGGTCGGCGTGCCGTTCGCCTTCCCCGGCACCACCATCCCCGGCGGGGTGGTCGGGCAGGCCGGGGTCGCGCTCGGGGTGGCGGCGGCGGCCTATGTCGCCGAGATCATCCGGGCGGGCATCGAGGCGGTGCCGAAGGGGCAGATGGAGGCGGCCCGGTCGCTCGGCATGCCCTACTTCCGGGCGATGCGCACCATCATCCTGCCGCAGGCGTTCCGGATCATCATCCCGCCGATGACCAACCAGATCGTCCTGCTGTGCAAGGACTCCTCGCTGGTGCTGTTCCTCGGCATCGCGCTGGAGTACCGGGACCTGACCAAGTTCGGCCGGGACCTGGCCGGCCAGCTGGGCAACAGCACCCCGATCGTGGTGGCCGGGGTCTGCTACCTGCTGATCACGATCCCGCTGAGCCTGCTGGCCCGGTGGCTGGAGGCCCGGCAGCGGAGGGAGCGGCGATGACCGGCGGCGCCATCGAGATCGAGGGCCTGCACAAGGCGTTCGGGCACAACGAGGTCCTGCGCGGCATCGACCTGCGGGTCGAGCCGGGCGAGGTGGTCTGCGTCATCGGGCCGTCCGGCTCGGGCAAGTCCACGCTGCTGCGCTGCGTGAACCTGCTGGAGCAGCCGTCGGCCGGGACCGTGCGGGTGGTCGGGACCGAGATCACCGACCCGGACGTGGACATCGACGCGGCGCGGCGGCGCATCGGCATGGTGTTCCAGTCGTTCAACCTGTTCCCGCACCTGACCGCGCTCGGCAACGTCACCGTGGCCCAGCGCAAGGTGCTGAAGCGCGGCAGGGCCGAGGCCGAGCGGATCGGCCGCGACGACCTGGAGCGGGTGGGGCTCGCCGACAAGATCGAGTCCTATCCGGCGCAGCTGTCGGGCGGCCAGCAGCAGCGGGTGGCGATCGCCCGCGCCCTGGCCATGGGCCCGGAGGTGATGCTGTTCGACGAGCCCACCTCGGCGCTGGACCCCGAGCTGGTCGGCGACGTGCTCGGCGTCATGCGCAAGCTGGCGCTGGACGGCATGACCATGCTGGTGGTGACGCACGAGATGAGCTTCGCCCGCGAGGTCGCCGACCGGGTGGTGTTCATGGACGGCGGGGTCGTGGTCGAGCAGGGCCCGCCGTCCCAGGTGATCGTCGAGCCGCGGCACGAGCGGACCCGCGAGTTCCTGTCGCGGGTGCTGAACCCCGCGGCCGCCGGGGTCGCCGACGCCGGACACGGGGGCGCCGGGACCGGCTCCGGCGGGATCGCCGGCAGGGCCCCCGGGGAGTGATCCGCCGCCCGCCCCGGGGTAAGGCGTCACGGCGGCGACGCCGCTGTGCGCACCCCGGGGCATATGGCAGAGTTTGCGGTGTCGCCCGCGCCGCTCCGGTGCAGCGTCGGGGCGGCGCGCGGACGGTGTCCGCGCAGGTCGCGCCGGTCCGGCGCCGCCGGCGTCCGCTCGGCCGGGGTCTGTAACGTCGTGGTAACAGCGGCGGGGCATACTGCGAGATGACCGGACCCTCCGACACCTGCGCGAAGACCGTCACCACCGTTAGACCGCGTCCGGCGCGGGCATGGGCCGTAGGCCGGCACCGCATCACCGAGGGAGAAGGCTTTGGACCGTCAGCAGGAGTTCGTGCTCCGCACGCTGGAGGAGCGCGACATCCGCTTCATCCGGCTGTGGTTCACCGACGTGCAGGGGTTCCTGAAGTCTGTGGCGGTCGCCCCGGCCGAGCTGGAGGGCGCCTTCGCCGAGGGCATCGGCTTCGACGGCTCGGCGATCCAGGGCTTCGCCCGGGTCTACGAGGCCGACATGATCGCCAAGCCGGACCCGGCGACCTTCCAGGTGCTGCCCTGGCGCAGCGAGTCGCCCGGCGTGGCCCGGATGTTCTGCGACATCCTCATGCCCGACGGCACCCCGAGCTTCGCCGACCCGCGCTACGTGCTGAAGCGCACCCTGGCGCGCGCCGCCGACCTCGGCTTCACCTTCTACACCCACCCCGAGATCGAGTTCTACCTGCTCAAGGACCGGCCCGAGGACGGCCGCGAGCCGGTGCCGGTGGACTCGGGCGGCTACTTCGACCACACCCCGCACAGCGCCGCGCACGACTTCCGGCGCAACGCGATCACCATGCTGGAGGCCATGGGCATCTCGGTGGAGTTCAGCCACCACGAGGGCGGCCCCGGCCAGCAGGAGATCGACCTGCGCTACGCCGACGCGCTCACCACCGCCGACAACATCATGACCTTCCGGCTGGTCATGAAGGAGGTCGCGCTGGAGCAGGGCGTGTTCGCCTCGTTCATGCCCAAGCTGTTCACCGACCAGCCGGGCTCGGGCATGCACACCCACATGTCGCTGTTCGAGGGCGACCGCAACGCCTTCTACGAGCCGGGCGCGGAGTTCCAGCTGTCCAAGGTGGGCCGCGCGTTCATCGCCGGGCTGCTGCGGCACTCCGCGGAGCTGACCGCGATCTGCAACCAGTGGGTCAACTCCTACAAGCGGCTGTGGGGCGGCGTCGGCTCCACCGCCGGGATGGGCGGCGAGGCCCCCTCCTACATCTGCTGGGGCCACAACAACCGCTCGGCGCTGGTCCGGGTGCCGATGTACAAGCCGCACAAGGGCCACGCGACCCGCATCGAGTTCCGGTCGCTGGACACCGCCGCCAACCCCTACCTGGCGTTCGCGGCGGTCCTGGGCGCGGGCCTGAAGGGCATCGAGGAGGGCTACGAGCTGCCCCCGGGCGCCGAGGACGACGTGTGGGCGCTCACCTCGGCCGAGCGCCGGGCGATGGGCATCGAGCCGCTGCCGCAGAGCCTGGACGAGGCGATCCACGCCATGGAGCGCAGCGAGCTGATGGCCGACGTGCTGGGCGAGCACGTGTTCGACTTCTTCCTGCGCAACAAGCGCCAGGAGTGGGAGGACTACCGCCGCCAGGTGACCGAGTACGAGCGCAAGCGCCTCATCGAGGTCCTCTAGGAGCAGGCGAAGGGCGGGCGGCTCCGGGAGCCGCCCGCCCTTCGCGCGTCCGCGTCCGCGCCGCTCAGTGCAGGAGGATGCCGCCGAGCTCCGCGTGCCGCTCCTGGATGCGCAGCTCCCTGGTGCCGAACGTGGTGATCCCGTTGACGCCGACCCCGCGGCGCGCGCCCCACAGCACGTAGACCCGACCCTCGGCGGTCTTGCCGCTGGAGTCGTTCTGTGCGCCCACGACCAGGTCGGCGAGGCGGTCGCCGTTGAGGTCGTGCAGCGCCAGCTCGGCGCCCAGCAGGTCGCTCTCGCGGGCGGTGCCGGGCACGCCCGGGGTGTTCTTGTCGAAGACCCCGGCGCCCTTGGCGGTCAGGCCGCCCTTGGAGCCGTACAGCACCGCGACCCGTCCGGCCGACGCGCGGCCGCCGACCCTGGCCTCGGGGACGCCCGCCGCGACGTCCGCCCTGCCGTCGCCGTTGACGTCCTTCACGGCGACCGCGTCGCCGAACTCGTGCTTGCCGAGCCGCACGACCTTCGGCGCGGCCAGCCCCTTCCCGGTGCCGGCGCGCACGAGGATCTGCCGCTGGTCGGCGCCGTTGACGTTGACCAGGTCGGCCTTCCCGTCGCCGTTGACGTCCCCGGCCGCCGCCCGCCGGCCCATACCGCTGCCGCCGGTCGCGAACACCTTGGTCGCGCCGAGGCCCTTGGCGGTGCCGAACCGCAGCAGGCCCCGGTGGGGCACCACGTCGTCGCCGTCGTCGCGGCCGGTGACCAGGACGAGGTCGCCCCGCCGGTCGCCGTTGAAGTCGGCCACCACCGGCCGGTACAGCTCGGCCGCGCCCTTGACGGCGGTCCGGACGCCCGCGACCGGCCGGGTCCCGACGTCCGGGAACGTCAGGTAGGAGCTCCTGGCGACGGCCACCAGGTCGGGGCGGCCGTTGCCGTTGAAGTCGCCCACCGCGAACGACCCGGTGTGCGGGGCCTTCAGGACCGTCTTGCGCGCGGTCACGCCCTTGGGACCGCCGTGCGCGATCACGAGGATCCGGCGGGCGCCCTCGTGGGCGCCGATCACCAGGTCGGCGTAGCCGTCCCGGTCGACGTCGGCCGAGTCCATCGAGCCGCCGAAGTAGCGGGGCACCGCCAGCCCGAGGCTCTTGGCGGACACGATCTGCCGCCCGGCCACGTCCAGCCCGGCCCTGCGCGAGGGCACGATCGTGATGAAGCCGCCGAGCCGCTTGCCGTGGATCAGGCCCTGCGGGCTCGCGGCGGCGATGTCGGGGCGGCCGTCGCCGTCGAAGTCGCCGGGCCGGGCCGGCGGCCGCTTGGCGGCGGTCGCGGGCGCGGCGACGGGGGCGGCGGTCCTGGCGCCGCCGTCCTGGGCCGTCGCGACGGCGGTCGCGCCGAGGGCGGTCGCGGCGGCGGCCACGCCCGCGACGGCGACGGATCGGGTCTTCATGGGTCTCCTGGGCTTCAGGGCGGGGGAGGGACGGGGGGCTTCCCCGGAAAGGACGCTGAGAGATCATTACAGGTTGTCCCCGCCCGCGCGGGCGGATCGAGATCTTCCCGTGCCCCCGGTTCCGCGCACGAACGGCCACGGGCGGTTTACGGTGGAGGCCGTGAGCGCGCCGTGGACACCAGACCGCCGCCCTGACCGCCGTGACTCGCCCACCGCCCGCCTCGCGCGGCTGGGCTTCACCGACACCGGGCGCGCCGAGCGGCTGCTGGCCGAGGCCGACGCGGGCGGCGGCGGCCTCGGCGGCGACCTGCTGGCCGCGCTCGGCGCGACCGCCGACCCCGACCTGGCCCTCGGTGGCCTGCTGCGGCTGCTGGAGGCGGCCGGCGAGCGGGGCGAGGCGCCGGACCTGCGCGCCGGGCTGGACGCCCGCCCCGACACTCGGGACCGGCTCCTGGCGGTGCTCGGCGTCAGCGACGCCCTCGGCGACCACCTCGCCCGCCACCCGGGCCACTGGAGGATCCTGGCCTCGGCGCCGGTGCTGGAGACCGGCCCCGACATCGACCCCGAGGCCGACCCCGAGTCCTGGGCGCGGGCCCGCGCCGAGGCCGACGCCGCCCGCCGCGCCGCGCTCTGCGCCGACCTGCTGCGCGCCGTCGGCGCCGACCCCGCCGACCCCGAGCCGGTCGCGCGCGACGCGGGCCAGGACACCCTGGTCGCGCTGCGCGCCGAGTACCGGCGGCACCTGCTGGCGCTGGCCGGCCGCGACCTGACCGGCGAGGCCGACGTCACCGAGGTCGCCGCCGTGCTGGCCGACCTCGCCGCCGCCGCGCTGACGGCGGGCCTCGCGGTCGCGCGCGCCGAGGTGGCCGAGCACAGGACGTGCCGCCTCGCGGTCATCGGCATGGGCAAGGCGGGCGGCCGCGAGCTGAACTACGTCAGCGACGTCGACGTGGTCTTCGTGGCCGAGGCCCGCGACGGCCACCCCGAGGAGGCGGCGCTGCGCACCGCCACCCGGCTCGCCGCCGCGATGATGCGGGCCTGCTCGGCCAGCACCGTCGAGGGCGCGCTGTGGGAGGTGGACGCGGCGCTGCGCCCCGAGGGCAAGGCCGGGCCGCTGGTGCGGACCCTCGCCAGCCACCGCGCCTACTACGAGCGCTGGGCCAAGACCTGGGAGTTCCAGGCGCTGCTGAAGGCGCGCCCGATCGCCGGTGACGCCGAGCTGGGCCGCGCCTACACCGAGGCCATCGCCCCGATCGTGTGGCGCGCCGCCGAGGGCGAGAGCTTCGTGGCCGACGTGCAGGACATGCGCCGCCGCGTCGAGGCCCACCTCAACCGGCGCACCGCCGAGGCCGAGCGCCAGCTCAAGCTGGGCCCCGGCGGGCTGCGCGACGTGGAGTTCGCCGTCCAGCTCCTGCAGCTCGTGCACGGCCGCACCGACGGGTCGCTGCGCAGCCCCACCACCCTGGACGCGCTCGCGGCGCTGTCGGCGGGCGGCTACGTGGGCCGCGACGACGCCGCCGCGCTGTCGGCGGCCTACCGGTTCCTGCGGCGGGTCGAGCACCTGGTGCAGCTGTACCGGCTGCGCCGCACCCACCTGGTGCCCGATGACGAGGCCGGGCTGCGCCGCGTCGGCCGCGCCCTGGGCCTGCGCGGCGACGCGGTCGGCGAGTTCACCGCGCTGTGGCGGCGGCACGCCCGCGAGGTCCGCCGCATCCACGAGAAGCTGTTCTACCGGCCGCTGCTGCGCGCGGTGGCCCGGCTGCCGGAGGAGGAGGCCCGCCTCACGCCCGAGGCCGCCCGCACCCGGCTGGTGGCGCTCGGCTACAACGACCCCGCCGGGGCGCTGCGGCACATCGAGGCGCTCACCGCCGGGGTGTCGCGGCGCGCGGCGATCCAGCGCACGCTGCTGCCGGTGATGCTGGGCTGGTTCGCCGACGCCCCCGACCCCGACGCGGGCCTGCTGGGGTTCCGGCGGGTCAGCGACGCGCTCGGCACCACCCCCTGGTACCTGCGGCTGCTGCGCGACGAGGTCACCGTCGCCGAGCACATGGCGTGGGTGCTGGGCTCCAGCCGGTACGCCACCGACCTGCTGCTGCGCGCCCCCGAGGCCGTCGCGATGCTCGGCGGCGACACCCCCGCCATCACCGCCGACGGCCCGGCCGGCTACCGCGACAAGGGCGGGCTGAACGCCCGTTCCCGGCAGGCGCTGCGCACCGAGGCGCTGGCCGCGGTGCGCCGCCACACCGCCTCCTCCGCGCCCGGCGCGCCGCCCGCCGAGGAGGCGGTCGCGGTGGTGCGCGGGCTGCGCCGCCGCGAGCTGTTCCGCACGGCGGTCGCCGACCTGCTGGAGCTGCTGGAGGTGCGCGAGGTCGGCGAGGCGCTCACCGACATCAGCGCCGTCACGATCGAGGCCGCGCTGCACGCCGCGATCAGCAAGATCGAGCTGGAGACGCGCGCGCCGCTGCCGACCCGGATGGCGGTGGTGGCGATGGGCCGCTTCGGCGGCCACGAGCTGGGCTACGGCAGCGACGCCGACGTGATGTTCGTGCACGAGCCACTGCCCGGCGCCGACGAGGGCGCGGCGGGCCGCGCCGCGCACGCGGTCGCCAACGAGCTGCGGCGGCTGCTGGCGCTGCCCGCCCCCGACCCCGCCCTGGAGATCGACCCCAACCTGCGGCCCGAGGGGCGGCAGGGGCCGCTGGTGCGCACGCTCGCCTCCTACGCGGCCTACTACGCGCGCTGGTCGGAGCCGTGGGAGAGCCAGGCGCTGCTGCGCGCCGACCCGATGATCGGCGACGCCGGGCTGTGCGAGCGGTTCCGGGCGCTGATCGACCCGCTGCGCTGGCCCGAGGACGGCCTCGACGACGACGCCCTGCGGCAGATCCGGCGACTGAAGGCGCGCATGGAGTCCGAGCGGCTGCCGCGCGGCGTGGACCGGCGGCTGCACACCAAGATGGGGCCCGGCGGGCTCGCCGACGTGGAGTGGGTGGCCCAGCTGCTGCAGCTGCGGCACGCCCACGAGGTGCCCGCGCTGCGCACCACCCGCACGCTGGAGGCGCTGGAGGCCGCTGCGGCGTCCCGGCTGCTGGACGCCGAGGACGCCACCGTGCTGGCCGAGGCGTGGCGGCTGGCCACCCGCATCCGCAACACCGTGATGCTCGTGCGCGGGCGGGCCTCGGACGTGCTGCCCACCGACCACCACAACGAGCGCAGCGCCGTCACCCGCGTCATGGGCTACCCGACGACGGGGGAGCTGCTGGAGGACTACCGGCGGCACGCGCGCCGCGCCCGCGCGGTGGTGGACCGCGTCTTCTACGGCGGCGACTGAGCGGCCGCGGACGCCGCGCCCGCGGCGCGGACCGTCACGACCGCGACCGCGCCGTCCCGGCCGCGGTCCCCGCCGCCGTCCGCGAGCCCGGCACCACCCGCGCCGCCTGCGCCGCGACCTGCGCCCGGAGCCGCAGCACGGGCGCCGGGCAACGGTGGTACAGCGCCCACGACACCGCGAGCGCAGCCCCGACCAGCGAGATCCCGGCGACCGCGTCCAGCACGTAGTGGTTGGCGGTGGCGAGGATGACGTACACGGTGGTGGCCGGGTAGACCAGGCCGAGCAGCCCCAGCCAGCGCCGCCGGGTCAGCCGGATCACCACGTACCCGCACCACAGCGCCCAGCCGGCGTGCATCGACGGCATCGCCGCGTACTGGTTGGTGAGCGTGCCCGAGGCGTCGCTGGCGTACAGGCCGAGCGAGTGCAGCGCCGTCACCGGGTCCACGAAGCCCTCGCTGTGCAGGAAGCGCGGCGGGGCCAGCGGGTACAGCCAGAAGCCCAGCAGCGCGACGCCCGTCGCGATCATCAGCGAGGTGCGCAGCCAGCGGTAGTCGCGCGGCCGGTACCGGTAGATCCACACCACGATGCCCAGCGTGACCGCGAAGTGCGCGGTGGCGTAGAAGATGTTGGCGGTGCGCGCCAGCCACGGCATCTGCAGCAGCGTCTGGTTGAGCCCCAGCTCCACGTCCAGCCCCACCATGCGCTCGAAGGCCAGGATCTGGTCGGCGTTGGCGAAGGCGGGCCCGGTGCCGTCCTGGACCAGCACGATGCGCGTGAGCGTGTAGCCGGTGTAGAACAGCGCGATCAGCAGCAGCTCGCGCCACACCGGCGGCGCGGACGCCAGGCGTTCTCGCAGCCGCCGGGGGGCCGGACGCGCGGGGGCGGGCGGGTCCTGGTCCGTCTGGCCTCGGGGCACTGCTGGGGCGGTTTGGGCCATGCTACCTATCTTTGCCGCGCGGCCACCTGAATGAGATCACCGCGACGAATGGTCTTCATCTCAGCCTTGAGTAGTACGACCCTGATGCGGTGTCCGGACCTACGGGGGAGAGGCACGGCGTTTCTGCGGGGGAGGTACGGGGGTTGGGGCAGGGGTCAGCATAGAAGCGGCCGGGTAGGTCTCAGGCGCCCCCCGCCGACGAACGAAGGGCAAGATCGTGCGAAGCGGGTCGAAAACCGGCACGGCGGTGGTGGGGGCGCTCGCCCTGGCCGTTTTCGGGCTGGCCGGATGCGGGAGCGGCGGCGGTGACGGCGACGGCGGCGAGGGCGCCGCCACGCCGCGCGCGTCCGGCGGCGCGTCGTCCGGAGGGACCACCGGGCAGCGGCCGTCCTGGGGCGTCTGCCGCGACCTCCCCGAGGACCGGCAGGGCAAGCAGCCCACCGGCTTCGAGTGCGCCACCGTCAAGGTGCCGCTGGACTACGCCGAGCCGGGCGGCGAGACCATCGACATCGCGCTGCTGCGCGCCAGGGCGACCGGCCCCGGCCCCCGCATCGGCTCCCTGCTGTTCAACTTCGGCGGGCCCGGCGGCTCGGGCGTCGACACCCTCGCGCAGGCCGCCGACGAGTACCGGAAGCTGAACACCCGCTACGACCTCATCGGCTTCGACCCGCGCGGGGTGGGCCGCAGCGCCCCGGTCACCTGCTTCGACGACAGGCGCCTGGACGCCTACGCCGCCATGGATGGCTCGCCCGACGACGCCGCCGAGGAGAAGGCGATGCTGGACGAGCAGCGGGCCTACGTCCAGGCGTGCCAGAGCCGCTCCGGCAAGGTGCTGCCCCACGCGGGCACGCTGAGCGCCGCCCGCGACATGGACGTGATCCGCACCGCGCTCGGCGACTCCGCCCTGCACTACTTCGGCATCTCCTACGGGACCTGGCTGGGCGGCAGCTACGCCCACCAGATGCCGAAGAACGTGGGCCGGGCCGTGCTGGACGGCGCGGTCGACACCAAGATCAGCAGCCGGGACCTGTCGCTCCAGCAGGCCGCCGCCTTCCAGCGCGCGCTCGGCAACTTCGCCGCCGCCTGCGCCCGGCGCGGCGCGTCGGGCTGCCCCCTCGGCGCCGACCGGGACGCGGTCGTCGCCGCCGTCGACAAGCTGCTGAACGGCCTGGACGCCAGGCCCCTGCCGGCCGCCGGAGACCGCAGGCTCACCCAGACCCTCGCCGTCACCGGCGTCGGCGCCGCCCTCTACAGCGAGGAGACCTGGCCCTACCTCGTCCAGGGGCTCGACGAGGCGATCGAGCGGGGCAACGGCGCGACCCTGCTCCTGCTCGCCGACCTGCAGAACGGCCGCGAGCCCGACGGCCACTACAACAACCTGCGCGCCGCCCACACCGCGATCAGCTGCGCCGACACCACCGAGCGCTACACCGCCGAGGACGTGCGCAAGCAGATGGCGAGCTTCCGCAAGGCGTCCCCCACCTTCGGCGAATCGATGGCGTGGGGCCTGCTGGAGTGCACCGACTGGCCGGTGCGCGGCGACGACGCCGCCCAGGAGGTGAGCGCGCCGGACGCCGCCCCGATCGTGGTGGTGGGCAACGTCGGCGACCCCGCCACCCCCTACGCGTGGGCGCCCGCGCTCACCAGGGAGCTGGGCGGGCGCGCCACGCTGCTCACCCTCGACGGGCAGGGGCACGGCGCCTACAACACCCGGAACACGTGCGTGCAGGCCGCCGTGGACGCCTACCTGCTGGACGGCAAGGTCCCCGCCGAGGGCGCCCGCTGCCGCTGAGTCAGAGGACCTGCTCGACCTTCATCGGCTTCTTCAGCGCGTTGCCGACCGTGCAGTAGGAGTCGTGCACCCGCTTGGCGACCTTGGCCAGCACCTCGGCGGCCTTGTCGTCGCCCTCGGGCAGCTCGACGTCGTAGGTGACGGTGATGGTGCCGAGCTCGCTCTCGGCGATCTTGTCGGCCGACACCGTCGCCGCCAGCCGCACCAGGCGGTGCCCGCGCTGGGCGGTCAGCGGCTCCACCGTGACGATCTCGCAGCCGCCCAGCGCCGCCAGCATCAGCTCCACCGGCGTGAACACGCCCTCGGTGGTGCCGGTGCCGATGGCGACGCGCGCGCCGCGGTCGTTGACCGCCTCGAAACCGTCGTCGGTCCGGCGGACGTCCACACTGGCCATCGATGATCCCCTTTGATCGGCTCCTCGCGGACCGCACAACGCCGGTCCCCGCCCCGATCTTCCCAGGGGGCCGCTCAGCCCGGCTCCGCCGGGGCGGCCGCCAGCCGCTCCTGCTCGGCCGCCACGATCTGCCGCGCCAGCGCCTGCTCGGACACGTCCACCGCGTCGGGCGCCGCCTCGGCCAGGTCGCTGCGGCGCGCGTAGGCGTCGAACAGCCCCGCCTTGGCCCGCAGGATCTCCAGCATCCGCTGGTCGACGCTGTCGGGCGTCAGCAGCCGGTGCACCTGCACCCGGCGGGACTGGCCCATCCGGTGCGCCCGCCCGGCGGCCTGCGCCTCCAGGGTCGGCTTGACCTGCGGCTCGCACAGGATCACCACCGAGGCGGCCTGGAGGTTCAGCCCCGTCCCGCCCGCCTGCACCTGGGCCAGCAGCACCGCGTGGCCGGGCTCGGCGGCGAAGGCGTCCACGATCTCCTGCCGCCGCGCGGCCGGGACGCCGCCGCTGATCGGCCCGTGCGCGCGCTCGCCGACCTCCTCGTGCACCACCGACAGCACGTCGCGGAAGAAGGAGAACACCACGACCTTCAGGTCGTTCTCGGCGGCCTCCTGCAGCAGCTCCACCAGCCGCCGCAGCTTGGCCGAGCGGCGCGGGTCGGCGTAGGCGGCGCGGCGCATCGCCATGAAGTTCCCGTCGGCGACGGCCCTCCGGTAGGCCCGCTCGTCGGCGGGGCTGAACGCCTCCCACTCGTCCACGTGCACGATCTCGGGCAGCTCGACCAGCACGTCCCGCTGGTTGCGGCGCAGGTAGACCGGGCCGACCGCCGCGCGGAACGCCTTGGGCCCCACGGCGGCGTCGCTGTGCCGGATGGCGGGCAGCAGGTCGGGGCGCAGGTAGCCGACCAGGGTGCGGAACTCCTCGACCCGGTTCTCCATCGGGGTGCCGGTCAGGAACAGGACGCGCTCCACCCGCGCGCACCAGGCGGCGACGGCCCGGGAGCGCCGGGCGTCGGGGTTCTTGGCGAGATGGGCCTCGTCGACCACCAGCATGTGCACGGGCGTGCCCGGCGGGACCTCGAAACCGTGCAGGCTGTCCAGCGTCGTGACGGCCACGCCGCCCTCGCGCGCCCAGGCGGCGAGCGCGCCCGCCCGCCCCGAGCCGTGCACCGGGTGGGCCGCCAGCGCGCTGCGCGACTCGATCTCCCGCAGCCAGTTGATGAGCACGCTCGCCGGGCACACGACCAGGAAGTGGGTGGCGCCCTCCGAGCGCAGGTGCGCCAGCGCGGCGATCGCCTCGACCGTCTTGCCGAGGCCCATCTCGTCCCCGAGGATGACCCGCCGCTGCGCCAGCGCGAACCGTGCCCCGAACGCCTGGTAGCCGCGCAGCGACACCCGCCGGTGGGCGTCGTCCAGCGGCTGCGCCTTGACCCGGGCGGCGAGGTCGCCGGGCAGGAAGCCCTCGGCGGCGTCCTGGTCGGGATCGACGGCGGCCAGCTCCGACAGCAGCGTCTGGTACTCGGCCGCGTTCAGCTCGTAGTCGGCCCACGCCTCGATCACCGGCACCGGGGGCCGCAGCAGGTCCACCGAGGACTGCCGCAGCAGCAGCGTGGACCCGCGCTCACGCTCGGCGGCCAGCAGCGCGGCGACCTCGCCGAGGGCCGCCCGCGCGCGCTCCCGCTGGGCCCGGGTGGCCAGCAGCCGGCGCCACCAGTTCCGCGCCGGGCGGGCGTCGGCCAGCAGGGGGCTCAGCCGCTCGTCGATCTCCTCGGCGACCGTGCGCGCACGCGGCAGCTCGGCCCCGGCGTAGACGAGCCGGTGGAGCGCGACGACGAGGGCACCGGTGGGCCCGTCCTGCTCACCGGCGTCCAGCCGGACGGGCGCGTTCCGCTCGGCGGCCTCGTTGATCTGCCGCGCCGCCGCGTGGAGCTGGTTCGCGGTCTGGGGCCCGACACCGGGCAGCAGCTGGAGCCGATAGGGGGTGGTGTCCAGGACCTCCAGCACGGTGGTGATCTCGGCGCTCTCCAGCGGCCCGAGCCGCAGCCGCCCGCCGGTGACGTCCTTGAGCCGCGCGACCGGCATCGCCGCGAGCTGCGCGCGCGCCGCGGCGGCCCGCAGCGGCGCCAGCGCGGCGTGCACCTCGCCGCGCGCCCACCGGTGGTCGCCCAGCAGCTCGCGCGCCAGCTCCAGCAGCAGGTGCGCCTCGCGCAGCACCTCCCTGGGCTCGCCGACGCGCTCCCGCAGCACCTCCTGCGTCATCCCGTCCCCGCCTCCCGGCCGTTCACCGCAGCACATGATGCCACCGGTGTCCGACAGCTCAGACCGGCCGGGCCCGCACGTCGAGGACGCGGCCGTCCTCGGTGCCGATGAGGACGCCGTCGCCGGTGGCCGCGAGGGACGTGCCGGAGACGGGCAGACCGTCCACGGCGAGGGGTTCGCGTCGTAGGAGGGCGCCGTTCCGGGCGTCCAGGAGGACGACCTGGCCCGAGTCGAGCGCCGCCCAGAGCGTGCCGCCGAGGACGTCCATCGCCGTGACCACGGCGGCGCCGCACGAGAAGTCCCACTCCGGTTCGCCGCCGGGGAAGCGCCGCCGCACCACCAGGCCCTCGACCCGCTCCGGCCCGGGAACGCTCACGGCGCCCGCGTGGACCAGCGCGTCCGGGACACGGACGCCGGGCCCGGTGGTGAACCAGGCGCCGGGCCGGGCGCCCCAGTCAGCCGGGAACAGTTGATGCACCGCGCTGTCGGCGGGATCGAGCGCCGCGACCTGCGAGCCGTCCTCGCCGGGCAGGAGCAGCAGCAGCTCCGGGCTCCGGCGCACCCTGAACTGCCGGTCCTCGAACGGGCAGCCGCCCAGGTCGACGGGGGCCGACTCGCGGTTCTCGGGGGACACCAGCACGGTGGCGGGGCCGGTGGTCTCGTGCCGGGTGTCGCGCAACAGCACCCAGCCGTCCCGCCTCCCGACCGGCATGAGGGGGACGTCCGCGCCGGCGGGCCGCAGGATCTCGCCGTTGTCCAGGGACAGCCGCTCGACGCCGTTCGGCCGGTACCGCCACCGGGAGCCGTCCCAGCCGGGCGCCCACTGCACCTCCACCCAGGCCGACCGCTCGTCCGGCGCGACCACGACGCGCCGGCCGCCCCCGTCCACCGGGACCGACCACTCGCGCCGCCCGGACGGGAGCCACGACTCCAGCCGGACGCCGTCCAGCGCGGCCAGGACGCGGCCGTCGCGCAGCGGCT
This sequence comes from Spirillospora sp. CA-253888, assembly GCA_050936435.1. Lineage (GTDB taxonomy): Bacteria > Actinomycetota > Actinomycetes > Streptosporangiales > Streptosporangiaceae > Spirillospora. The sequence continues at coordinate 6,472,386 of JBNJMT010000001.1, forward strand.
CCACGGACCGGACCTGGCGGCGCGGCGACCACTCGGCCTCCCCGCGCCACGCGGCGAGCCGCCGCAGAGCGCGCTCGGCGGCCTCCCGCTCGTCGGCGGGTTCTGGAACGGGCTCCTCGTCGATCTCGGCGCGCCGGACGGGCTCCGCCCAGTCGTCCCGGACGATCGAGGCGGCGAAGCACGGACCGTCGTCGCGATGGTCGTCGTCCCGCGGGGACAGGACCAGATCGAGACGTCGTTCACCGCGCCAGCGCGCGGACCGCACCTCCCGCTCCTCCTCCAGCAGCGACCGCGCCTCACCCGAAGCGAGATCGAGCAGGAGCAGCTCGCCCTGGTAGAGGTAACCGCCGTCGTAGTCGCCGGTGCCGACGGCCGCGAGCGGCAGGACCGGATGGAACGCGATCGTGTTGACCGGCCACCGCGAGGGCAGCAGGAAACGGCAGCGCAGGTCGTCCAGACCGTAGATCCCGATGCGGTAGGCGCTCCGGTCGCCGCCTAACGTGCCGGGCTGCCACCGCGGCGGCCCGACGCGACCGCCGGCCACCACCAGGCCGCGCGGCTCGCCGACGGCGGCCGCCGTGGGGAAGCCGATCTCGGCGAACGCGTGGTCGCCGAGCACCCGGCGGACCGTCAGATCCCCGGACACGCGCCCGCTCCCCGCCGCTCCATCCCGGCAGTCTAGAACCGGGACGGCGGCCGCCCTACGGGCGCGGCTCCGCGGGCTGCGGCGCCGGGTACACCGGCGTCCGGCGGCCCGCCAGCCCGAGCGCCACCAGGACGCGGCCGACCGCCGGCCAGCGCTGCTCGACCAGCCGCGCCAGCGCGTAGTAGACGGCGGTGACGATGCCGACGGCCGCGACGGTCAGCGGCGCGCTGGTGCTCTCGTCGAGCACGATGCCGGCCTCGGTGGCGAGCCAGGTCACCAGCGCGCCGATGGCGACCGGCACCCAGGTGCGGATCAGGCTCACGACGTAGTCGTCCACGGCGACCTCCTCAGGTCACTGGGGTCCTCGCGCGCTGCGGCCGCCCCCTCGGCCCCGCGCTATGCCTGTTGCCGCTGCTGTTCCTGGAGCAGGTCCAGCACGCGGTCGAGCTTGGTCTCCAGACTCTGGACCTTCGCCTCCAGGCTCTTCACCTTGGCGTTGGTCTCGGCGTCCTGCCGGTAACCCCACACCAGGTAGGAGCCGGGCGTCCAGTACTTGTTGCCGCCCGCGGCCGTCTCGGGCGGCGACTCGATGATGCCGTCGGTCAGCCAGACGTCCTTCACGCTGGGCATGTCGTCCTCCTGAGGGGATCCGGTGAGGCTGCCGTCGCGGACCATCCCGTAGAGGACGGAGCCGGGGCAGCTGGTGGAGATGAAGTCGCGGTGCCCCCTGATGGCCGCGCCGAGCCCCTTGCCGCGCAGCCAGGCGCGCAGCTCCTTGAACGCGTCGACCTGCTCGCCCGTCGGCCGCTCGCCGTCGCCGGAGCAGAACGTCACGCTCGTCCAGGTCGAGTTGCCGCCGGGTTGGGCGGCCTGCACGCGACCGAACCCGCGGCCCTCCATCACGACACCATGCGGACAAACGGCAAAGGAGTATCCGATATCGATCCAGCCGCGGGACGGGCCCATGTGGAAGGCGCGGGTGTTGCGCCAGTAGGTGCGGCACGCGCCGTGGGACTTGTCCGCGAGGTCCTGGTCGGAGCCGTCGTAGTGGACGACCAGGCCGTTCCTGCACGGCGCGGTGCCGGCCGCGGTGCCGGGCCAGCCGAACACCGACCTCTTCTCCAGCTCCATCCGCTTCCCTCCGCGCCCTGCCTGGCCGTGCCGGAGCCGGGCCCGTCCGGCCCGGACCCGACGGCACTGCGGCCTCTTCCGTCGTCCGCTTCACCTTTTGCTCCGCTCATCGCGGTGCAAACCAGGCGGGATCCGGATACGGACGGCCTACGTGCTCACCGGCGGGCGTGACCAGGGGAAACGCTGCGGCGCGCGCCCGGCCGCCCCGCTTCCGCGAGCAACGGCGAAAGGCCACCGGCCGGACCCGGGCGGGGTCGCGGCCGATGGCCTTTCACATGCCGGAACGCTCGTGGCGAGCGGCTCCGATCAGATGTCGTAGTAGAGCTCGAACTCGTGCGGGTGCGGGCGCAGGCGGATCGGGTCGATCTCGAACTCGCGCTTCATCGAGATCCACGTCTCGATCAGGTCGGGCGTGAACACCCCGCCCTCCAGCAGGAACTCGTGGTCGGCCTCCAGCGCGTCCAGGACCTCCTCCAGCGAGCCGGGGACCTGCGGGATCGCGCGGGCCTCCTCCGGGGGCAGCTCGTACAGGTCCTTGTCGACCGGCTCGGCGGGCTCGATCTTGTTCTTGATGCCGTCCAGGCCCGCCATCAGCATCGCCGAGAAGGCGAGGTAGGGGTTGCAGGACGGGTCGGGCACCCGGAACTCCACGCGCTTGGCCTTGGGGTTGGCGCCGGTGATCGGGATGCGGATGCAGGCCGAGCGGTTGCGCTGGGAGTAGACCAGGTTGACCGGGGCCTCGTAGCCGGGGACCAGGCGGTGGTAGGAGTTCACCGTCGGGTTGGTGAAGGCCAGCAGCGCCGGGGCGTGCTTGAGCAGGCCGCCGATGTAGTAGCGGGCGTTGTCCGACAGGCCCGCGTAGCCGACCTCGTCGTAGAACAGCGGCGAGCCGTCCTTCCACAACGACTGGTGCACGTGCATGCCCGAGCCGTTGTCGCCGAAGATGGGCTTGGGCATGAAGGTGACCGTCTTGCCCGCGGCGCGCGCCACGTTCTTGACGATGTACTTGTACAGCATGAGCTGGTCGGCGGTCTTCAGCAGCGTGTCGAAGCGGAAGTCGATCTCCGCCTGGCCCGCGGTGCCGACCTCGTGGTGCTGCATCTCGACGTGGATGCCCGACTCCAGCAGCTGGGCCACCATCTCCGAGCGCAGGTCGGTGTAGTGGTCCATCGGCGGGACGGGGAAGTAGCCGCCCTTGTAGGGGGGCTTGGCGCCGAGGTTGCCGCCGGCCTCCTCGCGCCCGGTGTTCCACGCGCCCTCGATCGAGTCGAGGTAGTAGTAGCCCGCGTTCTGCTTGGTCTCGAACCGCACGTCGTCGAAGATGTAGAACTCGGCCTCGGGGCCGACGTAGACGGTGTCGGCGATGCCGGTGCCGCGCAGGTAGTCCTGGGCCTTCTTGGCGACGTTGCGCGGGTCGCGGCTGTAGGGCTCGCCGGTCAGCGGGTCGTGCACGAAGAAGTTCAGGTTCAGCGTCTTGTGCTGCCGGAACGGGTCGATCACCGCGGTCGTGGGGTCGGGCAGCAGGAGCATGTCCGACTCGTGGATCTCCTGGAACCCGCGGACCGAGGAGCCGTCGAACATCAGCCCGTCGGTGAACACGCTCTCGCCGAAGCTCTCCACGGGGAACGTGAAGTGCTGCATCTTCCCCGGCAGGTCCACGAAGCGGCAATCGACGAATCGCACACCTTCGTTCCTGATGTAGCTCAGGACCTCGTCGGCGCTGCTGAACATCCAGCCTCCTTGGGGCGCTTTTGGCTCCAGGGAAGCCTAGGGGGAGGCCGTTTCCCCGCGGTGTCCCGTATGTTTCGGCTGTGTTACGCATCACGTTGTGCCGTTGCCCACAGGGGCCGCCGGGGGCGGATCGGAGCGGCCGCCGGGACGGGATAGCGTAGGGGCATGAGCAGCGGTAAGGGGCAGGCCACCGGGCCGCGGTGGACGCAGACATGGCTGGGCGGGGTGCGGTCGGCCGGAGTCGATCTGGGCAGTCCGGGCGAGCGGCTGGGGCTGCCCGAGAGCGGCAGCGGCTCGGTCGCGGGCTACGGCCGCCGGCTGCTGGCGCTGTTCATCGACTGGGGGCTGTCGCTGCTGGTGGCCACCCTGGTCACCAACGCGCTGGGCTGGTCGCCGCCGCAGCGCAGCATGCTCACCCTGGCGATCTTCGGGCTGCAGGCGTGGATCCTCACCGGGCTGATCGGCGTCACGATCGGCAAGCGGATCTGCGGCATCCGGGTCATGCGCGTGGACGGCCGTCCGGTCGGCCCGCTGTGGGCGCTGGCCCGCGCGTTCCTGCTGCTGCTGGTCGTGCCCGCGCTGGTGTGGGACCGCGACTACCGCGGCCTGCACGACCGCGGCGCCAACAGCGTCGTGGTGACCATCTGACCCGGCGAACGAAAAAGCGCCCCCGCGGGGGCGCTTTTCTCGTTCCGGGGGGTGCTCAGCGGGACTTGGGCTTGGGGCCCTTGGGCATCCGCGCGCCCTTCGGCATCGGGCCCTTGGGCACCGGCATCGCCCGGGGCAGCGCCTGGAGCCGGTCGTTCAGCTCCGACACCTGGCCCTTGGACAGGTTGCGCGGCAGCTTCATCAGGTGCCGCTGCAGCTTGTCCACCGGGATCTGGCCCTCGTCGTCGCCGACCTGCACGTCGTAGATCGGCACCTGCTGCGCGGCGCGGGAGATGCGCTTCTTCTCCGCGCCGAGCAGCGGGCCCACCCGGTTGCGCGGGCCTTCCGACACCAGCACGACGCCGGCGCGGCCGACCGCGCGGTGCACCATGTCGAGGTTGCGGTTGCCGCTGACCGCCTCGGTCACCGTCCAGCCGCCGCGCATGTTCTTCAGGATCGCCGCGGCCGCGCCGGGCTGCCCGGCGATCACCTTGTACTGGGCGCGCTGGGCGAGCTGGCCGAACACGATCATGCCGACCGCGAAGGCGGCCAGCAGCGCCAGCGGGATGAAGAACCACAGCTGGTCGATCAGCAGCCCGATGAGGATGACGACGACCAGGGTGCCGATCGCCGAGGCGAAGACGATCGGGAGCGCTTTCGGGTCCGCCTGGCGGAGGACCTGGGCGACCATGCGGATCTGCTTGAGGCGGCCCGGACGCTCCTGGGCCCCGTCCGTGGGCTTTTTCGACATGTTCCTAAGGATAGTCGTGCCGTGCCCCTCGAACGGTCACCCCTGCCGCGCCTCGATCGCCTGCTGGTAGAGGCGGCCCGCGCGGTAGCTGGAGCGCACCAGCGGCCCGGACATGACGCCGGCGTACCCGATCTCCTCGGCCTCGGCCGACAGCTCGACGAACTCCTCGGGCTTGACCCACCGCTCGACCGGGTGGTGGCGGGGGGAGGGGCGCAGGTACTGGGTGATGGTGATCAGCTCGCAGCCCGCCTCGTACAGGTCGCGCAGCGCCTGGGAGACCTCCTCGCGGGTCTCGCCCATGCCGAGGATCAGGTTGGACTTGGTCACCAGGCCGTCCTCGCGCGCCCTGGTGATCACTTCCAGGGAGCGCTCGTAGCGGAAGCCCGGCCGGATGCGCTTGAAGATCCGGGGGACGGTCTCCACGTTGTGGGCCAGCACCTCGGGGCGGGAGGAGAACACCTCGGCCAGCTGCTCGGGCACGGCGTTGAAGTCGGGGATCAGCAGCTCGACGCCGCAGCCGGGGATCGCGGCGTGGATCTGGCGGACCGTCTCGGCGTACAGCCAGGCCCCGCCGTCCTCGAGGTCGTCGCGGGCGACGCCGGTCACGGTGGCGTACTTCAGGCCCATCGTGGCCACCGACTCGGCGACGCGGCGCGGCTCGTCGCGGTCGAAGGCGGCGGGCTTGCCGGTGTCGATCTGGCAGAAGTCGCAGCGCCGGGTGCACTGGTCACCGCCGATGAGGAAGGTGGCCTCGCGGTCCTCCCAGCATTCGTAGATGTTGGGACACCCGGCCTCCTGGCACACCGTGTGCAGCCCCTCGGACTTCACCAGCGAGGTGAGTTCCCGGTACTGCGGACCCATCTTCAGCTTCGTCTTGATCCAGTCGGGCTTGCGCTCGATGGGGGTCTGGCTGTTGCGGGCTTCAATGCGCAGGAGCTTGCGCCCCTCAGGTGTCACCGTCGTCACCCCCTCAGGTTACGTCCGGATCATCGCGCTCGGCACCTCGCGGGCGGCGCGGGGGCCCGGGCGGGCGGAGCGCCCAGGTCGGGAAAGCGGCCACCGGTTCACGCGTTTCGACCCTGGGTAGCTGTGGATCTCTCTAAGGTGACTCCCTGTCGTCACGCAACACCGCTTCGCAGGAGGACCGCCGTGGGTCTGGGAATGTCGTACCTCAGGGTGCCGCCGGTGCTGGAGGGGGAGCCCGATCCCGCGCGCGTCGCCCACCGGGTCTTCGGCGCGCCCGACTGGCGCGCGCGCCCGCCCGGCCCGGTGCTGGACCTCGGCGGCGGCTGGCAGGCGCTGCACTTCCTGATCACCGGCGACCCGTGGGACGGCGGGCAGCCGGAGGCCGACGTGGTGTGCGGCGGGCGGCTGCTCACCGAGGACGGCGCCGACGCGCTGGGCCTGGACGTGATCTACCTGGCCGCCGACCGGGTGAAGCCGGCCGCCGACCACCTGGCGGTGACCCCGTTCCAGCGGGTGGCCGGGCGCTTCGACCCGGCCGCGATGGCCGCCGCCGGGGTGCAGGACGCCGGAAGCCTGGACGACCGGGCCCGCGACCGGGTGCTGCTGCCCGGCTACGCGAAGCTGACCCGCTTCTTCCAGGACGCGGCCGCCGGCGGCGAGGCCGTCTACAAGGTGATGGCGCCCCTGCCCTGAGCAGGCCCGCGTCCGGGGCGGAGCCGTCCGGGCGGCGCCTCAGACGCCGAGCTGGGCGGTGGTGCGGTGCAGGACCTCCGCCGCGCCCAGCACCTCGGCCAGGTGCCGCTCCACGATCGGCGTGACCTCGGCGACGGTGACGGGCCGACCCAGCTCCTGCGACAGGTTGGTGGAGCCGGCGTCGCGGATGCCGCACGGGACGATCCTGTCGAACCAGCCCATGTCGTTGTCGCAGTTGAGCTGGAAGCCGTGCATGGTCACCCCGCGCGACACCCGGATGCCGATCGAGCCGATCTTGCGGTCCGGCGCGCCCGGCACCCACAGCCCGCTGCGGCCCTCCACGGTGGCGGTGGCCAGCCCGAACTCCGCGCAGACCGCCATCATCATGCGCTCCAGCAGCCGCACGTAGGCGACCACGTCCACCGGGTCGGGCAGCTTGACGATCGGGTACCCGGTGAGCTGCCCCGGGCCGTGCCAGGTGATCTTGCCGCCGCGGTCCACGTCCACCACCGGCGCCCCCGGGTCGCCGAACGGCCGGTCCAGCGCCTCGGTGCGCTTGCCCGCGGTGTAGACCGGCCGGTGCTCCATCAGCAGCACCGTGTCGCCGATCCCGCCCTCGACCCGCCGGGCGTGGGTGCGCTTCTGCAGCTCCCAGCCCGCCTCGTAGTCCACCGCCGCCTGCCCGAAGCCGGCGTGCACGACGACCAGCCGGTCGCTGGACGGGCGCGTGCGGGGGGCGGACGGGGTGTTCTCGCGTACGTCTACGTCGCTCACCCGACCAGCTTATGCCGCCCCGCGAAATGCGGGCGCGGACCCTCAAAGCCCTCAGAGCGAGGCGAGCAGCCGGGGGGAGATGAGGCTCTCCTTGGCGGTGCCCCGGGCGTCGGGCTCCACGCGGTAGGCGGCGCCCTCCTTGCGGTAGGAGACCGCCTGCACGAACTCGGTGCCGACGTAGTGGAGCGCGACCGACTCGTCGGCGGCGTACCCGTCCGGCAGCGTGCCCTCGCCCACGAGCCGCTGCAGCAGCGGCCGCCGCTGCGGGTCGCTGTCGTAGTGCACCCCGCACGAGTAGGGCAGGAAGCCCAGCCCGTCGGTCAGCGGCTGCAACTGCGGGCCGTAGGAGTCGGTGTTGCCGCCCACGTGCCAGCACAGCGCGCCCGCGCTCTGCCCCGACAGCACCACGCCCGCCTCCCACGCCTCGCGCAGGATCTCGTCCAGGCCGTGCAGCCGCCACAGCGCCAGCAGGTTGGCGACGCTGCCGCCGAACACGTAGACCAGGTCCTGGGCCAGCAGGTGCGCGCGCACGTCGGCCACGTTCGGCATCGGGAACAGCGCCAGATGGCTGACCTCGGCGTCCAGCCGGGAGAAGGTGGCGTAGCCCTTGGCCACGTACTCGGCGCCGTCGCCCAGGGCGGTGGTCAGGAAGCAGATCCGCGGCCGGTCCTGCCCGGTCAGGTCCAGCGCGTACCGCAGCAGCGGGCTGGGCGCGTACCCGTACCGGTCGTCGGGGACGAAGGTCCCGCCGCCGATCGCGAGGATGTGCGGCTGTCCGTCGGTGCTCATGGGGTCACCGTACGACCCGCGTGCGGGACCGGCCGTCACTTTGGGGAATCTTGGTGTTACAGCGCGGCCCGCAACGCGGCGTTCACGTCCCGGTGCTCGAAGGCGAACCCGGCCTTCTCCAGGCGGCGCGGCAGCACCCGCTGGCTGATCAGCGGCCCCTCGTCGGCGAAGTCGCGCAGCGCGGCGCGCAGCGCGAACGCGGGCACCGCGAGCGCGGTGGGCCGGTGCAGCGCCTGCCCGATCGCCTTGGTGTAGACGGCGTTGGTCACCGGGCGCGGCCCGGTCAGGTTGACCGGCCCGGCCAGGTCGCCGTCGATCAGGAAGCGCAGCGCGGCGACCTGGTCGGCCAGCGAGATCCAGCTCACCCACTGCCGGCCGTCGCCCAGCCGCCCGCCGAGGCCGAGCCGGAACAGCGGCAGCACCTTGCCGAGCAGCCCGCCCCCGCCCGCCAGCACGATCCCGGTGCGCGGCAGCACGACCCGGACCCCGGCGTCGGCGGCCGGGCCGGCCGCGGCCTCCCAGTCGCGCACCAGCTCGGCGAGGAAGCCGGTGCCGTTCGGCGCGTCCTCGGTGACCTCGCGGTCGCCGGTGTCGCCGTAGTAGCCGACCGCGGAGCCGGAGACGAACACCCTGGGCCCGCCCGAGGCGGCCGCGATCGCCGTGGCGAGGGCCCGGGTGCCGGAGATCCTGCTCTCGCGGATCTGCCGCTTGTAGGAGGCCGTCCAGGGCCGGTCGCCGACGCCCGCCCCCGCCAGATGGACCACCGCGTCGGCGCCGTCGAGCGCGGCGGGGTTCACGTAGCCGCCCAGCGGGTCCCAGCGGGCCTGGTCGGGCCCCTCGGGCGCCCGCCTGACCAGGCGGACCACCTCGTGCCCGTCGCCGCGCAGCGAACGCACCAGGGCCTCGCCGATGAGTCCCGTCGAACCGGTCACCGTCACCTTCATGCGAGCCACCTTACGGGGTGTGTACCCTCCGTGACATGGTCAAGATCCCCACTTCCGCCGTGGCCGCCACGGGCCTCATCGGCGGCTACGCCACCGCACGCTTCACCCGCCGCCGCGAGCTCGGCGGCGCCGTCCTGGCCGTCGCGGGCGCCTGGTGCGCCCGCGAGTGGACCCGCACGGCCGGCCCGGGCGGCGCGGCGGGCCTGCTGGCGGTCTACCTGACCGGCTTCGGGGGCTCCCACCCCCTGGCCAAGAAGGTCGGCGCCTGGCCGGCCGTCCTCGGCGCGGCGGCGGTGTCGGCCGCCGCCTCCCACGTCGTCTCCGACCGCAAGTCCGCCTGACCGCCCCCTGGCCCGACGCCCGTCCTCCCGGAAAGCGCGGAACCCCGCCGCTCGTGGTGAGCGGCGGGGTTCCGTTTCGTTCTGGGACTAACTTCAGAGGCCGAGCTCGGCTTCGAAGTTGCCCTCCTCCAGACGGTGCTTGATCGTGCCCAGGAAGCGGGCCGCGTCGGCGCCGTCGATGAGGCGGTGGTCGTAGGTCAGGGCCAGGTAGACCATGGACCGCACCGCGATGACCTCGCCCAGCTCGGGGTCGTCGATGACGGCGGGGCGCTTGACGACGGCGCCGGTGCCGAGCATGCCGACCTGCGGCTGGTTGAGGATCGGGGTGTCGAACAGGGCGCCGCGGCTGCCGGTGTTGGTCAGCGTGAAGGTGCCCCCGGCCAGCTCGTCCGGGCTGACCTTGTTGGTGCGGGTGCGCTCGGCCACGTCGGCGATCCGCTGCGCGAGGCCGCCCAGGTTGAGCTGGCCCGCGTTGTGGATGACCGGGACCATCAGGCCGCGCTCGGGCACGTCCACCGCGATGCCGAGGTTCTCGACGTCGTGGTAGGTGACCTGGTTGTTCTCGCTGTCGATGACGGCGTTCAGCTTGGGGTGCTGCTTGAGCGCCTCGATCGTCGCCTGGGCGAAGAACGGCATGAACGACAGCTTGACGCCCTCGCGGGCCTGGAAGTCGGCCTTGGCCCGGTCGCGCAGCCGCGCGACCTTGGTGACGTCGACCTCGACCACGGTGGTGAGCTGCGCCGAGACCTGCAGCGACTCGACCATGCGGCGGGCGATGGTCTGCCGGATGCGGGTCATCTTCTCGGTCTTGCCGCGCAGCGCGAGCTGCTCGGCGGGCGCGGCGGCCGGGGCCTGGGCCTGGCGGCGCGGGGCCGGCGCGGCCTGCGCCGGGGCGGCGGCGGGGGCCGGCGCCGCGGCGGCCGGGGCCTGCTGGGCGGGAGCGGCCTGCTGGGCGGCCTGCTGCTGCGAGCGGGCCGCCTCCAGGACGTCCTGCTTGCGGATGCGGCCGCCGACGCCGGTGCCCTTGACCGAGCCCAGGTCGACGTTGTGCTCGGTGGCGAGCTTGCGGACCAGCGGGGTGACGTACGGGCCGTCGCCGGAAGGAGCGGACTCCTCCTGCTCGGGCGCGGGCGCCTCCTGCTGGGCCGGCTGCTGCGCGGCGGGGGCCGGCTCGGGGGCCGACTGCTGCTGCTGGGCGGGCGGCGGCCACGCCGAGGGCGGCGGCGCCTGCTGCGACTGCTGCTGGGCCTGGGGCTGCTCCTGCTGCGGCTCGGGCTCGGGCTCGGGCTGCGGCTCGGGCTTCTCCTCGGCCTGCGGCTGGTCGCCGGCGGCGGGGGCGTCGCCCTCGTCGCCGATGATGGCCAGTTCGGCGCCGACCTCGACGGTCTCGTCCTCGGCGACGGTGATGCTGGTCAGGATGCCCGACGCGGGCGAAGGGATCTCGGTGTCCACCTTGTCGGTGGACACTTCGAGAAGCGGCTCGTCGGTCTCGACGCGCTCACCCTCCTTCTTCAGCCAGCGGGTGACGGTGCCCTCGGTGACGCTCTCGCCGAGCTGGGGCATGGTGACGGAGACCGGCATGGCTCTCAGCGACTCCTTCGAAATATTGCGTGCGGGCGTTCAGCCGTGCACGTGCAGTGGCTTGCCGGCGAGGGCGAGGTGGGCCTCGCCGACCGCTTCGGACTGGGTCGGGTGGGCATGGATCAGCTGGGCGACCTCACCGGGCAGGGCCTCCCAGTTGTAGATGAGCTGGCCCTCGGTGATGAGCTCGCCGACGCGGGCGCCGACCATGTGGACGCCGAGGACGGGACCGTCCACGGCGGCGATCACCTTGATCTCGCCCTGCGTCCCCAGGATCTTGCTCTTGGGGTTGCCGGCCAGATCATAGGTGACCTCGTTGATCTCATATCCGCGCTCCCGGGCCGCGGCGGTGGTGAGCCCCACCGAGGCGACCTCGGGGTCGGAATAGGTGATCCGCGGCACCCCGTCGTAGTCGATCGGCGGCGGGGTGAGCCCGCCGAGCCGCTCGGCCACCAGGATGCCCTCGGCGAAGCCGGCGTGGGCCAGCTGCGGGGTCGGGATCAGGTCGCCGACCGCCGAGATCGTGGGCACGCTCGTGCGGCAGAACCGGTCCACCTTCACAAAGCCCCGCTCGGTCGCGACGCCGACCTCCTCCAGGCCCAGCCCCTCCGACGCCGGGCCGCGGCCGACCGCGACCAGCAACAGCTCGGCGTCGATGGTCCTACCGTCCTCCAGGGAGACCGAAACGCCGCCCTGGGTGGTCTTGACCCCCGCGAAACGGGTGCCGAGTTCATAGTTGATGCCGCGCTTGCGGAAGGCGCGCTCCAGGCGCTTGGAGCTCGACTCCTCCTCCAGCGGCAGCAGGTGGGGCAGCGCCTCCACGATCGTGACGTCGGCGCCGAAGGAGCGCCAGACGCTGGCGAACTCCACGCCGATGACGCCGCCGCCCAGGACCACCACCGAGCCGGGCACGTGCCCGAGCCGCAGCGCGTGGTCGGAGGAGATGACGCGCTCGCCGTCGATCTCCAGGCCGGGCAGGGAGTTGGGGCGCGAGCCGGTGGCCAGCACGATGTGCCGCCCCTCCAGGTCGCGCACGCTCCCGTCGGCGGCGGTGACGCGGACCGTGGTGGGCCCGGCCAGCACGCCGTCCCCGGCCACGACCTCGATGCCCTTGGACTTGATCAGCCCGGTGAGCCCCTTGACCGTGGAGGAGACGATCTTGTCCTTGTAGGCGTTGACGCCCGCGACGTCGATGCCCTCGAAGGTGGCCCTCACGCCGTACTTGGCGGCCTCGCGCGCCTGGTCGGCGACCTCGGCGGCGTGCAGCAGCGCCTTGGTCGGGATGCAGCCGCGGTTCAGGCAGGTGCCGCCGAGCTCGGCGCGCTCGACGAGCGCCACCGATCGGCCGAGCTCCGCCGCGCGCAACGCGCAGGCGTAACCGCCGCTGCCACCACCCAGGACGACGATGTCGTAGGCGCCGTTGGCCACTGGACGCTCCCTTTCCGGAATCCGCGCTCTGGTCTGACCGGCCGTACTCGCTGCGGTGCGGTGCCCCGGCCGGAGCGCCGGGTCCCCGCGCCGTCTAGAGGAAATCTATTCGCTCGCCCGGTCCGGCGGCACCGGACCGGGACGTCGGTCTTGGTCACGGGTCCCGGTCACAGGCTCCCGTCGGCGAGGTCCTCGGCGAGCCGGACCAGCGCGCGGGTGGCGGCGCCGGTGCCGCCCTTCGGGGTGTACCCGTAGGGCTCGCCCTTGTTGAACGCGGGCCCGGCGATGTCGAGGTGCGCCCAGCGCACGCCGTCGGGCACGAACTCCTGGAGGAACACGCCCGCGGTCAGCATCCCGCCCCAGCGCTCGCCGCTGATGTTGGCGATGTCGGCGACGGCCGAGTCCAGGCCCTTGCGCATGTCGGCGGGCAGCGGCATCCCCCAGAACGCCTCGCCGGCGCGGCCCGCGGCCTCGACCACGTGCTCGCGCAGCGCGTCGTCGTTGGCCATGACGCCCGAGGTGCGGGTGCCGAGCGCGACCAGCTGCGCGCCGGTCAGGGTGGCGACGTCCACGATCAGGTCGGGGGCGTCCTCGCCCGCGCGCACCAGCGCGTCGGCCATGACCAGGCGGCCCTCGGCGTCGGTGTTGAGCACCTCGACGGTCGTGCCGCCGTAGATGCGGATGACGTCGGAGGGGCGCTGCGCGGTGCCGGAGGGCATGTTCTCGGCCAGCGCGAGGTAGCCGACCACGTTGACCTTGGGGCCGATCGCGGCGATGGCGGCCAGCGCGCCGAGCACCGCGCCCGCGCCGCCCATGTCGGACTTCATCCAGTCCATGGCGTCGGCGGGCTTCAGCGACAGGCCGCCGGAGTCGAAGGTGATGCCCTTGCCCACCAGGGCGAGGGTCTTGGCGGCCTCGGGGTGGGTGTAGGCCAGGCGCACCAGGCGGGGCGGGTTGACCGAGCCCTGGCCGACGCCAGCGATGCCGCCGTAGCCGCCCTCGACCAGCGCCTTCTCGTCCAGGACCTCGATGTCCAGGCCGGACTCGCCGGCGACGCGCCCGGCGGTCTCGGCGAAGTCCTCGGGGGACAGGTCCGAGGGCGGGGTGTTGACCAGGTCGCGCACCAGGTTGACCGAGGCGCCCAGCGTCTCGGCGCGCTTGAGGGCGGCGTCGCCGGAGGCGCCCTCGGGGGCGGCGACGACGATCTGCTCGACCGGGCCGGGCCGCTCGCCGGTGCGGTAGGCGCCGAAGGAGTAGTTGCCGAGCAGCGCGCCCAGCGCGACGGCCTCGACGTCGTCGGCCGAGTCGACGGGCAGGACCACCGCGACGCGGGCGGTGCCGGCCAGCGCGCGCAGGGCGGCGCCGGCGGCGCGGCGCAGGGCCTCGTGGTCGGGGGCGTCCGCGCCCAGGCCGACCGCGACGACGAGTCCGGCGGGCAGCGCGCCCATCGTCGGCAGCTTGGTGATCTCGCCGGCCTTGCCGGTGGCGCCCAGCGCGGTGAGGCCGGTGCCGAGGCGGCCGCCGAGGTCGGAGTCGACGGCCTGCGCGCCGGCGACCGGCGTGACGCCGCCGCCTTCGGCTGGGACGGCGCCGATCACGATCGCGTCGACGTCGAGGCGGGCCGGGGCTGCGCTGTCAAGGCTGATGCTCGTCACGTCTCTCGATGTTAGTCCTCCTGGTGACCGGTTTCGCCCTTTTGGATCAAGCCTTACCTTCCCCGGCCGGACCGCCCGACCGGCCGGATCGCGCACCATGACGTGAATGGTGCTAGTTTCATTAGCACTATGTTGCTCACCCTGCGGGACGCCGATCCCCGCCCCCTGCACGAGCAGGTGGCCGCCGCCATCCGGCGGGCGATCGCCACCGGAGAGGCCGCGCCCGGCGACCGGGTGCCGCCCGCCCGGGAACTGGCCGCCGCCCTCCAGGTCAACCCCAACACCGTGCTGCGCGCGCTGCGCCAGCTCCGCGACGAGGGCCTGCTGGACTTCCGGCGCGGCCGCGGCATCCGCGTGGCGGCCCGCCCCGAGGACGGCGAGCTGCGCGAACGCGTGCGCGAGCTGGTCGCGGCCGCCGAGCGCCTCGGGGTCACCCGGGCCGAACTCGTCTCGATGATCGAAGGAGCATGACCATGGCCGAGCGCCGCTCCCTGTACGTCACGATCGCCGTCGCCGCCTCGGCGGGCCTGCTGGTCCTGCCGGTCGGCCCGCTGCTGCTGCGCGACCGGCTGCCCGACCCGCTGGCCTCGCACTGGGGCACCGACGGCGTGCCCGACGGCTCCGCCTCGTTCGCCGGGATCACGGCGATCACCGGGCTGGTCTGGCTGCTGTTCTGCGGGGGCGCGCTGCTGTTCGGCCATCTCGGCTGGCAGCGGCGCCGCATCCGCGCCTGGACGGGCGCGCTCCTCGGCGCGGGGGCGGCCCTGTGCGCCGCCGTCGTCGCCATCACCCTGCGGCTCAACCTCGACCGCGACTCCTGGCGCGAGGCCGGGCACCTGGGCGCGGACGCGCTGGTCCCGCTGCTGCTGGGCATGGCGGCCGGGGGAGGGGTCGGCTGGCTGATCGGCAACGTCGGCCGCGACCGGGCGCCGACCGTCCCGGTGCGCGACCTGCCCCGGCTCGACCTGGCCGACCGCGACCGCCCGGTCTGGTTCGGGAGCGTGCACAGCCGCTGGGCGGTGTGGCTCGGCGGCGGGCTGGCCGCGGCCGGCGTGCTGGGCGCGGTGGTGGCCGGGCTGCTGCCCGAGCCGCTGACGCCGGGACGGCCGCTGGCGCTGGCCTTCCTGCCGCTGGTCGTGGCGGGGCTGGCGGGACTGACCCTGTCGTCGGCGCGGGTCACCGCGGGCGACTCCGGGCTGACCGTGGCGTTCGGCCCGTTCGGGCGGCCGGTCAAGCGGATCGCGCTGGACCGGATCGACTCGGCCTGGACCGAGCGGCGCACCCCCGCGCAGGTCGGCGGCTGGGGCTACCGCCTCAGCGGGCTCGGCACCACCGCGATGCTGCGGTCGGGGGAGTGCCTGGTCGTCGCCTACGACGGCGACCAGCGGTTCGCGGTCAGCGTGGACGACTCCGAGCGCGCCGCCGCCCTCCTCAACTCCCTGCGCGAGCGCGCGGCCGCCTGACCCCCGCCCGGAACACGCGGCCGCCTGCCGGAACCGGCTAGGCGGCCGCCAGCACCACCAGGGCGGCGGTGGCGGCGACCTCCACCAGCGCCCCGAACACGTCGCCGGTCACCCCGCCCAGGCGGCGCACGGCCCGCCGGAGCGTCACCAGCGCCGCCGCCAGACCCGCCGCCACCGCGGCCGGGCCGAAGGGCCCGGCCACCAGGGACGCCGCCGCCACGACGACGGTCACCGCCAGCGCGGCGGGCGTCCCCACCGTCCCGGCCACCAGGGCGCCCAAGCCGCCCGGACGGGCCGAGGGCACGCCCGCCCGGCACGCCCAGGGCAGCGCCAGCCGCCCCGCGACGGCGGCGACCAGGGCCGCGACCGGCGGGTTCGGAACCGCCGCCAGCGCCGCGACCTGGACCAGCAGTGCCAGCAGCAGCGTCACCACGCCGAACGGCCCGATGTCGGACCGCTTCATGATCTCCAGTGCGCCGGCGGCCGGCTTGCCGCTGCCGAGGCCGTCGGCGAGGTCGGCCAGCCCGTCCAGGTGCAGGGCCCGGGTCAGGGCCGCCATGGCCGCCACCGCCAGCGCGGCCCCCAGCAGGGGGCTCAGCCCGGCGACGTCGGCCAGCAGCAGCACCAGCGCCGCGCCGCCCCCGACGATCAGGCCCATGGCGGGCGCGAGCAGCATCGCCCAGCGGCCCGCCGCCCGGTCCACCTCGCCGGTCGGCAGCGGCACGATCGTCAGAAGGGTGACCGAGAGCCGGGCCCCGTTCAGCACGGCGGCGTTCAGCACGGCAGGTCCATCACCCGCCCGGCCACCACCAGCGCGACGTCCTCGGACTCGGCGGCCAGCCACTGGTTCAGCCGCCCCAGCGCGTCGCCGAACGCCCGTCCCGACGGCGTCGTGGGCACCAGCGACATCCCGACCTCGTCGCTGACCGCGACCACCCGCGCGCGCGTGTCGCGCCAGGCGGCCACCAGTTCGGCTAGGCGGGGCTCCACGGCGGCGGAGTCGTCCCACGCGCCGGTCTCGTCCATCGCGGCCGCGAGCCAGGTGCCGAGCCCGTCGATCAGCAGCGCGCCGGTCTCCGCCGCCAGCAGCGGCGGCAGGTCGGTGGTCTCGGTCGTCCGCCACCAGGCCGGGCGGCGCCGCCGGTGCGCGTCGATCCGCGCGGCCCACTCGGCGTCGCCGGGGCGGTCCGGGCCGGTCGCCACGTAGGTGACCTCCGGCTCGCCCATCAGGCGCAGCTCGGCCTCGGCCGACTTGCCCGACCGGGAGCCGCCCAGCAGCAGCGTGCGGTGCGGGCGCGGGCCCTTGGGCAGCTCCACCCAGAAGCCCAGCCGCCGGTTCAGCTCCTTGCCGGAGGACACGCGGTGGTCCACGTGGATGGGCGCGACCATGCTGCCGGTGCGGACGGCACCCGCGCGGCGCAGCGCCCCCACCTGGTCGGGCGCCGCGATCAGGTCCAGCAGCACCACGTCGTAGACCGCGCCGGGCTCGGGCTCGGGGCGCGCGCCGGGTCCCTCGGCCACCAGGACGCGGGTGCCGCGCCTGCCGATCACGACCCGGCCGCCCGGCACCGGGCGGCTCTCGCACTTGTCCAGCGGCCGCCCGTCGACCAGGGCCGCGAGCGGTTCCACCTGGTGTCCGGCGGCCCGCAGCCGGTTGCAGGAGGCGCACCGGCAGTTCTCGGCGGGCCAGCCGTGGGCCGCCGCCCGCCCTAGAAGCGTGAAGTCCATGATGACCGGACACTCTAGGCCGCCGCCCCGCCCCGCGAGGACGCGGAGGGACGGGCCTCCGGCGGCCCTCTGGGCTCCGGCTCCGATGAACTAGTCTCACCGGCGACGAGGGAGGTCCGAGGCGATGGCGTGGAGTTGGCGGCTGGAGAAGGCCGGCGGTGAGGCGGCGGGGACGTCGGAGGAGACGTTCACGACCCAGGCCGACGCGGAGACGTGGCTGGGCGAGAACTGGCGCGGCCTCAAGAACGACGGGATCGAGCAGGTCGTCCTGCTCGACGGCGACAGGACCGTCTACCCGATGAGCCTGGAGGACCCGGCGTAACGAGCCGGGCGCCCGGCCACCCGAGGGTGACCGGGCGCCCGGTCCGTCCGGCGCCGGGCCGCTCAGGGGCGGCGGGGCGGGCTGCCGGTCTTGCCCGGGTCGCGGATCACCGCGTCGCCGAGCACGTCGTCGATGCGCTTGAGCACCTCGGCGTCCAGCTTGACCCCGGCGGCCCGGACGTTGTCGCGGACCTGCTCGGGCCGCGAGGCGCCCACGATGGCGGCCGAGACGCCCGGGTGCTGCAGCGTCCAGGCGATCGCGAGCTGCGCCATCGTCAGCCCCAGCTCGTCGGCGATCGGCCGCAGGTCCTGCACCCGGGTCAGCAGGTCGTCGTCCAGGTAGCGCTTGATCATGTCGGCGCCGCCCTTGTCGTCGGTGGCGCGCGAGCCCTGCGGCAGCGGCCGCCCCGGCTTGTACTTGCCGGTCAGCACGCCCTGCGCGATGGGCGACCACACGATCTGGCCGATGCCCTCGCGCTCGCACAGGGGCAGGACCTCGCCCTCGATGACCCGCCACAGCATGGAGTACTGCGGCTGGCTGGAGACGATCCGGTCGAAGCCCATCCGGTCGGCGATCTCCAGGGCGCGCTCGATCTCCTCGGCGCGCCACTCCGAGACCCCGATGTACAGGGCCTTGCCCTGCCGCACCAGGTCCTCGAACGCCCGCATGGTCTCCTCCAGCGGCGTCTCGTAGTCGAACCGATGCGCCTGGTAGAGGTCCACGTAGTCGGTGCCCAGCCGGCGCAGCGACCCGTGAATCGACTCGAAGATGTGCTTGCGCGAAAGGCCCCGGTCGTTGGGACCGGGGCCGGTGGGCCAGTAGACCTTGGTGAAGATCTCCAGCCCCTCGCGGCGCTGCCCCTTCAGGGCGCGGCCCAGGACCTCTTCGGCGCGGGTCCCGGCGTAGACGTCGGCGGTGTCGAAGGTGGTGATCCCCTCGTCGAGGGCCGCCGCGACGCAGGCGAGCGCGGCGTCCTCCTCGACCTGGGAACCGTGGGTGAGCCAGTTACCGTAGGCGATCTCGCTGATCTTCAGGCCGCTGCGGCCCAGGCGTCGGAACTCCATGGCTCCGACCCTAGATCAGGCGGGCGCCGCCGGTCGGGACCGGCCGTCACTCCGCCAGGCCGACCTTGTCCTTGTCGCCCAGCTTGACCTGCGGCGCGGGCATCCGCAGGCGGCGGATCTGCATCGCGCGCATCGCGGCGTACAGGCCGGCGCCCTTGGCGTCCTGGTCGGGGTGGCGCTCGGCGGCCAGCTTCTTGACGCCGCGGCTGATCAGCAGGCCCTCGACGAACACCGCCGCCAGCAGCACCGGCGGGATCAGCAACGACACCAGCTTGGCCGCGCCGAGCGGCAGCAGGCTGATCGCCACGACGGCGAACATCACGTACATCAGGTACGAGCCCACGGTGCGCCGGGAGTCGACGTAGTCGCGCGCCAGGCGGCGGACCGGCCCCTTGTCCCGCTTGAGCAGGTAGCGGTCGTCGCCGCGGGCCATGCCCTCGCGCTGCTTGACGCGGTCGCTGGCCTGCTTCTCGCGCAGCTTCCGATAGGCCTCCTTGCGGTTGGCCGGAGCCGTGATCGGCTGGCGGCGACGCTTTTCGGCCTCGCTGCGCTTGGGCGTGGGTCGGCCCTTTCCTCCGGGCTTTACTACCTGAGGAGGATTTTCGGGGGCTTCCTGGGTACGACGTCGGAACACGAGGATCAGCCTACCGGCTGCGAACATCGTGGCTGCCTCGCGCGTTAACGCGTAGGGTGATATGAACCCCAGCAGTGGTCATTGAGCCCAGTTTGTGACTGAGCAGACAGCACACGAAGGGACCGGCGCCGCGCGATGAGCGTGATGAAGCGAATGTCGATGATCTTTAAGTCCAAGGCGAACAAGGCCCTGGACAAGATGGAAGATCCTCGCGAGACCCTGGACTACTCCTACCAGCGTCAGCTGGAGATGCTGCAGAAGGTCCGGCGGGGTGTTGCCGACGTCGCCACCTCCCGCAAGCGTCTTGAGCTGCAGATCAACGGGCTCGAACGCGAACAGGACAAGCGCACCGAGCAGGCCAAGAAGGCGCTGCAGGTCGGCCGCGAGGACATGGCCCGCGAGGCGCTGAGCCGCAAGTCGATGCTGGAGTCCCAGCTGACCGACCTGCGCGCGCAGTACCAGCAGCTGCAGGGCGAGGAGGAGAAGCTGACGCTGGCCTCCCAGCGGCTGCAGGCGAAGGTGGACTCCTTCCGCACCCGCAAGGAGACCATCAAGGCCACCTACACGGCGGCCGAGGCGCAGACCAAGATCAACGAGGCGTTCACCGGCATCTCCGAGGAGATGGGCGACGTGGGCCTGGCGATCCAGCGCGCCGAGGAGAAGACCGAGAACATGAAGGCCCGGGCCGGGGCCATCGACGAGCTGCTGGCCTCGGGCGCCCTGGAGGACTACTCCGGTCCCAAGGACGACATCCAGGCCGAGCTCGACCGCATGAACAGCGGTCCCGGCGTGGACCTGGAGCTGGAGGCGCTGAAGGCCGAGCTCGGCCAGGGCCCGGCGCCCAAGCAGCTGAACCCCGGCGCCCAGCAGGGGCAGCAGCAGCCGCAGCACGACACGCCGCAGCAGGCCCAGTGGCCGCAGCAGCCCGGGGGTGCCCAGTGATCGTCCGGATCATGGGGGAGGGGCAGCTGGAGGTCCCCGAGGCCGAGCTGGCCGAGCTCAACACCCTCGACGACGCCCTGGAGGCGGCGATCGAGACCGGTGACGAGACGCGGTTCCGCACGGCCCTGCACGCGCTGCTGAACGACGTCCGCAAGGTCGGCAAGGCGCTGCCCGCCGACAGCCTGGAGCCGTCGGAGCTGATCCTGCCGCCGGCCGACGCGCACATCGACGAGGTGCGGCAGATGCTCGGCGACAGCGGGCTGATCCCCGACTGACCGATCTCCCGCGTCCCCCCGCCGCCCGGGCACGAGGCCCGGACACAGATCGTTCGCGCCGGTGAGCGGTGCGAGGCCGGGGGACAGGGGGGTCCGGATGGCGAGAACGCGGTACGCGCCCGATCGTGGGCTCACCTCGCGCATGCTGGTGACGATGTTCCTGCTGGGGCTGGTGTACGTCGTCTTCGTGGGCGCGTTCTTCGTCATCGCCCCCAGGTGGGGCGGGTTCGCGCTGGCGGCCGCGGCGGTGTTCCTGCTGGTCCAGTACTTCTTCTCGGACCGGCTGACGCTGTTCGCCATGCACGGCCGCGAGGTGTCGCCCGAGGAGATGCCCGAGCTGCACGGCGTGGTCGACCGGATCTGCGCCCTGTCGGACACGCCCAAGCCGCGCGTCGCGGTGGCCGACACCGACATGCCCAACGCCTTCGCCACCGGCCGCAACCGGCGCAAGGCCGTGGTGTGCGTGACCACCGGGCTGCTGCGCCGGCTCGACCCGGTGGAGCTGGAGGGCGTGCTCGCGCACGAGATGGCCCACGTCGCGCACCGCGACGTGGCGGTGATGACCATCGCCTCGTTCCTGGGCGTGTGCGCCGGGCTGATCACCCGGGTCGGGCTGGAGTGGGGTCTGTGGGGCGGCTTCAACCGCCGCAACGGCGAGCAGAACACCGGCCTGGTGCTGCTGGCGGTGGTCGCGGTCAGCGCCGTGGCCTACGGGATCAGCTTCGTGCTCACCCGCGCCCTGTCGCGCTACCGCGAGCTGTCGGCCGACCGCGCCGGGGCGCTGCTGACCGGACGGCCGTCCGCGCTGGCGAGCGCGCTGACCAAGGTGTCGGGCGAGATCGCCCGCATCCCGACCCGCGACCTGCGCGCCGCCGAGCCGTTCAACGCCTTCTTCTTCGCGCCCGCCTTCGCCAAGGGCTTCAGCGTCTCGGCCCTGTTCGCCACCCACCCGCCGCTGGACCGGCGGCTGGCGCAGCTCCAGAAGATCTCGGCCCAGCTGGGCAGGGGGGAGTGACGATGGGTTTCCTGGACGCGCTGCTGGGCCGGTCCAAGCCGGTCAGGCCCGATCTCGACCGGCTGTTCGCGCTGCCCACGGCGGCGGTGACGCTGGAGGCCGCCACCGGTTTCACCCCGACCGGCCTCGGCTCGGTGTGCTTCCGCGCCCCCGAGGGCGGCGCGTTCGCCCGGCTCCAGCGCGACGTGCGGGAGCTGCTGGACGCCGGCGAGGGGCCCGCCGTCGAGTTCAGCACCGACGGCTACGGCTACACCTGGCTGCTGGCCCGGCACGCCCCCGACGAGCTGCCCGCGCTGGTCACCGACCTGCACGCGGTGAACTCCACGCTGGAGGCCGGCGGCTTCGGCCCGCACCTGCTCTGCTCGCTGGCGGGCTTCCAGGGACCCGGCGGGCGGCGGCTCTCGCTGGTCTACCTGTACAAGCGCGGCACGTTCTACCCGTTCGCGCCGCTGCCGGGGGAGCGCCGTGACAACGCCCTGGAGCTGGAGGCGCGCGGCGCGGTCGGCGCCGACCTGCCGTTCGAGGAGGACCTGGGCCGCTGGTTCCCGGTCTGGGGCGCCCCCGGGTCGTGAACCGCCCCCGGACCGGCTTTGTGTCACGGGGCACCGATCGGGCCCGCCGCTCGTCCTACGGTCGACGGAGCACCGACCGTAGGAGCGACCGATGGTCTCCTCGCCCCCGACACCGCCTCCGAGCGCGGCACCTCCGAGCGCGGCACCCCCGTACGAGCCCGATCCGGTCCTGGCCCGCCGGATGCTGCTCACGATGGCCCTGGTGCTGCTGGTCTACGCCGCCGCCGCGCTGCCCTTCTTCCTGCTCGGCGCCGTGTGGGGCCTCGCCGCCGTGGGCGTGGCGGTCGTGCTGGCGCTGGCCGTGGCCCGCTACGTCGACCGGTTCGCGCTGTGGGCCGCCGAGGGCCGGGAGGTGGACGCCGACCGGGAGCCCGAGCTGCACGCGGTCGTGGAGCGCCTGTGCGTCTCCGCCGACCTGCCCAAACCCCGCGTCGCCGTCTCGGACCTGGCGGCCCCCAACGCCTTCGCCGCCGGCTCGGGGCCCGGCTCGGCGGTCGTGTGCGTCACGCGGGGCCTGCGCGAGCGGCTCACCCCCGAGGAACTGGCCGGAGTGCTCGGCCACGAGATGGCCCACATCGCCAACCGGGACGTCCTGGTGTCGTCGGTCGCGGGCTTCCCCTCCATCTGCGCCGAGCTGTTCCTGGTGTTCTGGACGGACCTGCTCCGCCGCCCGCCGACGCTGCCGATCGCCCTGGTCCTGGCGCCGGTGGCGGTGGCGGCCCTGCTGCTGCACCTGGTCGGGCTGGTGACGAGCCTGGCGCTGTCGCGGCAGCGCGAGCTGTGCGCCGACACCACCGGGACGCTGCTGACCGGCCGCCCCGGCGCGCTGGCGGCGGCCCTCGCCAAGATCCACGACGGGATCGCCGACGCCGCCCCGGCCGACCGGCGCGCGCTGCGGCCGCTGAACGCGCTGTGCCTGGTGCGGGCCGCGTCCGAGCGGCGGCGCCCGCCCGAGCTGCTGTCCAGCCACCCGTCGCTGGAGCGCCGCACCGCCCGCCTCGCCCTGGTGTCGCGGCGGCTGGCGGACGGGGGCTGAGGGCGGTGGGGCTCCTGGACGGGATGCTCGGCCGCCCCGCCCCGCGCCGCTCCCCGCCCGACCGGCTGTTCGCGCTGGTGGAGGGGGCGGTCGCGCTGGAGGCGGCGACGGGCCTGGCGCCCACCGGCGCGGGCGCGGTGTGCCACCGCCTGGTCGAGGGGGGCGCGTTCGGCGCGTTCGGCCGGGCGCAGCGGGAGGTCGACCGGCTGCTGGCCCGCGACGGGCCCGCCGTCCGGAGGATCGAGGACCCGCACGGCCACGCCTGGCTGCGGATGCGGCGGCCGCCCGGCGAGCCGGACCGGCTGGCCGCGGACCTGCACACGGTCGGCGCGGTGCTGACCGAGGCCGGGTTCGGCGCGTACCTGCTGTACGCGGTCGTGGGGTTCCGGCGCGGGTCCGGGCAGCGCCTGCTGCTGGTCCACCTGTACGGGCGGGGCACCTTCTACCCGTTCGCGCCCCGGGGGGCCGGCGCGCGCTCGGGCCGCAACGGCGCGGTGGAGGAGAAGGCGCGCCTGGCCCTGGCCGCCGAGCTCACGGTGGAGCCCGACCCCGGCCGCCGGTTCCCCGTATGGGACGCCCCCGACCTGACCTGACCGCGGGTGTGACAGGCTCGATCACGACGCACCGGGCCGCGGAGGAGGAGACCGTGACGGGACACCAGCAGGACCACGACCGCCACTGCGCGGCGGTCGAGGCCGAGATCGCCGCGTTCGCCGCGGTGCTGGGGGAGGCCGACTACGCGCGGCCGGTGCCCACCTGTCCCGGCTGGACGGTGGCCGACCTGGCCCGGCACCTCGGCGGGGTGCACCGGTGGGCGGGCGGCATGGTGCGGGTCCGCACGCCGCGCCGGGTCGGGCTGCGCGACCTCGGCGTCACCTTCCCGCCCGAGAACGGCGGGCTGCCCGACTGGTTCGCCGAGGGCGGCGCGGCCCTGGTCGCCGCGCTGCGCGCCGCCGACCCCGAGGCGCCGATGTGGACCTGGGGGCCGGACCCGAACGCCTCGTTCTGGGCGCGCCGGATGGTGCACGAGACCGCCGTGCACCGCTGCGACGCCGAGTTCGCCCTCGGCCGGACCCCGGTCGTGGGCACCGCCGTCGCCCTGGACGGGATCGCGGAGTACCTGGTCAACCTGCCGAGCGCGGTGGCGTTCGCGCCCAAGGTGGAGAACCTGCGGGGCGAGGACGAGACGCTGGGGTTCGCGGCGACCGACGTGAACGCCTCCTGGACCGTCCGCCTGGAGCCGGACGGCTTCACCTGGCGCGAGGGCGGGGGAGCGGCCGAGGTCACCGTGCGGGGCGCGGTGAGCGACCTGTACCTGCTGCTGTGGGGCCGGCTGCGGCCGGGCGACCCGCGGCTGGCGGTGACCGGCGACGACGCCCTGCTGGCGCACTGGGCGGAGAACTCCGCGATCTGATCCTTACCCGGCCTTGGCCCGCGCCGCGGGCCCGCCGCCGACCGCCGGTGGTCGGATGGGCGCCGTGAGCATCTCAACGATCACGAGGATGGCGGCGGCCGCCGCGCTGGCGCTGGCCGCGCCCGTCGCCCTGCCGGACCGGGCCGGGGCGGTCGAGCGGGACGCGGGGCGGGCCGCTGAACGGGCCGCCGGGCGGGCCGCAGAGCAGGCCGCCGCGCAGGCCCCCGGGCGGCGGCGCGAGGACCGGATCGAGGTGACCGGCGAGGGCCGGGTGCGGGTCCGCCCCGACATCATGCACGTCCGCGCCGGCGTCGAGCTGACCCGCGGCAGGCCCGGAGACGCCTACCGGGCCGTCGAGGAGGCCGCCGCCCGGCTGGTCAAGGTCATCACCGGCTCCGGGGTGGCCGCGCGGGACGTGGCGACCACCGAGCTGTCGGTGCGGCCGGAGTACACCGCCGCCGAGCCGCGCACCGTCAGCGGCTACCGGGGCTCGGAGTCGGTGTCGGCCACCGTCCGCGACCTGTCGCGCGCCCATGTGACGCTGAACGCGATCATGGCGGCGGGCCCGGACGTGCGGCTGGACGGGGTCTCCTTCGACAAGGCCGACGTGTCCGCCGAGCTGGCCCGCGCGCAGGAGCTGGCCGTCGCCGACGCCCGCGCCAAGGCCGCGCGGGTCGCCCGGCTCGCCGGCCGCAAGCTGGGCCGGATGGTCACGTTGCGGCTGTCGACGGTGGACGCCCTGCCCGCCCACGTGATCACGAAGGAGGCCGTCGCCGCCGCCGACGGGCACCTCAGCCCCGGCGAGGGCGTGCAGCGGGTGACGGCGGAGGCCGTCTACGCCCTGATCTGAGCTGATCTGAGCCGATCCGGGCGGCCTTGAGGCCGCCCGGCCCGCGCGTCCCGGAGGGCCTTCCGGGACGCGCGGAAACCGGCAGGTTACGGCAGCGCCAGCATCTGGTCGAGGGCCACGCGGGCGTAGTGCGCGGTCTCGGCGTCCACCTCGATGCGGTTGACGACCTCGCCGCGCACCAGCGACTCCAGCGACCACACCAGGTGGGGCAGGTCGATGCGGTTCATGGTCGAGCAGAAGCACACGGCCTTGTCCAGGAACATCACGTTCTTGTCCGGATGCTCGGTGGCCAGCCGGCGCACCAGGTTCAGCTCGGTGCCGATCGCCCACGACGAGCCGGCCGGGGCCGCCTCGACGGTCTTGATGATGTACTCGGTCGAGCCGACCAGATCGGCCGCGAGCACGACCTCGTGCCGGCACTCGGGGTGCACCAGCACGTTCACCCCGGGGACGCGGGCCCGCACGTCGTCCACCGACGCCTTGCTGAAGCGGCCGTGCACCGAGCAGTGCCCGCGCCACAGGATCATCCTGGCGTCGGCCATCTGCGCGCGGGTGAGGCCGCCGTCGGGGCGGTGGGGGTTGTAGACGACGCAGTCGTCCAGCCCGAAGCCCATCTCCAGCACGGCGGTGTTGCGGCCCAGGTGCTGGTCGGGCAGGAACAGCACCTTGCGGCCCTTGGCGTAGGCCCAGTCCAGCGCCCGCTTGGCGTTGGAGGAGGTGCACACCACGCCGCCGTGCCGGCCCACGAACGCCTTGATGTCGGCCGAGGAGTTCATGTAGGTGACCGGCACCACCTCGTCGGCGATCCCGGCCTCCTCCAGCACCTCCCAGCACTCCTCCACCTGGTCGAAGGTCGCCATGTCGGCCATCGAGCAGCCGGCCGCGAGGTCCGGCAGCACGACCTGCTGGTGGGCGGCGGTGAGGATGTCGGCGGACTCGGCCATGAAGTGCACGCCGCAGAACACGACGTAGGGCGCCTCGGGGCGGGCGGCGGCCTCCCGCGCCAGCTTGAACGAGTCACCGGTCACGTCGGCGAACTGGATGACCTCGTCGCGCTGGTAGTGGTGCCCCAGCACGAAGACCCGGTCGCCGAGCGCGGCCTTGGCGGCCCTGGCGCGTTCCACCAGGGCGGGGTCGGAGGCGGGCGGCAGCTCGCCGGGGCAGTCCACGCCGCGCTCGGTGGCCGGGTCGGCGCCGGATCCCAGGAGCAGCAGCGGAAGGTCGCGTACGGGGGTGGTCACGGGAGTTCTCCCTCCTGCGACGAGGACTTATCGTCGCTTTGACGACTAATGATGGCACATGCCCGGCGGGGTCCGGACCGGCGGCCCGATGTGACGTGGGCCGCAGTCCGGGGAGGTCGGGCCCGGCCGTCGCGTGAAACACTGGGAATAGACGGAATGGCCAAGCCGCGAGGTACGTTGTCCGTGGGAAGAGGCGGACGCCGTCTCCGTGGACATGCGACAGACAGCCGCGTCACGCGGCGTAGTAGTGAGACCCGGGAGCTGAACACATGACGGTTTCAGGCGAGAGCACGCAGGAGACCACCCAGCAGGGCGTCGTCGTCACCGACGCGGCCGCTGAGAAGGCCCGCGCCCTGCTGGAGCAGGAGGGACGCGACGACCTCGCGCTGCGTGTCGCCGTGCAGCCGGGCGGCTGCTCCGGCCTGATCTACCAGCTCTTCTTCGACGAGCGGGAGATGGACGGCGACCAGGTGCAGGACTTCGAGGGCCTCAGCGTCCGGGTGGACCGGATGAGCGCCCCCTACCTCACCGGCGCCACGATCGACTTCGTGGACACCATCGAGAAGCAGGGCTTCACCATCGACAACCCCAACGCCTCGGGCTCGTGCGCCTGCGGCGACTCGTTCAACTAGAACGGGCGGAGCGAGGGGCGAGAGCGGTCCGGAGACCTTTCCGGGCCGCTCTTTTCCTGTTCCGGGGCCCGCCGGGCGCCCCGCGCCGACTGGGCCGCCCGTCGCGGGGGCAAGTAGGCTTTTCAGGCCCGCGACCCCCTGGGCGGGGTCGACGAACAGCCGGACACACAGCCGGCGACATCCCCAAGGAGAGCGACGCCGTGCGCATCGCCGTGACTGGCTCCATCGCGACCGACCACCTGATGACGTTCCCCGGACGGTTCACCGACCAGCTCATGCCCGACCGGCTCGACCGCGTGTCCCTGTCGTTCCTGGTCGATCGGCTCGACATCCGGCGCGGCGGCGTCGCGGCCAACATCTGCTTCGGGATGGGCAGCCTCGGCAAGGAGTCCATCCTGGTGGGCGCGGTGGGCGACGACTTCGCCGACTACCGCTCCTGGCTGGACCGGCACGGTGTGGACACCGCCTCGGTGCACGTGTCCGAGCTCCACCACACCGCGCGCTTCCTGTGCAACACCGACCAGGACCAGAACCAGATCGCCACCTTCTACGCCGGCGCCATGAGCGAGGCCCGCGAGATCGAGCTGCAGCCGATCGCCGAGCGCGTCGGCGGCCTGGACCTGGTGCTGGTCAGCCCCAACGACCCCGAGGCCATGCTGCGGCACAGCGAGGAGGCCCGCACCCGCGGCATCCCGTTCGCCGCCGACCCCTCCCAGCAGCTGGCCCGGATGGACGGCCCGCAGGTGCGCCTGCTCATCGAGGGCGCCGCCTACCTGTTCACCAACGAGTACGAGAAGGCCCTGGCCGAGGAGAAGACCGGCTGGTCCGACGCCGAGATCCTGGACCGCGTCGGCACCCGGATCACCACGCTGGGCGCCAAGGGCGTGACCATCGACCGCAAGGGCGAGCCGGGCCTGCACGTCCCGGCCGTGGTCGTGGACAAGGTCGTGGACCCGACCGGCGGCGGCGACGCCTTCCGCGCCGGCTTCCTGAGCGCGACCGCCTGGGGCCTGTCCCTGGAGGCCGCCGCGCAGGTCGGCAACACGATCGCCGCCTACGTCCTGGAGACCGACGGCCCGCAGGAGTACGCGCTGGGCCGCCAGGGCTTCCTGGACCGGCTGGCCGGGACCTACGGCCGGGCCGCCGCCGACGCCGTCGCGCCGCACCTCGCCTGCCGCAACCCCTGAGCCCGTCGCAGCCCCTGAGCCCGCCGCGCCCGTTCCCCGCCCCGGACACCCCGGGGCGGGGCCCGTCAGCGGCGGCTCAGTAGCAGCGCCGGATGTGGAAGCCCCAGCCGCCGTGCGCCAGGGTCTCCTCCCACACGAAGTCCTGCGACTTCATCCGGCACCAGGCCGGCACGTCGGTGCGGGCGGCCACGTCGTCGGCGAGCACCGCGACGATCTCGCCCACCGGCACCTCGCGGATGCGCTCGGCCAGCATGATGATCGGGATGGGGCACTTGCGGCCCAGCGCGTCGATGACCAGCACCGGCGGCGGGCCGCCCGGCTGCGGCGGGGGCGGCTGCTCGGCCGCCCCGCCGGCCCGGCGCGCGTCCTCCCGACGTGCACGGCTTCGGAACCTCATCGGCGTGCCCGCCTCTCTCGTCCGCTCGTCTCGCGAGGCCGCGTCTCGCGGACCCTCGTCCCGCAGATCGTCATGGAACGCTCACCCCCGCGGCCCGGCGCAGCCGGGCGACGGTGTCGGGAAGCACGGCCAGGAAACGGTCGACGTCGCTCGCCTTGGCGCCACGCGGCAGCGATACCCGGACGTTCCCATGGGTAATCACTCCCATCGCCTCCAGTACGTGACTGGGACGCAGCGTATCCGCCGTGCACGAACTGCCCGACGACACGGCGAACCCGAGCCGGTCCAGCTCGGTCAGCAGCGCCTCGCCCGACACGTACAGGCACGAGAAGGTCACGAGGTGCGGCAGCCGCCGCACCGGGTCGCCGACCACCTCCACGTCCGGGACGGTGCGCGGCACCCGCTCCCGGATGCGGTCCACCAGCGCGGCGAGGCGCGGCCCGTCGCCGGCCATCTCCGCCTGGTACGCCTCCAGCGCCGCGGCCGCGGCCACCGCGCCCGGCACGTTCTCGAAGCCCGGGACCCGGCGGTTCTCCCGCTCGTCCTCCGGCAGCGGCGACCGCCAGCGGGTGTTCTTGCGGACCACCAGCACGCCCACCCCGGCCGGGCCGCCCCACTTGTGGGCGCTGGCGGCCAGCAGCGACCAGCCGCCCGGGACCGGCGCGCGCCCCGCCGACTGCGCGGCGTCCACGAACAGCGGCACCCGCAGGGCCCGGCACGCCGCGGCCGCCTCGGCGACCGGCTGCACCGTCCCCACCTCGTGGTTGGCCGACTGCAGGCACGCCAGCGCGGTGTCGGGGCGCAGCGCGGCGGCGAACTCGGCCGGGTCCACCCGGCCGTGCCGGTCCACCCCGACCGTGGTGACCTCGCCGCCGTCGCGCTCGTGCAGCGCGGCCGCGTGCAGGACGCTGGAATGTTCCACCGCGCTCACCACCAGGTGCCGCCCGGTGCGGCGGCGCGCCGACAGCGCGCCCAGCATCGCCAGGTGCACCGCCTGGGTGCCCGACCCGGTGAACGACACCTCGTCCGGCCGCGTCCCCAGCGCCCCGGCCACCTTCGCGC
Organism: Spirillospora sp. CA-253888; assembly: GCA_050936435.1. Taxonomy (GTDB): domain Bacteria; phylum Actinomycetota; class Actinomycetes; order Streptosporangiales; family Streptosporangiaceae; genus Spirillospora. The sequence goes on from JBNJMT010000001.1 coordinate 6,502,298, forward strand.
GGGCGCGGTCCAGCGCCAGCCGGGCCCCGCGCGCGGGGCCGTAGAGCCGCGCGGGATCGGCCCAGGCGGCGTCCAGCGCGTCCAGCAGCGCCGCCCGCGCGGCCGGGTGCGGCGGCTCGGTGGAGGCGGCGTCGAAGTAGGCGCCGGGCGCGTCGAAGTTAGCCACGCCAGAACACTAACCGGGCACCCAAGCGGGGGTGCCGGAGACCCTCGCGCTAATGTGTCCACCAAACGTGTAACAACTGATCTCACCGCCCGGGAGTTCCCTGGGCTCTCATCCGTGGGGAAGGCATTCCGTGAGTCCGACCCGCTCTAGGGAGCGGCGTACGCCTGTGCGCAGTCGCCGCGCATTGAGAAGCGCCGGCGCGCTGGGCCTGCTGGCGCTGACCGCCACCGCGTGCAGCGGCGAGATGTCCCGCCTGGGCATGCCCGAGCCGATCAGTGACCAGGCCGAGCGCATGCTGAAGCTCTGGCAGGGCTCCTGGATCGCTGCGTTCGCCGTCGGCATCGTCGTCTGGGGACTGATCCTCTGGGCGGTGGTGTTCCACCGCAAGCGCTCCAACGACCTGCCGCCGCAGGTGCGCTACAACATGCCGATCGAGATCCTCTACACGGCGGTCCCGTTCGTCATCATCGGCGTCCTGTTCTTCTTCACCGCCCGTGACGAGGAGTACGTCGAGCGCCTCTCCAAGGACCCCGCCGTGACGGTCGACGTCATCGGGTTCCAGTGGAGCTGGCAGTTCGACTACAAGTCCGGGCCGCAGAAGGACGCCCAGACCGTCGCCTCGGTCGTCGGCGTCCCGGTGGCTCCGAACGCCCCCACGGGGGCCAAGCCGGTGATGGTGATCCCGGCCGACCAGAAGGTCCGCGTGCGGCTGCACGCCAATGACGTCATCCACTCGTTCTGGGTGCCGGCGCTCCTGTACAAGAAGGACGTCATGCCGGGCTACACCAACGAGTTCGAGTTCACGGCGAAGAAGATCGGAACGTACGAGGGCCGCTGCGCCGAGCTGTGCGGCGTCGACCACAGCCGGATGCTGTTCCAGCTCCAGGTGGTCACGCCCGAGCAGTACGCCAAGTTCCTCGCCGATGCCAAGGCCAAGGCCGCGGGAGGTGTCAAGTGACCGCGATCAGTCACGCACCGAGCGCGCCGATCACCGCGTCGCGGACGTCCAAGGGGCGGCTCATCGCCAACTGGATGTCCTCCACCGACCACAAGGTGATCGGCTACCTCTACCTGATCACGTCTTTCTTCATGTTCCTCATCGGCGGCGTCATGGCGCTGCTGATGCGTGCCGAGCTGTACAAGCCCGGCATGCAGGTGATGAGCAACGAGCAGTTCAACCAGCTGTTCACCATGCACGGCACGGTGATGCTGCTGATGTTCGCGACCCCGCTGTTCGCGGGCTTCGCCAACGTGATCATGCCGCTGCAGATCGGCGCGCCGGACGTGGCGTTCCCGCGCATGAACATGCTGGCCTACTGGCTGTTCCTGTTCGGCAGCCTGATCGTGCTGGCCGGCTTCCTCACCCCGAACGGCGCCGCCAGCTTCGGCTGGTTCGCCTACGCCCCGCTGTCGGACTCGGTCCGCTCGCCGGGCATCGGCGGTGACATGTGGGTCATGGGCCTGGCGATGTCGGGCTTCGGCACCATCATGGGCGCGGTCAACTTCATCACCACGATCCTGTGCATGCGCGCGCCGGGCATGACCATGTTCCGGATGCCGATCTTCACCTGGAACATCCTGCTCACCTCGATCCTGGTGCTGCTGGCCTTCCCGGTGCTGGCCGCCGCGCTGCTGGCCCTGGAGGCCGACCGCAAGCTGGGCGCGCACATCTTCGACGCCTCGCACGGCGGCGCGCTGCTGTGGCAGCACCTGTTCTGGTTCTTCGGCCACCCCGAGGTGTACATCATCGCGTTGCCCTTCTTCGGCATCGTGACCGAGATCCTCCCGGTGTTCAGCCGCAAGCCGATCTTCGGCTACGTGGGCCTGGTGTTCGCCACCATCACCATCGCCGGCCTGTCGATCACCGTGTGGGCGCACCACATGTACGTCACCGGCCAGGTGCTGCTGCCGTTCTTCTCCTTCATGACGTTCCTCATCGCCGTGCCCACGGGGGTGAAGTTCTTCAACTGGGTCGGAACCATCTGGCGAGGACAACTGACCTTCGAGTCGCCCATGCTGTGGTCGCTCGGCTTCCTGGTCACCTTCCTGTTCGGCGGTCTGACCGGCGTCATCCTGGCCTCGCCGCCGATGGACTTCCAGCTGTCGGACTCCTACTTCGTGGTGGCGCACTTCCACTACGTGGTGTTCGGCACCGTGGTGTTCGCGATGTTCGCGGGCTTCTACTTCTGGTGGCCGAAGTTCACCGGCAAGATGCTGAACGACCGGCTCGGCAAGATCCACTTCTGGCTGCTGTTCGTCGGCTTCCACGGCACCTTCCTGGTGCAGCACTGGCTGGGCGCGGCCGGCATGCCGCGGCGCTACGCCGACTACGCCGACGAGTTCACCGGCCTGAACCAGGTCTCCACGGTCTTCTCGTTCCTGCTCGGCGTCTCGATGCTGCCCTTCTTCTACAACATCTACATCACCTACAAGAAGGGCAAGAAGGTCGAGGTCGACGACCCGTGGGGCTACGGCTGCTCGCTGGAGTGGACCACCTCCTGCCCGCCGCCGCGGCACAACTTCAACTCGATCCCCAAGATCCGCTCCGAGCGGCCGGCGTTCGACCTGCACCACCCGCACGTGGGCGCCAAGGGCGAGCTGGCGGGCGCCGCGGCCCCGACGGGCTCCGCGGGCACCGGTGTGCTGGAGTCCAAGGAAGCCAAGAAGAAGTACGAGGGGGGCAAGTAGCCCATGCGCGTTCAGGCGTTCATGTTCTACGGGTGCGCGCTGTTCTTCCTCGCCACCGACGTCGTCTACTGGCTCTGGTCCAAGGACTGGACCGGCACCACGGCGATGGCCCTGGCCGTCGGCCTGGCCGGCCTGATCGGGTTCTACATCCACTTCACGATCCGCCGGCTGGAGAACGCCAACGGCGGGCCGCTGTACGAGGACGACCCCGAGGGTGAGATCGCGGACGCGGCCGGCGAGCTGGGCTTCTTCAGCCCGCACAGCTGGTGGCCGCTGTTCGTGGCGCTGTCGGCCGCCGCCATCTCGCTGGGCGTGGTGTTCGGCTGGTGGCTGGTCATCGCCGGCACCTGCGCCGCCATCATGACCACGATCGGGCTGGTCTTCGAGTACTACCGGGGCCACTTCAGCCACTGATCGGCAAAGGAACCCTCAGGGGGCCGGTGTTTCGCGTTCGCGCGGGCACCGGCCCCCTTCATAATGGGCCACGTCCCGGCGAACACGCTGCGGACACGTTCCCTTGCTTGAAGTGACGACCGGGGGTTTGACGGTGCGCGGCGGCGTCTCAGGATCGGCGGACCGGGGGCGGCGGGCCACCGCCCTGCTGCTCGGCGCGACGGTGGCGGCGGGGGCCGCGGCCTGTTCGGGCGGCACCGACGCGGTGGACCGGACGAAGGACGCCGTCCGCCTGGAGCTGTCCCCGGCGCCGGGCGCCGAGCGGGTGCGGCCCGACAGCCCCATCACCGTGGCCGCGCAGAGCGGCACGGTCGAGAACGTCACCGTCACCACCAAGGGCGAGCCGGTCGAGGGGCGGATGCAGCCGGGCCGGACCGGCTGGCGGTCGCGCTGGACGCTGAACCCCGCCACCGAGTACACCGTCACCGCCACGGGGCTGGGCCGCGACGGCAGGACCGCCACGGCCACCAGCACCTTCCGCACCGCCAAGGCCAAAAGGACGCTGGGCACCACCGTCGAGGCCCCCTACGACAAGGAGACCGTCGGCGTCGGCATCCCGATCGTGCTCCGGTTCGACCAGGCGGTCACCGAGAAGGCGGCGGTGGAGCGGGCGCTGGAGGTGCGGTCGGCCAGGCCGGTCGAGGGCGCCTGGCACTGGTTCGGCGACCAGAGCGTGGTGTTCCGGACCCGGAAGCACTGGCCCCGCCAGACGCGGGTCACCTTCCGCGCGCACCTGAGCGGCGTGCGGATCGCCAAGGGCGTGTGGGGCGGCCGCAACCAGACGGTGAACTTCCGCATCGGCGACGAGCACGTCAGCCGCGCCAGCGAGAACGGCCACATGCTGGTGGTGCGCAAGAACGGCAAGGTCGTGCGGCGCATCCCGGTGTCCATGGGCAAGGGCGGGGTGCGCAAGTACACCACGACCAACGGCAACCACCTGACCATGGACAAGGAGAGTCCGGTCGTCATGGACTCCACCACGGTCGGCTGCCCGAAGGGGTGCCCCGACTACTACCGCCAGGTCGTGTACTCGGCCGTGCGGATCTCCAACAGCGGCGAGTACGTGCACAGCGCCCCCTGGTCGGTGGGCTCGCAGGGCAACAGCAACGTCAGCCACGGCTGCGTCAACGCCAGCCCCGCGAACGCGCGCTGGTTCTACGACTTCTCCTACCGGGGCGACCCGTTCAAGGTGACCGGCTCCTCGCGCGAGCTGGAGCCGGAGAACGGCTGGGGCTACTGGCAGCTCGACTGGGACGACTGGGTGAAGGGCAGCGCCCTGAAGCGGTCGGTCACGGCCGGTCCGCAGGGTGGCACGCCCGCCTGAGCCTCCCCTTGCGCGGTGAGCCCGTCCTCCACGACATGGTGGAAAGGCGGGCTCACCGCCTTTTCGCGCGCGGCCCTAGCGGCCGGCCTGGGGAGGCGGGACCGGGACGCCGTGCATCCTGGCCCAGTCCCGGGCCATCGCGATGCGCTCGGGGCCGGCGGGGTGCGACATCCACAGCAGCCGTTCGAGGCCGTTGGGGGCCAGGTCGGAGAGGTTGCGCACCGACAGCTCGCGCTGCATCGACACGAACGTGTCCGGGTCGCGGGTGAGGTCCAGGGCGTGGGCGTCGGCGCGGGCCTCGATGTGGCGGCTGATGAGGTTCTGCACCGGGCCACCGATCTGCATGGCGACGGCGAACAGCGCCAGCAGCAGGGCCACGGTCCGGACGTCGGCGGGCCCGCCCCCGCCGCTCCCGTCGTCCTCGGGGACGCCCGCGCGGCGCAGCAGCCGGGGCGAGGACAGCAGCAGGTACAGCACGCACACCGCGCCCGCCACCCCCAGCGCGCCGATCATCGTGCCCGACGGCACGTCGTTGTTGTCGGCATGGCCGAGCTCGTGCGCCACGATCGACTCGATCCGGGCGGGCGGCGACTTCAGCAGCGTGTCGTAGACGACGATGCGGCGGGTCGAGCCGAAGCCCGACACGTAGGCGTTCAGCGAGGTGGTGCGGCGGGAGGCGTCGGCGACCAGCACGTCCTCGACCGGCACCCCGTCCCGCTCGGCCAGCGCGAGCAGGTCGGTGCGCAGCTTCCCGGCGGGCAGGGAGTGGAACTTGTTGAACACCGGCTCCACCGCCACCGGGTACAGGAACGACCCGGCGACCACCAGCGCGAACGCCCCCGCGGCGGCGCCGGTCCACCAGTAGCGGGGAAAGCGCCGCACCAGCGCGAGCAGCAGCGTCAGGGCGATCGTCCACATCACCCAGGTCACCGCCAGCGACCTGAGCTGGTCCAGCAGCCAGGCGGGCCAGGACTGGACCGACAGCCCGTAGCGGCGCAGCACCGACTCGCCCCACACGCCGAACGGCAGCGCCGCGAGCCGCAGCACCGCCGCCAGCACCGCCGCCGCGACCATGACCCGCAGCGGGCGGCACCGCACCCGGGCCGTGCTCCAGCCGATCAGGCGGGCGCCGAGCGGGGTCAGGCCGAGGGCCAGCACCACCAGCAGCCCGACGACCAGGCGGCCGTAGGCGACGGGGTTGAGCGCGTCGTCGAAGGCGCGGGAGCGGGCGAGCTGCGCCGGGGTGAAGTCCAGCGCCGGATCGGGGGCGGCGCGGCCGCCCGGCACGTGGCCCGGCAGCGGGTTCCACGGCGTGGTGACCGCGAGGACCGCGCCGACCGCCGCGAACAGCAGCAGCGCGGTGATCAGGGCGGCCCGCCGGGGCCGCCGCGCCGCCTCCGGCGCGGGTGCGGGCTCGGCCACGGGTCCGGCCACGGGCTCGCTCAACGCAGTTCCCTTCGCAGGTGGTCGCGCCACAGGGACGTGAAGCGCGCCCGGTCCACGCCCAGCACCGAGCGCAGCGCGGCGTCCTCGGACATGCGCCCGGCGGCCCGGTAGAGCCGGAGCAGGGTCGCCTCACCGTACCGCTCGGCGATCAGCCGGCAGGCGAGCCAGGACTCCTGGTAGGACTGGGCGAGCCGGCCCGAGCCGCCCTCGAACGCCTCCGGGCCCGGCAGCGCGGCGGGCGTGCGGCCGCCGGCGACCTCGCGGGCCAGCTCCCCGGCGGCCGCGCGCACCCCCACCTCCGTGCCCCGGTAGCCGACGTAGTCGGCCAGGCCCTCGATCAGCCAGACCGGGGTGCGGCCGTCGCGGGCGCCGCCGGTGGCGACGTGGGTCAGCTCGTGGGTGAGCACGACCTCGCGGCCCAGCGCGTTCAGCCGGGCGAAGGTCCCGGGGGAGACGATGATCCGGTCGCCGCCGCCCGCCGGGGCGTCCCCGGCGGCCACGGCCAGCGCGGCGATGTCGGTGAGGTCCCGGCCGGGCCCGGCCAGCGCGGCCGCCCGGGCGGCGTCGGCCGGGGCCAGCACGACCGCGCGGCGCGCCCAGCCGGTGCCGGTGACCGCCGAGACGGCCGGGACGGCGCGGTCGACGCGCCGGGCGATCTCCGCCGGCCCCGGGGCGTCGCCGATCACCAGGCTGGAGCGGCCGCGCACCACCGTCACGGGGCCGCCGTCCCACATCTCGGTGTCGCCGGGGCCGCGCGCGGGCGTCCCGCTGATCACCCAGGTGCCCGCGCGGGGCGCGAACGCCAGGTAGCGGGTCCGGGTGACCGGGGCGCGGTCGTAGCCGGTCAGGCGGTAGCTGAGGGCCACGCGGACGGTGACGGCGCCGGGGGTGTCGCCGTTCTCGACGCCCGCGACCCGCTCCCGCCAGCCGTCCAGGGGCAGCTTGCGGAGGTTGTCGAACAGCCCCGCCTGCTCCTGCTGGAAGGCGGCGGGGGCGGTGGCGACGGTGGCCAGGAAGGCGGTGCGGTCCCGGTCGCGCACGGCGCGCGCCCGGTTGGCGAGGACGGTCTCGGCGGCCCGGCGGTCCAGGGCGCTCGCCGGGGCCGGGGCGGGGGCGCCGGCGGTGGGGGGAGGCGAAGAGTCCGGGGAGGCGGCGGCCAGGCCCAGCCCGGCGGCCAGGCAGGCGGCGGCCCCGGCCGCGGCCAGGGCGACCGCCCGCCGACGGCCGGACGGCCCCGCCCCCCCACCGGGGACTGCCGGTGGGGCGGCGGGGCCGTCTGGTTCCGCGGGACCCGGGGTCATGCGGGCGATCCTATGACCTGGGCGGACCGGTCGCGGGACCGGTCGCCCGGGGCGGTCACTTGGCGTAGTCGGGGTACCCGTAGCCGACGATCTGCGCGGTGTTGCGCGTCTTGATCTGCACGGCGTCGCCGGTGTTGCCCTCGACGGTCTTGACGGTGCCGTCGCCGTTGTCCTTGATCACCATGCCGACGTGCACGATGTCGTAGTTGGTCTTGCCGCCGTCCCAGGCGAAGAACACGATGGCGCCGGGCTTGGGCTTGGTGCCCCAGCGGCCCTCGCGCTGGAAGTAGCGGGCGTGCTCGACGGTCCAGGCGTCCTCGCCGAACTGGTCGTTGAGGCCCAGGCGGTCGCCCACCCAGGAGACGAACATGCTGCACCACTGTGCGTCGTTGTACCCCTGGACGGAGCCGCCGTCGCGCTTGACGGTCTCGCGGGCGCGCGAGGTGCTCATGTACCAGTCCTGGTACTTGGTCTCGCCGTTGGAGTTCTCCTTCACGCCCACCTGGGACTTGGCCATCTTGATGGCGTCGTCGGCGGTGGGGCGCTTGGCCTTGGCGGGCGCGGCGGGCTTGGCGGCCTTCTGGGCCGCCGCCTTCTCCGGCGCCTTGCCGGCGGCCTTCTCGGCGGCCTTGGCGGGGGCCTGGTGCTGGGTGGAGGCGGCCTGGGCGGCCGCGAGGGGCCCGTGCGCCGGGGCGTCCTGGCCGGGGATGGCCACGGTGGCGGAGGCGGCCGTGGCGGCGGTGCCGATGACGGCCGCGCCGGCGACGAAGGTGCCGGTGGCGCGCAGGGTGATGGTGAGCGGGCTGGGCTTGCGGTGCTTGCCGGACAAGATGGGACTCCTCGGCTTCCATACCGCCTACCGGGTTAGCTGACGGGTTCGGGCGTGGAAGCTGCCCTACGGCCGCGTGGCGGCCGATTCACCCCGAGGGACATGGGTCCCCGGCTCCGCGGCCCTCGGCGGGCTGCGCGGACTCGGCGGTGGGCGCGGACGCGCCCGAACGTGGTCGGTCGATCTCCCGGGCGGGAGGGACGGAACTGGGGGGAGCGAAGGGAGGGGGAGGGGCGCGGCCGCCCGAGGGGGCGAACGGCCGCGCCCTGGCGCGGGGCCGCCGTCAGTAGGGGCGGACGGCGCCGGCGAAGGTGCGCTTGCGGTAGCTGTCGAGCTTGACGACCTTCACATGGCTGCCCGTGTGCGGGGCGTGGATCATGTAAAGGGTGCGGCCCTTCTTCTTGGCCACCATGCCGACATGGCTCTTGCCGTTGAAGAACACCAGGTCACCGGGGGAGAGGTTCTTCCAGGAGACCTTGTTCTTGACGGCGCGGTACTGGGACCCGGTCACCCGGGGGAGCTGCACTCCGGCCTTCTTGTAGGACCACTGGACGAGGCCCGAGCAGTCGAAGGAGTTGGGGCCCGCCGCGCCGTAGCGGTACGGCTTGCCCCTCTTCTTGTAGGCGTAGGCCACCGCCTTCTTGGCGAGCTTCTGGCGCTCGGCCCAGGACTTCTTCTTGGCCTGCTTGACGACCTTGGCCACCGGGGTGGCGGCGTGGGCCGAGGAGGTGTTGCCCACCGCGACGACGGGGGTGAGCACGGCGGTGGCGGCGACGAGGCCGCCGGCGATGCGCGTGCGTCGGGCGGTGCTGGAGACGGCGTGGCTGGACAGGGGTTTCTCCTTCTTCCAGACGCCTACCGGGTTAGCTGACGGGTTCGGGCGTGGAAGTGGCCCTACGGCGTGCCGGGCTCGACGGGCGTCGAGGAGGGGCAGGCCGATTCACCCCGGGTGCCGTGCGGTCCGGAACGTTCCCGGACGCGGGCGGATGGGTCCCCGGTTCCGCGCGGAGGCGGATTCGGCGTTGCCGACGCGTTCCCAGGCGTGATGGGGCCGGACCGCGGGACCCTTGTGTCCCGCTGCGAACGCGCGGCGCTGATGATTTTGATGGGCGAGACGGTCCCGAAGGGCGGGTACCGCCGGGCGCCGGGCCCTGGGGAAGGCCGCCGCGGCGCGCTCTCGGCGCGGGTGCGGTACGGCTGGGCCGGCAGGTCTCCGGGAGGAGACGGCGCCGGAGACGGCGCGGGGTGCGGCACCTGGAAGGCGACGCGGGGGCGGCGTCTGGACGGCGCCGGGCCGGTGGCGGCGCCTGGGAGGCGACGCCGGTCACGCGACCCCTGGCGGGTGCCGCGACCACCACAAAGTATCAAAGAGCGAAGAGAAGGCAAATCACGGGCAAAAGAACAACGGACCAGGTCAAGCCCGGTCCGTTGGAAGGGAAGGGATCTGGCGGCGCTCCCGCCCGCCCCGCCCGGGCCCGCCCGCACGCGGAGCGGGGCCGGGACGGAGGGCCGCTACGGGCGGCTGGAGCCGTAGTAGGTCGACAGGTAGTAGCCGGACGCGATCGACACGATCTCGACGTTCTTGCCGGTGCGCGGGGCGTGGATCATCTTGCCGCCGCCCACGTACATGCCGACGTGGCCGAGGCTGCGGAAGAACACCAGATCGCCAGGCTGCAGGGCGCTCTTGTCGATGTGCTTGGTGGCGGCCCACTGGGAGTTGGTGGTGCGGGTGATGTTGACGCCCGCCGCGCCCCAGGCGCGCATCGTCAGGCCGGAGCAGTCGTAGCCGTTGGGGCCGGTGCCGCCGTACACGTAGGGCTTGCCGAGCTGGGCGTAGGCGTAGTTCAGCGCGGTGCGCGCCGAGCCGCTGGCCGGGCCGTTGTAGGAGCCGCCCGTGCCGCCGCCGTTACCGGTGCCGGGCTTGTCCTCCTTCTCGCCGAGCTTGGCCAGCAGCTTCTTCTGCTGACTGATCGACTTCTCGACCTCGGCCTTCTTCTGCTTCATCTCCTTGGCCTTGACGTTGACCTCGTTGAAGGCCGCCTGGGCCTGCGCCTGCTCGCGGCGCAGCCGCTGGGCGGTGGCCAGGAACTGGCTGAGGTCGTCGCTGCGGTTCTGCTGCAGGAGGGTGAAGACGGCCTGCTGGTCCAGCACCGCCTGCGGGTCGCCGGTGCCGACGAACCCGGCGACGCCGCCGGTCTCGCCCTTCTTGTAGGCGTTGGCGGCCATCTGGGCGACGCGGGCGCGCTGCTGGTCGAAGGCGGCCAGCTCGCTCTTGCCGGCCTTCTGGGCGGCCTGGAGCTTCTTCTTGGCCGCCTTGAGGTCCTCGGTGACCTGGTTGTACTTCTCGACCAGGTCCTCGACCTGCTCGTTGAGCCTGGTCAGCTTCGCCTGGGCCTGCTTGGCGCTCGGCTTGGGCTTGGCGGGCTGTGCGTGGGCGGCGCTCACCGGGGCGGCCAGGGTGGCCGTCACCGCCAGTCCCGCCACCGCCGCCGTCCAGCGCGGGACCGCCGCTCCGGGGACTGCCCTGCGGGCGATGATCCCGCGCGTGCTCCGCACCTGCGCGGAGGTTCCGGTGTCATCACTGGCCACGGTCCGGTTCGCCCCTTTCGTCCATGACATCAGCGGACGACATTAGCGACGGGCCACACCGGTCACAACTCATTCGTCATTACTTGCGGTAGTTCGTTGCCCTTCCGGCACCATGCGTGACGACGGGCTCACCGGACGCTGTCGTCGCAGGGGGCGCGGGGCGCCGGGCGGGACGGCCGCCGACGCCGGTCCACCCTACGGGCGGCGGGCCCGCGCGTCCGGCGAACGCCCGCGCCGGGCCCCTCAGGAGCGGCCGAGGCGGCGCAGCAGCAGCGTGGAGAGCGCGGGGCGCGCCCCGGCCCGGCGGGCGGCGTCGGCCACCTCGCGGTCGGAGGACACCACGACCACGGGGCGGCCGGGCGGCTCGGCCCGCACCAGGTCGCCGATCATCTCGTCGGCGGTGCGCCCCGGCGGGCTGAAGCGGACCCGCACCCCGCGCGGCGCCATGGTCGCCACCGGGGCGTCCAGCTCGGCGCCGTCGAACACGCAGGTCACCTCGGCCCGGGTCTGCGCGGCGAGCCCGCCGAGCCCCGACAGCAGGCGGGTGCGCTGGTCGGCCAGCGTCAGCTCGCCGTAGCCGGTCTTGGTGACGTTGTAGCCGTCCACGATCAGGTGCACCTTGGGCAGCGCCAGCAGCCGGTCCAGCAGCTGCGGGTCGTTGTCGGACAGCGCCCGGCCCGGCAGCGCGCGGTGCGCCTGCGCGTCGGCGTCGGCGCCGCCCACCAGGTCGGCGGGGCGGCCGATGGTGGTGGGCAGCGCGAGCTCGCGGCGCACCCCCTGGGCGGCGTCCACCAGCGTGTCCAGCAGCACGCGCAGCCGCACGTCGTCGATGTTGCGGCCCTCGCGGGCGGCGCGGCGCGCGGTCTCGGCGTTGGCCTCGGCCTGCTCCAGCTTGGCGCGCAGGCGGCGCAGCTCCTTGTCGGCCCCGGCGGCGGACTCGCGGGCGGCCGCCAGCTCCCGGCCGGCGGAGTCGCTGAGCTCCTCGGCCCGCTCGTGGGCGGCCTTGGCCCTGGTGCGCGCCTCGTGCAGCTTGCGGCGCAGCTCGGCGTTCTCGGCCTTGCTCTCGCGCAGCTCGGCGCGCAGCTTGTCCAGCTCGGCCGAGCGGGCGGCGCGGGCGGCGGCCAGCTCCTCGGTCAGGGCGGCGATCCGCCGCTCGGCGGCCTCCTCCTCCGAGGCGGTCGCCGAGCGCTCCAGCTCGGCGCGGGCCGCCTCCACCAGGCCGGTCCAGCCCTCGGGGCGGACCAGGTAGGCGATGGCGGCGACCTGGACGGGCTCGGCGGCCGGCGGCACCCGGCCGGCCTCGACCTCCTCCACCAGCTCCGGCTGCGCCTCGCGCAGCGGCCCGGCGACCCGGCGGCGGAAGGCGTCGTCCTTCTCCAGCAGGGCGGCGATGGGCTGCGCGGCGAGCTTGGCGCGCTTGCGGCGCTCGAAGCGGGCGAAGCGGCGCAGCGGAAGGGGGACCTCGTCGGGCGGCAGGGCGCCGAGCAGCGCCGAGGCGGTCTCCACCACCCGCTGGCGGACCGCCTCGGGAAGGGGACGGGCCAGTCTCTCGGCCGCCTCGGGACCGCTGTCGATGATCCTGCTCCTCCCGCCTCGCCCCGCCGCGCACGCGCCGGTGCGCTCAGTACTTCCCGGGTGACCCGCGCCCTAACCAGCACGAACGCGTGGGGACGCAAGGGGCCGGCCGGACGATCCCATTACCCTAGCGGGCCGCGCGCGGCCGGGGCGTGCCCGGCGGCGGGGACGCGGCAGACACGCGCTGGGGACGTGCCGGGGACGCGCCGGGGACGCGCCGGGGACGTCCCCGGGACGCGGCGCCGCCAGGTCCGCCTGTCGGTGGCGTGCTCTACCGTCACCTGCATGACGTCCCCGAGTCCCCAGCCCGGCCACGCCGTCCAGGGCACGCTCGACGACCTCGGCATGCCGCTGGCCGACGTCACCTTCGTGGTGGTGGACCTGGAGACCACCGGCGGCTCCCCGAAGGACTCGGCGATCACCGAGATCGGCGCGGTGAAGGTGCGCGCCGGGGAGGTGCTCGGCGACTTCGGCACGCTGGTCGACCCCGGCACCCCCATCCCGCCGTTCATCACCGCGCTGACCGGCATCACCCAGCAGATGGTGGTGGCCGCCCCGCGGGTGGAGCGGGTGCTGCCCGCGTTCCTGGAGTTCGCGCGGGGCTGCGTGCTGGTCGCGCACAACGCCCCCTTCGACATCGGCTTCCTCAAGGCCGCCTGCGCCGCGCACGGCTACGCCTGGCCCTCCTTCGCGGTGGTCGACACCGTCAACCTGGCGCGCCGGGTCCTCACCAAGGACGAGGTCCCCAACTGCAAGCTGGAGACCCTGGCCCGCTACTTCCGCACCCCCGTCCGGCCCGACCACCGCGCGCTGTCGGACGCCCGCGCCACCGTGGAGGTGCTGCACGGCCTCATCGAGCGGCTCGGCTCCTACGGCGTCACCTCGCTGGAGGAGCTGCGCTCGTTCGCCAAGGCGCCCACGCCCGAGCAGCGCCGCAAGCGCTACCTGGCCGACGAGGTGCCGAGCGCCCCCGGCGTCTACCTGTTCGAGGACGCGGCGGGCGAGGTGCTGTACGTCGGCAAGAGCGGCGACCTGCGCACCCGGGTGCGCGGCTACTTCACCGGCTCGGAGACCCGCTGGCGGGTGCGCGAGATGGTCGGGCTGGCCGAGCGGGTCCGGCCCGTCGTGTGCGCCACCGGACTGGAGGCCGAGGTCCGCGAGCTGCGGCTGATCGCCGAGCACAAGCCGCGCTACAACCGGCGCTCCAAGTTCCCCGAGCGGGCGATCTGGCTGAAGCTGACCGCCGAGCCCTTCCCCCGGCTGTCGATCGTGCACGAGTGCCGCGACGACGGGGCCGCCTACCTCGGGCCGCTCTCCTCGCGGCGGCAGGCCGAGGAGGCGCGGGCGGCGCTGCACGAGGCCGTCCCGCTGCGCCAGTGCACCCAGCGGCTGTCGCTGCGGCTGATCGAGAGCGGCCGGGCCCGCACCTGCGCGCTGGCCGAGCTCGGGCGGTGCGGCGCGCCGTGCGAGGGCCGCGAGACCGTCGAGGAGTACGAGCTGCACACCGCCTCGGCGCGGTCGGTGATGGAGGGCGACGTGCGGCCCGTGGTCGCCGCCGCGCAGGTGCGGATCGACCGGCTGGCGGCCGAGCTGCGCTACGAGGAGGCCGCCGCCCAGCGCGACCGGCTCGCCGCCTTCGTCCGCGCCGCCGCCAAGGCCCAGCGGCTGGCGGCGCTGGCCCGGCTGCCCCAGCTGGTGGCCGCCCGGCCCGCGCCCGGCGGCGGCTGGGAGCTGTCGGTGGTGCGGCACGGGCGGCTGGCCGCCGCCGGCACCGTCCCGCCCCGGGCCCATCCCCGGCCCTACGTCGACGCCCTGATCGCCACGGCCGAGACCGTGCTGCCCGGCGCCTTCCCCTCGGCCATCCCGGCGGGCGCGGTGTCGGGCGGGGCCGGCGCCGAGGAGATGGAGTGCGTGCTGCGCTGGCTGGACTCGCCCGGCGCCCGGCTGGTCGAGGTGGAGGGCGTCTGGAGCTGCCCGGCGCACGGCGCGGAGGGGCTGCGGGGCCGGCTCGACGCCGCCTACGCCGCCGTCGAGCCGGAGGACCGCGGCGCCTGGCGGCCACTAAGGTGACCTGAACGAATCCGGCGAATCGGTGAGGACGCCCCCGCATGGCCCTGCCCCTGTACGACAGCCAGCCCGCACGCAGGGTGCCGTGGGTGACGTACCTGCTGGTGGCCGCCAACATCGTGGTGTTCCTGCTGACCCCGATGGCCAACTTCGCCACCTGGTACGGCGAGGGCAAGGTCCGCGAGTGCCGGGCGGCCGAGTTCTCGATGGAGCACGGCGCGATCCCGCGCGAGCTGACCACGGGCGAGCGGCAGCCGCTGCCGGCCGAGCTCGTCCACGAGTGCGGTGAGGCCGCCTTCGACAAGACGCCGTGGACCTCGGCGTTCTCCTCGATGTTCCTGCACGCGGGGGCCGCCCACCTCCTGGGCAACCTGGTCATCCTGTTCGTGGTCGGCATGGGGGTGGAGGACCGCTTCGGCCGGCTGCGCTACCTGCTGAGCTACCTGCTGTTCGGGCTGGTCGCGGTCTACGGCTTCGCGCTCACCTCGCCCGACTCCGGCGTCCCGCTGATCGGGGCGTCCGGGGCCATCGCGGGCGTGCTGGGGGCCTACCTGGTGCTCAACCCGCGCGGCCGCATCGTCAGCCTGGTCCCGCCGATCATCGTCATCCGGCTGCCGGTGTGGGTGGTGCTGGGCTACTGGTTCGTCCTGCAGTGGCTGTCGCTGGGCGCCCAGTCGCTGACGGGCAAGGAGGACAACGTGGCCTACGTCGCCCACCTCTACGGCTTCGCCGCGGGCGCGGGCTTCGCGCTGCTGGCCCGCCGCGCCGGCCCGGCCCGCAGGCTCGCCGCGCTCGACCGCGGCTGAGGCCGCCCGCCCCGCCCGCCCGGGCCCGGCGGGCGCCCGCGGGGCGGTCCGGCGCGCCCGGCGTGGGTAGAGTCGGACCGTTTCTAGATCTGGGGAGGAAGCAGTGGTCACTGCGATCGTGTTCGTCAAGACCGACGTCGCGCGCATCCACGAGGTGGCCGAGGCGATCGCCGCCCTGGAGGGCGTGAGCGAGGTCTACTCCACGACCGGCACCTTCGACCTGGTCGCCATGGTCCGGGTCCGCCGGCACGAGGAGCTGAACGAGGTCATCCCGGGCCGCCTCAACAAGGTCCCCGGCGTCCGCGACACCGAGACCCACATCGCCTTCCGGACCTACTCCCAGCACGACCTGGAGGTCGCCTTCTCCCTGGGCCTGCCGGACGCCGACTGAGCGCGCCCGGCCCGGCGGGGCCCGCCGGGCCCGCCGGACCGCGCCGCGGCGGCCGCTGAGATCGCCGCAGCGGCCCGATCATGCCCGAGGCCGGGGCGGAGTGCCCCGAACCCCCGGGGGCCTCAGGCGCTCGGCCTCAGGGCCCGGGCGGTGGACACCCAGCGCTCCAGCAGCCCGGTGGCGGCCCCCGAGTCGATGGCCTCGGCGGCCCGCTCGCAGCCCGCCCGCAGCGTCTCGGTCAGCCGCTCGGCGGGCGGGGCGCCCTCGTAGGCCGCGATCAGCGCGGCCGTGTTGAGGCACACGATGTCGCGCACGGCCCCCTTCGCGCCGCCGAAGACCTCCCGCGCCACCTGGGCGTTGAACGGGGCGTCCGCGCCGCGCAGCGCCTCCGGCTCGGCCGGGGGGATGCCGAGGTCGGCCGGGTCGAAGGTCGTCTCGACGGCCTGGCCGTCGCGCACCACCCAGACGGTGGAGGTGCCCGTGGTGGTCAGCTCGTCCAGCCCGTCGTCGCCCCGGAACACCAGCGAGGAGTTGCCCCGCTCGGCGAACACGCCCGCCACGATGCCCGCCATGCGCGGGTGGAACACCCCGACGGCCTGGGCGGCGGGCCTGGCCGGGTTGGTGAGCGGGCCCAGGAAGTTGAAGACCGTGGGCGTGCCCAGCTCGCGGCGCGTCCGCGCGACGTACTTCAGCGCCGGGTGGTAGCGCGGCGCGAAGCAGAAGGTGATGCCCACCTCGTCGGCGACCCGCGCGGTCAGGTCCGGCGGCAGGTCCAGGGGGAGGCCCAGGTTCTCCAGCAGGTCGGCCGCGCCGCAGGACGACGACGCGGCGCGGTTGCCGTGCTTGACGACCTTGACGCCCGCCGCGGCCGCCACCACCGCGGCCATCGTGGAGACGTTGACGGTGTGGGCGCGGTCGCCGCCGGTGCCCACCAGGTCGGCGATGCGGCCCGGGACCTCGATCGGGGTCGCGTTGGCGTACATCCCCTCGGCCAGCCCGGCCACCTCGGCGACCGTCTCGCCCTTGGCGCGCATCGCCACCGCGAAACCGGCCACCTGGGCGTCGCTCGCCTCCCCGGCCATGATCGTGTTCATCGCCCAGGAGGTCTCCTCGCTCGACAGCGACTCGCCGTCGAGCAGGGCGTTGAGCAGGGCCGGCCAGGTGGTACGCGCATCCATGATTCCCCCAGATTGAGGTGGGTCCTCGGGGATGCGCGGGGGCGCACCCCCCGGCGAACAGGTGTCCTACAGAGCCGGAAGGCGGTTGTCGGCGCGCCAGCGCAGCAGTTCGGCGACGGCCTTGGCCAGGGCCATCGGGTCCAGCGGGAGCCCGACCACCTTGTCGGCGCGCGACCAGGTGGCCAGCCAGCCGTCGTCGCGGCGGGCGATGATCGCCAGGATCGGCGGGCAGTCGTAGACCTCGTCCTTGGCCTGCCGGCACACGCCGAGGCCGCCGGCGGGCTGGGCCTCGCCGTCCACGACCACGACGTCGATCCCGCCCTCGTCCAGGCGCTTGACCACGGCGGGCTGCGTCGCGCACTCGACGTACTCGACCCGGGGCAGGTCGCCGGCCGGCCGGCGCCCGATGGCGAGCCGGATCTGGGCGCGGGTGTTCGCGTCGTCGCTGTAGACCAGGACCTTCATCGGGCTCTCCGTCATGGCGAGAAGGCTACCGGTTCGGGCGCGGCGGCACGAGATCCGGCCCGGAGGTCGCCGCGAAAATCCGTCCCGGGCCCCGGAACCCCTGGTGCGAAGGGGGTTACGGCCTCCTCGGGCCCCCTCGCGGGCACGCCGTGCAACACGCTCGGGAACTCCAGAAGGGGGGTCATGCGTCAGTGATGGAACCGGTGACGTAATAATGCTGCCCGTGGCAACAGCATCCGCGATAGAGACAACACCTCACGCTCGGGCGAATCGTCCCAACCTGGTCAGCGTGGGGACGATCGTTTGGCTGTCGTCCGAGCTGATGTTCTTCGCGGCCCTGTTCGCGATGTACTTCACGATCCGCTCTGTGACGATCGGCCAGCACGGTGAGCACTCATGGCCGGGCGCCGAGCTGGACCTGCCGCTGTCCGTCTTCAACACGACCATCCTGGTGCTGTCCTCGGTGACCTGCCAGATGGGCGTGTTCAAGGCCGAGGCCGGCAAGGTCGGCCGGGACGGCGGCCTGCTCAACTTCCGGCGGTGGGGCCTGCGCGAGTGGTACATCCTCTCGTTCCTCATGGGCGCCTACTTCGTCGGCGGCCAGGCCTACGAGTACTACAACCTCGTCACCCACGACGGCCTCACGCTCTCGTCCTCGGCCTACGGCTCGGTCTTCTACCTGACCACCGGCTTCCACGGCCTGCACGTGACCGGCGGCCTGGTCGCGTTCCTGTTCGTGCTGGGACGCACCTACGCAGCCAAGCGGTGGACCCACGAGCAGGCGACCAGCGCCATCGTCGTGTCGTACTACTGGCACTTCGTCGACGTCGTGTGGATCGGCCTGTTCGCGACGATCTACCTGCTCGACCTCCACTGACCGTTTGACCACCGACGACATGACCCGAACGGGGATTTCCGTGAAAAGGTTCACCGCATGGCGACGGCGCCCGTGGGCGGGCTACGCCGTCGTGCTGGCGGCCCTGGCGGCGATCGGCGTCATCTACGCCGGCTTCTCGCCGCAGTCCGACCGCGCAGAGGCGGCGAACGCGACGCAGGCAGCCGCAGACCTGAAGAACGGCCAGGAGCTGTTCAACCAGAGCTGCGCGAGCTGCCACGGCCTCAACGCCGAGGGCACCAAGGACGCCAAGGGCAACCCGATCGCTCCCAGCCTGCTGGGCGTGGGCGCCGCATCCGTCGACTTCCAGGTCTCCACGGGCCGCATGCCCGCGATGAACCCTGGCGCGCAGATGCCGCGCAAGAAGCCGGTGCCGGACTTCAACACCGACATCCGCACCGACTACGCGGAGCCGGAGAAGCGCAAGGCGGCCGAGGAGCAGAAGGCCCGGGCGGAGAAGAACCTGCGTGACCTGACCGAGTACGTCACCAGCCTCGGTGGCGGACCGGCGATCCCGCCCGCCTCCGCGGTCGACCCCAAGGGCGGCGACGCCGCGCTCGGCGGCAAGCTCTTCCGCACCAACTGCGCCCAGTGCCACAGCTTCGTGGGCTCGGGCGGCGCGCTGACCGGCGGCAAGTACGCCCCGCCGCTGGACAAGAGCGACGTGACGCCGACCCAGATCTACGAGGCCATGCTCACCGGCCCGCAGGCGATGCCGGTGTTCAACGACACCACCCTCACCCCGAAGGACAAGCAGGCGATCATCGCCTACGTCGTCCAGACGCGCGAGGAGCCCAACCCGGGCGGTAACGGCCTCGGCCGCATCGGCCCGGTCTCCGAGGGCCTGGTGGGCTGGCTGGTCGGCATCGGCCTGCTGGTGCTCGCGGCCATGTGGATCACCGCGAAGAAGCCGAAGAAGCTGAAGAAGTCATGAGCGAAACCAACGACACCGCGGGCTCGCACGAGCCGCGCGAGGACGGGGCCCCGCGCGAGCGCGTGGTGGGCACGCCGTCGCCGGCCGCCGACAAGGCGCTGCTGGCGCAGGAGGAGTACCCCGCTCCGGCGGGCGCGGGCGAGGAGCTGGACGAGAAGTCCGCCAAGCGCGCCGAGCGCGTGGTGGCCTCGCTGTTCCTGCTGGCCTTCGCCGCCAGCGTGGCGTTCATCGTCTACTTCATCGGCTGGAGCGGCCGCGACGGCGGCATGCACGGCATCCACCGGGCCAAGGAGTCCAACCTCTGGCTCGGCGGCCTGATGGCGCTGTCCTTCATGGCGATGGCCATCGGCGTCACCGTCTGGGTGCGGCGCCTGATGACCAGCAAGCCGATCGTCCAGGAGCGGCACGAGCTGGAGGCCACGCCGGAGGACCGGCGCGCCTTCTCCGAGGCGTTCATGGAGGGCGCCGAGGACAGCGGCATCACCAAGCGCCCGCTGCTGCGCCGCACGCTGCTGCTGGCCGCCGCCCCGCTCGGCCTCGCGCCGCTGGTGCTGCTGCGCGACCTCGGCCCGCTGCCGGAGAAGCGCCTGCGCCACACCTACTGGGGCGAGGCCGTGAAGTCGGCCAAGGAGAAGGGCAAGAAGGGCGTCCGCCTGGTGGTGGACGGCACCAACAAGCCGCTGAAGGTGAGCGACTTCTCCAGCCCGGGTGCGATGATCACCGTGCTGCCCGAGGGCATCGAGGAGAACGCGCACCACCCGCTGAACGAGATCGCCAAGGCGGTCACCATCCTCATCAACGTCCCGGCCGACCAGTTCAAGCCGGCCAAGGGGCGGGAGAACTGGCACGTCAACGGGATCGTGGCGTACTCCAAGATCTGCACGCACGTGGGCTGCCCGGCGGCCCTGTACGAGCAGACCACCCACCACATCCTGTGCCCGTGCCACCAGTCGACGTTCGACGCCACCGACGCGGCCAAGGTCGTGTTCGGTCCGGCGGCGCGCGCGCTGCCGCAGCTCCCGCTCAGTGTCGAGGACGGCTACCTGGTGGCCACCGCCGACTTCCCCGAACCGATCGGGCCGAGCTTCTGGGAGCGCGGATGAGCGAGGCAAGCGCAGCCCGGCCGGGCGCGCCCAAGGCGGTCGAGGGGCCGCTGAACTTCCTGGACGACCGCCTGGGGTCCACCACCTTCTTCAAGCGGAACATGAAGAAGGTCTTTCCGGACCACTGGTCGTTCATGCTGGGCGAGATCGCCCTGTACTGCTTCATCATCCTGCTGCTGACGGGCACCTTCCTCACGCTCTGGTTCCACCCGAGCATGAACGAGGTCCACTACGACGGCTCCTACACCAAGCTGTCGGGCGTGAAGATGTCGGAGGCCTACGCCTCCACGCTGCACATCAGCTTCGACGTCCGCGGCGGTCTGCTCATGCGGCAGATCCACCACTGGGCGGCCATCCTGTTCATGGCGTCGATCCTGGCGCACATGCTGCGGGTGTTCTTCACCGGCGCCTACCGCAAGCCGCGCGAGCTGAACTGGCTCATCGGCATCGGCATGTTCACGCTGGGCATGCTGGAGGGCCTGTTCGGCTACTCGCTGCCGGACGACCTGCTGTCGGGCACCGGTCTGCGGATCACCCAGGGTGTGGCCGAGTCGATCCCGCTGGTCGGCACCTACATCTACATGTTCCTGTTCGGCGGCGAGTTCCCCGAGGGCGACTACGGGGACATCATCCCCCGGCTGTTCACCCTGCACATCCTGCTGATCCCGGGTCTGATCCTGGGTCTGGTGACCGCGCACATGATGAT
Organism: Spirillospora sp. CA-253888; assembly: GCA_050936435.1. Lineage (GTDB taxonomy): Bacteria > Actinomycetota > Actinomycetes > Streptosporangiales > Streptosporangiaceae > Spirillospora. Next base: position 6,523,214 of record JBNJMT010000001.1, read on the forward strand.
CATGTGGCACCAGAAGCACACCGCCATGCCGACCATGAAGCAGACCGAGAAGCAGGTCTACGGCTACCCGTTCTACCCGGTCTTCATGGCCAAGACGGGCGCCTACTTCCTGTTCACCTTCGGTGTGCTGGCGCTGCTGGGGGCCTTCGCCCAGATCAACCCGATCTGGCTGTTCGGCCCCTACGACCCGGGGGCCATCTCCTCGGCGTCGCAGCCCGACTGGTACATGGGCGTGCTGGAGGGCTCCCTCCGCATCATGCCCAACTGGGAGATCACGGCCTGGGGCCACACGCTCAGCCTGAACGTGCTGATCCCGGCGCTGGTCCCGCTCGGCATCGTGTTCGGCGGCGCGGCCGCCTGGCCGTTCGTCGAGCAGTGGGTGACCGGCGACAAGCGCCACCACCACGTCAACGACCGGCCGCGCAACGCCCCGGTCCGCACCGGCGTGGGCATGGCCGCGGTCACCTTCTACGGCCTGCTGTGGCTGGCCGGCGCCAACGACGTGCTCGCCGAGCGCTTCCACCTGTCGCTGTTCGCCACCACGTGGTTCTTCCGCGTCGCGGTGTTCGTCGGCCCGGTGCTGGCCTACATCATCACCAAGCGGGTCTGCCTCGGACTGCAGCGCAAGGACGCCGACGTGCTCGGCCACGGCGTGGAGAGCGGCGTCATCCTGATGTCGCCGGACGGCAGGTTCAGTGAGCGCCACGAGCCCGCGCGGGCCGAGGAGCGCACGGTGCTGCTGTCGAAGGAGCGCGCCAAGGAGCAGGCTCCGGCCAAGGACGCCAACGGCATCCCGGCGCCCAGCAGCAAGGGCCCGATGGGTTACGTCCGCTCGCGCCTCAACCGGGCCTGGACCTTCGACGACATCCCCGTCGAGGAGCACGGCCACGAGGGTCACGACGACGGCCACGCCGTCGAGGGCGGCAAGGAGCCCAAGCAGATCAGCCACTGATCTCGCTGTTCGCCACGCGAGGGGCCCGCCACCGGTTCGCCGGCGGCGGGCCCCTTCGCGTGCCCGGGGCAGGGGCGTGCGATCCTGGGGGAAATGACCAAGACGCTCGTGGTGACCAACGACTTCCCGCCCCGTCCCGGCGGCATCCAGGCGTTCGTGCACAACCTTGCGGTGCGGCGGCCCGAGGGGTCGGTCGTGGTGTACGCCCCGGCCTGGAAGGGGGCGGCCGCGTTCGACGCGGCCCAGCCGTTCCCGGTGGTGCGGCACCCCACCTCGCTGATGCTGCCCGAGCCGTCGGTGCTGCGGCGGGCGGGGGAGATCCTGCGGTCCGAGGGGTGCGACTCGGTGGTGTTCGGGGCCGCGGCCCCGCTCGGGCTGCTGGCCCCCGCGCTGCGCCGCCGGGGCGCCGAGCGGTTCGTCGGGATCACCCACGGGCACGAGGCGGGCTGGGCGTCGCTGCCGGGCGCGCGGGGGCTGCTGCGCCGCATCGGCGACGGCGTCGACGTGCTGACCTACCTGGGCGAGTACACGCGCTCGCGGATGGCCCGCGCGGTGTCGCCCGCAGCGGCCGCCCGCATGGCGCGGCTGGCCCCCGGCGTGGACGAGACGGTCTTCCGGGCGGGCTCGGGCGGCGAGGCGGTCCGGGAGCGGCACGGGCTGGCGGGGCGCCCCGTGGTGGTGTGCGTGTCCCGGCTGGTGCCCCGCAAGGGCCAGGACGCGCTGATCCACGCCTGGCCCCGGGTGCTGCGCGCGGTGCCCGACGCGGCGCTGCTGCTGGTCGGCGGCGGCCCCTACCGGGGCGACCTGGAGAAGCAGGCCGCCGCGGTGGGGGTGGCCGGGTCGGTGGTGTTCACCGGCAGCGTTCCCTGGGACGAACTGCCCGCCCACTACGACGCCGGCGACGTCTTCGCGATGCCGTGCCGCACCCGCCGCCGGGGCCTGGACGTGGAGGGGCTCGGCATCGTCTACCTGGAGGCGTCGGCCACCGGGCTGCCGGTCGTGGCGGGCGACTCGGGCGGCGCGCCCGACGCCGTGCTGGACGGCGAGACCGGGCACGTGGTGCCGGGCCGCTCGGTGCCCGCCGTCGCCGACGCGCTGGTCGGGCTGCTCACCGATCCCGGGCGGGCCCGCAAGATGGGCGAGCAGGGCCGTTCCTGGGTCGAGCGCGAGTGGCGCTGGGAGATCCAGGCCGCCCGCTTGGGCGCCCTGCTGGGGTGACCGGCGGGCGACCGGCGCCCGGCGGGCGACCGGGGCTCAGCGGACGTCCGGGGCTCAGCGGGCGCTGGAGTACAGGGCGGCGGCCGCCAGGCGCAGCGGCGCGGTCCCGCCGGTCGTCATGCGGTAGCTGCGTCCCGTGTCGTCGGAGTGGCGCAGCCGGTACCGGCCGCCCCCGCCGCGCAGGTGCAGCGCGGAGTGCCCGAGCCGCTGCCCGGCCAGGTAGCGGACCTTGTGGCGGGCGACGGCGGCCAGGCCCGAGGCGGGCGGCACCCGCGTGTCGTCCTCGGCGGCCATCAGCGTCCAGTCGGTGCCCGCGCGCCCCTGCGGGTTCGGGAAGGCCGCCAGCCAGCGCAGGAACCGGCTCCCGGCCCGCAGGTCGGTGCACTGCACGTAGGTGAAGCCGCAGGTGACGCCCCGGAACGGGGTGCCGAGCGTCACCGCGTTGCGCACCAGCAGGTACGGCGGCCACGCCGTGGACCTGCCGCCGTACTTGCGCACCCCCGCCAGCGCGGCGGCCGTGACCAGCCCGCCCATCGAGTGGCCGAGCACCGACACCTGGCGGTTCCGGCGGCTGTGGTTCAGGTGGATCTCCCAGGCCAGCCGCCGTCCCAGCTCCTTGATCGTGGTGTTGAGCGAGCCGTCGTAGCGCCGGGCGCAGTTCCGGTCGGCCTTGTAGTAGCCCCAGGTGATGACCGGGCCGCGGAAGCCGTAGCGGCGCAGCTCGGTCCCGGCGGTGCCCCAGGCCCGCGCGCAGTCGGCGCCGCCGGTCCACTGCACACCGTGCACCAGGTAGACGGGCTCGGCGACCGCCGGGGCCGCGCGCAGCCCGAGGCGGGCCCGGCCGCCCGGGGCCGCCGCGCCGTAGGCGAGCACGCCGAGCACGAGCAGCAGCACGGCGCCCGGGACCGCCCACCTGCCGATGCCGCTCCGCAACACTGTGCCCACGTCGTCGCTCCCCCTCGCTCACCGTCGTCCCGGCACCGCCGGGCAAAAGATGATCTTAGAGAGGGGTGGGACGACATCGGTACACGGCCGGGGCGGGGCCGGGCGGCGGGCCGGCGGGCGAACGGCCCGGACGGGCCGGGGAAACACTGCGCCGGAGGGTAACGCACCTGGTCCGAAGGGTGGCAGGATCGAGGTATGGCGGACGTCGAAGGCGCGTGGGCCCCGGTACCCGGTGAGGCCGTCGCCTGGCTGAACGAGCTGGACCCCGATCACTGCTACTCGGGCTTCGAGCCGCCCCGCAGCCCGGACGCGGTGTGGCTGCTGCACGCCATGTACGCGTGGCAGGGCGGCCTGGTCACCACCACCCATGACGACCTGTACCGCTCCATGCGCGGGGCCGGGCTCACCGAGCCGGATCCGGGCGGCGACCCGGTGGGCGGCGAGCAGGCCGGCGACATGGACGTGGGCGACCTGCTGGAGGACGCGGTGGTCACCGGCAGCGAGCTGGGTCGCAGCGGCCATCCGGGCCGGGGCTGGCGGCGGTTGCGGTGGGCCGAGCTGGCGCGCGGCTTCGGCGGGCCGGTGGTGCCGGAGGGCGAGTTCCCGGGGCACCGCTGCCTGCGGCAGGCGCATCCGACCGGGAGCTGGTCGGCGGCCATCGAGCCGCCCGCCGAGGGCTGCCTGGACCGCGAGGGCTGGCACCGGCTGATGGAGGTGCTGGTCCGGCACAGCGCGGCCGGGGCCGACACGCGCGTGCTGGCCTACTACTGCCCGCTGCTCACCTCGGACTGGGACCACGAGACGGTGCTGGCCGGGCGGCTGGGCGACGCGGCGGCGCTGTACGACCACCCCCGGATGACCAGCTGCCCGTCCAACCTGTGGCCGGTGGACCGCTCGTGGGTGGTCTACTGCGACTGGGACCTGTGGGGCACCAAGGTGGTGGGTCCGGCCGCGCTGGCGGCCGACCTGCTGGCCGACGGCGAACTGGAGGCGCTGCGCCTGCCCTGGACCAGCTGAGGGCGCCGGGGGAGGGGGTCGCGCCGGCGCTCCCGGAGACCGGTCCCGCGCCGTCCCCCGCCGGTGCGGGGGCTCGGCCCGGCCGCCGTCCGTGCGCACGCCTCGGGGGCGGACCCGAGGCGGGGCCTGCGCAGGGGGACGGCGGGGGACGCCGGGCCGTACGGGCGCGGACGGGAGCGCCGGGCGCGACCCCGGCGGTCAGCGGCGGGCCGGCGGGCGGTGGAGGAGTGGGCCGCCCCGGGCCGGAGCCGGTGTCGCGTCCGGTGCATCGGGGGATCCTCCTTCCGGCGGGTGCGCGGCTGACGGTCCCGACGCTAGGGATGCCGGGCGGTCCCGGCATCCCCCTTAAACCGGACTTAAGGTACAGATCAGGCACCGCTAAGGGTGCGCCGCGCTACCAGCGCAGGAGTCCGGCCACGCCCCCCGCCTCGCCGAGCCGCGACGCCGCGGCGCCGTCCACCAGCGTGAAGGACGACGAGTGCGCGGCGGCGAGGTGGACCAGCTCGTCGCCCAGGTCCTCGCCGGAGGTCCGGGTCCAGGCGCCCTCGGGGTCGATCAGCAGGTGCTCCACCCGGCCCTCGCCGAGCCGGGTCAGGGTCGCCTCCAGGCCGAGGACGCCGTTGCCGTCGGCCTTGGCGAGGCCGGCGACGTGCTCGACCAGGCCCGCGTCGGCCTCGGCGCGCGCCGCGTCGAGCACGGGGGCCGTCCGCTCCTGCACCTCGGCGGGCGACAGGTAGGGGTCGAGGACGGTCTCGTCCTGGACCGTGGCGAGGCCGGTCGGCAGGTCCTCCGCCAGCAGCGCCGTCGCGCGCGGGTCGCCCGCGAGGACGAGGCGGTCCCAGCCGTGCCGCCGGGCCTGGTCGGCGACCGTCGGCGCGGCCTCGCGCAGGGACTTGGCGAGGTGCTCCTCGACGCGCTGGTCGAACTTGTCGGGGTGGATGCCCCGGCGCGAGAAGCTGGAGGTCGTCGCCTGGCCCTCCCGGCCCCAGTCTGCGGTCTCCAGGTCGAACACCACCCCGTCCACCTCCCGGGCCATGCCGTAGCGGAGGTCGAACAGCCGGACGCCGTCGCGCCCGACGCGGGCGACCCCGGCGGGCGCGGCGCGGTGCACGGCCACCAGCAGCGGCCACAGCAGGGTCTCGTCGGCGAGGACCGCGTGGTCGCCGACCGGGAGCTGGACCCAGGTGGTGAGCACCCGGTCGCCGGCCACCTGGGCGAACAGCGCGCGTCCCAGCCCCTGCCCGGCGGGGTCGGTCAGCTTGGCGATCCGGGGTTCGAGCGCGTCCAGGCGCTCGCGGACGAGCCGCGCCCGCTGCTGGTCGGGGTCCTTGTCCAGATCGGCGAGCAGGTCCGCCAGCCGGTTGCGCAGCCGCACCGTCCCGGCGGGGCTGCCCGGATCGAGGGTGCTGTAGAGCGAGAGCACGCCGACCTCGTCGCCGAGCCCGTCCAACTCCTTCAGATCCGCCATCTGGAACACGGGACCGCTCCTCACGTCTCGGATTTCGCCGGGGTTCCCTTTTGCACGCTAAATGGAGCGTGTCCATGAAAACGGTTGAAATTCGCTTTGGCGGGGGGAGTTGCCCAATGCTTGACGGGGAAATGCCTCGGGGTTTTCGCTCGCGCGCACCGTGCGGAAACGCCCCCGGGCGGGCTCAACGCCCGTTCCCGCCCGCCGTCCGGGACGCGTCGTCGGGCCGGTGGTCGGGCCGGTGGTCGGACGGGTCGTCGAGCTGGTAGCGCCCGTCGTTGGCGTCGAAGGTGTACAGCTCGGCGTAGCGGCCCCAGTCGGTGGCCACGTCGAGCTGCCCGGTGATCTGCTCGCCGGTGAAGTGCCGGGCGAGCAGGTCGCGGAAGAACCCGGCGGGCAGGCGGCCGCCGCGGCTGCGCTCCAGGCTGGTGCGGATGGCCCGCACCAGCGGCGCGCCCATGGCGGCGTCGCGGAAGACGCTCTTGGACTCTTGCAGGTCGGCGGCGGAGAACGCCTCGCCGGTGCCGGTGAGCCGGACGCGGAAGCCGTCGAGCTCGGCGAAGCCCAGCAGCTCCAGCGCGTCGACCAGGGGGAGGATGTCGTCGCCGTTGAGGCTGAGGTCGTCGGCGAGGTCGTCGAGGTCGGCGCGGCCGCCGTGCTGGTGGAGGATGTCGGCGAGCCCCGCGAGCCCGTCCACCGACGCCGGGGGCAGCGGCGTGGTGTCGACGGTCGCCCTGGCCGGCTCCGGGCCGCCCGCCGCGACCGCCTCGCGCCCCGCCAGGCTCTGGTAGATCTGGTCGATGAGCAGGGCGAACGCGGGGGACTCGCGGTCGCGGGGACGCGGCAGGTCCACCGGGTGCTCGGCGCCGACGGTGCCGCGCCGGCCGAGTACCACGACCCGGTCGGCCAGCAGGACCGCCTCCTCGATGTTGTGGGTCACCACCACGATGGCGCGGGTGGGGAAGGTGCCGGAGGTCCACAGCTCCAGCAGGTCGTTGCGCAGGTTCTCGGCGGTCAGCACGTCCAGCGCCGAGAACGGCTCGTCCATGAGCAGCACGTCGGGCCGCACGACCAGGGCGCGGGCGAAGCCGACGCGCTGGCGCATGCCGCCCGACAGCTCCTTGGGGTAGGCCGACTCGAAGCCGTCCAGGCCGATCAGGTCGATCGCCTCCCCGGCCGCCGCGCGCCGCCGGGCGGGCGGCTCGCCGCGCGCCTCCAGCCCGATCTCGACATTCTGCCGGACGCTCAGCCAGGGCAGCAGCGCGAAGGTCTGGAACACCATCGCGGTCCCGGGGTTGGTGCCGGTCAGCGGGCGGCCCCGGTAGGCGACCGTCCCCGAGGACGGCGGGACCAGGCCGGCCAGGCAGCGCAGCAGGGTCGACTTGCCCGAGCCGCTCTTGCCGAGCAGGGCGACGATCTCGCCGTCGCGGACGGCGAAGTCGATGCCCGACAGGACCGGGACCTCGCCGTCGGCGCCCGCGTAGCTCTTGGTGAGGCCCCGCGCGAGGATGATCGGCTCGTCGGGTGTGGCCACGGTCGCTCCCTGGGGTCTCACGGCGGGCTCTCCCGGTGGGCTCACAGCGCGTACCGGGTCTCGGCGAGCCGGTACAGGCGGCGCCAGAGCAGGCGGTTGAACACGATGACGTACAGGCTCATGACGATCGTCCCGGTGACCTCGCGGACCAGGTCGGCCGACGCGCTCGCCTCGCTGATGTAGGCGCCGAGGCCCACGGCGGTGAGCGTGGCGCCGCCGAAGGTGACGACCTCGGCGACGATGGAGGCGTTCCACGCGCCGCCGGAGGCGGTGATGCCGCCGGTGACGTAGGAGGGGAAGATCGCGGGGATGACGAGCCGCCGCCAGCGGAGCCGCCCGCGCACGCCGAGGTCGTCCATGGCCTCGCGCAGGTCCGTGGGGACGGCCATCGCCCCGGCGATGGTGTTGAACAGGATGTACCACTGCGCGCCGAGCGCCATCAGGGCCACGCCGCCGACGTTGATCGACAGCCCCGTCTCGACGAAGACCCACAGGGCGAGGGGGAACAGGAAGTTGGCGGGGAAGCTGGCCAGCACCTGCACGATCGGCTGGGCGATCCGCGTCCGCCGCGCCGAGAAGCCGATCCACACCCCGACCGGCACCCACACGAGGGTGGAGAAGACGATGACGGCGGCGACGCGGGCGAGGGTGGCCAGCCCGAGCAGCAGCGGCTCGCCGAACGCGCCGAGCCCCGCCTCGCGGTGGACGTAGGCCAGCAGCGCGAACACGCCCCAGCCGATGAGCAGGACGGCGACGGCGGTGAACACGGCGTCGCCGACCCGGCGCCGGACCGGGTGCGGGGCCAGGGGGCGGTCGTCGACGCCGAAGATCCGGCCGGCGCGGGTGGCGGCCTCGCCCACCGGCGCGAGCGCGCGGCCGAGCAGCCGCGGCAGCCCGGCCCGGCGCAGCAGGTCGAGGACGGCCGAGCGCTGGGGCAGCACCGCCTCGGTCTGCTCGGTCTTGAAGCGCTCGGCCCAGGCCGTCAGGGGGCGCCAGAACAGGAAGTTCACGCCGATCACCAGCACGGCCATGGTGAGGAAGGCCAGCACCACCTTGCCGAGGTCGCCCTCCTCCAGCGCCGCGCCCCCGTAGGAGCCGACGCCGGGCAGCGGGTAGTCGGTGCCGCCGACGGCGATGGCCTCGGAGGCTACCAGGAAGAACCAGCTGCCGCCGAAGCTCATCATGCCGTTCCAGACCATCGGGATCGTCCCGGCGGGCACCTCGACGCGCCAGAACCGCATCCAGCGGGTCAGCCGCAGCGAGCGCGACAGCTCGTCCAGCTCGCGGGGCAGCGTGATGATCGAGTGGTAGAAGGCGAAGGCGATGTTCCACGCCTGGGCGGTGAAGATCGCGAAGACGGACGCGCACTCCAGGCCGAGCAGCGATCCGGGGAACAGCGCGAGGAACCCGGTCACCGTCACCGACAGGAACACGAGCACCGGCACCGACTGCAGGATGTCCAGCGCCGGGATCAGCAGGCGCTCCAGCCGCCGCGAGTGCGCGGCCGCGTACCCGAACGCCAGCGTGAAGGCGATGGACAGCCCCAGCGCCGCGAACATCCGCAGCACGCTGCGCGCCGCGTAGTGCGGCAGCTCGGACGGATCGGTGCTCAGGTGCGTGCCCTCGGCGGGCGAGAACGACACCGCCGTCTCCCGGCCCACCCGCGCGACGACGTAGAACAGCACGACGACGGCCCCGGCGACCACGAGGTCGGCCGGGCCCAGCCGCGGGCCCCGAACCGTGATCAGGCCGGAGGGCCGCGGTCCGGGCTCCTGCGGCTGCCCTTTTCGCACATCCGGAGCAGTTCCACCGGCGGCGCAAAGGGAAGCCCGCCGCGCTCCCCAAGCATGATCAAAACGCCGCCGCCGGACCTGGCGGCGGCATAAGGGGACTTGCTCCCAAAATGTGAACTTCCCGATGCCCGTGCGTTTCCGGGCGCTGATGGAGTGATCATCATCTGTCGGGGGCGGACGGGGAGGGCACGGATGCGGGCTCGCGGGCTGGTGTTCCTGGCGGCGGTGCTGGGCGTGGTGCTGGTGGTCGGGCTGGGGGCGGCGCTGGTGCTGTCGGGGCGGCGCGACCGCGGCCCCGAGCAGGTCGCCGCCGACTACTTCACCGCCTGGCGCTCGGGCCGGCTGGAGGCCATGGCGAAGCTGGCGGACGCGCCGCCGCCCGACTTCGCCGAGCAGCACCGGGCGATGGTGCGCGGCCTGGTCGTCAACTCGATCGCGCTGGACCCGCGGCCGGTCGTGCGGGCCGGGGAGGACGAGGCCCGCGCCGACTTCACCGTCACGCGCTCGCTCGGCGGCCACGGCCAGTGGACCTTCGGGGCGACGCTGCGGCTGGTCCGCGACGGCGGCCGCTGGAAGGTCGCCTGGACGCCCGCCACCCTGTACCCGGGCCTGAAGGGCAGGGCCGAATGGCGGCTGCGGGAGATCGAGGTGCCCTCGGTGACCTTCACCGCCGCCAACGGCAAGGCCCTGCCCGACTCGGGGTCGCTGGCCCCCTACGCGGCAAGCCTCGCCGAGCGCTACGACACCGGCGACGACGAGGACGAGGACGAGGACGACGAGGAGACCTCCACCTCGATGTGGGCCGTCGAGCTCCGCAACGGCACGGGCGGGTTCCAGCGGCTGAAGCTGCTCGGCAAGGCGCGCGGCGAGAAGGTCCGCACCACCGTGGACCCGGAGGTGCAGGCCGCCGCCGACAAGGCGCTCGACGGCCCGCACCCGCAGTCGGCGCTGGTGGCGCTGCGGCCCTCCACCGGCGAGGTCCTCGCGGTCGGCGACCGGCTGGGCGGGCTCGGCGCGTTCACCGGCCTGTACCCGCCCGGCTCCACCTTCAAGGTGGTCACCGCCGCCGCCCTGCTGCGCGGCGGAACGGGCGCGGGCGGCGCGGTGGACTGCCCGGCCACCGTCGTCACCGCCCAGCGCACCATCACCAACCACGAGGGCGACTCGCTCGGCGGCACCAGCCTGCGCGAGGCGTTCGCGCAGTCGTGCAACACCACCTTCGCGAAGCTGGCGGTGGAGAAGGCGGGCGCGGACGGGCTCGCCGCCGCGGCCGGGCGCTTCGGCTTCGGCGAGCACCTGCTGCCCGGCGTCCCGACCTCCTACACCGACTTCCCCGACACCGGCGACGGCGCCGAGCTGGCCGAGTCGGCGATCGGGCAGGGCCGCGTGCAGGCGACCCCGCTGCTGATGGCGACCGTGGCCGCGGCCGTCGCCGACGGCACCTGGCGGTCGCCGCGCCTCCTGGCGTCCGGGAAGCTGCGCAAGGTCGGGGGCAAGGCGCTGCCGCCGCGTCCGGTGGCGGACGCGGCGGCGCTGCGCGAGATGATGCGGGCCGTGGTCACCGGCGGCACCGCCGCCCGCGCGGGGCTGCCGTCCGGGGCGGCGGGCAAGACCGGCACCGCCGAGACCGGCGGCGGCGCCTCGCACGCCTGGTTCATCGGCTACAAGGGCGATCTGGCCTTCGCCGTCTTCGTCGCCGAGGGCGGGTCCGGGCCGAAGGTCGCCGCGCCGATCGCGGCCCGCTTCCTGCGCGCCCTGTCCTGACCCGTCCCGGGCCGGGGCGGGGTCAGCGGCGGGCCGCCAGCGCCAGGACCAGCGCCCCGGCGGCGAACAGCCCGGTCAGGACGTAGGCCAGCGCGGCGAACCCGCCGCCGGTCAGCGCCCCGGCCACCTGCGGGCCGAGGCTGGCGCCGACGAACAGCAGCGCGGTGAACAGCGAGATCGCCGGGCCGCGCGCCGCCCCGGCCCGCGCGCCGATCGTCTCGACCAGGGCGGGCGCGGCCAGGCCGACCCCGGCGGTCAGCAGCATCAGCAGCAGGGCCAGCCCGACCGTGCCCGGCGCCAGCAGACCGATCAGGGCGGTGGCGAGCCCCGCGCCGCCGAGCGCCAGGGCGGCGCGCGCCGGGCCGGGGACGCGGGCCAGCGGCGGCGTGAGGAACGGCAGCGCCAGGATCACCGGCAGGCCGCCGGCGCGCAGCGCCACCAGGTCCTCGGTACCGGTGAGCTGGAGCCCGGTGAAGACCGCGACGAAGCCGGTCAGCACGGTCGGCACGGCCAGGTACAGCAGGCGCAGGTCCGGCGAGCGCAGCAGGCCGGGCATCGCGCGGTAGCCGTCCAGCGGGGAGACCCCGGCGGGGGCGGGCGCGTCCGGCAGCAGCACCCGGCGCAGCGCGACCGCGGCGACCGCGAACAGCGCGGCCGTCACCGCGAAGAACGCCCGCCAGCCCAGCCCGGCCATGGCCTGGGCGGCGAGCTGGCCGAGGGCGGCGGAGGCCAGGAAGCCGGTGGTGAGGGCGGTCATGGTGACCAGGCGGCGGCGCGGCTCGACGCGCTCGCCGACGTAGGCCATCGCGACCGGCGGGAACGCGCCCATCGCCATGCCCTGCGCGATCCGCAGGACCAGCGCCGCGCCGAAGCCGGGCGCGGCGGCGGTGAGCAGCGTCAGCGCGGCGGTGGCCGCGACGCCGGTGACGATCACCCGGCGGCGGCCGTAGCGGTCCGACAGCGGGCCGAACAGCACGAAGCCGGCCGCGTAGCCCAGGCCGTAGACGGTGACGAGCCAGGTCGCGGTGGCCGGGGAGGTGCCCCACTCGGCTGCCATGGCGTTGACCAGCGGGATCAGGCCGTACAGCTGGCCGGTGGCGAGCAGGGCGGTCAGGGAGAGGACCGCCACGGTGCGCCCGAACGGGGCGACGGCGACGGCGGAGGGGGACGGCGAGGGCGCCACGAGGGGCGCGGGGGGACGCAGTGCGGTGCTCATGGCCGGGGACGCTAGCCAACCAACTGGTTGGAAGTCAACCAACCAGTTGGTTTCAGTCATCCGGTATGCTCGGGCCATGTCGAGCCGCCCCCTTCCGAGCAGCGCGGACAGCGCTCCGAACCCCGCCCCGAACGCGGCCGCGCCCGGCCGGGCCGCCGCCACCCGCGAGGCGCTGCTGGCCGCCGCCCGCGAGGAGTTCGCCGAGCACGGCATCGCCGGGGCCCGCGTCGACCGCATCGCCCAGCGCGCCGGCGTCAACAAGGAGCGCATCTACGGCTACTTCGGCAACAAGGAGAAGCTGTTCGACGCGGTGATCGGCCGCGCCCTCGACGAGTTCGCCGCGGTCACCGCCGGCCCCGAGGACGACCCGGTCGAGTACGTGGGCCAGCTGTTCGACTACTACCGCGAGCACCCCGACCTGCTGCGCCTGCTGATGTGGGAGGCGCTGTACGAGCGGCCCCGCGCGGCCGAGGAGGAGCCGTCGGAGGCCCAGCGCCGCCGCATGGACCAGTGCGGAGGGCGGCTGGACGCCCTCGCCGAGCGCATGGGCCGCGAGTCCGACCCGGCCGTGGGCCGCACCCTGCTCACGCTGAAGGGCCTCGCCATGATGCCGATCGCCATGCCGCGGATCGCCGCGCTGCTCGGCGTCGAGATGGACGACCCCAAGGCGGTCGCCGCCATGCGCGAGCACATCATGGCCTTCGCCCGTACGGCCCTGGAGAACGGCGCGGTGGACCAGTCCTGACGGCCCGGGTCCGGCGAGAATTTCCCGCCAATCGGTAGCGGAGCGGCTTCCGGGGCGTATGCTCCCGGGGTGACGGGCCGGACTCGCTGCGAGACCGGCCCGGGACACGGCGGGAGCGAGCGGGCTCCGCCGCCGCCGTCCGCCCCTCGTCTCAGGGACCGCAGTACCCCCTCCGGCGCACGCCGCGCTCTCCGCCTGCTCCGGCAGGAGAGGGAATGGCGCGACGCGAGACCACACAGGCGTACCGGGGCGACGCCTTCGCCGCCTTCTGGGAGGAGAAGCCCTCCCGGCCCGGCCGCTCGTCCCGCAGGCGGAGCCGGCGGCGCGCCCGCCAGGACCGGCACGGGCGCACCGGGACCGCCCGGCGGCGCGCCGGGCGCGCGTCCCGGCGGCAACCGCAGGCCGCGACCCGCGCGGCGATGCGGACCGGAGGACGCGCCGGAGGGCGCACCGGCCCCCGCCCCGTCCCGCGCGGCGCCCCCGCGGTGCCCCCCGTAAGGGACCGCGCACCCGCGGCGCCTACGGCCCCGCCGACCGGCTGAGCACCGGCGCCGTCATCCTGTCGATCGTCGTGGGGCTCGGGCTGCTGGCGGTCGTGGAGCGCTCGCTGCTGGACGGCGGCCCGCTCGGCCCGACCGACACCGTCGGCGCCGAGGGCGCCTCCGGCCGTCCCCGCGCCCGCGCCGCCGCGCCCGGCCCCGGCCCCGAACGGCCGCGCCGGGCCTCGGCCCCCGCTTCGCGGCCGAGCGCCGCGCCGCCGCAGGCGGCCGCCCCCGACCCGCAGGCGCTCGTCGAGGAGGTCCGGCGGCTCACCGTCGACGAGCGCGGCCCGCAGGCCCGCCAGGAGTACGGCGCGGCCCCCGACCGCCGGCCGCTGGTGTCGGCCACCCGGCTGAGCCCCGACCGGACCTGGGCGTTCGGCACCACCGCCGTGCCCGTCCCGGCGGGCGCGACCGCCGATCCCGAGGTGGCCTTCTTCGCCGCCCGCTGGAGCGGGGGCCGCTGGCGGCCCGCGCTGTCGGGCACGCCCGCGTTCGGCGCGCTGGTCGCCCGGATGCCGGCCGCGATGATGTCGCCCGACGAGGGCCGCGCGCTCGCCCGGTACGGGGCCGTGGCCGCCGACCGGGCCGCCGCCGGCGACGGCCTGATGCTGCCCTGGAAGGTCGGCGCGACCTGGACGATGGGCGCCCCCGCCACTGGCACGGCGGCGGCCCGCCCCCTCGGGGCGCTGGCGTTCTGGGGAGGCGACGGCCGCGTGCTGGCCGCGGGCGACGGCCGCCTCTACCGGTTCTGCGGCGACGGCTCCGGCGGCGGCCTGGTGATGCTGCTGCACCCCAGCGGCCTCGCCACCACCTACTACCGGATGCGCGGCGTCACCCAGGTCCGCGACGGCAGCGTGGTGCGGCGGGGCGAACCGCTCGGCCTCATCGGCGCCGAGCGCCCCTGCGGCGGCGCGCCCGCCCCGCGCCCCCAGGTGCAGTTCGCGCTGCGGCGCGGCGCCGAGCGGGTGCCGTTCGACGGTGCCCGCCTCGGCGGCTGGACCTTCCGCGAACGCGCCCGGCCGCTGCTCGGCTACGCCGAGCGCGGCGCCCTCAAGTGCTTCCGGGCGGCCTGCTGGCCAACCTCGGGCCGGTCCCCGCCGCGCCCGGCACGGCCGCGCCGCCCGATCCGGCCCCCGGCTCCCCCGAGGGGCCGGAGGCCCGGCCGCCGGGCGGGGGCCCGGCGGCGAACGCCACCCAGAAGAGGAGTTCCCGCAGTGCAGACTCGGAGCAGTGACGACCCCGCGATGCCCACCTGGGCGCTGTCGGTCGTGGCGATCGGCGCGCTGGTCGTGGTGGTCGGCGCGGCCACCCCGCCCGGCGCGGTGCTGACCGGCGGCGTGCAGCGCTTCCTCTCCTTCTACGGCGGCGTGTTCGCGCTGCTGGCGATGACGGCGGCGGTGGTGAGCGGGCTGCTGGCCACCGAACGGCTGATCCTGGGGATCAGGCACCGGGTGCTGGCCCAGGGCGTGCACCGGGCCGCCTCGGTGCTGGCGGCCACCTTCGCGGTGGCGCACGTCCTGGTGAAGGTGCTGGGCGGCCTCGCGGCGCCCGCGCAGGTCGTGGTGCCGGGCGTGGGCCCGGTCGGGCTGGGCGCGCTGGCGCTCGACCTGATGGTCGTGGTCGTCGCGACCGGCCTGCTGCGCGGCCGCTTCGCCCGCGCCGGGGGCCGCCCCTGGATGTGGCGGGCGATGCACGCGCTGGCGTACCTGTCGTGGCCGATGGCGATCGTGCACGGCCTCACCGCCGGCCGCTCGGCCGCGCCGTGGGTGACGCTCGGCTACGTCCTGTGCGTCGGCGCGGTCATGCTGGCGCTGCTCACCCGCATCGTCGTGGTGGTCAAGCCGCGCGAGGTGCGACGCGCCGGCGACGGGGCCGCCGCCCCCGCGCCCGAGCGCCGCGCCCCGGCGCGCGGCGCGGTGCGCCCGGAGGAGGGCGCGGACGCCCGCGCCGCGGCCTCCGGCCCGCGCGGCGGCGGGGCGGTGCGATGAGCGGCGCCGCCGTCACCGTCTCCAACATCGGCGGCCCCCGGCTCACCCTGGGCTTCGACCGGTTCGACCGCCTCGACCTGGACCGGCACCTGGCCGTGCACGGCAGGCTCCGCACGCCCGCGCTGGAGGACGTCGTCAAGGCGGCCGAGCAGGTGGACCTGCGCGGCCGGGGCGGCGCGGGCTTCCCGTTCGCGCGCAAGCTGATGGCCGTCGCCGCCCGCGTCGAGCACCCCTCGGCCGACCGGGAGAAGCCGCTGCCGGGGGAGCGGGCCGGGTCCCGCCGCCCCGGCGCCGACGCGGTCGTGGTCGTCAACGGCGCCGAGGGCGAGCCGGGCAGCGGCAAGGACAAGGTGCTGCTGCGCCGCGCCCCGCACCTGGTGCTGGACGGCGCGCAGATCGCCGCCACCGCGCTGGGCACCCGGCGCATCGTGGTGGCCGTCGAGGACGACCGGGCCGCCCGCTCGGTGCGCGCCGCCATCACCGAACGGCGGCTGCCCGCCCGCGTGGTGCGGCTCGCCGAGCGGTTCATCTCCGGCGAGAGCGGCGCGGTGATCCGCGCGATCAACGGCGAGACGCCGATCCCGCCGGGCGTCAAGGTGCGCGCCGCCGAGTCCGGCGTGGACGGCTGCCCCACCCTGCTGTCCAACACCGAGACCTTCGCGCAGCTCGCCGTGCTGACCTCCCTCGGCCCGGACCTGTACGCCTCGGCCGGGACCGCGGACGAGCCCGGCACCACCCTGCTCACCATCGGCGGGACGCGGGTCGTGGAGGCCCCCTACGGCACCCCGCTGCGCGCCGTCCTGGAGCACTGCGACGTCCGGCCGGGACCGGGCGTGCTGGCGGGCGGCTACCACGGCATGTGGCTGGGCCCGCGGGGCGCCGAGCGCGCGGTGCTGTCGCGCAAGGGCATGAAGGCCGTCGGCGCGACGGTCGGCGCGGGCATCATCCTGCCGCTCGCCGAGGGCACCTGCCCGCTGGGCGAGGTCACCCGCATCGCCTCCTACCTGGCCGCGCAGTCGGCCGGCCAGTGCGGCCCGTGCCGGCTCGGCCTGCCCGACATCGTGCGCGCCCTCAACGCGCTGTCGGACGGGTCGGGCGGCGTCGCCGACGTCAAGCGCGCCGCCGGGATCGGGCGCGGCCGGGGCGCCTGCTCCCACCCCGACGGCACCGCCAGGTTCGTGGTGTCGGCGATGGACGCCTTCGCCGCCGACATCGACGCGCACCGCGCGGCGGGCACCTGCGGCCTGCCGACGTTCGGGGTGCTGCCGCTGCCGGTGCCCGACGGCTCGGAGGGCCGGGTCGCCATCGACTGGAGCCGCTGCGACGGGCACGGCCTGTGCGCCTACCTGGTGCCCGAGCTGATCCAGCTCGACCGGTACGGCTTCCCGGTGGTGCTCGGCACCGACATCCCCGCCTGGATGGAGCGCGACGTTTCGCGCGCGGTGTCGATGTGCCCGGCGCTGGCGCTGCGCGTCACCACCGGGGTGCCGCGCGGCCCGTCGCGCAGGCCCTGAGACCGGCGCGGGACGCCGGACGGGAAAAGGCCCGTCCGGCCATTTCCCGTGCCCTTTCGCAGGCGCTCGGGAAATACTCGGGGAATTGCCCGATCCGCTGAACCCGGCCCGGCACGGACGCGTATTCCACTGCGACCCGTGCCGGGTCGTCCGACGAAAGCGGAAAGGAGGCGGATCCCCTGTGAGGAGGTCCCACGGCTTCGCCGGGCCGCGCGAGCTGCGCCGCCTGCTCGGCAGCCGGTTCCTGGTCATGGCGCTGGCGGCCGCCGCGGTCGTGGCGGCCGCGCTGGTGGTGCTCGGGCCGCCCGGGGCGCCGGCCGACGGCGACGCCCGGGACGGCTCCGGCGACACCCGGTGGGGGCCGCTGTCGGCCGCCGACCGGTCGCTGCTGGCCAAGGTCCGCCAGGCCGGGCTGTGGGAGATGCCCGCCGGCCAGCAGGCCCAGCAGCGCGCGACCAGCCCCCGGGTCAAGGAGGTGGCCGACACGATCATGGAGCAGCACATGATGCTGGACGAGGACGTGCGCCGGGTCGCCGGGCGGCTCGGGGTGCTCCTGCCCAGCGAGCCCAACGCCGACCAGAAGGGCTGGCTGGCCGAGATGTCGCGCAAGTTCGGCGCCGACTACGACCAGACGTTCGTGCTGCGGCTGCGCGCCGCCCACGGCAAGGTCTTCGGCGTCATCGCCACCGTGCGCGCCGGCACCCAGAACAGCGAGATCAGGGCCTTCGCCGAACGCGCGCTGAAGTACGTGAACACGCACATGACACTTCTGGAAAGCACCGGGCTCGCCACCAAGGCCGCCCTTTCCTGACCTTTTCCCGTACCCGCACAAAGGGAGATCCCATGGCAAGCAAGAAGGGCATGGCGGCCGTCGTCCCGGCGCTGCTGCTGGTCGGCGCGGCGGCCGCGCCGCCGGTCACGGCGTCCGCCGCGGTGAGCGGGGCGGCCCGTGCGGCGGCCGCGCCGGGCGACCCCCGCGACCGCAACGGCCCCGACGACGACCGGGACGACCGGGGCGACCGGCGCGGCGACGGGCAGGACGGCCGGAACGGCGACCAGAACGGCCAAGGCGACGATCAGCAGGAGAACGGCGACCAGCGGAACGGGCAGCAGGGCAACGACCAGCAGGGCAACGACCAGCAGGATCAGCAGAACGACGGCCAGCAGGGCAACGACCAGCAGGACAACGACCAGCAGCAAGTGAAGGAAGGCCCCGTCCGCGACGACTTCGTCAACATCCGCCAGGCCCCCCGCAAGCCCCGCGTCAGCCAAAGCCGCAACGCCTCGCGCGGCTCGTTCACCTCCCGCTGCGGCACCAACAGGAACGGCCACCACAACCCCGACAACTTCATCGTCGCGCCCGGCGTGCAGAACGGCGCGCACCACATCCACGACTACGTGGGCAACCTGTCCACCGACGGCTTCTCCACCGACGAGAGCCTCGCCGCCGCCGGGACCACCTGCGCGCAGGGCGACAGGTCCACCTACTTCTGGCCCGTCATGCGCGTCCGGGGACAGCAGGACGACAGCGACGACGCCGAGCAGAGCGAGCGGGACGGCAACGTCGGCCGGATCGTCACGCCCGCGACCGCGAGCATGACGTTCCTGGGCAACCCGCGCGGCAGGGTGACCGCGATGCCGCGCTTCCTGCGCGCCATCACCGGCGACGCCAAGGCGGGCACCAACGGCACCGCCAACGCCCGCGCGCAGTGGACCTGCTCCGGCTTCGGCGACCGGGCGCTGACCGACAAGTACCCGATCTGCCCCGGCGGCAGCCGGGTGACGCGGGTGCTGGAGTTCCCGAGCTGCTGGGACGGGCGCAACACCGACAGCGCCAATCACCGCACCCACATCGTGTTCCCCGACCGGTCGGGGAGCTGCCCGGCCGGCACCCGCGCCGTGCCGAAGCTGCAGATGACGCTGACCTACAACCTGCCGAACCGGCCGCTGGCGTTCGCCGTGGACTCCTTCCCCGAGCAGGGCCACGACCCGGTCACCGACCACGCCGACTTCGAGAACGTGATGCCCGACGGGCTGATGCGGCGGGCGGTCGGCTGCATCAACGGCGGCCGCGCCTGCTGAACCGCCGCGCGCCCTTCCGTAGGATCGGTGGGCATGAACGTAGTGATCGCGGGAGGGCACGGTCAGATCGCGCTGCGGCTGGCCCGGCTCCTCACCGCCCGGGGGGACACGGTGCTGAGCCTGATCCGCAAGCCGGAGCAGGCCGACGACGTCCGGGCGGCGGGGGCCGGGCCGGTCGTGCACGATCTGGAGGACACGACGCCCGAGCGGCTCGCCGAGGAGCTGACCGGGGCGCAGGCGGTGGTGTTCGCCGCCGGCGCGGGACCCAACAGCGGCGCGGCGCGCAAGGACACCGTCGACCGCGCGGGGTCGGTGCTGCTGGCCGAGGCGGCCGAGCGCGCGGGGGCGCGCCGGTTCGTGCAGATCTCGGCGATGGGCGCGGACCAGCCGCCGCGGCCGGGCTCGGACGAGGTCTGGCGGGCCTACATCGAGGCCAAGGGCGCGGCCGAGGCGGACCTGCGCGCCCGCGACCTGGACTGGCTGATCCTGCGGCCGGGCCGCCTCACCGACGACCCGGGCACCGGCCGGGTCACCTTGGGCGAGCCGCCGGTCGGGCGCGGCGACATCACCCGCGACGACACCGCCGCGGTGATCGCGGCGCTGCTGGGCGCGCCGGAGGTGGACCGCCGGATCCTGGAGCTGGTGAACGGCGACACGCCCGTCGCGGAGGCCGTCGCCGCACTGTGACGGGCGCGGCGGCCCCGGCGGACGCCGCCGGGGCCGCCGCCTCACACGTACGGCTCACTCGTACAGCGCGTCGATCTCGGCGGCGAAGTCGCGGACGACCACATGCCGCTTGACCTTGAGGCTGGGGGTCAGGTGCCCCGACTCCTCGGTGAGGTCCACCTCGAGGATCTCGAACTTCTTGATCGCCTCGGCGTGCGAGACGGTGGCGTTGGCCCGCGCCACCGCCGCGTCGATCGCGGCGACCACCTCGGGGTCGCGGCGCAGCTCGGCCACCGGGGTCCCGGCGGGCCGGCCGAGCCGGCGCGCCCAGGGGCCGGCCGCCTCGGGGTCCAGGGTGATCAGCGCGCCGACGAACCTGCGGCCCTCGCCCACCACCACGGCCTGGCCGATCAGCGGATGGGCGCGCAGCAGGTCCTCCAGCGGTCCGGGCGCCACGTTCTTGCCCCCGGCCGTCACCAGGATCTCCTTCTTGCGGCCGGTGATCTTCAGGAAGCCGTCGGCGTCCAGTTCGCCGAGGTCGCCGGTGTGGAACCAGCCGCCCTCCAGCGCCCTGGCGGTGGCGGCCTCGTCGCCGCGGTAGCGGGGGAAGACGCTGATGCCGCGCACCAGGATCTCGCCGTCGTCGGCGATGCGCAGGTCGGTGCCCGGGAACGGCCTCCCGACGGTGCCCATGCGGTTGGCGGCGAAGCGGTTGCCGAGGATCGGCGCGGTGGTCTCGGTCAGGCCGTAGCCCTCGATGATCGAGATGCCGACGCCCCGGAAGAAGTGGCCGAGGCGCTCGTTCAGCGCCGCGCCGCCCGACATCGCGTACCGCAGGCGGCCGCCGACCGCCTCGCGCAGCTTGCGGTAGACCAGCGCGTCGAACAGCCGGTGGCGCAGCCTGAGGGCGACGTCGGGGCCGCCGGTCTCCAGGGAGCGGCTGTAGGCCACGGCGGTGTCGGCCGCGAGCTTGAAGATCTTTCCCTTGCCCTCGTCCACCGCCTTCTGCTCGGCGCCGTTGTAGACCTTCTCGAAGACGCGCGGCACCGCCAGCAGGAACGTCGGCCGGTAGGTCGCGAGGTCGGCCGGCAGGCTCGGCACGTCGCTGTGCCCGAGGACCATCCCGCACTCCACGCACGCCACCTGGATCAGCCGGGCGAACACGTGGGCCAGCGGCAGGAACAGCAGCGTGGACGACCCGCTCTCGGTGATCTCGGGGACCCCGGCGAGCACCACGTTGCGCGCGGTCCCGATGAAGTTGCGGTGGGTCAGCTCGCAGCCCTTGGGGCGGCCGGTGGTGCCGGAGGTGTAGACGACGGTGGCGACCGAGTCGGCCGACAGGCCCCGGCGGCGTTCGGCGACCGCCTCGTCGGGCACCTCCGCCCCGGCCGCGGCGAGCGCGTCCAGGTCGCCGGCGTCGATGCCCCAGACGCGGGAGAGGTCCGGCAGGTCGGCGCGGACGCCGTCGAAGGCGGCCTGCTGCGCGGCGGTCTCGGCGAACGCGAAGCGCGCCCCGGAGTCGCCGGCGATCCAGGCGATCTGCGCGGGGGAGGAGGTCTCGTAGACCGGGACGCCGATCGCCCCCGCCGTCCAGATCGCGTAGTCGAGCAGGGTCCACTCGTAGCGGGTGCGCGACATCAGCGCGATCCGGTCGCCGGGCTCGACCCCGGCGGCGATCAGGCCCTTGGCCAGCGCGGTCACCTCGGCGGCGAACTCGCCCGCGGTCACCGACCGCCAGACCCGGCGCCCGGCGGCCCCGGCGCGCCGCCGCAGCACGATCCGGCCGGGCTCGGCGGCGGCCCTGCCGAACAGGGCGTCGGTCAGGTCGGCGGTGTCGGGCACCGCGATCTCGACGGGGACACTGATCTCGCGCACGCCACTCCCAGAGCCTCGGGGCCCGGCGGGGACAGGGCCCTTCCCGCCGAGAATATCCCCAGGTCGGAGTAAGGATTCGGTGACGTCCGGGCGGGCGGCGCGGCGGCGGCCCGTCGGCCTCCCCGCGCCCGCCCGGACGCCCGCCTCAGGAGTACAGCGCGTCGATCTCGTCGGCGAAGTCCTTGATCACGACATGCCGGCGGACCTTGAGGCTGGGGGTCATGTGCCCGGCCTCCTCGCTGAAGTCCACGCCGAGGATCTCGTACTTCTTGATCGCCTCGGCGTGCGAGACCGACTTGTTGGCCTCGGCCACCGCGGACTCGATCTCGGCGATCACCTCGGGGTCGCGGCGCAGCTCCTCCACCGTCATGGCGGCGGGCTTGCCGTGCTGCTCCTTCCAGGGGGCGAGGGCCTCCTCGTCCAGGGTGATCAGCGCGCTGATGAACTTGCGGCCGTCACCGACCACCAGCGCCTGGCTGATCAGCGGGCAGGCGCGCAGCCGGTCCTCCAGCGGGGCCGGGGCCACGTTCTTGCCGCCCGCGGTGACCAGGATCTCCTTCTTGCGGCCGGTGATCTTCAAGAAGCCGTCGGCGTCCAGCGCGCCGAGGTCGCCGGTGCGGAACCAGCCGTCCTCCAGCGCCTCGCCGGTGGCGGCCTCGTTGTTCCAGTAGCCCTTGAGGACGTTGACGCCCTTGACCAGGACCTCGCCGTCCTCGGCGATCCGCACGGTCACGCCCGGGATCGGCTGGCCGACCGTGCCGATCCTGAGGGCCGACGGCCGGTTCACCGCGGCCGGGGCCGTGGTCTCGGTCAGGCCGTAGCCCTCCAGGATGATGATGCCGACGCCGCGGAAGAAGTGGCCGAGGCGCTCGCCGAGCGCCGCGCCGCCGGAGACCGCGTACTGCACCCGGCCGCCGACGGCCTGGCGCAGCTTGCCGTAGACCAGCACGTCGAAGACCTTGTGCAGGAGCTTCAGCTTGAGGTCCGGCCCGCCGGCGTCCAGCGCCTTGCTGTAGGCGATGGCGGTGTCGGCGGCCTTGGCGAAGACCTTGCCCTTGCCGCCGGCGATGGCCTTCTGCTCGGCGCCGTTGTAGACCTTCTCGAAGACGCGGGGCACCGCCAGCAGGAACGTCGGCCGGTAGGTCGCGAGGTCCGGCAGCAGGTTCGGGATGTCGCTGTGGCCGAGCACGATCCCGGCCTCGATGCAGGCGACCTCGATCAGCCGGGCGAACACGTGCGCCAGCGGCAGGAACAGCAGCGTGGCCGAGCCGTCCACCGCGACCTCGGAGATCGCGCCCTGGATGGCGTTGCGGGAGGTGGAGACCAGGTTCCCGTGGGTGATCTCGCAGCCCTTGGGGCGGCCGGTGGTGCCGGAGGTGTACACCAGCGTCGCGACGTCGTCGGAGGTGCGGACGCGGCGGCGCGCGTCCAGGTCGGCGTCGGAGACCTCCGCGCCGCCCTCGGCCAGGGCCTCCACGTCGCCCGCCTCGATGCCCCAGACATGCGAAAGGCCCGGGGTCTCCCCCCGGACCTGCTCGACGGTGTCCCGGTGCGCGGCGGTCTCGACGAACACGCCCTTGGCGCCGGAGTCGCCGACGATCCACTGCACCTGCTCGGCGGAGGAGGTCTCGTAGATCGGGACCGCCACGGCGCCGGCCGTCCAGATGGCGTAGTCGAGAACGGTCCATTCGTAGCGGGTGCGCGACATCAGGGCGACCCGGTCGCCCGCCTCGATCCCGGCGGCCATCAGGCCCTTGGCGACGCGCGACACCTCGGCCGCGAACTCGCCGGCGGTCACCGCGCGCCAGGCCGGCCTCTCGGCCGTGCCGCTCTTGCGGCGGAGCACGATCCGGCCCGGCTGCTCGGCGGCTCTGGTGAAGGGCGCGTCGGTCAGATTGGTGGAGCCGGGCACCTCCACCATGGCGGGGACGCTGAACTCGCGCACGGCCACTCCTCGGTTGATCACTGCAAACGGCGGGGACGACGGTACAGCTTGACTGAGGTCAAAGGATACTCGCCGGTAGTAAAAATCTCGCTGGTCGCGGCGGGGGCGGCGGGCCGCGGCCCCGGCCGTCCCGGCCCCCGGTCCGGACGCGGCCGCGTACCGGTCAACGTCGGGCAAAAGACCGCGCCCGGCCGCCGGGCGCCCGCCCGCCGTCGCCTAACCTTGACCGGGAAAAGCCCAGGTGATTCAGGGGGAAACGGCTTTGTCGCTGCTTGAGGTGATCGCGCTGACCGCCGCCGACGCGCGGGCGGCCGAACAGGGCGGCGCCGACCGCGTGGAGGTCGTCGCCGACATGGCCGCCGACGGGCTCACCCCCGACCCCGAGGTGGTGGCGAGGATGAGGGAGGTCACATCGCTGCCGATGCGGGTGATGCTGCGCGCCAACGCGGGCTTCCGCACCACCGCGCCGGAGCTGGACCGCCTGCGCCGCGCCGCCGAGGACCTCGCCGGGGCGGGCGCGGACGGGTTCGTGCTGGGCTTCCTGGACTCCGCGGGGAACGTGGACGCCGCCGCCACCGGCAAGCTCGCCGCCGTGGCCGCCCCGCTGCCGTGGACCTTCCACCGCGCCGTGGACCACGCGGCCGACCGGGCCGCCGCCTGGCGGGCCGTCCGCGACCTGGCCGCCGCCCCCGGCGCCGAGCCGGGAGCAGGATCCGGCGGGGGCCTCGACACCGTGCTCACCGCCGGTTCGGCGCGCGGCGTGGACGCCGGGGTGGACGTGCTGGTCCGCCGGGCCGCCGAGAGCCCGGAGTCGGCGCGGCTGATCATGGCCGGGGGAGGGCTGCGCCGCAAGCACGTGGCGGTGCTGGCCGCCGCCGGGGTGGCCGCCTTCCACGTCGGCACCGCGGTGCGCCCGGACGGCTCCTGGGACGCGCCGGTGGACCCGGCGCTGGTCGCCGAGTGGCGCGCCCTGGTGTCGGCCGCGGCGGGGTGAGCCGGCGGAGGCGGCTCGGCAGGGTGAACCGACGGGCGGTCCGACCGGGCGGAGCGGGCGGAAGCACCGGCCGAGTGGTCTGGCGGGGAGGGCCGGTGCCGCCGGCGCCCGCGCGCCATTAGAGTCGGTTCATGCGCATCCACGTGGTGAGTGACGTCCATGGCCGCGCGGAGGCGCTCAGGCACGCCGGGGACGGCGCGGACGTGACGATCTGCCTGGGCGACCTGATCCTGTTCATCGACTACTCCGACCACGGCCAAGGCATCTTCGCCGAGCTGTTCGGGCAGGAGAACGCCGACCGCTTCATCGAGCTGCGCACGCGCAAGCGGTTCGACGAGGCGCGCGACTTCTCCCGGAGCATGTGGGCCTCGCTGGAGGGCGACGCCTGGCCGCACATCGAGCGGGCCGTGCGCCGCCAGTACGCCGAGCTTTTCGAGGCCATGCCCACCCCGGCCTACCTCACCTACGGCAACGTGGACCTCCCGCACATGTGGCGCGACTACCTGCGCGAGGGGCACCGCGTGCTGGACGGCGAGACCGTGGAGCTCGGCGGCCTGCGGTTCGGGTTCGTCGGCGGCGGCCTGCGCACCGAGTACCGCACCCCCTACGAGCTCGACGACGACGAGTTCGCCGCCAAGGTCGAGGCGGTGGGGGAGGTGGACGTGCTGTGCACCCACATCCCGCCCGCGGTGCCCGACCTGCTGTACGACACCGTGGCGCGCCGCTTCGAGCGGGGCAGCGAGGCCGTGCTGGACCTGATCCGCCGCACCCAGCCGCGCTACGCCCTGTTCGGGCACGTGCACCAGCCGCTGGCGGGGCGCGTGCGCATCGGCCGGACCGAGTGCGTCAACGTCGGGCACTTCCGCGGCCGCGGCGTGCCCTACGTGCTCACGGTGTGAAAGATACTGGCAACGAGACCATCGGGCCGCGCCCGCCGGGGCGCGGGCCCACCAGCAGCCGGAGGGAAGGCGGCGATGGCCGACCGCACGAGCTCTTCCATCACGATCGACGCGGGCAGGAAGGAGATCATGGCGGTGATCGCCGATCTGCCCGCCTACCCGACCTGGGCCAACGGCATCCGCGATTTCCAGGTGCTGGAGACCGGCGCCGACGGCCGGGCCGCCACCGCGCGCATGACCATCGACGCCAGCCCGTTCAGCGACACCGTCGGGCTCGCCTACACCTGGGGCGAGGACGACGAGTGGGTGCGCTGGGAGCTGACCGAGAAGGGGAGCGTCGTCACGTCCCTGCACGGTTCCTACCTGCTGGCGGAGGGGAAGGACGGAACGGTGGTGACCTACGAGCTCGCGGTCGACATCCGGATGCCGGTGATCGGGATGCTCAAGCGCAAGGCCGAGAAGCGCATCACCGACCTGGCCCTGAAGGGACTGAAACGACGGGTCGAGGCCGGGTAATCGTTGCGCCCCGGGGCGGGGCGCTACCGTTTCACGCCGACAACGGATGGAAAATGTTCTCATGACCGAGCAACCGGGCGACGTCCTGGACGAGGCCGCCAAGCTCTTCGACGTGCTGCGCCGCCGCGTGACCGGCGACGCGGGCGGCGGCTCCGGGCGGTCCGGCGGCGCCGACGACGACGTGTGGAGCCGCGCGGTGGCCGGCGACCCGCACATCGCGACCGGCGCGCCCGAGTGCCGCAACTGCCCGATCTGCCGCGCGGTGGCGCTCGCCCGCGAGTCCGGGCCCGACGTGGGCCGGCACGTCCGGGAGGCGGGAAGGTCGCTGATGGCCGCGGCGCTGGACGTGGTGGCCGCCTACGAGCGCACCCGCGTTCCGGCCGACCGGAGCGCGCGGCCGGACGACGGCCGCCCGGGGCCCGCCGCCGGCGGCGACCCCATCGACATCGGGTAGACGAGCGGGCCCGTCCGGGCGCGCGAGGAGGAGGAAGCGTACATGGCCCTGACCATCGGCGTGGATGTGGGCGGTACCAAGGTCGCCGCGGGCGTCGTGGACGACCGGGGGACGATCCTGGAACGGGTGCGGCGGCCCACGCCCTCCACCGACCCCCACCAGACCGCCGAGGTCATCGCGGAGGTGGTCGACCTGCTCCGGGGCAAGTTCGACGACGTGACGGCGGTCGGCCTCGGCACCGCCGGGTTCGTCGACGAGACCCGCTCCACCGTGCTGTTCGCCCCCAACCTCGCCTGGCGCGACGAGCCGATCAAGAAGAAGGTCGAGGGGCTGGTCGGCCTGCCGGTGGTGGTGGAGAACGACGCCAACGCCACCGCGTGGGGCGAGGCGCGCTTCGGCGCCGGGCGCGGCCACGACTTCATCGTGCTGATCACGCTGGGCACCGGCATCGGCGGCGCCATCATCATCAACGGCGAGCTGTACCGGGGGCGGTTCGGCATCGGCGCCGAGGTCGGCCACTTCCGGGTGGTGCCCGACGGCCGCCGCTGCGGCTGCGGCAACCGGGGCTGCTGGGAGCAGTACGCCAGCGGCAACGCGCTGGTGCACGAGGCCCGCGACCTCGCCCGGGTCGCCCCGGCGATGGCCGGGCGGCTGCTGGAGCTCGGCGACGGCAGGCCCGAGGGCATCAGCGGCCCGGAGATCAGCCAGGCCGCCCGCGAGGGCGACCAGGCGGCGCTGGAGTGCTTCCGCACCGTGGCGCAGTGGGCCGGGCAGGGCCTGGCCGACCTCAGCGCGGTCCTCGACCCGGGGCTGTTCATCATCGGCGGCGGGTTGTCGGACGCCGGCGACCTGCTGCTGGACCCGATCAAGCGGGCGTTCGCCGACGCGCTGACCGGGCGCGGCCACCGGCCGCTGCCGGAGATCCGCATCGCCGAGCTGGGCTCGGCCGCCGGCATCGTCGGCGCCGCCGACCTGGCCAGGCTGTGACGGGCGCGGGGTGACCGGTGCAGAGTGACGGGCGCGGGGTGACCGGCCCGCGATGACCGACGTCCGCGTCCTCAGCTACAACATCCGGTCGCTGCGCGACGACCCGGCCGCGGTCGTGCGGGTGGTCCGGGCGCTGGAGCCGGACGTGCTGTGCTTGCAGGAGGTCCCGCGCTTCTGGGGCTGGCGCGCCAAGCGCCGCCGCCTCGCCCGCGAGTGCGGCATGACGGTGGCGGCGGGGCGGCGCGCCTGCGGGCTGGCGGTGCTGGCCGGGCCGCGCGTGCGCCGCGTCGCCCGCGAGTTCCACCTGCTGGCGCCGGTGCCGGACCTGCACCGGCGGGCCCTCGCCGTCGCCGTGCTGGAGGTCGGCGGGGCCCGCCTGCTGGCCGCCAGCACCCATCTGGACCTGATGGACGCGCCGCGCCGCGTCCACACCCGCCAGGTGTTGGCGCTGCTGGAGCGCGCCGGGCGACGGCACGCCGCGCCCATGGTGCTGACCGGCGACATCAACGAGGAGCCCGGCGGCGACTCCTGGTCGCTGCTGACCGGGCGCTTCCAGGACGCCTACGCGGTCGCGCCGCGGGGGGAGGAGCCCACCTTCTCCGCCGCGGCCCCCCAGCGCCGCATCGACGGCGTGTTCGCCGACCCGCGCATCGAGGTGCTCGGCTGCGGCGTGCCGGGGCCGCCCGCCCCGGTGGAGGACTACCCGCGCGCCACCGACCACCGGCCCCTGCTGGCCGAGCTGCGGCTGCCCTGACGCGGGGAGCACCCCGGCGGCGAAGCCGGGGCGCCGGGATCAGACCACCGCGCCGTCGTCGGGGCCGCGCGGCTCGTCGCCCATCCGCAGCACCAGCGTCACGAACCCGCCGATGAACGCCGCGACCGCCAGGAACGCCGCGTAGCCCGGCACCTCCCAGTCGAGGATCACCGTGACCAGCAGGTACAGCGGCCCGCCCACCAGCGCCAGCCAGGCGCCCTTGGTCAGCGGGTCGGCGGCGGGCAGCGGCGGCGGGGGCGGGGGCACGTAGTGGCCCTCGTCGTCGGCGGGGGGCGGGTAGTCGTCGGTGTCGTCGTCGGCCGCCTTGATCACCCGGGCGGAGCGGAAGCGCCCGGTGCGGTCGTCGCCCTCGCGCGGCGGCTCCTCGGGCTCGTGGATGTGCTCCTGGTCGGGCCAGGGGACCCGGTCGCCCTCGTGGGTGGTGTCGTACCCGGCGACGATCTCGGCCCAGATGGCCTCCTCGTCGAGCTCGGCGGGCACGCCGCCGCGCGGCTCGGCGGTGCCGGGGCCCGCCTTGGGCTGCGGGCCGCCGTCGGGGCCGGCGCCGTTGGGGTCGGTGCCGTTGGGGTCCAGGCCGCGCTGGTCGGCGCCGTGCTGGTCGGCGGCGGCGCGCGGCCCGGTGCCCGGGTCGTCGGGGTCGGCGTCGCGCAGCCGGGTGAGCTGGGCGCGCAGCACGCCTTCGGCGGTCGGCCTCATCTCGGCGTCGACGTAGACCCGTTCGAGGTCGTCGTCCGCCGCGTCGGGCACGGTGCCGGGCATAGTGCCGGGCGGACCGCCGGCCAGGAGGCCGGGCAGGTCGTCCCCGGGCGGCTCGGCGCCCGCCGCGTAGGCGGCGATCCCGGCCTCCCGCAGGGCGACCAGCACCGCGTCGGCCAGACGCGGGTCCAGATCGGCCAGCGGGGCGTAGGCGTCGGCGGACAGTCCATTGCCGCGGCGATTCACGGGGCCGGCTCCTTCGGTGACTCCGGCGTGACCGACAGCACCGGCATGACGGCCTCCGCTCCCCCATAGTCGTGCGCCCGGGCGATCGTCGCGCGGACGCACTCCCGGACACCCTGAAACGTGTGTCCCACGGTATTCGCTGGGCCGCCCGGGACAAGCCCCCGGACGCCCCCGATTGAGAATTACCGTCCAGAGCCTACGTTCATTCCCGGCTCGGCGGGGCGGTGGTGTGGGCAGGGTGCCCGCCGGATGGGAAGATGTCCCGGCATCTCCCATTGCCCGGAGATCATGAACGTGCGCGCCGCGTGACCGCGCGGCCGGAGGAAGGTGTCGGGATGCTCTGGTTCTGGATCCTGTTGAGGATCGTTCTGTCGCCCATCATGTACCTGGGCTGGCGGCCGCGGAACTCGGGGATGGGGAACGTGCCGAAGAGGGGTCCGGCGCTGCTGGTCAGCAACCACCTGTCGTTCGCCGACCACTTCTTCGGACCGCTGCCCCTGATGCGGCCGATCTTCTTCATCGGCAAGGGCGAGTACTTCACCGGCAAGGGCCTCAAGGGCCTGGTCAGCAAGGCGTTCTTCACCGGCGTCGGCGTGGTGCCGGTGGACCGCACCGGCGGCACCGCCGCCGAGGCCGCCCTGCAGACGGGCCTGCGCATCCTGGGCGAGGGCAAGCTGCTCGGCATCTACCCCGAGGGCACCCGCGCCCCCGACAACCGCCTGTACCGCGGCAAGACCGGGGTGGCGCGGCTCGCGCTGAAGTCGCGGGTGCCGGTCGTGCCGATGGCGATGATCAACACCTTCGAGCTGATGCCGCCCGGCCAGCCCTACCCCAAGCTCGGCATCCGGCCGGGCGTGCGCTTCGGCGAGCCCCTGGACTTCTCCCGCTTCTACGGCAAGGAGGACGACCGGGAGGTGCTGCGCGAGGTCACCGACGAGATCATGATGGCGATCCGGAAGCTGTCCGGCCAGGAGTACGTCGACCGCTACGCCGCCGAGGTCAAGGCGGAGATGGCGGGCAAGGCGCCGCGGCCGGTCGACGACGACGAGTGACCGCCTCCCGGCCGCCGCGCCCGTCCACGGCCGCCCGCGCCGGCGGGCTCGGGCTGGAGGCCGCGCTGTGGCGCGCGGTCGCGGTCTACCGGATCGCCGCGCTGCTGTACGCGGCGGCGTTGATCGCCAAGAACCACGGCGGCTACGCCGACCAGGCCGCCGGTTGGACGGTGCTGGGCGTGATGGTGGCCTGGACGGCCTACGCGACCTTCGCCTACGCGCGCCCCGAGCGCCGGGCCTGGCCCATGCTGGCCGCCGACATGACCGTGGCGCTGGGCTGCCTGCTGGCCACCGCGTGGGTGGAGACGACCTACGGCCTGCAGACCGGCCGCCCGACCCTGCCGGTGTCGTGGGTGGCCGCCGCCGTCCTGGCGTGGGCGGTGGTCGGCGGCAAGCGGCTGGGCATCGCCGCCGCCGCGATCCTGGCCGCCGGCAACGTGCTGCTGCACGCCATCGCCGGGACCAAGGGCAACGCCAGCACCCTCAACGGCGTGGTGCTGCTGTTCCTGGCCGGCCTGGTGGTCGGGCACGTGGTCAAGCTCGCCATGGACGCCGAGGCGCGGCTCGCCCGCGCCGTCGAGCTGGAGGCCGCCACCCGCGAGCGCGAGCGGCTGGCGCGCGGCATCCACGACTCGGTGCTGCAGGTGCTGGCGATGGTGCAGCGGCGCGGCGGCGAGCTGGGCGGCGAGGCCGCCGAGCTGGGCCGCCTGGCCGGGGAGCAGGAGGCCGCGCTGCGCGCCATGATCGGGACGGGGAACGCCGCCCCGCGGGTCCCGGCGCCGCGCCCGTCGCGCGGCCGGGCCGCCGAGGGGCCCCCGCCCGCCGACACCGACCTGCGGCCGCTGCTGACCTCCCACGGCTCGACCACCGTCACGGTGTCCACCCCGGCGACGCCGGTGACGCTGCCCGGCGACGCCGCCCGCGAGGTCGCGGCGGCCGTCGCGGCGGCGCTGGACAACGTCCGGCTGCACTGCGGCGACACCGCCCGCGCCTGGGTGCTGCTGGAGGACGACGGCGCGGGCGGGGTCACCGTCAGCGTCCGCGACGACGGCCCCGGGATGCCGGCCGGGCGATTGGACGAGGCGGCCGCCGCCGGGCGGCTCGGGGTGGCCCAGTCCATCCGGGGCCGCATCCGCGACCTGGGCGGCACGGTGGAGATCCATTCGTCCCCCGGCGAGGGCACCGAGATCGAGATGACGGTCCCGGCCGGGCGCTGAACGGCCCTGATCGGCCCTATTGTGACGGTGTGAGCGAACACGTCCCGGTCCCGCTGAAGGTGATGGTGGTCGACGACCACCCGATGTGGCGCGACGCGGTCGCCCGTGACCTGGCCGAGGCCGGGCACCAGGTGGTCGCCACCGCCGGCGACGGCCGCACCGCGGTGCGCCTGGTGGCCGCCGCGCGGCCGCAGGTGGCCGTCGTGGACCTGCAGCTGCCCGACATCAGCGGCGTGGAGGTGACCCGGCACCTGGTGGCCGCCGATCCGCCGGTGCGGGTGCTGGTGCTGTCGGCCAGCGGCGAGCAGCAGGACGTGCTGGAGGCGGTGAAGGCGGGCGCGACCGGCTACCTGCTCAAGTCCGCCGCGCGCGAGGAGTTCCTGGACGCGGTGGCGCGCGCGGGCGAGGGCGACGCGGTGTTCACCCCGGGCCTCGCCGGGCTGGTGCTGGGCGAGTACCGGCGGCTGGCGGCCGCGCCCGCCCGCGCCGACGACGACGCGCCGCGCCTGACCGAGCGCGAGACCGAGGTGCTGCGGCTGGTCGCCAAGGGACTGACCTACAAGCAGATCGCCCAGCGGCTGGTGCTGTCGCACCGCACCGTCCAGAACCACGTGCAGAACACCCTCGGCAAGCTCCAGCTGCACAACCGGGTGGAGCTGGTGCGCTACGCGATCGAGAAGGGCCTCGACCAGGAGGACTGACCGGCCCGCCCGCCCGCGGGAACGCAATGGTCCTTTCGTGCATCTAGGTAGGAAAGGCCGGGCGTCCGGCGGTCAGAGGGAGGCGCGATGGCGCTGTCCGCGGCGGGAGGGGCCTGGGGCGTTCCGGGCCCGCTGTTCATCGGGATCTTCGTTCCCCTGGCCGTCGTGCTGACGGCCCTGGTGCTGCGCGTGCGGCGCGCGATACCGGCGGACGAGCCGCCCGAGCGCGAACTCGACCTCTACGAGCTGGCCTATCTGGAGGACGGCGCCGATCGCGCGGTGCTGGCCGCGCTCGGCAGGCTGCGCGCCGAGGAGGCGGTCGAGGCGACGGCGGACGGACGGGTCCGCGCGACCTCCGCCCCCCGCGACTCCGGTGACGGCCTCGACGACGCCGTGCACGCGCTGCTGCGGGAGAAGGCGGTCACATGGCGATCGCTGAAGTGGCAGTCCGGGATCGCCCCGCTGCTGACGGAAGTGCGCGAGAGGCTGGAGCGCGACGGCCTGCTGATCGGCTCCGCCGTCAGGCGCCGCCGCCGCTGGGCGCTGCCGCCCCTGGCCGCGGCGGCGCTGGTCGGGATCGTGCGGATCCCCTTCGGCGTGCGCGACGGGTACCCGGTGCTCTTCCTGGTCGCGACCGTGGTCGTGCTGATCGCCGTCCTCGCGGTCATGGCCGCCGACCCGACGGCGGCGATGGGGAAGCGGACCCGGGCGGGCGAGCGGGTGCTGGGCGAGGCCAAGGAGCGGTACCGGTACCTGCGTCCCGACCACACTCGGGACCGGGCCGCCTACGGGGCGGCCGGGCTGGGGCTCGGCGTCGCCCTGTTCGGCGTGGCGGCGATAACCGTCATGGACCGGGCCTTCGCCGCGGAGGCGATGCTGCGCCAGCCTCCTGTCATGCCGGTCGGCGATGGCGGTGGAGCCAGCGGTGGCGCCGGTGGTGGCGTCGGCGGGGGCGCCGGCGGGGACGGTGGCGGCTGCGGCGGAGGTTGCGGCGGATGCGGAGGGTGCGGCGGATGATCGGCACGGACCTGCCGTCCGGCGTCGGCCTCGGGTGGCGGCCCGACATCGCCAGGTTCGTCGCCGGGCTGCCGGGCCTAGGCTTCACCGAGGTGATCGCCGAGTCGGTGCGCCCGGACCGCCCCTCGCCGTACCTGCTCGACCTGCGCGACCGGGGCGTGCCCGTGGTCCCGCACGGGGTGAAGCTGTCGCTGGGCGGCGCCGAGCCGGTCGGGGACGACCGCGTCGCGCACCTGGCCGCCTGCGCCACCGCGCTGGGATCGCCGCTGGTCAGCGAGCACATCGCGTTCGTGCGGGCGGGCGGGATCGAGGCCGGGCACCTGCTGCCGGTGCCGCGCACCCGCGCCGCGCTGAAGGTGCTGGCCGCCAACATCCGCCGCACCCGGGACGGCCTGCCGGTGCCGCTGGCGGTCGAGCCCATCGCGGCGCTGTTCGACTGGCCGGACGCCGAGTACGAGGAGGGCGACTTCCTCACCGAGCTGGTCGAGCGCACCGGCGTGCTGCTCCTGCTGGACGTCGCCAACGTCTACGCCAACGCCCGCAACCGGGGCGCCGACCCGGCCGCCCTGCTGGACCGCCTGCCGCTGGAGCGGGTGGCGTACTGCCATGTGGCGGGCGGCGAGGAGTCGGGCGGCCGCTACCACGACACCCACACCGCGCCCGTGCCCGCCAAGGTCCTCGACCTGGTCGGGGAGCTGTGCGCCCGCCGCGGCCCGCCGGGGTTCCTGCTGGAGCGCGACGGCCGCTACCCGCCGGCCGCCGAGCTGCGCGCCGAACTGGACGCGATCGCCGCCGCGGCGGGACTGGAGGCCGTGACGTGACCGGTGAGCCGATCGACGCCGGACTGGCCGCCGCGCAGGAGGCGCTGGTCCGCCACATGGCGGCGGGCGGCCCGCTGCCGCCGGGGTTCGACGCGGGGGCCGTGCACGCCGCCGCCGTCGGCGTCCTGCGCAAGCGGGCCGGGCAGGCCGCGCGCGCCTGGCCCGGCCTCGCCGACGCCTACGGCCCCCGCTGGACCGAGGACTTCACCGCCTGGGCCGCGCGGCGCCCCACCCGCGGCTCGACGCGCGACGCCTGGGACTTCGCCCGCGCCCGCCGCGCGGAGCTGTCGCCGGCCGCCGCCTGGGAACTGGCCCTCGCCGAGACCCGTTGGTCCTATGACGGCGAGGCGGCCCCGCGCCGCCGGGTGGTGGCCGTGCGGCGCGTCCCCGGCGGCTGCGCGGTGCAGGTCCGGGGCCGGGTGCACGTGTTCGGCAAAGCGCGCACCGGCGATCGATAAACCCGCCCCGCGGGGTCCCGCAGCCACTATGGTCTAGACCAATAGCGGCACGCCGGAACGGTCGGCGAATGCCGCGTGCCGTCATGCCCGCACCCCTAGGCTGGCGGTGCGAGTCGAGAGAGGGCCCATGTCTGGAGAGGGAGAGGGTATGCGCGTCGGAGTGCTGACCGGCGGAGGCGACTGCCCCGGACTGAACGCCGTGATCCGCGCGGTCGTGCGCAAGGGCGTGCAGGTCTTCGGCTACGAGTTCGTGGGCTTCCGGGCGGGCTGGCGCGGCCCGCTGGAGGGCGACACCATGGCCCTGGACGTGGAGGCGGTGCGCGGCATCCTGCCGCGCGGCGGCACCATCCTCGGCTCCTCCCGCACCAACCCGGTCAAGGTCGAGGGCGGCATCGAGCGGATCAAGGACAACCTCGCCGGGCTGGGCGTGGACGCGCTGATCGCCATCGGCGGCGAGGACACCCTCGGCGTCGCCGCCGAGCTGCACCGCAACGGCGTCAACGTGGTCGGGGTCCCCAAGACCATCGACAACGACCTCAACGCCACCGACTACACCTTCGGCTTCGACACCGCGGTCAACATCGCGATGGAGGCCATCGACCGGCTGCACACCACCGCCGAGAGCCACCACCGCGCGCTGATCTGCGAGGTCATGGGCCGGCACGCGGGCTGGATCGCGCTGCACGCCGGCATGGCCGCCGGCGCCAACGTGATCCTCATCCCCGAACGGCCGTTCGACATCGACAAGGTCGTGGAGTACGTCGAGAGCCGGTTCAAGACCCGCTACGCCCCGATCATCGTGGTGTCGGAGGGCGCGCACCCGGTGGACGGCCAGATGGAGCTGCAGACCGGCGAGACCGACGCCTTCGGGCACGTCCGGCTCGGCGGGATCGGCCAGCGCCTGGCCGACGAGATCGAGAAGCGCACCGGCAAGGAGGCCCGCGCCACCGTGCTCGGCCACATCCAGCGCGGCGGCACCCCCAGCGCCTTCGACCGGGTGCTGGCCACCCGCTTCGGGCTCCAGGCCATCGACGCGGTCAAGGACGGCGACTACGGCAAGATGGTCGCCCTGCACGGCACCGACATCGTGCGCGTGGGCCTGGACGAGGCCACCAAGGAGCTGAAGACCGTCCCGCTGGAGCGCTACGAGGAGGCCGAGGTCTTCTTCGGCTGATCCGGCCGGTCCCCCTCCGCGCGACCCCGGTGGCCCCAGGCCGCCGGGGTCCGCCCGTTCCCGGCGGGAACAGCGGCGGCGGTCGAAGTGTTCCCGACTGTGGGCCACACTAGAGGGCGGCCCCTCGTCCCGTTCCCCAGGAGGATCACGCATGTCCACGCTCGACACCGCGACCGCGCAGGTCCGGGAGCAGGTGCCGGTCGTCGACGGCGAGCCGTGCGTCCTGCTCAAGCTGGGCGAGCTGGTGCTCAAGGGCAAGAACCGCGAGCAGTTCGAGCGCCGCCTGGCCGACAACGTGCGCCAGGCCGTCCGGCCCATCGCCAAGGTGGACGTCATCCGCCGCCACGGCGTCTTCATCGTGCGCACCAAGGACGCCACCGTCGAGCTGGTGGACCGCCTGGCCGAGCGCATCGCCGACGTCATGGGCATCGTCTGGGCGCACCGTGCCTGGCGCGTCGGCAAGGACGTGGCCAGCGTCGAGCGCGCCGCGCTGGAGCTGATGGACGGCGTCACCGGCAGCTTCGCGGTCCGCTCCAAGCGCCGCGACAAGCGCTTCCCGCTGACCTCCACCGAGCTCGACCGCCTCGTCGGCGGCCGGCTGCACGACGCCTACGGCCAGCCGGTCAAGCTCAAGAACCCCGACCACACCGTGTCCATCGAGGTGGACCGCGACGAGGTCTTCGTGTTCTCCGGCGGCATCCCCGGCTCGGGCGGCCTGCCGGTCGGCATGAGCGGCCGCGCGCTGGTGCTGATGTCGGGTGGCATCGACTCCCCGGTCGCCGCCTACCGCATGATGCGCCGCGGCCTGCGGGTGGACTACCTCCACTTCTCCGGGATGCCCTTCACCGGCCCCGAGTCGATCTACAAGGCGTACGCGCTGGTCCGCGAGCTGGACAAGTTCCAGGGCGGCTCCCGACTGTTCGTGGTGCCGTTCGGCAAGGCCCAGCAGCAGATCAAGTCCTCCGGCGCCGACAAGCTCGCGGTGATCGCCCAGCGCCGGCTGATGCTGCGCACCGGCGAGGTGCTGGCCCGGCGGCTGCGCGGCGCCGCGCTGATCACCGGCGACGCGCTCGGCCAGGTGTCCAGCCAGACGCTGGCCAACATGACCGCCCAGGACGACGCGGTGGAGCTGCCGATCCTGCGGCCGCTGGTCGGCATGGACAAGGTCGAGATCATGGACCAGGCGCGCCGTATCCGCACCCTGACGATCTCCGAGCTGCCCGACGAGGACTGCTGCTCGCTGCTGGCCCCGCGCCGCCCCGAGACCCGCGCCAAGATCGACGACCTGCGCCAGATCGAGAAGCGCCTGGACGTCGCCGAGCTGGCCGACCAGCTCGCCGACTCGGTCCAGGAGCACCGCCCGGTCTACGGCGACGGCTGATCGCCCGGGGGCGCCGGCCCGCCTCCGTCAGCGGGCGTCGGCGTCGAAGTCGCCCGGCCGGGGCGGCTCGGGGCCTTCCGGGCCGGTCAGCGTGATCCGCTCGATGCGCACGATCCGGAACCGCCGGGCCGCCACCGTGATGCCGTTGCGCCGGGTGCGGTCGCGCAGCAGCGTCGCCGCCCGCGCGTAGTCGTCCAGGTCGGCGGTGTCGGGGTGCTCCACCGCGGGCACCACGTGCCGGAAGTAGGTGGCCAGCGCGTCGCGGGCCTGCTGCGGGGTGTCGTGCAGCCGCCCGACCGGCCGCCACCGGCCGCCGATGCGCTCGGCCACCGTGAACGCGGGCGCCAGCGGCAGCGGCGTCAGGAACGCGTCCGACGGCTCGCCCCCCGCCCTGGCCGCCGCGTCCAGCAGCTGGCACAGCAGCTCGGTGGTGGCGGCGTCGGGCACGGTGTGCCCGTCGCGCAGCAGGTCGTAGGGGCGGCACGGCAGCGGCCGCCGGTCGGCCGGATGCGGGTCCAGGTCGGTGGGGCGGGGCGGCTCGGGTCCGTCGGGCCCGGTGCGCACCAGCTGCTCGACGCGCACGATGCGGAACCGGCCGCCGGCCGCCCGCACCTCCTCGCACGGCCCGGCCTGCAGCTCCCGCGCGGCCGAGCGCAGCTCCCGCGCCGCCGCGCCCTCGGCGAGCGCGGCGCGGTCGCTCAGGTGGTCGGCCAGCAGCTCCCGGGCGCCCTGGGGGAGCGGGTCGCCCGGGCACACCACCTGCCAGCCGCCGGGGACCCGCTCGGCGGCGGTGAAGAGGGCGCCCACCACGACCAGCTCGGGGTAGGCGGCGATGGCCCGGCAGGCGTCGGCCAGCATCACCGCGGCGACCGGGTCGACGCCGTCCAGGTCCTCGGGGAACAGACGCCCGCCGGCGTCGCCATCGCCCGTAGTCATGCCGAGCATCATCCTCGCCGCCGTCCGCTCTGGCGAGTGGTTCAGACCAATTTGTTACCCCGATGTGGGCGGGGTTCCGGCGGTCTGGTGAGGCCGCCGGAACCCCGGGCCGGTCAGCCGGAGCGGCGCGCCGGCAGGGCCAGCGCCAGCAGGCTCGCCGCCAGCAGCGCGAGCCCGGCCAGCGCGACGCCGCCCAGGCGCTCGTCCAGCACGGCCACCCCGAGCAGCGCCGCCACGGCGGGCTCGGCCAGCGTCAGCGTCGTCGCCGTGGTCGCCGGGGTGGTGCGCAGCCCCCGCGCGAACAGCAGGTAGCCGCCGCCGGTGGTGACCACGCCGAGGTACAGCGCGATCAGCGCGCCGGTCCCGCCGAGCGCCCACACCGGCGGCTGCGCCGCCAGCACCGGCGCGAACAGCAGCGCGCCGCCGCCGAACAGCGCGCCGGCCACCGCACGGTCCTGCTCGCCGCGCCCGATCAGCCAGGCGGCGACGGTGGCGTACCCGGCGTAGGCGAAGCCCGACAGCAGCGCCAGGGCGATGCCGAGCGGGTCGGCCCCGGCGTCCCGGCCGCCGCCGACCAGCAGCGCGCAGCCGGTGACCGCCCCGGCGGTGGCCGCGACCCACCGGCCGGTCGGCGCGGCCTGCCGCGTCACCAGCCCCAGCAGCCCGGTGAACGCCGGGGCGCTGCCGATGGTGACCACGGTGCCGACCGCCACGCCGGTGCGGGCGGCGGCGCTGAAGAACGCGGTCTGGTAGACCGCGATCGCGACCGCGCCGAGGGCCAGCAGCGGCAGGTTGGCGCGGCGGCGCAGCAGCCGCCGCAGGCCCCCGCCGCGCGCGGTGCACGCGGCGAGGGCCACCAGGACGAGGCCGCCGAGGACGATGCGGACCGCCGCGATCGAGACGTTGGACGCCTCGGGCACGAAGGTGCGCACGGTGCCGGTGGTGCCCCACAGGCACGCGGCCGCCAGGATGTCGGCGCCGCCCGGACGGGGCGAGCGCGGGCGCGCGGACGAGGCGCGCGGGGACGAGGAGCGCGCGGACAGGCGCGCGGAGAGGGTGCGTACGGACACGAGGAGGATGCTCCTGGACTCGAATCGGAAGGGGTGGTCCGAGTTCGGGGCGCAGGAGGACGCGGCCGGGCGCGAGATCGGCGCCGGGCCGGGTCAGGTTCGGAAGAGGGAGAGCCGCGCCCCGGTCAGGAGCGGGGCGGTCCGCAGTTGGAGGTCCAGTACGCCATGCGGCGACCCTACCACCCGTCATGATCACCGCTCCGGTCGTCGGGCGGAGCGGCGATCATGACGGGACGGGGCGGGGGAGAGGCGGCCCCGAGGCCGGCGTGCGCTCAGGCGGGCACGGGGCCCGGGGCCTCGGTGAGCGCGCGGCCGACCATCGGCGGCAGCGCGCGCACCACCTTGGCCAGCTCGCGCAGGTCGCCGTTCACCAGGGCCTGCGGCCCGTCGCACAGCGCGGTCTCCGGGTGCGGGTGCACGTCGATGATCACACCGTCCGCGCCGACCGCGATCGCCGCGCGGGTCAGCGGCAGCACCAGGTCGCGGCTGCCGCCCGAGTGCGAGGGGTCCACGATGACCGGCAGGTGCGACAGCCGCTGCGCCACCGGCACCGCCGAGATGTCCAGGGTGTTGCGGGTGGCCCGCTCGAAGGTGCGGATGCCGCGCTCGCACAGCACGATGTCGAGGTTGCCGCGCTGGGCGATGTACTCGGCGGCCATCAGCCACTCCTCGATGGTGCCGTTCATGCCGCGCTTCAGCATGACCGGCTTGCCGGACTCGCCGGCGGCCTGGAGCAGCGCGAAGTTCTGCGCGTTGCGGGTGCCGATCTGCAGCATGTCGGCGTAGGAGGCCACCAGCTCGACGTCGGCGGCGTCCACCACCTCGGTCACCACCGGCATCCCGGTCTCCGCGCGCACGTCGGCGAGGATCTTCAGGCCCGCCTCGCCGAGACCCTGGAAGGCGTAGGGCGAGGTGCGCGGCTTGAACGCGCCGCCGCGCAGCAGCGTCGCGCCCGCCGCCTGCGCCATCTGCGCCGCGCCCAGCGTCTGCTCGGGGGTCTCCACCGCGCACGGGCCGGCGATCAGCGTCATGGTGCCGGGGCCGATCGGCACGCCGCCGACCCGCACCACCGAGCGCTCGCCGTGGTTCTCGCGGCTGACGAGCTTGTAGGGGGCCGAGATCCGGATGACGTCGCTGACGCCGCGCATCGCGCGCAGGTTCAGCGAGCCGAACTGCTGCACGTCCCCGATCAGCCCGATGATGGTGCGCTCCACGCCGCGGCTGACGAAGGCGTCGCCCCCGGCCGTCTCGACCAGTGAGACGACGCCCTTGATATCCGCTTCGGTGGCTCCCGGAGCCATGACGACGACCATGTTGCTGCCTCTCCTCGTGGTGCGGCGGTCCGGCGGACCCCGCGAAGAACCCCTGGAACGACAAAGAGCCCCGGGCCTGGTGGCCCGGGGCTCCTCGCCTTGTGGTCTGTCAGCGCAACGCGTGGCAGACCAGCCGCCCGGGCTGGCCGTACCAAAAGAAATAGATCACGTTGCGCACGCCCCACAGGCTAGCCCATGTCCGGCACCGCTCGGGGACGGCCCCCCGAATATGGCTCAGCTCACGCCGGATGGCAGGATGGCCCGCGTCATGTCCCCACCCGAGAAGCCACTGCCGCCCGGGCAGTACATCCCCCGCGGCTGGCCGGTCCTGCACTACGGCCCTGTGCCCAAGTTCCGTCCCAGGGACTGGGACTTCCGCGTGTTCGGCGCTACCGCCTCGGGCGAGCAGCACCGCTGGACGTGGGACGAGTTCGACGGGCTGCCCACGACCAGGACGGTCGCCGACTTCCACTGCGTCACCAAGTTCACCATCCCCGACAACGAGTGGGAGGGCGTGCCCTGCTCGGCGATCGTCGAGGCCGCGCCCCCGCACCCGGACGCCACCCACGTCATGGTGTGGGCCGAGTACGGCTACAGCGCCAACATCCGGATGAGCGACTTCCTGGACGAGGGAACGCTGCTCGCCACCCACCGCGACGGCGAGCGGCTCAGCCCCGACCACGGCTTCCCGATCCGGATCGTGGTGCCGCACCTGTACGCCTGGAAGAGCGTCAAGTGGGTCCGCGCCGTGGAGTACCTGGTCCAGGACCGGCGCGGGTTCTGGGAGGAGCGCGGTTACCACAACGTCGCCGACCCCTGGCGTGAGCAGCGCTACTCCTACCAGGAGGAGGACGGCGAGTCACCGCCGCTGTGACCTGCCGTGCGCGCGGGGCGCGAATCCGCTGCGGCGCGGCATCGGTGCCGTTACGGTGAGTGTCCATGTCCGTACCATCGGTCCTGGTGATGGTCGGTTGCACCGCCGTCGCGGCCGGGCTGGCGGGGGCGGCCGGCTGCGCGCTGCAGCGCTGGCTGCGCACGCGTGCGCGCCGCCGGGGCTTCGGCACGCCCGCCGACGAGGCCGCGTTCGCGATCCTGCACACCATCTCCCGCGCCTCCCCGCCGCTGCGCGGCGGCCTGACCCGCGAGTCGGCCCGCAAGTCCGCCCGGCACCTGCGCGCGCTGCTGGGCGTCGAGGCGGTCGCGCTGGTGAGCGCGGACGGGGAGGGCGCCGGCGAGGACGGCGCCCGGCTGCTGGTGTGGGACGGCGAGGGCGAAGGCCGGCACGCGCACGGCGCGGCGGGCCACGCCGGGCCCGTGCTGGCCTCCGGCCGCCCCCAGGTGGCGACCCCCGACGCGCTGGCCTGCGCCGACCCGCTGTGCCCGATCCGCGTCGCGATGATCGCGCCGCTGACGGTGTCGGGCCGGGTCGAGGGCACGCTGGCCGCCTACGGCACCGACTCCTCGGCCGCCCGGATGCGCGCGGTCGGCGAGGTCGCCCGCTGGGTGTCGGGCCAGCTGGAGCTGGCCGAGCTGGACTCCTCCCGCGCGCGCCTGGCCGAGGCCGAGATGCGGGCGCTGCGCGCGCAGATCTCGCCGCACTTCGTCTACAACTCGCTGACCACCATCGCCTCGTTCGTGCGCACCGACCCCGAGCGGGCCCGCGAGCTGCTGCTGGACTTCGCCGACTTCGCCCGCTACTCCTTCCGCAACCCGCGCGACTTCACCACCCTGGCCGACGAGCTGCGCTCCATCGACCGCTACCTGCTGCTGGAGCGCGCCCGGTTCGGCGACCGGCTGCACTTCAGCGTGGAGATCGCGCCGGAGGTGCTGCCGGTGGCGGTGCCGTTCCTGTCGCTGCAGCCGCTGGTGGAGAACGCCATCCGGCACGGCATGGAGGGCGCGCGCGAGGCGTTCCACATCACGATCACCGCGCGGGACGCCGGGGTGGAGGCGGCCATCAGCGTCGAGGACGACGGCATCGGCATGGACCCCGACCGGCTGGGCGAGGTGCTGGCGGCGGGCCCCGGCGCGGCCGGGCGCGACCGGCGGGGGGCGGGCGGCACCGGCATCGGCCTGGCCAACGTGGACGAGCGGATGCGCCAGGTCTACGGCGACGAGTACGGCCTGACGGTGGAGACCGCCCCCGGCGCCGGCACCCGGGTCAACCTGCGCGTCCCCAAGTATCGGCCCGGCGTTTTTCCCGACTGATTTCGCCTCACATGGCGAAACCGATTGCGGACGCACAGTAATCGCGGCATGGTCCTCCTATGCTGCGCGTCCTGGCCGTTGACGACGAGCTGCCCGCCCTCGAGGAGCTGGTGTACCTGCTGCGCGAGGATCTACGGATCGAGCAGGCCACCGGCGCGAGCGACGCCGCCGCCGCGCTGCGCGACCTCAGCCGCATGCTGGTGGCGGGGGAGCGGCTGGACGCGGTGTTCCTCGACATCCGGATGCCGGGGCTGGACGGCCTGGACTTCTCCCGGCTGCTGACCGGCTTCGCCGCGCCGCCCGAGGTCGTCTTCGTGACCGCGCACGACGACTGCGCGGTCGCCGCCTACGAGCTGGGCGCGCTGGACTACCTCCTCAAGCCGGTCCGGCCCGAGCGGCTGGCGGAGGCGGTGCGGCGCGTGGACGAGGCGGTGCACCGCGCGCTGCCGCAGGAGGACGCCGAGCCCGAGCGGCCCGCCGAGGACGAGATGGTCCCGGTGGAGCTGGGCGGCCGCACCCGCCTGGTGTCGCGCCGGGCGGTCACCCACGTGGAGGCGCAGGGCGACTACGTGCGGCTGCACACCGGCGACGGCAGCTACCTGGTCCGGATGCCGCTGGCCGCGCTGGCGCGCCGCTGGGAGGCGGCCGGGTTCATCCGCATCCACCGCAGCACCCTGGTCGCCTCCGCGCACATCCGGGAGCTGCGCTTCGACGGCGGGCGCGCCGCCGTGCAGGTGGGCGACGAGCTGCTGCCGGTGAGCCGCCGCCACACCCGCGAGGTGCGCGACCTGCTGGTGCGCCGGTTCCGGACCGGCGACGTCCGGGAGGACGGCCCCGGTGTCTGACGACCGGGCCGAGCCCGATCCCGCCGCCGGGCGGCCGGACCGGGTGCTGGTGTCCAGCCCCCGCACCCGCCGGGCGCGGTCCCTGCCGCCCGGAGCGCCCCGCCCCTCCTGGGACATCGCCCGCGACCTGGACGAGCAGACCGAGCTGGGCGCGGTCTACGCGCGCGCCCTG
The DNA here is from genome assembly GCA_050936435.1 of Spirillospora sp. CA-253888. Classification (GTDB taxonomy): domain Bacteria; phylum Actinomycetota; class Actinomycetes; order Streptosporangiales; family Streptosporangiaceae; genus Spirillospora. The sequence goes on from JBNJMT010000001.1 coordinate 6,566,410, forward strand.
ATCCGCGCGCAGCTGCGCACCGCGCTGGCCACCTGCGCGCCGGTGGGCCTGGTGCTGGCCGGCCTGCCGCTGCTGATGTCGCACGCCCCGGAGCTGAACCGCGTCCGCGTGTACGAGGTGCCGCTGCCGTGGCTGGTGCTGGCGCTCGGCGTCCAGCCGGTGTGGGTGGCGCTGGCGGCCCGGCACGTCCGCCGGGCCGAGCGCGTCGAGCGCGACTTCGTCCGCCTGGTGGACCGCACGTGATCGTGATGGCGGTGGCGGCGGCCCTGACGGCGCTGGTCGCCGTGCTCGGCATGACCGCCGCGCTGGGCTCCTACGGCCGCCGCCGCACCGTGCAGACCACCTCCGACTTCCTGGTGGCCTCGCGCGGGGTCACCCCGCTGTGGAACGCCTCGGCCATCGGCAGCGAGTACATCTCCGCCGCCGCGTTCCTCGGCACCGCGGGCCTGGTGCTGGCGCACGGCGCCGACATGTTGTGGCTGCCGCTGGGGGCGACCGCCGGGTACGTGCTGCTGCTGGCGTTCGTGACGGCGCCGCTGCGCCGCTCGGGCGCCTACACCATCTCCGACTTCGCCGAGTGGCGGCTGGGCTCGCGGGCGGTGCGGCACGCGGTGTCGTGCTGCGTGCTGTTCATCGGCTGGTTCTACCTGCTGCCGCAGTTCCAGGGCGCGGGCGTCACGCTGCGGGTGCTGACCGGCGCGCCGGTGTGGGCGGGCTGGGCGGTGGTCGTCGGCGTCGTGCTGGTGCTGGTGGTGTCGGGCGGGATGCGCAGCATCACCGCCGTGCAGGCGGTGCAGTTCTGGGTGAAGCTGGTGGCGGTCGCGGTCCCGGCGGTGGCGCTGCTGTCGCTGTGGCACCTGGACGGGGCCGCCGACCCCACCGCCGGGGCCGCCCCGGCGTTCGAGCACCCCACCACCGTGCGGGTGCAGACCGACGTCACCGTCGAGGTCCGCGCCGAGGTGCGCATCGCGGTCAACGGCGCCGTGGACGGCCGGACCCGCCGCACCACCGGCCACCTGCTCGTCCCCGGCCGGCACCAGGTCGCGGCCGGGACCGTGCTGCGCTTCCCGGCCGGGGCGCAGGTGCCGCACGTGGAGCACCTGCCCGTCCAGGACGGCGGCACCTGGGCGATGCCCAACGCCAGCTCCACCGAGCACGGCCTGTACGGCACCTACTCGGCGCTGCTGGGCGTCCTGCTGGGCACGATGGGCCTGCCGCACATCCTGATGCGCTTCTACACCAACACCTGCGGCCGGGCCGCCCGCCGCACCGCCGCGATGGTCCCGGCGCTGCTGGCGCTGTTCTACGTCTTCCCGGCGCTGTACGGGGCGCTGGGCCGCCTCTACACGCCCGAGCTGCTGATGACGGGCGACACCGACGCCACCATCCTGATGCTGCCCCAGCGCGTGCTCCCGGGCGCGGCGGGGGCGGTCCTGACGGGGCTGGTGGCCGCCGGGGCGTTCGCGGCGTTCATCTCCACCTCCTGCGGGCTGGTGGTGGCGATCGCGGGCACCGCGTCGCAGTGCCTGCCGAAGGGCGGGGTGGCCTCCTTCAGGGTCGGCGCGGTCTTCGCGCTGGCGGTGCCGATGCTGCTGGTGCCGGGACTCGACTCGCGGGGCGCGGGCGCGCTGGTCACCCTGGCGCTGACGGTCTCGGCCTGCTCGCTGTGCCCGCTGCTGCTGCTGGGCATCTGGTGGCGCGGCCTGACGGCGGCGGGGGCGGGCGCGGGCCTGGCGGTGGGCGGCGGCCTGGCGGTCGCGGCGGGCCTGGCGACGCTGTTCGACGCGTCCGGGTCCGGCTGGCCCGCCGCGGTCCTGGCCCAGCCCGCGCTGGTGGTGGCCCCGGTCGCCGCCGGCGTCATGGTGGGCGTCTCGCTGCTGACGCGCCGCCGGGTGCCCCGCCGCGCCGACCGCGCGATGGCCCGGCTGCACCTGCCCGAGGAGATCGTGCTCCGTTGACGGAGCGTGACCGGAACACGTCCGGAAAAGGCGTGCCAGCGGCCGTCAATCATTGACGGCGGACCGTCCGTCGCCGTGGAGCGTTCCCACAACGGGGCCGCGTCCGTTCGTCGTGCGAAACCGACCGCTCATCGCGTGACTACTCTACGTATAACGCTGGCTACGAACCGCTTGTCGAGCGCGGGGTTTCCCGCCTCCCGATCGGTATCAGAACACCTCTAGTGTTCTCAGTGGGCGCACACGCCACACCGCTTCGGGGAGCGGGCGGCGCGGACGGCGGGACCGGTCCCCACCGGTCGGAGCCGACGCGGCGCGTCCCCGCACAGGACAACACTGGATGATCCGGTGAGCGCCAGTCGAGCGCCGGATCAGAGCCGCCGAATCCCGTACCGGGGGGGTGGGATTCGGTGGCGTGCGGCCCGGGTGCCGCTGGACAGTCGGGGGGTTGTTCAGCGGCACCCGGGCCCTTTTTTCGGCCCGGGACGGTCCCGTACGAGATCTCGTACGGGACCGTTCGCCGTTCAGCGGTCGCGCAGCCGCTTCAGGGTGTCCACGTCGGCGCGGTGCGGCTCGGCGCCGCGGCCCGGGGTCTCGATGACGAACGGCACGCCCGCCACCTCCGGGTGCCGGAACAGCTCGGCGAACGCCTCCTCGCCGATGTGGCCGGCGCCGATGTTCTCGTGCCGGTCCTTGAACGAGCCGCACACGTCCTTGGAGTCGTTGGCGTGGACCAGCTTCAGCCGGCCGGACCCGACCGTGGCCGCCAGCGCGTCCATCGTCGCGGCGACGCCCCCCTCGGCGGCCAGGTCGTGCCCGGCGGCGAAGGCGTGGCAGGTGTCGAAGCACACCCCGAGCTTGGGGTGGTGCTCCAGCCGCTCGAAGAACTCGCCGAGGTCCTCCACCTTGGCGCACAACATCGCGCCCTGCCCGGCCATGGGCTCCAGCAGCAGGTCCGGGCCGTCCTCGGGGATCTCCTCCAGCAGGGGCAGCACGTGCTCGTGCACCTGCTTCATGGCGTCGTCGTAGGACTGGCTGACCGCCGATCCGGTGTGCACCACCACGCCGCGCGCGCCGATGTCGCGCCCGCGCTCCAGCGAGTGGCGGACCGTGGCCAGCGACTTGGCGAGGGTCTCCTCGCTGGGGGACCCGAAGTTGACCAGGTAGGGGGCGTGCACGAAGACCGGCACGTCCTCGCGCTCGCGGAGCTTGGCGTCCTCGGAGGGCTTGCCCTTGGCCAGCGCCCAGCCGCGGGGGTTGGACACGAACACCTGGATGGTCTCGGCGCCGATCTCGGCGGCGTACTTGAGCCCCCCGGTGGCCAGGCCCCCGGCCACCGGAACATGGCCCCCGACAGGGCTTTTGGAAGTCGTCATAGGGCGTTCAGCCTAACCGCTCACAAGGCGAGACCCAGCCCGCACAGCGGGCCCGCGGGGGACGAAGTCCCAGCGGCCCCTAAGTAAGCAGGCAGGCGCGGAGCGCCTTCCTTTGCAGGGGGTGCGGGGGCGGAGCCCCTGCCGTATGAAGCAAGCACTGCGGCGCAGCCGTCGTTTGCGGGGTGTGGGGCAGCGCCCCGCCGGGGGACGTAGGGGGCTGGCCCCCTGCCCGGGTCTCGCCCGCCCGGAGCGAGCGCCAGCGAGTGAGGACGGGTGAGCCCCGGATGTGGGGGTTTGGGGGGCCGGCCCCCCAAGGCAAACACAGCCGCTTTCGCCGAGGTCGCTGCACCGACGGTATCTGTGGGGGTCTACACCCGACCGCCCAGTCCAACCACGCGCGGGTTGCCCACGTGCCCAACAACCCTGGCCTCGCACGGGGTTTGCCCACAGGCCCGGCAACCCCAGCCCGCACGGGGTTGAGGTGAGAACCCGCGCCAAGCCCAGCCCGCAAAGTCCTGCCCGGCGCAAGTCAGGCTTAAGACTGCGCCTGCCGTGGTCGCGCCCGGCTTGCTAGCGCAAGCCGGGCGCGACCACGGCAGGCGGTAAAGAGCGAGCCCACACGGCGGTGCGGGGCCTACGCGGTGGCGGCCCTACACGGTGATGGGCCCCCGGCTCACCCCCAGATCGTGATCTCCGTCTCCCGGGGTGCGTTGCCGAAGCGGCTCTGGCCGACGACGCGGTCGCCGACGCGGCTGCCGATCTTGACCTTGAAGCCGGAGCTCTCCAGCATCCGCTCGGCCTCGTCGAAGGAGCGGCCGAGGACGGTCGGGACCGGCAGTTGCTGCTGGTCCCGGTCGCCGCCGCGCGGGCCGTCGTCGCAGAAGAAGTCGCCGAACCAGCAGTTCTTCTTGTTGACGACGAGGGTGACCTTGTCGTTGCGCGAGACGCCGGTGCCGGGGGCGGGGTCCTGGCCGATGACGGTGCCGGGCGGCTTGGAGCCGTCCTGGCGCTTCTCGACCTTGACGTCCAGGCCCATGCCGCGCAGCCGGTTCTCGGCCTCCTCGGCGTTGCCGCCCTGGAGGTCGGGCATCGACATGCCGGTGCTGACGACCACGTTGACGGCTTCGTCGGGGGAGTGCTTTTCGCCGCCCTCGGGCTTGGTGCTCTTGACCTCGCCCTTGGGGGTGCTCTGCGACGGCTCCTCGGTGACCCGGCCGACCTTGAAGCCGCGGTCGCGCAGCTCCTTCAGGGCCTCCTCGCGGGGCTTGCCGGTGACGTCGGGGACCTCCTTGGGGGTGAGCCCCTTGGAGACCACCAGGGTGATCGTCTGGTCCTGCGCGATCCGCGACCCGACGGGCGGGTCGGTGCGGGCCACCTCGCCCTTGTGGGCGCGGTTGCTGAACTCCTGGGTCGGGTGCCTGCGGACGGTGAGGCCCTTGCCGGTGAGCTCCTTCTCGGCGGCGGCGACCTTCATGCCGACGATCTGCTCGGGGACGACCTCGTACTGGCCCGACACCTGCCACCAGACGGCCCAGCCCAGCACCACCGCCGCGACCGTGCCGATCGCGATCAGGACGTAGCGGCCGGTGAGCGCGCCGATGAAGCGGTCGCCGCCGGAGCGGCGCGGCGGGACGTGCTCAGGGCTGGTGGGGAGGCCGGGGCCGCCGGGGCCGCCGTGGGCGCCGGCGGGCGTCCCGGCGGGCAGGGTGCGGCCGTCGAGGACGCGGGTGCGGCCGTCGGCGGGCGGCGCCATCGCGGGGGTCTCCAGCACCGAGGTCGCGGTGCGGGAGGCCGCCTCGACGCGCTGGTCGATGTCGGCGGGGAAGCCGCCGTTAACCTCGGCGGCGGCCGCGAGGAACTGGTTGGCGTCCTGCGGGCGGCGCGCCGGGTCGTGCGCGGTGGCGGCGCCCACCAGCGCGTCGATCTGCTGCGGCAGGCCGGGCACCAGGTCCGAGGGCGGCGGGACGACCTCGTTGACGTGCTTGTAGGCGACCGCGAGCGGCGACTCGCCGCGGTGCGGCAGCTCGCCGGTGAGCAGCTCGTAGAGCATGACCCCGGCGGCGTAGACGTCCGAGCGCACGTCGGCGTTGCCCGACAGCACCTGCTCGGGCGCCAGGTAGCCGACCGTGCCGATGATCAGCCCGGTCTTGGTCATCTTGCTGGCGCTCTCGGCCCGGGCCAGCCCGAAGTCGGCCACCTTGACCTGGCCGTCCTCGGTGATCAGCACGTTCTCGGGCTTGACGTCGCGGTGCACCAGCCCGGCGCGGTGCGCGGCGCCCAGCGCGGCCAGCACCGGCTGCATGATCTCCAGGGCGGCGCGCGGGCCGAGCCGCCGCCGCTCGGTCAGCAGCTCGCGCAGGGTGCGGCCGGGCACGTACTCCATCACGAGGAAGACGTGCTCGCCGTCGGTGCGCTGGTCGTAGACCGCGACGACGTTGGGGTGGGAGAGGGCGGCGGCGGCCTTGGCCTCGCCGATGAAGCGCCGCACGAAGTCCTCGTCCGCGGCCAGGTGGGCGTGCATCACCTTGATCGCGATGACCCGGTCGAGCCTGGTGTCGCGCGCCGCGTACACCGTGGCCATGCCGCCTCGGGCGATGCGGGACTCAATGCGGTAGCGCCCGTCGAGCACCCGCCCGACGAGGGGATCAGCAACCGTCGTGTCCATCAGAGCGAGTTTAAAGCCGTTTTCAAGCGGATCTCATCAGCCCGGAGTATGAGCATTGATGACCTCATAGCGTGACGGCCCTCCGCCGGGCTCAGCGGGCCGTCGCCTCGCACGGCTCGGCGGGCGCACCGTCGACCTGCGGGGACGTCGCCGCGGGGACGGTCCCGTCGGTGATCCCGTCAGTGGTCGCCTCGACAGCGGCATCGGACGCGTCGGACGTGCCGGACGTGCCGGACGCACCGACGGTCCCGGCGTCGCGCGGGCGGCTGCGGGAGACCGCCACACCGACCAGGCACAGCACGCCGCCGCCGAGGGTGATCCAGCCGGGCACCTCGTCCAGCAGCAGCCACGACATCAGCACCACCAGCGCGGGCGAGGCGTAGGTGGTGGCTCCCATCTTCCCGGCCGAGGTGCGCGACAGGGCGTAGGCCCAGGTCGTGAAGGCGAGGGCGGTGGGGAAGACGCCGAGGTAGACCATGTTGAGGGTGGCGCCCGCCGACGCGTCGCCGATCTGGTCGAACAGCTGCCCGGCGAACGGCAGGCAGGTGACCGCGCCGATCACGCAGCCCCAGGTGGTGGCCTGCAGCGCCGAGGCGTGCCGCAGCGCGGGCTTCTGGACGACCACGCCGGTGGCGTAGGTGACGGCCGCCACAAGGCACAGCAGCACGCCCAGGACCGAGGCGCGTCCCTCACCCGACATCGACAGCCCGACCACGATCGTGCCCCCGAACGACACCGCCATCCCGGCCATCAGCCGCGGCGGGTAGCCCTCCCTGAGCAGGACGCCGCTCAGCAGCGCGATGAGGATCGGCGCGAAGTTGACCACCAGCGCGGCGGTCCCGGCGTCCACCTTCTGCTCGCCCCAGTTGAGGGCGATCGCGTAGACGCCGAACCACAGCACCCCCGACACCGCGATGCCGGGCCAGGCGGCGCGCGGCGGCAGGCCCTCGCGGCGCACCAGGCAGATCAGCAGCAGCACCGCCGAGCCCGACAGCAGCCGCCCGAGCGCCAGCGCGCCGGGGCCGTACTCGGCGCCGGCGCTGCGGATGGCGACGAAGGCCGACGCCCACAGCACCACCGTCACCGCCGCGGCCGCCATCGCGCGCCTGTCCACCTGCGTCTTCGTCACGCTGATCCGATCCATGAACGGCACCTTAGGTCGGGGACGTCTCGACGAACACCGAAGGATGTCCGCCGGTTGCGCCCAGTCTGAGCGCCCCCGACCGTTCACGTCCAGCGAAGATTGCTGCAGTGAATGCTTTAGTGATGCTTCAAGGAAGGCGGGTCAGGGCGTGCTGATGCCCTCCCAGGGCGAGGACGCCTGCGCGTAGCGCCGCTTGGGGATGCGGCCCGCCAGCCGGGCCAGCCGGCCGGCCTCGACGGCGTGCCGCATCGCGGCGGCCATGCGGGTGGGGGACTGGGCGCGGGTGACGGCGGTCGCCAGGAGCACCGCGTCGCAGCCCAGCTCCATCGCCAGCGCCGCGTCGCTGGCGGTGCCGAGCCCGGCGTCCAGGATCACCGGCACGCCGGCGCGCTCCACGATCAGCTCGATGTTGTGCGGGTTGCGGATGCCGAGCCCCGAGCCGATGGGGGAGCCCAGCGGCATCACCGCCGCGCACCCGACCTGCTCCAGGCGGCGCGCCAGCACCGGGTCGTCATTGGTGTAGGGCAGCACGGTGAAGCCGTCGTCCACCAGCTGCTCGGCGGCCTCCACCAGCTCGATGGGGTCGGGCAGCAGGGTGTGCTCGTCGGCGATGACCTCCAGCTTCACCCAGTCGGTGCCGAGGGCCTCGCGCGCCAGCTTCGCGGTCAGCACCGCCTCGCCCGCGGTGAAGCAGCCGGCGGTGTTGGGCAGCACCGCGATGCCGCACTCCCGCAGCACCTCCAGCACCGAGCCGCGCGCGGCCGGGTCGACCCGGCGCATCGCCACGGTGGTCAGCTCGGTGCCCGAGGCGGTGAGCGCCTCCTGCAGCACCCGCATGCTGGGCGCGCCGCCGGTGCCCATGATGAGCCGGGAGCCGAACTCCCGCCCTGCGATGACCAGCCGATCATCGTCGCCGTTGCCGTGCTCCATCCGACCGTGCTCCATCTGTCAGCCTCCCTGCACCGCGGTCAGCACTTCCAGCCGATCCGCGTCCCTCAGCGTGGTGGTGCTCCATTCGGCGCGGCGCACGACCTCGTCGTTCAGCGCGGCGGCGACGCCGGACGCGGTGGCGGCGACGGTGGCGACCGCCTCGGCCACGTTCGCCCCTTCGGGCAGCTCGCGCGGCTGCCCGTTCACGATGACCTGCACGTTGCTCAGACCTTCTGCTCGAACTGCTCGAAACGATCGGGGGTGAAGGGCCGGCCCACCTCGGGCACGGCGCCGTCCAGCAGCGCCGCGGCCAGCACGTCGGCGCTGACCGGCGTCAGCAGGACGCCGTTGCGGAAGTGCCCGGTGCCCAGCACGAGGCCGGGCAGCGCGGTCGGCCCCATGACGGGGGCGTTGTCGGGGGAGCCGGGCCGCAGCCCGGCCGACACCTCGGCGAACTCCAGCTCGGTGATGCCGGGCAGCAGCTCGCGCGCGTCGCGCAGCAGCTCCCACAGGCCGCCGGCGGTGACGCGGGTGTCGAAGCCCATCTCCTCCTGGGTGGCGCCGACCACGATCTCGCCGTCGGCGCGCGGCACCAGGTAGATGGCCGAGCCCCTGACGAGGCCCCGGGTGGTGCGCCGCAGGAACGGCACCCGCGTGCGCAGCCGCAGCACCTGCCCCTTGACCGGCCGGACCGGCGGGACCAGCCCCGGCGGCAGGCCCGCGATGTCGCCCGACCAGGGCCCGGCGGCCAGCAGCACCCGGTCGGCGCGGATCTCGGCGCCGCCGTCGAGCCGCACGCCCACGGCGGTGTCGCGTTCCACGACCACGGCGGCGGCGCGCTCGCGCACCAGCCGCACGCCCAGCCGCCCGGCGGCCGCCAGCAGCGCCCCGGTGAGGCGCCGGGGGTCGATGGAGCCGTCCTCGGGGGCCAGCAGCCCGCCGCGCACGCCCGGGGCCAGCATCGGCTCCTGCCTGCGGCACTCGCGGCGGTCCAGCGCCTCGGTGGGGATGCCGAGCGACTCCTGGAAGCGCCGCACGTCCTCCAGGTGCCGCAGGTCGTCGGCGTCGAAGGCGACCTCCAGGAGACCGTCGGTGCGGTATCCGGTGGTGAGGCCGGTCAGCTCCTCCAGTTCGGCCACGAACGACCCGTAGCGCTCCCGCGAGGCGAGGCCGAGCCGCAGCAGCGGCTCCTCGCCGTAGGTCAGTTCGCTGACCGGGGTGAGCATCCCCGCCGCCACCGTGGAGGCGCCGCTCGCGGGCGCCGGGTCGACCAGGGTGACCGCCGCGCCCCGGGCGGCGGCCCGCCAGGCGGTCGCCAGGCCCACGACCCCGGCCCCGATGATCACGATCTCCATGCGCGCTCCCTTCGCCGGCATGATCCGGATCAGGTCCTGGCGGTCGGCGGCCCGATCAGCCGCCCTCTCAGCCCGGTCGTACCGGACTCCCGCGCTTTGTCCGCTTCCCACCCTACGACCGAAGTGAGGTGGGCGACTGTCTGGACACCCGTCTAGTTCTGCGCGGGTCCGGCCGACTAAGGTTCGGTCCCATGGACAGGGTGATCGTGGTGGGCGGCGGGCTGGCCGGGGTACGGGCCGTGGAGGCCCTGCGCGGCAAGGGGTACACGGGCGGGCTGACCCTGGTGTCGGCCGAGCGGCACAGGCCCTACGACCGGCCGCCGCTGTCGAAGGCGGTACTGGCGGGCGAGACCGACGACACCACCGTGGACGCGGACTGGGACGCCCTGGGCGCCGAGCTGCTGCTCGGCGAGCGCGCCACCGGGCTGCGGCTGGCCGAGCGCGGTGGCACGCTGGCCACCACCGCGGGCGAGCTGCCGTTCGACGGCCTGGTCATCGCCACCGGCGCGGCCCCCGTCACGCTGCCCGGCCCCGGCCGCCAGCACGTGCTGCGCACCATCGAGGACGCCCGCGCGCTGCGCGACCGCCTGGTCCCCGGCGCCCGCGTCGTGATCGTCGGAGCGGGCTGGATCGGCGCCGAGGTCGCCACCACCGCCGCCAAGCGGGGCTGCGCCGTCACCGTCGTGGAGGCCGCGGACGCGCCGCTGGCGCACGCTCTCGGTCCGGAGATCGGCGCGCTGACCGCCCCCTGGTACGCCGAGGCGGGCGTGGAGCTGCGCACCGGCGTCAAGGTCGCCTCGGTCGAGGACGGCCACCTGGCGCTGGCGGACGGCGGCCGCGTCGAGGCCGACGAGGTCGTGGTCGGCGTGGGCGTGCGGCCCGAGACCGGCTGGCTGGACGGCTCGGGCGTGGACGTCGAGCGCGGCGTGGTCACCGACGCCGGGTTCCGCGTGCACGCGGGCGGCGCGCCGCGCCCCGACGTCGTGGCGGTCGGCGACGTCGCGGCCTGGTGGTCGCGGCGCTACGGCCGCCGCCTGCTGGTCGAGCACTGGGACACCGCCCTCAACGCGCCCGACAACGCCGCCGCGACCCTGCTCGGGCAGGACGCGCCCTACGACGCCGCGCCCTACTTCTGGTCCGAGCAGTTCGGCCGGATGGTCCAGTACGCCGGGCGGCACACCGGCGCCGAGCGCATGATCACCCGGGGCGACCCGGCCGGTCCCAAGTGGGCGGTGGCGTGGCTGGCCGGCGACCGGCTGGAGGCGATCGTGACCGTGGACCGGCCCCGCGACCTCGTGCAGGCCAGGCGCGTGATCGCCGCCGGGACGCCGGTGGACGCGGCCGCGCTGGCAGACCCCTCCGTCGCGGTGCGCCAAGCGGTGAAGAGTTGACGGGCGCGCGGCGGGTTTGAGCGCTCTCGGGGCGTGGTAGCAAGGTGGCGTGACCCAGACGCACACCACTGTGGCCCCTCTCGACCCCCACACCGACGCCCTGGTCGGGGACTGGCTGTCCCTCCAGCAGGCGACCGAGAGCCTCGGCATCAAGCTCAACCGCACCAAGCAGCTGATCAGTGAGCGCCGCCTGCTGGCGGTGCGCCGCGACGGCGAGCAGGCGGTGCCCGCCGCCTTCATCAAGGACGGCCAGGTCATCAAGGGCCTGTCGGGCACGCTGACCCTGCTGTCGGACGCCGGCTTCGACGACGTCGAGACGCTGCGCTGGCTGTTCACCGCTGACGACACGCTGCCCGGCACCCCGGTCCAGGCGCTCAGCGAGAACCGGGGCACCGAGGTGCGGCGGCGCGCGCAGGCGATGGCCTTCTGAGGCCCCGCCTCTGAGGCACTGCCTCCAAGTCTGCCTTCAAGTCCCTTCCGGCAGCCCTCCGAGGCTCTTCCGGGGCGGACCCCTGCGCCGGACCCCTGCGCAGGGGCCCGCGCCCGCCGTCCCGGCCTGTTCTCGGGGACGGCGGCACATGACAGGATGGCGGGATCAGACGGTTTCGACCGTTTGATCCCGTCCTGTCGTCTCCCGGTCCCGCCGCACCGCGGGCCGCACCCAGGAAAGGAAGCCGCCGCCCCGTGTCCAGGCACCTGCTCTCCGACCGCGCCGTCGCCCTGCGCGCCCGGCTCAGCCGCGCCCGCCTCTACCTCTGCACGGACGCCCGGGAGCGGCAGGGCGACCTGCCCGAGTTCCTCGACGCCGTCCTGGCGGGCGGCGTGGACATCGTGCAGCTCCGGCAGAAGGGCCTGGAGGCCCGCCGGGAGCTGGAGTACCTGCGGGTGTTCCGCGAGGCCTGCGAGCGGCACGGCGCGCTGCTGGCGGTCAACGACCGCGCCGACGTCGCCTGCGCCGCGCACGCCGACGTGCTGCACCTCGGCCAGGACGACCTGCCGGTGCCGGCCGCCCGCGCCATCGTGGGCGAGGACATCCTGATCGGCCGCTCCACCCATTCCGACGGGCAGGCGTCGGCCGCCGCCGCCGAGCCGGGCGTGGACTACTTCTGCGCGGGCCCGGTGTGGCCGACGCCGACCAAGCCGGGCCGCGAGGCGCCCGGCCCCAAGCTGCTGGAGTACGTCTCCGCGCAGCGCGAGGGCCGCCCGTGGTTCGCGATCGGCGGCATCGACGCGGGCAACCTGGACGAGGTGCTGGCCGCCGGGGCGCGCCGCGTCGTGGTCGTGCGGGCGCTCACCGAGGCCGCCGACCCGGGTGCGGCCGCCGCCGAGCTGGCCCGCCGGCTGCCGCCGGTCTAGCAGGGCGCCCCGGCCGTTCCGGCGGCCGCCCCCGCGGCGCGGGCAGGTCCCGGCATGGTCGACAATGGGGGCATGACCACAGGACCCGACGACGAGCGTCCGGTGCACCTGGACGACGACGACCTGCCCGTCCTGCCGGACCAGACCGCCGACGACACCGACACCGGCTGGGGCGAGTGGCGGGGCGGCGACGACAACGACGACCGCCTGCTGGAGGAGCGCCCGCCGCACTGGTGAGCCCGCCCCGGGCCCCGGCGTCCGTCCCGGTCCCCGGGCCGCGTCAGATGAGCACGCCGAGCACGAACCCCGACACGACCACCGCGGCCAGCGCCACCATCATCCGCCACCGGTAGCGCGGGATCTGCGTCGGCCGCGGCTTGGGCTCCGGCAGCATGTCGTCGCGCAGCGCCCGGACGAGCTGCCGGGCGGTGGGCCGCGCGGCGGGGTTCTTGTCCAGGCAGCGCGCCGCCAGCTCGCGCAGCGGCCCCTCCAGGTCGCCGAGGTCGGGGCGGCGCGAGGTGACTCGCCGCATCACCGCCGCGTTGGAGCCGGTGCCGAACGGCGGCCGCCCCGTGGCCGCGTAGACCATCGTCGCGCCCCAGGCGAACACGTCGGCGGGCGGCCCGACCGGCTCGTCCTCGATCTGCTCGGGCGCCATGTAGGCGGGGGTGCCGACCGGCCCGGTGGTCAGCGGGGTCGCGTCGGCCATCTGCGCGATCCCGAAGTCGATCACCTTGGCGCCGTCGGGGCCCAGCAGCACGTTGCCGGGCTTGAAGTCGCGGTGCACGATCCCGGCCCGGTGGATGGCCGCGAGCGCCCCGGCGGTGCGCAGCGCGACCTTGCGCAGCCGCGGCGCCGGCAGCGGCCCCCGGTCGGCGACCACGTGCTGGAGCGAGGGGCCCTCCACGAACTCGCTGACGATGTAGGGGCGGTCGCCGGTGACGTCGGCGTCCAGGACCTTGGCGGTGTGCCGCCCGGTCACCTGCCGCGCCGCGGCCGCCTCCTTGACGAAGCGGCTGCGCGCCCGCTGCGTGGCGGCCGCCCCGCCGCGCAGCAGCTTGACGGTGACCAGGCCGCCGCCGGAGTCGCGGCCCAGGTAGACCACGCCCTGGCCGCCCTCGCCGAGCCGGCCGAGCAGCGTGTAGCCGCCGACGAGGTCGGGGTCGTCGGGGCCCAGCGGCCGTTCGGAGCCGTGCGGGCGGAGGGGAGGCGGCGCGGTACTGAGCGAATCGTGCGGCAAGGAGGACTCCGCTCGGCGGGGGACGGACGAAGATTGCCTCATTTGTACCCTGTCCCGGCGGGACGCGGGAGCCGAACCGGGATCTATGCCCGCTCCGCCGCGGCTGGAACACGGCGGAGCGGACGAATTTCCGGCGGGGCGACCGGCGGGTCGTCCCCGCGGGTCAGCAGGCGCCGCCGCCCTGCGCGAACGCGCCGGTGAGCGGCAGGTCGCGGCTGGAGGAGCCGACGCCGACGCGGTAGCAGCCCTTGGCGACCTTCCAGCCGCCCGCCGCCTGGTCCCAGTACGACAGCGCGCGCCGGTCCAGCGGGAAGGTGACCCGCGCGCTGCGTCCCGGGGCCAGGGTGACCTTCTGGTAGCCCTTGAGCTGCCGGGGCGGCTGCGGCACGGCCGCGCCCGGCGAGGGCAGGCCGAGGTAGAGCTGCGGCACCGCGACGCCCGTGCGGGACCCGGTGTTGGTGACGGTGGCCTGCACGCCGGTGGGCGTCACCGAAAGGCCGCCGTAGCGGAAGCTCGTGTAGGACAGGCCGTGCCCGAACGGGAAGCGCGGCTTCAGCTTCCTGGCGTCGTAGTGCCGGTAGCCGACGAACACGCCCTCGGAGAAGTCCACGGTCTTGTTCACGCCCGGGTACCGGGCCGGGTTCCCCGCGGTGGGCGCGTCGCCCGCGGCGGTGGGGAAGGTGACCGGCAGGCGGCCGCCGGGGTCCACGTCGCCGTACAGCACCCGCGCCAGCGCCTCCCCGGCCTGCTGGCCGGGGTACCACGCCTGGACGATGCCCTTGACCCGGCCCGCCCACGGCGTGAGCACCGGGCCGCCGGTCTCCAGCACCACGATGGTGTTGGGGTTGGCCTGGGCGACCGCCGAGATGAGCCCGTCCTGGTCGCCCTTGAGCGGGTCGCGGGCGCAGGTGAGGGTCAGGCAGGACTTGTCGAAGAACTCGCCCTGGTTGTCGGTGGCGAACACGATCGCCACCTCGGCCTTGCGGGCGGTGTCGGCGGCGAGGCGGTGGAAGCGGCCGTCGTTGTAGGTGACGCGCGCGCCCGCCCCGGCCCGCCGGGCGATGCCCTGGCGCGGGGTGACCGAGGAGAACGGCTGCACCTGCGCCGACCCGAAGCCGCTGGGGATCTCCTCGGCGCCCTTGCCGATCACCGCGATCGACTTCGGCGACTTCAGCGGCAGCGCGCCGCCCGTGTTCTGCAGCAGCGTCATGCCGGACTCGGCGAGCCGGCGCGCGGCGGTCAGGCTCGCCGACCTGTCGATCCCGGTGAGGTCGTTGGCGTAGGCGGGCCGGTCGAACACCCCGTGGGCGAACATCGTGCGCAGGATGTTGCGCGCCGCGCCGTCGATGACCTGCTGGGGGACCTTGTTCTTGAGGTTCCAGGCGTTGAACTTCAGCCCGACCGGCAGCTCCATGTCGAGCCCGCCGGTGGCGCCGGCGACCGCGTTGTGCAGGGCGGTGTGGTCGGAGACCACGAAGCCCTTGAAGCCCCACTCCGAGCGCAGGATCGTGTTCATGACCGAGCCGTCCTCGCAGGCCCACCGGCCGTTGAGCTGCCCGAACCCGCACATCACCGTCGCCGTGCCGCCGCTCTTGACCGCCGCCTCGAACGGCGGCAGGTAGATCTCGCGCAGCGTGCGCGGCGCGACCTTCATGTTGAGCGACAGCCGGTCGGTCTCCTGGGAGTAGACCGCCAGGTGCTTGACCGAGGCCATCACGCCCTGCCCCTGGGCGCCCCGGATCCAGGACGCGCCGAGCCCGGCCGACAGGTACGGGTCCTCGCCGAGGCCCTCGAAGGTGCGGCCGTTCAGTGGGGTGCGCAGCACGTCCACGGTCGGGCCGAAGATGACGTCGTTGCCGCGGTGCCGGGCCTCCCAGGCGACCGTCGCGCCGTAGCGCTGGGCGGCCGCCGGGTCGAAGCCGGCCGCCAGCGCGATCGGGGCGGGCAGCGCGGTCGCCTTGCCCTGGCGCACGCCGGCGGGGCCGTCGGCCATGTAGACCGGCGGCACGCCGAGGCGCGGGACGCCGTTGTTGGTGTCGGCGTGCGCGTTCTCGGAGAAGCCGCCGAGCGGCCCGCCCAGCGGGTCGTCGGTGGCCATCAGCGAGATCTTCTCGTCCGCGGTCAGCCGCGCCAGCAGCAGCGCGGCGCGCTGGTCGGGGCCGAGCCGGGTGTCGCACCAGGGCCGCTGCGCCGGGTCGCCGCAGCGGCCGGCGGCCTGCGCGGGGCCGGGGACGCCCGTCAGCGCCAGGACCGATGCCAGCGCCCCCGCGGCCGACATCCAGCGTTTCGCCGGGACCATCAGTGCCCTCCGCCCTCGGGGATGTCGTCGGCCTGCACGCGCAGGGCGTTCAGCGCGAACGCCAGCATCTGGTAGTGGCCGATCAGGATCACCAGCTCGATCAGCCCGTGCTCGTCGAAGCGCTCGGCCAGCGCGCTCCAGGCGGCGTCGCCGAGGGTGCCGCGCTCGTGCAGCTCGTCGACGGCGGTGAGCACGGCGCGGTCGGCGTCGTCCCAGGAGTGCCCGGCCGGGTCCAGCCGCAGCGCGGCGATCTCCACCTCGGTGAGCCCCGCGTCCAGGCCGAGCCGGTGGTGGTGCGCCCACTCGTAGGAGCAGGAGCGGAGGTGGGCGGTGCGCAGGATCGCCAGCTCGCGGACGCGCGCGCTCAGCGTGCCCTTCATCAGGAGCATCGAGCCGAACCCGATCCAGGAGTCGAACAGCTCCCGGTGGCGGCCGAGGGTGGTGAAGACGTTCAGCGGGCCGGTGGCCGAGACGACGGCCTTCAGCACCTCGCCCCACTCGCCCTCGGGCAGCGGCGGGATGCGCGGGGCCCGGGGGCCGGGGGTCTGCGGGGAGGATTCGGCGGGAGTTTCGGCGGGCATGGCGACATTTCTGCCACCAACCGGTGGGACAGTTCTACCCCGGGACGGGGTTTTGGCCGGATCGTGTCACTTTCGTCACACGTGTCAACCGTCCGGCCGCCCGGCCGTCCCCGCCGTGCGGGTCAGGACCGCCGCGCGGTGGCCGCGACCGCGAGGCCGGCCAGCGCGTCGCGGGCCTCGGCGGTGATCGGGGCGGCGGCGAGCGCCGTGTCGGCCCGCTCCGCGTACTCGTCGATCATCGCCTCGCAGGCGGCCAGCCCGCCGCTGCCCTCGATGATCGAGCGCAGCTCGGCCACCCCGGCGGCGTCCAGCTCCGGGTCGCCGAGCCGCCGCTCCAGCTCGGCGGCCTCGGCCGCCCCCGTCCGGGCCAGCGTCAGCGCGACCAGCACGGTGCGCTTGCCCTCGCGCAGGTCGTCCCCGGCGGGCTTGCCGGTCTCGGCCGGGTCGCCGAACACCCCGAGCACGTCGTCGCGCAGCTGGAACGCGATGCCCAGCGGCAGCCCGTACCCGGTCAACGCCGCGTCGATCTCGGGCGTGCCCCCGGCGAGCGCCGCGCCCAGCTGCAGCGGCCGCTCGATGGTGTACTTGGCGCTCTTGTACTCCACCACCCGCAGCGCCGCCTCGACCGTGCCGCCGCCGCGCGCGCCCTCCAGCAGGTCCAGGTACTGCCCGCACATCACCTCGGTGCGCATGAGGTCGTACACCGGGCGGCCGCGCCGCAGCCGCGCCGCGTCCAGGCCGCTGTCCTCGTACATCTCGGCCGACCACGCCAGGCACAGGTCGCCCAGCAGGATCGCGGCGCCCTCGCCGAACGTCGCGGCCGCACCCGGCCAGCCCGACTCCCGCGCCAGCGCCTCGAAGCGCCGGTGCACCGACGGCTGGCCCCGGCGGGTGTCGCTGGAGTCCATGACGTCGTCGTGGATCAGGGCGCTAGCTTGCAGGAGCTCCAGCGACGCGGCGGCGTTCACGATGCCCTCGGCGGTCCCGTGGGCCTCCTCGCCGCCGGCGGCGCGCCAGCCCCAGTAGCAGAAGGCGGGCCGCAACCGCTTGCCGCCCGACAGCAGGGCGGTCAGCGCGGACAACATCGGCGCCAGGTCCTCGCCGACGGCGAGCAGACCGGGGCGCTGGCGGTCGACGAAGGCCAGCAGGGCCTCGTCGATCTCCTTGCGGATGCGGCTGGTGGGCATGTGATGATCGTATCCAGCGGGGTGCGCGGCTCCGCCCGTGGCCTCGGCAAATCGTCTTACTTCTCGTAAAACCGGGCACAATAGGCGCGCCTGTCCCGCCGATCACCGATACGCCCCGGTCGGCGGGTTTCGCTACCCTGGGCGGATGCGACGCCTGCGCCCCGACCGTGCCCCGACCATCCGCGAGCTGCTGGCCGACGGAGGACGCTCGTTCTCCTTCGAGTTCATGCCGCCGAAGTCGGACGAGGGCGCGCGCAGCCTCTGGCGGGCCATCCGCGAGCTGGAGCCGCTCCACCCCACGTTCGTGTCGGTCACCTACGGCGCGGGCGGCTCCACCCGCGACAACACCGTCGAGATCGTCGAGCGCATCGCCACCGAGACCACGCTGACGCCGGTCGCGCACTTCACCGCCGTCGACCACTCCCAGGCCGAGCTGCGGAACCTGATCGGCCGCTTCGCCGCCGCCGGGGTGCGCAACATCCTGGCCCTGCGCGGCGACCCGCCGGGCGACCCGACGGCCGAGTGGGTCAAGCACCCCGAGGGCGTGGAGTACGCCGCCGAGCTCGTCCGGATGATCCGCTCCTACGGCGACTTCTGCGTCGGGGTGGCGGCCTTCCCCTACAAGCACCCGCGCTCGCGCGACATCGAGAGCGACACCCGCTACTTCGTGGACAAGTGCCGTGCCGGCGCCGACTACGCGATCACGCAGATGTTCTTCCGCGCCGAGGACTACTTCCGGCTGCGCGACCGGATCGCGGCCGCCGGGTGCGACGTGCCGATCATCCCGGGCATCATGCCGGTCGGCCGGATGAGCACCATCGAGCGCTCCGAGCAGCTGTCGGGCGCGCCGTTCCCGCCCGAGGTCCGCGCCCGCTTCGACCGCGTCGCGCACGACCCCGAGGCGGTGCGCCGGCTCGGCATCGAGCACGCCGCCGAGGTGTCCCGCGAACTGCTGGAGCAGGACGCCCCCGGCATCCACTTCATCACCTTCAACAAGTCCACCGCGACCCGCGAGGTCTACGGGCTGATCGACGCGGCCGGGTACGGCGCCAGCGGCAGCCGCCCGCCCATCACGGCGTAGCGGGGCCCGCCCCCGGGGAACTCGAAGTCGGTCAGCAGGTCGACCATGCCCACCGAGCGGTAGAGGCGGCGGGCCGGGGTGTCGTCGGTGACGTGCAGCGTGGACAGCACCACCGTCCGCTCCGGCCGGCCGGCGCACAGCCCCGTCAGCAGCGCCCGGCCCAGGCCGCGGCCCTGCGCGTCGGGGTGCACGTGCAGCTCGGCGACCTCGAACGGGTCGTCCAGCCACTCGGCCGCGTGCTCCTCGCCGCCCACCCGCACCAGCGCGCCGTGCACCACGTCGTGCCACCACTGGCCGCGCTCGCCGTGGAAGCCGTAGGCGAAGCCGCGCACCGCCGGGGGCAGGCCGGGCAGCGCGCCGCGCCGCTCGCCCACCAGGGCGCGGAAGCCCGGGTAGGACGCGTGCCGGTCCATGATGGTGTGCCGCCCCGGCAACTGGTCGGCGGGCGGCCGCATCGCCGCCGCGTACACCTCCAGGACGGGGCGCAGCCGGCGCAGGAACGCCCGCCGGTCGATCTCGCGCAGTCTCGGCTCCCTCACCCGGTAGAGACTAGACCCGCCCGATGGTGCGGCGGGTGGCGGCGAGTCTTTGGTAGATGTCCCACAGGATGCGGTCGGCGGCCTTCTGCAGATTGCCGCGCTGGGCGTCGAGCTGGCCGCCCCACTCCCGGGCCTCGGGACCGAGCCAGGCGTCGGTGCCGCGCAGCGTCTTCTGCGCGGGGTCGAGTGCCTGGCGCAGCTTGCCGATGCTGCCGTAGGCGTCGGCGTACGCCTGGTAGAGCTGCTGGTAGGCGGGGTTGGGCTGCTCGCCGGGCGCGAGCGCGGCCGCGGCGGCGGCCGACAGGGGCGGCTCCAGGGAACCGGGGGGCGGTGGTGCGGGCATCGCGGCCTCTCATCCGGCGAGATTCGTGGGCGCGTTCTCAGCGACCGGGCGCAACGGCGGATGCACGGCCGCCCCGCCCTGCTGCGCAGGCGCGAGACCTTGGGCGGCGGGTTGGGCGGCTTCGCGGGCCGGGGCCAGGCCTTCGCCGGAGGTTCCGGCCTGTTGGGCGGGGGCCAGGCCCTGGGCGGGTGCGCCCGGGTTCAGGTCGAGTTTGCCGATGGCCTCGCGGGTGCGCTTGCTCATGTCGGCGCCGGTGAGCACCTGGACGGCCACCGCGCGCACGCCCACGCGGTCGGCCTCGGCCAGGAACGCGCGCAGCCACTTGACGTCCATCGTCAGGTGGTGGCTGGCGGTGCCGAGCGACTCCTCGATCACCTTCAGCCGCGCCTTGTCGCCGCCGGCGGCGTCCAGCAGCGCCGCCGTGCCCGCCGGGCCGAGCCGCTCGTAGAGCTTCTCGGTGTAGTCGGGGTCGTCGGCGTTGGCCTTCAGGTGCTTCCACACGGTGTCGGGGACGGGCTTGCCGTCCTGGACCGCTCCCGCCACCGCCAGCGCGTCGGCCTTGGCGGCCTTGGCGGCGGCCTGCCGGTTGGGGAAGGCGCCCAGGTCGCCGGCCCCGTTGGGGGTGGTGCCGCGCCGGGGCGGCGGCTGCACCGGCTTGCGGGAGCCGCCCGTGCCCGATCCCGCGCTCCCCGCCTTCCCGGGGGAGGGGGTGGGCGCGGGCGGCGGCGGGGCGACGCCGCCGCCCTTGTCCGGATGGGTGATCGCGTAGTTGTAGCGGCGCGACAACATGCCGATCTGCTCGCTGGCCCACAGCGCGACCTGGTCGGCCTGCCGGTACCCGCCGGACGGCACGCCCGGCGGCGGCCGGTGCGCCGCCAGCCACGCCTTGATCGCGCTGTCGGCGTCCTGCACCTGCTTGAGGAGCTGGTTCAGCGCCGCCGGGTCGATGCCCCGGAAGTCGGAGTCGCGCGCGGCCGGGCCGGTGCGCATCTGCGCGGTCATCGTCCCTCCGGGAGGTCGCGGGCGGGGGCCAACTACGATCGACTCCCCAGAATCACACTCGTATCACGCGCTGTCGAGGGCCCTGTCGAGGGCGGCGCGGACCGATTCGGGATCGCGGGCCACCACCGCGCCGCCGCCCGCCACCACGATGGGCCGCTGGATGAGCACCGGGTGCGCCACCATGACCTCGATCCACCGCGCCCGGTCGTGCGGCAGGTCCTTCAGGCCGAGCTCCTTGGCGACCGGCTCGTTCAGCCGCGCCACCTCCCACGGCTGCGCGCCGATGCCGGTCAGCAGCGCGTCGAACTCCTCGGCCGTCGGCGGCTCGTCCAGGTAGCGGCGCTCGGTGTAGGCCACCCCGGCCTCGTCCAGCGCCGCCTTGGCCGCGCGGCTCTTGGAGCAGCGCGGGTTGTGCCAGAACTCGGTGCCCGTCGTCTCTTCCCCGCCGGTGCTCATTCGTCTCCTCCCACCTCGGCGGCCTCGCCGCCGGTGATGCGCAGCAGTTCGTCGTAGGAGGTGGGGAAGACGGTGTGCGGATGCCCGCCGGCCGCCCAGACCTCCTCGTACTTGTCCAGCCAGACGTCCACGAGGGTACGGACCGGCGCGGGGTGGCCGAGGGGGGCGACACCCCCGATCGGCTGGCCGGTGGCCTCCCGCACGAACTCGGGAGAGGCCCGCCTGACCTTGGCCGCTCCGACCAGCGCCGCGACCCTGCCGGTGTCCACCCGGTGCGCGCCGCTGGTGAGCACCAGCAGCGGCGCGCCGTCCGCGTCGAAGATCAGGCTGTTGGCGATCGCGCCCACCTCGCAGCCGAGCTGGTCGGCGGCGGCCTGGGCGGTACGGGCGGAGTCGGGCAGTTCCACGATCTGCCCCGCGGCGCCCTGCGCCCGAAGGGCGGCGGCGACACGTTCGGCGTTGGGATGCATGGGCAGCACCTTAATGAGGAACGCCGACCCCCGCCCCCAGGGGAGGAGACCGATGAGGACACGGCTCGCCGCACTGGCCGCGGGAGGCGCGCTGCTCGCCGCGGGCTGCGTGCCCGAGGGCAGCGGCCCGGAGGAGGACGGCGCGGGCCCGGCGGCCTCGCCCAGCGCTCCGTCCGCCGCCCCTTCCGGCAGGTCGCCCGGCGCCCCCGCGCCTGCCCGTCCCGAACGGCGGACCCTGAAACCGGGCGCCAAGGGCGAGGACGTCCGGGCGCTCCAGCGGCGCCTGGCCGAACTGCGCTACGACCCCGGCAAGGCCGACGGCCGGTACGGGCCCGCGACGCAGATGGCGGTGTGGGCCTTCCAGAAGGTCAACAGGATCAAGGTGACCGGCACGCTGGGGCGGCGCTTCTGGACGGCCCTGGACGCCCCCGCGCAGCCGCGCCCCGTGGCGAAGAGGCGCGAGGCCGACCGCGTCGACGTGGACCTGCGCCGCCAGTACCTGGTGGTCTACCGGGACGGCGGGCCCGCGCTGATCACGCACATCTCGTCGGGGTCGGGGGAGTACTACTGCGCCAAGGACCCGGGCGCGTCCGTCGCCCGCTGCCGCTACGCCACGACGGGCACCGGGGACTTCCGCACCGGGCGGCGCGCGTCGGGCTGGGAGGTCTCCCCGCTCGGCCGCCTGTACAACCCGATCTACTTCAACGGCGGCATCGCCTTCCACGGGGCCCTCGACGTCCCCCGGCGGCCGGCCTCGCACGGCTGCGTGCGGATGCCGATGCACATCGCGGAGGACTTCCCGAAGCTGGTCGGGACCGGCGTCCCGGTGCACGTCCGGCGGCCCCGCTGACGGGCCCGGGCATGTCGCGCGGCGCTCCGGCGTTGTGCTGTTCGAAAGGCTTTGACCTGGGCGATCACCCCCATGATCGCCCAGGGTGGCGACACGTGTTCGAACGCGTTGACGAATCGCGGTCCGGAGGGTTTACTGTGAGTGCGTCGAACTTATGTTCGACGTGGTACGGGACTCGCGGACCGTGCCAGGGCAGCGTCCCCGCCATGGCCGTGCGCGCGACGGCCGTGGCGGGACGGACGGTCGGGCGGAGAGAGGGGAAGCTCTCCGCCCGGCCGGCCCGAGCCCGGAAGGAGGCAGTTCATGTCCGGAACCACCACGCGCGGAGCCCCCTCCGCCGTCCATTCCGCGGCCGGCGCCGTGTCCGGTTCGAGGGCCGCGTACGGCTCCGCCCGCTCCGACGACGCGCCGAGCCCGCGCCCCCGCCCGCACCCGGCCCCCCGCCCCTCGCACAGCGCGGTGAGCTACCTCCGCTCGGCCCGGATGAGCCTGGCCGAGGCGGCGGAGAGCACGACCCCCTCCGTCCGCTACGTGTGCGCCCACCTGGCGGCCCTGCGCGCCGCCCGCGCGATGCTGATCGCCAGGGACCCCGCCGAGTCGCACCGGCGGGGCCGCCCCACCAGCGCCTGGGTGCTGCTGCCCGAGGCCGAGCCCGCCCTCAGCGAGTGGGCGGCCTATTTCGCCGCGGGCGCCGACAAGCGCGCCGCCGCCGAGGCGGGCCTGCCCCGCGCCGTGACCCCGCAGGAGGCCGACGAGCAGCTGCACGACGCCGACGTGTTCGTGACGCTGGTGGAGGACACCCTGGGCGTCCCCGGGCAGGGGACGCTGCCGACCATGCCCGACATGAGGGCGAGCTAGTCCGCCCTCCCGGCGCCCGCTCCGGGCGCCGGACCCGACCCCGGTCGTCCTTCCCCCGACCGGCCGCGCCGGATCCGCGGGACCCCGCCCATCGCCCCTCCTCACCGGCGGGGCGGGGTCCCGCGATCCGGCGACGACCGCCCGGCCCTGCCTCCCCTGGGCCGAGCGGGCGATGGCGATCGCGCCGGTGGACGCCGCACCCCCCGAGGCGGCTCCACCGGCGCGATCTTCCATGTCCCCTCCTGCCCGCGGCCTCCCGCCCCGGCAGGCCGGTCGGCGGGGAGCACCGACCGGCCCAGGACGGTCCAGGCCGTCGCACGGGCGCCGAAAAGGACCGGCAGGACCGCCGGTCAGGGCAGGGGCGGCAGGGCCGACAGCGACTCGCGGAGCCGGAATTTCTGGATCTTGCCCATGGCGTTGGCGGGGAAGGACTCGGCCAGGTACCAGTGCCGGGGCGTCTTGTGCGGCGCGAGCCGCGTGCGCAGGTGCTCGTGCAGCGCGGCCGAGGACGGCGGGTCGGCCGGGTCCGCCGGGATCACCACCGCCGCCACCTGCTCGCCCCAGCCGGGGTCGGGCACGCCCAGGACGACGGCGGAGGCCACCGCCGGATGGCCGGCCAGCGCCTCCTCGACCTCGCGCGGGTAGATGTTCTCGCCACCACGGATGATCATGTCCTTGAGGCGGCCGGTGACGCGCAGGTGCCCGCGCCCGTCCAGCGTGCCGAGGTCGCCGGTGTGCAGCCAGCCGTCGGCGTCCACCGCGGCCGCGGTCGCCTCGGGCATCCCGTGGTAGCCCAGCATGACCTGGTGGCCGCGGGCGCAGATCTCGCCCGGTTCGCCGATCGGGACGACCGTCCCGGCGACCGGGTCGATGATCTTGATTTCGACCTGCGGGAGGGGGCGGCCCGCGTGCGCCTTGTCCTCGGGGGAGTCGTCCGGGGCGGTCTGGGTGATGACCGGGCTCAGCTCGGTCTGCCCGTAGACGGTCGAGAAGCGCGCCCCGAAGCGGCGCTCGGCCTCGGCGATCAGCGGGGCGGGCACCACGTCGCCGCCCGACATCACGGTGGTGCACGCCGACAGGTCGAACTCGTCGAAGCGGGGGTGGGCCAGCAGGCCCGCCAGCATCGCCGGGACGCCGCCGAGCAGGTCCGCCCGCCACCGTTCGAGCGAGTCCAGCACGACCTCGGGATGGAAGAACTGCGCGAGGACGAGGGTGGCCCGGTTCAGGGACGCGCCGAGCACCGACAGCCCGCAGCCCGCGGTGTGGAACAGCGGCAGCGCGGTCGCCCACACCCCGCCCTCGGCGAAGCCGGCGCGCTCGGCCACCAGGGACGCGTTGGTGACCAGGCCGCGGTGGTGCAGCAGCGCGCCCTTGGGGAAGCCGGTCGTGCCGGAGGTG
The DNA here is from genome assembly GCA_050936435.1 of Spirillospora sp. CA-253888. Taxonomy (GTDB): domain Bacteria; phylum Actinomycetota; class Actinomycetes; order Streptosporangiales; family Streptosporangiaceae; genus Spirillospora. Next base: position 6,590,886 of record JBNJMT010000001.1, read on the forward strand.
TACTGGACCTGGGCGGGCGCGCCGGGGTCGACGTCGGGGAGCGGGCCGGGCTCCACGGCCGCCAGCCCGTCGAGCCAGGACGCCAGGGGGACGGGCTCGCGCAGCCGCGGGGTGCGGGCGCGGACGCGGTGCACGACGGCGGCCATGTCCATCCCGCGGAAGGCGTCCACGTAGGCGACGCCGACCGCGCCGGACTGCGTCAGCACGTACTCCAGCTCGGGCTCGCGCAGCGCGGGGTTGGCCGTCACCAGCACCAGGCCCGCCATGGACGCCCCGTACTGCAGGATCACCCACTCGGGCACGTTCGGCGCCCACAGCGCGATGTGCTCGCCGGGCTCGAAGCGCGCCGACAGCCAGGTGGCGGCGCGGTGCGCGGCGTCCAGCAGCTCGCGGTAGGTCCAGGTGCGGTCGGTGCGGCCGTCCCCGGTGAGCGCGCCGCCGGGCGGGGCGGCCTCGGCCAGCGCGATCCGGTCGGGGACGGCGGCCGCCGCGCGCGCCAGCACCTGGCCCGGCGTGAGGTCGAGGATCGGCCGGGAGGTGTCGGCGGGCCGGTACGACTCGGTGAGCGTCATCGCCCCTCCAGGTCGGTCGCGGTGGGCACGGGGCCGCCGCCCTCGGGGATCCAGCGGCCCGAGTCGCGCCACTTCACCGCCTCGTGGAAGCCGTGCGCGGCGGCGAACTCCTGGAACCAGCGGCCCTCGGGGGAGTGCCGGGTGATGCCGTCGAACAGGGTGGCCAGGATCTGGGTGCCCTGCAGCCCCATGTTCTCGTACGCCTGGTTGATCATGAGCTTCTGCATGGCGAGCTGGTTGACCGGCACGCCCGCGACCCGGTCGGCCAGCGCCTCCACCCGCGCGTCCAGCTCGCCGGCGGGCGCCGACTCCAGCACCAGGCCCCACTCGGCGGCCCGGACCCCGTCGATGGTGTCGCCGGTCAGCAGCATCCGCTTGGCGCGCTCGGCGCCCAGCCGGTAGACCCACATCGCGGTGGTCGGGCAGCCCCAGACGCGCGCGGGCGGGTAGCCGATGCGCGCGTCGTCGGCCATGACGACCATGTCGCACGACAGCGCGATGTCGCTGCCGCCCGCGACGGCGTGCCCGTGCACCTTGGCGATGGTCGGCTTCAGCGACCGCCACAGCGAGAAGTAGTCGTCGGTGAACTCCTTCATCACCCGGTAGTCCAGGATCGGGTCCCAGGTCGTGTCCCGCTGGGTGCCCCTGCCCTCCTCGGCGGAGATCTTCAGGTCGTAGCCGGCGCAGAACGCGCGGCCCGCGCCCTGCAGCACGATGACGTGCACCTCGGGGTCGTCGTTGGCCCGGCGCACGGCGGCGCGCAGCTCGCCGGGCATCCGGAAGTCGATGGCGTTCAGCCGCTCGGGCCGGTTGAGGGTCAGGTAGGCCTTGCGGTCGCGGGTCTCGTACTCGATGGTCTCGAACGTCACGGGTCCTCCTTCATCATGAGCCGCACCACGTCCGCCCACCGGTCGAGCAGCGCCGCGCGGTCGGCGCCGTCGCGGTAGAGGACGTCGGAGATGGCGATGCCGCGCAGCAGCTGCACGGTCAGGTCGGCGATCAGGGGGTAGGCGGGCGAGGCGGCGACCGCCGGCCCCACCACCTCGCCGATCACCCGGTACAGGTCGCGCCGGGCCGCGCCCTCGGCCCGGCGCAGCACCGCGCGCAGCGGCGGGCTGGTGCGGGCGGCGGCCCACAGCTCCAGCTCCGCGCCGAACGAGGGGGTCAGCAGCGCCGCGCGCAGCACCCGCAGGGCGCGGGCGACCGGGTCGGCGCCGGCCGGGACTTCCGCGAGCGCCTCCCGGACGGCCCGCTCGTTGCGCTCGACCAGCCCGCCGATCGCCGCGCCGAACAGCTCCTCACGGGTGCGGAAGTGGTGCAGCAGCGCGCCGCGGCTGACCCCGGCGCGGCGCTGCACCTCCAGCGTCGTGGTGGCGGCGTACCCCTTCTCGACCAGGGACTCGACCGCCGCCTCCACCAGGCGGGCGCGGGTCGCCTCCCGCTGCTCGTCGCGCCGGGTCATGCCGCACCCCTATTCACCGTCAGGGCTGACTGTGAAAAGGACGATCGCACACCGGGGGCGGGCGAGGGAAGGGGCCGGGTGCGACCGGTTCTTTGCCCGGCCCTGACAATGTGGGGCGTGAGACGAGCGGAGCCCGGCGGGCGCGGACTGGTGGCCCTGCTGGCGTTCCTGGGCGTCATGGCCTACTCGCTGGCGATGGCCGTGGTCACCCCGGCGCTGCCGCTGCTGCAGTCCGGCCTGCGCACCACCGCCGCGGGCGCCGCGTGGGCGCTGACCGCGATGACGCTGTCGGCGGCGGTCAGCACGCCGGTCGCCGGGCGGCTGGGGGACCTGTACGGGCCGCGCCGCGTGCTGCTGGCCGTGCTCGCGGTCGCGACCGCGGGCATGGTGGTCGCCGCGGCCGCGCCCACGCTGCCGGTGATGCTGGCGGGGCGGGCGCTGGCGGGCGTCGGCGGCGGGGTGTTCCCGCTGGCCTACACGATCGTGCGCGAGGTGTTCCCGCCCGCGCGCACCGCCTCGGCGATCGGGCTGATGTCGTCGATGCTGGGCCTCGGCGGCGCGCTGTCGTGGTGCGTGGCCGGACCGATCATCGACCTGCTCGGCTGGCGCTGGCTGCTGTGGCTGCCGGTGTTCGGGCTGGTGCCCGGCCTGGTGGCGGCCTGGTGGATCGTTCCCGAGGCCGCGCCCCGTCCGGCCGGGCGGGTGGACTGGTGGGGCGCGGGCCTGTTCGCGGCCTGGCTCGCGGCGGCGCTGACCGCGCTCACCCAGGGCATGTCCTGGGGCTGGACCTCGCCCGGCGTGCTCGGCCTGGCGGCGCTGGCGGCCGTCCTCGCCGCCGTGTGGCTGCGCGTGGAGGGCCGCGTCGCCGATCCGCTGGTCGACCTGCGGCTGATGCGGCGGCGCGGGGTCTGGACGGCGAACGCCGCCTCGCTGCTGTCGGGGTACGCGCTGATGGCGGGCGGCATCCTGTTCCCGCTGCTGGTGCAGCTCCCGGAGGGCACCGGGTTCGGGTTCGGCGGCACGGCCACCCGGGCCGCGCTGCTGCAGATCCCGGCGAGCATCGGCATGACCGCCGCCGGGATGGCCTGCGGGGCGCTGGACCGCCGGATCGGCTCGCGCGCCGTTCTGCTGCTGGGCGCGGTGCTGACCGGCGCGGGCTACGCGTTCGTGGCGGTCGCGCACCAGGAGATGTGGCAGCTCTACGTGGGCGGGATCGCGCGCGGCGTCGGCCTCGGGTTCGCCTACGCGGCCGTGGCGACGCTGGTCGTGGCGGCCGTCCCCGCCGAGCGGACCGGGGTGGCCAGCGGCATCAACACGCTGCTGCGCACCGTCGGGGCCTCGCTGGGCACCCAGGTCAGCGCGGTCATCGTGGCGGCCTCGGCGACCGCCGCGACCGGTCTGCCCGCCGAGGGCGGCTTCACCCGGGGCTTCGCGGTCAGCGCCGCCGTCATGGGCGGGGTGCTGGCGCTGGCCCTGCTCGTGCCGCGCGCCGGGGTCCGCCGCCGCTGCGCGGCGCGCGCCGAGGCGTCCGCCGAACCGGCCCCCGCCGCCGATCGCTGAGTTCCTATGCTGGGGCCATGGACGCCCCCGCAGTGCCCCGCGCGTCCCGGCGCCCCTCGCTGGAGACCGCCGTCGCCGCGGGCGTCACCGTGCTGGTGGTCGCCGCCACCGTCGGCCAGGCGCTGCGGACGCCCGCGCAGTCCCCGGCGCGCACCGCCCTGGACTGGGCGCTGATCCTGACGACGTGCGGCGCGATGTTCCTGGTGCGGCGCCACCCGCTGCCGGCGTGCCTGTACGTGATCGCGGCGGCCGGCGTCTACTACGTGACCAGCCCGGTGGACGGGCCGCTGGTCGCGGCGCTGATGGTGGTGCTGTACGGGGTCGCCGCCACCGGGCGCACGGTCGCGGCGGCGGCCCTGGCGGCGTTCTCGGTGGCCTCCGTCATGCTCAGCACGCTGCGCGGCAACAAGGACATGAACACCGCCGCGCTCGTGATGATGACCGGCTGGATCGTGGCGGTGGTCGCGCTCGGCGCCGCGGCCCACGGCCGCCGCCTGGCGCTGCGCGCCGCCGCCGAGCGCGCCGCCGAGCAGGCCCGGCTGCGCGCCACCGAGGAGCGGCTGCGCATCGCGCGCGAGCTGCACGACGCGGTCGGCCACAACATCTCGATGATCAACGTGCAGGCCGGCACCGCGCTGCACCGGATGGCCGCCGACCCCGGCCGGGCCGAGGCGGCGCTCGCGGTGATCAAGGACGCGAGCAGGCAGACGCTGCGCGAGCTGCGCGCGACCCTGGGCGTGCTGCGGCAGGTGGACGAGGACGCGCCGGTCCGCCCGCCCGGCGGCCTGGCCAGGCTGGCGGAGCTGGCCCGCCACGCCGAGCTGGCCGGGCTCGCGGCCACCGTCCGGGTCCGGGGCGAGGCCCGGCCGCTGCAGGCCGACCTGGACCTGGCCGCCTACCGCATCCTCCAGGAGTCGATCACCAACGTGGTCCGGCACGCCGGGTCCGGGACGGTGCGGGTGCTGGTCGACTACGGCGCGACCGCCCTCGGCCTGGAGGTCGAGGACGACGGGGCCCCGGACGGGAGCGGCGCCCCGGGCCGGACCGACGTCCCGCACGGGGACGGCGGCGCGACCGCGACGGGCGGCAGCGGCATCACCGGGATGCGCGAGCGCGCCCGCGCCCTGGGCGGCGCGCTGGACGCCGGGCCCAGACCCGGCGGCGGCTTCCGGGTGCGGGCCCGGCTGCCGTACGGGACCGGCGAACCCGTCTGACCCGGCCGCCCCGCGCGCTCCCGCGTCCCTTCGCATTGCCGATTCCCTCGTGCCGGCCCGCTTCCGTATAACCAACCGCACATATCGAGCCCGTCAAACGGCATTTGTGACGCATGTCGCACGGCGTCACGATGACAGCGATCCAATGAACCGGGGGCGAACCCCGGACGGCGGCAGGACGGTGGTCGCATGACAGGGCGGACCGAGGGCATCGGGACCGGGACGGAGACGCCGGACGACCGGCGCAAGTGGGCGATGCTGGCCATCGTGTCGGCCGGGTTCCTGATGATGACCATGAACTGGTTCGCGATCGCGCCCGGCTTCGGGCAGATCAGCGAGGAGTTCGGGCTGGAGATCCCGCAGGTCGCCCTGCTGATCTCGGTGTTCGTCATCGGCTACGGCGTCTTCCACATCCCCGGCGGCTTCGTGGCGACCCGCTGGGGGATGCGCACCGTGCTGGCGCTCGGGCTGGCCGTGGAGGGCCTCGCGGCGGCGGCCTCGGCCGTCGTCCCCGACTACTGGACGCTGATGGCGGTGCGCGTGGTCGCCGGGATCGGCGCGTCGGTGTTCGCCGCGATCGGCGTCGCGGCGGTCAGCGTGTGGTTCCAGCACCGGCACCACGCGCTCGCCCTCGGCGTCACCTCGGCCTGCTTCGCGATCGGGTCGGCGCTCGGGCTGTACGTGTGGGACCCGGTCACCGGCGCGCTCGGCTGGCGCGGCGCGCTCGCGCTGGGCGGCGCGCTGTGCCTGGCGGTGGCGGCGGCCAGCGCCGTCTGGTTCCGCGTCCCGCCGGGCAGCGAGCGCCTGCACGGCGTCCGGCTCACCCGCCGGGCCGTCCGCGAGACGCTGGGCAACCGCGACATGTGGCTGTACGGCGTGGCCTTCCTCGGCGCCTACGGTGCCTTCCTCGGCGGCTCCCAGCTCATCTCCGGCTACGGCGCCGACGAGCGGCACTTCAGTTCGGGCGAGGTGGGCCTGGCGGCCCTGCTGATCGGCGTGGCCGGGGTGCCCGGCAGCATCCTGGGCGGCTGGGTCGGCGACCGCTTCGCCGGCGTGCGCACCGTCTTCACGGCCGCGGCGATGGTGGAGGGGCTGTTCTTCTTCCTGGTGCCGCTGGCCGGGCCGGGCTGGTTCTGGCTGCCCGCCTTCGGCATCGGCTTCATGTTCAACTTCGGGTTCTCGGTCTGGCAGACGGTGCCGGGCTCGGCGCGCGGCATCTCCGAGGAGAACATCGGCACCGCCGTCGGGCTGATGCTCAGCGTCTCGGCGATCGGCGGCTTCCTGCTGCCGTTCCTGTTCGGGCGCATCGTGCCGGCCGCCGGCTACCCGATGGCCTGGGGCTTCTTCGGCGCGGTGAGCATCGTCTGCGCCCTGGCCGCCCTGCTGGTCCGCGTGCCGAAGCCGGCCGCGGCCGTCGGCGGCGCGCCCGTCGCCGCGGGCGAGGCCGCGGCCGGCTGAGCGGCGGGGCGCCCCGCGGCGGCGCGGTCATCGCGATCCTTTACCTTGCGCGTTTAGCGCTGACCGGAAAAGGAGCCCGGTCATGGCCGGAACCGCGCCCGGCGGCCGGGGCCGGGTGGTCCAGTGACGCTGGGTGAAACCGGAGGCCCCGCTGGGACCACGGGGACGCGGACCGTCCCGAAAACACGGCCGGTGCCGGAGAAACGGGACGGAAAGGGCCGCGAACGCGCTCGGGCCCCGGCGGGCGGAATTCGCCTACCGGGGCCCGAACGCGTGTGCGGATGGAATGGACGGAATCAGAAGGACTCGACGGCGCGGCGCGCCTCCGGGTCCAGGACGCCCCAACCGATGAGCTCCTCGGTCAGTTCGGTCGGGGACTTGTCATAGATGACCGCGAGCGAACGCAGGTCTTCCTGACGGATCGACAGGACCTTTCCGTTGTAGTCGCCCCGCTGGCTCTGGATCGTCGCGGCGTAGCGGGCGAGAGGACCGGCCTTGTCCTTCGGAAGCTGCTGCAGGCGCTCAAGGTCGATGACGAGCTTGGGCGTAGGCCCGAGCGGGCTCGGCGCGGCTCCGCCGGGCAGCAACTCGGAAACCGGCACGCCGTAGAAATCGGCGAGCTCGGCCAGCTTCTGAACGGTGACGGCGCGGTCGCCCCGCTCGTACGAACCCACGACGACGGCCTTCCAGCGGCCGCGGGACTTCTCCTCCACTCCGTGCAGGGACAGCCCCTGCTGGGTGCGGATGGCGCGCAGGCGCGCGCCGAGAGCCTTAGCGTATTCAGACGGCATTTTGCGGCCCCCCAGGCTCACTTCGTCGTCGTTAGTCGGGCCCCCGGACCTTGTTCCGGGGGGAGCCGGCTCCACGGACCCTCGCGGGCCCCGGAGTCCGTCTCCAGGGATGGTTACGGACAGTGACGGTAAAACGGTGACGGCCTCAGGTCAAGCCGATTGGAAAAAAGCGGTCGAATCTACAGGTCTCGATCCGGCCGTCCGGATCGCCCCCAGGCCCCGCCGGCAGGGCCTCCCGCCCGCGCGCGCGGCCCCCCGCGCGCCTACGCGATCTTCCCAGTGTGACCCCTCTCACCTGGTAAGACGTTGTACGGGCCGCGTTCTGGGCAGGGAGGGCCCACTGCTACGGTGTGGGGGACAAGGCGTCCTTTAAGGCCCGTCCCGTGAGGCGGGGAAGGAGGTTGTGGTGGTGAATGCTGCCTACCGGCCGGAAGGGCCGGGCGGGGAGCGCGTGGCAGACGGTGACCCCCGGCAGAAGGCCGTTCTGGAGGGCCCGGACATCAGGCGCGCGCTGACCCGGATCGCGCACGAGATCCTCGAACGCACCAAGGGCGGCCATGACGTGGTCCTGCTCGGCATCCAGACCCGCGGCGTGACGCTGGCCGAACGGCTGGCGGGCAAGCTGGAGGAGGTCGAGGGCCGGCCCGTCCCGTGGGGCTCGCTGGACGTGACGATGTACCGCGACGACCTGCGGATGAAGCCCGCCCGCGCGCTGGGCCGCACCGAGCTGCCCGCCGAGGGCGTGGACGACCGCGTGGTCGTGCTGGTGGACGACGTGCTGTTCTCCGGCCGCACCGTGCGCGCCGCGCTCGACGCGCTGAACGACCTGGGCCGCCCGCGCGCCGTCCAGCTCGCGGTCCTGGTGGACCGCGGACACCGTGAACTCCCGATCCGCGCCGACTACGTGGGCAAGAACCTGCCCACCTCGATGCGCGAGACGGTGAAGGTCCTGCTGGCCGAGAACGACGAGCGCGACGCGGTCCTCCTCGGCCCGAAGGGGGAGAAGTAAGTGAAGCGTCACCTCATCTCGGCGGCCGACCTCACCAAGGACGACGCCCTGCTCATCCTCGACACCGCCGAGGAGCTCGCCCAGATCTCCGGCCGCTCCATCAAGAAGCTGCCCACCCTGCGCGGCCGCACCGTGGTCAACCTCTTCTTCGAGGACTCCACCCGCACCCGCATCTCCTTCGAGGCCGCCGCCAAGCGCCTGTCGGCCGACGTCATCAACTTCTCCGCCAAGGGCTCCAGCGTCTCCAAGGGCGAGAGCCTGAAGGACACCGCGCTCACCCTGGAGGCGATGGGCGCCGACGGCGTGGTCATCCGGCACGGCGCCTCCGGCGCGCCGCACCGGCTGGCCAACTGGGTCCAGGGCAGCGTGGTGAACGCCGGCGACGGCACCCACGAGCACCCCACCCAGGCCCTGCTGGACGCCTTCACCATGCGCCGCCGCCTCGGCGGGCTGGAGGGCCGCAAGGTCACCATCGTCGGCGACGTGCTGCACAGCCGCGTGGCACGCTCCAACGTGCTGCTGCTCGACACCCTGGGCGCCGAGGTGACCGTGGTCGCCCCGCCGACCCTGCTGCCGGTCGCCATCGACACCTGGCCGTGCGAGGTCTCCTACGACCTGGACGCGGTGCTGCCCAAGAGCGACGTGGTGATGATGCTGCGCGTCCAGCACGAGCGCATGAACGCCTCCTACTTCCCGACCGTGCGCGAGTACAGCCGCCGCTACGGCCTGGACGTCGCCCGCATGGGCGCCCTCCCCGAGCACGCCATCGTCATGCACCCCGGGCCGATGAACCGCGGCGTCGAGATCGCCGCCGAGGTCGCCGACTCGGTCCGCTCCACCATCGTCGAGCAGGTCGCCAACGGCGTCAGCGCCCGCATGGCCGTGCTCTACCTGCTGCTCGGCGGTTCCGAGCCTGCCATCGGCAAGGAGGTCGCTGAATCATGAGCACCTACGTCATCAAGAACGCGCGCATCCTCGGCGGCGCCCCCGCCGACATCCTGGTCCGCGACGGCGAGATCGCCGAGATCGGCCCCGACCTCGCCGCCCCCGGCGCCCAGGTCGTGGACGCCACCGGCCTGGTCGCCCTGCCCGGCCTGGTGGACCTGCACACCCACCTGCGCGAGCCCGGCCGCGAGGACGCCGAGACCGTCGAGTCCGGCACCAGGGCGGCCGCGATGGGCGGCTACACCGCCGTGCACGCCATGGCCAACACCGACCCGGTCGCCGACACCGCGGGCGTGGTCGAGCAGGTCTGGCGGCTGGGCCGCGAGGCCGGCTACTGCGACGTCCAGCCGGTCGGCGCGGTCACCCGCGGCATCGCCGGCGAGCAGCTCGCCGAGCTCGGCGCGATGGCCGACTCGGCCGCCGGCGTCCGGGTCTTCTCCGACGACGGCCACTGCGTCTCCGACGCGGTGATCATGCGGCGGGCGCTGGAGTACGTCAAGGCGTTCGACGGCGTGGTCGCCCAGCACGCCCAGGAGCCGCGCCTCACCGAGGGCGCGCAGATGAACGAGGGCGTCATGTCGGCCGCGCTCGGCATGCGCGGCTGGCCCGCGGTCGCCGAGGAGGCGATCATCGCCCGGGACGTGCTGCTGGCCCAGCACGTGGGCTCGCGGCTGCACATCTGCCACGTCTCCACGGCCGGCTCGGTGGAGATCATCCGCTGGGCCAAGAGCAAGGGCTGCCCGGTCACCGCCGAGGTCACCCCGCACCACCTGCTGCTGAACGACACCCGGGCCGAGACCTACGACCCGGTCTTCAAGGTCAACCCGCCGCTGCGCACCGCCGACGACGTCACCGCGCTGCGGCACGCCCTCGCCGACGGCACCATCGACTGCGTCGCCACCGACCACGCGCCGCACCCGGTGGAGGCCAAGGAGACCGAGTGGGCCGTGGCCGCCATGGGCATGATCGGCCTGGAGACCGCGCTGTCGGTCGTCCAGGAGGCCATGGTCGACACCGACCTGCTGGACTGGGCCGGGGTCGCCGACCGCATGTCGTTCGCACCCGCCCGCATCGGCCGCCTGAGCGGACAGGGTCGTCCGCTGGAGGCCGGTTCCCCCGCCAACATCACGCTGTACGACCCGTCGCCGCGCCGCGCGGTGGACCCGTCGGAGATGACCTCCAAGAGCCGCAACACCCCGTTCGCGGGGCTGGAGCTGCCCGGCCGGGTCGTGGCGACGTTCCTGCGCGGCAAGCCGACCGTTCTCGAAGGGAAGCTCCAGTGACCCCACCCCCCGCAGTCCTGGTTCTCGAAGACGGGCGCGTCTTCCACGGGGTCGGCTACGGGGCCGAGGGGGAGACCTTCGGCGAGATCGTCTTCAACACCGGCATGACCGGCTACCAGGAGACCCTCACCGACCCCTCCTACGCCCGCCAGATCGTGGCGATGACCGCCCCCCACATCGGCAACACCGGCGTCAACGACGAGGACCACGAGTCCGCGCGCATCCAGGTCGCCGGGTACGTGGTCCGCGAGCCGGCCCGCGTGGCCTCCAACTGGCGCGCCACCGGCTCGCTCGGCTCGGCGCTGCGCGCCCAGGGCGTGGTCGGGATCGCCGTCACCGGCACCCGCGCCCTGACCCGCCACCTGCGCGACCGCGGCGCGATGCGCGCCGGGATCTTCTCCGGCGACGCCGCCGCGGCGCCCGAGGCCGACCTGGTCGCCCGGGTGCTGGCCAGCCCCAGGATGGAGGGCGCGGCGCTGGCCGAGGAGGTCTCCACCACCGAGACCTACGTCGTCCCGGCCGTCGGCGACAAGAGGTACACCGTCGCGGCGGTGGACCTCGGCATCAAGTCGATGACGCCGCACCGCATGGCCGAGCGCGGCTGCGAGGTGCACGTCCTGCCCGCCACCGCGACCGCCGAGGACATCCTCGCGCTGGACCCCGACGGCGTGTTCTTCTCCAACGGCCCCGGCGACCCCGCCGCCGCCGAGGGACCCGTCACCGCGCTGCGCGGCGTGCTGGACGCGGGCAAGCCGTTCTTCGGCATCTGCTTCGGCAACCAGATCTTCGGCCGCGCGCTCGGCCTCGGCACCTACAAGCTGCGCTTCGGCCACCGGGGCATCAACCAGCCGGTGCAGGACAAGCGCACCGGCAAGGTGGACGTGTCCGCGCACAACCACGGCTTCGCCGTGGACGCGCCGGTCGAGGGCCCCTTCGACACCGCCTACGGCCGCGCCGAGGTCAGCCACGTCAACCTGAACGACGGCTGCGTCGAGGGCCTGCGCCTGCTCGACCGCCCCGCGTTCAGCGTCCAGTACCACCCTGAAGCGGCGGCGGGCCCCCACGACGCCACCGGCCTCTTCGATCAGTTCTGCGAGATCATGGAGGCGTCCAAGTAATGCCGCGCCGCGAAGACGTGAAGAGCGTCCTGGTCATCGGCTCCGGCCCGATCGTCATCGGCCAGGCCGCCGAGTTCGACTACTCGGGCACCCAGGCGTGCCGGGTGCTGAAGGCCGAGGGCCTGCGGGTCACGCTGGTCAACAGCAACCCCGCCACGATCATGACCGACCCGGAGATCGCCGACGCCACCTACGTCGAGCCGATCACCCCCGAGGTGGTCGAGAAGATCATCGCCAAGGAGCGCCCCGACGCGCTGCTGCCGACCCTGGGCGGCCAGACCGCCCTCAACACCGCCATCGCGCTGTTCGAGAGCGGGGTGCTGGACACCTACGGCGTCGAGCTGATCGGCGCCGACGTGGACGCGATCCAGGCCGGCGAGAACCGCGAGAAGTTCAAGGAGATCGTCGGCAAGGTCGCCCGCGAGCAGGGCCTGAACGCCGAGTCGGCGCGCTCGAAGATCTGCCACACCATGGACGAGGTGCTGGCCGCCGCCGGCGAGCTCGGCTACCCCGTGGTCGTGCGGCCGTCGTTCACCATGGGCGGCGCGGGCTCCGGCTTCGCCCACGACGAGACCGACCTGCGCCGCATCGCGGGCGCGGGCCTGGACGCGTCCCCGACCACCGAGGTGCTCCTGGAGGAGTCCATCCTCGGCTGGAAGGAGTACGAGCTGGAGGTCATGCGCGACCGCGCCGACAACGTGGTCATCGTGTGCTCCATCGAGAACCTCGACCCGATGGGCGTGCACACCGGCGACTCCATCACCGTCGCCCCGGCGATGACCCTCACCGACCGCGAGTACCAGAACATGCGGGACGTGGCGATCGCGGTCATCCGCGAGGTCGGCGTGGACACCGGCGGCTGCAACATCCAGTTCGCGGTGCACCCGGGCACCGGCCGCATGATCGTCATCGAGATGAACCCGCGGGTGTCGCGCTCGTCGGCGCTGGCCTCCAAGGCCACCGGCTTCCCGATCGCCAAGATCGCGGCCAAGCTGGCCATCGGCTACACCCTGGACGAGATCCCCAACGACATCACCGCCGAGACCCCCGCCTCGTTCGAGCCGACGCTCGACTACGTGGTGGTCAAGGTGCCGCGGTTCGCGTTCGAGAAGTTCCCCGGCGCCGACGGCTCGCTGACCACCCACATGAAGTCGGTCGGCGAGGCCATGGCGATCGGCCGCAACTTCCCCGAGGCGCTGCAGAAGGCACTGCGCTCGCTGGAGGCCAAGGGCTCCACCTTCACCTGGGCGGGCGAGCCCGGCGACGCCGCCGAGCTGCTGGAGGCCGCCTCGCGGCCGCACGACGGGCGGCTGCGCAAGGTGCAGCAGGCGCTGCGCGCCGGGGCCACCATCGAGCAGGTCTACGAGGCGACCCGGATCGACCCCTGGTTCATCGACCAGATCACCGGGGTCAACGAGATCGCCGAGGAGATCCGCACCGCCGAGGACGCCCTCACCCGGGACAAGATCCTGCGCGCCAAGCGGCACGGCTTCTCCGACGCCCAGATCGGCGAGCTGCGCAACCTGTCGGAGGACGTGGTCCGCGAGCTGCGGCACGCCCTCGGCGTCCGCCCGGTCTACCTGACCGTCGACACCTGCGCCGCCGAGTTCGCCGCGCGCACGCCCTACCTGTACTCGGCCTACGACGAGGAGACCGAGGTCCCGCCGGGGCGGAGGCCCAAGGTGATCATCCTCGGGTCCGGGCCGAACCGCATCGGCCAGGGCGTGGAGTTCGACTACTCCTGCGTGCACGCCTCGTTCACGCTGGCCGAGGCCGGCTACGAGACCGTCATGGTCAACTGCAACCCCGAGACCGTCTCCACCGACTACGACACCTCCGACCGGCTCTACTTCGAGCCGCTCACGCTGGAGGACGTCCTGGAGGTGGTGCACGCCGAGCAGAAGTCCGGCGAGGTCGCGGGCGTGATCGTCCAGCTCGGCGGGCAGACCCCGCTCGGCCTGGCCCAGAAGCTCAAGGACGCGGGCGTGCCCATCGTCGGCACCTCGCCCGAGAGCATCCACCTGGCCGAGGAGCGCGGCGCGTTCGGCCGCGTGCTGCACCGCGCCGGGCTGCTGGCCCCCAAGCACGGCACCGCCACCTCCTACGAGGAGGCCCGCGAGATCGCCGCCGAGATCGGCTACCCGGTCCTGGTGCGGCCCTCCTACGTGCTGGGCGGCCGCGGCATGGAGATCGTGTACGACGACGCCACGCTGGAGTCGTACATGGCCAAGGCGACCGAGGCGAGCCCCGACCACCCGGTGCTGGTCGACCGGTTCCTGGACGAGGCCATCGAGATCGACGTGGACGCCCTGTACGACGGCGAGGAGCTCTACCTCGGCGGCGTCATGGAGCACATCGAGGAGGCCGGCATCCACTCCGGCGACTCGGCGTGCGCGCTGCCGCCGATCACCCTCGGGCACGACGACGTGCGGCGCATCCGCGAGTCCACCGAGGCCCTCGCCAAGGGCATCGGTGTGCGCGGCCTGATGAACGTCCAGTACGCGCTGTCGGCGGGCGTGCTGTACGTCCTGGAGGCCAACCCGCGCGCCTCGCGGACCGTGCCGTTCGTGTCCAAGGCCACCGCCGTGCCGCTCGCCAAGGCCGCCGCCCGCGTCATGATGGGCGCGACCGTCGCGCAGCTGCGCGCCGAGGGCCTGCTGCCGGCGTCGGGCGACGGCGGCTCGCTGCCGCTGGACGCGCCGATCGCGGTCAAGGAGGCGGTGCTGCCCTTCGACCGCTTCCGCGACCGCGAGGGCCAGTTCGTGGACACCGTCCTGTCGCCGGAGATGCGCTCCACCGGTGAGGTCATGGGCATCGACGAGGTGTTCGGCACCGCCTACGCCAAGTCCCAGCAGGCCGCCTACGGCTCGCTGCCCACCAAGGGCCGGGTGTTCGTGTCGGTGGCGAACCGGGACAAGCGGCACATGGTCTTCCCGGTCAAGCGCCTTGCTGACCTGGGCTTTGAGATTCTTGCCACGGAGGGGACCGCCGAGGTCCTGCGCCGCAACGGCGTGCGTGCCAAGATCGTGCGCAAGCACAGCGCGGGCCCCGGACCCGAAGGCGAGCCCACCATCGTGCGGCGCGTCCTGGACGGCGAGGTGGACCTCATCGTCAATACTCCGTTCGGCAGCCCCGGCCAGTCCGGGCCCCGCCTGGACGGCTACGAGATCCGCACCGCGGCGGTGCTGCGCGGAGTACCGTGCGTCACCACCGTGCAGGGTCTGGCCGCCGCCGTGCAGGGCATCGAGGCGATCGCCGCCGGGCTGGTCGGCGTGCGCTCGCTGCAGGAGCACGCCGAGCGGCTCAAGGGCGCGCACGGCGTGCTGGGCCAGGGCGCGGAGCAGGGGTGACGCCCGGCTGACGAGGCCGGCCCGGCGGGGGGACCAGCGCGGTCCCGCCGCCGGGCCGGCCACATGACGACGAGAGGGAGACGGGTGTCCGACACACCGGTGCAGACGTCGGCGACGGTACTGACGGTCCGCCAGGTGCAGGACTACCACGCGATCACGCTGGTGGCGCCGGCCATCGCCGAGCGGTTCCGGCCCGGCCAGTTCGTGGCGGTCGCCATCGGCGACGCGCACTCGGGCCGGCTGGTGCGGCGCTGCTTCGGCGTGTACGAGGTGAAGTCCGACTACGGCGGCACCGTCGAGCTGGTCTTCGCCGACACCGAGCCCGGCACCGCCTGGCTGGCCGGGCGCCGCGCCCGCGACCAGGTGGACGTCCTCGGGCCGCTCGGCCGCCCGTTCCGGCTGCCCCGCGACCCCGTCGGCTGCCTGCTGGTGGGCGGCGGCCCCGGCGGCGCGGCGCTGTTCGCGCTGGCCGACATCCTGCACCGGCGCGGCTGCCAGGTGCACTTCGTGCTCGGCGGCGCGACCTCCCGGCAGGTGTTCGGCTCCCGGATGGCCCAGCGCATCGGCGACTCGGCGACCGTCACCACCCGCGACGGCACCATGGGCGAGCGCGCGAGCGTCCGCGAGGTGCTGCCCCGGGTGATCCAGGAGACCGGCGCCGACGTGGTGTACGCCTGCGGCCCCACCTCCCTGCTCAGCGCCGTCACGCAGGTCGCCGGGGAGTACGGGCTGCCCTCGCAGGTGTCGGTGGAGGAGTTCCTCCAGAAGACCGGCGCGTGCGGCATCGGCGTCTGCATGACCTGCGTGCTGCCGGTCCACGGCGAGGACGGCGTCACCCGCATGGTCCGGGCCTGCCACGACGGGCCGGTGCTGCGCGGCGACCGCGTCCGGTGGGGCGACCTCGGCACCATCCCGTTCGACGCGCTCGGCGCGCCGCGCGTCCTCAGCGTCTCGGAAGGCGGCTCCCGGTGAACGAGCGGATGACGACCCGGATCGGGACGCTGGAGCTGCCCAACCCGGTGCTGACGGCCTCCGGCTGCGGCGGGACCGGCCGCGAGCTGGCCCCGTTCTGCGACCTGACCCGGCTCGGCGGCTTCGTCACCACCTCGGTGATGACCCAGCCGCGCGCCGGCCGGCCCACCCCGCGCGTCGCCGAGGTCCCGAGCGGCCTGCTCACCGCCATGGGCCTGCCCGGCCCCGGCGTCGAGGGCTTCCTGGAGCGCGACCTGCCCTGGCTGCACGAGCAGGAGATCCGCACGATCGTGTCGGTCGCGGGCAACAGCGTCGAGGAGTTC
The DNA here is from genome assembly GCA_050936435.1 of Spirillospora sp. CA-253888. Classification (GTDB taxonomy): domain Bacteria; phylum Actinomycetota; class Actinomycetes; order Streptosporangiales; family Streptosporangiaceae; genus Spirillospora. Next base: position 6,606,943 of record JBNJMT010000001.1, read on the forward strand.
GCCGAGCTGGCCCGGCGGCTGCGCGCGGTGCCCGGCGTCGCCGCCATCGAGGTCAACACCGCCTGCCCCAACGTCGCCGACCGCGGCCGCATGTTCGCCTGGCACCCCGGCGCGGCCGCCGCCGCGGTGCGCGCGGTGCGCGCCCACGCCAGGCCCGGCACCCCGGTGCTGGCCAAGCTCGCCCCCGACGTCACCGACATCGTCACCGTCGCGCTCGCCTGCGCCGACGCGGGCGCCGACGGCCTCACCCTGATCAACACCGTGGACGGCATGGCGATCGACCCGGCCACGCTGCGGCCCGCCCTCACCGGCGTGTCCGGCGGCCTGTCGGGGCCCGCCGTCCGCCCGATCGCGGTGCGCTGCGTCTACCAGGTGCACGCCGCCCTGCCGGAGGTCCCGATCGTCGGCGTCGGCGGCATCGCCTCCGGCCTGGACGCGCTGGAGTTCGTGCTGGCCGGCGCGTCCGCGGTGGCCGTGGGCACCGCGCTGTTCCACGAGCCGGCCGCCGCCACCCGCGTGCTGCGCGAGCTGGAGGACGCCCTGGCCGCCCGCAAGATGCGGCTGGCCGACGCGGTCGGGCTCGCCCACAAGCCCGCCGGATACATCCCGCCGCAGGTGCGGCCCGACCCGCCGGCCGACCCGGCCGCCCCGGTGGCCGCCCCGGCGGGGGAGAGCAAGGAGAAGACCCCGTGACCGCCATCGCCCCCATCGCCGTCGCCCTGGACGCGCCCGACCTGGAGACCGCCGCCCGCTGGGCGAGCCTGGTCACCCCGCACGTCAGCACCGTCAAGGTCGGCCTGGAGCTGTACCTGCGCTACGGGCCGGACGTGGTCGCCAGCGTGCGCGGCGCGAGCCGCGTGCAGGTCTTCCTGGACCTGAAGCTGCACGACATCCCGGCCACCGTGCGCGGCGCGGCCCGGGCCGTCGCGCGCCTGAAGCCCGCCTACCTGACCGTGCACGCCGCCGGCGGGCCCGCCATGATCCGCGAGGCCGTCGAGGCCGCCCCCGACACCAGGATCGCCGCGGTGACGGTGCTGACCTCGCTGGGCGACGCCGACCTGGCCGCCATCGGCATGGCCGGCCCCGCCTCCGACGCCGTGCGCCGGCTGGCGGCCCTGTCGGTCGAGGCGGGCGCTCAGGCCCTCGTCTGCTCGCCTCAGGAGGCCGCTGCCGTCCGCGCGGAGGTCGGACCCGGTATCACCCTCATCACACCGGGTGTTCGGCCCGCAGGGGCCGCCTCACACGACCAGACGCGCATCGCCACCCCCGAGGCCGCCCTCGCCGCCGGAGCCGACCTGCTGGTGATCGGCCGGCCGATCACCGGCGCGCCCGACCCGGGGGCCGCCGCGGCCGCCGTCGCGGCGGCGCTGCGCCGGTCCGCCTGACCCCTCCGGGGCGCTCCGGGAGGGCCCCGCGGGCCCGTTCCGGCCGCCCCGGCAAAAGGCGATCTTCGTCACGTCGGGCGGCCGCCCGGCGCAGCCGTCCGGGGACGCAGAGCGACGTGGTGCCGGGTGACATTTCCGGGGCCGCTGGGGGCGGATTTTGACGATCTTGTGAATGCCCAGCAAGACGCGGGGACGGCCCCCGGAAGGGCCCGAGTTGGGTACACTCGGTATTCAGGACACTTCAAGGAGTGATTTTCGTGATTTTGTGGCGGGCTAAACGGCACTTCACGTTGCCTTATGGGGCGTGAACTCGCTAGTTTCCGAACCCGTCCGACTCCGTCGAGTGGAAACCTGAGGTGACCCGGCGTGGCTCTTCCGCCCCTAACCCCCGAACAGCGCGCCGCAGCCCTTGAGAAGGCTGCCAAGGCCCGCAAGGAGCGTGCCGAGGTTAAGAACAAGCTGAAGCACCAGGGCATCACCCTCGCCGAGGTTCTCAAGGAGGGGCAGACCGACGACGTCATCGGGAAGATGAAGGTGTCGGCCCTCCTGGAATCGCTGCCCGGCGTGGGCAAGGTCCGTGCGAAGCAGATCATGGAGCGCCTCGGTATCGCCGAGTCCCGCCGCGTGCGGGGCCTCGGCGCCAACCAGCGCGCCTCCCTGGAGCGTGAGTTCGGAGACAGTGGAAAGCGCTGACCCCCGAACCGCGAACGGGCGCGACGGTGCTGCCGTCGCGGCCGGCCCGGGCGCGCCCGGCTCCGGCTCCATCTCGTTCAGCCCCGGCGCACCCATGACTGCGCCGGGCGGCTCCCCACCGCATGACCCGCTCCTGCGGCGGCTGACGGTCCTGTCCGGGCCGTCGGGCGTCGGCAAGAGCACGGTCGTCGCCGAGATCCGGCGTGCGCACCCCGAGGTGTGGCTGTCGGTCTCGGTGACCACCCGGTCCCCCCGGCCGGGCGAGGTCCACGGTGTGCAGTACTTCTTCGTCGATGACGCCGGTTTCGACCGGCTCATCGCCGAAGGGGACCTGCTGGAGTGGGCCGAGTTCGCGGGCAACCGCTACGGCACCCCGCGCAAGCCCGTCGAGGAGCGCCTCGCCCGCGGCGAGGCCGTGCTTTTGGAGATCGACCTTCAGGGGGCCCGGCAGGTCCGCCAGACCATGCCCGAGGCCCGCCTGGTCTTCCTCGCGCCCCCCTCCTGGGAGGAGCTGGTGCGCCGCCTCACCGGCCGCGGCACCGAGCCCCCCGACGTGATCGAGCGCCGGCTGGACGCCGCCCGCGTGGAGCTGGCGGCCGAGAAGGAGTTCGACGTCACGCTCGTTAACACGGCCGTCCGGGACGTGTGCTACGAGCTGCTAACCTTGATGGCTGTTCGTTGATGAGGTATTCGCCCGCCCCGGCGGGCGATGATCGCAACGGCGCCCGCCGTGTCCGGCGGCGGAGGATCGTTACCTAGGGGAAGGCCACCGAGTGGCGACCAGCAGTGAAGGCATCACCAACCCGTCGATCGACGAGCTCCTGGAGGTCGTCGACACCAAGTACGGTCTCGTGAGCATCGCGGCCAAGCGCGCCCGGCAGATCAACGCCTACTACGCCCAGCTGGGCGAGGGCCTGCTGGAGTACGTCGGCCCGCTCGTGGAGACCCAGGTCCAGGAGAAGCCGCTGTCGATCGCGCTGCGCGAGACCCGCGAGGGCCTGCTGCACGCCGAGCCGATCGAGGGCTGAGCGCTCCGGGCGTTCTAGAGTCTGCCGCATGACAGCCCCCAAGCCCCGCGTGGTGCTCGGCGTCAGCGCCGGCATCGCCGCCTACAAGGTCTGCGAGCTGCTGCGGCGGCTCACCGAGTCGGGCCACGACGTCCACGTCGTGCCCACGGCCGACGCACTGCGCTTCGTGGGCGAGCCCACGTGGGCCGCGCTTTCCGGGAACCCCGTCTCCACCCAGGTGTGGGACGGGGTTTCCGAGGTTCCGCACGTGCGCCTCGGGCAGCACGCCGACCTGGTGTTCGTCGCGCCCGCGACCGCCGACATGCTCGCCAAGGCCGCCCACGGGCTGGCCGGCGACCTGCTCACCAACACCCTGCTCACCGCGCGCTGCCCGGTGGTGTTCGCGCCCGCCATGCACACCGAGATGTGGGAGCACCCCGCCACCCAGGCCAACGTGGCGACGCTGCGCGCCCGCGGCGCGATCGTGGTGGAGCCCGCGTCCGGGCGGCTCACCGGCAGGGACACCGGCCCCGGCCGGCTGCCCGACCCGGCCGAGCTGTTCGAGGTGGCGCGCGCCGTGCTGGCGCGCGGCGGCGCCGGGCACGACCTGGCCGGGCGGCACGTCGTGGTGTCGGCCGGGGGCACGCGCGAGGCGCTGGACCCGGTCCGCTTCCTCGGCAACCGCTCCTCCGGGCTCCAGGGCTACGCCCTGGCCCGCACGGCGGTGGCCCGGGGCGCCCGGGTGACGCTGGTGTCGGCCAACGTCGCGCTGCCCGACCCGGCGGGCGCGACGGTGGTGCGGGTCGAGTCGGCCGAGCAGATGCGCACGGCGGTGCTGGAGGCGGCGCGTCCCGCCGGCGGGGCCGAGGCCGACGCGGTCGTGATGGCCGCCGCGGTCGCCGACTTCCGGCCCGCCGACTACCGCGACTCAAAGATCAAGAAGAGTCCGGGGGCCGGTCCCGAGCCGATCCGCCTGGTGCAGAACCCCGACATCCTGGCCGAGCTCGGCGCGCGCCCGCGCGGCGACCAGGTGGTGGTGGGGTTCGCGGCCGAGACCGACGACGTGCTGGCCAACGGCCGCGCCAAGCTGGCCCGCAAGGGCGCCGACCTGCTGGTGGTCAACCAGGTGGGGGCCGACCTGACGTTCGGCCGCCCCGACAACGCCGCGGTGGTGCTGGCCGCCGAGGGGCCGCCGACGGAGATCCCGCGCGGGCCCAAGGAGGCGCTGGCCGACATCGTGTGGGACCTGGTCGCGGCCCGGCTGAAGCCCGCCGCCGTCGCGCCCCCTTCCACCACCTGAAACCAAGAATTCTACCCATCGGGGTCGTTGGTGATACCTGTCCGAGAGGACATTCCCGATAGACTTCGACGGAATACCTTGGGTCAAGCCCGGGCGGGGTCCGCCCCGCCGAAGTTGATGAATAGTCCGTTCTGCGACGACAGTCAGCAGCCGCTGCAAGGAGTTCACGTACGTGTCTCGCCGCCTTTTCACCTCTGAGTCGGTGACCGAGGGTCACCCCGACAAGATCGCCGACCAGATCAGCGATGCCATCCTCGACTCGATGCTGAAGGACGACCCCACCAGCCGGGTCGCCGTCGAGACCATGATCACCACTGGCCAGGTGCACGTCGCCGGCGAGGTGACCACCGAGACCTACGTGGACATCCCCGGCGTCATCCGGGAGAAGATCCTGGAGATCGGCTACGACTCCTCCAAGAAGGGCTTCGACGGCAACTCCTGCGGCGTGTCGGTGTCCATCGGCGCGCAGTCGCCCGACATCGCGCAGGGCGTGGACGACGCCTACGAGGCCCGCGAGGAGGGCCAGCAGGACGACCTGGACCGCCAGGGCGCCGGCGACCAGGGCCTGATGTTCGGCTACGCCACCAACGAGACCCCCGAGCTGATGCCGCTGCCGATCACCATCGCGCACCGGCTGTCGCAGCGCCTGTCGGCGGTCCGCAAGGGCGGCGTGGTCCCCTACCTGCGCCCCGACGGCAAGACCCAGGTCACCATCGAGTACGACGGCGACCGCGCGGTGCGCCTGGACACCGTGGTGGTGTCCTCCCAGCACGCTCCCGACATCGACCTGAAGGAGCTGCTGGCCCCCGACGTGAAGGAGCACGTCGTGGACCCGGTGCTGGCCGAGTTCGACCTGGACATCGAGGGCTACCGGCTGCTGGTCAACCCCACCGGCCGCTTCGAGATCGGCGGCCCGATGGGCGACGCCGGCCTGACCGGCCGCAAGATCATCGTTGACACCTACGGCGGCATGGCCCGGCACGGCGGCGGCGCCTTCTCCGGCAAGGACCCGTCCAAGGTGGACCGCTCGGCCGCCTACGCCATGCGCTGGGTCGCCAAGAACATCGTGGCCGCGCAGCTGGCCGACCGCGCCGAGGTGCAGGTCGCCTACGCCATCGGCAAGGCCCACCCGGTCGGCGTGTTCGTGGAGACCTTCGGCACCGAGAAGCTGCCGGTCGGCAAGATCCAGGCCGCCGTGCAGGAGGTCTTCGACCTGCGTCCGGCCGCCATCGTGCGCGACCTGGACCTGCTGCGCCCGATCTACTCCCAGACCGCCGCCTACGGCCACTTCGGCCGCCAGGAGCCGGACTTCTCCTGGGAGCGCACCGACCGCGCCGAGGCCCTGGCCAAGGCCGCCGGCCTCTAAGGCGTCTCGGCCCGGCCCCCTCGCCGGGGTCGGGCCGACGGAGAAGGCCCCGGAGACGTCGTCTCCGGGGCCTTTCGCGTGCCGTCAGCGGGGGCAGGCGGTCCCGCGGGGCATGGTGTAGCGGGCGGCGACGCGGTAGCGGCCGGGGCCCGGCGCGCGCAGCCGCACGAAGTCGCCCTCGCGCGTCAGGCAGGCCCCGCCCGCGTCGCCGCCGCGCACCCGCAGCCACGGCGACCAGGAGATCCGCAGCAGCGTGGAGCCGCGGTCGGGCACGTCCACCACCAGTTCGTCGGCGTTGACGTGGCCGACGGTGGAGGGCGCGTCCACCAGCGGGGTCGCGTCGGCGACCTGGTAGAGCCGCCAGTGCCGGTCGCGCCAGACCTCGCGCAGGTAGGGCAGGCCGCCGCGCACCATCCCGGCCTCGGCGCGGCCCGCCCAGTCGTTCTCCATGCCCTCCGGCAGCACCACGAACCGCACCGCCCACCTGTGCAGCCAGTCGCGGTAGGAGGCGGGCGTGAGCGCGCCGTCCTCGTAGAACAGGACGTGGCGCTCGGCGTCCACCTGGCGGTTCCAGCCGCGCGCCAGGATGAACCGGCGCGTGAACCCGGCCGCCTCCCAGTGCGAGCGCAGCGGGACGACCTCGATGCGGCCGCGGGCGGCCCCGTAGCGCTCCAGTTCGGCGAACAGGCCGCCGGAGTGGGCGGCGGCGGTCGAGGCGGGCCGGGTGTGGATCAGGTCGTCGACGGGCTTGACCACCATCCAGGCGCCGGTGACCAGGAACGCCGCGCACAGCACCGCCAGCCTGCCCCGGTGCCGGGTGCGGGCCACCGCGGTCAGCAGCACCACGCCGCCGAACAGCAGCGACAGCCGCTCGACGTTGCTGCCGACGGGGGAGGGGATCAGGAAGGTCAGGGCGATGCCGAGCAGGTAGACGCCCGCGCCGACGCGCACCACCCGCCACGACGCGGGCGCGCACAGCAGCACCGCGATCACGCTGGTGACCGTGGGCAGCACGATCGAGGTGAACCCGATGGGCTGCACGCCGCTGAACGGGAACAGCAGCGTGGTGATCCCCACCACCAGCGGCGGCCCGGCGGCCAGCGCGAACCCGGCGCGGCGGCGGCCGGTCAGCAGCAGCGCGGCCGCCACCACCATGATGAACAGCCCCGCCACGGGGCTGGCGAGGGTGGCCAGCAGGCCGAGGCCCACCATCGCGGCGGCGCGCAGCGCGGGGGTGCCGCGCGGGGAGTGGGCGGCCATGACCGCGCCCAGCGCGAAGACCAGGCCGAGGCCGAAGGTGACCCGGCCGGAGGCGGCGTTGCACCACAGCGCGAGCGCGCCCCAGAGGGAGGCCAGCAGCGGCACCGGCGCGCGGAAGCGCACCAGCAGCATCGCCGTCAGCGTGGCCGACAGCGTCCCGGCGATCACCGCGACGGTCCGGATGCCGAACCAGGCCATCAGGTAGGGCGACAGCACGCTGTAGGAGACCGGGTGCATCCCCCCGTACCAGGCCATGTTGTAGGCGGCGCTGGGGTGCTTGCCGGCGAAGTCGGTCCAGGCCGCCTGGGCGGCGAGGTCGCCGCCCTCGGAGGCCAGTACCAGCGCCCACACCAGGTGCAGCGCCAGGGCCGCGACGGTCGCGGCCGTCACGGGGTTGCGCGGGTGGGCCCAGTGCCGCCGGTCGAAGCGGCGGGCGGGGCGGGCGGCGGGCCGGTCCGCCGCCGGGGCGGACGCGGTGTCCGCTCGGGACGGGGTCTGCGCGGTGGTCACGGTGGTCGCATGATCCTCGGAGTCAGGGCGGGGCACGGGCGTCGGCAATGATCCAAGAACGGTGGGCCCGGTTCAAACCGTCGCGGCGGCCGCGCGCCGGTCCTGTCGTGCTGATCTGGTAGGACGGGTGCGTGAGCAACGAGGGCGGGGGAACCGAGCTGATCCCGGGCCTGGGCGACCTGCCCCGGGCGCCGGAGGGCGGGAAGGGCACGTCCGGCAAGACCGTACCGCCCGGCGGGACCGCCGCGAAGGCGGACCGGAAGGCCGGCGGCAGGGCGGCCAAGAAGAAGGGCGCGCGCGTGCCCGCGACCGCCCTGCCCGTCGCGCGCGTCGCGGTGGACATCCCGCTGGCGCACCTGGACCGCCCGTTCGACTACCTGGTGCCCGCCGAGCTGGACGAGAAGGCGGTGCCGGGCTGCCGGGTGCGCGTGTGGTTCGCGGGCCAGTTCGTGCACGGGCTCCTGCTGGAGCGCGTGGCCGAGAGCGACTTCGAGGGGCGGCTGCAGTACCTGGAGCAGGTCATCTCGCCCGAGCCGGTCCTGGCCCCCGAGATCGCCGCGCTGGCCCGCGAGGTCGCCGACCGCTACGCGGGCACGTTCGCCGACGTCGTGCGGCTGGCGGTCCCGCCCCGCATGGCCAAGGTGGAGGCCGAGGCCCCGCCCGAGCCGGCCGGGCCCGCCGCTCCCCCCGAGGACCCCGGCCCCTGGGCCGACTATCCGGCCGGGCCGTCGTTCCTGGCGGCCCTGGGCGAGGGCAAGGCCCCCCGCGCGGTGTGGACGGCGCTGCCGGGCCCCGCCTGGCCCGCCGCGATCGCCCGCGCGGTCGCCACCGCCCTGGCCGCCGGGCGCGGCGCCCTGGTGGTCATGGCCGACGCGCGGGACGTGGCGCGGGTGGACGCCGCCCTCACCGAGGAGCTGGGCGAGGGGCGGCACGTGGCGCTGATGGCCGAGCTCGGCCCCACCAAGCGCTACCGCCGCTGGTTGTCGGTCCGCCGGGGCGCGGTCCGCGCCGTGGTCGGCACCCGCGCCGCGATGTTCGCGCCCGTCGCCGACCTCGGCCTGGTGGTGCTGTGGGACGACGGAGACGACGTGCACGCCGAGCCGCACGCCCCCTACCCCCACCCGCGCGAGGTGCTGGCGCTGCGCGCCCACCGCTCGGGGGCCGGCGCGCTGATCGGCGGGTTCACCCGCACCACCGACGCGACCCAGCTGGTGGAGACCGGCTGGGCGCACGCGCTGGCGGCCGACCGGGCGACCGTCCGGGCGGTGATGCCGCGCGTGCGCGCCGCCGGGGACGACACCGACCTGGCCCGCGACGGCGCCGCCCGCGCCGCCCGGCTGACCAAGGCGGCCTTCGAGACCGCACGCGGCGCGCTGGCCGACGGCCCGGTGCTGATCCAGGTGCCCCGGCGCGGCTACCTGCCCGCGCTGGCCTGCATGCGCTGCCGCACCCCCGCGCACTGCAACGCCTGCCAGGGGCCGCTGGCGCTGCGGTCCTCGCACGCGGTGCCGTACTGCCGCTGGTGCGGGCACATCGCGGGCGACTGGCACTGCCCCGAATGCGGGTCCTTCCAGTTCCGCGCCGTCGTCGTCGGCGCCAAGCGCACCGCCGAGGAGCTGGGGCGCGCCTTCCCCGGCGTCCCGGTGCGGACCTCCGGCCGCGACGCGGTCCTCGACCGGGTCCGCGAACGCGCGCTGGTGGTGTCCACCCCCGGCGCCGAGCCGCCCGCCGACGGGGGCTACGCCGCCGCGCTGCTGCTGGACGGCTGGGCGCTGCTCGGCCGCGCCGACCTGCGCGCGGCCGAGGAGGCGCTGCGCCGCTGGATGAACGCCGCCGCGCTGGTGCGGCCCGGCGGCGCGGTCGTGGTGTCGGCCGACGCCTCCCTCCCGGCCGTGCAGGCGCTGATCCGCTGGGATCCGGTCACCTTCGCCGAGCGCGAGCTGGCCGAGCGCCGCGAGGTCGGCTTCCCGCCCGCCGCGCGCATGGCCTCCCTGACCGGCACCCCGGCCGCCATCCGCGACCTGGTGGCCGACGCCCGCCTGCCCGACGGCGCCGAGGTGCTGGGGCCGGTGCCGGTGGTGGGGGAGGAGGAGCGGGAGCGCGCGCTGGTGCGGGTGCCCCGCCCCGCGGGCCTGGCGCTGTCCCGCGCGCTCCAGGCGGCCCAGGGCGTGCGCAGCGTCCAGCGCGCCACCGAGACCGTCCGGGTGCAGATCGACCCCCTGGAGCTGATCTGACGGCCCCGCCCCGGGAGGCGGCGGCGTCCACCCGGACCGGTGGCCGGACGCACTAGGGTTTCCCGGTGGCCGAGAACTGGGTGGAGACGACCGCGCGCGACCTGCGGCGGTGGGCGGACGAGCACGTCGACGAGCACGGCGTCATGGACGTGCAGGGCGCCCGGCTGCTGCTGGAGCTGGCGCAGGAGGAGCTGGGCCTCGCCGGGCCCGGCGCGCTGACGCCGGAGCTGCTGCGGCGGCTGCTGCTGGAGGTGTTCCCCGACACCGTGGTGGCGGGCGCCGACGAGGTGCCCGCGATCCTGGCCACCCTCGGCCGGACGGTGGAGTTCCTGCGCGACGCCGGGGCGCTGGACGCCGCGCGCGCCGCCGCGCTGGAGGAGGAGCTGGACCGGGTCGCCCCCGAGTTCGCCGGGACCGTCGCCGCCGCCGACACCGCCGAGCGCCAGACCGCCGCCGAGGTGATCACCGGCCTGATGGCGGCCGACGGGGTGGATCTGGACGACGGCGCGGCCGTCGAGCGCTGGGTGCGGGAGTTCGAGGCCCTGCCCGAGGAGGAGCGCTACGCCCGCACCGAGGAGTACCTGCGGCGGGCCGAGGAGCTGGTCGTCCCGCCGGTGCGGCTGGCGCCCCGGGGCGAGCTGGCGGAGGCCGCGCGGGCGTCGGCGCTGACCGCGCAGGCCCGCGCCCTGGCCGCCTGGCTCGGCGAGGGCCGCGCGGTCGACGAGTACGACGAGCCCGGCCCGCGGGACGCGGCCGACGCCCTGGAGGCGGTCGGCCTGCCGGCGCCGCGCCGGGCGCCGGAGGTGGACGACCTCGCGGACCTGCCGGAGCTGGAGCGCCTGTGGTGGGCCGCCGTCCAGGCCGAGGTGGTCGCGGTCGCCGACCGCACCGCCCGCCCCGGGCCCGCGCTGGCCGACCTGGACGGCGACGACGAGGCCGTGCTCGCGGCGTGGCTGCGGCTGTTCGACGCCGCCGCCGTCCCCGAGCACGACCCCGCCGACGGGCTGGACGCCATCGAGCTGGTGCAGAACGAGCTGACCGGCGTGCTGATCCACCTCTACGAGCACGACGGCCCCGCCGCGCCCGCCGAGCTGACCGGCGCGCTGATCGACCACATCACCGAGTCCTACGAGGTCGCCGACGCCGCCGACCTGCCCGGCGCGGTCGCCGACGCGCTGCGGCTGGAGCTGGCCGACTTGGAGGACTGGGGCGCGGCCCGGACCGTGGACGGCGGCCTGGTCCTCACGCCGCTCGGCGTGTGGGGCGTGCGCGAGCTGCTGCTGGCCGACGGGTTCGCCGCGCCGGTGGTGGGCGACCTGGCCGACGCCCCGGCCGCCGACCTGGTCGCGGGCCTGACCTGGCACCGCCAGGACACCGCCGACGAGGAGATCGCCGGCTGGCTGGCGGGCCGGACCTCCGGCCGGGCCGCCGCCGAGCTGCTGGAGGTCATGCGCGAGGGCGGGCCGGGCGCCCGCAACCTGGCCGCCGGGGTGCTGCAGCGCATCGGCCCCGAGGCCGCCGGCGAGGTCCGCGAGGCCGCCGCCCACCCCGCCGTGCGGCCCTACGCGTCGCTGTGGTTGACCGGGCACGACCTGGACGGCGGCGGGCTCGGCGAGGACGAGTACATGTGGATGTTCGTCGACACCCTCGCCGGGATGATGGAGACCGTCGAGCCGCACGAGGCCGTCGCCGCCGTCGTCGCCGACGCCCCCGCGGCCGCCGACCTCGGCACCATGGTGAACGGCATGTGGCGCGTCGACCACCCCGACGCGGCCGCCGTGCTGGCCGCCCTGGGCGAGCACCACCCCGACAAGGGCGTGGCCAAGGCGGCGCGCACCGCCGCCTACAAGGCGCGTTCCGTGCGTGACGCTCCCTGAGCGCTTCGTAGACTGGACCCCGACCACCCGTCCGCCAGCACGTCCGCCATCTGCAAGCCGCCCGGAACGGAGCCCTCGTTGGCAGTCAAGCCCATCCGCCTCTTCGGCGACCCGGTGCTGCGCACCCCCGCCGAGCCGGTCAAGGACTTCGACAAGGAGCTGCGCCGCCTCGTCAAGGACCTGACCGACACCATGATCGACGCGCCCGGCGCGGGCCTCGCCGCGCCGCAGCTGGGCGTGGGCCTGCGGGTGTTCACCTACTACGTGGACGACCGGCTGGGGCACGTGGTCAACCCCACCCTGGACCTGTCGGAGGAGACCGAGACCGGCGACGAGGGCTGCCTGTCGCTGCCCGGACTCGCCTTCCCGACGCCCCGCTCGGTGCGCGCGGTCGCCAAGGGCTTCAACATGCACGGCGAGCCGATCACGCTGGAGGGCACCCACCTGCTGGCCCGCTGCGTGCAGCACGAGACCGACCACCTGGACGGCATCATCTTCATCGACCGCATGGACGCCGAGCAGCGCCGGGCGGCGATGAAGGCGATCCGCGAGGCCGAGTGGTTCGGCGAGCCCGCGCCGGTCGTCAAGCAGTCCCCGCACCGCACCTTCGGGAAGGCCATCTAAGCCATGAAGCTGGTATTCGCGGGCACTCCCGAGACCTCCGTCCCGTCGCTGGAGGCGCTGCTGGCGTCCTCGCACGAGGTCGCGGCCGTGGTCACCCGGCCCGACGCGCCCGCCGGGCGCGGCCGCAGGCTCGGGGCCAGCCCCGTCGCCCAGCGCGCCGAGGAGGCCGGGATCGAGGTCCTGAAGCCCGCCAAGGCCCGCGACCCCGAGTTCCTGGACCGGCTGCGCGAGATCGCCCCCGACTGCTGCCCCGTCGTCGCCTACGGCGCGCTGCTGCCCCGCGAGGCCCTGGACATCCCGCGCCACGGCTGGGTCAACCTGCACTTCTCGCTGCTGCCCGCCTGGCGCGGCGCGGCCCCGGTGCAGCACGCGATCCTGCACGGCGACGACATGACCGGCGCGGCCACCTTCGAGATCGAGGAGGGCCTGGACACCGGCCCGGTCTACGGCGTGCTGACCGAGCCGATCCTGCCCGCCGACACCTCCGGCGACCTGCTGGGGCGGCTCGCCGTCGCGGGCGCGCGGCTGCTGGCCGACACCATGGACGGCATCGAGGCCGGCGTCCTGGAGCCCCGGCCGCAGCCCGCCGAGGGCGTCTCGCTCGCCCCCAAGATCAAGCCGGAGGACGCCCGGGTCGACTGGAGCGCGCCCGCGCACCGCGTGGACCGCCTGGTGCGGGCCTGCACGCCCGCGCCCGGCGCGTGGACGACCTTCCGCGACCAGCGGCTGAAGCTCGGCCCCGTCCGGCCCGCGCCGGACGCGGAGGTCTCCCTCGCCCCCGGGGAGCTGCACGTCACCAAGAAGGCGGTGCTGGCCGGCACCGCCACCCATCCGGTCGTGCTGGGCGAGGTCCAGCCCCAGGGCAAGCGGCTCATGAACGCCGCCGACTGGGCCCGCGGCCTCGACCTCACCGCTAAGGACGCGCTGCACTGATGCCGCCCACCCGCAACACCCGGGGCAACCGCGACAACCGGCGGCCCGGCGGGCCGCGCCGCACCGGCCGGCCGCAGGACCTGGTCCGCCGCACCGCCTTCGACGTCATCCGCGCCGTGGACACCCGCGACGCCTACGCCAACCTGCTGCTGCCCTCGCGGCTGCGCGACCGCGGCCTGACCGGCCGCGACGCCGCCCTGGCCACCGAGCTGACCTACGGCACCCTGCGCGGCCGCGGCACCTACGACGCGATCCTCGCGCTGTGCAGCGACCGCGAGCTGCGCCGCGTCGACGCGCCGCTGCTGGACGTGCTGCGCCTCGGCGCGCACCAGATCCTGGCCACCCGCATCCCGCCGCACGCCGCCGTCGGCACCGCCGTGGAGCTGGCCCGCTCGGTGGCGGGCCCCGGCCAGTCCAAGTTCGCCAACGCCGTGCTGCGCAAGGTCGCCACCCGCGACCTGGACGGCTGGCTGGCCATCGTGGCGCCCGAGGGCTCCGACGAGACCACCCGGCTGTCGGTCGCCCACAGCCACCCCAAGTGGATCGTGTCGGCGCTGCGCGACGCGCTCGGCCCCGACCGCGGCCAGCTCGCCGACCTGCTGGCCGCCGACAACGCCCGGCCCCGGGTGACGCTGGTCGCCCGGCCCGGCCGCGCCACCGTCGGCGAGCTGCTGGAGGCGGGCGCCGAGCCCGCCCCCTACGCGCCGACCGCCGCCGTGCTGCCCGAGGGCGACCCGGCCGCGATCGCCGCCGTCCGCGAGGGGCGCGCCGCCGTCCAGGACGAGGCGAGCCAGCTGGTCGCGCTGGCCCTGGCCGCCGCGCCGCTGGAGGGCCGCGACGAGCGCTGGCTCGACATCGCCGCGGGCCCCGGCGGCAAGGCCGGGGTGCTCGCGGCCGAGGCCACCGGCCGCGGCGCGCACCTGCTGGGCGCCGACCTGCAGCCGCACCGCGCCGCGCTGGTCCGCCGCGCCGTGGACCACCGCGCCGGGGTCGTGGTCGCCGACGGCACCGCGCCCGCCTGGAAGCCCGGCGCCTTCGACCGGATCATGCTGGACGCCCCGTGCACCGGCCTCGGCGCGCTGCGCCGCCGCCCCGAGGCCCGCTGGCGGCGCGGCCCCGGCTCGGTGCCCGAGCTGAGCGGCCTGCAGCGCCGGATGCTGGAGCGCGCGCTGGAGGCGCTGCGGCCCGGCGGGGTGGTGGCCTACGTCACCTGCTCGCCGCACCTGGCCGAGACGCGCGTGGTCGTCGACGACGTGCTGCGCGGCCGCGACGACGTCGAGCGCCTGGACTCCCCGGCCGTGCTGACCTCGGTCGCGCCCGGCCTGGACGGCCTCGGCGACGGGCCCTCGGCGCAGTTCTGGCCGCACCGGCACGGCACCGACGCGATGTTCCTGGCGCTGCTGCGCCGCGTTTAACCTCCCGGCTTCCAGGGATCCTTTACGTGTTGCTCGGACGTTGTCGAGGTGTCCGCTGAGTAGCCTCGCAGCGACGTAACGGAATCCTGGACGCCACTGGGGGAGACGAGCCGTGCTCACCGGCTTCATGCACGTGATGTCCTTCGTCGGCAGCGCGGTGTTCTTCCTGCCGCTGCTGATGGTCGTCTACTGGTGCGTGGACCCGCGGACCGGCGCGCGGGCGGCGGTGCTGCTGACGCTCAGCGGCGTCCTCAACACGGTGCTGAAGCTGTTCTTCCACGCGCCGCGGCCGTTCTGGACCGACCCGGCGGTCACCGGGCACGAGGGGCGCGACTCGTTCGGGATGCCGTCCGGGCACTCCCAGAACTCCGTGGTGGCCTGGGGCTTCCTCGGCAGCCGCTTCCGCCGCCGCGCCGTGTGGGTCGCGGTCGTGGCGGTCATCGTGCTGGTCGGCGTCTCCCGGATCTACCTGGGCGTGCACTCGCTCGGCCAGGTCCTGGCCGGGTGGACGGCCGGCGCGCTGCTGCTGGCCGCCGGGCTCCGCCTGGAGCCGGTGGTGGTGCCGTGGTGGTCGCGCCGCCCGCTGCCCGCGCAGATCGCGCTGGCCCTGGCGGTCTCGCTGGCGTGCCTGGGCGCGGCGTGGGCGGGCCTGCAGACCCTGGAGGGCTGGCGGTGGCCGGAGGCGTGGGTCCGCGCCATCACCCACGCGGGCGGCGACATCGGTCCGCTCAGCCTGTCGGACGGCGCGGCGGCCTCCGGCGGCCTGTTCGGCATCGTGGCCGGGCTGTCGGTCGCCGCCCGCCGGGGCTGGTCCGACGCCTCCGGCGAGCTGTGGCGGCGGCTGGCGCGCATCCCGGTCGGCGCGGCGGGCGGGCTGGCGATCTACACCTTCGGGCTGTTCCTGGGCACCCAGCCGGTGCAGGCGTTCGTCGTCCAGGCGGCGCTGGGCCTGTGGGCGGCGGCGGGCGCGCCGGAGAGCTTCGTACGGCTGGGGCTGGCGACCCGTCCCACCCCCGCGCTCACCCGGGCGGGTGAGGAGCGGGTCGGGGTCGGGTCCTAGACTCGGGGCATCATGGCTCCGCAGATCTCACCCAGCATCCTGTCCGCCGACTTCGCCAACCTGGGCGCCGATGTCGCGCGGATCGCCGACGACGCCGACTGGGCGCACGTCGACGTGATGGACAACCACTTCGTGCCCAACCTGACCCTCGGCCTGCCGGTGGTGGAGGCGCTGCTGAAGAGCACCGACCTGCCGCTGGACTGCCATCTGATGATCGAGGACCCGGACCGGTGGGCGCCGCAGTACGCCGAGGCCGGGGCGGGCAGCGTCACCATCCACGCCGAGGCGGCCAAGGCCCCGGTGCGCACGCTGCGCGCCATCCGCGCCGCCGGGGCGCGCGCCTCGCTCGGCATCAACCCCGGCACGCCGGTCGAGGGCTACGCCGACCTGCTCGGCGAGGTCGACATGGTGCTGCTGATGACCGTGGAGCCCGGCTTCGGCGGCCAGAGGTTCCTGGACATGGTGCTGCCCAAGATCCGCCGCGCCCGGCAGCTGATCACCGACTCCGAGAAGCCGGTGTGGCTGCAGGTGGACGGCGGCGTCAGCGCCGAGACCATCGAGCGCTGCGCCGAGGCGGGCGCCGACGTCTTCGTGGCCGGCAGCGCCGTCTACGGGGCCGACGACCCGGCCGAGGCCGTCCGCAGGCTGCGCGCCCAGGCCGCGAAGGCCACCGAGGCGGCCGCCTGGTCGGCCTGACCCGCGGCCGGTCCCGGTGCGCCGGAGAGGAGAGCGCGTGAGCGGGCCGACGGTGCCCTGCGCGGCGGTGCTGTTCGACACCGACGGCACCCTGGTGGACTCCACCCCGATGGTGGAGCGCGCGGCGCGCGTGTGGGCGGCCGAGTACGGCGTCGACCCCGACGAGTACCTCTCCGGCGCGCACGGCCGCCGCACCAGCGACCGCATCGCCGACTTCCTGCCGCCCGGCGAGGTCCGGGCGGCCACCGAGCGCCTGGACGCGCTGGAGGCCGCCGACGTCTCCGGCGTGACCGCGCTGCCGGGCGCGGTCGAGCTGCTGTCCTCGATGGGCGGCCTGCCCTGGGCGATCGTCACCTCCATGGACGCCGGGCAGCTCGCCGCCCGCACCGGGGCGGCCGGGGTGCCGCTGCCCAAGGTCGTGGTGACCGCCGAGGACGTGGCCGAGGGCAAGCCCGACCCGGCCGGGTACCTGCTGGCCGCGCGCCGCCTCGGCGTGGATCCGGCCGCGTGCGCGGTCGTGGAGGACGCCCCGGCGGGCGTACGCGCGGGCCGCGCCGCCGGCGCCACCGTCATCGCCGTCACCACCAGCCATCCCGCCGGCCTGCTGGCCGAGGCCCAGATCATCGTCCCGGACCTGCGGTCCGTGCGGGCGGTGCCCGGGGGCCTGCGCGTCCTCCGCTGAGCCGTTCCCGCCCGTCCGCCGCGGGATCGGCGCGCCATGATAAACCGAGCGAGCGCTTGGTTGGCCAAAAGCGGCCGTGGGCATCCTCACATGGGAACGGGAATGCGATGCATGGCACACTGGTTGCCAAGCAGTGAAACGCGTGCTCCGGGGTCGGTGAAAGTCCGAACCGGCGGTGACAGTCCGCGACCCGGCCGAAGCCATCGGCCGGTTGATCCGGTGGAATTCCGGGACCGACGGTTAAAGTCCGGATGGGAGGCAGCGCGCTGCACACCCCTGCCATGGGGTGTGCCGTTGTTTTCTTGCACGTCCCCGGAGCCCCTATGCACACGCATATGAGGAGGCCCGGGACATGTTCACCGGCATCGTCGAGGAGCTCGGCGAGATCGTGGCGATCGAGCCCGAGGGGGACTCGGCCCGCTTCACGGTCCGCGGCCCCCTGGTCACGCAGGACGCCGTGCACGGCGCCTCGATCGCGGTCAACGGCGTCTGCCTCACCGTGGTGGAGACCAAGGACGAGGCGTTCACCGCCGACGTGGTGAAGGAGACCCTCGACCGCTCCGGTCTGGGCGCGCTCGCGCCCGGCTCCCGGGTCAACCTCGAACGGCCCGTCCGGCTCTCGGACCGCCTCGGCGGCCACCTGGTGCAGGGCCACGTGGACGGCGTCGGCGAGATCGTCTCCCGCGAGCCCGGCGACCGCTGGGAGGTAGTCACCGTCGCGCTCCCGGCCGCGCTCGCCCGCTACGTGGTCGAGAAGGGCTCGATCACCATCGACGGCGTCAGCCTCACGGTCGTGGAGGCCGGGGCCGACCGCTTCACCGTCGCGCTCATCCCCACCACCCTCGCGCTCACCACGCTCGGGCTCAAGGGGCCCGGCGACCCGGTCAACCTGGAGGTCGACGTGGTCGCCAAGTACGTGGAGCGCATGATCGGCGACCGCGCGATCGGTGAGCGCGCATGAACTGGCTGAACGCGAGCTTCACCGTCTTCGGCGAGCACGTGCTGTGGACCGACCTGGTCGGCAACGTGCTGTCGCTCGGCGTCGTCTGGCTGGCGATGCGCAAGACGCTGTGGACCTGGCCCGTCCAGATCACCGGCGCGCTGCTGCTGCTCGCCGCCTCCCTGCACGCGCACGCCCCCGGCAACGCCCTCAAGCAGGTGCTGTTCATCGTGCTGGCCTCCTACGGCTGGCGGATGTGGACGCGCCGCCAGCGCGCCGAGGAGGGCCTGTTCATCCGGCAGGCGACCGCGCGCGAGCGCCTGGTGCTGGTCGCGGCGCTGGTGCTGGGCACCGCGCTGGTGGCCCAGCTGTTCATCCACCTGACCTGGCTGCAGATCGCCTGGTCGCCGTGGGCGAACGCCTACATCTTCGTCGGCAGCGCGGTGGCGACCTTCGCCCAGAGCCGCGCGCTGGTCGACTTCTGGATCATCTGGGTCCTGGTGGACCTGGTGGGCGTCCCGCTGGCCCTGAAGTCCGGACTGTACGTGTCCGGCGCGGTCTACGGGATCTTCTTCGTGATGGTGATGGCGGGCTTCCGCAACTGGCTGCGCGAGTCCCGGCAACGCAACGACCTGACCAACCGGAACAAGGCGGTGACCGCATGAGCGGCATCAACGACGGCATCGACCACGGCGTCAACGACGGCAACGGGATCTTCGACGACATCGAGGCGGCGCTCGCCGACATCGCGGCCGGCAAGGCCGTCGTGGTCGTCGACGACGAGGACCGCGAGAACGAGGGCGACATCATCTTCGCCGCCGCCAAGGCGACGCCGGAGCTGCTGACCTTCACCATCCGCTACACCAGCGGCGTCATCTGCGTTCCGATGACCGGGCAGGACCTGGACCGGCTCCAGATCCCGCTGATGACCGCGCAGAACAACGAGCGGATGCGCACCGCCTACACCGTCAGCGTGGACGCCCGCGACGGCGTCAGCACCGGCATCTCGGCCGCCGACCGCGCCCGCACCATCCGCACCCTGTGCGACTCGGCCACCGAGCCGCACGAGCTGGTGCGGCCCGGCCACATCTTCCCGCTGCGCTACCGCGAGGGCGGCGTGCTGCGCCGCCGGGGCCACACCGAGGCCGCGGTGGACCTCGCCCGCATGGCCGGCCTGCCGCCCGCCGGGGTGCTGGCCGAGGTCGTCAACGAGGACGGCACCATGGCGCGCCTGCCCGAGCTGCAGGTGTTCGCCAAGGAGCACGGCCTGAAGCTGATCTCCATCGACCAGATGGTGGAGTACCGCAGGCGCACCGAGCGCATGGTGTCGCGCGTGGTGGAGACCCGGCTGCCCAACCGGTTCGGCACCTGGCGCGCGGTCGGCTTCTCCAGCGCCATCGACGGCGGCGAGCACGTCGCGCTGGTCTACGGCGACCTCGGCGACGGCGAGGACGTGCTGGTCCGCGCGCACTCCGAGTGCCTGACCGGCGACGTGCTGCACTCCGAGCGCTGCGACTGCGGCACCCAGCTCGACGCCGCCATGGAGCGCGTCTCCGCCGAGGGCCGGGGCGTGATCCTGTACCTGCGCGGCCACGAGGGCCGCGGCATCGGCCTGCTGGCCAAGCTGCAGGCGTACGCGCTGCAGGACAACGGCTCCGACACCGTGGACGCCAACCTGGAGCTCGGCCTGCCCGCCGACGCGCGCGAGTACTCCAACGCGGCCCACATGCTGGCCGACCTGGGCGTACGCTCGGTCCGGGTGCTCACCAACAACCCCGCCAAGCTGAAGGGCCTGGACGGGTTCGGCATCCGGGTGCGCGGCCGGGAGGCGATGCCCGTCGTCGTCACCGAGCACAACCGCCGCTACCTGACGGTCAAGCGCGACCGTCTCGGACACCGGATCGAGGGCCTGGAGAAATGAGCGGAGCGGGACGTCCCGAGGACTCCACGGTCGAGGCGGCCGGGCTGACCCTCGGCATCGTGTGCACGCGCTGGCACGGGCGGATCACCGACCGGCTGCTGGCGCGCGCGGTCGAGGCCGCCGCCGCCTGCGGCGTGGAGGCCCCGGTCGTGGTGCGGGTGGCGGGCGCGCTGGAGATCCCGGTGGTCGCCCAGCAGCTCGCCCGCGACCTGGACGCGGTGGTGTGCCTGGGCGCGGTCATCCGGGGTGAGACCGCCCATTTCGACTACGTGTGCGACTCGGTGACCGCCGGTGTGACCCGCGTCGCGCTCGACGAGGCGACTCCGGTGGGCAACGGCGTCCTCACATGTGACACGATGGAGCAGGCGCTGGACCGCGCCGGGCTGCCGGACAGCCACGAGGACAAGGGATGGGAGGCGACCGTGGCCGCACTCGACACGGCACTGACCCTGCGAGGGCTGCGGCATCACGGTCACGCCGGGCACGGCATGGAGCATCTGGGCTCCTGAACGCCCCCGGGCCAATCCGACCGTCCCACCCGTGAAAGAGGGTTCCACCGTGCTGTCTCTCGTCCTGCCCAAGGGCTCCCTGGAAAAGGCCACCCTGGGCCTGTTCGACGCCGCCGACCTCACCGTCCGGCGCACCTCCGACCGCGACTACCGCGCGCAGATCGACGATCCGCGCATCGACCGCGTCCGGGTGCTGCGTCCCCAGGAGATCCCGACCTACCTGGAGCAGGGGCTGTTCGACCTCGGCATCACCGGCCGCGACTGGATCACCGAGACCGACTCCGACGTGGTCAGCCTCGGCGAGCTGAAGTACTCCAAGGCCACCTCCAACCCGGTCCGCGTGATCATGGCGGTGCCCAACGACGCGCCCTGGCAGAGCGTCTCCGACCTGCCCGAGGGCGTGCGGATCTCCACCGAGTTCCCGGCCATGACCAAGCGCTTCCTCGACAAGCACGGCGTCAAGGCCACGGTGGTGCCCTCCTACGGCGCGACCGAGGCCAAGGTCCCCGACATCGTGGACGCGATCGTCGACCTGACCGAGACCGGCTCGTCGCTGCGCAAGAACGGCCTGCGCATCCTCGACACGCTGCTGACCAGCTACACCGAGCTGGTCGCCAACCGCGAGGCCTACGAGGACCCGGCCAAGCGCGCGGCGATGGAGGACATCTCCCTGCTGCTGCAGGGCGCGATCCGGGCGCGCGGCAACGTGCTGCTCAAGCTGAACGTGGCCGCCGCCGACCTCGACGCCGTGCTCGGCATCATGCCGGCGATGGCCTCGCCCACCGTGACCTCCCTCGCCGGCGGCGAGAGCAACGCGGTGGAGAGCGTGGTCGCCAAGCGCGGCGTCAACACGCTCATCCCGGCCCTGAAGGCGGCCGGCGCCCACGACATCCTCGAGATCCCGATTTCCAAGATCGTTGACTGACACGCCGACCCTGCCGACCGTGTGGCGCCCGCGCACCACACGCGTCGTCGCCTACGCGACGGCGGGCGCGATCATGCTCAGCCTGATCGCGCTCGCCGTCCTGGTGGCGCCCCAGTTCAAGCTGTTCGACCGCATCCTGATCGTGCTGTCCGGCGTGCTGATCGCCTGGGTCCTGCACATGCTGGCGCGTTGCCGCGTGGTCGCGACCGACGAGGGCCTGACGGTGGTCAACGCCTTCCGCACGCGCCGCCTGGCCTGGGCCGAGGTGCTGGACGCCGACATGGGCGTCGGCGAGCCGTGGCCTACCCTGGACCTGGCCGACGGCACCTCGGTCGGCGCGATGGGCATCAACGGCACCGAGAAGGCGCTGGCGGCACGCCAGCTGGCGGAGCTGCAGGCCCTCCTGCGCGAACGCGGCGAGGCCCCCGACCCCACCTGAACCGTTCATCGGACGTGTGAACAGTTCACCTGGACCGGAATTGCCCGGCTGCTCCGGGACCGGTTCGATTACACTCCGAACCATGCGTCCAGCGGAAAGTGACGACATGGCCGCCTCGTCGCTGCCGGACTGTGTGTTCCCCCCACCGGGCGGTTTCACCGCCGACACCTTCCTGGCCATGCGCGATCTGCCCCGGCACACGGAACTGATCGACGGGGGCCTCGTCTTCGTGAGCCCGCAGGAGAAGTGGCACAGCAGGGTGATCAACCGGCTGTTCCTCGAACTCGACCGCCAGGCGCCGGGCGGGCTACGGGCGGAGCGGGAGATGGCCGTCAAGCTGGCCGAGCGGCAGGTGCCCGAGCCGGACGTCCTGGTGGTGACGGCCGAGGCGCACGAGCGCGCCGACCCCTCCACCCACTACTTCGCCGAAGACGTCGTACTCGCCGTCGAGGCGGTCTCCCCGGAATCGGAGGACCGCGACCGCGACACCAAGCCGCGCAAGTACGCCGCCGCGGGCGTCCCGCACCTCTGGAGGGTGGAGCAGGTCGACGGCTGTACGGTGGCGTACGTATACGAGCGCGACCCGGCCACCGGCGCCTATGCGCTGACCGGCATCCACCATGACCGGTTGAAGCTGACGGTGCCCTTCGACATCGACATCGACCTCGCGACGGCAGGCCGCAGCGCCCGGTAGACGCGGGCCCGGCGACCACCCGTCCCTCCATCCTCCGTATCCCGTATGGCACGCTGAACCCCTATGGACCACATCGCGGTGATCGGTGAGGCGGTGGCCGACGCGTTCCTGCCCGCCGGCGGGGCCGGGGCGGGCGACGGCCTGGAGTTGTCGGTGCGCGCGGGCGGCGGGCCGGCCAACACGGCCGTGGCGCTGGCCCGGCTCGGGACGCCCGCCCGCTTCCTCGGGCGGCTCAGCGACGGGCCGTTCGGGCGGCTGCTGCGGCACCACCTGGTCGCCTCCGGCGTGGACGTGTCGGGCTGCGTGGACGCGCCCGAGAACGCCACGCTCGCCGTCACCGCGATCGACGCCGCCGGGCAGGCCGGGTACGACTTCTACGCCGGGGGCACCGCCGACTGGCAGTGGACGCGCGCCGAGCTGGAGGCGCGGCGGCCCGACGCGGCGGCGTGCGTGCACACCGGGTCGCTGGCGCTGGTGCTGCCGCCGGGCGGCCCGCTGATCGAGGACCTGCTGGCCGAGGTCCGGGACGGTACGACGATCTCCATCGACCCCAACGTGCGGCCCCGCATGGTCGCGGCCGCCGACTACCGGGCCCGGATCGGGCGCTGGACGCGGCTGGCCGACGTCATCCGGCTCAGCGAGGAGGACCTGGCGCAGCTGGCCCCCGGCAAGGAGGCCGCCGCGGTCTGCGACGCCTGGCACCGGGACGGGGTGCGGCTGGTGGTGGTGACGCGCGGCCAGGCCGGGGTGACGGCGTCGCTGGACGGGCGGCGGGTGTCGGTGGACGCGCCGCCCGTCGAGGTCGTGGACACCGTGGGCGCGGGGGACGCGTTCATGGCCGGGCTGCTGCACGCGCTGCGGCACGGCGGGTTCCTCGGCGGGCGGCTGGAGTCGCTGACGGCGGGCGACCTGGAGGGGGCGCTGCGCTTCGCCACCGGGATCGCCGCCGCGACCTGCCGCGTCCCGGGGGCCGACCCGCCGTGGGCCGAGCGGCTCGACCCCCGCCTGGTGCGCGAGCACCTCGGCTGACGGTCAGGACGCGGTGCGGAACTCGCTGGTGTCGCCGTCGGGCCAGGTCATCGTGAACGCGCCCGACTTCGGCGGGCCCGGCGCCGTCCCGGCGAACCTGTTCTCCCCGCAGTCGATCTCGAAGCGGTAGCGGCCGCCGCCCTCGGCGGCGACCGTCCCGGTGCACTCCCGGCTGCTCCTGAAGCGCAGCGTGCCCTTGGCGTCCACGGTCAGGGTCGTGCCGCCCGCGCCTGGCGAGGCGCCCTCGCCGCTGCGCCAGGTGCCGGCGAACGGGTGGCCCGCCGGGGCCTTCTTCTCCTCGCCGCCGCAGGCGGTCAGGGCGGCGGCGAGGAGCGGGAGGGCGAGGAGCGGGGTCAGGGCCGCGCGCATCAGTCGACGTTGGCCCCGGCCGGCACCGGCGGCACGGTGAAGGCGCTCATGGTGCGCACGCCGAAGCCCCAGTTGAGCATCTTGGCCGCGTCGGTGAAGCGGGCCCGCTCGTTGGTGGTGGAGCTGTTCAGCACGATGCCGAGCAGGTTGCGGTTGCCGCGGCGGGCGGTGAACATCAGCGAGTACCCGGCCGCGTTGGTGGAGCCGGTCTTCACCCCGACCGCGCCGCTGTAGGAGCCGAGCAGGCGGTTGGTGTTCCGCCAGGAGTAGGCCTTGTGGTAGCGGTTGGCGGGCAGGTTGTAGGTCTTGCGGGCCACGATCGCCCGGAACTCCCTGCCCAGCATCAGGTAGTGGCCGAGCCTGATCTGGTCGCGCGCGGTGGAGTTGGTCGAGGTCGCCGTCGGCCAGGGCAGCCCGTCGAAGTTGGCGTAGGTGGTCCGCGTCATCTTCAGGGCGCGGGCGGTCTTGTTCATCTTGGTGACGAACCCGCGCCAGCCGGGCCCGTAGGCGTCGGCCAGCACGTAGGCGGCGTCGCAGCCCGAGGGCAGCATCATCGCGTTGAGGAGCTGGCGCACGGTCAGCCGGTCGCCCGCGCGGAGCCCCGCCGAGCTGCCGCCCTGCCGGAAGGCGTAGTCCAGGTGCTTCTGCTTGACCGTCAGGACGCGGTCGAGCCCGCCACTGCGCAGCACGACGGCGGCGGTCATCACCTTGGTGATGCTGGCGATCGGGCGGCGGGTGTCGGCGGCCCGGTTCCAGCGGGTCTTCTTGGCGCCGATGTCCCACAGGTAGGCCGACTTCGCGCCGACCCCGGCCGGGCCGGCGGCGGCCTCGGCGGTGAGCGCGGGCACCGCGACCAGCGGCGCGGTGGTGACCACCGCGATCGCGCAACGTCCGGTCCAGCGTGCTGACGACCTCATGCCCGTCCCCGTTCCCTCAAGCCCCACAGGCCCCGCAGGTGAAGTAACGGAGCATGGCGGGCCGCCGGGGCGCGGGCAACAAGATCACCGAAATTGTGATCAAAAAAGGCGTGGAGAGCGGGATCGGGCTTTCCGGACGCCGCGGGAGGCCCTACCTGACGGTGACGGGGTGCCGGACGACCGCGCCGAAGAGGTAGCCGAGGGTGTTGTAGGGGGCGACGTCGGGCTGGCGCGCCCCGGTCTCATCGGTGGCGCGCGCCAGCAGCTCGTACCGCCCGGCGGCGGGGGGCCGCCACGGCAGCTCCCAGCGCACCCAGCCGCGCGCGTGGTGCGGGCCGCGCAGGCGGGCGGGCCGCCAGCTCGCGCCGCCGTCCACGCTGACCGACACCCGCCGGACGCGCCCGTTGCCCGACCAGGAGCGGCCGTGCAGCACCTGGGTGCGGCCCGCCGCGAGCGTCGCGCCGAACGGCAGCTCGAACGCGCTCTTGACGTTCATCCGGGTCAGCGGCGCGCTCCCCTCGGCCGGGTGGCCGGGGCCGAACAGCCGGTAGTAGCGGGTGTTCCACGGCGAGTACAGCGGGCGGTCGGCCACCTCGACGTCGCCGAGCCACTTGATGGAGGCGATGCCGACCCACGACGGCACCACGAGCCGGACCGGGTACCCGTGGTCGGGCGGCAGCGGCGCGCCGTTCATCTCGTAGGCGAGCAGCACGTCCTTCAGGGCCTTGGCGACCGGCAGCGGGCGGCGCACCCGGCCGAGGTTCTCGCCCTTGTCCACGTAGTCGGCGTCGAGGCCGCGCGGCAGGAGGTCGACGGCCCGGCGGGTCAGGCCCGCGCGCTCCAGGACGGCCGCCAGCCGCACCCCGCGCCAGCGCGCGACGCCGACCGCGCCCCGCCCCCACGGGGTGCCCGACACCTGCTGGCCCTGCTGGGAGGCGTAGAGGCCGCGGTTGTTGCCCGTACATTCGATGAACGCCGTGAGCGTCTCGGCGCGCATCCCGAGCAGGTCCTCGTAGGAGAACTCGACCGGCCGGTCCTCGCCGGGGGAGCCGTGCAGCCCCGTGCCCCACAGCTTCAGCCGCCAGGTGCGCACGTCGATGAGCGGCGTGGCGACGTGGTTGCGCACGAAGAACCGGTCGTTGGGCGTGGTGTAGCCCTGCCCGCGCATCGCCTCCCAGCGCATCTCGGCGTTGGTGCCCTGCGGTACGAACAGCTCCGGGGGCAGCGGCTTGACGATTCCGGTGGCCGGGGAGACGGGGAGGGCCGCGGCGCGCGCGGGGTCGGCGAGCGCCGCGCCCAGTCCCGCGCCGGCCGCGCCCGCCGAGAGGCGGAGCAGGCCGCGCCGGGACAGTCCGGCCGCGTGCCGAGGGCCCCCGCCCCGCCCGTCCCGTTCCTGGCGGGCCCGCTCGTAGGCGGCCTCGTCGGTGAGGTCTGCGTCCATGCCCTCGATGCTGCTGATCGCGGGGCCGTAAGTCAACTTTCCCTACCGAATTAACATGATTTTTGCCCGGTAACCTGGGCGGCGTGGCCCGCACCCCGACCGCCGCCGCCTCGCCCGCCGAGCTGGCCGAGCTCCTCGACCGGCACGCCTACCTCTGCGACGACGGCCTCGCCACCGCCTGCTTCCTGGCCCTGCGCATGGGCCGGCCCCTGTTCCTGGAGGGCGAGGCCGGGGTCGGCAAGACCGAGCTGGCCAAGACCCTGGCGGCCGTGCTCGGCGCCCCGCTGATCCGCCTGCAGTGCTACGAGGGCCTGGACGCCTCGCAGGCCCTCTACGACTGGGACTTCCCGCGCCAGCTGCTGCACCTGCGCGCCGCCGAGGCCGCCGGGGCGCGCGACGTGGCGGCGCTGGAGGGCGAACTGTACGACCGGCGCTTCCTGCTGGCCCGCCCCCTGCTGCACGCGCTGGAGACCTCGCCCAGCGTGCTGCTGGTGGACGAGGTCGACCGCGCCGACGACGAGTTCGAGGCGTTCCTGCTGGAGGTGCTGAGCGACTTCACCATCACCGTGCCCGAGCTCGGCACCATCCGCGCCGAGCGCCCGCCGGTGGTGGTCGTCACCTCCAACCGCACCCGCGAGGTGCACGACGCGCTCAAGCGGCGCTGCCTCTACCACTGGCTGGAGCACCCCTCCTTCGACCGGGAGGTCGCCATCATCCGGCGGCGGCTGCCCGGGGCCGCCGGGCGGCTGGCCGCGCAGGTGGCCCGCGCCGCCCAGCGGCTGCGCGCCGCCGACCTGCTGAAGCCGCCCGGCGTCGCCGAGTCGCTGGACTGGACCGAGGCGCTGGTGGCGCTCGGCGCGCGCGAGCTGGACCCCGACCTCGCCGCCGTCACGCTCGGCACCGTGCTGAAGTACCGCGAGGACCAGGACCGGGTGACCGCGCGCGGCCTCGCCGCCCTGCTCGACGGGGGCTGACCGTGGGCGAGCGGGACGTGGCCGCCACCGTCGTCGGGTTCGCCCGGACGCTGCGCGCGGCGGGCGGCGGCGCCGACCCCGAGCGGGTCCACGCGATGGTGCGCGCGCTCGACCACCTCGACGTGCTCGACCCGGTGGACGTCTACTGGGCCGGGCGGCTCACGCTGTGCGCGGGCCCCGACGACCTGGCCCGCTACGACCGCTGCTTCGCCGCCTACTTCTCCGGGGCCGCCCCGCGCCCCGGCCGCCGCGTCCCGCCGCCGGTGGTCGCGCGGCGCGTCGCCGTCCCGCAGCCGCGCGACGCGGGCGGCGGGGAGGGGACGACGACGTCCGGCTCGCCACCGCCAGCGGCGCGGAGGTGCTGCGCGCCCGCGACGTGTCCCGCCTGACCGCCGCCGAGCGCGCCGAGGTCAACCGGCTGATCGCGCTGCTGGACGCCGGCTGCCGACCGCCGCCGCTCCCGCCGCTTCGCACCCGCGCCCGCCGGGCGGCTCGACCCCGGCCGCACCGTCCGCGAGACGCTCCGGCGCGGCGGGGAGACCTCGCTCCTGCGGCACCGCGCGCACCGCACCCGGCCGCGCCGCGCCGTGCTGCTGATCGACGTCAGCGGCTCCATGGCCCCCTACGCCGACGCGCTGCTGCGCTTCGCGCACGCCGCCGCCCGCTCCGGCGGCCGCACGACCGAGGTGTTCAGCGTCGGCACCCGGCTGACCCGCCTGACCCGCGAGCTGCGCCACCGCGACCCGGACGCGGCGATGGCGGCGGTGTCGGCGGCGATCCCCGACTGGAGCGGCGGCACCCGGCTGGGCGAGGAGCTGAAGGAGTTCCTGGACCGGTTCGGGCAGCGCGGCATGGCGCGCGGCGCGACCGTCGTCATCGCCTCCGACGGCTGGGAGCGCGGCGACGCCGCCCTGCTCGGCGCGCAGACGGCCCGCCTGCGGCGGCTCGCGCACCGGCTGGTGTGGGCCAACCCGCACAAGGCCCGGCCTGGGTATGAACCCCTCACCGCAGGCATGGCGGCGGCACTGCCGCATCTGGACGACTTCGTGTCCGGGCACAGCCTGGACGCCCTGGAGGAGCTGGCCCGCCTGATGGGAGGCGCACATGCGTGACGTGCTCGGCGACATCGCCGCCTGGTACGCGGCCGGGGAGACCTTCGGCCTGGCCACCGTGGTCAACACCTTCCGCAGCGCGCCCCGGCCGCCCGGCGCGGCCATGGCGGTCTCGCCGGGCGGCGAGGTCGCCGGGAGCGTGTCGGGCGGCTGCGTGGAGGGCGCGGTCTACGACCTCGCCCAGCGGGTGATGGCGGGCGGCGAGCCGGTCGTGCAGCGCTACGGGGTCAGCGACGACGACGCCTTCAGCGTCGGCCTGACCTGCGGCGGCGTCCTGGACGTGCTGGTCGAGCCGGTCGGTCCCGCGACCTTCCCCGAGTTCCCGCGGGTCGCCGCGTCCATCCGCGGGCACGAGCCCGTCGCGGTCGCCACCGTGGTCGCCGGGCCCGGCCGCGTCGGGGCGCGCCGGGTCGTCTGGCCCGACCGCGCGTCGGGGTCGCTGGCGCCCGGCGAGCCGCACGCCGCCCGGCTCGACGCCGCCGTGGACGACGACGCGCGCGGGATGCTCGCCCAGGGTCTCACCGGGCAGCGCCACTACGGCCGCCGGGGCGAACGGCGCCTGGACGAGCTGGCGGTGTTCGTGCACGCGTTCGCGCCGCCGCCCCGGATGCTGGTGTTCGGCGCGATCGACTTCGCCGCCGCCGTCGCCCGCGTCGGCAAGTTCCTCGGCTACCGCGTGACGGTGTGCGACGCGCGCCCGGTGTTCGCCACCGGCAAGCGCTTCCCCGACGCCGACGAGGTCGTGGTGAAGTGGCCGCACAAGTTCCTCGACGAGGCGGCGGCCGAGGGCGGCGTGGACGGGCGCACCGCCATCTGCGTGCTGACCCACGACCCCAAGTTCGACGTGCCGCTGCTGGAGGTGGCGCTGCGCACCCCCGCCGGGTACGTCGGCGCGATGGGTTCGCGCCGTACCCACGCCGACCGGCTGGCCCGGCTGCGCGAGGCGGGCCTGACCGACGCCGAGCTGGCCCGGCTGCGCTCGCCCATCGGCCTCGACCTGGGCGCGCGCACGCCGGAGGAGACGGCCGTGTCGATCGCGGCCGAGCTGGTGCAGCTGCGCTGGGGCGGCTCGGGGCGCCCGCTGACCGACACCAGCGGGCGGATCCACGGCGAGCCCCCTTCCGACCGCGACCGCGCGGACTAGGGTCGGACGATGACCTTGCACCGTGCCGAACAGCCCGCCGGACTGCTGCTGGCGGCAGGGGAGGGCAGCCGCCTCGGCCGCCCCAAGGCCCTGGTGGAGGTGGGCGGCGAGCGCCTGGTCGACCGGGGCGTGCGCACCCTGCGCGAGGGCGGCTGCTCGCCGGTGCTGGTGGTGGCGGGCGCGGTGACGGTCGAGGTGATCGGCGCGGTCGTGGTGCCCAACGACGACTGGCGCAGCGGCATGGGCTCCTCGCTGCGCGCCGGGCTGGCCGCGCTGCCGCCGGGCTGCCCGGCCGCGGTGGTCGCGCTGGTGGACCAGCCCCTGGTCACCGCGGCGGCGGTGGGCCGCCTGATCGCGGCCTACGAGGCCGGTGCGCGCGTCGCGGTCGCGACCTACGGCGGACGGCCGCGCAACCCGGTGCTGTTCGCCGCCGAGCACTTCGCGGCCGTGGCCGCGTCCGCGCGGGGCGACGTCGGCGCGCGGCAGTTCCTGCGCGCCCATCCCGACCTGGTGACGCCGGTGCCGTGCGACGACGTGGCCGCGCCCGACGACATCGACACCCCGGCCGACCTGGCCGCCTTCACCGAGGACTGAGCCCGCCCCCGCGTCTCATCCGGCGTCCTCCGCCCCGGCGCGGCCCCGGGCCGCCGCCCGCTCGTAGCGCGCGAACGTCTCGATGAACATCCGCCGCTGCCCGGGGGTCAGCGGCTCCAGCGCGGCCCGCCAGGCGTCGGCGCCCACGGCGAGCCAGGCGTCGATGGCCGGACGGTGCTCCTCGGTGATGGCGATGATCGCGCGCCGCCGGTCGGCGGGGTCGGCGCGGCGCTCCAGGATGCCCTGCCGGCCGAGGTCGCCGACCATCAGGCTGACCGTCGCCGGGGCCACCTCCAGCCGCTCGGCCAGCGCCGACACCCCGAGCGGCCCGTCGAACAGCAGGAACGACAGCAGCGACAGGTGCCGGGGCGCCAGGTCGAACGAGCGCAGCGCCTCGGGCACCCTGATCCGCTTCACCGCGCCGACGATCCGCGGCATGGACAGCAACATCGTGCGGACGCCCGCCGCCAGGTCGTCGTCGGGTGCGTCGGGGGAGCCGTCGGCCGGCCCGGGGTCGTGCGTTGACACCGCTGCGCGCTCCAAATAGCTTTGTGGTGAAAACATCTTTGCTTGCAAAGCAAATGTGGTCGTGCACCGACAGGATACGAGGTCCCCCATGCCGCAGCCGTTCACCAACGAGCAGGTCATCGAGGAGTTCCGGGCCAACGGGGGCCGGGTCGGCGGCTTCTTCGCCGGCGCGGCGCTCCTGCTGCTGACCACCACCGGCGCGCGCAGCGGCCGCCGCCGCACCACTCCGGTGATGTACGCGGCCGACGGCGACCGCCTGCTGGTGTTCGGCTCCAACGCCGGCGCCCCCGCGCACCCGGCGTGGTACCACAACCTGCTGGCCGAGCCGCGGGTCACGGTGGAGGTGGGGGAGGACGGGCGGGTGGCGCGCTTCGGGGCGACCGCCGTCCCGCTGGACGGCGCCGAGCGCGACGAGACGTACCGCAGGCAGAGCGAGCGGGTGCCCGCCTTCGCCGAGTACCAGCGCGGGACCGACCGCCTGATCCCCGTCGTCGCACTCCATCGGGACGCGTCCGTGCTCCCCAGCGCGGCGAGCGACCACCTGGTGAAGGTGCACGAGCAGCTGCGGCGCGACCTGGCGGCCCTGCGCGAGCAGGCCGCCGCCCACCGGGACGCGCGCCCGCCCGCCGGCCTGGTCGAGCAGCTGCGCGCCCGCTGCCGCACCGTCTGCGGCGCGCTGGCCGAGCACCACACCAGGGAGGACGGCGTCTTCCCCCGGCTCGCGGAGCACGCCCCCGAGCTGGCACCCGTGCTGGACCGGCTGCGCCGCGAGCACGTCGGGATCGCGCGCAAGAAGCAGGCCCTGCTGGACCTCGTGGACGGCCGGGAGTTCGGGGGCGATCCGGCGCGGTTCGCCGCCGAGCTCGACCGGCTCGCCGGGGAGCTGGAGGGGCACTTCGACGACGAGGAGAAGCAGCTCGCCGCCGCCCTCGACTCCCTGCCCGGCTGACCGCCGGGCCTTGCCGGGACGGGCGGGCGGTGTTAAGCGGGAAGGATGACGACATCCCGCCCGTCCCGCCGCGCCGTCCTGCTGGGCGTGCCCGCCGCGCTGGCCGCCGGCTGCGGCGGGGGAGGGCGGGCCGCCGCCCGCCCGGCCCTCCCGCCGCTCACCGCCGACGAGCGGCGCAGCCTCGCCACGCTGAAGGTGCTCGACGCCGCGCACCCGCTGCTGTCGATGACCCTGTACGGGGCCTACGACCCGATGCGGCCGATCGCGCTCGCCCCGGTGCGGGGACGGCCGTGGGCGTGCTCGCTGTTCCTGGCGGGCGGCGGGCCGCAGGGGCCGCTGTTCGGCCGCAACTTCGACTGGGACGCCAACGCCGCGCTGCTGCTCACCACCGTCCCGCCGCGCGGCCCGCGCACCCTCTCCCTGGTGGACGTCTCCTACCTGGGCGTCGGCCGCGAGGCCGCCCGGCGCGCCGTCTCCGACGAGGCGGTCGGCCGCAGGCTGCTCCAGGCGGTCGGCATCCCGTTCGACGGCATGAACGAGCACGGCCTGGCGGTCGGGATGGCGGCGGTGCCCGCCGGCGAGCCGCCCCGGCTCGCCGGGCGGCCGGTGGTCGGCAGCGCCCGCATCCAGCGGCTGGCGCTGGACCGGGCGCGGACCGTCGAGGAGGCGGTGGCCGTCTTCGGCCGCCACAACGTGGAGTTCGGCCCCGGCGAGCCCCCGCTGCACTACCTGCTGGCCGACCGGAACGGCGCCTCCACGGCCGTGGAGTTCGTGGACGGCCGGCTGCGGACCGTCCCCGGCGCGGGGAACTGGCACGACATGGTCAACTTCGTGCTGGCCACCACGCCCGAC
Organism: Spirillospora sp. CA-253888; assembly: GCA_050936435.1. Taxonomy (GTDB): domain Bacteria; phylum Actinomycetota; class Actinomycetes; order Streptosporangiales; family Streptosporangiaceae; genus Spirillospora. The sequence goes on from JBNJMT010000001.1 coordinate 6,639,322, forward strand.
GACCGCCGCGCCGACGACCGCCGCTACCGCGCCATCGCCGAGCGGATGCGCGCCACCGGCGGCCGGCTGGACGTGGACGGCGCGATGGGGCTGCTGCAGAAGGTCGAGCAGAGCCACACCCGCTGGTCGGCGGTGTACGAGCTGCGCGGCGGCGCCGTGCACCTGTCGCTGGACCGCGACTTCCGGCGGCGGCGCACCGCGCGCCTCGCCCGCTGACGGGCGCCGCGGAGGCGCGGGGCCCGCCGGGGCGCGCCGATCCGGTTCCGGCCATTTCCTGCGGGCGGGAGTGATCGTTGGCAGGATGTCCGCTCGTTCCGGTTCCTTCCCCCCGGCGATGAGCGGAGTCCGTATGTCAGGCGGTCGTCCCAAGTTCTTCGATTCCCGGTCGTTCGCGCCCGTCATGAAGATCTTCACCAAGGTCCATGTGGCGCTGTTCCGCGCTTCGCGCGGCTACTTCACCGGGAAGTTCCGCTTCGGCAGCGCCTTCCCCGGCGGCGTGCCGGTCGGCCTGCTGACCACCGTCGGCCGCAAGACCGGCAAGGCCCGCACGATGGCCCTGCTCTACATGCCCGACGGGGACCGCTGCGTGTTCGTCGCCTCGCGCGGCGGCACCGGGCGGCACCCGCAGTGGTACCTCAACATCAGGTCCCAGCCCAAGGTGCGCGTGCAGATGAGGGGCGGGGGGCCGCGCGAGATGGTCGCCCACGAGGCCGAGGGCGACGAGCGCGAGCACCTGTGGAAGCGGCTGGTGGACTTCTACCCCGAGTACGGGGACTACCAGACCTGGACCGACCGGCAGATCCCGGTCGTGGTCTGCGCCCCGGCCTAGGATCGGCCTTCCCACCCCGACAGCGGAGGTCACCGTGCCCAAGCCGCGTCCCGATCACCTCGACTCGCCCCGCACCGCGCAGATCATGAAGTACGGCTCCGTCGTGCACGTGGCGCTCTACCAGGCCAGCGGCGGCGTGCTGGGCCGCCGGTTCCGGCTGGGCTCGCGCCGCTGGCGCGGCGCCCCGCCGGTGTGCCTGCTGACCACGATCGGTCGCAAGTCCGGCCGGGCCCGCACCGTGCCGCTGCTGTACCTGGCCGACGCCGAGCGCGTGGTGCTGGTGGCCTCCCAGAGCGGGATGCCCCGGCACCCGGCCTGGTATCTCAACCTGGTCGAGAACCCGAACGTGCTGGTGCAGGTCCGCCGCCACCGGCGGCCGATGCGGGCGCGCACGGCCGACGCCGGCGAGCGCGCGGAGCTGTGGCCCCGGCTGGAGGGGATGTACCCCGACTTCGCCGACTACCGGTCGTGGACCGACCGGGAGATCCCGGTGGTGATCTGCGAGCCGGCCTGAGCCGGGACGGGCCGGGGGCGGGCGCCCCCGGCCGCCGCGGCGGGATCAGCGCAGCGCCGACTCCGGCAGCACGCTCTCGTCCAGCGCGCCGCAGTCCACCGCGCGGCGCAGCCGCCCGACCAGCGCCTTGACGGTGGCCGGCTCGTCCATGACGCCGTTGCCGGTGGCGGCCTGCTCGTGCCAGGCGCGGACCCGGCCGATGATCTCGTCCACGCCCGTCAGGTGGAAGCCGTAGACGGCCGCGTACCGGCTGGGCAGGTGCGCCGGGTGCATGTCCCAGCCCTGGTAGAAGCCGTGCCGGAGCGAGTGCCGCACGTGCGCGGCGTGCACCGCCCAGGCCTGGTTGACCTCGTCGGGGCCGTCGTCGCGCGGGATCACGTTGGTGGAGCCGTCCGACAGCCGGACGCCGGTGCCGGCCAGCGTGACCTGCATGACGTGCCGGGCGAAGTCGCAGGCCGGGTGGTCCAGGCGCTGCTCCTGCGGCGGCAGCCCGCAGGCGGCGGTGTAGTCGAACACCCCGAAGTGCGCGGCGGTCATGCGGCCCTTGGCGGCGCCGACGATGCCGCGCAGCCCGACGCGGCCCTCGTGGTCGACGATCGCCTCGGTGGTCTCCACCTGGACCTCGAAGCGCAGGATGCCGGCCGGCAGCCCGAGCGCGGTCTCCAGCTCCTCCAGGTACTCGGTGAACAGCGCGACGTGCTCGGCCATCACGACCTTGGGGAAGGTGATGGTGAAGCCGCCGGGCAGCCGCCCCAGCCGGTCGCGCAGCGCGGTCAGGAAGCCGTCCAGGGTGCGCATGGCGCGCTCGTGCCCGCCGTCGGCGAAGGACTTGACGCGCAGCCCCCAGTAGTGCGGCAGGCCCTTGACCTCGTAGGCGGCCGCGACCGCCTCCACCACCTGGGCGACGTGCGCGTCCTCCTCGGCCTCGTCGCGGACGCCGTAGCCGTCCTCGAAGTCGATGCGCACGTCCTCGACGGGCTCGCCGGCGAGCTTGGCCGCGACGCGCTCGCGCACCAGCCCGGCGATCTCGGGGTCCAGCCCGAACGCCGAGCCGAACGAGCCCGCGCCGGGGGTGTGGGTGTTGAGCAGCCGCAGCGCCTCGGCGCCGAAGTCGGCGGGCGTGGTGGGGGAGAAGCGGTCGGCCGGCACGTAGACGGTGTGCACCGGCTGGCGGCCGGACGCCGTGCCCGGGAAGTGCTCGGCGTGCTCGCTGCGGACCGCGGCGATGCGCGCGGACAGGTCGTCGATCGAGGAAACGCTGAGGTTCACCCCGTCATGATCCCCCAAGATCGCATTTGTGGCATCCCGGGCGGCGCCGTTTTCACGCCGCGGCGAGCGCGCGCAGCGCGTCGGCGAAGATCTGGGCGGGCGGCTCGACCAGCCCCGCGCCGACCTGGCCCGTCCCGGCCGCGCGCCCGGCGATGCCGGTGTCGATGACCGGCAGCACGCCGGTGCGCACCACCCGGGTCACCTCGATCCCGGCCGGGGTGCCCTGGAACGACAGCAGCGGCACGCGCAGCGCCGGGTGCTCGGCCAGCGTGATCTCGTACATCCGGCGGGTCGCGGCGATCGCCTCGGGCACCTCGCCGCCGACGAACCGCACGATGGCGGGCGCGGCGGCCAGCGCGAACCCGCCCATCCCGGCGGTCTCGGTGATGGCCGAGTCGCCGATGTCGGGGTTGGCGTCGGCGGGCCCGTAGGAGCCCAGGTACAGCCCGTCGGGCACCCCGGCGGGCCCGGTGAACCAGCGGTCGCCGGTGCCCGACACCTGGATGCCGAAGTCGGTGCCGTTGCGCGCCATCGCCACCACCAGCCCCGAGCCGGGCACGCCGCGTGCGGCGTCGGCGGCGGCCTTGGCGGCGGCCATGCCCGCGTTGAGGAAGAAGTGCTCGTTGCCGCCGACGAACCGCAGCGCCTCGGCGACCTCCGCCGGCCCGCCGGAGGCGACCAGGTCGGGGGCCAGCTCGCGCAGCAGCAGCGCCGACGCCGCCCGGTTGCGGTTGTGCAGCTCGTCGCCCATCTGCACCGCCTGCGCCATCAGCGGCAGCAGCTCCAGCGGGCCGTGCCGCCGCACCGCCGCGCGCAGCAGCGGGCCGAGCACCTCGCCCATCCAGCGCAGCCGGCCGATGACCTCCGGGCCGTAGGCGCCGTACCGCAGGACCCTGCCGAGGCCCTCGTTGAGCGAGCAGCAGGCGGTGCCGCCGTGCTCGGCGTCCTCGACCACCAGCATCCACATCGACGGGCTCACCACGCCCGCCATCGGCCCGACCGCGCCGTGGTGGTGGCACGGCTCGAACACCGCGGCGCCGCGCTCCAGCGCCCGTTCGGCCTGCTCGGGCGTGGCGGCCAGCCCCTCCAGCAGCATCGCGCCGACAAGGGCGCCGCGCATGGGGCCGGACGCGCGCTCCCACTCCAGCGGCGGACCGGCGTGCAGGAACGCGCCCCGCTCCAGTCCGAGGACCTCGCGCGCGGGCCGCACGTCCACCAGGTGCGGGCGGGCCGACAACATGCGGCCGACGGCGCGGGCGTCGGCCTCGGCGCGCCCGGGGCGGCCCAGGACGGCGGCCAGGTCGTCCTCGGTTCCGGGGGGAGGCGGCCGCCACCGGACCCGCTCCACCGGCACCGCCTGGCCTAGCCAGGGCGTCGGCGAGCACGTCCGCGCCCACCGCCACCACCTTCGGGTCCCGGGTCAGCAGGCCGCCCAGGCGCGGCGCGGCGGGAGGCGGGGTCTCAGGCACCGGCCTCCCCTTCGCCAGCCGCACGGCGTGCCGCGCGGCCTGCGCGTTGGACGCGAACACCGCGGCGCCCGCGTCCCGCAGCGCGGCCGCCTGCCGGTCGCGGTCCTGCGGATCGCCGGGGGCGCCGCACAGCGACACCACCGCGGCCAGGTCGGGACGCCGCTCCAGCGCCGCCGCCAGCGCGGGGGCCAGCGCGGCCGCCGGATCGGGGTCGGCGCCGTGGCCGAGCACCACGTCCAGCAGCAGCGCCCCGCAGGCGGGGTCGGCGGCGTGCTCGGCGAGGGCCGCCAGCCGCAGCGCCGGATCGATCATCGGATGCGCGCGGCCCCGGGTGTAGGCGTCGTCGCCGAAGTCGACCAGCCGGTGCCCGGCCGCTTCCAGGTCCCAGCCGAGCGCCGCGCCCGCGATCAGCGCGGCCTCGTCGCGCAACGTGCCGCCCGCGAACAGCCCGCGCAGCGCCCCGCCGCCCGGCCGGGACCGCGCACGCGGCGCGGGCCAGCACGGCCAGTCCGGCACGGGGAGGCCGAGCAGCGCCAGCGCCCGCTCCACCGCCTGGGTCAGGTCGTCCTCGCCGGGACCGGGCAGCGCGAACACCACCGGCGTGTCCAGCCGCCGCGCGGCCTCGCGGACCAGGTCGGCGACGCGCGGCGCGGGCGGCTTGGACACCAGCACGATCAGCCCGGTGGCCGGGTCGGCGTCCAGCGCCTTCAGCGCGGTCAGCGCCGACCGGCCGCTGACCTCCGGCGACAGGTCCCGGCCGCCGACGCCCAGCACGTGCGAGACCCCGGTCCCGGCCGCGTCCAGCAGGCACATCACCTGCTGCGCGCCGGTGCCCGAGGCGGCGACCACGCCGACCGGGCCGGGCCGCACCGCGTTGGCGAACCCGAGGCCCGCGCCGCCCACCACGGCGGTGCCGCAGTCGGGGCCCATCACGATCAGGCCGCGCCGCGCCGCGGTCTCCTTCAGCGCGACCTCCTGCGCCACCGGCACGTTGTCACTGAAGATCATCACGTTGAGCCCGGCGTCCAGCGCGTCCATCGCCTCGGGGAACACGTGCGGGCCCGGCACCGACACCAGCGCCACCGTGGCCTCGGCGCGCGCCGCCGCCGACGCGACCGTGCGCGGCGGCGCGTCCGCGCCCGTCAGGCCGGCCCCGCAGCCGGGCTCGGGCCGCGCGTCCAGGAGGTCGTCCAGCGCCTCCCGGACGCCGTCGAGCGCGTGCTCGCCGTCGGCGCGGACCGCCACCACCAGGTCGGCGGGCCCGGCGCCGTCCGGCACCGCGAACCCCAGGTCGGCCAGCGTCCGCAGGTTCAGGTCGGTGGCCATCGCCGCCATCGCGTCGCCGACCCCGGCGAGGCCGCCGAGCCTGCGGCTGACCCGCATCAGCGTGACCGAATCGTGGTAGGCCCCCCGCCGCACCTCCACGAAGTCCTTCATGGCGTGTCCCTCATGGCCCGTCCCTCACGCCGTGGCCCTGTCGGCGGCGGAGACGGCCAGCGCCGACACCGCCCGGCAGCCCGCCAGCACCCCCCACGCCAGGTCGGCGCCCGAGGTGTGGCCCGCCGCCAGCAGCCGCCGCGCGGCCGGGCCGGGCGCCTCGTGCCCGGCCACCGCGCGCAGCGCCGCGCCGACCTCCGCGCCCGCCGCCCCCGCCGCCGCGCAGTGCAGCAGCGTGGCGGCCAGCGCCGTGGTGCGGGTCTCGGCGTCGGCGGTCACCGCAGCGCCCAGCCAGTCGGCCAGCCAGACCGCGCGGCCCCCGGCGGGGACGGCCGCGCCGAACAGCCGCAGCGTCACCAGCAGCCCGGCCAGGATGTCGTCGCCGCTGGGCGTCAGGCCCGGCCCCAGCCCGACGATGCGTTCGGCCGCCTCCACCGCGCCCGCCAGATCGCCGTCCGCGCAGCGCGCCGCCAGGGCGGGCGGGTCGGGGTGCCCGGCCAGGCCGCCCGCCGCGTCGCCCAGGGCGGCCGCCAGCGCGCGGGTGCCCCGCGCCAGCGCCGCGGGCGCGACGGTGCCGAGCGCGGGCGCCGGGTCCCACCAGCGGCGCGCCCGCACGCGCAGCCCCTCGGCCTCCACCGCGCCGTCGCCCACCCAGGCGTCGCCGCCCTCGCGCACCGCGCGGAACGGGCGCTCGCGGCCGGTCGCCGCCAGCACGATCGCGTTCGGCAGCCGCACCGCGTCGGCGCCGACCACCGCCAGCACGCGGGGCTCGCAGCGCCGCCGCGCCGGGCCGCGCACCTCCAGGTAGACCGCGGTGGGGAACACCGCCAGCACGCGGGCGGGACGGCGCGGGGCCTCCAGCGCGGGCCGCAGCGCGAGGCTCGCGGCGCCGTGCCGGGGGACACCGGCCGGGCAGCGGGACCGCGTCGCGCACGAGGGTGGTCACAGATCCTCCCGAGGCCGGTGTCGGCGGCGCGCCGGCGCCGCTGCCGGCCGCTGCCGGAGGGACGCGCGCCCGGCCTCAGACGGGCGGCGCGGCCTCCTCCGGGGACCGTAGACCGGCCTCAGCCGGGCGACGTATGGAGAAAGCTGCCAAGACTGGTTGTCATCGTTCGTCTTTGTTGTCAGGGTTGATCAGGAAACGGTAGCGATCACGCTCGATCGGGCGATGTACGCACCAAAAGGCGAGGTGACCCCTGGCATGAGCTATACCCCCACCGCGGACCCCGGCCCACCGGCCCTGCGGCTCGCGAGCACCGGAACCCTGACCCGCGGCCTGCCGGTCGGCGAGGTCCTCGGCGTGTCCACCCTGGCCGGAGCGCGGCTCATCGCCGGGCGCTCGGGCCTCGACCGCGTCGTGCAGCGCCTCAACGTCATGGAGGTCCCCGACATCCTGTCGTGGGTCAAGCCGCACGAGCTGCTGCTGACCACCGGCTACCCGCTGCGCGGCACCCCGCAGCCGCTGGACCGGCTGGTGGCCGACCTGGACGAGCGGGGCCTGGCGGCCCTCGCCATCAAGCCCGGCCGCTACCTGGAGGCGCTGCCCCCGGAGATGATCGAGCAGGCCGACCGGCTCGGCTTCCCGCTCATCCTGCTGCCCGACGACGTGGGCTTCGACGACATCCTCAACCAGGTGCTCACCGACATCCTCAACCGGCAGGCGGCCGTGCTCGCCCGCACCGAGGAGGTGCACCGGGCGCTGGTGCAGATCGTGCTGTGCGGCGGCGGGCTCCAGGAGGTGGTGGACGAGGTCGCCGCGCTGCTGGAGGTCGCGGTCGTGGTCGTGGACGGCGAGCAGCGCGTGGTCGCGGGCGCCGGCACCGAGGAGCAGCTGCGCACCATGCGCGAGCTGGACGCCGCCCACCAGCGCGCCGACCGGCGCGCCGCGCGCGCCGACCGGCGCGCCGCGCGCGGCGACCGCCTCGGCGACCACCTGGTGGTGCCGGTGATGGCCGGCGGCTTCGACCACGGCCGCATCGTCGCCTACAGCCCGAGCGGCGCGCTGCACGAGACCGACCGCGGCATCCTGGAGCGGGCCGCGACCGTGGCCGCGCTGGTGGTGACCAAGCAGCAGGCCGTGGCGGCGGTGGAGAGCAAGTACCGCGCCGACTTCCTGCGCGACGTGCTGGCCGGGCGCGCCGGCGACGACGACCGGGTCGTCGCGCACTGCGCCGGGTTCGGCTGGGACCTCGACCGGCCCGCCATGGTGGTGGTCGCCGAGCTGGACGGCCGCCCGCGCGGCGAGGGCGACGGCCGGGCGCGCGGGGCCGAGGAGCGCTCGGCGCAGGAGCGCCTCGCCGCCGCGTGGACGGCCGCGGTGCGCCGCCACGACCGCAACGCGGCCGTCGCGAGCTTCGCGCACGAGGTGGTCGCGGTGATCGGGGCGACCGGCGACGACGCGGGGGCCCTGGACGCTGGACCGCTCCAGACGATGGTCAAGGAGGCGGCCGCGATGTTCGCCGAGCACCTCGGCGTGCGCCGCACCTTCTCCACCGGGGTGAGCCGCACCGTCGCCTCGACCGCGGCGCTGCCGGAGGCCTACGACCAGGCCGTCAAGGCGGTGCGGGTGGGCCGCCAGCTGCACGGCGACGGGGCCCGCGCGCACTTCGACCAGCTCGGCGTCTACCGGCTGCTGAGCCTGGTGTCGGACCCGGCCGAGCTGCACGCGTTCGTGCGCGAGACGCTGGGCGAGCTGGCCGCCGACGACGAGCCGGAGCTGGCCGACCTGCGGCGGACGCTGCACGTCCTGCTGGAGACGAACCTCAACGTGGCCGAGACCGCCCGCAGGCTCCACTTCCACTACAACACCCTGCGCTACCGCATCGGGAAGCTGGAGCGGATGCTCGGCCCGTTCACCGAGGACGCGCACCTGCGCCTCAACCTCACCCTCGCCCTGCACGTGCTGCGGATGCGGGGGATCTGAGCCGCCGACCTGTGATCTAGGACACTTTCGCCTCCCAAACGCGGCTCCGGGCTTTGGCAGATGTCGCCGATGCCCGCTCACCAGGGTAGATCTACCTTGCCCGCATGAGCTGAACGTTGAGGAGAGCACCGATGGCCATCGGTTGGAAGCTGCACGGCGACGGGAGGACCCCGCCGCCCGGTGAGGTCGTCGGACCGGACGAACGGCTCAGCTGGCCCCGCACCGCCGGGATCGGGGCCCAGCACGTGGTGGCGATGTTCGGCGCCACGTTCGTGTTCCCGGTGATGATGGGGCTGGACCCCAACCTGTCGATCATGATGTCCGGGGTCGCCACCATCCTGTTCCTGCTGATCGTGGGCGGGCAGGTGCCGAGCTACCTGGGCTCCAGCGCCTCGTTCGTGGGCGCGGTCGCGGCGATCCGCGCGGCCGGGGGCGACGGCGCCACCGTCACCGGCGCGATCCTGGTGGCGGGGCTGGTGCTGGTCGCGGTCGGCGCGGCGATCCACGTGCTGGGCGGCGAGGTGATCCACCGGGTGTTCCCGCCGGTGGTGACCGGCGCGGTGGTGATGCTGATCGGCTTCAACCTGGCGCCGGTGGTGGCCACGACGTACTGGCCGCAGGACCAGTGGACGGCCGTCGCCACGCTGGTGTTCGCCGTGCTGGCCTCGGTGCTGCTGCGCGGCTTCTGGTCGCGGATCTCGATCCTGCTGGCGCTGGTGTTCGGGTTCGCGCTGTCGTGGCTGCTGGACGCCACCGCCGGCAAGATCACCTCGGTGCTGCCCGGCCAGAACCTGCTGGACGCCGCCGGGCGGCCGTGCGCGGCCGAGGGCCCCTACTGCGTGGCGACCGCGTTCGCGCACGACCGGGTGAACCTCGCCGCGGTCGAGAAGGCGTCCTGGTTCGGCTTCCCCGAGCTGCACGCGCCCGACTTCAAGACCTCGGCGATCCTGCTGGCGCTGCCACCGGTGATCGCGCTGATCGCCGAGAACACCGGGCACGTCAAGGCCGTGGCCGCCATGACCGGCAGGGACCTGGACCCGGTGCTCGGCCGCGCCATCGCCGCCGACGGCGTCACCACCGTGCTGGCCACCGGCGTCGGCGGCTCGCCCACCACCACCTACGCCGAGAACATCGGCGTCATGGCCGCCACCCGCGTCTACTCCACCGCCGCCTACTACGTGGCGGCGATCGTGGCGGTCGCGTTCGGGCTGTGCCCCAAGTTCGGCGCGCTGGTCGCCGCCACCCCCGGCGGCGTGCTCGGCGGCATCACCGTCGTGCTGTACGGCATGATCGGCCTGCTGGGCGCCAAGATCTGGGTGGAGAACCGCGTCGACTTCGGCGACCCGGTCAACCTGGTGCCGGTCGCCGCCGCGCTCATCCTGGCGATCGGCAACGTCACGCTGAACATCACCGACGACTTCCCGCTGCAGGGCATCGCGCTCGGCACCATCGCGGTGCTGCTCGGCTACCACGCGCTGAACGCCGCGAGCCGGGGCCGGCGCGGCCCCGAGGGCAGCGGCGGCGGCGTGATCGCGCCCGGCGAGCGCGAGATCGGCGGCCCGGTCCGCCCGCCCACCACCGGCGGTGACTGACGGGCCATGAAACCTCCCCCCTTCGGCTACCGCGCGCCCCGCACCGTCGACGCGGCCGTGACGGCGCTCGCCGCCGGAGGGGGGAAGGTCCTGGCGGGCGGCCAGAGCCTGGTCCCGCTGCTCAACATGAGGCTGGCCGCCCCCGCCGAGCTGGTCGACATCAACCGCGTCGCCGGGCTGGACACCCTGGAGGCGGACGCGGCGGGCGTGCGGGTCGGCGCGCTCGCCCGGCACGCGCGGGTGGAGCGCTCGGCCGAGGCCGCCCGCGTCCAGCCGCTGCTGCGCCGCGCGCTGCGGCACGTGGCGCATCCGGCGATCCGCAACCGGGGCACCGTCGTCGGCAGCCTCGCGCACGCCGACCCGGCGGCCGAGCTGCCCGCCGTGCTGGCGCTGCTCGGCGGCCACGTGGAGGCGGCCTCGGTGCGCGGGCGGCGCGCCGTCGCCGCCCGCGACCTGTTCCTCGGCCCGCTGGAGACGTCGCTGGCCGCCGACGAGCTGGCGGTCGCGGCGTTCTTCCCGGCCCTGCCGCCGCGCACCGGGACGGCCTTCTGCGAGATCGCCCGGCGGCACGGAGACTTCGCGCTGGCCGGGGCCGCCGCCGTCGTCACGGTGGACGGGGACGGTCGGGCCGGGACCGCGCGCGCCGCGCTCCTCGGCGTCGGCGGCGCGCCGGTGGTGCTGGACCTGACCGAGGCCGCCGCGTCCGGGCGCGTCGCCCGGCACGTCCGCGACCGGATCGACCCCGAGCCCGACCTGCACGCCGGCGCCGACTACCGCCGCCACCTGGCGGGCGTGCTGGCCGAACGCGCGCTCGCCGCCGCCACCGCCGACGCCCGGGAGGCGCCGTGACCGAGCAGGCCCGCGAGCAGGCCCATCCGATCGAGCTGACCGTCAACGGCGCGCCGCGCGCCGCCGACGCGCCCGCCCGGCGGCTGCTGTCGGACTTCCTGCGCCACGACCTCGGCCTCACCGGCACCCATGTCGGCTGCGAGCACGGGGTGTGCGGCTGCTGCACCGTCCTGCTGGACGGCGAGCCGGTGCGGTCGTGCCTGACGTTCGCGGTGACCGTGGCCGGTCGCTCGGTCACCACCGTGGAGGGGCTGGCCGCGCCCGACGGCGCGATGTCGCCGGTGCAGCGGGCGTTCCAGGAGTGCCACGCGCTCCAGTGCGGCTTCTGCACGCCGGGGTTCCTGTGCACGGTGACCGCGCTGCTGCGCGACACCCCGCGCCCCACCGACGAGCAGGTGGTCGAGGGCCTGGCGGGCAACCTGTGCCGCTGCACCGGCTACCAGAACATCGTGCGGGCCGTGCACCGCGCCGCCGCGCTGATCGCCGAGGAGGCGCGGTGAGCACCCGGATCTTCGGCGAGGGCGTCGCGCGCCGCGAGGACCCCCGGCTGCTCACCGGCCGGGGCCGCTACCTGGACGACCTCGGCCGCGACGCGCTCGCCGCCGCGTTCGTCCGTTCCCCGCACGCGCACGCCCGCATCACCGACGTCGACGTGACCGGGGCGCTGGAGGTGGACGGCCTGGTCGCCGTCTACACCTGGGAGGACCTGCCGGACCGGGTCGCCGAGCCGCTGCCGCTGCTCATCCCGCACCCGGCCCTCACCCACGGCCGCACCGGGTACGCGCTGGCCCGCGAGGTCGTCCGGCACGTGGGGGAGCCGGTCGTGATGGTGGTCGCCCGCGACCGCTACCTGGCCGAGGACGCCGCCGAGCGCGTCCGCGTGGACTACGAGCCGCTGCCGCCGGTGGTCGGCCTCGCGGCGGCCGAGCGCGCCGAGCACCTGGTGCACGACGACGTGCCGGGCAACGTCGGTGCGGTCCTGCGGCAGGAGACCGGCGACGTCGAGGCCGCGCTCGCCGCCGCGCCGCACGTGCTGGAGTTCCGGCTCGACATCGAGCGCAGCGCGGCCACGCCCCTGGAGGGGCGCGGCGTCCATGCCCGCTGGGACGCCGCCGACGGGTCGCTGCGCGTGCACACCTCCACCCAGACCTCCACCGGCGTCCGCGCGGCGCTCGCCGTCAAGCTCGGCCTGCCGCAGGGCAAGGTCGAGGTGGTCGCGCCCGACGTCGGCGGCGGCTTCGGCGTGAAGATCGTGCACCCCTGGCCCGAGGAGGTCCTGGTCCCGTGGGCGGCCCGCCTGCTGGACCGCGAGGTCAAGTGGACCGAGGACCGCCGCGAGCACTTCGTCGCCTCGGCCCACGAGCGCGCCCAGGTCCAGCACGTGCGGGTCGGCTTCGACGGCGCGGGCCGCGTGCTGGCGCTGGACGTGCGCATCCTGCACGACCACGGCGCCTACACCCCCTACGGGATCATCATCCCGATCGTCACCTCCACCCAGCTGCTCGGCCCCTACCGGATCGGCGTGTACCGGGCCGAGGTGGTGAGCCTCTACACCACCACCCTGATCGTCACCCCCTACCGGGGTGCGGGCCGCCCGCAGGGGGTGTTCTGCATGGAGCGCACGATGGACCGCATCGCCGCCCACCTCGGCCGCGACCGCGCCGAGGTGCGCGCCGCCAACCTCATCGGCCCCGACGAGTTCCCCTACGACCAGGGCCTGACCTTCCAGGACGGCCGCCCCCTCGTCTACGACTCGGGCGACTACCCCGCCCTGCTGGACAAGCTGAAGCGGCTGATCGACTGGGACGGGTTCCCCGCCCTCAAGCGCGCGGCCGCCGCCGAGGGCCGCCGGATCGGCATCGGCCTCGCCTGCTACGTGGAGGGCACCGGCGTCGGCCCCTACGAGGGCGGCCACGTGGAGATCGACCCGTCCGGCCGGGTGCACGTCGCGACCGGCCTGACCTCGCAGGGCCAGGGCCACCTGACGGTGTTCGCGCAGATCGCCGCCGCCGAGCTCGGCGTCCCGATCGAGGACGTGCACGTGGTCACCGGCGACACCCGGCGCTTCGGCCGCGCCGTGGGCACCTTCGCGTCCCGGGCGGCGGTCATGAGCGGCAACGCGATCGCGCTGGCGTGCCGCCGCGTGCGCGCGAAGGCGCTGCGCATCGCGGGGGAGGCCCTGGAGGCCGACCCGTCCGACCTGGACATCACCGACGGCACCGTGCACGTGCGCGGGGACAGGGCCTCGGGCGTCCCGCTGGGCACGGTCTCGGTGCTGTCCAACCCCCTGCGCTACGCCTTCGACGAGCAGGCCGCCCTGGCCACCCAGTTCGCGGTCGGCGGCCCCGACACCGAACCCCCGGTGCCGCACGGCGAGGAGCCCGGCCTGGAGGGCCGCGACTACTACTCGCCGGTGCGCTCGACGTTCGCCGCCGGGATGCACGCCGCGATCGTGGAGACCGACCCCGACACCGCCGAGATCCGCGTGCTGCGCTACGCGGTCGTGCACGACTGCGGCCGCCTCATCAACCCGCTGGTGGTGGAGGGCCAGATCCACGGGGGAGTGGCCCAGGGGATCGGCGGCGCCCTGTACGAGCGCATGGCCTACGACGCGTCGGGCCAGCTCCTGAACGCCTCGTTCATGGACTTCCTGATGCCCTACGCGACCGAGGTCCCCCGCGTCGAGACCGACCACCAGGAGACGCCGTCGCCGCTGAACCCCCTCGGCGTCAAGGGCGCGGGCGAGGCGGGCGTCATCCCGGTCTCGGCCGTCGTCGCGGCCGCGGTGGAGGACGCCGAGGGCATCGAGATCACCGCGATGCCCCTGTCCCCCGACGCCCTGTTCCGCCTGCGCGCCGGGGGCTGACGCGCGCCCGGCGCGGTCACCCCGGCGCGTTGCCGCCGAGCGACTTGGGCAGGTAGTTCTCCACCGCCGCCGGACGGAAGCCCTGCTGGCGGATCCAGCCCAGGATCATCTGGAGCTGCTGCGCCAGGCCCTTGCGGTAGTGCATCAGGATGATGTCGCCCGGCTTGAACTCCTTGCCCGCGCCGTCGCCGCGCGCGAAGCCGTTGAAGCCCACGCCGGGGCCGGAGGTGCCGTTGTAGAACTCCGCCGACCACAACATGATCGACTTGATGCCGCACTCCTTGGCCATCTTGCGCGTGGTCTCGTTGTAGCTGCCGAACGGCGGGCGGAAGATCGTCGGGCGGCGGCCGTACTGCTTGACGATGGTCTCCTGGGCGTCGCAGATCTCGCGCCGCTGCGTCTCGGGCGCCTGCACCGCCATGTTCTTGTGGCTGACGGTGTGGTTCTCCATCTGCGACCCGGCGTTGCGCATCGCCCAGAAGTACTGGCCCTGGCCCCGCACGTACCGCGTGGTCAGGAACGTCAGGATCGGCACCTTCTCCCTGCGCACCAGGTTGACGAACTCCGCGTCGTACTCGTAGCCGTCGTCGATGGTCAGGAAGACCACCTTCTCCTGGGTGTTGATGGAGCGGACGATCGGCGGCAGGCCGCTCGGGTCCGGCTTGTCGGGCGTCCAGGTGCCCGGCTTCGGGGTGGCCCACCGCGTGTCGCCCAGCACCGAGCTGAGCTGCGTGCGCATCGAGGGCCCGGTCTCGGCGACGGGCGCGTCCCGCACGGAGGGCCACGCGCCCGCGGTCACGCCCACCACTCCGGCCGCCACCGTGGCGATCACCGGCATCTTCCCTCGCATCGGTGTGCTTCCCCCGTCTCTGTGGGTCGGTTCTGTGCCTGTCGCAACGGTTGACGCGTCGCGCAGCGCCGGGGTTCGGTGCTCCCGATGTGGACTTTCCCCCAACTTCCTGATCATGTGTAGTCCATCGGGGCACAACTCCCCAATCCGGCGCGCGGACTCGTCAGGAGTTGCCCTTCGACGGGCGGCTCCGGCGGCTTAGGGTCGGTTCATGAAGGTGACGGGCGGTGCGGACGTCGCCGCGCCTCGCGCGCGGGTCTGGGACGCGCTGCTGGACGTGGACGTGCTCTCCCGGGCGATCCCGGGATGCCAGTCCCTCGTCCCGGCCGGGCTCAACTCCTACGACATGCGCGTCTCGGCGGGCGTCGCGTCCGTCAAGGGCGTCTACAGCGGGCGGGTCGAGCTGTCGGACCTGGCCCCGCCCCAGGCGTTCACGCTGCGGGCGCGCGGCCAGGGCGCACCGGGCTCGGTGGACGCCACCGTCCGCGTCCGGCTCAGCGAGGACGGGGAGGGCACCCGCGTCGACTACGAGGCCGACGCGGTGGTGGGCGGCATGGTCGGCGGCGTCGGGCAGCGGCTGCTCGGCGGGGTCGCGAAGAAGACGGCGGGCGAGTTCTTCGCCGCCGTCGAACGGGAGCTGACCGCGCTCCCGCCCATGCGGAAGCCCGGCGGAGAGGCGGCCGAAGGCGCGCGCCCCAGAGGGCCGGACCGCTCTTCCAGGGCCCTGCGCAAGGACCTGCACCTCGTCTCGCCCGCGCCGGTCGCGCCGATCGGCGCGTTCGCGATGGGAGCGGCCGTCGCGCTGGCGGGCGTCGCGGTCGGCTACGTCCTCGGGAGGCGGCGGTGAGGGCCTTCATCGCCGCGGCGGTCCAGTTCGCGCCCGCCCCCGGCCCGCTCACCGCCGCGTCGGTGCGCGCCAACCTCGACGCGGCCGAGCGGTGGACGCGGCGCTGCGCCGAGGGCGCCGGCGCGGAGCTGATCGTGCTGCCCGAGTCGTGCACCACCGGCTTCACCCCCGGCGTCCCGGCCGCCGAGCTGCGGGACCTGGTGTCGGAGATCCCCGGCCCGGTCACCGAGCCGCTCCAGGAGGCCGCCCGCGACCTGGGCGTCCACGTCTGCTTCGGCACCTACGAGCGCGGCGCGGGCGGGCGGGTCCACAACGCGGCGGTGCTGGTGGGGCCGCGCGGCGACGTCCTCGGCGTCTACCGCAAGACCCACCCGTTCCGGGGCGAGGACGCCCGCGAGGGCGGCTGGGCCACCCCCGGCGGCGAGGTGTGCGTCGTGCCGACCGCGCTCGGCCGCATCGGCATGGCGATCTGCTTCGACGGCGACTTCCCCGAGCTGTGGCGCATCCAGGCCGTGCGCGGCGCGCAGGTGGTCTGCCGCCCCTCCGCGCTGCTGCGGTCGGCCGACATCTGGGAGCTGACGTGCCGGGCCCGCGCCTACGACAACCACGTCTACGTCGTCGGGGCCAACGCGGTCGGCGCCGACCCCGCCGGCACCCTCTACTTCGGCAACTCGATGATCGTGTCGCCGGTCGCCGAGGTGGTGGCGCGGGCCGCCTCCCACGAGGGCTGGGCCGCCGCGCGGCTCGACCCGGACGCGGCGATGTCGGCGCTCACCCCCGGCTCCTCGGTGCCGCACTCCTTCGACCACCTCGCCGAACGCAACCTGGAGCTGTACCGGAGGCACGCCGCCGACCTCTTCGGCCCGGCGGCCACCGACTTCCCCCGGTGAGCCCGCGCCGCGGCCCCCGCGGGCCTCAGGCGTCGCGCTCCTGGAACAGCACCAGCGCCGCGGCCAGCGCGACGGCGGTGTAGAGGGCGAACACCCCCAGCCCCTCCCAGGGCGCGAGCACGCCGTCGGCCTGGCGCGGCGCCAGGATCGCGCTCCCGGCGTTGGACGGCAGGTACTTGGCCACCGTCGCGCCCCACTCGCCGGGCAGGAACCCGCCCACGATGCCGAGCACGAACATCACCACGAACACCACCACCACCGACCCGGCGGTGTGCCGCAGGATCACCCCGACGCCCAGCGCCAGCAGCGCGATCAGCGTCAGGTACAGGCCGCCGCCGAACACCGCGCGCAGCACCCCCTCGTCGCCGAGCGAGCCGCCGAGCCCCTTGGTGGACAGGATCGCCTGGCCGACCAGGAACGAGGCGAACGACACGACCATCCCCGCCACCAGCACCACCAGCGCCAGCACCGTCGCCTTCGCGGCCAGGTAGCGCCTGCGGTCCGGCACCGCGGTCAGCGCGGTGCGGATCATCCCGGTGGCGTACTCGGAGGTGATCACCAGCACGCCCAGCACGCCGAAGATCACCATGCCGAAGTAGAAGGCGATCTGCATCGGGGTGGTCGGCCCGATGCCGGCCCGGTCGGCCGGGCCGAGCTGGTCGTAGGAGGCGGCGAACAGCAGCGCCCACAGCGCCGAGAAGCCGACCACCACCACGGCCCCGGCCAGCAGGGTCCAGAACGTGGACTTCACGGTGCGGATCTTGGTCCACTCCGAGGCCACCGTGTGGGCGAAGGTGTTGCGCGGCGCCCCGGCGGGGGCGGAGGCGCGCGACGGGCTCGCGTGGCTCATGTCCGTCCTTCCGGAGGGGGCCGGTGCGCGTGCGGGACGCCTGGGCCGGGCGGCGCGTCCGGTGGTGCGTCCGGCGGCGCTCCGCGCGCGGCCGTGCCGGGGATGCCCGCGTGGTACTCCACGGTGTCGCCGGTGAGCTGCATGAACGCCTCCTCCAGCGACGGCTGGACCAGCGCCAGCTCGTGCAGCGCCACCCCGTTGGCGGCGGCCAGCTCGCCGATGGGCGCGGGACCGGTGCCGAAGACGCGCAGCGCGTCGTCGGCCTCGCCCTCCGCCCGCCAGCCCCGCTCGGCCAGCAGCGGCGCGAGCCGGGCGAGCTGCGGCGAGCGCACCCGCACGTGGCTGGTGGCGTTGGCGTCGATGAACTCCCGCATCCCGGTCTCGGCGAGGATGCGGCCCCGGCCGATCACCACCAGGTGGTCGGCGGTCAGCGCCATCTCGCTCATCAGGTGGCTGGAGACGAAGACCGTGCGCCCCTCGTCGGCGAGCCGCCGCATCAGGTTGCGGATCCACAGGATGCCCTCGGGGTCCAGCCCGTTGACCGGCTCGTCGAACATGAGGGTGCCGGGGTCGCCCAGCAGCGCCCCGGCGATGCCCAGCCGCTGGCCCATGCCCAGCGAGAAGCCCTTGGACGGCCGGCCCGCCACGCTGTCCAGCCCGACCAGGCCGATGACCTCGTCCACGCGGCGCGGGTCGATGCCGTTGCTCTGGGCGAGGCACAGCAGGTGGTGGTAGGCGCTGCGGCCGCCGTGCACGGCCTTGGCGTCCAGCAGCGCGCCGACCTCGCGCAGCGGCGCCGCCAGGTCGCGGTAGGCCCGGCCGTTGACGGTGACGTGCCCGGCGGTGGGGCGGTCCAGGCCGAGGACCATGCGCATGGTGGTGGACTTGCCCGCCCCGTTGGGGCCGAGGAAGCCGGTGACCTGGCCGGGGCGGACGGTGAAGTCGGCGCGGTCCACCGCGGTCTTGTCCCCGTACCGCTTGGTCAGCCCGCGCGCCTCGATCATGTGGGGTTCGATACCGAACACCGCCGGTGCCAAAACGGCGACGGCGGGCGACCGGGGGAAGACTTTCCCTCCCGATTGCCCGCCGTTCAAGCGTGCGGCGTCCGCCGCGCGCCGGCCTACTTCACGTCGACGAGGTCCACGACGAAGATCAGGGTCTCGCCCGGCTTGATGCGCGGGCTCGGGCTGCGGTCGCCGTAGGCGAGGTGCGCCGGGATGACCAGCTTGCGGCGGCCGCCGACCTTCATGCCGGGGATCCCCATGTCCCAGCCCTTGATCACGCGGCCCTCGCCGATCGTGAAGTCGAAGGTCTGGCCGCGGTTCCAGGAGGCGTCGAACTCCTCGCCGGTGGAGAAGGACACGCCCACGTAGTGCATCGAGACGGTGGAGCCCTTGGCGGCCTCCGCGCCGTCGCCCACCGTGATGTCGGTGATGTCGAGGTAGGCGGGCGGCTGGCCCTCGGGGAAGTCGATCTCGGGACGTTCAAGCGCCATGGCCGGGCTCCAGCAGGTCGTCAGGGTCTTTCGGACGCCGCTCAGCGTAGCCGCACGGCGGAGTTGCCCAAGACCGAACGGCTCCGTTGTCAGGCCGTGAGGGTTCCCCCGGCGGCCCTCCGCAGGTAGACCAGAGGGCATGGCGAGGCTGCGGACCGGCATGCGGATCGGCATCGACACGGGCGGGACCTTCACCGACGCGGTGGCGCTGGACGAGGACACCGGCGAGGTCACCACGGCCAAGGTCCCCTCCACCCCCGACGACCCGGCCCGCGCGTTCGCCGCCGTCCTGGCGGAGGTGCTCGGGGACGCGGCGGGCGCCGGCGTCGCCATGCTGGCGCACGGCACCACCGTGGCCACCAACCTGCTGCTGGAGGACCGGATCGGCGGGCTGGGGCTGGTCACCACCGAGGGCTTCGAGAACCTGCTGGAGATCGCCCGGCAGAGCGTGCCCGACGGGTACGGCAACAGCTACTTCTGGGTGAAGCCGCCGCGCATCGTGCCGGTGCACCGGGTGCGCGGGGTCGGCGGGCGGCTCGACCACACCGGCGCCGAGCTGCGGCCCTTCGACGAGGCCGGGGCGGTGGCGGCGGCCCGCCGGTTCCGCGAGCACGGGATCGACGCGGTCGGGGTGTGCTTCCTGCACTCCTACGCGAATCCGGCGCACGAGCTGGCGATGCGGGAGGTGCTGCGGCGCGAGCACCCCGGCGCGGCGGTGTCGCTGTCGTGCGAGGTGCTGCGCGAGTACCGCGAGTACGAGCGGGCGGTCACCACGCTGGTGGACGCGGCCGTCAAGCCCGCCGTGGGCCGCTACCTGGAGCGCGTCGCCGCCGCCTCGGCCGGCACCGCCCCGCTGCTGGTGATGAGGAGCGACGGCGGGGTCGTGTCGGCCGAGCAGGCGGCGCGCCGGCCGGTCGCCACGGTGCTGTCGGGCCCGGCCGCGGGGGCGCTGGGCGCGGCGCTGGTGGCCGAACGCGCCGGGTACCGCTCGGTCGTCACCCTGGACGGCGGCGGCACCTCCACCGACGTGGCCGTGGTGCTGGACGGGGCGCCCGCGCCGACCACCGAGGGCGCGGTCGGGCGGCACCCGGTGCGCGTCCCGATGATCGACATCGTGACGGTCGGCGCGGGCGGCGGCTCGGTCGCGCACCTGTCGCCGGAGGGCACGCTGAAGGTGGGGCCGCGCAGCGCCGGGGCCGACCCCGGGCCGATCTGCTACGGCCGCGACGGCGTCGAGGTCACCGTCACCGACGCGCACGCGGTGCTCGGCCGCGTCCCGCCCTACCTGCTGGGCGGCCGGGTGCCCCTGGACGTGCTGGCCGCGCACCTCGGCATGGAGGGCCTGGCGCGGCGGCTGGGCCTGGAGGCCGAGCGCGCCGCCGCCGGCGTGCTGGAGATCGCGGCGTGGAACCAGGCCAACGCCGTCCGCCGCGTCACCGTGCGGCGGGGCCTGGACGTGCGCGACCTGCCGCTGGTCGCGTTCGGCGGGTCCGGGCCGCTGCTGGCGTGCCGGCTGCTGGACGTGCTCGGTCTTCCCGCCGCCGTCGTCCCCGCCGACCCGGGCAACCTGTCGGCGTTCGGGCTGCTGACGGTGGACGTGCGCGACGAGCACGTGCGCACGTTCGTCATGCGCGACGACGACCGCGACCCGGCCGCCCTGGACGAGGTCTTCGCCGAGCTGGCCGGGCGCGCCGCCGCCGCGCTCGACCGGGAGGGATTCCCCGCCGGGCGGCGCCGCCTCGAACGCAGCGCCGACCTGCGCTACTGCGGGCAGGCGTTCGAGGTGCGGGTGCCGGTGCCCGACGGCGCGGACTTCCGGGACGAGGTCGTGCGGCGCTTCCACGACGCGCACGAGGCCCGCTACGGCCACTGCCACCGCGACGACCCCGGCCGCCACCCCGTCGAGTGGGTGAACCTGCGCGTCACCGGCGTCGGCCCGATCGCCCGCCCCGCGCCGCGCGAGCGCAAGCCCGGCGACGGCGACCCCTCCCGCGCCCGCACCGGCTCGCGCGAGGTCTACTTCGACGAGTGGACCGAGACGCCGGTCTACCGGCGCGACGGCCTGGCCCCCGGCGACGTGCTGGAGGGCCCGGCGGTCATCGAGGAGTACGGCTCGACGCTGCCCCTGCACCCGGGCTTCCGGGCCCGCGTGGACGGCCACGGCAACCTGGTGGTGACGGCGGCATGACCGATCCGGTCCTGGTGGAGATCGTCGAGGGCACGCTCGCCTCGGTGGAGCGCGAGGTGGAGACCGCCATCGCGCGCACCGCCCGCTCCCCGATGATCCGCGACGCGCACGACTTCCGCGCGGGCGTGCACGACCGGCGGATGCGCAAGCTGACCGGCCGCTCCTACTCGGCGCTGGTGCAGCCGGTCGTCCGCGACTTCCCCCTGGACACCATGCGGCCGGGCGACGTGTTCTTCCACAACGACGTCTACCTGTCCGAGGGCGGCATCGGCCACCTGCCCGACCTCTGCGTCACCGTGCCGGTGTTCTGCGACGGCGGGGTCGTCGCGTTCGTGCAGGCGTTCGGCCACCACGACGACATCGGCGGCGCGGTGCCCGGCTCCATGCCGAGCGGCGCGCGCAGCGCCTTCGAGGAGGGCCTGATGGTGCCGCCGATCAGGCTCTGGGACCGGGGCGTGCCCAACGAGGCGGCCCTGCGCATCATGACCCGCAACTCCCGGACGCCCGACTCCCTGGCCGGCGACCTGGACGCCGAGTGCGCGGCCTGCCTGATGGGCGCGCGGCGGCTCGGCGGGCTGTTCGCCCGCTACGGCCGCGCCGCCGTGGAGGGGTGCTTCGACGCGATCATCGACAACACCGCCCGCACCTTCCGCCGCGAGCTGATCGCCAAGATCCCCGACGGGGTGTTCGTCTGGGAGGACTACGCCGAGCACGACGGCGTGGACCCGCCGCGCCTGCACGCCCAGCGCATCACGCTCACGGTGGACAAGGCCGCCGAGCCGCCGCTGGTCATCGACTTCACCGGCACCTCGCCGCAGGCCAGGGGCCCCATCAACCACGCGGGCGACTACGCCGACGGGGTGTTCCTGAAGAAGTGGCTCGCGCCGATCCTGCGCAACCTCGCCGACACCCCCGAGCGGGCCGCCGAGCTGGACGTCAACGAGGGCGTGGTGCCGCTGATCGGGATGCGGTTCCCGGCGAAGGGCACGCTGCTGACGCCGGTGTTCCCCGCGCCGACCAACGCCCGCACGTTCGTCATCCTGCGCCTGCTGGGCGTGCTGGCGGGCGTGCTCGCCAAGGCCACCGGCGGCCGGATGCCCGCCGACCAGGAGACCATCCGCTACACCGGCGTGCACGGCGAGGACGACCGCGGCCCCTACCTGATGCGCGAGGTGCTCGGCGGCGGCTCGGGCGGCCGCCCGCACGCCGACGGCGAGGACACCGTGCACGTGGTGCCCGACTCCCGCAACATCCCCGTCGAGTTCGCCGAGGCGCGCTGGCCGCTGGTCGTGGAGCGGCTGGGCCTCGCCGCCGACTCGGGCGGGCCGGGGGAGCACCGGGGCGGCCTCGGCTACGACAAGCACGTCCGGATGTTGCGCGACGCCCGCTTCATGTCGATCGCCGACCGGTCGATCCTGTCGTGCTGGGGCGTGAACGGGGGCCGCGCCGGGAGCCCGTTCCGGGTGGAGGTGGACGGCGAGGGGATGGACGGGCTGGTGGACGACCACCCGGTGCGCGCGGGCCAGGTCGTCCGCATCCGCACGACCGGGGGAGGGGGCTGGGGCGACCCGTTCGACCGCGACCCGGCGCGGGTGGCCGCCGACGTGCGCGACGGCAAGGTGACCGTGCGCGGGGCCCGCGACGACTACGGCGTGGTGCTGGCGGACGGCGCGGAGGGCCCCGGCGGCGGGCCCGGGGTGGACGAGGCCGCCACCCGGGCGCTGCGCGAGCGGCTGCGCGCCGAGCGCGGGCCCGCGCCGTTCTTCGACCGGGGCCCCGGCTACGCGCGCCTGTCGGGCGGCCGGACCGCCGCCGAGTGCGACGACTGAACGGCCCTCGGGCCCCTCACCAGGGCACCCAGCGGATCTCGTAGGGCCCGAGGTCGAGGGCGCGCCCGTTGATGGTGGACCGGGCCGGCCTCCCGCCGGTGTTGACCGCGACCATCCGCCGGGGCTGCGCCAGGACGCGGACCGCCGGGTTCGAGGAGGTGACGGGCGCGAGCGCCGTGCCCGGCGGGAACCACCGGGTGAACTCCTGCAGCATCGCCAGCGTCGGGGTCCCCCGGTTGCCCGCCGCCGCCCCCGACCACAGGCAGCCGGTGCAGTCCCGGGAGGTCGCGGTCTGCGGGCTCCAGTAGAACGCCGCCGACGCCCCGCCCCGCACGAACTCGATCATCGCGGCGGTCTGCACCGCGCCCAGGCGCTCGTCGGACCAGGAGGCGCCCTTGGGCTGGACGTACCACTCGGCCCACCACACCGGCAGGTCGTCCCCGCTCCGTTCGCGCAGCCACCTGGTGACCGCCGAGAACTTGGCCAGCGCGGTCACCGGGTCCACCGCCGCCTTGGGCGCGCCGGGATTTCCGGGGTCGCCGGGCAGCGAGGCGCCGTCCACGACCAGGAAGTCCGCGCCCGCCTTGTTCTTCAGCCAGTACCGCATCGAGGCCAGCACGCGCGGATCGACCGTCCCCCACGGCCCGGCCAACTCGCTCGGCGGGCCCTGACCGGGCGGGTTGCTGTCCATGGGCAGGTAGGGGCCGCCGACGCGGGCCTGCGGGTTGGCCTTCTTCACCGCCGCGTAGACCTTGTTGTAGAGGCTGGTGTAGGCGACGTGGTCCCAGGCGTTGGCGCGCCGGTCCCAGAACCCCTTGAACTCGTTCCAGACCAGGAAGTGCCGGACGTCGGGGTAACGGGCGGCGACCCGGCCGGCCAGCGCGGCGAAGTCGTCGTGGTGGGCGGCGGTGGGCGCGGTCTCGATCGCCGTCCAGTCGGTGCGTCCGGCCGTGCCGCCCTTCATCCAGTCCGGCGCGCAGCACAGCGTGATGACCGGCGTTCCCCTGGTGTCGCGGATCAGTTCGACGCGCTGGTCCAGCGAGCGGAAGTCGTAGCGGCCCGGCGCGGGCTCGGGGTTGGACGCGCCCCACCCCATGATCGCCTGGTTCTGCGCGATGGGCTGCCGCGCCAGGGCCGCGCGCTGCGGCGCGGCGCCGCGGTCGAGCGACACGGTCCGCTCGGTGTGGGTCATGCCCCACGACGGCCAGGCGGCCGTCGCGCCCCCGCCGCCGACGACGGGCCCGGTGCGCGCGGCGCGTGGTGGGTCGTCGCGTGCGAGCGCGTCCCAGTCGACGAGCGTGACGGCGGCCGGGACCGCCACCAGCAGCACGGCGCCGAACGCCGCCAGCAGGATCAGGCCGCGCTGCCGCGGCGGTGGTCGTCGCGGGCCGTCGGGCCCGATGGCGCGGAACTCCCCGGTCTGCTCACCGTCGTGGACTCTCCCCATGAGATCCCCCAGCGCGTGACCGGTACGGCACCGGTCGTCGGCACGAGGATGCGCCGCGGGGCTGAGCGCTCCTTGGGACGTTCCTGAAAGTCGCCTCCCGGTTTTTGGAACGCACCATGGACGCGGGCCCGGGGCTCAGGCGGGGGAGCCGCCCTTCTTCCAGGAACTCCACGGCAGCTCCCAGAACGACCAGCCGTTGTTCCAGTCCAGGCCGCGGCGGGTGCCCTTGACCACGATGACGTCGCCGGGCTGCACGGTCCGGTAGAACCAGCGGGCGTCGGAGGCGGGCTGCCGCACGCAGCCGTGGCTGCAGTTGTCCTTGCCGAGGCAGTACTCCTCGCCGCTGGTCTGGTGCAGGTACTCGCCGGTGTTGGAGAACCGCACCGCGTAGTTGATCAGCAGGTCGTAGTAGCCGGGGTCGCCCTTCTTGCGCCCCGGCGAGATCATCCGGGTGGGGTTGTTCTTCTCCATCGCCAGGTGCACGCCGCTGGTGGTGGTGTACTCGCGGGTGGTGCCGTTGCCGCCGCTGACCGGGACCTTGCGCACCTGGCGGCCGTCCACCTTCACGGTCATCCTGTGCTTCTTGAGGTCGATGGTGGAGATGCGGGACGCGCCGATCCGGAAGGTGCGGGTGAGGTCCCTGGTCCCGTACACGCCCTTGGCGGCCCGCACCCCGGTCAGGTGCGCGGTGAAGGTGACCTTCTGGTGGGCCGGCCAGTACTTCCTGGTCCGGTAGACGACCTGCTGCCCGTCGATCCAGCGCCAGGCCCCCTCCACGGGCTTGTCGGCCTTCACCTCCAGGGCCTTCTCCACCTGCTCGCGGTTGTGCACCTCGCGGTCGAAGTTCACGATGATCGGCGTCCCGACCCCGTACTTCTTGCCCTGGTTGCCCTCCAGGATCCAGTCCAGCGACGCCCGGACCGTCTCGGCGGGCTTCAGCGTCCTGAACTCGGCGGCCGCCTGCGCCGGAGTCCCGGAGGAGTTCTTGGCGGAGGCGCTCACCTGGTACTCGCTGGACGGCGCCAGCGCCCACTTGGAACGCCATTCGGTGCGCTGGGCGTTGAAGGCCCCCGCGACCTCCTTCTCCTTGCCCTTGACGGTGACGCGCACGGCGTCGAGCGTGCCGCCGGTCGCCTTCACGGTGACGCCCTTCTCCGGCCTGACCTTCTCGGCGGCGTCGGCCGGGGTGATGGCGATCTGCGCGGGCGGGACCTTGACCGGGGCGGCGCCGCCGCCCCGGTCGGAGGATCCGTCCGTGCAGGCCGAGGCGGTCAAGGCGACCGCCAGCAGAACTCCGACGGCGTACCGGTGATCGCTACCGCGCACTGTGCCCACCCTGCGAGACGCCCGGGGAGCCAGGCGTCCTCCGGGAAACGGGATAGAGGTCCTCGATGATGTTGGAGGCAAAGTACCCGCTTTGGGCGGGGCTTAGTCGCCCCTTCCCCGACCCGTCCCGACTCCCGCGCCGGACCGGCCCGCACCGCCCCTGAGCTGCGCCGTTACCGGAACGCCGCTCCCGGGCGCCGTGCCGGGCGCCGTCCTAGGCGTCGTCCGGCACCGGCTCGCCCAGCAGTTCGGCCGCCACGTGCGCGACGCGCCGCCGGTTGTTGCGCGCCTCGCGGCGCAGCCGGTCGAACGCCTCCCGGGAGTCCACGCCCCGGTCGGCCATCAGGAACCCGATCGCGCGCTCGACCATGACCCGGCTGTGCAGCGCGTGCTCCAGCTGGCGGGCCAGGGCGCCGGTGTGCTCGGCGGCCAGCGCCGCCGCGATGGTCTGCTCGATCAGCTCGGCGTAGGCGGCCAGGGCGTGCCGGTCGGAGTCGTACCGGTCCGGGGCGTGCCAGGGCCGGGGCTCGGTCGCGTAGAGGTTCAGGCAGCCGACGGGCGTGCCGGCCAGCCGCACCGGCGCGGCCAGCACCCCGCGCACCCGGGCCGCGCCGTTCAGCCGCCGCGCCAGCACCGGCCAGCGCCGGTCCCCGGTCAGATCGTCGCAGCTGATCACCTGGGCCCGCAGGTAGGCCTCCACGCAGGGGCCCTCGCCCAGCTCGGCCTGCACGATCTCCAGGCCGCGGCCCAGCTCGTCGGTGGCGGTGACGTAGCGCAGCGCCCCGGAGGGATCGGTGAACATCAGGCCCGCGCCGTCGCACCCGAAGATCCGCTGGACGGCCTGTACGACCGTGCCGAGCGCGCATTCCAGATCGGGTTCGCGCGGCGCGTGGCGTAGCGCGCGGAGGCTGGCGTCCAATGCCTCCGGGTCGATGTGCATGACGGGGCCTTCCTGATCGCCGTGGCGGAGAGTCGTCTGTGGGCTTCCGGAACGCGAGCGTCAGGGGGTTACCCCGGGAAGGGAGGCCGACACCGGAACGCGGTGGGCCGACAGCAGGAAGAGCATGTCGGCGAGGACGTCGGCCAGTCCGCGCGCGGCCCCGATCTGGCGGCGCGACCAGGGGTGCGGCCGGTGGTCGTACAGGTCGAGCGAGCCCGAGACCAGGCCGCGGACGCGGATCGGCACCGACAGCACCGCGTGCACCGGCCCGGCGTAGGGGGCCAGTTCAGGGTGCCCGTCGGGATAGCCGGTGGGCAGGTCGCGCACCGCGACCGGCGAGCCGCCCACCATGCAGCGGAAGGCGGGGCCCGAGCCCAGGGCGATCTGCGCGCGCTCCAGGCGCGCGCCGTCGACGTCGCTGCCGCCGATCGCGTGGGGCACGTCCCCGCTGAGCAGGATGAGCCCCGTGCCGCTGACCCCGGCAGCCGTCGCGCTGGACCGTAAGGCGTGCGCCACCACGTCCGCGCTCATCGCCCGCCGGTGGGCTCGGCTGTAGGGGAACACCTGCGGAGACCTCCGCTGCCAGCGATCCGCAGGGGCAGGGCGGAGTCGGGTGCGCACTCACAGTAGCCTGTCCGCCCGGTCCGCGTGGGCGATTCGCGCCCGGAACCCGCCCTCGCCGGCGCGGGTGCCGTCCACCACGAGGTCGGCGCGACCGGCCGTCCGGTCGGCCGCGAAGTGCCGGGCCTCGCGCTCGGCCCACCCCTCCCAGGCCCCCGCCCAGTCCGCGCCGTCGCGGGCCAGCGCGCGGGCGCGGCGCACCGCGCGGGGCGCGTCGATCCAGATCCGGTAGGCGGCCGGAGAGCCGCGCCAGGCCGCGCCGACGCCCTCCAGGACCAGCACGGGCGCGACGGGGACCTCTTCGGGCGGGCCGTAGGCGTCGGCCCGCCAGTCGTAGCGGCGCAGGAGGCCCGGACGCCCGGCGCGCAGCGGGTCGAGCACGGCGGCGCGCAGCGGCTCCCACCAGGTGAGCGGGTCGGCGTCCCACGGGACCCGGAAGTCGTCCGAGCGCACCAGCGGCGCGGCGCCCCCGCCGTCCCCGCCGTCACCCAGCGCGGCGGCCAGGAGCGGCGCGAAGGTGGACTTGCCCGCCGCGCTCGGCCCGTCGACCGCCACCACCCGCACCGGGCCGCAGGACGGCGGCAGCCCCCGCACGTGGTCGGCGAGGGCCGGGTGGGTCAACGTCACTTCTGCCACCGAAGGCATACTTCCAGGGGAAAAGACCCCCCGGTCCCGGCCTTTGCCGGGCGCTGTCCGCTGAGGAGCATGTCCTTGCCCGGTCCGCTCGACGACGTCCTGGTGATCGATCTCAGCCGGGTGGTGGCCGGCCCGCACGCGACGATGACGCTGGCCGACCTCGGCGCCCGCGTGATCAAGATCGAGCGGCCCGGCGCCGGCGACGAGACGCGCGGCTGGGGGCCGCCGTTCGCCGGGCCCGAGCGGGTGTCCACCTACTACCTGTCGGTCAACCGCGGCAAGGAGTCGGTGGAGCTGGACCTGAAGTCCGAGCGGGGCCGCGCGGTGCTGACCCGGCTGGTCGAGCGCGCCGACGTGCTGGTGGAGAACTTCCGCCCCGGCGTGATGGACCGGCTCGGCCTCGGCGTCGAGCGGCTGCACGAGGTCAACCCGCGCCTGGTGGTGCTGTCGATCACCGGGTTCGGGCACGACGGGCCCGAGGGCGGGCGGCCCGGCTACGACGCGATCGTGCAGGGCGAGGCCGGGATCATGAGCGTCACCGGGCCGCCCGGCACGCCCAGCAAGGTGGGGCTGTCGGTCGCCGACGTCCTGGCCGCCCAGAACGGCGTCGCCGGGGTGCTGGCCGCCCTCTACGAGCGCGCCCGCACCGGCCGGGGCCGCGTGGTGCGGACCTCGCTGCTGGCCTCGGTGGTGGGCGCGCACATGTTCCAGGGCACCCGATGGACGGTGGCCGAGGACGCGCCGGAGTCGGTCGGCAACGACCACCCCTCGATCGCGCCGTACGGGACCTTCCGCTGCGCCGACGGGCCGATCCAGATCGGCGTCGCCAACCAGGGGCTGTGGCGGCGGTTCGCGCCGCTGGTCGGCCTGGACCCCGACGACCCCCGCTACGCCACGATCCCCGACCGGGCGGAGCGGCGCGCGGAGCTGGCCGCCGACATCGAGCGGGTCCTCGCCGGGGGCTCCCGCGCCGAGTGGCTGGCCCGGCTGGACGCCGCCGGGATCCCCGCCGGGGCCATCCGCCGCATCGACGAGGTGTACGAATGGGCGCAGACCCGTTCGCAGGGGCTGGTCGTGGAGGTGGACCACCCGCAGCTCGGCCGGATCGAGCTGCCCGGCCCGCCGCTCCGCTTCGACGGCGAGCCCCCGCGCGAGCACACCGCCCCGCCACTGCTCGGCGAGCACACCGACGCCGTGCTGGCATGGCTGGACGACCAAGAGGAGAACGCGTGATGGACCTGCTCGGCACCACGGCCGCGGACCGGGGGGACGCCCTGAGCGTCGCCGGGAGCGCGCTGTCACGCGAGGAGCTGACGGCGCGGGCCGGGGCGGTCGCCGCCGAGATCGCTGGCGCGCCCGCCGTCGCCGTGCACGCCACCGCGACCGCCGAGACGGTGGTCGCGGTGGTGGGCGGCCTGCTGGCCGGGGTGCCGGTCGTCCCGCTGCCGCCCGACTCCGGCCCCGACGAGCGCGCCCACATCCTCGGCGACTCCGGCGCCGCCCTGCTGCTGGCCGCGCGCGGCGCCCACGAGGCGGCGGACGGCGAGCCGCCCGTGGTGCCCGTGGACGCGCTGCCCGCCGGGGACGCCCCCACCGGCGCCCGGCCCGACGACGCGGCCGCGCTGATCCTCTACACCAGCGGCACCACCGGCCCGCCCAAGGGCGTCCCGATCACCCGCGCCGCCATCGCCGCCGGGCTCGACGCGCTGGCCGAGGCGTGGGCCTGGACCCCCGACGACGTGCTGGTGCACGGCCTGCCGCTGTTCCACGTGCACGGCCTGGTCCTCGGCGTGCTCGGCCCGCTGCGCGTCGGCTCGCCGCTGGTGCACACCGGCCGCCCGAAGCCCGGCGCGTACGCGGCGGCGGGCGGGTCGCTCTACTTCGGCGTGCCCACCGTGTGGTCGCGCGTCGCCGACGACCCCGCCGCGGCCGGGGCGCTGCGCGGCGCGCGGCTGCTGGTGTCGGGCAGCGCGCCGCTGCCGGTCCCGGTCTTCGAGCGGCTGGCCGCGCTCACCGGGCACCGGCCCGTGGAGCGGTACGGCATGACCGAGACCCTCATCACCGTGAGCGCCCGCGCGGACGGCGACCGGCGCCCCGGCCAGGTCGGCCTGCCGCTGCCGGGCGTGGAGACCCGGCTGGTCGCCGAGGACGGCGGCGCGGTCCCCGCCGACGGGGAGACGCCCGGTGAGCTGCACGTGCGCGCGCCGATGGTGTTCTCCGGCTACCTCGGCCGCCCCGAGGCCACCGCCGCCGCGTTCACCGCCGACGGGTGGTTCCGCACCGGCGACATCGCCACCGTCGCCCCCGACGGCTGGCACCGCATCGTCGGCCGCGCCTCCACCGACCTCATCAAGAGCGGCGGCTACCGGATCGGCGCGGGCGAGGTGGAGAACGCGCTGCTGGCGCACCCGGCCGTCCGCGAGGCCGCCGTCGTCGGCACCCCGCACGCCGACCTCGGCGAGCAGGTCACCGCCTACGTCGTGGCCGAGGGCGCGACCGGCCCGGAGCTGATCGACTTCGTGGCGGCCCGGCTGTCGGCGCACAAGCGGCCGCGCACGGTCCACCTGGTGGGGGCGCTGCCGCGCAACGCCATGGGCAAGGTCGTCAAGACCCGGCTCACCGGGGCGCGACCGGGACCGGCACCCGCAGGGTGACGTCGGGGCCGCTCACCATGATCTCCACCTGGCCGCGCAGCCGCGCGGCGATCCGCGCGGGCACCGCCGCCTCGGCCGCGGTGTGCAGACGGCACACCAGGGCGGCGTGCTGCGGCCAGACCAGCACCGAGGCGCCGTACCGGGTCATGCCGTGCCCCATCAGGTGCGCGGCGACCTCCCCGGCCGCCACCACCAGCAGCGCCGCCCGGTTGCCGAACACGCCGTGCCGGGCGGCCTGGGCCGCCACGAACTCGCACACCGCCGTCAGGTCGCCGCCGAACTCCAGGGCCGGGGTGCCGGGCGGGGGAGCGGCGCCCCCGGCGATGTCCTCGGCGGTGTCCCGGGCGGCTCCCCCCGCCCGGGTGTGCCCTGCCCCCATCACCCGCGGCCCCCTTCCGGTCTGCTCCCATGAGGCTACAGAGGGTGTCCCGGAACGTGGCCCCATTCGCCTATCTCGCGCGTCGCCCCGCGCCTACCTGCGCAAATAGCCGACCTCGGGGGAAGTGCCGGAACCGTCGGCCGCTATCGTGATGATCGATGTCAACCTCACCCAAGGCCGCGCCCGAGGCCGGCGACGCCGCGCACTCCCTGGAACCGGTGCCCGACGGGGCCCGCCGCTCCGGGGCCCTCAGCCAGTTCTGGATCTGGTCGGGGGCCAACATCGCCCCCATCAACTGGGTGCTGGGCGCCCTGGGCATCAAGCTCGGGCTGGGCCTCGCCGACACGATCGCGGTGCTGGTGCTCGGCAACCTGATCGGCATGTCGGTTTTCGGGCTGTTCGTCCTGATGGGTCAGCGCACCGCGGTGACCCAGATGGTGCTGGCCCGCTCGGCGTTCGGCCGCCGCGGCGCCTACCTGCCGGCCGCCCTCCAGGGGGTCATGTCGGCGGGCTGGTGCGCGGTGAACACCTGGATCGTGCTGGACCTGGTGATGGCGCTGCTCGGCCAGGTCGGCGTCGAGGGCGGCACCGGCGTCAAGATCGTCACGGTCCTGGTGATCATGGGGCTGCAGGTGTGGATCGCCGCCTCCGGCTTCGGCGCGATCGCCGCGTTCGAGAAGTGGACCGTTCCGATCACGCTGGTGGTGCTCGCCGCCATGACCGTGGTCGCCTGGACCAGGACCGGTGTGCGCTGGGACTTCGCGGGCGACGGGCTGACCGGCGGCAAGCGGCTGTCGGCGCTGACGACCGTCATGACCGCCATCGGCGTCGGCTGGGGCATCACCTGGTTCGCCTACGCCTCGGACTACTCGCGGTTCGTGCCGCGCTCGGTGCCGCGCGCCAAGCTCTACGCCGCCAGCGTGCTCGGCCAGTTCCTGCCGGTGGTGTGGCTCGGCGTGCTCGGCGCGTCCCTGGCCACCGTCAGCAGGACCACCGACCCCGGCAAGCTCATCGTCGACTCCTTCGGCGCGCTGGCCATCCCGGTGCTGCTGCTGGTGGTGCACGGCCCGATCGCCACCAACATCCTGAACGTCTACTCCTGCTCGCTGTGCGCCCAGACCCTGGACTGGAAGGTCTCGCGGCGCGCGGTCTCCTACGGCGTCGGCGCGTTCGCCACCGTGTTCGCGATCCTGCTGATCTTCCAGGACGACTTCGCGCACACCCTGGACGCCTGGCTGGTGGGCCTGGTCACCTGGGTGGTGCCGTGGGCGGCGGTGATGGGCGTGCACTTCTACGTCGTCAGGCGGCGGAACGTGGACATCGACGCCCTGTACGACCCGCCCGGCCGCTCGCGCCTCGGCGACTACCGCTGGGACGCGCTGGCGTCGTTCCTGCTGGGCGCCTTCGCCACCTGGTGCTTCCAGTACGGCACGCCCGCCGCCCTCAAGGGCCCGGCCGCCACCGCCCTCGGCGGCGTCGACCTGTCCTGGCTCGCCGGGTCGGTGGTGGCCGGCGGCCTGTACCTGCTGCTGTCGCGCCGGAAGGGGACCCCTCGTGAAACTGCTGCGTAACGCCCGCCTGTACGGCCGTGAAGGCGTCCACGACGTCGAGGTCGACGGCGCCCGCTTCGGCCGGGTGCTGCCCGCCGGGCAGGGGAGCGGCGAGACCTTCCTGGACGCCGCGGGCGCGCTGGTCAGCCCGCCGTTCGTGGAGCCGCACGTCCACCTGGACACCACCCTGACCGCCGGCGAGCCGCGCTGGAACGCCTCCGGCTCCCTGTGGGAGGGCATCGCCGTCTGGAGCGAGCGCAAGGCGTCCCTCACCCGCGACGACGTGGTCTCCCGCGCCTCGGAGGTGCTGCGCTGGTACGCCGCCAACGGCGTGCTGCACGTGCGCAGCCACGTGGACGTCACCGACCCCGGGCTGGTCGCGCTGGAGGCGATGGCCGAGGTCCGCGAGCAGGTCCGCGACGTCATCGACCTCCAGCTCGTGGCCTTCCCGCAGGAGGGGATCGTCTCGTTCGAGAACGGCCCCGAGCTGCTGGAGGAGGCCGCCCGGCGCGGCGCGGACGTCATCGGCGCGATCCCGCACTTCGAGGACACGCGCGAGGACGGCGTGCGCTCGCTGGAGATCGCCTTCGACATCGCCCGGCGGCACGGCCTGCTGCTGGACGCGCACTGCGACGAGATCGACGACGAGCAGTCCCGCTTCGTGGAGGTCCTGGCGACCCTCGCCCGCCGCGGCGGCCTCGGCTCCCGCGCCACCGCCTCCCACACCACCGCGATGGGCTCCTACAACGGCGCCTACTCCTACAAGCTCCAGCGCATCCTGGCCCGCTCCGGCATCAACCTGGTGTGCAACCCCCTCGCCAACCTCTGCCTGCAAGGGCGCTTCGACGACTACCCCAAGCGGCGCGGCCTCACCCAGGTCAAGGAGATGCTCGGCGCGGGCGTCAACGTGGCGTTCGGCCACGACGACGTGATGGACCCCTGGTTCCCGCTCGGCACCGCCTTCCCCCTCCAGGTCGCGCTGACCGGGATCGCCGCCGCGCAGCTCACCGGGGCCGCCGAGATCGACGAGGCGTACGCGATGGTCACCGAGCGCGCCGCCCGCGTGCTGTCGCTGGGCGACCGGTACGGGATCGAGCCGGGGCGGCCCGCCTCGTTCGTGGTGCTGCCGGCCTCCTCGCCGTTCGACGCGATCCGCCGCCAGACCCGGCCGAGCCACGTGGTCGCGCACGGCCGCCTGGTCGCCGAGACGCCCGCCGCGCCGACCCGCCTGTCCTGGCCCGGCCGCGCCCCCGAGGAGATCGACTTCGTGCGGGAGCGCGACCGCGCCTAGCGCGCCGGCGCCCTCCCGCGGCCTCAGGCGGACCGCTCCGGCCGGAGGCCGACGCCCGCCAGCAGCCGGAACGACGACCCCGCGTTGCCGCCGGAGGACGCCGACCGCCAGGCCAGCACGTCGGCCAGCCCGGGACCGGACAGGTCGAACCCGGCGAACAGCGCCCGGAGCCGCGCCGGATCGCGGTCGACGAGCGGCACCGTCGCCGCGTCGCGGTAGGCGTTGCGGATCGCCGCGTCGGCGGCGGGGTCGGGCCCGCCGCTCCAGTGCGAGATCACCAGGCGGCTGCCGGGGGCGAGGTCCCGGGTGAAACCGGCGACGATCCCGGCGGGGTCGTCCTCGTCGGGGACGAAGTGCAGGCTGGCCGCCAGCAGGACGGCGACCGGCCGGTCGAGGTCGAGGCACCGCCCCAGCTCGGCGTCGGACAGGACCGCCGCGGGCCGGCGCAGGTCGGCCTCGACCACGGTGACGCGGTCGTCGGCCTGTAACAGGGCGCGGGCGTGGCTGACCACCATGGGGTCGTTGTCGACGTAGACCACCGACGCCGCCGGCCGCCGCCGCCGGGCGATCTCGTGCACGTTCTCCCCGGCGGGCAGCCCGGCCCCGAGGTCGAGGAACTGGGTGACGCCGCCGTCGGCCGCCTCGGCGACGGCGCGGCCGACGAAGGCCCGGTTGGCGCGGGCCGCCCGCCGGACGTCCGGGAGGACGGCGACGAGCTCCTCGGCCAGCACACGATCGGCCTCGAAATTGTCCTTTCCGCCGAGGAGGTAGTCATAGACCCGGGCCGGACTCGCTTTCACCGTGTCAATTCCGGTCCGGTACCGCCCCTCGATCATCGGCTCACCCCCATGTGACGGCTTGACCGGGAAGACTCGGTGAGTCAGGCGCCCCCGCAAACGGGAATCCATTCTGCACTTGCCCGAATGGGGCGACAAGTGCTACTGGCAGGGGTACCCCTGCCAGTAGCACCCGCCGAAGGGCATGGTCCGAGGGGAGAGGGCGCGGGGCGTCCGCCGATGGGCCCTCCCGGCACCGATGACGGAACCCCCTTGTGTCAAGGGGTTGCAGGAGATTTCCGGGGCACGGTCGGGCGGGCTCGGCATCCGGCCCGCCGCCCGTGGGCGCGCACGGAGGCGGTCCGCCCTCCGGGGCGGGGCCCTCGCGCGGAGCGCGGCCGGTCGGCGAATCCGTCGCCGAGACGCGAAAACCGCGGCCGTGCGCGGGCGATCGCCCGGGGAAAATGTCCGTCAATGCCAATCCCCGCTTGAAAGGCCCCGAAAAGGTGCACCATACTGATGGCCACCACGACCTGGAGGAGACCATGGGCACCCTTCTCGCCAACGGCCGCCGGCTTTCCTATTCGGACACCGGCGGTGACGGGCCCGCCATTGTTCTCGCCCACGGTTACTTCCTGGACGGCACCATGTTCCAGGGCCAGGCGGCCGGCCTCGCCCCGGACCACCGGGTGATCACCTGGGACGCCCGCGGGCACGGGGGCACCCCGGACGACGGCGTCCCCTTCACCTACTGGGACTCCGCCCGGGACCTGCTGGGCCTGCTGGACGCGCTGGACATCGGGAGCGCCACCGTCGGCGGCGTCTCGCAGGGCGGGTTCATCTCGCTGCGGGCGGCGCTGCTGGCGCCCGAGCGCATCGACCGCCTGGTGCTGTTCGACACCGAGTCGCACGCCTGCGACCCCGGCGACAAGGTCGCCTACCAGGGGCTGTTCGACGCGCTGTCGGCCAACGGCCCGGTGGAGGAGATCGTCACCGGGCTGGCCGCGCAGCTGATCGGCGACCACCCGGTGGCCGCGGACTGGGTGCGCAAGTGGCGCGAGGCCCCGTCGCTCCCCCTCGGCACGCCGGTGGCCTGCCTGCTGGAGCGGGACGACATCACCGGCCGGCTGGGGGAGATCCGCTGCCCCGCCCTCCTGGTCCGGGGCGCGCAGGACAGGTCGATCCCCGCGGAGCGGATGCGGGCGCTGAGCGAGGGGCTGCCCGGGGCCACCGACCTCCGGACGGTGGAGGGGGCCGCGCACTCGCCGCCGCTCACCCACCCCAAGGAGGTCAACGACCTCCTCCTGCGCTTCCTGGCGGGCGAGATCGCCTGAGCCCGTCCCGCCCCGCGCCGTCCGCCCTGGCCCCGGCCGGGCTCAGGGGCGCTCCTCGGTCCTGATGCCGAGGAACAGCTGGACGGCCTGGGTCGGGTCCGGCCAGGCGTAGACCTGGGCGAGCAGCCGCACGTCCCGGCCCCGGTCGAGGTCGCGGAGCAGCATGTAGGGCGAGTGCCGCCCCATGAAGATCTCGCGGTCCAGCCACATCCGGGCGAAGTCGGGGCTGCGCGCCAGCTCCTCCAGCAGCTCGCCGAACCGGGGGTCCCCGGCCCGGCGGACCATGAGGGCGCGGAACCAGGCGACGGTCAGCCGGGCCTCGGAGTCCCACTCGATCATGATCGAGCGGGACTCCGGGACCTGGAAGAACCAGCGCAGCACGTTGCCCGTCTCGGTGATGCGCCGGAAGAGCCTGGCGTACTCGCCGTTGCAGTACAGGACGTTCCACCGCTCGTCGACGTACCCGCACACCTGCGGCAGGAGGTTGTCGACGGCCTCCGCCATCACGGGCGTGACCGGCGTGTCCGCCCCGTGCCCCGCCGCGGCCCGCTGCGGCGGGCGGTAGAGCGCGAGGTCGTGGAGGTGCCGGCGCTGCACCGCGTTGACGTCGAGCACCTCGGCGAGCCGGTCCACCGCCTCGGGCGAGGGATTGTCCGCGCTGCCCTGTTCGAGCTTGATGACATAGCCGACGCTCAGAAACGCCCCCGCGGCCACCTCGGTACGGCTGAGGCGGCCGCCTTTCGCCGCACTCGCGGGAGAGTGCGTGCGCAGGTGCCGGAGGTAGTCGCCGAAAGACGGCAAAGGCAGAGCGGCCATGGCCGGAGAGCTTAGGGGGAAATGGCCGGCGGAGGAGGGGTGTTCAATTTGTTCGCCATTTCCCGCGGCCCCTAGTACCAGGGGTAGGGCGACCAGTCGGGGTCGCGTTTTTCGAGGAAGGAGTCGCGTCCTTCGGCGGCTTCGTCGGTGCCGTAGGCCAGGCGGGTGGTCTCGCCGGCGAAGACCTGCTGGCCGACCAGGCCGTCGTCGATCATGTTGAAGGCGAACTTGAGCATGCGCTGGGCGGTGGGGCTCTTGCCGTTGATCTTGCGGGCCCACTCCAGCGCGGTGGCCTCCAGGTCGGCGTGGTCGACGACGGCGTTGACCATGCCCATGCGGTGGGCGTCGTCGGCGCTGTAGGTCTCGCCCAAAAAGAAGATCTCGCGGGCGAACTTCTGGCCGACCTGGCGGGCCAGGTACGCCGAGCCGAACCCGCCGTCGAAGCTGGCCACATCGGCGTCGGTCTGCTTGAACCGGGCGTGCTCGCGGCTGGCCAACGTGAGGTCGGCCACCACGTGCAGGCTGTGCCCGCCCCCGGCCGCCCACCCGGGCACCACGCAGATCACCACCTTGCCCATGAACCGGATCAGCCGCTGCACCTCCAGGATGTGCAACCGCCCCGCCCGCGCCGGATCGATCGACTCGGCCGTCTCCCCCTCGGCGTACCGGTAACCGTCCTTGCCGCGGATGCGCTGGTCGCCCCCCGAGCAGAACGCCCACCCGCCGTCACGCGGCGAGGGCCCGTTCCCGGTCAGGATCACACACCCCACATCCCCCGACAGCCGCGCATGGTCCAACGCCCGGTACAACTCATCCACCGTGTGCGGCCGGAACGCGTTGCGCACCTCGGGCCGGTCGAAGGCGATCCGCACCGTCCCGTGCTCCACCGCCCGGTGATAGGTGATGTCGGTGAAGTCGAAGCCTTCGACTTCCTTCCAGGCAGCGGGATCGAACAGCTCAGAAACCATGGACCGGCCTTCCGTGAGGGAACCCGGACATTAAAGCGCACCAGGCCGTTCCGGGGCGCGGCGGAGTGGCCCCTTCGCCGCGCACGGCGCGCGGCAATCGGCGAGGCGGGGAAATGGACGCGTCCATCCCCGGTAAACGGCGTCCTTACCACGGCAAACGCCGCTGTTCTGAAAACCCTGGAGCGCGTGCGGGGCGCGCGGCGCAGCAGGGACGCCCGGCGTGCCGGGACCCTGGCGCGTTCGATTCCCCTGCGGGCGCGGCGGGCGAGGCGACCCCGCCGTCCTCCAGGCGGTATCCGTGACGTCACCATGGGTAACGATCTGATGATCCGCCCGTTCCCGCGCGGGCACGTCACCCGATCGCGACCAGCGGCGCCTTCGGGCAGATCCGGACTACGAGCGGGCCTTGGGGGACGACGCCATGCAGAGCGGGAAGAGCGGGCCGGGCGGGGGACTGAGCCGCAGCCTCTCGCTGCGCGACCTGATCGTCTACGGGCTGCTGTTCATCGGGCCCATGGCCCCGGTCGGCGTCTACGGCGTGCTGGACGCCAAGAGCGTCGGCGCGGTCGCGGCCGTCTACGTGATCGCCACGATCGCGATGGGCTTCACCGCCTACTCCTACGCCGCGATGTCGCGGGAGATCCCGCACGCGGGCTCGGTGTTCGCCTACGCGAGCGCCGGGCTCGGCCGCCCGGCCGGGTTCCTGGCGGGCTGGCTGGCGATGCTGGACTACCTGCTGATCCCGTCGGTGGCCTACCTGTTCTGCGGGATCGCGCTGCACTCGCTGGTGCCCTCGGTCCCGGCGTGGGTGTTCACCGTGCTCGCGTTCGCGGTCACCACGGCGGTCAACCTGGCCGGGGTGCGGGTCGCCGCGCGCATCGGCTTCGTGGTGATCGTGGTGGAGATCGTGCTGCTGGCGGTGTTCGTGGTCGCCTCGCTGGTGGTGCTGGCGGTGGAGGGCCCGGCGCGGCCGTGGGACTCGCCGTTCCTCGGCACCGGCGGCTCCTCGCTGACCCTGGTGATGGGCGCGGTGTCGGTGGCGGTGCTGTCCTACCTGGGCTTCGACGCGATCGCCTCGTTCGCCGAGGAGAGCGCGGGCGACTCCCGGCAGGTCGGGCGCGCGGTCCTGTTCTGCCTGGTGCTGGCGGGCCTGCTGTTCGTGGTGCAGACCTACCTGGCCGGGCTGCTCATGCCGATGACGCCGCAGGAGCTGGCCGCGAAGCCCGCCGAGCAGGGCACCGCGTTCTACACGATGACCGACGCGTCGATCGGGCCGTGGTTGTCCAAGGCGTTCGCGGTGGTCAAGGGCATCGGCCCGGCGTTCTCGGCGATGACGGCCGTGGCCGCCGCCTCCCGCCTGCTGTACGGCATGGCCCGCGACCGCGGGCTGCCCGGCGCGCTGTCGAAGGTGGACGAGCGCTCGCGCGTGCCGCGCACCGCGCTGCTCACCACGGCCGCGCTCACCCTGGTGGTGTCGGTGTGGGCCGCGCGCCGCGACGACGGCCTGGACGTGCTGGTGTCGATCGTGGACATCGGCGCGCTGTCGGCCTTCACCCTGCTGCACGCCTCGGTGGTCGGCTACTTCGTGCGGCGCAGGGGCAGCCGGGACTGGTGGCGCCACGTGGCGGTGCCGCTGCTGGGCGCGGCCGTGGCGATCTGGATCATCGTGCTGGCCGGCCCCCTGGCCAAGATCGTCGGGCTGGTCTGGCTGGCGCTCGGCGTGCTGATCCTGCTGGTCCGGCGCCTGCGCCGCACCGCCGCCTAGCAGCGTCGGGGGCACGCTCAGCCGAGGGCGGGCAGCAGCGCGTTCACCAGGTCCTCGGCCACCGACTCGGGCACCTCCGGCCCGCCGGGCCCGCCCGCGAAGTAGTGCAGGAAGCCCTGCTGGAAGCAGGCGCCCATCAGCAGCGCCGCCAGCGCCGCCGGATCGGCGTCGGCCCTGATGCGGCCCAGCTCGCGCTCGCCGCGCAGGTAGGCGGTCAGGAACCGGACGGGGTGGTGGGGCCCGGCGTCGTACTTGCCGAGCCTCCCGCGCGCGGCCTCCATCAGCTTCGGCTGCGCGACCATCGACGCCATCATCGGGAACGACTGCTGGTAGAAGCGCAGCGCGCCGTAGGCGATCGCGGTCAGGTTGCCCGCCACGGTGCCGGTGCCCGGCACCACGCCCTGGTCGAAGGCGGGCATCCGCTCGCGCATGACGTGCCGGAGCAGCTCCTCCTTGTCCTGGAAGTGCTTGTAGAGCAGGGCCTCCGAGCAGCCGGCCGCGCGGGCGATCTCCTTGGTCGTCGCGTGCGCGACGCCCTTGGTGCGCATGGTCTCGGCCGCCGCGTCCAGGATGCGCTCGCGGGCGTTGCCGGTCGCCGGCCTCGTCATCGGTCCCCTTGACAGTGAGTGTGCACCTGCCCATCCTAGGGGTGAGTGAACATTTACTCACCCCTTCGGGAGGCACTCATGCACATCACCGTCTTCGGCGCCACCGGCGGCACCGGGCTGCACGTCCTCCGGCGGGCCCTGGCGGCCGGGCACACCGTCACCGCCGTGGTGCGCGACCCCGCCCGGCTCCCGGCCGGGCTGCGCGACTCGATCGAGGTCGTCCGGGCCGACGTCATGGACCCCGGCGCGATCGAGGCGGCGGTCAAGGGGCGCGACGCCGTCATCACCGCGATGGGCAGCCGGGAGGGCAACAAGCCCACCACCGTCTGCGCCGACAGCGTGCGGTCGATCATGACGGCGATGGAGGCGGCGGGGACGCGGCGGCTGCTGATGGTGAGCGCCAGCGGCCTGGCCACCGACTCCGGCGACGCCCCGTTCGTCCGGTACGTGGTCAAGCCGCTGATCGTGCAGAAGATGCTCAAGCACGCGTTCGCCGACATGACCGAGGCCGAGCGGCGGGTGCGCGCGGGCGGCCTGGACTGGACGATCGTGCGGCCGCCGCAGCTCACCGACAAGCCCGCCAAGGGGACCTACCGGCGCGCGACCGACCTCAACGTGCGCGGCGGCCTCCGCATCACCCGCGCCGACCTGGCCGCCGCCCTGCTGGACCTGCTCGACGAGGAGGCCTCGATCGGGCACGTGGTCTCGGTGGCCAACTGAACCCGGCGGGTCAGAGCACGTCGCGGCGGCGGTGCTCCAGCGACGGCAGCACCTTCCGGACCCGCGCGGTCGCCCCGGGGTCCAGCTCGGCCACCCGCACGCCGGGGAAGGGCCCGAGGTCGGCCAGCACCACGCCCATCGGGTCGACGAGCTGGCTGCGGCCGACCCCGCCCGGCAGGCCCCTGGGCGGCGGGGTGCGGTCGGGCGCCTTGTCCACGGCCACCACCCAGGTGGTGTTCTCGATCGCGCGGGCCCGCACCAGGGTGGTCCAGTGCTCCTCCTTGAAGACCCCCTGCCCCCAGGCCGCCGGGACCACCAGGATCTGCGCGCCCTGGTCCACCAGCGCCCGCGCCAGCTCGGGGAACCGCACGTCGTAGCAGGTCACGATCCCGATCCGGGCGCCGGCGAGGTCGAGCACCACCGGGCGGTCGCCGGGCGCGACCGCGGCCGACTCCCGGTCGCCGAACGCGTCGTACAGGTGCAGCTTGCGGTAGGAGCCGGCCAGTCCACCGTCCGCGCCGACGCCCACGACGGTGTTGAAGACCCGCCCCTCGTCGGCGGGCTCGAACATCCCCGCGACCACGGCGGTGCCGTGCGCCCGGGCCGCCTCGCGCAGCGCGGTGACGAACGGGCCGTCCAGCGGCTCGGCGGCGGCGGCGAGGTCGTTGCCGAACCGCAGCTGCGCGGCCTCCGGGAGCACCGCCAGATCGACCCCGCCGGGGGACGCGGCCGCCTCGGCGATCGCGTCGGTGATCCGCCGCAGGTTCTCCTTGGGGTCGTCGCCGACCTCGATCTGGCACAGGGCTACGCGCATGGCCCCAGTCTGCCCGACGCGCCGCACGGCGACGACCCCGCGGCGCGGGCATGACAGCTGTCATGCCGAGGGGCTGACAGACGCCGCCGCAGGCGGTGACGGCCGCTTCTACCGGCCGCGGCGCCCGGCCGCGAGGCTGGAACCATGATCGACGCACCCGCCATCCAGGTCGCGGACCTGCGCCAGCGCTACGGGGACCACGAGGCCGTCGCCGGGATCTCCTTCGAGGTCCGGACCGGCGAGCTGTACGCCCTCCTCGGCACCAACGGCGCGGGCAAGACCACCACCCTGGAGACCCTCGAAGGCCACCGCCGCGCCCACTCGGGCACCGTCCGCGTGCTCGGCCACGACCCCTACGCGCAGCGCGCCGCCGTCCGGCCCCGCATGGGGATCATGCTGCAGGAGGGCGGCTTCTTCGGCGACCTCACCGTCGCCGAGACCGTGGAGCACTGGCGCGGCTTCACCCCCGCGCCGCGCCCCGCCGCCGAGGCGCTCGGCCTGGTCGGGCTGACCGAGCAGGCCGGCGTGCGCACCCGGCAGCTGTCCGGCGGCCAGAAGCGGCGCCTGGACCTCGCCCTGGCCCTGCTCGGCCGCCCCGCCGTGCTGTTCCTGGACGAGCCCACCACCGGCATGGACCCCGAGGCCCGGCACGCCACCTGGCAGGTCGTGCGCGACCTGGTCGCCGACGGCACGACCGTGCTGCTCACCACCCACTACCTGGAGGAGGCCGAGCAGCTCGCCGACCGGCTCGCCATCATGCACCGGGGCCGCGTCCAGGTGACCGGCACGGTCGCCGAGGTGCTGGCCGGGCACGGCGACCGCATCAGCTTCCGCGTCCCCGACCGCGTCCCGGTCGCCGAACTGCCCTCGCTGGCCGGGGCCGCCGCCGACATCGCGGTGGACGGCGGCCGCGCCGTGGCCGCCTACACCGTCCCGGACGCGGGCCTTCAGCCGGGCCTGTACGCGCTGCTGCGCTGGGCCGACGAGCACGCCCTGACGCTGGAGGGCCTCCAGGCCCGCAGCGCCTCCCTCGAAGACGTCTTCCTGCGCACCGCCGAAGGAGCCGACCGATGACCCTGCGGACCACCGCCCCCGCGACCGCGCCGACCGCCGGGCCCGCCGCCCAGGCCGCGCCCTCCGCCCTCGCCGGCGCGCTGCGCGTCGCCCGCCTCGACCTGACGCTGCTGTGGCGCAACCGCACCGCCCTGTTCACCGTCGTCGGGCTGCCGCTGCTGTTCGTCGCCATGCTGATCCCGATGCGCGGCGAGTCCATGGACGGGAAGGGCGACCTCGCCCTCTACCAGGGCACCGGCCACCTCGCCTTCTTCCTGATCTTCGCGGTGTTCATGAACCTGGTGAACGTGTTCACCGCCCGCCGCGAGGACCTCACCCTCAAGCGCCTGCGCGGCACCGCCCTGTCGGACGCGCAGATCCTGGCGGGCAGCACCCTCAACGCCGCCGGGATCTACCTGGTGCAGGCGGTCGCG
The DNA here is from genome assembly GCA_050936435.1 of Spirillospora sp. CA-253888. Classification (GTDB taxonomy): domain Bacteria; phylum Actinomycetota; class Actinomycetes; order Streptosporangiales; family Streptosporangiaceae; genus Spirillospora. The sequence continues at coordinate 6,682,151 of JBNJMT010000001.1, forward strand.
CTGCTGGTGGCGCTGGGCGTCGCGTTCGGCGGCCGCTTCCCCGCCGACCCCCTGCTGCTGGTGGTCGGGCTCGCGGGCGGCGCGGCGGTGTTCGCGCTGCTGGCGTTCGCGCTGTCGGGCCTCACCCCCAACGCCGACATGGCGCAGCTCACCGTGCTGCCGGTGATGTTCGCGTGCATGGCGGCGGCGGGCGTGATGTTCCCGCTGGAGGCGCTGCCCCCGGCGCTGCAGGAGGCCACGCGCTGGCTGCCGCTCAGCCCCGTCGTGGAGATCACCCGCACCGCCTACTTCGGGCAGGACTACTTCGCCCACGACGCGCACCCCGCCGTCGGGTTCGTCGAGGGCTGGGCCGCGGTCGGCCGCTCGTTCCTGGTGCTGGCGGTGTGGCTCGCCGCAGGTCGCGCGCTGGCCGGCCGCTGGTTCCGCTGGGAGCCCCGGCGCTCCTGATCGCTACGCTGGCCGGAAGGAGGGAACCCGCACCCATGGACGTCGCCACCACCGCCGGGCTGGAGGAACTCGACAGCCGCAGGCTGGAGAACTACCAGCGCATCACCGACCGCTCCTTCCTGTTCGCCGGGGCCGGGATGCTGCTGCCCGCGGTGGTCGTCACCGCCGTGGACCACATCGACGGCAAGCTCCCGCTGTGGGCGGTCCTCGCCGGGCTCGGCTCGGTGGTGCCGGCCTTCTGGTTCTACGTGCGGCTCGTACGGGCCGGGCTCGGCGGCGGCGCGTCCCGGCGCGACCTGGTGCTCGCGGGCGCGGCGACCCTGCCGTCCGCGCTGATGATGTTCGCCCACCCGGTCTGGACGTCGGTGCTGATCGGCATGGCGTCGGCGGTGGCGCTGTCGCCGATGACGCGGCGCGCCCTGGCCGTGCTGAGCGTGGGGACCGGCACCGCCGCCGGCGTGCTCGCCACCGTCGCCTCCCGCCTCCTGTACGAGGGGGACGGCGGGTTCCGCTGGTACTACGGGGTGCCGCTGACCGCCGTGATGATCGCCGTCACCGCCGCCGTGGTGTTCGTCAACCGCTACCAGCGGCGCATGTGGGAGCTGCACCAGCAGGCGCACTCCGCCCGCGAGGCGCTGGCCCGCGTCGCGGTCACCGAGGAGCGGATGCGCTTCTCGCGCGACCTGCACGACCTGCTCGGCCACAGCCTGTCGCTGATCGCGGTCAAGAGCGAGCTGGCGATCCGGATGGCCGACGCCGACCCCGAGCGGGCCAAGGCCGAGATGGCCGACGTGCGCCGCGCGGCCCGCGACTCGCTGCGCGAGGTGCGCGCCGCCGTGCGCGGCTACCGGGCCGTCGAGCTGGACGCCGAGCTGGCGGGGGTGCGCGCGGTGCTGGAGGCCGCCGGCGTCCGCTGCGAGACCGGGACGACGCCCGCCGACCTGCCCGCCGACGTGCGGGCGGTGCTGGCGTGGGTGATCCGGGAGGGCGCCACCAACATCATCAAGCACAGCGAAGCCCGGCGCTGCGAGATCGCCTTCACCCTCTACGGTGGGTCCGTGGTGCTGGAGATGAGCAATGACGGGGTGCGGCCGTCGGCGGACGGCGGGGCGGGGACCGGCCTGGGCGACGGCCCCGGTTCGGGGCTGGCGGGGCTGAGCGAGCGGATCGAGGTGGTCGGCGGGACGTTCACGGCCGGACCGCGCGGCCGCGACGGATTCATGCTGCGGGCGGTCGTCCCGCTGCCGCGCGCCGAGTCCGCCGCCGAGGACCAGACGAGCCGGGCGAGCGGGGCCCCGGCGTGATCCGTATCCTGCTGGCCGACGACGAGCACCTGATCCGGGGCGCGGTCGCGGCGCTGCTCGGCCTGGAGCCCGACCTGGAGGTGGTGGTCGAGGTCGGCCGCGGCGACCAGGTGGCCGACGCCGTCGCCGAGCACGACCCGGACGTGGCGGTGCTGGACATCGACATGCCCGGCGCGGACGGCCTGACCGTGGCCGAACGGTTGAACGAGGCGGGGGCGCGGTGCGCGGTGTGCATGCTGACCAGCCTGGGACGTCCCGGCTACCTGCGCCGCGCGATGGCCGCGGGGGTGCGGGGCTTCATCGCCAAGGACGCTCCCACTGAGGAGCTGGCCACTGCGATCCGCAAAGTGCACGCGGGTGGCCGCTACCTGGACGCGGAACTGGCCGCGAGCGCGATGGCGGCCGGGGACAACCCGCTTACGGAGCGCGAACGAGAGATCCTGCGGCTGCTGGGGGCGGGGACGGAGACGGCGCGGATCGCGACGTTGCTGCACTTGTCGGAGGGGACGGTGCGGAACTACTTGTCGTCGGCGATGGCGAAGCTGGGGGAGTCGAACCGGTTGGCGGTGGTGCGGACGGCGCAGGAGATGGGCTGGATTTGAGGGGGTGGGGTTGCGCTGGCAGCGACCCCGGTCCTGTGTCCGGCACATGACCGCCCAGCCCGGCCGCGTGCTCCGCACCCGAACAACAATCCCGGCCCCGTGCCCGTACGTGACCGGGGACCTCAGCCCCGCGCCCGGTACGGGACCGCCCGGCCCAGCTGTCGCGGCGGGGGTGCAGGGGGCGGAGCCCCTTGCCCCAGGGGGTGCGGGAGACGGAGTCCCAGCGGCTTTTAAAGAGCAGGCGGCGCGTAGCGCTTCCGTTTTTGGGGGGTGTGGGGGGCTTGCCCCCTGCCGGGGTTGTAGGGGCTGGCCCCTGCCCGGGTCTCGCCCGCCCGGAGCGAGCGCCAGCGAGTGAGGACGGGTGAGCCCCGGCATCGGGGGGTGTGGGGGGTCGTCCCCCCACAATGACACGCCGCTTTCGCCGAGGTCGCTGCACCGACGGTATCTGTGGGGGTCTACACGGGACCGCCCAGCTCAACCACGCGCGGGTTTGCCAACGCGACCAGCAACCCTGGCCCCGCGCGGGTTTGCCCACGTGACCGGCGACTCTAGCCCCGCGCGGGGTTAGCTACACGCGCGCACCGGCCCCAGCCACGCGGGGGTTTGCCCACGCACCCAACAATCCCAACCCCGCGCGCGGGGGGCGAGCTTGAAGCAGCCGGGCACGCGCATCAACCCGCGCGTGGCTTGGCTGAGCACGGATGTGCTGCTCCCGACCTCGCGCGGGCTGAGCCTGGTGCGCGCGTGCACCTAACCCCGCGCGGGGCCGGGGTCGTTGGACACGCGGGCAAACCCGCGCGGGGTTGAGCTGGTTGGTCGGGTGTAGACCCCCCACGGATTGAGTCGGTGCCTTGTCTGCGGCGAAAGCGGCTGTGTTTGCCTTGGGGGGACGTCCCCCCAAACCCCCACATCCGGGCGCCGCCCGCCCGGCGCTCGCAGGACTCGCGCCGGGCGTGCGTCGTCCGGGCAGGGGGCCAGCCCCCTACGTCCCCCGGCGGGGCTCTGCCCCACACCCCGCAAACGACGGCTACGCCGCCCTACTTGCCTACTGAGGCGGGGGCTCCGCCCCCGCACCCCCACAAAGGAAGGCGCTCCGCGCCTGCCTGCTTATTCAGAGGCCGCTGGGACTCCGTCCCCCGCGGCCCCTGGGCAGGGGGCTCCGCCCCCTGCACCCCCGCCGTGACGGCTGGACTTAGCGGTCTCGTAACGGGCACGGGGTCGGGGTCCCTGGTCGGGTGTAGAGCGCGGGGTCGGGGTTGGGCGGTCTGCTGTAGACCCCCACTGATGCAGCTAGTGGATCGGGCTCGGCGAAAGCTGCTGTGTTCGTTCCAGACACAAAGGCGCTTCGCCCTCTTTCCAAGGCGGGGGCTTCGCCCCCGCGGAGCCGGGACTCCGTCCCCGGCTCCGAAAGGACCGCCGCCGTACTACAAGAGCACGTAGACGCACTTTCCTCCGCCGTCCACGGCGTTCCACCCGACCTTCCTGGTCAGGGTTTGCAGGATCGCCAGGCCCCGACCCGATTCGGTCGTGAGATCAAAGTCTTTGATCTTGGGCATCGTGGGACAGGTGTCGACCACTTCAAGGACCGGGCCGGCCTCGGACAGGTAGAGCCGCACCACGGCTTTGTCGCACGCGGTGTGCTTGGCGACGTTGGAGAGCAGTTCGCACACGGCCAGCCGCGCCACGTAGGAGTCGATGTCCCATTCGGCGCAGACCTCCGCGACCCAGGTACGTGCGGCGTAGAGGCGGTCGGCGTCGGGTTCGATCACCAGGGAGAACATAGCGATCACCTCGGGTAGTCGGGTTTCTGCGGCAGAGCCTTTCCGGCCGGTGGATGCTGGTGACACCGAACGTGCTGGTCGGAGTCGTCAAGGCGACTTTGTGTGCATCGTCGGTCATCCCCAGTCATCAGGAGGCGAGATGCCGCAACCGCCGAAGAAGTTGACCCCTGGTCGCAGTCCGCAGGACCTGTTCGGCAGCGAGGTCCGTCGGTATCGCGAGCTGGCTGGTTTGTCCTTGACGGCACTCGCTGATCGCATCCCGTACGCGGCCAGCACGATCGGCACCGTTGAGCGGGGCGAGTGCGGGTGTGATCGGGTCTTCGCCGAAGTGTGCGATCAGGTGCTGGACACGCGGGACGCCTTGGTGCATCTGTGGGATGGCCTGCTCCGAGGACGTAGCGCCTTTCCCACCTACTTCGCCGAATGGCCTGAGCACGAGAGCCGGGCCGTCACACTGCGGACGTACCAGCCGATCATCATCGACGGGTTGTTGCAGACCGAGGACTATGCGTCCGCCCTGCTTTACGGGAGCGAGAATGACGTCCGGGCGCGCATGGAACGGCAAACGGTACTGACCGGAGAAGCCCCACCTCGGTTGGTGTACCTGCTTCCCGAGATCGTCCTGTGGCACCGAGTCGGCACGGCGCAGACCATGTACGAGCAGCTTCACCGACTCGCCGACTCGATCTCACCGACCCTCGCCGTCCAGGTGCTGCCCGATGGTTCTCCTCACCCTGGAAATCTGGGCGCGTTCGTGATCGCTCGCCTGCCCGGCGGAGAACACCTGGCGTACTGTGACGGCGAGCCACACGGCAGGATCGTGGAAGGGCGCACGGATCTCGATCGGCTCCAGGAACGGTTCACCGATCTCGCGACGTACGCACTTCCGGCGGATATGTCGGGGGCGCTGATAAGGCAGACAGCGGAGGAACGATGGAAGACGTGACGTGGCGGAAAGCGTCTTACTCGGGTAGCGACGCAGGACACTGCGTTGAACTCGCCGACCTCGGGCCGGTTATCGGGATCAGGGATTCGAAGGCCCCGGAGAACGGCCACCTAGTGTTCGAACGGGACGCTCTGGTTGTGCTGGTGCACCGTCTGAAGACACGATGACTCATCCCCAGTGGCGGAAGTCCAGCTACAGCAGTTCGCAGGGCGACAACTGCGTCGAGCTTGCCGATCTCGGCAAGTCCGTGGGAGTCAGGGACTCGAAGAACCCCGAGAGCGGCCATCTGGTGATCGAGCGGGATGCCCTCGCCGTCCTGGTAGGGCGCTTGAAGGAGTCGTGAACCCTCTGACGGACCCCGGGCCGCGGCTCGGGGTCCGTCGCATCCTTGGTCCTTCGCCTCCTCCGGCTAGGGTGCTGGGATGGACGACCCTCTGGTCGCGCGCATGCGCGGATTCGGCACCACCATCTTCGCCGAGATGTCGGCGCTGGCCACGCGGACCGGCGCGATCAACCTGGGGCAGGGGTTCCCCGACGAGGACGGCCCCGCCGCCATGCTGGAGGCCGCCGTCGAGGCCATCCGCGGCGGCGGCAACCAGTACCCGCCCGGGCCCGGCCTGCCCGTGCTGCGCGAGGCCGTCGCCGAGCAGAAGCTCGACCGGTACGGGCTCTCCTACGACCCCGCCGCCGAGGTCTACATCACCGTGGGGGCCACCGAGGGCATCGCGGCGTCGGTGCTCGCCTTCGCCGGGCCCGGTGACGAGGTCATCGCCTTCGAGCCCACCTACGACTCCTACGCCGCCACGGTCGCGCTCTCCGGGGCCACGTTGCGGCCGGTGCTGCTGCGGCCGGACGGCGGGCGCTTCACCTTCGACCCCGACGAGCTGCGGGCCGCCGTGACGCCGAGCACGCGGATGATCCTGGTGAACTCGCCCCACAACCCCGCCGGCACCGTCTTCACGCGCGCAGAGCTGGAGGTCATCGCCGACGTCTGCCGCGAGCACGACCTGATCGCGCTGACCGACGAGGTCTACGAGTACCTCACCTTCGACGACGCCGAGCACGTGCCGCTGGCGACGCTGGAGGGGATGCGGGAGCGCACCGTCACCGTGTCGTCGGTCGGCAAGACGTTCTCGGTCACCGGGTGGAAGACCGGATGGGTCACCGGGCCCGCCGAGTTCGTGCGCGCGGTCCAGACCGTCAAGCAGTTCGTCACCTACGCCGTCGGCGGGCCCTGGCAGCAGGCCACCGCGTACGGGCTGCGCAACGAGCTGGCCTGGGTCGAGGAGCTGCGCAAGTCCCTGGAGGGCAAGCGCGACCGGCTCGTCACCGGGCTGGAGGCCGCCGGGTTCACCGCCTTCCGCCCGCAGGGCACCTACTTCGTGCAGGCCGACATCCGGCCGCTCGGGTTCGCCGACGGCATGGAGCTGGCCAAGGCGCTGCCCGGCAAGGCCGGGGTCGTCGCCATCCCGACGCAGGTCTTCTACCAGCACCCGCAGGCCGGGGCGCACTTCGTGCGGTTCGCGTTCTGCAAGCGGGACCACGTCATCGACGAGGCCGTGGAACGGCTCGCCCGCCTCTCCTGAAACACGCGTGTAAACGGCGGGGCCCTTCCGGGACTACTTCACGAAACCTTCCCCCGACCTCGAAGGGGCCTTCGTGGATGACCCCGAGACACGCTTCACCCGCCTGTACGACGCCAACCACCGGCGGGTGATGGCGTACGCGCTGACGCACGCCGAGCCGCACACCGCCGAGGACATCGTCAGCGAGACCTTCCTCATCGCCTGGCGGCGGCTCGGCGACGTCGGCGACCCCGCGCTGCCCTGGCTGCTCGGCGTCGCCCGCAACCTGCTGCACAAGCAGCGCGACGGCGGGCGGCGCGGACGGGTCCTGGTCGAGCGCATCAGGGCGCTCAGCGGACCGGACGACTTCGCCGCCTGGGACGTGGCCGACCACGTGGTGGAGCGCGAGGCGGCCCTGGCCGCGATCGCCGCGCTGCCCGAACGCGACCTGGAGACCCTCGCCCTGGTCACCTGGCACGGCCTGGAGCCCCGCCAGGCCGCCAAGGTCGTGGGCTGCTCGGCGGCGGCCTTCTTCGTCCGCCTGCACCGCGCCCGCAAGCGGCTCGCCCGCGCCCTGGAGGCGGCCCCCGCCCCGCGCCCCACCCCCTCCGCGGTCGTCCGGGAGGCGACCCGATGACTTCTGGAGCGACGATGAAGAACGATTCCGAGCGCGTCTTCGCCGACCTGCGCCCGGCCGCGCTGGACGAGATGTCCGACGACGCGTTCGCGCGGCGGCGCGACGCCGACCTCGCGCACGCGATGCGCGCCGTGCCCGGCAAGGCGGCGCGGTCCCGGCGGCCCCTGCTGCTGGTGGCCGGGCTCGCGGCGGGCGCCGTCGCGGTCGGCGGCGTCGCGGTGCTCGCCGACGACGGCGGCACGGGGACGGGCACGGCGGCCGTCCAGAGCCCGTCCGAGGTGCCGGACGCCCGCTCGGTCCTGCTGGTCAGCGCCCGGAAGGCGGCGCAGGCCCCGGCCACCACCGGCCGCTACTGGTACGACCGCGAGCGCATCACCTCGCGTGTCGGCGCCCTGGTGAAGAAGGGGAGGGCGGCCGGCGGCAAGCCGTCCCGCACGCCCCTGCCGTTCACCGTCCACACCGTCCACACCCAGGAGCACTGGCTCGCCCGCGACAAGGGCGACCCCACCCGGTCGGTCGTCGGCATCGACCGCGAGGACGTGTTCGCCACCCCCGCCGACGAGGCGAAGTGGCGCGAGATGGGCGCGCCCGAGCTGGAGCCGTGGTCCCGCAAGCGCAAGGTGAACGACCACCGGGAGCCGATGCGCCGGACCATCGGCAACGAGCAGGTCACCTTCGGCGAGCTGGCCAAGCTGCCCGGGAACGCCGCCGGGCTGGAGGCCGAGTTGCGCCGCCGGTACACCGCCGACGTCAACGACCCGAAGTACCCCCTCCAAGGAAACTTCACCCAGTACGTCTGGGGCACCGCCCAGGACCTGCTGGCCGGGCCGGTCCCGCCCGCCGTGCGCGGCGCGCTGTACCAGGTGCTCGCCAAGCAGCCGGGCCTGCGGACGGCCGGGCGCGTCAAGGACCGGCAGGGCCGCCCCGGCGTCGCGATCGTCATGGCCGCCGAGGAGGGCTCCCGGCACGTGTCCGGGGACGACCTCGCCGAGTACCGGCTGATCGTCTCGCCGGACACCGGGGAGCTGCTGGCCTACGAGGCTCGCGCGAAGGGCGGCGCGCTGCTGCTGTCGGTCGTCCACGAGGACTCCGGCTGGACCGGGAAGCTGGGCGCGCGTCCCTGACCCCCGCAACGTTGCCGAACCGGCGGTGCGGCTTGGGCGGAATTCGCCCGTGAGCGGCGGCCGCCCGCCGGTTTACGTTCGGCGGGAGACCCGACCACGGCCGAGGAGCGGTCAGGTGCCCGATCCGATCGAAGTCCGCAAGATCCCCATCGAGAGCGTGACCGACGCCTCCGGGCTGGCCCGGCTGATCGACGGCGGCGTGCTGGAGGCCGACCGGGTCCTGGCGGTCGTCGGCAAGACCGAGGGCAACGGCGGCGTCAACGACCACACCCGGCTGCTGGCCGACCGCGCCTTCCGCGAGGTGCTGCTGGCGAAGGGCACCCGGAGCGAGGACGAGGTGCGGCGCGTCCCGCTGGTGTGGTCGGGCGGCACCGACGGCGTGCTCAGCCCGCACGCCACCGTCTTCGCCACCGTGGACCCCGCGTCCGCGCCGCGCACCGACGAGCCCCGGCTGTCGGTGGGCGTGGCGATGAGCGAGATCATCCGGCCCGAGGACATCGGCCGCCCCGCGATGGTGGAGACCGTCGCCGCCGGGGTGCGCGAGGCGATGAAGACGGCGGGCATCGACGATCCCGCCGACGTCCACTACGTCCAGACCAAGACCCCGCTGCTCACCCTCGACACCATCAACGACGCCCGGCGGCGCGGCCGCACGGTGGTGACCGACGACACGCTGAAGTCGATGGACGTGTCCAACTCCACGACCGCGCTCGGCATCGCGGTCGCGCTCGGCGAGATCGAGCCCCCGTCGGCCGAGCGGATCCACCGCGACCTGGCGCTGTACTCGTCGGTGGCCTCCTGCTCGTCGGGGGTGGAGCTGGACCGCGCCCAGATCGTGGTGGTCGGCAACGTGCGCGGCATCGGCGGCCGCTACCGCGCCGGGCACGGTGTGATGAAGGACGCACTGGACGCCGACGGCATCTGGGACGCGATCCGGGGCACGGGCCTCGACCTGCCCGACCGGCCCCGCGCCGACGACCTGGACGGCCGCCTGGTCAACGTGTTCGTCAAGTGCGAGGCCGACCCCTCCGGCACGGTCCGGGGCCGCCGCAACATCATGCTGGACGACTCCGACGTGCACTGGCACCGCCAGATCAAGGCGTGCGTGGGCGGGGTGGCCGCCTCGGTCACCGGCGACCCGGCGGTGTTCGTGTCGGTCGCGGCCGTGCACCAGGGCCCCTCCGGCGGCGGCACGGTCGCGGCGATCGCCGATCTCGGCTGAGCGGAGCGGCCCCGCCGGGGGGAACGGAGAGTATCGCGTTCGGCACCCGGTGCGGTCGCCGGAGGTTATAGCCTTCCACACGTGTCCGGAAAGACCATTCCCCAGCCCCAGTTCCCCGACGACGACGGCGGCGCCGACCCGCGGCTGCGCGAGGCGCTGGCCGGGTACGCGACCGGGCGCGTCGGCGAGCACGCCGTGCTGCGCGAGCTGACCGGCGCGCGCCTGCTGGTGCCGGTGGTGGCGGTCCTCACCGAGGAGGAGCAGGTCGAGCCCGGCGAGCTGCGCCGGGAGAAGTCCAGCGACATGGCGCTGCCCACCCTGGTCGGCGAGGACGGGCGCCGCGGCGTGCTCGGCTTCACCTCCACCGAGACGCTGCAGGCGTGGCGGCCCGACGCGCGCCCGGTCGCGGTGCACGCGCGGCAGGCGTGCCTGGCGGCGCTGGACGAGGGCGCGCACGCGCTGGTGGTGGACGTGGCCGGCCCCGTGCCGTTCGCGGTGGACGGCCTCCGGCTGCACCTGCTGGCCGAGGGCCGCGCGGTCCCGCCGCCGCACGAGGACCCCGAGGTGCTGGCCGCGATCGAGGCGGCGTTCGGCTCCGAGCCGGGCGTGACCGGCGTGCGGGCGGTCAAGGGCGTCAACGCCGAGCTGGCGGTGCGGTTCGCGGTCGTGCCCGGCCACGACGAGCGCACCACGGTGCAGCGCGTGTCGGACCGGCTCGCCGAGCTGCTGCGCGGCCGGATCGTCGGCGGCGTCGAGCTGAACGTCCACCGCCGCTGACCGGCGCGGCGCGGGCCGGATAAATCGGTTGGCCCCGGCCGGGGCCTTTCGCCAAGCTGGGGCGATGGACTTGGCCGAAGACTTCATCGACAACGGGTTCGTGCGCGTGGACGGGGCCGTGCCGCGCGACCTGGTGGACGAGTGCCGCACGATCCTGTGGCGCGACACCGGATGCGACCCCGACGACCCCGCGACCTGGACGGAGCCGGTCGTGCGGCTGGGCCACTACGCCCAGCCGCCGTTCCGCGCCGCCGCCAACACCCCGCGCCTGCACGAGGCGTTCGACCTGCTGGCGGGCAAGGGGCGCTGGGCGCCGCAGGGCGGCCTCGGCACGTTCCCGGTGCGCTTCCCCAGCGAGGAGGAGCCGGGCGACGCGGGCTGGCACATCGACGTCAGCTTCCCCGGCGACGACCCGACCGACTACATGCGCTACCGCGCCAACGTCTCCTCCAAGGGGCGCTGGCTGCTGATGCTGTTCCTGTTCTCCGACGTGGGGGAGCATGACGCGCCCACCCGCATCCGGGTCGGCTCCCACCTCGACGTGGCGCGCCTGCTGGAGCCGCACGGCGAGGACGGCCTGGACGCCATGGAGATCGCCGAGCGGGGCGCCGCCGCGACCGAGGACCGTCCCGTCGCGCTCGCCACCGGCCGCGCGGGCGACGTGTACCTGTGCCACCCCTTCCTGCTGCACGCCGCGCAGCCGCACCGCGGCACCGAGCCGCGCTTCATGGCCCAGCCGCCGCTGCTGCCCGCCCCCGGCCCGGACGGGCAGCCGCGCCTGGACCGGCCCGAAGCGGAGCGGGCGCTCGTCGAGACGGCCATCCTGCGAGGTCTGGGGCGCTGACCGCGCCTACGCTGAACCCCGGACCCCTTGCAGGAAAGAGCCCGACCGTGCCGACCATGCAGGACGCGCTGCTCCGTCTCACCGAGTTCTGGGCGGCCCGCGGCTGCCTGATCACCCAGCCGATGAACACCGAGGTCGGGGCGGGCACGCTCAACCCGGCCACGGCGCTGCGCGTGCTCGGCCCCGAGCCGTGGCGGGCCGCCTACGTCGAGCCGAGCGTGCGGCCCGACGACTCCCGCTACGGCGACAACCCCAACCGGCTCCAGACCCACACCCAGTTCCAGGTGGTCCTGAAGCCCGAGCCCGGCGACGCCCAGCGGCTCTACCTGGACAGCCTGGCGGCCCTCGGCGTGGACCTCGCCGCGCACGACGTGCGGTTCGTGGAGGACGACTGGGCGTCCCCGGCGCTCGGCGCGTGGGGCCTCGGCTGGGAGGTGTGGCTGGACGGGATGGAGATCACCCAGTTCACCTACTTCCAGCAGTCGGGCGGGCTGGTCCTCGACCCGGTCGCGGTCGAGATCACCTACGGGATGGAGCGCATCATGATGGCGCTCCAGCAGGTCGCCCACTTCAAGGACATCGCCTACGCGCCGGGCGTGTCCTACGGGGAGGCGTTCGGGCAGGCCGAGTACGAGATGAGCCGCTACTACCTGGACGAGGCCGACGTCGACGCCGTCCGGGGCCTGTTCGAGACCTACCTCGGCGAGGCGCGGCGCACGCTGGCGGCGCGGCTGCCGGTGCCCGCCCACTCCTCCGTGCTCAAGTGCTCGCAGGCGTTCAACGTGCTGGACGCGCGCGGCGCGATCGGCACCACCGAGCGCGCCCGCGCGTTCGCCCGGATGCGGGGCCTCGCCCACCAGGTCGCCGAGCTGTGGGCCGAGCGCCGCGCCGAGCTCGGCCACCCGCTCGGCAACGCGGCTGCGCGCGCCGTCCCGGCGGCCGCGCCCGCCGACCCGCCCGAGATCACCGCGCCCGGCACGTTCGCGCTGGAGATCGGGACCGAGGAGCTGCCGCCGCACGAGGTCGCCCGCACCGCCGAGCACGTCGCCCGCCGCCTGCGGGAGGGGCTGGAGGCCGCGGGGCTGCGCACCGGCGATTCGGAGGTCGGGTCCTATGCCACCCCGCGCCGGATCATCGTCGTGGTCACCGGGGTCGGGCCGCGCGAGCCCGACACCGAGCAGGTCGTCAAGGGGCCCCGGCTCACGGCCGCCTACGACGACCGCGGCGCGCCCACCAAGGCGCTGCTGGGGTTCGCGCGCTCCCAGGGGATCGACCCCGGCGAGGTCGGCGCGGTCACCGCGGGCGGCCGCGAGTACGCCGGGTTCACCCGCCGCGTCACCGGCCGCCCGGCCGGGCGCGTGCTGGCGGAGCTGCTGCCGGAGATCGTCGCGGGGCTGCGGGCCGACAAGAACATGCGGTGGAACGCGCCGGGCCTGTCGTTCGCGCGGCCGATCCGCTGGCTGGTGGCGCTGCTGGACGGGCACGAGGTCCCCTTCACCGTCGCCGCCCTCACGGCGGGCCGCACCAGCCGCGACCGCGACCGCGCCCCGCTGACCGTCCCGTCCGCCGCCGAGCTGGTCGGCACGCTGCGCGCCGCGGGCGTCGAGCCGTCGGCCGCGCGCCGCCGCGACCTGATCGTCAACGAGGCCCGCGCGCTGGCCGGCCGGGCGGGCGGCACGGTGGACGCGGCCGCCGAGGGCGCGCTGGTGGAGGAGATCATCGACCTGGTGGAGCGGCCGGTCGGCATCCTCGGCTCCTTCGACCCCGCCTACCTGGAGCTGCCGCCGCAGGTCCTCACCACCGTCATGCGCAAGCACCAGCGCTACCTGCCGGTGCGGTCGGCGGACGGCGCGCTGCTGCCGCACTTCGTCGCCTTCGCCGACGGGGACTGCGACCACGACGCGGTGCGCGCGGGCAACGAGGCGGTGCTGCGCGCCCGCTACGAGGACGCGTCGTTCTTCTTCGCCCAGGACCTGCGGCGCACCCCCGAGGAGATGAAGCGCGGCCTGGACCGGCTCACCTTCGCCGACCGGCTCGGCTCGATGGCCGACCGGTCGGTCCGCGTGGACGCGATCGCCGAGGAGCTGGCGGGGCGGCTGGAGCTGTCGGACGCCGAGCGCGAGACGCTGAGCCGCGCCGGGGAGCTGGCCCGCTTCGACCTGGCCTCGGCGATGGTGACCGAGCTGCCCGCGCTCGCCGGGACCATGGCCCGCGAGTACGCGCGCCGCGCGGGGGAGGACCCGGCGGTCGCCGAGGCGCTGCATGAGATGGAGCTGCCCCGCTCCTCCGGGGACGCCCCGCCGTCCGGCACGGTCGGGGCGGTGCTGGCCGCCGCCGACCGGCTGGACCTGCTGGCCGGGCTGTTCGCGGTCGGCGCGGCCCCGACCGGGGGCTCGGACCCGTTCGGGCTGCGCCGCGCGGCGCTCGCCCTGACCGCGATCCTGCGCGCCCACCCCCGGCTCGCGCCGATCACGGTGGGGGAGGGCCTGGCGGTCGCGGCGCGGCACCAGCCCGTGCCGGTGCCGCCGGAGGCGCTGGCCGAGGCCGGGCGGTTCGCGGCCCGCCGCCTGGAGCAGAGCCTGCTGGATGAGGGGCACCCGGTCGCGGTGGTGCGCGCCGTCCTGCCGCACGCCGGATCGCCCGCCTACGCCGAACGGGCCGCCGCCGACCTGGGCGAACTGCTCGGGGACGCGCACTTCCAGCGGCTCACCGCCGCCCTGCAGCGGGTGCTGCGCATCCTGCCCGGCGACGCCGCGCCCGGCTACGACCCGGACCTGTTCACCGAACGGGCCGAGCGGCGGCTGCACGAGGCGTTCACCGGCGTGTGCGACGCGCTGCCGAAGCAAGCGAGCCTGCCGGAGTTCACCGAGGCCGCGTTCCCTCTCGCGCACCCCATCGACCTGTACTTCGACGAGGTGATGGTGATGGACGAGGACCCGGTCCTGCGCGCCAACCGGCTGGGCCTGCTCGCCTCCGTCCGGGAGCTGGTCGGCGGCGTGCTGGACTGGCGGGAGACCCCCTAGGACGATGCGCCGGACCAGGTCACCGGGACGCCGTGCGCCGGGGACTCGCCCAGCACCCGCGTCCGGCCGCCGGGCCACAGGCGCAGGGTGAGCGGGTACAGCAGCCCGGTGCCCCTCACCTCGAACGCCAGGTGCGCGAACGGGGCCGTCGCGGTGGCGGCGGCCCCGGCGGCCTCCAGGTTCACCGAGACGCGGGCCCGCTCCCCGGCGGGCAGGTACATCCACATCACCGAGTGCCACACGACCGTGACCACGCCCTCGCGCGGCTCCAGCCCGTCGGTGAAGTCGCCCGCGCCCTGGCGGACGACCGTCGCCGGGACGCGCGCGGCCAGCTCCAGCGCGGCGCGCAGCCGCCGGGCGCGTTCGGGCTGGTCAGGCCACACGTACGACAGCAGCCGCAGGCGCGCGGCCGGGTCGGCGGGGTCCAGCGGCGCGGGGTCGCAGCCGAGCCGTTCCACGATCCGCAGGTCGGCGTCCAGCGGCGGCGTCCCACCGAGCCACGCCTCGGGCAGCGCGACCGGCGAGTCGGCCGGGCCGTAGGCGTCGTTGTAGCGGAAGCGGTCGGCGCGCAGGTTGAGGCCCGCGCTCGCGCCCAGCTCCAGCAGCCGCACCGGCAGTCCCGTTCCGGCGGCGACGGTGAGCAGGCCGCCGACGAGCGCGGCGGCGCGGCCCACCTCGTTGGTCTGCGGCGGGTCGGCCAGCCCGGCGCGCACCTCGTCCTCGTGCTCGACCAGCACGGCACGGAACGCGGGCCAGGCGGCCAACGGGTCGGCGGTGCCGCCGGCGGTCGGGTAGTGCGCGGCGAGTTCGGGGGCGCGGCCCTCCAGCACCAGGCGGTGCACCGTCCCCAGCAGCCGGAGCGCGAGCGCGCTCTCGCCCCGGCCGGCGAGCAGCCGCGCTACCGGGCCGCCCGCCCGGTGGTCGTCGGCGGCGCGCGCGAGCAGCTCGGCGTACATGGGCGCGCCGGCGTCGGCGCAGTAGCGGGCCTGGCGGCGCAGGGCGTCGAGGGGATCGGTCATGCCAGCTCCTTGAGCAGCCGTTCGCTCTGCTCGGCCCAGTGCGCCAGGCCGAGCCGCCGGTGCACGTCGAGCGCGGCACGGGCGTGCTCGTGCGCCCGCGCGACGTCGCCCAGCCGGTGCGCGAGCCCGGCCAGCACCTGGTGGGTCGAGCCCAGGCAGGCGCTGCCCATCCCCGCCACCACCAGCAGGTCGGCGTGGGGCGCGAGCCGCTCGTACAGGGCGGCGGGGTCGGGCGTGCCGAGGCGCGCGGCGACCAGGCCCCACACCGGGGCCAGGAAGTCGCCCACCCAGTCGTCGGCGACCTCGTGCCCCCAGCGGCCGATCAGCTCGCGCGCCAGCTCCGGCCGCCCCGCCTCGGCGGCCGCCAGCACCGCCACCGGACGCAGCGGCGACTGCGCGGCCTCCTCGGCGGTGGCGACCAGCCCGTCCACCAGCTCGGCGCCCCGGCCCTGGCCGCGGCGGATCGCGAACGTGGTGACCATCGTCCGGAACTCCCGGCCCCACAGCGCCGACCCGAACCGCATCACCGTGTGCCGCCCGAGCAGTTCCTCGGCCTCCGCCCAGCGGCCGTCGAGGGTGGCGCGGGCGGTCTGGGCGATGCGGACCATGCCCTCCAGCTCGGGCCGCCCCACCTCCAGCAGCCGCTCGCAGCGCGCCAGCTCCCGGTCCCAGCGCGCCAGGTCGCCCGCGCGCAGCAGGCACGCCATCAGCGACACCCGCGCCACCATCTCCGCGCCGCGCGGCAGGCCCGGCAGCTCCAGCATCTCCTCGGCCGCCCGCAGCCGCGCGGCGTTGCGGCCGGGCGCGAACGCCGCGAGCAGGTAGTTGGCCAGCACGCGGGCGCGCAGCGCCGGGTCGCCGGTCCGGCGGGCCAGCTCCACCGCCTCGGCGGCGGCGTCCTCGCCCTCGCGGCGGCGCGGCCCGTAGACCAGCGCGACGCCCTTGACGCCGAGCAGCAGCGCCCGGTCGGCGTCGGGCGGGTCCTCGGCCAGCAGCTTCTCCACCACCGCCACCAGGCGCCCGTCCACGGTGCCGTAGGGCCACCAGTTCCACAGGGCCGGGCCGCCGAACACCGCGACGGCGGCGATCAGCGCGGGCCGGTCGCCGGTGCGCTCGGCGAGGTCCATCGCCTCCTCCAGCGCGCGGTAGGCGGCCTCGGGCTCGCCGACGACGCGCAGCGCCCGCCCCAGCTCGGTCAGCAGGCGGCAGCGCGCGGCGTCGTCGCCGGGCGGGGTGTGCGCCAGCGCCAGCCGCAGCAGCTCGACGGCCTCGGCGCAGGCGAGCCGGTCGGCGGCCTCGCGGGCGGCGCGGGCGGCGTGCCGGGCGGCCCTGGCCGCGCCGCCCACCTTGGCGGCCAGCGCGAAGTGGTGCGCCAGCACGGCGGGCGGGACGCCGGGGACGGCCTCCATCGCGTGCCCGACGCGCAGGTGCAGGCGGGCGCGCTTCGCCCGGCCCAGCCCCTCGTACAGCGCGTCCTGGACCAGCGCGTGCGCGAACGCGTAGTCCGGGCCGTCCGGCGGCTCGACCAGCAGCCCGGTCGCCACGGCCGGATCGAGCGCCGACAGCACCTCCTCCACCGGCCGGTCCGTCACCGCCGCGACGACCTCCGCGTCGATCTCGCGGCCCGCGACGGCGGCGGCGCGCAGCAGCGCCCCGGTCTCCTCCGGCAGCCGGGCGACGCGCTGCTCGATCACGTCCCGCGCCCCGCCGGGCACCCGCCGCCCGCCCGCGTCGGACCGGTCGCCGAGCCGCAGCACCTCGCCCAGGTAGAACGGGTTGCCGCCGGTGCGCTCCAGCAGTTCCGCGACCCGCTCGGGCCCCGCCTCCGCGCCGCGCGTGCGCAGGTAGTCGGCGACCTGCGCGGCGGTGAACGGGGCCAGTTCGATCCGCTCGGCGTGCGGCTGCCGCGCCAGCGCGCCCAGTGTCTCGCGCAGCGCCGCCGGATGCGCGCCCGGCTCGGGCCGCAGCGTCGCGGCCACCAGCACCGGGCGGCCCGCGACCGCGTCGGCGACGAAGGACAGCAGCCGCAGCGACGACGCGTCGGCCCAGTGCAGGTCGTCCAGCACGACCACCAGCGGGCCGTCCGCCGTGAGCGCGGCCGCCACCCGCTCGTGCAGCTCGAACAGCGCGGCGCCCGCGTCGGCGCCGGGATCGAGCGCGCCGCCCGACAGCGGCGCGGCGTCGCCGGTGGCCTCCCGCAGGACCTGCGCCCACGGCCAGAAACCGGGGCAGGTCCCGTCCGTGCAGCGCCCCCACGCCACCCGGAACCCGCGCGCGGCGGCCAGCTCGGCGGCCGACCGCACCAGCCGCGACTTGCCGACCCCGGCCTCGCCCGAGACCAGCAGCACCCCGCCCTCGCCCCGCCGGGCCCCGGCCAGCCGCCGCTCGACCAGCTCCAGCTCGGCGTCCCGGCCGACCAGCCGCTCGCCCGGCACCGGCCGGACCGGCTCCGGCGGCGCGACCGCGACGGGCCGCGGCGCGTCCAACGCCGGGTCCTGCGCGAACACCGACCCCTCCAGCTCGCGCAGCTCCGGCCCCGGCTCCAGCCCCAGCTCGCCCGACAGCCGCTCGCGGACCCGGCGCAGCGCGCCCACCGCGTCGGCCTGCCGCCCCGCCCGGTACAGCGCCAGCACCAGCAGCCGCCAGGCCCGCTCCCGGTAGGGGTGCTCGGCGACCAGCGCCTCCAGGCCCGGCACGGCCGCGCCCGCCCCCTCCACCGCCAGCCGCGCCTCGGCCAAGTCCTCCAGCGCCACCGCCCGCAGCTCCGCCAGCCGCGCCACCACCGGCCGCGCGAACCCCTGCTCGGCGAACTCGCCCAGCGGCTCGCCGCGCCACAGCGCCAGCGCCCGGTCCAGCGCCCCGACCGCCTCCCGGTGCGCGCCGCGCGCCAGCGCCTGCCGCCCCTCGGCGGCCCCGGCCGCGAACCGCTCCAGGTCCACCCGCCCCGGCGGGACCGCCAGCAGGTAGCCGGGCTCGCGGGTGAGCAGCACGCGCGGCGGCGTGCGCGGCGCCCGGTCCGGCTCCAGGACCTTGCGCAGGTGCGCGATGTACGCCTGGAGGGTGCGCGTGGCCCCGGCGGGCGGCTCGCCCGACCACAGCTCCTCCACCAGCCGGTCCAGCGACACCACCCGCCCCGGCTCGGTCGCCAGCATCGCCGTCAGCGCGCGCTGCTTGCGGACCCCGAGATCGAGCACCCGCCCCGACGCGTCGGCCACCTCCAGCGGTCCGAACAGCCGGAACGTCAGCTCAGCCGCCATCTGTCACCCCTCACACGGAAGATCCCGGTGACAGCGTAGGACCCCAGCCCGACCCCAGCCCGATCCCAGCCGCCCGGCGCGAGAGTGGTCACACCGAACGAGAGGACGAGGACATGGACATCGCGAACGAACTGCGCAAGGTCGTCGAAGGCACCGTGCTGGCCCCCGGGGACCACGGCTTCGACCAGGCCCGGCGGCCCTGGAACCTGGCGGTGGAGCAGCCGGTCCGCGCCGTCGTGGAGGCCGCGCACGCCGCCGACGTCGCCGCCCTGGTCCGGCACGCCCGCCTGGCGGGCCTGACCGTCACCGCCCAGCCGAGCGGCCACGGCGCCAGCGGCGCCACCGACGGCCTGATCCTGCTGCGCACCGGACGCCTGGACGAGCTGACCGTCGACCCCGAGGCCCGCACCGCCCGCGTAGGCGCGGGCGTGAAATGGGGGCAGGTCCTCAAGGAGACCGGCCCGCACGGGCTGATCGGCCTCGCCGGCAGCTCCCCGGTCGTCTCGGTCACCGGCTACACCCTCGGCGGCGGCCTCAGCTGGTTCGGCCGCAGGCACGGCTGGGCCGCCGACAGCGTCCGCGCCTTCGACCTCGTGGACGCCGAGGGCACGCCCGCCCGCGTCACCGCCGACTCCGACCCCGAGCTGTTCTGGGCCCTGCGCGGAGGCGGCGGCGACTACGCCCTGGTCACCGCCGTCGAGTTCGACCTGCACCCCGCGCCCGTCCTGTACGGCGGCCGCATGTTGTGGAGCGCCGACCGCGCCCCGGCCCTCCTGGACGCCTACCGCGAGGTCACCGCGACCGCGCCCGACGAGCTGACCGTCTGGTACGAGCTGCTCCAGTTCCCCGGCGCGCCCGCCATGGTGGCGGTGGACAGCACCTTCCTCGGCGACGCCGCGACGGCCGAGGAACTGCTGCGGCCCTTCCAGAAGGCCGGGGCCCCGACCTCCGACACCCGCGCCGTCCTGCCGATCGCCGACCTCGGCACCATCACCAACGAGCCCACCGACCCCGGCCCCGGCCGCTCCCGCGCCGAACTCCTCACCCGCGTGGACGACCGGACCGCCGCCGTCCTGCTGGAGCGCCCCATCGACCCGCTGCTCACCGTCCAGCTCCGCCACCTGGGCGGCGCCCTGGCCCGCCCCGCCGACGGCGGCGGCCCGACCGGCCCCGTCACCGAGCCCCACGCCCTCTACATGTTCGGCCTGGCCCCCGACCGGCCGGCCGAGGCGGCCGTCCGCGAACGGCAGGACGAGATCGCCGCCGCCCTCCTCCCGCAGACCAGCGGCCGCAAGCCCTACACCTTCCTGGCCCCCGGCGAGACGGCCGCCGCGGCCTTCACGGCCACCGCGCTGGAGCGGCTGCGCGACGTCAAGCGGGCCCGCGACCCGCACAACGTGCTCCGCGCCAACTACCCGGTCCTGGGATGATCACCAGGCCCCGCCCGCGCCCCGGCCGGTCTCAGAGACTGGACTCGGGGCCCGGGCAGGGGGCCGGAGTCAATAGGATCGGGGCCATGCTGCGCTGGTTGACCGCGGGGGAGTCCCATGGCCCGGCCCTCACCGCGATCGTGGAGGGCCTTCCCGCCGGAGTCCGTGTGACCTCGGCCGACATCGCCGAGGAGTTGCGCCGCCGGCGGCTCGGCCACGGCCGGGGCGCCCGGATGAAGTTCGAGCAGGACGAGGTCACGATCCTCGGCGGGGTCCGGCACGGGCTCACGCTGGGCGGTCCGGTCGCGATCGAGGTCGGCAACACCGAGTGGCCCAAGTGGGAGACGGTCATGTCAGCCGACCCCGTGGACGCCGACGTGCTGGCCGCGCAGGCGCGCAACGCGCCGCTGTCGCAGCCCCGGCCCGGCCACGCCGACCTGGTCGGGATGCAGAAGTACGGCTTCACCGACGCCCGGCCGATCCTGGAGCGCGCCAGCGCCCGCGAGACCGCCGCCCGCGTCGCGCTCGGCACCGTGGCCAAGGCGTTCCTCAAGCAGGTCCTGGACGTGGACGTGCTCAGCCACGTGATCGCGCTCGGCGAGGTCGAGGCCCCCGAGGGCGTGCTGCCCGGCCCCGGCGACCTCGCCGCCGTGGACGACAGCCCCGTGCGCTGCTTCGACGGCGACGCGTCGGCGGCCATGGTCGCCCACATCGACGAGCTCAAGAAGGCCGGCGACACCATCGGCGGTGTGGTCGAGGTGCTGGCCTACGGCCTGCCGCCCGGCCTCGGCAGCCACGTGCACTGGGACCGGCGGCTGGACGCCCGGCTGGCGGGCATCCTCATGGGCATCCAGGCGATCAAGGGCGTGGAGCTGGGCGACGGCTTCACCACCGCCCGGCGGCCCGGGTCCCGCGCGCACGACGAGATCGACAACACCCCCGAGGGCGTGCGGCGGCGCACCAACCGCGCCGGCGGCGTCGAGGGCGGCATGACCACCGGCGAGGTGCTGCGGGTGCGCGCGGCCATGAAGCCGATCTCCACGGTGCCGCGCCGGCTGGACACCATCGACGTGACCACCGGCGAGCCCGCCAAGGCGATCAACCAGCGCAGCGACGTCACCGCGGTCCCGGCGGCCGGGGTGGTCGCCGAGGCGATGGTGGCGCTGGTGCTGGCCGACGCCGCGCTGGAGAAGTTCGGCGGCGACTCGGCCGAGGAGACCGCGCGCAACGTCCAGGGTTACCTGTCCGCGCTGACGATCAAGTAAGGACCGCGATGCGTCCCCAGGCAGTGCTCATCGGGCCGCCCGGCTCCGGGAAGTCCACCATCGGCGCGGCGCTGGCCGCCCGGCTCGGCGTCGCGCTGCGCGACACCGACGCCGACACCGAGGCCGCCGCCGGCAAGCCGATCGGCGAGATCTTCATCGACGACGGCGAGGAGCGGTTCCGCGAGATGGAGCGCGCCGCGGTCGCCGCGGCGCTGGCCGGGCACGACGGCGTGCTGGCGCTCGGCGGCGGCGCGGTGCTGGCGCCCGAGACCCAGGAGCTGCTGGCCGGCCACACCGTGGTCTACCTCCAGGTGGGCCTGTCGGAGGCGGTCAAGCGCGTCGGGCTTGCCTCGGCGCGGCCGCTGCTGGTGCTGAACCCGCGCAGCCAGCTGCGCAAGCTGCTGGAGGAGCGGCTGCCGATCTACGAGCGGCTCGGCGTGCTGCGCGTGGCGACCGACGGCCGCGAGCCCGAGGAGATCGTCGAGGAGATCGCGGCGCACCTGGCCGCGCGTACGGCGGGGGAGGGCGCGTGAGCCGCGCGCGCGTGCACGTCGGCGGGGCCGACCCCTACGACGTGGTGATCGGCGCCGGGGCGCTCGGCGAGCTGCCCGGCCTGCTGGCGCCGGGCGTGCGCACCGTCGCGGTCGTGCACGCCGAGGGCCTGCCGGAGATCGCCCGGCCGGTGTGCGGGGCGCTGGAGCAGGCCGGGTACGCGGTGCACGCCCTGCCGGTCCCCGACGGCGAGGCGGCCAAGGAGGTCGGCGTGCTGGCCGGGCTGTGGTCGCGGTTCGCCGAGCTCGGCATGACCCGCTCCGACGTCGTGGTGGGCGTCGGCGGCGGCGCCACCACCGACCTGGCGGGCTTCGCCGCCGCGTCCTGGCTGCGCGGCGTCGGGGCGGTGCTGGTGCCGACGACGCTGCTCGGCATGGTGGACGCCGCGGTGGGCGGCAAGACCGGCATCAACATCCCCGAGGGCAAGAACCTCGTCGGCGCGTTCCACCCGCCCGCCGGGGTGCTGTGCGAGCTGTCCACGCTGCTGACGATGCCGCACGAGGACTACATCAGCGGCCTCGCAGAAGTGATCAAGGCCGGTTTCATCGCCGATCCCCAGATCCTGGAGCTGGTGGAGGCCGACCCCGAGGGCGCGGCCCGCCCGGACGGCCCGCACACCCTGGAGCTGGTCGAGCGCGCCGTCCGGGTGAAGGCCGAGGTGGTCTCGGCCGACCTGAAGGAGTCGGGCCTCCGCGAGATCCTGAACTACGGCCACACCCTCGCGCACGCCATCGAGAAGGCCGAGGAGTACCGGTTCCGGCACGGCCACGCCGTCGCGATCGGCATGGTCTACGCCGCCGAGCTGGCCCACCGCGCCGGGCGGCTGCCCGCCGCCGTCGTGGAGCGGCACCGCGCGATCCTCGCCTCGGTGGGCCTGCCGACCTCGTACGCGGGGGAGGCGTGGCCGGAGCTGCGCAAGACGATGACCATCGACAAGAAGTCGCGGGGCAGGACGCTGCGGTTCGTCGTGCTGGACGGGGTGGCCGAGCCGGGCCGCCTGGAGGGGCCCGACGAGGACCTGCTCGCCGCCGCCTACCAGGGGGTCGCCAAGTGAACCGGGTGCTGGTGCTGAACGGGCCCAACCTGCGCAGGCTGGGCACCCGCGAGCCCGACGTGTACGGCGCGGCCACCTTCGACGACCTGGTGGCGCTGTGCCGCGACGCCGGCCGCCGGCTCGACCTGTCGGTGGAGGTCCGCCAGACCGACGACGAGGCCGAGATGATCGGCTGGGTGCACGAGGCCGCCGACGAGCGGCTGCCGGTCGTGCTGAACCCGGCCGCCTTCACCCACTACTCCTACGCGCTGCGCGACGCCCTCGCGCAGCGCACCGCGCCGCTGGTGGAGGTCCACATCTCCAACCCGGCCGCGCGCGAGGAGTTCCGGCACAACTCGGTGGTGGCGGGCGTGGCGACCGGCACCATCGCCGGGTTCGGCATGACGTCGTACGTGCTGGCGCTGCAGGCGGTCGCCGAGCTGATCGCCGAGGAGCGCGCCGCCGCCGGGCGCTGACCCGCGCCCCTCCCGGGCCGTCAGCCGGACGCGGCCGCGGCCCGGGTCAGCTCCTTCAGCTCGGCCACCACGTCGTCCAGCGGCCGTACGTCGCGGTGCGCGCGGCACAGCAGCGTGGCCCCCTCCACGGCGGCGACGATCAGCCGGGCCAGCCGCGCCGCGCGCTCGTCGGGCACCCCCGCGTTGCCCAGCCCGGTGGCCAGCGTGTCCTCCCACCGGTCGAACGCCGCCGCGGCCGCCTTCGACAGCTGGGGCGCGTCGTCGTGGGCCTCCACCGTCACCGCCACCACCGGGCAGCCCGCCCGGAAATCGCTCTTGATCAGCACCTGCCGCCACCAGCCCACGAAGGCGTCCACGGCGGCGGCCGCGTCCTCGCCCTGGGTGGCGGCCTCGATCCCCATGTTGAGGAACTCCCCGGCGTAGCGCACCGCCTCCTCGGCGAGTTGCACCTTGCCGTCGGGGAAGTGGTGGTAGATCGAGCCGCGCGGCGCGCCGCTGTGCGCGATCACGTCCCGGAAGCCCGTGCCCGAGTACCCGCGCTCGCGGAAGAGGTAGGCGGCGCTGCGCACCATGCGTTCCCGGCTGTCGGTCCCCATGGCCCGATTATGACATTCATCATAAGGTTTGCGCCTTGACTATGACGATCGTCATAGCGAGCCTTTCCTTGCGGGCGGCGCCGGGCCGCCGCGCAGGTCGCCGCAGGGCGGTCGCGGGATCGTCGTAGGGGAGGCGCGGATGTCCACCGCGGGGCTGGCGCAGCTCAAAGAGCTGATCAACATGGGGGCGGCGCAGGGGATCGGCGTCGGCGCCCTGCTCGGCATGACCGCCGAGAGCCTGGAGCCGGGCCGGGTGGTGTTCGGGCTCACCACCGACCCCAAGCACAGCAACCCGCTGGGCACCGTGCACGGCGGGATCATGTCCACGCTGCTGGACTCGGCCATGGGCTGCGCGGTGCACACCTCGCTGCCCGAGGGCGCCGGGTACACCACGCTGGAGCTCAAGGTGAACTTCGTGCGCGCCGCGCCGATCGAGGGCGTGCGGCTGCGCTGCGAGGGCTCGGTGGTGCACCTCGGACGCAGGGTCGCCACGACCGAGGGGCGCATCACCGACGAGAACGGCAAGCTGATCGCGCACGGCACCAGCACGTGCATGGTGTTCCCGCCGGTTACCGACCAGTAGCGGGCTGGGTAGGGTCGGACGGGCGGCTCCCGCGGGCGGAGCCGGGCGCGCCCTGGACAAGGAGACCGAAAGTGATCGACCTGACGCGCGACGGCGACGTGTTCGTCCTGCGCTACGACGCCGGCGAGAACCGCTTCCACCCCGACTTCCTGGTCGCGGTGGACAAGGTCCTGGACGAGGTGGCCGCGCACGGCGGCCCGGCCGCGCTGGTCACCGTCGGCACCGGCAAGTTCTACTCCAACGGCCTGGACCTGGACTGGCTCGGCGCCAACCGCGAGCGGTTCGAGGACTACCTGAAGAGCGTCAACGCCCTGTACGCGCGGCTGCTGGAGCTGCCCGCGCCGACCGTCGCGGCGCTGAACGGGCACGCCTTCGCCGGCGGCATGATGCTCGCCCTCGCCCACGACTTCGCGGTGATGCGCGACGACCGGGGCTACCTGTGCCTGCCCGAGGTGGACCTCGGCATGAGCTTCACCCCCGGCATGAGCGCGCTGGTCCAGGCGCGCCTCACGCCGCACGTGGCACACGAGGCCATGATCAGCGGCCGCCGCTACACCGCCGGGCAGGCGCGGGAGGCCGGGATCGTGGCGCGGACCGCGCCCGAGGCCGAGGTGCTGCCCGCCGCGGTCGAGCTGGCCGCCTCGCTGGCCCCCAAGCAGGGCAAGGTCGTCGGCAAGATCCGCGGCGACATGTACCGGCCGGTGATCGAGGCCCTGCGCGGCCCGGTCTTCTGACCGGGGCTGGGCCGACGGCCCGGTAAGCGTTAGGTTACGGTCACTGGAATCAGATTCGGTTTTACGGAAGGGACGCCGGATGCGCATCGGCATGGCGCTCAGCTACTCGGGCGGTTTCAAGGAGACCGTCAGCGAGCTGGCCGACTACGAGAAGGCCGGCCTCGACATCGTCTACGTCGCCGAGGCCTACAGCTTCGACGCGGTGAGCCAGATGGGCTACATCGCGGCCAAGACCGAGAAGCTGGAGATCGCCTCCGGCATCCTGCCCGTCTACTCGCGGACGCCCACCCTGCTCGCCATGACGGCGGCGGGCCTGGACTACGTCTCGGAGGGCCGGTTCACCCTGGGCATCGGCGCCTCGGGCCCGCAGGTGATCGAGGGCTTCCACGGCGTGCCCTACCACGCCCCGCTCGGCCGCACCCGCGAGGTCATCGAGATCTGCCGCAAGGTCTGGAAGCGCGAGCGCCTCCAGCACCAGGGCAAGTACTACAACATGCCGCTGCCCGAGGGGCAGGGCACCGGCCTGGGCAAGCCGCTGAAGATCATCAACCACCCGGTGCGCGCCGACATCCCGGTCCTGATCGCCGCGATCGGCCCCAAGAACGTCGAGATGACCGCCGAGATCGCCAACGGCTGGGAGCCGATCTTCTACCTGCCGGAGAAGGCCGCCGACGTGTGGGGCCCCTCGCTGGCGGCGGGCAAGGCCAGGCGCGACCCCGCGCTCGGCGAGCTGGACGTGGTGGGCCAGGCCGCGCTCGCCATCGGCGACGACGTGCAGGGCTACCTGGAGTTCGGCCGCCCGATGGCCGCCCTCTACATCGGCGGCATGGGCGCCAAGGGCAAGAACTTCTACAACGACCTGTGCCGCCGCTACGGCTGGGAGAAGGAGGCGGAGGAGATCCAGGACCTCTACCTCGCCGGCAAGAAGGACGAGGCGGCCGCCAAGGTCCCGCACGAGCTGCTGGAGAAGATGTCGCTCATCGGCTCCGAGGGCCACGTCCGCGAGCGCCTCGCCGCCATGAAGGAGTCGGGCGTCACCACCCTCAACGTGACGCCGGTCGCGACCGACCACAAGGCCAGGCTCGCGCTGATCGAGAAGGTCAAGGAGATGGCCGCCGACGTCTGAGCGGCCCGACCTCGCGCCGAGGCCCGCGCCCCGCCCGGGGGCGCGGGCCTCGCCCGTCCACCGGCCGCCTAGAGGGCCGCGTGCACCTCCCTGGCCACGCGCTCGCCCGAGCGCACCGCGCCGTCCATGTAGCCGGTCCAGAAGTCGGACGTCTCGGTCCCGGCCCAGTGCACCGGGCCGCACGGGGCGCGCAGCGCGGTCCCGAAGTCGCTCAGCACGCCGGGCGGCGCGATCCCGACCGGCCCGCCGCCGCTCCACACCTCGTTGTCCCAGCGCTGGAAGGCGGTGCGCACCGGCGACTTCGCCTTGTCACCGAACAGCTTGGCGAACGAGTCCAGCCCCGCCGCCCGCACCTGCTCCGGCGACGCCGCGTCCAGCCTGCGGATGTTGGTCTGGTTGATGAAGCCCATCAGGATGCCGCGCGAGCCGTCCGACGGGCTGTTGTCGAACGTCGCGTCGATCGCCCCGCTGTCGGCCACCGCCTGCCCCGTCAGCCCGTCGGCCCGCCAGAACGGCGTCTCGTAGACCGCCACGAACTTGGCGATCGACCCCATCGGGTAGCGCTGCATCAGCTGGGCCCGGCTCGCGGGCAGCCCCGGCGTGAACTCGATCTTCCCGGCGATCGCGGGCGACATCGCCACCACCACGCGCCTGGCCGTCACCGTGATCCCGTCGGCGTTCACCGTCACACCGCCGTCGCCGCTGACCACGCCGCGCACCGGCGCGTTGTAGCGGACGCGGTCGCCCAGCCTGGCCGCCA
The DNA here is from genome assembly GCA_050936435.1 of Spirillospora sp. CA-253888. GTDB lineage: Bacteria > Actinomycetota > Actinomycetes > Streptosporangiales > Streptosporangiaceae > Spirillospora. Next base: position 6,709,254 of record JBNJMT010000001.1, read on the forward strand.
GCCGGATCGGCACCTGCTCCGACCCGCCCTCGAACCGGGTCTCCTGCGCGCCGCCCTTGGTGTTGATGAGCCGGTCCACGTTGCCGGGGCTGCCCGCGTTGCCCGCCGCCGCGATGTAGTGCAGCACGTACAGCAGGGACACGTCGCGCGAGCGCACCGACAGGGTGGCGCTGATGAAGGAGTCCATCAGGAACCGCGCCCCGGCGCTCAGCGAGTGCGCGCGCGACCAGGTGTGGAAGGTCTGGGAGTCCCATTCCTCGGCCTTGGCGGCCTTCCACGGCTCGCCGACCGGCACCTCCTTGGCCATGTTGTTGAGCGAGGTCAGCGCGATCTGAAGATCCACCACGCCCCAGTCGGGCGGGACGGCGCCGAGCAGGCCGTCGGTGGCGTAGAGCGAGCGCCGGCCGTTGCGGTGGTAGACGTTCTTGCCCGCGTTGTGGGTCGGGAAGGTCGCCACGCCCATGTCGGCGGTCAGGGCGGTGATGCGGTCCTGGGTGGGGCCGATGAACTCGGCGCCGCCCTCGCTGGTGGTGCCGTCGCCGAGCGGCAGGCCGTACACCCGGCCGCCGGGCCGGTCGCGGGCCTCCAGCACGAGGACCGAGCGCCCGGCGGCGACCAGGTCGCGCGCGGCGGTGAGGCCCGCCAGCCCGGCCCCGACGATCACGACGTCGGCGCTCGCGGCGGCCGCGCGGCCCCGGGCGGCGGCGGAGGCCGGGGCGGGGGAGGCCGCCAGGGCGGCGCCCGCCGCGGCGGTGAGCGCGCCGGTGCCCAGCAGACGGCGGCGGCTGACAGCGGTCAAGGGATCCTCCAGGGGTCGAACGACGGGACCGGGAGCGGGATCTTGATCACATGCGCGGACAACGTACGGGCGCGCCCCAGTGGAGTCGAGAGTTCTTCATGTTCTGTGACCGCTCCGAGACGCCGCCCCGGCGCGCCGGCCCCGGCGCCGGGCCGGACCCCGACCGGACCGCCGCGATGAACTAGAGTCCGTTTCATGGGGGAGACGCATGAATCGCGGCGGGAGCGCCTGGCCGCCCTGGTCGCCGACGCCGACGCCGACGCGCTGCTGGTCACGCGGCTGGTCAACGTCCGCTACCTGACCGGCCTGGACAGCTCCAACGCCGCGCTGCTGGTGCGCGCCGACGGGCCCGCGGTGCTGGCCACCGACGCCCGCTACGGCGGCATGGCCGCGCAGGTCTGCCCCGAGCTGGAGGTGATCGTGGCCCGGCCCACCGCCGAGTCGCTGGTCACCCTGGCCGCCGACGCCGGCCTCGCCCGCCTCGGCTTCGAGGCCCACGACCTCACCGTCGAGAGGCACGCCGCGCTCGCCGCCATGGACGGCGGCATCGCGTTCCTGCCGCTCGGCCATCCGGTCGAGGAGCTGCGCCGGGTCAAGGACGAGCACGAGATCACCCTGCTGGCCGAGGCGTGCGCGATCACCGACCGCGCCTTCGACGCGGTGCTGCCCACCCTGCGCCCCGGCCTGACCGAGCGCGAGATCGCCGTCGCGCTGGAGCGCCGCATGGTCGACTTCGGCGCCGAGGGCGTCGCGTTCGAGTCGATCGTGGCCTCCGGCCCCAACGGCGCGATCCCGCACCACCACCCCGGCGAGCGCGCCGTCGAGCCGGGCGACCTCGTCACCATGGACTTCGGCGCCCGCTACGGCGGCTACCACGCCGACATGACCCGCACCGTCGCGATCGGCGAGCCCGCCGCCTGGCAGCGCGAGGTCTACGAGCTGGTGCGCCGCGCCCAGCAGGCCGCGATCGACGCGGCGGTGCCCGGCGCCGACACCGTCGCGGTGGACGCCGCCGCCCGCGACCTCATCAAGGCCGCCGGGCACGGCGACGACTTCCCGCACGGCCTCGGGCACGGCGTCGGCCTGGAGATCCACGAGGCTCCGCTCATGGGGTACGACAGGACCGGTAAGCTGATGGACCGAGTTCCGATCACCGCCGAGCCGGGCGTCTACCTGACCGGCCGGGGCGGAGTGCGCATCGAGGACACCCTGGTGGTCCGCGCGGCCGGGCCGGAACTCCTCACCAAGACGACCAAGGAGCTGCTCGTCCTGTGACGGGCGGCTTCTCGACCGGGAGACACACGTGGCGACGACGAACGACCTGAAGAACGGCATGACGCTGAAGATCGAGGGCCAGCTCTGGACGGTCCTGGAGTTCCAGCACGTCAAGCCCGGCAAGGGCCCGGCCTTCGTCCGCACCAAGATCAAGAACGTGCTCTCGGGCAAGACGGTGGACAAGACCTTCAACGCCGGCACCAAGGTGGAGATCGCCAGCGTCGACAAGCGCGACATGCAGTACCTCTACCGCGAGGGCGAGGACTTCGTGTTCATGGACACCGAGACCTACGACCAGCCCCACATCCCGGCCGCCGTCGTGGGCCGCGCCGCCGACTACATGCTCCCCGAGCAGACGGCCGTCATCGCCTTCAACGAGGACAACCCGCTGTACGTCGAGCTGCCCGCCGCCGTCGTGCTGCAGATCACCGAGACCGAGCCCGGCCTGCAGGGCGACCGCTCCACCGGCGGCAGCAAGCCCGCCACCCTGGAGACCGGCGCGCAGATCCAGGTGCCGCTGTTCATCACCACCGGCGAGAAGGTCAAGGTCGACACCCGCTCCGGCGAGTACCTCGGCCGCGCCTGATGTCGGCACGCACCAAGGCGCGCAAGCTCGCCCTGGACATCCTGTTCGCCGCCGAGCTGCGCGAGGAGAGGCCGTCGGACGTGCTGGCCCAGCGCGGCCGGCCCAACCAGGACGAGCTGGCCGAGTTCGCCCACGCGGTGCGGATCGTGGAGGGGGTCCAGGAGCACGCCGAGCGCATCGACGAGCTGATCGCCACCTACGCGACCGGCTGGACGCTGGAGCGCATGCCGGTGGTCGACCGCAACATCCTGCGGATGGGCGCCTTCGAGCTGCTGTGGGTGGACGACGTCCCCGACGGCGTCGCGGTCACCGAGGCGGTCAAGCTGGCCACCGAGCTGTCCACCGACGAGTCGCCGCGGTTCGTCAACGGCCTGCTGGCCCAGCTCCAGCGGCTCAAGCCCTCCCTGTCGCTGTAGTGCCGGGTCTAGGGTGGGGCGGACATGAGCGGTGAGGTGAAGGGGGTGGCCGTGGCCGCCCAGCACGGCAAGCGGCAGCGCGGGCTGCCCCGCGGCAGCGGCAGGGTCCGCAGCGCCGTCCTGTGGGACGCGCTGCGCACGGTCCTGGACCGCATCGCCCCCGAGGCGGGGCCCAGCGACGTGGTCGACGTCGGCGGCGGCACCGGCGGTTTCGCGGTGCCGCTGGCCGAGCTCGGCCACCGGGTGACGGTGGTGGACGCCAGCCCCGACGCGCTGGCCGCGCTGGAGCGCCGCGCCGCCGAGTCCGGCGTCACCGTGCGCGCCGTCCAGGGCGACGCGGTCGACCTGCCCGGCCTGCTCGGCGGCGACGCCGCCGACCTGGTGCTGTGCCACAGCGTGCTGGAGTACGTGGAGGACCCGGCGGCCGCCATGGCCGCCCTGACCGCCGCGGTCCGGCCCGGCGGATCGGTCAGCGTGCTGGTCGCCGGCCAGATCGCCGCCGCGCTGCACCGCGCCGCCGGCGGGCACTTCGACGACGCCCGGCGCGTGCTGGCCGACCCCGACGGGCGCTGGGGCGACCACGACCGCACCCCGCGGCGCTTCACCCGCGAGACGCTGACGGACCTGGCCACCGGCGCGGGCCTCGCCCCGCGCGAGCTGCACGGCGTGCGGATCTTCGCCGACCTGGTGCCGGGCGCCCTGATCGACGCCGACGCCGACTCGGCCGAGGCCCTGATCGCGCTGGAGTCGGCCGCGGCCACCCATCCGGTGCTGCGCGAGCTGGCCACCCAGCTGCACCTGGTGGCCGACCGGCGGTGAGCCGCAAGCAGCAGCTGCACCGGCCCGGTCCGCAGCCCGGCCCGCCGGCCGACGACACCGGCTGCCCGATCCTGCACGTGGACATGGACGCGTTCTTCGTCAGCGTCGAGCTGCTGGACCGTCCCGAACTGCGCGGCCGCCCCGTCCTGGTCGGCGGGGCGGGCCCGCGCGGGGTGGTGGCCGCCGCCTCCTACGAGGCCCGCGCCTACGGGGTGCACTCGGCGATGCCGATGACCCGGGCGCGGCGGCTGTGCCCGCAGGCGGTGGTGCTGCCCGGCGACCACGCCAAGTACCGGCGGGTGTCGGCGGCGGTCTTCGAGATCTTCCGGTCGGTCACCCCGCTGGTGGAGCCGCTGTCGCTGGACGAGGCGTTCCTGGACGTGGCGGGCGCGCGCCGGCTGTTCGGCAGCCCCGCCGCGATCGCCCAGCGCGTGCGCGCGCAGGTCTTCGAGCAGCAGGGCATCACCTGCTCGGTCGGGGTCGCCGCCAACAAGTTCGTCGCCAAGCTCGCCTCCACCCGCTGCAAGCCCGACGGGCTGCTGGTGGTGCCGGCCGACGGGATCACCGACTTCCTGCACCCGCTGCCGGTCGGCGCGCTGTGGGGCGTCGGGGAGCGCACCGAGCAGGCCCTGGCGCGCCTCGGGCTGCGCACCGTGGGCCAGCTCGCCGAGACCTCCCTGTCCACCCTCCAGCGCGAGCTCGGCAACGCGCACGGCGCCCACCTGCACGAGCTGTCGTGGGGCCGCGACCCGCGCGAGGTCGTCCCGCACACCCCCGACAAGAGCATCGGCGCCGAGGAGACCTTCGACACCGACATCGACGACCCCGAGGTGATCCGCCGCGAGCTGCTGCGGCTGGCCGAGAAGACCGGCGCGCGGCTGCGCGCGGCCGGCGCCGCCGGGCGGACGGTGAGCGTCAAGCTGCGCAGCGCCGACTTCAAGACGATCACCAGGGCGCGCACGCTGCCCGACTCCACCGACCTCGCCCGTGTGATCTACGTCACAGCCTGCGAGCTGTACGAGGCGGCCGGTCTGGAACGGGTACGACTCCGGCTGGTCGGGGTCCGGGTGGAGAACCTGGAGCCCGCCGACCGGGCGCCGCGCCAGCTGGCCTTCGACGAACCGGAGACCGGATGGCGCGAGGCCGAGCGGGCGATGGACCAGGTGGCGCACCGGTTCGGCGCCGGCGCGGTCCGTCCGGCCGCGCTGGTCGGCCGGGACGGCGCGGAGCGGACGCGCGGCACCGGACGTTCGGCCCGTCCCCACGGCGGGCCGGAGAACGGACCGGAAACCGGGCCACAGGACAGGCGTGACGGACGTGACAGCAGGGACAGGGGACGATGACACAAGGCGCTGAGATGGCCGGCATGGGGTCCTCGGTTGGCCGTTTGCTTTCGTACGCTCGTCCGGCCTCGTATTCTGGGCATATCACCGTTGAGGTTCCCGTCCTGCACCGGATACCCCGTCGCGGGGCTGTCGTTGGGAGGCGCCGTGCCGCTCTCTGAGCACGAGCAGCGCATGCTCGAGCAGATCGAGTCTGCGTTGTACGCCGAGGATCCGAAGTTCGCGCACGCGGTCCGCTCCACCAATCCGCAAGTGCACTACAAGCGCCGGATCGTCAAGGCCGCTCTGGGCTTCGTGGTGGGCGTCTGCGCGCTGATGGCCGGCCTCGTCATGAACGCCGGCACCGTCACCGTCGCCATCAGCGTGGCCGGCTTCCTGCTCATGGTCGCCTGCTGCGTGTGGGCGCTGACGAGCTGGAAGCGCATGACCGGCATCGGCACCGAGCCGGCCGCCGGCCCGGCCGCGGGCGGCAAGCCCGCGCGCTCGGGGTTCATGGAGCGCATGGAGGACCGCTGGCGCCGCCGCACCGAGGGCGAGTGACCCCCGGCACGGCGCGGGGCCCCGCCCCGCCCACTTCGTGATCTTCTGATCGCCCGCACGGCACCGGCCGTGCGGGCGATCGTGCTTCGGGGCCCCTCCGGACGGCCATGCCCCGAGCGTCTTTGCTCCGGACGCACCTGCTCCAGGCGGCCCTGCTCCGGGCGCCCTGCTCCGAGCGACTCCGCTCCGGGCGACCTTGTCCGGGTGGCCCCGCTCCGGGCGAAGCTCGGCCAGGGGGCCGGGCCAGTTAGCCGGACCCGGTGGCCGGACCCGGTGGCCGGGCCCGGCCACCGGGTCAGCGTCCGCGCCGCAGCCGCTCCCGGATCCGCTCGGCCGCCCGGTCGCGGACCCGTCCGGCCCGGCCGGTCACCATCGCGATCCGGACGGCGGCCTCGTGCAGCGCCCCCTGCGTCGCCGAGCGCGTCGAGGCGACCGTGGACGGCGGCAGCAGCCGCGCCCGCAGCCGCGCCTGGCGGCTCACCGACGCCGCGAACGTCTCCCGCACCCTGCGCACGTCGGCCCGCAGCGCCTCGGTCGGGACGTCCGCCGGAACGGGGGAGTAGCGCGCCATCTCCTCGGCCCTTGCGATGCGCCCGAGCGCCTGCGCGGTCGCGGCGTCCGGCTCCAGCAGCCGCGACAGCCGCCGCACGGCCGCCCGCGGGGTGTCGCTGGACGGCCAGGCCAGCCCGTGGTCCAGCGCGTCGGAGCGCAGCTCCCGCCACGCGGCGTGCGCGGCGGCGCCCGTCCCCGCCGCGCGGCCCGACCGGCCGGCTGTCGGGCGTCGCGCCGCCCGGCCCGTCGCCGGCGCCCCGGCCGCCCGCGGCCTCCGGGCCCGGCGGCGGCACCGCCGCCCAGCGCCGCCGCCGGGTCAGCAGCCGCGCCGCCATCGGGGCGGCCAGCAGCGCCAGCACCAGCACGGTCCCGGCGATCCAGCCGGCGGGCACGCCGCCGTCCTCCTCCTCGGCGCCGTCGGCGCCGGTGCGGAGGTCGGGGGCGTTCAGGTCGCGGCGGGCCGCCGCGCCCGGACCGGCCGTCGCCGGGGCGCTCTCGGAGGCCGTGGGAGCGGGCGCGGGCTCGGCGCCGCGCTGGGTCGCCTGGTCGGAGATCGGCTCGGAGTAGGGCGGGGTCACCGCGGTGCCCTGCCCGGCCGCGCCCGCCGGGGTCGGCTCGAAGCGCACCCACCCGGTGCCCTCGAAGTACAGCTCGGGCCAGGCGTGCGCGTCGCGCGAGCGCACCGTCCACACGCCGGGGGCGGTCTGGGTGCCGGGCGTGTAGCCCATCGCGACCCGCGCGGGGATGTTCAGCGCCCGCGCCATCAGCGCCATCGCGGCGGCGAACTGCTCGCAGTAGCCGCGCTTGTCGCGCAGCAGGAACCCGGTCAGGTCGTTGCCGCGCTGCGGCGGCGGGGCCGACAGGTCGTAGGTGAAGCCGCCGTCCCGGGTGAACCAGCGCTGCAGCAGCACCGCCTTGCGGTGCGCGGTCAGCGCGCCGGAGGTGATGTCGTGCGCGAGCTTGACCACCTCCGGCGGCACGTTGCGGGGGAGGGCGGTGTAGGGGCGCAGGACGTCGACCGGGGAGCCGGGGCTCGCGCCGAGCTGCTGGACGGTGGGCACCGCCTGCAGGCTGGTGACGGTGTAGGAGCGGCCGCCCGCCGAGTCGCGCAGCGAGTAGACCATGCGCGAGGCGGGGTCCATCCGCCAGTCGCCCTTGATCGACACGCGGGCGGGCGCGTACGGCACCGGCAGGAAGGTCATGTTGCGCACCTGCCGCTCCACCTTCACCCGGGTGGTCACGCGCTGGGTCCGCACCGCGCCGAGGCCGGGCGGCGGCGGCAGCTCCCGGTCGGTCAGCCGGTCCTTGGCGGTGCTCTGCAGCGAGTAGTAGGACCAGCGGTCGCCGTCGAACCGGTCCAGCGCGTACAACCGCAGGTAGTCGGGCCGCTCGCGGGCGTCGGTGCGGTAGGTCAGCACGACCGCGTCGTCGGGCCGGGTCAGCTCGCGCTTCAGGCTGACCAGCGGGTCGGGCGTGGTGACGGTCTGCGCGCCGCCGCCGCTCCCGCCGCCCCCGCCCAGCCCGAACAGGCCGCGCGGCTGGACGCCGGGGATCACCGTGGGCAGCAGCACCGCCATCGCGACCGCCGCCATCCCGATCCGGCGGCCGCTGGCGGCCAGCGCGCCGACGTCGGGGCGCTCCCGCCGCCCGCCCGCGCCGTCCTCCTCGACCGCGCCCGCCAGCGGCACCCGCTCGGACCAGCGGGGCGTGAACACCACCCGGCCCCACCCGCCCACCTGCTCGCGCGCGTCGGTCACCAGCAGCGCCAGGAAGCCCAGCGCGCCGACCGCGAACGCCGCCCAGCCCACGCTGTCCTCGCGCACCGCCGCCGGGACGCTGTACATCGCGAGCAGCGGCAGCCCGGCCGGCGCCGTGCGGCGCAGCCGCACCGCCAGCAGATCGACCAGCACCGCCACCAGGCCGACCCCGGCCGCCGCCAGCAGCATGATCCCCGGCACCAGCGGCACCGGCGCGGCGTAGTTGTTGGCCGCCTCCCAGCCCTCGTCCGCCAGGCTCGCGAGCCGCCGCAGCGAACCGGCGGTCGGCACCACGCCGAACAGCGCCTCGCCCGAGGCGTACACCACCGTCAGGTACAGGTGCAGCGCCACCAGCCCCGCGATCGCGTTGAACGCCGCCGGGATCCGGAACCGCCGCACCACCAGGCCGCCGGCCGCGACGCTCAGCACCGCGCCGAGCCCCGCCCAGAACCAGCCCCGCCCCGCGAACAGCGGGTAGAGCCCGACCGACCCGGCCAGCGTCGCCAGCCCCGCCATGACCGTCAGCCGAATCCTCATGCGTCACCCCTGACGAAGTCCTCGCCCGCCTGGTCGGCCAGGGCCCACGCCCCCGCCAGCTCGGCGGCGGACCCGACCGTCAGCACCCGCCAGCCCGCCGTGCGCAGCACCCGCGCCGTCCCGGCCGCGCCGCCGTCCCCGTCGCCGCCGGGCGGCACGGGCTCGACCAGCACCGCGACGTAGGTGGAGGTGCCGCGCCGCGCCGCCGCCACCGCGCGCGCCTCCTCGGCCGTCAGCGTCCCGAACACCGCGACCACCAGCCCGTCGCCCTCGCGGCCGTTGCCGGAGCCGCCGCGCAGCGCCGCCAGCCCCGGCGTCAGCGAACCGCCGGTCGAGGGCTTGGCCACCGCCAGCGCGTCCAGCAGCAGCCCCTCGAACGCGCCCTCCAGCGCCACCGCCGACGGCAGCGCCTCACCGGCGTCGGTGACCAGCCGCAGGCCCATCCCGGCCCGGCCGAGGTGCACCCCGACCGAGGCGGCCACCGACACCGCCTGCTCGAACGACCCGCCCGGCCCCTCGCCCCAGTGCGCGCCGCGCCGGGTGTCCAGGAACAGCGAGCCGCTGCTCTGCCAGTGCTGCTCCTCGCGGCGCACCATCAGCTCGCCGCGCCGCGCGGTGGAGCGCCAGTGCACCCGCCGCAGGTCGTCGCCGTGCCGGTACTCGCGCGGCGCGATGTCGTCCTCGCCCGCCGACGCCACGGTGCGGGCCACGCTGTCGCCGCCGCCGGTCCACGCCCCGGCCAGCCGGCCCGGCGGCAGCGGCACGATCGCCGGCGTCACCGTCAGGGTGTCGGACAGGCTGAAGGAGCGCACCAGCTCCACCATCCCGAACGGGTCGGCCAGCCGCACCACCAGCGGCCCCACCCGGTACCGGCCGCGCACGTCGGAGCGGATGCGGTAGCTGAGCTCCCGCGAGCCGTGCGGCTCGACGCGGTCCAGCACGAACCGGGCCCGGCCGCCGAGGGCGTAGGGCACCTGGTCCTCCACCATCAGCAGGCCGCTCGGCAGCCGCGACACGTTCTCCAGCCGCAGGTCGGCGCGCGCCTCGTGGCCGACCGGCAGCCGCGAGGGGTCCAGCCGCCGCGCGCACGCCAGCCGGTAGCGGGTCCGCGACACCGCCATCGTGCACAGCAGCGGCAGCACCAGCACCAGCACCCCGGCGCGCAGCAGGTCGCGCTCGCCGAGGATGAAGGCGCACACGACGGCGGTCGCACCCGCGGCCACGAAGGACCGTCCCCGGGTGGTCAGACCGGCAAGCGCTCGTCTCAATGCTCACTTCCGGAGGATGAGGGGAGGGGGTCCGGCGGCGTCACCGGGGACGCGGGGCCCGGCACGGGGGCCGGCACGGAGGCCGGTACGGAGGCCGGTACGGGGATCGGCGTCGTGTTCTTCGGATCATGCGGGGGCGCCTCGCGACGGGCTCACTGGCGGGGGGAGGGCACCGGCAGGCGGTGCACCAGTTCGGTGACCACGTGCTCGGGGCGGCGCCGCTCCACCTGCGCCTCGGCGGTCGGCAGCAGCCGGTGCGCCAGCACGGGGACGGCGAGGTCCTGGAGGTCGTCGGGCAGCACGTAGTCGCGGTCGTCCAGCGCCGCGTACGCGCGCGCCGCCCGCACCAGGTGCAGGGTCGCGCGCGGGGAGGCGCCGAGCCGCAGCTCGGGGTGGTTGCGGGTGGCGGTGACGAGGTCGATCGCGTACTGCCGCACGGCGGGCGCCACGTGCTGCCCGCGCACGACCTCCACCAGCGCGCGCACGTCGGCGGCGTCCGCGACGGGGGCCAGCCGGTCCAGCGGGGAGGACTGCCCGTGCGCGTCCAGCATCTCCAGCTCGGCGGCCGGGTCGGGGTAGCCCATGGAGATGCGGGCGGTGAACCGGTCGCGCTGCGCCTCGGGCAGCGGGTAGGTGCCCTCCATCTCGACCGGGTTCTGGGTGGCCACCACCATGAACGGCCGCTCCAGCCGGTAGGTGGTGCCGTCCACGGTGACCTGGCGCTCCTCCATGCACTCCAGCAGCGCCGACTGGGTCTTGGGGGAGGCCCGGTTGATCTCGTCGCCCACCAGCAGGTTGGCGAACACCGGGCCCGGCTTGAACTCGAACTCGCGCAGCTCCTGGTTGTAGGCGCTGACGCCGGTGATGTCGCTGGGCAGCAGGTCGGGGGTGAACTGCACCCGCCGCACCGAGCAGTCGATGGACCGGGCCAGCGCCTTGGCCAGCATCGTCTTGCCGACGCCCGGCACGTCCTCGATCAGCAGGTGCCCCTCCGACAGCAGCACCGTCAGCGCCAGGCGCACCGCGACGGGCTTGCCCTCCACGACCGACTCGACCGCGTCGCGGATCTTGTTGGCGACCTGCGCCAGCCCGTCGAGCCCGGAGGCCCGTCCACCGTGCGTGCCCACTGCCACTGGCAATCCTCCTCAGCCGTCCGGCCGGCGCGGCGACCGTGCGCCCGTTCCCACGACAGTACGTCGTCGGGACCACGGCCGCGATGTTCATGGGGAACGGGTGCTTATTGTGCTGTACCGGGACCGTCCTCACAGCCCCGGCGGACGCACCACTTCACTCCACACCGCCGCGCCACGGTCCCCGCCGGCCCCCTTCCGGGCCCCGAACGGGCCGTTGACCACCCTGCGGCGCGCGAGGGGAGGCCCGTCGCGCCCCACTTCGCACCACCCCTTTTGACCTGCGCTTTTGTCCGCGAAAGAGACGCGCGGGGCGCGTTTTCCTGGTTGACGGTGGGGAAGAGTGGAGTAGAGTGGGGCGCCGTGGGGAGCAGTAGCGCCTCATGCGGCGCGGGAGGTGGGGCCGGTGTTCCTCGGCACCCATACGCCGCGCCTGGACGACAAGGGACGACTGTTCCTGCCGGCGAAGTACCGCGAGGAGCTGTCGGGGGGATTGGTGATCACGAAGGGCCAGGAGCGCTGCCTGTACGTCTTCCCCATGGCGGAGTTCCAGTGCATCACCGAGGCTCTGCGTGCCGCACCGGTCACCGAGCGGGCGGTCCGCGCCTACAGCCGCGTCTTCTTCGCCAGCGCCTCCGACGAGGTCCCCGACAAGCAGGGGCGCATCACGATCCCACCGCCGCTGCGCACCTACGCCGACCTCTCCCGCGACTGCACCGTCATCGGTGCGAACACGCGCCTGGAGATCTGGGACACCAAGGCCTGGGAGACCTACCTGGAGCAGGAGGAGCAGGCCTTCTCCGACATCTCCGAGGAGGTGTTGCCCGGAATCCTCTGACATTCCACTCGTCGGTCCGCTGACCGGCACAGGCCCACGTTCGGCCAGGTCTCCAGCCGCTCTCCGGCCCTCTGGCGCAGCTTCCCCGGCGCCAGACGGCGACCCCCCGCGTACCGCGCGGTGAAACTTCCTCAGGGCAGCGGATGGGGACCTGGCCGGGCGAGGCCGCCGGGGGTGCCGAAGAAGGTCAGGCCGACGTTGCCACACAGTCCGCGAGCGGTGGCGGCACAAGGGGGTGAACCATGACCGTGGGCGACCACGCGGCCGAGGCCGGTCATGTACCGGTCATGCTCGACCGCGTCCTGGAACTACTGGCGCCGGCGGTGCGGGTCACCGGCCGGCCGCCGGTCTATCTCGACGGCACGCTCGGCATGGGGGGCCATGCCGAGGCGATGCTCGACGCCCATCCGGACCTGCGCCTGATCGGCCTGGACCGCGACACCACCGCCCTGGAGCGGTCGGCGCGGCGGCTGGCCCGGTTCGGCGACCGGGTGAGCCTGGTGCACGCCGTCTACGACGAGCTGCCCGCGGTCCTGGACCGGCTCGGCGTCGCCGCCGTGGACGCCGCGCTGTTCGACCTCGGGGTGTCGTCCCCGCAGCTCGACGAGGCCGACCGCGGCTTCGCCTACTCCTACGACGCCCCGCTCGACATGCGGATGGACCGTACCCAGCGGCTGACCGCCGCCGAGGTGCTCAACGGCTACCCGCCCGCCGAGCTCGCCCGCATCCTGCGCGAGTACGGCGAGGAGCGGTTCGCCCAGCGGATCGCCGCCGCCATCGTCCGCGAGCGCGAGCGCGCCCCGCTCGACTCCACCGCGCGGCTGGCCGACCTGGTGCGCACCGCCATCCCCGCCGCGACCCGCCGCACCGGCGGCAACCCCGCCAAGCGCACCTTCCAGGCGCTGCGCATCGAGGTCAACGGCGAGCTGGAGACCTGGCGCCGCGCGCTGCCGGCCGCCCTGGACGCGCTTCCGGTCGGCGGCCGGATCACGGTGCTGTCCTACCACTCGCTGGAGGACCGCATCACCAAGCAGGTCCTGGCCGCGCAGACCGCCGACACCACCCCGCCCGAACTGCCCGTCCCGCTGCCCGAGCACCAGCCGCGCTTCCGGCTGCTGACCCGCGGCGCGGAACTGCCCACCGGCGCGGAGACCGAGACCAACCCACGGGCCGGGTCGGTGCGGCTGCGCGCCGCCGAGCGGGTCCGGGAGGCCAGATGACGACGACGACACGCCGATCGGGGCCGCAGAAGAAGACCCCGCCCGCACCCCAGCCGCGCCGCCGGCGCCCCGCCCGCGACGAACCCCCCGAGGACGGCGGCCAGGCCGACGCGGGCCGCTCCGCCAAGCCCGCCGGACGCGCGGAGACTCCCCGCTCACGTCGACCGGCGGCCAAGCCGAGCAAGCCCGCCAAGCCGGCCAAGGCGGCGAAGTCGGCCGCGAAGCCGGGCACCGCCAAGGGCGGGACGGCCAAGCCCGCGAAGACCGCCAAGCCTGCCAAACCGGCCAAGACGAAAACGGCGGCCAAGAGCACGTCCAAGAGCGCGTCGAAGAGCGCGGCCAAGGCCGTTCCGGCGCCGCGGGCCGCCGCCAAGCCGGGCGCCCGCCCGGCCAAGGGCACCCGCACCGCAGACTCCGCCGAGCCCGCGAAGGCCGCCGCGTCCGCCAAGCCCAAGACAACGGGCAAGACGCAGGCCAAGACCTCGCCCAAGGCGCGGGCCAAGGCCCCGGCCAAGGACGCGCCCGCACGGGAGAGCGGCCGCGCCCGCGCGACCGCCTACGCCCGCGAGCGGGTCCGGCAGGCCCCCGCGCCCCGCACGCCGTTCGTCCTGCTGATCTGCGGCCTGCTGGGCGGCGCGCTGGTCAGCCTGCTGCTGCTCAACACCGTGCTGGCCGAGGACGCCATCCGCATGACCCAGCTCCAGCGCAGCACCAAGCTGCTGGAGCAGCAGCGCCAGGCGTACCAGCGCCAGATCGCCATGGAGGAGGCCCCCGACCAGCTGCGCGTCAGGGCCGAGGGGATCGGGATGCGGCCCTCCGAGCACCTGGCGTTCCTCGACCCGGTGACCGGCGAGGCCACCACCGGCGGCTCGGTGCGGCCGGTGCCGCACTCGGCGGCGGCCGCCGCGGGCGCGGCGGGCGTGGTCGGCGTGCCGGGCGTCGTGGTGCCGGGCGACGGGGTGCCGGCCGCCCCGGGCGGCGGAGCGGGGGCCGTAGGGCCGTGATGCTGCGCAGGCGTCCGGAGGCCGGCGGAACGGAAAGAGGTGCACCGTGACGAAACGACCGGCGGGCCCGCCGCCCGGTCGTAGGCGCGGCCCCCAGGGACGGGGGCCCCGCGGTGCGGCGGGGCGCGACGACAAGAACGGCCCGGGCGCGGCGCGCGCGTCCGGGCGTCACACGGGCAACCCTCCCCGGTCGCCGGGCGGCTCGACCGCCCGGCGACCGGCCCGTAACGGGACGGTCCCGCCGCCGCGCGGCGAGCAGGGCCGCACGGCCGCGGGCCGGGACAAGGGGCGCGACGCGGGGCGCGGGAGCGCGGCGAGGGGCGCCTCGGGCCGTCCGGCGCGCGACGGGGCCACCCGTCCGGCCGGGCGCGGGCCGCGCCGCCCCAAGGCCGAGCCGCCGCGCCGCAGGCCGCGCCCGCGCGTGCCGTTCGTGCGCCGCGACCCGCTGAAGCGGCTCAACGTCGCGCTGCTGGTGGTGGCGTTCGTGCTGTCGCTGTTCGCCGGGCGGCTGGTGCAGCTGCAGACGATCGAGTCGGGCGAGTACAAGGAGCGCGCGCTCGCGCAGCGGCTGCAGAAGATCAAGCTGTCCGCCGACCGGGGCGACATCACCGACGCGCAGGGCAACCCGCTGGCGCTGACCATGGAGGCGCGCGGCATCTTCGCCGACCCCTACGTGATCAAGCCGGAGAAGCGGCAGGCGATCGTCGACGCGCTGGCGCCGATGCTCGGCCTGGACCCGGCGGCCGTCATGCGCACCATCAGCAAGCCCAAGAGCCGCTTCGAGTACCTGGCGCACGGCGTGCCGCCCGACCAGGCGCGGGTGGTGACCGGGCTGAAGTTCCTGGGCATCGGGACGATCCCGGAATACCGCCGCGAATATCCCAACGCCTCGCTCGCCGCGGGCGTCATAGGGTTCGTGAACGGTGCGGGCGTGGGCGGTGCCGGGCTGGAGTACTCCATGAACTCGGTGCTCGCCGGCAAGGACGGCTGGCAGCGGGTGGAGATCAGTCCCGAGGGCCAGCACATCCCCATGGGCGAGAGCCAGAAGAAGCCGTCGGTGCCCGGCCGCGACCTGCGGCTGTCGCTGCTGCGCGACGTGCAGTACCGCGCCCAGCAGGCCATCGAGAAGCAGGTCCGCGAGACCGGCGCGCGCAGCGGCAGCGTCATCGTGATGGACCCGCGCAACGGGCAGCTGCTGGCGCTGGCCTCCGCGCCCGGCTACGACCCCAACCAGTACGGCAAGTACCGCAACTGGGGCAGCCCGATCGTGCAGGAGGCCTACGAGCCCGGCTCCACCGGCAAGGTGATCACCGCGGCCGCCGCGATGGAGAAGGGCGGGGTCCGGCCCGACACCCCCTTCAAGGTCAGGGACAGCATCTCCAAGTACGGCCTGACCTTCCGCGACTCCCACCCGCACCCGACCGAGCACCTGACCTTCGCCGGGGTGCTGGCCAAGTCCAGCAACGTCGGCACGATCATGGCCGCCGACCGCATCTCCCCGGAGACCCTGTACCAGTACCTGCGCGACTTCGGGTTCGGCTCGCGCACCGGCGTGGGCCTGCCCGGCGAGACCGTGGGGCAGCTGCGGCCGCCGGACCAGTGGTCGGCCGTCGACCGCTACCCGCTCGCCTTCGGGCAGACCCTGTCGGTCAACGCCCTGCAGATGGCCAGCGTCTACGCCACCATCGCCAACGGCGGCGTCCGGGTCGCGCCCAACCTGATCAGCGGCACCACCGACGAGAACGGCGCCTTCACCCCGGCCCCCGCGCCCGCCCAGAAGCGCGTGATCAGCAGCGAGACCGCGCGGCAGATCCGCGACATGCTGGAGGGCGCGACCGGCGACGAGGGCACCGCGCCGCTCGCCCGGATCAAGGGCTACCGGGTGGCGGGCAAGACCGGCACCGCCGAGATCATCAACCCGCGCACCGGCCGCTACCAGGGCGGCGGCTTCACCGCCTCCTTCGCCGGGTTCGCGCCCGCCGACGACCCCCAGCTGGTGGTCCAGGTGGTGCTGCAGAAGCCGAAGGGCGGCCACCTGGGCGGCGAGATCGCCGCGCCGGTGTTCCGGGACGTGATGAGCTTCGCCCTGGGCACCCGCAAGATCCCGCCCACCGGGAGCAAACCGCCGACCGTCAAGATCTACGCCCGAGACTGACCCCAACGAGTACCCTCTCTCGCCGTGAGTTCCGCACCGTTGTCCCAGCCGACCAGTTCCGCCCGTACCGAAAGAAACCCCATGCGACCGTCCGAAAACCAGGCCCGGCCACTGGCCGGGCTCGCCGGCCTGCTCGACGCCGAGCTGATCCCCGGACGGTCCGGTGACGCCTCCGGGTCCGTGGAGGTCTCCGGCATCACCCACGACTCGCGTGCGGTGCTGCCGGGCGACGTGTACGCGGCCCTGCCGGGCGCCCGCGCGCACGGTGCGGAGTACGCCGCCCAGGCCGCCGGGGCGGGCGCGGCGGCGGTCCTGACCGACCCCGCCGGGCGCGAGCGGGCGGCGGCGACCGGCCTGCCGGTGCTGGTGGTCGGCAACGTGCGCGCGCGGCTCGGCGAGGCCGCCGCCCACGTGTACGGCGAGCCCGCCAAGGACCTGACGCTGATCGGCGTCACCGGCACCAGCGGCAAGTCCACCACCACCTTCCTGCTGGACGCGGGGCTGCGCGCGGCCGGGCTGAGGACCGGCCTGGTCGGCGGCGTGGAGATCCGGGTGGGCGGCGAGCGGGTGCCGAGCGCGCTGACCACCCCCGAGTCCACCGACCTGCACGCGCTGTTCGCGATGATGCGCGAGCGCGGCGTGACCGCCGCCGCCATGGAGGTCTCCAGCCACGCGCTGGAGCAGGGCCGGGTCGGCGGCGCGTTCTACGACGTGGCGATCTTCTCCAACCTGTCGCAGGACCACCTGGACTACCACCCGACGATGGAGGACTACTTCGCCGCCAAGGCGAAGCTGTTCACCCCCGGCTTCTGCCGGACCGGCGTGGTCAACCTCGACGACCACCACGGCCGCGAGCTGGCCGGGCGGGCGCCGGTGCCGGTCACCACCTACTCGGCCGCCGGCGACCCCAAGGCCGACTGGCGGGCGCTGGACGTGCGGCTCGGCTCCGACGGCAGCGTGTTCCGCGTCGTGGGGCCCGGCGGGGTGGAGGCCGACGCCTCGGTGCAGCTGACCGGCCCGTTCAACGTCTCCAACGCGCTGAGCGCCATCGTGGCGCTGGTGGAGGCCGGCATCCCGCTGCAGACCGCCGTCACCGGCGTCGGCTCGCTGGCCGGCGTGCCGGGCCGCCTGGAGCGGGTGGACGAGGGCCAGGACTTCGTCGCGCTGGTGGACTACTCCCACAAGCCCGGCGCGGTCGAGGCGGTGCTGACGGCGCTGCGCCCGGTCACCGAGGGCAGGCTGGCCGTCGTGCTCGGCTGCGGCGGCGACCGCGACCGCGGCAAGCGCCCGCTGATGGGCGAGGCCGCCGCGCGCCTGGCCGACATGGCGTATTTCACCAACGACAACCCGAGGTCCGAGGATCCCCTCGCCATCCTCACCGCTATGGTCGAGGGCGGGCTCAAGGTGCCGCAGGCGCAGCGGGCGCACATCGTGGTCGAACCCGATCGCGCCGCCGCCATCGGGCTGGCCGTGGGCCGGGCCCGGCGCGGCGACGTGCTGGTCGTCGCGGGCAAGGGACACGAGCAGGGACAGTACGTGGCCGGTGAGGTCTTCGCGTTCGACGACCGCGAGGTCGTCCGCGAGGCGCTGCGCCGAGCCGTTGTGAGAGGGGACGGGACGCAGGCGTGATCCCACTTGCGCTGTCGGAGATCGCGGAGATCACCGGCGGCTCCGTGATCGGCGGCCGCCCCGAGACCGTGGTGCGCGGCCCGGTGGTCATCGACTCGCGCGCGGCCGGGCCCGGCGCGCTGTTCGCCGCCTTCCGCGGCGAGCGCGTGGACGGGCACGACTACACCGCGCGGGCGCTGGCCTCCGGGGCCGCCGCGGTGCTGGCCGAGCGGCCGCCGGAGACCGGGCCGGACGGGCCCGCCGGGCCCGCGGTGGTCGTGGACGACGTCCAGCGGGCCCTCGGGCTGCTGGCGCGGGGCGTGCTCGCCCGGCTGCCCGGCGCCCGGGTGACCGGCATCACCGGCTCGGCCGGCAAGACCTCCACCAAGGACCTCATCGCCCGGGTGCTGGGCGGCGCGGGCGCCACCGTCGCGACGGCCGGCTCGTTCAACAACGAGATCGGGCTGCCGCTGACGGTGCTGCGCGCCGACGAGGGCACCCGCGACCTGGTGCTGGAGATGGGGGCGCGTGGCGTCGGTCACATCGCCTACCTGACCGGCATCGCCCGGCCGGACGTCGGCGTGGTGCTGAACGTCGGCAGCGCCCACCTCGGCGAGTTCGGCAGCCGCGAGGCGGTGGCGCGCGCCAAGGGCGAGCTGGTGGAGGCGGTGCCGCCGGGCGGCACCGCGGTCCTCAACGCCGACGACCCGCTGGTGCGCGCCATGGCCGCGCGCACGGCCGGGGACGTCGTCACCTTCGGCCGGGCCCCCGACGCGACCGTGCGGGCCGCCGACGAGCGGCTGGACGAGGCGGGCCGCGCCCGCTTCACGCTGGTCACCCCGGAGGGCGCGGCGGAGGTGGCGCTGCGCCTGCACGGCGCGCACGCGGTCGCCAACGCGCTGGCCGCCGCCGCCGTCGCCCGCGCGGCCGGGCTGGCGCCGCGCCAGGTCGCCGAGGCGCTGTCGGAGGCCGTCCCGGCCAGCCGGTGGCGGATGGAGGTCACCGAGCGCCCCGACGGGCTCACGGTGATCAACGACGCCTACAACGCCAACCCCGAGTCGGTGCGCGCCGCGGTGGACGTGCTGGCGCACATGGCCCGGGGTCGCCGCGCCTACGCGGTGCTGGGGGAGATGGCCGAACTGGGCGCCGGAGCTGTGGCGGAACATGCCAAGATCGGGCAGCATGTCGCGCGCAGCGGGATCGCGGGCCTGATCACGGTCGGCGAGGCCGCCGCCGCGATGGCCGAAGGGGCCGCGCAGGTGGGGTCATGGACGGGAGAGTGCGTACAGGTGGATGACGTCGGTGCGGCGATGACCGCGCTCAAGGAGCGGCTGCGGCCGCGGGACGTCGTACTGGTGAAGGGCTCCCGCGTCGCCGGCCTGGAACGGATCGCCGAGGGACTGCTGGCATGACCAACATCATCATCGCGGCCGGGATCGCCCTGATCATCGGCATGGTCGGCACCCCGGTGTGGATCCGGATCGTCAACCGGCTGGGCTACGGCCAGATGATCCGCGAGGAGGGCCCCTCCGGCCACCAGGGCAAGCGCGGCACCCCCACCATGGGCGGCACCGTGTTCATCGTCGGCTCGCTGCTGGGCTACGCCGCCGCGCACGTGTTCGACGGCAGCGCCCCGACGGTGTCGGGCCTGCTGGTGCTGTTCCTGATGACCGGCCTCGGCCTGGTCGGCTTCGTGGACGACTACATCAAGGTGTTCAAGCAGCGCAGCCTCGGCCTGCGCAGCGGCGCCAAGATGATCGGCATCATCCTGGTCGGCGTGATCTTCGCGGTGGCCTCGCTCAACTTCCCCAACGGCTACGACATCACCCCCGCCTCCCCGCACCTGTCGTTCCTGCGCGACTTCGGCCCCTCGATCGGCGCGCCGATCTTCGTGATCTGGGCGCTGCTGCTGATCGCGGCGATGTCCAACGGCGTGAACCTCACCGACGGCCTGGACGGCCTGGCCGCCGGCCCCGCCGGCATGGTGCTGGCCGCCTACGTGATCATCGGCAACTGGCAGCTGCGCAACAGCTGCTACGACTTCGCGCTGGCCCCCAACTGCTACAGCGTGCGCGACCCCCTCGACCTCGCGGTGGTCGCTGCGGCCGTGCTGGGCGGGGTGTTCGGCTTCCTGTGGTGGAACGCGCCGCCCGCCAAGATCTTCATGGGCGACACCGGCTCGCTGGCCCTGGGCGGCGTGCTGGTGGGCCTCGCGATCCTCACCCGCACCCAGTTCCTGCTGGCCATCCTGTGCGGCCTGATCGTCATGATCACCCTGTCGGTGATCATCCAGGTCGGCGGGTTCAAGGCGACCGGCAAGCGGGTGTTCAAGATGGCGCCGCTGCAGCACCACTTCGAGTTGTCCGGCTGGGCCGAGACCACCATCGTCGTGCGGTTCTGGCTGATGTCGGCGCTGTTCACCGCGATCGGCCTCGGCCTGTTCTACCTGGAATGGATGCCCAAGAAGTGACGAGTGACCAGTGGGCGGGCCGGCACGTCGTGGTGGCGGGGATCGGCCTGTCGGGCCGGGCCGCCGCGCGCGTGCTGGTCGGCCGGGGGGCCCGGGTCACCGTCGTGGAGAGCCGCGACGGCGAGGACGAGCGGGCGCACGCGGCCGAGCTGGAGGCGCTCGGCGCCACCGTGCGGCTGGGCGACGGCGAGACCCTGCCCGAGGGGGCCGACCTGGTGGTCGCCTCGCCGGGCTGGCGGCCCGACGCGCCGCTCCCGGCGGCCGCCGCCGAGGCGGGGATCGAGTTCTTCAGCGAGGTCGAGCTGGCCTGGCGGCTGCGCCGCCCCGGCCCGTCCGGCGAGCCCGCGCCGTGGCTGGCGCTGACCGGCACCAACGGCAAGACCACCGCGGTGCGGATGCTGACGCGGATCCTGGAGGCCGCCGGGCACAACGCCGTGGCGGTCGGCAACGTCGGCACCCCCATCGTGGAGACGGTGCTGGACGAGAGCGTCGACGTGCTGGCGGTGGAGCTGTCGAGCTACCAGCTGCACTGGTCGAGCAGCGTGGCGCCGCACGCGGCGGCGGTGCTGAACGTGGCGCCCGACCATCTGGACTGGCACGGCTCGTTCGAGGAGTACGCCGCCGCCAAGGGCAAGATCTTCGCCCCGGGGACGGTGCGCGTCGTCAACGCCGACGACGCGCCCGCCGCCGCGCTCGGCGGCCCGGACGCGCTCGGCTTCACCCTGGACTGCCCCGCCCCCGGGCAGCTCGGCGTGGTGGAGGAGCTGCTGGTCGACCGCGCGTTCGTGGACGACCCGCGCACCACCGCCGCCGAGCTGGCCGAGCTGTCGGACGTGCGGCCGTTCGCGCCCCACAACGTCGCCAACGCCCTGGCGGCCGCCGCTCTGGCCCGCGCCTTCGGCGTGCCGCCCGAGGCCGTCCGCGAGGGCCTGCGGGCCTTCGTGCCCGACCCGCACCGCATCGCCCACGTGGCGACCGTGGCGGGCGTGGACTACGTCGACGACTCCAAGGCCACCAACCCGCACGCCGCCGCCTCGTCGCTGGCGTCGTGCCGGTCGGCGGTGTGGATCGCCGGGGGGCTGCTCAAGGGCGCCGACGTCGACGACCTGGTGCGCTCGGCCGCCGGCCGGCTGCGCGGCGCGGTGCTGCTGGGCGCCGACCGGGCCCGGATCGCCGAGGCGCTCGCGCGACACGCCCCGGATGTCCCGGTCGTCGACGTCCCCGACACCGACACTGGGGCGATGGAACGCGTCGTGACAGCAGCAGCAGCCCTGGCCCGGCCCGGCGACACGGTGCTCCTGGCGCCCGCGGGGGCGTCCTGGGACATGTTCACCAGCTACGGCGCCCGCGGCGACGCCTTCGCCGCGGCGGTGCGGGCGCTCCCCGAGACGCGGCCGGAGACGAGGTAGCGCCGCGATGAGCGCGCTCCCCGCCGAGGAGCCGGCCGCCGGCCGGGCCCGCCCGCGCGAGCAGGTGGCGGCCGCCGTCGGCCTGCTGGACCGCCCGCTGACCTCCTACTACCTGGTGCTCGGCTGCACGGTGATGCTGCTGGCGCTGGGCCTGACCATGGTGCTGTCGGCGTCGCTGGTCAAGCAGCTGCAGGAGACGGGCTCGGCCTACACGCTGCTGCAGAAGCAGGCGATGTGGGTGGCGCTGGGGCTGCCGCTGATGTGGCTGGCGTCCCGGCTGCCGGTCAAGGCGTTCCGCACGCTGGCCTACCCCATCCTGCTGCTGTCGGTGGTGGCGCTGCTGCTGGTGCTGGTGCCGGGCCTCGGCCGCACCGCGGGCGGCGCGACCCGCTGGATCGCCTTCGGGCCGTTCCAGCTCCAGCCGTCCGAGCCCGCCAAGCTCGCCCTGGTGCTGTGGGGCGCGGACCTGCTGGCCCGCAAGGAGCGCCTCGGCCAGCTCACCGAGTGGCGGCCGCTGCTGGTGCCGCTGCTGCCCGGCGCGGGCGTGCTGGTGCTGCTGGTGATGCTGGGCAACGACCTGGGCACCACGCTGGTGCTGCTGACGATCTTCCTGGCGCTGCTGTGGGTGGTGGGCGCGCCCGCCCGGCTGTTCATCGGCATCGCCGGGCTGGTCGCCCTGCTGGTGTCGATCCTCATCGTGGTCGAGCCCTACCGGATGCAGCGCCTGACCGGCTTCCTGGACCCCGCCAGCAGCCAGCTCACCCACAACTACCAGGGCACCCAGGGCCTGTACGCCATCGCCTCCGGCGGCCTGTTCGGCACCGGGCTGGGCGAGGGCCGCGCCAAGTGGGACTTCCTGCCGCACGCCGAGACCGACTTCATCTTCGCGATCGTGGGGGAGGAGTTCGGACTGGTCGGTACGCTCGTGGTGCTCGTGCTGTTCGGACTGCTGGCCTACGCGGGCCTGCGGATCGCGCGCCGGGTGAAGGACCCGTTCACCCGCCTGGCCGCGGCGGGCGCCACCGCGTGGCTGCTGGTCCAGGCGATCGTCAACATCGGAGCGGTGATCGGCGTGTTCCCCATCACGGGCATCCCGCTGCCGCTGGTCTCCTACGGGGGATCGGCACTGATCCCCACCCTGATCGCGCTCGGCATGCTGCTGGCCTTCGCCAAGCGGGAGCCGGGGGCCAGGCAGGCGCTGGCCGCCCGCGGTCCCGGACCGGTGCTGCGGGCCCTAAGCTGGCTGGGCCTGGCACGGCGCTGAATTCCCCCCACACCGAACATGCTGAGGAGTTGTCAACGAGCATGAGGGTTGTCCTGGCCGGCGGCGGCACCGCCGGACACATCGAGCCCGCCCTGGCCCTGGCCGACGCGCTGCGCCGGGCGGACCCCAACACCGGCGTGGTGTGCCTGGGCACCGAGCGCGGCCTGGAGACCCGGCTGGTCCCGCAGCGCGGCTACGAGCTGGCGCTCATCCCGCCGGTGCCGCTGCCGCGCACGCTGACCCCCCAGCTGCTCACGGTGCCCGGCCGGCTGCGCGGCGCGATCAACGCCGCCGCCAACGTGCTGGACCAGGCGCGGGCCGACGTGCTGGTCGGCTTCGGCGGCTACGTGGCCACCCCCGGCTACCTGGCCGCCCGCAAGCGCAAGGTGCCGATCATCGTGCACGAGGCCAACCCCAAGCCGGGGCTGGCCAACAAGCTCGGCGCGCGCTTCACCGACCACGTCGCGGTCTCCCACACCGACTCGCCGCTGCCGAACGCCCGCTTCGTGGGCATCCCGCTGCGCCGCGAGATCGCCACGCTGGACCGGCTGGCGATGGGGGACAAGGCGCGCTCCTACTTCGGGCTGCTGCCCGACCTGCCGACTCTGCTGATCTTCGGCGGGTCGCAGGGCGCGCGCTCGCTCAACCAGGCCGCGGTCGCGGCCGCGCCCTACTTCCGGCAGGCCGGCATCCAGGTGCTGCACATCGTCGGCCCGAAGAACACCGAGGCCCCCGAGCCGGTCGCGGGCGGCCCGCAGTACGTCACCATCCCCTACTGCGACCGCATGGACCTCGCCTACGCGGCCGCCGACATGGCCATGTGTCGCGCGGGCGCGATGACCTGCGCGGAGCTGACCGCGGTGGCGCTGCCGGCGGTGTACGTGCCGCTGCCGATCGGCAACGGCGAGCAGCGCCTGAACGCCGAGCCCATCGTGGCGGCGGGCGGCGGCCTGCTGGTCGACAACGCCGAGCTGACCCCCGAGTGGATCGCCCACCGGCTGCTGCCGGTGCTGGCCGATCCGAGCAGCGTCGCGGCCATGTCGGAGGCGGCCGGGCGGATGGGGCGCCGGGACGCCGACGTGGCGCTGGCGCAGATGGTCTACGACGTGGTGCGCGCGGAGGGAGCAGGGACCGCCCGATGAGTCTGATCAGTCCTGGGGAGGTCGTGCCGGCCGGGGAGCTCGGCCGGGTCCACTTCATCGCGATCGGCGGGGCCGGCATGTCCGGCATCGCGCGCGTGATGCTCAAGCGCGGCATCGCCGTCTCCGGCAGCGACGCCCGGGACTCCGACCTGCTGGCCCAGCTCCAGGGCCTCGGCGCCAAGGTGTTCGTCGGGCACGACGCCGCCCACCTCGGTGACGCCGACACCGTCGTGGTGTCCACCGCCATCCGCGAGACCAACCCCGAGCTGGTCGCCGCCCGCGAGCGCGGGCTGCGCGTGCTGCACCGGTCGGCGGCGCTCGCCGCGCTGATGGCGGGGCGGCGCGCGGTGGCGGTGGCGGGCACGCACGGCAAGACCACCACCACCTCGATGCTCACCGTCGCGCTGCAGCACGCCGGGGCCGACCCGTCCTACTGCATCGGCGGCCAGCTGGTCACCACCGGCCTCGGCGCCGACGAGGGCACCGGCGAGGCGTTCGTGGCCGAGGCCGACGAGAGCGACGGCTCGTTCCTGATGTACAGCCCGAGCGTCGCGGTGATCACCAACGTCGAGGCCGACCACCTGGACAACTACGGCGGCTTCGAGAAGGTGAAGGAGAACTTCGCCCTGTTCGTGGACCGGATCGAGCCGGGCGGCACGCTGGTGGCCGGCGCCGACGACCCGGTGGCGATGGAGCTGGCGGGCCACGCCCGCGCGCGCGGCCTGACCGTGCGCACCTACGGCGAGGCCGAGGGCGCCGACCTGCGGGTCACCGGCTTCACCCCGCGCGGGCTGGGCTCCCGGTTCGAGATCGAGGGCGTGGGCCCGGTGGAGCTGCGCGTCCCCGGCCGCCACAACGCGCTCAACGCCGCCGCCGTCGTCGCGGTCGCGCAGGCGCTCGGCGCCGACACCGCGCTGGTCCGCGAGGGGCTGACGGCGTTCGGCGGCGCGATGCGGCGGCTGGAGCGCAAGGGCGAGGCCGCCGGGGTCGAGGTGTTCGACTCCTACGCCCACCACCCCACCGAGGTCACCGCCGACCTGTCGGCCACGCGCGACTACCTGGGCGAGAAGAGCGCTGAGACCGGCGCGCCGGGCCGGATCGTGGCGGTGTTCCAGCCGCACCTGTACAGCCGCACCCGCTTCTTCGCCGCCGAGTTCGGCGCGGCCCTGGGGCTCGCCGACGTGGCGGTGGTGCTGGACGTGTACGGCGCGCGCGAGGACCCCGAGCCCGGCGTCACCGGCGAGCTGATCGCCGACCGCGTCCCGGCCGGGACCGAGCGCGTCTACGCGCCCGACTGGGACCGGGTGCCGGAGGTCGTGGCGGGGCTGGCCCGCCCGGGCGACGTGGTCATCACGCTGGGCGCGGGCGACGTCACCCGGCTCGGCCCGCTGATCCTGGAGCGGCTGGCCGGCTGAACCGGGCGATCGCCCCGCACCTCCGGGCAATCGTGTGATCTTGCATCTATTGACGGCCTCCCGGGCGTGGGCTACCGCCCCGGCGGGCCCGCTGCGGTCATGCTGGGGGGATGACGACCGCGAGACCGTCGCCGGGCCGTGCCCCCTCCTCCGCCGCCGCGGGCTCCGCGGCCGCCCCCGCCGGCTCCGGCGCCGAGCCCCCCGACGCGCCGCGCGCGCGGCGGAGGCCCGGCCGCTGGAAGGTGGCGTTCGTCACCCTGCTGGTGGCGGCCCTGGTCGCGGCGGTGGGGTGGGTGCTGCTGGGCTCGCGGCTGCTGGTGGTGCGCAACGTCGAGGTGATCGGCACCTCGCTGGCGCCGCGCGACCGGGTGGTGGCCGCGGCCGACGTCCGGCTGGGGCTGCCGATGGTGCGGCTCGGCATCGGCGACATGCGCGACCGCGTCGAGCGGCTGCGCGAGGTGCGGTCGGCGCGGGTGGAGCGGCACTGGCCCGCCACCGTGCGGATCACGGTGCGCGAACGCGTCCCGGTCGCGGTGGTCGAGCGGGCCGGGCGCTTCTACCAGCTCGACCGGGACGGCGTGACGGTCGCCGACAGCGCGGCCCGGCCGCCCCGGCTCCCGGCGCTGGTCGCCGCCGCGCCCGGCCCGGCCGATCCGGCGGCCCTCGCGGGCCTGCGGGTGGCCGCGGAACTGCCCGGCCCGCTCAAGGGCAGGCTGCTGGAGGTGTCGGCGCCCGGTCCCGAGGCGGTGTCGCTGCGGCTGGCCGGCGGGCTGACGGTGGTGTGGGGCGCGCGGGGGCGGACCGAGGAGAAGGCCCGGCTGCTGGAGGCGTTGCGCAAGACCGCGGGCGGGCGCGCGGCGCGCACCATCGACGTCAGCTCGCCCGAGGTCGTCACCACCCGGTGACGGGACGATGCGCGGCGGCGGGCGGCGCGCGTTCCGGCGCGCGTTCCGGGGCCGACACGGGGCGCCGCCGGGACGATACTTTCAGTGAGTGGGCGGCGGTGCGTGTGTCGCGGGGATTCCGGCCCGGCGATGGGGCACCCTTGACCGGTCGGGCCGCGTACGGCGGGCTCGTGCCGGGGGCGGTCGCGATGTTCCTCACCAACCGGGAAAACCGGTGCTCACCGCGACACGCCGCGCCAGTTGGGGCGGGGTTAGTTGACCCTGGCGGTAAGCCCGCCCTACTGTCCGTACCAGTCCTCAGGTTGACATAACTGTAAGCCTCAAGTTGAGGGTGAGGGTTGAGGGGGCCTCCGGGCCGCCCGATCCCACCGACGGAAGACACAGGTCAGGAACACCGAGGCGGCACCGGCCCACCGGCCGGTCCGGCCGGTCGATAGAGCGAGCGGAAAGGCCCCTCGTCGTGGCAGCACCGCAGAATTACCTCGCGGTCATCAAGGTCGTCGGCATCGGCGGCGGCGGCGTGAACGCCGTCAACCGGATGATCGAGGAGGGACTCAAGGGCGTCGAGTTCATCGCTATCAACACTGACGCCCAGGCGCTGCTGATGAGTGACGCCGACGTGAAACTCGACGTGGGCCGCGAGCTCACGCGGGGTCTGGGCGCCGGGGCCAACCCCGACGTCGGCCGCAAGGCGGCCGAGGACCACCGGGAGGAGATCGAGGAGGTCCTCAAGGGCGCCGACATGGTCTTCGTGACCGCCGGCGAGGGCGGCGGCACCGGCACCGGCGGCGCGCCGGTGGTGGCCAACATCGCCCGCTCGCTGGGCGCCCTCACCATCGGCGTGGTCACCCGCCCCTTCAGCTTCGAGGGCAAGCGGCGCGCGATGCAGGCCGAGGCGGGAATAGAGACACTGCGCGACGAGGTCGACACCCTCATCGTGATCCCCAACGACCGGCTGCTGTCGATCTCCGACCGGCAGGTCAGCGTGCTGGACGCCTTCAAGGCCGCCGACCAGGTGCTGCTGTCGGGTGTCCAGGGCATCACCGACCTCATCACCACCCCGGGCCTGATCAACCTGGACTTCGCCGACGTCAAGTCGGTCATGTCCGGCGCGGGCTCGGCGCTGATGGGCATCGGCTCGGCGCGCGGCGACGACCGCAGCGTGGCCGCCGCCGAGATGGCGATCTCCAGCCCGCTGCTGGAGGCCAGCATCGACGGCGCGCACGGCGTGCTGCTGTCGATCTCCGGCGGGTCCGACCTCGGCCTGTTCGAGATCAACGAGGCGGCGCAGCTGGTGTCCAACGCCGCCGCGCCGGACGCCAACATCATCTTCGGCGCGGTGATCGACGACGCGCTGGGCGACGAGGTCCGGGTGACCGTGATCGCGGCGGGGTTCGATGAACTCCGCCCTAACAAGCCGGCCGCGGAGCCCGAGGGCAAGAGGGTTCCGCCGCCGGCTCGCCCCACCCCGCCTCCTGCCCCGTCCGCACCCGCTCCCGCGGCCAACCCGATCCCGAGCCGCGTCGGCCGCTCCGAGCCGGTGACCCCGCCGCCCGCGCCGGTCCAGCAGCCCGCGCCGCAGCCGGTCGCGCCGCCGGTGCCGCCGCCCGCTCCGCCGCAGGCCCCGGTCCAGCTCGGCGGCCCCGCAGCAGGCGCACCACCAGTCGGTGGCGCAGGCCGCCGCGGCCCAGCCGCAGCAGCCGGTCGTGCCGCCGCGCGCCGAGCCCGAGCGGCCGCAGCCGCTCCCGGCGCCCGTCGACCGCGCGCCCGCCGACCGCGCCCCGGCGCGCGAGGAGGCCCCGGCCCGTCCGGAGCCCTCGGGCCGCCCGGGCGACGAGGACGGCGCCCGGCCGCCCGCGCCGCGCCCGGCGGGCGACCCGTCGCCGACCCGCGTGCACGCGGGCGAGTCCGAGAGCGGACCGGCCGCCGGCGCGCGCCGCCGCTCGGTGGTGTTCGAGGACGATGACGACGACCTCGACGTCCCCGACTTCCTGAAGTGATCGACCGCGTCCACCTGGGCGACGGCGTCGGCGCCGCGTTCACCGGCCGCTCCGGCGGGGTGAGCGCGGCGCCCTACGGCGCCCTCAACCTGGGCGGCGCGGTCGGCGACGCGCCCGACGCGGTGCGCGCCAACCGGGAGCGCGCCGCCGCCGCGCTCGGGGTGCGGGCCGACCGCACCGTGTGGATGCGCCAGGTGCACGGCGCCGACGTGGCGGTCGTCACCGCCGCCGAGGCCGCCGGCGGCGCGGGCGAGGTGGACGCGATCGTGACCACCGAGCCCGGCGTGGTGCTGGCGGTCCTGGTCGCCGACTGCGCCCCGGTGCTGCTGGCCGACCCCGTGGCCGGGGTCAGCCGACGCGGCGCACTCGGGCCGCCCCGGCACCGCCGCCGGCTGTCGTCCCGGCGCTGGTGGAGCGGATGCGCGAGCACGGCGCCGACCCCGCGCGCATCCGCGCCGCGATCGGCCCGGCCGCCTGCGGCGGCTGCTACGAGGTGCCCGCCGCGATGCGCGACGAGGTCGCCGCCGCGGTGCCCGGCTCCCGCGCCACCACCCGCCGGGGCACGCCCGGCCTGGACATCCGCGCCGGCATCGCCGGTCAGCTCGCCGACGCGGGCGTGACCGCCGTCACCGTCGACCCCCGCTGCACCCTTGAGACCCCCGACCTCTTCTCCTACCGCCGCGACGGCCGGACCGGGCGCTTCGCCGGGTTCGTCTGGCTCGACGGCGACGGCAAGGACTGACTTCCGATGACCGACACCGGCGCCACCGCGGGCGCCGCCGAACAGACCGGCGGCGCGGCCGAGCACGCCCGCCGCGCGGAGCTGGCCGCCAACCTCGCCGACGTCCGCGACCGCATCGCGGCGGCCTGCGCCGCCGCCGGACGCGACCCGGCCGGGGTGACGCTGGTCGCGGTGACCAAGACCTTCCCCGCCTCCGACGTCCGCCTGCTGGCCGGACTCGGCCTCGACCAGGTCGCCGAGAACCGCGACCAGGAGGCCGCGCCGAAGGCCGCCGCCACCGCCGACCTCCCGCTGACCTGGCACTTCGTGGGGCAGCTGCAGACCAACAAGGCCGCCTCGGTGGCCGGGTACGCCGGCGTCGTGCAGTCGGTGGACCGCGCCAGGCTGGTGCGGGCCCTGGACCGGGCCGCCGAGAGGGCCGGACGCACGCTGCGCTGCCTGGTGCAGGTCGGGCTGGACGAGGCCGAGGGGCGCGGCGGGGCCGCGCCGCGCGAGGTGCCGGACCTGGCCGCGCGGATCGCGGGCGCCGCCCACCTGGAGCTCGGCGGGGTGATGGCGGTCGCGCCGCTCGGCGCCGATCCGGGCCCCGCCTTCGCGCGGCTGGCCGCGATCGCGGCGGACCTGCGGGAGGCGCATCCGGCCGCGACGGTGGTTTCGGCGGGGATGAGCGGAGATCTGGAGCAGGCGATCGCGTGTGGCGCGACACACGTGCGTGTCGGTACGGCGTTGCTCGGCGGCCGACGGGCAATCGTCAGGTAATGTCCCCCCAGTGGTAGCTGCCGAAACGGCAGGCCACACAGACGTAGCGGGCCGAGCGTGGCGCCTGGCGCCGGGCGCCGCTGCCACAGGACGACGGAGGGGCGTATGGCCAGCGCGATGCGCAAGATGGCGGTCTACCTCGGCCTTGTGGAGGACGACCGCTACGACGACAAGTACGGCAAGTACGACGACTACGACGAGTACGAGGTCTACGACGACGAGGCCGACCCCGCCCAGGGGAGGCAGAACCGTCTGCGGGACGACGAATCCGGCGGTCAGCTTACCCGAGGGGACGAGGCCGCGGACCGGGATCGCGATCATCACTCGGCGTCGCCGACCGAGCGGC
Source organism: Spirillospora sp. CA-253888 (assembly GCA_050936435.1). Taxonomy (GTDB): domain Bacteria; phylum Actinomycetota; class Actinomycetes; order Streptosporangiales; family Streptosporangiaceae; genus Spirillospora. Next base: position 6,739,553 of record JBNJMT010000001.1, read on the forward strand.
GCTCGGTGGCGCTTTACGAGTCGGGTACCACCGACCTGGCGCGTATCACTACGCTGCATCCCAGGACCTACAACGAGGCCCGGACCATCGGCGAGCACTTCCGCGAGGGCACGCCGGTGATCATGAACCTCACCGAGATGGTGGACAGCGACGCCAAGCGACTGGTCGATTTCGCGGCAGGTCTGGTATTCGGCCTGCACGGGAGCATCGAGCGTGTTACGAACAAGGTGTTCCTGTTGTCGCCCGCCAACGTCGAGGTGACGGCCGAGGACAAGGCCCGGATGGCAGAACGAGGATTCTTCAACCAGAGCTGACCACCGCCACATGTGAGAGTGTCCGTGAACATCGTTGGACTCGTACTGCAGTACGTGCTGCTGCTCTTCCTCCTGTTCCTCATCGGGAGGTTGATCCTGGAGGTGCTGCAGTCGTTCGCCCGGCAGTGGCGCCCCACCGGAGTGGTGCTGGTGATCGCCGAGGTGACCTACACGGTCACCGATCCGCCACTGAAACTGCTGAGGCGTTTCATCCCCCCGGTACGGCTGGGTAACGTGGCATTGGACCTCAGCTTCACTGTCCTCATCCTTGTGGTCTGGATCTTGATCATCTTCGTCCAGAAGCTCTGATCGGATACCGTCCTTGGGACAGACTCCAAGCGCGCCAAGGAGACGAACATGCCGCTCACACCCGCCGATGTGCGGAACAAGCAGTTCAGTACCACCAGGCTGAGGCCGGGGTACGACGAGGAGGAGGTGGACGCCTTCCTCGACGAGGTCGAGTCCGAGCTCGACCGCCTCATCCAGGAGAACGAGGAGCTGCGCGCCAAGCTGGCCGAGTGCCTGCGCGGCAAGGTGCCGGCCATGGCCGCGCCCATCGTGGAGCCCAAGCCGGACGTGGCCAAGATCCCCGAGCCGCCGCGCCCCGAGCCGCAGCCGCAGCCCGAGCCCGAGCCCGTCCCCCTCGGCGGCCTCGGCATGGCGCCCGCCCCGTCGGGCGAGGACAACATGGACACCGCCGCGCGCGTGCTGGCGCTGGCGCAGCAGACCGCCGACCAGGCGATCGCCGACGCCCGCCGCGAGGCCGACGAGACCCTCGGCCGGGCCCGCCGCGAGGCCGAGGAGATCCTCGGCAAGGCGCGCCGCCAGGCCGACCAGATCGTCAGCGAGGCCCGCTCGCGCGCCGAGGCCCTGGACCGCGACGCCCAGGAGCGGCACCGCCAGGTCATGGGCTCGCTGGTGCAGCAGCGCGAGGAGCTGGAGCGCGAGGTCGACAACCTGCGCGCCTTCGAGCGCGAGTACCGCAGCCGCCTGAAGGTCTACCTGGAGGGCCAGCTGCGCGACCTGGAGGCCGGCAGCACCGAGACCGGCGCCTTCCCGAGCGTCGCCGGCGGCTCGCCCATGCCCGTCACCCCCCAGGGCGCCCAGCAGACCGGTCCGCAGAGCACCCTCCCGCACGCCGACCGCAACGGCGCCCAGCAGACCGGCGGCACCCCCTTCCCGCCCCCCGCCGAGCAGCCCCAGCACACCCAGCAGGTGCAGCACTCGGCCACGGGCGCCTTCCACGCCGGAGGCGACAACCCGCCGCACGAGAGGCGCTGAGGCCCGCTCCGCAGGCGATAGTGTCTACTCCGATCGCCGCGCCGCGGATGGCGTCGAAGCCATCCCGGCGGCGTTGGCGTTGCGGAACGTCGGCGGTGACCTCCCGGACCGGGACGGCGGTTCGGGACATGCGCCTGTAGAGGGGGAGAGACCCTGTGATCATCCTGAGTGGCGTGCTCGTGCTGGTGGCGATCGCCCTGCTCGTGGCGGGCATCGTCGCCGGTAACGGCGACAGCGCGCAGGTGCTGGGCGTGGACGCGCTGATCGTGATCTACACCTCGATCGCGGTCAGCGTGGTGTCGTTCCTCTGCCTGGCCATCGGGGTGTTCCTGCGGCGCAAAGAGATCTTCGGCACGGGCTCGGCGCCCGCCCGGGATCGCCGCTCCAAGAAGGACAAGAAAGACAAGAAGGGTAAGAAGGGGCAGCCGGCGACCACCGCGGCCGCGAGCCGCACCGCCGCCCCCTCCCCGGCCAAGGACGACGCGCCCGCCGACGACGAGGTGGAGATCCCGGCTCCGCCGATGGACGTCCCCGAAGAGGCGCTGGTCTACGTCATCCGCGGCCGCAAGCGGTACCACCTGGACACCTGCCGGCAGCTCGCCGGGCGGGACAAGGAAGACCTCACCTACATCGAGGCCAAGGAAGAGGGCTTCACGCCCTGCACCGCCTGCATGCCCGACACCGCCCTGGCGGCGCGCGCCGCGGTCTCGGCTCCGGCGGTCCCGGCCAAGAGCGGCGCCTCCGGCAAGGCGCGGGCCCGTGCGGGCGGCCCGGCCGTGGGCACGCCCGTGAGCGCCCCGATGGACGCCCCGGCCAAGTCCGGCCCGTCCCGGCCGTCCGGCTCCGGCAAGCCCGACCTCGCCAAGCCCGACGCGGGCAAGCCCGCGGCCGCTTCAGGCCCCGCCGCCCCGGCCGCCGAGCCCGGTGCCGCCGAGGCGACCCGGCCGCTCGACCACGCTCCGGCCGAGCCGGCGCCGCTCCCCTCGGCCTGGCCCGCCCCGGGCGGGGCCACCCCCGCCCCGGTGAAGGACACCGCCCTGGACCTGCCGATCGCCGGTGCCGCGGCCAAGGCCGCCCGCCCGGCGGAGGAGAAGGCGACCCGGTCCGCCGGCGGTGCGCCGGCTCCGGACAAGCCGAGCCTGGCCAAGCCGAGCCTCGACAAACCCGCCGAGGGCACGCCGGCCCGGGACAGGGCCGCCGGCGCGGAGACCGTCGAGAAGGCCGACACCAAGCCCTTCGGCGAGCCCGCCGATGACCTGGGCGCCGCGCCGAGCGCGCCCCGGCCGCGCAGGTCCGGCGACGCCGAGGCCGACGAGGCCGCGGTGCCCGAGCCGAAGGCCGCCGACGCGAAGCCCGCGGACGTGAAGCCCGCCGAGCCGCAGCCCGCCGAAGCGAAGTCCGTTGAAGTCAGGCCCGCCGACGCCGTGCCCGCCGACGCCGTGCCCACCGAGACGAAGGCCGCCGAAGCCGTGCCCGCCGAAGCGGAGTCCGGCGCCGCGCAGGACGGCGCCCCGCCGGCCGACGACCAGGGCCCGCAGGTGCGCATCCTCAGCGGCACCAAGCGCTACCACCGCACCGACTGCGCGCTGATCGAGGACATCGGCGACGAGGCCGACGACCTGGAGGCGCTGTCGCGGGCCGAGGCCAAGGCCCGGGGCTGCACGCCCTGCCTGGTGTGCCAGCCCGACCGCGAGCACGCGCGCGACTGAGCGCCGCACCGGCCGCCGCTCTCCCCACGGCCGTGATCCCCGGGTCCGCCCGGCGGGTCACGGCCGTCGGCGTTCCCGCCGTCCGGATCAGGACACGTCGTGACGGCGGTGCGGCTCGCGCTCGGCGCGGCGCCGCTCGATCCGGGCGCGGCGGCGTTCCGCGCGGGTGCGGCCCGGCTCGCGGCGCTTGACCGAGACGCTGCCGAACAGCGCCATCCCGGTGAGGCGGATCACCGGCGCGTCCGGCGCGACCTCCTCCTCGTGCGGCAGGCTGACATCGCCCAGCACCGCCGTCACCCCGCTGACCACCCGCACGCCGGGCGGCACGGTGACGTCGACGCTGCCGAAGACGCAGGAGACGTTGACGGTGACCTCGCGCTGCGACAGCACCGCGCGCCGGAAGTCCAGCTCGACGCTGCCGAAGACGCACGAGACGCCGGTGGCGGGCTCCACCAGCCAGCGGCCCTTGCGCTCGGCGCCGGCGAAGACCGCCACGAGGGTGGGCGAGTGCCGGGCGGGGGAGGGGAGGGGGTCCTTGCGCAGCGAGACCCTGGGGGCCGCGGGCGGCGGGAGCAGGTCCGCGGCCGAGCCCGGCAGGTCGCGCAGGACCGGCTCCAGCTCGGCGTAGGTCTTGGCCTGGTAGACGGCGTCGATGCGCTCGGCGTGCTCGTCGGGGGTGATGCGCCCCTCGGCCAGGGCCTCGCGCAGCCGGTCGGCGACCCGGTCCCGGTCGGCGTCGGAGGCGCGCATCCGCGCCGGGTCCGGCGGGCCGGGCACCTCGGCCGGGGCGGCGCCGACCCCGGAGGCGGGCTCGGGCGGTGCGGGGTGTTCGGCAGGATTCACCCCGCCATCATCGCAAACGCGATGTGTCGCAAAAAGGTCCTCCGGGGCGAGTCGGGCGGCCGATGGCGGGCCGCCCGACTCGTCCCGGAGGACCGGTGGGGCAGCGGAGGATCAGGAGGACTTGCGCAGCCAGTAGGAGAGCTTCAGCTCCTCGTCGCGGACCGCGTCGAGCCCGGCGCCGGGCTCGCCCTCGTGCACGGCGTCGGCCAGGACCTCGGCGCCGACCTCGGCCTCGTGCGCGCGCAGCGCCTCGGCCAGCTCGTCGCCGTCGGCCCGCCACCACAGCTCGATCCGGTCGGTGACCTCCAGGCCGGCGGCCTTGCGGGCCTCCTGGAACAGCCGGACCACCTCGCGGACCAGGCCCGCGCGGCGCAGCTCCGGCGTCACCGTCAGGTCCAGCGCGACGGTCTCGCCGGCGGCGCTCTCCACGGCCCAGCCGCTGCGCGGCCGCTCGGTGACGACGACGTCGCCGGGGCCGAGCGCGACCGCGCCGACCTCGGGCACCTCGACGGTGACGGCGCCGTCGGCGCGCAGCGCGGTGACCAGCGCGGCGGGGTCGGCGCCGGTGACGGCCTTGGCGACCTTCGGGGTGTCCTTGGCGTACCGCTTGCCGAGCTCGCGGAAGTTGGGCTTGACCTCGTACTCGACCAGGTCGCCGCCGATCGAGGACAGGTCCTCGAAGGCCACCACGTTCAGCTCGTCGGCGATCTGGCCGCGCAGCTCGGCGGGCAGCACCGCCCAGCCGGGCGCGCCGACCAGGGCGCGGCCGAGCGGCTGCCGGGTGCGCACGGCGCTCGCGGTGCGGGCCGAGCGGCCGAGCTCCACCAGCCGCCGCACCAGCGCCATCTGCTCGGTGAGCTTCTGGTCCAGCAGCGCCTCGTCCACGGCCGGCCAGTCGGCGAGGTGCACCGACTCGGGCGAGCCCTCGGGCCGGAGCACGTCCCACACGTGGTCGGTGACGAACGGCACCATCGGCGCCATCAGCCGCGTGAGGGTCTCCAGGCACTCGTACAGGGTGGCGAACGCCGAGGCGCTCTCGGGCGTCTGCGCGCCGTTCCAGAACCGCCGCCGCGACCGGCGCACGTACCAGTTGGACAGGTCGTCGACGAACTCGGCGAGCCGGCGCCCGGCGCGCGCGGTGTCGAACTGCTCCAGCGCCTGGTCCACCTCGCGGGTGGTGCGGTGCAGCTCGGCCAGCGCCCAGCGGTCCAGCAGCGGCCGGTCGGCCGGGGCGGGGGCCTCGGCGAGCCGGTCGGGGGTCCAGGCGCGGCCCTGCGCGGCGGCGGCGTTGGCGTACAGCACGAAGAACGAGGCGGTGTTCCAGTAGGTGAGGAGCACCTTGCGGACGATCTCCTCCAGGCCCGCGTGCCCGATGCGGCGCGAGGCCCAGGGCAGGCCGCTGGCCAGCATGTACCAGCGCAGCGCGTCGGCGCCGTGCTGGTCCATCAGCGGGATGGGCCGCAGCACGTTGCCGAGGTGCTTGCTCATCTTGCGGCCGTCCTCGGCGAGGATCAGGCCGAGGCACAGCACGTTCTCGTAGGACGACCGGTCGAACACCAGCGTGCCGACGGCCATCAGCGAGTAGAACCAGCCGCGGGTCTGGTCCTGGGCCTCGCAGATGTACTGGGCCGGGTAGGACTTCTCGAAGACGTCCTCGTTCTGGTGGGGGGCGCCCCACTGCGCGAACGGCATCGAGCCCGAGTCGTACCAGGCGTCGATCACGTCCGGGACGCGCCTGGCCTCGCCGCCGCAGGTGGGGCAGGCGAAGGTGACGTCGTCGACGTAGGGGCGGTGCGGGTCCAGCGCGGACAGGTCCCGCCCGGCCAGCTCGCCCAGCTCCTTCAGCGACCCGACGCAGGTGATGTGGTCCTCGTCGTCGCCGCAGACCCACAGCGGCAGCGGCGTGCCCCAGTAGCGGCTGCGCGACAGCGACCAGTCCACGTTGTTGCGCAGCCACTCCCCGTACCGGCCCTCCTTGACCGTCTCGGGGAACCAGTTGGTCCTCTCGTTCTCCTCCAGCAGCCGCTGCTTGATCTCGGTGGTGCGGATGTACCAGGCGGGGAGCGCGTAGTAGAGCAGCGGGGTGTGGCAGCGCCAGCAGTGCGGGTAGCTGTGCTCGAAGTGGCCGCCGCGGAACAGCAGGCCGCGCTCGCGCAGGTCGGCGGTCAGCTCCTCGTCGGCGTCCTTGAAGAACCGGCCGCCCACCATCGGGACGGTGGGCAGGAACCTCCCGTCCGGGCCGATGGGGTTGACGATCGGCATCCCGTAGTTCTTGCAGACGGTCATGTCGTCGGCGCCGAACGCGGGGGCCTGGTGCACCAGGCCGGTGCCGTCCTCGACGGTGACGTAGTCGCCCAGCACGACGTAGTGCGCGCCGGGGATCTCGACCAGGTCGAAGGGCCGCTTGTAGGGGGTGCGCTCCAGCTCGGCGCCCTGGAAGGTCGCCAGCCGCTCGGCGTCCTCGCCCAGCACCTTGTCCACCAGCGGCTCGGCCACCACCAGCACCTCGTCGGACCCGGCGGGCCGGGCGGCGACGTAGGTGACGTCGGGGTGCACGGCCACGGCGGTGTTGGACACCAGGGTCCACGGGGTGGTCGTCCAGATCAGCAGCGAGGCGTCCAGGTCCGCCAGCGGCCCGGCGGTGACGGGCATCCGCACGTACACCGAGGGGCTGGAGACCGTCTCGTACCCGCCGGGCTGGCCCAGCTCGTGGTCGGACAGGCCGGTGCCGCAGCGCGGGCAGTAGGGAGTGATGCGGAAGTCGCGGAACAGCAGGCCCTTGTCGAAGACGACCTTGAGCGACCACCAGACGGCCTGTACGTACTCGGGGTCCATCGTGCGGTAGGCCTGGGCGGTGTCCACCCAGTAGCCCATCCGCTCGGTCATCTCCTCGAACGCGTCCACGTGCCGCATGACCGACTCGCGGCAGCGGTCGTTGAACTCGGCGATGCCGTAGGTCTCGATGTCCTTCTTGCCGGTGAGGCCGAGCTCCTTCTCGACCGCGACCTCGACGGGCAGGCCGTGGCAGTCCCAGCCCGCCTTGCGCGGGACCTGGTAGCCCTTCATGGTCTTGAAGCGCGGGAAGACGTCCTTGAAGACGCGGGCCTCGACGTGGTGGACGCCGGGCATGCCGTTGGCGGTGGGCGGGCCCTCGTAGAAGACCCAGCGGGGGCCGGAGGCGTTGCGCTCCAGCGACCGCTCGAACACCTTGCTGTCCTGCCAGCGGCGCAGCATGTCCCGCTCCAGGGCGGGCAGATCGACCTGCGCGGGCAGGGGCCGGAACTGACGGCTCACGGTGGGCGGACCTCCGGATCGACGCGTGACTGCACGTGGACCGGAGGGACGAGGCGCCCGTGCGGGGCCCCGCGGTACCACCCTCCTTGGCCGCCTCCGGGGATCCCCGGACACGGCCCGCTTCGTTGGAGTCTCGGCTGCCGGGTCTACCGCGCCCCGGCGGATCGAGGAGATCCGGTGCCGGGACGGTTCTTCCGACGGCTCAGGGGTGATCAGACCGCCGGGCCGGCCTCCGGGCTCGCACCGTCCCCGGATCGCTCATGGCTGCTTGCGGCGGCAGGTGTCCCCATCAGCGCCTGCCGATGAGACTGCTCGTCAAGAGCCTAACGCACGCGGTGGGCGGGCTCTTCCCGATTATCGGCCGGGAGCCCCTCGGGGCCGGGTCCCGGGTCAGAGATTTGGGGGATCGCCGGGTTTCCGCCCGCACGGTGACGGGGCATATGCGGCGTGTAACTCAGCCAGGCCGTTCGCCGTGCCGTGAAAGGGGACACATGCAGCCCGCACTGCCTGTCGAGGAGATCAGCGCCAGAGGGGCCGGAACGGCCGCGACGGAGAAGGGGCCGGCGTCCCCGGGGGGCAAGGTGCGCACGGCGCGCGCCGTGTCGGGCAAAGCGGCGGCAAAGCCGGCCGTGAAGAAGGCGGCGGCCGCGCGGGCCGCCGCGGCCAAGGGCGCGGGGGGCAAGGCGGCCCGGCCTGCGGAGAAGGCGGCGGTGACGGCGAAGGCCGACCCTGCGAAGAAGGCGGCCAAGGCGACGGTCAAGAGCGCCGGCGCCGCCAAACCCGCCAAGGCCACGGCCAAGCCCGCCGCCAAGCCCGCCGCGAAATCCGCGGCCAAGGCCACCGCCAAGAGCACCGCCAAAACCACCGCCAAGGCCACTGCCGAGGCCATCGCCGAGCCCGGCGTCAAGGAGGCGGCGGAGAAGGCGGCCGAGGAGGCCGCCGAGCGGGTCCTCGAAGAGGCGGCCAGGCCCGGCGCCCAGGCGGCGCCCGCGGCCGGGCTGCCGGTCCGGGCCGGGGAGGAACGCTGGACCGACGCCGAGCTGGCCGAGGTGCGGGCGGCGCTGGAGGGCGAGATGGCCGCCCTGTGCGTGCAGGTCGCGGCCGCCGAGTCCGCCATCGCCGAGGGCGACGCCAGCGACGGCGCGGGCGACGACCAGGCCGACGCCGGCGCCAAGACCTACGAGCGCGAGCACGAGATGTCGCTGGCCAACAACGCCCGGGACCTGCACGACCAGAACGAGCGCGCGGTCATGCGGATGGACGCCGGGACCTACGGCGTCTGCGAGTCGTGCTCCCAGCCGATCGGCAAGGCGCGCCTACAGGCCGTTCCGCGTGCGACCATGTGCATACCATGCAAAGCGCGAGAGGAACGTCGCTGAGCGACGCACAAGACCCCAAGGACGCGGCCGCGGGCCCCGCCGGCGCCCCGCGGCCGCGCCGTGTCGGCGTGCTGATCGCCGTCGCGGCGACCGCCCTGGCCCTGGACGTGATCACCAAGATCGTCGTGGTGGCCACCCTCCAGGACCGGCCCCCCATCGAGCTGCTGGGCGGCCTGCTGACGTTGCGCGAGACGCGCAACAGCGGCGCGGCGTTCTCCATCGGCACCGGCTACACCGTGGTCTTCACGATGATCGCCATCGGGGTGGTGGTGGCCATCATCCGCACCGCCCGCAACCTGCGCAGCCTGCCCTGGGCGATCTGCCTGGGGCTGATGCTGGGCGGCGCGTTCGGTAACCTGGTCGACCGGATGCTGCGCGCCCCGGCCCCGCTCAAGGGGCACGTGGTCGACTGGATCGAGCTGCCGAACTGGCCGGTCTTCAACCTGGCCGACTCGGCGATCGTCTGCGGCGGGGTGCTGGCGGTGCTGCTGGCCGCGCGCGGCCTGCAGATCGACGGCACCCGGGTGACCGGCAAGGAGACCGACACGGCCGACACAGCGGACGCGGCCGACACGGCCGACGCCGCCGGGTCCGGCGCCGCCCCGGAGGCGAAGCCCGCGTCCGCCGCCGAGGCCGGGGCCGCCGAGCCCGAGAACAAGCCGGAAGAGAAGTCCTGATGAGCGATGTGCGCAGCCTCCCGGTCCCCGACGGGCTGGAGGGCGAGCGGGTCGACGCCGCGCTGGCGCGGCTGTTCGGCCTGTCCCGCAGCCGGGCCGCCGACATCGCGGCGGCCGGCGAGGTGACCATGGACGGCAGGGAGGTCGGCAAGTCCGACCGCCTGCACGCCGGGGCCTGGCTGGAGGTCACCCTCCCGCCGCCGCCCGCGGCGCCCGCCCCCGTCGCCGAGCCCGTCCCCGGCATGGGCATCCTGTACGAGGACGACGACATCGTCGTGGTGGACAAGCCGATCGGCGTCGCCGCCCACCCCACCACCGGCTGGACCGGCCAGACCGTGCTGGGCGGCCTGCTGGGCGCCGGGCACACCATCGCCACCAGCGGCGCGTCCGAGCGGCAGGGCATCGTGCACCGGCTGGACGCCAACACCACCGGCGCGATGGTGGTGGCCAAGAGCGAGGTCGCCTACTCGCGGCTGAAGCGCGCGTTCAAGGAGCGCCGCATCGACAAGCGCTACCAGGCCCTGGTGCAGGGCCACCCCGACCCGTTCCGGGGCACCGTGGACGCGCCCATCGACCGGCACCCCTCCGGCGACGGCCGCTTCGCGGTGGTGGCGGGCGGCAAGCCGTCGGTGACGCACTACGACACCGTGGAGGCGTTCCGCGCCGCCACCCTGCTGGACGTGGACCTGGAGACCGGCCGCACCCACCAGATCCGGGTGCACATGTCGGCGATCCGGCACCCCATCGCCGGCGACATGGCCTACGGCGCCGACCCGACGCTGGCGGCGCGGCTCGGCCTGAAGCGCCAGTGGCTGCACGCGGTCCGGCTGGGGTTCGAGCACCCCACCCGCGGCGAGTGGGTGCAGTTCGAGAGCGCCTACCCCGACGACCTGGCCCGCGCCCTGGAGATCGTCGCCGGGGAGTCCTGACCGGACCCGCCGCCGGCCCGCCCCCTCGGCGGGCCGGGCGGCCTCACAGGCCCAGCAGCCGCAGCCCCGCCGCGACCCCGGCGGCCGCGCCCAGCACCACCAGGAACGGCGCGCGCAGCAGCAGCGCCGCCACGGCCGCCGCCAGGCCCGCCATGCGCGGCCCGTCGAACTCCAGCGACCGGCCGTCGGCCAGCGACTGCACCGCGATCAGCGCGGTGAGCAGCGCGACGGGGATCAGGTCGGTGAAGCGGCGCACCCGCGGGTCGGCCAGCACCCGCTGCGGGGTGACCAGGCCGCCCAGCTTCAGCGCGTAGCAGCCGAGGCCGGTCGCCACGATCGCGATCCACACGCTCACGCGCCCGCCTCCCCGCCGTCGGCCCGCCGCGCGCCGGGGCGCGGCAGCGCGGGCAGCACGGCGACCGCGGCCAGCATGACCGGCACCCCCGGCGGCAGCAGCGGCGTGGCGGCCAGCGCGATCACCGCGGCGGCCGCGGCGACCGCGACCTCGGTGCGGCCCGCGGTCAGCCGGGGCCACAGCAGCGCCAGGAACGCCGCCGGGCCCAGCACGTCCAGCCCGATGGCGCCCGGGTCGCCGAGCCGGGCCGCGCCCGCCGCGCCCAGCAGCGTGGTCACGTTCCAGGTGGCGAAGATGCTGATCCCGGTGGCGTAGAAGGCGGCGCGGGCCGCCGCGCCGCCCGGCTGCGCGGTCGCCACGGCCGTGGTCTCGTCGATCACGACCTGCGCGGTGAGCAGCCGCCGCCACCCCCGCACCCGCAGGGTCCCGGCCAGGCGCAGCCCGTACAGCGCGTTGCGGCCGCTCAGCAGCACCGCGCCGAGCGCGCCCGCCACCAGGCCGCCGCCCGCGCCGATCACCCCGATCAGCGCGAACTGGGACGCGCCGGTGAACGCCAGCAGGCTCAGCGCGCACGCCTGCGCCACGCTCAGTCCCGCCGTCACGGCCGACGCGCCGAACGCGAGCCCCGACACCCCCACCGTCAACCCCACCCCGAGTCCGTCGCGGACCGCCGCGCGGACCTGGGCCCTCTCCTTCGGCGGCCCCTCGGCCCCCGTCGCCGTCTGCACCGTCGTCATGGCGGCGACGCTACGGGCCCCGCTTTGCGAGATCTTGAACGTTCTTGCGCGGCCCCGGCTCCTTTACGCGATCGAAGCCTCACCACAAGTGATCAAGGGGACGGCGGCGGGTAGCCCGTGATCGGGCCCGGCGGGGGCCCCGGTGGCCGGGAGGGGGACGGTGTGACGGGGAAGGACGACGATCCGGGATGGCGGGTCGGCGGCCCGGCCGGCGAGCGCGCCCGGGAGGCGGCGCGCGCCGCCGCCCGGCAGGCCGCCGAGGCCGCCCGGTACGAGGCCGTCCTGGCCCGGAGGGCCGCCCAGGGCACCCAGGCGCTGCCGGGCATCGACGACGAGCCCGAGGACGAGGGCTACCGCCAGTCCCTCAAGCCCCGGCACGTCCAGATGATCGCGATGGGCGGCGCGATCGGCGTCGGGCTGTTCCTCGGCACCGCCCAGCGCCTGCACCAGACCGGCCCCGGCCTGGTGCTGGCCTACCTGGCCGCCGGGATCGCGGCGTTCTTCGTGATGCGGGCGCTGGGCGAGCTGGTGCTGTACCGGCCGACCTCCGGGAGCTTCGTCACCTACGCGCGCGAGTTCATCGGCCCCTGGGCCGGGTTCGCCAGCGGCTGGATGTACTGGCTGAACTGGGCGATGACCGGCGTCGCCGAGATCACCGCGGTCGGCATCTACGTGCACTACTGGGCGCCGGGCTTCCCGCAGTGGCTGTCGGCGCTGATCGCGCTGGGGGTGCTGCTGGCGGTCAACCTCGTGTCGGTGCGGCTGTTCGGCGAGCTGGAGTTCTGGTTCGCGCTGCTGAAGGTCGTGGCGATCACCGTGTTCCTGGTGGTCGGCCTCGCCCTGCTGGTCACCGGGGCCGGGGTCGGCGAGCACCGCGCGGGGCTGTCCAACCTCACCGACCACGGCGGCTTCTTCCCCGAGGGCTGGTGGGTGGTGCTGCTCAGCCTCCAGGCGGTGATCTTCGCCTACGCCGCGATCGAGATGGTCGGCATCTCGGCCGGGGAGGCCCAGAACCCGCGCAAGGTGCTGCCCAAGGCCATCAACGGCGTGGTCTGGCGCATCGCGCTGTTCTACGTCGGCGCCGTCTTCCTGCTGGTGGTGGTGCTGCCGTGGACGGTGTACCGGCCGGGGGAGAGCCCGTTCGTCACCGTGTTCGCCGCGCTCGGCGTCCCGGCCATCGGCGGGATCATGAACCTGGTGGTGCTCACCGCGGCGCTGTCGTCCACCAACTCGGGCCTGTACTCCACCGGCCGCATCCTGCGGTCGCTGTCGCAGCGCGGCGAGGCCCCGCGGATCACCGGCAGGATGAGCTCCCACCACGTGCCCTACGGCGGCATCCTGTTCACCTCGGTGGTCTACCTGGCCGGGGTGCTGCTCAACGCGGTGGTGCCGCACGAGGCCTTCGACATCGCCACCTCCATCGCCTCGCTGGGCGTGCTGACGACCTGGGCGACGCTGCTGTACGCCCAGATCCGCTTCCGCCGCGCCGCGCAGCGCGGCGAGGTGGAGCGGCCCGACTACCGGATGCCGGGCGCGCCCTACACCGGCTGGGCGACTCTGGCGTTCCTGGCGCTGGTGGTGTGCCTGATGGTCTTCGACGACGACCAGCGCTGGGCGGTGGTGGCGATCCCGTTCCTGGCGGTGGCGCTGCTCGGCGGCTGGAAGATCGTCAGCCGGCGCGGCGGCGCTCCTCGGACACCTCAAGCCCCGCCTCGATGACGGCGTTCATGATCCGCGCCAGCCGCTCGGGGCCGAGCGCCGGGGCGTGCAGGGCCATCGCCGCCACGATCTCCCGCTCGCGCTCGGGGTTGCGCCCGGCGAACCCGCCGACCGGCTTGAGCCGCTGCACGACCCCGGCCAGTTCGGCCCGGCGCTCCAGCAGAGCCGCCAGCGCGGCGTCGATCCCGTCGATGGCGGCGCGGGCGCCCGCCAGGGAGGTGACGTCCTCGGGGCGCGGCAGCGGGACGCGCAGCGCGTCGCCGTCGGGGGTCGGGTCGGTCAGGGCCTGGTCGATCATGGCGGGGTCCTTCGCTCGCGGCGGCCGCCCGCGCCGGAAGGTGCCCGGGGCCGCGCTGGTCATGAGAAAAGGCAGCCCCATCGGTGGGCGCTGCCTCGTCTGCCGGCTCCGGGGTCGTCGCTAGGGGGCGCCGACCGGCTCGTGCGGAGCCGGCTGCGTAAACCCGAAATAGCGACGTTCCATGGCCGCAATGGTAGACCGGTCCCGCCAGTGGACGTCAAACACCGGACGGGGCGTCCCGCATGCCGAGACGCCTCACAGGTCCCGGCGCATCCACACGTGCGGGATCCCGGCCTCCATCTCCTCGGCTCCGAAAGCGGCGTACCCCAACCGCTCGTAGAAGGCGCGCGCCGGGGTCTGCGCGTGCAGCTCCACCGCCTTGAGGCCGGCCTCCCGGGCCCGCTCCTCCACGGCCCGCACCAGCGCCGCGCCCAGCCCGGTGCCGCGCGCCTCCGGCAGCACCGCGAGCCGCCCCAGCACCGCCGTCCGGCAGCGGCGCACCATCCGCACGGTGCCCACCGGGCCGCCGCCGAGCCGGGCCAGGAAGTGCTCGGCCTCCCCGTCCAGCTCGTCCAGCTCCAGCTCGACGGGCACGCCCTGCTCGGCCACGAAGACCTGGAGCCGGATCGCGAACGCCTCCTTGCGGTCCGCCTCGGTGACCGCGGGTACGACCTCGGTGTCCATGCCCCCAGCTCTACCATGACGGACATGACCGCCGAGCGCGCGCACCACTGGAGGCACCCCGCCCTGCCGGGGCTGGACCTGCTGCGCGCCCGCTACGTCACCTACCGCTTCGGCCGGCACGTGCACGAGTCCTACGCCATCGGGCTGATCGAGTCGGGGGTGGAGGAGTTCGAGCACACCGGCGACCTGTGGCGCGCCGGACCCGGCATGATCGGCGTGGTGAACCCCGAGGTGGTGCACACCGGCCAGGCGGGCACCCCCGAGGGCTGGTCCTACCGCGTGCTGTACCCGACGCCGGAGCTGATGGCCGGGATCGCCGCCGAGCTGGGCGCGGCCCCCGGGACCCCCTCCTTCCCCGTCCCGGTCATCGACGACCCGCGGGCGACGGCGCTGCTGCGCGTCGCGCACCGCGCGGGGGAGCGGGGCGACGCGCTGGCCGCCTCCTCCCTGATGCGCCAGGGCCTGGCGGTCCTCCTGCGGCACGCCCGGAACGTTCCAGAGCCCGCCTCGGCCCGCGCCGTCCCCGCCGCGGTCCGGACCGCCCGCGACATCCTGCACGCCGACCTGCAGTCGCCTCCCGCCCTGGAGGAGCTGGCCGAGGCCGCGGGCACGGGCCCGTTCCGCCTGGTGCGCGCCTTCCGCGCCGCCTACGGCCTGCCGCCGCACGCCTACCTGAACCAGATCCGCGTCCACGAGGCCCGCCGCCTGCTGGGGGAGGGCCTGCGCCCCGCCGAGGTGGCCGCGCGCACGGGTTTCGCGGACCAGGCGCACCTGACGCGCCACTTCAAACGGGCGGTGGGCGTGCCCCCGGGCGCCTACCGCAAGGCCCGCCTGAGCTGATCCGCATGTTTGCCCCCATGGCGTCTTGCAGTTTCCGTATTCGCTCCAAAAAGGGGAAAACGGAAACGTGTCCGCTGCGAATGCCGGAGTAAATAGACTTCGGTTTTCTGGCGGGGGTGATGAAGGCGTTCCCGCACGCGGGGGACCGTTATCGCCGCAGAGATGGTGACAGGGGGTGGTCGGGCGTCATGAGCGGCACGGAATCCGGTGAGTGGGACCGGACAGCCTTTTTCGTCCCCGGTCAGGAGATCGTGACCTCCGAAGGCGTCAAGAATGTCGAGGAGGTCCGTGCCGGGGACACCGTCCTCACGCATCACGGCAGGTTCAGACCCGTTCGGCGCGTCGTCCGCAGCAGATACCGGGGTGACGCCTATCGGATCAGCCTGGCCGGCAGGTACGGGAGGACCCCCTTGCTCACGGCCCGGCATCTCATGCTGGTGCGCGACCGTGACGGGACCGCCAGGTGGCTCCGACCGGACGAGATCGAACCGGGCCGGCCGCCCGGCGGCAAAGTGGGCAGGAGGCACTGGAACTCCTGGGCCTGCCTTCCCCGGCTCCGCTCCACCGATGACGAGGTCGGCGTCCTGCGGCATCTGCCGGAAGGATTCTCGCGGGCGCCTGCGGGCGGCCTGATGCGGACCTATGCGGATTCCCGCCGAGCGGACCACTTCTGGCCTCGGATCCCGTCGGTCCTGCCGTTGGACGCCCGCCTCGGCTACCTCCTGGGAATCTACGCGGCCGAAGGACACCTCCAGGTGAGGGACGGAGAACTCAACGGCGGTCTCGGCTTCACCTTCGGCCTTCAGGAGGAGGATCTCGTCGGCCGGGTGAAAGAACTGCTGGCCGGACTGGGAGTGGAGACCCAGATCTACCGGCGTGCGGACAGGGGGAGCCAGGAGGTCAGGGGCTGCTCCGTGCCGTTGGCCCATCTGTTCCGCGGTCTCGTCGGGAGCCGAGCGAAGGACAAGCGCGTGCCGGCCTGCCTCCTGACCGGACGGACCGAAGCGCGCGAGGGGTTCCTGGAGGGCTTCCTGGACGGGGACGGGCGGTCGCCCCGGCGCCCGTCCAACGTCACGGGCCGTCGCGATGTCAAGATCGCTTCACGTTCGATGGCATGGGGGATCCGCGCCTTGCTCGCCGACGCCGGGCACTGGGTCACGGTGACGAGCGGGACCGAGCGCGGGAACTTCCCGCAGGGGCGGGTCGACCGGCTCTACCGCTGGTACCAGGTCTCCTACCACCCGGGACGGGGGTACTCGCGCACCGAAGAGGACGCCGACCGCCTGTACCGGCCGATCAGCGGTGTCGAACGGTGCCGGCTGGAGCGCGATCTGTGCGGCCTCGTGGTCGAGGAGGACAGGTCGCTCGCCGTGGACTTCGCGGTGGGGGCCGGGTAGGGCGCGCTCTGCCCCGTCGTGCCTGGTGGTGAGGGGAATGGCAGGGTGTTCCGTGAGTGCCGGGTATGTCGTGCGGTGTGTCTGGGCCCGGGGTGTCGGTGGGTCGGGTTAGGCTCTCAGGACCGCGTCGTCCCGGTCGCCGGACGGGGACGACGATCTTCCCCCGGGCCGACGGTTCCGCCACGTGCCGACCGCACGTGCGCGGTCGCATGCATTCGTAGCAGCAGTAACAGCAGGAGGCGCAACAGTCGTGGCCGACTCGTTCGTTCATCTTCATGTTCATACGGAGTACTCGATGCTCGACGGGGCAGCGCGGCTCAAGCAGATGTTCGAAGAGGTCAGCCGGCAGGGGATGCCGGCGATCGCGATGACCGACCACGGCAACATGCACGGCGCCTACGACTTCCACAAGCAGGCGACGGCCGTGGGCGTGACGCCGATCATCGGCATCGAGAGCTATATGGCGCCGGAGTCGCGTTTCCACAAGAAGAAGGTCCAGTGGGGTGAGCCGAGCCAGAAGCGCGATGACGTCTCGGGCGGCGGGCTGATCAACCACAAGACGTTGTGGGCGCGTGACAAGACGGGGCTGCACAACCTGTTCAAGCTGTCCAGCCGCGCCTATCTCGAGGGTTTCGTCTTCAAGTACGCGCGCATGGACGAGGAGCTCCTGGCCGAGCACTCCGAGGGCGTGATGGCGACCACGGGCTGCCCGTCGGGCAAGGTGCAGACGCGGCTGCGGCTGGGGCAGTTCGACGAGGCGCTCAAGGCGGCGGCGACGTTCCAGGACATCTTCGGCAAGGAGAACTACTTCCTGGAGCTGATGGACCACGGCCTGGACATCGAGCGGCGGGTGCGGCAGGGCCTGATCGACATCGGCAAGAAGCTGAACATCCCGCCGGTGGTGACCAACGACTCGCACTACACGCACGAGTCGGAGGCGACCGCGCACGACGCGCTGCTGTGCGTGCAGGTCGGCAAGCAGCTGGCCGATCCGGACCGGTTCCGCTTCGACGGCAGCGGCTACTACATCAAGACCGCCGACGAGATGCGGTCGATCGACAACTCCGACATCTGGGTCGAGGGCTGCAGGAACACGCTGCTGATCGCCGAGAAGGTCGATCCGGCGGGGATGTTCGAGTTCCGCGACCTGAGCCCGCGCTTCCCGGTGCCGGAGGGCGAGACCGAGGAGACCTGGTTCCGCAAGGAGGTCTGGGCGGGGCTGGGGCGGCGCTTCCCCGAGGGGATCCCCGACGAGTACCGCAAGCAGGCCGAGTACGAGATGGACGTCATCCTCGGCAAGGGGTACCCGTCGTACTTCCTCGTCGTGGCCGACTTCATCATGTGGGCCAAGAACAACGGCATCCTGGTGGGGCCGGGCCGCGGCAGCGCGGCGGGCTCGCTGGTGGCCTACGCGATGGGCATCACCGACCTGGACCCGCTGCCGCACGGTCTGATCTTCGAGCGGTTCCTCAATCCCGAGCGCGCCTCGATGCCCGACATCGACATCGACTTCCCTGAAGACCGGCGGGCGGAGGTCATCCGCTACACGACCGAGAAGTGGGGCGAGGACAAGGTCTCGTTCATCGCGACCTTCGGCACCATCAAGGCGAAGGCGGCCATCAAGGACGCGGGGCGCGTCCTGGGCTTCCCGTACGCGCTGGGCGACCGCATCTCCAAGGCGTTCCCGCCGGCGGTCATGGGCAAGGACATCCCGCTGTCGGGGATCTTCGACGACAAGCACCCCCGGTACGGCGAGGCGGGCGAGCTCCGCAAGCTGTACGAGGAGGAGCCCGACGTCAAGCAGATCATGGACCTGGCGCAGGGCCTGGAGGGGCTGATCCGGCAGACCGGCGTGCACGCGGCCGGGATCATCATGAGCGGTGAGACGATCACCGACCATGTGCCGATCATGCGCCGGGACGCCGACGGCGCGATCATCACGCAGTTCGACTACCCGACCTGCGAGACGCTCGGCCTGCTGAAGATGGACTTCCTGGGCCTGCGCAACCTGACGATCATCGATGACGCGCTCAAGGGCATCAAGAAGAACAAGGGCATCGACGTCGACCTGCTGTCGCTGCCGCTGACCGATCCCAAGACCTACGAGCTGCTGGGCCGGGGCGACACGCTCGGGGTGTTCCAGTTCGACGGCGGGCCGATGCGGGCGCTGCTGCGGCTGATGAAGCCCGACAACTTCGAGGACATCTCGGCGGTGGGCGCGCTGTACCGGCCGGGTCCGATGGGCGCCAACTCCCACACCAACTACGCGCTGCGCAAGAACGGCCAGCAGGAGATCACCCCGATCCACCCCGAGCTGGAGGAGCCGCTCCAGGAGATCCTCGGCACGACCTACGGCCTGATCGTCTACCAGGAGCAGGTCATGGCGATCGCGCAGAAGGTGGCCGGGTACTCGCTCGGCAAGGCCGACCTGCTGCGCCGGGTGATGGGCAAGAAGAAGAAGGCCGAGCTGGACGCCCAGTTCGAGGGCTTCGAGGCGGGGATGATCGAGCGCGGCTTCTCCAAGGAGGCCGTCAAGACGCTGTGGGACATCCTGGTCCCGTTCTCCGACTACGCGTTCAACAAGGCGCACAGCGCCGCCTACGGGCTGGTGTCGTACTGGACGGCCTACCTGAAGGCCAACTACCCGGCCGAGTACATGGCGGGCCTGCTCACCTCGGTGGGCGACGACAAGGACAAGAGCGCGCTCTACCTGAACGAGTGCCGCCGCATGGGCCTGAAGGTGCTGCCGCCGGACGTCAACACCTCCGAGGCCGACTTCACCCCGATGGGCGACACCGAGATCCGGTTCGGTCTGTCGGCGGTCCGCAACGTGGGCGCCAACGTGGTGGACGGCATCTGCGCGGCCCGGAAGGAGAAGGGCGCCTACGCCGACTTCAACGACTTCCTCAGCAAGGTCCCCTCGGTGGTCTGCAACAAGCGCACCATCGAGTCGCTGATCAAGGCGGGCGCGTTCGACGAGCTGGGGCACCAGCGCAAGGCGCTGCTGATGGTGCACGAGCAGGCCATCGACTCGGTGGTCGACATCAAGCGCAAGGAGGCCATCGGCCAGGACTCGCTGTTCGGGGCGCTGGAGGACGACGGCGGCGACGACGCGTTCGCGGTGGCGATCCCGGAGAACGAGGAGTGGGACAAGTCCACCCGGCTGTCGTTCGAGCGGGAGATGCTCGGCCTGTACGTCTCCGACCACCCGCTGCTCGGCATCGAGCACATCCTGGAGCGCGAGGCCGACGCGTCGGTGGCGTCGCTGAGCCAGGGGGAGCGGCCCGACGGCCAGGTGGTCGTGGTGGCGGGGCTGCTGTCGGGGCTGCAGCGCAAGGTGACCAAGACCGGCAACTCGTGGGCGATGTTCAGCCTGGAGGACCTGTCGGGCGTCATCGAGGTGATGTGCTTCCCCTCCTCCTACCAGCTGTGCTCGACGCTGCTGGCCGAGGACACGGTGCTGGTGGTGAAGGGGCGGCTGGACCGGCGCGAGGACGTCGCCAAGATCATCGCGATGGAGGTCACGCAGCCTGACCTGACGGTGACCGACGCGATGGGGCCGCTGTCGGTGCAGCTGCCGCTGGGCCGGTGCACGCCGCCGGTGGTGGCGGGGCTGAAGGAGGTGCTGATGTCGCACCCGGGCTCGTCGGAGGTCCACCTGCACCTGCAGAACGGTCCGCGCACCACGGTGGTGCGGCTGGACGACCGGCTGCGGGTGGCGCCGTCCCCGGCGCTGATGGGCGATCTGAAGCAGCTGCTCGGCCCGTCCTGCCTGATGTGACGGCCCGGTCCCGGCCGCCGCGCGGCGGCGGCCGGGACCGTCTGGAGCGCGATGGGGCCGGGACCGCTCAGAGCCCGGCCGGGCTCAGCGCGGCCTCCCAGTCCACGAAGCGGCCGAGGCCGTCGAAGTGGGCGCGCGCGGAGCCGCCGCCGGGCAGGCGCACCTCGGTGACGCCGTCGCCCTCGCGGTAGGGGACGCGGTGGTGGCTGAGCAGCCGGGCCAGGGTGAGGCGCGGCTCGTGGGGGAAGAGGCTGGCGGCGTTCATCAGCAGCCGGGGCACCGGGACCGGGTCCCAGGTGGCGGGCGGGGCCTGCGGGTCGTCCACGTGCAGGTAGGCCGAGCCGCCGTCGTATCCGGCGCCGATGTACCCGCCGCCGCCGAGCACGCCGCCGGCCGCCATCGCGATCAGCTCGCCGCCGTGCCCGGCCGGGCCCTCGTACCAGCCGAGGTCGACCTCGGGGGTGGTGAACTCGGGGATCTCCAGCCGCTCGCCCAGCGCGCGGATGACCAGGGTGGGCTCGACCGCCGGGTGCGCGTCGCCGAACTGGGGGTTGGCCCAGCCCCACAGCCAGGTGCGCTCGCGCGCGGCGTAGCTGCCGAGCAGCGACACCCGCACCGTGACGCCGCCGCTGGCGTAGCTGCGCGCGGTCAGGTCGGCGCTCCAGTCCTCGCGCGGCAGGAACTCCGCCAGCGTCTCCTGCTGCTGCAGGACGACCGCGGCGAGGGCGGCGCCGAGGCGCTCGAAGGCGGGCGAGAAACCGGACATGTCGCGCACATTATCCCAAGAATCGGGCCGGTCGGGGGCGGTAATCGGACAGCCGGCGGTCGTCGATCGGCTGACCTGGGCGGGCTAGGCTTCCGTTGTCAGGGGACACGCGAACGACGCCGCCGTCAAGGGCCGGCAAGAGGAGCGTACGAGGTGCGGGGACCGACCGGGAGGGACTTGCGAACCTGGGCGGTCGTCAGCGCGCTGATCGCGCTGCTGGGCCCGCTCGCGGGCCTGCTGTGGGCGGCGGTCGCCCCCGCGGTGGCCTATCTGGTGGTGCGCGGCGAGGCATTGCCGGCCGACCCCGAGGGGCAGGGCCCCATCGGGATCGACGCCCGGTACGCGCTGATCTGCGCCGTCGCCGGGCTGCTCTGCGGCGTGCTGGCCTACCTGCGCGGCGGCCGCGGCAACGACGTGGCGCTGCTGCTGGGGCTGGCCACCGGCGGCCTGGCCGCGGCGCTGCTGGCGGCCTATGTCGGCCACCGGATCGGCCTGTCGGGGTTCGAGCGCGCCGTGGCCGCCGCCGCCGACGGCGCCACCGTCACCGGCGTGGCCGAGCTGCGGGCCCAGGGCCTGGTGGTGGCCTGGCCGCTGCTGGCGGTGGCGGCCTACGGCGTGCTGGAGCTGCTGGTCAAGCGGCTACCCGCGGGCGATGGCGGCGGTCGCGGCGCCGGTGAGGCGGAGCAGGTCGGCGGGGGAGAGCTCGATCTGCAGGCCGCGCCGGCCGGCCGAGACGTAGACGGTGTCGAACGCTGAGGCCGACTCGTCCAGCACCGTCGGCAGCCGCTTGCGCTGCCCGAGCGGGCTGATGCCGCCGACGACGTAGCCGGTGGCGCGCTCGGCGTCGTGCGGGTCGGCCATGTGGGCCTTCTTGCCGCCCGCGGCCGCCGCCAGCGCCTTCAGGTCCAGCGACGCCGACACCGGCACGATCCCGACGGTGAGGCGCCCGTCCACCTCGGCCAGCAGCGTCTTGAACAGCCGCTCGTGCGGCACGCCCAGGGCGTCGGCCGCGGCCTGCCCGTAGGACTCCGCGGCCGGGTCGGCCTCGTAGGCGTGCAGGGTGAAGTCGATCTTCGCCTTGGTGGCGGCGACGGTGGCGGGGGTCCCCTTGCCGCCCCGGCCGCCCGACGCGGCGGCCTGCTTGGACTTGCCTGAGCTCATGCCCCCAGTGTGCCCACGATGATCATCGTCCGCACGCGGGTCGGCCGGGCGCGGCGGTCAGTTCGGCTGGAAGGAGCCGTCCAGGAACTGCCCGGCCGGGACCGTGGGCAGCGCCCTCAGCAGCCGGTTCTCGCGGGCCAGCAGGTCGCACTCGATGCGCAGCCGCAGCGCGGCGTCCTCGGCGGCCAGCAGCCGCTGCTTGTCGTGGCCGTCCAGTACCACCGCGGCGGCGATCAGGTAGGACAGCCGCACCGGGTCGGCGGGCGGGTCCACCGGCTCGGCGGGCTGCGCGCCCACGGCCGCGATCCGCCGCCGGTACACCTGGTACAGCGCCCG
This sequence comes from Spirillospora sp. CA-253888, assembly GCA_050936435.1. GTDB lineage: Bacteria > Actinomycetota > Actinomycetes > Streptosporangiales > Streptosporangiaceae > Spirillospora. The sequence continues at coordinate 6,762,053 of JBNJMT010000001.1, forward strand.
GGCCCGCCGCGCGGCCGGGCCGGGGTCGGCGCCGGGCTCCTCGGGCAGGAACTCGACCTCGCCGCACAGGTAGGGCAGGGAGCGGTCCACGCCCTTCAGCCGGAACCGCCGGGACCCGACGGTGACGATGTCGTAGCGGCCGTCGGGGTGCTCGGTCGCCTCGTGCAGCTCGGCCACGCAGCCGACCTCGGCGAGCCGGGGGGCGCGCTCGGGCCCGAGGCCCGGCGGGCCGCCGGACTGGTGGCCCAGCTCGATGCCCACCACCCCGAACCGGCGCGGCTCGGGGCGGTCGAGCAGGTCGGCGGCCAGGCGCAGGTAGCGGTCCTCGAACAGGTGCAGCGGCAGCACCAGGCCCGGGAACAGCACGGTGCCCAGCGGGAACAACGGCAGCCACTCGGTCACGAGGGATCCCCCGCTCGGTCCGGGGCGCCGGCGCGCGCGCCCTCGGCGCCACCCTACGTCCGGCGGGTTGATCTTGGAAAGCTGGAATTCTCACAGTGTGAAGAGCGGTCCGAAAAGCGCACCGAAAAGCAGTCCGGAAATCGGGACCACCACCCGGACGGGGCATGCGGCCCTGGTCACGGCTGACCAGATCGTCCGGGAGTTCGGGCCAGATCGCGCCGACCGCCGGGAAACGGCCGCCCGCCGCCGCTACGGTCGGCTGCGATCCCGGAGGGTTCGCCCTCCGGAAAGAGTGTGGAGGCCGCCGTCATGTGGCTCAACCTGTTCCTGCTCAGCCTGGCGAGCCTGGTGGTCGGATTCGTCCTCGGCTGGATCGTCGCCTGCCCGCGCCGGTGGGACGCCCGCTTCACCGACGAGCCCGCCGCCCGGCGCGAGGACCTGCCGCCCCTCGGCCGGATCACCGGCCCCGCCTGAGGCCACTGCCCGCGATTGGCCGTTTTCCGCCGGGCGGGCCCCGGCTAGCGTCGGCGGCATGAGAATCCTCGTGGTCGACGCGTTCACCGACAGCCCGTTCGGCGGGAACCCCGCCGGGGTCTGCGTGCTGCCAGGCCCGGCCGACCCGGCCTGGATGCAGCGGGTCGCCGCCGAGATGCGGCACTCCGAGACCGCCTTCGTCCGCCCGCTGGAGGAGGGGGCCGGCGCCGACTTCGAGCTGCGCTGGTTCACCCCGGTCACGGAGGTCGCGCTGTGCGGACACGCCACCCTGGCGAGCGCCCACGCCCTGTACGACACCGGCCTGGTGCCGCCCGAGCGGCCGATCCGGTTCCGGACGCTGCACAGCGGCGTGCTCACCGTGACGAACGCGCCCGGGGGCTACCTGGAGGGCGGCTCCCTGGAGATGGACTTCCCCGCCGTCCCGCCCGAGGCCGCGCCCGCGCCGGACGGCCTGGCCGAGGCGCTCGGCGCGCCCATCGGCTGGACCGGCCGCAACGCCCAGAACGACCTGGTGGTCGAGGTCGCCGACGAGGCGACCGTCCGCAAGCTCGCCCCCGACGTCAGGGCGCTGGGCGCGATCGACGCGCGCGGGGTGGTCCCCACCGCCGCCGCCGACCCCGGCCGGAACTACGACTTCGTCTCCCGCTTCTTCGCGGCGCGCATCCTGCACGGCGACGGGGAGGACCCGGTGACCGGCTCGGCGCACTGCGCGCTGGCCCCCTACTGGGCGGCGAAGCTGGGCCGGGACGAGCTGACCGGCTACCAGGCGTCCGAACGCGGCGGCACGGTGCGCACCGCGCTGCGCGGCGACCGGGTGACGCTGTCGGGCCGGGCCGTCACCGTCCTGGACGGCGAGCTGCGGGTGTGACCGGGCCGTCCCCGGCGCGCCGCCCGCGCGGCGCTGTGACCTGCGCCGCACACGTCTCGGCACGTGAGATGATGCGCCGGGGGCCAGGGGTACTCCGTAGACTGGGCGGGTGATATCCCGTATCGACCTGCGCGGCTCGCTCCCCGGCGACCTGCGCTCCGTGCTGCCCCGCGCCGACTTCGACGTCGAGGCCGCCCTCGAGAAGGTGCGGCCCATCTGCGAGGACGTGCGCCATCGCGGCTCGGCGGCGGTCCGGGAGCACACCAGGGCCTTCGACGGGGTGGAGCTGGAGAGCACCCGCGTGCCCACCGCCGCGGTCCACCAGGCGCTGCGCGACCTCGACCCGGCCGTCCGCGACGCGCTGGAGGAGAGCATCCGGCGCGCCCGCCTGGTCCACCGCGACCAGCGCCGCACCGACACCACCACGAAGGTCGTCCCCGGCGGCACCGTCACCGAGCGCTGGGTGCCGGTCGGCCGCGTCGGGCTGTATGTGCCGGGCGGCAACGCCGTCTACCCCTCCAGCGTCGTGATGAACGTGGTGCCCGCCCAGGAGGCCGGGGTCGGCTCGCTGGCCGTCACCTCGCCCGCCCAGCGCGAGTTCGGCGGCCTGCCGCACCCCACGATCCTGGCCGCGTGCGCGCTGCTCGGCGTCGAGGAGGTCCACGCCGCCGGCGGCGCGCAGGCGATCGCGATGTTCGCCTACGGCACCGACGAGTGCGCGCGCGCCGACCTGGTCACCGGGCCCGGCAACATCTACGTCGCCGCCGCCAAGCGGCTGCTCAAGGGCGTCATCGGCATCGACTCCGAGGCCGGCCCCACCGAGATCGCGATCCTGGCCGACGACACCGCCGACCCGGTGCACCTGGCCGCCGACCTGATCAGCCAGGCCGAGCACGACACGCTGGCCGCCGCGGTCCTGGTCACCGACTCGCCCGCGCTGGCCTCGGCCGTGGAGGCCGAGCTGGCCGAGCAGGTCGCCCGCGCCAAGCACCGCGAGCGGATCGCCGCCGCGCTCGCCGGGCGCCAGTCGGGCATCGTGCTGGTGGACGACCTCGCCGCCGGCCTCCGGGTCGTGGACGCCTACGCCGCCGAGCACCTGGAGATCCAGACCGCCGACGCCGCCGGGGTGGCGGCGCGGGTCCGCAACGCCGGCGCGGTGTTCGTCGGCCCGTACGCGCCGGTCTCGCTGGGCGACTACCTGGCCGGGTCCAACCACGTGCTGCCCACCGGCGGATGCGCCTGCCACTCCTCGGGCCTGTCGGTCCAGTCGTTCCTGCGCGGCATCCACGTGGTCGAGTACGACCGCGCCGCCCTCGCCGAGGCCACCGGCCGCGTGGTCACCCTCGCCGAGGCCGAGGACCTGCCCGCCCACGGCGCGGCCCTGAAGGCCCGCTTCGACTGGGAGGTGCCGTCGTGACGCGCGCCACCCGCTTGGACGACCTGCCCATCCGCGACGACCTGCGCGGCAGGGAGCCCTACGGCGCGCCGCAGCTCGACGTGCCCTACGCGCTCAACACCAACGAGAACCCCTACCCGCCCTCCGACCGCCTGGTCAAGGCGCTCGGCGAGGCGGTGATGGACGTGGCCGGGTCGCTCAACCGCTACCCCGACCGCGACGCCACCGCCCTGCGCGAGGACCTCGCCGCCTTCCTCAACGCCGACACCCCCGGCGCGGGCCTGACCGCCGAACGGGTGTGGGCCGCCAACGGCTCCAACGAGATCATCCAGCAGATCCTCCAGGCGTTCGGCGGCCCCGGCCGCACCGCGCTGGGCTTCGAGCCGTCGTACTCGATGCACCCGGTGATCACCGAGGTGTCGGGCACCCGCTGGATCGACGCCCACCGCGACGCCGACTTCGGCCTGGAGCCCGAGCGCGCCGTCGCGGCCGTCGCCGAGCACCGGCCCGACGTCGTGTTCCTCACCTCGCCCAACAACCCCACCGGCACCGCGCTGCCGCTCGCCGCCATCGAGGCGGTGCTGGAGGCCGCGCCCGGCATGGTCGTGGTGGACGAGGCCTACGGCGAGTTCCGCCGCGAGGGCACGCCCTCGGCGCTGACCCTGCTGGAGGGGCACCCCCGGCTGATCGTCACCCGCACCATGTCCAAGGCGTTCGCGATGGCGGGCACGCGGCTGGGCTACCTGGCCGCCGACCCCGCCGTCATCGAGGCGCTGCTGCTGGTGCGGCTGCCCTACCACCTGTCGGCCGTCACGCAGGCGGTCGCGCGCACCGCGCTGACCTTCCGCGAGGAGCTGCTGGGCAGTGTGGACGCGCTGCGCGCCGAGCGCGACGCGCTGGTGGCGTGGCTGCGCGGCGAGGGGTTCACCGTCGCCGACTCCGACGCCAATTTCGTCCTGTTCGGCACCTTCCCCGACCGCGGGCAGGTCTGGCAGAGCCTGCTGGTGCGCGGCGTGCTGGTCCGCGAGGTGGGACCGCCCGAGTGGCTGCGGGTCAGCGTCGGCACCCCGGGGGAGATGGCCGCGTTCCGAGAAGCTTTGAAGGAGTCCGTGTGAATCGCGTAGGCAAGGTCGAGCGGGGGACCAAGGAGACCAGCGTGCTGGTCGAGATCGACCTGGACGGCACCGGCGAGGTCGACGTCGCCACCGGCGTCGGGTTCTTCGACCACATGCTGGCCCAGCTCGGCAAGCACGGGTCGTTCGACCTGACCGTCAAGACCAGCGGCGACCTCCACATCGACAGCCACCACACGATCGAGGACACCGCGATCGCGCTCGGCCAGGCGTTCCGCCAGGCCCTCGGCGACAAGGCCGGCATCCGCCGCTTCGCCGACGCCTCCATCCCGCTGGACGAGGCGCTCGCGCAGGTCACCGTGGACGTGTCGGGCCGCCCCTACCTGGTGCACACCGAGCCCGCCGGGATGGCCCCGATGATCGGCCCGGAGTACGACACCACCATGACCCGGCACGTGTTCGAGTCGTTCGTGTCCAACGCCCAGGTCGCGCTGCACGTGCACGTCCCCTACGGCCGCAACGCCCACCACATCGTGGAGGCCCAGTTCAAGGCCCTGGCGCGGGCGCTGCGCGACGCCGTCGCGTTCGACCCCAAGGTCCACGGCATCCCCTCCACCAAGGGGGCCCTGTAGCCGTGGACGTGGGCGGAGTGGAACTGTCCTACGCCAACATCCTGCTGTTCGGGCTGGCGGTGTTCCTGCTGATGGGCGTGATCAGCTTCGTCAAGCAGGGCCTGAAGATCGCCGCGCTGGTGGTGCTGGTCCTGGCGGTGCTGGCGGCGGCCGGGGGAGTGATGTGGGGATGAGCCCGTCGATCGTCGTCCTGGACTACGGTTCGGGCAACCTGCGCTCGGCCGAGCGCGCCTTCGCGCGGCACGGCGTCGAGGTGACCGTCACCTCCGACTGGGACGCCGCGCTGGAGGCCGACGGCCTGGTGGTGCCGGGCGTCGGCGCGTTCGCCGCCTGCATGGCGGGGCTGCGCGAGATCCGCGGCGAGCAGATCATCGGCCGCCGGCTGTCCGGCGGCCGCCCCGTCCTCGGCATCTGCGTCGGCATGCAGATCCTGTTCGGCAAGGGCGTGGAGCACGGCGTCACCACCGAGGGCTGCGACGAGTGGCCCGGCACCGTCGAGCGCCTGGAGGCGCCGGTCCTGCCGCACATGGGCTGGAACACCGTGGACGCCCCCGGCGAGACCGTGCTGTTCCGCGGCATGGACCCCGGGACCCGGTTCTACTTCGTGCACTCCTACGGCGTGCGGCGCTGGGAGCTGGAGCCCGACCCGGCCGGCAACCTCGCGCCGCCGCTGGTCACCTGGGCCGAGCACGGCGACCGCTTCGTGGCCGCCGTCGAGAACGGCGCGCTGTGCGCCACCCAGTTCCACCCGGAGAAGTCCGGCGACGCCGGGGCGCAGCTCATCGAGAACTGGCTCAGCACCGTCGGTGAGTAAGGAAAGGGCCAGGAGGCGGGCCGAACGGGAGGCCGCGGCGGCGAAGGCCGCCGCCGAGCGCGCCGAACGCGACGCCCGCCTGACCCGCCGCCGCGCGCGGCGCGACCGCCTCGCCGCCCTGGTGCCGAGGTCCGTCCGCTACCGGCGCGCGGGCGGGGTGCTCGCGCAGAAGCGCCGCGTGCAGAACCGGCTGACCTTCGGCGTCTTCCTGGCGGTGCAGATCGCCGGCTGGTTCCTGCTGGCGACCTGGCCCGCCCGGCTGGCGCTGCTCGCGCTGTCGCTGTTCCTGGTCCCGGTGTTCGTCACCCTGGCCTTCGACCGCCGCCGCTGACCGGCGGTCCCGATCCGTCCACCCTCTCCCTGGATAAGGTTTCGCCCATGACACTCACGCTCCTTCCCGCCGTTGACGTCGCCGACGGCCAGGCCGTGCGCCTGGTGCAGGGCGAGGCCGGCACCGAGACCTCCTACGGGGCGCCGCTGGAGGCGGCGCTCGCCTGGCAGAACGCGGGGGCGGAGTGGATCCACCTGGTGGACCTGGACGCCGCGTTCGGCCGCGGCTCCAACCGCGAGCTGCTGGCCGAGGTCACCGGCCGCCTGGACGTGGACGTGGAGCTGTCGGGCGGCATCCGCGACGACGCCTCGCTGGAGGCGGCCCTCGCCACCGGCTGCCGCCGCGTCAACATCGGCACCGCCGCGCTGGAGGACCCCGAGTGGTGCCGCCGGATCATCGGCGAGTACGGCGACCGCGTCGCGGTCGGCCTGGACGTGCGCGGCACCACGCTGGCCGCCCGCGGCTGGACCCGCGAGGGCGGCGACCTGTGGGAGGTGCTGGAGCGGCTGGAGCGCGACGGCTGCCCGCGCTACGTGGTCACCGACGTGACCAAGGACGGCACGCTGCGCGGCCCCAACACCGAGCTGCTGCGCGAGGTGTGCGGCCGCACCGACAAGCCGGTGGTGGCCTCCGGCGGCGTGTCCTCGCTGGACGACCTGCGCGCCCTGGCCGAGCTGGTGCCCGCGGGCGTCGAGGGCGCCATCGTCGGCAAGGCCCTGTACGCCGGGGCGTTCACGCTCGAAGAGGCCCTGGCGGCCGTCAAGTGATCGAGCGCATCACCTCCGGCGGCCCGTGGGAGGACAAGTTCGGCTACTCCCGCGCGGTCCTGGCGGGCGACCTGGCGCTGGTCGCCGGGTGCACCGCGACCGTGGACGGGGAGGTCGTGCATCCCGGCGACCCGTTCGAGCAGACCCGCACCGCGTTCCAGATCGGGCTGTGGTCGCTGGAGCGGCTCGGGCTGGGCCGCCAGGACGTGGTGCGCACCCGCATGTACCTGACCGACGCCGCGCACGTGGACGAGGTCGGCCGCGCGCACGGCGAGCTGTTCGGGGAGGTCCGCCCGGTCGCCACGATGGTGGTGGTGGCCGGGCTGATCGACCCGCGCATGCTGGTCGAGATCGAGATCGAGGCCCACCGGGGGGAACTGCTGTGACCGTCGCCGTACGCGTGATCCCGTGCCTGGACGTGGACGCCGGGCGCGTGGTGAAGGGCGTCAACTTCCAGAACCTGCGCGACGCCGGGGATCCGGTGGAGCTCGCGCGCCGCTACGACGCCGAGGGCGCCGACGAGCTGACGTTCCTGGACATCACCGCCTCCAGCGGCGACCGCTCCACCACCTACGACGTCGTGCGCCGCACCGCCGAGCAGGTGTTCATCCCGCTGACGGTGGGCGGCGGCGTCCGCACCGTCGAGGACGTCAACACGCTGCTGCGCGCGGGCGCCGACAAGGTGTCGGTCAACACCGCCGCCATCGCCCGCCCGGAGTTCCTGCGCGAGGCCGCGCACCGCTTCGGCTCCCAGTGCGTGGTGCTGTCGGTGGACGCCCGCCGCGCGCCCGGCACGCCGTCGGGCTACGAGGTCACCACGCACGGCGGCCGCAAGGGCACCGGCATCGACGCGATCGAGTGGGCGCGGCGCGGCGAGGAGCTCGGCGTCGGCGAGGTCCTGCTGAACTCCATGGACGCCGACGGCACCAAGAACGGCTTCGACCTGGAGATGCTGCGCCGGGTGCGCGAGGCCGTGTCGGTCCCGGTGATCGCCTCGGGCGGCGCGGGCGCGCTGGAGCACTTCGCCCCGGCGGTCGACGCGGGCGCCGACGCGGTGCTGGCCGCCAGCGTCTTCCACTTCGGCGAGCTGAGGATCTCCGAGGTGAAGGACACCCTGCGCACGGCCGGGCACCCGGTCCGATGACCGTCGCCCTCGCCACCTTCGCGGGCCTCCCCGAGGGCTCCGACGACGTCGTCGCGCTGCGGGAGGCCCTGGCCGCCCTCGGCGTGCCGGCGGTCCCGGCGGTCTGGGACGACGCGGGCGTCGACTGGGCCGCCTTCGACCTGGTCGTGGTCCGCTCCACCTGGGACTACACCGACCGGCGCGAGAAGTTCCTGGCGTGGGCCGGGAGCGTCCCACGCCTGCTCAACGACGCCGCCGTGCTGCGCTGGAACACCGACAAGCGCTACCTGCGCGACCTCGCCGAGGCGGGCGTCCCGGTGACGCCCACGCTCTGGGACCCGACCGACCTGCCCGCCGACTGGCCCGAGTACGTCATCAAGCCCGCGGTGTCGTCGGGGTCGCGCGACACCGCCCGCTGGCGCGCGGGCGAGGAGGACCGGGCCCGCGAGCATCTGCGCGCCCTGCTGTCGGCGGGCCGCACCGCGATGGTGCAGCCGTACCTGTCGGCCATCGACACCGCCGGGGAGACCGCGCTGCTGTTCTGCGACCGCGAGTTCAGCCACGCCGCGCGCAAGGCCCCGATCCTCACCGCGGGCACGGGCGTCCTGGACGCCCCGAACGGCGGCCAGATCACCGCGGCGTCCGCGACCTCCGAGCAGCTCGCCGTGGCCCGGCGCGCCCTGGAGGCCGTCCCCGGCGACCTGCTGTACGCGCGCGTGGACCTGGTGCCGGGGCCGGACGGCTCCCCGCTCCTGATGGAGCTGGAGCTCACCGAGCCGGCCCTCTTCCTGGATCAGGCCCCCGGCGCCGCCGACCGCTTCGCCAAGGCCATCGCCGAACGGCTGTGAGCCGCACGCCCCCCGGAGGACGACCATGGCCCGGAACGACCACGCCGACCTCGTCCTGACCGGCGGGACCGTCCACACCCACGACCCGGCGCGCCCGCGCGCCGAGGCGGTGGCGGTCTCCGGCGGCCGGATCGTCGCCGTGGGCGGCGCCGCGGAGGTCGGGGAGCGGATCGGGCCGCGTACCGAGGTCCGGCCGCTGGCCGGGCGCGCCGTGATCCCCGCCTTCCAGGACGCGCACGTCCACCCGCTGACCGGCGGGCTGGAGATGCTGAGCTGCGATCTGACCGGGCTCGACCGGCGCGGCTGCCTGGAGGCCGTCGCCCGCTACGCCGCCGACCGCCCGGACGCCGCGTGGATCACCGGGGGCGGCTGGTCGATGACCGCCTTCCCCGGCGGCCTCCCGCAGGCCGCCGACCTGGACGCGGCCGTCCCGGACCGTCCGGTGTTCCTGCCCAACCGCGACCACCACGGCGCCTGGGTCAACTCCCGGGCGCTGGAGCTCGCCGGGATCACCGCCGCCACGCCCGACCCCGCCGACGGCCGCATCGAGCGCGACGCGCGGGGCGCCCCCTCGGGCGTCCTGCACGAGGGCGCGATGCGGCTGGTGGAGCGCCTGGTCCCCGCCCCGGACCTGGAACAGGAGTGCGCGGCCCTGCTCGCCGCGCAGCGCCACCTGCACTCGCTGGGCATCACCGCCTGGCAGGACGCCATCGTCGGCGACTACGCGGGCATCCCCGACCCGACCCGCGCCTACCGGGACCTCGCCGCGCGCGGCCTGCTCACCGCGCGGGTGCGCGGCTGCCTGTGGTGGGAGCGCGACCGGGGCGTCGAGCAGATCGCGGGGCTGCTCGAACGCCGCGCCGCCGCCGGGCCCGGCCTGGCCTTCGACGCCGTGAAGATCATGCAGGACGGGGTGTGCGAGAACTTCACCGCCGCCACCCTCACCCCCTACCTGGACCGGCACGGCCGCCCCACCGGCGGCAGCGGCCTGTCGTTCGTGGAGCCCGCCGCGCTCGCCGAGGCGGTCGCGGCGCTGCACGCCGAGGGCTTCCAGGTGCACTTCCACACCATCGGCGAACGCGCCGTCCGCGAGGCCCTGGACGCCGTCGCCGCCGCGGTGCGCCGGCACGGGCCGCGCGACCTGCGCCACCACCTGGCGCACGTGCAGATCGTGCACCCCGACGACGTGCCGCGCTTCGCCGCGCTCGGCGTCAGCGCCACCATGCAGCCGCTGTGGGCCTACAACGACGACCAGATGGCCGAGCTGACGCTGCCGTTCCTGGGGGAGGAGCGGGGCCGCTGGCAGTACCCGTTCGCCGCCCTCGAACGCTCCGGCGCGCACCTGGCGATGGGCAGCGACTGGCCGGTCTCCTCGCCCAACCCGCTCTACGGGATGCACGTCGCGGTCAACCGCACCACCTACGAGCCCGACGCCGACCCCTCGCCGGAGGCCAACCGGCCGTTCCTGCCCGAGCAGCGGCTCGGCGCGACCGCCGCGCTGCGCGCCGCCACGCTCGGCTCGGCGCACGTCGACCACCTGGACGACCGCACCGGCACGATCCGGCCCGGCATGGACGCCGACCTCGCCGTCCTGGACCGCGACCCCCTCGCCGTCCCGGCGGAGGAGATCCGCACGCTGCGGGTCGAGACCACGATCGCGCGCGGCCGGATCGTGCACGACATCGTGCACGGCGCCGTGTCCGGGGCCTGACCGCCTACTCCACGTCGGCCTCCGGATCGGGCACGGTCGCCTTGGGCGACACCGCCACGACCGGCAGCAGCACCGCCGAGGGGTGATCGGGGTCGTGGAAGACCTCCTGGTCGGCCGCGACCATCGTGCGGGCGGTGAGCAGGGGCTCGCCGGTGCCGGGGTTGGCGGCGACCTTGGGGTAGGCGCCGCTGGTGACGTGCACCCGCACCCGGTGCCCGCGCCGGAACCGGTGCGCCGTCGGCCACAGGTCGATCGCGATCCGGCGCACGCCCCCGGTGCCGACGGGCTCGTCGGCGAGGGGCGGGGAGGCCGGCCCGGACAGGCCGGCCGGGGAGGACGGGGCGGGGCTGAGCCGGAGGCCGCCCTCGCAGACGTTGCGGGAGGTCCCGTCCGGCGACACGTCCAGCAGCCGCACCACGAAGTCGGTGTGCTCGCGGCTGGACCGCACGAACAGGTCGGCGCGCACCGGGCCGATCACGTCCAGGTCGCCCGCCAGGACCGGCGAGGTGAACACCAGCACGTCGTCGCGCCTCTCCAGCGGCCGGTTGTCCACCGGCTTGGAGCTGCCCAGCAGCGTCGGCCCGCCGAGCGCCGGGGTGGGGCGGGCCGGGTCGAACCGGTAGGCGCCGGGCGGGTGGTCCTGCGGCCCGTCCTCGCCCAGGCCGCCTCCGCCGCGCCCGTCGCCCGCGTGCAGGTGCCAGCGCCGCCGCCGCATCCCCGGCGGCGGCCAGTCGTCGTAGTCGCGCCACTCGCGCGCGCCCACCACGTACAGCCGCACCGGGTGCTCGCGCAGGCCCGAGGGGTCGCCGCGCAGGTGGGCGCGGAACCAGGCGAGGGACTCGCGGAACGACACCAGCCCGTGCCGCGCGTCGGTGTGCCACCACGGCCCGACCGTCAGGTACGGCCGCCGCCCGGCCGCCCGCAGCGCCAGGTAGTCCTTCAGCTCCCACGGCAGGAAGATGTCGAACCAGCCGCCCAGGAACGTCACCGGCGCCTCGATCCCCCCGACCGAGGCGCTGAAGTCGCGGGTGCTCCAGTAGTCGCCGCCGGGCTCGTGGTGGGCCAGCAGGTCCTGGTAGAACCGCATCGACGCGCCGCCGGTCAGCACGTCCAGCTCCGCCAGCGGGCGCCCGGAGCGGGCCGCGCGCAGCGCCCGCCGCCGCGACAGCAGCGGCGCGGTGAGCATCCCGAGGCGCTGCTGCTGGCGGCTGGTCAGGTCGGTCCACGACAGCGTGGACTCCAGCGCGAACGAGCCGCCCACGTACGCGGCGTCGCGGAAGGACGAGGCGGTGATCTGCATCGCCATCGCCTTCAGCTCGGGCCCGGCCTCGGCGGCCAGCGCCCACGCCGAGTACCCGAGGTAGCTGGCGCCGTAGGTGGCGAACGAGCCGCCGAACCACGGCTGCCGCTTCAGCCACTCCACGGTGGCCACGCCGTCGTCGCGCTCGCTGCCCAGCGGGTCGAACTCGCCGCCGGACCCGAACGTGCCGCGCGCGCTCTGCACCACGAGCTGGAACCCGAACGGCACGAACGGCAGCCCGTTCAGCACCGAGGCGGGCCCGCGCCGCCCGTAGGGGGTGCGCACGAGGATGGTCGGCGGCGGGCGGCGCGCGCCCACCGGGACGTAGCGGTCGGCGAGCAGCGTGACGCCGTCCGGCATGGGCACCGGGAGGTCGCGCTGCACGGTGTAGCGGGGGAGTCGGAGGGGCGCGGCGGGCAGGAGGTCCCTGAGGGCCATGCGATCTCCAGCAGGCCGTACGGACCCGGCGGGGGCGGGCCTCCGTCGGCCGGATCGGGGGCTACTGAGCAGTAACGGTAGCCGGTGGATCCGCCGACGGCATCCCGCCAGGTCACAGGGGCCGGTCATAAGGGGCCGGTCACAGGGGCCCGGTCAGCAGCTCCCACGGGTCGCCGTCCAGCGCGCCCAGCTCGGCGGCCCAGGCGTGCTCGTCGCCGTGCTCCTCCCGCCACGACCACAGCCGCAGCGTGGACCGGTGCAGCGGGTGCTCGGCGGTGACGCCGATCGCGCCGTGCACCTGGTGCGCGATCGCCGCGACCTCGCCCGCCGCGCGCGACGCGCCGGCCTTGGCCGAGGCGACCGCGACGGGATCGTCCGGCGCCCGCACGGCGGCGCGCACCGCGACGTCGGCGACCACGACCTCCCCGGCCAGCTCCGCCAGCAGGTGCTGCACGGCCTGGAACCGCCCGATCGGACGGCCGAACTGCTCGCGCTCGCCCGCGTAGGCCACCGCCAGCTCCAGCGCGCGCCGCATCGCCCCGGTGAGCTGCACGGCCCGCGCGAGCGCGCCCCACCGCCGCAGGTCGGCGGGCGCCACCGGGGAGGGCGCGACGGTCCCGGCGGGGACGGCGTCGAACGCCAGGTCGTCGCGGGGCTCGCCCGCCAGGTTCGCGCCCTCGGTGATCTCGGCGGGCGCGTGATCGGGCACCGCCACCGTCCCGTCGGCGAGCAGCACGACGCACCGCGCCGCCCGCCCCCAGGGGACGCGGCGCAGCGTCCCGCTCAACGCGCCGCCCGCCAGTCCGACCCCGCCGTGCGCGACGGTCAGCGGCCCGGCGGGCACCGGCAGGCCGGCCGCCGCGAGCAGCCGCCCCGCCAGCCAGCCGGTCTCGGCCAGCGGCACCAGCGCGCCGTGGTACCCGGCCGCGCGCAGCAGCACGGCCGCCTCCTCCAGGGTCCCGCCGCTGCCGCCCGCCTCCTCCGGCACGCCCACCAGCGTCAGCCCGGCCTCCTCCAGCGCGGGCCACGGATCGGGCGCGGCCATGATCCGGTGCGCGGTCTCCGCCAGCAGCCCGTCCATCACCGCACCCCCAGGCCGCGCGCCACGATGCCGCGCAGGATCTCGTTCGTGCCGCCCCGCAGCGTGAACCCCGGCGCCTGCGCGACCGCCTCGGCCAGCGCCCGCGCCAGGGGGTCGTCCGATCCCGGGTCGGGCTCGACCGCCGTGTGCCGCCGCACCGTCTCCACCACCTCGCGCTCGAACCGGGTCCCCAAGTCCTTCACCAGCGCCGCCGGAAGGTCGGGCGTGCGGCCCCGGGCCAGCGCCCCGGCCACGCCCAGCGACGCCTGCCGCAGCGCCCACAGCCGCGCCAGCAGCCCGCCGACCGCGCCCCTGGCGCCGGGGCCGTCGGCGCGCTCGGCCAGCAGCCGGACCAGCAGGAACGTGCTGAGCAGCCGTTCGGGGCCGCTGCGCTCGTAGGCGAGCTCGGCGGTCACCTGCCGCCAGCCGTCGCCGATCCGGCCCAGCACCATCGCGTCGGGGACGAACGCGCCGTCGAACACCACCTCGTTGAAGTGGTGCCCGCCCGTCATCGCCGGGATGGGCCGTACCGCCACGCCCTCGGCGGGCAGCGGGACGATGAACTGGCTCAGCCCCGCGTGCCGGTCGCCCCCGGCGGGGGAACTGCGCGCCAGCACCAGGATCGCGTGCGCCAGGTGCGCGCCGCTCGTCCACACCTTGGTCCCGTGCAGCCGCCACCCGCCGGGCACGCGCTCGGCGCGCGTGCGGACCGACGCCAGGTCCGAGCCCGCGTCGGGCTCGCTCATCCCGATCGCGAAGAAGCACTCGCCGCGCGCGATGGCGGGCAGGAACCCCCGCCGCTGCTCCTCGGTCCCGTTGGCCAGGACGCTCGGCCCCACCTGCCGGTCGGCGATCCAGTGCGCGCCCACCGGGGCGCCGGCCGCCAGCAGCTCCTCGATCACCACGAACCGCTCCAGCGGCGACCGCCCGTGCCCGCCGTAGCGCTCGGGCAGCGTCATGCCGAGCCACCCCCGCTCGCCGAGGCGGCGGCTGAAGGCGGGGTCGGCGCCGGTGAGCCAGCCGTCGCAGCGCGGCGTGAACGGCTCGTCCGCCAGGAACGCCCGGACCCGGCCGCGCAGCGCGGCGGCCTCGGGCGGCAGGGTCTCCGGGTCCAGATCCGGCAACGTCGCCACATGCGCCTCCTCGAGATCCGCAGGTGAGGTTACCGGGGCGGCCGGGACGCGCGGTCAGTGGCCCCTTACCGGGCCGGGCGGCCCTGGCGGACGCCGCGCGGGTCTGTCATCGTGACGCCACAGGGGCCGCGCGACCTCCGGGGAGACCAGCATGTGGGCCGCACCGCACGCACCGCCGAGGAAGGGCCCGAGCGCGGGCTGGTACAGCGTCCCGGCCGTCCTGGTGACGGCGACGGTCGCCTGGTCCGTGCTGTTCACCGCCGGGAACGCCGAGGGGCTGAACGCGGCCGGGGGCCCCTCGGCCCAAGGCGACGCCGAGTCCGGCGTCGTCGTGCGCCTCGCCGAGGACTACGGCTACTTCCTCTACGTCGACCGCGACGCGCCCGCGCCCACCTCCTGCTCGGTGGAGGCCGCCGGGGCGCGCGGCCAGGTCGCCCTGACCCGCAAGAACTCCTGGAGCGCGGGCACCGAGGTGGGCCACCGCTACACCGCGACCTTCCAGGCGCCCCTGTCGGGCCGCGCGCGCCTCACCTGCCAGGGCACCCAGGGCCGGATCCTGGTCAAGCCGGACGACACCGTCGCCGGGTACTTCGGCCTGACGATCATCGGCGGCGGAGGGGCGCTGGTGGTGGCGGGCGCGGTGTGGGCCGTGGTGTTCGTGCGCCGCCACAACGCCCGGCGCCGCGCCGGGGCCTTCCCGGCGGCGCCGGGCGGCCACCCGCCGGGCCCCTACCCCTACGCCTGACGGCCCGCGCCGGCCGGGCCGCCGGCCGTAGGGGCAGGCGCCCGGGGCGGCCGCGGACCGGCGGGCGCGGGGTCAGCGGGCGGCGTCCTTGGCCAGGTGGCGGCCGATCACCATGCGCTGGATCTGGTTGGTGCCCTCGAAGATCTGCATGACCTTGGCCTCGCGCATGTACCGCTCCACCGGGAAGTCGCGGGTGTAGCCGTAGCCGCCCAGGACCTGCACGGCGTCCACGGTCACCTTCATCGCCGCGTCGGTGGCCACCAGCTTGGCGATCGAGGCCTGGCGGCCGAACGGCAGGCCGCGGTCCTTGCGGCGGGCGGCCTCCAGGTAGGTGGCGCGGGCCGACTCGACGGCGGCGGCCATGTCGGCCAGCAGGAACGACAGGCCCTGGTTGGCGATGATCGGGCGGCCGAACTGCTCGCGCTGGGCGGCGTAGGCCACCGCGTGGTCGAGCGCGCCCTGGGCGAGGCCGACCGCGCAGGCGGCGATGCCGAGGCGGCCCGAGTCCAGCGCCGACAGCGCGATCGGGAAGCCCTGGCCCTCGGCGCCCAGCCGCCGGTCGGCGGGCAGCAGCGCGTCCTCGAAGACCAGCTGGGCGGTGGTGGAGCCGGTCAGGCCCATCTTGCGCTCGGGCGGGCCGAAGGACAGCCCGTCCATCCGCCCGTCGGTGAGGAAGCAGGAGATGCCGCGGCCGCCCTCGTCGGAGGTCCGGGCGAACAGCACGTAGAAGTCGGCCTCACCGCCGTGGGTGATCCACATCTTGGTGCCGTTGATCCGGTAGTGGCCGTCCTCGGCGGTCGCGCGGGTGGTCAGCGCGCCCGCGTCCGAGCCCGCCTGCGCCTCCGACAGCGCGTATCCGCCGAGCAGCTCGCCGCCCAGCATCTCGGGCAGCCGCTCGCGCTGCCCGTCCGAGCCGAACGCCGCCAGCGGGTAGCACGACAGGGTGTGCACGCTGACGCCGACGGCCACCGACGCCCACACCGAGGCGATCTCCTCCAGCACCTGGAGGTAGACCTCGTAGGGCTGCCCGCCGCCGCCGTGCTCTTCGGGGTAGGGCAGTCCGAGCAGCCCGGCGCGGCCGAGCAGGCGGAACACCTCGCGCGGGAAGGCGGCGGTCTCCTCGGCGGGGGCGGCGCGGGGGGCGAGCTCCTTGCGGACCAGCTCGCGGGTCAGCGCGATGAGGTCCTCGGCTTCGGGGGTGGGAAGCATCCGTTCAGCGGGCATGCCCCCATCTTGGCGGATCAGCCGGCCAGCTCGCGCTCCAGCGGGGTGCGGAACCGGGGGGTGACCCGCACGTCGCCGGTCCAGGCGGCGATGCGGGCGGCCTCGGCGTCGATCGCGGCGGCCGCGTCCGCGCCCACGTCCTCCAGCAGCCGCACCGCGATCCCGCCGTCGGCGCGCTGGGCCCAGCCGCCCACGATCCGGCCCTCCCACCACACCGTGGGGCCGATGTTGCCGTTGCGGTCGAACAGCGCGGGCCCGTGGTCGCCGAGGAACCAGCCGCGCTCCTGCCAGCCCATCGGGGTGGGGTCCAGGGCCGGCAGCAGCGCCGCCCACGGCCCGGCGTCGGGGACGGGCTCCAGGTCGTCGGCCAGCACCAGGCCGGTGCCGCCGCCCTCCAGCTCGACCTCGGCGACCTCCAGCAGGGCCAGGGCCTTGCGGACGTCGCCCAGCGACCAGCCCGTCCACCACTTGACGTCGGAGACCGGGGCCGGGCCGAACGCGCGCAGCCAGGCGCGCACGAGGTCGGCGCGGGCCTGGTCGGCCGGGACGCGCGGGACTCCGCCGGGCAGCCACGCCTCGATCGGGGCCCACCGGTACTGGCTGCTGATCCACGACCCGTTGGGGCGGCCCCGCACGATCAGCCCCTCGCAGCCCAGCGTGACCAGCACCCAGGTCGTGATGCCGGTGGGCTTGGAGTAGGACTTGCCGGGGGCCGTGTTCACCTTGGTGCGCAGCCTGGGCTCGGCGGCGCTGAGCTGCGCGCCGGTCGCCTCGCCCAGGTCGAGCAGGATCCGGTGGGTGTCCTCCTCGACCGAGCGCCACCACGACGCCACGTCGGGGATCGAGCCGTCCTGCTCCAGGAAGCGCGAGTAGGTGCGGCGCTGCTTGGCGGCCAGCGCGTCGGCGCAGGAGGCCTGGAGCACCGGCACGAGCTCGGTGGGCGCCACGAACATGGTGCGGCGCATCGCCAGCATCCGCAGCAGCGTGCGGTCGTCGTACAGGGCCCGCTCGACGTCGGCGGGCGTGGCCGTCGCGGTGCGCGCGGCGATCGACAGGAACACCGTCGCCGGGTCGGTGGCGTGCAGGACGGTCAGGGACCGGGCGATGGCGGCGACGTCGCCGGTGCGCCCGGCCGGGGCCAGCCGGTGGCGGGACGCCAGCCGGGCCCGCCGCTGCGCCGTGCTGATGAGGGGCATGGGCGCAGCCTAGGACCCGGCACCGACAGTCGCGGGGGAGGGCCGGGGGTCAGCCGCTGTGCGAGACCTTGACGACGACCTTGTCCTGGGTGACGGAGGTGACGTCGACGTTGAAGCCGTCGGCCTGCTGCTGCTCGTTCTCCAGCGGCACCGACACCTGCTGGCCGCCGATCTTGAGGGTCACGGTGTCGCCCTGCACGCCCACCAGCTCGACCTTGGCGCCCAGGATGTTGGCGCTGGCGTCCACGCCGCGGTCGAAGGTGATGGTGCAGGCGTTGACCGAGCAGTCGGTCGTGGTGTTCTCCCCGCCGCACGCCGCCGCCGCGCCGAGCGGCAGCAGGAGCAGGGGGAGCGCTCGGGCGGTGCGGGCGAGGCCGCGGCGGCCTGTGGTGATCATGTCTGTGAGTCTAGGGAGCCGGGTCGTGCCGTTTCGTCCTCTTCCCGGCGGAATCGCGGGGGCCCGGAGTAGTACCCGGTGATGATCCTGGCGCGGGGCCGGAACCACGCCCGCGCGCCCCGCGTCCAAGCGCCCCGCGCCCGGCGGGTCAGCCGCCGTGGTGGGCGCCGTTCACGACCTCGCCGCCCAGGTCCCCGCGCAGCGCCTGGAGGGTCTGCGGGGTGCCGACCGCGACCCAGCGCGGGCCCACCAGGTACGAGCCGCCCCATGGCCTGGCCTCCTCCAGCCACGCCCGCTGCCCCTGGTCGGTGGTGAAGCCGACCAGGGTGTAGCGCCCCTTGGCGGTCCGGCAGGCGCCCTGGCGCAGCTCGTCGGCGGCGCGCTTGCCGGTCAGCGCGCAGCCCGTCCTGGCGGCGAGCTGCTCGATGGTCGCCGGCGCCGCGGCCCGGCCGCCGCCGTGGCCGGAGTGGGACGCCTGGCCGGACGCGCCGGTGCAGGCGGACGCCAGGGGCACGAGCAGCGCGGCCCCGCCGAGCAGTGCGGTCCGGCGCAGCGGTGCGGTCCGGCCGAGGTGGTGCGGCGATCCCATGATGGCCCGTCCTCCCGAGGAGAATGCGAGATGCGGTTCGACGGGCAGTACGCGTCCGGCGGGGCGCGGGTTCAGCGGCAGGCTCGGCGGCGGGGCTCAGCGGCAGGGGTCGGCGGCCTGGTGCGGCGGCCGGATGCGGCGGGCCGGGCGGGGGAGCGTGCGGGCGCGGGCGCGCCGGGGGCGGGTCAAGTGATCATGCGCGCGGCGGCGGTGGCGCGGATTCCGGGCTCTTCGGCGGCGTCGTGGTGGAGCCGTTGCAGGCGGGTCCGGGTCTCCTGGGTGAGGGGGGCGAGCTGCACGGCGATCTCGCGCACCCCCTCCTCGCAGTCCCACAGGCCCTCGACGGTGTAGGACTCGGCGGTGTGCGGGGCGGTGCGGGTCAGCGCGGTCAGCACGCGCGGGCGCAGGTAGGCGTAGGTGGACTCCGACCAGGCGGTCTTCAGCAAGGGGACGGCCTCCCCGGCGCGCAGCCGGCCCAGCCCCTCGATGGGCCCGGCGGACTCGCCCCACTCGCGGCGGGCCAGGGCGTCGTCCAGGGCCCGCATCAGCAGCGGTATGTCCTGCCGGGTGCCGTGGCGGGCCAGGATGCGCAACCCCATGTCGGTGCAACCGCCCTGGGAGGCGGCCCACTCGCGGGCGCGCGGGAGCGTCTCGGGACCGCCGAACTCGCGCAGCGCGCGGCACACGACGCCGCTCCAGCGGTTGCCGGGGCGCTGGGGGAGCACCTCCTCGGCGAGGTCCAGCAGGCCGGGGGAGCGCCGCCGGCCCAGCTCGAAGATCGCCGACACGGCGCCGTCGTCGCCGCGCCGCGCCAGCTCCAGCAGCTCCTCCTCGGTGCGGGCGGGGCGCTCGGCGGCCGGTCCGCCGGGGCGCCGCACCCGCCCGGCGGGTCGCCGCCGCTCCAGCGCCGCCGCGATCCGCGGCTGCCGCTCGGCCCAGACCTCGATCACCGGGTTGTGCGGGCCGGCCACCAGGTGGTCCAGCTCGGCCTCGTCGCAGCGCGCGGCCGCCAGCCGGTCCAGCCCGATCGTCAGGGAGGGGTCCCGCAGGCCCGCAAGCTCGTCCAGGGCGTCGAACCAGTGCGCCCCCTCCTCGGCGTACCGGCGCAGCACCTCGGCCGCCTCGCGGCGGCTCAGGCGCACCAGGTCGGCCAGCACCGCCAGCGGCAGCGCCGCCCGCCAGTCGTCGGAGTCGGTGAGGTCGTCCGGACCGAACAGGAACTCGGCCAAGGGACCGGTGGGCAACTCCAGGTCCACCATCAGGCGCGCGTAATACAGCGCCCGGTCCTCGCACTGGCGGTCCCAGCGCGGGTCGCGGAGCACGCAGTCGTACACGTACTCCCCGGCGCCCCTTCTGTCGGCCGCGCGGCGCGCGGCCCGGCCCAGACCCCGCTGCAACTGTCCGTGCAGCGTGCTCGATGATTCCAAGACGACCTCATGGCTGCTCACCCCAGCAGAATGCGCAGCAGACCAGATATCGGGCAAGTGCTTTAGCGGCGGCGCGGCGCTCAGATCGTGCGCTGGGCGATCCACGACTCGTGCAGCCCCGCGTAGACGCCGGGCTGGGCGACGAGTTCGGCGTGCGGCCCGCGCTGCACGATCCGGCCCGCGTCGAACACGATGACCTCGTCGGCGGCCTCGGCCGTGGACATCCGGTGCGCGATCGAGATCGCGGTGCGGCCCCGCGTCACCCCGTCCAGCGCCCGCTGCAGGCGCACCTCGGTGGCCGGGTCGACCGCGGAGGTGGCCTCGTCCAGCACCAGCAGGTCGGGGTCGGCGATGTAGGCGCGGGCGAGCGCCACGAGCTGGCGCTCCCCGGCCGACAGCGACTCGCCGCGCTGCCCCACCGGCGTGGCCAGCCCGCGCGGCAGGCCCTCCAGCCAGTCGGCGAGCCCCAGCTCGGTCAGCGCCAGCACCAGGTCCTCGTCGGTGGCGCCCGGCCTGCCGTAGCGGACGTTGTCGGCCAGCGAGGCGTCGAACAGGAACCCGTCCTGCGGCACCATCACGATCCGCTCGCGCAGCGAGGAGAACCGCACCCGGTCCAGCGGCACGCCGTCCACCAGCACCCGGCCGGCGGTGGGGTCCATCAGCCGGGTCAGCAGCTTGGCGAAGGTGGTCTTGCCCGAGCCGGTCTCGCCGACGATCGCGACCCGGGTGCGCGGCGCGATCTCCGCGTCCACCCCGTGCAGCACCGGCGGCCCGCCCGGGTAGGCGAACCCCACGTTCTCGAACCGCACCTCGATCGGGCCGCGCGGCAGCGCCTCGCCCTCCTCGCCGGGGTCGGCCACGTCGGGCTCGGTGTCCAGCACGCCCAGCACGCGCCGCCACCCGGCGATCGCGTTCTGCGCCTCGTTCAGCACCTCGGTGGCGGTCTGCATGGGGCTGACGAACAGCGTCACCAGGAACAGGAACGCCACCAGCTCGCCGGCCGTCAGGTGCCCGCCCACGCCCAGCAGCGTGCCGGCGACCACCACCGCGGCGGTCGCGACCGCCGCGACCAGCTCGCTGGCCGGGAAGGTCATCGCCACCAGGCCCTGCGCGCGCGTCTGCGCCCGCCGCGTCGCCGCGACGGTCTCGTCCACCTTCTGCGCGGTGCGCTCCTCCGACGCGTAGGCGCGGATCACCGACGCGCCCACCACCGACTCGCTGACGGCCGCCAGCAGGTCGCCGGTCCGCTCGCGGACCCGCGTGTAGGCCGCCGAGATCAGGCGCTGGAAGCGGCGCAGCGCGAACGCCAGCGGCACGAACGCCACCCACACCAGCAGCGCCAGCGGCCAGGAGTACACCGCCATCAGCACGCTGGCCACCACCAGCTGGCCCAGCGAGATGATGATCATCAGCCCGCCCCACTGCATGAACTGGCTGATCTGGTCCACGTCGCCCGTCACCCGCGACACCAGCGCGCCGCGCCGCTCGCCGCTCTGGGTGAGCATGGACAGGTCGTGCACGTGCCGGAACGCCTTGACCCGCAGCGAGGCCAGGCCCGTCTCGGTGGTCCTGTACAGCCGCACGTTCATCGCGTACGCGCTGACCGCCGTGATCAGCACCGCCACCGCGCACAGCAGCACCGCCGTGCGGATGAACCCGATGTCGGGCCCGTGCGCGCCGGTCACGCCCCTGTCGATGGTCTGCTGCACCGCGATCGGCACGACCACGCGGCCCGCCGTCGCCACCAGCGCGAGCGCCAGCGTGCCGGCCAGCCCCGCCCGGAACTCCGGCGACAGCCGCAAGCCCCGGCGCAGGGTGCTGATCGCGCCCTCGCCGATGGAAGTCTCGCTCAGCGCCGTCACTTCAGCACCCCGTCCTCTACTCCGCCCTCGACCTCGCCGGTCCCCTCGGGCTCCAGCGCCTCCTGCTCGGCCTCGGCCCGCTCGTAGGCGTTCACGAGGTTGCGGTAGCCCGTTGAGCGGGTCAGCAGCTCCGCGTGCGTCCCCCGGTCGGAGACCCGGCCGTGCTCCAGGTAGACCACCTCGTCGGCCAGCGCGATGGTGGCCTTGCGGTAGGCCACCACGATCACCGTCGCGCCGGCGCCCTCGCCCCGCCCCTCGCGCAGCGCGGCCAGGATGCGGGCCTCGACCTGCGGGTCCACCGCCGAGGTCGCGTCGTCCAGCACCAGCAGCCGCGGCCGCCGCACCAGGGCGCGCGCGAGCGCCAGCCGCTGGCGCTGGCCGCCCGACAGCGTCGCGCCGCGCTCGCCGACCTGGGTGTCCAGGCCGCCGGGCAGCGCCGCCACGAACCCGTCGGCCTGCGCCAGCCGCAGCGCCTCCCAGACCCGCTCGTCGGGCAGGTCGGCGCCCAGCGTGATGTTGCCGCGCACGGTGTCGTCGAACAGGAACGTCTGCTGGGGCACCAGCGCGGCGGTCTCGGCGACGCCGCCCCGCCGCAGGTCCCGCACGTCCACCCCGTCCAGCAGCACCGCGCCCTCGGCCGGGTCCACCAGCCGCACCAGCAGCGAGGTCAGCGTGGACTTGCCCGACCCGGTCGGGCCGACCAGCGCGATCGTGCGCCCCGGCCCGGCGGCGAACGACACCTCGCGCAGGACGTCCCCGGGCTCCTCGCCGTCGGCCGGCTCGTAGCCGAACCGCACCGCGCGCACCTCCAGCGACGCCGCCGCGTCCCCGGCGGGCTCGGCCGCGCCGTAGGGCAGCGACCCGCCGGCGTCCAGCACGCCCCGGACCCGCCGCCAGCCCACGACGCTGCGCGGCACCTCGGCCAGCACCCAGCCCAGCGCCCGGATCGGCCAGGCCAGCAGGGTGAACAGGTACGCCACGTTCACCAGGTCCCCGGCGCTCATCGCGCCGGACCTCAACCGCATCGACCCGATCAGCAGCACCGCCAGCACGCCCAGGCTGGGCAGCGCCTCCAGGACCGGGTCGAACAGCCCGCGCACCCGGCCCACCTTGATGTTGGCGTCGCGCAGCGCGTCGGCCGCCGCGGCGAAGCGCTCGGTCTCGGCCTGCTCGCGGCCCAGGGTCTTGACCACCAGGCCGCCCTCGAAGCTCTCGTGCGCGACCTCGCTGACCTCGGCGCGCAACTGCTGCGCCCGTGTCGCCACCGGCGCCAGCTTGCGCTGGTACACCACGTTGAGAAGGGCGATCGCGGGGAACACCAGGAACCCCACCACCGCCACGGTGACGTCGGTCAGCACGATCGACACCGCCGCGATCACCAGCATGAACACCACGCCCACCGCCATCGGCAGCGGCGCGATCGGCGCCCAGGACGCCTCCACGTCGGCGTTGGCGTTGGACAGCAGCTGCCCGGTGGGGTGCCGGTGGTGCCAGGCCAGCGGCAGCCTCAGGTACTGGCGGGTCACCTCGCGCCGGTACTTGGCCTGCATCCGGTACTGCATCAGGCCCGCGTAGAAGCGGCGGCCCGCCACGCCCAGCGCCTTCAGGGCCGCCACCCCGACGATCGCCGCGGCCGCGCCCGCCAGCGCGCCCGCGGTGGTGCTCCCGGACCGGAACGCCGGCAGCATCACGTGCTCGGTCGCCCAGCCCAGCACCGTCGCGGTGCCGACCGTCATCAGCGCGTACAGGGCGCTGGCCAGCACCGACAGCGTGAACACCCGGGGCTCGGCCTTGATCGCGACCCACAGCACCGCCATCCCCTCCCGGAGGACGCGCGGATTGACGCGGGGGGCTCCTGGTGGCACGGCACAACTCCTTCACGCACGGCGGCTGCCCGGGGGAACGCCCCCTTACGTGGCGGATGGAGGGGGTCTGCGGGCCTGCACATGCCTACCATCCGGCGAGAGCGCTTATTCCCGCGCGGCCAGGCGCGCCTTACCGCCGCACGGGCCCCGGGCCTGGCCGGGACCGGCCTCCCCGCACCCGGCCGCGCCCTCGGCGCGCCCGGAATACCGCCGCCGCGGGCGGCCTTCTCCATCGAGCGGGCGCCCCGGCCGGCGGCGCACCGGACGGTGCACGGAGAGCGGTCGAACGACGGGGGAGGGGATTGGCGGCGGCCGCGCGAGTTGTCGCGGTTCGCTCTCCGAGTCGTTGACAAAAGTGCCAACGCCGGGGCGATTGTTTGTGCGCGTTCCGCGCATCGGTGCGCACCTCCGGAGTAGGTCCGCAGGTCACTGCCGTCGGCGCGGGAGGAAAGCGCGAGTCGGCGGATAAGAATTGCCCGGTTTGTCCCGAGAAAGATTATGGTCACCGCCATAGCGGCGCGCCCCGGCGCCCCGCAGGCGCGCTCTCGCAAGGCGGGGCGCGCGGCGGGCGGCACGGCGGACGGCGCGGCGCGCACGGGGCCGGACCGCTGTCGCACCCGTCAGGATCACGGGCGTCACCGGGGGTGTCAAGACGCTGACCGAGAACGGTTGGAACCTTTAACGGGCAGGTAACGGCCTGGTTCGCCAAGGGGTGAATCGCAAGGGTTGCGGCACCTCCGCATTACGCGGAAGCGGTGATACGGTGGGGTCGTCGGTTGCAGTCGTGGTTCTCGATCGTTTGGTTGGACGCCCGCGAACTGATGGCAGCGGGCGTTTTGGCTTTTCCGGGACCTGCCGGCGGCGAGAGCGTTCCGCAGCGACCGCCCTGGGCCCACGAGGTGTGGGCCCACGTTTTGCCGCAAGGAGAAAGACATGCCCCAGCAGGGCACCGTGAAGTGGTTCAACGCCGAAAAGGGCTTCGGTTTCATCGCCGTGGACGGCGGCGGACCGGACGTCTTCGTGCACTACTCGGCGATCCAGACCTCCGGCTACCGCACCCTGGACGAGAACCAGCGGGTTCAGTTCGAGGTGACGCAGGGTAACCGGGGCCCGCAGGCCGACCAGGTCGTCCCCCTGTAACACCCGCAGTCGTACGTCAGGGCCCGCATCCCGGCCGGGATGCGGGCCCTTTCGTGTCCGCTTCACGTCCGCCTCATGGCCGCTTCGCGTCCGCCGGCGCCGGTCCCCTGCGCCGCCCCATCCGCGGGGCTCGGTGCGGCGGGCCGCGGCCACCCGGCAGAATGAGGCCCATGTCCGCTCGCCCGTCCAATCTGGACCCCAAGATCGCCGACCGCCTCAAGCGCGACCCCAACGGCCTCGTCCCGGCCATCGCCCAGCAGTACGACACCGGTGAGGTGCTCATGCTGGGGTGGATGGACGACGAGGCGCTGCACCGCACCCTCACCACGGGCCGCTGCACCTACTGGTCGCGCAGCCGCCAGGAGTACTGGGTGAAGGGGGAGTCCTCCGGCCACCAGCAGTGGGTGAAGTCGGTCGCCCTCGACTGCGACGCCGACGCGATCCTGGTGAAGGTGGACCAGGTCGGCGCGGCCTGCCACACCGGCGACCGCACCTGCTGGGACGCCGACGTGCTCGACGCCGTGGTGGGGGAACGGCCGAAGTCGTCATGACCCCCGCGCGCGAACGCGGCCTGGCGGCGCTGGTGTGCGCCGCCGGCGCCGGGCTCACGCTGCTGGCCGCCGGGCGCCCCTGGGCGACGGTCCGGGCGCGCGACGCGATCACGCCGTTCAGCCTGGAGCTGACCGGCCGCGACCTCGGCGCGCTGCCCGGCGGCCTGGGCTGGGCGGCGCTGGCGGGGATGGCGGTGCTGTTCGCCACGCGCGGGCGGGTCCGCGCCGGGCTCGGCGCGCTGCTGGCGGCGTTCGGCGCGGTCATCGCCGTCTCCTCGGTCACCGGGATCCGGGCCGGGGAGGTGCGCGCCGCCGCGGCGGGCAAGAGCACCATGCTGCGCCTGGCCGGGGAGACCACCGTGCAGACCGGGCCCTGGTGGGCGGTGTCGCTGGTGGGAGGCGTGCTGATCGTGGCCGCCGGGCTGTTCACGCTGGTGCGCGGCGCCCGCTGGCCCGGCATGTCGGCCCGCTACGAGCGCCAGGGGGCCGCTCCCGCCGGTCCCGCCGGCTCCGCTCCCGCAAGGTCGGCCCCCGCCGGCGACGATTCCGCCAGCCTGTGGAAGTCGCTGGACCGGGGCGAGGACCCCACCGACGAACCCGCCGGGGACTCCGCCGGAGATTCCGCCGGGGGCTCCGCCGCGGAACCGGCCGACCGACCCGCCGACCGGTCCGCCGGCGAGTCCCGCCCGTCATGACCGCCGAGGGCGGGCTGGTGCTGGTCGTCGAGCACGAGCCCGCCGTCGCCGAGCTCCAGCGCCGCTACCTGGCCCGCGAGGGCTACGACGTGCAGATCGAGCGCGACCCGGCCGCCGCCCCGGCGGTGGCGGCCCGGGTCCGCGCCGACGTGGTCGTGCTCGACCTGTCGGCCGCCGGGCTGCCCCTGGGGCTGCGCCCCGCCGACCTGTACCGGCGGGTCGCCGACGCGGCCCGCCCCGCCCCGGTCGTGGCGCTCGTGGACGCGCCCGACCCGGCGGCCGTGCGCGGCCTCGGCCGCCACCGGGTGTCCCGCCCGTTCGCGCCCCGCGTGCTGGTCGCGGCGGTGGGGGAGGCGCTGCGGGCCGGAGCGCCCGGCGGCGGCCCCGGGCCCGAGGGGGAGGAGCGCCCGCCCGGCCTGCTGCGCGCGGGCCCGCTGACCCTGGACCCGCGCCACCGCACGGCCGCGGTCGGCGACCGGTCGGCCGTCCTCACCGTCACCGAGTTCGACCTGCTGGAGTTCCTCATGGGCAACCCCGGCCGCGTGTTCAGCCGCGAGCAGCTCCTGGACGCCGCCTGGGGGCCGGGCGCGGGCGCCGGCAGCCGCACCGTGGACGTCCACGTGGCGCAACTGCGCGCCAAGCTCGGCGCCGGCAGCCCCATCCGCACGGTCCGGGGCGTCGGCTACGTCCTGGACGCCTAGGCTGGCCATTGTGAGCCGCGTACCCGCCTACGAGCCGCGGCGCGCGCCCGCGCGAGGCGTGCGCGCCCTCCTGGCCCCCGCAGGGGTCCTGGCGGCCGTCGCGGCCGCCGTGACGCTGGTGGCGCTCGTGGACCCGCACGAACCCGGGCACTACCCCACCTGTCCGTTCCTGGCCATATCCGGCCTCTACTGCCCGGGCTGCGGCGGCCTCCGCATGGTCAACTCGCTGGTCCACGGGCGGGTCGGCGCGGCCTTCGGCGGCAACCCGTACCTGTTCCTGCTGCTCCCGGTCGCGGCCTGGGCCTGGGGGAGCTGGACGCTCCACCGGGCGCGCGGCGCGCCCTGGCGCCCGGTCCTGGCCCGGCCGCCCGCCATCGCCGCCTTCGTGGTCGTCACGCTGGCGTTCTGGATCCTGCGCAACCTCCCGTTCGCGCACGTCCTGGCCCCGTGAGCGGCGCGGGACGGCCCGGCGGCGGCCCGGGGTGCGCCCCCCGCGGCCGGTGCGGCTACGATCGGTGCACGGATCGACCGGAACATAGGGGGCCTACCGCGTGAGTGTTCTCGACGAGATCATCGACGGCGTCCGGGCCGATCTCGCCGAAAGGCAGCGAGAGGTCCCGCTGGCCGCCCTCAAGGACAAGGCCGCGGCCGCCCCGGCCCCGCGCGACGCGCTGGGGGCGCTGCGCGGCCAGGGCGTGTCGGTCATCGCCGAGGTCAAGCGCTCCAGCCCGTCCAAGGGCGCGCTCGCCGCGATCGCCGACCCCGCGGCCCTCGCCCGCGACTACGAGGCCGGCGGCGCCAAGGTGATCAGCGTGCTGACCGAGCGGCGGCGCTTCGGCGGCAGCCTGGAGGACCTGGCCGCGGTCCGCGCCAACGTGGACATCCCGATCCTGCGCAAGGACTTCATCGTCACCTCCTACCAGCTGTGGGAGGCGCGCGCGCACGGCGCCGACCTGGCGCTGCTGATCGTGGCCGCGCTGGAGCAGGACGCGCTGGTGTCGCTGGTGGAGCGGGCCGAGTCGATCGGCCTGCTGCCGCTGGTGGAGGTGCACACCGAGGACGAGGTCGCCCGCGCGGTGGACGCCGGGGCCAAGGTCATCGGCGTGAACGTGCGCGACCTGAAGACCCTCAAGGTCGACCGCGAGGTGTTCGCCCGGGTCGCCCCGGCCGTTCCCAAGGGCGTCGTCACCATCGCCGAGTCCGGCGTGCGCGGCCCGCACGACCTGCTGGCCTACGCCTCGCACGGCGCCGACGCGGTGCTGGTCGGCGAGAGCCTGGTCATCGGCAAGGAGCCGCGCGCCGCGGTCGCCGACCTCGTCGCCGCCGGGGCCCACCCGGCACTGCGGCAGAGCGGCTGACGGTAGGCTACGGCCATGCTGATGGAGCCCCTGCGCGAACGATGGCGCGCTTGTCCGACGTCTCACTGACCGGATAAGCCCTCTCCGCACGACAGGACGAGAATTCAGATGACCATCGACTCCGCGCGCGGCTCCGCCATGCCCGCGCCCGAATCCGTGCCCGACGCCGACGGCCACTTCGGCGTCTTCGGCGGCCGCTTCGCCCCCGAGGCCCTGATGGCCGCGCTGGACGAGCTCGACCGCGAGTTCGCCGCCGCCCGCCGGGACCCGGAGTTCACCGCCGAGCTGAACGACCTGCTCAAGAACTACGCGGGCCGCCCCAGCCTGCTCACCGAGGCCAAGCGCTTCGCCGAGCACGCCGGCGGCGCCCGCGTGCTGCTCAAGCGCGAGGACCTCAACCACACCGGCTCCCACAAGATCAACAACGTGCTCGGCCAGGCGCTGCTCACCCGGCGCATGGGCAAGAAGCGCATGATCGCCGAGACCGGCGCCGGGCAGCACGGCGTGGCCACCGCCACCGCCGCCGCGCTGATGGGCCTGGAGTGCACCGTCTTCATGGGCGAGGTCGACACCCAGCGCCAGGCGCTCAACGTCGCGCGGATGCGGATGCTGGGCGCCCAGGTCGTCCCGGTCCGCACCGGCAGCCGCACCCTCAAGGACGCCTGCAACGAGGCGTTCCGCGACTGGGTCGCCACCGTCGACGACACCCACTACTGCGTCGGCTCCACCATGGGCCCGCACCCGTTCCCGATGATGGTGCGCGAGCTCCAGCGCATCATCGGCGTGGAGGCCCGGCAGCAGGTCATCGACCTGACCGGGAAGCTGCCCGACGCCGTCGTGGCCTGCGTAGGCGGCGGCTCCAACTCCATCGGCGCCTTCCACGCCTTCGTCGACGACGCCTCGGTCCGGCTGTGCGGCTTCGAGGCCGCCGGCGACGGCGTGGAGACCGGGCGGCACGCCGCCACCATCTCCGGCGGCCGCGTCGGCGTCATCCACGGGATGCGCACCTACCTGCTGCAGGACGAGGACGGCCAGACCGTCGAATCGCACTCGATCTCGGCCGGGCTCGACTACCCCGGCGTCGGCCCCGAGCACTCCTGGCTGCACGACAGCGGCCGCGCCGAGTACCGCCCCATCACCGACGCCGAGGCGATGGAGGCGTTCTCGCTGCTGTGCCGCACCGAGGGCGTCATCCCGGCGATCGAGTCGGCGCACGCGCTGGCCGGCGCCATCAAGGTCGGCAAGGAGCTCGGCCCCGAGGGCACCCTGGTGGTGTGCCTGTCGGGCCGCGGCGACAAGGACATGCACACCGCCGCCGAGTACTTCGGCCTGATGCCGGAGGGTGAGGGCCGATGAGCGTCCAGGACGCCTACGACAAGGCCAGGGCCGAGGGCCGCGCCGCGCTGGTCGGCTACCTGCCCGCCGGGTTCCCCGACTACCAGGGCGCGATCGACGCCGCGACCGCCATGGTCGAGGCCGGGTGCGACGTCATCGAGATCGGGCTGCCCTACAGCGACCCGATGATGGACGGCCCCACCATCCAGGACGCGGTGCACCAGGCGCTGGTCGGCGGCGTCCGCGTCGCCGACGTGCTGCGCACCGTCGAGGCCGTCGCCGCCACCGGGGCGCCGACCCTGGTCATGACCTACTGGAACCCCGTCGACCGCTACGGCGTGGACGCCTTCGCCCGCGACCTGAAGTCGGCCGGCGGCCAGGGCCTGATCACCCCCGACCTCACGCCCGAGGAGGCCGGGCCGTGGCTGGCGGCCGCCGACGAGCACGACCTCGACAAGGTGTTCCTGGTCGCGCTCAGCTCCACCGACGAGCGCATCGAGAAGATCACCCGGCTGTGCCGGGGCTTCGTCTACGCCGCCTCGCTGATGGGCGTCACCGGCGCCCGCACGGCCGTGAACACCGGCGCGCCCCGGCTGGTGGAGCGCACCCGCACCGTCATCGGCAAGGACGCCGGCACCGCGCCGCACGGCGGGACGCTGCCGGTCGGCCTCGGCCTCGGCGTCGGCACCGGCGCGCAGGCCGCCGAGGTGGCCGGGTTCGCCGACGGCGTGATCGTCGGCTCGGCGTTCATCCGGCGCCTGCTGGACGCCCCCGACCGGGCCGCCGGCCTCGCGGGCGTCCGCGAGCTGGCCGCCGAACTGGCCGAGGGCGTGCGCGGCCGCGCCTGACCCGTTTTCAGGCCGCCGCGCGCCCGATTCGGCGCGTCGTTCCTACACGGGCCTTATCCCTGGTCCCTTAAGGTGAGACCCGGCCGGGCCGGGGCGCTTCCACAGCCGCCCCGGCCCGACCCGACGGTGACGGCCCGGCTCGGAGGGAACACGGATGGTGCAGCACGCCGAGGCGACCGGCGAGGGAGCGGCGGCGCCGCAGGCCCCCGCCCGGCCGCCGTGGTTCGCGATCACGGCCTGGCTCCTCACCCTCGCCGGGCTGGCGATCTCGGTCTACCTGACGGTGACCCACTACAACGAGGGCGCGCTGGTCTGCTCCACGAGCAAGACGGTGGACTGCCACTCGGTCACCACCAGCGAGTACTCCGAGCTGCTCGGCATCCCGCTGCCGCTGCTGGGGCTGGCGTTCTTCATCGGCTTCGCCGTGCTGATCACCCCGCCCGCGCTGCGCTCGGACAGCCCGCTGGTGCGCTGGGCGCGGCTCGGCAGCGTGTGCGTCGGCGTGCTGTTCGTGGTGTACCTGGTCACCGCCGAGCTGGCGATCCTGCAGAAGATCTGCCTGTGGTGCACCGGCGTGCACGTCATCACTATCCTGCTGTTCATCCTCGTCCTGGTGGACGAGTTCCGCCGGATCGGTCAGACCGACTAGATCCGACCCCCACGCGGCGCCCGGCCGCTGGGCCGATTGAGGAGTACTCCATGAGCAAGGCCGCACGGGAGCGGTCCGCGCGCGAGCGGCTGGCCGTCGAGCGCAAGAAGCAGGCCGCGCGCCAGAAGCAGCAGCGGTTGCTGGCGATCATCCTGGGCGGGGTCGTCGCGGTGGCGGCGATCGTGGCCGTCACCGTGGTGGTCCTGGACCAGAAGAGCAAGCGCGACCAGACGGCAGCCCCCTACACCGGGCCGCAGGCGCCGCTGACGCGCGAGGCCGACGGCTCGATCGTGATGGCCAAGCCCGGGGTGACCAAGCCCGTGGTGGAGGTCTTCGAGGACTTCCAGTGCCCGGCCTGCCAGCAGTTCGAGGAGGCCGGCGGCAAGGACGTCAAGGAGCTGGCCGCCGAGGGCAAGGTCAAGGTCGTCTACCGGCCGTTCCACCTGTTCGGCCAGCAGCCCGACCCGATCAAGTCCAACTCCTTCCGCTCGGCCGCCGCGGCGCTGTGCGTCCCGGCCGACAAGTGGCTCTCCTACCACGACGCGCTGTTCAAGTTCCAGCCGCGCGAGGGCAGCGAGGGCTTCGCGCCCAAGGACCTGGTCGCCTGGGGCAAGGACGTCGGCGTGACCGACGCCGGCTTCGACAAGTGCGTCACCGACCAGCAGAAGAAGGCGCAGGTCGAGTCGATGACCACCTACGCCCTGCAGGAGCGCAAGATCGACAGCACCCCGACGGTGTTCCTGGACGGCAAGAAGCTCGACCAGCGCGGCATGGCCGACATCAAGGGCGCCGTCGCCGCGGCGGCCGCCGGCAAGTAGGCCCGCCGGACGCTCCGGCGTCCCCTGCGCACTCCGACGCCGCGTCCCCTTCCCGGGGGCGCGGCGTCGCTTCGCCTACCCGCCCGCCGGACACCCTGGCAGTAGCCTCTGAACCGGGGCGATGCGCATCACGCATGATCGGGGCAGGCGGATGGGCAAGGCGGAACGCGACGGTTCGGCACGGGAGCGGCTGGCGGGCGAGCGCGCCCGGGACCGCGCGAAGGGGCGGCAGCGCAGGCTGCTGCTGGCCGTGGTCGGCGCCGTCGCGGCCGTCGCCGCGGTCGTGGCCGTGGTGGTCGTGGCGGTGCGCGGCGGCGATGACGACGGGGGCGCGAGGACCGCCTCCTCCTACACCGGGCCGCTGGCCCCGGTGTCTCGGCAGGCCGACGGCTCGACGCTGATGGCCAAGCCCGGGGTGACCAAGCCCGTGCTGGAGGTCTTCGAGGACTTCCAGTGCCCGATCTGCAAGCAGGCCGAGGACGCCTCCGGGGACACGATCAAGCGCCTGGCGGGGGAGGGCGCGCTCCGCGTCGTCTACCGGCCCCTGCAGCTGTTCCAGGGCGCCGCCCGCGAGCCGCTCTCGTCCAACAGCCACCGCGCCGCCAACGCGGCGCTCTGCGCGCCCGCCGATCACTGGCCGGCCTTCCACGACACCCTCTACGCCAACCAGCCCGAGGAGGGCGACGAGGGCTTCTCCAACGCCGACCTGGTCTCCTGGGGCGAGCGCGTCGGGATCGCCGAGCCCGCCTTCCCCGGCTGCGTCAACGGCGACGCGAAGGCGGCCGAGCTGGCGAAGATGACCGAGTACGCCCTGACGGACCGCAAGATCGAGGGAACGCCCACCGTCCTGCTGGACGGCAAGGCCCTGGACCTGCGCTCCCAACTGCTGGACCCCGAGGGCCTGGAGAAGGCCGTCCGGGCCGCCGGACGCGGCTGAGCGGGACCGGTGCGGCACAGGGGAGAACGGGGGCGCGGGCGTGCCGCGGGAGGGCCGGGACGGCGCCGGACGGGCGCCCGCGGCACGGCCCCGCCCCCCGCCGATCCGATCTTCCTCGGACCGGGGGCACGGGCGCGCCGCGAAGGCGGTAACGTCATCGCTCATGCAGCCGCTCGCCTCCATTCCGAGTCCCGCCGAAGGTGTCTGGCACCTCGGACCCGTCCCGATCCGCGCCTACGCCCTGATGATCATTCTTGGCATCGTCGTGGCGGTCTGGCTCGGCGAGCGGCGCTGGGCCGCCAAGGGCGGCACGCCCGGTGTGATCATCGACGTCGCGGTCTGGGCCGTGCCGTTCGGGCTGGTCGGCGGCCGGCTCTACCACGTGATCACCGACTACCAGCGCTACTTCGGCGAGGGCCGCGACCCGGTCAACGCGCTGAAGATCTGGGAGGGCGGCCTCGGCATCTGGGGCGCGGTCGTGCTGGGCGCGCTCGGCGCGATGATCGGCTGCCGTCGGCACGGCGTCTCGGTGCTGGCGCTCGGCGACGCGATCGCCCCCGGCATCGCCCTCGCGCAGGCCATCGGCCGCTGGGGCAACTGGTGGAACCAGGAGCTGTACGGGCGGCCCCTGAACGCCCCCTGGGCCCTGGAGATCGACCAGGCGCACCGGCCCCGCCTGTCGGACGGCAGCCTGGACCCCAAGTACGCCGACATCGCCACCTACCACCCCACGTTCCTGTACGAGTCGCTCTGGTGCGTGGGCGTCGCGATCCTGGTGATCTGGGCCGACCGCCGCTGGAAGCTGACCCACGGCCGCGCGTTCGCCCTCTACGTGGCCGCCTACACCGTGGGCCGGTTCTGGATCGAGTGGCTGCGCATCGACGACGCCCACCAGATCCTGGGCCTGCGCCTGAACGACTGGACCGCCGTCGTCGTGTTCCTCG
This sequence comes from Spirillospora sp. CA-253888, assembly GCA_050936435.1. Classification (GTDB taxonomy): domain Bacteria; phylum Actinomycetota; class Actinomycetes; order Streptosporangiales; family Streptosporangiaceae; genus Spirillospora. The sequence goes on from JBNJMT010000001.1 coordinate 6,795,746, forward strand.
GCGCGGTCGCCTACCTGTACTACGCCCGCAACAAGACCGGCCCGGAGAACGTCGGCGCCCCCGCCACGACCGAGACGGTCCCCGAGGCGGGGACCGTCCTCGATCCGGAGCCCGCTGAGAAGGCCGAGCAGACCGAGAAGCCGGAGAAGGCCGCTCCCGTCGTCCTCGCCAAGAAGGACGAGCCCGAGCCGGAGCCCGAGCCTGAGGTCAAGGAAACCGTCGTCGAGCCCGAGCCCGAGCCCGAGCCCGAGGCCAAGGAAACCGTCGTCGAACCCGAGGACAAGGTCGAGGCCGCCCCGAAGGCGGAGCCGGTCGACGAGCCCGAGGCCCCGGCGGACGAGCCGGTGGACAGGGCTGACGACGCGGAGACTGACGAGCCCGCGCCCGAGGCCGAGGAGAAGCCCGCCGAAGACGAGGCCAAGGCCGAGCCCGAGAAGCCTGCCGAAGACGACGCCAAGGACGAGGCCGAGGACACGACCGAGGGCAAGACGGGCGACAAGACCGAGGACAAGGCCGCCAAGTAGCCTGCCCGAGGAGCCCGGGACCTCGGCCGAGATCCACCATCGGCACCGGGACGTCACCGGCGGCTGGTCGCGGCCCGCGGTGTTCGGCGCGATGGACGGCCTGGTCTCCAACTTCGCGCTGATCGCGGGCGTCGCCGGGGGCCAGGCCCCGCAGCGCGCGGTCCTGGTGGCCGGGCGGGCTGCGGCAGCCGGCGCTGGGCGGCGCGGCGGCCGCCCTGACCTTCGGCGTCGGAGCGCTCATCGGCGTCAACGGCGTCTGAGGCGCGGGCCGCGTCCCAGGGTCGACAAATAGGGAGGAAGCTCCCTTTTGGCGCGGGAGGGGCGGCGGGACCGCTAAGCTCCCGGCTGTGATCGAGGCGCGTGACACTGGTGCTCCCCAGGCGGCGTCCGCCGACCGCGGACGCGACTTCTGGCCGGAGGAGGGCGGCAAGCCCGCCCGCAGGCTCCCCCCGCCCAAGGTGCTGTTCGGCGCCGCGGGCGCCCTGGTCGCCGTCGTGCTGGCGGCCGTGGCCGCGGTCGTGCTGACCGGCGGCGAGGAGAAGAAACCGGCGGCCACCCCGCTGCTGCCGGTCGCCTACACCCCCGACCACGAGGTCGAGGGCATGGCCGCGATCGCGCAGCGGTCCGCCGACCCGCGGCCGCTCGCCCCGGGCGAGGTGTTCGGCGGCGACACCAAGACCGTGTCGACCGGCAAGTACTCCTTCACCCTCGCCGGGACCGACGTCTCCACCGACTGCAAGGCCGTCACCTGGGGCGACCGCCTGCACGCCGACCTCGCCGCCCAGGGCTGCACGCAGGTGCTGCGCGGCGCCTACGTCAGCCCCGACAAGCGCCACCTCGGCCAGTTCGCCGTCCTCAACATGAAGGACCTGGCGGGCGCCCGGCAGGTGCTGCGCGCCATCGACCCGCAGACCAAGGCCGGGTTCGTGCTGCCGCTCAACCCCAAGGGCGCCCCGGCGTTCGGCACCGGCTTCAGCGCCGCCTACGCCAAGGCGATGGGCCACTACGCCGTGGTGACGTGGGTGCAGCGCGCGGGCGGGGCCCAGCCCGGGTCGCTCAACGAGGTGATCGAGGCCAGCCTCCCGGTGGAGAAGCCCGCCGACTTCGTGTGGGGACGCATCGAGATGGCCGGCGGGAAGCCCCGGTGAACCGGCCGGGCGGTGCCGCGACCGCGTTCCCCGGGCAGTAGTCTGCGCCGACGTGGACCATGACGAACCCGGCCGCCCCCGTCGCGGCGCGGTGACCCGCTCCGGCCGCCCGTCCCCTTCGCGGACCCCGGCCCGCCGGTCCGGCGGCTCCCGCCGGGGCGGCGCGGCGCGCGGCGGCTCCCGCCCGCCCCGCTCCGCCGGGCCGCCGCAGCAGCGCACCCGGCCCGCACCGTCCGAGCGGCCCTTCGACCACGCCGCCGCCGGTCCCGGCCACATCGCCGACCACGACGCCGCGCACGCCTTCGGTGAGGAGGAGCCGCCGCGGTCCGAGGCCCCGCCCCCGCCGCGCACCAAGCGCGGGAACGCGGGCAAACGCGGAGGCCGGGGCGGTCTCAAGGGGCCGAAGCTGTACTTCACCGCCGCCGGGGCCCTGGTGGCCGCCGTCGTCGTGCTGCTGGCGCTGCTGGTGGCGACCCGCGAGGACGAGCCCGCGAAGAGCCGCCGGGCCGCGCCCCCGGTCGGACGGCCCGCCGCCGCAGGGGGCCCGTCCCCGGTGTCCTACTCCAGCTCGCCCTCCACCGCCGCCTACCAGGCCGTCGCCCGCCGCACGTCCGACGCCGCGCCCCTGACGGCCGCGGAGATGTTCTCGGGCACCGCCGCGAGCGTCCGCGCCGACGGCGGGGCGCGGCTGACGCTGCGCGCCAAGCGCCTCGACCCCTCCTGCGCCCAGGCGGTGTGGGGCCTCCCGGCCGCCGAGGAGCTGGCGCGCGGCCGCTGCACCCAGGCGGCGCGCGCCCTGTACGCCGACACGAGGAAGGGCTACGCCCTGACCGTGGCGGTCTTCAACCTCGCCACCGTCGACGACGCCGACCGGCTGGTGGAGGCCCTCGGCCGCGTGCGCGGCGGCGGCTTCGTGCGGCCGCTGTCCGCCGACGAGCCGCTGGACCGCTTCGGCCAGGGCTACGGCATGGCGCGCGGCCTGGCGATCGGCCACTACGCGGTGGTGGCGTGGGCGCAGCGGGTGGACGGCAAGGGGAACGAGCGCGACGAGACCCTGCTGACCCTGCTGATCGAGGGCGGCAAGTCGCCCGGCGTGCTCGGCCGCGTCGTCCGCGCCGACTGACCAGCCGACTGACCGGCCGACTGACCGGCCGACTGACCGGCCGACCGACCCGCCGGCCGCCCGCCGACCGGTCCGCCGCACCCGTCCCGCAGGCCCGCTCCGGCCACGGAAAACCCTCGGCCCCGCGCGCATGTTCCGGCTACTCCTGGGTAAACATGCGCCCCCGGTGATGATGATCACCGAGGTCAGGGCGGTTCGCCGGAAAACGCGGCCGCTATCCTGGTCTAAACCACTGTGTGGAGACCCGCGAACCATCGACGCCGATGAAGTTTCGCGATCTGGTCCAGTCGGGCATGATCCCGGCAGTGATGTAATGTCTTCACACCGCAGCAGGGCCAACGTCGTCCCGAGCCTGCACTGACATCCAGCAGTGACACTGACGACGACGGGAGGGTTGATGGCTGCTGCTGCCCTCACGCCGGGCCGGCCTCAGAACCAGGGGCTGTACGACCCGGCAAACGAGCACGACGCCTGCGGCGTCGGCATGGTGGCCGACCTGCACGGTCGCAAGAGCCACGACATCGTTCAGAACGCCCTGACCGTCCTGCGGAATCTGGACCACCGCGGTGCGGTCGGCGCCGAGCCCGACGACGGCGACGGCGTGGGCGTCCTGGTGCAGGTCCCCGACGCCTTCTTCCGCGAGGTCTGCGACTTCGCGCTGCCCGAGGCCGGCGCCTACGCCGCCGGCATCGCCTTCCTGCCCGCCGACGCCGACGAGCGCGCGGCGGCCGTGGCGCACATCGAGACCCTGTGCGTCGAGGAGGGCCTGACGGTCCTGGGGTGGCGCGAGCTGCCGCACGACCCGGACTTCGCCGGCCCCGCCGCGCGCAAGGCCATGCCCCACTTCGCGCAGCTGTTCGTGGCGCCCGCCGCGCACGGCCTGCACACCGGCAAGACCGGCCTGGAGCTGGACCGCGCGGTGTTCTGCATGCGCGAGCGCGCCGAGCAGGACGTGCGGGTCTACTTCCCGAGCCTGTCCAGCCGCACCATCGTGTACAAGGGGATGCTCACCACCCCGCAGCTGGAGCCGTTCTTCCCCGACCTGTCGGACCCCCGCTTCGCCTCGGCGATCGCGCTGGTCCACTCGCGGTTCTCCACCAACACCTTCCCGGCCTGGGAGCTGGCCCACCCCTACCGGTTCATCGCGCACAACGGCGAGATCAACACCGTCAAGGGCAACCGCAACTGGATGCGCGCCCGCGAGGCGCTGCTGAAGTCGGACCTGATCCCCGGCGACCTGTCGCGGATCTACCCGGTCATCGACATCGAGGCCAGCGACACCGCCTCCTTCGACGAGTGCCTGGAGCTGCTGCACCTGGCCGGCCGGTCGCTGCCGCACGCGGTGCTGATGATGATCCCCGAGGCGTGGGAGAACCACACCGAGATGGACCCGGCCCGCCGGGCCTTCTACGAGTTCCACTCCACCCTGATGGAGGCCTGGGACGGCCCGGCCAGCGTCACCTTCACCGACGGCACCGTCGTCGGCGCGGTGCTGGACCGCAACGGCCTGCGCCCGGGCCGCTACTGGGTCACCGACGAGGGCTTCGTCGTGCTGTCCAGCGAGTCCGGCGTGCTGGACATCGACCAGGACAGGGTGGTCCGCAAGGGCCGCCTGCAGCCCGGCAAGATCTTCCTGGTGGACACCGCGGCCGGCCGCATCATCGAGGACGACGAGGTCAAGGCCGAGCTGGCCGCCGAGCACCCCTACGGCGAGTGGCTGCACGAGGGCCTGGTCCGCTTCGAGGAGCTGCCGCAGCGCGAGCGCGAGGTGCCCACGCACGAGACGCTCGTCAAGCGCCAGCAGACCTTCGGGTACACCCTGGAGGAGCAGCGGATCATCCTGACGCCCATGGCGCGGACCGGCGCCGAGCCGATCGGGTCGATGGGCACCGACACCCCCATCGCGGTGCTGTCGGAGCGCCCGCGCCTGCTGTTCGACTACTTCAAGCAGCTGTTCGCGCAGGTCACCAACCCGCCGCTGGACGCCATCCGCGAGGAGCTGGTGACCAGCCTGCAGTCCACCCTCGGCCCCGAGGGCAACCTGCTGGAGCCGGGGCCGGAGTCGTGCCGCCGCCTGGTGCTGCCGACCCCGATCCTGGACAACGACGAGCTCTCCAAGATCATCCACATCAACGACGAGGGCTCCCTGCCGCACCTGCAGGCCCATGTCGTGCACGGCCTGTACGAGGTGGCCGGCGGCGGCGAGGCGCTGGAGCACCGGCTCGCCGAGATCTGCTCGGAGGTCTCGCGCGCCATCTCCGCCGGCGCCCGCATCATCGTGCTGTCGGACCGCGGCTCGGACTCGGCCAAGGCCGCGATCCCGTCGCTGCTGCTGACCGGCGCGGTGCACCACCACCTGATCCGGGAGAAGACCCGCACCCAGGTCGGCCTGGTCGTGGAGACCGCCGAGGCCCGCGAGTGCCACCACATGGCGCTGCTCATCGGCTACGGCGCCTCGGCGATCAACCCCTACCTGGCGCTGGAGACGGTCGAGGACCTGATCAAGACCGGCGCGCTCACCGGCATCGACGCCGCCAAGGCCACCCGCAACCTGGTCAAGGGCTACGGCAAGGGCGTGCTGAAGGTCATGTCCAAGATGGGCGTGTCCACCGTCGCCTCCTACACCGGCGCGCAGATCTTCGAGGCCATCGGCCTGGGCGCCGAGGTCGTGGACCGCTGCTTCACCGGCACCACCTCCCGGCTCGGCGGCGTCGGCTTCGAGGTCATCGCCCGCGAGGTCGCCGAGCGCCACCGCCGGGCCTACCCGCCCGGCGGGAACGAGGCCGCGCACCGCACCCTGGAGGTCGGCGGCGAGTACCAGTGGCGCCGCGAGGGCGAGCTGCACCTGTTCAACCCCGACACGGTGTTCAAGCTGCAGCACGCCACCCGCACCCGCCGGTACGAGATCTTCAAGGAGTACACCGGCCGGGTCGACGAGCAGGCCGAGAAGCTGATGACGCTGCGCGGCCTGTTCGCCCTGAAGGAGGGCGTGCGGCCGCCGGTGCCGATCGACGAGGTCGAGCCGGTATCGGAGATCGTCAAGCGGTTCTCCACCGGCGCGATGTCCTACGGCTCCATCTCCGCCGAGGCGCACGAGACCCTCGCCATCGCGATGAACCGCCTCGGCGGCAAGTCCAACACCGGCGAGGGCGGCGAGGACCCGGCCCGCTTCACCCCCGACGCCAACGGGGACCTGCGGCGCAGCGCGATCAAGCAGGTCGCCTCCGGCCGGTTCGGGGTGACCTCCGAGTACCTCACCAACGCCGACGACATCCAGATCAAGATGGCGCAGGGCGCCAAGCCCGGCGAGGGCGGCCAGCTGCCCGGCCACAAGGTGTACCCGTGGGTGGCCAAGACCCGGCACTCCACGCCGGGCGTGGGCCTGATCTCGCCGCCGCCGCACCACGACATCTACTCGATCGAGGACCTGGCGCAGCTCATCCACGACCTGAAGAACGCCAACCCCGCCGCCCGCGTGCACGTGAAGCTGGTGTCGGAGGTCGGCGTCGGCACGGTCGCGGCCGGGGTGTCCAAGGCGCACGCCGACGTGGTGCTGATCTCCGGGCACGACGGCGGCACCGGCGCCTCCCCGCTGACCTCGCTGAAGCACGCCGGCGCGCCCTGGGAGGTCGGCCTCGCCGAGACCCAGCAGACGCTGCTGCTGAACGGCCTGCGCGACCGCATCGTGGTGCAGGCCGACGGGCAGATGAAGACCGGCCGCGACGTGGTCATCGCGGCGCTGCTGGGCGCCGAGGAGTTCGGGTTCGCCACCGCCCCGCTGGTGGTGTCGGGCTGCGTGATGATGCGCGTGTGCCACCTGGACACCTGCCCGGTGGGCGTGGCCACCCAGAACCCGGTGCTGCGCGAGCGGTTCTCCGGCAAGCCCGAGTTCGTCGTCAACTTCTTCGAGTTCGTCGCCGAGGAGGTCCGCGAATACCTGGCGGCGCTCGGCTTTCGCTCGCTGGACGAGGCGGTCGGGCAGGTCGAGCTGATCGACGCCCGCCGCGCGGTCGACCACTGGAAGGCCGCCGGGCTGGACCTGTCGCCGATCCTGCACCGGCCCGAGCTGCCCGCGGGCGCGTCCCTGCGGCAGACCACCGTGCAGGACCACGGGCTGGACAAGGCGCTGGACAACACGCTGATCCAGCTCGCCGAGGGCGCCATCGCGGGCGGCGACAAGGTCACGCTCGAACTGCCCATCCGCAACGTCAACCGCACCGTCGGCACGATGCTGGGCCACCGGGTGACCCGCAGGTGGGGCGGCGAGGGGCTGCCCGACGACACCGTCGACATCACCTTCACCGGCTCGGCGGGCAACTCCTTCGGCGCGTTCGTGCCGCGCGGCGTCACCCTGCGGCTGGTCGGCGACGCCAACGACTACGTCGGCAAGGGCCTGTCGGGCGGCCGCATCACCGTGCGCCCGCCGGCCGAGGCGGTGTTCGAGGCCGAGACCCAGATCATCGGCGGCAACGTCATCCTGTACGGCGCCACCTCGGGCGAGCTGTTCGCCCGGGGCGTGGTCGGCGAGCGGTTCTGCGTGCGCAACTCCGGCGCCACCGCCGTCGTCGAGGGCGTGGGCGACCACGCGCTGGAGTACATGACCGGCGGCCGCGCGGTGATCCTGGGCGGCACCGGCCGCAACGTGGCGGCCGGCATGTCCGGCGGCATCGCCTACGTGCTGGACCTGAACGCCGAGCGCGTCAACCGGGAGATGGTGGACCTGGAGCCGCTGAACGGCGAGGACGCGGAGTTCGTGCGCGGCCTGGTCGAGCGGCACCTGGCCGAGACCGGCTCCACCGTCGCCGAGAAGCTGCTGACCGACTGGGAGGCCGCCGCCGCGCGCCTCACCAAGATCATGCCGCGGGACTACCGGCGGGTGCTCGAGGCGGCCGAGGCCGCCCGGGCCGAGGGCCGCGACGTCGACGAGGCCATCATGGCCGCCGCGCAGAGCTGAGAGGGGGACACCGCAATGGCTGACCCGAAGGGTTTCCTGACCGTCGCGCGCGAGCTCCCGAAGCGCCGCCCGGTCGACGTGCGCATCAAGTCCTGGTCGGAGGTCTACGAGGACTTCGGCAAGGAGCGGCTGGAGAAGCAGGCCAGCCGGTGCATGGACTGCGGCATCCCGTTCTGCCACCAGGGCTGCCCGCTGGGCAACCTGATCCCCGAGTGGAACGACCTGGTCTACCGCACCGACTGGCACGAGGCGATCGAGCGCCTGCACGCCACCAACAACTTCCCCGAGTTCACCGGGAAGCTGTGCCCGGCGCCGTGCGAGGCCGCCTGCGTGCTCGGCATCAACCAGGACCCGGTCGCGATCAAGCGCGTCGAGGCCGAGATCATCGACCGGGCGTGGGCCGAGGGCTGGGTGCGTCCGCAGCCGCCGGCGGTCCGCACCGGCAAGCGGGTCGCGGTCGTCGGCTCGGGCCCGGCCGGGCTCGCCGCCGCCCAGCAGCTCACCCGCGCCGGCCACGAGGTCCGGGTGTACGAGCGCGCCGACCGCGTCGGCGGCCTGCTGCGCTACGGCATCCCCGAGTTCAAGATGGAGAAGCGGCACCTGGACCGCCGCATCGGCCAGATGCGCGCCGAGGGCACCGAGTTCAAGACCTCGGTGAACGTGGGCGTGGACGTCACCGCCGACGAGCTGCGCGAGCGCTACGACGCGGTGGTGCTGGCCGGCGGCGCGACCGCCTGGCGCGACCTGCCGGTCCCCGGCCGCGAGCTGGCCGGCGTCCACCAGGCCATGGAGTACCTCCCGCCCGCCAACAAGGTGCAGGAGGGCGACTTCGAGGTCTCGCCGATCTCGGCGCAGGGCAAGCACGTGGTGGTCATCGGCGGCGGCGACACCGGCGCCGACTGCGTCGGCACCGCGATCCGGCAGGGGGCCGCCTCGGTCACCCAGCTGGAGATCATGCCGCAGCCCCCGGCGGCGCGCACCGGCGCGCAGCCGTGGCCGACCTACCCGATGCTGTTCAAGATGGAGAGCGCCCACGAGGAGCTCGCCGACTTCGGCGGCGACCGCCTCTACGCGGTCTCCACCGTCGAGTTCCTCGGCGACGCCGACGGCAACCTGCGGGCGCTGAAGCTCGTGGGCGTGGAGGGCCCGCAGACCGGCTTCAAGCCGATCGAGGGCACCGAGCGGGAGATCCCGGCCGAGCTGGTCACCCTGGCCATGGGCTTCCTCGGCCCGCAGAAGGCCGGGCTGCTGGAGCAGCTCGGGGTCGAGCTGGACCAGCGCGGCAACGTGGTCCGCGACGCCGACTACAGGACCTCGGTGGACGGGGTCTTCGCGGCCGGCGACATGGGCCGCGGCCAGTCGCTGATCGTGTGGGCGATCGCCGAGGGCCGCGCCGCCGCGCACGGGGTGGACAGGTTCCTCACCGGGCAGTCGGCGCTGCCGTACCCGATCCCGCCGACCGCGCGTCCCATCGCCTGAACCGACCGTCCGCGGCCGCCGTGCCCCGCCTGCCGGGGCACGGCGGCTTCGCTCATGTGGGGGAGCCCATGCCGACCCGGCGCATCGACGTGACCACGTGGTACCTGGAGCAGCGCGACCCGGGCGACCTGCGGCCCGCGCGCGAGCCGGGGGAGCGGTGCGAGATCGTGCGGGCCGAGGTGCCGAGCCCGGAGCTGAGCCGGTTCCTCTACACGGCGGTCGGCGGCGACTGGCACTGGGCCGACCGGCTGCCCTGGTCCTACGAGCAGTGGCGCAACTGGCTGGTGCGGCCCGGCGTGGAGACCTGGGTCGCGTACGTGCGCGGCACCCCGGCCGGGTACGTGGAGCTGGACCCGCAGGGCGAGGACCAGGTCGAGATCGCCTGCTCCGGGCTGCTGCCGGGCTTCCTCGGCCGGGGCCTGGGCGGGCACCTGGTGGCGACCGGGACGGCCCGCGCCTGGGACCTGGCCGACCGCTGGCCCGGCCGCGCCCCCACCCGGCGGGTGTGGCTGCGCGCCTGCTCCAACGACGCCCCGGCGGCGCTGCACGCCTACCAGGCGCGCGGTTTCCGCGTCTACGACGTCAGGGTGCGGGCCGCGACCGTGGGCCACCGGCCGCCGGGCCCGTGGCCGGGCGCTCACGACCCGGTCACCCGGACCTAGCCGGGCGGGGATAGGCCCGCCCACCAGGAATCACTACGTTGTGGAGTCGAATGGATCCTCTTCGTGGCATCCCTGGAGGTGGTGGCCATGGGTCGTTCCCGGATCGTCCGGATCCTCGTCCCGACCGTGCTCGCGCTGGCCTGGCTGGGCGCGGTCGGGCCCGCGGCGCCCGGCGCGGCGGGGCCCGCCGTCCCCGGCCGGTGCGCCGACGCCTGCCCCAGCGTCCACGACCCCGTCACCTGCACCTTCGACAACGGCGACGTGCAGACGTTCGGCAACCGCTGCGAGGCCGAGCGCTACGCCTGCCGGAACGGCCGCACCATCCTGTCCTGCAGCCGCGGCCTGCGCTGACCGCCCGCGCCCCGGCCCGCCCGCGTCGGCGGGGACCCGCCGCCGGACGGCCATGACACGATCCTGACAACCGTGATGATTCCGTCATGCGGGCCGCCGTCGCCTGTCGGCGGGGCCCGCTAGCATTCCGGCACCTCCCCGTCGGACGGCCCGGGCACCGGGCCCCTCGTGCTGCTGGAATCATCGTGACCATCGTTCTGCGGGCGCTGGTGGCCGTGCTGCTGCTGGCCGGCTACTACGCCCTCACCGCGGCCGTGCTGGCGGTCGCCGGGCTCGCCGTCTACTGGATGGCCCGCGACCCGGGCCTGCCGTCGGTGAAGGCGGGGCTGCTGGCCCTGTTCATCTCGGTCCCCCTGCTGGGCGCCCTGGTCCGGACGGCCCGGCACCGCCCCGAGCGGCCGTCGGGCCGCCCGGTCCCCCGCGCCGAGGAGCCCCGGCTGTGGGCGGCCGTCGACGAGCTGGCCGCCCGCGTCGGCACCCGCCCGCCCGACGAGATCCTGCTGGTCCCCGACGTCAACGCGGCGGTCACCGAGGAGACCCGCTGGTTCGGGCTGCGGCCGGGCCGCCGCACCATGCTCGTCGGCGTCCCGCTGCTGGAGACCCTCACCGTCGACCAGATGCGCGCCGTCCTCGGCCACGAGCTCGGCCACTACGGCGGCAGCCACACCCGCCTCGGCGGCATCACCTACCGGGGCGCGACCGCGCTGCGGCGCACCGTCGACGCGCTGGGCGGCGACGAGTGGTTCCAGCTGGCGCTGCGCAAGCTGTTCGAGGGCTACGCCGTGCTCTACTTCCGGGTCTCCCAGGCGGTCCGCCGCCGCCAGGAGATCGAGGCCGACGCGTTCATGGTGGAGATCGCGGGCCGGGACGCGGCCGGGGCGGCGCTGCGGTCGGTGCGCGCCACCGCGCCCGCCTGGGCCTTCTTCCTGAACCGGCTCGCCGGGTCGGGCGTCCGCTACGGGCTGGCCCCGGCCGACCTGTTCGGCGGGTTCCGGGCGTTCCTGGCCGAGCCGTCGCGGCAGGGCGAGCTGGCCGAACTGCTCGCCGAGCCCGAGGAGCGCGACCCCTACGACTCCCACCCCACCCTGGCCGACCGCCTCGCCGCCATCGCCGCCCGCCCCGAGCCGTCCGGCCTGGTCCTCGACGACCGGCCCGCCGCCGGGCTGCTCACCGACCCCGCCCGCCTGCGCGCCGACGTGCAGGAGGCGATGTTCGGCGACGGCACCGCCCTGGACTGGGACGAGCTGGCGGCGCGCTCCATGGAGCTGGAGGCCGCCGAGGACGGCCTGCGGCTGCTGGCGGCGCTGGAGCGCCTCACCGGCGTCCCGGACGCCACCCTCGGCGCCCTGCTGGACACCGTCGAGCGCGCGCAGGGCCCCCGCCTCGCCGCCGAGCTGACCGGCGGCGACCCCGACCGGCTCCCGACCGGGCGGGACGCGGTGCTCCGCGAGGCCGCGCTGCGCGGCCACGTGCAGAGCCTGGTGGCGTCGGCGCTGCTGCGCGTCCCCGGCGTCGGGGTGCGGTTCTCCTGGTCCGGGTCCCCGGCCCGCCTGACCGGGCCCGACGGGACCGAGCTGGACCTCGACGCCATCGTCCCCGAGGGCTTCGGGGCGGTGCAGGTCCCCGCGCTGCGCGGGTGGCTGGCGCAGTGGGGCGCCGACCCGGCCCACCGCCCCGAACGGCCGGAGCGCACCTCGGTGGACCTGGTCGGCGCGCTGTACGGGGTGTCGGAGGACGGCGACTTCTACGACGTCCTCGTCCTGGACGTCGGCCTGCTGTTCGCGCGCATCTCCACGCTGGAGGCGATGCGCGGCTCCACCTCCACCGCGCCCGTCCGGGAGCGCGTCCAGAAGCTCCTGGAGCACTCGCCCGGCGAACTGCTCGACCGCGAAGGGAACTGGCTGCTCGTCCCCGACCGGGTCACCAAGGCGGTGTTCTCCACCAAGAAGGACAAGTGGCGGGTGGAGTTCGAGCTGTCCTGGACCGACGACGACGGCGTCGGGCAGCAGGCGGCCGTCCACGTCAAGGGCGACCCGCCCTGCACGCCGCCGCGCGAGGCCGAGGAGATCCTGCGGTCCCTGCTCGGCTCCCGCGTGACCGCCGCCTGAGCTCAGCCGATCCGCTCGCCCAGCTCGCGCACCACCCGCACCAGCAGCTCCACGTCCTCGCGGGTGGTGCGCCAGTTCAGCGCCGCCGGGCGGAACACCGTCATCCCCCGGTAGGCGCTGGTCCCGGCGTACACCCGCCCGTCGGCGAGCAGCGCCTCGCCCAGCCGCGCGTTCAGCGCGTCCAGCTCCTCCTCCGGCACCCCGGCCGGCCGGTACCGGAAGCACACCACGCACATCTGCACCGGGGCCAGCAGCTCCAGGTCGGGGGCCCGGTCCACCAGCGACCCCAGGTGGGCCGACATCTCCAGGTGCCGCTCCACCATCTCCCGGTACCCCTGCCGCCCGTAGGCGCGCAGCGTCGCCCAGATCGGCAGCGCCCGCGCCCGCCGCGACGACTCCGGCCCCAGCATGTTGTAGTTGACGCGCCCGTCGTCCCCGCCCGGCAGGTACGCCGCGCCCCACGCGCCGAACGCGCGGGCGAGCGCCTCCGGGTCGCGCACGAACGAGAACCCGCTCTCGTAGGGCACGTTCAGCCACTTGTGCCCGTCGGCGGTCACCGAGTCGGCGCGCTCCACCCCCTCGGCCAGGTACGCGGTGCGCGGCGACAATGCGGTGAACAGCCCGAACGCGCCGTCCACGTGCAGCCAGGCGCCGAACCGCTCGGCCAGGTCGGCGAGCTCGTCCAGCGGGTCGGCCGATCCGGTGTCGACGTCGCCGAGGTTCCCGACGATCACCGCGGGCGCGCCGTCCAGCCCCTCCAGCGCCGCCGCGAGCGCGGGCAGGTCCACCCGGCCGGTGTCGTCGCGCGCGAACGTGCGCAGCGTGTCGCGGCCGCAGCCGAGGATCTGCAGCGCCTTGCGCGTGCTGACGTGCACCAGGCCGCTGCTGAACACCGGCATCTGCGGCAGCCCCGCCAGGCCCTGCGCGGCCACGTCCACGCCGTGCCGGCCCGCCCACCACGACCGGGCCGCCGCCAGGCCCGCCACGTGCGCCAGCGTCGCGCTCGGGGTCAGCACCCCGCCGAACGAGGCGGGCAGCCCGAACAGGTCCTTCAGCCAGTCCAGCACCACCGTCTCGGCGCGCGCCGCCAGCGGCGAGGTCAGCCACAGCCCGGCCGCCTGGTCCAGCAGCGACGCCGTCCAGTCCCCGGCCATCGCCGCGGGCGTCGAGCCGCCCACCACGAAGTGGAAGAACCGGGGGCCCGAGGAGTGGGTCGCCGCCCCGGTGCCGACCCGCAGCAGCCGCTCGACGCTGCGCACCGCGCCGTCGCCGCGCTCGGGCAGCGGCCCGCCGAGCTCCTCCAGCAGCCCGTCGCGGGAGCGGTCGTGCACGGGCCGCTCGGCGAGGCCCGCCAGGTACGGGCCGGCGGCGCGCGCCACCAGCTCCAGCGCGGCCGCGGCCGCGTCGCGTTCGTGCAGGGGGTCGCTCATGCGGCACAGTGAAGCAGCGCCGCACCCGAAATGTCGATCTTGAGACGTCCGGTTCCGGCCGCGGTACGGCCCGGGGCGCGCCGCGCCGCCGGGCGGGGAGCGCACGCGCCGCCGGGCGCCCGCGCGCCGCCCCGGGGCCACCGGGGACGGCCCGGAACCGGCGGGCGACGCACCGGCCGCCTCTCCCCGCCCACGGGACCGACCACGACTCCGCCGCCCCCCGCCGCCCGGCCACCAGCGGGAACGACCCCCGCGCACGCGCCCCGGCCACCGCCCCGAAGGCACGCAGACACCACCGGCGGCACGGCCCTTCCGATCCGCCGGCCCGTCCAGAGCACGGACGGCGGACGGGATCGGTTCAACGCCCCGAACGAGCGCCGCAGGCGAAGCGGACCCGCCGCGCCCTCACTCTGCCCGATGGACCCGTCACAGGGTGCTTCTTGTGCTCGCCGGAGAGGTCCGCTAATTTTTCGCGCCACCCGGCCACCCACCGCTGGGGTGGCCGGGTCCGTTTTCGACAAGACCGCCCCCCGGCCCGCCGCCTAGCGTGGACGCATGAAGATCCTGGACGCGACCGCGCTGGACCGGGCCGAGGAGTTCCTGCGGCTGAACGCGCGCCTCATCGACCGCCGCCGCTTCGCCCTCCACTTCCGCGACGGCTCCCCGGACGCCCTCCTCGCGGCGCTGCGCCCCTACGCCAACCCCGACGGCGGCTACGGCCACGCCCTCGAACCCGACCTGCGCGGCGAGGACAGCCAGACCGTCCCCACCCAGCACGCCCTGGAGACCCTGCACGAGGCGGGGGCCGACGACGACCCCGCCGTCCTGCGGGCCTGCGACTTCCTGCGGTCGGTCGCCCGGCCCGACGGGGGAGTGCCGTTCGTGCTCCCGACCGTCCGCGACGCCCCGCACGCCCCCTGGTGGCGCGTCGAGGGCGACGACCCGCCCTCCGGCGTCAACCCCACCGCCTCCCTCGCCGGACTGCTGCACCGCGCCGGAGCACGCCACCCCTGGCTCGACCGCGCCACCGAGTACTGCTGGAACCGCCTCGACGACACCGGCGCGCCGCTCGGCCCCTACGACGTGCTGGCCGTCCTCACCTTCCTGGACCACGTCCCCGACCGCGACCGCGCCCGGGCGGCCCTCACCCGCCTCAGGGACGCCCTGCTCGCCCCGGTCACCCTCGAACTCGACGCTCCCGGGCACCGGCTCTACCCCCTGGACGTCGCCCCGGCCCCGGACCGCCTCGCGCGCGGGCTGTTCGACGACGACGTCATCGACCGGCACCTGGACGCCCTGGTCGACGCCCGCCGGCCCGACGGCGGCTGGACCGTGGACTTCCCCGCCTGGACGCCCGTCACCGAACCCGAATGGCGCGGGTACGCCACCGTCCAGAACCTCCTCACGCTCCGGGCGTACGGCAGGATCAAGACGTGACCCCCGAGAACGTGAGCGACCACTGCCTGGAGCTGCCCGGCGCCACCGAGGACTTCCCCTTCGGCCCCGAGACCGCCGTCTACCGCGTCGGCGGCAAGATCTTCGCCCTGCTCGCCGAGGACGCCGACCCGCCCCGCGTCAGCCTCAAGCTGCCGCCCGAGGAGGTCCAGGCCCTCCGGACGCAGCACCCCGGCACCGTCCTGCCGGGCTACCACCTCAACAAACGCCACTGGGTGACGGTGCTGCTGGAGGGCGCGCTGTCGGCCCAGGAGATCGGCGACCTCATCGACGAGTCCCACGACGTCGTCGTCGGCACCCTGCCCCGGCGCCTCCGCCCCGCCCCCGCCGACCCGCCCGCCGGGCGCTGACCCTCACAGCAGCTCGCGGATCGGCGCGCCGCCCAGGTCCCGCACCTCGTGCGCGAGGTGCGCCTGGTCGGCGTACCCCGCCTCGTAGGCCACCTCCGCCAACGCCCGGCCCGACCGCGCCAACCGCAACGCCCGCTGGAAGCGCAACACCCGCTGCACCGTCTTCGGCCCGTAACCGAACGCCGCGTGCGTCCGGCGGCGCACCTGCCGCTCGCCCAAGCCCAACTCGTCGGCCACCCGCCGCACCGACCCGCCCGCCAATCCCGCCACCAGCAGCGGCACCAGCGGATCCGGCGGCCCCGCCGCCGTCGCGCGCGCCGCCACCGCCCCCACCAGCACCGAACGGGGATCATCGGCCCCCGCCAGCGCCTCCGCGAGCCGATCGGCCTCCGCGCCCCACAGCTCCCGCAGCGGCACCCGCGCGTCGCGCACCGCGTCGGCCGGGGAGCCCAGCGCCGGCGCCGCCGCCCCCGGCCGGAACCGCACCCCCACCAACCGGTCGCCCGGCTCCAGCCGCGCCGGGACCGGCCCCGTGTCCGGCCCCGCCACCTGGAGCGCGCCCGTGCGCTCCCACCAGATCACGTCCACGCACCCGTCCGGCACCACCCGCTGCACGAACGGCCCGCCGAGATCGTCCGGCACCCGCGACCACCACGCGCACGCCAGCCCCGTCCCCGGCGGGACCGGCCCCTCGGCGTACGACGTGGGATTCACAACACCTTGCATACCACCATTCCTTATGGGCAGAGCGAGGGCACGACAACACGACAACAGGAGGACGCCCCCCATGGCCACCGATCTGACCGGCAAGACGATCGCCTTCCTGTGCGCCCCCGAGGGAACCGAGCAGATCGAGCTCACCGAGCCCTGGCAGGCCGTCGAACGGGCCGGCGGCACGCCCCGCCTGGTCTCCACCCAGTCCGGCGCCATCCAGGGCTTCGACCACCTGGACAAGGGCGACACCTTCACCGCCGACACCACCGTCGACGTCTCCGGCCCCGGCGAGTTCGACGCCCTGGTGCTGCCCGGCGGCGTCGCCAACCCCGACTTCCTGCGCACCGACCCCGGCGCCGTCGCCTTCGTCAGGGCGTTCTTCGAGGCCGGCAAGCCCGTCGCCGCCATCTGCCACGCCCCCTGGACCCTCATCGAGGCCGACGTGGTGCGCGGCCGCGTCCTCACCTCCTGGCCCAGCCTGCGCACCGACCTGCGCAACGCCGGCGCGACCTGGGTCGACCAGGAGGTGAAGATCTGCGACCACGGCCCCAACCTGCTGGTGACCAGCCGCAAGCCCGACGACCTCAAGGCGTTCTGCCAGGCCGTGGTCCAGACGTTCGCCCGCTGACCGCCGTCGCCCCGCAGAGCCCGCCCCGCAGGGCCTGCGGCGGCCCCGCAGACCCCGGTGGTCCAGACCTTGGGCTAGACCACCGGGTGAATCTTCGGCGACCGCATCCTGCACGAATATCCTTACCCGCTGGTAACTAAGTACCGTTATGCCTGTGAACCGTCGAGCAAAGATCGTCAGCACCATCGGCCCCGCCTGCTCCAGCGACGAGGGCATCCGCGCCCTGGTCGACGCCGGCATCGACGTCGCCCGGCTCAACATGAGCCACGGCGACCACGCCGGCCACGAGGAGGTCTACCACCGCATCCGCGCCGCCGCAGAGGCCACCGGACGCGGCGTCGGCATCCTCGCCGACCTCCAGGGACCGAAGATCCGCATCGGCCGCTTCCCCGACGGCCCCGTACGCCTCACGCTCGGCGACGAGTTCACCATCACCACCGAGGACGTCCCCGGCACCCGCAAAGAGGTCTCCACCACCTACCAGGGCCTGCCCGGCGACGTCGGCCCCGGCGACACCGTCCTCATCGACGACGGCCGCGTCGCCCTCCAGGTCACCGACGTCACCGGCCCCCGCGTCCGCACCACCGTCACCGTCGGCGGCATGGTCTCCGACAACAAGGGCCTCAACCTCCCCGGCGTCCCCGTCAGCGTCCCCGCCCTCACCGACAAGGACGAGACCGACCTCCGCTGGGCCCTGCGCCTCGGCGTCGACATGGTCGCCCTCTCCTTCGTCCGCACCCCCGCCGACGCCGAGATCTGCTACCAGATCATGGAGGAGGAGGGCGTCCGCGTCCCCCTCATCGCCAAGATCGAGAAGCCCCAGGCCGTCGACGCCCTCCCCGAGATCGTCGCCGCCTTCGACGGCATCATGGTCGCCCGCGGCGACCTCGGCGTCGAGCTGCCCCTGGAGCAGGTCCCCATCGTCCAGAAGCGCGCCATCGAGCTGTGCCGCGAGAAGGCCCGGCCCGTCATCGTGGCCACCCAGATGCTCGAATCCATGATCTCCTCGCCCCGGCCCACCCGCGCCGAGACCTCCGACGTCGCCAACGCCGTCTTCGAGGGCGCCGACGCCGTCATGCTCTCCGGCGAGACCAGCGTCGGCCAGTACCCGATCCAGGCCGTCGAGACCATGAGCCGCATCGTCACCACGGCCGAGAAGGCCTCCCTCCAGGCCACCCACACCCTCAACCGCGTCCCCGAGACCGTCGGCGGCGCCATCGCCCGCGCCGCCGCCGAGGTCGGCGCCACCGTCGACGCCGAGGCCCTGGTCGCCTTCACCATGTCCGGCGAGACCGCCCGCCGCCTGTCGCGCTACCGCTCGCCCATCCCGCTGCTCGCCTTCACCTCCGTCCCCGCCGTCCGCGGCCGCCTCGCCCACGTCTGGGGCGTCGAGACCTACATCGTCCCCTTCGCCAACCACACCGACCAGATGGTCCGCCAGGTCGAGCAGGGCCTCCTCGAGTCCGGCCGCTGCCAGAAGGGCGACCGCGTCGTCATCGTCGCCGGCTCGCCCCCCGGCACCCCCGGCTCCACCAACGCCCTGCGCGTCCACCGCATCGGCGACGCCATCGCCCACGCCGCCGGCGACGACTGACCCCTCCGGACACGCCCCCGTCACCGGACGATCACATTTCCGATTCGTCCCTGACGCACGGGCAACCACCAGGCCCTTCACCACGTCATGGTCCGGCGCCCGCCCCCGCCCCGGGGGCCCGGCGCCGGACCACCCTGGACACGCCCGCCGCCACGCCCCATGCTTGATCGCATGAGCGACGACACCCCCCGGCCCGACGGCCCCGCGGCCCGCTGGAACAGCCTCCCGCCCCGCACGCCGCTGGAGGACCTGGAGACCGGCCACGAGGTGCCGCCGGCGCCCCAGGCCATCAACGAAGGCGGCCCCACCCCCATGGACGAGGCGACCCGCTACCCGGTCTGAGCGCGCGGGGCATCAGTACTTCGGACCGACGAACGCGTCCAACCGAGCCACCGCCTCCCGCTTGGCGACCGAGACCTCCAGAGACCGGCGATTCTGTCTCCAGGCGATTCCGAGGAGATCGAGGGCATCGGTGAACAGAAGGCGGATGTCGTCGGAGACGTTGGTGAAGAAGTAGCGCGGATATTCGTACCAGCGCTCGCCTGAAGGCAGTTCATGGCGCACCTTGTTGATCACTCGGCACCCGTCCGAATGAAGGAGGCCGCGGACGAAAGGGCGGGGATCGGCCTGGACGATCTCCTGCTGCCATGCCGCCAGCTCGATCTTTCGCGTGTGCTTCTTGCCCGGGCCGTGTTGCGGGAAGAGGCAGGGCCAGTGCTTGGAGTGGCCGTTGACCTCGACGCAGCCCTCCTTGGCGATGACGCGGACCTTGTTGTCCGGCCGTACCGCCCGCATGGCCTTGACACACTCCTCGATCAGGCCGGGCCAGGCGTTCGCACAGGCGATCCGGAGCGCCCAGACCTTCTTGCCGGGGTCCCCGACGGGACTGATGCAGCCGTCGCCCAGATAGAGCCCCAAAAGGTAGGCGTACTGGTTGCGCGGATCAGGGGGATGGGGTGTGGCCGAGCATCTGGGGCACTCTCGGAAAGTCGAACTGTAGAGATCTCTGTTCTGGGAGACCCTGAGGTGCCATTCGCGAACGGCGTAACGCGAGATGCCGGTTCGTCGGCTCACCTCGCTGACCGTGTGACCTTGAGCGAGAAGGTCGAGGGCGCGTCGGCGCGTGGCGGGATCGTACATGCCACAGAGAATGGCGCATGAAAATGCTGAGAGTTACCACTTTGGGAAAGGTGATGGTTTTTTCAGAAATTGTGCCCCGAGTGGGATTCGAACCCACACTTAATGGATTTTGAGGCCATCTCCTCTGCCGATTGGGATATCGGGGCTTTTGTCCGGATAAAGCGGACATCTATTTTCAGTTGTGGCCTGATCATGGTAGGGCCGACCTGGCGGAGACCAGCGTAGCCGATCCCGGTAGTCTCGTGCGCGTGACGGAGAGCGCTCGGCGAGTTGTGATCGCAGAAGATGAGGCCCTGATCCGCCTGGATCTCAAGGAGATGCTGCAGGAGGACGGTTACGAGGTCGTCGGCGAGGCCGGGGACGGGGAGACCGCAGTCCGGCTGGCGACCGAGCTGAAGCCGGACCTCGTGATCCTGGACGTCAAGATGCCGGTGCTGGACGGCATCTCGGCCGCCGAGCGCATCTCGGCGGACCGGATCGCGCCGGTGGTGATGCTGACGGCGTTCTCGCAGCGGGAGCTGGTTCAGCGGGCGACCGAGGCCGGGGCGATGGCGTACCTGGTGAAGCCGTTCACCAAGACGGACCTCGCGCCGGTGATCGAGGTGGCGGTCAGCCGTTACGCGGAGATGCGGGCGCTGGAGGCCGAGGTCGCGGGGCTGCACGACCGGCTGGAGACGCGGAAGCTGGTCGACCGGGCGAAGGGGATCCTGCAGGAGGCGCACGGGTGGACCGAGCCCGAGGCGTTCCGGTGGATCCAGAAGACGTCGATGGACCGCCGGCTGACGATGCGCGCGGTGGCCGAGGCGGTGCTGGCGGGGGCGTCGGGCGGTGGCGCGGGGGCGAGCGAGCCGGCGGCGGGGTGAGGCCGTGGGGCGCGTGGCGGTGGTGACGCGCTGTGATCGTTCCTGGCAAATCCGGCTGTCGGATGGGCACGGGGGCGTAACGAACAAATAACCCTTCTATCCGGGGGTGCTGTTTTGGGGCGGCGCTCCGGTGTACGACATACCTGATCCCCGAGTGACCGATTTCTCCCCCTGAGGTTCGGCGTCGGGGCATGACTCGTACCCGATCCCCGGATCCGGATGGAAAGGTTGGGCACCTTGCGGCGCAACATGATGAGGGTCACCGGCGCGGTGGCGATGAGCGCGGTGCTGGCGCTCGGCGCTGGTGCTTGCGGTGGCGGCGACGACGACAAGTCGGGCGGCGACGGCATCACGATCGGGTTCATGGGCGACCTGACGGGTGAGAACTCGGGCCTGGTGATTCCGCCGTACCAGGGCGCGCAGCTGGCGGTGGAGCAGTACAACGCCACCAACCCCAAGACCAAGGTCACCCTGAAGAAGTACGACAGCCAGGGCAAGCCGGAGCAGGCGACCACGCTGGCGCAGGGTGCGATCAAGAACGACAAGATCACCGCGATGATCGGCCCGGCGTTCTCGGGCGAGTCGCAGTCGGTCGCGCCGATCCTCGAAGAGGCCAAGATCCCGAGCGTGACGCCGTCGGCGACCAACATCACGCTGGCGGAGAAGGGCTGGAAGTTCTGGCACCGCGCGGTGGCCGACGACGCGGTGCAGGGCGCCGGCGCCGGCGGCTTCATCGCCGACCAGGTGAAGGCGACCAAGGTCTTCACCGCGCACGACAACCAGGACTACGGCAAGGGCCTGGCCGAGAGCATCGCCAACGTCGTCAAGCCCAAGGGCGCTAAGGTCGAGTCGGACGGCGTGGACGACAAGGCCACCGACTACTCCTCGACGGTCAACAAGATCAAGCAGTTCAACCCCGAGATCGTGTACTTCGGCGGTTACTACTCGGTCGCGGGCAAGCTGTTCAAGCAGCTCCGCGAGGCCGGTTACACGGGCAAGATGATGTCGGGCGACGGTTCGCTCGCCACGGGCCTGGTCGAGGGCGCGGGGCAGAAGAACGCGCAGGGCGCCCTGCTGAGCTGCGGCTGCGTGATCGACGCGGCGGGCAAGGTCAGCACCAAGAGCAAGAAGTTCGCCGAGGAGTACAAGGCGAAGTTCGGTTCGGACGTGGCGATCTACTCCTCCGAGGGCTACGACGCGGCGACGGCGCTGCTGGAGGCCATCAAGGCCGGCAAGACCAAGTCCGAGGAGATCAACGACTTCCTCAAGACGGTGAGCTTCGAGGGCGTCGGCAAGCAGATCAAGTTCGACGAGAAGGGCGAGCTGGCCTCCCAGGACATCTACGTCTACGAGGTCAAGGACAACACGATCCCGCTGCTCGGCAAGAGCACCGAGGCCAAGCCGTCCGCCTGAGCGGCGGCTCGTTCCTGAACCGAATCCGACCCCTCTTCTGAGCGGGGACCCTGTTGGCGCGGGAGCGGGAGCGCTACGAGCGCTCCCGCTCCTTTTCACAGAGGCGACCAAAGGTGCTCGACAACTTCGTTAATCAATTCTGGCCGTCCACCATCGACGGCCTGTCGCTGGGAGCGATCTACGCGCTCATCGCGCTGGGCTACACGATGGTCTACGGCGTGCTGCGACTGATCAACTTCGCGCATGCCGAGATCTTCATGATCGGCACGTTCGCGTCGGTCTTCACCGTGCAGGCCATGGGGCTGTCGGCGGTCGGCGGGCTGGGCCTGATCGGCGTCGTGGTGGTGCTGGCGCTGGTGTCCGGCCTGGTGTCGGGCGGCAGCGCGGTGCTGCTGGAGGCGGCGGCCTACCGCCCGTTGCGCAAACGCGGGGCGTCGCGGCTGGCGGCGCTGATCTCGGCGATCGGTGCGTCGATCTTCATCCAGCAGCTGTTCGCCACGGTCGCGGTGCCGCTGCTGTTCGACACCTCCAAGGAGGCGGGCAAGCTGCCGGTGAACGAGCACTTCGTCACCCGCAGCAACGTGATCGACTTCGGTCCGATCACCATCTCCAACGACCGGTTGATCGTCTTCCTGGGCGCCATCCTGATGATGATCGCGCTGGACCAGTTCGTGAACCGGACCAAGCTGGGCCGCGGCATCCGCTCCACGGCGCAGGACCCGGAGACCGCGGTGCTGATGGGCGTCAACATCGACCGGGTGGTGACCGCGACGTTCCTGGTCGGCGGCATCATGGCCGGTGTGGCCGCGGCGCTGTACATCGTGCGGTTCGAGCAGGCGTGGTACTTCTCGGGCTTCCTGCTCGGCATCAAGGCGTTCACCGCGGCGGTGCTGGGCGGCATCGGCAACATCCGCGGCGCCCTGGTCGGCGGTTTCGCCCTGGGCCTCTTCGAGGCGTACGGGGCGAGCATTTTCGGTTCGGGGTGGAAGGACGTCGTCGCGTTCTCCGTTCTGATCCTGGTCCTGATGTTCCGTCCCACCGGCATCCTCGGTGAGTCCCTTCAGCAGGCGCGCGCATGAACCTTTCCAAGACTTCCAAAGGCATCGGCGGACGCGGGTTCTCCCTGGACCCGCTCCGGGACCGGTGGGCGGCCGCTCCGGGCTCCGCGCGCTGGGCGGTCTACGCACTGCTGATCGTCGGTGCGATCCTGCTGCCCAGCGAGGGCGTCGGCTCGTTCATGGCGGGCGGCGGCGGCGACTGGGCCACGATGCTCAGCGACCAGATCGGCATCTACATCCTGCTCGGCCTCGGCCTCAACATCGTGGTCGGCATGGCGGGTCTGCTGGACCTCGGCTATGTCGCGTTCTACGCGGTGGGCGGCTACACGATCGGCATCTTCGCCTCCAAGTTCGGGTGGCACTTCTGGGAGACGCTGGTCCTGGCGATCCTGTTCTCGGCGCTGGCCGGCGTGCTGCTGGGCGCTCCGACGCTGCGGCTGCGCGGCGACTACCTGGCGATCGTGACGCTGGGGTTCGGTGAGATCGTCAAGAAGACGGTCAACAACACCCAGTACGTGAACGGGCCGCGCGGCATCCAGGGGATCCCGCACCCGCCGACGCTGAGCGAGTTCGAGATCTTCGGGGTGCAGCCGCTGAAGTACGGGCTGCTGGACTCGCGCCCCTACTACTACCTGCTGCTGCTGTTCATCATCGTGGCGATCATCTTCACGAAGCGCATGGAGCGCAGCCGGGTGGGCCGGGCGTGGGCCTCGATCCGCGAGGACGAGGACGCGGCCGAGCTGATGGGCGTGCCGACGTTCAAGTTCAAGCTGGCGGCGTTCGCGCTGGGCGCGGCGATCGGCGGCAGCGGCGGCGTGGTGTTCGCGGCCAAGCAGACCTCGATCAACCCGGAGAACTTCACCTTCCTGGTGTCGGCGCTGATCCTGGCGGCGGTCGTGCTGGGCGGCTCGGGCAACATCCCGGGCGTCATCGTGGGCGCGTTCGTGGTGGCGTGGCTGCCCGAGCGGTTCCGCGAGCTGGCCGACTACCGCATGCTGATCTTCGGTCTGGCCCTGATGGTCATGATGATCTTCCGGCCCGAGGGGTTGTGGCCGTCGCGCCAGCGCAAGGCGGAGCTGGCCGAGGGCACCGGCGGCATGGGCAGTATGGGGGCAGAGGTGGCCGGTCCCGGCACGGCCGGTCCGGGCGCCGCGGGCCACACCGCGGAGGTGGGCAAGTGAGCGACAACAGGCCGGACGCGGTCCTGGAGCTGCGGGAGGTGGTCATGCGCTTCGGCGGCGTGACCGCCATCAACAAGCTGGACCTGCGGATCGACAAGGGCGAGATCTTCGCGCTGATCGGCCCGAACGGCGCGGGCAAGACGACGGTGTTCAACGTGACCACCGGCGTCTACCGGCCGACCGAGGGCCAGGTGGTCTTCGGCGGGCAGCGCATCGACGGCAAGAAGCGCTACCAGGTGACCAAGCTCGGGGTGGCGCGCACGTTCCAGAACGTGCGGCTGTTCCACAACATGACCGCCCTGGAGAACGTGATGGTGGGCGCGGACGCGCACCACCGCACGGGCTTCATGGGGGCGTGGCTGGGGTTGCCGTGGCACCGGCGCGAGGAGCGCGAGGGCCGGGAGAAGGCCCGCGAGCTGCTGGAGCTGGTGGGCATCAGGCACCGCATCGAGGAGGCGGCCAAGAACCTGCCCTACGGCGACCAGCGGCGGCTGGAGATCGCTCGGGCACTGGCCACCGACCCCAAGCTGCTGCTGCTGGACGAGCCGGCGGCGGGCATGAACCCGGCGGAGAAGATCGCGCTGCAGGAGCTGATCCGCAACATCCGCGACCGGGGCGTGACCGTGCTGCTGATCGAGCACGACATGAGCCTGGTCATGGGGATCAGCGACCGGATCGCGGTGCTGGACTTCGGGCAGAAGATCGCCGAGGGCCTGCCGGCCGAGATTCAGAACGACCCGCGGGTCATCGAGGCGTATCTGGGGGCTCCGGCCGATGCTTCTTGAGATCAAGGACATCCACGTCCACTACGGAAAGATCGCGGCGCTCAAGGGCATCACCGCGGCGGTCGACGAGGGTGAGATCGTCTCGCTGATCGGCGCCAACGGCGCCGGCAAGACCACGACGCTCAAGACGATCTCGGGGCTGCGGCCGCTGTCGTCGGGGTCGATCGTGTTCGAGGGCAAGGACATCTCCAAGATGCCGGGCCACAAGCGCGTGGTCGCCGGGATCGGGCAGTCGCCGGAGGGCCGGGGCTGCTTCCCCGGCATGACGGTGGAGGAGAACCTCCTGATGGGGGCCTACTCCCGCAAGGACGACCACTCCAAGGAGCTGGCCGAGGCCTACGAGCTGTTCCCGCGGCTCGCCGAGCGCAAGACGCAGGCGGCCGGCACCATGTCCGGCGGCGAGCAGCAGATGCTGGCGATCGGCCGGGCGCTGATGTCCAAGCCGAAGGTGCTGCTGCTGGACGAGCCGTCGATGGGCCTGGCGCCGATGCTGGTGCAGCAGATCTTCACGATCATCCAGGAGATCAACCGGCGCGGCACCACGGTGCTGCTGGTCGAGCAGAACGCCCAGCAGGCGCTCCAGATCGCCCACCGGGCGTACGTGCTGGAGACCGGCCGGGTCGTGAAGTCGGCCCCGGCGTCGGACCTGCTGGACGACCCGCAGGTGCGCGCCGCCTACCTGGGCGGCGACCTGGGGGGCGCGGACGACGCGCCCGCCGCCGGCGACGCGCCGGAGGGTCCGTCGCTGAGCAAGTCCGAGGACTGACCGAGGCCGGGGCCCCGGCGGACCGCGATCCCGCGGCCCGCCGGGGCCCCGCGCCGTTCAGGTCAGCGGGATGTCGGCGGCGGGGGGCTGCGACACGGCCCCGACGGTGGGGGAGCCGAGCACCCGCAGCGCCTTGGACTTCACGTCGTGCGGGACGTCGTAGTACAGGTCGAACTCCGCGCGCATGAACGCGCCCACCGACAACCGCTCGGGCTGCCGCTTGACCATGGTGGCGTTGAAGTCCGGCTCGTGGGCGCGGCCGTCGGCGGTCACCAGGTACTGCTTCCAGGTGTCGAACACCTGGGTGTCGCGCCCCTTGTTGACCGCCAGGATCCGCAGCCGGATGTAGCGGCCCTTCGGGTTCAGTTCGGCGTGGGTGCCGAACAGCGACTTCAGCGGGTCGCTGAGACCGAGGACGGTGACCTCGAGGTC
The DNA here is from genome assembly GCA_050936435.1 of Spirillospora sp. CA-253888. GTDB lineage: Bacteria > Actinomycetota > Actinomycetes > Streptosporangiales > Streptosporangiaceae > Spirillospora. The sequence continues at coordinate 6,821,904 of JBNJMT010000001.1, forward strand.
GGCGCTGCGCCCGGTGCGGCCGTGCATGACGCGCTCGTCCTCGCGGACCTTCTCCGACGGCAGCGCGTAGGAGGCCGGCGGCGACTCCTCCGAGCAGCCCGGCACCACGCTCAGGACAAGGGCGACGCTCAACCCCGCACGAAGACGCATGAACGGAACCTACGCCCGCCGCCCTCGGTCGGAGAAGACCCGATCAAGGCGGACGGGCAACGGCCCGGGACGACCTTTGGGGCCGTACGTGCCTTCCCCGGACACGTACGTTGTCTACTCAGCCGTCCCGGGCCGTTCTGATCCACGGTACAGATCAGTGGCGGCCCGCCGCAAAGAAAGGTACCCACCTGATCCGAAAGGACCACATGGGGTCAGGGCCGGTCGCGCAGCATGCAGGTCAGGCGGGCGGTGCACACGCGCCGGTCCCGCTCGTCGGTGATGACGATGTCGTAGGTGGCCAGGGTGCGGCCGCCGTGCAGGCGGGTGGCGACCCCGGTCACGAAGCCCTCGGTGGCCGAGCGGTGGTGGGTGGCGTTGATCTCGATGCCGACCGCGATCCGGCCCGGACCGGCGTGCAGCGCCGAGCCGACCGACCCCAGCGACTCGGCCAGGACGCAGGAGGCGCCGCCGTGCAGGAGCCCGTAGGGCTGGGTGTTGCCCTTGACCGGCATCCGGCCCACCACGCGCTCGGGCGTGGCCTCCAGGTACTCGATCCCCATGGCCTTGCCAAGATCGCCGAGCACCTCGCCGCCGAACTCCTCGGCGAGATTCGCCTGCTCCTCCGTCATTGAGCCTCCCTCGAACTGTCGTAGGCGCAGACTAGAGTCACGGTGTGGCGACCAAAGCACCGACCCCTGACAAGCATGACCGGCTCCTCCTGCTCGACGGTCACTCCCTGGCCTACCGGGCGTTCTTCGCCCTCCCGGTGGAGAACTTCTCCACCAGCGACGGGCAGCCCACCAACGCGGTCTACGGGTTCACCTCGATGCTCATCAACGTGATGCGCGACGAGCAGCCCACCCACGTCGCGGTGGCGTTCGACCGGTCGGAGCCGACCTTCCGGCACGAGGCCTACGACGAGTACAAGGCGGGCCGGGCCAAGACGCCCGACGAGTTCCGCAGCCAGGTCAGCCTCATCTTCGAGGTGCTGGACGCGCTGCGCATCCCCCGCCTGTCGGTGGCCGGGTTCGAGGCCGACGACATCATCGCCACCCTGGCCACCCAGGCGTCGCAGGCGGGCATGCAGACCCTCATCCTCACCGGCGACCGCGACGCCTTCCAGCTGGTCGACGAGCGCGTCACCGTCCTGTACCCCAAGCGCGGGGTGTCGGAGCTGGCCCGCATGGACCCGGCCGCGGTCGAGGAGAAGTACGGCGTCCCGCCCGAGCGCTACCGCGAGCTGGCCGCGCTGGTGGGGGAGAGCAGCGACAACCTGCCCGGCGTGCCCGGCGTCGGCCCCAAGACCGCCGCCAAGTGGCTCACCAAGTACGGCAGCCTGGACGAGCTGGTCGCGCACGTCGACGAGATCAAGGGCAAGGCCGGCGAGAGCCTGCGCGAGCACCTGGCCGGCGTGCTGCGCAACCAGCAGATCAACAAGCTCGACTGCGAGGTCGGCCTGGAGCTGACCCCGCCCCAGCTGTCGATGGGCCAGTGGGACCGCGAGGAGATCCACACCCTGTTCGACTCGTTGCAGTTCCGGGTGCTGCGCGAACGCCTGTACGCCTCGATCTCCGCCGCCGAGCCCGAGGCCGAGGAGGGCTTCGAGGTCGCTCTGGAAGCCCTGGAGCCCGGCGCGCTCGGCGCGTGGCTGGAGGCCAACGCCACCGCCGACCGCGTCGGCATCGCCGTCACCGGCACCTGGGGCCGCGGCACCGGCGAGCTGACCGGACTGGCCCTGGCGTCCAAGGCGGGCCCCGCCGTCCACCTCGACCCCGCCGAGCTGGTCGCCGACGACGAGAAGGCCCTCGGCGCCTGGCTCGCCGACCCCGCCCGCCCCAAGGCGATGCACGAGGCCAAGGGCCCCATGCTGGCCCTGGCCGCGCGCGGCCTGACCCTGGCCGGCCTGACCAGCGACACCGCCCTGGCCGCCTACCTGGCCCTGCCCGGCCAGCGCACCTTCGACCTCGGCGACCTCGTGCTGCGCTACCTGCACCGCGAGCTGAGCGCCGAGAACGACGACTCCGGCCAGCTCACCCTGGACGGCACCGGCGAGGAGGAGGCCGCCCGCGATCTGGCCGTCCGCGCCCGCGCCGTCACCGAGCTCGCCGACGTCCTGGACGCCGACCTGGACAAGCGCGGCGCGACCCGCCTGCTGCACGAGGTCGAGCTGCCCCTGGTCGGCGTGCTGGCCGACATGGAGCGCGCCGGCATCGCCGTGGACGCCGACCACCTGGCGTCCCTGTCGGCCTCCCTGGGCGCCCAGGTCAAGGAGATGGAGCGCCTCGCCCACGACGCCGTCGGCCACGAGTTCAACCTCGGCTCGCCCAAGCAGGTCCAGCAGGTGCTGTTCGAGGAGCTCGGCCTCCCCAAGACCAAGCGCACCAAGACCGGCTACACCACCGACTCCGAGGCCCTCACCGGCCTGCTGGCCAAGGACGGCCACCCGGTGCTGGAGCACATCCTGCGCTGGCGCGAGGTCGCCAAGCTCAAGAGCATCGTCGACTCGCTGATCCCCATGGCCGACGACGGCGGCCGCATCCACACCACCTTCAACCAGATGGTGGCGGCCACCGGACGCCTGTCGTCCACCGACCCCAACCTGCAGAACATCCCCATCCGCACCGCCGAGGGCCGCCAGATCCGCGAGGCGTTCGTCGTCGGCGGCGGCTACGCCTCCCTGCTCACCGCCGACTACAGCCAGATCGAGCTGCGGATCATGGCGCACCTGTCGGAGGACGCCGCCCTGCTGGAGGCGTTCGGCTCCGGCACCGACTTCCACACCGTCACCGCCTCGCACGTGTTCAAGCTGCCGCCCGAGCAGATCGACTCCGAACTGCGCGCCCGCATCAAGGCGATGAACTACGGCCTCGCCTACGGGCTGTCGGCCTACGGACTGTCCCAGCAGCTCAGCATCTCGCCCGACGAGGCCCGCGGCCTGATGGAGGAGTACTTCCAGCAGTTCGGCGGCGTCCGCGACTACCTCCAGGAAGTGGTCGCCAAGGCCCGCCACGACGGCTACACCGAGACCATCCTCGGCCGCCGCCGCTACCTGCCCGACCTCAACTCCGACAACCGGCAGCGCCGCGAGATGGCCGAACGCATGGCGCTGAACGCCCCCATCCAGGGCTCGGCCGCCGACATCGTGAAGGTCGCGTCCCTGAACGTGGACCGCGCCCTCCGCGAAGCGGGCCTGACCTCCCGGATGCTGCTGCAGGTCCACGACGAACTGGTCTTCGAGGTCGCCGACGGCGAACTCGACCGCCTCCAGGACCTGGTCCGCGAACAGATGCGGGGCGCCTACGACCTACGAGCCCCCCTGGAAGTCTCCATGGGAACCGGCCGCACCTGGCAAGACGCGGCTCATTAAGGGCTTCTCGGCCCGAACCCCTCGCCGGGGGCTCGGGAACCGACCGAAAAGCCGGCGAGCGCCACATCGCTTCGCGATCTACCGCCGGCAGGGCCTTGCCTTCGGCTTCGGCCCTGCCGGCGGTAGTTAGGCGCTCGCGTGCACCTTGGGCACCCCCTTAACCACATCTGGATATAAGAGCCCCAGATTCAGGGGCGGAGCCCATGCTTGTCGGGGGTGCAGGGGGCGGAGCCCCTGCCTCACTAGGCGAGCAGGGCGGCGCAGCCGTCGTTTGTTGGGGGGTGTGGGGGGCTTGCCCCCTGCCGGGGGTGTGGGGGCTGGCCCCTGCCCGGGTCTCGCCCGCCCGGAGCGAGCGCCAGCGAGTGAGGACGGGTGAGCCCCGGCATCGGGGGGTGTGGGGGGTCGTCCCCCCACAATGACACGCCGCTTTCGCCGAGCACGAGGCACCGACTGAGTCTGTGGGGGTCTACACGGGCCCACCCAGCCCAGTCACGCGCGGGTTTGCCCACGGGTTGCGTCCACGGAGGTGGTGTAAGAGTTTGACCAGGTCAGTGGGTGTGGCGTCGTGCAAACGAGACGGCCACCGCGTGATCCTTCGAATCGACCAAGAACCGAAGGAGAACAGACGCGATGGCCGTGGACAACAGTGTGGACCCTGCGGGCTGGTTCGCCGAGCAGATCGGGGCGTGTGAGCCGGATCTGTTGCGGCAGATGGTGACCACGATGGCGAACGCTTTGATGTCGGCCCAGGCCGACAGCCTGTGCGGCGCCGACTACGGGCAGCGCAGCGACCAGCGCGTCAACTCCCGCAACGGCTACCGCACCCGCCAGTGGGACACCCGCGCCGGCACCGTCGAGCTGGCCGTCCCCAAGCTGCGGACCGGGTCCTATTTCCCCGACTGGCTGCTGGAGCGACGACGCCGGGCCGAGCAGGCCCTGGTCAGCGTGGTCGCCACCAGTTATCTGCTGGGGGTGTCGACGCGGCGGGTGGACAAGCTGGTGGAGCAGATGGGAATCACCGGGATCTCCAAAAGCCAGGTCAGCCAGATGGCCAAGACCTTGGACGAGCAGGTCACCGCGTTCCGCACCCGGCCCCTGGCCACCGGCCCGTATGCGTTCGTATGGGTCGACGCGCTGACCCAGAAGGTGCGTGAGGGCGGCCGGGTGGTCAACGTGCACGTGCTGACCGCCACCGGCGTCAACGCCGACGGGCACCGCGAGATCCTGGGAGTGGAGGTCACCTCGGCCGAGGACGGCGCGGGCTGGCTGGCGTTCCTGCGCGGCCTGGTGGCCCGCGGCCTGACCGGGGTGCAGCTGGTGATCTCCGACGCGCACGCCGGGCTGGTGGAGGCGGTCGGCGCTACCTTGCCGGGCGCGGCCTGGCAGCGCTGCCGCACCCACTACCTGCGCAACCTGCTCACCAAGGTGCCCAAATCCGCCCAGCCCTGGGTGGCCACGCTGGTGCGCACCATCTTCGACCAGCCCGACCCCGACCAGGTCACCGCCCAACACCACTGGGTGGTGCAGGCCCTGGAGGCCAAGCACCCCCAAGCCGCCGACCACCTGGACCAGACCCGCGAGGAACTGCTGGCCTTTGCGGCCTTCCCACCCCCACTATGGCGGCAGATCTGGTCCAACAACCCTCAGGAACGGCTCAACAAAGAGATCCGCCGCCGCACCGACGTGGTCGGGATCTTCCCCGACCGCGCCGCGGTGATCCGCCTGGTCGGCGCGGTCCTGATGGAACAGACCGACGAATGGGCCGAGATGCGCCGCTACATGGGCCTGGACCTGCTGGCCAAAACCCGACTGCGCATCATCGACACCGACACCGGGAACAACACCATCGACCAGCAACAACTCACCGCCTAACCTCAACAACAGATCACGCGGAGACCGATCTCATACACCACTCCGCTGGACGTGACCTGCCCACGCACCCAACAACCCCGGCCCCGCGCGGGGTTAGGTACACGCGCACACCAGCCTCAACCACGCGGGGGTTTGTCCACGTACCCAGCAACCCCAGGCCCGCGTGGGGTTAGAGCAGCACATCCGCGTCGTGCCCAGCCACACGGGGGTTTGCCCACATACCCGCCCGCGCCAGCCCGCGCAGGATTGAGGCAAGAACCCCCACCAAGCCCAGCCCGCAAAGTCCTGCCCTGCGCAAGTAAAGGTTCAGACACCGGTGCCGCCGGGCCCTGGGGGCCCGGCGGCACCGGTAAGAGGGCGTAGTGCGGGCCCCGTCTTCACATTCCGCTCGGCGTGGTCCTGCGGCACGTCCTGCGGCGTGGTCCTGTGGCGTGCCCTGCAGCGTGTCCTGCGGCGCCGTAATTGAGCTGTACGCCCCCACCTAGCTCAGCCGCGTGCAGGTGTAGATGCGCCCTCCAAGCTCAGCCTGCACAGAAGCAGAGGCCCCCACGCCGCCCTAGCCCGCGCGCATATCTCCACCTGCGCATCCACTGTCTGACATCTCACTCGATCCGTGCTTCCCGAGCTCACTGTCCGATCAGTCCCAAGAGTCGTACTCTGATCTCTTCGGCCCGTGAACACACGTCCCAGGACGGGAGGCCCGTGCCACTCCTGCACAAGATCGCCGGTGTTGTCGTCGTCTGCGCCGTGATCCTCGGACTGACCCTGCCGGGGGAGCGGGGGCGCTCCGGCTCCGAGGGTGCCGCCGCCCACGCGGGCGCGGCCTCCAGGGCCACGTCCGTCCCGCCGCCCACGGCGACCGGGGCGCCGGACGGCGGTGGCTCCGCCAAGCCGTCCACGGCCGCGCCGACGCCCTCGGCGACGCCCTCCGCCTCCGCTTCGGCCTCCGCCTCGGCTCCGGCGACCCTGCCGCAGGCCGCGGCCGCCGCCGCATCGGCCAAGGCCAACGAGCTCGGCGAGGTCCCGGTGCTGATGTACCACCGGATCATGAAGAAGGCCGAGCTGTCGCTGGACCGCTCGACCAAGGAGTTCCGCGAGGAGCTGGAGCGCCTGGCCGGTGCGGGCTATGTGCCGATCACCGCCGCCGAGTTCGTCGGCGGGCGCTTCGACGTCCCGGCGGGTCGGCATCCGGTCGTGCTGACCTTCGACGACAGCACCCCCGGCCACTTCGGGCTGGACGAGCGGGGCGCCCCCAAGCCCGACACCGCCGTGGCGATCATCCAGGAGGTGGCGCAGCGGCATCCGGGGTTCCGGCCCGTGGCGACCTTCTACCTGAACGAGGACCTGTTCGGGCTCGGCGACCGGGCCGCGGCCGGGCTGAAGTGGCTCACCGACCACGGCTACGAGATCGCCAACCACACCGAAACCCACCAGGACCTGTCGCGGATGTCCAAGAAGCAGGTGCAGCGGGAGATCGGCGGCATCGAAGACAAGATCGTTTCGCTGACCGGGCGGCACACCGCCACCTTCGCCTACCCCTTCGGCGCGATCCCCGACAAGCGCGCCTGGGCGCAGCGGCAGGAGGGCCGGTACGACTTCCAGGGCGTCTTCCTGGCCGGGTGGAAGCCGTCGCAGTCGCCGTTCGACAAGGACTTCGACCGGTTCGCGATCACGCGGGTGCGCTCCGAGGGCAAGATCAAGGAGAACGAGTGCACCAAGTTCTGCTCGACGGCCTGGCTGGACCGCCTCGACAAGCACCCCGGCGAGCGCTACACCTCCGACGGCGACCCCGAGACGATCACCATCCCGCAGGCCGCAGAGAAGCGGCTCGCCAAGGAGTTCCGGGCCCGCGCCCGCGTCTACTGATCTCCGCCCGTCCCGGAGCGGCCCGCACGCCCCTCCGGGACGGGCCCCGCGCGATCTTCGGCGCGGGCTCGCGCGTCCCCGTGAGAGAGGCCTCCGCCGTCCCGGGGCCGCCTCCCCGCGACCCGCCCCGCCGGGGCCGCACGCCGGCCGGGCCCGCGGGTGTCGCCGCTCCGATTGACCTGCCGCGATCGGTCCCATATCCTGATCGCTGCGCTGTGGGCTTGCGCGCGCTTCGGACGGAGCAGGCTCGCGCTCGGTCTCGTCGGCGACATCGGTTCGGTATCTCCATGTGGGTGACCACGTGCCATCCGGTTCTCGGCAGGGCGGATAAGAGCCCTCCGCGCATCACCAGACACCCACTATGTCCGTATCCGGAGCCAGCCGACACATGACGAGCAGCACCGAGGCCACCTCGACCACCCCGCAGGTAGCGGTCAACGACATCGGGTCAGAGGAAGCCTTCCTCGCCGCGATCGATGAGACCATCAAGTACTTCAACGACGGCGACATCGTCGAAGGCACCGTTGTCAAGGTCGATCGAGACGAGGTCCTCCTCGACATCGGCTACAAGACGGAAGGTGTCATCCCCTCCCGCGAGCTCTCCATCAAGCACGACGTCGACCCCAACGAGGTCGTCGCCGTCGGAGACCACGTGGAGGCCCTCGTCCTCCAGAAGGAGGACAAGGAAGGCCGTCTGATCCTGTCCAAGAAGCGCGCTCAGTACGAGCGCGCCTGGGGCACGATCGAGAAGATCAAGGACGAGGACGGCATCGTCACCGGCACGGTCATCGAGGTCGTCAAGGGCGGCCTCATCCTCGACATCGGCCTGCGCGGCTTCCTGCCCGCGTCGCTGGTCGAGATGCGCCGTGTCCGTGACCTGCAGCCCTACGTGGGCCGCGAGCTCGAGGCCAAGATCATCGAGCTCGACAAGAACCGCAACAACGTGGTGCTGTCGCGCCGCGCCTGGCTGGAGCAGACCCAGAGCGAGGTCCGCCAGACCTTCCTCAACACCCTGCAGAAGGGCCAGGTCCGCAAGGGCGTCGTCTCCTCGATCGTCAACTTCGGTGCGTTCGTGGACCTCGGCGGCGTCGACGGTCTGGTGCACGTGTCGGAGCTGTCCTGGAAGCACATCGACCACCCCTCCGAGGTCGTCGAGGTCGGCCAGGAGGTCACGGTCGAGGTCCTGGACGTCGACATGGAGCGCGAGCGCGTCTCCCTGTCGCTCAAGGCGACCCAGGAAGACCCGTGGCAGCAGTTCGCCCGCACCCACCAGATCGGGCAGGTCGTGCCGGGCCGCGTCACCAAGCTGGTCCCCTTCGGCGCGTTCGTCCGCGTCGAGGAGGGCATCGAGGGCCTGGTGCACATCTCCGAGCTGGCCGAGCGCCACGTGGAGATCCCCGAGCAGGTCGTCCAGGTCGGCGACGAGATCTTCGTGAAGATCATCGACATCGACCTCGACCGGCGCCGCATCAGCCTGTCGCTGAAGCAGGCCAACGAGTCGGCCGCCGGCATCGAGGAAGAGGACTTCGACCCGACGCTGTACGGCATGCCCGCCGAGTACGACGCCGAGGGGAACTACAAGTACCCCGAGGGCTTCGACTCGGAGACCGGCGAGTGGCTCGAGGGCTTCGACGAGCAGCGCGAGACCTGGGAGCGGCAGTACGCCGAGGCCCGCTCCCGCTTCGACGCCCACCGCAAGCAGATCGAGGAGGCCCGCAAGGCCGAGGCGGAGGCCGACACGGCCGGCGCCACGACCAGCACGGGCACCGAGACCTCCTACTCCGGCGGCGGCGAGACCGAGTCCACCGGTGGCGCCCTGGCCACCGACGAGGCCCTGGCCGCCCTGCGGGAGAAGCTCTCCGGCGGGCAGTGAGACGCTGAGCACGGCCCGTGCCCACCGCGCGCCGCCCTCGCGGGCGGCGCGCGCGGCGCGGTGATCAGGTGAACACGGCCGGAGGACGATCCACAGCGGATCGGCCTCCGGCCGTGCGCCTTTTGCCCGACGGCCTTCCGTGCTCGACGTGCCGTGCCCAACGCACCGTGCCCGACACGCCGTGCCCGATGTGCCACGTCCGGCACCCCGTGTCCGACGTGTCGCGCCCGACGCGCCGTGCCCGTCCGCCACGCGCACCCGCCGAGCCCGCCCTTGACGCCCACCCGCCACGCCCGACCTGCCATGCTCGATCCGCCGCACCCGACCCGACCCGGCCCGCACCCCGCGCGCCCCGCGTGATCCCCCGACCGCCCCCAGCTCGTCCCCGGGAGCATTCGTTCAATTGGCCAGCACAGACGTAGGCACCCAGACCGGCGGCCCGTCCGCGTCCGGTCCCTCCATCGTTCCGCAGGGCCCCGCCCGGCTCGCGCTGATCGCGATCACGGTGGCGGTGCTCGCGCAGACCCTGCGGTTCTCCCTGCCCCAGCTCGACCACCTGGGCGACTCGGCGGGCGCCGGCGTCGCCGCGATCGCCACGCTGGCGGTCTACCTCGCCGGGTTCGCCGCGCCCCTGGTGCGGCGCGTCGGCGGCCCCCGCGCCCTGCTGCTGACCGGCGTCGGCGGGCTGCTGGCGGTCCGGCTGCTCGCCCAGATCCTGTCGCCGCAGCTGTGGCTGGCGCTGCTGGGCACCGCCATCGGCATGATCGCGGTGGCGGCGCTGTACGAGGGCGCCCGCGGCCTGTCGGGGGTGGGCTTCGCCACCGCCGCGGTGGCGGGCCTGTCGGCCGACGCCGCGGTGCGCATGGCGTTCGCGACCTGGGACCCGGTGTGGCGGTCCGGCATCGCGCCGTGGCTCGCGTGCCTGGCGTTCGTGGGGCTCGGCGCGCTGGCGCTGTACCGCGAGCTGGCCTCCGGGCCGGTCGCCGCGCCCGGCCTGTCCTGGCGCGACGCGCTGGGCGGCGCGGCCATCGGGCCGTTCCTGGCGCTGCAGATCCTGGTGCTGTCCAGCCCCGCGTTCGTGGCGTCGTCGGGATGGCTGTCGCTGACCGCCGCGCACATCGTCATCGTGGCCGGCCAGGGCCTGGCGCTGGCGTTCCTGGCGTCGGGGCTCGCGGTGCGCGCGGTGCCCGGCGGGGTGTGCGTGCTCGGCGGCACCCTGCTCGGCGTGGGCGCCGGCGCGATCGCCGGGACCTACGCGGTGTCGGGCATCGAGATCGTCCCCGTGGTGATCGGCGGGCAGGTGCTGTCGGCGTGGCTGCTGGCGGTGGCCTGCCGCGCGCCGCTGCGCCGCGCCGGGACCGGCGGCCCGGTCTGGCGCATCGACGTCGGCGCCGCGCTCGGCGGGTTCCTGATCGCGCTGGTCCTGGTGCCCTACCAGCTCAGCGCCGTCGAGCCGATGCCGCTGCCCAACAACGTGCTGCCCGGCCTGGCCGGGATCCTGCTGGGCGGGCTGGCCGCCATCGCCGCCGCGCGCGGCGGCCCGCTGCCCGCCCGCGCCCCGCTGCGCGCCCTCACCGCCGCCGGGGCGGCGCTGGTGCTGCTGGCGGGGACGCTGCTGTTCACCGTCGCCGCCCCCAAGGGGAAGGCCCCCGCGGCCGCGCCCGCCGACGGGCACGTGCGCGTGGTCAGCTACAACATCCACGACGCCGTCGACCAGGACGGGCAGCTGGACCCCGAGGGCATCGCCCGCACCATCGCGGCGCAGCGCCCGCACGTGGTGCTGCTGCAGGAGGCCAGCCGCGGCGCGCTGCTGTCGGGCACCACCGACGTGGGCGTGTGGCTGTCGCGGCGGCTCGGCATGAAGCTGCTGTGGGGCCCGGCCGCCGACGGCCAGTTCGGCAACGCCATCCTCACCTCGCTCCCGGTGCGCAGCTCGGGCACGGGCCGGATGCCGCGCGGCGACTGGTCCCAGATCCGCGGCTACGTGTGGGCGCGGCTCGGCGTCGGCCGCACCACCATGGACGTGTGGTCCACCCACCTGGAGGGCGGCGCGGACAAGAGCGAGGAGCGGGTGCGCGAGGCGTCGGCGCTGATCGGCGCCTGGGCCAACGCGGGCCGCACGATCATCGGCGGCGACTTCAACGCCGAGCCCGGCAGCCCGGAGATCAGCCGGATCTCCGACGGGACCCGGCTGCGCAGCGCGGGGCTCGGCGGCGACCCGGTGCCCACCACCCCCTCCGGGGAGCGCATCGACTGGATCTTCGGGACCGACGACCTGATGTTCAGCGACTACGAGGTGGTCAAGTCCGACGCCTCCGACCACTACCCGGTCGCGGTGACCGTCCGGATCGCCGGCTGAGGCGCCGGGCACCCCACCGGCCCCCGAGCACCCCACCGGCCCGCCGCCCGGCCCGCCGGTGGCGTGCCCGGCGCATCGGCGGGCGGGCCGGCGGGCCCGCCCGCTAGGGTCGTGCCCATGACTTCCGCACCGGTCGTGATCTCGCCCGCCTCGCCCGACGACGCGGGCGAGATCATGACCGTGCAGCGCGCCGCCTACGTCACCGAGGCGCAACTGTACGGCGACCCCTTCATCCCGCCGCTGGTGGAGTCGGTGGAGCAGCTCCGCAAGGCGCTGGAGGGCGACGCGGTCGTGCTCAAGGCCGTGCTGCCCGGCGGGCGGCTGGTCGGCGCGGTCCGCGCCCGGTTCAGCGACCGCACCTGCCTGGTGGGCCGCCTGGTGGTCGCGCCCGACCAGCAGGGGCGGGGCGTCGGCGGGAGCCTGATGCGCGCCCTGGAGGAGCACGTCGCGGGCCGCACCGAGGCGTGCGTGCTGTTCACCGGCCATCTCAGCGACCCCAACCTGCGGCTGTACCGGCGGCTGGGCTACGCCGAGACCCACCGCGAGCGCGTCGCCGCCCACCTCACCCACGTCCACATGCGCAAGACCCTCCCGGCGGGCGCCGGTCCGGCCTGAGTACGGTGGTGCCCGTGCTGAAAGTGGGACTCACCGGTGGAATCGGGTCGGGCAAGAGCGAGGTCTCGGCCCGGCTGGCCGCGCACGGCGCGGTGGTCATCGACGCGGACAAGATCGCCCGGGAGGTGGTCGAGCCCGGCACCCCGGGCCTCGCCGCCGTGGTCGCCGAGTTCGGCGAGGGGGTGCTGCTGCCCGGCGGCGGCCTGGACCGCGAGCGGGTCGGCTCGATCGTGTTCGCCGACGCCGAGCGGCTCAAGGCGCTGAACGCCATCGTGCACCCGCTGGTGGGGGAGCGGATGCAGGAGCTGATGGACGCCGCCCCCGCCGACGCGATCGTCGTCTACGACGTGCCGCTGCTGGCCGAGAACGGTCTGGCCGGGTTCTACGACGTGGTGGTGGTCGTGGACGCCCCCGTGCCGACCCAGCTCGACCGGCTCACCGCGCGCCGGGGCATGACCCGCGAGGCCGCCCAGGCGCGCATCGACGCCCAGGCGAGCCGCGAGCAGCGCCGCGCCCTCGCCCACCACGTGATCGACAACTCCGGGTCGCTGGAGGACCTGCGGGCGCGCGTGGACGCCCTGTGGGAAGAGCTGGAGGCGGCCGCGGCCGCACGCTGAACGACGATCACCGGGTCCCCGGCGCATGATCGGGTCGTGGCTATAGGCTCGACGCATGCTGCTGCGGGACCGGTGGCCGGAGCTGGGGCCGGCGCGACGCTCCCGCGCGCTCGACATCGCCCTGGCGCTCGGCACGGCCGCCGTGGACGGCCCGTTCCTGTGGCTCGGCTACCGGGAGTTCTGGCTGCCGCCCGCGGTCTGCTCGGCCGCCGGGGTGCTGCTCGGCCTGGCGCTGGTGGTGCGCCGCCGCCACCCGGCCGGGCTCGCCCTGTTCGCGCTGGTGTTCGGCACCGTGGCGGGCGGCGGCGGGTTCGGCGCGCTGATCGTGCTGTACTCGCTGGGGGCCTACGCCCCCGTCCGCCGCACCATCGTGATCATCTCGGTGGCCTGGTACGCGGTGGGGCTGCTGTTCCCCGGCCCGACCACCCAGCCCGCCTCCCCCCTGGCCATGGCGATCTTCGGGCTGGCGTTCACCGCGCTGCCGGTGGTGCTCGGCCTCTACATGGGCGCCCGCAAGCAGCTGCTGGCCTCCCTCCAGGAGCGGGCGGCGCGCCTGGAGAACGAGCAGCACCTGCTCGCCGAGCGCGCCCGGGCCGAGGAGCGCACCCGCATCGCCCGGGAGATGCACGACGTGGTCGCCAACCGCGTCAGCGTCATGGTCGTGCACGCCGGGGCGCTGCGCGCCATCGCCGCCCGCGATCCCGAGCGCGCCGCCGAGACCGCCGCGGTGATCGGCGACATGGGCCGCCAGGCGCTGGAGGAGCTGCGGCAGGTCATCGGGGTCCTGCGGCGCGGCGAGGAGGCCCTGCCCCAGCACACCCCGGCCCTGGCGGACGTGCGGGGCCTGATCGAGCAGTCGGGCGCGGCCGGGCTCGCGGTGGAGCTGGCGGTGACCGGCGACGAGCGCCCCATGCCCGCCGCGGTGGGCCGCACCGTCTACCGGCTGGTCCAGGAGTCGCTCACCAACGTCCACAAGCACGCCGGGGACGCCGCCACCCGCGTGGAGCTGGGCCTGCTGCCCGAGGCCGTGGAGGTCTCGGTGACCAACACCGCGCCCGCGGCGCCGGTGGCGCACCGGCTGCCGAGCGGCGGCAACGGCCTGGTCGGGCTGCGCGAGCGGGTCACCGCCCTCGGCGGCACCTTCGAGGCCGGGCCCACCGGCGACGGCGGCTACGCGCTGCGCGCCCGGGTCCCGTTGCCCGTCCTTTGACCGGCGGTGGCACCCGGTCGGCGGAGAATGTCACACCCCCTGCATACAGTGGGGTGAGCGGGCCGTCCCGGTCCGCTGCTCATCAGGGAGAGGCGAGGAATGCGGCCGATCACGGACCTGCAGCGCAAGGTGGCGCCGTTCGAGGTCGTCACGGAGATGACGCCCTCGGGCGACCAGCCGCAGGCGATCGCCGAGCTGGCCGAGCGCGTCGGCCGGGGCGACAAGGACTCGGTGCTGCTGGGCGCCACCGGCACCGGCAAGACCGCCACCATCGCCTGGCTGATCGAGAAGCTCCAGCGGCCGGTGCTGGTCATGCAGCCCAACAAGACGCTGGCGGCGCAGTTCGCCAACGAGCTGCGCGAGATGCTGCCCAACAACGCGGTCGAGTACTTCGTGTCGTACTACGACTACTACCAGCCCGAGGCCTACATCCCGCAGACCGACACCTACATCGAGAAGGACTCCTCGATCAACGACGAGGTCGACCGGCTGCGGCACTCGGCGACCAACTCGCTGCTGACCCGCCGCGACACCGTCGTGGTCGCGTCGGTGTCGTGCATCTACGGCCTGGGCACCCCGCAGGAGTACGTCGACCGCATGCTGCGGCTGCGCGTCGGCCAGGAGTACGACCGCGACGAGCTGCTGCGCCACCTGGTCGGCATGCAGTACTCGCGCAACGACCTGGCCTTCACCCGCGGCACCTTCCGGGTGCGCGGCGACACCATCGAGATCATCCCGCAGTACGAGGAGCTCGCCGTCCGGATCGAGATGTTCGGCGACGAGATCGAGAAGCTGGCGACCCTGCACCCGCTCACCGGCGAGGTCCTGTCGGAGGACGAGGAGCTGTACGTCTTCCCCGCCTCCCACTACGTCGCCGGCCCCGAGCGCATGGAGCGCGCGATCGGCGCCATCGAGGCCGAGCTGGAGGAGACCCTCGCCGTGATGGAGCGGCAGGGCAAGCTGCTGGAGGCCCAGCGGCTGCGGATGCGCACCACCTACGACATCGAGATGATGCGGCAGGTCGGCACCGCCTCCGGCATCGAGAACTACTCCCGCCACATCGACGGCCGCGCGCCCGGCACCGCCCCCAACACGCTGCTGGACTTCTTCCCCGAGGACTTCCTGCTGGTCGTCGACGAGTCCCACCAGACCGTCCCGCAGATCGGCGCGATGTACGAGGGCGACGCCTCCCGCAAGCGGATGCTGGTCGAGCACGGCTTCCGGCTGCCCTCGGCGATGGACAACCGCCCGCTGAAGTGGGAGGAGTTCCTGGAGCGCATCGGCCAGACGGTCTACCTGTCGGCCACCCCCGGCAACTACGAGCTGAACCGCGTCAAGGGCGACGTGGTCGAGCAGGTCATCCGCCCGACCGGCCTGATCGACCCCGAGATCGTCGTCAAGCCGACCAAGGGCCAGATCGACGACCTGATCCACGAGATCCGGCTGCGCACCGAGCGCGACGAGCGCGTGCTGGTCACCACCCTGACCAAGAAGATGTCGGAGGACCTCACCGACTACCTGCTGGAGCTCGGCATCCAGGTCCGCTACCTGCACAGCGAGGTCGACACCCTGCGCCGCATCGAGCTGCTGCGCGAGCTGCGCGCCGGCGAGTTCGACGTGCTGGTCGGCATCAACCTGCTGCGCGAGGGCCTGGACCTGCCCGAGGTGTCGCTGGTCGCGATCCTGGACGCCGACAAGGAGGGCTTCCTGCGCTCGGAGACCTCCCTGATCCAGACCATCGGCCGCGCGGCCCGCAACGTGTCCGGCCAGGTCCACATGTACGCCGACACCGTGACCCCGTCGATGGAGCGCGCGATCGACGAGACCAACCGGCGCCGCGCCAAGCAGCAGGCCTACAACGAGGAGCACGGCATCGAGCCGCAGGCCCTGCGGAAGAAGATCGCCGACATCCTCGACTCGCTGGTCCGCGAGGACGCCGACACCGAGAACCTCATCGGCGGCGCGGGCCGCCAGCAGAGCCGAGGCAAGGCCCCGGTCCCGGGCCTCGGCTCGCGCAAGGCCGGCCGCCACGCCGCCGACCTGGTGGGCGAGCGCCCCCGCGAGGAGCTGGAGGGCCTGATCGAGCAGATGACGGCCCAGATGCACCAGGCGGCGACCGACCTGCAGTTCGAGCTGGCCGCCCGCCTCCGCGACGAGATCAAGGAGCTCAAGCGCGAGCTGCGCGACATGAAGGAGGCCGGCGTCAGCTGACCCAGGCCGCCCCCTGCGGGCACCCCGAAGCCGTGCGCCCGCAGGTGCCCGGGCGCCCGGGGGAGCGGCGGCGTCCGGCGCCGTTAATGCGGTGCCGCCGGGGGAGGCCGGGCCCTACGATCGGGGCCATGGACCCCGTCGACGCGCCGGTGCGCACCGCGACGCCCGCCGACCTGCCCCTGCTGTCCGAGATCGAGCGGACGGCCGACGAGCTGTTCCGGCCGCTCGGCATCGTGTTCCCGCCGGGTCCCACGGTGATCGAAGAGATGATCGGCACCTCGGCCGACATCGTGGTGGCGGGCGACCCGCCGCTCGGTTTCGCCGCGGTGGTGCGGGTGGACGGCGCCGCCCATCTGGAGCAGATCGCCGTGCGCGCCGACCGGGTCCGGCAGGGCGTCGGCGGACGCCTGCTGCGCGCGGTCGTGGAGCGCGCCGCCGCGGCCGGGGCGCCGGGCGTCACCCTGCTGACCTTCCGCGACGTCCCGTGGAACGGCCCCTGGTACGCCGCGCACGGCTTCGCCGAGCTGCCCGCCGAGCGCTGGGGGCCGGGGCTGCGCGCCCACTGGGACGCGGAGGTCCGCGCGGGGCTGCACGAGCTCGGGCCCCGCCTGGTCATGTGGCGGCCGACCCGGTAGCGCGGCGCCGCCTGCGCCGGTGCGCCGCGCGCAGCATGCGCAGCGCGAGGTAGGCGAGCAGCGCCAGCACGACCAGCGCCACGACCGGCACCAGGATCGCCAGCAGGCTCATCCCGAGCGAGACGGTGTCCTCGACGGTGCTGACCACCGGCGCGCCGGTGCCGAGCGTCCCGGCGTTGACCACCGGCCGCACCGTCGCCTTGGTCACGTGCAC
This sequence comes from Spirillospora sp. CA-253888, assembly GCA_050936435.1. Classification (GTDB taxonomy): domain Bacteria; phylum Actinomycetota; class Actinomycetes; order Streptosporangiales; family Streptosporangiaceae; genus Spirillospora. Next base: position 6,838,893 of record JBNJMT010000001.1, read on the forward strand.
GACCAGGGCCACCATGATGCCCAGCGCCCACCCGATCCACGGGTTGTCCTGCATGAACGACGAGGAGTCCAGCCGCGCGGCGGCGTCGGTGGCGGCGAACACCGCGCCGCCCGCCGCCGGGCGCACCACCGTCTGGATCGCGTCGTTGACGGTGTCGACCACCGGCACCTTGTCCAGGATGACCTCGGCGGCCAGCAGCAGGGCGAGCGCGCCCAGCACCCATCCGTTGGCGAGCCAGTCGAACTCGGCCGGCAGCCGCACCAGGTCGGTGTAGCGGCCGAGCACCCCGACCACCAGCAGCGGGATGTAGGCGTTCAGGCCCGCGGCGGCCGACAGCCCCAGACCGGTCAATACCGCCAGCATGATGCGGCGCCCCCCGTGAACGTCGTGTTGCCCCTTGGACGGAGGGATACCCGCGGACGTTCCGCCGCACCCCAGGCGTTGTCGGACTCGTCACCCGTCCGGGGACGACGGGGGAGCGATCGCCCGCCTATCGTGGACGGGACGGGGAGCTTAAAAATCTACAATGTAAAGGCGGGAACCCGGAGAGCACGGTGCTCGTCTGGTGGAACGGACGGAGGGGAGCACGATGACGGGGCCGGGGACGGAGCCGAAGCGGAGGACGCGGCCGGGAGCCTGGCCGGGGCACGTCCGCGAACGCCTCGGCGAGCGCGGCTCGGCCGTGGCCGTGCTGGTGCTCCTCCTGCTGCTCATGATCGTCCCGCTGGTGGCGCTGCCCGCCGCGCGCTGCTCGGTGTTCGGCGCGGGATGCCGCGCAACGCCCGGCGCGCCGTTCAACGACCCCGAGCGCGGCCCGGGGCGGCGGCTCACGCCGGTCGAGGCCGCCACGCAGGGCGCCTACGTCGCGCTCGGCGACTCCTACTCCTCCGGCGTCGGCGCGGAGGGCAACCTGGCCGACCAGAACCCCCTGGAGCGCTGCCACCGCACCTCCAAGGCCTACTACCACGCGGTGTCCAAGGCTTTCCCGTTCGCGCGGGGCACCTCGTTCTGGGCCTGCTCGGGCGCGACGACCGCCGACGTGCTGGACGGCAAGGGCGGCGAGCCGCCGCAGCTCGGCCGCGTCGGCGCCGACACGAGCCTGGTCACCATCAGTGTCGGCGGCAACGACGTGGGCTTCTCCAAGGTGCTGGCCGCGTGCGTGGTGAAGCTGCCGTGGAGCAAGAGTTGCGAGGAGCAGGGCGCCGCGATCGCGGGGCGGATGGCGACGCTGCGGCAGAGCCTGCCGGACGTGATCGCCAAGATCACCGCTCGCGCGCCGCGCGCCCGGGTGATCGTGCTGGGGTACCCGCGCGCGTTCTCGGAGGTGTCGGGGGCGGGCGGCGACAACATCAGCGTCGAGGACCAGCGGTGGCTGAACGCCCGCGCCCGCGAGCTGAACGAGCTGATCCGGCAGACCGTCGACGAGGCCGACGGGCGCATCGCGACGGCCGGGCGGCCCGGCAGCGTGGAGTTCGCCGACGCCTACAGCGCGTTCGCCGGGCACGAGGTGGGCAGCCCCGAGCCCTACATGAACGGGCTGTCGGTGAGCCTGGCGGCGCTGTCGGCCGAGAAGCGCAGCTTCCATCCCACGGTCAAGGGGCACGAGGCGCTGGCCAGGCTGTTCGTCGAGCAGATCAACAAGGGGCCGGGGCGCCCGCTCCACCAGTACCGCTGACGCGGGACCGGGGGGGCGCGGTCGCGGGTCAGAACCAGCACTCGTAGCTGCGGTTGATGATCCTGTCCCAGTCGGCGGCCACGAAGATGTGCACGCGGCATCCCAGGGAGCCCCACACGAAGTAGGGGCCGACCTCGTCCCAGCCGATGGTCCCCATCTGCTCCGCCTGCCTGACCATCTTCTGCGCCGCCGGGGGCAGCTGGCGGACCTTGTTCTGGGGCAGCCGGCGGTCGGCCTTGGGGGAGGCCTTGGCGGTGGGCTTGGCGGCGGGCTTGGGTTTGGCGGCGGCCTGGGCGGGGGTGGCGCCCAGGACCAGGGCTCCGGACAGGGACACGGTGGCCGCGGTGGTGATGATCTTTCGCATGGCACTGATTGTGCCTGCGGACACTGGGATATTGCCAGTGCTCACTGGAAAGCTTCGTGGGACATGTGGCGGATCGGCGGTGACCGCGTCCCCGACCGGGGGTGCGGGGCGACGGAGACGCGGTCGGAACCGCCGGCGTGGACCAGGGGTGTGGGGCCGGTCGCTCAGAACCAGCAGGGGCCGGTGCCCCAGGCGTTCTTCCACTCCTCGGGGACGAACAGGTGGATGCGGCAGCGCATGTTGCCCCACACGATGTAGGGGCCCTTCTCGTCCCAGCCGGGGGTGAAGATCGTGTCCTCGGCGGCCTGGCGCAGTTGCGGGGGCAAGTTCGGGGGCAGTTGCGCCAGGACGTGCGGGGGCAGTTGGCGGGCGTTCTGGCCGGTCTTGGCGGTGGGCTTGGGGGCGGGCTTGGGTTTGGCGGCGGCCTGGGCGGGGGTGGCGCCCAGGACCAGGGCTCCGGACAGGGACAGGGCGGCCGTGGTGGCGAGGAGTTTTCGCATGGGGTGATTGTGCCTGCGGCCACTGGGATAATGCCAGTGCCTGGTGGCAAGTTCTGAGGGTGCGCGGCGGCGTCCCGGCCGGGCGGAGGTGAACGCCCGGCCGGGACGCCGCCGCACCGCCTGATGGCCGCATTCTCCCCCACAGATCACCCGGCCGGGCGGCTCGGTGTCCGAGCGTGACCATGGTGCCGGGCGCGCCCGCGCGGCCCCGGGCAACGCGCCGCAGGGCCGGCCCGTGCGTATTTCATATGGTGAACGCCTTGATCATCTGTGCGGGATCCGGCCGCGCGCTCAGCCCCCGCTGACGGTGTTGAGCCGGTCGACGGCGTCGGCGAACTCGCTGACCATGTCGTAGACGACCTGCCGGGCGGGCTTGACGGCGTTCATCTGCCCGACGCACTGGCCCACGAAGTAGTTGGCCAGCTCGCGCGCGCCCGGGTTGCCGGTCTCGGCCACCTTGTTGATCTGCCGCATGGCCCCCTCGGCGATGATCATCTGGAGCGGCATGCCGAGCGCGCCGGGGCTGCCCGGCCCCTCCCACTCCTCGGTCCAGGCCGAGCGGAGCTGCCGGGCGGGCTTGCCGGTCCGCGAGCGGGACCGCACGGTGTCGCGGGAGGTCGCCGCCAGCATCTTGGCCTTCACCGGCGGCGGCGTCTCGGCCTCCTCGGTGGTCAGCCACACCGAGCCGCACCACACGCCGGACGCGCCGAGCGCCATCGAGGCGGCCATCTGGCGGCCGGTGGCGATGCCGCCCGCCGCCAGCACGGGGATCGGCGCGACGGTGTCCACGACCTCGGGCACCAGCACCATCGTGGAGATCTCGCCGGTGTGGCCGCCGGCCTCGCCGCCCTGCGCCACGATGAGGTCCACGCCCGCGGCGACCTGGCGGCGGGCGTGCTCGGCGGTGCCGACCAGCGCGGCCACCGGCACCCCGGCGCCCTTGGCCCGCTCGACCATCAGCGGGGGCGGGGTGCCGAGCGCGCTGGCGATCAGGCGGATGGGATGGGCGAGGGACACCTCGATCAGTTCCCCGGCGCCCTGCGCGGTGACCTGGGTGCCGCCCTTGGAGTTGGCCTTCTTGGCCTTCTCGAAGTCGGGCAGCGGCACCCCGTACTTCTCGAACAGCCCGAACAGGAACTCCCAGTGCTCTTTGGGGACGGCGGCCAGTATGGTGTCCAGGCCGCCCTCGCCGCGCCCGGCGCGCTCGGCCGACTCGTCGATCTTCGCCGGGACCAGCACGTCCACGCCGTAGGGGCGGCCGTCCACGTGCTCGTCGATCCAGCGCAGCTCCTCGTCGAGCCGCTCGGGGGTGTAGGCGACCGCGCCGAGGACGCCGAGGCCCCCGGCGTTGGTGACGGCGGCGACCACGTCGCGGCAGTGGCTGAAGGCGAACAGCGGGAACTCGATCCCGAACGTTTCACAGACCTCGGTGCGCATGGCCCGACGCTAATGGACCGAATGTCATTCGGGCTAGGGGCGGAAGGCGTCGGTGGCCTCGACCAGCCGGCGCAGCGTGCCGGGCTCGTCGAAGGCGTGCCCGGCGTCGGGGACCAGGTGCAGCACCGATCCCGGCCACGCCCGGTGCAGGGCCCAGGCGGCGTCCGGGGGCGTGAGCAGGTCGTAGCGGCCGTTGACGATCACGCCGGGGATGCCCGCCAGCCGGTGCGCGTCGCGCAGCAACCGCCCCGGCTCCAGGAAGCAGCCGTTGCCGAAGTAGCGGTTCTCCAGCCGCGCGACCGCGACCGCCGCGCGCGGGTCCTCGTCCTCCTCGGGCCGGGGCAGCAGCGCGCCGGTGGCGTCCTCCCAGCGCGTCCACGCCAGCGCGGCGGGGACGTGCACGCTCGGATCGGGGTCGGCCAGCAGGCGCGCGTAGGCGGCCATGAGGTCGTCCCGCTCGCCTTCGGGGACGTGGTCGCGGAACGCCTCCCACGCGTCGGGGAACAGCCGCGACACCCCGCCCTCGGCGAAGCACCACGGCTCGTCGGCGGGCAGGACGAGATAGACGCCGCGCAGCACGATCTCGGTGACCCGCTCCGGGTGCGCCTCGGCGTAGGCCAGCGCCAGCGTGCTGCCCCAGGAGCCGCCGAACACCATCCAGCGGTCCACGCCGAGGTGCTCGCGCAGCCGCTCGATGTCGTCCACCAGGTTCGCGGTGGTGTTCTCCGACAGGTCCGCGTCCGGCTCGGAGGCGTGCGGTCGGCTGCGCCCGCAGTTGCGCTGGTCGAACAGCACGATCCGGTACGCCTCGGGATCGAACAGCCGCCGGTGGACGGGCGAGGCCCCGCCGCCGGGCCCGCCGTGCAGGAACACGACGGGCTTGCCGCCGGGGTCGCCGCAGACCTCCCAGTAGATCTCGTCGCCGTTCCCGCCGACGCTCAGCAGGCCCGAGTCGTGGGGCTCGATCGGCGGGTACGGCGGCGCGGTGCTCGGTTCCATGATCCCCAGTGTCGCCCACCGGGGGCGGGGGTCAGGACGCGGGGCGGAACAGCAGGTAGGACTCTCCCTCGCCGGGGTGCACGAACACCGCCCGCAGCGGCAGCCCCTCGCGCAGCGCGGACTGGTCCACGCCGGTCAGCCGGGCGTGCAGCCACGGCCCCTCCGCCAGCTCCACCATCGCCAGGTGGGCGGGCGGGGGAGCGGTGCCGTCGGCGGCGGGCCGGCCGTGGACGACCGTCCAGGACACCAGCGTCGCGTCCCCGCCGGCCTCGGCCCACTCCAGCTCCTCGTCGCCGCAGCCGGGGCAGGTGCCCTGGTCGGGCGCGAACCACAGGTCGCAGGCCGCGCAGCGCTTGACCACGAGCCGGTCGGCGGCGGTGCCGTCGAAGAAGGCGTCGGTGCGGCCGTCCCGCCGCAGAATGCCGATCCGCAAGGGCTCCATAGCGTTCGCCTCGGTGCTCGCCTCGGTGCTCGCCTCCATGGTCAGGCTCCCTTCCGGTGCGGGCTGACGATCAGCGTGGAGTGGTGGTCGAGGATGCCGCCGTTGCCGCTGACCAGGATCACGTCGTTCCGGTCGGCCTGCCGTTCGCCGCCCTGCCCGCGCGCCTGGATCACCGCCTCCGACAGCGGCGTCATGCCCCACATGTAGTAGGCCGACAGCTGCCCGCCGCCGGTGTTGGTGGGCAGCGCCCCGCCCGGCCCGAGCGCGCCCGACGCCGCGAACGCGCCGCCCTCGCCCTTGCCGCAGAACCCGTAGTCCTCCAGCGACACCAGCACCGTGTAGGTGTAGCAGTCGTACAGCTCGGCCACGTCCACCTCGGCCGGGGTGATCCCGGCCATCTTCATCGCCACCGGGCCGGACGTCGCCGCGCCGGTGGTCAGGCCGAACTCGCTGCCGCGCTCCTTGCGGTGCCCGGGGTGGCCCTGCCCCCAGCCCCACAGGTGGACCGGCGGCTGCGCGAGGTCGCCCGCGCGGTCGGCGCCGGTCACGATGACCGCGATCGCGCCGTTGGACACCAGGCAGCAGTCCAGCAGGTGCAGCGGCTCGGCGACCCAGCGGGACCCCTGGTGGTCGGCCAGGGTGATCGGCTCGCGCATCTGGGCGAGCGGGTTGCGGGCCGCCCACTGCCGGGTGCTGACCGCGATCGCGCCGAGCTGCTCGCTGGTGGTGCCGTAGCGCGCCATGTGCCGCTGCGCCGCCAGTGCGTAGAAGGCGTTGACGCTGCGGAACCCGAGCGCGGCGGTCATGCCGCCGAACCCGTACCACTCGGGCGCGTCCCGCTGGTAGGCCGAGCCCGCCGACTGCCTGGGCTTCAGCGGCGCGTCGGCGAACACGCACGCCACCGTGGTCGCGGCGCCGCTCAGCACCGACATGGCCGCGTAGGACACCATCGCCCCGGCGGTCGCGCCGAAGGAGTTCATCTGCGACAGCAGCCGCAGGTCGCGCAGGCCGAGGGTGTCGGCCAGCTCGATGCCGGGCGAGCCGCCCAGGCCGTGGCTGACCAGCAGGCCGTCCACGTCGGCGAGCTCCAGCCCGGCGTCGGCGACCGCCAGCCGCACGGCGTCGGCCGCGAACCGGCGCGGGCTGCGCCCGTACACCTTGCCGAGCTCGGTCATGCCGAGCCCCACGATGCTCGCGCCATTGTCCGCGCCTCTGCCCATGCGTCACCGCCCGTGCCTGCTTGCCGACCACTACCCGCGCCACGGTACAGAACGCCGTTCGGTGGGTGCCACGCCGGGTGCCGGTGACCGCCCCGCCGCCGGTCACCGGCTCCGGAACGCCGCCCGGTAGGACTGCGGCGAGGCCCCCACCCGCCGCGCGAAGTGCGCCCGCAGCGTCACCGGCGACCCGAAGCCGGCCTCGGCCGCGACCCGCTCGACCGGCAGGTCGGTGTCCTCCAGCAGCTGCTGGGCCCGGTGGACGCGCGCGGCCAGCAGCCACTGCAGGGGGCTCGCCCCGACCTGCTCGCGGAAGCGCCGGGTCAGCGTCCGCACGCTCACCGCCGCCTGCCGCGCGATGTCGTCCAGCGTCAGCGGGCGGTGCAGGTTGGCCTCCAGCCACGCCAGCGTCGGCTGCAGCGCCACCCCGGCGTCGCACGGGTCCTCGTGCCGGATGAACTGCGCCTGGCCGCCGTCGCGCTGGAGCGGCATCACGATCCGCCGCGCGGTGCGCGCCGCCGTCGCCGACCCGTGGTCGCGCCGCACCAGGTGCAGGCACAGGTCGATCCCGGCGGCCACGCCCGCCGAGGTCAGCAGGGAGCCCTCGTCCACGAACAGCACGGCCGGATCGACCTCCACGCGCGGGTGCCGCTCGGCCAGCTCCCGCGCGAAGTGCCAGTGCGTGGTCGCGCGCCGCCCGTCCAGCAGCCCGGTCGCGGCCAGGATGAAGGCGCCCACGCAGATGGAGGCGATCCGGGCGCCGCGCCCGGCGGCCGTCCGCAGCGCGTCCAGGACCTCGGCGGGCGGGTCGCCCCGGACGCCGCCGTCGTGGCCGGGGACCACGATCGTGTCCGCCCCGGCCAGCGCGTCCAGCCCGCAGGGGGAGTCGATCCGCATCCGCCCGTAGGCCGCCGCGCTCCACGCCCCGCCCGACGGCGCGCACACCCGCGTCTCGTACAGCGGCCGGCCCGCGGCGTCGGTGGTGGAGCCGAAGACCTGGCAGGGCACCGACAGGTCGAAGGCCACGACCTCGTCCAGAGCGAGCACCGCCACGACGTGCATGGCCGGAATATAGCGGACCGCGGCTTTCCAGCCACTGTCGGGGACGCCCCGCCCCGGCCCAGGATCGGGACATGAGCGATCACTTCACCGACCTCGCCCTGCCCGGCACCGACCTGGCCCGGGAGGCCTTCGAGTTCGTCCGGCGCACCAGCGGCCCGGCGCTGTTCCACCACACCGCCCGGACCTTCCTGTTCGCCCGCGCGGTGGCGGAGGCCTCCGGCCTGAAGCCGGGCGCCGACTACGACGAGGAGGTGCTGTTCCTCGGCTCGGTCCTGCACGACCTCGGGCTGACCGAGCAGGGCGACGGCGACCAGCGCTTCGAGGTGGACGGGGCCGACCTCGCCCGCGCGTTCGTGACCGAGCGGGGCCTCGCCGCCGACCGCGCCCAGGTGGTGTGGGAGGCGATCGCGCTGCACACCAGCGTCGGCATCGCCCCCCGGATGCGTCCCGAGATCGCCCTCACCCACGCCGGCACCGGGATGGACATCCTCGGCATGGGCGCCGAGGCGCTGCCCGCCGAGGTGGCCGAGCGGGCGCACGCGGCGTTCCCGAGGCTGGACGCCGGGACGTGCCTGACCGACACGATCGTCGGTCAGGCCGTCCGCAATCCGGCCAAGGCGCCGATGGGCACCTTCCCGGCCGAGATCGTCCGCCAGGAGCGCCCGGACACTCCCGTCCCGGTCTGGCGCGACCTGATCGCCGGTGCCTGGAAGGGCGTCGCCTAGGAGACCGAGGGGGCGTCCACCGCCCAGTACCAGTTGTTCCCGGCCTCGGAGAGGCGCCACCTGACGGTCATCCGCTGCGCGCCCGCCGGGACGTTCACCTGGATCCTCTCGACGGCGGCCTTGGCGTCGGCGGTGTAGGTCCGCACCGCCGTGTCGGGGCCGCCGTCGAAGGACACCAGCACGGTTCCCTTCTGCGGCCCCTCCTGCAAGTAGTGGGAGGAGTAGGAGAGCGTCACCCGCGCCTTGCCGGCCACCGTGTACGGCGCCGAGACCAGCGTGGAGTCGAACGTGCCGCCGTAGGCCTTGTCGGTCCACTCGTCGGGGTCGGCGACCGCGAACACCCCGCGCGCCCGCACGTTGTTCTCGCGCTGCTGGCCCCGGTCGGTCGCGGTCCAGAACTCGTCGTTGGCGAAGCTCCAGCCGCGCCACTCGGTGACGCCGCCGGTGCCCATGCCGGTGTTGTCGATCCGCCACCCGCTCGGCGCGGTCTTGGTCCAGCCGCGCGTGGACGCGGGGACGCCGGTCTCGTCCGCGCGCGGCTGGAGCGACCCGGCCAGCCCGTCGAAGACGTCGGACGGCGCGGCGCCCACCGGCTCGCCGTCCAGGACCGCCGGGCGGGCGATGCCGAGCTGCCTGAACACGGTCGCGGCCACGTCCACGTTCTTCAGCGAGGTCCCCGAGGGGCCGGGCGTGATCCCCGGCCCGGACGCGACCACGAACGACTGCCGCTCCTGCGGGGAGGGGCCGCCGTGCCCGCCCGCGTCGGTGTGCCCGTGGTCGCTGGTGACGATGAAGGTCCACTTCTCGGCGGAGTAGGTCGGCCGGCTCTTGACCGCGTTGATGACCTGCGCGATGCGCCGGTCGGCGTCGGCCAGCGCCTGCCGGTACTGCGCGCTGGCCCCGCCGTGCTCGTGCCCGGCGATGTCGGGCTGGCCGAAGTAGACGAACGAGGCGTGCGGCCCGACCCGCGTCATCTGCGCCGCCGCGTCGGCCGCGATCTTGGGGTCGTCCACGGTGTAGCCGTCGGCGTCGCCGTCCAGCACGTACTCGCGGTCGACGGGCCCGGTGATGATCCGGTCGCCGATGGGCTTCCAGTCCACCGCGGCGTAGGTCGCGAAGGCGGGGTCGTGGCGCTCGACGCGGGTCAGGAAGTCGGGGTGCCCGGCGAGGTCGTCGCCGGTGAAGGAGTTGTCGCGCACCTTGTGCTTGTCCGGCCACACGCCGGTCAGCCCGGTGGCCCAGCCGGGCCCGCTGGAGGTGGCGGCCATCGGGGCGGCGTACAGCCACGCCGGGCCCGACCGCCCGGAGGCGATCAGCGACTTGACGGTGGGGACGTCGGCGGCCAGGAGGCGGTCCCAGCCCGCCCCGTCCAGGCCGAACACCACCACGTGGGCGGCGCCCGGGGCGGCGGCGCGGGCGGTGGCGGGCGGGGACGGCGCGGTGGCGGCCAGGAGGGCGGCCCCGGCCAGCGCGATGGTTCGACGGGACATGCGGTGCCCTTTCGTCGGGGGGTTCCGCCGAGAATTGCAACAGCGGAACCGATCACCGCCTATAGAGAACCGATGATGGGCGCCATAGTCCTGGCCTATGGAAGGGCGCCGCACGAGGTGGGGGCGGCGTGCGGTGTCGGTGGACGGAGCCGGTTCACCTGCTTTTCACGCGGCGGCCCCTCAAAGGGCGCCGGAAAAAGGGACGCGCGAATGTTCGCGGCGGAAAGGCGAACGGCCGCGTCCCCGGGGCGACGGGGACGCGGCCGGTCTCGCGGCGCGCGGGGGCCTTCGCGGTCAGGTCGCCAGGACCGCCTGCAGGAAGTCCCGCGTGCGCTGTTCGGAGGGCTCGCCGAAGATCTGCTCGGGCGGCCCCTCCTCGACGATCTGCCCCTGGTCGAACATCAGGACCCGGTCGGAGATGTCGCGGGCGAAGTGCATCTCGTGGGTCACGCACAGCAGCGTCAGGTCGCTCTGCCGGGCGATGTCGCGCAGCAGGTCCTGCACGCCCACCACCAGCTCGGGGTCCAGCGCCGAGGTGACCTCGTCCAGCAGCAGGACCTTGGGCTGCATCGCCAGCGCCCGGGCGATCGCCACCCGCTGCTGCTGGCCGCCCGACAGCTGCGACGGATGCGCGTCGATCTTGTCGGCCAGCCCGACCATGTCCAGCAGGCCCCGGGCCCGCTCGACGGCCTCGTCCTTGGACACCCCGAGCACGTGCACCGGCCCCTCGGTGAGGTTGCGCAGCACGTTCATGTTGGGGAACAGGTTGAACTGCTGGAACACCATGCCGACCTGCTTGCGCATCTCGTGCAGGTGCTTCTCGCCGGCCGGCACGCGCTTGCCGCCGCGCTCCATGTGCGACAGCGACCGGTCGCCGATCCAGATGATCCCGTCGTCGACCCTCTCCAGGGTCATCAGCAGCCGCAGGATGGTGGTCTTGCCCGACCCCGACGGGCCGATGAGCGTGACCCGCTCGCCCGGCGCGACGGTGAAGTCCAGCTCGCGCAGCACGACGTTGTCGCCGAACCGCTTGACCACCTTCTCGAACCGGATGCCCGGCGTGGACCCGTGCGGCAGCGGCGCGGCGGCGGCCTGCGGGGCCGGGTCCTTGGACAGGGGCGTCCTCGGTGCGTCCTCCTCGGGGGTGGGGGCTTCGGGTGTGGTGTCAGTTGGTGGCATAGCGCCTCTCCAGGCGGCGGAGGAGGATGGAGGACAGCACGCTCACGATCACGAACAGCACGCCGACGATCGTGATCGGCTCCAGGAACTTCAGGCTCTCGGCACCGGCGTGGTAGGCCGCGCCGAGCATCTCGGCGACGTTGATCGCCAGCAGCAGCGGCGAGTCCTTGAACATGGCGATGAGGTAGTTGCCGAGCGTCGGCACGACCTTGCGGACGGCCTGCGGCAGGATCACGCCGAACCAGACGCGCTTGCGCGGCAGGTTCAGGGCCGTGGCCGCCTCCCACTGGCCGCGCGGCACGTCGGCGATGCCCGCCCGGTACACCTCGGCGGTGTAGGCCGAGTAGTGCAGGCCCAGCCCGATCACCCCGGCGGTCAGCGGGCTGAGGGTCAGCCCCCACGACGGCATCACGGTGTAGATGAAGAACAGCTGCACCAGCAGCGGCGTGCTGCGGATGAACTCCACCACCCAGCGGACCGTCTGGTTGACGATCCGGCTGGGGGAGCGGCGCAGCAGCGTCCACACCAGGCCGAGCAGCAGGGCGATCACATAGCCCAGCAGGGTCGCCACGATCGTGGTGCGCAGGCCGGTCAGCAGGTCGGGGAGGACGTCCCCGGTGTAGGTCCAGTCCCAGGTCATCGGCCCAGCCCTCCCGACCCCGGCGCGCCGGCGGCGACGGTGGCCAGCGACGGCTCACGCCGGGGGCGGCGCCCCAGCATCCGGTCCACCCGGCGTTCGGCGAGCCGGACGAAGACCTGCAGCACCTGCGCGATCACGAAGTAGATCACCAGGATGGCGACGTAGGTCCACAGCGTCTCGCCGGTGGAGGCCTGGATCTGCTTGGCGCGGAAGGTCAGGTCGCTGATGGTGATCAGCGAGACGATCGCGCTGCCCTTCATCAGCTCGATCAGCAGGTTGCCGAACGGCGGCAGCATCAGCGCCACCGCCTGCGGCAGCAGCACCCGGCGCATCCGCTGGGCGGGCCGGAAGTTCAGCGCCACCGTGGCCTCGTACTGGGCCTTCGGCACCGCGTTGATCGCCCCGCGCACCACCTCGGCCCCGTAGGCGCCGACGTTCAGCCCGAGCGACAGCACCGCCGCGAACATCGGGGTGAGCCGGAACCCGACCAGCGGCAGCGCGTAGAAGAACCAGTACATCAGCACCAGCGTCGCGGTGCCGCGGAAGAACTCCACGTACACGCGGTTCAGCCCCCGGACCCACGCGCTGCGCGCGGTGCCGGCGATCCCGAACACGATCGCCAGCACCAGCGCCAGCGCGCTGCCGAGCACCGTCAGCTGGACGGTGACCCAGGCGCCTTTCAGCAGTTGCGGATAGGCGTCCAGCACGTCGAGCACGGCCGGTCAGCCCTTGCAGAACTTGGCGGCGACGTCGCCCGCGCCGGGCATCTCGGCCTGCGTGAAGCCGAACGGCTGCAGGATCGGCAGCAGCCGGTTGCCGCTCTTCAGCTCGGCGAGCTTGTCGTTGAACGCCTTCAGCAGGTCGGCGTCGGCCTTGCGGAAGGCGAACGCGCCCGCGCCGAACTGCTCCTTGCCGTCCACGACCGGGCTGAACGCCTCGGTGACCTCGAACGGCTCGCCCTGGTGCTTGGACAGGATGTCGGCCAGCGAGATGCGGGTCAGCGCGATGGCGTCGATGCGCCCGGCCTTCAGGCCCTCGTAGGCGCTGGGCTGGTCCTCGAAGGTCTTGATGTTGCCCTTCTTCACCCCGAGCTTCTCGGCGTAGCCGCCCTCGACCGCGCCGGTCAGCACGCCGAGCTTGGCGTTCGCCTTGGCCGCGTCCTCGAACTTCAGGATCTTCTTGGGGTTGCCCTTGGGCACCAGGAACGCGCTCTTGGCCACGTACTCGGGGTCGGAGAAGGCGACCTGGCCGCAGCGCTCGGGGGTGACGAACATGCCGGCGGCGACCACGTCGAACCGCTTGGCCTGCAGCCCGCCGATCAGGCCGCCGAAGGCGACCTGCACGCCCTCGACCTCGCCGATGCCGAGCTCCTTGAAGATCACCCGGGCGAGTTCGGGGGCCTCGCCGGTGAGCTTGCCGGACTTGTCGGTGAACCCGTAGGGGGCCTCGTTGGCGAAGCCCACCCGGATCTTGCCCTCCTTCTTGGCCCGGTCCAGCGTGCCGCCGCCCGCCTTCTCCGCCTCGGGGTCGGTGGTCGAGCAGCCGGCCGCGGCCAGCGGGACGGCCGCGCCCAGCAGGGCCGCGGTCCGCAGGAAGTCGCGCCTGGAGGAAGTCATCGTTGATCTCCTGGGGGTGTGCCACCGCGCCCGCCGGCGGCCGCGGGGCCGGGCGGGCGCGGGGACGGGGGTGGGGATGTGGATTTGTGTTCGAGGGTCAGGCGACCGGGGTGAAGTCGCGTGCGCCGATGAAGTCGGGGCGGTGCGCCGGCGCGGAGAACGGCTCCACGCAGGTGTTCTCGACGCTGTTGAAGACGATGAACACGTTGGAGCGCGGGAAGGGGGTGATGTTGCCGTTCGAGCCGTGCATGCAGTTGCAGTCGAACATGGTGGCCGACCCGGCCGGGCCGGTGAACAGCTCGATGCCGTGCTTGTCGGCCAGGATCGACAGGCTGTTGGGGTCGGGCGTGCCGATCTCCTGGCCGCGCAGGGACTCCTTGTAGTGGTCGGCGGGGGTCTCGCCGACGCAGGCCACGAAGGTCTTGTGCGAACCGGGCATGATCATGAGTCCGCCGTTGTGCACGAAGTTCTCGGTGAGCGCGATGGAGATGCTCACCGCGCGCATCCGGGGCATGCCGTCCTCGGCGTGCCAGGTCTCGAAGTCAGAATGCCAGTAGAAGTCCTTGCCCGTGAAGCCCGGCTTGTAATTGACCCGGCTCTGGTGCACGTAGACGTCCGAGCCGAGGATCTGCCGGGCCCGGCCGACCACGCGCGGGTCGCGCACCAGCTCGGCGAACACCTCGCTGATCCGGTGGACCTCGAAGATGGAGCGGACCTCGTCCGAGCCGCGCTCGGTGACGGTGCGCTCGTCGGCCAGGATCGCCGGGTCGGTGGACAGGCGGCGCAGCTCGGCGCGGAAGGTCTCGACCTCGGCGGGCTCCAGCAGCCGGTCCACCGTCAGGTAGCCGTTGGCCTCGAACGACTCCAGCGTCCCGGCGTCGATCGGGCCGTCACCGGGCGCGCCGTAGACCACCGGGTCCTGGCGGTACAGCAGCGCCGCCTCGCCGCACTTGCGGGTGGGGTAGGCGTCGTCCAGGCTCGGGTGCGATTCGATGATGCTCATGCGTCCTCCTCGGTGAGCAGCGGATAGACCCCGTTCTCGTCGTGGACCTCCCGGCCGGTGCAGGGCGGGTTGAACACGCAGACGGTGCGCACGTCGGTGTGGGCGTGCAGGGTGTGGTGCTCGTGCCCGTTCAGCAGGTACATGACGCCCGGCTCGATGCGGTGCTTCTCGCCGGTCTCCTCGTTGACCAGCTCGCCCTCGCCCTCGATGCAGTAGACGGCCTCGATGTGGTTGGCGTACCACATCCTGGTCTCGGTGCCCGCGTACAGGACGGTGTCGTGCAGGGAGAAGCCGACCTTCTCCTTGGCCAGCACCAGGCGGCGGCTGCGCCAGGTCTCGGCCCGGACGTCGCGTTCGGTGTCGACGATCTCGTTCAGCGAACGCACGATCATGGGATGTCTCCTTCGGTGGTGTCGCGGTGGTGGCGCGCTGCGGCGGCGGGGCCGGCCGGTCAGACCGTCACGGCCGGCCGGACCGCGCCCACCGACTCGGCGATGATCTCCAGGCCCCGGGTGAGGTCGGCCTCGGCGGTGGTCAGCGGCGGCAGCAGCTTGACGACTTCGCCCTCGGGGCCGGAGGTCTCCATCAGCAGGCCGCGCTGGAACGCCTCGGCGCACACCTTGGGCGCGAGCTCGGGGTCGTTCATGACCAGGCCCCAGGCCAGGCCGCGGCCGCGCACCGAGTCCACGGCGCCGGCGTTGAGCAGGGCGATCTCGTTGAGGCCGCGCTCGACCAGCTCGCCCTTGGCGCGGGTCCGCTGCTCCAGGGCGCCGTCGGTCCAGTACTCCTCCAGGGCGCCGGCGGCGGTGACGAACGCGGGGTTGAAGCCGCGGAAGGTGCCGTTGTGCTCGCCGGGCTCCCACACGTCGAGGTCGCGCCGGAACAGCGTGACCGCGAACGGCAGGCCGTAGCCGCTCAGCGACTTCGACAGGCACACGATGTCGGGGGTGATCCCCGCCTCCTCGAAGCTGAAGAACGACCCGGTGCGGCCGCAGCCCATCTGCACGTCGTCGACGATCAGCAGGATGTCGTGCCGCCGGCACAGGTCGGCCAGCCCCCGCAGCCACTCGGCGGTGGCCACGTTGATGCCGCCCTCGCCCTGCACGGTCTCCACGATCACCGCGGCGGGCTTGTCCAGGCCGCTGCCGCTGTCGTCCAGCATCGTGTCGAGCAGCAGGAAGTCGGGGGTGCGGCCGTCGAGGTAGTTGTCGTAGGGCATCGCCACGCCGTGGCCCAGCGGCACGCCGGCGCCGGTGCGCTTCATGGAGTTGCCGGTGACCGCGAGCGCGCCCAGGGTCATGCCGTGGAAGGCGTTGGTGAAGCTGACCACGGTCTCGCGGCCGGTGTACTTGCGGGCCAGCTTCAGCGCCGCCTCCACCGAGTGGTTGCCCGCCGGGCCGGGGAACTGGACCTTGTAGTCCAGGCCGCGCGGCCTGAGCACCGTCTCCTCGAAACGCACCAGGAAGTCGCGCTTGGCGGCGGTGTACATGTCGAGGCTGTGCACGATGTTGTCGCCGGCCAGGTAGTCCAGCAGCCGCTGTTTCAGCCTGGGGTCGTTGTGCCCGTAGTTGAGCGTCCCCGCGCCGGCGAAGAAGTCGAGGTAGGTGCGGCCGTTCTCGTCGGTGATGTGGCTCCCCTGGGCGGTGGTGAACACCGTGGGCCAGCCGCGGCAGTAGCCGCGGACTTCCGATTCCATGCGGGCGAAGACGTCCATGTCATGTCCTCCGGAGATAGGTGGGAACGGGCGCGCGGGGACGCGCCGGAAGATCGGCTCGGGATGTCGGGCGGGAGGTCGGCGGGAGGTCAGGCGCGGGCGGGCAGCGGTCCGATGCGGAACAGCACCTCGGGCTCGTGGTCGCCGGGCAGGTGCTCGGGGCCGAACAGCGGGGCGCGGGCGACCGTGCAGCCGTGGTCGCGGGCGAACGACTCGAACATCGCGGTCGAGGCGGCGTTGTCCGGGGTGACGGTGGCCTCCAGCCACCGGTGCCCGCGGGCGGTCATCCGGGCGGCCAGGGCGTCGAGCATCCGGCGGGCCAGGCCGCGCCCGCGGTGCCCGTGGTCCACCGCGACCTGCCAGACGAAGAAGGTGCCGGGGTCGGCGGGGCGGACGTAGCCGGTGATGAAGCCGCAGGCGCGGTCGCCGTCCTTGGCGACCACGGAGGTGTCGGCGAAGTCGCGGCACCACAGCGTGTAGCTGTAGGGCGAGTTGACGTCCAGCACCTGCGAGTCGCGCGCCATCCGCCACAGGCCGGGGCCGTCTTCCAGGCTCGGCTCCTGGAGTCGTACGCCGGCGTTCGGGTCGGGACGAGGGGTGGTTTCCAGGGGATGCGCTGCCATGGTGAGAGAAGCTAGCGAATCCCCGACGTGCGCCGTTATCGATTGTTGGCGCGGAGATGTTTAGCTTTCCGACAGGCGGGGTATGAAGATTCGCTTGTCAAATTCGAACATTTTTCCGCGCCGTTTCCGTTGCGAATCCGAGCGCCGTTCCGGTGTCTGTCCAGCGGGTATCGCGGAAATGGCGGGCGGCCGCGCCGGCGAGTTCGCCGAACGCAACTCTAGTGATCTACCGAAATCTGACCAGCCATTTCGGGTCTCATTTCTGTGATGTGAATCACGTCATCTGATCGTCATCTTCACGCCGTGCGAGCGCGTCACCGCGCATCGCAGGAGGTCGGCGCCTTCCGTGCGGCCGCCCGGAAGGCGCACGGGCGATGAAGGATGGCGGCGCCCGTTGCTTACCCGCCGGTGCCTTTCGGATATCCCTGGGGTAAGTGTGAGTCCCCATTCGGGTGAGGCGCCCGTGACCGCAGGGAAAAGGGGAGGGCCTCCGCGCGGTGCGCGGAGGCCCTCCCGGTGAAGCGTGCGTGCGGCCTCAGCCGTTCCTGGCGAAGCGGTCGGTCGCCTCGATCAGGCGGTGCAGGATGCCCGGCTCGTCGAAGGAGTGGCCCGCGTCGTCCACGAGGTGGAACTCCGCCTCCGGCCAGGCCCGGTGCAGGTCCCACGCCGTGGCGGGCGGGGTGCACACGTCGTAGCGGCCCTGCACGATCACCGCGGGGATGTGCCGGATCCTGTCCACGTCCCGGATGAGCTGCTCGTCCTCGAAGAACCCGCCGTTGGTGAAGTAGTGGTTCTCGATGCGCGCGAACGCCACCGCGTAGTCGGGCTCGCCGAAGTGGTCCACCAGCTCCTTATTGGGCAGCAGCGTGATCGCCCCGCCCTCCCAGCGCGCCCACGCCCGCGCCGCGGGCAGGCGCACCTCCGGGTCGGGGGAGTTGACCCGCTCGGCGAACGCCGAGATCAGGTCCTCGCGCTCCTCCTCGGGGATCGGCGCGATGTACTCCTCCCACAGGTCGGGGAACAGCAGCGAGGCGCCCTCCTGGTAGAACCAGTACAGCTCGAACGGGCGCAGCGTGAAGATCCCGCGCAGCACCAGCTCGGTGACCCGGTCCGGGTGCGTCTGGGCGTAGGCGAGCGACAGCGCGCTGCCCCAGGAGCCTCCGTACACCAGCCACCGCTCGACGCCGAGGTGCTCGCGCAGCCGCTCCATGTCGGCGACCAGGTTCCAGGTGGTGTTGTTCTCCAGCGACACCGACGGGTCGCTGGCGTGCGGCAGGCTGCGGCCGCAGTTGCGCTGGTCGAAGAGGACGATCCGGTACGCCTCGGGGTCGAACTGGCGGCGGTGCTCGGCGTTGCAGCCGGCCCCCGGACCGCCGTGCACCATCACCAGCGGCTTGCCGTCGGGATTGCCGCAGACCTCCCAGTAGATCTGATCGCCGTCGCCGACGTCGAGCATGCCCGAGTCATAGGGCTCGATCGGCGGGTACAGGGTTCGAAGCTCCATGACCTGTGATTGTTCCATCTCACATCGGGTACTCGACGGGCCGTCCGAGGTGGAGCGATATCCGCGAATACATGGTGAGGATCAAGAAACTAAACCCCAAACTGGGCAAACGCTCTGCTGGTCGGCACTAGAGTGCCTTGGGTGAGCCGAGCGACGAGCCGCCAGGCGAGGAGTGCAGCGAACAGGCGAGGAGAACAGTGAGCGAGCTGAACGGATCAGGTGGTTCGCGGGCCGTCCCGGACGCCGGTTCGCCCTGGCCCGTGCCGCTGGGCGCCGGCGGGGGCCCCAAGCCCGAGGCGGTGCAGGCCGCGCAGCAGCCGATCAAGGCCGTGTCGCCCGGCGGCGAGCCCGAGGCGCCCGAGGCCCAGCCGTGGGACATCGTCGAGCGGCTGCGCCAGATGGCCGACCTCATCGGCGACGCGCTGGCCGCGGGGGAGCGCAAGGTCACCGAGGCGCAGAGCGACGCCGCCTCCCAGGTCACCCAGATCCAGGCGGAGAAGGAGGCGGCCCAGCGGGACGCCGCCGCCGCGTGGGGCGAGGTGCAGCGCGCCCGCGGGCAGGCCGAGCAGGCCGACCGCCGCGCCCTGGAGGCCGAGCGCCGCCTGAGCGAGGCCCAGACCGAGTCCGCCGCCCAGATCTCGGCCATGCAGGCGGAGAAGGAGGCGGCCCAGCGGGACGCGGCCGCCGCGTGGGGCGAGGTGCAGCGCGCCCGCGGGCAGGCCGAGCAGGCCGACCGCCGCGCCGTGGAGGCCGAGCGGCAGGTCGCCGAGGCCGAGCGCCGCGCCACCGAGGTCCAGGCCGAGGCCGTCCAGCAGATCGCCGCCCTCCAGGACGAGAAGGAGGCCGCCCAGCGCGACGCGGCCGCCGCCTGGAACCAGGCCCAGCAGGGCCGCGTGCAGGCCGACCAGGCCCGCGGCCAGGCCGAGCAGGCCCTCATGCAGGCCGAGCAGGCCCGCTCCCAGGCCGACCAGGCCCGCACCCAGATGGAGGCGGCCCAGGCCCAGGCCGAGCAGGCCCGCGTCCAGGCCGAGCAGTCGCGCGCGCAGGCCGACCAGGCACGGGCGCAGGCCGAGCAGGCCCGCGCGCAGACCGAGCAGGCCGAGCGCCGCGTCGCCGAGGCCGAGGCCACCGTCCGCCAGGCCATCACCCAGCGCGACGCCATGAGCGAGGCCCGCGACGACGCGCTGCGCGCCGTCGAGGACGCCGTCGGCGCCCGCCGCGTCACCGAGGGCGAGCGCGACCGCTTCGCCGAGCAGGCCAAGGAGCTGTCCCGGGCGCTGGAGACCGCGCACGCGGAGCTCGGCGGCCTGCGCGGCAAGCTCGCCGAGGCCGAGATGACCGCGCAGAACCTGCAGCACGCGGTCGCCGGGGCCACCAAGGAGGCCGACGACAGCCGCCTGCGCGCCCAGACCGCCGAGGGCCGCGCCGCCGAGCACGAGCGCCGCGCCGGTGAGGCCGAGCGCCGCGCCCGCGAGACCGAGGCCCGCGCCAAGGGCGCCGACGCCCGCGCCGCCGACGCCGAGCGCCGGGCCGTCGACGCCGAGCGCCGCGTCAAGGAGGCCGAGGCCGGGCGCCAGCAGGCCCTCGACACCGCCGCCCAGTCCCTGGAGGCCGCCAAGAAGGCCGAGCGCGCGCTGGAGGGCGCCGCCCAGGCCCGCGACGCCGCCGAGCGCGCCCGCGAGGGCGCCGTGCAGGCCCAGGCCCGCGCCGAGTCGGAGCTGACCATCGCCCGGGGCCGCGCCGACCAGGCCGACCGCGAGCGGGAGAAGGCGGTGGCCGGGATGCGCCAGATGGCCGCCGAGCGCGACGCCATCGCCGAGAAGCTCGCCGAGCGCGACCAGTGGGTCGACCAGCTCGCCCAGGCCGTCACCGAGCAGCGCGCCGCCATCGCCGAGCTGTCGCAGGAGCGCGACGCCGCCCGGCAGGCCGCCGACCAGGCCCGCTCCCTGATCGACGAGCTGACCCGCCAGCTGCGCACCATCATGCCGACCGCCCCGCGCGTCTGAGCCCTGGCTCTGAGCCTTGGTCAGGGGGCACGCCCCCTGACCAGGGCCTGGCGGGTGCCACCTCGCTTCCCGGTCCGTCCCGGCAGGGCCCGCCTCCGGCATCACCCTGCCGGGACGGCCGACCGCTCGCGTGACGGCCGAGGTCGTCGGGGCGGATCCCGAGAGGTGCCCGGCCGGGGCCGCCATGGTCGAATCGGTGGCCGGACGGCCCCGCGCGGCGGTCGATTCGGCCGCCGGAACGGGCGCGCACGGCCTGACCAGGGGCACCGTCCGGCCTCTCGCCGGGTGTCCCGGACGGCGCACCTTCCCCCGTTTGTTATCCTGGTGGCCCGTGGACAGTGCGTAACGTCCGCCTCGCAACGACCACGGGAGTCTCTTCTTGCCTTCGGCAGCCACTGGTAGAACGCGTCCTACCAAGCATCTCTTCGTCACCGGCGGTGTCGCCTCCAGCCTCGGCAAGGGACTGACGGCGTCCAGCCTGGGTCGGCTTCTCACCCTGCGGGGCCTGCGGGTCACCATGCAGAAGCTCGACCCCTACCTCAACGTCGACCCCGGCACGATGAACCCGTTCCAGCACGGCGAGGTCTTCGTCACCGACGACGGCGCCGAGACCGACCTGGACATCGGCCACTACGAGCGTTTCCTGGACACCGAGCTGCACGGCTCGGCCAACGTCACCACCGGCCAGGTCTACTCCAACGTGATCGCCAAGGAGCGGCGCGGGGAGTACCTGGGCGACACCGTGCAGGTGATCCCGCACATCACCAACGAGATCAAGGACCGCATCCGCGGCATGGCCGACGAGGACGTGGACCTGGTCATCACCGAGGTGGGCGGCACCGTCGGCGACATCGAGTCGCTGCCGTTCCTGGAGTCGGTCCGGCAGATCCGCCACGAGATCGGCCGCGACAACTGCTTCTTCCTGCACGTGTCGCTGCTGCCCTACATCGGCCCGTCGGGGGAGTTGAAGACCAAGCCCACCCAGCACTCGGTGGCCGCGCTGCGCTCCATCGGCATCCAGCCCGACGCGATCGTGTGCCGCTCGGACCGGCCCATCACCGACGGCCTCAAGCACAAGATCAGCCTGATGTGCGACGTGGACCGCGAGGCCGTGGTGTCGGCGGTGGACGCCGCCAGCATCTACGACATCCCCAAGGTCCTGCACTCCGAGGGCCTGGACGCCTACGTGGTGCGCCGCCTCGGCCTGCCCTTCCGCGACGTGGACTGGGGCGCCTGGGACGAGCTGCTGCGCCGGGTCCACCACCCGGCCCGCGAGGTCACCATCGCGCTGGTCGGCAAGTACATCGACCTGCCCGACGCCTACCTGTCGGTCACCGAGGCGCTGCGGCACGGCGGCTTCGGCAACGACGCCAAGGTCTCCATCCGCTGGGTCAAGAGCGACGACTGCGAGACCCCCGAGGGCGCCAAGCGCGAGCTGGACGGCGTGGACGGGGTGCTCATCCCCGGCGGGTTCGGCGTCCGCGGCATCGAGGGCAAGCTCGGCGCCATCCGCTACGCCCGCGAGAACCGCGTGCCGCTGCTCGGCATCTGCCTCGGCCTGCAGTGCATGGTGATCGAGGCCGCCCGGCACCTGGCCGGCATCCAGGACGCCGGCAGCACCGAGTTCGACCCGGCCACCGCGCACCCGGTCATCGCCACCATGGCCGACCAGCTCGACGTGGTCGCCGGCGAGCGCGACATGGGCGGCACCATGCGGCTCGGCCTGTACCCGGCCGCCCTCGCCGAGGGCTCCATCGTCCGCGAGCTGTACGGCGAGCCCGAGCCGTCCGAGCGGCACCGCCACCGCTTCGAGGTCAACAACGCCTACCGGGCCCAGCTGGAGGAGGCCGGGCTGTGGTTCTCCGGCCTGTCCCCGGACGGCCGGCTGGTGGAGTACGCCGAGCTGCCCCGCGAGGCGCACCCGTTCTTCGTCGGCACCCAGGCGCACCCGGAGTTCCGGTCCCGCCCGACCCGGCCGCACCCGCTGTTCACGGGCCTGGTCGGCGCGGCCATCGACTACGCCGAGGCGCGCGGCGGCGCGGCCACCGGCGCCGGCGACGCGGCCGCCGGATGAGCGGCGGCGACCTGGGGCCCGGCGACGTCCGGGACCTGCCCGAGAGCTGGCCGGTCGAGTCCAGCGAGCAGCGGTTCGACGGCCACGTCTTCAACGTGCGCCGCGACCGGGTCGTGATGCCCGGCGCCCGGGGCACCGAGGTCGTGGGCCGCGACGTGATCGAGCACCTGGGATCGGTCGGCATCCTGGCGATGGACGAGCGGGACCGCGTCCTGCTGCTGCGCCAGTACCGCCACCCGGTCGGCCGCCTGCTGTGGGAGATCCCCGCCGGGCTGCGCGACGTGCCGGACGAGCCGCTCCAGAAGCTCGCCGAGCGCGAGCTGCTGGAGGAGGCCGGCTACCGCGCCGACCGCTGGGACACGCTGGTCGACGTCCACCCCTCGCCGGGCATGTCGGACGAGCGCTCCCGGATCTTCCTGGCGCGCGGCCTGACCGAGGTGCCCGTCGACCAGATCGACTTCGAGCGGGTGCACGAGGAGGCCGACATGCCGGTCGTCTGGGTGCCCCTGGAGGAGGCCGTCGCCAAGGTCCTGGCCGGGCACGTGCACAACATGCTCGCCTGCCTCGGCGTCCTGGCGCTGAACGCCGCCCGCGCCGGCGGCTACCGCGCCCTGCGACCCGCCGACGCGCCCGAGGAGTGACCGACGGCCGGACGCCCCGCCCCTCCGGGGGGCGGGGCGTCCGGCGTTCCGGCCGACATGCGGCCCGGCCCGCTCCCGATGACGTCCCTCCGCGCGGCCGGAGGGGGCATGATGGGCTCGTCCCGACCGACCGTCCCTCCTGTCCGTCCCGCCCCAGAAGAGGTGCCGCGCTGTCCCCCAGCACGACCGGCCCCAGCGCCCCCGGCGCCGCCGACACCGGACCGGCGCTGGACTCCGCCGTGCGCACCTACCTGGGCCACCTCGCCGTCGAGCGGGGGCTGGCCGCCAACACCCTCAGCTCCTACCGCCGCGACCTGCGCCGCTACCTGACGGTGCTGGCCGGCCGCGGCCGCGAGGCCATCGACCAGGTCACCGAGGACGACGTGCGCGCCTTCCTGGCCGGCCTGCGCGAGGGCGACGCCGACCACCCGCCGCTGGCGGCCGGATCGGCGGCCCGCGCCGTGGTCGCCGTGCGCGGCCTGCACCGCTTCGCGCTGCGCGAGGGACTGGCCCGCGACGACCCCGCGCGCGATGTGAGACCGCCCACCCCGCCCCGGCGGCTGCCCAAGGCCATCTCCATCGAGGAGGTCGAGCGGCTGCTGGCCGCCACCGCCACCGAGGAGGGCGCGGCCGCCGCCGCCCGCGGCCTGCGCGACCGCGCCCTGCTGGAGCTGCTGTACGGGTCGGGCGCCCGCATCTCCGAGGCCGTCGGCCTGGACGTGGACGACATCGACCTGGACGAGGGCTTCGCCCGCGTGTCCGGCAAGGGCGGCAAGACCCGCGTCGTGCCGATGGGCGACTACGCCCGCCGCGCCGTGGAGGCCTACCTGGTGCGCGCCCGCCCCGAGCTGAACGGCGCCGGGCGCGGCGGCCCCGCCCTGTTCCTCAACGCCCGCGGCGGCCGGCTGTCGCGGCAGGGCGCGTGGATGGTGCTGCGCGCCGCCGCCGAGCGCGCCCGCCTGTCGGAGGTGTCGCCGCACACGCTGCGGCACTCCTTCGCCACCCACCTGCTCGACGGCGGCGCCGATGTCCGGGTCGTCCAGGAATTGCTCGGACACGCCTCGGTGACCACCACGCAGGTCTACACTCTGGTGACGGTCCAGTTGCTGCGCGAGGTCTACGCGACCTCCCATCCGCGCGCCCGGGGCTGAACGGCCCGCGCCGACAAATACCGACTATCGGCGCGCGTCGGCTTGAGACCCGAGGTGGCAGGCCATAGAGTCCCGGTTCTGGATGGCATTTCGGGCCGCCGGGAGGGATCTGGGTGACAAGCACGCACGCTGCGGAGGGTGTTCTGACCTCCGCCACCATAGAGACCGATCCGAGACGCGCTCTCGGGCCGACGCAGCGTCCCGTGCCGGTCTTCCCCGAGCCCGAGCCGCTGGCCGAGCACGGCCCGGCCCGGATCGTGTCGATCTGCAACCAGAAGGGCGGGGTCGGCAAGACCACCACCACCATCAACCTGGGCGCCGCGCTCGCCGAGTACGGCCGCCGGGTGCTGCTGGTGGACTTCGACCCCCAGGGCGCGCTGTCGGTGGGCCTCGGCAAGGGCGACCCGCGCCAGCTCGACATGACGATCCACAACCTGCTGCTCGAGCGCGACACCGAGTGGGAGGACGTGGTCATCGAGACCGGCGTGGACGGCATGGACCTGCTGCCGTCCAACATCGACCTGTCGGGCGCCGAGGTGCAGCTCGTCCACGAGGTCGGCCGCGAGTACATCCTGTCGCAGGCGCTGAAGTCGGCCGTCCCGCACTACGACTACATCCTCATCGACTGCCAGCCCTCGCTCGGCCTGCTGACGGTCAACGCGCTGGCCGCCAGCGAGGGCGTGCTGATCCCGCTGGAGTGCGAGTACTTCGCCATGCGCGGCGTCGCGCTGCTGATGGAGACCATCGACAAGGTGCAGGGCCGCATCAACCCCGAGCTGGTCATCGACGGCGTGCTCGGCACGATGTACGACTCGCGCACCCTGCACACCCGCGAGGTGCTCGGCCGCATCGTCGAGGCCTTCGGCGACAAGGTCTTCCACACCGTCATCAACCGCACGGTACGGTTTCCTGACGCCACCGTCGCGGGGGAGCCGATCACCTACTTCGACCCCAACTCGATGGGGGCTAACGCGTACCGCGGTCTGGCTCGGGAGGTGCTCGAAAGGTGGCGTCACGGCGGGTAAGGATGCCCGGTGCCGATGAGCTGTTCCGGCTGACCGCACCGTCCCCGCCCGCCCGCGGACCCGCGGCCGGACCGGCCGCGCCGCCCGCCGCCGAGCCTCCCGCGCCGGCCGCCGACCCCGCCGCGCCCTCGCCCGGCGAGGTGGCGCTGCCCGCCCCGGCCCCGGTGCCGGTCGTGCGGCGGCCCACCGGCCGCCAGCGGCACGACTCCAAGATCACCGTGTACGTCTCCGCCGACGAGCTGCTGGAGCTGGAACGGCTCCGGCTGGCGCTGCGGGCCGACCACGGCCTGGCGGTCGACCGGGGGCGGCTGGTGCGCGAGGCGGTCGCCCAGATGCTGGCCGAGTACGAGGCGCGCGGCGAGCACAGCCTGCTGGTCCGCCGGCTCAGCGACGGCTGAGCGGCCGCCGGGCCGCGAACGGCCTGGCCGGACCCCTGATTCCGTTACGGTTGATGACTGTGATGCAACCCGCCGCCCCGGAGGCGGAAGCCCGGCTCGAAGGGCCGCCCGAGGGGACGCCGACCGAGGCGCCGCCCGACGGGCAGGAGGAGCACAAGGGCTTCCTGGTCCACCTGGACAACTTCGAGGGCCCCTTCGACCTGCTGCTGGGCCTGATCTCCAAGCACAAGCTGGACATCACCGAGGTGTCGCTGGCCAAGGTCACCGA
Organism: Spirillospora sp. CA-253888; assembly: GCA_050936435.1. GTDB lineage: Bacteria > Actinomycetota > Actinomycetes > Streptosporangiales > Streptosporangiaceae > Spirillospora. Next base: position 6,864,646 of record JBNJMT010000001.1, read on the forward strand.
CGACTTCATCGCCCACATCCGCTCGCACGGCAAGGACTGGGACCTCGACCAGGCCAGCCACTTCCTGCTGGTCGCCGCGACCCTGCTGGACCTCAAGGCCGCCCGGCTGCTGCCGTCCGGCGAGGTGGACGACGAGGAGGACCTCGCCCTGCTGGAGGCGCGCGACCTGCTGTTCGCGCGGCTGCTGCAGTACCGCGCCTACAAGGAGGTCGCCCGCGACCTGGCGGTCCGCATCGCCGACCAGAACCGCCGCTACCCGCGCATGGTGCCGATGGAGCCGCGCTTCGCGAACCTCCTGCCGGAGGTGCTGCTGGCGCTCAGCCCCGACCAGTTCGCCAAGCTGGCCGCCAAGGCGCTGGCGCCCAAGGCGCCGCCGACGGTGTCGGTCGAGCACATGTACCAGCCCAAGGCCAGCGTCAAGGAGCAGGCCACCATCGTGGTGGAGAAGCTGCGGCGGCTGCGCCAGACCACCTTCGACGTGATCACCGAGGACGCCGAGGGCACCTACGAGGTGGTCGCGCGGTTCCTGGCGCTGCTGGAGCTGTACCGCGAGCTCGCGGTCGCCTTCGAGCAGGACGAGCCGCTCGGCGTGCTGCACATCACCTGGACGGGCACCGACGAGGGCGAGGTCGCGGTCGGCGACGACTACGACGGCGCCCCGAAGAAGGACGAGACCAAGGACGGCGATGACTGAACCGCTCCCCGACGCCGCCGAGCCCGAGCGGCCCGCCGGGACCGACGCCGAGCGACCCGCCGAGGCGGACGCCGGGACCGACGTCGAGCGGCCCGCCGGGCGGCCCGCCGGGCGGCCCGCCGGGCGGCCCGCCGGGCGGCCCGCCGGGCGGCCCGCCGGGCGGCCCGCCGAGGACCCGGCCGGGGCGCCGCCGGAGGACGGGCCGGGCCTGCGCGCCTCCGTCGAGGCGATCCTGCTCGTGGTGGACGAGCCGGTGGCCGAGATCACCCTCGCCCAGCTCCTGGAGCGCCCCACTCACGAGATCACCGCCGTGCTGCGAGAGCTGGCCGCGGAATACACCGCCCAGGGCCGGGGGTTCGATCTGAGAGAGGTCGCCGGCGGCTGGCGCTACTACACCCGGGACGTGTGCGCCCCGGTGGTCGAGCGCTTCGTCACCGACGGCCAGCAGGCCCGCCTGACCCAGGCCGCCCTGGAGACCCTGGCGGTGGTCGCCTACCGCCAGCCGGTCAGCCGGGCGCGGGTGTCGGCGGTGCGCGGCGTCAACAGCGACGGGGTGATGCGCACCCTGATGCTGCGCGGGCTGATCGAGGAGGCCGGCCAGGAGCCCGACGGGCAGGCCAACCTCTACCGCACCACCGGCTACTTCCTGGAGCGCCTCGGCCTGCGGAGCCTGGACGAGCTGCCGGAGCTGGCCCCCTACCTGCCCGATGACCTGCCCGAAGAGATAGTTGAGGACAAGTGACTGAGAACGAAGCCGTACGTCTGCAGAAGGTCCTGGCGGACGCCGGTATCGGCAGCCGCCGGCACTGCGAGGAGCTGATCGGCGAGGGCCGCGTCACGGTCGACGGCAAGAAGGTGTTCCGCTTCGGCGAGCGCGTGGACCCGCGGACGGCGGTGATCCACGTGGACGGCCGCCGGGTCGAGACCCGCGCCGAGATGCGCTACTACATGATCAACAAGCCGCGCGGCGTGGTCTCCACCATGTCCGACGAGCGGGGCCGCAAGTCGCTGGCCGACTACGTGGAGGTGCCCGAGCGGCTGTTCCACGTGGGGCGGCTGGACACCGACACCGAGGGCCTGATCCTGCTCACCAACGACGGCGAGCTGTCGCACCGCCTCACCCACCCCAGCTACGGGGTGTTCAAGACCTACCTGGCCGAGATCCACGGGCCCATCCCGCGCGACCTCGGCAAGCGGCTGCGGCAGGGGGTCGTGCTGGAGGACGGCATGGCCAAGGCCGACAAGTTCCGGATCTTCGACCAGGCGGGCAAGCGCGTCCTGGTGGAGATCACCCTGCACGAGGGCCGCAAGCACATCGTGCGGCGCCTGCTGAAGGAGGTCGGGTTCCCGGTCCAGCAGCTGGCCCGCGTAGAGTTCGGGCCGATCAAGCTGGGTCAGCTCAAGCCCGGAGGGATGCGGGCGCTGACCGTGAAAGAGATCGGCGAGCTGTACAAGGCCGTGGACCTGTAGGAGGGGCGACAAGTGGCGGTACGCGCGGTACGCGGGGCGACGCAGGTGGACGCCGACGACCGGGACCAGATCCTGGCGGCGACCACCGAGCTGGTCACCGAGGTGATGGCCCGCAACGGGCTGACCACCGACGAGGTGGTCAGCGTGCTGTTCACCGCCACCCCCGACCTGACCGCCGAGTTCCCGGCGCTGGCGGCCCGCAAGCTCGGCTTCCACGAGGTGCCGCTGCTGTGCGCCGCCGAGATCGCGGTGCCGCACGCGCTGCCCCGGGTGATCCGGCTGATGGCCCACGTCGAGACCGACCGGCCGCGCGCGGAGATCCAGCACGTCTACCTGCGCGGGGCCACGGCCCTGCGGCTGGACATCGCCCAGTAGCGCGGCCGCCGGCCGTCCGGACGGGCCCCGTGCCGCACGCGTGGCACGGGGCCTTCCCGCGTCCGGCCACCGCTAGGCTTGCGGGGTGGCTGAAGAGGGCGTTCCCGGACGAGTGATCATCGTCGGCACCGGTCTGATCGGGACCTCGATCGCGCTGGCCCTGCGCGAGCGCGGTGCCGAGGTGCTGCTGGCCGACCGCGACCAGAGCGCGCTGGCGGTGGCGGTCGAGCTGGGCGCGGGCGAGGCGCTGCCCGAGGGGCCCCTGGACGAGCCCGCCGACCTGGCGGTGCTGGCCGTGCCGCCCGCCGCGGTCGCCCTGACCCTGATGGACGCCCAGAAGCGCGGCCTGGCCGCCGCCTACACCGACGTGGCGAGCGTCAAGGCGCTGCCGCTGGCGCAGGCCGCCGAGCTGGGCTGCGACCTGGGCTCCTTCGTGGCCGGCCACCCGCTGGCGGGCCGGGAGCGCTCGGGCCCCGCCGCCGCCCGCCACGACCTGTTCCTGGGCCGCCCCTGGGCGCTGTGCCCCACCGCCGAGGCGTCCCCCGAGGCGGTCGCCGCCGTCACCGGGCTGGTCACCGCCTGCGGCGCGACCCCCGTCACCGTGGAGGCCGCCGAGCACGACCGGGCCGTGGCCCTGGTCTCGCACGGCCCGCACGTGGTGTCGGCCGCCGTCGCCGCCCGCCTCACCGGCGCCGACGACACCGCGCTCGGCCTCGCCGGGCAGGGCGTGCGCGACGTCACCCGGATCGCCGCCAGCGACCCCCGGCTGTGGCTCGGCATCCTCAGCGCCAACGCCGAGCCGGTCGCCGACGTCCTGGAGGCCGTCGCCACCGACCTCGCGGTGGCGGCCTCGCTGCTGCGCGACGGGAGCGAGGGGGCCGCCGCCCACGTCGCCGACCTGCTGCTGCGCGGCAACGCCGGCCGCGCCCGCATCCCCGGCAAGCACGGCGGCGACCAGAAGTCCTTCGCCACCGTCACCGTGGTCATCCCCGACCGCCCCGGCGAGCTGGCGATGATCTTCCAGGCGGCCGGGATCGCCGGGGTCAACATCGAGGACGTGTCCATCGAGCACTCGCCCGGCCGCCCGCTGGGCGCGCTGGAGCTGTCGGTGCAGCCCGAGGCCGCCGAGACCCTGGCCGCCGAGCTGCGCGCCCGCGGCTGGTCGGTCCCCGGCTGAGCCGCCCCGGCCCGGCCGGCTCGACGATCTTGTGATCGCGCGCGGTGGAAGACCGGTAACCTGGAGCGTTGGGGCCCGTTCACGGGGGCACGCCGCGCACCGGCGTTCGAGGCGGCGCCCCGTCACCGCCCGCCGCGCGTTCGCGGGCACGCAGACCGCAACAGGGAAAGGGAGCGATCGTGCCGCTCGTCATCGCCATGGACGGCCCCTCCGGGTCCGGCAAGTCCAGTGCCTCCAAGGGCGTCGCCCGTGCGCTCGGCCTGCGCTACCTCGACACCGGGGCGATGTACCGCGCCATGACGTGGTGGATGCTGCGCAGCGGCGTCCCGGTCGAGGACCCCGCGGCGGTCGCCGCGCGCGCCGCCGAGCCGGTGCTGGAGTCGGGCACCGACCCCGACGCGCCGACCATCGCGGTGGACGGCGTGGACGTCTCCGAGCCGATCCGCACCCGCGAGGTCACCAACGCCGTCAGCGCCGTCAGCTCGGTCCCCGAGGTCCGCGAGCGGCTGGTGCTGCTGCAGCGTGAGATCATCGGGGCGGGGGGCATCGTGGTGGAGGGCCGCGACATCGGCACCGTCGTCGCGCCCGACGCCCCGGTCAAGGTCTACCTGACCGCCAGCGAGGAGGCCCGCGCCGCGCGCCGGGCCAGGGACCTCGCCGCCGACCCCGGCGCGTCGGTTGCGGTCACCCAGGCCGAGCAGGCCCGCCGGGACCGGCTCGACTCCACCCGCAAGGCGTCCCCGCTGGCCAAGGCGGACGGCGCACACGAGATCGACTCGACCGAGCTGAGCCTCGGCGAGGTCATCGAGGCGGTCGTCCGCCTCGCCAAAGAGCAACTCTGAGCAGGCCGGAAGGGCGCGGCGCCGTCTGGCCCGGGGAACCTGCGACGAGGGAAGACGGCGCCTTTTCGGCGCCCTGGAGCCTGGCGGAAATACTGTGAGCGAATACGATTTCGAAAGTGCCGAAGCCGCCCTGGACGTTCCGGCCGACGCGCCGCCCGCGCCGGTCGTGGCGGTGGTCGGGCGGCCCAACGTCGGCAAGTCCACCCTGGTCAACCGCATCATCGGGCGCCGTGAGGCGGTCGTGGAGGACGTGCCGGGGGTGACCCGCGACCGGGTCGCCTACGACGCGACCTGGAACGGCCGCCGCTTCACCGTGGTCGACACCGGCGGCTGGCTGCCCGACGCGCAGGGCCTGGCGGCCGCGATCGCCGAGCAGGCCCGGCTCGCGGTGGACCTGGCCGACGTGGTGATGTTCGTGGTGGACGCCACCGTGGGCGCCACCGACGTGGACGAGGCCGTGGTGGAGATCCTGCGCCGCTCGGGCAAGCCGGTGGTGCTGGTCGCCAACAAGGTCGACGACGTGGGCGCCGAGGCCGACGCCGCGGCGCTGTGGGGCCTCGGCATCGGCGAGCCGCACCCGGTCAGCGCCCTGCACGGCCGCAGCAGCGGCGACCTGCTGGACGCGGTCCTGGAGGCGCTGCCCGAGGAGGCCCCGCCCGAGACCTTCGAGGAGGCGGGCGGGCCGCGCCGGGTGGCGCTGCTCGGCCGCCCCAACGTCGGCAAGTCCAGCCTGCTGAACAAGCTGGCCGGCGAGCAGCGCGCGGTGGTGGACTCGGTCGCCGGCACCACCCGCGACCCGATCGACGAGGAGATCGTCCTCGGCGGCAAGACCTGGCGCTTCATCGACACCGCCGGCATCCGGCGGCGGCACCGCGAGAACCAGGGCGCCGACTTCTACGCCACGCTGCGCACCCAGTCGGCGCTGGAGCGCGCCGAGGTCGCGGTGGTGCTGGTGGACGCCGACGAGCCGCTGGCCGAGCAGGACCTGCGCATCATCTCGATGGTGGTCGACTCCGGCCGCGCGCTGGTGATCGCCTACAACAAGTGGGACCTGCTGGACGAGGAGCGCCGCCACTACCTGGAGCGCGAGATCGACCGGCAGCTCCACAACGCCCGCTGGGCGCCGCGGGTCAACATCTCCGCCAAGACCGGGCGGCACATGGAGAAGCTGGTGCCGGGCATCGAGACGGCGCTCGCCGGGTGGGAGACCCGGGTGCCGACCTCCAAGCTCAACCAGTTCTTCGCCGACCTGGTCAACGCGCACCCGCACCCGATCCGCGGCGGCAAGCAGCCCAAGATCCTGTTCGCCACGCAGGCGGGCGTGCGGCCGCCCCGGTTCGTGCTGTTCACCTCCGGGTTCCTGGAGGAGGGCTACCGGCGCTTCATCGAGCGGCGGCTGCGCGAGGAGTTCGGCTTCGAGGGCACGCCGCTGGACATCACGATGAAGATCCGCGAGAAGCGGGGCAAGAACAAGAAGTGACCGGCCGCCGCCGTCCGCGGCGGTCCGCATGGTGATCACGGCCCGTCCGGGGGTTCCCCGGGCGGGCCGTGGCGTGTCAGGATGCGAACGGTCGGGGACGATGTAAGCTCTCGATTACTCGTTGACCAAGCAACGGGTTGCGTGGTCTAGTCGGATCATCCAGGGCGCGGTCGAGGGGTGCGGACGTGAAGCTCTTGCTGTTGGTCGCCGTCGCGTTGGGTTGCCTCGCGCTCAGCTTCGTCTGGCGGGAGCCGTGGATCGGCGGCGTCGGCCTGCTGGTCGCCTTCGTGGCGATGTTCACCGACCGCGACGACGTCGGGACCGACGACGAGCGCTCCAGCTACGAGACCACCAAGAGCGTCCGCAACATGCGCTCGCGCAACCGCTGACGCGCCCGCGCCCGGCCGGCGCTGTCGCGGCGGCCGGGGCGGCGCGGCCGGTCAGTGCGCCTGCTGGCGGTAGTGCCCGGCCACCTTCCGGTCGCCCGGCATCACCGAGCGCTCCCGGCCCGGCTCGGGGTCGGGACGGCTGACGAAGCCCGACGCTCCCTGCTGCGGGCCGGTGCGCGAGTCGCGCCCGTACCGGCCGACCAGCGGGTCGATGGGCCGGGTGGTGCCCGACGGGCGGACGGGCGCGCCGGGGGCGTGCCCTGTGCGCGGCCCGGAGTGCGGCCCGGTGCCCGGTTCGGTGCGGTCGGGGTCGTCGGCGCGGCCGTCCTCGTCCCGCTCGGCCAGCCGAGTCTCCTTGACGCCGACCACCGCGAAGCGGCCGAGCGCGAGCGCGGCCAGGAACACGATGACCACGCCGAGCGCGTCGAAGGCGGCGAGCTGCTCGGCGACCCGCCGCCCCTCCTCGGTGCCGAGCGGCGCGCCGACGCCCCGCACGTCCCACAGCGCGGCGACCGGGCCGCCTACCACGAACCACGCGCCGCCGAGCGCGGCCAGCCAGCCGCCGAACATGGCGAACGCGCGGTGCGCGCTGAACAGCACGATCAGCCCGCCGAGCACGGCGGCCGCCCCGGGGGCGACGCTGAGCTGGAGCCGGTCGGTGTCGTAGACCCAGGTGTCGTCGGGGGAGAATCCGAAGTCGAAGGAGGGGCCGACGAACGGGACCAGCCCGCCCCACAGCCCGAGAAGTACCAGCAGCGTCCCGCTGAGGACGCCCCGGCTGCGCGGTACCCGCATGCTGCCCGCCATGATCAGCCTCCTGACCGGGCGTCGGTGTGCCGTGTCGTGGAGGGGCTCTACCCCTGGAATCGGCGTCCAAGCGCGGCCGGGTGCGGGTGGGGGGCGGCGGGCGGAAGGGGCGTGACGGACCGTGCTGATCTCTCACCAATCGTGAGGAAAGCCGGACGCACGGCGACCTTCATGGCATCCTGTGACCGCTGGTGATCAATGATTGACTTTCGGTCACGAGGGGGGAAGATGTCGCTATTCGGACGCAGGGGCGGCCGCGCCGCCGCACCGGCGGAACCCGGCCCCGGCCCGCTGGAGCGCGCGGCCGAGGAGTTCATCCGGATGTTCCACGCCGAGGACCGCCGCGCCGGGCCGCCCGAGCCGCGCCTGCGCCGGGTCCGCGCCGAGATCGCCGCCACCGGCACCTACCGGCACACCCCGGCCGAGCTCGCCTTCGGCGCGCGGGTCGCCTGGCGCAACAGCGCGCGCTGCATCGGCCGCCTGTACTGGCGCGGTCTGCGGGTGCGCGACCTGAGGCACGCGCGCACCGCCGACGAGGTCGCCGCCGGCTGCGTGGAGCACCTGGCCGCCGCGACCGGCGCCGGCCGCATCCGCCCGGTCATCACGGTCTTCGCGCCCGACGAGCCCGGCCGCCCGGGGCCGCGCCTGTGGAACGACCAGCTCGTCCGCTACGCCGGGTACCGGCGGCCGGACGGCGGGGTGACCGGCGACCCGCGCAACGCGGCGCTCACCGACGCCGCCCGCGCGCTCGGCTGGCCGGGCGGCCCCGGCACCCCCTTCGACCCGCTGCCGCTGATGGTGGCCGCGCCCGGCGAGCCGGTGCGCTGGTACGGGCTGCCGCGCGAGGTGGTGCTGGAGGTGCCGCTGGAGCACCCCGACTTCCCGTGGTTCGCCGGGCTGGGGCTGCGCTGGCACGCGGTGCCGGCGGTGTCGGACATGACGCTGGAGATCGGCGGGGTGGGCTACCCGGCCGCGCCCTTCAACGGCTGGTACATGGGCGCCGAGATCGGCGCCCGCAACCTGGCCGACGCCGACCGCTACGACATGCTGCCGGAGGTGGCGCGGCGGCTCGGGCTCGACACCGGCGACGAGGCGTCGCTGTGGCGCGACCGCGCCCTGGTGGAGCTGAACGTGGCGGTGCTGCACTCCTTCCGGGCCGCCGGGGTCGCCGTCACCGACCACCACACCGAGTCGCGGCGCTTCCTGACGCACCTGGCGCGCGAGGAGGCGGCCGGGCGGCGCTGCCCGGCCGACTGGTCGTGGATCGTGCCGCCGCTGTCGGGGGCGGCGACGCCGGTGTTCCACCGCTACTACGACCAGGTCGAGCTGACCCCGGCGTTCGTGCGGCGCCCCTCGTTCGCGGGCGCGGCCCCCGGCGCCTGCCCCGTCGCTCAGCCCGCGGCCTCGGCGACGTCCACCGCGTCGGTCATCGTCTGCTCGTAGGCGGCGCGCACGAACGCGCCCAGCTCGGCGATCGCGGTGCGCGACTCGGGCAGCAGGGGGCCGAACATCTGGAACACGTGCAGCTGCCGGTCCCACACCTGGAGCGTCACCGGCACCCCGGCCTCGGCGAGCCGCCGCGCCATCGTCTCCGAATCGCAGTACAGCAGCTCGGTGGAGCCTGCCGTCAGCAGCGTCGGCGGCAGCCCCGACAGGTCGGCGCGCAGCGGCGACACCTTCGGGTCGGCGACGTCCAGGTGGCCGAGGAAGCCCTCGACCAGGCGCTCCAGCAGCGGGCCGGGCGCGGAGGGGTCCAGCGCCATGTTCGCGTGCGCGAGCTTGTCGGTCAGGTCCATGTCGAGCATGGGGGACAGGGCCGCCAGCGCGGCCGGCTGCGGCAGGCCCTCCTCGCGGGCCCGCAGAGCGGTGGCGAAGGTGAGGTACCCGCCGGCCGAGTCGCCCATGACGACGACGTCGCTCGGCGCGACGCCCCGGTCCTCCAGCAACCACCGGTAGGCGGTGACGCAGTCCTCCACCTCCTCCTCGAACGCCACGGCCGGGATCATCCGGTAGTCCACCGACAGCGCGGGCACCCCGGCGGCGGCGCTGAACCGGGCCACCATCCGGCGGTGGGTGTTCAGGCCGCAGCAGATCCAGCCGCCGCCGTGCAGGTAGAGGATCACCTTGTCGCGGGCCCAGCCGACGCCGGGCCCGTGCACCCACTCGGCCTGGAAGTCGTCGAAGCGCACCCGCTCGCAGTGCGCGCCCTTGGGCGGGCGGGCGCGCGCGGCCAGCCGGTCGAGGGAGGCGGCGCGGCGCAGCGCCCTGTCGTCGATCGGCAGTGCGGCGGCCTTGGCGAGGCGGGGCTGGAGCAGCCTGCGCACCCCGGCCGAGATCGCCCGCGACCGCAGGCTCGCCGTGCCGCGCCGGTCGATCACCAGGGTGACGGGCTGTGCTCGGGTCAACGTTCCTCCTACGGCCTCGGGCGGATCGGGTGATTCCTCCCGATGGTGACACCGCGCCGCCGGGCGGGGGAAGGCCGCACCGAAGATGATTCGGTTTCCGGGCGGTGCGCGGTCGGCTGGAGCATCTGCCAACTCTTGATGGGTTTGTACATAGCGAATTCTGGCCTTATCCCCAGATGTGCCTGGCATTTGCGAGGGGCTAGGGTGTGCAGCGTGACCACGTTCCGCATCAGCGAGGCCGCCGCCCTGCTCGGGGTCAGCGCCGACACCGTCCGCCGCTGGGTGGACGGGGGCCGGCTCCCGGCCGTCCGCGACGAGCACGGGCACCGGATCGTCCCCGGCGCCGAGCTCGCCGCCTTCGTCCGCGACCAGTCCCGCGCCGGGGGCGACGGCGAGCGCTTCTCCTCCGCGCGCAACCGGATGCGCGGCATCGTCACCGACGTCGTGCGCGACGGCGTGATGGCCAAGGTGGACATCCAGGCCGGGCCGTTCCGCGTCGTGTCGCTGATGAGCCGCGAGGCCGCCGACGAGCTGGGGCTGGAGATCGGCGTGGTCGCCGAGGCCGTCGTGAAGTCCACGACCGTCGTCGTCGAGCGGCCCGACGCGGGCTGACCCTTCTTCCCTCCAGGAGCTGCGCGATGAAACGCGTCATGACGGCCGCCCTGCCGACGGGCCTCGCGGCCACCGTCCTGCTGACCGCCGCGGGCTGCGGCGACACCGGCCGCGAGGCGGGCGGCAAGACCCTCACCGTGTTCGCCGCCGCGTCCCTCACCGAGACCTTCACGGCGCTGGGCAAGACCTTCGAGGGCTCGCACCCCGGCGTGAAGGTGCGCTTCAACTTCGGCGGCAGCTCCACCCTCGCCCAGCAGATCGTCCAGGGCGCGCCGGTCGACGTGTTCGCCGCCGCGAGCCCCGCCACCATGAAGCCGGTCACCGACGACGGCGCGGCCGCGAAGCCGCAGGTGTTCGCCAGGAACCGCCTGGTCATCGCCCTCCCCGTCAGGGAGGCGGGCAAGGAGGCGGGTAAGGTCTCCCGGCTCGCCGACCTCGCCAGGCCCGGCCTGAAGGTCGTGCTGTGCGCCGAGAAGGTGCCCTGCGGCGCGGCCGCCGAGAAGGCCCTGGCCGCCGGGGGAGTGCGGGTCGAGCCGGTGTCGCGCGAGCAGGACGTGAAGGCGGTGCTCACCAAGGTCAGAATGGGCGAGGCCGACGCCGGGCTGGTCTACCGCAGCGACGCCCGGTCGGCGGCCGCCGACGTCAGGGGCGTGGAGTTCCCCGAGTCGGCCGGGGCCGTCAACGACTATCCGATCGCCGCGCTGGCCAGGGCGCCGCAGCCGGGGCCGGCCGAGGAGTTCGTGCGGCTCGTGCTGTCGCAGCAGGGCAGGGACGCGCTGACGCGGGCGGGGTTCGAGGCGCCGTGACCCGCCGCTCCACTGCGGGCCGTCCCACCACGGGCCGGGCGCCGCTCGTCCTGCTGCTGCCCGCCCTGGCCGGGCTGGCGTTCCTGGTGCTGCCGCTGGCGGGGCTGCTGGTGCGCGCGCCGTGGTCCACCCTCGGCACCCGGCTCGCCGAGCCGCACGTGCTGGAGGCGCTGCGGCTGTCGCTGGTCACCGCCACCCTGGCCACCGCCGTGTGCCTGCTGCTGGGGGTGCCGCTGGCCTGGCTGCTGGCGCGCGTGCGGTTCCGGGGCGTGCGGCTGGTGCGGGCGCTGGTGACGGTGCCGCTGGTGCTGCCGCCGGTGGTGGGCGGTGTGGCGCTGCTGCTGGTGCTGGGGCGCAAGGGGCTGGTGGGGCGGTGGCTGGACGCGTGGTTCGGGATCACGCTGCCGTTCAGCACCGCCGGGGTGGTGCTGGCCGAGGCGTTCGTGGCGCTGCCGTTCCTGGTGATCAGCGTGGAGGGCGCATTGCGCGCGGCCGACCTGCGCTTCGAGGAGGCCGCCGCCACGCTCGGCGCGGGTCGCTGGACGGTGTTCCGCCGGGTGACGCTGCCGCTGGTCGCCCCCGGCGTCGCGGCGGGCTCGGTGCTGTGCTGGGCGCGGGCGCTCGGTGAGTTCGGGGCCACCATCACCTTCGCCGGCAACTTCCCCGGCCGCACCCAGACGATGCCGCTGGCGGTCTACCTGGCGCTGGAGACCGACCCGCAGGCCGCGATCGTGCTCAGCCTGGTGCTGCTGGCGGTGTCGGTCGTGGTGCTGGCGGCGCTGCGCGAGCGGTGGGTGAGCACCTCGTGAGCGGGGCGGCGCGCGGGCTGGACGCGCACCTGGTGGTGCGGCGCCCGGCGTTCGAGCTGGACCTGCGGCTGACCGCCGAGCCCGGGGAGGTCGTCGCGCTGCTCGGCCCCAACGGCGCGGGCAAGAGCACCGCGCTGCGCGCGCTGGCCGGGCTGGTGCCCACCGCCGCCGGGCACGTGCGGGTGGACGGCGCCGACCTCACGGCGCTGCCGCCCGAACGGCGCGGCATCGGCATGGTCTTCCAGGACTACCTGCTGTTCCCGCACCTCAGCGCGCTCGACAACGTCGCGTTCGGGCTGCGCTGCCAGGGCATGGGAAAGCGCGCCGCGCGCGCCCGCGCCGCCGAGTGGCTGGAGCACGTCGGCCTCGCCGACCACGCCTCGGCCAAGCCGCGCGCGCTGTCGGGCGGGCAGGCGCAGCGCGTGGCGCTGGCCCGCGCGCTGGCGGTGCGGCCGAGCCTGCTGCTGCTGGACGAACCCCTGGCCGCCCTGGACGCCCACACCCGCCTGGAGATCCGCGCCGCGCTGCGCAGGCGGCTGGCCGGGTTCTCCGGGGCGGCGGTGCTGGTCACCCACGACCCCCTGGACGCCATGGTGCTGGCCGACCGGCTGGTGGTCGTCGAGGGCGGCCGCCTGGTGCAGCAGGGCCCGCCCGCCGAGATCGCCCGGCGGCCCCGCACCGACTACGTGGCCCGGCTGGTCGGCCTCAACCTGTACCGGGGCCGGGCCTCGGACGGCACCGTGGTGCTGGCGGGCGGGACCGGGAAGCTGGACACCGCGGACTCGCTGGAGGGTGAGGTTTTTGTGGCGTTCTCGCCAGCCTCGGTGGCGCTCTACCGGTCCCGTCCCGACGGCAGCCCGCGCAACCTGTGGCGCACCACGGTCGGCGCGGTCGAGCGCCAGGGCGACCGGGTGCGGGTCCGGCTCGACGGCCCGCCCTTCGCGGCCGCCGCCGACCTCACCCCCGGCGCGGTCGCCGAACTGGGCCTGATCGAGGGCAGCACGGTATGGGCCGGGGTGAAGGCGGCCGAAACCCATGTTTACCCAGCTTGACCACGTTCAATCAAGAGCCGTTGCGGGCGCGTTCATCTGCCGGAAACCGGGTGACATCAATCACAAAAGGGCACGAGAGCCCCTGAATGGGGAAGCGATTGGTCCAGACCAAATGGCAAAAACGCAGGGTCTTGTTCATCATGCAAAGATCCTGCGAACCGCTGAAGGAGTTGCCCGTGTCCAACCAGATCCCCGGCCTCGACCAGGCCCCCACCAGTCACACCGAGCTGATTGACTGGGTGCGCGGGATCGCCGAGCTGACCCAGCCCGAGCGAATCGAATGGTGTGACGGCTCGGAAGCCGAGTGGGAGCGCCTGACCGGCCTCCTGGTCGAGCAGGGCACGTTCAAACGCCTCGACCCGGAAAAGCGCCCCAACAGCTTCTACGCCGCCTCCGACCCCAGCGACGTGGCCCGAGTAGAGGACCGGACCTACATCTGCTCGGAGAAGGAGCAGGACGCCGGCCCGACCAACAACTGGATCGCGCCCGCCGAGATGCGCGAGACCTTCGGCGAGCTGTTCAAGGGCTGCATGAAGGGCCGCACCATGTACGTGGTGCCCTTCTGCATGGGGCCGCTCGGCGGCAACATCTCCCAGCTCGGCGTCGAGATCACCGACTCGCCCTACGTGGTGGTGTCGATGAAGATCATGACGCGGATGGGCGAGGGCGCGCTGCGCCTGATCGAGGAGCGCGGCCAGTTCGTCAAGGCCGTCCACTCGGTCGGCGCCCCGCTGGAGCCGGGCCAGGCCGACGTGCCGTGGCCGTGCAACTCCACCAAGTACATCTCGCACTTCCCCGAGACCCGCGAGATCTGGTCCTACGGCTCGGGCTACGGCGGCAACGCCCTGCTCGGCAAGAAGTGCTACGCGCTGCGCATCGCCTCGACCATGGCCCGCGACGAGGGCTGGATGGCCGAGCACATGCTCATCCTCAAGCTCACCCCGCCGACCGGCGAGACCCGGTACGTGGCCGCGGCCTTCCCGTCGGCGTGCGGCAAGACCAACCTCGCCATGCTGGAGCCGACCATCCCGGGCTGGAAGGTCGAGACCATCGGCGACGACATCGCCTGGATGCGCTTCGGCGAGGACGGCCGCCTGTACGCCATCAACCCCGAGGCCGGCTTCTTCGGCGTCGCCCCGGGCACCGGCGCGGCCACCAACGCCAACGCGGTCAAGACGCTGTGGGGCAACAGCATCTTCACCAACGTCGCGCTCACCGACGACGGCGACGTGTGGTGGGAGGGCCTGACCGACGAGCCCCCGGCGCACCTCACCGACTGGAAGGGCAACGACTGGACCCCGGAGTCGGAGACCCCGGCGGCCCACCCCAACGCCCGCTTCACCACCCCGGCGGGGCAGTGCCCGATCATCGCGCCGGAGTGGGAGGACCCCAAGGGCGTGCCGATCTCGGCGATCCTGTTCGGCGGCCGCCGCGCCACCGCGGTCCCGCTGGTCACCGAGTCCTTCGACTGGCAGCAGGGCGTGTTCCTGGGCGCCAACGTCGCCTCGGAGAAGACCGCCGCCGCCGAGGGCACCGTGGGCGAGCTGCGCCACGACCCGTTCGCCATGCTGCCGTTCTGCGGCTACAACATGGGCGACTACTTCGGCCACTGGCTGAAGATCGGCAAGTCCACCGACGCCGAGAAGCTGCCGCGCATCTACTACGTCAACTGGTTCCGCAAGAACGCCGACGGCAAGTTCATCTGGCCCGGCTTCGGCGAGAACAGCCGCGTGCTCAAGTGGATCGTGGACCGGCTCAACGGCCAGGCCGACGCGGTCAAGTCCCCGATCGGCCACCTGCCGACCAGGGACGCGCTCGACACCGAGGGCCTGGAGATCGACGCCGCCGACCTCGACACGCTGCTGTCGGTGGACACCGAGGTCTGGAAGCAGGAGGCCGCGCTGGTCCCCGACCACTTCAACACCTTCGGCGACCACCTGCCCAAGGAGCTGTGGGACGAGTACAACGCCCTGGTCCACCGCCTGGGCGAGTGACCCGCTGACCCGCGTGCCCCGGTGACCGGGGCGTGCGGCCAGGCGACCCCGGCCGCGGGGCCGCGCCGACCGGCGCGGCCCCGCGGCCTTTTCCCCGCCCGGCCCGGCGGCGGGTCCGGTCGGGCCGGAGGATGAGCGGTTTTGCGCAGTCCGGGCGCTTTCTTGGTGTTGCGTGCCCTCCCTTGCGGCTAGCAGTGGGAAGAGGTCCTGGCGACCGAGGCCAGGCCGCGACTGAGCGCATCTTTCCGGGGGACCGCTGTGGCCAGTACACCGTTCGGCTCGATGTTCGACGATCCGTTCCGGGGGTTCGAGTACCTGACGGGACGCATGTTCGGATCGCCCGAATCCTGGCCGCCCCGCGCGGGCGGCGTGCAGCGCGTGGACATCGGCCGGCTGCTCAGCGAGTCCGGCCGCGAGCTGGTCGGGCAGGCGCTGGCCCGCGCCGGGGAGCGCGGCGCGGCCGACCTGGACGTGCTGGACCTGCTGGGCGCCGCCGCGCAGACCGACCCCGCCCGCGGCCTATTGGACGCGGCGGGCGTCGACCCCGACGCGCTGCTGGCCCGGATCGACGACGTGGCCGGCGGGGGCCCGCCCGGCGAGGCGCCCTCCACGCTCACGCCCGCCGCCAAGCGGGCGCTGCTGGACTCCCAGCGCATCTCGCGCGCCCTGGACTCCAGCTACATCGGCCCCGAGCACCTGCTGCTGGCGCTGGCGGCCAACCCCGACTCCGGCGCCGCCCGGATGCTGGCGGCGCAGGGGGTGTCGGCCAACGAGCTGCAGGACGCGATCCTGTCCGGCCCCGAGCGGCAGGGCGCGGGCGGCGCGGCGCAGGGCGGCAGGGGCAGGGGCGAGAGCGACACCCCGACGCTGGACGAGTACGGCCGCGACCTCACCGAGGTGGCCCGCGGGGGCGACCTGGACCCGGTGGTGGGCCGCGAGGAGGAGATCGAGCAGGCCATCGAGGTGCTGTCGCGGCGCACCAAGAACAACCCGTGCCTGATCGGCGAGCCGGGCGTCGGCAAGACCGCCATCGTGGAGGGCATCGCCCAGCGCATCGTGACCGGCGCGGTCCCCGAGACCCTCAAGGGCAAGCGGGTGGTCGCGCTGGACCTGACCGGCATGGTCGCCGGCACCAAGTACCGCGGCGAGTTCGAGGAGCGCGTCAAGAAGGTCGTGGACGAGATCCGGGCGCACTCCGACGACCTGGTGATCTTCATCGACGAGGTGCACACCCTGGTCGGCGCGGGCGCCTCCGAGGGCGGCATGGACGCCGCCAACATCCTGAAGCCCGCCCTGTCGCGCGGCGAGCTGCACGTCATCGCGGCCACCACCATCTCCGAGTACCGCAAGAACATCGAGAAGGACGCCGCGCTGGAGCGGCGCTTCCAGCCGGTGCTGGTGCCCGAGCCGACCGTCGAGGACACCGTCACGATCCTGGCCGGGCTGCGCGACAAGTACGAGGCCCACCACCAGGTGCGCATCACCGACGACGCGGTGGACGCCGCCGCGCGCATGTCGGCCCGCTACATCTCCGACCGCTTCCTGCCCGACAAGGCCATCGACCTGATGGACCAGGCCGCCGCCCGGGTGCGGCTGCGCTCGATGTCGCCCGACGAGGACGCGCGCGAGCTGGAGCGCCGCCTGGAGGGGCTGCACCGCGACAAGGACCAGGCGATCGCCAGCGAGAACTTCGGCCGCGCCGAGGAGCTGCGCCTGGAGATCGAGCGGCTGCGCCCCGAGCTGGACCGCGCCCGGCGCGGGGAGGACCAGGTGCCGCAGGTCACCGCCACCGACATCGCCGAGGTAGTGTCGCGGCGCACCGGCATCCCGGTCGCCCAGCTCACCGAGCAGGAACGCGACCGGCTGATGCGGCTGGAGCAGCACCTGCACGAGCGGGTGATCGGCCAGGACGAGGCGGTGCAGGCGGTCGCCGAGGCGGTGCGCCGGGGCCGGGCGGGCCTGTCGGACCCGAACCGGCCGCAGGGCAGCTTCCTGTTCCTCGGCCCGACCGGCGTCGGCAAGACCGAGCTGGCGCGGGCCCTCGCCGACATCCTGTTCGGCGGCAGCGACCACATGGTCCGCATCGACATGAGCGAGTTCCAGGAGAAGCACACCGTCTCCCGGCTGATCGGCGCCCCGCCCGGCTACGTCGGGTACGAGGAGGCCGGCCAGCTCACCGAGGCGGTGCGGCGGCGGCCGCACTCGGTGGTGCTGCTCGACGAGATCGAGAAGGCCCACCCCGACGTGATGAACATCCTGCTGCAGATGCTCGACGACGGCCGGCTCACCGACGGCCAGGGCCGCACCGTCGACTTCAGCAACACCGTCGTCATCATGACCAGCAACGTCGGCGCCCAGCTCATCCTGGAGTCCGAGGGCGACACCGCCGCGCTGCGCGACCAGATCATGGACCTGCTGCTGCACACGCTGCGGCCCGAGCTGCTCAACCGGATCGACGAGACCATCGTGTTCACCCGCCTGGACCGCGAGCAGCTGCGGCAGATCGTGGACCTGCTGCTGGACAAGACCCGCCAGCGGCTGGCCGGGCAGGCGGTGGAGCTGGAGGTCACCGACGCCGCCAAGGACTGGCTGGCCGAGCGCGGCTACAAGCCCGAGTTCGGCGCCCGGCCGCTGCGCCGCACCATCCAGCGCGAGGTCGACAACCCGCTGTCGCGGATGCTGCTGACCGGCGAGGTGGACGAGGGCTCCACGGTGCGGGTGGACGCCGGCGACGAGGAGGCCCTGGCCATCGACGTGCGCGCCGGCGACCGGACGGCCGGGCAGATCGACGCCGCCGCCGTGGGCGGCGGTACGGCCGACTCCCAGGGAGGGAACGATGTTTGACCTCATCACACGCAACTGGTGGGTGCTCGCGCTGCGCGGCGCGTTCGCGATCCTGTTCGGCGTCGTCGCCTGGATCTGGCCCGGCATCACGGTGTGGGCCCTGGTGCTGCTGTTCGGCGCCTACGCGCTGGTGGACGGGGTGTTCTCGCTGGTCGGCGCGTTCACCGGCGGCACCGGGCAGTCCCGCGGCTGGATGGCGGTGTCGGGCGTCGCGGGCATCATCCTCGGCATCATGGCGCTGGCGTGGCCCGGCGTCACCGGGCTGGTGCTGCTGATGCTGATCGCCGCCTGGGCCGTGGTCACCGGCGTCATGGAGATCGTCGCGGCCTTCGCGCTGCGCAAGGAGATCGAGGGGGAGTGGCTGTACGCGCTCACCGGCGCGGTGTCGGTGCTGTTCGGCGTGCTGCTGTTCGTGTGGCCCGCCTCCGGCGCGCTGGCGGTGGTCTGGATGATCGGGTTCTTCGCGATCCTGTTCGGCGCGCTGATGCTGGGCGCGGCGTTCCGGATCCGCAAGCTCGGCAAGGAGGCCGAACGGCACGGCTACCGCGGCACCGAGGGCGGCGCGGAGGGCGGGGCGTCCGTCGCCCACTGAGCGCGGGAGCGCCGGGGGGCCGCGCGAACCTCAACACCGCTTGAGGACCGCGTAGGATCCCCGGCATGACACGGCTGGAATTCAGGGTCCACGAACTGACGGTCGGCCAGCTCGCCGAGCGCAGCGGGGTCGCCGTCTCGGCGCTGCACTTCTACGAGGCCAAGGGGCTGATCAGCAGCCGCCGCACCGCGGGCAACCAGCGCCGGTTCACCCGCGACACGCTGCGCCGGGTGTCGTTCATCAAGGTGTCGCAGCGGGTCGGCATCCCGCTCAGCGAGATCAAGGCCGCGCTGGACACCCTGCCGGAGGAGCGCACGCCGACGGTGGCCGACTGGGCGCGGCTGTCGGAGACCTGGAAGGCCGACCTGGACGACCGGATCGCGCAGCTGCAGAAGCTGCGCGACGACCTCACCGACTGCATCGGCTGCGGCTGCCTGTCCATCAACAAGTGCGCCCTGGCCAACCCCTACGACCGGCTCGGCGACGAGGGGCCCGGGCCGCGCAGGCTGCTGGTGCGGCACGGCGCCCCGCAGGCGGGCGGCGACGGCCGCGCGGGCGGCGCCGCGGGCGCGGAGAGTCGGCGCCGCCGCCGCGCAGGGCACCGGCGACGCCGAGCCCTGCGCGGTGGACGGCTGCTGACGCCTCACCCGCGCCCGGTGTCGCGGGTGCGCGGGTCCAGGCGGCGCGGCGCGGGCTCCCGGCCGGCCGGCTGGTCGGGCGGCCGGGGGGTCTCGCGGTGCGCGATCGGCAGCTCGACCGGCTCGTCGGCCAGCGTGACCTCCTCGCCGTGGTGGAGCAGCTTCAGGCCGCGCCCCTCCAGCAGTTCGTAGACGGCGCTGTCGGCGCGCACGGTCACCCTGATCCGGTTGCCGCGGTAGCGCATCCGGAACGACAGGCGGCCGATCCCGCCGGGCAGCCGGGGCGCGAAGCGCAGCAGCCCGTCCCGCACGCGCAGCCCGCCGAACCCGGCCACCAGCCCCGACCACGCCCCGGCCATCGAGGCGATGTGCAGGCCGTCGCGGGTGTTGCGGTTCAGGTCGTGCAGGTCCAGCAGCGCGGTCTCGCCGAGGTAGTCGTGCGCCAGGTCCAGGTGCCCGACCTCGGCGGCGATCACCGCCTGCGTCTGGGCCGACAGCGAGGAGTCCCGCACGGTGATGGACTCGTAGTAGTCGAAGTCGCGGGCCTTCTGCTCGTCGGTGAACGCCTCCCCGCACAGGTGCAGCGCCAGCACCAGGTCGGCCTGCTTGACCACCTGCTTGCGGTACAGGTCGAAGTAGGGGAAGTTCAGCAGCAGCGGATACCGGTCGGGCTTGGTGGCCGCGAAGTCCCAGCGCGCGTGGTTGGTGAACCCCTCGCTCTGCGGGTGCACGCCGAGCCGGTCGTCGTAGGGCACCAGCATCGCCGCCGCCGCGTCCCGCCAGGACGCGGCCTCCTCGGTGGTGACGCCGAGCCGGTCGGCCTCGTCGGGGTGGCGCATCGCCAGCCGGGCGGCCTCCTCGAGGTTCCGGCGCGCCATCAGGTTGGTGTAGACGTTGTTGTCCACCACGGCGGTGTACTCGTCGGGGCCGGTGACCCCGTCGATGCGGAACACGCCCTCCACGTCGTGGTGGCCGAGGTCCCGCCACAGCCGCGCGGTGGCCACCAGCAGCTCCAGGCCGATCTCGCGCTCGAACTCCTCGTCCCGCACGGCGTCCATGTAGCGGACGGCGGCGTCGGCGATGTCGGCGTTGATGTGGAACGCGGCGGTGCCCGCGGGCCAGTACCCCGAGCACTCCTGCCCCCGGATGGTCCGCCACGGGTAGGCCGCGCCCTTCAGCCCGAGCTGCTCGGCGCGCTCGCGGGCCAGCGGCAGCGTCATGTGCCGCCAGGCCAGCGCGTCGGCGGCGGCCTGCGGGTGGGTGTAGGTCAGCACCGGCAGCACGAACGTCTCGGTGTCCCAGAAGGTGTGGCCGTCGTAGCCGGGCCCGGTCAGCCCCTTGGCCGGGATCATGCGGCGCTCGGCGCGCGCGCCCGCCTGGAGGATGTGGAACAGCCCGAACCGCACCGCCTGCTGGATCTCGGCGTCCCCGTCCACCTCCACGTCCGCGCCGCACCAGAAGTCGTCGAGGTAGTCGTGCTGCTCCTTCAGCAGCCCCTCCCAGCCGGTGTGCTGGGCCCCGGCGAGCGCCGCGACCACCTGGTCGTGCAGGGCGGGCCTGGACCGGCGGCTGGACCAGCCGTAGGCCAGGTACTTGGTGAGGCACAGGCTCTCGCCGGTCTCCAGCCGGGTGGCGACCGTCAGCCGGCCCACGTCGGGGGAGCTCTCGGTGTCCACGGCCATCGACTCCGGGCCGCTGATGTCGTGGGTCATCCCGGCCGCCATCCGCAGCCCGCTCTCGCGGGTGCGGTGCACCAGCAGCACCTTGGTGCCGTTGGCGACGTGCTCCTCGCCGACCAGGGGGTCGGCGAGCACCGCCGAGGCGCGCGGGTCCTTGCCGGAGGAGGGCAGCGCCTCGTTGGCGACGAGCTCGGACTGGGCGACCACGCGGACCGCCTGGTCGACCGGCTCGACGGTGTAGCGGATCGCGGCGATGGCGCGCTGGGTGAGCGACACCATGCGCACCGAGGTGATGCGGACGGTCTTGCCCGCGGGGGAGGTCCACTCCACGCGGCGGGTGAGGGTGCCCTCGCGCATGTCGAGCACCCGCTCGTGGTGGTGCAGGCGGCCGTAGCGCACGTCGAACGGCTCGTCGTCCACCAGCAGCCGGACCAGCTTGCCGTTGGTGACGTTGATGACGGTCTGGCCCTCGTCGGGCAGGCCGTAGGCGGTCTCGGCGTGCGGCAGCGGCCGCTCCTCGAAGAAGGAGTTGAGGTAGGTGCCGGGCAGCCCGTGCGGCTCGCCCTCGTCCAGGTTGCCGCGCAGCCCGACGTGCCCGTTGGACAGCGCGAACACCGACTCGCTCTGCGCCAGCCGGTCCAGCCGCAGCTCGCCCTCGCGCACGCACCAGGGCTCCACCTGGTAGACCGGCCGGTCCGGCGCCTCGGCGCCCCGCTGCTTCCCGCTCCTGCGCCGCTGTGTCACCGGGCCTCCCTCAGCTCCGCCAGATCGCCGACCACCACGTTCGCGCCGCGCTCGGCGAGCCCGGCCGCGTGCTCATCGTCCACCCGGTTGACCCCCACCACGAAGCCGAAGTTCCCGGCGCGGCCGGCCTCCACGCCGGCCAGCGCGTCCTCGAACACCGCCGCGTCCCCGGGCGCGACGCCGACCTCGCGCGCCCCCTCCAGGAAGGTGTCGGGGGCGGGCTTGCCGGGCAGGTCGCGCTCGGCGGCGACGACGCCGTCCACGCGGGCGTCGAACAGGTCGGTGATCCCGACGGTCTCCAGGACCTGGGCGGTGTTGGCGCTGGAGGAGACCACGGCGGTCTTCAGGCCCGCCTCGCGCGCGGCGCGCACGTAGTCGATCGATCCCTCGAACACCTCCACCCCCTCGTCCTTGATCAGCTGGAGGACCAGCTCGTTCTTGCGGTTGCCGAGGCCGCGGACGGTCTCGCGGTCGGGCGGGTCGTCCGGCGAGCCCTCCGGCAGCTCGATCCCGCGCGACCGCAGGAACGAGCGGGTGCCGTCCTCGCGGCGCTTGCCGTCCACGTACGGGCCGTAGTCCTTGACCAGCTCGAAGGGCGTGAACGGCTCCCCGGTGCGGTCGGCGCGGGCCCGCAGGTACTCGTCGAACATCTGCTTCCACGCCGCGGCGTGCACGGCGGCCGTACGGGTCAGGACTCCGTCGAGGTCGAACAGGCACGCCTGGATGTGGTCGGGCAGTCCGAGCATCGCTCCTCTTTCGCCGGGGGCGGACAGAATTCGGTGTAGCGGGCCCTTCCCGCCAGGAACAAGGACATGCGCCCGCCGGTTGCCCGGATCAAGGGAGATCGTTTCCCGTACGACGTGGGTAGATGCCCCCTGGGGGAGGAGACGCACATGGACAAGGCTCACGAGGCCGAGGGCAGGGCGCAGATCGGCGTCACGGGGCTGGCGGTCATGGGCCGCAACCTGGCCCGCAATTTCGCCCGGCACGGCTACACCGTCGCCGTGCACAACCGCACCGCCGCGAAGACCAAGGCCCTGGTGGAGGAGTTCGGCCACGAGGGCGCCTTCGTGCCGGCCGAGACCGCCGAGGAGTTCGTGGCGGCGCTGGAGCGGCCCCGCCGCCTGATGATCATGGTGAAGGCGGGCGCGGCCACCGACGCGGTGATCGAGGAGTTCGCGCCGCTGCTGGAGCCCGGGGACATGATCGTGGACGGCGGCAACGCGCACTTCGCCGACACCCGGCGCCGCGAGGCGGCGCTGCGCGAGCGGGGCATCCACTTCGTGGGCGTCGGCGTCTCCGGCGGCGAGGAGGGCGCGCTGAACGGGCCCAGCATCATGCCCGGCGGCTCGGCGGAGTCCTACCGGGCGCTCGGGCCGATGTTCGAGAGGATCGCCGCGCAGGTGGACGGCGTGCCCTGCAGCACCCACGTCGGACCCGACGGGGCCGGGCACTTCGTCAAGATGGTGCACAACGGCATCGAGTACGCCGACATGCAGCTCATCGCCGAGTCCTACGACCTGCTCCGGCACGCCGCCGGGCTGGACCCGGCACGGATCGCCGAGGTCTTCCGCACCTGGAACACCGGGCGGCTGGAGTCCTACCTCGTCGAGATCACCGCCGAGGTGCTGGCGCACACCGACGCCGCCACCGGAAAGCCGTTCGTGGACGTGGTGCTCGACCAGGCCGAGCAGAAGGGCACCGGCCGCTGGACCGTGCAGACCGCGCTGGACCTCGGCGTCCCGGTCGGCGGCATCGCCGAGGCGGTGTTCGCCCGCTCGGTCTCCGGCCACGCCGACCTGCGCGAGGCCGCCCAGGGCCTGCCCGGTCCCGCGCCCGAGCGGGTCGCGGGCCCCGAGTTCGCCGACAAGGTCGAGAAGGCGCTGTACGCCTCCAAGATCGTCGCCTACGCGCAGGGCTTCCACCAGATCGCCGCCGGCAGCGCCGAGTACGGCTGGGACATCGACCTCGGCGCCATGGCGACCATCTGGCGCGGCGGCTGCATCATCCGGGCCCGCTTCCTCGACCGCATCCGCGAGGCGTACGAGGGCGACCAGGCGCCGGTCACGCTGCTGGCCGACGAGTACTTCGCCGACGCGCTCGCCGACGCCCAGGACGCCTGGCGCGAGGTGACGGCGGTCGCGGCGCGGATCGGCGTGCCCACGCCCGGCTTCTCCAGCGCGCTGGCCTACTACGACTCGCTGCGCGCCGAGCGGCTCCCGGCCGCGCTGGTGCAGGGGCAGCGCGACTTCTTCGGCGCGCACACCTACCGGCGGGTGGACCGCGAGGGCTCGTTCCACACGCTGTGGGGCGGCGACCGGTCCGAGGTCGAGGGCTGAGCGGGGCCCCGGCGGAGCGGGGGGTCCCGGTCCGGGCGGGCGCCCGGACCGGGTCAGTCCTTGTCGAGGGCGGCGTCCAGCTCGTCCACGTACAGCAGGTCCGGGCGGACCTGCCCCGTGCGGTAGGCCGCCCGCCCCACGATGTGCGCGGCGACCGGCACGGTCACCAGCTGGAGCAGCGCCACCAGCACCAGCGTGGTGATGACGTCCACGGTCGGGAACCACATCCCGACCGCGACCAGCACCAGCACCAGGCCCACCGCCTGGGGCTTGGTCGCGGCGTGCATCCGGACGAGCAGGTCCGGCAGCCGCAGCAGCCCCAGCCCCGCGCTGAGCGCGGCGGCCGCGCCCACCAGCAGCAGCGCGCCGATCAGGTAGGTCGTCACACCCGTTCCTCCTCCTCGTCGTCGCGGTGCACCATGAACCGCGCGATGGCGACCGAGCCGACGAACCCCACCACCGACAGCGCCAGCAGGATCGGCAGCACCCACGGGTCGTCGCGGCCGATCGCCTCCACGCCCAGCCCCGCCATGATCACCGCGACCAGCACGTCCAGCGCCAGCGCGCGGTCCAGCATCGTCGGCCCGCGCACCAGCCGGGCCAGCGTCAGCGTGGCGGCCACGCCCAGCATCAGGCCCGCGATCGTGATCACCGTGTTCACCGGGCGTCCCCCGTCCCGGCCCCGTCGCCGTCCCCGGCGAGGGCGCGCCGGTCGGCGGAGGTGCCGAACGCGCGGACCACCCGCCCCTCCTGCGCCAGCACGTCCCGCCGGGCCTGCGCCACCGTCGCCTCGTCGTCGGCGCCCAGCACGTGCAGGAACAGCGTCGCGTCGGTGCGCCGCACGTCCACCACCACCGTGCCGGGCGTGGCCGACAGCGCGATCGCGGTGATGGTCATCATCATGTCCGAGCGGGTCCGCAGCGACACCCCGATCACCGAGCTGCCCGTCGGCCGCCCCGACCCGACCGCCTGCCAGGCCAGCGGCCCGGCGCTCTTCAGCAGGTCCACCGCGAACCGCGCCGCGAACCGCGCGAACCCGACCGGGCGCAGCCGCATCCCCGGGTCCAGCGGCGGCATCGGGAACACCAGCGCCAGCAGCAGCGCCAGCACCAGCCCCGACACCACGTTGGCGAGGGAGAACCTGTCCCACATCAGCTGCCACAGCAGCGCCAGCCACAACACCAGCGGGAGCTGGACGACCCGCTTCCCGATCCGCACGCTGTAGGGCGGGTGCTCCGCCATCACGATCCCTTCGGCGTCATCGGCCGTACGGCCTGCACGTAGTCCTGCCGCTGGAGCAGTTCGCCGGCGGCCCGGCCGCTCAGCGCCACCAGCGGGCCGCCCGCCACGGTGTAGGCCAGGCTCAGCGCGACCATCGCCACGGTCGCGCCGACCATCGTGGCCGGGAGCCGCGGCGAGGGCGACGCGGCGTCCTCGCCGCCGTCCTCGCCGGTGTCCTCGTCGTCCATGTCGCCCTCGCCCGCCGCCGGGTCGCCGGCGCCGCCCGCGGCCTCGGCGGGGGCGCGCCAGAACGCCTGGTTCCACACCTTGACCAGCGAGTACAGCGTCAGCAGGCTGGTCACCACGGCCGCCCCGACCAGCACCGCCGCCAGCGGCCCGCCGTCGGCGAGCCCGGCGCGCAGCAGCCCCAGCTTGCCCAGGAACCCCGACATCGGCGGGATGCCGCCGAGGTTCATGGCCGGGACGAAGAACAGCACCCCGACCAGCGGCGCGGTGCGCGCCAGCCCGCCCAGCCGGTTCAGCGAGGTCGCGCCGCCGCGCCGCTCGATCAGCCCGGTCACCAGGAACAGCGCGGTCTGGATGGTGATGTGGTGCAGCACGTAGAACACCGCGGCCGTGACCGCGCCCAGCGTGCCCAGCGCCACCCCGAACACCAGGTAGCCGATATGGCTGACCAGGGTGAACGACACCAGCCGCTTGATGTCGGTCTGCACCATCGCGCCCAGCACCCCCACCAGCATGCTGAGCAGCGCCGCCACCAGCAGCAGCGTGCGCAGCCGCCCGTCGGGGAACAGCAGCGTCTCGGCGCGCAGCACCCCGTACACGCCGATCTTGGTGAGCAGCCCGGCGAACACCGCGGTCACCGGCGCGGGCGCGGTGGGGTAGGAGTCGGGCAGCCACATCGACAGCGGGAAGACCGCGGCCTTGACCCCGAAGGCGGTCAGCAGCATCACCTCGGCGGTCAGCGCGATCCCCGGCGGCAGCGCCGCGATCCGCTCGGCGAGCTGGGCGAGGTTGACGGTGCCGGTGGCGGCGTACAGCACCGCGATGGCGACCAGGAACAGCATCGACGACAGCAGCGCGACCACGATGTAGGTGGTGCCGGCCCGCACCCGGGTGGCGGTGCCGCCCAGGGTGATCAGCACGTAGCTGGCCATCAGCATGATCTCGAAGCCGACGTAGAGGTTGAACAGGTCCCCAGCCAGGAACGCGTCGGCGACCCCGGCCACCAGCAGCAGGTAGGTCGGGTGGAACACCGACAGCGGGCCCGGCCCCTCGCGGTCGGCCATGTCCTGCCCGATGGCGTAGACCATCACGCACAGGGTGACCGCGGCCGACACCGTCAGCATCAGCGCCGACAGCCGGTCGGCGACCAGCGTGATGCCGATCGGCGCGGGCCAGCCGCCGAGCTGGGCCACCTGCGGGCCCTCCCGGTCGGCGCGCACCAGCAGCACCACGGCGATGGCCAGCACCGCCGCCAGCACCGTCACGCTGATGCAACGCTGCAGCCCCGGGCGGCGCGGCCCGAGGGTGATCTTCACTCCGGCGGCCAGCAGCGGCAGCAGCACCGCCAGCGGCAGCAGCTGGTTCATCGGCCCGCCCCGTTCGTGTCGCCCTCGGTGCCGTCGGACCCCTCGGTGTCGTCGGTCTCGGCGGGGTCGGCGACCGCGCGCCGCTCCCGCTCGGCGCGGATCTGCGCGCGCAGCTCGCCGCGCGCCCGCCGGATCTCCCGCCGCCGCTCGCGCGACCAGTGCCGGAACTCGCGGCGCTGCTCGCGGATCCGGGCGCGCAGCTCGTGGTCGTCGCCGCCCACCCGGCGGTCCTCCACGTCGTCGCGCACCTCGTCGTCGCCGCTCAGCCGGGCCGCGCGGTAGGCGATGGCCAGCACGAACGCCGCCGACGCCAGCGAGATGACGATCGCGGTCAGGATCATCACCTGCGGCAGCGGGTCGTTCATCGCGCCGGTCCGCCGGGGCCGGTAGAGCCCGCCGGACAGGATGGGCGCGGTGCCGGCCGGCCCGCCGGTGGACAACAGCAGCA
This sequence comes from Spirillospora sp. CA-253888, assembly GCA_050936435.1. Lineage (GTDB taxonomy): Bacteria > Actinomycetota > Actinomycetes > Streptosporangiales > Streptosporangiaceae > Spirillospora. The sequence goes on from JBNJMT010000001.1 coordinate 6,891,676, forward strand.
GGTTCATCCCGTTGCCCAGCATCAGCACCCCCACCACCAGCCGGACCATGCTGCGCTCCAGCAGCAGCGAGACCCCGGCCGCCACCAGCACACCGCCCCCGCCCGCCAGCGCGACCGTGCCCGCCGTCTGGCTCACCTCGTGCCCCCCGGTCGCCTCACGCGTCCTCCCCCGTCTGCCGGTCGATCTCCGCGCCGAGCGCGTTGAGGATGTCCAGCACCAGCCCGACCACGATCAGGTAGACCCCCACGTCGAAGACCAGCGAGGACGGCAGGTGCACCGGGCCGAGCAGCGGCAGGTGCGGCTCCCAGGTGCCGTTGGCCAGCACCGCGTCGCCCCACAGCAGCCCGCCCAGCCCGGTCCCCGCCGCGATCACCAGCCCGACGCCCAGCAGCGCGCCGACGCTGACCGGCGCCGCCTCGGCCAGCTCGAACGGCCCGCCCGCCAGGTAGCGGATCACCAGCGCGAGGCCGGCGACGATGCCGGCGGAGAACCCGCCGCCGGGCGCGGAGTGCCCGGTGAACAGCAGGTACAGCGACAGCAGCAGCACCGTGTGGAAGATCATCCGGGCGACGACCTCCACGATGATGGAGCGGCGCTCGGCGGCCAGCGTCCCGCCCGCCGCCAGCCAGTCGCGCTCGTGCGGCGCGTCCGGCGCGGCCCGGTCCTCGTCCGCGGACTCCAGGTTCAGCGAGGGCAGGCCCCGCACCGCCCACACGTCGCCGCCGGCGCCCGCCTCGCGGACGCGGCGCGGGCCGCGCACCCGCCGCCCGGCGAACACCATGCTGGTCACGCCGATCGCGGCCAGCGCCACCACCGAGCTCTCGCCCAGGGTGTCCCAGGCGCGCAGGTCCACCAGCGTGGTGGCGATGATGTTGGTGCCGCCCGCCTGCTCGGTCGCCGCCGGGAACCCCTCGGCGATCGACGGCGCGGTGCGGGCGCGCGCGGCCAGCATCGTCGCCAGCGTGGCCAGCAGGCCGGTCAGCGCGCCGACCGCCAGGTGGGCGCGCCGCCGCGGCACCGACACGCGCGCCGGCGGGCCGCCCGGCAGCCGCCGCAGCACCAGCACGAACACCAGCAGGCTGACGGTCTCCACCAGGAACTGGGTGAGCGCCAGGTCGGGCGCGCCCTGCAGCACGAACAGCGTGGCCACGCCGTAGCCCGAGGCCCCCGCCAGCACGACGGTCGGCGCGCGTCCCCTGGCCCGGACCGCCGCGACCGCGCCGGCCACCGTCAGCGCGACGACCAGGGCCTGCGCCGTGCCGTCCCACCAGCGCGGCGACGCCGTGCCGGGCAGCGACCCGCCCAGCAGCAGCGCGCCCGCCGTGAGCGAGGTGGCGGTGACCAGGATGACCAGCAGGTATCCCGGCAGCGACCCGCGCTGCACGGTCCCGGTGAGCTGCACGGCGAACACCGTCAGCCCCCGCATGATCCGCCGGTAGACCCGGCTCGGCTCGAACAGCACCGTCCGCCGCTGGAACGCCGCGACCTCGCCGCGGCCCACGAACAGCCCGACGCCGATCGCCAGCGAGATCGCGCTGAGCACCAGCGCGGTACCGACGCCGTGCCAGGCCGACAGGTGGTAGCCGTCGGCCGGGTAGGGACCGGCGCTGCGCCCCAACGGCGCGTCCAGCCGTGCCGCGAACAGGCCGAGCAGCACGCTCGCGGCGGCCAGCGCCACCGGCGGGCCCAGCATCAGCGGGCCGGGGCGGTGCCAGGGGGTGTCGGCGACGCCGGGCTTGCGGGCGAACGCGCCCCACAGGAAGCGCAGGCTGTAGGCGGCGGTGAACGCCGACCCGATCACCAGCACCGCCAGGACCGGCGCGCGCCCCTCGGCGAACGCCTCGTAGGCGGCCTCCTTGCCCGCGAAGCCGAGCGTGGCGGGGAGGCCCGCCATGGACGCAGCCGCCACGACCGCGGCCCCGCACGCGACCGGCGCGCGGCGCGCCAGCCCCGACAGCTCCCGCAGGTCGCGGGTGCCGGTGCCGTGGTCGACGATCCCGACCACCATGAACAGCGCGGCCTTGAACAGGGCGTGCGCCAGCAGCATGGTGACGCCGGCGAGCGCGGCCGTCCGCCAGCCCGCGCCGGTCAGCACCGTCAGGAAGCCGAGCTGGCTCACCGTCCCGTAGGCCAGCACCAGCTTCAGGTCGTGCTCGCGCAGCGCCCGCCACCCGGCCAGCAGCATGGTCGCGCCGCCGAGGACCAGTACGACCGGCCGCCAGACCGGCGCCGCCGCGAACGCGGGCGCGAGCCGCGCCACCAGGTAGACCCCGGCCTTCACCATGGCGGCGGCGTGCAGGAACGCGCTGACCGGCGTGGGCGCGGCCATCGCGCCCGGCAGCCACAGCCCGAACGGCATGATCGCCGACTTCGACAGCGCCCCCGCCAGGATCAGCGCCAGCGCCACCGAGACCGCCGTGCCCCGCGGCGGGTCGGCCAGGATCGCCGACAGCCGGAAGGTCCCCGCGTGCTGCCCCAGCAGGACCAGCCCGACCAGCATGGCGAGGCCGCCGAAGGTGGTGACCACGATCGCCTGCGTCGCGGCCTTGCGGGCGGCGGCGCGCCCGGAGTCGAAGCCGACCAGCAGGTAGGACAGGACCGTGGTCAGCTCCCAGAAGACGTAGAGCAGGATCAGGTCGTCGGCCAGGACCAGGCCCAGCATCGCGGCGGCGAAGGCCAGCAGCTCGCCGGCGACCGCGCCGACGCCCGGCCGCCCCGCGCCGAAGTAGCGGGCGCAGTAGGCCACGATGAGCGCGCCGACGCCGCCGACGACCAGGACCATCAGCAGGGCGAGCGCGTCGGCGCGCAGCGCCAGCCCCAGGTCCAGGCCCGGCACCCACGACCAGTGCTGCTCGCGCGGCCGGTCGCCGCGCAGCCAGGGCGGCAGCGCCCAGGCGGCCGCCGCCAGGGGCACCAGCGCCAGCGCCAGGAACGAGGTACGTCCGAGCCACCGGACCAGCGCGGGCGCCGCCAGGGCGGCGGCGCAGTGCGCGGCGAGCAACAGCAGCATGGTGCCCCAGAGAGTGTGATCGGCAACTCTCCGCGACGTTAGGAGGAGCGGGCCCTCCGCCGGCGCTCTGACATGCCGGGGAGGGCGTCCGCGCAGCGGGGCTTTACCCGGCCACGGTCAGCACGATCTTTCCGGCGGTGCGCCCGGCCTCGCCGATCTCGTGCGCCTTGCCCGCCAGCTCCAGCGGCAGCACGGTGTCGATCTCGACGCGCAGCCGCCCGGCCTCGGCCAGCGCGGCGATCTCCCGGAGGCCGCCGTGGTCGGGCTCCACGATGGTGAACCCGGCGCGCAGCCCCAGCTTCTCGGCCTCCTCGGCGAGCGCGGCCTCGGCGGGGGAGGCCAGCGACACCACCATCCCGCCGGGCCGCAGCGTGCGCAGCGAGCGCGGCCCGTACTCCCCGCCGATCGTGTCCACGACCACGTCGATGTCGCGGACCGCCTCGGCGAAGTCGGTGGCGGTGTAGTCCACGACCTCGTCGGCGCCCAGGCCGCGCACGAACTCGTGCTTGGCGGCGCGGGCGGTGCCGACCACGTACGCGCCCCGCGCCTTGGCGATCTGCACGGCCAGGTGCCCCACCCCGCCCGCCGCCGCGTGCACCAGCACCCGCTGCCCGGCCCGCACCCCGGCGGTGTCCACCAGGGACTGCCAGGCGGTCAGGCCCGCGACCGGCAGCGCGGCGGCCTCCACGTGCGACAGCCCGGCGGGCTTGCGGGCCAGGTGCCGCGCGGGGGACACGAGGTACTCGGCGTAGGCCCCGGCCGGCCGCGGCAGGCGCGGCATACCGAACACCTCGTCGCCGGGCCGCCACATGGTCACCCCGAGGCCGACCTCCTCCACCACGCCCGACACGTCCCAGCCCAGCCGCACCGGGCCCCCGCCGAACAGGCCGCCGGAGGAGCGGTGCCACCAGTCGGTCGGGTTGACCCCGGCGGCGTGCACCCGGACCAGCACCTCCGAGGGGCCCGGCTCCGGCCGCTCCACTTCGACGATCTTCAGGACCTCCGGTCCGCCGAGGACGTCCTGGCCGATGGCGCGCATGTTCTCTCCCGTTTCCGTCGTGCCCCCCGTGGGGGGCCGTGCTTTGCGTGATCAAGACTGCCGGGAGGGCGCGGGCGCCACGAGTGGCCATATGGCCATGGTGTGAAAGAATCTGGCCATGTCGCGCAGCGTGCACCGTGTCGTGGTCCTGGCCCTGGAGGGCGTCTACCCGTTCGAGCTGAGCATCCCGGTGCGGATCTTCGGCACCGCCGCCGGGCCGGACGGTGAGCCGCTGTACGAGGTCAGCACCTGCTCGCTGGACGGCGGCCCGGTCATGACCAGCGCCGACTTCGCCATCGCCGTGCAGCACGGCGCGGAGGCCGTCGCCGCGGCCGACACGCTGGTGATCCCGCCGTTCGGGTGCGGCTACGAGCAGGAACGCGAGTGGCTGCCCGCGCCGGTCGCCGAAGCGCTGGCCCGGCTGCGGCCCGATGCCCGGATCGTGTCGATCTGCACCGCCTCCTACGTGCTGGCCGCCGCCGGGATGCTGGACGGCCGCCGCGCCACCACCCACTGGAACGAGGCCGAGCACTTCCAGCGCGCCTTCCCCGCCGTCGAGGTGGACGCCGGCGTGCTGTTCGTGGACGACGGCGACGTGCTCACCGCCGCCGGGGTCGCCGCCGGCGTGGACCTGTGCCTGCACCTGGTCCGCCGCGACCACGGCAGCGAGGTCGCCAACGGCGTCGCGCGCCGCTGCGTGGTGCCGCCCTGGCGGGAGGGCGGCCAGGCCCAGTTCATCGAGCGCCCCGTGCCCCGGCAGACCGACGCCACGACCTCGGCGACCCGCGCCTGGGCGCTGGAGCAGCTCCACCGGCCGATCGCGCTGGCCGAGCTGGCCCGGCACGCCCGGATGAGCGTGCGCACCTTCTCCCGGCGCTTCCGAGACGAGGTCGGCATGACGCCGGGCCAGTGGCTCACCCAGCAGCGCGTCGAGCACGCCCGCCGGCTGCTGGAGACCACCGGCCTGCCGGTGGAGCGGATCGCGGCCGAGGCCGGGTTCGGCACCGCCGCGTCGCTGCGGCAGCACATGGTCGCGCTCACGGGGGTGCCGCCGTCGGCCTACCGGCAGACCTTCCGCGCGGGTGTCTGAGACCGCTCCCGGGTGTCCGCCCCGAGTGTCCGCCCCCGCCTGGCCGGGGGCGGGGACGATAATCGGAGGGACGCGCGGACGACGAGGTCCGCGGAAGGAGCGTGATGCCATGGCGACCGTGGTGCTGGTCGGGACCCTGGACACCAAGGGGGCCGAGTACGCCTGGTTGCGCGACCGCCTGCGCGACCTGGGCTGCGAGGTCGTCCTGGTGGACGTCGGCGTGCAGGCCGACGCCGAGGTCGCCGCGGACGTGACCGCCGACCGGGTCGCGCGGGCCGCCGGGACCGACCTCGCGGCGCTGCGCGCGGCGGGCGACCGGGGCGCCGCCGTCACGGCGATGGGCGAGGGCGCCGCCGCCGTGCTGGCCGGGCTCTACACCGAGGGGCGCGCCGACGCGGTGCTCGCGGTCGGCGGCAGCGGCGGGTCCTCGATCGCCGCGCGGGCGGTGCGCGACCTGCCGGTCGGGCTGCCCAAGCTGATCGTGTCCACCATGGCCTCGGGCGACGTGTCGCCCTACGTCGGCGCCAAGGACGTCACCCTCACCTACAGCGTGGTGGACATCGCTGGCCTCAACCGGGTGTCGCGGACCGTGCTCGGCAACGCGGCGGCCGCGGCCGCCGGGATGGCGCAGGCGCACGCGGCGGGCCAGGAGTCGGCCGACGACCGGCCGCTGGTCGCCGCGTCCATGTTCGGCGTGACCACCCCGGCGGTGGACGCCGCCCGCGAGCGGCTGGAGGAGCTGGGCTACGAGGTCCTGGTGTTCCACGCCACCGGCTCGGGCGGCCGGGCCCTGGAGGCGCTGGTCGACAGCGGCATGGTGGCCGGGGTGCTGGACCTGACCACCACCGAGCTGGCCGACGACCTGGTCGGCGGGGTGCTGTCGGCGGGCCCGGACCGGCTGACGGCCGCCGGGCGCGCGGGGGTGCCGCAGGTGGTGGCGCCCGGCGCGCTCGACATGGTCAACTTCGGGCCGCTGGAGACCGTCCCGGACGCTTTCCAGGGCCGCAACCTCTACGTGCACAACCCGACGGTCACCCTGATGCGGACCACGCCGGAGGAGATGGCCGAGCTGGGCCGCCGGCTGGCCGCCAAGCTCGCCGCCGCCACCGGGCCCACGGCGCTGTTCGTCCCGCTGCGCGGGGTGTCGGCGCTGGACGCCGAGGGCATGCCCTTCCACGACCCGGAGGCCGACGCGGCGGCCTTCGCCGAGATGGGCGAGGGCGAGCGGCTCGACCTGCACGTCAACGATCCCGCGTTCGGCCGGGCCATGGCCGAGCGCCTGCACGAAATGATCAAGGGGGAGGGGCAGTGAACCGCGAGGACGTCCTGGAGCGGCTGCGCCGCACCGTCGCCGCCGCCGAGCCGGTCATCGGCGCGGGCGCGGGCACCGGCCTGTCGGCCAAGTGCGCCGAGGCCGGGGGCGTGGACCTCATCATCATCTACAACTCCGGCCGCTACCGGATGGCCGGGCGCGGCTCGCTGGCGGGCCTGCTGCCCTACGGCGACGCCAACCAGATCGTGGTGGAGATGGCCGCCGAGGTCCTGCCGGTCGTGCGCGACACCCCGGTGCTGGCGGGGGTGTGCGGCACCGACCCGTTCCGGGTGATGCCGCGCTTCCTCGACCGGCTCAAGGCGATGGGCTTCGCCGGGGTGCAGAACTTCCCGACCGTGGGCCTGTACGACGGGGTCTTCCGCCAGAACCTGGAGGAGACCGGCATGGGCTACGACCTGGAGGTCGAGATGGTCCGGCTGGCCCACGAGCGCGACCTGGTGACCGCGCCCTACGTGTTCGACGAGGACCAGGCGCGCGCCATGGCCGAGGCGGGCGCGGACGTGCTGGTCCCGCACGTCGGGCTCACCACCAAGGGCAGCATCGGCGCGGGCACCGCCCTCACCCTGGACGAGGCCGTCGCCCGCGTCCAGGCGATGCGCGACGCCGCCGCGGCCGTCCGCCCCGACGTCATGGTGCTGTGCCACGGCGGACCCATCGCCGAGCCGGAGGACGCCGCCTACGTCCTCGCCAACACCGAGGGCGTCGTCGGCTTCTTCGGCGCCTCCTCGGTCGAGCGCCTGCCCACCGAGCGCGCCATCACCGCCCAGGTCCAAGCCTTCAAGAGCGTGGAGATCTGATGCTGCTCAGCCCGGACGCCGTGCCCACCGCGACCTTCGACTGGGGCTCGATCAAGTGGTTCGTGACCCCCGCGTCGGTGCCGGGCGCGGGCAGCACCCTCGGCGAAGTGATCGTCAACCCCGGCAGGGGCCACGCCCGGCACCACCACCCGGCCGCCGAGGAGATCATCTACGTGGTCTCCGGCGAGGCCGTCCAGATGGTGGCCGACGGCGAGCCCTTCACGATCCGGGAGGGCGACGCCGTGCACATCCCCATGGGCGCCTTCCACTCCACCTTCAACGCCACCTGGCGGCCGCTGCGCCTGATCGTCACCTACACGCCCGGCGGCGAGGAGAAGGCCCTGGAGGGCGCCCCCGACTACCGCCTGCACGGCCCCGGGACCGTTCCGGAGTGGCACCGGGAGTGACCGCCCGCCCCTCCTTCGGTCGCATCCACCTCGCGATCAAGGGCAGGATGGAGGGGTGAGCCTTATCGAGCAGCTTCCTTCCGGTGACGACGTCGGCCCCGACTCCCTTTTCGAGGCGTTCGAGACGTGGGTGTCGGGGCGCGGGATCACGTTGTACCCCGCCCAGGAGGAGGCGCTCATCGAGGTGGTGTCGGGCGCCAACGTGATCCTGGCCACCCCCACCGGCTCGGGCAAGAGCCTGGTGGCGGCCGGGGCGCTGTTCGCGGCTTTGGCAGGCGACCAGGTCGGCTTCTACACCGCGCCGATCAAGGCGCTGGTGTCGGAGAAGTTCTTCGACCTGGTCGAGATGTTCGGCCGCGAGAACGTCGGCATGATGACCGGCGACGCCAGCGTCAACCCCGACGCCCCGATCATCTGCTGCACCGCCGAGGTGCTGGCCAACATGGCGCTGCGCGACGGCGCCGACGCCGACGTCGGCGTGGTCGTGATGGACGAGTTCCACTTCTACGCCGAGCCCGAGCGCGGCTGGGCCTGGCAGATCCCGATCCTGGAGCTGCCCCAGGCCCAGTTCCTGCTGATGTCGGCGACCCTCGGCGACGTGGAGTTCTTCCAGCAGGACCTCACCCGCCGCACCGGACGCCCGACCGCGCTGGTCACCTCCGCCGAGCGGCCGGTGCCGCTGATCTACGACTACCGGCTGACCCCGCTGCACGAGACCATCGAGGAGCTGCTCGGCGAGCAGAAGGCCCCGATCTACCTGGTGCACTTCACCCAGGCCGCCGCGATCGAGCGGGCGCAGTCGCTGATGAGCATCAACGTCTGCACCAAGGAGGAGAAGGCGAAGATCGCCGAGCTGATCGGCAACTTCCGCTTCACCACGAAGTTCGGCCGCAACCTGTCGCGGTTCGTGCGGCACGGCATCGGCGTGCACCACGCCGGGATGCTGCCCAAGTACCGGCGGCTGGTGGAGAAGCTCGCCCAGGCCGGGCTGCTGAAGGTCATCTGCGGCACCGACACCCTCGGCGTCGGCGTCAACGTGCCGATCCGCACCGTGGTGTTCACCGCGCTCAGCAAGTACGACGGGCACCGGGTGCGGCGGCTGCGCGCCCGCGAGTTCCACCAGATCGCCGGGCGCGCCGGCCGCGCCGGGTTCGACACCGTCGGCTTCGTGGTCGCCCAGGCCCCCGAGTACGTGGTGGAGAACGAGAAGGCCCTGGCCAAGGCGGGCGACGACCCCAAGAAGCGCCGCAAGGTCCAGCGCAAGAAGGCCCCGGAGGGCTTCGTCGGCTGGGACGAGGAGACCTTCAAAAAGCTCCAGACCGCCGAGCCGGAGCTGCTGAAGTCCCGCTTCCAGGTCAGCCACGCCATGCTGCTGTCGGTGATCGCCCGCCCCGGCAACGCCTTCGCGGCCATGCGGCGGCTGCTCACCGACAACCACGAGGACAAGGCCGCCCAGCGCCGCCACATCGCCCGCGCCGTCGCGATCTACCGGTCGCTGCTGGCCGGGGGCGTGGTGGAGACCCTGGAGGTCCCCGACGAGCAGGGCCGCTACGCGCGCATCACCGTGGACCTCCAGGAGGACTTCGCGCTCAACCAGCCGCTGTCCACCTTCGCGCTCGCCGCCTTCGAGATCCTCGACCCGTCCTCGCCCTCCTACGCGCTGGACGTGCTGTCGGTCATCGAGGCCACGCTGGACGACCCGCGCCAGATCCTGGCCGCCCAGCTCAACAAGGCGCGCGGCGAGGCCGTGCAGGCGATGAAGGCCGAGGGCATCGAGTACGAGGAGCGCATGGAGCTGCTCCAGGACGTCGACTACCCGAAGCCCCTGGAGGAGGAGCTGACGGCCGCCTACGAGATCTACCGGGCCGGGCACCCGTGGGTCGGCGACCACGAGCTGAGCCCCAAGACCGTGGTGCGCGACATGTACGAGCGCGCGATGACCTTCACCGAGTACACCGGCTACTACGAGCTGGCGCGCGGCGAGGGCCTGGTGCTGCGCTACCTGTCGGGCGCCTACAAGGCGCTGCAGCAGACCGTGCCCGAGTCGATCAAGAACGACGACCTGATCGACCTGATCGAGTGGCTGGGCGAGCTGGTCCGCCAGGTGGACTCCAGCCTGCTGGACGAGTGGGAGCAGCTGGCCAACCCGACCGACGACCCCGAGGCCGTCATCGAGGAGAAGGTCACCCGGGTCACCGCCAACGCCCGCGCGTTCCGGGTGCTGGTCCGCAACGCGCTGTTCCGGCGGGTGGAGCTGGCCGCGCTGGAGCGCTACGACCTGCTCGGCGAGCTCGACCCCGACTTCGGCGCCGACGCCTGGCGCGAGGCCATGGACGCCTACTACGACGAGCACGAGGAGCTGCTCACCGGCCCCGACGCGCGCGGCCCCAAGCTGCTGCAGATCGAGGAGGTGCCCGCCGACGAGCTGTGGCGGGTCCGGCAGGTGTTCGACGACCCGGCCGGCGACCACGACTGGGGCATCAGCGCCGAGGTCGACCTCGCCGGGTCCGACCAGGCGGGCGAGGCGGTCGTCCGGGTCACCGCCGTCGACCGCCTGTGACCGGGGGCCGGGCCCGCCGGACCCGGTCCGCGGTCAGTCCGCCGCGCCGTCCCGGCCCCCGTAGGGCACGGTGAGGACCTCCATGTGGTGGCCGTCGGGGTCGTCGAAGTAGACCCCGCGGCCGCCGTCGTTGGTGTTGATCTCGCCGGCGCCGCCGCCGTCGGGGCGGGCGTGGAAGCGGGCGCCCGACTCCTTGATGCGGGCGAGGATCCCGTCGAAGTCGTCCTCGGGCACCAGGAACGCGCAGTGGTGCCAGCGGAAGTCGTCGGAGTCCATGTAGTCGAGCGTGACGCCGTTGCCGGTGCGCACCGGCACGAACGGCCCCCACTGCTCGCCCGCCTCCACGCCCAGGATGCGGGCGAGGAACTCGGCTGAGGTGCGCTTGTCGGTGGCGGGGATGATGATGTGGTCGAGCCGCACGGACATGGGTCCACCTTCCTCGGAGCGGTTCTCCCGCAGTCTCCGACCTCGACCATGGTCGAGGTCAAGCCCCGCCCGGCGCGCTCCAGATATCGGACGGGCAACGGCCCCGCCGTTTCCCGTGTCCGGCCGGACGCGCACCGTGATGATCCTGCCATGCGCCACCCTCGCCGAATCCCGCCCTCCGGCTACACCCGGGCCGCGCCCCAGCCGCCCGGCCCCCGGCGGCTCCCGTACCTGGCGGCGGCCGTCGGCGCGGCGGCGCTCGTCGCCGGGCTGGCGCTGCCCGGTGACGCCCCGCGGCACGGTCCCGGCGCGCCCGCCTCCGGTGCGCTCAGCCCTGAGAGGCCGGCCGCCGCGACTCCGCCGCCGGTCGCGTCGCGTCCCCCGTCGGCCCCCGCGGCGATAGCGCGGCAGCTCGCGCCGTCCCTGCTGCCCAGGTCCGGGGCGGGGGAGGGGGAGGCGAAGCGGCGGCCGGAGCGCCGGGCCGAGCCCCGCGCCGAGCCCGGTGCCGAGCCCCGGCGCAAATCGTCCCGCCCGCCCCGCGCGTCGCGCCCGTCCCGGCCGTCGCGCAAACCCATCGCCCGGCCGTCCGCCGCCGCCCCGCCCGCCGCTTCGGGCTGGGCGAGGAGGGAGTGCGCCCGGCGGTTCCCCCGCGACGCGCGGCGCCGGGACGCCTGCACGGTCGTGCTGGCGCGGCTGGGCGGCCGCTGAGGGCCGCCCAGGGCCGTCACGGCCGGTCGAGGGTGCTTGCGGGTCAGGGACGGCGGCCGACGCCCGTCACGAGCTCGCGCAGGCGCAGCGGCCCGCCGGTCTCGCGCGCCAGTGGCGGCGTGCCCATCCCGTCGCCGCGGCGCAGGCCCTCCAGGAACTCCCGGACCGCGGCGGGGCCGCTGTACTCGGGCATCCAGCCCAGCTCGCCGCGGGCCCGCGCGGTGCTCATGATCGGGGCGCGCAGCACCAGGTCGAACAGGTACGGCGAGGCCGGGACCAGGCCGAGGCGCCAGGCCGCCGCCAGCGCGGCGCGCGCCCCGGCCGCCGGGACCGGCACCCGCCGGGCCTCCAGCAGCCCGGCCAGCTCGGCGGTGTCGATCACCGGCTCGGCCGCGATGTTGAACGGCCCGCGCGCCTCGCCGGTCACCGCGAGCCGGAAGGCGTTCCCGGCGTCGGAGGAGTGCAGCGCCTGGAAGGCCAGTCCGGGGACGTCGGGGACCACCGGGATCAGGCCCGGCCGCACCAGCGAGCCGGGCAGGAACGGCCCGGCGAACAGGCGGCGCTGCGCGGTGGACGCCTCGCGCTTGAAGATGAAGCCGGGCCGCAGCCGCACCGCCCGCAGCTCCGGGTGCTCGGCCTCCAGGCCGTCCAGCAGCCGTTCCACGTAGGCCTTCTCGCGGCTGTAGGCGGCCTCCGGCCAGCCGTGGGTGGGCCAGGACTCGTCGCGGCGCCGGTCCTTGACCGAGGGGGAGTAGGCGCCGACGGAGGAGGAGTACACCAGGGCGGGGACGCCCGCGTCGGCGACGGCCCGGAAGACCCGGGCGCTGCCCAGCACGTTGTTCCGCCAGGTGACCGACGGCGTGCGCGTGGGCTGGAACAGCCAGGCCAGGTGGACCACCGCGTCCGCGCCGCGGAACAGCGCGGCCAGGTCGTCGCGGGTGACGTCGGCCCGCGCCCACTCGGTCTTGTCGATCTCCAGATCGGTGCGCCGCCGGGCCAGGCCGAGGATCGAGGTGATCTGCGGATCGGCGGCGAGCGCCTGGACGGTGCTGGTGCCCACGTTGCCGGTGGCGCCGACGACCACGACGCGCATGGTGCCTCCTTGGGGTGCCCGCGCCCTCGCGCGGCCCGGACGGCTGCCCGGGACAGCCGTCCTACCCTCTGAGCTGGGCGTTCATGCGCGCGGGCGGCGGTCAGGCGGCCTCGGCGGTGAGGCGCCTGGTGACGTCGGCGCGCAGGGCGTCCACGTCCGCGCCCATCGCGTACAGCAGCCGCACCGACAGGAACTCCCGGTCGTGCAGCAGGCCCAGCAGCAGGTGGCCGTCGCCGATCTCCCCGTTCTTGAGCCGCAGCGTGTGCCGCAGGCTCAGCTCCAGGGCCTTCTTGGCGGGGGCGGTGAACGGGATGTGCCCCCTGCCCCGGCGGAACCGGCCGGGCGTCGCGTCCAGGGCGCCCTCGCCGAAGGTGCTCTCGGTCGCCTGGCGGACGGCGTCCAGGTCGATGCCGAGGGTGCGCAGCGCCTCGGCGTCGAGCGGGTCGTCGCCGGACTCGGTGAGCCGGGCGACGTGCTCGCGCAGCTCGCCGTGCTCCAGCCCCTGGGCGCGCAGGGCCCGCCCGCCGGGGCCGTCGCCGCCCGCCAGCGCCAGCAGCAGGTGCTCGGTGCCGATCCGGCGGTGGCCGAGGTCGCGCGCCTCCCGCTGGGAGTCGACGACGACGGCGCGGGCCTGCTTGGTGAAGCGTTCGAACATCGCTACTTCTCCTTGTTGAGGATGCGGCGTCCGCCGCCGTGCTTCTTGTGGACGGCCTGCCGGCTGACGCCGAGGCAGACCGCGATCTCCTGCCAGGACCAGCCCTGCTCGCGGGCGCTGGCCACCTGTAGGGCCTCCAGCCGTTCGGCCAGCTCGCGCAGCGCGCGCACGGCCCGCAGCCCGACCGCCGGGTCCCGGCTGCCCGCCTCCTTGGCGAGCGTCACTCCATCGCTCATGACGTCAATGTAGGTTGACAACGAGGGTGTGTCAACCCTGGTTGACATTCGGTGGGAAGGGGCGCCCGGCGGGGCCGGTCAGGCCGGGGCGACCAGCGTGCCCAGCAGGTCGTCCAGGCTGATCAGGCCCACGGTGCGCCCGTCCGCGTCGTGCACCAGCCCGAGGTGGCTGTGCGCGGCGCGCATCACCGCCACCGCCTCGGCCACCGCCAGGTCGATCGGCACGACGGGCACCGGGTGCGCCAGCTCGCCCGCGCGGGTCATGCGGTCCCGCGCCCGCGCCAGGTAGGCGTCGCGGACGTGCACCATGCGCGGCGGCTCGGCCAGCCGCACCGGGCCGCCGGCCGCGTCGGGGGCGCCGAGCACCAGCCGGGTGCGGCCGGTCCGCGCGGCGGTCTCCACGACCTGCTGCGGGGTCGCCGACGCGGGCACCGCGATGATGGCGTCCGGCGGGATCACGAGGTCCGACAGCGGCGCGCGCGGCGCGTCCAGCGCGGCGGTGAGGATCGACAGGTCGTTCTCCTCGATCAGCCCGAGCCGCCGCGACTCCAGCGCCAGGCTGCGCAGCTGCTCGGGCGTGCGCGACACGCTCGCCGAGTCCCGGGGCCGCACGCCCACCAGCCGCAGCAGCAGGTTGGTGGCGCCGTTCAGCGCCGCCAGCAGCGGCCGCACCACCGCGGTGAAGGCCCGGAACGGCGGGGCCAGCAGCGTCGCCGACCGCTCGGGCCGCGCGATCGCCCACGACTTGGGCGCCATCTCGCCGATCACCATGTGCAGGAACGTCACCAGCGCCAGGGCCAGCACGAACGCCACCGCGTGCGCGGCGCCCTCGGGCAGCCCGGCCGCGTGGAACAGCGGCGTCAGCGTCCCGGCGATCACCGGCTCGGACACCAGGCCGAGGCCGAGCGAGCACATCGTGATGCCGAGCTGCGCGCCCGCCAGCATCAGCGACAGCTCGCGGATGCCCGACACCGCCGACGCGGCCGCCCGCGACCCCTGCGCGGCGGCCTTCTCGAGGCGCGGCCGCTTGGCCGCCACGAGCGCGAACTCCGCCGCGACGAAGAAGCCGTTGCCCACCAGCAGCGCCAGCGTCAGCGGCGCGCCCACCGACAGGTTCATCCGGTCTCCCTTCCCGCCCGGTCCTCGCGCGCGGCGTCGTCGTCCGGATCCCGCTCCACGGCGCGCACGCGGATCAGCTCGGGCACGTGCCGGTGCACCGACAGCACCTCCACCACCGCGCGGCGCGGCGGCTCGTCCATCCGGGTGGGCGCGAGGTCCACCGTCACCACGTCGCCGGGCTCGGCGACCCGGCCGAGGCGCTGCAGCAGCAGCCCGGCCACCGTCTCGTAGTCGCCCTCGGGCAGCGCGATGCCGGTCTCGTGGGCGACCTCGTCCATCCGCAGCCCGGCGTCGGTGGTCCACCACTCGCCGCGGCGGATCGCGAGGTCGTCGTCCACCTCGTTCTCGTCGGCGATCTCGCCGACCAGCTCCTCGGCCACGTCCTCCCAGGTGATCAGGCCCGCGAAGCCGCCGTACTCGTCCACCACGCAGGCCAGCGGCGCGGCCGCGGCCTGGAGCTGGGCCACCACCTCCGGCAGCGGCAGCGTGGAGGGCACCATCAGCGGCGGCCGGGCCAGCGCCCGCACCGGCGTCGCGGCGATCTCGGCGGGGCTGAGCCGGATCAGCTCGTCCAGCCCCACCACGCCCAGCACGTCGTCCACCCGGTCGCCGACCACCGGGTAGCGGGTGTGGCCGTGCGCGGTGATGATCTCGTTGAGCGCGGTGGCCGGGGCGTCGGCCGAGACCGTGACCACGTCCACCCGCGGCACCATGACCTCCTCGGCGGTGCGCTCGGGGAAGGACAGCGCCCGCTCCAGCAGGTCGGCGTGCCCGGCCTGCAGCTGCTCGCCGGACTCGCCGATGATGTGGCCGAGCTCCTCCAGCGTCGCGCCGTGGTGCAGCTCCTCGACCGGCTCGATGCCGACCGAGCGCAGCAGCCTGTTGGCCGCCGCGTCGAACAGCCGGATCAGCGGGGAGGCGACCTTCAGGTAGACCAGGGTCGAGGAGGCCAGCGCGCGGGCCAGCGGCTCGGCCCGGCTGAGCGCCAGGTTCTTGGGGAACAGCTCGCCCAGCACCATCTGGATCACCGTGGCCAGCACGAACCCGGCCGCCACCGCGACCCCGCCGACCATGCCCGCCGGCAGCCCGGCGGCCTCCAGCGGCTCCTCCAGCAGGTCGGCGAGCGCGGGCTTGGCGATGAACCCGACCACCAGCGCGGTCACGGTGATGCCGAGCTGCGCGCCCGACAGCATGAACGACAGCCGCTCCATCACCCGCACCGCGCGGGCGGCCCGCCGGTCGCCCTCGCGGGCCTGCTGCTCCAGGTCGGGCCGGTCGGCGGTGACGTAGGCGAACTCCTGCGCGACGAAGTAGCCGGTGGCGGCGGTCAGCAGCAGGACGGCCAGCAGGCCGAGCGCGGCGTTCACCGGGGCCGCCCCGGGGCGGCGCGGCGCGGGTCGCGGTGCCGGTCTCGGCCGGTGTCGCCGGACACGTTCCTCCTTCCGCGCGGTCCCCGCCGCGCGTTCCTGGGAATGCTGCCTACCTTCCCCATTCAAGATCCTTACTACCCTGGTCGTCCCGGCCGCGACGACCCGAGAGGACGCCATGACGAGCAAGGGCAGTATGCCCGCCGGAACCGACGCGCTGGTGGAGACCGAGATCGTGGACCAGCACCGGTTCATCGAGGGGTGGCTGAACGGGACCGCCCCGCGCTCGGCGCAGCGTTTCGCCGCGTTCGTCGAACGGCACACGCCCGGCTTCGTCCTGCACGGCCCCGGCGGCGACGCCGTGCGCCGCGACGCGCTGATGGCCGGGCTGGAGCAGGCGCACGGCGCCGCCCCGGGCCTGGCCATCGAGATCCGCGGGGTGCGCGTGCTGGAGGAGGCGGGCGGCCTGGTCGCCGCGGTGTACGAGGAGCACCAGCGGTCTCCGGCCGAGAGCGGCGCCCGGCGCAGCACGGTGCTGTTCGTCCGCGACGAGGCCGCCCCCAACGGGCTGCTGTGGCGGCACCTGCACGAGACCTGGATCGGTCCCGGGGGCGCCTGACGGTTACCCGCGCCGCGCCCGTGGAATGAATCGGGCGGAACGCTCCCGCGCGCCCACGACTGCGAGGAGGCGCCGATGCCCGAGCCGTTCGCGTCCTCGGCCGACCTGACCGACAAGCCGCAGACCCTGGAGGTCCTCGCCGACGGGGTGTACGCCCTGACCGCCGAGGGCGACCCCAACGTCGCCGCCGTGGAGGGCGAGGACTTCCTCGTCTGCTTCGAGGCGCTGGCCACCCCGGCGGCGGCGCGCGACTGGCTCGCGGTGCTGCGCGCCCACACCGACAAGCCGATCCGCTACCTGGTGCTGTCCCACTACCACGCGGTCCGCACGCTGGGCGCGGCCGCGTTCGCCGCGCCGGTGATCGTGGCGCACGACCGCACCCGCGCGCTGATCGCCGAGCGCGGCCGCCAGGACTGGGAGTCGGAGTACGGGCGGATGCCCCGGCTGTTCAAGCGGCCCGAGACCATCCCCGGCCTCACCTGGCCGACCCTCACCTTCTCCGACACCCTCACCGTCGCGCTCGGCGGCGACCGCGGCGACCTGGAGCTGTCCTACTGCGGGCGCGGCCACACCGAGGGCGACATCGTGGCCTGGCTGCCCAGGCACCGGATCATGTTCGCGGGCGACCTGGTGGAGTCGCGGGCCGCGCTCTACACCGGCGACGCCTTCCACCGCGAATGGGCGGGGGCCACCCTGGACCGGGTCGCCGCGTTCGGTGCCGAGGCGCTGGTCGGCGGGCGCGGCGAGGTCGCCCACGGCCGCGACGCGGTGCGGGAGGCGATCGGGCGCACCCGCGACTTCCTGGAGGTGATGATCGCCGAGGTCGGCAGGGTGCACGACCGGGGCGGCACGCCGCGCGAGGCGTTCGCGGCCGTGCACGACGCGCTCGCGCCCGCCTACGGCGGCTGGCCGATCTTCGAGCACTGCCTGCCGTTCGACGTGTCCCGGCTGTGGGACGAGCTGGCGGGGATCGAGCGCCCCCGGATCTGGACCGCCGAGCGCGACCGCCGCGTCTGGGCCGAGCTGCGGGGCTGACCGGGATGCGGCCCGTCGCCGTGGTCGGCGCCGGCCCGGTCGGGCTGACCGCCGCGCTGCTGCTGGCGCGCTGGGGCCTGCCGGTCACGGTGCTGGAGCGCCGCGCCGCCCGCGTCCCGGCCGGCTCGCGGTCGATCTGCCAGCAGCGCGACGTGCTGGACGTGTGGGCCGCCGTCGGCGCGGGCGCGATCGCCGAGGAGGGCCTGACCTGGACCACCGCGCGCACCTACTACCGCGACCGGGAGCTGTTCTCCTGGCGGTTCGCCGACGCGGGGCCGCTGCCGCCGTTCGTCAACATCTCCCAGGCCCGCACCGAGGAGGTCCTGGACGGCCTCGCCGCGCGCGACCCCCGCATCGAGGTGCGGTGGGGGAGCGAGGTCACCGGGATCGACCAGGACGCGACCGGCGTCACGCTGCGCCTCCGCGAGGGGGAGCCGGTCCGCGCCCCCTACGCCGTGGCGTGCTCGGGGAGCCGCCCCGGGGTGCGCGAGGCGCTCGGCGTGGCCTTCCCGGGCCGCGACTTCGGCGACCGCTTCCTGATCATGGACCTGCGCGCGGACCTGCCCGGGTGGCGGCACGAGCGGCGCTTCTACTTCGACCCGCCCTGGAACCCCGGCCGCCAGGTCCTCATCCACCCCTGCCCCGACTCGGCCTACCGGATGGACTGGCAGGTGCCGCCCGACTTCGACCTGGCGGCCGAGCGCGCGTCGGGCGGGCTGGACCGCCGCGTCCGGCGCGTGGTCGGCGACCGGCCCTACGAGCCGCTGTGGGCGTCGGTGTACCGCTTCCACTCCCGCGTCGCCGACCGGATGCGCGCCGGGCGCGTGCTGCTGGCCGGGGACTGCGCGCACCTGTTCGCGCCGTTCGGGGCGCGCGGCCTCAACTCCGGGGTGCCCGACGCCGAGAACGCCGCCTGGAAGATCGCGTTCGTGCTGCGCGGCTGGTCGCCGCCGGGCCTGCTGGACAGCTACCACGACGAGCGGCACGCCGCCGCCCGGGAGAACCTGGAGGTCACGGCCGCGACCATGCGGTTCCTCGCGCCGCAGGACGAGGCCGGCCGGCAGCGGCGGCGGCGCGCCCTGGAACGGGCCGCCGCCGACCCCGCCGACACCGCGGGCATCGACTCGGGCCGGTTCGCCGAGCCCTACTGGTACGCCGCCTCGCCGCTGACCACGCCCGAGCCGACCCGCCCGGCCCCGCACCGCCCGCCCCGGGGACGGACCCAGCCCGCCGCGCCCGGCGTCATCGTGCCCGACGCGCCGCTGGACCTGCCCGGCGCCGCGCGCCTGCGGGAACTGCTGCGCTCGGGCTTCACGCTCCTGCTGGCCCCCGACCTGCCGGGGGAGGGGTTCGCCGAGGCGCTGCTCGCCGCCACCGCCGCCCCGGTGGCGGTGCTGCGCACCGCCGACCTGGACCCGTCCGGCGGCCTGGCCGCCGCGCTGGACGTGCGGCCCGGCGAGGCGTGGCTCGTCCGGCCCGACGCGCACCTGGCCGCCGTCCTGCCCCGCCCCGAGCTCGGCCGCCGCCGTCGCCGCCCTGCGCCGCGCGCTCGGCTTCGCCCCCGGGACCGGCCCCGCCCCCGGCCCCGGCCTCAGTGCACGGTGATCAGCACGACGCCGGCGGCCACCACGCAGGCCGCCGCGATCCGCTGGAAGCCCATTCGCTCGGCGAAGAACACCGCCCCGATGATCGCGCCGGAGATCACCCCGGTCTCGCGCAGCGCCGCCACCGACGCGAGCGTCCCGCGCGTCTGGGCCCACAGCACGATTCCGTACCCGGCCAGCGCGAACAGCCCGCCCGCCAGGCCCAGCGCGCACTGGCGGCGGTCCGTGCCCTCCAGCAGGCCCCCGCGCCGCACCGCCCAGACGCCCAGGAACGTCAGCGGCGCCTCGATCCCGAACAGCCACACCGTGTAGGACACCGCGTCCCCGGCGGCCCGCACCCCCATGCCGTCCAGCAGCGTGTACCCGGCGATCGACGCGCCCGTCAGCAGCGCCGCGCCGATCGCGCGCGGATCGTGCCGCGCGCCGCCGCGCAGCGTCCCGGCGAACGCCAGCACCGCGAGCCCGCCGCACACCGCCGCCACGCCCGCGAACTGCGTGAGCGTCAGGCGCTCGCCCAGGAACAGCGCCGCGACCACCGCCACCAGCAGCGGCGCGCTGCCCCGCGCCAGCGGGTAGACCTGGTTGAAGTCGCCAAGCGCGTACGACTTGAGCAGCAGCGCCATGTAGCCGATGTGCAGCGCCACCGACGCGACCAGCCAGGGCCAGGCGGCGGGCGCGGGCAGGTCCACCAGGGGCAGCAGCGGGAGCACCAGCACCGACTGCCCGAGCGCGATCAGCGCCACCGACGCCCACCGGTCGGCGGCCCCCTTGGCGATGGCGTTCCAGGTCGCGTGCAGGACCCCGGCGAAGATCACGGCGAGTGAGGCGGTCATGCCCGTACCCCACCCCCGCCGGCCCGATCCGGACAGGGATTTAGGCTGGGGCTCAATGATCGAGCTGCGCCTCGGGGTGGAGGACCTCGCCGACACCCGCTTCGCGGTCTCCGCGCTCGCCGAGGCCGTGCTGAGCCTGCGGGTGTGGCTGCTGCCCGGCTACTACGTGCAGCAGCTGCCCTGGCTCCGGCAGGCCCGCCCCGCGCTCGGCGACCTGGACATCGCCCCGCTGCTGGCCCTGGTCGGCGCGCACCGCGCCGTCCCCGACTTCCTCACCGCCCGCCCCGACCCGCGGGGCGGCGGGCCGGTCGCCGAGTTCGCCGCCGAGCTGGAGCGCGTCCGGGCCGTGCCGCCCGCCAAGGTCGCCGCCGACGTCCGCGCCGCGCTCCAGGGGCGACCCGTCCCGCCCGTCCTGGCCGACGGCCTGGTCCGGCCCGCCCTGCTGCGCGACCGCCTCGCCGAGCTGCTGGAGGAGTACTGGGGCCGCGTCCTCGAACCGCACTGGCCCCGGATGCGCGGCGTCCTGGAGACCGACATGCTCTACCGCGCCCGGCGGCTCACCCTGGGCGGTGCGCGGCTGCTGTTCGCCGACCTGCACCGCACCATCGGCTGGCGCGACGGGATGCTCCGGCTGGAGCTGTCGTACCCGCACCGGGAGCTGACCATCCCGGTCACCGGGCGCGGGGTGTGCCTGATGCCCGCGCTGTTCGTCAAGACGCCGGGCCTGCCGCTCGACCCCGGCGAGCCGCCCACCGTGCTGTACCCCGCGCGCGGCATCGCCACGGTCTGGGAGACCGCGCCGCCGCCCCCGCCCGGCGTGCTGGCCGCCCTGCTCGGCCGCCCCAAGGCGCTGATCCTGGGCTGCCTGGACCGGCCCGCCTCCACCACCGACCTGGCCCGCCGCCTCGGCGTCACGCCCGGCGCGGTCTCCCAGCACCTGGCGGTGCTGCACGGCGCCGGACTGGTCGGCAGGGCCCGCGCCGGGCGGTCGGTGCTGTACGCGCGCACCGACACCGGGGACCGGTTGCTGCGCGGCGCCCCCGGCGCGTCCGCGGGTGAGGAATCGCGCTGACTTCTGGAGCGTGCCCATCTACCGTGATAGGCACGAAATGACCCATGGGTTAGCGGTTTCTTGCAGCGGCGGGAGAGCCAATGACCGACAACGGACGTCCCCGGCCCGTCTTCGACCCGTCCCTCCCGGCCGGCGACCGCGCCCTGCTGGCCGCCGCCCCCGAACTGCTGGTCGCCGCGAGCCTGCCCCCGCCCCCGCGCCCGCACGTCGGCGCCGCGACCGTCGCCGCGCGGGTGGTGTGGATCCCGCTGTTCGCCCTCTTCTACGGCGTGCTGCCCGGCGGCTGGTTCCGGGTGTTCTTCCTGGCCTCGCTGGACGACGACGACCTGATGGGCGGCGTCATGCGCTGGGGCAGGCTCCCCCTGCTGGCGATGCTGCTGACCCCGGCGGTGCAGGTCGTGCTGCTGCTGCTCGGCCAGGACGAGGCGGCGGGCGCGCTGGCGGCGGCCGGTTTCGCCGCCTGGGCCGCCGGAGCGGTGCGCCACCTGCGCGAGCCGGCCGCCGCCCGGGCCGCCCGCGAGCTGCACGGCCGCTACCTGCTGCCCGCCGACTTCGACCGGCCCGCGACCCGGCTGCTGACCCGGGTCCAGCGCGCCGTCGACGCGGTGCTGGGCTCCCAGTCGCACCGCGCCGGGCTGCTGGACGCCATCGACAACGCGGTGCTGCTGCCCCGCGAGGAGTGGGCGATCGCCGGCGCGCTGGCCGAGCACACCAGGCTCCGCCGCGAGCACCGGGCCCAGCAGCCGGGGCGGCTCAGCGCCGAGGTGCGCGCCCTGCTGGAGCCGCAGCGCCGCGCGTTGGAGCTGTCGGTCCGCTCGGTCACCGAGCGGGTGGAGGCGCTGGAGGGCTACGCCCGCCGGGTCCGCGACGCCGACGACGCCTACCACGAGTGGCAGGTGCTCCAGCGCATCCCCGAGCAGAACGCCCGGCACCGCGACCTGCTGGCCGGGACCGTCCGCGACGACCTGGCCCGCGCGGAGATCCGGCGGCTGACCGACGACGCCCTGCGCGCCGAGGAGGCGTTCCGGGGCAGCGTCGGCAAGGCGGTGCGCGCCGCGGGCGGCCTCGCCGCCCCCGAGCCCGCCCCCGGATCCCCCCTCGAATCCGCCCTCGGGCCCGCCGGGCCAGGGCGGACCGCGCCCGCCTGAACCTTCGTCCGACCAGGGGCGCGGACACGAATCCGGTGCCCTCGGTCGTTTAAGTGCGCCGCACGGGGAACCTGCTGTGGCATGAAGCTGCTCTACAAACCGTTGTCGATCCTCATCAGCGTGCTCGCCGCGCAACTGGCGGGCGTCGTCTTCAAGCAGGTCTGGAAACGGGCCGCGGGCCAGGACGACGCGCCCGACGCCGACGACCAGAACTACTCCTGGCGGCAGGTCCTGGTCGCCGCGACCGTGCAGGGCGCCATCTTCGGACTGGTGAAGGCGGCCGTCCAGCGGTCGGGCGCGCAGGCCGTCCGCAAGACGACCGGCCACTGGCCCGGCGACGACTGACCGCCACCGAACCCCGCGAGCACCGCCCGCCCAGGCCCAAGGGACACCCGTGATGAGCAAGAAGAAGACCAGCCCCGAAGCACCGACCCAGCTGTCCCCGCTGTCCTGGTGGGGCGCGGTGAAACGGTCGTTCGGCGAGTTCAAGGACGACGACCTGCCCGACTGGGCGGCGGCGCTCACCTACTACGGTGTGCTGTCGATCTTCCCTGCGATGCTGGTGGTGGTGTCGCTGGTGGGCCTGGGCGGCAAGTCGCTGTCCCAGGACCTGATCGCCAACGTCGGCGAGGTCGCCCCCGGCTCGGTCAAGCAGGTGCTGACCAACGCCCTCACCGAGCTCCAGCGCGGCGCGGGCGGCGCGGGCCTGGTCGCGATCATCGGTCTGCTGGCCGCGATCTGGTCGGCCTCGGGCTACGTGGGGGCGTTCATGCGCGCCTCCAACGCCATCTACGACGTGCCCGAGGGGCGCCCGATCTGGAAGACGCTGCCGCTGCGGATCGCGGTCACCCTGGTCACGCTGCTGCTGCTGGCGGTGTCGGCGATCGCGGTGGTGGTGTCGGGCCCGATCGCGCGCCAGGTCGGCGACCTGCTCGGCTTCGGCTCAGAGGCCGTCACCGTCTGGAGCGTCGCCAAGTGGCCGGTGCTGCTGCTGGTGGCCAGCTTCCTGTTCTCGCTGCTGTACTGGGCCTCGCCGAACGCCAAGCACGGCTTCAAGTGGGTCACCCCCGGCGGGGTGCTGGCGCTGCTGCTGTGGCTGGCCGCCTCGGCCGGGTTCGCGTTCTACGTGGCCAACTTCAGCTCCTACAACAAGACCTACGGCAGCCTGGCGGGCGTCATCGTCTTCCTGGTCTGGCTGTGGATCTCCAACCTGGCGATCCTGCTGGGCGCGGAGGTCAACGCCGAGCTCGAACGCAGCCGCGCCATCGCCGGCGGCCTGCCCGAGGACGTCGAGCCCTACGTCGAGCCCCGCGACACCCGCGGCTTCGACGAGGAGCAGAAGAAGGAGTTCGCCTCCCGTGAGGAGGCCGTCCGCGAGGAGGCCCCCACCTCCGCCGAGCGGCGGAAGTGAGGCCCGACCGGCCGCGCCCTACAGCAGGGCGACGGCCCGGTCCACCGCGCCCGCCACGTCGCCGTCGGGCGGGTAGAGCAGGGAACGGCCCGCCACCAGGCCCCTGACCTGGGGGAACGCCAGGGCCTCGGCCCAGGGGCCGAAAGCGTCGCCGCCGTCACCGCCCAGCAGCAGGACGGGCAGGGTGGTGGCGGCGAGGACGCGGTCCATCCCGGCCACCACCGGCAGCTTCAGCCACGTGTAGGCCGAGGTGCGGCCGAGCCCGGAGGCGACCGCGACCGAGCGGACCACCGCCTCGGCCGACAGGTCGTTGCCCAGCCGCCCGTCCGCCCAGGCCGCCCAGAACGGCTCGATCATCGCGATCAGCCCCCGGTCGGCCAGCTCGTTGACCGCCTGCGCCGCGCCCGCCAGCGTGAACGCGGTGTCGGCGTCCTCCGGCGCGATCCGCAGCAGCATCTTGCCGCCGTCGAACCGCATCCCGGCCACGGCCTGGGCGTCGTAGCCGGTGAAGCGGTCGTCGGCCTCGAACGCCGACCCGGCGAGGCCGCCCCGGTTCATCGACCCGAACACCGCCCGCCCTTCCAGCGCGCCGAGCAGCAGCAGGTCCTCCAGCACGTCGGCGGTGCCGAGCACGCCGGTGACGCCGGGGCGCTCCAGCGCCGTGCACAACCGGTGCAGCAGCTCGCCCCGGTCGGCCATGGCGAGCGGGTCGCCGCCCGCCGCCAGCGCGCCCCGGGCCGGATGGTCGGCTGCGATGATCATGGCGCGGCCGTGGTCGCCCAATACCGACACCGCCCGCGACCGGCGGGCGGCGGCCGCCGCGATCGCGCCGGGGTCCACCGCCCGGGCGTCCATGACCTGGCGCAGTCGATCGAACACCGCCCACCTCACCGTCCCGGCCCGGATGCCGCTTCCGCCTGCCGTCCACTTCCGCCTGCCGTCCACCCTGCCACCCACCATGCCATCCGGCGGGCCCGCCGGCCTACGGGCGCGCGAGCGGACCGGGCTCCTGGTCGGGCAGGACGGTGAGCTGCGGGACGCCGGTGCGCGGATGCGCGGCCACCTCGGCGGCGACCCCGTACACCTCCGCGAGCAGCGCGGGCGTCAGCACCTCGGCGGGCGTGCCCGACGCGACGACCCGGCCGCCGTCCAGCACCACGATCCGGTCGCAGAACGCGGCGGCGAGGTTCAGGTCGTGCAGCGCGACGACGGCGGTGACGCCGAGCCGCCGCACCAGCCGCAGCGCGGCGAACTGGTGGCGCAGGTCCAGATGGTTGGTCGGCTCGTCCAGCACCAGCGCGTCGGGCTGCTGGACGAGCGCGCGGGCGATCAGCACGCGCTGCTTCTCCCCGCCCGACAGCCGGTCGAACGGGCCGTCGGCGATGCCGGCCACGCCGAGCGCCGCCAGCGCCTCCAGCACGATCCTCCGGTCCTCGGCGCCGTCGCCCTCGAAGGCCCGCTTGTAGGGGGAGCGGCCCATCGCCGCTACGTCGTACACCGTCAGCTCGAAGTCGCCGGGGGTCTCCTGGAGCACGGCGGCGAGGCGGCGGGCCAGGGCCCGGCCCCGCATCCGCCGCACGTCCTCGCCGTCCAGCAGCACCCGGCCCGACGCGGGCCGCACCGCCCGGTAGAAGGCGCGCAGGAGGGTGGACTTGCCCGCGCCGTTCGGGCCCGCCAGCCCGACGACCTCGCCCGGCGCCGCGGTCAGCGAGACCCCCTCCACCAGCGTGCGGCCCCCGGCGGTGACGGTGACCTCCTCGGCGCGCAGCTCGGCCGGGCGTGCCGGGCCGTTCGCGGGACCGGCCGCCGGGCCGGTCATCGCGCCGCCCCGCGCCGCATCAGCCACAGGAAGAACGGCCCGCCGACCACGGCGGTCAGGATGCCCACGGGGATCTCCTCCGGACGGATCACGGTGCGCGCCACCACGTCGGCGGCGATCAGGAACGCCGCGCCCAGCAGCGCGGCGGCGGGCAGGGCGCGCCGGTGGTCGGCGCCGACCAGCAGCCGGGTGATGTGCGGCAGCATCAGCCCCACGAAGCCGATCTGGCCGCTGACCGACACGATCACCCCGACCAGCAGCGCGACCAGCACGAACAGCGCGGTCCGGAACCGGTGCACCTCCAGGCCCATCGCGGCGGCGGCCTCCTCGCCCGCCAGCAGCAGGTTGAGCCGCCGCGCCACCCCCAGCAGCACCGCCGTCCCGGCCAGCACGGCGGCGGCCGGGAGCCAGAACACCGCCCAGGTGGTCCCGGCGAGGCCGCCCAGCATCCAGCGCAGCGCCGCGTCGGCCTTGTGCGGGTCGTCGGAGGTGACCACCAGGAAGCTCGCCACCGCCGACAGCACCTCGGCGGTGGCGACCCCGGCCAGCACCAGCCGCACCGTGGTCATCCGCCCGCCCGACCGCGCCAGCGCGTACACCGCGACCAGCGCCGCCAGCGCCCCGGCGAACGCCGCGCCCGGCAGCGTGAACGCCTCCAGGAACGCCAGGTTGAACACCACGACGACGACCGCGCCGACCGTCGCGCCCGAGGAGACCCCGAGCAGCATCGGATCGGCCAGCGGGTTGCGCACCAGCGCCTGCAGCGCGGTGCCGCACACCGCGAGGCCCGCGCCGACCACCCCGGCCAGCAGCACCCGGGGCAGCCGCACGTCCCACACGATCGTCTCGCGGACCGGCGGCCAGGCCGGCTCGACCAGGCCGGTGAGCCGGTGCAGCACGATCTCCCACACCTGGCCGGGCGGGAGGCCGACCGACCCGACCGCGACGCCCGCCGTCGCCGCCGCCAGCACCAGCGCGGCCAGCACGGCGAGCACCAGGCCGTAGCGGGCGCGCGAGCGGGCGGTGCGGGCGGCGGCCTCCCGCACCGTCACCCGAACGAGCCGGGGTGCAGCTGCCGGGCCAGGGACTCCACGGCCGCCGGGACGCGCACGCCCAGCACCGTGGACGACAGCGGCAGCACCGCGAACCTCTTGTTCCGGACGGCCGGGACGTCCTTCAACGCCGGGTTGCCGAGCAGGAACCGCTTCTTGGCCTCCACCGGCCGGTCCCCGTAGTCGTAGATCAGGATGACGTCGGGGGCGCGCTCGGCGATCTGCTCGAACGACACGTCGCCGAAGCGCTCGGGCAG
The DNA here is from genome assembly GCA_050936435.1 of Spirillospora sp. CA-253888. Lineage (GTDB taxonomy): Bacteria > Actinomycetota > Actinomycetes > Streptosporangiales > Streptosporangiaceae > Spirillospora. Next base: position 6,918,367 of record JBNJMT010000001.1, read on the forward strand.
GTCGGCGAAGACGTTCGTCCCGCCCGCCAGCCTGATCATCTCGTTGCCGATGCCGGCGCCGCCCGCGGTGAAGGCGGTCTTGTCACCGCTGTCGTAGACCGCCACCTTGGGCGCGGTCACGCCCGCGACCTTCCCGCGCACCCGCTCCAGCACGCCGTCCATGGCCGCGACCCGCTTCTCCGCGCGGTCGCCGACGCCGAAGATCCTGCCGATGTCGCGGAGCTCGGCGCGGACCTGCTCCATGGTCACCGGTCCGGCCGGGCAGTTCTCGACGCTCAGGTGGGTGTTGACGCCCGCCTTGCCGAGCGCCGCCCGGCCGCGTCCGGCCTTGTCGTCGAAGGCGCTGGCGAAGCCGCCGTAGACGAAGTCGGGCTCGGCCGACAGCAGCGCCTCGTCGGAGGGGTACTCCTTCGCCAGCACCTTGATCCCGCGGTAGGCGGCCGCGTACTCGGGCAGCACCGCGTCGTCCAGGTAGGCGGTGCCGACCATCGAGCGCTCCAGGCCGAGGGCCAGCATGATCTCGGTGGTGTGCTGGTTGAGCGTCACCGCGCGCCGGGGCGGCGCCTTGTAGGCGGTGGTGACCCCGCAGTTGGCGACCGTCACCGGGAAGCCCGCCGCCGTGGCGGCGGCCCCGGGCCTGACGGTCGTGCCGCCGCACCCGGCGGCCACGAGGGCGACCAGGGCCAGCAGCAGCAGGGGGAGTGACGGAGACGAAGGCAGTGCACGTGTCGACAATGGGCGGTCGCCCGTCATGGCGTGCGTCCTCTCACCGGAACCGGGCCGGAGATCTCCACGGCGCGCGGAACGGGGAGGACGGGACGGCGCACGGCGCGGTCCGCACCCCCGGGGGATTCCGCGCCCCATGGCGGGTCGGTGCGACGGGCCAGTCTCCTGACTCCCGGATCACCGCTCGCCCCGGCCTTCCCGCCTCTCGGCAGTGGCCATCGGTGGGGTCCGCTCCCCGGTCACAGTGGCGCGACCGCGCCGGATTCGCACCGGCTTCCTGGCTGTCGTCGCGTGAACGCCACGATCGTAGCCCGTACCGGTGCGAAGCCGGTCATCAGGCCCGGCGGGGGATCAGTGCCCCGAGATCATCAGGTAGACCGCCGCGGCGACGTGCGCGACCACCGTCACCACCCCCATCACGATGAACAGCTTGCGGGCCGTGGGGTGGCCGAAGGTGCCGCTGTTGGCCGGGGTGCGCTCGCTGCGGTCCACCACCTGCTGCTCCAGCGACTCCAGGGACGGGAACAGCCGCCTCAGCTTGGACGCCATCGGATCTCCTGTCAGCGCGGACCTCTCCTCCCCATGCATACCCGGCGCCCCGCCCGGAGGCCGCACCGGGCGGGGTGAGACGCGCCACCCGCCCCGCCCGTCACGTCCCGACGGCGATCCCGTGCCGGAGGGCGATGCCGTCCAGGTCGGTGGTGCAGTCCTGGCCGAGGGCCCGGAACCGCCACCCCTCGGCGCGCCGGTACAGCTCGGCGATGACCACCGAGCTGCGGGTGGGCAGGTTCTCCTCCAGCTCGTAGCGGGCCAGGTCCGCGCCGCCGTCCGCCTCGGCGGCGGTCCCGTCGCCGGAGCGCGTGCGGATCAGGATGTAGGAGCCGTGCACGTCGCCGAGGGACCGGCAGGGCTCGGGCGGGTCCTGGACGGCGGCGGCGAACCGCACCCCCGCCGCCCCGGCGGGCAGCAGCCCCAGGTCGATCTCGAAGCCCGAGCCGTCCGGCCCCGCCAGCCGGACCGCGCCGCCGGGAGCCTCCGGCCGCCCGGCGTGCACGAAGGACCGGTCCGACAGGGCCCGGCCGTGCTCGTCGACCACCAGCGCGCCGACCGCCAGGGCCGGCCCGCGCCGGCGGCCGAGGCCCACCGCGAGCAGGCCCCGTCCGGCGGCGGCCGGGGGGAGGGGAACGCTGCCGCCTCGCTGCAAGTGAAACGCCATCCGGGCTCCTCGGGGGGACGTGCGCCGTTGCTATACGGACGCTCAAGATCGCCCCGTCGTTCCCACGGGCCCGGCGCTGGGATACTCGGGGCGTGCCAGCCAAACAGCCGGTCCGCCGCGGCCGCCCCGGATACGACCTGGACACGCTGCTGTCGGTCGCGGTCCAACTGTTCAACGAGCGCGGCTACGAGGCCGCCAGCATGGAGGCGCTGGCGCAGCGGCTGGGCATCACCAAGTCGGCGATCTACTACCACGTGCCCAGCAAGGAGGGCCTGCTCAAGCTGGCGGTGGACCGGGCGCTGGACGGGCTGTTCGAGGCCGCCGACCGGGCCGCGGCGCTGGACGGGCCCGCGATCGACCGGCTGGAGTTCCTGGTGCGCGCCAGCGTCCGGGTGCTGGCCGAGCGGTTGCCGTTCGTCACGCTGCTGCTGCGGGTGCGGGGCAACACCGAGGTGGAGCGCGCGGCCCTGGCGCGCCGCCGCGAGTTCGACCATCTGGTGGCCGGGCTGATGGCGCGCGCCGCCGAGGAGGGCGACCTGCACCCCGACATCGACCCGGCGATCGGGGCGCGGCTGCTGTTCGGCACCGTGAACTCGCTGATCGAGTGGTACCGGCCCGGCGGCGGTGTCGACGCCGAGACGCTGGCGGCGATGGTGTGCACCGCCGCGTTCGAGGGCCTGCGGCACCGCTCATGATCGGCCCCCGCCGCCGCTGAGCCGCTGGTCGGACCCCCTTTTCAGCGGGGCCGCCCCGTGTTAGCGTTTTCTACCGAACGGACGGTCAGTAATTCGGGAGGTCCATCCCATGAGCCCGTTGCGCAGCTACCTGGCGGGGGCCTGGCACACCCCCTCCGACCAGGGCGTTCCGCTCCACGACGCGGTCACCGGCGCGGAGGTCGCCCGGTTCTCCGCCGAGGGCGCGGACTACGCCGCCGCGCTGGAGTACGGCCGCCGCCGCGGCGCCGCCCTCCGGGAGCTGACCTTCCACCAGCGCGCCGCGCTGCTGAAGGTCCTGGCCTCCCACCTGCGCGAGCACCGCGAGGAGCTGTACGCGCTGTCGGCCCGCACCGGCGCCACCCGCGCCGACTCCCGCGTCGACGTGGACGGCGGCATCGGCACCCTGCTCGCCTTCTCCAGCAAGGGCCGCCGCGAGCTGCCCAACGACACCGTGCACGTGGACGGCGACGTCGAGCCGCTGGGGAGGACCGGCGCCTTCCTCGGCCGGCACGTGCACACCCCGCTGCACGGCGTCTCGGTGCAGATCAACGCCTTCAACTTCCCCGTCTGGGGGCCGCTGGAGAAGCTCGCCCCGGCGTTCATCGCGGGCCTGCCGTCCCTGATCAAGCCCGCGCCGCAGACCGCCTACCTGACCGCGCGGCTGGTCGAGCTGATCGTGGAGTCCGGCGTCCTGCCCGAGGGATCGGTCCAGCTCGCCTGCGCCGACCCCGGCGACCTGCTGGACCACCTCACCGAGCAGGACGTGCTGTCGTTCACCGGCTCGGCCGACACCGCCCGCCGGCTGCGCGCCCACCCGCGCCTGCTGGAGCGCGCGGTGCGCTTCAACGCCGAGGCCGACTCGCTCAACTGCGCGATCCTCGGCCCCGACGGCGACCTCGACCTGTACGCCGACCAGCTGGTCACCGAGATGACCGTCAAGGCGGGCCAGAAGTGCACCGCGATCCGCCGCGCGTTCGTGCCGCGCGACCGGCTGGAGGAGGTCGCCGAGGCCGTCCGCGCCCGGCTCGCCGGCGTCGTGGTCGGCGACCCGGCCGCCGAGGGCGTGCGGATGGGGCCGCTGGTCAGCCGCCAGCAGCGCGAGGAGGTCCGCCGCTCCCTCAAGGCGCTGGGCGGCGAGGTCCTGTTCGGCGACCCCGACCGGGTCGAGGCCGTCGGCGCCGACGCCGAGCTCGGCGCGTTCGTGTCGCCGGTGCTGCTGCTCGGCGACCCCGAGCGCCCTGAGCCGCACGAGGTCGAGGCGTTCGGGCCGGTCAGCACCCTGATGCCGTACGACTCGGCCGAGCAGGTCGTGGCGTACGCCGCGCGCGGCCAGGGCAGCCTGGTCGGCTCGGTGGTCACCGAGGACCCGGCGTTCGCCCGCGAGGTCGTGCTCGGCGCGGCCCCCTGGCACGGCCGCCTGCTGGTGCTGGACCGCGCCGCCGCCAAGGAGTCCACCGGGCACGGCTCGCCGATGCCCGCGCTGGTGCACGGCGGCCCCGGCCGCGCCGGGGGCGGCGAGGAACTGGGCGGCGTCCGCGCCGTCCTGCGCCTGATGCAGCGCACCGCCGTGCAGGGCTCCCCGCAGACCCTCACCGCCGTCACCGGCCGCTGGACGCCGGGCGCGGCGCGCACCGACGACGGCGTGCACCCGTTCCGCAAGTCCCTGGCCGAGCTGCGGATCGGCGACTCGGTCACCGCCGGGCCGCGCCCGGTCACGATGGCCGACATCGAGCACTTCGCCGAGTTCACCGGCGACACCTTCTACGCCCACATGGACGAGGAGGCCGCCCGCGCCAACCCGCTGTTCGGCGGCCGCGTCGCGCACGGCTACCTGGTGGTGTCGTTCGCCGCCGGGCTGTTCGTCTCGCCTGAGCCCGGCCCGGTGCTGGCCAACTACGGGCTGGAGAACCTGCGCTTCCTCACCCCCGTCAAGCCCGGCGACGAGCTGACGGTCACCCTCACCGCCAAGCAGGTCAACCCGCGCGAGAACGCCGACTACGGCGAGGTCCGCTGGGACACCGACGTCGTCAACCAGGACGGCGAGTCGGTCGCCAAGTACGACGTGCTGACGCTGGTGGCCAAGGAGACGCCGCGATGAGCGCCTTCGACGAGATCATCGCGCGCGACCAGCGGGTCGAGCCGCGCGACGAGATGCCCGACGGCTACCGCAAGACGATGGTGCGCCAGATCGCCCAGCACGCGCACTCGGAGATCATCGGGATGCAGCCGGAGGGCCACTGGATCACCCGCGCGCCCTCGCTGCGCCGCAAGGCGATCCTGCTGGCCAAGGTGCAGGACGAGGCGGGCCACGGCCTGTACCTGTACGCGGCCGCCGAGACCCTGGGCGTGGACCGCGCCGACCTGACCCGGCGCCTCATCGACGGCCGGCAGAAGTACTCCTCGATCTTCAACTACCCGACGCCGTCCTACGCCGACGTCGGCGTGATCGGCTGGCTGGTGGACGGCGCGGCCATCTGCAACCAGGTGCCGCTGTGCCGCAGCTCCTACGGCCCCTACGCCCGCGCGATGGTCCGCATCTGCAAGGAGGAGTCCTTCCACCAGCGGCAGGGCTACGAGCTGCTGATGACGATGATGCGCGGCACCGCCGAGCAGCGCGCGGCCGTGCAGGACTCGGTGGACCGCTGGTGGTGGCCGTCGCTGATGATGTTCGGCCCGCCCGACGCCGACTCGCCCAACACCGCCCGCTCCATGGCCTGGAAGATCAAGCGGCACACCAACGACGAGCTGCGGCAGCGCTTCGTGGACATGACCGTCCCGCAGGCCGAGTTCCTCGGCGTGACCCTGCCCGACCCCGAGCTGCGCTGGAACCCCGAGCGCGGCCGCCACGACTTCGGCACCCCCGACTGGGACGAGCTGAAGCGCGTCATCTCCGGCGACGGCCCCTGCAACGCCGAGCGCGTCGCCAACCGCCGCCGCGCCCACGAGGAGGGCGCGTGGGTCCGCGAGGCCGCCGAGGCCCACGCGCGCAAGAAGGGGGTGGCGGCATGAGCTGGCCGCTGTACGAGGTCTTCGTCCGCGGCAAGCGCGGCCTCAACCACGTGCACGTCGGATCGCTGCACGCCCCCGACGACGAGACCGCGCTGCACAACGCGCGCGATCTCTACACGCGCCGCAACGAGGGCGTGAGCATCTGGGTGGTGCGCTCGGAGCACCTGGTCGCCTCCAGCCCGGACGAGAAGGACGCCTTCTTCGAGCCCAGCGGCGACAAGATCTACCGGCACCCCACCTTCTACGACATCCCCGACGAAGTGCCGCACATCTGATGGACGGTGCCCGATGAGCGATGACCACGTGTACGCCGCGCTGACCGAGGACAACGACGCCCGCTGGGCGTTCGGCACCGGGTTCAGCGACCCCCTCGCCGGGGTCGAGATGGCCCCGGCGGGCGAGGACCTGGCGGCCTACTGCCTGATGCTGGGCGACGACGCGCTGATCATGTCGCAGCGGCTCCAGGAGTGGGTGGCCCGCGCCCCCGAGCTGGAGGACGAGGTCGCGCTCGCCAACATCGGCCTGGACCTGCTCGGCCAGGCCCGCGTGCTGCTGGCCCGCACCGGCCGCGACGAGGACGAGCTCGCCTACCGGCGCGGGGCGGCCGAGTTCCGCAACGTGCGGCTGGCCGAGCTGCCCAACGGCGACTTCGCGCACCTGGTCGTGCGGCTGCTGGTGTTCTCGGCGTGGCGGCTGGCGCTGCTGGACCGGCTCACCGCCTCCGCCGACCCGACGCTGGCCGCGATCGCGGCCAAGGGCGTCAAGGAGGTCGCCTACCACCGCGACTACGCGGCCCGCTGGGCGGTCCGGCTGGGTGACGGCACCGAGGAGTCCCACCGGCGGATGCGCAGCGCCCTGGACGAGCTTTGGCCGTACGTGCCCGAGCTGTTCGTGCCCGATCCCGTCGAGTCGGCCCCCTTCGCGGTCGATCCGGCGTCGCTGCGCGAGGAGTTCGACCAGGTCGTCGGGCAGGTGCTGGAGGCGGCGACCCTTCCGGTCCCCACCGCCGCCGGCGACCCGACCCCACGCGGCGCGCACACCTCCGCGCTGGAGCCGCTGCTGGAGGAGATGCAGAGCGTCGCGCGCGCCTTCCCGGAGGCGACATGGTGAAGGAGACGGCTAAGAGGACGGCGAAGACGGCGCGGGCGGTCGCCGAGACCGTCACCGACCCCGAGCTGCCCCACGTCACCCTCGCCGACCTCGGCGTGCTGCGCGAGGTCGCCGAGGACGGCGGCCGGGTGACGGTGTCGATCACCCCGACCTACAGCGGCTGCCCCGCCCTGGACGCCATGCACGACGACCTGGTGGCGCGGCTCAACTCCGCCGGGTACGAGGACGTCGAGGTGCGGATCGTGCTGCATCCGGCGTGGAGCACCGACGACATCACCGAGGCGGGGCGCCGCAAGCTCGCCGCCGCGGGCATCGCCCCGCCCGGCCCCGCGCCCCGCCGGGGGAGCGGCCCGGTCCCGCTGACGCTGGGCCCGACGCGGCGCGCCCGCTGCCCGCACTGCGGATCGCCCGACACCCGCGAGCAGTCGCCGTTCGGGTCCACCGCCTGCAAGGCGCTGCGCCGCTGCGACGCCTGCGGCGAGCCGTTCGAGCACCTCAAGGAGATCTGAGATGACGCTCGCGACGACCCCCGAGGCGACCCCCGCGCACCGCCGCTTCCACCGGCTGCGGGTGGGCCGCGTGGAGCGGCTGTGCGCCGACGCGGTCGCCCTCACCTTCGAGGTGCCCGACGAGCTGGCGCCCCTGTACGCCTTCCAGCCCGGCAAGTCGCTGGCGCTGCGCCGGTTCGTGGACGGCCGCGAGGAGCGCCGCTCCTACTCCATCTGCGCGCAGGCGGGCGCCCGGCCGCGCGTCGGGGTCCGCGAGGTGCCGGGCGGCCTGATGTCGTCGTGGCTGGTGCACGAGGTGCGGCCCGGCGACGAGATCGAGGTGCAGCCGCCCAGCGGCTCGTTCACCGGCGACCTGCTGCCGGGCGACCGCCACGTGATGGTCGCGGCCGGGTCGGGCATCACGCCGATCCTGTCGCTGGCCTCCTCCGCGCTGGCCGCCGGCGCGCACGTCACGCTGTTCTACGGCAACCGCCGCAGCGACACCGTGATGTTCGCCGACGAGCTGGCCGACCTGAAGGACCTGCACCCCGACCGCTTCGAGCTGGTGCACGTGCTGTCGCGCGAGCCGCGCGAGGCCGAGCTGTTCTCCGGCCGCCTGGACGCCGCCCGGCTGTCGGCGCTGCTGCCGCCGCTGGTGCCGGTCGGCGAGGTGGACCACTGGTGGCTGTGCGGCCCGCACGGCATGGTCACCGGCGCCCGCGAGGTGCTGAAGGGCCTCGACGTGCCCGACGAGCGCGTCCACCAGGAGCTGTTCTACGTCGGCGAGGTCGAGCACCACGCCGAGGACCCGGTGCCGGACGGGCCGTCCAGCACCGTCACGGTCGTGCTGGACGGGCGCGCCACCACCCTGGAGCTGCCCGCCGGGACGACCGTGCTGGACGGCGCCCAGCGGGTGCGGCCCGACCTGCCGTTCGCGTGCAAGGGCGGCGTCTGCGGCACCTGCCGGGCCAGGGTCACCTGCGGCGAGGTCGCGATGCGCCGCAACTTCGCGCTGGACGCCGCCGAGACCGACGCCGGGTTCGTGCTGACCTGCCAGGCGCTGCCGGTCTCCGACGCGGTGACCGTGGACTACGACGCCTGAGCCGAGGCGCCGCCGGGGCGGGGCCGCTACAGGGGCGGCATCCCGCCGGGCGTCCACCCGCCCGCCAGCTCGCCGGGCGACTCGTCGAAGATGAGAAGCGTGCGGGTGCTGCGCACGCCCGGGATCGCGTGCAGGTCGTACAGCACCAGCTCGCGCAGGGCGGCCTGGTCGGGCACCCGCACCAGCGCGATCACGTCGAAGTCGCCGCCGGTGAGCGCGAAGTGGTGGATCGCGGGCAGCCGCCGCAGCTGCTCGCGCACCTCGCGCCAGGAGTTCTGCTCGATCTTCAGGGTCAGGTACGCCGAGGTCGCCAGCCCGACCTGCGCCGGGTCCAGCCGCGCCGAGAAGCCCTTGACGACGCCCTCGCGGACCAGCCGGTCGAGCCGGCTGTAGGCGTTGGCGCGCGAGACGCGCACCCGCTCGGCCAGCGCGCGGACCGACATGCGGCCGTCGTGCAGCAGCGCGGCGACGATGGCGCGGTCGATGTCGTCGAGCACCGCGGCCATCCGTCTCGCGGGTGGCCGCCCCGGCGGCTCCGTCGCGTCCGTTCGTCCGGCGGTCGGGTCGTTATCGGCCATTTCGTCTCATGATTTCTCCAGCTATGGACTGACTGGTCCCGGCGAAAGCAATGTAGTGGACATATGGCCGATTTGAGGAGGGTGGCCGTGGCGGCAAAGAAGCCGGGTACGGAACTGCTTCCCGATCGTGGACCCCTGCGGTTCATCGATGCGGACGGACGGCCCGTCAAGCCGGGCAAGAGCGGGGGAGCGGTCATGCCCGCCCCCGAGAGGCTGCTGGAGGCCCACCGCGCCCTGGTGGTCGGCCGCCGGTTCGACCGGCAGGCGACCAGCCTGGTCAAGCAGGGGCGGCTGGCGGTGTACCCGTCGGCCCACGGGCAGGAGGCGAGCGAGGTCGGCGCGGTCCTCGCCCTGCGCGACACCGACTGGGTGTTCCCGACCTACCGCGACAGCGTCGCGCTGGTGACGCGCGGCATCGACCCCGTGGAGGTGCTGACGCTGCTGCGCGGCGACTGGCACTGCGGCTACGACCCGGTCGCGCACCGCACCGCCCCGCAGTGCACGCCGCTGGCGACCCAGGCCCCGCACGCGGTCGGCGTCGGCCACGCCGCGCGCCTCAAGGGCGAGGACACCGTCGTCCTGGCCTTCCTGGGCGACGGCGCGACCAGCGAGGGCGACTTCCACGAGGCGATGAACTTCGCCGCGGTCTTCAAGTCGCCGGTGGTGTTCCTCGTCCAGAACAACCAGTACGCGATCTCGGTGCCGCTGGCCCGCCAGACCGCCGCGCCGTCGCTGGCCCACAAGGCGGTCGGCTACGGCGTGCCGGGCGTGGGCGTGGACGGCAACGACGTGGCCGCCGTGATGGCGGCGGTGGCGCGGGCCGCCGAACGCGCCCGCGCGGGGGAGGGGCCGACGCTGATCGAGGCCCACACCTACCGGATCGAGGCCCACACCAACGCCGACGACGCCACCCGCTACCGCGCCGACGACGAGGTGGCCGCCTGGCTGCGGCGCGACCCGGTGGACCGGCTGACGACCTACCTGCGCGAGGCCGGGCTGCTGGACGGCGCGCGCGAGGCCGCCGTTGCCGAGGAGGCCGAGCGCGTCGCCGCCGACCTGCGCGACCGCATCGACGACCAGCGCCCGCCCGCCCCGGATGAGCTGTTCGCGCACGTCTACGCCGAGCCCACGGCGCAGCTCCGCGAGCAGGCCGCCCTGATCGCCGAGGAGGTGTGACGGTGCCCGCGACGAGAACGACCGCGGCGAAGCCCGCCGCGCTGTCGATGGCCCAGGCCCTCAACGCCGCGCTGGCCGACGCCATGGCCGAGGACCCGCGCGTGGTGGTGTTCGGCGAGGACGTGGGGCCGCTCGGCGGCGTCTTCCGCGTCACCGACGGGCTGACCGCCAAGTTCGGCGAGGACCGCTGCTTCGACACCCCGCTGGCGGAGTCGGGCATCGTCGGCCTCGCGGTCGGCATGGCCATGAACGGCCTGCGCCCGGTGGTGGAGATGCAGTTCGACGCCTTCGCCTACCCGGCGTTCGAGCAGATCGTCAGCCATGTCGCCAAGATGCGCAACCGCACCCGGGGCGCGATCGGCCTGCCGATGGTCATCCGCGTCCCCTACGGCGGCGGCATCGGCGGCGTGGAGCACCACTCCGACTCCTCCGAGGCGTACTACGCCCACACCCCCGGCCTGACCGTGGTCGCCCCCGCGACCGTCGCCGACGCCTACGGCATGTTGCGCGAGGCGGTCGAGCACCCCGATCCGGTGGTGTTCCTGGAGCCCAAGCGCCTGTACTGGGCCAAGGAGGAGGTGCGCCTGCCGGCGCGCGGCGAGCCGTTCGGCCGCGCCGCCGTCCGCCGCGCCGGCGCCGACGCCACCCTCATCGCCTACGGCCCCACCGTCCCGGTGGCGCTCGCGGCGGCCGAGGAGGCCGTCGCCGAGGGCTGGGACCTGGAGGTGGTGGACCTGCGCACGCTGGTGCCCTTCGACGACGCCACCGTGACCGCGAGCGTCCTGCGGACCGGCCGCGCCGTGGTGGTGTCGGAGGCGCACGGCTTCGCCGGGGTCGCCGCCGAGATCGCCGCCCGCGTCGGCGAGCGCTGCTTCCACGCGCTGGAGGCCCCCGTCCGCCGCGTCACCGGCCTGGACGTCCCCTACCCGCCGCCCAAGCTGGAGCACCACCACCTGCCGTCGGTGGACCGGGTGCTCGACGCGGTGGCCGACCTGCAGTGGGAGGACGCGTGACCGCCCGCCCCTTCGCCCTGCCCGACCTGGGCGAGGGCCTGACCGAGGCCGAGGTCGTCCGCTGGCTGGTCGCGGCGGGCGACACCGTCGAAGTGGACCAGCCGGTGGTGGAGGTCGAGACGGCCAAGGCCACCGTGGAGGTCCCCACCCCCTACGGCGGCGTCGTGGCCGAGCTGCGCGCCGCCGAGGGCGAGGTCGTGGACGTCGGCGCGACCCTGCTCGTCGTGGACGACGGGCCCGCCCCCGGCGCCGCCGTCCCGGAGTCGCCCGAGGCGCGCCGCTACGTGGAGGAGGAGCGGGCCGGGTCGGGCAACGTCCTGGTCGGCTACGGCACGGCCGAGCCCGCGCGGCGCGGCAGGCGGCGCCCCGCCCGCCGGAAGGCCGCCCCCGCGACGGCGCCGGGCACGACGCGTCCGCTGGTCATCTCGCCGGTCGTGCGCCGCCTGGCCCGCGACCACGGGGTGGACCTGGCCGGGCTCACCGGGAGCGCGGACGGCGGGGTCATCACCCGCGCCGACGTCGAGCGGGCCATCGAGGCGGCGCGGAAGCCCGCCGGGACGCCGGTCGGGACGCGCCCGGAGACGCCGGTCGGGACGCCCGCCGAGACGTCGGTCGGGGAGGAGCCGGGGAAGCCCGCGGCCGCCCCGGCCGCGGTGCCCGCGGCGGCCTCCGAGCCGTCCCTGCCCGCCCCGGTCCGCGACCGCGTCCCGTTGCGCGGCGCGCGGCAGGCCGCCGCCGAGCTGTTCACCCGCAGCCGCCGCGAGATCCCCGAGGCGACCACCTGGGTGGACGTGGACGCCACCGAGCTGGTCGCGCTCCGCGAGGGGATCAACGCCCGGCGGCCGGACCGCCCCGTCGGCCTGCTGGCGCTGCTGGCGCGGTTCGTGGTCGCGGGCCTGGTCCGCCACCCGGAGCTGAACAGCCGGGTGGCCGGCGCGGAGGTCGTCCGGTTCGACGGCGTCAACCTCGGCCTGGCCGCCCAGACCGACCGCGGCCTGGTGGTGCCGGTCGTGCGGGAGGCGCACCGGCTGAGCGCCCGCGGCCTGCACGACGAGATCGCCCGCCTGACCGCCGCCGCCCGCGAGGGCGGCCTGTCGGCCGCCGACCTGACCGGCGGCACCTTCACGCTCAACAACTACGGGGTGTTCGGCGTGGACGGCTCCGCCCCGATCATCAACCACCCCGAGGCCGCCATCCTCGGCGTGGGCCGGATCGTCGACCGGCCCTGGGTGGTGGACGGCGAGGTCGTGCCGCGCAAGGTGACGCAGCTGTCGCTGGCGTTCGACCACCGGGTCTGCGACGGCGGACCGGCCGCCGCGTTCCTGCGGTTCGTCGCCGACTGCGTCGAGGACCCGCACGGCGCGCTCGCCGACCTGTGACGCCCCGGCCGCCCCGGATCCCCTCCGGGGCGGCCCCGGCGTAGGTCAGTGCAGCCGCTTGGCCACGGTCAGGAAGATCGCCGAATCCTCCAGCGCCTCCAGCGTGTGGGACTCCTCGGGCACCACCAGCAGGTCGCCGGTGACCGCGTCCCAGGAGTCGGCGGCGGTGGCCAGCCGGACCCGCCCGGCGAGCACGTGCAGCGTCGCCTCGCCCGGCCCCACGTGCTCGTCCAGCCCGGCGCCCGCCCGCAGCGCGATCAGCGTCTGGCGCAGCACGTGCTCGTGACCGCCGTGCACGGTGGTCGACGACCGGCCGCTGGAGGCGGACCTCGCGCGGGCGAGGTGCTCGCGCGCGGCCGCCGTCAAGGACAGTTTGTTCACCGGTCTCCCCCCGCGTGCCCCGGTCCGTCGCCTTTAAGTAGATCTTCCCGGTGGGGCCCGGGTTCCACAACCCGCAGGGCAAAGAGTGGGTCTGCCGCCCGCCCGGCGCGGGCCGCCGCCCGCCCGCTTCCGCGAATCGGTCATGAACAATCGTGAACCGGCCTCTTGACGTCGCGTTCTCCCTGGTTGCATGATCCCCCTAATCTTCATGAAGAATTAGGAGCCACGGAATGCGCATCGCCAATCTCGCCGGTCGCCTGGTCCTGGTCCGCGGGGACCGGGCCGTGGACGTGGAGCGCGCCTCCGGCGGCCGGTTCACCGCCGATCCGCAGGCCGTCTACGCCGACTGGGCCGCCTTCCGGGACTGGGCCGCCACCGCCGACCTCCCCGCGGGGGAGCCCTTCGAGACCGCCGACCTCGGCGCCCCGGTGCCCGCGCCGCGCCAGGTGTTCGCCATCGGCCTGAACTACCGCGACCACGCCGCCGAGTCCGGCTTCGACGCCCCCGAGGGCCTGCCGCCGGTGTTCACCAAGTTCGCCACCGCGCTCACCGGCCCGGTCACCGACGTGGTGCTGCCCGAGGGCGGCCACACCGACTGGGAGGTCGAGCTCGTCGCGGTGGTCGGCAAGGCGGCCCGGAACGTCGCCGAGGCCGACGGCTGGGACCACGTCGCCGGGCTCACCGTCGGCCAGGACATCTCCGAGCGGGTCTCCCAGCTCGCCGGGCCCGCCCCGCAGTTCAGCCTCGGCAAGTCCTTCCCCGGCTTCGCGCCGACCGGGCCGTGGCTGGTCACCCCCGACGAGTTCGCCGACCCCGGCGACCTGGCGCTGGGCTCGTCGATCAACGGGGAGGAGGTCCAGAAGGGCCGCACCCGCGACCTGATCTTCTCGGTCCCGCTGCTGGTGGCCCGGCTGTCGGCGGTGCTGCCGCTGCTGCCCGGCGACCTGGTCTTCACCGGCACCCCGGCGGGCGTCGGCCTCGGCCGCACCCCGCAGCGCTGGCTGCGGCCGGGCGACGAGCTGGTCAGCCACGTCGAGGGCATCGGCGAGCTGCGCCAGCGCTTCGTGACCGCCTGACCCTCCCGCCCCACTCCCCACCCCACCCCAGCCGAGGAGAGGTCCATGCCTCTGCACCGCCTGAGCTCCGTCACCATCGGGGTCCCCAACGTCGCCGACACCATCGCCTACTACACCGACTTCGGGCTCGCCCCCGACACCGGCGGCTGGCTGCGCACCGCCGACGGCGGCCGCCAGCTCCGCGTCGTCGCCGCGCCCACCCGCCGCCTGGTGGAACTGCGGGTCGGCGCCGACTCCGCCGACGACCTCGGCGCGGCGGCGGCCCGGCTGGCCCGGCTCGGCGTCGGCCACGACCTGGCCGGGGCCGCCCTCACCGCCACCGACCCGGCCACCGGCGTGCGGGCGGTCCTGGAGGTGCAGCCCCGGCTGGCGCAGCCGGCCGTCCCGGCCACCCCCTACAACGGGCCGGGACGGATCGAGCGCGCGGGCGACCGCGCGCCCGGCGTGCTGCGCACCGCGCCCGTCCGGCCCCGCAAGCTCGGCCACGCGGTGGTCGGCACCACCGACTTCGCCGCCACCACCGCCTTCTTCCGCGACGGCCTGGGCTTCCGCGTCAGCGACAAGATCAAGAACGCCGGGATCTTCCTGCGCTGCTCCACCGACCACCACAACGTGCTGGTGCTGGCCGCGCCGGTGAACTTCCTGCACCACACCTCCTGGCAGGTGGACGACATCGACGAGGTGGGGCGCGGCGCGTCGGCGATGCTGGCCGACCACCCCGAGCGGCACGTGTGGGGCCTCGGCCGCCACCACGCCGGGTCCAACTTCTTCTGGTACCTGAAGGACCCCGCCGGGAACTTCTCCGAGTACTACTCCGACATGGACTGCATCGAGGACGACCGGCTCTGGACGCCCGAGGCCCTTGAAGGCGCCAAGGGGCTGTTCAACTGGGGCCCGCCGCCCCCGCCGTCGTTCCTGCACCCCGACGACCTGGCCGAGCTGATGACCGGGACCCACTCCCGGTGAGCGCCCCCACCGTCCCCGTCCTGATCGCGGGCGGCGGCCCGACCGGCCTGGCGACCGCGCTGGAGCTGGCCCACCACGGCGTGCGCAGCCTGGTGGTGGAGCCGCGCGCCGAGGTGTCGTGGCTGCGCCCGCGCGCCAAGACCACCTCGGCCCGCACCATGGAGCTGCTGCGCCGCTGGGGCCTCGCGCGCGCCGTCCGCGACCGCGCCGTGCTGCCGGTCGCCTGGTCCGACCGGGCGGTGTTCGCCACCGCCCTGCTCGGCCGCGAGATCACCCGCTTCCACGGCTGCTTCGGCCTGGACCTCACCGGCGACGACCGCGCCGCCGAGCCCGGCCAGCAGATCACCCAGCCCGCCGTGGAGCAGGTGCTGCGCGAGGCGGTCGCGGCCTCCCCGCACGCCGCCCTGCGGACCGGCGCGCGCGTCACCGCCCTGCGCCAGGACGCCGGCGGCGTCACGGCCACCGTCACCGTCACCGCCGACGACGGTGCGGAGGAGCACGTCCGCGCCGCCTACGCCGTCGGCTGCGACGGCGCGCGCAGCGTCGTCCGCGACGCGATCGGCGCGCGCTACGAGGGCTCCAGCGACGGGCGCCCCAACTTCAACATCGTCTTCCGGGCGCCCGGCCTGGCCGACCGCGTCCCGCACGGCGCCGCCGTCCACTACTGGGTGCTGCGCCCCGACCAGCCCGGCCTGGTCGGGCGGCTGGACCTCGCCGACACCTGGTGGTGCATCGGCCAGGGCGTCACGCAGGCCGAGGGCGAGGCCGACCCCGTCCGCGTCGTCCGCACCCTGGTCGGCGCCGACATCGACCCCGAGATCCTGGCCACCGACCCCTGGACGGCCCGGATGCTGCTCGCCGACCGGTACGCGCGCGGCCGCGTCTTCCTGGCCGGCGACGCCGCGCACCAGAACCCGCCCTGGGGCGGGCACGGCTTCAACACCGGCGTCGGCGACGCCGTCAACCTCGGCTGGAAGCTCGCCGCCGTCCTCAACGGCTGGGCCCCGCCGGACCTGCTCGACAGCTACGAGGCCGAACGGCGGCCGATCGCCGCGCGGACCATCGCCGAGGCCGCCCGCAACATGGCGACCCTCGCCCCCGAACTCGCCGACCCGCGCCTGACCGGCACGGGCGCCGAGTTCGACGCGGCCCGCCCCGCCGTCGCGGCGGCCGTCCAGCGCACCAAGGCGGCCGAGTTCCACAGCCTCGACCTGGTGCTCGGCTACACCTACGCGGGCTCGCCCGTGGTGTCCGCGACCGGCGGCGACCGCCTGCCGCACCGCTGGCTCGCCCACGGCCTGTCCCGCTACGACCGCCTGGGCCGGGGCCTCACCCTGCTCGGCGACCTCACCGACCCCGCCGCCGCCGACTTCGCCAAGACCGCCGAAGCCGAGGGCGTGCCCCTGGAGTTGGCCGACGACGGCGGCCCCGGCCTCACCCTCGTCCGCCCCGACCAGCACGTCGCCTGGCGCACCGAGGACGGCGGCGCCGTCCGGGACGTGCTGCGCCGCGCCACCGGCCACAAGGAGCACCGATGACCGTGCCGCCGACCCCGACCCCCGCCCACGCGCGGCCGCGCCACCGCCAGCGCGCCGTCCTGCTGCTGTCCTGCCTGATCCTGTTCGTGGACGGCTACGACCTGTTCAGCCTCGGCACCGTCGGGCCGAGCCTGCTGCACTACAAGCCCTGGGGCGCCGACCACGCCACCCTCGGGATGCTCGGCAGCGTCACCGCCCTCGGGATGCCGGCCGGGTCGATGCTGGCGGGCTGGGCCGCCGACCGCTGGGGCCGCCGCGTCCCGATGGCGGCGGCGGTCGCCGGGATCTCGCTGGCGATGCTGGCCGCGGCCGCCGCGCCCGGCCTCGGCGCGTTCGCCGCCGCCCGGTTCGCCACCGGCGTCGGCATCGGCGCGCTGGCCCCGCTGGTGGGCGCGTTCGTCACCGACGGCGCGCCGCCGCGCCGCCGCACCCTGCACCTGTCGATCGCGATGGGCTCGCTCGGCGTCGGCGGCATCGCCTCCTCGCTGCTGGGCCGCCTGCTGCTGCCCGAGACGCACTTCCAGACGCTGTTCTGGGTCGGCGTGGTCCCGATCGTGATCGTCCCGCTGATCTGGCGGCTGGTCCCGGCCGCGCCGCCCGAGCGGCACCGCGCGGGCGCCGGCGAGGGCCGCCGGATCGCCCGGCTGTTCACCCCCGCCGACCGCCGCGCCACCCTGGTGTTCTGGGCCGCCGCGTTCATGAGCATGGCGCTGGTGTTCAGCACCACCGCCTGGCTGCCCACGGTGATGATGAAGTCGGGGTACGACCTGGGCTCGGCGCTGGAGTTCTCCATCGCCTTCACCGCGGGCGCGACCATCGGCAGCGTGGCGCTGTCGCCGCTGGCCGACCGGGGCCATCTGAAGAAGATCACCCTCGGCTGCTTCGCGCTGGCGGCGGTCGCCCTGTTCGTGCTCAGCACCCCGCAGCCGCGCCCGCTGCTGCTGGCGGTGTCGGCGCTGGCCGGGCTCGGCTCGCTGGGCTGCCAGAACATGGTGATCGCCTGCATGACCGCCTGGTACCCGGCGCGGCTGCGCGGCACCGGCCTCGGCTTCGGCCTGGGCGTGGGCCGGCTGGGCGCGATCGCGGGCCCCGGCTACCTGGCCGCGGTGACCTCGCTGGCGTCCTCCTCCAGGGCGGGCTTCTTCGCCTTCATGGTCCCGGCGGTCCTCGGCGCGGCCGTCGTCGCGCTGCTGCCCCGCCAGGCCCCGGAGCCGGAGGACGCTCCCGCCGCCGAACCCTCCGCCGTCCCCGCCTGACGCAACGGGAACGCCCCGCCCCGGCCGTACGGCCGGGGCGGGGCGTTCCCGTTGCGGTTCAGGGATGGACGACCGACATCCAGATCGGCTCGTCCCTGCTCTGCATGGCCTCCACCGCCCGGTCCGCCTCGGCCAGCGGGAACCGGTGGGTGATCAGCTCGTCGGCGGTCAGCGCGCCCCGGCCGAGCAGCTCCAGGACCTGCTCGGCGTCGGCGCGGGTGCACGCCCGGGTGCCCACGATCCGCCAGCAGTTGCGCATCAGCAGCAGCGGCGGGACCGCCAGCGGCACGGCGTTGGCGCCCATGTGCACCAGCGTGCCGCCGGTGGCCAGGGCCGCCATCGACTGGACCGTGGCCGCGCCCTGGGGCACGAAGTCCAGCACCGCGTCCGCGCCCTCGGGCGCCAGCGACCGCAGCGCGCGGGTCAGGCCGCCGCTCTCGGCCCATCCCGCGGGCAGCTCCTCCAGCGCCACGGTCTCGGCGGGCACGTCCGCCAGGGCGCGCACGGCCGCCAGCCTCTCGGCGCTGCGGCCCACCAGGAGCAGGCGGGCCACGCCGAAGTGCGGGGCGAGCTTGACGGTGGCGGTGCCCATCGTCCCGGTCGCGGCCGTGACCACCAGCGTCGAGGCCGGAGGCAGGTCGGCGCACTTGAGGGCGCGCACCGCGTTGGCCAGGTCGTGCACCTTGGCGCCCACGTCGAAGCCCACCGCGTCGGGCAGCGGGTCCAGCAGCCAGTGCGGGACGCGCACGTACTCGGCGAGACCGCCGTCGTGGTAGGCGTCGTACAGCGGCATCGGCACGTCGCCGAACGCCGCGTGCCCGATCATCGCCTGCTGCGCGCACATCATCTCCCGGTCGGTGCGGCAGTACCGGCACGACCGGCAGGTGAGGTTGGGGTGCACCCGCACCCGGTCGCCCGGCGCGAACCCGGTGACCTCCGCGCCGACCGCCGCGACCGTCCCGGCGGCCTCGTGCCCGAGGGTGGTGGGCAGGTGCCGGAACGCGCCCTGCGCCAGCAGCCGCATCATGCCGGGGGCGAGCCCGGCGGAGGCCACCTTGACCAGCACGTCGGCCGGGCCCGGCTCGGGCACCGGGATCTCGGCGATGACCAGCGCGTCCGCGCCCCGCTCGGCGCGGGCGGCCCGCATCAGGCCGCCCGCGCCGGTGAAGGAGGCCGTCACGGCAGCCGCCGGTCGAGGAAGGCGTGGGTGCGTTCCCAGGCGGTGGCGGCGGGCTCGGGCTGGTACTTGTCGGGGCGCGCGTCGGCGGCGAAGGCGTGGCCTGCGCCGTCGTAGACGTGCTGTTCGTACTCGACCCCGGCTTCGCGCAGAGCGGTGTCGATGGCGGCGACCTGTTCGGCGGGGATGGTGGGGTCGGCGCCGCCGACGTGCAGGAGCATGGGGGCGTCGATGCCCTTGACCCGGTCGAGCACCGCATGGGGACCAGCGGCGATGCCGGGCCCGTAGAAGACCACGGTGCCGGCCAGGCCGGGGACGGCGGTGGCGGTGGTGAAGGCGGCCCGCCCACCAAAACAGAAGCCCACCACGGCGGTGCGCCCCACCTGGATGCCTTGGGCGTCCAGGTGGCCCAGCACGGCCTGTATGTCGGTGATGATCTGATCCGCTCCGATGGCGCCGATCAGGGGCATGGCTTCGGCGTGCTGGTCGTAGCCGAGGGTGCCGACGCCGTTGCGGTGGAACAGGTCGGGTGCCAACGCCAGGTAGCCGCGGTCGGCGAAGCGTCGGGTGATGTCCTGGATGTGGTCGTTGACACCGAACGCCTCCTGCAACACCACCACGGCACGATCCACGTCCCCGGCGGGACGGGCGGTGTAGACCCGCATCGGGCCGTCGGCGGTGTCGACCGTGGTCCATTCGGTCGTGGTGCGTTCGCTCATGGGTCTCTCCTCACTCGATGGGCAGCGCGTCGTAGTACTCGGCCGCGCCGGGATGCAGGGGGATCGGGGCCCGGCCCATCACGACCGGGTCGAGCGGGTAGGTGATCGGGCTGCGCTCGGGCGGGATGTGCCGGTACTGCCGCTCGATGAGGTGCCGGGTCTCGCCGAGGATCCACGCGACGGCGTAGGCGACGTCGTCGGCCAGGTCAGCGCGGGCCAGCACCAGGAAGTCGGAGAAGTCCAGGGTCCGGAACGACGGGCAGCCGGGGAAGTAGCCCTCCTCGATCACCGCGGCGGGCCAGGACAGGTCGTCCCGCAGGCCGTCCAGGACCTCCTCCTCGACCTCCAGGAAATGGAAGTCGCCGCCGAACTCCTGCCAGTGCGGCAGCATGACCGCCTCGTGGACCACGGCGTTCGCGCGGCCCGCGAGCACGTGGTCGAAGGTCTCGAAGGGGCGCTCGTCGCACAGGAACTCCCCGCCCCACCCGGCGACGTCCACGCCCGAGCGCGTCAGCAGCTCGTGCGCGGCCAGCCCGACGTGGTTGACGCCGTCGTGCACCGAGGTGGCGAGCGTCAGCTTGGGCGCGGCCTCGCGCAGTTCGGCGAACGAGGTGATCCCGAGCGACCTGCGCACGCCCATCACCAGCCGGTCGCGCTGCGGCACCACGCTCAGCGCCCGCAGCTCGGGGAACGCCTCGCCGGCGTAGGCCCCGCGACCGTCGAGCGCGGCGGTGACGAACGCGGCCGGGGTGGCCAGCGCGATGTGCACCTCGCCGCGCCCGACCGCGCGCACCGAGTCGGAGAAGCCCCGCCCGTTCCAGACCGCGACCTTCGTGTGCGGCCCGGCCCGGTCGGTCAGCTCCTGGGAGATCCAGCCGCAGACCCGGTGCAGGTTGGCCATGCCCCAGTCGCCGCGCAGGTGCAGCGTCAGGGACCGGGCGATGGCCGGTTCGGGCGGGCGTGCGGCGGGGTTTCCGGTCGTGCTCACGGTGTCGCCTCCTCTCGTCGGGGTGGCACGGTCGTGCCGAGGTAGGGGGCCAGCCCGGCGCGCACCCGGCCCGCCTGCGCGGCGGTGAAGACCGCCGCGACGTACCGGTCGGGGCGCACCAGCACGAACCGGCCGCGCGCGCCGGCCAGCGCGGCGTCGAGCCGGCCGTCGGCGTCGGCGATGGCCTTCCGCCCGCCGTTCGGGCGGGGGAGCCGCTCGCCGGGCACCACGTCCACGCATCCGAGCCTCCACGCGGCGGGGAACGCGTCGGCGACGCGCGCCCAGTCGGCCTCGGTGACGCCGACGCCGAGCAGCGCCATGCCGTCGCCCAGCACCTCGTCCAGCAGGCGGGGGCGCAGAGCCGGCGGCACCAGGACGCGCGGCTGGGGGAGCAGCGTGCCGGTCATCGCGTCGGCCCCGGGGGACGCGCCGGGGCGCGCCACCAGGCCGTCGGTGTGCACCGCGCGCGGCCGGAACCGCATCTCGGCGAGGTAGCGGCGGCCCCACGGCGTCAGCAGGAGCGTCCGGACGACGGCGTCGCGGACGCGTCCGCGCATCGGGTCCACGGTCATGACGATCCGGCCGAGCCGCTCGGAGTAGGCGACCATCGCGGCGGCGTGCGGCAGCCGCTCGGACTCGTAGGTGTCCAGCAGCCGCTCGGCGGCGCGGCCGTGCCAGACCTCGGCCAGCTTCCAGGCCAGGTTGGCGGCGTCGCGGACGCCGGAGTTGAGGCCCTGCCCGGCGAACGGCGGCATCATGTGCGCCGCGTCGCCCAGCAGGAAGCAGCGCCCGGCGCGCCACCGGTCGGCGACCACCGCGTTGAAGGTGTAGTTGGTGCAGCGCTCGACCTGGCCGGGCGCGATGTCGCGGTAGGGCGCGACCAGCCGCCGGATGGTGGCGAAGTCGGGCGACTCGCCCGCCGCGCCCTCGCCGGGCCGCAGCCGGAACTCGTACCGGCAGCGGCCGTCCCGCCCCGGGATGATGACGGTGGGGCGGTCGGGGCGCCCGAGGTGCATCCCGTAGCGCTGGTCGTGGGCGTCGCCCACGGTGTCGGCGACCAGCCACACCTCGCGGTGGCTGGTGCCGGTCATGCCGATCCCCTTCAGCTCGCGGACGGTGCTGCGGCCGCCGTCGCAGCCCAGCACCCAGTCCGTCCGCAGCTCGGTGTCCCCGTCGGCGGCGCGCAGCCGCGCGGTCACCTGCCCGCCGGACTCCTCCAGCGCGACCAGCTCGGTGCCGAAGCGGACCTCGACGCCCCGCCGCTCCGCCAGCGCCTTCAGCAGCGTGCGCTCCAGCTCGGGCTGGGCGAACTGGTTCTTGAACGGGTGGCCCAGCCGGTACGGCTCGGGGCCGCGCGCTTGGAACAGCGGCCGCCCCTTGCGGTCGTAGTAGCGGGTGCCGGTGCCCGGCACGACGATCTCCAGCACGGCGTCGGCGAGCCCGGCGGCCTGGAAGGTGCGCAGCGACTCGTCGTCCAGGCTGATGGCCTTCGCCTCGTCGCTGGTGGCGGCGTTGCGCTCCACCACCACGACCGGCACGCCGCGCGCGGCCAGCAGGTGCGCGGTGGTCAGCCCGACCGGGCCCGCGCCCACGATGAGGACCGGGCGGCTCATGGGCGGCCGTCCCTGCGGTCCAGGTAGCGCCAGCCGGCCTGGATCTGGCCGTCGGGCCAGCACTGGTCCCGCTTGGCCGCGGCCTCGGCGGCGTCGGACCAGTCCCGGACCGGGCCCGCCGCCATCGCCATCAGCTGGGTCTGGCAGGCCCGGTCCAGCAGCACCGCGTGCATGACGGCCGCGCCGACGTCGGCGCCGGCGGCGACCAGCCCGTGCCGGGGCAGCAGCGCGGCGGGCGCGTCGCCGAGCACCTCGGCCAGCTCGCGGCCGAGCTCGGGGGTCTCGACGAGCCCGCCGGTGCGGGTGAAGCGCGGCACGTCGGCGCCGCCGAACAGCGTGCCCTCGTGGGAGACCGGCAGCAGCGGCACCGCCAGCGCCGCGAACGCGACGGCGGCCTGCGCGTGGGTGTGCACCGAGCACTGGAGGGCGGGGTTCCGCCGCAGGATCTCCAGGTGGATGTGGCACTCCTTGTGCGGGGCGCCCTCGCCGTCGACGACCCGCGCGTCGAAGGAGACCAGCTGCAGCCGGTCGCGCCCCACCTCCTCCAGGCCCCAGCCCGGAGCCTTGATCCAGATGCCGCGGCCCTCGGGGTCGCGCACCGCGACATGGCCCCAGACCATGTCGCCCTGCCCGGCGGCGGCCAGCGCGAGCCCCGCGCGGACCGCGAGGCCGCGCGCCTCGTCCGGGTTCATCGCGCCCCTCCGGTCTCGGCGGCGGGCCGCGTCTCGGCGGTCCGGGTCGGTTCGGCCACGCGCTCCAGCGGCGTCTCGGAGGCGAGCGTCAGGTGCGCGCTCGGCTCCGCGTGGACGCTGGTGAACGCGACGCCCGCCGGGACGCGGACGAAGTCGCCGGGCTCCAGCTGGACCGTTCCGCGCTGGGTGACCAGCGTCCGCGTCCCGGAGAGCTGGTAGTGCACCTCGTCGGCGTTGCGCACCCGCCGGTACAGGCGGCCGTCGCCGGAGGCGGCGAAGGTCCGGCCGATGAGCACGTGCCGGGAGGTGTAGAGCCAGGTCGTGCCGGGGGCGTCGGCCGGGCGCAGGACCCGCAGCCGCTCGGCCTCCTGCTCGGCCTGCTCCAGCAGCGCCCGCTCGTCCGCCGGCCAGATCGCCACGTCCTGCCCGGGGCCGGACAGCCCGTCGGTGACCAGCTCGTTGACGGGCGCCGCCTCCCAGCCCTCGAACGGCGGGATCGCCACCCGCGAGGTCCGGTCGGCCGGCAGCGCCTCGGCCATCGGCGCCGGGACGTAGAACAGCAGGTGGATGTCGGCGCGCCCGTAGTTGTCGTGCACGACGCCGACCGGCAGCCGGGACAGGTCGCCGGGCTCCATGTCCACGCTGCCGAGGTCGCTCATCAGCGTCCGCACGCCCGCGACCTGGTAGGAGATCTCGTCCACCGCCAGGTTGCGGTGGTAGAAGGGCTGGCGGCCGTTCATGGTCTGCCACTCCACGCGCAGGTGCGCGCCCCGGTAGACGTCGCGCGGCGGCGCGAACGCCTGCTCGCGGTACTCGGCCGGGAAGTGCACGACCTCGACCGGCGGGTGGTCGCGCCAGCGCTTGGGCGCGCCCGGGGGGAGCACCGGCTCGGCGTGCAGCAGGTCCGCGCGGCGCCGCAGCACGCGCGGCGGGGCGTCGAACGGGAAGGTCTCCAGGTGCTCGCGCACGGTGTCCATGGCTGTGTCGCCTCTCATTCCCTGCCTCCCACGGCCGCTCACGCCTCGGCGCGCACGGTGTTGCGCAGCGTCCCGATGCCCTCGACCTCGACCTCGACCACGTCGCCGTCGGCCAGGAAGACCTGCGGGTCGCGACGGAAGCCGACCCCGCCGGGCGTGCCGGTCAGGATCACATCGCCCGGCTCCAGTCGGGTGAACTCCGAGACCACCGCGACCAGCTCCGGGATGTCGAAGATGAGCCGGTCGGTGTTGGCCGACTGCATCTGGCGGCCGTTCAGCCGCAGCTCGATGTCCAGCTTGCCGGGGTCCAGCTCGTCGGCGGTCACCAGGACCGGGCCGAGCGGGGTGGAGTCGTCCCACGCCTTGCCCTGGGTCCACTGGTGGGTCTTGTACTGGTAGTCGCGCATGGTCACGTCGTTGGCGATCGTGTAGCCCAGCACGTGGTCGAACGCGGCCTCGCGGGCGATGCGGCGGCCGCCCTCGCCGATCACCACCGCCAGCTCGGCCTCGTAGTCCACCTGGGCGGACTCGGGCGGCAGCGTGATCGGCGCGCCGTGCCCGACCAGGTTGCTCGCGAACTTCGGGAACAGCACCGGGTAGGTCGGCAGCTCGCGGCCCGTCTCGGCCACGTGCGAGCGGTAGTTGAGCCCGACGCAGAAGACCTTGCCGGGGTGCGCGACCGGGAGCAGGGTCAGCCCGGCGAGCTCGACGCCCTCCGGGTCGGCCTCGGCCTCGCGCAGCGCCCGCGCCGGGGTCGTCCGGTCGATCCGGTCCACCCCGCGCAGCCGGTGCACCCGGGTCCCCTCCAGGCGGCCGACGGCCGTGCCGCCGCCGCCGGTCCCGTCATCGTCGCGGTAGGCGACCAAGCGCATCGTGACACCTGCTCTCTGTGATGTCCTGATTATCAGTGCAAGGATCCTGTATTTCGGAACACCCTAGATCTGGAGCGAGGGCCGGTCAATGGGTTAGCCTCGTTTTGCAAAACAGGATGTACATCCTGAAAAACGAGACAAGGAGCGGCTGGTGGCCATCGCCGAACTAGGACACACCGGACTCTGGGTGTTCGACCTCCCCCGGATGCGCGACTTCTACGAGCGGGTGCTCGGGCTCACCGTCACCGACGAGGACGAGGGGCACGGCATCGTCTTCTTCAGCTCCCGGCCCGCCGAGGAGCACCACGAGTTCGTGCTGCAGACCGGCCGCACCGCCGAGCCGGGCGCCAAGCAGCAGCACCAGATCTCCTGGCGGGTGGAGACGCTGGAGGACCTGCGCGCCTACCACCGCCGGTTCGAGGCCGAGGGGGTGGAGGTCCAGCAGGAGGTCACCCACGGCAACGCCTTCGGCATCTACTTCTTCGACCCCGAGGGCAACCGGAACGAGGTCTACCTGCGCATCGAGCGGGACGTGCGGCAGCCGTTCCGCAAGTCCATCGACTTCGGCCTGCCGGCCGAGGAGATCTACGCCGAGGCCGAGCGGCTGCTGAACGACGGAGGCCCCGACTACCAGCCGGTCCGGTAGGGCGACCGGAGGCGCGCGCGGCCCGGAAGGGGGGTTCCCCTTCCGGGCCGCGCGCGTCGTCGCCGGGACCGGCCACCGGTGTCAGGAGTCCAGGACCCGCAGGCGCTCACTGATCCGGGCGGCGGCCTCCTCGACCGCCGCCTCCGTCTCGGGCACCCGCTCGTCGGGCACGCGGTGCGACAGCGCCGCGACGCTCACCGCCGCCACGACCGCGCCGTCGGCGTCGCGGATCGGGGCGGCCACCCCCAGCACGTCGGGGTCCAGCTCGCCGCGCGTGACGGCGGTGCCCGCCGCGCGGATCTCCGCCAGCCGCTCGCGCAGCTCGGCCGCCCCGGTGACGGTCGCGCCGGTGAAGCGCGGCAAACCGCCCTCGATCACCTCGGCGACCTCCGGCTCGGGGGCCCAGGCCAGCAGGATGAGCGCGGCCGCGCCCGCGTTGACCGGCAGCACGTGCCCGCGCTCGTAGGACAGCCGCACCGGGTGGTCGCTCTCCTCGCGCTCCAGGCAGACCACGGTGGCCCCCGTGCGCCGGGTGAGCAGGGCGGTCTCGCCGGTGCGCTCCACCAGCGCGCGCATCACCGGCCGGGCGATCTCCGACAGGCCGAGGCCCTTGCGGGCGAGCCGGGCCAGCTCGAACACCCTGGGGCCGAGCCGGTACCCGGCCGGGCGCTGCTCCTCCACGAACCCCGAGGACACCAGCCCCTTGAGGTAGCGGTAGGCGGTGGAGCGGGCGACGCCGAGGTGGTCGGCGACCTCCTGCCCGCTGAGCACCAGGCGGGAGTCGTCGAACAGCAGCAGGATGTCCAGGGCGCGGTCGGCGGTGGAGTTGCGCTCGCGGTACCCGCTCGACCGTTCGGCATGTCCTGTCATGCAGGAGACACTACATGAGGAACAGGTCTGACGGTGGCCCTTCGTCGGCATTTCCCGCGATGGGTTCGGCTCCGGTGCCGGGGGCGCGCGCCCCCGGCACCGGGGCCGTTCCGTTCGGCAGGGGCGAGGGGTTCCACCGGCCGCGTCGTCCATGTGCTCCGCCGGCAGTCCGTCGGGTACGAGCCGCCCACGGCGATCTGCGCCGTCGAGCCGGACGGTGACGGAGAGGGCGGCCCGTACGTCCGGGCGCGATCGTGCGCATCCGGCGCCGCCGGGCTCGCCGCGGGCGGCGTTCGGCCACCGACCGGCCACGGCCGTCGGGACCGGGGCCGGCGGCGTTCCCCGGGAAGGTCAGCGCTCCCCGGCCAGCGCCTCCAGGAGGGCGGTGGTGGAGCGCGCCTCGGTCAGTCCCAGCTCCCACGCCTCGGCGCCCAGCGCCGCCGCGCCGCGCCGTTTGGCGTCGATGTGCGGGTCGCCGACGGTGTAGGCCAGCGCCACCGGCTCCAGCGGCCGCAGCAGCTCGACGTAGTCGGCCCAGCCCGCCGTGCCGGACGGCCCGGAGATCACGAATACCCCCGCCACCGGGCGCAGCGCCGCCATCGTCTCGGCGCGCTCGGCGGCCGGGTTGACCGGCCGGTCCGGCCCCTTCCAGGCCCGCACCCGCGCGTCGTCCTCGATCCCCACCACGACGGGGAACCCCCGGGCGGCGGCCGCCGTGAGGAACCGCACGTGCCCCACGTGCAGCACGTCGAACACCCCGGTGATCACGACCGGCCGCCCGGCCGGGCGCGGCCCGGCCCAGGCGGCCGTGAGCCTTTGATCCTCCACCGTGGCCTGCCCCCTCGCTACGTCGCGTTCCTCAGGGTTCACGGTAGCCCCGGCGGCCACCGCCCCCGACCGCCGGGGGCGGCGACCGGCCCGGCGGCGGTCCGCCCCGTCGCCCGGTCGGCTCCGCACCCCCCGGCGCGCCGGTCTCACGCCCGTGTCCGGCGAGGGCGGCCGGACGGCCCGTTCTCGCAGCTCACCCGCCGTTCTCCCGGCAAAGGCGACAAACGGTGACCTGCCGGTCCGCGCGGCGCGCCGAATCGCGCCGGTCCGGTGTGGCGCACCGGACAGCGGGGATCATCGCCAGCACACGGGGACGCGGTCCGGGGCGCGGGGGCGCGCCGGAGCGAGGGCGTAGGGGGCGGTCGTGGACCAGCTTGTGTTGATCTTCCTGGTGCTGCTGGCCACGATCCTGGCCGAGCCGCTGAGCCGCCGGGTCGGGCTGCCCCCGGCGGTGCTGCTGACGGTGTTCGGCTGCGTGCTGGCGCTGGTCCCGGCGGTCCCGATGGTGCACATCGACCCCGACCTGATCCTGCCGCTGGTGCTGCCGCCGCTGCTGTACGCCTCGGCGCGGCGCACCTCCTGGCGGGAGTTCGCCGCGAACTGGGGCCCGATCACGATGCGGGCGGTGGGCCTCGTCCTGGCCACCGCCGCCGCCGTGGCGGCGGTGTTCCACGCCTGGTACCCGGCCCTCCCGATGGCGGCCGCCGTCGCGCTCGGCGCGCTGGTCGCCCCGCCGGACCCGGTCGCCGCGACCGCGCTGGCCGGACGGCTCGGGCTGCCGCGCCGCCTGGTGTCGATGCTGGAGGGCGAGGGGCTGTTCAACGACGTCACCGCCCTGGTCGTCTACGGCGTGGCGGTGCAGGCCGTGGTCACCGGCCGCTTCTCCACGCTGGACGCGCTGGGCGACTTCGTGCTGTCGGCGGTCGTCGCCGTCGCGGTGGGCCTCGCCCTCGGCTGGGCGGGCAGCCGCCTGATGGAGTGGCTGGAGGAGGCCACGTGGAAGGTCGCGCTGACGCTGCTGCTGCCGTTCGCCGCCTTCGGCCTGGCCGAGGCGTGGAGCGGCTCGTCGGTGCTGGCGGTGCTGGTGTGCGCGCTGTACCTCACCGACGCGGTCACCCACTCCGACGACGCCGACTACCGCCTGGTCGGCGAGTCCTTCTGGGAGATCATCGAGATGCTGGTCAGCGGCTTCGCGTTCGGGCTGATCGGCCTGGAGCTCGGCACGGTGCTGGAGACGGTCGGCTCGGACTGGGGCCGGCTGGCCGGGGGCGCGGCCCTGGTGATCGCGGTGGTGGTGGGGCTGCGGCTGGTGTGGCTGATGGCCACCTGGCTGCTGTTCACCCGGCGGAAGGCCGGGCACCAGGCCGACGAGCCCTACACCTGGCGCGAGACGCTGGTGACCTGGTGGGCCGGGATGCGCGGGGTCGCCACGGTCGCGCTGGCGCTGGCGATCCCGCTCACCACCGACGACGGCGCGCCCTTCCCCGGCCGCGCCGAGATCCTGTTCACCGCGTTCGCGGTCGTGCTGTTCACGCTGCTGCTCCAGGGCCCGACGCTGCCCCTGGTCGTCCGGCTGACCGGCGTGCACGCCGACACCGAGCGGGAGCGGCTGCTGGAGCGGGAGCTGTGGACGCGCGTGCTCCGCGCCGAGCTGGCCCGGCTCAAGGAGATCGCCGAGAACCAGGACCTGCCCGACGAGTACTACGAGCGGCTGCGCTCGATGTTCCTGCAGCGGCTGGCCCGCGCCGACCCGGAGGCCGCCGACGAGGACGCCCGCGCCAACGCGCGGCGCGATGTGAAGCTGCTCGGGAGGATGCGGGCCGTCCAGGAGGAGGTGCTGGCCGCCGGGCGCCGCGAGGCCCTGGCGGCGCGGCGCGAGCCGGGGATGCCGCCGGACCTGGTGGACCGGGTCATGCGCCGGCTGGACCTGCGCTCGGCGTCCTGAGCGCCGGGCCGCCGGTCAGAACAGCGCGGGCGGCTCGGCCGGGATCGGCTCGGGCAGCGGCTCGACGCCGGGCACCAGGGCCCGCACCTCGTCGTGGAAGCGCCGCGCGAGCGGCAGGGCCTCGGCGTTGTCGGGCGTGTGGACGAACACCGTCGGCGTCCGGCCCTCCCGCAGCCACCCGGCGACCGTGTCCACCCAGAACCGCCAGCCCTCCACGGTCCGCCCGACGTCGTCGCGGCCCAGGTAGCGGACGACCGGCCGGTCGGTGAGGGCGCGGGACCGGCGCGGCACCCGCGGCTTCTTCGTCCAGGCGTCCCGCTCGGCGTCGCTGGTCGGCGGCGTCCGGAACAGCGTGACGGT
The DNA here is from genome assembly GCA_050936435.1 of Spirillospora sp. CA-253888. GTDB lineage: Bacteria > Actinomycetota > Actinomycetes > Streptosporangiales > Streptosporangiaceae > Spirillospora. The sequence continues at coordinate 6,947,784 of JBNJMT010000001.1, forward strand.
GTCGAACGGCACCCACTCGGCCCCCACGCCCTCCAGGACCTGCTCCAGCCGCCGGGCGGCGCGCGGATCCTCGAAGAACGCCCGGTGCCGCACCTCGACCGCGTACCGGTACTCGCGCGGCAGGCGGTGCAGGAACGCCGCCAGCGCGCCCAGGTCCGCGGGCCCGAACGAGCCCGGCAGCTGCGCCCAGAGCGTGTCGGCGCGCGGCCCGAGCGGCTCGATCGCCGTCAGGAACGCGCCCAGCTCCTGATCGGCGTCCGCCAGCCGCCGCTCATGCGTGATCGTCTTGGGCAGCTTGAGCAGGAACCGGAAGTCCGGGGAGGTCTGCTCGGCCCATGACTCCACCGTGGCGCGCGCGGGCGTGGCGTAGAAGGTGGTGTTGCCCTCCACCGCGTCGCACCAGGACGCGTAGGCCCGCAGCCGCTCCCTGGGCGGGAGCGGGTGGGGCAGGAAACGCCCCTGCCATGGCGCGTGCGTCCACATCGCACATCCCACATGAAGCCGCATGTCCCCGACGTTAGCGGAGGCTCAGACCAGAGCGTGCCCGTAGGCGTCGGCGAGCGGCCCGAGGTCGGGCTCGCCGAAGCGGTCGACCATCGCGGTGAACATCGCGGCCTTGTCGTCGCCGAAGCGCCGCAGCTTCACCGTGGCGGTGGCGGCGGACACGAACACCGGCGGCCGGGTCTTGCTGTGGAACTTGTCGGCGTACATGACCAGCTCCTCCTCGCCGGTCTCGGCCAGGTAGTCGCAGGGCGGCAGCGGGAGGCCCTGCCGCTCGACGTCGTCGCGGGTCAGGCCCACGCCGGTGTGGTGGGAGCAGAACCGGCCGATCTCCTCGGGCAGGCCGACCTCGCGCAGCAGGTCGTGGCCCAGCACGCCGTGCCGGATGTAGCTCCCGTGCTCGATCTCGCCGGAGGGCCCGTACAGCCGGTAGACGCCGATGTCGTGCAGCAGCGCGCCGGCGCGGACGAGGGCGGTGTCGAGCCCGAGGTCGCGGCCGGCCATGAGCCGCTCGGCCACCGCGCAGACGATCCGGCAGTGCGTGTGGACGAGGTCGAACGCCTCGGGCGTGGGCGCGAACTTCTCGTGCAGGCCACGGATCTCTTCGTCGGTCGGAATCCGCATGGTCGGGACCCTACCCGCCGCGGATCACCGGATGCGGCGGGCCGTCACAGCAGGGGCAGGCCGAGGGCGTGGTCGAGCTGCCAGGCCAGCGAGGCCAGCGCCCCGGAGGCGAGGCCCGCCCCGGCGAGCGCCAGCGGGCCGCTGACGGTGTTCTTGCCGGGCGCGCCGGTCAGCAGGGCCTCCACCCGCTGGACGACGCCCGAGCCGGTGAAGGCGGGGAAGAGCGTCGGCAGGGGCCCCGCCGCCGACTGCTTCAGCGCGACGTGGGCGATGGTGCGGGCCACCAGGGCGCGGTCGCCGACGGCCTCGGCGGCGTCCTCGTCGGCCCAGCGCTCCAGGGTGAAGCGCAGCCGGGCGTTCAGCGGCCGCAGCGGCGGGACGGTCCCGGCCGCCAGCGCGCCGAGCGCGAGGTAGCGGTGGTGGCGGTGCCGCAGGTGCGACGCCTCGTGCTGGAACACCACCCCCAGCTGCCGCCGGTCGAGCGCGTCCAGCAGGCCCCGGGAGACGATGACGCCCCCGTTCCGGCCCGGCACGGCGATGACCAGCGGGACGTCGGAGTCGACCACGCCGCGCGCGGTGCGCTGCGCGCCGCGCACCTCGGCCGCCCAGCGCGCCGACAGGCGGGCGGCGGTGGCGGCGGCGAGCCCGGCCAGGGCCAGCGCGGGGACGCCGAGGCCCGCGTGCACCGGCTGGTCGTCGCCGAACAGCGCCCATTCGGGCAGCAGGTCGGCGGCCGCCGGGAACAGCGTGGCCGCGTAGTTGAGGCTGATGAACACCAGCGTGCCGAGCACGCTGGCGACGGCGGCCGCGGCGGCGGTCGCCAGCAGCCGCGCCGACCAGGCCGGGTGCAGGGGGAGCGGCGCCAGGCCGAGCAGGACGCCGAGGGAGAGGGCCAGGGAGGCGGGCAGGAACGTCAGCCAGATCACGGGTGGTCCTCGGGGGAGGGGCGGGACTCCTCCAGCAGCGTGCGCAGCGCCTCCTCCTCGTCGGGGGAGAGGTTCTGCACGAACCGGCTCAGCACGCCGGAGGGGTCGCTGGCGTGCCGCAGGTGGTCGTGCATCCGGTCGGCGACCAGGCCCGACTCGTCCACCGCCAGCCGGTACAGGTAGTGCCGGCCCGCGCGCACCCGGGTGACCAGGTGCTTGGCGTGCAGCCGGAACAGGATCGTGTTGATGGTGGTGTAGGCGGGCTCGCCGGGGATGCGGGCCCGCAGGTCGGAGGTGCTGGCCGGGCCGTCGGCGGCCGCCAGCGCGGCCAGCACCTCGGCCTCCAGCTGCCCCAGGGGTCGTCGCGGCACGGGCGCCCACCTCCAGATCTTCCATGATGCGCCGGTCGTCCAGCGCAGCGTAGCGGCGTGCTCAGCCGGCCGGGACCGGCCCATCGCCCGGCCCGGTCCCCGCCGCGGGGAACAGCCGCCGCAGCATGTCGCTGACGGTGACCACGCCCAGCACGGCCCCGTCCTCGGTGACCAGGGCGAGCTGGGTGCCGAGCTCGCGCATCCGGGTCAGCGCCGCGTAGACCGGCGTCCCGGCCGGGACCAGGTGGACCGGCCGGGTCAGGCGGGCGATGCCGGAGTCCTCCGGCTCGGTGAGGGTGTCGCGCACGTGGACCATCCGCCGGTCGGTGCCCGGTCCGGTCACGAGGATGCGCAGGTGGCCGGAGGCGCGGCTCGCGGCCTGGACGTCGGCCACGGTGGCGTCCGGCGGCACGGCGGTCGGCTCGGAGCCGGGCCGCACGAGGTCGCCGATCCTCAGCGTCTGCAGGTCCAGCGCCTCCGACAGCTGCGCGGAGTACCCGGCGTCCAGCGCGCCGACGTTGGCGGAGTGCTCGACCAGGTGCCGCAGCGTGTCGGGGTCCTGGCCGGAGGCGATCTGGTCGGCGGCCTGCACCCCGACCTTGCGCAGGCACCAGTTGGCGGCCCGGTTGAGCGCGCGCAGCAGTGGCCGGGTCAGCCACATGAAGCCGCGCATCGGCAGCGCCAGCAGCGTCGCCGATCGCTCCGGGTGGGCGATGGCCCAGGACTTGGGCGCCATCTCGCCGATCACCAGGTGCAGGAACGTCACGATGACCAGCGCCAGCACGAACCCGGCGGCGTCGGCCAGCCACGCCGGCGCGCCCCAGGACGCGAGCGCGGGGGTGAGCCGGTGGTGCACCGCGGGTTTGGTGATCGCGCCCAGCGCCAGCGTGCAGATCGTGATGCCGAGCTGCGCCCCGGCCAGCAGGAGCGTCAGCTCCGAGGCGCTGCGCAGCGCCGCCCGCGCCGAGCGGCTGGTGGGGGCGGCGTCCTCCAGGCGGTGCCGCTTGGCGGCCATCAGCGCGAACTCGACCGCGACGAAGAACGCGCTCGCCGCGATGATCGCGACGGTGGCGGCGAGGACCGCCCACGGGCCGCTCATCGCCCCTCCTCCCCGGCGCCGCCGGTGACGATCCGGAGCCGGACGGACGCCGGCACGTGGTCCTCGACCTCCAGCACCGTCATCCGCGCGACCCGGACCGGCGGGTCGTCGCCGCGGGCGAGGTCGGCGGGGTCGGCGGGCAGCTCGACCGCCACCTCGGCCCCCTGCTCCGGCAGCGCGCCGCAGGCGGCGATCACCAGCCCGGCGAGGGTCTCGTAGCCGCCGGCGGGCAGCCGGTGGTCGATGGTGCGCTCCACCTCGTCCAGCGGGAGGCCGCCGGGGACGATCCAGCCCTCCCCGGCGGCGGTCGCGGCGGGCCCGGCGGCCCGGTCGTGCTCGTCGGTGATCTCGCCGACCAGCTCCTCGGCCAGGTCCTCCAGCGTCACCACGCCGGCGAAGCCGCCGAACTCGTCGATGACGCAGGCGAGCTGGGCGCGGTCGGCGGCCAGCCGCTCCAGCGCGGCCGGCAGCGGCATCAGCGTCGGCACCAGCAGCGCCGGGCGCATGATCGACGACACCGGGCGGTCGCGGTCGGCGGCGGCCAGCACGTCGGCCAGGTGCACCACCCCGGCGATCCGCCCGTCGGCGCCCAGCACCGGGTAGCGGGAGTGGCCGGCGCCCATCGCGCGCCGCACCTCGGCGATCGCGGCGGTGCCCGGCACGGTGTCCACCCGGGCCCGGGGGATCATGGCGTGCTCCACGTCGCGGCGCGGGAAGTCCAGGATGCGGTCCAGCAGCATCGACAGGTCCGGCGGCAGGTCGCCGCTGCGCCGCGAGTCGGCCACGATGTGCGCCAGGTCGCGCTCGGTCGCGGCGTGCTCCACGTCGTGCACCGGCTCGATCCGCAGCAGCCGCAGCAGCAGGTTCGACGACAGGTCGAACACCCGGACCAGCGGACCGAACACCTTCAGGTACACCAGCGTGGACCGGGCGAGGCGGCGCGCCACCGGCTCGGGCCGCGCGATCGCCAGGTTCTTGGGGAACAGCTCGCCGAACACCATCTGCACCAGCGTGGACAGCGCCAGCGCCAGCACCGTCCCGGCCGCGATCCCGGCGGCCGCCGACAGCCCGGCGCCGTCGAGCGCGCGGCCGAGGGCCCGGCCGATCAGCGGCTCGGCGACGTAGCCGACCAGCAGGCCGGTCACGGTGATGCCGAGTTGGGCGCCCGACAGCATGAACGAGGTGCGCCGCGTGACCGCCAGCGCGAGCCCGGCCGAACGGTCGCCGGACGCGGCGCGCGCGTTCAGCCGCGACCGGTCCACGGCCATGTAGGCGAACTCCTGCGCGACGAAGTAGCCGGTCAGCGCGGTGATCAGCAGCACCGTCGCGACGCCGAGCAGCAGGGACAGGGCGATGGTCAACGGTGGCCCGCCCGGGATCGGACGGCGCGGCGGCGATGGTCCATGCACCCATACTACGGTTGTAATACTTCACCGCCCCCGGGCGGCCCCCTCACTCCGCCGGAGCCTCCGCCGCGGCCAGTTCGGCGCCGACCCGCGCGGCCCGCTCCCGCAGCCAGATGTGCGCGGCGTCCTGGGCGTGCACCGGGTGCCACCACATCGCCTCCTGCACCGGCACCGCCTCGAACGGGCACGGCAGCACCCGCACCGCCGTCGCCCGCACCGCCCGGCGGGCCAGCCGCTCCTGCACCATCGCCACCCGCCGGGTGCCCTCCACCAGGTAGGGCAGCAGGTGGAAGGCCTGCACCGACACCTCCACCCGCGGGCTGACGCCGATCATCGCGAGCTGCCGCGCCACCGGGGCGTCGTAGGGCCGCTGGTAGACCGCCCACGGCAGCCGGGCCAGGTCGTCCAGGGTGAGCGCGTCGCCGACGTCGGGATGGTCGTCGGCCACCAGGCACACCCACCGGTCCCGGTACAGGTCCACCGCCGGCAGGTCGTCGATGATGCCGTGCGGCATGAGCAGGCCGTCCACCGTGCTCAGCAGCGCCGCCGGGCGCTCGACGACCTCCGGGCCGGTCTGCCGGAAGGTGAACCGCACGCCCGGGGCCTCCCGGTGCACCGCCCGCGCCAGCGCCGCCCCGAACGCCGCCGCGCCGTAGTCGGAGCTGATCAGGGTGAACTCGCGCTCCTCGGCGGCCGGGTCGAACCCGGCCTGCGTGCTGAAGACCCGTTCCAGCAGGTCGCAGGCGGCGGCGGAGCGGCCGAGCAGCGCGGCCCCCAGCGGCGTCAGGTCGTAGGAGTTGCCGGTGCGCACCAGCAGTTCGTCGCCGAAGTGGCGGCGCAGCCGGGCGAGCGCGGCGCTCATCGCGGGCTGGCTGAGGCCGATCCGGCGGCCCGCGCGGGTCACGTTCCGCTCCTCCAGCAGCGCGCGCAGCGCGGTGACGAGGTTGAGGTCCAGGTTGGCGAGGTGCACGGCGGCCATCCGTCCCGTCGATGACTCACATATGTGAAATCGATTTCCCTGATCGCTTGGTGGAGGTCCACATTAGTCGCAGTTCACCGGGAGGAAATCACGTGGAAACACCCTCGACCTTCGCCGGGCCCTTCGCCCTCGGCACCTTCTCCCGCCGGGAAGGCGCCGCGTTCGCGGGCCTGGTCACCCCGGACGGCGGGGTCCTGGACCTGGCCGCCGCGCTGGCCGAGCCCTGCCTGACGACGCGCGACCTGCTGGCGCGCTGGGACGCCGTGCTGCCCCGGCTGCACGAGCTGGCGGCCGCGGGCGGGGACCGCGCGGACCTGGCCGACCTGCGCGTGCACGCGCCGGTCGAGCCCCGCCAGGTCTTCCAGTCCGGCGCCAACTACCGCACCCACGTCGTCGACCTGGCCGTGGCGCACGAGCCCGAGGGCGGCCGCCCCGCCGAGCGGGTGCGCGCCGAGACCGCCGCGATGATGGACCGCCGCGCCGCCGAGGACCTGCCGTACGTGTTCATCGGCCTGCCGTCCTCGATCACCGGCCCCTACGACGACGTGGTGCTGCCGTCCTGGTGCGCCAAGCCCGACTGGGAGCTGGAGCTGGCCGCAGTCATCGGCCGCCCCGCCCACCGGGTGGGCGTGGCGGAGGCGCTGTCCCACGTGGCCGCCTACACGATCGCCAACGACCTGACGGCCCGCGAGGCGGTGTTCCGCCGCGACATGCCGGAGATCGGCACCGACTGGCTGCGGGCCAAGAACGCCCCCGGCTTCACCCCGCTCGGGCCCTGGCTGGTGCCGGCCGCCTCGGTCGGCGACCCCTCCGACCTGCGGGTGACGCTGCGGCTCAACGGCGACACCATGCAGGACGAGACCACCAAGGACATGATCTTCGACGTCGCTCGGCTGGTCTCCCACATCTCCCGGACCTCGGTGCTGCTGCCCGGCGACCTGGTGCTGACCGGCAGCCCGGCCGGCAACGGCATGCACTGGGGGCGGCTGCTGCGCGACGGCGACGTCATGGAGGGCGAGATCACCGGCCTCGGCGTCCAGCGGACCCGCTGCGTCGCGGAGGCGGCACCGTGAGCGGCCCGGCGACCGGCCCCGCGACCGACCCGGCCCGGCTCGACCCGGCCGACCCCGAGGGCGCGATCGCGGCCGCCGCCGCGGCGTACTCCAACTGGGGCCGCTGGGGCGAGGACGACCGGCTCGGCACCCTCAACCACCTCACCGAGGAGCACCGCCGCGTCGCCGCCGCGCTGGTCCGGCGCGGCGCGAGCTTCTCGCTGTCGCAGCGCTTCGACATGGACGGCCCGCAGAAGGGCTGGCGGCGGCGCACCAACCCGGTGCACACCATGCTCGACACCGGCACCGACGCCGCGCTCGGCCTCCAGGGCTTCCCGCACGGGATCGGCGGCGCCGACGACGTGATCGCCATGCCGCTGCAGTGCTCCACCCAGTGGGACGGCCTCGGCCACATCTTCGACCACGGCAAGGCGTGGAACGGCCGCCCCGCCGAACGCGTCGTGACCGGCGACGGCGACCTGGTCACCGGCATCGAGCACATGGCCCCGCACGTCGCCGGGCGCGGCGTGCTGCTGGACGTCGGCCGCGTGATCGGCGAGGGCGGCGAGCTGCCCGACGGGTTCGCCGTCACCGAGGAACACCTGGCGCGCACCGCCGAGGCGCACGGCGTCGCGGTCGGCGCCGGCGACATCGTGTGCGTGCGGACCGGGCAGCTCGCCCGCGCCCGCCGCGACGGCTGGGGCGAGTACGCGGGCGGCCCCGCGCCCGGCCTGTCGTTCACCACCGCCGGCTGGCTGCACCGCACCGAGATCGCCGCCATCGCCACCGACACCTGGGGCTTCGAGGTGCGCCCGAACGAGTTCGAGCACGCCTTCCAGCCCCTGCACCAGGTCGCCATCCCCAACATCGGGCTGCTCATCGGCGAGATGTGGGACCTGGACGCGCTGGCCGCCGACTGCGCGGCCGACGGCGTGTACGAGTTCTGGCTGTCGGCCGCGCCGCTGCCCATCACCGGGGCGGTCGGCTCCCCGGTCAACCCCCTGGCCGTGAAGTGAAGGAGAACGCCGTGCCCGCAGACAGCACCGGCGCCGGTTCCGTCCTGGTCATCGGCGGCGGCACCGCCGGAAGCGTCCTGGCCGTCCTGCTGCGCCGCGCCGGGATCGCGGTGGACCTGGTGGAGGTCAGCGCGGACTGGAACGTGCGCGGCTCCGGCATCACCCTCCAGGGCAACGCGCTGCGCGTGCTGCGCGAGGCCGGTGTCTGGGAGGAGGTCCGCGCGCTCGGGCACGGCTTCGACACCCTCGGCCTGATCGCCCCGGACGGCACCGTGCTGCACGTCGCCGAGGACATCCGCACCGGCGGCGACGACCTGCCCGCCACCCTCGGGATGCGCCGCCCGGACCTGCAGCGCGTCCTGACCGGCGCGGTCCGCGCCTCCGGGACCCGCGTCCGGCTCGGCACCACCGTCACCGCCCTGGAGCAGGACGGCGACGGCGTGCGGGTCGCCTTCGACGACGCCACCACCGGCCGCTACGACCTGGTGGTGGGCGCCGACGGGCTCGGCTCGGCCACCCGCGCGATGATCGGCGTCCCGGACCGGCCCGAGCCGACCGGCATGGGCATCTGGCGCGTGGAGGCCCCGCGCCCGGCGTCGGTCACCCGCACCGACCTGGCCTACGGCGGCCCCTGCTACATCGCCGGGTACTGCCCGACCGGCCCGGACACCCTGTACGCCTACCTGGTGGAGGCCAGGCGCGACCGCGCCGAGGTGGACCCCGCCCGGCACGCCGAGGAGATGCGCCGCCTGGCCGAGGGCTACGGCGGCGCCTGGACCGCCATCCGCGAGTCGATCACCGATCCGGCGCGGGTCAACCACACCCGCTTCGACCGGCTGCTGGTCGAGGGGCCCTGGCACCGGGGCCGGGTCGTTCTCGTCGGCGACGCCGCGCACTGCTGCCCGCCCACGCTGGCGCAGGGCGCGGCGATGTCCCTGGAGGACGCGTGGGTGCTGGCCGGGTTGCTGGCCTCGGGCCGCCCGCTCGACGACGCCCTGCTCACCGAGTACCGCGACCGCCGGATGCCGCGCGTGCGGATGGTCGTGGACAACTCCGTCCGGCTCGGCCGCTGGCTGATGGACGGCGTCCGCGACGCCGACGTGCCCGGCCTGATGGCCCGCACGATGACCGTCCTGAAGGAGCGCCCGTGACGCCCGGACCCACGGTGGACGTGCACGCCCACCTCCTGCTGCCGGAGGTGGAGCGGGCCGTCGCCGGGCGGCCCGGCCACGCCGCCGCCCGCGAGCTGGAGGCGCGCCGCAACGGCCCCGAGGCGATGCCCGTCAACGGCGAGATGGTCCGCGCCCGGATGCCGCTGCTCACCGACGCCGCCGCGCGCCTCGCCGCGATGGACGCCGCCGGGGTGGACCTCCAGCTCGTCAGCCCGTCCCCGTCCCACTACCACTACTGGGCCGACGAGGACCTGGCCCGCACCGTCTGGGAGCTGGCCGCCGCCGGGGTCGCCGCGCACTGCGCCGAGGCCCCCGGCCGGCTGCGCGGCCTCGGCCTGGTCCCGCTCCAGCACCCCGGCCTCGCCGCCGAGGCCCTGGACCACGCCCTGGCGGCGGGCCTGCTCGGCGTGGAGATCTCCAGCCACGCCCCGGGCCGGGAGCTGTCGGACCCCGCCTACGAGCCCTTCTGGACCCGGGCGGAGGAGAGCGGCGCGCTGCTGTTCCTGCACCCGTTCGGCTGCACGCTCGACGAGCGGCTGGACCGCTGGTACCTGTCCAACTCGGTCGGGCAGCCCGCCGAGAACGCCGTCGCGCTGTCCCACCTGATCTTCTCCGGCGTGCTGGACCGGCACCCCGGCCTGAAGATCGTCGCGGCGCACGGCGGCGGCTACCTGCCCGCCCACGCCGGGCGCGCCGACCACGCCTGGCGGGTCCGCCCCGACGCGCGCGGCTGCGCCCGCGAACCCAGCTCCTACCTGCGCGGGCTGTACTTCGACTCGCTCGTCCACGACCCCGCCGCGCTGCGCGCCCTGGTCGCCGCCGCGGGGCCGGACCGGGTGCTGCTCGGCTCGGACTACCCGTTCGACATGGGCACCGAGGACCCGGTGGGCGCGCTGCGCGCCGCCGGACTGCCCGAGCCCGTCGAACGCGCCGTGCGCGGCGCGAACGCCGCCGCCCTGCTGAACCTGCCCGACGCCTCCCGCACCCGCCGACCCTCACCCCGAGAGGACCGCCCATGACCGCCCGCCCGCTCACCCACCTGCGGCACGTGGACCTCGCCGTGCCCGACTACGAGGCCCAGCTCGACTTCTACGGCGGCGTCTGGGGCCTGACCAAGGTCGCCGAGGACTCCGGGATCAGCTTCCTGGCCGCCGAGGGCAGCCCGGAGCAGTACGTGGTCCGGCTCCGCCGCGCCGACGACAAGCGCCTGGACCTGGTCTCCTTCGGCGCGGCCGACGCCGCCGACGTGGACGCCCTCGCCGAGCGGCTGCTCGCCGACGGCGTCCGGTTGGTCACCCGGCCGGACGCCCTGGACACCCCCGGCGGCGGCTACGGCTTCCGCTTCTTCGACGTGGACGGCCGCACCGTCGAGGTCTCCGCCGACGTCGCCGTCCGCGAGCACCGCCGCATCGAGGAGCGCGAGGCGATCCCGGTGCGCCTGTCCCACGTCGTGCTGAACTCGCCCGACCTCGACCGCACCCGCCGCTGGTACGAGCGGCACCTCGGCTTCCGCCTGTCGGACACCCTGAGCTCCCCGCACATGGGCGAGGTCATGCACTTCATGCGGATCAGCTCCCAGCACCACTCCATGGCCATCGCGCGGGGCCCGCACACCTCGCTGCACCACGTGTCGTTCGAGATGCGCGGCCTGGACGAGTACATGCGCGGCTCCGGCCGGGTGACGCGCGCGGGCTTCCGCAAGATCTGGGGGCCGGGCCGCCACCTGGCGGGCGACAACACCTTCACCTACTTCCTCGACCCGCACGGCAACACCGTCGAGTACACGACCGAGCTGGAGGAGCTGGACGAGGACACCTGGCACCCGCACGTCTACGACTTCTCCCGGCCCGAGGTCACCGACCAGTGGGGCACCGCCAACCCGATGAACGAGCTGGTCGCCAAGGAGTCGTTCAACGACCCCGACCGCGGCTGCTTCGTCGCCCCGCCGGTCTGAGGAGGACCCCGTGCGCTTCGCCGCCTACGAGCACGACTCCCGGCGCGGGACGGCCGTCCTGGAGGAGGACGGGACCCTCCGCCCCCTGCTGGACGAGCGGCCCTTCACCGACCTGCTCGCCGAGGGCCTGGACGCGCTGCTCGCCGTCCGCGCCGGCCCGCCCGGACCGCACGTGTCGGAGGTGCGCCTCCTGCCGCCGCTGCGGCCGCCCTCGGTGCGCGACTTCGTCACCTTCGAGGAGCACGTCGAGGGCGTCCGCCGCTCGGTGGACGGCGCCTCCGGCGTGCCCGAGCGGTGGTACGCCGCGCCCACCTTCTACTTCGCCAACCCCCACGCGGTGATCGGCCCGCACGACGAGGTCCCCATGCCGCCGGGGTCGCGCGTCCTGGACTTCGAGCTGGAGGTCGCCGCCGTCATCGGCCCCGAGGGCCGCGACCTCACCCCCGAGCGGGCCCGCGACCACATCGTCGGCTACACCGTCCTCAACGACTGGTCGGCGCGCGACCTCCAGTCGGCCGAGATGAAGGTGGGGCTGGGCCCGTGCAAGGGCAAGGACACCGCCACCACGCTCGGCCCCCACCTGGTCACCGCCGACGAGCTGGAGCCGTACCGCGACGCCGACGGCTTCCTGCGCCTGGCCCTCACCGCCGAGGTCAACGGGCGGGTCGTCGGCGAGGACCTGCTGTCGAACATGGGCTGGACGTTCGAGGAGATGACCGCCTACGCCTCGCGCGGCACCCTCGTGCGGCCCGGCGACGTCCTGGGGTCGGGCACCTGCGGGAACGGCGGCTGCCTGGCGGAGCTGTGGGGCGTGCGCGGCCGCCAGGACCCGCCGCCGCTGGGGCCGGGCGACACCGTCACCCTGACCGTCGAGGGGATCGGCACCGTCTCCAACACCGTCGTCGCGGGGGCGGACCCCGTGCCGATCCCGCCCGCCCGCCAGCGCCCGGGGCGGCCCGCCGGGTGACGGCGCGCGCCGGGGCGTCCGGCTCAGGGCAGGAGCACGATCTTCCCGACGTGCTCGCCCGCGTCGAGCGCCTCGTGCGCCCGCCGCGCCTCCGCCAGCGGGTACCGCGCGCCGATCACCGGGGCGATGCGGCCGCTCGCCGCGAACGCCAGCACCTGCTCCTGCTCGCGCCGCGTGGCGGCGCGCGTGCCGAGGATGTCCAGGTGCTTGCGGAAGACGTCGCCGATCGCGAGTTCGGCGGTCCGCCCGCCCATGACGGCCGCCAGCACGATCCGCGCGCCGAGCCCGGCGGCCTCGACCGCCAGCGGGAGCATCGGGCCGCCGACGTTGTCCAGCACCACGTCCACCCCGGCCCCGCCGGTGTGCGCGCGGACCTGCTCGGCCGCGTCGGGGGCGCGGCGGTCCACCACCACGTCCGCGCCCGCCGCGCGCAGCGCCTCCGCCTTCTCCGGCGCCCCGGACAGCGCGATGACCAGGCCCGCGCCGGCGAGCCGGGACAGCTGCAGCGAGGCGGTGCCCATGCCGCCGGACGCACCGGTGACCAGCACGCTGTCGCCGGGCTGCACGCGGGCGCGCGCGTTGACCATGTGCAGCACCGTGCCGTACGACCACAGCACGCAGGCCAGCGTCTCGTCGTCCACCCCGCCGGGGGAGGGCAGCAGCCCGTGCTCGGGGACGGTCACGTACTCGGCGTAGCCGCCGAACCGCTGGTGCGCGGGAAGCTCGGTGTCCAGGCACAGGTTGTCGAGTCCCCGGCGGCAGGACGCGCACCGCCCGCACGCCGGGCAGGTCATCACCACGACGCGCGCGCCGACCGCGAACCGCCCCGCGCCCGGACCGAGCGCGGCCACCTCCCCGGCGGCCTCGCGCCCGAGCTGGAAGGGCAGCCGGAGCGCCGAGGCCCCCGGGCGCGGCCGGACCGCGCCCTTGCGGTAGCCGGCGTCCCACCAGCTCGCGGAGGTCGCCCGTACGCGGACCAGCACCTCGCCGGGGCCGGGCTCGGGCACCGGCACCCGCTCGACCTTCAGGACCTCCGGGCCGCCGTGCTCGTGGATCCGCACGGCGGTCATCGACTGGACCAAGAGGCGCTCCTGAATCTCGGTACGCATGTCCTGTCAGGCGAACTTGCGAATTCATCTTGCAGGACACCAGTTCCGAAAAACAAGACATGCACCAAGAAGGCGCCGAGCCGTCCGGTCCGACGATCGGTCCAAGGCCCGTCCCAAAGACCTCAGCCGTCGCGCGAGTGCCTAACTGTCCCGGCGGGGCAAAGCCGAAGGCGAGCCCCGCCGGGACAGATCGCGAAGCGATGTGGCACTCGCCAAAGGCACGGTCAGGGGTGCGAGCCGCCAGGCGAGCGGCCCTGGGCCGGGACTTCAAGAAACACAGCTTCAATCAACACTGTCGGCGGCCTGGCCGTCGGCCGGGTACAGATGCGCGCGCAGGCGGTCGAGCTCGCGGCGGTCGCGCTTGGTGGGCCGCCCCGCGCCCCGGTCGCGGCGGCCGATCGGGATCAGCATCTCGCGCGGCGGCGGGGGCGGGCTGTTGTCGGTCAGGCACTCCTGCGCGACGGGCGCCCCCACCCGCTTGCGCACGATGCGCCGCACCACGACGATCCGCTCGCGGCCCTCGTGGCGCAGCCGGACCTCGTCGCCGACCTTGACGGCCGTGGCGGGCTTGGCCCGCTCGTCGTTGATCCGGACGTGCCCGGCCCGGCACGCGGCGGTCGCCTGCGAGCGGGTCTTCAGCAGCCGCACGGACCAGATCCACAGATCCACCCGCACCGAACCCTCGTCTGCCATGCGATGCAGCCTATTCGACGCCGCCTATTCGGCGGCGGGCGCGGCGGCCCCGCGCGGCAGCCGGGCGGCGACGGCCTCCAGGAACAGCTCCAGCGCGAACGGGTACGCGCTGTGCCCCATGTCGGCGGCCAGCAGGTGCGCGGTCGCGTTGATGTTGGGGTGGGTCTCGGCGGGCAGGCGGGCGTAGCGGGCGCGCCAGATCCGCTCGTCGCTCTCCCGCGCCGGCGCGGGCAGGGCCTCGGCGGCCGCCTCCAGCGCCGCCAGCCCCAGGGCCTGGTCCACGAAGGCGTGGTAGATCCGCACGGCCTCGGCGTCGGGGAACCCCGCCGAGCGCAGGACGCCCAGGATCGCCTCCACGGCCCGCGCCTCGTTGTCGCGGCCGGTGGTCCGGTGGGCCGCCAGCACGGCCGCCTGCGGATGCGCCCGGTAGGAGGCGCACAGCCGCATCCCGATCTCCCGCAGGTCGGCGCGCCAGTCGCCGGTCGGCGCCCAGCCGTTCTGGGCGCGGCCGATCAGCTCGTCGGCGACCGCCAGCAGCAGGTCGTCGGCGTTGCGGAAGTAGCGGTACAGCGAGCTGGGGTCGGCGCCGAGCGCCGCGCCCAGCCGCCGCACCGTCAGCGCCTCCGCCCCGTGCCGGGCGACCAGCCGCAGCGCCGTCTCCACGATGGCCCGCTCCGACAGCACGGTGCCCTGCTTGGTCGGCCGCCTGCGGCGCCGCCGCTCCTCGGGGACCACACGATCGTTCACTCGGTCATCTTATGACAACACCATTGACGTTCAAGCGGCGGCGGGTTTTCATGGCGTGCCGCGGCAGACCGCCGGGGCGGCGCGTGCGCGCACGCCGCCGGACGATCCCTCGCCGACACCGCCGACCGCACGAAGGGTGGAGACCATGTCCATCGACGGCCCCGACCACGGTCTCGGGAGCTGGCCCGGCCGCCGGGCCCGCATCACCCCCGACCGCGTCGCGCTGGTCCAGGGCGACCGGCGGCTGACCTACGCCGAGCTGGACGACCGGGTGCGCCGCCTCGCCGGGGCGCTGCGCGGGCTGGGCATGCGGCGCGGCGACCGGGTCGCCTACCTGGGGGCCAACGACGTCGCCGTGTTCGAGACGCTGTTCGCCACCGGGATGCTCGGCGCGGTGTTCGTCCCGCTGAACACCCGCCTGTCGGGCACCGAGATCCGCTACATGCTGGCCGACAGCGGCGCGTCGGTGCTGGTCCACAGCGCCGACACCGACGCGCTGGCCGGGGCCGCCGCGCCGCTGCCGGAGACCGTGCGCGCGGTCGTGGCGCTGTCGCCCGGCACCTGCCCGCTCGGCGGCCGGGACTACCGGGAGCTGGTCGAGGCGGCCGAACCCGCCGGCGGCGCGGCGGTCGGCCTGGACGACCCCTGCCTGATCCTCTACACCTCCGGCACCACCGGCAGGCCCAAGGGCGCCGTGCTCACCCACGGCAACCTGACCTGGAACACCGTCAACCAGCTCGCCCACGTGGACACGCTCGGCAGCGACCGCGCCCTGGTCGTCGCGCCGCTGTTCCACTGCGTCGGGCTCGGGCAGATCACGCTGCCGACCCTGTTCAAGGGCGGCAGCGTGGAGCCGGTGCCCCGCTTCGACCCCGGCGCGATCCTGGAGCTGATCGGGCGCAGGCGGACCACCTCGTTCTCGGCCGTGCCGACGATGCTGCAGATGATGTGCGGGCACCCGTCCTGGGCGGAGGCCGACCTGTCCTCGCTGACCTGCGTGCTGTACGGCGGGTCGCCGGTCCGCGCGGACGTCGCGCGGGCCTGGCTGGACCGGGGCGTCCGGCTGCTCCAGGGCTACGGGATGACCGAGGCCGCGCCGGGCGTCCACATGGCGGTGGCCGACGGCGCGGACGAGCGGCCGACCTCGGTCGGCGTGCCGCACTTCTTCACCGACGTCGCGCACCTGCGTTCGGGCCGGGCCGTTCCGGCCGAGCCGGGCGAGCCCGCCGAGCTCCTGGTGCGCGGGCCGAACGTGTTCGCCGGCTACTGGGGACGGCCCGAGGACAGCGCCGCGAGCTTCGTCGAGGGCGGCTGGTTCCGCACCGGCGACCTGGTGCGCGTGGACGAGGCCGGCTGGGCGCAGGTGGCCGACCGCGTCAAGGACATGATCATCTCGGGCGGGGAGAACGTCTACCCCGCCGAGGTGGAGGCGGTCGTCACCGCGCTGCCGCAGGTCGCCGACTGCGCCGTGGTCGCGGTGCCGGACGAGCGGTGGGGCGAGGTCGGCGCCGCCCACGTCGTCCTCCGCCCCGGGGCCGCCCTGACCGAGGCGGAGCTGCGCGCCCACCTGGAGGCGCGGCTGGCCCGCTACAAGATCCCCAAGACCGTGCGGTTCGCGGCCGACCTGCCGCGCACCGCCACCGGAAAGATCCGGCGCGCCGAACTCCGCCGCGCCGCGCAGAAGCCCGCCCAGATGGACGCCCGGACGGACGCCCAGGGACAGGAGAACGACAGATGACCGCTTCCCTCCAGGTGGAGCGGCACGGCGACACCGCCGTGCTGCGGCTGTGCCGCCCCCGCAAGCGCAACGCCCTGGACGACGCCACGGTGCTCGGCGTGGAGGAGTTCTTCCGCCGCCCGCCCCAGGGCGCCGGCGCGATCGTCCTGGACGCCGAGGGCGAGCACTTCTCCGCCGGCCTCGACCTGGCCGAGCTGACCGAGCGCTCGACCCTGGAGTCCCTGGACCACTCGCTGATGTGGCACCGCGCCATGGACGCCGTGGAGGCGTCGCCGGTCCCGGTGATCGCGGTGCTGAAGGGCGCGGTGATCGGCGGGGGCCTGGAGCTGGCCTGCGCGGCGCACCTGCGCGTGGCCGAGCCGTCGGCGTTCTACGCGCTGCCCGAGGGCCAGCGCGGCCTGTTCGTGGGCGGCGGCGGCTCGGTGCGCGTGCCCCGGCTGATCGGGGCGCACCGGATGGCGGACATGATGCTGACCGGGCGGGTGTACGACGCCGCCGAAGGCCAGGCGATCGGCCTGTCGCACTACCTCACCGAGCCGGGCGGCGGCCTGGCCCGCGCGCTCGAACTGGCCGCCAAGGTCGCCGCCAACTCGCCGGTCACCAACTTCGCCGTCCTGCGGGCGCTGCCCCGCATCGCCGAGGCCGCCCCCGCCGAGGGCTACCTGCTGGAATCGCTGATGGCGGCGGTGGCCTCCGGCAGCGACGAGGCCAAGCAGCGGATGCGCGAGTTCCTGGCGGGCCGGGCGGCCAAGGTGGCCCGGTGAAGCCGCTGACCGTCCCGGCCCCGGACGTCCGCGACACCACCGTCATCGGCCGGTACCTGGCCTGGCTGGAGGAGACGCGCGGGCTGCGCTTCGCGGAGTACCCGGACCTGTGGCGCTGGTCGGTCGAGGACCTGCCGGGCTTCTGGACCTCGATCTGGGACTTCTTCGGCGTGCGGGCCCACACGCCGCCCCGCGAAGCGCTCGGAAGCCGCGCCATGCCCGGAGCCCGGTGGTTCCCCGGCGCGACCCTCAACTACGCCGAGCACGCCCTGGGCCGTCCCGAGGACGCCGGGAGCGTCGCCGTGATCGCGCACTCCCAGACCCGGCCCCCGATCACGCTGACCTTCGGCGAGCTGCGCGACCAGGTCGCCCGCGCCCGCGAAGGGCTGCGCGGGCTGGGCGTCGGCCCCGGCGACCGGGTCGTCGCCTACCTGCCCAACATCCCCGAGACGCTGGTCGCCTTCCTGGCCACCGCGAGCCTCGGGGCGGTCTGGGCGAGCTGCGCCCCGGAGTTCGGCCCGCGCGGCGTCCTGGACCGGTTCGGGCAGCTCGAACCGAAGGTGCTGCTCTGCGTCACCGGCTACGCCTACGGCGACCGCGCCATCGACCGGAGCGCCGAGGCGGCGGAGATCGGCGCGGGGCTGCCGGGCCTGGAGCACGTCGTCCACGTCCCCTACGGGCCGCACACCGACGCCCCCGAGGGGGCGTCCGGCTGGGCGGACCTGCTGGGAGCGTCCGCCGACGGGCCGGAGTTCGAGGCCGTGCCCTTCGACCACCCGCTGTTCGTGCTGTTCTCGTCCGGGACGACCGGCAGGCCCAAGGCGATCGTCCACGGGCACGGCGGCATCCTGCTCGAACACCTCAAGAACCACGGGCTGAGCTGGGACCTGCGCCCCGGCGACCGGATGTTGTGGTTCACCACCACCGCGTGGATGATGTGGAACGCGCTGGTGTCGGGCCTCCTGCTGCGCTCGGCCATCGTCATGATCGACGGGAACCCCGCCCACCCCGACCTGGCCTGGCAGTGGCGGCTGGCGGCCGAGACCGGCGCGACCCTGATGGGCGCGAGCCCCGCCTTCCTCATGGCGTGCCGCAAGGAGGGCCTGCGCCCCGCCGACGACCTCGACCTGTCCCGGCTCCGCCAGATCGGCTCCGCCGGGAGCCCGCTGCCCGCCGAGGGCTCCCGGTGGGTGCACGACCGGATCGGTCCGGACGTCCTGCTCAACCTGGGCAGCGGCGGCACCGACGTGTGCACGGGCCTGCTGCAGGGCGGCCCGCTGCAGCCGTCCTGGCCGGGCGCGATCTCCGGCCCGGCGCTCGGCGTCGCCGCCGCGGCCTACGACCCCGCCGGGACGCCGGTCGTCGGGCGGCTGGGGGAGCTGGTCGTCACCGAGCCGATGCCGTCCATGCCGGTCGGCTTCTGGAACGACCCGGACGGGAAGCGGTACCGGGCCGCCTACTTCGAGGACTTCCCCGGCGTGTGGCGGCACGGCGACTGGGTGCGCTTCGACCCCGACGGGCACTGCGAGGTCACGGGCCGGTCCGACGCCACCCTCAACCGGGGCGGCGTGCGCCTCGGCACCGCCGACTTCTACGCCGTCGTCGAAGAGCTCGACGAGATCGGCGACAGCCTCGTGGTCCACCTGGAGGACGACGACGAGCTGCTGCTGTTCGTCGCCCTGCGGCCGGGCCACGTCCTGGACGACGACCTGCGCCGGAAGCTGGCCGGGGCCCTCCGCGCCGCGCTGTCCCCGCGCCACGTCCCCGACACCGTCGCGGCCGTGCCCGCCGTCCCCCGCAACCGCACGGGCAAGAAGCTCGAAGTCCCGGTCAAGCAGATCCTGCTCGGCGCCCGCCCCCAGGACGTCATCGGCTCCGACGTCCTCGCCGACCCCGCGTCGCTGGACGCCCTCACCACCTTCAGGAGGACCCCGTGACCGTCGAGAGCGCGGCCGTCGTCGGCACCGGCGTCATCGGCGCGAGCTGGGCGGCCGCCTTCCTCGCCCGGGGACTGGACGTCGTCGCGTGCGACCCCGCGCCCGGCGCGGAGGCGCGGCTGCGCCAAGCCGTCGCCGACTGCTGGCCCACCATGGAACGCGTCGGCCTCGCACCCGGCGCGTCCCCGGACCGCCTGGCCTTCACCACCGACCCGGCCCAGGCCGCGGGCATGGCCGACTTCGTCCAGGAGAACGGGCCCGAGCGCCTGGCCGACAAGCAGCGGCTCTTCGAGGCGCTCGACGCGGCCGCCGCCCCGGGAACGGTCCTGGCCAGCAGTTCCTCGGGTCTGCGCCCCAGCGACGTCCAGAGCGCGTGCCGCCACCACCCGGAGCGGGTGCTGATCGGCCACCCCTTCAACCCGCCCCACCTCATCCCGCTGGTCGAGGTGGTCCCCGGCGAGCGGACCTCCGAGGAGGCCGTCGCCGCCGCCCTGTCCTTCTACACCGGCATCGGCAAGCGGCCGATCCGGCTGCGGGCCGAGCTGCCCGGCCACGTCGCCAACCGGCTCCAGGCCGCGCTGTGGCGCGAGGCGTACTCCCTGGTCGAGCGGGGCGTGGCCACCGTCGAGGACATCGACACCGCCATCGCCCACGGGCCCGGCCTGCGCTGGGCGCTGCTCGGCCCGTTCGCCTGCCAGCACCTGTCCGGCGGCCCCGGCGGCATCGCCCACACGCTGGAGCACCTCGGCCCGCCGATGGAGGACTGGTGGCGCACCCTCGGCGACCCCGCCCTCACGCCCGACCTCACCGAGCGGATCGTGGCGGGCACGGCCGACGAGATGGCGGGCCGCGACCCCGCCGTCCTCGCGGCCGAACGCGACGAACTGCTGACCCTCCTGCTGGCCGCCAAGGCCGCGACCACCACGCTCAAATAAGGACCCGCCCTCGTGAACCTCGACGACCTCACCGCGATCGACTTCCACGTCCACGTCGAGCAGGACGCCCACGGGCACTTCTCGCTCGACCAGGAGCTGATGGACGCCTCCGCCGCCTACTTCAAGGCGAGCGAGCACCGGACCCCGACCCTCGCCCACATCGCCGAGCACTACCGGGAGCGCCGGATGGCGGCGGTGGTGTTCACCGTCGACGCCACCACCGCCCTCGGGCACCCCGCGCTGTCCAGCGAGGAGATCGCCGACGCGGCCCGCGACCACGCCGACGTCCTGGTCCCGTTCGGGTCGGTGGACCCGCACCGGGTGCCCGAGGCGGTGGAGCGGGCCCGCCGCCTGGTCGGCGACCACGGCGTCCGCGGCTTCAAGTTCCACCCGAGCCTCCAGGCGTTCCAGCCCAACGACCCGCGCTTCTACCCGATCTACGCCGCGCTGCAGGAGCTCGGCGTCCCCGCGCTGTTCCACACCGGGCAGACCGGCATCGGCGCCGGCCTGCCCGGCGGCCGCGGCATCAAGCTCCGCTACTCCGACCCGATGCTCCTGGACGACGTGGCCGCCGACTTCCCCGGCCTCACCATCGTGCTGGCCCACCCCTCGGTGCCCTGGCAGGACGAGGCCATCTCCATCGCCACCCACAAGGCCAACGTCTACATCGACCTGTCGGGCTGGTCGCCCAAGTACTTCCCGCCGCAGCTGGTGCGGGCGGCCGGCTCGATGCTGCGCCGCAAGGTGCTGTTCGGCTCGGACTTCCCGGTCATCACCCCCGACCGCTGGCTGAACGACTTCGCCGGCCTGGACATCAAGCCGGAGGCGCGCCCGCTCATCCTCAAGGGCAACGCCGCGCGCGTGCTCGGCCTGAAGGACGGCTGACGCCCCGGCTCAGGGGTGGACGACGCCCATCCACATCGGCTCCCGGCGCTCCTCGACCAGGGCCATCGCCTCGTTGACCTCGGCCAGCGGGAAGCGGTGGGTGACCAGGCGCTCGGCCTTGAGCGCCCCCGAGCCCAGCAGGTCCAGCGCCATGGCGGTGTCGCCGCGGGTGCAGGCGCGGGTGCCGACGTACCGCCAGCAGCCGAGCATCGTCACGCGCAGGGGGACCGTCAGGGAGGCGCCGTTGCCGCCCATGTGCACGAGCGTGCCGCCGTTGGCCAGCGCCATCATCGACTGGTCGGCGCCGGGGCCGGCCGGGAGGTAGTCGAGCACCGCCTCCGGGCCCTCGGGGACGAGGTCGCGGATCCGCCTGGTGAGGCCGCCGTCCGCGCCCCAGTCCGGCCCCAGCTCCTCCAGGGCGATGACGTCGGTCGGCAGCGTCCCCGCCAGCTCCCGCACGGCCTCCAGGCGCTGCGCGGAACGGCCGACCAGGACGAGGCGCGCGACCCCGAAGTGCTCGGCGAGCAGGATCGACGCCGTGCCCATGGTGCCGGTCGCCGCGGTGACCACCAGGGTGGCGTCCGCGAGCGGCCCGGCGCACCGCAGGGCGCGGACCGCGTTGCCCAGGTCGTGCACCTTGGCGCCGAGGTCGAAGCCGACGCCGTCCGGCAGGACGTCGACGAGCCAGTGCGGCACGCGGACGTACTCGGCGAGGCCGCCGTCGTGGTAGCGCTCGTACAGCTCCAGGGAGCCGGTCCCGAAGGCCGCCTGGCCGATCATCGCGGACTCCGCGCACATCTGCTCGCGGTCGGTCGTGCAGTACCGGCAGGTGCGGCAGGACAACATCGGGTGGACGCGCACGCGCCGCCCGACCAGGTCCTCCCCGGCCTCCGCGCCCGCGGCGACGACGGTCCCGGCCGCCTCGTGGCCGGGCGTGGTCGGCAGGTGCCGGAACGCCCCGCTCCTCAGCAGCTTCATCGTGCTGGGCGCGAGGCCGGCCGCGGCCACCCGGACCAGCACGTCCTCGGGGCCCGGTTCGGGGACCGGCACCTCCTCCAGGCGCAGGACGTCCGAGGCCCGGTGGGCGCGGGCGGCGGTCATGAGGCTCATGGGGTCCCCTTCTCGGTTCGCTGGTCAGCCATGGCGCAGTTCCTCCAGCTCCGCCGGGGTCAGGCGGCGGCCGGTCTTGGTGCCCTCGGCGACCTGCGGCACGGCGAGCGCCGACAGGAGCGTGACGTGGGCGCTCGGCTCGGTGACGATGCTGGTGAAGGCGATGCCGACCGGGACGCGGACGAAGTCGCCCGGCTCCAGGTGCAGGGCCCCGAGCTGGGTGACCAGGGTCCGGCGCCCGCTGATCTGGTACTGGATCTCGTCGGCGTCGCGGTGCGTGCGGTAGGTCCGCCCGTCGGAGGCGGAGACGAACGTGCGCCCGATCCACGCCCGGTCCGAGCGGTAGAGCCAGGTCGTCCCCTCGGCGTCGGGCTCCGGCCGCAGCACGCGGATGCGCTCGGCCTCGTTCTCGACCTGTTCGAGCAGCATCCGCTCGTCCACCTGCGCCATGACGGTGTCGTGCTCGGGGCCGCCGAGGCACTCGGTGGTCATGAGGTTGCGCGTCCCGTCCGTCCAGCCGGCGAACGGCGGCACGAGCAGCTCGGAGGCGCGCGCCGCCGGGTACCGCTCCTCGACCGGGGCCGGAACGTAGAACAGCACGTGGATGTCGGTGTCGGCGTGGTTGTCGTGGGCGACGGCCACGGGGATGCGGGAGAAGTCGCCCGGCTCCAGCCGGACGGTGCCGAGCTCGGTCATCAGCGTCCGGGTGCCGAACACCTGGTAGGACAGCTCGTCCACGTCGCAGTTGCGGTGGTAGAAGGGCTGCCGGAACCCGCTCATGGACTGCCGCTCCACGCGCAGGTGGTCGCTCTCGTACACCCCCGCCGGCGGCTCGAAGTCCTTGGGGACGAACTCGGCGGGGTAGTGGACCGCCTCGATCGGCCGGAGCGGCCGCGGCGGCCGCTTGGGGGAGGGCAGCGGCTCGGCGAGCAGCAGCTCCTCCCGGTGCCGCACGATCCGGGGCGGGCGGTCGAACGGAAACGCGTCGATGTGTTCGGAGACGATTCCCACGTGGCGATCCTTCTTCGGGGGCGGGGGACCGGGTCGTTCGGCCGGAGCGGTCACTCCAGGACCTCGGTGACCTGCGGGTACAGCCGCATGTACGCCTCGGCCGTGGTCGCGTGCTCCAGCCCGAGGTTGGGGCCGGCGTTGCGCTTGAGCTGCACGCCGCGCCGCTTGGCGAGGTCGGTGTAGTAGTCCCACATGTGCCGCTGGGCGGCCAGGCACTCCATCGCCTCGCGCTTGAGGTGGAACACCGGGCTGATGTCCAGCAGCACCTGCGGCCTGAAGTCGCACTGCTCGGGCTGGTGCGGCTCGAAGAAGAACACCGGCGGCGCGCCCAGCGGCTCGCCGGGGCCGGGGTAGCCGATCGCCTGGGCGAGGATCCGGGCCTGCACCGCCATGCGGGAGGCCGCGGGGTGGTCGCCGTTGTAGGGGTCGACCGGCGGGTGGGTCAGCACCACGTGCGGGTCCACCTCCCGGTAGACGCCCACGATGCGGTCGACCAGCTCGCCGGTCTCGCGCAGCGGGTAGTCGCCCGCGTCCAGGAACTCGATCTCGGCGCCGAGCACCGCGGCGGCCCGGGCCGCCTCGTCGCGCCGCAGCTCCTTGATCTCCTCCAGCGCCATGCCCTGCCGCCACGCCTTGGCGGACTCGCCGCGCTCGCCGTAGCTGAGGCAGAGCACCTTGGCGCGCCTGCCCTGGGTGGCGGCCAGGGCGATCGCCCCGCCCGCCCGCCACACGAAGTCGCCGGCGTGCGCGCTCACCACCAGCAGCGCTCCGCCCGGAGCGTCCTCGGTGCTGCTCATCTTCTGCTCTCCCTGGTTCGGTGAAGCCGGTCTGCGGCGACCGTCAAGCTAGAAGATCGTCTCCAAAATTGTCAACAATCTTGGAGACAATAAGTCGACCCGTCATGCGGCGGAGGCGGCGCCCGAGCCCCGGCGTGCGCGGGCGCCACCTCACCTCAGGGGTTCTGGGGCGCGGGTTCCGGCACCGGGAGACGGTGCGCGGCCGCGCTCGGCCTGGCCCTCGGCAGCAGGGCGACGGCGAGGGCGCCCAGCACGGCCGGGATGGCGAAGGCGTAGAAGCCCGCCTTGGGCGAGGCGACCAGCACGGTCATGGCGGCCAGGTAGGACGGGCCCACGATGGCCCCGACGCGCCCCACGCCCAGGCCGACGCCCATGCCGGTGGAGCGCAGCGAGGTCGGGTAGTGGTCGGCCATGCAGGCGACCACCAGGCTCTGGGTGCCGAGCGAGCCGACGCCCGCCAGCGCGCACAGCAGCAGCAGGAGCGGGCGGGGGTGCTGGACGCTCAGCGCCAGCAGGGCGACCGCGCCCATCAGGAAGCCGCCGATGGTGATCGCGCGCAGGTGGCCCCGGCCGCCCAGCAGCGTCAGCGCCGTCGTGCCGAGCGCGCCGCCGCTGGTGAAGGCGATGGAGAACTCCAGCGCCGAGCCCAGGTCGTACCCCGAGCGGATCAGCACCGAGGGCAGCCAGGCGCTCGTGCTGTAGATGAGCGTGAACGACATGAAGGCGGCCAGCCACAGCACGAGCGTGGCGCGCGTCCGGCCGGAGGCGAACAGCTCGACGACCCGGGCGCGTTCGACGCGGCCGACCTCCACGGCGCCCGCGACGTTCGCCAGGAGCCGCCAGAGGACCGGCACGAGCAGCAGCGGCAGCGCGCCGAGCGCGAACACCCACCGGAACGAGTGCTCGGGGAGCAGGAGCCGGCCCGCCAGGGCCGAGGCCCCGCCCCCGATGCCGATGGCGGCCATGGCGACGGCGATGTACAGGGTCCGCCGCCCCGCCGAGGCGTTGTCGGCGACCAGCGCCCCGACGAGCGGCGCGAGCGCCCCGACCCCGGCCCCGGTGAGGACCCGGGCGGCGGTGAAGGTGGACAGGTCGGGGGCCAGGGCCGCGAGCAGCATGGCGGCCGAGATCAGGGCGAGGGACACCACGAGCGGGATGCGGCGCCCCCATCGGTCGCCCGCCCAGCCGGCGAGCGCCGACCCGGCGGGCATCCCCAGCGCCGCGGCGCTGCCGAGCATGCCGAGGGTCGCGGGGCCGGCGCCCCAGATGTGGGACTTCAGCAGGGTGGGGCCGACCGTGCCCAGGGCGAACAGGTCGTATCCGTCGATGAACAGGATGGCCATGCCGACGAGGAGCACGGATCGGCGGCCGTGCGCGGGGCCGGAACGGTCTTGGTTGGCGGACATGTGCGTCTCCTGCGCGATATGCGATGCACGGTGAAGGAAAGGCGCGAACGAGCGCCCTCGGCCGATCCGTCGGGCACGCCGGCGCCGTGCGGCGTGCCACCGCCCCCGGTGACCGTCCATGGCGTCCGCCTGGGTCATCGGCCACAGGGCGGAACGGGGTCAGCTGCGTGCGGGCAGCCGTTGGTCGAGGAAGGTGTGGGTGCGTTCCCAGGCGGTGGCGGCGGGTTGGGGCTGGTATTTGTCGGGGCGTGCGTCGGCGGCGAAGGCGTGGCCTGCGCCGTCGTAGACGTGCTGTTCGTACTCGACGCCGGCTTCGCGGAGCGCGGTGTCGATGGCGGTGATGTGTTCGGTGGGGATGGTGGGGTCGGCGCCGCCGACGTGGATGAGCATGGGGGCGTCGATGTTCTTGGCGCGGTCGAGGACGGCGTGGGGGCCTGCGGCGATGCCGGGGCCGTAGAAGACGACGGTGCCGGCCAGGCCGGGGATGGTGGCGGCGGTGGTGAAGGCGGCGCGTCCGCCGAAGCAGAAGCCCACGACGGCGGTGCGCCCGGCCGGGACCCCTGCGGAGGCGAGATGGTCCAGTACCGCCTGCATGTCGGTGATGATCTGGTCGGGGCCGATGGCGCCGATCAGTGGCATGGCCTGGGCGTGCCGGTCATAGCCGAGAGCACCTACGCCGTTGCGGTGGAACAGGTCGGGTGCCAACGCCAGGTAGCCGCGGTCGGCGAAGCGTCGGGTGATGTCCTGGATGTGGTCGTTGACGCCGAACGCCTCCTGCAACACCACCACGGCACGGCCGGCCTCCCCGGCGGGACGGGCCACGTACACGCGCATCGGACCGTCAGCGGACTCGACGGTGATCCATTCGGTCATGCGGAACCACTTTCCTGGTGTGCGGAAGGGGAAGAGGGCAGGGCGTCGTAGTACTCGGCCGCGCCGGGATGCAGCGGGATCGGCGTGCGCCCCATCGCGACCGGGTCCAGGGGATAGGTGACCGGGCTGCGCTCGGGCGGGATGTGCCGGTACTGCCGCTCGATGACCTCCCGGGTCTCCCCGAGCACCCAGGCGATCGCGTACGCGAGGTCGTCGGGGAGGTCGGCGCGGGTGAGCACCAGGAAGTCGGAGAAGTCCAGGGTCCGGAACGACGGGCAGCCCGGGAAATGCCCTTCCTCGACCTGTGCGCGCGGCCAGGAGAGGTCGGCCCAGAGGCCGTCGAGCACCTCCTCCTCAACCTCCAGGAAGTGCAGGTCGCCGCCGAACTCCTGCCAGGGCGGCAGCATGACCGCCTCGTGGACGATCGCGTCGGCCCGGCCCGCCCTGACGTGGTCGAAGGTCTCGAAAGGGCGCTCGTTCCGCAGGAACCCCCCGCCCCACCCGACCACGTCCACGCCGGAACGGGAGAGCAGTTCGCGGGCGGCGAGACCGACGTAGTTCTCCCCGTCGTCCACCGACGTGGCCAGCGTCAACTTCGGCGCGGCAGCGCGCAGTTCGGCGAACGAGGTGATCCCGAGCGACCTGCGCACGCCCATCACCAGCCGGTCGCGCTGCGGCACCACGCCCAGCGCCCGCAGTTCGGGAAGCGCCCCGCCCGCGAACACCCCGCGCCCGTCCAGCGCGGCGGCCGTGAAGGCGGCCGGGGTGGCCATGGCCACCTGCACCTCGCCCCGCCCCACCGCCCGCGCGGCGTCGGAGCAGCCCCGGCCGTTCCAGACCGCGACCCGGGTGCTGGGACCGCAGCGGTCGGTCAGCTCCTGCGAGATCCAGCCGCAGATCCGGTGCAGGTTGGCCGAGCCCCAGTCGCCCTGGAGGTGCAGGGCGAGGGATCGGTCGATCTTCGGTTCCCGGGGGCGTCCGCCCGCCGGCTGCCGCGATGTCATGGCGTCTCCGAACATTTCGGAACCCGCGCCGGGCCGTGCGCCGTGCAACGGCTCGTGCGGACCTCGATGAAACCTTCATGATGATTAGCGGCATAGTGCAGCCACCTCAGCGCACCGTCAAGACATTGTTCATAATCATTACGTCTGCTAGGGCGTGCGCGTCGCCGTCTCCGTCGCCAGAATTGTCGGCAGGATTGTTGACAATCTGGGAGCCGTTCTCCTAGCGTCCTCGCTGTCGGGGCGACGGGCCCGGGCGAGCAGCGCGACGTCATCGAGGAGCCATGAGAACTGTGATCGTCACCGACCCGCCGCGCGCCGACGCCGGGACGGTGGACCGGCTCGCCGGGTACGGCGTGGCCACGGTGCACGAGGCGATGGGCCGCACCGGCTTCCTGGGGCCCGGCCTGCGCCCGGTGCAGCAGGGCGCGCGCATCGGCGGGACCGCCGTGACGGTGCTGTGCTGGCCGGGCGACAACCTGATGATCCACGCCGCCGTGGAGCAGTGCCGTCCCGGCGACGTCCTGGTGGTCACCACGACCTCGCCGTGCGCCGACGGGCTGTTCGGCGAGCTGTTCGCCACCGCCCTCCAGGTGCGCGGCGTGCGCGGGCTGGTCACCGCCACCGGAGTCCGGGACGTGGCCGAACTGCGCGCCATGGGCTTCCCCGCCTGGTCGGCGGCGGTGAGCGCGCAGGGGTCGGTGAAGGCCACGCCGGGCGCGGTGAACGTGCCGATCGTCGTCGGCGGGCAGCGGATCCGCGCCGGCGACGTCGTCCTCGCCGACGACGACGGCGTCCTCTGCGTGCCCCGCCCGGAGGCCGACCGCGCGGTGGCGGCGGCGCAGGCGCGGCTGGAGAAGGAGGAGGCCACGCGCGAGGCGTTCCGCGCCGGACAGCTCGGCCTGGACCGCTACGGCCTGCGCGCCAGGCTCGAAGAGCTCGGCGTCGAGTACGTCCCCTACGAGGACTACCAGGCGGACGCGCGATGAGAGGGGTGCGCTGCCTGCTCATGCGCGGCGGCACCTCCAAGGGCGCCTACTTCCTCGCCGAGGACCTGCCCGCCGACCCCGCCGAGCGCGACGACCTCCTCCTGCGGATCGTCGGCGGCCCCGACGCCCGGCAGATCGACGGCGTCGGCGGCGGCCACCCGCTCACCACCAAGGTCGCGGTGGTGTCGCCCTCGGCGCGGCCGGACGCCGACGTGGACTACCTGTTCCTGCAGCCCGACCCCGAGACCGCCACCGTCTCCGACCGGCAGAACTGCGGCAACATCCTGGCGGGCGTGGGGCCGTTCGCGGTCGAGCGCGGCCTGGTCGCGCCCGGTCCCGGCGGCACGACGGTGCGCGTCCACATGGTCAACTCCGGGTCCGTGGCGGCCGCGACCTTCGCCACCCCCGGCGGCGCGGTCCGCTACGACGGCGACACCGCCGTCTCCGGCGTGCCCGGCACGGCCGCGCCGATCCGGCTCGACTTCACCGGCACCGAGGGCTCGGCCTGCGGCGCCCTGCTGCCCACGGGCAACCGCCGCGACGTCATCGACGGCATCGAGGTGACCTGCATCGACAACGGGATGCCCGTGGTCGTCGCCGCGGCCGCCGACCTCGGCCTGACCGGCGCCGAGACCGTGGACGAGCTGACCGACCCCGCGCTCGTCCGCCGCGTCCAGTCCCTGCGCACGCGGGCGGGCGGGCTCATGGGCCTCGGCGACGTCCGCGACGCCTCGATCCCCAAGACCACGCTGGTCTCCGCGCCCCGCGCGGGCGGGACCCTGAGCACCCGCACCTTCATCCCGCTGAAGCCGCACACCTCCATCGGCGTGCTCGGCGCGATCAGCGTCGGCACGGCGGCCCTGCTGGAGGGCACCGTTGCCCACGCCCATGCCCACGCGCCGGCCCGCCCGACCGGTGACCGGCTGTCCATCGAGCACCCGACCGGCAGCCTGGAGGTGTCGATCGAGCTGGACGCCGCCTCCGCCCGCGTGCGCCGCTCCGGCGTGATCCGCACCGCCCGCAAGCTCTTCGACGGCACCGCCTTCCCCCGCAGCCAGGAGTCCTCATGACCGGCGACATCGCCCACATCGGCCACGTCGAACTGCTCACCCCCGAGCCCGAGCGCAGCCTGTGGTTCTTCACCCACGTCATGGGCCTGACCGAGAACGGCCGCGACGGCGACTCGGTCTACCTGCGCACCTGGGACGACTACGAGCACCACAGCCTCAAGCTCACCGCCCACCACACCTCCGGCATCCGCCGCACCGCCCTGCGCGCCTCCGGCCAGGAGGCGCTCGACCGGCGCGTCAAGGCGCTCGCGGACGCGGGCCGCGGCATCGGCTGGACCGACGGCGACGCGGGGATCGGCCCGACCTACCTGTTCACCGACCCCGACGGCCACGAGTTCGAGCTGTACTGGGAGAGCGAGTGGTACGAGCCCGCCGAGGACCTGCGGCCCGCCCTGAAGAACCAGGCGCAGGCGTACCCGGGCCGGGGCGTGTGCGTGCGGCGGCTCGACCACGTCAACTTCCTGGCCGCCGACACCGAGTCCAACGGCGACTTCGTGCGCGACCTGCTCGGCGGCCGGGTCACCGAGCAGATCCGGCTCGACGACGGCACCATCGCCGCCCAGTGGCTGCACTTCACCAACAAGTCCTACGACCTCGTCTACACGCGGGACCGGACCGGCACCCGAGGGCGGCTGCACCACATCGCGTTCGCCACCGACACCCGCGAGGACATCCTGCGGGCCGCCGACATCTTCCTGGAGAACGACGTCTTCATCGAGACCGGCCCGCACAAGCACGCCATCCAGCAGACGTTCTTCCTCTACGTCTACGAGCCCGGCGGCAACCGCGTCGAGCTGTGCAACCCCGGCGCGCGCCTCATCCTGGCGCCGGACTGGAAGACCGTCACCTGGACCGAGGCCGAGCGCGCCAAGGGCCAGGCGTGGGGGCTGCAGACCATCGAGTCCTTCCACACCCACGGCACGCCCCCGGTCGCCTGACGCGTCCCGACGAGCCGCCCGAGCCGCCCGCGCCCCTGCCCGGCCGCTACAGTGAACGGCGACATTATTGGCGACAATATGAGGTGGCGCGATGGCAGGGGCAGCGGGCGGCGACGGCTCCCGGCCCGCCGAGCCGGTGACGGCGCGGCTGCGGGAGGCGATCCTCGACGGCGAGTTCGTCCCCGGCCAGCGCCTGATCGAGGGCGACCTGACCGAGCGCTTCGCCGCCAGCCGCGCCGCCGTCCGGGCGGCCCTGCTGGAACTGGCCGGCGAGGGCCTGATCGAACGCGTGCAGAACCGCGGCGCGCGCGTCCGGGCCGTCTCGCTGGAGGAGGCCGTCGAGATCTGCGAGCTGCGCATGGTGGTCGAGGGCCTGTGCGCGGCCAAGGCCGCCGAGCGGATCACCGGGCCGGAGATCGAGGAGCTGCGCGCCCTCGGCGCCGAGATGGGCGAGGCCGTCGCCGCGGGGGACGTCCTCGGCTACTCGCGCCTGAACAAGCGGCTGCACGAGCGCGTCCAGGAGATCGGCGCCCAGCGCACCGCCGCGCTCGTCCTGGAGCGCCTGCGCGCGCAGAACGTCCGCCACCAGTTCAGGCTGGCCATGCATCCGGGCCGCCCCGCGGTCTCCCTGCCCGAGCACCGGGCCATCATCGACGCGGTCTGCGCCCGCGACCCCGAGGCCGCCGAGCGGGCCGCCCGCGACCACCTGCGCAGCGTCATCCGGACGCTGCGGCAGGTGGCGCAGGACGGTCCCGCCTGACCCGCCCGCGCCCGGCGGGTCAGGGGTTGACCACGGCCATCCAGATGGGCTCGGTGCGGCCGCGCAGGGCGCGCATCGCCTCGTCGGCCTCGGCCAGCGGGTACCGGTGGGTGATGAGCTCGTCGGCCCGCAGTTCGCCCGAGCCCAGCAGCTCCAGGACGGCCGAGGTCTCCACGCGCGTGCAGCCCCGCGTGCCGACGACGCGCCAGCACCGCGTCATGATCTGGCGAATGGGGAAGGGCAGCGTGTAGTCGTTGCCGCCCATGTGGACGAGGCTGCCTCCGGTGGCCAGCGCGGCGACCGCCTGGCCGGTGCCGGGTCCCTGCGGGAGGTAGTCGAGCACCGCGTCCACGCCGCCCGGCACCAGCTCCAGCACGCGGTCGGTGAGCGCGGAGGTCTCCTCCCAGCCTGCGGGCAGCTCCTCCAGCGCGACCGTGTCGGTCGGCAGGCCGCCCGCCAGCGGCCGGACCGCTTCGAGCCGTTCGGCGGACCGGCCGACCAGCACCAGGCGCCGCACGCCGAAGAACGGCGCGAGCTTGATGGTGGCGGTCCCCATCGCGCCGGTCGGCGCGGTGACCACGACGGTGCCGCCCGGGTGCAGGCCCGCGCAGGTGAGCGCCCGGTAGGCGTTGCCGAGCTCGTGCAGCTTCGCGCCGACGTCGAAGCTCACGCGGTCGGGCAGTACGTCCACCAGCCAGTGCGGAACACGGACGTACTCGGCCAGTCCGCCGTCGTGGTAGCGGGCGTACAGTTCCAGCTCCCCGGTGCCGAACGCGGCGTGCCCGATCATCGCGGCCTCGGCGCACATCTGCTGGCGGCCGGTGTCGCAGTAGCGGCACGAGCCGCACGACAGCACCGGGTGCATCCGGACCCGCGCGCCGAGCAGCGCCGGGTCCACCCGGTCGCCCGTCTCGACGACGGTCCCGGCGGCCTCGTGGCCGGGCGTGCTCGGCAGGTGCCGGTACAGCCCGCGCGCCAGGTGCTTGACGATGCTGGGCGCGAGCCCGGCGGAGGCCACCTTGACCAGGACGTCGTCCGGCCCGATGCGCGGGACGTCGACCTTCTCGGGGCGCAGCTCGATGGAGCCCTCGCGCACCCGGATCGCGAGCATCCCGCTCATCGCAGCGCCTCCACTTCCTCGGCGGTGATCCGCCGGCCCCGCTTGGTGGTCTCGGCGACCTGCGGCACCGTCCCGGCGGCGGCGATCATGATGTGCTCGCTCGGCCCGGCGTGGACGCTGGTGAACGCCACGCCCATGGGGATGCGCACGAAGTCGCCCGGCACGACCTCCAGGGCGCCGCGCTGGGTGACCAGCGTGCGGGTGCCGCTGACCTGGTACTGGATCTCGTCGGCGTCGCGGTGGCAGGTGTAGACGCGGCCGTCGCCGCTCGCCTCCGAGGTCACGCCGATGAGGACGCGCGGGGCCTCGTACAGCCATCCGGTCCCGGTCGGCCGCACCAGCCGGAGGCGCCCCTCGTTGTGCTCGGCGGTCTCCAGCAGCAGCGTCTCGTCGATCGGGGCGATGTGGATGCCCTGGTTCTTCCCGCCGAGCATCTCGGTGATCATCTCGTTCTGCACGGCCGGCTCCCAGCCGGGGAACGGGACCTCCAGGTACTCCGACAGGCGGACGGCGGGCACGCGCTCGCGCACCGGGCCCGGCGTGTAGAACAGCATGTGCTTGTCGCGGCGGCCGTGGTTGTCGTGGGAGACCCCGGCCGGCAGCCGGGAGAAGTCGCCGGGGACGTGCTCCAGGGTGCCGAGCTCGGTGATCAGGGTCCGCTCCCCGTCCACCTGGTAGGACAGCTCGTCCACATCGGCGTTGCGGTGGTAGAAGCCCTGCCGGAAGTCCATGCTCTGCACCTCCAGCCGCAGGAAGTCGGCCTCGTAGAAGCCGCGCGGGTGGCTGCGGGGCTGGTCGACGTACTCGGGGCTGAAGTGCACCGCCTCGACGGGGCCGTGCTCGCGCAGCGCCCGCGCCCGGATCGGCAGGGGGTCGCCGAGCAGCAGCTCCTCCCGGCGCCGCAGGACGTGGGGCGGGTCGGTGAAGGGGAAGGCGTCGAGGTGTTCGTGGACGATGCCCATGGTCAGAGGTACCCCTTGTCCTTGTAGTAGTCCTCGGCCGCCGGGTGCAGCGGCACGGGCGGGTCCAGGTGCAGCCGCCGCATGTCGACCGGCGCGGTCATCGCGGCGGTGGGGCCGGTGAAGCGGGCCGAGATCTGGTCCTTCTGCTCGTCGATCGCCGCCATCGTGCAGCGCACGACCTCGTCGGGGAGGTCGTCGGCGCAGTACAGGACCCAGCCCGAGAAGTCGATCGTCGGCACGTCGTGCTCGACGCCGCGCAGCCGCCCCGCGCGCAGCACGCCGGACGGCATCCCGAGCTCCGCGCAGCGCGCCAGGACGTCGGGCTCGATCGGCAGGTAGGTGAGGTCGTAACCCTCGCTGATGCGCTTCCAGCGCCAGGTCATCACCGCCTCGTCGAAGACGGCGTCGAACGAGGGGTCCACCGGGACCGAGTCGGGCAGGTTCGGGTAACGGGGGCGGTCGTGCAGGATCGTGCCGCCCCAGCGTTCGAGGTCGGCCACGGTGAACCCGTAGAGGGAGAACAGCCGCTCCAGCGCGAAGGCGGCCGGGTGCCCGGACTCCTTGGTGGGCATCGAGATCCGCAGCGGCAGCTCGCGCTCGCGGACGTCGTGCAGGCCGGTGACGCCGTGCTCGGCGCGCACGGCCAGCACCAGCTGGTCGTCGTGGGGGAAGGTGGCGAGGGTCCGCAGGCGGCCGCGGCCCCGGTCGGCCTCCGTCAGGTGCCAGGAGGGGGTGGTGATCGCCAGCTGGTAGCGGCCCTCCAGGACGAGGTCGGGGCCGCGCAGGGCGAGCTCGGCGTAGGGCGTGCCGGTGACCGCGGCGATCGTGGAGCCGCGGGGGAGCCCTTCACCCCGGGCGAGACCGTGGGCGACGAGCCCGCCCACGTTGGTGAAGTTGCCGCCCGGGCACAGGATCCGCAGGTCGGTGGGGTCGGTCATGGGGCTGCTCCTCGGTGCGTTGCCTCGATGCGTGAGCGCACGCCGGGCGGGCGCCGCCGTCGTCGCGCCGATCCGGACCAGAATGTGTCTCATATTGCGCGACGAGTGTCCTGAATTATGTGACACCACGAAGGCCGGGGGCAAGGGGGCGGGAGGGCCCGTCCCGGCCGCCCTAGGATTCGGTCATGACAGGACGGCAGCCGGACAGACCGCGCACCTACCGCGAGCGCAACTCGACCGCCGACCGGGCGCTGGACATCCTGCTGCTGTTCGACGACTCCCGCCCGGTGCTCGGCGGCCAGGAGATCGCCGACCGGCTCGGGGTCGCCCGCTCCACCGCCTACCGCTACCTGCAGAGCCTGCTGGCCTCCGGGATGGTGGAGGAGACCAGCCCCGCCGGCTACCGCCTCGGCCCCCAGGTGTTCGAGCTGGCCCGGCTCGCCCGCAAGGGGCTCGGGCTGTCGGAGGCCGCCCGGCCGGTGATGCGGGAGCTGGCCGCCGAGACCGGCGAGACGGTGCTGCTCACCCGCCGGACCGGCGCCGAGGTCGTCTGCCTGGAGCGCCGCGAGGCCGACCGCCCCGTCCGGCTGTCCTACGAGCGCGGCCACGTGCTGCCGATCAACGCCGGCGCGGCGGCCCTGGTCCTGCTGGCCTGGGCCCCGGGCGAGGTGATCGACGAGATCGTCGAGGGCGCCGAGCTGCCCCGCTTCACCGGCGCGACCCTGACCGACGCCGGGGCCCTGCGCGCCCGGCTGGCCGAGATTAGGGACGCCGGCGTCGCGGTCACCCGGGGCGAGCTGGACCCCGACGTGGTCGGCGTCGCCGCGCCGGTCCGCGACGCCGGGGGCGAGGTGGTCGCGGCGCTGAGCGTCGCCGCCCTGGCGCACCACGTCCCCGACGAGCGGCTGCCCGAGCTGACGGCGGCGGTCGGGCGGGCCGCCGGACGGATGGAGCGGTGCCTCCGACCCTGAGCTTCCCGCCTCCCGCGCACGCACGGCCCCGGACGACCGTCCGGGGCCGTTCGCGTTCCGTGGAGCAGCGCGAAACGGGGTGAATGTGGTCCACGCAACATTCACCCCTTGCTTCCCCACCTCCCGAGTCGCATAATTCAGGACCACTGTCACGTAAAGCGGGACAGTGGCGAGGAGGAGGGTTCACCATGAGGCACCACCTGACGCGGCGCTGGCGGTCGCTCGCCGCGGCGGCACTGCTGGTCGGAGCGGCCGCCGGGTGCGGCTCGGACGCCGCCGACCAGAAGGCCAACACCGCCGCCGCCGAGGCGGCCAAGACCCGGCTGGCGGCCAACCCGGAACTGACCGCGCTGGTGGCCGCCGCCAAGAAGGAGGGCGCCCTCAACCTCAACTGGGGCTTCGACGGCGCGGGCACGGCCAAGGCGCTCACCGCGGCCTTCACCGCCGCCTACGGCCCGGAAATCAAGATCACCCTGACGCCGAGCCAGAACGTGTCGGCCAACGTCGCCAAGCTCCAGCAGGAGTACAAGGCCGGGACGCCCGCCTCCAGCGACGCCTTCCTCGGCAACTCCGAGTTCACCGTGGGCGTCGGGCCCAAGGGCGCCGACGCCCTGATGAAGGTCGACTGGGAGAAGATCGCGCCCTGGACGAAGGGCCTGGCCGGCGGCGACGGCGTCGTCCTGTCGCTCAGCGACCTGATCCCCGGCTTCACCTACAACACCGGCCAGATCACCGAGAAGGACCTGCCGCGGAGCGCGCGCGACGTCGTCAAGCTCGGCAAGCCCGTCGCCAGCACCCCCTACGCCGCGCAGTTCAACGTCCTCGGCGACAAGGGCGCCATGGGCACCGACGGCCTGCGCGCCTACCTCAAGGACTTCAAGCCCGCCGGATACCTCGGCTGCGGCGAGCTGAACCGGGTCGCCTCCGGCGAGTTCGCCGCGCTGTGGATCTCCTGCGGCAGGAACAACGGCGACATGCTGGCGGCCAAGGGCGCCCCCATTGCCACCGAGATCATCAAGGACGCGGCGATCGTCTCCACCCGCTACATGGCGATCCCCAAGAACGCCCGCCACCCCAACGCCGCCAAGCTGTGGATGACCTGGCTGACCACCCCCGAGGCGCAGCAGGTGCTGATGAAGAACGAGTTCGCCGACAACCGCCGCATCGCCGGTAGTCAGACCGCCAAGCAGATCGCCGACTACGAGGCCCGGGGGGTGAAGTTCACCAAGGTCGACTACGACTTCGCAGCCGGGCACCCGGAACTGTACAACGGCCGGTTCAAGGGTGAGCTGGTCAAGCTCCTGACGGCCAAGTGACGCCGATGACGACCGATCGGCCGGGCCCGGCCGCCGTCCTGGAGGATCCGGACCGGGCCGGACCGGAGACGCCCGCGCGGCCCGCCCGCCGCCCGTCCCTGCACGGACTGCTCGCGACCGTCATCAGCGTCCCGGCGCTGTGCGTGGTCGGCCTGCTGGTCCTGGTGGTCTACCTGGGGTTCCGCGCGCACGGATCGCCGGACGGCGCGCTCACCCTGGACAACTACCGGTCGCTGTTCGGCGACGCCCAGGTCTGGGGCGTCGTCAAGAACACCCTGCTCTACGTCGCGGTCTCGGTCGTGGTGGCGCTGTTCTTCGGCACCGCCCTGGCCCTGCTGGTGGAGCGCACCGACTTCGGCTGGGAGCGCACCATCGGCACCGCGATGGTGCTGCGCATCCTCATCCCGAGCTTCTTCACCGCGATGGGGTGGATCTTCCTGTTCCACCCGCGCATCGGCGCGGTCAACCAGTGGCTCAAGCAGTGGTTCGGCCTGGACGAGGGGCCGATCAACATCGTGTCGCTGGTCGGCATGGGGTTCGTCGAGGGCCTGGCGCTGTCGGCGCTGGTGTTCACGATGGTGTCGGCCAGCCTGCGCGGCCTGGACGGCTCGCTGGAGGAGGCGGCGCGGGCCTCGGGCGCGGGCCCGTGGACGGTGCTGCGGCGGGTGACGCTGCCGCTGATCTACCCCGGGCTGCTCGGCGCGTCCCTGTTCGCCGCGACGATCGCCATCTCCTCGCTGGACATCCCGCTGATCATGGGCCTGTCCAACCGGATCTACGTGTTCAGCAGCTACCTGTACGTGGCGACCATCCCCTCGGCGGGCGCGACCGAGTACGGCGTGCCCGCCGCGTTCAGCGGCGCCATGATCGTGCTGGCCGCGGGGTTCAGCGTCTGGTACATCCGCTCGCTGCGCTCGGGCCGCAAGTACCAGGTCGTCACCGGCAAGGGCTACCGCCCGGCGACCGTCCGGCTCGGCCGCTGGCGCTGGGCCGCGTGGCTGTTCGTGGCCGGCTACTTCCTGTGGTCCACGGTCCTGCCGGTGCTGATGGTCGCCTGGATCTCGCTGCTGCCGTTCGTGCAGGCGCCCTCCGCCGCGTCGCTGCGCAACGCCTCGTTCGACAACTACGCGAACCTGGACTGGGACCTGCTGCTGCGCGGGCTGGAGACCTCGCTCAAGCTGATGCTGCTGGCCCCGACGCTGGCGGTGCTGCTGAGCCTGGCGTTCTCGTTCGTGGTGGTGCGCTCGCGGCTGCGGTTCCGGTTCGCCTACGACTTCGTGGCGTTCCTGCCGCAGGCGGTGCCGAGCACCATCTTCGCGTTCGGCGCGATGGTCACCGCCCTGTACTGGACCGACGGCTGGTACGAGCTGTACGGCACGCTCGCCCTGCTCGTGCTGGTGATGGCGCTGGTCCAGATCGCGTTCGGCACCCGCATGTTCAACGCGGCGCTGCTGCAGATCCACGTCGAGCTGGAGGAGGCGGCCGCCATGTCGGGCGCGTCGGGCTGGCAGAGCGTCCGGCGGATCACGCTGCCGCTGCTGAAACCGGTCGCGACCTACACCTGGTTGTGGCTGGCCCTGCTGAGCCTGCGCGACCTGACGGTCCCGACCCTGCTCGGCTCCAAGGACACCCTCACCCTGTCGGTGGCCTCCTGGACGCTGTTCAACACCGGCCAGGTCGGGGCCTCCTCGGCGATCACCATCCTGATGATCGGTTTCATGGCCCCCGTCGTGGTGGCCTTCCTGCTGCTCACGCGCAAGAACGAAGGGGGGACGGTCTGATGGCGAGCCAGCCGCTGACGGTCCAGGGCCTGTGCAAGGACTTCGTCGCCGACCGGGGCGCCACGGTGAAGGCCGTCGACGACGTCGGCTTCCAGATCGGGGAGGGCGAGCTCTACACCCTGCTCGGCCCCTCGGGCTGCGGCAAGACCTCGACGCTGCGCGCGGTGGCCGGGCTGGAGCGCCCCGACGCGGGCCGGATCGTGATCGACGGCGCCGTGGTCACCGACGGCCGCGCGTTCGTCCCGTCCAACCGGCGCGACATCGGGATGGTGTTCCAGAGCTACGGCATCTGGCCGCACATGACGGTCTTCGACAACGCGGCCTTCCCGCTCCAGGTGAGCAGGCCGCGGACGCCGAAGAAGGAGATCAGGCAGCGGGTCGAGGCCGCCCTCGCGACCGTGCACCTGGCCGGCTTCGAGGGGCGCATGGCGACCCAGCTGTCGGGCGGCCAGCAGCAGCGGCTCGCCCTGGCCCGCGCCCTGGTGCGCCGCCCCAAACTGCTGCTGCTGGACGAGCCGCTGTCCAACCTGGACGCCAAGCTCCGGCAGGCCATGCGGGCGGAGCTCGCGACCCTGCAGCAGGAGCTGGGGATCACGACGCTGTTCGTGACGCACGACCAGGACGAGGCGCTGAGCATGTCCAGCCGGATCGCGGTGATGCAGTCGGGCCGGATCGTGCAGGAGGGGAGCCCGCGCGAGATCTACCAGCGCCCCGCGACCCGGTTCGTGGCCGACTTCGTCGGCACGACGAACTTCCTGGAGGGGAAGGCGCTGCCGGGTTCGCGCGTGGAGACGGCCGTGGGCGAGCTGGAGGTGGGGCAGGCTCCGGCGGCGGGCCAGCAGGTGCTGCTGGCGATCCGCCCCGAGACCGTTCGGCTGCATCAGGACGAGCCCACCGGCGTCCCGAACGTCGTCAAGGGCGAGGTGGAGCGGCTGATGTTCGTGGGCGAGTGCGTGGACTGCCATGTGCGGGTGGGGGAGGAGACCTGGGTGACGCGGCAGGACCCGCGCCTGGCGGCTGAGCCGGGCGACCAGGTGTGGCTGGAGCTCCCGGCCGAACACGTCTCCGTACTGCCCTGAGCGCGGCCGTGCGCGGGGCCCGCAGGGGGAGCGGGCCCCGCACACGGTTGGGCGACCAGGCCCTGGCGAAAGCTCCGGCCCAGGGCACGAACTCGGAGCAGGGGCCGGGGATCGACGCCGATTGCGCCCGTGCTGCGAGGGCCGCCGCTGAGCCGCGGCCGCGTCCCGCCCCCGGACTCATACGATGGCGGCATGCCAGAGCACGAGCGCCCCTCGCCCCCGGTCGTCCACCGGCACGAGCGCGTCCCGGACCGGGAGCAGATCGAGGAGGCCAGCTCGGTGTTCGCGCTGCTGTCGGACCCGACCCGGCTGCACCTGCTGTGGCTGCTGTCGGACGGCGAGGCCGACGTGACCACGCTCGTCGAGGCCAGCGGCGCCGCGCGCCCGGCCGTCAGCCAGCACCTCGCCAAGCTCCGGCTCGCGGGACTGGTGCAGTTCCGCAAGGAGGGGCGGCACGCGGTCTACTCGCTGCGCGACGGCCACCTGCGCAGCCTCGTGCTGGAGGCGCTGAACCACGCCGACCACAAGGTGACCGGCGAGCCCTGGCACTCCTGATCCCCGTGCGGGAATGACATCGGCCCCCTCTCGGTTAACATGTGCGCAACTGCGCACATAAGCACGGAGAGGCTGGGCCATGTTCGCCGTCCTACGCAACCGCACCTACCGGCACCTGTTCGCCGCCCAGGCCATCGCCCTGGTGGGCACCGGCCTCGCCACCGTGGCGCTGAGCCTGCTCGCCTACGACCTGGCCGGGACCGACGCCTCGGCGGTGCTCGGCACCGCCCTCGCCATCAAGATGGTCGCCTACGTCGTCATCTCCCAGGCGGTCGGCGCGGTCGCCGACCGGATCCCGCGGCGCGCGCTGATGGCGGGCACCGACCTGGTCCGGGCCGGCGTCGCGCTGGCCCTGCCGTTCGTGACCGAGATCTGGCACGTCTACGTCCTGATCTTCCTGCTCCAGTCCGCCTCGGCCGCCTTCACCCCGACCTTCCAGGCGGCCATCCCCGAGGTCCTGCCGGCCGAGCGCGACTACACGCGGGCGCTGTCGCTGTCGCGGCTCGCCTACGACCTGGAGAGCCTGTTCAGCCCGGTCCTCGCCGCCGGGCTGCTGACGCTGATCAGCTACAACTGGCTGTTCTTCGGCACCGTGCTGGGCTTCCTCGCCTCGGCCGCGCTGGTCGTCTCGGCGGTGCTGCCCCGGCCCGCGCCGGCGACCCGCGCCGGCGGCCCCCTCGCCAAGGCGACCTACGGGGCGCGCCTGTTCGGGACGACCCCGGCGCTGCGGGCGCTGCCGGCGCTGAACACGGTCGTCGCGGCCGCCGGCGCCATGGTCATCGTCAACACCGTGGTGCTGGTCCGCGAGCAGTTCGGCCGCGCGACCGGGGACGTCTCCCTGGCGCTGGGCGCGTTCGGTGCCGGTTCGATGCTGGTCGCCCTGGCGCTGCCCCGCGTCCTGGACCGGCTCGACGCCCGGACCGTGATGCTGCCCGCCGCCTCCGTCCTGGTCGCGGTGACGGGCGCGGTCACCGCCGGGCTGGCGTTCGGCGCGTTCTCCTGGGCGGCGCTGCTGCTCGCGTGGGCGGTGCTGGGCGCGGCCACCGCCGCGGTGCTGACCCCGACCGGCAACCTGATCCGCCGCGCGGTGCGCGCGGCCGACCTGCCCGCCGCGTTCGCCGCGCAGTTCTCCCTGTCCCACGCCGCGTGGCTGCTGACCTACCCGCTGGCCGGATGGCTGGCGGCGGGCGCGGGCATGGCCGCGGCGGCGGGCGCGCTCGCCGCGATCGGCCTGGCCGCCGCCGCGGCGGCCTGGACGCTGTGGCCTGCGGGGGACGCGTCGCCCGCCCGTGTCCCGGCCGAGGAGGCGCACGAACTGGCCGCGTGAGCGGCTCGATCGTTCCGGGCAGGCCCTAGGCGTTTAACCAAGCGCTTGCTACTCTCCGGGCATGATCTCCACCGTTGTCTGGGGCACCGGCAATGTCGGCCGGCTGGCCATCCGGGCGGTCGACGCCCACCCGGCGCTGGACCTGGCGTCGGTCATCGTCCACGACCCCGCCAAGGTCGGCCGCGACGCGGGCGTCCTCGGCGGGCTCGACGGCGACCTGGGCGTGGCCGCCACCGACGACGTCGAGGCGGTGCTGGCGGCGCGCCCCCGGGCCGTGGTGTACGCGGCGTCCGGCGACATCCGCCCCGACGAGGCCCTCGCCGACATCGTCCGGGCGATCAGGGCCGGGGCCGTGGTCGTCACCCCCGCGCTCTACGCGCTCTACGACCAGCGCAACGCCCCGCCGGAGGTGCGCGAACCGGTGCTGGCCGCCATCGCCGAGGGCGGCGGCTCGCTGTTCGTGTCCGGCGTCGACCCGGG
Organism: Spirillospora sp. CA-253888; assembly: GCA_050936435.1. Taxonomy (GTDB): domain Bacteria; phylum Actinomycetota; class Actinomycetes; order Streptosporangiales; family Streptosporangiaceae; genus Spirillospora. The sequence goes on from JBNJMT010000001.1 coordinate 6,989,143, forward strand.
CTGGGGCAACGACGTGCTCCCGCTGCTGGTCAGCGGGCTCGGCACCGTCGTGGACGCGGTCCGCTGCCAGGAGATCTTCGACTACTCCACCTACGACCAGGAGGACTCGGTCCGCCTCCTGGTCGGCATGGGGCAGCCCATGGACTACGAGCCGCCGATGCTCGCGCCGACGGTCCCGACCATGGTGTGGGGCGGCCAGGTGCGGCTCATGGCGCGGGCGCTCGGCGTCGAGCTCGACGAGATCCGCGAGACCCTGGAGCGCCGCCCCCTCGACACCGCCGTCACCACCCCGACGATGGGGGAGTTCGCGGCCGGGACCCAGGGCGCGGTGCGGTTCGAGGTGCAGGGCGTCGTCGAGGGCGAGCCCCGCATCGTCATCGAGCACGTCACGCGCATCCACGCCTCCTGCGCGCCGGACTGGCCCGTCCCGCCCGACGGCGACGGCGCGCACCGGGTGGTCATCGAGGGGCGCCCGCGCATCGAGGTGACGGTCGAGGCCACCGACGAGGGCGGCAACCGGGCCGCCGGCGGGAACGCCACCGCGGTCGGCCGGCTGGTCGGCGCCATCGACTGGCTCACCGCCGCCGAACCCGGCCTCTACGACGCGCTCGACGTCCCGCTGCGCCCCGCGACCGGCAGGCTCGGAAGGAAACGGTCATGAACATCGACATCCCCGCCGGCAAGAACCCGATCGAGTACGTGTGGGGCGAGATGGTCCCCGGCATCGGGCCAGCCGCGTCCCACTTCTCCCTGGCGGTGTACGCCCACACGACCCTGGGCCTGCGCGAGTTCGAGGCCGCGCGGTTGCGGATCGCCCAGATCAACGGCTGCGTCTTCTGCCTCGACTGGCGGACCGAGCGCGACGGGCGGAAGGTGGAGGAGGAGTTCGCCGATGCGGTGACCGACTGGCGGACCACCGACGCCTTCGACGACCGCACCAGGCTGGCCGCCGAGTACGCCGAGCGCTACGCCCTGGACCACCATGGCCTCGACGACGAGTTCTGGGGCCGGATGACCGCCCACTACACCCAGCTGGAGATCGTGGAACTGAGCATGAGCATCGGGTCCTGGCTGGCCTTCGGTCGCCTGAACCACGTGCTGGGCCTCGACACCATGTGCGTGCTCCCCGGGGCCCTGCCCGAGCGCTGACGCGCCCTGCCGGCTCGATCGGACGATTTGCCTGCTCAGGTACCCCCTGGGGTATGTTGAGGGCGATCGGAGGTCGAACATGCAGATGAACGAGGCGCTGGCCGGCGACGCGCTGACCCGGCTCCGCCGGGCGCAGGGCCAGCTCGCCGGGGTGATCTCGATGATCGAGGCCGGCGAGGACTGCGTGAAGGTGCTCACCCAGCTCGCGGCGGTGTCCAAGGCCCTGGACCGGGCGGGGTTCAAGCTCGTCGCCACCGGTATGCGGCACTGCCAGGCCGCGCAGGAGCGCGGCGAGGAGCCGCCGATGGAGGTCGCCGACCTGGAGCGGCTGTTCCTGGCCCTGGCCTGACCCCACCGCCTTCGGCACGCCCACCGCCGGAACCTCTGGCGATGGGCGGAGCCATGCCCGCGCGATACCCCCCGGGGTATATGAGGAGGAGAGAGAATGGAGATCGTCCCGTTCCGGACCGCCGGCCTGGGGGACCAGAGCCACCTGCTGGTCCACGAGGGGCGCGGCGTCCTGGTCGACCCGCAGCGCGACATCGACCGCTTCCTGGACGCGGCCGCCGAGCGCGACGTCGAGCTGCGGTTCGTCCTGGAGACCCACCTGCACAACGACTACGTCTCCGGAGCCGAGCAGGCGGCCCTGCGCACCGGGGCCGAGCTGGTGCTGCCCGCCGGGGCGGCCCCCGCCTACCCGCACACCCCGGCGTTCCACCTGGAGGACATCCCCGGCGGGGGAGGGCTGGTGCTGCGGCCGCTCCACACGCCGGGCCACACGCCCGAGCACACCTCCTACCTGGTGCTGATCGACGACGAGCCGGTCGCGGTGTTCTCCGGCGGCAGCCTGCTGGTCTCCTCGGCGGGCCGCCCCGACCTGCTCGGCCCCGAGCGCGCCCGGACCCTGGCCCGCCACCAGTACGGATCGGTGCACCGCCTGGCCGCCCTGCCCGGCGGCGTCGCGCTGCTGCCCACCCACGGCGAGGGGTCGTTCTGCAGCGTCACCGGCGCGGGCAGGCACACCTCCACCATCGCCGAGGAGAACGCCGGCAACCCGCTGCTCGCCCTCCCCGACCGGGAGGCGTTCGCGGACGAACTGCTCGCCGCCCCGATGCCGATCCCCGCCTTCTACGAGCACATGGGCCCGGCCAACACGCTCGGCGTCCCCGCCATGCCGGAGACGACCGTGCCCGAACTCGCCCTCGACGAGACCGGTGAAGCCCACCTGGTCGACATCCGGCCGCGCACCGCACAGGCCGAGGGGTTCAAGCCCGGCTCCCTGGGGATCGAACTGGCCGACGACTTCGCCGTCTGGGCGGGATGGCTGCTGCCCCACGACGCCGAGATCGTCCTGGTCGCCGAGCCCGGCCAGGACGTGGCCGAGGCCGTCACCCAGCTCGCCCGCATCGGCATGGACGGCGTGCGCGGCGTGGTCCGCGACCTCGGCCCGGACGCCACGGCCTCCTTCGAACTGCTGGACCTGCCCGCCTTCACCGACCGCCTGCCCGGCGCCCAGGTGCTCGACGTGCGGACGCCCGCCGAACGGCGCGCCCGCCCGCTCCCCGGCGCCGTGGAGCGCTTCCTGCCCGACCTGGTCGCCGAGGGCGTGCCGGACGGCCTGGACCCCGAACGCCCGCTGCTGGTCGCCTGCGGATCGGGCCGCCGCGCCTCGATCGCCGCGACCCTCCTGGCCGCCCAGGGCCACCGGCCGGTCGTGCTGACCGGTGCCGGAGCCGGCGACGTCGCCCGCTGAGAACGGAGAACCTCTCTTGACCACGATCGACATCGCCACGGCCCGCGCCCTGGCCGACGACGACGTCCTCATGCTGGACGTTCGCACCGCCGCCGAGTTCCACACCGCGCACATCGCCGAAGCCGTCCACGTGCCGCTGGACCGCCTCGACGGGCACCTGCCCCGGCTCACGGAAGAGCGGCCGGACCGGATCGTGCTGATCTGCCAGTCCGGCGGACGGGCCCGCACCGCCCAATCCAGGCTGGCCGCCGCCGGACTGACCGCGACAGTGCTGGAAGGCGGCATGAACGCCTGGCTCTCAGCGGGCGCACCGGTGGAACGCGGCGAGCAACGTTGGAGCCTCGAACGACAGGTCCGCCTGGTGGCCGGCCTGCTCGTGCTGACCTCCGTCATGGCGAGCCTGTGGCTGCCCTGGACGCTGCTGATCACCGCGTTCGTCGGCGCGGGGCTCACCTACGCGGGCGCCAGCGACAACTGCCTGATGGGGATCCTGCTGACCCGGCTGCCCTACAACCGGGGCTCCGGCAAGGCGTGTCCGCGATGAGCCTGGCGGCGGTCCTGCTGGGCGCGGCGGTCGTCGGAGTCGTGCTGGGCCTGCTGGGCGCCGGCGGATCCGTCCTGGCCGTCCCCCTGCTGGTCTACGGCGCGGGGCAGTCGATGGCGGTGGCCGTCCCCACCTCTCTCCTGGTGGTGACGGTCTCCAGCCTCGGAGCGCTGGTCCCGCGCCGCGGCCGGGTGCGCTGGCCGGTCGCCGCCGTTTTCGCCGCAGGCGGAGTGCCCGCGGCGCTGCTCGGCGCGCTCCTGGGCCGGGACCTGCCCGAACGGCTGCTGATGCCGGCCTTCGGAGTCGTCATGACCGCCGTGGCCGTGCGGATGCTGCGCGGCGCGGAGAACACCGGCGGCGCGTGCAGGACGACCGGCGGCCGCGTCGACCGCCGCCGCTGCCTGCCCCGCGCCCTGATCGCCGGGGCGGGCATCGGCCTGCTGACGGGCGTGCTGGGCGTCGGCGGCGGCTTCGCCGTGGTCCCCGCCCTGACGCTGCTGCTCGGCCTGCCCGCGACCGAGGCGGTCGCCACGTCCCTGGTCGTCATCGTCATCAACTCGCTCGCCGGCTTCGCCGGGCACGCCACCGCGGACCTGGACTGGTCCATCGTGCTCGCCTTCACCATGGCGGCGACGATCACCGCCGTGGCCGCAGGCCGCTTCGCGGGCACCCTCTCACCCGACCGGGTGCGCAGAGGCTTCGCCTGGACGGTCCTGGTCCTGGCCCCCATCACCACGGCCGGAGCCTTCCTCTGACCGTTGAAACGCGCCCCGCAGGCCGTTCCAGGCCAGGCCGACAGGGGCCGTTTATGGGATTATCCGGACAGGGGGGCTGACAGCGGGGGCGTCGATGGAACCTCTCCACCCGGACGATCCGGAGCAGGTCGGCGGCTACCGGCTGGAAGGACGGCTGGGGCAGGGCGGCATGGGGCAGGTGTTCCTCGGCCGCTCCCCAGGGGGCAGGCCCGTGGCGGTGAAGCTGGTCCGCTCCGAGTACGCGGGCGACCGGCAGTTCCGCGACAGGTTCGCGCGGGAGGTCGAGGCCGCGCGCCGGGTCGGCGGTTTCCACACCGCCCCCGTCGTGGACGCGGACGCGAAGGCCGATCCGCCGTGGATGGTCACCGCCTATATCCAGGGACCGTCCCTGAACGAGGCGGTGGCCCGGCACGGCCCCATGCCCGCCGAAGAGGTGCGCGCCCTGGGCTCCGCGCTCGCCGAGGGGCTGGCCGCCATCCACGCGAGCGGCCTAGTGCACCGCGACCTCAAACCCGCCAACGTGATCCTCGCCGCCGACGGGCCCCGCATCATCGACTTCGGGATCGTCCGGGACCTGGCCGCCAGCGCGCTGACCGCGTCCGGCTCGGTGGTCGGCACCGTCGCCTACATGTCACCGGAGCAGATTCGGGGACTGCCGGCGGACCCGGCGGGCGACGTGTTCTCGCTCGGCTCGGTGCTGGCCTTCGCCGCGACGGGCCAGAGCCCCTTCGGGACCGGACCCGCGGCCACCGTCCTGTACCGCATCACCACCGGCGAGGCCGACCTGGACGGGGTGCCCGGCACCCACGGACTGCGCGCCGCCATCGCCGCCTGCCTGTCGGTGGACCCTTCCGACCGCCCCACGGTCGCCACCGTCCTCAAGTGGCTCAGCACCACCGGAAAGCCTCCGCCGACGCCCCCGGCGCAAGAGAGCAGACCCGCCGAGACCGTACCGGAACCTCGCCGAACCACTGTGCCGCCTCCCGCGCGGAACGTGCCGGCCCCACCGCCGCAGCGCAGGTCCTTCAGCCGCCCGGCGAAGGTCACCGCCGTCGTGGTCGCCCTGCTGGGAGCGTGGGGGCTGCTGGAGAAGATCAGCGTCCCGCCCCCTCGACAGCCCTCCAGTATGGCCGCCTTCGACGGAACGATCACCTCGCTGGCGTTCAGCTCGGACGGCAGCAACCTCGCAAGCGGCGAAGGCAGGTTGAACAAGGGGGTCGCCCGACTATGGGACGCGAAACTCAGAATCTCCCTGCCCTTCTACGGATTTCACACCGACCAGGTGCGGTCGGTGGCGTTCAGCGCCGACGGCAGGACGCTGGCGAGCGGCGGCGACGACGGCTTCGTCCGGCTGTTCGACATGGCGTCGCGGAAGGAGTTCGCCACCCTCCAGGGAAACGGTGACGACTGGTACTCGGTCGCGCTCAGCCCCGACGGCAAGACCGTCGCCGCGGGCAGCTTGAACGAGCACATCCAGCTGTGGGACGTGACATCGAAACGGGCCACCGCCGACGCAACCGCACGGTCCGACGACGGCGCTGAGCCCGGCTCGGCCCTGCCCCGAGTCTTGGGCGTCCGCTCACTGGCGTTCAGCCCCGACGGAAAGACGCTGGCCAGCAGCGGATACGACACGACGATCAGCTTGTGGGACGTCTCCGCCAAGGGCCGCCTGCACCTGGCCCGCAGGATCCGCGGCAGCCATCCCTACCAGGCCTACTCCCTGGCGTTCAGCCCCGACGGAAAGAGACTGGCGAGCTGCGCCCGCCAGAAGGAGGTGCGCCTATGGAACGTCCAGAGCAAGACACCTCGCCGCGTCGCGACCCTCACCGCCGAACTGCCGATCTTCCAGGTGGCGTTCACCCCGGACGGCAAACTCCTGGCGGGGAGCAGCGAGAACGGAAAGAAGATCCAGTTCTGGAACGCCTCCACCGGAGCGAGCAAGGGCTCCGTCAGCGCGCGCGGCCCGGTGAAGGCGATAGCGCTGGCACCGGACGGAAAGACGGTGGCGGTAGGGGTGGGCAGAGAGATCCAATTCCTGAAGATCCCCGGAAGCTGATCAGGAGGCATCGTCACCCAGGAACGGAAAAAGGCCACTTCCGAATGATCGGAAGTGGCCTTTGACCACCGGTCGGGACGGCGGGATTTGAACCCACGACCCCTTGACCCCCAGTCAAGTGCGCTGCCAAACTGCGCTACGTCCCGGTGCCCGCGTCAGCAGGCGTGATTACTGTAGCGCAGACTTCGGGCTCATGCGTACTCGGTTGATCCCGCCCTGGTCACCGGGTCCGGCGGGCTGCGATCTGGTAGGCATTCCAGGTGTTGTCTTCGGTGCTTCGGGCGGGGCTCGCCCTCATGGTCGGAGGGGCTCCGCTGGGGGTCGCCTGTGGGTGCGGTTCGGGTGGTGGGCCTTCGCCCTCCGGTACGCGGGGGGCCGTGTCCTCGCCGGCGGAGAGCCGCGCTCCGGTGTCGCGGGCCCCGGTGAAGGTCAAGGTGCCCGCGGGGGTGCGGGCCTCCTATGTCGTGTTCGATCGGGACGCGGGGCGCGTCGTGCTGGAACATCGGCCCCACCAGACGTTCCGGTCCGCCTCGGTGGTGAAGATCCTCATCGCCCTGGACCATCTGCGGGGGCGGCGCGGGGCGGCGGGGGACCGGCTGTTGTTGCAGCGGATGCTCCGGTCCAGTGACGACAAGGCCGCCACGGCCTTCTGGAAGCGGGGCGGGCAGGCGGCGATCATCCGGCGGATGGCGCCGCTGGCCGGGCTGACCGACACCCAGGGGCCGCCTGCGGACAAGCCCGGGTTCTGGGGATTTACGGCCTTGAGCGCGGCCGATGTCGTCCGTACCTACCGCTACCTCCTGGAGAAGGCGCCCAAGGCGCACCGGGAGTTCGTGCTCGCGCAACTCCGCCGGGCCACCCGTTGCGGCGCCGACGGCTTCGACCAGTACTTCGGCATTCCCCGTGCCGTTCCCCGGCCCTGGGCCGTCAAGCAGGGGTGGTCCGGGTTCGGGGTGACGCCCGCGGACCCCTGCGGGGCCACGGCCCAGGCGCTCTCCGTGCGGCCCGTCGATCTGGGGCTCGGACGGCCCGTCCTGCACACGACCGGGCTCGTGGACGGGGAGCGGAAGATCGTCGCCGTGCTGACGCTCCAGCCGGCGGGCTCCTCCTTCCGGGCGGCGGCGGCGCGGATCACCGCCCTGACCAGGCAGGTCCATCGGGCCGGATAGGGCCGGGCGGTGTCAACGACCCGTCCTGGTGGGTAGGGGTACCGGGGCCGTCGGTGGCGACGGGCGGAAAGGGAAAGTCACGGCAAAGATGTGGACTGGGAAAGAAATGCCGAGCCATCGGTGTTCGTGAGCGTATGTACCTTTTCGTGGGTGAGGGCGTAGCACACCGAACGGGGGATCACGGGTGACGGAGGTCCACGGTCCGCCTGCGGAGCTGACCGAACTGCGCGACGCCGCGCGCGAGCGGGCGCTGCTGGCCGAGGCGCGCGCCGTCCTCGCCGGCCGGCTCGGCTGCCCGTCGGGGGAGGCGCTGCAGCACCTCATCTGGCTCGCCCGCGACCTCGACGTGGAGCTGCCCGAGGCCGCCGCCCTGGTCGCTCGGGGCGACGGCGTCGACGCCCCGGCGGTGCCCGCCGCCCGGGCGCTGAAGGCCGTGCCCGCCGCGCCCGCGCTGGCGCCGCGCCCGTCCGAGCACGAGGAGGTCCTGCGGCGCGTCGCCGCCGCGGACTCCCTGGACGACGAGGCGCGGCTGATCGCGCTGCCCGACGACCCCGAGGCCCGCGCCGCGCTCGGCGCCTCGCTGGAGTCGGCCGCCCACCTGATCCCCGTCCGCGGCCCCGAGGGCCGCGTGGTGGACTTCCTGTACGCCGCGCTGAACGAGCGCGCCCGCGACCTGTTCGACCGCGGCCCCGCCGAGCTGACGGGCGCCCGCCTGCTGCGCACCGACCCCGGCTCGGCGCTGAGCGGGCTGTTCGACGCCTACGTGGGGGTCCTGGAGACCGGGACCCCCTTCACGCGCGGCCCCTTCGAGCACTCCACCGCCCAGGACGGGCTCACGCGCTCGTCCCGCATGAGCCTGCGCTGCGTGCCCGTCCCCACCGGCATCGTGGTGACCTGGCACTTCCACCGCGAGGAGGACCGGGTCCAGCGGCGGCTGGAGCGGGTCGAGCGGCTGGCCAAGATCGCGTTCGGCGAGTGGGACCTGGTCAGCGGCGAGGTCGCCTGGTCGGCCGAGCTGATGGCCAACTACGGGCTGAGCCCCGACACCGTGCCCGCCACCCCGCACGACCTGGCGAAAGTCGTGGCCGAGGACGACGTCGCGGTGGTCGAGGAGGCCGTGCAGACGCTGATGTCGCGCCTGGAGCCGGTCGAGATCGAGCACCGGGTCGCCACGCCCGACGGGCGGCACCGGCACCTGTGGCTGGTCGCCGAGCCCGTGCTGGACGCCAACGGGCGGCCGGTCGCGGTGCACATCGTCTCCCAGGACATCTCCCGCCGCCGCGGCATCGAGCAGGCGCTCGCCGACACCCGCCGCGCCATGCTGCGCCAGCAGATCCGCGCCGCCCAGGAGCACCGCGTCGCGGTCACCCTGCGCCGCGCGGTGCTGCCCGACTCCGGCGAGATCGAGCCGCTGCCGGGCCTGGACGTCGCGGTGCGCAGCCTGGCCGCCGGGAGCGCCGACCGCATCGGCGGCGACTGGTTCGCGACCCGCGCCCTGCCCGACGGCCGGGCGCTGTTCGCGATCGGCGACGCGGCCGGGCACGGCCTGACCGCCGCCGCCGCGATGGCCCGCACCCGCGGCGGGCTGCTCGGCCTCGCCTACACCGGGCGGCCGCCGGGCCGCCTGATGGCGTGGCTGAACGAGCTGGTCGGCGACCTCGACCACGCCGCCACCGGCACCGCCGTGGTCGCGCGTTTCGACCCCGCGACCCGGCTGCTGGAGTGGACCAGCGCCGGGCACCCGCCGCCGATCCTGGTCCGCGACGGCGCCGCGCTCGTGCTGGAGACCCCGCCCGACACCATGCTGGGCGCGCTCCCGGTCATCGAGTACGCCACCCACACCCGCGAGCTGCTCCCCGGCGACCTGCTGTTCCTCTACACCGACGGGCTGATCGAGCGCCGCGACGCCGGGCTGGACACCCAGATCGAGCGGCTGGCGGGCATCCTGGCCGACGCCGCCGACGAGCCCGAGTCGATGCTGGCCAGTGTGCTGGAGCGCATGGAGCACGACGGCGAGTCCGACGACACCACGCTGTTCGCGCTGCGCGTCGAGTGAGCTGACACGCCCGCCCGGCCCCTTCGGGGGCCGCCGCGCGCATTCTTTCTAACAATCGTTTGGTAGAGTGCGCTCGTGAACCAGAACGAGAGCCCCGCCGACCGGGCGTTCCGGGCCGAGGTCCGCGCCTGGCTGGAGGACAACCTGTCGGGTGATTTCGCGCACGCGCGCGGCCTGGGCGGGCCGGGCCGCGAGCACGAGGCGTTCGAGGAGCGGCTCGCCTGGGAGCGGCATCTGGCCGCCGCCGGGTGGACGTGCGTGGGCTGGCCGGAGGAGTTCGGCGGCCGCGGCGCGAGCGTCGAGCAGCAGGTCATCTTCCACGAGGAGTACGCGCTGGCCGACGCCCCCGCGCGGGTCGGCCACATCGGCGAGAACCTCCTCGGCCCCACGATCATCGCGTTCGGCACGCCCGAGCAGCGCGCCCGCTTCCTGCCGCCGATCGTGGCGGTGGAGGAGCTGTGGTGCCAGGGCTACTCCGAGCCCGACGCCGGCTCCGACCTCGCCAACGTGCAGACCCGCGCCGTGCTCGGCGACGACGGCTGGCGCGTCACCGGCCAGAAGGTGTGGACCTCGCTGGCGATGGAGGCCGACTGGTGCTTCGTCGTCTGCCGCACCGAGCCCGGTTCGGCCCGCCACCACGGCCTGTCCTACCTGCTGGTGCCGATGCGCCAGGACGGTGTGGAGATCCGGCCGATCGTGCAGCTGACCGGCACCTCGGAGTTCAACGAGGTGTTCTTCGACGGCGCCCGCGCCGAGGCCGGCCACATCGTCGGCGCGCCCGGCGAGGGCTGGAAGATCGCGATGGCCACGCTGGGCTTCGAGCGCGGCGTCGCCACCCTCGGCCAGCAGGTCGGCTTCCGCCGCGAGCTGCACGGCGTCATCGAGCTGGCCCGCCGCACCGGCGCGATCGACGACCCGCTGCTGCGCGACCGGCTCACCCGCTCCTGGACCGGCCTGGAGGTCATGCGGCTGAACGCGCTGCGCACCATGGCGGGCGTGGCCTCCGGCGCGCCCGGCCCCGAGTCCTCGATCTCCAAACTGGTGTGGGGCACCTGGCACCGCGAGCTGGGGGAGCTGGCCATGGACGTGCTCGGCGCCGCCGGGCTGGTCGCCGACGGCGAGCCCTACGACCTGAACGACTGGCAGCGGCTGTTCCTGTTCTCCCGCTCCGACACCATCTACGCCGGGTCGAACGAGATCCAGCGCAACATCATCGCCGAGCGCGTGCTCGGACTTCCACGCGAGCGGCGAGGGACCGAGTGAGGAACGAGCGAGGGAGAGAGCGCGACCATGAACACAGAGGCGCGAGGATGACGCCGACCTACGTCCCCGGCCACGGCCTGCTCAAGGACCGCGCCGTCGTCGTCACCGCCGCCGCCGGCGCGGGCATCGGCGGCGCCACCGCGCGCCGCTGCCTGGAGGAGGGCGCCCGCGTCCTGATCTCCGACGCGCACGAGCGCCGCCTGGCGGCCTCGGCCGCCGAGCTGGAGAAGGAGTTCGGCGCCGACCGCGTCGCCGCGCTGCCCTGCGACGTCACCGACGAGGAGCAGGTGCGGGCCCTGTACGCGCTGGGCGCGGAGCGCTTCGGCCGCGTCGACGTCGCGGTCAACAACGCCGGGCTCGGTGGCACCGCCGACCTGGTCGACATGCCCGACGAGCAGTGGGACCGCGTCCTGGACATCACCCTCAACGGCACCATGCGCTGCACCCGCGCCGCCCTGCGCCTCATGCGCGACCAGGGCGCGGGCGTCATCGTCAACAACGCCTCGGTGATCGGCTGGCGGGCGCAGAAGGGCCAGTCGCACTACGCCGCCGCCAAGGCCGGGGTCATGGCGCTCACCCGCTGCGCCGCGCTGGAGGCCGCCGAGTTCGGCGTGCGGATCAACGCGGTGTCGCCGTCGCTGGCCATGCACCCGCACCTGGTGAAGGTCACCTCGGCCGAGCTGCTGGAGGAGCTGACGCGCCGGGAGGCGTTCGGCCGCTACGCCGAGCCGTGGGAGGTGGCCAACGTTATCGTCTTCCTGGCCAGCGACTACTCGTCCTACATGACGGGCGAGGTCGTCTCCGTCTCCAGCCAGAAAGCCTGAACATGAGTCCACGACGGCGCGATGCCGAGGGCACCGCGGCCGCCCGCGCGGAACGGCGGGCCGAACTGCTCGCCACCGCCGCCGAGGTGTTCGCCTCCCAGGGGTACTCGGCCACCACGATCCGCAAGGTGGCCGACGCCGCCGGCCTGCTCGGCGGCAGCCTGTACTACCACTTCGACTCCAAGGAGTCGATGGCCGACGAGATCCTGTCGACGTTCCTGCACGACATGTGGAGCGCCTACGACCGGGTCCTCGCCGCCGGGACGGGCGCCCGCGAGACCCTGGAGGCGCTGGTCGTGGAGTCGTTCCGCTCCATCGACCGGCACCGCCCCGCCGTCGTGATCTACCAGAACGAGTCCAAGCACCTGGCCACCAGCGAGCGCTTCCACTACCTGCTCGACTCGCACCGCCGGTTCGAGGAGATGTGGACCTCGCTGCTGGCCCGGGGCGTGGCCGAGGGCGCCTTCCGCGCCGACCTCGACACGACCCTGGTCTACCGGTTCATCCGCGACACCGTCTGGGTCGCGGCCAACTGGTACCAGCGCGGCGGGCGCCTGTCCGCCGACGACATCGCCAAGCAGTACCTCGCCATGGTCCTGGAGGGGATCCAGGCGAGCTGACCCCCGCGAGAAGGAGACCCCCCATGGCCGAGGCCTACATCGTCGAGGCGGTCCGCGCGCCGGTCGGGCGGCGCAACGGCGGTTTCGCCGCCGTGCACCCCGCCGACATGGGCGCGCACGTGTTGACGGCGCTGATGGACCGCTCGGGCGTCGACCCCGCCGCGGTCGAGGACGTGGTCTTCGGCTGCGTGGACACGATCGGCCCGCAGGCCGGCGACATCGCCCGCACCTGCTGGCTGGCCGCCGGGCTGCCCGAGGAGGTGCCCGGCGTCACCGTGGACCGCCAGTGCGGCTCCTCCCAGCAGGCGGTGCACTTCGCCGCGCAGGCGGTGCTGTCGGGCACCAGCGACCTGGTGGTGGCGGGCGGCGTGCAGAACATGTCGCAGATCCCCATCGCCTCGGCGATGACGGCCGCGGTGCCGCTCGGCTTCGACAAGGGCCCGTTCGCCGGGTCCAAGGGCTGGACGGCGCGCTACGGCGACGCCGAGGTGTCGCAGTTCGCCGGCGCCGAGATGATCGCCCGCGACTGGGACCTGTCCCGCGAGGAGATGGAGGCGTTCGCCTACCAGTCGCACCAGCGGGCGATCCGCGCCATCGACGAGGGCCGCTTCGAACGGGAGATCGCCCCCTACGAGGGCCTCACCACCGACGAGGGCCCACGCCGCGACACCAGCCCGGAGAAGATGGCGGGCTTGAAGACCCTGGTCGAGGGCGGCCGCCTCACCGCGGCGGTGTCCTCGCAGATCTCCGACGGCGCGGCCGCGCTGCTGATCGCCTCCGAGCGCGCCGTCCGCGAGCACGGCCTCACCCCGCGCGCCCGCGTGCACCACCTGTCGGCGCGCGGCGAGGACCCGATCCGGATGCTCTCGGCGCCGATCCCCGCCACCGCGTACGCGCTGAAGAAGGCCGGGATGACGATCGGCGACATCGACGCCGTCGAGATCAACGAGGCGTTCGCGCCGGTGGTGCTGGCCTGGCTGAAGGAGACCGGCGCCGACCCGGCGATCGTCAACCCCAACGGCGGCGCGATCGCGCTCGGCCACCCGCTCGGCGCGACCGGCGCGCGGCTGATGACCACGCTGCTGCACGAGCTGGAGCGCACCGGCGGCCGCTACGGCCTGCAGACGATGTGCGAGGGCGGCGGCCAGGCGAACGTCACCGTCATCGAACGCCTCTGAGCCCGAACGCCGGGGGCCGTGGACGCGCCGTCCGCGGCCCCTGCGATCATGCCCATGGTCATAAGGGACGTACAAGGCGGAACGAATGACGGGAGTGGTCGCATGGCGGGCCTGCTCGACGGCTTGCGGATCGTGGAGGTCTCCAGTTTCGTGGCCGCCCCGCTCGGCGGCATGACGCTGGCCCAGCTCGGCGCCGAGGTGGTGCGGGTCGACCCGATCGGCGGCGCGGCCGACGCCGGGCGCTGGCCGCTGGCCCCGTCCGGCACCAGCCTGCTGTGGACCGGGATGAACAAGGGCAAGCGCTCGGTCACCGTGGACCTGCGCTCCCCGGCGGGCCGCGAGGTGGTGACCAGCCTGGTCGCCGACGCCGGGATCGTGCTCACCAACGCGGTCGGCCGCAGCTGGCTGTCCCACGAGGCGCTGTCGCGGGTCCGCCGCGACCTGATCCACCTCCAGATCGAGGGGCGCCACGACGGCGGCGCCGCGGTGGACTACACCGTCAACGCCGAGATCGGGTTCCCGATGGTCACCGGCCCCGCCGACCACGCCGCGCCCGTCAGCCACGTGCTGCCGGCCTGGGACGTGGCGTGCGGCCTGTACGCGGCGGTCGGCCTGCTGGCCGCCGAGCGCCGCCGCTCCCGCACCGGCGAGGGCGCGCGCATCAGGCTGCCGCTGTACGACGTGGCGCTGGCCACCGCGGGCAACCTCGGCCTGCTCGCCGAGGCGCAGCTCGGCGCGGAGCGCCCCCGCATCGGCAACCACCTGTTCGGCGGCTTCGGCCGCGACTTCGCGCTCGCCGACGGCGGCCGCGTCATGGTCGTCGCCCTCACCGCGCGCCACTTCACCGACCTGTGCGCGGTGACCGGACTGGACGGCACCGTCGCCGAGCTGGCGCGGCTGCTGAACGCCGACTTCACCGTGGACGGCGACCGCTACCGCCACCGCGAGGCCCTGGCCGCGCTGGTCGCCCCCTGGTTCGCGGCCCGCACGCTCGCCGAGGTGGGCGACGCGCTGGCGGAATCGTCGGTGCTGTGGGCCCCCTACCGGCGCTTCTCCGAGATCGACCTGGACGGGAACCCGATGATGGGCGAGATCGACCAACCCGGGGTCGGCCGGATCAAGGCCCCGGCGTCCCCGCTGGACACCGGCGAGCGCGCGCCCGTCCCGGCGCCCCGCCTCGGCGAGCACACCGAAGAGGTGCTGTCCGCGCTCGGCCTCGACACCGCCGCCCTGCGCGCCCAGGGGGCGGTCGCGTGATCGGCCTGGACGGCTGGGCCCCCGGGCCGCTGGAGACCGCCGAACGCCTCGACGCCGCCCCCTCGGCTGCGCTCGCCGGGCTGCTCGGCGTCGCGCCGCCGGAGAAGGAGCTGCCGCCGCTGTGGCACTGGCTGCACTTCCTGGACCGGCCCGCGCAGGACGAGCTCGGCCCCGACGGGCACCCGCTCGCCGGGCACTTCCTGCCGCCGATCCCCGAGCGCCGCCGCATGTTCGCGGGCGGCCGCTACCTGGTGCGCGAACCGCTGCGCGTCGGCGACGAGGTCACGCGCCGCTCCGAGCTGGCCTCCACCGCGGTGAAGGAGGGCCGCAGCGGCGAGCTGGCGTTCGTGACCGTCCGCCACACCTTCCTGCGCGGCGGCGCTCCGATCGCGGTCGAGGAGCAGGACCTCGTCTACCGCAGCGGCGACCAGGCGGCCCGCCCCGAGCCGCCGTCGTTCGAGCCGCCGCGGGCCGACGAGCCGTGGACGCTGCCGATGACCGCCGACCCGGTGCTGCTGTTCCGGTTCAGCGCGCTCACCTACAACGCCCACCGCATCCACTACGACGAGGCGTACGCGACCCGCGTCGAGGGGCATCCCGGCCTGGTCGTCCACGGGCCGCTGCTGGCCCTGCTCTGCCTGGAGCTGCCGCGCCGCGCCGGGCACGCGGTGACCGAGCTGGCGTTCCGCGCGCGCCGACCGGTCTACGCGGGCCAGCCGTTCGCCGCGGTGGGCTCGGAGGACGGCGAGCTGGCGATCCGCGCGCCGGGCGGCGTCACCGCGATGACCGCGACCTGGACAGGCCCGCCCGCCACTCGATGACGTCCTTGCGGTTCACCAGGAGCCCCGACGTGATGAGGACGGCCGCCGCGATGAGGGCCGGTGTCCCGGTCCGCAGCGTCTCGCCGATCTCGTCGGGGTAGAGGAAGTGCACGCCCACCACCGCGATCAGGAGCAGGACGCCGAAGCCGACGCCGATCCGCTGGATCACCATGGCGGCGAAGGGGCCGCCGACCCAGGCCCGGTAGAGCACCAGCGCCAGGACCGCGAACCAGAACGCCATGCCGGCCAGCGCGCCCGGTCCGTAGCCGCCGGAGGCGATCGCGAGCGACGAGGTGCCCACCCACACCGCGCCGAACAGGACGATGCTCGCCGCCAGCGCCGGTGGGCGGCCCGCGATCCGCAGGGTCATGGCGCCGCAGCGTAGTGGCCGCCGCCCCGCTCCGGCACCCCTAGATCCGGTTCCGGTCGATCAGCTGCTTGACGATCACGTTGCGCTGGATCTCGTTGGTGCCCTCACCGACGATCATCAGGGGCGCGTCGCGGAAGTAGCGCTCCACGTCGAACTCGGTGGAGTAGCCCGCCGCGCCGTGGATGCGCACCGCGTTCAGCGCGATCTCCATGGCGGCCTCCGAGGCGTACAGCTTGGCCATGCCCGCCTCCATGTCGCAGCGCTCCCCGGCGTCCAGCCGCTCGGCGGCGTCCAGGGTGAGCAGCCGCGCCGCGCGCAGTTTCGTCGCCATGTCGGCCAGGTAGTTGCCGACCGACTGGTGCCGCCAGATCGGCTTGCCGAACGCCTCGCGCTGCTGGGCGTAGCGCAGCGAGTCCTCCAGCGCGGCCCGGCCGACGCCGAGGGCGCGGGCGGCGACCTGGATGCGGCCGACCTCCAACCCGCGCATCATCTGCGCGAAGCCGCGGCCCTCCTCGCCGCCCAACACGGCCTCCAGCGGCGCCTCGAACCCCTCGAACGCCAGCTCGCAGCTCTCCACGCCCCTGTAGCCGAGCTTGGGCAGGTCGCGCGAGACCGTGAGGCCCGGCCCCTTCTCCACCAGCAGGATGCTGATGCCGCGGTGCCGGGGCTCGGCGTCCGGGTCGGTCTTGCACATCAGCGCGATCAGCCCGGACCGGCGCGCGTTGGTGATCCACATCTTGGCGCCGTCCACCACGTACCGGTCGCCGGACCGGCGCGCCACCGTGCTCATCGCCTGCAAGTCCGACCCGCCCGACGGCTCGGTCAGCGCCATCGTCGCGCGCAGCTCGCCGGTCGCCATCCGGGGCAGGTAGCGGCGCCGCTGCTCCTCGGTGCCGAACACCGCGATCAGGTGCGACACCACGGTGTGCCCGCCGAACGCGCCCGCCAGCGTCATCCAGCCGCGCGCCAGCTCCTCGGTCACCAGCGCGTAGCAGCGCTTGGACACCGCCGACTCCCCGTAGGGCGCGGGCACCGCCAGCCCGTACACCCCGAGCCGCTTCATCCGCTCGATCAGGTGCTCGGGGTAGGTCCCGGCGTGCTCCAGCTCGCGGGCCGCCGGGCGGACCTCGCGGTCCACGAACTCGGCGACGACCTCGACGATGGCGCGTTCCTCGTCGTTCAGTGCGAACACGGGCGTCTCCCCTCCCGGCGGACGATCGGCGCGAGTGTTTCATATATCTGATCAGATCGGTCGTCCATACTGGTGGCGACCGGCCGGCCGCGCGACGCCGGCCGCGGAGGGAGGCGGCACAGTGGCCCGTACCGGTGACGCGGGGGCCCTCGGGCGCCGCCGCCAGCTCAGCGACGAGGTGGCCGCCTACGTCCGCGACCTCATCATGTCCGGGCAGGTCAGGCACGGGGAATTCCTGCGCCTGGAGCGCGTCGCCGAGGACCTCGGGGTCAGCGTGACACCGGTGCGCGAGGCGCTGCTGTCGCTGCGCGGCGAGGGGTTCGTCGTGCTGGAGCCGCGCCGGGGGTTCATGCCCGCGCCGCTCTCCCGGCAGGACGTGCGCGACCTGTTCGACGCCCAGGCCCACTTCGCCGGCGAGCTGGCCGCCCGCGCCGCCGCGCGGATCACCGGGGCCGAGATCGCCGAGCTGGAGCGCACGCAGGCCCGGCTGGAGGCGGCCGCGAGGGCCCGCGACGCCGACGCCATCGAGGAGGCCAACCACCACTTCCACCGCGTGGTGAACCTCGCCGCCGCCTCGCCCAAGACCGCCTGGCTGCTGCGGCTGGTCGCGCGGTACGCGCCCCGCCGCTTCTACTCGGCCGTCCACGGCTGGCCCGAGGCGTCGGTGGCCGACCACCACCTGGTGCTGGCGGCGCTGCGCACCGGCGACGCCGACGGGGCGCGGCAGGCGATGCGCAACCACATCCGGCACGCCGGGACGCTGCTGGTGGTGCACCTGGAGGCGCGGGGCTTCTGGGACGAGGCGCCGGACGGCGGGGCGCCCGACTGACCGGCGGCGGCCCCTTCCGCTCCGCCCCGGCCCGCCATATCGTATAAAAAATCCGGAAGGGGCCCCAGTGATAGCGGTGACCGACCACGGCACGACCCGGGTGCTGGCCTTCGACCGGCCCGAGGCCCGCAACGCCGTCGACGTCCCCACGCGCGAGCGGCTGCTGGACGAGCTGCGCGCCGCCGTGGCCGCGCCGGACGTGCGGGCGATCGTGCTGACCGGCAACGGCGGCACCTTCTGCGCGGGCGGCGACGTGCGCGAGATGCGGGGCGTGGGCCCCGAGGCGGTGGCGGCCCGGCTGGAGCCGCTGCACGCGGCGGTGCGGCTCATGACCGGTTGCGCCAAGCCGGTCGTGGCGGCGGTCGAGGGCGTGGCCGCCGGGCTGGGGGTGTCGTTCGCGGCGGCCTGCGACCACGTGGTGGCGGCCGAGGACGCCCGCTTCGTCGCGGCGTTCGGCCGGGTCGGCCTGGTCCCCGACGGCGGCCTGCTGTGGACGTTGCCGCAGCGCGTCGGGATCGGCCGCGCCAAGGACCTGCTGGTGTTCGGCCGCACCGTGTCCGCGCACCGCGCCCACGAGATCGGCCTGGCCGACGGCCTCGCCCCGCCCGGCGGCGCGCTGGAGGCCGCGCTGGAGCTGGCGGCCGGGGCCGCCGCCCTGGCCCCGCTGTCGGTCGCCGCGACCAAGCGGACGCTGGCCCGCGCCGAGCCCGACCTCGACCGGCTGCTGGCGGCCGAGCTCGAAGAGCAGACCGCGATCTACGCCAGCGCCGACTTCGCCGAGGGCCGCGCCGCGTTCGCCGAGCGCCGCCCGCCCCGATTCGAGGGCCGCTGAGCAGTGCCCCGCGGCCCCGGCCCCCAAGGAGAGCACCGGTGAGCAGACTCCAGCAGACCCACGGGCTGAGCGACGAGCAGCGTGAGATCGTCGCGACGGTGCGGGCGTTCGTGGACCGGGAGGTCCTGCCGGCCGCCGCCGAGCTGGAGCGCGCCGACCGGTATCCGCAGGCGATCGTGGACCGCATGCGCGAGCTCGGCCTGTTCGGGCTGACGATCGGCGCCGAGCACGGCGGGCTGGGGGAGTCGCTGCTCACCTACGCGCTGGTGGTGGAGGAGCTGTCGCGCGGCTGGATGAGCGTGTCGGGCATCGTCAACACGCACTTCATCGTCGCCTGGATGATCACCCACCACGGCACCGCCGAGCAGCGCGAGCGCTACCTGCCGCGGATGGCGACCGGCGAGGTCCGCGGCGCGTTCTCGATGTCGGAGCCGGGCTGCGGCTCGGACGTGTCGGCGATCCGCACCCGCGCGGTCCGCGACGGCGACCACTACGTGGTCGACGGCCAGAAGATGTGGCTGACCAACGGCGCGTCGGCGAACCTGGTCGCCACCCTCGTCAGGACCGACCCCGGCGCCGGGCACAAGGGCATGACGACGCTGCTGGTGGACAAGGAGCCGGGCTTCGGCGAGGTCGCGCCCGGCCTGACGGTCCCGGGGAAGATCTCCAAGATGGGCTACAAGGGCGTGGACACCACCGAGCTGGTGTTCGCCGGGCACCGCGTGCCCGCCGCGCAGGTCCTCGGGGGCGCCGAGGGGCGCGGCTTCTACCAGATGATGGACGGCGTGGAGGTCGGCCGCGTCAACGTCGCCGCGCGCGGCTGCGGCGTCGCCCGCCGCGCCTACGAGCTGGGCCTGGACTACGCCCGGCGGCGCGAGACCTTCGGCCGTCCCATCGCCGAGCACCAGGCGGTGCTGTTCCGGCTGGCGGAGATGGCGACCAAGGTCGAGGCCGCGCACCAGATGATGGTGATGGCCGCGCGCCGCAAGGACTCCGGCGAGCGCAACGACCTGGAGGCGGGCATGGCCAAGTACCTGGCCAGCGAGTACTGCAAGGAGGTCGTGGAGGACTCCTTCCGCATCCACGGCGGCTACGGCTACTCCACCGAGTACGAGATCGAGCGCCTGTACCGGGAGGCCCCGATGCTGCTGATCGGCGAGGGCACCGCCGACATCCAGAAGATGATCATCGGGCGGCGGCTGCTCGCCGAGTGAGCGCCCTGAACCGGAAGCAGCGCCCGATATCGTGGCGTCATGGCCGCCGCGAACCCCTCCGTCCCCGACCGTCGCCGCGAAGAGCTGCGCGACTTCCTGCGCACCCGCCGGGCCCGCCTCACCCCCGCCGACGTCGGGATGCCCGAGGCGGGCCGCCGCCGCACGCCGGGGCTGCGCCGCGAGGAGGTCGCGGTGCTGGCCGGGGTCGGGGTGTCCTGGTACACCTGGCTGGAGCAGGGGCGCGACATCAAGGTCTCCGGCGACGTGCTGGACGCGATCAGCCGGGCGCTGCGGCTGGACGGGCGCGAGCGCGAGCACCTGTACCTGCTGGCCGGGCTGAACCCGCCGATCGCCGAGGTGGCCCCCGCCGTGCCCGTCACGCCCGAGCTGCAGCGGCTGCTGGACGCCTGGTCGCCCCGGCCCGGCTACGTCCGCGACCGGTACTGGAACTTCCTCGCCATCAACGACGCCGCCCGCGAGGTGTTCGGCTACGGCGACACCGACCACAACTGCATGGTCAGCTTCTTCACCAACGTCCGCTACCGGGCGCTGCACGCCGAGTGGCAGGCGGCCGCGCCCGGTGTGGTCGGCCGCTTCCGCGCCGACGCCGCACGCTACCCCGACGACCCGGAGTTCGACCGGCTGATCGGAGACATGCTGGCCACCAGCCCGGAGTTCGCCGAGCTGTGGGCCCGGCACGAGGTCGGCGGGGAGAGCCAGGTCCGCAAGGCGATCCGCCACCCCGAGACGGGGGACCTGGTCTTCGAGGCGACGCGGCTGCCGCTGCCCGACCGGCCGGGCCACGACCTGGTCCTGCACAACCCGCTGCCCGGCACCCTGGAGCGACTGGAGCGCCACATGGCGCGGATCCGGCTCGTCCGCGCGAGCTGAGCGCCGCCCGCCAGGGTGGTGGTGCCACACCCAGGATCGACCGGCACTGTCGGCCCGCCCGCGCCCTCGGCAGGATCGGGGGCATGGACAACGACCGATTCGCCGGGAAGATCGCTCTGGTGACCGGCGGGAGCAGCGGGATGGGCCTGGCCACCGCGCGCCGCCTGCTGGACGAGGGCGCCCGCACCGTCATCACCGGCCGCGACGCCGACCGCCTGGCGCGGGCGGCCGGGGAACTGGACGCGGGCGACCGCGTCCTGGCCGTCGCGGGGGACGCCGCGAGCCCGGCCGACCTCGACGCCCTCATGGCCGAGATCGGCGACCGGTACGGGCGGCTCGACGTGCTGTTCGCCAACGCGGGCGTCGGCGCGTTCAAGCGCGCCGCCGACATCACCGAGGCCGACTTCGACCACACGGTGGGCGTCAACCTCAAGGGCGTGTTCTTCACCGTCCAGAAGGCCGTCCCGCTGATGCCCGAGGGCGGCGCGATCGTCATCAACGCCTCCTGGACCACCAACCGCGGCCTGCCGCTCGCCTCGGTCTACTCGGCGACCAAGGCCGCCGCGCACAACCTCGCCCGCACCTTCGCCGCCGACCTGGCGGACCGCGGCATCCGCGTCAACTCCGTCAGCCCCGGGTACATCGACACCCCCATGTACCCGGAGGCGGCGCTCGGGGAGGAGGAGGCGGCCGCGCTGCGCGCGCAGGTCGCCGCCGGGCGCTTCGGCCGGCCCGAGGAGGTGGCCGCCGCGGTCGCCTTCCTCGCCTCCCGCGACGCCTCCTACGTCAACGCCCAGGACCTGATCATCGACGGCGGCCTCGTCGCCGCCGCGGCCTGAACCCGAAGGGAAACAACATGCGCACTCGCGACTTCCACGGCACCCCCGTCGGCGCGGTCGGCCTCGGCTGCATGGGCATGAGCTGGGCCTACAGCGCCTCCGAGCGCGACGATGACGCCTCGGTCGAGCTGATCCGCGAGGCCCTCGACCTCGGCGTGACGTTCCTGGACACCGCCCAGGTGTACGGCGACGGCCACAACGAGACCCTCGTCGGCCGCGCGCTGAAGGGGCACCGCGACCGTGCGGTCGTCGCCACCAAGACCGGCCTGGTCGTCGACGACGCCGCCACCCACGCCATGCACCGCGACGGCTCGCCCGAGCACGTCCGGCGGTCGGCCGAGGAGAGCCTGCGCCGCCTGGACACCGACGTCATCGACCTGTTCTACCTGCACCGCGTCGACCCGGACGTGCCGCTCACCGACTCCTGGGGCGCGATGGCCGAGCTGGTCGCCGAGGGCAAGGTCCGCCGCCTCGGCCTGTCGGAGGTCACCGTCGCGCAGGCCGCCGAGGCGCACCGCGTCCACCCGGTCGCCGCGATCCAGTCGGAGCTGTCGCTGTGGACGCGCGACGCGATGGGCGCGCCCGGCGGGCAGGCGGGCGGCGGCTCCGACAGCACCGCCGCCGCGACGGGCGGCGTCGGCGACGTGGTCGGCTGGTGCCGCGACAACGGGGCGGCGTTCGTGCCGTTCTCGCCGCTCGGCCGCGGCTTCCTCACCGGCGCCGTGACCGGCGCCAGCCTGGAGGAGGGCGATTTCCGCGCGAACAACCCGCGCTTCCAGGAGGAGGCGCTGAAGGCCAACCTGCGGATCGTCGACGTCGTCAAGGCCGTCGCCGAGCGGCGCGGCGCGACGCCCGCGCAGGTCGCGATCGCCTGGACGCTCGCCCAGGGCGACCACGTCATCCCGATCCCCGGCACCAAGAAGTCCCGCTACCTGCACGACAACGCGGGCGCGGCGGACCTGGACCTCACCGCGGCGGACCTGGCCGAGCTCGACGCCCTGCCCGCCCCCACCGGCGACCGCTACTGATACGGGCGATCACGGCCGCCGGGTCCGGCTGCGCGGACGTCCCGCGCGGCGCCGACGTCGAGATCCCCGAACCCGCGGGAGCGGGCAGTCGGCCGGGCGCGCCGCACGGGCGCGCCCGGCTTCCGCGCCCCGCCTAGCCCGGCGTCGCCGTCCGCGTCAGGTAGCCCTGCTGGGCGGCGATCCGCTCGGCCGCCTGCGCCACGACCGCCTCGATCAGCTCGGCGCAGGTCGGCAGGTCGTCCAGCACCGCGACGACCTGCCCGGAGGCCATCACCCCGAGGTCGGGGCGGCCGTCCACCATGGCGGCCTTCAGCAGCATCGGGGTGTTGGCGGCCATCAGCACCTGCGACCACGACAGGTCCTTGCCGTGCTTCATCGCGCGGCCGTCGGCGAGCATCGCGCGCCAGGACATGCCGGAGATCTTCTTGAACGCGGCGGCGTTGCGCAGCGCCCGGACCGTGCCCGACACCCGGCCGGAGCGTTCGAGCGCGTCCACCAGGTCGCTGCGCAGCACCCGGTGCGGCATCCCGTCCACCTGGCGGGTCACCACCGTCTCCCCGGTGCCGAGGTAGACCCGCTTGACCTCCTCGGGCACCGCCGAGTCGGCGGTCAGCAGGAACCGGGTGCCCATCGCCATGCCCGCCGCGCCGTAGGCGAGGGCGGCGGCCAGGCCGCGGCCGTCGAAGAAGCCGCCGGCGGCGATCACGGGGATGTCCACCGCGTCCACGACCTGGGGCAGCAGCAGCGTGGTGGCGACCGCGCCGGTGTGGCCGCCGCCCTCGCCGCCCTGCACCAGCACCGCGTCGGCGCCCCACGCGGCGACCTTCTCGGCGTGGCGGCGCGCGCCGACCGAGGGGACCACGACCACGCCCGCGTCCTTGAGCTTGGCGATCAGGTCGGGCTTGGGGGCCAGCGCGAACGAGGCCACCTTGACCCGCTCCCTGATGAGCAGGTCGATGCGCTCGCCCGCGTCGGAGGCGTCGGCGCGCAGGTTGACGCCGAACGGAGCGTCGGTGCGCTCCTTCACCTCCCGTACGGCCCCGGCGAGCTGCTCCAGCGTCATCGTCGCCGACGCCAGGATCCCGAGGCCGCCCGCGTTCGCCACCGCCGTCACCAGGCGCGGGCCCGCCACCCAGCCCATGCCGGTCTGCACGACCGGGTGCCGCACGCCCACCAGGCGGGTGAGCGGGGTCTCCAGGAGCCGCCCGCTCACCGGGGCACCTCGCGTTCCCGCAGGCCCTTGGGGTCCAGGACCTCGCGCATCACGCGCAGTTCCTCGCCGGTGGGCAGGCGCGTCTCGGGCACCTCGCCGGAGACGGCCGGCTCGAAGCCGGTGTTCTGGACGACCTCCTCGACCGTGACACCGGGGTGCACCGAGCGCAGCCGCATCCGCCGGTCGGGCGTCTCGAAGTCCAGCACGGCGAGGTTGGTGACCACGCGCCGGATCTCGTGGGCGCCCCGGTCGTGGCCGACGCCGCTGACGAAGTCGACCCGCTCGGTGAACACGCGCGCCGAGTGCTTGGGCACCCAGTAGCTGGTGGTGTTCAGCAGCGTGTTGCCGGGGCCGCCGCGCACGCCGAGCAGCTGCCGGGAGGGCCGCTCCCAGTCGCCGATGCAGGAGATGTTGGTGTTGCCGTACGCGTCGATCTGGCTGGGGCCCATCACCACGTGCCGGCGCCCGTTCAGCACCAGCCACAGGTGGTCGCGGAACGGCAGCCAGCCCTCCACCTCGGCGGCCTGCCCGCCGAGCGGCACCGGCGCCGCGCTCAGCGACGGGCCGCCGTCGGTGGTCAGCAGGTCCGGCTCGAAGGTGGCGCGGGCGAGCCGCGAGCCGAGCATCGGCACGAACCCGGCGACCGCCGCGGCGACGATCTCCCCGTCGCCCCGGAACAGCTCGGCGCACGCGACCGCGCAGACCTCGGCGCGCGTCGCGGTGGTGGTCTCGGTGGCAGCGGTGCTCATCGGTTCTCCTCCCGCCAGACGCGCACGGCGTCCTGGTAGGCGGCCTCGTCGCCGGACAGGAAGCGTTCGCGGAACGCCGCCCACTGCTCGGGGTCGGCGGCGGCCTTGGCGTAGAGCCGCTGGAACGCCTCGTCCCGGCCGTGGTCGGGCGCGCAGTCGGTGAAGTGCGCGCCGTTCGGGGTCTCCACCACGCCGGCCACGTGCGCGCGGCTGATCAGCAGGGACTGGACGGGGCCCTCCTTCAGCAGGTCGGCGGTGTCCACCAGGCGCTCGCACGACACGTAGGCGCGGTCGGCCGCCTTGGCGAACAGGTCGTCCATGTACGGGTCGGGCCCCAGGTACTGGGCGTTGCCGCGCGCGTCGGCGCGGTTCATGTGGACGAGCGCCGCGTCCATCCTCAGCGCGGGGACCGCCACCAGCTCGGTGCCGTCCTCGTAGGGGGAGCGGACGGTCCTCAGGTCTGGGTTGACGCGCATCACGTCCGAGCCGAGCCCGACGGGCGTGGGCAGGAACGGCAGCCGGTGCGCCGCCGCGTACAGCCCGAACATGAACATGCCCTCGTCGTACTCGGTCAGCTCGATCGCGCCCTCCTGGCGGGCCTGCCGGAAGTGCGGCTCCAGCGGGATCGAGTCCAGGGTGACGAACGCGGTGACCAGCCGCCGCACCTTCCCCGCCGCGCACAGCAGCCCGACGTCGGGGCCGCCGTAGGACACCACCGTCAGATCGGTGAGGTCCGAGCGCAGGATCTCGCGGACCAGCGCCATCGGCTTGCGCCGCGACCCCCAGCCGCCGATCCCGAGCGTCATGCCGCTGTCCAGCGACGCGACGACCTCGGCGGCCGTCATGACCTTCCCGCCCATCACTCGGCCCCCTTCGCCACGAAGGCGTCGCGGTGCTCGTCGCCCGCGCCCATCAGGTTCAGCTCGAAGGTGAAGCCCTGCTCGAAGCGGTAGCTGCGCCGCACGTCCACCGGGTCGATGCCGTTCAGCGACTCCTTGGCCCGCCGGATCACGTACCGGTCCTTGGCGGCGATGCTCCCGGCGACCTCCAGCGCGCGCAGCCGCAGCTGGTCGGCGGGCACCACGTCCAGCACCGAGCCGTGGTGGTGCAGCTCGGCGGCGGTGACGTTGCGGCAGGTGTAGACCATCGCGCGCATCAGGTGCTGGGGCACGAGGCGCGCCAGGTGGGTGGCCGCGCCGAGTGCGCCCCGGTCCACCTCCGGCAGCCCGAAGTAGGCATCCTCGGACGCCACGACGATGTCGGCGTTGCCGGCCAGCCCGACGCCGCCGCCGAGGCAGAAGCCGTGCACCGCGGCGACGACGGGCACCTCGCACTCGTAGACGGCCGCGAACGCCGCGAAGCAGCCCCGGTTGGCCCCCACCAGGGCGGTGTGCCCCGCGGTGGCCTGCATCTCCTTGATGTCCACTCCGGCGTTGAAGCCGCGGCCCTCGGCGCGCAGCACGACGGCGCCGACGCCCGGGTCGCGCCCGGCCGCCAGCACCGCCTCGGCCAGCTCGAACCAGCCGGCCACGGTCAGGGCGTTGACCGGCGGCGCGGCGACGACGATCTCGGCGACCCCGTCCGGATGGGTCGTGGTGGCGATTCCCATGCGCTACCTTTCCACCAAACATTTGTTAGAACTGACCGTAGCAGTCACCGCCGAGAGGGGAGAAGCGTGCTGAGCCTGGATCTGAGCGGCCGGACCGCCGTCGTCACCGGAGGGGTGCGCGGCGTCGGCCTCGGCATCAGCCGCGCCTTCCTGGAGGCGGGGGCCGAGGTGGTCGCGGTGGCCCGGCGCGAGCCGGACGCCCTGCCCGAGGCCGGCGGCCGCACCGCCCGCTTCGCCTCCCTGGACGTGCGCGACCCCGACGCCGTCGAGGCGTTCTTCGCCGGCCTGGACCGGGTCGACGTGCTGGTCAACAACGCGGGCGGCACCCCGTTCCTGCCGGTCTCCGACGGCGAGGTGCGCACCCACGCCAAGCTCATCGAGCTGAACCTGACCTCGGCGCTGATCATGTCCCGCGCCGCCGCCGAGCGGATGCGCGAGCGGGACACCGGCGGCTCGATCGTCAACATCAGCAGCGTCAGCGGCGTGCGCCCCTCGCCCGGCACCGCCGCCTACGGCGCGGCCAAGGCGGGCCTGGAGAGCCTGACCGCGTCCCTGGCCGTGGAGTGGGCGCCGCGCATCCGCGTGAACGCGGTGACGCTCGGCATGGTCCGCACCGAGCAGTCCCACCTGCACTACGGCGACGAGGCGGGCATCGCGGCGGTCGAGCGCACCGTCCCGCTCGGCCGCCTCGCCGACCCCTACGACGTCGGCGCGGCCTGCGTGTTCCTGGCCTCCGACCTGGCCGGGTACGTCACCGGGTCCGCGCTGCTGCTGCACGGCGGGGGAGAGCGACCCGCCTTCCTGGACGCCGCCACCGCCAACAAGGAGGATGCGAAGTGATCTGTGAGGACCGCGTGGTCGTCGTCACCGGTGCCGGGCGCGGGCTCGGCCGCGCGCACGCGCTGGAGTTCGCCCGCCAGGGGGCCGCGGTCGTGGTCAACGACCTCGGCGTGGCCCGCGACGGCACCGGCGCCGCGTCCGGCGGCCCGGCCGAGGACGTCGTCGCCGAGATCCGGGCGGCGGGCGGCCGGGCGGTCGCCAGCACCCACGACATCGCCACCGACCTCGGCGCCGCCGCCCTGGTCGCCACCGCCATCGAGCACTTCGGCCGGCTGGACGTGCTGGTCAACAACGCCGGGTTCCTGCGCGACCGGATGCTGATCAACCTGTCCGAGGAGGAGTGGGACGCGGTCATGCGGGTGCACCTGAAGGGGCACTTCCTGCCGCTCAAGCACGCCGGGCAGTACTGGCGCGCCGAGAGCAAGGCGGGCCGCCCGGTGGACGGCCGCGTGATCAACACCTCGTCCGGCGCGGGCCTGCTCGGCAGCGTCGGCCAGGGCAACTACTCCGCCGCCAAGGCCGGGATCGTCGGCCTCACCCTGGTCGCCTCGGCCGAGCTCGGCCGCTACGGCGTGACGGTGAACGCCATCGCGCCCGCCGCCCGCACCCGCATGACCGAGGAGGTGTTCGCGCAGACCATGGCCGCGCCCGCCGAGGGGGAGTTCGACGCGATGGCCCCCGAGAACGTGTCGCCGCTCGTGGTGTGGCTGGGCTCGGCGCACTCGCGCGGGATCACCGGCCGCGTCTTCGAGGCCGAGGGCGGCCGGATCTGCGTCATGGACGGCTTCCGGCACGGGCCCGTCGCCGACAAGGGCGCCCGCTGGGACCCCGCCGAGGTCGGCCCGGTCGTCGCCGACCTGCTCGCCAAGGCCCCCGCGCCCGAGCCCGTCTACGGCGCGGGGTGATCCCCTAGCGCTTCACCCCCACCGCGCCGAGGATGCCGGCCTTGGACGGGTCGGCCTCCACAGCGCCGTCCTCGGGCCGCCAGGCCTCCACCGGGACGACGCCGGGCGCCAGGATCTCCATCCCCTCGAAGTAGGACGCGATCTGCTCGGGGGAGCGGGGGACGATGTCGCCCGGCGCGGTCGTCCTGTAGGCGCCGCGCACCCGGGCCTCGGCGTCCTTGTCGATCCGCCCGGCGTGCCCGTGGGAGACCACCAGGTGGCCGCCCGCCGCCAGCGGCTCGCGCAGCGCCGCCACGATCGCGGCGGCCTCCTCGTCGGCGGGGACGAAGTGCAGCACCGCCAGCAGCAGGACCGCGACCGGCTCGCCGAAGTCGATCCGCGACCGCACCTCCGGGTGCTCCAGGACGGCCTTGGGATCGCGGAGGTCGGCCTGCACCACCGTGGTGAGGGGGTCGCCGGCCAGCAGCGCCCGGCCGTGCGCCAGCACGACCGGGTCGTGGTCGACGTAGACGGTGCGCGCGCCGGGCGCGACCCGGCGCGCCGCCTCGTGCACGTTCTCGCGCGTGGGCAGCCCGCTGCCGAGGTCCAGGAACTGCCGCACGCCGCGCTCGGCCAGCAGCGTCACCGCCCGCACCAGGAACCGCCGGTTGGCGCGGGTGAAGTCGCGGATGTAGGGCACCGCCGCCACCACCTGGTCGGCCGCGGCGCGGTCGGCGGCGTAGTTGTCCTTGCCGCCCAGGTAGTAGTCGTACATCCGGGCCACGTTGGGGACGTGGGGGTCGAGCACCCACGAGGGGACGTTCGCTTCGCCGGGCATGCCACCGCTCTCCCGCCACTGGACGTCGATGGAGTGATCCTAAAAGGGATGGGCGGGGCACGCCCGGCCTTTCCCGGCCTATCCGGCGGCCAGCAGCTCGCGGATCTCGGCCACGGCGCGGCGCAGCTCGTCGGCGAACGCCTCCATCGCGGCCGCCACCGTGCGCGGCGTGCTCAGGTAGACGTTGAACCGGTCGGGCAGCAGCACGTAGGCGACGCCGATGCACTTGTCGCTGGTCGCGCCGAACCCGAAGTAGCGGATGTTGGCCGACGGCGCCGAGCTGGTGCTCAGGTAGTCGTCGCGCATCGTGGTCCAGCCCGGCGACTCGTACAGCGCCGGCGGCTCGTCGACGCCCAGCTCCGGGCCGCGCCGCTTCTGGATGAGCTGCAGCTCCCACAGGTGCTGCTCGGGAGCCTGCCCGGCCTGGCACTCCTTGGCGCGGGCCACGTGCGCCTCGGCGGCGGCCCGGAACGCCGCGCGCCGGGTCGCGGCGTCGGCCTCCAGGTCGTCCATCGCGGTCACGAACCGCACGACCTCGGGCGTCACCACGCGCATCGCCTCGGTGCGGCCGTTGCGGTACTGGCGGGTGGCGATCGACTCGTAGGTCGCGCCGGTCAGGCCCTTGGCGCGCCGGTGCGCGAGCTGGTAGGCCATCTGCACGAACGCGTCGGGGGAGCAGCCCAGCCGCTTGGCGTCGTTCCCGCCGAAGTCGTCGAAGGCCACCGTGGTGGTCGCGGTGGCCGCCGCGTACGCCGCGAACGACTCGGCGGCCGTGCGCACCCGCGCCCGCAGCGCCGCGTCCAGCACGAACTCCACCGACTCCACGGCCGGTGTGCCCTGCCCCACCGCGCCCGACGCCCGCGACCGCTCCTCGGCGGGCGCGCCCAGCAGCGCGTCCACGAAGCTCAGCACGGTGGTGCCGTCCAGGCCGCAGTGCTCGACGTTGATGCCGGCGGTGCCGTCGGCGAACACGATCAGCGAGACCGCCTTGTCGAACCACCGGTTGCCGCTGTCGCCGTGCAGCAGGTGGTCGCAGGCGTCCAGGTCGTCGCGCGGCGCGAAGTCCTCCAGGCACACGCAGAACAGCGCGGTCTCCACGTCGTCCAGCGACGCGGCGTTGCCCGGGTCGCGGGCGAGCAGCGCCGCGCGCGTCTCCGCCCACTCCGCGCGCGCCATGGTGGTCAGGTGCCCCACCGAGGCGTCGGCCTCGACCGGGGCCGCCCCGGCCTTCACGACCGTGCGCAGGCCCTCCCGGTACTCCTCGGTCGTGTGGGGGAGGCCGCCCTCGCCGAGCACGTCCATCCGGAACATGCGGCCGCGGAAGAACACCACGATGTGCCGCGCCCGCGACGGGCCCGGCCACTCCTCCGAGTAGGGCGCGCGCACGGTGTCCTGGACCTCGCCGGGGATGCGCGTGGCCGAGAACAGGTACTTGTTCTGCTCCATCGACAGCGGCCTGCCGCGCTGCACCACCGGCTCGACGCGCTCCTGGTCGAGCAGCAGCTTGTAGGCGACCGCGGCCGCGATCAGCCCGGCGGCGCGCTCCACCTGGTCCTGCCCGTCGTCCCGGAACAGGAAGAAGAAGTTGGCGTTCAGCGCGATGCGGTCGCGGCGGCCCAGGTAGCGGTAGGGCCAGAACGTGTCGAGCCAGCTGCGCACGCCGGGCTCGGCGTCGTAGCGCTCCAGCGCCGCGTGCAGCCTGCGCGCCGCGCCGTCGGGCCGCAGGAAGTCGGCCACCGCGGCCTCGGTCTCGGCCAGCTCGCCGGCGGTCAGCAGCGGCGCGCACCACTGCAGGAACCGCCGGCAGCTGTCCTCCAGCGCGGGCAGCGGCACGCGCGGGAGCCGGTCCTCGTGGCCGAAGGTGGGGACGGGGGATGGGGCGCTGGTGTTCAATGCGTTCCTCGATCGGGGCGGTTCCGGGGACGGGACAGGTAGAGCCGGGCGTAGAACCAGCCGTCGGTTTCCAGGCCGCCGGGGTCCACGCCGAGGTCGGACAGGGTGCCCAGGACGAGGGCCTGCTCCTCGTCGGTGGCGAAGCGGCGCTGCCGGAAGAGCCGCTCGGAGCGCTCGGTCCGGTAGCCGGCGGCGTCCAGCAGGTCCTCGATGGGGTCGAAGGGGAACATGCGCAGCACGAAGTGCGCCATCCACGGCAGCCGCCCGGCCCCGTTGCCGGTCGCGCCGCTGTTCGCCTCCAGGATCCGCGCGATCGTGCGGCCGGTGACGTAGCCGAGGCAGCCGGTCGAGACGACCAGGTCGGCGGCCAGCCGCCGGCGCTGCTCCCCGGTGGGGTCGGCGGACTCCAGGTCGGCGTGCACCGCGTCGTCGAGGAACCCGGCGGCCAGCGCGTAGGCCAGCGCGTCGCCGGAGGCGTCCAGCCCCACGAAGCGCGTGCCGCCGCGCCCGCGCGCGCCGACCATCTCCCGGTCGCGCGCCAGCAGGGCGGCCCGGTCGCGCACGGCGGCGTCGGGACCGGCGTAGCGCTCGTACAGCTCGTCCATGGTCGCGTCGCATCTCGCCAGCGCGGCGTTGATCCCGTAGGAGCAGCCGATGTCCAGCACGGTGGGCTCCGGGACCGGCCGCGTTTCACGGTACTCCCGGACCAGGGCGGCGAAGTGCGGTTTCGCCAACTGGGGGATCTGGTAGTCCAGCGGCCGCAGCGTGCCGAAGTAGGCGCGCGGGTCGGGCTGGGCGTAGATGTGGTCCAGGGAGATCTTTCCGGTCGTTCCGACGTCCATGGGCGCCTTTCTGGCTGGAGGGCTTCCTGGAGAGGCGGTGCGAGGCCATGCGGGGCCGCGCGCGGGCCGTGCCTGGGCGGCGACCCGCACCGGTGCCGTCAGTCCAGGAGGCGGTCCCCCCGGACGGCGTTGCCCCCGGCCGCCAGGTGCTCGGGCAGCACCCGTCCGAAGAGCTGCCGCGTGCGCGCCACGCTGCCGACCACGCCCGGGCGCTCGCTGTAGGCGAAGATCGCGGAATGGCGGGCCGTGTCCCCGCGCACCGTGCTGACCCGGTGCAGCGAGTAGCGGCCCTTGAACAGCTGCAGGTCGCCCGGCCGCAGCGCCAGCCGGCGGATCAGCCGGTCGCTGCGGCCTTCCAGGACGTCGCGGACGTCGCCGAGATTCTCCGCCTCGGCGGAACGGATGCCGGGGCAGTATTCGAACGCGCCGCCCTCGTCCGATTCCTGGGTGAGCATGCTGACGGTGAACTCGTTGGTGTCGAAGTGCCAGGGGTGTTCCATGCCGGGATTCACCACGTTGAGGCACAGCGCCGACAACGGGTCGGCCAGTTCGTGCACCTCGGGCAGCCCGAAGCAGGCCGCGACGAAACGCCGGAACTCCGCGCTCGAATAGAGCCGCGCGATGATCGATTCCGCGGGAATGCGGTCGCGCGCGACAAAGGCGTTGCCGCGCCGGATGCGGATGCGCCCCGGATGTCCTTCGGGCAGGTCGGCGTCCAGGGGGATGTTGTAGGCGTTGACGGTCTCCACGTCGTAGTGCGCCAGCGGGGCCAGCGCGGCGCCCTCCCGGCGCAGCTCGCCGTGCAGGGCGGCGGGCACGAAGCCGGGCAGGACGCTGCAGCCCGTCGCCTCCAGGTCGCGGCGGGTCCGCTCGACCACCGCCGCCAGGGCGGGGCCGTCCGGTTCGGCCAAGGGGTAGCGGGTGGTGTCGACGAGGTCGAGAAGGGGGCCGATCGCCTGCGAGGTGCTCATGGGGGTCCTCTCCGCGCGCCCGACCACCCGCCGTGCCGGCGGGGCCCGGCCGGCCCGGTGATCGCGAACCTCCTCGGGTTCTAGCACAGCGGCCGCGGACCATTCATGATCGTTATTTGTCACCGAGTGCGCGACGATTTTCGGGCCGCGCGCGTGACCTGTGGATTCGGTGATCCGTTCCGGCGGCCTCCCGGCCAGCAAAACGGCCCAATGTGGTCTATATCACCTGGCATTGGGCGGGTGAACGATGATCTTCATCGATTCCGGGCGTCCCTTTGCGCACCGGGCACTCGCCATAGGCGCGCGGCCGTGCGAACGTGGAAGTCACCGAACCGCCCGCCTCCCGAAGGCGTCGTAAAGGCCGGGGTGTCGCCGTCGACGATTCCGAAAGGCCGGTGGAGATGGTTCCCGACCGTCGTTCCTCCTCCGGGCGCCGGCTCGCGCACGAGATGACGATGGGCTTCGGCGTCGGAACGGGCACGACCCCGCAGCCGGAGGCCCCCGCGCGGCGCGGGCGCCGGGGGCCGTTCCGGCGGTGGTCGCTCCTGCTGGGCGGCGCGGTCCTGACGGCGCTGGGCCTCCTGCTCGGCCTCGCGGTCTCCCTCGGCTGGACCGGCCCGGCGGCCCGCACGGCCGGACGCCTCCTCGACCACTACTGCGGGGTGTTCAGCCTGGTCGCGCTCTCGCTGGCGGTCATGGTCGGGCTGCTGGCCACCGACCGCACCCTGCTGTCGCCGGCCCACCGGGTGCGCGCCCAGGCCGCGCACCGCGGCTTCGCCTTCGTCGCGGTGGCGACGCTCCTGCTGCACCTGGCCACCCAGCTGGCCCGGCACCGGGTCGGGCCGCTGGAGGCGCTCGCCCCGACCGGCGGCGACCACCTGGCCGACTACGGGCTCGGCACGCTGGCCTGCTACCTGATGGTCGTCGCGGTCGGCAGCGGGATCGTGCGCGGCAGGTTCGCCGAGAGCGGGCGGCCGTGGATGTGGCGCGCGCTGCACCTGACCGCCTACCTCGCCTGGCCGGTCGCCATCGTCCACGGCCTCACCTCCGGCCGCGAGCCCGCCGCCTGGGTCACCGCCGCCTACCTGCTGTGCGTGGCCGGGGTGGCGCTGGCGCTGATCGCCCGGCCGTTCCTGCTGCGATACGCGGGGAGGAGGCCGTGACCGGCGCGGCCTCCGGCATCGAGGTCCGCCAGGTGGGGCCGCCGCGCCTCACCCTCGGCCTGGAGAGCGCCGCCCGCCTGGACTGGGCCGCGCACCGCCGCCTGCACCCCGACCCTCGCCCGCTGAGCGCCGACCGGCTCATCGCCCTCGCCGAGGCGGGCCGCCTGCACGGGCGCGGCGGCGCGGCCTTCCCCTTCGCCCGCAAGGTGCGCGCGGTGGTCGACAGCGCGGTCCGGCGCCGCCGCCGCACCGTGGTGGTGGTCAACGGCACCGAGGGCGAGCCCGGCAGCGCCAAGGACAAGGTGCTGCTGTGCCGCGCCCCGCACCTGGTCCTGGACGGCGCGGCGCTGGCCGCCACCGCGCTGGGCGCCCGCGAGATCATCATCGGGATCACCGACGCGGACGCGGCCCGCTCGATGCGGGAGGCGATCGGCGAGCGGCGGCTGGCGGGGCGCGCCCGCGTCGTCCGGCTCGCCGAGCGGTTCATCACCGGCGAGGGCGGCGCGCTGGTGCGCGGCATCAACGGGCGGCGCCCCGTCCCGCCCGGCCGCAAGGTCCGCGCCGCCACCCGCGGCGTGGACGGCCTGCCGACGCTGCTGTCCAACGCCGAGACCTACGCCCAGCTCGCGGTCCTGGCCGGGCTGGGCCCCGAGCGCTACGCGCGGGTCGGGCTGCCGGACGAGCCCGGCACCGTCCTGCTCACCGTCACCGGCTCGGCCCGCTTCCCGGCGGTGGTGGAGACCCCCTCCGGCGCGCCGCTGGCGCACCTGCTGGACCTGTGCGGCAGCCGCGCGGGGGAGGGCGTGCTGGTGGGCGGCTACCACGGTGCCTGGCTGGACGGCGCGACCGCCACCGCCACGCAGGTGTCGCGGGCCGCGCTGAAGGAGGCGGGCGGGGCCCTCGGCGCGGGCATCGTCATGCCGCTGGGGCGCGGCACCTGCCCGCTGGGGGAGTGCGCCCGCGTCGTCGCCTACCTGGCGGCCGAGTCGGCCGGGCAGTGCGGCCCCTGCCGCCTCGGCCTGCCTGACGTGGCCGGGTCGTTCGCGGCGCTGGCCGCCGGGCGGGACGCCGCCGGCGCGCGCGAGGCCATCGTCCGCGCCACCCGCATGGCGGTCGGCCGGGGCGCCTGCGGCCACCCCGACGGCACCGCCCGGTTCGTGCTGTCGGCGCTGGAGGTGTTCGCCGCCGACGTCGCCGCGCACACCGCCCGGGGCGGCTGCGGGCGGCCGGTGCTCGGCGTGCTGCCCGCCGAGACCGACGCCCGGCTGCGCCTGGAGGTGGACTGGAGCCGCTGCGACGGGCACGGGTTGTGCGCCGACGTGCTGCGCGGCGCGGTGCGGATGGACGAGTACAACTACCCGGTCATCCCCGACGAGCCCATCCCGGCCCGGCTGGAGGCCGCCGCGCGCCGCGCGGTCGCGATGTGCCCGGGACTGGCGCTGCGCCTGGTGCCGCGCACCGCCCACGAGCCCGCCGCGCAGGCGGCCGACCGGCCGGGCGAGCGGTCGCCCGGACTGGGTGGTGACGCCGGTCGGCGGGGTAGGCCGCCCGGTGCGGCAGGTCAGCCTGCGCGGTAGTAGGCCAGGTAACGGGCGACCTTCCGGGTGTAGGGCCGTACTCGGGGCGGCACGCCCCGCGCTTTGACGACCGCCTTGGCGGAGGAGCGGTAGGTGGCCGCGAGGTTGAGGGCGGGGTCGCCCGGCACGCCCTTCAGGGTCCCGCCCCAGTGGCACAGGAAGCGGCCCAGCGCCGGAACGGACGCCTCGGGGGTGATGTCGGCGGGCCGCGGTTCGGGGTTGCCGGCGCCACCGGGCTGCCAGCGCGCCAGCGCGCCGGGACGCCAGCGGGCGATGCCGTACTCGCCCCTGCCGGGATCGGCGAGGTCGGCGTCGAAGCCGCTCTCCACCTTGAGCATCGCCGCGACCAGCGCCGGGCTGAGGCCGCGCGCCCCGCACCAGGTCCCGGCCCGCACGATCAGCCTGCGGTACTGCGGCGGGATGTCGCGGTCCAGCCGCAGGAAGCGGCCGCCGGGGTCGCCGGGGCCCGAGCCGTGCCCGCCGGGCGGCGACGGGCGCGCGGCCTGGCGCGGGGCCGGGTCCGCGCCGCCCCCGGCCAGCGCCAGCACCGTGCCCCCGCCCGCCAGCACCATCGCGGCGACCGCCCCGGCCAGCAGCAGGCCGCGGCGGCTCCGGCGCCTGCCCGCCTCGGCGCGCGCGCCCGCCCGGCGGGGCGTCCGGACCCTCCTGCCGGGCAGGGGATCGGTGTCGATGCGGCTCATGGCCTGGCCCAGCGCCTGCTCGAA
This sequence comes from Spirillospora sp. CA-253888, assembly GCA_050936435.1. Classification (GTDB taxonomy): domain Bacteria; phylum Actinomycetota; class Actinomycetes; order Streptosporangiales; family Streptosporangiaceae; genus Spirillospora. The sequence goes on from JBNJMT010000001.1 coordinate 7,025,087, forward strand.
CGCCGCCGCCGAGGGCCAGCGGCGCTCGCGGTCGGGCTCCAGGGCGCGCAGCACCGCCGCGTCGACGGCGGGCGGCACGGCGGGCTGCTCCTCGCTGGGCGGCCGGGGGTCCTCGCCGGGCGGCCGCCCGGTCAGCAGGTGGTAGGTCAGCGCGCCCAGTCCGTACACGTCGGCGCGGTGGTCGGGCGCGCCGTCGATCAGCGCCTGCTCGGGGGCCATGTAGCCGGGCGACCCGGCGGGCAGCGTCAGGCTGGACAATCGGTCGCCGCTGCGCGCGACGCCCAGGTCGGAGATCATGATCCGGTCGTCGCCGTCCACGTTGCCGCCGCCGGAGCGGACCAGCACGTTGGACGGCTTCAGGTCGCGGTGCACGATGCCCCGGCCGTGCAGCTCCCGCAGGCCCCGCGCGACCTCGCGGGCGAGGCCCAGCGCCCGGTTGAGCGGCGGCGGCCCGGCGGCCAGCAGGTCCTCCAGGGTGCCCCGGTCGGCGTGGGTCATCACGAAGTAGGGGCGGCCGTCGGGCAGCTCGCCGATGTCGAACACCTGCACCAGCCGGTGGGAGTCCACCCGGCGCAGCAGCTGCGCCTCCCGCGTGAACCGCTCGCGCACCTCGGCGTGCCGGGCCCAGTGCTCGGCCAGGATCTTGACGGCCACCGGCGAGTCCAGCTCCTCGTCGCGGCCGAGCCACACCGTGGCGAAGGCGCCGGAGCCCAGGAGCCGGTCGATCCGGTACCGCCCTGCCGTGCGCGGGGTCTCCATGGACGCCCATCATGAAGGATCTCGCCGTCCGGCGGCAGGCGCTTGGCGGTGATTGCCCCCTGTCGCCGGGCCCGCCCCGCCGCGCCGCGGCCCGGAATGCGGCCCCCACCGGGAGTGTTGGATCATTGGGGTGCCGGAAAAACGGTTCGCCCCGACCCGGGCGCGGGGACTACCGTGCCAAGGTCGCGGGGGACGGCACGCCGGATCCCGCCCACGCACGCCCCAGGAGCAGGCCGCGCAGCCCGAGGCCACGGCCTGGAAACTATCCTGTTCGATGGTTATGAGGACGCCTGTGACACCGCCGCTCGCCGACCTGCGCGCGCGCCTGCCCGAACTGATGACGCTGGACGGCCACCGCCTGCGCCGCCGCATGGACGGCGTGCAGAAGATGCGCGACGCCGGGCGCCGGGCCAGGGCCGCCGAGCAGATCGCCGCCGACCTGGCCGCCGCCGAGCGGCGTATCGAGCGGCGGCGCGCGGCCGTGCCCGAGATCGGCTATCCCGCCGAGCTGCCGGTCAGCCAGAAGAGGGACGACATCGCCGCCGCCATCCGCGACCACCAGGTCGTGATCGTGGCCGGCGAGACCGGCTCGGGCAAGACCACCCAGCTGCCCAAGATCTGCCTGGAGCTCGGCCGGGGTGTGGCCGGCTCGATCGGCCACACCCAGCCGCGCCGGCTGGCCGCCCGCACCGTCGCCGACCGCATCGCCGAGGAACTCGGCACCGGCCTCGGCGAGGCGGTGGGCTACAAGGTCCGCTTCACCGACCGGTCCGGCGACGACACGCTGGTCAAGCTGATGACCGACGGCATCCTGCTGGCCGAGATCCAGACCGACCGGCTGCTGCGCCGCTACGACACGCTGATCATCGACGAGGCGCACGAGCGCAGCCTCAACATCGACTTCCTGCTCGGCTACGTCAAGGAGATCCTGCCGCGCCGGCCGGACCTCAAGGTGATCATCACCTCGGCGACCATCGACCCCGAGCGCTTCTCCCGGCACTTCGGCGACGCCCCCATCGTGGAGGTGTCGGGCCGCACCTACCCGGTGGAGGTCCGCTACCGGCCGGTCGCCGACCCCGACGACCCCGGCGCCGACCCCGACCGCGACCAGGTCCAGGCGATCATCGACGCGGTGGACGAGCTGGCGCTGGAGGCCCCCGGCGACGTGCTGGTGTTCCTCAGCGGCGAGCGCGAGATCCGCGACACCGCCGACGCGCTCAACAAGCACTTCCAGAACCGCCGCGGCGCCGCCACCGAGGTCCTGCCGCTGTACGCGCGGCTGTCGGCCGCCGAGCAGCACCGGGTGTTCCAGGCCCACCGGGGCCGCCGGATCGTGCTGGCCACCAACGTCGCCGAGACCTCGCTGACGGTCCCCGGCATCAAGTACGTCGTCGACCCCGGCACCGCCCGCATCTCCCGCTACAGCCACCGGCTGAAGGTGCAGCGCCTGCCCATCGAGCCGATCTCGCAGGCGTCGGCCAACCAGCGCAAGGGCCGCAGCGGTCGCACCTCCGACGGCATCTGCATCCGGCTGTACTCGGAGGAGGACTTCGAGTCCCGGCCCGAGTTCACCGACCCCGAGATCCTGCGCACCAACCTCGCCTCGGTCATCCTGCAGATGACGGCGCTCGGCCTCGGCGACATCGCGGCGTTCCCCTTCGTGGAGCCGCCCGACCGCCGCAACGTCAAGGCGGGCGTGGACCTGCTGCACGAGCTCGGCGCGATCGACCCCGCCGAGAAGGACCCGCGCAAGCGCCTCACCCCCGACGGCCGCCGCCTCGCCCAGCTCCCGATCGACCCCCGGCTCGCCCGCATGGTGCTGGAGGCCGACAAGAACGGCTGCGTCCGCGAAGTGCTGATCATCGCGTCGGCGCTGTCGATCCAGGACCCGCGCGAGCGCCCGGCCGAGCACCAGCAGGCCGCCGACGAGAAGCACAAGCGCTTCGCCGACCCGACCTCGGACTTCCTGTCCTACCTCAACCTGTGGAACCACCTGCGCGAGCAGCAGCAGGAGCTGTCGGGCAGCCAGTTCCGCCGCCTGTGCAAGAACGAGTTCCTGCACTACCTGCGCGTGCGCGAGTGGCAGGACCTGCACGGCCAGCTCAAGCAGGTCGCCAAGTCCCTCGGCGTCACCGTCAACAGCACCGACGCCCCGCCCGACCGGATCCACACCGCGCTGCTGTCGGGCCTGCTGTCGCACATCGGCCTGATGGACACCGACGCCAAGGACGACAAGAAGGACGGCAACCCGCGCCGCCGGGGCCAGGAGTACGTGGGCGCCCGCGGCGCCAAGTTCGCGATCTTCCCCGGGTCGGCGCTGTTCAAGAAGCCGCCGCGCTGGGTGATGTCGGCCGAGCTGGTGGAGACCTCCCGGCTGTGGGCGCGCGTCAACGCCAGGATCGAGCCCGAGTGGATCGAGCCGCTGGCCGCCCACCTGGTCAAGCGCAACTACAGCGAGCCGCACTGGTCCAAGAAGCAGGCCGCGGTCATGGCCTACGAGAAGGTCACCCTGTACGGGGTGCCGATCGTGGCGCAGCGCCGCGTCAACTACGGCTCGGTCGACCCCGTCCTGGCGCGCGAGCTGTTCATCCGGCACGCCCTGGTGGAGGGCGACTGGGAGACCCACCACCGGTTCTTCCACGACAACCGCGCCCTGCTCGACGAGGTCGAGGAGATGGAGCACCGGGCCCGCCGCCGCGACATCCTGGTGGACGACCAGACCCTGTTCGACTTCTACGACGAGCGCGTCCCCGAGGACGTGGTGTCGGGCCGCCACTTCGACGCCTGGTGGAAGAAGGCCCGCCACGCCGAGCCGGACCTGCTGAACTTCGAGAAGTCGATGCTCATCAACCAGAGCGCCGGCGACGTCAGCGAGGCCGACTACCCCGACGTGTGGCAGCAGGGACCGCTGCGCCTCAGGCTGACCTACCAGTTCGAGCCGGGCGCCGACGCCGACGGCGTCACCGTCCACGTCCCGGTGCAGATCCTCAACCAGGTCAGGAACGCCGGGTTCGAGTGGCAGGTGCCGGGCCTGCGCGCCGAGCTGGTCACCGAGCTGATCCGGTCGCTGCCGAAACAGCTGCGGGTCAACTTCGTGCCCGCGCCCGACTACGCCCGCCGGGTGCTGGAGCGGGTCGCGCCCCGCACCGAGCCGCTGCTGGAGGCCGTCGAGCGGGAGCTGACCGCCATGACCGGCGTCCCGATCGCCCGCGAGGCGTGGGACCTGTCCCGGCTCCCGGCGCACCTGCGCGTCACCTTCCGCGTGGTGGACGACCGCGACAAGGCCCTCGCCGAGGACACCGACCTGGACGCCCTCAAGCGGCGGCTGGCGGGCAAGGTCCGCGGCACCCTGTCCAAGGCGGCCTCCGCCGAGGGCGTCGAGCGCGCCGGGCTGCGCGAGTGGACGATCGGGGAGCTGCCCCGCACCTACGAGCGCAAGCAGAACGGCTACGACGTCAAGGCGTACCCGGCGCTCACCGACGAGGGCGAGGCCGTCGCGGTCCGCATGTACGAGACCGAGGCCGAGCAGCGCCGCGCCATGTGGAAGGGCACCCGGCGGCTGGTGCTGCTGAACGCGCCGTCCCCGGTCAAGCTGATCCAGAAGAACCTGACCAACCAGGGCAAGCTGGCGCTCAGCCACAACCCGCACGGCTCGGTCGCGGCCCTGTTCGAGGACTGCGTGACCGCCGCCGCCGACCGGCTGATCGCCGAGGCGGGGGGACCCGTCTGGGACGAGGCGGCCTTCCGCCGGCTCTACGACCACGTGCGCGCCGGGCTGTACGACGCCACCGCCGCGATCGTGGCGCAGGTCGAGCGGATCCTGGCCGCCTCGCACGAGATCGACCGGCGGCTGCGCGGTACCACCAGCCTCACCCTGGTGCCCGCGCTGACCGACATCCGCGCCCACCTCGGCGCGCTGGTGCACGCGGGCTTCGTCACCGAGACCGGCGCGGCGCGCCTGCCCGACCTGCTCCGCTACCTGCGCGCCCTGCTGGCGCGGCTGGACAAGCTCCCGGAGAACCCGGGCCGCGACCGCCAGCTGTCCCACCAGGTGCAGGTGCTCCAGCAGGAGTACGAGCGGGCGCTGCGCAGGCTGCCGCCGGCGCGGCGCGACGACGAGCCGGCGCGGCAGGTCCGCTGGATGCTGGAGGAGCTGCGGGTCAGCCTGTTCGCCCAGCAGCTCGGCACCCGCTACCCGGTCTCCGACAAGCGCATCCGCAAGGCGATGGCGCAGCTCGCCTGACGGCCGCGCGCCCGCCCCCGGCCGGGGCCGGGACGGGCGCGCGGGACCTTGCGTCAGGCGGTGATGTCGCGGCGGCGGAAGCCCGCCAGCCCGGCGGCGGTGAGCGCCGCGACGACGAGCCCGAGCACCACCAGCGGCGTCGCCGTCAGGTCGGCGGCCGGCAGCTTGGGGATGTGGCTGAACGGCGACAGGTCCATCACGGCCTGGTCGAGCTCCAGCGCCGGGCCGAGCAGGCCCAGCACCACGAACACCCCGAGCGCCCCCCACGCCGCCAAGGCGTAGCGCGGCACCAGCCCGAACAGCGCCACCGTGAGGCCGGTGAGCACCCACGCCGCCGGGAGCTGCACGAACACCGCGCCGAACGCCTCGGGCAGCTTGCCGCCCATGTCGCCGGTCGTCGCGCCGTAGGCGAGCCCGGTCGCCAGCCCGGCCGACGCCAGCAGCAGCGCGACCCCCGCCATGGCGATCAGCAGGTGGCCGCCCGCCCAGCGGACCCGGCCGAGCGAGAGCGCGAGCAGCGGCTCCAGCCGCTGGGAGGTCTCCTCGCCGCGCAGCCGCAGCGTGGCCTGCACCCCGTAGACGGCCGCGACCAGGCCCATGATGCCCGACAGCGTCGCCAGGAACGCGTCGGTCAGCCCCGACGCCCCGCCGAGCCTGGTGATGAGCTCGGTGGTCCCCCGGCTGTCGCCGACCAGGTCGCCCACGCCCTTGAGCACGCCGCCGAACACCAGCCCGTACACCACGACGGCGCCGGTCCAGGCGGCCAGCGAGCCGCGCTGCATCCGCCAGGCCAGCGCGAGCGCGCTGCGCAGCCCGGCTCCGGCGGTCGCCGGGCCGGGCCTGGGCGGCAGCAGCCCGGCGCCCAGGTCGCGGCGGCCCGCCAGCCGGTAGGCGAGCGCGACCAGCAGGACCGCCAGCGCCAGCGGCAGCAGCAGCACCCAGAACCGGTCCCCGGCGTAGGGGCGGACCTGCTGGCTCCAGCCGATCGGCGACGCCCACAGCAGCCACCCGCCGCCGTCGGTCGCGTCGCCGGCCGCGCGGACCAGGAAGGCGACGCCGATGGCGGCGACCGCGAGGCCCCGCGCAGGCCGGGCGTTCTCGGTGACCTGGGCGGCCACGGCCGCGACCGCGGCGAACACCAGCCCGTTGGCGAACCAGCTCAGCCCGAACGCCAGCGCCCCCGCCGCGCCCTGGCCGGCCAGCGTGAGCCCCACCAGGACCGACACGGCCGCGTCGGCGACCACGGCGGCCAGCAGCGCGGCCGTCAGCGGGGCGCGGCGGCCCACCGCCCCGGCCCCGACCAGCTCCAGCCGCCCGTCCTCCTCCTCGGCGCGGGTGTGCCGGATCACCAGCAGCAGGGTCATGACCCCGACCAGCGCCCCGGCCAGGGTGCCCATCCGCCAGGCCGACAGCGCGCCGACCGAGGTGGCGTGCACCTCGCCGTAGAACGCCAGCGTGGCGGCGTTGGCGTTGATGCCCTCGGCGAACTCCACCCGCTCGGCCTCGGTGCCGTACAGGCCCGCGTAGCTGGACACCGTACTGGCCACCAGCGAGGCCAGCAGCAGCGTCCAGACCGAGATCATGATCCGGTCGCGGCGCAGCGCGAGCCGCAGCAGCGTCCCGGTTCCGGCGAGGGCGGTCATCGGGCCACCTGCTCCCGCTCGGCGCCGGAACCGGTGCCGTTCTCGGACAGGTCGTCCTGGTAGTGGCGCAGGAACAGCTCTTCCAGGGTGGGCGGCCGGCTGGTGAGGGCGCGCACGCCGGTCTGGGTGAGCCGGCGCAGGACCGCGTCCAGCTGGGGTGTGTCCACCTCCAGCCGGACCCTGGTGCCGTCGATCTGGACGTCGTGGACGCCCGGCAGGGCGGTGATCCCGTCGGGGGGCGCGGCCAGTTCGGCGTGGACGGAGGTGCGGGTCAGGTGGCGCAGCTCGGCGAGGGTGCCCGATTCCACGGTGCGGCCCTTGCGGATGATGGTCACCCGGTCGCAGAGGGCTTCGACCTCGCTGAGGATGTGGCTGGACAGCAGGATGGTGCGGCCCACGCGCTTCTCCTCGGCCACGCACTGCTGGAAGACCTCTTCCATGAGCGGGTCCAGGCCGGAGGTGGGCTCGTCCAGGATGAGCAGTTCGGCGTCGGAGGCCAGGGCCGCGACCAGGGCGACCTTCTGACGGTTGCCCTTGGAGTAGGCGCGGCCCTTCTTGCGCGGGTCCAGCTCGAAGCGCTCCAGCAGCTCGGCGCGGCGGTGCGGGTTGAGGCCGCCGCGCAGGCGACCGAGCAGGTCGATGACCTCCCCGCCCGACAGGTTGGGCCACAGGGTGACATCGCCGGGGACGTACGCCAGGCGCCGGTGCAGGGCGGTGGCGTCGCGCCAGGGGTCGCCGTCCAGCAGGCGGGCGGTGCCGGCGTCGGCGCGCAGCAGGCCCAGCAGCACCCGGATGGTGGTGGACTTGCCCGACCCGTTGGGGCCCAGGAAGCCGTGCACCTCGCCGGCGGTGACCGACAGGTCCAGCCCGTCCAGCGCGCGGGTCCGGCCGAAGGACTTCACCAGGCCGGCCACGGAGAGAGCGTTGTTCATACTTCAGAAGGTACATGGTTTTCACGAAAACGTGAAGTCTATGAATCGTGTGAACTGCCTATATACTGTCGGGACCGCCTGACCAGGGGAGATGATGCGCGTGACCGTGCCCGCCGCCAGCGACCGCGACGCCGGGCGAGACGAGGAGGCCCTGCGCCGGTTCATCGAGCGGTTCGCCCTGCAGATGGCCGACGCGGGCTGGCAGCGGATGCCCGCCCGGGTGTTCGCCGCCCTGCTGGCCACCGACTCCGGCGCCCTCACCGCCGCCGAGCTGGCCGAACTGCTCCAGGTGAGCCCCGCCGCCGTCTCCGGCGCGGTGCGGCACCTGACCCACATCCACATGGCCGTGCGCGAGCGCGACCCCGGTTCGCGGCGCGATGTCTACCGGGTGCGCGACGACGTCTGGCAGGACGCCATCCTCGGCCGCGACCGGGTGCTCACCATGTGGGAGGACAGCCTTTTCGAGGGCGCGCAGGCGGTCGGCCCCGGCACTCCGGCGGGCAGGCGGCTGAGCGAGTGCGCCGAGTTCTTCGTCTTCATGCAGAGCGAGATGGCGGCGCTTCTGGAACGCTGGCGCGAGCACCGCGACAAGTTGCGCGCTGGTGACAACGACGCCTGACGGAACGTGGCGCCGGGCACACGAACCGCCCAAGTCACTGCAGGGAAGCGCACTAGCCCTTAAGGTGCATTCCATGCTTAATAGCGATCAGCGCGACAATAGCGGCCCCGGGGAGAGGGCCGCGTCCCCCGAGGCCCCGGCGCCGGGCCCGGCGCCGACGCGGGACGTCGCCACGACGGGGCGGCCGGGCGGCGCCCCGGCGGCCGAACGCCGCGACGAGACGGGCGACCCGTCCCGCGACCCGTCCCGCGACTCGTCCGTGGTGGCCCGCATGGGCGACCCCGTGACGGTCTGGCCGTGCGCCAACTGCGGCCGCCCGGTCCCGCAGCCCCGGGGGGCCGTCCGCGCTGTCCGCTACTGCCAGGACAACGACGGCGCCTGCGCGCGCGAGGCCCGCGACCGCCGCGACCGCGGCCGCGACGCGCCCGGCCTCACCGGGCAGGTCGCCTCCACCTGGGACATGGTGGAGCGGCTGGAGAAGGCCGCCGACCTGCTGGCCGACTCCCTCACCTCCGAGCTCAGCGTCGCCGGCGTCGAGCGGCGGGTCGCCGAGGTGCGCGCCGAGGCCGCCCGCGAGCTGGCCGTCGCGCAGAGCGAGCGCGACGCCTCCCAGCGGCAGGCCGAGGAGGCCCGGCAGGACGCCGCCTCCGCCCGCCAGCGCGCCGAGGCCGCCGAGGGCGACGCCGCGCGCGCCCGCGAGGACGCCAAGCTCGCCACCGCCAAGCGCGACGCCGCCCAGCAGGCGTGGGAGGAGGCGCACCAGATCGCCCAGCAGGCGGTGTCGGCCAAGATCGCCGCCGAGAGCGAGCGCGACCGCATCGCCGCCCGCGAGACCGAGCTGCTGGCCGCCCTGGAGGCCGCCCGCGCCGAGCTGGTCGGCCTGCACGGCAAGCTCGCCGAGACCGAGAGCGCGGTCGAGGCCCAGCGGGTCGAGGCGGCCGTCGCCCGGCAGGGCGCCGAGGACCTGCGCAACGCCATGCGCGACGCCGAGGCGCAGCGCCAGCGCGCCATGCAGGCCGCCAGCAAGGCCGAGGCCGAGCGCGCCACCGCGCTGCGCGCCCAGTCCGAGGCCGAGGCCGAGGTCCTGCGCGCCACCGTGCGCGCCGAGGAGGCCGTCAAGGACCGCGACGCGGCCCGGACCCAGGCGCAGGCCGCCACCGCCGAGCGCGACGAGCTGGCGGCCAAGAACGGCGAGCAGGCGGTGCAGCTGCGCCAGCTGTCGCAGTCGGTGGCCGAGCAGCAGGCCGCCCTGACGGCCCTGGCCGAGGAGCGCGACGCCGCGCGCGCCGAGGCCGACCGGGCGCGCCGCCAGATCGACCACTTCACGCACAACACGCTGTCGTCCAACATCCCGCCCTCGGCGACGCAGCCGCCGGTCGGCGGCATGCCTCCGGGCGGCCGGATGCTGGGCGCCGGGACCTCGCCGATGGGGCAGATGCCCGCGGGCCCGCCGCCGGGCGACCCCGGCTCCGGCGCTCCGGGCGCCAACCCTCCCGGCTCCAACGGTGCCCGCCCCGACTCCCAGGGCTCCGCGCCGAACCCCCTGCCGAACGGCACCGGCCCGCTCGGCACGGGCCCCCTCGCCACGGGCCCGCTGGGCGCCTCCCCGCTGGGCACCGGCCCGCTGGGGGCGATGCCGGGCGGCGCGCCGGGCGGTGCCGTCCCGGGCGGGGGAGGCCCCGCCGCGTTCGGCTCCGGCGGGCTCATGAGCGGCCCGGACCGCGACGGCGGGCGCCCGGCGGACCGGCCCGCCCAGGGCGGCGGGCCGGTGAACGGCGTGGACCGCGAGGACCCGCTGTTCACCGGGCCGTGACGGGCGCCCGGCCGGGGCCGGGCGTCACCGGTTCTTCGCGATCATGAAAATGACCAGCAGGGAGGCGCTGACGATCAGCAGCGCGTGGAACCGCTCCCTGGAGGCGGTGTCGCGCAGGTTGGACACGCGCTTGCGGCCCTGCCGCACGTCGAGGTTCGCGCGCCGGGCGCGCTCCCAGGACATTCCCATGTAGGCGGCGAGGATCGCGATCGCGATGATGAGGATTCCGCTGCCGCTCATCTGACCCGACCTCCGTTGGTCGCGGATGCTCAGATTGAACGCGACCATACCTCCCCATACCGTGTCGAGTGACACATTTATTGTCGTCACCCGGCGGACAGTGTGATCAGGACGGCGAGAGGTTCCCGTGGCGACGATCTCAGCGTCCGAAGCGGTCCGGATCGATCTCGATCCAGATCTGCTCCGCCCGGCCGAGCAGCCGCCCGTCGGCCCCGTACAGGGCGGTGGCGGCGTGCAGCTTGCGGCCCTCGCGGCTGCGCGCCAGGCCCATGACCACGCACCGCTCCCCGGCCTCGGGGAGCCCGGACACCTGCGCGGTCATGGTGCCGAGCACCGCCGGGCGGCCGGCCACGTCGAAGGTCCAGCCGCCGGGGCAGTCCAGCGCGGCCCACACGATCTCCGGGGCGGGCGCCCGCTCCGGCGTCCAGACGGCCGCGACCGTGCCCTCCGGCGCGGTGCCGTCGTCCACCCGGCCCGGCTCCAGCCGCAGCCCGTCGTCCGGCTCCCGGTCCGGACCGCACACGAAGCAGCCGGGGAAGGGGTGGTTCTCCACCGCCCGGTACTTCTCGCCCGCCGCGAGCGCCGTCGCGTAGGGCACCGGCGGCACCGGCGGCACCACGATCGCGCCCGCCAGCGCCTCGGCCACCAGCGTCTCGCCGTCCCACAACCACGCGCCCAGCCCGCGGTCGTCGGCGGGCGACACCCGCAGCACGGTCTCCAGCGGCGGCGGCTTCCGCAGCGACACCGTCACCGTGTCGGCGTCGAGGTGCCCGGCCAGCAGCCCCGCCACGTAGCCGCCGTTCCCCGAGCCCTCGGGGCCGCGGAAGCGCGTCTCAATGATCACTTGTGTCCCCCCGTTCCGAACAGTCCCAAATCGGACCGCATCTTATTGAGGCGCGCCGACGGCCGCCTCCGAAGGGGCCGGTTCGGCAGGGGACGGCCGGGTTCAGAGCGCCCGGGACGGCTGGGGGCGGCCGGGCCGGGTGGTGAAGAACACCGACAGCGACCCCTTCAGCCGGGCGCGCACGACCCGCTCGTCCACCGGCCCGTCGGCCGCGACCGGCGTCAGCTCCAGCGCCCGGGAGATCAGCAGGTCGATGTTGCGGTCGGCCACCAGCACCGAGCAGGTGTCGCAGGCGAACCAGGGGTAGAGCATGTTCAGCACCGCCATCGCGGTGTCGTCGTCCGACAGCTGGGTGGTGTCCAGCTCGACCTCGAAGATGTCGGTGTCCTCGGGGTCCAGCGTGGGGTAGTACAGCCAGCGCGGCCCGGCGGTGCCGCAGAAGTCGCACGCCTGGTCCCCGGCGTCGGGCTCGCCCACCGCCAGCTCCAGCTCGTGGTCCCACGGCTCGACGCGCCGGTTGTGGCGGTACCCGACGCCGTCCAGCGCACCCTCACGGTTGTGCGTCACGTCGTGCACCTCGCCACCGCAGCGGGCGCACATGAAGCCGAGATCCTCCATGTCCCTCCCCTGATCATTGAGGCACCGGTCTCCACCGTATCCGGCCGGACGCCCGTGTCGTACAAGGCAGGGGCGCGCCCGCCGCCGAGGGGCGCGGCAAAGGCGGGCAGGTCGGACATCTCGCCTGGTCGGCGGGGCTGGAACGGCCTCGGGCGCCCCGGCGACGCGGCGCCCGGCGCCTGTGTAGATCACGCTTTCCGCGGCGTTGACGGAACCGATGAGCGGCCGCCGGTGCCGTGCGGAACCCGTGCGGTGCCGATGCCGCCACGCGCTTCCGGCGATCCCGCGTCCGTCGCGGGGCGGTATCCGGCTGTCGCCGGTTCCGGGCCGTCCGATAACGTGCGGCTGATCCGAACAGGAGGCTCCCCGTGTCCCACGCGCCCGTCCCGTCCGACGTCGTCCTCAACGCAGACAAGGTGGACCTCGTACGCGAACGGCGCACGCTCCTCGACCAGGTGTCGCTGACCGTCCTCACCGGCGAGCACTGGGCCCTCATCGGCCCCAACGGCGCGGGCAAGTCCACCCTGCTCGGCATCCTCGGCGCCTACACCCACCCCACCCGCGGCACCGCCGAGATCCTCGGCCACCGGCTGGGCCGGGTCGACGTCCAGGAGCTGCGGGCGCGGATCGGCCAGGTCAACCCCCGGCACCCGCTGGAGTCGGCGCGCACCGTCCGCGAGATCGTCCTGACCGGCGCGACCGGCACCATCGAGCTGGTGCCCCGCTGGACGCCCGGCGAGCACGAGCTGCGCCGCGCCGACGAGCTGATCGCGCTGATGGGCCTGACCGCCCGCGCCGACGCCCGCTGGCCGCACCTGTCGCAGGGCGAGCGCGGCCGGGCGCTGATCGCCCGCGCGCTGATGCCCGACCCGCCGCTGCTGCTGCTCGACGAGCCCGCCACCGGGCTGGACCTGGCCGCCCGCGAGCGGCTGCTGTCGGCCCTCGACGAGTTGCGCGCGCGGCGCCCCGGCCTCACCACCGTGCTGGTCACCCACCACCTGGAGGAGCTGCCCGTCAGCACCAGCCACGCGCTGCTGCTGCGCGAGGGGAGGGTGCTCGCCTCCGGCGAGGCCGACCGGGTGCTCACCACCGAGCTGGTCAGCGCGTGCTTCGACCACCCGATCACCATCACCCGCGCCAACGGCCGCTGGGCGGCCACCGCCGGCTAGCGCCCGACAGCGCCGCCCGGCCGCCGCGCGGCTCCCGCGCGGCGGCGCCGGTCAGGCGTCGGCCCGGACCCGGTGCGCCGACAGGTGCGCCAGCACCGCCTGGTTGGCCTCCCACCCGTCGGGGAACTTCACCGGCACGCCGAGGCGCACCGGCTCGGTCGAGGGGTGGGCGTCCAGCAGCTCGGGGATGCCGGCGCGCGCGACCACCAGGCACGCGTGCCGGTGCCGCGAGGCCAGCACGCACAGCCGGCCCGACTCCAGGTGGAACGCGGTGGCGTCGCGGCGGCCCGACAGCGGGTGCAGCACCACGGTCACGTCGTACTCGCGGCCCTGCAGCCGGTTGGCGGTGTCGACCGTGATGCCCTCGCCGAGCGTGCCGAGGGCCGCGCGGATCGCGGTGACCTGGTCGCGGTGCGCCGCGCCGATCGCGACGCGGTCGGCGCCGACCGGGTGCGAGCCCAGCTCGGAGTGCGCGGTCGGGCCGCGCTGCAGCAGCCGCACCGCCAGCGCGGCGGTGGCGCGCACGGCCTCGGCGTCGGTGCGCAGCGTGTGCCGGGCGGGCAGCTCGTACAGCGCCCAGCCCGACGCGGCCGCCTCGTCCAGCGCGCGGTCGTAGGTGGTGCCCATGCCGCGCGCGCCGTACTCCAGCCGCCGGTCGCCCGGCCCGGTGCCCGACCGGAAGCCGGTGAACGGGTAGAACGCCTCCGACACCACCGGCGCGGCCGAGGCGGGCAGCCGCCACGACACCGGCAGCCGGTGCACCGGCAGGTCGGGGTTGTGGGCCAGCAGCACCGACACCGCGCTGCGCATCGGGTCCCACGACAGGCCCGACCAGCGCTCGACCTCCACGGTGGAGAACGGGTCGAGCTGGCCGGGGTCGCCCACGAACAGCGCCCGCTCGAACCGGCCCGCGATGCGCAGCAGCATGTCCGAGCGCATCTGGTAGGCCTCGTCCACGATCGCCCACGGCCACGACCCCTCGGCCAGCGTCGCCCACTTGGCCGCCGTCGCGATCACCACGGTGTGCTGGGCCAGCTGCTCGGCCTTGGTCGCCACCGTCACCGACGGCCGCGACAGCACCCGCTCGGAGGGCAGGTAGGAGGCGGCCGACAGGCGGCCCACGGTGATGTGCGGGTGCTTGGCGGCGATGCGGTCGATGAGGTCGTCGACCTGCTCGTTGGTCTGCGCGACGATCATCATGCGCTCGCCCGCGTCGGCCAGGTGCGCGGTCGCCCGCACCACCAGGGTGGACTTGCCCGCGCCGGGCGGGGAGTCGACGATGACGCCGCGGTGCCCCCGGTCCAGGTCCGCGAGCACCGCCGCGACCACGCCGTCGGCGGCGGCGCCGGGGGAGAGGGTGTCGGGCGCGGTCATGACCAGTCCTCCGCGGCGTCATCGTCGGTGGGCTCGTAGTCGGCGGGCGGCCCGCCGTGCGTCCAGGGCGTGTTCTCCTTGTCGGGGAACCGGCTCGGCCCGAACGACCCGGGGATCAGCGAGGTGAACACCACGCGGTCGCCCGCCTCGGGCACCGAGCCCGGCTCGGGGGTCAGCTTCTTGCCCATGCCGCCGGTCAGCTCCAGCACGACCGCGTCCCCGTCCACGCGCACGACCCTGCCCTTGAGCCCGGGACGGGCGGCACTGCACACGGGGGTGCCGGGGTCGAGCCGGACCGGGTCCTCGGTGCCGACCGTCAGGTACGGGCGGAGCTTGGGACGCTTGCCGGACTCGTCCAGCCGCGTCGGGTCGCACTCGGTGACCGTGCCGCCGAAGGCCAGCCCGTTCAGCCGGTGCTCGGCCATGACCAGCGGGTCGTCGAAGGCGCGCTGGGCCTCGTAGGTGTCCTGCGCGCGCTCCATGTCGTGCAGCCTCTTGGCGGCCCGGACCGGCGAGTCGCGGCGGGCCTGCGGGTACGCCTCGCCGAACGTCTGGTGGAAGTAGGTGAACGAGTCGCGGTCGCGCTCCCAGCGGGACGGCACGCTCGCGCCCTCCGGCAGCGCGCGCAGCACCTCCACCGCGCGCCACATCAGTTCCCAGGTGGGTGCGAGCTGGCTCTCCAGCGCGCGCCGGACGCGCTCCTCGGCGCGCGGGTCGCGGCCGGAGGCGTCGTAGGCGGCGATCGCGGGCGCCAGCACCTCGTTGTCGAAGCCGGGGTCGGTGACGGGCCCGGCGGGCGGGCTGAGCACCGGGTCCTCGGCGCGCGCGGCGGCGGCCGGGCCGTCCAGGCCCTCGGGCGGGGCGATCCAGCCCAGGAGGGCGGCGAGGTTGCCGTCCTCCAGCGAGCTCTGCCCGGTCGCCCAGTGCAGCCGCAGCGCCTCGGTCATCGCCGTCAGCAGCGTCGAGCCCGGGTGGTCGTGCCGGTCGGTGTACCAGGTCAGCCACCGGCCGAGCACCGGCACCGACGGCTCCACCGCGTACGGGCCGTCGGTGCGGCGGAACCGCGTGGACCGGCCCAGCATCCGCAGGAAGGCCACGCCGCCCCGGTTGGGGACCAGCAGCTGCGGCGCGTCGGTGTAGCGGATGCGCTCGGTGCCGTCCTTGGCGGGCGGCAGGTCCTCCACCGCCCCGTGGTGGGTCTCGATGTGCTTGAGCACGACCTGGGCCAGCTCGGCGGCGAACGCGAACCGCAGGTCGCGGTTGCGCGGCTGGGGGACCGCCAGCAGCGCCGGCGCGGCCGGGTCGGAGCCGACCATCACCGCCAGCGGCGCGGCGGCCTCGCCCGCCAGCTTCAGCGGCACCAGCACCAGCGGGTGCTCGGCCAGGTGGCAGTGCCGGACGGTGGCCAGCGGCTGGGCGATCCCGGCGGCGGCCGCCTCCAGCTGCGCCAGCGAGGTCAGCACGCTCATGCGACGCTGCCGAGCCCCGCGCCGCCCGGAGTGCCGCCCGTCGCGCCGCCCGCGGCCGCGCCCTGGAGCGCCTCGGCGCGCAGCCGGGCGGCGGTGCGCAGCTGCTCGGCGGTCTCGGCGAGGTCGGCGGGCGGCTCCAGCGTCCCGTCGGCCAGCGCGAGCGCGGTGCCGATCGAGTCGACGCCGCCCAAGTCGTCGCGGACCGAGCGGCCGAGCGCGCCGGTCGCGCCGCAGGCCCGCGCCTCGTCGCGGCAGAAGAAGGCCATCTCGCAGCTGGACATGCACTCGGGCGCGTACCGCGCCTCCACCGCGCGGACGGCCTCGTCGAGCGCGCCCTCCAGGTCGAAGGTGAGGTCCTCGGGCAGCTCGGCGACGATGCGGTCCACGCGGGTCAGCCGCGCCAGCTGCCGCTCCAGCACCGCGAGCTGCGGGCGCACGTCCACGGGGGTGGCGGTGGGCCGGTTGGAGAAGTTCTCCGGGCACACCAGGATCACCTCGTGCGACACGCGCTCGGCGGGGTGCCCGAGCTCGGCGACCAGGCGGCGCAGCGCCAGCACGTACACCGCCGCCTGCCGCGCGGCGGCGGCGACCTGGGAGGGCTCGGCCTGCCCGTCGATCACCGCGAACGACTTGATCTCCACGATGTGGAAGCGGCCGCCGATCTGGAAGGCGATGACGTCCGGCTCCAGGTAGGCGACCTGCCCGGCGATCTCCAGCCGCAGCAGCGGGTGGTCGTACAGGGTGCCCTCGCCGGACTCCAGCGCGCGCCGCAGCAGCCGCCGGGTGCGGGCGTGCCGCAGCTCGCGGCCCTCGTTGCCGGCGACCACCTCCAGGTCGTCGTAGGCGACCTCGGGCACCGGCAGGCCGAGCCGGTCGCGCAGCAGCGTCAGCAGCTCGGCGCAGCCGTCGGCCTTGACCTGCGCCTCGAACACGTTGCCGCGCGTGATCGCGAACTGCGACTGGCCGAACGGCGCGGGGAAGCCCAGCGTGCGCGAGACCGCGTCCTTGTCCACCCCCGCGGCGTCCATCACGCCGCGGCGGGCGCAGCCGGGGTTGGCGGTCAGCGCCGCGATGGTGCGGGCGTCGTGGTTGCGCGGAGGCGTGGCCCCGCGCAGCCGGTCCAGGTCCAGGGCCGGCGCGGTGTCGGTCATCGGTGGTCTCCGTCGGTGGTGCTCGCGGCGCTGCGCATCGCCCGCAGCCGGGCGCCGAACAGGCGTCCGGCGTCGTCGAGTTGGGCGCGGGCGCGTCCGGCGGCCCGCCTGCGCTGTCGCCGGTCGGTCTCTTCGTGCACGTCCAGTTCCGCCCGGGCGGCCTCGATGAGGGCCTGCGGCTCGACTGTACCGACCGCACCGGCCGCCGCACCGGGAATGTTGGCCGCGAAACGCCACAGCAGCCGCTGCACGTCCGGGACCTGCTCCCGGCGCGCGGCGTGCTCGGCGATCCTGACGGCGGCGGCCAGGAAGTCGGTGCGGGCGCTGAGCGGCCCCACGATCCGCCGCTCCAGCGGCCAGGTGCTCACGGTCAGCAGGCCGCGCGCGGGCGCCAGGAGGTCGGCGGTGAGCGCGGCGCCCAGGTAGTAGGGGCGCGCGTAGGGCGCGGTGCGGAACGAGCGCTCCTCGTCGCGGCGCAGGCTGGTCAGCCGCGTCCCGGGGATCTGCCCGGGGAAGAACGTGGCGTACACCGACCCGATGAGCTTGGGCGCGGCGGGCGCGCCGATCAGCGTGAGGGCCTGGTGGACCTGCTCGCGCACCGGGACGAGCCCGCGCGGCGGGACGGGGCGGGCTTCGCTCGCGCGGCCGCCCGCGCGGTCGCCCGTGCGGCGGGCCGCGCGTTCGTCCGGTGCGGTTTCGGCAGCGGCGTCCGGGGCGGCGGGGCCGTCGCCGAGGACGGCGTCGTCCCACGCCTGCTCGGCGGCGCGCAGCTCGGCGCGGTAGACGCGGGCGGCCTGCCGGTCACCGGCGGCCATCGCGTGCCGGACGGCGGCCCGCAGATCGGCGATGCGCGCCTCCAGCACGTCCGGGGACGCCGCACCCGGGGCGTCGGGGGACGGTGCGTCGGGCGTGGACATGGCGGCGAGCGTAGCGCAGGTTCCAGACAGTTCCAGTGTTTTCCAGTTTCAACGCGGTTTGCGCCAGGTGATGGAGTAACGCCAGAGGATGTGTCGGCGGAACCGCGCTCCTGGCAGCAGCCGCAGCGCCTGCTCGCGCACCTCGGCCCAGGTCATCGCGGGATCGGCGATGGGATGCGCGGGCTCACCCGCGATGGCGCGGTTGCGGAAGCGGTGCAGGTGGTGCGTCGGCACGCCAGGAGCGCTGCGCAGCAGGTCGGACAGGCCCGCGTTGGCGGCCAGGCCGACCACCGCCAGGCCGCCGCCGGGACGCAGCCCGTCGCGCATGGCGGTCAGGGCTGCGGTGAAGTCCATGTGGTGGACGGTCGCGACGCTGCAGACGAAGTCCAGGCTCTCCGGCGGAAGGCCGTGGGAGAGGAAGTCGGCCTCCACGAAGTCCACGTTGCCGAGGCCCTCGCTCGCCGCGCGTGCCTGGGCGACCATCTCGGGCGAGCGGTCGACGCCGGTGACGTGCCCGGCGCGGGCGGCCAGCCGCCGCACGAGCAGGCCGTCCCCGCACCCCACGTCCAGGGCCTCCCGGCAGCCGCGCGGCATCGCGCCGAGCACGACGGGGTGGTAGTGGGTGTTGTGGTTCCAGTACAGGGCGGTCATGGGCCTTCCGTGCGGGGAGTCAGCTCCGCGGGTCGCGGCGCAGCGGATGGTCGGCGGGGACCTCCACGATAACGATCTTGACGCCCTCGGGGTCGGCGATCCACATCTCGACCAGCCCCCACGGCTCCTCGCGCGGCTCGCGGGCGATCTCGACCCCGGCGGCGGCGAGCCGCTCGTGCTCGGCCCGCACGTCGCGGACCTGGAGCCAGATCATGGGGGAGGAGCCGGTGGCGCCCGCGCCGTGCCCCGAGACCTCCAGGAAGCCCGAGCCGAGGAAGAACACCAGGCCCGGGTCGTCGGGCGGCCCGAACTCGCGGTGGACGGGCAGTCCCAACACGTCGCGGTAGAAGCGGCGGCTGCGCTCCGGATCGGCCGGCCGCAGCAGGATCCGGCTGCTCAGGACCTCCATGGGGCTCCCCCTCGGTCTCGTCGTCCCCTTCCTCCATCCTCACCCGCGCCCGCACGGCCGCCCGTGCGGGGGGCGGGGTTTCCGGCGGAGCGGTTCGACGGGCGGGGCCGCGCGTGCCAGCCTGAGGGCATGATCGAGATGACGGGGGCGCGGGTCTGGCTGATCCGGCACGGCCAGAGCGAGTCCAACGCGGGCCTGCCCACCAACGGCCCCGGCGCGGCGCCCCTCACCGCGCAGGGACGGGCCGAGGCCGAGGGCATGGCGGCGGCCTTCACCGGACCGCCCGCGCTCATCGTCTCCTCGGACTTCGCCCGCGCCAGGGAGACCGCCCTCCCGGCGCGGCGGCGGTTCCCGGACGTGCCCTACGAGGAGTGGCCCGTCCAGGAGTTCACCTACCTGGGGCGGTTGCACGGGCCGGGCACGACCAACGCGCAGCGCCGTCCCCACGCCGAGGCGTACTGGGACCGTTCCGATCCGCGTTACGTCGCGGGCGAGGACGGCGAGTCGTTCCAGGGCCTGATCGACCGGTCCCGGGAGCTGCTGGCCCGCCTCGCCGCAGTGCCGGACCCGGGGCCGGTCGCGGTCTTCACCCACGGCCTGTTCATGCGGGCGGTGGCGTGGACGCTGGCGACCGGCGTCACCGAGCCGGGGCCGGAGGACATGCGGGCGTTCCGGCGGTTCATGGACGTGTTCCGGACGCCCAACTGCTCGGTGGTCGAGCTGCGCCCGCAGGGGCCGGACCTGTTCCAGGTGATGCTGGGGTCGGCCGGGCACCTGGTGGGCGGGGTCGGGGCCCCGGACCTCTGCGACGGGCGTCCCACCTACGCGGACTGACGCCCGCCGCCGCGGACCGGGCGGAAGGGCGGCGGGTCAGGCGGGCGGGAAGCTCGCGAAGTAGCCCGCCGCCATGTCCTCGTCGCCGTGGCCCTGCTCTTCGGCGCGCCGCAGCCGCCGGTGCGCGGCCTCGGCGATGTCCACGCGCACGCCTGCGGCCTCGGCCGCCTCGGCGATCAGGCGCGTGTCCTTGGCGGCGTTGGTGACCGTGAAGCTCGGCGTGTAGTCGCCGCCGGTGATCGCCTTCAGCTTGGCCTGGAAGTAACCGTTGTCCAGGGGGCCGCCGGTGACGACCTCGCCGAACAGCGCCGGGTCCACGCCCAGCCCCTCGGCGAGCCCGACCGCCTCGCCGATGATCTCGGTCAGCGAGATCGCGTAGCTGATGGCGGCCAGCTTGAGCCGGGACGCCTTGCCGCTCGCGCCGTCGGAGTCCAGCCACAGGGTCTTCTTGCCGACCGCGCCGAACACCGGCTCCAGCGCCTCGCGCGCGCTCTCGGGCCCCGCCGCCAGGATGACGAGCTGCCCCTGCTCGGCGGGCTGCCTGGTGCCCTGCACGGGCGCGTCCACGAACGTGACGCCGTGCTCGGCGGCGAGCTTGGCCAGCGGTTCGACGGCCGCGGCGCCGACCGTGCTCATCTGCGCCCAGATCTGGCCGTTCCGGAGCGCGGGCGCCGCGTCGGTCATGGCGGCCAGCACGGTGTCGCCGTCGTTCAGCATCGTGATGACGACGTCGGCGCCCGCGACGGCCTCGGCGGGGGAGCCGGCGATCGCGACGCCGTGCCCGGCGAGCGGCTCGGCGCGGGAGCGGGTGCGGTTCCAGGCCGTGACGCCGAGGCCGGCCGCGCTCAGGTTGCGGGCCATCGCGGCGCCCATGATGCCGGTGCCCAGCAGTGCGACGGTGGTCATCGTCGTGTTCCTTCCAATTTGACTGATCGTTACAGAATTAGGGTGCGGCTCGGCCGGGCGTCCGGCGGAGGTGGTCAGACGGGCGGGTCGGGCAGGACGCGCAGGGCGGTGTCCACCACCGCCGCCAGGCGGCGCCGGTCGGCGCCCGCCTTGCCCTGCACCTGCAGTCCCTGGACGGCGGTGAAGAAGAAGTCGGCCAGGGCCGTCACGTCGGTGTCGGGCGGGAGTTCGCCCCGGGTGCGGGCGCGCCGCAGCGCGGCGGTCACCGATTCGGCGACCCGGTCGAAGGCGGCGCCGACGAGGCGGCGCGCGGCCGGGTCGCCGGGCAGCCGCTCGACGGCGGTGTTGGTCATGAGGCAGCCGCGCCGCTCCGGGTCGTCGAGGGTGTCGTCGACCAGGGACATCAGCAGGTCGCGCAGGACGGCCCGGACCGGTCCGTCGCGGTCGAGCCGGTCGGCGATCGCGGCGGTGGAGGCCGCCGCGTAGCGGGCGAGGGCCGCCTCGTACAGGCCGTCCTTGCTGCCGAAGGCCGCGTACAGCGAGCCGCGCCCGAGGCCGGTGGCCTCGACCAGGTGCTGGATCGAGGTCGCCTCGTAGCCGCGGCTCCAGAAGACCTCCATCGCCGCGTCGACCACCGCGTCGGTGTCGAACTCGCGCGTGCGTGCCATGCCCCGAACGTAGCGCTATCTGTAACGAACGGTCAAGATAGGTCAGCCGTAGGCCGGACTCTCCTCGGGCGCGGCGGCGTAGGGCGCGGGGAAGGCCTCCAGCGTGCGGTCGAGGTTGGCCGACCACCAGGTCACCAGCGCCGCGGCGCCCGCGTCGCCCCGGCCGGCCGCCTCGCCGCCGTCGCCCAGGTAGCGGTGGCGCAGCGGCGCCACGTCGCACAGCCGCTCCCACCACTCGCGGTGCACCGCCGCCTGGATCTGCGCGGCGTCCAGCGGGAACCCGGCGCGGTGGCCGCGCACGAACGCCTGGACCCGTTCCAGGTCGAGGCCGCGCTCGTCCTCGCAGGCGAACAGCAGCGCCGCCGCCCGCACCAGTTCGCCGGCGACGGGCCCGGTGGTCAGCGCGTCCCAGCCCAGCACGGCGGTGACGTTGCCCGACCCGCCGTAGCGCAGGTGCTCGGGGCGGAACGCGCCGTGCAGATGGCCGACCGTGCTGACCTCCAACTCCGGCGGCCGGAAGTCGGCGTACTCGGTCAGCAGGGCGCGGCGCTCGCGCAGCCGCCGCTCGGTGAGGGCGGCGAAGTCGGTGCCGTCACCGGGCACCGCCTCCAGCAGCGCGTCGATCTCGGCGGCCGCGTCGGCGGCGCGCGGCGTCGGCACCAGGATGCTCTGCTGCACCGGCGGGGTGCGCGCGTCGAGCTCGGCGTGCAGTCGCCCGAGCAGGCCGCCCAGCGCCTCGCACTGGCCGTAGGTCAGCTCCAGCCCGCCGCGCCGCCGCCCCGACACCCACGGGTACAGCACGTAGCCGCGGCCGCCCGAGGTGACCAGCGTGCGGTCGCCGCGCGCCGGGACCGGGGCCAGCACCGGCAGGCCCGCCTCGTCGAGCGCGGCGGTCAGCCGGTGCTGGAACAGCAGGGCGCGGCGGTCGGGCTCGGCGTACTCCACCAGGAGGAACCGGCCCGCGGCGGAGTCGATCCGCCAGGAGCGGCGGCCGCGGCCGGCCGGCACCGGCTCGGGCGCGCCCGCGTCGTCGATCCCCCAGCGCCGCGGCAGCCGGGGCGGCGGGTCGGTGTCGCAAGCGCTCTGTGACGTCGGCACCTCAGCACCTCGGGGCCTCGGACGGAAAGCGGTCGAACGAATGTTCCCACATGACGCTACACGTCCCTGCCCTTCCCGCGAAAGAGAACCGCCGGGCGTCAGATCCGTTCGAGGACGACGACCGGGATGTCGCGGTCGGTCTTCTGCTGGTACTCGTCGTACTGCGGCCAGGTCGCGACCATCGTCTCCCACAGCGCGGGCTTCTCCTCCGCCGACGCCGTGCGGGCGCGCGCGGCGAACTTGTCGCCGCGCACCTGCACCTGGACCTGCGGGTTGTCCTTGAGGTTCAGGTACCAGTGCGGGTCGTGGTCGTCGCCCCCCTTGGAGGCGACGACGACGTGGTCGCCGCCGACCTCCTGGTAGATCAGCGGCGTGGTGTACGGCCTGCCGCTGCGCCGGCCCGTGGTGGTGAGCAGCAGGACCGTGGTGCCGTTCCAATCGTGCCCCTCGGCGCCGTCGGTCTCCTGGTAGCGCTGGACGTGCTCCTGCCCGAACAACATGACCTTGCTCCTTTTCCGTGGACGCGTGCGAACAAGGATCTTCCCTGCGGGCCGGGGATCAATACCCTGGGCGGATGGACGAAGCGGCGGAGGTGGCGCGGCGGTGCGCCGAAACCATGTACGGGCGCGACCGCGCGGCGCACCATCTCGGCATCGAGGTCTCCGCCGTCGCGCCGGGCCGCGCGACGGTGCGCATGGCGGTCACCGGCACGATGGTCAACGGGTTCGGCATCGCGCACGGCGGCTACGTGTTCCTGCTGGCCGACACCGCCTTCGCCTACGCGTGCAACACCCACGACGCGGTGACGGTGGCGGCCACGGCCGACGTGGTGTTCGTGGCGCCCGCGCACGAGGGCGACGTGCTGGAGGCGATGGCGGCCGAACGCACCCGCTACGGGCGCAACGGCGTGTGCGACGTGACGGTGCGGCGCGTGTCGGACGGCGCGGTCGTCGCCGAGTTCCGCGGGGGCAGCCGGAGCCGGGCCGAGCGGGTGCTCAGCCCTCCCGCAGGATCTCCCGGAGGAACCGCACCGTGAGGTCGGGGCGCGCGGCGGTGATGCACAGGTTGTTCATCGTGCGCATGTAGGTGTCGATGTCGGTCGGCTTGTCCAGGTACAGGGCGCTGGTGAGCTGCTCCAGGTAGACCACGTCCGACAGGCCCGGCTCGGCGAAGCGCAGGATGGTGAACGGGCCGCCGGCGGCGGCCTGGCCCCCGGCCCCGAACGGCACCACCTGCAGCGTCACGTTGGGCAGTTCGGCCATCGCGATCAGGTGCTCGATCTGGCCGCGCATCACCTGGTCGCCGCCGAGCGGGCGGCGCAGCACGCCCTCGTCCAGCACCGCCCACAACGTCGGCGCGCCCGGCGCGGTGAACCGCTCGTGCCGGGTGGTGCGCACCCGCACCCGCCGCTCGACCTCCTCGTCGGTGGCGTCGGGATGCCCCAGCCGCACCACCGCGCGGGCGTAGTCCTCGGTCTGCAGCAGCCCCGGCACGAACTGCACCTCATAGCAGCGCAGCAGTGAGGCGGCCTCCTCCAGACCCAGGTAGGTCTCGAACCAGGCGGGCAGCACATCGCCGTACCGATGCCACCAGCCGGGCGTATTGGCCTCGCGCGCCAGCTCCAGCAGCGGGGCGCGCTCGGCGGTGTCGTGCACCCCGTACAGGGTGAGCAGGTCGGCGACGTCGCGCTCCTTGAAGCCGACGCGGCCCAGCTCCATGCGGCTGATCTTGGAGTGCGAACCCCGGATCTCGTACCCGGCCTGCTCGGTGGAGATCCCGCTGGCCTCGCGCAACCGGCGCAGCTGCGAGCCGAGCAGGATGCGCAGCACGGTCGGCCCGCCGCGGCGCGGGTAGTCGATCAACCGGGCCGGGCCTTCGTCGTCGGCCGGGGGCATCGGGGCAGCTGCATCTCGGGGCAAGTGGTCACCAGCCAGTTGACGGGTCCGCGGGGCGGAACGGCACCGCCTCATGTTAGAGGATCACACTCGAAATTTGGGAAGAGTGAAAAAACCGGTATCGGCAACTGTTGGGCATTCGTGATAGTGACGCCCGCGGTGTCGCGGCGGTGACGAAGCTCTCGTCTCCGCGTGCAAACGATGGGGAGGACGTGAATGTCCTTATATACAGGGCCCGGTGCGCCGCGAGGTGACGGCGCGCCGGAGCATGTCCGATCACCCATCGCATTGGGGGAAAGACCATGCACTCGACCGATCGTGAACTGCCGGACGTCCACTTCCTGACCTCGGGCCGCGTCACCCAGGCCGAGCGGGACTCCGCCGCACGCGCGCTGCACGGCGCCCTGGCCGGAGTGCGGGGCGAGGTGGACTCGATCCAGGTGACGCTGAGCGTGGTGGCCGACGAGTCGCTGCCGCGCCCGGCGCTGGCCCAGGCCGTCGTGGTCCTGGACGGCCGCCGGGTGCGCGCGCAGGCCGCCGCGCCCGACCTGGCCGAGGCCATCGACCTGCTGCGCGAGCGCCTGACGGTGCGCACCGCGTACCTGCGGGCCAGTTGACGGACGACGGCGGCGCGCCGCGCGCGCCGCCGCCGTTCCACCCACCGAAGGCAGGGCGAGGACAAGCCCCTCAACGCCGGCCGCGTAGAGCCACAGCAACCCCTCGACGTAGACAGTGTTTATTGAAGTCCCGGTCCAGGGGCACTCGCCTGGCGGCTCGTACCCCTGACCGTGCCTTGGCGAGTGCCACATCGCTTCGCGATCTGTCCCCGGCGGGGCTCGCCTCCGGCTTCGCCCCGCCGGGGACAGTTAGGCACTCGCGTGACAGCTGAGGTCTTTGAGACGGGCCTCGGCGCTAGCCGCGGTGTCCACCACGTCGGCCTCGGCGCCGAGCGCACGGAACGGTCGGACGCACGAAACGATCGGACGCGCAAGGCGGCGATCCTGCGTTCGGCGGCGGTTCGCCAGGTGACGGCGACGACTCCGTCGTTTCGTACGATCTCGCCGGAGCGCAGCGACTCGCCTGCGGGCTCGGACCGATAGCTGACTGCCGGGACCGCAGTCCGAGATAACGGCTGTGGGTGCTCGGGGTCTGCCACACGGCTAGTGCTCCAGGACCTCCGGGACGGTGAGGTTCCAGCGCCGTAGCAACGGTCGGCGTTCGAGCATCGCCCGGTCGGGGCCCGTCGCCCATGGTCGAGACCATGCCCATAGCCTGCGCCATCCGGGGAGAAAACGGGTTGAGGAGACGTTCCCCGCGCGGGCACTGTGGTCCCCTCATGAACCTGCACCAGATCCGCGCCCTCTACGACCGCGACTCGATCACCGTCTACCAGGCCTACCGCCCGGAGATCGCCGAGGCCGCCGTCGCCCACGGGCGCTTCGTCCCCCCGTTCTCCCGTACCAGGATGACCTGGATCAAGCCGTCCTTCCTGTGGATGATGGAGCGCTGCGGCTGGGCGACCAAGCCGGGCCAGGAACGGGTCCTCGCCATCCGCATCACCCGGCGGGGGTGGGAGGAGGCCCTGTCGCACGCCGCGCTGACGCACCCGGACAAGCGGGTCTTCCGCGACGCCGAGGAGTGGCGGGAGCGGTTCGCGAAGTCGCCGGTCCGCGTTCAGTGGGACCCCGAACGCACGATCCGGGGCGGGAAGCTGGAGGAGCGGAGCATCCAGGTGGGGCTCGGCAGCCGCATCGTCGGCAGCTACGTCGACGAGTGGACGCTGTCGATCGAGGACCGGACCCAGTTGGCCCACAAGATCCGAGGGCTGCTCAAGGACGGCCGCACCGCCCAGGCCAAGGAACTGCTTCCCAAGGAACGTCCCTATCCGCTGCCGCCCGACTTGGCCCACCGGATAGGCGCAGACCGTCCCTGACGGGTACCGCGGCCGCGAGCGACCGGCTACATTGAACCGGCTTTGAGTAGACCGCTCGTCATCTTCTCGATCTCGCGGGCGAAGACGTTGTTGTAGGCGCCGCCTATGACGCGTCGGCCTCGGTAGGTGTAGAACGCATCGGCGGACGCGTCGACGAGTACGGTGGACGTCATGCCGGCGAAACGTTTGAGCGGCGTTTCCTCGGCGACCGTCGCACGGCTCGCCTGGTCGGTCGTGGGGACGACCAGGAACGCCGTCGCCAGCACGCCGGTCTGGAAGCCGCGGGGCAGTCCCGGCTTGTTGGCGCAGGCGTGGTCGAGCACTGCCTCGGTGTACTTCTGCGCCGTGACGGCGTGGGAGTCCTCGACGCGGCCGATGGCGACGAACAGATGCATGGAGGTCAGCGTTGGCCAGTGCGTGGTGCGCTTGTGGCCGATGTCCGTCGGCACGCCGCCGATCGTCTCGGCCCGGACCGTGTACCCCGCCTCCGCGAGGCGGCTGCGGAGACGTCCTGCCGTTGCTTCCGGACTCATGGGGCTCCTCGGCTCTGTGGTCGAGGAGACTGTGGCACAGGGGATCAAGGCTGACGACGGTTGTGCAGGAATCGTCCCGTATCGGCCACCGAAGGCCGTCGATGCTTCGCCGTCCTGTCGGTGCCCCGTCCGCCGGAAGCCCGTCCTCGTTTCCGGCAGGACTGTGCATCGATGTCGATGCACGCCCGAACTCGTCAACAAGGACGGAGCGAAAGCCCTCCTTCTCGAAAGAGCGATCTCTGAAAGCGCCTCCTGTTCCGGGGCTGTCACAAGGCGAACAGAGAGTGTCGGGGACACCTAGACTGCGCGCATGAATCTCCGAGACGCGGTGCGCATGGTCCTTGCGGAGTCGGCCGCCTTCCCCGAACTGCTGAGAGTCACCCGCCACGCCTATGAGGAGCTCGACGCCGGTCGCCCGGTGGCCTACGCGTCGCTGAGCTGGCTGCTCAGGGAGGCCGCGCGCAAGGGGGTCTACACCGCTCTGGTGCGGAAGCACGGCATGCCCGCCTTCAACGAGATGGTCATGGTGATCAGCCGGGAGATCGACCGTCAGGCCCCGGTCCCCGCCCGCCGCCCGTCACCGAGCCTCGGACTCGCCGGAGCCGACGCGTAGGAGCCGCCGCGCTGAGCCGTCATGCCGGGCCAGCGCGCCGGGCCAGCGGGTAGGAGCTGGCATCTAAAGGTGGCGCGTAGGAGCCGACGCGTACGAGCCAGTACGTGGAGGCGGTGAGGCTGCGGCGGCGAACGGCAGAAGCAGGCCCCTCCGCCGGGGCCGGGCCGGCCCCGGCGGTCAGCGGGGGAGTGCGAGGACGATCCGGTCGGCGAAACCGCCGCGCGCAGCCGCCTTGGCCGCACGCTGCCCCTCCAGGTCGTCGGGGCTGAGACCGTGCAGGGCGGCTAGGGCGTGGACGACTTCCAGAAGGTCGGCGAGTTCGGCGGGGTCTCCGGCGGCCGTGTACTCGCCGGCCTCCTCGTAGAGCTTCGCCCGCAGCAGCGCCGCATACTCGCCCTCCGATGCCACGCGGGTCTCGGGCGTGCGGCCGCCCTGGCGGATGACGTCGGGGATGCGGTCGCGGACCAGTTTCTCGGCGCGGCCTCCCGTGTCCTTGGAGGAGTGGACCGAGACGCCGTGGCGGCGGTCCAGGGACTGCACCCACTTGACCGCCACGGCCGCGGTCTGGATCAGCTCGGCCCGCAGGCGGTCGGGATCGTCCTCGGCCAGTGCCTCGTAGAACTCCTCCGTGAGCACGTGTCGCCAGGTCAGTTCCCCCTTCTTCCAGGCGACCGCGCAGTCGCGCTTGGCCTCTTCGGCTCGGGCCGCGTAAGCGGGGCCGCTGCCGTCGGGGAGTTCCTGCACGCCCCAAAGGCGGTCTTGCGCGGCGCGCTCGGCGGCGATGTCGGAGAGGACTTCGGAGAGACCATCGGATGCTCCAAGGCTGTTCATAGCGGACGACGTTAACCAGCCCGGCCGGGCGGCGCGACGCACCCGGGACACGAACCGGCCACACCGTCAGGGCGGCCGCGCGCGCAGCGCGCATGTGCACGCAGAACGCCGAAACGTTGGGACGTGCACGCTGTACGTGAAGCGCCAAGCCAGGCGCGTGCCGGTCAGGCGGCGGCCAGATCGGGGTCGCAGTGCAGGAGCTCGTACATGACCGAGGGCAGTTCGTCCCACAGCCATTCGTTGAGGGTGCCGGAGTAACGTGCCGGCGGATCGATGCGCAGGAGCCGCGGCCGGAGTTCGGTGAGGCGGACGGTGACAGGACCGTCGTCCCACATCGGATCGTGCGTCCCCCAGTAGGAGGCGAAGTCGCCACTGGTCAGGGAGATCTCTCGGGGGACGGTGTGCGCGCCGGGCCGGGCGCCCAGAGGGAGCAGCCGCTGGGCCGTGGTGCGCAGGACGTTCAGGGCGGCCAGGTCGTGCGGGCAGGACACCCCCGAGATCCGCAGCTCGGGAAGGCCGAACCTCCGCAGGCCGCGGCTGGTGAGCTGCACGCAGGCGCAGCCGTCGATCTCGTCGTCGGAGGCGGTGCACCTGCCGTTGTCGCGGTACGGCGGAAGCCAGGCCCCGAGCCAGTCGTCGGCCAAGGCGAAGCGCGGGCTCTCGGCCGGGCGGTCCAGCACCTGCCCCGTGTCGGCGTCCACGGCGACGCCCTGCACATCCCGCGCGATCGCCCGGGCCATGGCGCGGGCCAGGCGGCCGCCGAAGGGCTGGTCGCCGACCGGCAGCGCGGCGGTGACGCCGATGTGCCGGGTCGCCTCGCACACGCGCGCCACCAGTCGGCCGTCCTCGCCGCAAGGGCGCAGGTCCCACGGCGAGTCGGCGGCCCGGTAGGTGGTGATCATCAGGGCCGGGCCGCCGAGACGGCGCGCCGCCTCGGCCGTGAACGGCCCCGGCGCCGAGGGGAGCGCGGCGGGCTCCCGGTCGGCGGCGACCACGAAACAGGCCGTGGTCCTGTCGGGGATGACGCAGGTGATGTGGTCGGTCATGACGCCTCCTCTGTCCGGTCGCACGACCCAGAGTGCGGGCCGGGACAGGGGCGGCGGAAGGTAGAACCGCGTTCTGTGGATAACTCTGGAACGTGTGGGGCGGCGAGCGCGTCATGATTGACGGCCCCGGGGCGGGCGATGGGCCCGGCGCGCCGGCGGCTCAGTGACCCGTGTCCCCCGGAAAAGCGACAGGGCCGGACACCGGGCGCGAGCCCCGTGTCCGGCCCTGGAAGACCGTCGTGATCAGCGCGACGAGGGGTCGGTGTAGTGCCGCTCGCCGGGACCGGTGTACACCTGGCGCGGCCGACCGATCTTGGTGGCCGGGTCGTTCATCATCTCGCGCCACTGCGCGATCCAGCCGGGCAGCCGGCCGAGCGCGAACAGCACCGTGAAGGCGTTGGTCGGGAAGCCCATCGCCTTGTAGATGACGCCGGTGTAGAAGTCGACGTTCGGGTACAGCTTGCGCTCGACGAAGTAGTCGTCGCTGAGCGCGACCTCCTCCAGGCGCATGGCGAGGTCCAGCAGCGGGTCGGACTTGCCGAGCGCCTCCAGCACCCGGCCGGTGGCCTTCTTCACCACCGCGGCGCGCGGGTCGTAGTTGCGGTACACCCGGTGCCCGAAGCCCATGAGCTTGACGCCGGGCTCCTTGTCCTTGACGCGCCGCACGAACGCGTCCACGTCGTCGCCGTCGGCGTGGATGCCCTCCAGCATCTCCAGCACGGCCTGGTTGGCGCCGCCGTGCAGCGGGCCGAACAACGCGTCCACGCCGGCCGACACCGAGGAGAACAGGTTGGCCTGGCTGGAACCGACCAGCCGCACCGTGGAGGTGGAGCAGTTCTGCTCGTGGTCGGCGTGCAGGACGAACAGCATGTCCAGCACGCGCACGATCTCGGGGTCGATCTCGTACGGCTGCGTGGGCAGGCCGAAGGTCATCCGCATGAAGTTCTCGACGTACCCCAGGGAGTTGTCGGGGTACAGCAGCGGCTGGCCGATCGAGGTCTTGTAGGCGTACGCCGCGATCGTCGGGAGCTTGGCGATGAGCCGGATGCTGGACTGGTCGACCTGGTCGGGGTCGAAGGGGTCCAGGCTGTCCTGGTAGAAGGTGGACAGCGCGCTGACCGCCGACGACAGCACCGCCATCGGGTGCGCGCGCCGCGGGAACGCCGAGAAGAACGCGCGGAACTTCTCGTCCAGCAGCGTGTGGTTGCGGATCTTGTCGGAGAACGCGTGCAGCGCGTCGGAGGTCGGCAGCTCGCCGTAGATGAGCAGGTAGGCGACCTCCAGGAAGGAGGACTTCTCCGCCAGCTCCTCGATCGGGTACCCGCGGTAGCGCAGGATGCCGGCCTCACCGTCGATGTAGGTGATCGCCGAGGTGGTGGAGGCGGTGTTGGTGAAGCCCGGGTCGAGGGTCACATGACCCGTCTCTTTCAGCAGGCGCGAAATGCCCAGACCCGATGGGCCCTCGGTCGCCTGAGTCACCTCGAGGGGCATCTTGCTGCCCGCGTGGTTGAGCTCGAAATCGGACATGTTCGCTCGCTCCCAACTCCGTCCACAACTGCGTAGACGTATCCGTCCTTCATCGTATCCACGTGATCATGCAGGTTGATCCTGCCCCAGACCCGGTTGACGGCGGCGGTCAGGGGGTGTTGCGCTGGATCGCATGACCGGCCACGACGCGTCAGGACTGATCGCGGAAGCCCGGCGGGAGACCGCCGGCGCGGCCCGCCCGAACCGTTTCCTGGACCTCCTGGAAGCCGGGCAAATGCCCCGGAAGATACTGATTCGGCTGGCGGGGGAGGAATATCGCATTGTCGGCAGCGACCGGCGAAGCTTCGCCCTGCTCGCCTCCCGGTACCCGGACACCCCGGCGGGCGACGCCTTCCTGGGGCTGGCTCAGGGCGAAGGGCGGGCGCTCGCCCTCCTCCTGGACTTCGCCGCCGCCCTCGGCGCAAGTGAGAAGGATCTCAACCGCCACGAGCCGCATCCGGGCGCGCAGGCATATCCGGCGTACCTGGCACAGCGCGCCGCGTTCGGCACCGCCGCCGAGGTCACGCTGGCGATGCTCGCCAACCTGGAGGAGTGGGGCGCCTACTGCGGACGGACGGCCGGGGCCCTGCGGGAGCACCACGGCCTGGACGAGACGGCGGTGGCGTTCTTCCGGTTCTTCGCCGAACCGGTGCCCGGGTTCGAGGAGCAGGCGACGGAGGTGATCGCGGCCGGTCTCGCGGCGGGGGAGGATCCGCGCGCCGTGCTGCGGGCCGCCCGGCTCCTGCACGCCTACGAGGCCATGTTCTGGGACTCCCTCGTGGAAGATCTCTAGTGCCAGGGGTGCTCTTTTAGGTAATTTTGACGCCGTGACCTGCGGTGACGTGAGGATCTAGGTCGATCGCCACATCGTTCGACTTTGCGACCGGACCGGCGCCGTCGCGCCGGTCCGCACGCCAGGGTGGTCGAAGCGCTAGGTCCAGGGCAGGTCGGCGCGGGCGGACCAGTAGACCTCGGGCTCCGTGCGCAACCCACCGAGCCCGTCCAGTTCGTCCTTGCCGAGCGACAGGGCCGAGGCCTGGAGATTGGCGCGAAGCTGGGCCGGACTCACCGCGCCGAGGAGCACCGTCCCGGCCCAGGGCTCCGCCAGCGCGGCGGCGATGGCGACCGCGTCCGCGCCCACGCCGTGCTGTGCCGCGACCTCCTGCAGCGCCTGCGGCGGCCGGACAGCGAGCCGGCCGTTGGCCAGCACCTCTTTCACCATGACGTGGACGCCGTTCTCGTGCGCTTCCCGAAGCGCCTCGCCGACGGACGGCTCCAGCACGTTCCACGTGGACTGGATCGTGCCGAACAACCGCCGTCCCGACACCTCCAACTCCAGCGCCCGGCGGACCGTGTCTCCCTGGCGCGGCCCAGAAGTGGAGAAGCCGACGCCGAACCCCTCCGCTGCAGCCTCCGCAAGCGCCTCCTGCAAGGCGACGTCCCCGAACAGAGGGCTGTCGTCCGTCAGCGAATGCACCTGGTAGACGTCGAGCCGGTCGCCGAGCAACCGCCGGGCCTGCGCGTACTGCTCCCGAAAGCGGCCGAGGGCGTGCTCCTTCACCTCGTGGACGTCGGCGTCCATCCGCCAGTCCCCGACATAGGCGTAACCCCATTTGCTGGAGACCGTCACATCCCGATGGCCGCGGTCGGTCAGCCATTCGCTGAGGAACTCCTCGGACCGGCCGTAGGACCGCGCGGCGTCGATCCAGCGGATTCCGGCCGCGTACGCCGCGTCCAGCACCTCCCAGGTCGCCGATCGCATCTCCGCCACGCTGCGGCCGGGCGGCAACTCGGCCGCCCGGCCCATGTTGATGTACGCGGGCCTGCCCAGCGCGGCCAGTCCGAGCCCCAGCCGCCGTGTCGCCGTCATGCCCCCACCCTGGCATGCCGGTTACCCACAGAACGGCATTCCATCTGGTGCGTGTCGGAGCCTCTCGCGAGGCTGGTGGTGAACCCCGGACAAGGAGGAACACCATGCCCGCCCTCGACTCCCGCCACCTGGCCGCCAAGCTCGGCCTCAGCGAATGGCAACTGCGCCTGGCCAAGGAGAACGATCTGATCCCCGGCCCCGACACCCCGGAAGGGAAGTGGTCGCCCGAGTCGGTGGCCGCGCTCGCGGACAGCGCCTCGCAGGTCCGCATCACGTTCGGCGACCGCCCGCCGGTCGGCGCCGTCAAGGCGGCCGCCGTCCTCGCCGTGCGCGTCGGTCTCGACGTGGAGCGCGCCGATGTGGAGATCCTGGTGGCGCGCGACGACCTCGCCGTCGTCGGCAGCTACCGGGGCCATCCTCTCTACCTGCTGCACGATCTGGAGGCGCTGGACCCGGACGTGATCATGGAGGTCGTCACCGTGCGCAAGGGGCCGCTCCTGGACACCGCCGACGCGGCGGGGGCCGCCCGCGTGCTGGGCTGGCCAAAGCACGTCTTCGAAGGCATCGCGGGCCGCCGCGGCCTGACCGTGGACAAGCTCGGCCGCTACGCGCTGGCGGAGGTGCGGGCCCTGGCCGGCGACACCGACCTCGCGGCCGAGGTGCGCAAAGCGGAACGCCAGGCGGCCCTCGCAAAGGCGCGCAAGGAGGCCGACCGTCACGAGGAGTCCTTGCGCAACTGGCTGAACGGCTGCACGGCCTACCTGGACAAGAACGTTGATCAACCGCCCGACACGGCCATCGTCCGCCGCGCCCTGCGCTCCCTGGCAGCGGCTCGGGCCACAGCGTCCGCCCACGAACCCTGACAAGCCCCGCTTCGGGCTCGACAGCTTCGCCCTCGCCCGGCCTAGTCGGCTCACCCGGCCCGGCAGGCTCGTCCGGCTCAGCGTGCCCGGCCCGGCGCAGCGCGGCCTGGCAAGCCCAGAGCTTCGACCTGTCGCGAGGAGCTTGGTGGCGCGGGAAAGAGGCTTTGGTGCACGGGTGGAGTTGATCGCACGGGAGGGGTTGATCATGTGAGAAGAGACCCATCGTGCGGGAGGAACTCGATCGTGCGAAGGAGTTCAAGGCGAGGAAAGGGGGTGATGTGTCGCAGATACCTGGTGTGGGGGAGGGGCCTGGTGTGGGTGACTGGTGTGTGCGGGTGGAGCTTGATGTGTGGGGCTGGAGTTTAGGAAGGGCTTGAGCTTGTCTGTCCTTGCTGGGTGTGCTGGGGCATTGCGGTGATGAGAAGGGCGGTGTCAGGTAGTGGGTCAGGAGCGCCTGTTACCGCCCGGGCGGCGCTTTGAGCGAGGCAGGTCGTTCAGGGCGGCGCGCAGCCGGTCACGGGCTTCGCTGCGCGACATGGCCGGAAAGCGTTCGGGAAGCCTGCCCGCCAGTCCGGAGGGCGCTCGCACCAGGCCGTCCTTCTCGATGACGGTCTGGTCGCCGGACCAGCCGCCCAGCAGGATCGCCGAGAGGTCGTCGGGGTGGTCGGAGGCCAGTGCGCCGATCCTCTCGGTCTCCTCGCCCACGTCCGCGACCAGCAGGAGGCAGCGCTCCTGGGTGCCGCGCCCGTCCCGGCGTACGGCGAACTCCGTCTCCATGTACGCCAGGGCGGCGTCCAGGTTGCCGGGGATGAACAGGCCCTCGGCCGTCTCGTCCAGCAGTTCGTCCTCGGTCAGGCCGAACAGCGCGATGGCGTCCGGTCGCGGGATCACCACCAGGGCGGTGTCGCCGCACTCCTCCAACGCCGCAAGCGCGATGACCCGCGTCGCGTCGGCCGCGCCGGGGCCGGTCAGGCCCAACGCCGGAACGGCGAAGGGGTCGACGGCCGGCCGGTAGGCGAAGCGGGCCGTCCCGCCCGGTGCCTCCAGTGCGATCGGCGGCGGTAGGAGCAGCGCGCCCGCCGTGGCCTGAATGCGGCGGCGGAGCGGGTAACCGGCCGCCGCTGCGGCGACGGGCAATAGCAACCCGAGCAGGAGAAGGGGACGCAACGAGTCCGCCTGACCGGTCTCCGTGTCGGCTTGCGCCTGACCGGTCGCCGGTGCGGTGGGCGTCTGCTTCACGGACGGAACGGCGGTGGCGGAAGGAGAGGGAGGAGTGGGATGAGGGGGAGGGATCGGAAGCGCAGGCTTGGAGGCAGGACGCGTCGGGCGCGGTGACGGGCGCGCCGGCGGCGGGGAGCTTTTCGCGCGCGGCGCCCGCCTCGAACGGCCCGCCCGCCGCTCGGTGCCGCGGTCCCGCTTCACCTTGCGCGGCGCCTGGTAGAACGCGCGCCACGTCTCCTCGCACACCCGGGCGCCGTACCAGTCGATGAGGCGGCCGGTCTGCCGGCAGGCGACGGACACGGAGTCGCGGGGTTCGGGACGGGCGGACGCCCTCGCCTGCGCGGACGTCGCCCCGCCGAAGGCGACGGCCCCTGCCGCGGCCACGCAGCCCAGCGCGGCGCACGCGCATCGCAGGGCGGCGCCGGCGATGGTGCGGTCTGCCAGGAAACGGTTCATCTTCGCCTCGGGGGGTCGCGTCGGTCGCCGTCAGAGAGCCGATCGTAGTCATTTCGGCTACTGAGCGTTGAACATTGCTCACAGTCGAGCCGGGCGGAGCGGTGGAATCAACCGCGATCGTCGCGGGGCGTCACGGTCTGAGAGGCGGCGGCGCCCTGTGGAGGACGGCGACGGCGCGGCAGGGGTGGGAGGGAGTACATGGAGTGCGGGCAGTCAGGGGCAATGGATTCGTCGGTGTTTGGCCTGCTTTGTGGCGAGCGGCTTGCGGAGTTCGCGGAGCGCGCGGATGACCTGCGGAGTTGTGCGGGATCCGCCGGACAGCGATGGCAACGATAGGTAAAATATTGGTCACCCGCAGTCATCCGGCGCGGTGTTGTGCTCGGGGCGCCGCCGGATGCGCGGGTTGTGGCCGCGCCCCGGCGGGGTGCGCCTTGCGCGTCCGGCACCATCCCCGCGTTCCGGGCCGGAGAAGAGACGGCATCACGGGCGACTGAGAGGTGACGGACACATGTGCCGACTGTTCGGGATGAGCACGGGGGGACCGCGGGTCCGGGCCGCCTACTGGCTGCTGGACGCCCCGCTGAGCCTGCGGGCGCAGAGCCACCGCATGTCCCACGGGGCGGGGCTCGGCTGGTTCTCGCTCGGGGACGAGCCGGTCCGCGACCGGGCGCCCATCGCCGCCTTCGAGAGCGCCGACTTCGCCCTCCACGCCCGCCACGTGGTGTCGCACACCTTCGTCTCGCACGTCCGGGACGCCTCCGTCGGCGGGCTCACCGTCCACAACTGCCACCCGTTCGTCATGAACGACCGGCTCTTCGCGCACAACGGCGTCGTCAAGGAACTGGACACCATGCGCTCCTGGCTCAGCGACGTCGAGCGGGCCCATGTCGCGGGCGAGACCGACTCCGAGATGGTCTTCGCCTACGTGTCGGCGGAGATCCGCCGGCACGGCGACACCACCGAGGGGATCATCGCCGCCGTCCGGCGCATCGGCGCCGAACTGCCCCTGTTCTCGCTCAACCTCCTCATCGCCGAGGCCGGGCGGCTGTGGGCGCTGCGCTACCCCGACACCAACGAGTTGTGGGTCCTGTCCACCGAGGGCGGGGACGCCCCGGCCGTGGTGGTGGCCAGCGAGCCCATGGACGACGATGCGGGATGGCGGCCGCTCGCGCCGGGCGAGCTCCTCGTCGTTGAGGGGACTGGCCAGTCCTCGCTGTTCCCCTTCAGTCCGCCCGCCCGCCCGTTGCGGCGCTCCGACCTGACCGCGCGCGAGGCCGCCTCCCAGGAGGTCGCCGCGCGGGGCCTGCCCGACGGGATCAGCTTCGGGGAGACCGCGCCGCTCGCCTCGGCCGGGATCGGAGGGGATCCGGCGCCGTCTGTCCAGTGCTGACACGCCGTCCGCCGCGAAAAAGACCGGCTGTGGCCGATCTTGCCTTGTTTCCCATGGTATCGCGGGGCAATTTGCGGGGAATGTGTACGTTGGGGAGATCAACAGCGTTGTGAGCTGCGGGGATGGCCCGCCGTTCCGCGCATGGACTCAGGAGGTACACGTGACCCGCACCCTGGCGAGGGGCACCCGTGTGACGGGGGCCGAGCGCACCCAGCTGGCGGCCGAACTCGCGCCGCGCTACACGGCCGGCGAGAGCATCCGCGACCTGGCCGCCGAGACCGGCCGGTCGTACGGATTCATCTACAACGTCCTCAAGGAGTCCGGCGTGCCGCTGCGCGGCCGAGGTGGCAACACGCGCCGCAAGAAGGACTGACCGGGTGTCCCCCTCGCCCCCCGGGGGGACCTCCCGAGCCCCTAGCCGGACGTCCCGGTGACCGCCGGACGCCCGTCGAGGCTGGCGAGGTCGGCCGCCGCCCGCCCGGCCACCCAGCCCTCATAGTTGGAGACCGATCCGGCACGGCCCCTGGACAGATTCGGGAACATCGAGTCCACGGCCCGCTGCACGGCCAGGTCGCGCCGGGCCAGCACGGGAAGCAGATCCTTCCCGCCGGCCTCCGCGGCCGCCCGGTCCACCGCGTCCCGCAGCCGCTCCCCGATGCGCGCCGCGTACGCGTTGAGGAACGCGTGCCGGAACGAACGGGTCCGGGACCTGCCCCGCGCGTCGCGCCGGGGCCCCGCGTGCACCATCGCCGCGGTGGCCTGCACCAGAAGCGAGGTGTACAACATCTCCACCGCCGCCAGATCGGCGGGGAACCCCAGCACCGTGGACAGGCCCAGCTCCCGGTGCCAGACCGCGCGGCACCGGTTGGCCTCGGCCACCACCGTCAGCAGCACCGCCTTGGGCGCGTCGTAGGGATGGTCGACGGCCAGCCGGCAGCCCGCGGGCGCGGCCTCGCCGCCGTCCCCGGCCGCCAGCAGCGCGCGGTCGATGCTGTGCCGCGCCATCAGCTCCTGGGCGCGGGCGCTCAGCGCCTCCGCCTCCTCGGGGAACTCGGTGGACTCCGCCTTGGCCAGCAGGGCCCGCACCTTCCCCAGCATCCGCTGGTCCACCTCGCCCGGGTGGTGCCGGACGGGCTCGGGCGCGGCCGAGCCGGGAAGCGGTCCCAGCCGGGGGAGGCGGGGGAGCCCTCCCAGAAGGTGCAGCAGTTCCAGGGTGGAGGCGACCAAAGCCGCGAAGGACGCGCCCTCGCGCTCGCACCAGGCGTCGCCGTGGTCGTCCTCCCACCAGACCACCGCGTCGGCCGCCGCCAACTGCTCGCGCCACTGGTGCCCGAGCGTCGCGGCGGCGTAGGTGCGGATCTCGGCGGCGATCAGATCGGCCACCAGCCGCCGGTGCCGTGCGCCGAGCCGCCGCCCGGCGTAGCGGACGACGTCCAGCGGCTGCCAGCCGCGCTCCCAGGCCGCGGCGACGGCCCGCCGGGCGCGGAGTTCCAGGGCCCGGCCGGCGGCGTGCCGGTCGGTCAGCGCGCCGACGCCCCGGAGGAAGGAGTCGCGGTCGCCACGGGCCAGTGCCGCCAAGGCGCCGTCGACCAACGCCCCGGCGTCCGGCGGCGGGCCGTCAGCACCCTGCCGCCGCCACTGCCTTCTCGTCCGTTCCTCCCCGCCCAGCACCTGACGCATCCTGCCACGCCGGGCGGGCGGCCGCCGGGCACGGACGCGTCAGTGCCTCAGTTCGCCCCGCAGTTCCTCGTTCACCACGCTGCGGTAGTCGCGCGTGGTGTCGGGCACGTAGGTCAGGCGCGCGAGGGCCTTGCCGTCGCGGTCGCGGATCTCGAACTGGTAGCCCTCGTCGGCGTCGTCGATGTGCGCGAGCGCCTGGTCGTGCCGGAGCCTGCACATCGTGTCCACCTTCTCCAGAGCGACCTTCAGGGTGCCGGCGTCGCTGATGAGCCGGGCCGGATCGCTCGTCTCCCAGATCTCGAACATGCTCGTGTCCTGTCGGCGGGGTCGGTCGGGCGTCGGAGGGGCGGCGCGCCGTTGCGTGTCAGGGCACAGCATGCGTCGAAATAGTGGATCTTTCAACCAGACAAGATCTCGGATATATCACTATTCGCAGTGAATCACCTTCGCAGTGTCGCCGCCGCCGTTCTCGCGATCTTGGCCCTTCCGCCGCCCGCCGGCCGTGGGTAGGGTCGCGGACCATTGGACCGAATCACGTTCGGAGGGGTCGCAGTGGACTACCGGGTCGTCTCGATCGTCCGTGACCACGCGCGCGAGCGCGGCGCGGCGCCCGCCCTCACCGGGGACGGCCGCACCGTCTCCTACGCCGAGCTGGACGAGCGCTCCAGCCGCGCCGCGCAGGCGTTGCGGGCGGCGGGGCTCGGCCCCGGCGCGCGGGTCGCCTACGTCGGCAAGAACGCCCCGGAGTACTTCGAGATCCTGTTCGGCGCGGCCAAGCTCGGCGCGGTGACGGCACCGGTCAACTGGCGGCTCACCCCCGCCGAGATCGCCGCGGTCGTGGCCGACGCGCGGGCGCCGGTGACGGTGCTGGACGCCGGGTTCGCCGCGCTGGCGGACGAACTGCCCGGCAAGGTGATCCTCACCGGACCGGGGTATGACAAGTGGCTCGCCGGCCACCCCGCCGACGACCCCGGTTTCGTCGGCGCGCCGGACGACGTCGTGGTGCAGCTCTACACCTCCGGCACCACCGGCGTGCCGAAGGGCGTCCAGCTCAGCAACGCCAACTTCGCGGTGGGCGAGCGCATGGCGGCCCGCTGGCGCCTGGACGGCTCGGCGGTGAGCCTGGTCCCGATGCCGCTGTTCCACATCGGCGGGACGGGCTGGGCGCTGGCGGGCCTCTACGCGGGCTGCCGCCAGGTGCTGGTGCGCGACATCGACCCCGCCGCGCTGGTGGACACCTTCGAGCGCGAGCGCGTCAGCAACGCCTTCATCGTCCCGGCGGTGCTCCAGTTCATGTGCCAGGTGCCCGGCGCGGCCGACCGGGACTACTCGGCGCTGCGCGCCATCACCTACGGGGCCTCGCCCATCACCTCGCAGGTGCTGCGGCAGGCCCTGGAGACCTTCCGCGCGCCGCTGTTCCAGCTCTACGGCATGACCGAGACGACGGGCGCGATCGTCCAGCTCGACCCCGAGGACCATGATCCGCAGGGGCCGCGGGCGCACCTGATGCGCTCGGCGGGCCGCCCCTACGACTGGGTGGAGGTCCGCGTGGCCGATCCGGCCACCGGCGCCGAACGAGCGGCGGGCGAGGTCGGCGAGGTGCTGGTCCGCTCGTCCCAGAACACCCCCGGCTACTGGGAGCGGCCGGAGGAGACGGCGAGGCTGCTGACCGGGGACGGCTGGCTGCGCACCGGCGACGCCGGGTACCTGGACGCCGAGGGCTACCTGTTCCTCACCGACCGGATCAAGGACATGATCGTCACCGGTGGGGAGAACGTGTACCCGATCGAGGTCGAGGAGGTGCTGGCCGCGCATCCCGGCATCGCCGACGTGGCCGTCATCGGCGTCCCCGACGAGCGCTGGGGCGAGACCGTGAAGGCGGTGGTGGTGCCCCGGCCCGGTGCGGGGCTCGACCCCGCGGAGGTCCTCTCCCACGCCCGGGAGCGGCTGGCGGGGTTCAAGCGCCCCCGGTCGGTGGACGTGGTGGAGGAGCTGCCGCGCAACCCCAGCGGCAAGATCCTGAAGAAGGACCTGCGCGCCCCCTACTGGGAAGGGCGCGACCGGTCCATCGGCTGACCGTCCGGGGTCATGACTCGCGGGCGACCGCGACCGTGCGCTCGGCGGCGTCCGGCTCGGCGAAGCGGAGCAGGTCCTCGCCCTCCGCCGACAGCGCCTCCACCGCCGCGTCCGGCAGGTCCCCGAACGGGCGCAGCCGCAGCGTGGCGGTCTTGCGCTTGCGCTCCAGCTCCCACAGCCCCGCCGCGAACCCGTCCCATAGGAAGGTGGCGCGCACGCGCAGATTCTTGGTGGTGAGGGCGGGGCGGTGCGCGTCGGCGATGACGCGCGTGCGGTCGGCGTGCGCCAGCACCAGGCTGTCGAACTCCGGCAGGAAACGGGCCGGTGCGGGCGTCTCCGCGTCCGGGCGCGGCGCGTCCGGCAGATCGAACAACTCCCGGCCCTGCTCGTCGCGGAAGACCCGCAGGCGGGGCCGCAGCCGGTCCAGCACCTCGCCGAGCGCGGGCAGGCCCGACCACGCCTGCGCGTCGGCGGCGGTGGCGGGGCCGAACGCCGCCAGGTAGCGCAGGACCAGCGCGTCCGGCAGGGGGTCGTCGGCGGGCGGCGTGCCCAGCCACGCCTCGCACAACGCGAACTCCGCCGCACGGGGAAAGCCCCACCGGTCCTGCGTGGGGACCATCACCAGCGGCAGTGCCATCCGCACCGTGAAGCCCAGCGCCCGGTCGTTGACGTGCGGGAACGCCTTCTGGAGCAGGTCCCGCAGCTCGGTGAAGGCGCGCGGCCGCTCCAGCAGCAGGTCGCGCGCGGCCGCCAGCACCGGCTCCCGCTCCAGCCCCCGGGCGCGGTCGCCGAGAGCGCGCAGCCCGCCGTCCAGCACCGGCTGCATGGGGATCCGGAAGGCGGTGTAGTCGGCGGCGCTCATCACATGCAGCGTGCCGCGCATCGTGGTGGCCCGGACGACCGACCGGTCGTGCAGCGCCGCCGCCAGGTCGTCGCCCCGGAACTCCGAGAGCCGTGACCACAGGCCGAGGAACGGCGGCCGGGGCTCCTGCGCCTGGAGACCGCCCAGCCGCTCCACCGCGTCGGGGACGGCGGCGACCTCGCGGGCGAGCAGCATCTGGCGGGCGAGCGTGGCCCGGTTGAGCGCGCGGAGGGGGAGGGTCGTGATCACGCCGCCGACCCTACTCAGCGGGGCCGACATCCGGCCGGACCGTCTCCGGCGGCCTCGCGGACCAGGGCGCGCAGCCAGGCGTGCGCCGCGTCCTCGTCGTAGCGGGCGTGCCAGGCCAGCGACAGCGGGGGGCAGGTCCAGGGGCACCGGGACCGCCACCAGGCCCAGTCGCTCGACGAGCCTCCGGTACAGCCGCTCGGCGGCACGGCCTTCGGGGAGGGGGTGGCGGCCGGGTTCCGGATCGTCGCCCTCGTGCTGGGGCTTCTGGCCCTTGCCGGACTCGGCCGCCGGTCGGGAAGGACCGACTGACGGCCGTGCCGTCCGATCGCGCCGCCCGGCCGGGCCCCGCCGGTCCGCGCGGCCGCATCCGGTCAGAAGATCGTCTTCGGGGGCGCGGCGGGCCCGGCGCCGCCGGAACGGCGGCGGGTGGGGCCGCACAGGTGATCGGCGAGCAGCGCGAAGGGGCGCGGCGGGGCGTCCAACGAGCGGTGCGCACGGAGGTTACGGCTGATCTTTCTTCCAGATGCACGTGCATCAGCCCTTGCACCTGCACGCCATTCCTAGCAGGATTACCCCCGCCCCCCGCAATTCCCCCGCACGTGAACTCCCCGGAGATCGCGATGACCGCACACCTGAGCGACAGCGACCGACAGGCGCTGCGCCTCGCCCACGACCTCCGCGAAGAGATGCGGCTGGCGCTGCCCCAGCCGGCCGCCGCTCCTTCGGTCTCCCCCTTCGTCGATCCCTCCGGCAGGCCGAGCGTGCTGATGCGCATGGACGCCGAGACGGCCCGCGCGCTGATGGCGGTGCTGGGGGAGCGGCGCACGGCGCCGGTGCCGCCGCCCGAACCCCGCCGCGCCGACGGCACCCACGTGCCGCAGCACCTGCCGCACCAGGCGCCGCCGTTCCCGCAGCAGACCCATCAGGGGGTGCCGCAGCCGATGGTGCCCGCCGGGCAGCCCATGATGGCCGCGCCTCCGATGACCGGCCCGCAGGGCGGCGCGGTGCCGCTGCTGCCGACCGCCTTCCCGGCGCGCTGACGCGCCGTCCCGCGGCGCGCTGACGCGCCGCCCTCCGGCCCCGCCGGAGCCACCGCGATCTCCCGATGCCCGGGGCCCCACGGCCCCGGGCATCGCCCGTGTCGGCGCGCATTCGGGCCGCACCTCTTTCGCCGGGTGGCTTTCCGCTCGCTTCCATTCGGCGTCCTTAAGGCGCCGCTCCGGCCCGGTGCGGGGCATCAGCAAATCCTTACGGCGACTTCTCGGTCCGGCGCCAGGGGCGCGAAAGCCCTATGGCGTACCCCTTTCGCAAAAGGATCTACCTTCGCAAAGGTAAAGAAAGCCGAGATTTGGCGAAACCGTGGTAATGGCGTATACACTCGTAGTCAGGTCCGGTTGAGAAGCCATTGACCGACCTGACGTAGAGCCGTCGTGTCCCGTCCGCCAGACGGGTCTCCCCAGCCGGTGAACGGCCGCCGAGAAGCGCGGTCGCCACAGTCGGGCCATAGAGCCCCCGCCGGCACCAACCCCGCTCTTTCCAGTTCGCGTCCTTCGCGCGTGCCCGCACCATGCGGCCATGCCCGGTCGCACGCGGGCTCTGCCAGCCCTCATGTCAGGGCCTTTGTTTAGCGGGTTCACCACGACGGCCGACTCCGAGCCGATGCTCGGGCCGTTCCCCCTGACCACCGGCGCGCCCGGTGCGGGACGGCTGCCCAGTCCGCCGAACAAAGGATTTTCATGCAGAAGCGAGCGCTCAATGTCGCGCTGACCACCGCGTCGGCCGCCTGCCTGGCCGGCCTCATGGCGGCCGGGATCGCCGCCGCCAGCGACGACAACGCTCCTGAAGTGCAGAAGATGCCGTCGCACCAGCCCGCGGCGGCCAAGAAGGCCGAGCCGAAGAAGGCCGAGTCGAAGAAGGCGGCCCCGAAGGCCAAGGCCGCCGTTCTCACGGGCAAGACCACCGCCTCCTACTTCTGGGACGACGGTTCGGGCATCAACGGCGACA
Organism: Spirillospora sp. CA-253888; assembly: GCA_050936435.1. Classification (GTDB taxonomy): domain Bacteria; phylum Actinomycetota; class Actinomycetes; order Streptosporangiales; family Streptosporangiaceae; genus Spirillospora. Next base: position 7,068,493 of record JBNJMT010000001.1, read on the forward strand.
CCGGCGCCCCCGCCGGCGGAAAGCCGATGCAGAAGGGCCTGTTCGCCTCGCCGAGCTGGCCGCTGCACACCAAGGTGAAGGTCACCTACAACGGCCGCAGCGTGACCGGTTTCGTGGGCGACCGCGGCCCCGGCGAGCCGTCCCATCGGGGCGTGATGCTCGACCTGGACACCTACACCTTCCGTTATCTGCTGGACGGTAAGAAGCCCAGCAGCAAGTACAACGCGGGCGGTGGCGAGGGTCACCTGAAGGGCGTCAAGTACGAGGTTCTGCAGTGGGGCTCGGGCGCGGGCAAGAAGGGCGCCCCCGTCCCGCTCGGCTGATCCGGACGCGCGAAGGTAAAAACTGAAAAGTAAAAAGTCCCGGAGACCGCGTTCGGTCTCCGGGACTTTTTACTTTCTGCGGGTGCGCCTACTTGGCGAGGGTCTTCTCGATGTCGGCCAGCACCGAGGCGGCGGCCGCCGGGCCGCCCCGCGAGGTCCAGATCGCGCCGTCCACGTTGACGACGTGCCCGGCCTTGGTGACGCCGAGGTTCTTGAACGCCGGGATCTTCTTGGCCTCGGCGAGCGCGGCCTCGGCGTCGGCGCTCAGCGTGCCCAGGAACATCCAGTCGCCGTCCAGCACCTGGAGCTTCTCCAGGCTGAGCGCCTCGCTGGGGGAGAACCCGGCCGGGGTGAGCTGGCCCTCGGGGCGGCCGAGGCCGAGGTCGCGGATCACCGTGCTGGAGAAGTGGTCCTTCAGCATGTAGGCGGGGCCCTGGGCGTGCCAGCGCACGATGCTGATCTTGGCGTCCTTGTTGTCGCCGAGCTTGCCCTTCACCTCGGCGACCCGCTTGTCGTAGTCGGCGAGCACGGTCTTGGCCTGCTCCTGCTTGCCGAGGATGTCGGCGGTGCGGGTGAAGGTGTCCTTCCAGCCCTCGGCCATCTTGGTGGTGAGCACGGTGGCCGGGGTGATCTTCTTGAGCTGCTCGACGATCTTGGCGTCGGGGATGAAGCCGGCCAGGATCAGGTCGGGCTGGGCCTGGGTGACCTTGTCCAGCGCCGGGGTGCCGAGGTCGCCGACCACCTTGTAGTCGCCGGTCAGCTTGGCCTTGAGGTAGCCCGGCACCTCCTTGGCGAAGCGGCCGTTGGTGACGCCGACCGGCTGCACGCCGAGCGCCAGGGCCGAGTCGAGGTCGGTCTCGTTGAGCACGACCACCCGCTTGGGCTGGACGGGCACCCGCACCTTGGCGCCGGTGGCGTCGGTGACCTCGCGCGTGGCGGCCGCTCCGGCCTCCTCGGTGCCGCCGTCGCCGCAGGCGGTCAGGCCCAGCGAGAGGGTGAGCAGGCCGGCGGCGAGGCCGGCCAGTCCGCGACGGCCGCGGGAACCGCGACGGGGGGTGGTCGTGGGGGTCATGGGCTCTCCTGATCAACGGAACGCTACGGCCCGAGACCATAGGTTAGCCTCACCTAATTTGTCACGGGATGTGGCCTAGATCGCTCTTGCCGCGAACGGCGGGTGCCGCCGTTGACCCCCCGATCACCCGATGCTTAGCTAAGGCTTACCTAAGGCGACTTAGCTTAGGCTTGCCTAAGTCGCCTGGTGCGGAGACCCTCGACCCCCCTGGAGGCGACGTGCACAGCGACCCGGCCGGACCCACCGGCGAGTACACCCGGGAGATCCGTTCGGGCCTCGGCCCGGCGGTGCTGGCGGCCGGACCGCCGCCGGTCCCTGAGCTCGCCGCCCCCTTCTCCTGCCGCGTCGCGCGCCCCGACGGCGCCGACCTGGAGATCATCCACCGCTGGATGAACCTGCCGCACGTGGCGGCCACCTACGACCAGGCGTGGACGCGCGAGCGCTGGGCCGCCGAGATCGAGGGCCAGCTCGCGGGCGAGTTCACCCGGCCGTTCATCGTCGAGTACGAGGGCCGCCCCATCGCCTACGTCGAGCTGTACCGGGCCGCCCGCGACGTGGTCGCCGGCACCTACCCCGCGCTGCCGCACGACGTCGGCTTCCACATCGCCATCGGCGAGACCGACAGCGTCGGCCGCGGCGTCGGCGGCCGGATCTTCCGGGCCTTCATCGACGGGGTGTTCGCCGCCGAGCCCGCCTGCACCCGCATCGTCTCCGAGCCCGACGCGGGCAACGAGATCGCGCGGAAGGTCGACACCAAGCTGGGGCTGCGCTTCCTGGGCGAGGTCGACCTGCCGCACAAGCGCGCGGCGCTGTTCATCTACCCGCGCACCGAGGCGGACCTGCCGAGCCTGTCCGCATGACCCCTGCCAGCATGAGCGAGGCCCCGCCCCCCGCCGGAGCGCTGCCGCTCACCGGCGCGCAGTCGGGCGTCTGGTTCGCCCAGCGCCTGGACCCCGCGAGCCCCGCCTACAACACCGCCGAGTACGTGGAGGTCCACGGCCCGCTCGACCCGGTGCTGTTCGAACGCGCCCTGCGCCGCGCGGTCGCCGAGACCGAGGCGCTGAACGTGCGGTTCGGCGGCCCCGCCGACGAGCCCTGGCAGCTGGTCGAGCCGGGGGAGTGGCCGCTGCACCGCGCCGACGTCGGCGACGCGCCCGACCCGCGCGCCGCCGCCGAGGCGTGGATGCGCGCCGACCTCGCGCGCCCCGTCCCGCTGACGGCCGGCCCGCTGTTCACCCAGGCGCTGATCACCGCGCCCGGGCGCGCCTTCTGGTACCAGCGCTGCCACCACATCGTCATGGACGCCTACGGCTACTCGCAGATCACCACGCGCGTCGCCGAGATCTACACCGCGCTGGCCGCCGGGGCCGAGCCCGCCGCGGCCTCCTTCGGGCCGCTGCGGACGCTGGTCGACGACGAGGCCGCCTACCGTGCCTCGGACAAGTTCGCCGCCGACCGCGCGTACTGGACCGGCCGCTTCGCCGACCGGCCCGAGGTGGTCGGCCTGGCCGAGGGCGCGCCGGTGCCCGCGCACGGCTTCCTGCGCCGCACCGGCGCCCTCTCCGCCGCCGGTCCGAACGACCTGGCGGCACGCGCCCGGGCCACCTGGCCCGAAGCGGTGATCGCGGGCACCGCCGCCTACCTGCACCGCCGCACCGGCGCGCGCGACGTCGTGCTCGGCCTGCCGCTGATGGGCCGGCTCGGCACCGCCGCCGCCCGCGTGCCGGGCATGGTCGTCAACGTCGTGCCGCTGCGGCTGGAGGTGCGCCCCGCCACCACGGCCGGGGAACTGGTCGGGCAGACCGTGCGGGCGCTGCGCGAGACCCGCAAACACGGCCGCTACCGGGGCGAGGACCTGCGCCGCGACCTGCGGCTGCTCGGCGAGGACCGGCGGCTGACCGGCCCGCTGGTCAACATCAAGCCGTTCACGCCCGCGCTGGACTTCGCCGGGTGCCGCGCCACCACGCACTACCTGTCGGCCGGGCCGGTGGACGACCTCACGGTCACCGTGCACGGCGCCGCGCCGGAGACGGGCGTCCTGCCGCTCGAACTGGACGCCAATCCCGACCTCTACGGCGCCGCCGACCTGGCCGAGCACGCCCGGGGCCTGACCGCTCTGCTGCGCGACTTCACCGAGGGCGGCCCGAATCAGCCGGTGGGCCGCCTCCAGGCCACCGCTCCCGTTCCGCGCCAGGCGCCCCACCCTGCTCCGCAGCCCGCCCCGCAGGACGGCGCCACGCTCGTCGGGCTCTTCGAGGAGCGCGCCGCCGAGACGCCCGACGCGGTCGCGGTGACCGGCGCGTTCACCTACGGCGAGCTGGACGCGGCCGCCAACCGCCTGGCCCGCCTGCTGGCCGGGCGCGGCGCGGGCCCCGGCACGTTCGTGGCCCTCACCCTGCCCCGGTCGGCCGACCAGGTCACCGCGATCCTGGCGGTCCTGAAGACCGGCGCGGCGTACGTGCCGATCGACCCCGCCTACCCGGCCGAGCGCATCGCCGCCACGCTCGCCGATGCCCGGCCCGTGCTGAACGTCACGCCGGACACCGTCGCCGAGGCCGCCGCGTACGACCCCCGCCCCCTCGGCCGAGCCCTGTCCCCGGACCTGCCCGCCTACGTGATCTACACCTCCGGCTCCACCGGCCGCCCCAAGGGCGTGGTGGTGCCGCACCGGGCGGTGGTCCGGCTGTTCACCGCCACCGACCCCTGGTTCGGGTTCACCCGCGACGACGTGTGGACGCTGTTCCACTCCTACGCCTTCGACTTCTCGGTGTGGGAGCTGTGGGGCGCGCTCCTGCACGGCGGCCGCCTGGTCGTGGTCCCGCACGAGACCAGCCGCTCGCCCGAGGCGTTCCTGCGGCTGCTGGAGGACGAGCGCGTCACCGTCCTCAACCAGACGCCCTCCGCCTTCCACCAGCTCGCCCGCGCCGACGCCGACGACCCCGGCCGCGACCTGGCGCTGCGCTATGTGGTCTTCGGCGGCGAGGCCTTGGACCTCGGCCGCCTCGCCGACTGGTACCGGCGGCACCCGGCCGACGCCCCCCGCCTGGTCAACATGTACGGCATCACCGAGACGACCGTGCACGTCACCCACCTGGAGGTGGACCCGGGCCGCCTGGACGGGGGCAGCCTCATCGGCGGCCCCATCCCCGACCTGCGCGTCCACGTGCTGGACGAGGCGCTCACCCCGGTCGCGCCCGGCCGCACCGGCGAGATGTACGTGGCGGGCGCCGGCCTCGCGCACGGTTACCTCGACCGTCCGGGCCTGACCGCGCAGCGGTTCGTGGCCGACCCGTTCGGCCCGCCCGGCTCGCGCATGTACCGCTCCGGCGACCTGGCGAGGATCACGCCCGACGGCCTGCTGGAGTTCGCCGGCCGCGCCGACGACCAGGTGAAGATCCGCGGCTTCCGCATCGAGCCGGGCGAGGTCGAGGCGGCGCTGCTGGCCCTGCCCGGCGTCGCGCACGCCGCCGTGGTCGTCCGCGAGGACCGGCCGGGCGACCGCCGCCTGGTCGCCTACGTCGTGCCCGCCGCCGCGCCCGCCACCGTGCCCGCCACCGTGCCCGCCGCCGCGCCCGCCACCGTGCCCGCCACCGTGCCCGCCACCGTGCCCGCCACCGTGCCCGCTGAGGCGGTCGTCCTCGGCGACCTGCGCGCGCGACTGGCCGACCGGCTGCCCGCGCACATGGTCCCCGCCGCCGTCGTGGAACTGGACGCGCTGCCGCTGACCGTCAACGGCAAGCTCGACCGCAAGGCCCTGCCCGCCCCCGACCACGCCGCCGCCGCGACCGGCACCGCGCCGCGCACCGCCCGCGAAGAGGCCCTGTGCGACCTGTTCGCCGAAGTGCTCGGCGTGCCCCGGGTCGGCGTGGACGACGGCTTCTTCGACCTCGGCGGCGACTCGCTGCTGGCCGCCCGCCTGGTCAGCCGCGTCCGCGCCGTGCTGGGCGTGGAGCTGGGCATCCGCACGGTGTTCGAGACGCCGACGGTCGCCGCCATCGCCGCCGCGCTCGGCGAAACGGCGACCGGGCGCCCGCCGCTGCGGCCCGAGCCCCGCCCGGAACGCGTGCCGCTGTCGCCCGCGCAGCGCGGCCTGTGGTTCCTGCACCAGACCGGCGCGGGCGCCACCTACAACGTCCCCATCGCCCTGCGCCTCACCGGCGACCTCGACACCGCCGCGCTGACCGCCGCGCTCGGGGACGTGACGGAGCGCCACGAGATCCTGCGCACCGTCTTCCCCGACGACGACGGCACCCCGTACCAGCAGGTCCTGCCCGCCGCCGCGCCCCCGCTGCACCGCGCCGCGACCGAAGAGGAGTTCGCCGAGGCCGCCCGGCACGTGTTCGACCTCGCCTGCGAGCCCCCGATCCGCGCCGTGCTGCACCGGGCCGCGCCGGACCGGCAGGACCTGCTGCTCCTGCTCCACCACATCGCGGGCGACGAGTGGTCGCAGACCCGCCTGGTCGGCGACCTCGCCGCCGCCTACGCCGCCCGCCTCGGCGGGCGCGCGCCCGGCTGGGAGCCGCTGCCGGTCCAGTACGCCGACTACACGCTCTGGCAGCGCCGCCTGCCCGTCGAGGAGCAGCTCGCCCACTGGGAGAAGGCGCTGGAGGGGCTGCCCGCCGAGCTGGACCTGCCCGCCGACCGGCCGCGCCCGGTCGCGGCCGGGCACCGGGGCGAGGTCGTGCCGTTCACGATCGGCCCGGAGCTGCACCGCGCGCTGGCGGCGCTGGCCCGCGACGCCCGCGCCAGCCTGTTCATGGCCGTGCAGGCGGGCATCGCCGCGCTGCTGACGCGGCTGGGCGCGGGCACCGACGTCCCGGTCGGCACCCCGGCGGCCGGCCGCACCGACGACGCGCTCGACGCGCTGGTCGGCTGCTTCGTCAACCCGCTGGTGCTGCGCACCGACACCTCCGGCGAGCCCGGCTTCGCCGAGCTGCTGGAGCGGGTCCGCGAGACCGACCTCGCCGCCTTCGAGCACCAGGACGTGCCCTTCGAGCGCCTGGTGGAGGCGCTGCGCCCGGCGCGCTCGCTGTCGCGCCACCCGCTGTTCCAGATCATGCTCACCTACTGGAACGACCCGGACGCCGCCCCCGACCTGCCCGGCCTGGACGCCGAGGTGACCATGGTGCCGACCGGCGCGGCCAAGTTCGACCTGGCGTTCCGGCTGGTCGAGCACGCCGGCCGCGACGGCGTCGACGGCGCGGTGGAGTACAGCGCCGAGATGTTCGACCGCGCCACCGTCGAGGCCCTGGCCGCGCGCCTGGTCCGGCTGCTGGAGCAGGCGGTCGCCGACCCGGCCAGGCCGATCACCGAGCTGGACGTGCTCGGCGACGCCGAGCGCGCCGTGATCCTGCGGGACTGGAACGACACCGGCCACGACCTCCCGCCCGCGACGCTGCCCGCCCTGTTCGAGGAGCGGGTCCGGCGCGCGCCCGAGGCCGTCGCCGTCGTGACCGACGAGCTGGAGCTGACCTACGCGCAGCTCAACGCCCGCGCCAACCGGCTGGCCCACCACCTGGTCCGCGACCGGGGAGTGCGCCCCGAGGACCTGGTCGGCATCAGCCTGCCGCGCACCGCCGACATGGTGGTCGCCGTCCTCGCGGTGATGAAGGCCGGGGCCGCCTACCTGCCGCTCGACCCCGAGTACCCGGCCGACCGCCTGGCCTACATGCGGGCCGACGCCCGCCCCGTCCACGTGATCGACGCGATCGACCACGCCGCCCTGGCGGACCTGCCCGACACCGACCCGCCCGGGCCGCCGTCGGTGCACCACGCCGCCTACGTCATCTACACCTCCGGCTCCACCGGAAAGCCCAAGGGCGTCGTGGTCACCCACGCGGGCGTCGCCGACCTGGTCGCCACCCAGGAGCGGCGGCTCGGCGCGGGCCCGCACAGCCGCGTGCTGCACTTCGCCTCGCTCAGCTTCGACGCCGCGCTCTGGCAGATCTGCATCCCGCTGCTGTCGGGCGGCGCGCTGGTGATCTGCCCGGCCGACAAGCGCGTCCCCGGCGCGCCGCTGGCCGGTTTCGCCCGCCGCCACCGGGTGAACATGCTGGGCCTGCCGCCCTCGGTGCTCGCGATGTTCCCCGACGGCGTGGACCTGCCCGACGGCGCGACCCTGGCGATCGGCGCGGAGAAGGTGCCGCAGGACCTGGTCGCCCGCTGGGGCCGCCGCCACCGCGTCGTCAACGCCTACGGGCCCACCGAGGCCACCGTCAACGCCACCCTGTGGGACTGCGACCCGGACGCGTCCGGGCCCGTCCCCATCGGCCGCCCCGACCCCGGCACCCGCGCCTACGTGCTGGACGGCGCGCTGCGGCCGGTGCCGCCCGGCGTGACCGGCGAGCTGTACCTGGCGGGCGACGGCCTCGCGCGCGGCTACCTCGGCCGCCCCGGCCAGACCGCCGAGCGCTTCGTCGCCGACCCCTACGGGCCGCCCGGAGCGCGCATGTACCGCACCGGGGACCTGGCCCGCTGGAGCCGGGACGGGGTGCTGCACTTCGCCGGGCGCGCCGACGACCAGGTCAAGGTGCGCGGCTTCCGCATCGAGCTGGGCGAGATCGAGTCGGTGCTGGCCCGGCAGGACGGCGTCGCGCAGTGCGCGGTGATCGTCCGCGAGGACCAGCCGGGCGACGCGCGCCTGGTCGCCTACGTCGTCCCCGACGCGGAGACCGCGGAGACCGGCGAGCGCATGCTGCGCGCCGCGCTGGCCGCCGAGCTGCCCGACTACATGGTGCCGTCGGCGTTCGTCACGCTGGAGGCGCTGCCGCTGACCCCCAGCGAGAAGCTCGACCGCAAGGCGCTGCCCGAACCCGCCCTCACCGCCGGGACCTCCGGGCGCGGCCCGCGTACCCGGCAGGAGGAGATGCTCTGCGAGCTGTACGCCGAGGTGCTCGGCGTGCCGCGCGTGGGCATCGACGACTCGTTCTTCGACCTCGGCGGCCACTCGCTGCTGGCCGCGCGCCTCATCGGCCGCATCCAGACCGAGTTCGGCGTCGAGCTGAACGTCGGCAACATCTTCGCCGCGCCCACCCCCGCCGAGCTGGCCGACCGGCTGGAGAGCGGCGGCGACGGCGACGCGCTGGAGATCCTGCTGCCCTTCCGCACCTCCGGCGAGGGCACCCCGCTGTTCTGCTTCCACCCGGCCGGAGGCATCGCCTGGTGCTTCTCCGGGCTGATGAAGCACGTCCACGACCGCCCCATCTACGGCGTGCAGGCCCGCAACCTGGCGCGGCGCGTGCGGCCGGCCGACACCCTGGCCGAGATGGCCGCCGAGTACATCGCCGAGATGCGCAAGGCCCGTCCGCACGGCCCCTACGCGCTGCTGGGCTGGTCGTTCGGCGGCGTCATCGCCCACCACGTCGCCGTCGCCCTCCGCGAGCAGGGCGAGGAGGTCGACCTGCTGGTGATGCTCGACTCCTACCCGAGCGGCGTGTGGGACAAGCTGCCCAGCGAGGAGGACGCGCTGCGCGCCCTGCTGTACATGGTCGGCCACGACATGTCGGCCGAGCGGGGGCCGCTCGGCCGCGAGCGCGTGATGGAGATCCTCAAGGCCGAGGGCAGCGCGCTGGCCAACCTGAAGGACTTCACCCCCGCCGCGATGATCGACAACTTCGCGGTCAGCGCCCGGCTGGAGAAGGACGCCGCGTTCGGCCGCTTCGACGGCGACCTGCTGTTCTTCACCGCCGCGCTCAACCCCGCCGAGCTCGGCAAGGGCGCGGCCGCGCCGACCTACCACCTCTGGGAGCCCCACATCGGCGGCGAGCTCGTCAACCACGACGTGCGGTGCGAGCACAAGGACATGACGCAGCCCGCCGAGATCGCCGAGATCGGGGCGCTCGTGGACGCGCGCCTGCGCGGGACGGACCGGTGAGCGCCCCGCGCGGCCGCGCCGTGGTGTGCGTGGTCTACGTGACCGTGCTGTTCATGGTCGGCATGGACACCACGATCGTGAACCTGGCGCTGCCCGCCATCGCCCGCGAGTTCGGCGTCGAGCCCGCGGCGACCGGCGCGGTGGACGTGGCCTACCTGGTCAGCGTCGCGGTGTGCATCCCGCTGTCGGGCTGGCTGAGCGACCGGTTCGGCGCCAAGCGGGTCTTCCTCGCCGCGCTCACCGCCTTCACCCTCGCGTCGGTGCTGTGCGGGATCGCGGGGAGCCTGCCCGCGCTGGTCGCCTCCCGCGTCCTGCAGGGCGTCTCCGGCGGGCTGCTGACCCCGGTCGGCCTCACCCTGCTCTACCTCGCCTACCCGCCCGAGGAGCGCATGCGCCTGGCCAAGGCCATCGTGCTGCCCGGCGCGCTGGCGCCCACCGTCGGGCCGGTCGTGGGCGGGTTCCTGGTGGAGCACCTGTCGTGGCGCTGGGGCTTCATGGTCAACGTCCCGGTCGGGGCCCTCGCGCTGGTCGTCGGCGCGGTCGCGCTCAGCGAGCAGGCCGAGCGGCGGGCGCGCCGGCTCGACGTGCCGGGCCTGCTGCTGATCACGCCCGGCGCGGGCCTGGTGATGTTCGCGCTGAACGCCGGCGCCACCGGCGGCTGGGGCCCGCTCCCCGTCGGCCTCGGCGTGCTCGGGGTCGTGCTGGTCGCCGCGTTCGTGCGCGTCGAACGGCGCGCCGAGCAGCCCCTGGTGGACCTCGGCGTGTTCGCGGACGCGGCGTTCCGCGCCGCCGGGACCGCGATGGTGTTCCTGGTCGCCGGGTTCATGGCCGCCGGGTACGCCTTCAGCCTGCTGTTCCAGCAGGGCCTCGGCGCGTCGCCGTCCGAGGCGGGGCTGGCGATGTTCCCCAAGGCGGTCGGGCTGATGTGCGCCTCGCAGGTCGCCGGGAAGCTCCAGGACCGGTTCGGCGCGGGCCGCGTCGTCACCGCCTGCATGCTGGGCGCGGCGGCGGCGATCGCCGCGACCGACCTCATCGGCACCGGCACGCCGCTGGTCGCCGTCGGGGCCCTGCACCTGGTGATGGGCTTCTGCGTCGGCCAGTCGTCCATCCAGCTGCAGGTCACCGCGTTCGCGACCATCGGCAAGGCGGCCACCGCCGCCGCCTCCACCGTCTACAACGCCCAGCGGCTGATGGCCTCGGCGCTCGGGGTCTCCCTGGCCGCCGGGGTCCTGGCCGCCGGGCCCGCCGGCGGCCTGGCCGGCTACCACGCCGCCATGCTCGCCGCGGCCGGCTGCGCCGTCGTCGCGGCCGTCTTCGCCCACCGGCTCACCAGGATCGGACCGGCCGCCGCCCCGGCGGCCGATGCGGTCCCCGCCGAGCAGTCCTGACATCCCCCACCAAGGAGGCGTTCCATTGTCCGCGCAGAACGAGGCCCCTGTCCGCATGCCCGGATTGCGGGTCCTGACCGTCCTGCGGACCGCGCAGGTGACCCCGCGGATGCGGCGCATCACGCTGGGCGGCGACGAGATCGCCGGATTCGGCGCCGGCCCCAACATCAAGGTGCTGATCCCGCCGGCGGGCGACCCCGACCCGCAGTGGCCGACCCTCGGCCCGGACGGGCGCAAGGTGTGGCCGCCGGAGGACCGGCGCCCGGCCATCCGTACCTACACGGCACGCCGCTACGACGAGGCCGCCGGTGAGCTGGACGTGGACTTCGTGCTGCACGGCGACCACGGCGTCGCCTCCCGCTGGGCGGCGGCCGCCCGGCCCGGCGACGTGGTCGGCATCGCCGGCCCGGGCGGGCGCGTGTGCGCCGACGCCGACTGGTACGCCGTCGCCGGGGACCACACCGCGCTGCCCGCCATCGGCAAGATCGTCGAGGAGCTGCCCGAGCACGCGCGCGGCCACGTCCTGGTGGAGGTCCCCGACGCCGGGGAGATCCAGGACCTCAAGCCGCCGCCCGGCGTCGAGCTGCGCTGGCTGACGCGCGACGGCGCCGAGGCGGGCACCACCACGCTGCTGCAGGACGCCTTCCGCGAGCTGCCCTGGCCCGCCGACCTGCCCGAGGACCGGATCTTCGCGTGGGTGGCGGGGGAGTCCTCCTCCGTCCGCGCGATCCGCTCCCACGTGCGCGACGAGCGCGCCCTCAACCGCCGCCGCTACCTCGCCATCGGCTACTGGAAGTACGGCATGAACGAGACCTCCTATCACGACAAGCACGACAACGACCGGGACGAGGACTACTACAAGGCCGGCCAGGAAGAGCAGGCCGAACGCGCCAAGGCCGCCTCCTGAGCCCGGCGCCCCGCCCCCCGCACCCCGATAGCGAAGGAGTCCCCGTGTCCCAGCCGGGAGACCGCACCTACGACCTCGTCGGCGTGGGCTTCGGTCCCGCCAACCTCGCCCTGGCGATCGCCGTCGAGGAGCACAACGCGCAAGCCGCCCCCGAGGCGCGCATCGACGCCCTGTTCGTGGAGAGGCAGCCGCGCTTCGGATGGCACCGCGGCATGCTCATCGACGGCGCGACCATGCAGGTGTCCTTCCTGAAGGACCTGGTCACCATGCGGAACCCGACCAGCGACTTCTCGTTCCTCAGCTACCTGAAGGACCGGGACCGGCTGGTCGACTTCATCAACCACAAGACCTTCTTCCCGACCCGCACCGAGTTCCACGACTACTTCTCCTGGGCCGCCGACCGGGTGTCCCACCTGGTCGCCTACGACGCCGAGGCCGTCTCGGTCGAACCGGGCGCGGGCGACGGGCAGGCCGCCGAACTGGAGCTGGTCCTGCGCGACGGCCGCGCGCTGCGCGCCCGCAACCTGGTGATCACCGGCGGCCTCCAGCCGTGCATGCCCGAGGGCGTGCGGCAGTCCGAGCGGGTCTGGCACAACCAGGCCTTCCTGACGCGGCTGGCCGAGTACACCGGGCCCGCGCCGAAGCGGTGGACGGTGGTGGGCGCGGGCCAGAGCGCCGCCGAGGTCACCGAGTACCTGCACCGCACCTATCCCGACGCCGAGATCTGCTCGGTGTTCACCCGGTACGGCTACAGCCCCGCCGACGACAGCCCGTTCGCCAACCGCATCTTCGACCCCGAGGCGGTGGACCTGTTCCACGGCGCGCCCGAGACGGTGAAGCGGCGGCTGTTCGACTACCACCGGGGCACCAACTACTCGGTGGTGGACATGGACCTCATCGAGGACCTGTACCGCCGCGTCTACCAGGAGAAGGTCGCGGGCGTGGAGCGGCTGAAGATGCTCAACGCCTGCGAGGTGCTGGACGTGCGCGAGGTGCCCGGCGGGGCGCGCACGACCTACGAGTTCCTGCCGACCGGGGAGCGGGTCGTGCTGGACTCCGACATCGTGGTGTGCGCGACCGGGTACCGGCCGTTCGACGCGCTCGGGCTGCTCGGCCCGGCCGCCGAGCTGTGCCTGCGCGACGAGCTGGGCCGCGTCCGGGTGGAGCGCGACTACCGCGTCGCCACCGACCCGGCGCTCACCGCCGGGATCTACCTCCAGGGCGGCACCGAGCACACGCACGGCATCACCTCGTCGCTGCTGTCCAACGCCGCCGTCCGCGCGGGCGAGATCCTGGGGTCGCTGCTGGCCGGACGGGTCCCGGCCACGGAGGCGCTGCCCGTCCACTAGCCCGCCGTCCATCGGGCCCGCCCCTCGGGCGGGCCGACCCCCCACCCGCCGCCCGGAGCCCCTCGACCGCTCCGGGCGGCGCGCTCATGCGCGGAACCCCGGCCGGCCGTCCGCAGGCACCTCCATGCCCGGGGCCGGGCCCGCGGGGCGGGCGGCGGCGCGATGCCCGGGGCTCGTTCCCCGGCGGAAGGGCGTTACTGCCTGCCCGGCCCCGCGGATCCCCCATGCTGAATTCGCCCGGCGACGCGCGCAAGGCCCCGCCCCGGTGGCCGCACCCGGCCACCGGCCTCGGCACCCCGCCCTGACCAGGGGACGCTGGAGGCGATTGTCAGACGGCCCACAAACCAGGCCGCCGATTGTTGCCCGACGCCCATGGCGCGGCCGGGACCCGTCACCGATAGTCCGGGGGTCGTCCTCGACGTCGAGGTGAAGGTGGCCGATGGATTCCGATTTCGATGTGATCGTGGTGGGCTCCGGATTCGGTGGCAGCGTCACCGCGCTGCGCCTGGCCGAGAAGGGCTACCGGGTCGCGGTGCTGGAGGCGGGCCGCAGGTTCGAGGACGCGGACCTGCCCAAGACCTCCTGGCGGCTGCGCCGCTACGTCTGGGCGCCCCGGCTCGGGCTGCGCGGCATCCAGCGGATCCACCTGGTGCGCGGCGAGGCGGGCGTGCTGGTGCTGGCCGGGGCGGGCGTCGGCGGCGGCTCGCTGGTGTACGCCAACACCCTGTACGTGCCGCCGCGCCCGTTCTTCACCGACCGGCAGTGGGGCCACATCACCGACTGGCAGGACGAGCTGAAGCCGTTCTACGGCCAGGCCCGGCGGATGCTCGGCGTGACGTTGAACCCGATCGTCACGCCCGCCGACGAGGCCATGAAGAAGGTCGCCGAGCGCATGGGCGTCGGCGACACCTTCCACGCGACGCCGGTCGGGGTGTTCTTCGGCGACGGCACCCCCGGCAAGGAGAGCGCCGACCCCTACTTCGGCGGCGCGGGGCCCAGCCGCAACGCCTGCACCGCGTGCGGGTCGTGCATGGTCGGCTGCAAGTCCAACGCCAAGAACACCCTGACCAAGAACTACCTGTACCTGGCCGAGCGGGCGGGCGTGACGGTCCTGCCCGACACCACCGTCACCGCCCTCGCCCCGCGCGCCGGCGGCGGCTACGAGGTCACCGCCGTACGGGCCGGGGCGCTGCCCGGCCGCCGCCGCCGGACCCTGACCGCCGGGCAGGTCGTGCTCGCCGCCGGGACCTACGGCACCCAGCGGCTGCTGCACCGCATGCGCGCCACCGGACGGCTGCCGGAGCTGTCGCCCCGGCTCGGCGAGCTGACCCGCACCAACTCCGAGGCGCTGCTGGGCGTGGAGCGCATGACCGGCTGGCACCGCAAGGGCGACGTGGACCACGGCACCGGCCTCGCCATCACCTCCTCCTTCCACCCCGACGAGCGCACCCACATCGAGCCCACCCGCTACGGCGCGGGCAACAACGCCATGGGGCTGATCCGCACGCTGCTCATCGACGGCGGCGGCAGGCCGCGCTGGCTGAAGTTCCTCGGCGCGGCGGCCCGGCAGCCCGGCGTCATCCTGCGCGGGCTGTCGCTGCGGGACTGGGCCAAGCGCACCGTCATCGCGCTGGTCATGCAGACCTCCGACAACTCGGTCACCGTCACCGAGCGGCGCGGGCTGCTCGGCCGCCGCCGCCTGACCGCCGGGCACGGCGTCGGCGAGCCCAACCCGACGTGGATCCCCATCGCGCACGACGCGACCCGGATGCTCGCCGAGGAGCTGGACGCCACGCCGGGCGGCACCTGGTTCGACCTGTTCGACATCCCGACCACCGCGCACTTCATCGGCGGCTGCGTCATCGGCGACTCGCCGGACAACGGCGTCATCGACCCCTACCACCGCGTCTACGGGCACCCCGGACTGCACGTGGTGGACGGCTCGGCGATCTCGGCCAACCTCGGCGTGAACCCCTCGCTGACCATCACCGCGCAGGCCGAGCGCGCCATGGCGTTCTGGCCCAACCGGGGCGAGGAGGACCCGCGCCCCGAGCTCGGCAAGCCCTACGAGCGGCTCGCGCCCGTCGCGCCGCGCAACCCGGCCGTCCCCGCGCACGCGCCCGCCGCGCTGCGGGTGGTGCGGGCGGAGGGCCGGTAGCCGCGGCGCCTCACAGCAGGGCCGTGACGGCGGCGAACTCCTCCATCAGCCGGTCCGGGACCAGGTAGTAGGAGAAGCCGTAGCGGTCGCGGCGCTCGGTGATCTGCCCGGCGATGTGCTCGGGCGGGCCCACGAACTGGGACGGCATCTCCAGCACCAGGTCGGTGGAGGAGGTGCCCCAGCCGCGGGTGACCGCCACCCGGGCCGCCGCCGCGCGCGGATCGGCGCCGAACGTGGGGGAGACCAGCATGCTCAGCTCCACCGGGCGGCCGTCCGCCGCCTCCCGCACCCGCTCCACCTTGCGGGCGATGGTGCCGGGCAGCCGCTCGGTGATCTCTTCGGAGATCGTCCCGTCCGGCAGGGCGCGCGGCAGGACGCCGACGGTGTCGGCCCAGCGGCCCGCCAGCGCCAGCATCCGGGGGCTGCCCGCCCCGACCAGCAGCGGCGGCCGCCGCTCGGGCACCGGGAACACCGCGAGGTCGCGCACCGCGTAGTGCTCGCCGGTGAAGGTGACCTTCTCGCCGTCCAGCAGGCCGCGCATCAGGCGCAGCGACTCGGCGAGCCGGTCCACGCGCACGCCCGCCGGGGCGAACGCCAGCCCGCCGCGCTCGTACTCCTCGCGCAGCCAGCCCGCGCCGACGCCCAGCTCGAACCGCCCGCCCGACAGCTGGTCCAGCGTGGCGGCCTCCTTGGCCAGCAGCACCGGGTGCCGGTAGTCGTTGGCCAGCACCAGCGTGCCGAGGCGCAGCGTGCGGGTGGCGCAGGCCGCGGCGGTGAGGGCGATCATGGGGGCGGGCTGGTCGCCGAAGGGCTCGGCCACGAAGTGGTCGCGCAGCGCCAGGGTGGCGTAACCGAGCTCCTCGGCGCGGCGGGCGGTCGTGACCAGGTCCTCGACGGTTCGGGCGGATTCGGCGACGACACCGAAACGCAGCGGTGGGATGACGTTCATCTCGCCATGCTGCCGGGCATGGGACCCGCCGTGCTGGCAGGAATCCGACATCGGCTTCGCAGGCCGGACCGCTCCCGGGAGGCCCGTACATGACGGACGAACCACCGCGCGTCCCCGTCGCGAGACGGATCCTGGCGGGCGCGCTGCTGGTCCTCCCGTTCGCCGTCTACCTGGTGGTCCCGGCCTACGCCCGGACCGGCCCGGAGCTGGCGGGCTTCCCGTTCTTCTACTGGTGGCAGCTCGCCTGGGTGCCGGTCACCGCCGCCTGCGTCGGCGGCGCGCACCTGCTCACCCGCGCCCCGCGCGAGCGGGACGGCGGCCGGTGAACGGCGTCCATGCCGTCGAACTGACGATCTTCGTCCTCTTCTTCGCCGCCGTCACCGCCATCGGCTTCGCGGCGGCGCGCTGGCGGCGCGGCCCGACCCTGATGCACCTGGACGAGTGGGGCCTCGGCGGGCGGGGCTTCGGCACGTTCGTCACCTGGTTCCTGCTCGGCGGCGACCTCTACACCGCCTACACCTTCATCGCGGTGCCCGCCGCCGTCTTCGCGGGCGGCGCGATGGGCTTCTGGACGGTGCCCTACGGCGCGATCGCCTACCCGATCGTGTTCCTGGTCGGTCCCCGGCTGTGGTCGGTGGCGCGGCGGCACGGCCACGTGACCACCGCCGACTTCGTCAGCGGCCGGTTCGGGTCGCGGACGCTGGGCCTCGCGGTCGCGCTCACCGGGATCCTGGCGATGATGCCCTACATCGCGCTGCAACTGGTGGGCGTCCAGGCGGTGCTGACGGTCATGGGCGTCGCCGGGTCGGGCTGGGCGCGGGACCTGCCGCTGCTCGTCGCGTTCGCGCTGCTGGCGGCCTACACCTACACCTCCGGGCTGCGCGCGCCCGCGCTGATCTCGTTCGTCAAGGACACGCTGATCTACCTGGTGGTGGCCGTCGCGATCGTGTACGTCCCCGGGCGGGTCGGCGGCTGGGAGCACGTCTTCGACAACGCCGAACGGGCCCTGGCGGACCCGGCCTCCGGCCGCCCGCCGGCGTCGATCATCACCGGGGACCTGACGCACTGGGCGTACGGGACGCTGGCGCTCGGCTCGTCGCTGGCGCTGTTCATCTACCCGCACACCGTCACCGGCGCGCTCGCCGCGGGCCGCCGCGACGTGATCAGGCGCAACGCCGCCCTGCTGCCGGCCTACTCGCTGGTGCTCGGGCTGCTGGCGCTGCTGGGCTACATGGCGCTGGCCGAGCCTTCCGTCGTCGCGGGCGTCGAGCGGGCGGGCAACCCGCAGCTCGCGGTGCCGCTGCTGTTCGAGGCGGTGTTCCCGGACTGGTTCGCCGGGGTGGCGTTCGCCGCGATCGGGGTCGGCGCGCTCGTCCCGGCCGCGATCATGTCGATCGCGGCGGCCAACCTGTTCACCCGCAACGTCTACACCGCCTACCTGCGGCCGGGCGCCACCCCCGGGGAGGAGACCCGCACGGCGCAGCTGGTGTCGCTGCTGGTGAAGGTGGGGGCGCTGGGATTCGTGCTGGGCTTCGACCGGTCGCTGGCCATCAACATGCAGCTGCTGGGCGGGATCTGGGTCGTGCAGACCTTCCCGGCGCTGGCGATCGGCCTGTTCACGCGGTGGTTCCACCGGTGGGCGCTGCTCGCCGGATGGGCCGCCGCGATGGTCTACGGGACCTGGACGGCCTACGGCACCTCCTCGCCGGCGCAGGAGCACTTCGCGTCGCCGCTGGCCGAGATCCCGCTGCTGGGGCGGAGCGGGTACATCGCGCTGACGGCGTTCGTGCTGAACATGCTCGTCGCGGTGGTCCTCACCGCCGCGTTCCGGGCGCTGAGGGTGCCCGACGGCGTGGACGCCACCGATCCGTCCGACTACACCGCCGACGCCGGGGACGACCCGGCCGTCCGAGCGGTGCGCTGACCGGCTGTGCCAGCCGGCTGTGCCGGCGTGCCGGTCAGCGCAGGGCGAGCAGCCCGTCGGCGAGCCCGCCGCGCCAGCAGGCCAGATCGTGGCCTCCGGTGTACTCGGTGAGCGCGGCCTCGTACCCCCGCTCGCGCAGCGTCCGGTGGAAGCGGCGGACGGCGGGCCGCAGCCGCCATTCGTTGCGGCCCACTTCCAGGTGGAAGCGCAGCGGGTGGCGGGGCGCGGCGCCGTACGCGCGGGTCAGCGCTTCGTCGTCCAGCCAGAAGGCCCCCGACTGGGCCAGCACCTTGCCGAACCGGCCGGGGAAGCGGAGCGCGGCGGCCGCCGCCGCCAGCCCGCCCAGGCTCTGGCCCGCGATCGTGGTGCGGGCCGGGTCGGCGGTGATCGGCCAACGCCCGGCCGCCCACGCGGGCAGCTCGTCGCCCAGGAAGTCCAGGAACGGCTCGCTGCCGCCCAGCTCCCGGTTGCGCGCGGCGTAGTCGCCGGAGACCGGCATCACCGCCACCAGCGGTGCGAGGCGGCCCTCGGCGATGAGGTTGTCCAGGGTCGGGGCGATGGGCACCGGGCCCGCCCACAGGTCGCCGTCGAGCAGCACGAGCAGGTCGGGCGACTCCGCGGCCCCGGCGGGGGTGTAGACGTGCACGGTGCGGTCCTCGCCGAGCGCGGCGCTCGCGACCACGTGCTCGGTGACCGTGCCGGCCGGGACGTCCGGGCGGGGCCGCGCCCACGGCTGCGGCGGCGCGTCCGGCAGCTCCAGCACCGAGGTCGTGATGCCGGGGAACCACGACGGCAGCGTCTCGGGGTTCAGCGGGTCGGGCACGGCGGCGCGCCGCACGGCCGCCCACTCCTCCGGGGCGGCGGCCTCGAACGCCTCCTCCGACACGTGGAACTGGTAGGTGGCGCGCAGGTCGGACCGGAACCGGAAGGTGCGGTGCCACAGGTCGGAGCCCGGCAGGCGCTCCAGCAGCGCGGGCCGCAGGTCCCCGACCATCCCCTCGGCGAGGGTGTTGACCAGCACCAGCACCTGGCGCGCCTGCCCGCGCCACAGGAACGTGACGGCGTGGTGGCCGTCGCCGAGGTCGGCGACCAGCGGGCCGGCGGCGGGCTCGGCGGGCAGCGGCGGGCTCGGCAGCACGGTCGGGGGCTCGAACCGGTCGATCTGCGCGGCGGCGGGGCCCGTCATGAGGTCTTGGCCGCGGCGACGGCCCGCGCGACGGCGGGGTCGGCGGGGGCGGTGCCGCCGACCGGATCGTCGGCCGGGGCGTCGCCGCGCAGGGCGGCGGCGGACGGCACGACCACCGGCGCGCCGTCGCCCGGCGCGCTCAGCACGTCGGCGTCGATGTCGTACAGGGTGCGGATCAGCGCGGAGTCCACGATCTCCTTGGGGGGGCCGCACGCGATGACCCGCCCCGCGCGCATCGCCACCAGCACGTCGGCGTAGCGGGCGGCCGAGGCGATGTCGTGCAGCACCATCACGATGGTGCGGCCGTCGCGCGCCACGGCGCGCACCAGGTCCAGCACCTCCACGGCGTGCCCGAGGTCCAGCGCGCTGGTCGGCTCGTCCAGCAGCGTCACCGGCGTCTGCTGCGCCAGCGTCATCGCGAGCCAGCAGCGCTGCCGCTGCCCGCCCGACAGCCGGTCCACGCGCCGGTCGGCCAGGTCGGTGACGCCGGTGGCGGCCATGGCCTCGGCCGTGATCCGCTCGTCCTCGCGCGACCACTGCCGGAACAGGCCCTGGTGCGGGTGGCGGCCGTAGGCGACCAGGCCCGCGACCGTGATGCCCTCCGGCGCGACCGGCGCCTGCGGCAGCAGCGTGACGTGGTGGGCGGCCTGCCGGGGCCGCATCGCCCACACGTCGCGGCCGCCCACGGTGATCCGGCCGTCCAGGGGCCGGTGCACGCGGGCCATGGCGCGCAGCAGCGTGGACTTGCCGCACCCGTTGGGGCCGACGATCGCCACCACACGGCCGGCCGGCACGGTGAGATCGACGCCGTCCACGGCCACCAGGCCGGGATAGCCCGCCCGGACCCCCTCGACCACCAGTTCCACGTTCAGTCCCTTCTCGACAGGTCGAAAGCCCGAGGTCAGGCGCGCTGCTCGCGCAGCAGCACGTACAGCAGGAACGGCCCGGCGACCATCCCGGCGATCGCGCCGACCGGGATCTCGGAGTCGTCCATGACGACGCGGCCGACGGTGTCGGCGAGCGCCACGAACATGCCGCCGATCAGCGCCGAGCCCAGCAGCGGCACCCGCGCGGGCCCCGCGATCCAGGACGCCACCACCGGCGCGGTGAGCGCGATGAACCCGATGGGGCCGCCGACGCCGACCGCGAGGCCCGCGAGGCCCGTCGCGGTGACCAGCGCCAGCAGCCGGGCGCGGCGCACGTCGGTGCCGAGCACCGCCACCACGTCCTCGCCGAAGCGCAGCAGCCGCAGCCGCCGCCCGGCCAGCAGCGCGGCGGGCAGCAGCACCGCGAGCCCGACGCCGAGCGCGGCGACCGAGGAGTAGCCGCGGCCGTTCAGGCTGCCCACGCTCCAGGTGTAGACCGCCATCGCCATGTCGAGGTCCTTCTTGGCGAGGATCAGCTCCACCAGCGAGCGCAGGATCGCCGCCGACGCGATGCCGACCACCAGCACCCGGTAGCCCTGCGCTCCGGTGCCGCCGGCGATCGCCAGGATCGCGACGGCGGCGATCAGCGCGCCGAGCGGACCCGACCACCACTGGCCGAAGGTGGCGGTGCCGGAGCCGATCAGGGTGAGCAGGACCGCCAGCGTCGCGCCCTCGTTGACGCCCAGGAAGTCGGGGGTGGCGAGCCGGTTGCGCGCCATGGTCTGGGTGAGGCACCCGGCCACGCCCAGCGCCGCGCCGACCAGCGCCCCCGCCACGATGCGCGGCAGGCTGAACTCCTGCACCATCAGCACCGCCGCGCGGGTGCCGTGGCCGAACATCGCGTTCAGCGCCTGCGCGGGCGTCAGCACCGAGGTGCCGAGGACCACGCACGCGCCGAGCACCGCCGCCGTCAGCGCGGCGAGGCCGAGCAGCGCGGCCGTGCCGCGCACCGGCACCAGCAGCGACAGCCCGCCGACGCGCAGCGCCCGGCTGTCGTCGGGAGCGGTGCGCGGCCGGTCGCGGCGGGGGGCGGCGCGCCGCCCCGACCCGGACTCGCCGAGGCCGGAGGGCGTGCCGAGCAGCAGCACGTTCCGGGAGCGCACCATCAGGATCAGCAGCGGCCCGCCGATCAGCGCCAGCACCAGCGCCACCGAGGTCTCGAACGGCTTGATCACCACCCGCGCCAGCACGTCGGCGGCCAGCAGCACCGACGCCCCCACCAGCGCGGCGGCGGCGAGCTGCACGCCGGTGCGCGGGCCGGCCAGGCGGCGCGCCGCGTACCCGGCGACCAGGCCGAGGAAGGTCAGCGGCCCGGCGAGCGCGACCGAGCTAGGCCGCCAGCAGCGTCACCGCCACCGCGACCAGCACGCGGGTGACCGAGGGCCGGTGGCCGAGCGCGCGGGCCGCGTCGTCGCCGAGCGCCAGCGCCGACAGCGGCCGCACGGCGGGCAGGGCCATCAGCGCGCCGACCGCCAGCACCGGCAGGACGCCGAGCAGCGTCTTGGCGGTGACCCCGGCCAGCGACCCCAGCACCCAGAAGCGGTAGTCGTCGTAGGTCTTGCCCGACCCCAGCACGATGAAGTTGATGACGCCGCCGAAGGTGAACGTCAGGGCGGCGCCCGCCAGCACCAGGCGCAGCGGGGAGGCGCCGGCGCGCCCGGCCCCGGCGAGCAGCAGCACCAGCAGGCTCGCGGCCAGCGCGCCGCCCAGCGCCCAGGGGATGTAGCCGAAGCCGGAGCCGATGCCGAAGTAGGAGATGCCGACCACCACGCCGAGGGCGGCGCCGCCGTTGACGCCGAGCAGGCCGGTCTCGGCGAGCGGGTTGCGCGTGGCGGCCTGCAGCAGCGCGCCCGCCAGGCCCAGCGCCATGCCGAGCGCGACGCCCGCGAGCGTGCGGGGGAGGCGCAGGGTGGCGACGATCGTGTGCAGCTGCTCGTCGGCGCGGGCGCCGGGGCGGTCCAGCAGGAAGTCCAGGACGCGGCCGGGCCGGGTGTCACCGGCCCCGACGAACAGCGAGGCCACGGCGAGCGCCGCGACCAGCGCGGCCAGGCCCGCCAGCAGGGCGGGGGCCGGCAGGGCGCCTCCCGCGCGCGGGCGCCGGGGGGCCGGGGGCGCGGATCGGGGGGTCGCCCGCGGCTCGGCGGAGACGGCGGACGGTGTCGACATGAGGAAAGGCTAACCTAACCAAGACCTCGGGCCCAGTGATCACGATCACCCGGGCGCAGGGGTTGACGCCTCCGGTGTGATTCGGGAATTTAGGTTAGGCATTCCTAAGTTAGGCACGCCTTAGTCATTGCCCGGAGTCGTCGTACCGGAAGGAGCGGGTGAGCAGCCGCATGAACGCCACCGGCAGCGAGGCGGACAGCACCCGGACCGAGAGCGGGACGGGCGGGGGCACGGCCCTGGTGACCGGGGCCGGAGGCGGCATCGGCGCCGCCGTCGCCCGCGCGCTGGCGGAGACCGGCGCGGCCGTTGCCGTCGTGGACCGCGACGCCGCGGCCGCCGCGACCACCGCCGCCGCGCTGGCCGGGCCCGCGCTCGCCCTGCCCGCCGACGTCACCGACGCCGCGGCGGTCGAGCGGGCCGTCGAACGCGCCGAACGCGAGCTCGGCCCCGTCGACGTCCTGGTGAACGTCGCCGGGATCCTGCGGCCCGGCCCCGCCCTGGAGCTGACCGAGGAGGACTGGGCGGCGACGCTGGCGGTCAACGCCACCGGCGTCTTCCACGTCTCGCGGGCCGTGGCGCGCCGCATGGTGCCGCGCCGCCGCGGCTCGATCGTCACCGTCGCCTCCAACGCCGCGCGCGTGCCGCGCACCCAGCTCGCCGCCTACGCCGCCTCCAAGGCCGCCGCCGTCCAGTTCACCAAGTGCCTGGGGCTGGAGCTCGCCGAGCACGGCATCCGCTGCAACGTGGTGTCGCCCGGCTCCACCGACACCGCCATGCAGCGCGACCTGTGGCCCGACCCCGACGAGGGGCTGCGCTCGGCCCTGGCCGGAGACCCCGCCGCCTACCGCACCGGCATCCCGCTCGGCCGCATCGCCGCGCCCGAGGACGTGGCCCGCGCCGTGCGCTTCCTGGTGTCCGACGACGCACGCCACATCACCCTGCACGACCTCTACGTCGACGGCGGCGCCTCCCTGCGCGGCTGACCCCGGCGCGGCCCCGACGCCGCGGCGCGCCGCCCCTTCCCCCGCTCCCGACCGAAAGGGCTGACCGTTGACCTCCGCACCCGTCGCCGGTGCCGACACCGACCCGGCCGGGCTGCTGGCCGATCATCGGCCGGGCTCCTCGTTCTTCTTCTCCTCCCCCGACCGCACCCTGCTGGCCGACGGAACGCGGGACGGGATCTCGCTCGCGGACGCGCTCACGCACCGGCCCGGCCTGGTGGTGGGCGCGCTGCCGTTCCGCCCCGACGCCCCCGAACGCCTCGCGGTGCCCGCCGCCGCGCGCTGGGCCGGGCCCGCCCGCTTCGGCCACGCGCGCTCCGCCGCCCCCGCGGCCCGGCCCGAGATCCGCCCCGTCCCAGGCCCCGGCGACTACGAGCGGGCGGTGGAGAAGGCGCTGGCCCGCCTCTCCGAGAGCGACCTGGACAAGGTCGTGCTCGCCCGCACCCTGCACCTGACCGCGCCCGAGAGCGTGGACGCCGCCCTCCTGCTGCGCAACCTGGCCGCCGGCGATCCGCACGGCCACGTGTTCGCCGCCCCCGTCCCCGCCGGAACGCTGCTGGGGGCCAGCCCCGAGCTGCTGGTCTCCCGCTACGGCCGCGCCGTCGCCTCGCACCCCCTCGCCGGGTCGGCGGCCCGCAGCGCCGACCCCGATACCGACCGGCGGCGCGCCGCCGCGCTGCTCGCCTCGGCCAAGGACCTGCGCGAGCACGCCTTCGTCGTGGACGCCGTCGCCGAGGCGCTGCGCCCGTTCTGCGACCGCCTCGACGTGCCCGAGCGGCCGTCGCTGGTGCGCACCGCCACCATGTGGCACCTCGGCACCCGCGTCACCGGCCGCCTCGCCGACCCCGGCGTCTCGGCGCTCGCGCTGGCGGTCGCGCTGCACCCCACCCCGGCGGTGTGCGGGACGCCCGCCGCCACGGCCCGCGAGCTCATCGCGGAGCTGGAGCCGTTCGACCGGGGCTTCTACGGCGGCGCGGTCGGCTGGTGCGACGCCGAGGGCGACGGCGAGTGGGCCGTCGCGATCCGCTGCGCCGAGGCCGGCGAACGGTCGCTGCGGCTGTTCGCCGGCGCCGGGATCGTGCCCGGCTCGCGGCCCGCCGACGAGCTGGCCGAGACCACCGCCAAGTTCCGCACCCTGCTGCGGGCCCTGGGACTGGACGAGGAGGACCGCCGATGCTGACCGGAGCCGTTCCCTGGCCCGAGGAGTTCGCCGCCCGCTACCGCGAGGCCGGGTACTGGCGCGGCCAGACCTTCGGGCGGCTGCTGCGCGGGGCCGCCGCCGCGCACGGCGAGCGCGAGGCCGTCGTCGGCGTCGGGCCCGGCGGGCCGGCCCGCTGGACCTACGCCGAGCTGGACCGGCGCGCCGACCGCCTCGCCGCCGGGCTCCACCGCTTCGGGCTGCGCCCGCGCGACCGCGTGGTGGTGCAGCTGCCGAACGTCCCGGAGTTCGTCGAGCTGTGCTTCGCGCTGTTCCGGCTCGGCGCGATCCCGATCTTCGCGCTGCCCGCGCACCGCGCCGCCGAGATCGGCTACTTCCTGGAGCACGCCGAGGCCGCCGCCTACGTGATCCCCGACCGGTGCGCCGGGTTCGACCACCGCGAGCTCGCCCGCGAGGTGAAGGCCGAACGCGTCCTCGTCGCCGGCGACGCCGAGGAGTTCACCGCGCTGGACTCCCTGCCGTGCGACCCGGTCGCGCTGCCCGAGCCCGACCCGTCGGACGTGGCGCTGATGCAGCTGTCGGGCGGCACGACCGGCACGCCCAAGCTGATCCCGCGCACCCACGACGACTACGTCTACAGCTTCCGCGCCAGCGCCGAGATCTGCGGGCTCACCCCCGACAGCGTCTACCTGTGCGCGCTGCCGGTCGCGCACAACTTCCCGATGAGCTCGCCCGGCGTGTTCGGCGCGCTCACCGCCGGGGCCAAGGTCGTGCTCGCGCCGCTGCCCAGCCCCGACGAGGCGTTCCCGCTGATCGAGCGCGAGCGCGTCACCATCACCGGACTGGTCCCGCCGCTGGCGCTGGTGTGGCTGGAGGCCGCCGCCGCGACCCGGCACGACCTGTCCAGCCTGGAGGTGCTCCAGGTCGGCGGCGCCAAGTTCGGCGCCGAGGCCGCCGCCCGCGTCCGCCCCGTGCTGGGGTGCGACGTCCAGCAGGTGTTCGGGATGGCCGAGGGGCTGGTCAACTACACCCGCCTGGACGACCCCGAGCAGGTCCGGGTCACCACGCAGGGCCGCCCCATCTCCCCGCACGACGAGGTCCTGGTCGTGGACGACGAGGACCGCCCCGTGCCGCCGGGGGAGGCCGGGCACCTGCTCACCCGCGGCCCGTACACGATCCGCGGCTACTACCGGGCCGACGCGCACAACGCGACCGCGTTCACCCCCGACGGCTTCTACCGCACCGGTGACATCGTCCGCCGGACCCCAAGCGGGCACCTGGTGGTGGAGGGCCGCGCCAAGGACCAGATCAACCGCGGCGGCGAGAAGATCGCCGCCGAGGAGGTGGAGAACCACCTGCTCGCCCACGACGCGGTGCACGACGCCGCCGTGGTGGCCGTCCCCGACGCGCTGCTGGGCGAGCGCACCTGCGCGTTCGTGATCCCGCGCGGCGAGGCGCCGCGCGCGGTGCGGCTGAAGGCGTTCCTGCGCGAGCGCGGCATCGCCGCCTACAAGATCCCCGACCGGATCGTGTTCGTCGAGGCGTTCCCGCACACCGGCGTCGGCAAGGTGAGCCGCCGCGAGCTGCGCGCCGCCCTCACCGAGCGCATGGCCGACGACCTCGCCCGCGACGCGCGGACCGCCCCGCAGCCCCGCGCCCCCGAGAACCGTGACCCCCTGCCCGGCCCGCCCACCCCTCGCTGACAGGAGTCCCCATGGCCCTCCCCGCCATCGCCGCCTACCCGATGCCCACCGAGGACGAGCTGCCCGAGCCGCGCGTGGACTGGCGGCCCGACCCCCGCCGCGCCGTCCTGCTGATCCACGACATGCAGAACTACTTCCTGGACGCCTTCGCCGGGGACCCCCTGCCGACCCTGCTGGAGAACATCGCCCGGCTGCGCGCCGCCGCCCACCGCGCCGGGGTGCCGGTCGTCTACTCCGCGCAGCCCGGCGCGCAGACCCCCGAGCAGCGCGGCCTGCTGTCGGACTTCTGGGGCGACGGCATCGGCGCGGCCCCCCGCGAGCGGCAGATCGTCGACGCCCTCGCTCCCGCCGACGGCGACGTGGTGCTCACCAAGTGGCGCTACAGCGCCTTCGTGCGCACCGACCTGGCCGACCGGCTGCTCCCGGCGGGCCGCGACCAGCTCATCATCACCGGCGTGTACGCCCACATCGGCCTGCAGGCCACCGCCGTGGAGGCCTTCAGCCGCGACGTGCGGCCGTTCCTGGTCGCCGACGCGGTCGCCGACTTCTCCGCCGAGCACCACCGCTCGGCCGTCACCTACGCCGCTCAGCGCTGCGCGGTCGTCACCGCCACCGACGCGCTGTGCCGGGCCCTGGAGCCCCTGCCCGTCCCCTGACCGACCCCTGGAGTCCCCACCGTGCGACAGACCCTTGACGACCTGCGCGCCGACGTCGCCGAGCTGCTGGCCGTCGAGCCCGACGAGCTGGAGTTCGACGACAACCTCATGGACGCCGGACTCGACTCGATCCGGGTGATGATGCTGATCGAGCGCTGGCGCGCCCAGGGCACCGAGATCGGCTTCGCCGAGCTCGCCGACGCCCCGACCATCGCCGGATGGCACGCGCTGCTGGCCGACCGCTGACCCCGCCCCGTCCGGTTCCGCGAGCCGGCCCCGCCCACCCGCCGGGAGGCGCGACCGCTTCCGTTTCCGCCCGCCATGCGGTAAGTCTGTGCTTACTATGGTGGACACGCGGAAGCTGATCGTGCACGGGCCCGAGACCGTCTCCTGGCGGGTGGTGCTGGACCCGCTGATGATGATCGCCGGGGTGCGGGCGCTGATGCTCCAGGCGCTCCAGCCGACGACCATGCGCGGTGTGTGGCAGAACTCCGACTTCCTGGAGGAGCCGCTGGAGCGGCTGTTCAACACCGCCAACTTCGTCGCCGTGACCACCGTCGGCACCCCGGGGCAGGCCGACGAGCTGGGCGCCCGCGTCCGCGGCGTGCACCGGCGGCTGCGCATCAAGGACCCCGACACCGGCCGCACGCACCGGGTGGACGACCCCGAACTGCTGCTGTGGGTGCACTGCGCCGAGGTGTCGTCCTACCTGGAGGTCATCGAGCGCGGCGGCCTGCGCCTCACCCCCGCCGAGCGCGACCGCTACTACGACGAGCAGCGCCACACCGCCACCTACGTCGGCCTGCACGCCGACGAGGTGCCCGGCAGCGCCGCCGAGATGGCCGAGTACTTCGCCAGGGCCCGCGCGGGCCTGGACCTGCGGGTCATCCCCGAGTCGCGGGCGACCATGCGGTTCCTGCTGTGGCCGAAGATGCCGCGCAAGCTGCGCTTCCTCGCGCCGCTGAAACCGTTGTGGGTCCCGGCGGGACTGCTCGCCTACTACACGCTGCCGCGCTGGGCGCGCGAGATCTACCGGGCGCTGCCCGAGGTCCCCGGCGTCCAGCCGCTGGTCACCCTGGGGCTGCGGGTGGCGCACTTCGCGATCCTGGCGGTCCCGCCGGAGATCCGGGCGCGGGCGTTCAAGCCGGAGACCCGCGCGCTGATGGCCGACCTGCACGTGCGGCTGGCCCGCTGCGGCGTCCGGCCGCGCCGCAACCTGCTGCACGTCCGGGTGCCGCCGGACGCCTGACCCGGGTACGGCCCTCACTCCTCGCGCGCGGACCCCGCCGTCACCGCCGGGGACGCCCCGGCGCCCAGCCGCACGGCGGTCTCCTCGGGCACCGGGCGGGTGCGCTCCCGGAAGCCGCCGGACGCGTCCTGCACGATGATCCCCGTCTCGATCCCGTGCTTGAGCAGCAGCTGGTCGCGGCGGCGCAGCCCCAGGCAGATCCGGCGCGTGACGACGAACGCCAGCACCGGCCCCAGGAACAGCGCGGCACGGAAGAACCACGTGGTCGCGAACAGCGACAGATGGAAGGTCTCGGCCAGCACGTCGTTGCCGGCCGCCGCCCACAGCACCGAGTAGAAGACGACGCCCGCCATGCCCAGGGCCGTGCGGTTCGCGGCGTCGCGGGGCCGGTCCAGCACGTGGTGCACGGCGCGGTCCCCGGTGACGCGGCGCTCCAGGAACGGGTACAGCGCCAGCGCGGTGAAGAACGCCGTGATGACCAGCAGCGGCACCACCACGCCGAGGGCGACGGTGTGCCCGGCCACGTCGACGTCCCAGCCGGGCATCAGCCGCAGCGCGCCGTCGCCGAACGCCAGGTACCAGTCGGGCTGGGTGCCCGCGCTGATCGCGGTGGGGGAGTAGGGCCCGTACAGCCAGATCGGGTTGATCTGGAAGAACGTCGCCAGCAGCGTCGTCACCCCCGCCACGAACAGCAGGAACGCGGTGGTCTTGGCGACGAACACCGGGAAGAACGGCTTGCCCTCCACCGCCTTCTCCGTGCTGCGGCCGCGCCGGAAGTCGGTGTGCTTCTGCACCCACGGCAGCACGATCGCGTGCACCGGCACCAGCGCCAGCATCAGGCCCGGCACCAGCAGCACGTGCACGATGTACAGGCGCGGCACCAGGTCGGTGCCGGGGAACTCGCCGCCCAGCAGGAGGAAGCTCGCGTACGACCCGACCAGCGGCAGCGACTGCGCCGCGCCCAGCACCAGCCGCAGGCCGGTGCCCGACAGCAGGTCGTCGGGCAGCGAGTAGCCGGTGAACCCGTTGGCGAGCGCCAGGGTGAACAGGGTGAAGCCCAGCAGCCAGTTCAGCTCGCGCGGCCTGCGGAACGCGCCGGTGAGGAACACCCGCAGCATGTGCGCCATGATCGCGGCCACGAACACCACCGCCGCCCAGTGGTGGACCTGCCGCACCAGCAGGCCGCCGCGCACCTCCAGGCTGATGTGCAGCGTGGAGGCGTACGCCTCGCTCATCTCCACCCCGCGCAGCGGCGCGTAGGAGCCGTCGTAGACGACCTCGGCCATGCTCGGCTTGAAGAAGAACGTCAGGAACACCCCCGACGCGAGCAGGACCACGAACGAGTAGAGCGCGATCTCGCCGAGCATGAAGCCCCAGTGGTCCGGGAACGCCTTGCGCATGGCGCGGCGCGCGAACCCGGCCCCGCCGAACCTGGTGTCGAGCGCGGCGGCCGCGCGCCCGGCCGCTGACGTGGCTGCCATGGAGGCCCCCTGAGTCCGGTCGCCGATGACCTGGTACGACCGAACGTAGTACGACGCTGCGTAGTACTACAGGGGATCGAATGTCCGAATGTGGACAGCCGGGCACCCCCGGCCGGCCGTGCCGGTCAGGGGTGCCGAACGGGTCCGGGGAGGCGCGTGAGGCGGGCGCGTCAGCCCGCGATGAACGCCTGCGCGCGCCGGAACAGCCCCAGCGTGATGGAGTGCAGCAGGTCCCCGGTCTCCTTGGGCGCCTTGCCCGCGCAGGCGCGGGCGTGCGTGCCCTCCAGCACGATGCCGAGCTTGAAGCAGGCCAGCACCGCGTACCAGGTGATCGCCGACAGGTCGCGGCCCGCGGCGGCCTCGGCGCGCTCGGCGTAGGCGGCGACCAGTTCGGCGGCGGTGGGCAGCCCGCCCGCCGCGCCCAGCGGGCCGGCCAGCTGCGCGCTCTCGTCGTCCTGGTCGGGCCAGGTCGCCAGCAGCCAGCCGAGGTCCAGCAGCGGGTCGCCGATCGTGCACATCTCCCAGTCGACGATCGCCGCGAGCCGGGGGCCGTCGAAGGAGTACATCAGGTTGGCCAGGTGGTAGTCGCCGTGCATGATCCCCGGCCGCCAGGTCGCCGGGCGGTTGTCCTCCAGCCACGAGGCGACCTCGTCCAGGCCCGGGATGGCGGGGCCGGGGTAGCCGTCCAGGGAGGAGTAGGACTCCAGTTCGGCGGTCCACCGGCCGACCTGGCGCTCCAGGAACCCCTCGGGCTTGCCGAAGTCGGCCAGCCCCACTGCCTCGTGGTCCACCGCGCCCAGGGCCGCCAGCGAGCGGGCGGCGTTCAGGCCCATCTCGTGCCGCACGCCCGCGTCGCCCTTGTGCAGGTCGGGCAGGGTCACCGAGGCGTTGAAGCCCTCCACCGGCGTCATCAGGTAGAACACCGCGCCGTGCATGACGGTCTCGTCCGGGCACGCCGCGATGATCCGGGGCGCGGGCACGTCGGTGCCGTCCAGGGCCGCCAGCACGCGCGCCTCGCGGCGCAGCACGTCGTTGGTGCGGGCCCGCAGGTGCTTGGGGCCGCGCCGCAGCACGTAGTCGCGGCCGCCCCGGCGGAAGCGCAGCAGCACGTTCTGGGTGCCGCCGGTGAGCGGGACCAGGTCCTCCAGCGGGCCGCCCGGCAGTCCCCGGTCGTCCATCCACGCGGTCAGGACGGCGAGGTCCACGAGCTCGGGGTCGATCTGCGGCACGGCGGGGCCCTCCTCCGGTTACACGGTCGTACCGGAGGGTAACATAATGCACTTGCATTATCGGCTCATGTATGCCGATTATCGGCGGGACGGTACGGCGAGACCGGGAGGCCGGCTATGGCGTGGGACTTCGAGACCGACCCCGACTACCAGGAGCTGCTCGACTGGGCGGACGCCTTCGTCCGCGCGGAGGTCGAACCCCTCGACCTGGTGCTGGGCGACCCCTACGACAAGGCCGACCCCCGCTTCAAGCGGCTGGTCCGGCCCTTGCAGGAGCGGGTGAAGGAGCGTGGGCTGTGGGCCTGCCACCTCGGGCCGGACCTCGGCGGTCAAGGCTACGGGCAGGTGCGGCTGGCGCTGCTGAACGAGATCCTCGGCCGCTCCCGCTGGGCGCCGTCGGTGTTCGGCTGCCAGGCCCCCGACTCCGGCAACGCCGAGATCATCGCCCACTTCGGCAGCCCGGCCCAGAAGGAGCGCTACCTGGCGCCGCTGCTGGACGGCGAGATCTCCTCCTCCTACTCCATGACCGAGCCGCACGCCGGGGCCGACCCCACCCTGTTCACCACCCGCGCCGAGCGCGACGGCGACGGCTGGGTCATCAACGGGGAGAAGTGGTTCTCCTCCAACGCCCGGCACGCCGAGTTCGTGATCGTCATGGCCGTCACCGACCCCGAGGTGAACGCCTACCGGGGCATGTCGATGTTCATCGTGCCCGCCGGGACGCCCGGCCTGGAGATCGTCCGCAACGTCGGCGTCGGCGGCGAGCGCGAGGGCTCGCACGGCTACCTGCGCTACACCGACGTGCGCGTGCCCGCCGACGCGCTGCTGGGGGAGGAGGGCGGCGCGTTCGCCATCGCCCAGACCCGCCTCGGCGGCGGCCGCGTGCACCACGCGATGCGCACGATCGCGCAGGTCCGCAAGGCGTTCGACATGATGTGCGAGCGCGCGGTGTCGCGCGGGACCCGCTCCGGCCCGCTGGCCGGGCTCCAGATGACCCAGGAGAAGATCGCCGACAGCTGGGTCGAGATCGAGCAGTTCCGGCTGCTGGTGCTGCGCACCGCCTGGCTCATCGACAAGCACGGCGACTACCGGAAGGTGCGCAAGGACATCGCGGCGGTCAAGGCGGCCATGCCCAAGGTCTTCCACGACGTGGTGCAGCGCGCCATGCACCTGCACGGCGCGCTCGGGGTGTCCAACGAGATGCCGTTCGCCGCCATGATGATGGGGGCGCAGGCGCTGGCCATCGCCGACGGCCCGACCGAGGTCCACAAGATCACCGTGGCGCGCCAGGTGCTGCGCGGCTACGAGCCGGTCGAGGGGCTGTGGCCGAGCGCCCACCTGCCGACCCGGCGCGCGGCGGCCCGCGAGCGCTACGCCGCCGCCCTGGAGCACGTGATGGGGAACGAGTGACCACGACCGGTACCGCCACCCGCGAACGCCTGCTGGACGCCGCCCAGCGGCTCTACGCCGAACGCGGCCTGGACGCGGTGAGCCTGCGCGAGATCAACCAGGCCGCCGGGGCGCGCAACGCCACCGCCGTCCAGTACCACTTCACCGACCGGGCCGGGATCGTCGCGGCGATCCTGGCCCGGCACCTGCCGGAGGTGGACGCGCGCCGGCACGCCCTGCTGGACGCCTACGAGGCCGTCGGCGACCCCGACGTGCGAGCGCTGGCGGCCGCGCTGGTGCGGCCCCTCGCCGCCCGCCTCGCCGACCCCGGAGGGCGGGAGTTCTTGCAGGTCTGGGCCGCCGTCCTCGGCCGCCCCCGGCAGCCGGTCCCCGCCGGGGCCCTGGCCGACGCCGCCGACAGCATCGGCCGCTGGCGGGCGCTCGCCGAGCCGCTGCTCACCCCCGACGCGGTCCGGCTGCACCGCCGCTTCACCGCCATCCTGGTCGCCTCCACCGAACTGGCCCGCCGCGCCCGCTCCGGCCCGCACGCCGACGACCGGCTGTTCACCAGCTACCTGATCGACGTGGTCACCGCCGTGCTGGCCGCGCCGGTGTCGCCCGAGACCGGCCGCCTGGCCGCCGAGCGCGACGCCGCCCGCGGAAAACCCGGCTGATCGTCCCCGGCCCCCGGTGCTACGGTGCGGGGGCCGGCCGCGGGACTCCGGCGCGACTTCCGGAACCCGTCTTTACAACGATGATTCGCTGATCGTGCCCCCATTCCCCGGCCGGCGCCCCGCCCCCCCAGCGCAGGACGCCATGACCGAGACCTTCGCCGACCTCGTCGCGTGCGAGGACGCGCTGCTGTTCGTCAACGCCGCCATCACCTCCACCGGCCAGCGCGAGTTCCACGACGGCGAGGGGCGGCAGCGGCTGTCGCTGGAGTTCCTGCACGAGTACATGCGCGAGAACTACCGCGAGCTGTACGCGGCGACCCTGGCGCTGAACATCAACGACCACAACGCCGCGCTGATCATCAAGAACCTGCTGGTCCACGCCGGGGCCGTCGGCCCGGAGGTCCGGCGCGCCGAGGGGCGGCTGATCGCGCGCCGCCTGGAGCTGATGCCCCGGCACCGGGTCTACCGGCTGTTCGGCGAGCTGCGCCGCGCCAGGGTCAACAACCGCCGCACCCGCGCCATCGTGCGCGACTGGCTGGCCGGGTGCCGCGACCCGGCGTTCGACGCGGTCAAGTACCGCACCGCCGTCAAGGTCGCCGCCCGGCACGCGCACCTGCCGCTGCCGGGCGAACTGGGCGCGTTCCTGTTCGCGCCCCGCGCCCGGGCCCGGTTCACCACCCCGATCTTCGAGACGTGGCGGCGCGCCCACTACGAGCGGGCCGCCGTCTATGACCTGCCCTACACCGTCGCCGAGGGCTTCGCCGCCAAGCACCGCATCCCCCGCGGGGTGTTCCTGGAGCGGATCGAACCCCGCATGACGCGCCTGGAACGCCTGCGCCTCCAGCACGCCGCCGGGGAGCACCGGGCGACCGAGATCATCGCCCGCACCGACCTGGGCGCGATGCCGCTGACCCGCCTCGCCTCCTACGCGCTGTCGCTGCCGCTGGACGAGCGGGCCGCGCGTCGCGCCGAGCTGACCGGCGCGCTGCGCACCGCCGCCCTGCGCGCCGCCGGGCCGGACGCGGGAAGCTGGGGGAGGGTCACCGCCGTCCTGGACGACAGCTTCTCGGCCACCGGCTCGCCGCACAAGCGCCGGCGCCCGCTGGCGGTCGCGCTGGCCTGCCACCACCTGCTGGAGGCGCTGGCCGTGCCCGGCGGCTACACGCCGCTGTGGACCTCCGGCCGCACCGACGCGCTGCTGCTGTACCCGTTCGGCCCGACGCCGCTCGGCGAGCGGTTGCTGGACGCGCTGGACACCGCGCCCGACCGGCTGATCATCGTGTCCGACGGGTGGGACAACGCCCCGCCCGGCCTGGCCGCCCAGATCCTGACGGTCTGGCGCACCCGGCTGGACCCGGACCGGCGGGTCATGATCACCCACCTCAACCCGGTCTACGACGCCGTCGACTTCCAGGTGCGCGGGCTGGCCCCGACCGTGCCGACCGGCGGCGTCCGCGACGCCGAGGACCTGCCCGCGCTGGTGGAGATCGCCCGGTTCGCCGAGGGCCGGGTCGGCCTGGCCGACCTGCGCGGGCACCTGGCCCGGCAGACTGCGCGCTTCCTGGGGGAGACCGGATGACGCCCGCCGCTCCCGCGCGCTACCGGCTGACCGGCCTGCGGACCATGCCCGCCCAGGTGTGGGGGGCGGTGCGACTGGTCCCGCTGGTGCGCGACACGCCCGTTCCCGGTCTCCGCCTGCACCAGCGGCTCTACGACGAGCCGCACCTGGTGGAC
Organism: Spirillospora sp. CA-253888; assembly: GCA_050936435.1. Lineage (GTDB taxonomy): Bacteria > Actinomycetota > Actinomycetes > Streptosporangiales > Streptosporangiaceae > Spirillospora. The sequence continues at coordinate 7,102,989 of JBNJMT010000001.1, forward strand.
GTGGGCGACGGCTCGGTCTATGCCTCCTACATCCCGCACGCCTTCGTCGCCACCTGGGAGGGCGACCGGGAACCGGCCGCCGCCTACGGCACCCGGCTGCTGGACAAGGACCTCAAGGGCATCCGGCCGCCTCGGATGCCGATCCGCACCACCCGCCGCATGGCCCGCCGCGTCGACAAGGACCGGCTGCGCTTCCTGCCGATGCACCTGGCGCTGGAGGGCTACCTGGCCCTGCACTTCGGCGGGCCGGAGATCTCCTGGGCGGAGTGGTCGGCGCGGGCGGTGCGCACCGGCCTGTCGCCGCGCTGCGAGGAGAGCTACCTCGGCGCACAGGTGCGCGGCCTGGACGACGCGCTGCGGATCTTCGAGATCCATCCCGGCCAGTGCGGCGTGCTGGTGTACGTCGCCGATGCCCTGGCGACCGCGTTCGTGGTGCCGCACCCGGAGGACTACCGGGCGCTGCACCGCACGCTGCTGGAGGACCAGTACGGCGAGCTCATCTACCAGTACGGGCGGATGGGCCTCCCTGCGGGCGATCTGGGCGGCCGCATCGACCAGGCGCGCGTCCGCTCCCTGGCCGACCTGCGGGCCGAGGCCGCGCGCGTCCGGGAGGAGTGGGCGGCCTTCCACGACGACGTCATGGCCGCGCGCCTGTTCGACGAGGAGGGCACCGTGCGGGAGGTGCAGTACCTGGAGGGGTTCGCGCTGTCGCGGTTCCTGCCGTCGTTCCGGCTCAGGCGGGAGGGCCACATCGGCGAGGCCATCACCGACGACGACGGCAACGTCGCCTACCTCAAGTCGTTCCGCCTGTCGGACGGCCAGACCAAGCGCGGCCACCTGCTCAGCGGCCTGGCCGCCAACGACTGGAGCCTGAAGCTGACCGCCGCCGCGCTCGGCACCGACGAGACGACCCTGGCGCTGCGGTTGGACCGCTCGGGCTTCGGCCACCTGCTGCGCCAGGACGTCCTGGACCACTACCGGGCTCGGGCGCGCCGCAGCGAGACCGGCCGGTAGGCGGCCGGGCCGCTAGGAGGCCGGGCCGCTCTGGCCGCCCGGCCGCCGACCGCTCAGCCGCCGGCCGTGCCGCGCAGGCCGGCGAACAGGTCGTCCTCGTGGTCGGGGACCTCCACCCGGCTGAACACGCGGGTGAACGACTCCAGGGAGAACACCAGCCGCTGGACCTCCTCGGGCAGGCGCAGCAGGAAGATGCTCTCGCCCTGGCTGGCATGCGCCTGGAGGGCCTTGCGCTTGCGGTCGGCGTGGTCGGAGACGTCCAGCACCGCATGGATCATGTCGTCCGGGACGCCGAAGTCGTCGGGCAGCTCGCCGAAGCCCTCGATGCCGAACTCGGCCATGCGCCGCCCCATCTCCTGGACGCCCGAGCGCGGCACGGCGGTGTAGTAGAGCTTGGCCGGGATCCGCGTCCGCTCGATGGCGGCGACCGCGATCCGGTGCGCCTGGACGTGGTCGGGGTGCCCGTAGCCGCCGTTCTCGTCGTAGGTGACCACCACTTGCGGCCGGTGGCGCTCCATCAGCTCGGCGAGCCGCGCCGCCGCGTCCTCGACCGGGACGTTGGCGAACGCCTCGGGATGCTCGTTGGTGGCCCAGCCGTCCATGCCCGAGTCGCGGTAGCCGAGCAGCTCCACGTGCCCGATGTCGAGCAGCCGCGCAGACTCCTCCAGCTCGGCCAGCCGCCTGCGCGCCACGCCCGCGTCGTCGTGGCCGGGCTCGCCGGGCTTGGTCCCGCCGTCGTCGTCGCCCTGCTCGCCGTTGGTGCAGGTGACCAGCACGGTCCGGATCCCCTCGGCGGCGCACCGGGCCAGCAGGCCGCCGGTGCCCAGCACCTCGTCGTCGGGATGGGCGTGGACCGCCATCAGGGTGAGCTGCTGTTCCATCGTTTCGGGACTCCTCCGGGGGGCGGCTGGTCGTCCGGCCCACTCTACGGACCCGGTACGACGGATCCGCCCTCGGCCGTACGGCGGTGCCCGCGTCCCCGTGATCGCGCCCCCGCCTCACACCTGGGAGGTGGCCTCCGTCAGCGACAGGTCCGCGGCGGTCAGCGGATGGGCGGGCGGGTCGAAGGGGAAGCTCGACGTGGCGGTCAGCCCGTCCACGATCAGCAGCTCGCCCGGGGCCATCGGCCGCCAGTCCGGATCGTCGTCCATCCGCTCGCTGGCGATCACGTAGGCGGGGGTGCGGTCGCCGTCGGCCGAGACGTCCAGGCTGCCGGGCTGCCGCCCGGCCCCCAGGTGCCGCACCCGACCGCCGAACCCGCCCAGCTCGGGCGTCAGCACCCACAGCTGGTTGGGGTCGGGATAGCGCAGCGCCCACAGCCTGCGCGGCTCGGCCAGCACGATGTTCAGCGCGTAGACCGGCAGCTCGGCGGCGATCCGCCGGACGGCGGCGACCAGCCCGGCGGTGGTGTCGCCGCGCCTGCGGATCTCGGCGGTGATGTAGGCGAACACCAGCTCGGAGTCGGTCTGCCCCTCCATCAGCGCGCGGTCCACGTCGGTCAGCCACGAGTCCAGCACGTCCAGCCCCTGCACCACGCCGTTGTGGGCGAACAGCCGGTCGTTCATGTCGAACGGGTGGGAGTTGTGCACGCTCACCGCGCCCGTGGAGGCGTACCGGACGTGCGACACGAAGGTGTGCGACACCACGTGCCTGGCCATGGAGGCGAAGTCGGAGTTCTCGTAGGCGGCGATGGGCGCGCGGTCGCGCACGGGCTCGTCGCCCAGCGAGAACCAGCCGAGCCCCGTCCCGTCGGGCTGCCTGCGGCTCTGCTCGTGCAGGCTCTGGGGCGCGTCCAGCAGCCAGAAGGTCGCCCCGACCCGGGGCCCTCCGGTGGTCATGGCGAACAGTCGGCACATCCCCCCACAATGACCGACGCCCCGGGGCCGCGTCAGCCCCGGGGCGTACGCCCGCGTCGTCGGGCCCGTGTCCGGGCCCGCGCCGCCGGTCAGGCGTCCGGCGTCGAGAGCGCGCCCTCGCGGGCGGCCTGCAGCTCGCGGACCCGGCCCCGGCAGCAGAACCAGCCGACCACCAGGGCGATCACGATCACCGGGACGGCCATGACCGTGGTGTGGCCCGCGCCGTCGTAGTCGAACCACATCAGCACCACGACCGAGACCAGGAACACCAGCGTCACCACCTCGGTCCACGGCGAGCCCGGCAGCCGGTAGGAGGGCCGGGTCAGCTCGCCGCGCTCGGCCTTCCGCACGAACAGCAGGTGCGAGATCATGATCATCGCCCAGGTGCCCAGGATGCCGATCGCCGCGAAGTTCAGCACGATCTCGAACGCCTTGGCCGGCACCCAGTAGTTCAGGCCGACGCCCAGCACGCACACCGCCGAGGTCAGCAGGATGCCGCCGTAGGGGACCTGGGTGCGGCTCATCCGCGTGGTGAACTTCGGCGCCGACCCGGCCGCGCCCAGCGAGCGCAGGATGCGGCCGGTGGAGTAGAGGCCGGAGTTCAGGCTGGACAGCGCGGCGGTGAGCACGATCAGGTTCATCACGCCGTCGGCGGCCGGCACGCCCAGGTTCGACAGCACCGTCACGAACGGGCTGACGCCCTCCTTGTAGGCGCTCCAGGGCAGCAGCATGGCCAGCAGCAGCACCGAGCCGACGTAGAAGACCAGGATGCGCCAGACGATCGAGTTGATCGCCTTGGGCATGACCTTCTCGGGGTTCTCGGTCTCGCCGGCGGCCACGCCGACCAGCTCGGTGGAGGCGTAGGCGAACACCACGCCCTGGATGACCACCAGCATCGGCAGCACGCCGTGCGGGAACACCCCGCCGTGGTCGAAGATCAGCATCGGGCCCGAGTCGTGGCCGCCCACGTCGTGCCCGGTGACCAGCAGGCCGATGCCGATGAGCATGAAGATCACCAGCGCGCCGACCTTGACGATGGAGAACCAGAACTCCAGCTCGCCGAAGATCCGCACCGAGATCAGGTTGACCGTCAGCACCACCGCCAGCGCGATCAGCGCCAGCGTCCACTGCGGGATGTCGGTGAACATCTTCCAGTAGTGGACGTACAGCGCGATCGCGGTGATGTCCACGATGCCGGTGGTGGACCAGTTGAGGAAGTGCATCCACCCGGCGACGTAGGCGCCCTTCTCGCCCATGAACTCGCGCGAGTAGGACACGAACGAGCCGGAGGACGGCCGGTGCAGCACCAGCTCGCCCAGCGCGCGCACCACCATGAAGGCGAAGAAGCCGCACACCGCGTAGGCGATGGCCAGCGACGGCCCGGCGTTGGCCAGCCGGCCGCCCGCGCCCAGGAACAGGCCGGTGCCGATGGCGCCGCCGATGGCGATCATGTTGACGTGCCGGCTCTTGAGGGACTTGTCGTAGCCCTCGTCCCCGGCGTCCACGACCCGCCCGCCGGCCGGGGGCGCCTGCGCGGGCGGCCGCGCCGCCCGCAGGTCCTGCTCGCTCACGCCTGGTTACCGCCTTTCAACGGGGGGTTCATGGTTGAGGCCCGGTGAAGTTTCGGTCATGGACCGAAACGTGTCAAAACGTCTGCCCAAAAAATGATCAAGCTAACGCGGGGAGTGGCACGGGCGCCCTGCGGGATCCCTGTGACGGGTGGGGCGGAACGTGCACGGTGCCGGAATCTGCCCGCAAAGAGAGACTTGGAACACGTCCGACCGAAAAAGACCTTCGGTCCCGGCCTCCCATGCCGTACGGTCCGGATATGGGCTCGCCGTTGGTGCTGGTGGACGTCGATGGCGTCCTGAACCCCTTCAAGCGTCCGACCCGCGGTTTCCGCAGGCACCGGTGCTCGCCCAACGGGATCACCTTCCGGCTGTGGCTGAACGCCGGGCACGGCCGGATGCTGCTGGACCTGGCCGGGGAGGCCGGCGCCGAACTCGCCTGGGCCAGCTACTGGTGCGACAACGCCAACGAGTGGATCGCGCCCCGCGTCGGGCTGCCCCGGCTGCCGTACGTGCCGATCCCCGGCTTCCCGGGCGTCGAGGAGGGCGGCACGCTGGGCTCCTGGAAGGCCCGGCACGTGGCCTCCTGGGTCGAGGGGCGGCCGTTCGTCTGGTTCGAGGACGAGCCGGACGCCACCGACTGCATCGCCGCCGAGGAGGGCGTGGGCGACCACCTGCTGGTGGCCACCGACCCGATGGTCGGCATCACCGAGGAGGACGTCGAGCGCGCCGCCGAATGGCTGCGCTCCCTGGAGCGCTAGAGCCGCCCCGCCCCGCCCCGCCTCGCCCTGCCCTGCCTCCGCGCGACGGGTCACATTCGTCCAAGACCGCTTCCGTGTCCCGCTCCTAGCGTCGTCCTCGTACCGAGCACGCCGCCCCGGAGGAGGCCGACCATGACGCGATCACCCCTGCTGGACCTCGCCTACGGCTACATGCCCGCCCAGGTCGTCCACGCCGCCGCCGAACTGGGCGTGGCCGACACCCTGGCCGCCGGGCCGCGCTCCAGCGCCGACCTCGCCGCCGAGACCGGGACGCACGCGCCCTCCCTGCTCCGGCTGCTGCGCGCCCTGACCGTCCTCGGCGTGGCCGAGCAGCACGGCCCAGACCTGTTCGCGCTGGCCCCGGCGGGCCGGGACCTGTGCCGCGACGCCCCCGGCTCGGTCCGCAACCTGGTCCTGTTGTTCTGCGGCCCGGAGGTCTGGCGCACCTGGGGCGGCCTGGTGGACACCCTGCGCACCGGCGAGTACGCCTGGGAGCGCGCCACCGGCATGACGGCCTTCGAGTTCTTCGCCCGCCACCAGGAGCTGTCGGCCACCTTCAACGAGGCGATGGCCGAGCACACCCGCGCCGTCGCGCCCGCCGTCGTCGAGGCCGCCGACCTCGGCCGCTTCGGCGTGATCGCCGACCTCGGCGGGGGAGACGGCACCCTGCTGGCGGCGGTCCTGCGGGCCGTCCCGGCGGCGCGCGGCCTGCTCCTCGACCTCCCGGCCGCGCTGGAGGGCGCCAAGGACACCCTGGGCGACCTCGCCGACCGCTGCGACATCGTCACCGGCGACTTCTTCGCCGAGGTCCCCGCCGGGGCCGACGCCTACCTCCTCAAGAGCGTGCTCCACGACTGGGACGACGAGCGGACCGCCGCCATCCTGCGCTCCTGCCGCGCCGCGATGCGCCCGGACGCCCGGCTGCTCCTGGTGGAGACGCTGCTGCCGCCCGTGGTCACCGCCGAGCACCGGGGCACCGCGATGAGCGACCTCAACATGCTCGTCGCCACCGGCGGCCGGGAGCGCACCGAGGCCGAGTTCCGCGCGCTGCTCGCCGCCGCCGGGTTCGCCACGGTCTCGGTGTCGGACCCGCTGCCCCCGTCGGGGTACCGCGTGCTGGAGGCCGCGCCGGCCTGAGCCGCCCGCGCGTCAGGGGGTACTTACATCGGGGCGGGGCCGACCGGCAGGATGGGCACCGGGCGGCGGCCGGGGCCCCGCCCGGTGGAGACGTGCACCTGACGAAGGAGTGGTCGATGGGTTCTCTCTCGGGACGCCTCGCGCTGGTCACCGGCGGAGGGCGCGGCATCGGCCGCGCCGTCGCGGTGGCGCTGGCCGAAGACGGGGCCGAGGTCGCGGTGTCCTACCGGCGCGACGACGAGGCGGCGGCCAAGACCGTCGCGGCGGTCGAGGCGGCCGGATCCCGGGGGTACGCCTACCGGGCGCCGGTGGACGACCTGGCGGCCTGCCGGGACCTCGCCGCCCGCATCGAGGCCGAGCACGGCCGCCTGGACGTCCTGGTGCACAGCGCCGGGATCGCCAGCCGCGGCCACTCGGTCGCCGACACCGACCCGGCCGAGCTGGCCCGGGTCCTCGGCGTGCACGCCTTCGGCCCGCACCAGCTCACCCAGGCGCTGCTGCCGCTGCTGCGGCGGGCCGAGCGCAGTGACGTGATCTTCATTTCGAGCGTGATCACCGGGATCTACCCGCCGTTCAGCGGCCCCTACGCCATGGGCAAGGCCGCGATGGAGGCCCTGGCGCACACCCTGGCCAAGGAGGAGCGCGGCCACGGGATGCACGTCAACATCGTCGCCCCCGGCCTGGTCGACACCGACATGGGCCAGCGCCTGGTCCGCGCCACGATGGGCGTGGACGACATCCGCCAGCAGGACGCGGCCTCCCCCTACGGGCACGTGTGCTCGCCCGAGGAGGTCGCCGACGTGGTCCGGTTCCTGGTGTCGGACGCCGCCTCCTACGTCACCGACCAGCGCGTGGTCGTGGACGGCGGCACCTTCTAGCGGCCCGGCGGCCTAGCGGCGGGTCCAGTCCGGCTGGAGGAGGTCGGCGACCCGGACCGCCCGGTCCAGCAGCACGACCTCCCGGAACTGCCACAACATGGCGCCCGTGGGGGCGTGCACCACCCGGTCGGGGCCCAGCCGCATCTGCAGCAGCCGGCCGCCGTCGAGCTGCGGCACCCACCGCGGGGTCTCGTCGGCGGCCAGCCGCGCCAGCGTGACGGGGTGCACCGAGTGCACCTCGTCCGGGCTCGGCCGCAGCGGCCCCGGGTCGGCCGGGGCCGCCACCACCGGCGTGATCGAGAAACCGGAGGCGGCCGGGAAGTCGTCCAGCCGCCCGAGCACCTCCTCGGGCCGGACCCGCAGCCCCAGCTCCTCCTCCAGCTCCCGCAGCGCGGCCTCCTCCAGCGTCTCGCCGGGCTCGGCCCGGCCGCCCGGAAGCCCCCACTGGCCCGCGTTGCGGCCCCGGTAGGCGCGCTTGATCAGCAGCACCGACGGCGTCCCCGCGTCCTCCACCACGCACAGCACCACCCCGGCGCGCCGCGTCCCGGGGGAGTCGGGCAGGGAGGTGTGCCGGAACGCGGCCAGCCGCGCCGCCGCGATCTCGCGGAACGCGGCCAGATCGTGCAGGGGGTCGGTCATGGCCAGATCATCCCAGAAGCCGGGCTGTCGCTTTTCTTCAAGAACGCCGGAACACGCCTCCCTACCGTTGGGACATGGACATTCGCACCGTCATGCCCGCCGCGGCCGAAGCGGCCATAGAGATCGTGCACGGCGTCCCGGCCGACCGCCTGGACGCGCCCACGCCCTGCCCCGACTGGGACGTGCGGGCGGCCTTCAACCACCTGATGTTCTGGACCCGGCGGGGCGAGTGCGCCGCCGCCAAGCAGGCCCCCGACGACCTCCCCGAGGAGCACGACTTCACCGCCGAGCCCGGCTGGGCCGACCGGTTCGCCGAGCAGGCCCGCCGCACCGTCAAGGCGTGGGCGGACCCGGCGGCCTGGGAGGGCGACACCAGCCTGACCGGGGCCTCGCCCGGCATGCCCGCCGCGGTGATCGGCGGCATGATCTTCGGGGAGTTCGTCGTCCACGGCTGGGACCTGGCCGCCGCGACCGGGCAGCGCGCCGGGTTCCCCGACGACGTGCTCCGGGCCGCCTACGAGGGCACGGTCTCGATCGCCGACATGGCCCGCCGGTACGGGGCGTTCGGCGCGGAGGTGCCGGTGCCCGCCGACGCCCCGCTGCTGGACCGGACGCTGGGCCTGGCGGGCCGCGACCCCCGCTGGACGCCCTGAGCGCCGCCCTGGGCGCCGAACGGCAGGTCGGGCGCGCGGGTCCCGGCGCGAGCGGGGGCGCGCGCGCTCTAGGCTTGTGGGCATGTCTACCTCGTCTTCGATCCGTGTACGTTTCGCGCCGTCCCCCACCGGGATGTTCCACGTGGGCGGCGCCCGCTCCGCCCTGTTCAACTGGGCGATGGCCAAGCAGTCGGGCGGCACGCTCGTGCTGCGGATCGAGGACACCGACGCCTCCCGCAACAGCCCCGAGTGGACCGAGGGGATCATCCGGGCGCTGGCGTGGCTCGGCATGGACGGCGGCGAGTACGAGGGCCCCTACTTCCAGTCGGCCAACGCCGACAAGCACGCCGCGGCCGCGGCCGCGCTGCGCGAGCAGGGCCGCGCCTACTACTGCGACTGCACCCGCGAGGACGTGATCGCCCGCACCGGCGACCAGCACAAGGGCTACGACGGCCACTGCCGCGACCGCGGCCTCGGGCCCGGCCCGGGCCGGGCGCTGCGCTTCCGCACCCCCGACGAGGGCCAGACCGTCGTGGTGGACCTGCTGCGCGGCAAGCCGACCTTCGAGAACTCGGCGCTGGAGGACTTCGTCATCGCCCGCGCCGACGGCTCGGTGACCTTCCTGCTGGCCAACGCGGTCGACGACATGAGCCAGGGCATCACCCACGTGGTCCGCGGCGAGGAGCACCTGTCCAACGCGCCCAAGCAGCAGCTGCTGTGGGAGGCGCTGGGCGGCACCGCGCCGGTCTGGGCGCACGTCCCGGTGATCGTCAACGAGAAGCGGCAGAAGCTGTCCAAGCGCCGCGACAAGGTCGCGCTGGAGGACTACCGGGCCGAGGGCTACCTGGCCGAGGCCATGCGCAACTACCTGATGCTGCTGGGCTGGGCGCCGTCCGACGACCGCGAGATCCTGCCCTGGGACGTCATGGTCTCGGAGTTCCGGATCGAGGACGTCAACACCTCCCCGGCCTTCTTCGACGTCAAGAAGCTGCGCGCGATCAACGGCGACTACATCCGGATGCTGCCGGTGGAGAAGTTCGTCGCCGAGTGCCTGCCGTTCCTGGAGGAGGCCCCGTTCGAGGTGGACATGGCCGTCTTCAACGAGCTGGCCCCGCTCGCGCAGACCCGCGTGGCGCTGCTGTCGGAGATCGTGCCGATGGTGGACTTCGCGTTCCTCGCCGAGCCGGACGTCGACGAGCAGTCCTGGGCCAAGGCCATGAAGGAGCCCGCCGCCGACATCCTGGCCGCCGCCGAGGAGGCCTACCGCGACGCGCCGTGGGAGACCGAGGAGCTGAAGACCCGCCTGGAGGCGGTCGGGGCCGAGCGCGGGCTGAAGCTCGGCAAGACCCAGGCGCCGGTGCGCGTGGCCGTCACCGGCCGCACGGTGGGCCTGCCGCTGTTCGAGTCGCTGGAGATCCTCGGCCGCGAGCGGACCCTGGCCCGCCTCGCCGCCGCCCGCGCCAAGCTGACCGCCTGACCCGGCCGACCGGCCCGGCCGCCCGGCCGGGCTACCGGAAGGTGATCGCCCCGGGGTAGTGGCCGGACGCGCACACGAAGCGCATCCGGCCCGGCCCCGGGGCGCCCAGGTCGATCCGGGTCTCGCCGGTCACCGGCAGGACCACGTCCAGGCCGCGGCCCGGGAGCGTGAACGCCCTGGTGTGGCCCCGCGTGCCCTGGGTGCGCACCACCAGCACCGTGCGGACCCCGGCGCGGGCGTCCACGAGCGCGGGCCGGTAGCCCCGGTCCAGCGCCCAGACCGTCACCACCTGCGTGCCGGCCGCGTCGGTCGTGACGTGGCGCGCGCTGCCGGAGGCGGCGCTCGCGCCGCCTCCGTCCGGCAGCCAGCCGCCCAGCCGCAGCCCCGACACCAGCGTCCAGGCCGCGACCACCAGCAGGCCCGCGCCCAGCAGGGCGGTGAGGCGGCCGCGCAGCAGTGCCATCGTCCGGCCCAGCGTCACCCCGAGCAGCCCGAACAGCGGCACGGTGCCCAGCACGAACCCGGCCATCACCGCCGCGCCGCCCACCGGCGACCGCGAGGCGACCGCCAGGAGCTCGGCCGTCAACGTCAGCCCGCACGGCACCAGCACCGTCGCCGCGCCCAGCGCCGCAGGACGCCGAAATCGCGCCGCCCCGGTGCCCGGGGACCGCCGGAGCCGTGCCGGGCCCGCCGCACAGTGATCATCAGAGGCGCCACAGTGATCATCAGGGGCGCCGCCCGCCCCGGGACGCGCCTGCCCGTCCGCGCCGCCGTCCGCCCCGGGAGGCGCCCCGCCGTCCGCGCCGCCGTCCTTCGCGGGGGAGGCGCCCCGGCCGAGCAGCCGCCGCACCGGAGCGAACCCCAGCAGATCCAGCGCGAAGAGCGCCAGCAGCACCGCCGCCGCCCCCAGCAGCGCGCCGCGCGCCTGCGGCCCCGGCTGCACCGCGCCGCCCGCCAGGCCCAGCAGCGCCCCCAGCGCCGCGTGCACCACCAGCTTGGCCGCCAGGAACGCCGTCACCGGCCCGGCCGCCCGGCGCGAACCCCGCACCGCGCCGGTCAGCAGCCCCAGCTGGACGGCCGCGCATGTCGTCCCGCCCGCGAGCAGCCCCGCCCCGGCGCCCGACAGGAACAGTGCGGCGGTGTCCAATGGCCCCACCTCCGCAGCGGGACCGTCCCCACGCCGGCTCCCGGCCAAGCCATCCCGGCAGTGACCCGTGCATCACCAACCGTCACGGAGAACCGTGCCCGCGAGGCCATGGACAGGCCGGGGGAGGGCTACTCCCCGTCCTCGGAGCCGTCCGCCGGCCCGGCCCCGGCCTCGGAGGACTCCCGGGGCCGGTCGTCGCCGGCGAGCGCCGCCCGCAGATCGGCGACGGACCGGTCGAGCAGGTCCAGATCCGGCCGCAGCGCGGGCGGGGCCTTCTTGCCGACCGCCTCCAGCCGCTCCTCGAACGCCGCCAGCCGCGCGGCGACGTCGGCCGACCGCGCCGCGGCCCCGCCCTCCTCGGGCGCCCGCACCTGCAGCAGGGCCGCCTGCTCCCGCAGCAGCGCGGCCTGCTCGCGCAGCAGGGCCGTCTGGTCGCGCAGCTGCTTGTTCTTGTTGTGCAGCTCCACGAACACCGACACCTTGGCGCGCAGCACCCACGGGTCGAACGGCTTGGAGATGAAGTCGACCGCCCCCGCCGCGTACCCCCGGAAGGCGTAGTCGGGATCGCTGTTGACCGCCGTCAGGAAGATGATCGGCAGGTCGCGGGTCTTCTTGCGGCGCTTGATGTCGCGCGCGGTCTCGAACCCGTCCATGCCGGGCATGACGACGTCCAGCAGGATGACCGCGTACTCGTCGGTGAGCAGCGCCTTCAACGCCTCCTCGCCGGACCGGGCCCGCACCAGGTCCTGGTCGAGCGAGCTGAGGATGGCCTCCAGCGCGATGAGGTTCTCCTCGCGGTCGTCCACGAGCAGGATCTTCGCCTTGTCGTCCACGCGTGCCTCTCCCCGCTCCCTGTCGCGCTCGCCTCGCCCGCGGCCCACCCGCCGTCCGACCGCCCGGTCACCGCGCCCGGTCGCCGTGGACGGAGGGCCGCAGCCAGTTGCGCATGACGTCCAGCAGGTGGTCCACGTCCACCGGCTTGGGCACGTAGTCCGACGCGCCGGACGCCAGGCTCTTCTCCCGGTCCCCCTTCATGACCTTGGCGGTGATCACGATGATCGGCAAGTCGGCGAACTGCGGCATGTCGCGGATCGCCGCGGTGGTGGCGTAGCCGTCCAGGCCCGGCATCATCACGTCCATCAGCACCAGCGCCACGTCGGGGTTGCGGTGCAGCAGGTCGATCCCGGCCTGCCCGTCCTCGGCGTACAGCACCTCCATGCCGTAGCCCTCCAGCACGCTGGTGAGCGCGAACACGTTGCGCACGTCGTCGTCGACGATCAGCACCTTGCGGCCCGACAGCGCGGTGTCCAGGAAGTCGGCCGGCGGCTCGGCCAGCACCCCGGTCAGCGTGGGCTCGCCGTCGCCGGGCCGGTCGGCGGTCGCCGACGGCTGCTCGGCGGGCGGCACCGGCGTGCCCTGCCCTCCGACCGGCCCCCCGGCCTGCCCAGCGCCCGCCGGGCCGTCGAAACCGCCCAGGTGCCCCGGCAGCGGGCCGCCGCCGGGCGCGGTCGCGGCCGCCTCCTCCAGCGGCGGCAGCGCGCGCCGCCGCCCGTCGGCCTCGGCGTACTGCGCGGGCAGGTACAGCGTGAACACGCTGCCCCGGCCCGGCTCGCTCTCGGCGTGGATCTCCCCGCCCAGCAGCCGGGCGATGTTGCGGCTGATCGACAGGCCGAGCCCGGTGCCGCCGTAGCGGCGGCTGGTGGTGCCGTCGGCCTGCTGGAACGGCTCGAAGATCTCCTGGAGCTTGTCGGCGCTGACCCCGATGCCGGTGTCCACCACCCGGAACGCGATCACGTCCGGGGTGTTCCACAGCGCGGGCAGCGTGAAGTCGATGTCGCCGGCCCGCTCCACGCGCAGCCGCACCTCGCCCTCGGCGGTGAACTTCACCGCGTTGGACAGCAGGTTGCGCAGGACCTGCTGGAGGCGCTGCTCGTCGGCGTACAGCGTGCCCGGCACGTCCGACGCGATCTCGGTGCCGAACCGCAGGCCCTTGTCCACCGACAGCGGCCGGAACGCCGCGTCCACGTAGTCCACCAGGCCCGACACCACCAGCCGCTGCGGGTGCACCTCCATCTTCCCGGCCTCCACCTTGGCCAGGTCCAGGATGTCGTTGATCAGCTCCAGCAGGTCGGTGCCCGAGTCGTAGATCGTGCGCGCGAACTCCACCTGCTTGTCGGTGAGGTTGCCGCCGGGGTTCTCCGACAGGAGCTTGGCCAGCACCAGCAGGCTGTTCAGCGGCGTGCGCAGCTCGTGCGACATGTTGGCCAGGAACTCGCTCTTGTACCGCGAGGAGATCGCCAGCTGCTCGGCGCGCTCCTCCAGGGTGCGGCGGGCCTGCTCGATCTGGAAGTTCTGGATCTCGATGGCGCGGTTCTGCTGGGCCAGCAGCGCCGCCTTCTCCTCCAGCTCGGTGTTGGAGTGGCGCAGCTCGCCCTGCTGGCGCTGCAGCTCGTCGGAGCGCTCCTGCAGCTCCTGGGCCAGCCGCTGGGACTCGGCCAGCAGCGCCTCGGTGCGGGTGTTGGCGCTGATGGCGTTGAGGGTGACCCCGATGGTCTCGATGAGCTGGCTGAAGAACGCCAGGTGCACGTCGGTGAAGCGGCCGAAGGAGGCCAGCTCGATCGCGCCGAGCACGGTGTCCTCGAACACGATCGGCAGCACGATGATGTTGACCGGCGCGCCCTCGCCCAGCCCTGAACGGATCTTGATGTAGTCGGCCGGCGCGTCGGCGATCAGGATCGTGCGGCGCTCGGCGGCGGCCTGGCCGACCAGCCCCTCGCCCGGCCCGAACCGCACCCGGCCGATGAGCTCGCGGCCGATCCCGTACCCGGCGGTCAGCGTCAGCTCGGCGTCCTCCCCGGCGTGCTCGGCCAGGTAGAACGCGCCGTACTGGGCGCTGGCGGTGCGGGTCAGCTCCCGCATGATCAGCTCGGCGACCTGCATGAGGTCGCGGTGGCCCTGCATCAGGCCGCCGATCCGGGCCAGGTTGGTCTTCAGCCAGTCCTGCTCCTCGTTGGCGCGGGTCGTCTCGCGCAGGGTCGCCACCATGAGGTTGACGTTGTCCTTCAGCTCGGCGACCTCGCCGCGCGCCGCGACCGTGATGGTGCGGGTCAGGTCGCCGGTGGCGACCGAGCTGGCGACCTCGCCGATCGCGCGGACCTGCGTGGTGAGGTTGGAGGCCAGCTCGTTCACGCTCTCGGTGAGCCGCTTCCAGGTGCCCGACACGCCCTCGACCTCGGCCTGCCCGCCGAGGCGGCCCTCGCTGCCGACCTCGCGCGCCACCCGGGTGACCTCCGAGGCGAACGACGACAGCGTGTCGACCATGGTGTTCAGCGTGGTCTTCAGCTCCAGGATCTCGCCCTGGGCGTCCACGTCGATGCGGCGGGTCAGGTCGCCGTGCGCGACGGCCGTGGCGACCTGCGCGATGTTGCGGACCTGGTAGGTCAGGTTGGAGGCCATGCCGTTGACGTTGTCGGTGAGGTCCTTCCACATGCCGCCGGCGCCCGGCACGATCGCCTGCCCGCCGAGGCGGCCCTCGGTGCCGACCTCCCGGGCGACCCGGCTGACCTCGTCGGCGAACGCCGACAGCGTCTCCACCATCGTGTTGATGGTGTCCTTGAGCTGTAGGATCTCGCCCTGCGCGTCGACCGAGATCTTCTTGGTCAGGTCGCCGTTGGCGACCGCGGTGGTGACCTGAGCGATCCCGCGCACCTGCACCGTCAGGTTGTTGGCCATCGAGTTGACGTTGTCGGTGAGGTCCTTCCAGACCCCGCTGACCCCGTGCACCTTGGCCTGCCCGCCGAGGCGGCCCTCGGTGCCGACCTCCCGGGCCACGCGGGTGACCTCGTCGGCGAACGCCGACAGCGTGTCGACCATCGTGTTGATGGTGTCCTTGAGCTGCAGGATCTCGCCCTGCGCGTCCACGGTGATCTTCTTGGTCAGGTCGCCCTGCGCGACCGCGGTGGTGACCTGCGCGATGTTGCGGACCTGGTAGGTCAGGTTGGAGGCCATGCCGTTGACGTTGTTGGTCAGGTCCTTCCAGACGCCGCTGACGCCCGGCACCCGCGCCTGCCCGCCGAGACGCCCCTCGGTGCCCACCTCGCGGGCGACGCGGGTGACCTCGTCGGCGAACGCCGACAGCGTGTCGACCATCTGGTTCACCGTCAGCTTCAGCTGCAGGATCTCGCCCCGCGCGTCCACGGTGATCTTCTTGCCCAGGTCGCCCTCGGCGACGGCGGTGGTGACCTGCGCGATCCCGCGCACCTGGACGGTCAGGTTGTTGGCCATGGAGTTGACGTTGTCGGTGAGGTCCTTCCAGACCCCGCTGACGCCCCGCACGTGCGCCTGGCCGCCCAGCTTGCCCTCGGTGCCGACCTCGCGGGCGACGCGGGTGACCTCGTCGGCGAACCCCGACAGCTGGTCGACCATCGTGTTCACGGTGGTCTTCAGCTCCTGCAGCTCGCCGGTCGCCTCCACCGTCACCTTGCGGGTCAGGTCGCCCTCGGCCACCGCGGTGGTCACCTCGGCGATGTCGCGGACCTGCGCGGTCAGCCGGCCGGCCATCGCGTTCACCGCCGCGGTCGCGTCGCGCCACCGGCCGGTCGTGCCGCGCACCGACGCCTGCCCGCCGAGCCGCCCCTCGGTGCCGACCTCCCGCGCGAACTGGGTGACCTCCCAAGTGAACTGGTCGAGCATGTCCACCATCGCGTTGACCGACTTGCCCATGCGCAGCACCTCGCCGCGCATCGGCCGCCCGTGCACCCGCAGGTCCATCCGGTGGCTCAGGTCGCCGTTGGCGACCGCCTCCACCGCGTGGTGCATGCCGGTGGCGAGGTCGGTCAGCTTGTCCAGGACGCCGTTGGCGTCCTCGGCGGCCGTCGCCCACCCGCCCTTCATCGCGCGCGGCGCGATCCGGCCCAGCAGCTGCCCTTCGCGGCCGACCTCCCGGCGGATGCGGGCCAGCTCGTTCGCGAGGTGCGCGCCGTTGTCGCGGATGTCCTCCAGCACCGACGCCGCCTCGCGCAGGGCGCCCTCGCCGGGCAGGTCCACCTCGTGCTGCAGACGGCCGTCCCGCACCGCCGCCAGCGCCTTCAGCAGCGGTTCAAGATCGGCATCGCTGTAGCGCGGGGTGGTGTCGAGCGACGAACCGTTACGGGAGCGGGGCATGTTCTTCATCCTCCTGGCCCGTGGTGCCGGGTACCCGGAAACGACGGACACCTCCTTTGGACAGCACCAGTACTCTACGTCTCCGCACGTCCTGGACGGTCGGGCTCGCGGAGGCCGGAAACCGGGCGAACGCGGGGCTTGTAGTCTTCGTGTTACGGTCTGTCGTGTTGTGGCGACGGGATGCCGACCCTTCCACCGGCCATTCCATCGCACCGGCCGCCCCTTCGGGCGCCGGGCCCCGACTCGGGAGCCCCGGCGCACGGACCGGTCCGTGCCCGCCGGGCACGGCTCGCCTGGAAAGGCGGTCGCCCAGTCTGTCACGATAGCCAGGCTCGCTAGTAACGCTTCGAATGAAGGACGACTGTTGGAACGGCAGACGGTGTCGGCCACCTTCCCGTCCGCCGCGGCCTCGGTGGCGGACGCGCGCAGGTTCGTGCGGCGCGTGCTCGTCGACTGGGAGATGCCCGAGGCCGTCGACGACGCGGTCCTGGCTACCAGCGAACTGGCCACCAACGCCGTCGCCTACGCCGGGACCTCCTTCGAGGTCGCCTGCCGCCTGGTCGAGGGCCAGGTCCAGATCGAGGTCCGCGACCTGCACCCCACCCGCGCCATCGCGATGCCCGGCATGAACGCCTCCAGCGGCCGCGGCCTGCCCTCCATCGCCCGCCTGGCCGCCGCCTGGGGCGTCACGTACGACCGCCGCAGCAAGGGCGTGTGGTTCCGCCTGCCGCGCTCGGGCGCAGCCAACGGCTCCGCCCCCGACACCTACTCCGGCGAGGCCGCCGCGGTCGCGGGGCCCGCGGGCACCCGCGCGGCCGCCTCCCTGACCGACGCGGCCGCTGCGGCCCCCCTCGCTTCCAGGACGCCCGGCACCACCCCGGGACCGACCGGGCCGACCGCCCCGGACACCGCGTCCGCCGCCGACGCGGACGCCGCAGACCCCCTGCGGGCACGGCCGCCGCGCCCCTGCCGGGCCGGTTCGTCCCCGCCCGCCCCGGCCACGACGCGGGCGCGACCGCCGCCTCCGCCGACCGCATCCTGCGCTCGCCCGCCGCCAAGGACTCCCTGCGCAAGGCGATCGTCACCGTCCGCGACGTGCTGGACGCCGACGCCGCCGCCGTCCTGCTCACCGAGCGCGACGGGCGCCTGGTCCTCGGCGCCGCGGCCGGGCTGGCGGGCGAGCCGTCCCTGGGCGAGCTGTCGGTGGTCAACCTCGGCCCCGACGCCCGCGCCGGCACCCCGTGGGTGTCCACCGACGCCTCCGACCCCATCGCCGCCGCGCTGCGCGCCCGCTCCCTGGCCGCCGCGCCGCTGGAGGCCCAGGGCCACCTCACCGGCCTGGTCGTCGCGATCGCCGCCGAGCCCGGCCGCTTCGCCAACGCCGACGCCGCCCGGCTGGCCCGCCTGGCCGACGAGATGTCGCTGTCGCTGGAGAAGGCCCGCATCGGCGAACTGGAGCGGTCCTGGCGCGGCTGGCTCAGCTTCGTCGCCGAGGCCAGCGACCTGCTCGCCGGCACCCTGGACCAGGAGCGCACCATGGCGCTGGTCGCCCAGCTGGTGGTGCCCCGCCTGGCCACCTGGTGCGCGGTCTACACCGCCGCCGACGCGGGCGCCGCCCGCCTCGCCTACGTCTGGCACGCCGACGAGACCCGCGCCGACGGCCTGCGCGAGCTGCTGGCGGGCGCCGAGATCCCGCCGCCCACCGACGCGCCCGGCCCCTGGACCGGGTTCGGCGCCGCCCCCGGCGAGGTCCGCGCCGCCGCCGGGTCCACCACCGCCGACCAGGCCTACGCGTTCCCGTTGATCGCCCGCGGCCGCCGCATCGGCACCATCGTCATCGGCCGCCCGCCCGGCGACCGGTTCCCGCGCAGCGCCATCGAGCTGGCCGAGGAGCTGAGCCGCCGCGCCGCCCTCGCCGTCGACAACGCCCGGCTGTACTCCGAGCAGACCGCGATGAGCAGCGCCCTGCAGCGCAGCCTGCTGCCGCCCGGCATCCCCGACATCCCCGGCCTGGAGACCGCCGTGGTCTACGAGCCGGCGGGGGAGGGCAGCGAGGTCGGCGGCGACTTCTACGACGTGTTCGAGGCCGGCGAGCCCGCCGGGCCGGCCGCCCGGTTCGGCGGTCCCGCCGCGCCGTCCGGCGCCGCCGACCGCTGGCGCTTCGCCATCGGCGACGTGTGCGGCACCGGCCCGCAGGCCGCCGCCGTCACCGGCCTCGCCCGGCACGCGCTGCGCATCCTGGCCGCCGAGGACATGTCGGTCCCCGACGTGCTGGCCCGCCTCAACCGCCTCATCCTCGGCGAGGGCGAGCGCGGCCGGCTGCTCACCCTGCTGCACGGCGAGATCACCCCCCGTCCCGCCCGGGACGGGGTCACCATCAGGCTCACCAGCGCGGGGCACCCCCTGCCGCTGGTGCTGGACCCCGACGGGCAGGTGCGCGAGGTCGCCTCGCCGCAGCCGCTGCTCGGGGTCTTCGACGGGGTGGAATTCCACACCGACACCGTGGAACTGCGGCGCGGACAGGTCCTGCTGTGCGTGACCGACGGCGTGACCGAGCGGCGCAACGGAGCCCGGCTGCTCGGCGACGGACACGGCCTGGAGCGGGTGCTGGCCGGATGCGCCGGCCTCAGCGCCGGGGCCGTGGCGGCCCGCGTCCAGCGGGCCGTGCGGGATTTCGGGCCCGAGCCCTCGAACGACGACGTTGCCCTCATCGTTCTGAGGGCGTCATGATGAAGCCCAACAATCGGTAAGGTGGGGTGGCGTGGGGCTGGCCTTGCACACGACACGACAGGACGGACGCGCGACGATCGCCGCGCGCGGGTCCATCGACCTGCACTCCTCGGACGAGCTGCGCACGCGGCTCACCGAGCTGGTGGACGCTGGAGAGCGGGAGGTCGTGGTCGATCTGACCGCCGTCGACTTCTGTGACTCCTCCGGTCTCAACGTCCTGGTGCGGGCCTACAAGCACGCGCGGGCGCAGAACGCCACGCTCACCGTGACCGGCGCCTACGGCCGCGTTGAGAACGTCCTGCGCACCACGGGCCTGGATCGCTTCCTGCTCGGCGGCCCCGCCGAGGAGGGAGTGAACGGATGACCGGGCCCGGGCCGTCCGACGATCACCGGGATCGAGGGCGCCCATGACCGAGACCACACTGCGCGCCGCCCCCCAGACCGAGGCCGTCGAGTACGCCCGCCGGCTCGCCGCCCGCACCATGCGGACCTGGTCGCTGCTGGAGCGCGAGGAGCTGGTGACCGCCATCGTGGCCGAACTGGTCGCCAACGCCGTTCGGCACGCCGGCACCGCCCTGGAGTTGCGGCTGCTGCGCGGCCCCGGCCGGGTGCGCGTGGAGGTGCGCGACCGCGCCGCGCAGATGCCGCGGATGACGGTGCCCGGCCCGCTGGACGAGTCCCACCGCGGCCTGTTCATCGTCGACCGGTTCGCCACCTCCTGGGGCGCCGACCCGGTGACCGGCGGCAAGGTCGTCTGGGCCGAGGTCTCCATCTGACCCGCCCGCCCCCCGACAGCCGGACGCCGGCCCCCTCGTGGGATCACGAGGGGGCCGGCGTCGTCGTACGGGCCGTGCTCAGGTGGTCTTGCGGTACAGCTCGGCCACCATGAACGCGAGGTCCAGCGACTGGCCGCGGTTCAGCCGCGGGTCGCAGGCGGTCTCGTAGCGCTGGTGCAGGTCGTCCTCCACGATCTCGTGGCCGCCGCCGACGCACTCGGTCACGTCGTCGCCGGTGAACTCGATGTGGATGCCGCCCGGGTGGGTGCCGAGCGCCCGGTGCACCTCGAAGAACCCGGCCACCTCGTCCAGCACGTCGTCCACCCGGCGGGTCTTGTGCCCGCTCGGCGCCTCGAAGGTGTTGCCGTGCATCGGGTCGCAGATCCAGGCGACCGGCGCGCCGCTCTGCGCCACCTTCTCGATCAGCGGCGGCAGCGCGTCGCGGATCTTCCCCGCGCCCATCCGGGTGATGAAGGTCAGCCGGCCCGGCTCGCGCTCGGGGTTCAGCTTGTCGATCAGCGCCAGCGCGTCGTCGGCCGAGCTGGTGGGGCCGAGCTTCACGCCGATCGGGTTGCGGATGCGGCTGAGGAAGTCCACGTGCGCGCCGTCCAGCTGGCGGGTCCGCTCGCCGATCCACAGGAAGTGCGCCGACACGTCGTAGGGCAGCCCGCTGAGGTGGTCGACGCGGGTCAGCGCCCGCTCGTACTCCAGCAGCAGCGCCTCGTGGCTGGAGTAGAACTCCACGCCGTGGAACTCGTCGGGGTTGGCCCCGCACGCCTTCATGAACGACAGCGCCCGGTCGATCTCCCCGGCGAGCTGCTCGTAGCGCCGCCCCGCCGGGCTGGAGCCCACGAAGTCCTGGTTCCAGGCGTGGACCTGCCGCAGGTCGGCGTAGCCGCCCTTGGTGAAGGCGCGGCACAGGTTCAGCGTGACCGCCGAGCAGTGGTAGGCCTGCAGCAGCCGGTGCGGGTCGTTGCGCCGCGAACCGGCGGTGAAGTCGAACCCGTTGACCGCGTCGCCCCGGTAGGCGGGCAGCTCCACGCCGCCGCGCACCTCGGTCGGCTTGGAGCGCGGCTTGGCGAACTGCCCCGCCATCCGGCCGATCTTCACCACGGGCACGCTGCCGGCGTAGGTGAGCACGACCGCCATCTGCAGGAGGGTCTTGAGCTTGTTCTTGACGGCGTCGGCGTTGGAGCCGGCGAAGGTCTCGGCGCAGTCGCCGCCCTGGAGCACGAACGCCTCACCGCGCGCGACCTCGGCCAGGCGCTCCTTGAGCTGGTCGCACTCGCCGGCGAAGACCAGCGGAGGTTGCTTGGCGAGCTCGCTCGCCACGGCCCGCACTTCGGCGGGGTCGTCCCATTCGGGCTGCTGGAGGGCGGGGAGGTCGCGCCAGGCGTCCAGGTCCCCCGTGACGCTAGATGTACTCACGGTCCCCAAGGCTATGGCACCGGGCGGCGTACGGCACTAGCAGGACGACGTAGAGGGCTCCGCCCGCCGCCGGACGCGACCGTGCCGGGCGGCCCTGGGCGGGCCGCCCGGCACGGGAGCGGGTCGTCAGGCGGCGCGGCTTCCGGCGCCCACCGGCTCCCCGGCGGAGGGCAGGGTGCCGGCCAGGGCGGGCCGCCCGGTCCCGTCGGCCTCGGTCGCCAGCTGCCGCAGGCGGCGCAGCGAACGGTCGGTGATCTGCCGCACCCGGTTGTGGCTCAGCCCGTACCGGGCGCCGATCTGGGCGTACGACAGCGGCTGCCCGTTGTCCATGCCGAACCGGGCCCGCACGATGGCCGCCTCGCGCTCGGGCAGCCGCTCCAGCAGCCGCCCCAGCCCCTCCAGGTCGTCCAGGGCCAGCACCTCGGCCTCGGGGGTGACCGCGTCGGGGTCCTCCAGCAGGTCGCCCATCGGGGTCTCGCCGGCGTCGTCCACGGTGGCGTCCAGGCTCGCCGGGTCGCGCCGCCAGCGCAGCAGCTCGTCCACGTGCTCGGGCTCGGCCCCCACCGACCCGGCCAGCTCCTCGCGGGTGGGCTCGCGGCCCAGCTCCCGGCTGAGCTGCCGCTCGGCGCGGCGCAGCCGCGACAGCTCCTCCTCCACGTGGACGGGCAGCCGGATGGTGCGGGCGGTGTGGCTCAGCCCGCGCCCGATCGCCTGCCGGATCCACCAGGTGGCGTAGGTGGAGAACTTGAAGCCCCGGCGGTAGTCGAACTTCTCCACCGCGCGCATCAGCCCCAGGTTGCCCTCCTGGATGAGGTCGATCAGCGGCAGCGCGTCGGTCGGGTACTTGCGGGCGATCGAGACCACGAGCCGGAGGTTGGCCTCCACGAACCGCTGCTTGGCGCGCAGCCCCGCCTCGACCAGCTCTTCCAGCTCCTCGCGGGTCGTCCCCGCGGGCGGCTTTCCCTCGTCGAGCAGTTGCTCGGCGTACAGGCCCCCCTCGATCGCCTTGGCCAGGTCGACCTCCTCCTCGGCGTCCAGCAGAGGCGTGCGGCCGATCCGGTCGAGGTAGGCCCCGACAAGGTCCTTGTCGGGGGCGTCGATCCTGTCGCCCTTGGTACGGGTTGCAGCCATCCTGACCCTTCTCCAGTGCGATCTCCCTATGAGGACAACGCTAATTACCGCTCTGTGATTCCCGAGTGGGGAATACTGCGGGCCTGTGCGCCGCTCTACCCGTTCTGATACCCCGACCGAGGAGAAAACGACATGGCGACGGTCACACTGACCGCGGAGAACTTCGACGAGGTCGCCGGGGGCGAGGGGATCGTCCTGGTGGATTTCTGGGCCTCCTGGTGCGGTCCGTGCCGCCGGTTCGCGCCGGTGTACGAGAAGGCCTCGGACAAGCACGGCGACATCACCTTCGCCAAGGTGGACACCGAGGCCCAGCCGGAGCTGTCGGAGCGCTTCCGGATCAGCTCGATCCCGACCCTGATGGCGATCCGCGACGGCGTCATCGTGTTCGCCGAGCCCGGCGCGCTGCCGGACGCGGTGCTGGAGAACGTGATCGAGCAGGTGCGCGGCCTGGACATGGACGACGTGCGCAAGCGCATGGAGTCGTGACCGGTTGCGGCCGGATCGTCACACTTCCTGGCTATTAAGACAGATTGATATGCGCTTGTCGGGATATGTCGGTTTCTTTACGGCTCCCGTCCCGCCCCCGGAGACCGGCTCCGGGGGCACTGGACGCGATCCCCGGGACGGGGGTCCGATGAGGACACGCCGACGACCGGCACCGCCCAGGGAGGAGACACCGTGATCACCGCACCCCGCCTGCGGCCGCCGCGCGAGACGGTCCGCCGCCTCGTCCGCTCGACCCCGATCGCCCGGCTGCGGCAGGCCGGCCGCCACATCCGCGCCGAGGACTACGTCGAGGACGGCCGCTACGTCATCCGCGCCGACCTGCCGGGCATGGACCCGGTCCGCGACATCGCGGTGTCGGTGCGCCGCGACACCATCGAGATCAAGGCGATCCGCCGCGCCCGCCCCCAGGCCCGCCGCACCGGGGAGATCCCCTACGGCCTGTTCCGCCGTGTGGTGACGCTGCCCCGCGACGCCGACCGCGACACCCTCACCACCCGCTACGCCGACGGCGTCCTGGAGGTGGCCGTGGCCCTGCCCGGCGCGCGCCTCAGGGCCGCCGCGCATGGACGATGATGGAGCCATGCTGGCCGACATCGTCGATTACCTGCTCTGCCCCGTCTGCGGAGCCGACCTCGCGCTGACCGGGCGCGGCCTGACCTGTCCGGCCGGCCACACCTTCGACGTCGCCAGGCAGGGATACGCGAACCTGCTGCCGGGCAACGCCCGGCCGGGCACCGCCGACACCCCGGAGATGGTGCGGGCCCGCGCCGACTTCCTGGGCGCGGGCCACTTCGGCCCGCTGACGGACCTGCTGGCCGAACGGGCGGCCCACGAGCTGCCCCCGCACGCCCGCATCCTGGACGCGGGCGCCGGGACCGGCGCCTACCTGAGCGCGGTGCTGGACAGGGCCCCGGAGGCCACGGGCCTGGCCCTGGACATCTCCAAGCACGCCGCCCGCCGCGCGGCCCGCGCCCACCCCCGCGCGGGAGCCGTCGTCGCCGACCTGTGGCGGCCGCTGCCGGTCCGGGACGCGACCGCGGACACGGTCCTCAACGTCTTCGCGCCCCGCAACCCCGCCGAGTTCCGCCGCGTCCTGCGCCCGAGCGGCGCCCTCCACGTGGTCACACCGTCGCCCCGGCACCTCGGCCCCCTGGTGGAGCGGCTGGGACTGCTGACGGTGGACGAGCAGAAGACCGAACGGATGGACGCGGCGCTGGCCGACCACTTCGCCCTGGAGTCCCGCGAGCGGCTGGAGACGCCGGCGCCGCTGGCCCACAAGGAGATCGAGACCCTGGTGGGCATGGGCCCCAACGCCCACCACGTCTCCGCCGACGAGCTGGCGCGCCGGATCGGGGGGCTAACCGACCCGTTCGAGGTGCCGCTGTCGTTCACCCTGTCGACGTTCCGCCCGCGCGGGTGACAGGCCCACCAGCTCCAGCATGACCTGGGGGACGTCACCCGGGCCGGTCAGGTCCCGGAGCTCGGGACCGTCCATGACCTCGTACAGGAACGACACCGACACCGAACGGGCCGCGGCCCCGAGCAGGACCCGCTGCAGGGCCTGTCCGGCGCGCAGCCAGGCGGCGGGGGAGTCGCCGCGGGTCGTGAGCATCGCCCGCTGGACGCCGTCCCCCGGAAGGGCGTGCAGGGTGACGCCCTCCAGACGCGCGGCCTCGGCCAGCTCGTTCAGCACCGGAAGGGGCGGCCTGACCGCCGGCCCCGACCCGCGCCCGGGGAAGGGCCGCAGGGTCGCCGCGTACAGCAGCCGCTCGGCCCGGGTGACACGGTGCCGCCCGGCGAGCCGCACCGCCGCCAGCACGGTGGGCCGCTCCGGGTAGGGGAGGAGACGGGCCACGGTGGCGTGCCCGAGCTGCGCCGCCGCCAGCCGGAGGTTGACGAGCGCGGCCCCGCACCCGAGGTGGAGCCCGCGTCCCAGGGGGTCGTGCATCGCCCGGAACCGCGCCGGATCGGCATGGACCTCGATGACCCCGGGCGCCGTCCTGAACCGCCAGGCGTGCACATCGTGGATGGTCGGCCCCATGGTCCCCGCGACGACCAGGCGTTCCGCCGGACGACGAACGGTGGTGGATGCGCGCATGCGGGCTACCTCCTGACCTCGGCCCGGCGTTCTCCCCGGGCGGTCCACGGCCGCTGCCGCATCGTGCCGAAATGTGCTTGTTCAGGCGCGACGCGACGAGACTGAGCGAACCGTACCGCAATGTGAGCTGGCGCACGTAGTGGGTGATCTGCGAGGTCACGGGGACGGGGAGGAGCGCACGGCAGCGGTGGGAGCCGGAACGGACGGCGATCGATTTGACGCTCGGGGGGAGGAGACCTAATGTTCTTCTCGCCCCGAGGGATGCGGGACGCCGAGAGGCGGACGGCCCGGGGACGTCCAGTTCGGAAAAACCGGTTCGAGTCACGCTCGGGCTGTTGTACGATGAACTGGTCAGCCCGAGACGGGATGCAGGACGCCGCGAGGTGGCCGGCCCGGTGGGCACTTCAGGTGGATCGAGTCAAGGATCTTCGGATTCTCCGGCCTTCGATGCGCCGAATCGGATGTCTCTAGCCGCTCAAGAAGATCTCTTCGAGATCGACTTGACAGCCTGAGTCGGACGAGTAAGCTTGAAGGGTTGCCCCGGAGCAGGGCCCGCGAGTAGCGAGTCAAGCGCGGTGGGTGTCCGTTTCTTGAGAACTCAACAGCGTGTTAAAAGCCAGTGCCTTTATAGACCAGGCCAATGTGCCTGGTCACCCCGTGCCGGCATCGGAAGATGTCGGTGGGGATTTCTTTGAGGCAAGTCGGCCCTTCGGGGCCGCATTTGCCGGGATTCATTTCCAAGGTTTGGCGGTCACGGGTTCGCCCCTGTGGTCGTCGCATGGACCTTAATGGAGAGTTTGATCCTGGCTCAGGACGAACGCTGGCGGCGTGCTTAACACATGCAAGTCGAGCGGAAAGGCCCCTTCGGGGGTACTCGAGCGGCGAACGGGTGAGTAACACGTGAGCAACCTGCCCCTGACTCTGGGATAAGCCCGGGAAACTGGGTCTAATACCGGATACGACCATTCAAGGCATCTTGTGATGGTGGAAAGTTTTTCGGTTGGGGATGGGCTCGCGGCCTATCAGCTTGTTGGTGGGGTGATGGCCTACCAAGGCGACGACGGGTAACCGGCCTGAGAGGGCGACCGGTCACACTGGGACTGAGACACGGCCCAGACTCCTACGGGAGGCAGCAGTGGGGAATATTGCGCAATGGGCGGAAGCCTGACGCAGCGACGCCGCGTGAGGGATGACGGCCTTCGGGTTGTAAACCTCTTTCAGCAGGGACGAAGCTAACGTGACGGTACCTGCAGAAGAAGCGCCGGCTAACTACGTGCCAGCAGCCGCGGTAATACGTAGGGCGCAAGCGTTGTCCGGAATTATTGGGCGTAAAGAGCTCGTAGGCGGTTTGTCGCGTCGGTTGTGAAAGCCCACAGCTTAACTGTGGGTCTGCATCCGATACGGGCAGACTAGAGGCAGGTAGGGGAGCATGGAATTCCCGGTGTAGCGGTGAAATGCGCAGATATCGGGAGGAACACCGGTGGCGAAGGCGGTGCTCTGGGCCTGTACTGACGCTGAGGAGCGAAAGCGTGGGGAGCGAACAGGATTAGATACCCTGGTAGTCCACGCCGTAAACGTTGGGCGCTAGGTGTGGGGTCCTTCCACGGATTCCGCGCCGTAGCTAACGCATTAAGCGCCCCGCCTGGGGAGTACGGCCGCAAGGCTAAAACTCAAAGGAATTGACGGGGGCCCGCACAAGCGGCGGAGCATGTTGCTTAATTCGACGCAACGCGAAGAACCTTACCAAGGCTTGACATCGCCGGAAAACTCGCAGAGATGCGGGGTCCTTTTGGGCCGGTGACAGGTGGTGCATGGCTGTCGTCAGCTCGTGTCGTGAGATGTTGGGTTAAGTCCCGCAACGAGCGCAACCCTCGTTCCATGTTGCCAGCAACACCTTCGGGTGGTTGGGGACTCATGGGAGACCGCCGGGGTCAACTCGGAGGAAGGTGGGGATGACGTCAAGTCATCATGCCCCTTATGTCTTGGGCTGCAAACATGCTACAATGGCCGGTACAGAGGGCAGCGATACCGCGAGGTGGAGCGAATCCCTTAAAGCCGGTCTCAGTTCGGATTGGGGTCTGCAACTCGACCCCATGAAGTCGGAGTCGCTAGTAATCGCAGATCAGCAACGCTGCGGTGAATACGTTCCCGGGCCTTGTACACACCGCCCGTCACGTCACGAAAGTCGGCAACACCCGAAGCCCGTGGCCCAACCCGCAAGGGGGGGAGCGGTCGAAGGTGGGGCCGGCGATTGGGACGAAGTCGTAACAAGGTAGCCGTACCGGAAGGTGCGGCTGGATCACCTCCTTTCTAAGGAGCACAACTGGCCTGCCTGGTTCTTCACCGAACAGGAAGGTCGGTGGCTGCCATTGACGGCGAATGTTCGTCAGGCGGCTGCTCATAGATGTGGAGCACTGGCTACTCAGTTCGGGTGTCTCACCGACACTCGCCAGTACTGCGGCCGGTTCGCCGGCCGCGTGGAACGCGAGCGAGGGAGCACTGGAGCTGGACACGCTGTTGGGTCCTGAGGAAACGGACGCAAGTCCGGACCTCTGGACTGCGGGACCAATGACCGCGTCGCCTCACGGTGGGCGCGGTTTTGGTAGGCCCGGTTGTTTTTTGAGAACTACACAGTGGACGCGAGCATCTCTGATGAGAACGCTTATGCCGGTCGGTCTTTGGCCGGTGTTCTCATCTCTGTTGCGATTTGTTTGATCGTTTTGTGTGTTCAAGTTTTTAAGGGCACACGGTGGATGCCTTGGCATCAGGAGCCGATGAAGGACGTGGGAGCCTGCGATATGCCTCGGGGAGTCGGCAACCAGACTTTGATCCGGGGATTTCCGAATGGGGAAACCTGGCACCCGTCATGGGGTGTCGCCGCCGTCTGAATGTATAGGGCGGTTGGTGGGAACGCGGGGAAGTGAAACATCTCAGTACCCGCAGGAAGAGAAAACAATAGTGATTCCGTGAGTAGTGGTGAGCGAAAGCGGAAGAGCCTAAACCGTGCGCGTGTGATAGCCGGCAGGCGTTGCGTGTGCGGGGTTGTGGGACCATCCTGATCCAGCTGCCGCTGGGTCGAAGAGTTACAAAACAGCGTGGTAGTCGAACGGCATGGGAAGGCCGACCGCAGACGGTGAGAGTCCGGTAGACGAAACTGCGTTGTCTCTTGGGTGTGTTCCCGAGTAGCACGGGGCCCGTGAAATCCCGTGTGAATCTGCCACGACCACGTGGTAAGGCTGAATACTTCCTGATGACCGATAGCGGACCAGTACCGTGAGGGAAAGGTGAAAAGTGCCCCGGTGAGGGGTCGTGAAATAGTACCTGAAACCGTGTGCCTACAAGCCGTCAGAGCGTCCTACAGGGAGACTTGTCTTCTTGTTTCGTGATGGCGTGCCTTTTGAAGAATGAGCCTGCGAGTTATGGTGTGTGGCGAGGTTAACCGGTGGCGGGTAGCCGTAGCGAAAGCGAGTCTGAAGAGGGCGTTTTTAGTCGCATGCTGTAGACCCGAAGCGGAGTGATCTAGCCATGGGCAGGGTGAAGCGCCGGTAAGACGGTGTGGAGGCCCGAACCCACCAGGGTTGAAAACCTGGGGGATGACCTGTGGTTAGGGGTGAAAGGCCAATCAAACTCCGTGATAGCTGGTTCTCCCCGAAATGCATTTAGGTGCAGCGTCGCGTGTTTCTTGCCGGAGGTAGAGCTACTGGATGGCCGATGGGCCCTACAAGGTTACTGACGTCAGCCAAACTCCGAATGCCGGTAAGTGAGAGCGTGGCAGTGAGACTGCGGGGGATAAGCTTCGTAGTCGAGAGGGAAACAGCCCAGATCATCGGCTAAGGCCCCTAAGCGTGTGCTAAGTGGTAAAGGATGTGGAGTTGCCGTGACAACCAGGAGGTTGGCTTAGAAGCAGCCATCCTTGAAAGAGTGCGTAATAGCTCACTGGTCAAGTGATTCCGCGCCGACAATGTAGCGGGGCTCAAGCACACCGCCGAAGCCGTGGCATTCAGACCTAGTGTCTGGATGGGTAGGGGAGCGTCCTTCAGCCGGCGAAGCCGCCGAGTGATCGAGTGGTGGAGGCTGGAGGAGTGAGAATGCAGGCATGAGTAGCGAATCACACGTGAGAAACGTGTGCGCCGGATGACCAAGGGTTCCTGGGGCAGGCTAATCCGCCCAGGGTAAGTCGGGACCTAAGGCGAGGCCGACAGGCGTAGTCGATGGACAACGGGTTGATATTCCCGTACCCGCTGGTACGCGCCAACGCTGAATCCACTGATGCTGACCATCCGAACCGCTCCGCGATGACCTTCGGGTCTAGTGGATGTCGGGGAGCATGGGACCCGAGGTGGTAGTAGGTGAGCGATGGGGTGACGCAGGAGGGTAGCTCAGCCCAGGCGATGGTTGTCCTGGGGTAAGCATGTAGCCCGAGGAATAGGCAAATCCGTTCCTCGTTAAGGGTGAGATGTGATGCCGAGCCGTTTTAGGTGAAGTGAGTGATCCCATGCTGCCGAGAAAAGCCTCTAGTGAGTGTACCGGCGGCCCGTACCCCAAACCGACTCAGGTGGTCAGGTAGAGAATACCAAGGCGATCGGGTGAACTGTGGTTAAGGAACTCGGCAAATTGCCCCCGTAACTTTGGGAGAAGGGGGACCACGCCTGGTGACGAGATTTACTCTCTGAGCTGGGGGTGGTCGCAGAGGCCAGGGGGAAGCGACTGTTTACTAAAAACACAGGTCCGTGCGAAGTCGTAAGACGCTGTATACGGACTGACGCCTGCCCGGTGCCGGAACGTTAAGAGGACCGGTTAGACAGGTTTTGCCTGTCGAAGCTGAGAATCTAAGCGCCGGTAAACGGCGGTGGTAACTATAACCATCCTAAGGTAGCGAAATTCCTTGTCGGGTAAGTTCCGACCTGCACGAATGGCGTAACGACTTCCCCGCTGTCTCAACCACAGGCCCGGCGAAATTGCACTACGAGTAAAGATGCTCGTTTCGCGCAGCAGGACGGAAAGACCCCGGGACCTTCACTATAGCTTGGCATTGGCGCCTGAAGCGTCTTGTGTAGGATAGGTGGGAGACTGTGAAGCCGGCACGCCAGTGTCGGTGGAGTCATTGGTGAAATACCACTCTGGTCGTTTTGAGCGTCTAACCCGCACCCGTGTATCCGGGTGGGGGACAGTGCCTGGTGGGTAGTTTAACTGGGGCGGTTGCCTCCCAAAGAGTAACGGAGGCGCCCAAAGGTTCCCTCAGCCTGGTTGGCAATCAGGTGGCGAGTGCAAGGGCACAAGGGAGCTTGACTGTGAGACAGACATGTCGAGCAGGTGCGAAAGCAGGGCCTAGTGATCCGGCACCTACGTGTGGAAGTGGTGTCGCTCAACGGCTAAAAGGTACCCCGGGGATAACAGGCTGATCTTCCCCAAGAGTCCATATCGACGGGATGGTTTGGCACCTCGATGTCGGCTCGTCGCATCCTGGGGCTGGAGTAGGTCCCAAGGGTTGGGCTGTTCGCCCATTAAAGCGGCACGCGAGCTGGGTTTAGAACGTCGCGAGACAGTTCGGTCCCTATCCGCTGCGCGCGTAGGAGAATTGAGAGGATCTGTCCCTAGTACGAGAGGACCGGGACGGACGAACCTCTGGTGTGCCAGTTGTCCCGCCAGGGGCACGGCTGGTTGGCTACGTTCGGTAGGGATAACCGCTGAAAGCATCTAAGCGGGAAGCCTGCCTCAAGATGAGTTCTCCCTCCACTTTCGGGTGGGTAAGGCCCCCAACAGACCATTGGGTTGATAGGCCGGAAATGGAAGCGCGGTAACGTGTGGAGTTGACCGGTACTAATAGGCCGAGTGGCTTGAACACACACGACGTTCAAACTGATCGCTGCAAGAGACACTCGCGTCCCTGTGTGGTTCCCAGAAAACAAACGGGAACCGCTACACAACACAATACCGAGCCTGGTTGCTCGGACGATGATCTTCCCGCGCCCGTGAGGGTGGTCTGGTGAGTTGGTCGTTCGGTGGTTATGGCGAAGGGGAAACACCCGGTCCCATCCCGAACCCGGAAGTTAAGCCCTTCAGCGCCGATGGTACTGCACGGGAGACTGTGTGGGAGAGTAGGACACCGCCGGACTTGTATTGGTCGAGGGTCGCCCCGATTTATCGAGGCGGCCCTCGACGCATGTCTTGGGCCTGTCAAAGTAGGCTGGTTAAGGTCCACATGAACCATCGAGAACAGTGACGGACGTGTGATGAGCGCGGAAGAGGACGGCCGCAGCGACGACAACCGCGGGCGGCGGGAGAAGAACGGGGGGCGTGGTACGCCTCCTCGTCGTGGGGGTAACGCCCGCAGTGGGTCGGGGGGACCTGGGGGTCGCCAGGGCGGCCCTAACGGTGCTCGCGGCGGTGCGCCTCGTACCGGCGGTGGCAACAAGGGCGGGCGGCCTGGCGGCGGCTCGCAGGGAGGCCGATCCTTCTCCGGGAACCGTTCCGGTGGGAACTGGCGGGACCGTCAGGACGGGCCGGGCGGCGGTCGGCGCGATGACCGTGGCCAGAGCGGTGGTGGTCGTCCCTTCAAGCGGTTCGACGACCGGCGCGATGCGGTCGGCGAGCGCCGTTCCGACGAGCGCGGCGAGCAGCGTTCCGGCGCTCCTCGGGGTCCGCGTGCCGGCGGTGGCCAGGGCGAGCGTCGTTTCCAGGGACGTCCGCAGGACCGTAAGTTCCAGGGACGGCCCCAGGGGCGGGACGACCGTGGTGACCGGGCTGGGCGTGACGATCGTCGCCCCAACCGCTTCAACCAGGGTCAGGGTTCGGATCAGCGTCAGGATGGTGGCCGCCGTTTCGAGGGCGGCCGCAACGAGCGCCGTCCCAACAACTTCAGCCAGGGACGCGGTTCTGATGACCGTCGTCCCGGTGGCTACAGCCAGAGCCGTGGTTCCGACGAGCGTCGTTCTGGCGGTTACGGTCAGGGCCGTGGTTCCGACGAGCGTCGTTCTGGCGGTTACGGTCAGGGCCGTGGTTCTGATGACCGTCGTCCCGGTGGTTACGGCCAGGGCCGTGGTTCTGATGACCGTCGTCCCGGTGGTTACGGCCAGGGGCGCGGCTCTGACGAGCGTCGTCCCGGTGGCTACAGCCAGGGGCGTGGCTCCGATGAGCGTCGTTCTGGTGGTTACGGTCAGGGGCGTGGCTCTGACGAGCGCCGTTCCGGTGGTTACGGCCAGGGCCGTGGGTCTGACGACCGTCGTCCCGCTCGGTCCGACCGGAACCAAGGTTCGGAGCAGCGACGCGATGACCGGCGTTCCGGCGGGTTCAACCGGGAGCGCGGCTCTGACGAGCGGCGTCCCAACCGGTTCGGCCAGGAGCAGCGCTCCGGGGGCCGTGACGACCGGCGTCCTGGCGGCTTCAACCGCGACCGTTCCGAAGGGCGTCCGGGTGGGCGCGATGAGCGTCGTCCGGGGCGTCCCGGTCAGGGGCAGGGCTCCGGCGGTCGTCGCTTCGAGGGCGGCCGCGGCGGTGGGCGCTCCTTCGGGCAGGGCGACCGTTCCGGGCCGCCCCGCGACCGTGGGCCGCGCCGCGAGCGCGACTTCGCGCAGGACCGTGAGCGCGAGGCGCCCAAGCACGACGACCCGGTGCTGCCGGACGACGTGACGGGCGAGGAGCTCGACGTCGACGCCCGCGCCGAGCTGCGCACCCTGCCCAAGGACCTGGCGGCCCGTGTGGCGCGCCACCTCGTCATGGCGGGGCGGCTCGCCGAAGACGACCCCGAGACCGCCTACAAGCACGCCCGCGCCGCCCGGCGACTGGCGTCGCGCGTCGGCATCGTCCGCGAGGCGGCCGGCCTGGCCGCCTACCACGCCGGCGAGTGGGCCGAGGCGCTCCAGGAACTGCGGGCGGCGCGCCGTCTCAGCACCAGCGACGACGCCTACCTGCCGGTCATGGCCGACTGCGAGCGCGGTCTGGGCCGTCCCGAGCGGGCGCTCGACCTGGTCAAGTCGCCCGAGGCGCGCAACCTGGACCAGATGGGCCGGGTGGAGCTGTCCATCGTGGAGTCCGGCGCGCGCCGCGACCTCGGGCAGCTCGACGCGGCCGTGGTGACGCTGCAGATCCCCGAGCTGCGGGACCGGAGGCTCCGGCCGTGGTCGGCGCGGCTGTTCTACGCCTACGCCGACGCGCTGGCCGAGGCCGGGCGCGAGGAGGAGGCGTCCGACTGGTTCGCGCGCGCCGCCGCCGCCGACCGCGACGGTGAGACCGACGCGGCCGAGCGGTACGCCGAGCTCGAAGGCCTCGACATCTTCGACACCGAGGACGAGGAGGCCGAGGGCGGCGACACCACGGCCGAGACGGTCGCCGAGGACGGCGAGAGCGTTGAGGCCGTCGAAGCCGCGGCGGAGGAGGCCGGCACGGCCGCCGAGCCCGAGAAGCCGGCCGAGCCCGCCGCCCCCACCGAGATCCAGTTCAGGCCGGCCGAGCCGGAGGTCGTCGAGACCGCCGAACCGGCCGACGAGGTGCCCGACACCGTCGTGTTCCTGGAGCCCGCCCCGGCGGCCGACCAGGACGGGACGGAGCCGGAGCAGGGGCCGCCCGCGCCGTAGCGCGGTTCCGCCCCAGGGGTTGACGCGAGGGCGCTCTTCACCGGATATTCACAAGATCGTGCCGTTCGGGGGCCGCCGGTTTCACCCGGCGACGATCTTGTGGAGCCCGTGATGAGCGCCCTCCCCCTCTCCCCGAACCGCCGCGCGTTCCTGCGCGCCACCGCCGTCCTCGGCGGCACCGCCGCCTTCTCCGGGACGTTGTGGCACCAGGCGTTCGCCGCCGGACCCGCGCAGCCCGGTCCGGGCCCCTACGGGCCGCTGCTGCCCGCCGACGTCAACGGCCTGCGGCTGCCGGCCGGGTTCACCGGACGCGTCGTGGCGCGCTCGCTGCAGCGCGTGGCGGGCACCCGCCACACCTGGCACCCCGCGCCCGACGGCGGCGCGTGCTTCCCCGACGGGGCCGGGTGGATCTACGTCAGCAACTCCGAGGTCCCGGTGGTGGGCGGGGTGTCGGCGCTGCGCTTCGACGCCGCCGGGAAGATCACTTCGGCGTACCGGACGCTGCAGGGCACCACCCTCAACTGCGCGGGCGGCGCGACCCCGTGGGGCACCTGGCTCTCGTGCGAGGAGCACGACCTCGGCCTGGTCTGGGAGACCGACCCGCGCGGGTCGAAGGCGGCGGTCGCGCGCCGCGCCATGGGGCGGTTCAAGCACGAGGCGGCGGCCAGCGACCCCGACCGCAAGGTGGTCTACCTCACCGAGGACCAGGGCGACGGCTGCTTCTACCGGTTCCGGCCCCGGACGTGGGGCGACCTGTCCCAGGGCGACCTGGAGGTGCTGGTCGGGTCGGGCACCGGCCCGGTGGGCTGGGCCCGCGTCCCCGATCCGACGCTGTGGCTGAAGCCGACCCGCGACCAGGTGGCGGGCGCGATGCGGTTCGACGGCGGCGAGGGCTGCTACTACGCGCGCGGCGTCTGCTACTTCACCACCAAGGGCGACAACCGCGTGTGGGCCTACGACGCGGCCGCCGAGCGGCTCGACCTCGCCTATGACGACGACCTGGTCACGGGCGGCGAGCCGCCGCTGCGCGGCGTGGACAACATCACCGGTGCGGCGTCGGGGGACCTGTACATCGCCGAGGACGGCGACGACATGCAGATCAACATGATCACGCCGGACGGGGTGGTCAGCCCGTTCCTCCAGGTGGTGGGGCACGACGAGTCGGAGATCACCGGCCCCGCGTTCTCCCCGGACGGCGGCCGCCTGTACTTCTCCTCCCAGCGCGGCAAGAGCGGCTTCATCGGCGGGACCGACGGTTACACCTTCGAGGTGAGCGGCCCGTTCCGCCGTTGAACGGGCCGCGCGGCGGGGGTCAGGCGTGCCGGTCCAGGGCGTGCATGATCCCCGCCACGTTGCTCTCCGCCCCGTTCAGCAGCTCGTACTTGGCGACGAGCTCGGGGTCGCCGTCGCGCATCAGCGCGTACCGCGCGTCGGTGCGCTCCTTGACCATCGCCACCGCGTGGTCGAGGTCCAGGTCCCGGTCGCGGGCGTCGCTGACGGCGTCCACCCACACCCGCAGCTCCTCGGCGGACCGCTCCAGGGTGTCGTCCACCTCCGTGACCGGCCCGTAGTGGGCGAACAGCAGCCGCTCCGGTCCGAGGTCGCCGAACCTGCGCAGCGAGCGCAGCGCGGTGTCCAGGTCGAAGTCCGGCGGCGGCGTGGCGGGCCGCACGTCGGCGGTCTCGGGGATGTAGATCCCGGCGGCGTCGCCGACGTACAGGTCACCGGTCCGGGAGTCCATCAGCCCGACGTGGTGCTTGGCGTGCCCGGGGGAGTAGTGGGACTCCAGCCGCCGCCCGCCGCCGAGGTCGATGACGCCGGTGTCCTCCACGGCCCGGATGCGCGCGGCCTCGGTCGGCCTCATCTCGCCGAACAGGGTGTCGAGGCTGTCGCCGTAGACCATCCGGGCGCTGCGCATGAGCCGTTCGGGGCTCGCCAGGTGCCGGGCGCCCTTCTCGTGCACGACGACCTCGGCGCCGGGGTAGGCCTCGGCGATGTCGCCGACCCCGCCCGCGTGGTCGAGGTGGATGTGGGTGACCACCACCGTCGCGAGGTCGGCCGGGCCGACCCCGAGCTCCGCCAGCGCCCGGCGCACCACCGGCGCCGAGCCCGCGGTGCCGGGCTCCACCAGGCAGGGCCGGTCGGACAGGATCAGGTACGCGGCGGTGACCCCGGTGTACCCGGCCATCCGGGTGTCGATCTCGTGGACGTCGCCGCCCAGGGGGGTGATGGTGGTCGTGGTGTCCATGGAGAGATCATCGCTTGCGGCCGCCCGGTTATCCACGGTTCCGGGCGCCCGGTCGGGAACCGGGCCCGGCGGACGAAAGGTGATCAATGGCGCGGTAGGGTCGCCCGCGTGCGGACGTTCGTCGAGGTGAAGTGATGCGGCCCGTGCCCGTCCGGGTCACCGTGTGCC
The DNA here is from genome assembly GCA_050936435.1 of Spirillospora sp. CA-253888. GTDB lineage: Bacteria > Actinomycetota > Actinomycetes > Streptosporangiales > Streptosporangiaceae > Spirillospora. The sequence goes on from JBNJMT010000001.1 coordinate 7,138,941, forward strand.
GCGGCTGCTGCTGCGGCGGGCCCAAGGTGAGGGGGGTCGACCACGCCGGGCAGGTCGCCCGGTTGCGGCGCGCGGCCCCGGTGCGCGTCTCGGACTGCCTGGACGTGTGCGAACGCGCCAACGTCATCGTCGTCCAGCCCTCGTCCGCCGGGCGCGCGGCGGGCGGCCGGCCCGTCTGGCTGGGCCTGGTCAACGACGACTTCGCCGCCGAGGACATCGCCGCCTGGATCGAGGCGGGCGGCCCCGGGATCGCCCCTCCGCCCGAGGTCCTGGACCTGTACGCCTTCACGCCGCCGCACCTGGCGGCCGAGGGCTCCCGCTGAGGGCGCCTCAGCCCAGGTCCAGCAGGCGCAGCACCATTCCCGACCGCGGCTTGGGGCCGAACGAGGTCGACTTGCGCGGCACCCGCTCGCCCCCGCCCGCGACCGCCAGCACGTCGGCGACCCGCAGGGGGTTCACGATCACGGCGGTGCCCCCGGAGCGCCGGGCCTTCGTCACCGCCTTCGCCGGATCGTCGTGCACCACCCGCACGCTGTTCTCGTCCTCGGGCACGTTCCACACGTCCTGGACCAGCAGGTGGTCCAGGACCGCCGTGTCCAGCCCCCGCCAGCGCCCGGAGTGCCCGGCGGGCATCGCCTTGGCGAGGCGGGCCGGGTCGGGGTCGGTCAGCAGGTACAGGTGGTCGCCGCCGCCCAGCACGAACGCCGGGCCCTCCGCCGCCGCCAGCGCCGCGACGGCGCCGGCCAGGTCGGTGAACTCGGTGATCCGGAACACCCGCCGGGCGCCGTCCAGCGCCTTCCTGGGCGGCAGGCCCGGCAGGACGCGGTGGATCGCGCCGAGGTGCGGCGGGTAGCGCCCGGAGTCCACCAGCAGGGCCAGGCCGCGGTCCCACGGCCCCGGGCCCAGCCCGGCGGCGTGCCGGCGGGCCTGAAGGGCGCGGTAGGTCGCGTAGCGGTGGTGGCCGTCGGCGATCAGCGCCTGGCGGCCCTCCAGGTCGGCGGCGATCCGGGCGTGCGCCGCCGGGTCGGTGATCCGCCACAGCCGGTGCGTCAGGCCGTCGTCGGCGCGGAACTCCACCAGCGGCCCGGTCGCCGCCGTCTCGTCCACGATCCGCGCCGCGTCCGCGCCGCCCTCGTGCACCAGGAAGATCGGTTCGAGGTTGGCGCGGGTGGCGTCCATCAGCGCGAGCCGGTCGCGCACCGGGCCCGGGTAGACGTTCTCGTGCGGCAGCACCACGCCGTCGGACTCGGCGTGCAGGCCCAGCGCCCCGATCAGGCCGCGCTGCCGTACCTCGCCCGAGGCGGCGTCGGCGGCCTCGTAGACGTACAGGGCCGGTTCGGGGTCGGGGGCCAGGACCCCGTCGGCGAGCCAGCGCTCCAGCGTGGCGGCGGCCCCGCGGTAGCCCGCCCCCGCCGTGCGCGGCAGGATCAGCCGCACCATGTTGTGCCCGTCGCCGGCGCGCAGCCGCCGCATCGCGACGTCGTCGATCAGGTCGTAGGGCGGGGAGGTCACCTTGGCGAGGCTGCCGATCGCGCGGGGATCGAAGCGCACGCCCCGGAACGGCGCGAGGACCAGCCCGGAACTCCCCCGGGGCGCCCCCGCGCCGAAGATCTGCGCGCTGAACTCCTCCGGGCCGAGGCCGGAGGGGAGATCGTCGTCCACTATGGGCATGCTAATCCCCGATGGGGCCCCGGCCGCCGGCCGGGTACCGTCGAGACGATCGAGTTCCGAGGGGAGGTCCACATGAGTGTTCAAGGGCCGGGACGGCCCGAGGATTCCCCCGGCGAGCATCCCGCCGCCCCCGAGGGCGGCGTCTACGAGTGGTACACCCGGGGGCTGGAGCTGCTGCGGGCCGGAAGCCCCGCTGCGGCCGTCCAGTTGCTGGCGCGCGCGACCGAGGCCGAGCCCGGGTCCCGCAGCGTCCGCGAGGCGCTGGCGCGGGCCCAGTTCGGGGCCCGGCTGTTCCACGAGGCGGCCGACAACTTCCGGCGCATCGCCGACAGCGATCCCACCGAGGACTACGCCCTGTTCGGGCTGGGGCTGGCGCTGAGCCGCCTGGGCGAGTTCGAGGCGGCGCTGGAGCCGCTGGCCCTCGCGGTGGCCATGCGCCCCGACAACAAGGACTACGCCAACGCGCTCCGGCACGCCCGGGCCACACTGGAATCGAGGAAGCCATGAAGGGCAGCGACCGGCCGCTGAGCGAGGTCTACGACGTGGCACTGCTCGACCTGGACGGGGTCGTCTACGTCGGGCAGCGGCCGGTCCCGGCCGCCGCCGAGTCGCTGGCCAAGGCGCGCGCGGCCGGGCAGCGGCTCGCGTTCGTCACCAACAACGCCTCGCGCACCCCGTCGGCGGTCGCGGCGCTGCTGTGCCGGGTGGGGGTGCCCGCCGAGCCCTCGGACGTCGTCACCTCCGCGCAGGCCGCCGCGCGGCTGCTGGCCGAGCGGCTGCCCGCCGGGTCGGCGGTGCTGGTCGTGGGCGGCATGGGCCTGCGCAAGGCCCTGTACGACCGGGGCCTGCGGCCGGTCAGCACCGCGTCCGAGCGGCCCGCCGCCGTCGTGCAGGGGTACGAGCCGGGCCTGTCCTACGGTCTGATCGCCGAAGGGGCCAAGGCCGTGAGCGGGGGCGCGCTGTTCGTCGGCTCGAACGGCGACTTCACCATCCCCGGCGGCGACGGCCAGCCCAAGCCCGGCAACGGCTCGCTGCTCCAGGTCATCCGCTGCGCCACCGGCGTCGACCCGATCGTCACCGGCAAGCCCGAGCGCCCGCTGCACCACGAGTCGATCATCCGTACCGGCGCGCGGCGGCCCCTGGTGGTCGGCGACCGCCTCGACACCGACATCGAGGGCGCCAACAACGGAGGGGCCGACAGCCTGCTGGTGTTCACCGGCGTCACCGACCCGGCGGCGGTGCTGACGGCGGCGCCCAAGTACCGGCCGACCTATCTGGCGCCCGATCTGACGGGCCTGCTCGTCCCGCACCCGGAGGTCCACCGCCGCTCGGGCGAGGGAGGCGACCGTTACGAGTGCGCGGGCTGGACGGCGCGCTGGGACGGCGCGGAGATCGCCCTCGACGGCTCCGGGGAGCCCTACGACGGCCTGCGCGCCCTCGCGGCGGCCGCCTGGCGCACCGACGAGCCCGCGCCCCGGGAGGCCGTCACCGGGGCGCTGAGCCGCCTCGGGCTGTCGTGACCGGACGGCGCCGGGCGCGGAGCGGCTGGAGCGGCTAGAGCAGCTTGCGCAACCGCAGCAGGTCGAAGATGCTCGCCTCGATCTTCAGCCGGCCCGCCGCCCACGCCTTGGCCGGGTTCAGCTCGTCGTGGGCCAGCGCCACCAGGTCGTCGCCGTTCACGGTGAGCCGGACCTGCGCGGCCTTGGGGTCGTCGGTGCGCTCGAAGGGGTCCAGGCCGCCCGCGTGCAGGCGGGTCCGGAACGCCAGGCCCAGATCGGGCACCCGGCAGCTGATGGTGCGCTCCACGACGTGTTCGGCGAGCTTGTCGCCGTCCACCTCCGCCAGCCGCTCGGCGATCCTGTCGAGCGCGGCGCGGCAGTCCTCCTCGTTCGCCATGGTCAGGCCGTTCCCCGTTCGGTCGACAACGATGTCGTGTAGGGACGGTAGCGTTCTGGCAGAGGGTGAAGCGACTCCCGGCGCGCGGCCGGGGTCCACTGGGAGGTTGAACGTGATGTCCGACGAGGCCGGGGCGCCCGCCGGGGAGCCCGGCGCGGCGCTCCCGACCGGGCCCGCGGCGCCCGCGGGGCCGCAGGCCGAGCCCACCGGCGACGCGCGGGTGGACGCCGCGCTGGCCCGGCTCGCCGAGCTGGCGGGCGCGCCGGTGGCCGCGCACGTGGAGGTCTTCGAGGACGTCCACCAGCGGCTCCAGGAACTGCTGGCCGCCGCCGACGACGGCGAGCCCGGCCCGTCCGGCCCGCCCGTGCCCCGGCCGCCCGCGCCCGGTATGGCCCCGCCCCGCCCCGGCTTCCCCCCGGGCCCGCGCGCATGAGCAGGCGACGTCTCGACGCCGAGCTGGTCCGCCGCGAACTCGCCCGTTCCCGCGAGCACGCCGCCCAGCTCATCGCCGACGGCCGCGTCAAGGTCGGCGGCCAGACCGCCGCCAAGCCCGCCACGCAGGTCGACACCGGCGCCGCGATCCTGGTCGACACCGCCGACGCCGGGCCCGAGTACGTCTCGCGCGGCGGCCACAAGCTCGCCGGCGCGCTGGCGGCCTTCACCGGCCTCGACCCCGCCGGCCGCGTCGCGCTGGACGCCGGGGCGTCCACCGGCGGCTTCACCGACGTGCTGCTGCGCGCCGGCGTCGCCCGCGTGTACGCGGTGGACGTCGGCTACGGGCAGATCGCCTGGTCGCTGCGCACCGACGAGCGCGTCACCGTCCTCGAACGCGTCAACGTCCGCGACCTGACGCCCGAGCGGCTCGGCCAGCCGGAGGCCGCGCAGCCCGACCTGGTCGTGGGCGACCTGTCGTTCATCTCGCTGAAGCTGGTGCTGCCGCCCCTGCGGCGCGTGGTCGCGCCCCACGCCGACTACGCGCTGATGGTGAAACCTCAGTTCGAGGTGGGTAAGGACCGCGTCGGCGCGGGCGGAGTGGTCCGCGACCCGGAGCTGCGCGCCGAGGCGGTGCGCGGCGTCGCCGGGCACGCCGCGGCCCTCGGCCTCGGGGTGAACGGCGTGACCGCGAGCCCGCTGCCCGGCCCGTCGGGCAACGTGGAGTACTTCCTGTGGCTGCGCGCCGGCGCGCCGCCCCTGGACGAGGCCGACCTGGCCAAGGCCATCACGGAGGGCCCGCAGTGAACGGCGGGCCGAGCGGAGGCGAGGCGATGGAGCCGGCCATGAAGCAGAGAACGGTGCTGGTCGTCGCGCACACCGGGCGACCGGAGGCGGTGCGCAGCGCCCAGCTGGTGATCGAGCGCCTCACCCAGGCGGGCATCACCGTGCGGGTGCTGGAGGGCGAGGCCGAGGACATCGGCTGCGCCGGGGTGAAGGTGATGCCGCGCGCCACGGCCGCCGCCGAGGACGCCGAGCTGGTGATGGTGCTCGGCGGCGACGGCACGCTGCTGCGCGCCGCCGACCTGGCCCGGCCCGCGGGGACCCCGCTGCTGGGGGTCAACCTCGGCCATGTCGGGTTCCTGGCCGAGGCCGAGCGCGAGGACCTCACCGCGACCGTCGAGCGCGTGGTCAGCCGCCGCTACGACGTCGAGGAGCGCATGACCATCGACGTGACCGTGCGCCGCAACGGCGCGTTGATCGGCACCAACTGGGCGCTGAACGAGGCCACCGTCGAGAAGTCCGAGCGCGAGCGGATGCTGGAGGTCGTCGCCGAGATCGACGGCCGCCCGCTGTCCAACTGGGGCTGCGACGGTGTGGTGTGCGCCACGCCCACCGGCTCGACCGCCTACGCTTTCTCCGCGGGCGGCCCGGTGGTGTGGCCGGAGGTCGAGGCGATGCTGGTGGTGCCGATCAGCGCGCACGCGCTGTTCGCGCGGCCGCTGGTGGTCTCGCCGAGCTCGGCGGTGGCGATCGAGGTGCTGCCCGGCACGCCCCGGGCGGTGCTGTGGTGCGACGGGGCGCGCACACTGGACCTGCCGCCGGGCGCGCGCGTGGAGGTGCGCCGGGGCAGCGAGCCGGTCCGGCTCGCCCGCCTGCACCTGACGCCGTTCACCGACCGGCTGGTGACCAAGTTCGGGCTGCCGGTCACCGGCTGGCGCGGCCGGGCGCGGGCCCGGGCGGAGGAGCCGGGGGACGGGGGCAGGGGATAATCTCCACAGGCGCTGAACCGGGATCTGTTGTGCGAGGGGTTGTGACGCTGGTGCGTCCGATGGTCGATGAGGTACGGATCCAGGGCCTCGGAGTGATCGACGAGGCCGTGCTCGATCTGTCCCCGGGCTTCAACGTCGTCACCGGCGAGACCGGTGCCGGCAAGACCATGGTGGTCACCAGCCTGGGACTGCTGTTCGGCGGCCGCGCCGACCCGCAGCGGGTGCGGCCGGGCGCCGGCCGCGCCACCGTGGAGGGCCGCCTGGTGGTCGATCCGGGGGGCCGGGTGGTCGAGCGGGTGGAGGAGGCCGGCGGCGAGCTGGACGACGACACGCTGATCATCAGCCGTTCGGTGTCGGCCGAGGGCCGGTCGCGGGCCCATCTGGGCGGCCGGTCGGTGCCGGTCAGCCTGCTGATCAATCTGGCCGACGACCTGGTGGCCGTGCACGGCCAGTCCGACCAGCAGCGGCTGCTGCAGGCCGGGCGGCAGCGCGGCGCGCTCGACCGGTACGCCGGGGGCGCGCTGACCAAGCCGATGCGCGCCTACACCAAGACCTACCAGCGGCACCGCCAGGTGTCGGCGCTGCTGGAGGAGCTGACCACCCGCGCCCGCGACCGGCGCCAGGAGGCCGAGCTGCTGCGCTTCAACCTGGAGGAGATCGAGAAGATCGATCCCAAGCCGGGCGAGGACGTCGAGCTGGCCGCCGAGGAGGAGCGCCTCGGCCACGCCGACGCCCTGCGCGGCGCCGCCGACACCGCGCACGAGGCGCTGCTGGGCGACCCGGCGGCGGCGTTCGAGGCCGCCAACGTGGTCAGCCTGCTCGGCCAGGCCCGCAACGCGCTGGACGCCGTCCGCGACCACGACCCCGAGCTCGCGGGCCTCGCCGACCGGCTGGCCGAGGCCGGGTACCTGGTCTCGGACGTGGCCACCGACCTGGCCGCCTACGCCGAGTCGGTGGACGCCGACCCGGCGCGGCTCGCGGCCGTCCAGGAGCGCCGCGCCGAGGTCACCGCCCTCACCCGCAAGCACCACGGCCAGTCCCTGGAGGAGGTGCTGGAGTGGGCGCGCGCGTCGGCGGCCCGGCTCACCGAGCTGGAGGGCGACGACGACCGCGTCGAGGAGCTGCGCGCCGAGCACGAGGAGCTGGCCGAGCGGCTGGCGGCCGAGGCCGCCGAGCTGACGGCGGTGCGGACCCGCGCCGCCGAGCGCTTCTCCGAGGCCGTCACCAAGGAGCTGGCGGCCCTGGCGATGCCGCACGCCCGCGTGCACGTCACCGTCACCCCCACCGCCGACTACGGGCCGCACGGCGCCGACGAGGTCGAGGTGCGGCTCGCCCCGCACCCGGGCGCGCAGCCGCTGCCGCTGCACAAGGGCGCCTCCGGCGGCGAGCTGTCGCGGGTGATGCTCGCCATCGAGGTCGTGTTCGCCGGCGCCGACCCGGTCCCGACGTTCGTGTTCGACGAGGTCGACGCGGGCGTCGGCGGCAAGGCCGCCGTCGAGATCGGCCGCCGGCTGGCGCGGCTGGCCCGCAACGCGCAGGTGATCGTGGTCACCCACCTGCCGCAGGTCGCCGCGTTCGCCGACCAGCACCTGCTGGTGGAGAAGTCCAGCGACGGCAGCGTCACCCGCAGCGGCGTCACCGCCCTGGACCGCGAGGGGCGGGTCCGGGAGCTGTCGCGGATGCTGGCGGGCCTGGAGGACTCCGAGCTGGGCCGCGCCCACGCGGAGGAACTTCTCGAACTCGCCGCACAGGAACACTGAACAACACCGAACTCGCGGTAAAGTCAAGATCACCTAAAACGACAGAGAGTGCACGAACGAACACGCCCCGCCGTTCGTCGTTACCGGTGTCCCCTCCCGCGCTCTGGCAGGATGTCTTGCGATGAACGACCCGTCTCCGACCACCGAGCGACGCGCCCGCCTGTCGCAGAAGCTGCCGCGGCGCGTGCTCGGGCTCGGCCGCGGCAAGGAGGACGGCCGCTCCGGGGTCGCCGCGGTCGCGCGGCTGGACCGCCGCACCAAGGACCTCACCAAGCGGCTGCAGCCCGGCGAGGTCGCCGTCATCGACCATGTCGACCTCGACCGCGTCAGCGCCGAGGCGCTGGTGTCGTGCGAGGTCGGCGCGGTGGTGAACGTGGCGCCCAGCATCTCGGGCCGCTACCCCAACCTCGGCCCGCAGATCCTGGTCGAGGCCGGCATCCCGCTGGTGGACGACGTCGGCCCGGAGATCTTCGCCAAGCTGAGCGAGGGCGACCAGGTCCGCGTCGAGGACGCCACCGTCTACCGCGGCGAGGACGTGGTCGCCAAGGGCACCGAGCAGACGCCCGAGACGGTCCAGACCGCCCTCACCGAGGCCAAGGCCGGGCTCGCCCACCAGCTCGAGGCGTTCGTCGCCAACACGATGGAGTACGTCAAGCGCGAGCGCGACCTGCTCATCGACGGCGTCGGCGTCCCGGAGGTGGAGACCAAGCTGGCCGGCCGACACGCGCTGATCGTGGTGCGCGGCTACCACTACCGCGAGGACATCGCCACCCTGCGGCCCTACATCCGCGAGTACCGGCCGGTGCTGATCGGGGTGGACGGCGGCGCCGACGCGCTGCTGGAGGCCGGCTACAAGCCCGACATGATCGTCGGCGACATGGACTCGGTGTCGGACGCCGCGCTCACCAGCGGCGCCGAGATCGTCGTGCACGCCTACCGCGACGGCCGCGCGCCGGGCCTCGCGCGGGTGGAGGAGCTCGGCCGCCAGGCCGTGGTCTTCCCCGCCACCGCCACCAGCGAGGACATCGCCATGCTGCTGGCCGACGACAAGGGCGCCACGCTGATCGTGGCGGTCGGCACGCACGCCAACATGGTCGAGTTCCTCGACAAGGGCCGCGCGGGCATGGCCAGCACGTTCCTCACCCGGCTGCGCGTGGGCAGCAAGCTGGTGGACGCCAAGGGCGTCAGCCGCCTGTACCGCAGCCGCATCTCCTCCTGGTCGCTGCTGTTCCTGGTGCTGGGGGCGTTCATCGCGATGACCACCGCGGTGTTCATGTCGCCTGCGGGCGACGTCATCGAACCGCTGCTGGCCGAACGCTGGCACTCCTTCCTCTTCTGGCTGACCGGACTGTTCACGTGATCGATTTCCGTTACCACCTCGTCTCCATCGTCGCGATCTTCCTGGCGCTGGCGCTCGGCATCATCCTGGGCTCCACGACGCTGTCGCAGTCGGTGACCAACGGCCTGCGCCGCCAGGCCAACTCGGTGGCGCAGACCAACGAGCAGCTCAAGCGGCAGCAGCGCCGGCTGGAAGGGCAGATCAAGGGCGAGCAGCAGTTCGCCGACGTGCTCGGCCCGCAGATCGTCACCGGCCGCCTCCGGGGCCAGTCGGTGGTGCTGGTGGAGACCCCCGGCGCGAGCAACGAGAGCATCGAGAAGGTCGGCGGGCTGGCCAAGGAGGCGGGCGCGACCGTCACCGGCCGGGTCACGATCCAGAAGAAGTTCCTGGACGACGACCAGACCGCGACCGTCGACCAGCTGGCGGCCCAGCTCAAGCCCACCGACCTGGAGCTGCCCGGCGACGCCGGCGCCTACGCCAAGGCCGGCGCGGTCCTGGCCAGCGCGATCGTCACCAAGGACGCCGCCCGGACCGGCCGCGAGGACGCCGCCGGCGGCACCGTGCTCAACGGTTTCCGCGAGGCGGGTTACGTGACCACCAGCGGGAAGCCCGGCCAGCATGCGACACTCGCCGTCGTGATCGCACCGTCGGCCCCCTACGCCTACCCGGGCGGCGACGTCGACAACAAGGCGCTGCTGTCGGTCTCGGCCGCGCTGGACGCCGCCGGGCGCGGCGTCGTCCTGGGCGGCCCGACCGAGTCCGCCCAGGAGGGCGGGCTGATCACCGCGCTGCGCGACTCCGACGACGACAAGAACCTCTCCTCCACCGACGCGGTGGACACCGCCTCCGGGCAGGTCGTGGCGATCCTGGCGCTGCAGAACGAACTGGCCGGCAAGCCCGGCCAGTTCGGGACGGGCGCGGGCGCGAGCGGCTACCTGCCCTCGCCGGCGCCCGCCGCGGGGAAGAACGGATGATCCAGTGAAGCCTGCCGTCCGCCTGCTGGCCGGGGCCGCCCTCGGGGCGGGCCTCGGAGCCGTGGCCGCCCGCACCGCCTACACCGCGCTGACCCGCCGCCCGCCCGGCCTCGCCGGACGCCCCGGGGACGAGGTGTGGGGCCGCGTCAACCACCGCGGCGAGCCGGTGACGCTGCTGGAGGGCCCGGCGTTCGCGGCCGGCGCCGCCGCCGCGGGCCTGCTGGCGCCGGGGGCCACGGGCCGCGTCCGCGCCGCCGCGCTGCTGGCGGGCGCGGGGTCGGGGCTGCTCGGCGGCTACGACGACCTGTCGGGCTCGGCGTCCTCGCGCGGCTTCAAGGGCCACCTCGGCGCGCTGGCGCGCGGCGAGGTCACCACCGGCGCGGTGAAGATCCTCGGCATCGGCGCGACCGGCCTGGCCGCCGCCGCGATCGCCGGGTCGCCCGCGCCCACCCGCGCCGGCCGGGCGTTCGACACGCTGGTCAACGGCGCGCTGGTGGCCGGCGGCGCCAACCTGATGAACCTGTTCGACCTGCGGCCCGGCCGCGCCATCAAGGTCGGCCTGATCACCGGCGTGCCGCTGGCGCTGACCTCCTCGGGGTCGGCGGTGGTCGCCGCGCCGCTGGGCGCTGCCGCCGCGCTGCTGCCCGAGGACCTCGGCGAGCGCGCGATGCTCGGCGACACCGGCGCCAACGCGCTGGGCGCGCTGCTCGGCCTCGCCGCCACGCGGCTGGGCCGGGGCCCCCGGCTGGCGGTGCTGGCGGGCGTCGCGGGCCTGAACGCCGCCAGCGAGGTCGTCAGCTTCACCAAGGTCATCGCCCGCACCCCGGTGCTGCACCGGATCGACATGCTGGGCCGCCGCCCGGCCGCCCCCGCGCCGGACCCCGCCCCCGCCGAGCCCGCGCGCGCGTCCTGACCCGCCGCCCGGCCGCTCCCCGCCCCGCTCCCGCCCGGAAAACCGTGACCCCCGTGACCCCAGCGACCCCGCCGCCCGCGCCTCCGCCCGCACCGCAGTTCCAGGGCCCGGCCCGGTGAGTCCGCGGCTCCGCCGCCTCACCGGCGGCCTGGCGGGCGCCGCCGTCGTCATCGGGGTCATCACCGTGCTGTCCCGGCTGGCGGGGTTCGGCCGCACCTACGTCTTCTCCCAGACCGTCACCACCTCCTGCCTGAGCCAGGCGTACTTCACCTCCACCCAGATCCCCGCGATCGTCTACGAGATCGTCGCGGGCGGCGCGCTGGCCAGCATGGTGGTGCCGGTGCTGGCCGGGCCCGCCGAGCGCGGCGACCGCGCGCAGGTGCGGCAGATCGCCTCGGCGCTGGTCACCTGGATCGTGCTGCTGATGGTGCCGCTGTCGCTGCTGATGGCGCTGCTGGCGGGGCCGATCATGCGGCTGCTGGTCGGCCCCGACCTGGCGGGCTGCGACCGCGGCGACATCGTGGCGGTCGGCACCGACATGCTGGCGGTGATGGCGCCCCAGATGGTCATGTACGGGCTGGCGGTGGTGCTGTACGGGCTGCTGCAGTCGCACCGCCGCTTCGTGGCGCCCGCGCTGGCCCCGCTGATGTCCAGCCTGGTGGTGATCGTCGCCTACCTCGCGTACGCGCCGCTCGGTCGCGGCTACGAGAACGACCTGGCGCACCTGCCGCTGCGGGCCGAGCTGACGCTGTCGATCGGCACCGCGCTCGGCGGCGTGGCGATGGCGGTCACCGCCGGGGTCGCGGTGTGGCGGCTCCGGCTGGGGCTGCGGCCCGCGCTGCGGTTCCCGCCCGGTGTGGCACGCCGGGTGCGGCGGCTGGCGATCGCGGGGCTGGCCACCGTCGTCGCCCAGCAGCTGTCGGCGCTGCTGGTGGTGCGGCTCAGCTACGAGGGCACCGGCGGCGCGCTGGCCAACTACCAGTACGCCTGGGCGATCTACCTGCTGCCGTGGGCGATCCTGGCGGTGCCGATCGCCACCAGCGCCTTCCCGATGTTGTCGGCGCGCACCGGCGCGGACGAGGCCGCCGAGTTCGACCGCATCACCGCCAGGACGACCCGCGCGGTGGTCCTGGTGTCGTGCGCCGGGGCCGCCGCGCTGGCGGCGGTGGCGCTCCCCGCCGCCGGGGTGTTCAACCCCGGCCGGCCCGACCAGCAGGAGGTGCTGGCCCGCGCGGTGCTGGCGTTCGCGCCGGGCCTGCTGGGGTACGGGCTGGTCGCGCACCTCGGCCGGGTGCTGTACGCGGCCCGGCGCGGCAGGGCGGGGGCGCTGGCCGTCGTCGCGGGCTGGGCCGTCGTCATGGTCGCCGACCTGGCGCTGGTGGCGGCCGCCGACCGCCGGTGGGTGGTGGCGGCGCTGGGCCTCGGCAACACGGTCGGCATGACGGTCGCGGGCGCGCTGCTGCTGGCCGCGCTGGTGCGGGCCCGGGGCGCGGCCGCCGCGCACGGGGTGCCGCGCGCGCTGCTGGCGGGCCTGGCGGGCGGCGCGTCGGGCGGCGCGGCCGGGTACGCCCTGGCCGCGCTGGTGGGCACCGGCGGCCAGGTGCGCGACATCGCCGTCGGCGCGCTGGCGGCGGTGGCGGCCGGCGCGGTGTTCCTGTTGGTCGCGTTCGTGATCGACGGCCGGGATCTGCGGGCCGTCCTCAGCCGGAAGGTCACCCGAGATGTCTGATGTGAAGGTCTCCGACGAGCTGTCCGGGCTGCGGGTGGCGCTGGTGCTCGGCACCAGCGCCGCAGCGGCGTGGGCCGGCACGTGCGGTCGGTGGCCGCGGGGCTCGCGGCGCGCGGTGCGCGGGTGCTGGTCTGCGGGCCCGCCGCGACCGAGGAGCGGTTCGGCTTCACCGCCGCGGGCGCCCGCTTCGCCGAGGTGGACCTGGCCGACCGGCCCCGCCCGGTCAGCGACGCGAAGGCCGTCGCGCGGCTGCGCGGGCTGCTGCGCGGCGCCGACGTCGTCCACGCGCACGGGCTGCGCGCCGGGGCGCTGGCCGTGGCCGCCACCGCGCGGGTCGCGCCCGGCCCGCTGCGCCTCGGGCGGGGCGGCGCGCCGCTGGTGGTCACCCTGCACAACGCCGTGATCGCTGCAGCGGGCGGACCGCCGCGGTGTACGGGGCGCTGGAGCGGATCGTGGCGCGCGGGGCGACTCGCGTGCTGGGCGTCTCGCCCGACCTGGTGGAGCGGATGCGGGAGCTGGGGGCCCGGTCGGTGGGCGACGCGCTGGTGCCCGCGCCCGCGCCGCGCTCGCAGCCCGGCCCGGCCGCCCGCGCCGACCTGCGCGCCGAGCTGGGCGTGGGGGAGCGGCCGCTGATCGTCACCGTGGCGCGGCTGGCCGACCAGAAGGGCCTGCCGACGCTGCTGGACGCGGCGGCCGGCTGGGCCCGGCGCGACCCCCGGCCGCTGGTGGCGATCGCGGGGGACGGGCCGCTTGAGCCGGCGCTGCGCGCCCGGATCGAGGCCGAGGGGCTGCCGGTGGTGCTGCTGGGCCGCCGCGCGGACGTCCCGGCGCTGCTGACGGCCGCCGACGTGGCGGTGGTGCCGAGCGTCTGGGAGGGTCAGCCCCTGATCGTCCAGGAGATCCTGCGCGCCGGGCGGCCGCTGGTCGCCACCCGGGTCGGCGGCGTCCCGGTCATGGTCGGCGCGGACCGGCCGGTGCGGCGGGGGCCGGGCGGGCCGCTGCTGCACGGCCCCGAGAGCGAGGCGGCGCTGCTGGTGCCGCCGGGCGACGCGGCGGCGCTGGAGCGGGCCGTCGGCCGCGTGCTGGACGACCCGGCGCTGGCGGTGCGGCTCGGCGCGGCCGCGGCGCAGCGGGCGGCGACGCTGCCGGGCGAGGCCGACGCGGTGGACCAGCTCGCCGGGATCTACCGGGAGCTCGGCGCCGCCGGGGCCCGCTGACCGGCGGCTCCCCGGGGCCCGGGCTGGTGATCGTCGGGCCTTAGATGCGCGGCGCGGCGATCCGGTTCACGAATTTTCGGAAAAATCTCGCGGGGAGGGAACGCGGCGCATGGGGCGTGCGTTGGAGTAGGCAGTGGAGGGGAGTATCCCCGCGCGGCGGTTTCGTCAATACGGTCGGTCCGTGCCGACCCGGGCCGTCGGCCCGCGCATCAGGGCGGGAGAGACCTCCGGCATTCAACCGAGCCGGAGGAGTCACGTTGCACGTGTCCCCCTGGGTGTGGGCCCTGACGCTGGTCGGGATCCTCACCGTCATCCTCGTCGACCTGCTGGTCATCCACCGCAACGACACCCGGGAGTTCGACACCCGGCGCGCCGCCTTCTGGTCGGCGGTCTACATCTCCCTGGCAGTGGCGTTCGGCCTCGGCGTCTGGGTGTTCTCGGGCGGTGAGTACGCCGCCCAGTACTTCGGCGGCTTCGTCACCGAGAAGAGCCTCAGCGTCGACAACCTGTTCGTGTTCATGGTGATCCTGGCGCGCTTCGCGGTGCCCAAGCACGCCGAGCACAAGGTGCTGATGGCCGGGATCATCATCGCGCTGGTGCTGCGCGGCGCGTTCATCGCCGTCGGCGCGGCCGCGATCTCCACCTTCACCTGGGTGTTCTTCATCTTCGGCGCCATCTTGATCTGGACCGCGATCGGGCTGGTGCGCGGCGAGGACGAGGACGAGGAGCTCAAGGAGAACTTCCTGCTCCGCTGGGCCAAGCGGGTGCTGCCCACCAGCGACGACTACGACGGCGACAAGGCGTTCACCCGCAAGAACGGCCGCCGGATGGTCACCCCGCTGTTCATCGTGATGATCGCGATCGGCTCCACCGACGTGCTGTTCGCGCTGGACTCCATCCCCGCGATCTTCGGTCTGACCACCGAGCCGTACCTGGTGTTCACCGCCAACGCCTTCGCGCTGATGGGCCTGGTGCAGCTGTACTTCCTGCTGGGCGGCCTCACCGACCGGCTGGTCTACCTCGGGCACGGCCTGGCGTTCATCCTCGGCTTCATCGGCCTCAAGCTGATCTTCCACGCGCTGCACGAGTACGGCCAGCACTGGGCCCCGGAGATCCCGATCTGGCTGTCGCTGGCGGTCATCGCCGGCACCCTGGTCGCCGTCACCGTCGCCAGCCTGGCGGCTCCGCCGAAGAAGGCGAAGACCGGGCAGGTCGCCGGGCAGGCCGCCGGAGAGGCCGGTGCGCCGACGGACCGGGGCGTCGAGGGGGACGCCGGGGACGCCGGGGACGCCACGGTCGAATCCGGGCGCGGTTCGGGGCACGGCACCGCCGGCTAGGTGGATGCGGGCCGCCCGTGAGAGTAAGGTCACTGCCGCACATGACCAGAATGCTGTTCTAGAATCTGGGTCAATAGCGGTCTGAGAGAAGGTGACGCATGGCCATCGGGTTGACCGAGGAGCACGAGGCACTCGCCGATTCGGTACGCGGATTCGCCGAGCGCAACATCACCACGGCGGTCGTCCGGGCCGCCCTGGAGGCCGAGGGCGAGACCCGGCCCCCGTTCTGGTCGGCCCTGGCCGAGCAGGGCCTGCTGGGCCTGCACCTGGACGAGGAGCAGGGCGGGCAGGGCTACGGCCTGCTGGAGCTCGCGGTGGTGCTGGAGGAGCTGGGCCGCGCCGCCGCGCCCGGCCCGTTCCTGCCGACCGTGCTGGCCAGCTCGGTGGTCAACGCCTCCAGCAACGCCAAGGCCCGCACCGAGCTGCTGCCGGCGCTGGCCGACGGGTCGAAGACCGGCGCGGTCGCGCTGGCCGGGGGCCTGACCGGCAGCCGCGACAACGACGTGCTGACCGTCACCGGCACCGCCGACACCGTGCTGGGCGCGTCCCTGGCCGACGTGCTGGTGCTGCCGGTGGAGGTCGCCGGGACCACCGAGTGGGTCGCGGTCGACGCCGCCGACCTGACGGTGACCCCGGTCGAGAGCCTGGACCGGGTGCGCCGCGTCGCCAAGGTCGAGGCCGCCGGGGCGGCGGTCGCCGCCGACCGCGTGCTGGACGGCCTCACCGCCGGCCGCGTGCGCGACCTGGCCGCCGCGCTGTTCGGCGCCGAGGCCGCGGGCCTGGCCGGCTGGCTGGTCACCACCGCCGCCGAGTACGCCAAGGTGCGCGAGCAGTTCGGCCGCCCGATCGGCCAGTTCCAGGGTGTCAAGCACAAGGCCGCCCGCGCGCTGATCGCGCTGGAGCAGGCCCGCGCCGCCGCCTGGGACGCCGCCCGCGCCCTGGACGAGGGCACCGAGGACGCCGGCTTCGCCGCCGCCGTCTCGGCCGTGATCGCCACCGACGCCGGGGTGCAGACCGCCCGCGACGCCATCCAGATCCTCGGCGGCATCGGCTTCACCTGGGAGCACGACGCGCACATCTACCTGCGCCGCGCCCTCACCCTGCGGGCCCTGCTCGGCCCGGCCAAGGACTGGGCCGCCAAGGTGGCCGACCTCGCGCTGGCCGGCGGCCGCCGCGAGGTCGAGCTGGAGCTCGACGACGACACCCAGCCGCTGCGCGAGCGCATCCGCGCCGAGGTCGCCGAGCTCGCCGCGATCGAGGACAAGACCGCGCGCAACCACAAGATGGGCGACGAGGGCTGGACCGTCCCGCACTTCCCCGAGCCCTGGGGACGCGGCGCCGGGCCGGTCGAGCAGATCCTCATCCAGCAGGAGCTGAGGGCCGCCAAGGTCAAGGCCCCCAACCTGGTCATCGGCGCGTGGCTGGTGCCGTCGCTGGTCCGCTACGGCACCGAGGAGCAGAAGGAGCGCTTCCTGCGCCCGACGCTGCGCGGCGAGATGGTGTGGTGCCAGCTGTTCTCCGAGCCCGGCGCGGGCTCGGACCTGGCCTCGCTGTCGATGAAGGCCGAGCGGGTCGAGGGCGGCTGGAAGCTCACCGGCCAGAAGATCTGGACCTCGGTGGCGCAGTTCGCGCAGTGGGGCTTCTGCATCGCCCGCACCAACCCCGACGCCCCCAAGCACGACGGCATCACCTACTTCCTGGTGGACATGAAGGCCGAGGGCGTCGACGTGCGGCCGCTCAAGGAGCTGACCGGCGAGGCGATCTTCAACGAGGTGTTCCTCGACGGCGTGTTCGTGCCCGACGACTGCGTGGTCGGCGAGGTCGACAAGGGCTGGCAGGTCGCCCGCAACACCCTGTCCAACGAGCGGGTCTCGCTGTCCACCGGCGGCGGCATGGGCATGGGCGTGCCCGAGCTGCTGGACTTCTTCAAGGGCCGCGAGCCGGACCCGGTCGCCACCGCCGAGGTCGGCAAGCTGGTCGCCCAGGGCCAGTCCATCGACCTGCTGGGGCTGCGCACCACCCTCAAGCAGCTGAACGGCGTCGAGCCGGGCGCCGAGGCGTCGGTGCGCAAGCTGCTGGGCGTGCAGTTCAACCAGGACGTGGCCGACTACTGCTGGGCGGCGCAGGGCGCGGCGGCCAGCACCGAGGTCACCATGGCCGAGAGCGGCATCGTGGCCCGCGCCATGCTGTTCAGCCGCGCGATGACGATCTACGGCGGCACCACCGAGGTGCAGCTCAACATCATCGGCGAGCGGCTGCTCGGCCTGCCCCGCGACCCCGAGCCGGGCAAGTAGCGGCACGCGGACGCCCGCCGTCGCGCGGGCGCACGCGCGACGGCGGCGCTCCGGTGTCCACGCGGCACCGGGGCGCCCGCCGGGCGGTCAGTCCCGCCGGGGGCGCATCAGGAAGGCGACGTTCACCAGGACGATGCCCACCCACACGATGAGCAGCCCCGGCAGGTCGGCCTGCGACACGCCGATCGCGCTCAGCGGGACCGAGGCCACGAGCGACACGATGGCCAGCGCCAGGCCCGCGCTCCGGTCGGCCGAGTCCTGCCTGGCGACGTGCTTGGCGGTCTTCGCCCGGCGCGGCGCGTTCTCGGCGGCGCGGGCCTGCAAGGCCTCCTCGATGCGGTCCACGACCGTCTCCAGGAAGGCGTCGTCGTACTCTGGGCCGAGGTCGAGCTCCCGGCGGGCGGCGACGGCCGCCTTCAGGTCCTCGCGCGGCAGGCGTGGAGTGGTCATGGTTCGGTTATAGGCCGCGGGCCCCGTCCGGTACGACCCTCCACAGGAGGAAAACCGCCATACCTCGCAGGGAGGAGGCCGGGCCGGATACGGTACCGGTCGGTAATACTTTCCGCTTCTTCCCCCTCCCGGAGGTGCACGTGACTGTGCGGGCCCGATCGTCTGTCTCCCTCGCCTGTACGGCCGTCGCCGCCGCGCTGCTCCTCACCGCCTGCGGAGGCGGTGAGGAGAAGAAGGAGCCGGTCCCGGCGGCGAAGCCGACCAAGCTCGCGCCGGTGCCCAAGGTGGAGCCGGCGCAGGTGAAGCCGCTGGTGGGCAAGTGGGTCAGCTCCGCCAAGGACTACTTCCAGTTCAAGAACGACGGCACCGGGGTGTGGATGAAGGAGAAGCAGACCCTGTGGAGCGGGCAGGCCATCCCCGAGGGGAGCGGCAAGTTCCGCTTCTCCTGGCAGGGCGGCGACCCGCAGACCTCCTCCTACTGGGGCGTGACCATCGCCGACGGCGGCGGCAAGCTGACGTTCGCCGGCACCAACCTCACCTACACGAAGGCCAAGGGATGACCGACGCCCACGACGCGGACCCCGGTACGGACACCGGCGCGGGCGCCGCCCCGGCGGCCGACCCGAGCCGGTTCGCCTCGCCCGCCGACGTGGACCGGCGGCTCGCCGAGGTGGACTACCTGGCCGACGACGCGATCGCCACAACGGTCTTCCTGGCCCAGGCCCTCGGCAAGCCGCTGCTGGTGGAGGGCCCGGCCGGGGTCGGCAAGACCGAGCTGGCCAAGGCCGTCGCGGCCGCCACCGGCTCGGAGCTGATCCGGCTGCAGTGCTACGAGGGCCTGGACGAGGCCCGCGCGCTGTACGAGTTCAACTACAAGAAGCAGCTGCTGGCGATCCAGGCGGCGAACGGCGACCGGGCCTGGCGGGAGACCCACGACGACATCTTCGCCGAGGAGTTCCTGCTGGAGCGGCCGCTGCTGGCCGCCATCCGCCGCACCGGCCCGACCGTGCTGCTGATCGACGAGGCCGACAAGGCCGACGTCGAGGTGGAGGGGCTGCTGCTGGAGGTGCTGTCGGACTTCCAGATCACCATCCCCGAGCTCGGCACCGTGCAGGCGGTGCGCCGCCCGTTCGTGCTGATCACCTCCAACGCGGCGCGGGAGCTGTCGGAGGCGCTGAAGCGCCGCTGCCTGTACCTGCACCTGGACTACCCGGCCGCCGACCGCGAGCGCGACATCGTGCTGGCGCAGGTGCCCGGCATCGAGGCCGAGCTCGCCGAGCAGCTGGTGCGCACGGTCGGCACGCTGCGCGCCCTGGAGATCAAGAAGGCGCCGTCGATCGCCGAGACCGTGGACTGGGCGCGCACGCTGCTGGCGCTCGGCCTGGACGAGCTGGACGAGGCCGCCGTCGCCCGCACGCTGGGCGTGGTCCTCAAGCACGTGTCGGACCAGGAGCGCGCCGCCAGGGAACTGGGCCTGCACTCGTGAGCACCGGGGCGCGGGAGGACCGCGGATGAGGGGCGGGGCCTGACGATGGCGTCTCTGGTGGACCGGCACACCGCGTTCGTCGCCGCGCTGCGCGAGGCGGGCCTGCCGGTGTCGGTCGCCGAGGGCCTGGACGCGGTGCGCGCCATGCGCGTGGTCGACCTGCTCGACCGGGAGGCGCTGCGCGCCGCGTACGCCGCGACCCTGGTCAAGCGGCCGGCGCACCGGCCGCAGTTCGACATGCTGTTCGACCTGTGGTTCCCGGCGGCGCTCGGGGACGGCGCGGCCCGCGCCGACGGCGACCGGCCCGCCCGCACCCTGGACGGCGAGGGACGGCCCGTCCCGCCGCCGCTGGACCCGCTGGTGCAGGAGCGCCGCCGCGAGCTCGCCGACCTGCTGCTGCGCGGCGACGACGCGGGGCTGCGGCAGTTCGCCCGCAACGCCGTCGCGGAGTACGGGCAGACGCCGGGCCAGGAGTCGTGGTTCTCCTCCGGGGTGCTGCGCGCGATGTCGCCCGAGACGCTGATGGCGGGCCTGCTCAACGCCGTGCTGAACGGGCGGGAGCGCGGCGGGATGGCCGAGCGGGTGGCGCGCCGGACCTTCACCGACCGCATCGCCCGCTTCCAGGACCTGGTGGCCGGTGAGGTGCGCCGCCGCATCGCCGAGGACACCGGTGTCGAGCGCACCGCGCGCCTGTCGGTGCGGCCGACGCTGGAGAAGCTGGACTTCAACCGCGCCGGGCGCGCCGAGCTGGCGGCGCTGCGCCGCGAGGTGCACCCGATGGCGCGGCGCCTGGCCGCGCGGCTCGCGCAGAAGCAGCGCGCCGGCGACCGGGGGCGCCTGGACTTCCGCCGCACCGTGCGGGCGTCGCTGGCCAGCGGGGGAGTGCCGCTGACCACCCGGCACCGGCCGCGCCGCCCGCACCGGCCCGAGCTTGTGATCCTGTGCGACGCCAGCGACTCGGTGTCGGCGTTCGCGCACTTCACGCTGCTGCTGACGTTCGCGCTGCGCGAGCAGTTCAGCAAGGTGCGGGCGTTCGCGTTCATCGACGCCACCGACGAGATCACCAAGTACTTCGCGCCGGGCGTGGACGTGGCCGACGCGATGACCCGGATGGCGGCCGAGGCCGACCTCGTGTGGATCACCGGGCGCAGCAACTACGGCCACGCCATCAAGGTCTTCGAGGACCGGTACGCCGACGCCGTCACCTCCCGGACGGCGCTGCTGGTGCTGGGCGACGCGCGCTCCAACTACGGCGAGCTGTCGCTGCCGGTCCTGCGCCGCCTGGCCGACCGGGCCCGGCACGCCTACTGGCTGAACCCCGAGCCGCGCGCCCAGTGGGACACCGGCGACTCGGCGGCCTCCCGCTACGGCGAGATCGTGCCGATGTACGAGTGCCGCAACCTCACCCAGCTCGCCGAGTTCATCGAGGAGCTGGCCTGACGGCGCCCGCGCCCCGTCAGGCCCGCCGCTCGGTGCGCAGGAGGGCGGCGAAGGCCGCGCCCAGCAGCGCCAGCACCGCCGACACCAGCAGCGCGGTGTTGGTGCCGCGGGTGAGGGCGTGCGCGTCGGTGCCGCCCCCGGTCGCGCCGGCGATGGCCACGACCGCCGCCACGCCCAGCGCCGCGCCGATGTAGCGGGCGGTGTTGTTGGCGCCCGAGCCCATGCTCGCGCGGTCGGCCGGGACGCTCTCCACCGCGAGCCGCGCCAGCATCGCGTTGCCGAGGCCGCTGCCGACCCCGGCCAGCGCCAGCCCGGGGACGAGCCGCCACCAGGGCGTGTCCGGCGCGAGGCCGAGCATGGCCAGCTCCCCGGCGGCGTTCAGCGCGAGCGCCACCGCCAGCAGCCGCCCGGCCGACAGCCGGGCCGGCAGCCGCCGTGCCTGCACCGCGCCGATCCACGACAGCACCGACCAGACCGCCAGCACGAACGCGGCGGTGACCGCGCTCATGCCGAGGCCCAGCACCATGACCGTGGCGAGGTAGGACATGATCCCGATGATCGCCAGGCCGGTGACCAGCGCGCCGGTCACCGACAGCAGGAAGCTGGGGCGGGTGAACAGCCGCAGGTCCAGCATGGGCTCGCGGACCCGCGCCTGCACCGCCACGAACGCGGTCAGCAGCACCGCCGCGGCCGCCAGCAGCCCCAGCACCCAGGGCCGGCCCCAGCCGTCGCGGCCCAGCGTGACCGCGGTGAGCAGCGCCGCGACGCCGGAGACCATGGTGACCAGCCCGGCCGGGTCCAGGCCGCGCCGCCGCTCGGCGCGCGACTCCGGCAGCGCGCGGCGGCCGATGATCGCGAGGGCGACCGAGGCGGCCGCCGTCAGCCAGTACCACCAGCGCCAGTCGGCGAGGGCGAGCGCGGCGGCCGCGATCGGGCCGAGCGCGATGCCGAGGCCGACCATGCCGCCCCAGGTGCCGGTGGCGCGGGCGCGTTCGGGACCCGGCGGGAAGGCGGCGGCGATGATGCCGAGGCCGGTGGCCAGCAGCCCGGCGCTGGCCGCCCCCTGCACCACGCGCCCGGCGACGAACACCGCCGAGCCGGGGGCCGCCGCGCAGACGACGCTGGAGACCGCGAGGCCGAGCGCGCCGAGCACGAACACCCGCCGGCGGCCGTGGTCGTCGGCCAGGCTGCCGACCGCCAGCAGCGCCGCCGCCAGCCCCAGGCTGATCGAGCTCATGATCCACACCTGGGCGGTGGCCCCGGCGTCGAGGTCGGCGCCGGTGGCGGCGAGGGTGGCGATGGGGGCGGTGTAGTTCATCAGCGCCAGCAGCGTGGCGGCGGCGGGCAGGACGAGGGCGGCGCCCGGCCGGGGCCGGGGGCCGGACCGGGACCGGCGGGGGAAGGCCAGGGTCGTCACGGGGAGGGCTCCGTAAGTTCGTTCACTGAACCGGGTGCGGTGACCGTAACACATGAGGGTTCAATGAACGAACCATCGGCGGAGTAGTGTGACCGCATGGCACTCGGCAAGGACTACGCGGGCCAGAGCTGCTCCCTGGCCCGGGCGCTGGAGGTGGTGGGCGAGCGCTGGACGCTGCTGATCGTCCGCGACGCCTTCTACGGCGTGCGCCGGTTCAGCGACTTCCAGGCGCACCTGGACGTCCCCCGGGCGGTGCTGTCGGCCCGGCTGGCGTCGCTGGTGGAGTCCGGCGTGCTCGACCACCGCGACCACGAGTACGTGCTCACCGGGACGGGCAAGGAGTTGTGGCCCGTCGTCCACGGCCTGTCGCGCTGGGGCGCGCGCAACTTCTCCGATGCCGGGCCCTGCCGGCTCTTCTTCCACGTTTCCTGCGGCGTGCAGATCGGCCCGGACGGCGTCTGCCCCTCCTGCGGCGCGCTCGCCGCCCCGGAGGAGCTGGAGATGCACCCCGGCCCCGGCATGGACGCCGGGTGGCGCGACGACCCGGTCAGCCTGGCCCTGAGCACCCCGCACCGCCTGCTGGAGCCCGTCCGGGGGTGAGCGCCCGTAAGAGGTGTTTCGCCTGAGGTGGGTGTGATGTACGGAACAGTGAAGGTTACCGGCTAGTCTCCAGCGTCATGGAGATCGACGAGGCGGTGCCGGCCGCGGTTCCCGCGCCGGTCCCGGAGCCGGCGCCCGGCGCCGGCCGGGTCGCGCGGCGGCCGCGCACCCCGTTCGGCTTCCTGTGGCGGCTGATCGACGGCCCGCCCGAGGACTCCCGCGCCCGCATCGCCCGCCGCGCCCGCGTGCTGGTGACCGTCGCGACCGGCCTCGCCAACCTGGGCGGCGCGCTGGTGGTGCTGCTGTTCACCCTCGTGGTGCCCACCCCCGACAGCGCCACCCCCCGCTGGCTGACCGAGCTCAACCTGTGGATCTTCGCCGCGTACGTGGTCGCGGCGGTGCCGGTCGGCCTGCTGCTCGGCGAGCGCTTCTTCCGCCGGGTGCGCCGCCTGGTGGAGCGGCACGCCGAGCCCGACCGCCGGGAGCGCTCGCTGCTGCTGTACGGGCCGCTGCGGCTGATGGCGGTGCACCTGACGCTGTGGGGCATCGGCACCGTCGGCTGGGTCGTGATCAACCTGCCGTTCTCCGCGCTGGTGGCGGTCAAGCTGGGCCTGACCAGCCTGCTCGGCGGCCTCACCACCTGCACCATCGTCTACCTGCTCACCGAGCGGATGTTGCGCCGCGCGGTCACCACCGCGCTGGCGGCCGGGGTCCCGCAGCGCACCGGGCTGCCGGGCGTGGTGGCCCGGTCGGTGCTGGCCTGGGGGCTGGGCACCGCGGTGCCGATCCTCGGCCTGGTGGTGCTGGCGCTCGGATCGTTCCTCATCGCCGAGGTCGAGCTGTCGCAGTTCGCGCTGGCGGTGCTGGCGCTCGGCGGCACCGCGCTGATCGTCGGCTTCGGGGTCACCTACGGCGCGGCCCGCGCCATCGCCGACCCCGTGGAGTCGGTGCGCCTCGGCCTCGCGCGGGTGGAGCGCGGCGACCTGGAGGTGCACGTCCCGGTCTACGACGCCAGCGAGGTCGGCCTGCTCCAGGCCGGGTTCAACCGCATGGCCGCCGGGCTGCGCGAGCACGCCCGCCTACAGGACCTGTTCGGCCGCCAGGTCGGCGAGGACGTCGCCCGGGTCGCGCTGGAGCACGGCGTGGACCTGGGCGGCGAGCAGCGCGAGGTCGCGGTGATCTTCGTGGACATCATCGGCTCCACCCGCCTGGCCGCCGACCGGCCGCCCACCGAGGTGGTCAAGCTCCTCAACGGCTTCTTCGCGGTGGTGGTGGAGGTGGTCGGCAGGCACGGCGGCTGGATCAACAAGTTCGAGGGCGACGCCGCCCTGGCGATCTTCGGGGCGCCGCTGGCGCTGGAGGGCGCCGCCGCCCGCGCCCTGGCCGCCTCCCGCGAGCTGGCCGAACGGCTGCGCACCGAGGTGCCGGGGCTGCGCGCGGCGGTGGGCGTCTCGGCGGGCGAGGCCGTGGCCGGGCACATCGGCGCCGAGGAGCGGTTCGAGTACACCGTGATCGGGGACCCGGTGAACGAGGCCGCGCGCCTCACCGACCTCGCCAAGACCACCCGGGACCTGGTGCTGGCCTCGGGCACCGTGGTGGACGCCGCGGGCCCGGAGGAGGCCGCCCGGTGGTGGCTGGGGGAGGAGGTCACCCTGCGCGGCCGCACCCGGACGACCCGCCTGGCCTCGCCGCGGCGCGCCTCCGACCGCGTGCCGCGGCCGGCCGCCGAGCTGTGACCCGGGCCGGGGGCGGGCCGCGCGGACGGATCGGACGGTTCGAGCGGGCCGGTCAGAACGCGCCGAGCGTCGCTCCGCGCAGCGTGGTGTAGAACGGCGACCCGGCGAACCCCGGGCCCGTCTCCTCGCCGATGTAGACGTCGGCGTGGTGCTCGCCTCCGTACCCCGGCCGGAACACGTCGGTGACCGTCCACTCCGCCTTGCGGAAGGCGTCGCACACCTTGGCGGGGACCGGCTTGCCGCCGGGGGTGCGGCCGCAGTCGGCCACGGCGAACCGCTGCCCGCGCGCGAGCACGTCCTTGTCGGCGGCCGCCGACGCCCACGCGCGCAGCGGCCGCGCGCCCGAGTCGCGGCTGGTGGTGTCCAGCCACCAGCCGACGCTGTACGACCAGTTGAGGTAGCGGCCCTTGTGGGGACCCGCGGTGATGCGGCCGCTGCCCTCGGTCTTGATGATCTTCAGGAAGTCGGCCGGGTAGGAGCCGAGCGGCGTCTTGCCCCAGGAGCAGTGCAGCTCGGGACAGCCGCGCACCGGCGTGGACTTGCCGCCGTGGAAGGACTGGACGGCGGTGTAGTAGGTGGTGATCCGCCAGGAGCGCGGCTTGCCGAGCGGCTTCAGCGGCCGGCTGCTCCGCTGCTCGGCCGTCGCCGCCCCGGGCGGCGCCGTCGGGGAGGCCGTCGGGGAGGTCGATGCGCTCGTCGAGGGCGGGGCCGGGGCGGTGGCCTGCGGCGGCGGGACGTTCAGGGCCCCCGCCGCGTCGGAGGC
This sequence comes from Spirillospora sp. CA-253888, assembly GCA_050936435.1. Lineage (GTDB taxonomy): Bacteria > Actinomycetota > Actinomycetes > Streptosporangiales > Streptosporangiaceae > Spirillospora. The sequence goes on from JBNJMT010000001.1 coordinate 7,164,167, forward strand.
ACCGGAGGCGGTGCCGCATCCGGCGAGCGCCAGACAGGCCGCCACGACCGTGGCGTGCGGTCTCGTGGGCCGCATCCCACCTCCCAGATCGCCGGATCCCCGTGGCTCCGGATTCGGACCAAGAGGACACTATGCCGCACACGCGCCCGGCGTCTCGCCGTCCGGCGGGGATGGCCCCAGGGAGTCATATCCGCAAGGACAGGTTCATCTGACCTCAGAGGGCCACCGATCCGGCGGTGAGCGGCACGAGGCGGCGGCCCCGGAACGGGGTCGCCGCCTCGTGCCGGCCGGTCAGTGGCCGCGCTTGATCCACTCGTCGAGGTGGGGCGCCTCGTCGGCGATGGTGGTGGTGTCGCCGTGGCCGGTGCGGACCACGGTCCCGGCCGGCAGCGTCAGCAGCCGGTCGCGGATGGAGTCGATGATGGTGGGGAAGTCGGAGAACGACCGCCCGGTCGCGCCCGGCCCGCCCTGGAACAGGGTGTCGCCGGAGAACACCGTGTCCAGCGCGGGGGCGTGCAGGCACACCGCGCCGGGGGAGTGGCCCGGGGTGTGCAGCACCGTCAGCTCGATACCCGCGACGGTGATGGTCTGGCCGTCGGCCAGCTCCCCGTCCGGCTCGGCGTCGGGATGCTTCTGCTTCCACAGCATCAGGTCGGCCGGGTGGAGCAGGACCGGCGCGCCGGTGCGGGCCGACAGGGCGGGGGCGGCGTCGACGTGGTCGTCGTGGCCGTGGGTGGACACGATCGCCACCAGCCGCCGGTCGCCGACGGCCGCGGCGATGGCGTCGGCGTCGTGCGCGGCGTCGATGACGACGCACTCGGCGTCGTCGCCGACGATCCACACGTTGTTGTCGACGTCCCAGGTGCCGCCGTCCAGCGAGAAGGTGCCGGAGGTGACCAGGTGCTCGACGCGGGCGGGCGCGGTCACAGGACCACCACCGAGCGCAGCACGTCGCCGTGGTGCATCTTGGCGAAGGCGGCCTCGACGTCGTCCAGGCCGATGGTCTCGGTGACGAACGCCTCCAGGTCCAGGCGGCCCTGCAGGTACAGGTCGATCAGCATGGGGAAGTCCCGGCTCGGCAGGCAGTCGCCGTACCAGGAGGACTTCAGCGAGCCGCCGCGCCCGAAGACGTCCAGCAGCGGCAGCTCCAGCTTCATCTCCGGCGTGGGGACGCCGACCAGCACCACGGTCCCGGCCAGGTCGCGGGCGTAGAACGCCTGCTCGTAGGTCTGCGGCACGCCCACCGCGTCGATGACCACGTCCGCGCCGAACCCGCCGGTCAGGCCCTGCACGGTCGCGACGACGTCGGTGTCCCCGGCGCGGACGGTGTGGGTGGCGCCGAGGCCCTCGGCGGTGGCCAGCTTGCGCTCGTCCAGGTCGATGGCGATGATCTTCGCCGCGCCGGCCAGCCGGGCGCCCAGCACGGCCGCGGCTCCGACGCCGCCGCAGCCGATGACGGCCACGCTGTCGCCGCGCCCGACGTTCCCGGTGTTGATCGCCGCGCCGAGCCCGGCCATGACACCGCAGCCGAGCAGCCCGGCGACCTCGGGCTTGGCGGCGGGGTCGACCTTGGTGCACTGCCCGGCCGCCACCAGCGTCTTGTCGGCGAACGCGCCGATGCCCAGCGCCGGCGACAGCTCGGTGCCGTCCTCCAGGGTCATCTTCTGCTTGGCGTTGTGGGTGTCGAAGCAGTACCAGGGGCGTCCGCGCAGGCAGGCGCGGCACTGGCCGCACACCGCGCGCCAGTTGAGCACCACGAAGTCGCCCGGCTCCACCTCGGTGACGCCCTCGCCCACGGTCTCCACGATCCCGGCGGCCTCGTGGCCCAGCAGGAACGGGAACTCGTCGTTGATGCCGCCCTGGCGGTAGTGCAGATCGGTGTGGCACACCCCGCACGCCTGCACCTTCACCACCACCTCACCCGGTCCCGGGTCGGGAATGATGATGGTCTCGATCCGGACGGGCTCGTCCTTGCCCGGTGCGATCACTCCGCGTACTCGCTGCGCCATCCTTGCCGCCCTTTCATCACGTTCGTCTAGCCGACCCTAGAGGAAACGGCGCGCTGACAAAGCCGTCCGTGCCACGAACGGGCTGGTGGGCGGCCCGGGGACCCCCGCTGGGACCACCGGCCGCCGGGACCCGCTACCTCGCGGGCGGCCGCCGCCCCCCTCCGGAGGGAGGCGGGAGATCACCATCGGGCGCGATGCCGGTCCGGCGCACCGCTCGGCACGCTGGGGCCATCGACCGAAGGCCCGTCCCCCCAGGGAGCTTTCCACCATGAACCCCAGCAACCCTCGCCTTCCCCGCCGGATCGCCGTGACGGGCCTCGCCCTCGCCGCCGTCACCGCGCTCGGCACCGTGAGCGTCCCCGCCGCGACCGCCGCGGGGCCGAGCGCGTCCGGTGCCGCCGCCCCGGCGGCCGACCGGACCGCCCGCCACACGCGCGGCGAGCTCGTGGACTCCACGCACCTGCGCACCTTCACCGCCGACGAGGCCCGCACGTGGCTGGCGTCGGACACCTTCGACCCGGCCGCGGTGAAGTACGGCGTGGACACCTACCGCCTGGTCTACCGGACCGTGGACGTCCGCGACCGGCCCACGACCGCCAGCGGCCTGCTGGTGCTGCCGCGCAACGGCGAGCGCGCCCTGCGCACCGTCTCCTACACCCACGGCACCATGAGCGTGAAGGAGCAGGCCCCCTCCACCGCCGACGACGTGTGGGGGCCGGGCGCCGCCGTCACCTACGCCGGGGCCGGGTTCGCGGCGGTCGCGCCCGACTACCTCGGACTCGGCGAGGGACCCGGCGTCCACCCGTGGAAGAACGTGCCCTCCGAGACCACCGCCGCCCTCGACATGCTGCGCGCGGCGCGGCACTTCGCCCCGCGCGTCGGGCGCGTCCTGGAGCGGGAGGTGCTGGTCACCGGGTTCTCCCAGGGCGCGTCGCCCGCGCTCGGCCTGGCGCGGGCGCTCCAGGGAGGGGCCGACCCGTGGTTCCGGGTGCGGGCCGTCGCCCCGATCAGCGGGGGCTACGACTTCCCCGGCGCGCAGCTGCCCGCCATGATGCGCGGCGAGCTGCACCCCAAGATGAGCGTGGCCTACGCCTCCTACCTGCTGACCTCCTGGGACCGCATCCACGGCCTGTACGAGACGCCGGACGAGCTGTTCCGGAAGCCCTACGCGAGCCGCGTCGAGAAGTACTTCGACGGCACCACGCCCGGCGAGGTGATGCTGAAGGGACTGCCCGACAGCCTCAAGCGGCTGCTGACGCCGCGCGGCAGGGCGCTGCTGCGCCACCCGACCGGGACGTTCGCGGCGGCGCTGCGCGAGGACGCGTCCGCGACGATGGACTGGACGCCGCGCGTCCCGGTCCGCCTCTACAAGGCCGCGGGCGACGAGCAGGCGACCACCGCCAACACCGACCACCTCGCGGCCGGGCTGCGCGCACGCGGCGTGCGCGCCGAGGTCGTCGATGTGGGGGACCTCACCTACGGCGGGTCGCTGCACCTCGGCTCGAACCTGTCGGGCACCGCTCAGGCGGTGGCCTGGTTCAGCGCGCTGCGCTAGCGGGCGGCCCGCCGGAGGCGGGCGCCTCGAAGCGGATGGCCTTGAGCCGGTCGGCGGCGGCGCGGTCCAGCACCGTGACGCCGTCGGCCGGCGGCACCTCGCCGGACTCCTTGGCCTGCTCCAGCAGCGGCCGCCACAGCCGGATGTGCCGCGCCATCGTGGCGGTGGTGACGACGCGGCCGCGCGCGTACTGCCCGGCCCGCGCCGTCCGGGGGTCGACGTCGATGAGGATCAGGTGCACCTCGCCGCCGTGCCGCCGCGCCAGCCAGGCGAAGCCGCGCAGGATGTGCGGCCAGGTCCCGCGGGTGTGGGCGACCACGCTGCGGCCGCGCCGCACGGCGCGGGCGATCCGCCACACGTGCGTCACCTGCACGAGCGGCACGCGGGCGCGCGGCGGCACCGGGCGCAGGAACCGCGCCCACCAGGTGCGGGCCTGCCGCGAGTCGATGACCAGCGCGGACCCGGCCGCGACGGGGACGCTCTCGTCGCCGCGCAGCCCGTACAGCCGGTCCAGCAGGGTGCTCTTGCCGGCCCCGGGCAGGCCGGCCACCAGCACCAGCGCGCCGGCGGGATAGTTCAGGGTCGTGTGGGTGGCGGACTCGTTGAGTTCGCGGATGGCGGCTCTCCTGGTATCGGCCCCGAGGACGTCGTCGGTGGTGGGCACAACGAACACCGGGCGGCGGCCGTTCCCAGGTCAGACCACGTCCCAGGGCACCGCCTCGTAGGCGGCGGCGATCTCCGCCATCCGGGCGGCCGACACCGGCAGGGCCGTGCCGTCGATCTCGGCGACCGGCGCGACGCCCTGCGAGTTGGCGACGAACGCCCCGTCGAAGGAGGCGACGTCCGCCAGCCGCACCACCTCGCGCCGCCACGGCAGCCGTTCCTGGAGCAGTCGGAGGGTGACCCCGGCGAGCTGCGGCGCGTCCGGCCACACTACCTCGTCCCCCGCCAGGAACCCGATGTTGGTGACCGCCCCCTCGGAGACCACGCCGTCGGGGCCGGTCAGCAGCGCCTCGTCGCAGCCCTCGGCCGCGACCCGCCGCCGGTGGTAGAGCTGCCCGAACCCGCCCAGGTGCTTGACGTGCGGGACCGGCCGCAGGTAGCCGACCGAGCGCAGCCGCTGCGGCGCGGACGGCGGGGCGACCGGCGGCCGCACCACGACCAGGACCGTGGGCTCGGCGGCCCCGTCCGGCCACTGCACGATCACCCGGACGGCCGCGTCCCGGTCCCCGGCCGCCCGCCGGACGCAGTCGCGGACCCGGTCGCCGTCCAGGCCGGTGCCGAACAGCTCGCGGGTCCCCTCGTCCAGCCGCCGCAGGTGCAGGTCCAGACCGCGGACCCGGCCGCCGCGCAGCTGCATCGCGGTGAAGTGCCCGTAGTTCACCACCGCCGGCTGCAGGAGGTCCTCCACGGCCGCCGCACGGCCGTTGACCTGGATTTGTGACCGCATCGTGTCCTACCCATCCGTACCTGAGTTGTTTGTCCCCTCGTTCTGGGGGGACCACCGCGGCATGGCAACCATCCTGTGGCTCATCGCCGTCGTACTGGTCATCGCGGGCATCTACGTCATCGTGGCGCGCCGCGACCTGCTCTGGGGCATCGTCCTCATCGTGGTCGGCCTCCTGGTGGGGCCCGGCGGTGTCAGCATCTTCAATCCCTAGCGCCGCGCCGCCGTCCGGGACCGGCCGCTGAGACCGATCCCGGGACCGGCCTCCGAGACCCGTCCCCGAGACCGACCCCCGACCCCTACGCCGACATTCCCGAACGGCTCACAGAACCGCCGCCCGACCCCGCCGCCGCACCGCCGACGGTGGGGCGGGCCTGATGAGGCCCCGGAACACCCCGCGGGACGGCCCGGCGCACGCCGGGCGCCCTCCCGCTACCAGCCCCGCTTGCGCCACTCCGGGATGCTCGGGCGCTCACGGCCGAGCGTGGAGTCGTCGCCGTGGCCCGGGTAGAACCAGGTCGTGTCCGGCAGCCGGTCGAAGACCCGCTCCTGCACGTCGGCCATCAGCTGCTCGAACAGCCCCCGGTCGCCCCAGGTGTTGCCGACCCCGCCCGGGAACAGGCTGTCGCCGGTGAACAGGTGCGCCCGGTCGCCGGCCCCCTCGCCCTCGTACAGCAGCGCGATCGACCCGGGCGTGTGCCCGCGCAGGTGGATCACCTCCAGCTCGGCCCGCCCCACGCGCACGGTGCCGCCGTGCTCGACCGGCTCGGCGACCGGCACCGGGAGCGGCTCGGCGTCGTGCGGGTGCGCCACGACCGGCGCGCCGGTCGCCTGCACCACCTCGGCGAGCGCCATCCAGTGGTCCTGGTGGCGGTGGGTGGTGACCACCCGGCTCAGCGGCCGGTCGCCCAGCAGCTCCAGCAGCCGCGGCGCCTCGTTGGCCGCGTCGATCAGCAGTTGGTCGCCGGTGGCGGTGCAGCGCAGGACGTAGGCGTTGTTGTCGTAGGGCCCGACCGCCACCTTGGTGACGGTGAGGCCCGGCAGCTCGCGGACGTCGGGCTTGCCGCCGACCGTCACGTGCCCGGTGTAGCTCATGGGTCCTCCTTCGCGCGGCGAACGGTCGCCGTCCGATGCCCCATCCTCTCCCATCCCGCGCGGTGCGCCCTGTGCGCCCGACCGCGCGCCGGGACGGAATGAGTCACCCGACCCATCCCGTCCGTGCACTTTCTGGCGGACGTCCCGGTCCGGCCGCCGCACGATGGTGGGAACGGCCGGGAAAGGGGTGAACGCCATGGGGAGCCGCCGGTGATCGAGCACGAGGTACGGCCCGGGAGCTTCTGGGCGCTGCTGGCGCCCGCCGACCGCCAGGCGCTGTGGGCGATGGGCGGCCGCACCGACGTGCCGCCCGGCGGGATGCTGTTCCACCAGGGCGTGGTCGCGCCCAGCGTGTCGGTGGTGCTCCGCGCGGGGGCGCGCACGGCCGGCAACGCGGTGGCCAAGGAGTTCGTGGGGTCCAGCGAGGGCGACGAGTCGATCATCGACCTGTTCGGGCCGGGCGACCTGCTGGGCGCGCTGGCGCCGTGGGGCCGCCCGCAGCGCGCCACGGTGTCGGCGCTGGAGCAGGTCGCGGTGCTGCGCATCGACCGCCGCCAGTTCGGCAGCCTGCTGGCGGCCAACCCGCAGGTCGCCGAGGCGATGATGCGGGTCATCGCCGAGGCCGACGCGCTGGGCGGGCGGCGGCACGCCATCCGCGCCGCCGAGCACCAGCAGCGCCTGGCCTGCCACCTGCTGGAGCTCGCGCACCGGTTCGGCGAGCGCACCGCGCGCGGCGTGGAGGTCCCGGCGCGGCTCAGCCAGGCCGAGCTGGCCAACTGGGCGGGCATCTCCCGCGAGACGCTGGTGCGCTGGTTCCGGCGCTGGCGGGCCCGCGGCATCCTCGACGGCCGCGCCCGCCCGCTGACGATCCTGGACCCCGACGCGCTGCGGCTGGCCGCCAGCCCCTGGGGCGACGAGTGGTCGGCCGGCGGGGACGGCGCGGCCGAGAGCGTCCCGGGCGCGGGCCTGGCGGTCCGCCAGCAGGTGCGGCTCGACGGCCACGCGGGCGGCCGCCCCGGCGGGCACGAGGGCGCCCGCGCCGGCGGGCACGAGGGCGGCCGCGCGGGCGGGCCCGCGACCGTGCCGCAGGCGCTGCGCCCGCCCGCGGACAAGCCCCACTTCACCGGGCGCGAGGTCGGCCTCGGCAAGCTGGACCTGCTGCTGGGGCAGACCGACCGGCCGCGCGGGGTGATCGTGCAGGGCATGGCGGGGGTCGGCAAGACGACCCTGGCGGTGCACTGGGCGCACCGGGTCGCCGGCCGGTTCCCCGACGGCGTCGTGTTCACCGACCTGCGCGCCACCCACCGCGTCCCGGTCGCGCCCGCCGAGGCCATGGGGCAGGTGCTGCGCGGCGTCGGGGTGCCCGGCGACCAGCTGCCGCGCACCGAGGCCGAGCTGGCCGCGCAGTGCCGGTCGCTGCTGGCGGGCCGCCGCCTGCTGCTGATCCTGGACAACGCGGCCGGGCCCGAGCAGGTGCGGCCGCTGCTGGCGGCCGTGGACGCCGGGTTCGTGGTGATCACCACCCAGCGCAGCATGACCGGGCGGCTGGAGGACGCCGACGTCCGCACCCTGGAGCTGCGCGAGCTCGCCTCGCAGGAGGCGGTGGACCTGATCGCCGCCGTCCTCGGCCCCCGCGACCCCCGCGTCCGCCAGGAGCGCAAGGCGGCCGAACGCCTCGCCAAGGAGTGCGGCCACCTGCCGCTGGCGCTGGCGGTCGTGGCGGGGCGGCTCGCCGAGGACCCCTCCGGCAGCATCGCCGACACCGTCCGCGAGCTGGAGGAGAGCAAGTTCCCCGCCGTCCCCGCCTACGGGGCCGGACTGCCCGCCTACGGCGCGGCCGCGCAGACCGTCCAGCCGGGGTTGCACGCCGTGCTCAGCCCCACCTTCGAGGTCGCCTACCGGGGGCTGCGGCCCGACCAGCGCGCCGCGTTCCGCCGCCTGGGGCTCATGAGCGGCCCCGACTTCGCGCCCGCCGCGTTCGCGGCGCTGATCGGCCGCACCGAGGCCGAGGCGCGCCGGCTCCTGGAAGGGCTGCGGCAGGCGTTCCTGGTGCAGGAGGTGGGACCGGGCCGGTACCGGCTGCACGACCTGCTGCGCGATTTCGCGTGCGACCGGGGCCTGGCCGAGGACGCCGACGTGGACCGGACGGCCGCGCAGCGGCGGCTGCTGGCCTGCTACCTGGCCGAGGCGCGCCGGGCGGGCGCGGTGCTGCTGCGGCACCGTCCCGCGCTGGGCGGCACGTCCGCGCCCGTCCGCGCGCCCGCGCGTCCCGTCAGCGCCGCCGCCCGCGCGCTCGCGCTGAGCTGGTTCGAGGCCGAGCGGCGCAACCTGGTGGCCGCCGTGGACCAGGCCGCGCGGCTGGGGCTGCACCGCACCTGCTGGGAGCTGGCCGACGCGCTGTTCGACTTCCAGGAGTTCCGCCGCTACAGCGAGGACACCATCACCGTCCACCAGGCCGGGCTGCGCGCCGCGCGCACCGAGGAGAACTGGGCGGCCGCCGCCGTGATGCTGCACGGCCTGGCGGTGGCGCACTTCAGGCTGGGCCGGTCGGTGCAGGCGATCGGGTACGGCGAGGACGCGCTCCGCGGCTTCCGCTCGGTGGTGCCGCACGACCGCTTCGGCGAGGCGGTCGCGCTGGCCACGCTCGCCGACCTGCACGTGGCGCTCGGCCGCTACCCGACCGGCATCGACCACGCGCGCCGGTCGCTGGAGATCCACCGGGAGCTGGGCGACACCGGCGGCGTCGCCAAGGGCCACGAGACCCTGGCCCGCGCGCACCTCAGCGTCGCCGACTACACCGCCGCGCTGCGCCACGCGCGGCAGGCGCTGGACCTGCGCCGCCAGGCGGGCGACCTGCCGGGCGTGGCCGAGTCGCTGCTGACGCTGGCGCAGGTGCACCGGCGGCGCGGCGCGGTGCACGAGGCGGTCAACCACGCGCTGGAGGCCCTCGCGATCCGGCAGGAGGAGGGCGACCGGCACGGCGCGGCGCAGGCGCTGACCGAGCTCGCCCGGATGCACGCCACCCTCGGCATGCGCGACCTCGCCCGCCGCGACGCCGAGCAGTCGCTGCGCACCTACCGGGCCCTGGGCGACCGGCGCGGCCAGGCCCGCGCGCTGACCACCCTCGGGCGGCTGACCTGCGACGCGGCCCGCTTCGCCGAGTCGTTCACCTACTGCGGGCAGGCGCTCGGGCTGCACCGCGAGACCGGCGACCCGCACGGCGAGGCCGAGACGCTGGCGCAGATCGGCGTGGTGCACGCGCGGCTCGGCCGCTACCGCGAGGCCCGCGAGCACCTGGTGCGCGCCCTGGAGATCCGCCGCGCCATCGGCGACCAGCACGGCGAGGCCCACGACCTGGAGCACCTGTCGGTGGTCATGCGGCGGCTCCAGCGCCACCAGGAGTCGTTCGTGCTGGGCCTGGAGGCGCTGGACCTGTGGCACCGGCTCGACGCGCGGGGCGGCCTGGCCGGCACGCTGGGCAGCCTCGCCCGCACCTACCTGCGGCTCGGCCTGAACGAGGAGGCCGAGCGCGCCGCCCGCCAGGCGCTGCGCATCCGCCAGGAGACCGGCGACCGGTACGGCATGGGCGTCGGCATGGACACCTTCGCGGCGGTGCTGCGCCACAGCGGCCGGCCCGCCGAGGCGCTGGGCATGGAGTGCGAGGCGCTGCGGCTGCTCGGCGAGGTCGGCGACCGGCACGGCGAGGGCACCGCGCTGGTGCACCTGGCCGCCATCCACCTGGACCTGGGCGACCCGTCGGCCGCCCTCGCCGTCGGCCGCCAGGCGCTGGAGATGGCCGTCGAGCTCGGCGACTCCCGCGAGCAGGCCTACTCCCGGCACACCATGGGCCGCGCCTGCCAGCGCCTGGACCGGCACCGGCAGGCCGTGGAGCACTTCCTCGCCGAGATCGACAGCCGCCGCGACATGGGCGACCACCGCGGCCAGCGCCAGGCCCTGGAACGGCTGCGCCTGTCCTGCCTCGCCCTCGGCGACCAGACCGGCGCGGCCGACTGCGACCGGCGGATCCGCGCCATCGACCAATGGCTGGGCTCGGATGTGACCTAGGACGCAGACCCGCGCCGCCCGGGCGCGTTCACTGGCATGGGGGGAAGGAGCAGGCCCCGGGGCGGGGTGAGGAGGCGGAGATGGCCATCACCACGTTCTGGGACGTGCTGCCCGAGCGTGCCCGCAAGGCGGTGCGCGACACCGCCGCCACCGTCATGGTCCAGCAGGGCAGGTACCTGATGCGCGAGCACACCCGCTCCGCGCAGGTGTTCGTGCTGCTGGGCGGTGCGGCCAAGGTGTGGGTGGACCGCGGCGGCGAGACCGTCATCCTGGACGTGCTCGGCCCCGGCGACCTGGTCGGCGAGATCGAGGCGGTCGACGGCGGCGTCCGCGCCGCCAACGTCGAGGCGATCACCCCGGTCGAGGCGCTGTCGCTGCCCGCCGAGCGGCTGCGCACCGCGCTCGACTCCTGCCCCGGCTCGGTGTGGGCGGTCGCCGCCGTGCTCGCCGAGCGGCTGCGCGACGCCAACGTCGTGCGCACCGGGCACTGCCCCGACGACCCGGTGGCGCGCCTGGCCAGCAGGCTGCTGCGCCTGTCGGCCCGGTTCGGCACGCCCGCGCACGGCGACGGCACCGTGATCCCGGTGCCGATCTGCCAGCAGGACCTCGGCCGGTGGGCGGGCATGGGCCGCCGCAAGGTCGCCCAGATCCTGGCCGGCGACCGCCTCGCCGGGGGCGTGGCGGTGGGCCGCGGCGTCATCACCATCCGGTCCGAGGCCGAGCTGCGGCGGCTGATCGACCCGCCGCCGGTGTGGCCCGAGCCCGGCGGGGGCGCGGCCCGCTAGAACGCGCTCGGCCGGTGCGGCCACGGCGGGGGCGCCGGCAGCGCGCCGTCCGGGCGCATCGCCAGCCCCGAGCCGTCGGTCCGGCCGCTCAGCCAGCCGAGCAGCGCCCGCCCCGACCCGGTGATGCGCGGCCCGTCGCCGAGCCGCGCCTCGTCGCCGGACTCGGTGGCGACCAGGTGGTGGCCGTCCAGCTCGCCGCGCGACCCGGCGGGCAGCGCGGCCAGGTCGCGCAGCGTGCCGGGGAGGGCCCAGCGCACGTAGGGGTCGGGCCAGTCGGCGGGCCCGTACCCGGCGGCGAGGTCCACGTGGTGGGCCTCCACCTCGTGCCAGCGCCGGTGGAGCACGTACCAGGCGGGGTGCTCCCAGCCGGGCATGGCGCGCACCCGGACCTCGGCCTGCTCGGGCGACAGCTCCCGGAACAGCGCGGAGAACCGCGCCGCCGACGTGCGGACGTCCTCCACCAGTTCGGGCCCGCCGCGCCCCGAGCCGGCCTCCAGGTCGGCGTTGCGCGCGTCCATGCTCGGGTACTGCGGGATCTCCACGCCGGTGCGCGCCCACTCCATCAGGTTCCAGAGGGAGTCGGCGTTGCGGGCGATGTGGGCGGCCACGTGCCCGCGCGTCCAGCCGGGCAGCGCCGACGGGCCGCGCAGCTCCTCCTCCGACAGCTTCCCCAAGGTCGCCAGGACCCGCTCGGTGCCCGCCTCGACCTGTTCCAGCACGCGGTGCCGTTCGTTCGCGCCCATCAGCCGCCTCCATCACCAGCAGGAGGCTCCATCCTCGCCCACCTCCGATGGAACGCACCAGAGGCGGGAATGCGTCGGACAACCGCCGTCCCTTTCGTTTAACTTGGGCGCACCCCGCGATTGTGATCACGTTCGTCGGAGGTATGTGGAATGTCGGTTGCCGAGTCGGAGACGTCCGAGACGACACCCGCTCCGCCGTGGTGGCGCAGGCGGAGGCCGCTCGCCCTGGCGGCCGGGGGAGGGGCGCTGCTGCTGGCGGCCGCGGCGGCGGTCGTGCTCACCGCGGGCGGCGACGGGGAGGAGCGGGCGCCGGTGGAGCTGGTCGCGCCGGTCGGCCGGCCCGACCCGGTGCCGACCGGGCGCGTCGTCGAGAAGCTGCCCGCGGACTGCGGGGTGCCGGTGGCCGCCGTGCGCGCCCTCGTCCCCGGCGCCGAGGTCGGCCACGGCTCCTGCGACTGGTACGTGGACCGGCACAAGGGCCCCGTCCTGGCCACCGATCTCAGCCGCAACGACAAGGTCAGCGGAGCGATGTCGGAGTACGACAGGCCGACCCTCCGCGACCCCGACTGGGTGGAACCGATCCGCCTCACCGGTGCCGCCACGGTCACGGGCCTCGGTGACGAAGCGACGCTCTACCAGAAGCCGGGCCACGTGTACCTCCTCTTCCGGGTGGGCAACGTCGTCGGGCGGGTCGTCTACAAGGCGTCCGGCAGGACGGCGGTGCAGATGCGGGACGCCGGGTTCAGGGCGGCCTCGGAGATGGCCCGGAAACTGGGCGCGCCCGCCCGCCCCGTGCTGGGCGCGCCCACCGGCGTGAGCGGGTCGGTGAAACACCTCCCGCAGGTCTGCGACGCCCTGCCGGACGCCGTCGCCGAACGGCTCGTGCCCGGCGGCGAGGGGCGGCAGGTGGAGAGGGAGGGCCCGCTGTGGCGGATCAGCGGCGCGTCCGTCTCGACGTGCACGTGGTCGGGAACGCCACGGGACATGCTGGTGTCGCTGGCCGCCTTCCCGGACCGCCTCCGGGGGCCGGGCGCCTGGCAGGCGGAACGGGCCTACCGGGAGGCGCACGTCACCGCGCGCACCGAGAACAACGGGTTCACGGCGCTGGCCGGCCTCGGGGAGCAGGCGTTCGGCGCCGAAGACCACGACAACTCGCAGATGGTGGTGGTCTTCCGCGTCGGCAACGTGGTGGCCGCCGTCGAGTACGGCGAGCTGCAGCGGCCCACGCTCCAACCGGACGCCGAGGCGCTGAAGGGCGCCTACACGGCCGGGCTGAAGGTGGCCGAAAAGCTGGCGGTAGCGTCGGGGGGATGAAGCATCCGATCTGTGCGACCTGCGGGGTGCAGTACGCCGAGCCGCGCGACGACTGCCCCATCTGCGAGGACGAGCGCCAGTACGTGGGCTGGGACGGGCAGCGCTGGACCTCGGTCGAGGAGCTGCGGGAGTCCGGGGTCCGCGGCCGGGTGGCCGAGGAGGGGACGGGCGTGTACGGCGTGGGCGCCGAGCCGCCCACGGCCATCGGCCAGCGCGCGCTGCTGGTGCGCACGCCCGCCGGGAACGTGCTGTGGGACATGGTCAGCCACATCGACGACGACATCGTGCGCGAGGTGCGCGAGCTCGGCGGCGTGGACGCCATCGCGATCAGCCACCCGCACTTCTACGGCTCGATGATCGAGTGGGCGCACGCCTTCGACGCGCCGGTGTACCTCCACGAGGCCGACCGGCGGTGGACCGCGCGGCCGGACGAGTCGGTGCGGTACTGGAGCGGCGACTCGCTGGAGATCATCGAGGGGCTGACGCTGGTCAACGCGGGCGTGCACTTCGCGGGCGGCCAGGTGCTGCACTGGCGGGACGCCGAGGACGGTCAGGGAGCGCTGTTCTCGGGCGACATCGTGCAGGTGGTGAACGACCGGGACTGGGTGAGCTTCATGTACAGCTACCCGAACCTGATCCCGGAGCGGCCGCGCACGGTGCGGCGGGCGCTGCGGCTGCTGGAGCCGTACGCGTTCGACCGGGTCTACGGCGGCTGGTGGAAGAAGATCGTCCACGTGGACGGCAAGGAGGCGGTGCGCCGCTCGGCGGACCGGTACCTGCGGTTCGCCCTCGACGACGGGTGACGGGTGACGGGCGCCCGGGGGATCGGCCGCCCGCCGGCCCTTCCCCCGGGCGGGCACCCGCCGGATCCCGGTCAGACCTCCGGGAGGCCGCCCGCGGCCTGGGCCATCGCCGCCATGTCCTGGTACTCGCGCCAGTGCACCACGCGGCCCTCGCGCACCCGCATCACGACCACGAACGGCGCGGCGTACTCCTCGTCCGACCCGTTCGGCCGGCCCGCCAGCACGTACTCGGCGATCAGCACCTCCGGGTCGGTGGTCTGGTGCAGCACCACGTCGCGGAACTCGGTGAAGGTCACCGGCAGGCCCTCGCGGCCCGCCTTGGAGAAGGCGAGGAACGCCTCCCGGCCCTCGACGCGGCGCGGCAGCGCGGGCGGCAGGAACGGCATCTCCACCACCACGTCGGCGGCGAGCATGTCCTCGGTGAGGGCCAGGCCGCCGCCCAGCACGTTGCGCCGGAAGCGCGCGAAGATCTCCTGGGGGCCGGTCTGCTCGGACATGGGGGGCTCCTCCGACGGGGTGACGAACAAGATCGCTAACCCCTCATCCTGGCAGAGCCCGCGGGTCCGGAAACCGGTTCGGGCGAGGGGCCGCGCCGCTGCACAATGGACCATGACCATTCACGGCGCCCGCCCGCCCGAGAAGATCGTCCTTGCCGGCCTGCTGCTGCGCCGCTTCACCGAGGACGACCTGGACGCGCTGCACCGGGCCAAGACCGAGGCGTTCGAGCACCTCCACCCCTGGATGCCGTGGGCCGCCCGGCCCTCCACGCCCGCCGAGGACGCCGAGTTCGTCGCCCACAGCCGCCGTACATGGGACGAAGGCAGCGAGTTCGGGTACGGCATGTTCGACCCCGACGGGGGAGCGGTCCTGGGGGCGGCGGGGCTGATGGACCGGCAGGGGCCCGGATCGCTGGAGATCGGCTACTGGGTGCACCCCGCCCGCACCCGGAGCGGCCTGGCCACGGCGGCGGCCGCCGCGCTCACCGAGACCGCGTTCGGGCTGCCCGGCGTCGCGCGGACCGAGATCCGCTGTGACGAGGCCAACGCCGCGAGCGCGCGCGTCCCCGAACGGCTCGGCTACCGGCTGGACCGGATCGAGGAGCGCGCGACGGAGGCCCCCGCCGAGACCGGCCGGGGCATGGTGTGGATCATGACCCGCGGGGAGTGGGCGGACCGCCGGGCGGCGGCGGGAGGCGCCGCGCGTCCCGGGAGCGGCACCGGTTGATCGGGCCGTGCCCGCGCGCGGGCGGCCCGCCGGCTCACCTTCGGGCCACATGACAACGCCCCGGCGATGCACCGGCGCGTTCCGGTGGCGGCAGATCTTCGAACACGTGTACGGTTTCGTTGAGGGTGACAGCCCCTGCCGGGGCGGGTGGGGCGTGCGACGAAATGCGGCGGCCTCCGCCGCTGTTATGAGTTCGGGGAGTCTGTCGTACCCCCTCGCTAGCCTGGAGACCGATCTGCCGTCTCCCCTCATCGCGCCCAGAAAAGGAACCGGATAGACGCCGTGCATGACCGACTCATCGTGCGTGGAGCACGCGAGCACAACCTGAAGGACGTCTCGCTGGACCTGCCGCGGGACTCCATGATCGTGTTCACCGGGCTCTCCGGATCCGGCAAGTCGTCTCTGGCGTTCGACACGATCTTCGCCGAGGGCCAGCGCCGCTACGTCGAATCGTTGTCGGCCTACGCCCGCCAGTTCCTCGGGCAGATGGACAAGCCCGACGTGGACTTCATCGAGGGCCTGTCGCCGGCGGTGTCGATCGACCAGAAGTCCACCTCCAAGAACCCGCGTTCCACCGTCGGCACCATCACCGAGGTGTACGACTACCTGCGGCTGCTGTACGCCCGCATCGGCCACCCGCACTGCCCGATCTGCGGCCGGCCGATCAGCCGCCAGGCCCCGCAGCAGATCGTGGACCGCGTGCTGGAGCTCGCCGAGGGCACCCGCTTCCAGGTGCTGGCGCCGGTGATCCGCGGCCGCAAGGGCGAGTACCTGGAGCTGTTCCGCGAGCTGCAGTCCAAGGGCTACTCGCGGGCGATCGTGGACGGCCGGGCCGTGCGCCTGGACGACCCGCCCAAGCTCAAGAAGCAGGAGAAGCACGACATCTCGGTGGTCGTCGACCGCCTCTCGGTCAAGGACTCGGCCCGCCAGCGGCTCGCCGACTCGGTGGAGACCGCGCTCGGCCTCGCCGGGGGCACCATCGTGCTCGACTTCGTCGATCTCCCCGAGGACGACGACGAGCGCACCCGCATGTACTCCGAGCACCTGTACTGCCCCTACGACGACCTGTCGTTCGACGAGCTGGAGCCGCGCTCGTTCTCGTTCAACTCCCCCTACGGCGCCTGCCCCGACTGCACGGGCCTCGGCACCCGCATGGAGGTCGACCCCGAGCTGGTCGTCCCCGACCCGGAGCTGAGCCTCGCCGACGGCGCGGTGCAGCCCTGGTCCAACGGGCACGTCAGCGACTACTTCCTGCGGCTGCTGTCGGCGCTGGGCGACGCCATGGGCTTCGACCTGAACACCCCCTGGGAGAAGCTGCCGCTCAAGGCGCGCCGCGCGATCCTCAACGGGCACGAGACCCAGGTCCACGTCCGCTACAAGAACCGCTACGGCCGCACCCGCTCCTACTACACCGCCTACGAGGGCGTGATCCCCTACATCCAGCGGCGGCACGCCGAGTCCGAGAGCGACTCCACCCGGGAGAAGTTCGAGGGCTACATGCGGGAGATCCCCTGCCCGACCTGCGAGGGCGCCCGGCTCAAGCCGTACGTGCTGGCGGTCACCATGGGCGGCCGGTCGATCGCCGAGGTCGCGGCCATGCCGATCGGCGAGGCGGCCAAGTTCCTGCTGTCGATGGAGCTGAACGACCGCGACCGCCACATCGCCGAGCGCGTGCTGAAGGAGATCAACGCCCGGCTCGGGTTCCTGCTGGACGTCGGCCTCGACTACCTGTCGCTGGACCGCGCCTCGGCGACCCTGGCCGGCGGCGAGGCGCAGCGCATCCGGCTGGCCACCCAGATCGGGTCCGGCCTGGTCGGCGTGCTGTACGTGCTGGACGAGCCGTCCATCGGCCTGCACCAGCGCGACAACCACCGGCTGCTGGAGACCCTGCTGCGGCTGCGCGACATGGGCAACACCCTGATCGTCGTCGAGCACGACGAGGACACCATCGCCGCCGCCGACTGGGTGGTCGACATCGGCCCCCGCGCCGGCGAGCACGGCGGCGAGATCGTGGTGTCGGGCACCGTGGACGAGCTGCTGAAGTCCGAGCGGTCCATCACCGGCGCCTACCTGTCGGGCCGCCGCGAGATCAAGATCCCCGAGATCCGCCGCCCGCGCCAGAAGGGCCGCGAGATCACGGTCAAGGGCGCCCAGCAGAACAACCTGCGCAACGTGGACGTGGCGTTCCCGCTCGGGGTGTTCACCGCCGTCACCGGCGTGTCCGGCTCGGGCAAGTCCACCCTGGTCAACGACATCCTGTACAACTCGCTGGCCAAGCAGCTGAACGGCGCGCGCACCGTCCCGGGCAAGCACCGCCGCGTCAACGGCGTCGACCAGCTCGACAAGGTCGTGCACGTCGACCAGTCGCCGATCGGCCGCACCCCGCGCTCCAACCCGGCGACCTACACCGGCGTCTTCGACCACATCCGCAAGCTGTTCGCGCAGACCACCGAGGCCAAGGTGCGCGGCTACCAGCCGGGCCGCTTCTCCTTCAACATCAAGGGCGGCCGCTGCGAGAACTGCGCGGGCGACGGCACGATCAAGATCGAGATGAACTTCCTGCCGGACGTCTACGTCCCGTGCGAGGTCTGCCACGGCGCCCGCTACAACCGGGAGACCCTGGAGGTCCACTACAAGGGCAAGACCATCGCCGAGGTGCTGGACATGCCGATCGAGGAGGCCACGGTCTTCTTCGAGCCGATCAAGGCGATCCACCGGCACCTCGCCACCCTCAACGACGTCGGCCTCGGCTACGTGCGGCTCGGCCAGCCCGCCCCGACCCTGTCGGGCGGCGAGGCCCAGCGCGTCAAGCTCGCCGCCGAACTGCAGCGCCGCTCGACCGGCCGCACCATCTACGTGCTGGACGAGCCGACCACCGGCCTGCACTTCGAGGACATCCGCAAGCTGCTCGGCGTGCTGAACGGCCTGGTCGACAAGGGCAACAGCGTCATCGTCATCGAGCACAACCTGGACGTCATCAAGACCGCCGACTGGATCATCGACATGGGTCCGGAGGGCGGCTCGCGCGGCGGCACGGTCGTCGCCCAGGGCACGCCCGAGGAGGTGGCGAAGGTGGAGGCCAGCCACACCGGCCAGTTCCTCGCCAAGCTCCTGGGCTGACCCGCCCCGCGCGACGGCGCGCCCGCTCACCACGGTGAACGGGCGCGCCGTCGCGCGTCAGGCCCCTTCCGACAGGTGCATCCACCCTGACACCCGCGACTCCTTCACCCTGTGGGCGACATGCTGGAAACGCGAGGGGTCGGGACCCTGGCGCAGGGCCATGACCACCGTTTCGTAGACGAAGTCGGAGGTGATGAACCCGAGGTCGGCCCGGGTGCGGGCCAGCGCCTCCCTGAAGGCGGGCGCGTCCAGCAGCCGGGCGGCCTGGATGATCGACCAGCCGGAGACGCCGTGGTCGTCGAGCACGACCGGTCCGACGTGCAGCGCCACCCGAATCCGGAACCGCTGGGACCCGGCCGCCTCCCGGTTGTGCCGCCGCAGCCCTTCCGCCAGCCGCGCCAGCATGGGGTCGACGGCCGTGCCGGTCGGGGCGTCGGGAGGGAGGACCAGCAGCGCGCCGTCGCCGCGGTCCTCGCGGTGCAGCGCGTCCCAGGGGACGCCGGAGTCCTCCATCGCCCGGCGCAGCAGGTCGTACATGGCCCGTCGCACGTTCAGCCGGTCGTCGTCGCTCCAGTGCGATGCGCCGAACCCCACGATGTCGGTGAACAGGATGGTGCACATCCGCCCGGCCCACGTGGGCCGCCCCGGCGCCCGGACGGGTGAGGCGCGCGTCGGCGCGGGCTCCTGCGGCGCGGGGCCCGCGGTGAGCCGGTCGTAGATCTGGTTCTCCAGGACGGCCAGCACGCGCGGATGCGTCGAGAGGAACGCCGCGAACCGCTGTGTCGGCATGCGCAGGTACCGCAGGGCCTCCAGGGCGACCACCGAGGCCGAGCGCCGCCGCAGCATCAGCGCCGCCCGCTCGCCGAGCACGTCGCCGGCCCCGCGCACGGCGATGACCTGCTCGCGCCCGTCGCGCTCCACGCAGACCTTGGCCCACCCCGCCATGATCACCAGCAGGTGGTCGGCCACCTCGTCCTCGTGCCACAGCACCCGCCCCGCGGGCATTTCGACCTCCTCGGCGGCCAGGGTGAACGCGTCCTGCTCCTCCCTGGTGAGCGCCTCCCAGAAGGTGAGGGGACGCGTCCGCTCTGCGGGGACGCCGGCGGTCGGCCCCGCGCCGGGCGTCTCCGTGGTCCGGCGGGGGAGGGTCGGCGGCCGCCTTGTGCCCTCGTCCGGCAGCGCGCGCCGGGGAACCGAGTCGGCGGTCCGGCGATAGTCGGGGCCGTCGAGCAGGACGGCGAGGTTCCCGTGCCGGACGGGCGGCGAAGGGGTCTCGGTGAACCGGTGCAGTTCGCTGACGATGTCCTCGTACAGCAGCGCCGGGCGCATCGCCGCGGTTCCGGCGGTCTCGGGGGCGGCGAGGAGGTCGGGACGGTCGGCCTCGACCTCGGCGGCGATCGCGTCCAGCCGCGCGGCCTCGGCGGGGGAGTCCGCGGCGCGGTCCGCGGCGCGGCGCAGCCGCCACAGGCGGCGCTCGGCCGCCTCGCCGCCGCCGGCCTCGTCGTCCAAGGCTGCCAGCCTGGGCAGGTCCGTCTCGTCGCGGCCCTGGTCGTCCTTCATCGCTGGCCTCCTCCCATGTCGTCCCCGTCTCCCTCGCCCAATAGTTCCTGAAGTTTGCGGCGTCCGTCGAAGGCGTACCGCTTCACGGCGCCCGCGGTGACGGGCGCCATCATCCGGGCCGTCAGCTCGCCGCTGTAGCCCAGGTAGTACCTCAGCAGCACCGCCTCGCGCTCGCGCGGGCTGAGCCGGGCCAGCGCCCAGCGCAGGCGGTCGTCGCGGATCACCGCCTCCTCCACGGACCCGACTCCATGCAACCCCTCTTCGGGCGGCTTGTCAGTGGGGCGCGGGAGGAGCTCGCGGCTGCGCAGCTCCTTCCACATCAGGCGCCGGGCCACGGTCAGCAGGTAGGCGGCCGGCTGCCCGCGGCGCACCGCGGCGCGGTGCCACTGCCGCCACAGCACCAGGAACGCCTCGATGAGGACGTCCTCGGCCAGGCCGTCGTCGTCGCACATCCCGACCAGGTAGCTCAGCAGCCAGCGCTGGTGCTCGCGGAAGAACCGCTCGAAGGACGCGTGGTCGTCGGGGGGAAGGGGGGTCATCCGCTCAGGTCTCCGGGAGGGGGCAGCGCCTGGGGCCCGCGGGCCTGCGGCATCCTGACGACGCGCCGGTAGCCGCCGGGGTCGCCTTCGTAGAGTTCAGCACCTGACGGCAGGGCGCGCAGCACCATCGCCGTACCCCGGTTGCGCTCCTCCTCCAGCGCGACCAGGGTCCGGGCGTGCGTCCGTGCGGTCAGGTAGCCCCAGAACCCGCCGCAGCGACGGCGCCACCGCAGCCACAGCGCGACCAGTCCGGGTCCTGCGTCCATGTGCGCTCCTTCCTCCTCGCGTCCTCTGTAAGGAGAAAGAGGCGGAGCCTCCGATCGGTTGGGGCTTTCGGTGAAGAAGGCGGGCGGGGCCCTCGGCGGAGCCGGGCGATCGAGCGAGAACGGCCATGCTGGCCGGAAGCGGCACATTCAAGTGACCCACGTCACAGGACGGGCTTACGAGACATACGCTTGCGCTCCGCGAGAAGGCGGGGCCGCAGAGTGATCACCGCCCTCTCGCGCCCGTCACCGGCACGTCTCGGAAGGTGTGATCGATGCAGCGGATGGCCAAGGGGTCCAACACCGTCGTGGCCGGGGCACCGGGCCCGGTCACCGTGACCCTGAGCTGGTCCGACCCCTCCGGCGCGGGGGAGGCGGACGTGTCGGTGCTCCTGCTCGGCGCCGACGGCGGAGTGGGCGGCGACGCCGACTTCGTCTTCTACAACCAGCCGGCCACCCCCGACGAGTCCGTGCGCCTGCTGGGCAAGGCGCCCACCGCCACCGGCAGCGAGGACCGCATCCTCGTCGACCTCGGCGCGCTCGCCCCGCGCGTGCGGCGCGTGGTGGTGGCCGCCAGCCGGCACGGGGGCGCCACCTTCGGCGACCTCGACGACCTGCGCCTCGCGGTGGCCGACAGCGCGGGCGAGGACCTGCTGGTCTTCGACATCGGGGACGCCGGACCGGAGACGGCCTTCGTCTTCGGGGAGCTGTACCGCAGGGACGACGCCTGGAAGTTCCGGGCCGTCGGCCAGGGCTACGAGTCGGGGCTGGCGGGGCTGGCCACCGATTTCGGCATCGACGTCGACGACAGCGAGGAGGAGCCCGCCCCCGCCGTCGCGGAAGGCGCCGCGGCCCCCGCCGCACCGGCCGGGAAGGAGCCGCCCGCCTCCCCGCGGCCCGAGGGCGCCAAGCGGAAGGGCGAGCGCGTGCGGACGGCGAAGAAGCGGACCACCCTGCCCAGGACGGCCAAGGTCGACCTCGCCGAGGACCCCTCGTGGCGGCACGCCCGGCTGTTCCCCGTCACCGGCCTCCGCAACGACCAGGAGCGCGAGGCCCGGGCCACCTCCACGCTGCTGGCGGTGATGGCCCAGGTGCCGGAGTTCGGCAGGCGGCTCACCGCCCGGTTCAACGCCCCCGCCGGGACCGTCCAGACCTTCGCCGAGGCGTCCTTCAAGCGCGGTGACGGCAAGGTCCGCCCCGACGGCGTCGTCCGCGTCGCCCGCGCGGGCCGGATCTGGACCGCCCTGGTCGAGACCAAGACCGGCGGCAACCCGCTCAGGGCCGAGCAGGTGGAGGCCTACCTGGAGGTCGCGGCCGCCAACGGCTACGAGACCGTGATCACCCTGTCCAACGACCTGGCGCTGGACAACGAGCATCCGCTGGCGGTGGACCGCAAGCGGCTGCGCAAGGTCGCCCTGCGCCACCTGTCGTGGGCCGAGGTCGCGCACGAGGCCGACATGCTCTGCCACCACCACGGCGTCGCCAACCCCGTGCACGCGTGGCTGCTGAACGAGCTCCTGCACTACCTGCGCCAGGCCAACGCGGGCTGCCAGGGCTTCCAGGACATGGGCCCGGCCTGGGTGCCGGTGCGCAACGCCGTCACGGCGGGCACCCTCCGGCTGGGGGACCGGCGGGCGATGCAGGTCGCCGAGAGCTGGGAGAAGCTCGTCCGGCAGCTGTGCCTGCGCCTCAGCGGGCAGACCGGCCTCGCCGTCGCCCCCGTCGTGCGCAGGCGCCGCGACGGGGACGCGTCGGTCCGCCGCCTCCGGACCGTCGCCTCGCTGG
This sequence comes from Spirillospora sp. CA-253888, assembly GCA_050936435.1. GTDB lineage: Bacteria > Actinomycetota > Actinomycetes > Streptosporangiales > Streptosporangiaceae > Spirillospora. Next base: position 7,186,474 of record JBNJMT010000001.1, read on the forward strand.
TGGAGCCGGGGCGGATGAGCGCCGAGATCCGCGTCCCCGACGCGGGCGGCCCCGTCCTGATCGAGGCCGATCTGCGCACCGGCCAGATCGAGACGACCGTCGAGATCCCCGCCGCCGAGCGCGCCCGCCCCCTGACCCGGGTCCAGTGGCTGCTCCGGCAGCTCGGCGGGGCGCCGCCCGAACTGCGGATCGAGGCGCTCACCCCCGGCCGCGAGTCCGGACCCTGCGACCTCCTGAAGAACCTGGCCGCCGAACCGGGCCTGCTGGTCCCCGAGGGCGGCGAGCAGATCGCCTCGTTCCGGCTGACCCTGCCGACCGGCATGGGCACCAAGCGCGGCACCGAGGAGACCGGCTTCGTCCGCAGCGTCGACACCGCCGTGGACCGCCTCCACCAGCAGGTGCTGCAGGTCGTGAAGGTCGATGCGCCGGCGCCGTCCGAGGCGAGGGGGAGCGCCTGACGGGCTCGCGTCGGGGCGCGCTCAGACGTCGTCCACGTGGAAGGTCGAGTTGGGGTGCGCCCGCACCATCGACAGGCCCCGCGCCGCGCGCGAGGCGGTCAGGAACATCCCCAGCATCGCGCCGCCGAACAGCAGGAAGATCACCAGCGGGATGAGGTTCTGGTACACGTCGCGCGCGGTGCTCCGGCCCTCGGCGTAGAAGTCGGCGCCGAACGCCCACGGCATCGGCGCGAGCCGCCCCGTCACGGTCTGCCCGGCCCGGACGTCGCGCATCTCGAGCGTCCGCGCCCGCCCGCCGTCCCGGTAGACGCCCCGGCCGAAGACCTCGCCGCCCTTGGCGCCGCAGTGCGCGCAGTAGCCCCGCTCGACCCGGACGGTCACCTGCTTCGCGGTCCCGGCGTGGTAGGCCGCCACGTTGATCAGCCCGGCGGCGCAGAGCACCAGGACCGCCGCCGAGGCCAGCGCCAGGGGACCGGTCCACAGCATGGTGACCACGCCCTTGCGGCGTGTGGACAGGAACTCCGGATAGGCCATCGGCCGATCGTAATGTTCCGGGCGGGGAGCGGCCAGAGGTGCGTCGGGGGCGGTGCGCGGCCACCGGGGCCGTTCGGGATGATGGTGGCCATGAACGACGATGTGACTTCCGGGGGGACCGGGCGGGACGGCCTCGGCCGCCGCACGGTGTTGTGCGGGGCGGGGGCCGTGGGGGCCGCCGCGCTGGCCGGGTGCGCGCCCTCGGCGCGGCGGGCCGAGCCCGCCGAGAACATGCGGGGCAAGGAGATCGCCAAGGTCGCCGACATCCCGGTCGGCGGGGGCAAGGTCTACGCCGACACCAAGCTCGTGGTCACCCAGCCCGTCCAGGGCACCTTCAAGGCGTTCAGCGCCACCTGCACCCACTCGGGCTGCCTGTGCAACCGGGTGGCGAACGGCACCATCGACTGCCCCTGCCACGGCAGCAAGTTCAAGATCACTGACGGGTCGGTGGCGCAGTCCCCGGCCAACCGCGGCCTGCTGGAGTACCAGGTGCAGGTCAAGGGCGACGGCATCGTCGTGGTCTGAGGAAAATTCAACTTTGAACCAATCCGCGCCGCCGTCCGTACTCCCCGGTGACAGGACACGGACGTGACGGACGCGGAGGGCGATCACATGGCGCGGGAGTCGGTGGAGGACGCGGTGGCGGAGCCTGCGACGGGACCGGCCGCGGGACCGGACGGCCGGTCGCCGGACGGCGGGACCCGGCGCGGGCTCCTCATCGGCGCCGGGCTCGCCGGGGTCGCCGGGCTGGCGGCGGCCTGCGGCGGGTCCGACGACAAGGGCGGCGGCAGCGGCGGCGACGGCGGCGGCGGGAACGCCGGGGGCGGCCAGTCGCCCGCGGGCGGCGGCGACCAGGCCGCGGGCGGCAAGGCCATCGCGAAGACCGGGGACATCCCCGTCGGCGGCGGCAAGGTCTTCAAGGACGAGAAGGTCGTGGTGACCCAGCCCGCCCAGGGCGAGTTCAAGGCGTTCTCGGCGCTGTGCACGCACCGGCGCTGCCCGGTCGGCGACGTGTCGGGCGGCACGATCAACTGCCCCTGCCACGGCAGCAAGTTCAAGATCACTGACGGCTCGGTGGCGAACGGGCCCGCCGAGACGCCCCTGGAGGCGCGCACCGCCACCGTCCAGGGCGACCAGATCATGCTCGGCTGACCGCGGACCCGGGGGCCCGGGGTGCGCCGTCCGGGCGGCGGGGCGGGCCGCCTGGACGGCGCCACCGGTTCCACGGCGCCACCGGTTCCACGGCGCCACCGGTTCCACGGCGCCACCGGTTCCACGGCGCCACCGGTTCCACGGCGCCACCGGCTCCACGGCGCCACCGGTCCCGCGGCGCTACCGGTCCCGTCCCAGCGTGCCCGACCCGCTGGACACCGGCTCCTGCGCGCGGGCCCATTCGGGCCGGTCGGAGGCGGCGCGGGCGCCCGCGCCGGCCCCGACGACGGTGTCGGCGTCGGTCCCGCCCCCGTCCCCGCCGCCGGGAGCGGAGCCGTCGGCGGCCTCCAGGCCGCCGCTCTCGGGGATCTCGGCCCGGAACCGGGGCAGCGCGTGCGGATGGCGCTCGCGCAGGTAGCGCACCATGTGCTCGCGCACGTCGCAGCGCAGGTCCCAGGCGCTCGCCGAGTCGGCCGCGCTCATCAGCGCGCGGAGCTGGACCAGGCCGTTGGGCAGCACGTCGGTGACCTGGAGCACCCAGTCGCGCCGGTCCCACAGCGGGTTGTCCCGCAGCGCCGAGTGCAGCTCCTCGCGCAGCTCCTCCACCGGCACCGCCCAGTCCACGTGGAACAGCACCGCGCCGATCACCCGGCTGGAGTGCCGCGTCCAGTTCTCGAACGGCCGCTCGGTGAAGTAGGACACCGGCAGGATCAGCCGCCGGTCGTCCCACAGGTGCACCACCACGTACGACAGGGTCAGCTCCTCGACCCGGCCCCACTGGCCCTCCACCACGACCACGTCGTCCAGCCGCAGCGCGTCGCTGAAGGCCAGCTGCAGCCCGGCGAACAGGTTGCCCAGCGCGGGCCGGGCCGCGACGCCGACCACCAGGCCGGCCACGCCCGCCGAGGCCAGCAGCCCCGCGCCCAGCGCCCGCACCTGCGGGAAGGTGAACAGCGCCGCGCCCACCGCCAGGACCACGATCACCGCGGCGGTGATCCGGCGCACCAGCAGCATCTGGGTGCGCGCCCGCCGGGCCCGGCGGTTGCGGTCGCCCTCCACGCGGGTCAGCCGGTTCAGCGCCGGGTCGGTCAGCGCGAACGAGATCCGCAGCACCAGCCACGTGGTCGCGCCGATCACCGCGATGCGCAGCAGGTGCTGCACCGGGCCGTCCAGCCGGTCGGGCAGGAAGCGGTAGGGGAGCGCGCTGCTGACGCTCACCACGGCGGCGAAGGTGAAGGCGGGCGCGGTGACGGCGCGGGCGGCGGTGCCGACCGGCGGCCAGCGCCGCGACAGCCGGCCCGCCAGCAGCCGGCGGGCGGCCTCCACCACGATCACGGATGCGGCGACGACGATCGCGAAGACGATCCAGGCCCAGAGTGCGGACACGCGGCCATGACCTCCTCGGTTTGGGAATGGGGCATTTTGTCCAAGATCTAGCTATTCACCCCTTTCCAGCGGGCCGCCCCTCGAACGAGATCCACGTCACTCCCGCCCCGGCGCCCCCGCCCGGCCGCACCGCCCTCCGGGGGCACCGGTGCGCGCGTTCTGTCGGTCCGGCCCACTACCCTTGCTGACGTGGCAGATCCGGCGACCTACCGACCCGCACCGGGGTCCATCCCAGAATCGCCAGGGGTGTACCGCTTCCGAGACGAGCACGGCCGGGTCATCTACGTGGGCAAGGCCAAGAACCTGCGCTCGCGCCTCAACTCCTACTTCGCCGACTTCGCCGGGCTGCACCCGCGCACCCAGACCATGGTGAGCACCGCGGCCCGCGTCGACTGGACGGTCGTGGGCACCGAGGTCGAGGCGCTCCAGCTGGAGTACTCCTGGATCAAGGAGTTCGACCCGCGCTTCAACGTCAAGTACCGCGACGACAAGTCCTACCCCTACCTCGCCGTCACCCTGAACGAGGAGTTCCCCAGGGTGCTGGTCATGCGCGGCGCCAAGCGCAAGGGCGTGCGCTACTTCGGCCCCTACTCCCACGCCTGGGCGATCCGCGAGACCGTCGACCAGCTGCTGCGGGTCTTCCCGGTCCGCACCTGCAGCGCCGGGGTCTTCAAGCGCCAGCACCAGCTCGACCGGCCCTGCCTGCTCGGCTACATCGACAAGTGCTCCGCCCCCTGCGTGGGCAAGGTGACCCCGGCCGAGCACCGGCTGCTCGCCGAGGACTTCTGCGCCTTCATGGCGGGCGACACCGGCCGCTTCATCAAGCGCCTCGAACGCGACATGCGCGAGGCCGCCGCCTCCCAGGAGTACGAGCGGGCCGCGCGGCTGCGCGACGACGTCCGCGCCCTGGAGGCCGCCCTGGAGAAGCAGGCCGTCGTCTTCTCCGACACCATCGACTGCGACGTGGTCGCCTTCGCCCAGGACGAGCTGGAGGCGGCCGTCCAGGTCTTCTACGTGCGCGGCGGCCGCATCCGCGGCCAGCGCGGCTGGGTGGTCGACAAGGTCGAGGCCGTCACCACCCCCGACCTGGTCGAGACCTTCCTGCTGCAGATCTACGGCGAGTCCGACGCGGTGCCGCGCGAGGTCCTGGTGCCCGAGCTGCCGCCGGACGCCGAGGCCATGACCGAGCTGCTGGCCGAGCGGCGCGGCGGCCCGGTGCGGCTGCGCGTGCCCCAGCGCGGCGACAAGCGGTCGCTGCTGGAGACCGTCGCCCGCAACGCCCACGAGTCCCTCAAGCAGCACAAGACCCGCCGCGCCAGTGACCTCACCACCCGCAGCCTCGCGCTGCGCGAGCTGCAGGAGGCCCTGGAGCTGGAGGAGGCCCCGCTGCGCATCGAGTGCTACGACGTGTCCAACCTCCAGGGCACCAACGTCGTGGCCTCCATGGTCGTGTTCGAGGACGGCCTGGTCCGCAAGAGCGAGTACCGGCGCTTCTCGATCAAGGCCGTGGAGGGGCAGGACGACGTCCGCTCGATCCACGAGGTGATCACGCGCCGGTTCCGGCGGTACCTGGCCGAGAGCGAGAAGGCCGGCGAGCTGGCGCTCGGCGACGCCGAGGAGGAGCCGGCCGGCCACCAGCCGATCGACCCCGAGACCGGGCGGCCCCGCCGGTTCGCCTACCCGCCCAACCTGGTGATCGTGGACGGCGGCCCGCCGCAGGTCGCCGCCGCCCAGCGCGCCCTGGACGAGCTCGGCATCGACGACATCGCGGTCTGCGGCATCGCCAAGCGGCTGGAGGAGCTGTGGCTGCCCGGCGACGACGACCCGGTGATCCTGCCGCGCAACAGCGAGGGCATGTACCTGGTCCAGCGGGTCCGCGACGAGGCGCACCGGTTCGCGATCTCCTACCACCGGCAGCGCCGCTCCAAGGCCATGATCGAAAGTGAGCTGGACGGCGTCCCGGGCCTCGGCCCGGCGCGCCGGGCCGCGCTGCTGAAACATTTCGGCTCGCTCAAGCGCTTGAAGGAGGCGACGCCCGAGCAGATCGCCGAGGTGCCGGGCCTCGGCCTGCGCAGCGCCGAGCAGATCGCCGCCGCCCTGCACGGCGGCGCGGCGCCCGGTGCGGCGCCCGGCACGACCGGCGGCGACGGGCCCGCGGACAGCGACGACGGGGGAGAACAGCCATGACCACCGAGACCCACATCCCGGACATAGTGATCGTCACCGGCATGTCCGGCGCCGGGCGCAGCACCGCGGCCAAGGCCCTGGAGGACCTGGACTGGTTCGTGGTGGACAACCTGCCGCCCGGCCTGCTGGCCACCATGGCCGACCTCGGCGGCCGGGTGAAGGACGCCGTCCCGCGCATCGCGGTCGTGGTGGACGTGCGCAGCCGCGCCTTCACCGCCGACCTGCACACCTCCATCGCCGAGCTGGAGGCGCGCGGGGTGCACCCGCGCGTGGTGTTCCTGGAGGCCGGCGACGCCGACCTGGTGCGCCGCTTCGAGAGCGTGCGCCGCCCGCACCCGCTCCAGGGCGACGGCCGCCTGGTGGACGGCATCGCCCGCGAGCGCGACCTGGTGCGCGAGGTGCGCGCCGAGGCCGACCTCGTGATCGACACCAGCGGGCTGAACGTGCACGAGCTGCGCGCCAAGATCGTCGGGTTCTTCGGCACCGACACCGGCGAGTCCAGCCTGCGCGCCACCGTGGTCTCGTTCGGCTACAAGTACGGCCTGCCGGTGGACGCCGACCTGGTCGTCGACTGCCGCTTCCTGCCCAACCCGCACTGGGTGCCCGAGCTGCGGCCCAAGACCGGCCGCGACGCCGACGTGCGCGACTACGTGCTGGGCCAGCGCGGCGCCAAGGAGTTCCTGGACGCCTACACCGAGGTCCTGCGGCTGCTGTCGGACGGCTACGAGCGCGAGGGCAAGCACTACGTGACCCTCGCCGTGGGGTGCACCGGCGGCAAACACCGTAGTGTGGCCATGGCGGAGCAGATCGCCGCCCGGCTGCGGGACGAGGGCATCGAGGTCCAGGTCGCCCACCGTGACCTCGGCCGCGAGTGACGACCCGTGGGTGACTCCCCGCCCCGGGTCCCGGACGAAGGATGCGACCGCACGGTGAAGCCCCCCGGCCCCAAGGTCGTCGCGCTCGGCGGGGGCCACGGCCTCTACGCCTCCCTGTCGGCGCTGCGCCGGGTCACCGACCGCCTGACCGCGATCGTCACCGTCGCCGACGACGGCGGCTCCAGCGGGCGCCTGCGCCGCGAGCTCGGCGTGCTGCCGCCCGGCGACCTGCGCATGGCGCTGGCCGCGCTGTGCGGTGACGACGAGTGGGGCCAGACCTGGCGCGACGTGGTGCAGCACCGCTTCCGCAGCCAGGGCGACCTGCACGACCACGCCGTCGGCAACCTGCTGATCGTCGCGCTGTGGGAGCTGCTGGGCGGCGAGTCGGGGTCCACGGTGGCCGGGCTCGACTGGGTCGGCCGCCTGCTGGGCGCGCACGGCCGCGTGCTGCCGATGGCGTCGGTCCCGATGGACATCGTCGCGCAGGTGCGCGGCGCCGACCCCGCCCGGCCCGACGAGGTCGTCCAGGTCAAGGGCCAGGTCGAGTGCGCCCGCACGCCCGGCACCGTGCTGGGCGTCTCGCTGGTGCCCACCGACCCGCCGGCCTGCCCCGAGGCGCTGGCCGCCGTGGACGACGCCGACTGGGTGGTGTTCGGGCCCGGCTCGTGGTTCACCAGCGTGCTGCCGCACCTGAAGGTGCCCGAGCTGGCCCGCGCGCTGACCGCGACCAGGGCGCGCCGCGTGGTGGCGCTCAACCTCGTGCCGCAACCGGGCGAGACCGACGACTTCTCGCCGCAGACCCATCTGGAGGTGCTCCAGGCGCACGCGCCCGACCTGAGCGTGGACGTGGTCCTCGCCGACCGGGGCGTGGTGGACGACCCCGACGCGCTGGACCGGGCCGTCAAGGCCCTCGGCGGCCGGCTGGTGCTGGCCGAGGTCGCCGCCCCCGACGGCTCCCCGCGTCATGATCCCGCCCTGCTGGCCCAAGCCTTCGTACAGATATTCGCCGACTGACGTCGGCCGGGGCCGCGATCGGCCACACTGCTGGAAGTTCGATAGGGGGAGGGTTCGTATATGGCGATGACCGGTGTGGTGAAGGACGAGCTGAGCCGGCTCACGGTGCTGAAGCCGTGCTGCCGCAAGGCCGAGGTCTCCACGCTGCTGCGGTTCGCCGGGGGGTTGCACCTGGTCAGCGGGCGCATCGTGATCGAGGCGGAGATCGACACCGGGGCCGCCGCGCGGCGGTTGCGCAAGGACATCGCCGAGGTGTTCGGGCACACCTCCGACGTGGTGGTGCTGGCGCCCAGCGGGCTGCGCAAGGGCAACCGCTACGTGGTGCGGGTCTTCCGCGACGGGGAGTCGCTGGCCCGGCAGACCGGGTTGATCGACAACAACGGCCGGCCGGTGCGCGGCCTGCCGCGGCACGTGGTCGCGGGGGCGGCCTGCGACGCCGAGTCGGCCTGGCGGGGCGCGTTCCTGGCGCACGGCTCGCTCACCGAGCCGGGCCGGTCGATGTCGCTGGAGGTCACCTGCCCGGGGCCGGAGGCGGCGCTGGCGCTGGTCGGCGCGGCCCGCCGGCTCAAGATCCACGCCAAGGCGCGCGAGGTGCGCGGGGTGGACCGGGTCGTGGTGCGCGACGGCGACGCGATCAGCGCGCTGCTGACCCGCCTCGGCGCGCACGACAGCGTGCTGGCCTGGGAGGAGCGGCGGATGCGCCGCGAGGTGCGCGCCACCGCCAACCGGCTGGCCAACTTCGACGACGCCAACCTGCGCCGCTCGGCCCGCGCGGCGGTCGCGGCCGGGGCGCGGGTGGCGCGCGCGCTGGAGATTCTCGGCGACGAGGCCCCCGACCACCTGGTCAACGCGGGGCGGCTGCGCCTGGAGCACAAGCAGGCGTCGCTGGAGGAGCTCGGCCAGCTCGCCGAGCCGCCGCTGACCAAGGACGCGATCGCCGGCCGTATAAGGCGTCTGCTGGCCATGGCCGACAAGCGCGCCCAGGACCAGGGCATCCCCGGCACCGAGGCCAACCTGACCGCCGACATGCTGGCGCCCTGACCGGCGCAGCCCCGCTCGCGGGGCGCGGCACGAGACGGCCGCCCGGACCGCGCAGGTCCAGGGCGGCCGTCCCCGTTCCGCGGCGGAGGGCCCGGCCCGGCACGAGGTTTTGTGAACTTCGCCGGAGGGTTCCCGGCTCCCGCGTTAAACGTGATGTCGGTGATGAAAGGGGCACAACGCCGGTCCGTGCGGGCCCGCCGCCCGGCCGTGCAGGGCGAGCGGGGCATTGGTCTAGACAGACAGGTCTAGACCCCCGCCCGGAGGGGAGGGGTCCCCCGCCCGGGGGAGGGCGACTCACCCGCCCGTTCCACGCGCCCGGTGGCAGGTCACGAGCCGGGGATTAGATAGGGTCGGAGGCGGGGGAGACCCCAGTTCCACGGTAGTAGCGGGCCCGGTTCGCACCGGGCGAGACGACGTACGAGGAGAGCCGTTCCGTGACCATCCGAGTAGGCATCAACGGGTTCGGCCGGATCGGCCGCAACTTCTTCCGCGCGGTCAAGGCGAGCGGAGCCGACATCGAGATCGTGGCGGTCAACGACCTGACCGACAACGCCACCCTCGCCCACCTGCTCAAGTACGACAGCATCCTCGGCCGCTTCCCCGAAGAGGTGAAGGCCACCGCGGACGAGATCATCGTCGGCGGCAAGGCGATCAAGGCGTTCGCCGAGCGCGACCCGGCCGACCTCAAGTGGGGCGAGCTGGGCGTGGACGTGGTCGTGGAGTCCACCGGCTTCTTCACCGACGCCGACAAGGCGCGCGTGCACGCCGACAACGGCGCCAAGAAGGTCATCATCTCGGCCCCGGCCAAGAACGAGGACGTCACCATCGTCATGGGCGTCAACGACGGCGAGTACGACGCCGCCGCCCACACGGTGATCTCCAACGCCTCCTGCACCACCAACTGCCTGGCCCCGATGACCAAGGTCCTCCAGGACACCTTCGGCATCGAGAAGGGCCTGATGACCACCATCCACGCCTACACCCAGGACCAGAACCTCCAGGACGCGCCGCACAAGGACCTGCGCCGCGCCCGCGCCGCCGCCCTCAACATCGTGCCGACCTCCACCGGCGCCGCCAAGGCGATCGCGCTGGTCATGCCGGAGCTGAAGGGCAAGCTGGACGGCTACGCGCTGCGCGTGCCGATCCCGACCGGCTCGGCCACCGACCTGACCGTCGAGGTCGGCCGCGAGACCACCGTCGAGGAGGTCAACGCCGCGATGAAGGCCGCCGCCGAGTCCGGCCCGCTGGCCGGGGTGCTGTACTACACCGAGGACCCGATCGTGTCCTCCGACATCGTCACCGACCCGCACTCGTGCATCTTCGACGCCGGCCTCACCAAGGTCATCGGCAACCAGGTCAAGGTCGTCGGCTGGTACGACAACGAGTGGGGCTACTCCAACCGCCTCGCCGACCTCGTCAAGCTCGTCGGCTCCCAGCTCTGATCCGCCCCTCCGCCGTGCCCGCCCCGCCGTCCCCGCGACGGCCGGGCGGGCACGGCGGTCGTGCATCCGGAAGGACACCGCGTTTCGATGCGCACCATTGACGACCTCGACGTCGCCGGCAGGCGGGTGCTGGTCCGCACCGACCTGAACGTCCCCCTGGACGGCGGGCAGATCACCGACGACGGCCGCATCCGGGCCAGCGTGCCGACGATCGCGAAGCTGCGCGACAAGGGCGCGCGCGTGATCGTCTGTGCCCACCTCGGCCGCCCCAAGGGCGAGGTGAAGCCCGAGTTCTCGCTGGCCCCCGTCGCGACCCGCCTCGGCGAGCTGCTGGGCTCGGACGTCGCCTTCGCCTCCGACGTGGTCGGCGACTCCGCCCGCGCCGCCGCCGAGGGCCTGGCCGACGGCCAGGTCGCGCTGCTGGAGAACCTGCGGTTCGAGGCCGGGGAGACCAGCAAGGACGACGCCGAGCGCGGCGCGTTCGCCGACCGGCTCGCCGCCCTCGCCGAGCTGTACGTGGGCGACGGCTTCGGCGCCGTGCACCGCAGGCACGCCAGCGTCTACGACGTCCCCCGGCGCCTCCCGCACGCCGCCGGCGGCCTCATCGCCGCCGAGGTCGAGGTCCTGAAGAAGCTCACCGAGCAGGTCGAGCGCCCCTACGCCGTCGTGCTGGGCGGCTCCAAGGTCTCCGACAAGCTCGGCGTGATCGACAACCTCCTCGGCAAGGCCGACCGCATCCTCATCGGCGGCGGCATGGTCTTCACCTTCCTCAAGGCCCAGGGCCACGAGGTCGGCGAGAGCCTGCTGGAGGAGGACCAGCTCGACACCGTCCGCGAGTACCTGCGCCGCGCCGAGGAGAGCGGCGTGGAGTTCGTGCTGCCGGTGGACATCGTCGCGGCCACCGCGTTCGCCGCCGACGCCGACCACGACGTGGTCGCCGCCGACGCGATCCCCGCCGACCGGCTCGGCCTGGACATCGGCCCCGAGTCGGGCAAGCTGTTCGCCGCCCGCCTCGCCGACGCGCGGACCGTCTTCTGGAACGGCCCGATGGGCGTGTTCGAGATGGAGCCCTACTCCCACGGCACCCGCGCGGTCGCCCAGGGCCTCATCGACTCCGGCGCGTTCACCGTGGTCGGCGGCGGCGACTCGGCCGCGGCGGTCCGGCGGCTCGGCTTCGACGAGAACGCCTTCTCCCACATCTCCACCGGCGGCGGCGCCAGCCTCGAGTACCTCGAAGGCAAGACGCTGCCCGGTCTGCAGGCACTGGAGGACTGACCCCCATGGCAGCCAAGACGCCTTCCCGCAAGCCGCTGATGGCCGGCAACTGGAAGATGAACAACAACCACTTCGAGGCGATCGCGCTCGTCCAGAAGCTGGCGTTCGGCCTGAAGGAGGCCGACTTCGACGCGGTGGACATCGCGGTGCTGCCGCCGTTCACCGACATCCGCTCGGTGCAGACGCTGGTGGACGCCGACAAGCTGTCGATCGCCTACGGCGCGCAGGACGTGTCCGCGCACGACTCGGGCGCCTACACCGGCGAGATCTCCGGCGCGATGCTGGCCAAGCTCGGCTGCTCCTACGTGACGGTCGGCCACTCCGAGCGCCGCCAGTACCACGGCGAGGACGACGCGCTGGTCAACGCCAAGACCAAGGCGGCCCTCAAGAACGAGATCACCCCGATCGTGTGCGTGGGCGAGGGCCTGGAGGTCCGCGAGGCCGGCGAGCATGTGGGGCACTGCCTGAGCCAGGTCACCGGCGCGCTGGAGAAGATCCCCGCCGACCAGGTCCGCACCCTGGTGATCGCCTACGAGCCGGTCTGGGCGATCGGCACCGGCAAGGTCGCCACCCCGCAGGACGCGCAGGAGGTCTGCGCGGCGATCCGGGCCCGGATCGCCGAGCTCCACGACGCCGAGACCGCCGACCAGGTGCGCGTGCTGTACGGCGGCTCGGTCAAGGGCTCCAACGTCGCCAGCATCATGGCGCAGGCCGACGTGGACGGCGCGTTGGTCGGAGGTGCCAGTCTGGACGCCGGGGAGTTCGTCAAGATCTGCCGTTACCGCGACCTGCCGGCCTGAGCAGAACTGATCAGTTCTGATCAATTCGGGCGTGTCCCGGGGGTTCTTGCCGAACCAGCGGAGAGTTCGTCGTACCCTTCGTAGCTGACGGGTAAACCGTCCGGCTCGATCCTCCGTCCTTGCATATGAGAAGCCCCGCGTCAGCGGGGGTGGCCAGAAAAGGCGCTGAACTGTGATCATCGCAACGTCCATCGTGCTCATCGTCACGAGCCTGCTGATGGTGGTCCTCGTCCTGATGCACAAGGGCAAGGGCGGCGGCCTGTCCGACATGTTCGGCGGCGGCATCTCGTCCTCCCTGGGCGGTTCGTCGGTGGTGGAGCGCAACCTCGACCGCCTGACCGTGGGCACCGGCGTGATCTGGTTCGCCTCGATCATCGTGCTCGGGCTGCTGTTCAAGAACTAGAGGCGGGCCAGGACACCGGCCGAGCAGGCCGTCAACACGTACGATCGCCGCGTCGCCGGCCCGCCCCCGACCCGGGGCGCGGGCCCGGCGCGGCACACTGAGCGAGGAGTAGTCCGTGGGTAGTGGCAACGCGATTCGGGGCAGCCGTGTCGGGGCCGGCCCGATGGGGGAGGCAGAGCGCGGCGACGCGGCCCCCCGCGTCTGGGTCACCTTCTACTGTGCCAACCGGCACGAGACCCGCCCCAGCTTCGCGACCGACGTCGCGGTCCCTGACACCTGGGACTGCCCGCGGTGCGGGTTCCCGGCCGGGCAGGACAAGGACAACCCCCCGGCGCCGCCGAAGACCGAGCCCTACAAGACGCACCTCGCGTACGTGAAGGAGCGGCGCAGCGACGAGGACGGCGAGGCCATCCTGGAGGAGGCGCTGGCCAAGCTGCGCGAGAAGCGCGCCGCCGTCAAGCGCGCCATGGAGGCCGCGGGGCGCAGCTGATCAAACCGGCCGACCCGGTCGGCCGGCCCACGCGCCTACGGCACGGCCCGGCGCCCCTCAGGGGTGCCGGGCCGTGCCGCGTCCTGCGGCCTCCCGCGGCCCTGTGCGCTCAGGAGGCGGCCGGAGCGGCCGCCGGGGCCGCGGAGGCCGGGGCGGACGGCGCGGGGTCCAGACGGCGTCCCACGCGCCGTCCGGCGTCCTGCATGGGGCGCTCCACGCAGCGGTAGGCCAGCTCGCTCAGCGCGACCAGCACCGCCACGAACAGCAGCAGGTACACCGGGTCGTCGCCGCCGGGGCGGCCCACGGTCGCGTCCAGCCCCATCAGCAGCACCGGGTGCAGCAGGTACACCGAGTAGCTGATGACGCCGAGCCGGACCAGCGCGCGCGGCATCCGCCGGTGCCGCAGCGCCAGGCCCAGCCCGAACAGCGCGGCGGCCACCACCACGGCGGTGAGCCAGGCGCGCTTGACGCCCCACTCGGTCATGTCCGGGCCCCAGGCGTGCAGCCGCCAGACCCCGCCCGCCAGCGCCGCCGCCAGCACGCCCGCCGCCGTCAGGACGGCCGTGCGCACCCTGATCTGGCCGCGCTCGGCGCGGTACACGGCGGTGCCGGTGAACATGAACGCCAGCAGGACCAGGCCCTGCCAGGGGTCCACCCGGCCGTTCAGCAGCACCAGGGCGGCCGCCAGCGCGCCGCCCAGCAGCGCGCCCGCCGTGCGGGTGCGCGGCAGGCAGGCCAGGACGATCGCGGCGGTCATGAGCACGGTCGCGCCGATCGCGACCGGGCCGACGCCCGCGCTCCGGCTGAGCGCGGTGGTGGGCAGCACGACCGCCAGGGCCAGCCCGGCGCCCGCCAGCGCCAGTGCGATGGAGGCCGACCGGCGGTGCAGCCGCACCGCGAACAGGGCCACCACGATCAGGTAGAACGCCATCTCGTACGACAGCGTCCACAGCACGTTGATCGCGCTCGGCACGCCCAGCAGGTCCTGGAGCATCGACAGGTGCGCCAGCGTCGCGGCGACGGGGTCGAAGTCGCTGTCCAGGCCGTCGCGCAGCCGCGTCACGCCTGTCAGGTGCATCACTAGCAGCGCGGCCAGCGCCACCAGCAGCAGCGGGTGGATGCGGAACAGCCGGCCGGTCCAGAAGCGCCGCACCGAGCCGCCGCGCTCCAGCGAGGCGGGCACGATGTAGCCGCTGACCACGAAGAACACCAGCACGCCGGCGACGCCGGGGTCGATCCACTCCAGCATGGCCCGGCGGAACTCCGGGACGTAGTGGTAGGCGGCGTGGTGCAGGGCCACCGTGAGGGCCGCGACGCCGCGCAGGGCGTCCAGCCAGCCCAGCCGGGCGGTGCCCCGGGGCGGGGCGGGCTGGACGGGCGGCGCCGGGGGCGGGACCGATGGCCTTGGCTGAGGGGGCTCGGTTTCCATCACCCGGGCGACCCTAGCGACTCCCGGGATGAACGCGGCGTAAAGAAATGATCGCCGCGCCGTCCGGCCCGCTTGTATGCTTGCCCGCACGCGACTGGCGCAGTCAAGGTGGAGTCGACCACCGGGGAGCGATCCCGTCCGCACACCGCGCGCCTGGGTGTACGGGCCCCCTTGCCGGGGGTGCCCGCTTCGCGCCCCCGGTGCGATCAGCCGGAGGCGGACGTGCACGAACCCACCCTGACCCACCTGCGGGACGAGGATCCGGGACTGGCGGACCTCATCGAGGCCGAGGCGCGGCGGCAGTACGAGAAGATCCGCCTGATCGCCTCGGAGAACTACGTGTCGCGGGCGGTGCTGGAGGCCACCGGCACGGTCCTGACCAACAAGTACTCCGAGGGCTACGCGGGCCGCCGCTACTACGAGGGCCAGCAGAACGTCGACCCGATCGAGCTGCTGGCGATCGACCGCGCCAGGGCGGTGTTCGGCGCCGAGCACGCCAACGTCCAGCCCTACTCCGGGTCGCCCGCCAACCTGGCGGTGTACCTGGCGTTCCTGGACCCCGGCGACACCGTGCTCGGGCTGTCGCTGCCGATGGGCGGCCACCTGACGCACGGCTGGTCGGTGTCGGCGACCGGCAGGTGGTTCAACGCCGTCCGCTACGGGGTGCGCGCCGACACCGGCCGCATCGATATGGACGAGGTCCGCGACCTGGCGCTCAAGGAGCGGCCCAAACTGATCTGGTGCGGCGGCACCGCGATCCCGCGCACCATCGACTTCCCGGCGTTCGCCGAGATCGCCCGGGAGACCGGCGCGGTGCTGGCCGCCGACATCGCCCACATCGCGGGCCTGATCGCGGGCGGCGCGCACCCGTCGCCGGTGGGGCACGCCGACGTGGTCACCACCACCACGCACAAGACGCTGCGCGGCCCGCGCGGCGCGATGATCCTGTCCACGGCCGAGCACGCCAAGGCGGTCGACAAGGCGGTCTTCCCGGGTCTGCAGGGCGGGCCGCACGACCACACCACCGCCGCGATCGCGGTCGCGCTGCAGGAGGCCGCGCGGCCGGACTTCGCCGACTACGCGCACCGCGTGGTCGCCAACGCCAAGGCGCTCGCCGCCGCGCTGCTGGAGCGGGGCTACGACCTGATCTCCGGCGGCACCGACAACCACCTGATCCTGATCGACCTGACGAACAAGGGGGTGCCGGGCAAGCCCGCCGCGCAGGCGCTGGACCGGGCCGGAATCGAGCTGAACCACAACGCCGTGCCCTTCGACCCGCGCAAGCCGTTCGACCCCTCGGGGCTGCGACTGGGCACCGCCGCGATCACCACGCGCGGGCTCGGCACCGAGCACATGCCGCGGCTCGCGGACTGGATCGACGAGGTCGTGCGGGCCGCCGCGCGGCGGGACGAGACGGTCGTGGAACGCGTCGCGGCCGAGATCCGCGACCTGATGGCCGCCTACCCGATGCCGGGCTGGGCGCCCGCGCCGTAGGGCGGGTGCGCGGAGGCGCCGGGCGCCCGGGGCGTCCGGCGCCTTTCGCCGTTCAGGCGGTGGTCGCCGCCCGTCCGGCCTCGGCGCCGACCGGGTCCGGAACGACGAACGGCCGCTTGCCTGCGGGCACGCCCGTGCACGGCTCGCCGTCGTCGGTGCGGTACCCGATGGTGAACGGCACGCCCTTCGCCCACAGGGGGCGCGGCCCGTCCATCAGGTGGAAGTGCAGGTGCGGCTCGGAGGAGTTGCCGGAGTTGCCCACCTCGCCGAGCACGTCCCCGGCGCGCACCCGGTCGCCCGGCCGGACCCGCACCGAGCCGCGCCGCAGGTGGGCGAAGACGGCGTGCACGCCGCCGCCGAGGTCCAGGACCACGTGGTTGCCGAGCACGAACCGGCCCGCCGACAGCGTCAGCAGCGACAGCAGGGACCGGAAGACCATGCCCTCGACCAGCAGGTAGACCAGGCCGGGCCAGGAGTTGCGGCTCCAGTGGTCGCGCTGGCGGCGGCCGACCGCGACCACCGTGCCGTCGGCGGGGGCCAGCACCGGCCGGCCGAACGCCGGGAACGCCGCGGGCGGGGAGGCCGGGGGCCAGGCCGTCAGGGGCTTCCATTCGCGCGCGGGGTCGGGGGCGTGCACCAGGTCGATGGCGTAGGTCTGGCCGAGTTCGTGGGTGCCGTGGCTCGGCACCTTGTCGGCGGGGCTGTTGACCGCCACCCAGCGGCCCTGGACCGGGCTGCGCAGCGCGACCGGGTCGCGGCGGGGGGCTGCGGCGGGCAGGAACTGCGGGACCGTGCCGATCAGGATCAGGACGAAGCCCGCCAGGCCGGTGTGGGGGATCGCGTCGGTGAACAGCCCGCCGACGATCACCAGCATGCCCACGATGGAGATCGGCGTTCCGCATCGGGTCAGGACGGTGAGGAGCTTCATGACTCCAGAATTACGTAAATCCGGAATTCTGGCAAGCGGGGCGGAATCGCCCGAGGCCCGCTCCGGGGACGGCCGGTCAGCCGGCGGAGCCGCCGGACGCGCGGCGCAGCACGGTGATCATCCGCCAGGCGGCCGGATCGGTCAGCGACACCTCGGCGAAGTCGCCGTACTGCGCGACCACCTCCAGCGCGCCCGACAGCCGGATCGCCGCGACCAGCTCGGTGGCCGTCCAGAACCGGTAGGGCACCACGTCCCGGATCACCCGGGTCGCGCCGCCCTCGGCGATCGTCATCGTCACGTGGTCGTCGGCGACCTGGGTCACCGGGTCCAGCAGGTCGCCCGGCTCGCCCCACCGCACGGTGGCGCGCACCGCGCCGGCGCCGGTGCCGCGCTCGACCGTCCAGGCGGTGCTGACGCTGGGGTCGCCGCCGAGCCGGTCGCGGGGGTGCGACATCTCCAGCACGTACAGGCCGTCGGCGGCCAGGTGCTCGGCGGCGCGGTCCAGGTGCGCGGTGAAGGCGTCCAGCGTCATCAGGTGGGAGGTGGAGTCCAGCATGGTCACCACGAGGTCGAACCGGCGGCCGAGCGCGAAGGAGGTCATGTCCTCCTGCACCACGTCCAGCGCGAGGCCCGCCTCGGCGGCCGCCCGATCGGCGTACGCGCACATCGCCGGGTGCAGGTCCAGCGCCGTCGCCGCGAGGCCGCGCCGCGCGAACTCGCGGGCGTGCTCGGCCGGACCCGCCGCCAGCTCCAGCACCGTGCGGGGGAGCGCCGCGCCGGCCCGGTGCCGCCCGCACCAGTCCAGCAGCACCCCGACTTCGGCGGGCACGTCG
Organism: Spirillospora sp. CA-253888; assembly: GCA_050936435.1. Taxonomy (GTDB): domain Bacteria; phylum Actinomycetota; class Actinomycetes; order Streptosporangiales; family Streptosporangiaceae; genus Spirillospora. The sequence continues at coordinate 7,204,215 of JBNJMT010000001.1, forward strand.
CGGAACGAGCAGGCCAGCTCGTACGCCCAGGGATCGTCATAGATGCCGGTCACCGGCCCATCCTGCCAGTGCGAAGGTCATGGAGGGTCAGCGGGACAGCGGGTCGGCGACGGGCCGACCGTCCGGTCGCAGCCGTACCTCCAGCACGCCCGGATCGGTGCCGGGCCGGACCCTGCCGCCGAGCGAGACCAGCAGCCGCCGCATCCGCGCGTTGTCGCCGAGCATGGTCGCGCGCAGCTCGACCAGGCCCCGGTCGCGGGCCACCGCCAGCAGCAGCGCGGCGAGCGCGCGGCCGAGGCCCCGGCCCTGCCAGGCGTCCTCCACCAGGAACGCCAGCTCGGCCACGCCCGGGTCCAGCACGTGGATCAGGTGGGCCAGCGCCAGCAGCGACCCGTCGGGGCCCTCGGCGACCAGGGTGAGGCCGTGCGCGGGCTCGCAGAACAGTTCGAGCGCGCGGCGCGGCGGGCAGGGCTTGGCGCTGAAGTAGCGCATCCTGCGGCTGTCGAGCGAGCAGCGTTCGTGCAGGGCGCGCACGGCGTCGAGGTCGCGCGCCTCGATCGGGCGGACCAGCACGTGCGTGCCGTCGTTCAGCGGCAGCCGCCGCGACGCGGGCCGGGGCGGGGCCGTCGGGAGCGCGGCGCGCACCAGGGCGTCGGCGCGCGCCGCCTCGGTCGCTGTGAACGGCAGGCCGGGGCGGCGCAGGCGCACGAGCCGGTGCCCGGCCGGCGACGGTCAGCACGTCGGGCCCGCCCGTGCCGTCGGCGTCGGCGTCGGCCCAGGACGCCTCGCCGACGCGCAGCAGCTCGGCCAGCACCTCCGGCAGCGCGCGCGGCTCGGCGCGCAGCCGCGCCGCCAGCGCCAGCGCGCGGGTGGGCTCGTCGACCAGCTCGTGCGGGCGGGCCGGGACCACGGCGGTGCGGACGCCGCCCGCCTCGCCCAGCGCGCGGCGCAGCGCCTCGGCGTCGGCGCCGCCGGACGGCACGTCCACGAGGAACTCGTCCACCACCCCGTCGGCGTCGAGCTGGACCGACAGGCCCAGGATGTTGGCGCCGCGCCGGGCCAGCGCGGCGGTGAGCAGGGCGAGACGGCCCGGTCGGTCGTCGATCTCGGTGCGGACGCGCAGCAGCGGCATGGAACGTTCCCTCGGGTCGGCGGGCGGAAGGCGTCACCCGGCACGATGGCCCGTCCGTGTTACGGAACCGCCACGTCATCATGAGCCCGCGGTTTCACCTTGCGCACGGGGCTTGAGCGGTCGGCGGGGAGCGCCTACCGTGCGGTGGGTGATCGACCCCCTGAGCGGTGCGCGCGTCAACGAGCAACATCGGCGGGACGGCCGGCTGCCCCTGCTGGCGCCGGGCGTCCTGAGCGAGCGGCAGCGGGCGCTGTACGACGCGCTGACCGGCGGGCCGCGCGGCGACCGGCGGGCCGCGCCGATCACCGACCGCGGCGGACGGCTGCTGGGCCCGTTCAACGCGATGCTCTACAGCCCGGCCGTGGGGGCGCCGCTCCAGGAGCTGGGCGCCGCGCTGCGCTTCGACACCGCCTTCACCGGCCGCGAGCGCGAGATCGCGACCCTGGTGGTGGCCGCGCACTGGCGGTCGGACTTCGAGTGGTACGCCCACGAGCGGCTCGGCCGCGGGGCCGGGCTGACCGAGGACGAGCTGACGGCGCTGCGCGAGGGGCGGGCGCCGCTGCTGGCCGACGCCCGCGAGCGGGTGGTGCACGAGGCGGCGCGGCAGCTGGCCGCCGAGCACGACCTGACCGACGCGGTGCACGCCGAGGCGGTCGCCACCCTCGGCCGCACGGCGCTGGTCGAGCTGGTGGCGCTGGTCGGCTACTACGCGGCGCTGGCGCTGCAGATGCGGGTGTTCCGGGTGGGCGTGCCCGAGGACGGGCGGGCGCCCGAATGGGAGAGCGGACCATGACGGTGAACGGGATCCACGCGGGCGGGGTCCTGCGGACCGGGCGGCTCGTGCTGCACCCCCTCGGCATGGACGACCACGCCGCGCTGCTGGCGCACTGGAGCGCGCCGCAGGTGCGCCTCCACCTGTTCGAGGACCGGCGCGGCGGCGGCCGGATCGCGCCCGAGCGGGTCACCGAGATCATCCTGGCGAGCCGGCGGGACTTCGCGACCGAGGGGTACGGCCTGTGGGCGCTGCGCGAGGCCGCGCGCCGGGGCGGCCCGGACCCGGTGCCGCACGACGCGCCGCTGCTCGGCGTGTCCGGGCTGCGCCGCCAGTCCGGCCCGGACGGGACCGACGCCGAGATCGTCTACAGCCTGGAGCCGGCCCGCTGGGGCCAGGGCCTGGCGGCCGAGGCCGCGGGCGCGGTGCTCGGCTACGCGTTCGAGGTGGTGGGCCTGCGCCGGGTCACCGCCGAGATCGACGTGCGGAACGCCGCGTCCATCGACGTGGCCGAGCGGCTCGGGATGCGCCGCTGCGGCGACGACCCGGACGGGCCGGTGCGGTACGCCGCCGACCGCCGCGCGTGGCACGGGTCCGGCGGTCACGGCGACAGGTCGAGCAGTTCGCCCTGAGGGGTGACGGTGGCGGCGGCGACGCGGTCGCCGGTGCAGTTCCTCCCCTCGGCCGGAGGGCGCTCGCAGAAGCGGACGAACCCGGTCAGGCGGCTCATGGTGCCGCGCTCGTAGTACCAGAGGCCGTGGTAGGCGGCGGCCACGGCGCCGGGGTAGGTGGAGCGCAGCCGGGCGACGGCCGCCTCGTGGACCTTCCCGGTGAACTCCTGCTGCTCGCGGAACGGCCGGACGGGCCGGAACGAGGAGGGCGCCGGCCCGGCGACGCCGTCCTTCACCTGGTAGACCGCCGCCTGGTAGGTGCGGCCGGTGAGGGCCGTCAGGACCTTGCTGTCGGTCATGTGCAGCAGCGTGGGCGTGCCCAGGCGGCGCGCGGGCAGGCGGCGGGCCTGCGCGGGGGAGACGATGCCCACCGTCACCGACGCCCCCGTGGGGCGCAGGCCCGCCTCGGCGCGGGCGCGCGTCCAGCGGCGGACGCAGTCGCCGAGCGCGGCCAGTAGGGAGGGCGCCGTGGCCTCGTTCGCCTCGGCCACGATCCACGGTTCGGCGACGGTGGCGCGGGTGCCGACCACCGGATGCCCGCAGGCCCGGAACGCCACGTCCAGCAGACGCCAGTCGGCGGCGTGCCGGCGGGCGATCGGGACGACCCTGGCGAGTTTGCGCTCGCAGGAGGCGCCGTCGCACTTGCGGTCCCGCACCTGGATGCGCACGAAGGCGTCGGGGTCGCCGACGAGGGCGAAGGTGACCTCGGTGGTGAAGACCAGGGGGCGCGCGCCGAGCAGGGCGAGCCGGCCGGGGTAGAGGCGTTCGGCCAGCTCGACGGCGTACTTCCGGTCGCCGTCGGTGTCGCTCAGGCCGCACCCCGCGGTGGTGCCCGCCAGGAGTAGCAGCGCCGCCGCCGTCCTCGTGATTCGTCGCATCTGTCCCTCCTGCGACGACCGTAGGGCGCGGCCGCACGGGCGGACAGGGACGCGGGTACTCATCCGGGCGGGACAAGATACTCATTCCCGCGGGTCTCCGGTGCGACGGTCGGTTGCGGATCTCGTTGTCATTCGCTCAAGTGGCGACAGAATCCGTTGCTTAAGCCACAATGTGGCCATGAACTCAGCGCCACTGGCTCCAGGCTTCAGCAACGGCGGGGTGTCGTACTGGCACCGCGCGCTCGGCCGCCCCGACGCGGGGGAGCCGCTGCCCGGACCGCGCACCGCCGACGTGTGCGTGGTGGGCGCGGGCTACACGGGCCTGTGGACCGCCTACTACCTCAAGCGCGCCCGGCCCGATCTGAGCGTGGTCGTGCTGGAGAAGGAGTTCGCGGGGTTCGGGGCGTCCGGCCGCAACGGCGGCTGGGCGGTGGGGGAGATCGCCGGGGCGCGCGAACGGTACGCGGCGCGGCACGGGCGGCCCGCCGCCGTGGCGTTGCAGCGGGCGATGTTCGCCTCCGTGGACGAGATCGTGCGGGTCGCCGAGGCCGAGGGCATCGACGCGGACATCACCAAGGGCGGCGTGCTGACCGTCGCCCGCAACGGCGCGCAGCAGGCCAGGCTGGCGGCCCTGGTGGAGCGGAGCCGGGAGTGGGGCTGGGGGGAGGACGACCTGGTGCCGCTCGGGCCCGGCGAACGCCTGCTGGTCGAGGGCGCGACGGGGGCGGCCTGGAGTCCGCACTGCGCCCGCGTGCAGCCCGCCGCGCTCGTCCGGGGGCTGGCGCGGGCCGTCCGCGACCTGGGCGTGGAGATCTACGAGCGGACGCCGGTCACCGCGCTGCGCCCGCGCTCGGGAAGCGCGTCGGCCGCCGCCGTCACGCCGTTCGGGGAGGTCACCGCCGAGCACGTCGTCCGCGCCACCGAGGGCTTCACCGCGGCGCTGCCGGGCCGCCGCCGCGACTGGCTGCCGATGAACAGCTCGATGATCGTCACCACGCCCCTGCCGGCGGAGGCGTGGAAGCGGATCGGCTGGGAGGGGCGCGAGCTGCTGGGCGACATGGCGCACTACTACATGTACGCGCAGCGGACCGCCGACGACCGCATCGCGTTCGGCGGGCGCGGGAAGCCGTACCGGTACGGCTCGCGCGTGGACGACGCGGGCCGGACCGACCGCGCGACCGTGGACGCGCTGTGGGCGACGTTGACCGGCATGTTCCCGGCCGCCCGCGACGCGGCCGTCGAGCACGCGTGGTCAGGGATGCTGGGCGTGCCGCGCGACTGGTGCTCGACGGCCGTGGTGGACCACCGCACCGGCCTCGGCCACGCGGGCGGCTACACCGGCCACGGCGTCGCCGCCTCGAACCTGGCGGGGCGCACCCTGCGCGACCTGGTGCTGCGCGAGGACACCGAGCTGACCGCGCTGCCGTGGGTCGGGTGGCGGGTGCGCCGCTGGGAGCCCGAGCCGCTGCGGTGGCTGGGCGTGCAGGCGATGTACCGGCTCTACCGCGTCGCCGACGCGCGCGAGGCGGGGAAGGGGGAGACCTCGCGCCTGGCCCGCGTCGCCGACGCCATCACCGGTCACTGACGGGTGTACTCCTGGCCGAGCGCCGCGACGATGTCGCGCAGGCACTCCTCGTAGACCGGCCCGAGGTTCGGGTAGACGAAGTCGAACTGGTGCAGGACCTCCATGCACAGCAGGCCGTAGAGCCTCATCCAGCAGCCCATGAACACGTGCAGCGCGCCCAGCGGGAGCGTGCGGTCGAGGCGGGCCGCATAGGCGGCGAGCTGGTCGCGGATCTCCGGGTCCAGTTCGCCGTCGGCCGCGATCGGGAACGGGTCGCTCTCCCACAGCTCCTGGAACGGCTCCAGCAGCACCTGCTCGAAGTCGTACCCGGCCAGCTCGCGCGGTGAGTCGGGCCGCCGCTCGCCCGCGGCCGGGGCGGGCGCGGCGAAGATCCAGCCGAATTCGGCCGGATGCGCCACCGCCCACGCCCGCAGCGCCCGGCAGGCGGCCAGGATCCGGTGGGCGGGCAGGTCGCGGGCGTCGCGCTCGGCCCGCACGGCGTCGGCGAGGTCGCGGTACAGGTCGGCGGTCACCGCGCCGACCAGCTCGTCGCGCCCGGCGTAGTAGTGGTACAGCGCGGGGCCGCTCATGCCCAGCTCGCGGGCCACCGCGTTGACGGTCACCGCCTCCGGCCCGCGCTCGACCAGCAGCGAGCGCGCGGCGGCCCGGATCTCCGCCAGCGTGGCCCGCCGCACCCGCTCGCGGCGGCCCTGTCCCGGCGCGGTCATGCCCTCCCCCTCGCGATCACGTTGACATCCTAGGGCATCTATGTTTCCTTAATGCCTCTAAAAGAACTTAACGGCTCAAGGGAGGCGGCATGAGAGCGGTCATCGTGGGCGGCGGCCTCGGCGGGCTGACGGCGGCCGCCGCCCTGCACCGGCGCGGCTGGGAGGTGGAGGTCCTGGAGCGCGCGCCCGCCTTCACCGAGGTGGGGGCGGGCCTGCTCGTGCAGCCGAACGCCCTGCGCGCCCTGGACACCCTCGACCTCGGCGGGACGGTCCGCGCCCAGGCGCCGTCCGGCCCGCCCGGAGGGCTGCGCGCGCCCGGCGGCGGCCGGCTGACGCGCCCCGACACCGCCGCCCTCCAGCGGCGCTTCGGGCAGTGGACGATGCTGCACCGCGCCGACATGCTGGACCTGCTGCTGTCGAAGGTGCCGCCGAACGCGCTGCGCGCCGGCGTCGAGGTCACGCGGACCGGGCCGGACGGCACGGTGGCGCACTCCGAGGGCGTGTCGACCGGCGACCTGGTCGTGGGCGCGGACGGGCTGCGGAGCGTCGTGCGCCGGAGCGTGTGGCCGGACGCGCCCGCGCCCCGTTACGCGGGCTACACGACATGGCGGCTGCTCGTCCCGGCGCATCCGGTCGAGGGCCTGGTGGAGACCTGGGGCAGGGGAGAGCGCTTCGGCTACGCGCCGCTTCCGGACGGCCGGATCTACTGCTACGCGACGTTCCGGGCCCCCGAAGGCCGCCCGAGCGACCTGGCCGAGGTGCGGCGGCGCTTCGGCGGGTGGCACGACCCGATCCCGGCCCTGCTGGAATCGGCGGACGAGAGGGCCGCCCTGCACCACGACACCTACGACCTCCCGCCCCTGCCGACCTACGCGAAGGGCAAGGTCGTGCTGCTGGGCGACGCGGCGCACGCGATGACGCCGAACCTGGGCCAGGGCGCGTGCCAGGCGATCGAGGACGCGGTCGTGCTTGCGGCCGCCATGGAGGAAGGCGGTCCGGCGGCCTACGACGAGGCGCGCCGGGCCCGCACGCAGATGGTCGTGCGGCAGTCGCACCGCCTGGGCGTGCTGGCGCACCTGGCCAACCCCGCGCTGACCGCCGTCCGGAACACCGCCATGAGGCTCTCGCCGGCCTCGGCCTTCACCAGGCAGGTGGCCCCGATCGTGGGGTGGAGGGCCGGGTAGGGCGGCTCACGCCAGCAGGCGCTGAACGTCCCGGTAGGACGGCACGGGCGCTGCGTCGCCGCCGGTGACGGCCAGGGCGGCGGTGACGGCGGCGCCCAGCGCCGTCCGGTACGGCAGCGACCCGCAGCTCACCCGGCGCACGCCCAGGTCGGCCAGCCGCGCGAACGAGGTGCGGCCCGGCAGGTGGAGCACGTTCAGCGGCAGCGGCGACGCCGCGACCAGGGCGCGCACGTCGCCGTCGTCGCCCGCGCCGGGCACGAAGACGCCGTCGGCCCCGGCCGCCGCGAACGCCTCGATCCGCCGCAGGGCCTCCGGGAGGCCGCCCGCGTCGAGCCAGAAGCTGTCGGTGCGGGCGTTGACGAACAGGGCGGGGGCGGCCTTCTTGACCGCCTCGATGACGGCGGCCTGGCGGGCGGACGGGGCGAGCGCGCCGTCGGGGCGGCCGTCCTCCAGGTTGATCCCCGCGATCCCGTACGAGGCCAGCTCGGCGGCCAGCGCCGCCACCTCGTCGGGGTCGGCGGAGAAGCCGTTCTCCGCGTCGACCGACACCGGAACCGGCAGGCGCGCCAGCGACCGCGCGAGCGCCAGGGTCTCCGCCCGGGTGCCGCCGGTCCCGTCCGGCTTCCCGGCCGAGGCGGCGACGCCCAGGCTGGTGGTGCCGATAGCGGCGAAGCCCGCCTCGGCGAGGAGCGCGCCGCTCGCGAAGTCCCAGGCGTTCGGCAGCAGCAGCGGTTCGGCGCCGTGGTGCAGGGCGTGGAAGGAAGGGGCCATGCCCTGAAGGTAGGACGCGGACGGTTCGACACCGGTCGAACCGTGCGGGAGCGGTCAGCCGGGAAACTCGGCCCAGACGGTGGTGCGCGCGCCTTCGGCCCGGTGTCCCCAACGCACGGCGAGGGCGGCGACGATGTGCAGCCCGCGCCCGCACTCGCCGTCCGGCTCTGGCCGGAGGATCGGACGGGCCCCGCCCGCGCCGTCGTCGGTGACCTCGGCGCGCAGAACGCCGTGCCCTCTCCACAGGGCGACGGTGAACTTGCCGCCCTGGCCGGAGGCGGTGTGGCGGATGCTGTTGCCCGCGAACTCGTCCACGACCAGCACCATGTTGTCCAGCAGATCGTCGTCGGGCGCGAGGTGCGCGGGGACGAGCGTGTCGCGCAGGAAACTGCGCGCGTGCGGGACCGACCGGGCGGTGCCGGGCAGGGTGAGGGCGGCGAGCAGGTTCATGTCGCAGGTCATGCGGCGGCCTCCAGGGCGATCCGCCGGGCGGTGACGTCCAGGCGTTCGGTGTCGAGTTCGGCGCCGCGCCAGACCAAGCGCCACCGGCCGTCGCTCCGGACGGCCAGTACGGGCTCGCGGCGCCCGTCCCGGCAGGGGACGTAGAGGACGGGCTCGGCGTGGTAGGGGAGCACGATGAAGGAGGAGGCCGGGACGGCCCGCAGTTCCCATGCCAGCCGGACGAGCAGGGCGTAACGCGCTTCGCTGGGGGGCATCGCCGACTCCTCCGTTCGATGTCCCGCCCAGCGTCGTCGCGCCCTGTCATCACTTCAACACGGTCGCGCGAGGTGAGGGATATTCGTTTGTGAAAATCTCAGGAGCTGAAATCCTGCAAAACGAATATCCACAGCCTTCACGGAACCGGTTGAATCGGCTGCGGAGAGTGAACACCATTGTGCTATGCCCTCAGACGACCCCCTGTCGTACCGACGCCGGGCGATCGGTACCGCGCTCCAGCGCTTCCGCTCGGAGCGCCGCATGACACAAGAAACGGCCGCGCGCCTGCTGGACAGATCTGCGGCCTCCCTCAGCGCCTACGAGAACGGGATGCGGGCCATTCGCCCGCGCGATCTCGAACACATCCTCAACGCCTACGGCATCACCGACGAGGCGCTGCGCCGTCGCCTCCTCTACCTGGCCGCGCAGGGCCGCCGGGACGGGTGGTGGCACGGTTATGACGAACGCGTGGGAACGTTCATGATCGAACACGTGGCACTGGAGACCGATGCCGTGCGCATCCGGGCCTTCGAGTCGAGTGTGGTGCACGGTCTGCTGCAGACGCCGGAGTACGCACGGGCGGTCATCGTCGGTGCGAGCGATGAGAGGGACAGGCAACGCGATCCGGAAATCAGCGCCAAGTTCCGGATGGACCGGCAGCGGATCTTGAGCAGTGATGCGCCTCCTCTCTACCAGGTCGTTCTCGAAGAAGCGGCTCTCCACTTGAGGGTGGGAAGTGACGAGGTCATGCGCGGGCAATTTCGCAAGCTGCTCGCCACGTACGATGTTCCGCACATAGAGCTGCAGATCCTGCCGTTCGAGGCGGGCCCGCATCCGGGCCTGGAAGGGGGGTTCACGCTCTTCAACGTGGAGGTTGAAGAAGTGCTGCGCATCGTGTCCGCCCACAGCATGACCCGGAGCTGGTACATGGACGATCCCGTGGAAGTCGACCGCTACGCTCGTGCTCACGATCGTCTTCGTGAAATGTCCCTCACTCCCGAGCGCTCTCGGGACTGGCTAGAGCAGAGAGTTTCATCTTGACCGAAACACGTCTTTCTTCTGTGCGCTGGCGTAAGAGCAGCTACAGCACCCAAGATGGCACCGACTGCGTTGAGGTGGCGGCCGAGTCGCTCGGCAAAGCGGTCATGGCACGCGATTCCAAGGACCCTGCGGGGCCGATGCTCTCCCTCTCGCAGGATGCGTGGGCCTCCTTCCTCGTCCAGACCAAGCAAGGGGTCCACGACCTGGCGTGAAGCGGCTGCCGGACGCCCCCGGCAGGGGCTCGTCCGCGCGTTGCGCTTCGGCGAACGGGCCCCTCACCGTCGGGCGAACGGCTTTCCTTGCCGTCGGCGGCCCGTCTAGTCCGTCCCGCACAGGGCCGTCTTCAGCGCCGCGCTCATCGCGTCGTCGTTCGCGCCGGGGTTCAGCGTGGACATCACGGTGGCCCTGGTGCCGTCCGGCTTGACGCCGGTGATCGTGGCGAAGCCGAGCATGTCCCCGCTGTGGCCCCAGGAGGAGCCCTTGCAGTACGGGCTGAGCGGCACCTCTTCGATGCCGAGTCCGTACTTCGAGCCCGACGAGCGTCCCGTGGGGACGGTGCGCTTCAGCTCGCGCTGCTGCGCGGACTTCAGCAGGCGTCCGTGCGCCAGCGCGGCGAGGAAGCGGTTCAGGTCCGACGCGCTGGAGACCATCGAGCCGCCCGCGTCGGCGACGGTGGGGTTGAGCCGGGTGATGTCGAGCAGCCCGCCGACCGGGGCGTACCCCTGCGGGTGGGGGCGCGGGAGGACGGGGGAGTCGCCGGGGACGGAGGTGCCCTTCAGCTTCAGCGGCTTGATGATCCGCTCCTCGATCTCCTCCCCGTACCCGCGCCCGGTCACCCTCTTGATGATCATTCCGGCGATGAGGTAGCCCGTGCTGGAGTAGGCGAACCGGCGCGCCCCGTCCGGCGGCAGCGTGTTGGGGTGCCGCAGGGCGATCGCCACCAGTTCCCCGGCCTCCCAGTGCCGCATCGGGTCCTTGATGAGGTCCTGCGGATCCAGGTGGTCCATGATGTCGGGCAGGCCGCCGGTGTGCTGGAGCAGGTCCCGCACGGTGATGTTCCGCCCGTCGTTGCCGTTCCCCCTGATCAGGCCCGGCAGGTAGCGCTCCACGGGCGCGTCCAGCTCGATCGCGCCCTCGCCGGCGAGCTGGAGCACCACCGTCGCCACGAACGGCTTGGTCAGGCTCCCGATCCGGAACCGGCTCCGGGGGTGGACGGGCGTGCCCGTCCGCACGTCCCGCGTCCCACTGGTGACCACCGTGCGGCGGCCGTTCCGGTCCCGCACCTCCGCCAGCGCTCCCGGCGCGCCCCCGTCGGTCAGCCGCTTCACCGCCTCGCGCAATCTCCCACGGTCCTGCGCGTGGGAGGGCTGCGCCTTCCGGTGCTCCTGCGCCTGGACGGGCTGCGTCAGCCCCGCCACGACGAGTCCCGCACCCAGTGCCACCGACCAGCGACGCTTCATGTCCGCATCTCCCCTGACCTCTCGGAAGGTCCGATGCTAGGGACGCCCGCGCCGAACGGGCCTCACCCGCGGGGGCCATCCTCCGACCGCGCCCCCGGAGCCATCCGGAGGCGGGACGATCACCGGAGGGCATGAGGGCGGACGGCCGGCGGGACTACTCGGCGCGGGCCGCGTCCCGCCTGTTCGGCAGCAGCAGCGCCAGCACCAGGGCGCAGCCGGTGAGGACCGCCGCCACGACGAAGGCCGTGCCGACGCCCTCGGTGAGCACCTGGTGCGCGGAGCCGTGGGCGCCGCGCGTGGCGGTCCCGAAGGCGGTGATGAGGATCGCGAGCCCGAGGGCGCCGCCGAGCTGCTGCATGACGTTGAGCAGCCCGGACGCCGCTCCGGCGTCCTCGGCGCGCACGCCCGTGGTGAGCACGGTGGTGATGCCCACCAGCAGCGTCCCCATGGCCGCGCCGATGAGGAGCATCGGTCCCAGCAGCGCGTGCGCGTATCCCGAGTCCGGTGCCAGTTGCGCGAGCCAGAGCAGGCAGGCCGTCATGGCGGCGGCCCCGGCGGCGATCAGCGGCTTGGGTCCCACGCGCGGCACCGCCCGTGCGGCCAGGTGGGAGGAGGCCAGGATCAGGACCGTGAGCGGCAGGAAGGCGAGCCCGGCCGCGAGGGGCCGGTAGCCGCGCGCCTCCTGGAGGAAGAGGGTGAGGAAGAAGAACATGCCGTTGCCCGCCGCCATCTGGAAGAGCAGCCCGAGGTAGCCGACGGCGCGGCTGCGGTCGGCGAACAGCCGCAGCGGGATGATCGGGTGCGCGCCGCGGGCCTCGACCGCCAGGAACAGCGCGAGCAGCACCGCGCCCGCCCCGAGCGCGGCCAGCGCGACTCCGTCGCCGAAGCCCCGCTCGGCGGCGCGGATCAGCCCGAGCACCAGCGCGCTGGTCCCCGCCGTCGAGGTCAGCGAACCGGCGTAGTCCAGGCGGCCCGGCCGCCGCTCGGTCTCGGTGACGAACAGCGCGGCCATGACCAGCAGGACGACGCCGATCGGCACGTTGACGAACAGCACCCAGCGCCACGACAGCCAGTCGGTGAGCACCCCGCCCGCGATGAGCCCGAGCGCCGCGCCGGAGCCGGACACCGCGGCGTAGGCGCCGAGCGCACGCGCCCGCGCGGCCGGGGCGGGGAAGCTCGTGGTGATCAGGGCCAGCACGGTCGGCGCCGCGAGGGCGGCGCCGACGCCCTGCCCGGCCCGCGCCGCGAGCAGCATCCCGGCCGAGGTGGCGAGCCCTCCGGCGAGCGAGGCGGCGGTGAACACCGCGACCCCCGCGACCAGCGCCCGCCGCTGCCCGAGCATGTCGCCGGCCCGGCCGCCGAGCAGCAGCAGCCCGCCGAACGCGAGCAGGTAGGCGTTCAGCACCCACGACAGTCCGGCGGGGGAGAAGCCGAGGTCGCGCTGGACGGCGGGCAGCGCGATGTTCACCACGCTGGTGTCCAGGATGAACATCGTCTGGCAGAGCAGCACGGTCAGCAGCACCAGGCGGGGGCGGCGGCGCGCTCCCGAGGGCGGCGCGTCCGCGCCCGCCGCCGGGGGCGTCTGGAGTCGTTCGAGCATGGCGGTCTCCCGGTCCAATGAAACGAGGAACCTCCTCGCTTCGTTGTCCGGTACGATATGAGGAGGTTCCTCGTTTTAGCAACCGTTGGAGGTTTCCCATGGCCGCAGGGCAGGTCGCCGGCCGCAAGGACGCGCGGCGGAACCGCGAGCGGCTGCTCGCCGCCGCGCAGGAGGCGTTCGCGCGGGACGGCGTCGGGGCGTCGCTGAACGACATCGCCCGTACGGCGGGCGTGGGGAACGTGACCCTCTACCGGCACTTCCCGACCCGTCAGGCGCTCCTCGAAGCCCTGCTGGGCGAGAGCCTGCGCGGCCTGCGCGCGCGTTCGGACGAACTCCTCGCCGATGAGGATCCGTGGCGGGGGCTCGCCGCGTGGCTGCGGACGGCCATCGACCACGCCACCGCCTACCGCGGCCTGGTGGAAACGCTCATGGAGAGCATCGGCGACCCGGCTTCGGAGCTGCACGCCACCTGCCGGGACGTCAAGGACAGCGGCGAGCGACTGCTCGTCCGCGCCCAGCGGGCCGGTGCCGCCCGCGCCGACATCGACCCGGCGACCCTCTACTCCCTCGTCGCCGCCACGGCCTGGGCGATCGAGCGGGCGCCGGAGCAGGGCGAGCGGCTGGTGGCCGTGATGACCGACGGGCTGCGCCCGCCCAGGTCATGAGCGGGGTGGGCCCGTCAGGGGGTCACCAGTTCGCGGACAGGGCGGCGGCCTTGTCGCGCAGCCAGTCCTCGGAGTCGCGCTCGGCGATCGCCCGCACGGTGGGCAGCAGGTCGCGGTAGCCGGTGTAGGAGGCCGCCCACAGCGCCGCGTACCGCACGCGCGGGTCGGCGTCCTCCAGGGTCACCGACAGGCGCACCACCACCTCGTCGTCGGGCTCGGAGGTGGCGGCGAGGCCGAGCCGCAGCGCCGCCAGGCCGCGCGCCTTGGGGTCGGCAGCCTCGTCGAACGCCGAGCACAGGGCGTTCAGCGTCCACGGCGACAACGTTCGCGACGCGCGCGCCGACAGCTCCTTGAGGATCTGCGGCGCGCGGCCCGTGAACACGTAGTGGCCGATCCCGAACATCGCGTCCTCCAGGTAGTGGAGCGCGACGTCGTTGTCCTTGTCGACGTGCCAGGTCACCCGGCCGTCGGTGCCGGACGCGCGGTCGCGCTCGGTCACCTCGCCCATGGGCCAGCCGAGGCCGGCCGCGAAGGCGTCCAGGTCCTCGACCGTGGTCCCGGGGCGCAGCACGCGCCGCTGGGTCTGGAAGAGATCATCACTGCGGGCCATGCGGGGCATTGTGCTGTGCCCGGTCACCGGGCGCCACTGGAACGCGACAACCGGCGTTCGCCGGCCCGAGAGATCCGGGACCAATGCGCCGATCCCGGCGAGGGTGCCTCCCGGCGCCCGGTCAGTCCTCGTAGGAGCCGGTGAAGCGGCCGAGCAGCCGCGCGAACTCGGCGCGCTCCTCGTCCGTCCAGCCGTCCATGGCCTTCGCGAAGTGGCGGCGGCGCGTCTCGCGGGCGGCCGCCACGATCTCGCGGCCCGCGTCGGTCAGCTCCAGGCGGATGCGACGGCCGTCCTCCTGGGAGGCCACGCGCCGCACGTAGCCCGCCTTCACCGCCTCGGCCACCACGCGGCTGCCGCGCGAGGCGTCCACGCCGAGCCGCGCGGCCACCAGGCCCACGCTCATCTCCTGGCCCGGCTCGTCGGGGCCCTCGTCGATCACGTCGGTGACGTGCAGCACCTGGAGGTCGGTCGTGAGGCCGTGCTCGCGCAGCGTCGCCCTGCCCAGGCGCTGGCGGGACATGCCCCGGCGCAGCCGCACCATGGTGCGCTCGATGTCGTCCAGCGGGCCGTGGTCGGTCATGGGACCCGATTCTAGCCGGGCCGTTGCGCCACACATGTATGTGCTCTTAGCATCTATGTGCTTTAGTCAACTAGTTGCGAGGTGCACATGACCATGCCACGTCCGGCCACCGCGCCGGTGATGTCCCGGCGGCACCGGTTGCTGGTGTTCGGCGGGCTGATGCTGGCGAGCCTGATGTCGTCGCTGGACGCGACCGTCCTCGGCACCGCCCTGCCCGCGATCGTCGGCGACCTCGGCGGGCTGGACCGCCTCGCCTGGGTCTCCACCGCCTACGTGCTGGCCAGCGGCGTCACGCTGCCGCTGTCCGGGCGGCTGGGCGACCAGTTCGGCCGCAAGCCCGTCCTCCTGACCGGCCTCGCGGCCTTCCTCGCCGGGTCGGCGGCCTGCGGGGCGGCCCCCTCGGCGGACTGGCTCATCGCCTTCCGGGCCGCGCAGGGCGCCGGGGCCGGATGCCTGCTGGCCTCGATGTTCGCGGTGACGGGGGAGCTGTTCGAGCCCCGCGAGCGCGCCAAGTACCAGGGGTACTCGGCGGTCGTCTTCGCGGTCTCCGCCATCGCCGGGCCGCTGGTCGGCGGCTTCCTCACCGAGCACGCCTCCTGGCGCTGGGCCTTCTACGCCAACCTGCCGCTCGGGCTCGCCGCGCTGGCGCTCGTCGGCGTCCTGCTCAAGCTGCCGAGGCCCGAGGGGCGGCCGCGCATCGACTACCCCGGGATCGTGCTGCTGGGCGCGGCGGTCACCTGCTTCACCCTGCTCACCGGCTGGGCCGGGACGCGGTACGCCTGGACCTCGCCCGTGATCGGAGGGCTGGCGGCCGGAACGGCCGTGCTGGCGGTGGTCTGGGTGCTCGCCGAACGGCGCGCGGCCGAGCCGGTCATCCCGCTCCGGCTGTTCCGCGACCGGTCGTTCAGCGTGGCGTGCGCGGTCGCGATGGTCGGCGGGGCGACCGGGTTCGGGCTGGCGATGTACCTGCCCATGTTCTTCCAGCGCGTCGGCGGGGCCGGGGCGACCCACGCCGGGCTGCTGCTCGTGCCGATGATGCTGGGACTGCTGGCCTCGTCCATGGGCGCGGGCCGGTACATCGCGCGGACCGGCCGCTACCACCGGCTGCCCGCCGCGAGCATGGCCGTCAGCCTGCTCGGCGTTCTCCTGCTGGCCACCGTGGACGCCGGCACGGGCCGCCTCACCGCCGGGTGCTACACGGCCGTGCTCGGCTTCGGCGCGGGGCTGTCGCAGCAGGTCGTCATGCTGATCGCGCAGAACGCCGCGCCCCGGCGCGACCTCGGCGCGGCGAGCTCGGGCGTCTTCACCGCCCGCATGGTCGGCACCGCCGCCGGGACGGCCGTCTTCGGCGGCCTGCTGGCGAGCCGGTTCGCCGATGAGATGACGTGGAAGGCCCCCGCCGAGGCGATGGCGGGGGCCTTCCACGCGGTGTTCCTGGCGGCGGTGCCGCCGCTGGTGGCGGGCCTCGCGGCCGCGCTCCTGCTCCGGCACGTGCCGCTGGCTACTTCACCTCGCGGCGGATCAGGCGGATGACCCCGGCGACCAGCGGCAGCAGCAGCCAGACCGCGAGGGAGACCCCGAGCCGCGCCCAGTCCTCGCCGGACACCCCCGGCTGGTTCAACGCCTCCATGGTGCGGTTGGTGTCCAGCCACCCGGCCGCGCCGCGCAGCTTCGACACCGTCTCGCCGAGCGTCGTCCAGGCGATCGGCAACACGAAGTACAGCACGATCGCCAGCGGCGTGTTCATGAACAGCATCCCGAACGCCACGCCCATCGTCACCGAGATGACCGCCATCAGCAGCACCTTCCCGGCGTACTCGGGCGGCAGCGCCCAGCTCCCCGACGAGCGGCCCAGCGCCTCGCCCGCCGCGCGGCCGAGCACGCCGGTCACGACCGACGCCGCCGCGAACACCGCCGCCAGCGCCCAGGAGGCCAGCAGCTTGGCGGCCACGATCCGGTGCCGCCCCGGCACCAGCGCGAAGGTGGTCAGCGTGGTCCGCTGCGACCACTCGGAGGTCACCGACAGGATGCCGAGCACCGGCAGCAGCAGCGCCGCCCCGGTCGTCGCCGCGCCGACCATCTCCCGCAGCGTCTGCTCCTCCGCCGGCACCGCGAACAGCATCACCGGCATCATCGCCGCGCCGACCAGCGCGATCAGCACCAGCAGCCAGCGGCCCGCGCGGGTGTCGGTCATCTTGCGCAGCTCGACCAGCGCGAGGCGCGTGAGCGGCGGCCGCGCCGGTTCCAGCAGCGCGGCCGGGGCGGTGGTGGCGGTCATCGGAGGGCCTCCTGGTTCGCGGTGGGCGCGGGGACGGGCGCGGGCGCGGCGGGCCCCGACGTCAGCGACAGGAACAGCTCCTCCAGGCCGCCCCCGCCGGCCTGGCGCAGCTCCAGCAGCACGGTCCCGGCCCGCGCGGCGGCCCGCCCCACCTGCTCGGCGGTCGCCCGCACGGTGAACGCGCCGGTGCGGTCGGGCACCGCCTCCAGCCCGGCGGCGGCGAGCGCCGCGTGCAGCGCCGCCGGGTCCAGGCCCCGTACCAGCACCCCGCCGGGCGCGGCCAGCAGCTCCTCCTTGGCGCCCTGCGCAGCGACCCGGCCGCCCGAGATCACCACGAACCGGTCGGCGACCGCCTCCACCTCGCGCAGCAGGTGCGACGACAGCAGCACCGTGCCGCCCTGGTCGGCGAAGTCGCGCAGCAGCGACCGCATCCAGAAGATGCCCTCGGGGTCCAGGCCGTTGGCGGGCTCGTCCAGGATCAGCACGCCGGGGTCGCCCAGCAGCGCCTGGGCGATCCCGAGCCGCTGCCGCATCCCCAGCGAGTAGCCGCCGACCCGCCGCCGGGCGGCCTTGGACGACAGGCCGACGGCCTCCATCAGCTCCCCGACCCGGCGCCGGTCCACCCCGACGGTCTGCGCGGTCAGCGCCAGCACCTCGCGGCCGGTGCGGCCCGGATGCTGCGCGGCCGCGTCCAGCAGCACGCCGACGTGCCGGCCCGGGTTGGCGATCCGCGCGTAGGGCACGCCCTTCACCGTGGCGGACCCGGCGGTCGGCGGGGTCAGCCCGCAGATCATGCGCATGGTGGTGGACTTGCCGGCCCCGTTGGGGCCGAGGAAACCGGTCACGGTGCCCGGCGCGCAGTGGAACGTCACGTCCGTGACGGCGGGGACGTCCCCGTACCGCTTGCTCAGGCCCTTCACATCGATCATGCGTCCAGCGTCGCGCGGCCGGCCCCGGCCGCGCGACGGCCGATGGTCGCCCGTCCGGCGACCGAAGTCGATCCCTCAGTGGCCGACCGGACGCTCCCGGGCCGCCTCCTCCGGCTCGCGCGGGCCCGACCGCCCGTGCCGCGCGAACGCCGCGACCAGCACCACCGCCGCCACCGCCAGCGACCACAGCACCTGCGGCCGGCCGGCGTCGTCGAACAGCATCGTCACCAGCACGCCCAGGATCGCGACGATGGTCGCGATCGTCAGGTGGGGGAACAGCCACATCCGCACGGGCAGCTCGGCGCCGTCCTCCGCGCCGTCCTCCAGCCGCCGCCGCATCCGCAGCTGCGAGCAGGCCACCACCAGCCACACGAACAGCGCGACCGCGCCCGACCCGTTCACCAGGAACAGGAACACCGTGTCCGGGCTGGTGTAGTTGAAGACCACCGCGACGAACCCGAACGCCACCGACGCCCAGATCGCCGCCCACGGCACCCCGCGCCGCGTCGTCCGGCCGAACGCGCGCGGCGCGTCGCCCCGCCCGGCCAGCGAGAACGCCATCCGCGAAGCGGTGTACAGCCCGGAGTTCAGGCACGACAGCACCGCCGTCAGCACCACCACGTCCATGATCGGCCCAGCGCCGGGGATGCCGACCTCCTCCAGCACCGCCACGTACGGGCTGCGCCCCACGTCGGCCGAGTCCCACGGCAGCAGCGTGACCACCACCGCGATCGACCCCAGGTAGAACACGATGATCCGCCAGATCACGCTGTTGACGGCCTTGGTCACGGCCCGGCCCGGGTCGCGCGACTCGGCCGCCGCGATGGTGACGATCTCACTGCCCATGAACGCGAACACCACGGTCAGCAGCCCCGTCACCACCGCCCCGTACCCGTTGGGCAAAAAGCCCCCGTGCCCGACCAGGTTGCTCGTGCCGACCGCGTCGGTGCCGGGCAGCAGGCCGAACACCGCGAGGCCGCCGAGCACGATGAACACCGTGATCGCCACCACCTTGATCGCGGCGAACCAGAACTCGAACTCCCCGTAGGAGGCCACCGAGAACAGGTTGGTGGCGGTCAGCACGATCATCAGCACCAGCGCCACGCCCCACTGCGGCAGCGCCGGGATCCAGCCGTGGACGATCTTGGCCCCGGCGGTCGCCTCCACCGCCAGCACCACCGCCCAGAACCACCAGTACAGCCAGCCGATGGTGAACCCCGCCCAGCGCCCGATCGCCCGGTCGGCGTAGGCGGAGAACGAGCCGGTGTCGGGATGGGCCGCCGCCATCTCGCCCAGCATCCGCATCACCAGGATCACCAGCAGGCCCGCCAGCGCGTAGGACACCAGGATGCCCGGGCCCGCCTTGTGGATCCCGGCGCCAGAGCCCACGAAGAGCCCGGCCCCGATCACCCCGCCGATCGCGATCATGCTGACGTGCCGGTCCCGCAGACCCGGCTGGAGCCGCTCGGCCATGCCCGGCGGTCTACCCGCCGGGCGCGGTCGAAACGGGCGCGGTCGAAACGGGGGCGCGGTCAGCCCTGGGCGTTCTCGCCCGCATCGTGCACCAGCAGCGCGATCTGGACCCGGTTGTTCAGCTCCAGCTTGGTCAGCAGCCGCGACACGTACGCCTTGACCGTCGCCACGCTGAGCGACAGCTCCCTGCCGATCTCGCTGTTGGTGCGGCCCTGCCCGACCAGCGCCGCCACCGCGCGCTCGCCCTCGCTGAGCCGCTCCAGCAGCGCCCGCGCCCGGTCGCGGCGCGGGTCCACGCCGGTGACGGCGACATAGCCCATCATCTTGCGCAGCACGGCCGGGGAGATCATCGGCTCGCCCGCCGCGACCTGCCGGATCGCCCGGATGATCTCCGGCGGCGGGGTGTGCTTGAGCAGGAACCCGCCCGCGCCGGCGCGCATCGCGCGCAGGATGTGCTCGTCGCTGTCGAAGGTGGTGAGGATGATGATCTCCGGCGGCTCGCGCCGGGCGCGCAGCCGCTCGGTGGCCGCGAGGCCGTCCACGCGCGGCATCCGGATGTCCATCAGCACCACGTCGGGGCGGTGCTCGTTGACCGCCGCCACCACCTCGGCGCCGTCGGCGACGTCGGCGACGACCTCCAGGTCCTCGGCCCCCGCCAGGATCATCGTCAGGCCCGCGCGGACCAGGGCGTCGTCGTCCACGATCAGCACGCGGATGGGTGAGTCCATCCCGCCACTTTAGAGGTCCCGCGGGGCCGCCCGGCCCGCCGTTGCTGATCTACAACGTAAAGGGGATCAGCGGGACGACTCGTCGACCCGCGGCGCCACCGTCTTGTCCACCGGGAACGGCAACCAGGCGTACAGCCGGAACCGTCCGTCGCCGGTCCGGTCGTGTTCCAGCATCCCGCCCACCAGCGCGGCGCGCTCGCGCAGCCCGAGCAGCCCCGCGCCCGCGCCCGGCAGGCGCGGGACGGGCGGTCCCGGCGGCAGCGCGTTGACGATCTCCACGGCGAGCCCGGCGCCGCCCGGCACGGCCAGGCGGACCCGCACGCGCGCGCCGGGCGCGTGCTTGCGCGCGTTGGTCAGCCCCTCCTGCACGATCCGGTAGGCGTGCCGCCCGATGCGGTCGGGCACCGCGGCCGGGTCGGGCACCTCGTCCTCCAGGTCCACGCGGGCCCCGGCCGCGCGGGCCTGCTCCACCAGCGCGGGCAGGTCCGACAGGGCGGGCTGCGGCCGGTCGGGGACGGCGTCCCCCGCGCCCGCGCCCGGCCCGTCCCGCAGCACGCCGATCACCTCGCGCAGGTCCTCCATCGCCTCGTAGGCGCTGCGCCGGATCACCCCGGCGGCCGCGCGCTGGTCGGCGGGCGCGTCGGGGTGGAACTCCAGCGCCCCGGCGTGCACCGCCAGCAGCGAGATGCGGTGGGCGAGCACGTCGTGCATCTCGCGGGCGATGCGTTCGCGCTCCAGCAGCCGCGCCTCCTCCACGCGCAGGCGCTGGCCCTCCTCGGCCTGGCGGGCGCGCTCGTGCAGCGAGGCGATCAGCGCGCGCCGCGAGCGCACCAGCATGCCGATCACCACGAGCACGGTGTAGGTGAGCGAGAACACCGCCACCGACTGCAGGTACTCGGCGCGGCTCTGGCCGGGCGTCGTGGCGAACGCCAGCGTGACGACGAGCGCGTACCAGGCGCCCAGCGGGACCGACACCCGCCAGGACCGGAAGGAGGCGGCGCTGAACAGCGCCATCGCGGCGACGCCCATGGCGCTGGAGGAGACCAGGATGTTCAGCGACATCAGCAGGGCCATCCGGCCGGGCCAGCGGCGGCGGAACAGCACCAGCACCAGCGCGGCGGCCAGGCCGATGGCGAGGTCGCGGCCCACGTGCGCCCCCGCCTGCGGCCGGTCCTGCATCGACCCGGCCAGGACGCCCAGGCCCAGCAGCATCCCGACGACCGCCGTCAGGACGTCGAAGGACCAGTCGCGTGCCGGGCGCCGGAGAGTCACGGGATGAACGCTACCCAGGTCCTGGGCGTGCGGCAGTGTTCGCAGGTCGGATTGGGGCCGACTTTGGTAGCGGGAGCGTCCCGGCGCGTCAGGTGAGGGGCGTCCCGGTCACCGGGGCGCCCAGCGCGCTGCCCGCCAGCCAGTCCTGCCAGGACTTGGCCCACGGCGTCGGCCCGTTGCCGAACCGCAGCTTGCGGGTGGTGCCGGTGACCTCGATGACGTCGCCGCGCTGGGTGAACTCGTAGAACCACTTGGCGTCGTCGGGCGCGGCGTTGACGCAGCCGTGGCTGACGTTGGCGCTGCCCTGCGATCCGGTGGACCAGGGGGCCGAGTGGATGAAGGTGCCGCTGTAGGTCATGCGGACGTTCCACTTGGTGGGGGTGCGGTAGGCGCCGGGGTTGCCGGTGGTGGCCGAGTCCATGACCATCGCCGGGTTCTTCTCCTGCGCGATCATCACGCCGGTGTAGCTGTCGTCGCCGGGCTTGCCGAGGCTGACCTTCATCGTGCGCACGGTCTTCCCGCCGTCGGTGACGGTGGCGCGGTGGGTCTTGGCGTTGATGGTGGTGACGTGGCGCGGCCCGACGGTGAAGTTCAGCACCCGGTCCTTCATGCCGTACACGCCCTCGGCGGCCCTGAACCCGGCGAGGTGGGCGCGGACCTGCACCTTCTGCCCGGTCGGCCAGTACTCCTTGGGGCGGAAGTCCACCTCCTTGTCGCTGATCCAGTACCAGGCGCCCTCGACCGGCTTGGACATGCGCACCTCCAGGCGGCGCTCCAGGGCGGCCTTGGCCTCCTTGGTCGCCACCGGCTGGGTGAGCAGGAGCTGGACGGGCATCCCGACGCCGACCTTCTCGCCTTCCAACGGCGACATGCCGCTCTCCAGCTTCTTGGCGGGCTTCAGCGTGGTGAACGTGGAGGTCGCGGTGCCGGACTCGCCCTTGGCCGTCACGGTGTAGGTGGTGGAGGGGCGCAGGCCCCAGGTGGTGCGCCAGGTGGTGCCGTCGGCGGCGAGTTTGCCCTCGGCCTTGCCGCCCTTGGCGTCGGTGACGGTGACCTCGCCGAGCTTCCCCTTGGCGCTCTTGACGGTGACCGGCTGGTCGGGCGCGACCTGCTTGGCGCCGTTGGCGGGCGTGATCGCCGGGGGAGCGGCCTTGGCCTCGCCCCCGCCGTCGCCCTTGCCTCCGCCGCCACCGTCGCCGCCGGACGAGCACCCGGCCACGCCCAGCACCACCAGCCCGGTGATCGCCGCACCCGCCGCCGCCGTCCGACCCCTCAGCACCACGGTCCTCCTCGTCGCTCGCCGGTGACTGGCCGGTGCCAGTCGAAGGGGGGTTGTTCCCCGCCTCGCCAGAGTATGCGGCTCTCGCCCCCGAACGTTCGGATCGCCGGAAGGGCGCCGGGGCGAAGAACGAGGGCCGGACCCGCGACGCGGATCCGGCCCTCGAAGAGACCCCGGTCAGGGGGACAGGACGTGCTCCAGGCCCTCGGGCAGGTCGGCGGCCGCCGCCCGGTCGAGCAGGAACAGCGTGCGCTCGCTCCCGCGCGCTCCGGCCACCGGCGCCTGCGCCGGGTCGGCCCCGCTCAGGCCCAGGTGGACGGCGCGGGCCTTGGACCCGCCCGCCGCCAGCACCCACACCTCGCGCGCCGCCCGGATGGCCGGGAACGTCAGCGAGATGCGCGTGGGCGGCGGCTTGGGCGCGCCCCGTACCGGCACCACCGTGCCCCCGGCCTCCAGCGCGGCCATCTCCGGGAACAGCGACGCGACGTGCGCGTCGGGCCCGACGCCCAGCATCAGGACGTCGAAGGCCGGGACGCCGCCGTCCCCGCCGCCGGCGGCGCTCAGCTCGGCGGCGTACCGCTCGGCCGCCGCCGCCACGTCGTCGCCGTCGGGGCCGTCACTGGCGGGCATGGCGTGCACGCGCGCCGGGTCCAGGTCGACCTGGTCCAGCAGCGCCTTGCGCGCGCCGGTCTCGTTGCGCTCGGCGTCACCGGAGGGCAGGAACCGCTCGTCGCCCCACCACAGGTCGAGCCTGCGCCAGTCGATCGCGTCGCGCGCCCCGCTGGCCGCCAGCTCCGCCAGCACCGCGGTGCCCACGCCGCCGCCGGTCAGCACCACCGACGCGCTTCCGCGCTCGGCCTGGGCGTCGGCGATCCGCGTCACCAGCCGCGCCGCGACCGACCGCGCCAGCAGGTCCTGGTCGCGGTGGACGAGCACGGTGGGCGCGGTCACTTGCCGCCGCCCTTGGGCTTGGCGGCGGGCTTCTTGGCCGCCGAGCGCGACGAGCCCGACGCCCCCGACGACTTGTCGGACTTGTTGGCCGACTCGGCGTCCCGCTCTCCGGCGCCCTCGTCGCCGGACCCGCCAAACTCCTGCTCGGCCCCGCCGTCGGCCGACCGGCCCGCGTCCAGGTCCTTGGCGAACCGCGTCGCGGCGTCCTGGTAGACCTCGTCGGGGTCCAGCCGGCGCAGCTCCTCGGCCAGCAGCTCGGCCATCGGCCGCCGCATCAGCGACACCTGCCGGTCGGGCTGGCCCGGCCGCGCCAGCGTCGCCACCCGCCCGTCGGGCCGCGACACGCTGATGTCGCCGCCGGTGGTGGCGAGGGTCACGCCGGTGATGCCGGGGCCGTCGGACACCGTGCGCCGCACCGGCACGCCCAGCCGCACCGCCAGCCACGCCGCCAGCAGCTCGGCGCTCGGGGAGTCGGGCTCGGCCGACACCTCGCCGCCGGTGACCTCGTCGTGGTCCTGGTCCAGCGCGGCCGCCAGCAGCGACCGCCAGGAGGTCAGCCGGGTCCAGGAGAAGTCGGTGTCGCCGGGCCGGTACACCTCGGCGAGGCGCGCCAGGGTGCCCAGCCGGTCGCGCGCGGCGTAGGCGTCGGTCACCCGGCGCTGCGCCAGCGCGCCGAGCGGGTCCTCGCTCGGCGACTTGGGCACCTTGCCGCCCGGCCACCAGGTGACCACCGGGGTGTCGGGCATCAGCAGCGGCACCACCACCGAGTCGGCGTGCTCGGCCAGCGGCCCGTACATGCGCAGCAGGACCGTCTCGCCCGGCCCGGTCTCGCCCATGCGGATCTCGGCGTCCAGGCGCGAGGAGCTGCCGCGCGCGTCGCGGGAGATGACCGTCAGCACCCGGCACGGGTGCTCGCGGGCCGCCTCGGTGGCCGCGCGCACCGCGTCGTACTGCGCCGACTCGTCGGTGACGATGATCAGGGTGAGCACCATGCCGACGGCGGGGCCGCCCATCAGGTGCCGCGCCTGGGTCAGCGCCTCCTGGATGCGGCGGGTGTTGGTGTTGGTGAGGTCGATGTTCATGTCAGAGTCGCCTCCAGGCGCGTCCGTCGCGGGCCATCAGCTCGTCGGCGCTGGCGGGACCGTAGCCGCCGGACTTGTACTGGTCGACCTTGCCCTCGGTCGCCCAGTGCTCCTCGATCGGGTCGAGGATCTTCCAGGACAGCTCGACCTCCTCCTGCCGCGGGAACAGTGGCGGGTCGCCGATCAGCACGTCCAGCAGCAGCCGCTCGTAGGCCTCGGGGGAGGACTCGGTGAACGACTCGCCGTAGGCGAAGTCCATGTTGACGTCGCGGATCTCCATCGAGGTGCCCGGCACCTTGGAGCCGAACCGCACCGTGATGCCCTCGTCCGGCTGCACCCGCATCACCAGGGCGTTCTGCCCCAGCTCCTCGGTGTCGGTCTGCGAGAACGGCAGGTGCGGCGCCTTCTGGAACACCATCGCCACCTCGGTGACGCGGCGGCTCAGCCGCTTGCCGGTGCGCAGGTAGAACGGCACGCCCGCCCAGCGCCGGTTGTCGATCTCCAGCTTGACCGCGGCGTAGGTCTCGGTCCGCGAGGAGGCGGGGATGCCCTCCTCCTCCAGGTACCCCTTGACCTTCACCCCGCCCTGCCAGCCGGCCGCGTACTGGCCGCGCGCGGTGGCCTGCGACAGGTCGCCGGGCACCCGCACCGACGACAGGATCTTGGCCTTCTCGGCGCGCACCGCCTCGGCGCTGAAGGAGGTCGGCTCCTCCATCGCGGTCAGCGCCAGCAGCTGCAGCAGGTGGTTCTGGATGACGTCGCGGGCCGCGCCGATGCCGTCGTAGTACCCGGCACGGCCGCCGATGCCGATGTCCTCGGCCATGGTGATCTGCACGTGGTCGACGTGGTGCCGGTTCCAGATCGGCTCGAACATCGTGTTGGCGAAGCGCAGCGCCAGGATGTTCTGCACCGTCTCCTTGCCGAGGTAGTGGTCGATCCGGAAGATCGACTCCTCGGGGAAGACCCGGTGCACGGTGTCGTTGAGCTCCTTGGCGCTGGCCAGGTCGTGCCCGAACGGCTTCTCGATCACCACGCGGCGGAAGCCGCCGGAGCCGTTGTCGCGGTCGGCGAGCCCGCTGGTCTGCAGCTGCTCGACCACCTGGGGGAAGAACTTGGGCGGTATCGACAGGTAGAAGGCGTAGTTGCCGCCGGTGCCCCGGCTGGTGTCCAGCTCCTTCACCGCCATCGCCAGCGCCTCGAAGGCGCCCGCGTCGTCGAACTCGCCCGGCACGAAGTGCATCCCCTCGGCCAGGTGCGTCCACACGTCCTCGCGGAACGGGGTGCGGGCGTGCTGCTTGACCGAGTCGTAGGCGATCTGCCGGAAGTCCTGGTGGTCCCAGTCGCGGCGGGCGAAGCCCACCAGTGAGAAGCCCGGCGGCAGCAGCCCCCGGTTGGCCAGGTCGTAGATCGCCGGCAGCAGCTTCTTGCGCGACAGGTCCCCGGTGACCCCGAACAGCACCAGCACACTCGGGCCGGCCACCCTCGGCAACCGCTTGTCGCGCGGATCGCGCAGCGGGTTGGGTGTGGTGGTCACGTGGCGGCCCCCTCTTGTCGCATCATGACGTCTTGTTCCCTACTACCTATCGCCGGTGACGGCGGGCTCATGCCCCTCCTCGCGCGGAGTCGAGCAGCCGGGCGAGGCCCGCCCGGCGGTCGTGCAGGTGCAGCCGGACCACCGGCCGGCCGGCCGCGCGCGCCGCACGGGCCGCGCCGACCGCCCGGGACCGCTGCACCGGGTCCAGTCCGTGCCGCCGTTCCGGGACCGGGACGTCGCGGTCTGCATTCCCGGTCACCACCAGGTATACGCCCTTCTCCTGGTGATCATTCCCGAATGCCGGGTAACGGCAACCCCAGGTGATCGTCACGGGGCGGGCACACCGGGCCGCCAGCAGCGCCGCGAGCCGCCTGACCTGCGCGCCCTCCCCGCGGACCTCGTCGGGGTCCAGGAACGCGGCGACGGCCAGGTGCTCGTTCCCGGCCACCCGGCCGGCGACGGCCGACAGCAGTCCGGCCAGGTCGGAGGCCGCGGCGAGGGCGGGGTCGGCGGTGTGCACCTCGACCCCCTGCCCGGGATCGCCCTCGACGAACACCGGCGGCCCGTCGTCGGGTCCGCCGCCGGTCCCCGCGCCCGGTCCGGCGCCCTCGGCGGGGCGCTCGTGCCGGGGCGGCCCGAGCGGGTCCGCGCCCAGCAGGTAGGCGGCCACGGCGGCGGCGTACTCCCACACCACCAGCTGCTCGGGCAGCGGGCCCGACACCGTCGCGTCGTCCTGCCGCGGGCGGCCGTCCAGGGTGACCAGGAAGACGTCGCCGGCCGGGCGCAGCGGCAGGCCGCCGCGCTGCACCAGCGGCAGCAGCAGCCCGCCGCAGGACTCGGCCAGCAGCGCCGCGACCCAGTCGGCGAGCCCCTGCGACGGACCCTGCGACGGACCCTGCGACGGCTCCGGCGCCGGATCGGCGGAGGCGGCCGGGTAGCCGCCCAGCACGACGGTGGTACGGCCCGCGCGGGCGCAGCCGCCCAGGATCGCGCCCAGCACCAGGCCGGGGTTGTTCTCCGGCCGCGTCAGGGCGGGCAGCACCGCCGCGGCCCGGTCCAGCAGGCCCGCCAGGTCCGCCCCGGCCAGCCCGGCGGGCACCAGCGCGTACGGCGACAGCGCGCCGAACGCGGTGGCGGCCGGGGCCTCCACCAGGACGTGCCCGGCCTCGGCGGCGAGCCCGGCGGCCGCGCCGCCCGGCTCGGCGACCGCCACGAACCGCGCGGCCAGCTCGCCGGGCGACAGCCCCAGCCCGGCCAGCATCCGGCGCAGGGCGCGGTAGAGCGCGCCGCCCGCGGGGTCCGGCCCGGCCAGCACCACCAGGGTGCGCGCGAGCCGGTCGCGGTCGGCGGCCAGCCGGACGGGCGGGCCCGGCTCGGGGCCGTCCAGCACCGTCAGCGGCGCGCCCGCCACCAGCGCCGCCGCGCGGACCGCCGGGCCCGCGCCCACGAGGACGACCTCGGTCAGCCCGGCGGCGCGGGCGCGCGCCCGCAGGTCCGCGATCCGCTCCAGCAGCGCCCGCGCGGGCCCCGGCTGCCCGGGCCAGCACAGCGCGCGGCCGTCGGCGGCCGCCGCGGTCGCCGACGGCCACAGCCCGGCGTCCTCGCTGGCCAGCCGGACCGGCACCTGGTCGATCCAGAGCCGGCCCAGCACCCGCTCGGCGGCCGCGCGGACCGCGCCGCGCGCGGTGACGGCCGTCGGGCCCGAGACGACGGCGGTGAAGCCGGTCACGGTGTCACGCTCACGTCCGGTTCACATCCGATCAGGCCCGGGTCACCGAGCGCACCGCCTCGGCGACCCGTCCCGCGCCCTCGATCGGGTCGCGCAGGTGCAGCCGCACCACCGGCAGGCCGCGCCGCCGCAGCGCCCGCACCTCGGCCAGGCCGCGCGCGAGCTGGAGCCTGCCGAGGCCGTAGGAGCGGCCCGGCACCGGCAGGTCGGCGAACGCGTCGCCGGGCGCGGGATCGCCGGTGACCACCAGGAACGCGCCGGTGCCCGGTCCGTCCTTGTGCACCGGCCCGGTCGCGTGCAGGTGCCCGGGGCCCGGCCCGTAGCCGACCGGCCGCCGCGCGCCGCGCGCCAGGCCCGGCGCCAGGTAGCGGCCGGAGAACTCGCCCGACAGGTAGGTGACCACCGTCAGGTAGCCGGTGCCCGGCACCCGGTCCAGCAGCGCCGCCACCACCGACGCCAGGTCGCCGCCGCACGGCAGGTCGGTGTGCACCTCGACGCCGCCGTCCACCAGCACCGGCTCGCCGGCGGGCAGCGGCCGGCCGGCCGCCGAGCGCAGCAGCGCCGCCGCGTCGTCCTCGGCCTCCTGCACGGCGGTGCCGCCGGGCTCGAACGGGTTGACCCCGAGCAGCCACCCCGACACCGCGGTCGCGTACTCCCACAGCAGGAACTGCGCGCCGAGCGGCGCCCACACCGAGGTGTCGGCGTCGTCGGAGGCCGCCGCGCGCGGGTTGACCGCCACGCCGTGCACGTCCGGGCAGCCGCCGGGGACGCCCGGCGGCTCGAAGGCGAGCACGCCCCGGCCGCGCTTGCCGGTGCCGACCGCGAGCAGCTGGGAGATCCACGCCGACAGCGCGCCCGATCCGCCCGGCTCGCGCAGCACCAGCTTGTCGCGGGCCAGCCCGTCGGCGCCCTGCTGGGCGCAGCCGCCGAGCACCGCGCCCAGCAGCAGGCCCGGGTTGTCGTCGTTGCGGCCAAGCATCGGCACCAGCGCCGCCGCCTCGTCCAGCAGCCGGTGCGCGTCGGCGCCCGCCAGCACCGCCGGGACCAGCCCGTAGGCCGACAGCGCGCCGAAGTGGCCGGGCAGGTAGGGGTCGGTCAGGCCGATCCGGTAGCCGCACTGGCGCGCGAAGTCGTGCAGCGGGCTGCCGTGGTCGGTGATGACCAGGAACCGTCCGGCGATCTCGCGCTCGGACAGGCCGTGCTCGCGGAACGCGGCGGTGAACACGCGCCGGTAGGCGTCGCCCTCCAGCGACACCCCGGCCTTGCTGGACAGCACCACCAGCGTGCGCTCCAGGCGCTCCAGCGCGAACGCCAGCGCGGCGGTGTCGGCGCCGTCCAGCACCGTCAGCCCGCCCCGCGCCCCCTCGCCCGGGCCGGAGCCCCCGGCCAGGGCGGGCGCGGCGGCGGCCTGGCCCTCGACGATCGCCTGCGCCGCCAGCGCCTCGGCGCCGACGCCGATCAGCACGATGTGGTCCAGGCCGGAGTAGCGGGCCTCGGCCACCAGCCCGTCGATCTGGTCCAGCAGGCCGCGGGAGGCCGCGGGCAGGTCGAGCCAGCCCAGCCGGCTGTGGTCGACCGCGCGCCGTCCCCACAGCCGCGGGTCCTTGGCCGCCAGCGCGCCGGGCACGCCGCAGTCCACCAGGTAGTCGCGCGCCTGCAGCGCCGCGTGCAGCACGTCGCCGCGCGTCAGTACGTCGAATCCGGACACCGTTCCTCCTGGCCCTATCGTTTCAGGAGGATGTGGGCATTCGCGACCATCTCCGCGATCTTCTGCAGGAATGGTGCCAAAAGTTCACACAAGAACGCCGGTCACCGCCCCTGCGGGCGGCGACCGGCGTCCGGCGTGTCGTGTCGCTCCGGTGTGGTGCGTGTCGCTCCGTGTCAGCCCGGCAGGGCCGCCAGCAGCTCGGCGACGCCCGCGGCGCGGTCGCGCAGGTGCAGCCGCACCGCCGGGCGGCCGCGCCCCCGCAGCGCCCGCAGGTCGCCGAACGCCTGCGCGAGCTGGAGCTGGCCCAGGGTGTAGGGCTTGCCCGGCACCGCGATGTCGGTGGCGTTCTCGCCGGTGATCTGCACGAACACCCCGTTCTGCGGACCGCCCTTGTGGTACTGGCCCGTGGAGTGCAGGAACCGCGGCCCCCACCCGAAGGTGACCGGCGCGGGCCGCTTGCGCAGCTCCGCCCCGCGCGCCGCCAGCCGCGCCCGCAGCCCGGCGGCCGCGGCGTCGGCCTCGCGGTCGAGGTAGGCCATCACCGCCAGGTAGCCGCCGTCCGGCACCGCCTCCAGCAGCCGCTCCAGCGCCCCGGTCAGGTCCTTGACGCCCTTGAGCAGCGCCTCGGGTCCGTGCACCTCCACCGCGTCGCCCACCAGCGCGGGCGCGCCGCGGATCACCGTCGGCGCCGCGCCCTCCTCCGAGCGCAGCAGCGCGGCGGTGTTGTCCCAGGTCTCGGCCACGTCGGGCTGGTCGAACGGGTTGACCCCCAGCACCCGCCCGGCCACCGCGACCGCGTACTCCCACAGCAGGAACTGCGCCCCGAGCGGCCCCGAGACGCTCAGCCCGGCCTCGCGGCCCGGCGCGTCCTCGTCGGGGCGGCTGCCCAGCACCACGCGCCGCACGTCGCCGGTCAGCTCGAAGCCCGGCGCCTGTGCGTCCTCGACCACCACCGGCAGGACGCCCTTGCCGTCCTTGCCGGTGGACCCGGCGACCAGCTGCTCCACCCAGTCGCCGAAGCCGGGCAGGCCCGACCCCTGGTCGGCCAGCACCAGCTTGTCGCGGCCCGACAGCGCCGACGCCCCCAGCGCCGCGCCCAGCGACAGGGCCGGGTTCTCGTAGGGCTGCTGCAGCGCGGGCGCCAGCCCGGCCGCCTCGTCCAGCAGCCGCGTCACGTCCACGCCCGCCAGCGCGGCCGGGACCAGCCCGAACGCGGTGAGCGCGCCGTAGCGGCCGCCCACCTCCGGGTCGCCGAGGACCGTGCGGTACCCGGCGTCGGCCGCGATGCCCTCCAGCGGCGTGCCGGGGTCGGTGACGACCACGAAGCGCCGCGCCAGCTCGTCCCCCGACAGGCCCGCCTCCCAGAAGGCGTGCTCCAGGACCCGGCGCAGCGCGTCGGTCTCCACCGTCGTGCCGCTCTTGCTGGACACCACCACCAGCGTGCGGTCCAGGCGGTCGGCCAGCACGGCCGAGACCCGGCCGGGATCGGTGGTGTCCAGCACCGTCAGCTCCGCCCCGGCACTGCGGGCGATCACCTCCGGGGCCAGCGACGAGCCGCCCATCCCGGCCAGCACGATCCGGTCCAGCCCGGCGCCGCGCGCCTCGCCGGCCAGCCGCGCCAGCGGCTCCACCAGCGCGCGCGAGCCCTCCGGCGACCGCAGCCAGCCCAGCCGCCGCGCCGCCTCCGGCGCGGCGTCCGGCCCCCACAGCTTGGCGTTGCCGGTCGCCAGAGAGCGCGGCACGCCGTCGGAGACGAGGCGGTCCAGGACCGCCTCGCTCTCGTCGACGACGACGCCGCGAACGGTGACCGATGCTCCCCCCGCGGTCACCACCGAGGTCACGCGGACTTGGCCTTCAGCTCGTCGGCGACGGTGCCCAGCAGCGAGGTCCAGGAGGTCTCGAACTTCTCCACGCCCTCCTCCTCCAGCACCCGGACGACGTCGTCGTAGTCCACGCCGGCGTCCTTCAGCGCCGCCATGTGGGCGCGGGCGTCGTCGTAGTTGCCGGTGACCGTGTCGCCGCGCACCTCGCCCTTCTCCGCCTCGGCCTCCAGCGTCGCCTCGGGCATGGTGTTGACGGTGCCCGGCGCGACCAGCTCGTCCACGTACAGCGTGGCGGGCAGGTTCGGGTCCTTCACGCCGGTGGAGGCCCACAGCGGGCGCTGCGGGCGGGCGCCCGCGTCCTTCAGCGCCTTCCAGCGCTCGGAGGCGAACTTCTCCTCGTACAGCGCGTAGGCGAGCCGGGCGTTGGCCACGCCCGCCTTGGAGCGCAGCGCCTTGGCCTCGTCCGAGCCGATCTTGTCGAGGCGCTTGTCGATCTCGGTGTCCACGCGGGACACGAAGAACGACGCCACCGACTCGATCTTGGAGATGTCATGCCCGTTCTCGCGGGCCTTCTCCAGGCCCTCGAAGTAGGCGTCGATCACCTTGCCGTAGCGCTCCAGCGAGAAGATCAGCGTCACGTTCACGCTGATGCCCTCGGCCAGGGTCCGGGTGATGGCCGGCAGGCCGTCCTCGGTCGCCGGGATCTTGATGAACAGGTTGGGCCGGTCCACCATCCACCACAGGGCCTTGGCCTCGGCGGCGGTCCGCTCGGCGTCGCGGGCGAGCCGCGGGTCGACCTCGATCGACACCCGGCCGTCCAGGCCGTCGGTGCGGTCGTAGACCGGGCGCAGCACGTCGCAGCCCCAGCGGATGTCGTAGGTGGTGATGGCGCGCACCGCCTCCTCGACGTCCACGCCGCGCACCGCCAGGTCGCGGACCTGGTCGTCGTAGGCGTCGCCCTTGCCGAGCGCCTTCTCGAAGATCGTGGGGTTGGAGGTGACCCCCACCACGTTCTTCTCCTTGACCAGCTGCTCCAGGTTCCCCGTCCGCAGCCGTTCCCGGCTGATGTCGTCCAGCCAGATGGACACGCCCTCGTCGGAGAGTTTCTTCAGGTTGTCGCTCATCGCTTCCTCCATCGTCGAGGTCCGCGGCCGGGCCGCGGACGGGGCCGCAGGATCGGCCGGCGGGTCAGTTGCCGGTGGTGCTGCCGCGTCCGGCGTCCTCGACGCCCGCCTTGATCAGGCTGGACTTGGCCGCCGCCACCACCCGCTCCGGGGTGAGGCCGAACTGCTCGTACAGCGTCTTGTAGTCGGCCGAGGCGCCGAAGTGCTCCAGGCTCACCGTCTCGCCGTGCGCGCCGACGTAGGCGCGCCAGCCGAGCGCGACGCCGGCCTCGACCGACACCCGGGCCCGCACCGACGGCGGCAGCACCTGCTGCTTGTAGGCGTCGTCCTGCTCCTCGAACCACTCCACGCACGGCATCGAGACCACGCGGGTCGGCGTGCCCTCGGCCTCCAGCGTCTCGCGGGCCGCCAGCGCGATCTGCACCTCGCTGCCGGTCGCGATGATGATCACCTGCGGCTGCGCGCCGGTCGCCTCGGCCAGCACGTAGCCGCCCTTGGCCACGCCCTCGACCGGGGCCAGGGCGCCCGGACCGCGCTCGAAGGTGGGCAGCTTCTGCCGGGTCAGCGCGAGGCCGGCCGGGCGGTCGGTGTGCTCCAGCACGGTGCGCCAGGCCGCCGCGGTCTCGTTGGCGTCGGCGGGGCGGACGACGTCCAGGCCCGGGATCGCGCGCAGCGACCACAGGTGCTCGATCGGCTGGTGGGTCGGGCCGTCCTCGCCGAGGCCGATCGAGTCGTGCGTCCACACGTAGGTGACCGGCAGCTTCATCAGCGCCGCCAGCCGGACCGCCGGGCGCATGTAGTCGCTGAACACCAGGAACGTGCCGCCGTAGGGACGGGTGCCGCCGTGCAGCGCGATGCCGTTGAGGATCGACCCCATGGCGTGCTCGCGGATGCCGAAGTGCAGGGTGCGGCCGTAGGGCCCGCCCGGGAACGCCTTGGTCTGGAACTCCTCGGGGATGAAGGACGGCTCGCCCTTCATCGTGGTGTTGTTGGACTCGGCGAGGTCGGCCGAGCCGCCCCACAGCTCCGGCAGCACCGGGGCGAGGGCGTTGAGCACCTCGCCGGAGGCCGAGCGGGTCGCCACCTCCTTGCCCGCCGGGAACTCCGGCAGCGCCTTGGTCCAGCCGGCCGGCAGGGCGCGGGCGGCGATGCGGTCGTACTCCTCGGCGCGCTCGGCGTTGGCCTTGCGCCAGGCCTGGTAGCCCTTGTCCCACTCGGCGTGCGCCTTGCGGCCGCGGTCGGCGACCTCGCGCGCGTGCGCCAGGACCTCCGCCGGCACGTCGAAGGACTTGGCCGGGTCCATGCCGAGGATTTCCTTGGTGGCCGCGACCTCGTCGGCGCCCAGCGCCGAGCCGTGGATCTTGCCGGTGTTCTTCTTGTTCGGCGCGGGCCAGCCGATGATGGTGCGCAGCGCGATGAACGAGGGGCGGTCGGTCTCGGCCTGGGCCGCGGTGAGCGCCTCGGCCAGCCTCGCGACGTTCTCCTCGTAGTCGCCGTCGGCGGTCCAGTCCACGCTGTGGACGTCCCAGCCGTAGGCCGCGTAGCGCGCCCGGACGTCCTCCGACAGCGCGATCGTGGTGTCGTCCTCGATCGAGATGCGGTTGTCGTCCCACAGCATGATCAGGTTGCCGAGCCGCTGGTGGGCGGCCAGCGCGCTGGCCTCGTGGCTGATGCCCTCCTCGATGTCGCCGTCGGAGCAGATCGCCCAGATGGTGTGGTCGAAGGGGGACGCGCCCTTGGCGGCGTCCGGGTCGAACAGGCCGCGCTCGCGGCGGGCCGCCATCGCCATGCCGACCGCGTTGCCGATGCCCTGGCCCAGCGGGCCGGTGGTGGTCTCCACGCCCGCGGTGTGCCCGTGCTCGGGGTGGCCCGGCGTGAGGCTGCCCCACTTGCGCAGCGACTTCAGGTCGTCCAGCGTCAGCGGGTAGCCCGACAGGTAGAGCTGGATGTACAGGGTCAGGCTGGAGTGCCCCGCCGACAGCACGAACCGGTCGCGGCCGGCCCAGTTCGGGTCGGTCGGGTCGTGCTTCAGGAAGCGCTGGAAGAGCAGGTAGGCCGCCGGTGCGAGGCTCATCGCCGTGCCGGGGTGGCCCGAACCGGCCTCCTCCACCGCGTCCATGGCGAGGGCGCGGACCACGTCCACCGCCCGCCGGTCCAGGTCGGACCACTCAAACGTGCTGTTGTCCCCAGTCACGGAACGCCAGGCTCCTCTCGAACCACTGTGTCGTGATGTCATGGCCGGCCGCCGTGTCCCGCTTCGCGGCCCTTTTACCGCAACGGGATCGGCGCCGGGTGTCTTCCCTGATGAGGCCCGGACCCCGGATCCGCTCCGTGCCCCGTTCCGGGGACCGGGGGAGCGGCCGGGAAGGCCGCCCCCGGACGGCCGCTCGGACGGCCGCTCGCCGGGGCCCGGCGAAGATCATGCCGTGCACTCCGAGCCTATCGAACCAGCGGACCGCCTCTATTGACCTTGCTGCCGGAAGGGCACGACCGCCGCCGACGCCCCTCGCGGGGCGGGACGGCGCCCACAGACGGACCCTTGCCCGATCGCTTCTCCGACTAACCCCCCGGGCGGGGGAAGCGCCGGGTGATTCCCGGCCACCCCGTGCCCGATCATGTGCGCGACCGCGCGCGGGAGCGGGCGCGCGGAACCGCCCGCGGGATCGCGCGCGAGCCCGCGCGCGAGCGAGGGAAAGGGAGGCCCGCAAGGCCGCCGGGCCGCTCTTTCCGGCGCGTCCGGTGCCCCGGTGCTCGACCCCGGGAGGGGGCGGACTACAGTGATTGCGCGGTTGACAACAGCGGCCGCTCGTCGTTTTCAGCAAGCCGAAGTCGCACCGGACCCTGGTGCGGACCGAATCGCGGGGGCACCGTCAGGTGATCGCGATTACTCATGCCTAGTTGGACGTGGACCCGATTGTGACGGTGCTCAGTAACAAGCTCGCGGTCGAGCTCGACGACCAGGTGCCGGGGGCGCCCCCGGCCGCCCTGGAGCCGGTGGCCGCCGAGCGCTCGATCGGCGCCAGCGTGCGCGCCTACGTGGCGCTCACCAAGCCGCGCGTCATCGAACTGCTCTTGATCACCACCATTCCGGTGATGTTCCTGGCCGCCGGGGGGGTGCCGCCGCTCGGCACCGTGCTGCTGACGCTGGCGTTCGGCACCATGTCGGCCGGGGCGGCCAACGCGATCAACTGCTACATCGACCGCGACATCGACGCCAAGATGCGCCGCACCCGCCGCCGCCCGCTGGCCCGCGAGCAGGTGACCCCGGCCCGCGCGCTGGTGTTCGGGGTGGTGCTCGGGGTGGTGTCCACCGTCGGGTTCGCCCTGACGGTCAACCTCATGGCCGCCGCCGGGTCGCTGTTCGCGATCCTGTTCTACATCTTCGTGTACTCGCTGCTGCTCAAGCGGCGGACCTCCCAGAACGTGGTGTGGGGCGGCATCGCCGGCTGCATGCCGGTGCTGATCGGCTGGACCGCGATCACCGAGAGCCTCGCCTGGACCCCGTTCGTGCTGTTCGGCGTGGTGTTCCTGTGGACCCCGCCGCACACCTGGACGCTGGCGATGCGCTACCGCGAGGACTACGCGGTGGCCGAGGTGCCGATGCTGCCGGTGGTCGCCGGCGAGAAGCGCGTGATCGGCGAGAGCCTGGTCTACACCTACGCCACCGTCATCTGCTCGCTGGTGCTGTGGCCGGTGGCCGGGATGAGCCCGGTGTACGGGGCCGCCGCGATCGTGCTCGGCCTGGTGTTCCTGGCCGAGGGGCACCGCCTGCTGCGCGCGGTCCGCGCCGGGGTGACCGGCGTGCACCTGCGGCCGATGCGGTTCTTCCACCTGTCGAACGTCTACCTGGCGCTGCTGTTCACCGTCGTGGCGATCGACCCGCTCCTGCACTAGGCGGGCGGCGGGACCGGTGCCGGGGGCGGACTGATCCGCCCCCGGCACCGTGCGTCGGGGCGTCTTCCGGTTAGGCTCGCCGAATGGCGCGCGTAGACCCCAAGGCGGTGCTGGACGGGCGGGTCCCGGGACGTCCTCCGATCGCCCTCATCGCCGGCCTCACCGTCTCCTCGCTGTGCGCCCTGGCGGCGCTCGGCATCGACGCCCTGTACGGCGGCGCGGGCTTCTGGGCGGGGGTCGTGCTGGCGATCCTGCCGATCCCG
Organism: Spirillospora sp. CA-253888; assembly: GCA_050936435.1. Taxonomy (GTDB): domain Bacteria; phylum Actinomycetota; class Actinomycetes; order Streptosporangiales; family Streptosporangiaceae; genus Spirillospora. The sequence goes on from JBNJMT010000001.1 coordinate 7,240,655, forward strand.
CTGCTGGTCGCGCTGGTGCTGACGCTGGACCGGCTGGAGCCCGAGCCGCCCCGGGCGCTGGTGTTCTCGTTCATGTGGGGCGCGGGCGTGGCGGTGCTGGGCGCGCTGGTGCTCAACACCCTCGGCCTGCTCTACGTCACCGTCCCGATCTTCGGGGAGGACAAGGGGCACTTCGTCAGCGCCACCTTCGGCGCCCCGGTGATCGAGGAGGTGCTCAAGGGCGCGGTGCTGTTCGGCCTGCTGTGGTGGCGGCGCAACGAGATCGACGGGTTCGCCGACGGGATCATCTACGCCGCCATGGTCGGGCTGGGCTTCGCGATGATGGAGAACGTCACCTACTACATGCGGGCCTTCGAGGAGGGCGGCGCGCAGCAGCTGCAGTGGGTGTTCATCCTGCGCGGCCTGATCGCGCCCTTCAGCCACCCGCTGTTCACCTCCATGACCGGGCTCGGCGTGGCCTGGGCCGCCACCCACCGGCGCGGCCAGGTGCTGGCCCCGCTGCTGGGGCTGGCCGGGGCGATGCTGCTGCACGGGTTGTGGAACGGCGCGACCACCCTGGGGGCGGGCGGCCTGCTCGCGGTGTACGCGCTGGACTTCGTGCTGCTGGTGGTCCTGGTGGTGATCGTCACGGTGGAGCGCAGGCGCACCGTGCGGCGCATCGAGACCTACCTGCCCCGCTACGCGGGCACCGGCCTGGTCACCCCGCAGGACGTGCGGATGCTCCGCACCCTGCCCTCGCGCCGGGTGGCGCGCCGCTGGGCCGGCCGGGTCGGCGGCAGGCCCGCGGCCCGCGCGATGACCGACTACCAGCTGGCCGCCACCGAACTGGCGCTGCTGCACAAGCGCGCCGAACGCGGCCTCGCCGACCCCCAGTGGTTCGACGCCCGCCGCGACGCCCTGCTGAACCTGATGGGCCTCGCCCGGCAGGCGTTCCTGCGCGCCCCGCAGCTCCCGGCCGCGCCGCCGCCCGTGCCGCCGTGGGCCGCGCAGGGGCCCTCGGGGTTCCTGCCCCCGCCGCCGCCCGGACCCTGACCCGGCGCCCGGCGGGAGGGCCGACACGCCCTGCGCGGGGGCCGGGTCAAGGTCACCGGCGACCGCCCATACGATGAATGCCGTGGCGACGCGATCCGAAGCTGTACCGACCTCCCGTAACCCGCTGGCCAAGGCGTGGGACGCCGTCTGGCGCCCCACCCCCGGCTCGTTGCGGCTGCTGGCGCTGCTCGGCGTCATCGGCAACGCGGGGATCGTGGCGACCGGCGGCGCGGTCCGGGTCACCAAGTCCGGCCTCGGCTGCCCCACCTGGCCCAAGTGCACCGGGGACAGCCTGGTGCCCACCCACAGCCCCGAGCACCCCGCGCTGAACATGGCGATCGAGTTCGGCAACCGGATGCTCACCTTCGCGGTGCTGGCGGTCGGCGTCCTGGTGTTCGTGGCCGCGCTGCGGCTGCGCCCGCGCCGCAAGGACCTGGTCTGGTGGGCGCTCGCCCAGCCGATGAGCGTGGTCGCCCAGGCGATCATCGGCGGCATCGTGGTGCTGACCAAGCTGCACCCGGCCTCGGTGGGCCTGCACTTCCTGATCTCCCCGGCTCTGCTGATCTTCTGCGTGGGGCTGTGGATCCGCGCCGGCGAGGGCGACGCCCCGCCGCGCCCGCTGACCGCCCCCGTCCTGCGCCCGCTGGCGTGGGCGCTGGCGGCCGCCACCGGCCTGGTGCTGGTCGCCGGGACCGTGGTCACCGGCACCGGCCCGCACGCCGGGGACGCCGACTCGCGCCGCTACGGCTTCGACATCCAGGACGTCACCCGCGTGCACAGCGTGCTGGCCTGGATCACCGTCGCGCTGACGGTGGTGCTGCTGGCGGCGGCCTACCGCACCGGCGCCCCGCCCGCGGTGCGGCGCCGCGTCGCCGAGCTGCTGGGCTTGGAGCTGGCGCAGGGCGCGATCGGCTACGTCCAGTACTTCATGGGCGTGCCCGCGCCGCTGGTGGTGCTGCACATGCTGGGCGCGGTGCTGATGTGGATCGCCGCCCTGCGCGTGATCTTCGCCCTGCGGGACCGCGGCCCGATGCCGACCGCGGACCCCGGCGTCGAGCCCGCCCGCACCCCCCAGCACGCCTGACGCCCCGCCCCGGGACGCGCTCGGAATCGGCCGGCGGCCGATGCGAACAGGTCAGGGGTGTCGCGCGTCCTACCGATGTACTGTCACTCGATCACGAGGCTGGTATGTCCACAGGTCACGCGGGGAACGTCTCCTTCCAGCGGCTCATCGCCGGCGACCTCGCCCGGAAGGTCGCGGTGGTGCCCCAGTCCCTCGACAACCAGTGGTTCGACAACGAGCTGCTGGACCGGACGATCCGGGAGGGCCGGGTCACCGCCGGGATCGAGGCCGAGCAGCGGCGCCGGTCGCGGCGCGAGTACCTGCGGGCGCTGCTGAACGCCGAGAAGGTGATCGTCAACCGCGCCTACCTCTACAACAACGTCCAGGTGTACCAGGACTACCGGCGCCCCGGCCGGGACCGCGAGGCGTTCCGGGACCTGCTCGCCGAGGGCGCGATCATCCCGCTGCTGCTGGGCGAGGACTCGCCGCTCCCGTCCCAGGCCCCCGACTACGACGTGCGCGAGGGGTTCGAGGCCTGGCGGGAGGTCGCCGAGAGCACCCCCATGGCGTGCCTGCGCCTGTCCTGGGACGACCGCGAGAACGCGATGCTCGCCGAGCAGGCCGGGAAGGACTTCGGGGAGTTCCTCACCACCTTCTACCGGTTCCGGGCGGGCGCCCTGAGCGGGGACTTCCGGCTGCCCGAGGACGAGGCGAGGGCGCTGCTGGAGCACCTGAAGGCGGTCGGCCGCTGGGTCTTCGCCGAGCTCGACGCGGGGCGCCCGGTGACGCGCCAGCGGCTGTACGAGCGCTACATCGTGGGGGAGGGCGGCAGCGTCGTCGACCGCCAGTACGACGTCACCCGGCCGCACCTGGTGCCGCTCAAGCAGATCATCGACCTGAAGTACACCACCAACCTGGCCGACGCGCTCGACCTGTTCACCCTCACCCCCAGCGACTCGCCGCGCCGCACCGCCCTCCAGGAGAGCGTGCTCCACCAGCGGCGCAACCGGCGGGGGCTCGGGCAGGACGAGACCGACGCCGGCGAGCTGATCGACCTGATCCGCCGCCTGAACTTCGAGGACGTGCAGCAGCTCCTGGAGGCGGTGCCGACCCTCGACCGGCTGTCGCTGCCCGACATCCGCGCCGTTCGCCGCGAGCGCGCCTGGCAGGTCTACAAGGTCCGGCTGGAGGAGCTGCTGGCGGCGGCCTCGGTGGAGGCGCTGGCCGACCGGGACACCGGCGCCGCGGCGGTGACCGGCGCCTACCTGGAGATGCTGGCCCTGGCCGAGGAGGTCCACGCCCGGAATCGCCGGGAGGCGGGGGGCCGGTTCCGCGCCCTGCCCGAGCTGGCCATCACCATCGGCGCCACCACGGTGACCGTCGTGTTCCTGGGCGGCGACTCCCTCGCCTACGAACTGGTCGGGACGGTGGGGGAGCTGGCGGGCGCCCGCGCCGCCCGCACCACCGTCCGGCTCGGGCTGGGCCGGTTCACCGCGAGCCGCGCCCAGCGCCGGATCGAGCACACGGCGCAGCTGCTCGACATGCGGATGGACGATCCCCGGCGGGAGGCCGACAAGCTCCTGACGTACCTGGAGCGCCACGGCACGAGGCTGGACCCCGGCAGGAACGGTTCCGACCAGTCGAGCGAGGGCGAATGACCCATTCCGGAGGCGACGGGGCCTACGACGAGCTGAAACGGAAGCGGCCCGAGCTGTTCGGCAATCCCGAAGGCGCGGCGGTACGCATCCTGGACGAGGCGCCGGCCGACGGCGGGCCCTACGGCGTCTGCTACCGGGACCCGTACGTCACCGTGCTGCGCGATCCCGTCGAGTTCCCCGGCGGGCGGAGCGGTGGTTTCGTCCGGATCCTGTCCAGCGCCGGGGAGGGCGGGGCCGCCGTCCTGCCCGTCCACCGGGGCCGGGTCGTGCTGATCCGCCACTTCCGCCATGCCACGCGCCGGTGGCACTGGGAGATCCCCCGGGGCTTCGCCGCGCCCGGCGAGGACTCCAGGCAGACCGCCGAACGCGAACTGCGCGAGGAGATCGGCGCCGAGGCGCGGGCGTGGGAGCCCCTCGGCCTCCTCCACGCCGACACCGGGATCAGCCAGAGCGGGGTCGGTCTGTTCTGGGCCGATCTTGAAACCCTCGGCGCACCCGAGCGGGCCGAGGGCATCGACGAGATCCTGCTGCTGCCCCCCGCCGAGCTCGACGCGATGCTGGCGCGCGGCGAGCTGACCGACTCGTTCACGCTCGCGGCGATCCTCAACGCGAGGGTGCGGGGGCTGCCGCCCTTCGGGCGCTAGGACCGGAGGGCCGGCTTGGCCAGGAAGGCGCGCAGGCGGTCCAGCGGCCAGGTGTTGATCACGTCGTCGGGGGTGAGCCAGCCGCGCTGGGCGGTGCCCACGCCGTAGCGCACGTTGGCGAAGTTGCCCACCGAGTGCGCGTCGGTGTCGATCGCGAACTTCACGCCGAGCCGCAGGGCGCGCCGGATCAGGTCGGCCGGCAGGTCGAGCCGGTCGGGGAAGCAGTTGACCTCCATCGCGGTGCCGGTGCGGGCGGCGGCGCGGAACACCTCGTCCCAGTCGGCCTCCACCGGCGCGCGGCGGCCGAGGCTGCGCGCGGTGGGGTGGCCGATCACGTTGACGTGGGGGTTCTCGCAGGCCCGGACCAGGCGCCGGGTCTGGGCGTCGGGGTCGAGCGTGAAGTGGGAGTGCACCGAGGCGACCAGGACGTCGAAGCCGGCCAGGAAGTCGGCGTCCCAGTCCACCCCGCCGTCGGGGTCGATGTTCAGCTCCGAGCCGTGCAGCAGCGCGAGGTCGGGGTAGTCCTTCTGCAGTTCGCGCAGGCGCTCGCGCTGGGCGAGGATCTTGGCGTCGGTCATCCGCTGCATGGCCAGGTTCGGGGCGTGGTCGGTGACCGCGTAGTACTCCAGGCCGCGCTCGGCGGCGGCCGCGACCATGCCCTCCAGCGACACCGTGCCGTCGGTGAGGTCGGTGTGGGTGTGGAGATCGCCCTTGAGGTCACGGACGGTCACCAGGCGGGGCAGCGCGTCCTTCAGGGCGGCCTCGATCTCGCCGCCGTCCTCGCGCAGCGTCGGCGCGATCCAGGGCAGGCCGAGGCGCTCGTAGACCTCCTCCTCGGTCTCCGACACGATCAGCTCGCCGGACCCGGCGTCGAACAGGCCGTACTCCGACAGCTTCAGCTTCGCCCGCACCGCCATCTCCCGGACGCGCACGTTGTGCGCCTGCGAGCCGGTGAAGTACTGCAGCGCCGCGCCCCACGCCTCCGGCGGCACCACGCGGAGGTCCACCTGGACGCCGCGCGTGGTGCGCACGGAGGTCTTCTTGTCGCCCCCGGCGATGACCTCGGTCACATAGGGGAGCGCGGTGAACGCCTCCATCAGCGGCCCCGGGTCGGTGGAGGCGGCCAGGACGTCCACGTCGCCGATGGTCTCGCGCATCCGCCGCAGCGACCCGGCGTAGGTGCAGCGCTCGCAGCCGGGCAGCGCCGACAGCGCCGCGACGATGTCCTCGGCGAGGCCGGTGGCAACATCGACGAGCACCCGGCCGCCCTGCTGCTCCAGCAGCTCGATGCCGTGCCGGATGTTGTCCTCGGACTTGGGACCGAAGCCCTTGAGGCCCCGCAGCCGCCCCGCCCCGATGGCCTCCGACAGCTCGGCGACCGAGGTCACGCCGAGCTCCTGGAACAGGGTGAGGGCCTTCTTGGGGCCGAGCGTCGGGATCTCGGTGAGGGCGCGCACGCCCGCGGGGATCTGGGCGCGCAGCTCCTCCACCTGCCGGACGGTGCCGGTGGTGTTGTAGTCCACGAGCTTCTTGGCGATCGCCTCGCCGACCGTGGGGATCCTCTTCAGGCCAGCCAGGTTCAGCGTGCCGATGTCCTCGGGGTACTCGGCGATCGCCCGCGCCGCCTTCTCGTAAGCCCTGATCTTGAACGCGTCGCCGCCCGTGATCGTGAGCAGGTCGGCCAGTTCCTGGATGAGGGCCGCAGCCTCGTGGTTCGCCCGTGCCATGGCACGAGTCTAGGAGGCGGGTCGGACGTTCCCGGGGAGCGCCCGCGGATCAGCGCAGCGGCGCGACCGGGCCGTCGGGCCGCTCGTAGCGCGCCTGCACGACTTCCTCCACCACCGAGGCCACCTCGTCCTGCGGCAGGAGGCGGAACCCGTCGGCGGTCACGACCGCGATCGTCGGGTAGATCCTGCGGGTGCGGTCGGGGCCGCCGGTGGCCGCGTCGTCGTCGGCGGCGTCGTACAGCGCCTGCACGCACACCGCGGCCGCGTCGCGCTCGCTCAGGTCGGGCCGGTACAGCTTCTTCAGCGAGCCGAGCGCGTACGGCGACCCGGACCCGTCGGCGTGGTAGTCGCGGGTCTCCTGCGGCGCGCCGGTGATGTCGTAGGTGTAGATGCGGCCCACGCCGGCGTCGGTGTCGTACCCGGCCAGCAGCGGCACCACCGCGAGGCCCTGCAGCGCCTGCGCCAGGTTGGCCTGGATCACCGCGCCCAGGCGGCGGGCCTTGCCCGGCAGCGACAGCGGCACCGTCTCCATCTTCTCGTAGTGCTCCAGCTCGACCTGGAACAGCCGGACCATCTCCAGCGCCAGGCCGACCGTGCCCGCGAAGGCGACCGCCGAGTGCTCGTCGCCGCGCTGCACCTTGTCGAGCTCGCGGTAGGCGATGCGGTGGCCCTGGGTGGCGCGGCGGTCGCCGGCCATCATCACGCCGCCGGGGAAGGTCAGCGCGAGGATGGTGGTGCCGTGCGGCAGCTCCAGCGTGGAGCCGGTGTCCGGGACGCGGTTGACCGGCAGCAGGTCCGGGGAGTGCACGCGCAGGAAGTCCACGAACGAGGGCGTCGCGGCGTCGAAGTACTCGGGCGGCAGCCCCTGGTCGTCGATCCTGCCGGTCACGGCGTCCCCTCCCGGTCGAAACCCTGCCTGAACGCGATCGATCCTCGCACGCCGGGCGGGCGCCCGCCACTCACGCGCCCGCTCACGGGGCGGGCTCCTCCGGCGGTCTCCGCTCGCCGAGCGTGGCGCCGACGCAGGCCGCCATCACGCAGCCGATCGCGACCCACTGGCGGCCCGACAGCACCTCGTTCAGCAGCACCATCCCGACCAGCGCGGCCACGGCGGGCTCCAGGCTCATCAGGATGCCGAAGACGCGCGCGGGCATCCGGCGCAGCGCCTCCATCTCCAGCGAGTAGGGGATCACCGACGACAGCACCCCGACGCCCAGCCCGACCAGCAGCAGCTCGGGGGACAGCAGCGCGGCGCCGCCGGAGGCCACGCCCATCGGCAGCATCACCGCGAACGCCAGCACGCTGGCCACCGCGAGGCCGGTGGACCCGGAGAAGCCCTTGCCGGTGGCGGCCGTCAGCACGATGTAGCCGGCCCAGCCGACCGCCGCCAGCAGCGCGAACGCGACGCCGACCAGGTCCAGGTCGCCGCCGCCCTTGGCCAGCATCAGCACCCCGGACGCCGCGAGCACCACCCACACCAGGTCGCGCGGGCGGCGCGAGCCGAGGATCGACACCGTCAGCGGGCCGAGGAACTCGATGGTGACCGCCACGCCCAGCGGGATGCGGGAGAACGACTGGTAGATCGAGAAGTTCATGAGCGCCAGCACCACGCCGAGCCCGGCGGCCGCGGCCAGCTCGCGCCGCGAGTGGTCGCGCAGCACCGTGCGCAGCGCCCTGCGGGCCACGATGCCCAGCACGATCGCCGAGCTGAGCAGCCGCAGCAGCACCACCGCGCTGGGCGGCAGCCGGTCGAACAGGTGCTTGGCGAGCCCCGCGCCGATCTGCACCGACAGGATGCCGAACAGGATCAGTGCGGGCGGGGGCACCGAGCCCAGCGACCAGAGCGCGGGACGGCGCGGGAGCCGCCCCGCGGCGGCAGGCGACCCGGGGGCCTCAGCCAGTGCCACGGGTCACTCCCACCTGAAGAAGCGGGCGGCCAGGGCGAGCCCGGCGACCGCCCACACGGCCAGGACCAGCAGCGGCTTGCCCGGCAGCGCCGCGCCGTGCTGCAGCACCTGCCGCAGCCCCTCCGACAGCGCCGAGATCGGCAGCAGCTCCAGCGCCGAGCGGACGCCGGCGGGGAACTTCTCCAGCGGGAAGACCACGCCGCCGACCGCGAGCAGCAGCACGTAGACCAGGTTGGCGGCCGCCAGGGTCGCCTCGGCGCGCAGCGTCCCGGCCATCAGCAGGCCGAACCCGCTGAAGGCGGCGGTGCCGAGCAGCAGCAGCGCCAGCACCGACAGCGGGTCGCCGTGCGGGTGCCAGCCCAGCGCCAGCGCCACCGCGCAGATCACCGCGGCCTGGACCGCCTCGACCAGGACCACCGCCAGCGTCTTGGCGGCGATGAGGCCGCCGCGCGGCAGCGGGGTGGCGCCCAGCCGCTTGAGCACGCCGTAGCGCCGCTCGAAGCCGGTGCCGATCGCCTGGCCGGTGAACGCCGTCGACATCACCGCCAGCGCAAGCACGCCCGGCGTGAGGAAGTCGACGCGGCGGCCCGGCCCGAGGTCCAGCAGCGAGGTCGCGCTGAACAGGGTGAGCAGCACCACCGGGATGATGATCGTGAGCAGCAGCTGCTCGCCGTTGCGCAGGGTCGCCAGCAGCTCGTACCGGGCCTGCGCGGCGATCATCCGGGGCAGCGCCACCGCGCCGGGCGCGGGCGCCAGGTCCAGCCGGGGCCGGGCGGGGGAGTCGTCGGGCAGGGCGGTCACGCGCGCAGCTCCCGTCCGGTGAGTTCCAAGAAGACGTCCTCCAGGGTGCGGCGCTCGATCCGCAGGTCCTCGGCCAGCACGCCGTGCGAGGCGCACCAGGCGGTCACGGTGGCCAGCAGCTCGGGCCGCACGTCGCCCTCGACCAGGTAGTGCCCGGCCGGGGACTCCTTGGCGGCGCTGCCGTCGGGCAGGGCCGCCAGCAGCTCGTCCAGGCCGAGGCCGGGGCGGGCGCGGAAGCGCAGCTGGCGCTCGGCGCCGGTCAGCTCGGCGGGGGAGCCCTCGGCCACCAGGCGCCCGTGATCGACGATCACGACGTGGTCGGCGAGGCGCTCGGCCTCCTCCATGTAGTGCGTGGTGAGCACCACCGACACGCCGGCGGCGCGCAGCTCCTCCACCAGCTCCCAGGCGGCGTGCCGGGCCTGCGGGTCCAGGCCGGTGGTGGGCTCGTCCAGGAACACGAGCTCGGGGCGGCCCACCAGGGCCACCGCCAGCGACAGCCGCTGCTGCTGGCCGCCCGACATGCGGCGGAACGGGGTGCGGGCGTGCTCGGTGAGGCCGAGCCGCTCCAGCAGCGCTCCCGGGTCCAGCGGCGCGGCGTGGAAGGAGGCCACCAGCTTCAGGAACTCCCCGGCCCTGGCGGTGCCGGGCACGCCGCCCGACTGCGGCATCACGCCCACCCGCGGCTTCAGCGCCCTGGCGTCGGCGACGGGGTCCAGGCCGAGCACCCGGACGGTGCCGGAGTCGGCGCGGCGGAAGCCCTCGCAGATCTCGACGGCGGTGGTCTTGCCCGCCCCGTTGGGGCCCAGCAGCGCGGTCACCGCGCCGCGTTCGGCGCGCAGCGACAACCCGTCCACGGCGGTCGCCGCGCCGTACCGCTTGACCAGGTCGTCCAGTGCCACCGCACTGTCTCCGGGGGGTGCCATGCAGACGAGTTTAGGACGGCCCGTCACCAGGTCGGCGCGCGGTGTCCCCGGCCCCGCGGGAGCGCAGGGCGAACGCCGGGTAAAACCTCGGCCATGCGCCCGCCGCCGGTCACGGGCCGTGACGTCCCGGTGGCGGCTTCGTGGCAGCGTGGGCCCATGCCTGCCCAACTGCGCGCGCTGCGCTCGCGCATCCGCCTGGTGAAGTCCACCGCGAAGATCACCCGAGCCCAGGAGCTGATCGCGGCCGCCCGCATCTCGGGGGCCCAGCGCCGGCTGGCGGCGGCGACCCCCTACGCCGTCCAGGTCACGCGGGCGGTGACGGCGCTGATGAGCCACCACGTGCGGCTCGACCACGCGCTGCTGAACGAGCGCCCCGACGCCTCGCGCGTGGCGGTGCTGCTGATCACCAGCGACCGGGGCTTCTGCGGGGCGTTCAACCAGAACGTGCTGAAGCAGGGCGAGCAGCTCGCCCGGCTGCTGCGCGACCAGGGCAGCGAGCCGGTGTTCTACCTGGCCGGTCAGAAGGCGATCGACAACTACCGGTTCCGGGGCGTGGTCCCGGCCGCCGAGTGGGGCGGCTTCTCCGGGCGGCCGACCTACGACCGTGCCGAGGAGATCGGCCGCACGCTGCGCGAGGCGTTCGACACCCCCACCGCCGAGGGCGGCGTCGGCGGCGTGCACGTGGTCTACACCGAGTTCGTGTCGATGCTGACCCAGCGGCTGGTGGTGCGCCGCGTCCTGCCGCTGGAGGTCGTGGACGCCGAGCCCGCCGGGGACGACGGCTGGGTTCCGCCGGACTTCGAGTTCGAGCCGGCCCCGGACGCGGTGCTGGACGGCCTGCTGCGGCAGTACGTCAACGGGCGGATCTGGCACATGCTGCTGGAGTCTGCCGCCGCCGAGCACGCCGCGCGCCGCGCGGCGATGATGGCCGCCACCGACAACGCCAACGAGCTGGTGGAGAAGCTCACCCGCGAGGCGAACGAGGCGCGCCAGGAGGAGATCACGAACGAGCTGAGCGAGATCGTGGCCGGCGCCAACGCGCTGAACGACGGGGCCGGCTGAGCCGGGCCGCGTCCCCGCCGGGGGACGGGCGCCGCCCGGTCGCTCCCGTCCCGCCGGACCGTCCGAGCCCCGCCCGGGTACCCGGCCCCGGACGGGGCTCCGGCGTTCCCGGGGACGTACGCCCAGCTCAGGAGGCGTGCCGCGGGCGCTCCGGCGGTCGGTAATGCTTCGGTCAAAAACTTGGACATCAAACACCAAATAGGTTAAAACCGTCTGATCAGCCCAACGAGGACCGAGCGCGAGGGGGGACGGGATGGACCTGTCGGTGGCCGAGAACCGGATGCTGGAGGAGATCGCACGGCGCACCGCCGCCGACGACCCCGACTACGCGCGGCGGCTGGACGCCTTCGGCGGTTACGAGGCCAGCGCCCTCGGCCTGCCGACGCGCTGGACCCTGCTGCCCATCGCCCTCGTCGGCGCCCTGCTGGTGCTGGGCTTCCTGGCGGCCTCCTTCGCGACCGCGCGGAACGCCGACGCCCCGTCCGGCAGGCTGGTCGTCGGAGGCGCGGTCTCCGGCGCGGCGACCGTCCCCGGCGCCGGCCACGGCACGGCGCAGGCGGGGCAGGGCCGCTGACCGGCCCCTGACGCGCCTCACGGCGCTCTCTCCGGCGCCACGGCGCCGGCCCGCGACAACGAAGGCGGCGGATTCCAACGGGTCCGCCGCCTTCGGCGTTCCCACGGCACTCCCGGAAAGGCATTTCCCGGCCCGTGCTGATCGTCCCGCCCTTTTCCCGACCCTGGAGAATCGTTTCAGTGGCGCCCGGGAAATCCTTTCCGCGCATCGCCCGATTCATGTGTTGATCAAGGACGGGTCACGCGCGGAAAAAGGCGAGAACTCGGTGTCGATCTTTCACAAAACGACGGAGTAGCGTCGTAGTGGGCCGAGTTTCGCAAGGTAGGCCCCGGGTAGTTCCCTGCGTGTCACTCGCTGGTCGGCGGTGGCCCAGGGGGCTTGCAACTTCTGTCGGGGGGACGAGAATGGGAGAGCCGAAATCAACGGCCTGGGAAGCCGGTGAGCTTACCAGAGCCGGAGTGGAACACCCGCACACCGTCGAAGGGGACACCGGTTCGAGTGGCAAACTCGGACTGCCGCAGGCGACCGCCCTGGTGGTCGGAAACGTCGTCGGCACGGGCATTTTCCTGCTGCCGGCCTCGCTCGCCGCCATCGGCACCATCAGCTTCGCCATCATGGCCGCGACCACCGTCGGCGCGATCGCCCTGGCGATCGTCTTCGGCAAGCTGGGCGCGCGGATCCCGGCCAGCGGTGGACCCTACGCCTACGCCCGCGACGCGTTCGGCGAGTTCGCCGGCTTCTGGACCTCGTGGTCGTTCTGGCTGACCGCCTGGGGCGGCAACGCCGGCATCGCGGTCGCCTGGGTCGGCTACGTCAACTACTTCCTGCACTGGGACAGCACCGCGGGCAAGATCGCCATCGGCCTGGTCGGGCTGTGGCTGCCGGCGCTGATCAACCTGACCGGCGTCAAGAACATCGGCGCCTTCCAGCTGGTCACCACCGTGCTGAAGTTCGTGCCGCTGATCTTCGTGGCGATCGTCGGCCTGTTCTTCATGAGCAGCGACAACTTCGGCCCCTTCAACGCCAGCGGCGGCTCCACCTGGAACGCGGCGTGGCTGGCGGCCGGCCTGATCCTGTTCATCTTCTCCGGCATGGAGAGCGTGACGATCGTCGCCGAGCGCATCCGGGACCCCGAGCGCAACGTCGGCAAGGCCAGCATCTACGGCGTGCTGGCGTGCAGCGCCCTGTACCTGCTGGCCACCGTCGCGATCTTCGGCACCGTGCCGCACGACGCGCTGGTCAACTCCGAGGCCCCCTTCGCCGACTCGATCAACAACATGTTCGGCGGCAGCATCTGGGGCGGCGTGATGGCGGCCTGCGCCATCGTCTCCGGCATCGGCGCGCTGAACGGCTGGACCATGCTGGTCTCCGAGATGCCCATGGCGGCCGCCCGCGACGGCATGTTCCCCGCGGCCTTCGCCAAGCTGACCGGCCGCGGCGCCCCGGTCGTGGGCATCATCGTCGGCACGCTGCTCAGCTCGCTGATGCTGCTGTTCGCCTACGCCTCGGAGAACGCGTTCAACACCATCCTGCTGTTCGCCTCCTTCACCACCGCGATCCCGTACTTCTTCTCCGCCGCCGCCCAGATCTTCTGGCTGGTCACCGGAGGCCGCCAGGTGCACAAGGCGCGGGTGGCCAAGGACATGGTGATGGCCGTGCTGGCGCTGCTGTTCGCCTTCGCCATCGTCTATGGGTCCGGCGAGCAGGCGGTCATGCTCGGCATCCTCGCGATGCTGATCGGCGTCCCGGTCTACATCTGGACCAAGGCCAAGCGCGGCGAGTACGGCCCCAGGGAGGTCACCGCCCGGCAGGTCCCGGTCGAGCCCGGCGGACCCGGCCGCGGCGGGACGGGCCCCACGGGAACCGGCCCCACCGGCCCCACTGGTCCCACCGGACCCACTGGTCCCACCGGTCCCACCGGTCCCACCGGTCCCACCGGCACCGGCACCGGCCCCGCCGGACCTGCCGGCCCCACCGGAACCGGGCCCGGCGGACTGGGGCACGGCGGCTGACCGCGCCCGCACCACTTTTCAGAAACCACTCATCCGGCGCGCCGCCCGCCGCGCGGCGACACCGCCCCGGGCGGCGCTCCGGATGGCACTAGGAGGTTAGGGAATGACTTTCCACGTCGAGTCCGAGGTCGGCAGGCTGCGTCAGGTGCTGGTGCACAAGCCCGAGCTGTCGCTGAAGCGCCTCACCCCGTCCAACGCCGCCGACCTGCTGTTCGACGACGTGCTGTGGGTGCAGCGTGCGGGCGAGGAGCACGAGGAGTTCCAGGAGGTGCTGCGCGGGCGCGGCATCAAGGTGCACCTGCTGCTGGACCTGCTGCGCGAGACGATCGAGATCCCCGAGGCCAAGAAGCACATCCTCGACTACGTGATCGATCCCAAGTTCTTCGGCCCGCTGTCCACCGACGCGATCCGCAACGGCTTCGACTCGATGGACCTGCGCGAGCTGGGCTCGTTCCTGATCGGCGGCATCACCAAGCGCGAGCTGCTGGAGCGCATCGCCGAGCCCAAGTCGATCGCGTTCTCGGCCATCGGCATGGACGACTTCATCCTGCCGCCGCTGCCCAACCACCTGTTCACCCGCGACACCTCCTGCTGGGTCTACGACGGCGTGTCCATCAACGCCATGAAGAAGAAGGCCCGCATGCGCGAGACGGTGAACTACGAGGCGATCTACAAGTTCCACCCGATGTTCGCCGACGGCTACGGCAGGCCGCAGGACGGCGGCTTCAACGTGTGGAACGAGGGCACCGCGATGGCCCCCGCCACCATCGAGGGCGGCGACGTGCTGGTCATCGGCAAGGGCGCGGTGCTGATCGGCATGAGCGAGCGCACCCAGCCGCAGGCCGTGGAGATGCTGGCCAAGAGCATGTTCGAGCGGGAGTCCTGCAAGAAGATCGTGGCGCTGCGGATGCCGCAGAAGCGCGCGTTCATGCACCTGGACACCGTCATGACGATGGTGGACCACGGCCGCTTCACCAAGTACGCCGGGATGGGGATGCTGCCCTCGTTCACCGTCGAGCCGGGCGACAACGACAAGGAACTGAAGATCAGCGAGCACGCGCCCGAGGACATGCACAAGGCGATCGCCGGCGCGCTGGGCCTGGACGACATCGACGTGCTCACCCCGACGCAGGACGTGTTCGCCGCCGAGCGCGAGCAGTGGGACGACGGCTCCAACGTGCTGGCGGTCGAGCCGGGCGTGGTCGTGGCCTACGAGCGCAACACCACCACCAACAACTACCTGCGCGACAAGGGCGTGGAGGTCATCACCATCCGCGGCAGCGAGCTCGGCCGCGGCCGGGGCGGCCCCCGCTGCATGAGCTGCCCGCTGGAGCGCGAGGCCTGACCGGGCCCCGAGGGCAGCCGCCCGCGACCGACCACCCCTGAACGAGAGAGACGAAGGACCCATGGCATTCAACCTGCACGGGCGCAGCTTCCTCAAGGAACTGGACTTCACGCCGCAGGAGTTCAAGTTCCTCATCGACCTGGCCGCCGACCTCAAGGCCGCCAAGTACGCCGGCACCGAACGGCCGCGCCTGACCGGCAAGAACATCGCGCTGATCTTCGAGAAGACCTCCACGCGCACCCGCTGCGCCTTCGAGGTCGCCGCCCACGACCAGGGCGCGCACGTCACCTACCTCGACCCCACCGGCTCGCAGATCGGCCACAAGGAGTCGATGAAGGACACCGCGCGCGTGCTGGGCCGCATGTTCGACGGCATCGAGTACCGCGGCTCCAAACAGCACCTGGTGGAGGAGCTGGCCGAGTACTCCGGCGTCCCGGTGTGGAACGGCCTGACCGACGAGTGGCACCCCACCCAGATGCTGGCCGACGTCCTCACCATGCGCGAGCACACCGACAAGCCCCTGGGCCAGGTGACCTTCGCCTACCTCGGCGACGCCCGCAACAACATGGGCCACTCCTACGTGGTCGCGGGCGCGCTGATGGGCATGGACGTGCGGATCGTGGGCCCCAAGAGCCTGTGGCCCGACCAGGACGCGGTGGTGAAGCCGGCCCGCGAGATCGCCGCCCGGACCGGCGCGAAGATCACCGTCACCGACAAGGTGAACGAGGGCGTCAAGGGCGCCGACTTCGTGCTGACCGACGTGTGGGTCTCGATGGGCGAGCCGCCCGAGGTCTGGGACGAGCGCATCAAGCTGCTGAAGAAGTACCAGGTCAACAGCAAGGTGCTGAAGGCGACCGGCAACCCCGACGTCAAGTTCATGCACTGCCTGCCGGCCTTCCACGACCGCGGGACCAAGGTCGGCGAGCAGATCTTCGAGAAGACCGGCCTGGACGCCCTGGAGGTCACCGACGAGGTCTTCGAGTCCGACGCCTCGATCGTGTTCGACGAGGCCGAGAACCGCATGCACACGATCAAGGCCGTCATGGTCGCGACGCTGGCCTGACCCATGGCGACGGGGGGAGAGCAGAGGATGCGCGTAGTCGTCGCGCTCGGGGGCAACGCGCTGATGCAGCGCGGCGACAAGCCCGACGCCGACGTCCAGCGGGCCAACGTCATGACCGCGGTCAAGTCGCTGGCCCCGCTGGCCGAACGGCACGAGCTGATCATCACGCACGGGAACGGCCCGCAGGTCGGGGTGCTGGCGCTGGAGAGCGTCAACGACCCCAACCTGTCGCGGCCCTACCCGCTGGACACCATCGGCGCCGAGACCCAGGGCATGATCGGGTACTGGATGCTGCAGGCGCTGCAGAACGCGCTGCCCGGCCGCCAGGTCATCGCGATGATCAACCAGACGCTGGTGTCGGCGGTGGACCCGGCCTTCGCCGACCCGACCAAGTTCGTCGGGCAGGTCTACACCAAGGACGAGGCCGACAAGCTGGCCCGCGAGTACGGCTGGACGGTCAAGCCCGACGGCGAGCACTGGCGCCGCGTGGTGCCCTCGCCGGCGCCGCAGCGCGTCATCGAGACCCGGCTGATCCGCACCATGGTCCGCAACGGCACCGTGGTGGTGTGCGCGGGCGGCGGCGGCGTCCCGGTCGTGCGCAACGACGTCGGTCAGCTGGAGGGGGTGGAGGCCGTCATCGACAAGGACCTCACCGCCTCGATGCTGGCCGAGACGCTGGAGGCCGACGCCTTCCTCATCCTCACCGACGTGCCGCGCGTGATGCGCCACTTCGGCACGCCCCGGCAGGAGGAGATCGAGCACACCACGCCGTGGGAGCTGCGCGAGGAGGACTTCCCGGCCGGGTCCATGGGGCCCAAGGTCGAGGCGGTCGCGGGATTCGTGGAGCGCACCGGTGACATGGCGGCGATCGGCCGCCTGGACCAGTGCATGCAGATCCTGGAGGGCACCGCCGGCACCATCGTCACGCCGAACGCCACCTGGCCGCTGGCCAGCACGTTGTGACGCGCCGTGGCAGGAATCGAAACGACGATCACGGGTAGCCGTACCCCGGGACACCGGAACGGCTGACCGGCGGGCGGGGCGCGGCCCCGCCCGCCGCCGCACCCGCGCGACGGCGGGCGGCCCCCCGGACCCGGCCGACCTACAGCACCCGACGGGAACAGGGAGACACACCGTGCAGGCGGGCACCGCATCCGAGCCGTCCGGCTCGTCCAGCTCGTTCCTGCGGAGCTTGGTCAGGACCAAGCCCGTGGGCCGGATCGCCGACGAGGGCGGCCAGGGCGAGGGCGGTGAGCTGAAACGCACCATGGGGCTGCTCCAGCTCACCCTGTTCAGCGTCGGCGCGACCCTGGGCACCGGCATCTTCTTCGTGCTGGGGCAGGCGGTCCCGGTCGCGGGCCCGGCGGTGGTGCTGGGCTTCGTGCTCGCCGCCGTCACCGCCCTGTTCTCGGCGCTGTCGTACGCCGAGCTGGCCGGCACCATCCCGGTCTCCGGCTCGTCCTACTCCTACACCTACGCCACCATGGGCGAGCTGGTCGCCTGGGTCTGCGGCTGGTGCCTGCTGCTGGAGTACGCGGTGTCGGTGTCGGCGGTCGCCTCCAGCTGGGGCGGCTACCTCAACGAGTTCTTCCACGCGGCGTTCGGCTTCCGGATGCCCGACGCCATCAGCAACTCGCCGGGCACCGAGGGCGGCGTGGTCAACCTGCCCGCGGTCGCGATCGTGCTGCTGGCCGCGCTGCTGCTGCTGCGCGGCACCTCCGAGAGCGCCACCGCCAACACCATCATGGTGTTCCTGAAGATGGCGGTGCTGGCGTTCTTCTGCGTGGTGGCCTTCACCGCCTTCAAGACCGGCAACTTCTCCGACTTCGCCCCGATGGGCTTCGCCGGCATCAGCGCCGCCGGGTCCAAGGTGTTCTTCTCCTACATCGGCTTCGACGCGGCCTCCACCGCGGGCGAGGAGGCCAAGAACCCCAAGCGCGACCTGCCGCTGGCGATCCTGCTGTCGCTGCTGATCGTCACCGTCATCTACGTGCTGGTCGGGATCGCGGCGGTCGGCGTCATGCCCTGGGGCGACTTCACCTCCCAGACCTCGCTCGCCGACGTGCTGAACATGGCCACCGGCGGGTCCACCTGGCCCGCGCTGATCCTGTCGTTCGGCGTGGTCATCTCCATGGGCACCGTCGTGCTGACCGTGCTGTACGGCCAGACGCGCATCCTGTTCGCGATGTCGCGCGACGGCCTGATCCCCAAGATCTTCGAGCGGGTCGGCCGCAGCGCGGTCCCGGTGGCCAACACGCTGATCGTGGCCGGCTTCGTGTCGCTGCTGGCGGCGGTGGTGCCGCTCGGCCAGCTCGCCGAGGCCACCAGCATCGGCACGCTGTTCGCGTTCTCGCTGGTCAACCTGGGCGTCATCGTGCTGCGCCGCACCAAGCCCGACCTGCCCCGCAGCTTCCGCACGCCGCTGTACCCCCTCACCCCGATCCTCGGCGTGGCGTTCTGCATTTACCTCATGTACGGCCTGGACACCATCACCTGGGTCGTCTTCCTGATCTGGACCGCGGCCGGGCTGGCGGCCTACTTCGCCTACGGGCACCGCCACTCCCGGCTGGCGCGTCGCCCCGGACCGACCGTGAAGGAGCACTGATGAGCGACACCAGCCCGCCGCGCGAGCTGCGCGTGCTGGTCGGGTACTCGCCCGACGAGCGCGGCGACGACGCGCTGACCCTGGCGAGCCTGGTCGCGCGCACCGCCAAGGCCCCGCTGACGGTGGCCAACGTCCACCCGCCCGCCTGGCCCGCGCGCGGGCCGGGCTCGGTGGACGCCGAATGGGTCTCCTACCTCAAGGAGCAGTCGGCGGCCGCGCTGGAGCAGGCGGGGGAGAAGCTGGCCGAGCTGAAGGTGGCCCGCAAGCACCTGAGCTTCACGGTGCACGCGCACCGCGGCAGCGGCCGCGGCCTGATCGAGGTCGCCAAGCAGACCGGGGCCGACCTGATCGTCGTGGGGTCCGCGCCGCGCGGCCGCCGCGACCGCATCGCCATCGGCAGCACCGCCGACCAGCTGCTGCACGGCTCGCCGGTCCCGGTCATGCTGGCGCCGCGCGGCTACGCCGAGGACGCGCCCAAGAAGTTCGAGCGCCTCACCGTCGCCTACTGGCGGCGCCGGGACGTGGAGGGCGCGCTGGTGTCGGCCTCCCACATCGCCGCCTCGCTGGGGCTGCCCATGCGGCTGGTCACGCTGGTGCTGCGGCCGCCGGGCCTGCCCGCCAAGTTCCTGCGCGCCGACGAGGTCGTGGAGCGCCAGTACGAGCAGGCGGAGAAGGACCTGCGCCACGCCGCCGGCCTGCTGGACCCCGCCGAGGGCGAGGTCACCACCGAGGCCGTGCAGGGCGCGGGCATCGCCAAGACGCTGGGCAACGTGGACATGCTGCCGGGCGAGGTGCTGGTGGTGATGTCCAGCCAGGACGGCCCGCTGCGCAAGGTGTTCCTCGGCGAGAGCGCGGGCAAGATGGTGCGCGCCTCCTCCTGCCCCGTCGTGGTGCTGCCGCGCGGTCAGGCCGCCCGGTAGCGCCGTCGGCCGATGTCGCACCCCGATCCCGCGTCCGCACCGCCGCCGGTGCCGCCGCCGGTGGCGCCCCCGCCGGTGCCGGAGCCCGCGCGGCTCGGGCCGGCCGGGGCCACCGCGCTGGTGATGGGCAACGTCATCGGCGTCGGGGTGTTCCAGCTCCCGGCGGCGGTGGCGGGCTTCGGCACGATCGGCATCGTGGCGTTCGCGGTGGTCGGCGCCTGCTCGGTCCTGCTGGCGGTGGTGTTCGGCCGGCTGGCCCGGCGGGCGCCGCAGACCGGCGGCCCCTACGTCTACGCGCGCGAGGCGTTCGGCGAGCTGCCCGGCTTCCTCACCGCCTGGTCCTACTGGATCACGGCCTGGGCCAGCAACGCCGCCCTGGTGGTGGCCTGGGCGGGGTACGTGAACGTGCTGGTGCCGCTGCACGGCACCGGCCCGGCCCTCGCGGTCACCGTGGGCGCGCTGTGGCTGGCGGTGCTCGCCAACCTGGCCGGGGTGCGCGGCGCGGGCCTGATCGCGGTGGTCACCACCGTGCTGAAGTTCGTCCCGCTGCTGCTGGTGGCGGTGGTCGGGCTGGTGTTCGTCGAGGCCGACAACTTCGGGCCGTTCGTCGCCCGGGGCGACGCCCTGGGCTCCCTGACCGCCGCGGGCGCGGTCCTCATGTTCAGCTTCCTCGGCGTGGAGTCGGCCGCCGTCGCCGCCGAGGAGGTGCGCGAGCCGCGCCGCAACGTCATGCGCGCCACCGTGGTCGGCACCCTGGCCTCGGCGGCGGTGTACCTGCTGGGCACCGTCGCGGTGTTCGGCCTGGTCCCGCACGGCGAGCTGGTCCGCTCCACCGCGCCCTACGCCGACGCCGCCCGCGCGATCTTCGGCGGCGGGCAGGCCGCCGGCACCGTGATGGCCGCCGCGGCGGTGGTCTCGGGGGCCGGCACCCTGGTCGGCTGGACCATGGTCAGCGCCCGGATGCCCTACGCCGCCGCCCGCGACGGGCTGTTCCCGGAGGTCTTCGGCCGCGTCAACGGGCGGGGCGTGCCGTGGGCGGGGGTGGTGATCTCCGGCGCGCTGGCCTCGCTGCTCACCCTCGCCAACTACACCGGCGGCCTGCAGTCGGCCTTCACCGCGCTGGCGCTGCTGACCACCTTCACCGCCGCGATCCCCTACGTGCTGTCGGCCGCCGCCCAGCTGCTGTGGCTGCTGACCGACCGGGAGCCGGAGGGGCGGCCGGTGTCGGCCGCCCGGTTCGCCCGCGATGTGATCATCGCGCTGGTCGCGGTCGGCTTCACCCTGTGGCTGGTGGCCGGGGCCGGTTACGCGGCGGTCTACCAGGGAGTGCTGCTCGTGCTCGCCGGGATTCCGGTATACGTGTGGATGCGCTGGCGGACGACCGTCCGGGAGCGGGCCCGGGCGGGCCGCGCCGCGCGGGCCGGGGCGGCATAAGCCCAGGTTAGGTAAGCCTTGCCTACGTGAGACACGACATTGAGATTCGGTTGGTGGGTGGGAAGGAATTACGGCACACTGATGTTGTGAAAAACGTGAGCGAGAACCCGACCAGCGCCTCGGCCGCGTCCGCGCGGCCCGCCGGCGTGCCGTCGGGCGCCGGCCAGGGCGAGCGGGACACCCGCGCGCGCGTGGCCCGGCTCATTCTCGAACGCGGCCCGATCACCGCCTCCGCCCTGGGGGACCGCGTCGGGCTCACCCCCGCCGCCATCCGCCGGCACCTGGACGCGCTGCTCGCCGAGGGCATGATCGAGGTCCGGCGCGCCCGGCCGCAGACCCAGCGCGGGCGCGGCCGCCCGGCCAAGTGGTTCGCCATCACCGACGCCGGGCGCAGCGCGTTCGTGCACGCCTACGACGACCTGGCCACCAGCGCCCTGCGCTTCCTGGCCGAGACGGCGGGCGAGCAGGCGGTGGCGGAGTTCGCCCGGCGGCAGATCGCCGACCTCGAACGACGCTACCACCCGGTCGTCCAGGCGGCCCCGCCCCACCAGCGGGTCCGCAAGCTCGCCGAGGCGCTGTCGGGCGACGGCTACGCGGCCGCCGCCGCCAAGGCCCCCCAGAAGGGCGGCGGCGAGCAGCTGTGCCAGCACCACTGCCCGGTCGCGCACGTCGCCGCGGAGTTCCCGCAGCTGTGCGAGGCCGAGACCGAGGCGTTCAGCCGCCTGCTGGGCCTGCCGGTCCAGCGGCTGGCCACCATCGCCCACGGCGACGGCATCTGCACCACCCACGTCAGCTCGCGCTCCCTGTGCGGGGGAGAGCCGGCCGACGGACAGAACACCGCTGATAACGAGGAGTCCGGGAGGACGTCCCAATGACTACTGCAGCCCACCCTGAGCTGGAAGGGCTCGACAGGTACAAGTTCGGCTGGGCCGACTCCGACACCGCCGGGGCCTCGGCCCGCCGCGGCCTGAACGAGGACGTCGTACGCGACATCTCGGCCAAGAAGAACGAGCCTGAGTGGATGCTCGACCTGCGCCTCAAGGGGCTGCGGCTGTTCGACAAGAAGCCGATGCCCTCCTGGGGCTCGGACCTGTCGGACATCGACTTCGACAACATCAAGTACTTCGTCCGCTCCACCGAGAAGCAGGCCGCCTCCTGGGAGGACCTGCCCGAGGACATCAAGAACACCTACGACAAGCTGGGCATCCCCGAGGCCGAGAAGCAGCGCCTGGTCGCCGGCGTGGCCGCCCAGTACGAGTCCGAGGTGGTCTACCACAAGATCCGCGAGGACCTTGAGGAGAAGGGCGTCATCTTCCTGGACACCGACACCGGGCTGCGCGAGCACCCGGAGATCTTCCAGGAGTACTTCGGCTCGGTGATCCCGGTCGGCGACAACAAGTTCGCCGCGCTGAACACCGCGGTCTGGTCGGGCGGCTCGTTCATCTACGTGCCGCCGGGCGTGCACGTGGAGATCCCGCTCCAGGCCTACTTCCGGATCAACACCGAGAACATGGGCCAGTTCGAGCGCACCCTCATCATCGCCGACGAGGGCTCCTACGTGCACTACGTCGAGGGCTGCACCGCGCCGATCTACAAGTCGGACTCGCTGCACTCGGCCGTGGTGGAGATCGTGGTGAAGAAGGACGCCCGCGTCCGCTACACCACCATCCAGAACTGGTCCAACAACGTCTACAACCTGGTGACCAAGCGCGCGGTGGCCTACGAGGGCGCCACCATGGAGTGGGTCGACGGCAACATCGGCTCCAAGGTCACCATGAAGTACCCGGCGGTCTACCTGCTGGGCGAGCACGCCAAGGGCGAGACCCTGTCGATCGCGTTCGCCGGCGAGGGCCAGCACCAGGACGCGGGCGCCAAGATGGTGCACGCCGCCCCCAACACCTCCTCCACGGTGGTGTCCAAGTCGGTGGCGCGCGGCGGCGGCCGCACCTCCTACCGCGGCCTGGTCCAGGTCCAGGAGGGCGCGACCCACAGCAAGTCCACCGTCAAGTGCGACGCGCTGCTGGTCGACCAGATCAGCCGGTCCGACACCTACCCCTACGTGGACGTCCGCGAGGACGACGTGGAGATGGGCCACGAGGCCACCGTCTCCAAGGTGTCGGAGGACCAGCTGTTCTACCTGATGAGCCGCGGCCTCAACGAGGACGAGGCCATGGCCATGATCGTGCGCGGGTTCGTGGAGCCGATCGCCCGCGAGCTCCCGATGGAATACGCCCTTGAGCTGAACCGGCTCATCGAGCTGCAGATGGAAGGAGCCGTCGGCTGATGGGGCTCGACTCCCGGCCCGTCTCGACGTTGGACGAGCGGGCCTCCTACGAGGTCGCCGATTTCGAGGTGCCGACCGGCCGCGAGGAGGAGTGGCGCTTCACCCCGCTGCGCCGCCTGCGCGGGCTGCACAACGGCGCCGCCGAGGCCACCGGCAAGGTGCTGGTCGAGGTCGAGGCGCCCGCCGAGGTCACGGTGGAGACCGTCGGCCGCGGCGACGCGCGCCTCGGCAAGGCCTACGTGCCGGCCGACCGCGTCAGCGCCCAGGCGTGGGCCTCCTTCACCGAGGCCACCGTCGTGACGGTGCCCAAGGAGGCCGAGGTCGCGGCCCCGACCGTGCTCCGGCTCCGCGGCGAGGACGCCTCGGCGGCCGCCTACGGGCACACCACGATCATCCTGGAGCCGTTCGCCCGCGCCACCGTCGTGCTGGCGCACCGCGGCTCGGCCACCTACGCCGACAACGTCGAGTTCGTCGTCGGTGACGGCGCCGCGCTGTCGGTGATCAGCCTCCAGGACTGGGCCGACGACGCGGTGCACGTGTCCCACCAGCACGCCCGCCTGGGCCGCGACGCGACCTTCCACTCGCACAACGTCTCGCTGGGCGGCGACCTGGTGCGCATCTCCCCGTCGGTGGCCTACGACGGCCCCGGCGGCGACGCCGAGCTGTACGGCGTGTACTTCGCCGACGGCGGCCAGCACCTGGAGCACCGCCTGCTGGTGGACCACTCGGTCCCCAACTGCCGCAGCCGGGTCGACTACCGGGGCGCGCTGCAGGACGAGGACGCGCACGCCGTCTGGATCGGCGACGTGATCATCCGCGCCGAGGCCGAGGGCACCGACACCTACGAGCTCAACCGCAACCTGGTGCTGACCGACGGCACCCGCGTCGACTCGGTGCCGAACCTGGAGATCCTCACCGGCGAGGTCGCCGGCGCCGGGCACGCCTCGGCCTCCGGCCGGCTGGACGACGAGCACCTGTTCTACCTCCAGGCGCGCGGCATCCCGTTCGACGAGGCCCGCCGCATGGTGGTGCGCGGCTTCCTCGGCCAGCTCATCGAGCGCATCGAGGTGCCCGAGGTCCGCGAGAAGGTGCAGGAAGCGATCGAAGCGGAGCTGGACCGATGACCTTCGTCAAGGTGTGCCCGCTGGCCGAGATCCCGGCGGACGGGGCGCTCGGCGTCGAGGTCGGGGACACCCCCGTCGCGCTGGTGCGCACCGCCGGCGACGAGGTGTACGCGGTCAACGACATCTGCTCGCACGCCGAGGTCTCCCTCTCCGAGGGCGAGGTCTACAACGGCACGATCGAGTGCTGGCTGCACGGGTCCTGCTTCGACCTGCGCAGCGGCAAGCCCACCAACCCGCCGGCGACGCAGCCGGTCGCCACCTACCGGGTGAAGGTCGAGGACGGCGACGTCTACGTCTCGCTCGGCTCCGAAGACTGACACACGAGAGAGCTTTCACAGATATGGCCACGCTTGAGATCCGCGACCTCCACGTCTCCGTCGGCGACGGTGCCGACGGGACCAAGGAGATCCTGCGCGGGGTGGACCTGACCGTCAAGGCCGGCGAGACCCACGCGATCATGGGGCCCAACGGCTCCGGCAAGTCCACCCTCGCCTACGCGATCGCCGGGCACCCGAAGTACACCGTGACCTCGGGCTCGGTCACCCTGGACGGCGAGGACGTCCTGGAGATGAGCGTCGACGAGCGCGCCCGCGCGGGCCTGTTCCTCGCGATGCAGTACCCGGTCGAGGTGCCGGGCGTGTCGGTGTCGAACTTCCTGCGCTCGGCGGTCACCGCGGTGCGCGGCGAGGCGCCGAAGCTGCGCGAGTTCGCCAAGGAGATGAAGGGCGCGATGGACGCGCTGTCCATCGACCCGGCCTTCGCCCAGCGCTCGCTGAACGAGGGCTTCTCCGGCGGTGAGAAGAAGCGGCACGAGATCCTCCAGCTGGAGCTGCTCAAGCCGAAGGTCGCCGTGCTGGACGAGACCGACTCGGGCCTGGACGTGGACGCGCTCAAGGTCGTGTCCGAGGGCGTCAACCGCTTCAGCGCCACCGGCGACACCGGCGTGCTGCTGATCACGCACTACACCCGCATCCTCCGCTACGTGAAGCCGGACTTCGTGCACGTGTTCGCCGCCGGCCGCGTGGTGGCCCAGGGCGGCCCCGAGCTGGCCGAGGAGCTGGAGAACGAGGGTTACGAGAAGTACGTGAAGGCGGGCGCGTCGGCGTGAGCGAGCTGCTGCCCGAAGAGATCAAGAAGGACTTCCCGCTGCTGCAGCGGACCGTCCGCGGCGGCCGGCCGCTGATCTACCTCGACTCGGGGGCGACCTCGCAGAAGCCCCGCCAGGTGCTGGACGCCGAGCGGGAGTTCTACGAGCGGCACAACGCCGCGGTCCACCGGGGCGCGCACCTGCTGGCCGAGGAGGCCACCGACGCGTTCGAGGGCGCGCGCACGGCGATCGCCACGTTCGTGGGCGCGGTGCCCGGCGAGATCGTGTTCACCAAGAACGCGACCGAGGCGATCAACCTGGTGGCGTACGCGATGAGCAACGCCGCCACCGCCGGGCCCGAGGCCGAGCGGTTCGCGGTCGGGCCGGGCGACGAGATCGTCGTCACCGAGATGGAGCACCACGCCAACCTGGTGCCCTGGCAGCAGCTGTGCCGGCGCACCGGCGCGACGCTGCGCTGGTTCGGGCTCACCGACGACGGCCGCCTCGACCTGGAGCCGCTGGAGGAGCTGGTCAACGAGCGCACCAAGCTCGTCGCGCTCACCCAGCAGTCCAACGTGCTCGGCACCGTCAACCCGGTCGAGGCGATCGCCGCCCGCGCCCGCGAGGTCGGCGCGCTGACGCTGGTCGACGGCGCCCAGTCGGTGCCGCACCTGCCGGTGGACGTGCAGACCCTGGGCGTGGACTTCCTGGTCTTCTCCGGGCACAAGATGCTCGGCCCGACCGGCATCGGCGTGCTGTGGGGCCGCCGCGAGCTGCTGGAGGCCATGCCGCCGTTCATCACCGGCGGGTCCATGATCGAGGTGGTGCGGATGGAGGGCTCGACCTTCATGCCGCCGCCGCAGCGGTTCGAGGCCGGCTCGCCCAACACCGCCCAGGCGGTCGGGCTCGGCGCGGCGGTGGAGTACCTGTCGGCGCTCGGCATGGACCGGGTGCACGCGCACGAGCACGCCCTGACCGGGTACGCGCTGGAGCGCCTGGCCGAGGTCCCCGGCGTGCGGATCATCGGCCCCGGCACCACCGAGGCGCGGGGCGGGGCGGTGTCGTTCACCGTCGCCGACATCCACCCGCACGACGTGGGGCAGGTGCTGGACGAGCTGGGCGTGGAGGTCCGGGTGGGCCACCACTGCGCCTGGCCGATCTGCCGCCGCTACCAGATCCCGGCGACGACCCGGGCGTCCTTCTACGTGCACAACACCCTGGCCGACGTCGACGCGCTCGCCGACGGCGTGCGCCAGGCGCAGAAGTTCTTCGGAACAGCCTGAGCCGCCCACGGGTTGTAACCGAACAAGGCCGTCCGGAGGAAAAAGGAAGCCATGCAGCTTGAGGCGATGTACCAGGAGGTCATCCTGGATCATTACCGCAACCCCCTGAACAAGGGGCTGCGGGAGCCGTACGAGGGCGAGGCGCACCACGTCAACCCGACCTGCGGGGACGAGATCACCCTGCGGGTGCACCTGGAGGGCGACGGGCGCGACGCGCGCGTCGCCGACGTCTCGTACGACGCCATGGGCTGCTCGATCAGCCAGGCCAGCGCCTCGGTGATGACCGACCTGATCATCGGAAAGTCCGTCAAGGAGGCGATGGCGGTCGGCGACGAGTTCCTGGTGCTGATGCAGTCGCGCGGCCAGGACGCCGAGCCCGACGAGGACGTCCTGGAGGACGCCGTCGCCTTCGCCGGGGTCTCCAAGTACCCCGCCCGGATCAAGTGCGCCCTGCTCGCCTGGATGGCGTGGAAGGACGCGACCGCCCGCGCTCTCGGAGAGGCATCATGACCGACACCCCCGCGCCGGACGCCGCCGAGGCGGCCGGCACCGCGACCGACACGGCCGCCGACACCGCCGCCGACACCGCCGCCGACACCGCCGCCGACACCGCCGCCGACACCGCCGCCGACACCGCCGCCGACACCGCGGCCGGCACCGCGGCCGACGCCCCCATGTCCGAGCAGGAGGAGGAGATCCTCGAGGCGCTCAAGGACGTGGTGGACCCCGAGCTCGGCATCAACGTGGTCGACCTCGGGCTGATCTACGGCATCAACCTGGCCGACGAGGTCGCCACCCTGGACATGACGCTGACCAGCGCCGCCTGTCCGCTGACCGACGTGATCGAGGACCAGGCGCACAGCGCGCTGGAGGGCCTGGTCAAGGACGTCAAGATCAACTGGGTGTGGCTGCCGCCGTGGGGTCCCGACAAGATCACCGACGACGGCCGCGACCAGCTGCGCGCCCTCGGCTTCAACGTCTGACCCGTGCCGTCCCGCCGTGGCCGCGCCCCCGCCTCCGGGGGCGCGGCCACGGCGTTCTAAGATCATCGCCGTGATCCATGTGCTGACCGTCCCCGGTTACCAGAGCTCCGGCCCCGCCCACTGGCAGACCCTGTGGGAGCGCGCCGACCCCGCCCGCTTCACCCGGGTCGAGCAGCGCGACTGGGACCTCCCCGAGGTCGCCGACTGGACGGCCGCGCTGGACGAGGCGGTCGCCGCGCGCCCGGAGCCGGTCCTGCTGGCCGCCCACAGCCTCGGCTGCGTCACCGTGGCCCGCTGGGCCGCCGAGCGCCCCGAGCGCGCCTCCGCCGTCCGCGCCGCGCTCCTGGTGGCGCCCGCCGACGTCGAGCGGCTGCCCGACCTGCCCCTGGGCTCCTTCGCGCCGATCTCCCGCGCCCGCCTGCCGTTCCCCGCGACCGTGGTGGCGAGCCAGGACGACCCGTACATGGCCTTCGACCGGGCCAAGGACTTCGCCGCCGCCTGGGGCGCGGAATTCGTGGACGCCGGCGCGGCGGGGCACATCAACGCCGACAGCGGCCTGGGGGAGTGGCCCGAGGGCCGCCGCCTGCTGGACGGCCTGGCCGGCTAGCCGGACTTCGCCACCTGCTGCCGCCCGGTGCCGCCGCCCCCGCCGTCGGCGCCGTCCTTGGGCTTGCCGGGCCACAACGTGTGGGTGATCGGCCACAACGACCAGATCGCCAGGATCACCGACAGCCGGATGATCCAGCCCAGCAGCTGCCGGGTGCGCTCGGCGTCGTCCACCATCACGATCATCCCGTACAGCACGCCGCAGCCGATCGCCCACGCGACGACCGCCTTGCCGAACTCGCGCCACTCGTAGCGGGCGCGCGCCCGGCCGTACTCGGGCTTGGGCTCGGGCGGCGGCCCGCCCGCGTAGCGGTGCGCGAACTTCGCGTCGCCCCACTTGACCCAGGAGTGTCCGAACGCCACCGAGTAGCCCAGGTAGGCGGCCGCCAGCCCATGCGTGAAGTCCGCGGTCGCGCCGCCGCGCAGGTCGGCGACCGTGGCGGCGATCAGCACGACGTCCAGCAGCGGCACGCACAGCAGCAGCGCCCCGCCGAGGCGCCGCCTGCGCAGGAGGTACCGCACGGCGAGGCCCCCGAACAGCAGCACCCAGAAGCCCACCTCACAGGCGGCGATGACCGCGAGCAGCACGCTGCCCCCCTTCCTCGAAGACCGTCCTGACCAGGATCTCTCCGGCGCGGCGCACGCGCATCGCCCGCGCTGCCGAGAAACCGGGTCCTCCGAACGATGTACGCGCACCCCGCAGCCCGGCGGAGGCGGCGCCGGGGCCGGGATGCTGAGATGGTCGGGTGCGCATCACACTCCTCCGGCCCGGTCCGGGCCGTCCCGCCGCGCGCCGGCTCGCCCCGGGCCGGTTCACCACGCGCCGGGACGCCCTCTACACCGCGGCCGCCTTCGCCGGCGGCCTGCTGATGCTGCTGGCGCACGGCTACACCACCTGGGACCCGTCCTTCTCCCCGCCGGTCTCCTGGCGGGTGCTGCCGCTCGCGGGACTGTGCGTGGGCATGCTGTTCCGCCGGACCGCCCCGGTCGCCGGGCTGGTGATCTCCAGCGTCGCCAACCTGGCCGACGTGCTGATCGGGCCGAGCCTCGGCAGCGCGGTGGTCTACACCGACGCGCTGTACGCCGCCTCGGTCTACGGCCCGCGCCGCCTGGTGCCCTGGCTGCTGCGGCTGGCGATCGGCGCGAGCCTGCTGGCGGCGGCCGTGCTGGGGGCGCTCAGCGGCGATCTCAGGCTGGGCGTGGTGATCGGCGCGGTCGCCGCCACCACCTGGGTGTCGCCGGTGCTGACCGCGATGATCGTGCTGGAGCACGGCGACAAGGCGCGCGCCGAGCACCAGCGCGCCGAGCAGATGGCGCGGCTCGCCGAGCTGGACCGGCGCACCGCCGTCAACGCCGAGCGCGCCCGGATGGCCCGCGAGCTGCACGACGTCATCGCCAACCACCTCAGCGCCGTCGCGCTGCACTCCTCGGCGGTGCTGAAGGTCCCCGACCTGGACCGGGCCGGGATCGAGCGGGCGATGGAGGTGATCCGGGAGAACAGCGTGCAGGGCCTGGCCGAGATGCGGCGCATGATCGGCCTGCTGCGCGAGGGCGACGACGCGGAGGTCGAGACCGCCGCCTCGCCCCGGCTGTCGGGGCTGGACCGGCTGGTCGCGCACACGGCCCGCTCGGACCTGACCGCCGCGCTGCGGGTGGAGGGCGGCGCGGCCGAGCTGCCGGCCGCCGTGGAGCTCGCGGCGTTCCGGATCGTGCAGGAGTCGCTGACCAACGCGCTCAAGCACGCCGGGCCCGGCCGCGCCGAGGTGCTGCTGGAGTATCGTCCCGACCGGGTCGTGGTCACCGTGGACAGTCCGCTGGGGCGCGACGGCCCCAGGCTGCCCGGCTCGGGCGCCGGGCTGATCGGGATGCGCGAGCGCGCCTCGGTGCTCGCGGGGGACTTCGAGGCGGGGCCGGACGGCGACCGCTGGCGGGTGCACGCCGAGCTGCCGGTCGAACCGGGCGCGGCGGGAGAGGGGGACACGTGATCAGGGTCCTGGTGGCCGACGACCAGGCCGCGGTGCGGGCGGGGCTGGTGCTCATCCTGGGCGCCGCGCCGGGCATCGAGGTGGTCGCCGAGGCCGCCGACGGCGAGCGCGCCGTGGCGCTGGCCCGCGAGCTGCGCCCCGACGTGGTGCTGATGGACGTCCGGATGCCCCGCCTGGACGGCCTGTCGGCCACCCGCGAGCTGGCCGGGATCGCCGACGTGCTGGTGCTCACCACCTTCGACGTGGACGAGTACGTGTTCGGCGCGCTGCGCGCCGGGGCGGCCGGGTTCCTGCTCAAGGACGTGGACGCCGACCGGCTGGTGGAGGCGGTGCGCACCGTGGCGGGCGGCGAGGGCGTCATCGCGCCGCAGGTGACGCGCCGCCTGATCAGCGAGTTCGCCGCCCGGCCCGCCGCCGCGCCCGCGGCCCCGGCGGCGCTGGCCGAGCTGACCCCGCGCGAGCGCGAGGTGTTCGCCTGCCTGGGCGAGGGCCTGTCGAACGTGCAGATCGCGCACCGCCTGGACATGGCCGAGACCACCACCAAGACCCACGTCAGCCGCATCCTGGCCAAGCTGGGGCTGCGCAGCCGCGTCCAGGCCGCCATCCTCGCGCAGGAGACGGCGGGCGGCGCGCCGCCCGCCGGCAGCCGGGACGGGGGCTGAGGGGCGGCCGGGGCCCGGCGGGGTCCGGCGCGCCCGGCTCAGAGGCCGCGGCCGCCGAACAGCGCCGACAGGGTGTACACCACCCCCGCGAGCGCGGCGGGCCACACGTACGGCGTGATGTCGGCGCCGCGCAGCGACTGCACGACCACCGCTCCCACGACCGCGACCGTCAGCACGTCCCCGGTCACCGCCGCCGACCGCAGATGCGCGCGGGCCCGGTGGCCGCCGGACTCGCCGTAGGACATGGCGGGCTCGTTGCGCCGGTAGGCGAGCAGGCACGCGTACCCGGCCAGCACCCCCGCCGCGACCAGTCCCGTGGCGGTGCGGCCGTCGCCGACCAGCACCGCCGCGACCACCCCGGCGGCGGCCAGCACCAGCCCGGGGACGATCCAGCGGCGGGCACCTCGGCGTTCGGGAGCGATCCACATGCCCGACATCTTCTCCGATGAGGGGAGGGAGCGGACAAGCGGACGCGCCGGGCTGCGTCGCACCCGGCGCGGCGGGCGGGCCGGAGGCGCCGGTCCGGCCGATTGCGGACGGCGTGTATCGGCCGGAGCGGCACATGGCCTTAAAGGACCGGTATGTTGTGGCACCGTGGCGCGATTTCGATTGAACGGCTCCAAGATGCTGGCCGTCGATCTGGCCGGCGAGACGATCCGGGCCCTCAACGGGTCCATGGTCGCCTACGACGGCCAGATGGCGTTCAAACGCCAGGGCATGACCGGCGGCGAGGGACTGCGCGGCGCGCTCAAGCGCCGCATCGCCGGCGAGGGCATGACCCTGATGGAGGTCACCGGGCAGGGCACGGTGTTCCTCGCGAGCGAGGCCACCGAGGTGACTCTGGTCCAGCTCAACGGCGACACGCTGTTCGTGGAGTCGGAGAGCCTGCTGGCGCTGGACGGCGACCTGAAGACCGGCGTGCACTTCGTGGGCCTGCGCGGCATGGGCACCGGGCAGGGCCTGGCCACCACCAAGGTCGAGGGGCACGGCACGGCCGCGATCCTGTCGCACGGCCCGGCCATCGGTCTGGAGGTGACCCCGCAGACGCCGCTGTGCGTGGACCCGCACGCCTACGTCGGGCACCTCGGGCAGCTCCAGCAGGAGGTGGTCACCGACGTCAACTGGCGCACGGTGCTCGGCCAGGGCTCGGGGGAGAGCGTGCAGTTCCGGTATCAGGGGCACGGCCTGGTCTACGTCCAGCCGGCCGAGCGCGAGGGGATTCTGGAGATCTGATGCCGGGCTACCAGTCGATCAACTCCAAGATGCTCCAGGTCCCGGTCGCCCCGGGCCAGGAGGTCTACAGCAAGCGCGGCGCGATGCTCGCCTACACCGGGAAGGTGTCGTTCGCGCCCACCGCGACCGCCGGGCAGGGCATCGGCGGCACCCTGGGCCGCGCGGTGGCGGGCGAGCGCACCGCGATGATGCACGTCACCGGGCACGGCACCGCGATGTTCGGGCACGCCGGGCTGCACGTGGAGGTCGTGCACCTGACCGGCGACACCCTGTACGTCGAGGCCGACCGGCTCCTGGTGCACGACGCGTCCTTGCAGGTCGGGACCATGTTCATGGGCGAGCAGGGCGGGGTGCGCGGGGTGATCCGCGGCGCGGTCAGCGGGCAGGGTCTGTTCACCACCACCCTCAGCGGGCACGGCTCGTGCGCGCTGCTGTCGCACGGCGGCGTGACGGAGCTGCCGATCAGCCCGCAGCGGCCGGTGCACGTCGACCCGCAGGCCTACGTCGCCCACCGCGGCGAGGTGCAGAACAAGCTCACCACCGCCATGGGGCTGCGCGACATGGTCGGCCGCGGCGCGGGCGAGGGCTTCCAGCTCCAGCTCAGCGGCTCCGGCGTCGTCTACGTCCAGGCCAGCGAGAGGAAGATCTGACCGTGAGCACCCCGACGTTCAACGCGACGACGCTTCCGTCCAACGACAACGTCAACCCCTACTCCTTCAGCGTGGACCTCAACGGCCAGTGGTTCGCGCAGAAGGGCAAGATGATCGCCTACTACGGGCAGATCAGGTTCGAGGCGCTGTCGTCGGGCCCGCTGGACGCGCTGGTGGCGGCCAACTTCCACTCCCCGCTGTACGCCCACGACTGGATCGTCGCCCAGGGCCAGGGCAAGCTGGTGCTGGCCGACCGGGGCTTCGACATCAACTCCTTCGACCTGGACCAGGGCAACCTGACCATCCGGGCGGGCAACCTGCTGGCCTTCGAGCCGGGCCTGGAGCTGAAGCAGTCGATCATCCCGGGGTTCCTCACCCTGATCGGGACCGGCCGCTTCGTGGCCGCCTCCAACGGCCCGGTGCACTTCGTGGAGCCGCCCATCCGGGTGGACCCGCAGGCCCTGCTGGGCTGGGCCGACTGCCCCTCGCCGTGCCACCACTACGACCACTCCTACATGCGCGGCGCGCTCGGCATGGCCCGCATGCTCACCGGCATGGGCGGCACCTCCGGCGAGGAGCACCAGTTCGACTTCACCGGCCAGGGCACGGTGCTGATGCAGTCCTCGGAGGCCGTGATGAACGAGGACGTGCTGCTGCGCGACCTGGAGGGCCAGATCGGCATGGTGGGGGTCGGCGGCCTGCAGCGCCTCCAGCAGACCATCACCCAGCGGCTGGCCGCCGAGCGGCAGAGCTGAGCCGCCCGGGGCCCCGGGCGGTCTCCGGGCGGTCCAGGACGGCTCCGGGGCGGCGGGCGGGCGGCGGAGATCGGCGCCCGCCGCCCCGGAGCCGGGTCAGGCCTCGTCGGGCTGGGCGCTCTTCATCACCATGAACGGCACGCCGAACGGGTCGGCCACCTTGGCGAACCGCCCGTAGGGGCTGTCCTGCGCCTCCTCCAGCAGCTCGCCGCCGCCCTCGCGGACCCGCCGCACGGCCGCGTCGGCGTCCTCGACCTCGAAGGTCGTCAGCCAAGTGGAGCGCTCGGCGGAGGGCTCCCGCTGGACGCCGCCGATCGCGTGCCCGTCGGGCCGGGCGAGCACGTGGTAGGAGGGCAGGTCGGGCACCTGCTGCGGGTCGTGCTCGAAGACCGCCCGGTAGAACCGGAGGGCCGCCTCGTCGTCGGCGGTGAACAGCTCGTTCCACACCAGGGCGCCGGGCTCGTTGACGATCCGCGCGCCGATGTGGGCGTTGCCCTGCCACAGGCCGAACTGCGCGCCCACCGCGTCCCGGACGACCGCCATGCGGCCCTGCTCCATGACGTCGAACGGGCTCACCAGGACGGTGCCGCCCGCGTCGGCGACCCGCTTGGCGGTGCCGTCGCAGTCGCCGGTGGCGAAGTAGACCTGCCACCAGAACTCCCGCGCGCCCTCCTCGTTGTTGGGCACCATGGCCGCGACCGGAACACCGTCCAGCAGGCAGGTGTTGTAGTGCATGGAGGCGGCGCCCTCGTCCCGGAACTCCCAGCCGAACAGGCCGCCGTAGAACGCCTTGGCCCGGTCGATGTCGGGGACGCCGAGGTCGAGCCAGCAGGGCGTCCCGTCGGGGGCGTTGGCCGTCGAACGCGTCATGCGCTCACACTCCTTCGTGTTCGCCCGCCCGGAGGGGCGGGGAGGGCCGCGTGGTGGTGCCATCGTTCCGTGCGCCCGGGCGTTCGCACACCTGTTCGGGTCGAACGGGCATGGCCGGGACCGGCCGAGCCGAGGGCCGCGGTCACGTACACTGATCAGATGGTTTCGTTCAGAGGCTGACAGGTCTTCGAGCGCGTCGCGGCCAGGGGCCGGACGCGCTTCTCGCTGCCCCCATGGCTTCGCCCCGGCGCCGCTCGGCCGCGCGGGGCCGTTCCGCCTGTCCGCCGTCGAGCCGTTCCCCAGGGAGCCCTGTCACTGTGATCATTGCCAACGACATCGAGCTGCGCGCCGGGTCCCGGCTGCTCATCGAAGGCGCCAAGTTCCGGGTCAACCCCGGCGACCGGGTCGGCTTCGTGGGCCGCAACGGCGCCGGCAAGACCACCCTCACCAAGGTGCTGGCGGGGGAGGCGCAGCCCGCGCAGGGCAGCGTCACCAGCTCCGGCACGGTCGGCTACCTGCCGCAGGACCCGCGCGGGGTGGACCTGGAGGAGCTGGCGCGCGACCGCATCCTGTCGGCCCGCGGGCTGGACGAGGTCGTCCGCAAGCTGCGCGCCGCCGAGGAGCGCATGGCCACCGCCACCGGCGCCGAGCGCGACAAGGCGGTGCGCAAGTACGGCCGGCTGGAGGAGCGCCTGCACGTGCTGGGCGGCTACGCGGCCGAGTCCGAGGCCGCCTCGATCGCCTCCAGCCTGGGCCTGCCCGACCGGGTGCTGGGCCAGCCGCTGGGCACCCTGTCGGGCGGCCAGCGGCGGCGCGTGGAGCTGGCCCGCATCCTGTTCTCCGACGCCGACACGCTGCTGCTGGACGAGCCCACCAACCACCTGGACGCCGACTCGATCGTATGGCTGCGCGACTACCTGAAGTCCCACCAGGGCGGCCTCGTGGTCATCAGCCACGACGTGGAGCTGCTGGACGAGGTCGTCAACCGGGTCTTCCACCTGGACGCCAACCGCGCGGTGATCGACATCTACAACGTCGGCTGGAAGAAGTACCTGGAGCAGCGCGAGACCGACGAGCGCCGCCGCCGCCGCGAGAGCGCCAACGCCCAGCGCCAGGCCGCGACCCTGCTGTCGCAGGCCGACAAGATGCGCGCCAAGGCCACCAAGGCCAAGGCGGCCCAGCAGATGGACCGGCGCGCCCGGCAGCTGCTGGCGGGCGTGGAGGGCGAGCGGCAGGCCGACAAGGTGGCCAAGATCCGCTTCCCGGACCCGGCGCCGTGCGGCAAGACGCCCCTCACCGCGGCGGGTTTGTCGAAATCGTACGGATCCTTGGAGATCTTCACCGATGTCGACCTGGCCATCGACCGCGGCAGCCGGGTCGTGATCCTGGGCCTGAACGGCGCGGGCAAGACGACCCTGCTGCGCATCCTGGCGGGGGTCGACAAGCCCGACACCGGCACCGTGGTGCCCGGCCACGGGCTCCGGATCGGCTACTACGCCCAGGAGCACGAGACCCTGGAGGTCGAGCGCTCGGTGCTGGAGAACATGCAGTCGGCCGCGCCCGACCTGCCGCCGGTCGAGGTCCGCAAGATCCTCGGCTCGTTCCTGTTCTCCGGCGACGACGTGGACAAGCCCGCCGGGGTGCTGTCGGGCGGCGAGAAGACCCGGCTGGCGCTGGCGATGCTGGTGGTGTCCAGCGCCAACGTGCTGCTGCTGGACGAGCCCACCAACAACCTCGACCCGGCCAGCCGCGAGGAGATCCTGGCGGCCCTGCGCACTTTCGCCGGCGCCATCGTCATGGTGACCCACGACGAGGGCGCGGTGGAGGCGCTCCGGCCGGAAAGAGTGATTTTGCTGCCCGATGGTGTGGAAGACGTCTGGAGTGACGAGTTTGCCGATCTGGTGGCACTTGCGTGACCTGCAGGTCGGCATCGGCAGATCTTTTCTGGCCGAGTGGGTAGCCGAACGCGCGGGAATGACTGATCATGGCGGGGGATAACGCAGCGGTCACCACATCACTACGGGAGGTACTCGTGGCCGAGACCCTCAAGAAGGGCACCCGCGTGACCGGTGCCGAGCGCGACAAGCTGGCGGCGGAACTCAAGAAGAGGTACGACTCCGGCGAGAGCATCCGCGCCCTGGCAGCCGCCACCGGCCGCTCGTATGGGTTCATCCACCGGATTCTCACCGAATCCGGCGTCAACCTGCGCGGTCGCGGCGGCGCGACGCGCGGCAAGAAGTCCTGACCGGACGCCGACCCCCGGATGAGCACACCGCCTGACCCGTCGCCGTGACCGACCGAGTAGGGTTCGGTCGCGGCGGCGGGCGGGCGGCGGGGAGCGCTCCCGCACCGCCGTGCCCAGGAACGGAAGCGGCGCCGACCACCGGCGCCGGAGCACAGCGGAAGTAAGGAGCGTTCATGGCGGACGCGGAAATCACGCACGCGCGGCCGGAACCGGCCAGCGCCCCCACGGCCGACGAGCTGGCGGCGGCGGGGCTGCGGCTGGAGGTCGACGGCGCGGTCGCGACGGTCGTGCTGGACCGGCCCGAGCGCCGCAACGCCATGACCTTCACCACCTGGCGGACGCTGGCGCGCGTCGGCCGCACCCTGCCCGACGGGGTCAGGGTCGTGGTGCTGCGCGGGGAGGGCCCGTCCTTCTCCGCCGGGATCGACCTCGGCATGTTCTCCGGCGAGGGGGAGGGTTTCCCCGCCGGCGAGGACGCCGCCGCGGCCGACGCCTTCATCGCCGACCTGCAGCGGGGCTACACCTGGCTGCGCGATCCGCGCTACGTCACGGTCGCCGCGGTGCACGGGCACGTGATCGGCGGCGGCTTCCAGCTCGCGCTGGCCTGCGACATCCGGATCGCCGCCGACGACGCCCGGTTCTGCATGAAGGAGCCCGCCCTCGGCCTGGTCCCCGACCTCACCGGCACCAAGCCGCTGGTGGAGATCGTCGGCGTGAACCGGGCGCTGGAGCTGTGCCTGACCGCGCGCACCCTCGGGGCCGAGGAGGCCGCCCGGCTCGGCATCGCCGAGACCGTGGTGCCGCGCGAGGGCCTCGACGGGGCGGTCCGCGAGCTGACCGAGGCGCTGCTGGCGGTCAACCCCGGCGCGGCCGTGGCGACCAAGCGGCTGCTGTGGGAGGCCACCGAGAACACCCTGGAGCAGCAGTGCGCGGCCGAGCGGCGCGAGCAGATCGGTCGGCTGCGCGAGATGTTCGGCGGCCGGGGCTGACCCCCGCCCCCCGGCACATGATCACCTGGCCCGGAACCATCTGACACCGAACGGCCCGGACCGCCTCGCGGTCCGGGCCGTTCTCATCCCTCGCGGGGACTACTCCCTGGCGGCCTCCTGTAGGGCCTCACGGCCGCCGCGCGCCAGCGGCAGCAGCACCCGGCTGGTGCCGGGGGCCACCGTCACCTCCGTGCCGGCCGGGTACCGCAGCGTGAAGTCATAGTCGGTGGACAGCACGATCACGCCGAGCCGGTGG
Organism: Spirillospora sp. CA-253888; assembly: GCA_050936435.1. Lineage (GTDB taxonomy): Bacteria > Actinomycetota > Actinomycetes > Streptosporangiales > Streptosporangiaceae > Spirillospora. Next base: position 7,278,437 of record JBNJMT010000001.1, read on the forward strand.
CCGGGCTTGACCACGTAGTCGGTCGGCTCGAAGTCCCAGGCGAAGTCGTAGGCCTTGCCGGGCCTGATCGGCTCGGTGCGGCTCGGGCTGTGCCGGTTGCGCGCGTCCAGCCACCCCCGCGTGATGATCTTGTAGGGGGCGGTCTCAGTCTGGTGCACCTGCCGGGTGGTGCAGCCCTCGTCGCCCGGCACGCTCTCGCCGAAGCACACCCTGTCGGTGGTGGTGATGCGGCGGCCGGTGGGCCGGGTGTCGGTGCCGTAGTCGACCAGCAGCGCCGTCAGGTACGGCGAGCGGCCGTCCAGCGACGCCCGGAGCGCGGCGCTCGGGGTGCCGTTGATGCGGACCGGGGACTTCAGCGGGCCGGTGAGGTAGGCGAGCCGGTTGGGGTCGGCCCGGTCCTCGTTCACCAGCAGCTGCTCGGCGGTACGGGTGCGCCCGGCGTCGGTGAACGCCTGCGCGTCACCGGTGCGCGGCCGCAGGCCCAGCAGGCCGGGCTGGCCGTTCGGGCCGGCGTTCAGGCTGACCGGGACGGTGCGGGTGCCGGGCACCGGCCAGTCCTTGGCGGTCTCCCACTGTCCGGGCGCGCGCTCGATGTCCACGCGCGGCTCGCGGTCGATGCCGTTGTGGATGTTGTACAGGTAGCGGTCGAACCAGCGGCCGGTCTGCCGCAGCCACTCCTCGACCCGCCAGCGGAAGGGGGTGGCGTGGTTGGCCTGGTGGAGCCAGAGCTTGCGGGGCACGCCCGCCGACTTCAGCGCGTTCCACCACTGGACCGAGTTCTTGACCTTGACGTTCCAGTCGTTGAGGCCGTGCACCACCATCACGGCCGCGCGCACCTTGCGCGCGTCCCCGACGTAGTCGCGCTGGGCCCATACGCGGCTGTAGTCGCCGGTCTCGCGGTCCTGGGTGGCGGTCATCTCGTCGATGACCTTCTGGCAGACCTCGGGGTTCTTGCGGGTCAGCACGGCCTTGGCGAGCACGTCCAGGTCCTCGCCCTGGTACTCGTAGGGCGCGAGGACGCCGCCGTTGGCGCGGTAGTAGTCGTACCAGCTGGAGATCCCGGCGACCGGGATGATCGCCTTGAGCCCCTCCACGCCGGTCGCGGCCGCCATGTTGGGCAGCGTGCCGTTGTAGGACTGGCCGATCATGCCGACGTTGCCGGTGGACCAGCCCGCCTTCACCGGCGCGCCCTCGGGCGTCCAGCCCCTGGCGCGGCCGTTCAGCCAGTCCACCGCGGCCTTGGCCCCGGCCTGCTCGCTGCGGTCGCCGGAGGTCGGGCAGCCGGTGGAGCCGCCGGTGCCGATGCTGTCGAGCTGGGCGACGGCGTAGCCGCGGGGGATGTAGTAGTTGTCGAGGTAGCCGGGGAAGATCTCGGCCAGGTTGCGCTGGGCGTTCGCGCGGCTCTTGGCCTGCGGGCCGTCGATGTCCACCGGGTGCATCGGCACGTCGTGGGTCCCGGCCCAGTAGGGGCTGGCCTCCACGATCGTGGGCACCCGGAGGCCCCGGTCGGTCTCCTTGGGCCGGATGATGCGCATCCGCACCCGGTCGCGCACGCCGTCGCGGTCGCTGTCGGCGGTGGTCTCGATGTCGACGGCCTGGGTGACCGCGTCGGCGCGGGAGAACACCGGCTGGGTCGCGCCGTCGGACACCTTGATCTGAGGGGGTTCCGCCCGGGATGGGGCGGCCGCGCCCGCCGGGAGGGCGGTGGTGGCCAGCAACGCGGTCGTGAGGGTGATCACGCCGGTGCCGCCGCGCAGGAGGCGTCGTGTCACGTGGGGCTCCTGGGGGGTGTGAGCCGAAGGTTGCCGATCATATGTACTGCGAGATCGCGGGGAAGTCCATACGGCGGCCGGGACGCGCATGGGCCGTGCCGGAGGGGGCCGGGCGCGGCCCGGGCATGGCCTGGGGAAGGGCCCGTTATGCCGTGAGCGGAGCGGGGAAGCGGCGCCGCGGCCCGGCCGTTGCAGTGGGCGGACCCTGAGATGCTTACTTGATTACAGGCGGACCCTCGGAGGTGTGCGGTGACGATGCCGGGCAACGGGTGGCAGGTGATGGCCTCGTTCCGGCGCGACGGCTCGGTGACGCGGCAGAAGCTGAAGCCCGGGACCGTCCGGCGGATCGCCGGCTACGCCCGCCCCTACGTGCGCGAGCTCGTGCTGTTCCTGGCGCTGAACTCGCTGGCCGCGGTGATCGTGGTCGCCAACCCGCTGCTGCTGAAGGCGATCATCGACCGCGGCATCGTGCCCGGCCGGTCGGGCGTCGTGGTCGCGCTCGCCCTGGCGGTGGCCGGGCTGGCGCTGGTGGAGGCGGTGCTCAGCCTGGCCCAGCGCTGGTACTCGGCGCGCATCGGCGAGGGGCTGATCTACGACCTGCGCACCCAGGTGTTCGGGCACGTGCAGCGCCAGCCGGTCGCCTTCTTCATGCGGGCCCAGACCGGGTCGCTGGTCAGCCGGCTGAACGGCGACGTGATCGGCGCGCAGCGCGCCCTCACCACCACGCTGTCCTCGGTGGTCTCCAACGTGATCAGCCTGGTCCTGGTGCTGGTCACCATGCTGGTGCTGTCCTGGCAGGTCACGCTGATCGCGCTGCTGCTGCTGCCGGTGTTCATCCTGCCCGCCAAGTGGGTGGGCCGCCGCCTGTCGGCCATCAGCCGCGAGCAGATGGAGCTGGACGCCGAGATGAGCTCGCTGATGACCGAGCGCTTCAACGTGGCGGGCGCGATGCTCGCCAAGCTGTACGGGCGCCCGGCCGAGGAGGAGGAGAACTTCTCCCAGCGCGCCGCCCGGGTCCGCGACATCGGCGTGGTCGCGGCGATGTACGGCCGGGTCTTCTTCACCGCCCTCACCCTGGTCGCCGCCCTGGCCACCGCCATGGTCTACGGCGTGGGCGGCGTGCTGGCCGTGGACGGCGCGTTCAAGCTCGGCACGCTGGTGGCCCTCGCCACCCTGCTGACCCGCATGTACGGGCCGCTCACCGCGCTGTCCAACGTGCACGTGGACGTGATGACCGCCCTGGTGAGCTTCGACCGCGTGTTCGAGGTGCTGGACCTCAAGCCCCTGATCGACGACCGCGAGGGCGCCCGGCCGCTGGAGGGCGGCCGCGCCTCCGGGAACGGCGACCGGCCCGCCCCGGCCGTGGAGTTCGACCACGTGACGTTCCGCTACCCGGCCGCCGACGAGGTGTCGCTGGCGTCGCTGGAGTCGATCGCCCGCACCGACGCCTCCCCGGGCCGCGAGGTGCTGCACGAGGTGAGCTTCACGGCCGAGCCGGGCCGGCTGGTGGCGCTGGTCGGCCCGTCCGGCGCGGGCAAGTCCACCATCACCCACCTGGTGTCGCGGCTGTACGACGTGTCCGGCGGCGCGGTCCGCGTCGGGGGCCACGACGTCCGCGACCTCACGCTGGACTCGCTGCGCGCGGAGGTCGGCGTGGTGAGCCAGGACGCCCACCTGTTCCACGACTCCATCCGCGCCAACCTGGCCTACGCCCGGCCCGGCGCCACCGACGAGGAGATCCTCGCCGCGCTGGAGGCCGCGCAGATCGGCGGCCTGGTCGCGGCCATGCCCGACGGGCTGGACACCGTCGTGGGCGACCGCGGCTACCGGCTGTCGGGCGGCGAGAAGCAGCGCCTGGCCCTCGCCCGGCTGCTGCTGAAGGCCCCCTCGGTGGTGGTGCTGGACGAGGCCACCGCGCACCTGGACTCGGAGTCGGAGGCGGCGGTGCAGCGGGCGCTGTCCACCGCGCTGGCCGGGCGCACCTCCCTGGTGATCGCGCACCGGCTGTCCACCGTCCGCGAGGCCGACCAGATCCTGGTGGTCGAGGACGGCCGGATCGCCGAGCGGGGCCGGCACGAGGAACTGCTGCTGGCCGGCGGCCTGTACGCCGAGCTGTACCGCACCCAGTTCGCCCGCCAGGACGGGGACCGCCCCGACGGGGCCGGCGGGATCCGCCGGGACGGGCCGCCGGTCGCGGTGGACTGAGAGCGCCCGTTCCGGGAATCGTTCGTCACGCAGCGTGACGATGCGTCGCCGGTGCGGGATGATCGGGCGGCGGGGCGGCGCGGAGGCGGCGCTCCGCCCCCGTCCCGTGCGTCCCGTGCGTTTCGCCCGAAACGCGTGACCCAGGCCACAGGATGAGGTTTCCTGGTCTTCCTCTCGACGTGCCGGAAACGCCAACCCGCGGCCATCCGGCGGCGTCACAGTGAGCACACGGCGTTCCGCGTCCACGGACATCCGCCCGAGAAAGGGGAGCAGCGTGCTTTCGACGATCCGCCCCGAACGGCTGGTCAAGAGCGGGACCGGCCGCTACACCGTCCTGCTGGTCGGCCTCGGCGCCACGGGCGTGGCCCTCGGCTGGCTCGGCCCGCGGACCCGGCACGCGCCGCAGCGCCTGACGCAGGCGCTCAGCCGCCCTTCGGGGCGTCGCTGAGCCGGTAGCCGAGCCGGCGCAGCTCGGTGCCGGCGATCTTCTCGACCTGGGTGAGCTGCCGCGGCGACAGCCGGTCGCGCCACACGCCCGAGCGCGCCTCGGCCGCCTCCCGGTCGCGGGGGCGGACCAGGCCCGCCAGGGTGCCCTTGGACAGCGGCGCCCCGAGATAGGCCGACACGTCGTCGGCTACCCTGCTCGGCCGCTTGACCAGGTCCTCGTACCGCACCGTGTAGAGCTGGCCCTCGGGCGTCTGGGCCCGCAGCCGGGCGGCCAGCCGGATCGCGCCCCGCCAGCGCAGCGCGCACTTGACCGCCGGGGCCGCGCGCGGCCACTTGGCGCGTTCGGAGACCTCCTCCACCCCGAGGAACGGGTTGGGGAACACCGTCTCCAGGTTGGCGAGCCCCGGCTTGAACCAGGCCAGGCAGCGCTCGTCGTCCAGCATCTCGGCCACCACGTCCCGGCCGTCGCGGATCACCTGCAGCAGCTGGGCGTCGGGAAAGGCGTCCAGCAGCACGTCGGCGCTGTAGAGCAGGTCGGGGGAGGCGTCGGCGAACCGGTGCACGCCCCTGGCGTCCACGCACGGCCCCGACGGGTCGCCGACCGTGTCGTTGGGCGCCCCGGCCCGGCCCGGCAGCCCGGCCAGCTCCCGGCACTCCATCGGGCACTCGGCGCAGCCGCGCGCCGAGACCTGCCAGGACTCGGCGTAGGCGTCGCGCAGCACCCGGGCCGCGCCCACCACCCGCTCGGTGGCGATCGACGGCCGGCGCGCGAAGGCGTAGGTGACGCGCAGCACACTGGGACGGCCCGCGGTCAGGTGGAAGCCGGCGGACCGCTTGACCGCGCGCGCCAGCAGGTCCGCACCGGAGTGGGGAGCGCCCAGGATGAACAGCGGGCGGCGGACCTTGGTGCCGTGGATCACCAGGATGTGCGGCGTTGACCTCATACGACTGCCCAGTTTCTCACCTCGGCGGGTCCGGTGCGTCGCCGACGCTCCGCCGACCCGGTGCCGATATTCGGAACAGAATGGGACGTTCCCGGCCTAGCCTTGAAGGATGCACGCTCCGCAGACGCTCGCCGCCTGGCTGCCCGGGGTAGCGACGATCACCGTCCTGTCCGGCGCGGGGATCAGCACCGACAGCGGCATCCCCGACTTCCGCGGCCCCCAGGGCGTGTGGACCCGGGACCCCGAGGCCGCCAAGATGTCCACGATCGGCGCCTACCTGGCCGACCCCGAGGTCCGCCGCCGCGCCTGGCGCTCGCGCCGCGACCACCCCGCCTGGGACGCCGAGCCCAACGCCGGGCACGCCGCGCTGGTGGAGCTGGAGCGCGCCGGACGGCTGCGCGCCCTGATCACCCAGAACATCGACGGCCTGCACCAGCGCGCCGGGTCGACCGGGGTCCTGGAGATCCACGGCACCATGCGCGAGGCCGAGTGCCTGGCCTGCGGGCTGCGCACCCCCATGCCGGAGGTGCTGGCGCGGGTGGACGCCGGCGAGGACGACCCGCCGTGCCCCGAGTGCGGCGGCATCCAGAAATCGGCGACGATCTCGTTCGGGCAGCCGCTCAAGCAGGACGTGCTGGACGCGGCGATCCTGGCCGCCCGCTCCTGCGAGCTGTTCCTGGCCGTCGGCACCTCGCTGACCGTCCAGCCCGCCGCCGGACTGTGCCTGGAAGCGGTCGAGCACGGCGCCCGGCTGGTGATCGTCAACGCCCAGCCCACGCCCTACGACGAGGTCGCCGACGCGGTGCTGCGCAGCCCGATCGGCGTCGCGCTGCCCCGGCTGGCGGGCCTGGTGCTGGGGCGCGGCCGGTGACCGGGACGTTGACCGGCGCGTTGACCGGACCGGTGATCCGTTGGCGGGTCGTGACCGGCGACCTCTTCCGTCCACCGGTTTCTCCTGTCAAGCTCTACACGGTGCACCGCGAGGAGGGATCGGGTTGATGACCGGGGGCGCCCGGCCGGGGCCGGCGGGGGACGGCGCGCTGCCCTACCCCCGGCTGCGTCCCGGCGACCGGGTGGTGGTGGCCGCGCCGAGCGGTCCGGTCGACGCCGCGCGGCTGGACGCCGGATGCGCGGCGCTGCGCGGGCTGGGGCTGGAGGTCGAGCTCGCCCCGCACGTGTCCGACCGTGTGGCCCTCGACGGGTCCGCCGCGCGCCCGCGCTGGCAGGGCCTGGCCGGCACCGACGCCGACCGCGCCGCCGACCTGACCGCCGCCTGGTGCGACCCCGGCGTCCGCGCCGTGCTGTGCGCGCGGGGCGGCTACGGCGCCGCCCGCGTCCTCGACCACCTGGATTGGAACGTGCTCGCGGCGGCCGGGCCCACCCTGCTGCACGGCTCCAGCGACATCACCGCCCTGCACGTCGCCTTCGGCGCGCGGCTCGGCGTCACCACCTCCTTCGGCCCGATGATCGCCACCGAGGTCACCGCCGCCGGGGACGACGCCCCGACCGCCGCCTCGTTCGCCGCCGCCCTGTTCGGCCCGTCCGCGCCGCCGGTCACCGGCACCGGCGCGCTCCCGTCCGGCCCGGGGGAGGGCGTCGCCGAGGGCCCGCTCACCGGCGGCACCCTGACCCTGCTCGCCTCGCTGCTCGGCACCCCGTACGCGCCGCCGCCCGCCGCGGGCCGCGTGGTGTTCCTGGAGGACGTCGCCGAGGCCCCCTACCGGATCGACCGGATGCTCACCCAGCTGCTGCAGGCGGGCTGGCTGGACGGCGCGGCCGGGATCGTGCTCGGCACCTGGACCGGCTGCGGCGACCCCGCCGAGCTGGCGGCGGTGTTCGGCGCCCGGCTCGGCCCGCTGGGCGTGCCGGTCCTGACGGGCGTGGCGGCCGGGCACGGCCCCCGCCAGCTCACCCTCGAACTCGGGGCCCGGGTCCGGCTGGACGCCCGAGCCCGTACCCTGACCCAGGTCCCCACCCCCGACCACCCCTCCGACCGCGTCCTGGCCTCCACCCTGGCCGCCGCTGTGGAACCCCGCCCGGGAGGCGCCCGATGAGCACCGGCCGGCACGCCCGCCCCGACCCCACCGCCGACGGCACCCTGGACTCGCTGCTGGTCCTGGTCGCCGAGAGCCTCGGCTACGCCTGCACCCGCGTGCCCGGCGACGTGGTGCTGCTGGAGGGCGCCAACCGCCTGCACGTCAGCATGCGCAACCTGCGGCAGCTCGCCCGGCTGGTGCCGCGCGACGACTGGCCCGCGCTGGTGTCCGACCACGTCACCACGATCGTCACCGCCATCGAGGAGCCCCTGGACCTCGGCGACTTCGACCTGGTCCAGCACCTGCTGCGCACCCGGATCTACCCGGCCGAGGCCGACAACGGCGTGCTGGTGGCCCGGCCGTTCGCGCCCGGCCTGATCGAGGTCGTGGTGGTCGACACCCCCACCACGGTCCGCACCGTCACGCTGGAGGAGATGGACCGCTGGCCGGTCTCCGGCGACGCGCTGTTCATGCTGGGCCGCGCCAACGTGCGCGGCGACGGCGTCCTCGACCACGACGAGCAGGACCTCGGCGGGGTGCGGGTGTCGGTGCTGTCGGGCTGGACGTTCTACGCGGTCACCCACCTGGCCTGGCTGGAGGAGTACCTGCCGATCGGGCCGTACGGGGCGCTGGTGATCGCCCCCAACCGCAGCCTGATCGTCGCGCACGCGCTGGAGCCCGCCGCCGACGCGCGCTCGCGCTACCGGTCGGCGGTCGCGGCCGCCGACGAGCTGCAGGCGCACGCCCACCAGGGCTACGAGGAGGGCCCCGGCTCGCTCAGCCCGCACCTGTACTGGTGGCGCGGGGGAGACCTGTCGCTGCTGGAGACCCGCTACGACGGCGACCACCTCGTCCTGCCGGGCGACTTCGTGTCGGTCCTCACCGCGATGGCCGCCGAGCGCTGACCCGCCCGCCCGCCGCAACGGCGCAGGCCGGGCCGGTCCGCGGCGCCGGTTAGGGTGACGGGCGTGCTCACCGCAGCGGACGCCCAGGCCATCGTCGACGAGATCATGCAGCGCCTCGGCCGCAACGTCAACATCATGGACGAGCACGGCACGATCATCGCCAGCGGCGACCGCGACCGGGTCGGCGCGGTGCACGACGGCGCGCGCCGGGTGTTGGCGGCGGGCGAGCCGCTGGCGGTCACCGGGGCGCAGGCCCGCCGGATGCGCGGCACCCGCGCGGGGGTGAACCTGCCCATCCGCATCGGTGAGGAGCTCGCCGGGGTGGTCGGCGTCACCGGCGAGCCGCGCGAGATAGGCGACCTGGCCGCCGCCGTGGTGCTGATGACCGAGCTGCTGATCGCCCAGCGGGCGCTGCGCGGCGAGGCCGAGTGGCGTCAGCGCACCCGCGAGCAGATCGTCGCCGACCTGGCCGCGGGCGGGCTGACCGCCCGCGAGTGGCGGCAGCGGCTGCGGCTGGCGGGCGTCCGGCTCGCCGCGCCCTACCGGGTCTACGCGCTGCGCCCCGGCCGCGACGCCGCCCGCGCGGCCCCGCGCGAGATGTACCGGATGCTGGCGGTGGACGAGGAGCGGGTGCTGGCCGCCGTGGACGCCACCGGCACGCTGTGGGCGGTGGCGGGCGCGGCGGCCCCCGACACGCTGCGGCCCCGCCTCGCGGTGGTGCGGCACGCCCTGCCCGGCACCAGCCTGCTGGACGCGGGCGAGGCGGCCGACTTCGCCGCGCTCGCCGAGACGGTCCGCCGGGCCCGGCTGGCGCTGCGCCGCACCGACCTGCCCGCCGAGGGGCGGCTGCGCGACCTGGAGCTGCCGGTGCTGCTCGCCCACCTGGGCGAGGACGCCCGGACCGCGCTCGCCGAGCGCGTCCTCGGCCCGCTGCCGGCCGAGCTGCGCCGCACCCTGGACGCCTACTTCGACCACGACCGCCACGCCGCCGGGGCCGCCGCCGAGCTCAACGTGCACCGCAACACCCTGGTCTACCGCCTGGGCCGGATCGCCGCGCTGACCGGCTACGACCCGCGCCGCTTCGACGACGCCGTGACCCTCCGCGTCGCCCTGCACCTGACCCGGCTGGACTGAGCCGTGTTGTGCGCACCGCACAACCGGAGCGGACCGCAGGGGTCGAGAGTTCGGTCACCCGCCCAATGCCCGGCCCGGGGCGCGCTGTCTAGGGTCACTCCTCACAGAACGTCACCACCGCAGGTGAGAGCCGTGGCGGAAGACCGGGAGGAGCACTGGTGCGCGTCGTCGTCGCCCCCGACTCGTTCAAGGGCAGCCTCAGCGCGGCCGCCGTCTGCGCGGCCGTGGCCGAGGGGGTCCGGCGGGCCGCGCCCGGCGCGGAGGTGGTCGAGGTGCCGATGGCCGACGGCGGGGAGGGCACGCTGGAGTGCTTCCTGGCCCGGCCGGGCGCCCGGGAGGTCGCCGTGGCGGCCGCCGACCCGCTGGGGCGGCCGGTCCGGGCCCGCTACGCGCTGGCCGCCGACGGCCGCTCGGCGGTGGTGGAGCTGGCGTCGGCCTCCGGCCTGCCGCTGGTCGCCGACCTGCCGCCCGACCCGCTGCGCGCCGACACCGCCGGCACCGGCCAGGTGATCGCCGACGCCGTGCGGCGCGGCGCGCGGGAGATCCTGGTCTGCGTCGGCGGCAGCGCCAGCACCGACGGCGGCACCGGCCTGCTGCGCGCCCTCGGGGCGCGCTTCACCGACGCGGACGGGGCCGAGCTGCCGCCCGGCGGCGGGGCGCTGGCCCGGCTCGCCGCCGTCGACGTCTCCGGCGTCCCGGCCGAGGTGCGCGCGACCCGCTTCCGCGTCGCCTGCGACGTCACCAACCCGCTGGTCGGCCCGGCGGGCGCGGCCGCGGTCTTCGGCCCGCAGAAGGGCGCGACGCCCGAGCAGGTGCGCGAGCTGGACGCCGCGCTGACCCGGTTCGCCGACGTGCTCGCCGGGCACGCCGGGACGCGCCTGCACGACCTGCCCGGCGCGGGCGCGGCGGGCGGCACCTGCGGCGGCATGATCGGCGTGCTCGGCGCCGAGCCCGCCCGCGGCGCCGAGCTGGTCGCCGGGACCGTGGGCCTGCCGGCCGCACTGGCCGGCGCCGACCTGGTGATCACCGGTGAGGGCCGGCTGGACGCGCAGAGCGCGGGCGGCAAGGTCGTCTCGGTGGTCGCCGCCCTGGCCCGCGAGCACCGGGTCCCGGCGGTCGCCCTGGCCGGCGGCGTCGCGGGCCCCCTGGACGACCTGCACGAGCTGGGCCTCACCGCCGCCTTCAGCATCGCCGACGGCCCCCGCACGCTGGCGGAGCTGACCGGTTCGGCGGCCCCGCTGCTGGCCGCCCTCGCCGAGCAGGCCGTGCGCCTGCGCCTGGGCCGTCCGGCCTGAACCACCGGCCCGAACCACCGGCCCGACCCGTCCCGCCCGACCGGCCGGGCGCCCCACCCCCGCAGTCAGCAAGTCAAGGAGCACCATGGAGACCGCAGGCCCCGCCCTGCTCGTCGCGCTCGCGGCGAGCATCGGCTTGATCGTCCTACTGAGCGGCCGGTTCAAGCTGCACCCGTTCCTCGCGATCGTGCTGTCCACCTACGCCTTCGGGCTGGTGGCCAAGGCCGTCGGCGCGGGCGTGGGGTCCGACAAGCCCTACCTGCCCGACCTCGGCAAGACGATCGCCGAGGGCTTCGGGCAGATCCTGATCAGCATCGGGCTGGTGATCCTGTTCGGCACGATCATCGGCAAGGTGCTGGAGCGCACCGGCGCGGCCGTCACGCTCGCCGAGGCCGTGCTGAAGGTGGTGGGCAAGCGGCATCCGGCCATCGCGATGTCGCTGATCGGCTGGGTCGTGTCGATCCCGGTGTTCTGCGACTCCGGCTACGTGGTGCTGTCCCCGCTGCAGCGCTCCATCGCCCGCAAGACCGGCAAGAACCCCGTCGTGCTCGGCACCGCCCTGGCCACCGGCCTGTACGCCTCGCACACCTTCGTCCCGCCGACGCCCGGCCCCATCGCGGCCGCCGGGAACGTGGGCATCGGCGCCGACGGCCTGGTCTGGGTCATCCTGTTCGGCATCCCGGTGTCGCTGGCCGCCGCGCTGGCCGGGCTCGCCTGGGCGCTCAAGCGCACCGGGAACCTGGAGAGCGCGCTGCCGGACGCCGAGCAGACCTTCGAGGAGTACAAGGCCCAGTTCGAGCGCATCCCCGGCCTCGGCCGCGCCCTCGCGCCGATCCTGATCCCGATCCTGCTGATGGCCCTCGGCTCGGTGGCCTCGTTCCCCTCCGGCGACGGCACGCTGATCGGCGGCACCGCCGGCCAGGTGCTGACCCAGCTCGGCGCGCCGGTGAACTCGCTGCTCATCGGCGTCGTGCTCGCGCTGGCGCTGCTGCCGACCAAGCGCGACGCCAAGGTCTTCACCACCTGGGTCGGCGAGGGCATCGCCGACGCCGGCACCATCCTGGTGATCACCGGCGCGGGCGGCGCGTTCGGCGCGGTCATCAAGGCCACCCCCATCGCCGACTACATCAAGACCCTGGTCGGCGACGGCTCCTCGATCGGCGGCCTGACCGCGCTGCTGGTGCTGTTCGGCCTGGCCGCCCTACTGAAGACCGCGCAGGGCAGCACCACCGCCGCGCTGATCATCACCTCCACGCTGGCGCAGCCGCTGCTGCCCGCGCTCGGCCTGGACGCGATGCTCGGCGGCATCCCGATCGGGCAGGTGCTGGCGGTGCTGGCGATCGGCGCGGGCTCGATGGTGGTCAGCCACGTCAACGACTCCTACTTCTGGGTCGTCACGCAGTTCTCCGGCATGAACGTCTCGACCGCCTACCGCGCGCAGACCGCCGCCACCCTGGTCCAGGGCGTCACCGCCCTGGCGCTGGTCCTGGTGATGGGCGCGGTGCTGCTGTGAAGCCCGGGGGCGCCGCCGCGGCGGCGCCCCCGCCCCCGTGCTAGGAGGCCCGGACGGGCTCCGGCTCCGGCGTGACGGCCGGACCGGGACGGTCCGGGCCTTCGCCGTCGGCGGCCGCGCCCGGCGTCTTGATCGCCAGCGCCGGGATGAACACGTGGGCCAGCGGGCCGATCGCGACCGCGTACAGCAGGGTGCCGATGCCGACGGTGCCGCCCAGCAGCCAGCCGATCACCAGGACCGCCACCTCGATGCCGGTGCGCACCACCCGGATGGAGTGGCCGCGCGCCGCCAGCCCCGTCATGAGGCCGTCGCGCGGGCCCGCGCCGAGCCCGGCGCCGATGTAGCAGCCGGTCGCGAAGCCGCCGACCAGGATCGCCGCCACCAGGTAGGTCCAGCGCACCCCCAGGTGCTCCGGCTCGGGCAGCAGCCACAGGAACAGGTCCGCGAACAGGCCCACCGCCAGCACGTTGCTGATCGTGCCGATGCCGGGGCGCTGCCGCAGCGGGATCCACAGCAGCATCACCAGCGCCCCGGCGATGATGATCCACGCGCCGATCGACAGGCCGAACTGCCGCGACAGGCCCTGGTGGAACACGTCCCAGGGGTCGTTCCCGAGCGTGGAGGCCACCTGTAGGGCGATGCCCAGCCCGTACAAGGCCAATCCCACATAGAGCTGCACCAGGCGGCGTGCCATCAAGGCCATTTCCCAATCTCCCTCAGAACTGCGACGACAGCGTGTCTCCGCTGGTCGTGCCGACCAGTCTGGCGGCCAGTGGCCTGGTCATTGAAGAGCCAATATGGAAAAGTGGTCTGCATGAGCACGCGTTACGTCAGCGGTCCCCAGCTCGCCCGGCTGCTGGGCGACGTCCCGCACGAGCGGCCCTTCTACGCCGCGCTGGCCCGCGCGGTGCGCGCCCTGGTCCTGGACGGGCGGCTCGCCCCGCGCACCCGGCTGCCCGCCGAACGCGACCTCGCCGCGGCCCTCGGCGTCAGCCGCACCACCGTCACCGCCGCCTACGACGCCCTGCGCGCCGAGGGCTACGTCGAGAGCCGCCAGGGCGCGGGCAGCTGGACCAAGCTGCCGCCGGTGCGCATGTCGGCGCTGCCGCCCGGCGCCGGCGCGCGGGGGACCGGCCCGGTGAACCGGGCCGCCGGCCGGTACGGCATGGCGCACGCGCCGATGGGCGTGGACTTCATCGACCTCGGCTGCGCGACGCCGGGGGCGCCCGCCGCCTTCGAGGAGGCCGTCGCCGCCGGGGTGGCCGAGCTGCCCCGCTACAGCGGCGGCCCCGGCTACGAGCCCGTCGGGCTGGCCACGCTGCGCGAGGTGGTGGCCGCCGGGTACGCCGCGCGCGGCGTGCCGACCCGCCCCGACCAGATCGTGATCACCAGCGGGGCGCAGCACGCCTTCACCGTGCTCACCCAGGTCCTGCTGGAGCCCGGCGACGCCGCCCTGGTGGAGCGCCCGACCTACCCGCACGCGCTGGGCGCGCTGCGGCGGCGCGGCGCCCGGCTGGCGCCGGTCGGCGTCAACGAGGGCTGGGACGTGGAGCTCATCGCGCAGACCATGCGGCAGGCCGCGGTGCGGATGGGCTACCTGGTGCCCGACTTCCACAACCCGACCGGCCTGCTGATGCCCGACGCCGACCGGGCCGCGCTGGTGGAGGCCGCGCGCCGCGCCGACGCGTTCCTGGTCGCCGACGAGACCTTCGCCGACCTCGCGCTGGACCCGGACGCGCCGCGGACGCCGCCGCTGGCCGCCTACGACGGCGGCGGCCGGGTGATCAGCGTCGGGTCGGCCTCCAAGCTGCTGTGGGGCGGCCTGCGCATCGGCTGGATCCGCACCACCGCGCCGCTGGCCCGCCGCCTCACCCTGGCCCGCGAGAGCCTGGACATGGCGAGCCCGGTGCTCGACCAGCTCATCGTGCGCGAGCTGCTGCTGCGCGTGGCGGAGGTGCGGGCCGAGCGCGCGGCCACGCTGCGCGCGAACCGCGACGCGCTCGCCGCGGCGCTGCGGGAGCTGCTGCCGGAGTGGGAGTTCGGGCTGCCGGAGGGCGGCATGTCGTTGTGGGCGAGGCTGGGCGCCCCGGTCGCGACGCTGCTGGCCGAGGCCGCCGAGCGGCACGGGGTGCGCGTGGTGCCGGGCCCGGCGTTCGGGGCCGACGGCGTGCTGGAGGACTTCGTGCGGCTGCCGTTCGTGCTGCCGCCCGACACCCTGCGCGCCGCCGTCGAGCGCCTGGCCGACGCCCACCGCGACGTGCAGGCCGCGCCGATGGCGCGGCCGCTGCCCGCCTACGTGTGAGGCACCTGCGCGTGAGGGCCCGGGACGGGAGGGGTCAGGGGGCGCGCTGGATGTAGTCGACCAGGTGCTCGCGCTCGCTCTCCAGCGCGTCGATGGCGCTCTTGACGACGTCGCCGATGCTGACGATGCCGATCAGCCGGTCGCCGTCCACCACCGGCAGGTGCCGGATGCGGTGCTCGGTCATGGTGCGGCGCAGGTCGTCGACCCGCGCCTCCGGGCCGCAGGTCCGCACCCGCTCGGTCATGATCTCGGCGACCGGGCGGTCCAGCACCGCGGCCCCGCCGCGGTGCAGGTGCCGCACCACGTCGCGTTCGGACGCGATCCCGGCGATGGCGGTGCCGTCGGGGGACACCACCGCCGCGCCGATGTTGTGCTCGGCGAGGACGGCCAGCAGGGCGCCGACGCTGTCGCCGGGCCGCACGGTCGCCACCGCCGTGCCCTTCCTCCGCAGGATGTCGCTGATGCGCATGGGCTCACACTCCGCCGCCGACGCGGCCCCGCCGGGCGGAGGGGGCGTCCGGCTCGTCGCAGGGGCTGTTGCCGCATACGGTCGCATGTTCCGCGCGTCGGGAAAACCCCGCACCGGTGACCCTTTGTCACCGTCTCCGGCATGAATCCCGTAGATCGGGAATCAAGGGCACCATGGCGAGCGCATCCCCCCGGACGATCGAGACCGACATCCCGTCCAGACTGGACCGCCTCCCGTGGTCCCGCTGGCATTGGACCGTCCTGCTGGGGCTCGGCGCGGTCTGGATCCTGGACGGCCTGGAGGTCACGGTCGTCGGCGTGATCGGGCCCCGGCTGACCGACGAGTCCGGGGGGCTCGGGCTCACCGACTCTCAGGTCGGCCTCGCCGCGGGCATCTACGTCGTCGGCGCCTGCCTGGGCGCGCTGTTCTTCGGCCACCTCACCGACCGGTTCGGCCGCAAGAAGCTGTTCCTGCTCACGCTCGCGCTGTACCTGGCCGCGACGGTGGCGACCGCGTTCTCGTTCAACCCGCTGTGGTTCTACGCCTGCCGCTTCCTGACCGGCGCGGGCATCGGCGGCGAGTACGCCGCGATCAACTCCGCGATCGACGAGCTCATCCCGGCGCGGGTGCGCGGCACGGTGGACGTGCTGGTCAACGGCTCGTTCTGGCTCGGCACCTCGCTGGCGGCCGCCCTGTCGATCCCGATCCTGAACGGCGACCTCGTTCCGGAGGACATCGGCTGGCGCGCGCTGTTCGCGCTCGGCGGCCTGCTGGGCCTCGGGGTGCTGTTCGTGCGCCGCACGGTGCCCGAGAGTCCGCGCTGGCTGTTCATCCACGGCCGTGAGGACGAGGCCGAGGAGATCGTGTCCGGCATCGAGCGCCGCGTCCGCGAGGAGACCGGCGGGGAGCTGGAGCGCCCCGACCGCACCCTGCGCATCCGCCAGCGCCGCGCCATCGGCTTCGGCGAGATCGCCCACACCGCGCTCAGGCTGTATCCGCGCCGCACCGTACTCGGGCTGTCACTGTTCGTCGGCCAGGCGTTCCTCTACAACGCCGTCTACTTCACCTACGCGCTCGTGCTGGCGAAGTTCTTCGAGGTCTCCGACATTCACGTCGGCTACTACCTGATCCCGATCGGGCTCGGGAACTTCCTCGGCGCGTTCCTGCTGGGCCGGCTGTTCGACGTGGTGGGCCGGCGCGTGATGATCGCGGTGTCCTACATCGGCTCGGGCGTGCTGCTGGTGGGCACCGGGCTGCTGTTCCGCGCCGAGGTGCTGAACGCCTGGACGCTCACCGCCTGCTGGTGCGCGGTGTTCTTCCTCGCCTCCGCCGGGGCCAGCGCCGCCTACCTCACCGTCAGCGAGATCTTCCCGATGGAGACCCGCGCGATGGCCATCGCCGCCTTCTACGCCGTGGGCACCGGCCTCGGCGGCGTGATCGGCCCGGTCCTGTTCGGCCGCCTGGTGGAGACCGGCGAGCCCGGCGCGGTGGCCGGGGGCTACTTCCTGGGCGCGGCCCTGATGGTGGCCGCCGGGGTGGTGGAGCTGCTGATCGGCGTGGAGGCCGCCCGGCGCTCCCTGGAGGACGTGGCCGAGCCGCTGTCGGCGCGGACCGGGCACGCCTCCGCCTGACCCGGGCCCCGGTTCGGCGTACCCCGCCCTCGGGCCGCCCCCCGGCGCTCACGTATCGTAATCGATCACGTGCAATGCGTCGCCAGGGGAGAATCGCCCGGAAGGAGCACGCCCGTGCCCATACCCCGCATCGTGATCGTCGGAGCCGGCTTCGCCGGCTACGGCGTGGCCCGCCGGCTGGAGCGCAAGCTGCGGCCCGGCCAGGCCCAGATCAAGATCATTTCTCCGGCTGGCTACTCGCTCTACCAGCCGCTGCTGCCGGAGGTGGCCGCCGGCGTGCTGGACCCGCGCTCCATCGCCGGCCCGCTGCACCGGCTGCTGCGCCGCACCCAGCTGGTGCCCGGCACCGCCTGCGGCGTCGACCTGGACGCCCGCGCCTGCGAGGTGGAGCTGATCGACGGCAAGCGGGTGACGGTGCACTACGACCGGCTGGTGCTGGCCCCCGGCAGCGTCACCCGCACCTTCGACATCCCCGGCCTGAAGGAGCACGGCCACGGCATGAAGAACCTCGCCGAGGCCGTCTACCTGCGCGACCACGTCATCGCCCAGCTGGAGCTGGCCGCCGTCGCCCGCGACCCGGCCGAGCGCGCCGCGCGCCTCGGCTTCCTGGTGGTCGGCGGCGGCTACTCGGGCGTGGAGACCGCCGCCAACCTGCAGCTGCTGACCGCCAAGGCGATGCGCCGCTTCCCGCGCCTGGACCCCGACCTGCTCAACTGGACGCTGGTCGACATGGCCCCGCACCTGCTGCCCGAGCTGGGCGAGCGCCTCGGCGAGGTCGCCCTGGACAAGCTGCGCCGCCGGGGCGTGGACATCCGGCTGCGCACCAGCGTCTCGCGGATCACCGCGGACGCGGTCGAGCTGACCGACGGCCGCACCATGCCCACCCGCACCGTGGTGTGGACGGCGGGCGTCACGCCGAGCCCGGTCATCGCGACCCTGGACCGGCCGACCGAGCGCGGCCGCCTGGTCGTCGGCGCAGACCTGTGCCTGCCCGGCCACCCCGAGGTGTTCGCGCTCGGCGACGCCGCCGCGGTGCCCGACCTCGTGTCGGGCGACGGCGCGATCTGCCCGCCCACCGCCCAGCACGCCACCCGGCAGGCGCGCGTCGCCGCGCACAACGTGATCGCCTCGCTGCGCGGCACCTCGCCGCGCCGCTACCGCCACCACGACCTCGGCATGGTCGTGGACCTCGGCGGCGACGAGGCGGTCGCCCGCCCGCTCGGCATCGGCCTGACCGGGGCCGGCGCGCAGGCGGTCACCCGCGCCTACCACCTGCTCACCGTGCCGGGGATGCGGGCCAAGGCGCGCGTGGCGGGGGACTGGTCGCTGCACGCCATGGCGGGCGACGACCTGATCCGGCTGGGCTTCCTCGACACGCGCACCGGCCGCCAGGCCGACGTGGAGCACTCGGCCGACACCGAGCCGGCCGGCCGGGCGAACGGCGCGGTCAGCGGGGGACCGGCGGACGGTAAGGCTTCGGCAACCCGCAGTGATTCGTCGGTCGCGGCGGGTAAGGGCTGACCGAGGAAGATCATCGGAAGGGAGACCGGGATGAGCGCACGGTCCCGCGGCCCGCACCGCCGCCCCTGGCGCCGTCCCGGCGCGGTCCTCGCCGCCGCCGCCCTGGCGGCCGGGCTCGCGACGGCCTGCGGCTCCGGTGACGAGGCCGGCGTGGTCAACCTCTACAACGCGCCGCAGCAGAACCTGGCGAAGATCGTCGAGCGCTGCAACACCAAGGCGAAGGGCCGCTACCGCATCGTGCTGAACACGCTGCCGCGCGGCGCCGACGACCAGCGCGAGCAGCTGGTGCGGCGGCTCGCGGCCGGCGACCCGGGCCTGGACGTGCTCGGCCTGGACGTCACCTGGACCGCCGAGCTGGCCGAGGCCGGGTGGATCCGCGAGTGGACGGGCCGCCACGCCGAGGAGGCGCGGCGCGGCACGCTCGCCGCCCCGCTGGAGACCGCCGTGTGGGACGGCAAGCTGTACGCCGCGCCCTACAACACCAACGTCCAGCTGCTGTGGTACCGCTCGGACCTGCTGCCCGAGCCGCCCGCCACCTGGAAGCAGATGATGGACGCCTCGGCCCGCCTGGCGGCCGCCGGGAAGCCCGCCTACGGCGAGGTGACCGGCGCCCAGTACGAGGGCGTCGTGGTGTGGTTCAACAGCGTGGTCGCCTCCGAGGGCGGCAGCATCCTCGGCAAGGACGGCAAGAGCGTCGACCTGGGGCCGCCCGCGCGGAAGGCGCTGCAGGTCATGCGCGACTACGCCCGCTCCAAGGCCGCCGACCCGTCGCTGCCCAACACCAAGGAGGACGACGCGCGCCTGGCGGTGGAGAGCGGCCGCGCCGCCTACGAGGTCAACTGGCCCTTCGTGTACGCGTCGATGGCCAGCAACAAGCCCGACATGCTGCCGAACTTCAAGTGGGCGCCCTACCCCGGGATCGACGGCCCCGGCCGCGCGCCGCTCGGCGGCGCCAACTTCGCCGTCAGCGCCTACTCCAAGAAGCCGGAGGCGTCCTACGACGCCGCGCTGTGCCTGCGCGACGCCGAGAGCCAGCGCATCGCCGCCGTCAAGGACGGCCTGCCGCCCACCATCGAGTCGGTCTACGGGGCCGAGGGCATGGCCAAGGCGTACCCGATGCGCGACGCGATCCGGCAGGCGCTGAAGACGGCCGTCCCGCGCCCCAAGACCCCGACCTACCAGAACGTCTCCACCGTGACCGCGGTGACGCTGTCGCCGCCCGCGTCGATCGATCCGTCCCGCACGCTGGCCACGCTGCGCGAGCAGATCACCGACGCGCTGGACAGCAAGGGGGTGCTCCCGTGAGCAAGGCGAGGGCCGCCGCGCTGAGCGAGGGCCGCAGGGCCGAGCGCCGGCTCGGCTGGTGGCTGTGCGCGCCGGCCGCGGTGGTGATGCTGCTGGTCACCGGCTGGCCGATCGTCTACTCGGTGCTGCTGTCGCTGCAGCGCTACGACCTGCGCTTTCCCGCCGACAAGGCGTGGATCGGGCTGACCAACTACGGCACCGTGCTGACCAGCGGGTTCTGGTGGCAGGCGTTCGGCGTCACGCTGCTGATCACCGTCGCCAGCGTGCTGCTGGAGCTGGTGCTGGGCATGGCGATCGCGGTGGTGATGTACCGCACGATCATGGGCCGGGGCCTGATCCGCACCGTGGTGCTGATCCCGTACGGCATCGTCACCGTCGCGGCGGCCTACGGCTGGAAGTACGCCTGGACGCCCGGCACCGGCTGGCTGGCCGGGATGCTGCCCGAGGGCACCGCGCCGCTCACCCAGCACTGGCCCGCGATCGGCATCATCATCCTGGCCGAGGTGTGGAAGACCACCCCGTTCATGGCGCTGCTGCTCATGGCCGGGCTCGCGCTGGTGCCCGAGGACGCGCTGAAGGCCGCCTCGATGGACGGCGCGACCGCCTGGCAGCGCTTCCGGATGATCACACTGCCGCTGATGAAGCCGGCGATCCTGGCGGCGCTGCTGTTCCGCACCCTGGACGCCTTCCGCGTCTTCGACAACATCTACGTGCTCACCAACGGCGCGCAGAACACCTCGTCGGTGTCGGTGATCGCCTACCACAACCTGATCGGCGGGCTGAACCTCGGCATCGGCTCCACCATGTCGGTGCTGATCTTCATCGCCGTCGCGATCATCGCGTTCGTGTTCATCAAGGTGCTCGGCACCTCCACGCCGGGTTCGGGAGGGAGGCGCTGATGGCCGTCTCGGGCGCGCTGAAGGCCCGCTGGGGCCTGGTCAACGTCCTGGTGCTGCTGTACGCGCTGGTGCCGGTGGCGTGGATCGCCTCGCTGTCGTTCAAGACCCCGGCCAGCATCACCGACGGGAGCTTCGTCCCGCACCACTGGACGCTGGAGAACTACAAGGGCATCTTCCGCAACGACGACTTCACCCGGGGCCTGGTCAACTCCATCGGCATCGGGCTGATCTCGACGCTGATCGCCATCGTGATCGGCACCATGGCCGCCTACGCCATCGCGCGGCTGGACTTCCCCGGCAAGTCGCTGATGCTGGGGGTGTCGCTGCTGATCGCGATGTTCCCGCAGATCTCGCTGGTCACCCCGCTGTTCCAGATCGAGCGCAGCATCGGGCTGTTCAACACCTGGCCGGGCCTGATCCTGCCCTACATCACCTTCGCGCTGCCGCTGACCATCTACACCCTGTCCACCTTCTTCAAGGAGATCCCGTGGGACCTGGAGAAGGCGGCCAAGATGGACGGCGCGACGGCCTTCCAGGCGTTCCGGCTGGTGATCGCGCCGCTGGCCACGCCGGGGGTGGTGACCACCGCGATCCTGGCGTTCATCGTGTGCTGGAACGACTTCCTGTTCTCGATCTCGCTGACCTCCTCCAGCGCGGCCCGCACCGCCCCGGCGACGATCTCCTTCTTCACCGGCAGCTCGCAGTTCGAGGACCCGACCGGGTCGATCGCCGCGGCCGCCGTCGTCATCACGATCCCGATCGTGATCTTCGTGTTGCTGTTCCAGCGCCGGATCGTCTCCGGCCTGACCTCCGGTGCGGTGAAGGGATGAGGCAAGGGATGGGGCCCGAGCATGGCTGAGATCGTTCTGGACGGGGTGGGCAAGCGCTTCCCCGACGGCACCGTCGCGGTGCACGACATGGACCTCACGATCGCCGACGGCGAGTTCATCATCCTGGTCGGGCCGTCGGGCTGCGGGAAGTCCACCACCCTCAACATGATCGCGGGGCTGGAGGACATCACCACCGGCGAGCTGCGCATCGACGGCGAGCGCATGAACGAGCGCGCGCCCCGCGACCGCGACATCGCGATGGTGTTCCAGTCCTACGCGCTCTACCCGCACATGACGGTGCGCGAGAACATCGGCTTCCCGCTGCGCCTGGCCAAGGTGGACAAGGCCGAGGCGGACCGGAAGGTCGCGGAGGTCTCGCAGCTGCTGGACCTGGACGAGCTGCTGGACCGCCGCCCGGCCAACCTGTCGGGCGGCCAGCGCCAGCGGGTCGCGATGGGCCGCGCCATCGTGCGCGATCCCAAGGCGTTCCTGATGGACGAGCCGCTGTCGAACCTGGACGCCAAGCTCCGCGTGCAGATGCGCACGATGATCTCGCGCCTGCAGAACCGGCTCGGCACCACCACGGTGTACGTCACCCACGACCAGACCGAGGCGATGACCCTCGGCGACCGCATCGTGCTGATGCGCAAGGGCGTGGTGCAGCAGGTCGGCTCGCCCGAGGACCTGTACGAGCACCCGCACAACCTGTTCGTGGCCGGGTTCATCGGCTCGCCGTCGATGAACTTCCTGCCCGCCCGGGTCGCCGGCGACGTCCTGGAGACCGTGATCGGCGAGATCCCGCTGCTGGACCGGATGCGCGTCGCGCTGTCGGAGCACGGCAACCCGGCCGAGGTCATCCTGGGCATCCGGCCCGAGGCGTTCGCCGACGCCCAGCTGGTGCGCGAGCGCGACCCCCGGGGCCAGGACCGCTACCGCACCTTCGGCGGGCACGTGGACGTGCTGGAGTCGCTGGGCGCGGAGAAGTTCGCCTACATCTCGCTGGACGAGGCGGGCGCCATCCAGTCCGAGCACCTGGCCGAGGCGTTCCAGGGCAACCTGGCCTCCGCCAAGGAGGTGCAGCTGGTGGCCCGGCTGGACGCCCAGTCGCGGGTCAGGGAGGGCGAGGACGTCGACCTGGACTTCGACCCGGCCGACATCCACCTGTTCGAGCCCGACAGCGGCCTGAACATCACCGAGCACGTCGCCCGGGCCCAGTAGGCGGGACGTCCGGCCGGCGCGACCCCGCCGGCCGGACGCCCCCGTCCGCGTCAGCCCACGTCGAGGCGCGCCAGCAGCCGCATCACGCGCGGCGACAGCCGCGCCGTCAGGTAGCCGAGGTGGGCCTCGGGCGTGACCGGCACGACCGCCTTGTCCTTCTGGACGGCCGCCACGATCTGCTTGGCGACGCCCTCGGGGCCGAAGTTGCGCAGCGCGTACGCGCGCGAGGCGCGCCGCTGGTGCTCGCGCTGCTCGTCGTCGGGCAGCCCGACGAACCGCGAGGTCCGGGTGATGTTGGTGTTGACGATCCCCGGGCAGATCGCGCTGACCCCGATGCCCTTGCCCCTCAGCTCGGCGCGCAGGCACTCCGACAACATGAGCACCGCGGCCTTGCTGGTGGCGTAGGCGGACAGCGTGCGCTGCGGCGTGAACGCCGCCGCCGACGCGGTGTTGACGATGTGGCCGCCCTGGCCGCGTTCGGCCATCTGCGCGGCGAACAGCCGGGACCCGTGGATCACGCCCCACAGGTTGACGTCCAGCACCTTGCGCCAGTCCTCGACCGAGTGGCCGAGGAACGGCCCGGCCATGCCGATGCCCGCGTTGTTGACCACCACGTCCGGCACGCCCAGGTCGTGCAGCACCGCCTTGGCGAAGTCCTCCATCGCGGCGGCGTCGGAGACGTCCACCTGGAAGGCGTGCGCGGCGGGGCCGAGCAGCCCGGCCAGCTCGGCGGTGCGCTGCGCGGTCGCCAGGTCGAGGTCGGCGGCGACCACCTCGGCGCCGCGCTCGGCGAACGCCAGCGCGGTGGCGCGGCCGATGCCGCTGCCCGCGCCGCTGACCACCACCAGCGACCCCTCGAAGGGCCGCCGCCCGGGGGCGACGCGGGCGCGCCGCAGCGCGCGGGACTCGGCGGCGGTGAGTGGGCCGCCGGTGACGCCGGTGATGTGCTCGCCGATCCAGCGCGCGACCACCTCGGGGTGGCTGCGCACCACCCAGTGCCCGGCCGCGATCGGCCGCAGCGACAGCTCCGGCACCCGGTCGCCCAGCCCGGCCACCAGGTGCGGCGACACGAACAGGTCCCTGGTCGGCACGATGACCTGGGTGGGCACGTCGGTGCGCCGATCACGCGGTCGGCGCATCCGCTGGAGCATGTTGGCCCGGTACAGGCCGACGCCGGCCGCGCCGTCGCGCGCCATCGTGCGCGCCGGGTGGCCCTCGCGCGGCCGCACGCCCTCGCCCAGCTCCAGCGCGCGGGCGAACGGCCCGGTGAGGCCCGCGCGCCACATGACCTCGGGCAGCAGCGGCGTCTGGAAGAAGTAGATGTACCAGGACCGCAGGGCCTGCCCCAGCGAGTGCTTGAGGTTGCGCGGGGTGGGCCGCCGCAGGTTGTCGCGGGTGAGCCGCGCGACGTGGTCCAGGCACGGCCCCGAGATCGAGGTGAAGGAGGCGAACCGGTCGGCCATCGTGCAGGCCGCCTCCCACGACTGGATCGAGCCCCAGTCGTGCCCGACCAGGTGCACCTTGCGCTCGGGCGCGGTGGCGTCGAGGACGGCGCGCATGTCGGCCATCAGGTACTCGAAGGTGTAGCGCTTGCGGCCGAACGGCCGGGAGGAGGCGCCCGCGCCGCGCACGTCGTAGCGCACCACGTGGTAGCGCCCGGCCAGCTCGTCGGCGACCTCGTCCCACACCGCGTGGGTGTCGGGATAGCCGTGCATCAGCAGCACGGTGGGGCGCGCGGGGTCGCCCTGCTCGTAGACCGCGAGGTCCACGCCGTCGCCGCGGACCCGCCGGCTGCGCACCGCGGGGGAGGGGGTCGTGCCGTCGGTCATGCCGATGCCTTTCGTGCTGCCCAGCGGTGCACGTGGGGCAGGTCGTCGTCGAGCCAGTACGCGTCGTCCTCGGTCACCACGAGGAGTTCCTCGAACTTCACGCCGACGCCGCGGAAGCCGATGTGCGGTTCCACCGCCCACAGCCCGGGCGTCGGCGGGTGCTGGGACCGCTTGGTGCCGTTCCACAGCGGGGAGCGGCCCTCCAGCCGCTCCTTGACCAGCTCGCGGCCGATCGTCTGCAGGAACCGTACCCCGAACGGGAAGCCCACGCCCTTGGGCAGCATCCCGCCGATGATCCCGACCTGGTGGCCGATGACGCGCCCGGGGTACTTGCGGTGCCGGTTGTCGTAGCCCTGCCGCTCGATGAGCGCGTCGACCTCGGCGTAGATGTCGGCGAACGTGCGCCGCTCGCGCACCAGGTCGAGGATCAGGCCGCGGTACGCGGCGAGGTCGGTGTCGAGCTGATCCCAGACCCGGTTGTGGCCGAGCACGCCGCCGTAGCCGATGTCGGCGGAGTAGCCCCGCTTCACCGGTGCCATGTCGAGGATGTAGGGCATCCCCTCCTCCAGGCGCGCGGCGCTGGGCAGGAACTGGGTCGGCACCTTGAAGCCGCGGAAGGCGGTGCGGTCGCCGAACCAGGCGAAGGGGGTGTGCAGCCAGTCGTCCACGCCGTGGGCGCGCAGCCAGCGGCGCATCCGCCGGCACGCCTCGCGCTCGGTCACGCCGGGTTCCAGCGTGGCCGCCACCTCGTCGGCGCACTGGTAGCACAGGCGCTGTATCTCCCGGAATCGCTCAAGCTCCGCGCGGTCGTCGGTGCGGGCGAGCGCCACTTTATTGGACACGTCGTTAATTAACCGCCTGGACTGAACTTCGGTCAAGTCGGCCCCGGCGTGACCCTCGCCACCGCCCCTCAGGAAATAGGAGATCTTCTGCTATAGGAAGGCCCGGCCGCCCCAGGACCAGTGTCCCGGCCACCTGCTGCCAACCCAGGCTCCCTGGCGTCAGCCCCTAGCCCACGCCCCTCAGTGACCCCAGCCGCCACGCGAGTGCCTAACTGCCCCGGCGGGGGGGCAAAGCCGAAGGCGAGCCCCCCACCGGGGCGGATCGCGAAGCGATGCGGCACTCGCTGAGGCACGGTCAGGGGGCGAGCCGCCAGGCGAGCCCCCTGGGCCGGGACTCCAATCAATAAGGGTCGTAGCCTGCCGCCTGCGCGGCGGGGGACTGGAGGAGGTACTCCAGCGCGCGCGGCGTGGAGCACACCTGCGAGGGGTGGTGCGAGGGGCGCAGGTAGACCGGCGCCTCGCCGAGCAGCAGCCGGAAGATGCCGGGCACGTGGCCCTTGCGCACCGAGCGCCGGTAGGAGCGGTACACCCGGGGGAAGGAGACCTTGCCCTTGATGGTGGGGTCCTGCCTCAGCAGGTACAGCGAGCCGCCGATCAGCGCCCAGTACAGGAAGAACAGCGACACCACCCAGGCCAGCACGCGGGTGGGGTAGCGGCCGCCGACCGCCTTGTAGACGTCGAAGACCACCGACCGGTGCTCGACCTCCTCGGCGCCGTGCCAGCGCAGCAGGTCCAGCATCGTCGGGTCCACCCCGGCCTTGTCGAGCCGGTCGTTGTCCATGATCCACTGGCCGAGCACCGCGGTGTAGTGCTCGATGGAG
Organism: Spirillospora sp. CA-253888; assembly: GCA_050936435.1. Taxonomy (GTDB): domain Bacteria; phylum Actinomycetota; class Actinomycetes; order Streptosporangiales; family Streptosporangiaceae; genus Spirillospora. The sequence goes on from JBNJMT010000001.1 coordinate 7,304,355, forward strand.
GCCACCGCGGCCAGCTCGAACCGCAGCCGCCGGCGCCACCTGCGCGGCGAGCGCTCCTTCAGCGCCGCCATCTGCGCGGGCCGCTCGGCGTTGCCCCGGCCCGCCGGGCCGGTGATCTTGGAGACGTCGATCCCGTTGGCCTCCAGGATCTGGTCGAGCACGCCCTGGTGGGAGCGGGCGTGCACCATCTCCTGGCCGATGAAGCCGCGGATCTCCTCCAGGAGCTTGGCGTCCTTGATGTAGGGCCGGGCGTCCTTGACGCACTGGATGAACCACTTCTCGCCCTCGGGCAGGACGATGTGGAAGGAGTTGATGATGTGCGTGGCGACGGGGTCGCCGGGCACCCAGTGCAGCGGCGTCTTCGACCAGTCGAACGAGACCCGCCGCGTCTTGATGGGAGGGTGCCGCTCATCGATGTCGAACGTCGGTTCACCGGATGTCAGGGGCCTGGCCATTCCCTCTCCTTCGCTTCCGCGCGCCGCGTATCGAAGCAGGGTACAGACGTTGCTTACCGGGCAGTAGCCATCTCCGGCGAGGCATGTGACATGGGTTTTGTCTTGTGTCTCGGGCCACAACGGCGCCTCCGCAGACCGTCGCCGGGTGACAAGAAGAGATCAGATCGTGATGCGGTGCGCGCCGGTGTAGACGTTCATCGAGGCGCCACGCAGGAAGCCCACCAGCGTCATGCCCGCGTCGGCGGCCAGGTCCACCGCCAGGGACGAGGGCGCCGACACCGCCGCCAGCACCGGGACGCCCGCCTGCATCGCCTTCTGGGTCAGCTCGAACGAGGCGCGCCCGCTCACCATGAGCACGTGCCCGGCCAGCGGCAGCAGTCCCTGGCGCAGCGCGTGCCCGACCACCTTGTCCACCGCGTTGTGCCGCCCGACGTCCTCGCGCAGCGCCAGCAGCCCGCCCGCGCCGTCGAACAGGCCCGCCGCGTGCAGCCCGCCGGTGCGGTCGAACACCCGCTGCGCGGCGCGCAGCCGGTCCGGCAGCCCCGCCAGCAGCTCCGCCGTCAGCTCCAGCGGATCGTCCGCCACCTCGTAGGGACGGTCGACGCGCAGCGCCTCGATGCTGGACTTGCCGCACACCCCGCACGCGCTGGTGGTGGTGAACGCCCGGGTCATCTCCTCGCCCGGCGGCCGCACGCCGGGGGCGAGCACCGCCTCCAGGACGTTCTGCTCCTCGGTGTCGGCGCAGTAGCGCATCGCGACCAGGTCGGCGGGCCCGGCGATGATCCCCTCGGCGGCCAGGAAGCCCGCCACCAGGTCGAAGTCGTCGCCGGGGGTGCGCATGGTGATGGTCAGCGGGCGGCCGCCCACGCGGATCTCCAGCGGCTCCTCGACCGCCAGGGTGTCGGGCCGCCGGGTGCGCGCCCCCTCGGTGCTGAGGCGCAGGACGGGCCTGCGCACGGTGATCCGGCCCATGCCGTGACCGTACCTCCCGGAGGCCCCGCCGGTGAACGCGCCGTCCCGGGCCGCCGTCCCCGGGCGAACGGGACAGGGCACCCTGGCGGCCGGGTCGGCGCGGGACGGAGCATCGGAACACACCAAGCAAGGACATTCCAGGCGCTCCCGGGGGAAACGGGGCGCCGTACCACGGGGAGCACCACTCATCATGCGCAAGCTCATCGCCCTGCCCCTGCTGGCCGCCGGCGTCGCCCTCACCGGCACGGCCTGCCAGTTCGGCCAGCAGACCGTCTCCGCCGGCGAGGTGGAGAGCCAGATCAGCCAGAAGCTCGGGGTCACCGCCGACTGCCCCGGCGACCTCGACAGCAAGGTCGGCGCGGTCCTGCGGTGCGACTCGGTCGCCGGGACCCAGCGGCGGACCGTCACCGTGACCGTCACCTCGGTGGAGGACGAGCAGGTCCGCTTCACCATGCGGATGGCCTGAGGCCCGGCGCCGTCCGGGGGGACGGCTCAGTCGGGGACGCCGCGCGGTCGCGGGGTGCGCCAGCCGTAGCGCATCGCCGCGACCCGCAGCGCGAACGCCAGCAGTGCCGCCCCGGCGGTGACGGTCGCGCCGTGCAGGTCCAGGCTGTGCGCGGCGGCGATCACCACCGCGCCCAGCATCGCGGGCAGAGCGTACAGCTGCCGGTCGTACAGCACGCCGGGGATCTGCCCGCTCATCATGTCGCGCAGGATGCCGCCCCCGACCGCGGTGATCACGCCCAGCAGCACCGCGTGCAGCGGCGACAGGCCGTGGTCCAGGGCCTTCAGGGTGCCGGTCACGCAGAACAGGCCGAGCCCGGCGGCGTCGAAGAACATCACCGCGGGCAGCAGCCGGGCGACCTGCGGATGCCAGAAGAACACCAGCACGCACGCCGCCAGCGGCGTCAGCACGTAGCCGAGGCTGGTGAAGGCGGCCGGCGGGACGGCGCCGATGACGAGGTCGCGCAGGATCCCGCCGCCCAGCGCGGTGATCTCGGCCAGCACGACCATGCCGACCACGTCCAGCCGCTGGCGCACCGCCGCGAGCGCCCCCGACACCGCGAAGACGAAGATGCCGAGCAGGTCCAGCAGCCCGGGGATGGTCAGCTCCCTCATGGGCACGATCTTCCCGCACCCGTTCCGGCGGCGTTCGGGCAGGTCACCGGCGCTGGTCGGCGTCCCAGTTGGCCACCACCGCCGCGAACGGCGGGATCACCATCGCCACCACCGCCATGACGATCGCGGCCGGCACCGAGAAGCGCGCCACCACCGCCCACGACAGCACGAACAGCGTCAGGCAGACGCCCATCATGACGGCGTAGGCCCGCCTCCTGCTCCGGAGACCTCCCCGCACCCTTCCACGGTACGCCCCGGCCGCGCCCGCCCCGCGGGCGGCTCGGTACGGTCGGGATCCCCGGACCGGAAGGACACCGATGATGGACCTGTTCAGCTTGGCGGGCAAGAACGCGCTGGTCACCGGCGGCACCCGCGGCATCGGCCTGATGATCGCGCGCGGCCTGCTCCAGGCGGGCGCGGCGCGGGTGGTCATCAGCTCGCGCAAGCCGGAGGCGTGCGAGAAGGCGGCGGCCGAGCTGGCGGAGTTCGGCACCGCGGTGCCCGTCCCCGCCGACATCAGCACCGAGGCCGAGTGCCTGCGGCTCGCCGAGGCGGTCGGCGACGGGCCGCTGCACATCCTGGTCAACAACGCGGGCGCGACGTGGGGCGCGCCGCTGGCGGAGTTCCCCGCCTCGGCGTGGGACAAGGTCGTGGACCTCAACCTCAAGGCGCCCTTCTACCTGACCCGCGCGCTGCTGCCCCGGCTGCGCGAGGCCGCGACCCCCGACGACCCGGCCCGCGTGATCAACATCGGCTCGGTGGACGGCATCATGACGCCGGGGGAGCGCTACTCCTACACCGCGAGCAAGGCCGGGATCCACCAGCTCACCCGCGTGCTGGCCAAGGAGCTCGGCCCGGAGGGCGTCACCGTGAACGCGATCGCGCCCGGCCCGTTCGAGTCCAAGATGATGGCGGCCACGCTCGACGCGTTCGGCGACGTCATCGCGGGCACCGTGCCGCTGCGGCGCATCGGCCGCCCCGACGACATGGCGGGCGCGGCCGTGTACCTGGCCAGCCGCGCGGGCGCCTACGTCAACGGCGCGGTCATCCCGGTGGACGGGGGCCTGACGACCCTGTGACCGGGACGACCGCGCCGCCGCCGGTCAGGAGTCGTACAGCCCGCCGATCACGTCGGCGTACTTGCCGTGCACCACGCGCCGCTTCAGCTTGAGCGTGGGGGTCAGCTCCTCGCTCTCGGCGGTCCACTCGGCCGGGAGCAGCCGCCACCGCTTGACCTGCTGGACGCGCGCCAGCCGCGCGTTGGCGTCGGCGACGGCCTTGCCGACCTCCTCCAGCACCAGGGGGTGCTCGGCGAGGGCGGCGAGGTCGGTGGTGTCCAGGCCGTGCGCGGCGGCCCACACCGGCGCGACCTCGCCGTCCAGGGTGATCAGCGCCACCACGTAGGGCCGCCGGTCGCCGAAGGCCAGCGCCTGCCCGATCAGGGGGTGCTCCTTGAGGTGGTTCTCGATCATCGAGGGGGCGATGTTCTCGCCGCCCGCGGTGATGATGATCTCCTTCTTGCGGTCCACCACGGTGAGGAAGCCGTCGGCGTCCAGCGCGCCGATGTCGCCGGTGTGCACCCAGCCGTCCTCGTCCAGCAGCTCGGCGGTGGCGTCGGGCCGGTTGAGGTAGCCGGGGGTGCAGGTCGCGCCGCGCACCAGGATCTCGCCGTCCTCGGCCAGCCGCAGCTCCACCCCGGCGAACACGCGGCCGACGGTGCCGAGCTTGAAGGCGTCGGGCAGGTTGGCGGTGATGGCGCCGGTGGTCTCGGTCATGCCGTAGGCGTCGAAGATCTTCAGGCCGAGCCCGGCGAAGAACCGCGCGACCTCCTCGGGCAGCGGCGCGGCGGCGCTGGAGGCCTGGGAGACCCGGTCCAGGCCGAGCAGCGCGCGCAGCGGGCGCAGCACGGCCCCGTCCCACTGCGCGAACGCGGCGGCGACCTCCTCGGGCACGCCGGGGCTGCCGTACTCCTGGGCGGCCACGTGGGCGCGCCCGGCGTCCAGCGCCTGGGCGACGGCGGCCTTCTTCTGCTCGTCCTGCTCGGCGCCGAGCGCCGCCTGCACGCCCGCCATGATCTTCTCCCAGACGCGCGGCACGCCGAAGAAGGCGTGCGGCCGCACCTCGCGCAGCGTGGTGGTGAGCTGGGCGGGATCGGGGCAGAAGTGGATGTGGGCGGCCCGGCAGATCGGCAGGTAGTAGCTGAGCACGCGGTCGGCGATGTGCGCGAACGGCAGGTAGGAGATGCCGTCGTTGTGGGCGGGCAGGTCCGAGCTGCGCTCCACCATCGTGGCCTCGTGCAGCGCCATGGAGTGGGTGATCCGCACGCCCTTGGGGTTGCCGGTGGTGCCGGAGGTGTACAGCAGCGTGACGGTGTCGTCGGGGGTGAGCGCCCGCCAGCGCCGCTCGACCGCGGCGGGGTCGGCCGCGAGGCGCTCGCGGCCGAGCTCCAGGAACTCGCCCCAGCCGAGGAAGCGCTCCCCGTCCGGGCGGGCGGCCTCGTCCAGCACGATCACCGTGCGCAGCGCGGGCAGCCGGTCCAGCACCGGCAGCCAGCGGTCGAGCTGGTCGCGGCCGTCCAGCACCGCGATCTTGGCGGCGCAGTCGCCGGCCACGAACGCGACCTGGTCGGCGGCGAGGGTGGCGTAGACGGTGGTGGGGACGCCCCCGGCGTGCACCGCGCCGAGGTCGGCCAGCAGGTGCTCGCTGCGGTTGGGCATCATCAGCGCGACCACGTCGCCCGCCTCCAGGCCGAGCGCGGCGAACCCGGCCGCCGCCTCCAGCGCCCGGTCGCGGAACCCGCCCCAGCTCAGCGTGCGCCAGCCGTCGCCCGCCCGGTCGGAGTAGGCGGGCAGGGCGCCGTGCGCCGCCGCCGTGTCGGCCAGCCGGGTGCAGATCGTCTGCCCCGCCACGGCCCTGTCCAGTTCGGCCCGCTCCGCCGCCAGGTTCCCGGTGTCGACCATGTCGCGCCCTCTCACGGATGTCAGTAAGCACTTGCTTGAGAGAATCGCACCATGCCGCACCCGGTTCGGACAAGTTTTTGATCACAGATGCGGACGGTGGGGTACATTCCCGGCGTGACCCCCCTTCCGGCGCCGGTGCGCCTCACCCAGTACGCCCACGGCGGCGGCTGCGCCTGCAAGATCCCGCCCGGCGAGCTGGAGCGCATGGTGGCCGGGCTCACCGGCCCGGTCGGCCCCGGCGGACCGCTGCTGGTGGGCGACGGGGACGGCGACGACGCCGCGGTCCTGCGCATCGACGGCGGCCAGGCCGTGGTGTCCACCGCCGACTTCTTCACCCCCGTGGTGGACGACCCCTACGACTGGGGCCGCATCGCCGCCGCCAACGCCCTGTCGGACGTGTACGCGGTCGGCGGCGTCCCGGTGCTGGCCCTCAACCTGCTGGGCTGGCCCCGCGACGCGCTGCCGGGCGAGCTCGCCCGCGAGGTGCTGCGCGGCGGCCGCGACGTCGCCGCCCGGGCCGGGTGCCCGATCGCGGGCGGGCACAGCATCGACGACCCCGAGCCCAAGTACGGCCTGGCCGTCACCGGCCTCGCCGACCCCGCGCGGCTGCTGCGCCTGGACGCCGGGCGGCCCGGCCTGCCGCTGTCGCTCACCAAGCCGCTGGGCGTCGGCGTGCTCAACGCCCGCCACAAGGCCACCGGCGAGGTGTTCCCCGAGGCCGTGGCCGCGATGACCGCGCTGAACGACGAGGCGTCCCGGCGGGCCCTGGACGGCGGCGCGGCCTGCGCCACCGACGTGACCGGCTTCGGCCTGCTGGGCCACCTGTACAAGCTGGCGCGGGCCAGCGGCGTCACCGCCGTGGTGCACGCCTCGGCCGTCCCCTACCTGGACGGGGCCCGCCAGGCGATGCGCGACGGCTTCGTCCCGGGCGGCTCCCGCCGGAACCTGGCCTGGGTGTCCCCGCACACGGGCTTCGGCCGGCTGGCCGAGGAGGAGCGGCTGCTGCTGGCCGACGCCCAGACCTCGGGGGGCCTGCTGGTGGCCGGGGAGGTCCCCGGCGCGCCGGTGGTCGGCGAGCTGGTCCCCCGGGGGCCGAACGTGCTGGAGGTGCGCCCCTGAGCCGCCGGCCGCCCCGGTGACCCGCGCCCGTCCCGCCGGACGCGCGGAGCCGGCCGGGGCCGCGGCGGGTCAAGTCGGCGCATAGCCTTCCCCGCGGGCCGTTCACCCCGTGATCAAGGTGGGTAGGCAAGGGCCGACTGCCGACTGCGGACGATTCGGGGGGACTGACCGCATGGCGACGTCGTCGTCCGGTGCGCCCGGCGCGCGCACCTTCTTCGGCCATCCCTGGGGGCTGGCCACGCTGTTCTTCACCGAGATGTGGGAACGCTTCAGCTTCTACGGGCTGCGCGCGATCCTCGTCCTGTTCCTCATCGCCCCGCCCGCCGACTCGGGGCTGGGCATGGCCGAGGGCACCGCCAAGGCGCTGCTCGGCGTGTACATGGCGATGGTGTACTTCGTCGCGCTGCCCGGCGGCTGGATCGCCGACCGCCTGCTGGGGGCGCGGCGGTCGGTGCTGGTCGGCGGCGTGGTCATCATGCTGGGGCACGTGTCGATGGCGATCCCCGGCGGCGCCGGCTTCGTCTACCTGGGCCTGGTGCTGATCATCCTGGGGACCGGGCTGCTCAAGCCCAACATCTCCACCATGGTCGGCAAGCTCTACCAGGGCGAGCACGACGCGCGCCGCGACGCGGCCTTCTCGATCTTCTACATGGGCATCAACATCGGGTCGCTGGCGCCGTTCGTGGTCGGCTACCTGGGCGAGCAGATCAACTGGCACCTGGGCTTCGGCGCCGCCGCGGTCGGCATGGCGCTGGGCCTCGTCCAGTACCTGGCCGGGGGCCGGCACCTGGCGGGCGTGGGCGACCGGCCCGGCAACCCGCTCACCCCGGCCGAGCGCCGCCGCGTGCTCCGCACCGTCGGGCTGACGGCGGCCGCGGCCGCCGCCGTGGTGCTGGTCTTCGCGGCGCTGGGGCGGCTCACCGTGGACGGCGTCACCGTGGCGCTGACGGTGCTGGCGATCGTGGTGCCGGTCGCCTACTTCGGCTACATGTTCCGCAGCCCCGAGGTGTCGGGGGAGGAGCGGGTGCGGCTGCGCGCCTACGTGTGGCTGTTCCTGGCCGCCGCCCTGTTCTGGATGATCTTCGACCAGGCGGCCGGGCCGCTCAACATCTTCGCCCAGCAGAGCGTGGACCTCAGCGTGTTCGGCTGGCGGATGCCGGCGAGCTGGACCCAGAACATCAACCCCATCCTGATCATCTGCTTCGCGGCGGTGTTCGCCTGGTTGTGGGTGCGGCTCGGCGACCGGGTGAGCACCCCGCAGAAGTTCGCGTTCGCGCTGGTGATGTGCGGGCTGTCGTTCGTGGTCATGTCGGTGGCCTCGAACGCGGCCGCCGGCGGCGCCAAGGTGTCGCTGCTGTGGCTGATCGCGGTCTACCTGCTGCAGACCCTGGGCGAGCTGTCGCTGTCGCCGGTGGGCCTGTCGGTCACCACCAAGCTGGCCCCGCAGGCGTTCGCCAGCCAGATGATGGGCGTGTGGTTCCTGGCCACCGCCGCCGGGGACGCGGTCGGCGGACAGGTCGCCCGGCTCCAGGAGCCCTGGGGCGACGTGCGCTACTTCCTGCTGCTCGGCGCCTGCACCCTGGCGGCGGGCGTGGTCATGTTCCTGTTCACCCGGTCGCTGCGGCGCCTGATGGGCGAGGAGCGCGCAGCCGCCGCCGAGACGGCGTGATCACCGCGCTCCGGGCATGTTCGACCAGGTCGTGTCAATGATCGACACGGTGGGTATGTGATCGGTAACGGCCTCGCGGGCACGCGGGGCCGACGGAGCGGACCGAGGGAGCGGACATGACCATCGGGGGGATTATCACCGCCCTCATCTTCGGCGCCATCATCGGCGCCCTGGGGCGGCTGATCGTGCCGGGCAAGCAGAACATGCCGATCTGGCTGACCATCGTGGTGGGCATCGTGGCGGCCTTCATCGGCACCTGGCTGGCCAACCTGTTCGGGCTGAAGACCAGCGGGTGGAACTTCTGGGAGACGATCTTCCAGGTCGCCCTGGCGGTCATCGGCGTGTACCTGGTGACCGCGTTCTGGCCGAAGCGGACCGGCAGCCACTAGGGCCGGCCGTGCGAGGCCGGGGTGCCCGGCAGGACCGCGCCCGGCGGCCGTTCCCCACCTAGCCCGGGGAACGGCCGCCGGGCGCTCGCGTGCGCGTCCGCGCGGCGTTCGCACGGGGTCCGCACGGCGTCCGGGCGCCGCCGGGGGCGTTCAGGCGCCGGGGGAGCGGGGCGAGCGCAGCATCGGCCGCAGCTCCTCCAGCACCGCCGGGTCCTCGATGGTGGAGGGCACCGCCACCTCGCGGCCGTCGGCGATGCCGCGCATCGCGGCGCGCAGGATCTTGCCCGAACGGGTCTTGGGCAGCGCCCGCACCACCGTGATCTCCCTGAGCGCGGCGACCGGCCCGACCTGCCGCCGCACCATCGCCACCAGCTCCTCGCGCAGCGCCTCCGGATCGGCCTCGGCGCCGCTCTTCAGCACCACCAGCCCGCGCGGCACCTGCCCCTTCAGCGCGTCGTGCACCCCGATGACCGCGCACTCGGCGACCGCCGGGTGCGCGGCGATGACCTCCTCCATCGTGCCGGTGGACAGCCGGTGCCCGGCGACGTTGATGACGTCGTCGGTGCGGCCCATCACCCACACGTAGCCGTCCTCGTCGATCCGGCCGCCGTCGCCGGTCAGGTAGTGGCCCGGGTGCCGGGTCAGGTAGGACTCCACGAAGCGCTCGTCGTCCTGCCACAGGGTGGGCAGCGTGCCCGGCGGCAGCGGCAGCCTAACCACGATGTCGCCGTCGGCGCCGGGCTCGGCGGGGGAGCCGTCGGGGGCCAGCACGCGCACGTCGTAGCCGGGCACCGGCACCGAGGGCGAGCCGGGCTTGACCGGCAGCGGCTCCAGGCCGCGCGGGTTCGCCACGATGGGCCAGCCGGTCTCGGTCTGCCACCAGTGGTCGATGACGGGCCGGTCCAGGATGCGCGCGGCCCACGCGTAGGTGTCGGGGTCCAGCCGCTCCCCGGCCAGGAACAGGGTGTCCAGCGCCGACAGGTCGTACCGCGCGAGCAGGCGGCCCTCCGGGTCCTCCTTCTTGATGGCCCGGATCGCGGTGGGCGCGGCGAACAGCGCCTTCACCCGGTGCTGGGCGGCCACCCGCCAGAACGCGCCCGCGTCCGGGGTGCCGACCGGCTTGCCCTCGTACAGCACGGTGGTGCAGCCGGTCAGCAGCGGCGCGTACACGATGTAGGAGTGCCCGACGACCCAGCCGACGTCGGAGGCCGCCCAGAACACGTCGCCGGGGCCGACGCCGTAGACGTTCTCCATCGACCAGCGCAGCGCGACCGCGTGCCCGCCGTTGTCGCGCACCACGCCCTTGGGGCGGCCGGTGGTGCCGGAGGTGTAGAGGATGTACAGCGGATCGGTGGCCGCGACCGGCACGCACTCGGCGGGCGCGGCGCCCGCGACGGCCTCGTCCCACTCCACGTCGCGCGGGCGCACGAGGTCGGCGTGCAGCTGCGGGCGCTGCCGCACCACGCACCGCTCCACCTTGTGGGCGGCCAGCCCCAGCGCCTCGTCCAGCAGGGGCTTGTAGGCGACCACGCGGCCGCCCTCGACGCCGCAGGACGCCGACACCACGACCTTGGGGCGGGCGTCGTCGATGCGGGCGGCCAGCTCCTTGGCGGCGAACCCGCCGAACACCACCGAGTGCACCGCGCCGAGCCGGGCGCAGGCCAGCATCGCGACGACCGCCTCCGGCACCATCGGCAGGTACACCACCACGCGGTCGCCGCGGTCCACGCCGAGCCCGCGCAGCGCCCCGGCGAACCGCGCCACCAGGTCGGTCAGCTCGCGGTAGGTGTAGGTCGCGACGGTGCCGGTGACCGGGCTGTCGTAGACCAGCGCGGGCTGGTCGCCGCGGCCCTCCTCCACATGCCGGTCCAGCGCGTTGTCGCAGGTGTTCAGCTCGCCGCCGGTGAACCAGCGGTAGAACGGCGGGGCGCCGTCGTCCAGCACCCGGTCGGGCGGCACGAGCCAGCGGATGTCGCGCGCGGCCAGCCCCCAGAACCGCGTGGGGTCGGCGATGCTGCGTTCGTACGCGGCCGCGTAGGCGCCCATGTCGTCCTCCGGTGCAGAGCCCACCGCCCCGTCCTGGGTGAGGGGCGCACCCCTATACGGCCCGCCGGGGGAGGGGTTCGTCAAGGCCCCGCGCCGTACTGGCGGCGCGGGGACGCCGATCTCCCCGCCCGCCCGCGTCCGCGCGCCCGGCCGTGCGCCGGACCGTGCGCCCGGCCGTGCTCAGCGGTGCCGGTGGCGCAGGCCGTGCGCCGTCGCGACCGCGGCCGCCAGCACCGCGCCGCCCGCCGCGATCCAGAAGCACAGCTCGTAGGCGCGCAGGGTCGGCGCGCCGGTCCCGGCGATGGTGTGCCCGGTCAGGACGGCGGCGGTGGCCGCCCCGGCGATCGAGCCGCCGGCGGTGCGCACCAGCGAGTTGATGCCGCTGGCGATGCCGCTCTGGTCCATCGGCACGTGCTGGACGGCCAGCGTGCCGAGCGCCGCGTAGGCGATGCCGAAGCCGACGCCCTGGATCGCGCTGAAGATCAGCATGTCGTAGCCGTGCGCGTTGAACAGCGCCAGCCACACGTAGCTGAGCGCGGCGAACAGCGACCCGGTGGCCAGTGTGAAGGCCGGGCCGACCCGCGCGGCCAGCCGCCCGGCCAGCGCCGAGCAGGCCAGCATCGTCACCGTGCTGGGCAGCGTGTACAGGCCCACGTCCAGCACCGAGCCGCTCAGCCCGTACCCGAGCCTGTCCTTGGGCGTCTGCACGAAGTTGGAGACCAGGGTGAACGCGGCGAACATCGAGAAGCCCAGCAGGATCGAGGCCAGGTTCGCCGACAACGACTGCGGCCCCACCAGCAGCCGCAGCCGCACCAGCGGCTCGCGGACCCTGGACTCCACCAGCACCCACACCGCGCACGCGGCGGCCGCGCCGGCGAACAGCCCGAGCACCCCGCCGGAGGTCCAGCCCCACCGGTTGCCCTGGCTGATGCCCAGCAGCAGGCACACCAGCCACACCGCCAGCAGCAGCGCCCCGGCGACGTCGGGGCGGCCGCCCGAGCGGGTGCCGACGTTCGGCGCGCTGAACCAGACCAGCACCATCCCGGCCGCCGCGAGCCCGGCGGTGATCCAGAACACCGGATGGTGGCTGGTGGTGCGGTCGGCGATCAGGCCGGTCACCAGCATGCCGATCGTGCCGCCGACGCCCATGGTGGCGCTGACGATGCCGATGGCGGTGGTGACGCGCTCGCGCGGGAAGGCGTCCCGGATCGTGCCGATGGCCAGCGGGATCAGCGCGGCCGAGGTGCCCTGCAGCGTGCGCCCGGCCACCAGGACCGGCAGCGAGCCCGACAGCGCGCACACCACCGACCCGGCCACCAGCAGGCCCATCGCGACCAGGATCATCTTCTTCTTGCCGTACATGTCGCCGAACCGCGACAGCAGCGGGGTCGCGACCGCCCCGGCCAGCAGCGAGGCGGTGAACACCCAGGTCACCGCGGTGACCGAGGCGTCGAACAGGTCCATCAGCCGGGGCAGCAGCGGGATGACCAGGGTCTGCTGGACCGACACCACCATCCCGGCGGTGGCGAGGGCCAGCAGGGTGAGGCCGGGGTGCGGGGCGCCGTCGTGCCGGCGGGTCCGCACGGGCGCCGCGGTGGCGGCTTCGGTCATGGGGGGTCCTCCAGGGGGAGCGCGCCGGAGGTGCGGCGACCCGAGGAGCCTACTCCTTACTTAACGAAAGTAACTTGGCTGTAAGGTCGATCACATGACCGCACCGGAGCGCGCTCCCGACGTCATCGAGATCGAGCGGGCCCTCACCCGGGTCGCGCACCTGCTCACCCGCGCCAAGCGGCACGACCGGGCCGTCGCGGCCGCGGGCGTCCCGGTGGACCGCGCCGCCGTCCCGCTGCTGCGGCTGCTGGCCGAGCACGGCGCGCCGATGCGGCCCGGCGAACTGGCCGCCCAGCTGGCCGTGGAGCCCCCGCACGTGACCCGCCAGGTGCAGCGCCTGGAGAAGGCCGGCTACGTCGAGCGGGTGCCCGACCCCGACGACGGCCGCGCCCAGCGGGTGCGGCTGACCGACGCCGGGACCGCCGCCGTCGAGTGCGTCCGCGCGGTGGGGCGGCGCTGGATGAGCGGCGCGCTGGCCGGCTGGTCGCCGGAGGACCGGCGGCTGCTGGCCGGGCTGGTGCACCGCATGGTCGACGACTTCACCGCCTACTCCGCCAGCGACTGCGACCACTTCGGCACCGCCGGGCCGCCGGGCGGCCCGGTCGCCGACCGGAGCCGCTGACCGTCCCGCATCCGAGATCAACGATCTCAGAGTGTGAACCCGTTCCGCTTTCGGAACCGCCCCCGCCGTCCATAGGGTTGCCCGGTGGACCCCATTCGGCCCGATCCCCGGCGACTCGTCCCCCGCACCGACGCCGTGCTGGCCGACCCCCGGCTCGAGGCGGCCGCCGCGCGGCTCGGCCGCCCCCTGGTCAAGGCCGCCGTCACCGCCGCCCAGCAGCGCGCCCGCGAGGGCGCGATCGCGCCGGACGAGGTCGCCCGCGCCGCCCTGGCCGCGCTGCCCGACCACGCCGCCTCGCTGCGCCCGGTCCTCAACGCCACCGGCGTCCTGCTGCACACCAACCTCGGCCGCGCGCCCCTGTCGGAGGCCGCCCGCCGGGCCGTGGACGCCGCCGCCGGATGCGCCGACGTCGAGTACGACCTGGAGACCGGCCGCCGCGGCCCGCGCGGCGCGGGCGCGCTGGCCGCGCTCCGGGAGGCGTGCCCGGCCGCCGAGGACGCCCAGGCCGTCAACAACAACGCTGCCGCCCTGGTGCTGGCCGCCACCGCCCTGGCCGCCGGGCGCGAGATCGTCGTGGGCCGCGGCGAGCTGGTGGAGATCGGCGACGGCTTCCGCCTGCCCGACCTGCTCGCCTCCACCGGCGCGCGGCTGCGCGAGGTCGGCACCACCAACCGCACCACCGCCGCCGACTACGCCGCGGCCCTCGGCCCCGACACCGGCTTCGTGCTGAAGGTCCACCCCTCCAACTTCCGCATCGAGGGCTTCACCGCCGAGGCCGGCGTCGCCGAGCTCGCCGCCCTCGGCGCCCCCCTCGTGGTGGACATCGGCTCGGGCCTGCTGCGCCCCGACCCCCTGCTGCCCGGCGAGCCCGACGCCGCCACGGCATTGGAGGCCGGCGCGTCCCTGGTCACCGCGAGCGGCGACAAGCTCCTCGGCGGCCCCCAGGCCGGCCTGCTGCTCGGCGACCGCGCCCTGCTCGCCACGCTGCGCCGCCACCCCCTCTACCGGGCGCTGCGCCTGGACAAGATGGCCCTGGCCGCCCTGGAGGCGACCCTGCGCGGCCCCCGGCCGCCCGTCACCCGGATGCTGCACGCCGACGCCCGCGACCTGCGCGACCGCGCCGCGAAGCTCGCCGCCGCCCTCACCGCCCGCGGCGCGGACGCGCGGGCGGTCGACTCCACCGCCACCGTCGGCGGAGGCGGCGCCCCGGGCGTCGAACTGCCCAGCGCCGCCGTCGCGCTGCCCGCCGCGCTCGCCGCGCCGCTGCGCGCCCGCCGCGTCGTCGGCCGCCTGGAGAACGGCCGCCTGCTGCTGGACCTGCGCTCGGTGGACCCCGAGGGCGACACCGCCCTCCGCGCCGCCGTGCTCGCCGCCCTGGAAGGGAACTGATGCAGGTCGTCGCCACCGCGGGCCACGTCGATCACGGCAAGTCCACGCTCGTGCGCGCCCTCACCGGCATGGAGCCCGACCGGCTGGCCGAGGAGCGCCGCCGCGGCCGCACCCTGGACCTGGGCTTCGCCTGGACCGACCTGCCCTCCGGCGAGCGCCTGGCGTTCGTGGACGTCCCCGGCCACGAGCGCTTCGTCACCACGATGCTGGCCGGCGCGGGCCCCGTCCCGGCCGTGCTGCTCGCCGTCGCCGCCGACGAGGGCTGGATGCCGCAGACCGAGGAGCACCTGGCCGCCCTGGACGCCCTCGGCGTCCGGCACGGCGTGCTCGCGGTCACCCGCGCCGACGTCGCCGACCCCCGCATGGCCGTGCGCCAGGCCCGCGACCGCCTCGCCGCCACCGCCCTGCGCAACGCCGAGACCGTCACCGTCAGCGCCCTGACCGGCGCCGGCATGGACGAGCTGACCGCCGCCCTGGACCGCCTGGCCGCCCGCCTCCCGGTCCCCGACCCCGCCGCGCCCGTCCGGCTGTGGATCGACCGCGCCTTCACCGTCCCCGGCAGCGGCACCGTCGTCACCGGCACCCTCGCCGCCGGGACCGTCGCCGTGGACGACGAACTGGTGCTGACCCCCGCCGGCACCCGCGTCCGCGTCCGCGCCGTCGAGGCCACCAAGCAGCCCCGCGACGCGGTGAGCGGCGTCGCCCGCGTCGCCCTCAACCTGCGCGGCGTCGACCGCGACGCCGTCGCGCGCGGCATGGCCCTGGTCACCCCCGGCGCGTGGACCCCCACCACCTGCGTGGACGTGCGCACCCGCTTCGGCGAGGCGTCCGGCCGCCTGGCCCGCCAGATGATCCTGCACCTGGGCTCGGCCGCCGTCCCGGTCCGGCTGCGCCCCCTCGGCCCCGACACCGCCCGCCTGACCCTCAACACCCGCCTCCCCCTGCACGTGGGCGACACCGGCCTGCTGCGCGACCCGGGCCGCCGCGCCGTGGCCGGGATCAACGTCCTGGACGTGCGCCCGCCGACCCTGGTGCGCCGCGGCGCGGGGGCCGCCCGCGCCCGCGAGCTGGCGACCTGGCCCGACCGCCCCGACGGCGCGGTGCTGCTGCGCCGCCACGGCGTGCTGCGCCGCGACGACCTGAAGGTGATGGGCTGCGCCGAACCGCCCGCCGCCGTCGTCCTCGGCGACTGGACGGCCGACCCCGACCACTGGGAGACCCTGCACAAGCGCCTGCTCGAAGAGGTGACGCGGAACGCCGCCGACCGCCCCCTGGCCCCCGGCCTCCCGCTGGAAACCGCGCGCCTGAAACTGGCCCTGCCCGCCCGCCACCTGGTCACGGCCCTGGTCCGCCCCCCGCTGCGCCTGGAAGGCGGCCGCGTCCACGGCCCCGACACGGGCCCGCCCCCGCAGGTGCGCGAAGCGGTGGCCCGCCTGCGCGCCGAACTGGAGCCCGCCCCGTTCCAGGCCCCCACAGCCGAACGCCTGGCCGCCCTGGGCCTGACGGGCCCCGTCCTGGCCGCCGCCGCAAAAGCGGGTGCGGTCCTGCACCTGCCCGACAATGTGGTGCTGCTCCCGGGCGCGGACAAGGAAGCCCTGCGCATCCTGGACAAACTGCCGCACCCGTTCACCGCGAGCCAGGCCCGCCAGGCCCTGAACACGACCCGCCGCGTGACGATAGCCCTGCTGGAACACCTGGACGCCCAGGGCCTGACCACGAGAGTCCCCGACGGCCGCCACACCCCCGCCGACGAGGCCCCTATCTGAACGTTGTGCGGTCTCCCGTGCCCTCTTGGACTTGGCGCAGGCGCCAACGACGAAGGTTCACGCTATTTTCGGTGCGCCCGAGCAGGCGGGCCGCCTCTTTGATCGTCGAGCCCAGGACCACGGCGTCCTCGTCCGGCGTCCAGCGCTTTTGCGTGGCCCGGCGACGCATCCCCTCTGGCCGGGTCCACTGCGCCACCTCTTGCGCTCGCGCCCGCTTTCGCTCAAGCGCAAGGCAGCCCTCGTAATAGAGCCAGCGCGTGAACTCGACCGCTGGTTCCGAAGTCAGGAGCGGGTTGTAGACCCCGTCCCGCTTATTCGGGTTGACGGTCCGCCGCACGCCCGTGACTTCGCAGGCCTTGTCGCAGAAATACGCGTTCATGGCAGGACTCAAGGTGGTGAACCCGATGAAGGGGTATCCCCTCGCGGTGAAGCCGACAGAGCCGTCGGCATCCACCAACCCCCGCACATAGTCCTGCTCGCTGACGGGAGCGTCAGGAGGACGGATGGTGGCGGACTTGGCTCCGCTCGGCATGCCCAACGCCTCAAGCGCGTGTCGCGCGGCGCCGGAATACAGGGACCAGGTGGCCGAAGCGCACTCCTCGGCGAAGTTGGTCCGTCTGGAACGAAACCTGATGGAGCTCTTGTACGGCACGATCATCTGAAACTGCTGGAGGATGACCAAATCTACGGCGGACAGCTCCACAGTGATTTTTCCCTTGTTCTTACCCCCCTTCGAATAAGAGCCGCCCGTTTGAAGGAAGGCGAAGAGATAAGCCATCTCAGGGCGTTCGAGGTCGAACGTCTGAGCCGCCTCCAGTGGATCTTTCGTGCTGGGAAGGCGTTGTTTCGGGGGCGGCCTTTGATCCTTGGGTGTGGCTCTGAGCCACTTCTTGTAGTGTGCGGAACAGAATCCGCGCGCCCTTACGGGCTGCATGCATCGGTGGGTGAAGCACTCGTTCACAGTCAAACCCATTCCGTCCGGATGGCGAACACATGACGCCCCTCAATCGAACTGAGGGAAGTGTGACCCATCAAGCTGATCGAAATCTCGCCAATGGTGAACGTCGAGGCGGCGGGCGAGGGCTCGAAGAAGTGGGGTCGGGGCCGTCCGGTCCGCCGGAGACCGGGTCTGCGCAGGTGGGCGGGGTAGGAAAACAAGTTGAGGCGGAGCGGTCCGGTCTGGCTACATGGAGCGCGGTTCGGATCACTGTCGAGTTTCGGAGAGGAGCAGATGATGCCGTACCAGACGCTCAAGGGCGGTCGTGTTCCCATCCGTATGTGGACCGACCCGAACACCGTCGAGGACGTCGCGCTGGAGCAGCTGCAGAACGTGTCCCGGCTGCCGTGGGTGGAGGGCCTGGCGGTCATGCCGGACGTGCACTACGGCAAGGGCGCGACCGTGGGCTCGGTCATCGCCATGCGCGACGCCGTCTCCCCGGCCGCCGTCGGCGTGGACATCGGCTGCGGGATGACCGCCGTCAAGTCCACCCTCACCCTTGAGGACATGCCCGACGACCTCGGCCTGCTGCGTTCGCGGCTGGAGCGGGCGATCCCGGTCGGCCGCCACTCGCACAAGGAGCCGGTGGACCCGTCCGCGCTGCCCGGTCTGAAGGAGCGCGGCTGGTACGACTTCTGGAAGCGGTTCGAAGAGCTGCATCCCGCCGTGCGCGGCAGGATCGGCCGGGCCCGCGCGCAGCTCGGCTCTCTGGGATCAGGCAACCACTTTATGGAGCTTTGTGTAGATGAGTCCGGTTCGGTGTGGCTCGTCCTGCACTCCGGGTCGCGGAACATTGGCAAGGAGCTCGCCGAGCACCACGTCGAGGCCGCGCGGAAGCTGCCGCACAACCAGGACCTGCCGGACCCCGACCTGGCGGTGTTCCTGGCGGGCACGGTCAAGATGGACGAGTACCGGCACGACCTGTTCTGGGCGCAGGAGTACGCGCGCCGGAACCGGGCCGTCATGATGGCGCTCGCGCAGCAGGTGGTCACCAAGTACTTCGGCGCGAAGCGCTGCAAGTGGGGCGAGACCATCTCCTGCCACCACAACTACGTGGCCGAGGAGACCTACGACGGCGTGGAGCTGCTGGTCACCCGCAAGGGCGCGATCCGCGCCGGGGCGGGCGACCTCGGGATCATCCCCGGGTCGATGGCGACCGGCACCTACATCGTGCGCGGGCTCGGGAACGAGAGGGCCTACAACTCCGCCTCGCACGGCGCGGGGCGGAAGATGAGCCGCAACCGGGCGCGCAAGGCGTTCACCGTGGACGACCTGATCGAGCAGACCAAGGGCGTCGAGTGCCGCAAGGACGGGGGCGTGCTCGACGAGATCCCCGGGGCCTACAAGGACCTGGAGTCGGTGATGGCGGCGCAGTCGGACCTGGTGGAGGTCGTGGCGCACCTTCGTCAGCTCATCTGCGTCAAGGGCTGAGGGGGCGGTCGTGCGCAGGCAGCGTCCCTCGGCGGCCCGGTCGACGGGCGACGGCATGAAGCTGCACCGGCGGGTGCTGCGGCTGGACGGGCGCGATCACACGGTGATCGGGCTGCGGCCGGGCACCCGCGTGCGGTTCAGCACCAACCGGTTCCACGGGACCTGGCACGTGCTGTCGGACGGGCACGGCGCGCGGATGCTGGCGCGCCTGCTGTGGGGGCTGTCCTACCAGGCGCGTCCCGGGACGCTGCTGGTGATCGACCGGGAGTTCGTGACGCCGACGCCGTTCGACGCCGATCCGGGCGATCCGATCGTGCTGGTGCCGGCGTGGTGCACGCCGTTCACCGGCAAGGTCGCCGGGGCGCTGAAGGCGCGGCTGCCGCTGCGGGGCGCGCCCGACGGCACGGTGCGCTGGCGCACTTACGGGTTGGAGCCGGCGCTCGCCGACCCCCAGGGTTGGTTCGCGGCCAAGTACGATCCGGCGCGGCCCGAGCGGGGTGCGGTGGAGCGGTCGCACGGCATGGTCGTGCTGAGTCCGTACAGCGCGGCCGACATGCGCGCCTGGGCCGTCCAGGCGGGCCGGCTGAACGCCAACAACTGGTTCGGCATGGACTACGAGTACCTGGGGCCGGGTTCGTGCTGGGCCGACGGGGAGATCCAGGTCTTCCGCGACTTCCACCGGGAGGTGTCGATGGCCCGCCGTGCGCGCGCCGACGTGCTGGAGCGGGCCGGGGCGCCGGCCGGGGAGCTGCTCCCGTCGATCTGGGCGCAGCACGGCGCGATCGGCCGGGGCCGGTCCCGGAAGATCGGGAACTGCCGGGGCATCGGCCCGAGCGAGGCCGCCCTGCTCGCGGGCGTGGGCGTGCACACCCTGGACGATCTGGCCGCGGCCGGACCCGCCGCCGTCTACCGGCGGCTGGGCGGTCCGGGACAGACTGGTCCCGAACTCCTGTGGGCGCTGGAGAAGGCCCTCACCGGCCGCGACGTCCCGGAGTCCCGCAAAGCCGAACTCCTCATCGAAGCAGGTCGTTGAACGCTCCTAGCACCGTTTTCCGTTGCGCCCGCTGCGGCACCGTCCTCAGCAACCCGGTCCGCCGCGTCCGGCTGCCCGAACCGGGCACCTTTCCCGGGCACTGGCGAGGGGGAGAGCCCGAAAGCCTGCTCTTGATGAGTCCCGGCGAATACGCCGAGCGGCACGACCGGCGCGAGGTGCACGTGATGTCGCCCGGTGACGTCTACAACACACGCTTCCTCCTGGAGCGAAGCGGCGACGGCTGCCTCGGCATCGTCGGCGACGGCCCCAACCTGGCCTGCGCGTCCTGCGGCGCGGAGGTGGGCTTCCGGGTGCACGACTGCAACGCCTGGTCGGTGACCGAGCTGCTGACGGAGGCGGTCCGCGCCGAGGACGGGCCCGCCGTCGAGGAGTGGCCGGACGGCGAGCCGGACCTGCTCGGCGCGACGCCCATCGACAGCCGGGGCGAGCTGGACTGGCTCTGGTACGGGCGGCTCACCGCGGCCTGCGCCGCCGTGCTGGTCCGCTGCGACGCCGAGCCGGTCCACTTCGGCACGGCCGCCGAACCTCTGCTGGACCTGCTCGACGGCGCGCTGGGCCGTACCGCGTTCGCCCGGCTCGCCCGTCCGGCGCGCGACCTGGAGCGCCACGACGGGCCGGCGCTCGCGTGCGCGCCGGTCGGCCGCCCGCTCGACCGCCGGATCGCCGCGCATCCGGACCCGGTCCGCCTGCTGGGCCTGGTCCCGCAGGACCGCCCCTGGCGGCCCCCGGCCGCGCCGCCGCACGTGCGGTTCGAGCCGGTGCCGGTCGAGCGGCACGTGTGGGACCACCTGGTCGGCCGGCCCCGCTCGCTGGCGGCCGTCCGCTGGGGCAAGTGGGGCCTGGCCGAGCAGGTGCACCGGGAGGAGCCCGAGCACCGGCCCTCGCGCGCCGACACCATCGGCCACGGCACCTGGCACGGCCGCTACGACCTGTGGCAGTGCCTGAACCGGCTCGCCCCGGAGGGCGAGCCGTGGGTGCGGGAGCTGTCGTCCGCCCTGTCGACCTGAGGCTAGGGCAGCACCCGGTCGATGAAGGTCGTCACGTCCGCCAGCACCTCGTCCCGGTTGGTCTCGTTGAAGATCTCGTGCCGGGCGTCGGGGTAGACCTTCTCGGTCAGGTCCGAGCCCCGGATCGCCTCGATGCCGGCCCGGGTGCCCTCCAGCGGCACGAGCCGGTCGTCGGCGCCGTGCGCCCAGAACGTCGGCAGATCGCCCAGCGGCCCGTGCTCGCCGATCCGCCGCATCGCGCCGTCCAGGGCCTCCAGCGTGGTGCGCTTGAACGGGCCGTGCCAGATCAGCGGGTCCTCGGCGTACGCCTTGCCCACGGCCGGGTCCCGCGACAGCGTCTCGGTGTCGATGGGGATGTCGGGGATCTCGTCCATGCCCAGCAGCGCCGACAGGGCCTCCCACCGTCCCAGCACCGGGCCCGACAGCACCAGCGCCGCCAGGACGCCCGGGTACAGCTGGGCGTGGCGGGTGGCGATCAGGCCGCCCATCGAGTGGCCGACCAGCACCACCGGCAGGTCGGGCAGGTCGGTCACCGCCGACTCCACCACCGTGTGCAGGTCGGCGACCACCTCGTCGACGTCCTCGATCAGGACGCGCTCCCCGGCCGAGCGGCCGTGCCCCATGTGGTCGGGGCCGCACACCGTCGCGCCGTGCCGCACCAGCGTCTCGGCGACGTGCTGGTAGCGGCCCAGGTGCTCGCCGTAGCCGTGCGACAGCACCGCCACGTACCGGGGCCGCTCGGCGGCCCACACCCGCGCGGTGACCGCGCCCCGCACCCCCGCGAACTCCCACTCCCGCGCCGTCGTCATGCCCGTCCTCCGCTTCCTTTTGGACGATCCGCCAGAATTCCGGCCGATGATCGCGCGGATAACCGTCTCCCGCGATGGCGCGGATCGTCAACCGCCGCAATAGGCTGGAACGACCGATGGCGGCGATCGAGCCGAGAACACCAAGGTGACAGGAAGGACGCCCGTGCTGCTGGACACCTTCGGCCGCGTCGCGACGGACCTGCGGGTCTCCCTGACCGACCGGTGCAACCTGCGCTGCTCCTACTGCATGCCGCCCGAGGGGCTGGACTGGCTGCCCAAGCCCGAGCTGCTCACCGACGAGGAGGTGACGCGGCTGGTGCGGATCGGCGTGACCGAGCTCGGCATCACCGAGGTCCGCTACACCGGCGGTGAGCCGCTGCTGCGGCGCGGCATCGCCGGGATCGTCGCCGCCACCGCCGCGCTGGAGCCGCGCCCGCAGGTGTCGCTCACCACCAACGGCATCGGCCTGGAGCGGCTGGCCGGGCCGCTGGCCGAGGCGGGCCTGGACCGCGTCAACGTCTCGCTCGACACCCTGGACCGCGCCACCTTCAAGCGGCTGGCGCACCGCGACCGGCTGGAGGACGTGCTGCGGGGCCTGGCCGCCGCGCGGGCCGCCGGGCTCGTCCCCGTCAAGGTGAACGCGGTGCTGATGCGCGGGATCAACGACCACGAGGCGGCGCCGCTGCTGCGCTTCTGCCTGGAGCACGGCTACCTGCTGCGCTTCATCGAGCAGATGCCGCTGGACGCCCAGCACGGCTGGACCCGCGACAACATGATCACCGCGGACGAGATCCTGGACCTGCTGGCCGCGGAGTTCGCGCTGACACCCGAGGCGCGCGAGGACCGCGGCAGCGCCCCGGCCGAGAGCTTCGCGGTCGCCGGGCACGAGCGGGACGGCCGCCCGGCGACCGTCGGGGTGATCGGGTCGGTGACGCGCCCGTTCTGCGGGGCCTGCGACCGGGTGCGGCTGACGGCCGACGGCCAGATCCGCAACTGCCTGTTCGCCACCGACGAGTCCAACCTGCGCGACGCGATGCGGGCCGGGGCGTCCGACGCCGAACTCGCCGAGCGGTGGCGCGCGGCGGTGCGCGGCAAGCGCGCCGGGCACGGCATCGACGACCCGTCCTTCCTGCAGCCGGCCCGCCCCATGTCGGCCATCGGCGGCTGACCCGACCGCCGCGTGCGACGATGGCCGGGTGACGGACCAGCCGCTGGAGCACCGTGTCGAGATCGCCGTGCCGCCCGACCAGGAGGAGGGCACCTTCGCCGGGCTCGCCTCGGTGTGGCGGACCCAGGACAGCCTCGTGATCGACTTCGCCGCCGAGGTGCGGCCGCCGGAGGTGTCGGAGGACCCCGCCACGGGGGAGCGCTACGTGCACGTCCCCGCCAAGGTCGTCGCGCGGGTGCGCATCCCGCCCGGCCAGGTCTGGGAGCTGATGAGGTCGCTGGAGCACAACCTCAGCGCCTACGAGCGCGACCGCGCCGCCCGTGACCGCGATGTCTCCTGAGCCGCCTGGGCCCTTCGACGCCGTCGTGCTGGCGGGCGGCCGCGCCCGCAGGCTCGGCGGCGCCGACAAGCCCGCCGCGCCGGTCGGCGGCCGCCCGCTGATCGCCTGGGTCGCCGACGCGGCGGCGGCCGCGCGCCGCCTGGTCGTGGTCGGCCCGGCCCGGCCCGCGGTGGCCCGCGCCCGCGTCGTCCGCGAGGACCCGCCCGGCGCCGGGCCGGTGCCCGCGCTGCGCGCGGGGCTGGCCGAGGTCGCCGCGCCCTGGACGGTGCTGCTGGCCGCCGACCTGCCGTTCCTGCGGCCCGCCCACGTCACCGCCCTGCGGGAGGCCGCGCAGGGCGCCGACGGCGCCGTGCTGCTGGACGACGGGGGCCGCGAGCAGTGGCTGACCGGCTGCTGGCGCACCGAACGGCTCCGCGCCGCCCTGGCAGGCTACGAGGGGGCCTCCCTGCGCGGCCTGCTGGCCGCCCTGGACCCGGTCCCGGTGCGGATCCCGGCGGGGGAGCGGCCGCCCTGGTACGACTGCGACACCCCCGACGCGCTGGAGAGGGCCGATCGCCTCGCGCGCCCCTGACCGTGCGAGAGTGGGACCCGGTCAAGGGGGAGGGACACGAGATGCTGGAAGAGTGGCTGGAGGCGGCCTGCCTCGAACTCGGCGTGGAGCGCGCCGAGCTGGACCGGGACCTGGTGCTGGACCTGGCCAGGGACGTGGCCCACAACGTGGCGCGCCCGGGCGCGCCGCTCACCGCCTATCTGCTGGGGCTGGCGGTCGGCCGGGGCGCGCCCGCGCGCGACGGCGCGGCGCGCCTCACCGAGATGGCCGAGGGCTGGACGGGCGGCACGGCGCCGGACCCGAGCACCCAGGCGTGAGCGCCCGCAGAACCGCCAGGACCTGTCTCAACGACCTCAAGCGTCGCGCGAGTGACTAACTGTCCCCGGCGGGGCAAAGCCGGAGGCGAGCCCCGCCGGGGACAGATCGCGAAGCGATGTGGCACTCGCCAAGGCACGGTCAGGGGTGCGAGCCGCCAGGCGAGCGCCCCTGGGCCGGGACTTCAATAAACACCGCCTAGAGGTCCCGGTCGGCGACGGGTACCACGTCGCGCAGGAAGTCGCGTCGGTCCAGGAACGACGACAGGCTCGCGCGGTGCTCGTCGCAGGCCAGCCAGATCTTGCGGCGGTCCGGGGTGTGGATCTTGGGGTTGTTCCAGCGCAGCGCCCACACGGCGGCGGCGCGGCAGCCCTTGGCGGAGCACAGCGGTTCCTCGGCGTCGGTCACGCGCACAGCCTGGCACACCCGCCCGGAATCTCCGGCACCGGGTGGCCGAGGGTAAACCTCCAGGTCAGATATCTGATCATGGAGTTTGGGGCGGCCGGGGGCGGACACGATCTGCGGCATGGTCACCGAGGACACCTCCGCCGCCCCCTCGGCGGGCGGGCCCGCCGAGGGGGCGCACCGCTGGCAGGCGCTGGCGGTGTGCCTGGTGGCGGCGTTCATGACGCTGCTGGACGTCAGCATCGTCAACGTCGCGCTGCCCTCGATCCGGGCCGGGCTGGACGCCTCGGAGGCGGGCCTGCAGTGGATCCTGTCGGGGTACGCGCTGACGTTCGGGCTGGTGCTGGTCCCGGCCGGGCGGCTGGGCGACGCCCGCAGCCGCCGGGCGGTCTTCATGACGGGCCTCGCGGTGTTCACCGCCTCCAGCGCCGTGGCGGGCCTCGCTCCGAACATCGGGTGGCTGGTGGCCGCGCGGCTCGTGCAGGGCGCGGCGGGCGGCATCCTCAACCCGCAGGTCGCCGGGTTCATCCAGCAGCTGTTCCGGGGGGCCGAGCGGGGCCGGGCGTTCGGCGCGATGGGCGCGGTCATCGGCGTCGCCACCGCCGTGGGCCCGCTGCTGGGCGGCGCGCTGATCTCGGTCGCGGGGGTCGAGGACGGTTGGCGCTGGGTGTTCTACGTCAACATCCCGGTCGGCATCGCGGCGCTGGTGCTGGCCTGGCGGCTGCTGCCCGCGCCGGTCTACGGCGACCGGCAGGGGCAGGACCCGGTCGGCATGGTGCTGCTGGGCGCGGGCGTGGTGGCGGCGATGCTGCCGTTCGTGCAGGAGCAGCAGTGGCACGGCTGGGCCAAGTGGCTGCTGGTCCCGGCCGGCGCGGCGCTGCTGGCGGCGTTCGTGGCCTGGGAGCGGCGCACCGCCGCGCCGCTGGTGAACCTGTCGCTGTTCCGGTTCCGCTCCTACTCGCTGGGCGCGGCGATCGCGCTGCTGTACTTCGCGGGCTTCACCGCGATCTTCTTCATCTTCACGCTGTACCTGCAGAACGGCCTGCGCTACAGCGCGCTGGAGGCGGGCCTCGCCATCACGCCTTTCGCGGTGGGCTCGGGCGTGGCCTCGGCGGTCGGCGGGCGCATCGTGTCCCGGTTCGGCCGCCCGCTGGTCGCGGCCGGGCTGGCGCTGGTGCTGGTGGGCCTCGGCGTGGCGTGGCTCGTGGTCGAGCTGCACCCGGGCCGCGAGGTGGCCTGGTGGACGGCGCTGCCGCTGCTGATCGGCGGCGTCGGCAGCGGCCTGGTCATCTCGCCCAACCAGACCATCACGCTGTCGGAGGTGCCCTTCACCGAGGGCGGCAGCGCCGCCGGGGTGCTGCAGACCGGGCAGCGCATGGGCACAGCCGTCGGCATCGCGGCGGCGGGCGCGGTGTTCTTCGCCACCGTCGCCAACAGCGGCGGCGACTGGGCGGCGGCGTTCCGGCACGGCCTCATCGTCGTCCTGGCCTTCGTGCTGGCCGCGTTCGCCGCCGCCCTGTACGACCTGTTCAGTGACTCCCGCGCCCGCGCAGCGCGGCACGAGCGGCGAGCACGCCGAGGCCGGTGACGAGGCCCGCGCCGGCGACGGCCCCGGCCAGTGCCCGGTTCTGCCTGCGGATGCGGGCCGGGATCTGCGCGTAGGGCATCGTGGTGAACGACACCAGCTCGTACCGCGAGGTGTAGCGGCCCGGAAGCCGCCGCTCCAGCGCGTGCTGCACCGCGTGCGCGGCCCGGTACACCGGCGACGACACCCGGTCGCGCATCTCCACGAAGTTGTCCAGCGCCATCTCCGCGATCGCGTCGGTGTTGGCCTTGCGGCGCTCCTGGTAGAGCGAGAGCGCGCGGGGCCACCGCCCGCCGCTCTCCTCCAGGCACCGGTCGATCTCGATGCAGTCCTCGAACGCGCAGTTGGCGCCCTGCCCGAAGAACGGCACGATCGCGTGCGCCGCGTCGCCGACCAGCGCCACCACCGCGCCCGCGCCCTGCCGCACCCACGGCCAGCTGCGCACCGTCACCAGCGACCCGACCGGGTTGCGGGCGAAGTCGGTGGTGAGGTCGGGCATCAGATCGGCCACGTCGGGATAGTGCCGCTGGAAGTGGGCGGTCACGCGCTCGGCGGTGTCGAGCGCCGCGAAGTCGCCCTTGGGCCAGAACAGCGTGCAGGTGAACGACCGGTCCAGGTTCGGCAGCGCGATCATCATCGAGGAGCCGCGCGGCCAGATGTGGAGCGCGTCGGGGTCCAGCGCGAAGTCGCCGTCGCGGGCGGGCACGGTCAGCTCCTTGTAGCCGTGCTCCAGGAAGTCCTGTCCGCCCTCGAACGCCTCCGCGGGCAGCACCGACCGGCGGATGGCGCTGTAGGCGCCGTCGCAGGCCAGCACCACGCCCGCGGGCTCGGTGACCGGCCCGTCGGGGCCGTCGAGCAGCAGCAGGCCCCGCTCGGCGTCCACGCCGGTCACCTTCTGGGAGAACCGCAGCCGGACGCCCGGCGTGGCCTCGGCGGTGTCCAGCAGCGCCTGGTTCAGCTCGGCGCGGCTGATGGAGTTGATGGCGCGCGCGCCGTCGGCGCTGTAGGGCTGGAAGTTCTCCGCAGCGCCCGTTCCGCCTTTGCCCAGCGGGTGCACCATGCGCCCGTGCATCGGCAGCGCCCGCTTGAGCGCATGGTCGCGCAGCCCGACCTGCTCCAGCGCGGCCAGGCCGCGCGCCGACACCGCCAGGTTGATGGACCGGCCGCGCTCGGCCCCGGCGATCCGGGGGTCGGGGCGGCGCTCGTACACCGTCACCTCGATGCCGCGCCGCCCCAGCAGGGTGGCCAGCAGGCACCCGGCCAGCCCCGCGCCGACGACGGCCACCGGGCCGGCGGAGGAGCCCAGGGGATCAGTGCTCATGGAGCGGGACCTCCTCGATCTGCGACCGGACCTCCCACAGGTCCGGGAAGGCGGGCGTGAACAGGGTGGCGCGCAGGTAGCCGGCCCCGTCGGACCCGCCGGTGCCGAGCTTGGCGCCGATGGTGCGCTCGACCATCTTCACGTGCCGGTAGCGCCACTCCTGGACGCCCTCGTCCACGTCGACCAGGGCCTCGCACACCTCGGCGGCCGGGCCGTTCTCGTCGGCGTACACGGCCAGCAGCACCCGCTGCACCTCCGCGTCGGGCCGCCAGGGCGCGCTCACGTCGCGGTCGCGGGCCGCGGCCGGGACGGGGTGGCCCTGGGCCTCCAGGTAGCGCAGCAGCGAGTCGAACAGCGAGCGGCGGCGCACCGCGGCGCGCAGCCGGGCGTCGTCGCGCAGGTCCGACGCCGGGAAGGCGCGCCTGCCCAGCACCGCCTCCAGCTCGCGGAACTGCTCGGACTGGAACCCGCTGGAGGCGCCGAGCGCCTCCCGGAACCCGGCGAACTGCCGGGGCGTCATGGTCTCCAGCACGTCCATCTGCCCGACCACGGTCTTCAGGATCTTGGTGATCCGGCGCGCGGTGCGCAGCGCCCCGGCGCTGTGCCCCTCCTCCAGCCGCCGCTGCAGCAGCGCGGCCTCGTGCAGGATCTGCTTGAACCACAGCTCGTACACCTGGTGGATGATCACGAAGAGCATCTCGTCGTGCGCGTCGGTGCGCGGCTCCTGGCAGGCCAGCAGGTCGTCCAGCCGCAGATAGCCCCCGTAGGTGACGTCGGGATCGCCCATCGCCCCTCCTTCCCTCCGGCACGGCGCTGTGCCGGGCTCGCGCTCTACTCAAACCGGTCTTGACCGGCATATACCCGGCAGACTCTAGGGGGCGCGGGGCGCGCTTCGTCAGAGCGCGCACCGAGATGTGTGACCGATCTGTGATCTTCGCGGGCGGGTCAGGGCCGCCAGTAGATCGACTTCACCCAGACCGTGGCCAGGGTGTCGATGGCCGTCTCGTCGTCGATCCGGCCCCCGGCGTAGGGGGACTCGACGCGCTCGCCGCCCTGGGCCTGCCAGATGTAGCAGAAGTGCTCCAGCATCGCCGACAGCGCCGAGGCGGTCAGCACGGGGTCGACGCCGGGGCAGTACCCGGCGGCCTGGGCCCGCCGCACCTCCGAGGCGATCCGCTCGATCGCCTCGGCCCGGATCGCCAGCCAGCGGTCGCGGAACCCCTCCTCCAGCATCGAGGCCTGGAAGACGCCGATCAGCTCGCCCCGGCGCGCCGAGTAGGTGCGCCAGAACCCCGCCACCGCCTCGCGCAGCGCCTCCTCCGGCGACTCGCCGCGCCGGAACGGCGACACCGCGAGCTCGGTCGCCTCCCGGTGGAACTCCTCGGCCAGGGCGATCAGCAGGTCGGCCTTGGTGTCGTAGTAGTTGTAGAAGGAGGCGACCGACTTGCCGGCCTCGGCGGCGATGTCGCTGATCTTGGCGTTGAAGTAGCCCTCGCGCGCGAACACCGCGCGGCCGGCGTCGCGGAACGCCCGGTCGGTCTCGCGCCCCTTGCGGGTGCTCTTGGCGGGACGTTCGGCGGGGCGCTCGGCGGCCGCCCCCGTGCGCGACTTGGCGATGGTGTGCTTCTTCATGGCGGAGGTCCAGGTTACGGCACCGGCCCGAACCGGCGATCAGCCGATGCGCCGCTCCCGCCCCGCCCAGTGCGGGTCCCGCAGCGCCGACTTCACGACCTTGCCGGTGGCGTTGCGGGGCAGCTCCCCGGCCGGGGTGACGCCCGTGGGGCACTTGAACCCGGCCAGCCGCTCCCTCGCCCACGCGACCAGCCCGTCCGGGTCCAGGTCGCCGTCCGGCACCACCACCGCGTGCACGGTCTCGCCCCACGCCGGGTGCGGCACGCCGATCACCGCGACCTCGCGGACCGCCGGATGGCGGGCCAGCACCGCCTCCACCTCGGCCGGGTACACGTTCTCCCCGCCGGAGACGATCATGTCCTTGAGACGGTCGACGACGGTCAGGTACCCGTCCGCGTCCAGCACGCCCACGTCCCCGGTCCGGTAGAAGCCGTCGCCGGTGAGGGCGCGCCGGGTGGCCTCGGGATCGTTCCAGTAGCCCGGGAACGGGGCCGCGCCCCGCACCTGCACCTCCCCGAACTCCCCGACGCGCACCTCCCAGCCGAGCGACGGACGCCCGGCGGTGGCCAGCAGCCCGCGCGCGGGGTCGTGCTCGGCCGGGGACAGCGTGGTGACCGGCAGCGGCCCGGTCTCGGTGGCCGCGTAGTTCTGCCGGAACCGGCAGCCCAGCGTCGCGACGGCCTCCGCCAGCAGGGCCGGGTCGATCGGCGAGGCCCCGTAGACCACCTCCGCCAGGTGCGACAGGTCGGGCGCGGGAACGCGGCGGCGCACCTCCTCGGCCACGGCGCGGATCAGCGTCGGCACGAGCTGGGTGAGGTGGACGCGGCGCCCGGCCAGCTCGTCCACGAACCCGGCCGGGTCGAACCCGTCCAGCACGTGCAGGTGCCCGCCGGTGAACAGCGCGTAGGCGAGGTTCGCCAGCCCGGCGACGTGGAACAGCGGCAGCGCGCTCAGGTGCCGCGCGCCGGGCACGGCCTCGGGCACCTCCAGCTTCAGGAACGTCGCCGCGCCGATGAGCTGCTGGTGGGTGACCGGCACCAGCTTGGGGCGGCCGGTGGTGCCGCTGGTGTGCAGCAGCAGGCACGGCTCGGGCCCGCGCAGGCGCTCCACCGGCCGGTCGGGCAGGGGGCCGGGGGAGGGGGCGCCGGCCAGCGCCAGCACTGGCGCGGCGATGCCGGCGGTTTCGGCGGCCGACCGGACCAGGCCGTCGCAGGCGTCGTCGGCGATGACGGCGGCCGGCTTGAGCAGCTCCAGCAGCCCGGCCAGCTCCGGCGCGGCGAGCCGCCGGTTGACGGCGGCGGGGAGCGCCCCGGCGCGGACCAGGCCCAGCAGCGCGACCGCCCACTCCACCCGGTTGTGCGCGACGACCGGGACGACGTCGCCGGGGCCGATCCCGGCGGCGGCGTATCCGGCGGCGGCGCGGTCGGCCGCCGCCGCGAGCGCCGCGAAGGTCAGCTCGGCGCCGTGCCCGTCGCTCAGCGCGACGTGCCCGGGGGTGACGGCGGCGCGCCACTCCACGACGTGGGTCAGCGACAGCAACGGCTCACACCCTCGCGGTCCGGTCGGCCGCGGTGCGCGGCTCCACGCCCAGGTCCTCCGGCCGGCC
Organism: Spirillospora sp. CA-253888; assembly: GCA_050936435.1. Classification (GTDB taxonomy): domain Bacteria; phylum Actinomycetota; class Actinomycetes; order Streptosporangiales; family Streptosporangiaceae; genus Spirillospora. Next base: position 7,334,692 of record JBNJMT010000001.1, read on the forward strand.
CAGCTCGCGCCGCCAGCAGGCGAACTCCAGCAGGATGCCGTCGGGGTCCTGGAAGTAGAACGACCGCACGTACACGCCGTCGTGCAGCTCGGTCGCGAACTGCTCGGGGCTGTGGTCGTGGTCGATGACCGGGCTCACCCGCACGCCCTTGGCCTTCAGCTTGGCCCGGTACTCCAGGAACCGCTCCTCCGGCACGTTCAGCGCCAGGTGGTTCATCGAGCCGACCGCGCTGACGAAGTCCCCGATCCCCGGCACGGTCACCGGGTTGGAGATCCCCGGCACCGCGTCGGGCGCGCCGGGGAACCAGAAGAACGCCAGCAGGTCGCCGTTGCCCATGTCGAAGAAGAAGTGCTGGCCCGACCCGTGCGGCAGGTCCACGGTCTTGACCAGCCGCATCCCCAGCACGTCCCGGTAGAACCCCACCGTCCTGGCCATGTCGGAGCACACCAGGGCCAGGTGGTTGACCCCGCCGAACTCGAACTCCGGATTGGTCCACGTCATCTCGGATCCCTCCCGTAGCGAACAGAACTGAATCTAAACTCAGTTTCTTGTTTGCGCTAGCCTGCGGACAGAATCCGATTCGGAGGAGGCCGGGATGACCGGGATCGTCAGGGAGTTCGTGGGGTCGCCGTCGCCGCTGGTGGGCCGGGCGGGCGCGGGCGGCCACCCGTGCCAGGGGGTCTACCACCGCCCCGCGGGCGCGCCGCCGAAGACCGCCTTCATCGCCACCCACTACAACATCGACTTCTCCGAGCACTACCTGGCCGAGCACCTGGCCGAGCGCGGCTACGGCTTCCTCGGCTGGAACACCCGCTTCCGCGGCAACGAGGCCTACTTCCTGCTCGACCACGCCCTGGCCGAGATCGGCGTGGGCGTGCGCTGGCTGAGGGAGCGGGCCGGGGTCGAGCGCGTCGTGCTGCTCGGCAACTCCGGCGGCGGCTCGCTGATGGCCGCCTACCAGTCCCAGGCCGTCGAGCCCAACGTCACGCCGGTCGCCGGGATGCGCCCGGTCGCCGCCATCGAGGACCTGCCCGCCGGGGACCTGTTCGTCGCGTTGGCCGCGCACTCGGGACGGCCCGAGGTGCTGACGGCGTGGATGGACCCCTCGATCACCGACGAGGCCGACGTGCTGTCGGTCGACCCCGGGCTCGACCCGTTCAACCCTGAGAACGGCCCGCCCTACAGCCCCGAGTTCCAGACCCGCTACCGGGCGGCCCAGCGCGCCCGCAACGAGCGCATCACCGACTGGGTGCTGGAGCAGCTGGCCGCGCTGGAGGGCACCCGGGCCCGCGACCGGCTGTTCAACATGTACCGGACGTGGGCCGACCTGCGGATGATCGACCCGACGATCGAGCCCTCGGACCGCCGCCCCAACAGGTGCTACTCCGGCGAGCCCGCCAAGGCCAACTACGGCGTGTTCGGCATCGGGTCGCTCTGCACGCTGCGCACCTGGCTGTCGATGTGGAGCCTGCGCACCTCGCAGTGCATCGCCGCGCCGCACCTGGCCCGCATCACCGTGCCGTCGCTGGTCGTCCACGCCACCGCCGACGAGTGCGTCTACGACAGCGACGCCCGCTCGGTGTACGGCTCGCTGGCCTCGGCCGACAAGACCCTGGAGTTCGTCAAGGACGGCCACTACCTGGAGAACTCGCGCCCGCAGGTCGCCGACCTCGTCGACGCCTGGGTCCGCGAGCGCTGACCGCCGCGTTCCGCGAGCGCCGCCCTCACGCGCGCGGCGGGCCGCCCGTCCCGCCGCGCGCCTCGCCCGCCGTCCCGCCCGCCCCGGCCCCCGTGCGCGCCCGTCGGGCGCCCGGGGCGTCGCCGGACAGGTCGGACAGGGCGTGGCCGGCGGTCTCGGGCAGGCGCACCAGCACCGGCAGCACCGCGAGCGCGACCGCCATCACCAGCAGTCCCGGGCTGAGGCGCCAGCCGGTCGCGCGGATCATCACGTCGGCGACCAGCGGCGCGAGCCCGCCGAACAGCACCGACGCCATCGTGAAGCCCAGCGCCAGCCCGCTCATCCGCCCGGCGGTGGCGAACTGCTCGGGGATCGTCGCGGCGGCCGCCGCGCTGACCGCGCCCGCGCCCGCCGCCAGCGCCACCGCGCCCGCCAGCACCCCGCCCCGCCCGCCGCCCGCCATCAGCGCGAACATCGGCAGCGGCAGCACCACGAACAGCGCCGCCAGCCCCACCAGCATCGGGCGGCGGCCGGTGCGGTCGCTCCACGCGCCGACCGCCGGCGTCACCGCGATGACCGCGACGGCCGCGACCGTGGTCAGGGTGAGGGCCTCGCCCTCGGCGATCCCGGCGACCGAGGTCAGGTAGGTCGGCACGTAGGTGACCGCGACGTAGTAGGTCACCGAGCCCAGCGCCGAGATCGCGAACGTGCGCAGCACCGCGCGCCGCTGGTGCCGCAGCACCTCGCCGACCGGGTTGCGGGGCAGCTCCCCGCTGTCGCGCGCCCGCTCGAACGCCGGGGTCTCGCGCACCGTGGTCCGCATGACCAGCGTGCCGAGCGCCAGGAACCCGCCGACGAAGAACGGGATGCGCCAGCCCCACGCGTCGAGCTGCGGGCCGGACGCCAGCGCCACCACCAGCGCGCTCACCCCCGCCGCCAGCAGCGCGCCGACCTCGCTGGCGGCCGAGGCGATGCTCGTGACGAACCCCCGGTGCCGGCGCGGGGCGCTCTCCACCAGCATGGTGAGCACCCCCGAGTACTCGCCGCCCACCGAGAACCCCATCGCGCAGCGCAGCAGCAGCATCCCCACCGCCGCGCCGACCGGCAGCAGCCCGGTGGCGAACATCGCCACCGTCATGATGGCCATCGACAGCAGCAGCACCCGGCGGCGGCCGATCCGGTCGCCCAGGTGGCCGAGCACCGCCGCGCCGACCGGGCGCAGCACGTAGGCGACCGCGAACACGCTCAGCGTGGCCAGGGTGGCGTCGGCGTCCCCGCCGAAGAACACCCGCGCCAGCACCGGCGTCAGGTACAGGTACAGCGTGAAGTCGTACCACTCGACGATCGTGGAGAAGGCCGCGACCAGCATCGAGCGGCGCGGCACCGCCTCCTCCGGCGGCAGCGCCCGCCCGACCGTCACGGCTTCAGGATCAGGCGGACGGGGTCGCCCTCGTGGGCGACCAGCCGCCGCACCGCCTCGCCCGCGTCCGCCAGCGGCAGCACGCCGCTGATCGACCTGCCGAACTCCATGCGCTGCCAGCGCACCAGCGCCAGCAGTTCGGCGAGGTGCTCGGGCTCGGACCCGTAGTGGCCCCTGATCTGCTGCTGGAAGTAGCTGAAGGCGGTGCCGTCGGAGACGGCCAGCGGCTTGTCGGTGAGGCCCACCAGCACCATCCGCCCGCCTGGGCCCAGGCACCGCGCGGCCTGCTCGCGCACGGCGGGCACGCCCGCCAGGTCGAAGGCGACGTCCAGGCCCGCCCCGCCGGTGACGGTGCGGATCTGGCGCACCGCGTCGGGGTCGGCCGCGTCCACCGCCACGTCCGCGCCGAACTCCAGCGCGCGGGCGCGGGCGTGCTCCAGCGGGTCCACCGCGATGACGGGGGCCGCGCCGATCGTGCGCAGGATCTGCACGGCGTGCGCGCCCAGCCCGCCCACGCCCCACACCCCGGCCGGGCGGCCGGGCCGGGCCTCGCCGGTGGTGACCACCGCCGCGTACGGCGTGGACACCGCGTCCGGCAGGATCGCGGCCTGCTCGAACGGCAGCGTGTCGGGGATGGCCAGCAGCGTGTCGGCCGCCGCGACCGCGTACTCGGCCCAGCCGCCGTCGTAGTCCACCCCGCGCGTGTAGACGACGCCGCCGCGGGTCTCCCCGGCCATCAGCAGCACGCGCCGCCCCGGCTCCCAGCCGGTGACGCCCTCGCCGAGGACGTCCACCACGCCCGCCGTCTCGTGCCCGAGCGTGACGGTGTCGCCCTTCAGGAACAGCGGCTTCAGCGTGCCGTCGATGAGGTGCACGTCCGACAGGCACACCCCGGCCGCCTCGATCCTGACGCGGACCTCGCCGGGCCCCGGCTCGGGCACCGGCACCTCGGTCACCCGGAAGTCGAGGGTGGACACGTTGAGCCGGCCCGCGAGCATGGTGTTGGTCATACAAGGACGGTTCCCCCGGCGGTGGGGGCGATCGTCAATCCGGGGTAATGCCGGGCCGATCTTTCCTTTCCGGTACCGGGTCGCCGGCCCGCAGCGGCGCGCGCTCGTAGCGCCCCTCGTGCGCCAGCACCGGCCGCCGGTCGCCCGCCAGTTCGGGATGGCGCTCCTCCAGCTCCCGCCGCGCCTCGGCGGTGCGGCGCAGGCCGGCCACGTACTCGCGGTCGGCCCCGCCGGTGCCGCGCCAGGTCTGCGGCATCGCCGCGGCGGGCGGCGGGACCCGCGCCGACCCCAGCAGCCCGCAGCGGCCCGGCACCTTCGCCGTCGCGGCCCCGCACTCGCGGCACTCCGGCAGCGGCGCGGCGAACGGCTGGATCACCTCGAACCGGTGCCCCTCCGGGCAGCGCAGCTCATAGATCGGCACCTTCGTCCCCCTTCACCACAGGCTCAGCGAGCGGGTCAGGATCTCCGCCAGCACGCCCTCGGTCACCTCGCGCGGCGCGGTGGCCAGCAGCCGCCGCTGCTTCATCGCGCCCTCCACCAGCGCCGGGACGTCGGCCTCGGTGTAGCCGACCGCGCCGATCCCGTCCGGCATCCCGACGTCGCGCATCAGCGCGAGCAGCGCCCGCGGCAGGTGCTCCGCCGGGTCGTCCGGCCGGTCCAGGCCGGGAGCCAGCAGCTCGGCGGCGCGCACGTGCCGCTCGGGCCGGGCCTGGTAGGTGAAGCGGAACGCCTCCGGCGCGGTCAGCGCCACCGACATCCCGTGCGGCACCATCGGCCCGCCGTCGGGGTAGCCGGGCGGGCGGAAGCCCTCGACGCGCCCGGCGATCGGGTAGCCGTTGGCGTGCGGGATGTGCACGCCCGCGTTGCCGAACCCGAGCCCGGCGAACGTGGCGGCCAGCGCCATGTCGGTGCGCGCCCGCCGGTCGGAGCCGTCGCGCACCGCCTCGCGGAACGACCGCGCCAGCAGGCCCAGCGCGCGCTCGGCCCACATGTCCGACACCGGGTTGGCGCCGCAGTAGGGCACCCGCTGCTCGGGGGATTTCGGGTCGAAGGAGTCGTAGGGGCGCGCGGTGTAGCTCTCCAGCGCGTGGCAGACGATGTCCATGCCCGACGACGCGGTGACCTCCGGCGGCTGGCTCATCGTCAGGCCCGGGTCCACCACCGCCAGCACCGGGCGCAGCCGGGGGTGGCTGATGCCGGTCTTGACCCTCAGCTCCAGCACGTCCAGCACGCACACGGTGGTGCTCTCCGCGCCGGTCCCGGTCGTGGTCGGCACCGCCACCAGCGGCGGCAGCGGCCGCTCGGGCGCGCGGCCCGCGCCGACCGGCGGGTTGAGGTACTCGGCGAGGTCGCCCTCGTTGGCGGTCAGCAGGGCGACGGCCTTGGCGGTGTCGATGCTGGAGCCGCCGCCGACCGCGACCAGCGCCTCCCACGGCCCGGTCGCTCGCGCGTGCTCGACGGCCTCGCGCAGGCTGCGGTCGGTCGGCTCCACGTGCACGCCGTCGTAGACCTCGGCGGCGATCCCGTACCCCTTCATGGCGTCGGCGACGCGCTGCGGCCCGCCGGTCGCCGCCACGCCCGCGTCGGTGACCACCAGGACGCGGCGCGCGCCGAGCAGCGCCAGGTCGTACCCGATCTCGGCGGACGCGCCCGCGCCGAACTTCAGCTGCGGCGCGCCGTAGGTGAAGACGGTCTCCCCGCTCATGAGTAGTGCGCCTCGGGCGAGCGCCGCATCGCGGCCAGCTGGCCGGCGTCGTGCCCGAACACCACCGTGGCGTCGGTGCGGGCGGCCAGGTCGCGGATCTTCTCCACCGAGGCGTACCAGGCGCCGAGGTCGTCCACGATCGCGGCCGGGACGGCGGGCGGCCCGAACGACTCGCCCAGGTACACCGCGTCCGACGTGAAGATCATCGTGCCGGTCTCGGGCAGGTCCACCCGCATCGCCATGGTGCCGGGGGTGTGCCCCGGGGCCTCCACCAGCGTCACGCCGGGCAGGATCTCGGTGTCGCCCGACACCGTCTCGAAGTCGAGCCCCTCGTAGTCGGCCTTCAGGTGCGCGCCGGCGAACGGCCCGTCGAAGCCGAACGCGAACTCCTTCTCCTTGTCGTTGCACACCAGCCGCGCGCCGGTGCCGGCGAACTGCCGCACGTTGCCCGCGTGGTCGAAGTGCAGGTGCGACAGCACCACGTAGCGCAGGTCCTCGGGCGCGACGCCGAGCTGCCCGAGCCGCCGGTCCAGGTACTGCTCCTCCTCGACGCGGTCGTAGGGGAAGAACTCCTGCAGCCCGGTGGGCTTCCAGCGGGTCTCCCAGTCGCGCGGGCAGCTGGTGTCCCACAGCAGCAGCCCGTCGGGCGTCTCGACCAGCACCGCGTGCGTGGTGCACGGCGCCCACGGCGCCGGGAGGTCCTTGTCGGCGCGGGAACGGATGGTGGTCCCCGCCTTGAGCAGCAGCCAGGTCAGGTCGCAGCTCATCGCCCCGCAGTCCAGCACGTGCAGCCTCGTCGCGGTCATCCCGGCACCTCCGCGCGATCGGTGACCTCCTCACCGTGACACCGCACGCCCAGAAGTCAACGCCCGCCGCACTCGACCCTCCGCGCCGTTTCGGGGTATGCCTTTCGGCATGAGCGGCAACGACGCCCCCCGGCCCTGGCTGTCGCTGTACGGCCAGGGCGTGCCCGCCGAGATCGCGGTGGAGTACACCAGCGCGCTGGAGATGTTCGCCTTCACCGCGGCGGCCCACGCCGACGCCGACGCGCTGCGCTACTTCGACGGACGCATGACCTGGCGCGAGCTGGACCGGCGGTCCGGCGCGTTCGCCGCCGCCCTGGCGGACGCGGGGTTCGCGCCGGGGGAGCGGGCCGCGCTCTGCCTGCAGAACGTCCCGCAGTTCGTGATCGCGCTGCTGGGCGTCTGGAAGGCGGGCGGCATCGCGGTCCCGGTCAACCCGATGTACCGGGCCCGCGAGCTGGAACCGCTGCTGCGCGACTGCGGCGCGACGGCCGTGGTCTGCCTCCAGGACCTCTACCGGGACGCCGTCCGCGAGGCGGCGGAGGGCGCCGGGGTCCGCACGGTCGTCACCACCGGCGCGCGGGACCTGTGCGCCCGCGGTGACGACCGGGTGCTGGCCGGGATCGGGCGCGTGCCCTGCCCCGGCACGCTCGACCTCCTCGACCTGCTGGAGCGCCACGACGGCCAGGCCCCGCCCGCCGTGCGGCCGGGCCTGGACGACGTGGCGGTGCTGAGCTACACCTCCGGCACCACCGGCCCGCCCAAGGGCGCGATGAACACCCACCGCAACCTGGTGTTCAGCGCCCAGACCTACCGCGACTGGATCGGGCTGGGGCCGCGCGACGTGATCCTGGGCGTCGCGCCCCTGTTCCACATCACCGGCCTGGTCGGGCACGTCGCGCTGGCGCTGCTGACCGGCGCGCCGCTGGTGCTGACCTACCGGTTCGAGCCGTCGCTGGTCATCGACACGATCGCGCGCGAGCGCGCCACGTTCACCGTCGGGTCCGTCACCGCGTTCATCGCGCTGATGAACGCCCCGAACGCGAGCCGCAGGGCGCTGGAGTCCCTCACCCGGATCTACTCGGGCGGCGCGCCGGTCCCGCCCGGCACCGTCGCGGCGTTCCGGGAGGCCTTCGGCCAGTACGTGCACAACATCTACGGCCTCACCGAGACCACCTCGCCCTCGCACGCGGTCCCGCTGAACGCCGTCGCGCCCGTGGACGAGGCCACCGGCGCGCTGTCGGTCGGCGTCCCGGTCTTCAACACCGACGTGCGGGTCGTCGGCGACGACGGCGAGGAGCTGCCGCCGGGCGAGATCGGCGAGCTGGTCACCAGCGGCCCGCAGGTCGTGCCCGGCTACTGGGGCCGGCCGGAGGAGAGCGCCGCCGCGCTGCCCGGCGGCGCGCTGCGCACCGGCGACGTGGGCCGCCGCGACGAGGCGGGCTGGTTCTACCTGGTGGACCGCAAGAAGGACCAGATCAACGCGGCCGGGTACAAGGTCTGGCCGCGCGAGGTCGAGGACGTGCTGTACGAGCACCCGGCCGTCCGCGAGGCCGCCGTCGTCGGCGTCCCCGACGAGTACCGGGGCGAGACGGTGAAGGCGTTCGTCAGCCTGCGCCCCGGCGCCCGCGCGGCCCCGGACGAGCTGGTCGCGTTCTGCCGGGAGCGCCTCGCGGCCTACAAGGCGCCCCGCGAGGTGGAGGTGCTGGCGGAGATCCCCAAGACCGCCACCGGAAAGTTGCTCCGCCGCGAACTGCGCGAACGCCCCTGACCTGCGAAGATATAGATCGTCTGCATGAAGCGCCCGCAATCGGTCATGCATGACTCATGCATGACCTCCAGCGAACCGCGAACCTCCTCGGCGCGACGGCCCTGGCCGTCGCCGACCTGTCCCTGACCGGCGCCTCCTCCGCCGCCGGGGTGAGCGCCAGCGGCGCGGCCGCCCTGGTCGTGCTGTCGGCGTCCGGCCCCCTGGGGGCCACCGAGCTCGGCCGCAGGGTCGGGCTGTCCCAGCCGGCGGCCGCCCGCATGGTGGACTCCCTGGAGCGGGCGGGCCTCGCCGAGCGGCGGCGCCGCAGCGCCCGCTCGGTCCCGGTCGCCCTCACCCCCGCGGGGGAACGGGCGGCCGCGCGGGTGCTGGCCGAGCGCGGCGGTCCGCTGGCCGACGCCGTGGCGGCCCTCGACCACGACGAGCGCGCCGCGCTGTCGACCCTGCTCGGCAAGCTGCTGACCCGCCTGTACGCCGAGGTCGGCGACGCCGACCTGATGTGCCGGCTGTGCGACCGCGCGTGCTGCGTCCGGGACGCGGTGTGCCCGGTCGGCCAGGCCGAGCGGGTGGCGGTCTGACGGGACGTCCCGGCCGCCGGCCGAACGGCCGCGCTACAGGTCGCCGGCCGAGACGCGGACCGCGCGCAGCGCCTCGGTGATCTGGACGGCCTGCTCGGCGTCCAGGCCCGGCAGCCCGAAGTCCGCCTCGTGCAGCGCCTCGGTCGCCCGCTCGGCGAGCTCGCGGCCCTGCGGGGTGATCGCGGCCAGCACCACGCGGCGGTCGTCGGGGGAGGGGCCGCGCTCGACCAGGCCGCGCCGCTCCAGGCGGCCGATCACGTTGGTGACCGACGCCGGGTGCACCATCAGCCGCACCCCCATCTTGCCCATCGGCAGCGCGCCCGAGCGGGTGAAGGCGAGCAGCCGCAGCGCCTCGTAGGCGGCGAAGGTCAGCCCGTGCGGCTTCAGCACCGCCTCGATCCGGCTCAGCAGCAGCTGCTGGGCCCGCATCACCGAGGTGACGGCGGCCATCTGGTCGGCGTGCCCGGGCCACCGGGCGGACCACTGGCGGTGCGCCTCGGCGATCGGATCGCGGGTGTCGGGGCTGGTCACCGGACCACCGTAGGGCACCCCGGGGTTCTTGACGGAGTCGCGCACGGAAACTATTTTAACTTCCAAATATTGGAAGCCCAAGAGATAGCTCCGGAGGTCGTGGTGGCGGGCGCACAGGTCGCACGGGCAGGTTCCCAGGACGCCGGCCGGGCGGCGCTGCACGCGCCGGTGCACCCGGTGCGCTTCGTGACGGCGGCCGCGCTGTTCGACGGGCACGACGCGGCGATCAACATCATGCGGCGCATCCTGCAGTCCCAGGGCGCCGAGGTCGTGCACCTCGGCCACGACCGCTCGGTGCGCGAGGTCGTGGAGGCCGTCCTGGAGGAGGACGCCCAGGGCGTGGCCGTCTCGTCCTACCAGGGCGGGCACGTCGAGTACTTCGAGTACCTGGCGCGCTCGCTGAAAGAGGCCGGGGCCGGCCACGTGAAGGTCTTCGGCGGCGGGGGCGGCGTCATCGTGCCCGAGGAGATCGCCCGGCTGCGCGCGGCCGGCGTGCGCATCTTCTCGCCCGAGGACGGCCAGCGGCTCGGCCTCCCCGGCATGATCAACGAGCTGGTGCGCGACTGCGACGTGGACCTGGCCGCCGAGCCCCCCGCGATCGACGCCGTGCTCGCGGGCGACCGCGCCGCGCTGGCCCGCGCCGTCACCTGCCTGCAAGCCGGCCGGCTGCCCGAGGCCGACCGGCGCGCGCTCGCCGAGGCCGCCGCGCGGCGCCGCGTCCCGGTCCTCGGCATCACCGGCACCGGCGGCTCGGGCAAGTCCTCCCTCACCGACGAGCTGGTCCGGCGGCTGCGCGTGGACCAGCAGGACAAGCTGCGCGTCGCCGTCATCGCCGTGGACCCCACCCGGCGGCGCGGCGGCGGCGCCCTGCTGGGCGACCGCATCCGGATGAACGCCCTGGACGGCGAGCACGTGTTCTTCCGCTCGCTGGCCACCCGCGGCGCGCGCGAGCTGCCCGAGGGGATCGAGGGCGCGGTCGAGGCGGCCAAGGCCGCCGGGTACGACCTGGTGATCCTGGAGACCCCCGGCATCGGGCAGGGCGACGCCGCGATCGTGCCGCTGGTGGACGTGTCGCTGTACGTGATGACGCCCGAGTTCGGCGCGGCCTCCCAGCTCGAGAAGATCGACATGCTGGACTTCGCCGACGTGGTCGCCATCAACAAGTTCGAGCGGCGCGGCGCCGCCGACGCGCTCCGCGACGTGGCCCGCCAGCTGGTGCGCAACCGCGAGGCGTTCGGCTCCCGGCCCGAGGACATGCCGGTGTTCGGCACCAGCGCCGCCACCTTCAACGACGACGGCGTCACCGCCCTCTACCAGCACCTGTCGCCGATGCTCGCCGAGCACGGCCTGCCGCTGGAGCCCGGCACGCTGCCGCGCGCCGACACCAGGGTGTCCACCGGCGCGGCCCAGGTCGTCCCGCCCGCCCGCGTCCGCTACCTGTCCGACATCGCCGAGACCGTGCGCGGCTACCACGCCGAGACCGCCGCGCAGGCCGAGGCCGCGCGCCGCGTGCAGCGCCTGGAGGCGGTCCGCGCCGAGCTGTCGGAGGCGGGCGCCGCCGAGGTCGGCGAGCTGCTGGAGCGGGCCCGCCGCGACCTCGCCCCCGCCGACGCCGACCTGCTGGCCGGGTGGCCCGCGGTCGTCGAGTCCTACTCCGGCGACGAGCAGGTCGTGCGGATCCGCGACCGCGAGCTGCGCACCAGGCTGACCCGCGAGTCGCTGTCGGGCAGTCGCGTCCCGCGCGTGGCCCTGCCCCGCTACACCGACCACGGCGAGCTGCTGCGCTTCCTGCGCGCCGAGAACCTGCCCGGCCGCTTCCCCTTCACCGCCGGGGTGTTCCCGTTCAAGCGCGACAACGAGGACCCGGCCCGCATGTTCGCGGGGGAGGGCGACCCGTTCCGCACCAACCGCCGCTTCAAGCTGCTGTCGGAGGGCCAGCCCGCCACGCGGCTGTCCACCGCGTTCGACTCGGTCACCCTCTACGGCCGCGACCCCGACGAGCGCCCCGACGTGTACGGCAAGGTCGGCACCTCCGGCGTCTCCGTCGCCACCCTGGAGGACATGAAGGCCCTCTACGACGGCTTCGACCTGTCCTCGCCCACCACCTCGGTGTCGATGACCATCAACGGCCCGGCCCCCACGATCCTCGCGTTCTTCCTCAACACCGCCGTGGACCAGGGGCTGGAGGCGTTCCGCGCCGAGCACGGCCGCGAGCCCTCCGCGCAGGAGGCCGAGCGGGTGCGCGCCCGCGTGCTGTCCACCGTGCGCGGCACCGTGCAGGCCGACATCCTCAAGGAGGACCAGGGCCAGAACACCTGCATCTTCTCCACCGAGTTCTCGCTGCGGATGATGGGCGACATCCAGCAGTGGTTTATCGACCAGGGCGTCCGCAACTTCTACTCGGTGTCGATCTCCGGCTACCACATCGCCGAGGCCGGGGCCAACCCCATCAGCCAGCTCGCCTTCACCCTGGCCAACGGCTTCACCTACGTGGAGTCCTACCTGGCGCGCGGCATGGACATCGACGACTTCGCGCCCAACCTGTCGTTCTTCTTCTCCAACGGCATGGACCCCGAGTACAACGTGCTCGGCCGCGTCGCCCGCCGCATCTGGGCGGTGGCGATGCGCGAGCGCTACGGCGCCAACGAGCGCAGCCAGAAGCTGAAGTACCACGTGCAGACCTCGGGCCGCTCCCTGCACGCCCAGGAGATGCACTTCAACGACATCCGCACCACCCTCCAGGCGCTCATCGCCGTCTACGACAACTGCAACAGCCTGCACACCAACGCCTACGACGAGGCCGTCACCACCCCCACCGCCGAGTCGGTCCGCCGCGCCCTGGCGATCCAGCTCATCATCAACCGCGAGTGGGGCCTCGCGATGAACGAGAACCCGCTCCAGGGGTCGTTCGTCATCGACGAGCTGACCGACCTGGTGGAGGAGGCGGTGCTCGCCGAGTTCGACCGCATCAGCGAGCGCGGCGGCGTGCTCGGCGCGATGGAGACCGGCTACCAGCGCGGCCGCATCCAGGACGAGTCGATGCTCTACGAGCAGCGCAAGCACGACGGCACCCTGCCCCTCGTCGGGGTCAACACCTTCCGCGCCCCCGAGGGCGAGGAGGAGGAGGCCAAGCCGATCGAGCTGGCCCGCGCCACCGAGGCCGAGAAGCGGTCGCAGCTGGAGCGGGTGCGCACCTTCCAGCAGGAGCACCGGAGCGAGGCCGAGGCCGCGCTCGCCCGGCTGAAGGAGGTCGCCGCCGGCGACGGCAACGTGTTCGCGGTGCTGATGGACGCCGCCCGGGTGTGCAGCCTCCAGCAGATCACCGAGGCGTTCTTCGAGGTCGGCGGCCAGTACCGGCGGAACGTGTGACCCCTGTCGGCCGCGGCACCGCGCACGACGACACCGGCGCACCCGTGCCCCTCCCGCTCCGGGTGCGCCGGGTCGTCTCCCTGGTCCCGTCGCTGACCGAGTCGGTCGCCGCGACCGCGCCGGGGCTGCTGGCGGGGGCCACCGACTGGTGCACCCACCCCGAGGGGCTGGACGTGCCGCGCGTCCGGGGCACCAAGAACCCCGACCTGGACCGGATCAGGGAGCTGGAGCCCGACCTGGTGGTCGGCAACGCCGAGGAGAACCGCGCCCCCGACATCGCGGCGCTGCGCGCGTCCGGCGTCCCGGTCTGGATGACCGACGTCCGCACCGTGGACCAGGCCCTGGCCTCGCTGCGCCGGATGCTCGCCGAAGCCTGCGGCGTCCCCGCGCCCGCCTGGCTGGAGGAGGCCGAGCGCGCCTGGGCGGCCGTCGAGCCCGGCCCGCCCCGCACCGCGGTCGTGCCGATCTGGCGGCGGCCGTGGATGGTGGTGGGAAGCGACACCTTCGCCGGCGACGTGCTGGCCCGCCTCGGCGTCGTCAACCGCTACGCGGACCACCCCGAGCGCTACCCGAAGATCCCCGTCGGGGAGCTGAACGCCGCCGGGGCCGACCTGGTCGTGCTGCCCGACGAGCCGTACCGCTTCACCGCCGGCGACGGCCCCGAGGCGTTCCCGGGCCTGCCCGCCGCCCTCGTCAGCGGCCGCCACCTGACCTGGTACGGCCCCTCGCTGGCGGAGGCGCCGCGCGTCCTGCGGGAGCAGCTCGCGGTCTGAAAACCGGAATGCGCCGGTTTCCGGCGTTCTGCGACGATGCCGGGATGAGCACGAGCCTCGCACCCCTGATCCTCCGGCACACCCGCCGCGTCTGCGTCCCCCCGGGGCCCGCGGGCGACGGGGCGGCCCTCGCGCGGCGCTTCGACGCCGCGCTGATGACGGCCGGGTTCAAGCTCTCGGGCGAACTGCTGCGGACCCTGTCGGCGCGCGCCCCCGGCACCGTCGCCGAAATCGCCGAGCGGACCCTGCGCGCCGTCCGCGAGACGGTCGGCGACCACGTCGAGCACAACGTCTACTTCATCGGCTTCCCCGACCACGTGCCCGACACCTTCGACTTCTGGATGCAGTGCATCACCGACGCGCTCGTGCGACCCGACTCCCGCGACGGCACCCTCGCCCAGCTCCGGAGCGGCACGGTGAACCTGCTCACCCTGCCCGCCTACGGGAGGTACCGGCACACCTACGAGCAGATGCTCGCCGTCCACGACGAGCTCATCGAGGCGGCGGGCGACCGGGTGACCGTCCTGCACCGGGGCGGCGACCCGGCCGACGAGGCCGCCGCCCTGTACCTGGCCCTGGCCGGAAGCCCCACCCCGCTCGGCGAGGACGACCTGGACGCCCTGGAACTGCTCGCCGAGCACTGCCTGAGCGGCCCCCAGCCCGACGCCGTCCCCGTCCGCGAGAACCGCGCCGTCATCAACCGGGTCCGCGTGCTGTGCGGGCAGGCCCCGCTCCTGGACACCGTCACCGACGTGCTCCGCCTGGCCTGCGCCCTGTCCGACGGCGACGTCACCCTTCTGCGGCCCACCCGCTTCGCCCCCCTGCCCCGCTGGGTGCGCCGCGCCCTGCTCGCGGGCCTGGACGGGGTCGTCGCCGCCTCGCCCGCCAAGCTCGCCGACGTCCACGCCCACCGCGAGCCCTGGAAGCGCCTCGGCGAGCGCCTCCATCCGCACGAGTACCCGCGCTGGCCGCACGCCGCCGACGTGTTCGCCGTCGCCCGCGGCGACAAGGCCGCCCCGACCATGGAGGCGCGCGTGGAGGCGCTGCTCGCCGGGGGGAACGTGGTCGGCGCGGCCGACCTGCTGGCGACCGCGCCCGGAAAGCTGATGCGCGCCCTCGACCGGCTGCTGGGCGCCGCCGCCGAGGGCGAGGACGAGCACGTCCTGACCCTCGCCGAGCGCGCCCTGCCCGAGGTCTCGGGCCGCGTGCTGCTGTCGGTCCGCGAGCACCTGCGCAACCGGCCGACCGAGCCCGGCGCGGGCCGGCCCCGCGTGTTCACCAACCGCTACGCCCGCGCCCACGTCGCCCCCGACCGCCGCAGGCCGATGCCCCGCGCTGTCCGCGAGCGCCTGGCCGGGCTCCTGGACGCCGAGATCCGCCGCCGCCTGCCCGACCTCGGGACCGTGCTGGTCGAGCCCGCCGCCCGCCACGTCGCCCTGCCCCTCAGCGGCAAGGCGACCGCCGCCGGGTTCGGCGTCCTGCCGCGCGGCTCGCTGTCGCCGGTGGAGGGCGGACTGCTGCGCTTCTTCGTCTACTGGCGGCAGACCGCGCGCACCACCGACTTCGACCTGTCGACGATGGTGCTGGACGGGTCCTACAACGCCGTCAAGTGGCTGTCCTACACCGACCTCACCCAGCTGGAGGGCGAGCACTCTGGCGACGTCACCGCCGCGCCGGACGGGGCGTCGGAGTTCATCGACCTGCGCCTGGCGGCGGTCGAGGGCGACTTCGTCGTGCCGCAGGTCAACGTCTTCTCCGGCGAGGGCTTCGAGGAGGTCGCCGAGTCGTTCTTCGGGTTCATGCTGCGCGACGCCGAGCAGAAGGGCCGCCCGTTCGAGCCGCGCACCGTGCGGCTCAAGTCGGACCTGCGCGGCCCCGGCCGGGTCGCGCTGCCGCTGGTCTTCCTCCGCGACGGCGGCGGCCGCTGGCACGCCAAGTGGCTGCACCTCTACCTGCGCGGCGCGGACTGGGGCAACCAGGTGCAGAACAACAGCGCGGCCGCGAGCACGCTGGTGCGCTCGGTCGTCGAGCGCCGCCACCTGACGGTGGAGTACCTGGCGGGCCTGCTGCCGAACGGCTCGGTGCGGGACTGGGACGGCGGCGACGTCCCCGGCGGCCCGGTGACCTTCATCGGCCTGGAGCGGCC
Source organism: Spirillospora sp. CA-253888 (assembly GCA_050936435.1). Lineage (GTDB taxonomy): Bacteria > Actinomycetota > Actinomycetes > Streptosporangiales > Streptosporangiaceae > Spirillospora. The sequence continues at coordinate 7,350,473 of JBNJMT010000001.1, forward strand.
GGACGGGCTGCCCGAGGGCTGCCGCGTCATCACGCCGGAAAACCTGCGCGACCTGATCCCCGACTGACTGCTACGGTGATCGCGGCGAGGCCATGAGGGGGCTTCCTTCTCCACCTTTCCCTTCAGTCCTCTCGCTCTCCTCGCCCTCGACGCCCCTGCGGGCGGCCCCGTCACGCGGCGCCGAACAGCGCCCCCGCGAAGTAGGTGACGGCGGCCGCCAGCAGGATGATCAGGAGCTGGCGGACCGCGCCGTACAGCACCGACCGGCCGCTGGAGCGCGCCACCACGCCGCCCACCACCAGGCCCGCCAGGCCCGTCGCGGCGATGGAGACCACCACCCCGGTCGTCCCGCCGGCGAACACCCACGGCAGCAGCGGCGCGAGCGCGCCCGCGGCGAACAGCGCGAACGACGACAGCGCCGCCGTCCACGGCGATCCGAGCTCCTCGGGGTTGATCCCGATGATGCGCAGCGCCGCGCTGCCGTACAGCCGCTCCCCGTCGGCCGACAGCTCGGCCGCGGCGGTGTGCGCGGTCGCCGGGGTGTACCCGGCCTCCAGGAACTCCTGCTCCAGCCGGGAGATCAGCACCCCCGGGTGGTCGCGCACCAGCCCCCGCAGGTCGGCCAGCACGCCCTTGAACAGCTCCACCTGCGCGGTCACCGAGATCCACTCGCCGGCGGCCATCGACACCGCGCCGGCCACGAGCCCGGCCAGCCCCGCCAGCCGGACCGCGGACTGGTCCGAGCCCGCGCCCGCCACGCCCAGGATGAGGCACAACGTGCTGACCAGGCCGTCGTTGACGCCCAGCACCGCCGCCCGCGCCGCGCCCTGCTGCACCTCGGCGGCGCGCTTGGCGAGCAGCGCGGTCGCGGCCCCCTCGGAACCGCCCTTGTACGCCGCCGCCCCCATCGCTGCTTCCCCCTCGTCAGCCGACGCCCCTGCACCGAAGGCTAACAAGAAGTGATCGGCTAGATGCGGAGGGTCCCCGCCGGGCGGCCCGCGGGCCGCCCGGCGGGGGAGGGGTCAGTCCCGGGGCCCGCCCGCGACGTAGATCACCTGGCCGGAGACGAACGAGGCGTCGTCGCTCACCAGGAACGCGACGGTGCCCGCGATGTCCTCGGGCACGCCGACGCGCCGCACCGGGATCTCCTTGGCCGCCGCCCGCTTGAACTCCTCGAAGTCCATGCCGACCCGCGCGGCGGTCGCGGCCGTCATCTCGGTCGCGATGAAGCCCGGGGCGATGGCGTTCGCCGTCACCCCGAACCGGCCCAGCTCGACCGCCAGGGTCTTGGTGAAGCCCTGCAGCCCCGCCTTGGCGGCCGAGTAGTTGGCCTGGCCGCGGTTGCCCAGCGCCGACACCGACGACAGGTTCACGATCCGGCCCCAGCCGGCCTCGGTCATGTGGCGCTGCGCGGCGCGGCTCATCAGGAACGCGCCGCGCAGGTGCACCGACATGACCGAGTCCCAGTCGTCGTCGGACATCTTGAACAGCAGGTTGTCCCGGATGATCCCGGCGTTGTTCACCAGGACGACCGGCGGGCCCAGCTCGGCGGCGACCCGCGCGACCGCCGCCTCGACGGCCTCGGCGTCGGAGACGTCCACGCCGACGGCGAGGGCCCGGCCCCCGGCCGCACGGACGCGCTCGACGGCCGCGGCGCACCCGGCCTCGTCCAGGTCGCACAGCGCCACGGCGAAGCCCTCGCGGGCCAGCCGCTCGGCGGTGGCCGCCCCGATCCCGCGGGCGGCCCCGGTGACGATCGCGACGCGCTGCTCGGACTCGGCGGCCATCTCAGACCCCCAGGTCCTTGGCGATGATGGTCTTCAGCACCTCGCTGGTGCCGCCGTAGATGCGGGTCACGCGCGCGTCGGTGTACAGGCGGGCGATCGGGTACTCCAGGATGTAGCCGTAGCCGCCGTGCAGCTGGAGGCACTTGTCCACCACGCGGGCCTGCACCTCGGTGCAGAACAGCTTGGCCTTGGCGGCGTCGGCGGGGGTCAGCTCCCCGGCGTCCAGCGCCTCGACGGCGCGGTCCACCAGCGCCTGGGCGGCCTCGACCTCGGTGGCGCACTCGGCCAGCACGAACTTGGTGTTCTGGAACGAGGAGACGGTCTTGCCGAACACGGTGCGGTCCTGGACGTACTTCTTGGCGAAGTCCACCGCGGCCGCCGCCGAGGCGTAGGAGCTGACCGCGATGCCGAGGCGCTCCTCGGCCAGGTTGTGGGTCAGGTACTCGAACCCGCGCCCCTCCTCGCCCAGCAGGTCCTCGACGGGCACGCGCACGTCGCTGAACGACAGCTCGGCGGTGTCGGAGCTGCGCAGCCCGATCTTCTCCAGCTTGCGGCCGACCGCGTAGCCCTCGCTCTTGGTGTCCACCACCAGGATCGACAGGCCCGCGCGCCGGTTCTCGGGGGTGGCGGGGGAGGTGCGGGCCACCACCAGCACCCGGTCGGCCAGCACGCCGCCGGTGATGAAGGTCTTGGCGCCGTTCAGCACGTAGTGGTCGCCGTCGCGCCGGGCGGTGGTCTGCATGCCCGCGAGGTCGGAGCCGGTGCCCGGCTCGGTCATCGCGATGGCGGTCATCATGTCGCCGGAGACGAAGTCGGGGAGCCAGCGCTTCTTCTGGTCCTCCGAGCCGTACTTGAGCAGGTAGGGCAGCACCAGGTTCACGTGCACGCCGTAGCCGCCGAAGCTGACGCCCGCGCGGGCGCACTCCTCGGAGACCACGAGCTGGTACTTGAAGCTCGTCTCGCCCGCGCCGCCGTACTCCTCGGGCACCTGGATCCCGAAGACGCCCAGCTCGCCGAGCTTGTTGTAGAAGTCGCGCGGCGGGTGGCCGGCCTGCTCCCACTGCTCGTACACCGGCACGACCTCGGCGTTGACGAAGTCCCGGACGGTCTCCCGGAACGCCTCATGGTCCTCGTTGAACACGGTGCGGCGCATGGCCCTCCCCTTCGCGAAACCGATCTTAGAATCGGATTCTAACTTAGCGGGACGGCGGTCGGCCCCGGACCGGTACGGGTGATCTTCGGGCGCGGCGACGGGCCGGCGCGCGCCGGAAAGTTCGCGGAACGGGGGTTACGGTCACTGGCCGGATCAGGCCACGGACCCGGCTTGCCGGGGAGCGGGACGGCGGCTACGCGAGCTGCTCGGACGCCCGGCGGGGGCCGGTGGCCGGCCCGAGGCCGTCAGAGGGCCTGTACGGGGCCGGACGGGTGCGGGCCGCAGGGCCGGGGTGAGGGCCGGACGCGGGCCCCTGACCGGCCCGGGGAAAGAAAAAGCGGCGCCGGGTGGATACGGGGGCAATCCACCCGGCGCCGCACATCGGTGTTCCGACGGGGGCCCGGAACACCGGCACGGGCGCTCCGACGGGGGACCAGAGCGCCGGTACAAATCGTACACCGAAACCCCCCGCTGTTAGTCAAGAGAAAGTCACGACCCGATTTCTGGCCGTTGTCCGGAAATCCCCTTGTGGTGCGGGCTATCGGGACCGGAGAAACGGGCGACCGGGGTGGGCTCCCGCCCGCCGTTGGCGACCACGACGCTGATGTAGGGCAGGAAGACCGCCCCCACCACCAGGAGTCCCACCACCCACAGCGGCGCCCCGCCCATCGCGGTGAACGCCGCCCCCAGGAAGCAGACCGTGCGGATGCCCATGGAGAACAGATAGCGCCGCTGCCGGGACCCGATGTCCTCCGACAGGGGACGCGGCGCGTTGGTGACCGTGTAGACCTCGGCCTGCCTACGGGGATTGACCTTCACCCTTCCACGGTAAGCCCACAGGGTCAGACAGGCGACACCAGGAGGGGTCTTCCATGACCGACCGGACCTACCGGGTGACCGAGATCGTGGGCACCTCGCCCGACTCGGTCGAGCAGGCCGTGCGCAACGGCGTCAGGCGGGCCTCGCAGACGCTGCGCCATCTCGACTGGTTCGAGGTGACCGAGGTGCGCGGGCAGATCAGCGACGGCGAGGTGGCGCACTTCCAGGTCACCATGAAGGTCGGCTTCCGGCTGGAAGACGCCTGAGCGCCGCCCAGACCGCGCCGTACGGGGCGAAAGGCCCCGCAGGGCCCTGGAAGGGGCCGCCCGGCCTCTCCAGGGCCCTGCGCGCCGCTCAGGACGCCTGCGAGACCGTCGACATGTTGAAGTCGGGGACCCGCAGCGCGGGCATCGCCGTGCGCGTGAAGTAGTCCGACCACTCGCGCGGCAGCGTCGGCGCGGTCGAGCCGACCTCCGACAGCCGCGACAGCAGGTCCACCGGGCTCTCGTTGAACCGGAAGTTGTTCACCGCGCCCACCACCTCGCCGCCCTCCACCAGGTACACCCCGTCGCGGGTGAGGCCGGTCAGCAGCAGCCGCTGCGGGTCCACCTCGCGGATGTACCACAGGCAGGTCAGCAGCAGCCCGCGCTCGGTGCGGGCGACCATGTCCTCCAGCGACGCGCCGCCCTGCGGCCCGGTCATGACCAGGTTGTCCACCGGCGGGGTCAGCGGCAGCCCGGTGCGCGCGGCCGACCGCCGGGTCTGGGTGAGGGCGGTCAGGGTGCCGTCGGTGATCCAGTCGGTGGCGGCCAGCGGCAGCCCGTTGTCGAACACCGACGACTCGCGGCCGGAGGAGTGCGCGATCACGAACGGGGCGCACTCCAGCCCCGCCGCGTCCGGGTCGCTGGACAGCGTGACCGGCAGGTTCGCGAGCTTGTCGCCGACGCGGGTGCCGCCGCCCGGCGCGCTGAACACCGTGCGCCCGTCGTGGGCGTCCTGCGCCCCGGCCGACCAGTACAGGTAGATCATCAGGTCGGCGACCGCGCTGGGCGGCAGGACCGTCTCGTAGCGCCCGGCCGGCAGGTCGACCCGGCGCTCGCCCCAGGCGAGGCGGCGGGCGAGGTCGCCGGTGAGGCGGGTGACGTCCACGTCGGTGAAGTCGCGGGTGCCGACCCCGGCCCACGCCGAGCCGCCGGCGCCCTTGGCGTTCAGCTCCAGCAGCCCGGTGGGCTGGTCGTGGCGCAGCCGCAGCCCGGCCGAGGTGCCGAGGAAGGTGGAGGTCAGCACGTGGTTGGCGAAGCCGTACAGGAGGTGGCCCTCGGCCTCGGCGCGGCCGAACGCCTCGCCGAGCGCGGGCGCGAAGTCGGCGTAGACGCCGATGCCGGTCTCGGCGGGCGCGTCCTCCCAGGCGCCGCCGGCCCGCGGCGCGGGGTCGGCGGTGATCAGCGGCGCGGCGTCCTCGGCGGGCTCGTTCTGGTCGGCGACAGCCTCGGCGGAGCGCACCAGGTCCTCGATGTCGTCGGCGGTCACCGCGGCCCGCGACACCACCCCCGAGCGCACGCCGCCGGACGACCCGCGCAGCGCGATGACGGTGAGCCGGTTGGACCGGGTGACGCCGTTGGTGGTCAGGGTGTTGCCGGCCCAGCGCAGGTTGGCGGTGCCGGACTCGTCGGCGATGACCACGCAGTCGTCGGCGCGCGACAGCGCCAGGGCGCGTTCGACGGCCTCCTGCGGGCTGATGCTGGTCACTGGCCGCCCTCCTTCAGCGCGTTGAGGATGTTGACGCCGCGGAACAGCGCCGCCGGGCAGCCGTGGCTGACCGGGGCGACCTGGCCGGGCTGGCCCTTGCCGCAGTTGAACGCGCCGCCCAGCACGTAGGTCTGCGGGCCGCCGACCGCCTCCATGGAGTTCCAGAAGTCGGTGGTGGTGGCCTGGTAGGCGACGTCGCGGAGCTGCCCGGCCAGGCGGCCGTTCTCGATCCGGTAGAAGCGCTGCCCGGTGAACTGGAAGTTGTAGCGCTGCATGTCGATCGACCAGCTCTTGTCGCCGACGATGTAGATCCCGCGGTCCACGCCCGCGATCAGGTCGTCGGTGGAGGGGCCGTCGGGCGCGGGCATCAGCGACACGTTGGCCATGCGCTGCAGCGGCATGCTGGCGGCCGAGTCGGCGAACGAGCAGCCGTTGGAGCGCTCGGCGCCGGTCAGGCGGGCGATGCGGCGGTCGGTCTGGTAGCCGGTGAAGCGGCCGCCGGTCACGATGTCGAACGAGCGCGTCTCCACGCCCTCGTCGTCGTAGCCGATGGTGGCCAGCCCGTGCTCGACGGTGCGGTCCCCGGTGACGTTCATGGCCGGGGAGCCGTACCGCAGCTCGCCGAGCTTGTCCGGGGTGGCGAAGGAGGTGCCGGCGTAGGCGGCCTCGTAGCCGAGCGCGCGGTCCAGCTCGGTGGCGTGCCCGATCGACTCGTGGATGGTCAGCCACAGGTTGGACGGGTCGATCACCACGTCGTAGGCCCCGGCCTCCACCGACGGCGCGGCCAGCTTCTCGGCCAGCAGCTCGGGCATCTCCTCCAGCTCGCCGTCCCAGTCCCAGTGGTCGCCGGCCAGCCACTCCCAGCCGCGCCCGACGGGCGGGGCCAGCGTGCGCATGGTGTCGAACGCGCCGTCGGTGACGCCCACGGCGTTGACCGCCGGGTGCAGCCGCACGCGCTGCTGGGTGGTGACGTTGCCCGACAGGTCGGCGAAGAACTTGTTCTCCCGGACCTGGAGCAGGGTGGCGTCCACGTGCTGGACGCGCGGGTCGGCCAGCAGGCGGCGGCTCCAGTCGCCCAGCAGCGCGACCTTGTCGGCGGTCGGCACGGCGAACGGGTCGGTCTCGTAGGCCGACACCCAGGTGACGTCGCCGTACACCGGCTCGGGGGCCAGCTCGATGGGCTCGCGGTTGACGGCCGAGGCGACGGCGGCGACCTCGACGGCGCGGGCGGCGACGGCGGCGGCGCCCTCGGGGGTCAGGTCGATGCCGGCGGCGAACCCCCAGGTGCCGTTCTTGACGACCCGGACCGACAGGCCCACGTCGTCGGCGTCCAGGGCGGTCTCCAGGGCGGCGTCGTGCAGGCGCAGGGTCTGGCTGCGGATGCGCTCCAGGCGGAAGTCGGCGTGCTGCGCGCCGAGCTCCCGGGCCCGGCTCAGCGCCGCGTCGGCCAGCGCGCGCAGGGGCAGCGCGGTGAAGGCGGGATCGATGTCATGCACCTTTCGCAACCTACCCCGTCGCGTGATCGCGCCGCGGGACCGCGGGGCCCGAACAAAGCCGGGTGCGGGGATCTTGTCGGGACGGCACATCCACCGGCGGCGGGTCCGGCCGCTACGCTCGGACGCTGTTGTGACCCGGCCGACAGGCACCTGCGGCTCGGCAGACTAGGCAACAAGACAAGAGGGGCGTGGGATGAGTCGTTCTGTCCTCGTGACCGGCGGTAACCGGGGCATCGGCCTGGCCATCGCCCGCGAGCTGGCCGCCGCCGGCGACAGGGTCGCGGTGACCTACCGGTCCGGCGAGCCGCCCGAGGGGCTGTTCGGGGTCCGGTGCGACGTGACCAGCGCCGAGGACGTGGACGCCGCGTTCGCCAAGGTCGAGGCCGAGCACGGCCCGGTGGAGGTGCTGGTGGCCAACGCCGGCATCACCAAGGACACGCTGCTGGCGATCATGAGCGAGGACACCTTCACCTCGGTGCTGGACACCAACCTGACCGGCGCGTTCCGCGTCGCCAAGCGCGGCGTGAAGGGCATGATGCGCAAGCGCACCGGCCGCATCGTGCTGGTGTCGTCGGTGGTCGGGCTGTCGGGGTCGGCCGGGCAGGCCAACTACGCCGCCTCCAAGGCCGGCATGGTGGGCTTCGCGCGGTCGCTGGCCCGCGAGCTGGGGTCGCGCAACATCACCGTCAACGTCGTCGCGCCGGGGTTCGTGGACACCGACATGACCGCCGCGCTGTCGGAGGACCAGCAGAACGCCATCAAGGGCGTGATCCCGCTGGGCCGGGTGGCGCGGCCGGAAGAGGTCGCCAAGACCGTGCGCTTCCTGGCGAGCGACGACGCCGCCTACATCACCGGGGCCGTGGTCCCGGTGGACGGCGGCCTGGGAATGGGGCACTGAGCGAACTCATGGGAATCCTCGAAGGCAAGCGGATCCTGGTCACCGGCGTCCTCACCGACGCCTCCATCGGCTTCCACGTGGCGCGCGTGGCGCAGGAGCAGGGCGCCGAGGTGGTGCTGACCGCCTACCCGCGCCCGACGCTCACCCAGCGCACCGCCAAGCGGCTGCCGAGCGGGCCGGACGATCCGCCACCGGTGATCGAGCTGGACGTGATGAACACCGAGCACCTGGACGCCCTGGCGGGCAACCTGCGCGAGGTGGGCTTCGACCGGCTCGACGGCGTGGTGCACGCGATCGGCTTCGCGCCGCAGACGGCGCTCGGCGGCAACTTCCTCGACACGCCGTGGGAGGACGTGGCCACCGCCGTGCACGCCTCCACCTTCTCGCTGAAGGCGCTGACGATGGCGTGCCTGCCGCTGATGCAGGACGGCGGGGCGGTGGTCGGCCTGGACTTCGACGCCACCAAGGCGTGGCCGGTCTACGACTGGATGGGCGTGGCCAAGGCCGGCCTGGAGTCGTGCGCCCGCTACCTGGCCAAGTACCTGGGGCCGCGGGGCGTCCGGGTCAACCTGGTGGCGGCCGGGCCGCTGGCGACCATGGCGGCCAAGAGCATCCCCGGCTTCGAGGGGATGACCGAGATGTGGCCGAAGGCGGCCCCGCTCGGCTGGGACATCAAGGACAGCGACCCGACCGCGCGGGCCTGCGTGGCGCTGCTGTCGGACTGGTTCCCGGCCACCAGCGGGGAGATCGTGCACGTGGACGGCGGCCTGCACGCCATCGGCGCGCCCGAGTAGCCGCGCGCGGAGACGGGACGGGCCCCGTCCCCCGGTTCGCCGCCGGGGGACGGGGCCCGTCCCGCTTCCCGCGCTCCGTTCAGGACCGGACGCGGCGCATCCGGCGGCCGAGCACGCTGAGGTTCAGCGCGAGCACGGCGCCCGCCGCGCCGGAGGCGGCGGCGACCCACAGGATCTGGTTCTGGTCGTGCTCGGTGGCGGCCACCGGCGAGATCAGCCGGGTCTGCGGGGCCGTGCCGGCCGGGGCCTGGTAGGCGCTCGGGTCGGCGGCGACCTGCGGGGTGGGCAGCAGGCCGGGCAGGTTGGCGCCGTTCTGGCCGCCGTTGGGGGCGTAGGGCTGCAGGCCCTCGGGCCGGTTCATGGTGGTGGCCCCGCCGCCCGACGGCAGGCTGCCGGTGGGCGCCGACACCGACGGCGCGCCGCCGCCCTTCTTGCCGCCGCCGGACTTGCGCTCCTTGCCGCCCGACCCCTTGTCCAGCGGGGGCTTCTTGGACGGCTTGGGGGTGGGCTTGGTCGGCTTGGGAGTGGGCGTCGGCTTGGGCGTGAGGCTGTCGCGCCAGTTGCCGAGCTGGCACTTCCAGTTGTCGATCGTGGTGGCCGGGTCCACGCCCTTCTTGCACTTCTGCGGCGCGGCGGCGGACTGCGCGTAGGCCGCCGGCGCCCCCAGGAACACCAGCACCAGGGCGCCGGCCGACACCGCCGTCGACGCCGATCCGAGCCGCCTGAAGCGTCGCTGCTGGGGCATTGCACTCCTTAGCCGTTGGTGAGCCTTGACGCGGTCTGCGACCCTCGTCCGCCACCGCGTTGTTGACATTACGTCCAACGAGCTTCGGACGAAGGGGTCACGCCCCGGTGACGGCAATCGATCAGATCGTGCCCCAATCGAACGCGAGCGTAAACAGCGACACGGGTTTTTCTCGCCACCCGGCAAAAACAATCCGCCCTCCCGGCACGCCGGGCGGCTACTGCACCCACCGGCCGCTACTGCACCACCAGCCGCGCCAGCCTGGTGCGCCGCTCGGGCGCGGCGCCCTCCCGCACCGCCCGCGCCAGCGCCGGGCCGGCCGCCTGCACCACCGACAGGTGCCGCCGCGCCATGCCGAACGCGGTGGCCGCCAGCGGCCGCGACAGCACCGCGCCCGCCTCGCCCTCGGCCGCGAGCACCGCGACGACGGCGGGCCGGCGGGTGCCCCGGCCCAGCGCCACCGGCACTGCCCAGCCGTGCCGCAGCCGCGCCGCGTCGGCGGGCGCGACCGTCGCCGTCCCGTCGGCGAACTCCACCGCGAGGCCCGCCGCGTCCGCGCCGGTGACCGTGCCGGGCTCGCCCACCGCCGCCTGGGGGAGCGGCGCGGCCACCACGACCCGGTCGCCGGGGTCGAACCCGCCGAAGGCGCCGGGGCCGGGGTTCAGGCGCTCCTTCAGCGCGGCGTTGAGCGCGCCCGCGCCCGCCTCGCCCCCGGCGGCGGCCGCGACCACCGTCACCTCCGGCGCCGCGATGCCCAGCGCGCGCGGGATGGAGTCGGTGACCAGCTGCACCGCGCGGTGCACCGCCTCCCCGGGGGACGCGGCGGGCACCACGACCACCTCGCGGCCGGGCGCCTCAACGGCGACCAGCTCGCCGCCGCGCACCGCCGCCAGCAGCGTCTCCAGCGGACCGCCCGGACCGGCGGGCTCCAGCTCCACCACCGGGACGGTCTCGGAGGACTCCAGGTCGTCCAGGACCCGGCCCGGCCCGGCCGGGGGCAGCGCGCCCGGCTCGCCGCCCAGCACCAGGTGCGCGCCGTCCGGGCACGCCTCCACCAGCACCGCGGCCAGCTCCACGTCCAGCCCGGCGGCGTCCGGCACGATCACCAGGTCCAGCTCGAACGGCCGCTGCTCGCCGCGCCCGAACACCACCGCGCCCGGCGCGGCGACCGCGTCCTGCTGCGGCTCCAGCAGCCGGTGCAGGCTCGTGACGGCGCCGTCCGGGACCTCGTGGCCCCCGGCGGACGCCAGCGCGGCCAGGTCGGCGGCGGCGCGGGCCGTCGGCGCGGCGACCGCCACGCGCAGCTCCCGCCCGGCGGCGGCCGCCGCCAGCGCCAGCGCGGTCTCCTCCAGGTCGGCGGGCGCGCCCCGCCACACCGTCACGCCGGTGCGCAGCGCGGCGGTGAGCGCCAGCGAGCGGTCCTCGGCGAGCCCGGCGCGCAACTCCTTGATGTCGGCGTCCTCCAGCAGCGGTGCGGCCGTCACCGTCAGCCGCTGGAAGCCCTCGCCCGCGGCCTCCTCGGCGACCGCCCAGCGGGCCAGGCCGAGCGTCTCCTCGGGCTCGGGGAGCTCGGCGTCCTCGTCGTCGAAGGCGTCCTCGTCGAACTCCGGCTCCTCGGTGAGCGCGAGCACCTCGCCCTCGTTCAGGGCGTCCTCGACCGCGCGCCGGGGGTCGGCGGCGCCCGCCTTCTCCAGCGCCTTCAGCACCTCCGCCAGCGGCGTCACGGTGTGGCCGCGGCGGGCCGCGCCGGTCAGCAGGTGCACCGCCAGCGCGAGGCCGCGGCGCGGGTCGTCGGGCCGCGCCGCCTCGCCCAGCAGCCGCCGGGCGAAGTGGTCGGCCTGCTCGGGCCGCAGGCCCGGCACCCGCAGCAGCAGCCACGGGTCGGCGCGCAGCCGCGCGGCGGCGTCGGCGCCGAGCCGCGCGGCGGTGCGGGCGGTGAGGGAGGCGGGCACGCCGGTCTCGGCGAACAGCGCGGCCAGGTCGGTCGTGGCGGCGGCGTTCGGGCCGGCGGTGGGCGAGTCAGCGGTGTCGGTCACGGGCTTCCCGTAGAGGTCGGTCGGAGGATCGGGCACAGGGTGCGGCCGGGCGCGGGGACGGCGCGCCCCCGAGGGTGCCACGGCCGGCGCGGCCGGTCACGGATGGGCGGCCGCCATGTCGGAGACGTCGTCCAGCGCCGACCGGATCTCGTGCGGCAGCGTCAGCGCCTCGCTGGCCAGCGCCTGGGCGAGCTGCGCGGCGGTGCGCGCGCCCACGATCGGCGCCGCCACGCCGGGCCGGTCGCGCACCCAGCTCAGCGCGACGCTGAGCGGGGTCACCCCGAGCCCCTCGGCGGCGGTCACCACCGACTCCACGATCCGGCCGCACTCGTCGTCCAGGTAGGGCTGCACGAAGTCGGAGAAGTGCGGCGCGGCCGCCCGCGACCCGGCCGGGATGCCGGTGCGGTACTTGCCGGTCAGCACCCCGCGGCCGAGCGGCGACCACGGCAGCAGGCCCGCGCCCGCGTCCAGCGCCGCCGGCACCACCTCGCGCTCGATGTCGCGGCTCAGCAGCGAGTACTCCTGCTGCACCGCCACCACCGGCGCGCGGCCCGGCCAGGCCCGCTGCCAGGCGGCGGCCTTGGCCACCTGCCAGCCCGCGTAGTTGGACACCCCGACGTAGCGGGTGCGGCCGGAGGCGATCGCCTCGTCCAGCGCGGCCAGGGTCTCCTCCAGCGGCGTCGCGGCGTCGTAGACGTGCAGCTGCCACAGGTCCACGTACTCCAGGCCCAGCCGCTCCAGGGAGGCGTCCAGCGCCGCCAGCAGGTGCCGCCGGGAGGCGTCGTAGCGGCCGTCGGGGCGGATCGCGGACTTGGTGGTGACCACGAGGTCGTCCCGGTCCACCAGCTCGCGCGCCAGGTGCCCGAGGATCCGCTCGCTGTCGCCGTCGTTGTAGACGTCGGCGGTGTCCACCAGGGTGCCGCCCGCCTCCACGAACGCGGTGAGCTGCGCGGCCGCCTCGTCGGGCTCGGTGTCCTGGCCCCAGGTCATGGTGCCGAGCCCCAGCCGCGACACCAGCAGGCCGCTCCGCCCGACGTGACGCTCTTCCATGCCGGTCAATCTAGCGGCCCCCGGGACCGCTCCACCCCCGGTCCGTCCCCGGTCCGCCCCTGGTCCGCCCCGGGCCCGCCCCCGCTCGCCCCGTACCCGCACCCGGCCGCCCGCCCCGCCCCGGGTGCCCCGCTTACCGCCCGTGCGGCCGGAATGTGTCGCGATGAGCGGTGCGCGGGCTAGAGTGCGCGGTCATGGCGCCACCCCAGTTCCCGATGTACTCGCCCAAGTCCCCCCAGGACGACGGCGAACCGGACTTCGCGCCGGTCCTGGGGGCCGGTCGCGGCGACGATCCCGGCTACGCGGCCTCGCTGCGCACCGGCACCGTGCTGGGCCGGATGCGGGGCACCCTGCTGGTGCTGCTGGCCGCGCCGGTGCTGATCGCGGCGATCGCGCCGCTGATCGTGCAGGACGGGCGCGGGCGGCTGGGCGACGCGCCCTGGTGGATCTACCTGCCGCTGGTGGCCGCGGCGCTGGTGGCGGCGCTGGCCGCGCCGCGCGCGCCGCGCGCGATGCCGCCCGGCCTGGAGCCCCGGCAGGCCGCCTGGACGGCGCTGATGGCCTTCCGGCAGGCGCTGCTGCTGCGCTTCGCGCTCGCCGAGGGCGTCATCCTGCTCGGCCTGCCGCTCGCCATGGTCGGGCGCAGCGAGCTGGTGTTCGCGGTCGGGTTCGTGCTCGGCTACCCGCTGCTGGTGTGGCTGGCGGTGCCGACCGCGCGCACGGTGGAGGCGATGCGGGCCCGCCTGGAGGCGGGCGGCGCGACCTCGCACCTGTGGGCGGCGCTGCTGGCGCCCGCTCCGGCGCCGGGCCGCGGCGAGGACTGACCTGCCGGCGCGGGCTCAGTGCGGGCTCAGTGCGGGCCGTTGTGGATCAGCACCGTGATCAGCGCGATCCACAGCAGCAGCACCGTGATGACGGTGATCGGCCAGATCTTGTGCGGCCTGGGGCGGGGCGCCATCAGAGCCACCCGCTCTTGCGCAGCCGCAGGTAGACCACCACGCACACCACCACCATCACCGTCATCATCGCCGGATAGCCGTACAGCCACTTCAGCTCGGGCATGTGGTCGAAGTTCATGCCGTAGAACCCCGCCACCATGGTCGGCACCGCGATCACCGCCGCCCACGCGGAGATCTTGCGCATGTCCTCGTTCTGCTGCTTGCCCATCAGCGCCAGGTGCGCGGTCAGCACGCTGTTCAGCAGCTCGTTGTGCGCGTCCACCTGCCCGTCGACCCGCAGCAGGTGGTCCAGCACGTCGCGGAAGTACTCGCGGGCGGGCTCGAACTCGGGCACCCGGCCCCGCACGATCTCCTGCAGGACCGGCACCAGCGGGTCCTCGGCGGTGCGGAACTCCAGCACCTCGCGCTTGAGCGAGTAGATCTCCTCGGTGACGTCCGGGGTGCCGGACCGGAACACCGCCCGCTCCAGCTCGATGATGTCCACCTCGACCTCGTGGGTGATGTCGCTGTAGGTGTCCACCACCTCGTCGCACACCGCGTACAGCACCGCCGCCGGCCCGTACTCCATCAGCTCGGCGTTGCCCTCCAGCCGCCCGCGCACCGGCCCCAGCGGGTTGCCGGACCCGTGCCGCACCGTCACCACGAAGTCCGGGCCGAGGAACAGCATGATCTCGCCGACCTCGATGTCGGAGGTCGCGTCGGCGTAGGTGAGCGTCTTCAGCACCATGAACAGCGTGTCGCCGTAGCGCTCCAGCTTGGGCCGCTGGTGCGCCTTGACCGCGTCCTCGGCCGCCAGCGGGTGCAGCCCGAGCTCCTCCTGCACCAGCTCGAACTCCGCCTGGCTCGGCTCGTGCAGCCCGATCCACACGAAGCAGCGGCCGCCCTCCTCGGCGGCCCGGGCGCGCGCGGCGTCGAAGGCGTCGCTGATGTCGCCGTCGATGGGGCGGCGCGCCCCTCGGGAGTAGATGGCCTGGTCAACGATCACGGTGGCCCGTCCTCACGCATGCCGGGGAGATCAGGGGGTGCCGGGGGAGCTTAGGGGAGAATGATGGACGACCGGGCACCGGCACCGCGACCCGGGCGCCGGCGCCCGGGCAAGCCGGACATCTCGTAGAGTGCGTGCCGTGACGACGCTTCTGCTGGTGCGGCACGGCCTCACCGAGCTGACCGGCCCCGTGCTGGCCGGGTGGACCCCGGCGCTGCCGCTGGACGAGCGGGGCCGCGCCCAGGCCGCCGCCGTCGCCGCGCGGCTGGCGGGGCTGCCGCTGGCCGCGGTGGTGTCCAGCCCGCTGGACCGCTGCCTGCAGACCGCCGAGGCCATCGCCGCCGCGCGGCGCGGGCCCGGAGAAGGGGAGGCCGGCGGGTCCGAGGTGAAGGTCGAGGTGGACGAGCGGTTCGGCGAGGTCCGCTACGGCGACTGGACCGGCCGCCCGCTGAAGGAGCTGGCCGAGGAGCCGCTGTGGCGGGTCGTGCAGGCCCACCCCAGCGCGGCGCGCTTCCCCGGTCCGGACGGGGAGTCGCTGGCGGCCGCCCAGCACCGCGCCGTCGCCGCCGTCCGCGACTGGAACGCCCGCGTCGCCGCCGAGCACGGGCCCGGCGCGGCCTACCTGGTGTGCAGCCACGGCGACATCATCAAGGCGATCGTCGCCGACGCGCTCGGCCTGCACCTGGACCAGTTCCAGCGCATCGAGGCCGGGCCGGCGTCGCTCACGGTCATCCGCTACACCGAGCTGCGGCCGTTCCTGGTGCGCCTCAACGACACCGGCGGCGACGTCGACGGCCTGCTGCCCGCGCCCGACACGCGCCCCGCCGGGGGACAGGGTGACGCGGCCGTGGGCGGCGGCGCGTAGGGTCGTGGTCATGCCGGTCATCTCCTATGAACTGCCCGACAGGTTCGTCGCGGGCACCGTCGGTCGGCCCGGGGAGCGCACCTTCTACCTCCAGGCGCGCTCGGGCGCGCGCGTGACCAGCGTCGCGCTGGAGAAGTTCCAGGTGACGCTGCTGGCCGAGCGGCTGGAGGAACTGCTGGACGAGGTGCTGCGCCGCAGCGGCGGCGACGCGGCGGTGCCGGCGGTCGCCCCGGCCGAGCTGCACGACGACGCGCCGCTGGACCAGCCGGTCGAGGAGGAGTTCACGGTCGGCACCATGGCGCTGGCCTGGGACCCCGACGAGCAGCGGGTGGTCATCGAGGCGCAGGAGGTCACCGAGGGCGAGCCGGAGGCCGAGATCGGCGCCGACGACCCGGCGATCGCGGTGCTGCGGGTGCGGATCACCGCGGGCCAGGCGCGGGCGTTCGCCGAGCGCGCGCTGAAGGTGGTGTCGGCCGGGCGGCCGCCGTGCCCGCTGTGCGGGCTGCCGCTGGACGAGGCGGGCCACGTGTGCCCCCGCCAGAACGGGTACCTGGGCTGAGATGACGGGGACGGGGGGCGCGCGGGAGCGGTGGATCCGGGAGTGGTGGATCAAGGGCGCGGGCGCCGGGAGAATGGGGCCATGACGCAGTCCTCCCGGGATCGCACCCCCGCCGGCGACGGCCCGCTCGGGCCGCCGGTCTCCCCGAGCGACGTGGTGGCCGCCGAGCGGCTGCTGCTGCGCGGCCGCCTGGAGGTGGAGGGCCGCCTGGTGCAGGCGTCCAACGCCACGCTCTACTGCTCGATCGAGGACGAGGGCGTGCGCGCGGCCTGCGTCTACAAGCCGGTGGCGGGCGAGCGCCCGCTGTGGGACTTCCCCGACGGCACGCTGGCCGAGCGCGAGGTCGCCGCCTACGCGGTCTCGCAGGCGATGGGCTGGAACGTGGTGCCGCCGACGGTGCACCGCGACGGCCCCTACGGGCCGGGCATGGTGCAGCTGTGGGTGGAGCCCGACCCCGACGTCGACCTGGTCGCGCTGTCGCGCTCCGACGACGAGGCGGTCCGCCGGATGGCGGTGTTCGACGCGGTGATCAACAATGCCGACCGCAAGATCGGGCACCTGCTGCCGCCCGGCGGCGGGCACGTCTACGGCTGCGACCACGGGGTGTGCTTCTCCACCGAGTACAAGCTGCGCACGGTGCTGTGGCAGTGGCGCGGCAAGAAGCTGACCGGCGAGGCGGTGCAGGCGCTGGAGCGGGTGGCGGAGGCGCTGCGCGACGGGCTGGGCCGCACGCTGTCGGGACTGCTCACCGAGCAGGAGGTGGAGGCCACCCGCCACCGCGTGGAGCTGATGCTGAAGCACCGCATCCACCCCTACCCGCCCGAGGACTGGCCCGCGGTGCCCTGGCCGCCGCTGTAGGGACCGGTCCACCCCGCCGTGGGGCGATTTGCCCGGGGATGCTCAAATATGTGGCATGTGTACGGCGATCGTCAGTGTCGACCCCGCCTCCCCGGTCCCGGTGCTGCTCGTCGGCGTCCGGGACGAGTTCGTCCTCCGCTCCTGGGCGCCCCCCGGCCGCCACTGGCCCGACCGGCCCGCGCTGGTCGCCGGGCGCGACCTGCGCGCCGGGGGCACCTGGTTCGCGGTGGACCCGGGCGCGCCGCGCGCGGCCACCGTCCTCAACGGCGCAGGCCCCCTCGCCCCCGATGAGCACCGGCTGTCGCGCGGCGGGCTGCCCCTGCTGATGGCCGCCGAGGGCAAGCTCGGCGACCTGGAGTTGCCCCGCTTCGACCCCTTCCACCTGCTGTGCGCCGAGCCCGACCGGGTGCGGCTGTGGAGCTGGGACGGCGCCGACCTCGTCGAGCGCGCGCTCGGCCCCGGCCTGCACGTGGTCGTCAACAACGGCCTGGAGGGCGAGGGCCACCGGGAGGACGCGACCGAGGACGCGTTCATGATGGCGCGCCTCGCCCACTTCCGGCCCCGCCTCGCCGCCGTCCGGCGACCCGAGCCGCTGCCCGGCCGGGGCGGCGCCGTCGAGGCGTGGGGCGACTGGCTGCCGCTGGTGGACGGCGACGGCCTGCCGCGCACCGACCCCCGGGCGCTGCTGCCCATGCTCGACATCGGCGACGGCCGCGTGTGGGGCACCACCTCGGTCAGCCTGGCCGCGCTCACCCCCGACGCGGTCCGCTACGACTTCTCCGCCGCCCCCGGCGACCCGGGCGCCTGGACCAGCCTGCTCTGACCCGGCCCCGCCCCCGGCCCGCCCCGGCCTCCGGCGGGCGGTCCGCTCCCGCCACGCCACCGATCGGGGTCCGCGCGCACCCGCCTCTCACTCTGAGTGCTAATTTGACTACCTAATGCGATCTTCGTGGGGTGCTGCGGGGCAGCCCCCTCACGGGACGGCCGCAGAACGGTCATCAGGCAGACGGGGGAGTGCAGATGGCAGCAGGGAAGCGGGGGGTGGCGGTCACCGCCGGGCTGGGCGCGGTCGTGCTCGGGCTGGCGGCCTGCGGCGGCGGTGACGACGGCGGGGGAGGAGGAGGGGGCGGCGGCGGGGGCACGCTGAAGGTGCTGGGCGCCTCCGACGTGGACCACCTCGACAGCTCCAGCACCTACACCACCTGGGGCAACATGCTGTCCCGGCAGTTCGCCCGCACGCTGTTCGGCTACAAGGGCGCCGACGACTTCGACGAGGCCATCAAGGTCCAGCCCGACATGGCGGCCGAGATCCCGACGACCGACAACGGCGGCATCAGCGCGGACGGCAGGACCTACACCATCAAGCTGCGCGACGGCGTGCAGTGGAACACGAGCCCGCCCCGGCCGGTGACCGCCGCCGACTTCGTGCGCGGCATCAAGCGCATCTGCAACCCGGCCAAGCCGTCGGGCGGCAAGGCGTACTACACCGAGACCATCGAGGGCATGGCCGCCTTCTGCAAGGGCTTCGAGAAGGTCGACGCCAAGAGCGCCCAGAAGATGGCCGCCTACCAGAACGAGAACCAGGTGTCGGGGCTGCAGGCCAAGGACGACGCGACCCTGGTGCTGAAGCTGACCCGGCCGGCCAGCGACATGACCAACATCCTGGCCCTGCAGTTCTCGGCGGCGGCCCCGGCGGAGTACGACAAGTACGTCCCCGACAGCCCCGAGTTCCGCAAGAACACCATCTCCGACGGGCCCTACCAGATCACCTCGTACTCGCCCAACAAGGAGTACGTGCTGGACAAGAACCCGAACTGGAAGCCCGACAGCGACCCCACCCGGGCGCAGAACCCCGACAAGATCCAGATCACGCTGGGCCAGGAGTCGCCCGACGTCGTCCAGCAGCAGATCGAGCAGGGCGCGGCCGACATCGCCTGGGACCAGCCGGTGCCGACCGCCAAGATCCAGAGCCTGAAGTCCAACCCGAACTTCAAGATCCAGGACGGCTCCAGCAGCAACCCCTACCTCGTCTTCAACACCCTCAGCCCCAACAACAACGGGGCGCTGGGCAAGAAGGAGGTGCGGCAGGCGATCGAGTACGCCGTCGACAAGACCGCGCTGGTGCAGATCTACGGCGGCCCGGACGTGTCGCAGGTGCTCAACCAGGTGGTCCCGCCCGGCAGCGTCGGCTACCAGCAGTACGACCCCTACCCGACGCAGGGCAACTCCGGCGACCCGAACAAGTGCAAGCAGATGCTCGCCGCGGCCGGGTACCCCAACGGGCTGAAGCTGAGGTTCCCCTACCGGACCAGCAGCAACCACCCGAAGATCGCCCAGTCGCTGCAGGCGAACCTGAAGGCGTGCGGCATCACCGCCGACCTGACCTCCGACACCGCCGGCACCTTCTACAACACCACGCTGGTCACCCCGGCCGACGCCAAGGCCGGCAAGTGGGACATCGCCGCGCCCGGCTGGCAGCCCGACTGGTACGGCAACAACGGCCGCTCCACGATCGTGCCGCTGTTCGACGGCCGCCACTACG
Organism: Spirillospora sp. CA-253888; assembly: GCA_050936435.1. Lineage (GTDB taxonomy): Bacteria > Actinomycetota > Actinomycetes > Streptosporangiales > Streptosporangiaceae > Spirillospora. Next base: position 7,369,768 of record JBNJMT010000001.1, read on the forward strand.
GCCCGAACTCCACCAACTACGGCGGCTACAACAACGCCCAGGTCAACGCGCTGATCGACAAGGCGCTGCAGGCCAAGACCACCGAGGAGGCCGCCGGCTCCTGGGCGCAGGCCGACAAGCTGATCATGCAGGACGCGGCGATCGTGCCCTTCATGAACCAGAAGTACCCGATCTTCCACTCCTCGCGGGTGAAGAACGCGCTGTACCTGCCGCAGTACCAGGCCTACGACTTCAACCAGATCGAACTGTCGTGACCGGCCGCGGCCGGGACCGCCGCCCGGCGGTCCCGGCCGCGCCGCGGTCCGCCGGCCATCCCTGACGCGAAGGGGCGTCGATGAGTCTTCTCGAGGTGACCGACCTCCGGGTCTCCTTCAACACCGCCGACGGCGTGGTGCACGCCGTGCGCGGGGTCTCGTTCAGCGTGGAACGCGGCCGCACCCTCGGCATCGTCGGCGAGTCCGGCTCGGGCAAGAGCGTCAGCACCCAGACGCTGATGCGCCTCACCCCCGGCGCGACCGTCTCCGGGCGGGCGCTGTTCGAGGGGCGGGACCTGCTGACGGTCAGCGACAAGGACATGCGGCGGATCCGCGGCGCCGAGGTCGGGATGATCTTCCAGGACCCGCTGTCCAGCCTGCACCCGCTGTACAAGGTGGGCCGCCAGATCGAGGAGATGATCAAGGCGCACGATCCGGGCGCCTCCCGCGAGCAGACCCGCAAGCGCGCGGTCGAGATGCTGGACCTGGTCGGCATCCCGCAGCCCGACCGCCGCGCCCAGGAGTACCCCCACCAGTTCTCCGGCGGCATGCGCCAGCGCGCGATGATCGCGATGGCGCTGGCGCTCAACCCCAAGCTGATCATCGCCGACGAGCCCACCACCGCGCTGGACGCCACCGTGCAGGCGCAGATCCTGGACCTGATGCGGCGGCTGCAGCGCGAGTTCGACACCGCCCTCATCATGATCACCCACGATCTCGGAGTGATCGCCGACATGGCCGACGAGGTGCTGGTGATGTACGGCGGCAAGCCCGCCGAGCGCGCCGGCCGCCGCGACCTGTACTACCGCCCGCACCACCCCTACACCAAGGGCCTGCTGGAGTCGGTGCCCTCGGCCGCGGGCGGCGACCGGCTGAGCGCCATCCCGGGCCAGCCCCCCAGCCTGATCAACCTGCCGTCCGGCTGCGTGTTCCACCCCCGCTGCCCCTACGTCATGGACCGCTGCCGCCCCGACGACCCGCCGCTGCGCGAGGTGGGCCGCGACCGGCTGTCGCCCGGGGTCGCGCACGACTCGGCGTGCTGGCTGCCGGTGGAGGCGGCCGGGCTGGACGAGGAGACCGAGCGCCTGCGGCTGCGGGCGGTGTCGGAGGGCCGCTCTCCCATCGGCCACGCCCACGACGGGGCGGACCGGGGAGCCGGCGGGGGAGCCCGCGGCGGGGACGGGGGAGGCCGGTGACCGGGCCGGAGGAGCCCCTGGTCCGGGTGGAGGGCGTGGTCAAGCACTTCCCCATCAGGCAGGGCATCGTCTTCAAGAAGGAGGTCGCCCGCGTCCACGCCGTCGACGGGGTGGACCTCAGCGTCCGGCGCGGCGAGACGCTGGGCGTGGTGGGGGAGTCGGGGTCGGGCAAGTCCACCCTGGCGCGCTGCATCACCGGGCTGCACCCGGTCACCGCCGGGCGCATCCTGTTCGAGGGGACCGACATCACCCGGCTGTCGGCGGCGGGGCTGAAGGCGTTCCGCCGCGACGTGCAGATGATCTTCCAGGACCCCTACGGCTCGCTGAACCCGCGCCGCCGGGTCGGGTCGATCATCGGCGACCCGTTCGCGATCCACGGCCTGGCCGGCGGCGCCGACCGCAAGCGGCGGGTGCAGGAGCTGATGGAGCTGGTCGGGCTGAACCCCGAGCACTACAACCGCTTCCCCGCCGAGTTCTCCGGCGGCCAGCGCCAGCGCATCGGGGTGGCCCGCGCGCTCGCGCTGCGCCCCAAGCTCATCGTGTGCGACGAGCCGGTGTCGGCGCTGGACGTGTCGATCCAGGCGCAGGTGATCAACCTGCTGAAGGACCTGCAGAACGAGTTCGGGCTGACCTACCTGTTCATCGCGCACGACCTGTCGGTGGTGCGCTACGTCAGCGACCGGGTCGCGGTGATGTACCTGGGCAGGATCGGCGAGGAGGCCGCGGCCGAGGAGCTGTACCAGCGGCCCCGCCACCCCTACTCGGCGGCGCTGCTGTCGGCGGCCTCGATCGCCGACCCCGACCTGGCCGAGCGCGCCGAGCGGGTGGTGCTGGCCGGCGACGTGCCCTCGCCCATCGACCCGCCGGCCGGCTGCCGGTTCCACCCGCGCTGCCCCAAGGCGCAGGAGCGGTGCGTGGCGGAGGACCCGCCGCTGGTGGCGCGCCCGGGCGACGCCCCCGACCACCGCACCGCCTGCCACTTCCCGGTCGAGCCGGGCGAGTCGCTGGCCCACAGCAAGGCCGGGATCCGCCAGGTCTCCATCGAGCCGGACCTGCCGGAGGTCGAACAGTGAGCAGCTACTCCGAACTCGAACCGGAGATCATCCCGCCGGACGCCGAACCGGTGGTCCGGGTGCAGGGCCGCACCCCCTGGCAGCTGTCGTGGGCGCGGTTCCGGCGCGACAGGCTGGCGGTCGCCTCGCTCGCGGTCCTGGCGCTGATGCTGGTGTTCGCGCTGATGGCGCCGCTGTGGGAGTCCTGGACCGGGCACCCCTACGACCAGACCTTCCCCAAGACCGCGCTGGACCCCAACGGGCAGCCGGTGGGGCCGAGCGCCGAGTTCTGGCTCGGCGCCGACCAGCTCGGCCGCGACGTGCTGGTGCGCGCCTCCTACGGCGCGCGCATCTCGCTGCTGGTCGGCATCGCGGCGGCGGTGCTGGCCTCGCTGCTGGGCGTGGCGGCCGGGACCCTCGCCGGGTTCGTGGGCGGCTGGCTGGACACCCTGATCGCGCGGTTGATGGACATCACGCTGGCGCTGCCCTACCTGCTGGTGGCGATCCTGCTGGCCACCACCTTCCAGATCTCCTCGGTGGCCGCGAGCCTGACGATGACGGTGCTGGTCATCGCGTTCTTCTCGTTCGCGGCGTTCGGCCGCATCATCCGCGGCCAGGTGATGTCGCTGAAGGAGAAGGAGTTCGTGGAGGCGGCGCGGTCGCTGGGCGCCTCCCGCGCCCGGATCATGTTCGTGGACGTGCTGCCCAACCTGGTGGCGCAGGTGACGGTGCTGACCTCGCTGCTGATCCCCACCTCGATCGTGTTCGAGGCCACGCTGTCGTTCCTCGGCGTGGGGGTGCGCCCGCCGATGCCGAGCTGGGGCTCGATGCTGGGCGAGGGCAGCGACGTGTTCCAGTCCGCCTGGTGGCTGCTCGCGGTGCCGGCGGTGCTGCTGCTGCTCACCACCCTGTCGTTCAACCTGCTCGGCGACGGCATCCGGGACGCCCTGGACCCGCGCAGCGACCGCGTCATCGGAAAGAAGTGATCGGGCCATGGTGCGCTTCGTCATCCGCCGGCTGCTCTACTCGATCATGGTGCTGTGGCTGGTCGCCACGCTGGTGTTCGTGTTCCTGCACATCTCGCCGGTCTCGGTGGAGCGGGTCATCGGCGGGCCGAAGGCGACCACCGACACCCTGGAGCAGATCCGCCGCAACCTCGGCCTGGACCAGCCGGTCCTGGTGCAGTACGGGCAGTTCCTGGGCCGGCTGCTGAAGGGCGACCTCGGCGACTCCTACATCAACGGCACCTCGGTGGCGCAGCTGGTGGCCGACCGGCTGCCGACCACGCTGTGGCTGGTGTTCGGCGCGGGGGTCATCTGGTTCGTCGGCGGCGTGGTCACCGGCGTGTTCAGCGCCACCCGCGCGCGCGGCCTCGGCGACCGGCTGGTCACGGTGATCGTGCTGATCGGCCTGTCCACCCCGGCGTTCGTGATGGCGCTGGTGCTGCTGTACCTGTTCTCCACCAAGCTGGGCGAGGCGGGCTTCCGGTTCTTCGAGGCCGGGCCGCCGCTGCAGGAGCACTTCCTGCGCCGCATGATCCTGCCGTGGATCGCGCTGTCGTTCCTGATGGTGGCGACCTACACGCGGCTGACGCGCGGCTCGATGCTGGACGTGCTGGGCGAGGACTACATCCGCACCGCCCGCGCCAAGGGCCTCGGCGAGCGCCGGGTGGTGTACCGGCACGCGCTGCGCTCGGCGCTGACGCCGGTGGTCACCCAGTTCGGCATCGACCTCGGCGCGCTGATCGGCTCCACCATCGTCACCGAGAAGGTGTTCGGGCTGCAGGGCGTGGGCCAGCTGGTGTTCCAGTCGATCTCGCTGGGCGACACCCCCGTGATCATCGGGGTGACGCTGATGGTGACGCTGTTCGTGGTGGTCGCCAACCTGCTGGTGGACGTGGGCTACTCCTTCCTGGACCCGCGCGTCCGCCTGTCGTGACCGGCGCCCCGGGGCGGCCCGCGGGCCGCCCCGGGGACCGACTGGGATGATCTCGGCTCAATGCCATGAACAGGGCAGAGATAAGCTTTCCGGTATGCGATCGTGGACCGCTCCCGAAGTGCCCAGCCTGACCGACGCCGGACTGCCGGAGGCCGCCGGGCCCCTGGCGCTGCACGACACCGGCTCCGGTGGGGTGCGGCCCACCCTGGCCGGCGCCGCGCCGGGCTCGACCGCCCGGATGTACGTGTGCGGGATCACCCCCTACGACGCCACCCACCTCGGCCACGCCAACACCTACCTGGCCTTCGACCTGGTCAACCGGGTGTGGCGCGACCTCGGGCACCCGGTGCACTACGTGCAGAACGCCACCGACGTGGACGACCCGCTGCTGGAGCGCGCCGAGCGCGACGGCGTGGACTGGCGCGAGCTGGCCGACCGCGAGATCGAGCTGTTCCGCGCGGACATGACCGCGCTGCGGGTGCTGCCGCCCGACCAGTACGTCGGCGCGGTCGAGGCGATCCCGCTGGTCGTGGAGATGATCGAGAAACTGCGCGCCAAGGACGCCGCCTACACCGTGGGCGCCGACGTGTACTTCCCCGTCGACGCCGACCCCGGCTTCGGCGAGGTGAGCCGGCTCACCCGCGCGCAGATGGCGCCGCTGTTCGCCGAGCGCGGCGGCGACCCCGACCGCGAGGGCAAGCGCGACCCGCTGGACGCGCTGCTGTGGCTGGCCAAGCGGCCCGGCGAGCCGGCCTGGGACTCCCCGTTCGGCGAGGGCCGCCCCGGCTGGCACGTGGAGTGCGCCGCGATCTCCATCGAGCACCTCGGCATGGCCTTCGACGTCGAGGGCGGCGGCTCGGACCTGGCCTTCCCGCACCACGAGATGGGCGCCTCCCACGCCCAGCTCGCCACCGGCGAGCGCCCGCACGCCAAGGCGTACGTGCACGCGGGCATGGTCGGCCTGGACGGCGAGAAGATGTCCAAGTCGCGCGGCAACCTCGTGTTCGTGTCCAGGCTCCGGCAGGCCGGGGTGGACCCGATGGCGATCCGGCTGGCGCTGCTGGCCCACCACTACCGCTCGGACTGGGAGTGGACCGACGCCGAGCTCGACCGGGCGAAGGCCCGTCTGGAGCGGTGGCGCGCGGCCGTCGCCGCCGCGTCCGGCCCCGACGCCTCTGCGCTCGCGGCCGAGGTGCGCGGCCACCTGGCCGACGACCTGAACGCCCCGGCGGCGCTGGCGGCGGTGGACCGCTGGGCCGACGGCGCGCTTGCCGGCGACGGCGACGACGAGGCCCCGGTGAAGGTCCAGGCGCTGGTGGACGCCCTCCTCGGCGTCGCCCTCTGAACGGGCGGCGCGCCTGAGCGGCGGCGCCCTGATCCTGCGGCGCCGCTGATCCTGTGACGCCCCGGAGCCCGCGGCGGCCGGTCAGGCCGCCGCGGCCCTCCGCGCGGCGGCGTGCTTGCGGGCGCGCCGGGCGACGCGCCGCCGCGAGCTCCACACCATCAGCGGCACGCCCGCGCGCCGCACGCGGCCCGGCACCAGCCGGTACCCGAACGCGCCCGTCCGCAGCATCAGCCACAGCACCCGGTCGCGGCGCGGCCCCCAGGGCAGCCCGTACTGCTCGCGGATGCGGGGCGGCAGCAGCCCCGCGGTGACGAAGCGGTTCAGCCACAGCGCGGGCCACAGCAGCCGCAGCTTGCGCGACCACAGCACGGCCCGCGCGACCTCCCGGCCGGTGTCGGTGACCTCCAGCGAGTCGATCATGCCGTCCACGTAGGCGCGGAACGCCTCCGCCTCGCCCGGCTGCGCGCCCGGCGGGCAGCCGAGGACGTCGGCCACGTACCGGGCCTGGTCGATGTACCCGGCCGCGAGGTCGCCGCCGGGCCGCCGCAGGACCTCCTCGTACACGAACAGCGCGGCGTCGATGAGGGTGGCGTTCACCCACACCTGGAGGTCGGGGTCGTTGCCGGAGTAGCCGGGCCCGGTGATGCGCTCGTGCATCCGGCGGATCGCCGCGCCCATGGCCGCGGCCTCCTCGGGCGTGCCGAACGCCACGATGGTGAGGAAGTCCAGGGTGCCGAACAGCCGGTCCAGCGGCCGGTGGCGCAGGTCGCTGTGGTCGGCCACGCCCTGGGCGATCTTCGGGTGGGCGACCTGCAGCAGCAGCGCCCGGCCCGCGGCCAGCAGCACCGCGGGCTCGGCCGCCACCAGCCGCAGCACCGTCCGGTCGGGGGCGGGCGTGCCGGGGGGAGGGGCGGGGAGGGGGGCGGACATGATGATCCTTCCACTGCCGGGGCGGTCACAGTAGCCCGGCCAGCCGGTACAGCACCAGGGAGCCGGCGACCGCGACGTTGAGGCTGTCCCCGCCGCCCACCATGGGGATCTCCACGGCGACGTCCAGCAGGTCCAGGGCCTCGGGCGGGATGCCGTCGCGCTCGTGCCCCAGCACCGCCACGGTGCGGCGCCGGGCGGCGGGCAGGTCGGCCAGCCGGACCGCCTCCTCGGCGAGCTCCACGCCGAGCACGTGCGCGCCCCGCTCGCGCTCGCGGGCGAGCCAGGCCAGGGGGTCGCCGGTCCAGTGCACGCAGGAGGGCCGCCGCAGGGTGTTGCCGCGCGCCAGGGCCTCGGGCACCCACGGCAGGCGCGGGACGGCGAGGCACGCGCCGACCGCGTCGCAGGTGCGCAGCAGCGTGCCGAGGTTGGCGCCGTGCAGCGGCCACAGCGGCGCGGCGATCAGGTGGTCCCAGCAGGAGTGGGCCCGGCGGCGCCGGTCGCGGCGCAGCTCGCGGCGGGGGCGGACGCGGATGGCGGGGGCGCCGGAGGGGCGGGCGGCGCCGCGGGCGCGGCCGCTCACCGGCCGGGGGCGGCTCCGCCCGGAGAGGAAACGGTACAGATCATGATCGGGCGCACTTGGCGGCGTGCGCGGGCCATCGCCGGGCCGGCCCGGCGGGCCGGTCGCAGGTTCGACGCCCAGTGTAGGGGGTAGGTTCCGGCGCGGTGATCACCGAGCGGCGGTCACCGGACGGAGCGGAAGGGACCGGCGGGACGATGAGCTTGGAGCTGCTGGCGGTGATGCTGCCGGGCGTGGTGGTGGCGCTGTGGGTGTGCGCGTCGGTGAAGGGCACCGCCGACGCCGAGCGGGACCGCCGCTGAGGGCGGCGGCCCCGGGGGACGGTCAGTTGACGTCGCGGCGGCGCAGGTAGCGCTCGAACTCGCGGGCGATGGCGTCGCCGCTGGCCTCGGGCAGCTCGGTGGCGTCCTTCTGCTCCTCCAGCGTGCGGACGTACTCGGCGACCTCGGAGTCCTCCTCGGCCAGCTCGTTGACGCCGTTCTCCCAGGCGCGCGCCTCCTCGGGCAGCTCGCCGAGCGGCACGGTGACGTCGAGCAGGTCCTCCACGCGGCGCAGCAGCGCCAGCGTCGCCTTGGGGGAGGGGGGCTGGGCCACGTAGTGCGGCACCGCCGCCCACAGCGACACGGTGCTGAGGTCGGCCTTGGTGCAGGCGTCCTGCAGCACGCCGAGGATGCCGGTGGGGCCCTCGTAGCGGGTGGGCTCCAGGTTCAGGGTGGTGACCAGGCCCGCGTCGGAGGACGCGCCGGTCACCGGGACCGGCCGGGTGTGGGGGGCGTCGGCCAGCAGCGCGCCGAGCAGGACGACGTTGCGGACCTCCAGCTCCAGCATGATCCCGATCAGCTCGCGGCAGAACGCGCGCCAGCGCATGTTCGGCTCGATGCCGTGCACCAGCACCACGTCCCGGCCCGACGGCAGCCGCGCCCACGACAGGCGGGTGGTGGGCCAGGTGATCCCGCGGCTCTCGCCGTCGGCCAGCTCCACCAGGGGGCGGGTGACCTGGAAGTCGTAGTAGTCGTCGGGGTCGACCTCGGCGATCGGTACCGCCCCCCACGTCGCGGCCAGGTGCTGGATCACCCCGCTGGCCGCCTCCCCGGCGTCGTTCCACCCCTCAAAGGCGGCCACGAGCACCGGGTCCACCAGTTCCGGCACGCTTTCGAGTTCGACCACGCGCTGCCTCCTTCCGACGACGGGTACAGCGCCACCGAGGGGGCTCCGCATTCCCGGGGTCGGGGGCCCCGCTCATGATCGGTGGTGGCTGTCAGCCTACGTCTCCGCGGAGACCTACCCCGCGGTCCCGCCGCCCAGACCTACGCCCCGGCGGGCGGCGGGGCAACGCACATCACGATTGGGTCACTTGCCGTCGGTGGTGTGGACGATCAGCACGTCGCAGGGGGAGCGGTGCGACAGGTTCGCCGGGACCGAGCCGAGCAGGCGGCCCGCCAGGCTGTTGAGGCCGCGGTTGCCGACGACCACCAGCTCGGCGGCGCGGTCCTTGGCGATCCGGGAGATCACGTCCACCGCGTCGCCCTCGACGGCGACCTCCTCGATGTCCTTGGCGCCGGCCGCCACCGCGCGCTCGCGGGCCGCGCGCAGCGCGTCGTCGGCGGGGGTGGAGCCCTGCACCTTGTAGGCGAGGTCGCCCAGGCGGTCGGCGGCGCTCAGCCGCTCGCGCTCGGGCATGGGGCTGTAGGCGGTCGCCAGCACCAGCGTGGCGCCGGTCGCGGCGGCCAGCTGGGCGGCCCGGTCGACCGCGCGGAACGAGGAGTCCGAGCCGTCGGTGCCGACGAGGATGGTGCGGTACGCGCTCATGCCGCTCCTTACCGAGGAGTAGTGTCCGGGGCACGCTATCGGTCCCGTGTCCCATCCGTCACGGGTCACACCCGGGTCACGCCCGGGCCATGCCCCGATCATGCTCCGCCCGGGGGCCGGCCATGCGCGTCGCGAGGGTGACCCGCGTCGCAGTCGCGCCGCGGGCCGCCCTTCCCGCCACCCCGCCCGGCGCGGGGACCGCGCCGCCTGGCATAGCCTCGAAGCCGCCACGATCTTCGAGGAGGGGGCGCGGGTGCGCGACAGCGAGCAACTGGTCCGGGACCGGAGCACCGGGGGGACCGCCGCGGGGGCCGTCACCGGAACCGCGACGGAGGCCGGCGCCGAGGCGGCGGGGACGCTGCAGGCGGTGCTGTTCGACATGGACGGCCTGCTGATCGACTCCGAGCGGCTGTGGCTGCGGGTCGAGTTCGAGGTCATGGAGTGGCTCGGCGGCACCTGGAGCGAGGAGCACCAGCAGAAGCTGGTCGGCGGCTCGCTGGACCTCGCGGTCGCCTACATGCTGGAGCTGACCGGCGCGGCGGCGTCCCCGGACGAGGTGGGCCGCCGCCTGATGGACCGCATGGTGGAGCTGGTCGGGGCGGGCGTGGACCTCATGCCGGGCGCCGCCGAGCTGCTGGCGGAGGTCGCCGCCTCGCCGGTCCCGGCCGCGCTGGTGTCCTCCAGCCACCGGCGGCTGATCGAGGCCGCGCTCGGCTCGATCGGGCGCGAGAACTTCGACCTGACGGTGGCGGGCGACGAGGTGGCGCGCACCAAGCCCGCCCCCGACCCCTACCTGACGGCGGCGTCGCGCCTCGGCGTCGACCCGGCCCGCTGCGTGGTGCTGGAGGACTCGCCCAACGGCGTGGCGGCGGCCGAGGCCGCCGGATGCGCGGCGGTGGCGGTGCCGAACGTCCTGCCGATCGCGCCCGCGCCCGGCCGCACGGTCGTGGGCTCGCTGCGCGAGGTGGACCTGGCGCGCCTGCGGGCGCTGGTGGAGCGCCCCGCCCGCTGACCGCCCCCTGACCAGTCCTGACTGACCGGCCGCACCCATCGGGACGCGGCCGGTCGCCATTTCCCCGCCCGCCCGGCGCCTTTTCCCGGAAAGAAACTCCGGCGGCGTCTGGACAGTGCCCCATGTCCGGGTTACGGTGCCAGAGGTGATCACGCAGAACCACTCTCCTCACCAAGGAGCACTGTGGACAACGATGTGATACTCGCCCTGGCCTCGGAGAACCCGGGAATGGGCGGAGTCGATCAGCTCGTCAATATCTATTGGGCCCTTTCGGGGGTGCTGGCGGCCGGGGTGCCCGGCGCGGTCGTGGAGGTCGGCTGCCACGAGGGCCGCACCAGCGTGTTCCTGCGCAAGGTCGCCGACCACTTCGCGCCCGGCCGCGAACTGCACGTCTACGACTCCTTCGAGGGACTGCCGCCGCCAGGCCCGAACGACACCGACTACTCCAGCCCCGGCCAGCTCAGGACCCGCGTCGAGGACCTGACCAGGACCTTCGCCCGCTGGGACGCCGAGCCGCCGCACGTGCACGCCGGCTGGTTCGCCGACACCCTGCCCCGGGAGCTGCCCGACCGGGTGTGCTTCGCCTACGTCGACGGCGACCTGTACGAGTCGATCCGCACCGCGCTGACCGAGCTGTACCCGCGGCTGTCGCCGGGCGCGATCGTCATCGTCGACGACTACTGCGACGAGGTGCGCAGCCCCCGCGCCTTCGCCGGCTTCCCCGGCGTCAAAAAGGCGTGCGACGAGTTCTTCGCGGACAAACCCGAGCGCATCTCCGTGCTCGTCGGCACCGGGAAACTCGCCTTCGGCTACTTTCGGAAAACCTGATCCGGCCCCTTTTCCACTGAGTCGGTAATCGCCTTCTGTCAGCGTCGACATCGGCGGGGATGTGCATGCCCGAAAACGTCATCGATTCCATCGCGCTGCTCGCCGCGCCCGCGGCCGCGCCCGACCCGCACCCCGAGTACGACCGGCTGCGCGCCGGGGACCCCGTCTCGTGGAGCCCCCGCCTGGAGTCGTGGGTCCTGACCCGGCACGCCGACTGCGCGGCGGTGCTGAAGGACGGCGCCCGGTTCGGCGCCGACTGGCGGCGCGCCGGGGCGGACATGCCGCCGCAGGCGATCAGCGTCCAGACCCTGGACCCGCCCGAGCACACCGCGGTCAGGCGGCCGCTGATCGAGGCCCTGCGGGCCCGCGACCGCGGCGAGGTCGAGCCGATGGTGGCCGACCGCACCCGGCGGCTCCTGGCGCGGCTGTCCGCCCGCGACGGCTTCGACCTGGTGACCGAGTTCGCCGAGCCGCTGGCGCTGGCCACCATCGCGGCCTACCTGGGCGTGCCCGAGCCCGACCCGGACTGGTTCGCCCCGGTCGCCGAGACCATCGCGGCCGGCATGGACGCCGGGGTGTGGCCCGAACGGCACGCGCCCGCGATGGCCGCGCGGGCCGAGCTGTCGGCGCTCACCGACGGGTGGCTGGCCGACCCGCCGGACGGCGGCATCGTGCGGTCCCTGGCCGACACCGCCGCCGCGGGGGAGGTGGAGCGTTCCGTCGTCGCCAACACGCTGCGGGTGCTGCTGCACGCCGGCTACACCTCGGCGAGCAAGCTGCTGGCGCTGTCGGTGATCGCGCTGATGGAGGCCCCCGGCAGCCTGGCGGCGTTCGCGGCGGCCCCGCCGGCGCGGGCGGTGGAGGAGCTGGTCCGCTTCACCTCGCCGGTGCAGGCGATGGCCCGCGTCTGCGTCGCCGACGCCGAGATCGGCGGCCGGAGGGTGCGCGCCGGGCAGGACGTCACGCTGCTGCTGGGCGCCGCCAACCGCGACCCCCTCCGCTTCCCCGACCCGCACTCCCTGCACCTCGACCGGCACCCGAACCCGCACCTGGGGTTCGGCCGGGGCGCGCACTCCTGCCTGGGCTCCGCCTTCGCCGCCGTCCAGGCGCGGGTGGTGCTGACCGTCCTCGCGGAGGGCCCCGCCCCCCTGCGCGCCCTGAGCGCGCCCACCTACCGGCGCACCCTGACCCTGCGCAGCCCGGCCCGCTTCGAGGTGGCGGCGGGCTGAACGGGGCGGGGCGCCGCGGTCCCCGTACAGCGGAAGGAGGGTGGCTCCCATGAAGTACTGGCACTAAGCACCACATGAGAACCGGTGCCCGCGGCCGCACCCCGCGGCCGCGGGCGCCGGCCCCGCCGGAGACGCCGCGACGCAGGGAGAGAGCGTGCCCACCGACCCTTATGCCTTCACGCCCGGCTACTACGACCTGTTCCGTGCCAAGGACGGAGGCCGGGCCCTGCCGTCGGTGGCGTTCTTCGCCGACCTGGCCCCGCCCGGCGCGACCGCGCTGGAGATCGGGCCCGGCACCGGGCGGATCACGCTGGCGGTCGCCGAGCGCGCGGCGGGCGTGGTGTGCCTCGAACGCTCGGCCACGATGCGCGCGGTGCTGGTCGCCAAGCTCGCCGGGCGGCCCGACCTGTGGGACCGGGTGACGGTGCTGCCGGGCTCGGCCCCCTCCTTCGCACTGGGCCGCACCTTCGGCTACGTGTACCTGGCGGGGGTGCTGGAGCACGTCCCGCCCGCCGACAGGCCGGAGCTGTTCGCCTCCATCGCCGCGCACCTGGAGCCGGGCGGGATCTGCGCGATGGACATGGTGATGCGGCAGCCCGCCCTGGACGCGCCCGAACGCGTCGTGGACGAGGCGGTGCTGGGGGAGTGCCGCTACACCCTCGCCGCCGCCGCGCGGGCCCTCGGCCCGGACCTGTCGGAGCTGCGCATGACCTACCGCACCTACCACCGGGGGGAGCTGATCGGCACCGAGGTGGTGGAGCGGCGGCACAACATGCACCGCCCCGAGCCGGTGCTGAAGGACCTGGCCGACGCGGGCCTGCACCCGCTGGAGGGCGACGGGCTGGCGCAGGCGAGCCATGATCCGGACGACCCGGGCGCGGTCGTGGTCGGCAAGGCCGCCTCATGACCGGCACTTCGACCGGTACCGCGACCGGTGTCACGGCCGACGACAGGGCCGCGCTCCCCACCGCCGTCCCGCTGGACCGCGTCTACGACGCCGAGCGGCTGGCCGCCGAGGCGGGCGCCCTGCGCTCGGCGACCTGGCGCGCCCAGCGCGCCTACGGGCAGGACGGCCTGGCCGCCCGCACCGAGGTCGACTGGCGGATCCTGTCGCTGCGCGGCCCCGGCGGCGACCCCGACCGCACCGACCCCGGCGGCGCCGGGCTGGTGCCGCACGCCGACACCCCCCACCTGGAGCGCGCCCCCTACACCGCCGAGGTGCTGCGCAGCATCCCCGCGCCGCTGCGCAGCGTGCGGCTGATGGCGCTGGGCCCCGGCGCGCGGGTCCACGAGCACCGCGACGGCAAGTGCGGCCACCGGTGGGGCGCGCTGCGCCTGCACGTCCCGGTGATCACCAACCCGGGCGCGGTCGTGGTGATCGGCGGCGAGGAGCGGCACTGGGACGCCGGGCGGCTGTGGTTCGGCGACTTCGACCGCCTCCACCACGTGCGCAACGACGGCGCCGAGCCCCGCGTCCACCTGGTGGTCGACACGATGGTCACCCCGGCGCTGCTGGAGCTGTTCCCGCCCGAGTTCACCGGGGCGCTGCGCTGGAGCGAGGTGCTGTTCGCGCGCGAGCCGGTGCCGCTGGGGCCCGCCGAGGCGGCCTCGTTCCGCTGCCGGTTCGCGCTGCCGGCGGCGTTCCCCGACTGGTCCGAGGAGGAGTCCGAGGGCCCGCCCGGACCGGACCTGCCGGGCGGGGTGGACCTGGTGGACGGCCGCCTGACGCTGCTGGCCGGCGGGGAGCCGCTGTTCGCGCTCGTCCACCTCGGCCTCGGCGAGTTCCGGCTGGAGGGCTGGACCGAGGAGCGCACCCTGCACATCGACCTGGCCCCGCCCGAACCGCGCGTGCGGTTCCGGGTGCGCCGGGGCGGCGCCCTCGGCGAGCAGGTCCGCCCCGCCCGACCGATCCAGGAAGGCCCGTGATGACCGGTCCCACCAGTGCCAAGGTGTTCGACATCCCCATCGACTTCGCGCAGTGGCCCGACCCGTACCCGCTGCTGGAGGAGATGCGCGCGGCGGCCCCCGTGCACCGCGCCCGGCTGCGCGGGGAGGTGGAGGTGTGGGTGGTCACCGGCTACGACGAGGTGGTGGCGGCGCTGAACGAGCCGGCGCTGAGCGCCGACCTGGAGGCCGCGCCGCGGATCACCGCGGGGCTGCCGCCGGCCCGCCGCCGCAACGTGCTGATGGAGAGCCTGCTGGCCAGCGATCCGCCCGACCACACCCGGATGCGCGCCATCGTGGCCAGGGCGTTCACCGCCCGCCGGGTGGAGGAGCTGCGGCCCCGGGTCACCGAGATCGTGGCCGAGCTGCTGGACGGGTTCGCCGGGCGCGGCCGCGCCGACCTGGTGGAGGAGCTGGCGCTGCCGCTGCCGATCGCGGTGATCTGCGAGCTGCTGGGCGTGCCGTTCGCCCGGGACCGGTTCCGCGACTGGTCGGTGGGGCTGGCGATGCCGCCCGCCGACGGCGCGACGCTGGAGCGCGCCGACGCCAAGCGCGCCGAGATGGCCGCGTTCTTCGGCGAGCAGATCAAGATCAAGGCCGCTGCGCCCGGCGACGACCTGCTGAGCGCGCTGGTGACCGCGCACCGCGGCGAGCAGGTCTCCGACGACGAGCTGGTCGGCCTGGCGATGATGCTGTTCCTGTCGGGCCACGAGACCACGCTGTGCTTCCTGGCCAACGCGGTGGTGGCGCTGCTGAGCGACCCCGCGCAGCTGGCCGCGCTGCGCGCCGACCCCGGGCTGCTGCCGGGCGCGGTCGAGGAGCTGCTGCGCTACGACGGGCCGGTGGCGCGCGGGGTGGCCCGCTTCACCACCGATGAGGTGCGGCTGGGGGAGACGGTGATCCCGCGCGGGGAGATGGTGGTGGTGGCGATCGGGGCGGCCAACCGCGATCCGGGGCGGTTCGGCCGCCCCGACGTGCTGGACGTGCGGCGCGAGCCCAACCCGCAGGTCGGGTTCGGGCACGGGGTGCACTACTGCCTGGGCGCGGCGCTGGCCCGGCTGGAGGTCACCGCGGCGCTGTCGGCGCTGATCGGGCGGTTCCCGGACCTGGCGCTGGCCGAGCCGGTGGACCGGCTGCCGCGGCGGCGGGGGATGCTGCGCGGCCTGGCGTCGGTCCCGGTCGTCTTCACCCCTCAGCCTGCGGAGTGAGGGCGGTCGCGGGACGGCGCCGTGCGGGCGGCCGGGTCCGGAGGCGGCCCGGGGGAGACGATCAGTACCCCGGTGCGGCCCGCGGCTCACCCGCCGGGACCGGAACGCCCCCGGATCGTTGCCCGCGGTTGACCCGCCGCTCCCCGCAGTGCCCGCCGGTACCTGCGGGGCAGGCGGGGCCCGGTACCTCCGGGGTCGCCCCCTAGGGGGCGATCACGCCTGAGGAGGAACCGGCGGGCCGGGGAAACCGTCCCACCGGATGAGGGGTCCTCCCGCAGGTCCGTGTGACCATGGGGGGAGCATCATCGCATGGATTGAGGGGCCGGCATGAGCGACGCAGCCATCTTCGCGGTCAGCCTGGGGATCACGCTCCTCGGGCTGGTCATCTCCTGGGGCGTGTACCGCAGGCGCGGCGCGGCCTCGGGCCTGCGCGGCGCGTCGTGGTCGCTGGTGCCGCTGGCGGCCACGATGACGGGGGCCACCGAGTTCTTCATGGACCTCGCGTTCAGCCCGGTCAAGTGGGCGGGCGTGACGGTGGCGGGCCTCGCGGTGCTGCTGTACCTGACCTCCGGGGGGATGCTGGCGCGCCGCGCCGCGGTGCCCGAGGGGGAGGGCGGCGGGCGCAGGGCCGCCAAGGCGGGCAAGGGGGACAAGGCCGGCAAGGGCGAGGCGGGCGGCCGCAAGGCGGTGGAGCGGCGGCAGGCCGCGCCCGTCGACCCCGAGCTGGCCGAGATCGAGGAGATCCTGCGCAACCGCGGCATCAAGTAACGATCCGGCGGGCGGCGCCCGGCGGGCGCCGTCCGGCCGCACGGCGGGCCGGGACGTCCCGTGCGCCGCGCGCGCCCCGCGAGGGGCCGCGCGCGGCGGTCACGGAGCGTCCCGGCCCGCCGTTTCTCGCGTCCACCGGGGCTGACCTGCGGACGATCGATCTCGGAACGGACTCAGTCCGGTAAAGCTTGCCGGTCTAGACCGGGTTTCTCTTGCGCAGCGTGATGTTCGTCTATGTACTGTCTGAGCACTTTGTCCGTTCTGTTGCCCAGGTCTCATGTGCCCTAGATGACGACGAGATCACAAGTCAGATACGGCTACTGGCGTAGCCGGGTTCGTGGATGGACAGTCGTGCCCGAAGCATTAGGTTTCCCTCCAGCAAACGCGGCGTAACGGGCATGGGCGCAGCGGACGATCTTCGCGACCGCCGGGCGTGCGCCGGTGGTGCCGTGGCCGGACAGCCGTGGTCGAACAGTAGGAGGTAGGCAGCGTGACCGCACCGATCGAGGTGTCCGGGTCGGAGACGCAGGCCCAACCGGACGCCGTCCTCGAGGGGATCGAGGGCAAGGCGATCCAGGGCCGGTCCCTGGGGCAGATCGCCTGGCTGCGCCTCAAGCGGGACAAGGTCGCCCTGGCCGGCGGGGTCGTGGTGATCCTGCTCATCCTGATGGCGATCTTCGCGCCGCTGGTGGTCAAGCTGCTGGGCCACCCGCCCAACGACTTCCACCAGGACCTGATCGACCCGACCCTGGGCGGTCCGACCCAGCCGCTGGGCGGCATGAGCGGCGACTTCCTGCTGGGCCTGGAGCCCGGCAACGGCCGCGACCTGTTCAGCCGCATCGTCTACGGCACCCGCGTCTCGCTGCTGGTGGGCTTCCTCGCCACCCTGGTCGCGGTGGTCATCGGCACCACCCTCGGCGTCATCGCCGGCTACTTCGGCGGCTGGGTCGACTGGATCATCGCCCGCCTGATGGACATCTTCCTGGCCTTCCCGCTGCTGATGTTCTCCATCGCGGTGGTCGGCGTGGTGCCCGACAAGTGGCTGGGCCTGGAGGGCAACGGCCTGCGCGTCGCCATCCTGATCTTCATCATCGGGTTCTTCTCCTGGCCCTACATCGGCCGCATCGTGCGCGGCCAGACCATCTCGCTGCGCGAGCGCGAGTTCGTGGACGCCGCCCGCAGCATGGGCGCCCGCAGCCCCTACATCCTGTTCCGCGAGATCCTGCCGAACCTGGTCGCGCCGATCCTGGTCTACTCGACGCTGCTGATCCCGACCAACATCCTGTTCGAGGCCGCCCTGTCGTTCCTCGGCGTGGGCATCAGCCCGCCCACCCCGGCCTGGGGGTCGATGCTCACCGACGCGATCCGCACCTACCAGATCGCCCCCTACTTCGTGATCATCCCCGGTATGGCGATCTTCGTCACGGTCATGGCCTTCAACCTGTTCGGCGACGGCCTGCGCGACGCCCTGGACCCGCGCAGCAACCGCTGAGCGCCTGAAACTCCCCGCTAGAGAAGCGAAAGGGTACTCATGAAAAGTCGTCCCAGAATCCTGGCCGCGTCGTCGGCCGGGGTCGTCCTGCTCGGCCTGGGCCTGACGGCCTGCGGCGGTGGCGGCGACGAGAAGACCGCCGACGGCGCGGGCTTCGAGGCCGCGGTCGGCAAGGTCGTCAACCCTTCTGACAAGAAGGGCGGCACGCTGCGGATGGCGATCAGCAGCGACATCGAGTCGACCGACCCGGGCGACATGTACTACGCCTGGTCGACCAACTACGTGCGCCTGTACTCGCGCATGCTGCTCACCTACGCCTCCAAGCCCGGCGACGAGGGCCGCAAGCCCTCCCCGGACCTGGCCGAGGGCCTGGGCGTCCCGAGCGCGGACAAGAAGACCTGGACCTACAAGCTCCGCCGCGGCATGAAGTACGAGGACGGCACGGAGATCAAGGCCAAGGACATCAAGTACGCGGTCGCGCGCACCTTCGACCGCGGCGTGCTCCGCCACGGCCCGACGTACTTCTCGAACGTCCTGGACGCCAAGGGCTACAAGGGTCCCTACAAGGACAGGAACCTCGACAACTTCAAGGCCGTCGAGACCCCCGACGACTACACCGTCGTCTTCAAGCTCGCCAAGCCGTTCGCCGAGTTCAACGAGCTGGTGAACTTCTCCGGCCAGACCGCCCCGGTCCCGCAGGACAAGGACAAGGGCGAGCGCTACGGCCTGCACCCGATCTCGTCCGGCCCCTACAAGTGGGAGAAGGACTACCAGCCCGGCAAGGGCGGCGCCCTGGTCCCCAACCCGCACTGGGACCAGAGCACCGACAGCAACCGCAAGCAGCTGCCGGCCCGCATCGAGACCGTCGCCGGCCTGAACGCCGAGGAGCTGGACAACCAGCTGCTCAAGGGCCAGATCCACGTGGACCTGGCGGGCTCGGGCGTGCAGGACAACGCGCGCAAGTCGATCCTGACCGACCCCAAGCTGAAGGCCCAGGCCGACAACCCGCCCGGCGGCTTCCACTGGTACAACCCGATCGACATGAAGGTCGTGCCGAACGTCGAGTGCCGCAAGGCCATGGTCTGGGCGGCCGACCGCGACGCGATGTGGCGCGCCTTCGGCGGTGACGTCGGCGGCGAGCTGGCGACCTCCATCATGCCGCCGGACGTCGAGGGCCGCGAGAAGGGCACCGACTACTACACCAAGTCCGAGAAGGGCTACAAGGGCAACGTCGACGAGGCCAAGAAGGCCCTCGCCGCGTGCGGCAAGCCCCAGGGCTTCGAGACCACGATGATCTACCGCGAGGACCGGCCCAAGGAGAAGGCGGTCGCCGTCGCCCTCCAGCAGTCGCTCGCCCGCGTGAACATCAAGCTCAACCTCAAGGGCTACCCGGCCAGCACCTACACCTCGGACCAGATCGGTTCCCCGTCGTTCATGAAGAAGAACAACGTGGGCATCGGCACCTTCGGCTGGCTGTCTGACTGGCCGACCGGCTACGGCTACCTGTGGGCGCTGAGCGACAAGAACGCCATCGCCGAGAGCGGCAACGTCAACATCTCCCAGATCGACGACCCGGAGATCAACCAGGCGTGGGAGAAGTCCTACACCACGACCGACGCCGCCGAGCGCGCCAAGCTCTACAACATGATCGACGACAAGCTCCGCAAGGAGGCCGCGATCATGCCCAGCGTCTACGCCAAGTCCCTGCTGTTCCGGCCGAGCACGCTGACCAACGTGTTCTTCCACAAGGGCTTCGGCATGTACAACTACTCCACCCTCGGCGTGACCCCGTAGGTCCTCCGCCGCTTCGCTGAAGAAGGCAGGTGAAGGCCATAGGACGGCCGGCCCGGACTCTTCCGGGTCCGGGCCGGCCGTCCGGGGCCGCGCACTGTGATCGCTTTCATTCTTCGCCGGCTCGGGGGCGCGGTTCTGCTGGTGTTCATCATCAGCGCGGTGACCTTCCTCATCTTCTTCGGGCTCCCCAAGCTGGCGGGAACCACCACCGACGACATGGCCGCCCGGTTCGCCGGGAAGTCCCCGACCCCGGAGACGCTGACGGCCATCAAGGAGCGCTTCGGGTTCGACGAGCCCCTGGTGGTCCAGTACGGCAACTTCGTCAAGGCCGCCGTGACCGGCGACACCTACGACACCGGCGTCGAGAAGATCGAGTGCCCGGCGCCGTGCCTGGGCTACTCCTTCCGCACCAACCAGAGCGTCACCGACCAGCTCATCGACCGCTTCCCGATCACCCTGTCGCTGGTGGTCGGCGCCGCGGTGATCTGGCTGCTGGTCGGCGTCTCGATCGGCGTGCTGTCGGCCCTGCGCCGCGGCAGCCTGTTCGACCGCGCCGCGATGATGATCGCGCTGGCGGGCGTGTCGCTCCCCATCTACTTCACCGGCCTGCTGTCGCTGGCGTTCGTCGTGCACCAGTGGGGGCTGCTCCCGCCGGTCAGCTACTCCTCCTTCGCCGACAACCCGCTGAAATGGGCGTCGGCGCTGATCCTGCCCTGGATCACCCTCGCGTTCCTGTACGCCGCCATGTACGCACGGCTCACCAGAGCGGGCATGCTGGAGACGATGAGCGAGGACTACATCCGGACGGCCCGCGCCAAGGGGCTGCCCGAGCGCACGGTCATCACCAAGCACGCGCTGCGCGCGTCGCTGACCCCGCTGCTGACGGTGTTCGGCCTGGACATCGGGCTGCTGTTCGGCGGCGCGGTGCTGACCGAGCGCACCTTCTCGCTCAAGGGCCTGGGGTCGCTGGCGCTGGACGGCGTGGTCGGCAGCGACCTGCCGGTGGTGCTGGGGACGGTCGTGACGGCGTCGCTGTTCGTCGTCCTGGCCAACCTGATCGTGGACGTCCTGTACGGGGTCGTTGACCCGAGGGTGAGGCACAGCTGATGGCTGACATGTCCAAGCGGCCGGCCGACACGCTGAACGGCTCGCCCACCACCGTGGACGAGCCGGGCCGGCCGCCGACCTCCTTCCTGGAGGTGCGCGACCTGCGCATCCACTTCCCGACCGACGACGGCCTGGTCAAGTCGGTGGACGGCCTGTCGTTCAAGCTGGAGCGCGGCCGCACCCTCGGCATCGTGGGCGAGTCCGGCTCGGGCAAGTCGGTGACCAGCCTCGGCATCCTGGGGCTGCACAACCGGCGCAACGCCAAGGTCTCGGGGGAGATCTGGCTGGACGGCAACGAGCTGGTGGGCGCCTCGCCCGACCAGGTCCGCCGGATGCGCGGCCGCCACATGGCGATGATCTTCCAGGACCCGCTGTCGGCGATGCACCCCTTCTACACCGTCGGGGCGCAGATCGTGGAGGCCTACCGCATCCACAACGACGTCAGCAAGAAGGTCGCGCGCAAGCACGCCATCGACATGCTGGGCCGGGTCGGCATCCCCAAGCCCGACCGGCGGGTGGACGACTTCCCGCACCAGTTCTCCGGCGGCATGCGCCAGCGCGCCATGATCGCGATGGCGCTGTCGTGCGACCCCGAGCTGCTGATCGCCGACGAGCCGACCACCGCGCTGGACGTGACGGTGCAGGCGCAGATCCTGGACCTGATCCGGGACCTGCAGAGCGAGTTCAACTCCGCGATCATCATGATCACCCACGACCTGGGCGTGGTGGCCGAGCTGTCGGACGACATCCTGGTGATGTACGGCGGCCGCAACATCGAGTACGGGTCGGTGGACGACGTCTTCCACCGCCCCGAGCACCCCTACACCTGGGGCCTGCTCGGCTCGATGCCGCGCCTGGACCGCGAGCGCAGCGAACGGCTCATGCCGATCAAGGGCACCCCGCCCAGCCTGATCAACCTGCCGCAGGGCTGCGCGTTCAACCCGCGCTGCGCCTACTCGGAGCTGACCGACGGCAAGAGCACCGAGGAGCGCCCCGAGCTGCGCGAGACCGCGCCCGGGCACACGGTGGCCTGCCACATGGCCGCCGAGCGGCGCCGCCGGATCTGGGCCGACGAGATCGCGCCGAAGCTGTGATGGGGAGGACCGGGGGGCCCTCCTTCCCGACCGAGAACGTGGAGACATCGTGAGCACAGAGGAGAGCCGGGCGGGAGAGCCGGTGGACACCCCGCCGACCGCCGAGCCCACCGACGCGGCGACCGACACGGGGGCCGACACGGCTACCGACGCGGCGGCCGGGACCGCCGGCGCGGCCGGCACCGACGCGCCGCTGACGGTGCGGGAGCGGACCGCCCCCGAGCGCCGCGGCGAGATGCTGCTGGAGGTGGAGAACCTCGGCAAGCACTTCCCGGTCACCTCGGGCGCGATCCTGCGCCGCCAGACCGGCGCGGTGAAGGCCGTGGACGGCGTCTCCTTCTCGGTGCGCAAGGGCGAGACCCTGGGCCTGGTGGGGGAGTCGGGCTGCGGCAAGACCACCACCGGCCGCATGATCATGCGGCTGGAGGACCCGACCTTCGGCAAGATCACCTTTGAGGGCCACGACATCACCCGGATGTCGCAGGGCCAGCTGCGGCCGCTGCGCCGCGACATCCAGATGATCTTCCAGGACCCGTACTCGTCGCTGAACCCGCGCCAGACCGTCGGCGCCATCATCGGCGCGGCGTTCCGGCTGCAGGGCGAGAAGCCCGCCAAGGGCGTCAAGGCCGCGGTGCAGGAGCTGCTGGAGCTGGTCGGGCTGAGCCCCGAGCACTACAACCGCTACCCGCACGAGTTCTCCGGCGGCCAGCGCCAGCGCATCGGCATCGCCCGCACGCTCGCGCTGAAGCCCAAGCTGATCGTGGCCGACGAGCCGGTGTCGGCGCTGGACGTGTCGGTGCAGGCGCAGGTGGTCAACCTGCTGGAGGACCTCCAGGACGAGCTCGACCTCACCTACGTGGTGATCGCGCACGACCTGTCGGTGGTGCGCCACATCTCCGACCGCGTCGCGGTGATGTACCTGGGCAAGATCGTGGAGATCGCGGACCGCGCCGACCTGTACGAGCGGCCGATGCACCCCTACACCAACGCGCTGCTGTCGGCGGTCCCGATCCCCGACCCGAGCAAGCGCGGGGAGCGCGAGCGCATCCGGCTGCAGGGCGACGTGCCGAGCCCGCTGGACCCGCCGCCGGCCTGCCGCTTCCACACCCGCTGCTGGAAGGCGCAGGACATCTGCAAGCAGGTCGAGCCGCCGCTGGTTGAGCTGAGCCCGGGCCACCAGGCCGCGTGCCACTTCCCGGAGAACACCACCGTCAGCGCCACCGACGCGGTCGCGCAGTCGGCGGTGTCCCCGGCGGCCGGCGGCGAGCTGCCGGTCACCCCGGTCCGCAAGGACTGAACGGCGCGCCGGACGGCGACGCGAACGGCCCGCACGGACTTCCGTCCGTGCGGGCCGTTCGCGTTCTCCGGTGAGGGGGCCGCCGGGCCGACCGTGCGGCGGACGGGCCGGGGGCGGGGGCTCCCGGGCACCTCCCGGGGCCCCCGCCCGTTCGGGTCACTCGGTGGAGATGGCCTTCAGCACGTCCATCCGCCCCGCCCGCCAGGCGGGCCACAGCGCGGCCAGGACGCCGATGACGGCGGCGACCACCAGGTAGGCGGCCAGGGTCCCGGCGGGGATCGCGAGCTCGCTCAGCCCGTCGTTCTCCAGCGCCTGCTGGAGCGCGGCGCCGAACGCCACCCCGATCCCCATGCCGAGCACCGCGCCGAACACCGCGATCACGATCGACTCGACGCGGATCATGCGGCGCAGCTGGCGGCGGCTGATGCCGATGGCGCGCAGCAGCCCGATCTCGCGGGTGCGCTCGATCACCGACAGCGCCAGGGTGTTGACCACCCCGACCGCCGCGATGATCACCGACATGACCAGCAGCACCGTCAGGAACGTCACGAACTGGTCCACCTGCTGGCGGGCCTGCTCCTTCAGCGCCGCCTGGTCCTGCACCTCCAGGTCGGGGTGGTCGGCCAGGGCGCGCTGGAGCGCGGTCTTGGTCGCGGCGGTGGCGCCGCCCGACTCGATGATCAGCAGGGCGGTCTGCGGGCGGGCGGTGTGGGCCTTGTAGGCCGGTTCGGCGACCACCATCGGGCCCAGCAGGTCGTTCTTGGCGTAGACGCCCGCGACCCGCAGGTTCTGGGTGCGGCCGTCGACGAAGGTGACCGGCACGGTGGTGCCGACCGTCCACTTGCGGCTGTCGGCGGTCTCCTTGGCGACCAGCAGGCCGTCGGAGCCCACGGCGGTGCCGCCGGCGACCGTCTCCATCCGCACGCCGCGCGCGAGGGCGGCGGCGTCGCCGGACACGATCGCCGTCCGCTTGCCGTCGATCTTCACGTTGCCGGTGTAGTAGGCGGCGACCGATCGCACGCCGGGCGCCGCGGCGACCTTGGCGGCCACGTCGGAGCCGACGCCGCCCATGCCGGTGGGGGAGACGATGAAGTCGGCGCCGAACTGGCGGTCGACCTGCGCCTCGACCGAGGCGCGCATGGAGGCGCCCAGCACGTTCACCGTGGTGATCAGCGCGAGGCCGATCATGAGGGCGGCGGCGGTGGCGGCGGTGCGGCGCGGGTTGCGCAGCGCGTTCTGCTGCGCCAGCCGGCCGGGGGTGCCCAGCAGCCGCGCGAACGGCGCGCCCAGCACCCGCACCACCGGCACGCTGATCACCGGGGCGAGCATCGCCACGCCCAGGAACACCGCGAACGCGCCGACGCCGACCGGCAGCGCCGGGTTGCCGCCCGATCCGGCGAGCCCGACGCCGATCAGCCCGGCGCCGACCAGGGTGAGCAGCGAGCCGAGCGCGACGCGGATCCGCATGGAGCGGCGCGGCAGCGCCACGTCGTCGCGCATCGCGGCGACCGGGGGGATCTTGGCGGCGCGGCGGGCCGGGAAGTAGGCCGACAGCACCGTGACGCCGATGCCGACCAGGTAGGACACGATCACCGGGGTGGCGGTGAAGGCGAGCCCGCCGCCCTCGCCCATCATCTGGGCCTGCAGCATCAGCGCGAGGCCCGCGCCGGCGGCGAGGCCGAGGGTGGAGCCGACCACGCCGACCGCGACGGCCTCGCCGAGCACCGCGCGGGTCACCTGCGGCCGGGCCGCGCCGATGGCGCGCAGCAGCGCCAGCTCGCGGGTGCGCTGGGCGACCAGCATGGAGAAGGTGTTGAAGATGATGAACGCCCCGACGAAGATCGAGATGAGCGCGAACACCAGCAGGAAGGTGCGGAAGAAGCCCATGAACTGCGCCACGTCGCTCTTGGCGTCCTCGCGCAGCTTGGTGCCGGTGATGGCCTCCAGATTGCCCGGCAGGGCCGCGGCGACCCGGTCGCGCAGCTCGTCCTCGCCCACGCCGGTCGAGCCCATCTGCACGTCGCTGAAGTGGCCGGGCTTCAGCAGCAGCCGCTGCGCGGTGGCGGTGTCGAACGCGGTGATGGAGGCGCCCATCATGTCGCCGGTGTCGACCAGCCCCACGACCGTCGCGCGCAGCGGCGGGCCCTGGCTGACCACCCGCACGCTGTCGCCGACCTTCAGCCCGCCCTTCTCGGCGGTGTTCTCGTCCAGCGCGACCTCGGCGGGCCCGGCGGGCGGCCGGCCCGCGGACAGGTCGTAGTCGCCGCCGGGCACCCAGTTGACGCCGAGCTGCGGCGGGCCCTGCTGCCCGCTGCCGACGATCTTCCCGTCGCGGCCGACGACCGCGGCGTACCCGGTGACGTTGCCGACCGGGTCCTTCACGCCCGGCACCGAGCGCAGCCGCTCCAGCACCGAGGCCGGGACCGGCGGGGCGGCGGTGCCGTCGTCGGCGGGGTCGTCGACGACCTTCTTGGCGCGCACGTCGACCGCCACGCCCTTGCCGATCCGGTTGAACAGGTCGTCGAACTGCCGGTTCATGGTGTCGGTGAAGATCAGCGTGCCGGCCACGAACGCCACGCCGAGGATGACCGCGACGGCCGTCAGCAGCAGCCGGATCTTGTGCGCCGCCAGGTTGCGGAGCGTGACCTTGGCCATCATCGCGCCGCGGCCTCGCTCGCCGCCGCGGGCCGGTCGAAGCCCTTCATGCGCTCCAGCACCCGCTCGGCGGTGGGCTGCTGCATGGTGTCCACGATCTGCCCGTCGGTGAGGAACAGCACCTGGTCGGCGTAGGCGGCCGCGGAAGGGTCGTGGGTGACCATGACGATGGTCTGGCCCATCTCGCGCACCGAGGAGCGCAGGAACCCCAGCACCTCGGCGCCCGAGCGGGAGTCCAGGTTGCCGGTGGGCTCGTCCGCGAAGATGATCTCCGGTTTGGAGGCCAGCGCCCGCGCGCAGGCGACGCGCTGCTGCTGGCCGCCCGACAGCTCGCTGGGCCGGTGCTTCAGCCGGGGCCGCAGCCCGACGGTGTCGATGACGGTGTCCAGCCACGCCTTGTCGTGCTTGCGGCCCGCGATGTCCATCGGCAGCGTGATGTTCTCCAGCGCCGTCAGCGTCGGCACCAGGTTGAACGCCTGGAAGATGAACCCGATCTTGTCGCGGCGCAGCCGGGTGAGCTGCTTGTCCTTCAGCCGGGTCAGCTCGGTGTCGCCGATGAACACCTGCCCGGAGTCGACCGCGTCCAGGCCCGCCATGCAGTGCATCAGCGTGGACTTCCCCGACCCCGACGGGCCCATGATCGCGGTGAAGCGGCCGCGCGGGATGCCCACCGTCACCCCGTCCAGGGCGACGACCTGGGCGTCGCCGCGGCCGTAGACCTTGGCGACGGCCGACGCCCGTGCGGCGAAGTCGCCCTCCCCGGGCGCGGGATGCGCGTCGGCGGTGGATGGGGCGGTGTTCGTCACGTGAACTCCCCTGTCTGGATGGAGCGGAGGCCGACCGGAGCGGCCTGCCGGAAAGGAACGGGACCGCGTTCCCCCGACGGTCCCTAGTCCAGAACAGTAGGAGCGAAAAGCGCCCCGGGGATGCACCCGGGGAACGGAATCACCGCTCCACCCACGGCATGAGGAGCATCCCCGGCGATCGTCCTCGGGGAGTAGAGGACCCCGGGACGCACCCCGGGGCCGCCCCGGGGACCGCCGCCCCCGCGGCGCCGCCCGGAGACCCTCCGCCGCAGGTCAGAGCAGGCCGGAAGCCACCAGGGCCGCCCCCCCGGGGGTCCTCCCGGCCGGGAGGACCGTCAGCCGCCCTGCCCCGGGCGGCTCAACCCCGTCTCGTAGGCGTACACCACCGCCTGCACCCGGTCGCGCAGGCCCAGCTTGGCCAGCACGTTGCCCACGTGCGTCTTCACCGTCGTCTCGCTGACCACCAGCTCGCGCGCGATCTCGGCGTTGGACTGGCCGCGCGCCACGTGCGTCAGCACCTCGCGCTCGCGCTCGGTCAGGGTGTCCAGGCCCGGCGGGGGAGCGGCGTCGCGCACCGCCGGCAGCCGGGTGGCGAACTTGTCCAGCAGCCGCCGCGTCACGCTGGGCGCCACGATCGCGTCCCCGGCCGCCACGATCCGGATCGCCGTCACCAGGTCCTCGGGCGGGGAGTCCTTCAGCAGGAAGCCGCTGGCCCCCGCCCGCACCGCCTCGATCACGTACTCGTCCAGGTCGAACGTCGTCAGGATCAGCACCCGCGGATCGTGCGAGGCCGCGCCGTCGCGGATGATCCGGCGGGTCGCCTCGATGCCGTCCACCCCCGGCATCCGGATGTCCATCAGCACCACGTCCGGCAGCAGCGACCGCGTCATCTCCACCGCCGCCGCGCCGTCCCCGGCCTCGCCCACCACCGCGATGTCGGGCTCGGCCTCCAGGATCAGCCGGAACCCCGTCCGCAGCAGCGGCTGGTCGTCCACCAAGAGCACCCGCACGGCGTTCACCGGCACGCTCCGCTCGTCATCGTCGCCCTCGCCGCCGTCACGGCCCTTGCGTCCACGCTATGCCTCCAGGGGGAACCGGGCCCGCACGCCGAAACCGCCGCCGACCCTCGGGCCGATCCGCAGCTCGCCGCCGTAGAGGGCGACGCGCTCGTACATCCCGACCAGCCCGTGCCCGGGATTGTCCCCCGCATCGGCCATGATCGTCGTCGTGCCGCGCCCGTCGTCCTCGATCTCCACGGTCAGGTCGTCGTCGGTGTAGTACAGCCGGACCCAGGCCCGCGCCTGCGGCCCGGCATGCTTGAGGGTATTGGTCAGCGCCTCCTGGATCAGCCGGAAGGCCGCCACGTCCACCCCCGGCGACAACGTCCGCGCCTCCCCGTCGATCCACAGCTGCACCGCCAGCCCCGTCTCCCGGACGTGGTCCAGCAGCTCCCCGAGATCGCCGAGGCCCGGCTGCGGCGCCAGCTCCCGCCCGGCCGAGTCGGCGTCGCGGTCGGTGCGCAGCACCCCCACGATCCGCCGCATCTCGCTCAGCGCCGTCCGCCCCACCTCCTCGATGGTGGACATCGCCTCGCGCGCCCCGTCGGGGTTCCGGTCGATGATCCGCCGCGCCGCGCCCGCCTGCACCGTCATCACGCTCACATGGTGGGCCACCACGTCGTGCAGCTCCCGCGCGATCCGCGACCGCTCCTCGATCCGCGCCGCCCGCGCGTCGGTGCCGCGCGCCCGCTCCAACCGCGCCGCGCGGTCCTCCAGCTCGGCGAAGTAGGCGCGCCGCAACCGCAGGTTGCGGCCCAGCACCCACACCCCCGCCACCAGCGCGTTGTTGGTCAGCAGCTCCATCGGGCCGCCCGCGCCGCCCGGCAGCACCGCGAACAGCACGTTGAACACGATCAGCGCCAGCACCCCGCCGAGCGCGCTGTGCGCCAGCGCCCGGTGCGCCGCCACGCTGTAGACCGCGATGAGGAACGCCGCCACGTCCGGGATCGCCGGCACGTACCGCAGCATCGTCAGCGCCAGCTCCCCGGCCAGCACCACCAGCAGCACCGTCAGCGGGCGCCTGCGCCGGAACGCGATCGCCATCGTGACCACCACCACCAGCACCGTCTGCCGGGCGTCCACCGGCGCGTAGCGCGCCGCGAAGTCGGCCGGCAGGTCCTGCAGGTAGAGCTGGGGCAGGCCGACCAGCAGCAGCAGGACGGCCAGCGCGGCGTCGGCGGCCTGCGGGCGCGCCTTCAACCAGGCGCGGCAGGCGCGCAGACCACGGATGCGGGGTGACACGATTCTCACCCTAGGAGGTCGCGCCAGGTGACAAGCCCTCCTGGACGCGGATCTGTGATCCTCCGCAAGGATGACGCGCCCGCCCGCGCCCGGCACATCCCGAAAGGTCCCTGAAAGCGGCCCCGACGCCCCCTGAGGGCCCCCGCCCCCGCTACGGGTCGTCGTGCTCGCGGGCCGCCGACTCCAGATCGGCGGGCGTGGGCCGGTCGACCGGCGCCGCCGGCAGCGGCGGGGGAGTCCCCCCGAACTGCGGGCACCGCTCCTTGTGATCGCACCAGTCGCACAACCGGCTCACGCGCGGCCGCCACTCACCGGTCTCCATCGCCCGCCGGATCGCCTGCCACAACGCCTCGACCTTGCGCTCGGTGGCCCGCAGGTCGGCCTCGTCCGGCTCGTACCGCAGCACCTCGCCGTTGCCCAGGTACATCAGCTGCAGCAGCCGCGGCACCCGCCCGTGCAGCCGCCACACCACCAGCGCGTAGAACTTCATCTGGAACAGCGCCCGCGCCTCGAAGTCGGCGCGCGGCGCGGCCCCGGTCTTGTAGTCCACGATCCGCACGTCGCCCGACGGCGCCACGTCCACCCGGTCGATGAACCCGCGCAGCTTCAGCCCCGAGTCCAGCACCGTCTCCACGAACAGCTCCCGCTCGGCCGGCTCCAGCCGCCGCGGGTCCTCCAGCGTGAAGTACCGCTCCAGCATCCGCCGGGCCTGCTCCAGCCACCCCGCCTGGTCGCTCTCCCCGGCCGCGTCGTCGGCGAACAGCGTCGCCAGCCCCGGCTCGGCCGCCCGCAGCCGCTCCCACTGCGGCCCCAGCAGCTCCAGCGCCGCCTCCACCGTGCGGTCGCCGGCCGGCCGGTCGAACAACCGCTCCAGCACCGCGTGCACCAGGGTGCCGCGCACGGCGGCGGGACTCGGCCGCTCCGGGATCTTGTCGATCACGCGGAACCGGTACAGCAGCGGGCAGGTCATGAAGTCGCCCGCCCGCGAGGGCGACAGCGAACCGACCACCCGCGGCCCGGCGCCGGACCGCCCGCGCGCCTCATCGATGGTCATGACGGCCCGCCTCGCTGGTCTTCATGACAGTGCAGCGTAGGCGACGCCTGCGACGAAATCCCGCACCCGCCGCCCCGCCCACCCGCCCACCCGACCCGGCACCCGACCCGGCACCCGACCCGGCACCCGACCCGGCACCCGACCCGGCACCCGGCGCCGCACCCGGCGCCGCACCGGCCCCCCGCCCACCCGGCGACCCGCCTGATCGCCGGTCTCCCGCCGGGGGCCGTAGCATCGGTGGGGTGACAGACAGCGCACCCCCGACCGAGGACAAGCGGCCCACCGGCCCGGACACCGGGGGGACCGGCCCCGGCACGGGCGGCCCACGGCCGGGCAACGGGCCGGGGAACGGGCCGGGGGAGCCGCCCGCGCCCGGCCGCGGCCTGCTGATGGGACGGCCCTTCGGCATCCCGGTGTACGTGTCCCCGAGCTGGTTCCTGGTCGCGATCCTGGTCACCCTCATGTTCGAGGGCCAGGTCAACGACATCGTCTCCCGCCCCGCCAGCTACGCGGTGTCGCTCACCTACGCGCTCCTGCTGTACGGGTCGGTGTTCGTGCACGAGCTCAGCCACGCCGTCACCGCCCGCGTGCTGGGCCTGCCGGTGCGGTCGGTCACCCTCCACATCCTGGGCGGCGAGACCTCCATCGAGCGCGAGGCCCCCACCCCCGGCCGCGAGTTCCTCATCGCCTTCGCCGGGCCGCTGGTCAACCTGGTGCTGGCCGGCCTCGGCGTGCTGGCCCACCTGCTGCTGCCGCTGCCCGCGGTCGCGCTGCTGCTGGTGGACGCCCTCACCTTCGCCAACCTGCTGGTCGGGGTGTTCAACCTGCTGCCCGGCCTGCCGCTGGACGGCGGCCGCCTGGTCCGCGCGGTCGTCTGGAAGGCCACCGGCAGCGGCCGCAACGGCGGGGTCGTCGCCGGCTGGATCGGCCGCGGCGTCGCGATCGCATGCCTGGTCGCCGGCGCCTGGCTGGCCGCCCGCCCCGCCACCGGCTCCGAGGGCGGCATCGGCTGGCTCGCGCTGCTGTGGTCGGCGCTGGTCGCCTCCTTCATCTGGGTCGGCGCGACCCAGGCCATCCGCGCCGAGCGCTTCCGCGACCGGCTCCCGACGCTGCGCGCCCGCGCCCTGGCCCGCCGCGCCGTCCTGGTCACCGCCGACGTCCCGCTGGCCGAGGCGGTCCGCCGCGCCCAGGCCGAGCACGCCGGCGCCCTGGTCGTCGCCGACCACGACGGCCGCCCCCTCGCCCTGGTCGACGAGAGCGCCGTCACCGCCGTCCCCGAGCAGCGCCGCCCCTGGATGACCGCCGGCGACGTCTCCCGCGCCCTGCGCCCCGAACTGGTCCTGCCCGCCGACCTGGCCGGCGAGGAACTGATCGTCGCGCTCCGCCGCGCCCCCGCCTCCGAGTACCTGCTCACCGAGCCCGACGGCCGCGTCTACGGCGTCCTCGCCGTCGCCGACGTGGACCGCGCCTTCGCGGGCATCTGACCCCCGCAGCCCGCCCGCCGCGCCCGGCCGGGCGCGGCGGACGGGACCCGGCCCGCGGGCGCCCGAGCGGTCCCCGGCCACCGCTAGCCTTGATGGCCATGAGCGAACCCACGCCGAACGGCGTTTCCACTGGTGACACCCCCGGCGCCCCGGACGCCCCGGGCACCGGCCGCATCCCCCACGGGCCCTTCCGCCCCGGCGACCAGGTTCAGCTCACCGACCCCAAGGGCCGCATCAACACCATCACCCTGCAGCCGGGCAAGGAGTACCACTCCCACAAGGGCGCCATCGCCCACGACCAGATCATCGGCAGCCCCGAGGGCACGGTGTTCCGCTCCACCGGCGGCGTCGAGTACCTCGCCTTCCGGCCGCTGCTGACCGACTTCGCCGTCCGCATGCCGCGCGGCGCCGCCGTCGTCTACCCCAAGGACGCCGCGCAGATCGTCGCGCAGGCCGACATCTTCCCCGGCGCCCGCGTCGTCGAGGCGGGCGCGGGCTCCGGCGCGCTGTCGTGCTTCCTGCTGCGCGCCGTCGGCGAGCACGGCCTGCTGTCGTCCTACGAGCGCCGCGAGGACTTCGCCGAGATCGCCCGGGGCAACGTCGAGAAGTTCTTCGGCGGCCCCCACCCGGCCTGGAGGCTGACGGTCGGCTCCTTGCAGGACTCCCTCGCCGAGACCGAGGTCGACCGCGTCGTGCTCGACATGCTCGCCCCCTGGGAGTGCGTGGACGCCGTCGCCAAGGCCCTCATCCCCGGCGGCATGGTGTGCGTCTACATCGCCACCACCACCCAGATGTCGCGCGTGGTCGAGGAGCTGCGCTCCCACGGCGCGTTCGCCGAGCCCTACGCCTTCGAGACCCTGCTGCGCTCCTGGCACGTGGAGGGCCTGGCCGTGCGCCCCGACCACCGCATGGTCGGCCACACCGGCTTCCTGGTCACCGCGCGCCGCCTGGCCGACGGCGTCACCCCGCCGCTGCGCCGCCGCCGCCCCGCCAAGGGCGCCTACGCCGAGACCGCCGCCGAGCCCACGGCCGTGACCACCGCCGAACCCACCACCGAGCCCGCGGTCGTGACCACCGCCGACACCGCCGCCGAGCCCACCACCGAGCCCACTCCCGAGCCCACCGCCTAGACGGACCCGCGCGGGACCCGCCGTGGCCCACGGTGCGGCCTAGATCACATTCCCGTAACCGGGCACGCCCCGAAACCTCGCACCACGGCCCATCCCGCACATCCGGGCCCGCCCGCCGGCCGACGCCCCACCGGCGCCCCCGCACCCATCCTGAAATCGGCAAACCTTCCGGTATCACCCACCGAGAACACCGATTTCGGCGCCTTTCGCGGGGGCGCCCCGGCAATGCGCACGCCTCCACCCGCCCGCGCCCCGCCCCGAGAAGAGGGCGCGGCCACGACACGAGTACCGAATGGGCAGGTTACGGAAGCCCTCCAGATAGGTAGGGTCTCTGTAGGTCGTCGGCTCTCTTCATAGAGGAGGTGACGGGGCGTGGCCGCTCGTGATGATGCTGGGGCGCGCAGGGCGCAGCAGGACAAGGAGGTCAGGGACCTCCAAACGCAGATGTCCTTCTTGGAGGAGGAGATCTCCGTACTGCGCCGCAAGCTCGCTGAATCCCCGCGCCAAGTACGGGTTCTGGAAGAACGTCTCCACGAGGCACAGGCCAATCTGGCCGCAGTGACGGGTCAGAACGAACGTCTCGTGGCGACCCTCAAAGAAGCGCGCGAGCAGATCGTGGCGCTCAAAGAGGAGGTTGACAGGCTCGCCCAACCGCCGTCGGGGTTCGGGGTCTTCCTCGAGACCCGCGACGACGGCACGGTCGACATCTTCACCGGCGGCCGCAAGCTGCGGGTGAACGTCAGCCCTGCCGTGGACGTGGACGAACTGCAGCGTGGCCAGGAGGTCATGCTCAACGAGGCGCTCAACGTGGTCGAGGCGCTCTCCTTCGAGGAGCAGGGCGAAGTCGTCATGCTGAAGGAGCTGTTCGACGACGGCGAGCGCGCCCTGGTGATCGCGCACGCCGACGAGGAGCGCGTGATCAAGCTGGCCGAGCCGCTGCGCGGGGTGCCCCTGCGCGCCGGCGACTCGCTCATGCTGGAGCCCAGGTCCGGATACGCCTACGAGAAGATCCACAAGGCGGAGGTCGAGGAGCTCGTCCTGGAGGAGGTGCCCGACATCTCCTACGAGGAGATCGGCGGGCTCGGCCCCCAGATCGAGCAGATCCGCGACGCCGTCGAGCTCCCCTACCTGCACGCCGACCTGTTCCGCGAGCACCAGCTGCGCCCGCCCAAGGGGGTGCTGCTGTACGGGCCGCCCGGCTGCGGCAAGACCCTCATCGCCAAGGCGGTCGCCAACTCCCTCGCCAAGCAGGTCGCCGAGAAGACCGGCCAGGAGGGCAAGAGCTTCTTCCTCAACATCAAGGGCCCCGAGCTGCTCAACAAGTACGTCGGCGAGACCGAGCGGCACATCCGCCTGGTCTTCCAGCGGGCCCGCGAGAAGGCGTCGGCCGGCACCCCGGTCATCGTCTTCTTCGACGAGATGGACTCCATCTTCCGCACCCGAGGCTCGGGCGTCTCCTCCGACGTCGAGAACACCATCGTCCCGCAGCTGCTCAGCGAGATCGACGGCGTCGAGGGCCTGGAGAACGTCATCGTCATCGGCGCCTCCAACCGCGAGGACATGATCGACCCGGCGATCCTGCGGCCCGGCCGCCTGGACGTCAAGATCAAGATCGAGCGGCCGGACGCCGAGGCGGCCAAGGACATCTTCTCCAAGTACATCCTGTCGGGACTGCCCCTGCACCCCGACGACGTCAAGGAGAACGGCGGCGACTCCGACGCCACCGTGGACGCCATGATCCAGCGCGTCGTGGAGCGCATGTACACCGAGACCGAGGAGAACCGCTTCCTCGAGGTGACCTACGCCAACGGCGACAAGGAGGTCCTGTACTTCAAGGACTTCAACTCCGGCGCCATGATCCAGAACATCGTGGACCGGGCGAAGAAGATGGCCATCAAGCAGTTCCTGGACACCGGGCAGAAGGGCATGCGGGTCGCGCACCTGCTGGCCGCCTGCGTGGACGAGTTCAGCGAGAACGAGGACCTGCCCAACACCACCAACCCCGACGACTGGGCCCGCATCTCCGGCAAGAAGGGCGAGCGGATCGTCTACATCCGCACGCTCGTCTCCGGGACCAAGGGCGCCGAGGCCGGCCGGTCGATCGACACCGTCGCCAACACCGGCCAGTACCTGTAGCCGACGCCCGCACCGCGTCACCGAACGGCGGCCGCCCCTCCGGGGGCGGCCGTCGCCGCATGTCCGGCACCGCGCAACACCACCCCACAAGTTGTCGGAAATGGCACTAAGAGGTGGTTTGTGTCCCTTAGGCTGCTCCACAAATGCCTGCCGAAACCGCCCCCCGAACCCCCCGGGTCCGCCTCCACGAGCTGGACCTGCTGCGCTTCGTCGCCGCCATGGCCGTCCTGCTGTACCACTACACCGGCAGCATGGGCGGACCCTTCAAAGGCGAGAAGGCCCGCGAACTCTTCGAACCCGTCTCCGTCCTCACCCAGTTCGGCTACCTCGGCGTCGAACTGTTCTTCCTCATCAGCGGCTTCGTCATCCTGATGAGCGCCTGGGGACGCAGCATGGCCGACTTCGCCGCCTCGCGCATCACCCGCCTCTACCCCGCCTACTGGCTCGCCGTCCTCATGATCGGCGCCATCTACCTCACCACCGGCATGGGACGGGGCAAACCCGAAACGCTCATCCCCAACCTCACCATGTTCCAACAGGGCATGGGCGTCCCCAACGCCAGCGGCGTCTTCTGGACCCTCTGGGCCGAGATGCACTTCTACGCCCTCATCTCCATCCTCGTCCTCACCGGCATCACCTACCGCCGCTGCCTCACCTTCATGGCCGGTTGGAGCGTCCTGGCGATCTTCGCCAAGGAATCCGGCAACGACATCCTCCAAAGCGTCCTCATCCCCGAGTACGCCCCCTACTTCATCGCCGGCATGGCCCTCTACCTCATCCACCGCTTCGGCCCCTCCCTCATGCTGTGGCTGATGGTCGCCTTCTCCTGGGCCTGCTCCATCCGCTACGCCCTCCCCACCGCCGTCGAACACCCCTACAACGTCTCCCGCGCCGACGCCTGGCCCGCCGTCGCCGTCCTCACCACCCTCGTCTACGCCCTCGTCGCCCTCATCGCCACCGGCAAACTCCACCGCCTCCGCTGGAAGCGCTTCGCCACCCTCGGCGCCCTCACCTACCCCACCTACCTCATCCACTACGAACTCGGCCCCCTCCTCTCCCGCGCCCTCTACCCCCGCCTCCACCCCTGGGCCGTCGTCCTCGTCATCACCGCGATCGTCCTCGCCACCGCCTACCTCATCAACAAACTCGTCGAAGAACCCGCCGTCCGCTGGCTCAAACCCCGCCTCAAGGACTCCTTCGACCGCCTCTCCACCAGCGAACCCGGACAACACCGGCACCGCCGCGCCCGGCACACCGACCCCCCCGCCCCCGGCGGCGGCACACCCCCCGGCCCCGGCGGCCCCCCGCCCCACGGCCCCACCGCCCCCCACCCCGGCACCGGCGGCCAGACACCCGCCCATCACCCGGACACGCCCCATGGCTCCACCCCCTCCGCCCCGATAGGCTCGACGATATGAGTGTTCGGCGGGTGATGGGCATCGAGACCGAGTACGGCATCTCCGTACCAGGTCAGCCAGGGGCCAACGCGATGGTGACCTCCTCCCAGGTCGTCAACGCCTACCTCGCGGCATCGGCGGCACGGGCCAGACGAGCCCGATGGGACTTCGAGGAGGAGAACCCCCTGCGCGACGCGCGCGGATTCGACCTCGCCCGCGAAGTCGCCGACCCCACCCAACTCACCGACGAAGACCTCGGGCTCGCCAACGTCATCCTCACCAACGGCGCCCGCCTCTACGTCGACCACGCCCACCCCGAATACTCCGCACCCGAGTGCACCAACCCCCTCGACGCCGTCACCTGGGACAAAGCCGGCGAACGCGTCATGGCCGACGCCGCCGCCCGCGCCGCCCTCGTCCCCGGCACCCACCCCATCCAGCTCTACAAGAACAACACCGACAACAAAGGCGCCTCCTACGGCTGCCACGAGAACTACCTCATGAAGAGGGAGACCCCCTTCGCCGACATCGTCCGGCACCTCACCCCCTTCTTCGTCTCCCGCCAGGTCGTCACCGGCGCCGGCCGCGTCGGCATCGGCGTCGACGGCCGCGGCGACGGCTTCCAGATCAGCCAGCGCGCCGACTTCTTCGAAGTCGAGGTCGGCCTCGAGACCACCCTCAAACGCCCCATCATCAACACCCGCGACGAACCCCACGCCGACCCCGAGAAATACCGGCGCCTCCACGTCATCATCGGCGACGCCAACATGAGCGAGGTCTCCACCTACCTCAAACTCGGCACCACCGCCCTCGTCCTCGCCATGATCGAAGACGGCTTCCTCACCGCCGACCTCTCCGTCGACACCCCCGTCGCCGCCCTCCGCGCCATCTCCCACGACCCCACCTGCAAACACCTCCTCACCCTCCGCGACGGCCGCAAGATGACCGCCGTCCAACTGCAGATGGAATACCTCGAACAATCCCGCAAATACGTCGAAGACCGCTTCGGCACCGACGTCGACGACATGACCACCGACGTCCTCGACCGCTGGGAATCGGTCCTCCACCGCCTCGAGAGCGACCCCATGCAGCTCTCCCGCGAACTCGACTGGGTCGCCAAACTCGAACTCCTCGAGGGCTACCGCACCCGCGACGGCCTCGACTGGTCCCACCCCAGGCTCCAGCTCGTCGACCTCCAGTACACCGACATCCGCCCCGACAAGGGCCTCTACAACCGCCTCGTCGCCCGCGGCCGCATCGACCGCGTCGTCACCGAGGCCACCGTCCAGACCGCCGTCGAAGAACCCCCCGAGGACACCCGCGCCTACTTCCGCGGCCGCTGCCTCAGCCAGTACGCCGACTCCGTCGCCGCCGCCTCCTGGGATTCGGTCATCTTCGACGTCCCCGGCCGCGAATCCCTCCAGCGCGTCCCCACCCTGGAACCCCTCCGCGGCACCAAACAGCACGTCGGCGCCCTCCTCGACCGCTGCCGCACCGCCGCCGACCTCGTCGCCACCCTCACCGGCCAGAACTGACACCGACACCCCGGCGCGACACCGCCTGAACGCCCGCGAGAGCCCCTCTCGCGGGCGTTCACGCGTCCCCGGCCGCCTCCCGCACGCCCCCGCCCCAAGGGCGTTAAAGGCCCCCGCAGGCCGCCGCGAATTTGTGACCGGTATGCCCGTTTCAGCGATTGGCGCGCGGGCGATAACCCCACCAGGCCCCCACGCCGGCCACCCCGGGAAACCGGGCTCCGGTGCCCGCTCACCACGCAAGATCGGGGATAGGGTTTGGGGGTCACCGGCAAAGTGGAGGTACGGGATGGCCACGAAGGACACCGGCGGTCAGAAGCAGACGGGGCGGCGCACCGAGGAGGTCGAGGAGACCCAGGCCGAGACCACCGGCGACGTCCAGGAGCGGAACGAGGCGCTCACCGACGACGTCGATGCAATTCTGGACGAAATCGACGAAGTTCTCGAAGAGAACGCAGAGGAATTCGTCCGTTCGTATGTCCAAAAAGGCGGACAGTAATAGACAAATCGGACATAGTCCCTACGAAGGAGCGGGCTTCTTCGAAAGGGGACTCCGTCGAACGGTCGAGCCGTTAATTTAGAACGCAACGGCTCGCGAATTCGACGCCGGAGAGCGCTCCGGGGGTGGGTGGGTGAGGTGTCCGAAGGTAAGGAGTGCCGCGACTGCGGGTTCGTCAAGCCCGTAAGCGAATACTGGAAACGCAAGGCATCGCCGGACGGTTTGTCCCTGTACTGCAGGGAGTGCTTCGGGCTCCGCAACGCGGCCAAGTACCGTCGCAAGCGGGCCGCCGAAGGGAAACAGGCGCGTCCCTACCGACGCCACTCCGCTGTTCCGGAGGGCATGAAGTACTGCCCGCAGTGCGAAGAGGTGAAGGCCCTCGACGCGTTCGGCCGTAACAGGGCCACTTCCAGTGGCCTCACCGCGTATTGCAAGCCGTGCCACAACCGGGTCATGGCGGAGGGCAAGGAGCGCAACCACGGCAGTGGCCGCAACTACCTGCTCAAGCTTCGCTACGGCATCACCGAGGCCGAGGTGGAGGCCCTCCGGGAGAGGCAGGGCGGTGTCTGCGTGATCTGCCTGCGCTCGCCGGCGGCCCACGTCGATCACAGTCACCTGACGGGACTCGTCCGGGGCGTTCTCTGCTTCGGCTGCAACGGCGCTCTCGGCCAGTTCGGGGACGACGAGTGGCGGTTGCGTGAGGCGGCCGACTATCTGGAGGGACGGAACGCGCACGCCCGGTGGATGCGCGTGGAGTTCGGCAGCACCGGGATCGTCGGGGAGTCCCGTCGTCCTCTGGAGGCCCTGCGGGGAGTGCGTCGCGCGGACCGCACGGGGTCGTCGCGTCACTATCACCTGCGGGGGCGCTACGGGCTGACCGAGCAGGAGGCGGCGACGCTCGCGCGGGTGCAGGGCGGGTACTGCGCGATCTGCTGTGATCGGTCGGTCGAGCACGTCGATCACTGTCATGACACCCAGGTGGTTCGCGGGCTCCTCTGCGTGGGCTGCAATTCCGGCATGGGGCAGCTCCGGGACGATCCGGGGGCGTTGCGGCGTGCCGCCGCCTATCTGCGGGGCGACCTGGTGAACGAGGTGCCTGCCGGTGATGGCGCGACCCGTTTGTCGTTGACGTTCCCCGACGTCGATCCCGCGACGGTGCCGCTGGACGGCTGGAATCGTCACCGCGAGCAGGACGCGGAGTACCGCAGGGCGCTCCGGGACATGGAGGAGCTGGTGGAGTGGGTGCCGTGGCGTGAGTTCGCGTTCACGGCGGACGCGGTT
Organism: Spirillospora sp. CA-253888; assembly: GCA_050936435.1. Taxonomy (GTDB): domain Bacteria; phylum Actinomycetota; class Actinomycetes; order Streptosporangiales; family Streptosporangiaceae; genus Spirillospora. The sequence goes on from JBNJMT010000001.1 coordinate 7,408,916, forward strand.
CCGGGTCCGTGACGGCGGCGGTTCGCGCTGGGCGGAGCGGGCGGGGAGATCGTGGTATGCGCTGAGGCGGGCTCGAACAGTAGGGTCGGGTGTGTCAGCGTCGGCGCGTGCAAGGGGCGTCGGCGCCATGGTGGAGGGAAGGAGTCGCGTGGCGTCCCACGATGCGAAGGCCGGACGTCTGCCCGGGTTGTTCGTGAACCCGGACACGTCCTCGTTCACGGAGTTCCTGGGGGCGTACTCGCCGGAGTTGCTGCCGGGTCGGCGGCCGCTGCCGGCGGTGTCGGCGGGGGAGGAGATCCCGCATGGCACGACGATCGTGGCGGTGACCTTCCCGGGCGGTGTGGTGATGGCGGGGGACCGGCGGGCGACCGCGGGCAACGTGATCGCGCAGCGTGATATCGAGAAGGTGTTCCGGGCCGATGAGTTCTCGGCGATCGCGATCGCGGGGACGGCCGGGATCGGGATCGAGATGATGCGGTTGTTCCAGGTGGAGCTGGAGCATTACGAGAAGCGTGAGGGCCGCACGCTGTCGATCGAGGGTAAGGCGAACCGGCTGGCGACGATGGTGCGGCAGAACCTGGGCATGGCGATGCAGGGTCTGGCCGTGGTGCCGTTGTTCGCGGGTTACGACGAGGATCGGGACGCGGGGCGGATCTTCTCCTACGATCCGGCCGGCGGCCGGTACGAGGAGCGGGACTTCCATTCGATCGGGTCGGGGTCGGTGTTCGCGCGGGGTGCGCTGAAGAAGTTGTTCCGGTCGGATCTGTCGGCTGAGGACGCGGCGCTGGTGTGCGTGCAGGCGTTGTACGACGCCGCCGACGACGATTCGGCGACCGGTGGGCCGGATCTGACGCGTCGGATCTTTCCGGTGGTGGCGTCGGTGACGGCGGACGGGTATCGCCGGCTCGGTGAGGACGAGGTCGGCGCGTTGGCGCAGGCCGTCGTGGACGAACGTTACGACTCGCCGGGCGGGCCGACCGCCCCGCTGCGATAGAAGGGATGCAGACCGGTGTCCATGCCGTTCTACGTGTCGCCCGAACAGCAGATGAAGGACAAGGCGGACTACGCGCGGAAGGGGATTTCGCGGGGTCGCAGTGTGGTGGTGCTGCAGTACGCCGACGGGATCCTGTTCGTGGCCGACAATCCGTCGCGGGCGTTGCACAAGATCAGTGAGATCTACGATCGCATCGCGTTCGCGGCGGTGGGGAAGTACAACGAGTTCGAGAACCTGCGTCTGGGCGGGGTGCGGTACGCCGATATCAACGGGTACCAGTACGACCGGCGGGATGTGACGGCGCGGGGTCTGGCGAACGTGTACGCGCAGTCGCTGGGGACGATCTTCACGGAGACCAACAAGCCGTACGAGGTGGAGTTGGTGGTGGCGGAGGTCGGTGAGACGGCGGAGACCGACCAGATCTACCGGTTGACGTTCGATGGTTCGGTGGCCGACGAGCACGGTTATGTGGCGATGGGCGGTCAGGCGGATGCGGTGGCGCAGGCGCTGAAGGACCGTTACAGCGAGGGTGCGTCGTTGGCGGAGGCGTTGCGGACGGCTGTGCGGTCGTTGGAGGCGCAGGACAGCGATCGTCATCTGGAGGCGAAGTCGCTGGAGGTGGCGGTGCTGGACCGTAAGCGGGAGCACCGGTTGTTCAAGCGGCTGCCGGCGGCGCGGATCGAGGCGTTGCTGGAGGAGGCGGCGGGCTGAGGCCGGTCGTCTGAGCCGGGTCGGCCTCAGGTCGGTGTGGTGGCCCGCTGTGGTCGTGCTGTCCGGGTTTGCCGGGTGCGCGGCCGCGGCGGGCTTTTCCCGTCCCCCTTCGTGATCTACAACGTAAAGGCGCGGGGCGGGGAGCGACTGCGAAACAAGGGGCTGCGGAGACTGCCAAGTCGGCGTCCGGCCGCATAGGGTCGTGGATGTGGACAGGCGCATCTTCGGGCTTGAGAACGAGTACGGCGTCACCTGCACCTTCCGCGGGCAGCGGCGGTTGTCACCCGATGAGGTGGCCCGCTACCTGTTCCGCCGGGTGGTGTCGTGGGGCCGCAGCAGCAACGTGTTCCTGCGCAACGGCGCGCGGCTCTACCTGGACGTGGGAAGCCACCCCGAGTACGCCACGCCCGAGTGCGACAGCGTCGTCGATCTGGTGACGCACGACAAGGCCGGCGAACGCATCCTCGAGGGGCTCCTCGTGGACGCCGAGCGCCGGCTGCGCGAGGAGGGCATCGCCGGCGACATCTACCTGTTCAAGAACAACACCGACTCGGCCGGGAACTCCTACGGCTGTCACGAGAACTATCTGGTGGGGCGGCACGGGGAGTTCGGCCGGCTGGCCGACGTGCTGATCCCGTACCTGGTGACGCGGCAGATCGTCTGCGGTGCCGGGAAGGTGCTGCAGACCCCCCGGGGCGCGGTGTACTGCGTGTCGCAGCGCGCCGAGCACATCTGGGAGGGGGTGTCGTCGGCGACGACCCGGTCGCGGCCGATCATCAACACCCGGGACGAGCCGCACGCCGACGCCGAGCGGTTCCGGCGGCTGCACGTGATCGTCGGCGACTCGAACATGAGCGAGACCACGATGCTCCTGAAGGTGGGGGCGACCGACCTGGTCCTGCGGATGATCGAGGCGGGCGTGGTGATGCGGGACCTGACGCTGGAGAACCCGATCCGGGCGATCCGCGAGGTCAGCCATGACATGACGGGCCGGCGCAAGGTGCGGTTGGCCAACGGGCGCGAGGCGAGCTCGCTGGAGATCCAGAAGGAGTACTTCGGCAAGGCGAAGGACTTCGTGGACCGGCGGGGCGGCGACGCGACCGCCAAGCGGGTGCTGGACCTGTGGGAGCGGACGCTGCGGGCGGTGGAGACCGGTGATCTGGACCTGGTGGCCCGGGAGATCGACTGGGTGACCAAGTACAAGCTGATCGAGCGGTACCGCCGCAAGTACGATCTGCCGCTGTCGTCGCCGCGGGTGGCGCAGCTGGACCTGGCCTACCACGACGTGCACCGGGAGCGGGGGCTGTACTACCTGCTGGAGAACCGGGGTTCGGTGGAGCGGGTCACGCGCGATCTGGCGATCTTCGAGGCGAAGTCGGTGCCGCCGCAGACGACGCGGGCGCGGTTGCGGGGCGAGTTCATCCGCAAGGCGCAGGAGAAGCGGCGCGACTTCACGGTGGACTGGGTGCACCTGAAGCTGAACGACCAGGCGCAGCGGACGGTGCTGTGCAAGGACCCGTTCCGGTCGGTGGACGAGCGGGTCGACAAGCTCATAGCCGGGATGTGAGGAAGGCGGCACCGCGGGGCTACCGGCTGGTCACCTGAGGGGTAGGGTGAGCGCTCAACAGCGCTCACCCACCCCCGAAGGATCCGTGCATGCGCCGTCGTCTCGCCGTGTTGCCCGCGGTCGCCGTGCTGGCCGCCGCGTCGTTGTCGTTGTCCGCGTGTTCGAGCGGTGACGATGTGCAGGTCGCGGTCAAGGGCGCGTTCGGCGCCCGGCCCGAGGTGGATTTCCCGAAGGGCGACAAGCCGGGGGAGAGCCTGGCGGTGAAGACGCTGGCCGAGGGGAAGGGCGCGGCGGCCCGCAAGGGCGACCTGGTGGTGGCCGACTACGTCGGTTACCGGTGGACCAAGGCCGGTTCCAAGCTGCTGGCCAGCAGCTTCGACGAGGGCAAGCCGGGGGCGTTCCCGACGGGGGAGCTGGTGCCGGGGCTGGAGAAGGCCCTGGAGGGCGCACGCGCGGGGTCGCGCGTGGTGGCCCGGATCCCGCCCAAGGACGGGTTCGGTGACAAGGGGAACAGTCAGCACCAGGTGGGCGCCGGTGATTCGCTGCTGTACGTGCTGGACGTGCGCGCGGTGTACTCCAAGACCGCCGCGGCGCAGGGGGCGCAGCAGCCGCTGAACGATCCGCGGCTGCCGCGGGTGACGCCCGGGTCAGGCGCGCAGGGGCCGCTGGTGACGGTGCCCAAGGCGGCCGCGCCCAAGACGCTGCAGGTGCGGACCCTGGTGCAGGGGGGCGGCGCGGCGGTGGCCAAGGGCCAGCTGGTGGCGTTGCAGTACAGCGGGTCGTTCTGGCGCAACGGGCAGGTGTTCGACTCCTCGTGGCGGTCGGGCCGCCCGTACGCGGCGACGATCGGGACCGGCCAGGTGATGAAGGGCTGGGACCAGGCGCTGGTGGGGCAGAAGGTCGGCAGCCGGGTGCTGGTCGTGGTGCCGCCCGCGCTGGGCTACGGCGCCAAGGGGCTGGAGCAGGCCGGGATCAAGGGCACCGACACGCTGGTGTTCGTCGTGGACGTGCTGGGCGCGCACTGATCCGGCCGGGATCTCCGGGCCCGCGGGGCCCGTTCCGGAGCTGAAGCCTCTAAAGCGAACACCGGTTGTTCTTAGAATGGCCGGATGGAGGACATCGACGCGATCGCGTCGCTGCGGGACCCGGTCCGGCGGCGGCTGTACGAGTACGTGGCGGCCCAGGACCGCGAGGTGGGGCGGAACGAGGCCGCGGAGGCCGCGGGCGTGCAGCGCACGCTCGCGGCCTTCCATCTGGACCGGCTGGTGGAGGCCGGGCTGCTGGAGGCCGCCTCCCGGCGCCTGACGGGCCGTTCGGGGCCGGGCGCGGGCCGTCCGGCCAAGGTGTACCGCCGCTCGGCGGCCGAGCGGCAGGTGTCGCTGCCCGCGCGCGACTACCGCACGGCCGCCGACCTGCTGGCCGAGACCGCCGAGGCCGCCGGCCTGGACGCCGAGCTGTGGGAGGTCGCGCGGCGGCGCGGCCGTGAGCTGCGCGACCCCGGGGGGCGGCCCTGCGCGGACCTGGCGGAGGCGGCCGCACTGCTGGTCGCGCGCGGGTACGAGCCGTTCATGGACGGGGCCGCCGCCGGGGCGGAGGCGGAGCCGGAGTCGGAGGGCGGCCCCGGCGCCCGCCCGGCGCTGCGCCTGCGCAACTGCCCCTTCAAAGTGGTCGCCGACCGTTTCCCGCCGCTGGTCTGCGGCATGAACCTCGCCCTGCTGGAAGGGCTCCTGGAGGGCTCGGAGGCGCTGCGCGCCCGCATGGACGCGCGCCCCGGGCTCTGCTGCGTGGTGGTGGAACCTTCTAAAAACAATGAGGATTGACATAGAAGTCGGGGGCGTGGTGGGCTGACCCCATGAGCACTCCCGCGCACGCCCCCGCCCACGCCGCCGCCCCGTCCGCCATTCCGTCCACGACCCCGTCCACGGCGCCGTCCACGGCCGTGCCCGCGTCCCGCCTGCATCTCGCCCAGTTCAACGTGGCCGTCCTCCACCATCCCCTCGACGACCCGCGCACCGCCGACTTCGTGGCGCTGCTGGAACCGGTCAACGCGCTGGCCGACCGCGCGCCCGGCTTCGTGTGGCGGCTGGTGGAGGAGGGCGCGGCCGACGCCACCGGCATCCGCCCGTACGGGGACGACGTGATCATCAACTACTCGGTGTGGGAGAGCCGGGAGGCGCTGTGGGACTTCGTGTACCGCAGCGGCCACCTGGAGTCGATGCGCCGCCGCCGGGAGTGGTTCCGGAGGCACGCCGAGGCCCACATGGCGCTGTGGTGGATCCCGGCCGGGCACGTCCCGACCGTCGCCGAAGGCGTCGAGCGTCTGGAGTGGTTGCGCGCGCACGGCCCCTCGCCCCGTGCGTTCACCTTCTCGGCCGACTGCACCGCCGCCGAGGCGCTGGAGGCGGGCGCGGTGGAGGACACGGCGGAGGGAACGGCGGCGGACGCGTTCGAGAACGCCCCCGTCCCGGCCTGAACGGTCAGGGCCGGGACGGGGGCGGAAGACGGAGATCGGCCGGGTCCGGCCGGGACGGGCGCCCGCCCTGCCCGGCTCCGCGGATCAGCCCAGCAGGGCGGCGGTGTGGCGGCCGGCGGCGGCCGCGGAGAGGAAGTAGGCCAGGTCCTCGTCCAGGCGGCGGCCCATGGTGGACAGCCGCACCCCCCAGTCCTTCTCGGCCGCCTTCAGTTCCCCGCGCAGGCCCTCCACGCCGACCGGCACCAGCCGGTGGCGCTCGCCCAGCGTCGCGGCCTCGCCCGCCACGCGCGCCCCGAAGTCGCCGCCCAGCTCGGGCACGGGGATGTCGGCGCGGGCCAGCGCCACCCGCCCGTAGGCGGTGATGCTGTGGTGGGACACCCCGAGGTGCCGCTCGCGCCCGTCGCCCTCGCTGACGCGCAGGGAGCCCACGGGGCGGCCCGACAGCACCGCCGCCGCGTTGACCGCCTCCCCGCAGGTCACGCCGGAGAACCCCCACCGGGTGCCGGTGCCGAGGTTGCCGGGGCCCTGGGCGACGACCGCGACCTCGGCGTCCAGGACCAGGCGGGCCGCCAGCAGCCCGGTGTGCAGGGTGACGGCCTCCAGGTCGCCGCCGAACGCCTGCCCGGTCGTGACGGTCGCCGCCAGCGCGCCCGCGTCCCGCAGCCGCGCGATCGACATCGAGAACCACGCGGGCAGCGCGCCCCCGTCGGGCATCACGTACACCACGCGGGTGCCGGGGCGCTCGGCCAGCAGCCCGGCCAGGATAGGCGGCAGCGCCGAGTGCAGGTCGGCGACCACCACGGGCATGCCGTCCAGCGAGTCGGCCTCGCGCAGCAGGTCGTGGTGGGGGGAGTCCTGCTCGTCGGCGCCGAGCACCGTGGCCTGCAGCGGCGTGTAGCGGGCCTTGACGAGGTGGCCGGGTCCGGCCGGGTCGGGCGGCAGCCGGTCGGGAACCGCCACCACCATCGCGTAGCCGCCCGTCCCCAGGCCCATCGCCAAGGCCGTAGTGTTGAGCAGGACGGAGTCGCCGGGCTCCGGCCGCCCCACCAGCGCGGGGTAGGCCAGGGCCCGCCCGGTTCCGTCACCGTCGATCGAGACATCCAGCTCGACCGCCCCCGGCCACTCCCGGCGGACGTTTTCTACCGTGCCTTTGCGCCATCGGATCACACCGGAACGGTAGCGTCCTCAGGGACGGAACGCGGGGACGGACAGGGCACAGCGAGCGAAGAGGTGGTGGCGAAGTGTCGCGGCGCAAGACCGAGCGCCTGCTCAACCTGGTGGTCTGCCTGCTCGCCACCCGCAGGTACCTGACGGCCGAGCAGATCCGCCGGGCGGTCCCGGGCTATCCCGACTCCGACGAGGCGTTCAAGCGCATGTTCGAACGCGACAAGGAGGAGCTGCGGGAGCTCGGCGTCCCCCTGGAGGTGGGCAGCGACCAGCAGGGCGGCGGCGGCGAGGAGATCGGCTACCGCATCCCGCCGCAGGCCTACGAGCTGCCCGACATCCACCTGACGCCCGACGAGGCCGCGGTGCTCGGCCTGGCCGCGCGGGTGTGGCAGCGCGCCAGCATGGCCGAGGCCGCCTCCGGCGCGCTGCTGAAGCTGCGCGCGGCGGGCGTCGACACCGACGTGCCCACCGCCGTCGGCATCGAGCCGCGCGTCAACACCGGCGACCCGGCCTTCCCGGCCCTGTGGGAGGCGGTCCGCGACCGCCGCCCGGTCGCCTTCGACTACCAGGGCATCGGCCGCACCCAGGTCGCGCGCCGCCACCTGGAGCCGTGGGGCGTGGTGAGCCGCCGCGGCCGCTGGTACGTGGTCGGCCACGACCGCGACCGGGGCGAGTCCCGGGTGTTCCGGCTGAGCCGCATCACCGGCGAGGTCGTGCCCGACGGCCCGGCCGACAGCGTGACCGTGCCCGCCGACGTGGACGTGCGGCGCATCGCCTTCGACCGGGGCGAGCCGGTCACCGAGCCGCGCCCGGCCACCGTGCTGCTGCGCGCCGGCGCCGCGCAGGGCCCGCGCCGCTGGGCCCGCGAGGTGCGGCCCGCCGGCGACGGCTGGGACGGCTGGGACGAGGCCGTCCTCACCTTCCGCGACGTCGACCGGTTCGCGCCCTACCTGGCGCGGTTCGCCGACGACGTCGTGGTCTGCGACCCGCCCGACCTGCGCGAGGCGGTCATCCAGCAGCTCAAGGCGGTACTGGCGGGGAGCGACCGGTGAACGAGGCCAACCAGACCGAAGCGACGGCGGCCAAGGCCGGGACCGGCGGCAGGACGACGGGCAGGGCCACCGGCAGGGCGGCCGGCAAGACCGCCGGGAAGCCCGCGGGCAAGGCCGCCGCGACCACCTCCACCGACCGGCTGGGCCGCCTGCTGGCCCTGGTGCCCTACGTCGTGTCGCGCGACGCGGTCGCCCTGGACGAGGCCGCCGCCGCGTTCGGGGTCACCGAGAAGCAGCTCATCGACGACCTCAACCTGCTGTGGTGCGTGGAGCTGCGCGCCCCCGACCCCTACTGCCCGATCGACCTGTCCTACGAGGGCGGCGAGATCACCGTCACCGAGGCCGAGTCGATCGCCCGGCCGCTGCGGCTGAAGGTCGACGAGGCCAGCGCGCTGCTGGTGGCGCTGCGGATGCTGGCCGGGATCCCCGACCTGCAGGACCGCGACGCCCTCAGCCGCGTCATCGCCAAGCTCGAGACCGCCGCCGGCGCCGCCGCCTCCCAGGTCAGCAGCCAGGTCACCGTCGAGGTCGACGCCGGCGGCGACACCCTGGGACGGCTGCGGCAGGCCATCGGCGCGGGCCGCCGCGTCCACCTGACCTACTACGTCCCCGCCCGCGACGAGAACACCGAGCGCGACGTGGACCCCATGCGGCTGCTGGTGGTGGAGGGCAACACCTACCTGGAGGGCTGGTGCCGCCGCGCCGAGGCGGTGCGGCTGTTCCGCCTCGACCGCGTCACCGCGCTGGAGGTGCTGGACGCCGCCGCCGAGGTCCCCGCCGGCGCCGAGCCCATCGACGTCGACGCCGGCCTGTTCCGGCCCTCCGAGCACGACGTGCGGGTCTCCTTCGAGCTGACCCCGCAGGGCCGCTGGGTCGCCGACTACTACCCGTGCGAGAGCGTGGAGGAGCTGGGGGAGGGGCGGCTGCGGATCGTGCTGCGCACCCCCGACACCCGGTGGGTGCGCGGCCTGGCGCTGCGCCTGGGCGACCAGGGCCGCATCACCGCCCCCGCCGACCTGGCCGAGGGCGTGCGCGCCGACGCCGCCCGCGCCCTGGCCCGCTACGAGACCGCCGGACGCGGCAGCGGCCCCGGCGGCGGCCCGGCCGGTTCCGGCGGCCCGGGCGGTCCGGCCTGACCGGCCGCCCGAAGCGGCGATCACACAGCGAGAGGGGCGGTGGCCATGCCCGCGGCGGCGTGGATTACGGTGGCGTTGAGCTCCGCCGGACTGGCGGTCCTGGCGTTCTGCGGCTTCAAGGTCTATCTGGGAGTGCGCAGGCTGGCACGTGAACTGGACCGGACCCGCGGACGGCTGGAGCCCCAACACTCGGCGCTGCGCGATGAACTCCATGATCTCCAGGAGGCGCATGCGGCGCGTGACTCCGGAGACGGCGTACGATCGGGTTGAGTACCACCTGCTGAAGAGGGAATGTCCATGGGTAGCTTTGGCACGAGCGAGATCCTGATCGTCCTCCTCGTCGTCCTGCTGTTGTTCGGCTCCACCAAGCTGCCGCAGCTCGCGCGGTCGCTCGGCAAGTCCGCGCGCATCCTGAAGGCCGAGACCAAGGGCCTGCGCGAGGACGACGACGCCCCCGCCGACCAGGCCGGCGACAAGGCCGACCGGGCCCAGGCCCAGGAGGCCCGCGACCGCGCCGCCCAGCTGCGCGAGGAGGCCGCCCGCCTGGAGCGCGAGGCCGCCGACAAGCAGCCCGGCGCCTCCCAGCCCTACCGGCAGGGCGCCCTGCCGTCGGGCGAGCCGATCCAGGGCGTGCCGGTCGCCGACCGCGACCGCTTCGGCAAGTCCTGACCTCCCCACCCTCCGATCGGCGGCCCCGACCCCTGAAGCCCGGACGATGAAGCTCTTGAGCTCCCCACAGGCCAACCCCGACGGCCGCATGCCGCTCATGGAACACCTCCGCGAGCTGCGCAACCGGCTGATCAAAGCGATGATCGCGCTGGTCATCGGCATGATCGTGGGTTACGTGTTCTTTCAGCCCATCTGGGAGCTGCTGAAGGAGCCCTACTGCCAGATCCCCCAGGCCCGGGAACTGAACAACAAGTGCACCCTGGTCGTGGACGGCATCTTCAGCCAGTTCTTCGTGCGCCTGAAGATCGCCATGATCGTCGGGATCGTGCTGTCCTCGCCGGTCTGGCTCTACCAGCTGTGGGCGTTCGTGGCGCCCGGCCTGTACAAGCGCGAGCGCCGCTGGACCTACGCGTTCCTGTCGATCGCGGTGCCGCTGTTCCTGGTCGGCGCCTGGCTCGCCTACCTGTTCGTCGACAAGGGCCTGCAGCTGTTCCTCGGCGGCTTCTCCATCGACGGCGTCACCGCGCTGGTGAAGGTCGACCAGTACCTCAGCTACGTGCTGGCCATGCTCGTGGTGTTCGGGGTCACCTTCGAGCTGCCGCTGCTGGTGGTGATGCTGAACCTGGTCGGCATCCTGACCTTCCAGCGCATCAAGAAGACCCAGCGCATCGCCATCTTCGGCATCTTCGTGTTCTCCGCGGTCGCCACCCCCAGCGGCGACCCCGTCACCATGATGGTGCTGGCGCTGCCCACCGTGGTGCTGTACGAGATCGCCGCCGTGATCGCCTACTTCAACGACCGGCGCCGCGGCCTGAACGGCGACCCTGACGCCGAGCTGGACGACGACGAGGTCTCCCCCCTGCGCCTGGACGAGATCGACGCGGAGCTGGAACGCGGCGACCGCCGCCCCTGACCCGCCCACGCGCGGACCCGCTCCGGGTAAAACGGATCACCCGAACCCGCCCCGAAGTGCATAACGGGCCGGACGAAACCGTAGGCTCGTTGCATGACCACCCCCGACACGCAGTCGGCCGACCAGTCCCCGGCGGAGCGCTACGCGGCCCACCGCAAGCGCAACGCCGGCAGCGGGCCCGCGCTGCTCGACTTCCAGACCCTGTACGACTTCCCCCTGGACCGGTTCCAGATCGAGGCGTGCCGGGCCCTGGAGTCCGGCAGCGGCGTGCTGGTGGCCGCGCCCACCGGCTCCGGCAAGACGCTGGTCGGGGAGTTCGCGGTCCACCTCGCCCTCACCGGCGGCGCCAAGTGCTTCTACACCACGCCCATCAAGGCGCTGTCCAACCAGAAGTACGCCGACCTCGTGCGCCGCTACGGCCCCGACAAGGTCGGCCTGCTCACCGGCGACAACAGCGTCAACGGCGAGGCCCCCATCGTGGTCATGACCACCGAGGTGCTGCGCAACATGCTCTACGCCGGGTCGCAGACCCTGGCGGGCCTCGCGTTCGTCGTCATGGACGAGGTGCACTACCTGGCCGACCGGTTCCGCGGCGCGGTCTGGGAAGAAGTGATCATCCACGTGCCGGACTCGGTCCGGATCGTGGCGCTGTCGGCGACCGTCAGCAACGCCGAGGAGTTCGGCGAGTGGCTGCAGGCGGTGCGCGGCGACACCGCCGTGATCGTGGACGAGCACCGGCCCGTCCCGCTGTTCCAGCACATGCTGGTCGGCACCCGCCTGTACGACCTGTTCGTGGAGACCGGCAAGGGCGCCGGGCGGCAGGCCCGCGTCAACCCCCAGCTCCAGCGCATGGCGGTGGAGGAGGTGCGCCGCGCCAAGGTCAACCAGGGCCGCCGCACCGGCCGCCGCCGCGAGGGGCGCCCCCAGCGGTTCCGGCCCCCGCTGCGCCCCGACGTGATCTCCCGGCTGGAGCGCGCCGGGCTGCTGCCGGCCATCACCTTCATCTTCTCCCGAGCCGGCTGCGACGCCGCGGTCCTGCAGTGCCTGCACGCCGGGCTGCGCCTCACCTCCAAGGAGGAGAGCGAGGAGATCCGCGCCCACGTCGAGCTGCGCTCGGCCGACATCCCGCGCGAGGACCTGCGCGTGCTCGGCTACGACGACTTCCTGTCGGCGCTGGAGCGCGGCATCGCCGCCCACCACGCCGGGATGCTGCCCACCTTCAAGGAGATCGTCGAGGAGCTGTTCACCCGCGGGCTGATCAAGGCGGTGTTCGCCACCGAGACCCTCGCGCTCGGCATCAACATGCCCGCCCGCACCGTGGTGATCGAGAAGCTCGACAAGTGGAACGGCGAGGCCCACGTCGCCCTCACCCCCGGCGAGTACACCCAGCTCACCGGCCGCGCCGGGCGGCGCGGCATCGACGTCGAGGGCCACGCGGTGGTGCTGTGGACCCCGACGGTGGACCCCAACTCGGTCGCCGGGCTGGCCGGCACCCGCACCTACCCCCTCAACTCCAGCTTCCGGCCCTCCTACAACATGGCCGTCAACCTGGTCGGCGCGGTCGGCGTCGAACGCGCCCGCACCCTGCTGGAGGAGTCGTTCGCCCAGTTCCAGGCCGACCGCGCCGTGGTCGGGCTGGCGCGGCAGGTCCGCAAGAACGAGGAGGCCCTCGCCGGGTACGCCAAGGCCGCCGAATGCCACCTCGGCGACTTCATGGAGTACGCGGCGCTGCGCCGCCGCCTGTCCGACCGCGAGGCCGAGCTGTCGCGCGAGCGGTCGGTCTCGCGCCGCGCCGAGGCCGCGAAGTCCCTGGAGCACCTGCGGCCCGGCGACGTCATCCTGGTCCCCTCCGGCCGCCGCACCGGCCTCGCGGTCGTGCTCGACCCCGGCGTCGGCCGCCGCTCCGACGGGCCCGCGCCGCTGGTGCTGACCGCCAACCGGTCGGTGCAGCGCCTGTCCATCCTGGACTTCCCGCGCGCCGTCGAACCCGTCGAGCGCATCCGCATCCCCAAGTCGTTCAGCCCCCGCAACCCCCAGGACCGCCGCGACCTGGCCGCCACCCTGCGCAACAAGGTCCCCGACGACGTCGGCGACCTGCGCCGCCGCCACCGCGACACCCCCGCCGGCGACGACACCGAGATCGGCCGGCTGCGCGCCGAGCTGCGCCGCCACCCCGTGCACGGCTGCGACAAGCGCGAGGACCACGCCCGCTGGGCCGAGCGCTTCTTCCGCCTGGAGCGCGAGACCGAGCAGCTGCGCCGCCGCGTCGAGGGCCGGTCCCAGGTCATCGCCCGCACCTTCGACAAGGTCTGCGCGGTGCTGCAGCAGCTCGGCTACCTCGACGGCGACGACGTCACCGACGAGGGCCGCCGCCTCGGCCGCATCTACAACGAGCTGGACCTGCTCACCGCCGAGAGCCTGCGCGAGGGCCTGTGGGAGCGCCTCGACCCCGCCGAGCTCGCCGCGTGCGTGTCGGCTCTGACCTACGAGTCGCGCCAGCCCGACGACGCCGCCCGGCCCCGCACCCCCACCGGCGCCGTCCAGGAGGCGCTGGGCGCGATGGTGCGGCTGTGGGGGCAGCTGGAGGCCGTCGAGGAGGACAACGGCGTGTCGTTCCTGCGCGAGCCCGACCTCGGGTTCGCCTGGACCGCCTACCAGTGGGCCAAGGGCCACGACCTGGACGAGGTGCTGCTGGAGGCCGACATGACCGCCGGCGACTTCGTCCGCGCCGTCAAGCAGCTGCTGGACCTGCTCGGCCAGGTCGCCGACGCCGCCCCGCCCAACAGCCACATCCGCAAGACCGCCCGCAAGGCCATGGACACGATGCGCCGCGGCGTCGTCGCCTACTCCTCGGTCACCTGACCCGGCCGGTCCGCCCCGCCCCCGCGGGGCGGACCGACGGAGGCGCCCGCCGCACCGCCGTCCCGCCCCCCTCGGCGGCCGCCCGCCCCCGGCGCGCACACCGTGCAGGCGATGGTGCGCATCAGCGGTGCCGTCGCCTCCGGGGTCGCCTCCAGGCCGGACGCGTGACCGCCCGGCTCGCCAATTTAGGTGAGCCTCACTAAAGTTAGGCTCACCTAACTACCCGCGAATCCGCACGTCAAGCGGCCGGCGGGCGGGCGATTAGGGTGACGACCGTCAGACCGCCACCGAGAGGGGCCCAGCGCCATGACCCAGAACGACCCGTTCACCGACGACGTGGTGCGGCAGATCATGCGGCACATGAACGAGGACCACGCCGGCGACTGCGCCATGATCGCCCGGGCGCTGGGCGGCGTCCCCGGCGCCACCGCCGCCCGCATGAGCGGCATGGACGCCGACGGCATCGACTTCGCCGCCGCCGTGGACGGCGCCGAGGTGCCGGTGCGGATCCCCTGGAGCGAGCGGCTGACCGAGCGGGTCCAGGTGCGCCGCGAGGTCGTGCGGATGTCGGACGAGGCCCGCGAGGTCCTCGGCCTCGCGCCGCGCGACGGCCGCTGATCCGCGTCCGCCCCTGGTCGTTCCGACGTGGCGTCGGTAAAGTAGCCGACGTCACGTCGGAAAGTTCGCCGCCGCCCCTTCCGGAAGAAGTTAGGTAAGGCTAACCTCATCTCACCTGGCCGGAGCGGCCGGCGGAACGGAGGGGACGCGGATGGGCATGTCCGAGCAGGGCGAGGGGTTCGCGGCGGAGCTGCGGGCCGCCACCTGGAGCGACCACGGCGACAACGAGGGCTCGGCCTACATGTCGGCGCTGGTCGAGGGGCGGCTCGGCCGCGAGCAGTACGCCGCCCTGGTGGGGCGGCTGTACCACGTCTACGACGTGCTGGAGCGGGCCGCCGAGACCATGGCCGGCGACCCGGTCGCCGGACCGTTCGCCTTCCCCGACCTGCGCCGCCGCGAGGCCCTGGAGGCCGACCTCGCCTACCTCCACGGCCCCGGCTGGGCCTCCCGGATCGAGCCGGGCGAGGCCGCGACCCGCTACGCCGAGCGGCTGCGGGAGGTGTGCTTCGACTGGCCGGGCGGCTTCGTCGCCCACCACTACACCCGCTACATGGGCGACCTGTCGGGCGGCCAGTACATCGGCCGCCAGGTGCAGCGCACCCTGGGCCTCGGCCGCGACGACGCGGGCGTGCTGTTCTACCGCTTCCCCGGCAAGCCCAAGGGCTACAAGGACGCCTACCGCGAGCTGCTCGACGCCGCCCCCTGGGACGCGGACGAGCGCGCCCGCGTCATCGACGAGGTCAGGCTCGCCTACCGGCTGAACGCCGACATCACCACCGAGCTGAGCCGCGAGCTGCGCATCGAACCCGCCGCCTGACCGGCGCCCCCGAATAAGGGACGTCCCTAATCGGCCGATGGAACGTGCAGGGAATGCGGGCCGGTTTGTCCTCCCGCGCACCGGAGATCACGCCGGTGCGCCTCGGGGGAAGCCCGGCGCCCCGACTGACCCGGAGGTCAAGATGCTCGCGATCGCCGCCGCGGCCGTGTTCGCCCTCGCCCTGCTGTTCGACCTGGCCGACATCTCCTCGGACGCCTTCAACTTCCAGACCCTCATCACCGTGGGCCTGCTGCTGCTGGCGCTCCACCTGGCCGGGGTCGGCACCAGCACCAACTGGCGCGGCCGCCGAGGCCGCCGCTGACGGCCGGACCCACGGCCCGCACGCGAACACGACGCCGCCGCCCCGCCCGGGGCGGCGGCGTCAGCGCGCCGGCGGGCTCTCGGCGTAGTCGCGCAGGCCCGGCAGGTCCAGCACGACGATCCGCCGCCAGCCGGTGTCCACCAGCCTCTTCTGGCGCAGCACGCCGAGCGCCCGCGCCACCGTCTCGCGCGAGGCGTCCATCCAGCTGCCCAGCTCCTCCTGCGACAGCGGCGGCGCGATCTCGATCCCGCCGCCGGCGCCGGGCGGCCCGTACCGCGCCGACAGCTCCGCCAGATGCGCCAGCAGCGCCGCCAGCCGCTGCGCGCCCTTGGCCGACACGTTGGCCTGCACCCGGCGCCCGGCCTCGTCCAGCCGCCGCACGAACGTGCCCGTGACCAGCCGCCACACCTCCGGGTGCGCGTCCAGGTAGCCGGTGAAGCGCGCGGCCGGCACCACCAGCGCCTGCACCGGGCTCAGCGCCGTCACCGTCGCCGACCGGTGCCGGCTGCCCAGCACCGCGCTCTCGCACACCAGGTCGCCCGGCCCGCGCACCGCCAGCACCACCGCGTGCCCGTCGACGGTCGTCGAGGCCACCTTCGCCCAGCCGCCCTCGATGATGATGATGTGGTCGGACTGGTCGCCCTGGTAGCACAGCGGCATCTTGGCGGTGTAGGCGCGCGGCCGGGCCACCTCGCGCAGCCCGGCGCGCTGGGCCTCGTCCAGGGCGTCCCAGAACGCCTCCCAGCGCGGCTTCGCGCCGTGCGGCGCCGCGTGCGCCGCCGCGCGCTCGGTCTCGTGCGATGAAAGCGGGCCGGAGCCCTGCGGGTAGGTCCTCTCGGTCACCGGGATTCCGTTTTCTGCGGCCTCCGCGTGGGCGGCCGCGCGGGTCGGGGCGTCGGTTCCAGCCGGCGGTCCGGCGGACGACCTGGCAGGCGCCGCCCGCCGCCGGGGCGACCGGGGCCCGTGACACGTGGGGGGAGTGGGGCGGTGAGGCCCGTCACCACGGGCACCGGTCGCCCGTACCCCAAGGAGAACCCCTTCCCGATCACGATGCTGCACCCGCGGGCACGTCCGGTCTGCGTCATCTGACACACCACCGGAACCGCCCCGTCAGGACATCGTCAGCCGCGCCGCCGACGCCCGTCAAGGCGTCGCGCCGCGCCGCCCGCCGCGATCACGGCCCCGCCAGCGCCTTCAGCAGCCGCTCCACCGGGCTGGTCAGCCCCCACCGCTCGGCGAGCTCCGCCAGCGCCTCCCGGTCGCGCGGCTCGCGCGGCAGCGCGTCGTCCAGGGCGCGCAACCCGGGGGAGTCGATGTCGGTGACCACCCGCACCACCGTCTCGGCGGCCGCCAGGTACTCGCGCGCCCCCTCCAGCCGGCGCCGCGCCGCCGCCGGAAGCCCCTCCTGCGCGCCCGAGTCCAGCGCCTCCAGCAGGCCCTCCAGCGAACCGAACCGCGTGATCAGCGTCGCCGCCGTCTTGTCGCCGACGCCCGGCACACCCGGCAGCCCGTCGCTGGGGTCGCCGCGCAGCGTCGCGTAGTCGGCGTAGCCGCGGCCGGGGATGCCGTACTTGGCGGCGACCTCCTTCTCGCCCAGCACCTCCAGGTTGCGGATGCCGCGCGCGGTGTACAGCACCAGCACCGGGCCGCGCTCGTCCACCAGCTGGAACAGGTCGCGGTCGCCGGTCACCACGTCCACCGGCCCGCGCGCGCGGCCCGCCGTCGCCAGCGTGCCGATGACGTCGTCGGCCTCGTAGCCGGGCACGCCGACCCGCGCCAGGCCGACCGCGTCCAGCACCGCGTCGATGACGGGGAGCTGCACCTCCAGCGCGTCCGGCGTCTCCTCCGCCGCGCCGCCGTCCGCGCCGCCCGCCTCGGGCGCGACCCGGTGCGCCTTGTACGACGGCAGCGCCGCGACCCGGAACGCGGGCCGCCAGTCGGCGTCCATGCAGCACACCAGCCGCTCGGGGGACCGGTCGGCCACCAGGCGGGCGATCATGTCGATGAGGCCGCGCACCGCGTTGACCGGCGTGCCGTCGGGCGCGGTCACCTTGTCGGGCACCCCGTAGAAGGCGCGGTAGTACAACGACGGCGTGTCCAGCAGCATCAGCCCGCTCATGGCGTTCATCGTGCCACGCGCCGCCGACGTTCGGGCCGCGCCCGCACGGCCGCCGCGCCGGTCAGGCGCCCCGCGCCGCCGACAGGCGGGTGCCGTCGCGGGGTACCGCGCCCGGGCCGGCGCGCGGGCACGGCCCCCGGCGCCGGGACCCGGGGCGGCTGGGATGCTGGTGGGGTGTCCGAAACGGGCATTCCAGTGTCGGAGCACCTACAGAACGCAACGGGACCCGCTCACTGGGGAGGGAGGAAGCGGTGATCCGGCCGCGGCCGCGCGCCGACCGGGACACCGCGACCGGAAATGGAGACGGATGTGACAACGGAGTTGTATCCGCGTACGCGGATCGCCCAGGTGCGGGAGGCCGTCGCCGAGGCGGGCCTCGGGGCCGTGCTGCTGACGCCGGGCCCTGACCTGCGCTACGTCACCGGCTACGACGCGCTCCCGCTGGAGCGGCTGACCTGCCTCGCGGTGCCCGCCGAGGGCGAGCCGTTCATGGTGGTGCCCCGGCTGGAGCTGCCGGCCGCCGAGGAGTCCCCGGCCGGGGACCTGGGCCTGGAGCTGGTGCCCTGGGACGAGACCGACGACCCGTACGCGCTGGTGGCGCGGCGGCTGCCGGCCGGTCTGACCGGGGCGGGCGCCCGCGTCGGGGTGGCCGACCGCATGTGGGCGGTCATGGCGCTGCGCTTCCGCGCCGCGCTGCCCGACGCCGAGCAGGTCGCCGCCGGGACGGTGCTGCGCCGGCTGCGGATGCGCAAGAGCGCCGCCGAGGTCGCCGCGCTGCGCGAGGCGGGCGAGGCCATCGACCGCGTGCACCGGCGCGTGCCCGAGTTCCTCAAGCCCGGCCGCACCGAGCGCGAGGTCGGCCGCGACATCGCCGACGCCATCATCGCCGAGGGCCACGCCACCGTGGACTTCGTCATCGTCGGGTCGGGCCCCAACGGCGCCAACCCGCACGCCGAGCTGTCGGACCGCGTGATCGGTCCCGGCGAGCCGGTGGTCGTCGACATCGGCGGCATCATGCCGAGCGGCTACTGCTCGGACTCCACCCGCAACTACTGCGTGGGCGAGCCCCCGGCCGACTACCGCCGCTACTACGACGTGCTGCGCGCCGCCCAGCAGGCCTCCTGCGACGCGGTGCGGCCGGGCGTCGCGCCCGAGGCGGTGGACGCCGCGGGCCGCGACATGATCGCCGAGGCCGGGTACGGGGAGTTCTTCGTGCACCGCACCGGCCACGGCATCGGGCTGGAGGTCCACGAGGACCCCTACATCGTGGCGGGCAACACCGAGCCGCTGGAGCCCGGCATGGCGTTCTCGGTCGAGCCGGGCATCTACCCCGGCCCGCACGGCGCGCGCATCGAGGACATCGTCGTGTGCACCGAGGACGGCTACGAGCGGCTGAACAACACCGACCGCGACGTGGTGGTCGTGGGCTGACGCCGCGGACGCGCGCGGCCGTCCGGGCCGCGCCGGCCGCCGGTCGCGGGGGCGGGGACCCGAACGGGTCCCCGCCCCCTTTTCCATGACTACCGGCAGATAACGATCTCTGCACCAAATGGCACGGTACGCGCCTGTCCTGTTGCCAGCCGTCGGCCAAGGGCGGTACTGCTTTTGGTCATCGTCCGGGCGGCGAACACGTGTTCGTCCGCCGGCGGGCGCGTGACGGGCCGGGGGCGCGTCCCCGGCCGGGGCCGAGCGAAGGAGACGCCGTGGCAGAGGTCGCCCTGACAGGCGTCGGGAAGGTCTATCCCGACGGGACCCGGGCCGTGACCGACCTGAACCTCACCATCGCCGACGGGGAGTTCCTGGTGCTGGTGGGGCCGTCCGGCTGCGGCAAGACCACCGCGCTGCGCATGGTCGCCGGGCTGGAGGAGATCTCCGAGGGGCAGGTCGTGATCGGCGGCCGCGTCGTCAACCGGGTGCCCTCCCGCGACCGCGACATCGCGATGGTGTTCCAGAGCTACGCGCTCTACCCGCACCTGTCGGTGCGCGACAACATCGGGTTCGGGCTGTCGCTGCGCAAGATGCCCAAGGCGCAGATCCGCGAGCGCGTCGAGCGCGCCGCCGGGATCCTCGGCCTGGTCGAGCACCTGGACCGCAAGCCCCGCAACCTGTCGGGCGGCCAGCGCCAGCGCGTGGCGATGGCCCGCGCGATCGTGCGCGAGCCGCAGGCGTTCCTGATGGACGAGCCGCTGTCCAACCTGGACGCCAAGCTGCGCGTGCAGACCCGCGCCGAGATCGCCCGCATCCAGCGCGACCTCGGCGTCACCACCGTCTACGTCACCCACGACCAGACCGAGGCGATGACGCTCGGCGACCGCGTCGCGGTGATGAAGAAGGGCGAGCTCCAGCAGGTCGCCCCGCCGCAGGAACTGTACGACCGGCCCGCGAACCTGTTCGTGGCCGGATTCATCGGCTCACCCGCCATGAACCTCATCCAGGGCACCCTGACCGGGGACGCGGCGACCCCGCGCCTGGAGATCGGCGGCCAGACCCTCACGCTGCCGCCCGAGGTCCTGGCCGACCGGCCCGACCTCGCCGGCTACCTCGGCCGCGACCTGGTGGTCGGCATCCGGCCCGAGGACATGGAGGACGCCGAACTGGCCGACGCGCCGCAGGGCCGGGCGCTCACCTCGACCGTCGAGCTGGTCGAGGCGATGGGCTCGGACGTGCTGGTGCACTTCGCGGTCGAGGCCGCCCAGGTCGTCACCGAGGACACCAGGGAGCTCGCCCGCGACGCGGGCACCGACGTGCGGGAGGCGCCGCGCACCGAGCTGATCGGCCGGTTCAGCCCGCGCACCCGCGTCAAGGTCGGCGACCCGGTGACGATCAGCGTCGACACCGGCCGCCTGCACTTCTTCGATATCGACACCGGCGCGTCCGTCTGGGGAACCGCGGCCGCGCCGTCAGGGAAGGATGAAGCATGAGGATCAGCAGGCGTCTGACGAGCGCCGCCGTCGCGGCGGGCCTCCTGGTCTCCGCGGCCGCGTGCGGCGGCGGGGACGACGGCAAGGACGACGGGGCCGCCGCCTCCAACGGGCCGCTCAAGGGCACCAAGGTCGAGGTCGCCGCCAAGTGGACCGGCCCGGAGGAGAAGAACTTCCGCGAGGTCCTCAAGGCGTTCGAGAAGAAGACCGGCGCCACCGTCACCTACGCCTCCACCGGCGAGAACACCGACGCCTACCTCGGCCCGCGCCTGGAGGCCAAGAACCCGCCGGACGTGGCCATCCTGCCGCAGCCGGGCCTGCTGCAGCAGTACGCCGCCAAGGGGTCGCTGAAGCCGCTGGCCGCCGACGTGGTCGCCGAGGTCGACAAGAACTTCGCGCCGTACTGGAAGGAGCTGGCCTCCGCCAAGGGCCAGACCTACGGCGTGCTGGTCAAGGCCGCCTACAAGTCCATCATCTGGTACCGGCCGCAGGTGTTCTCCGACGCCGGCGTGCAGCCCCCGGCCACCTGGGCCGACCTGGTGAAGGCCGCCGGCACCCTGCAGGACGCCGGGCAGACCCCCTTCGCCCTGGCCGCGGGCCCGCAGGACTCCTGGACGCTGACCGACTGGTTCGAGAACGTCTACCTGTCGCAGGCCGGCGCCGAGAACTACGACAAGCTCGCCAAGCACGAGATCAAGTGGACCGACCCGACGGTCGGCAAGGCGCTGGAGACCCTGGGGCAGATCTGGGGCAAGGCCGACTACCTGTCCGGCGGCGTCTCCCAGGCCACCAAGACCAAGTTCGACGCCTCGGTGACCGAGGTGTTCGGCCAGCAGAAGGCCGCGATGGTCTACGGCGGCGACTTCGCCGCCGCCAACATCAACACCACCAAGTCCAAGGTCGGCACCGACGCCAAGGTCTTCGCCTTCCCCAAGGCCGGCGACACCACCCCGGCCATGCTCGGCGGCGACACCGCCGTCGCGCTCAAGGACGGCAAGGGCGCCCAGGAGCTGATGAAGTTCCTGGCCTCGCCGGAGGCCGGCAAGGTGTGGGCGGGCCTCGGCGGCTACCTGTCGCCGAACAAGAACGTCGCCCCCGACGCCTACTCCGACCCGGTGGCCAAGGAACTGGTCGCGCAGATGCAGCAGGCCGGCGACGCCGCCCGCTACGACCTGTCGGACCTGACCCCCGCCGCCTTCGGCGCCACCCCCGGCAAGGGCATGTGGGAGGCGCTGCGCGGCTTCGTGCAGAAGCCGAACGACGTCAAGGGCACCCAGGCCAAGCTGGAGGCCGAGGCCGCCAAGGCCTACAAGTAACACCCGCGAGACAACGGCGCCCGACCCGAGGGAACCCCTGAATGAAGGCTCCGCATGAGTGCGCATGAGGAGGTGCCGCCGGCCGCCACGGCCGGCGGCGCCGCCGCCGTCGCCCCGCAGAAGACCGGCACCGGGACCGCCGCGGCCGAGCCGCCCGGCCGCCGGAGCCGCCGCGAGGGACTGACGCCGCCGTCCTGGCTGGCGCTGCTGTTCCTGCTGCCGGCGCTGGTGCTGCTGGGCTTCCTGGTGGTCTACCCGATCGTCTACTCGGTGATCCGCAGCTTCTTCGACGCCGGGGGCGACTCCTTCGTCGGCCTGGACAACTACGCCGGCGTCTTCCAGGGCCACGACAACCTGGTGTCGGTGCGCAACACCGCCGTCTGGGTCGTGGTCGCGCCGACGGTGGTCACCATCGTCGGGCTGCTGTTCGCCGTGCTCGCCGAGCGGATCCGGTGGGCCACGGTGTTCAAGCTGGTGGTGTTCATGCCGATGGCGATCTCGTTCCTCGCCTCCGGCGTCATCTTCCGGCTGGTCTACGAGCAGGACCCCGACAAGGGCGTGGCCAACGCCGCGATGGTGGCGATCCACGACACCTTCAACGGCGGCGCGAGCTACCCCGGCGCGGGCCCGCGCAACGGCGACGGCCAGCCGGTGAAGGCCGAGGGCGGCGCCGTCGTGACCGCCGCCGCGGTGAACCCCGGGCAGCAGGCCCTGGTGCCGCTGCTGCGCGTCAAGCCCGAGACGCTGCCCAAGAGCGCCGAGCCCGCCGCGCGGCCGCCGTCGGCCGGCGCCGGCGAGGTGACCGGCACGGTCTGGTTCGACTTCACCAAGGGCGGCGGCGGGCAGCCCAACGCCCCCAACGCGGGGGAGAGCGGCCTGCCCGGCGTCACCGTGGAGGCGGTGCGCGGCGGCAAGGTCGTGGCGACCGCCACCACCGGGGACGACGGCACGTTCACGCTGAAGAAGGTCGGCGACGGCGCGGTCACCGTCCGGCTGCCGCAGGACAACTTCACCGCCTCCTACCGGGGCGCCGAATGGCTCGGCTCCACCCTCATCACCCCGGCGATCATCGTGTCGTACCTGTGGGTGTGGGTGGGCTTCGCCATGGTGCTGATCGCCGCCGGGCTGGCGGCGATCCCGCGCGACGCGCTGGAGGCGGCCCGCGTGGACGGCGCCACCGAGTGGCAGGTGTTCCGGCGGGTCACCATCCCGCTGCTGGCCCCGGTGCTGGTGGTGGTACTGGTGACACTGGTCATCAACGTGCTGAAGGTGTTCGACCTGGTGTTCATCATCGGCGGCGGCGACCCCAACGCCAGCGTGCTCGCGCTGCAGATGTGGACCGAGGCGTTCGGCGGCGGCAACGACCAGGGGGCCGGCAGCGCCATCGCGGTGCTGCTGTTCCTGCTGGTGGTCCCCGCCATGTTGTTCAACATCCGGCGGCTGCGGCAGGAGCGGAAATGAGCACCGCGGAGAAGACCGACACGGTGGAGCCCGCGCGCGGGCCGGCGGAGCGGGACGGCGCCTCGGGCGCGCCCCGGCGCGGGCTCGCCTCCCGCGTCGCGGCGCGGCTCGGCGGCGGCCTCGCGCAGACGCTGCTGGTGCTGGTCGCGCTGTTCTGGCTGGTGCCGACGCTGGGGCTGCTGGTGGCCTCGCTGCGCTCCAACGCCGACAACAACGCCGGCGGCTGGTGGCAGGTGTTCAGCAAGCCGTCCCAGCTCACCTTCTCGTCCTACTCGGCGCTGCTCGACAAGCCCGACTTCGTCGACTCGTTCTGGAACACCATCCTCATCACCGTGCCGTCCACCGTCCTGGTGGTGGTGATCGCCTCGCTGGCGGCCTACGCGTTCGCCTGGATGGAGTTCCCCGGCCGCGACTGGCTGTTCCTGCTGGTGGTGGCGCTGCTGGTGGTGCCGGTGCAGGTGGCGCTGCTGCCGGTCGCCAAGCTCTACGGGAAGATCGACTTCGGCGGGTTCCAGATGTTCGGGTCGATCGCCGGCGTGGTGCTGTTCCACGTGGCCTTCGGCCTGCCGTTCGCCATCTTCCTGCTGCGCAACTTCTTCGCCGCCATCCCGCGCGACCTGCTGGAGGCGGCGCGGATGGACGGCGGCTCGGAGTGGACGATCTTCCGGCGGGTCATCTTCCCGCTGGGCGGCCCGGCCATCGCCTCGCTCGGCATCTTCCAGTTCCTGTGGGTGTGGAACGACCTGCTGGTGTCGCTGGTGTTCGCCGGGACCGACTCCCAGCCCATGACCAAGTGGCTGCAGTCGCAGATGCGCCAGTTCACCGGCAACATCGACATCCTGGCGCCCGGCGCGTTCCTGTCGCTGATCATCCCGCTGGCGGTGTTCTTCGCCTTCCAGCGCTACTTCGTGCAGGGCGTGCTGGCCGGCTCGGTGAAGTAGGCGGGCGGAAGCCCCTCGGAGCGGGGGCCCGACGACGCAGGAGCCCCGGACCACCTCGTGGTCCGGGGCTCCGCGCGTTCGGGACCGGCGCGCCCGGAGCGGGCGCGGGCCGGCCGGCCCGCCTTCTAGTCCACCTTCGGGGCGTCCTGGTGGCCGATGGCCAGGCCGCTGGTCGGGTCGAAGAAGTGCAGGCGCCGGGTGTCGACCGCCAGCTCGATCTTCTGGCCGGGGCGCACGTGCGAGCGGGCGTTCACGCGCGCGGTCCACAGCGCCTTGTTGTCGGTCAGCGGGATCGCCGCGTCGGACGCGTCGCCGTCGGCGGCGTCCTCGGCGAGGTCGGCGGTGTCCTTGTGCTCCACCGGCGGCGCGTCGATGGTGAAGATGACGTTGATCTCGCTGCCCAGCTCCTCGGTGACGCTGCTGGTCGCCCGCATCGGCGCCCACGAGGGGTCGGCGTGCGCGGCGTCCTCGAAGTCCGAGGGCCGCACGCCCAGGATCAGCTTGCGGCCGAACCAGTCCTCCAGGCCCGGCTTGGCGGCGACCAGCTCCTCGGGCACCGGCAGGTCGTACCCGGCGAAGCGGACGCGCGCGCCGTCGTCGCCCCGGGTCAGCTCGGCGTCCACGAAGTTCATCGCGGGCGAGCCGATGAACCCGGCCACGAACAGGTTGACCGGGTTGTCGAACAGCCGCTGCGGGGTGTCGACCTGCTGGAGCTTGCCCTCGCGCAGCACGCACACGCGCGTGCCGAGGGTCATCGCCTCGATCTGGTCGTGGGTCACGTACACGGTGGTGACGCCGAGGCGCTCGTGCAGCTGGCTCAGCGAGGCGCGCATCGACACGCGCAGCTTGGCGTCCAGGTTCGACAGGGGCTCGTCCATCAGGAACGCCTGCGGCTCGCGCACGATCGCGCGGCCCATCGCCACGCGCTGGCGCTGGCCGCCCGACAGCGCGGCGGGCTTGCGGTCCAGGAACTGCTCCAGGCCCAGCATCTTGGCGGCCTCGAGGACCTTCTTCTTGCGCTCCTCCTTGGAGGCGCCGCGCAGCTTGAGGCCGAACTCCAGGTTCTTCTCGACCGTCATGTGCGGGTAGAGCGCGTAGTTCTGGAAGACCATCGCGATGTCGCGGTCCTTGGGCGCCAGGTCGTTGACGACCCGGTCGCCGATGGAGATCTTGCCGCCGCTGATCTCCTCCAGCCCGGCGATCATCCGCAGCGCGGTGGACTTGCCGCAGCCGGACGGGCCGACCAGCACCATGAACTCGCCGTCGCCGATCTCCAGGTTCAGCCCGTCCACGGCCTTGACGCCGCCGGCGTACACCTTGTCCACGGCGTCCAGCACGATCTTGGCCATCCGGCCCCCTTACGTTGGAAACGTTTCCAGCTCGCTCTGTTCACCAGGGGTTTCCTCCCGGTACGCGCATTTAATACTATGGAAACGTTTCCAGAGAAAGGACGGGCGGGAATTCCATGGCGACGACGATCAAGGACGTGGCGGCCGCGGCCGGGGTGGGCATCGCCACCGTGTCGCGGGTGCTGTCGGGCTCGGGCTCGGTCAGCGCCGCCACCCGCGAGCGCGTGCTGGCCGCCGCGCGCGCCCTGGACTACCGGCCGAGCGCCGTCGGCCGCAGCCTGAAGACCCGCCGCACCGGCGGCATCGGCCTGGTGGTGCCCGACGTCACCGACCCCTTCTGCGCCGAGCTGGTCGCCGGCGTGCTGGCCTGCGCCCGCTCGCTGGGCGAGCACGTGCTGCTGGACGCCGCGCACGGCGACCCCGAGCGCGAGGCGGCCATCGTCGACCGGCTCGTGGAGCAGCGCGTGGACGGCATCATCGCGCTGCCCGCCGGGGACGCCGCCGCCTGGGAGAGCGCCGTGCGCGTCGGCTGCGCGGTGGTGTTCGCCGACCGCGCGCTGCCCGGCCTGCCCGCCGTCCCGGCGGTGCTGGCCGACGACGCGGGCGGCGTGCGCGCCCTCACCGAGTACCTGACCGGCCTCGGGCACCGCCGCATCGCCTTCCTCGGCGCCGCCGGGCCCGGCCGCGCCCCCGGCGCGCGCGAGGCCGCCTTCCGCGCCACCCTGGCGGGCCTCGGCGTGCCGGTGCACGAGGACCTGGTGGTCGCCGCCCGCCCCGAGCGCGACAGCGCCTACGCGGCCGCCGCCGGGCTGCTGCAGCGCCGCACCGACGCCACCGCCGTGCTCGCGGCCGGGCACCTGCTGGGCGAGGCCGCCGTCCTGGTCGCCCGCGAACTGGACCTGCGGGTGCCCGCCGACGTGTCGATCGCGATGGTGGACGACGTGCCCTGGGCCGAGCTGTGCGACCCGCCGCTCACCGCCGTCGCCCGCCCCGGCCGCGACATGGGCTACCGCGCCTGCGAGGCGGTGCTGCGCGACAGCGCCCGGCGGGGCGCGCACCGCCCGGTGCCGCTGCCCACCGAGCTGGTCATCCGGGGCAGCTGCGGCCCGCCCCGCGGCGCGCGCGGCGGCCGCTGACCGGACGGCGTGCCCGCCGTGCCCGCCCCGGAGCGCGCCGGCCGTTTGACCATCGTCACATCGGGCGGCCGGTATCGGGTTCGGGGCGGCGCGGGGCCGCCCGGCGCGCTAGATTTCCCGCGTGGAGGAGATCGATCGTCAGATCATGGCCCTGCTGGCCGAGGACGGGCGGATGAGCTTCACCGACCTGGCCAAGGAGACGGGCCTGTCGGTGTCGGCGGTGCACCAGCGGGTGCGGCGGCTGCAGAAGCGCGGCGCGGTCCGCGGCTTCACCGCGCTGCTGGACCACGAGCAGATCGGGCTGGCGCTGACGGCGTTCGTGTCGATCAAGCCGATCGACCCGGCCGCGCCCGACGACGCCCCCGAGCGCCTGGAGCACCTGACGGCGATCGAGGCGTGCCACTCGGTGGCGGGGGAGGAGAGCTACATCCTCAAGGTCCGCGTCGGCACCCCCAACGAGCTGGAGGAGCTGCTCCAGCAGATCCGCAAGGCCGCCAACGTCGCCACCCGCACCACCGTGGTGCTCAGCACCCCCTGGGAGGGCCGCCGCCCGGCCCTGTGACCGGGGCGCGCCCGCGCAGGCGCGCCCCCGCCGGTCACAGGCGCGGCGCGAACGCCTGCAGCGCCTCCCGGGCCAGGAACATCGAGTCCCACGGGTCGGCGTCGGGACCGGTCAGCGCGGGGTCGAAGTTCAGGTCCACGAACAGCTCGGTCACGCCCTGCGCGGCCAGCTCGTCGAAGTCGGCGCGGATCTCCTCGTGCGACCCGGTCAGCGGCGCGCGGTCGGGCAGCCCCGCCTCGCGCACCCGCACCGCGCCCCGGCACACGAACCGCAGCGCCGCGGCGTCGCGGCCGGCCTTCTCGGCCTCCTCGCGCACCACCCCGATGGAGCGGCCGATGTCGCCGAGGTCGGCGCGGCTGGAGCTGACCCAGCCCGCCGCCAGCCGCCCGGCGCGCCGCAGCGCGGGCTCGGCGGTGCCGCCCAGCAGCACCGGCGGCTCGGGGTACTGCAGCGGCTTGGGCTCCACGTGCGAGGCCGGGATCTCGTAGAACTCGCCGTGGTGCTCGCTGACCTCGTCGCCCCACAGGGTGCGCAGCGCCGCCAGGTACTCCTCGGCGCGCGCCCCGCGCCGCTCCATCGGCACGCCCGCGGCCTCGAACTCCTCGGGCATCCAGCCGAGCCCGAGCCCGAGGTCCAGCCGCCCGCCCGACACGTGGTCGAGGGTGGCGGCCTGCTTGGCCAGCACCGGCGGCGCCATGAACGGCATGTTCACGATCGCCACGCCCAGCCGCACCCGCTCGGTCACGGCCGCCAGGTAGGCCAGGGTGATCAGGGGGTCGGGGACGTTGCGGTAGGTCCGCGCCGCCTCGGCGCGCTCGCCGGCGGCGGGCACCAGCAGCCGCTGCAGCGTCCACACCGAGTGGTAGCCGAGCTGCTCGGCCTGCTGGGCGATCAGTACCTGGTTGGCGGGCGTGGCCCACGCGCCCGCCACCGGCACGGCGAACCCGATCAGCACGGTGCTCCTCCTCGGTCCCTCGGCTCCGCGGGCCCGGCGGGGCCCGGGCCGAACCTTACAGCGTCAAGGGCCGGGGCATTCGCGCCCCGCCGTCCCAGGGTGCCGCGAATCACCGGGATACCCCGGTGAGCACGGGATATGTTGATCCCAGACGAGGCGACGAGGAGGAGCGCATGGGGCGGGCGAAGGATCTGGCGGACGCGGTCAAGCCGAAGCTGCGCGGCTGGCTCCATCTCGGGACCTTCCCGGTCGCGCTCGTCGCCGGAGTGCTGCTGGTGGCGTTCGGCCCCACCCGCGAGGCGCGGCTGTGCGCGGCCGTGTACGCCCTCACCTCGGCGCTGCTGTTCGGGGTCTCGGCCGCCTACCACCGGGGCCGCTGGTCGCCGCGCGTGGCCGACGTGCTGCGCCGCTTCGACCACGCCAACATCTACCTCATCATCGCCGGCACCTACACCCCGTTCGCCTACCTGATCCTGGACGGCATGGCGCGCACGCTGGTGCTCGCGGTGGTGTGGGGCGGGGCGCTCGCCGGGGTGCTGTTCCGCATCCTGTGGACCAACGCGCCGCGGATGCTCTACACCGCCCTGTACATCGGGCTGGGCTGGGTGGCGGCGTTCTTCGTCCCGCAGTTCATCAAGGGCACCGGCGTGGTCGTGGCGCTGCTGGTCGCGCTCGGCGGCGTGCTCTACAGCATCGGCGGCCTGGTCTACGGGCTGCGCCGCCCCGACCCGTCGCCGCGCTGGTTCGGGTTCCACGAGGTGTTCCACGCCTTCACGGTGGCGGCCTACGTGCTGCAGTACATCGCGGTGTCGTTCGTGGTCTACCGCGCGGGCGCGGTCTAGGCCGGATCGGGCGTCCAGGGGCCGCCCGACAGGAAACGGTCGATCGCGGCGGCGTAGGGGGCGGGGTCCAGGTCCTTGCCCTTGGCCCAGCCGTCGGCGCGCACCGTGCGCGCGGCGGCGACGCCGGCGCGTCGGGCACCGGCTGTACCAGGTCGATGAGCGACGGCAGGAAGCCCGGCTCCATGCGGGGCCGCCCGATGCCCTCGATGCGCGACGGCATCCCGGTCGCGTAGTCAGGCAGATTATGGGTCCAGCCGGGGAAGTACGCGGAGTTCTCCGGGTCGACGACCGCCAGGCGGCAGGGCAGGCCGTGGTAGCGCAGGTGGCGTCCCATCGAGGCGGCGGTCGCGCCGGTGCCCGCGCCGACCACCACCCAGTCAGGGGCGTGCCCGGCGGCGGCGCGGACCTGCTCGAACAGCTCGCCCGCCAGGTCGTCGCCGCGCCAGTCGAGGGCACGTTCGGCCCAGGTGAACTGGTCGAGGAAGCAGCCGCCGGTGTCGGCGGCCAGTCGCGCCGCCTGCTCGTAGACGGCCAGGGGAGGGGTGATGAAACAGCACTCGCCGCCCAGCCGCTCGACAGGCGCAGAACGCGCGGGATCGGGCCGGCCGGGCATCACCGCGGTGTAGGGCAACTCCAGCAGGCGCGCCATGTACGCCTGCGCGACGGCGGCGTTGCCGCCGGTGGCCTCCACGACGGGCGTGCCCTTGGCGATGCGGCCGGTGGCGACCGCGTGCCGGAACAGCGCCCGAGCGGCGCGGTGCTTGAGGCTGCCGGTGGGGTGCGCCGACTCGTCCTTGAGGTACAGGCGCACGCCCCACTCGGTGGGCAGCGGGAAGAGCAGCAGCGGCGTGGGCCCGGCCTGGTCGCGCTCGCGCGTCAGCAGCCGGATCGCGGTCGAGGCCCAGCGCACGTCGCCTCCAAGATCATCCATACCGCCATGCAACCAGGGCGGCGCGCCGCTGTCAGGGGGCGGCGACGATGAAGCTGGCGTTGCCGAAGCCGACCTCGTCGCCGGGCCGGACCCGGGCCGGGCCGGTCAGCCGCCAGCCGTTGACACGGGTGCCGTTCATCGACCCCAGGTCGGAGATCATCCAGCCGTCGTCGTGCCGGTAGATCTCGGCGTGGAAGCGCGAGACGGTGAGGTCGGTCAGCACGAACTGGCAGCCGGGCGCGCGGCCGACCACGATGCGGCTCAGCTCGGCGGGCGGCAGCGTGAAGCGCGGCAGCCGGGGCGTGCGCCAGGCCGACTCGATCCGCGCGGTCACCTGCGACACCGAGGAGATCAGCCCGGTCAGCCGGTTGACCACCCGGTTGGTGGAGGGCAGGTCGTGCACGATGTCGGCGAGCTCGGCCTGGCTCTGGGCGCGCAGCACCTGCTCGACACGGCGCTCGAAGGTCTCCTGCGACATGCGGCCCTCGGCGACGCGGTCGCTGAGCACGCGCAGCACGCGATCGCGCTCCATATCGGACGCTCTCACCGGATATGAAGGCCGACCGTCCATAGCTGTGAGTATCCAGATCCTGTCGATTGCTGTCTACACGACCCCGCAAGCCGAGATGAATCCTCCGCCCTGCTTGATCAGACGGCTTTCCGACCGGTCAGGTTCGGAACGCTTCGGGAGATCTCCCCACCGGGCGATCTTCGCCCTCCTGACCTGCGCCGCCGACGCGACCAAGATGGGAGACGTTTGGGGGACGATCTTCATCTGGCGCGGCGGAGCCGCGCCGGTGGACGCGTCATCGGCCTTCGGGGTTGACACGTGGCGGCGCGGTCGGCCCGCTGTGGTCAGCAGGACCCGGCTGGAGGGTCTTCTGTCGTGAAGGCGGCGTGTCTTCGGTGTGGACGACGGGAGAGTGGTGCACCGCTCGACGTTCCCGGACATGGAGGTAAGGGTGGGAGGCGCTGGTTCCCGCAGCGGTGATGCGGTGGAAGAGGTCGCGCTACGGGTGCCGGTGGGACTGGATCTGGATGGCACCGCATGGGTGCGGGGCATGGTGCGCGGAGTACCGGCAACGGTGCTGTACCGGCTCGACCAGACGGAGATGGAGCGTCGTGCGGGGGCCGGGTCGGGGCCAGTGCCGAGCCTGGAGGGACTGGACGTGCTGATGCAGCTGCCCCTCGGACTACCGGTGCCCCGAAGCGTGTTGCCGTCCGCCGACCGGCGTGTGTTGGAGCGGCTACCCGACGGGTGTGTGGAGTTCGCAGGCGATGATGTCGTCCGCCGGGCGACGCGCCCGCTGGCGGTGGAAGCGGCGGCGGTGTCTCATCGGCAGTGGCGACGGGGCCTGGAACGCGCCGGGGTGTTCGGCGCCTATTGCACCCGGCTGCTGGCGTTGAGAGGTGTGCCTGAGGATCTGGCGGAGGCGCAGGTCTGGGCGGGCTACTACGGGGTCGGTCTGGTAGTGAGGGACGGCGCGCATGCGGTGGTGGTGACCGAACCAAAAGTGTTCCGGCCGGAGTGCGTGACGGCCGCAGGCTGGTTGTTCACCGAACAGGTTCTGGCCTTGGCGTTGACCGCCGGTCAGGTGCCGACCGGTTAGCGGACGGAGATCTGCTCCTCCAGCGGCCTGGCACCGGCCCACATGAGCAGCGCTTCAGATGGCTTGAACGGCTCCTGCGGCGTTTCCAGCATGCCGTTGTAGAGGGCGTGCCCTTGGACTCCGTGCTGACAGAGCCCTTCCCAGTATCGGCGACGGGCCGGGAGGTTCGGCTGGTCGATGAGGTTGGGAAGCCATTCGCTCGTCCACACCGCGACGTTGTGGAGCCGCGCGCTTTGCCGGCGGCTGGAGCGGGCCCAGTCGGTGATGCGGTCGCCACGGCAGACCGCGCAGGCGCACCGGGGCGCTGGGACGCCCCCGAACAGATCGGCCAGGACGCTGCCGCGGACGTACGCGACGAGGTCGCTGATGAGAACGCTGGGGGAGCGGTCGCGGTGACCGGGAAACGGCGGGCGTTCCGGCGGGGGAGCGGTGCGCCGCAGCGGGCTGCTCGATCCGATGGACGCCGCCAGTCCGCCGCGGCTGAGGAAGTCGAACGCCGCCATGTCGGTGCGGAACAGCATGGTCTCGGGGATTTCCGCCAGGTGGCGCACGGCGCGCACCACCTGGCGCACGCTTTCGGGCACGTGGGGTAGTCCGCCGAGGACGACGGCCTTGACGTGCGGGATCTCCCGCAGGGTGTGGAGCACATCGTCGAGGTGGCGCGTGGAGAGCCAGCCCGCGTCGAGCGGGAAGGCGATGATGTCCTGGGCGCCGACGGTGGTCGTGCCTTCGGCGACGGCGTCCAGGGAGTCGCGGTCGCCGGCCGTCAGGTAGCGGGTGGGCGTGATGGCCGCGGAGACACCGGATTCCCTCTGGACTTCGAGGTGCTCGGCCACGGTGGCGACGCGGTGGTGGTCGTTCTGGAGGTCGAAGGGGGCGTCGGATGTGGCGCGTTCCCTGACGTAGGCGGCGGGGTCGATGAGAAGCGGACTGCCGGGGCCGAGAGCGCGCCTGGTCTCGTTGACGACGTTCTCGGGTCGGGCGCCGGCGAGAACGAGTCCGCTCGGCTTGCCGCGCAGAAGCGGTGCGATGCGCGGAGCGTTCTGCGGGGCGGTGTGGACGAAGATCCGTCCGCTGAGCCGCCGCGCCGTTTCCGCAGCTTGGTCGAGAAGCAGTTCAGGACCGTCCATGGAGCCGGACCACCACTTCAACGGGGGGTACGGTCGGACTCCCGATCGTCACATGGAGGTCGTTAACGGTCTATGGGCCCTGAACGGTAGATTATTCTCCCTCTTGACTCGAGTCTGTAATGATGCAAGTCAGATCGTGCGGCGGCTGACGGCGGGACCGAGGGGTGGTTCCACGCCGACGGGCGCCCGGCGGGCGGCCGGGTGGGCCGCGCCGCCCGGCGCCCGGGGGATCAGCGCGACAGCAGGTCGCGGGCGATGTGGGTCACCTGGATCTCGTCGGTGCCCGCGTAGATCTGGAACGACTTGGCGTCGCGGGCCAGCTGCTCCACGCGGTACTCGCTCATGTAGCCGTTGCCGCCGAACAGCTGCACCGCCTCCATCGCGACCTCCGAGGCGGCCTGCGCCGAGTACAGCTTCATCGCCGACGCCTCGGCCAGGGTGGGGGTGCGGCCCTGGCGCTGCATCTCCACGTGCCGGAACACGAGGTTCTGCACGTTCAGGCGGGCGACCTCCATGCGCGCGAGCTTGAGCTGGATCAGCTGGAAGTCGCCGATGCGCTGGCCCCACAGCTCGCGCTTCCTGGCGTAGTCCACCGACAGCTTCAGGCACTCCTCGATGACGCCGAGCGCCATGGCGGCGACCCCGGCGCGCTCGGTGACGAAGTTCTGCTTGGCCGACTCCTTGCCGCCGCCCGACCCGGCCGCCAGCAGCCGGTCCTCCCCGGCGCGCACGTCGTTGAGGAACAGCTCGCCGGTGGGGGAGGAGTGCAGGCCCATCTTGCGCAGCGGCTTGGTCTGGTCCAGCCCCGGCATCCCGCGGTCGAGGACGAACGTCAGGATCTCGCGGTCGCGCGGGTCGCGGCCGTCGTCCAGCTTGCAGTAGAAGACGATGGTGTCGGCGTAGGGGCCGTTGGTGATGAAGGTCTTGGACCCGTTGATGACGTACTCGTCGCCGACCTTGCGGGCGGTGGCCTGCATGCCGCCGAACGCGTCGGACCCGGAGTTGGGCTCGGTGATGGCCCAGGCGCCGACCTTGTCCAGCGTCAGCAGGTCGAGGCCCCAGCGCTCCTTCTGCTCGACGGTGCCGCGCTTCATGATGGTCCCGGCGGCGAGGCCCAGGCTGACGCCCATCGCCGACACCAGGCCGGGCGTGACCTTGCACAGCTCGATCACCGGCAGCATGCTCATCGCCGCGTTGCCGCCGCCGGGCCGGTCCTCGTCGTCGCCCTTGGCCTTGGCGTCCCCGGCGCGCTCCCTGGCGATGCGCGCCTGGAACGACGAGCGCGCCATCTCGTCCATGCCGAACGTCTTGTACAGCCCGCGCAGCAGGTCGTAGGGCGGCAGTTCGCCCGAGTCCAGCGCGTCCAGGTTGGGCCGGACCTCGGCGTCGATCCAGTCGCGCACCGCGTCCCGGATCATCAGATCCTCGGCTGACCACTCGATCATGCTCGCCTCCCCAAAGATGCCTCTGCCTGACAGCGTGCCCATCCAAGCAGAAGTCGAAAGCGAGCGCTTATTTGGGGAGGGGTCAGTCGGCGACCGTGACCACGTCGGCGAGGATGCGGCCGTCGGGCAGCTGCCGCGCGGCCGAGGGCGAGTCGTAGACCACCATCAGCCGCACGCCGGGCGCGGCCTCCTCGGCGGGCGCGGCCTCGTCCAGCACCGCGATGCCCTCGGCGTGGTCGTCGCCGTCGCCGTAGGGCAGCCCGCCGAGGTCCTGCAGCTCGTCGGCGGGCACGACGTCGGCGGCGTCGATCGTGGCGGCGCCGGGCCAGCGCACCACGCGCACCGGGCCGTCCAGGTCCATGGTGGGGCCGGTGAGGATGAGCAGGTCGTCGCCGTGCGGGCACAGG
The DNA here is from genome assembly GCA_050936435.1 of Spirillospora sp. CA-253888. Classification (GTDB taxonomy): domain Bacteria; phylum Actinomycetota; class Actinomycetes; order Streptosporangiales; family Streptosporangiaceae; genus Spirillospora. The sequence continues at coordinate 7,443,342 of JBNJMT010000001.1, forward strand.
TCGCGGATGCCGAGGCCGCCGAGGTCCAGGAAGTGCGTGCGGTAGCGGGGCCCGTCCTTGGTCCCGTTCTTGGACCTGCCGATCGGGCGCAGCCGCAGCCGGTGCGGGTCGTCGGGGTCGGTCTCGGGGTGGATCTCGATGAGCACGGCCCAGCCGCGCAGCACCGGGCCGCGCAGCCCGATGTAGAGGCGGTCGCGGTGGGCCGCGATGCCCTCGATGTCGATGCCGTTGTCCTTGCTGGGGATCGGCAGGAACGGCGCCAGGTGCGGGTCGTCGGCCAGCAGGTCGGTGATGGAGTCGCCGCGGCCGCCGAGCACGGCGGCGGTGCGGTCGGGCGCCCCGGCCTCGCCGGGCGCCGAGCGCACGACCTCCGGCAGCCCGTCGGCGCCGGCGACCAGCGGCAGCCGCGCCAGGACGAACCGGTTGTCCTCGCGCACGACGCTGGCCAGCCGCTTGCGGGCCTTGGTGTCGGACTGGCCGGGCTTGACCCTCTTGCGCTTGAGGCTGTGCGAGCCGATCGCCCACAGCCAGCCGTCGCTGCGGGCCAGGCCCTCGATGTCGGCCTCTTCGTCGGGGCCGGCGGGCAGTTCGACGAGGTCGGCGAGGGCGACGGTGCGGTGCCCGTCGTAGCCGGTGACCAGCCCGTCGGCGCCGGTGCGCGCGGTGAGGCGCTCGATGGTGGCCGTCTCGTCCCCGGCCACCCACAGGCAGCGGCCGTCCTGGCGCACGGCGGACAGGTTGGTGTGCGTCCCGACCTCCCGGCTCGCACGCCCGAAGGACAACTCGACCTGGCGTTCCACGATCATTCGCCGATGTTCCCACACAACCGGCACGGGACGGTGCGAACCGGACGGGCCGCCTCCGGCCCGCGCCCGTCGCGCCGTCCCGTGCCGTCCCCCGTCAGGCGGCCAGCATCGCCCGGTGCACCTCGTCCCAGTACCCGGCGGTCAGCTCCAGCAGGCCGTCGAACCCGACGCGCAGCCGGTCCAGGTCCTCCTCGTCGCGGCACAGCCGGGCCGCCGCCGCGACGGCCTCCTCGCGGTCGCCCTTGGCCGCCTCGCAGATGTGCACGTAGAAGTACTCGCACATGTGGTGGAAGGCGTCCTCGTCGTACAGGTGCTTGTAGTTGCGCAACCCCTCGTACAGGCGGACCGGCGCGGGGTGCGCCAGCAGCTCCTGCGCCAGCAGCGCGCCCTGCACCACCCGCTTGTCGGGGTCGGTGAACAGCGCGCGGCGGCCCTCGGTGAACGAGCGCGTGCCCGGCAGCGGGTCGGCCGCGCGCAGCTCGGCCAGCGGGTAGGGCGTCCCGCGCAGCCGCCCCAGCAGGTCGGTGAGCATCATCTCCTGCAGCAGCAGGTGGGCCTTGGCGGGGTCGCCGCTGCCGTACTCGGTGTACAGGTGCCTCACCCGCTCCACGCGGTCGGCCAGGTCGTCGGCGTGCAGCACCGACAGCGCCGCCATCAGCATGGTGTCCACCGTGCGCGCGTAGAACTCCCGGGCGAACACCTCCACCTGGCGGTAGGGGAGCGCGCCCGACATCCAGTGCCGGTAGAAGGCGTTGTCGAGGGCGGGATGGCGGCGGACGCCGTCGGCGAGGCGCTGGATCGCGGCGGTGGCGTCGAGCTGCTGGCTGCGCATGGAACTCCTTGGCGGGGCAAACTTTCCTGGACGGGAGGGGGGACGCAACTATGTTGCGCAGCCCGCCGGAGTCATCGACAGTGCCGATCATGACCGATGCCGGTCAGTGCCGTCACCTGCCACGTCAAGGGCGTCCGACGCGGCGAGATCTGGCGCACCCGCCACATTCGCCTGCCTTGGCGGCACGCTTTGCATGTCCCTCAGCGGTCCCAGACGACGGGCAGCCGCGCGGGTTTGCGGAACACCAGGCCCTGCGGCACCGGACGGTGCGCCGGGTCCAGGCGGAGCCCCGGCAGGCGGTCCAGCAGCGCGCGCAGGGCGGTGCGGGCCTCCAGGCGCGCCAGGTGCGCGCCGAAGCAGAAGTGCGGGCCGTGCGCGAACGCCACGTGGTCGCCGGCGTTGGCGCGCCGCACGTCGAACCGGTCGGGGTCGGGGAACACCGCCGGGTCCCGGTTGGCGGCGGAGATCGATACGCGCACCAGGTCGCCCGCCCGCACGGCCGCGCCACCGAGATCGGTGTCGGCGGTGGCGTAGCGGTCCACGACCGCCGCCGCCGGCTCCAGCCGCAGCGACTCCTCGACCGCGGCGTCCAGCAGCGCCGGCTCGGCGCGCACCAGGGCGAGCGCGCCGGGGTCGGCCAGCAGGTGCAGCGCGGCGTTGGCGATCATCGCCTCGGTGGTGTCGATGCCGCCGAACATCAGCACGGCGGTGTTGGCGACGATGTCGGCGGTGGTCAGGTCGCGCCCGGCGGCGGCCGCCGCGGCGGGCAGCGAGCCGGCGGGGTCGTCGCCCAGGGACGCCTCGACGGCCGCGCGCAGCTTCGCGTAGGCGTCGCGGGCCGGGGGAGGGGTCTCGGCCGCGCCCGCGGTGATGGCCGACACCGCGTCGACGAACGCGCCGTACCAGGACCGCACGGTCGCCGCGTCCACGGCGCGCCCGCCCGCGCCGCCGCCGTCGGGACCGCCGTCGGGGCCGCCCGCGAGGCCGAGCGCTTCGGCGACCACCGCGACCGCCAGCGGCCCCGCCAGCTCGCCGCGCAGTTCGGCCCGGCCGGCCGGGGCGAGCGCGGTGACCAGGCGGTCCACCTCGGCCTCGACGAAGGCGGTGAAGCGCTCGCGGGTGCGCGCCGGCCGGAACGGATGCGCGAACGGCTCGCGGTGGCGGGCGTGCGCGGGCCCGTCCAGCGACAACATGCTGGGCCCGACGACCCGCGCGGTGGAGAAGCGCGGGTCGTCCACGGTGAAGGCCGCGGCGTCGCGCATCACGCGCACCGCGAGCTCGCGGGAGGTGACCAGCCAGCCGTCGAACGCCGGAAGCCAGGAGACCGGCTCGCGCTCGCGCAGCCGGGCGAGCAGGGGGTGCGGGTCGGTCTCCAGGGCTCCGGCGGTGATGGTCGCGCCGAGGGGGAAACGAGACTCAAGGGTGGATACCACCTGCGGCAGCGTACCCGCCCCTACTAGTGATCTACAATGTAAAGGCGCTGGCCGTCGCCGTTCACCCTCCGGCGGCCTGGCGCCGCGCCCACCACTCGCGGCCCGCCTCCGGAAGGGTGTGGATCGGGTCGTAGTACTCGTAGCGCCGCTTGAGCGCGTCGGGGTCGGCGGCCTCGATGCCGGTCCGGTAGTTCTTGGTCCAGTAGGAGATGCCGCGCTCGCGGTCGTAGTCGGCGAGCTGGTGCACCCAGCGCTTGCCGACGTAGGGCACGTCGCACACGATGCGCGGGGTGGCGAAGCCGGGCAGGTAGCCCATGATGGCGTGCTGCAGCTCCTGGGCCTCCCAGACCGCCAGCCGCCAGTGCTCGGCGGCCGGGACCATGTCGCACATGTACAGGTAGTAGGGCAGGATGCCGGCCTCGTCCAGCAGGGCGAACGACAGGTCCAGCAGCGCGTCGGGGGAGTCGTTGACACCGCGCAGCAGCACGCCCTGGTTGCGCACGTCGCGGATGCCGGTGTCGAGCATGGCGCGGGCGGCGCGGGCCACCAGCGGGGTGACCGAGCGGGCGGCGTTGACGTGGGTGTGGATCGCGATCTGCACGCCGCGGCGGGCGGCCTTGGCGGCCAGGCGCTCCATGCCGGCGCGGACCTCGTCCTGGAGCCAGTGCTGGGGCAGGCCCATCAGGGCCTTGCTGGCGAGGCGGACGTCGCGGACGTTGTCGATGTCGAGCAGCGCGTCCAGGAACCGCTCCAGGCGGGGCCAGGGCAGGTTGGCGACGTCGCCGCCGGAGACCACCACGTCGCGGACGCCGGGGGAGCGGCGCAGGTAGTCGAGCATGGCCTGGTGGCGGTCGGTGGGCTTGATGGTGAACTTGTGCTTGTCGACGGCGGGGGTGGAGTTGCCGACCAGGTCCATGCGGGTGCAGTGGCCGCAGTACTGGGGGCAGGTGGGCAGCAGTTCGGCCAGGACCTTGGTGGGGTAGCGGTGGGTGAGCCCCTCCACGGCCCACATCTCGGCCTCGTGCAGGGAGTCGCGGGCCGAGTAGGGGTGGGAGGGCCAGTCGGCGCGGCGGTCGCCCGCCACCGGGATCATGTAGCGGCGCACGGGGTCGGCGAGGAACGCCTCGGTGGAGGAGGTGTCCATGGTGTTGAGCATCTGCGGCGGTACCAGCATGGACATGGTGGCGTGCCCGGCCTGGTCGCGTTCGAGGTCGGCGTAGAAGGACTCGTCGAGCAGGTCGCCCATGACGCGGCGGAGCTGGCGCAGGTTCTTGACGCAGTGGGCGCGCTGCCACTGGGCCGACTCCCATTCGGCGGTGGTCACGTCGCGCCAGGCGGGGAAGCGGCGCCAGTCGGGTTCGGTCAGGGGGGTGCGGCGGTAGGCGTAGGGCTGTCCGTTCCCGGCGGCCTGCGCGGCGTCGGGTGCGGGCCCGGCGGTGCCGGGTTCCGGGTGCAGGGCAGTGGTCATCGTCGACCCCTCCTCGCGAGACGTGGTGCACAAAAGTCTTGTATATGCCCGACGTTACGGGAAGAATTTCGCTTGAACCAGAGTTAGCCCGGACATCTTCCGGGCTTGAGTCGGACATCAGGGTCGAGACGGGACGAGAGATGATCGATCGCCGCACCGGAACGGGACTGCACCGCGTGCTGGAGCCGGCGGGCGTGCTGCCGCAGGCCGCCGACCGGCTGGACGCCGATCCGCGCATCGGCCCGGACGAGGTGCGGGTGCGCGTGGAGCGCCTCAACCTGGACGCCGCCTCCTACCGACAGCTGCACACCGCGTTCGCCGGGGACCCGGACCGGATCCGCGCGGAGGTGCTGCGGATCATCGGCGAGCGCGGCAAGATGCACAACCCGGTCACCGGCTCGGGCGGGATGCTGGTGGGCGTGGTGGACGAGGTGGGCCCGGAGTCGCCGCTCGGTCTCAAGCCCGGCGACCGCGTCGCGACGCTGGTGTCGCTGACGCTGACGCCGCTGGCGGTGACCGACGGCCTGGCGCGGTGGGACGGCCGCTCCGAGCAGGTCCCCGCCGAGGGCCACGCGATCCTGTTCGCCCGCTCGATCGCGGCCGTGCTGCCCGACGACCTGCCGGTGCCGCTGGCGCTGGCGGTGATGGACGTGTGCGGCGCGCCCGCGCTGACCCACCGCGTGGTGAGCGGGCTGCCGGACCCGGTGGTGGCGGTGCTGGGCGGCGCGGGCAAGAGCGGCTCGCTGGCGCTGGCCGCCGCGCGGCGCGCCGGGGCCCGCACCGTCGGCCTGGTGCCGACGCCCGCCGAGCAGGAGCGGCTGGAGGCGGCGGGCCTCGCCGACGTGGTGGTGCGCGCCGACGCCCGCGACCCGGTGGCGGTGTCGGACGCGGTGGCCGGGGCGCTGGGGGCGCCCGCCGACGTGACGGTGGTGTGCGTGGACGTGCCCGGCTGCGAGCACGGCGCGATCCTGGCGACCGCGCCCGGCGGGACGGTGGTGTTCTTCTCGATGGCGACCTCCTTCCCGGCGGCGGCGCTGGGGGCCGAGGGCCTGGCGGCCGACGTGACGATGCTGATCGGCAACGGGTACGTGCCGGGGCACGCGGAGATGGCGCTGGACCTGCTGCGCGCCGTTCCGGCGGTGCGCGCGCTCTTCGACGCGCGCATGGCGGACGACCGGGCCGGGTGACGCGGCGATTCGGCACAATGACTCGGGTATGCCCCCGCGGACCCGAACACCGAGGAGAACCCCCATGGCGAGCATCACCGAGGCCCTGCGGCGGCGCGACCCCAAGGAACGCCGGACCCAGATCGTGGACGTGCTGGTGGAGGCGTTCTCGGACCTGATGGAGCGCAGCCCGGCCGAGTTCCGGCGGCGGTTCCGCAAGATGGCGTCGGACCCGTTCGCCTTCTACCGGGGCAGCGCGTGCCTGTTCTACGCCGACGTCGTGGACGACGAGGACCCCTGGGCCGACGAGCGCACCAGCCGGGTGTGGATCCAGGGCGACCTGCACGCCCAGAACTTCGGCACCTACATGAACGACGACGGCGTGTTCGTCTTCGACGTCAACGACTTCGACGAGGCGTACGTCGGGCACTTCACCTGGGACGTCAAGCGCCTGGTGGCGAGCCTGGCGCTGCTGGCGTGGAGCAAGGCGATCTCCGACGACGACATCCGGCGCCTCATCGAGACCTACGTGCGCGCCTACGTCGACCAGGTCCGCCAGTTCGCCGAGCACGAGGGCGACTACCGGTTCGCCCTCACCCTGGACAGCGCCGACGGCTACGTGCGCGAGGTGCTGGTCCAGGCGCTGTCCTCGACGCGGATCGCGCTGCTGGAGGGCAAGACGCTGGTCGAGCAGCAGGAGCGCCGCTTCCGCAACCGCCCGGGCGTGCGCCGCCTGGGCGAGGAGGAGCGCGCCAAGGTGGAGGCGGCCTACCTGGAGTACCTGGAGACGATCCCGACCGACAAGCGCTTCAAGAGCCTCACCTACCGGATCAAGGACATCGTGGGCGCGTCGGGCTTCGGCATCGGCTCGGCGGGCCTGTCGGCCTACAACATCCTGGTGGAGGGGCACAGCCAGGCCCTGGAGAACGACGTGATCCTGTCGATGAAGCAGGGCAACGTGGCGGCCCCCTCCCGGGTGGTGGACGACGAGCGGATCGCGGCCTACTTCCGGCACCACGGGCACCGCACCGCCGTCTCGCGCCGCGCGCTGCAGGCCAACACCGACCCGTGGCTGGGCTACACCCAGATCGACGGCGTCGGCTACGTCGTGCAGGAGCTGTCGCCCTACGAGGAGGACCTGGACTGGTCCTCGCTGACCGAGCCCGACGAGATGGTGTCGGTGCTGGACGACCTCGGCCGCGCGACCGCCAAGGTGCACTGCGTGTCCGACACCGACTCCGACCACACCCTGGTGGGCTTCCAGGTGGAGGACGCCATCAGCGCGGTGATCGGCGAAGACGAGTCGGCGTTCGTGGAGGCGATGGTGGCCTTCGGGACCGAGTACGCGGCCGTGGTCCGCGATGATCATCGTCTGTTCGTGGACGCCTTCCGGAACAACGAGATCCCGGGCCTGTAGCCGGCGCCGCCGGAGGAGCGCGGCGGGCGGCCCCGGCGGGGCGGCCCGCCGCGGGGGCGGTCAGTCGATCCAGCGCCGGGGGTCGTCCTTCAGGGCGTCGATGACGCCGCTGGCCTCGGGGCCGGTGAGCTCGGTCGAGCTGGCGATGGGCCGGTCGACGATCCGCGACAGCACGCGGTAGCGGTCCTCGCCCCTGGTGACCCCGTGCCGCGACAGCAGGCTGTTGACGAACTTCACCTGCTTGTCGCTGGCGGGCTGCGGCGCGCTGCGGGGCCGTCCCCGGCGTCCGGGCAGCGGGGGCTGCCAACCGGGGTCGGCCTTGGCCATGGTGTGCAGCAGGCCCAGGGTGGTGTAGGTGTCGGCGAGGGCGCGGTGGCCGCTGCCGGGCTGCCGCTGCCAGCGGTACTCGCCGCGCGCCTCGTCCCAGTCGCCGATCCACTGGGAGTAGGGGAGCATCACGTCCTCCCAGCGGGCGCGCGCCATCCAGCGCTCGGCCGCCTCCAGGTCGCCGCCGTTGCTGTAGGCCACCGCCCGCTTCAGCACGCCGCGGTCGAAGGAGATGTTGTAGCCCAGCACGCGCTTGCCGTCCAGCAGGCGGGCGAGGTCGGCGTAGGCGCGCTCGTGGAACGCCTCGGCGCTCTCGACGGCCAGGGGGTGGATGCCGTGGACGGCGGTCGCCTCGGGGGTGATGGCGCAGGCCGTCCCGACCAGGGTGTCGTACAGGGCGCCGCCGTCGCCGGCGACCACGCCGATCTCGCAGATCTCCACGTCGTACTTGGCGGGGTCGTCGTCGGGCAGGTCGGTGTCGTGGAAGGCGGCGGTCTCCACGTCCAGGATCACCGTGTCCGGGTCGGCCAGCACCTCCCGCGCCCACTCGATCGCCTGCAGGCGGTCCTTGTACCGCTCGTCGTCGCTCTTGGCCACGATCACCCCGCTGTCGAACCCGTCGCCGTCACTGATGGTCCTACACCACGGTACCGACAGTGCACGGGCGCCGGGGCCCGGCCGGCGAACGCGGGCAGGGCCGTCCAGGAGCGTCGCGGGAGGGTCAGGGGCGGGGCGGCCGGTCGGGCAGCAGGGCCAGGCGCAGCGCGGAGACCGAGCGCGGCTTGTTCCGGCGCGGTGCGGCGTGGCGACGCCTGGCGGGGCGCGACGGTGGCGGGGCGACGGCGGGCAGGGGCACGGTCGGGGACGCGGCCACGGGCATGGGCGCGGTCAGCGGCGCGGTCAGGGGCATGGGTGCGGTCACGGCCTCAGGCGCGCCGGTGGCGGCCGCGACCGGCGCGGCGGGCGCGGCCCGTCGCGGGCGCGCGACGGGGCGGGCCCTGCGGCGGCGCGCCCACAGCCGGGTCCCCAGCAGCGCCTGCCCGGCCAGCAGCGCCGCCAGCCATCCCGCCTGCACCGCGGTCAGGTCCGACGTCCCGGTCTCGGTGACGCCGCCGCGCAGCGCCGTGACCGGCAGCGGCGCGCCGTCGCCCCCGGCCACCTGCGGCGGGGCGATCGGCGGCAGCGCCACCTGCGGCGCGTCGGGATCGGACGGCGGCGTCGTCGAGGTCGGCGCCGCGGACAGGGACGGCGCGGCCCCGGGCGGCACCTGCGCGTTCGGCGGCGTCGTGGTCGCCGGCGGGGTGGACGGCGACGCGGACGGCGAGGCGGGCGCGCTCACCGTCAGCGTGGCGGCCGACACCGCGTCCAGCGCCCCGGACGCCGACACGCTCGCCGTGATCGCCACCGCGCCCGGCGAGGCGTCCTTGGGGACCGTCACCGCCGCCGACATCGTCCGCCCGCCGGAGTCCACATCGCCCAGCGACGTCCGCGACGGACTGATCCGCAGCCCCGTCCCCGACAGCCGCAGCGACGCCGAACGCGCGGTCGCGCCCGAGGAGCGCACCGTCACCGTGGCCGTCACCGCGCCGCCGGGCGCCGCCTTGGACTCCGACAGCGACACCTGCGCCCGCAGTTGAGGGCGGGGCGCGGGGGACGGGGTCGTCGGGGTGGGGGAGGGACTGGGCTCGGTCGGCGTCGGAGCCGGGCTGGTGCTCGGCGTCGACGCGGTGTCGCTGGGGGAGGGCGTCGGCGAGGAGCCGTCCGGCTCGGCCGCCAGCGCCGCCATCGGCGGCACCGCGGCCACGGCCAGCACCACCGCCGTGCCCAGGCCCGCGATGGCCGGTCTTCCTCCCGCTCGCCGCACCACGTCGTCCGCACCTCCATTACCGGGGAATGGCGATGGCACCACGCCCGGTCCGGCCGCTTCAACCGGCGCGGCGCGATGTTGGCACGGGACGCGCGTTTTTTCTCCGGAGTTGTAGGGGAACGCACATTCGGCGGCCCCGGGAAAACGGCGCGGAATGTGCGCCCGCCGCTAATGGGAGGCGGGGGAATCATCGCCCGGCGCTAGATATCGGCAGGAGGCCCGCCGATCGCTTGTCGGCGTTATCGGGCCGTCGTTACGCTGCCCGCCGCCGGACGCCCCCTGCCCGAAAGGTGCCGCGTGAAGGCCAACTGGAAGACCGCCGGCAGGACCGGCACGGCCCTGGCGGTCGCCGCCGGGATGTTGTGCGCCCCGGCCGGGGCGCCGGCCGCGGCCGACCCCGCCGCGCTGACGCTGACCTACACCTGCGACTACCCGCTGATCGAGAAGCAGCCCCTCACCGTCAAGATCAAGACGGACGTGCCGCGGACCATCAAGGCGGGCGAGCCGTCCCCCGCCCTGCACATCGAGGTGCTGTCCACCGTCGGCGCCGAGACCACCTCGGGCCTGGCGCTGATCGGCGCCGAGACCCTGGAGGGCACCGCCACCTCCCACAACACCGTGGACCTGCCCGACGGGCCCAAGGAGGTGCAGGTCCCGGTCACCCTCGGCAAGGTCAAGGTGCCCACCCAGGGCGGCTTCGACATCCCCGGCCAGGGCGACGCGCCGCGCCTGGTGTTCCCCCGGCCGGGCACCGGCAGGATCTCGGTCGGCCGCCTGACGCTGCACATCGTGCCGCGAGACAACACCGGCGCCCACATCACCGACCCCGACGTCAGCAACGTGCCCTGCGTGCTGAACCCCGGCCAGGACGCGACCCTGGCCACCTTCCAGATCGTCGAGGGCGACGGCGGGCCCGGCGAGCAGGACACCCGGCCGCCCACCGCCCCCGGCGCCCCCACGGTCACCGCCAAGACCGCCACCAGCCTGACGCTGGGCTGGACGCCCGCCACCGACGACAGGGGCGTCGCCGAGTACGACGTCCACCAGGGCTCGGCCAAGGTCCTGACCGTCCCCGGCACCAGCGGCACCGTGACGGGCCTGAAACCCGACACCGACTACACCTTCACCGTCCGGGCCCGCGACGCCGCCGGCAACGCCTCCCCGGCCGGCTCGCCCGGCACCGGCCGCACCGCCAAGGCCGACACCGTGCCGCCCGACGAGGCCACCCCGCCCGAATGCGGCAAGCTCACCGGCCCGCCCAAGACCACCCCCGCCTGCGCCTACATGGCCGGGTACTCCAACATCGCCAAACTCGGCGCCGCCACCGCCCTCAACGACCCCGCCTACGCCGAACCCACCCCCACCAACCTGGTCATCTACCCGCCGTCGGGAACGCCCATCAAGTTCGGCGCCGACTTCCAGTTCGTGCGGTCCATGCGCGCGGCCGCCACCACGCTGCAGTTCGGCTTCATGCCGGTCACCGCCAAGATGGAGCTGACGCAGGTCGACGCGCCCGCGCGCATGGACGGCTCGATGGTGCCCGGCGGCGGGTTCACGGTCACGGCCAGGACCCGCATGACGATCCGGCTGCACGACGTCAGGGTCAACGGCACCCGCCTGGACGTCGGCCCGCGCTGCCGCTCGGTGCGGCCCGCCGAGATCACGCTGACCGGCGGCACCCCCGAGTACAAGAGCATCCTGCTGGGCGGGCCGCTGCGCGGGGTCTACACCATCCCGCCGTTCACCGGCTGCGGCGTCGGCGAGGACCTGTCCCCGCTGCTGACCGCCTCGGTCTCCGGGCCCGGCAACGCCATCAAGATGATGCAGGGCAAGGTCTGCATGCCGCACCTGCCCACCTGCCCCCGGCAAAAGCCGGAGCGCTGAAACGCGCCATTCCTTTTGCGTCCGGAGAAAGACCGCTGTCACCGGTTGCTAAGGATTCACCGGCCTGTTGATAGGCGTTCACCGCCCCCAGTAGCGTCCCGCAGCAGGCCGGCCGGAATCACCCCGGACCGGATTGAGGAGAAAGAAACGATGGACACCGAACACCCGGAAGACCGGCAGGGCGGACGCCCATGAGCGCGCCCCAGGTCTCCTTCCCCGGCGCCGGCGCGCTGCGGCAGACCGGGAACCTGTTCGCGCTCGGCGCCACCGTCCTCGGCCAGATGTTCCGGCGCCCGTTCCAGCTGCGCGAGTTCGTCGAGCAGTTCTGGTTCATCGCCGGGGTGACGATCCTGCCGACGGCGCTGGTGTCCATCCCGTTCGGCGCGGTCATCTCCCTGCAGGTCGGCTCGCTCACCCAGCAGCTGGGCGCCCAGTCGTTCACCGGCGGCGCCAGCGTGCTGGCGGTCATCCAGCAGGCCAGCCCGATGATCGTGGCGCTGCTGATCTCCGGGGTCGCCGGCTCGGCGATCTGCGCCGACATCGGCTCGCGCAGCATCCGCGAGGAGCTGGACGCCATGGAGGTGCTGGGCGTCTCGCCGATCCAGCGCCTGGTGGTGCCCCGCGTGCTGGCGTGCGTGGCGGTGGCGTTCCTGCTCAACGGCCTGGTGTCGGTGGTCGGCGTCGCCGGCGGCTACTTCTTCAACGTCCTGATGCAGGGCGGCACCCCCGGCGCCTACCTGGCCAGCTTCTCGGCCCTCGCCCAGCTGCCCGACCTGTACGTCAGCGAGTTCAAGGCCGTGCTGTTCGGGTTCATCGCCGGCGTCGTGGCCGCCTACCGCGGCCTGAACCCGCGCGGCGGCCCCAAGGGCGTGGGCGACGTCGTCAACCAGTCGGTCGTGGTCACCTTCCTGCTGCTGTTCCTGGTCAACCTCGTCATCACCGGGATCTACCTGCAGGTCGTCCCGCCGAAGGGCGGCTGACGGTGGCGCTCCCCGACGTGATCCGGCCCGGCCGCTGGCTGGCCCGCCTGGACGCCCCCGGCGACCAGCTCATCTTCTACCTGCGCGCCCTGCTGTGGACCCCGCGCGCGGTCCGCCGCTACCTCAAGGAGGTGCAGCGGCTGTTGGCGGAGGTGTCGTTCGGCAGCGGCGGCCTCGGCGTCATCGGCGGCACCATCGGCGTGATGATCGCCATGACCCTGGCCACCGGCATGATCGTGGGCCTGCAGGGCTACTCGGCGCTCCAGCAGATCGGCACCGCCGCCTTCACCGGCTTCGCCTCGGCCTACTTCAACACCCGCGAGATCGCCCCGCTGGTGTCGGGCCTGGCGCTGTCGGCCACCGTCGGCGCCGGGTTCACCGCCCAGCTCGGCGCCATGCGCATCAGCGACGAGGTCGACGCCCTGGAGGTCATGGGCATCCCCTCGCTGCCCTACCTGGTCACCACCCGCATCGTGGCCGGCGCCGTGGCGATCATCCCGCTGTACGGCATCGGCCTGCTGTGCTCCTACGTGGCCTCCCGCCAGGTCACCGTCTGGTTCAACGGGCAGTCGGCAGGCACCTACGACCACTACTTCGGCCTGTTCCTGGCACCGGCCGACGTGCTGCTGTCGTTCCTGAAGGTCCTCATCTTCAGCGTGCTGGTGATCCTGTCGCACTGCTACTACGGCTACCGCGCGGTCGGCGGCCCCGCCGGGGTGGGGCGGGCCGTCGGCCGCGCGGTGCGCACCTCCATCGTGCTGATCAGCGTGACCGACTTCTTCCTCAGCCTGGCGATCTGGGGCACGACCACGACGGTGAAGGTGGCCGGATGAGACACCGCCGACGACAAGCCGCCGGAACCGCCGGCCGCCGCCTGGCGGGCGTGGTGTTCCTGCTGGTCCCCGCCCTGCTGATCTGGCTGTCGATCGCCGTCTACGACAAGCGCTTCACCGCGGTGTCGATGGTGACGCTCAAGACCGCCAGCGCGGGCAACGAGATGCACCCGCACGCCGACGTCAAGCTGCGCGGCGTGGTGGTCGGCGAGGTCCGCACCATCACCGCCGACGGCGCCGGCGCCACCCTGAAGCTGGCGCTGCACCCCGACAAGCTGCGGCTGCTGCCGCGCAACGTGCAGGCCCAGATGCTGCCCACCACCCTGTTCGGGCAGCGGTACGTGGCGCTGATCCCGCCCGCCTCCGCCAGCCCCGACCGGCTGTCGGCGGGCGACGTCATCGGCCAGGACCGCTCCTCCAACGCCATCGAGCTGCAGCGCGTGCTGGACAACCTGCTGCCGCTGCTGACCGCCGTGCGCCCCGCCAAGCTGTCGGCCACCCTCACCGCGGTCTCCCAGGCCCTGGACGGCCGCGGCACCGACCTCGGCCGCACCCTGGTCGAACTGGAGGCCTACCTGCGCCGCTTCAACACCGAGCTGCCCGCGCTCAACCAGAGCATCAGGGAGCTGGCGACCCTCAGCCACCACTACAGCGAGGCCGCCCCCGACATCCTGCAGGCGCTGACCGACCTGACCCGCACCAGCCGCACCATCGCCGCCCAGCGCGACGAACTGGCGAAGCTGTACGAGTCGGTCACCAGCGCCTCCCAGGACCTGACCGCGTTCCTGCGCGAGAACTCCGCCAACCTCATCCGCCTGTCGGCCACCGGCCGCCCCACCCTGGAGGTCCTGGCCGAGTACGCGCCCGCCCTGCCCTGCACCCTGAAGATGGTCACCGAGTTCGTGCCGCTGATGGACCGCGTCCTGGGCAAGGGCACCGGACGGCCGGGCCTGCACGTGGACGTGCGCACGGTCCCCTCCAAGGGCCGCTACCTGCCCGGCCGCGACCGCCCTGTCTACAAGGCCGGGGGCGGCCCGCACTGCTACCCCGCCCCCTACGGCGGCCCCGCCGCCAAGACCGCCCCGGCCGCGGCCGGCGGTCCCGTCGCCGTCGCCCGCGGCGGCCTCGGCCTGCCCAACTCGCCCGAAGAGAACCGGCTGGTCAACGAACTGCTCGCGCCCGGCCTGGAAGAGGTCCCCGAGGCCCTGCCGGACTGGAGCAGCGTGCTGGTCGGCCCCGTCTACCGCGGCACGGAGGTGACGCTTCGATGAGACAACGCAGCCTGGCCGCGCCGCTGCTGAAATTGCTGGTGTTCATCGTGGTGACGGTCGCCGCCACCGCGGTGCTGGCCACCAGCATCGCCCAGACCGGCGGCCGCGGCGACGTCCGCTACCACGCCCGCTTCACCGACGCCTCCGGCCTGCGCGCCGGCGACAGCGTCCGCATCGCGGGCGTGCAGATCGGCCGCGTGGACGCCATCACCGTCACCGACCGCCGCCTGGCCCGGGTGCGCTTCAGCGTCGAGCGCGGCCGCACGATCCCCGCGACCGCGACCGCCACCATCAAGTACCTCAACCTGGTCGGCCAGCGCTACGTCGAACTCGACCGCGGCACCGGCGCGGCCGGGACCCTGCCCGCCGGGGCGACCATCCCGCTGGAGCGCACCACCCCCGCGCTCAACCTCACCCAGCTGTTCAACGGCTTCCAGCCGCTGTTCGCCGCGCTGTCGCCCAAGGACGTCAACCAGCTCGCCGGGTCCATCATCCAGGTCGTGCAGGGCGAGGGCGGCACCGTCACCCAGCTGCTCACCACCATCGGCTCGCTCACCGGCACCATCGCGGGCAAGGACCGCGTCATCGGCGAGGTGGTCGCCAACCTCACCAGCGTCCTGGACACCGTCAACGCCCGCGGCGACCAGCTCACCGGCCTGGTCACCACCCTGCGCAAGCTGGTGTCGGGCCTGGCCGCCGACCGCAAGCCCATCGGCGAGGCCATCGGCGCGCTGGACGCCCTGGCCGGCAGCACCGCCGCGCTGCTGCGCGAGGGGCGCGACCCCCTCAAACGCGACATCGCCCAGCTCGGCCGCCTGTCGGACAACCTCAACGACGACGCCCCCACCGTCGAGCACTTCCTGCGGACCCTGCCGGACAAGATGACCGCCATCGGACGGCTCGGCTCCTACGGCTCGTGGATGAACTTCTACATGTGCGAGGCCCTCGTGACCGGCGCGACCTACCAGCAGATCCCGGGCGAGACCCACCCCGCGCCCACCGGCGTCAAGAGCACGGCGGCGAGGTGCGGCAAATGAGATGGCCCGGCAAGCGCCGCAAGCCCGCACCCCGGCCCGCCCCGCCTCCCGGCCCGCAGGGCACGCCCGGCGGCGCGGCGACACCACCGCCGTCGCCCCTGCCGAGGCGCCGCTCCAAGCTTCGCGACAGCGGCACGACCCCGCCCGCGCCACCGAACACCCCCGGTGGCTTGAGCGCACCGAGCGGGCCCAGCGCGTCCGGTGGCCCCAATGCACCCGGTGGCCTCAACAAGCCCGCGAACCCGGCTGCGCCTGCGTCCCCACCCGCGAACCAGCCCGCCCCGGCGGGCCGGACCGTCCCCCTGCCCGAGCCCGCCCGGCCCCGCCCCGTCGCCACCGTCCTGCCGCCCCTGCCCGCGCAGCGCCGCTTCCGCCTCAAGCCCGTCCGCGACCGCAACCCCGTCACCGTCGCCGTCACCGGACTGGTCGCCATCGTGGTGTCGGCGCTGGTGGCGCTGTCGGCCGACGACCTGCCGGTGATCGGCGGCGGCACCACCTACACCGCCGAGTTCGGCGAGGCCGCGGGGCTGCGCACCGGCAACGAGGTCCGCGTCGCGGGCGTCAAGGTCGGCAAGATCACCCAGGTCGCGCTGGACCACGGCAGGGTCCGCGTCGCCTTCCGCGTCAAGAACACCTGGATCGGCGACGCCAGCACCGCCGCCATCGCCATCAAGACCCTGCTCGGCGACAAGTACCTGGCCGTCGACCCCCTCGGCGCCAAGGCCCAGAACCCCGGCGCCCGCATCCCCATGGCCCGCACCACCTCTCCCTACGACGTGACCCGCGCCTTCGAGGACCTCGCCGGGACCGTCGGGCAGGTCGACTCCCAGCGCCTGGCCCGCAGCCTGGACGCCATCTCCACCACCTTCGCCGGCACCCCGCCCAGCGTCCGCAAGGCCCTGGACGGCATGTCGGCGCTGTCGAAGACCATCTCCTCCCGCGACGCCGAACTCGCCCGGCTGCTGTCGGGCACCCGCCAGGCCACCGGCACCCT
This sequence comes from Spirillospora sp. CA-253888, assembly GCA_050936435.1. Taxonomy (GTDB): domain Bacteria; phylum Actinomycetota; class Actinomycetes; order Streptosporangiales; family Streptosporangiaceae; genus Spirillospora. The sequence continues at coordinate 7,459,657 of JBNJMT010000001.1, forward strand.
CGCCGGGCAGAACGACCAGTTCACCGCCCTGCTGCGCGACGGCAACGTGCTGCTGGGCGAGCTGCGCCGGCGCCGCGCCGCCATCCACGGCCTGCTCACCGGCACCCAGGACCTCGCCCGCCAGCTCACCGGCCTCATCGACGACAACCAGCGCCAGCTGCGGCCCACCTTGCAGGCCCTCGGCCGGGTCAGCGACCTGCTGCTGAAGAACCAGCGCAGCCTGGACCGCGCCCTCAAGCTCGCCGGGCCCTACACCCGGCTGCTCGGCAACACCATGGGCAACGGGCGCTGGATGGACGGCTACCTGTGCGGCCTGGTCCCCAAGAACTACCTGCCGCCCGACACGGCCCCGGAGGGCGACTGCCAGTCGCCGAAACAGCCCGCCGGAAAGCGAGGCCGCTGATGCTGACCCGAATGCGCGTCGCGGTGGCCCTGCTGGCCGCGGCCCTGGTCGCGGTCGTGGCCGCCACCGCCCTGGTGGTGTTCCGCCCGCCGCCCGGAACGCACGTCACCGCGCTGTTCACCGAGGCCATCGGCGTCTACGCCGGATCGGACGTGCGGGTGCTGGGCGTGAAGGTCGGCACCATCGACACCGTCCGCGCCGAGGGCACCAGCGTGCGCGTCACCCTCACCGTCGACCACGGCGTGGACGTCCCGGCCGGCGCCCGCGCCGTCGCGGTCGCCCCGAGCCTGGTCTCCGACCGCTACATCCAGCTCACCCCCGCCTACACCGGCGGCGCGCGCCTGGCCCCGGGCACCGTCATCCCGGTCGAGCGCACCGCCACCCCCATGGAGCTGGACAAGGTCTACGCCAGCATCAAGAAGCTGGCCGCCGACCTCGGCCCCAACGGCCTCAACCAGAAGGGCGCGCTGTCGGCCGCGCTGGACACCGGCGCGGCCAACCTGCGCGGCAACGGGCAGGCGCTGCGCACCACCATCGAGCGGTTCGGGCAGGCCGCCAAGACCCTCACCGGCTCCCAGCGCGACCTGTTCGCCACCATCGACAACCTGCAGAAGTTCACCACCATGATCAAGGAGAACGACGGGCAGGTCCGGCTGGCCGAGCAGCAGCTCGCCGAGGTCACCGGCTTCCTGGCCGCCGACCGGCACGAGCTGGGCGAGGCCCTGACCGCCCTGGCCGATGCCCTGGGCCGCGTCGAGCGCTTCGTGCGCGACAACCGCGCGCTGCTGAAGGACAACGTGGGCAAGCTCGCCGACATCACCCGCACCCTGGTCGACCAGCGCCGCTCCCTCGCCGAGGCCCTGGACGTCCAGCCGCTGAACGCGGGCAACCTGCTCAACGCCTACGACCCGGCCACCCGCACCCTGCGGGGCCGCGGCGACCTCAACGAGATCGGCCTGCCGCTCCCGGCGGCGGGCGCGGTCGGAACCGGGCGGGGGACCGGCCAATGACGACGACCACCCGCACGACCGCCCGCAGGGCCACCGCCCGCACCGCCGCGGCGCTCGCCGCCGCCGTCCTCGCCCTGACCGGCTGCGCCGGCGTCCAGGACCTGCCGCTGCCCGGCGGCGCCGACCTCGGCGACCGCCCCTACACCGTCACCGCCACCTTCGCCAACGTCCTCAACCTGGTGCCCCAGTCGGCGGTGAAGGTCAACGACGTGGCCGTCGGCCGCGTCACCAAGGTGTCGCTGCCGCCGGGCGGCTGGACCGCCGAGGTCACCATGCTGGTCAACCGCCGCATCAAGCTGCCCGCCGGCTCCTACGCCCACCTGCGCCAGTCCAGCCTGCTGGGCGAGAAGTACATCGCCCTGACCGCACCGCCCGGCACCGCGACCGGCGCGCAGGGGGCGGTGACCGGCGCGACCCTGGGCGACGGCGCCCGCATCCCCCAGGAGCGTACCAACCGCAACCCCGAGGTCGAGGAGGTCCTCGGCGCGCTGTCGCTGCTGCTCAACGGCGGCGGCATCGCCCAGCTGCGCACCATCACCACCGAGCTCAACAAGGCCCTGCACGGCAACGAGCCCCAGATCCGCTCGCTGCTGGAACGCCTGGCCACCCTCACCGGCAGCCTGGACGCCAACAAGAAGGGCATCACCGACGCCCTGGACGGCCTCAACCGCCTGTCGGCCACCCTGCGCGGCCGCAAGGACCAGATCGGCACCGTCCTCGAAGACCTCGCGCCCGGCCTGAAGACCCTGGAGGAACAGCGCGGCGCGCTGGTGCGGATGCTGACCTCCCTGGACGCGCTGTCGAAGGTGGCGGTCCGCACCGTCGAGCAGAGCCGCGAGGACATCGTCGCCGACCTGCACGCCCTGGAACCCGTCCTGCGCAAGCTCTCCGACGCCGGACGCGACCTGCCCCGCTCCCTACAGGCCCTGGTCACCTTCCCCTTCACCGACGCGGTGCTGCCCGCCATCAAGGGCGACTACCTCAACGTCTACCTGCGCACCACCGCCGTCCCCGGCATCGAGGTGATCCCGCCCATCACCCCGCCCCCGACCACCAAACCGCCCGCCGCGAAGCCGGCCGCCCAAGGGTCGGCGCCACCGCTGCCACTGCCCTCCACCGGCGACGCCGGCCCGGCGGGGGAGGGGACCTGATGCTCACCCTCGGCACCCGCCTGAAGAACATCGCCTTCGCCGTCATCGGCATGCTGGCCATCGGCTACATCGCCCTCAACCACGCCGACCTCGGCCGCTTCGTGGGCCTCGGCGGCTACTACGTCGTCAAGGTGGACCTGGCCCAGGCCGGCGGCCTGACCACCAACGCCGACGTCACCTACCGCGGCACCTCGGTCGGCCGCGTCGGGACCCTGCACCTGACCGCCGACGGCGTGGTCGCCGAACTCCGCATCGACCACGACTCCCCGCGCATCCCCGCCGCCGCCCAGGCGGTGGTGGCCAACCGGTCGGCGGTCGGCGAGCAGTTCATCGACCTGCGCCCGTCCACCGCCTCCGGCCCCTACCTGGCCGCCGGCGCCGTCATCCCGCGCTCGGCCACCCAGACGCCCGCCCCCGTCACCGACCTTCTGACCAGCGTCAACGACCTGGCCGCGTCGGTGCCCCTGGACGCGCTGCGCACCGTGGTGGACGAGTTCGGCACCGCGTTCGCCGGGCAGGGCCCCAACCTGGGCGTGCTGCTGGACAGCAGCCGCTCCTTCACCCGCACCGCCCACGAGCACATCGAGCCCACCAGCCGCCTGATCCAGGACGGCCGGACCGTGCTGCGCACCCAGAACGAGCAGGCCGCCGCGCTGAAGTCGTTCGGCCGCAGCGCCCGCCTGCTGGCCGGGCAGCTGCGCACCTCCGACCCCGACCTGCGCCGCCTCATCGCCGCCGGCCCCGGCGCCTCCTCGCAGGTCGCCGGGCTGGTGCGCGACCTCGACCCGCGGCTGGGGGTGCTGCTGGCCAACCTGCTCACCACCTCCGACGTCATGGTCACCCGCGTCAACGGCCTGGAGGAGCTGCTGGTGAAGGTGCCCGCCGCCGTCTCGGCCGGCACCTCCATGATCCGCGACGGGCGGCTGCAGTACGGCATGGTCACCACCTTCTTCAACCCGCTGCCCTGCACCCGCGGCTACGAGGGCACCACCTACCGCACGGGCCTGGAGACCGGCGCCGCGCCCGCCCTCAACACCGCCGCCCGCTGCGCCATGCCGCCCGGCAGCGGCGTCAACGTGCGCGGCGCGGCCAACGCCCCCACCGGAGGCCCCCTCAAGCCCCCGGCGAGGCCCGGCTCGCTGGGCGCGCCCACCAGCGGCGACGCCGCCCTGCCCGGCGCGCTGGGACTGCCCGCGCTGCCCTCGTCGGCCACCACGATGGCGGACCTGCTCGGCCTGGAAGGAACCCGCCCGTGACCACGGAGACGACCCCCGGCACCTTCGACGGCGGGACGCCGGGGCCCGCCCGCCGCACCCTGCTGGCGGGCTGGGGCCTGATCGGCTGGGCCCTGGTCCTGGCCGCCGCGGTGTTCTGCGGCTGGTCCGGCTGGAGCCTGTGGAGCGAGACCGGCGACACCGACCGCGACCCCGGCCGCGAACGCGACCTGGTGCTGCGCACCGGCCGCAACCAGGTCGCCGCGCTCAACACCATGGACCACCGCAGCGTCGAGGCGGGCCTGCGCGCCTGGCAGGACGCCGCCACCGGCCCGCTGCGCGACCAGCTGGCCCGCGACGCCCCGCAGAGCCGCCAGAAGATCGCCAAGGCCCGCACCGGCGCCGCCGGGACCGTGGTCGCCGCCGCCCTCACCGCCCTGGACACCCGCGCCGGCGAGGCCCGCATGATCGCCTCGGTGCAGATCCGCCTGACCCCGCCCACGGGCGCCCCCGTCCTGCAGCGCAAGCGCTACGAGGCCGGGCTCACCCGCACCCCGGCCGGGTGGCGGCTCAAGTCGCTCACCGCGATCCCGGCCGGAGCCCGTTGACACCCCGGGGGGAGAGGACCCACGTGAGCATCACCGAACAGGCCCCCGAGACCGAGTCAGAGGACCGGCCCGGCGCCGCGCCGCGCCCCCGCCGCCTGGCCCGGCTGCGCGCGCTGTCGCGGCCACTGCTGGTCGCGCTGGCGCTGGTCGCGGCCGGAGGAGCGCTCCAGTACACCGAGGCGCAGGCACGAGACGCCTCCCCGGCGGCCAACCGCGCCCTGCTGGACACCTCGGCCACCACCCGCGTCACCGGCGACGTCGCCACGGCCGTCGGCCGGGTGTTCACCTACGCCCCCGGCGACATCGCCTCCACCGAACGCGCCGCCGCCGAGACCCTGACCGGTCGCGCCGCGCAGCAGTACCAGCAGCTGTTCGGGCGCGTCCGGCAGCAGGCCCCCGCCCAGAAGGTCGCCCTGACCAGCCGCGTCGTGCGGATCGGCGTCACCGACCTGACCGGGGACGCCGCGACGCTGCTGGTGTTCCTCGACCAGACCACCACCCGCGCCGGCGGCCCGGCCGGAACGCCCGCCGCCGCGCAGCTGACCGTGACCGCCCGCCTCCAGGACGGCCGCTGGCGCATCACCGACATCCGGTCGAGCTGAGACCGCCCGACCCCGCACAAGGAGGTGCCCCGGTGGCGGACACCAAGACCGGCGAACAAACGCGCGAGCAACCCGACGCGCAGCCCGACCGGCAGACGGACGAACAGACGCCCGATCAGACTGACGAGCAGTCCGGCCAGCAGGCTGGCGAGCAAAGCGACGTGCAGCCCGACGTGCAGGTCGACGAGCAGACGGGTGTGCAGTCCATAGCCCAGACCGACGTGCAGACGGGCGTGCAGACGGGTGAGGAGTCCGGCGTCCAGTTTGATGAGCAGGCCGGCGAGCAGTCCGCCAAGCAGGCGGGCGTGCAGTTCACGGCGCAGACCAACGTGCAGACGGGCGAGCAGTCCGGCGCCCAGTTCGATGAGCAGTCCAGCGAGCAGGACGATCAGCAGGCCCGTGAGCCTGACGCTGCTGCCGAGCCCACGACGCTCCCGCCTGCTCCGTCCGACGAGGAGCAGGCGGGCGGCGAGCCCGACCACTCCACTGACCGGGTCACTGAGCGGTCCACCGACCCGTCGACCGACCCGTCGGCCGAGCGGCCCACTGACCGGCCCACTGACCGGTCTGCCGAGCGGTCCGCCGACCCGTCCACTGACCGGCCCACCGACCCGTCCACCAAGCGGTCCGCCGAGCGTCGCGCTGTCCAGCGCGCCGCGCGTCCCGGCGACCGCTCCGGTGGTCATCGCGCGGACCCGCTGCCCACCGTCGCGGCCGTGCTCGCCCTGCTGGCGGCGTGCTGGGCGGCCTGGTCGGGCTGGTCCTGGTACGCGGCCGAGCACGACGAGGAGCGGCGCTACTCCCAGCTCCGCGAGGAGGTCCTGCAGAGCGGCGTTCAGGCCGTCCAGAACCTCAGCACCCTCGACCACCGCGACATCGCGGCGGGCCTGCGGACCTGGCTGGACTCCTCCACCGGCGAGCTGCGCGACCAGCTCGTCCGCGACCGCGCCCGCTTCGAGGAGCAGGTGCGCAAGGCGCGGACCATCACCAGCGCCCGCGTCCTGGAGGCGGGCGTCGCCGAACTCGACGACCGCGCCGGACGGGCCGGCATCCTCGCGGCGGTGCGGATCACCGTCACCCCGCCCGGTGGCGAGCCCAGCACCAAGCAGAGCCGCCTGATCGCCAAGCTGACCCGCACCCCGGCGGGCTGGAAGGTGCACGCGCTGGGCCCGGCCGCGGTGGGCGTCAGCGGTGACTGAGCGGCACCCGAAAGGACGACGTGTGAGAAGGACCAAGGACATCGCACGCCGGGCGGCCCGGCAGGCGCGCCGCCCGGTCGTGCTCGCGGCGCTGACGGCGCTGCTGGGCGGCGCGGGCCTGTGGTCGCAGCAGCAGGCCGCCGCGCTGGGCGACGAGCCCGCCGCCCGCAACACCGCCCTGACCGACAACGCCCGCACCAGCGAGGTCAAGGGCTCGATCACCGAGGCCGTGAACGGCGCGTTCTCCTACACCTACGCCGACCCCGCCAAGTCCGAGGCCGCCGCGCGCGGCGCGCTGACGGGGCCGGCGGTCGGGCAGCACGCCGCCATGTTCGCCGGGGTGCGCAAGGAGGGGCCCGCGCAGCGGCTGGTGCTCACCACGACCGTGACCGACGGCGCGGTGACGCTGCTGACCGGCGACCGCGCCCGCCTGCTGCTGTTCGCCGACCAGCACAACACCCGCGCCACCGACGGCCGCGGCGTGTCCGCGCCCACCATGCTGGCGGTGGACGCGGTACGCCGCGACGGCCGCTGGAAGATCTCCGGCATCGACGCCTTCACGGGCCGCTGAGGGCTCGAGCGGGCGGCGGGACGGGTCAGCGCGCGAAGGCGATGGCGGTCCCGGCGCTGATGACCACCGCGAGGACCACCAGCACCAGCGGCGTGCTGAGCGGGTTCTGACGCCGGGGAGGCATGATCGCCACCGGCCGCCGCCGCAGGTCCGCCTTCGCCTCGGCCGGGCGGCGCGGCACCGGCGCGGGAGGCGTCGCGCGCCGCGGTTCCGGAGGGCGCGGCTCGGCGCGCGGCACCGCCGGGCGCGGAGCGGGGGCCGTGGGAACGGCCGGACGCGGCTCCGGGGACGGCGGGAGCGCGGGCGGCGCGGCCTTGGGCGGCGGGGTCGTGGGCGGGGCGGGCTTCGGCGGGGCGGGTTTCGGGGGCGCGGGCGTGGGCGGCGCGGGGGTGGGCGGATCCGGAGCCGGCGGCTCGGGCTCGGGCGGGTCGGGCGTGGGAGGGTCCGGTTTGGGGGGATCGGGCTTGGGCGGGGCGATCGGCTCCGGCTCGGGGCAGCCGCAGTCGGCGCCGCCGACCCCGACGCCCACGCTCACCAGGCCGCCGACTTCGACGCACACCTCGACGTCGGCGGCGGCCGGGGGCATCGGCATGAGCACCAGGCCGCCGGTGAGCGTGGCGGTCAGGACGAGGACGGGCCGCATGTCAGCCTCCCGAGGAGATGCGCCGCATTTCGGCCAGCACATTGGTGAAGGCGTCCGGCTGCACGGCCAGGGCGCCGGTGAACACGTGCATGATGTCCAAGCACAGGTAGACGCCCACGCCCAGCAGGCCCGCCATCAGCACCAGCGGCACCAGCGCCATGCCGCGCGGCCGCGCGCCCGCCAGGAACGGCAGCAGGATCACCATGAACCCGGTGAGCAGGGTGATGACCAGCAGCCCGGCCGGGGGAGTGGTCTTGGCGTCCATGGCGCGCTGGTGGCGGGCGGTGGAGATCTGGGCGATGTGGTCCAGCATCGCGGTGCGGGAGTCCTTCTCCTCGTCCTCCTCGGCCGGCAGCGCCAGCGCCGCGCGGCGCAGCCGCTCCAGGCGGCTCCAGCCGTCGGGGCTGAGCCTGCCGTCGGCCATCATGCGCCACTCGGAGTCGCGCACGAAGCGGGCGTAGTCGCTCAGCCCGGCCTGGAAGGTGGTGCCGGTGGCCTCGGGCAGCCGCTCGGCCGACCAGGCGGCCTCCACGATCGCCTGGCTCTCGGTGTAGGTGTTGAGCCGGGCCGAGTCGGCCGAGGTCCACGGCACCACGATCGCCACCGCGAACGCCAGCAGGAACAGCGCCGAGATCATCGCGCCGGTGTGCCCGGTGGTGGGCCCGTCGGGGGCGGCGTCGTCGGTCCCGCGCTTGACCAGCCAGGCGGCGACGAGCACGACGCCGATCGCGCAGGCCGCGGCGAGCAGATAGACAGGCATGACCCTCTTTTCCGGAGCCGGGCTCGGTACGGACCACCACATGATCCGCTACTGAGGGTGATTATAGAATCACGACTTGTGGGAGAGAGGGGTTTTGCCGCATCGCTTTCGCGACATTCAGCAACGTTCTGATAACAGCCCGCAGTGGGGTCGCGGCGGACCCGTCGCGGGCCTGCGGCAGATCCGCGACAGGCCCGCGACGGTGTTCACGCGGCGTGCGCCGCCGCCCGTCTCACAGGGCGCGCGTCACCCGCGGGTCGGTGGAGACCACCGGCGCCTCCGCGCCGACCCACGCGCGGCCGCCGAAGTGCCGGGTGAAGATCTTCTCGGCGGTGCGGGTGGCCAGCGCCTGGGTGGTGAGGGTCGGGTTGGGGCCGCCCAGCGCGTTGGCCAGCGCCGAGTTGTCGGCCACGTACAGCTTCCGCACCCAGCGGCTCTCGGCGTCGGCGGTCAGCACCGAGTCGGCCGCCGAGCGGCCCATCCGCATGGAGGAGTGGACGTGCAGCAGCAGCGGCGCCCAGTCCATCCGGTACACCGTGCGCGCGCCCGCGCCGCGCAGCAGCTCGGTGGCGCGCCGGGCCAGGTACTCGCGGTTGGCGTGGGTGCGGCGGGTGCGGAAGCGGCCGTCCAGCGACACCTTGGGCGCGGCCCCGTGCGCGTCGGGCGGCAGCGCCGACAGCGACACGCGGTTGCGGTGCTGCACGTCGTCGTCGGTCAGCACCAGGATGTTCATCAGCCGGTCGACGCCGTTGAGCAGGGCGTCCTTCAGCTCCGGGCCCAGCACCCGCCCGGCGCGGCCGTCCCAGGGGCCGGTCATGCCGCGCCCGTTGGTGTAGCGGCCGCGCACGCCGCTGCCCGACATCGCCATCTGGAACGCCTGGATGGCCGGGCCGATGCCGAGCTGCTCCAGCGCGCCCCGTCCGGGGAAGTCGCAGCGCGCGGCCGAGCTGGGCCCCTTGGACGATCCGGTCTCCTCGTCGAACAGGCCGGTGACGCCGTCCAGGAAGTGGTCGGTGTAGCCGCGCCCGACCCAGCCGTTGGGATCGGGCAGGCCGCTGTTGAGCCACAGCCGGGGCGTCTCGGTCGCGCCGCCCGCCAGCACCACCACGCGGGCGTCCTCGCGGTGGCGCTCGCCGGTGGCGCCGGTGCGCCAGGTGACGCCGGTGGCCACGGTCTCGCCGCCGCGCCGCTCGGTGTGGACCTTCACCGCGAACGAGTCGGGCAGCAGCGCGACGTCCCGGCCGCCGCGCGCCCAAGCCGAGGCCGTCATCGCCATGGGCACGTAGCTGTTGTCGGTGGAGCGCTTGGCGTACTGGTTGCGCGGGGCGCGGACCGGCTCCATGCAGCCCTGTAGGCAGAACCCGCAGTAGGTGCACCCGGTCGCCTGCGGGTACACCAGGCGCGCGGGGTCGGTGGTGCGGCCGGCGGTGCCGCCCGGCTGCAGGATGGCGTTCTCCTGGGGGCGGTAGGAGGCGCGCAGGGTGTCCTTGGTGGTCTGCACCGGGATGCCCAGGCGTTCGGCGCCGCGGAAGAACACCGTCTCCTTGGTGCCCATGGCGGCGGTCTGCACCGGCAGCGTCGCCTCCACCCACTCGTAGTAGGGGATCAGCTCCTCGTAGCGGAAGGGGAAGGCGTGCGCGCGGTCGTAGGCGTCGCGGTCGGGCCCCTCGTACCCGGCGAACGCGCCCCTGTAGGCGCGCGGGGAGTTGCCGTAGTAGTGCTGGGTGGTGCCGCCGACCCCGGCGACCTGGAGGATGAAGGAGTTCTGCGGCTCCTCGCGCAGCCAGGCGGGCTTGCTCCGGTCGGCGGGGCCGAAGCGCAGGAAGCCGGTCAGCGGGTTGTTGGCGTCGTTCTCGAAGTGCGTCCAGGAGGCGCGGGGGTCGGTGTGGTGCGCCCCGGCCTCCAGCAGCAGCACGTCCAGACCGCGCGCGGCCAGCTCCTTGGCGACCACCGGGCCGCCTCCGCCCGCCCCCACCACGATGACGTCGCGCATCAGCCGGTCGCCTTCTTCCGTCCCTGGTAGTAGCCCCGGTACTCGTCCCAGCCGTCGATGGAGGGGGTGTAGCGCGACACCTGCCAGCCGACCGGCCGCCCCTTGAGCTTCTTGGTGGCGGGGTCGAACACGGCCCATTCGGAGTAGGCGCCCATCGCGGCGAGCTCCAGCAGCGTGCCGCCGAGGAACCGCAGCAGCCCCGAGACGGTGCCGCGCAGCGGCTCGGGCAGCCGGCCGTCCAGCAGTTCGACCAGGGCGGGGTCGGGGCCCTCCAGCAGTTCGAACACCCGCGCCTTGCGCGCGTAGGTGAGCCGCGCGAACGGCGCGGTGAACGGGCCGGCCAGCGAGGCGGGGTCCACGCGGACGGCCTGAAGGTTCAGCAGCAGCGCGACCACGCCCGCCAGCGGGATCGTGGCGTCGTCCGCCAGCAGCCGCCGCAGCCCCTGGTCGACGCGGCGCTCGGCGGGCGCGGGCCGTCCGGCGGGCACGGGCAGGCCGAGGCGGCCGGTGCCCTGCGCCAGCGCCCGGGTCAGCGGGACCGCCAGGAGGTCGGGGAAGGGCAGGTAGCGGTCCAGCGCGTCGATGAGGAAGTCGGGGACCCTCGCCTCGATCGCGCCCGGTTCGCGGCGGGGCGTGCCCTGCCTGCGGGAGTAGGGGTCGGGTCCGGGCGCCACGAACACCGCCAGCCCGCTCATGGCGTCGCGGGTCAGCAGCGCCAGCGCGTCCTGCACGGCGCGCGCGTCGGCGCCGGGATCGGGCGCGGCGGGCAGGCGGGCGGGGGAGGGGCGGGGAGAGGCGAGGGCGGGGGACGGTGACAGGAGCGGGACGGCGGCCAGCAGGCCGGTCGCGCGCAGCACGGCCCGGCGGGCGGGCGGGAGCGGAGAGGCGTTCATGAACGCTGCCTTTCATCAACGTGTGCCCGCGACGCTAGGCCGCTCGCGCCCTGGACGGGAGGTGTAGGCGTGGCCGATGGTGTCCACGGGAAAGACGTTTACGCCTGCGAAAACTTGAACGTCCTGTTCATGGCCCGATGTCCCGCACACGCCTGGTTTCCGCTACGGAATCAAAGAGGTTCTTGTGTCGAGACGTACTGATGATGGAAGATCTCGCGTATACGCGGTTCCGCTCCGGAAGATTGCGCGAAATCGAGCCGCGGGCAGGACTGCCGGACCCGAGGGGAGGCGGCGATGGCGCCGCAGCGCAAGCTCGATCTCGATCCCGAGGTGGTGCGCACGGCCCGGCGGCTGGCCGCCCGCGCCGCCGAGCCGATCATCGAGATGGCCCGGACCCACACCACCGTGTCGGTGGAGCGCGCCCTGCTGCGCCTCGCCGGGCTGTCGGGCGCCGACGCCGAGGGCCGGCCGTGGGCCAACCACCTGGCCGACGCCGTCCGCGACCAGGTCGGCCTGGAGCACGGCGTCGCCCTGCCGGTCTGGGACGCCCTGGCGCGCGGCCCCCACGGCTCGCTGGCCCACCTGGCCCGCGAGGCCGCCCGGGGCCGGGTGAGGTTCCGCCTGCCGACCGGCTCCGACGCCGCCACCGCCGCCTCGGCCGCCCGCAGGGCCGCGCGCTCGGGCATCACCCGCATCGACCGCCGCCGCGCCGAGCGCGACCGCATGCTGGCCGGGATCGGCGACCCCGCCCAGCCGTGGATCTACCTCATCGTGGCGACCGGCGACATCTACGAGGACATCCCCCAGGCCCAGGCCGCCGCCCGCGAGGGCGCCGACGTCGTCGCGGTGATCCGCTCCACCGGCCAGTCGCTGCTGGACTTCGTGCCCGAGGGCCCCACCCGCGAGGGCTACGCCGGCACCTACGCCACCCAGGACAACTTCCGGCTGATGCGCGCCGCGCTCGACGACGTCTCCCGCGAGCTCGGCCGCTACGTGCGGCTCACCAACTACGCCTCGGGCCTGTGCATGCCCGAGATCGCCACCCTGGCCGGGCTGGAACGGCTGGACATGATGCTCAACGACTGCATGTACGGCATCATCTTCCGCGACATCAACCCCCGCCGCACCTTCATCGACCAGCGCTTCTCCCGGCAGATCCACGCCCGCGCCGGCATCGTCATCAACACCGGCGAGGACAACTACCTCACCACCGCCGACGCCGTGGACGCCGCGCACACCGTGGTCGCGAGCCAGCTGCTCAACGAGCGCTTCGGCCACGAGGCCGGCCTCACCGACGCCCAGCTCGGCCTCGGCCACGCCTTCGAGATCAACCCGGCCGTCCCGCAGTCGTTCCGGCTGGAGCTCGCGCACGCCCAGCTGGTGCGCGAGCTGTTCCCCGACGCGCCGCTGAAGTACATGCCGCCCACCAAGCACATGACCGGCAACATCTTCGCCGGCTACCTGCTGGACGCCTTCTTCAACCTGGCCGGCGTGATGACCGGCCAGTCCATCATCCTGATCGGGATGATGACCGAGGGCATCCACACCCCCTGGCTGTCGGACCGCGACCTGGCGCTGGAGAACGTGCGCTACGTCCGCGACGCCTGCGGCGGCCTGGCCGAGGACTTCGTGCCGCGCCCCGACGGGTTCGTCGCCCAGCGCGCTCGCCAGGTGCTGAGCGAGACCGTCGAGCTGCTGGACAAGGTCGCCGGGGACGGGCTGCTCACCGCGATCGCCGAGGGCACCTTCGGCGTCACCCGCCGCCCCGCCGACGGCGGCAAGGGCCTGGACGGCGTGGTCGAGCGCGCCCCCGGCTACCTCAACCCCGCGATCGAGATCCTGGACAGCGAGGACCCGCACGGCGCCCGTCCCGGCGCCCACGCCGAGCAGGAGGTGCCAGCGTGACCGTCGAGAGCCCCCTGGGCAGCACCGAGGCCCCGGCCGAACCCGCCGACACCCGGCAGGTCATCCGCCCCTACGGCGACACCACCGGCGACGGCATGGTGCAGATGTCGTTCAGCCTGCCGGTGCCTGCGGGCAAGCGCGCCGAGGCCGCCGCCCTCCAGCTCGCCGCCAAGATGGGCCTGGACCCCGCCAGCGTCGTGCACGCCAAGCCGATGGGCCCCGACTTCACCTTCTTCATCGTCTACGGCCGCGTCGGCCACCTGATCGACTACGCCTCCATCCCCGCCCCGCCCGAGCGCGAGTACCCGCTGCTGACCGCCAAGGAGGTCAACCGCGCCATCCGCCGCGCCCTGGGCCGTCGCCTGGTGATCGTCGGGGCCTGCATCGGCACCGACGCCCACACCGTCGGCATCGACGCCATCCTCAACGTCAAGGGCTTCGCGGGCGAGAAGGGCCTGGAGTACTACGGCGAGATCGAGGTGGTCAACATGGGCGCCCAGGTCACCGTCGCCGAGCTGGTCGAGCGCGCCAAGGCCGCCGACGCCGACGCCGTCCTGGTCTCCCAGGTCGTCACCCAGCGCAACGCCCACCTGCACAACACCAAGCAGATGGCCGCCGCCTTCCACGCCGAGTACCCCACCGCCGTCGCCGCCGGGATGGGCCGGCCCCTGCTGGTGGTCGGCGGTCCCCGCTTCGACACCGTCACCCCCGAGGACCTCGGCGTGGACCGCATCTTCGGCAAGGGCACCACCCCCGCCGAGGTCGCCTCCTACCTGGTGCACGCGCTGCTGCCCGCCGACGCCCTGGCCCCCGACCCCGCCGGCGACCCCGCCGGCGACCCCGCGGACGCCTCGGGCCCGCCCGCGCCCGGCGACGGCCCGGCCGACGACACCCGTGAAGGAGAGGCCAACCCGTGAGCGACGACCCGCGCCAGGGACTGCAGGTCACCCACCGCCGCTACGTGCCCTACGCCCACGCCCACTACGCGGGCCACCTGGTGGACGGCGCCTACATGCTGGGCCTGTTCGGCGACGTGGCCACCGAGGTGTGCATCCGCACCGACGGCGACGAGGGACTGTTCGCCTCCTACTCCGACGTGCAGTTCCGCGCCCCCGTCCGCGCCGGGGACGTCCTGGAGGCCACCGCCACCGTGACCCGGGTGGGCCGCCGCAGCCGCACCCTGGAGTTCGAGGCGCGCGTGGTGTGCCGGGGCCGCCCCGACCGGGGCGAGAGCGCCGCCGAGGTCCTGCCCGAGCCGATCGTGGCGGTCACCGCCACCGGCACCGTGGTGGTCCCGGACCGCCCGGTGTGACCGCTGTGACCCCGGTGACCGGCGGGAATTCCGCAAGGGCCCCGATCATGAGGCTGAGCAGCTCAAACAAGGGGTCCCCGCAGGGCACGCGGCGGTTGACAAGGACGTGGAAGTGGGTAGTTTTGCTGCAGTCCAGCACGGGACTCACCGATCGGCCGCTCAGCACGCCGCCGGACACCGCGCCAGGACGGCGCCCGTGCGCCCCGCGCACGCCGCCCGTCCGAGCCAGACGTGGTGCCCCGCCGCCGCGTCAGGGTGGAGCCGCCCGATCGGGCGGGGGGTTGGACCCGGGAAAGGGCCCGGACATCCAGTAGAAAACGGAGCTCCGCTCTCACCGCCTGTGGGACGACTCCGGCCCGATGGATGTCACGGGCCCTTCTCCGTGTCCGCCGCAGTGCCCGCCGCGGCGCCCGTTCACCCGCACGGCCCGCCCCGCCCGCACGCCGCGCCGGTCCCCGCCCTCTCCCAGGTCGTGTCAGGTCCGCCGGAGCGGTAGCGTCTGCGCCAGAACAGAATCGGACAAGGAGCCGCGGTGGCGCAGGAGACCCTTCCGGACCGGCAGTCGGCCGCAGAGCCGCCTCCCGGCCCGTCCGACGCTGCCCGCCGGGGCCCGCTGGCCGGGATGCGGCGCGTCGGCCGCGACGGCTGGGCCCGGCTGTGCGCCGCGGTCGCCGCCGGGCTGATCATGTGGGCGGCGTTCCCGCCGGTGGACCTCACCCCGCTGGCCCCCCTGGGCGTGGCGGTGCTCACGCTGACGCTGCGCGGCACGCGCGCCCGCACCGGCGCCTGGTTCGGCTTCGTGGCCGGCGCCGCGTTCTTCCTGCCGGTCCTCACCGGCATCGTCAAGATCGGTCCGGACGGGTGGATCCTGCTCAGCCTCGTCCAGGCCCTGTACTTCGCCCCGATGGGCGCCGGGATCGCGCTGGCCTCCCGGCTGCCCGCCTGGCCGGTGTGGACCGCCGCGCTGTGGGTCGCCGAGGAGGCGCTGCGCGGCCGCCAGCCGTTCGGCGGCTTCCCCTGGGCGCGCCTCGCCTTCAGCCAGACCGCCACCCCGCTGACCCCCTACGCCTCCTGGGGCGGCGCGCCCCTGGTCACCTTCCTGACCGCGCTGATCGGCGGCCTGCTCGCCTGGGCCGCCCTCGCCCTGTGGCGCCTGCGCGCCCCCGCCGAGGGCACCGGGCGCCGCGCCCCCGCGCTGCGCGCCGCCGCGGGCCTGGCCGCCGTCGCCGCGATCGTCGCGGGCGGCCTGCTGATCCCGACCCCCACGGCGGGCAAGCCCGTCACCGTCGCGGTCATCCAGGGCAACGTGCCGCGCCTCGGCCTGGACTTCCTCGGCCAGCGCCGCGCCGTGCTGAACAACCACGTCCAGCGCACCCGCGAGCTGGCCGCCATGGTCCGCGAGGGCAAGGTCGCCCGCCCCGAACTGGTGGTCTGGCCCGAGAACGCCAGCGACCTCGACCCCTACACCGAGCCCGACGCGCGCGAGGCCATCGACGGCGCCGTCCGCGAGATCGGCGTGCCCGTCCTGGTCGGCGCCCTGGTGGACACCCCCGACGGCCGCAAGGTCGAGAACCGCGGCATCGTGTGGGACCCGGCCACCGGGCCCGGCGACTACTACGTCAAGCGCCACCCGGTCCCGTTCGGCGAGTACCTGCCGTTCCGCGACGTCCTCACCAAGCTGATCACCCGCTTCGAGCGCATCCCGCGCGACTTCGCCAAGGGCACCCGCTCGGGCGTCATGCGGCTGGGCCCGGTCACCATCGGCGACGTGATCTGTTTCGAAGTCGCCTACGACAAGGAAGTACGCGACGTCGCGGCGGGGAACATCATGGTCGTGCAGACCAACAACGCCACCTACGGCAAGACCAGCCTGCCGCCCCAGCAGATCGCGATGTCCCGGCTGCGGGCCGTCGAACATGGCCGTACGATCTTGGTGGCCGCCACGAGCGGGATCAGCGCGATCATCGCACCGGACGGCCGCATGATCGACCGGTCTCGGGAGTTCGTCCCCGACATCCAGGTGGCGCGGGTGCCGGCGCGCACCGCGCGCACGCCCTCCGACCGGCTGGGCGCGGCGCCGGAGTGGGCGCTGGTCGCGCTCGCCCTGGGGGCGGTCGCGGTGGCCGCACGGCGAAACAGGAACAACGAGGGGAAATGACACCGATGGACATCCCAGCCGGCCTCGGGCGGGTGCTCGTGATCATCCCGACCTACAACGAGCGGGAGAACATCGAGACCATCGTCGGCCGGGTCCGCAAGGCCGTGCCGTCGGTGGACGTGCTGGTGGTCGACGACAACAGCCCCGACGGCACCGGCGACCTGGCCGACGCCATGGCCGAGGCCGACGCCCAGGTCAAGGTGCTGCACCGCACCACCAAGGACGGCCTCGGCGGCGCCTACATCGCCGGCTTCCGCTGGGCGGGCGAGCAGGGCTACGACGTCATGGTCGAGATGGACGCCGACGGCTCCCACCAGCCCGAGGAACTGCCGCGGCTGCTGACCGCGCTGCAGGACGCCGACCTGGTGCTGGGCGCCCGCTACATCCCCGGCGGCAAGGTCGAGAACTGGCCGATGCAGCGGCAGTTCATCTCCCGGGGCGGCAACCTGTACGTCAAGCTCATGCTGGGCATGCCGCTGCGCGACGCGACCGGCGGCTACCGCGCCTTCCGCGCCTCCACCCTGGAGAAGATCGGCCTGGACGGCGTCGACTCGCGCGGCTACTGCTTCCAGATCGACCTGGCCCGCCGCGCCCTCCAGCAGGGCCTGCGCGTGGTCGAGGTCCCGATCACCTTCGTGGAGCGGGTGCACGGCACCAGCAAGATGAGCCGCGACATCGTCGCCGAGGCGATGCTGCGGGTGACGCGGTGGGGCATGGCCGACCGGCTGGGCCGCCTGCGCGCCCGCCGCCGCTGACCCTCCCGCCGACCCCGCCCGCCGAACCCGCGCCGCCCCCCGGCCGCACCGCCCCGCCGTTCCTCCGGCCGGGGAAACGATTGGCCGCGCCCCGGCGTTGTCACAGGTGACGACCCTCCCGCCGACCCGAAGATGGAGCCATGCTGCCGCTGGTGATGGTCCTGGCGTTCCTGCTGATGCCGATCCTGGAGATCTACGTGATCATCCAGGTGGGGCAGGTGATCGGCGGCTGGCCCACGGTCGCGCTGCTGCTGGCCGAGAGCCTGCTGGGCGGCTGGATCGTGCGCCGCGAGGGCCGCCGCGCCTGGCGCAGCCTGCAGACCACCTTCGGCCGCGGCGAGATGCCCGACCGCGAGCTCGCCGACGCCGCGCTGGTGCTGGTCGGCGGCGTCCTGCTGCTGACCCCCGGCTTCGTGTCCGACCTGTTCGGGTTCCTGTTCGTGCTGCCGTTCACCCGGCCGCTGGTGCGCCGGGTGCTGCTGGCCTACGCCGCCCGCCGCGTCAAGGCCGCCGCCGGACCCGCCATGGGCCCGATGATCTTCCCGCCGGGCATGGACCCCTTCGGCCGCGCCCCCGAGCGCGCCGCCGATCCGGCCGGCACCCCGCACGGCCCGGTGGTGCGCGGCGAGGTCGTCCACGACGACGAGCCCGGCAGGCCCTGACCGGACCCGGCCCACTGACCGGAACGGTTTCGGAGAACGCGAACGGGCCCGGACCGCCGTACGGCGGTCCGGGCCCGGTCCGGTCTCAGGTCGGGCTCAGGCGCTCCTCCTGCGCCCGGCGCGCAGGATCTCCAGACGCTCGGCGAGGACCTCCTCCAGGTCCTCGACGGTCCGGCGCTCCATGAGCATGTCCCAGTGGGTGCGCGGCGGCTTCCCCTTCTTGGCTTGGGGCAGCTCCCCGTCCACCCGCAGGGCGGTGGCGCCGCAGCTGCGGCATTCCCAGGTCATCGGCACCTCGGCCTCGGCCGCGAGCGTCACGGTGAACCGGTGGCCCTTGGTGCAGGTGTAGTCCACCTCTTGGCGCGGGGCCAGATCGGTGTTGCGATCGTTCTCGTAGCTCGTCGCTCCGAGTCGGGTGCCGCGAAGTGCGCGCTCGGCCATCGTCACGTGCCTCCCAGACGGCTTGCCGGTCTTGTTCTGACCAACGCTGGATACCGTCACAAGATTCCCGCCCGGAAGCCGTTCCAACCCTGCACTTTCCGGCCGTCCGGCCCGCTGGCGCGAAACCGTCAGCGGCCGGTGCCGGTCCGCGCGGTCAGCACCGTGTCGATCAGCCCGTACTCCGCGGCCTCGGCCGCGCCGAAGATGCGCGCCCGGTCCAGATCGGCCCGCACCGACGCGGCGTCGCGGCCGGTCGCCTCGGCCAGCACCCGCTCGGTCCGGTCGCGCAGCCGCAGGATCTCGGCCGCCTGGATCTGCAGGTCGCCGGCGGACCCCTGTGTGAGGTCCGCCTCCGGTTCGCGCAGCAGGATGCGGGCGTTGGCCAGCGCCGCCCGGCGCCCCTTGCACCCGGCCGCCAGCAGGACCGCCGCGGCCGATCCCGCCTGCCCCACGCACGTGGTCTCCACCTCGGGCCCGATGGAGAGCATGGTGTCCAGGATCGCCATCATGGCCGTCAGCGAGCCGCCGGGGGAGTTGATGTACAGGCCGACCGGACGGCCGGGGTCGGCGCCCTCCAGCGCCAGCATCTGCGCGGTGACGTCGTTGGCTGCGTGGTCGTCCACCGGTGTCCCCAGGAACACGATGCGCTCCTCGAACAGCCGGGTGTAGGGCGACACCTCCCTGGCGCCGTAGAAGGTGCGCTCGACGAACGAGGGCGGCGCGTGGCGGCCCTCGGCGCGCGGCCTGCGGTCCGTCACGAGCCCACCCGGTCGGTGCTGTCGATCACGTGGTCCACGAACCCGTAGTCGCGGGCCTGCTCGGCGGTGAACCAGCGGTCCCGGTCGGCGTCGGCCTCGATGCGCTCCAGCGGCTGGCCGGTGTGGAAGGCGGTGCGCTCGGCCAGCGTCCGCTTCAGGTACAGCGACTGCTCGGCCTGGATCTTGATGTCGGAGGCGGTGCCGCCGATGCCGCCGTGCGGCTGGTGCATCATCACCCGCGCGTGCCGCAGCGCGTACCGCTTGCCGGGCGCGCCCGCGCACAGCAGCGACTGGCCCATGGAGGCGGCCATGCCCATCGCGACGGTCGAGACGTCGTTGGGGACGAACTGCATCATGTCGTAGATCGCCATCCCGGCGTCCACCACGCCGCCGGGGGAGTTGATGTAGAGCGTGATGTCGCGCTCGGGGTCCTGCGAGGCCAGCAGCAGGAGCTGGGCGCCGACGCGGTTGGCGACGCGGTCGTCGATCTCCTCGCCGAGGAACACGATGCGCTGCGCCAGCAGCCGCTGGAACAGCGCCTCGCCGGCCAGGCCCTGGACCGCGTCCACCGACGCGCGCGAGCGCCCGACGTAGGTGGGCGCGACCGATCCGTCGGCGTCCGGCCGGGTGTCCCAGATGCGCATGCCTGCCTCCTCGAAGTAAATAATGTACAAATTGTACATTTCATGGCGTGCGGGGAAAGGGGGGTTCGAGGGCGTTCGCTATAGGATGAACGGGTGGAGATCGCGGTGACGGAAGCCCGGAAGGTCCTGGCGGACCTCATCAACCGGGTCGTCTACGGCGGTGAGGAGGTGGTCCTCACCCGCCACGGCAAGACCGTGGGCGCCCTGGTCTCGCCCGAGGACCTCGAACTGCTGCGCATGCTGCGCTCCGGCCGCCTCGACCTGACCCAGACCGGACCGCCGCCCGGCGAGGAGCCCGATCGCCGCGAACGCGAGGGGCCCCTGCGCATCGCGGCCGAGTACCGGCCACCGGGCCCCTCCCGCCCGCCCGGTTTCAGCCGTTGACGTTCCGGCGCGATGGGCTCTCGCCCTGGCCGGAGTCCGGATCCTCCCGTGTCACCGGGGCGGCTCGCATCCGGTCGTACCGCATCGGCGCATAGCGCGTTCCCTGATACGCCGCACGATCCGTGACCTCGCCGAACATTGCGCGCGCCTGGCCGACCGCAAGCGGCGTCGCGTCCAAGGGGAGTCGGGCGGTGATTGATGGCCCCGCCAGCGCGGTCGCGGATCCCCCGTGGCGATCCCCGCGCACAAGACGCGCCCCTGGCATGGAAAGCAGAACCGGGGTGCGGTTGATACCCCTGTGACCGCCGACCGCGCCATGGAAAGGCACCACATGACAGGGGATCCCCCACCCCGCCCGGCCGAACGTTTCGAGGAGGTCGTCGACGCCTACTACGCCGAGATCCACCGGTACGCGGCCAAGCGGCTCGGGCCGGACGCCGCCGACGACGTCGCGGCGCAGACGTTCCTGGAGGCGTTCCGGCAGCGCCGGCGCTACGACCCCGAGCGCGCGGGCGTGCGCACCTGGCTGTACGGCATCACCTCCAAGGTCGTCAGCCGCCACCGGCGGGAGGAGGTCCGCGCGCTGCGGGCCCGCGCCCGCCTCGGCCCCGGCCGCCGGGCCGAGGAGCACACCGACCGGATCGACGCGCGCGTCAGCGCCCAGGTCCTGCGCGGCGAGCTCGCCGGGGCGATCGCGGCGCTGCCGCGCGGCCAGCGCGACGTGCTGCTGCTGGTGGCCCTGGCCGACCTCAGCCACGAGGAGGTCGCGGCGGCGCTGGGGATCTCCTACGGCACGGTCGGCTCCCGGCTGAACCGTGCCCGAACCACGCTGCGCAAGGCGCTGGGCGGGACCAATCCGATGCTCGCTTTGGAGGAACAACATGGATGAGGTGCGGATGGTCCGCGACGGCTACGCCGAGCCCGCCACCCCCACGCCCGAGGAGCTCGCCCGCAAGATCGCCGAGGTGAAGGCGCTGCTGGCCGACCCGCCGCGCCGGAGGGCGCCCCGCTCCGCGCCGCGGCTGTGGTGGGGGCTGGGCGGCGTGGCCGCGGCGGGCACGGCGGCGGCCGTGGCCGTCGCGATGGTCGGCGGCAACACCCCCGCGCCGGCCGGGCCGGGCGGTTCCGGCGGCCCGCTGACCCTGGACGGCCGGGCGGCGGTCCTGGCGGCGGCGGAGAAGGCCGAGCGGCAGCCGGCCGGACGGTACTGGTACGCCGACCGGATCCAGGGCCAGGCGTACGTGATGCGCGCCGGGACCGGGACCTACGCGATCACCGGCGCGCACGGCGAGTCGTTCGGATGGTGGGGCGTGCGGGCCGGCATGGGCGAGGGCTACTACGCCCGCGACCTGCCCGCCCGCCCGGTGTCGGCCCGGGACGCCGCGCTGTGGCGCAAGGCCGGGTCGCCGTCGAGCTTCCGCGTCTGGTCGGGCGACGCCTTCCACACCTACACCACCAGGGCCACCAAGTGGCGCTCGGACGGCCCGGAGGTGGGCGTCGACCCCCGCGGCGGCGGGAAGTTCCTGGGCGACATGACGGTCGAGGACCTGCAGAAGCTGCCGTCCGACCCGGGCCGGCTCGCCGAGAGGTTCCTGAGCGGGTCGCAGACGGACGCGGCGGCGGGCGTGCGGCCGGGCGGGGGCGTCGACCCGCGCGCGGTGCCCGAGGCGGCGCAGGCCGGCACCAGGATCATGAGGGTGTCGTCGCTGCTGGGCGGCGCCCCGGTGCCGCCCAAGGTCCGGGCCGGCCTGATGCGGGCGCTGGCGGCCCAGCCGGGCGTGCGGGCGATCGGCCGCTCCACCGACCCGCTGGGGCGCGAGGGCGTCGCGCTGGCCGCCGCCGAGCGCGCCACCACGATCACCGGCGAGTTCGGCACGGCCAGGGCCCAGCAGGGGACCTACCGCTCCCGCCAGGTGATCATCTTCGACGAGCGCACCGGCGCGCTGCTGTCCCAGCAGGAGGAGCTGACCCGGCCCGGCGGCCCCTACGCGGAGATGAAGCCCGGCTTCGTCATCAACCACCAGACCGTCCGTGCGGCGGGGTGGACCGGTGACAAGCCGACCCCTCCGGCCAAGCTGCCGTTCAGCTGACCGTTCTCACCGCCGCCCCCGTCCGCCTCTCCGGCGGGCGGGGGCGGCGGCGCGTCCGGCGGGTCAGCCCCCGGTGGGCACGGGGCGGGGCCACAGCCCGCGCGCGGCCATGACGTGGCGCAGGGCGACCAGCTCGTCGGTCATGATGCCGTCGATACCGAGGTCGAGCAGCCGCTCCATCTGCACCGGGTCGTTGACGGTCCAGGCGTGGACCCGCAGGCCGAGCCGGTGGGCGTGCTCGACGAAGGTCTCGGTGACGAACGGCATCGGGCCCAGGCTGTAGGGGACCTGGGCGCAGGCGACGCCGGTGGCCGCCAGCCGCACCAGCTTGGCGGCCGGGCCGCCGTAGGAGCGGGCGCGCAGCGCCGCCACCCCGCGCGGACCCAGCGCCATGCAGACCGGCTCGTCGGTGAACAGCGGCAGGCGGGCGCGCATCTGGGCCAGGCGGCGGGTGGAGAAGGAGGTGATGCAGATCCGGTTCCAGGCGCGGGTGCGGTGCAGGGCGCGGGCGAGGGGGCCGATGACCGGCGCGTCCTTCAGGTCGATGTTGACGCGCGCCTCGGGGAAGGAGCCGAGCAGGTCCTCCAGGCGGGGGATGGGCTCGGTGCCGCCGATGCGGGCGCGGGCGACCTCGCCGTAGGGCATGCGGGCGATGGTGCCGGTGCTGTCGGTGACGCGGTCCAGGGTGCGGTCGTGGAAGGCGACCACGACACCGTCGGCGGTGGCGTGGGCGTCGGTCTCCAGGTAGCGGTAGCCGAGGTCGACGGCGCGCTGGAAGGCGGCCATGGAGTTCTCGGGCCGGCCGTTCCCGCCGCGGTGGGCGAAGGGGATGGGGCCGTCATGGTCTAGGAATTCGTACGAACGCGGCACTCACCCGATTATGGCCGCTGCGGGGGCGTCCGGCGACCGGGTCTCACCTTACTTTGTCAAGGCGGGTGGCGGTGCTGCTACCGTCCTGTGCCGTTGTGGCCATGCCGAGGAGAGGGGAGACGCCGATGGCGGATCCGGAGCAGTACCGCGCGACGTTCGAGATGGTGGACGTGGACGGCGACGGGTTCATCTCGCCGGCCGAGCTGAAGAGCCTGATGCGGGCGCTGGGGCAGGAGATCGGCGACACCCGGGCGGTGGAGGTCGTGGTGGCGGCCGACGCCAACCGGGACGGCAAGATCTCGCTGGAGGAGTTCGCGGTCCTGATGGAGCAGGGAATCGCCTGAGCGGCTGGAGCGGAGAAAAACGCCTGAGCGGCCGGACGGAGGGAAAGGGCTGAGCGGCCGCAGGGGATGGAAAGTCTGACCGGCTGGGGCGGCGGAGGGCCTCTGGCGGCCCGTCGCACGGCCCGCCGTCGTGTCGGGCGGACCGTGCGGCCGGAAGGGGGTCAGTCCCCGTCGGCCCATTCGCGGCGGCGGGCCTCCGCCAGCGCGATGGCGGTCGCGACGGCCACGTTGAGGGAGCCGACGCGTCCGATCTGCGGAATGTAGGCGACGGCGTCGGCGGCGGCCAGCAGGGCGGGGGAGCAGCCGTGGTCCTCGCCGCCGACGGCCAGGCACACGTCGCCGTCCAGGGGCGCCTCGTGCAGGGGGACCGCGTCGCCGGTGAGCTCGATCGCGACCAGGCGCAGGCCCTGCTCGCGGACGGCGGCGGCGGCCTGGGCGGCGGTGCCGGCGTGGTCCCAGGGGACCAGGCGCTCGGTGCCGAGGGCGGTCTTGGCGACGTTTCGGTGGTCGGGGGCGATGGCGTTGCCGGCCAGCCACAGGTGCTCCACGCCGAAGACCGCGGAGCTGCGGATGATGGAGCCCATGTTGAAGGGCTGGGTCACCGATTCCACCAGCAGGCCGAGGCGGCCGTTGGTGCGGCGGCGCCAGTCGCGGTTGAGGCGCTTGACGTCGGTGGGGCGGAGCTGCCTGCGCGGGCCCTGGTGGGTGCGGGTCGGGTCGGTCACTGGGCTGGGCCTTCCTGCGGTCGGTCGGAGACGCGGGCGGAGACTTGGAGCACCCGGTAGGCGGACCGCGAGGCGATCCGCTCGGTGGGGAAGCCCTGGTCGTTCAGCCACCGCTGCAGGGAGTCGGAGCCGAGGTGCTTCTGGACGACGAGGTGGGCGCGGCCTTGGGGGGTGAGGCGGGGGAGCCAGGTGAGCAGCAGCTCGTGGAGGGCGGGCTTGCCGATGCGGATCGGCGGGTTGGACCAGATCGCGTCGTAGCGGAGGCCGGGGTCGATCTCGTCGGCCAGTCCGAACCTTACTTTGTCAAGGCCAGCGGTGGTCGCATTACGTCGCGCCAGGTCGAGCGCACGCACGTTGACATCGACTCCCCACACGCTCGCCTGCGGCGAGCGGCTGGCCATGGTGAGGGCGATGGGGCCGTAGCCGCAGCCGACGTCCAGCAGGTTGCCGGTGGGCGGTGGTGCGGGGGCGGTCTCCAGCAGGATGCGGGTGCCCAGGTCCACGCGGTCGGGTGAGAAGACGCCGCGGTCGGTCTCCAGGCGCAGGTGCAGGTCGGGCAGCACCAGGTCGATGGTGCGCGTGCGGCTGGCGGTCTCGGGCCGTTCGGCGAAGTAGTGTTCCCCCACGTCGTGCGACCTTACCGGCGTTGGGCGGTCGTCGGTGCGGGGTGGGTGGCGGTGCGGGGCGGGATGGTGCTGCGCCGGGGCCGGTTGCGGGTATGGGGTGGGGTGGCCCGGGCCGGTCGGGGTGGGGCGGCGGGGGTTGTGATTGCGGGGGCGGGATGGTCTTTGCGTGCGTGGTGGCCGTGGTGGCGTGGTACGCGCTGCGGTTGCTGGGGCGGTGGTGGGGGCCGGCGGGTGCGCTGGTGGGGCGGGTGTCGCCGTGGACGCGGTGGGCGCACGCGTGGGTGTTGTCGGCGCCGGCGACGTTCGTTTATGTGGCGGTGTTCACGGCTTCGACGTTGGTGCAGGTCTCGGCGCCGCCGAGGTTGATCGAGTTGTTGACGACGTTGCAGAGCACGAATCTGGCGAATCTGCATCGGGCGCCGTTGCGGGCGTTGCTGGACAGTGCGTTGTGGGTGGCCGATCAGGGTGACGGGCTGCTGTTGTACGTGTCGGTGTTCGTGTCGGTGGTGGCGTGGGCGGAGCGGCGTTATGGGACGCCGCGGATGGTCGTGGTGGGGGTGGGCGGGCATGTGTTGGGGTCGTTGTTGACGGTCGTGGTGGAGATGGGGGCGTTGGAGTCGGGGCGGGCTCCGGTGCGGTTGGCGGTGACCACTGATGTGGGGGTCAGTTACATCATGGTGGCGGGGTGTGCGGCGGCGGTGTTGTTGATGCGGGGTCGGTGGTTGGTGGTGGGGGTGGTGGTGCTGGGGGCGGGTGTGGTGGGTCCGGTGGTGTGGAGTCGGTCGTTGTGGGATGTGGGGCATGTGTTGGCGACGGTGTGCGGGTTGGTGGTGGCGTGGGGGGTGTTGCGGGTGGCGCCGCCGCGGCGTCCGCCGGATTTGCGGCCGTGTTTGCCGGTGCGGGTGGGGTGTTCGGGGTGCGTGAAGGGGGCCGGGGACGCCGGGGCGTAGTCGGCTGGTGCTGTGCTGGGGGGGTGCGGGTCAGGGCAGGCGGGAGAACCAGGCGAGGGAGACGCCGCCTGCGGCGAGGGCGAACAGCAGGGCGATGCCGGTGAAGCGGGCGGCGACGTCGCGGTGTTCGATCTTCCAGCCGAGGGAGCTGCCGATGTTGGCGTAGACCTCGCTGAGCTGGCCGGCGTCGGCGGCTTCGTAGGCCTTGCCCTGGGTGTTGTCGGCCAGGGTGCGCAGGGTCTCCTTGTTGACCGAGACGCTGGTGGTCTCGCCTTCGATGTCGACGGTGCCGTAGGGGGTGCCGAAGGCGATGGTGGAGACGGGGATGTGGGCGGCGCGGGAGGCGTCGACGGCTTCGGCGACCGAGCGGCCGGTGGTGTTGTCGCCGTCGGACAGCAGGACGATGTGGGCGGGTGGGGGGTCCTGGCTGGCCTGGGCGTCGAAGGAGCGGACGGCCTGCAGGGAGGTGAAGACGGCTTCGCCGATGGCGGTGCGTTTGGCGAGGACGAGTTGGTCGACGGCGGCGATGGCGGCCTGGCGGTCGGTGGCGGGGGCGGCGACGAGGTTGGCGTTGCCGGCGAAGGAGACGACGCCGACGTTGAAGCGGCCGGGCAGGTCGCGGATGAACTTCTTGGCGGCTTCCTTGGCGGCGGTGAAGCGGTCGGGGGTGACGTCCTTGGCCATCATGGACAGGGAGACGTCGACGGCGACCATGACGGTGGCGCGGTCGCGGGGGATCTTGACGCCGGTGGCGGGGCGGGCGAAGCCGACCATCATGAGGGTGATCATGATGAGGAAGAGGCCGGCGGCGACGTGGCGGCGCCAGCCGGGTCGTTTGGGGGCGACCTGGGAGAGCAGGGCGAGGTTGGTGAAGCGCACGGCGTACTGGCGGCGGCGCAGCTGCATCAGCACGTAGGCGGTGGCGAGCAGGGGGAGCAGGGCCAGCAGCCAGAGGCGTTCGGGTGACAGGAAGGTCATGCGCGGGCTCCCGGGGCAGCGATGGCGCGGCCGGCGGCGCGGCGTTGGCGCAGGGCGAAGCGGGCGACGTCGGCGATCCAGTCGCGGTCGGTGCGCAGGACCAGGTGGTGGGCGCCGCTGCGGCGCAGGGCGGTGCGGGTGTGTTCGCGTTGGGCGGCTGCGGCGGCGGCGTAGCGTTCGCGGACGCGGCGGTTGAGGACGATCTCGTGCACGGTTCCGGTTTCGGGGTCGGTCATCTCGATGAGTCCGACGTCGGGCAGGTCGAGTTCGCGGGGGTCGATGATCTCGATGGCGAGGACCTGGTGGCGGGTGGCCAGGCGGCGCAGGGGTCGTTCCCAGGCGGGGGGCCGGTCGGGGTCGGCGGTGGCCGGGGGGAGGAAGTCGGAGATGACGACGCGGAGGCCGCGGCGGGTCTGGCCGCGGTCGAGGGCGGTGATGGCGGTGGCGAGGTCGCCGGTGGGGGGTGGGGTGGGGTCGCCGCGGCGGCGGCGGGGTGCGGGTGCGGGGGCGGGTGCGTCCAGGACGGCCTGGAGGAGGGCGTAGAGGGCGGCTTTGCCGGTGCGGGCGGGCCAGCGGCGTTGGCGGTCGGGTTGCAGGAGGTGGGCGCCGACGCGGTCGCCGAGGCGGACGGTGAGGAAGCCGACGGCGGCGAGGGCGGCGACGGCGAGTTCGCGTTTGATCATGGTGCCGGTGCCGAAGTCCATGCTGGGGGTGAGGTCGACCAGGGCCCAGGCTTCGAGTTCGTGGTCGGCGATGAGGTCGCGGACGTGGGGGGTGGTGGTGCGGGCGGTGACGGCCCAGTCCATGTGGCGGACGTCGTCTTCGCCGGGTTGGTAGAGGCGGGCTTCGGCGAGTTCGGTGCCGGGGCCGGGGAGCAGGCCGAGGTGTTCGCCGTTGAGGAGGCCGTCCAGGCGGCGGGTGACGGCGAGTTCGAGGCGGCGCAGGGTGCGTTCGGGGGTGAGGTGGGCGAGGCGGTCGTCGCGGCGGTCGCGGGGTGGGGCGGCCGGTGGTGGCGGGGGTGGGGCGAAGGAGGGGGCGCCGCCGGGTGCGGCGGGCGCGGTGGGGGCGTCGGCCGGGCCGGTCGGGTCGGGTGCGTGGCCGGTCATGCGGTGGTCACCGCCGTGCCGTGGTTCCACACCACCCGGGGCGGGGGGACGGCGGCGAGGATCTGGGCGACGATGTCGCCGGTGTCGACGCCGTCGGCCAGGGCGTCGAAGGTGGGGACGATGCGGTGGGCCATGACGTCGCGGGCGACGGCGCGCACGTCGTCGGGCAGGACGTAGTCGCGGCCCGACAGCAGGGCCAGGGCGCGGGCGGCGGAGACCAGGCCGAGGGTGGCGCGGGGGCTGGCGCCGATCTCGATGACCTGGCGCAGGTCGGGCAGGCGGTACTGCTCGGGTTCGCGGGTGGCCATGACCAGGCGGACGATGTAGTCGGCGACCAGTTCGTGGACCGAGACCTCTTCGGCGGCGCGTTGCAGGGCGGTGAGCTGGTCGGCGTCGAGGATCTGGGTGGCGGCGGGCGGGTCGACGCTCATGCGGCGCAGGATCTGCAGTTCCTCGTGGGCGCCGGGGTAGCGGACGTCGATCTTCATGAGGAAGCGGTCGCGCTGGGCCTCGGGGAGGGGGTAGACGCCTTCGGACTCGATGGGGTTCTGGGTGGCCAGGACGATGAAGGGTCTGGGCAGGGGGTAGGTGTTGCCGCCGAGGGAGACCTGGCGTTCGGCCATGACCTCCAGGAGGGCGGACTGGACCTTGGCGGGGGCGCGGTTGATCTCGTCGGCGAGGACGAAGTTGACGAAGACGGGGCCGAGTTCGACGTCGAACTGCTCGGTGGAGGGGTGGTAGATGCGGGTGCCGACGATGTCGGAGGGGACCAGGTCGGGGGTGAACTGCAGGCGGGCGAAGGTGCCGCCGACGACGCGGGCCAGGGTGCCGACGGCGAGGGTCTTGGCGACGCCGGGGACGCCTTCGATGAGGCAGTGGCCGCGGGCGAGCAGGGCGACGACCATGCGTTCGACCATGTGCTCCTGGCCGACGATGACCTTCTTGACCTCGGCCAGGGTGCTTTGTAGTTGGGCCGCGGACTGGTCGATGTCGGTGGTGGCGGTGGTCATCGTGGCGGGTCCCTTGCTGTGTGGCGCTGTCGGGCGTCATGGTCGGCCTGGGCGGCGGGTCGGTGCCGCCGGGCGCGCGCGGGCGTGGTCCGACCCTACGCGATCACTTGTACCCCGTTGTGGGGGACACCTGCACGGTGGTGGCGGTTGTTAGTCTGGCGGCCATGTCGAGGCCGTTGCCGCCGGGCGACCCCGGTCAGTTGGGTCCGTACCGCTTGTCGGCGCGGTTGTCGGAGAGTGCCGCGGGGATCGTGTACCTGGGGGTGGACGGTTCGGGGCGGCAGGCGTGCGTGGCGGTGCTGACGCGCGGGGCGGCCGAGGACGCGGCGGCGCGGGACCGGTTCCGTGCGGCGATCACGGCGGCGTTGCCGGGTGGCGTGCCCGGTGGCGTGCCGGGTGTGCCGGGGCGGGGGGCCGGTCCGGCGGGCGGTGCGGTGGGCGGGGACGCCGGTGGTGCGGTGGCGCCGGTGGTGGCGGCGCAGCCGGACGGGCCGGCGCCGTGGGTGGCGACGGCTTATGAGCCCGAGCGGGCGGGGGCCGAGCGGTTCCTGGAGCCGGTGCTGCTGGAGGAGGCGTCGCGGGGCCGGTGGGGCGGTCGGCGCCGGGGGCCGCAGTTCCAGCCGTACTGGCTGGGGTCGGCCGAGCCCGCGCTGGCGCGTCCGCCGGTGGTGGCGGCGGCGCCGGTGGAGCAGCGGCGGGAGCGGGGGCTGGTCGCGGCGATCTTGACGTTGGCGGCGGTGCTGGTGGTGCTGGCGTTGTTGATGCTGGTGCTGTTCGCGTGCCAGCCGCGGGTGCGGCAGCCGCCGCCTCCGCCGCCGGAGCCGACGCCGTCGTCGTCCTCGCCGTCGCCTTCCCCGTCGACGTGGTCGCCTTCTCCGTCGCCCGCGCCCACGGCGCCGACGACGCCGGGCTCGCCGTCTCCGGCGCCGACCGGTTCGGAGGGCGAGGGCGGTGACGGCGACCCGCTGTGAGGGCCGGGGGGAAAGGGTGTTGCGGGCGGCGGGCCGGCGTGGTGAGGATGGCCCATGCTGGAGAGTCTGATCGCGTTCACCGGGGCGGCGGTGCTGATCGCGCTGGCGCCGGGTCCGAGCACCGTGGTGATCATGCGGGAGTCGATGCGTTCGGGCCGGCGCGCGGGCCTGGCGACCACGCTGGGCAACGAGGCGGGGGTGCTGGCGTGGGGCGCGGCGGCGGCGCTGGGGTTGTCGGCGCTGCTGGCGGCCTCACAACTGGCCTATGACGGGCTGCGGATCGTGGGCGCGGCGGTGCTGGTGTACTTCGGGGCGCGGGCGTTGTGGCAGGCCCGCCGGGGCGCGCCGGCGGAGCCTCCGGAGGAGGGTCCGGGCGAGGCGGCGGGGCCGGTGCCGGTGTGGCGGTGCTTCCGGCTGGGGTTGATCACCAATTTCGCCAATCCCAAGGCCGGGGTGTTCGCGGTGTCGTTCCTGCCGCAGTTCGTGCCGGAGGGGCGGCCGGTGATGGCGACGCTGCTGCTGCTGTCGGTGCTGTGGGCGCTGATCGACCTGGTCTGGTACACGGTCGTGGTGTGGCTGGTGGGCACGGCCAAGCGGGCGTTGGGACGGCCCGGGGTGCGGCGGCGGCTGGAGCAGGTGTCGGGCGTGGTGCTGGTGGGGCTGGGGGTGCGGCTGGCCGCCGAGACCCGCTGACCGGGTCTGCCACTACGCCACCGTGTAGAACGCGACGTTCGCGGGCCTGCAACTGGACCACCTCAACACCGGCGACCGCGACCGCGCCGGCGAGGGCCTGAACTGGCCGACCGCCGGACCGCAGCGAAGCCCGCAGCGAAGCCCGCGCAGGCGAACGCGCCCCCGGCGGCGCCGCGGCCGGATCGTGACCTCGACCGATCATCCTGGCCGGGGGAAGCGGGCACCATGAACCCCGGACCCGAGCCCTGGCCCTCGGCCTGAGACCGTCCCGCACCACACCGGAGGGAAACGGCCGCATGAGATGCCCCGCGTGCGGAAGCGACACCGGCACCGGCGCTCCGCGCTGCGCCCGCTGCAACGCCCCGCTGCCCGCCCCGGTCGCCGAGCACGTCACCATCCTGGACCCCGAAGCCGACGCCGCCCTCACCCGGACCACCGAGTCCGGCCCGCCGCCCGCGCGCCCCGTCCGTCCCGCGCGCTCCGCCACCGGCGGCGGCCGGGCGCGCGGCCTGCTGCTGGGCCCGGCCGGATGGGTGGTGGCCGGGGTGCTGGCGGTCGCGCTCGCCGGAGCGATGATGGCCTTGTGGCCCCGCGGCGACACCGCCCGTCCCGCCGGCACGGCACGTCCGACCGGCTCCCCGGACGGGACCGGTGCGTCCGGGGAGCCGGTCGGGCCCCAGGCGTCCGCCTCTCCCAGTGCCCTGGCGACGGTGGGGGAGAGGTTCTGGGTGGACACCTTCCAGGAGGCCGAGGGTTTCACGCGGCCCGACTCCTCCTCCGGCGTGATCGGCGTGCTGGACGCGGGCCGCAACTGGGTGCTGTGCCGTCGCAAGGGATCGCGCGAGCAGCGCACCGACGCCCAAGGCCGCGTCCACCGCAACCACTGGTGGCTGCTGACCGGCATCGACCGCTTCTACGGCGACGGCGGCACCAACCCCCGCGCCTGGGTGTCGGCGTTGTACCTGTCCAGATGGGGCGACGACGAGGCCAAGGACGACGAGGGCCGCGACATCCCCCAGTGTCCGCCCGGCGACATGCGCACCACCGGCTGACCCGTCCGTGGTCGCCCGCGTCCGGGCCCCGGCGAGATCGCGCGGTCCGGCGCGGCCCTAGCCTGGGGGCATGACGACGAGGCCCGTGGCCGAGCTGGCCGACCGGTACGTGGAGCGGTTCGCGGCGCTGGACCCGTGCATGGCCGCGCTGATGGGCATCGCCGGACAGGACGCCCGGCTCACCGACTACGGCCCCGACGGCACGGCCGCCCGCACCGACCTGGCGCGCCGCACCCTGGCCGAGCTGAACGCGCTGCCGGTCACCGGCGACCGCGAACGCGTCGCCGCCGCCGTCCTGCGCGACCGCCTGGAGACCGATCTGGCCTTGGACGAGGCGCACGCGCGCGAGGCGGTCCTGGACACCACCGACGGGGCCGTGCAGCGCCTGAAGTACGCCTTCGAACTGCTGGACCAGGGCGAGCGGACCGACCGGGCCTCGCTGCTGGGCCGTCTGCGCGCGCTGCCCGCCGCCGTCGCGGGACTGCGCGCCGGCCTGGAGCGTGCCGCCCAGCACGGCCGCCTGCCGGCCCGCCGCCAGGTCGTCCGCAGCATCGCCGACGCCCGCACCGCCCCCGCCTACCTGACCGCCCTCGCCGCCCGCCGCGCCCCCCGAAGCGGCGCCCAGGGCGGCCCCGGGCGCCAGGAGCTCACCGACGCCGCCCGGGACGCCGCCCGCGCCTTCCAGGACCTGGCCGACCACCTGGCCACCGCCGTGGCGCCCCGGGCGCACGAGCACGACGCCGTCGGCCCCGACCGCTACCGGCTGGGCGTGCGCGACAACCTGGGCACCGCCGTGGACCTGCACGACACCTACGCCTGGGGCTGGGAGGAACTGGCCCGCGTCGAGGCCGAGATGGCCCGCGCCGCCGCCCAGATCAGCCCCGGCGCGCCCGTGGAGGCCGTCCGCCACGCCCTGGACCGCGACCCCGCCCACCGCGTCACCGGCGCGGCCGCCTTCCGCGACTGGATCCAGCGCCTGGCCGACCAGACCATCGACGCCCTGGACGGCGTCCACTTCGACATCCCCGCCCCGCTGCGCCGCGTCGAATGCCGCATCCCCCCGAGCCAGGCGGGCGTGTACTACCTGGCGCCCGCCGAGGACGGCTCGCGCCCCGGCACGGTGTGGTGGACCGCCGACCCCGACGACGACATCGTCACCTGGACGGTGCCGGGCATCCTGTTCCACGAGACCGTGCCCGGCCACCACCTGCAACTGGGCACCACCACCTTCCACCCCGGCCTCGACCGCTTCCAGCGCACCGCCGGCGAACTGCACCCCGGCCACTGCGAGGGCTGGGGCCTGTACGCCGAACGCCTGATGGACGAGCTCGGCCACTACCGCGACCCCGCCCACCGGTTCGGGATGCTCGCCGGAGGCCAGCAGTTCCGCGCCGCCCGCGTGGTGCTGGACATCGGCCTGCACCTGCGGCTGCCGATCCCGCCCGGCACCGGCTTCCACGAGGGCGAACGCTGGACCCCCGAGCTGGCCCGCGAGTTCCTGCGCGCCCACACCGGCCCCGAGACCGACGCCTCCCTGGCCTTCGAGATCGACCGCTACCTGGGCCGCCCGGGCCAGGCCATCGCCTACAAGCTGGGCGAGAAGGTGTGGCTGGAGGCCCGCGACGCCGCCCGCCGCCGCGCCGGCGCCGCCTTCGACCTGAAGGGCTTCCACCGCCGCGCCCTGGACCTGGGCCCCATGGGCCTGGACCGGCTCCGCGCCGAACTCGCCGCCGAACCCACCTGACCGCGCCCCTCCCGGCCTCCGGCCCGCGCCGGGCGGCCTCACAGCCGCTGCAGAACGTCGAACTGCAGCCCGTCCGCGGCCGCCAGGAACACCGGCTGCCGCAGATGACGGCCTCGCAGCTCCACCGCCCCGCGCGGACCGTCATAACCCAGCCCGTCCGACACCGCCGCCATCCGCCGCGCCTCCAGCGACCCCGCCCGCGCCGCCAGCGCGTCCAGCAGCCGCACCCCCTCGTAACACGACTCGCCCAGGCTGTTGAGCACCGGCGCGTCCGCCCCGAACCGCGCGTGGTAGCGCGCCCCGAACTCCAGGCCCCCCGCCGTCGCCAGCGCCTCGAAGTACCCCGCGGCCGCGTACAGGCCGCGGGTGCCCGCCGCGCCGGTGGCCAGCAGCATGTTCTCGTCCATCAGCGGACTGAACCGCACCATCGCCTCGTCCAGCCCCGCCGCCGCGAACGCCCGGTTGAACGCCACCGCGTCATCGCCCACCAGCAGCATCAGCACCCCCTGGACCCGCGCGGCCGCCACCTGGGCCAGCACCCCGCCGAAGTCCACGGTGCCCAGCCGCACGAAGCACTGCGCCGCCACCGTCCCGCCCAGCCCCCGCAGATACCCCCGCACCGCCCGCGCCGACCGGCGCGGCCACACGTAGTCGTCGCCGATCACCGCCCAGCGCCGCACCCCCAGCTCGGCCGCGAACCACGCCAGCGCCGGACGCAGCTGCCGCACCGGCGTCTCCCCGGCCAGGAACACCCACGGCGCGCGCTCCCCGCCCTCGTACAGCGGGGTGTAGACGTAAGGGACGCGCCCGGCCAGGCGGGGCGCCACCACCTGCCGCACCGCCGAGATGTGCCAGCCGGTGACCGCGTCCACCGCGCCCGCCGACACCAGCGCGTC
Organism: Spirillospora sp. CA-253888; assembly: GCA_050936435.1. Classification (GTDB taxonomy): domain Bacteria; phylum Actinomycetota; class Actinomycetes; order Streptosporangiales; family Streptosporangiaceae; genus Spirillospora. The sequence continues at coordinate 7,493,778 of JBNJMT010000001.1, forward strand.
CACCCGCTCGGCCACCGCCGGGGGCGACGCGCCGCCGTCCACCACCACCAGCCGCACCCGGCGGCCCAGCGTCCCCGACGCCGCGTTCAGCTCCTCGACCGCCAGCCGCGCGCACAGCTCGCAACTCGGCCCGAAGATCCCCGCCGGCCCCTGCAACGGGATCACCAGCGCCACCGACAGCACCTCGCGCGACCTCCCCGCACGCGGCACGGGAACGGCCGCGCGACCTTCCGCGGAACCCTCCGCAGGACCGGACACGGTCATCACCCGATCGCCGAAGCCTTCAGGGGAGATAGTCAGTGCGTGAACGCTAACCTGGGGGCTCCCATGGAGGCAACACACCCCACCCCGCGCCCCACCCCCGCACGCACCCCGCCGCACGGCACGCCGCAGCGCCCGGCCCCCGACCCCGCCCACCTGCTGACCGCGGTGGAGCGCCAGGTCACCGCGCGGCTGTCGGCGGCGCTGGCCGAGGCCGGCTGCACCCCCGAGGAGTGGCGGGTGCTGGCACTGCTGGCCGACGGCCGCGGCCACCCCATGACCGAGATCGCCGAGTACGCGATGCTGCCGCCGCCCACCCTCACCAAGCTCATCGACCGCATGGTCGCCGCCAACCGCGTCCACCGCCGCGTCGACGACGCCGACCGCCGCCGCGTGCTGGTCCTGCTGACCGAACGCGGCCGCGCCGCCCACGCCCGCCTGGCCGACCTGGCCGACCGCGCCTGGCACACCGTGCGCGAGACCCTGGGCCCCGAGGAGGCCGACCGGCTCACCGCCCTGCTGTCCCGCGCCGCCGCCCGCCTCATCTGACCCCACGCCCCGCACTCGACCTGCCCGCCCGGCCCTCACACGAGACGCCCCGACCCCGGAGGCGGCGGCCCCGGGGACCGGGACGACACCGAGGCCGGCAGCGCGTCGTCCGCGTCGTCGGCGCCGCCGGTCAGGCACCCGGCCGTCGTGTCGGCGATGCGCCGGTTGCTGGCCAGTGCCAGGTTGTCGTTGCCAGCGACCATGACGTCGCCGGGGCCGGCGGTGCGGCCGTGCAGCAGGTGGGTCCCCTGCCAGCCGCGCACCCGTTCCTGGTAGTGGTCGATGCGTTCGCGCAGCTTTGCTGGCACGGCCGGAGTCGGGTTTTGTGTCGGGTTCTGCGCTGCGTTCTGTGTGAGGGCATCTACCGGGGCGTTCGCCGGCCCCTTGCCCCCGCTCCCCGCCGGGCCCGCATCCGGACTGCGCGCGGAGGGTCCGTCATCGTTGCGGAGGACCGGCGGCCCTCTGCGGGCGTGCGTTCCGCCACCTGGTCGTTCACTCGGCCCCCGCCTGCTTCGCCGAGCCCGGCCGCGTCCCTCCCGACGCCGTTTCGGCGGCCGGGAGGGTGTAGTGCGGACAGACAGAGGGGGTCTTCTTTGGCATCGCAGGTCAAGGGGCGGAGCGGCGGGAGCGGTCAGGAGGAGACGGCGCAGCGGCCCCGGTCGGCGCGGCGCGGCCCCTCGGCGGACGGCCGGATGTCGAAGTCGAAGATGGCGGTCGGCAGGTACAGCGAGCAGCAGGCGTTGGGGATGTCCACCACCCCGCTGACCCGGCCCTCGATCGGCGCCGCGCCCAGCAGCAGGTAGGCCTGCTCGCCGCTGTAGCCGAAGGTCTTCAGGTACTCCACCGCGTTCAGGCAGGCGTTGCGGTAGGCCAGGGTGGCGTCGTTGTAGTGGTTGGTGTCGCTGCCGTGGTCGACCGAGATCCCGATGAACGACAGGAACTCGCTGTAGCGCGGCTCCACGTTGCCCGGCATGAACACCGGGTTGGTCGTCACCCCGTACTTGGCCATGCCGTCCTTGATCAGGTCCACGTGCAGGTCGATGAAGCCGCCCATCTCGATGGCGCCGCAGAAGGTGATCTCGCCGTCGCCCTGGCTGAAGTGCAGGTCGCCGCCCGACAGCAGCGCGCCGGGCACGTGCACCGGGTAGAACACCCGCGCGCCGCGGGTGAAGTTCTTGATGTCGTGGTTGCCGCCGTTCTCGCGCGCCGGGACGGTGCGGGCGCCCTCGCGGCCGACGGCCTCCAGCTCCCGCCCGGTCAGCGGCCCGGCCAGCACCCCCTCGGCCAGCGGCGGCAGCGCCAGCGGCGGCACCCGGCCGGGGTCGGTGTCGATGAGGGCCTGCTCGCGGCGGTTCCAGCGCGCCAGCAGCCCGGCCGAGGGCGCGGTGCCGAACAGGCCCGGGTGGGCGATGCCGGTGAACCGGACGCCGGGGATGTGGCGGGAGGTCGCGGTCTGGCCGTGGAAGTCCCAGATCGCCTTGCAGGCGTCGGGGTACTGCTCGGTGAGGAACCCGCCGCCGTTGTCGCGCGCGAAGATGCCGGTGTAGCCCCAGCCCTGCCCGGGCGCGGTACCCCGCGAGGGTTCGCCCGGCCCCTGCGGCACCGGGCCGAGGTCGAGCACGTCCACGATCAGCAGGTCGCCCGGCTCGGCGCCCTCGACCGCGATGGGGCCGCTCAGCATGTGCGCGACCGACAGGTCCACATCGCGCACGTCGTCGGCCGAGTCGTTGTCGCCGATCTGCCCGTCGGTCCACTCGCGGCACTCGACCCGGAGCTCTGACCCGGGCCGCACGGTGATCGCCGGGGGCACCTCCGGATGCCACCGGTTGTGGCCGGGGGCCTTCTGGTCGCGCATCGAACGGGCCTGGTCCACGGTGAACACGACGTCGGGCACGAGAATCCCTCCATACCTTCCACACGGCCCCGCCCGCGCCGCCGGCGGGCACGGCGGGCGGGGACGACACGGGCGACGGGACGGCCGGCGGCCGGGGAAAGACCGGAACGGTCGGCCGGGACACTGATCGAGACGGCTGATCGGGGCCAGAAGACGGCCGCTGGGAACCGGCGGGGGCGGGCTGGCCGAGGACGCTCAGGGGCGGGGCAGCCGGGCCTGCCGGGGATCGGCGGGCGCCGCCGGAGGGCGGCGGGCCGGCGGCACCCCCTCCACCACGCGCGGCCGGTCGGCGCTCTGCTCCTGGGCGGCCAGGGCCCGCGCCAGCGGCCGCGGGGTCCGGGAGAGCAGCGGCGCGCCGAACACGCGCCGCGCCGGGGCCGCGCACCCCGGGCACGGCGCGTCCGGCAGTGCCCCGCCCATCGGACGGCGCACCGTGAACGGGCCGCATGCCGGGCACCGGTACTCGTACATCACCACGCCGCGCCTCCCGGACCCCACCGGATTACTTCCTGTTGAAAGTATTTCTGTGGGAAGGGTCCGTCAATGCCCTCCGCCGCCCTTCCGGCACCGAAAGCGGCCGCGGATGTGTCGGAAGAGAGGTCCGCTGGGGGCGTCGGCGCAGATCAGGCGGGAGGCTCGGTCGGGGGCTCGGTGGCGAATCCCGCCGCGACCGCCGCGCCGATGCGCGCCACGGCCTCGGCGGGACGGCGCGCGAACGACCCCCACCCCAGGAACCCGTGGTCCAGCCCCTCCCCGTCCACCAGCGCGACCGGCACCCCCGCCAGCCGCAGCCGCCGCGCGTACTCCTGTCCCTGCGGACGCAGCCGGTCGTGCTCGGCGGTGGCCACCACCGCCGGGGGCAGCCCCGCCAGGTCGGGGGCCAGCAGCGGCGACACCTCCGGCAGGCGCGGGTCGGCGCCGTCCAGGTACAGCGCCAGCACCCGCTCCACCCCCGAGGGGCCGAACTCCAGCCCGTCGGGGTCGGGCGGGTCCGGCGGCACCGAGCGCAGGTCCAGCGCCGGGTACACCAGCACCTGCAGCGCGACCGCACCGGTCCCGCGCAGCCGCAGCGCGGCCGCGGCCGCGATCTGCCCGCCGGCGCTGTCGCCGCCCACCCCGACCCGCCCGGCGTCCAAGCCGAGCTCCGGCACGCCGCGGGCGAGCGCCGCGACCGCGCCGACGGCGGCGACCGCGTCGTCGACCGCCGCGGGGAACGGGTCCTCAGGGGGACGCCGGTAGTCCACCGACACCGCCGCCACCCCCGACGCGGCCACCAGCGCCCGCACCACCGGGTCGTAGGACTCCACATCGCCCAGCGCCCACCCGCCGCCGTGCAGGTACACCAGCACCGGCATCGGACCGGTCCCGCGCGGCCGGTACAGACGCGCCCGCAGGTCGTCGCCGGGGCCGTCCAGGACCAGGTCGCGCACCCGCTCCAGCGGCGGACGCGGCAGCGCGGCCAGGTCGGCGGCGTGCTCGCGGCGCGCCTCGGCGATCCCGCGCCGCCCGCCCGCCGCGCTCGCGGCCCGGGCGGCGGCCTCGGCGGCCAGCCTGCGCCGCAGGAACGCCAGATAGTCCGGATCACGGCCCATGGCACCGCTCATGGCACTCCCCGTGGACGGCGGAAGGGCCGCCAGGCTATGACATCCGCGCCGGCCTCGGCGCCTGCGCGGGAAGCGGCGGCGGCCCGCCCGCCGGACCGCCGCCGTTCAGGTGCCGGCGGGCGGGTCCAGGCAGTCCAGGGTGAAGGCGGTGACGCGGCGGTGCCACAGGCCCGGCCGGCGCAGCATCGCATGGCCCTCGCCGGGCACGCTGAGGTAGGTCACCTCGGCCGCCAGCGGCCGCGCGCGCTCGGCGTAGGCCCGCGAGGCGCGCGGCGGGGTGGTGCGGTCGTCGGTGCCGTGCATGATCAGGACGCGGCGGCCGGCGAGCTGCTCGACCGGCTCGCCGCGCGGCACCCACGGCGCCAGAGCCGCCACGCCCCGCACCTGCCGGTCACCGGCCACGCGCAGCGCGGTGCGCGCGCCCATGGAGTGCCCGACCAGCACCACCGGGACGTCCGGGCAGGTCTCGCGCAGGCGCTCCAGCGCCCACAGCGCGTCGGGCACGGGGGAGGCCTCCTGGTCGTTCCAGCCGCGGTAGCGGTAGCCGAGGGTCCACACCGCCAGCCCGTGTCGGCGACCGGCCCGCGCCAGGGACAGCGCGAACGGCACCATGCGCAGGGGAGCGGGCTGGCGCGCGGTGGCCGGTTCCCGGCTGTGCTCGCGGCCGCCGTGCAGCAGCAGCGCGACGGCGCGGGGAGCGGAGGGCCCGCGCATCGAAAGCCGGGGGGCGAGGGCGGGGGACAGGGGCTCGGCAGGGGCCTCGGAGGAGGCGGTGGGGGCGGGCCCGGAGGTGTCGCTGTGCGTGGCGTCGCGCATGGTCGTCCAGCTTTCCACGGACGGTGGGGACGCCTTGCGACCGGTGTCCGTTTTACCCCATACCTTACTTTGTCAAGGTGCGGGGTGTTTTGCACCTCATCTCATTCACCGACCAAAACCCAGCTCCGACGACTGAAAGCCGGATTCGCGCAGGGTGATGTTGAGGCGACCGGCGGGCAGGCCGATGTCGGCGGGTCCCGTCCCAGGCAGGATCTTGGTGACGCCGTGGTAGGCCATGCGCGACGGCCCGCCGAACACCAGCAGGTCGCCCGACTCCAGCTCCATGTCGGTCCAGGGGCGTGACCGGCCGCGGGTGTTGCCGAGGCGGAACACCGCGGTGTCGCCCAGGCTCAGCGACACCACCGGGGCGGGGCTGCGCTCGTCGCGGTCCTGGTGCAGGCCCATGGTGGCGGCGGCGTCGTAGAAGTTCACCAGCGCCAGGTCCGGCGTGTAGAGACGGCCGCCGCCGGGAGTCGTGTCCTGGCAGGTGTCCGGTCGTGCGGCATGGTCGTCGAGTCCCGTGTCGGCGACGGCGCGGCGGCCCAGGTCGACCAGCCAGGAGGGGAGCGGCTTGACCGGTTCCCCGTCGACGTGGCGCACGTAGCGGTAGGGCTCCCAGTGCCAGCCGAGGCAGACCGTGCGCACCGACATCGTGCCGCCGCCGGGTAGGCGGGTGCGGCGCATCCCGGCCGGTGGACGCGCCCATTGGCGGCAGGCGCGCACCAGGTGGCGCTGCCGGTCGGCGTCGAGCCAGCCCGGCAGCAGCACCACGCCCGGAGCGGGGCGGGCCGGTGGCCGGGGGATCAGTGCCGTCATGGCGTCCAGGCTAGGACGCGCGCGGTGCGGCGCGGCGCGGTGCGGTGCGGCACGACCCGGTCGTCGGGTGGAGGCAGGGAAGCGGCGTCGCCGTTCGGAGTCGTGCACCGCGTTCATGGGGCGGGTGGAAAATGCGTTGCGCGTCGTAGCGGGGCTCGGGCACGGTGAACACATCGCCGAACACCGCGCAGGCCGAAGGGGCCGCGCCGGGCGGCCGGGAGGGAGACGGGCATGAGCAGCCGACGCGGTGATCGCGCTTGTCGCCGATGCGCCCGGGCCCGGGTCGTACGGCGGCGCGTGAGCTGATCCGAACGGGCGCGTCCCGTTCCGGCGGGCCCGCCCGGTGACCGCCCCGCCTTCCGCGCGGGCGGCGACGGCGCCTGTAGCTGTGCCGCGCTTGTGCGCAGACCGGTAGCTCAGCGGTAGAGCGCCCCGTTCACGCCGGGGTGGTCGGCGGTTCGATCCCGTCCCGGTCCACCAGGCCCGCCTTGCCGATTTCCTTGTCGTTCGTGTTGTTTCCCGGCGCCGTGGCCGAGCGGTTCAGGCAGCGGACTGCAGATCCGTGAACGCGGGTTCGAATCCCGCCGGCGCCTCGCGGTCACCTCCCCGTGGTCCAACGGACAGGGCACCGGCCTCCGAAGCCGGAGACGCAGGTTCGATTCCTGCCGGGGAGACGGTGGAGAGCAGTGGGAACGGGCCCGTGAATGTTTGCCGGGGGCCCGCCGGGTAGGGCGATGTCCAAAGAAAACGACTCATCGGGCAAAAGCCATAAGGAGACCGTCCCATGCAGACCCCCTCGGTTCCCGGGAAGGGGCCCGACCAGCTCAAGCAGGGCGCCGCGCAGATGAGGCAGGGCGCCGACCAGATGAAGGACCACGCCGGCCAGGTCGGCCAGGGTGCGGGCGAGACCGCCCGCGGCGCCGGGCAGGCGGCCGGGGACACCGCCCGCAAGGGCGCCCAGGGCGTGCAGGGCGGGGTGGAGAAGACCGCCGGGACCGTGGCGGCGGTACCGAAGCAGGTGGTGCGGCTGGCCAAGCTGATGTCGCTGCAGAAGTTCCTGCGCGCCGCGCCCGCCGTCGCGGCCGCCGGTGCGGCGGTGGTGGTGGGGCGCCGCCTGCTGAAGAGGCGCTGACCTTCACGCCGCTGAGCGCGGCCGGACCGGCGGGGGACCGCGGGTCCGGCCGCGCCGCCGTTGCGACCGGTGACGCGACCGGTGACGCGGGTGGCCCTCGGTCCGGAGCCCGGGGCGTGCGGCCGCTGCGCGGAAGCGCGGTGATCTGGACAGACCGATTCCGAATGCTCCGTTTAGGGAGATCGGGGCGGGTAGGTGTGGGGCTGTACGCCGATGTCCCCGACCAAGGAGTGAATGACATGACTGGGCCGATAGCCCAGCAGACCTCGGGCAGCAACTACGTGCAGCGCGGCGGGTCCGGTGGCGGACTGGCCGACGTGGTCGACCTGATCCTGGAAAAGGGACTGGTCATCGACCTGTACGCCCGGGTCGCGCTGGTGGGGATCGAGATCCTCACGATCGACGTGCGGATCGTGGTCGCCAGTGTGGACACCTACCTGCGGTTCGCCGAGGCGGTCAACCGGCTCGACATCGCCAACAACGGCACCTCCCAGGGGCTCCCCCAGTTCCTGGGCGGCGCGCAGGAGTCGGGCGCCAAGAAGAAGACGCGCGGCGCGCTGGAGGGCGCTCAGGAGCGCCTGAAGGAGACCTTCGGCTCCTCCGACGATGACGAGGACGAGGAGAAGGAGAAGCAGACCTCCCGGCGCAGCCGGTCCAAGAAGGAGGACGACGAGTAATGACGGCCCCCCAGACCCCCGAGGCGCCGCAGCCGGGCGCCGACCCCCAGGGCGCCCCCGGGGCCGCGGACCAGCAGGCCCCCCAGTACGTGTACGGGGTGACCGTCGCCGACGCCGCGCTGCCGGCGGAGGTCACCGGGCTGGACGGCAATCCCGTCAGCCTGGTGGCGCACGGCCCCTGCGCCGCGGTGGTCAGCGACCTGCCCCAGGGCCGCCCGCTGGGCGAGCGCGCCGACCTGCTGGCCCACCAGGGCGTGCTGGAGGCGCTGATCTCCGAGGGCACCGTGGTGCTGCCGTTCCGGTTCGGCGCCGCGATGACCGGCACCGACGCCGTGCGCCGGGAACTGCTGGAGCCCAACGGCGAGAGCCTGGCCGAGGTGCTGCGGACGCTGGACGGCAAGGTGGAGCTGCGCCTCAAGGGCACCTACGTGCAGGAGAACGTGCTGCGCGAGGTCATGGCCGAGGACCCGGAGATCTCCTCGCTGAACGAGCGGCTGCGCAGCATCCCCGCCGACGCCGCCGACGCCGCCTACTACGACCGCGTGCGCCTCGGCGAGCTCATCGCGCGGGCGCTGGAGCAGCGCCGCGACCGCGACGGCCAGGCGCTGCTGGAGGCGCTGGCGCCGCTGGCCGAGCACGTGGTGGCGCGCACCCCGATGCGCGAGGAGGACGTCGTGGACGCCTCCTTCCTGGTGGACCACGAGCGGCGCCAGGAGTTCGAGCAGGCGGTGGAGAAGCACGCCGCCGACCGCGCCGACCGGGTGCGGCTGCGGCTGATCGGGCCGCTGCCGCCCTATGACTTCGTACCGGAGGCGTGATGGGGCTGTTCAGCGGGCTGGTCACGCTGCCGCTGGCCCCGGTGCGCGGCGTGGTGTGGCTGGCGGAGGTGCTGCAGGAGCAGGCCGAGGCCCAGCTGTACGACCCCGGCCGCATCGCCGCCGAGATGCAGCAGATCGCCGACGAGGCCGCGGCCGGGGAGATCACCGAGGAGGAGGCGGCCGAGCGGGAGGAGGCGCTGATCGCGCGCCTGCACGAGGGCCGCGCCCGGCAGGGCCCGCCCGCCGGGTACGAGCCGGCCCCCTACGAGCCGGCGCAGCAGGACGCGCCCCCGCCGCCTGCGTCCCCGCAGTCCCCGCCGTCCGCGCAGCAGGCGGCCGAACCGGCCGCCGCACCCGAACACAGACCCGACCCGACACCGGAGCCCCCGGGCCGCGCATCCGATCGCGCACCGGGGCCGCAGGGAGGCTGACGATGCTCGCCGCTTCCCAGGCCGCCAAATGCGCCGTCCACCACGTCACCGAGATGACCGGCAAGGACGCCCAGGCCGTGATCGGGGTGGAGCGCACCGACGACGGGTGGCGCATCACCGTGGAGGTGGTGGAGACCCGCCGCATCCCCGACTCCGCCGACATCCTCGCCATCTACGAGACCGAGGTCGACGGCGAGGGGGAGCTGGTGTCCTACCGGCGTACCCAGCGCTATCCGCGCGGGCGAGTGGAAAGAGGCTGACAGCTTTGACCGATATCTCCTGGGCCGGGGGACGCAATCCGGCACGTCAGATGTCCGGCCCGCCGCAGGGCGGCGGGGCGAACCTGGCCGACCTCCTGGAGCGCATCCTCGACAAGGGCATCGTCATCGTCGGGGACATCCGGGTGAACCTGCTGGACATCGAACTGCTCACCATCAAGCTGCGGCTGCTGGTGGCCTCGGTGGACCGGGCCAAGGAGATGGGCATCGACTGGTGGGAGCACGACCCGTCCCTGTCGTCGGGCGCACGCGCCAAGCAGCAGGCGCTCGACGACGGCGGCGAGGACGGCGCGGACGCGCTGCGGGAGGAGAACCGCCTGCTGCGCGAACGCCTGGCGGCCCTGGAGGCGCGCGTCCTGGAAAGCGGCGAGGACACCGAGGGCGCCGCCGAGGACGAAGACGGCACGACGAGCAAGAAGAGGAGCACCCGTGACTGACGTTCCCGTCGGCGCTCACGGCGGCGCCTCCACCGGCGCCCCCGCGCCGCGCGCGCAGCAGGGCCGGGCGGTGTACCTGTACGGGGTGGCGCGCGGCCTGGACCCCGCGACGGTCGGCCAGGTGAGCGGGGTGGGCGGCGCCCCGGTCCGCCTGCTGGCCGCCGGCGACCTGACCGCGCTGGTCAGCACCGTGGAACTGGCCGACTTCGGGGAGGAGGCGCTGCGCGTCAACCTGGAGGACCTGACGTTCCTGGAGGCCACCGCCCGCACCCACCACGAGGTGGTCGACCGCGCCGCGCACGCCGCGCCGACCGCGCCGGTGCGCATCGCCACCATCTACCGCGACGACGAGCGCGTCCGGGAGATCCTGACCCGGCAGCACGAGCAGTTCACGCGCGTGCTGGACCGGGTGACCGGGCGCTCGGAGTGGGGCGTGAAGGCCTACGCCTACGCCGAAGCCTACGAGGCCGCACCCGAGACCGGCCCGGAGGCCGGTGGGGAGGCGCGCCCGGCCGGCGGCGCGGGCACCGCCTACCTGCAGCGACGCCAGCAGCAGCGGCGGCAGCACCAGAGCGCCGCACGCCGCGTCGGCGAGCAGGCCCAGGCCATCCACGCCGAACTGGCCGACCACGCGGTCGCCGTCCGCCAGCATCCGCCCCAGGACCCGCGCCTGTCGGGGCACGAGGGCACCCAGATCCTCAACGTCGCCTACCTGCTGGACGACGATCAGGTGGAGGGCTTCACCGCGGTGGTGCGCGCGATCGACGAGCGGTCGGCGGGCATCGGCGTGGAGGTCACCGGCCCCTGGCCGCCCTACTCGTTCATCGACACCGCCGAGACCACCCCTGCGGACGCCTGATGCCGGTCGACCTGGACATCGGCGACCCCCATGCCCCGATGGAGCGGGTGGCGCTGGTGGACCTGCTGGACCGGCTGCTGGCCGGCGGCGTCGTCATCACCGGCGACCTGGTCATCTCCATCGCCGAGGTGGACCTGGTGCACGTGTCGCTGCGCGCGCTGATCACCACGGTGCGCGATGAGTTCCTGGGAGAGGAGGCGGGCCGGTGACCCACCCCACCGACGGGCGTCTCGTTCCCGACGACGCTCTTGATAACGCTGCGGGCAACGCTGGGGGCGCCGCCCGGGAGACCGGGCGGCGGCGCGGCGGGCGAGAGGAACTGGAACGCCGGGCGGCCGCGCGCGACCGCGAGCCGGTCTCGGGCGAGGTGACGGTCCGCGACGCCGACATCGGCCAGGGCTTCACCGACGACCTGCTGGGCGGCCGCCGCCCCGCCCCCGGATCGGCGGCGGGCTCGGCGACCGCCGGGCTGGCCGACGCACTGGGCGAGGCCCTGTCGGCCGCCGAGCCGCTGCAGGCGCGCGCGGTGCGCTCGACCGCCTCCAGCGGCGTCATGCAGCGCCTGCGCTCGGACCCCGAGACCGTGGAACGCGACCTGGTCAAGCTGGTGCTGACGGTCGTCGAACTGATCCGCCAGCTGATGGAGCGCCAGGCGCTGCGCCGCGTGGAGGACGGCAGCCTCACCGACGAGCAGATCGAACGCCTCGGCCTGGCGCTGATGCGGCTGGAGGAGGCGATGGAGCGCCTGAAGGACCACTTCGACCTGGAGGACAAGGACCTCAACCTGGACCTGGGTCCCCTCGGCCCGCTGCTGCCCGAATGAGCCGCTGACCGGAGACCGGCCGCACGGATCTCGCACGATCCGCACGGCCGGTCTCCGCACAGACCTCCGCACAGACCTCGGCGCCCGCGCGATTCCTCTACTCGCGCGGGCGCCGTCCCGTCGTCCGACCCCTGGGGGAGCCGCCGGAGACCCCGGGAGATCCCTCCGGGGTCAGCGCGCGGTCACCGCTCACCGGCCCGGCGGATCGCCTCGGCCAGCTCCTGCTTGGACATCTTGGACCGGCCGGGGATGTCCAGTTCCTGGGCCCGCCGGTAGAGGGTCTTCTTGTCGGCCTTGAGGGACACGGGCTTGGCCGCCCGCCGCTTGCCGGAGGCGTTCCCGCCCGACCCGCCGCCGCTCTTGCCGGCCGTCTCAGACTTGGCCTCGGTCTTGGCCTTGCCGGTCTTGGCGCTCTTGGCGGCGGGGGAGGAGGTGGACGAGGCGGCCGACGTCTTCGACGTCTCGTCCTCGCGGTCCGTCTGCCCGGACCGCCCGCCCTGTTCAGCCTTCGCAGCCTTCCCTGGCTTCTCAGCCTTGCGGGGCCGTTCGGTGCGGGCGCCCGGCGCGGCGGCGGCCTCCGGTCCGTTCGTCTCCTCGTCCGCAGAGGCGCGTCTGGAGGGCCGCACCTTCCTGGTGAGCTTGGTGACGCGGCTTTGTACGCCGCTCCAGACAGTGCGCGTCTTGCCGCCGTTCGGCTTCAGGGCCGACGGCAGGTCCCGCAGACCCGGCATCGTCGATCGCTCCTTTCCGGGGTCGCGAACATCACGGAAACTCGGTGCGGCTCTACCCGCCTTGATGATGTTCATGCGAAAGGTCCAGGTCCGCGCCCTTATCGCCGCCCATATGACGGCCCGGGCACCCGGCGCGGCCACCGTTCGGCGGTCACCTGGAGCCGGGGGCGCCGGTGCCGGAAGCGGAAACGGGGCCCGCCGGGACGGCGGGGGAGCAGGGTGCGGGGGAGGTGAGCCGCTCGGCCTCCCACAGGTCGCGGTAGGGACCGGGACGCCGGTGCAGGTCGTCGTGGTGGCCGCGCTGCACCACCCGGCCCCCGTCGATCACCAGGACCTCGTCGGCGGCCCCCAGCGCCGCCAGCCGGTGGGTGACCAGCAGCAGGGTGCCGCCGCCGGGCGCGGTCAGTAGGTCACGGGTGATCGCGTCGGCGGTGGCGGTGTCCAGGGCCTCGGCCGGCTCGTCCAGCACCAGCACCGGCGGATCGGCCAGCAGCGCCCGGGCCAGCAGCAGCCGCTGCCGCTGCCCGCCCGACAGGCCGCGCCCGCCCTCGCCCACCACGGTGTCCCAGCCCTGCGGCAGCCCGCGCACCACCTCCAGCAGCCGGGCGCGCCGCGCGGCCGCCTCCAGTTCGGCCTCGCCCGCGTCCGGCCGGGCCAGCAGCAGGTTGGCGCGGACGGTCCCGGCGAACACGTGGGCGTCCTGGGTCAGGCCCCGCACCGCCGCCCGCACATCACCGGGCGCGTAACGCTCCAGGGCGTGCCCGGCCAGCGTCACGGCCCCGGCCGACGGCGCGACCAGACCCGCCACCGCCGCCAGCAGCGTGCTCTTGCCCGCGCCGCTGGCCCCGACCACCGCCACCCGCCGCCCCCGCTCCACCGCCAGGTCCACCCCGTCCAACGCGCCACGACCACCGGACGCACCGGACGAGACGGCGGGCGCCGTGCCCGACGCCGTCAAGGACGCGGGCTCGACCGCAGAGGCCGCAGAGGCCGCAGAGGCGTCGGGGTAGGTGACGTGCACGCCCAGCAACTCCACCGACAACGGCCCCGAAGGCAACGCGACCGGGTCGCACGGAGCCGCGGGCCAGGGCGTGCGCAGCAGAGCGTCGACACGGCGGCACGCCGGCGCGATCTCGCGCAGCCGCTGCGCCGCGCCCGCCAGCGGCAACGCGGCCTCCACCGTGACCAGCGCGGTCAGCGCGGCCACCGCCACCTCGACCTGCCCGGCCCCCGACCGCACCCCGAGCCACACCACCACCGCCACCGTCACGCCCTGCAGCACGACCCCGACCGCGGTCACCAGCCCCGCCAGATGCGCGCTGGTGCGCTCGGCGCGCTCCAGCCGCCGCGCCGCGCGACCCGCGGCGTCGGTGAAACGGCCGGTCGCACCGAACACCGCCAGGTCGGCCGCGCCCTCCCACACGTCCAGGCCCCGCACCGCCAACAGGCGCCGGGCGGCCGCGGCGCGCTCGGCCGCCCGACGCCCCAGCGGCCACACCGCCAACGGCAGCAGCACCCCGGCCGCCACCGCCCCGGCGGCCAGCGCGACCGCCGAAGCGGGCAGCACCAGCGCGGCGACCGTCACACCGGCCACCGCGCACGCCACCGCCGCGACCGCCGGCAGCAGACAGCGCAGCAGCAGGTCCTGGACGGCGTCCACGTCCGACACCATCCGCGACAGCGCATCACCGTCGCGCCCCGCCTCCTCCCGGCCGTCCTTCGCCGACCCGCCCGCCGTGCGACCGGCGGAAGGAGAGGACGGGGAGGACGGGGAGGACGGGGAGGACGGGGAGGCGTACGGGGAGGAGGCGGCCAGCGCGTCGAACACCCGGCCCCGCAGCTCCGCCAGCGCGCGCAACGCCACGTCATGACCGGCCAGCCGCTCGATGTAGCGCAGCGAGCCCTTGGCCAGCGCGAACCCCCGCACCGCCACGATCGCCAGCGACAGCGCCGCCATGGTGGGCTGCTGCGCCGCCCGCGCGATCAGCCAGGCCGCCGCCGCGACCAGGCCCAGCCCGCACAGCTCGGCGACGGTCCCGGCCAGACCCGCCAGCACCAGCCGCCCGGCGTGCGGCCGCACCGCCCCCCACATCCCCTCGGCCCGCGAAGAAGCGGCGGAGGCGGGGACACCGGGCGGACGGGACGTCGAGAGGGGCGGCGTGGAGATCGTCGGGGAGGTCAAGGCGTCTCTCCTGTCACGGCGGCGACCGGCACCGGAACACCGGCGCCCTCAGGCACGGGGAGGGAAGGGGAAGCGGGGGAGACGGGGACACGACCGTCGGCCCGTTCGTCGATGCGGCCGTCCTGCAGACGCACCACGCGGTCGGCGACCCGCAGCAGCGCCGGGCGGTGCGCCACGATCAGCGCGGTCCTGCCCTCCAGCAACCGCGCGGCGGCCCGCACCAGCACCTGCTCGCTGTGCAGGTCCAGGCGGGCGGTGGGCTCGTCCAGCAACATCAGCGGCGCGCCGGTCAGGTAGGCGCGGGCGATCGCCAGCCGCTGCCGCTGCCCCGCCGACAACCCCGCGCCGCCCTCGCCGAGCACCGTGTCGTACCCGCCGGGCAGGCGCTCGACGAACTCCTCGGCGGCCGCGGCCCGCGCCGCCCGCACGATCTGCGGCCGCGTCGCGCCGGGAACGCCCAGGGCGATGTTGTCGGCCACCGACGCGGCGAACAGGTGCGGCCGCTGCGGCACCCAGCCCAGCCGGGCCCGCCACCGCGCCAATCCCGCACCGCCGGGCTCGGCCACCAGATCGGCCAGGTCCTCGCCGTCCACCAGCACCCGGCCGCCGGTGGGGGACACCAGGCCCGCCAGCACCAGCAGCAGCGTCGACTTGCCCGCGCCCGACGGCCCGGCCAGCGCCACCCGCTCGCCCGGCGCCACCCGCAGCGACACGCCCTCCAACGCGGGACGGTCGGCGCCGGGATAGTGCACGGTGAGGTCCTCCAGCACGATCTCCGGCGCGCTCCCGGCCACGTCCCCGGTCACCTCTCCGGCCTCGCCTGCGACCGTGTCGACGAAGCCCTCACCGCAGGCCCCGGCCACCACCGCCCGCCGCACCGCACGCCCCGAGCCCTCCCGACCGGCGTCCCGGCCAGTGCTCTGCTCGCCCTCCCGGCCCGAGTGCGCGGACGGGGCGTCCAGGACCGCGAACACCGACTCGGCCGCCGCCACCCCCTCGGCACTGGCGTGGAACCGCGCCCCCAGCGCCCGCAGCGGCAGGTACACCTCCGGAGTCAGGACCAGCACCAGCAGCCCCGTCTCCAACGCCATGTCGCCCTTCATCAACCGCAACCCCACCGGAACCGCCACCAGCGCCACCGACAGCGCGCACACCAGCTCCAGCACCAGCGAGGACAAGAACGCCACCCGCAACGCCGCCACGGTGGCGCGACGGTGCTGATCGGCCATCGCCCGCACCACCTGCGACTGGTGCCCGGTACGGCCATAGGCGCGCAACGTGCCCAGCCCCGCCAGCACATCGCGGAAGTGACCGCCCAGACGCTGCAGCAGCCCCCACTGGCGACCCGTCAACGCCGCCGTCCGCATCCCCACCAGCGCCCCGAACACCGGCACCAGCGGCACCGTGACCGCCACCACCAGCGCCGAAGCCCAGTCCGCCGCCGCCAGCACCCCCAGCACCAGCACCGGCACCACCACCGCCGCCAGCAACTGCGGCACGTACCCGGTGAAGAACGGGTCCAGGGCGTCCAGACCGCGCGTCAGCAGCGTCACCCGCTCGCCCGACCCCACCGCCGCACCGCCCGATCCCGGCACACCGGGGGAGCGGGTCAGCAGCGCGGTGCGCAGACCGCTCTTGACCGCGGCCGCCGCCCGCCCGGCGATCCGCGCCGACACCCACGCCAGCACCGCCCGCCCCGCCACCACCGCCGCCAGCCACGGCAACGGCCCGACCTCCAGACCCGCCACCGCGCGCGCCAGCAGCCAGGCCGCCACCACCAGCAGCACACCCTGCGCCGCCGCCAGCACCCCCAGCAGCACCATCACCCCGCGCGGCAGCGACCCCAACAACCGGCGCTCCACACGCCTACCGCCCCGACCCCGGCCCCGGCCCTGGGGCTGCCGCCCTTCGGCCCCACCCTCGGCCCGCTCCTCCGGCACCGCGTCCACCGCAGTCACCGCCACCACCGCCGCCCTACAGGTAGGTGGGAGCGGTCACGCGCCCCCGGAAGGTCCACCACACCAGGCCCTGCGCCGCCAGCAGCAGCGGCAGCAACACCACCGTCATCACCGCCGTCACCGACAACGCCGTCGGCGACGCCTGCACCTGCGACCACTCCACCCCGGCCCCGGCCACCACCGTCGCCACCACCAGCACCGCCGCCGTCACCGGATACCGCGCCGGAATCCGCCGGGCCCGCCGCAACGGCTCCCCGCTCAACCGCCACCGCGCGAAACCCGCCCCGTGCAGCGCGAACAACCCCGCCAACGGCAACCCCGCCAGACTCCCCACGTTGAAACCGCCCCCACCGGCCCCCGCCGCGTCCGCCAGCAGCGTCCCCAGCACCGACGCCCACGCCAGCGCCAGACCCCAACTGCCGGCCACCACCGCCGCGTCCCACACCGCCCGCCACATCCGCGCGTCCACCCGGCCCCGCAGCCACAACCCCATGTCCCGCACCACCCACGACAACACCAGCGCCCCCGCCACCGGGAACAGCCCCTCCAGCAACCGGTGCTCCAACCCCGGGAACGCGGCGGCCGTGATCCCCACCGCCGACACCAGCCACACCTCGTTGCCCAGGAAGAACGGCGCGATCCCCGCGATCACCAGCCGCCGCTCACGCTGCCCCCGCCCCAGCACCGGCAGCAGCATCCCCACCCCGATATCGGCACCGGCCAGCACCAGGTACCCGGCGGTGAACACCGCCAGCATCGCCATCGCCAGCATTTCCATCGTTCAGACTCCCGTCACGACCAGCAGAACAGGGGGAGACCAGAAGGGGCCGGGCCCCGACAGGTCAGTAGGTGGGCACCAGCGCCGGCTCGGCCGGACGCGCCGGGGGAGCGGCCCCCAGCTGCACCGCGTCCGGACCCCGCCGCGCGAACCGCACCAGCAGCCAGGCGTTCACCGCCAGCAGCACCGCCATCAGCACCGTGAACGCCACGAACGACACCGCCATCCACCCCGGGCCCACCTTCGACAGCGCGTCCCGCGTCGTCAGCACCCCGTACACCATCCACGGCTGCCGGCCGATCTCACGGAACACCCACCCGCCGATCATCGCCACGTAGGGCAGCGGCACCGCCAGCATCAGCACCACGTGGAACACCCGGCCCCGCACCAGCCACCGCCCGAACCACACCTTCACCAGCGCCGCCAAGGCCACCAGCATCAAAAGCTGCCAGGCCATCAGCATCATCACCTCGCCGACCTTGGCCCCGCCCGGCGCCAGATAGTCACCGGGCCCGAAGGACGCCACGAACCGCGCCTGCTCGGCCAGCCCCTCCTCGGTCGCCCCCCGCTTGGTGGGCTGCAGATAGGCGAACTGCATCCCGCCCAACGTCGGCGACACCACCGCACCCACGATCAGCGCGACCAGACCGATCCGCATCGAACGGCGGAAGAACTCCACCTCACCGCTACGGCGGCGCAGATGGTAGGCGCTCACCCCCGCCATGAACACCCCGGCCGTCAGCAGCCCCCCGAACAGCACGTGCCCGAACGCCAGCCCCGCCGTCGGATTGGTCAGCAGCGCGCCCACATCGGTCAACCGCGCCCGGCCGCCCTCCATCACGTACCCGACCGGACGCTGCAACCAGCCGTTCGCCACCAGGATGAAGTACGCCGACAGATAGGCCGTGAACGTCACCACCCAGATCAGCGCCAGATGCAGCCACCGGTTCAACCGGTCCCACCCGAAGATCCACAACCCCAGGAAGGTCGACTCCACGAAGAACGCCGCGATCGTCTCCATCGCCAACGGCGCGCCGAACACCTCGCCCGTCATCGCCGACATCCCGCCCCAGTTCAACCCGAACTGGAACTCCATCACCAGCCCCGTCACGATCCCGACCGCATAATTGATCACATACAGCTGGCCCCAGAACCGCACCATCCGCGCATGCACCACGCCGCCCGACAACGTCGCGCGCGTCTGCATGAACGCCACCAGCGTCGCCAGCCCCAGCGTCAACGCCACGAACAGGAAATGCGACCCGGCCGTCAACGCGAACTGCAACCGCGCCAGCATCAGGGCGTCCATCCCCGTCACCCCTCCCACCCAGAATCGGTCCTCAGCACACCCCGATCCTGGAACCCGCCCCCCACCCCGCGAATCGGGCTACGGCGTGCACCCGCCCTGCACCTTTCGCGCACCCACCGGACCCCGCCTACAACCAGAGATGTAGACACCCGGCTCCAGAGCACAACCACAAGCCGACCCCACCGCCCCGACACCGCGCACCCAAAGGACCACCCCACGACCGACCCGCATAACCGGATGCACCACCCCGACCCCCTGTGCTTGGCTGCACCCATGACACGACGACATTGACCCCCACCCGAACGCCGCCTCACCCGCAGCCTCTACGCCCACGCCCTCCTGCACGACCTCATCCCGCTCTACCCGGTGTACGCACTGCTGTTCAGCGACGCCGGACTCACCCCCGCTGCCATCTCCAGCCTGTTCGCCCTCTGGTCCCTCACCACCTTCGCCTTCGAGGTCCCCTCAGGCATCTGGGCCGACGCCCACTCCCGACGCCGCCTGCTCACCCTCGCCCCCCTCCTCACCGCCACCGGCTTCACCCTGTGGACCCTCTGGCACACCTACACCGCCTTCGCCGCCGGATTCATCCTCTGGGGACTCGGCTCCGCCCTCACCTCGGGCTCACTCCAGGCCCTGACCTATGACCACCTCCACCACGTCGGCGCCGCCCCCGCCTACGCACGCCTCATGGGACGCGCCCGCGCCCTCGGCGCCACCGCCGCCCTCCTGGCCACCGCCCTCGCCACCCCGCTGACGGCCACCGGCGGATACCAGGCCACCGGCTGGGCCAGCGTCACCGCCTGCCTGCTCACCGCCCTCGCCGCGCACACCCTCCCCGAAACCCGCCACCCCACCGACCGCACACCCGACCCGCACGACGACACTCCGCCCACCACCATGACCGCCATCGCCCGCACCGGATGGCGACAAGCCCGCGACCACCCCCGCATCCGACGCGCCCTGCTCCTGCTCATCGCCCTCACCTGGATCGGCGCCCTCGACGAGTACCTCCCGCTGCTCGCCCGCTCCACCAGCGCCGCACCCGACACCGTCCCCCTGCTGATCCTGCTGGCCACCCTCGGCCACACCGCAGGCGGCTGGTTCACCGCACACGGCCACCGCCACCTCGCGCCCCTGCTCGCCCTGGCCGCCCTCTGCCTCGCCGCAGGAGCCCTCAGCCGCCACCCCGCCGGAATGCTCCCGGTCGCCCTCGCCTTCGGCATCTTCCAATGGGCCGCCACCATCGCCGACGCACGCCTCCAACACCAGATCACCGACCACGCCCGAGCCACCGTCACCTCACTCGCCGGCATCGGCGAAGAGACCATCGCCCTGCTCGCCTTCACCGGCTACGCCCTCGGTTCCACCCAAACCGGCCCCGACCACCTGTTCGCCATCGCCGCCGCCCCCTACCTGCTCCTCGCCTTCCTCCTGCACCGCATCAGAAAGCCCTGCCCACCAACACCAGACGACCCCGAAACAACGCCCTGACCAGCAGAAACGTACAAGGCGCATGTACAGATCAAATCGGACGGGGCGGGTGGTGGGGGAGAGGGGCGGAACGCGCGCCCACAAAAGCGGCCGCTCGAGGCGACACCGTTCTCGAAGCGCGTTCATTGGTCGACCGCCGGAGCGGAGCGTGCCTCAGCGACAGGTGATCAACTCGCGCGTTCGCACCGAACGGTCGAGCACCTGGGCCACGAAACGGACCTCGAACGATGCGGGCGAACCGAGACGCGCCGCCGACAACGCACAGTCACCGTCGAGCCGGCGAGCGAACGAGCGGAGGCCGTCGGCGTCGATGCCGGCTCAAGCCTGCAAGGGCAAGGGAAGTCGTCTGCGCGGCGGACCGCTCGAGATCACGGAGCCGAGAACGCCGGACGAGTGAGAGGAGCGGGACGGTGGCCGACCCTCCGGGAGGCTCGGAGGGGGTCATCGGGCGCGGAGTTGGGAGCGGATGCCCCTTTCCGCCCCCCCCGGCCCCTCTACTTAACATAATGTGCATTATCAACCAAGAGGAAGATCGCCTGAAGAGCGGGTGAAACGGACATCGCACCAGCCCCTTGAGCCCGCAACGACCTCCCGCGCGCCACCGCACCGCCCACAGCGCAACCACGGCCGCCCGACACCGCCGCAAGGACCGGCCATCCGCCTCGAGTCGCCAAGCCGACGCACACCGAACCCACCCGCAAGGTCCACGGCGACGCGCAGAACGATCAAGTGCCCGGCACGGCCATCACGCACAGTGAACACGCGCTGCGACCACCGGACGCACCACGCACACGACATCGCGCCGCACGCCCCACGCGCCTTCCGTACCCGCGTCCGGCGCGCGCCGGGCTCACACCTTGGCCACGGTCCGGCGCAACGGCTCCAGCGCCCGCATGTACTCCACCAGCCGCACGCCCACCTCGAACGCCACGTCCGCACCCTCCAGCTCCGGGTCCAGCCAGACCTCCGACACCCGCCGCCACGAAGCGCGCCCCAGGAACGGCCCGGCCACCGCCTCGTCCCCGAGCTCCTCCCGCCACCGCCCCCGCGCCTCCAGCAGGCGCGCCAGCACGGCCTCGTTGTCGGCCTCGGCGCGGTGCTCGGCGTGGAAGCCGATCTCCAGCGCGCCGTGGCGCGCCTCGGTGGCGATGTCGGCGGTGACCAGCTGGGCCTCGTAGTGCTCGCGGGCCGGCGCGGGGTCGCCGAACCAGGCCTTGAGGCCGTTGTGGTGGACGCGCAGGTGCAGGTCCCCCAGGTCGGTCGGGGCCGATCCCCTGACGACCTCGGCGACCTGGTCGAACAGTTCCCAGCCCGGCATGGCGCACCTCCAAGGGGCATCGTAGCGAGGGTGTCCGACACCGATCGAAAAGCGGACAGAAACCCCCAAACCGTACAGAAGGTGGATTCTGTACGGTTTGGGATTTGTCCGTTTCCTGCGCGCAGGTGTGCGTCCGGACGGTCAGGATTCGGCGGGGCGCTCCTGCAGCACCCAGGCGTTGCCGTCGGGGTCGCTGAAGTGGACGAAGGAGTTCCACGGCCCTCCCGGACCGTCCACCATCGCCCCGTTCTCGAAGTGCTGGACGTTGCCGGCCTCCACTCCCCTGTCCAGCAGCTGCTTGCGGGCCGCCTCGATGTCGTGGACGACGATCTGCACGCCGCGCAGCGACCCGGCCGCGGCCTCGGTGATGCCGGTGCCGAAGGCGATGGAGCAGGACGAGCCGGGCGGGGTGAGCTGGATGATGCGGAAGCCCTCCCCGCCCTCCCCCTGGCTGTCGACGTCGACGGTGAAGCCCAGGCGTTCGGCGTAGAACTCCTTGGCGCGGTCGAGGTCGGTGACGGGAACGGGGATGAGCTCGATCTTCCAGTCCATGGGGTGTCCTTCCGGTGCAGGGGCGGAGACGCCGGGGAGATGCCGACCTGGTGTCGACCTTGGGCGGGGCGCGGATTCATCGGTGCGGCGGGCGGGTTCGGCCGGCTGTTTTCTGTCGGTGGCGCAGGGTAACGTCCGGCGGGTGCGTCCCAGCGATATTCAGCGTCTGTCCGTGATCGAGGCCGTGGATCGTTACACCGAGATGGTGCGGGCGAAGTCGGCGACGGGTGCGTTGGCGCCCGGGAGCGCGGAGGTGTACGTGCGTGACGTGCACACCTTCGCGGAGCTGGCGGGGGCCGAGCGGGTGCTGGACGATCTGACGGGTGAGGACGTCGACGAGGTGCTGTTGAAGTTCGCGCACAAGCCGGACGGTCGGCGGTCCGCGGAGGCGTCGGCGTCGGGTGGGGTGCGGTTGCAGAGCGCGTCGTCGCAGGCGCGGTTCCGGCGTTCGGTGTCGGCGTTCTTCCGGCATGCGGCGGTGGCGGGGTGGGTGCAGTTGAACCCGATGTCGGCGGCGACGTTGAAGCCCAAGCAGCGGGGCGGGTTGCGGGCCGAGCGGCGGGCGTTGACGACCGAGCAGGCCGAGGGGTTGCTGGGGGCGGCGCGGGAGCTGGTGGTGGCTCCGGTGGATTCGGGCAAGCGGGTCGATCAGCGTACGGAGTTGCGAGACGGGCTGATCGTGTTGTTGCTGGCGGCGGTGGGGCCGCGGGTGTCGGAGCTGACGCGGGCGAATGTGGAGGACTTCTTCGTCAACGCGGGGATGCGCTACTGGCGGATCTTCGGTAAGGGCGGGCGGACGCGGGACGTGCCGCTCCCCCGGCCGGTGGTGGAGGTGCTGGACGCGTATCTGGCCGAGGGGCGTCCGTTGCTGGACCGGGGGCGTGAGCCGAAGGCGTTGTTGTTGTCGTGGCGGGGGCGGCGGTTGGCGCGGGGTGATGTGCAGGGGGTGATCGACCGGGTGCTGGCGCGGGTGGATCCGGAGCGGCGGCGGAGTGTGACGCCGCATGGTCTGCGTCATACGACGGCGACGCATCTTTTGGCGGCGGCGACGGACATGGACGCGGTGCGGCGGGTGCTGGGGCATTCGGATCTGTCGACGTTGGGGCGGTATCGGGATGAGTTGCCCGGTGAACTGGAGGCGGCGATGCGGGTGCATCCGTTGTTGGGGCCGGTGCGTGGGGCGGAGGTTGTTGAGGCGGGTCCGGTGGAGTGAGGTGGGAGGCCGGGCCTCGAGGGTGGTGGTGCGGGGTCAGATCCAGCCGAGGCTGGAGGGCTGGGGGAAGCCCTGGTGCCATGCGCCGTAGGCGGTGATGAGGATGGCCGCGGGGGCGAAGGCGGCGGTGAGCAGGGCGCCCAGGTGGGCGCGGGCGGTCCATCCCCAGTAGGCGAAGGCCAGGGCGATGGCCAGGCTCATCAGGGCGGTGCCGCCCTCGAGGGCGTTGGTGGCCCAGGTGAGTCCGGTGGTGAGCGCCAGGGTGAGGGCGAGGGCTCGGTGGGGCCGGGGCGAGGGGCGCGGGCGGTGGGCCAGGGTGGTGGCGAGTGCGGTGAAGACCAGGGCGGCCCCGGTGTACCAGATGTAGTGGCCTGCGGTTTCGTCCCAGAGGTGGGCGGTGGGGCCGGGTGCGGTGTTGGCGATGGAGTTGGCGGCCAGGTGGATGCCGTGTCCTTCGGCGTAGGTGAGGGCTCCGGCGAGGTAGAGGAGCCAGGCGCGGGGGCGGGCGTGGGCGTGGTGGAGGGCGGCTGCGGCGGTCAGCAGGACGGCGTAGGGGGTGAGCAGGTCGATCCAGTCGGCCCAGCGGGTGGGGCCGATGGCGCCGAGCGGGTCGGTGGCGACGCCGGTGTGGTGGGTGAGCGAGTAGGCGGCCGCGGTGGCGGCGAGCCAGGGCAGGTAGGGCGCGGGACGGGGCGGGGTGGCGGTGGTGCGCGGTGTGGGGGTGCGCGTCATGGTGGCTTTCGGGTGGGGGGTTGGGTGAGTGCCGGTTCATGATGGCGCGGTAGGGGTGGGATGGGGAATGGGGCGGCCGGGCGTGGGTTGGATAGTGGGGCGCCACTCCCCTGCTGAGGCGGAGGTGTATCGACGGTGGGGCGGGTGAGGAGGCGCGCCTCTCCCCTGCTGGTGTGGGGCTGCGCCGGTGGTGGCGTCTGGAGGTGTTGGGGAGCGTTGCGGTAGGGGCGCTGGTGTTGGCCTGGAGTTCCGGGGTTCGGGCCGCGCTATTTGTTCGGTCGTTGTGTCCACCCAACGTGGAGGTGTCCGCCTCCGGGGCGCCCCGATCGTGGAGTGCGTCCGTGGGGCGGTGCCGTGTCGCCGTGTCCGGAGTGTGTCGGTGGCGGGTCTGTGTCCTGGTCGGGGTGGGCGGTGTTGCGTCGCCGTCTGGTCATGCGGAGGGGCGTGTGCTGTCGGCGGGGGTCAGCAGGGTGCGGGCCAGGCGGTAGGCGTCGTTGAGGTCGTCGCCGGTGTATTCGAGGGCGGCGATGCCGACCAGGTGGTGGTCGGCGTTGACGGCGACGGTGTTGGTGAGGTGGCGGAACAGCGGGGCGTCCGACATGGAGTCGCCGTAGGCGACGCATTGGCGGTGGGTGAGGCCGTAGGCGGTGCGGAGTTCCTCGGTGAGGCGGATCTTGTCGTCGGGGGTGAGGATCCCGGCGGGGTCCAGGGGTGCGGTGAAGGGCAGGGGCGGGAAGCGTGAGGCCAGGACGTGGTCGAAGCCGAGGTCGAGCAGGTGGCGGGCGAAGAAGTCCGGGGACATGGTGATGACGGCGCTGTGCTCGCCGCGGGCGCGGATGTCGGCGCAGACCTCGGGGATGCCGGTGAGCCAGGTGGCGGCGGTGTAGGCGGTGGCGACGGCCTGGGGGGTGAGGTCGTGCCAGAGGCGGTGGATGGCGGCCGAGAAGGCGCGGGTGTCGATGTGGCCGGCGGCGAAGCGGGCTTCCAGGTCCTGGAGTTGCGGGAGGGTGCCCATGTGGCGGGCGAGTTCCAGGTTGGCGGTGGAACCGGCGAGCAGGGTTCCGTCCATGTCGAAGATGTGCAGGGTTGTCACAAGTGTTCAGTGTGGTGGGTGGGGCGGTGAAGGGGCGAACGGGTTCGCGGCCTGGCCGGGGTCAGGAGTCCTTGTTGTCGGGCCACAGGGCGTAGGACAGCAGGATCGCGCCCCAGATGCCCAGGGGCCAGACGGGCCAGAAGAAGGTCAGGTCGTGTTCGCGGACGCAGTTGATGGCCCAGATGGCGGTCATGATGAGGGCGCCGCCGCCCCAGTAGCCCCATTCGTTGTGCCATTCGCGCTTGTCGGCCTCGGCCTTGGCGGCCTTGCGGGCCTTCTCGGCCTTGGCGAGGGCGGCGCGGGAGACCGGCAGGTCGGCGGTGAGGGCGGTGAGGCGGCCGAGGGTGGTGGCGGTGACGGCCTGCTCCAGGCGGCGGTTGTACTCGGCGGTGTCCAGGGCGCCTTCGGCCAGGGCGTCGCCCAGTTGCTCGATGACGGTGTTGCGATCGGCGTCGGAGGCGCGCAGCATGCCGGGCGGGACGACGGTGGCCGCGTCGGGCGCCGAGGCGGCCCCGGCGGTGGGCGCCACGGTGGGCGCCACGGTGGGCGCGGTGGTGGGCGCCACGGTGGGCGCGGTGGTGGGCGCCACGGTGGGCGCGGTGGTGGGCGCCACGGTGGGTTCTGGCTGGTCGGCGCGGTCGTGCACGGCGGTCTCCTCGGCGGCGTGGTGCGTCCGTCGGACACCTCCAGGATGGCCCGGTGAGGGAGGCGGGGACGTCCTGCGGGATGAGGAAGGTGGCGTACATCCTTCGGAGGACGGGGGGCGCCTCTGACGAAAGTCGGGGGCGGGAAAAGCCGTTCGTCCGATGCCCGGGGGTGCCGATGCTCTTTACTGTTTCGGCATGGACGGAGTTTTCGATCTTCTGCATACGGCGGTCACCTCGCCGTGGTTCTACCTGGCGCTGTTCGCCGTCGCCGTGATCGACGGGTTCTTCCCGGTGGTGCCCAGCGAGAGCATGGTGATCACCGGTGGGGTGTACGCGGCGTCGGGGCGGCCGGAGCTGGTGTGGGTGGTGGTGCTGGCCGCGCTGGGGGCGTTCCTGGGAGATCACATCTCGTACCTGGTGGGGCGGGGCTCGGGCGGGCGGTTGACGCGGCGGCTGCGGCCGGGGTCGAAGAAGGCGCGGGCGCTGGACTGGGCGCAGCGGATGCTGGCCGAGCGGGGCGGGCTGATCCTGGTGGTGGCGCGGTACGTGCCGGGCGGTCGTACGGCGGTGACGCTGACGATGGGGTTGTGCGGGTACCCGCTGCGCAAGTTCTCGCTGTTCGCCGGGATCGCGGCGGTGAGCTGGGCGCTGTACGGGTCGCTGCTGGGCTATCTGGGCGGGGTGGCGTTCGAGAACGACCCGATCAAGGGCGTGGCGCTGGGGCTGGGGCTGGCGATCACGGTGACGGTGCTGGTCGAGGTGGTGCGGTGGCTGCGCGGTCGTTCGCGGGCGCGGGCGCGTGCGCGGGCCGAGGGTGCCGGGGCGGTGCGTGAGCCGGAGGAGCGCGTCGAGGTCGGCTGAGGGGGCCGGCCGGGAGGCCGGTTGATCTTCCTGGCGTCAGGCCGGGGACGGGCCTGCCCCCTGTGGGGGGGCGGGCCGCGGCCGTGGGGCCGCGGTGGTGTCGAGGAGAGCCGCCCCCCTTTGAGGACGTGTCCTTGCGGGGGCGGTGGGTCGTGTGCGCGGGAGGAGCGGCGGGACGCGTCGGCGTGCCCGCCGGCTGAAGCGCGCCGGTGGAGCGAGGCTGCGTCCGGCCGGCGGAGTCCGGCCGGACGAGTTCGGCGGTGAGGTGTGCCCGCCGTACCCGCCGGTGTGCGGGCAGTGTGCGGTCGGTGGCCGCGTCGATGCGTCGTTATGCCCCGCTGACGTGACATTCTCGTCAAATTGGTGAACGTAGAGTGAACTCCGGTGGTCTGCTGGAGGATCTCAACGAGTGGTGGATCGCTGGAAGCGTGAGGGAGAGTATGCAAGCGCCTGACTTCAGTGCCGACTGGTACCGCAGTATCACCGGCTGGGCCCATGACATGCCGTCGTGGACCCATCCGGTGGCCGAGGTCGGCACGGACGCGGGGCTGCTGTTGTTCGCCGCGCTGTTCGTGGCGGGGTGGTGGCGGGCGCGCGGCCGCGACGCGCGGTCGATGGGCCTGGCGCTGCTGGCGCCGGTGGCGATGGTGTCGGCGTACCTGGTGAGCGAGGTCTCCAAGAGCTTCCTGCGGGAGGAGCGGCCCTGCCGTGCGGTGGCAGGGGCGGTGCACATCGCCGAGTGCCCGGCGCCGGGCGACTGGTCGTTCCCCAGCAACCACGCCACGATCGCGGCGGCGTCGGCGGCGGCGATCGTGGTGGCCTGGCGGGCGCTGGCGCCGCTGGTGCTGCCGCTGGCGGCGATGATGGCGTTCTCGCGGGTGTACGTGGGGGTGCACTACCCCCACGACGTGGCGATGGGTTTCGTGGTCGGGGTCGTGGTGGCGCCGCTGGTGGCGCTGGTGCTGGTGCGGTTGGCGTTGCCGCTGGTGGAGATGTTGCGGCGGGTGCCGATCGGGGTGACGCTGCTGGGGCCGCCGGCGGGTTCGCCGGCTCCGGCGGCGGTCCCGGCGGGATCGGGGGCGCCCGCGCCGGGCACCCCCAACCCCTACGGCGCCCCCGCGCCTTATGGAGGACGGCACGCCGCCCAGCGCCCCTACGGACAGGACGCGCAGGAGCCGCAGGGCGGCCAGTACCCGCAGGCGGGCCCGCAGGGCGCTCCGGGCGGGTACGGGCCCGGCCCGTCGGGGCGGGGCGAGCCGGAGAACCCGGCCGCGGTGACGATGCCGGATGTGATGACGGGCGGCACCGGGCGGCACCGCCGCCCGCCGTCCTGACGCCTCTCCCCCGCGTGGGAGGGACGGCCGCGGGCCGTTCCCGGGCCGGTGCTCGAGAGCATCGGCCCGGGAACGGCCCGTTCGGTCGGGAGGGCAGGGCACGCCGGGCGGGCGTCGGCGGCTGGGGCGGCCGGGGCGGTCAGGTGGTGGCGACCAGTCCGGCCTCGTAGGCGACGATGGCGGCCTGGACGCGGTTCTTGACCTCAAGGCGCGTCAGGATCGTGCTGACGTAGGCCTTCACCGTGCCCTCCACCACGTGCAGGCGTGCGGCGATCTCGGCGTTGGACATGCCGGCGCCCACCAGCGCCAGTACCTGGCGCTCGCGGGGGGTGAGGGCGGCCACGCGTTCGCGGGCGGCGACGGCGTGGGTGATGCGGCCGCCGCTGAGCACGGTGATGACGCGGTGGGCGACCTTGGGCGACAGGTAGGCGGCGCCGTCGGCGACCGCGTGCACCCCGGCCAGCAGCTCGTGCGGGTCGCCGGACTTCAGCAGGAACCCGCCGGCGCCGTCGGCCAGGGCGCGGGCGATGTACTCGTCCTCGCCGAACGTGGTCAAGATGATCACGCCGGTGTCGGGGACGGTGCGGCGCAGCTCGGCGGCGGCCGCCAGGCCGTCCAGGCGGGGCATCCGGATGTCCAGCAGCGCCACGTGGGGGCGGTGGGCCTGCACCGCCTCCACCGCCGCGCGGCCGTCGGCGGCCTCGGCGACCACCTCGATGCGCGGGTCGGCCGACAGGATCGCCCGCACCCCCGCCCTGATCATGGCCTCGTCGTCGGCCAGTACCACCCGGATCACCCGTGGTCCCCCTCGCGTCGTGCTCATGGTCGTGCTCGTGTCCGTGGCGGCGGGTGCGGCGCTCACGGGACCCGCCGCCAGTACCCGTCGCTCTGGCGGAAGGCGTCCTTGCTCGCCAGCCTGCCGTCCAGGAAGCAGATCCGGTAGGCCGCGCCCAGTCCCAGCGGGTTGGCGTCGGGCCGGTAGAAGCGGCAGTCGGCGCCCGGCGCGGCGGGCGGCACGGTCGCCCTGATCCGCTGGGCGTCGGAGGGGGCCAGCTCCCTGCGGGGCAGGACGCGTTCGACCCGGGCCCGGTCCTGGCCGGGGCGCAGTGCGGCGTAGTCGGCCGGCTCCAGGACCGAGTTGACGGTGATGTAGACGTAGTAGCCGGCCATCACCGCGCCCAGCGCGATCAGCAGGGCGGTCGGCACGGTGATGGCGGTGATCAGGTGCCGGCGCAGCCGCCGGCGCTCGTCGGCCAGCCGCTGCGCCGACACCGACGCCGCCGTGGGGGCCGCGGGGGCGGCCTGTCCGTGCTCGGCGGGCGACGGGCCGGCCCCGCCGGGCGGGACGAGGACGCCGCCGCCGGGCAAGCCGCGGGCAGGTCGGCGATCACCTCGAAGCCGCCGTCGTCGCGGGGACCGGCCCGCAGGGAGCCGCCGGCGACCCGGACCCGTTCGGCCAGTCCCGTCAGCCCCAGCCCGCCGCGGGTCGGGTCCGGCCCGGCGCCCTCGGCGGGAGCCGCGGCCAGGGGCGCGGGGCCGTTGACGACCATGACCTGCATCCCGCCCTCGGGCAGGGGCGACAGGCGCACCAGCACCATCGCGCCCGGGGCGTGCTTGGCCGCGTTGGTGATCGCCTCCTGGACCACCCGGTGCGCCGCCAGCGCCGCCATCGGCTCCGGGCCGCCCGCGCCGGGGTCCGCCGGCGCCCGCCCGGAGTCGGTGGCGTCGATCAGCCGGACCGGGATGCCCGAGGCGCGGGCCCGCTCGACCAGCTCGGCGATGCTCTCCCCCACCGGGCGGGTCGGCGCCCCCACCGCCCCGGCCCCCGGCCCCGCGTCCGGCCCTGTGCCCGGCCCGGCGTCCGCCGCACCGACCGCGCTATCCCCGGTGCCGGGGCCGGCGTCCTCCCGCAGCACGCCGATGATCTCCCGGAGGCGGTCGGTGGCCTGGGCCGCGCCCGCGCGCAGCTCGGCCGCCGCCGCCCGGTGCCGCTCCTGTAGGCCCGGTGCGACCTGCAGCGCGCCCGCCCGCACCGCGATCAGCGCCAGCTCGTGCCCCAGCGAGTCGTGCATGTCGTGGGCGATGCGGGCCCGCTCGCGCAGCCGCTCGCGCTCGGCGATGATGCGCTGCTCGCGCTCCAGCTGCTCGGCGCGCTGCCACCCGGCCAGCCGCAGCTCCTGGTACTGGTTCCAGTACCGCCCCGCCAGCCACGGCAGTACCCCCAAAAGCACCAGCCACACCGTGCTGGGGAACCACACCGTCACCGCCACGCCGCGCACCAGGTTCAGCGCGACGCCCACCGCCATGATCAGCATCAGGGCCCGCGCCATCGGCCGCACGTGCCGCGACCGCCACCCGGCCAGGTAGGCCATCACCGGCAGCGCGAACACGAAGTTGCCGTGCACCGGCAGCGGCGCGACCACCAGCACCAGCGCCGCGACCGGGAACGCCCGCGAGACCAGCACCGCCGCGGCCGTCAGCGCCAGGCCCGCCATCTGCCCCCACCACAGCGCCGAGTCGGCCCGCACCGGCATCATGCTGCCGAACAGCAGCGGGAACGCCAGCACGGCCCACAGCAGCACATCGGCCTGCCACGCCCGGCGCGAGGGCCGCCGCAGACGATCGCGCAGCGCCGCCCAGGCCCCGTCGAACCCGTCGGGCCAGCCCTGGAGACCGGACAGGCCCGGCACGGGCCACAGCCGCGACCGGACCACGGGCCGCAGCCGGGGCTCGGGCCGGTCGGCGGGAACGGGAGGGGCGGCGGGGAGCTTCACCCCGCCCACGCTACAAGGCGGTGATCAGCGCCGATACTGACGAAAGTCAACGACACCGCCCATGGGGGGCGAACGGCCCGAAGGGGCCGGGAAGGGCGGGGCGGGGCGCCGCTCGCCCAGAAGATCATTCCGGGCGGCCGGGGGAAGGCGCCGTCAACTACGGTGGTGCCCGTGACCCCACCATCCGGCCCTCCGGCCCCGCGCGACGGCCGATCCGGCCGACCCGACGGCCCGGCCGGCCAGGTAGCGGCGTCCGGCGACCACCCGCCCCGCGCAGCCGCTCCCCCTGCGGCACCCGAGCCCCGCCCCGCAGCCGGTCCCACGGCCGGTCCCACGGCCGGTCCCACGGCGCGGGCGGTGACGCCCCGTCCCTCCGGCGCGCTCACCGCCCGGCTCGCCGGGCTCGCCGCCCGCTCCCCCGCCGGC
The DNA here is from genome assembly GCA_050936435.1 of Spirillospora sp. CA-253888. Taxonomy (GTDB): domain Bacteria; phylum Actinomycetota; class Actinomycetes; order Streptosporangiales; family Streptosporangiaceae; genus Spirillospora. The sequence continues at coordinate 7,524,575 of JBNJMT010000001.1, forward strand.
CGCGCCGCGACCCGCCTCGCCGCCCGCCTCGGCGTCTCGGTCGGCGACCTGGCCTTCGCCCTGGGAATCTGCACCACCGTCCTGGTGATGTCCCAGATCGCCGCCATGCCCCCCGACCGGCCCCTGTGGCCCGGCGGCGTCGCCCTGATCCTGGTGGCCTGCCTGTCGCTGGCCTTCCGCCGCCGCCACCCGGTGCCGGTCCTGGTCATCGCCATGACCACCACGCCGCTGTACTACCCGATGGCCTACCCCGACGGCCCGGTCGGCGTCGTGATGTTCATCGCGCTGTTCAGCGCCGCGGTCGAGTGCCGCCTGCTGGTGTCGCTGGGCGCGGTCGCGGCCGTCAACGCCGGGTTCCTGCTGGCCGGATGGTTCGCCGGGGAGACCGACGACCCCGAGGCGGTGGTGGACGGCGCGGCCGTGGCCAGCCTCACCCTCACCCTGCTGGCGGTGGTGAGCGTGGGCGGCTACGTCCGCGCCCGCCGCGACCAGGCCGAGGCCGCCGAACGCCGCGCCGCCGCCGCCGAGCACGACCGCGAGCAGGAGGCCCGCCGCCGCGCCACCGAGGAGCGCCTGCGCATCGCCCGCGAACTGCACGACGTGCTGGCCCACCAGATCTCCCTGATCAACGTGCAGGCCGGGGCCGCGCTGCACCGCCGCGACGACCCCGCCCGCGCCTACACCGCCCTGGAAGCGATCAAGAGCGCCAGCAAGGAGACCCTGCGCGAACTGCGCGGCGTGCTGGGGGTGATGCGGCAGGTCGACGAGGACGACCCGGCCGCCACCGTCGCGCCCGTCCCCTCCCTGGCCCACCTGGGCCCCCTGCTGGAGCAGACCACCGCCGCCGGCCTCAAGGTCCACCACGACACCTGCGACACCCCCGACGCCTCCCCCGGCGGCGCCGAGGACTCCGCGCTGGCGCGGCTGCCCGCGCCGGTGGCGCTGGCCGGATACAGGATCGTGCAGGAGGCCCTCACCAACGCCGTCCGCCACGCCCGCGCCGGCTCGGCCACCGTACGCATCCGCCACACCGGCGACGCGGTGATCGTCCAGATCGACGACGACGGCGCCGGCCCCGCCGCCCCCGCCGCCCTGGAACACGGCAACGGCCTGCGCGGCATGCGCGAACGCGCCGCCGCCGTCGGGGGCGAGATCACCGCCGGGCCCGGCCCCACCGGCGGCTTCCGCGTCTGGGCCCGCCTGCCCCTCCCCGCCGGCACGACCACCGGCACGACCACCGCGCCACCCGCGGCCCTCCCGGCGCCCCGCCGCCCCGACGATCGACCCCACGACCGACCGCACGACCGACCGCACGACCGACCCGCACCCCCGAACCGGGCGAACCCCATGGAGGACGACACGTGATCCGCGTGGTACTGGCCGACGATCAGACGCTGGTCCGGGCGGGATTCCGCTCCATCCTGGAGGGCGAGGACGACATCGAGATCGTCGCCGAGGCCGGCAACGGCAGCCAGGCCGTCGAGCACGCCGCCCGGCTGCTGCCCGACGTGGTGCTCATGGACATCCGCATGCCGGTCCTGGACGGCCTGGAGGCCACCCGCCGCATCATCGCCGACCCCCGCCTGGCCGACGTCAAGGTCGTCATCCTGACCACCTTCGACCTGGACGACTACGTCTACGGCGCCATCAAGGCCGGCGCCAGCGGCTTCCTGGTCAAGGACACCGAACCCCCCGAGCTGATCCACGGCGTGCGGGTGGTGGCGCGCGGCGACGCCCTGCTGGCCCCCACCGTCACCCGCCGCCTGATCGCCGAGTTCGCCTCCCGCATCACCGCCCCGCCCCCCGCCGTCGAGCTCAACGCCCTCACCGACCGCGAACGCGAGGTGCTGCAACTGGTGGCCGCGGGCCTGTCCAACGAGGAGATCGCCGGACGCCTGGTGCTCAGCCCCGCCACCGCCAAGACCCACGTCAGCCGCATCCTGGCCAAACTGGGCGCCCGCGACCGCGCCCAGCTGGTCGTGCTCGCCTACGAGTCGGGCATGATCCGCCCCGGATGGCTCAGCTGACCCCACCCGCCGACACCGCCCGCCCCGACCGCAACCGATCGGGGCCCGGCGGTGTTCTGCCTGACGTGACGGTAACCGACGAGCCCCCCTGCCTCACCGCCCCGCCGCAACCGCCGCCCACGGCGGAGCGGGACGGACCCCAGGACGGCCCCCAGGACGCCCGCCCGAACACGCAGAACGAGCAGGACGACCACCCCGACCAGCGGCCCGACCCCGGACAGGACCCGGTCGCCGCCCACGTGCTCACGGCCCTGGCCGACGACCTCGACGCCGGCTTCGCGGCCCTGTACGAGGCGTACCAGAACGCGGTGTTCTCCACCGCGCTGCGCCTGTGCGGCCGGTGGGCCGAGGCCGAGGACCTGGCGGCCGAGACGTTCCTGCGCGCCTACCGCGCCCTGTGCGGCTACGGCGCCGACCGCATCGGGCAGCTGCGGCCCCGGCCCTGGCTGCTGACGATCCTGACCAACCTGTGGCGCAACGGCCTGCGCACCGCCGCCCGCCGCCCCCGCACCGGCCCCCTGGAAGAGGCCAGCGACCCCGTCGCGCCCGGCGAGGACGTCGAGGCGACCGCCGCCCGCCACGAGACCGGCCGCGAACTCGCCGCCCACCTGGCCGTCCTCCCGGCCGCCCAGCGCGCCGCGGTCGTGCTGCGTCACGTCACCGACCTGCCCATCGCGGAGATCGCCGCCGTGCTCGACCTGCCCGAGGGCACCGTCAAGTCCCACATCTCCCGGGGCCTGGCCCGGCTGCGCCGGCTCCACACCCAGCCAGGAAGCACCACATGAACACCACCGGACCCGAACACCCCGACCAGCACCCCCTCTTCAACGAGCCCGACGCGACGGCCGACATGACGGCCGACATGACGGCCGACACGGTCGCCGGCGCCCTGGCGGGCCTGGCCGCCGACGCCCCGCCCGCCCTGCTGGACCGCATCGCCGCCCGCCGCCTGCGCCTGCCCGCCGCCGACGCCGGCCTGGAGGGACCGGGCACCGGCGACCTGCACATCGCCTTCACCGACCAGGGCGTGGCGTTCCTGCGCGCCGGAGTGGACCCCGACCAGTTCACCGCCGCCTTCCGCGAGCGCTTCGCCCGCCCCCTGCTCCCGGCCGCCAGGCCCCCCGCCGGGCTCCTGCCGGCCCTGCGCACCGGCCGCCTGTCGGGCCTGCGCCTGGACCTGCGGGGCCTGTCGCCCTTCGAGGCCGACGTGCTGCGCGCCGCCGCCGCCATCCCCCGCGGCCAGACCCGCCCCTACGCCTGGATCGCCCGCCGGGCCGGACGCCCCAAGGCCGTGCGCGCGGTCGGATCGGCCCTGGGACGCAACCCCGTCCCGCTGCTGATCCCCTGCCACCGCGTCACCCGCTCCGACGGCAGCGTCGGCCAGTACGTGTTCGGCGCCCCCCTGAAGGAACGGCTGCTGCGCGCCGAGAACGTCAACCTCGACGAGGTCGCCGACCTGGCCGGACGCAACGTGCACTTCGTGGCCAGCGACACCACCGGCGTGGTGTGCTACCCCACCTGCCACAACGCGCGGCGCATCACCCCCGGCCACCGCCACGGCTTCCGCACCCTGGAACAGGCCCGCTCGGCCGGCTACCGGCCCTGCCGCCACTGCGCCCCCGTCGCCCTCGGCGACTGAACACCCCCACCGACAAAAGCGAAAGACGGACAGCACCACCAGCGCCACCCGGCCGCCCGCACGTCCGGACGCCCCGCTACGGCACCGGAACCTCGACGTGGCCGCGCGCACCGCGCTCGGTCCCCGCACGCCCCCCGCTCACCTCGGCCACCCACGCCTCGAACGCGGCCAACCCCTCCTCGGCGACCGGCACATCGGCCTCCACCAGCGCCCCGTACCGCACGTCGGAGGGCTGGTGCCCGCTGCCGTGCAGATCGCCCAGCAACCGGCCCGCCAGAGCGTGGTCGGCCCGCACCGTCACCGTCACCACCGGCCGCAGCTCCACCACCCCGACCGACTCCACCGCCTCCGACACCGCCTGCCCGTAGGCGCGCACCAGACCGCCCGCGCCCAGCTTCACCCCACCGAAATATCGCGTCACCACCGCCACGGTGCCGGTCAGCCCCCGCCGCACCAGCACCTCCAGCATCGGCACCCCCGCCGTGCCCGCCGGCTCCCCGTCGTCGCTGCTCTTGGTGAACTCACCGTGCTCGCCCACCACGTAGGCGGTGCAGTTGTGGGTGGCGTCCCGGTGCGCGCGCCGGTGCGCGGCGATGAACTCCACCGCCTCGGCCTCGGTGCGGACACGGGCCAGCGTGCAGACGAATCGGGACTTGCGGATCTCCAGTTCGACGGAGCCCGCGGCTTTGATCATGCGCATGGTCGCCCCCGAGTCTAGGCGCCGCCCCTCCCGCCCGACCTCCCGCCCCGCACCCGGACGGACCGGGCCGCACGGCGCCAAGGGCGTGCACGGCCGCCGCGCGGCGCGGTGACACACTGCTGAACGTGACCCGACCCGACCACCCCGCCGCAGGCCCCGGCACAGGCCCCGGAGCCGCCCCCGGCGGGTCGGACGCGTCCCGGCCCGCGCGGCGGGGGCGCCCGGCCCGGCTGACCCGCGACCGCATCGTCGCCGCCGCCCTGCGGATCGTCACCCGCCAGGGCAGCGGCGCGCTGTCGATGCGGCGCGTCGCCGACGCCCTCGGCAGCGCCCCCATGAGCATCTACCGGCACGTGCGCGACAAGGACGAACTGCTGCTGCTGGTCCTGGACGCCAGCATCGCCGACCTGCCCCGCCCCGACCTGCCCGCCGACCCCCGCGCCCGCCTGCTGGCCCTGCTGACCTGGCAGCACGCCGAACTGGCCGCCCGCCCCTGGATCGTGGAGGTCCTGGTCAAGGGCGACCTGATGGCCCCCTCCATCACCTGGCTGCTGGAGGAGGTCTACGCCGCCTGGCGCGCCTGCGGCCTCACCCTGGCCCAGGCCGCCGACGCCAACCGCATCGTGTGGAACATGCTGGTCGGCGACCTGGTCCAACGCGCCGAACGCGACCGCGCCCGCCCCGGCCGCCCCGGCGGGCCCACCGCTCCACCCGGGCCCGCCAAGGCCGCCCCGCCCACCGAACGCGACCCCTACCAGGTCAGCGTCCCCGCCCGCGCCGACGCCGCCGCCCACCCCAACCTGGCCGCCCTGGCCGGGTACTGGACCGCCGCCGACCGCCGCGACCACCTCGCCGACGACCTGGCCGCCCTGGTCGACGCCCTGCTGGCCGCACCGCCCGGCGGCGGCGCGCCGCACCCCGACCGGTCCTGAGACCGATCCTGAGACCGCGCCCGCGACCGGCCGCATGGTTGACTTCTTTGCGTACGCGTACGCACAATGCGGGCATGGACACCCTGGAGACGCTCTACCGGCGCTGGCTGTTCGAGCTGTGGAACGGCGACTTCGAGGTCGCCGAGCAGATCCTGGCCCCCGACTTCACCGGCCACTGGCCGGGCCTGGAGGTCCACGGCCCCGACGGGGCCGCCGAGCAGGTGCGCCGCTCCCACCAGATGTTCGACGACGTCCGCACCACCCTCGACCTCGCCCCCGTCATCGGCGACGGCATGATCGCGGCCCGGTGGACCTTCCACGGCGCCTACCGCCAGGGCGTCCCCGGCGCCACCGCGCCGCCCGGCACCCCGGTCTCCTTCACCGGCCACGACATCTTCCGCGCCGAAGGCGACCGCCTGACCGAGTACTGGGTGGTCTCCGACGCCCTCGGCATGATGAACGCCCTCGGCGCCCTCACCTGACCGCCAGACCCCGACCCGGCCCGGCCGCAGCACCCGGCCGCGCCTCGGCCGCGTCCCGGCCTACGGCCGGCCCGTCTCAGCCCTTGGGGAACGGCCAGGGATTAGTGCGGCACCCGTACAGCGACTTGGTCTGCTGCACCATCACCGGCGCGCGCCGCCCCGGCCCCGGGCAGTTCTGGTGCCCGTGCCCCAGCGCGTGCCCCACCTCATGATTGATCACGTACTCGCGGTAGGTGGCCAGGTCCCGCCCGTAGGTGACCGCGCCCTCGCCCCACCGCCGCGCGTTGATGATCGAACGCGCCCCCGCCCGGCACGACAGCTCCCCGCCGGTGCGCAGCGGCAGGCACAACCGGTCGGTCAGCGCCGGGCTCGACAGCGACACCCGGAACCGCACCGGCCCGCTCGCCACCCGCACGAACCGCATCGTGCCGCCGCGCCCCCAGCTGCGCGGATCGTTGAGCACCCGGTGCACCTCGGCGGCGAACTGCGCCCCACCGAACGGCAGGCCCCGCTCGACCTCCACCATGTACCGCACCGTGGCCCCGCGCCGCCCCGCCGGGGCGGCGGCCGTGCCCGGCACCACCGCGTAACGGCCGCTCGCCGACACCGGCGACTTCACCACCGGCGGCTGCCGCCGCCCGTTGACCACCACCGCGGGCCGCGCCGCCCGCCGCGGCCGCCCCGTCGCGGCGCCGCCCTGACGAGCGCCCGTACCGTCGCGCCCCGCGCCCGCCTTCTTCTGTCCCGCGCCCTGCGCACCGGCCTTGCCGGGGGCCGGCTCGTCGCCGCCCAGCGCCAGCGCCGCGGCCGTGCCCGCACCGCCCAGCGCCACCGCCCCGGCCACCGACACCACGATGATCTTGCCGAGCGGCCGACGCCGCCGCGCCGCCTGACGGGCGCCCCGCCGTCCCCCCGGCCCCGCGCCGGGTCCTGTGCCAGGTCCCGTACCGGGGCCCATACCGGGCGCCGGACCAGACCCCATGCCCATCCCCGGACCAGCCCCGGGCCCCATGTCCGATCTCATGTCCGCGCGCGGCTCCCCCGGCGTGCGCGGCGGCGGTTCGTGGGGCTCCCTGAGGTTGTGCACGGTGCTCCGGTCGGCCTCGGGCACCGGCGCGACAGCGGGAACGGGCGGGAAGCCGGTGCGGATCTGCACACCGGCGGCGGGCCAGCCCGCACCCCGCCGGTGATCGACCCAGTGATCCTAACCGGCCCGCTCAGCCCTCGATCATGGGGATGACGTCGGCGATGGAATCCACCACGTGGGTCGGCCGGAACGGGAAGCGCTCCACCTCCTGCGCCCGGGTCACCCCGCTCAGCACCAGGATCGTCTCCAGCCCCGCCTCCACGCCCGCCACCACGTCGGTGTCCATCCGGTCGCCGATCATCGCGGTGCTCTCGCTGTGCCCGCCCACCGCGTTCAGCGCGCTGCGCATCATCAGCGGATTGGGCTTGCCCACGAAGTAGGGCTGCACCCCGGTCGCCTTGGTGATCATCGCGGCGACCGCGCCGGTCGCCGGCAGCGCCCCCTCGGTCGAGGGCCCGATCGGGTCGGGATTGGTCGCGATGAACCGCGCGCCCTTCTCGATCAGCCGGATCGCCCGCGTGATCTGCGAGAAGCTGTAGGTGCGCGTCTCCCCCAGCACCACGTAGTCGGGGTCCAGGTCGGTCAGCACGTACCCGGCCTCGTGCAGCGCGGTGGTCAGCCCCGCCTCGCCGATCACGTACGCGGACCCCTCGGGCCGCTGGTCGGCCAGAAAGCGCGCGGTCGCCAGCGCCGAGGTCCAGATCGCCTCGGCCGGCACGTCCAGCCCGAGCGCCGCCAGCCGCGCCGACAGGTCCCGCCGCGTGTAGATGGAGTTGTTGGTCAGCACCAGGAAGGGCCGCCCGGCCGCCGAGAGCCGCCGCACGAACTCGTCGGCGCCGGGGATCGGCTGCCCCTCGTGCACCAGCACCCCGTCCATGTCCGACAACCACGACTCGATCGGCTTGCGCTCACTCATGCCGATCATTGTCGCAGGCCACCGCGCCCGGTACGCGCACCGACCGGCGCCGACCCCGCGCCGGGCCGCAGCCGCGCCACGGCCGCGCCACGGCGGGTCCAGGGCCGCATCGCAGGCGCAACGGAACCCCGAGGGGGCCGGCCCGGCACTAAAGTCGATCAAGTGAACAGCGAGCTCCGCAACGGAACCGACATCCGACAGATCGACCCGCCCGAACTCCCCCAGGGCCCCGGCTACAGCCACACCGTGTCGGTCGAGGTGCCCGGCCGCCTGGTGGCGGTCAGCGGCCAGATCGCCCTAGACAGGGACGGAACGCTGGTGGGCCCGGGCGACCTGCGCGCCCAGACCCACCAGGTGTTCGCCAACCTGCAGGCCGCGCTGGCCGCCGCCGGCGCGGGCTGGGAGCACGTGGTCAAACTCAGCTACTACCTGCTGGACGCCGACCAGGTCGCCATCGTGCGCGAGGTGCGCGACCGGTTCCTGCCCGAGGGCGTCGCCCCCGCCTCCACCCTGGTCCAGGTCTCCCGCCTGGTCCGCGACGACCTGCTCGTCGAGATCGAGGCCATGGCCGTCGTACCGCTGGCCTGACCCGGCACGACCCCAACCGCCCGAACGAGCCGGGGCGGCCCGGCGCACGCGCGCCGGGCCGCCCCGGCCCACCTTCACACCTCCCGGCCCGTCCCCCGACCGGGCCGCGCCCTGATCAGACGCCGACGCCGAAGTCCGAGGCGATGCCCGCCAGACCCGAGGCGTAGCCCTGGCCGACCGCGCGGAACTTCCACTCGGCGCCGTTGCGGTACAGCTCGCCGAACACCATCGCGGTCTCGGTGGAGGCGTCCTCCGACAGGTCGTAGCGCGCGATCTCGTTGTTGTCGGCCTGGTTCACCACCCGGATGAACGCGTTGCGGACCTGGCCGAAGTTCTGCTGCCGGCCGTCGGCGTCGTAGATCGACACCGGGAACACCACCTTGGCGACCTCGGCCGGCACCGTGGCCAGGTTCACCTTGATCTGCTCATCGTCGCCCTCGCCCTCACCGGTGAGGTTGTCGCCGGTGTGCTCCACCGAGCCCTCGGGGCTCTTGAGGTTGTTGAAGAACACGAAGTGCTGGTCCGACAGCACCTTGTTCTCCGCCGAGACCAGCAGCGCGCTGGCGTCCAGGTCGAAGTCGGTGCCGGTGGTGGTGCGCACGTCCCAGCCCAGACCCACCACGACCGCGGTCAGTCCGGGAGCCTCCTTGGTCAGAGAGACGTTGCCGCCCTTGCTCAGACTGACTCCCACGTTGCCTACCTCCATATCGGCTCCGCGCGGACTCTTGTCATCCGCACGGTCTGTAACGAGAACGGTAGCCACCTCGCGCTGGTTCCCCCAGCCCGTCGCGCAACTTACGGCGTTGCGCGGCAAGTCGCGCACACTTCCCGCCGCATCCCGTAGGGGACCGGGCAGGCGATGCGGAACCGCACCAGCCCCGCGCCAGACCCGCACCGGCCCCTGCGCGACACCGGTCCGGACGCCGTCTCAGCGCCCCGCCACGAACCGGGCGGGCGCGGTGATCGACGCGGGCAGCTCGAACGCCGCGGCCAGCTCCTCCGCCCGCGGCGCCAACCGGTCGCATACCCCGCGCCGCGCCTCCCACACCCGGTCCAGCGTCCCCGGCCCCAGCACCCCCTCGTTCAGCAGCACGTCGGCGCGCCGCTCCAGCCACTCCAGCGCGTACAGCGACAGCACCGGCCGCAGCCCCGCCGGGCCCGACGCGGCCGCCGCCGCCACGATCTCCAGCATCGTCCGGTCGGCCAGCAGCGTCGCGGTCCGCGTCGCCAGCGCCAGGTTGTCGTTCCAGGCGGTGAAGGCGTCCCGGCCCGCCGCCCGCGCCGCCCCCACCCGCTCGGCCAGCCGCTCGCGCAGCCGCGTCTCGGCCGCCGCGGCCAGGTGCGGCCACACCTGCGGCGACAGCAGATCGCCGCCGTCGGGCGGCGCGCCGCCCGACGGCGGCGCGTACCGGTCCAGGTCGGCCATCGCCCGCGCGGTGTCGAACAGCACCAGCGCGTTGTCGCCGCCGGCGCTGGTGTAGGCGTGCGCCAGCCCCCGGTAGGCGTTCAGCCGGTCGGTGGCCGCGAACCCCGGCGCGCCGCTGTGCACCCGGCACAGCGACACCGTCTCCTGCGCCTGCGCGGTCGCGGCCGCCTTCAGCAGCGCCAGGTCCCGGTCCACCGCCGACCACGGCGCCCACGCCGTCGAAGGCCCACCACCCGGACCATCACCCGGTCCCGCGCCCGATCCGGCGCCCGACCCGCTCGCCGCGGCGTCGGCGATCTCGGCGGCGGTGCGGCGCGCCTTGACGTGCCCGGCCACCGCCGTCAGCGCGTACGCCGACGCCAGCGCGCCCAGCACCGCCTCGCGCTGGTTGCGGTAGTCGGTCAGCGGCCGCCGCGGCGCCAGCCGCCCCAGCGTGGCGCGGCCCCGCGAATGCTCCAGCAGCAGCCCCGCCGACGCCCGCGTGATCGCCGCCGACGCCGACACCACCGCCCGCCACACCGCCGGGGCGATGCCCATCGACCGCGTCAGCCGCTGCGCCGGGTCGCCGACCGGATCGCAGAAGCCGCCGTCGGGCTCCAGGCTCGCCCCGTCGCGCAGCCACGCCTCGTAGGGGACCCGCACCTCCTCCAGGCGCACCGCCGCGTAGTCCAGCGGCAGCCCGCCGGTGTCGGGCGCGGGCAGGATCCGCACCCCCTCGGGCACCGACCCGTCGGCCTCGCGCAGCCGCACCACGAACACGAACACCCCGCGCTCGCGGCCCCCGTGCTCCAGCGTGGCGTAGACCGCGGCGACCTTGGGCAGCTCCGGGTGCGCGCTGTTGGTGGGGAACTTGGCCGCCTGCGCGTCGGGGGTGCGCAGCACGAACTGGCGGGAGGCCGCGTCGTAGCGGGCCAGGGTGCGCGGCGACAGGTGGCTGTTGCTGCGCCCGATCTCGGTCATCAGCAGCGTGCCGAACGCCCGCATCGACTCCAGGTCCGCGCGTTCGCGGTCGGGCCCCTCCCGCCCGGCGCCGAAACGCAGGATCGGGCCGAGCGCCAGGGTGTAGTGCAGCAGCATCACATGGAACAGCGCCGGGTCGGCGATCGCGGCGCGCTCCAGCAGCGCGCACAGCACCGCCGGGTCCTCCAGCAGCTCGGGCGCGGGCGGAGCCGCCAGCCCCGCCCGGCGCAGCCGCCGGTAGACCAGCGCCTGGCGCTCGCGCGGCGCCAGCCCGTCGGGACGGTCGCAGAACTCCTCCGGCACCGCCTCGGCCAGCCGGGCACGGGTCTTGGCGTCGAGCGCCGGGCCCCGCACGAACTCCAGCAGCTCCTCGCGCGACACCCCGCCGGACGCCTCGGCAGGCGTCCCGGCAGGCGACTCGGGGGCGCTCACCGCAACGCCCCCGCCGAACCGGACCCGGGCCGCTCGCGCGGAGGCGGGGGAAGCGGGGCCAGCGTGGGCGCGCCGGGCACCGACAGCCGCGCGCACTGGCACAGCGCGTCGCCCGCGCCGCCCTCCACGAACACCGTCGCGCCCGCCCGCCGCACCGCCCGCAGCGTCTCCGGCAGCCGCACCGGCTTGACGATGCAGTCGGCCAGCGCCCGGTGCAGGTCGTCGTCGTCGCGGTAGGCGCGGCCGCGCACCGGCGAGTACACCGGCACCCGCAGCGGCCGCTGCGGGAACCGCCGGATCATCTCGTACCACTCCAGGTCGGCCCCGGCCATCGCCGGATGGTGCGACAGGTAGGGCACCGCCAGCCGCACCGCCCGCACCCCCGACCCGCGTGCGGCCGCCAGCACCCGCTCCAGGGACTTCTCAGGGCCGCTGACCACCGTGGCCTGCGGGGCGTTCAGGCACGCCACCACCACCTGCCCGGCCTCCTGGTCGGTTTTCCGGTCGGCCTTCCCGTCGGCTCCGGCGAGCCGGATGCACTCCAGCGCCCCGGCCTCGCCGGTCGCCAGCAGGCCCAGCCCGCCGCCCGCGCCGTGCCGCGACAGCACCCGCACCAGCCCCGCGGCCATGCGCGCCCCGTCGGCGACGGTGAACACCCCCGCGCACACCATCGCGGCGATCTCGCCGAAGCTCTGCCCCACCGCGAACCCCGGGCGCAGCCCGCCGGCGCGCAGCACCCGCTCCACCGCGACCGAGGCGGTGTAGGCGGCCAGTTGCGGCAGCCCCGGCACCCGCGCGGCCTCCCGATAGGAGCCCGGGTCCTCCAGCAGCACCGCCCGCAGCGACGGCCAGGCCGCCCCCTCCAGCGGCGGGCTGTCGCGCACCGCCTCCTGGACCGACTCCAGCACCTGCTCCACCACCGGCGCCGCGCCCGGCACCGCGGCCGACAGCGCCGCCAGGTCGGGCGCCCCGGCGGCGCCGGTCCCGGCGAACAGCAGCGCCGCCACCTCACCGGGCTCGAATCTCATTGGACGGACGGAGGGCCGTGTCACCGAGAACGCCACGCGGGATTCTCCTTACCTCAGCGGAAGACAGGCTTCCCTGGTGGATAAACGCCGCTGAACAGAATGTTATTGAACAAAAGTCACAAAATGGGATTATTCACTCAAGGGATCGGTCTGGCAACCATCGGTGCGGCGAACGGACCGACGGCCGGGCCGCGTCCGTTCCGCGTACCAGGCCCGGTCCGCCGGGCGGGGGGAGCGTCCATGACCCAGAATCCGGAGGCCCCGATCCGGAGTCCCCAGAACCGACCGGCCCACGGGCCCCCGCACCGTCCGCGCGTCCGCCACCACTGGGCGATCCGCGGCACCGGCTCCTACCTGCCCGGCCCGCCGGTGCCCAGCGCGAAGCTGTCGCGCGCCCTCGGACTGGCCGACGACTGGATCGAGGGCCGCACCGGCATCCGCCACCGCCACCACGCCGCCGACGGCCAGGCCGCCTCCGACCTGGCCGCCCGCGCCGCCGAACGCGCCCTGCACGCGGCCGGCCTGCGCCCCGACGACATCGGCCTGATCGTGCTGGGCACCTCCACCCCCGACGAACTCGGCCCCTCCACCGCCTGCCGCGTCCAGGCCCTGCTGGGCGCGCACCGCGCCGCCGCCCTCGACGTCGCGGCCGCCTGCACCGGCTTCGTCTACGGGCTGCAGACCGCGATCGGCTGGCTGGCCACCCGGCACGGCACGGCCCGCCACGGCGCGGCGCGCCACGCCCTGGTCATCGGCGTGGAGGTCTACTCGCGCTTCCTGGACCCCGGCGACCGCGCCACCGCCGCCCTGTTCGGCGACGGCGCGGCCGCCGCGGTGGTCGGCCCGGTCCCCGCCCCCTACGGCATCGCCTCGCTGGAGCTGGGCTCCGACGGCACCCGCGCCGACGACGTGCTGATCCCCGCCGGCGGCAGCCGCGCCCCCGCCAGCCCCGCCACGCTGGCCGCCCGCGGCCACACCATCCACATGGACGGCCGCGCCGTGCGCGACTTCATCACCGACGTCCTGCCCCGCCTGGTGCGCGAGGGCACCGAACCCGCCGGGATCAAGCCCGCCGACCTGGCCCTGGTCGTCCCGCACCAGCCCAACCCCAAGATGGTGGCGGCCGTGGCCGCGGGCATCGGGCTCGACCCCGGCCAGATCGTCATCACCGGGCACGCCGTCGGCAACATCGGCGCCGCCAGCCTCCCCTACGCCCTGGACCGCGCCGTGCGCACCTGCGGCATCGCCCCCGGCGAACTGGTCCTGCTGGCGGGGTTCGGCGCCGGGCTCACCTGGGGGCACGCCCTGATCCGCTGGCCGCCCTGACCAGCGCCCTGAACAGCGCCCCGGCCGGCGCCCCGACCACCGCGCGGACGCCGGACGGGCGTCACGGGCACCGCGAACGGTCGCCCGTGACGCCCGCCGGGCGCGCGCCGCCGCCCGTCCGGCGGCCGGGATCAGCGGTCGACGGCGTAGACCGTCTGCACGATGCCGCCGCCCGCGTCGCGCACCGAGCGCAACCGCAGCGCGAGGTCGCCCTCCCGCTCCCCGAACAGCGGCAGGCCCGCGCCGATCAGCACCGGGACCGTGCTGATCGTCATCTCCTCCACCAATCCCGCCCGCAGGAACTCCCGCACCACCTGCCCGCCGTCGGCGTAGACCACCTTGCTGCCGCGCTCGACCAAGGCCTCCAGCAGCTCCTCCATCGACCGGTGCACCGTGATCCTCGCGTCGGCGTCGGCGGGCAGCCGAGTGCTGAGCACCGCCACGTGCTTGCCCTGGTAGGGCCAGTTCTCCTCGCCGAAGCCGATGACCGTCTCGTAGCTGACCCGCCCCATCACCACGGTGTCGATCCCCGCCATGAACTCGCCGTAGCCGAGGTCGCCCTCGGCCGCCGCGCCGCGCGAGGTCAGCCACTCCAGATCGCCGTCGGGACGGGCGATGAACCCGTCCAGGCTGGTGCCGATGAACACCCGGGCCGCCAAGGGAAGTCCGTGCGCCATGATGCCCCCTCCCTTCTGTCGGAACCGGCAGTTAGTGAACCGCTGTTTGATAACTCTAGTGCGCGGCGGCCAGTTAGTAAACAGCGATTCACTTATTCGGCGAGGGCCAGGTGCGGGCGCAGCACGCCGTCCACGTCGGCGAGCAGTGACTCCTCCAGGCCGGACTCCCCGGTCAGGCTCCACAGCAGCAGGGCGCCGTTGTAGGCCACCTGGACGGCGCGGGCCAGGGCCTCGGCGTCGACGTCCGGCGCCAGCTCCCCCGCCGACAGCGCCTCCGCCAGCAGCGCGGCGATCTCCCGGTGCATCCGGCGGGCGGACTCGCGGGCGTGGTGGCGGAAGTCGGGGTCGGTCAGGTCCAGTTGCAGGAAGCCCAGGTTGTTGGCCATCTCCTCGGGCGTGCGCACGTCCGAGGCCAGGCGCGTCAGCGCCGAGCGCAGGACCTCCAGCGGCGAGGAGAGCTCCCGGCGGGCCCGCCGGAACGGCTCGTCCGTCGCGGCCGCGCCCTGCGCGGCCAGCGCCAGCAGCAGGCCGCGCTTGGAGCCGAACCGCTGGACCAGCGTGGCCGGCGACAGCCCCGCCTCCTTGGCGACCGCCGCCAGCGTCAGGCCCGTGATGCCGTGCCGTCCGACGGCCCGCGCGGCGGCCGACAGGATCGCCTCGTCGCTGGTGGTGCGTGGTCGTGCCATCGAAGGGCCTCCCGCTTCACGGCCGCCCCGGTCGGACCGGCCCGGCGCCCACGATAGTAAACAAACGAACGTTTACTAAGGAGGGGCGCACGACGGGCGCACAACGCCGGACGGCGGCGGGCCAGGGGCCCACCGCCGTTCGTGTCCGTCGTTCGTGTCCGTTCGTATCCGTTCGCGTCCTGCGCGTCCGCCGCTGCGGCGCGGTCCCCGCGACCGGGGCGCCCGTTCAGCGCTTGATCAGGTTCACCAGCGCGCGGGTGCGGCGGCGCTCGGTCCAGACCACGGCCGCGAACACCACGCCGAACGCCAGCGGCAGCGCCGACCAGGCCGGCTCCAGCACGGTGATCTGCACGGTCGCCGCACCGATCATCAGGCCGATCAGGCCGGTGGCCGCCAGCCCGGCCAGGGCCGGGATCACCAGGCCGATGGCCCCGGCCGCCTCGACCGCGCCGACGAAGTAGCGCATCCCGTCGCCCCAGCCCAGCTTGGCGAAGGTCTCCAGCGCGTCGGCCTGCCCGGCGAACTTCGGCAGCGCCGAGCCGAACAGCAGGAACGCGCCCAGCAGGATCCGCAGCGTCCACAGCACCCGGCGGGCGGCGGTGGCGGAGGAAGCGGTGGCGACGGCGGCCGGGGCGGTGGGGGCGGTGGGGGTCTGCGTGGCGGCCATGATCTTCTCCTCAGAAGCGGTGTCGGCTTGCCTTCACCCACGCGTCGAACGGCCGCCCGCCGCTTCGACATCCGCGCGACATTTTCTTTGAGGTTTTTGTTTCCCCAGGTCAGGCGGGCTCAAAGCGCAGGACGAACACGCCCCGCCCCAGAGACCGTCGCCCGCGGGCCAGGCGCGAGCACCGCGCAGGCGGCCTCCGGCGCGTCCTCGCTTCCGGTGCGCCTCACCCGCCGGCGGCACCCCGTCCGGCTTCACCGCCGACCATGCCCGTCCCATAACCGCTGGAACGAAAGGGTCGCCCGCGCAGACGAGGCGGGTCAGAATCGGCGCAAGCCCCACATCCCGCAACAGATGTTGGGAGAAGCGCCATGAGACACCGCCTCGTCGCCTGGACCGCCTCCGCCGCACTGGCCGGGGCCGCCGCCGGGACCACGGCCGGATTCGTCCTCAACCCCGCCCCCGGGGACGCCGCCCCGCGCCTGGCCACCTCCACCGGCGCACGGCCCGCCACCGCCACCCGGCACCTCGCGCTCAACATGCCCGCCGCCGACCGCGCCGAGGCCGCCGCCCTCGGCTACGACCTGTTCGACGTCGGCCCCGACCCCGCCGAGATCGCCGCGCTGCCCCCGGGCGGCCAGGCCATGGTCTGGGTCGGCAACTTCACCTGCGGGGACTTCGCGCTGTCGGCCGAACGGCTCACCGACGCGGTCAAGCGGCTGGCCCGGAACCCGCGCGTGTACGGGTGGTACCTGTCGGACGAGCCCAACCCGCAGGAGTGCCCCGGCATCGTCGGCGAGATCCGCAAGCGCGCCGACATCGTCCACCGCCACGCGCCCGGCCAGAAGGCGTTCGCCTCCCTCACCGACTGGTCGATGGAGCCGCTGCGCGTCGCCGACACCCACCTCGACCTCATCGGCCTGGACCCCTACCCCTGCCGCACCGGCGCCGAGGAGTGCGACCTCAAGGCCATCGACCGCATGGTCGCCCAGGCCGAGAGGGCCGGGTTCTCGCGCCGCACGATGGTGCCGGTGTTCCAGACCTTCGGCCAGTCCTGCAGCACCGGCGACAAGAACTGGCGGCTGCCCACCGCCGCCCAGCTCCAGGCCATCCTGGACCGCTGGAAGAGCCTGCTGCCCAGCCCCGCCCTGGACATCAGCTACTCCTGGGGCCGCCAGAAGGAATGGGCCTGCCCCACCCTCGCCGACGCCGACGGCGGCGACCACCCCGACCTGCAGTCGGTGATGAGGAAGCACAACGCCGGCGGCTCGCGCGCCCCCGGACGGCCCGCCGCCCCTCCCGGGGACGGCGGCTGGGGCGCCCCCGCGGTCGTCGAGAACTTCAACGGCACCGCCGTCGACCCCGCCAAATGGGTCGTCTACGACACCCCCGACGCCGAGGTCAACCCCCGCACCAAGGCCGCCACCGCCGTCTCCGGCGGCCGCCTGCGCCTGACCGGCGCCCTGTACGACGGCAAGGACCTGTCGGGCGGCATCGCCTCCCGCCTCAACCAGCGCTACGGCCGCTGGGAGGTGCGCATGCGCGCCGACCCCGGACGCGGTTACTCCGCCGTCGCGCTGCTGTGGCCCGAGCACTTCGGCAAGCCCGAGAAGGCCGAGATCAACTTCGCCGAGGTCATCGACCCCGCCCGCAAGGTCACCGGCCTGTTCGTGCACCAGGGCCCCGACGGGGAGGAGACCGGCCGCAACGTGCGCGCCGACTTCACCCGCTGGCGCACCGTCGCCCTGGACTGGCTGCCCGGCGGCCTGACCTTCTCCATCGACGGCAAGAGGGTCTGGCACTACACCGGCAAGCTGCTGCCCAAGCAGACCAAGATGGGCCTGGCCCTGCAGATGGATCAAATATGCGACCGCGGACCGGCCCACTGCCGCGACCGCTCCACCCCCGACAAGGTCACCATGGAAGTGGACTGGGTCCGCATCTACCGGCCGCCCGCGGGCGGCTCTCCCAGCCCCGCGCCGCCGTCGGGGCCCCCGCCGTCGGAGCAGCCCTCCGCGCCGCCGTCGGGCGGGCCCACCCCGTGCGTCCCGCAGCCCGCCCCGACCAAGACCGGATGAGCCCGCCCCGGCGCCGCGCACCGGTCCGGCAGGTCAGGCCGGCATCGACACGTAGGCCGCCAGCACGATGCCGATCCCCCGGTCGTCGCCCAGCGTGCCGGGGGACACCATCCTGTTCATCACGTACGACACGCACATCCGCGCGTCCAGGTCGACCACCACCAGGGAGCCGCCCCAGCCGCCCCAGAAGCACGCGCGCGGGTTGGGCGAGATCGGCACCTCCTCGCTGCGCAGCCCGTACCCCATCCCGAACCGCAGCGGGAAGCCCAGGTACCGGTCCCTGCCGTTGGACTGCTCCTCCAGCACCCGCTGGCAGCCCGCCTCCGACAGCAGCCGGACCCCGCGCGCGGCGCCGCCGTTGGCCAGCACCGAGGTCGCCTTGTCCCAGTCGTACAGGTCCTCGGTGGCCATGGGTTCGGCGTCCCAGGTCGGCAGGCCCGCGGTGTGCGACAGCAGGTGCCGCACCTCCACGCGCTCCTTGCCCGCCGCCGCGAACTCCGGCCAGTACCGCGCGACCGGCGCGTGCAGGTCCAGCTCGCCCCGGTCGGCCAGCACCAGCGCGCACAGCGCCGTCATCGTCTTGGTGATCGACCAGCAGTTCACCAGCGTGTCGCGCTCCCAGGGGCGGGTGCGGCCGGCGTCGGCGTGGCCGCCCCACAGGTCCACCACCGGCTCGCCCTCCAGGTACACCGCCGCCGAGGCCCCCACGTCCTCGCGGTCCAGGGACGCCGCCAGGGCCTCGCGCACCGCGCCGAACCGTTCGTCGCACACACCGTGGATCTCCGCCATGAACGCACCGTAGACCGCGGCCGCCCGCACGACTAGAGCGAGATTCTAGAAGTTGCGCGCTCCGGCGTGGGCCGCTGTTCACCATGTGGCAAAACAGGGCCTTCCACCCGGTCGGCGCCGAGGTCATCATGATCGGGTCGTGCCCCGCCTCCCCCACCGCTCCGCCTCTTCCCGCGCTCGCGCGCGCCCGTGAACCCCCTCGCGAAAGGACCCGCCCATGCCCTCGATCACCGTCGCCGACGCGTCCGTCCACTACGAGGTCGAGGGCGCCGGGCCCGGCCTGGTGCTGGTGCACGGCACCCAGGGCAACGCCGAGACCAACTGGGGCCACCTGGTCGGGCACTTCAGCGCCGACCGCACCGTGATCCGCCCCGACTGCAGCGGCAGCGGCAAGACCACCGACGACGGCGGCGAGCTGACCGTCGAGAAGCTGGCCGCCCAGGTCGCCGCCGTCTCCCGGGCCGCGGGCGGCGGGCCGGTGGACATGGTGGGCTTCTCCCTGGGCGCGGTCGTGGCCGCCGCGACCGCCGCCCTCGAACCCGGCCTGGTGCGCCGCCTGGTGCTGGTCGCCGGGTGGACCCACACCGGCGACGCGCGCCAGCGCCTGATGTTCGAGGTGTGGCGCGACCTGGTCCGCGTCGACTTCCGGCTGTTCTACCGGATGGCGGTGCTGAGCGGCTTCAGCCCCCGCTTCCTGGAGGGGCTGGGCCGCGAGGGCATCGAGCAGGCCGTCGCGGCCGCCGAGCCCGAGCCGGGCCTGGAGCGCCAGATCGACCTGGACCTGCGCGTGGACATCCGCCCCCTGCTGCCCAAGATCAGCGCCGAGACGCTGGTGGTGGAGCTCGGCCACGACCAGATGGTGCCCGGCTGGGGCCCGGCCGCCCTGCACCAGGCCATCGCCGGCAGCCGCTACACCAGCCTCGACAGCGGCCACCTGGTGCTGGCCGAGCGGCCCGGCGAGCTGGTGGAGATCATCCGCGGCTTCCTGTGATCCCTTTGCTGCCCGGTTTATCCTGAACATCGCGTTCTGTCCGCCCATCGGCATGTAGTTAGATGAGGCTTGCCTAATTTCATGCCGAGTCGGGTGGGGATCGTGTGGTTGAGGGGCTGACGGGATCGCGCGTGCTGCGGGACGCCGTCCGCGGGCAGTGGCGCGACGTGACCGTCAGCACCGTGCTGGCCTCCGGCCACCAGATCGGCGAGACTCTCGTCCCGGTGCTGATCGGCCTGGCGGTCGACCGCGCCATCGGCCCCGGCGACGGCCGCGCGCTGCTGCTGTGGCTGGCGGTGCTCGCGGCGGTCTACTTCGCGCTGTCGTGGAGCTTCCGGCTCGGCGCGATGGCCGGGGAGCGCGCCGGGGCCCGCGCCGCCCACCGCCTGC
The DNA here is from genome assembly GCA_050936435.1 of Spirillospora sp. CA-253888. GTDB lineage: Bacteria > Actinomycetota > Actinomycetes > Streptosporangiales > Streptosporangiaceae > Spirillospora. Next base: position 7,544,393 of record JBNJMT010000001.1, read on the forward strand.
GCATGGCGCTGGTGGAACGCGTCCTGGACCCGCGCGGCGGCGCCGGGGCCGGACGGCTGCCCGGCGCCCTGGCCACCATCGCCACCGAGGACGCCCGCCGCGTCGGCGCGGTCAACGTCGCGCTGTTCGCCGGGGTCGCCGCCCTGGTCGGCATCGCGGTCGCCGCGGTGGTGCTGCTGCGGATCTCGCTGCCGCTCGGCCTGCTGGTGCTGCTGGGCACCCCCGCGCTGCTGGCGGCCGGGCACCTGCTCAGCAAGCCCCTGGAGCGCCGCAGCCACGCCGAGCAGGAACGCGCCGCCCGCGCCTCGGCCGTGGCCGTCGACCTGGTCGGCGGCCTGCGCGTGCTCAAGGGCATCGGCGCCGAACCGGCCGCCGTCGACCGCTACCGCGCCACCAGCGGCGCCTCACTGGCCGCCACCCTGCGCGCCGCCCGCGCCGAGGCCGCCCAGAACGGCACCGTCCTCGCCCTCACCGGCGCCTTCATCGCTGTCGTCGCGCTGATCGGCGGCCGCCTCGCCGCCGCCGGCGACATCGGCCTGGGCGACCTGGTCACCGCCGTCGGCCTGGCCCTGCTGCTGCTCGGCCCCCTGCAGGTGCTGTCGTGGGTCACCACCGAACTGGCCCAGGGCCGCGCCTCGGCCGACCGCATCGCCGCCGTGCTGGCCGCGCCCGCCGCCGTCCCCGCCGGGACCGCCGCCCCGCCGCGGCCGGTCCACGGGGGCCTGCGCCTGACCGGGGTGGCCGCCGGCCCCCTGCGCGGCCTGGACCTGGACATCGCCCCAGGCGAGATGCTCGGCGTGGTCGCCGCGCCTGCCGACGCCGCCGCCCTGCTGCGCTGCCTGGGCCGCGAGACCGACCCCGACTCCGGCACCGTCGAGCTGGACGGCGTCGCGCTGGCCCTGCTCGACCCCGGCGAGGTGCGCCGGGCCGTCCTGGTCGCCCCGCACGACGCCGACCTGTTCGAGGGCACCCTGCTGGACAACGTGGCCGCCGCCGCCCGCACCGACCCCGACAAGGCCCTGCGCGCGGCCGCCGCCGACGACATCGCCGCCGACGCCCCGGTCGGCGAGCACGGCCGCGCCCTGTCGGGCGGCCAGCGCCAGCGCGCCGCCCTGGCCCGCGCCCTGGCCGCCGACCCGCCCGTCCTGGTCCTGCACGACCCCACCACCGCCGTCGACGCCGTCACCGAGGCCCGCATCGCCGACGGCCTGCGCGCCCTGCGCGACGGCCGCACCACCGTGATCGTCACCACCAGCCCCGCCCTGCTGGCCGCCACCGACCGCGTGGTGCTGCTGGAGGACGGCCGCGTCGCCGACACCGCACCCCACGCCCACCTGGTCCACCGCAACCACGCCTACCGGACGGCGGTCCTGGCATGAGCGCCGCCCCCGCCCACGACGCCCCGCCCCCGCAGGACCTGCTGCCCACCGCCACCGGCGCGCAGGTGCGGGCCGTGCTCGGCGAACTGCTCCGCCCGCACCGGCGCCTCGCGCTCGCCGCCCTGGCCGTCCTGGGCGCGGCCACCGGCATCGGCCTGCTCACCGCCCCCGCCCTGGGCCGCATCGTCGACATCGTCGCCGACCACCGCTCCCCCGACGCCATCACCCCCGTCATCGTGCTGCTGGTCGCCGTCGCCGCCGCGCAGGGCGCCGCGACCGCCGCCGGGCTGTCGCTGACCTCGCGGCTGGGCGAGACCCTGCTGGCCCGGCTGCGCGAACGCTTCATCGAACGCGCCCTGCACCTGCCCCTGGACCAGGTGGAACGCGCCGGATCGGGCGACCTGACCGCCCGCGTCACCGGCGACGTCTCCCTCATCGCCGAGGCGGTCCGCCGCGCCCTGCCCGAACTGGTGCGCTCCTGCCTGGCCATCGTGCTCACCCTGACCGCCATGGCCCTGCTGGACTGGCGCTTCCTGGCGGCCGCGCTGTGCGCGCTGCCCGTCCAGATCTCCACCGCCCGCTGGTACGTCCGCCGCGCCACGCCCCTGTACGTGCGCCAGCGCGTGGAGACCGGCCGCCAGCAGCAGCGGCTGCTCGACAGCATCGGCGGCGCCCCCACCGTGCGCGCCTTCCGCCTGGAGGACGACCACACCGAACGCGTCGGCCGCGCCTCCGGCTCGGTGGTGGACCTCACCCTGCGCGGGGTGAAGCTCGTCCTGCGCTTCTACAACCGGTTGCACGTGGCCGAGTTCGTCGGGCTCACCGCCGTCCTGGCCACCGGCTTCTGGCTGGTGCGCGGCGGGTCGGTGTCGATCGGCACCGCGACCGCCGCCGCCCTGTACTTCCACAACCTGTTCGCGCCGATGAACGCCGTGCTGGTCCTGCTGGACGACGCCCAGGCCGCCGGCGCCGGCCTCGCCCGCCTGGTCGGCGTCGCCGGCCGCCCCGAGCCCGACACCGCCGCCCGCCCCGTCCCCGCGACTGCCGGCGTCACCGCCACCGCCGTCGAGCACACCTACCTGCCCGGCCGCCCCGTCCTGCACGGCGTGGACCTGGACCTGCGCCCCGGCGAACGCGTCGCGCTGGTGGGCGCCAGCGGCGCGGGCAAGACCACCCTGGCCAAGATCATCGCGGGGGTGCACCCGCCCACCGGCGGCGGCGTCCTGCTCGGCGGCGCCCCGCCGGCCGACCTCGGCCCCGGCACCGTCCGCCGCACCGTCGCCCTGGTCACCCAGGAGGTCCACGTGTTCGCCGGCCCCCTGGCCGACGACCTGCGCCTGGCCCGCCCCGACGCCGCCGAGGAGGACCTGCGCGCCGCGCTGGCGCGCGTCGGCGCGCTGGAGTGGGCCGACGCGCTGCCCGAGGGCCTGGCCACCGTCGTCGGCGACGGCGGCCACCGCCTCACCGGCGCCCAGGCCCAGCAACTCGCCCTGGCCCGGCTGGTGCTGGCCGACCCGCCGGTCGCGGTACTGGACGAGGCCACCGCCGAGGCCGGGAGCGCCGGCGCCCGCGCCCTGGAACGTTCCGCCGCGGCCGCCGTCGACGGCCGCACCGCGCTGATCGTCGCGCACCGTCTCACCCAGGCCGCCACCGCCGACCGCGTGGTGGTCATGGACGGCGGCCGCGTCGTGGAGAGCGGCACCCACGAACGGTTGCGCGAGTCCGGGGGCCGCTACGCCGCGCTGTGGGCGGCGTGGGCCGGCAACCGCGACCACGGCTGAACGCACGCCCCGAGCGTGACGGCCCGGTCACGGACGAGGAGATCCCCGCCCGAACAAGATCGTTCACTCGGTATGCCGCACCACGACGCTCCCGCCGCACGCCCCTGTGTTTCTTGAAGCCCCGGCCCGGGGCCGCTCGCCTGGCGGCGGTGTTTCTTGAAATCCCGGCCCAGGGCCGCTCGCCTGGCGGCTCGCGCCCCTGACCGTGCCTTGGCGAGTGCCACATCGCTTCGCGATCTGTCCCGGCAGGGCTCGCCTCCGGCTTCGCCCCGCCGGGACAGTTAGGCACTCGCGTGACGGCAGAGGTCTTTGAGACAGGCCCTGGCCCCTCCGGCCCCGACGATCTTCCGTCGATGTCGGAACCCCGCCTGCATTCTCGGAGAACCTCCCCGTGACGGTCCCTACAAAGATCGTCGCGTTGGCCGTGCCGCCACGCCCGGTGCCAGGCCGGGGCAGCCGCTCCTGTCAGCCGACGACCGCAAGAACCAGGAGATGGTGCTCTCGCCCGATAGGGGCCGGTTCGTGTTCCTGCCGGTCCAAGGCGCGCAGACCCCCGTGCACATCGGCGGAACCCGGCTCGGCTCGGCTCCCCGCGAGATCCCGCGCACCAGGGACTTCGCCGCGCTGGGCGCGGACGCCGTGGTGGTCGACCGGCCCTGAGCCTGGCTGGGTCAGCGCGGTGAGACGGCGATGCCCTCGGGGTCGATGCCGGTGGGGACGGTGGCGATGACCTTGCCTCCAGGGGCGCCGCCCCCAGGAGCGGTGTCGATGACCGACATGGTGTTGGCGACCGCGTTGGTCACGTAGACGCGGCCCGCGCCGGTGTCGACGGCGACGCCCTCGGGCTGCTTGCCGACGGGGATCGTGGCGGTGACCTCGCCCTTCCTGGTGTCGACGACCGAGACGCTGTCGGAGAGCGCGTTGGCCACGTAGGCGAGGTGGTCGACCTGGCTGGACCCGACGCCGACCGGCGCCTCCTGCACCGGGATGCGTGCGACGGCCTCGTTGGGACTGATGACGGTGACGTCGTCGGACCCGGTGTTGGCCACCAGCGCGCGGCCGTCGCTCTTGAGGGGGGCGATGCCGGCGGGATAGCGGCCGGTCGGGACGGTGCCGACGGCGCGCCGCTTCCTGGTGCTGATCACCGTCGTGGTGTCGGAGCCGTTGTTGGTGACCAGGACGTGTCCCGACGCCGGGAGCGCGGTGAGGCTGTGCGGCAACCGGCCGGTGGGGACGGTGTCGAGCGGCTGGCCGGTGACCGGCTGCAGGACCGAGACGTTGTCGTCGGCGTGGTTGGCCACGTACACCCCGGTGGGGGTCGCGACGACGCCGAAGGGTCGGTGGCCGACCGGGACGGTGGCGACGACCTTGAGGGTCCTGGTGGCGATCACCGAGACGGTGTCGGAGTCGAAGTTGGTGACGTAGGCGTGGTCGCCGTCGGGCGAGACCGCCACGCCGACGGGCGCACGCCCGACCGGGACGGTGGCGGTGACCCGGCCGAAGCGGGTGTCGTAGACGGTGACGGTGTTGGAACCGGAGTTGGCGACGAAGACCTTGATCCGCCGAGGGAAGCCGCCGGCGGCCGTACTGCCAGTTTGGGGGGCCGCGGCCGAGGGGCTGAGAGGCACGACCGCCGTCGCGGCCGCCATCAGGAACAGGCCGGCGGCGGCACGCCGGCGTGGTGAGGAGCGGGACGTTGACAGGCGTCCAAAAGGGCGAAACGGGCATACGGGCATGGTGGCGCTCCCTTGCGGGCGAGTGGAAAGGCTTGACAGCCGATGGTTACTATCTGCAGTCAATTGACTACAGATAGTTATAACATGGTGACCGTGCCCGTTCCTGTCCGGGGGTCTACCTCCAGAAGGGCATGGATCTACCCACTTCTTTGCCTTCCCGGAACCGGCGCCGCGACAGGCGTCCGCACGCGATCGAGGACGTCATCGCAGGAACAAAGCCTCGATCCCGGAACCTGTCGTGACTGCCTCAGCCGTCGCGCGAGTGCCTAACTGTCCCGGCGGGGCGAAGCCGAAGGCGAGCCCCGCCGGGGACAGATCGCGAAGCGATGTGGCACTCGCCAAGGCACGGTCAGGGGCGCGAGCCGCCAGGCGAGCGCCCCTGGGCCGGGGCTTCAATGAACACTGCCGCCAGGCGAGCGGCCCTGGGCCGGGGCATCAAAAAGCACGACCGGTCACCGCGAAGGTGGTCCCCGGGTCGTAGACGTTGACGAACATCGTGCGCCCGTCCGGGGAGAACGTCACCCCGGCGAACTCGCCGTACTCCGGCTCCTGCTCGGTGCCGATGTTCTGCCGGTTGCGGGCCATCGGGTACACCTTGCGGCCACGCGTCACCCCGTACACGAACTGCTCGCCGCTCCCGTCCTCGCACACCATCAGCCCGCCCTGCGGGGCCAGGCAGATGTTGTCGGGCGATTCGCCGGGCTTGTTCACATCGGTGCCGGGCCCGAACACGATCACCAGCGTCAGCCGGCCGCGGCGCGGCTCGTAGGACCACACCTGCCCGAAGTGCGTCGCCTCGGAGCCCTCCTCGGCGCGGGCGAAGCTCGACACGAAGTAGACGCGGTCGCCGCCCCAGTAGCAGCCCTCCAGCTTCTGGGCGTGGGTGATGCCGCCCTTGCCGAAGTCCTGATTGCGGATCGGCGTCTGCCGGGCCAGCGGGTCGGGGACCTTCACCCACTGCACCCGGTCGAAGGAGGCGCCCGGCTCCTGCACCGCCGACAGGTCCGGCACGCCGGGCACCCGCAGCGCCTCCAGGCGGCCGCCCGCGTGCAGGCTGCCGTACCCGCCGCGCGGCCTTTCGGGCAGGAAGCGGTAGAACAGGCCGAACGGGAAGTCGAAGGCGTCCTCGGTCTCGTACACCACGCCCGAGCGCGGGTCGATCGCGATCGCCTCGTGCTGGAAGCGGCCCATCGCGGTGAACGGCCTGGCGTCGGTGCGCCGCCGGTAGGGGTCGACCTCGAAGACGAACCCGTGGTCCTTGGTGTAGCCGTTGGTCCCGGCCTTGCTCTCGTCCTCCTCGCAGGTCAGCCAGGTGCGCCAGGGGGTGGGGCCGCCCGCGCAGTTGACCGCGGTCCCGGCGATGGCCACCCCCTCCGAGCGGACCCGGCCGCCCGACACCTCCAGCGAGGTGCAGCCGCCCTCGGCCGCGGGGTCGTAGGTGAGGCCCTTGACGGCGGGCACGCGGTGCCGGGAGCCGGGCCGGTTCTCGTGGTTGCGGACCAGCCACACCTCGCCGCGGTGCCGCCCGGGGAGCGCGGTCATGCCGTCGTGGCGGCCGGGCACCGGGCCCTCGCCCGAACGCAGCGGCTGCCCTTCGCGCGACAGGATCGTGTAGCGGAAACCGCGCGGCAGGTCCAGGATCCCGGCGGGGTCGGGCACCAGCGGCCCGTACCCGTCACGGCCGCCGACCTGCGCGGCCGCCGCGCTCCCGGCGAACAACTCCTCCACCGCACCGGTGAAGGCGATGCCCGCCCCCACCGCACCGGTCCCGGCGAGAATCTGACGTCGTGTTACGGACATGGCCCTCACTCCGCCGCTCGTGTAACGGTGAACCCACCCGTGTGTAACACAGGAGACCGCCCTTGGGAACGCTCCGTTCCCAAGGGCGGCCTCTCGCCGGACGGTCCGCTGGACCGCTCAGGAGGTCGGGTCCTGGCCCACCTCGCCGCGCCAGGCGCCGGTCTCCTGGCCGCCGCGCTTCTCGATGAACTCCTTGAAGCGCTCCAGGTCGCCCTTGACGCGCCGTTCGACGATGTTGAGCTTGTCGGCGGCCTTCTCGGCCAGGCCCTCGGGCGCGAACTCCATCTGCAGCATCACGCGCGTGGCGTTCTCGCCCAGCCGGTGGAAGGTCACCACACCGGCCTGCCGGGGCTCCTCGACGGAGGTCCAGGCGACCCGCTCGTCGGGGTTCTGCTCGGTGATCTCGGCGTCGAACTCGCGCTTGACGCCGGCGATCTTGGTCACCCAGTGGGTGCGCGTCGGCGTGCGCTGCTCGATGCGCTCCACGCCCTCCATGAAATGGGGAAAGTCCTCGAACTGCGTCCACTGGTTGTAGGCGGTGCGCACCGGGACCTGGACGTCGATCGACTGCTCGATCTTGCTCATATCCGAACTCCTCCTTGTCGACGGGATCACCTGTCGCCCTGCCCGACGCATCGGAGGCCAAACAACGGTGCGTCAGATCGCGGTCACCCCGGCGGAGCGGGCCGCCCGGCCGCGCGGACCAGGCGGGCGCCCATCTCGCGCAGCGTCGCGGCCAGCTCCGGCGGCTCGCGGACCTCGAAGTCGATGCCCAGGTAGGCGATGCGCAGCGCGGTCCACTCCAGGGACGCCTCCGCGACCCGCAGCGTGCAGGTGCGGTCGTCCACCGGCTCCAGCTCCTGGTCGGTGACGCGGAACCGGTCGGCGACCTCGCGGGCCGAGGCGTGCACCGTCAGCACCGCCCGCACGGTGGGGCGCGCGGCGCCCAGGGAGCGCTTGACGTAGGCGGCGGCGTCCCCGCCGGGCGGCTCGCGGGGCGCGTCGCGCACGCCGGTGGCCAGCGGCTCGGTGACGCGGTCCACGCGGAAGGTGCGCCAGTCGGCGCGCTCGACGTCCCAGGCCACCAGGTACCAGCGGCGCCCGGCCGACACCAGGCGGTGCGGCTCGACGTGGCGGCGGCTCTCGCCGTCGTCCTTGGCGCGGTAGCGGAAGCGCAGCCGCTCGTGGTCGCGGCAGGCGGCGGCCAGCACCGTCAGCGTCTCGGGCGAGACCGTGGGACCGGCGGGCGACCCCTCGATCGGCACGGTCGCGGTGGTCAGCGCACCCACCCGGCGGCGCAGCCGGTCGGGCAGCACCTGCTCCAGCTTGGCCAGCGCCCGCACCGAGGTCTCGCCGATGCCCTCCACGGCCGCGCCCGCCGCCGTGCGCAGGCCCAGCGCGATCGCCACCGCCTCCTCGTCGTCCAGCAGCAGCGGCGGCATCGCGGTCCCGGCCTCCAGCCGGTAGCCGCCGACCGCGCCGCGCGTGGCGTGCACGGGGTAGCCGAGATCGCGCAGGCGCTCGATGTCGCGCCGCACCGTGCGCTCGCTCACGCCGAGGCGCCCGGTCAGCTCCGGGCCGGTCCATTCGCGCCGGGTCTGCAGCAGCGACAGCAGCTGCAGCAGCCGCGCCGGGGTGTCGGTCATGCCCCGAGTATGCCCGCCCCATCAGGTCAGGAACTGACCTGATGGCCGCCTAGCGTCGGGAACATGAGCGGACACGGAGAGCACCGGGAGCACATCGTCATCACCGGCGCACGGGAGAACAACCTCAAGGACGTCGAGCTGCGCATCCCCAAGGAGCGCATCGTGGTGTTCACCGGGGTGTCGGGGTCGGGCAAGTCCTCGATCGTGTTCGACACCATCGCGGTGGAGTCCCAGCGCCAGCTCAACGAGACCTTCACCTGGTACGTGCGCAACCGGCTGCCCAAGTTCGAGCGGCCCGACGCCGACGCGATCGACCACCTGGCGCCGGCGATCGTGGTGGACCAGCGCCCGATCGGCGGCAACTCCCGCTCCACCGTCGGCACGATGACCGACATCTCCTCGGTCGTCCGCGTGCTGTTCTCCCGCTGCGGCGAGCCCAGCGCCGGGGAGGCGAGCGCCTACTCGTTCAACGACCCGCAGGGCATGTGCCCCGAGTGCGACGGCCTGGGCCACGTGGTGCGGCTGGACGTGGACAAGTTCATCGACCGCGCCAAGACCCTCAACCAGGGCGCCATCCGCTTCCCCCAGATGCGCGTGGGCAGCTACTGGTGGCAGCTGTACGCCGAGTCGGGGCTGTTCGACCCCGACAAGCCGCTCGGCGAGTTCACCGAGGAGGAATGGGACCTGCTGCTGTACGGCAAGGGCTTCCGGGTGCCCCGCGAGAACCGCACCGGCTCCAAGGGCCACAACGCCTACGAGGGCCTGGTCCAGCGGTTCGAGCGCCTGTACATCAACCGCGACCTGTCCCAGCTGTCGGCCCGCACCCGCGAGGAGGCCCGTGCGGTCGTCGCCCAGGCGGTGTGCCCGCTGTGCGACGGGGCCCGGCTGAACGCCGCCGCGCTCGCCACCCGGGTCAACGGCCGCAACATCGCCGAGGTCGGCGCGATGGAGGTCACCGACCTCATCGACTTCCTGGCCGCCGTCGACGACCCGGTCGGCGCCCCGATCGCCGAGGCCGCCATCACCCGGCTGCGGCGGCTGGTCGCCGTGGGCCTCGGCTACCTCAGCCTGGACCGCGGGACCGCCACGGTGTCGGGCGGCGAGGCGCAGCGGCTGAAGGTGGTGCGGCACCTGGGCTCCAGCCTGACGGGCATGACCTACATCTTCGACGAGCCCAGCGTCGGGATGCACCCGCGCGACGTGGGCCGCCTCATCGACCTGCTGCGCCAGCTGCGCGACAAGGGCAACACCGTGCTGGTGGTCGAGCACGACCCCGACGTGATCGCCATCGCCGACCACGTCGTCGACCTCGGGCCCGGCGCGGGCGCGCACGGCGGCCGCGTGGTGTTCCAGGGCACCGTCGAACGGCTGCGCGAGGCCGACACCCCCACCGGCCGCGCGCTGCGCCGGGGCACCTGGATCAAGGAGCGCTTCCGCGAGCCGACCGGCTGGCTCACCGTCACCGGCGCCGACCTGCACAACCTCAAGGACGTCACCGCCCGCTTCCCCACCGGCGTGCTGACCGCCGTCACCGGCGTCGCCGGATCGGGCAAGAGCACGCTGGTGTCGCAGGTGTTCGCCGCGCGGCACCCCGAGGCGGTGCTGGTCGACCAGTCGGCGATCCGCGGCTCGCGCCGCTCCAGCCCGGCGACCTACCTCGGCGTCATGGACCCGCTGCGCCGCCTGTTCGCCGACGCCACCGGCGCCGACCCCGGGCTGTTCAGCTTCAACTCCAAGGGCGCCTGCCCCGGCTGCGACGGCAACGGCGTCATCTTCACCGACCTGGCGTTCATGGACCCGGTCACCACCGTGTGCCCGGCCTGCCGCGGCACCCGCTACCGGCCCGAGGCGCTGGAGCACCGGCTGCGCGGCAGGACCATCGTGGACGTGCTGGCGCTCACCGCCGAGGAGGCGCTCGACGCCTTCCCCGAGCCCCGCCTCCACACCAAGCTGCGCACCCTCAACGAGGTGGGCCTCACCTACCTGACGCTGGGCCAGCCGCTCAGCTCGCTGTCGGGCGGCGAGCGCCAGCGCCTCAAGCTCGCCGACCACCTGCACCGCAGCGGGATGGTCTACGTGCTGGACGAGCCCACCACCGGCCTGCACATGGCCGACATCGGCACCCTGACCGCGCTGCTGGACCGGCTCGTGGACGGCGGCAACACCGTCATCGTCATCGAGCACAACCTGGACGTGGTCAAGCACGCCGACTGGGTGATCGACCTCGGGCCCGACGGCGGCAAGCACGGCGGCGAGATCGTGTTCACCGGGACCCCGGCGCGGCTCGCCCGCGCGACCGGCTCCATCACCGCCGACCACCTGCGCCGGGCCCTGTGACAGATCATGGGACGGGTCATGGGACGGTGCGCGGCCGCACGGCGGTGCCCAGGATGTGCGGCGAGGAGGGCAGCGGGACGCGGGTCTCGGGCCAGCTCACCCGCCGCAGGCTCGGCTGAACGAACCCGGCGCGCTCGATCGCGGCGGCGGTGTCGTCGCCCAGGCGGCACCCGCCGTTCAGCCGCGGCCAGACGGTCGCGTCCAGGACGCGCTGCACGCGCAGCAGTCGGGGGGCCTGGGCGCGCACGTGCTGCAGGACGTGCAGGCGCCCGCCCGGCCTCAGCACGCGGAACATCTCCGCCAGCGCGGCGTCGGGGTCGCGCACCGAGCACAGCACGCCGCACGTCACGACCGCGTCGAAGCCGCCGTCGGGGGCGGGCAGCCGTTCGGCCAGGCCGTCGACGACGCTGATCGGGACCGGGGCGGCCCGGGCGGCGTCCTCGGCCTGCCGGCGCAGGTACGGCTCCGGCTCGATGGCGACCACCTCGGTGACCCGGGGAGGGTAGTGGGCGAAGGTGGCGCCGGTCCCGGCGCCGACCTCCAGCACGCGCCCGGCCGCGTCCGCCAGCAGCTCGCGCCGGTACTCGGCGAGGCCGCGCTCGTCCATGGCCTGCGCCACGCGGGAGAAGAAGCGCGCGAACAGCGGCCGGCCGCGCCGCTTCGCCGCAGGGGGTGCGGGATCCATCGGGTGCGCCTCCTTCCGCGGCCCGGCACGGGCGGCTTCCCCCATTCTCGGCGCCCCCACCGACAGATGACCGGTTTCGGCTTATCTATCGACATATGTCACGCGGCTGGGGGAGGGTGGGCGCGCGTCTTCCATGATCACTCAATGGAGAGGAATCGAGTATGACGCAGCTCCCCCCACGGCCGTACTCCCGGTGGCGCGGGCTCCGCACCCCGGGCCGCGCGCTGCCGGCCGCGCTCGCCGCGGTCAGCGTGATCGCCCTCGCCCCCGCCGCCGACGCCGCCGCGCGCGACCGCCCCACCCCGGGCGCCCCCGGAGTCGGCGACCCCTACTTCCCGAACCTCGGCAACGGCGGCTACGACGTCGGCCACTACAAGCTCAAGCTGGCCTACGACCCCGACCACGACCAGCTCGACGGCACCGCGATCATCACCGCGCGCGCCACCCAGGACCTGTCGTCGTTCAACCTCGACCTCAGCGGCATGGACGTCGACAAGGTCACCGTCGACGGCCGCAAGGCCGACCACAAGCGGCGCGGCACCGAGCTGACGATCACCCCGCGGCGCGGCCTGAAGGCGGGCCGCACCTTCAACGTCGAGGTCGTCTACGGCGGCGTGCCGCAGACCATCGTCGGCTCGCCGATCGTGTTCGGCTCGCCCTACGGCTTCCTGCACACCCCCGACGGGGCCTACGTCGGCGCCGAGCCCGACGGCGCCTCCACCTGGTTCCCCGCCAACGACCACCCCTCCGACAAGGCGCGCTACGACTTCTCCATCACCGTCCCCAAGGGGCTGGGGGCGGTCGCCAACGGCGTGCTGGAGTCCAAGCAGGAGGGCAAGGCCGCCTTCAGCCGGCGCCGCGCCGCCGCCCCGTCGGTGACCTACAAGTGGCGCGAAGAGAGCCTGATGGCCAGCTACCTGGCCACCATCGACATCGGCAAGTGGGACGTCAAGACCGGCAGGACCCCCGGCGGCGTGCCCATGTACGTGGCGATCGACCCCGAGGTCCGCAAGCTGCCCGCGCCCGGCGGCGTCGACCCGATGGACTACTACTACGACACCACCGCCAAGGCCACCGACTTCTGGGTGAAGACCTACGGCGCCTACCCGTTCACCACCGCGGGCGCGATCGTGGACGACGCCCGGTTCAACGGCGAGCCGCTCGGGTTCTCGCTGGAGACCAACGGCAAGCCGGTCTACTCGGCGATCCGGCCCGACCGCACCATCGCCCACGAGATGGCCCACCAGTGGTTCGGCAACTCGGTCGCGCCCAGGAACTGGCAGCAGATCTGGCTCAACGAGAGCTTCGCGCGCTGGTCCAACTGGTACTGGACCGAGAAGGTCATGGGCGGCAACACCGTCGCCGCCGAGGCCCGCGCCGTCTACAACTCCCATCCGGCCACCGACCCCTGGTGGAACGTGGTCATCGCCGACCCCAAGCGCGACACCATGTTCCACAACCGCGAGTACCACGGCGGCGCGATGGTGCTGCAGTTCCTCCGCGAGAAGATCGGCGAGGAGAAGTTCCTGGAACTGCTGCGCGCCTGGTACGCCCAGAACCGCGACAAGCACGTGGTGACCGAGCAGTTCACCGCGCTCGCCGAGCAGGTCTCCGGGCAGGACCTGGACGCGTTCTTCCAGACCTGGATCCACTCCCCCGGCCGCCCGCCGCTGCCGTAGCCCGCTGATCTCCGCGTTCGCGCCGATGCCCGCCCGTACCGTCCCCGGTACGGGCGGGCATCGACTTTGGTCTATCGACCATGGAGTTTCGGCGGCAGCCCGCACTCCCCCGCATGGGCGATCCTGGAGCCATCGCCACGAAGAGGACAGGGGCCCAGACCATGACCAGGGGGACGTCGTTGACCGGTTCGACCGAGGGACGCTGGCTGCTGCGCAACGGCGAACACCGCATCGAGGTCGAGGCGTCGCCGCGAGGCAAGACCCGCTGGGCCCGGCTGCTGGTGGACGGCCGCCAGGTCGCCGAGAAGGAGACCAAGCTCAAGTCGCTCACGATCAAGCTCGCCGAGATCGCCGAACCGGGGGTGCTGGCCGAGTTCGGCGAGGAGGCCCAGCTCAAGGTCATCTGGGGCTGGCTGGGCGACCCGGACCGCGTCGCCGTCCTGGTGCCCAAGCCCAAGGACGAAGACGACGACGGGGACGACGAGGGCGGCAAGGTCGGCCTGGAGAAGGCCGAGAAGCCGAAGGGCGACGACGAGAGCAAGCGCGAGAAGGAGAAGGAAGAAGCCCTCAACGAGCTGCTGAAGCGCTTCGACGAGCTGCCGTTCGCGCCGCCCGAGGGCACCCGCGCCCACAAGCGCGAGAAGTTCGCCCGCGAGCACCCGAAGGTGTACGCGGCCCGGCACGTGGCGCTGGCCGCCGGCAAGGTGCTCTGGCCGCTGCTGGGCATCGGCCTGGCCATCAAGCTGCCCTGGCCCGACATCCCGTGGCCCGACGTGCACGTCCCGATGCCCGACGTCGACCTGCCGAGCATCCCCTGGCCCGACGTCGACCTGCCGGACATCCCGTGGCCGGACTGGCACATGCCCGGCTGGCTCAAGGCCATCCTGGGCACGACCAAGTACTGGATCCCGATCCTGATCGCGATCGGGATGGCGGTCGGGGAGTACGACCGCCGCAAGAAGCAGCGCGCGAAGGTCGCCGAGCTGGCCGCCAAGAAGCGCGCCGAGGCCGAGGCGAAGGACAAGGCGAGCGGCGCGGCGGAGGACGGCGTGAAGGACAAGGCGAGCGGCGCGGCGAAGGACGGCGTGAAGGACGGCATGGGGGACGGCGCCGAGGCCGCTCCGCACGACGGCTCGGGCGAAGCGACCGCCGGCAGGACCGCCGACCGGGCGGACGCCGGCCGCCCCGTTCCGGACGAGCCGGACCGCATCACCCGCTGAGCAGCGCGAACAGCCCGGCGCAGGTGAGCGCGACCATGACCGCGGCGATCGGCAGTTGCCCCCGCAGCGTCCGCCCGGCGGGCCCGGTGCGCAGCGCCAGGTCGTGCGCGGCGATGGTGCCGGCGATGTGCCCCAGCACGATCGCGTTCACCTGCACCTGCGCGGTCAGCGTCGGCCCGACCAGGTCGTAGTCGATGCGGTGGCCGGTCGAGCCCAGCAGGTCCAGCCCCGTGCCGAACGGGTCGCTGGCCAGGATGAACGTCATCTGCCCCTCGAGCGCGAAGAACGAGAAGTAGTGCGCCAGGGTGTAGCCGAGCGCGATCGGCAGCAGCGTGGCGGCGAACCGGCCCGGCACCACCGCCGGGTCGTCCCCGGTCAGCGCCGCGCTCGCCCGCGTCGCGGCCAGGTAGAGCACGGTGACCGCGCCGATCGCGGCGGCCAGCCCGAGCGTCCCGGCGACCAGGCTGGAGGGGTCCACGTTGTCGCGCCAGTAGGTGGTGCGGGTGATCCCGTCGAAGCCGGTCGAGCCGATCAGCACGCAGGCCGCCGCGACCAGGCCGGGCTCGCCGGTGCGCCGCATCAGCCCGGTCAGCGGGGTCCGCAGCACCAGCACGCCGTCGCTGCGGCGGCCGATCGGGCACAGCCGGGCCAGCAGGCCCGAGTACGCCTCGAAGCCGTCGCCGCCGGTGAACCAGTCGCGGCCGAACCACCAGGCCAGCGCGAGGTTGACCGCCGCGTACCCGACGATCAGCGTGCCGACCAGGCGCGGGTCGGAGCGGTGCGGGGCGACCAGCTCCAGCCACACGAACGCCGTCAGCCAGCCGGCGGCGGGCCAGTAGCCGAGCCGTTCGGGGAGCGGCCCGCGACCGTGCGGATCGGTGCGGGTCAGGCGGCACAGCCCGGCGTGCAGCGTGCGCAGCGGGTTGACGCGCCGCCATACCGGGCCGAGCAGCACGCTGGCGGGCACCAGTCCGACCCAGAAGGTGACGTACAGCGCCCAGGGGGCGAGGTTGGTCTTGTCGGTGGGCGGCCCGGCGAAGGCGACCGCGACCACCAGCGCCGTCGCCGCCAGCGCCAGGGCGCGGCCCGTCCAGGTCAGGGCGGGCGCGTCCAGGAGGCGGGCGAGCCGCGGCGGCAGCGGCCGGCCGCCCTCGGGGTGCAGCCTCGGCCGCTTCCACGCCAGGGTGAGGGCGAAGAAGGAGGCGGCCACGGCCACGCCGCCGCCGACGATGGCGGTGACCGCGTCCAGCGGCAGGTCGGTGCGACCGCCCAGGCCGTGCGCCAGGACCGTCGCCTGCGGGGGGACGGGCACCTCAGCCCACCTGCAGCTCGAACACGCGCGCGCCGGAGTGGTGCAGCTCGGCCTCGAACACGCCGGGCTTGTCGGCGGTCAGCTCCAGCGTGCCGGGCGTGCCGGGCTTGAGGTCCACCGTGCGGTCGTAGCCGTGCAGGTGGAACTCGTCGGTGGCGTCGCTGGTGATGGTGACGCGCACGGTGGCGCCGCGCTTCACCTTCACCCGGCCGCTGTCGGTGCGGACCTTGCCCTTGCTGACCGTCACCGTGATGTTCGTAACGTTCTGCTTACTCGACGGCGAGGTTGGTGTGGCCGCCGGGCCACCGGACGTCGGCGCGGCGGTCGCGCCGCCGGAAGCCCCCGCTGACGTGCCCGGATCGTCGGCGGGCTCGCCGCATCCGGCCGCCGCCGCGAGCGTTCCCACTGTCACCGCGGTCACCAGAACCCTCCTGAGCACCACCTGTTCGACCCCTCTTTCCCACCGGTGTCTCACACCACAAAACGTGACACTAGACAATGACACATTGAAAGCTGACATACTCCGGCCGGGGTGGTTTGTACCCCCTTTGGATGGCTATAGGAGCACCCGTGTGGGATCCAGTGACGAACACCGGTACACAAATCGCGCTGCGGCTCGCCGCGCCTGAGAGCAAGCCGGCGGGCGGGGCGGCGCTCGACCAGATCGTCATCGCCACCGGCGGGGCGGCGCTGCTGACGGC
Organism: Spirillospora sp. CA-253888; assembly: GCA_050936435.1. Lineage (GTDB taxonomy): Bacteria > Actinomycetota > Actinomycetes > Streptosporangiales > Streptosporangiaceae > Spirillospora. The sequence continues at coordinate 7,560,669 of JBNJMT010000001.1, forward strand.
GGTGCTGCTGGTCTTCGGCTGGGGCCACCGCACCGGCCGCATCACGCTGCTGACCAGGCTCGCCGACCTGTCCGAGCGCGGCCCCGGGCGCGGCCTGCCCGGCTGGGCCTCGCTGCCGGTCATCGTCGCCCTGGTCTCCCTCATCACCGCGCTGCTGGGCATGTACTGGGACATCTCCCTGCACATCTCGCACGGCCGCGACGAGGGCCCGCTCGCCAACATCGCGCACTACCCCATCCTGATCGGCCTGTTCGGGATCTTCACCTCCGGCGTGCTGTCGGTGGTGCTGCCCAACAAGGGTGTGCGGTCCGGCAGGGCCGCGGTCCGCATCACCCGCGACTGGTACGCCCCGGCGGGCGGCGTGCTGCTGGCCGGAGCCGGGTTCTACGCGCTGCTGGGCTTCCCCCTGGACGACGTGTGGCACCGCATCTTCGGCCAGGACGTCACGCTGTGGGGCCCCACCCACCTGATGCTCATCGGCGGCGCGGGCCTGTCGCTGGTCGCCATGATGATCCTGGAGCGGGAGGGCCGCCGCGCCTACGACGGCCCCGCCGACCGTGAGCCGCCCGGTTGGGCGCGCTACGTCCGGCGCGGCATGCACGCGGGCGGCCTGCTGATCGGCCTGTCGGTGTTCCAGGCCGAGTACGACTTCGGCGTCCCCCAGTTCCGCCTGGTGCACCAGCCGCTGCTGATCGCGCTCGCCGCGGGCTGCGCCCTGGTCGCGGCCCGGCTGTGGGTCGGGCGCGGCGGCGCGCTGTTCGCGGTGGTGTTCTACATGCTGGTGCGCGGCGGGGTGTCGGTGTTCGTCGGCCCGGTCATCGGCGAGCTGTGGGCGTCGGTCCCGCTGTACTTCGCCGAGGCGCTGGTCATCGAGCTGGCCGCGCTCGCGCTGGCGCGCCGCCCGCTGCTGCTGGGCGCGGTCGGCGGCGTGCTGGTCGGCACCGTCGGGTTCGCGGGCGAGTACGCCTGGAGCCAGGTGGCCTTCAAGCTGCCGTGGACCGGCGACATCCTGGTCGAGGGCATGATCATGGCGGTCGTCGGTGGTGTGGCGGGCGGCCTGTGCGGGGCGATGCTCGCCGAGGGACTGGAGGGGCGCCTGCCCAAGCCCGCCGTGGCCCGCACGCTTTTCGCGGCCTCGATCCTCGCGGTCGCCGCGGCCGTCGCCAACGGCCTGGTCATCAACGTCCCGCAAGGACCGCAGGCCACCGTCACCCTCACCGACGTCAGGGGCGGCAAGGACGACCGCACCGCCCACGCGCGCGTCACCCTGTCGCCGCCCACCGCCGTGGACGGTCCCGCCTGGGTCGCCATCACCGGCTGGCAGGGCAAGGGCCTGCACGTCGAGCCCATGGTCGAGGAGAGCCGCGGCGTCTACCGCACCAGCGCGCCGATGCCGCTGCACGGCGACTGGAAGACCCTGATCCGCATCCACGACGGCCGCACCCTGACCGGAGTGCCGATCTACATGCCGGCCGACCCGGCGATCGGCGCCAAGGAGCTCCCGGCCACCGAGAACTTCACCCGGCCCCTGCAGAGCGAGAAGAAGATCCTGCAGCGCGAGCTGAAGAGCGACGTGCCCGGCTGGTTGTGGCTGGCGGCCTCCTCGGTGGTGCTGTTCTGCACGCTGGCGCTGCTGGTCGCGCTCGGCTGGGGCGTGGCGCGCGTCGCGCGCACCCTGCCCGAGCCGGCCCGGACGGCGGGCGCGCCCCGGGAGAAGGTCGGCACATGACGGCCGGGTCCCTCGCCGGCCTGCCGGCGGACGGGGTGCTGGCCACCCATCCGATCATCAGCGCGGTGCCGTTCTTCGTGCCGACCTTCGTGGTCGTCGCGGTGATCGCGGTGGTGATCTGGCGCGACCGCAGGCGCGGCGACGACGAGCCCGAGGCCGGCGCCGAGACCGGTGCCGACGCCACCGGCAGGGACGTGCCCTAGAGTCGTCGCCCATGACGACACCTGCCTCCGGTCCCGCCCCCGCCTACCTGTCCGAGCTGTTCGGCCTGGACGGCAGGACGGCGGTGGTGACCGGGGGCAGTTCGGGCATCGGCCGCGCCATCGCCGGGGCGCTGGCCCGCGCGGGCGCGTCGGTCGTGCTGGTCGCCCGCCGCGAGGCCGAACTCGCCGCCACCGTCGCCGAGCTGGAGGCGTACGGGTGCCGGGCCGCGTCGGTCAGCGCCGACCTGAGCGACCGCGAGGCGGTGCGGGCCGCCGCCGACGCGGCCGCCGAGCCGTTCGGCGAGCCCGACATCCTGGTCAACAGCGCCGGGATCAACCTGCGGCCCCCGATGCCGGAGATCGACGACGCCGTCTGGGACACCACCATGGCGGTGAACCTGGAGGCCCCGTTCCTGCTGTCGCAGCGCTACGCGCCCGGCATGGCCGAGCGCGGCTACGGCCGCCTCATCCACGTCTCCTCCCAGCAGGCGTTCCGCGCGTTCGTCACCAGCGGCGCCTACGGGGTCTCCAAGGCCGGGCTGGAAGGGCTGGCCCGCTCGCAGGCCGAGCAGTGGTCGCGGCACGGCGTCACCGCCAACACCCTGGTGCCCGGCTTCGTGCTGACCCCGCTGAACGCCCGTCTGCAGGACGACCCCGAACGCGTCCAAGCGCTGGCCGAGCGCACGATGGTCGGCCGCAACGGGCTACCCGGCGACTTCGCCTCCGCCGCCGTCTTCCTGGCCGGCCCCGGGTCGGCCTACGTCACCGGGCAGTCGTTGTTCGTGGACGGCGGCTTCTCGGTCCACTAGCACCTGGATGCCGTCCAGGATGCGTTCGAGCCCGAACGCGAAGTCGGGGTCGGGGTCGCCCGCCTCGGCGCCGGGGGCGCCGCCCATGTCGAACACGCCCTCCCCCAGCAGCCGGTGCAGCTCGGGGAACCGGCCGGGGTCGGCGACCTTGGCCAGCAGCGCGCCGTAGCCGAGCAGCATCTCCGCCTCGGTGGTCCCCGCGTCGTCGAGCGAGGCGGCCATGTCGCGGAACAGGATCGCCTGGCTGCGGACGTGCCCGCTGATCAGCATCAGCACCGACACCTTCGCGCCCGGCTCCAGCCCGGTGCCGCGCAGGCGGCTCAGCCCCGCCTCCATCCACGCGACCGTGTTGGGCATGACGGGCGGGCCGGTGATCGGGACGCCCAGCAGCCACGGGTGGCGCGACAGCGCCGCGCGCATCGCCCACGCCCACGCGGCCGTCCCCTCGCGCCAGCCCACCTCCGGGCCGGGCAGGGCGGGCGGCGGGCCGAACACCTGGTCGGCCATGAGCTCCAGCAGGTCGGCCTTGGAGGGCACGTAGCGGTACAGCGCCATCGTCGAGACCCCGGCCTCGGCCGCCACCCGGCTCATCGACACCGCCGCCAGGCCCTCGGCCGAGCCGACCCGGACCGCCGCGTCCACGATCTCCTCCAGGGTGAGGGTGCGCTTGGGGCCCTTGCCGGGCCGCGCGCGCAGCCCCCAGGCCAGCTCCACGCTCCCGGGCAGACCGCCGCCCTCGCCGCCGTCCGCCGATCCCATCGCACCTCCGGGCCTTGACCGCCTCGACCCCTCTGTGTATACCCTACGCAGTAGTGCGTATGCCATACACAGTAGAGGACGTGGCACGTTGACCCACGACGACGAACCCGCGATCGAGGCCGTCGGCCTCCGCAAGACCTACGGCCCGGCGACCGTTCTGGACGGCATCGACCTGCGCGTCCCCCGGGGCGGCGTGTTCGCGCTGCTCGGCCCCAACGGCGCGGGCAAGACCACCACCGTGCGCATCCTGGCGACGCTGACCCGTCCCGACGGCGGCTCGGCCCGCGTCGCCGGGCACGATGTGGTGGCGCAGCCCCGGCAGGTGCGCCGCGCCATCAGCCTCACCGGCCAGTACGCGGCCGTGGACGAGCTGCAGACCGGCGCGGAGAACCTGCGCATGATGGCCCGGCTGCGCCGTCTCTCCCGTTCCCGGGCCCGCGAGCGCGCGGCCGAGCTGCTGGAGCGCTTCGAGCTGACCGAGGCGGGCGGCCGCCCGGTCGCCGGCTACTCCGGCGGGATGCGCCGCCGCCTGGACCTGGCCTGCGGGCTGGTCACCGACCCCGAGGTGATCTTCCTGGACGAGCCGACCACCGGCCTGGACCCGCGCAGCCGCCGCGCCATGTGGGACCTGGTCGCCGAGCTCGCGGCGGGCGGGGTGACGGTCCTGCTGACCACCCAGTACCTGGAGGAGGCCGACCGGCTGGCCGACCGCATCGCGCTGCTGGACGGCGGCCGCGTCGTCGCCGAGGGCACCGCCGCCGAGCTGAAGGAGCGGGTCGCCGCCTCCCGGCTCGACCTGACGATGGCCGACCGGCCCGCCTTCGACGCCGCCGCGCGCGCCCTGCGCGACCGCGTCACCTACCTCGACTCCGCCCGCCGCGTGCTGGGCGTGCCCACCGACGGGTCGGCCGCGCACGTGCGGGCGCTGCTGGACGAGGTCGACCCCGCGCGCACCGCCGTGGAGCGCTTCGCGGTGCGCGACACCACCCTGGACGATGTGTTCCTCGCCCTGACCGGGCAGACCAAGGAGACGACCGGTGTCTGACCTGACCGCCTGGCCGGTGCTGTCCGGCCGCAGCCTGCGCATGGCGCTGCGCGGCGTGGACGCGCTGCTGATCTCGCTGCTGCTGCCGGTGATGCTGCTGCTGGTGTTCGTGTACCTGTTCGGCGGGGCCATCGAGACCGGCACCGAGTACGTCACCTACGCCGTGCCGGGCGTGCTGATCCTGTGCTCGGGCTACGGGGCCTCGCTGACCGCCGTCAGCGTCGCGCACGACATGACCGAGGGCGTGGTGGACCGGTTCCGTTCCATGGACGTGGGCGGCCGCGCCCTGCTGGGCGGCCACGTCACCGCCAGTACGGTGCGCAACCTGTGCTCGACGGCGATCGTGTTCGCGGTGGCGTTCGCGATCGGCTTCCGCACCGACGCGGGCCTCGCGCACTGGCTGGGCGCGCTGGGGGTGCTGACGGCGTTCATCGTGGCGATGTCGGCGTTCTCGGCGACGATGGGCCTGCTGGCCTCGAACCCGGAGGCGGCCAGCGGCTTCACCTTCTTCGTGCTGTTCCTGCCCTACCCCAGCAGCGCGTTCGTGCCGGTCGACACCATGCCGGGCTGGCTGCACGGCTTCGCCGACAACCAGCCCGCCACCCCGGTCATCGAGAGCGTCCGGGGCCTGCTGCTGGACCAGCCGGTCGGCGGCCGCCCGTGGACGGCCCTGGCCTGGTGCGGCGGCATCCTGCTGGTCTCGCTGGCGCTGTCGGGCCCGCTCTTCCACCGCCGCACCCGCTGACCCCCGCCCGCGGGTCGGCGCTAGTCGGCCTGCTCGGCGCCGTGCTCGGTCGCCAGGCGGTCGATCACGGCCGCCAGGTCGAAGTCCTTGACCGTCAGGCCGCCCGAGCAGTGCGTGGTCAGCGCGAAGGTCACCGTCCGCCAGCGGACGTCGATGTCGGGGTGGTGGTCGGCGTTCTCGGCGGCGCGGGCCACCGCCGCCAGCAGGTCGATCCCCGCCATGAACGACGGGGCCCGCACCGAGCGGCGGATCTCGTCCCCCTCACGCGTCCATCCGGGCAGCGCGGCGAGCCGCCGGGCGATGGCGGTGTCGTCGAGCAGGTCGGGCATCGTGCACGCTCCTCGGTCGGGCGGGTATCGCTTCCACGTCCATTCTCTGTATTTTTGAACCTCTTCCGTCGAGGGGGGTGCAACGGGTGGCCGTGCGCAGCATCCTGTCCGGGACGGCCGGCCCGTCCGCCGCACCGCGCGACGGCGCCGAGCCCGAGTACTTCCAGGACCTTAACCTCGACCAGGTCGTCCATGAGGCCGCGCAGGCGGGCGGCCTGCCCGGCCTCGCCCCCTACTTCCACCACCGGCTGCGCGACCCCGACCTCATCGCGTTCCGCCAGCAGATCTTCCGCGACCTGGAGCGGCCCGAGATCCACCAGGCCGCCGAGCGCTTCACCGCCTCCATGGACCGGACGCGGCGGCGGCTGGACGCGCTGGAGCGCAGGAAGCACCCGCCGCAGGCGGACCGCTGGTTCCTCGACATCATGCTGGACCACGCCGCCGCCGTGAGCCGCTTCGCCGAGGACCTGCGCGCCGCCGATCCCGCCTCCTCCGGCCTGCGGGCGCTGCTCGACGACGTGGCCGAGCACGTTCGCAGCGCCTCCTTCGCCGGGCCGTGCGAGCAGGCGCGGGAACTGCGCGACCGCTTCGGCGAAGTCCGCTACGACCTGCTGCTGCGCGGCGACAAGATCACCGTCGCCGCGCACGACGCGGGCGGCCGCTTCGACTACGCCGCGCGGGTGCTGGCCGCCTTCGAGCGCTTCCGCCAGGACCCCGAGCCCAAGCCGCGCGAGGACAAGCCGCCGGAACTGGGGCTCGACTTCGTCGAGGCCGCCGTGCTGGACCTCGTGGTCGAGCTGGCCCCCGGCGTGTTCGCCGACGCCGCCGCCTTCCGCGCGCGCCACCGCCGCTTCATGGACGACGAGATCGTCCGCGTCGACCACGAGCTGCGCTTCTACCTCGGCTACCTGGCCTGTCTGGCGCCGCTGCGGGAGGCGGGCCTGCCGACCTGCTACCCGCAGGTCTCCCCCACCGACAAGACCCTGGCCGCCGACGGCGCCTACGACCTGGCGCTGGCGATCAAGCTCGTGCGGGACGGCGGACACCCGGTGGGCAACGACCTGCGCCTCGACGGCGACGAGCGCGCCCTGGTGGTGTCCGGTCCCAACCAGGGCGGCAAGACGACCCTGTCGCGCACCTTCGGCCAGCTCCACCACCTGGCCGCCCTCGGCTGCCCCGTCCCCGGCCGGCGGGCGCGGATCTTCCTGCCCGACCTGATCCTCACCCACTACGAGCGGCCCGAGCACCCCGACGGCCTCATCAGCAAGCTGGAGGAGGAGCTCCACCGGATGCGCGCCATCCTCGACCGGGCCACGCCCGACAGCGTCATCGTCCTGAACGAGATCTTCTCCTCCACCACCCCCGCCGACGCCCGGACGCTCAGCGAGGCCGTGCTCACCGCGATCGACCGGCTCGACGCGCCGTGCCTGTGGGTGAGCTTCGTGGACGAGCTGTCCCTGCTCAGCCCCAAGGCCGTCAGCATGGTCGCGACCGTCGCCGGCGACGACCGCGCGACCCGCACCTACAAGATCGTGCGGCGGCCCGCCGACGGCCGCGCCCACGCGCTCGCCATCGCCGAGAAGCACGGCCTCACCCGCGCGCAGATCACCTCCCGGGTGGGCCGGTGAGGCCCGGACTGCTGTTCGCCGACGCCGGGCGGCGGCCGCAGCGGCGGCCCCTCGACGCGGACCTGGCCGAGGACCTGCGGCTGGACGGCCTGTGGGCCGCCATGGCGCGCGGGGACGACCACCTGTTCGCCCTGGCCCGCGCCGCGACCCTGGACCCGCTCACCGACCTCGCCGACATCGCCCACCGCCAGCGGGTCCTCGGCGACTGCCTGGACAACGCCCGGACCGTGCGCGAGCTGTACGGGCTGGCGGAGCGGGCGGTCGCCGCCGAGCAGAAGATCTTCCGCGGCCCGGCCACCGGCCTGCTGAACCGCGCCCTGCGCGTGCTGGAGCTGTTCTGCGAACGGCTGCGCGAACTGCGCGGCTTCGCGTCACGGGAAGGCCGCGCGTTCCGGTCGGCGGGCTTCGTCCGGCTGTTCGAGACGATCCGCGCGCAGGTGGACGAGGATTACCTCCGCACGGTGGAGGGCCTGCTGGAGGAGCTGCGCTTCGAGCACGGCATCATCGTCACCGCGCGCCTCGGCCGGGGGAACAAGGGCGTCGACCTCCGGATGCACGAGCCCCCGTCCAAGGGCCGTGACCCGCTCACCCGCCGGTTCCGCAAGTCGAGCCTGGTCTACACCGTTCCGCCCGAGCACGAGGACAGCTGGCGCGCGATCGCGGGGCTCCGCAACCTCGCCCTGGAAGAGATCTCCGAGGCCGTCGCCGAGTCGGCCGACCACGTCCGCGACTTCTTCCGCGCCCTGCGCGACGAGCTGGGCTTCTACGTCGGCTGCCTCAACCTCGCCGAGGACCTCGCCCGGACCGGCCTGCCCACCTGTCTGCCCGAGCCGCACCCGCCCGCCGACCTGGCCCTGTCCGCCCGGGGACTGTACGAGCCGGGCCTCGCGCTGTCGCTCGGCGGCACCGTCGTGGCCAACGACGTGGACGCCGACGGCACCGGCCTGATCATGGTCACCGGCACCAACCGGGGCGGCAAGACCACCTTCCTGCGCAGCCTCGGCGTGGCGCAGCTGATGATGCAGTGCGGCATGTTCGTGTGCGCGCAAAGCTGCTCGGCCTCGCTCGCCGACGGCGTCTTCACCCACTTCAAGCGGGGCGAGGACCGCTCGATGTCCAGCGGCAAGCTGGACGAGGAACTGGCCCGGATGAGCCGGATCGTGGACCGGCTGCGCCCCGGCGCGCTGGTGCTGTGCAACGAGTCGTTCGCCTCCACCAACGAGCGGGAGGGCGCCGACATCGCCGCCGAGATCCTGCGGGGCTTGGCCGACCTCGGCGTCCGGGTGGTGTCCGTGACCCACCTGTACGAACTCGCGCACCGCATGCACGCCGACCCGCCCGTCGGCTGCGTGTACCTCACCACCACGCCGGGGGCCGGGGGCGAACCCACCTTCAGGCTCGCCCCCGGCACACCTTCCCCGACAGCCAACGCGATGGACCTGTACGCCCGTGTCTTCGGCGGCCGCTAGGACTCCCCGTCACCCGCGTGCCGTCAGGTCGTACAGGGTCACCCCGCCCACGGTCTGCGCGGTGAAGTTCTCCTGCACCCACGCGCTGATCCGATGGGCGTCATCGCTCCCGCTCTCGCCGCGCATCATGCTCGATCCCCCGATGAAGTAGTGGATGCGCCCGGCCGCCACGTGTGCCTTGAACTGCTCCAGCGTGGGCGCCGGATCGGTGGCGTTGAAACCGCCGACCGCCATCACCGGCAGGCCGCTGGCGAGCTGGTAGCCCGCCGCGTTGTTGGAGCCCACGGCCGCGGCCGCCCAGCGGTATTTGCCTGCGTCGGCCTTGAGCGCCGAGGTGACCGCCGCGCCCGGCTTGGTCGCGTTGAGCAGACCGCCGGGGCCTCCTCCCCCGCCGCCCGGCCTGCCCCTGGGGACGCCTTGCTGAGATCCGGCGGCACTCCGCTGAGGCCCCGCGACCCTGCCTTGGGGGAACTGCCCCGGAGGCCCGCCAGGCACCCCGGCCCTACCGGGCCCGCCAAAGCCTCCGGGTCCGCCCCTGCGCCCGCCGGGGCCGCGCATCCCGCCCGGCCCGCCGGTGGACGGTCCGGCGGTCACGATGGCGCCGGTGTGCGGGGTGCCCACAGTGTCCAGCGCGTACGCGGCGGGACCGGCGAGCGAGGTCGCCACGGCCAGCACCGCCGCGCCGACGACCACCCGGCGCGGCAGCCGGCCCGCGGCCAGCAGCAGGCCCGCCGCCGCCAGCCCGGCCAGCGCCACCAGCGGCGCCAGCCAGGGGTTCCAGCCGTCGGCGCGGCCCAGCAGCACGTAAGCCCAGGCGGCGGTCACGGCGACCGCCCCCGCCAGGACCGCGACGGCCCAGGGCTCGCGCCGCCGCTCCCACAGCAGGCCCGCGCCCATGCCCGCCAGCGCCGCGACCGCCGGGGCGAGCGCCACGGTGTAGTACTCGTGGAAGATCCCCCGCATGAAGCTGAAGACCAGCGCGGTGAGAAGCAGCCAGCCGCCCCACAGCAGCAGCGCCGCCCGGCGGGCGTCGGTGCGCGGCGCCCGCCGCGTCGCCCACAGCCCGGCGGCCAGCAGGATCAGCGCGGCCGGCAGCAGCCAGGAGATCTGGCCGCCGATCGCCGCCCCGAACATGCGACCCCACCCGGCGTCCTGGTCCAGGTTGCCCAGGCCGCCGACCTCGTCGCCGTTGAGCCGCCCCAGGCCGTTGTAGCCGAGCGCCAGCTCCAGCACGCTGTTGTTCTGCGAACCGCCGATGTAGGGCCGCGACGAGGCGGGCACCAGCGCGACGGCCGCCACCCACCAGCCGGCCGCGACCAGCAGCGCGCCCCCGGCGAGCACGAGCTGCCACAGCCGCCTGCGCACCGGCGTCGGAGCGGTGACCAGGTAGACCAGCGCGAACACCGGCACCACCAGGAACGCCTGGAGCATCTTGGCCAGGAAACCGGTCCCCACGCAGGCCGCCGCGAACACCAGCCAGCGCGTCCCGGCGTTCTCCTGGGCGCGGACCAGGCCGTACGCGCCGAGCGTCAGCAGCAGCACCAGCAGCGCGTCCGGGTTGTTGAAGCGGAACATCAGCGCCGCCACCGGGGTCAGCGCCAGCGCGGCCCCGGCCAGCAGCGCGGGCCCCGCGCCGAAGCGCCTGCGCACGGTCGCGTACAGCGTGCCGACCGTCGCCACGCCCATCAGGGCCTGCGGCACCAGGAGGCTCCAGGAGTTCACCCCGAAGATCCGCGCCGACAGCGCCATCGGCCACAGCGCGCCCGGCGTCTTGTCGACGGTGATGGCGTTGGCGGCGTCGGAGGAGCCGAAGAAGAACGCCTTCCAGCTCGTCGCCCCGGCCTGCACGGCGGCGGAGTAGAACGGGTTGGCCCATCCGGAGGCCCCCAGGCCCCAGAGGTAGAGCACGCCCGTGGCGACCAGCAGGGCCAGCAGCGCGGGCCGCGCCCACGCCGGGTCGCCGGAGCGGCCGCGCGGAGGGGCCTCCTCCGGCGCCGGTCTCGGCATCGTGGCGGTGGTCATCGCGATTCCTCCTTTCAGCTGAGCTTGTAGAGCCGGCTGCCAGTGCCCGTCGAGGAGGCGCCGTACTCGCCGGGCTGGACGAGGGTGCCGTTCTGCTGCACCCACGAGGTGACGGCCGCGCCGCCGCTGTCGGGGCCGCGCCCGCCGCCCTGGCCGCCGACCACGATGTAGCGGAGCTTTCCCTCCTTGACGTACTGCTGGAGCTTGGCGACCGTCATGGCCGGATCGCCGCCGGTGAAGCCGCCCATCGCGATGACGGGCCTGCCGGTCCGCAGGATCAGCGACGACGCCTGCTGCGCGCTGGACACCGCGACCAGCCACTGCGCCGTGCCCTGGTTCTTCTCCAGGTAGGAGATCATCTGCTGGTCCACCTGGCCGCCGGGGCCGCCGCCGAAGCCGCCGCGCATGCCGTCCGGCCGCGCGCCGTCGCGGCGCTGGCTCTGGCCGTCCGGCGGAGTGGCGCCCGGCGCCTGACCGCCGGGCATCTGGCCGTTCGGAGGCTGCCCGCCCGGCATCTGCGGCCGCGCGCCGTTCCGGGCGCCGTCGCCCATCTGGGGCGGACCGCCCCGGCCGCCGGGGCCGAACCCCTGTCCCGAGGACGGCCCGGCCAGCGGGTTGGTGCCGTTCACCTGTGAGGACGCCGTGGACACCGCGTAGGCGGCAGGCCCTGACAGCCCGGCCAGCAGCGCCAGCACCAGACCGGCGACCGTCACCGGCAGGCCGAACCGCCGGTTGACGCGCGCGGCCGCCAGGTTCGCCACCGCGAGCACCGTCAGCGCGGCGACCGTCCAGCGCAGCCACGGGTTCCAGTCCGGCGTGCGGGCCAGCAGCGCGAACGCCCACGCCCCCGTGACCGCCACCGCGGCCGGGAGCACCCAAGCCCACGCGGCCGAACGCCGGTACGCGCCGTACAGCAGCACCGCGCCCGCGCCGGTCAGCGCGGCGATCGCCGGGGCCATCGCCGTGGAGTAGTACGGGTGGAAGGTGCCCTGCGCGAAGCTGAACACCACGAAGTGCACCGCCAGCCAGCCGCCCCACAGCAGCAGCCCGGCACGCCCCAGGTCGGTGCGCGGCCGGCGCCGCAGCAGGAGCAGGCCGCCCACCAGGGCGATCGCGGCGAACGGCAGCAGCCAGGAGATCTGGCCGCCGAGGATGTCGTTGAACATCCGGCCCGCCCCGGACTCGCCGCCGAAGCCGCCGCCTCCGCCCGGTCCTCCGCGGCCGCCGCCCTGGCCGAAGATCCGGCCCAGGCCGTTGTAGCCGATCACCAGGTCCCACACGCTGTTGTCGGTGCTGCCGCCGATGTAGGGGCGCCGGGACGCCGGGACCAGGTCGACGACGAGCATCCACCAGAAGCTCGACGCCGCCAGCACCGCGCCCGCCGCCAGCAGGTGCCCGATCCGGCGCGGCACCCCGGCGCGCGCCGCGACCAGGTAGACAAGCCCGAAGGCGGGCACCACCAGGAACGCCTGCAGCATCTTGGTGTTGAAGCCGCAGCCCACCAGGAACGCGGCGAGCAGCAGCGGCCGCAGCCGCCCGGTCTCCACGGCCCGCTGCACCGCCCAGGCCGCCAGCACCAGCAGCAGGACCAGCAGCGTGTCGGGGTTGTTGTCGCGGTTGATCGCCACGGTGATCGGCGTCAGCGCCAGCACGCCCGCCGCGACCAGCCCGGCCGCGGGCCCGAACGCCCGCCGCACGGTGGCGTACAGCACGCCCACCGCCGCGACCCCCGCCAGTACCTGCGGCACCAGCAGGCTCCAGGCGCCGAACCCGAAGACCCGCGCGAACAGGCCCATGACCCACAAAGCCATCGGCGGTTTGTCCACGGTGATGAACGACCCGGAGTCCAGCGCCCCGAAGAAGAACGCCTTCCAGCTCTGCGTGCCGCTCTTCACCGCGGCCGAGTAGTAGGCGTTGGCGTCCCCGGCCTGCCACAGGCCCCAGCCGTACAGGACGAGCGCCGTCAGCAGCACGCCCCACAGCGCGGGACGGGCCCAGCGCGGGTCCTCGGAGCGGCCCAGCAGCGCCCGCCGCAGCCGGGAGCCGGTGGCCGCCGCAGGCGGCGGCGACTCGGTGGCGATCGTGCGGGTGGCGGTCATCGTGCCTGCTCCTTGGTCTCGGTGGCGGTCTCGGCGGCGGTGCCGGTCGCGGACGGCCCGCGCAGCCGCCGCGGGTGGAAGATCCAGGCGCGCATCAGCAGGAAGCGCACCAGCGTCGCCAGCCCGTTGGCGCAGATCAGCGCGGCCAGCTCGACGCCCCGGGAGGCGCCCGGCGCGGCGGCGTGCAGCAGCGCGAGGCCGCCCGTGCTCAGCACCAGGCCGAGCAGGAACGCCAGCCCGCCTTCGAGCTGCTGCCGGAAGGCGCCCTGCGTGCCGGTCACGCCGAAGGTGAACCGGCGGTTGGCGGCGGTGTTGCCGATCGTGGTGATCACCAGGGACACCGCGTTGGCCCACAGCGGCCCGGTCACCGTGCGCAGCAGCACGAACAGCACCAGCTGCGCGATCGTGCTGATGATCCCGATGACGGCGAAGGCCGGCAGCTGCCGGGCCATCCCGGTGGGCAGCTCGGGCCGGGGCCGCCCGCCGACCGGGGCGCGGAACGCGCCGGTCAGCATCCGGCGGCCGACCCGCGCCATGCCGCGCAGGTCGTCCACGGCGGTGCGCAGCACGTCCACCCGGCTGTCGGGGTCGTCGACCCAGTCCACCGGGACCTCGTGGATGCGCAGCCCGTTGCGCTCGGCGAGCAGCAGCAGCTCGGTGTCGAAGAACCACTCCTCGTCCTCCACCGCCGGCAGCAGCGCCTGGACGATCTCGGTGCGCCCCGCCTTGAACCCGCACTGCGCGTCGGTGAACCGGGCCGCCAGCGCGGTGCGCAGCAGCAGGTTGTAGCAGCGGGAGATCACCTCCCGCTTGGGGCCGCGCACCACCGCCGCGCCGCGCGACAGCCGGGTGCCGATCGCCAGGTCGCTGTGCCCGGAGATCAGCGGGGCGACCAGCGGCAGGAACGCGTCCAGGTCGGTGGACAGGTCCACGTCCATGTAGGCGACCACGTGCGCGTCGCTGGCGCTCCACACCCGCCGCAGCGCGCGGCCGCGCCCCTTGGCCTCCAGCCGGACCGCCCGCACGTGCGGCAGCTCGGCGGCCAGCGCCTCGGCGACCTGCCAGGTCGCGTCGGTGCTGGCGTTGTCGGCGATCGTGATGCGGAAGCGGTAGGGGAAGGTGCCGGCCAGGTAGGCGTGCAGCCGCCGCACGCTGGCCTCCAGCACGTGTTCCTCGTTGTGGACGGGGACGACGATCTCGACCAGCCGCGCCCGCCCGCCGTGTTCGGGCGGGGTCGCGGGCGGACCGGCGGGGACGTCCCGTTCGGTGACCAGGTGACTCATGGGACCACCGTCGCCGGCGGGGGTGGGAGGGCCCTGAGGGCCGTATTAAGACGGAATGAGAAACCTCAGGGCGCGTCGTCGGGGCCGCGCTCGGCGGATCCGGGCAGCCGCACCCGGGCCAGGGTGCCGCCGCCGTCGGCCGCCTCCAGGCCCACCTCGCCGCCGCTCTCGGCCACCACGCGCGCCACGATCGACAGCCCCAGGCCCGATCCGGGCAGGCTGCGGGCCGAGGGCGAGCGCCAGAACCGCTCGAACACGTGCGGCAGCTCGTCGGCGGGGATGCCGGGGCCGTGGTCGCGGACCGTCAGCTCGCCGCCCTTCAGCCGCACCTCGACGACCCCGTCCGGCGGGCTGAACTTCACCGCGTTGTCCAGCAGGTTCACCACCGCGCGCTCCAGCGAGGCGGGGTCACCCAGCACGAACCAGGGCTCGGTCCCGGCCTCGACGCGCAGGCCCGGCCCGCGCAGCCGGGCCCGCTCGACCGCCCGCCCGACGGCCTCGTGCAGCGCCACGCTCTCGCGCGCCGGTTCGCTCTCCTCGGGCCGGGCCAGCTCCAGCAGGTCGCCGACCAGGCTGGACAGCTCCAGCATCTGCGCCTTGACGCTCACCAGCAGCCGCCGCCGGTCGGCCGGGGGCAGCGCGCGGCCGGTCTCCTCCGAGCGCAGCAGCAGGTCGATGTTGGTGCGGAGGCTGGTCAGCGGCGTGCGCAGCTCGTGCCCGGCGTCGGCGATGAGCTGCCGCTGGCGCTCGCGGGCCCCGGCCAGCGCGGCGGTCATGGTGTTGAACGAGCGGGACAGGCGCGCGATCTCGTCGGCGCCCTCGGCGGGGATGGGGGTGTCCAGGTCCTCGGTGCGGGCGATGTGCTCGACCACGCCGGTCAGCTCGTCCACCGGCCGCAGCGCGGCGCGCGCGATGAGCAGCCCGGCGGTGGCCGCGCCCAGCACGCCCAGCGCCGACACCAGCAACAGCAGCAGCGCCAGGGTGCCGAGGGGGTCCTCCACCTGGTCCAACGGGAGCGCGATCGACACCGCCGCGCCGTCCACGTCCCGCATCGGGCGGGTCAGGACGCGCACCGGCGTGCCGTCGGTGGTGGTCCCGTCGTGCAGCGCCTCGCCGCGGACGCCGCGCGCCACCTCGACGTCGGCGGGCGTGACCTCCAGCACCGACGGCGAGCCCTCCACCGCGCAGTGCCCGCCGTCGGACCTGACCACCTGAAGGAAGCCGAACGGGTTGCGGCGTCCCGCCACCGGTTCCTGGCTGCACGCCCGCAACGCCATCCACTGCATTTGCGGCGGTCCCATCGGCGCCGACACCAGCGACCGGTCGAGCTGCCCGTACAGCTGGTCGCGGGTCAGCACCCAGCCGGTGACCGCGCACGCGGCGACGGCCAGGGCCACCGCCACCGCCGTCAGCAGCGCCAGCCGGGCGCGCAGCGGCAGCCGCCGGGTCACGGCGCCGCCGAGCGCAGCACGTACCCGACGCCGCGGACGGTGTGCACCAGCCGGGGCAGGCCGTCCACCTCGGTCTTGCGGCGCAGGTACATCACGTACACGTCCAGGGAGTTGGAGGCGGGCTCGAAGTCGAAGCCCCAGACCGTCTCCAGGATCTGCTCGCGGGTCAGCACCTGCCGGGGATGGGTCAGGAACAGCTCCAGCAGCATGTGCTCGGTGCGGGTCAGCTCCAGCCGCCGCCCGGCGCGGGTGACCTCGCGGGTGCCGGTGTCCATCCGCAGGTCGTCGAAGGCCAGCACGTCCCCGGCGGCGGCGTCCCGGGCGCTGATCGCGCTGCGCCGCAGCAGCGCCCGGACCCGCGCCAGCAGCTCGTCCAGCTCGAACGGCTTGACCAGGTAGTCGTCGGCCCCGGCGTCCAGGCCGGTGACGCGGTCGCCGACCATGTCGCGGGCGGTCAGCATCAGCACCGGCGTGGTGACGCCCTGGGCGCGCAGCCGGCGGCAGGCGGTGAGGCCGTCCATCCGGGGCATCAGCACGTCCAGCACGATCAGGTCGGGCGCGGCGGCGGCGACCCGGTCCAGCGCGGCGAGGCCGTCGGCGGCCTCGTCCACGCCGTAGCCCTCGAACTCCAGGCTGCGCGCCAGCGACTCGCGGACGGCGGGCTCGTCGTCCACGACCAGGATTCGTGTGGCCCCTTCGGCGGCTCCAGGCTCCATGGACCCACGGTAGCCAGGTGTTACCGCAGGTCGTGCGGGGTGGGGCCGATTCTCATGCGGATCTCATGAAAGGCGCACGGCCGTCAGGAGGCGCGGTCGACCGGGGGCGCGGTCGGCGGGCCGTCCGGCCGGCGCGTGACCGGGCGCACGGCGGCGGCGATCGAGGTCCGCACCACGGCCGTGGTCGTGCCGCCCGCCCGGCCGAGGGTGATCAGGAGCGCCGCGGGCAGCGCCGGCGGGGTCTCCAGCGGGGTACTGCGGGCCCGGATCCGGTAGCGGGAGGCGTTCCGGGCCGTGCTCGCCGCGATCTTGGGGACGGCGCGCGGCGCGGTCCGGGCGGTGGCGCGCACCGCGACGCCGGTGGCCGACTCCAGCGCGCCGCCGACGGGGGTCGCGACCACGACGGTGGCCGCGCCGCGCGCGGCCCGGCCGACGAGCCCGGTGACCGAGTCGGCCACCGATCCGGCCACCGATCCGGGCACGACGCGCGGTGCCGTCCCGGCCGCCGGCGCGCCCGGCCGGGCGGCGCCTCCCGGCGGGACGGGCCGGGTCGCGGCCGTCCAGGAGGTGCGGACCACGTCCACCACCACGTCCTTGGCCACATCGCGCATCAGGTCGCGCAGCGCGTCCTTCATCGCCAGCTTCAGCGCCTCGCGCAGCAGCTCGGCCATCACCGTCTCGATCACCACGACGGTCGCGCGGGCGGCGGCCCGCGAGGCCAGGTCCACGGTGGTGCGGGCCACGGCGCTGCCGGCCAGCGCGCCCAGCAGCCCGCCGGCCTGGCGGGCGGCGTCCCGGGCGGCGTCGCCGACGCCGGTCTGGCGGGCGATGTCGGCGACCGCCGAGGCGAGCGGGGCCAGCTCGGGGTGCGCGGCGGCCTCCTGGGCGCGGTCGCGCACGGTGCGGGCCAGGTCGCGGGCGGTCTCGCGGGCGACCTCCCGCACGACCGCGGCGATGATGTCGCGGCCCACGTCCAGGGCGACCTCGACGGCCACGTCGGCGACCGCGTCCAGCGCCGTGTCCACGACGATCTTGGTGGCGGCCTGCACGACCGGCTGCGCCGCGGTGCGGCCCGCCATGTCCAGGGCGGTCGCGGCGGCGGCGCGGGCGAAGGGGTTGCGGGCCGCGAGCCGGGCCGCCGCGGCGGCCATCGGGTGCTGGGCGGCCTGCCCGGCGATCTCCATCGCGGTGGTGGTGACGTTGAAGGCGGTGCCGGTGACGGCGTTGGACTCGGCGAGCGCGCGGGCCTCGGTGACCGCCTTGTCGGCCGCCGCGGAGGCGATCTGCACCGCCGCGTCGCGGGCGGCGCGCTCGATCACGTTCATCGCGCCGGTGCGGACCAGCTGGTCCACGATCTGCCCGGCCGCGCGCGACGCGGCCTCCCGGCCGACCTGCCGCAGCGGCTCGGTCGCCTCGCCCGCGCGGCGCGCGGCCACCGAGGCGGTGGGGGCGAGGCCGGTCCAGACCTCCTCGATCCGCTCGGCCGCCGCCCGGTCCAGCCGCGCGGCGAGGCCGGGCCTGGGCCGGTCGGAGGCCTGCTCGGGACGCGCCTGCTCGGGACGTGCCTGTTCAGGGCGTTCGGCCGCCCGTCCGGACGGCGAGTCCGCCCCCGCGGGCTCCACCTGATCGTCCACGCCATGCCCCCCATCTAGGTCGGCGCCTCCAAATCACCATAACTTCCCCTCGCTGTGACCCACCTCATCCTCCCGGACGGGATGCCGGCCTCCCCCGGAGGTAGCCCGGCGGCCGGGCGACGGGCTATCCTGGGGGCCGGAACCGAGAAGGAGGTGGGTTGATGGCCGTCGCGGTGGTCGCTGCTGCGCGCAGCAACTCGACCCATCCCACTTCCCGGGCCCTGGGCTGACCCCTCCTCTCTTCACGCAGGCTGGTCGCCGGGCCCATTCACGCAAGGGTTCCTACGTTGTCTTCTGCATTTCCGCAGGTACTCGTCTCCTATGGCTGGGACGAGGACCTAGAGCACACCTTCGCCCCGCACCGTGCGGCGGGGCTGGTCCCGGCCCGGATCGCCGGGGTGGACCGCGGGCTGTGCGACGTGATCACCGAGGACGGCCCGCTGCGGGCCGACTCGACCCCGGTGACCGCCGCCGACCCGCAGACCTCCCCCTGCACCGGTGACTGGGCCGCGCTGCGGACCGGCGGCCACCCCGCCCTGGCGGCCCTGCTGCCGCGCCGCACCGCGATCGTCCGCGCCACGGCCGCCCGCGACTCGCGCGGGCAGGTCCTGGCGGCCAACGTCGACACCATCGCGATCGCCGTCTCGCTGGAGGAGCGGCCGGTCGACCTCGGGCGGCTGGAGCGGCTGCTCGCGCTGGCCTGGGAGAGCGGCGCGCGGCCGGTGGTCGTGCTGACCAAGGCCGACCGCGTCGCCGACCCCGGCGAGCTGGCCGACCTGGTCGCCGAGGCGGAGACCGCCGCGCCCGGCGCCGAGATCGTCACCGTCAGCGCCGCCACCGGCGAGGGCGTGGACGTGGTCACCGCCGTGCTGACCGGCACGGTGGCGCTGCTCGGGCGCTCGGGGGCGGGCAAGTCCACCCTCGGCAACGCGCTGCTGGGCGAGCAGCGCCTGGCCACCGGCGAGATCCGGGCCGCCGACGGCAAGGGGCGGCACACCACCGTGCGCCGCGAACTGCTGCCGCTGCCCGGCGGCGGGGTGCTCATCGACACCCCGGGGCTGCGCGGCGTCGGCCTCTACGACGCCGCCGAGGGCCTCCAGCAGACCTTCGCCGAGATCGAGGAGCTGGCGCTGGAGTGCCGGTTCGGCGACTGCGCCCACCAGAGCGAGCCGGGCTGCGCCGTCCTCGCCGCCATCGAGGAGGGGGTCCTGCCGCAGCGCCGGCTCGACAGCTACCGCAAACTGCTGCGGGAGAACGAGTGGATCGCCTCGCGCAGCGACGCCCGGCTCCGCGCCGAGCGCAACGACCAGTGGAAGGTCATCCACCGGGCGCAGCGACAGGCCTACAAGCTGAAGGGGCGGGACCGTTGAGCGAGAACACGCCGATCGAGAACACCGGCAAGGGCTGGACGGTCCGGCCGGAGACCGACGCCGACCGGCCGGCGGTGCACCGGGTGAACGCCGCCGCCTTCCCCACGCCCGCCGAGGCCGACCTGGTGGACGCGCTGCGCGCCGACCCGGCGTGGCTGCCGGGGCTGTCGTGGGTGGCCGAGGGGCCGGGCGGCGAGGTGATCGGCTACGCGCTGATCACCCGCTGCACCGTCGGGGGCGCCGACGCGCTCGCGCTGGCGCCGGTGGCGGTGCTGCCCGAGCACCAGCGGACCGGCGTCGGCGGCGCCGTGGTCGAGGCCGCCCTCCAGGCGGCCCGCGCACGGGGCGAGGCGCTGGTCACGGTGCTCGGACATCCCGAGTACTACCCGCGCTTCGGTTTCGTGCGGGCCTCCACGCTGGGCATCAAGGTGGCGTTCGAGGTTCCGGACGAGGCGCTGATGGCGCTGGTGCTGGACGCCTCGGGGCCGCTGCCGAGCGGTGTGATCGAGTACGCGGCCCCGTTCGGGGTCTGAGTTGAACGGCCCGGGCCGTGGCGCCTCGCGCGCCACGGCCCGGTGCCGTGATCCGCACCCTGGGCAGCGGCGTGCGCCCGCCCGTCCGAGGCTGATCCCGCCGGGGCTAGGTTCATGGTCATGTTGCGGGGACGGGAGGCCGACCGGGCCGCGGTCGCGGAGCTGGTCGACGGGGCGCGGGCGGGGCGCAGCGGCGTGCTGGTCGTCCGGGGCGAGGCCGGGATCGGCAAGACCGCGCTGCTCGACCAGGCGGTCCGAGAGGCCGAGGGGACGCGGGTCCTGCGGGCCGCCGGAGTCGAGGCCGAGGCCGGGCTGCCGTTCGCGGCCCTCCAGATGTTGCTGCGGCCGGGGCTGGCGCGGCTGGACGCGCTCCCGGCGCCCCAGGCGGCGGCGTTGCGCGGCGCGCTGGGGCTCGCCGAGCGGTCCGGCGACCGCTTCCTGGTCGGGCTGGCGGTCCTGACGCTGCTGTCGGAACTGGCCGCCGAACGGCCGCTGGTGTGCGCGGTGGACGACGCGCACTGGCTCGACGCCGACTCCGCTGACGCGCTGCTGTTCACCGCGCGGCGGATCGGGGCCGAGGGCATCGCCATGCTCTTCGCCGCGCGGGACGGCTTCGACGCCCCCGGCCTGCCCGAGCTGACGCTGCAAGGGCTGGACCGGCGCACCGCCCTGGACCTGCTGGAGGAACGCGCGCCCGGCCTCGCCGGACCAGTGCGCGAGCGTGTCCTGGCCGAGGCCGCGGGCAATCCGCTCGCCCTGCTGGAACTGCCGGGCGGGCTCAGCCCCGAGCAGCGGGCGGGGCGCGCCGAGCTCCCGGACGGGCTGCCGCTGCCGGTGACGCGGCGGCTGCTGGACGCCTTCGGCGCGCGCATCGGCCGCCTGCCCGAGCGGGCCCGGCTGGCGCTCACCGTCGCGGCCGCCGAAGGGACCGGCGACCTCGGCACCGTCCTCCAGGCCGCCCACACCGCCGGGGCCGCGGCCGCCGACCTGGAGGAGGCCGAACGCGCCGGGCTCGTCGAGATCACCGGCGTCACCGTGGCGTTCGGGCACCCGCTGATCCGCGCCGCCGCCTATCAGGGCGCCCCGCTGACCGTGCGGATGGCGGCGCACCGCGCGCTCGCCGAGACGGTCCGCGGCGACCGGCACATCCTGCACAAGGCCGCCGCCACCGTCACCCCGGACGAGGCCGTCGCCGCCGAGCTGGAGCGCGCCGCCGCCGGTGCGCGGGCGGCCGCCGTCCCGCTGTACGAGCAGGCCGCCCGGCTCAGCCCCGAGCGGCCCGCGCAGGCGTGGCGGCTGACGCGCGCCGCGCAGTCGGCCATCACGGTCGGCCGCACCGAGGAGGCCGTCGACCTGGCCGAACGCGCCGGCGCGCTGACTGGCGACCCCGTCCTGCGCGCCGGGCTGGCCATGGTCACCGCCACGGCCGGGTTCGAGCGGGGCGCCCCGCAGGGCACCGCCGACCTGCTGACCGGCAACGCCGCCGCCGTCACCGACGACGATCCCGGCCTGGCCCTGACGCTGCTGGTCATCGCGGCGGGCAACGCCTGGGAGGCCGGCGAGCCCGCCGCGCTGCGCCGCGCCGCCGCCCTCGCCGGGACGCTGCGGCCGGTCGCTCCCCCGGTCAGCGCCGCGATCGGCGGGCTGTCGGCGGCGGCCGACGGCGACCACGCGCGCGGCCTGCCGCCGCTGCGGGAGCTGGTGGACCGGGTCCGCGCCGTCCCTGACGAGAGCCTCATCGTGCGGCTGTTCGCCCTGTCGGCCGCCTGGCTGCTGGGCGACGACGCGTCCCTCGCGGAGCTGGCCGCCGCCGACATCGCCCGCAGCCGGGAGCACGGCCTGGCCGGAGCCCTGCCCACCGTGCTGCAGAAGCTCGCCCAGGCCCAGGTCGTGAGCGGGCGGCACCGCGACGCCGAGGCCACCGTCGCCGAGGCCCTGGACCTCGCGCACGCCACCGGGCAGCGCAACCGCGTCGGGCGCGTCACCGCGGTCGCCGCCCGCATCGCCGCCATCGAGGGCGACGAGGGGCGCCGTCCCGCGCGGCCGGCCGAGGCGGGGCTGCTGGAACTGGGACTGGGCCGGTACGAGGAGGCGCTGCGCCTGCTGGAGGACGCGGCGCGCGGGCACACCGCCACCGCCCTGTTCGCCCTCCCCGACCTGGTGGAGGCCGCCGTGCGGACCGAACGGGCCGACCTCGCCGCCGGGCCCGCCGGGCGCTTCGCGCGCTGGGCCGACGCCTCCGGGCAACGCTGGGCCGCCGCCGTCGCCGAACGGTGCCGGGCGCTGCTGGATCCCGCGGAGAAGCGCTACCTCGGCGCGCTGGAACTGCACGACGACGGCGCGCGCCCGTTCGAGCGGGCCCGCACCCAACTGGCCTACGGCGAGTGGCTGCGCCGCGAACGCCGCCGCTCCGACGCGCGGGCCCCGCTCCGTTCGGCGCTGCGCACCTTCGAGGGCCTGCGCGCCGCGCCGTGGGCCGACCGCGCCCGCACCGAGCTGCGCGCGACCGGCGACACCGCGGCGGCCCCCACGGCGCCGGGCCCCGAGCACCTGCTCACCCCGCAGGAACTCCAGATCGTCCGCCTGGCGGCGGCCGGGATCGGCAACCGCGAGATCGCCGCCCGGCTGTTCCTCAGCCACCGGACCGTCGAGTACCACCTGTACAAGGCCTATCCCAAGCTCGGCGTCGCCTCCCGCGCCGAGCTGGCGGCGCTCGGCCTGTCCGGCTGACCGGGCCCGCGCCGGGCCGGGACTCCCACGGGGGTCCCATCCGACGCCCCTCATGAGGGCAAGGGCGGAACAAGGACGCGTATCCGGGTCGCGTCCTTGATCACCGGCCCGCTCCCGGCGGTGGACGATGCCGACAGCCGACGGTTCGTTGCGCCCGTGCGCCGAGGAGGACGGAATGGCGAGACTTCTCAAGGTGGCGGCGGGGACCGCCGCCCTGCTGCTGGCCGGCACGGTCGCGGCGCCCGAGGCGGCCGGCGGGCCGCTCCGGCGGGCGGCGCGCGACGCCGACCTCCAGGTCACCAAGACGGTCTCGCCCGACCCGATGGTCATCGGCGCCCAGGCCGTCTACACGGTGAAGGTGACCAACGTCGGGGACCGCGCGGCCACCGACGTCACCGTCACCGACACCCTCCCCGACCGGGTCACCGCGGGCGCGTCCGGCGACTGCAGCCCCGCCGGTCGGCAGGTGGTCTGCGGAGGACCGGGCACGACCGTCCCGGCGGGCGGATCGGTCGTGTACCGGATCCCGGTGACCGTCGACCCCGCCCTGGCGGACGGGACCAACCTCACCAACCGCGCCGACGTCTCGACCTCCACGTCCGGCGCGCGGACCGGGGGCACCCAGCTGATCAGCCAGACCCGCACGCGGACCGACGTCGAGATCACCAAGACGGGCCCGGCGGAGGTCGCCCCCGACGGCACCATCACCTACACCCTCGCCGTCACCAACCACGGCCCGTCCGACGCCGTGGACGTCACCGTGCAGGACCCGACCAACGGCAACCTGACGACCATCGTGGACCTCCCCGCGGAGTGCCCCGCCAGCGGGCTGACCGTCAGCTGCCCGCTCGGCACGCTCGGCCCCGGGGAGACGAAGGTCTTCACCTTCACCGTCAAGGTGAACGACGGCGTCGGGGAGGGCACCGCGATCCAGAACTGCGCCATGGTCTACACCGGCAGCCGCGAGACGAACATGGACAACAACAAGTCCTGCGTGGGCACCACCGTCGGCCCCGACCCCGGTCCGACGGCGGCGAACATCTCGATCTCCAAGACGGGCCCCGCCACCGTGAACCCCGACGGCACCCTCACCTACACGCTGAAGGTGGTGAACCAGGGCGGGAGCAGCGCGCGCAACGTCGTCGTCATGGACCCGATCAACAAGAACGTGACGCTGGTCGACTACCCCGACGAGTGCAGGCCGAGGGGCGCGAGCCTGATCTGCTCCCTCGGCACCATCGAGGCGGGGGGCTCCAAGACGATCACCCTGACCGAACGGGTCGACGCGGGCGTCCAGGCCGGCTCCCACCTCCACAACTGCGCCGCGACGCTGACCACCACGCGCGAGCGGGACATGAGGGGCAACGCCGCCTGCACGGACACCGTGGTGAAGGCCCCCAAGCCGAAGCCGACCCCCAAACCGAAGCCGAAGCCGACGCCCAAGCCCAAGAAGAAGCCCCGCCCGGCCAAGCCCGGGTCGTCGTGCCGCTGCTACGGCCCCGGCGCGGAGGTCTGAACCGCCCGGCCGCACGGCGCACCAGTGCCACCACGGATTCGCGCCAGTGGTCGTCCTCCGTAGCGTCCCGATCAGTGATCGACGACGGACGGAGCCGACGATGAGCAAGGCGATGATCTTCACTGAGCCGGGCGGGCCCGAGGTGCTGCGCCTGGCCGAGCTGCCCGAACCGCAGGCCGGGCCGGGCATGGTGCGGGTCCGGGTGAAGGCGGCGGGCGTGCAGCCGTTCGACGTCGCGGTGGTGGCGGGCTGGGTGCCGCCGAACGCCGACGACTCCTGGCCGCGCGTGCCCGGCAACGAGTACGCGGGCGTGATCGACCAGGTCGGCGAGGGCGTGACCGGGTTCGCGGTGGGCGACGAGGTGCTGGGGTTCGGGCTCATGGAGGCCTACCGCGAGCACGTGGCCGTCCCCGCCGACCACGTGACCGCCAAGCCCGCGGCGATGCCGTGGGAGGTGGCGGGCGGGTTCACCGCCGCCGCGCAGAACGCCCAGATCGCGCTGGAGGAGATGCGCGTCGGCGCGGGCGACACCGTGCTGGTGCACGGTGCGGCGGGCGCGGTGGGCGGCGTGGCGGTGCAGCTCGCGCGGCTGTGGGGCGCGACGACGGTGATCGGCGCGGCGCGCGAGGCGCAGCACGACTACCTGCGCTCGCTCGGCGCGGTCCCGGTCGCCTACGGCGACGGTTTCGCCGACCGGGTGCGCGCCCTGGCGCCCGGCGGGGTGGACGCCGCGCTGGACGGCGTGGGCGGCGAGGCGCTGGACGCCACCATGGAGCTGGTGAAGGACCCCGCGCGCGTGGTGACGCTGGTCGACCACGGCAGGGCGGCGGAGCTGGGGGTGCGGACCACGCCGCCCAAGCGCTCGGCCGCCCGGCTGGCGGGGCTGGCCGACCTGTACGCGCAGGGGAAGCTGGCCTTCCACGTCCGCGAGACCTTCCCGCTGGAACGCGCCGCCGACGCGCACCGCTCCTACTCCGCGGGAGGCGTCCGGGGAAAGATCGTGCTGACGGTGGGCTGAGGCGGCGGCCGCGAAGGGCCGCGCCGCGCGGCCGGCGCCCGCGCCCACGTTCCGGGCGCCCGGCCGCGCGTCCGGCCCGACGGGGCCGTCAGACCTCCACGATCTCCTCGATGCCCTTGAGCTGGTGGCGGGCCAGCGCCAGGTTGGCGCGGCCCCGGTCCAGCGCCAGGTACAGGAACAGGCCCTTGCCCTTGCGGCCGCTGACCGGCCGGATGATGTGGTACTGGCCGGTCAGGGTGATGAGGATGTCCTCGATGTCGTCCTTGATGTTGAGCTGCTCCATCGTGCGCATCTTGGCGCGCACCACCTCGGTGTTGCCGGCCGCGGCGACCTGCAGGTCCAGGCTCTTGGAGCTGCCCAGCATGCCGAGGGCCATGCCGCTGTTGTAGTCCACGAGCGCGGCGCCGACGGCGCCGTCGATCGTCATCATGTCCTTGAGCACCAGGTCGATGTTCGTCATGTCGGTTCCCTTCGTTGGCGATCGGTCGTTCCGTTGTCGTTGGGCGACAGGTGCGCGCCGATGGCGCGGGCCGCCGGGCGGGACTCCAGGTGCAGGCGGCCCACGTTGACGCCGGGGCCGGCCAGCACCGTCAGCGACGCGGTCCAGCCGGCGGCGTACACCACCACGTAGCCGTTGGTGCCGTGCACCACGACCTCGTGGAAGCCGCCGCCGTGCGCGGTGGAGGCCATGCGGTGCGACAGCGCCAGCTCCGAGGCGGTCAGCGCGGCCATCCCGGCCGGTTCGATCTCCGGCGGCAGGTCGTGGGCGACGAGCATCCCGTCGGAGGAGGCGACCAGGCTGCCCACGCACTGGTCGATGCGCGCGCGCAGCGCGGTGAGCTCGGCCAGCACCACCGGGTCGGACCGGTGGCGGTAGGTCGGGCCGGTCCCGGCCGGGCCGGGCTCGCTCTCGGGCATCGCCACTTTCGTCAACCTCCCCATCAGTTCGCCCAGCCGTCTTCTCCGCACGGTCACGCGAGTTCCTCCAGCGCCGTCCGCAGCCGGACGAGCAGGTCGTGATCGACCGGCGCCCACCGCTCGGGCGGCGGCCCGCCGCCGGGACCCGCCCGCCGCCGGGCCGGGAGCCGGTCCCCCGAGTCCGGAACGGGGACGGGCTCGGGGGCGAGCTCGGGGGCGGGCGCGGGTGCGGCCGGAGGCGGCTCCACCAGCCCCTCCCCGGCCAGCGCGCGCACCGCCAGCAGGCAGCCGAAGGCGGTGCGCCCGAGGTCGCGGGCCAGCTCGGGCGGGGTGCGGCGGCCGTCGGCGTTCAGCAGCAGCTCGGTCTGGAGCCCGGTCAGCAGCACCCGCCGACGGCGGACCCTGCGCACCGGGACGACCGGGACGCCCTCGATGCGGTCGGCGCCCTCGGCGGCCAGCCGGTCGCGGCGGCGCCGGCACTCGTGCACCAGCGTGGCCGGGGTGATCCGGCAGGCCGGGGCGAGCCAGTGCGGCGGGCCCTCGCGGAAGCTCGGCTCGGCGGCCGAGGCGAGCAGGAAGTAGGCCGCGTCGAACGCCGACAGCAGCGCGAACGTCTCCAGCAGCGGCCGCCCCAGGACCGCGGCGGCGGCCTCGCGGGCCTCCGCCGCGCCGTCCTCGCCGGCGTCCTCGGCGCGGCGTCCGGGCAGCTTGTGGCCGTGCGCGGCGACCAGGCGCTCCAGCCCGGCGGTGCGGGGGCTCTCGGCGAACGCCACCGCGCCGTCGGCCAGGTGCAGCGCGCCGTCGCGGCCGGCGCGCAGGACGCCGGTGCTCCGGCTGCGCTCCAGGTTCCGGAGGGCGGCGATGAGGGCGCTTTCACCGATCATCCCCGGCCTCCGTCAATTGCCCGACGGCCTCCCGGAGCCCGATCCGCGCCAGGGCCAGATTGCCTTTTTCATGATCGATCAAAAGGTGCAGGAAAAGGTGCCCGTCGGCGGCGGCGTCGAACAGGGCGAGCAGGTGGTGCCCGCGGGCGCCGCTGATGATGATCTCGTCGATGTCGTCGCCGCCCGCGCCGCCGAGCGCCGTGCAGGCGAGCACCGCGCGCACCACGTCGGTGGTCCCGGCGGCGTCCTCGTGCTGGTCCACGCCCTCCTGGCGGCCCGCGGCGGCGACGGCGAGCCCGCTGGAGCCGTCCACCAGCGTGACGCTGCGGGCTCCGGGGATCTCCATGATCCGCATAAGGCAGCCGTCGATGCCGAGCACGCTCACCCCTCGCGCTGGGAGTTGCAAGAGGGCCTGACATTACACGCGCACCA
This sequence comes from Spirillospora sp. CA-253888, assembly GCA_050936435.1. Lineage (GTDB taxonomy): Bacteria > Actinomycetota > Actinomycetes > Streptosporangiales > Streptosporangiaceae > Spirillospora. Next base: position 7,587,991 of record JBNJMT010000001.1, read on the forward strand.
TCGGTTGCGTGGCAGTAAAGGAGACTTTATCCCCGCCATTTCAGGACGCATGAGGAAAAGAGGATGAATACCGCCTGGTATTCATCCTCCGACCATTGTCATCCGGAATCGTCCGCCCCGGCGGCGGCCGCGGCGCGCTCCCCCGCCGCGCGCAGGTAGGCGCGCAGTTCGGGTGGCTCGTGCACCTCGAACGCGCAGCCCAGCATGATCAGCCGGGCGGCCAGCCACTCCAGGGTGTCGGCGCCGCCGCGCCACCGGCAGCGGTGCGCGTCCACCGCCTCCAGTTCGTCGGGGCCCTCGCCGAGCCGCCCGCGCACCTCCTCCAGCGGCAGGTGCAGGGTCACTTCGGTCTCGTAGACGGGGGCCAGCGAGTACATCCTGTCCCGCACGTACGCCCCCGCGTCCTCCCCCGGCGGCACGCGCGGCGCGAACCGCTGCCCGGTCGCGAACGGCTCGGTCATGCGGTCCACCCGGAAGACGCGCCAGTCGGCGCGGTGGTCGTCGTGGGCGAGCAGGTACCAGCGCCGCCCCTGGGCCACCAGCCGGTGCGGCTCCACCAGGCGCCGCGACCGCCGGCCCTCGACCGACTCGTAGGCGAACCGCAGCCGCTCCCGGCCCGCCGACGCCGCCGCGACCGCCGCCAGCACGTCGGGGTCGACGCGCGGGCCGTCCGGGGCGGCCATCGCGACGGTCGCGGTGTCCAGGTCGCCGACGCGACGCCGCAGCCGCGCGGGCAGCACCTGCTGGAGCTTGGCGAGGGCGCGCACCGACGCCTCCTCGATGCCCTCCACGGGGTGGCCCGCCGCCGTGCGCAGCCCGATCGCGATGGCCACCGCCTCCTCGTTGTCCAGCAGCAGCGGCGGCATCGCCGTCCCGGCGACCAGCCGGTAGCCGCCCTCGGGGCCCATCGTCGCCCGCACCGGGTAGCCGAGGTCGCGCAGCCGCTCGATGTCGCGGCGGATGGTGCGGGGGGTGACCTCCAGCCGTTCGGCCAGCTCGCTGCCCGCCCACTCGCGGGGCGTCTGGAGCAGGGACAGCAGGTTCAGCAGCCGTGCAGGGGTGTCCGCCATGGCCCCATCCTGGCCGAGGTACAGGACGGGTACCGACCTATACCCGGTCGCGACGGATCATGGTCTCGACGCCGTCGAGCAGGACGGCCAGGCCCGCGTCGAAGCTCTGCCGCGCCTCCTGCTCCATGTAGGGGGCGCTCTCGTCGTGCTCCTCGTAGGCGCCCTGCGCGGCCATCCAGGCGATGGAGGGGTAGCGCTCGGCGAAGTCGGGCGCGATCTCCTCCAGCAGCGCCGACCGCGCGTACCACCACTCCTCGTCCGAGACGCCCGTGGCGGCGGCGGCCTGCCGCACCTCGGCCGCCATCTGCGCCGAGCCGCGCACGAGGTTGAACAGCGCGCCGGTGATCCGGCGCAGCAGGCTCGCGGGCAGCCCGGTCCCGCGCAGGACGCGCAGCACCGCGTCGAGCATCCGGTACTCGTTGGGCCCCAGCACCGGCCGGGCCAGCGACACCTGGAGCACCCAGGGGTGGCGCAGGTAGAAGGCCCACAGGTCCTCGGCCCACGAGGTCGCCGCCGCCCGCCAGCCGCCCTCCGCCGGGTAGTCGCCCGGCAGTTCGGCGAGGACGCGGTCGTACATCAGGTCGACCAGCTCGCTCTTGCTGGGCACGTAGGTGTACAGGGCCATGCCGGTGCGGCCGAGCCGTTCGCCGACCGCGCGCATCGACAGCGCGGCCATGCCGTCGGCGTCGGCGACCGCGACGGCCGCGTCCACGATCACGTCCACGCTCAGCCCCGGCCGGGGGCCGGGGCGCGGGGCGGCGGGTACGGGCGTGCGCCACAGCAGGTCCATCGAGCGGCGGGCGTCGCCCTGCCCGGCGAAGACGACCAACGCGCGGCTCCTTGTGGCATGAACCGAGGAGATCGGACATCTCTTTACGGCCTAAGCCTAAAGGAGGGGCGGCGGCCCGGCGGCTACCGGGGCAGCACCAGCGCGGTCGGCGGGTGGACCGTGATGTCGGCCGGCACCAGCGCGGTCGTGGTCGCGAACGGCTCCCCGGTGCCGGTGTTGCGGGCGAAGCGCGGGTGCGCGCCGCCGCTGATCTGCAGCCGCAGCCGGTGCCCGGCGGCGAAGCGGTGCGCGGCGGCGCTCATGTCCACGGTGACCTGGACCGGCCCCGAGGTGCCCGGCGGGAGGCGCAGCAGGCCGTCGCAGACGTTGGTCGAGCGCCCCTCGGCGTCCACGTCGCACAGCCGGGCGAACACGTCCCCGTGGCCGGTGGAGGTCTCGACCCGGACCTCGGCGCGGACCGGGCCGACGACCTCCAGCGGCTCGGCGAGCGGTGCGCCGGTGAAGGTCAGCACGTCGGCGCGGGCCTCCAGCCCGCGGTTGTCGCGCGGACCGGCCTTCGCCGACAGGCCCGGCCCGCCGACCGAGGGCGTCGGGTCGGCCGGGTCGTAGCGGAAGCGCACCGGGGCGGCGTGCGGCGACCCCCCTTTGACGAGCGTGCCGCCGTCGCCGGTGTGCCAGAGTTCCGTGGGCGGGTCCGCCGGCCAGTCGGGCAGGTCCCGCCAGGCGTTCTCCCCGCCGACGTGGACGCGGACCCGGGCGGGCGGCTCGGCGTCGCCGTCCCCGCTCAGGTGCCGCCGCATCCAGGGCAGGACCTGGCCGAACGCCTCCGGCCAGCCCTGCCCGAGCGCCGCGGTGTGGGTCCAGGGCCCGACCAGCAGCGCGGTCTCGCAGCCCGCGCGACGCAGCCGCGCGTACTGCCGCATGGTCTGGTCGAGTTGGACGTCGCTCCAGCCGCTGACCAGGCAGGTCGGCACGGTGGACCGTTCGGCGGCCGCGCCGGCGTCGGCGCCGTCCCAGTGCGGGTCGCCGGCGTCGGGGCGGGTCATCGCCTCCTCCAGGAACGGGACCCGCTCGCCGATCGCGGGAACGTACGCCTCGACGAGGGGCAGGGACCGCACCGCCCTGCGCAACCGGCGCCGGAGCCGCATCGTGGCGCGCACGAACGCGCCCGCGCCCCGGCTCTGGTGCACGATCCCCGTAGCGGCGATCAGTGCCTTCTCCAGGCCGAACGCGCCGCCGCCGTAGAAGAAGTCGTGCGGGTCGTGCACGCCGACCTGCACGGCCATCGCGCGCAGTTCCGGCGGCGGGTCCAGGGCCAGCGCCCACTGGGCGTAGCCGAAATAGCTCGCGCCGACCGTGCCGAGGGAGCCGTTGAACCACTCCTGCCCGCGCAGCCAGGCGACCGTGGCGTGCCCGTCGGCGGCCTCGTCGCGCCAGGGCGTGAAGTCGCCGCCCGACCCGCCGGTGCCGCGGCAGCTCTGCAGGACCACGTGGAAGCCCTGCTCGGCGAAGGCCAGCCCGTAGAGCGCGGCCCAGGGGAATCCCCTGCCGTAGGGCGAGCGGACCAGCAGCGTGGGGAAGTCCTGGTCGGCGAGCGGGAAGTAGTGGTCGGTCAGCAGCGGGACGCCGTCGGCGGCGGGCACGGCGAGGTCCGTCTCGCGGGCGACCTCGTGGCGGGGCGGGGGCGTTCCCCGCAGGGTGCGCCGGGCGGCGCGGACGCTCCAGGGCGGTCGTTCGGCGGTGCGGGGGCGGGCGCGCTTCGTCATGGGCCCTCGTTTCGTCGGAGGGGGCTCGACCGTTCTCGTACTTAGTACGAGAATAGCGGATGGTTGGATGGTCGCCGGAGGCGGCCAGACGGGAGGGCGAGGTGCCAGGCACATCCGGCAGGTCGGCGGGGGTGGACCCGGAGGCGCTGTGGGGCCCCGCGCCGCGCCCCAGGAGCGGGCGCAGGCCCGCGCACGACCGCGCCGAGATCGTGCGGGCGGCGGTGGAGGTCGCCGACGCCGAGGGCCTCGCGGCGGTCACCATGCGCGCGGTCGCCGCCCGCGTCGGCACCGGCACCATGTCGCTGTACACCTACGTGCGCGACAAGGAGACCCTGCTGGAGCTGATGATCGACGGCGCGTCCGGCGAGGCCGTCCCGTTCCCCGCGCCGACCGGCGACTGGCGCGCCGACCTGCGCGTTCTCGCCCGCGCTCAGCGCGACCTCATGCTTCGCCACCCGTGGCTGCCCGCCGCTCTGCTGGAGCGCCGGACGCTCGGCCCCAACACCTTGGCGACGCTGGAGCACGCGCTGGCCGTCCTCGAACCCACGGGCCTGGAGGCCGGCGCGTGCCTGGAGGCGTTCTCGCTGCTGACCGGCTTCGTGAGCAGCCATGTCGGCTACGAGCTGGGACAACGCGCGGCGCGCGAGCGTTCCGGAGCCTCCTCCCGCGAACTGCTCGACGCCCAGATGCGCTACCTGCACAGCGTCGCCGAGGGCGGCGCCTACCCCCGCCTGGCGGCCGCGCTGAGCGACGCCGGGCCCGTCGATGGAGCGGACCAGGAGCCTGACGCCCTGTTCGAGCGGCTGCTCGACCGCGTCATCAACGGGATGGTGACCGGTTCACCCTGAAGCGCGGCTCTCGCGTGCGGCCCGGATGTCGCGGTCGTTCAGGACCCGCCACACCCCGGAGGCCAGCAGCGCGACGCAGGCCGCGCCCAGCCAGAACGGGGCGGCCAGCCCCAGGTAGCGGGCCAGCAGGCCGCCCCCGGCGGCGCCGAGCAGCATCCCCGCGTTGGTGACGACCCGGTAGGCGCTGTGCACGCGGCCCAGCATCTCCGGCGGGACCAGGCTCTGGCGCAGCGACGCGACGATCGCGGAGAACACCACCAGGTGCAGGCCCAGCAACGCTACGAGGACTCCGGCCACCACCACGTTGCGGGTGAGCGCCGCACCGGCGTACACGGCCCCTTCCAGCACCAGCCCCGCGCGCAGCGTCGTGCCGGGGCCGAACGCGGCGGCGATCCGTCCGGCCAGCAGGCCGCCCGCCGCGCCGCCGACGGCCAGCACCGCCAGCAGCGTCCCGAAGCCGACCGCGCCGACCCCGAAACGGTCGCGGGCGATCAGCACCAGGACCGCCGAGGTCGCGGCCAGCCCCACGTTCGACACCCCGACCGTGACCGCGAGCGTCCGCAGCAGCCGGTGCCGCCACAACCAGGCGACGCCTTCGCCGATCGAACCGCGCAGCGTGCGGCGCTCTTCCACGGGGCCGCCGCGGGCGTTGACGGACGCGGGGAGCGCGGCGGCCAGCACCGCCACGACCAGCAGGCCGGCCGCGTCCAGCAGGAACGGCGCCCAGGCGGCCGTCGCGAACAGCCATCCGCCCAGCGGCTTGGCCACCAGTTGCTCGCCCAGCACCCGGGACGCCTGCAACCGGCCGTTGGCGCGTTCGAGGTGGACGGGCTCGACCAGCGCGGGCACGGCGGTTGCGGCGGCGTTCTCGAACAGCAGCCCCGCGCAGCCGACCAGGAAGAAGACCGCGTACAGCAGCGGCAGCCCGGCGTCGCCCGACGCCACGGCCAGCGCCAGCGCGCCCAGCGCGAGGGCCCGCAGCAGGCCGGCCGAGATCATCAGCCGCCGCCGGTCCAGCCGGTCGACCAGCGCCCCGCCGGGCAGCGCGAACAGCAGCCAGGGCAGCTGCTGGGCGAACATCAGCGCGGCGACCCGCACCGGGTCGCCGGTCAGCGAGGCGGCCAGCAGTGGCCCGGCGATGAGGGTGACCCCGTCGCCGAGACCGGACAGCGTGGCGGCCGCCCAGAGCCTGCCGAAATCAGATCCGAGCCGTCCCCTGGCCATGCCCGTTCAGACGCGGCTCGGCCGGACGGTGTTCGGCGCGGCGCGTGCGGCCCGGCCGCGCCGCCAGCAGCAGCGGCACGGCCAGGAAGGCCGCGCCTCCGGTCAGCATGGCCGCCGCGCCGGTGCCGCCCGCGATCCCGGCCGCCAGCGCCACCACGGCGGGCACGGCGGGCTGGGCGACGCCCCAGGACGAGCCGTAGAAGGCGAACCACCGGGGCCGGTCGGCCTCCGGGGCGAGCTCGGCGACGATGGTCTGCCACCGGCCCAGCAGCACGCTGTTGACCGCGGCCCAGCCCAGGTAGGCGAGCACGATCGGCCAGGTTCCGCCGCCGAGCAGCATGGCCAGCGCCAGGCCGCCGAGCAGCACCGCCCCGCCGGCGAGCGCGGTGGTGTGGGGCAGCGCGCCGACCGGCCCCCGCGCCAGGCGCGCGGCCAGCGGCGTCAGCAGCGCCGCCCCGGTCAGCACCACGCCCGGCAGCCAGGACGGCGCGCCGCGCTGCAGCAGCACGAACGGCATGAACATCAGCACGGCCAGGTAACCGTAGGCGAACGCGGTGCCCGCCGCGGTCAGCCTCATCAGCGCGGCCGGGGGCCGCCACCGCGTCTCGCGCTCCCGGGCGGCGGTCTCGCGTCCGTCGTCGCGGCCCAGGAACGCCAGCGTGACGGCGGCGGCCGCCAGGCAGGTCGCGGCGTCCACCACCATCAGCCACCGCACGCCCAGCGGCAGCAGCACGGCGGCGATCAGGCCGCCCGCCGCGCCCGCGGCCACCAGCAGCGTGCCGAACAGCGCGTAGGCGTCCTGCCGCTGCTCTCCCTCGGTGACGCGGGCCAGCAGCTCTTGGGAGGCGGGCTCGTAGATCTCGAACGCCAGCCCGACCAGCGCGACCGCGACCAGTATTTGGACGGGGGTGTGCGCCGCCGCCAGCACCAGCATCGCCGCGCCGGTCGCGGCCAGTCCCGCGGCCACCACCGTGCGCGGCGGGAGCCGGTCCAGCAGCAGGCCCCCGGCCCATCGGGAGACCAGCGCCGCGACCCCGAACACCGCCAGCGCGACGGCCGCCAGGTCGGGCCCGGCCAGCACCGCGAGGAACGCCATGGCGTACGCGCCGAGCTGGTTGAGGACGCGCACCCACAACAACGCCTTCGCCGCGCGCGGCAACGCTCTGAACACCGGTGTCTCCGTCCCCCGCTGCGGCCGGACGGCCGGTGACGCCAACGATGCCACCCGCCACCGACAGCCGGCCGCGAGCAGCCCTGCGGTCGCGGTGCTGGTCGTCGTGCACCGATGCGAGGAAGGTCCTTGCTAGGCGGGCGGCTTGTCTGAATACTGGCCGTCGATCGGCGGCCCGCCCGGCCGGGTCCCCCGCTGCTCCGAGCCTGACGACCGTTCTTGCGGAAAGAGGGACATCGTGCGCACCTCACTTCGACCGGGACTGGCCGCGCGGCTCGACTACGTGGTGCCGGCCGAGCGCACGGTCCCCCATCTGCTGCCGGAGTCCGGCGAGTTCGCGGCCCTGCCCGCCGTCCTGGCGACCGGCTACATGGTCGGCATCGTGGAGTGGGCCTGCATGCGCGTCCTCGACGGGCACCTGGAGGACGGCGAGCAGACCCTGGGCGTCCATGTCGACCTCAGCCACGAGGCGCCCACGCCGCCGGGGGCCACCGTCACCGTCCGCGCGGAGCTGACCGCCGTCGAGGGCAGGAGACTCACGTTCTCCGTGCAGGCCGAGGACGACGCGGCGATCATCTGTCGGGGAACCCACCGCCGCGCCGTCATCGACGCCGAACGCTTCGGCGCACGGCTCAAGGCCCGCACGGCCCCTGATCGGACACCCGGCAGAGGCTGAACGGCACGAGCGTGCCGCGGCCGACTGGTGCGAGGACGGGATCAGCTGCAGCAGGAGAGGTCGCGCCGCATGTCCTCGCCGTCCCGCGGCCAGCCGGACGGCGAGTCCTCCCACGCCTGCCTGCGCCCGTAGACGGTCAGGTCCAGGAGCGAGTAGCTGTTGTCCATCGCCTCGACGCCGCGCCCGCCGGTCCAGTAGGTCTCGAAGACCCTGTCGTCCCGCCGCAGGTAGCACACCAGGTAGAACATGCCGGGCGTGCGGCCGGGCAGCAGGGCCTCGGCGGAGTCCCGCGCCGAGTACCAGGGCATGTCGAGGCCCAGCAGGTCGCGGTAGCGGACGCTCTCCTCGTAGGGGCCCTGGCAGAAGGTGGCGTAGGTGACGTCGCGGGCGTTCAGGTGGAACAGGTCGCGGACCTGCCCGTTGAAGAACGTGCAGCCCGGGCACTGCTCGGCGGCCGACCGGCCGGCGTGCCACATGTGGAAGTAGGCGATGAGCTGCCCGCGCCCCTCGAACGCCTCCAGCAGCGTCACCGGCCCGTCCGGGCCGACCAGCGGGATGCCGGGGTCCACCTCCACCATCGGCAGCCGGCGGCGGGCCGCGGCGATCGCGTCGCCCTGCCGCGTGTGCTCCTTCTCCCGGACGCGCAGCGCGTCCAGTTCGGCCTGCCAGGCGGCCCGGTCGACCACCTCGGGGACGGCCGGCGCGCCGTGCGGGCGCGCTGCGGTGCCGTTCGGCCTGTCGTTCATGGAAGCCTCTCTCCGCTGTCGAGATGGTCCTTCAGGGCGTCGAGCGGGCCGTCCCAGTCGCGGGCCAGCGCGGCCAGGAACCGCTGGGCCACCCGCATGGGCGCCGAGCGCAGCCGGTAGCGCACCCGGCGCCGCTCCCCCGGCTCGGCCGTCACCAGCCCGACCTCGGCGAGCAGGGCCAGGTGCTTGGCGATCGCCTGCCGCGTGATCGGCAGGCGGTCGGCCAGGTCGGTGGCCGTGGCCGGGCCCGCCGCGGCGAGCGCGGCCAGGATGGCGCGGCGGCTCGGGTCGGCGAGCGCGACGAAGACCTGTTCGGCGACGGCCTCGTTGTCGTGCGGCATGGTCGTCAGGCGGCGTCGAGGTGGTCGCCCAGCTCGCCCAGCTCGCTCGCCCAGCCCTGGGTGTGGGACTCGTAGGCCTTGCGGTGCTCGTCCTCCGCCAGCTGGGCGAAGCCGGTCTCGACCACCGTCAGGCGCGTGCCGTCCCCGGCCGGTTCGAGGGTGAACTCGACGTAGGTGCGGCGCGGGTCCTCCTCGGGCAGGCCGTCCATGCGCCAGGTGAAGGCGAACACCTCCGGCTCCTCGACCCGCTCCACGCGCATCTGGACCGTGGGGCCCTCGTTCCAGCTCATCCGGACCGCGCCGCCCGGGCGCAGGTCGACCTCGGCCTCGTTGCCGAACCACGAGCCCAGGCCCTCGGCCGTGGTGATCGCGGTCCACACCCTGCCGGGCGGGTGGGTGAGCTCCATGGTCCGCTCGATGCGGTCGGGAAAAGCCATGACGGCCTCCAATGTGTAGCAACTGTGTGGTTGCTAAACTATGGCAACCGATCGGTTGCGTCAATGGCCTCAGTTCCGGGCGGCGGTGATCCTCTCGATCAGCGCGGTGTAGCGGGGCCGCCGGTCGGGGCGGGCCCGTCCGGCGGCGCGGCGCAGCGCGGGCAGCGCGGCCGCCCCGAACGCCGCCAGTCCGGCGGCGGCCTCGCGGCGCACCAGGGGGTCGGCGTGGCCGAGCAGCCCGACCAGCGCGGGGACCGCCGGCTCCCAGGACGCGCGGGCCACGGTCCTGACGGCCGACCGCACCAGGTCGGGCTTGGGGTCGTCCAGCAGTCGGGCCGTCTGCTCCAGGTAGGCGTCCCGGTCCAGCGCCTTGCGGGCGATGCGGTGGGCGTGCAGCCGGACCCGCGTCTCCGGGTGGCCGATCGAGTCGATCAGCAGCTCCTCGAAGTCGGGGTCGCGGGCGGGCGGGCCCTCCGGGGCGTCGGCGTAGCCCTCGGCGAGGCGGGACAGGGCCCGGCGGACCTGCTCGGTGCCGCCGGTCCGGGCGAGGCGGAACAGCTCGGCGCGCGACGGCTCGTGCCGCGGCGCGGCCGTGGCGCGGGCGCGCAGCGAGGCGAGGGCGGCCTCCTCCCGCCGGGGCGCGTCCGGGCGGCGCAGCGGGCCCTCCACCAGGACGATGCGGTCGGCGATCTCCGCGCGGCCCTCGGCGCGCAGCCGGGAGCAGGCCCTCCTGAGCGAGGGCGTGCTCAGCAGCGTGCGGCCTTTCAGCAGGTCGAGCAGCCCCCAGGCGCCGCCGTCGAGGCGGTCGGCGAGGGCGGACGCGAGGGTGTCGGGGGCGACCTCGCGCAGCGCCCGTTCGGCCTCCGCGTCACCGGCCTCCCATCCTTCGAGCAGCAGCGGGACGAAGCGGTCCAGTTCAGGGGACCGCAGGTGGGCGGCCACGCGGGCGGTCCGCGCGAGGTCGGCGCGCAGGTCCTGCCCGTCCAGGGCGGACAGGGACGGAGCGAGCGCGGAGGTGGCGGGGACGTCGATCCGGCCGTGCAGGAACGCGCGCAGGACCGCCTTTCGGATCTCCGGTTCCGGCCAGTCGAGCAGGGCGCGTGCGGCGGCCTCGCGGCGGGAGCGGTCGGTGTCGTCGAGCATCGCCAGCAGGCGTTCGCGTTGGGCGGCCGAGCGGGGCTGGTCCAGGTCGGACGGCCTGGGTGTCCGCTGTTCCGCGGCCGAGCGGTGGGCCTGTTCGGCGAGGGTCCAGGGCGGTGCGCCGATCGGCTGGAGTTCGAACATCTGCGCGAGCAGCCGTTCGCGCGCGGCCGCGTCGGCTGACGGGAACCCCTCGATCAGCTCGTTGAGGCGGACCCGCGAGCGTTCCTGATCCTCGTCGGCGCGGACCGCGAACGCCTCGCGCAGCACCTTCTCCTCGACCCGCCACGGGTCGGGGCCGCGGCGGGCGGCGGCCAGCGCACGGTCCAGGTCGGCGTGGCCCAGCACCGCCCCGGCCCGCCGCAGCAGCATCAGCGGGATGTGGGCCTCCACCGTTTCCGGCAGCGCCCGCAGATCGGCGTGGACCGCGAAGGCCTCGGCGGCCGACACCTTCGGCAGCGCCCGCTCCAGCACGGCGACCAGGCGGGCGCGGTCGTCGCCCGCCGTCTCCGGCAGCGCCGCGACCAGGGTCCGCGCCGACCGCGCGAACGCCGTCAGCTCTCCGTCCGGCCATCCGGGCGTGCAGAGCCGCAGCACGAACCGCAGGACCACGGGATCACCAGCGGCCAGTTCCAGCCAGCGCGCGAGCATCGGCCGCAGACCGTCGTGGCGGCGGCCCGGGTCGTGTCCGGCGGCGATTCGGCGGGCGAGCTCGTCGTCCCAGCCCCGTTCGACCAGGGTCTCGACGTCGCGGTCGGACGCCGGCGCCCACCCGGCCGGGGCGCGCAGTGCCGACAGCAGGCCGTCGCGCGTCCTCTGGTCGGTGGTCCGGTCCGCGGCGGCGGTGACCGTGGCGGCGAACGCCTCGCCCAGGATCGCGCGCAGCGCGCCGACGATCTCGGCGCGCAGGCCCGGGTTGTCGTGGGACCCGAGCCAGGCCAGCAGCTTCGGCACGGCGGCCGGCGCGCCCGCGTCCGCCAGCGCGGCGGCGGCGGTCTTCTTGACGTTCATGTTGGGGTGGTCGAGGCAGGCCGCGATCGCCTCGGCCGCCCACACCGCGCGGGCGCGCGCGAGGGCCAGCAGCGCTTGGCGGACGGTCTGGACGTCGGGCGCCGCCGTCAGCGGGACCAGGCTCGCCGACAGCACCCGCGCGTTGGTCTCCTCGGCCAGTACCGCGATCACCCGCTTGCGGACGTGCCGGTCGCGGTGGCGCAGCAGCGGGTGCAGGCGGGCGCGGATCGGGACGTGCGGGGTCCGGAGCGGCAGCCCGAGCAGGATCATCTGCTCGGCCGGGGTGAGGTCCGGTCGTTCCAGCAGGTCGAGGGCCATGTCGGTGACCAGCGCGGAGCCCGCTTCCGCGGCGTGTTCGACGTCCAGCAGGCAGCGGGGACGGATCTTGGCGCGCTCGTGGAGGCGGCGGCCCAGGTCCTGGAGCGCCGCCACGGCCTCGCGCGGCACCTCGGGTTCGGCCCCGGGGCCGTCCGGCGCGTCCGTCGCCCAGGACGCCGCGAGGTCGGAGACCACGCGCAGCAGCAGGTCGGCCAGCACCGGCACCGTCGCGGCGTCGCCGTTGCGCGCCAGCCTGCACAGCGCCTTCATCGGGTCGTCGGGGTCGAGCCCGGCGCGCAGCAGCGCCAGTTCGCGGCGGTCGGGTCCGCCGAGGTCGGCGGCGATGCGTTCGGGCAGGTCGTGCGGGTCGAGGCGGTCCAGGATCGCCCGCCGCCCGGCGTCGTCCTCGGTGAGGTGCCACAGCAGGGCCAGGGCCTTGTGGCGGACCGGGCGCAGGTGGGGGGCGATTTCGCCGGGACCGTCCAGCCCCAGCGCGTCGTGCAGCACGGCCGCCGTGCGAGCGCCGCCCACCGCTTCCAGGGCGTCCAGCGCGGCTGCGGGCGAGCGGGGCAGCGCCGCGATGACCGCCTCCTCGGCGGGCAGGTGGCGCAGTCGGCGGAGCGCCCGCAGCGCCGGGACCGGATCGGCCGCGTCCGCCAGCAGGCCGGTGACGGCGGCGCCGACCGGCAGGTCACCGGTCCCCTGCGCGGCCAGCGCCACCAGCAGTTCCAGCCGCCGGGGCAGGTCCGCGCCGGTCGCGGACCCGGCGGTCAGCTCGTGCAGCAGTGCGTGCCGGCAGGTGAACAGGAGCGTGGCCACGTCGTCGGCCGGCACCTCGTGGTCGGCCAGGGCCAGGCCCACGATGGCGGGAACGTCGCCCGCCGCCGGGAAGTGGCCGCGCCGGTGCATCCCCAGCAGGCACGCGACGGCGGGACCGGCCAGCAGCAGCGGATCCATGGCGGCCAAGGCCACGATCCGGGGCACGTCCTCGCGCACGGCCAGGCCGCCGAGCGCCTCCAGCGCGCGCCGCCGCGTCCGGGGCGGCAGGTCCCGATCGGCGGCGGTCTCCCCCAGCAGGTCCTGGTGCCCGTGCCGTGCGGCCGCCTCGATCGCCGCGTCGGCCGGACCGGTGGCGAGGAAGCCGCGCACCGTCTCGTGCGGCAAGGGGTCGAGCGCGGCCCAGGGCTCGGCGAGTTCACGCAGGGCACCGGCGTCCTCGGCGAGACCGACCAGGAGTTCGCGTGCCCGGCCGGGGGCGACGCGCCCGGCGTGCAGGGCTTGGCGGACCAGCCGCACCGCTTCGGCGCGCAGCACCGCGTCGTCCCGTGCCGCCAGTTCCCGAACGAGCCGTTCCGGCTCCTCCGGGTCGTCGATGTCCTGAACGGCCCGGTAGAGCAGGTCGCCCAGGGGCTCGTCCCGCACGCTCTCCGGACGCGCGCAGATCTCGGTGCCCAGCCAGGCGATGCGGGCCCGCGGCGGCAGATCCGCCGCCCGCCAGTCGGGCATCGCCTTGACGCGCAAGGAGCGGTGCAGGCGCGCCTGCGCAAGGGCCGCCTCCGGCGACTCCTCCAAAGCGCCCGGCAACGCCTCGGCGTATCCGGCCCGTGCCTCGGGCCCGTCGTCGAGGCCGGCGGCGATCCGGTCGGCCAGGCAGACCAGGCCCAGCCGCCGCAGCCGCCCGTCCCGGTGCAGGAGGAGATCGGTCAGGACGTCGGGGCCGGCGGTCCGGGGGTCGAGGACGGCCGCGAGCCGGTCCAGATCCGCCCGTTCCATTGCAGCCCGTGCCGCTTCGTCCACTGATGCCATGGCGCGATCCTAGGTCGCCCTCAGTGCACGGCCGTCTCGTCTCGCGGCCGGGCCGGAGCGGTGAACGAGGGGTCCGCCATCGGCAGGTTCCCGCCGCGCGCTTCCACCAGAGCCTCCGGTTCCAGCCGTGCGACGGCCAGCCCCGGATCGGTGTCGCCCGCGTCGGCCAGCAGGCCGCCGTCCGGTCCCCACACGGCGCTGCCGCCGCAGCCGTGCAGCGGGCCGCTGGGCCCGTTGTGGTTGGCGGCGGCCACGTACAGGGCGTTGTCCAGGGCGCGCGCCGGGCCGATGACGGCGCGCCTGCGCTCTCCCCGGCCGCGCGGGAACAGCGCGCTGACCAGGTAGGCGTGGCAGCCGTCGAGCGCGGCGGCGCGGGCGTGCTCGGGGAAACTCGCGTCCCAGCAGATGGCGAGCCCCAGCCGCCACCCGTCCAGGACGAGCGTGCATCCGCGCGGCCCGGCCGTGAAGCCCGCGGCCCGCTCGTCGGAGTCCACGTGCTGCTTGGCGTACCGGGCGGCGGGGCGTCCGTCGCGCCCGAGCACCAGCACGCCGATGTGCGTCCCGCCCGTCCCCGGATCGTGGAGGGGCGCGCCCACGACCACGGCCGTGCGGGTGTCGGCGCAGGCCGAGACCAGGGCGTCCAGCCTGGGGTCGGCGCCGGTCACCGCGTGCCGCGCCGGGTCGGCGGTGATCGCCGCCATCTCGTACCCGGTGAGGAACAGCTCCGGCAGGGCCACCAGGTCCGCGCCGCGCCCGGCGGCGCGGCGGACCAGGTCGGCGGCGGTGGCGGCGTTGGCCGCCACGTCCAGCGGGGCGCAGGCGGCCTGGCCCGCGGCGACCACGAGCGGGGCGGCGGGAACGGCGAGCAGACCGGTCATGCCCGGGTCAGCCTGATGTCGCCGGTGCCGGTGCGGGCGCGCACCTCGACGGTCTCGTCGGCGGAGCCGGGGCCGCCGGCCGCGTCCAGGTCGCTGTGCACGCGGCCGTGGTGGGTGCTGATGTCCAGCCACGCGGCGGTGCCCCTGCCGATGCCGATCTCCAGGTCGCCGTAGGCGGTGTCGAGCGCGACGCTGCCGCGCACGACCTCGCCGACCTTGATGCTCCCGTAGGCGGTGCGGGCCTTCACGCCCGCCAGGGCGCGGGCGATGGTGATGTCGCCGGAGGCGGTGTTCAGCACCAGGTCGCCGCCCACCTCGCCCAGGGTGATCTGTCCGTTGGAGGTCTTGACCGTCGCGGCGCCCTCGACGGCGTCGATGCGGATGCGCCCGTTGGCGGTGACGACCTCGGCGTCGCCTTCGATGCCGGTGACGGCGATGTCGCCGTCGGCGGTGCGCAGGCTCAGCGCGCCGGTCCGGTCGAGCCAGACCTCCCCGGCCGCCGACAGGCGGACGCGGCCGAGCCTTCCCCTGGTGCGCACGTCGGTGACGCGCCGGGCCTCCAGGTCCGAGCCGGACGGCACCTCCAGGGTGATGTCGACGGTGCCGCGGTGGCCGAACAGCGAGTCCAGCAGCGACCGGGACCGGGTGGTCGGCGTTCTGACCAGCACCCGCCCGGCGCCGTGCTCGACCACCGTCTTCATGGCGGTCTCGACGCCCGCCTCGTCGTCGGGGTCGGCGGGCCGTACGTGCACGACGGTGTCGGCGCGCTCGGAGGCGGTGAGCTGCACGCGTCCGGACGCCTCGATGACGACCAGCGGCGGCTCGGGCGTCTCGAAGACCGGCATGTCAGCGCACCCATCCGGTGTAGTGGCGGGCCGAGCGCGGGCCGTCGCCCCCGCGCGGCGGGGGCGAGTCCTGCGGGCCGCCGCGGCCCGGCTCCAGGGCGGCGGTGACCGCGCGCACCAGCCAGGCGTTGACCGACAGGCCGGCGCCGCTCGCGGCCTCCTCGATGCGCGGCTTGAGGTTCTCGGGGACGCGCAGCGAGATCCGCGCGGTGCCGCCGTCCTCGGGTTCGGGGGCCGCCGGGCGCGCGGGCTGCGCGGTCGCGGGCGGTGGCCCGGCCTCCGGCGGGGCGGAGGGGGTGGCGGGGGCGGGCGGCGCGGCGACGGCGAAGACCGGGTCGCGTCCGCGCAGCCGGACCTCGACCGATCCGGGGGCCAGATCCCGGGTCACCTCGTCGGCGGCCGCCGACAGGGCCTCCAGCAGCACCAGCCGGGCGGCCGACTCCAGCGGGGCGGTCAGCCGCTCGGCGAGTTCGCGGGCCTCTGGGCCGCCGGCCGCCGCGGCCACCGCCAGCTCCCGGCGCAGATGATCGACATACGGTGCGAGATCCATGACGCCACTATGACGCCGTTGGACCGCGAAGGCCACCTGGACCAGGGGGTTCGGCGCAGCCCGGGTGACGTCGCAGGGCTCCTGACCTCCCGTACGCGACGGAAGCGGTTGCCGCGCCCATCCGGCCGCGATACCTTCACCATCCAGATGACGAGAACATGTGATCTGAACATCCGGAATCTGGAGGAGCCGTGCCCATCCCCGTCCCCGAGCTCGACCTCACCGACCCCGCGGTGATCGGCGACCCGTTCACCGCCTACGGGCGGGCCCGCGAGCGCTCGCCGCTGGTCCGGCTGCTGGTCCCCGGCATGGCCCCGATGTGGGCGCTCACCCGCCACCGCGACGCGCGGGCGCTGCTCGGCGATCCGCGCTTCGGGACCAACGCGGCCAGCTTCGTCCCGCCCGCGGTCCCCGACGACTGCCGCCCCTACATGCGGACCATGACCGAGCTGCCCGCGTCCGAGCACCTGCGGCAGCGGCGGCTGGTGTCGCCGGCGTTCAGCGCGCGCCGGGCCGCGGAGTTCCGGCCCCGGATCGAGCCGCTGGTGGAGGCGCTGCTCGACGACGTCTCCGACCGGGCGGCCCGCGCCGGGGACGGCGTGGTGGACCTGCTGGAGCACTTCGCGCGCCCGCTGCCGATGGACGTGATCTGCGAGCTGGTCGGCATCCCCGAGGAGGACCGCCCCCGCTGGCGCGAGTACGGCGCGACCGTCGCGTCGGTGGCGGGCCCGCGCTTCGCCGAGGCGATCCCCGGCATCATGGCGGGCGCCAGGGCCGCGGTCGCGCGCCGCCGCGCCGAACCCCGCGACGACCTGCTGTCGGACCTGATCCGCGCCCAGGCCGAGGACGGCGACCGCCTCACCGACACCGAGATGGTCACGCTGGTGTGGCACCTGGTGCTGGCCGGGCAGACGCCGACCAACCTCATCGCCAACGCCGTCGCCGAACTGCTCGCCCGCCCCGACCAGTTCGCCGCGCTGCGCGCCGACCCCGGTCTGATGCCGGGCGCGGTGGAGGAGCTGACGCGCTGGTGCGGGCCGACGCTGCTGTCGGTCCCCCGCTTCGGGCACGGTGACGTGGAGCTGTTCGGGACGACGGTGCGCAAGGGCGAGGCCGTCACCGCGTCGGTCGCGGCCGCGAACCGCGACCCGCGCGCGTTCACCGACCCCGACACCTTCGACGTGCGCCGGGCGGACGGCGCGGCCGGGCACCTGGGCTTCGCCCACGGCGCGCACTTCTGCCTGGGCGCCTCCCTCGCCCGCGTGCAGACCGGCGTCGCGCTGACCATGCTGCTGGACCGGTTCCCCGGCCTGCTGTCGGCCGCGCCGCTCGCCGGCCTGCGCGCGCCCGACCCGGGCACCTGGCGGCTGACGGCGCTGCCGGTCACCCTCTGAGCCGCCCTCCGAGGGACGGCCGGCGGCGGGACGGGCGGGTCAGCGCGGCTTCCCGCCCGCCTCCAGCTCGGTGACCGCGCGCCGCAGCCTGGCCGAGCGGGCCTCGGGCGAGCGCGCCTTCATCAGCGCCAGGAGGATCGTGTACCGGTCGGAGCGGCCGAGCCCGTCGAACGCCTTCCTCGCGCCGGGGCTGGCGTCCAGGGCCGCCTCCAGGTCGGGCGGCGTGGTGGCGTCCTTCTGCCCGGCGTAGGCGGCCTCCCACCGCCCGTCGGCCTTGGCCGCCTCGACCGCCGCGAGGCCGGGCGGACGCATCCGGCCCGCGGCGGTCAGCTCCTCGACCAGGTCCACGTTCACCTTCGACCAGCTGCTCTTGGGACGGCGCGGCGAGTAGCGCTGGAGGAAGTGCCCCGCGTCGAGGGAGCGGGTGTGGCTGTCGATCCACCCGTAGCACAGGGCGACCTCCAGCGACTCGGCGCGCGTCACCGCGGGCACGGCGGCGTTCTTCTTGGCCTGCTTCAGCCACGCCTCGCCGCACCGGTCGTGGTTGGCGGCCAGCCACCGCTCCCACGCGGCGGCGTCGGCGAACTCCAGGATCTCGCTCGGGTCGGGCGCGGCCATCGGTCAGGCCGGCTTCATCGAGGCGAGGGTGTCCAGGTAGTGCACGTTGTACATGATCCCGAGGATGTTGCCGAAGGGGTCGACCACCGAGGCGGTGACGTAGCCGGGGCCGTGCTCGGTGGGCGGGGTGTGCTCCTTGGCGCCGAGCGCCAGCAGCCGCTCCAGGACGGCGTTCAGGTCGTCCACGTGCCAGTGGACGATGGCCCCGCCCGGCGCGCCGCCGCGGTCGGCGGGCGCGAAGCGGGAGTGCAGGATGCCGAGCTCGTGCAGGTAGTCGCCGACGCGGAACTCGACGTAGCCCGGCCGCCCGTCGGGCCCGGAGCGCTCGAAGTACGCCTCGATGCCGAGCAGCTCGCTGTACCAGTCCCGCGCGGCGGGGAGGTCGTCGGCGTAGAAGGTGACGGTGGTGAGCCCGCGCAGCATGGCGCCTCCTGGTGTGGTCGGGCGACCGCCTTCCGCGGTGCCCATGAGAAGAACAGTAGGAGGCATTGAGGAAGCTCCGATTCCGCAATGCTGGCAGACTTAGGCCAATGTTGGAGACCTCGGTAAGGCTGCTCCGGTTGTTGTCCCTGTTGCAGGCGCGGCCCGAGTGGCCCGGCCCCGAGCTGGCCGAACGGCTGGAGGTGACCTCCCGGACCGTCCGCAACGACATCGAGCGGCTGCGCCTGCTCGGCTACCGGATCGACTCCACCAGCGGCCCGGCCGGCGGCTACCGGCTCGGCGCGGGCGCGGCGCTGCCGCCGCTGATCCTGGACGACGAGGAGGCCGTCGCGGTGGCGGTCGGCCTGCACGCGGCCGCCAGCGGCACGGTCACCGGCATCGAGGAGACCTCGCTGCGCGCGCTCGCCAAGCTCCAGCACCTGCTGCCGTCGCGGCTGCGGCACCGGATCGAGGCCGTGCGCGCCGCCACGCTGTCGGTGTCGGTGCCGGGCCCCACCGTGGACGTCGCGACGCTGACGGCGGTGTCGGCCGCCGTCCGCGATCACGAGCGGCTGCGGTTCGACTACCGGGGCCGCGACGGGGCCGGCAGCGTGCGCGAGGTCGAGCCGCACCGCCTGGTCTACACCGGGCGGCGCTGGTACCTGCTGGCCTGGGACGTCGCCCGCGACGACTGGCGGACCTTCCGCGCCGACCGGATCAGCCCCCGCACGCCCAACGGGCCGCGCTTCACCCCGCGCACGCCCCCCGACGGCGGCGCCGTCGCGCACGTCCTGAGCGGCACCGGCTCGCGCGCCTGGCGGCACCGGGCGCGCATCCGGCTGCACGCGCCCGTCGAGGAGATCACCGAGCGGCTGCCCCCGGAGGCCGGGCTGGTGCACGACGAGGACGGCCGCAGCTGCGTCCTGGAGACCGGCTCGGACTCCCTGCGCGACCTGGTGGCGTACCTGACCAGGCTGGACGTCGCCTTCACCGCCCTCGACCCGCCCGAGCTGCGCGACCTGCTGCGGAGCCTGGCCGACCGCTACCGGGACGCCGCCGACGCCGGATGACCGCCGGGCGCGAGAAAATTCTTCAAGAAATCCGGGGCGCCATGTCGATCCGGCCCGGTCCCGATCGACGCAGGGGTGAGGCCGGGGACCGCCCCCGCGCACTGGAAGAGGAGATCTCATGCCGCGCTACCTGACGATGATCCGCATGGACGAGAACGTCCCGATGCCCGACGCCGACCCGGAGTTCGACGCACGCATCGGCGCGCTGTTCAAGGAGATCACCGAGGCTGGGGTCATGGTGGAGACCGCCGGTCTCGCGCCGACCGCCGAGGGCACCCGGGTCACCTGGGAGGACGGCGAGATCGGCTACACCGACGGGCCGTTCACCGAGACCAAGGAGGTCGTGGCGGGGTACGCCATCCTGCGGGCCGCCGACAAGGCCGAGGCGCTGAAGTGGGTCCGGGGCTTCCTGTCGGCCCACCCGAAGAACTGGAACTTCGCCTGCGAGGTCCGCGAGATCACCGAGGAGTGACGGCGGGCCCGGCCGGCGGCGCGTCCGGTCACAGGCCGACGCCGCGCATGGGGTTGTCACGCCACTGGTCCACCGCGCGGATGTAGTCCAGGACGACCGGTGACTTCTCGGCCCACCGGCCGTGCGCGGCGATGACGGAGACCGGGACGCCCGCCGCGTAGGCGCTCGTGGCGGCGCCGCTGCGCAGCGAGTGCCCGCTGTAGCCCTGCGGCAGCCCGGCGAGGGCGGCCCTGCGCCTGACGATGTCGCCGACCGACCGGCCCGTCAGGCGCACGGTCGCCGAGCCGGCCGTCCCCGGTTCGCCTCCGACGCGGCCGTGGCGGTCGACCGGCCGGAACAGCGGCCCGCTCTCCAGCCCGCGTTCCTTCAGCGCCTCGGTCCAGGCGAGGGTGGCGCGGACCGCGCAGGTGCCGGCGTGCCGCCCGTAGGGGACGTTGCGCCGCGCCCCCTCGGCGGCCTGGTCGGTCTTGGAGCGGCGGATGAACGCGACCAGCCCCTCCTTCTCCACGCGCAGGTCCGCCAGGTCGAGCCCCGACAGCTCCGAGCGGCGCGCCATCAGGTTGAACCCGAGCAGCAGCAGCGCCCGGTCGCGCAGGTCGGCCGGGGCGCCGGACCCGCAGGTCTCGACCATGGCGCGCAGGGCGTCGGGCAGCAGGGGCGTGGCCTTGCGGACGCGGTTGCCCCGGTCGGCCCATTCGCGGCGGTAGGCGCGCAGCAGCAGGATCGCGGCCCGGGTGTCGGGGGTGCCGGGGTGCCCGTTCTCGGCGTGCCGGGTGCGGATGGCGCCGAGCGCCTGGTCGATGGTCGCGGGGGCCAGCTCCATGTCGATCAGCCGTGCGACGTAGTCGGCCAGGGACTGCGGCGTGGCGGGGAGCGAGACGCGGCCGGCGTCGGCGCACCAGCGGGTGAACTGGCCCCAGGCGCGGTCGTAGGCGCGCCGGGTGTTCTCGGGCCGCGCCTCCAGGAGCCTGCGCGCGGTGTCGGCGGCGATCGTGAAGTCGATCTCGTTGTAGACCGCGGGCGCGGGCGGCTCGCCGCCGACCGCGACGGCGGGTTCGGCGGGCACGAGTTCGTGGTGCTGTTCGCTCAACGGCGGGCTCCTGACCTGCGTGGCGGCGGGGCCGGGCGGGCGCCGCGGCGCGCGGGCCCGGCCCCCGCGGGGGCTGGTGCGTCGGCTCCCAGTCTCCCACCGCCCGCGCGGCGGCCGGGTCAGGCGTCGCCGGTGCGCGTCGC
Source organism: Spirillospora sp. CA-253888 (assembly GCA_050936435.1). GTDB lineage: Bacteria > Actinomycetota > Actinomycetes > Streptosporangiales > Streptosporangiaceae > Spirillospora. The sequence goes on from JBNJMT010000001.1 coordinate 7,608,815, forward strand.
GGCGACCACCATCGCCGAATAGCGCACGGTGAAGCCGCCTCCCGCGGCGTCGATGGCCTCGCCGATGCCCGCCATCAGCTCCCGCAGCTTGTCCGGTGGGAACTTGCCGTGGCCGCCCGAGGTCGGCACTCCGTCCAGCCACTCGTCACGCGTGTAGGACCGGTCCCATGCGAAGTGCCACTGCTCGGGCTCGCCGAATCCGCCCGCGTCGCGGATCCCGTCGATCACCTTGGCGTGCAGCGGCGCGTAGGCGTCCGGGCCGGGCTTCATCTGGCTGTAGAGGGGGATCTCGGGCAGCACGCGCCGGTAGACGTCGGAGAACGCCTCGCCGAGGTCGGGCGGCAGTTGGAAGATGTTCCAGAACGGCGCCAGCAGCCCGCCGGGCCGCAGCACCCGCGCCGCCTTGCGCGCGCCCGCGACCGGATCGACCCAGTGCCACGCCTGCCCGGCGACGACCGCGTCGAACCGGCGTCCGGCGGGGGCCCAGTCCTCGAACGTCGCCTGCTCCGACTCGACGCCGGTCCGGCGGGCGAAGGCGGCCATGCGCGCGTCGGGCTCGACGCCGAGCACGCGGCATCCGGCGGCCTGGAGCTGGCGTGCGGAGATGCCGGTCCCGGAGCCGACGTCGAGGACGTCGGGCCCGGGCGCGGCGGCGGCGATCCGTTCGATCAGGGCGTCGGGGTAGCGGGGCCGGGCGCGGTCGTAGCGTGCCGGATCGGCGCCGAACGACTCGGCCATGTCCCGGTGCTCGTGTGGTTCGGCCGCTCCTGAAGAGGGGCCCTGCGACGGTAGAGTGGGCATGTGCCCACGCTAGTGGGCGCTTGCCCACTCGGGCAAGGGGAGACGATGGAGGGGAGCACGTCGGTGCCGACCGGGGTGGCCATGCGCGACGCGCGCAGGCAGCTGTTCGACGCGGCCGAGCGCATCCTGCTGAGGGACGGGCCGAACGCGCTGACCAGCCGCGCGGTCACCGCCGAGGCGGACTGCGCCAAGGGGGTCCTGCACCGGCACTTCGCCGACTTCGACGACTTCCTGGTCGAGCTGGTGCTGGACCGCATCGCCCGCGTCGAGGCGCAGACCGCCGAGCTGCGCGCCTCGGCCGGGACCGGCACCGTCGCCGGCAACCTCGCCGACGCGCTGACCGCGCTGTTCGGCTCGGTCGCCGTCGCGATCGTCAGCCTCATCACCTTCCGGGACGAGCTGCGCGTCCGGCTGCGCCGGACCAGGCCGCCCGGCGTCCCGCTGGCGACCGAGGCCATGGTCATGGTCGCCTCCTACCTGGCCGCCGAACGCGACCTCGGCCGGATCGCGGCGGACGCCGACGTGGACACGCTCGCGCTCACGCTGGTCGGGTCGGCGCACCTGATGTCCGCCGGGCGCGAGGACGGCCTGCCGGAGCCCGGGGCCGTGCTCAAGGTGGTGAACTCGGCCATCGCGGGCGCGGTGGTCTAGGCGAGGCCGTGCCGGAGGGCGAAGATCACGGCGGCGGCGCGGTCGCGCAGGCCGAGCTTGGCGAAGATGCTGCCGACATGGGTCTTCACGGTGCCCTCGGCGATGTTCAGCCGGGCCGCGATCTCGGGGTTGGTGGCCCCGCCGCCGATCAGCGCCAGCACCTCGCGCTCGCGCGCCGACAGCCCGGCGACCCGCGCGCCCGCGGCGTCCCCCGGCCGCAGGGCGGTCCGGTAGGCGGCGATGACCTGCGGCGCGACGGCCGGATCCAGCCAGCCGTCGCCCGCCGCGACCGACCGCGTCGCCTGGATGATCTCCTCGCCCGGGGCGTCCTTCAGCACGAAGCCGGCCGCGCCCGCGCCGAGCGCCGCGGCGACGACCTCCCGGTCGTCGAACATCGTGAGCACGAGGACGGGCGGCGCCCCCGGCCGGGCGCGCAGCCGCCGCGTCGCCTCGGCGCCGTCCACGCGCCGCATCCGCACGTCCATCAGCACGACGTCGGGGCGGTGGCGCGCGACCGCGCCCTCCACCTCGTCGCCGTCGGCGCACTCCCCGACGACCTCCAGGTCGGGCTCGCCGTCGAAGATGCGGGCGAGCCCGGCGCGGACGAGCTGCTGGTCGTCCACGAGCAGCAGCCGGGTCACAGGGCGGCCCTGCCCAGCGGGATCGTCGCCCGGACGCGCCATCCGGACCCGGCTGGCCCCGCGCGCAGCGTCCCGCCGAGCGCGGTGACGCGTTCGCGCATGCCGACCAGGCCGAGGCCGCCGCCCGGCGCCGGTTCGTCCGGGCCGGCGGGTCCGGGGTCGGCGACGGTGATCTCGGCGCGCCGCCCGTCCACCTCCACCGTCACCGCGGCGGCCGCGCCGGGCGCGTGCCGCGCGGTGTTGGACAGCGCCTCCTGCACGACCCGGAAGATGGTCAGCCCGATCGCCGGATCGACGGCCGCGAGGTCCCCGCGCGTGGTCAGCTCGACCTCCAGGCCGCCGGCGCGCAGCCCCGCGACCAGCGCGCGGGTGTCCTCGGCGGTCGGCGGCGCCGGAACGATGCCCGCGCCGTCCGCCTGCCCCGGCTCGCGCAGCAGGACGAGGCCCCGGTGGACGTCGCGGGCGCTGCGGCGCCCGGCGCGCTCGGCCTCCTCCAGCGCGGCGGTGGCGGCCGCGGTGTCGCCGCGGCCGATGGCGAGTCGGGCCGCGCCGATGTTCAGCAGCGCCGCGCCGAGGCCGTGCCCGACCAGGTCGTGGACCTCGCGGGCGATCTTGCGGCGCTCCTCGGCGACGGCCTCGCGGTCGAGCCGCAGGCGGGCCTCGTACAGCAGCGCGTGGAGCCGGAACGCCGCCCCGAACAGCAGGAACCCGACGCCCCACACCAGCCACGTCGGCCACAGCGGGAGACCGCCGAGCAGCAGGTGCCGCGCGGGGGCGAGCGCGAGCGCCACCGGCACGCACCAGGCCAGGTCGCGTCCCCGGCCGAGGAGCGCCAGGGAGAACCACACCGGCGCGGTCGCCACGGCCAGCGCCCCGTCGGCGTAGCTGCCCTCCGCGTAGGGGAAGGGCCGGAACGCGGCGGGGCCGCTCTCGGCGGGCGGCGTGAACAGGGGCAGCAGCAGGATTGCGAGCGCGAGGAAGGGCGTCCAGCGGGCCGGCGGCACCCACACCCGCACCGACTGCGCCACCCACAACGCGGTGAACGCCAGCACCGGCACCGCCCTGGCGGCCGGCTCGGGCGCGAGGGCGAAGGCCAGCAGCCCCCAGGCCGCGCCGATCGCGGCGAAGAACCGGTGCAGCGGCCCCGGCGGGGCGCATCCGGTGAGAACGGCCTTCATCGCTCGCATGAGCCGGATCCTAGAAGGGGCCCGGCGGCCCGTCATCAGGCCGTGGTCGGATCCCGCCACGACCACGGTCATAGGCGGATCGAGGACCCCCGGCCGATGCGGCGGGGCCGCCGCACCGCCCACGCTGGCGGCATGGGATTCCACGCGTTCACCCGGATGGCGCGGCTGTCGTCCGTCCCGCTGGGCATCGCCGGGCGGACGGCGGTCGCGGGCAGCTTGCGGGCCTTCGGCAGGCTGACCGACGAATCGGCTCTGGAACTGCACGAACGCACCGCCGACCAGCTGTTCGAGGTGCTCGGCAGGCTCAAGGGCGGGGCGATGAAGTTCGGCCAGGTGCTGTCGGTGTACGAGGCGGTGCTGCCGCCGCCGGTCTCCGCCGTCTACCGCGAGCGGCTCGCGCGCCTCCAGGACGCGGCGCGCCCCGAGGGCCCGCAGCGGGTGCGCCGGGTCCTGGAGGAGGACCTCGGCCCGGACTGGCGCGGGCTGTTCGCCTCGTTCGACCCCGAGGCGACGGCGGCGGCCTCCCTGGGGCAGGTGCACCGGGCCGTGTGGCGGGACGGGCGCCCGGTCGCGGTCAAGGTGCAGTACCCCGACGCCCGCGCGGACCTGCTGGGCGACCGGGACGCGGTGGTCCTGGCGATGCGCTGGTTCACCAAGGTGATCGCGCCCGAGCTCGACGGCCGGGCGCTCGCCGCCGAGCTCATGGACCGGATCGCCGAGGAGCTCGACTACGCGCGCGAGGCCGAGGCGCAGACGGCGTTCCGCGCGGGCTTCCGCGACGACCCCGACTTCCTCGTGCCGGAGGTGGTGCGGCAGAGCGGCCGGGTGCTGGTGTCGGAGTGGATCGGGGGGACGCCGCTGGCGCGGGTCATCGCGGGCGGCGACCGGGAGCGGCGCGACCGCGCGGGCCTGCTGCTGACCCGGATGATGTTCGCCGGCATCCCGCGCACGGGGTCGATGCACGGCGATCCGCACCCGGGGAACTTCCGGCTCTTCGACGACGGCCGCCTCGGTGTCCTGGACTTCGGGGCGATGTACCGGCACGTGCCCGGCACCGCGAGCCCGATGGAGAAGTGGATGCGGATCCACCTGGCCGAGGACGGCGACGAGCTGGTGCGCGTGCTGCGGGAGCTGGAGTTCCTGCGGCCCGGCGTGCGGGCGGACCCCGACCGGCTGATGGCGCTCTTCGAGCACTCGGGCGCCCCGGTCCGCGAGGAGCTGTTCCGCTTCGACGGCGCGTACCTGCGCCGGACGCTGGAGCAGATCACCGCGTCGATGCCGGTCGGGCTGAGCCTGGCCTTCCCGCCGGACATGGTGCACGCCCAGCGCGCCATCGGCGTGGGGATCGGGGTCCTGTGCCAGCTGGAGGCCGAGGTGCCGTTCCGCGACGAGGCGCTGCGCTGGCTGTAGGCGGCGGCTACGGCAGGCCGTCGAGCGCGGCGCGCTGCGCGGCGGTGAGGCGGCCGGGCGATCCCCCGACGGCGTAGGTATCGGGGCCGGGCCGGTGCAGGGCGATCGGGTCGATCATGTCCGGGTGCCGCTCGACGGCGAAGTCCAGGGCGGCGGCCACCCGCTCGGGCGGCAGGTCCAGCGCCTCGGCCAGCTGCCGCGCGGTCAGGGGGCGGGAGGCGTGGGCCAGCGCCGCCACGACCGTCAGCGCGTCGCCGGTCGCGGGGTCGGCGAGGTCGGCGGCCATGTAGTCGCTCAGCCGGGCGAAGAACTCCGACATGCGGGCGAGCCGCCGCCCGGCGGGCGTCGCCGGGTCGAACAGGGCGACGCCCTGCCGCGCGGTGTCGGCCCACAGCGCGTGGCCGCGGGAGTCGGTGGCCCACACCCGCTCCCACACGTCGTCGTCGATGACGTACCGCTCGCGGCGGCGGTCGCGCTCCCGGCGGACGATCTCCAGGCCCTCCAGGTAGGCGATCGCCTTGGAGACCGAGGCGGGGCTGACGCGCAGCTCCGCCGTCAGGTCGGCGACGGTCAGGCTGCCCGCGTCCGCGGTGATCAGGCAGGCGAGGACGCGGGCCGCCGTCCTCGGCAGCCCGGTGCGGATCATCAGCTCGGCGAACCGCTCGCCGAAGGCGCGCACCTCGCCGGACGCGCCGGCGTCGCCGGGCGGCGGCGCGGACGGCTTGGGGCGGCGGGCGCGCCAGGCCGCGGCCCGGTGGGCGTGGTCGGGGCGGTAGGCGTCGGGGCCGCCGTTGCGGGCCACCTCCCGGCTGACGGTGGAGGTGGGGCGGCCCAGCATCCGCGCGATCTCGGCGTACCCCCGTCCCGCGGTGAGCCCTTCGGCGATGGCGCGGCGGTCCTCATGGCCCAGCCTCTCCCCCGGCATCGGCGGTCCCCCTTCTCCGGCCGGCGGCCCGGCCCCGCGTGCGTTCACCGGTTGGACGTTGCAACGCTCCTGCGGGGACGATTGCATTCGCCTTCAGAATCATTGCAATATCCACCGGAAAGCCCTGAGAATCAGGGCCTCATCACTTCATTTTCGTTGAATCGCCAAGAAACGCAACGTAGCTTTCGTGCTGTTTCAACATGATGCGGAGGTGAGGGCGTGACCGGCACAGGACCCGCGGCGATCGACGCCGACGGGCTGCGGATGCGCTACGGCGACGCCGACGTGCTGCGCGGGGCGACCTTCCGGGCGGGGCACGGTGAGATCGTGGCCCTGCTCGGCCCCAACGGCGCGGGCAAGACGACCACGATCGAGATCCTGGAGGGGTTCCGGGCCCGGTCGGCGGGGCGGGCCGAGGTGCTCGGGGTCGACCCGGCGCGCGGCGACGAGCGGTGGCGGGCCCGGATCGGGATCGTCCTGCAGTCGTGGCGGGACCACGGCAAGTGGCGCGTGCGGGAACTGCTCGTCCACCTGGGCCGCTACTACGCCCCCTACGCGACGCCGGAACACCGGCGGCCCTGGGACGCTGACGCGCTGCTCCGGTCGGTCGGCCTGACCGAGCACGCCGGCAAGCGTATCCGGACGCTGTCGGGCGGGCAGCGGCGGGGGCTGGACGTGGCGGTCGGCCTGGTCGGCGGCCCCGAGCTGCTGTTCCTGGACGAGCCGACCGCCGGCCTCGACCCGCGGGCCCGGCTCGACTTCCACCGCCTGGTGCGGCGGCTGGTCGACGAGCACCGCATGACGGTGCTGCTGACCACGCACGACCTGGCCGAGGCCGAGAAGCTCGCCGACCGGATCCTCGTGCTGTCGGGCGGGCGCGTCGTCGCCGACGGGACGGCGGCCGAGCTGGCGCGGCGGATGGCTGGCGCCGACGAGGTGCGCTGGAGCGTCGGCGGCGAGCGGTTCACCGCCTCCGCCGGGGACTCCACCGCGTTCGTGCGGGAGCTGTTCGCCCGGCACGGCGCCGCCGTCGAGGAGCTGGAGGTCCGGCGGGCCTCCCTTGAGGACATCTACATGGCGCTGGTGCGCGAGCAGGAGGGGGCCCGATGAGCACGGCGGCGGTGCGGGCGGGCTGGTCCCGCGGGGCGATCGAGTTCCGGCAGTCGTTCACCAACGGCGCCGACCTGGCCGGCCACCTGCTGTGGCCGGTGCTGATGCTGGTCGCGCTGTGGTTCCTGCGGGACCGGGAGTTCGGCGACAGCGGGCTGGCGCTGGGCACGCTGGCGCTGCCGAGCATCCTGGGGATGAACGTGGCGATGGGCATGCTGGGCATGAGCCAGCACCTCACCGCCGACCGCGAGGACGGCACCCTGCTGCGGGCCCGCGCCACCCCCGACGGCGTGCGCGGCTACCTGGTCGGGAAGGTCGTGTCGGTCGGCGGCGGCCTGCTGGCCGACCTGGCGATCCTGATGGTGCCCGGCGCCCTGCTGATCGCGGGGATGCGGGTGGAGGGGGCGGGCTCCTGGCTGACGCTGGGATGGGTGCTGGTGCTGGGGCTGGCGGCGACGCTGCCGGTGGGGGCGGCGCTCGGCTCGCTGTTCGCCGGCGCGCGAAGCCAGGGACTGGTGCAGTTGCTGGTCCTCGGGGTGATCTCGATCTCCGGGGTGTTCTACCCGATCACGTCGCTGCCGGGATGGCTGCAGGGGGTCGCGCAGGCGTTCCCGGTCTACTGGCTGGGGCTCGGGATGCGGTCGGCGCTGCTGCCGGACGCGGCCGTCGCCGTGGAGATCGGCCGGTCCTGGCGGCACCTGGAGACGGCCGGGGTGCTGGGCGCCTGGACGGTGGCCGGGCTGGTCGTCGCGCCGCCGGTGCTGCGCCGGATGGCGCGCCGCGAGTCGGGGTCGAACGTGGCCGAGCGCCGCGAGCGGGCCCTGCGGCGGGTCGGCTGACTCAGCGCGCGGCCCCGTAGCGGAGCAGGAACATCTCCACCCCCTCGGCGATGAGCCGGTCGGTGAGGTCGGGGCCGAGCGCGGTCCCGATCGAGCCGACGACCAGGTGCGGGTAGACGGTCAGGCCGAAGAACTGCAGGACCGCGACGTCGATGTCGGGGACGTCCAGCAGACCGCGGCCGCACAGGTCGGCCAGCACCTCGCCGAGGGCGGCGGCCGACCGGCCGGGGCCGCGCCGCTGGTAGGCGTCCCCGAGCTCGGGGAAGCGGCGCATCTCGCTGGTGACCAGGTTGCGCAGCGCGAGCCTGGCGGGATCGGTGGCCGCCTCCACCATCACGCGCGCGGTGCGGACCAGGGCCTCCCGTACGTCCCCGGCCTCGGCGAGCCCGCCGCGGACCTCGGCGAGCGTCGCGTGCGCCTCGTCCATGGCCTGCCCGACCACCTCGGTGAACAGCTCCTCCTTGCCGCCGAAGTGGTTGTAGACGGTCACCTTGGAGACCCCCGCCGCGGCGGCGATCGTGTCCATGCCGGTGTCGAAGCCGTCGCGGACGAACGCCTCGCGGGCGGCGGCCACGATGGCCTGCCGGCTGCGTTCGGCGCGCTTGCCCGAGGGGGCGGACGGTCTTCCGTCGTCTTTGGCCACGTCCCCATCCTACCCACAACTTAACTCTTGAGTACAGTGCAACTGTACTGTACTGTCCAGTTAAGTTAGCTCGACGAGCCGGCGCCCCGGGCGCCGATGGGAGGACCCATGACCACCCCCTCGACCGCCTCCGCCCGGACCCTCCGGGTGCCCGGCGCGACCCTGCACTACGAGGTGCGCGGCCAGGGCCCGCTGGTGGCGCTCGTCGGCGCGCCGATGGACGCCGGTTCCTTCGCGCCGCTGGCCGACCTGCTCGCCGCCGACCACACCGTCCTCACCACCGACCCGCGCGGCATCAACCGCAGCCCGCTCGACGACCCCGGGCAGGACTCCACCCCGCAACTGCGCGCCGACGACCTGTCGCGACTGATCGCCCACCTGGACGCGGGCCCGGCCGCCGTCCTGGGCTCCAGCGGCGGCGCCGTCACCGCACTGGCCCTCGCGCAGACCCGCCCCGACCAGGTCACCACCGTCATCGCCCACGAACCTCCGCTGGACGAGCTGCTGGAGGACCGCGACCGGATCCACGCCGCGACCGACGAGCTGATCGCCGCCTACCTGGGCGGCGACGTCGTCGGCGCGTGGGGGCGGTTCATGGCGCTGGCCGGCATCGACGTGCCCGAGGGCGTGCTGGAGACGATGTTCGGCGGCGAGCGCGACCCCCGGGAGGTCGCCGACGAGCGCCGCTGGTTCGCCCACGAGCTGCGCGCCACCACCCGCTGGAAGCCCGATCTGGACGCCCTGCGCGCGGCGGGGACGCGCATCGTGGTGGGCATCGGCGAAGAGTCGGCCGGGCAGCTCTGCGACCGCACCTCCAGGGCGCTCGCCGCCGGGCTGGGCGTCGAGCCGGTGCTGTTCCCCGGCGACCACACCGGCTTCGCCGACGACCCCGAAGCGTTCGCGCCCCGGCTGCGCGAGGTGCTGAGCAGGAGCTGAGCGTCGCCCCTGGCCCTTCAGCGGTCCCGGTAGTAGTCGGCGAAGGCGGCGAAGGCGGCCTTGGGGTCCCACGGCATGTCCGGGTAGGCGGTTCCGAGGCGGTCCTCGTACACCTTGACGATGCCGTAACTGGCGAGGTCCAGGTCATCTTGGGGATCGCCGTCGGGCCGGTGCGGGTGGTCGTGCAGCGCGAAGGTGAACGCGAAGGCGCTGGCGTCGTCGAAGACCCCCAGCAGTTCGCGCAGGCAGGCGGCCTGGCCCTCCTCGTCGCGCGCGTACTCCCCCTTCAGGCGGAGCGGTTCGCGGGTGTCCTACGTCGTACTCGACGATGTCCAGCCCGTGGGCACCCGCGTCGGCAGCCCCCCAACGCCGGCTGAGTGCGCGGCCGGGCTCCGGCCGCGCACTCGGCCGCCGTCCCGCCTCAGTCGTCCAGGGCGCCGGCGTTCGGGACCACGATGCCGAACAGGTCGGAGACGGTGGTCAGCGCGGCGGCGTGCAGGGCGGCGGCCGGCAGCACGCTCCCGTCCGGGGCCGTCAGCGGACGGGTGGCGCTGGCGTCGGCGACGACCGTGGGGCGGTAGCCCAGGTTGAAGGCGCCCTGCGCCGTGAAGGCGACGCACATGTGCGTCATGAAGCCCGCCAGCACCAGGTCCTTGTCACTGCCCGGGGCGAAGCCCAGGTCGTGGAGGGTCTTCTCCAGGTCGGTCTCGTGGAAGGCGTTGGGGAACCCCTTCACCACGACGGGCTCGCCCTCCACCGGGGCCACCCGGTCGTGGATGGAGCCGATGGGCGCGTTGACGTCGTAGGGGGTGCCCTCGCCGCCGTCGTTGACGATGTGGACGACCGGGGCCCCCGCGGCGCGGGCGCGCTCCAGCAGGCGGGCGCCCTCGGCCAGGGCCTCCTCGGCGCCCTCCAGTGCCATGACGCCGGTGGTGTAGGTGTTCTGGTAGTCGATCATGATCAGGGCGGCCCCGCCCAGCCGGGGCGGCTCGTTGTCCAGCCCGATCACCTGGCGCAGCGTGGCGGAGGAACCGTTGGCGTTCATGAGGAGACCTTTCGTCGTTGATTCAAGGCATGGCGAAGCCCGGTGGTTCGCGGGCACGCCGGGGAAACGCCCGTGGGACGGGCGGGGATCAAAGCGCCCTGGCGGGCAGGGCGGTCAGGCGGTGTGGGTGCGGAACCGGCGGCGGTAGGCCGCCGGCGTCGTGGACAACTGCCGCCGGAACGCTCGGTGCAGGGTTTCGGCCGACCCGAGACCGCAGGCGGCCGCGACCCGCGCCAGCGGGCGGTCGGTGGTCTCCAGCAGGCGCCGGGCCATCTCCACCCGGGCCTCCTCGACGTAGGCGGCGGGGCTGGTGCCCACCTCCTGCTTGAAGACCCGGGCGAAGTGCCGCTCGCTCAGCCGCATCCGGGCGGCCAGCGCCTCGGCCGACAGGTCGGCGTCGAGGTTGTCGGCGATCCACAGCCGCAGCTCGTCGATGTCGCGGCGGTCGGTGGTCGGGTGGCTGAGCGGCACCGAGAACTGGCTCTGCCCGCCCTGCCGCTTGAGGTACATCACCAGCTGCCGGGCCACCGCCAGCGCGGTCTGCTCGCCCAGGTCCTCGGCCACCAGCGCCAGCGCCAGGTCCAGGCAGGCGCTGATCCCGGCCCCGGTCCACAGCCGGCCGCGGTCGGCGCGCACGAAGATCGGGTCGGGGTCCACCGTGACGCCGGGGTGGTCGGCGGCCAGCTGGGCGGCGGTGGACCAGTGGGTGGTGGCCGTCATGCCCTCCAGCAGCCCCGCCGCCGCCAGCACGTGCGCGCCCACGCACACCGACGCCACCCGGCGGGCGTGCGGGGCGGTCCGCCGCACCCACGCCACGACGTCGGCGTCGATCCGGGCCACCGGCCCCTCGTCGGTCATGTCGACCGCGCCCGGCACCAGCAGGGTGTCCACCTGGTCGCCGACCTCGTCGAAGGCCAGGTCGGCCAGCAGCCGCACCCCGGCCGAGGTGACGACCGCGCCGGCCCGCGGCCCGGCCAGGCGCACCTGATACCCGGCCCGGCCCCCGGTCTCCCGGTTGGCCAGCGCGAACACCTCGGCGGGGCCGGTGACGTCGAGGAGGTCGACGTCGGGGAAGACCGCGATGACGACACGGCGCGAAAAGGACATGCCCTTATTCTCGGCGGCACCCTCGGTGACCGCAATGACGAGTTCCTGTCACATCCGGACATCGGGGCGTGCGGCGCCGGCCGCCGTCATTCGGCGGTGCGTCGGAAGGACGCGCGGTAGTCCCTCGGGCGGCGGCCGGTGTGCTTGGCGAACAGGGCGGCGAAGGTCCCCGGGTCCTTGTAGCCGACCGCGGCGGAGATGGCGGCGACGGTCCGGTCGGTGGTCTCCAGGAGGTGGCGGGCGCGGCGGACACGCGACGCTTGCAGGTACTCCAGCGGGCTCTGGCCGGTCTCGTCCGCGAAGCGCCGCAGCAGCGTCCGGGTGCTGACGTTGAACGCCCGCGACAGCGCGGCGAGGTCGTACCGGGCGGCGAGGTTCTGGTCGAGCCGCCGCATGACCCCGCGCGAGAACCCGCTGCCGGGGCGCGGCAGGAGCCGGGCGTCGACGTACGGGCTCTGGGACGACCGCGCGTCGTCGAGGAGCGCCACGCGCGCGGTCGTCCGGGCCACGCCGGCGCCGCTGTGCTCGCGGACCAGTCCGAGCGCGAAGTCGTACATGGCGCTGAAGGCGGCCGTCGTCGTCACACCCCTGTCGGTGATCACCAGTTGCTCGGGCCGGACGTCGGCGGCCGGGTGGCGGCGGGCCAGCTCGTCCGCGTGGAGCCACGCCGTGGTGGCCCGCCGCCCGTCGAGCAGCCCGGCCTCGGCGAGCAGGAACGCGCCGACGCAGATCGAGACGACGGCGTCGCCCGCGTCCGCGTGCGCGCGGATCGCGGCGACCTCGGGGACGAGCGCCGCCAGCTTGGCGTCCACGTCCAGGCCCGGCACGAGCTCGAACCCCGGCACGATCAGGACGTCCACCGCGCGCAGCGGGGAGACGGCCAGCGCCGTACCGCCCGACGCGGTGACACGACGGCGGGGTGAGACGAGCGACACCTCGTATCCGGCGCGATCCGGTCCGGCGACGTGCGCGGCCATCGTCAGCAGGTCGGGGACGCCGAACACCTCGGACGCGAAGCAGCCCGGATAGGCCAGCACGCCGACGCGCAGTGCGCTCATCCTCGCCTCCTCCCGCCGCTCCGCTGGCGAGATTACCCCCGTTCATGGCGATCTGGCCTATCGTCTCGCGCGCTTCCACCAGGCCACGCTTGTCCGCATGAGCACTGCCAACGACAGCCTTGACGACCCCATCACGGACTTCTCCCGCCGCCGGGTGGACGTGGACGGGACGGTGAAGACGGTGTACGTCGCGGGCACCGGCCCGGCCGTCGTGCTGATGCCGGAGATGCCCGGTATCAGTCCCGACGTGCTGCGCCTGGCGCGATGGGTGCGCGACGCGGGCTTCACCGTCTACGTCCCCTCGCTCTTCGGGACCGACGGCGCCTACCCCACGGTCGAGGACGGAGAGAAGATCGTGCGCCGGGCGTGCGTCAGCGCCGAGTTCCGCGCGTTCGCCGGGGGCGGCACCAGCCCCGTCACGGTGTGGCTGCGCGGGCTCGCGCGCCGGGCCCACGCCGAGTGCGGCGGGCCGGGGGTCGGCACGATCGGGCTGTGCTTCACCGGCAACTTCGCCCTCACCATGGCGCTGGAGCCCGCCGTCATCGCCCCGGTGGTCAACCATCCGTCGCTGCCGCTGGACGATCCCGCCGGTCTGGAGTTCAGCGACGAGGACGCGCGCGCCGTCCGCGACCGCGTCGTGCGCGACGGCCTGACCGTCCTCGCCTACCGCTTCGACAACGACCGCTGGTGCACCGGCCGGCGCTTCGCCGCATACCGGGCGCTTCTGGGCGACGCCTTCGACGGCCGCGTCCTGCCGGGCGACGTCGCCGGCACCGACGCTCCCCCGTTCTTCCGGGACGTGGTCGAGACACCGCACAGCGTCGTCACCGCCCATCTCGTCGATGAGGGCGGGCATCCCACGGTGAAGGCCAGGGACGAGATCCTCGCCTTCCTGACCGGCCGCCTGCACGGGCCCGGAGAGCCTGCGGACGAGGGGTGCGGCCCGTAGATCGGCCCGGTCGTCCCAGGCTCGATTCTGACTTCCGCTAAGTGAGCTTAGCGGAAGTCAGCCTTCTGGGGGCCGATCGGACGCCTGACTAACTAGTGATTCTTAAATACTGGAAATAGAAATCCAGAAAATCTATGCTGGCACCATGAGCGCAACGACCGGTGCGGACGCGAGCGAGACCTCCGCTGACCTGACGCGGCCCTGTGGGTACTGCGGGCGGCCCGTCCCCCAGAAGGCGGGGCGCGGCCGCCCTCGCGAGTACTGCCTGGCGAGCGACTGCCAGGCGCGGGCCAAACGGGAACGGGAGCTGCGGCGCGGCACGCCCGGTCTGGAGGGAGCGCTGGCCCGGGCGGAAGACCTGTACGAGCGCATGGAGCAGGGACTGACCGCCGCCCTCGCTCCCCTGGCCCAGGCGCTGGACGCCGAGCTTTCACCGCGCGGCGTCGAGGCGCAGATCAGCGCCGTCCGCGCGGAGGCCCAGGCGCAGGTGGCCGTCGCCTTGGCCGAGCGCGAGGCCGCCACCGACCGTGCCTCGCGTGCCGAGGGGCTGGCGGAGAAGGCGGAGGAACAGGTCAAGAGCGCCAAGGAGCAGGCCCGGCGCGCTGAGCGGGAACGTGCTGAGGCCGTGGAATCCGCCGTGCAGGCGCGCGCGGAAGCCGAGGCTTCCGTGCGCGCGGCCGAGGAGGAGGCTGAACGCGCCGTCGAGGCCATTCGCGGGGAGGCCGATCGCCTGGTGCGCGAGGCCCATGACGAGGTCGCGGACCTGCGGGCGGAGATGGAGCGCGCCCGGGCCGAGCTCCGGTCGGCGCGCAGGGAGGCCGACGAGGCGCGCACCGCTGCGGCCGCGTCCGCGCAGGACGCCCGCGAGGCGCGTGAGGCCGCGGCGCTCGCCGACCGCGAGCGCGCCACCGCCGAGGCTCTGGCCCAGGCCGCCGAGGAAGCGCGGACGCGGGCCGAGGCCCAGGCGGTCCAGGCCGACGAGCGGGCTGCGCAAGCCGAGGCGCGTGCCGCTCAGGCAGAGTCCGGTCGCGCTGAGGCCGTCTCCGAACGGGACGCCGCTCGTGTCCGTTCCGAGGAAGCGCAGCGCGCCGCCCAGCAGGAGCGCGCGCAGGCCGAGGCGTCCCGCGGCGAAGCCGCCGAGTCGCGTGCGGCCGTCGAGCGTCTGCGCGAGGAGTTGGGCGAGGTCCGGCTCGACCTGCGCGTCGAGCAGGCCCGCCACGCGGAACTGGCCCGGGAGCGCGACGCCGCGCGCGCCGAGGCCGCCGCGCAACGCGAACGCGCCGTCACCGCCGAACTCCGGCTCAGGACCGGCGGGCAGGACGCCCCCGAGTAGCCGTTGGGAAGTGGAGCGCCTCCCCTACGGCTGGGGCGCCCGGCCTCGCACCAGGGGAAGGAGGACCTCGTCCACGATCTCGATCAGGACCGCGTCCGGCACTTCGGGCAGACCTTTGAGGGCGTACTCGCCGCGCAGGAGCGTCATCGGCAGTGACGCCACGCGCGGGTGCACCGCCTCCGGGGACGCTTCGCCCAGGGCCGCGCGGTGGGGCCAGCGCCGGTAGATCGTGTTCTTGTTGGTGCCTGCGCGGCGGGCGACCTTGTCCATGGTCATCCCCGCGTAGCCCGACGCGCGCAGCTCTTCCGCCGCCGGAGGATCGCCTGTTCCAGGGCCGTGCCCCGGCGCCTGGTGGGCCGCCCCTGGTCGGATGCCAGGCTCGTCTCCCCTTCACTGGCCCGGAGCGCAGATCAGGGTACTTGCCGCACGTCCGGTCGAAGGGCGGCCCGGTCCGGTCCACGGGGCGTTCCGTGGACCGGACCCGCTCACGCGGTCCGGCGCAGCAGCAGGAGGTTGTCGGTGCGGGTGACGGGCTTCCCGTCGCGGTCGGGCTTGGTCCACTCGAACTCCTCGTCGCGCAGGACCTCCCAGCGCTCCTCGGGCAGGGCGAGCGACTCCAGCACCTCGGCGGTGGTGGGGAACACCATGCCGTGATGGCCGTCCTGGTGGCCGTCCTCGTGGCCATGGCCGTGCCCGTGCCCGTGGCTCTGCTCCTGCGGCTGCAGCCCGGCCGGGACCGTCAGGTGGCCCACGATCATCAGCAGGCCGCCGGGCGCGACGGCGTCGGCGGCCCTGCACAGGATCTTCTCGCGCGGCATGTCGCCCGGCGCGTGCAGGTACTGCGCCGACACCAGGTCGAACGCGCCCTCGGGGAAGGTGGCGCTGAGGTCGTGGCGCTGCCAGTCGACGCGGTCGGCGACGCCGGCCTCCGCCGCCGCCCCGGCCGCGCGGTCCAGCGCGACCTGGGAGATGTCCACGGCCGTGACCCGCCAGCCCTGCTCGGCCAGCCAGATCGAGTCGGCCCCCTCGCCGCTGCCGATGTCCAGGGCCGTGCCGGGCCGCACGCCGGTGATCTCGCGCACCAGCATGTCGTTGGGCCGGCCGCTCCACATCCGGTCGCTCTCGGAGTAGCGCCCGTCCCAGTACTCCGCGTCGGAGCCGTTGTGCTCGGTCACCGTTTTCCCCTCTCACCTGGCGGAACCTTCGTACCCGCTCCTCGACGATGGTCACCGATGACCGGGGTTTCCGACAAACTTCTTTGCCGGAACGGCAACTCGATCATGTCCGCCGGGGCGCGGTCATCGGTCCATGGCCGCCTTCAGGCGGGCGGTGTCCCGGCCGGTCCAGCCCTCCGGCGCGGCCACCGCCGCCCAGCCCTCGACGGGGTTGCTGCCGTAGCGGTGGCCGTGCGGGGGCGGGACCTCGTAGGCCATCGCCATGTCCAGGGTCACCTGCCAGAACGTGACGACCGGGAACCACCGCATCAGCGGTGAGATGTCGGGCCCGAGCGGCGGGCGGAGCCATTCGGGCGAGCGCAGCACCAGGTCGGAGCTCCACCACACCACGGGATCGGAGGCGTTCAGCAGCTGCACCACGCGCGGGCGCCGCCACTCGTCCGGCGGCCGGGCGAGGTCGCGCTCGGGGAACTGGGCCACGCGCACGTTCCGGCCCCGCTGGTACTGCGGCCGCCATACCGGGCTGCCCGCGTCGCGCCGCCTGCGGATCTCGCCGGAGATCGGGCTGAAGCCGGGGGTGCCCGCCAGCAGGGCGCCGTCGGTCTGGTCGAGCAGGCGGCGCAGGGTGCCGTAGGAGCTCTCGATCGCGTACGCGCCCAGGCTCTCGCCCGTCACCAGCAGCTTGGGGCGGCGGTCGGCGGGCAGCGCCGCCAGCCGCGTGCGGACGGCGTCGACCAGCGCGCGCGAGGCCCGGACCGCCTTGTCCTTGTCCACCAGGTACGACAGCCAGCTCGGGAGGTAGGAGTAGCGCAGCGACACCGTCGCGGTGTCCCCGGCGTACATGTACTCCAGCGGCCTGACCAGGGACTCGTCCACCCAGCCGCTGCCGGTGGTGCCCGCGATCGTCAGGACCTTCCGGTCGAAGGCGCGGGTGCGCTCCAGCTCGCGGACGGCGAGGCGCGCGTCGTCGTCGAAGTCCTGGGACTCGTCGGCGAACGCCTCCGGCCCGCCTGGGCTCACGTAGACGCGGACGGGCTGGACGGCGGGGCGTCCGGTCTCCCGCGCGATCCGGCGCGCGTCCGGCACCGACCCGATGTAGGTGCGGCCCTCCCGGCCGAGGTCCTGCCAGGACACCAGGGACGCGGCGCTGCCCGACACCAGGGGCGTGCCCGGTCGGACGATGCCGGGCTTGGTGATGTGGTCGGCCTGGGCGGCGATGCCTTCGGCGATGTCGACGACGCCGCGCTCGTAGACGACGTCGTGCAGCCCCGCGGTGACCAGCGCCGCGCTGATCAGCAGTCCGCAGGCCACCGCGACCGGCCGGGGAAGCCGCCGGTCCAGGGCGCGGATCAGGGTGCGGGTGGCCAGCCGGACCGCGCGGGCGGACACCAGCAGCAGGCCGCCCAGCACGACCGCCATCAGCACGATCACCGGCGGGTTCCAGGCGTGGGCGGGCGGCAGGCCCTGCAGCTCACGCAGTTGCTGCTGGGCGACCGAGCTCGCGGCGACCAGCACCAGCGTGAGCGCGGGGACGACCAGGAAGAACGCCTGCCAGCAGCGCGCCCGCAGCCGCTCGGAGGGCAGCCGCACGGCCAGGGCGCGCACCGCGGTGCTGAGGACCGCGCCGAACGCGTAGCCGATCACGGCGGTGATGCCGCCGACCAGGCCCTGTAGGTACCAGGGCCGGGGGACCAGCGTCGGGGTGACCGAGAACCAGAAGAACACCGCGGCCGCGCACGTGGCGTTGAGGTCGGGCCAGCGCCGCACGAGCCATTCGGGCGTCGGGCGCTCCCAGTAGGGGCGCCGGGCGATCCGCGCGACCGCGGACGGGAGGCGGCCGAGCCGGGCCCGCGCACGATCGACGATGGTCACGCTCGGTATTGTCGCAACAGGCCGATCACCGAGCGTGACCGGGGGCGGCCCGTGCCGCCCGGCTCACTTCACCAGGCCCTCCCGGCGCAGCCAGTCGCGGGCGACGAAGGCCGGGTCGTCGCCGTCCACGTCCACCCTGCTGTTCAGCTCCAGCATCACCTGCGTGGTCAGCCTGGGGCTGATCTTGGCGAAGAGCCCGGCCAGCTCGGGGTGGGCGCGCAGCACCGGCGCGCGCACCGAGATGGCCGGGTTGTAGATCGGGAAGTGCTTGCGGCCGTCCTCCAGCACCTTCAGGCCGAGGCCGGGCAGCCGCCCGTCGGTGGAGGTGACCTCGCCGAACGTGCAGCGGCCCTGGGCGAGGGCGCTGAAGACGACGCCGGTGGACATCTGCAGCACGTTGCCCGCCGGGACCGAGCGGCCGTACTCCAGGCCGTAGGTCGTGAACATGCCGCGCATCCCGTCGTTGCGGGAGAAGAACTCCGACTCCACGCAGAAGGTGCGCTGGGGGACGGGCACCTTGGCCATGTCCGCCAGGTCCTTCAGCCCGTACCTGGCCTGGCTGGCGGGGGTGACGGCGATGGCGTAGGTGTCGTTGAGCGGGGCGGGCGGCGCCAGCCAGGCGATGCCGTTCCTGGCCAGGTCCATGTCGCGCACGGCCTCGAACTGACGGGTCGCGTCGGGGATCGGGTCGTTCTGGCCGAGGTAGGTGATCCAGGCGGTGCCGGTGTACTCCCACATCAGGTCGTTGTCGCCGACGGTGAGGGAGCGGCGGGCCGACACGCTGCCCTGCACGTTGGTGCGGTCCTCGGCGCGGGCGCCGGCGGCGGTGAGCGCCAGCACCGCGATCTTGCCGAGGATGAGCTGCTCGGTGAACTCCTTGGAGGTGACCTTGAGCCGGACGTCCTTCAGCCCGGGGATCGGCCGGATCCCGGCGGGCTCGACGGCGGGGACGAACGCCGAGGCCGGTTTCAGCCCGCACCCGGCCAGCGCGGCGGTCAGCAGCGCGGCGCAGGCGGCCGCGAGGACGGGTCGGGGCCTGGCGGGTCGGGGGCCGGCGCGTCGCATCACAGTCCCTTCGGGGCCAGCAGCCGGGCGGCCACCCCGCCCAGCCAGTCGACCAGCAGGGCGAGCAGCGCGATCAGGACGCAGCCGGTGAGCAGCACCGGGGTGCGCTGGGTGGTCACCCCGGTGGTGATCAGCTCGCCGAGCCCGCCGCCGCTGATGAAGGCGGCGATGCTGGCGGTGCCGACCATCAGCACCAGCGTGGTGCGGATGCCCGCCAGGATCACCGGCGCGGCCAGCGGCAGCTCCACCCGGCGCAGCACCGTCAGCGCGGACATGCCGATGCCCCGGCCCGCGTCGCGGAGCGTGGGGTCGACCTGCTGGAGGCCGACCATGGTGTTGCGCAGGGCGGGCAGCACGCCGTAGGCGACCAGCGCCACCACCGCCGTCCAGAAGCCGACGCCCCACAGCACCGCCAGCAGCACGACCACGCCGATCGCCGGGGCCGACTGGCCGATGTTGGCGACCGCCAGCACCAGCGGGGTGGCCGGGCGCGCCCAGCGGCGGCTCAGCAGCACCCCCAGCGGGAGGGCGATCGCGAGGACCAGCAGCGTGGACATCGCCGTCAGCTCGACGTGCTCCCAGGTCTTGCGCGTCACGTAACCCGGCGCCAGCACGCGCCGTTCGATGCTGTCGAGACCGGAGTTGGTCGTGTAGACCATCCAGCCGATCCCGCCCGCGACGATCAGCAGGGGCTGGAGCAGGGCGCGCCAGGAGCGGCCGGTGGGGGTGTGCAGCGCCTCGCGCGACTGCTCGGCGATCGTCGGGGGCGCGGTCACGGCGCCTCCCCCGCCGGGCGCCCGGCCGCCCCGTCCGCCTCGCCTGTCGCACGCGCCCGCATGTCCCGCAGGGCCCGCTGGAGGGTGCCGAGGGTGACGGTGCCCTGGTAGGCGCCGCGCGGGCCGATGACCGGCACCTGTTCGTGGTCGATCTGGATGAGCGACTCCAGGGCCTGCTGGAGGGTGTCGCGGGCGCGGATCGGCGGTGCGGTGCCGCCGCCTCGCCCGCCGATCGGGCCGGACGCGCCGGCGAGGTCGTCCAGGGTGATCCAGCGGAGGGGGCGGCGCTCGGCGTCCAGCACGATCGCGAACACGGTGCCGGCGCGCTCGATGCGCTCGCGCACGTGGGCGGCGTCGTCGCCGGGCCCGGCCTCGGGCACGCTCCGCAGGGCGACGTCGCCGACGCGGGCGAACTTCAGCAGGCGCATCGCCTGGCCGCCGCCGATGAACCGCGCCACGTAGTCGTCGGCGGGGTTGAGCAGGATCTCCTGCGGGGTGCCGTACTGCGCGATGCGCGAGCCCTTGTCCAGGATCGCGATCCGGTCGCCGATCTTGAGGGCCTCGTCGATGTCGTGGGTGACGAACACGATCGTCTTGCCCAGCTCCTCCTGGAGCCGCAGCAGCGAGTCCTGGAGATGTTCGCGGGTGATGGGGTCCAGCGCGCCGAACGGCTCGTCCATCAGCATCACCGGCGGATCGGCGGCCAGCGCGCGGGCGACGCCGACGCGCTGCTGCTGGCCGCCCGACAGCTCGCGCGGGTAGCGGTCGCGGAACGCCGCCGGGGGCAGGTCCACCAGCTCCAGCAGCTCGTCCACCCGCTCGGCGATGCGCTTCTTGCCCCACTTCAGCATCTGCGGGACCAGGCCGATGTTGGTGGCGACGGTCATGTGCGGGAACAGCCCGGCGTCCTGGATGACGTAGCCGATGCGCCGCCGCAGCTCGCCGGGGTCGAGGCCGAGGGCGTCGCGCCCGGCCACGGTGATCCGCCCGGCGGTGGGCTCGATCAGCCGGTTGATCAGCCGCATGGTGGTGGTCTTGCCGCTGCCCGACGGGCCGAGCAGCACCACGATCCGGCCGCCCGGGATCGACAGGGTCACCTCGTCCACCGCGGGGGTGTCCTGGCCGGGGAACCGCTTGGTCACCCCGATCAGCTCGATGCCGGCGGAGTCGCCCGGCGCGGCCGGGCCGGCGGTCTCGGTCGCGGTGTCAGACACGTAGGCCCCTCGGTGTGGTGAGCCGCCCGAGCAGCAGGAAGCAGGCGTCGAACAGCAGGGCCAGCACGATGATGCCGAGCGTGCCGGCCAGGGTCATGTTGACCGAGTTGACACCGCCGAGGCGGCCCAGCCCGGAGAAGATCTGCTCGCCGAGGCCCGGTCCGGACACGTAGGCGGCGATGGCGCCGATGCCCATCGCGAGCTGGGCCGCCACGCGCGCGCCGGTGAGGATGACCGGCCAGGCCAGCGGCAGCTCCACGCGCAGCAGGATGCGGCCGCGGCCCATGCCGATGCCGCGCGCGGCGTCCACCAGCGTGCGGTCGACGCCGGCCAGGCCGACGACGGTGTTGCGCACGATCGGCAGCAGCGAGTACAGCACGAGCGCGGTCACGCTCGGCGCGACGCCCAGCCCCATCGGGGTGATCAGCAGGCCGAACAGGGCCAGCGAGGGGACGGTGAACAGCACGCCGGAGGCCCCGGTCGCCAGCGCCGACAGCCGGGGGCTGCGGTAGACCAGCAGCCCGATCAGCACGCCGAGGACCAGCGCGACCAGCACGCACTGGAACACCATGCTCGCGTGCTGCCACGCCTCGAAGAGCAGCAGCTCGCGGCGGCTGCGCAGGTACTCCCAGAAGCTCACGTTCCCTCCGGCGGGTGACTACCCGCGCCGTCCCACCGGCCACACCTGCCGGTCCCGGGGATTTCGGTCCCGGAATCCGGACATGCGGATCGTCGCATGTCAGGGCCGCGCGGCGGCCGTGGCCTCTACTGGCCGGGGCCTTTCGGCACGCAGCCCGGAAAGGGCGGGTGAAGGATCGGGTTTCCGGCGCAAACCCATGGTCAAGTCGGCTGCGGCGGGATACGCGGTTTCGCCACCATTCCAGGGATCCCGGCGCACCCACGTACCGGGACGAGCCAGATCGAGGTGAACATGACGACTGTGACCTTTGGCGAGGGATCGCTCGACCAGAATTGCCGGCGGACGTCGCGCGGGGCGGGGGCCGCCGGCCGCGGCGGCGCCCGCGCGGCGGCGCGCGGGCGCCGCTCCGACGAGGACCCGGCCGGTACGGGCGGCCGTCCCTCCGACCAGTCGCCGACTTGACCGGCCTCCCAGACGGGGCCCGCACGGGTCCGGCGGCCGCGTTCCGCCTGCCGGACCTGTCACTGCCGTGTCCCGCTCCCCCACACCGATCCGATGCCGACCTGCTGCGCACCGAGGTCTGCGACTGGGCCGAACGCCAGGGCCTGATCGGTCCGCGCGGCCGGACCCGGCTGCTGTCCTCACGCCTGCTCGACCTGGGCCTCGGCCTCACCGGGAACGCCGCGCCCGACCGCGCGGCGGTGCTGCTGAGCTGGTTCCTGTGGATCCTGCTCCTGGACGACCGCGTCGACGACGGCCCGTGGGCCGACGGCGGCGTGCTGGAGGAGTTCGCCGGGACGGCCGTCGCCGTGGTGTGCTCCGACACCGCCGCCGGGGCCGCCGACGACCCGATGCTGCGGGCGCTGGCCGGCGACCTGTGGCCGCGCACCGCGCGGCTGGCCGGGGCCGACTGGTGCCAGCACTTCATCGAGCACTTCGCCCGGCACCTGTGGGCGCAGTGCGTGATGGTGCGCGGCCGCGCGTCCGGAGACGACCTGGACCTGGCCGGGTACGTGGAACTGCGGCGCGACCTGTTCGGCGCGGACCTGTTCTTCGACCTGTTCGCGGCGGTGGACGGCCTGGACGGGCCGGGCGTGCTCGGCGCGGCCGCCGAGCTGCGCGACGCCGCCGCCGACGTGATCGCCTGGACCAACGACATCTTCTCGGTGGCCAAGGACCTGGCCTTCGGGGAGCGCGCCAACCTGGTGCTGCTGCTGCGCGACAAGCACGGCGGGACCTGGCAGGAGGCCGTGGACGCGGCCCGCGACATGGTGGTCGAGCGGGCGGTCGACTTCCGGCTCGCGGCGGACGGCCCCGCCGTGGACGGGCGCTTCGCCGAACGCCTGGGCGGCGCGATGCGCGCCTCGCTGGACTGGCACCGCAGCGTTCCCCGCTACCACTGGCAGGGCGACGGCGGCCAGGAGCGCGGCGACGCCCGCGTGGACACCCGGCGCACTCCGCCCAGCATGTTGTCGCCGCTGTTCGAGAAGGACCCCTATCCGCTGTACCGGCGGCTGCGCGAGGAGTTCCCGATCGTGTGGGACGAGCCGCTCAACGCCTGGCTGGTCAGCAGGCACGAGGACGTGCGGGCCGCGCTGGCCGACCCGTGCTTCACCCCGCGCAACTACGGCTGGCAGCTCGCGCCGATGTTCGGGCGGACCGTCATGCAGATGGAGGACCGCGAGCACGCCGCGCACCGCGCGTTCCTCACCCCGGCCTTCCGGGGCCGGGCGCTGGCCGGCCTCACCGGCGCGATCGAGCGCGTCGCCGCCGGGCTGGCGGGCCGGCTGCGCGAGGACGCGGCGGGCGGCGGGGTGGTGGACCTGGCCGCCGGGTTCTGCCGGGAGCTGCCGGTGAACGTGGTGGTGACCGCGCTCGGGCTTCCTGCCGAGGACGTGCCGCGCTTCCAGCGGTGGTACCGGGCCGGCTTCTCCTACCTGGGCAACTACCGGCAGGACCCGGCCACGCTCGACGAGGGCCTGACCTCGCGCGACGAGCTGTACGCCTACCTGGACCCGCACGTGGCCGAGCGCCGCGCGCGGCCCGGCGGGGACCTGCTGTCGGTGCTGTGCACCGTGGAGGTGGACGGCGCGCCGCTGCCCGACGACATGATCAAGGGGTTCTGCGGGGCGCTGCTGGGGGCGGGCGGCGAGACGACCGACAAGGCGCTGACCTCGCTGCTGGCCAACCTGCTGGACCATCCGGAGGCGCTGGCGCGGGTGCGGGCCGAGCCGGAGCGGATCTCGGCGGCGTGGGCGGAGACGCTGCGGCGCGATCCGCCCGTCCAGGTGATCCTGCGGCAGACCGCGCGGGAGGCCGCGCTCCCGTCGGGGACGATCCCGGCGGGCGCGACGGTGGCGTGCCTGGTGGGGTCGGCCAACCGGGATCCGGAGCGGTTCGCCGAGCCCGACCGGTTCGATCCCGACCGCGCGGGCGGGCGCGTGGACCGGGAGTTCACCGGGGCCGCCACGCATCTGGCGTTCGGCGCCGGGCGGCACTTCTGCCTGGGATCGCAGCTGGCGCGGCTGGAGGCCGAGATCGGCGTGCGGACGCTGCTCGCGGCGCTGCCGCGGCTGCGCTGGGCCGACGGGTTCACGCCGGTGGCCAAGGGGCTGCTGACCCGCGCGCCGGAACGGCTGCTGGTCACGGCCCGGTGATCAGCCGGTGACGTAGACCCCGGCGCGGGCGGCGGCGAAGGCGGCGTCCGCGCCGCGTTCGGCCGCCGCCTCGTCCACCGGCTCGCCGCTGATGAACAGCCGGTAGTAGACGGGCGCGACGGCGGCGCGCACCACCTCGGCCGGGTCGGTCCCGGCGGGCAGCTCGCCCCGCTCGACCGCCCGGTCGACCACGACGGCCGACTGCCGGTGCCGTTCGGCGAAGAACTCCGACAGCGCCCGCGCGGCCGCGCCGTTCTGCAGGGCCGCGGCGATGAACGCCGACGACACCGGGCCGAGCTCGGGGTCGGCGAACCCCGAGCGCACCAGCCGCGCCAGGGCGCGCAGGTCCTCGCGCGCCGAGCCGGTGTCGGGGATCGGCCAGGGCTCGCCGGAGGCCAGCTCCAGGGCGTCGGCGACCAGCCCTTCGGCGTTCTTCCAGCGCCGGTAGACGGTGGTCTTGTGCACGCCCGAGCGCGCGGCGACGGTCTCGATGGTCAGCCCCTGGTAGCCGTGCTCGGCGAGGACGGCGAGGGTGGCGGCGCGCACGGCGTCTCGGGTGCGCGCGGTACGGCCGCCGGGGCGCCGCGTGCCGGGAACGGAAGAGCTCAAAGACAACTCCTGTTGCATTAAGCGCGGGACCGCGCCATACTCATCTTAACGCGACATTCGTTGCGTTAGATGTCCGAATCCTGGAGGAGCGCAGCGACCATGGGCCTGTCACCGAACACCGCGACCGTCCACCACCGCCGTGCTCCGGAGGCCCTTGTTGACCGCTCAGCTCACCGTTCGGAACGTTTCCAAGTCCTACTCCTCGGCTCCCGGCGCGCGGCCGGTTCTTGACGGGGTCTCCCTGACCGTCGCCCCCGGCGAGCGCGCCGGGATCGTCGGGGAGAACGGCTCGGGCAAGTCGACCCTCCTGCGCCTGATCGCCGGGGTCGAGCGGCCCGACGCCGGTGAGGTCACCGTGCAGGCCGACGGCGGCGTCGGCCATCTCGGGCAGACGCTCGGCCTGCCGCCGCACCTGACGGTGGCCGACGCCGTCGACCACGCGCTGGCCGATCTGCGCGCGATGGAGCGCCGGATGCGCGAGCTGGAGGCCGACCTCACCGAAGAGCACATGACCGAGTACGGCGACCTGCTCGGCGCGTACGAGGTGCGCGGCGGCTACGAGGCCTACGCCCGCGTGGACAAGGCGCTGCACGGCCTCGGCCTCGCCCACATCGGCCGCGACCGGGCGCTGGGCGGCCTGTCGGGCGGCGAGCAGGCGCGGCTCGGGCTGGCGTGCCTGCTGGCCGCCTCCCCCGAGACGCTGCTGCTGGACGAGCCGACCAACCACCTGGACGCCGCCTCCACCACCTGGCTGGAGGAGCGGCTGCGCGAGCACCGGGGCACGGTCGTGGCGGTCTCGCACGACCGCGTCTTCCTCGACCGGGTCGCCACCGCGATCCTGGAGGTCGAGGACGGCTCGGTCACGCGGTTCGGCGGCGGTTACACCGGCTTCCTGGCCGCCAAGGCCGCCGCGCGGCAGCGCTGGGAGCGCGCGTACGAGGACTGGCGCGAGGAGATCGGGCGGCTGGAGGCGTTCGCGGCGACGACCGCGCACCGCGTCGCGCCGGGCCGGGAGATGAAGGACCGCAACAAGATGGCCTTCGACCGCAACGCCGGACGGGTGCAGAGCTCGGTCGCGAGCCGGGTCCGCAACGCCCAGGAGCGGCTGCGGCGGCTGGAGGAGGACCCGGTCCCGCGACCGCCCGAGCCGCTGCGCTTCCAGGGCGAGTTCGGCGGCGGGGACGCGGCCGGCGGCGTCCTCGCCGAGCTGCACGGGGTGCGGGTCGGCGACCGGCTGGGCGTTACCGCGCTGACGGTGCGGGCGGGCGACCGGCTGCTGGTCCACGGGGAGAACGGCGCGGGCAAGTCCACGCTGCTGAAGGTGCTGGCGGGACGGGACCCTGACGCCGGGACGGTGCGGCGGCGCGGCCGGATCGGCTACCTGCCGCAGGAGGTGGAGTTCGACCGGCCCGAGCGGACGGTGCTGGCCGCGTTCGCCGAGGGGCGGCCCGGCCACGCCGAGGCGCACCGGGCGCGGCTGCTGGCGCTGGGACTGTTCCGTCCCGAGGCGCTGGACACGCCGGTCGGCACGCTGTCGGTGGGGCAGCGGCGGCGGCTCGGGCTGGCCCGGCTGCTGACCGGCCGGTACGACCTGCTGCTGCTGGACGAGCCCACCAACCACCTGTCCCTGACGCTGGTGGAGGAGCTGGAGCGGGCACTGGCCGGCTACCGGGGCGCCCTGGTGGTGGTCAGCCACGACCGCGCGCTGGCCGAGCGCTTCACCGGCACCCGGATCGAGATGCACAAGGGCCGCATGACCGGCCACGGAAAGGACGACGCATGACGACGACCATCACCGGGTTCGCGGTACCGGGCGGCGGCCCCTACGGCGTCGCCGCCGGACCGGACGGGACGATGTGGTTCACCCTCGTCCACGACGGAGGGGTCGGCCACGTCACTCCGGAGGGGGAGGCCACCGTCCACACGATCGGCGGCGACCCCATGAACATCGTGCGGGGACCGGACGGCGCGCTGTGGTTCACCGAGTTCCAGGACCACCGCATCGGCCGCGTCACCGTCGAGGGCGAGGTCCGGCGCTTCACGCCGCCGACGCCCGACTGCGGCCCGTGCGGCATCACCGTGGGGCCCGACGGCGCGCTGTGGTTCACCGAGATGTACGCCGACCGCGTCGCCCGGCTCACCCCCGAGGGCGCCTTCACTGAGTTCGCGCTGCCGGTCACCGGCGGCTACCCCTCGATGATCACGACGGGCTCGGACGGCGCGCTCTGGTTCACCCTCAACCAGGCGCACGCCGTCGGCCGGATCACCGTGGACGGCGAGGTCACCGTGCACCCGCTGCCCACCGAGGGGGCCGCGCCGGTCGGCATCGCCGCCGGGCCGGACGGCGCGGCGTGGTTCGTGGAGATCGGCACCGGCCAGGTCGGCCGCATCACCCCCGACGGGAAGGTGACCGAGTACCCGCTGCCCGACCGCGCCGCGCGGCCGCACGCCATCTGCGCGGGGCCCGACGGGGCGATGTGGTTCACCGAGTGGGGCTCCTCGCGGGTGGGGCGGATCACCGTCGGCGGCCGGATCGAGACGTACTCGCTGGCCGCGCAGGGAAGCGAGCCGCACGGTATCGCCGCCGGACCGGACGGGGCGCTCTGGGTGGCGCTGGAGAGCGGCGCGCTGGCCAGGGTCGCGGTGGAAAACCAGTTGGTCTGACCTGCGCCGTTCGCTAGAACGGTCACATGCTCCGCAAATACCCCCGGACCCGCCACATCCAGGGCTCCCGGTTCCAGGACGGCGACCACGACCTGGCCGCCGCGCCGTTCCGGGAGCTGTCAGGGCGCTTCCTGGTGGTGGAGGAGAAGCTGGACGGCGCCAACACCGGGATCAGCTTCTCCTCCGACGGGGGGCTGCGGTTGCAGAGCCGCGGCCATTTCCTGACGGGCGGGCCGCGCGAGAAGCAGTTCGGGCCGTTGAAGGCGTGGGCGGCGTCGGTCCAGCACACGCTGTGGGAGCGGCTGGGCGACCGGTACGTGATGTACGGGGAGTGGCTGTACGCCAAGCACACCGTCTTCTACGACGCCCTCCCCCACTACTTCTGCGAGTTCGACGTCCTGGACCAGGCCGACGGCACGTTCCTGTCCACCGAACGCCGCCGCGAACTCCTCCAAGGCACACCGGTCGTGTCGGTCCCGGTGCTGCACGAGGGACCGGTGCGGAACCTGGCGGAGCTGACGGCGCTGGTCGGGCCGTCCACCTGCCGCACCGGCCGGTGGCGCGAGGCGCTGCGCGCGGCGGCCGTCGCGGGCGGCGCCGACCCCGACCAGGTCGCCGCCGAGACCGACGACGACGAGGAGATGGAGGGCCTCTACATCAAGGTGGAGGAGGACGGCCGGACGGTGGGCCGCTACAAGTGGGTGCGGCCGAGCTTCCTGACCGCCATCCTCGACTCGGGCACGCACTGGCAGGACCGGCCGATCGTCGCCAACGGCCTCGCCGACCCGGGGGTGCTGTATGCAGGTGTTTGAGGAACTGTGCCCCGCGCCGCCGCACTGGCGGGTGCCGTGGGACCGCGTCCGCGAGGCGTTCGACTGGGTCCGCCGGATGGAGGGCGTGCCGCAGGACGCGGTCCACCACGCCGAGGGCGACGTGTCGGTGCACACCCGGATGGCGTGCGAGGCGCTGGCGGAGCTGCCCGCCTGGCGGGCGCGCCCGGCCGACGAGCGGGTGCGGCTGTTCACCA
The DNA here is from genome assembly GCA_050936435.1 of Spirillospora sp. CA-253888. Taxonomy (GTDB): domain Bacteria; phylum Actinomycetota; class Actinomycetes; order Streptosporangiales; family Streptosporangiaceae; genus Spirillospora. The sequence goes on from JBNJMT010000001.1 coordinate 7,637,149, forward strand.
CCGTGCTGATGCACGACGTCGCCAAGCCGTTCTGCACCCAGACCGACGACGCGGGGCGCATCACCGCGCACGGCCACTCGCGGCGCGGGGACCTGATGGTGCGGCGCATCCTGTGGGAGCTGGGCGCCCCTGCGGTGTGGCGCGAGCACGTGGCGGCCCTGGTACGCCACCACCAGGTGCCGTTCTGGGCGCTGGAGCGCCCCGACCTGCAGCGCATCGCGTTCCGGGCGAGCCTGCTGGCCCGCAACGACGACCTGGTACTGCTGGCCACCGCCGACATCCTGGGCCGGATCTGCGGCGACACCGCCGAGGTGCTGGAGAACATCGCGCTGTACGAGGAGTACTGCGCCGAGGAGGACTGCCTGGACGCGCCGCGCCGCTTCCCCTCCGACCACGCGCGGTTCTGGTACTTCCGCAAGCCGGGCCGCGACCCCGACTACCCCGCCTACGACGACACGCGGATGACCGTCACCGTGCTGTCGGGCCTGCCGGGCGTCGGCAAGGACCACTGGATCGCCGCGCACCGGCCCGGCCTGCCGGTGGTGAGCCTGGACGCGCTGCGCGCGGAGATGGGCGTGCACCCCGGCGGCGACCAGCGTCCGGTGGTGGCGGCCGCCTACGAGCGGGCGCGCGAGCATCTGCGGGCGCGCAGGCCGTTCGTGTGGAACGCCACCAACGTCTCGCGGATGTTGCGCGAGCAGTGCACCGGGCTGATCGCCGACTACCACGGCCGGATCGAGCTGATCGCGCTGGAGGCCCCGCCGGGGGTGCTGCGGGCGCGCAACCGGCAGCGGCCCGCGCCGGTGCCGGACGCGGTGATCGACCGGCTGGCGGGACGCTGGGAGCAGCCCGACCCGACCGAGGCGCACCGGGTGGAGTGGGTGTCCACACACTGACAGGCACGCACTGACGGCTCGCCGGAACGGGCGGTCAGCCGTCCTGCCGCTCGGTCAGGAAGAACTCGGTGAGCGCCGGGGCCATCACCTCCACGGCGAAGTTGTGGTCCTGGCCCTTGAGCACCCCGTGCCGGGCGTTGGGCAGCGCGGCCGTCACGCCCTGCGCCGCCCTGCGCAGGAACTCCGGGCTGAGCTCGCCCTCCAGCACCAGGACCGGTGCCGTCACCACCGCCACCTCGGCGGTGTCCAGCACGCCCTGGCCGAGGGCGGCCGCGTCGTAGCGCAGGGTGGGGGCGATCTTCTCCACCCCGGCCCACCAGGGCTCCTTGCGCGCGCCCTCGATCATCGCGGGGGGCATCCCGACCAGCGACATGAACAACGCGGTCGCGTCGCCGCGCCGGTCTTCAGCCAGCAGCCCGTTCAGGCGCGCGGTGTACTCCAGGTGGGCGCGCCGGTCCTGCTCGTCGAAGCCGATCGGCGGCTCCCACATCGCCAGCCCCGCGACCGGCACGCCGTGCGCGGCGGCGCGCAGGGCCAGCATCGCGCCGGAGGAGGCGCCGAACACGTGCGCGGTGCCCCCTGCGGCGTCGATGACGGCGCGCAGGTCCTCGCCCTCCTGCCGCAGGGCGGTCTCGGGGGCGTCCTCCAGCCGGCCGCCGTCGCCGCTGTCGCCGCGGCCGCGCCGGTCGTAGTTGAACACGGTGAAGTGCTCCGACAGCAGCGCCGCCAGGTCGGCGTGCGTGCGGCGGTCGCAGTTCGCGCCGCTCACCAGGACCAGCGGCGGCCCCTCGCCCGCGCGCTCGTAGGCGATGGTGGTGCCGTCCCGGGAAATCACGGTCTCCATGGATCCTCCTTTGCCGCCCATGGTGACCGGTGGGACCGACAGAACTCATCGCTGGCAGACTCGTGGCATGGAACCGGAGACGAGCCGAGATGGGTCCGCGCGGGAGTCCGGCCGGATCGCGCTGGTGACCGGCGCGGGATCGGGCATCGGCGCGGCGGTCGCCGCGGCGCTGCTGGCCGACGGGTGGCGCGTGGCGCTGGCCGGGCGCCGGGCGGAGGCGCTGCGGGAGACCGCCGGGAAGGCGGCGGCCCCGCCGGACCGGGCGCTGGTCGTCCCGGCCGACGTGACCTCGGCGGAGTCGGTGGCGGCCCTGTTCGCGGCGGTCCGCGAGCGCTGGGGGCGGCTGGACCTGCTGTTCAACAACGCCGGGCGCTTCGGGGCGGCCGCGCCGGTGGACGCCTTCTCCCACGACGAGTGGCGCTCGGTGATCGACACCAACCTCACCGGCGCGTTCCTGTGCGCCCAGCAGGCGTTCGCGCTGATGAAGGAGCAGGACCCGCAGGGCGGCCGGATCATCAACAACGGGTCGCTGTCGGCGCACACCCCGCGCCCGCGGGCGGTCGCCTACACCGCCAGCAAGCACGCGGTGACGGGGCTGACCAAGTCGTTGTCGCTGGAGGGCCGCCCGTACCGGATCGCCTGCGGGCAGATCGACATCGGCAACGCCGCCACCGACATGACCAGCGGCTTCAGCACGGGCACCCTGCAGTCCGACGGGTCGCGCCGGGCCGAGCCGGTGATGGACGTGCGGGCGGTGACCGACGCGGTGCGCTACATGGCGGGCCTGCCGCTGGAGGCCAACGTGCAGTTCCTCAGCGTCATGGCCACCGCCATGCCGTCCTACGTCGGCCGGGGCTGACGGCCCCGCGCCCCGCCCCGGGAACGGTCAGCGCTCCCAGGGCGGGGTGTCGCCCATCTTCTCGTAGTACTTGGCCAGGTGGGCCTTGACCTGCGGGATCTCGTCTTCGGGGAGGTCGGCGCCGCCGCGCGCGCCGTCCACCACCCCACCCGCCGCCATCACCGCGCGCGGGACCGCTTTGAGCCCGCCGTCGACCACGTCGGCGATCAGCAGCTTGTAGCTGGTGAAGTTGTCCGGCTTGTCGCCGTCGTACCAGACGTGGGCGTTGCGGTAGGCCGCGTCCGGCGAGTCCTCGGCGTCGGCCCACTCGCGGACGCGCTTCTCGGCGGCCGAGCCGTCCCATCGGCGGTCGCGGTCGGCCAGTGGCAGGTCCTGGAACTTCGTCACGGTCATACCGGCACCGTTCCCCGCCGACCTGGCCGAAACCCCTGGCTCTGGTTGAAACGGCCTGGTCAGAGGGAGGCAGGGCGGCCCCGGGCGGCGCGCCACAACGCGGCGATCACCGCCGTCAGCGCCAGGCAGACCCCTGCCAGCGCCCACAGCATGGTGTGGAAGGCCGCGTCGTAGGCGGCGACGCGGTCCGCGCCGCCGCCGGTCCGGGCGGCGACCAGGGTGGTCAGCAGCGAGCCGTAGGCCGCCACGGCGACGGCCTCGCTGCCCAGGCGCAGGGTGTTGAGGAAGCCGGCGGCCATGCCCGCCTTCTCCGGCGCGACCAGGTCGAGGGCCCGGCCGTCCACCAGGCCCGCCGCCAGCGCCATCCCGGTCCCGGTCACCAGCATCGGCGCCGCCACGACCGCGACCGCGACGCCGGGGGCGAACAGCAGCAGCGCCAGGTCGCCGACCACCAGCAGGCCCAGGCTGGCGAACACGATCGCCATGGCGGGCACACCGCGCGCCACCAGGCGGGCCGCCAGCAGCGGGCACACCAGCATCGGCGCGGTCAGCAGCACCATGATGAGCCCGGCCGCGCCGCTGGAGCGGCCGTCCGCCTCGGTGAGGTAGCTGGGCAGGTAGGTCAGCAGGGTCACGAAGCCGAACGATCCGGCGACCGGCACCAGGCACAGCGCCAGGAAGCGGCGGTCGCCCAGCAGGCCCAGGTCGAGCATCGGGTCGGGGCGGCGGCGTTCGACGGCGGCGAAGGCGGCCAGCGCCAGGGCCGCCCCGGCGAACAGGCCGAGCACGCCGGGGCTCGCCCAGCCCCACTGCGAGCCCTGCACGATGCCGCCGGTCAGCAGCAGCATCGACAGCATGAACAGGCCGCTGCCCGGCACGTCCACCCTGGCCCCGGTGCGGCGGGGCGCGGCGACGGCGCGGGACAGGACCGGCACGGCGGCCAGCACCAGGGCGAGCGCGATGGCGTGCACCGCGAACACCCAGCGCCAGCCCAGCGCCTCGACCAGCAGGCCCGACACCGACGGCCCGAAGGAGACGCCCAGTCCGGCGACGGTGCCCAGCAGCGCGAACGCGCGGGCCCTGGCCGGGCCGTCGAACATCCCGGCCAGGATCGCGCTGCCGCAGGAGAAGATCGCCGCGCCGCCGATCCCAGCGGCGGCGCGGGCGAGGTCCAGGGTGCCGATGCCGGGGGCCAGCACGCTGCCCAGGGAGGCCAGCGCGTAGACGGCGGCGCCGACGGCGAAGGCGCGGACGCGCCCGATGATGTCGGCGATCGAGCCCCACACGAGGGTGCAGCAGGCGAAGGCGAGATTGAAGGCGTTGACCGCCCACTGCAGCGCGGTGGTGCCGGCGTGGGTGTCGGCGGCGATGGCGGGCAGCGCCACGGCGGTGCCCGAGATCGAGCTGGGCACCACGAACACCGCCAGCAGGACGGCGATCAGGCCCAGGGTGCGGCCCGCCGGAGGATCGAGCGTGTCGGGGGTCCGGTCGGAGAGCGCGCCGGACGGCGCGGCCGGGGCCGTGTCAGGGGACGGGGGCATGCGGGAACTCCAGGGCTCGGTGGAAGGACTACGGTGGCCACCGAGAGGAGACTGCCACTGAGTGGCAAAAGCTGTCAAAGGGCATACGCTGCCGAAGGTAGGATTCCGGCATGAGCGAGTCCGCGAGCGTGTCCGTCCGGGAGGCCGACCTGCGCGAGCTGCCGCTGCGCGAGCGCAAGAAGCTGCGCACCCGGCTGGCGCTGACCGAGGCGGCGCTGCGGATGTTCGCCGAGCGCGGCTACGACGCGACCACGCTGGACGAGCTGTGCGACGAGGTGGAGGTGTCCAAGCGCACCTTCTTCCGCACCTTCCCCTCCAAGGAGGCGGTCGCGCTGGCCGCCGACACCGAGCTGTGGTCGGTCTATCTGGACGAGGTGGACGGCCTGGAGTTCGGCGGCCCGGTGCTGGAGGCGCTCGGCCGGTCGCTGATCGCCACCCTGGAGCGCCGCGACGCCGACTGGGAGCGGCGCTTCCTGGCGGCGCGCGAGCTGTGCGCGAGCGTCCCGGCCGTGCAGGCGCACAGCCTGGGCTACTGCAACCGGACGACCGAGGGGCTCATCGCGCGGACCGGCGCCCGGCTCGGCATGGGCGAGGACGACGTGCGGCTGCGGATGGTGGTGGAGACCGCGATCGCGGCCTGGCGCACCGCCGCGCTCGCCTGGGCCGCCGCCGGGGGCGAGGGCGGCCGGGCCGGGCTGGTGCGCCGCCTGGAGCGGACCTTCGCGGCCGTCCCGGACGCCGTCGCGCTGTCGGCGTGACGGCGTCCGGGACGCGTTCGGCACGGCCGGCGGTCGCGCGCCGCCGCGGGCGCGCGGCCGTTCTCTCCGGCGGGCGGAGCGTCACCGTCCGTCGCGCGGCAGCACGATCGAGGGCGTGATCGCCAGGCGCAGTCCCAGCACGGCGTAGGAGACCAGCAGCCAGGCGCCGCCGGCCAGCATGGCGCCGTCGTCGCCTCCGGCGATCTTGCCGCCCATCCCCACGAAGAACCACAGGCCGCCGAGGAGGAACTGCCAGCGCAGCAGCCCGGCGAAGCGGCCGGTCACCGCGACCGCGATGCCGAGCACCAGCATGAACACCATCGACAGCGGCCAGAACACGTCGAACACCAGCATCCAGCCGGGCTGGTCGTCGCCGACGACCACCGCGAGCACCGACCAGATCATGGCGGGCACCAGCAGCACCATCTCCGCGACCGGGAACGCGCGGCCCTTGCGGTCGCCGGTGGCGCGGGCGGCCAGCACCAGCGCGATCACCGGGAACAGCCCGACCTGGAAGGCCAGTCCCCCGGCCACCTCGATCCTGGACATCTTCTCGGCCGACTCGGCGGCGGGCATGGTCGCCACCCACGTCACGGCGCCGGCGGCCAGCGCCGCGCCCGACAGGCGGGCGCGGCGCAGCAGGGACCGCCCGGCGGGCGGCGCGGTCACGGCGGGGTCGGTGCTCGCGGTCATCGTCATCTCCTGGGTCCGGTGCGGCGGCGCCGGTCGCGCCGCCGTCGGACGACCACGCTCCGGTCCCGCCGTCCCGGGACGCCAGGGCGGGCGGGGCGGCGGCGTCCCCGGCGCGGTCCCGTTCGTGCCGGGGCCCGATGTCCCGGGCGGACGGGGACCTGGCTCCCGCGCGGTCGGGACGGGCGGGCGGCGATGCTGGCCTGGTGACCAGCGCTCCGGTGTCCACGCGGGCCGACCGAGGGCGGTCGGCCCTGGCGTTCGGGCTGGCCGCCTACTGCCTGTTCGGGACCGCCGCCACGATCTGGGCGAACGCCGTCACCGGGCCGGGCGACCGGCCCGAACCGCTGGACTGGCCGCACTGGGGGTCGGCGCTGGCGGGGCTGCCGCTGGCGCTCGCGGGGGCGGCGCTGGCGACGCGGCTGCCGCGCCACCTGATGACCTGGCTGCTGCTGGCGACCGGGACGGTGGCGGTGACCGACGGGGTCACCGCGGCCTACGGCACCTGGTCGCTGCTGGAGCACGGCGGCGACCTGCCGCTCACCGCGCCCGCGGTGTTCGCCGGGGCCCGCCTCGGCCCGATGATCAACATGGCGATCCCGGCGCTGGTGCTGTTCTTCCCCGACGGCGCGCTGCCCTCGCGCCGCTGGCGGTGGCCGGTGCGGACGGTGCTGGGCGCGCAGGCGCTCGGCGCGGTGTCACTGCTGATGATCCCCTGGGACGTGTTCTCGACGGGGGAGCCGCTGCCGCCGGTGCTGGCGGGCATGGCGCTGGACCCGCTGACGCCGCCGGTGCCCGACTGGGTCTGGCCGCTGACGGTCCCGCTGTGCCGGGAGTCGTTCTTCGTGGCGTTCGCGCTGGCGGTCGCGGCGTTCGTGGTGCGGTTCCGGAACGCCGGGCCGGTGCGCCGCGCCCAGCTGCGCTGGATGCTGCTGGCGGTGCTGCTGGACATCGTGCTGATGGCGGCCGGCGAGGGGGTCAGGGCGACGGCCCCGCCGGGGGTCACCTGGTGGATCGGCGAAGCGATGTTCGTGCTGCTGCACGCGCTGCTCGCGGTCGCGATCGTGGTGGCGGTCGCCCGCTACCGGCTCTACGACGTGGACCTGCTGCTGGGCTGGACCCTGCTGTACGCGGGCGTCGCGGCGGCGGTGGTCGCGGTGGACATGGCCGTGTTCGTCGGCGTCGGCACGGTCATCGACGACCCGCTGGCGGCGGTGCTGGCGGCGGGCGTGGTCGCGGTCGTCTACGGGCCGCTGCGGTTGCGGCTGCAGCGCGCGGTCAACCGGATGCTGACCGGCCGGGGCGAGCCCTACGAGGTGGTGTCGGCGCTGGCGCGGCGGCTGGAGGAGGCCGTGGAGCCCGACGAGCTGCTGCTGGAGGTGGCGCGCGTGGTCGCGGTCTCGTTCCGCTCCCCCTACGTGCGGGTGGAGCTGGACCGCGCCGACGGCCGGACCGTGACGGCCGAGCACGGCCGCCCGCGCGCGGACGCGGTGGTGCTGCCGTTCGAGTACCGCGGCACCCCCATCGGGCGGCTGGCGCTGGTGCCGCGCACCGGGGCGCGGCTGTCGGACGCCGACCAGCGGCTGCTGGCCGACGTGGTGCGGCAGGCGGCGGCCGCCGCCCGCGCCACCGCGCTCACCGAGGAGCTGCAGCGCAGCCGCGAGCTGCTGGTGACCCGGATCGCCGAGGAGCGCCGCCGGCTGCGCCGCGACCTGCACGACGGGCTCGGCCCGTCGCTGGCGGCCGCCGCGCTGAAGATCGAGGCGGCCCGGAACCTGGCCGCCCGCGACCTGCCGGCGGCCGACGGCACGCTGCGCGAGGTGCGCGGCGACCTGGCCGGGGTGCTCACCGACGTGCGGCGGCTGGTGCACGACCTGCGGCCGCCGTCGCTGGACCGGTTCGGGCTCGCCGGGGCCGTCGAGCGGCAGGCCGAGCGGTTCCGCAGCCACGCGCTGCGGGTGACGGTGGGCTGCTCGGGCGACCTGGAGGCGCTGCCGGCGGCCGCCGAGGAGGCCGCCTACCGGATCGTCGGCGAGGCGCTGGCCAACGTGTCGCGGCACGCCGGCGCCGGGAGCTGCGCGGTGCGGCTGTCGGCAGGCGCGGACGCGCTGGAGGTGGAGGTCGTCGACGACGGGCGGGGCGTGCCGCCGAGCGCGCCCGCCGGGGTGGGGCTGGTGGGGATGCGCGAGCGCGCCGAGGAACTGGGCGGCGCCTGCGCGGTCACCGTGCGCCCCGAGGGGGGCACCAGCGTGCGCGCGCTGCTGCCGTACGGACCACACGCGAACGGGAGATGACGATGACGACCGAGGTGCGGCCGCTGCGCGTCGTGCTGGCCGACGACCACCCGGTCTACCGGGACGGGCTGCGGATGATGCTGGAGTCCACCGGCCGGGTGGAGGTGGCCGGGACCGCCGCCGACGGGGTGGACGCGGTGCTGCTGGCCGAGCGGACGCGCCCGGACGTGGTGGTGATGGACCTGCGGATGCCCCGGATGGACGGCCTGGACGCCATCCGCCGGGTGCTGGCGGCGCGGCCCGCGACCGGGGTGCTGGTGCTGACCATGCACGACGACGATGACAGCGTGTTCGCCGCGATGCTGGCGGGGGCGCGCGGCTACCTGGTCAAGGGCGCCGACCAGGCGGAGATCCTGCGGGCCATCACGGCGGTGGCGGAGGGCGAGGTGATCTTCGGTCCGGCGCTGGCGGGCCGGGTGGCGGGGTACTTCACCCGGCTGGCGACCGCGCGCACCCGCGACGACGACCCGTTCCCGCAGCTCACCGCGCGCGAGCGGGAGGTGCTGGAGCTGGTGGCGGCGGGCCTCGGCAACGTGCGGATCGCCGAGCGGCTGGGGCTGTCGCCCAAGACCGTGCGCAACAACGTGTGCACGGTACTGGCCAAGCTGCAGGTCGCCGACCGCACCCAGGCCGCCCTCCGGGCCCGCGACGCGGGCCTCGGCCGCTGACCGCCGATGGGCCGCCGTGCCCGCGGGGCCCCGTTCGCGGTGACTTGGCGGGGCCTGGGGGCTGCGGTGCGCTTCGTGCCGGGGCGGCGTTTTTTCCACCTGTCGAGCGGACTCCGCGCGATAGAACGTTGCGCGCGGCGGCGCGGCGCCTAGGATCTTCGTGTGCTGCGTCCCGAATACCCCCTTGAGACCGAGCGGCTGGAGCTGCGCCCGTTCCGGCCCGGCGACCTGGAGGGCCTGCATGCCTACCAGTCGTTGCCCGAGGTCGCGCGCCTGCTGTACTGGGAGCCGCGCGACCTGGAGGAGTCGCGGGTCTTCCTCCGACAGAAGATGGCCGCCTCCGCGCTGGAGAAGGAGGGCGACTGGCTGGTGCTGGCGGTGGTGTGGCGCGCCACCGGCGCGCTCATCGGCGAGGTCAACCTGCAGTGGCGCAGCCGGGAGCACCGGCAGGGCGAGATCGGCTACATCTTCAACCCCCACTACCACGGCCAGGGGTTCGCGACCGAGGCGGCGGCCGAGGTGCTGCGGCTGGGCTTCGAGGGGCTCGGGCTGCACCGCGTCTGCGGGCGGCTGGACGGCCGCAACGAGGCGTCGGCGCGGGTGCTGGAGCGGCTGGGGATGCGCCGCGAGGCGCACCTGGTGGAGAACGAGATGGTCAAGGGCGAGTGGACCGACGAGGTCGTCTACGCGATGCTGCGGCGCGAGTGGGACGAGCGCACCGCCACCAGGTCCGGCTGAGGCGCGGGGCGGGCACGCGACGGGCGGGCAACGGGCGGGGCGTCAGCGTCCGGCCTGGACGCGCAGGGCGTCGGCCAGTTCGCGGACGGCGTCGCGCAGCGCGTCGGGGCGGCGCACCACGAACGGCCAGCCGAGCCCGGCCAGCATCTGCGCCATCCCGGTCAGGCTCTCCACGCGGGTGGACAGCAGCACTCCCCCGTCGGTCTCGCGGAGCGCGGCGGTCGTGGCGGGGACGCGGCGGCGGGCCTCCTCCAGGCCGGTCTCCAGCAGCACCTCGACCTCGTGGGCGTAGGGGACGCCGGCCAGGGCGTGGGTGACGTCGAGCACGGGGTCGGCGTCGTCGGGGACCTCGAAGGGGACGCCGGTCGGCTCGGCGGCCCGGACGCGGTCCACCCGGAAGGTGCGGGTCTCGCCGCTACGGTGGTCGTGCCCGGTGACGTACCAGCGGCCGGAGTGGAAGACCAGGCCGTGGGGGTCGAGGTCGCGCTCGCTGTCGTCGCCCTTCCAGGAGCGGTAGCGCATCCGGACGCGGTGCCGCGCGCGGGCGGCGGCGGCCAGGGTGAGCAGCGCGGCGGTGCCGGGCGGGGCCCCCGGGCGTTCGGCGAGGGTGAAGCCCAGGGTCTGCTCCAGGGCCTGGACGCGGTCGCGCAGCGCGCTGGGCAGCACCCGCTGCACCTTGGCCAGGGCGCTCTCGGCGGCCTCGCCGGGCAGGCCGACGCGCCGTCCGGCCAGCAGCCCCAGCACCACGGCGGTGGCCTCGTCGTCGGTGAGCATCAGCGGCGGCAGCTTGTAGCCGGGGGCGAGCCGGTAGCCGCCGTAGCGGCCGCGTTCGGCGAGCACGGGGATGCCGAGGTCGGCGAGGCGCGCGGCGTAGCGCCGCACGGTGCGCTCGTCCACCTCCAGCCGCCGCGCGAGCTCGGCGCCGCCCATGCGGTGGTGGGCCTGGAGCAGCTCCAGCATCGTCAGGATCCGAGTGGTGGGGTGTGACACGGGACACTCCGATAATCCGGGCGACTTCTGTCCGGTATTGATCCTACGATCATGACATCACCCCCGAGGAAAGGCTCTGACATGGCGACTTTCGTACTGGTCCCCGGTTTCTGGCTCGGCGCGTGGGCGTGGGAGCGCGTCACCGAGGAGCTGCGGGCCGCCGGGCACGAGGTGCACCCGGTGACGCTGACGGGGCTCGCCGAGCGCGCCGGCGAGGCGACGCCGGAGGTGGACCTGGACACCCACGTCGCCGACGTGCTGCGGGTGCTGGAGGAGGGCGACCTGCGCGAGGTGGTCCTGGTCGGGCACAGCGGCGGGATGCTGCCGGTCACCGGCGCGGCCGACCGCGTCCCCGAGCGGCTGGCGCGGGTGGTCTACGTGGACTCCGCGCCGCTGCCGTCGGGCATGGCCCAGCACGACTTCAACGAGCCGGAGCAGCGCGCGGCGGTCGAGAAGCAGGTCGCCGAGGAGGGCGACGGGTGGCTGCTGCCCGCGCCGCCGTTCGACGCCGCCGCCGACCCCGACAACCACGCGGACATGCCCGAGGAGATGCTGGCGGGGATCCGGGCGCAGGTGACGCCGCAGCCGTTCGCGACCGCCACCCAGCCGCTGGTGCGGCCCGACACGGTGCCGGACACGCCCAAGACCATGGTGCTGAACACGATCCCGCGCGCGGCGGTCGAGCAGATGGTGGCCGCCGGGAACCCGCTCTTCGCGGCGCTGGGCGGCCCGGAGTGGAGCTTCCGCGAGCTGCCGACCGGCCACTGGCCGATGTTCTCCAAGCCCGTCGATCTGGCGCGGCTGCTGGAGGACCTGGCGGCCTGACCGGCCGGTCCGGCCGGGGGCGGCCCGTCAGCTCTGCTGGTGGACGGCGGCGGCCTTCCGGCAGGCGGCGTGCAGGAACAGGTAGTTGGCGCCTTCGAGGTAGCGGTCGATGTCAGGGCCGACGACGGTCCCGACGTAGTCCATCGCCTCGCCGCAGTCGGGGCAGTCGGGCACGTCGGCGTTCTGGATCCAGTCAGGGTGGCCGCCCAGGGTGGAGCCGCCGGCGTTCCAGGCGTCGGCGGCGTAGGGGCTGGGCCGGGCCTCCCCCACGGTGAACTCCAGCGACGGCGGCGGGTCCTCCTGGCCCGGGGCCATGCCCTGGGGCAGAGCGCCGGGGCGGGGCGTGTCGTGCGACCACTCGGCCCGGCCGTCGGGGGCGACGTGCGCGAAGGTGGTGCCGTAGCAGACGCAGTAGTGGCAGGTGAGGACGCGCAGCCGCCCGGTCCAGCCGGTGTGGGCCAGGGCGGCGGCCGTGCGCGGGTCGGCGGTGTCCACGTCCAGGGCGATCCACAGCGGGTTGACGCACCAGGGGCAGGTGTCCTCGGTCTGGGGCCGCCCGTCGCCGGTCTCGCGGACCGCCAGCTCGAACGCGCGGTCGCCGCACAGGCGGCGCGGCCCGTCCGCGCGCGGGAGCCAGCCGCCCTCCGCCGGGACGCGCCCGATCGGCACGTGCAGCGCGTCGGCGCCGGGCGGCGGCCGCTCCTGCCAGCGCAGGAACGCCTGCTCGGCCACCGGGCCGGTGGTGTGGGCGAGGATCAGCAGCAGGGCGTACAGGCGCTCGGGGTCGCCGTCGTCGACCCGCCGGACGACCTGGCGCTGGAACGCCTCGTCGGCACCCCGGTAGAGCACCTGCGGCCAGGTGATCCCGGCCTCCAGCAGGCGCGGCAGGTAGGGGGTCAGGGAGGCGGGGTCGGCGGCGGCGCGGGCGGCCAGCTCCTCGACCGCCTCGTCGCCGCCGGACGCCGCGCGTTCCACCAGTTCCGCAAGCATGGCGAGGACCTTAGCGGCAACGGCGGACATCACCGGCGGAGATCGGCCGGTTGTTATCGCGGGGCGATCTCCGACCGGGGGCCGGGGCGGTCAGGGGGCAGTGAAGGCGCAGGGCAGGCGCTTGTAGCCGTTGATGAAGCTGGACAGCAGGCGGTCGGGCTCGCCGTCGGCGCGGATGTCGGGGACGCGGGTGAACAGCTCGCGGAACATGACGGTGATCTCGCGGCGGGCCAGGTTGGCGCCCAGGCAGAAGTGGGGTCCGGGGCCGCCGAAGCCGACGTGGGGATTGGGCGAGCGCGTGATGTCGAAGGCGTCGGGGTCCTCGAAGACGGCCTCGTCGCGGTTGGCGGAGTTGTAGAACAGCAGGACCTTGTCGCCGGCCTTGTAGTGGTGGCCGTTCATCTCGTGGTCGCGGGTCAGGTTGCGGCGGAACTGGGTGACCGGTGTGGAGTAGCGGACGATCTCCTCGACGGCGCCGGCGATGCGGCCGTCGAAGTCGCCCAGCAGCAGGTCGCGCTGGCCGGGGTTGTCGGTGAACAGCTTCAGGCCGTGGGCGATGGCGGTGCGGGTCGTCTCGTTCCCGGCGACCACCAGCAGCAGGAAGAAGGTGCCGAACTCCTGGGCGGTCAGCTTCTCGCCGTCGATGTTGGCGTTGACCAGCGCGGAGGTGAGGTCGCCGGTGGGCTCGGCGGCGCGCTCGCGGCCGAGCCGGGCGGCCAGGCGGTGCAGCTCGCGGCTGGCCAGGGCCACCTTCACCAGGCCGCGGCCGGTGCGCAGCCTGCCCATGTCGGGGGTGATGCCGGTGTACTCGGCGTCGGAGTTGCCGAGCACGATGTTGGTCAGGCGCACCACGCGCGGGTAGAGGGCGTCGGGGATGCCGAGCATGTCGCAGATGACCTCGACCGGCAGCCGGACCGCGACCTTGGCGACGAAGTCGCCGGGCCCGGAGGCGATCAGCTCGTCCACGATGCGGGCGGCGCGGGCCTGGATGTCGTCCTCGGTCTTGGCCAGCATCTTGGGGCTGAACGCGCGGGACACGATGCGGCGGATCTTGGCGTGCCGCGGGTCGTCCATGTTGATCATGGAGTTGATGTACTTGTCCAGGAACCCCGGCGAGTCGATCACGGTGGTGGCGTTCGGCTCGCTGCTGAAGACCTGCGGGTTGCGGCTGGCCTCGACGACGTCGGCGTGCCGCACCAGCGCCCAGTAGCCCTCGCCGCGCTTGGTGAAGGGGATCTGCGGATCGGGGAAGCGCACCGGGGCGCCGTGGGCGCGCAGCGCCGCGAAGGCGGCCGCGCGCTCCTCCAGCGGGCGCTCCCAGAAGCGCAGGTCGCTGATCGGGATCTCGCCGGCCAGGTCCGCCTGCGTCGCCATCGTGTGCCGCCTTCCTGCCGCGCCTCGCCCCCACTCTTGAGTAAGTGGGCGGTTACGGTCAATGGGCGGGCGGCTCCTGTGACCCACGCCACCTCCAGGGGACGACCGCGCGGCCGACCGCCGCCAGCACGACGCCGAGGCCCCAGCCCGCGATGGCGTCGGTGGGCCAGTGGTAGCCCAGGGTGACCACGGCGACGGCGACGCCGAGGGCCAGGACGTGCGCGGCGACCGCCCAGCGGCGCGAGGCGCCGGTCAGCAGGACCAGGACCGTCAGGCAGGCGGCGGCGTTGGCGGCGTGCCCGGAGGGGTAGGACAGGTAGCCCTCGGCGAACAGCACGTCGCGGCCGGTACGTGGCGGGGTGCGGCCGAAGCCGATCTGCGCGGCGCGGATCGTCAGTTCGGTGCACGCCAGCCAGAGCCCGGTGCGCACCAGGAGCCACACGTCGCGGGCACGCCGGGCCGCGACCGCGGCCGCCACTCCCACCAGGCCGCCGACCAGCCAGTACTGGCCGCCGTTGACGACCGTGCGCCAGAACATGTGCCAGGCGCCGGTGCGGGGCGGCAGGCCGTCGGCGAACGCCCAGCCGTCGAACTGCCGCAGCAGCCCGCCCGCGAGCACGTCCAGGGTGGTGGCCGCCGTGAGCGCGGCGGCCACCACCGGCAGCGCGTAGGGCGAGGTCAGGACGGGAAGGCGCCCGCCCCCCGATCGGAGCACCTGCATGCCCTCGATCCTGCCCTACGCCGCGCGCGGTCAGCCCTTCGCCTCGTCGGCCTGTTGCTTGATCTTGGCCATGATGGCGTCGGTGGCCTCGCCGATGAACGCCGGCCGGTTGGCGGCGGCCCGGTCGCGGGAGGCGGCGAGCGAGCGCGCCGACCCCTGGAACTCCGGCATCACGTGGCGGGCGAACAGCTCGTGGGAGCGGCGGGTCTGCGCGGTGTCGGCCCAGTCGTGCCCCATCAGCAGGTAGGTGCCGAAGCCGCCGGACTGGTCGGCCAGCCGCCGGATCTGGGCGATCGCGTCGTCGGGGGTGCCGATGACGCCGAGGCCGGTGGCGTTGATCGCCTCCACCAGCGCGTCCGGGTCCTCGGTGTCGGGCGCGATCGGCAGGGCGGCGACCTTCTGGAAGTAGCCGACCCAGTCGGGCAGCCCGAACGCCACGTCGCGGGCGGCCTGCTCGCGGGTGTCGGCCAGGTGCATCGGGCCGACCAGCCGCCAGGCGCCGCGGTCGGCGGTCGTGCCGTGCTCGGCGGCGCGCTCCTCCATGACGCCCCAGTGGTAGCCGAGGGCGTCGAACCCGGCGGCCTGGGTCGCGCCCAGCGACAGCAGGCCGCAGCCGAACCGCCCGGCGGCGCGCGGCCCGGACGGCGACACCATCGCGGCGACCGCCACCTCCAGCTCCTCCCGGTAGGGGCGCAGTTGCAGGCGGGCGTTGCGCAGCTCGAACCAGTCGGTCTTGAGGGTGACCGGCTCCTCGCCGCGCAGCAGGAGCAGGATCGCCTCCAGCGCCTGCTCCATCATGTCGCGCTGGCGGGCGACCTCGATGCCCATCATGTGGGCGTCCGACGGCAGCGCGCCGGGGCCGGCGCCGAGCATGACCCGGCCGCGGGTGAGGTGGGACAGCAGCACCATCCGGTCGGCCAGCATCAGCGGGTGGTGGTAGGGCAGCGAGGAGACCCCGGTGCCCAGGCGGATGTGCCGGGTGCGCTCGGCGGCCACGGCCAGGAACACCTCGGGCGAGGCGATGATCTCGAATCCGGCCGAGTGGTGCTCGCCGATCCACGCCTCGTCGAAGCCGAGGGCGTCGAGGTGGACCAGCAGGTCGAGGTCGCGCTCCAGGGCCAGGGTGGGGTTCTGCCCGGCCGGGTGGAACGGGGCGAGGAAGATGCCGAACCGCTGCGGTCCGGCCGGTGCGGATGCGCTCATCGGGACCCCTGTCCGCGATCGGAGTGGTGTCCCAGCGTGCCTATCATCCGCGGGACCACGCGTCGAGACGCGCGTCTGGACGGGCGTCGCCATCCGCGCCCTCGGCGGCGGGAGGTCCCACTACAGTGACCGCCATGGCCGAACAGGGCGGCGCGGACGGCACCGCCGACGACAGCGGGGCGGGCACGACCGCGCCCGCCGCGTCCCCCGTCGCGCCTTCCGCCGTGGCTCCCCCGGCGGCTCCCCCTGCGGCCTCCGGCGAGCCCCCCGCCGCGGCCTCCGCGACGGCGGCCGATCCCGAAGCGGGCCCCGAGACCGACGCCGACGGCGAGACCGGACCCCAGTCGGCGGGCGGCCGCCGCAGGCGTCCCGCCTTCCGGCGGCTGCCCCTGGACCGCCGCCGCGAGGAGATCATCGCGGCCGCCATCGAGATCTACGGGCGGCGGCCCGAGACCGAGGTGTCGATCGACGACATCGCGCTGCTCGCCGGCACCTCCCGCTCGTCGGTCTACCGCTACTTCGACAGCAAGCAGGAGCTGTACGGGGCCGCCGCGCACCGCGTCGGCGCGGAGCTGGTCGCGCGGCTCGGCCGGGTGGCCGACGGGTCGCCGTCGACGCAGATGGCGGTGCGGCTCGGGCTGTACGTCGACTTCCTGGAGACCTACGAGTCCGGCTACGCGAGCCTGCTGGGGATGGGCGGCGCGCAGGCCCCGGACGCGGCGCTGGCGGCGGCGCAGCTGGTGCGCGAGGAGATCTGCGCGCTGACCTACCGCACGCTGCGCATCGACGAGCCCGGCCAGGTCATGCGGACCACGATGCAGTCGTGGATCGCGGGGGTGGAGTGGACCGGCACCGAGTGGCTGCGCACCCGGCGGCCGGCCCGGCCGCAGCTGGAGCAGCTGATGGCCACGCAGTTCGGCACGATGCTGGTGGGCGCGGCGGCGCTGGACCCCGAGATCGCCGAGCGGGTGGCGTGGCTGATGGAGGTCGAGCCGCCGGGCTCGCCGTTCGGGGCGCTGGTGCGCGCCGTCGCGGGCACCTTCGACCTGCGCATGGTGGCCAACCTGGCCAAGTTCCTGGGGCACGACGGCGGGACCGGCTGAACCGCCCGCCTTTTTGCGCACCTTCGCACGCGTCCCGTGCGCACCGCCGCCCGCGCGCACTCCTGGGGACTCACTCTGGCACAGTCGTCCCACCTTTTCTTGTCATCTCCCCCCATAGATCATTTCGTCCGGTGCCGGGACACTCGGGGCGCATGTCCCGTGCGGTCGCCCGGGTCCCCACCACCAGCAGGGAGAGACATGACACCCCCGTTCCGTCGCGACGTCCCCGGAGTTCGTGTGCGCTGGCGCCGTTCGCTGGCCGCCGCCGCGATCGCCGCGGCCACGACGGCCGGGACCACGGCGCTGGTCGCGGCCCCCGCCTCGGCCGCCGCCGCGCGGCCCGCCGACGACGGCGCGCGGATCGTCAAGACCGCGGTCGCGGGGAAGGGCACCCGCGCCGCCGCCGTGGGCGTGCGGCAGGTGGACATCTCCATCCAGTCCCCCGCGCTCGGCAAGACCGTCAAGACCCGGCTGCTGCTGCCCAAGGGGTGGAGCGCGGGCTCGGCGGCGACCTGGCCGGTGCTGTACGCCTTCCACGGCGGGCAGGACGACTACACCTCCTGGACGCGCAACACCGACATCGAGGCGTGGGCCGCCAAGTACGACGTCATCGTGGTGATGCCGGAGGCCAGCAACGGCTCCTACGCCGACTGGTACAACTACGGCAAGGGCGGCACCCCCAAGTGGGAGACCTTCCACACCAGCGAGGTGCGGCAGCTGGTGGAGCGCAACTACCGGGGCGGCGCGCAGCGCGCGGCGATCGGCAACTCCTCGGGCGCGCAGGGCGCGGTCAGCTACGCCGCCCGGCACCCGGGGCTGTTCAAGCACGTGGCGGCGCTGAGCGGGCTGCTGTCGATGCGCTCGCCGGGCATCCCGGCGATGCTGATGTTCACCAACGCGGGCAACGGCCAGGACCCGTACGCGATCTGGGGCATCCCGCGCTGGGACGACGCCAACTGGGCCGCGCACGACCCCTACGCGCTGGCGGAGAAGCTGCGCGGCGTCGGGCTGTTCTTCTCGGCGGGCACCACCGGGCGGCCGGGCCCCGGCGACCCGAACGTGGCGCCGTGGGACATCGGCCTGCTCAGCGAGATCGCGATCGGTGCGAACAACAAGGACTTCAAGCGCCGCCTGGACGAGCTGAAGATCCCCTACACCGCGCACATCTACGGCGACGGGCGGCACAACTGGCCGGCGTGGATCCGCGAGTCGCAGTTCGTGTGGCCGCAGCTGATGAAGTCGATCGGCGCCAGGCCCGCCTGAGTTCCCTGTTCGCGGCCGTGGGCCCGTTCGGGACGGTGTCGGTTCACCGTTCCGAACGGGCCCTCGGCCTTGGGGCCTCCCGCTCGCCGTGCGCGGGGGCGGCGACATGGTGACGGCCCGGCGTCGCAGCCTCGTTCGCTGCTACGCCGGGCCGTTGTCGTGGGGCCCCCGGTCGGGTCGGACGCCGGGTCAGGCGCCGGTCGTGGTGACCGGCAGCGCGCCGTCGAGGTAGGCGCGTCGGCACGCGGTGCGCGAGATCTTGCCGCTGCTGGTGCGGGGCAGGCCGCCGGGCTCGATGAGCACGAAGTCGTGCAGGTGCGCGTCGTGGTGGTGCTTGACGGCGGCGCGCACGGCGGCGGTGACCTCGGCGATGTTCAGCCGCTTGATCGGCACGCGTCGGTTGCGCTCGGCGACCACGACCAGGCGTTCGGTGCCCTCCCCCGCGCCGCCGGCCTCGCCGTCGACCGCGAACGCGGCCACGTACTCGCGGCGCACGCCCTCGTCGGCGTGGTAGGCGGTGTACTCGATGTCCTGGGGGTAGTGGTTGCGGCCGTCGATGATGACCAGGTCCTTGATGCGGCCGGTGACGTAGAGCTGGCCGTCGTACCACACGCCGAGGTCGCCGGTGCGTAGCCAGGGCCGTTCGGGCAGGTCGCCGCGGGTGCCGGCCAGGGACGCGCCGAAGGTCTCGGCGGTGTCGGCGGGCCGGTTCCAGTATCCGGCGGTGACGTTGGGGCCGTGCACCCAGATCTCGCCGACGTGCCCGTCGGGCAGGCGGACGCGGGAGGCGGGGTCGACGATGGCCAGGTGCTGGCCGTAGGGGGTGCCGCAGCCGACCAGGACGGTGGCGCGCTCGGCGGCGCGGTCGCAGGGCTCGGCGACGCCGCGGTTGAGGGCGTCGCGGTCGAAGGCGGTGGTGGTGGGCGCCTCGTAGCGGGAGGAGGAGGCGACGTAGACGGTGGCCTCGGCGAGCCCGTAGGCGGGGACCTGCACCTCCGGGCGCAGACCGTTGTCGCGGTAGGCGTCCAGGTAGCGGGTGAGGGTGCCCTCGCGGATGGTCTCGGCGCCGTTCATGAACACCTGGACGCCGCTGAGGTCGAGGGCGGCCTTCTCCTCGTCGGTGACCTTGGTGGACAGGTACTCGTAGGCGAAGTTGGGCGCGCAGGTGAAGGCGTGGTCCTGCTTGCTGAGCAGCTCCAGCCAGCGGATGGGCCGCATGATGAAGGCCACCGGGTCCATCAGCACGGCGGGGCTGGCGTAGGCCAGCGGCAGCGCGACGGCGGTGACCAGGCCCATGTCGTGGAACAGCGGCAGCCAGTTGACGCCGGAGGAGACGCGCGGGATGCCGTCGAAGGTGCCCCAGCACTGCTCGGCGTTGACGGCGAAGTTGCCGTGGGTGACCATGACGCCGGCCGGGACGCGGGTGGAGCCGGAGGTGTACTGCAGGTAGGCCAGGTCGTCGGGGGCGACGGGCTCGGCCTCCCAGCGCAGGGAGGTGTCGACGGTGTCGACGGCGAGGATCTGCTTGGGGCGCGGGACGGTGTTCTGGTCGAAGAACGCCTCCACGTGCGGCATGGCGGGGGTGGTGGTGAGCACGCACTCGGGTTCGGCGTCGCCGTAGACGGCCAGGAGCCGGTCGGCGTGGCCGGGCAGGTCCGGGGAGAACAGCGGGACGGCGATGAGGCGGGCGTACATGCAGCCCAGGAACCCCACGATGTAGTCCAGGTTCTGCGGGGCGAGGATGGCCACGCGCTGGCCGGGGTCGGTGGCCGCGCGCAGGGCGGCGGCGACGGCGCGGGCGCGGCGGTCCAGCTCGCCCCAGGTCATGTCCACCGCGACGCCGTCGATGTCGGTGGTGTAGTCCATGTAGGTGTAGGCGCGGTCGTCGGGGTAGAGCTCGGCCCACCGGCCGAGGCGTTCGATGAGCGGGGTGCGGTCCAGGGCGGCGATCGAGGCGTTGGTGGGCGGCGTGTGGGTGGGCATGTCGGGGCGCTTTCGTTCGATGGGCGGAGGGTGCGGGCGGAGGCGCGCCCGCGTCCGGGCCGGGGCCCGAGGAGGCGGCGGGGGCGGGCCGGCCGGGGGCGCCGGGCGGTCCGGGTCCGGCGATCAGGTGATGCGGCGGGCGGCGAGGCGCTGCTCGTCGGGCCAGCGCACGTCCCAGACCCAGCCGAGCTTCTCGAACAGCCAGATGACGCGGGCGCTGATGTCGATCTGGCCCTTCAGGACGCCGTGCCGGGCGCAGGTGGGGTCGGCGTGGTGCAGGTTGTGCCAGGACTCGCCGAAGGAGGGGATGGCCAGCCACCACACGTTGCGCGAGTGGTCGCGGGTCCTGAAGTGGGTCTTGCCGAACACGTGGCAGATGGAGTTGATGGAGAAGGTGATGTGGTCGCCGGCGAACACCCGCAGCAGCCCGGCCCAGAACAGGGCGGTGACCGCGCCGTGCCAGGACCAGGTGAGCAGGGCGCCGAGGCCCATCGGCACCAGCAGCGTGGAGGCGGCGATCAGGACGTAGACGTCGTTGCGCCCCATGAACCGCAGGTCGGGGTCCTTCAGCAGGTCGGGGGCGTACTTGGTGCGGGAGGTGCGCTCCTTGCGGAACAGCCAGCCCATGTGGGCGTGGAACAGCCCCTTGGTGAGCCCGATCAGGCCCGGCCCGTACTCCCACGGCGAGTGCGGGTCGCCCTCGGCGTCGGCGTACTT
Organism: Spirillospora sp. CA-253888; assembly: GCA_050936435.1. GTDB lineage: Bacteria > Actinomycetota > Actinomycetes > Streptosporangiales > Streptosporangiaceae > Spirillospora. The sequence goes on from JBNJMT010000001.1 coordinate 7,657,999, forward strand.
GTGGTGGCGGCGGTGGTCGGCGACCCAGAAGATGACCGAGCCCTGCCAGGCCTGCCCGCCGAGGATCGCCAGCACGATGCGCAGCCAGCGCTTGGCCTTGAAGCCGCCGTGGGTGAAGTGCCGGTGGTAGCCGACGGTGATGCCCAGGGCGTTGAAGGGGTACAGCACCGCGAAGATGGCGACGTCGGTCCAGCCCAGCCCCCAGCCCCAGAAGAAGGGGACGGCCGCGGCCACGCCGACGATGGGCGCCACCACGAAGATCACCACGCTGACCCGCTCCACCAGGGGCACGGGTTTGGGGGAGAGGTCGGGCTGTGGTGCTCGGTTGCCAACGTCGGCGACACCCGCTGTCATCTGGGACTCCTCGGCAGGTCGCGGTCGTGCGGGCGGCCGGTGCGAGGCGGGCCGCCGCGATGTGGGCACGACCGTACGGCCGGGTGACAGGCGGCGGTTACCGTCTCAGCGCATCACTTGCGGCGCGTGTTGTGCGTCCCGTTGACAAGATTGCCGGGCGTGGGGGTCCGCGGGCGGGCCGCTAGCCGGCGGGGACGGGGACCGGCGGGCGTCCGGTCGGGGTGATCTCGCCGAACAGGGCCTTGGCGGCGGCGCGCAGCGCTTCGGGGGTGTGGGAGTAGGTGGCCAGGCAGGTGCGGGCCTCGGGGAAGGCGGCCAGGTCGTAGGGGGTGCCGACGGCCAGGACGGCGAGCGGCCGCCCGGTGGCGGCCAGGGCCTTGAGCAGCGTCTTGACCAGGGCGGCCTGCCCGGGGCCGGTGCGGGGGCCGGGCGGCCAGGCGCGGTGGGTGACCGCGATGGTGAGGTCGTGGTCGCGTGCGGCGTCGGCGGCCCGTGCGGCGGCGTCGCCGGTGGGGTCGGCGCCGGTGGGCCGGGCGGTGGCGGCGGGGCCGCGGCGGGCGATCTGGTCGGCGAGGGCGCGGGTGGTGGTCTCGCCCCAGCCGGTGACCAGGACGGTGCGCGGGGCGGGCCGCAGCGGCAGCAGGCGGTCGCGGTCGGCGAGCAGGGTGACGGCGTGGTCGGCGGCGCGCTGGGCGGCGGCGCGGTGCTCGGGGGCGCCGAGGAGGTGCTCGGCCCGGGACTCGTCCACGTAGGGGTCGGTGAACAGGCCGCGCCGCCGTTTCAGCTCCAGGACGCGGCGCACCGACTCCTCCAGGCGCCGTTCGGGGAGCTCGCCGGAGCGCACCGCCGCGACGACGGCGTCGAGCTGGGCGGTGAAGGCGCCGGGCGGCGGGGCGAGCAGGACGTCGGCGCCGGCCTTGAGGGCCAGCACCGCCACGCGCTCGTCGCCGTGCCGGGCCCGCACGCCCGCCATGGTGAGGGCGTCGGTGACGATGAGGCCGCGGAAGCGCAGCCGGTCGCGCAGCAGGCCGGTGAGGACGGGCCGCGAGAGGGTGGCGGGGTCGCCGGAGGGGTCGAGGGCGGGGACGGCCAGGTGCCCGGTCATGACGGCCTCGGCGCCCGCGGCGATCGCGGCGCGGAAGGGCGGCAGGTCCAGGCGTTCCCACTCGGCGCGGGTGCGGGTGAGGACGGGCAGTCCGGTGTGGCTGTCCACGGCGGTGTCGCCGTGGCCGGGGAAGTGCTTGGCGGTGGCGGTCGCTCCCCCGTCGCGGTGGCCGGTGATCTGCGCGGCGGTGAGGGCGGCCGCCAGGGCGGGGTCGGCGCCGAAGGAGCGCACGCCGATGACGGGGTTGGCGGGGTCGGTGTTGAGGTCGGCGCAGGGCGCGTAGTTGTGGGTGATGCCGAGGGCGCGCAGTTCGCGGGCGGTGGCGCGGGCCAGCTCGTGGGCCAGGGCGGTGGCGGTGGCGGGGTCGCGGGCGGCGGCCAGGGCCATCGCGCCGGGGGTCTGGGTGAAGGGCGGCGGGAGGCGGGCGACGGTGCCGCCCTCCTGGTCGACGGCGATGGTGAGGGGGACGGCGTGCGGCTGGGCGAGGGCGGCGCGCTGCAGGCCGTTGGACAGGGCGGCGACCTGGCGGGGGCCGGTGATGTTGGCGGGGTCGTCGCGGAAGTAGACGATGCCGCCGGGGCGGTGGCGTTCGATGAGCTGCTCGGCGCTGTCCACCCCGTACATCGCGCGGTTGCGGGCGGCGGCGTCGGGGTCGCCGGTGCCGGCGCCGGTGCCGTGCACCTGGAGGACGAACAGCTGGGCGGCCTTGTCGCGCAGGGTCATGTCGCGCAGGGTCATGTCGCGCAGGGTCGTGGCGGCCGGGTCGGGGAGGTCGGTCATGGGCGCCGATGGTGCCAGGCGGCCGGTCAGTCGCGCTTTTTGCGGCGGTGCCACAGGTGGTGCGGCGCGGGTTTGGGGACCTCGGTGAGGGGGTGCTTCTCCACCGCGTAGCGGCGGACGTAGGCGCTGAGGAACGCCTGGAGGCTCGCGCCGACCGGCAGGGCCAGCAGCGCGCCGACGGGCCCGATGACGGCGGTGCCGGCCAGCACGATGCCGAACGCGACGGCCGGGTGCATGTCCAGGGTGCGGGCGGTGATGCGCGGCTGCAGGACGTAGTTCTCGAACTGCTGGTAGGCGACGATGAACAGCACCGTCCACAGCGCGGTGGAGGGGTCCTTGGCGAGGGCGACCAGGATCGGGACGGCGCCGGCCAGGTAGGTGCCGACGGTGGGGATGAACTGGGAGACCACGCCCACCCACAGGGCCAGGGTCAGCGCGTAGGGGACCTCCAGCAGCGACAGCGCGACGTAGTGCGCCACGGCCGAGAACAGCGCCAGCAGCGCGCGGGAGTAGATGTAGCCGCCGGTCTTGTCGATGGCGATCTCCCAGGCCCACAGCACCTGCCGCTGGCGCTGGGGCGGCAGCAGCGAGCAGACCGCGCGGCGGAACTGGGGGCCCTGGGCCGACAGGTAGAAGGTGAACAGCAGCATCCCGAGGCCCTGGAACAGCACGCCGGCGGCGGTGGCGCCGATGCCCCACACGTTGCCGGCGAGGTCGGACAGGTGCCGGGACAGCTCGTCGGTGACGGTGGGCAGCCGGTTGAAGACGGTGTCCTGGGACAGGTGGGTGCCGAAGGTGGAGTTGATCCAGGAGATGACGTCGTCGACGTAGCCGGGGAAGCCGTTGATGAGGTTGGTGGTCTGGGCGACCACCAGCGAGCCCAGCACCCCGAAGAACGCGGCCGCGCACACCGCGATGACGACGAACATCGCGCCGGTGGCCGCGCCGCGCCGCCAGCCGCGCGCGGCCAGCCAGTTGACCGCCGGTTCGATCGCGAACGCCAGGAACAGCGAGGTCAGCAGCAACAGCAGCAGCCCGCGCAGTCGCTCCAGCAGCCACAGGCCCGCCACGAACAGCAGGACGACGGCGCCGAGCAGCACGAACGCCCGGGGCAGCCACGGCGGCATCCGCTGGAGGGCTTTCTCGCCCCCGTCACCAGGCATTCCCGACATGACTGGGACTTTATGGGCGTCCGTGCGGGACTCCGCGGGCGCCGCGTGGCGGCCGGGGGATTCTTTGCCGGGTGTTGCCGGTGGGCTTGCCGGTGGGGTCGCCAGTGGCGTTGTCGGGGTGCGGGCGGGGCGCGGTGGCGGTCCGGTTCACAGGGGTTCGGGCCGCACCAGCGCGACGGGGCAGTGGGCGTGGTGCAGGACGCCGTGGCCGACCGAGCCCATCAGGGCGGCGGGGACGTGCCCGCGTCCGTGGGCGCCGACCACGACCAGGTCGGCGTCCTTGGAGGCCTCCAGCAGGGCGTGCACGGGGTGGTCCTGGATGACCAGCTCGGTGACGGCGACGCCGGGGTAGCGCTCGTGCCAGCCGCCGTACTCCTCGCGCACCCGGGCGCCCATGGTGTGCTCGGTCGCGTGCACGTCGATCAGGTGGCCGGTCGGGGCGATGGCGGGTTCGAGCCGGAAGGCGTGCACGATCTGCAGTTCGGCCCCGCGTCCGCGGGCGGTCTCGAAGGCGTACCGCAGCGCGAGCGCCGACTCCTCCGACAGGTCGACGCCGACCACGACGCGGCCCTTGCCGCGCGGGTCGCCGTTGCCGCGGACGATCACCACGGGGCCGGCGGCGCGGGCGGTGACGCGCAGGCCGACCGAGCCGAGCATCAGCCCGGCGAAGCCGCCCAGGCCGCGTGATCCGAGCACGGTCAGGCGTGCGCCGTGGGAGGCCTTCACCAGCGCGCGCACCGGGGCGTCCAGTTCGACCTGGGTGGTGACGGTCAGGTCGGGGCGCCGCTCCAGGGCCAGGGCGCGGGCGGCGGCGACGGTGGAGCGGCCGGCCTCGGCGAGGTGGTGGCCCTGGTCGTCGGTGGGCACGGCCGGGACCCCGTAGATCCGGGTGTCGGCGGCGGTCACGATGTGCAGCGGGCGGTCGAGGTCGGCCGCCTCGTCGGCCGCCCATTCGACCGCGCGTGCGGCCGGTGCCGAACCGTCGGTTCCGACGACGACCGGACGCCTTTCCGGCATGCTCATGAGCCCCCCTTTGTGCGCGTTTTCTTGATTCCCCGCGCTCGGGGGGATTACACGACCGGAAGGGGTGCGTCAACGCCGCCCCATTTCGGTGTCTTCGCTGGTCAAAGCCGTTGCTGAGGAACCGGGATTCGAACCTGGATCGCCGCGTCCAGAGCGCGGTGTGCTGCCGTTGCACCATTCCCCATGGGCAGCGGCGAGGGCGTCGAACCGGCCGGATTCCCTCCTCGGCCGCTGCGCGTCCATTGCAGCAGGGAAAGGGAGGCGGTTCAAACGAATTTCGCGGGCGCGGAGGCGGTTTCGGGCGCCGGCGCGGCCGGGGGCGGGGGTGCGGGACGCGGGCCGGGCGGCCAGGATGGCCGGTATGGGTGATGTGTACACGCACCGGATCCGGGTGCGCTACAGCGAGTGCGACCAGCAGGGCGTGGTGTTCAACGGCCAGTACCTGTTCCTGTACGACGTGGCGGTGACCGAGATGTGGCGGGAGGTGGTGGGCGACTACGCGGCGATGGTGGAGGGCGGCCACGACCTGGTGGTGGCCGAGTCGCGGTTGCGCTACCGGCAGGGGGCGCGGTTCGACGAGCTGCTGGACATCTCGATGCCGGTCGTCCGGCTGGGGACCACCAGCATGGTGGTGGCGCCGCGGTTCCGGGTGGGCGACCGGCTGATCGCCGACGGGGAGGTGCGGCACGTGTTCGTGGACCCGGCGACGATGGCCAAGAAGGAGATGCCCGCCGACGTGCGGGCGGCGCTGGAGCCGTACGTGGTGGACGATCCGGACGCCCTGCCCTGACGGCCTGCCCTGACGGCCTGTGCCAGCGGCGGGGGTGGGGGCGGGGCGGGACAGGCGGCCGGCGCTTCGTCGGACTCAGGGCGTTTTTCGAGAACGTTTCCTGACTTGGAATCAGGTTTCTGTCCGACGTGCCCGGCACAGTTCCCGCACGGTTCGATTGAAGTGGGTCGCGGCCGTGCGGGCAACCGGTTTATCCGGCCGTCCGCGCGGCCGCCGCGGCGGGGGCGAACAGGGAGGCGTAGACGGCGCGCTCCCCTTCGGTGACGATCTGCCCGGCCAGGTGGGGGCCGGTCACGGTGGACAGGCGCAGGTCCAGGTAGCGGTCCTCCTCCTGGATCCGGACGGGGCCGGTGGGGATCTGGGCGAGCCGGTCGGCGATCTCGGCCAGGCGGTCGGCGCGGTCGGCGTCCAGGGCGGCGCGCAGTCCGGCGAGCGAGGTCGCCTCGTAGGGGGCGGGGTCGGTGGGCGCGGGTTCGGCCTGCCAGGCGGCGACGCCGTAGGCGAAGCAGACCAGGGCCGTCCATATCTGGGCGAAGTAGACCGGGTCGGGGGCGATCTCCAGGCCGGCGAAGCGGTCGCCGATGAGGAACAGGGCGCCGAGCTGGCCGGGCTGCAGTTCCAGGCGGCTCTGGAACTGGGTGAGCACCGGGCGCTTGCGCGACAGGATCTGCTCCAGGTGGCCGCGCCGGGCCAGGCCGTAGCGGGTGTTGAGGTCGGCGATGTCGGTCCACAGCTTGCTGTAGCCGTTCACGCCGCGCAGTTCCAGCGCGCGGGCGCGCAGTTCCAGGGGCAGTACGAAGAACCACTGGTCGCGTCCGGCCAGCAGGCCGCCCTGGCTCTCCTGGACGCAGGCGGCGTCGGTGAACAGCAGGCTCTGGCCGGCGGCCAGGAGCGCCGAGCGGCACAGGGCGTGGTTCTGGGCGGCGTCCTGGATGTAGCCGATGTGCAGGGGGACGATGGCCACGCCGGAGTCGGCGCCGTTGCGCAGCTCGATCTGGCCGTAGCCGGGCACGCGGGCCAGTTTCAGGCCGCTGCGGGGGGCGACGATGCCGGGGCGGGCGGGTCCGCTGATGGGCACCATGGTCAGCGCGCCGGCGCGCTGGGGGGTGCCCAGGCGGTGTCCGGCCAGGCTGAGGGGTCCGGGGACCAGTGCGGTGAGGTCGCTCATGCGGCGCTCCTGGTCTGGAGGCGGGCGGCCTGCCGGTCCAGTGCGGCCAGCCGGGTGTGCAGGGCGGCGCGCAGCCAGGGCGCGCCGGCCTCGCAGTGGCCGAACATCCACGGCAGCAGTTCGGCGAAGTCGTCCTGGTGCCAGAAGCCGCGTTCGGGCAGGGCGGGCGCGGGGCGGCGCAGCGCGAGGTCGTCGCTGCCGGTGAACAGGGCGTGGCAGAACACCACCGGGGTGGTGATGCCGGCGCGCGGCAGGGAGGCGGTGACGCGGGCCAGGTCGCCGGGGAACAGGTTCTCGTAGCCGTCGGAGACGACCGCGACCAGGTCGGGGTCGGTGCCGAGGGCGTCGAGGACGCCGGTGGCCAGGTCGGTGGCGCCGCGCGGGGTGCGCTCGTCGCCGCCGACCTCCACCACCTCCAGGCGCTCGCACAGCCGCGCCAGCACCATGCGCAGCGCGGCGGCCTGGGACAGCACCGCCCATTCGCGGTCGCCGTAGCCGCGCATGGAGGCCGAGGCGTCCAGCACCAGCGCCACCGCGCCGGGGAAGGGCGGCAGGTCACCGACCGCCTCGCCGACGTGGCGGAGGAGGGCGGTGTGCAGGTCGGCGGCGGGGCCGCCCCGGTACAGGTGGACCAGGGTGGCGGCGATGTCGCCGCGGTTGGTGGCGGTGACGGTGGCGGGCCGTTCGCGCAGCAGGTCGACGGTGAGGGCGGCGCGGTGGGGGGCGGTGGCGCCGGGGCGTCCGGCCGCGTAGAGGGCGCGCACGCGCGGCAGGGCGTGCTCGGGCGCGGCCAGGAAGCGCAGCAGGCGGCGCTGCAGGTAGTCCGAGGCGGTGTCGCCCTCGCCGATGCGGCGGGCGCAGCCGCGGGCGGTGGCCTTGCCGAGGGCGTGCTCGAAGCAGTCCACCAGCGCGGGGCGGCGGGCGGCGATGAGGGCGTCGGCGTCGGGGTGCTCCAGCACGAAGCGCAGGGCGGCGCGGGTGGTGTGCTTGTGGTTGGCGCGCAGCCGCCGCAGCGCCAGCAGGACGGTGATGACGTGGGCGGGCGGCAGGGCCAGGGTCAGCACGCGGGTGAGGCGGGCCAGGGTGGCGCGGGTGGTGTCGTCCAGCCCGGCCTGGGAGGCGGCCAGCACCTGCAGCAGGACGCGGGCGCGCTGCCAGGGGCGGACGCCGGGGGCCAGCGCCAGCAGCGCGTAGCCCTCGGGGTCGTCGGTGTAGGCGGCGCGGTGGAAGTCCGCGTCGTCCCAGCACAGCGTGCCGCCCCGGGGCAGGCTCACCGGCTCGTCGTGGGTCTCGAAGTGGGCCAGGAGAAGGGGGGTGTCCATATTCGCCTCCGCGAACATGGAGTTTAGGAATCGTCGGGAGTGCCCCGACACTCATTTTCCGTTCGGCGGGGTTTTGCGGGGGTGTCCGGCGGGCTCGGCGGGGGCGCCGGTGACGGCGGCCGGGCCGGTGGCGGCGTCGAGGGCGCGGGTCTCGCCGGGGGCCGGGGAGGCGCCGGGGGACGTGCCGGCGGCGGCGTCAGAGGGGTCGGCGGGCCTGGCGGCGTAGTCGCCGATGCCCTGCTCGATCAGGTCGAAGGCGCGCCGGGCGGCGCGGTGGACGTCCTCGCGCATCTCCTCCAGGGTCTCCCCCGCCATCTTGCGGCGCAGGACCTCGTTCACCAGGTGCCACTGCACGGTCATGATCATGGAGGCGGCGACGCGGGGGGCGATGTCGTCGGGGCCGGCGCCGGTCTCCTCGGCCAGCAGTTCGGCGAGCCGTTCCTCGGCCCGCCGGCCGATCTCGTGCTGGCGGGCGGTGAGGGCGGGGCTGTCGAGCACGGTGCGGGCCCAGACCTCCGAGCCCTCGTGGAAGCCGGTCTGGTAGGCGCCCTCGGCCAGGCCCTCCAGGAAGCGGCGGCGGAACAGCGCGACGGCCGACTCGCCGGGGCGGCGCCGGGCGAGCGCGTCGGCGGCCTGCTCGACGATGTCGGCCTGCCGGTCGAAGAACAGGTCCTCCTTGGTGCGGAAGTAGTTGAAGACGGTGTTGACCGAGACGTCGGCGGCGCGGGCGACGTCGGCGACGGTGACGTTGTCGAAGCCGCGCGTCACGAACAGGCCGGTGGCGATGTCGGAGATCCGGGTGCGGGTCTCGCGCTTCTTGCGCTCGCGCAGTCCGGGCTCGGGGTCGCGTGGTTCGGCCATGCGGAGATTCTAACCGTCCTGGTGTCACTTAAAATTTGGTGTGACTTAAAAATTGTGGTTACTGTGGTCGGGACGCGTTCCCCCCGATCGGAGGCACCAGTGATCCAGGCACACGGGCTGGCCCGCACCTTCCGCACCAGGCAGGGCGAGGTGGAGGCCGTCCGCGGCGTCGACCTCGACGTGGCGGCCGGCGAGATCGTGGGGTTCCTCGGCCCCAACGGGGCCGGCAAGACCACCACGCTGCGCATGCTGACCACGCTGCTGGCCCCCACCGCCGGGACCGCGACGGTGGCCGGGCACGACCTGCGGGCCGACCCGGCCGGGGTGCGGCGGCGCATCGGCTACGTCGCCCAGGGCGGCGGCACCGACCCGGCGACGCCGGTCGGCGAGGAGCTGGAGCTGCAGGCGCGCCTGTACGGGGTGCCCGACCGCGCCGACCGGATCGCCGGACTGTGCGCGCGGCTGGAGCTGGCGGGGCTGGCCGCGCGCCCGGCGGCGTCGCTGTCGGGCGGGCAGCGGCGGCGGCTGGACATCGCGCTGGGGCTGGTGCACCGGCCGCCGCTGGTGTTCCTGGACGAGCCGACCACCGGGCTGGACCCGCAGAGCCGCGGCAACCTGTGGGAGCACATCCGGCGGCTGCGCGACGAGGACGGCGCCACGGTGTTCCTGACCACGCACTACCTGGAGGAGGCCGACGCGCTGTGCGACCGCGTCCTGATCATCGACCGGGGCGTGATCGTGGCGTCGGGCTCCCCCGACGAGCTCAAGCGCCGCGTCGCCGGGGACGTGGTGACCCTGGAGCTGGGCGAGGGCGCCGAGCGGGCGCGCGCGGCGCTGGAGGGCCGCCCGGCGGTGCGCGAGGCGACCGTCGCGGGCGGCACGGTGCGGCTCACCGTCGACGACGGCGACCGGGAGCTGATGGGCCTGGTGCGCGCGCTGGACGCGGCGGGGGTGGAGCTGGCCTCGCTGCACCTGGCGCGGCCCACCCTGGACGACGTCTTCCTCACCGTCACCGGCCGCTCCCTGCGCGAGGCCGCCTGACCCCGCCCTCCCCTCCTCTCCCCCCTTCTCCCCCTTCCTTGAAAGGACGTTCGCCATGACCCAGGTCGCGCGCGACACCTACCTGATCTTCATGCGGTACCTGCGGCCCACGCTGCGCAACAAGGCGGCGCTGGTGTTCGGGGCGCTGCAGCCGCTGCTGTACCTGCTGCTGTTCGGGCCGCTGCTGAAGGACGTGTTCGGCGCGGGCGGCTCCTGGCAGGTGTTCGTGCCGGGCATCCTGGTGCAGCTGGTGCTGTTCGGCGCCGGCTTCGTGGGCTTCGGCCTGATCGCCGACCTGCGGTCGGGGGTGGTGGAGCGGCTGCGGGTCACCCCGGTCAGCCGGGTGGCGCTGCTGCTGGGGCGGGTGCTGCGCGACACGGTGGTGCTGGCGGCGCAGGCGCTGCTGCTGGTGGCGGCGGGGGTGGCGCTGGGGCTGCGCGCGCCGGTCGGCGGGATCGTGGTGGGGATGCTGTTCGTGGTGGCGCTGGCGGTGAGCATCGCCTCGCTGTCGTACGTGCTGGCGATGGCGACGCGCACCGAGGACGCGTTCGCGCCGCTGCTGTCGACGGTGACGCTGCCGCTGATGCTGCTGGGCGGGATCCTGCTGCCGATGAGCATGGCGCCGGGCTGGCTGGACGCGGTGTCGCGGTTCACGCCGTTCCGGTACGTGGTGGACGCGACGCGGGAGGCGTTCCAGGGGCACTACGCCAGCGCCGCGGTCGGGCAGGGCGCGGCGGTGGCGGTGGTGCTGCTGGCGGTGTCGGTGGCGCTGGGCGCGCGGCGGTTCCGCCGCGAGAACGCCTGAGGCCCCCGCCGGTCCCGGCTCCGCGCGGGGCCGGGGTCAGCGGCTGAGGGCGGGCGCGGGGATCTCGGGGCCGGCGACCGGGACGCGTTCGACCACGGCGCGCTGGGCGATGAAGGCCCCGGTCAGCACGATCGCGCCGCCGGCGAGCTGGGCCGGGGTGAGGCGCTCGCCCAGCGCGGCCCAGGCCAGCAGCGTGGCCGCGACGGCCTCGGTGTAGCAGACGGCCCCGGCGACCTGGGCCGACAGCCGCTGCACGGCGGCGACGCCGGTCAGGTAGGCCAGCACGGTGCTGACCAGGATGATCCAGGCCGCCAGCAGCCAGCCGGGCGCGGTGCGGTCGCCGACCGGGACGGCGGCGGGCAGCACCTGCCACGGCATCGCCCAGGGCGCGGCCAGGGCGGTCAGCGCGGCCGCGGCGATCACCGATCCGGCGGCGGTCAGCACCAGCGGGTCCACCTGCCCGGCGACGCGGTCGATCAGCAGGAAGTAGGCGGCCTGGCAGGCGGCCGCGCCCAGCCCGGCGGCCAGGCCGAGGGCGTCCAGCGCCAGGCCGTTCCAGACCTGCACCACCAGGGCGAGGCCGGCCATGGCGACCAGCACGCCGAGCACGGCGGTGCGGTGCACCGGGGCGCGGCGCACCAGCCGCAGCCAGGCCAGCACCAGGATCGGGCCGGTGAACTCCAGCAGGATCGCGATGCCGACCGGCAGGCGGGAGGCGGCCACGAAGTACAGCGCCTGGCATCCGGCGATGCCGGTGAGGCCGTAGGCGGCCAGCACCGGCAGGTGCCGGGCCGAGGTGCGCACGGCGGCGCGGCCGCGCAGCAGCAGCACCAGCGGGACCAGCACCAGGGCGGCTCCGGCGATGCGCAGCCACACCGCCTGCAGCGGGGTGAGCCCGGCGTGGATCAGGGCTTTGCCGAACGGCCCGGACGCGCCGAAGCAGATCGAGGAGGCCACCGCCAGGCCCAGGCCCCAGGCCCGGGTGCGCGCCGCACCGTCCATCCGCGCCTCCCGCTCCGCCCGCCGATTTTCAGGAGCATCCTTGCATAACACTCCTTACACGTCGATGGTGCGGCCGTCCCGGACCGGGAGATCGCGGACGGTCGCGGCGATCCCGCCCGAGCCGCCCGTGGCACTACTATTCGCGGGGTGAACTGGCAGGGGGCCGGGGCGGGACCCGGCACGGGCACGGGCGGTACGGGCGGCACGGCCGGGAGCGATCTGTTCACCGCGGTCGAGGGCAACATCCGGGAGCTGGTCGCCTCGCCCTGGTGGCGCGGCGCGCCGCCGCAGCAGCGCGCCGAGCAGATCGCCACGCGCATGTTGTGGGGCGCGGGCGAGTGGTGGCTGTACGGGGCGTGGGGCCGCTGGTACCGGTGCGGTCTGGACGGCGCCTGGCACCCGTGCCCGCCCCCGGCCGACCCGGGCGAGCGCCGGGTGGCGGTGCCCGCGCCGCCGGGCTCGGCGACGCCGCCGGTGCCGCCGGCGCTGTTCCCCACCGGCCCGGACCTGATGGCCGGGCGGATGGCGCCGCTGGGCTTCCTGGGCCCGCTGCCCGACACCGGGGTGGTCGCGCGGGTCTCCCAGGCCATCACCACGGCGCTGGCGGTGCACCCGGGGCAGTTCGCCCAGCAGGACCCGATGTTCCAGCCCGGCACCCCCTCCACCGTCGCGGCCGCCTGGGGCGCGCTGCTGTGGTGCGCGGGGTCGCCGGTGGCGCTGACCGACCACCCGCTGATCGAGTCGTTCGTGCCGTTCCTGACCACGCCCGCCGAGCGGCTGCACTGGATGATGCCGCCGGACTTCGGGACGCTGGCCGGGTACTACGTCAACCGGCTGGGGGCCGGGGACGGCGGCGGCGCGGCCCACATCGCGCGGGTGATGTACGAGGTGGCGGCCGGGCTGCAGGGCGACCGGCGGTTCCGGCCGGGCGCCGACGCGCTGGCGGCGGTGACGGCGACCTCGCTGCGCAGCGTGCACCAGGACCTGGCGACGGTGCGCTACGGCCCGGCGGCGGTGCTGCAGGAGTGGCGGCGGCGCTGCCCGGCCGAGTTCGCCACCCCGATGGTGCGCGACACCTCGCCCGGGGAGTACCTGCGGCTGGCGCTGTACGACCTGCAGGAGATCGTGGCCGAGCTGACCGGCCCGCTGGCGGTGACCGGGGGCCGGACCCACGACCGGGTGCGGCACGCGGGGCTGGCGGTGCTGGCGGCCGACGTGCAGGCCGCGCCGGGCGTGCTGCCGGCGCTGCAGCAGTGGCTGGACGCCGACGGCGCCCGCGCGCTGCAGGCGGTGCTGGCCGACCCGGCGCATCCGCTGCGGGTGCTGTGGCCGCGCGACGGGCGGCTGCCCGAGCCGCTGCGCAGCGGCGACGCCGACCTTTTGTCGGCGCTGCTGGCCACCACCTACACCCTGGGGCTGACCTGGTGCCGGCTGGCGCAGGTGCCGCCGCCGGCGACCGGGTTCGCGGTGCCGCAGGCGATCGCGGCGGAGCTGACCAGCCCGGCGCTGCACACCCCGCCCTCCACCGACGAGCTGAGCGCGTGGGACATCATCAAGGCGGCGCGGGCGCACCTGGCGGCCGAGCGGGCGGCCGAGGCGCCGGGCGCGCCGCCGGTGCCCGACCGGCCGGTGGCGCCCTCGCGCGAGCAGCCGCCGGAGCCGCCGCCCGCGGTGGCCCCGATGGAGCCGCCCGCGCCGCCGCCGGTCCAGGACGCGCCGCCGCCTCCCGCGCAGCCCGCTGCGCCCGCTGCCCAGCCGTTCGGCCAGGAGGCCGGGCCGCCGCGCATCGCTCCTCCCCGTCCCCGCCGCCCCCGCCTCCGTTGGAGCAGGAGGCGGGGGCGCAGGCGGGGCCGGGCGTGCCGGTGCCGCCCGCGCCGCGCGAGGTGCCGCCCGCTCCGCCGACCGCGCCGGTGTGGCCGTCGGCCGACGAGCCCGCCTCCGCGTCGCCCGTTCCGTCTGTCCCGCCGGAGCGCGGTGGGGCCGACGCCACGCAGTTCGATCCCGACCCGTTGCGGACCCAGCTCGATCCGCGCGCCGCGCCGCCGGGGGCGCAACCGGTGGCGCAGCCCGACCTTCCGCCGCCGCCCGCGCCGGTGGCGCAGGTGCCGCCCGCGGTGCCGCCGGTGGCCGGGGACGGCCCGGCCCCGCAGATCGCCGAGGCCTACGGCGTCCGGTTCCTGTGCGGCGCCGACGACATCGAGCGGGTGGTGACCGAGGTGCGGCGGCGCGGCAAGTGGGCCAAGCGGCTGCGCGGCCAGGAGGTGTCCAGCGCGTCGGTGCCGGCGCTGCTGCTGATCGGCGCGCCCTCCAGCGGGCAGCGGCGGCTGGCGCGGATGGTGGCGCGGGCGCTGGCGGAGGTGGAGGTGTCCAGCGGGCAGGTGCACGGGATGCACGCCGAGGACCTGCGCGCCCGGGGCCCGGAGGGGTTGCGTGAGGCGCTGGACGAGCATGCCGGGCACGTGCTGCTGCTGGAGGGCCTGGACTCGCTGTTGCTGGACGACGCCCAGGGCCGTGCCTACGCCGCGGCGCTGTACCGGGCGCGGCTGGAGGGGGTCAGCGAGACCGCGCTGCTGGGGACCTGCGAGCCGGGCCGGGTCGGGGAGCTGTCGGCGGCCTCGCCGGAGATGGTGACCGACCTGCGCGCGGTGCGGCTGCCGGACCTGTCGGACCCGCGGCTGGCGGCGGGGCTGCTGGGGGTGCTGGCCGAGGAGCGGCGGCTGCGGCTGGGCACCGACGCGTGGGAGGCGGTGCACCGCGATCTGGGCGGGCTGCGGGGCCGGGGGCGGCTGACCGGGGCGCGGCTGATCGAGGCGTACCTGGACCGGGCCGCCACCCGGCATCTGGGGCGCGCCGAGGCGACGCAGGCGATCGGCGACGCGGGGGCGCTGGTGTTGTCGGCGGGCGACTTCGACGGGGTGGCGGCCGAGCTGTCGGGTCCCTAGGACGGCCGCGCCGCGTCGGCCGCGTCCGGCGCGGCGTGGTCGTGCCGGGCGCGGCCCTGTCGGGCGTGCCGTGCACGCTCGTGCGGGCATCCGGGCATCGTGCCGGTGCCGTCGGCGGGTCCGGGCCGGGTCGGGTCAGGCGGGTCGGGCGGGGCCGCCGTCGGGGTGTGCGCCGTTGCGTCCGTTCATGCCGTGCAGCAGGCGGGAGAACCAGACGGTCTTGCCGGCGGGTTCGGGGCGGACGCCGAAGTCGGTGGCCAGCGCGCCGACCAGCAGCAGGCCGCGGCCGTCCTCGGCCCAGTCCAGCACGCCGGGGCCGGGGCCGGGGGGCGCGGGCGCGGCGGGGTTGCGGTCGCCGACCTCGCCGGTGAGCAGGGGGCCGTCCAGGCGCAGCCGGAGCCGGACGGGGCCGCCGCCGTGCAGGACGGCGTTGGTGATGAGTTCGTCGACCATCAGCACGACGTCGTCGATGTCGGCGGGGTCGGGCACCCGCCATTCGCGCAGGGCGCGTCCGGTGAGGGCGCGGGCCCGGGACGCCGCGCGCGCCTCCGCGGCCAGTTCCCAGACCGCGAGCCGCGCGTCCTGGGGCGCGCGGCGCTGGTGCTGCGCGCGCCCGTCGATCCCGAGCTCGGTGGTGTCCAATGCCCCGACTCCTCACTTGTGCCGGTTGGCGCGGGTCGGCGGTGCCGCCGGGCTCGTGCCCGGCCCGCGCGCCGCTTGGGGCGCGTCCGTCGGGTCGGGCCGGGCCGGGAGGTCCCCGTGCCGGCGGCGGCCGGGAGGCGGTCGCCCGCCGTTCCCTGCCGCTCCGGCGCCCTGCGGGCGCCGCCGGCGTCGATCCGACGGGGCCTGTGGTGCTTCCCCGCGTTTCGTTCCTCTTGGGAGACGCGTCCGGATCGGGCGCGGTGCACGGGCGCAGGCAACCCTCACCCCGGGGTGAGGTGACCCATCACACATCGCCAGGGGGCGGGATCGGGGCGGCCGGGATGGAACAGGCAGTGCCGAGATGCGGTTAAGGTGGGTGGTGTCGGTGTGGCATGTGTCCCCCGGGCTCTACACAACGCCTTCGAGGAATACCGCCGGGCCCTTGCGGTCCGGGCCGGAGCTTCGTTGTGCCTTTCGCCGTGAGGCGACCACCACACCGGCCTGAACGCCGAGGCCCGGCGAGATCTGATCTCGCCGGGCCTCGGCGTTCGTCGTTTTCCGGGGCCGCCCCGCGGGGGCGGACGGGCGGCGCGGACGGACGGTGTGCGGGGAGAGCGGGCGGGGTCGGGCGGGGGGCGGGTCAGGAGAAGGCGGTGGCGACGGCGCCGATCAGCGCCGTGGCGATGCCGAGCACGGCGACCAGCACCGCCGCGATCAGGCGGACGCGGCGGCTGCGCCGCGGTCGTCCGAGAGTGGACAGGCGATGGGCCAGCCGCGGTTCGTCCGCGGTGAGGCGGATCTCGATCGCGGCGAGGATCCGCTGCTCCTCCATCGACAGGGCCATGCTCATACCTCCGGGGGCGATCAGGTGTGGTGTTCCTGCCCCGGCTTCAAGATCATTATCCCCGGTCGGCGGTCACCGTTGCGGCACGGCCGGGCGCGCTCTCGTGGTGGAGGCGGTCCAGCGCGGTCACCTGGTAGGTGTAGGTGCGGCCGGGCTTGGCGGTGGGGTCGACGATGCCGCCGCCGCGGACGGTGGCCACCAGCCGCGCCGGGTCGACCGGGCCGCAGGAGGGGCCCTTGCCCTCGGTGCGGTAGACCGCGTAGTAGGCGGCGCCCTGGGAGGGCCGCCAGCGCACGCGCACGCCCTTGTCGTCGTTGTCGGCGGCGACGCCCTGGGTGGCGGCGGGCGCCTTGCCGCCGCCGGTGGGGGCGGCGGGGGCGATGGCGGGGCGCGCGTAGTGGTCGGCGCGCAGGCGGGAGGCGAAGCCCTGCTTGTCGGCGGCCATGTTGGCGGCGCTGAAGTAGACGTCGCCGCGCACCTGGGGGTGGCGGGCGTTGAGGGTCAGGTGCCGCGACAGCTCGGCGGGCTTCTTCCAGGTGGCGTCCTCGCCGACGCGGTAGGCGGCCTGGCCGATGGTGAGCTGCACCTTGGTGCCGGCGACCTGCCGCGACCACCAGTCGACCAGGGTGGCGTAGTCGGCGCGGCGGTCGCCGATGGGCCAGTACAGCTGCGGGGTGACGTAGTCGATCCAGCCCTCGCGGATCCACTTGCGGGTGTCGGCGTACTGGGCGTCGTAGCTCTGCAGGGCGCTGGTGGCCGACCCGGCGGGGTCGGTGGTCTTGTTGCGCCACACGCCGAAGGGGCTGATGCCGAACCGCACCCAGGGCTTGGCGGCGTGGATGCGCCGCGACAGGGAGGAGACCAGCTCGTCGACGTTGCGGCGGCGCCAGTCGGCGAGCTTCATGCCCTTGCCGTAGGTCTTGAAGGTGGCCTGGTCGGGGTAGTCGCCGGTGCCCTCGGGATAGGGGTAGAAGTAGTCGTCGAAGTGGACGGCGTCGATGTCGTACTTGCCGACCACGTCCATGACGGCCTTGGTGGCCAGGTCGCGGACCTGGGGCAGGCCCGGGTCGTACCACATGCCGCCGCCGTACTTGCGGACCCAGTCGGGGTGCTTGCGGGCGGGGCTGGTGGGGGCGAGCTTGTCCAGGTCGTCGTGGCGGGCGACGCGGTAGGGGTTGAACCAGGCGTGGAACTCCAGGTTGCGGGCGTGGGCCTCCTTGACCATGAAGTCCAGCACGTCGTAGCCGGGGTCCTTGCCGGGCGTGCCGGTGATCCACTGCGACCAGGGCTCGTGGGGCGAGGGGTAGAAGGCGTCGGAGTTGGGGCGGATCTGCACGAACACCGCGTTGAGGTTCAGGGACTTGGCGGTGTCGAGCAGCCGCCGGAAGCGGGCCTGCTGCTGGGCGGCGGTCTTGTCGCCGTCCTTGGGCCAGTCGATGTTGGCGACGGTGGCGATCCACATGCCGCGCAGCTGGCGGGCCTTGGAGTCGCCGGGGGCGGGCACGCCCTTGCACTCGGCCTGCGCCGCGACGGGCGCGGGGGCCGCGCGGCCCCGGCCGTCGTCGCCGTCCTTGTCGTCGGTGCCGCCCAGCGCGGGCACGCACGCGGTCAGCGCGCCCGCCGTGAGGGCGGCGGACGCCAGTCGGACACCGGTTCCCGTTCTGCTGCGCCATGCCATAGCGAGCCATTGTTACGCACTCGTTGCCGTGCTACGTACCGAACGGGCGGCCCACACGCCGCCCGGAGCCTCTCCGGCACGCCTTCGGCGCCCTTGGCGCGTGCGGCCCGCGCGCCCGCCCGGCCCCCCGCGCCGGGTGCGGCGGGCGGCCCGGCACTCTCGTGATCTGCGGACATAAGGGGCGCGTGAAGATTTTTTCAAACATCTGGTGGCGGGGCCCACATCTAACCAAGTGTTCCGCCCCACGACGCCACGGAGCCGAAGATGACCACCACCGAGCTGGACCGCCCGGCCGCCGCCCCGACGGTGACGGCGGTGATCCCCACCCTCAACGAGGCCGACAACCTGCGATGGCTGCTGCCGCGGCTGACCGGGGTCGACGAGATCGTCATCGTGGACGGCGAGTCCACCGACGGGTCGGCCGAGATCGCCGCGGCGCTGCGCCCCGACGCCCGCATCATCAGCCAGCCGCCGCGCGGCAAGGGCCTGGCCCTGCAGGCGGGCTTCGCCGCCGCCACCGGCGAGGTGATCGTCATGCTGGACGCCGACGGCAGCATGGACCCCGCCGAGATCCCCTCGTTCGTGGCGCTGGTCGCCCGCGGCTTCGACTTCGTCAAGGGCTCGCGGTACGCCTGCGGCGGCGGGTCGGAGGACCTGACGTTCCTGCGCCGCACCGGCAACAAGGGCCTGACGGTGCTGGCCAACACGCTGTACCGCACCCAGTGGAGCGACCTGTGCTACGGGTACGTGGCGCTGCGCAGGTCGGCGGTGGACACGCTGCGGCTGCGCTCGACCGGGTTCGAGATCGAGACCGAGATGTGCGTCAACGCCGTCACCACGGGCCTGCGCATCGCCGAGGTCGCCAGCTTCGAGGGCAACCGGCTGTTCGGCGAGTCGCACCTGAACACCTGGCGCGACGGGTGGCGGGTGCTGAAGATGATGGTCGGCAGCCGGGTGCGCCCGGTGCGTTCGGTCCCCTCCTCAGCCGTCGCGGCCGCTGCGGCCTCGGCGCCGTCGGGCGAGGGCGCCGAGCCGGTGGCGCTGCCGGCCGCGGCGGGCATGGCCGCATGACCGTGTGAGGCCGTTCCGGCTTCCTCCCCGTGGGGCACAGGCCCCGGACCACCGCCCGGTGGTCCGGGGCCTCGCTCTTTCCGAGGCCGGTTGGCGCGGTCAGCGGGTGTGGGCGGCGATGCCGGTGCGGCCGGGGGCGATGCGGGGGTGCAGGACCAGGTCGCGGTCGTAGTCGCCGCCGTCCTGGTGGCGGTAGTCGATGGGCGGGGTGTGGGGCAGGTCCCGCAGACGGTGGCGCAGGCGCCGGGCGTGGTGCCGGTAGCCGGTTGCGGTGAGGCGGTCGGCGCCGGGGACCTCCAGCGGCGGCAGTGCCTGCATGCCGGTGTACCAGAACACGCCGTGCAGCAGGGGCCACAGGACCTGGTCGGTGGGGCCGTTGATGCCGCGGGGGCCGATGCTCTCGGGGCGGGCGCCGATGGTGGTGAGGGCCAGGGCGCGTTTGCCGGCCAGGGGGCCGTCGCCGTAGCGGGGGGTGCGGCCGCCCGGGGCGGTGACGCCGAAGGCGAAGCCCTTGACGAAAACGCGGTCGAACCAGCCCTTGAGGATGGCGGGGAGGCCGAACCACCACAGGGGGAACTGCACCACCAGCGCGTCGGCCCAGGTGACCTTGGCCTGTTCGGCGCGGACGTCGTCGGGCAGGGTGCCGGCGGCGTGGGCGGCGGCCTGGGCGCGGCCGACCAGCAGGCGGCCGGGGTCCGCGCCGGGGTCTGTGTCGTGGGCGGGGGCGTGGCCGTAGTCGTGGCCGGTGACGACGGGGTTCCAGTTCATCGCGTACAGGTCGGATTCGCGCACGTCGTGGCCGAGTTCTTTGAGGGTGTGCAGGCCCTCGTCGCGCAGGGCGCCGTTGAGGGAGCGGGGTTCGGGGTGGGCGTAGATCCACAGCACGTTCATCGGTGTCCCCTCTCGAGGCCGGGTCCGGGCGGACGGGTCGTTCGGTCGATCCATCGTGGGCGGCGGGGTGCGGCGGTCACGAGTGGCCGGTGGGCCATGTTGTGCAAGGATCGGGCCACGCGAGAGGGGCGTCCCGCCGGGAGGGTTCCGGGGGCGCGGGGGCGTGTCGTGGAGGTGTCGGCGGGGGTGCCTGGGGACGTGGGGGTGTTCGCGGGGGACGGCCGGCATCGGGTGGCGGTGCTGGTGCGGCACGGGGTGCTGCCGATGGAGCTGGGGTTGGTGCACCAGTTGTTCGGGACAGCGGAGTCGGCGGCGGGCGGGCGGCTGTACGAGGTGGTGTCGTGCGCGCCGGAGCCGGGCGCGGTGCGCACCGACGCCGATTTCACGGTGCTGGTGGAGCACGGGCTGGCGGCGGTGGCCGAGGCGGACACGGTCGTGGTGGTGGCCTCTCACGAGCACGACGAGCACGACGAGCGCAAGGGGCCCGGGGGCGGCGCGGGCGGGCGGGTGGCGGAGGCGTTGCGGGCGGCGCACGGGCGGGGCGCGCGGATCGCGGCGATCTGCACGGGGGCGTTCGTGCTGGCGGCGGCGGGGCTGCTGGAGGGGCGGCGCGCGACCACGCACTGGCGGTCGGCGGGGGCGTTCCGGCGGCGGTTCCCGGGGGTGGAGCTGGATCCGGACGTGCTGTACGTGGACGGGGGCGCGGTGCTGACCTCGGCGGGCGAGGCGGCGGGGATCGATCTGTGCCTGCACATGATCCGGTGCGATCACGGGGCGGCGGCCGCGGCGTGGGTGGCGCGCCGCACGGTGGTGCCGCCCTACCGGGAGGGAGGGCAGGCCCAGTACGTGCCGCGGCCGGTGCCGGAGGAGGGGGCCGCGTCGACGGGGGCGGCTCGGGCGTGGGCGCTGGAGCGGTTGGAGCGTCCGGTGGTGTTGCGGGAGCTGGCGGCGCGGTCGTCGATGAGCGTGCGGACGTTCACGCGGCGGTTCCGGCAGGAGACGGGGATGTCGCCGGGGCGGTGGCTGGTGCGGCAGCGGGTGGAGCGGGCGCGCGAGCTGCTGGAGGGCAGTGATCTGCCGGTGGAGCGGGTGGCGGAGTTGGCGGGGTTCGGGACGGCGGCGTCGTTGCGGGCGCATCTGCAGGAGGCGTTGGGGGTGTCCCCCAGCGCCTACCGGGCGACCTTCCGGGGCCCGTCGCCGGGGTGAGGCCGGTGGGCGGGTGCGGTGGGGTGGGTCGGGTTTCAGGAGGCGAGTTCGACGGGGCGGGCGATGACGTCGACCATGGCTCCGTTGCGCAGGACGGTGATGGGCAGGGGGCGGCCGATGGCGTCGGCGAACAGCAGGCGCTGCAGGCTTTGGGCCTGGAGGTGTGCGGTGGCGGATCGCCTCGGTCGCGCGGAGTCTCGGGGATGGGGTGCGTCAGCCGCGCGTCCGCTGGAGGGGGTCTGGCGGACGCGCGGGACGGTCGCGGGTCAGCGGAGGGTGGACAGGCCGCCGTCGACGTGCAGGACCTGGCCGGTGATGTAGGAGGAGCGGGCCGACAGCAGGAACACCGCGGCGTCGGCGACCTCCCAGGCGCTGCCCTGGCGGCCCAGCGGGATGAGGCCGGCGACCTTGTCGCGGTCGGTGTTGCCGGCGGAGGCGGCGCGGCCCATGACGGTGTCGATGAGGCCGGGCGCGACCACGTTGGCGCGGACGCCGCGGGGGGCGCCTTCGGCGGCGATGTGGCGGACCAGGCCGGTCAGCCCGGCCTTGGAGGCGTCGTAGGAGGGGGAGGCGCTGCCGGGTTTGGTGCCGGCCAGCGATCCGGTGAACACCAGGGACGCGCCGCCCTCCAGCAGGGGCAGGGCGGCCTTGGCGATCAGGAAGGGGGCGCGCAGGTTGACGGCCAGGACGTGGTCCCAGTCGGAGGTGGCGGTCCCGGCCAGGCCGTAGCCGACGCCGATGCCGGCGTTGACGACCACGCCGTCCAGCCCGCCCATGCGGGCGGCGGCCTCGGAGACCATGCGGTCGCAGGAGGCGGGGTCGGCGATGTCGGCGGCCAGCACGTGCGCGCGGCCGCCGTCCTCGGTGATCCATTTGACGGTGGCGGCCGCGGCGGTCTCGTCGAGGTCGGCGCAGGCGACCTCGGCTCCCTCGCGGGCGGCGGCGACGGCGATGGCGCGGCCGTTGCCGACGGGGGGATCGGGTTCGTCGCTGGGGCGGGTGCCCGCGCCCACGACGAGCAGGCGCCGTCCGTGCAGAAGTCGGTGATCCGGCATGGCCCCGCACACTAGCCCGAGCCGGGTGGTTCTGGACACCCCTGCGGGCGGGCGGTGTGGCTAGGGTCGGGGGCATGGACGCCGCCGCACAGCCTTCCGCCCCGTCCCCCGTGTCCCCCGCGTTCTCCGCACCGGGTGAGCCGGTGGTGGTGGAGCGCGCCGAGGGGGTGGGGGGTGAGCTGGTGCTGCGGCGCGCGGGCGCGCACTTCGAGATCATCTCCAACGGCGTGTTCCTCATGGACACCCGCAACGGCGAGTCCGAGCGGCTCTTGGTGCGCACCGCGCTGGAGGGCCTGGCGGGGCCGGTCCGGTTGCTGATCGGCGGTCTCGGGGTGGGGTTCTCGCTGGCCGAGGCGGTGGCGCATCCGGTGGTCGCGCACGTGACGGTGGTGGAGCGCGAGCCCGCGGTGGTCGCCTGGCACCGGGGGGTGCTGCGGCCGTTCTCGCGCGGCGCGGTGGACGATCCGCGGGTGCGGGTGGTGTGCGCGGACCTGGTGGAGTGGATCGGTCCGGGCGGCCGGGCCGAGGGGGACGGGCGGTTCGAGGCGTTGTGCCTGGACACCGACAACGGGCCGGACTGGGTGGTAACGCCGGGCAACATGCGCCTGTACGGGGGCGCGGGGTTGCGGGCGCTGGCGGGCCGGATGAGCGCGGGCGGGGTCCTGGCGTTCTGGAGCGCGAACGCGGCGCCGGGGTTCGAGGCGGCGCTGCGGGAGCGGTTCGGGTCGGTGGAGGTGCGGTCGGTGCCGGTGCCGCGCGGGGAGCCGGACGTGGTGTACCTGGCGCGCGACCCCGGGCGCGGTGCGGCGACCGGCCCCTGAGGGCGGACCCGCGGAAGCGCCGCCCTGGGCACCGCGCGAACGCGGGGACCGGTGCGCGATGCGGGCGCGAGGTGCGGGTCTGCCGGTGCCGCGGGTGTTTGACCAGGGGCGACAAAGTGGAGGGCCGTGTTTTGGCGGCCCGCCCGATCCACCTCCGTAAGGCGATTCGCTAGGTTTCGCCATGACACAACGTTTTGGAGGGTTTTGTGGCTACTGCTCATGCAGCCCAGCGGCGCGCGGCCGTGCTGGGCGACCTGCTGCCCGGTTCCCTGGCCCGCGACCTGGGCCTGGTGGCCGGCGCGGCCGTGCTGGTCGGCGTCGCCGCCCAGATCGCGGTGCCGATCCCGGGCACCCCGGTGCCGGTGAGCGGCCAGACCTTCGCGGTGCTGCTGGCCGGCGCCGCGCTGGGTCCGGCGCGCGCGGCGCTGGGGATGCTGGTGTACCTGCTGGCGGGCCTGGCGGGCGTGCCGTGGTTCGCCGACGGGCAGTCGGGCGCCTCGATGCCGACGCTGGGCTACGTGCTGGGCTTCGTGCTGGCGGCGGCGGTGGTCGGGCGGCTGGCCGCGCGCGGCGGCGACCGCACCCCGCTGCGGACGGTCGGCACGATGGTGCTGGGCACCGCGCTGATGTACGCGGTCGGCGTCCCCTACCTGATGGCCTCGCTGGGAGTGGACCTGGGCAAGGCGCTGAGCCTGGGCGTCACGCCGTTCCTGCTGGGCGACGGGCTGAAGGTGCTGCTGGCGGCGGGCCTGCTGCCGGCCGCCTGGAAGCTGCTGGGCACCGGCCGCCGGGCCTGAGACCCGCCCCGGACCGGCCCCGCCGGGGGCCGCTGGGCGACGCGGCGGAACGCGGCGCGGGGACCGCATCACGGTCCCCGCGCCGCACGCGTTTCACCTGGCCTTTCACGGCCCCGCCGGGACGGCGGGCGGGAATGGCACGGGCGCGGCCGCCGTTGCGGATGTGACGGCCCCGCCGCTGCGCCGCAGGCCACGCCGCCCGCCACCCGTGCCGCTTGGCGCCGCTTCCGCGCCGCCCGGCGGCGCGCGCCGGCCGGAGCGCCGGGGTGTGGCGCACGCCTCAGGGACGGATCGCCCGAGCTGTTTGAACAGGTTCAACTCTCCCGTATTGTGGCAGGCGTGAAGCTCGCCGCGACCGTTCCGGATCAACTCGTCGTCCGCACCGTCCCGGTCGCCGACCCCGGCGACCTGATCGCGCGGCTTCCCCACCCCGCCGCCCTGGCCTGGATCCGCCACGGCGAGGGCATCGTGGGCTGGGGCGAGGCCGCGCGGCTGCACCTGCCGGGCGGGGAGGACCGCTTCGCCGCCGCCGACCGGTGGCTGCGCGAGCTGTTCGGCGCCGCCGCCGTCGACGACCCGGTCCAGGTGCCCGGATCGGGACCGGTCGCGTTCGGCAGCTTCGGCTTCGACCCCAAGTCGCCCGACTCGGTGCTGATCGTGCCGCGCTGGGTGGTGGGCCGCCGCGACGGGACGGCGTGGCTGACCACCATCGGCGAGGACGCCGACCCGCTGGCGCTGGTGCGCGAACCGGTCGCGCCCTCCCGGCTGAGCTGGAGCGACGGCGCCCTGTCGGCGCCCGCCTGGGAGCAGGCGGTGGGCCGCGCCGTCGAACGCATCCGCTCCGGCCGCCTGGGCAAGGCGGTGCTGGCCCGCGACCTGTACGCCCAGGCCCCCGAGCCCATCGACCCGCGGGTGCTGCTGCGCCGCCTGGCCGACCGCTTCCCCGGCTGCTACACCTTCTCCTGCGCCGGCCTGGTCGGCGCCACCCCCGAACTGCTGATCCGCCGCACCGGCGACCGCGTCGACTCGCTCGTGCTGGCCGGGACCACCGCGCGCGGCGGCGACGCCGAGCAGGACGCCCGCCGCGGCGAGCGGCTGTTCGCCTCGGCCAAGGACCGCAGCGAGCACGCCTACGCCGCCGAGATGGTCCGCGACGCCCTGGCCCCCCTGTGCGCCGAGCTCACCGTGCCCGACCGCCCCGAACTGCTGCGCCTGCCCAACGTGATGCACCTGGCCTCGGCCGTCCACGGCCGGCTGGACGAGGCCCGCTCGGTCCTGGACGTGGTCGCCGCCCTGCACCCCACCCCCGCCGTCTGCGGCACCCCCACCGAGGTCGCCCTGGACCTCATCCGCGAACTGGAGTCGATGGACCGCGGCCGCTACGCCGGCCCGGTGGGCTGGGTGGACGCCCGCGGCGACGGCGAATGGGGCATCGCGCTGCGCTGCGCGGAGATCGACGGCACGCGGGCGCGGCTGTTCGCCGGCTGCGGCATCGTGGCCGACTCGGTCCCGGCCGACGAGCTCACCGAGGCGCAGAACAAGTTCCGCGCCATGCAGTACGCCCTGGAAGGCTGACCCCGCTCCCCCGCCTTTCCCTTCGCCAGGCCACCCCTTGACCCTGCCTTGACCTGCGCGGCGATCCCCGGGCCGCCCCAACGCAAATCCTCCCCGCGTGCTTTATGGTGGTCAACGCCGCTTTGGATCATGACGGGTGAAGAGGGACCGTGGACGTCGAACGCACCGCCCTGCCGGGCATCGGGCTGCAGCATGTGCTCACCACCGCCCGCGGCCGCCAGCTGGGGGTGATCTCGCACCGCACCGGCCGCCGGGACCTGGTCGTCTACGACAAGGACGACCCCGACACCTGCGTGGTCACCGTCGCCCTGGCGCCGGAGGAGGCCAACGCCATCGCCGAACTCCTGGGCACCGGCCGCGTCGTCGAACGCCTCGCCGACCTGCACCGCCAGGTCGAGGGCCTGGTCACCGAACAGATCCCCATCACCCCCGGCTCCCCCTACTCCGGCCGCACCCTGGCCGACACCCAGGCCCGCACCCGCACCGGCGCCTCCATCGTCGCCGTCATCCGCGACGGCCGCGTCCTGGCCAGCCCCCGCCCCGACTTCGTGTTCGCCCCCGGCGACACCGTCATGGCCGTGGGCACCGGAGAGGGCACCGCCGCCGTCGCGGCCATCCTCACCGACCGCTGACCCACCCACGACCCACCGATAGAGGCCCCCGCACGTGCATACCGCAGTCCAACTCATCGAACTGGGCGCCATCATCCTCGGCCTGGGACTGCTCGGCGCGGTATCGGTGCGGTTCTCCATCTCGCCCATCCCGCTCTACCTGCTGGCGGGACTGGCCTTCGGCTCCGGCGGCATCCTCCCCCTGGGCGCCAGCGAGGACTTCGTCGCCATCGGCGCCGAAGTCGGCGTCATCCTGCTGCTGTTCACCCTCGGCCTGGAGTACACCGCCGACGAACTGGTCGGCACCCTGCGCAGCTCCGCCCCCGTCGGCCTGGCCGACCTCGTCCTCAACGCCGCCCCCGGCGTCGTCGCCGCCCTCCTGCTGGGCTGGGGACCGGTCGCCGCCGTCGCCATGGGCGGCATCACCTACGTCACCTCCTCCGGCATCACCGCCAAGGTCATCGGCGACCTGGGCTGGCTCGGCAACCGCGAAACCCCCGCCGTACTGTCGGTCCTGGTCTTCGAAGACCTCGCCATGGCCGCCTACCTGCCCATCCTCACCGCCCTGCTGGCCGGCGCCGGCCTGGTCGGCGGACTCACCGCCCTCGGCATCGCCGCCGTCACCATCACCGTCATCCTCTACGTCGCCCTGCGCCACGGACGCCTGGTCGAACGCTTCGTGGCCAGCCCCAGCGACGAGGTCCTGCTGCTGAAGGTCCTCGGCCTCACCCTGCTGGTCGCCGGCATCGCCCAGCAACTGCAGGTCTCGGCCGCCGTCGGCGCCTTCCTGGTCGGCATCGCCCTGTCCGGCCCCCTCGCCCACAGCGCCCAGAAACTCCTGGAACCCCTGCGCGACCTGTTCGCCGCCGTCTTCTTCGTCTTCTTCGGCCTGCACACCGACCCCGCCGACCTGCCCCCCGTCCTCGGCGTGGCCGCCCTGCTCGCCCTGGCCGGCGTCACCACCAAACTCGGCACCGGCTGGCTCGCCGCCCGCCGCGCCGGCGTCTCGGCCCCCGGCCGCCTGCGCGCCGGAGCCGCCCTCGTCCCCCGCGGCGAATTCAACATCGTCATCGCCGGCCTCGCCGTCGCCGCCGGCACCAACGCCGAACTCGGCCCCCTGGCCGCCGCCTACGTCCTCATCCTGGCCGTCGTCGGCCCCCTGCTCGCCCGCGCCGCCGAACCCCTCGCCCACACCCTGGCCGCCCGCAAGAACAAGACCACCGGCAGCGCCACCGCAACCCGCGCCCCGAGCGACACCGCCCACGACCTCGACGACGCCGCCCCCGCCCAAGCCGACAGCACCCGCTGACACCCCGGCCCCGCACCACGCACCGGCATCAACCCTCCGGCTGACACCCCGGACACCAGAACAGATTCCGCCCCACCAGCACCTCCGTGCGCACCACACTCCCGCACACCAGGCACCCCGACCCCGCACGCCGGTACACGTACACCTCACCACCGTGATCATCCACCCGCGGCGCACGCCCCATCGCCTCCGGCATGTGCTCGGGCCGCACCGTGTCGATCCGCCCCGACCGCACCCCCTCGGCCATCAGCACCACCAGGTCCGCCCAGATCCGCGCCCACTGCCCGGCCTCCAGGTCCCGCCCCGCCACCAGCGGATGCACCCCCTGCCGGAACAGCACCTCCGCCCGGTAGATGTTGCCCGGACCCGCCACCACCGACTGGTCCATCAACAACGCCCCGATCGACGTCCGGCTCCGCCGCACCCGCCGCCACGCCACCTCAGGATCGGCGTCCCCGCGCAACGGATCGGGCCCCAACCGATCCCGCAGCACCTTCACCCCACCCGGCTCCAGCACCTCACACGCGTTCGGCCCCCGCAGATCGGCGTACCCGCCCCCACCCGACAACCGCAACCGCACCGCCCCCACCGGAGCCGGCGCCGCCCCCTCACCGAACCCGAACTTCCCATAGATCCCCAGATGAACGTGCAACACCCGCTCACCCTCGAACCCCAACAACAAATGCTTACCGTGCGCGTCGGCCTCCACCAGACGGCGCCCGTCCAACAGCGCCGCCCCCTCGGCGAACCGACCCTGCGGACTCTCGGCCCGCACCACACGGCCGCCGAACATCGCACGATGCTCGGCGGCCAGACGATGAATGGTGTGTCCCTCAGGCATAACCAGCCAAGCCTACGCGGACCACACCCCAACCCGCCCCACCCGCGGCCTCACCCGCGCAACGGCTCCCCCACCTCGTGCATGTGACCCAACGCCTGCCGATACGACTCGATCATCCCCGTCTCCGTGTACGGCAGCCCCACCCGCTCGCAGTGCTCCCGCACGATCGGCTGCAACTTCCGCAACACCGGCCGCGGCACGCTCGGGAACAGGTGATGCTCGATCTGGTAGTTCAACCCGCCCAGCAACCAGTCGTTCACCACACCCCCGCGCACGTTCCGCGACGTCAGCACCTGACGCCGCAGATGGTCCCACTTCTCGTCCGGACCCGGCATCGCCATCCCCTTGTGGTTGTGCGCGAACGCCGCACCCAGATGCACCCCGAACAACCCCTGGTGAACCGCCATCAGCACGATCGCCTTACCCGGCGACAGCAGCGTGAACGCCAGCACCGCATACCCCACCAGATGCACCGCCAGCAGCGACCCCTCCAGCAACCGCTCCCGCAACGCCTTCCCCCGCAGGTACAGCACACTGTTCACCTGAAGGTTCAACCCCTCCAGCAGCAACAACGGGAAGAACAACCCCGCCTGATGCCGGATCAACCACGCGTGCACGCCCCGACGACGCCCGGCCTGCTCACACGTCCACGCCAGCACGCCCTCCCCCACATCGGGGTCCTTGTCCACATGGTTCGGATTCGCGTGGTGCCGATTGTGCTTGTCGTTCCACCACCCGTACCCCATCCCCAACATCACATCGCCCAGGAACAACCCCAACGCCCGATTCACCCGCGGCGACTTCGCGATCTGCCGATGACCCGCGTCATGCCCCAAAAACCCCGTCCGCGCCGACAACAACGCCAACGGAACCCCCAGCAACACCACCCACCACGACGCCGACGCCCACGCCACCAGCGCCCAGACCCCCGCCGTCGCCGCCAGGTTCAGCCCGATCGCCCGCACGTAGTAACCCCGCCGGCGCTCCAGCAGACCGGCGGCGCGCACCCGCTTCGCCAACGGCCCGAAATCGCTGGCCGTCCGCACAGGCGGGTCGGTCACGGTAAGGGTCATGCAGTCCTCCAGACGACGGGCCGAAGCCGACAGGCGGCCCGGGACACCCCGAACCACGCGCGAACAGCGCGAACGCTACGAACCTAGGGACCCGGCCACCGGACGGTCGCCCCGCAGCGGAGCCATCCACCACCTGGCTCCCAGGTCCCGCCCCCACTCACTCCCGCGAGGGAGACGATCACAACGAACGCTCGCAAAACCCACTCTCCCCGCCCGCAGCCCCCACCGCACTGGGCCCACCTCCCACAACACCGGTGGAGAAAACCCCCCTTGACAACCCCACCACCCCACCCCCATACCTCCCCCAGGTAAAAGAAAGGTCAGAACCCCCGGATAAAGTCAAAACCCATGAGCGAGCGCACGCGATGGATCGAACTCGAAGGTGCGGTCAACGTCCGCGACCTCGGCGAACTCCCCACCACCGACGGCGGCACCACCCGACTCGGCCGCATCCTCCGCGCCGACAACCTCCAGGACCTCACCGTCACCGACACCCGCGTCCTGCTCGACCACTACCGCCTTAAGAACGTCATCGACCTGCGCAGCGACCCCGAAGTCCGCCTCGAAGGACCCGGCCCCCTCACCCGCACCCCCTCGGTCACCCTCCACCACCTCTCCCTGTTCTCCGAAGGCGGCCGCCACACCGACGTCGCCGCCGACACCCCCACCGACGGCAACGGCACCGGCGACATCGACCTCGACCGCGTCCTCCCCTGGCAGCAGCGCCCCGACCACGGCCCCCACCACGAACGCCCCATCGGCCACTACCTCGGCTACCTCCGCGACCGCGCCGACTCCATCGTCGCCGCCCTCCGCGTCATGGCCCGCACCGACGGCGCCGCCCTGGTCCACTGCGCCGCCGGAAAGGACCGCACCGGCGTCGTGTGCGCCCTGGCCCTCACCGTCGCCGGCGTCACCCGCGAAGCCGTCGTCGCCGACTACGCCCAGACCGGCGAACGCCTGCCCCAGATCCTCGACCGCCTGCGCGCCAGCTCCACCTACGCCGCCGACCTCGACTCACGCCCCGCCGACAGCCACACCCCGCACGCCGCCATCATGGACAAGTTCCTCACCCGCATCGACGAGGAGCACGGCGGCGTCACCGCCTGGCTCACCGCCCACGGCTGGACCGGCGAGGACACCGACGCCCTCCGCTCCCGCCTCATCGACTGACCAGAGCCAGCCTTCGCTGGGGTGTTTGAGGGGGT
This sequence comes from Spirillospora sp. CA-253888, assembly GCA_050936435.1. Taxonomy (GTDB): domain Bacteria; phylum Actinomycetota; class Actinomycetes; order Streptosporangiales; family Streptosporangiaceae; genus Spirillospora. Next base: position 7,687,986 of record JBNJMT010000001.1, read on the forward strand.
TTTTAGGTGCTTTGAAATTTTCTCAAGCCCCCGCCTTTACATTGTAATTTCAGCACTCAAGTAAATGGTGGAGGGCGGTCCCGTCACACCGTCGCAGGCAACGTCGTCTCCCTGGCGTGAAGGACTCCGATCAGGAAAGGCAGACCACCATGCGAGCGGTACGCATCCACAAGCCCGGCGGCAGTGACGGCCTCGTCCTCGAAGACGCCCCCCTCCCCCACGCCGCCACCGGCGACGTCGTCGTGCGCGTGCACGCGGCCTCCTTCGTCCCCGACGAGCTGGAGTGGCCGGGGACCTGGACCGACCGCGCCGGACGCGACCGGACCCCCTCGGTCCCCGCCCACGAGGTCGCCGGCGTGGTCAGCGAGGTCAGGTACGGCACCGCGGGCCTCGCCGTGGGCGACCGCGTGTTCGGCCTCACCGACTGGCACCGCGACGGCGCGGCCGCCGAGTACGTGGCCGTCGAGGCGCGCAACCTCGCCCGCATCCCCGACGGGCTCGACTTCGTCCGGGCCGCCGCGCTCCCCCTGGCCGGGCTCACCGCCTGGCAGGGGCTGTTCGTGCACGGCGACCTGCGGTCGGGGCAGACCGTCGTCGTGCACGGGGCCGCGGGCGGGACCGGGACGCTGGCGGTGCAGCTGGCCCGCCGGGCCGGGGCGCACGTCATCGCCACCGGCCGGGGCCGGGCGGCGGACCTGGCGGCCGAGCTGGGCGCCCACGCCTTCGTCGACCTGGAGCGGCAGCGCTTCGAGGAGGCCGTCGAGCCGGTCGACCTGGTCTTCGACACCATCGGCGGCGACCTGCTGTCCGCCTCGGCCGGCCGGGTGCGGCCGGGCGGCGCGCTGGTGTCGATCACCGCGCCGCCGCCGGTGCGGCCGGAGGGCGGGCGCGCGGAGTTCTTCATCGTCGAGCCGGACCGCGGCCGGCTCGACGAGCTCGCCCGCCAGGCCGCAGCGGGCCTGCTCCGGCCGCACGTCGGCGCGGTCCACCCCCTGGCCGAGACCCGGCGGGCGTTCCAGGCCAAGCGGGACGGCGTGCCCGGCAAGATCGTGCTGGAGATCTGACCGGGGCGCCGGTCAGCCCGCGAGCAGGTCGCGCACCGCCCGGTGCGCGGCCTGCCGCATCTCGCCGTGCAGGGCGGCGTTGACCTCGCGGTCGGTGCGCGCCTCGATCATCCGCAGCCCCTCCCCCACCAGCGCCTTGGGCAGGTCGGCGGCCATCTCCAGCCGCTTGTAGGGCAGGCGGTGGGCGGCCGCGACCGCCTCCAGGTCCACCTGGTGCGGGGTGCCGAACACCCGCTCGAACGGGCCGCGCATCGCCGCCTGCGGCAGCAGCGAGAAGATCCCGCCCCCGGCGTTGTTGACCACCACCAGCGCCAGGTCCGGGCGGCGCTCCTCGGGCCCCAGGATCAGGCCGTTCTGGTCGTGCAGGAACGACAGGTCCCCCAGCAGCGCGTACGAGCGGCCGCTGTGCACCAGCGCCGCGCCCATCGCCGTGGACACCAGCCCGTCGATGCCGCTGGCCCCCCGGTTGGCCATCACGCGGATGCCGCGCCGGGGCCGCATCACCTGGTCCAGGTCGCGGATCGGCATGGAGGCGGCGGTGAACAGCAGCGACCCGCCCGGCAGCGCCGCCACCAGGTCGCGGGCCAGGCGCGGCTCGGTCACCTCCGGGTAGGAGTCCAGCACCTCGTCCACCGCCGACGCGGCCGCGAGGTCGGCCGCGCGCCAGGACTTCAGCCACGCGTCGTCGCCCGACACCACCGGGATCTCGATGTCCTGGGCCACCTGGGTGGCCGACCGCACCGGGTCGGGCCAGCGCGACAGGTCCGGCGACAGCACGATGTGCTCCTCGGCGCGGCGCAGCAGCGACAGCAGCGGCCGCGACAGCCCCGGCTTGCCGATGGTCACCACCACCTCGGGCCGGTGCCGCTCCACGAACTCCGGCACCCCCAGCAGGAAGTGGTGCGCCGACAGCGCGTGGTCGCCGTAGCGGGCGTTGCCGTTGGGCTCGGCGAGCACCGGCCAGCCCGCCATCGACGCCGCCGCCACGTACCGCTTGACGTTGGAGGCGCCGTCGCCGACCACCAGCACCCCGCGCCGGGTCGGCGGCACGTGCAGCACCGACCCCGGCGTCGCCGCCCGGATCTTGGTCCACGCGCCGGTGGCGTCGCCGTCCAGCGGCTCGCACCACGACTCGTCGCCGTCGGGGATCAGCGGCTCGCGGAAGGCGGCGTTCAGGTGCACCGGCCCGGCCACCGGCGCCTGCGCCAGCCCCCAGGCGCGGCTGACCAGCGACCGCCAGTAGGCCACCATGCCCGGCCGGTTCTCCGGCACGCCGATCTCGGTGCTCCAGCGCGCCGCGGTCCCGTACAGCTTGACCTGGTCGATGGTCTGGTTGGCGCCGGTGTCGCGCAGCTCGGGCGGCCGGTCGGCGGTCAGCACCACCAGCGGCACGCCCGACTCGTGCGCCTCGATCACCGCCGGATGGAAGTTGGCGGCCGCGGTGCCCGAGGTGCACACCAGCGCGACCGGCCGGGCCGAGCGCTTGGCCATCCCCAGCGCCAGGAACGACGCCGAGCGCTCGTCCACCCGCACGTGCAGCCGCACCCGGCCCGCCTGCTCGGCGTGGTACAGCGCGAGCGCCAGCGGCGCCGACCGCGACCCGGGCGCCAGCACCACGTCGGTCATGCCGCAGCGCAGGAACTCGTCCACCAGGACGGTGGCCAGAGCGGTGGCGGGGTTCATCAACGCGCCTCTTCGATCGTGGTGGAAGCCTCCTGGGCGGACGGGCCGGACGGGGACGATCCGGGGGGCAGCTGGGAGCGGGCCTGCTCCAGGCGCCGCCGCCAGTGCGCGGCGCGCTCGCCGCCTGCCTCGTGGCGGGCCAGCGCGGCCTCGTCCACGGCCGGGCGCCGCACCGCGATCATGCCGTCCTCGGCGACCAGCGGATCGGCCGCCACATCGCCCTCCAGCAGCGACAGTGTCGCCAGCCCGCAGGCGTAGGGCAGCTCGGGCAGCGCCGCGGCCAGCGCCAGCCCCGCCGCCAGCCCCACCGAGGTCTCCAGCGCGCTCGACACCACCACCGGCAGCCCGGTCGCCTCGGCCACCCGCAGCGCCGCCGCGACGCCGCCGAGCGGCTGCACCTTCACCACCGCGATGTCGGCGGCCTCGGCCGCCGCCACCTTCAGCGGGTCCTCGGCGCGCCGGATCGACTCGTCGGCGGCCACCGGCACGTCCACCAGGCGCCGCACCCGCGCCAGCTCCTCCAGCGTGGCGCACGGCTGCTCGGCGTACTCCAGGTCGAACCGGTCCAGCGCGCGGATCATGCGGGCCGCGTGATCGACCTCCCAGGCGCCGTTGACGTCGATCCGCACCCGGCCGTCCGGGCCGATCGCGTCGCGGACCGCCTCCACCCGCGCCAGGTCGTCGGCGTCGCCCTGGCCGCGCTCGGCGACCTTCACCTTGGCGGTGCGGCAGCCCGAGGCGCGCACGATCTCGTACGCGCGCTCCGGGCCGACCGCCGGGACCGTCACGTTCACCGGCACGCGGTCGCGCACCGGCGCGGGCCAGCCGTCGAAGGCCGCCTCCCGCGCCGCAGCCAGCCACCGGGCCGACTCGGCCGGGCCGTACTCGGCGAACGGCGAGAACTCGCCCCAGCCCGCCGGGCCCTGGATGAGCACACCCTCCCGCTGCGTGATACCGCGGAACCGCGTCCGCATCGGGATGGAGTAGACCCGCACCCGCTGAACCCCCCTGCCGTGCCCGTTCGAAGATTTAGTAGTACCACGGGAAACGCGACCAGTCGGGGTCGCGTTTTTCGAGGAAGGAGTCGCGTCCTTCGGCGGCTTCGTCGGTGCCGTAGGCCAGGCGGGTGGTCTCGCCGGCGAAGACCTGCTGGCCGACCAGGCCGTCGTCGATCATGTTGAAGGCGAACTTGAGCATGCGCTGGGCCGTCGGGCTCTTGCCGTTGATCTTGCGGGCCCACTCCAGCGCGGTGGCCTCCAGGTCGGCGTGGTCGACGACGGCGTTGACCATGCCCATGCGGTGGGCGTCGTCGGCGCTGTAGGTCTCGCCCAAAAAGAAGATCTCGCGGGCGAACTTCTGGCCGACCTGGCGGGCCAGGTACGCCGAGCCGAACCCGCCGTCGAAGCTGGCCACATCGGCGTCGGTCTGCTTGAACCGGGCGTGCTCGCGGCTGGCCAACGTCAGGTCGGCCACCACGTGCAGGCTGTGCCCGCCCCCGGCCGCCCACCCGGGCACCACGCAGATCACCACCTTGCCCATGAACCGGATCAGCCGCTGCACCTCCAGGATGTGCAACCGCCCCGCCCGCGCCGGATCGATCGACTCGGCCGTCTCCCCCTCGGCGTACCGGTAACCGTCCTTGCCGCGGATGCGCTGGTCACCCCCCGAGCAGAACGCCCACCCCCCGTCACGCGGCGAGGGCCCGTTCCCGGTCAGGATCACACACCCCACATCCCCCGACAGCCGCGCATGGTCCAACGCCCGGTACAACTCATCCACCGTGTGCGGCCGGAACGCGTTGCGCACCTCGGGCCGGTCGAAGGCGATCCGCACCGTCCCGTGCTCCACCGCCCGGTGATAGGTGATGTCGGTGAAGCCGAACCCCTCCACCTCCTTCCAGGCGGCCGGGTCGAACAGCTCAGAAACCATGGGATCCCCTTCTCGTCTCACCTTCGCCACCCATTCAACAGCGCCGCGATTCGAACACGTTCAGCGGGGTCGTCTACGCTGGACAGATCATGGATCGCCGACTGCACGCCGTCATTCTGCCCCCCGGCCCGCGCCTGTTCGCCGCACTGGCCGCGGCACTGGACGGCACCGGCCCGGCGATCTGCCCCCTGCCCCCCGACCTGCCCGCCCCCGCCCTGCGCGCCCTGCTGGACGCCCTGGCCCCGCACGCCGTCGAGACCGCCGACGGCGTCGAGCCCGCCCGCCCGCGCAGCGCCTGCGTCCCCATCGCCGGCATCCCCGCCGACCCCGGCACCGCCGTGCTGATCGCCACCTCCGGCTCCACCGGCACCCCCAAGATCGTCGAACTCGCCGGCGCCGCACTGCGCCACTCGGCCGCCGCCACCCTGGACCGCGTCGGCGCCGCCCCCGGCGACCGCTGGCTGTGCTGCCTGCCCACCAGCCACATCGCGGGCGTCCAGGTGCTGGTCCGCTCCCTGGTCGCCGGCACCGAACCGGTCATCCAGCCCCGCTTCGACCCCCTGGCCGTCGCCGGCGCCGACGCCGCCCACCTCGCCGTCGTGCCCACCCAGCTGCGCCGCCTCCTGGAGGCCGGGGCCGACCTCGCCAAGTTCCGCTCCATCCTGCTGGGCGGCGCGGCCGCCCCCCAGGGCCTGCTGGAGGCCGCCCGCGAGCGCGGCGCCCGGGTGTTCACCACCTACGGCATGAGCGAGACCTCCGGCGGCTGCGCCTACGACGGCCTCCCCCTGGACGGGGTGCGCGTCGCCACCGGCGAGGACGGCCGCATCCGCGTCGCCGGGCCCGTCCTGTTCACCGGCTACCGGCTGCGCCCCGCCCTCACCCGCGAGGCCCGCGACGGCGAATGGTTCGTCACCCAGGACCTCGGCGCCATCGAGGACGGGCGGCTGCGGGTGCGCGGCCGGGCCGACGACGTCATCAACACCGGCGGCGAGAAGGTCGTGGTCGGCGAGGTCGCCGCCGTCCTCGGCCGCCACCCCGGCGTCGCCGAGGTCGTCGTGGTCGGCCGCCCCGACCCCGAATGGGGCGAGCGCGTCACCGCCGTGGTGGTCCCCCAAGGCGACCGGGCCCCCCGGCTGGAGGAGCTGCGCGAATGGGTGCGCGCCGACCTGCCCGCCTACGCCGCCCCCCACGAACTGCAGCTCATGGAGGCCCTCCCGCTGCTGCCCTCCGGCAAGCCCGACCGCGAACTGCTGCGCAGGGGCTGACCCCGCCTCCCCCGCCGGCGCCGGTCCCGTCGGTCACATCCCGTGTCATCTCCCCCGCTCCCGGGCATGACCACCGTGATCACGGGGGGTACACGTCCATGGCCGGAGAAGAACACGAGAGCAACCTGACGGTCCTGCTGGCCCTCGGTGCGAACCTGGGCATCGCCGTCGCAAAGATCATCGCCGCGCTGGTCACCGGCTCGGCCTCCATGGCCGCCGAGGCCGCGCACTCCATCGCCGACACCTTCAACGAGGTCCTGCTGCTGGTGGGGCTGCGCCGCAGCGGCCGCCCCGCCGACCGCCGCCACCCGCTCGGCTACGGCCGCGAACGCTACATCTGGACCCTGCTGGTCGCCGTCGCCATCTTCGGCATGGGCGCCCTGTTCGCCTTCTACCAGGGCGTGGAGACCCTCCTCGGCCACCGCGAGGCCGAGGAGGCCGACCCCCTGGTCGGCTACATCGTGCTGGCGGTGTCGTTCGTGCTGGAGGGCATCTCCTGGCAGCAGGCGCTGCGGCAGGTCCGCGACGCCGCCCGGGAGGAGGGCCTGCCCTTCCTGACCTACATCCGCCGCACCGACGAGCCCACCTCCATCAGCGTCCTGCTGGAGGACTCGGCCGCCCTGCTCGGCCTGCTGCTGGCCTTCGCCGGCCTCGGCCTGCACCAGCTCACCGGCTCGGCGATCTGGGACGGCGTCGGCTCGATCCTGATCGGCGTGCTGCTGACGGTGGTGGCGCTGATCCTCGGCCGCATCAACCTGAACCTGCTGATCGGCAACCAGGCCGACCCCCGGATCGTGACCGACGTGCGCGCCCGGCTGGCCGCCGCTCCCGAGGTGGAGTGGCTGGTGGACATCATCACCATGACCATCGGCGCCGACCAAGTGCTGGTGTGCGCCCGGCTGGACTTCCGCGACGACCTGACGGCCGCCGACGTGGAGCGGGCCTGCGTCCGGCTGGCCCACGAGCTGCGCGAGCGGCACGAGGAGATCGACGAGGTGTTCCTGGAGCCGGTCCCCCGCGATGATCCCGACCTGCGCGCCCGGGTCGTGGCCCGCTACGGCGGCCCGCTCAGAGAGGTGCCGCCTGGTGGGACCGTGGGCGGAGTGTTTCATGCGGAGCCACCGGAGGCGGGGAAATGAAAGTCGAACCACCCGCCGCCTTTACAAAGTAAGTTAAAGCCTGGCAGAACCGTCAGAACGGCACGCCAGCGCGGAGCACCACGTTGGCGTAAGGCGTAGTCTCGCCCGTGCGGACCACCACCCGCGCCCGCGCGGTCATCTCCTTGAGCCGCTCGTGCGGGACGCGGTCGGGCGCGAGCGGCCCCAGGACCCGCGCCAGGCCGCTCAGCAGGCCGGGCTCGGCCGCCTCCTCGGCGATCGTGGCGGCCTCGACCACCAGCTCCTCCAGGACGGCGGCCAGCACCGGCAGGAACGGCGGCTCGCCGCGGCGCCAGACCAGGTCGACCGTCTCGACGCCGGGCGGCACCGGCAGGCCGGGGTCGGCCACCACGACGAGGTCGGTGTGCCCGGCCGCGGCCAGGACCTGCAGCAAGCGGGGGTGCCAGAGGCCGTCAGCGCGCATCGGCGGTCCTCTCCTCGGTGTCGGGCGGCCGCGCGAGCCGCGCCGGGAAGGCGGGCGGCGGCGGAATCAACGGGTGCGGATACACGTTACCCACGCGTTACCATCGCGATCGCATCCGGGCGGCCCGCCAGGCGCGCCGGGAGCGGGCGGAGGGTTGTCGCGCAGGTCACATCATGTTTTGGAAACGTTCCGGATGTGCCTTGTGAGACGCTTGTTCCGACGGTCTGGGAACAGAACACCGGCATATGACGTTCCGTCTAGTGCACGCGTCACCAGAGCCGAACTCCTCCGCGTCGCGCCGTCAACCATGAAGGGAGAGGGGTGTCCCCATGCCACGAACCGCTGTAGAGACGCCGCTCACGGAGTCGTCGGGCTCCGCTCTCGGCGACCTCCTCGAGCGTGGCCGCGCTCAGGGGCGCCTCTCGCTCGACGAGGTCCGCAAGGCGTTCGAGGCCGCCGGGATCAGCCCCGCCCAGGGCCGGTCGATCCTGCGCGAGCTGTCGGAGAACGGGATCAGCCTCGCCAGCGAGGAGGAGCCCGCCAAGCGCAGGCCCGCCGCCCGGAGCGCCACCACCAAGGGTAAGGGCAAGTCGGAGTCGAAGAGCACCTCCGCCAAGGACGGCGCCGCGACCGTCAAGGGCACGGCCGCCGCCAAGAGCACCGAGGGCGCCGAGGGCGAGGAGGCCGCCCAGTCCGCGGCCCCGTCCCGGCCCGCCCGCAAGGCCACGGCCAAGCGCACCGCCCGCAAGGGCGCGGTGAAGGCCGCGCCCGACCCCGAGCCGGCCGACGCCGAGGCGGAGGAGGCCGAGGAGGCCTTCGACGTCGCCGAGGTCGAGGCCGAGCCCGAGATCGCCGACCTGGACGACACCTCCACGGCCATGGGCGACTCGGTGCACACCTACCTCAAGGCCATCGGCCGCCGCCAGCTGCTCACCGCCGAGCAGGAGGTCGACCTGGCCAAGCGCATCGAGGCCGGGCTGTACGCCGAGCACAAGCTGGAGACCGAGAAGCTGACCCCGCAGGCCCGCATGGACCTGGAGTGGGTGGCAGCCGACGGCCGCCGCGCCAAGTCGCACATGCTGGAGGCCAACCTGCGGCTGGTGGTGTCGGTCGCCAAGAAGTACTCCGACCGCGGCCTGTCGCTGCTGGACGTGGTGCAGGAGGGCAACCTCGGCCTGATCCGCGCGGTGGAGAAGTTCGACTACTCCAAGGGCTACAAGTTCTCCACCTACGCGATGTGGTGGATCCGCCAGGCGATCCAGCGCGGTTTCGCCGACTCGGCCCGCACGATCCGGCTTCCGGTCCACGTGCTGGAGATGCTGAGCAAGCTGAGCCGGGTCGAGCGCGACATGCACCAGCGGCTGGGCCGCGAGCCCACCCCCGAGGAGCTGGCGGTGGAGCTCGACAAGAGCCCCGAGCAGGTCCGCGAGCTGCTGCGCACCAGCCGCCAGCCGATCAGCCTGGACTCCACCATCGGCGAGGACGGCGAGACCCGGATCGGCGACCTGATCGAGGACACCGACAGCCCCGAGGCCGCCGAGCTGGTGGACCGCCAGCTGATGGCCGACCAGCTGCGCCGCACGCTGGACATCCTGTCGCCGCGCGAGGCCAAGATCATGGCGATGCGGTTCGGGCTGTACGACGGCACGCCGCGCACCCTGGACGAGATCGGCAAGGCCCTCGGGCTGACCCGTGAGCGCATCCGCCAGCTGGAGAAGGAGTCGCTGTCCAAGCTGCGCCACCCGAGCAACGCGCAGCCGCTGCTGGACTTCGCGGTCTGACGGACCGCACGCGCTGAGGGGTTCGCACCGTCGAAGGCCCGCCGGGACACGTTCCGGCGGGCCTTCCGCGTTCGCCCTCCACCACTCCCCCGAAAGCGGGAGGATCCACCTATGACGGTCATCACCGATGCCCAGCGCGCCGCGCTCGCCGACGAGCTGGAGTCGCGCGGGTCGCCGCTGTGCGACTGCGCGGCGGCGGGCCCGGCCGTCAGCGCCGCGTCGGGCGCGGCGATGGCCCACCACTGCGGGTGCGCGGCGGTGCGGGCGTCGGCCCTGGCGCGGCGGGCGGCCTCCTCCACCCGGCACGCGCGCGAGTGCGGCTGCGGGCGGGCCGACCGGGAGGCGGCGCTGTACTGGGAGCCCCGCCTGGCGGGGCCGCGGCCGGGCGGCGTCCCGGGCCCGGGCGCCTGCTAGTCGCCCCGGCGGAACTCCAGGATGGCCACGCCCATCAGCCCCGCCCCCATGACCGCCACGAGCAGGACCTCCAGCCAGACCGGCACCCGCCACCCGTTCCAGGTGACGCCGGGGTTGAAGGTGCGCTCCAGGGCCGGGGTGAGGTCCAGCCGGGCGAACACGGCCTGGCGCAGGGGGTCGACGGCATAGGTGAGCGGGTTCAGGCGGGTGAGGACGCTCAGCCAGGCGGGCAGCCCGTTCAGCGGGTACAAAGCACCCGAAAGGAACATCATGGGCATCATGGCCATCTGCATCACGGCGAAGAACGCCTGCATGGTCTTGATGCGGGCCGCCAGCATCACCCCGAACCCGGTCAGCGCGAACGCCCCGAGGAACATCAGCCCCAGCATCTGCACCAGCAGCAACGGGTCGTAGGGGACGCCCGCCAGCCCGGCCAGCGCCAGGATCACCATGCCCTGCAGCGTGGCCACGAACGCGCCGCCGAAGCACTTGCCGACCACGATCGCCGCGCGGCTGACCGGCGCGACCAGCATCTCGCGCAGGAACCCGAACTCGCGGTCCCACACGATCGACCCCGCCGAGAACATGGCGGTGAACATCACCGACATCGCGCACACGCCGGGGAAGATGAAGGTCTTCAGGTCGATCCGGCCGCCCGCGCCGCCCGCCGTCATCAGGTTGGACAGCCCGGTGCCCATCACCAGCAGCCACAGCACCGGCTGCACGAGCCCCGACACCATCCGCGTCTTGTCGCGCCAGAACCGGATCAGCTCCCGGTGCAGCACGATCTTCACGGCGCGGACGTCGTGCCGCACGCTGCGCTCGGGCACCCGGACGCGGGCCACCGGGGTCCGGTCGGTCGCGGTCCCCATCGTGGCCCTCCCGTAGGTGTTCGCCCACCGCCGTCCAGCAAACCACCGCCGGCGGCGGACGTCATCCCGGTGCGCGGGACGGACTTGACCAGCGCATGGCCATAGCCAACCAAACCAGCGGGAACCGGCAGCGATAACACCTATTTCCGCGACACCGGCGAACGTTCGGAGGAGACGGCATGCTCAACGCCCTGCGCAAGAAGGGTCTGTCCTCGCACATGATGTACACCATGGGGTTCGGGTCGATCGGCCTGACCGTGGTGTCCTGGCTGATGTCCAAGAAGATGGAGGCCGCCGGCATCGACCGCGCCGACCGCTGGGGGCTGTTCATCGGCGAGTGGGCCCCGACGTTCTTCGCCCTCGGGACCGCCCTGCGGCTGGAGGAGCAGTGGGGCGACACCGGCCCCCACGAGTCGATGGCGCACATGAAGGACTCGATGAAGGACAAGGTCCGCGACACGGTGTCGGCCGGGTGACCGGGAGGCCCCGATGAGCGAGCAGGAACCCGAGCGCGGCGGCCCCGACGACCCGGACCCCGGATCGCACGCCGGTCCGGAGCAGACGCCGCGGGACCGGGTCGTCCCCGGGACCGGCAGCGCCACCGAGGGCTACGAGACCGAGGGCGGCACCCGGCACGGCGACCCGCTGGAAGGCGTCGAGGCCGAGGACGGGGGCCAGACCAACACCGCCTGACCACGCACGAAGCCGTCCCGCCTCGCAGGAGGCGGGACGGCTTCGTGCGTCAGGGCCCCGGCCGGGCGGGGCCGCCGCCCCTCTTCAGCTTGACGCCGCGCTTGCGGAGCCGCCGCCGGATGTGGGAGCCGGTGAAGGGGGCGGCCGCGGCGAGCTGGTCGGCGGTGCTGCCGGCGCGCGCGGCGGCCTCGATGGCGTCCCACAGGTCGTCCAGGGCGGCCTCGGCCTCGGCCTGGGCCTTGGCGTAGCGGGTGGCGGCGAGTTCGACTTTGGCATCTGCTTGTTCTGCGGCCACGTGGACAACGTAGCGGAGAGGGCCGCCGCGGTGCCCCCGGGGCTAGCGGCGGCCGCGCATGGCCATGCGCATCCAGTCGTTGGCCGAGCCCTCGGCGTCGCGGATGGTGGAGCCGGTGAACTTCATGAAGACGTCGTCCAGCGAGGGCCGGGACACGCTCACCGACACGATCGGCACGCCCAGCCCGGCGAACAGGCGCGGCACGAACGCCTCGCCCGAGGGCACCGCGAAGGTGACCACGCCCTCGGCGATCGTCGCCTCCACGCCGAAGCGGGCCTTCAACGCGGCGATCGCGCCCGGGTCGTCGGCCGTGCGGATCTGGATCCGGTCCTTGCCGACGCCGGCCTTCAGGGCCTCGGGGGTGTCCAGCGCCACGATCCGCCCCTGCTCCATGATCGCGATCCGGTCGCAGTTCTCCGCCTCGTCCATGTAGTGGGTGGTGAGGAAGATGGTGATCTGCTCGGCGTCCTTCAGATGCCGGATGTACTCCCAGATCGAGGAGCGGGTCTGCGGGTCCAGGCCCACCGTCGGCTCGTCCAGGAACAGCACGCGCGGCGAGTGCAGCAGGCCCCGCGCGATCTCCAGGCGGCGCTTCATCCCGCCCGAGTAGGTCTCCACCCGGTCGCCGCGCCGGTCCCACAGCCCCACCATCTCCAGCACCTGCCGCATCCGCTCGGCGGTCCGGGCGCGCGGCACCCCGTACAGCTCGGCGTGGAAGCGCAGGTTCTGCTCGCCCGTCAGGTAGCCGTCCAGGGTCGGGTCCTGGAACACCAGGCCGATGTTGCGGCGCACGTCGTCGCGCTCGCCCACCACGTCGTGCCCGGCCACGCGGGCACGGCCCGCGGTCGGGCGCAGCAGGGTGCACAACATGTTGATGGTGGTGGACTTGCCCGCGCCGTTGGGGCCCAGGAACCCGAAGACCTCGCCGGGCCGCACCGCGAAGTCGATGCCGCGCACCGCCTCCACCTCGCCGAAGCGCTTGACCAGGCCGCGCACCTGCACCGCCGGTTCGCCGTCCAGCATGACGTTCCCGCCTCCCCGTCCCAGCAGTCCGCCCTCCAGCAGCTTGCCACCGCTCCCTCCCCCACGCGACCACCGCAGGAAGGCCGCCGAGCCGCTCGGCGGTTCAGGACGGAGGCTGCATCACCGAGAACAGGCCGCCCTGCGGGTCGGCCAGCACCGCGAAGCGGCCCACCGGCAGGTCCGCGGGCGGCAGCAGCACCGCGCCGCCCAGCTCCGCGGCCCGGCGCGCGGCCGCGTCGCAGTCGGCCACCGCGAAGTAGACAGCCCAGTACGGGCGCGCCTCGGCGGGCCAGCGGCCGTCCATCCGCACCATCCCGGCCACCGGGCTGCCCGCCGAGGTCTTCCACTCGGTGTAGGCGGTGCCCTCGAAGGCGTAGCCCGCGCCCCGCCAGCCCAGCGTCGCGCCGTAGAACGCCGCCGCGCCCTCGGGGTCGCGCGTGGCCAGCTCGCTCCAGGTGTAGGCGGCGGTCTCGTCCACCACCGCGGCGCCGGTGAAGCCGCCCGGCTGCCACAGGCCCAGGTGCGCGCCCTGCGGGTCGAACACCATCGCGAAGCGGCCCATCCCCGGCACCTCCATCGGCCCCAGGAACACCCGGCCGCCCGCCGCCGCGGCCGCGCCCGCGGCGGCGTCCACGTCGGCGACCGACACGTAGGTGGTCCACAGCGCCGGGGTCCCCGGCGGCGCCTCGGGGACGTGCAGCATCATCGCCGCCACCGGCCGCGCCGGATCGCCGTCCAGGCTCAGCAGCGTGTGCCCCCGCTCGCCGTCGCCGGCGTGGGCGTGCCAGCCGAACAGGCCGGTGTAGAACGCCCCGGCGGCCGCCAGGTCAGGGGTCACCAGGTCCACCCAGCAGGGCGCCCCCGGTTCGTACGAGGTCTTCTCCGGCATGACCGCCTCCCCCTCCAGCCTAGGGCGGCGGCGCACGGCGCGCCTCAAGGTCCCCTCACGCCACCGCGGCCGCCGCGCCCGGCCGCGCCTCGTCGAAGCGCCGCAGCACCAGCCGCGCCAGCGCCCCGTGCGCGCCGATCGCGTCGGCCACCGCGTCGGCCCCGCACGCCTTCATGCGGTCGTGGAACAGGCCCGGCGCCAGCACGTACGACGCCACCGCGACCCGGCGCGCGCCGCGGCGGCGCTGCTCGGCCACCACGTCGGCGAGCGCCGGGCCGTCGGCGGCGACCAGGCCCCAGGACACCGGGCGGCGCAGGCGGTGCGACAGCAGGCGCGCGGCGGCCTGCACGTCGGCCAGCCCCGCCGGGTCGGACGACCCCGCCGCGCCCAGGACCACCGCGTCGGCGAGGTGCCCCCGCAAGCGGTCGGCCATGGCCGCCGCCAGCAACGCGTGCGGCCCCAGCGGGCGGGCCGTCACCGAGTCGGGGCACCGGCGCTCCACCCGGCCCGGGAAGTCCACCAGCGCGTGGTACCCGCGCCCCAGCAGGAGCGGGACGGCCACCACCGGGCCGCCGACCTCGCGCAGGGCCGTCTCCAGAACGGGTTCGGCCAGCTCGCCGTAGGACTCGGCCACCCGCAACCACGGGCGCAGGGCCCGCACCCGCTCCAGCAGCGCCCGCACCGTCTCCGGGCCCGCCGGATGGCGCGTGCCGTGCGCTATCGCCAGCAGGGCCGGCGCTCCCCCGTCAGCCACGGGCCTCCGCCCGCACCGGGTCGCACGCCAGCCGGTAGCCGCGCTTGACCACCGTCTCCACGATCCCCGCCCGGCCCAGCCCGCGCCGCAGCCGCGCCACCGCCATCTCCACCGCGTGCTCGTCGGCCTGCGGCCGCGCCTCCCGGGGCCCGCTCCTGGCCCCCTCCCGCGTCCACGGCGACCCCGCCGCCATCAGCCGGCTCGGCAGCACCCCGCACAGCTCCGCCCGCGACACCACGTGCCCCGGCCGCCGCGCCAGCGCCCGCAGGATCGCCATCGGCGCCGGCGCGATCGGCCGCAGCTGCCCGTCCAGCACCACCGCGTGCCCGCGCAGCTCCAGCGCGAAGCCCCGCACCTGTAGGCGCCGCGCCCGGCTGCGCGGCAGGTCGGCCACCAGCGCCCGCACCAGCGCCCCGATCCGGGCCCGCTCCGGCTGCACCGTCGGCACCCCGCGCTCGGTCAGCGCCCGCGCCGTCACCGGCCCCACGCACGCCGCCACCACATGGGTGCGCAGCGCCTCCAGCAGCGCCTCCTCCAGGTCGTCCTCGGCCGCCACCGCCAGCGTCGCCGCCACCGCCGGCGCGCTGGTGAAGGTGATCGCGTCCACCGTCCCGGCCACCGCCTGCCCCACCAGCCGCCGCAGCGGCGTCGCGTCGTCGGTGCGCGACCACCGGTACACCGGGATCTCCACCACCTCCGCGCCCGCCGCCCGCAGCGCCCCGGTGAACTCCGGCAGCTCCTCGCCGTACAGCTGCACCGCCACCCGCGCGCCGGCCAGGTCCCGCTCCAGCAGGTGCCCCAGCACCTCCGCGCAGCTCTCCGACCCCGGCGACCAGCGCTCCTGCAGCCCCGCCGAACGGATCGCGCCCCGCGCCTTGGGCCCGCGCGCCAGCATCGGCGTGCCCTCCATCCGCGCCACCAGCGCGTCCCGCAGCCCCCACCCGTCGGCGGCCTCCAGCCACGCCCGGAACCCGATCGCGGTCGTCACCACCAGGTGGTCCAGCGGCCGCTCCACGCACGCGCGCGTCGCCGCCAGCAGCTCGGCGTCGTCGGCCAGCGGGACCAGCCGGATCGCCGGGGCGTGCACCACCCGCGCCCCGCGCCGCTCCAGCAGCGAGGCCAGCTCCTCGTGCCGGCGGGCCGCGGTCACCCCGACGGCGAACCCCGCCAGCGGCTCACTCTCGGTGCCCATCGGGGACCGCCACCTCCACCCGGTCGCCGGCCGAACGGCGGATCGCGTAGACCGGCAGCGCCACCGCCGGATCGTCCAGGCACCGCCCGGTGCGCAGGTCGAACACGTCCTTGTACATCGGCGAAGCCACCACCGGCGCCCCGTCGCGGGTGCCCTGGATCCCGCGCGAGATCACCTGCGCCCCGCTGAAGGGGTCCAGGTTCCCCACCGCGTGCAGCGCGCCGTCGAACGTCCGGAAGATCGCCACCTGGACGCCCTCCACCATCGCGCACGCGCCCCGCTCGGGCGTCAGGTCGCCGTAGCGGCACACCGCGTGCCAGCGCGGCGGCGCCGCGGCCGCCCGCTCGGGCGGGGCGGTCAGATCGGCGGTCAGATCGGCGGTCATCGGGCGGCCACCTCCAGGCGGGGTCCGGCCACCAGGACCGGCTTGATCTGGTCGCGTTCGGGTTCGAAGGCGATGCTCGGGTCGGGGACGCCCGGGGCGTTCACGAACGACACGAAGCGGCGCAGCTTGTCGGGGTCCTCCAGCGTGGCGCGCCACTCGTCGGAGTAGGCCGCCACGTGCCGCTCCATCGCGGCGTCCAGCTCGGCGCACAGGCCCAGCCGGTCCTCCACGATCACCTCGCGGAGGTAGTCCAGCCCGCCCTCCAGCGCCTCCAGCCACGAGGCCGTGCGCTGCAGCCGGTCGGCGGTGCGGATGTAGAACATCAGGAACCGGTCGATGCACCGCACCAGCTCCTCGTCGCTCAGGTCACTGGCGAACAGGTCGGCGTGCCGGGGACGCATCCCGCCGTTGCCCGCCAGGTACAGGTTCCAGCCCTTCTCGGTCGCGATGATCCCGAAGTCCTTGCTCTGCGCCTCGGCGCACTCGCGCGCGCACCCCGACACCGCCGACTTCAGCTTGTGCGGGGCGCGCAGCCCCCGGTACCGCAGCTCCAGGCGGATCGCCATCGCCACCGAGTCCTGCACCCCGTAGCGGCACCAGGTCGAGCCCACGCACGACTTCACCGTCCGCAGCGACTTGCCGTAGGCGTGCCCCGACTCGAAGCCCGCCTCCACCAGCCGCCGCCAGATCTCCGGCAGCTCCTCCACCCGCGCGCCGAACAGGTCGATGCGCTGCCCGCCGGTGATCTTGGTGTAGAGGCCGTGGTCGCGCGCCACCTCCCCGATCACGATCAGCCGCTCCGGGGTGATCTCCCCGCCCGGGATGCGCGGCACCACCGAGTAGGTGCCGTTCTTCTGCATGTTGGCCAGGAAGTGGTCGTTGGTGTCCTGCAGCGCGGCCTGCTCGCCCTCCAGGATGTGGCCGTTGCCCAGGCTCGCCAGGATCGAGGCCACCACCGGCTTGCAGATGTCGCAGCCGCGCCCGCGCCCGTGCTCGTCGATCAGCTGCGTGAACGTGGAGATCCCGGTGACCCGCACGATGTCGAACAGCTCGGCGCGGCTGTGCTCGAAGTGCTCGCACAGCGCCCTGCTGACCTCGATGCCGGCCGCCGTCAGCTCGGCGTCCAGCAGCTTCTTCACCAGCGGCGTGCAGCTGCCGCAGGTGGACCCGGCCCGCGTGCAGCCCTTCACGGCCGCGAGGTCGGTCAGGCCCTCCTCGCGGATCGCGCACCGGATGTGGTCGGCGCTGACGTTGTTGCAGCTGCAGATCACCGTCGCGCCCGGCAGGTCTCCCCCCGCCGCCTCGGTCCCGCCGAACAGCGCCTGCTCCGGGCTGCCCGGCAGCTCCGCGCCGACGAACGCCCGCAGCGTCGGGTACGACGAGGCGTCGCCCACCAGCACCCCGCCCAGCAGCGTGCGGGCGTCGTCGCTGACCACCAGCCGCTTGTAGACCCCGGCGACCGGGTCGGTGTAGGTGACGTCCAGCGCGCCCTGCTCGGGCCCCGCGAACGGGTCGCCGAAGCTCGCCACGTCCACGCCCATCAGCTTCAGCTTGGTCGACAGGTCCGCGCCCTCGAACCGCGCGGCGCTGTCGCCACCGCCCGCCAGCGCCAGCAGCCGGTCGGCCACCACCTCGGCCATGCTGAAGCACGGCGCGACCAGCCCGTACACCTGCCCGCCCACCAGGGCGCACTCCCCCACCGCCCACACGGCCGGGTCGGAGGTGCGGCACGAGGCGTCCACCACGATCCCGCCGCGCTCGCCGACCTCCAGCCCGCAGGCGCGGGCCAGCTCGTCGCGCGGCCGCACCCCGGCGGAGAACACCACCACGCCCGCCTCGACCGCCGACCCGTCGGCCAGCGCGACCCGCGCGACCGCGCCGTCCGCGCCGGGCTCCAGGGCCGCCATGGGCGTTCCGGCGTGCACGTTCATGCCCAGCGCCTCGATGTGGCGGCGCAGCATGGCGCCGCCGCCCTCGTCGAGCTGGCGCGGCATGAGCCAGGGCGCGACCTCGACGACGTGGGTTTCGACCCCGAGGTCCTGGAGTGCGCGGGCGGCCTCCAGGCCGAGCAGGCCGCCGCCCACGACGACGCCTTCAGCCGACGGCCTTGACATAGTAAGGTCGCGGCAGTGCGCGCGGAGCGCCTCCAGGTCGTCGATCGTCCGGTAGACGAAGACGCCGGGCAGGTCGCGGCCCGGCACCGGCGGCACGAACGGCGCCGAGCCGGTCGCCAGCACCAGCGCGTCGTAGGCGACCTCGCGGCCCGAGGCCGTGCGCACCGTGCGCGCGGCCCGGTCGATCCCGGCGACCGGGTCGCCGGTCAGCAGCTCCACCTCCCCGTCGTGCGGCGGGCAGGCGAGGTCGGCGTCCTCGGTCAGGTAGGAGGTCAGCGCCACCCGGTCGTAGGCCGGCCGGGCCTCCTCGCCGATGACCGTGATCCCGCAGGCGCCGCCGCCGTCCCGGGACCGCAGCGCCTCCACCAGGCGATGCCCGGTCGGCCCGTGCCCGACAACGACCACCTTCATGTGTTCGTCCCCTCCGACGTTCATGGGGACGATCCTCGGCAGGGGCCGTTTCACGGCTGCGTCCCCTCTGTCACCACCGTGTTAAAAGACGCTCACGGTGAGACACCCCCGTTGTCGGCGATACCGGGAGGGAACGGGCACGGCGAAGGCCCCCGACCCGGCGGGTCGGGGGCCCTGCGGAGCACCGGGCGGGGCGGCGGCTCAGCCGGCGGGGACCGAGTCCTGCTCGTCCAGCCACGACACGATGCCCTCCACCGCGTCGCGGCAGCCGCCGCAGCCGGTGCCGGCGCGGGTCCCGGCGGCGACCTCGTCGGCGGTGCGCGCGCCCCGCTCCCAGCAGGCCCGGATCTGCCCCTTGGACACGTTGTTGCAGTGGCACACCGTCGCCGCGTCCGGCATCCGCACCGGCGAGTCGGCGGGCGGCGCGCCGCCCGCGCCCGGGAAGAACAGGCTGAGCCGGTCCGAGGGCGGCGGCGCGGCGCGGTCGTAGAGCTGGGTCAGGGTGCCGGCGGTGCTGGTCTCGCCCAGCAGGATCGCGCCGACCACCCGCCCCTCCCGGATGGTGACCTTCTTGTAGGTGCCGCGGCTGGCGTCGGCGAAGCTCAGCACCTCCACGTCGGGGTCGTCGTCGCCGTGGTGGGTCTCCCCCATCGCCACCAGGTCCACGCTGGCGGCCTTGAGCCGGGTGATCTGCCGCGCGCCGGTGAAGCGGGCGCGGTCGTCGGCGCCGGTCAGCAGGTCGGCCAGCACCGCCGCCTGCTCCCAGGCGGGCGCGACCAGGCCGTAGACGGTGCCGTCGTGCTGGGAGCACTCCCCGATCGCCCGCACGTCGGGGTCGGTGACCGACCGCAGCGTCTGGTCGACCACGATCCCCCGGTCCACCGCCAGGCCCGCCGCGCGGGCCAGGGACGTCTCGGGCTTGACGCCGCAGGCCAGCACCACGACCTCGGCGGGCAGCACCTGCCCGTCGGCCAGCCCGACGCCGGTCACCGCGCCGCCGTCGGCGCGCAGGGCGGTGACGTTGGCGTCCAGGCGGGCGCGGATGCCGAGGCGGCCCAGCGTCCGCGCCAGGACCCGGCCGGCGCCTGCGTCGAGCTGGCGCTCCATCAGGTGTCCGGCCAGGTGCACCACCGTGACCTCCAGGCCCCGCCCGGCCAGTCCGCGCGCGGCCTCGATGCCCAGCAGGCCGCCGCCGACCACCACCGCGCGGCGCGCGCCCTCGGCGGCCTCCAGGATGGCGCGGCAGTCGTCCAGGGTGCGGAACGCCACCGCGCCGCGCGGCAGGCCGTCCTCGGTGCCGGGGACGGGCGGGACGAACGCGGTGCTGCCGGTGGCCAGCACCAGCGTCCCGTACGGCACGGTCGTGCCGTCGGAGGCGCGCACCGTGCGGGCGGCGCGGTCGATCGCCACGACCTCCACTCCGGGCCGGGCGTCCACGCCGTTGCGGGCGTACCAGGCGGGGTCGACCAGGCCGATCTGCTCGGGCGCGGCGACCCCGGCCAGCACGTTGGACAGCAGGATGCGGTTGTAGGGCTGCCGCGCCTCGGCGCCGAACACCGTCACCGCCACCTCGCGGTCGCGGGACCGGATCTCGTTGACCAGCCGCGACCCGGCCATCCCGTTGCCGACGACGACGATGCTCATGAGTTCGCTCCGATGGGGGTGGGGACCGGCTCCAGGCGCACCGCGCACACTTTGAACTCCGGCATGCGCGAGGTCGGGTCCAGCGCGGGGTTGGTGAGCAGGTTCGCCCGGCCCCGGCCGGCCCAGTGGAAGGGGACGAAGACGGTGTCGGGGCGGATGGCGTCGGTCAGCCGCGCCGCCGCCTCCAGGCTGCCGCGCCTGCTGGTGACGCGGACCCGCCCGCCGTCCGCGACGTCCAGGCGTTCGGCGAGGTCGGGGTGCAGCTCCACGAACGGCCCCGGCGCGGCCTCGGTGAGCGCGGCGACCCGGCGGGTCTGCGCGCCGCTCTGGTACTGGGCCAGGACGCGCCCGGTCGTCAGGTGCACGGGGTAGTCGGCGTCGGTCGGCTCGGCCGCGCCCCGGTGCTCGACCGGGACGAACCGGGCCCGCCCGTCGGGGGTGGCGAACCGTTCCAGGAACGGCCGCGGCGTGCCGGGGTGCCCCTCCCCGGGGCACGGCCAGAACACCCCGCCCTCGGCCTCGATCCGCTCGTAGGTGATGCCGGAGTAGTCGGCGGGGCCGCCCGCGCTCGCGGCGCGCAGCTCGTCGAACACCTCGGCCGGCTCGCAGCTCCACTTGCCGGGGGCGTCCAGCCGGTCGGCCAGCGCCGCCAGGATCTCCAGGTCGGTGCGCACCCGCGGCGGCGGAGCGACGGCCCGGCGGCGGCGCAGCACCCGGCCCTCCAGGTTGGTCATGGTGCCCGACTCCTCGGCCCACTGCGCGGTGGGCAGCACCACGTCGGCCAGCAGCGCGGTCTCCGAGGGCACGAAGTCGGCGACCACCAGCAGGTCCAGGGCGGCCAGCCGCTCCTCCACGGCCGAGGCGCGCGGCGCCGACACCACCGGGTTGGAGCCGAACACCAGCAGCGCCCTCGGCCCGTCCTCGGTGCCCAGCGCCGACAGCAGCTCGTAGGCCGAGCGGCCCGGTCCCGGCAGGGTCTCGGGGTCCACGCCCCACACCCCGGCGACGTGCGCGCGGGCGGCCGGGTCGTCGATCCGGCGGTAACCGGGGAGCTGGTCGGCCTTCTGGCCGTGCTCGCGGCCGCCCTGCCCGTTGCCCTGGCCGGTCAGGCACCCGTAGCCCGAGCCCTCGCGGCCCGGCAGGCCGAGCGCGAGCGCCAGGTTGATCAGCGCGGAGACGGTGTCGGTGCCCGCCGCGTGCTGCTCGGCCCCACGCGCCGTCAGGACGTAGGAGCGTTCCCCGCGTGCCAGCAGCCGCACCGCCTCGCGCATGTGCGGGACGGGCACGCCGGTGATGCGCTCGACGCGTTCGGGCCAGTACCCGTTCACGACCGTCCGCACGGCCTCGAACCCGGTGGTGCGCGCGGCGATGTAGTCCGCGTCCACCAGCCCGTCCATCAGCGCCAGGTGCAGCATCCCGTTGGCCAGCGCCAGGTCGGTGCCGGGCGTGGGCTGCAGGTGCAGGTCGGCCTGGCGGGCGGTGGCGGTGCGGCGCGGGTCCACCACGACCAGCGCGCCGCCGCGCTCGCGCATGTCGGTCAGGTGCCGCACGAACGGCGGCATGGTCTCGGCGACGTTGCCGCCCACCAGCAGGATCGCGTCGGCGCGGCCGAGGTCGGTGATCGGGCCGGGCAGGCCGCGGTCCAGCCCGAACGCGCGGCCGGAGGCGGCGGCCGCCGACGACATGCAGAAGCGGCCGTTGTAGTCGATCTGGGAGGTGCCCAGCGCGATCCGCGCGAACTTGCCGAGCTGGTAGGCCTTCTCGTTGGTCAGTCCGCCGCCGCCGAACACCGCGACCGCGTCGGGGCCGTGCGCGGCGCGCAGCCGGCCGGCCTCGGCGGCCACGCGGTCCAGCGCGGCGTCCCAGGTGCACGGCTCCAGCGGCGCGCCGCGCCGGGCGCGCATCAGCGGGCGGGTCAGCCGGTCGGGGACGGTCAGCACCTCGGCGGCGGTCCAGCCCTTCTGGCACAGGCCGCCGCGGTTGGCGGGCACGTCCTGTCGGGGCGCCACGCGCGGCGGCCCGGCGGCCGGGGTCCCGGCGTCCAGCGTCATGCCGCACTGCAGCGCGCAGTACGGGCAGTGCGTCGGGGTCTCGGTCATGCTCCGAGACTCCGCACCGCCGATTTCACGTCGGCGTCCCGCGTGTGACCCCGATGTTAAAAGCCGCTCACGCGGGCCCGTTCACCAAGGTCAGATGACGCCCCCGGCCGCGGCCGCCGAAAACTGACGATCACATGTCAAGCGTTGTGAAACTTTGTCAAGCTCTCATCGGAGCCGCCGCACCCGTTCCCGAACGGATTCGCGGCCCGACGATCATCCGGCTGCCGGATGCGGCCGTGCCCGCCGCCGCGCGCGCGTGAACGCGTGGTCATCCGGCCTAACCTCGGTACATGCCCGACGCTGCTTACTACGCTTCGCTGCCGCGCACCCGCGGCGCCGCCGCGGCCCTGCTGCTGGACGAGCTCGGCCGGGTGCTGCTGGTCAAGCCCACCTACAAGGAGGGCTGGTTCCTGCCCGGCGGGGTCATCGAGGCGGGCGAGTCCCCGCTGGCCGCGTGCGTGCGCGAGTGCCAGGAGGAGCTCGGCCTGACGCCGCGCCTGGACGGCCTGGTGTGCGTGGACTGGATGCCGGCGCGCGACGGCGTGGTGGACGCCGCCAACATGTTCGTGTTCGCCGGCGCCATCGGCGGCGCCGAGATCGACGCGATCACGCTGCCGCCCGACGAGCTGTCCGACCACGTGCTGGTCGCGCCCGAGAAGGTGCCCGAGCTCGCCCCGCCGCACGTCGCCCGCCGCATGGAGCCGTGCCTGCGCGGCCTGGCCGAGCGCCGGGCCGTCTACCTGGAGAACGGCCAGGCGCCCGCGTTCGCCTGACCGGGCACCGGCTCAGGCGGGCACGCTGGCGCGGACCGTCCGGCCCCGCTCCGGATCGGCGACCCCGGCGCGGGGGCCGTAGGTTGGTGCCGACCCGGAGGAGGACCGATGACACACGACCCCGGCGCGCCGCCGGCGCCGATCGACACCGGCGTCCCGCACTCGGCGCGGATCTGGAACTACTGGCTGGGCGGCAAGGACAACTACCCGGTGGACCGCGCCGCCGGGGACGCCTTCCTGGAGATCTTCCCCGGCATGGCCGCCGGGGCCCGCGCCTCGCGCGGCTTCCTGGCCCGCACCATCCACTACCTGGCCGCCGAGGCCGGGATGCGCCAGTTCCTCGACGTCGGCACCGGGCTGCCCACCCACGACAACACCCACGAGGTCGCGCAGCGCGCCGCGCCCGACGCCCGCGTCGTCTACGTCGACAACGACCCCCTGGTGCTGGTGCACGCGCACGCCCTGCTGACCAGCAGCCCCGAGGGCGCCACCGCCTACGTCGAGGCCGACGTGCGCGAGCCGGAGCGCATCCTGGAGGCCGCCGCCGGGACGCTGGACCTGTCCCGGCCCGTCGCGCTGAACCTGAGCGGGATCATGGGCCACATCGTGGACGACGACGAGGCCCTGTCCATCGTCCGCACGCTGATGGCCGCGCTGCCCTCCGGCAGCCACCTGGCCCTCAACGACGGCACCAACGTCGTCAGCCGGGCCAACACCGAGGCCCACGACCGCTACAACGAGAGCGGCGCCGCGCCCTACGTGCAGCGCAGCCCCGAGCAGCTCGCCCGGTTCTTCGAGGGCCTGGACCTGGTCGAGCCCGGCCTCGTCATGGTGTCCCGGTGGCGGCCCGACCCCTCCGACATCGGCGACCCGCCCGAGGTCGACGGCTTCGGCGCCGTCGGCCGCAAGCCCTGACCCGGCGCCCCGCCCGGCACCGGCCGCGGCGCTCCGGGACGCCGCCCCGCGCGGGCGGCGCCCCGGAGCGGGTCACACCCCGGCCCCGGCCAGGTCGGCGCGCCGGTCCCCCGCCCGCGCACCGCGCAGGTAGCAGGCCCAGGTGAGCGCCACGCAGACCCCGTAGAAGGCCGCCAGCGTCAGCAGCGCGGGCCCGATCCCCCCGGACTGCTCGATCGAGATCCGGAACGCCTGCTGGACCAGCACGCCGCCGGCCGCGCCGACCGCCGAGATGATGCCGATCGCGGCGGCCGCCGCGCGCCGGGCGCGCACCACCGCCTCCTCCACCGCCAGGGGGTCGGCGGGGTCGGCCCCGGCCAGCTCCCGGGCCCGGAAGATCGCCGGGATCATCTTGTAGGTCGAGCCGTTGCCGATCCCGGTGGTGACGAACACCAGCAGGAACGCCGCCAGGAACAGCGGCCAGCTGCCCGCGCCCACCGCCCCGGCGACCGCGGCCACCCCGAGCCCCATCAGGAAGAAGGTCGCCACCGTGACGCGGGCGCCGCCGAACCGGTCGGCCAGCCATCCGCCCAGCGGCCGCGCCAGCGACCCGGCGAACGCGCCCAGCCAGATGTAGTGCGCGCCCTTCACGTCGGGGAACTGGTTCTTGATCAGCACGCCGAAGCTGAAGGAGTAGCCGATGAACGACCCGAAGGTGCCGATGTAGAGCACCGACATGATCACCGTCTGCCGGTCGCGGGCGGCGGCGGCCATCTCCCGCACCGTGTACGCCGAGGTGGCCCGGGTCAGGTTGTTCATGAAGAGGTAGGCGCAGGCGGCGGCCACCAGGACCAGCGGCATCCACACCCAGCCGACCGCCACCAGCCCGAACGCCACGATCAGCGGCGGCATCGCCAGCTGGGTCACGCTGGTGCCGAGGTTGCCGCCCGCCGCGTTCAGCCCCAGCGGCAGGCCCTGGCGCGAGGCGGGGTAGAAGTGGGTGATGTTGGCCATCGAGGAGGCGAAGTTCCCGCCGCCGAGGCCGGTGGTCGCCGCGATCAGCAGCAGCGCCCAGAACGGGATGCCGGGGTTCTCGATCGCGTACACGAACGTGCCGCACGGGATCAGCAGCAGCAGCGCGCTCACCACGGTGAAGTTGCGCCCGCCGAACCGCGCGGGCGCGAAGGTGTAGGGGATGCGCATCGCGGCCCCCACCAGGTTCGGGACCGTGGTCAGCCACAACGTCTGCCCCACCGACAGCGTGATGCCCGCGCCCGGCAGGTTCAGCACCGCGATGCTCCACAGCAGCCACACCGAGAAGCCGAGGTGCTCGGTGAGGATGGAGAACGCCAGGTTGCGCGCGGCCACGCGCCGCCCGGTCGCCGCCCAGAACCGCTCGTCGTCGGGGTCCCAGTGGTCGATCCAGCGGCCGCCCCGGGGCGCTCTCGCCGGTGCGGGGTGGTCGGTCAGCGCCGTCATGCCCTTCCTCCAGGTGTCGTGGGGGCGCCCGGACGGGGCGCGTCGCACACCGAAAGCTAGGAAGGGCCGGTTACGCGCGGTGGTGCGCGGTGTGCCCGCGCTGCTACATCCCGCGCACAACCCGAACGCGGCCGTGTGAGGCCGGGGGAAGGAGCGGGGAGCGGGCGCGGATCAGCCGGAGCGGCGGACCCGGCGCGCGGCGGTCCCCGCCGGGACGGCGGGCCAGCGCGGCGACCGGCCCGAGGAGCGCAGCACCGCCTCCCAGGCGTCGCCGGAGGCCAGCGGCAGGTGCGGGACGCCCCAGTGCCAGGCCGACACCAGCAGCCCCGGGTCGGCGGGCCGGTAGTCCTCGCCGAGGGCGCGCGCCAGGTCCCAGGCGTGCAGGTGCCACTCCACGCAGGCCGCGCCCGCGTGGTCGCCGACGGTGTGCTTGGTGCCCCGGTAGATCAGGTGGGTGCGGTCCCACAGGTCGGGCACCAGGTCGGCGTAGGCCCCGGCCGACACGGTGAACGCCATGACGCGGCCGAGCCCGTGCTCGGCGGGCAGCACCGCGAGCTCGGCGGCGTTCTGCCGGGACTGCTGGCGGATCAGCACGGCGGTGGCGGCGTCCTGGGCGAACAGCTTGGCCAGCCTGCTGTCGGGCGCGTCCTGCAGGTACTCCAGGTAGTTCTCGGCCACGCAGCGCAGATGCCCGACCAGGTCGATCACCTGCCAGTCGTCGCAGGGGGTCGGCGCCTCCCAGTCCTCGACCCGCGCCGCCAGCCCGCGGATGGCCCGCACCCCGTCCTGGTACGACTCCAGGACGCGAAGCCGATCCGGCGGCGTGCGCTCCACGTGTCCAACCCCCCGCTGGTACGGCCCCGTGCCGGGGCGCGTCCCCGGCCGGCCGCGCTCCCCCGAGCCAGCGGCCGGCGCCGGTACGGGGCGCCCCGGCGATTCCCCAAGAGGGCAGAATCTCAAACATCGACCGCCGGTGCCACTCGCCCGTCCTGTGTCGGACCCGCCAGTGGGGCGGCCGGCGGTCAGCTCGCCACGGACCCCGTCACGGCGCGGGTCTCCGAGCCCGCCACCGCGCCGGCCACGGCGGGAACGGTCCGGTAGCCGAGCCGGTGCGCCTCGCGGGCGGTGCGCAGCCGGTCCACCTCGTCCGTCCACGGCCGCACCGCGGGCTTGGCCTTGCCCCGCCGGGTCGCGATCTCGGCGGCGCGGCGGGTCTTGGCGTCCGCGCCGGCGCCGGCGTAGCCCTTGGGACCGATCTCGGCGCGCTCGGCGGCCTCGGCGGCCTCGATCGCGGCGGTCAGCGCCCCGTCGAAGGCGATCGTCAGCTCCCGCACCTCGGGCTCGGAGCGCTCGGCGGCCTGCGCGGCCCGCAGCGCCCGCTCGGCGGCGGTGGCCTCGGCGACCCGGTCGCGGTAGGTGCCGGCCAGCCGCCGGTCGGCCTCGTACAGGTCGGCGACGTCCTTGCTCATCCGGCGGCCCAGCGGCATGGCGGTACTCCTCAACAAAGCCGATCTTCAGGGTGGTCCGCGCCAAGCGTACGCTCGGCACCGGCGTGTTGTGACGGGGGACACCAAACTTTCCGCCTTTACGCAGTAAGGTGAGGTCTCATGGTGCGGCAACCCCAGATCAACGCGCAGAACCGGCCCCCGCTGTCGATCGAGCGGATCATCGAGGCGGCCCTGCACATCATCGACGGCCAGGGCCTCGGCCGGCTGACCATGCGGCGCCTCGGCGACGCGCTGGAGGTCGAGGCGATGGCGATCTACCACCATCTGCCCCGCGGCAAGGAGCAGCTGCTGGACGGCCTGGTCGCGCACGTCGGCGCGGCCCCGGCCGACCTGCCCGGCGCGCTGGAGCGCGCGGCGGGCTGGCGCGACGCGCTGCGCCGGTGGGCGCACGACTACCGGGCGCGGCTGCTGGAGCACGCCGGCGTGCTGCCGCTGCTGGTCACCGGCCGCAACCCCGCCGCGCTCGCCGAGACCACCGCCTCGCTGCGGGAGATCCTGCGGCACGGCGGGGTGCCCGAGGTGCCCGGCGCGGCCGCCGCGCACGCGCTGCTGGCGTTCGTGCTCGGGCACGCCGCGCTGGAGGTGCGCGGCACCGCCGAGGGCGCGGCCGCCGTGCGCGCCGTCGAGGGCCCGGTGGACTGGGACGCGCGGTTCGCCGCGGGCCTGGACCTGATGCTGAACGCCGTCAACCCGGGCTGAGCGCCGCCGCCCGGCCGGCGGTCAGTCGTCGACGACCAGGACCTCCAGGGCGCGGGCCCCGTGCCCGCCGGGCGCGGTCGGCCCGGTGATCCAGGTGAGCGGGCGGGCCGGGTCCAGGCGGGCCACGGCCTCGGCGAGGGTGCCGACGATCTGGTCGGCGTGCACCACGCACACGTGGTGGCCGGGCACCAGGGCGAGCGCGCGGCGGCCCTGGCCGCGCCCGCCGTCCAGCACCAGCGTGCCGGTCTGCGCGACGGCGGCGGCGCAGCCGGTGACCACGCCGTCCACCGTGAGCGCGTCGGGCCCGGCGGCCGGGTCGGCCAGCGCGCGCACCCCGTCCAGCTCGGCCAGCCAGCCGAACGGCAGGTCGGCCGGCACGGCGATGCGCTTGGCCTCGCGCCCCCACAGCGCGGCGGCGATCGCGGTGGGCAGCTCGTCGGCGCCCACGTGCCGGACCGGGACGCGGAGCCCGGCGACGCGCTCGGTGAACAGCGCGATCACGTCGGCGCGGCCGGGCGCCTCGTCGGGGGCCAGCCGCCGCCGGTAGCCGCGCGGCACCTCGACCTGCGCGCCGCGCGCCGGGCCGAGCGCGGCGCGCACCCGTTGCAGCACCTGCTCGCGCGGGCTCACCGCCTCCCTCCCCGGCGCGCCCGCCCTCGCCGGGACGGGCCGACCACCAGGTGCGGAAGGACCGCGCGGGCGGCACGGGCAGGTCGCGGGCGTCGGTCCAGCGGCCCAGCAGCCCCAGCAAGCCGGGCAGCCGCCGGACGCGCCCGCCGCGCGACAGCAGCCGCGCCCACCGGGTGCCGCGCCGCAGCGCGGCCTCGTAGCGGCGGCGGTCCGACAGCGTCCACGCGACGGTCCGCATCATCGCCAGCTCCGGCGTCGGCACCGGGCGGTGGCGGCGCGACTCCACGACCTCGCCGCGCAGGTGCACCAGGATCTCGGGGATGTCGATGCCGACCGGGCAGACCTCGGCGCACGCGCCGCACAGCGTGGACGCGAACGGCAGCGACGCGTTGGCCGCGCTCTCCACCCCGCGCAACTGCGGAGTGAGGATCGCGCCGATCGGCCCGGCGCGCACCGGCCCGTAGGGCGCGCCGCCGACGCGCTCGTAGACGGGGCACACGTGCACGCAGGCTGCGCAGCCGATGCAGCGCAGCGCGGCGCGGCCGACCTCGTCGGCCAGCGTGGCGGTGCGGCCGTTGTCCAGCAGGACGAGGTGGAACTCGCCGGGCCCGTCGCCGGGCGCGGTGCCGCTCCAGGTGGACACCGCCGGGCTGAGCCGCCCCGCGCCCCCGGGGCCGGCCGCCGAGCGCGGCAGCAGGTGCAGCAGCACCTCCAGGTCGCGCCAGGCGGGCACCACCTGCTCGATCCCGGCGACCGCGACCAGCGTGCCGGACAGCGCCAGGCACGCGCGGCCGGCGCCGGTCTCCTCCAGCAGCACCATCGTGCCGGTCTCGGCCACCATGAAGTCGGGCCCGCACACCCCGACGCGCGCGGCCGGGAGCCGGGCGGGCGGGGGCAGGGCGCCGAGGCCGATCTCGCGCAGCACGGGCGCGTCGGCGGCGACCGCCCCTCCCGCGCCGGCCGCGCGCACCAGGCCCTTGACGGTGCGGCGGGCCTCGGCGGCGTCGGCGGCCCAGTGGACGGTGCCGCCCGTCCCGGTGACGGCGCGCTCCAGGTCCTCCAGCAGGGCGTCGAGGTTGAGCAGCGTGCGCTCGCGGACGGCGCGGCCGGCGGCGCGCAGCCCGTCCCAGTCGGGCAGCTCCGCCACCGCTTCCGCCCGCCGGGCCCGGGCGGCCGCCGCGGCGCCGCGCAGGTCCCCGCGCAGGGACGGGTCGGCGAGGGCCTCGCGGGCGGCGTCGGCGAACCTCGGCCTCGGGGAGGAGGGCACGGAAGGGGTCACACCGTCTCCGTCTCGGCGAGGATCTCGGCCAGGTGCATGACCCGCACGCCGGCGCGCAGGCGCGTGAGCGCGCCGCCGATGTGGGCGAGGCAGGAGTTGTCCACCGCGCACAGCACGTCGGCGGCGGTGGCGCGCACGTGCCGGATCTTGTCGGCCACCATCGCGACCGACACGTCGGCGTTCTTCATCGCGAACGCGCCGCCGAACCCGCAGCACTCCCCCGCCTCGGGCAGCTCGACCAGGTCGAGGCCGCGCACCGCGCGCAGCAGCCGCCGGGGCCGGTCGCCCGCCTCCAGCGCCCGCAGGGAGTGGCAGGTGGGGTGGTAGGTGACCCGGTGGGGGAAGCTGGCGCCCACGTCGGTGACGCCGAGCACGTCCACCAGGAACTCGCTCAGCTCGTGGACCCGCAGGCCGGCGGCGTCGCGGGCCAGGCCGGGGTCGCCGGAGGCGCGGGCGATGCGCGGGTAGTCGCGGCGGACGGTGGCGGCGCAGGACGCCGAGGGCGTCACCACCACCGGGGCGCCGTCCCCGCCGAAGACGGCGGCGAAGCCGCGCGCGAGGTCGGCGGCCTCGCGCCGGTAGCCGCTGGTCCAGTGCACCTGACCGCAGCACGACTGGCCCGGCGGGAAGACCACCTCGTGGCCGAGGCGCTCCAGCAGCCGCGTCACCGCGCGCCCGGTGCCCGGGAACAGCGCGTCGTTGAAGCACGCGACGAACAGCGCGACGCGCATGGTGGACCGCCCTCCCCGCCGTGTGCCCTTTCCCGCCGGTCATGCTAGGCGGCGGAGGGGCCGCGCCGTGGGGGAAGCCGGGGACCGGGGGCGGCCGATGCGGGACGCGCGCCGCGGACCGCCCCGGAACCGGATGGAATGTTTGCCGATCGGACGGCGTGTCGTTCTTGGACCGTTATCGAGGACAGGGCACGCTATGCCCAGCACTCCAGGGTGAGACGGATCACAGCCGACCGGTACTCCGGTACCAAGGGACAACCGTCCCAACGGGCTATGGCCGCGACGAAGCGAACCGTTCCACACTGGATTGCGTCATAGAGACAACACCCACCACCAGTAGTCGAGACCGGAGGCACGCCGATGTGCCGTCACCAGCCCGCCTGTCCTTCACCCGACGGACCGGACCGCGACGCCGCCCGCACCGTGGCGAGCCACCCCGAGCAGGGGTGGAGCCTGCTGTGCAACGGCGTCGTGCTCTTCGAGGACACCGGTGAGCTGCTGCCCGGCGGAAAGATCGTCGCACCGCACCGGCCGACCGACCTGCACGTCGTCCCGGCCGCCTGACACCGTCTCCGCTCGCCACGGGGACTAGTCCGAACGGGTGATCTTTCTCGGGGGCACGTTCACCTGCCCGCGCTTCTGGGCCCGGCCCCGGGCCCAGAAGTCACCGCACCACCTCTCGCTCCGCCGCCGCGTCCGCGCCGGCGGACCCCTGCCCGGACGCCCAGCGGCGCAACCACGGCGCGGCCGCCGCGCCCACCGCCGCCGGATCCTTGGCCAGTTCGTGCCGCTCGCCCGGCAGCACCGCCACCTCGGCGGCGTCGGCCGGGTCGGGCACGCCGAACGGGTCGCGGTCGCCGTTGACGACCAGCACCTCCACGCCCGCCTCCCGCAACTCCCCCGCGCGCGACTTGTCCGGCTTGCCGGGCGGGCGCAGCGGGAACGCCAGCGCGAGCACGCCCGAGGCCCCCGCCGCGCGGGCCGTCCGGCAGGCCACCCGGGCCCCGTTGCTGCGGCCGCCCTGCACCAGCACGATCCCGCCGAAGCGCCCGCGCAGCGCCGCCACGATCTCCAGCCAGGCCTCGTCCTGCTTGACCGCCGACCCCGGCGCCCGCCGCCCCGCCTTGCGGAAAGGCTGCAGCACCCGCGCCACCGCGCCGCCCAGTTCCAGCGCGACGTCCCGGACGGCCAGCAGGTCGGGGGCCTCCACCCCGCCGTTGGACCCGTGCGTCAGCACCAGCAGGAACGCCGGGTCGGCGGGCCCGTCCAAGGTCACTTCGGCCGGCCCGTGCGAGGTCTCGATCTCCATGCCGACCACGGTAGCGGCCCACCTGCGGCGCATTGGCAACACCTGCCCCGCGCTGAGGACGAGCTAATAGGTGATCCGTCAAAAAAACCTCAGCCGTCAGGCGAGTGCCCGCCCTGGCCCGGCGGGGCAAAGCCGAAGGCGAGCCCCGCCGGGCCAGATCGCGAAGCGATGGGCACTCGCAAAGCACCGGTCAGGGGGCGAGCCGCCAGGCGAGCCCCCTGGGCCGGGGCTTCAAGAAACACTGCCGCCAGGCGAGTCGCCTGGGCCGGGGCTTCAAGAAACACCGCCGCCAGGCGAGTGCTCCTGGGCCGGTGCTTCAACAGGCACTGCTTCAGGAGACACCGCCGGGCTGCCCATGGCCAGGCGCAGCCGTTCGGCGAAGCTCTCGTGCAGCAGCGGTCCCCACTCGTAGTCGCTGGGCACCCGCACGGCCTGCCCGAGCACCTCGTGGGCCTCGGCGGGCCCCAGGTCCCCGGGGCCGTCGGCGTAGCGGACCGCCAGCAGCGCGTACATGTGGTCCAGGGCGCCGAACGCCTCGCCGGTCAGGGCGGGCAGCGTGCCGTCGGCGACGGCCTGCTCCAGCACCGGCTCCCACCACAGGTCGGCGGGGTCGGCCTCGTCCTCGTCGCCGCCGAAGTCGCGCCGCAGCCGGGCCCGGACCTGCCCGGCCACGCCGGGGTCGGCGAGGCCGCGCCACCACGCCTCGCGCGCCTCGGCGCCCCGGCCGCGCAGCGGCAGGGTGCGGGCGAGCAGTTCGGTGGCCAGCGGGCCGACCTCGGCGTCGGCGGGCTCGCCGGGCTCGCCCAGCGCCGCGCCGAACGCGCCGATCGCCTGGTCGAGGTAGGCGATGCCGAGCGCGACGGCCAGCCGCGCGTAGGCGTAGGGGGCGGTGCCCCGGTCGATGAGGCGCAGCCCGGCGGTGAGCACGCGCTGCGCGCGGGCGGGCTCGCCGCGCTCCAGCAGCCGTTGCGCCAGGTCGTGGGCGGCCAGCGGCCCGTACTCGGTGTCGCCGGTGGCCACCGCCCGCTCCCAGTGCTCGCGGGCGGCCTCGAAGTCGCCGGCGTCGTCAGCGATGCGGGCGAGCGCCAGGTGGGCCGGGGGCAGGTAGGCGGCGGTGCCGAACTCCACGACCTCGCGCCAGGCGGGCGCGGCCCGGTCGGCCTCCCCGGCCCGCTCGTGGGTGAGGGCGAGGTGGTAGGCGGCGCGCGCGCCGTACTCGGGGTCGCCGGTGGCGATGGCGGTCCGGTCGGCCTCGCGGGCCCGGTCCACCTCCCCGGCGTCGTCCAGGACGACGGCCAGCCCGAGCGCCGCCCGCGCCCGGTAGGGGGTGTCGCCGAGGGCGAGCACCCGCTCGAACAGGGCGGCGGCGCGGTCCGGTTCGCCGTGCTCGGCCAGCAGCCGGGCCTGCTCGCACAACTGGGACGGGTCGTCGGCCGGGGCCGGGTCAGGCGTGTCGCTCATGCTGCCCTCTGGGGGTTCGGGGTTCGCCCCGAGCCTAGCGATCCGGTCCCGTCCCGTCCCGCGCCGACACACCGCGCCCCGCCGTTCAAGATCGTTTACGGTGCGGGCACCACCATGCCGCGCACCCGGCCCGCCTCCGCGTCGCGGCGCACCGCCGCCGCCTCGGCCAGCGGCCGCACCGCCGCGTCGACCCGGACGGCCCCGGCGTCCACCAGCGCGACCAGCTCCGCGAGCCGGGCGACGTCGTTGCGTGCGACGAAGTGCGCGGTCTCCACCGGGCTCCCCGGCGGCGCCGCGACCGGACCCGTGATCGACACCAGCGCGCCGCCGGTCCGCACTCGCGGGAGCAGTGCGGCCATCACGGCCACGTCCTTTACAAAGTAGATCTCCTGACCGCCTCCGGTCCGCGCCCCGGGCGGCGGGACCACCATGCGTGACCGTCTCGGTTTTCTGCGTGCGCGTCTCGCCGGGCCGCCCGCCCCGTTAGGGTCCGGGAATGGACGTGCTCAGTGACGTGATCGCGGTGATGCGCACCGGTCAGCCGCGGTCGGCACGGGTGGCCTGGCACGCGCCGTGGGGCCAGCGGTTCCGGGCCGTCCCCGGCGCGGCGGGCTTCCAGGTGGTGCTGCGCGGCTCGTGCTGGCTGCTGCCCGAGGACGGCGCGCCGGTCGCGCTGGGCGTCGGCGATGTGGCCCTCTTCCCGCGCGGCGCGGCGCACGCCCTGGTCGACCATCCCGCCACTCCCCTGACCGCCGGGGACTGCGGGCCGTCGGAGGGCGGAGCGCGGTACGCCGCCCCCGCCGACGGCCCCGGCACGCCGACCGCCGTGACACTCTGCGGGGCCTACCGGCTCGACCCGCGCCGCGCGCACCCGCTGCTGGCGAGCCTGCCGGAGGTGGTGCACCTGCCCGCGCAGGTCGGGCGGCAGAGCGAGGTCCGCGCCGCGGTGGAGCTGCTGGGCGGCGAGCTGACCGACCCGCGGCCCGGCGTCGACGCGGTGGTGCCCGCGCTGCTGGACACGCTGCTGCTGTACGTGCTGCGCGCCTGGTTCGCCGACGCCGGCGCGCACGCCCCGCAGGCCGGCTGGGCGGCGGCGCTGGCCGACCCCAGGATCGCCGCCGCGCTGGACGCCCTGCACCGCGACCCCGCCCGGTCCTGGACGATCACCGAGCTGGGCGCGCTCGCCCGGATGTCGCGCGCGGCGTTCGCGCGCCGGTTCACCGCGCTGGTGGGCCGCCCGCCGCTGGCCTACCTGACCTGGTGGCGGATGGCGACGGCGGCCCGGCTGCTCCGGGAAGGCGACGACCCGCTCGGCCGGGTGGCCGAGCGGGTCGGTTACGGGTCGGAGTTCGCCTTCGCCGCCGCGTTCAAGCGCGAGTACGGGACCGCGCCCGGACGCTACCGGCGGGAGCGGGGAAGAGCGGCCGCCCCGCCCTCGGATCAGTCCTCGAACGCCTCCGGCGGCGGGCAGGAGCACACCAGGTTGCGGTCGCCGTAGGCCTGGTCGATGCGGCGCACCGGCGGCCAGTACTTGGCCTCCCGCAGCGACGGCAGCGGGTAGGCGGCCTCCTCGCGGGTGTAGGGGTGCTTCCAGTCCTCGGCCAGCAGCGCCGCCGCGGTGTGCGGGGCGTTCCTCAGCGGGTTGTCCTCGCGGTCGTACCCGCCGTCGGCGACCCGCTGGATCTCCCGGCGGATCTCGATCATGGCGTCGGCGAACCGGTCCAGCTCGGCCAGGTCCTCGCTCTCGGTGGGCTCGATCATCAGCGTGCCGGCCACCGGGAACGACAGGGTGGGCGCGTGGAAGCCGTAGTCGATCAGCCGCTTGGCCACGTCCTCGGCGGTGATCCCGGTCTCCTTGGTGATCTTGCGGAGGTCGGCGATGCACTCGTGCGCCACCAGGCCGTTGCGGCCGGTGTACAGGATCGGGTAGTGCGGGGCGAGCCGGGCGGCCAGGTAGTTGGCGCCGATGATGGCGCCCTCGGTGGCCGCGCGCAGGCCGTCGGGGCCCATCATCGCGATGTAGGCCCACGAGATCGGCAGGATGCCCGCCGAGCCCCACGGGGCGGCCGAGATCGGGCCGACGCCCGTCTCCTGCGGCCCGGCCTCCGGGCGCAGCGGGTGGCTCGGCAGGAACGGCACCAGGTGCTCGCGGACGCCGACCGGGCCGACGCCGGGGCCGCCGCCGCCGTGCGGGATGCAGAAGGTCTTGTGCAGGTTCAGGTGGGAGACGTCGGAGCCGAACTCGCCCGGCCGGGCCAGCCCGACCAGCGCGTTGAGGTTGGCGCCGTCCACGTAGACCTGGCCGCCCGCGTCGTGCACGGCCTTGCAGACCTCGGTGATGGTCTCCTCGAACACCCCGTGCGTGGACGGGTAGGTCACCATGATCGCCGACAGCGCGTCACCGTGCTTGGCGATCTTGGCGTGCAGGTCGGCGACGTCGACGTTGCCGGCCTCGTCGCACTTGACGACCACGACCTTCATCCCGGCCATGACGGCGCTGGCGGCGTTGGTGCCGTGCGCCGACGACGGGATCAGGCACACGTTGCGGTGCCCCTCGCCGCGCGAGGCGTGGTAGCCGCGGATCGCCAGCAGCCCGGCCAGCTCGCCCTGCGACCCGGCGTTGGGCTGCACCGACACCTTGGCGTAGCCGGTGATCTCGGCGAGCGCCGCCTCCAGCTCGCCGATCAGCTCGACGTAGCCCCGAGCCTGCTCGATCGGCGCGAACGGGTGGATGTTCGCGAACTCCGGCCAGGTGATCGGCTCCATCTCGGTGGTCGCGTTCAGCTTCATGGTGCACGAGCCGAGCGGGATCATCGAGCGGTCGAGCGCGATGTCCTTGTCCTGCAGCCTGCGCAGGTACCGGAGCATCGAGGTCTCCGAGCGGTGCTGGTGGAACACCGGGTGGCTCAGGTAGGGGCTCTCGCGGCGCAGCGCCTCGGGGAAGGCGTCGCCGACGCCCTCGGGCACGGCGCCCTCGACGCCGAAGGCGGCCAGCACGGCCGCGACGTGCTCGGGCAGCGTGGTCTCGTCGCAGGCGATCGCGACCTGGTCGGCGCCGTCCCGGCGCAGGTTGATCCCGCGCTCGCGGGCGGCCTCGACGACCTCGGCGGCGCGGCCGGGCACCCGGGCGAGCACGGTGTCGAAGAACGCGCCGTGCACGACCTCCACTCCCCCGGCGCGCAGGCCCGCGGCCAGCTCGGCGGCGCGCGCGTGGGTGCGCTGGGCGATCGCGGCCAGGCCCTCGGGACCGTGGTAGACCGCGTACATGCCGGCCATCACGGCCAGCAGCACCTGGGCGGTGCAGATGTTGCTGGTGGCCTTCTCGCGGCGGATGTGCTGCTCGCGGGTCTGCAGGGCCAGCCGGTAGGCGGTGGCGCCGTCGGCGTCCACCGACACGCCGACCAGGCGGCCGGGGAGCTGGCGCTGGATGCCCTCGCCGACGGCCATGTAGCCGGCGTGCGGGCCGCCGAAGCCGTAGGGCACGCCGAAGCGCTGGGAGGAGCCGACGACGATGTCGGCGCCGGACTCGCCGGGCGGGCGCAGCAGCGTCAGCGCCAGCAGGTCGGCGGCGACCACGACCTGCGCGCCGCGCTCGTGGGCCTGCTCGGCGGCCGGGGCGAGGTCGCGGACCGCGCCGGAGGCGCCGGGGTACTGCAGCAGCACGCCGAAGAAGTCGCCCTCGGGCAGCCCGGCCGACAGGTCGGCGACCACGACCTCGATCCCCAGCGGGACCGCGCGGGTGCGCACGACGTCGATGGTCTGCGGGAGCGCGTCGGCGTCCACCAGGAACGTGCCGGGCTCCTTGCGCCGCGACACCCGGTGCGCCAGCGTCATCGCCTCGGCGGCGGCGGTGCCCTCGTCCAGCATGGAGGCGTTGGCGACCGGCAGCCCGGTGAGGTCGGCCACCACGGTCTGGAAGTTCAGCAGCGCCTCGAGGCGGCCCTGCGAGATCTCCGGCTGGTAGGGCGTGTAGGCGGTGTACCAGCCGGGGTTCTCCAGCACGTTGCGCAGGATCACGCCCGGGGTGGTCGTGCCGGAGTAGCCCAGCCCGATCATCGAGGTGTAGACGCTGTTCTTGTCGGCCAGCTCGCGCAGCCGCGCCAGCGCGGCGGTCTCGCTGAGGGCCGGGGGCAGCTCCAGCGGGCGCGCGGTGCGGATCGCGGCCGGGACCGCGTGGTCGATCAGGGCCTCGGCGCCGGAGTAGCCGATCGCGGCCAGCATCCGGGCCTGGTCGTCGGCGGACGGCCCGACGTGCCGGTCGACGAACGCCGTCCGGGCGTGCTGCGGCGACGCCACGGGGGCGAAGTACTGGGCGGTCATTGGGGAGCCTCCTGGGCTGCTGCGGTCGCTCAGGGCCACCATCGGCCCGTGCTGGGCCGTTGGCCGGTCTCCCCCTCTGTCATCGGCACCTGAGAGCTTCACCCGCACCGGTGCGGGGTTTCCCCTTCGGTGAGCCGTCCCGCCCGCGGGGGGCGCAGCGCGGCTGCTTTCCAGAGGTGCCTCGCCCGGGCGGTCCTTTTGCCTGAGAGGTTCCGGGGAGGTTGCCCCTTCGGCGTCCCACGCTGGCTGCGCGGGATCTCTCCCGCCCAGGGTCGACGGCGTTTCTCCCCGAACTCTATCCAATGCGCCGCCCCTCGATCGTTCTCCGGGGCCCGGCAAGTACGATAACCACAGCTCACCGGCCCGGGGGACGGCCGGAGGGCCGGGGCGCGGGGACGGAGGGGCCAGGGGGTGGGGCACGCGTGCGGCTCGATCGGCGGTCGGCCTCGACGCGGCGCGGCCCGGTCTGGGACGCTGATCGCGAAGCCCTGTCCGTACGGCGGTACAACGTGACCCAGACCCACGACGAGCCGGTGACGCCCCGGGACCGCGCCGAACCGGCGGTCCCGCGCGCCGCCGTGGACGAGCCCGCCCTGCCCGAGCGCATCCGCCGCCCGGTCGACGCGATCCGGTTCGCGACCTCGCTCGCCGGGCTCGGCGCGGTGCTGCTGCTGGTGTCGATCGCCCAGCAGACCACCCACGGCCTCAACACCGACATCGCCGAGACCACCGCGCACGCCCCGCACTTCCTGCTGACGCTGGCGACCCTCGCCTCCAGCTTCGGGGTGCTGGCGGTGCCGGTGGCGTTCTCGGTGGAGCGCCTGCTGCACAAGGACGGCATGCGGGTGGCGATCGCGCTGCTGGCGGCCACCATCGCGTTCGCCGTCACGGTCCTGCTGGACGGCTGGGAGCTGCCGGCCGCGCCGGGCGGGGTCCTGGACTCGCTGATCTGGGGCGACGGCGACACCGCCCCGGTGCACACCGACATCACCCCGGTGATCGCGTTCGTCACCGCGGTCGGCATGGCGGGCCGCACCCGCTGGCAGACCGCCACCTGGACCATGATCGGGCTGGCCGCGCTGACCGGCCTGACCGCCGCCTACGCCTCGGTCGCGGCGCTGGCGGCCACCTACTTCCTGGGCCGCGCCATCGGCCACGGCACCTTGTACGCGGTCGGCACGCCCAACCCGCGCCCGCCCGGCGCGGCGGTGATGTCGGCGCTGGAGCGGCTCGGGCTGCGGCCCGTGCGCGCGGTGCGGCTGCCCGACGCCGCCGACGAGCCGCGCCGCTACGACGTGGCCACCGCCCGCGCCGAGGGCGCCTCCCCCACCGACGGCTCCGGGCTCGCCCTGCCGCGCGGCGACTGGCAGCTCCAGGTCACGGTCCTGGACCGCGACCTGATGACCGCCGGGCTCGTGTACCGGATGTGGCGGCTGGTGCGGCTGCGCGGCCGCGCCCCGTGGCGGGCGGTGCGGTCGCTGCGCCGCTCGCTGGAGCAGGAGTCGCTGGCCTCCTACGCGGTGGCGGCCTCGGGCGCCCGCACGCCCCGGCTGGTGGCCACCGCCGAGGTCGGCACCGAGGCGGCGCTGCTGGCCTACGAGCACGTGCCGGGACGGCTGCTGTCCCGGGTCGCCGACGAGGAGATCACCGACGCGCTGCTGACCGACATCTGGCGGCAGTCGCACCGGCTCCAGGCCGCCCGCATCGCCCACCGGCGGCTGGAGGGCGAGGCGATCCTGGTCGCCGACGCCGGCGGCCCCGACGGCCGCGCCCACCTGGTGGACCTGCGCGCCGGGGAGATCGCCGCCGGCGACCTGGTGCTGCGCCTGGACCTCGCGCAGCTGCTGACCACGCTGGCGCTGCGGGTCGGGCCCGAGCGGGCGGTGCGCACCGCCGCGGCCGTGCTCGGCGAGGCGGCGCTGGCGCCGGTGGTGCCGCTGCTGCAGCGGGTGGCGCTGTCGCGCGGCACCCGGGGCGCGGTCCGGCACGACAAGGACCTGCTGACCCGCATCCGCGAGCAGATCGTGCGGCTGGAGCCGGAGTCGGAGGCCCCGCCGATCCGGCTGGAGCGCTTCCGGCCGCGCACGATCGTGTCGATCGTGGCGCTGACGATCGCCGCCTACATCGTCATCCCGCAGTTCAGCAGCGTGGACATCGTCCACCTGGTGGCGACCGCCAAGTGGTGGTGGGCGGCGGTCGGCCTCGCCGCCGCGGCGCTGACCTTCCTGGCGGCGGCGTGGATGCTGCTGGGCTTCGTGCCCGAGCGGCTGCCGCTGTGGCGCACGGTCCTGGTGCAGCTCGCGGCCTCGTTCGTGAAGCTGGTGGCCCCGGCGGCGGTGACCGGCGTGGCGCTGAACACCCGCTACCTGCAGCGCTCGGGGGTGCGGCCGGGCCCGGCGGTGGCCAGCGTCGGCGCCTCCCAGCTCATGGGCATGGTCACCCACATCCTGCTGCTGGTGCTGTTCGGGTTCCTCACCGGGTCGGCCTCCAACGCCACCCGGGACCTCGCGCCCTCGCGCACGGTCGTCATCGTGCTGCTGGCGCTGGCGGTGGCCGCCGCGGTCGCGCTCACGGTCCCCCGGGTGCGGCGGACCGTCACCGCGCGGCTGAAGAGCATGTTCTCCGGGGTGGTGCCGCGCCTGGTGGACGTGCTGCAGACGCCCAGAAAGATCATCACCGGGATGGGCGGGACGCTGCTGCTCACGGTGGGCTTCGTGGTGTGCCTGGACGCCTCGATCCGCGCGTTCGGGGGCGAGCTCGCCTGGACGTCGGTGGTGGTGGTGTTCCTGACCGCCAACGCGGTCGGCTCGGCGGCGCCCACCCCCGGCGGCCTCGGCGCGGTGGAGGCGTCGCTGACGGTGGCGCTGACGATCTCGGGGCTGCCCGCCGAGACGGCCGCCTCGGCGGTGCTGCTGTTCCGGCTGCTGACGTTCTGGCTGCCGGTGCTGCCGGGCTGGGCCGCGTTCGCCTACCTGCAGCGCAAGGAGGCGATCTGAGGGCCCGGCGCGGGACGGCCGCGGGGCCGCCGGTCCCCGCGGGGGCCGGCGACGGGACGGGGACGCCCGGGGCGGTCCGGCGGGCGCGCCGGACCGGACGAGGGCGCGGTTCAGCCCGTCCTACGGGTGCGGCGGCGGTGGGCCAGTTCGTCGTGGGGGTGCACGGTAGGGTCCAGGGCCTCATCGGTGGCGGCGCGCTCGCCGGGCAGCTCCGCCAGGCTGCCCTCGACCTCCTGCCACACGCGGCCCAGCGCGATGCCGAACACGCCCTGGCCGCCCTGGAGCAGGTCCACGACCTCGTCGGCGGAGGTGCACTCGTACACGCTCACGCCGTCGCTCATCAACGTGATGCGGGCGAGGTCGCGGACGCCGCGGTCCTGGAGGTGGGTGACGGCGGTGCGGATCTGCTGGAGGGAGACGCCGGTGTCCAGCAGCCGCTTGACGACCTTCAGCACCAGGATGTCGCGGAAGCTGTACAGGCGCTGGCTGCCCGAGCCGTGCGCGGCGCGGACGCTGGGGGTCACCAGCCCGGTGCGCGCCCAGTAGTCGAGCTGCCGGTAGGTGATGCCCGCCGCGGCGCACGCCGTGGGTCCCCGGTAGCCGACGTCCTCGGCCGGCGCCGACACCTCGGTGTCGAAGAGCAGGCCCTGCTCGCCCGCGTGCTGGGACGCCATGTGCCTGTCAGGGGTCGCCTTGCCCTCGCCGCTGCTCACCGCCACGCGGACCTCCGGCTTCTATCAGCCCGCGGTGTTCCGTCAAGGGGGTTTGACGAATTACACCACGGGTGTTCCACCAGCACGGTAGGTGCCGGTCAGGGTGTGGTCAACGTTCGTCGTCGGCGCGTCGCATGCCCGAACGAACCGGCTTCACATGGGCAAACTGCGCACCTTCGCTCGCACTGAACTCCTACCCCGCACGCCACCCGGTGGAAACGGCCGGATCGGGGGCAATGCAAGACCACTCACATCACAGCATAACTGTGCATAAACGGACATAGAAGGGCACGATTGGCAGGACCGCCCAGGTCGGCGGCGGGTTCGATCCGGGGCGGACGGCCCGTCCGGCCGCCCCGGCAGGCCGGCTCAGCCCGCGCGGCCGAAGTCCTCGGGGGTGATGGTGTCGAGGAACTCGCGGAACTTCTCCACCTCGTCCTCCTGCTCGTCGGGGATGGCGACGCCCGCCTCCTCCAGCACGTCCTCGCCCGCGAAGATCGTCGCGCCGGTGCGCAGCGCCAGCGCGATCGAATCCGAGGGGCGGGCGCTCACCTCCACGCCGTTGGAGAACACCAGGTCGGCGAAGAAGATCCCGTCGCGCAGGGCGGTGATGTTCACGGTGCGCAACTGCACGCCGAGGGCGTCCAGCACGTCGCGGAACAGGTCGTGGGTGAGCGGCCGCGCCGGCAGCACCCCCTGCTGGGCGAAGGCGATCGCGGTCGCTTCGACCGCCCCGATCCAGATGGGCAGGTAACGATCGCCGTCGATCTCCTTCAACAGGACGATCGGCTGATTGGAGGGCATCTCGACCCGGACGCCGACGACCTCCATCTGCTTCACTGCGGCTCCCTGCTGGTCCTCGACGTCTCGATCACCACGTGCCCGGATCGACTCCTGACCGAACCCTGTAGCCAACGTACACCCCGAGTCGCGGGGCGCGGTCCGCCGACGGCCGGGCAAATGCCGCCGGCCCCCTCGCGGCCACGGTGGTGATCAAGGGTCCAGGCTCTCCCGCAGGCCCGCCGCGACCAGCGCGGCGTGCAGCCGTACCGCGAGGTCGGCGATGCGCCCGGCGGTGTCGGCGGCCTCCTGGTGGGCGCCCGGGCTGCGGCGGCGCAGCTGGGGCGCCACCACCTGCTCGATCAGGCCGACCTGCCGGTCGGCGGCGGCCTTGACCGCGCGCAGGTGCCGGGCCTCGAACCCGAACTCGCCGAGGGCCGCGACGGTGCGGGCGATGGTGAGCGCCTCGCCGTCGTAGTGGCCGCCGGTGCGCGAGATCAGGCCGTAGTCCTCCAGCTGCGCCAGCAGGCCCTCGTCGATGCCCGCGCCGTCGGCGAGCTGCCGGCGGGTGAGGCGGACGGCGGAGCCGGGCGCGGCGCTGTCGGCCGCCACCAGCGTGCGGGGGGCCGGGACGCGCGGCGCCGCGTCGGCGTCGCCCGCGGCGCGGCCCGCGAAGCCCGGAAGGCCCGCCGCGCCGCCCCGCTGGGCGGGTGGCGCGGACGGACCCGGACGGCCCGGGGCGCCGACCTGCGGCCCGCCCTGGGGACCGCTCTGCGCGCCGTCGGCGCGGCGCGGGCCGAGCGGCGGGACGGGCTCGCCCCGGTCGGCCGCCTGCAGATGCTGGCGGATGACGCGCAGCGGCAGGTAGTGGTCGCGCTGCGCGGTCAGGACGAACCGCAGCCGCTCCACATCGGCGTCGGCGAACTTGCGGTAGCCCGAAGGGCTGCGCTGCGGTGTGACCAGTCCCTCCGCCTCCAGGAAACGGATCTTGGAGATGGTGACGTCCGGGAAGTCGGCACGCAGCAGCCCCAGCACGTCCCCGATGGTCATCAGGGCGCGGGCCGGCTGTGCGGTCAAGGCCCCTCCCCTCGTCGCCGCGTCGCCGTCAGCCGTGCTGCGGGTTGGTGAGGAAGACCAGCCGGAACTTGCCGATCTGCACCTCGTCACCGCCCGACAGGCCCGCCTGGTCGATCCGCTGCCGGTTGACGTAGGTGCCGTTCAGGCTGCCCACGTCGCGCACCGAGAAGGTGCCGCCCTGGCGGGCGAACTCGGCGTGCCGGCGGGAGACGGTGACGTCGTCCAGGAAGATGTCGCTCTCGGGGTGGCGCCCCGCGGAGGTGCGGTCCTTGTCGAGCAGGAAGCGGCTGCCCGCGTTGGGCCCCCGCTTCACCACCAGCAGCGCGGTGCCCGGCGGGAGCGCCTCCACCGCGACCTGGTCGGCGCCCAGTTCGCCGGTCTCCCCCGCCTGGTCGCCGTCGAGGGCCTCGAAACCCCCGATGGAGATCGTGGAGGTGGACTCGCCCGGCGACTCCTTGTAGGGCTGCTGGGGCGAGGCGGCGGCGTTGCGCGTCAACGGAGTGCCGCAGTTGGAGCAGAAGCGGGCATCATCCGGGTTGGCGTGACCGCACTGCGTGCAGTAGACGCTCGGCATCGATCGGCTCGGCCTCCTACGATCGGCGTGCCGCCCGCGCCCGCCCGGAGGGGCGACCGCCTGCGCCACGCGCATCCTTCTACCAACCCACACCGGGGTACCCGCCCCCCGGCGACGGTCCGGCTCCCGCCTTGTCAACACGACGGTTGCCGCAACTTACGCGGGTAGTGCCCGAGGGGTCAACCGCAGCGGGGAGCCGGTCGCTCCCCCCAAGCTACCTTCGACAATGATCGCAGGTCTACGCCGCCGCGCGGAACCGCGCGCGGCAGCCCCCGTTCGGCGTCCCGCGCGGTCCCCGGCGGCGCCGGGTGATCCCCTCACCTCGACCGTACCGCGTTCACCGAGATCCGCGAACGCGGGGTGATCGTGATGCCGGCGCCCGCGTCGTGCAGGGTGCGCACCACGCCGCCGGGGATGTTGAGGGCGGTGGTCATGGTGTGCGGGTCGCCGATGGCCAGGAACCGGTAGGGCGGGGCGAGCGGGCGCCCGTCGGCCGTCACGCCCCCGGGGGCGTCCAGGAAGTAGGTGCCGGTCCCGGCGCGCAGGTCGTTGACCTGGATCACCTCGGCCCCGGCGTCGCGCAGCTCCTGGAGGGTGTCCAGCAGGTTGACCGACCGCACCGCGCGGCGCGGGTCGGTGATCTGGATCTCGATGCCGGGCCCCTCGGCGGGCAGGGTCCCGGCGAGCAGCCCGTAGGTGGTGGCGCGCTCACGGGCCTCCTCCAGGGCCGTCTCGCCCTGGACGTCGCGCTCCAGCCCGGCCTTGGTGCCCTCCAGGTCGCGCAGGTCGCCGCGCAGCCG
The DNA here is from genome assembly GCA_050936435.1 of Spirillospora sp. CA-253888. Lineage (GTDB taxonomy): Bacteria > Actinomycetota > Actinomycetes > Streptosporangiales > Streptosporangiaceae > Spirillospora. The sequence goes on from JBNJMT010000001.1 coordinate 7,732,097, forward strand.
CTCCGAGCGCTGGGACAGGTCCGACAGGATGCCGACCAGCTCGTCCTGGCGGGCGGTGGCGAAGGTGGTGTCGCGCTGGGTGGACTTGACCTGCGCGACCACCGCGAAGCCCACCAGCAGGCACAGCAGGCCGCCGACGAGCTGCCCCCAGGTGGTGCGGGGGCGCAGCAGGTCGAGCAGCCCGGACGTCCCTGGGGGCTTCTCAGGGACGTCCTCGGGGGCCTCCCCGGCCTCGCCGGGGGCGGCAGGGGCAGTGGCCGGCTCCTCGGCCGTGGCCGGGGCGGCCGGCTCCTCTCGCGCGCTCACGCGCCGAACAGCTTCCGCCGGATGGCCGCCGCGTTGGAGAAGATGCGGATGCCGAGGACCACCACCACGCCGGTGGACAGCTGGGAGCCGACGCCGAGCTGGTCGCCCAGGAACACGATCAGCGCCGCGATGATGGTGTTGCTGACGAACGAGACGACGAACACCTTCTCGTCGAAGACCCCCTCCAGCCGGGCGCGCACGCCGCCGAACATCGCGTCCAGCGCCGCCACGATGGCGATCGGCAGGTACGGCTGCAGCCACAGCGGCACGCTGGGCTCCAGCAGCAGCCCCAGCACGACGCCGACCACCAGGCCGATCAACGCGATCACCGTCGCTCCTCCCCTTCCCCGGCCGTCCCCCGGCTCACCGTCTCCGCCCCTCCTGCGCCGGCGGCCCGTCGGGCGGCGGCCCCGTGCGCGCCGGGCGGGCGTGCCGCAGCCGGGGCGAGCCCGCCGCGGGCAGCCTGGCCTCGCCGGTCCGCCGCCGGTCGTAGCGCATCCCGAAGCGCTCCTTCAGCAGGCCGAGCCGCCGGTCGGCGGCCGATCCGGAGAACGCGTCCGACAGCCGGTCCGGATCGCCGAGCGCGGTGACCGCGTAGGGCGCGGTCAGCGGCCGGTAGTCCACGAGGATCGCCTCTCCGGCGGTGCGCACCGCGGTGGTGGGCGTGAGCCGCAGGCCGTTGATGGCGATGGCGGTGGCCCCGGCCGCCCACAGCCCGTTCACCAGGACCTGGAGGTCCTGATCATAGACCCGGCCCTCGTCGACGCGGGCGCCGGCGCGGGCGTCGCCGGCCTCGTGCGGGGCGTCGTCCAGGGTGACGACCAGGCCCGGCCCGGCGGCGGGGGCGGCGGCCACCGCGGCGGCCTCGGCGGCCAGCTCGCGGCGGGCCTGCTCGCCCTCGTTGCTGCGCGCCAGCGCCGCCGCGCGCAGCCGCTCGGTGTCGGCGCGCAGGCGCTGCACGCGGCGCTCCAGGGCGTCGCTCTCGGCGGTGCGGGTGCGGATCTGCCCGATGAGGCGCGAGCGCTGCTCGGCGGCGACCGGCTCGCTGCGCCGCACCTCGGCGCCCGCCGCGGCGACCAGGACCCCGGCGAGGACCAGCACCGCCAGCACGCCGGTGCCGCGCAGCCGGGACGGGCCGCGCGCGGGCGCCCCGGCGGCGGCGCGGCGGGCGGCGGCCTCGGCGTAGCCGGGGTCCAGGAGCCTGCCCGCGAACAGGTCCGCCAGCAGCGACATGGACGCGTCGGGCCGCCAGCCCGGCGGCCGGCCGGGTGCGGGCCCCCGCCCGGGGGGCCGTCGTCGCGCGATCACGGCCCCATCATGGCAAGGCCCGCCAAATCGTGCTGGTCAGGGCTGAGGGTCCGGGCCGAGGGGGCAGGGCTTGCGGGGCGGGGCGGGGTCAGGGGGCGGCGAGCGTGGTGCGGGTGCGCTCGAAGGCCAGCTGGACGGCGAGGCCCGCCAGGACCGTGCCCATCAGGTAGCGCTGGGCGCGCTGCCAGGCGGGGCGGCGGAGCAGGAAGGCCGCGACGGTCCCGGCGGTGAGCACGAACAGGCCGTTGAAGGTGACGGCGACGGCGAACTGGGTGAGGCCGAGCAGCAGGCCCTGGAGGGCGACGTGGCCGCGTTCGGGCTCGATGAACTGGGGCAGCAGCGACAGGTAGATGATGGCGATCTTGGGGTTGAGCAGGCTGGTCAGCAGGCCCATGGCGTACAGCCGGCGGGGCGGGTCGGCGGGCAGGTCGGCGGGGGCGAAGGCGCCGCGGCCGCCAGGGCGCAGCGCCTGCCAGGCCAGCCACAGCAGGTAGGCCGCCCCGGCGATCTTGAGCGCCAGGTACAGCGCGGGGACCATGGCGAACAGCGCCGACAGCCCGGCCACGGTCGCGGCGATGTAGACCGCGAAGCCGGTGGCGACGCCGGCCAGGGAGACCAGCCCGGCGCGGCGGCCCTGGATGATCGAGCGGGAGACCAGGTAGATCATGTTGGGGCCGGGCGACAGGACCATGCCGAGCGCCACGGCGGCGAGCCCGGCGACCGCACCGAAGGAGATCATTCACCGATGCTATGACCTGCCTTTTCTCGGTGCAATAATGACTTTGCACTCGGTGCAATCACGGGAGGTGCTCGGTGCACGACTACCGGCGGGTGGCCGACGACGTGGCCGCCGACATCGGCGCCGGGCGGCTGCGGCCCGGGGACCGGCTGCCGCCGCAGCGCCGGTTCGCGCGCGACCGCGGCATCGCGGTCTCGACGGCCGCCCGCGTCTACCTGGAGCTGGCCCGGCGCGGGCTGGTGGCCGACGAGGTGGGGCGCGGCACGTTCGTCCGGGCCGCCGAGCCCGCGCCCGGGCCCGCGCTCGCCGAGCCGGGCGGCGCGCGCGTCGACCTGGAGCTGAACTACCCGGTGGCCCCCGGCCAGGCGGCGGCGCTGGCGCCCGGCCTGGAGCGGCTGCTGCGCGCCGACGTGCTGGAGGCGGCGCTGCGCCCGGCCCCCGCCGCCGGGACCCCGGCGGCGCGGGCGGCGGTCGCGGGGCTGGCGGGGCGGTCCGGCTGGTCGCCCGGGCCGGACCGGGTGCTGTTCACCGGCAACGGGCGGCAGGCGATCGCGGCGGCGGTGTCGGCGCTGGCGGCCCCCGGCGACCGGCTGGGCGTGGAGGCGCTCACCTACCCGCTGGTCAGGGGGGTCGCGGCCCGGCTGGGGGTGGCGCTGGTGCCGGTCGCCTGCGACGGGGACGGCCTGCTCCCCGAGGCGCTGGCCGAGGCGCACCGCCGCGCGCCGCTGCGCGGGGTGTACGTGCAGCCGACCCTGCACAACCCGCTGGGCACGACCATGCCGGAGGGCCGCCGCGCCGCGCTCGCCGAGACGCTGGGCCGCCTGGGGATCATCGCGGTCGAGGACGCCGTCTGGTCGTTCCTGCGCCCGGACGCGCCGCCGCCGCTGGCCGCGCTGGCGCCCGAGCGCACGATCCTGCTGGACAGCCTCTCCAAGCGGCTGGCGCCGGGCCTGACGGCCGGTTTCCTGGTGCCGCCGCGGGAACTGGCCGGACCGGTGACGGGCGCGCTGCGCGCGGGGGCCTGGTCGCCCACCGGTTACGCGCTGGAGGCCGTGACCGGCTGGATCGGCGACGGGACGGTGGCCGGGATCGTCGACGCCAAGCGCGCCGACGCGGCCGGGCGGCAGCGGATCGCCGCCGGGACGCTGGCGGGCGGCCCCGCGACGGGGACGGTCCGCACCGATCCCCACTCCTACTTCTGCTGGTGGGAACTGCCCGCGCCGTGGCGGGCCGAGACGTTCGTGGCGGCCGCCGCGCGGCGCGGCATCGCGGTCACGCCCGGCGCGGCGTTCGCGGTGGGGACGGCGTCGGCCCCGGCGGCGGTGCGGCTGGGGCTCGCCTCTCCCCCGCCCGAGGTCCTGGCGCGGGCGCTGGGCACGCTCGCCGAGATCGCCCGCGCGGCGCCCGAGGACGTGCTGGCCGACTGACCCGCGCCCGCGCCGCGCCGGGCCCGAGGTGGGGACCGGCGGGTCCGCGCCCACCGGTCCCCGGCCGGTCAGGTGCCCGCGCGCTCGACGACCGCCGCCCACTCCTCCAGCAGGGCCTGCGCGGCGTCGGCGTCGGGCCCCTCGGCCCACAGGTGCGTGACGGGCTCGGCGGGGTCGGGCAGCACCAGCACCCAGCGGCCGTCGTCCTCCACCACGCGGACGCCGTCGGTGGTGTCGAGCGTGCGGTCCCCGGCGGCCTCCACGACGGTGCGCATCACCCCGCCCTTGGCGGCCCACGGCGTCGGCACCGAGCGGCGCAGCAGGTGCGCCTCGGGGATGCGCCGGTCGATCTGCGACAGCGTCAGCCGGGTGCGCGCCACCAGGCCGACCAGCCGCACGAACGCGGCGATGCCGTCCACGGTGGTGGTGAACTCCGGCATCAGGAACCCGCCCCGGCCGTCCCCGGCGAAGATCACCCCGGGCCGCGCGGCGGCCTTGGTCAGCACGTCCTGGGAGGTGGAGGTCCACTCCACCTCCACGCCGTGGAAGCGGCAGACCTGCTCGGCCACGCGGGTGGTGGTGACCGGCAGCGCCACCCGGCCGCCCCGGCGCTCGGCGGCCACCAGGTCCAGCATCACCAGCAGCGCCCGGTCGTCGCTGATCAGCTCGCCGTTCTCGTCCACCAGCGAGATGCGCTCGCCGACCGGGTCGAAGCGCACCCCGAACGCCGCCCGCGAGGACGACACGAGCTCGCCGAGGCGCTGCAGGTCGCGCATCCGCTCGGCGAGGGTCTCGGTGGGGTTGGCCTCGTCCAGGGCGTTGTTGCGGGTCAGCACCTCGACCCCGACCCGGCCGAGCAGCATCGGCAGCACCAGCGCGGCGGTGCCGCCCGCGCTGTCCAGGACGATCTTCAGCCCGGCCTCGCGGACGCCGCTGATGTCCACCCGGTCCAGCAGGTCGCGGGTGTAGGTCTCCACGATCCGCGCCGGGTAGGTCAGCTCGGCGATCTCGCCGGGGAAGGCGCGCCGGTACTCCTGGCGGCCGAAGACCCGCTCCAGCTTGCGCTGCGCGCCCGGCGACAGGTCGGCGCCGCCCTCGTCCAGGAAGACGATGTCCACGCCCTGCGGGTCGCCGAGCGTGGTGCGGATGTAGATGCCGCCCGCGCAGTCCTCGCGGCCGGTCTGGAAGCGCGCGACCGGCAGCGAGGTCGCCTCCAGGTCGCGCACGTTGATGGCGCTGGCGGTCAGCGCGCTGATCACCGCGCGCTTGAGGGTGCGCGCGGCGCGGGAGGCGTCCCGCCCGGTGATCACCGTGCAGCCCTTCTTCAGCGTGGTGGCGTAGGCGCTGGCCAGCCGCACCGCCAGCTCGGGGGTGATCTCCACGTTGACCAGGCCCGACACCCCGCGCGGCCCGAACAGGTTGCGCTGGCCGCGCGACTCCCAGATCACGCTGGTGTTGACGACCGCGCCCGCCTCGATGGTCTTGAACGGGTAGACCTTCACGCCGCTGGAGACGTAGGCCTCGGCCTCGATGACGCACTCGTCGCCGACGACCGCGCCCTCCTCCACCCGCGCTCCGGCCATGACGTCGGTGTTCTTGCCGATCACGCAGCCGCGCAGGTTGGTGGAGGGGGCCACGAACACGTTGTCGTGCACCACCGCGCGGTGCAGGAAGGCGCCCTCCTTGACCACGACGTTGCTGCCGAGCACGGTGAACTCGCGCAGCTCGACCCCGGCCTCGACCTTGGCGTAGTCGCCGACGTAGAGGGGGCCCTTCAGCACCGCCTCGGCGTCCACCTCGGCGCCCTCGGCGATCCACACGCCCGGGGACACCTCGAAGCCGTCCATCTCCACGTCCACCAGGCCCGACAACATGTCGGCCTGGGCCTTCAGGTAGGACTCGTGGGTGCCGACGTCCTCCCAGTAGCAGTCGGCGACGTACCCGTACAGCGGCGCGCCCTCGGCCAGCAGCTTGGGGAACACGTCGGCCGACCAGTCCACCGGCTCGCCGGCCGCCACGTGGTCCAGGACCTCGGGCTCCATGACGTAGATGCCGGTGTTGACGGTGTCGGAGAACACCTGGCCCCAGGTGGGCTTCTCCAGGAAGCGCTGGATGCGGCCGGCCTCGTCCACGATGATGATCCCGAACTCCAGCGGGTTCGGCACCCGCTTGAGCCCGATGGTGACCAGGGCGCCGTTCTCCTCGTGGAAGCGCACCATGTCGGTCAGGTCGATGTCGGTGAGCGCGTCCCCGGAGATCACCAGGAAGCGGTCGTCGCGCAGGGCGTCGGCGGCGTTCCTGACGCTGCCGGCGGTGCCGAGCGGCACCTCCTCGGTGGCGTAGCTGAGCGACATGCCCAGCTCCTCGCCGTCGCCGAAGTAGTTGCGGATCAGCGCCGCCAGGAACTGGACGGTGACCACGGTCTCGTCCAGGCCGTGCCGCTTGAGCAGCCGCAGCACGTGTTCCATGATCGGCCGGTTGATGAGGGGGAGCAGGGGCTTGGGCTGGTTGGCGGTCATCGGACGCAACCGCGTCCCCTCGCCTCCCGCCATCACGACGGCCTTCATCGGGGGGTCTGCGCTCCCTTCTGGTCGCCGGTCCCGGGGTCGGGGCCGGGGTCCGGACGGGGGTCCGGACCTGCAACGGGATCAGGTGCGGGGTCGGATCCGGGGCCGGCGGGATCGGGGACCGCGCGGCCGTCCTTGCGATCGGCGCGATCGGCCAGGACGAGCCTGCGGGTCTGCTCCCAGTACAGCAGCGCGGCCCACCAGTACAGCGCGGTGCCCCAGATCGCGAACGACCAGCCGACGACCTTGGCGACGGTGGCCGCGGCCCCGTCGTGGTCACCGAGCAGCAGCAGCGGGAAGGAGTACAGCAGGCACATGGTGGCGGCCTTGCCGATGAAGTGCACCGGCAGCGTGCCCTGGTAGCCCAGCCGCCGCATGATCGGCACGATCGGCGCGATCGCGACCTCCCGGCCCAGCAGCAGCACCACCAGCCACACCGGGATGATGTCGCGGGCCGCCAGGCCGACCAGCGTGGCCAGGATGTAGAGCCGGTCGGCCGCCGGGTCGAGCACCACCCCGAGGCGGCTGGTCTGGTTCAGCGCGCGCGCCAGCTTGCCGTCCAGCCAGTCCGACAGCCCGGCGAACACCAGCACGCCGAGCGCCCACCAGTCGTGTTCGGCCAGGACCAGCCACAGGAACAGCGGCACGCCCAGCAGCCGCGCGAAGCTCAGCAGGTTCGGCACCGTCCAGACGCGGGCGGTCGCCGCTCCCGGCGCCTTGTCGATCTCAGCACTCACCGACGTGCTCGCCTCCCTGTCCCCCAATGATCCTGACCCTACCGTCAAGGTTCGGAAAGCCCCCGATAGCGTCCGATCATGCGATGGACCCTGCACGGCGAGAGATCGCTCTACGGCAGCCCCTGGATGGACCTGCGGCTCGCCGACGTGGAACTGCCCGACGGACGCCGTTTCGAACACCATCTGCTGCGGGTGCGTCCGGCGGCGGGGGTGATCGCGCTGGACGGGGCGGGCCGCGCGCTGCTGATCTGGCGGCACCGTTTCATCACCGACCAGTGGGGATGGGAGATGCCCGGCGGGCGGGTGGAGGACGGCGAGGACCCGGCCGCGGCCGCGGCGCGCGAGCTGCTGGAGGAGACCGGGTACCGGGCCGGGCCGCTGTCGCCGCTGCTGTCGGTGCGGCCGTCGCCGGGCGTGCACGATGGCGTTCATCACATCTTCCGCGCCGAGGGGGCCGAGCGGGTCGGTGAGCCGACCGACGTGGAGGCCGAGCGCGTGGAGTGGGTGGCGCTGGAGCGGGTGCCGGAGCTGGCCGCGCGCGGCGAGATCGGGTCGGGCTCCACGCTGGCGGGGCTGCTCTACCTGCTGTCGCGGGGCGAGGGGACGGCCTGAGCGGCGCCGGCGGGGACCGGCTCCAGCGGCAGGACGGCGGTGACGGTGAACCCGCCGTCCGGGCCGGGGCCGGTGCGCACGGCCCCGCCGACGCTGCGGGCCCGCTCGGTCATGCCGAGGACGCCGAAGCCGCCCGCCGCGCCCGGGGCGGGCCCGGCGGGACCGCGGCCGTCATCGGCCACGGTGACGGTGAGGTCGCCGCCGTCGCGGGTCAGGCGGATCTCGGCGTGGGCGGCGCCGGCGTGCTTGAGGACGTTGGTGAGCGCCTCCTGCACGATGCGGTAGACCACCACGCCGACCTCCGGCGCGGGCCGCGCGCCGTCCAGGTCGTCGGTCAGGGCGACGCGCAGGCCCGCGGCCCGGGCGGCGGCGGCCAGGTCGGACAGGCCCGTGAGGCCGGGCGGCGGGATGAGCGGGGAGCCCTGGGCGTCGGCGCCGCGCAGCAGCTGCAGGGTGGCGCGCAGCTCCTGGCGGGCGTCGCGGCAGGTCGCGGCGATGGTGTTCAGGGTGTCGGCGAGCCCGGCGCGGTCCAGCGGGCGGTCGCCGCCGACCAGGTGGGCGGCGGCCCCGGCCTGCACGCCGATCACGGTGATGCTGTGGGCGAGCAGGTCGTGCAGGTCGCGGGCGATGCGCAGGCGCTCCTCGACGACCAGGCGGCGGGCCTCCTGCTCGGCGCGCGCGGCGCGCTCGCGCTCGGCGCGTTCGGCGCGCTCCAGGGCGGCGGCGACGCGGGCGCGGTGCGCGCGCCACAGCTGCACGGCGAGGACGGCGGCGACGACCGCCTCCATCATCGCGACCTGCTCGATGGCGGGGCGGCCGCCCAGGTAGACCGCGCAGCCCACGGCGGCGGCCGCCAGCGCGGCCATGATCCCGACCAGGACGGTGCGGGCCCGCCGCCCCCGCACCGCGTAGGTGAACAGGGCGACCAGCTCGCCGGGCACCGCCGCGTGGTGCTGGTACTGGTAGACGTGGAAGCACAGGGCGCTCAGCAGGACGACGGCCAGCACCGGGCCGGGCAGGCGGCGGCGCAGCGCGAGCGGCGCGTAGACGCCGACCAGCAGGGCCGCGCCCCGGGCGTCCAGGGGGCGCACCATCGTCCAGGAGGCGGCCAGCGCCAGCGCGCCCGCCAGCAGGACCGCCGCCAGCGCCGCGTCGCCGACCCATGATCGCTTCAGCACCCGCCCATCCTCTCCCACCGGCCGGGCGCGCGCATCAGGACTCCGCACACTGAACGTCGCAAACCGCCCATAACATGGGACGACCGTGTCCGGCTTGGAGGCCAACAGTGACGAACCCGGTTCCCAAGGCGGAACTCCACCTGCACATCGAGGGCACCCTGGAGCCCGAACTGGCCCTCGCGCTGGCCGAGCGCAACGGGATCGCGCTACCCTACGCGAGCGCCGACGAGCTGCGCGCCGCCTACGCGTTCGAGGACCTGCAGTCGTTCCTGAACCTGTACTACGCGCTGATGGCGGTGCTGCGCACCGAGCAGGACTTCGCCGACCTGGCCGACGCCTACCTGGCGCGGGCGGCCGCGCAGGGCGTCCGGCACGCCGAGATCTTCTTCGACCCGCAGGCGCACACCGCGCGCGACGTCGAGCTCGGCACGGTCCTGGAGGGCCTCGGGCGGGCCCTGGCCGCCGCGCCCGAGCGGCACGGGATCACCACCCGGCTGATCATGTGCTTCCTGCGCGACGAGCCGGTGGCGTCCGCCCGCGCGACCTTCGAGGCCGCGCGCCCCTGGTTCGGGGCGCCGATCGCGGCGGTGGGCCTGGACTCGGCCGAGGTCGGCCACCCGCCCGCGAAGTTCCGCGAGATCTACGACCTGGCCCGGGAGGCCGGGCTGCGGCTGGTCGCGCACGCCGGCGAGGAGGGGCCCCCGGAGTACGTGTGGGAGGCCCTGGACGTGCTGGGCGTGGAGCGCGTCGACCACGGCATCCGCAGCATGGAGGACCCGGCGCTGGTCGAGCGGCTCGCGCGCGAGCAGGTGCCGCTGACGGTGTGCCCGTTCTCCAACGTGCGGCTGCGCTGCGTGGACACGCTGGCCGAGCACCCGCTGCCCCGGATGCTGGAGGCGGGGCTGCTGGTGACGGTCAACTCCGACGACCCGGCCTACTTCGGCGGCTACGTGGACGACAACTTCCGCGGCCTGCGCGAGGAGCTGGGGCTCGGCGAGGACGACCTGCGCAGGCTCGCGGCCAACTCCTTCCGCGCCTCGTTCCTGTCCGAGCGGGAGCGCGAGGCCCACCTGAAGGCCGTCGAGGCGCACCGCTTCGACTGACCCTTTACGCAATGCGCGCGCCCTCCTGACCTTGCGTCCCGGACCGCCGGGTATGCCCGCTCCCGGCGGAGGGAGCCGGACGTGAAGGCGGTCGTTTACGAGGGCGCGCGCCGGGTGGCGGTGCGCGAGGTGCCCGACGCCGGGCTGGAGGAGCCCACCGACGTGCTGGTGCGGGTCACCTCCAGCGCCGTCTGCGGCACCGACCTGCACATGTACGACGGGCGCATCGGCGCCGAGCCGGGCATGGTGCTGGGCCACGAGCCGATCGGCGTGGTGGCCGAGGCGGGGCGCGGCGTGGAGACGGTGAGGCCGGGCGACCGCGTGGTGATCCCGACGCACCTGTACTGCGGGGTCTGCGTGAACTGCGCGCGCGGCTACTCGGCGGCGTGCATGAGGGTGCGGCCGGGCGGCTTCGGGGCGGCGTACGGGTACGCGGGGATGGGGTCCTACCGGGGCGCGCAGGCGGAGCTGCTGCGGGTGCCGTACGCGGACGCCAACTGCGTCCCGCTGCCGGGCGAGGCGGGCGACGAGCGGGAGGACGACTTCCTGATGCTCGCCGACGCCTTCGTGACCGGCTGGCACGCGACCGAGCTGGCGCAGGTGCGGGCCGCCGACACCGTCGCGGTCTTCGGGGCGGGCACGATCGGGCTGCTGGCGGCCTACAGCGCGCTGCTGCGCGGCGCGGCCGAGGTGTACGTGGTCGACCTGGTGCCCGAGCGGCTCGCCAAGGCGGAGGAGATCGGCGCCGTCCCGATCGACCTGCGCGCGGAGGACCCCGTGGACGCGATCAGGTCGCGGCGGCGGCCGCCTCCGGGCGAGAAGGGCCTGGACGGCGTGCAGGTCGGCATCGACGCGGTGGGGTTCCAGGCCCGCGACCGCGCCGACACCTCCCGCGAGAACCCGCGCCAGGTGATCGGGGACCTGGCCGAGCTGGTGAACCCGACCGGCCGCCTCGGGATCGCGGGCGTGTACGCCGAGAAGGACCTGCACCCGGCCGTGGAGGGCGGGCGCAGGGACGGGTCGCTGGCGGTGCCGTGGGCGACGCTGTTCAGCAAGGGCGTGCGGATGGGGTTCGGCCGCACGCACGACCGTCGCTACACGGTGCCGCTGCGGGACCTGGTCATCTCCGGGCGGGCGCGGCCGGGCTTCGTGGTGACGGACCACGCCCCGCTGGCGGACGCGCCCGACCTGTACGACGCCTTCGACCGGCGCGCGGACGGGGTCGTGAAGGCGGTGCTGCGCCCAGACCGGTGAGCGGGGCGCCGACCGGCTAGTGTTCGGCGCATGAGCGCATCGGACGCGTCCGCCCCGGCGCCTTCCGGCGGCCGGGCGGCATGACCGCCCTGCACGTCCACCGCTTCGGCGCCGGACGGCCGGTCGTGGCCCCGCCGGTCGTGGCCCTGCACGGCATCAACGGCCACGGCGCGCGCTGGCGGCGCCTCGCCGAACGCCACCTGCCCGACCGCGAGGTCCTCGCGCCCGACCTGCGCGGCCACGGCCGGTCGACCCACGACGCGCCCTGGGACGCCGGCACCCATGTCGCCGACCTCCTGGCCACCGTCGAGCCCGACCGCTTCGACCTCGTCGCCCACTCCTACGGCGGGCTGATCGCCGTGCGCCTCGCCCGCGCCGCACCGCACCGCGTGCGCCGCCTGGTCCTGCTGGACCCCGCGATCGGCCTCGACCCCGCCCGGGCGCGCGAGGGCGCCCGCCGGATGCTCGGCGCCGTCTCCTTCGCCTCTCCCGACGAGGCCCGCGCCGTCCGCGCCGGAGGCTGGCCCGAGGCGTCCGCCGAGACCCTGGACGACGAGATCGCCGACCACCTCGAACGGGCCCCGGACGGCCGCTGGCGCTGGCGGTACGAGCCCGCCGCCGTCGTGACCGCCTACTCCGAGATGGCCCGGCCGATGGCGGTCCCCCCGCCCCACGTGCCGACCCTCCTGGTCGTCGCCGCGCGCGCCGGGGTCGTGCGCGAGGGGTTCGCGGACGCCTGCCGCCGGTCGCTCGCCGACTTCGCCGTCGCCGAGGTCGACTGCGGCCACATGCTCTACATCGACCGCCCGGACGAGACCGGCGCCCTCATCCGCGCCCACCTGTCCGGGACCGGCCCGGACGCCCGGTAGGCGGTCGCACCCATTCGGCCGCCCGAAACCCCGTGGAGCGCGAGGACGGGTCTTGAACAAGCGCATGCTTGCCTGTTTCCTTGCCAGTGATCACTGGCGAGAGGTGGGTTCCCGTGGGCCGACGCGTCGTGTCCTTCCTGACCGTCCTGCTCCTGTTGCTCGTCCTGGCCGAACCGGCCCGCGCGGACCCGCCCGCCGACCCCGCGCCCCGCGGGGCCCACGGCGCGCAGCGGCCCGCCGGGGCCCCGGGGGCCGCTTCGCGCACCCCGGTCATCCGGGACTCCGCCAAGGGCGGCCGCGTCGTCAAGGCCGCCAAGCCCCGGTCCACCGCGAGCCGGGCCGCGGGCTTCAACGAGTCCTACGGCGACGACCAGCTGCTCACCGCGCCCACCCAGTGGTGGACCGTCAACGGGTGGACCGCCGAGGACATCCTCGGCTTCGCCCAGAACCAGGGCGCGCGGGTCAGCGACATCGCCGTCCAGCAGGGCACCTCGCAGCTGAGGTTCACCGCCACGCTGGTCAAGAACGCCGGGCCGTACGAGGTCCGCGCCTGGGCGCTGTGGCACGGGCTGACCGAGGCGTCGGTCATCAGCGTCGCGAACTACTTCAGCCTCCGGCCGGTGGCGCTCACGCGGTACTGGACGCCGGACGGCTGGCGGTTCGCGGCCGCGATGGTGGACAACACCGGCGACGGCGCACGGTTCTGGTGGTGGAACTACGGCGACCAGAACTACGTGGTCGGGCGGCAGCAGGCGACCGGCGCGCGGGTGACCAAGGTGCGGCCGTTCGACGACGGCGGCACGCGACGCTACGACGTGCTGATGACCAGCAGCGGCCAGGAGTTCTGGTGGTGGTTCGGCGGCGGCGACGCCTCGATCAACAACCTCATCCGGCAGAACGGCGCGCGCATCGTGGACGCCACCCGCAACCCCGACGGCACCTTCAACGCGGTGCTCCTGCGCAACCACGGCCGCACCCCCGGCTGGTGGCACGGCTTCAGCCACCAGGACCTCAACCTCAAGGCGCTGCGCATGGGCGCGCGGCTCGTCACCGCGCAGGGCTACATGGCCGGCGGCTCCGAGCGGTTCGTCGGGACCATGAGCCAGGAGGCGGTCGGCGCGGACCAGGCCAGGGCGATGGTGCAGAACACCGTCGTCCACACCGGGTTCGCGCACGGCGGCGCCGCGGTCGCCGAACTGTCCGACAGCACGCTGGGCAAGGTGAACCACGCGTTCGGCACGACCGCGGACGCCCGCACGCGCATCGCGAGCGTCTCCAAGACCTTCGCGGCGGCCGAGCTGGTCAAGCTGGCGGCGTCGGGCTCGGTGTCACTGGACGCTCCGGTCTCGCGCTACCTGCCGGGCGTGGTCGGCGGCGACGCCATCACGCTGCGGATGCTGCTGCGGCACACCAGTGGCCTGTTCGACTTCACCGGCGGGCAGCCGGGCGATTTCGGCGCGACCATGACGCAGGGCTTCACCTACCCGCAGCTCCTGGCGATCGTGAACCGCAACCCCCTGCAGTTCACGCCGGGCTCGCGCTACCGCTACTCCAACAGCAACACGCTGGTCGCCGCCATGGTCATCGAGCGGGTGACGGGACTCTCCTACCCCGCCGCGCTGCAGCGCGACATCCTGACCCCGCTCAACCTGACCGGTACCTCCGTGCCGACCGGCACGGCGATGCCCGCGCCGCCGCTACGCGGCTACTGGTGGAACCCGGTCACCTCCAGCCGACTGGAGGTGACCGGCCAGAACGCCTCGCGCTGGGCCGCCGGCGGCCAGATGGTCTCGACGATGTCGGAGCTGAACCTGTTCTACAAGCTGCTGCTGTACGGGTGGGTGACCGGCTCGACCTGGGCGAACGAGATGAAGAACAGCGTGGTGCACACCGGCGAGGGCAGCAAATGGGCGGCCCTCGGCATGTTCCGCACCACGCTCGGCTGCGGCAGGAACGTCTACTGGCACGACGGCAGCATCCCCGGCTACCGGACCTGGTCGGTGCACTCGGCCGACGGGTCGCGCAGCCTGTCGTGGTCCTACTCCGACCAGCGGCGCGGCGAGGTCAACTTCGACGACGAGTTCATCGAGAACGTGTTCTGCCTGCTGTAGCCGTTGACCTCGACCTTAGTTGAGCTCCTAGCGTCGTCCTCGGACGCGGCGCCCGCCGCGTCCGAGGACGACGCTAGGAGCACCGTCATGGGCGAGCACGCCACGACGACGGTTTCGGTGATCGGGCTGGGCGAGATGGGGAGCGCGCTCGCGGGCGCGTTCCTGGACGGCGGCCATCCGGTCACGGTCTGGAACCGCACTCCGGAGAAGGCGGACGCGCTGGTCGCCAAGGGGGCGGCGCGCGCGGAGAGCGTCCGGGAGGCGGTCGCGGCGAGCGAGCTGGTCGTCGTGAACGTCAAGGGCAACGACACCGTGCGGAAGCTGCTCGAACCCGCCGCCGGCGCGCTGGCCGGGCGCGCGGTCGCCAACCTGACCGACGGCACCTCCGCCGAGGCGCGGGCCGTCGCCGCGTGGGTCGGCGAGCGGGGCGGCCGGGCGCTGCACGGGCAGATCATGACGATCGCGCCGGGCATCGGGCATCCGGACGCGGTCGTGTTCTTCGGCGGGGACACCGCCGCCTTCGAGCGGTACCGGCCGGCGCTCGGGCTGCTGGCCGGGCACGTCACGCTGGTCGGGGACGACGCCGGGACACCGGTCGTCTACGGCATGGCGATGCACGGCACCATGTGGGGCCTGCTCAACGGGTTCCTGCACGCGGCCGCGCTGCTGGGCGACGCGGGCGTGCCCGTGAAGCGCTTCCTGGCCGACGCCGACGCGTCGATGGCGTCGCTGCTGGCGTTCCTGCCGGGGATCGCCGACGAGGTGGACCGCGGCGAGCACGCGACGCCGTTCGGCGCGCTCAAGCACCACCTGCCGTCGATCGAGGACCTGGCGGGGGAGAGCCGGGCGCGCGGGATCGACACGGCGCTCCCGGCGACGACGCTGGAACTGGTGCGGCGCGCGGTGCGCGAGGGGCACGCCGACGACAGTTATTCGCGACTGGTGCAGTACTTCCGAAGTGAGACCTTTATCCCATGATGACGGGTTGCGGCAACGGGGGTGGAGCGGGCTAACGTCGTCGGCGACAGATCGCGGGGGCCCGGCGAACCGGGCTGAGATAGCGGCTGGGACGGCCGCTGACCGCTGGAACCTGACCGGGTAATGCCGGCGTAGGGAGAGATCGAGTCGTCATGACCGAGACCGTGGTTTCGCATGCCCGCAAGACCTACCTGCAAGGATCGCGCCCCGACGTGCGCGTGCCCATGCGGGAGGTGCCGCTGACCAACGGCGCCTCCGTGGTGCTCTACGACACCTCCGGGCCGTACACCGACCCCGCCCACGAGGCGGACGTGCGGCGCGGGCTGCCGCCGCTGCGCGAGGCGTGGATCGCCGGGCGCGGCGACACCGCCGAGTACGAGGGCAGGGCCGTCCGGCCCGAGGACGACGGGCGCCGCTCCGGCGACCCGCTCCGCGACCGGGCGGTCTTCCCCGCCCGCCGCCCGCTGCGCGCCTCGGGCGGCGCGGTGACCCAGCGCGCCTACGCGCGGCGCGGGGAGATCACCCCGGAGATGGAGTTCGCGGCGCTGCGCGAGGGCGTGGAGCCGGAGTTCGTGCGCGCCGAGCTGGCCGCCGGGCGCGCGGTGCTGCCCGCCAACGTCAACCACCCCGAGATCGAGCCGATGGTCATCGGCCGCAACTTCCTGGTGAAGGTGAACGCCAACATCGGCAACTCGGCCGTGGCGTCCTCGATCGAGGACGAGGTGGAGAAGATGACGTGGGCGACCCGCTGGGGCGCCGACACGATCATGGACCTGTCCACCGGCCGCGACATCCACACCACGCGCGAGTGGATCCTGCGCAACTCCCCCGTCCCGGTCGGCACGGTGCCGCTGTACCAGGCGCTGGAGAAGGTCGGCGGGAACCCCGCCGAGCTGACCTTTGACATCTTCCGCGACACCGTGGTCGAGCAGGCCGAGCAGGGCGTGGACTACATGACGGTGCACGCGGGGGTGCGCCTCGCGTACGTGCCGCTGACCGCGCGCCGCAAGACCGGCATCGTGTCGCGCGGCGGCTCCATCATGGCGGCCTGGTGCCTGGCCCACCACCAGGAGAACTTCCTGTACACGCGGTTCCGGGAGCTGTGCGAGGTCTTCGCGGCCTACGACATCACCTGGTCGCTGGGCGACGGCCTGCGGCCGGGCTCGATCGCCGACGCCAACGACGAGGCGCAGTTCGCCGAGCTGCGCACGCAGGGCGAGCTGACGCGCGTCGCGGCGGAGTTCGACAACCAGGTGATGAACGAGGGGCCTGGCCACGTCCCGATGCACAAGATCAAGGAGAACGTGGACCTGCAGCAGGAGTGGTGCGACGGCGCGCCGTTCTACACCCTCGGCCCGCTGACCACCGACATCGCGCCCGGCTACGATCACATCACCTCCGCGATCGGCGCCGCGATGATCGGCTGGCATGGCACCGCGATGCTGTGCTACGTCACCCCCAAGGAGCACCTCGGCCTGCCCGACCGCGACGACGTCAAGGCCGGCGTGATCGCCTACAAGATCGCGGCGCACGCCGCCGACCTCGCCAAGGGCCACCCGGGCGCGCAGGCGTGGGACGACGCGCTGTCGGACGCGCGCTTCGAGTTCCGGTGGGAGGACCAGTTCAACCTGTCGCTGGACCCCGACACCGCGCGCTCGTTCCACGACGAGACCCTCCCGGCCGAGCCCGCCAAGACCGCGCACTTCTGC
Organism: Spirillospora sp. CA-253888; assembly: GCA_050936435.1. Taxonomy (GTDB): domain Bacteria; phylum Actinomycetota; class Actinomycetes; order Streptosporangiales; family Streptosporangiaceae; genus Spirillospora. The sequence continues at coordinate 7,748,995 of JBNJMT010000001.1, forward strand.
TCGATGTGCGGCCCGCACTTCTGCTCGATGAAGATCAGCCGTGAGGTGCGCGACGGCATGGCGGCCAAGTCCGCCGAGTTCCAGGCCGCCGGCGGCCGCGTGTACCTGCCGGTCGCCCCGGCCGGCGACTGAGCCGGGACGGCGCGGGCCCGCTCGGGGGCGGGCCCGCACCGTCCGGGGCGGCGGTTCCGGTGAGGCCGCTCAGTCCTCCCAGTAGGGGGCGCGCAGTTCGCGCTTGTTCAGCTTGCCCATCGCGGTGCGGGGCAGCTCGGGGACGAAGTCCACCGAGCGCGGGCACTTGTAGTGGCTCAGCCGGTCGCGGCAGAACGCGATCAGCGCCTCCTCGGTGAGGGCGGGGTCGCGGGAGACGACCAGGGCCTTCAGCTCCTCGCCCATCTCGGCGTGCGGCACGCCGACGCACGCCGCGTCGACCACGTCCGGGTGGGCGAACAGGACCTTCTCGGCCTCGGCGGGGTAGAGGTTGACGCCGCCGGAGACGACCATGTCGGAGAAGCGGTCGGTGATGTAGACGTAGCCCTCCTCGTCCACGCGGCCGATCTCGCCGAGGGTGAAGACGCCCGGTTCCAGGTGGGCGGCGGCGGTCTTGGCGGGGTCGTCCGCGTACAGGACGCCGCGGCCGGTGCCGTCGCGGAAGTACAGCCGCCCCTCGGTGCCGGGGGCGGCGGGGCGGCCCTCCTCGTCGACCACCAGCGCCTCGAACGGCGGGATGGGGCGGCCCACCGAGCCCGGGTGGGCGAGCCACTCGTGGGAGTCGATCACGCACACGCTGCCGGACTCGCTGGCGCCGTAGGCCTCCACGATGACCGGACCCCACCACTCGATCATGGCGCGCTTGACGTCCACCGGGCAGGCGGAGCCGGTGTGCACCACCAGCATCAGGCCGGAGGTGTCGTACTTGGCGCGCACCTCGCCCGGCAGCTCCAGCAGCCGCACGAAGTGGGTGGGGACCATGACGCTCACCCTGGTGCCCCACTCGGCGATCGCGCGCAGCACCTCCTCGGCGTCGAAGCGGCCCAGCACGCCGAGCTCGACCCCGGCGGCGAACGCGCGCACCCCGTACAGGGGGCCGGTGTGGTAGAGCGGGCCGACCGCCAGGTGCGGGCCGAACATCGTCAGCGGCTGCTCGCGCAGGGCCGCCACGTGCTCGGCGACCGTCGCGCCGCCCGCGAACATGTTGGGCGGCAGCGGGGTCGCCTTCGGGAAGCCGGTGGTGCCGGAGGTGTACAGCAGGTTGGGCAGCGGCTCCAGGTCGGACGGCGGCTCGGCGGGCGAGGCCGCCGCGAGGAGGTCCTCCCACGCCCGGACGCCGGGGGCGGCGGGGCTGCGCCAGGCGATGACCTGGGTGATGCCGGCCCGCCCGGCGGCGGCGACCGCGCGGTCCAGGTTCTCGGGGCCGGTGAGCAGCACCGCCGACCGGGAGTTCTCCAGGATGTAGGCGGCCTCGGGGGCGGCCAGGTGGAAGTTGACCGGGACGACCGCCATGCCCGCCAGCAGGCCGGCGACGTGGGCGAGGACGGCCTCGGCGGAGTTCTCGGCGTACACCGCGATCCGGCGGCCGGGGCCGGCCTCCAGGGCGAGCAGGCCGTTCACCGCCCGGTTGAGCAGGTCGTCGGCCTGCGCCCAGGTCAGCGTGGTGCGCGGGTCGCGCAGGGCGGTCTCGTCGGGGCGTTCGGCGGCGTGGTGGGCGGTGGCGACGGCCAAGGCGGCCCTCCCGGATCGGCGGTGATCTGCGGCTGGGGCCAGCCAAGCACATCGGCGCCCGAAACAGAACGGGGTTCGGGTGGTGGGTCAGAAGGCGCGGCCCCACAGGTAGGCGCCGTAGGCCGCCAGCAGGGTCGCGGCGGTGCTCGCGACGGCGCGCAGGTGGTTCCAGGAGGTCCAGCGGGGCGCGAAGTCCCGCCAGATCCGCGCGGCCTCGGCCGGGTCGCCGGTGAGCCGCGCGGTGTCCAGCGCGTCGTTGAGCGGGATGTGGACGGCCATCGTCGGCAGGAACGCGCCCAGGAAGTACACGGCCGCCGCCGCCAGGAACAGCAGCCCGGCCGCGCGGTGGTGCAGCAGCACCAGCAGCAGGACGCCGGTGAGCGCGGCCAGCAGCGGCGCCCCGGTGAAGGAGAACAGGAACAGCGGGTTGAGGATCTTGCGGTTCAGGTGCTGCGCCGCCTCGACGGCCACGGCGGGCCGCACGGCGTTCAGCCCCGGCATCACCGAGGTCGAGAAGGCGAAGTAGACGCCGGTCACCCCGGCGAGGGCCAGGAACGCCAGCGCGGCGGAGACGGTGGTCAGTGCGGTTCTCACGGTTCCTCCCTGCGGGCCGGGACGGGGCGCGCGGCCCCGTCCCGGGCCCTGGTCGTGTCAGGCCTTCCACACGCCGGCGGCGGCGGTGGCGTGGGCGTAGTCGGCGAAGTCGTTGGGCTCGCGGCCGAGGGCGCGGCGCACGCCGTCCTGGGGCTCGCTGTTGCGGCCGTCGAGGATCGTGCCGAACAGGTAGACCAGGAACGCGACCACGTCGTCAGGCAGCCCGTGCTCCCTGAGCTCGGCGGCGTAGGCCTCCACCGGCACCTGGACGTAGGAGATCCCGCGGCCGGCGGCCTTGCCGATCTCGTCCACGGCCTCGGCGAAGGTGAGCGCGCGCGGCCCGGTGACCTCGTAGACCTCGCCCACGTGCCGGTCCTCGGTGAGCGCGGCCACCGCGACGTCGGCGATGTCGTCGGCGTCGGCGAACGGCTCGGCCACCTCCCCGGCCGGGAGCACGACCTCGCCGCCGAGCACCGGCTCCAGCAGGTAGTCCTCGCTGAAGTTCTGCGCGAACCAGGAGGCGCGCACGATCGTCCACTCCAGCCCGGAGCCCTGCACGATGCGCTCGCACTCGCGCGCCTCGTCCTCGCCGCGCCCCGACAGCAGCACGATCCGGCGCACCCCGGCGGCGACGGCCGCGTCGGTGAAGCCGCGGATCGCGTCCGGCGCGCCGGGGACCGCGAGGTCGGGGTAGAAGACCAGGTACACCGAGGCGACGCCCTCCAGCGCGGGCGCCCAGGTGGCCGGCGCCTCCCAGTCGAAGGGGATCTCGGCGGAGCGGGAGCCGTGCCGCACCGGCACGTCCAGGGCGGTCAGCCGGTCGGCGACGCGGCGGCCGGTCTTGCCGGTGGCGGCGAGGACGAGGGTGAGGCCGGCGGTGGTGTTCGCGTTGTTCGTCATGTCCCCAAGTCAAGCGGCGCGGCCTCCCGGCCGACATCGTCGAGAGAACGGACGCCATACGCGAGCGTTCACGCGCCGTCTACGCTGGCCGCATGGACGCCCTCACCGACCTGCTCGACGGTCCCCGGGCGCGCGGCGCGTTCCTGCTGCGCGCGTCGATGAACCCGCCGTGGTCGGTGCGCATCCAGGACCGCGCGCCGCTGTGCCTGCTCGCGATGGTCCGCGAGGACGCGTGGGTGGTCTACGACGACGGCGAGCGCTTCCGGGTCCGGCAGGGCGACGTCGCCATCATCCGGGGGCCGGAGCCGTACGTGGCCGCCGACGACCCGGCGACCGCGGCGCAGGTCGTCATCCACCCGGGGCAGCGCTGCACCACCCCCGACGGGACGAGCCTGTCGGAGGCGATGGACCTCGGCGTGCGCAGCTGGGGCAACGACCCCGACGGCTCCACGGTGATGCTGGTCGGCGCCTACCAGATGCGCGGCGCGGTCACCCACCGGCTGCTGGCGGCGCTGCCCCGGCTGGTGGTGGTGCCGGCCGGGTCGTGGGACTCGCCGCTGGTGCCGCTGCTCGGCCAGGAGATCGTCCGGGACGAGCCGGGGCAGGAGGTGGTGCTGGACCGGCTGCTGGACCTGCTGCTGATCGCGGTGCTGCGAGCCTGGTTCGCCCGGCCCGAGGCCGAGGCGCCCGGCTGGTACCGCGCGCACGGCGACCCGGTCGTCGGCCCGGCGCTGCGGCTGCTGCACGACGACCCGGCGCACGCCTGGACGGTGGCGGCGCTGGCGGGGAAGGTCGGGGTGTCGCGGACGGCGCTGGCGCAGCGGTTCGCCAGGCTGCTGGACGAGCCGCCGATGACCTACCTGACGAACCTGCGGCTCGCGCAGGCGGCCGACATGCTGCGCGAGACCGACGCGACGCTGGAGGCGATCGCCCGCAGGGTCGGCTACGGCACGGCGTTCGCGCTGAGCACGGCCTTCAAGCGCGAGCACGGCGTGAGCCCGCAGGACTACCGCGCGGGCGCGCCCGGCTAGCCGTCCTCGACCATGCGTTTCCAGCCCATGTTGAGCTGCGGGCTCCCCTCCCCTGCCCGGCCGGTCCTGGCAGAACCACGGGAACGGCGCCGTCAGCGGCACCAGGAAGGACATGGCTCGGCCACCACGGAGTCCGGGCGGAGGGCTTCTGGTCCATAAGGAACCGCCCGGCCGCGCGCCCTGGAGCACGCGGCCGGTCCGATCCTCAGCCGGGAAGGCGGGCGACGTCAACGGCGGTGCCGCCGCGCCGCGCCTCGAACGCCACCGCCAGCGTCCCCGACGCGCCGGGCACGGTCACGGTGCGCGTGCCCGCGCGATCGACGGTCACGCGCTTGGAGCCGAGCGTCCTGCCGTCCCACACGTGCGCGTGCACGGTGCCGGGCCCGGTCGCGCGCAGCCGGAACGTGGTCGCGCCGCCGGCCACCGTGGGACGACCGAGGACGCGGACGGTCGCCCGCGAGGCCGGGCCGCCCGCCAGGGGCACGCCCGTCGCGGCCGCCTGCATGATCGACTGCGGCGAGTCCACCGAGCGCGCCGCCTCGCCGGGCAGCACCGGCGGCGTGGCCGGAACGGTGGGCGGGTCCAGGCCGGGCAGGGTCGCGAGGCCCCACCGGTAGGGGTCGCCCTGCACGCCGCCCCAGGTGGACCAGCCGAGCCGGGTCTGTCCGGTCCTGTCCTGGGTGTCGGAGTCGTAGACGAAGATGTTCAGCCCCATGCGGGCGGGATCGACGGTGGCGGGCAGCACCCGGAACGGGATCGTCGCCTCGACGGTGTACCCGGTGTAGGGCCGGTCGAGGGCGGCGGCGACCCTCATGCCGGGCGCGGTCCGCTCCCCCGGCCCCTGGCGGTGGTCGGCGTCGCGCTCGAAGCAGGGCCGCCCGTCGGCCATCGCGGGGAAGATCCCGGTCTTGAAGGTGGTGGAGGTGTTCTCCGAGTCGCCGCGCGGGTCGACGGCGATCTCGACGGCGTCGGTGCGCCAGTGCCGCTTGCAGTCGTCGGCGCCCAGGACGGCGCCGCGCGCGTCGTCGCGGACCCTCACCAGCACGTGCAGCGCGTCGGCGGTCCAGGTCGCCCTGCCGGTGGCCGAGCAGTCGGCCGCCGAGGCGCACGCCGCGCCCTCCCACACCCGCGACAGGTCGAACTCGGGCCCGGGGTACTCGCCGGGGCCCTCCTTCCCGTCGAGCGCGGGCGCGGCGGGGGCCTCGGCGAGGGTGGCGACGGGGACCAGTTCCAGCGCGGCCTTGCGCACGTCGGGCGGGCCCCCCGTGCTCGTGGTGGTGATCGTGTAGTGGTGGTCGCCGTTGACCCCGCCCTGGTTGGACGTCGGGATCGAGGCGTCGGTGTTGCGGACGGTGAAGGTCACCGAGCCCTTCGCCCCGGCGGCCAGGTTGTAGGGGCGGGAGGCCGGCTCGGCGGCGAAGCCCTTCGGCAGGTCGAGGGTCACGGCGCCCGACTGCGGCGCGGAGGTGGTGTTGGCCAGGTCCACGCGGACGGGCCGGGACCCGCCGGAGCCGAGGGTGAGGACGCGCGGAACGCGCCCGGCGAGGGCGGGCAGGCCGGTGCGGACCGCCCAGGCGTCGTAGTCGGCCACGCGCGGCAGCGGCTCCTGCTCGCCGGTGACGGCGGGCCGGGGCGCGGCGGCCTTGGCGGCGGCGCGGTCGTGGAGCCGCGTGAAGTAGTCGCAGCCGATCCTGTTCGGGTCGGCGGGCACGTCGGGGAACCCGCCCCAGCCCTGGCTGGCGTACATCCGCTGCGCCTCGCGCTCGACCTGCGCCCAGGTCCTGCCGCCGTTGCGGGCGGACGCGCGCCCGGCCCACACGCCCAGCACGGAGGCGGCCGGGTCGGTGGGGGTGAAGGTCTTCTCGCAGGCCGGCCCGGTGGGGCCGGTCGCGCCGCCGGTCATCAGCAGCCGGTCCGCCGCCCAGGTCCGCAGCCCCTCGTTCCGCAGCTGGCCGGGGTAGCGGGAGCGGTCGGCGGCGGCGAAGTACGCCTCGGCCGCCAGCCGCGCGGCCTCCTGGTGGTTGCCGTGCTGGCCGGGCAGCGGGGCGGGGTCCATCGTGACGATGGTCTTGGGCCGGGTCTCGCGGACCAGCCGGACGACCTTCTCCAGGCTCGCGCCGTGGCCCCACGCCTCGGCGGTGAGCGGGGCGCTGACGGTGTAGTAGAAGTCCACCTCGTCGAGGTAGTGGACGCTGGTGATCCCGGCCTTGCCCACCGCGCGGCGCTCCTCGGCCTCGCGCAGCAGGCCGAGCGGCGGCCCCTCCTCGGTGCCCGCGGCGTTGCCGCCGCCCTCGCCGCGGGTGACGGTCAGCACGCCGACGCGGGCGCGGTCGTCCTCGTTCCACTGGCCGAGCGCGGACAGCGTGCCCGCCTCGTCGTCGGGGTGGGCGCCGACGAACAGCACGTCGAGCCGTCCCTTGTCCGGGGGTTTCGCCTCGGCCGCGGGGACGGCCCCGGCGAGAGCGGTGGCGAGCACCGCTGCGAGCAGGACGGGTCTGCGCATGGGAGGTCTCCTACTCCTTGACGGCCCCCGAGAGCATCCCGGCGATGAAGCGCCGTTGCAGGAAGAGGTAGAGGATCACGATGGGCGCGGCGATGATGAGCGCCCCGGCCATCAGCAGCGGGTAGTCGGTCTGGTGCGAGCCCTGGAAGAACGACAGGCCGAGCGGCGCGGTGCGCAGGCCCTCGGCGGAGTTGACGACGACCAGCGGCAGCAGGAACTCGTTCCAGGTCCACATCGCGGTCAGCACGACCATCGTGAGGACCGCCGGGCGGCCCATCGGCACCAGCACCCGCCACAGCGTGGTCCAGCTCGACGCGCCGTCCATGCGCGCGGCCTCCAGCAGCGCGGGCGGCACGCCCCGGAAGTAGGCGCGCATCCAGAAGGTGCCGAACGCCAGCGACTGCGCGGTCTGCGGGAGGATCATCCCGGCGTAGGTGTTGTCCAGGCCGGCCGAGCGCAGGTCGAAGTAGAGCGGTACCACGATCGCCTCGGTGGGGATCGTCAGTCCGGCCAGGAACAGCAGGAACACCGCGCCCGAGCCGCGAAACCCCAGGGTGCCCAGCGCGTACCCGGCCATGATGGACAGCACCGACGCCACCGCGACGACGGTGACGGTCACGATCACGCTGTTGCGCATGTAGGTCGCGAAGCGCCCCTCGCGCCAGGCCCGGCCGAACGTGGAGACGTCGAGGTCGGGCAGGTTCAGCGCCTGCGCCACCACGCCGATCATCGGGACCAGCGCCAGCGCGGCGAACACCAGCAGGACCGCGTAGTTGAGGTACCGCTCGCGCGAGGAGATCAGCGGGGCCGTCACCGCGCCTCCCCCCGTCCCTCGGCCAGGCGGCTGATCCCGGCGGTGAGCGCGAACACCAGTACGGCGAGGGTGACGCCGATGGCGCAGGCCAGCCCCACCTCGCCGGTGTTGAAGGTGCGGTTGTAGACCTCGTAGGAGGGGACCCGGGTCGCGTCGCCGGGCCCGCCCTTGGTGGTGACGTACACCAGGTCGAAGTTGCGCAGCGCCATCACCGACGTCAGCGTCAGCGCCACGCCCAGCTCGCGGCGCAGGCCCGGCAGGGTGACGGCGCGGAACTCGGCCAGCGGGCCCGCGCCGTCGATGCGCGCGGCGTCGTACAGCTCGCGGGGGATGCGCTGCGCGCCCGCCAGGAACAGCACCAGCGCCAGCCCGACCTCCACCCAGGTGCCGATCAGGCCGACGGCCGGGAGCGCGAAGGCGAAGTCGCCGAGCCAGCCGCGCGACCAGTCGGGCAGGCCGAGCCGGTGCAGCAGGCGCAGCGCCCCGTTGACCGGGCCGTCGGCCGAGTACATCCACTGCCAGGCGACCGCGACCGCCACCATGGCCACGACCTGCGGCAGGAACAGCACGGTGCGGAAGAGCGCCAAGCCGCGCACCCGCGTCCGGGTGATGACCGCGACGAGCAGGAACGCCAGCAGGCACGGGATCACGGCGTAGAAGACGACCAGGACCAGCGCGTGCCCGAACGCGCCGCGCAGCCCGGGATCGGTCAGCACGGCGGCGTAGTTGGACAGGCCCGCCCAGGTGCCGGGGCTGACGCCGTCCCAGTCGTACAGCGAGAACCAGAACCCGCGCACCAGCGGCCACAGCAGGAACACGCCGTAGACGGCCAGGGCGGGCAGCACGTACAGCCAGCCGATGCCGCGGGGCGCGCCCGGCGGGCGGCCCCGCCCGCGCCGGCCGGTCACTTCTTCAGGAAGGCCGAGTAGTCGCGCTGCTCGGTCTCCATCGCCCGCTGCGCGGAGGTGCGCCCGGCGATGACCTCCTGGAGGGAGCCGCCGAGCACGTCGCCGAGCGTGGGGGTGGCGTAGTCGAGGTAGGGGGTGATGCCGTCGGCCCTGCTCAGCGCGTCCCACGACGCGTGGACGTCCTTCAGCAGCGGCTCGGCCGGCTGCTTGGACGGCGGTTTCAGCGCGGGCAGGTTGCCGGTCTCCACCGCCACGTCCATCGCCTCGGGCGAGGTGATGAAGTCGATGTAGGCGGCCGCCACGTCGGGATGCTTGGACTTGGCGGTGATGGAGAACGGCAGGCTCTCGCCGCCCATGGTGGCGGGGGCTCCCCCGGCCTGCTGCGGCGGCGGGGTGAGGAAGCCGACCCGGTCCTTCATCTTGGCGGCCAGGTCGGCGGCCCACCAGGTGCCGCCGAACATGAACACGCCCTGCCCCTTGGCGAAGTTCGCCGGGGTGTCGTCCCACTTGACGGCGGCGGAGTCCTTGTTGAAGTAGCCCGCCTTCGCCCAGTCGGCCAGCTTCTGCGCGGCCTGCACGTTGGGCTGGTCGGTCCACGCGCCGCCGCGCGCGAACACCAGGTCGCGGACCTTGTCCTTGCCGGCGGTCTGGTCCTGCACGATGCCGAACACCTGGACGCCCGGAAGCTTCTCCAGGTTGCCGAACGCGAGGGGCTGCTCGCCCTTGCCCTTGGCGGTGGCGAGGGCCTGCTCGAACTCGCCCCAGGTCGCGGGCGGCTTCAGCCCGAGCTCGGCCAGCTTGTCCTTGTTGTAGTACAGGCCGACGATCTCGCCGTTCAGCGAGACGCCGTACAGCTCGCCCGAGCCGATGCGCCTGCCGTCGGAGGTGACGCTGTTGAGGTCGGTGAGGGCCTTGGGGTAGCGCTTGGTCCAGCCGTAGACCTTGTCGTAGGGGGCCAGGGAGGCCAGCATCCCGGCCTTCACGAACTGGCCCATCGCCGCGTAGCCCTGGTTGGCCTGCACCACGTCGGGCGGGCTGCCGCCCGACAGCGCCAGCCGCAGCGTCTTCTGCAGGTCGGTGAACGAGCGCGCCACCCGGTTGATCCTCACGTTGGGGTGGCGGGCCTGGAAGGCGGCGTTGAGGCGGTCGATCTGCCTGCGCTGGCCGCCCTGCACCTCCTGGTCCCAGACGGTGAGGGTGACGTTGCCCGCCTTGGCGACGTCGGTGTTCACGGCGGCGGGCGTCCGGCCCGCCGACCCTCCGCCGTCGCCGCCGGGGGCGCACGCGGTGGCCAGCGCCACCGCGGCCGCCGTGCCCGCGAGCGCCCACCGCCCGACCGGTCTCAGCATCTCCTACGGTTCCTTTCGCAGGGTCGGCTCGGCCCGCACGACGGTGTCGGCGGCGGCCTCGGGGATGAACGGCACCACGAACGCGTACTCGGCCAGCACCTCCTCGGGCACCTCGCCGGTCTCGCCGAACGCGGCGATCTCGCCCCAGCAGGGCGAGCCCAGCGACCCGCTGTAGTGCCGCACCGACAGTCCGGCAACCAGGTTGGCGAACTTCAGCCGCTCGGCCAGCGGCAGCCCGGCGAGCGTCGCGAACACGAACCCGGCGCCGAACACGTCGCCGGCGCCGGTCGCGTCCAGCGCCCGCACCGGCAGCGCGTCGGTCTCGGCCAGCTCCCCGGTCGCCGAGTCGATGGCGACCGCGCCGCGCGGGCCGCGCTTGACCACCACGACCGGCAGCCGCCGGGCCAGCGCGCGGGCGGCGTCCTCGGGGGTGGCGGTGCGGGTGTAGGCCATGGCCTCCACGGCGTTGGGCAGGAAGACGTCCACGTCGTCCAGCCGGTCGAGCACGTCGGTGGACCAGGTGCCGGTGGGGTCCCAGCCGAGGTCGGCGAACACCGTGGCCCCGGCCGCGCGCATCCGGCGCGCCCAGGCGGGCACGGGCCGGTCGACGTCCAGGAAGCAGGCGCGGGCCTCGGGCGGCGCGCCGACCAGCTCGTCCTCGGCGACCGGCGCGGGCCGCGCGAAGGTGACCATGCTGCGGTCGGCGTCGTAGGCCAGCGACACCGTCACCGGCGTGGACCAGCCCGCCGGGCGGCGCGACCGGCTGAGGTCCACCTCCTCCTGCCCGGCGAGGGTGCGCCACAGGTAGTCGCCGAACAGGTCGTCGCCGAACGCGGCGGCGAGGCCGACCCGCAGGCCGAGGCGGCTCATCGCGACCGCGATGTTGGCGATGCCGCCGGGCGCCGAGCCGAGCCCGTCGGTGACCACCTCGGTGCCGGGGGGCGGCAGGCCCGGCAGTCCAGTGAAGATCATGTCCATGAAGACCTGCCCGGCCAGGAACACGTCCAATCCTGGCGATCCGTCCGGATGCAGGCGCTCCCCCGCGGGCTCCCGCCCCTCGCAGGGATCGGTCAGCGGCGGGTCGGTCAGCGGCGCGGGCGGGCGCTGCGCGGGCACGAGCTGGGTCACGGTGCCTCCCCGTTGAGGCGGGCTGCGATCAGCCGAATGTAACCCGGCCGGGGACCTGCGGGAGAGCCCCCCGCGGGCCTGTGATCAGAACTTGTCCCAAGCCGTGCCGTCCGGCGGGAACGCCCGCCCGCACGGCGGCGTTTCGCCCTCTGACGGCCCGTGCCGCTATGGCATGATGCGGGCACATCGGACCAACACGAGGAGTGAGATGACCACCAAGCCTGCCGAGGGCGATCTGCACGCCGTGTTCACGCGGGCCGACCTCGGCGGTGACGACAGGCTCGATCTGATGGAGTTCTCGATGGTCCTCGATAGCCTCGGCATGTCGTGGACGAAGGCCGAGGTCCAGGATCGTTTCGAGAAGGCCGACACCAACCGCGACGGCTTCATCTCCTACCCGGAGTTCCAGACGCTGCTGGAGACGCAGGGCTGGACCGTCTGAACCGGGCCCGCCCGAACGGGCGCGCCGGTGCGGGCGGTGACGCACGGGACCCTTGCCGTGCCCGGTGAGCGGCGTTATGTTCCGTTCACCACTGGGACGCCCGGAAAGCACGGTGAGGGTCCATGCGCGTGCGCAGCCTGTCAGTGCGTCTTCTCTCCGCGGCCGCCACGGCCGTCCTGACGCTCGCCCTGGTCGGCGCGGCCCCCGCGAGGGCGGCCCAGGCCGGGGCGCGGATCGACTGGAGCAAACCCGGCCCCTACGGGGTGACCGAGGAACTGCTCCCCGCCCACACCCTCTACGTGCCGAAGCCGCTGCGCGGCCGCCATCCGGTCATCGTCTGGGGCAACGGCACCTTCGCCCTCCCCGCCATCTACGGCGGGCTGCTGCGGCACTGGACGAGCCACGGGTTCATCGTGGCGGCCGCCAACACCCCGATGTCGGGCACCGGCAAGGAGATGCGCGCGGGGATCGACCTGCTGGCGGCGCGGAACGCCGACCCGAAGAGCCGCTTCCACGGCAAGGTCGACCTGTCCCGCATCGCCGCGACCGGGCACTCCCAGGGCGGCGCGGGGGCGGTCAACGCGGCGGCCGACAAGCGCGTCACGACCGTGCTGCCGATCCAGCCGGGCGGCCGGGCCGATCTCCGCGCGCTGCGCGTGCCGACGTTCTACGTGTCGGGGCAGAAGGACGGCCTGGTCCCGCCCGCCGAGGTGAAGGTGCTCTACGACGCCTCCGGGCACGTGCCCGCGCTCTACGGCGAGCTGCGCGGGGCCGGCCACCTGGTGCCGCTGGGCGACGGCGGCGGGTACCGCGGGCCCGCCACGGCGTGGATGCGCGCGATGCTGATGAACGACGCGCGGGCGCGCGCGGAGTTCTTCGGGCCCGGCTGCGGCTACTGCGGCGCGTCGGAGTTCTCGGAGTTCCGCCGCAACGCGCTGGCGGAGCGGTACTGACCCGGTGACGGCGAAGGGCTCCCGCGCCCGCGGGAGCCCTTCGACACGCCTCGCGTCAGACCGCGCGGCCGCGCAGCTCGCGGTAGCGGCGCACCAGCGCGGCGGTGGACGCGTCGGGCGCGTCGTCGGCGGGCCGGGCGGCGGTCAGCGCGGGCGCCAGGTCCTGCGCCATGACCTTGCCCAGCTCCACGCCCCACTGGTCGAAGGAGTCGATGCCCCAGACCACGCCCTGCACGAACACCATGTGCTCGTACAGCGCGACGAGCTGGCCGAGCGTGCCGGGCGTGAGCTTGGGCACCAGGATGGTGCTGGTCGGGCGGTTGCCCGGCATGACCTTGTGCGGGACCAGCGCGGCGGGCGTGCCCTCGGCGGCGATCTCCTCGGCGGTCTTGCCGAACGCCAGCGCCGAGGTCTGCGCCAGCAGGTTGGCGGTGAGCAGGTCGTGCATGCCCTGCCCGTCCTCGCCCGCGTCCTGGAACGGCTCGGCGAAGCCGATGAAGTCGGCCGGGACCAGCCGGGTGCCCTGGTGCAGCAGCTGGTAGAAGGCGTGCTGGCCGTTGGTGCCGGGCTCGCCCCAGAAGATCTCGCCGGTCTGCGCGATGACCGGCGCGCCGTCGGCGCGCACCGACTTGCCGTTGGACTCCATCGTGAGCTGCTGGAGGTAGGCGGGGAAGCGCGCGAGCCGCTGGCTGTAGGGCAGCACGGCGCGGGTCTGCGCGCCGAAGAAGTCGGTGTACCACACGCCGAGCAGGCCCATCAGCACCGGCATGTTCGCCTCGAACGGCGCGGTGCGGAAGTGCTCGTCGATGGTGTGGAAGCCGGCCAGCATCTCGCGGAACCGCGCCTCGCCGATGGCGACCATCAGCGACAGGCCGATGGCGCCGTCGAAGGAGTAGCGGCCGCCGACCCAGTCCCAGAAGCCGAACATGTTGTCGGTGTCGATGCCGAACTCGGCGACCCGCTCGGCGTTGGTGGACACCGCGACGAAGTGCCGCGAGACCGCCTTGTCGTCGCCGAGCCGCTCCACCAGCCAGCGGCGCGCGACCTTGGCGTTGGTCAGCGTCTCCAGGGTGCCGAAGGTCTTGGAGCTGATGACGAACAGCGTCTGCTCGGGGTCGAGGTCGCGCAGCGTGCCGGTGATGTCGGCCGGGTCGATGTTGGAGACGAACCGGGCCTCGATCCCCGCGCCGGGGAGGTCGGTCGGGGTCGGTTGGTCGGGGGGACTCGTGTAGTCGCGCAGCGCCTCGTAGGCCATGGCCGGGCCGAGGTCGGAGCCGCCGATGCCGATGTTGACCACGGTGCGGATCGGCCTGCCGGTGAAGCCGGTCCACTCCCCCGACCGGACGCGGTCGCTGAAGGCGGCCATCTTGTCCAGCACCTGGTGGACGTCGTGGACCACGTCCTGGCCGTCCACCGTCAGCCGCGCGTCGCGCGGCAGGCGCAGCGCGGTGTGCAGGACGGCGCGGTCCTCGCTGACGTTGATGTGCTCCCCGGAGAACATCCCGTCGATGCGCTCGCGCAGCCCGGCCGCCTCGGCGAGCGCCGCCAGCAGGTCGACGGTCTCGCCGGTCGCGCGGTGCTTGGAGTAGTCCAGGTACAGCTCGCCCGCCGTCACCGTCATCCGCTCGGCCCGGCCCGGGTCCTCGGCGAACAGGTCGCGGAGGTTGCGCCCGGCCACGCGCGCGTGGTGCTCCGCCAGCGCGGACCACGCGGATGTCTCGGTGATATCAGCCATTTGCCCCTCATCTCCTCACCATGCGGCACATGCCTGCGGCGCCCCCGGGAAGTGCCGCCCGCCCCGCCATGATCTTAATTCGGCGCGTCGCCGCATGGTCGCCAACCCGCGAAGGCGTCGTACTCTTCCCGGTTCCCCCCAGGCACCGGCCTTCTACCCAGGTGGAGCCGCTCGGAACGCCCCGGACGGTGTGACGTAGGGTCGTGTCCGTGACCGAACGTGACTTCTGGGTGGGCACCTACGGGCCGGGGATCTACCGGATGCGGCGCGGGGCCGGCGGTGTGCTCGGCGCGCCCGAGCTGGCGGTGGAGGCGGTGCGCCCCTCGTACCTGGCCGAGCATCCGGACGCGCCGGTCCTGTACGCGGTCGGCGAGGAGCCGGAGGGGTCGCTGCTGTCCTACGCGGTCGGGGACGGCGGGCGCCTGCGCCCGCTGGGCCGCCGCGCGGTCCCGGCCGACCCGTGCCACCTGGCGGTCCGGCCGGGCGGCGGCACGCTGCTGGCCGCCTGCTACACCGCGGGCGCGGTCGCGGCGCAGCCCCTGGACGGCGCGGGCTCCTTCGACGGCGACCCGACGGTCTTCTCCGGGTGGGGCGGCGGCCCCGACGCCGACCGGCAGGACGGGCCGCACGCGCACTTCACGCTGTGGGCCCCCGACGGCACCGCGCTGAGCACCGACCTCGGCGCCGACCTGGTCCGCGCCTTCCGGGTGGAGGGCGGCGCGCTGCGGCAGGTCGCCGAGATCCCGGTCCCGGCGGGCTACGGGCCGCGCCACCTGGCGCTGCACCCGTCCGGGCGCCTCTACCTGATCACCGAGCTGGAGCCGCGCCTGCTGGTGCTGACGCCCGGCCACTCCTACGCCGACCTGACGGTGACGGCCGAGTCGGCGGCGCTCGCGGGCGGCACCGGCGGCGAGACGCTGGGCGCGGCCATCAAGGTCGGGGACGGCGGGGAGTTCGTCTACACCTCCGTGCGCGGCGCCGACGTCGTGACCGCGCACCGGGTGCTGGACGGCGGCGCCGCGCTGGAGCCGGTCGCCGACGTGGACTGCGGCGGGCACTGGCCGCGCGACCTGCACGTGGACGGCCCGTGGCTGCACGTCGCCAACGAGCGCTCGGAGGACGTCGCCTCGTTCCGGCTGGACGACCGGACCGGCGTGCCCGCCCCGCTGGAGCGGCCGGTGGCCGTGCCCGCGCCGGTCTGCATCATCCCCGCCCGCCCCTGACGAGCGCGGCCCCGGGGGCCGGGTCGGCCGGGGAGCTCGGCGGTGGAGGCCGAAAGGCGCACGGCTCACTCCTTCCGCGGTCCAGGGCACCACGGGTGAGCGCCGCGGCGGAGGGGTCAGGCGCCGGGACCGCCCTGGGAGGCGCCGGCCACGCTCTTGCGGACCTCGTCCATGTCCAGCGCCCGCGCCTGGGTGAGCAGGTCCTCCAGCACGTTCTCCGGCAGGGCGCCGGGCTGGGCGAACACCATCACGCCCTCGCGGATGATGGCCAGCGTGGGGATCGAGGCGATCTCGAACGCGGCGGCCAGCTCCTGCTCGGCCTCGGTGTCCACCTTGGCGAACACGATGTCCTCGTGCCGCTCGGACACCTTGTCGTAGACCGGGGCGAACTGGCGGCACGGGCCGCACCACCCCGCCCAGAAGTCGATCACGACCATGTCGTTGTCCGCCACCGTCGCGGGGAAGGTGTCCTTGGTCATCTCAACGGTCGCCATGCTCTGCTCTCCTCCTCGTCGGGCCTCGTCGCCCGCATAACCGGAGTACCCCCGTCCGCATTCCCTGGAACGTTCCAGAGCCGGTCCGGCGCGCCGGGCGGCGGCGCGGGACCTCACCAGTACAGGTCCACCTCCCTCCCGGAGGTCCGGCCGGACGCCCGTGGGGGCCGTGCGACCGGGGTGCTCCCGGCGGCGGTGGGGGGTTCACGGCGAACAAGATAGCGAGGGCCGGGCCGTCCGGGATCGGCCAAAAAGCGAACGCGGTTCGGTCATCCCTCTAGATTTGATGATCATCATTACGCCGGAAAGGCCGCCCATGACCGACTCCGACCCGTCGCCCGCGCCCTCCCCCGCGCAGGCCGACGCGCCGTTCGACCCCGCCGTGTTCAACCCGTTCGACCCCGCGTTCCAGCAGGACCCGCACCCGGTCTACGCCGCGCTGCGCCGCACCGCGCCGGTGGCGTCCACGGCGGCGGGGATGTGGTTCGTGACCTCGCGCGCGCTGGTGTCGGAGGCGCTGGGTAAGCCGGAGGTGTTCTCCAGCCGGTTCGGGGTACCGCAGAGCCCGGCGAGCGGCGACACGCTGGCCCGCATCGAGGAGATCCAGGCGCGGGGCTGGCCGGACGTGCCGACCATGCTGACCGAGGACCCGCCGGTGCAGACCCGCTACCGGCGGCTGGTGTCCAGGGCGTTCACCCGGCGCAGCGTGGGGGCGATGGAGCCGGAGGTCCGGCAGATCGCCGCCGGGCTGGCCGGGGAGCTGGTGGCGGCGGGCACGGCCGACTTCGTCGCGGGCTTCGCGGTGCCGCTGCCGGTGCGGGTGATCGGGCGGATGCTGGGGGTGCCCGAGGAGCGGCTGCCCGACGTCAAGCGCTGGTCCGACGACTTCGCCGCCACGATCGGCGCCGACGCCCCCGACGAGCGGCGGATCGAGGCGGCCGAGGGGGTGCTGGAGTTCCAGCACTACTTCGCGGGCCTGCTGGAGGAGCGGCGCGCCGAGCCGCGCGAGGACCTGGTGACCGGGCTGGTGCAGGCGCACCTGGGCGAGGACGAGACCCCGCTGACCACCGCCGAGAGCCTGAACCTGATCCAGCAGATCCTGGTGGCCGGGAACGAGACCACCACCAAGCTGCTGACGGGTCTCGCGCACCTGCTGGCCACCGAGCCGGGCCTGTGGGAGGCGCTGCGGGCCGATCCCGCCTACGCCGAGGGCCTGGTCGAGGAGGGGTTGCGCTTCCTGACGCCGGTGCAGGGCATGTTCCGGTTGGTGACGACGCCGACCGTGCTGGGCGGCGTGGAGCTGCCCGCCGGGGCGATGGTCGTGCTGTCCTACGCCGCCGCCAACCGGGACGAGGCGCACTTCGAGGCGCCGGAGGAGTTCCGGCCGGGCCGGGAGCGCGCCCGCGACCACCTGGGGTTCGGGTGGGGCGTCCACCACTGCCTGGGCGCGCCGCTGGCGCGGCTGGAGACGGTGGTGGCGCTGCAGGAGCTGGCGCGGGCCGTCACCTCGATCGGCCTGGCCGACCCGGCGGGCCTGGAGTACGAGCCGAGCTTCCTGCTGCGCGGGCTGACGCGGCTGCCGGTGACCGTCTCCTGACGCGGCCGCGCCCGGCCCGGGGCGGCCGCCTGCGTCGGCGGGCGCCCCGGGCCGGGGCCGGTCACTTGCTCGGCTCGGGGGTCTTGCAGGAGATCTTGGGGTTGAGGCCCACGTAGTTGAGCGGCCCGGCGATGATCGTGACCAGGATCGTGCCCGCCTTGCTGCAGTTCTCCACCTCGCCGGTGTAGTAGCCGCGCTGGCCCGCGGCGATCCCGCCGATGACGAGCCAGATGATCAGCACCAGCGTTCCGATTCTCATGAGGCGGCCTTTCCGTTGACGGCGGTGTCCGCCTTGTCCCCTGAAAAAGCTTCGGAAAACGGCGCTCAGATCACGTCACGGTCACGCCGGGCCTACCAGGCGAACGCCTCCGGCGCGGGTCCGGGACCGGGGAAGATCCGGTCCAGCTCGGCCAGGAACTCCGCCGGCAGGTCCAGCTCGACCGCGCGCAGCGCCGAGTCGAACTGCTCCCTCACGCGCGGGCCGACGATGGGACCGGTCACGCCGGGCCGGGTCAGCAGCCAGGCGAGGCCGGCCTCGCCCGGCCGCAGGTCGTGCTTGGCGCACAGGTCCTCGTACTCCTGCACGGCGGCGCGCTTGGCGGGGTCGGCCAGCGCGTCGTCGGCGCCGGAGGTGCGGGTGCCGTCCTCGCGCCGCTTGCGCAGCACCCCGCCCAGCAGGCCGCCCGCCAGCGGCGACCACGGGAGCACGCCGAGCCCGTAGGCCTCGGCGGCGGGCAGGACCTCCATCTCCGCGCGGCGCTCCATGAGGTTGTACAGGCACTGCTCGCTGACCAGGCCGAGCGAGCCGCGGCGGGCGGCGGTCTCGTTGGCGCGGGCGATGTTCCAGCCGGGGAAGTTGGAGGAGCCGACGTACAGCACCTTGCCCTGCTGCACCAGCACGTCCATCGCCTGCCAGATCTCGTCCCAGGGGGTGGCCCGGTCGATGTGGTGGAACTGGTAGAGGTCGATGTGGTCGGTGTTGAGGCGCTTGAGGGACGCCTCGGCGGCGCGGCGGATGTTGAGCGCCGACAGCTTGTCCTCGTTCGGCCAGGGCGCGCCGCCGGTGGACATGCTGCCGTAGACCTTGGTGGCCAGCACGGTCCTGTCGCGGCGGCCGCCGCCCTGCGCGAACCAGGTGCCGATGATCTCCTCGGTGCGGCCCTTGTCCTCGCCCCACCCGTAGACGTTGGCGGTGTCGAAGAAGTTGACGCCCGCGTCCAGCGCGGCGTCCATGATGGCGTGCGCGTCGGGTTCGCCGGTGTACGGGCCGAAGTTCATGGTCCCCAGGACCAGGCGGCTGACTTTGAGGCCGGTTCGTCCGAGTCGGGTGTACTTCATGGTCCCACCCAAGCACCCCGGGGGCGCCCCCGGTCGAACCGGGGGCGCCGGGGCGGGTCAGTTCCGGCGCTGGGGGACCTTCCACGGGTTGTCGTCGCGCAGCGGCGGCGGCAGCAGTTCCTGGGGCCAACCTTGGTAGGCGACCGGGCGCAGGAAGCGCTCGACGGCGGCGGTGCCGACCGAGGTGGTGGCCGGCGCCGTGGTGGCGGGGAACGGGCCGCCGTGCTGCATGGCGTGGGTGACCGAGACACCGGTGGGCCACTGGTTCCACAGGACGCGGCCGCTGCGTCCGGCGAGGGCGGCGGCGAGGTCCGCCAGCTCTCCGGCCTCGTCCGGTTCGGCGTGCAGGGACGTGGTGAGCTGGCCGGGCAGTGCGGCGACGGCGGCGGCGACCTCGGCGAGGTCGTCGTAGACGACCACGAGTCCGAGGGGTCCGAAGCACTCCTGGGCGGCGGCGTCGCGGTCGGCCTCGAACGCGGCCAGGTCCATGACCAGCAGGCGCGGGGCGAGGTCGTCGTCGGGCCACACCGCGCGGCGCGCGCCCGGCAGGCCGCCGAGGGCGCGGGCGGTGTCGCGGTACCCGGCGGCGATGCGGTCGTTCAGCATCGGGGCCGGGCCGGCCGCGGCGACCGCGCCGGAGAGGCGGTCCACCAGGGCGGCGGGCGCGAACAGCAGGCCGGGGTTGGTGCAGAACTGGCCCGCGCCGAGGGTGAGCGAGCCCGCGTAGCCGGCGGCGATCTCCTCGGGCCGGGCGGCGGCCGCGCCGGGGGTGACCACGACGGGGTTGACGCTGCCCAGCTCGCCGTAGAACGGGATGGGCTCGGGGCGCTCGGCGGCGATCCGGGCCAGCGCGAGGCCGCCGCGCTCGGAACCGGTGAACGCGGCGGCGGCCAGCGCCGGGTGCCGCAGCGCCTCCACCCCTTCGGCCTCGCCCTCGACCAGCGCGAACACCCCGTCGGGCAGTGCGGCGCGCACGATCTCGGCGGTGCGGCGCGACAGCCGGGGGTGGCCGGGGTGCGCCTTGACCACGACGGGGCACCCGGCGGCCAGCGCCGAGGCGGTGTCGCCGCCCGCGACGCTGAAGGCGAAGGGGAAGTTGCTCGCGGCGAACACCAGGACGGGGCCGAGCGCGGTGCGGTGGCGGCGCAGGTCCGGGCGGGGGCCGGTGGGCCAGTCCGGGTCGGGCCCGTCGATGCGGACGTCGAGGAACTCCCCCGCGCGGGCCTGCTCGGCGAACAGGCCGAGCTGGAAGGTGGTGCGGGTCAGCTCGCCGTTCAGCCGGGCCGGGCCGAGCCGGGTCTCGGCGTCGGCGAGTTCGACGAGCTCGGCGCGGGCGGCCTCCAGGCCGGCGGCGACGGCCTCCAGTGCGGCGGCGCGGTCGGCGGGGGCGGTCGCCGCCCATGCGGGCGCGGCCGCCGCGGCGGCGGTGACCGCCTGGTCCGGGGTCATGGCGTGCTCCTCGCTCACAGGACGAACCCCTCGGGGAAGGGGTCGGTCGGGTCCAGCAGGTAGTTGGCGGTGCCGGTGATCCAGGCGCGGCCGGAGATCTCGGGGACGACCGCGGGCACGCCGCCGACCTCGGTCGCCTCGACGAGCCGGCCGGTGAAGCGGGTGCCGATGAACGACTCGTTGACGAACTCGGTGTCCAGCGGCAGCTCGCCGCGCGCGTGGAGCTGGGCCATCCGGGCGGAGGTGCCGGTGCCGCACGGCGACCGGTCGAACCAGCCGGGATGGATCGCCATCGCGTTGCGCGAGCGGCGCGCGTCGGAGCCGGGCGCCAGGAACTGCACGTGCTTGCAGCCGCCGATCGACGGGTCGGCGGGGTGCTGCGGGCGCGCGGTGTCGTTGACGGCCGCCATGATGTCCAGGCCCGCCTTGGCGATGTCGTCCTTGCGGGCGCGGTCGAACGGCAGGCCGACGCCCTCGATGTCGACGATCGCGTAGAAGTTGCCGCCGTAGGCCATGTCGTAGCGGACCTCGCCGAGGCCGGGCACGTGCACCTTGGCGTCCAGCTCGGTGGCGAACGAGGCGACGTTGCGCAGGGTGACCTGCTCGGCGCGGCCGTCGCGGACGCGCACGCGGGCCTCCACGAGACCGGCGGGCACGTCCAGGCGGACGACCGTCTCGGGCTCGGTCACCTCGACCATGCCGGTCTCCACCAGCACGGTCGCGACCCCGATGGTGCCGTGGCCGCACATCGGCAGGAACCCGCTGACCTCGATGTACAGCACGCCCCAGTCGGCGTCGGGGCGGGTCGGCGGCTGCAGGATCGCGCCGCTCATCGCGGCGTGGCCGCGCGGCTCGTCCACCAGGAAGCGGCGCAGGCCGTCCAGGTGCTCGACCGCGTACCGGCGGCGCTCGGCCATGGTGGCGCCGGGGATCGGCGCGACGCCGCCGGTCACGACGCGGGTCGGCATGCCCTCGGTGTGGGAGTCGACCGCGCTGATCGTGCGCACCGACCTCATGCGGCGGCCCCCTTCTCCAGGGCGGCGATCGCGCGCTCCATGTCGGCGGTGACGCCCGCGCGGTGCTCCTCGGACAGGGGGCCGCGCGGCGGGCGGCACGGGCCGCCGTAGCGGCCGACCATCTCCATGCCGAGCTTGATGGCCTGCACGAACTCGGTGCGCGAGTCCCAGCGGAACGCGGCGACCAGCGGCTCGTACAGGGCGCGGGCCCCGGCCAGGTCCCCGGCCAGCGCCAGCTCGTACAGCCGGGCCGACTCGGCGGGGAACACGTTGGGGAACCCGGCGAACCAGCCGGTCGCGCCCATCAGCAGCGCCTCCAGCGTGACGTCGTCGGCGCCCGCGACGACCTCCAGGCCGGGGGCCCTCTCCTTGATCTCCAGGACGCGGCGCACGTCGCCGGAGAACTCCTTGACCGCCACCACGTTGTCGATCTGCGCGATCTCGGCGAGCAGGTCGGGGGTGAGGTCCACCTTGGTGTCGATGGGGTTGTTGTAGACCATGACCGGCAGCCCGACCGAGGCGACGGCCTCGAAGTGGGCGACGACCTCGCCCCGGTCGGCGCGGTACATCGTCGGGGGCAGGCACAGCACGCCGTCGGCGCCGTCCTCGGCGGCGATCTCCGCCCAGTGCCTGGCCTGGTGCCAGCCGGGGCCGTGCACGCCGACCACCACGACGCCGTCGTCGCCGACGGCCTCCACGGCGGTGCGGGCGACGCGGCGGCGCTCCTCGTCGGTGAGCGAGGAGTACTCGCCGAGCGAGCCGTTGGGGCCGACGCCCCGGCAGCCGTTGTCGACCACCCAGCGGCAGTGCTCGGCGAACCGGTCGTAGTCGACGGCGAGGCCCGCGGGGGCGGAGGCGTCGCCGTAGTAGGGCAGCGCGGTCGCGACGATCACGCCGCCCAGACTGGTGGCGCTGCCGGTGACCTTCTCTTTGGCCATCAGGGGTTCTCCTTCGGGGGGCGGGCCAGTTCGCCGAGCCGGATCGGCTGGGCGACGGGGCGGTGGTCGGCGGTGGCGGGCCGGTGCCCGTCGGCCGCGCGGTCGGGCGGCGGGGTGCGGCGGGCCAGGAGCTCGGCGACCGCCGGGCCGCAGACGCGGGCCTGGCAGGGGCCGAGCCCGGCGCGGGTGCCGAGCTTGACGGCGCGGGCCGCCGAGCCCGCCGGGGCGTCGGCGGCCCGGCACAGCGCCCCGTAGGTGGTCTCCTCGCATCGGCACACCACGGTCTCGGGGCGCAGCCAGCCGGGCCAGGCGTCGCCGATGGGGTGGGCGGCGGCGAGGCGGGCCGCGAACGCGCGGGCCTGGTCGCGGCGGCGCCGTGCCGCGCGCACCTCGGGCGCGGAGGCGTTCCCTCCGGCGGCGGCCCAGCCCGCGACCAGCCCCTCGGCGCGGGCGGCGGGGGCCCCGGCGATGCCGGTGATCTCCCCTGCGGCGTAGACGGCGGGGGCGGTGGTGCGCTGGTCGCCGTCCACTTGGACGAACGCGTCGCGCAGCGCGCATCCGGCGGCGACGGGCAGTTCGAGCTGCGGAGTGAAGCCGTGGCCGACGCAGAGCGCGTCCACCGCCACGGTGCGCTCGGTGCCGGGCACCACCGACCAGTCGGCGCGCAGCCGGGCGGTGACGGCCTCCTCCACCCGGCCGTCGCCGCGCGCCTCGACGACGGCGCGGCCCAGCCGGTAGGGGACGCGGCGCCGGGCCAGCAGCGCGGTGTACTCGGCCAGCTCGGCGGCCTTGCCGGTCTGGGCGGCCAGCTCCCACGGGCGCGCGCCCCAGCCGCGCAGGACGGTGGCGGCGGGGTTGGCCTCCAGCACCTCCAGCACGGTGGAGCCCGCCTCCAGCAGCGAGGCGGCGACCGGGAGCAGGAACGGCCCCGCGCCGGCGACCACCACCCGGTCGCCGACCACGACGCGCTCCCCCTTGGCGAGGGCCTGCGCGGCTCCGGCGGTGAACACGCCGGGCAGGTCCCAGCCGGGGAACGGCAGGACGCGGTCGTGCGCGCCGGGGGCCAGGACGAGGGCGTCGGCGTCGAGGGCGAGGCGTTCGCGCCCGGAGCCGTCGGCCGGTCCGCGCACCGCGTGCACGCGCGGAGCCGCCGCCGTGCCGGGCTCGGGGCGCTCCAGCGACCACACCGAGGTCTCGGGCGACCAGGCGCAGCGCGGGTGCGCGAGCACGTGGCGGCGCAGCCGGTCGAAGGCCGCCCAGCCGTGGTGGAGCCGTTCGGGGCGCGCAGCCCGGTACTGCTCGGGCAGCATCCGGTGGTACTGGCCGCCGGGCCGCTCGGCGGCGTCGAGGAGGGTGGCGCGGGCGCCGGCGCGCAGCGCGGCCGCGGCGGCGGCCAGCCCGGCGGGGCCCGCGCCGACGACGAGCACGTGCCGGGTCATCGGGGCCCGTCCTGCGCGCGCGACTGGGTGGCGACCACGTCGCCGTCGGCGGCGCGGCGGCGGCAGGCCCGCACGTCGCGGTCGCCGTTGACGGTGACCAGGCAGTCGAAGCACACGCCGATCCCGCAGAACGCCCCGCGCGGCGCGCCGGACGGGCCCGTCCGCCACGCGCGGCGGCCGGACGCCAGCAGCACGCCCGCGATGGTCTGGCCGGCGACGCCCGCCACGGGCTCGCCGTCCACGGTGACGGTCAGGGGCGTGTCGCGCCGCCGGACGGGGTCGCCTGCGGCGGGGACGAGTCTGGGGCTCACTGGTCGTCTCCTTCGAAGAGCACGGCGGGGCGGTCCACCCGGAACGGCGCGGGGTCGGTCGGCGGCGCGGCGCCGGTGAGCAGGTCGGCCAGCAGCAGCGCGGTGCCGGGCGACAGCCCGATGCCCGCGCCCTCGTGGCCGCCCGCGTGCCACAGGCCGGGCAGGCGCGGGTCGGGGCCGATGACCGGCAGGTGGTCGGGCACGTAGGGGCGGAAGCCGCCGTAGGCGCGCATCACCGGGGCGCCCTCCAGGCACGGGTACAGCCGCAGCGCCTTGCGCGCGATGACCGCCAGCACCTCGGGGCGCAGCCGGTCGTCGAAGCCGACGCGGCGGCGCGAGGACCCCAGCAGGACCGTCCCGGCGCGGGTGGACTCCACCACCGCCGACGCCTGCAGCTCCTCGGCGCCGCTGCCGACCGCGCCGACGTAGTCGGCGTCGTAGACCTTGTGGAAGACCAGCGGGGGCTGCGGCGTGGTGACCAGCACCTCGCCGCGCCGGGGCCGCACGTCGACGGGGGCTCCGAGGCGGGCGGCGACCGCGCCGGACCAGGGGCCGGTGGCGTTGACGAACGCGTCGCCCTCGACGGTCCCGGCGGAGGTGCGGACGCCGGTGAGGCGGCCGCCGGAGGTCACCGCGCCCAGGACCTCGCAGCCGGTGCGCAGCTCCGCGCCCGCGCGCAGCGCGCCGTCGAGCAGGAACGCGGCCGCGCCGGAGGGCTGCACCTGCGCGTCCTCGGGATAGTGGACGGCCAGCGCGAAGTCGCGGGTGAGGTGCGGTTCGGCCTCGGCGAGCGCCGCCGCGTCCAGGGTCTCGGCGGTGACACCGGCCGCGCGCTGGGAGTCGGCGAACCGGGCCAGCTCCCGGGCGCCCGCGTCGGTGGTGGCGACCACGATGCCGCCCTTGGCGTCCCACTCGACGGCGTCGGCCCGAACACCTGCCCGGGCATGGGCACCGCCCTCGGCGAGGATCTCCGGCCACAGCCGCCGCGACAGTTTGGCCAGCTCCAGCTCGGGGCCGGGGCCCTTGTCGGACAGCAGCACGTTGCCCTCGCCGTGCGCGGTGGTGGCCGCCGCCGGACCGCCGCGGTCCAGGACGGTCACCTCCATGCCGCGGCGGGCCAGCTCGCGCGCGCAGGCCGCGCCGACGATTCCGGCGCCCAGCACCACGACCCGCATGCCCACCTCCCCGTCCGTTCGATAAACCGAACGATTGGGAGGCTATGCCCCGGTTCCGAGCAGTGTCAATGCCTCGCGGGGACCGCCGTCACCCGGACCCGGCGAGGCACGGCGGGCGCGAGGGCGCCGAGTGGAGCCGCTGGTCGGAGCGGTACTGCAGCAGCAGGACCGAGCGCACGGGGCCGTCCAGGGCGGTGTAGGAGTGCGGCAGCAGCGCGTCGAAGCCGACGTAGTCGCCCGGCCCGAGCTCCACCTCGCGGCCGTCGACCCGAACGCCGAGCCGGCCCGCCTGCACGACGGTGTGCTCGGTGCCGACGTGGCCGAGCGAGTCCTGCCGCGAGTCGGCGCGGACCTGCTGGTCGTAGACCTCGAAGACCGCGTCGCCGGACTCGATGCCGCGCAGCGGGCGCAGGTCCACGCCCGCGCCGCGCAGCACCTCGACCTCGGCGCCGCGCACCACGGTGAGCCCGGCGGCGCGCGGCGGGTCCAGCAGGTCGGAGATCGGCACCTCCAGCGCGCGCGACAGGCTGAAGACCGTCTCGATGGTGGGGTTGCCGGCGCCCGCCTCCAGCTGCGACAGCGTCGCCTTGCCGATCTTCGACCGGCGCGACAGCTCCGACAGCGACAGCCCGCGTCCGGTGCGCGCGCGCCGCAGGTTGGCCGCCAGCATGTCCCGCACCGACTCGCCTGGAGCGCCCACGCGACCCCCTCACCCCGCCCGGCCGCGGCCGGGCGATCATGTTCGCTTTACCGAACGAGTATAGAGCGAGGCCCGGCCGCCGCGCCGATCTTGACTTATGTAAAACCGACCGGAATTATAGGAAATATGCCGCACGTCGTCCTGATCGTCCGGCGCGTGGTCGACTTCATGCGCCTGGACAGCGCCCTGTGTCCGCGGATCCTGTGTCCGCGCATCCCGTGTCCGTGACCCTTCTCGGGTCCGCGGGCCTCCCGCGTCCGTGACCCGACCGTCTTCGTGACCTCCCGGTCGCGTGGGCACGCCGTCCTCCCCTCCTCCCCCCTTCCCGCGTCACCGGCCTCGCCGTGCCCGCGCGCCCCCACCGCCCCTCTCCGTGAAGGACCCCATCACCATGTCCAGATCCCGTCCACGCCTGCGCCTCGCGGCCGCCGCTGCCGCCGCCGCCCTGCTCGGCCTCACCGCCGCCTGCGGCGGAGCCGCCGAAGCGGGCGGCTCCGGCGTCGTCCTGAAGCTCAAGGACCCCGGCAACGAGGGCCCGCTCGCCTACGCCAAGCGCGAGCGCCTCCTGGAGAAGCGGCTGGAGGCCGTCGGCGCGCGGGTGGAGTGGGGCGGCACCTACGCCTCGTTCACCGCCACCATCGACGCGGTCCGCGCCGGCTCGGTGAACGTGCTGGAGGGGGCGATCTCGCCCGCGCTCGGCTACCTGGCCAACAGCCGCGACATCAAGGTCTTCTCGTTCACCGACCCGGTCACCGGCGCGGCCGCGCCCCGCGAGGACGGCCTGGTCGTCCCGGCCGGCAGCCCGGTGAAGTCGGTGCGGGACCTGGTCGGCAGGCGGGTCGCGGTGAACAAGGGCGGGCGCGGGGAGTACCTGCTGCTGCTCGCTTTGGAGAAGGAGGGCGTGCCCGTCGACGAGGTCGAGCGCGTCTACCTGAACCCGGTGCAGGGCGCGTCGGCGTTCGCCACCGGGAAGGTGGACGCCTGGTGGGCCATCGTGCAGGCCTATCCCGAGGTCGTCGCCAAGGGCGCGCGGACGCTGGTGACCGGCCGCGACCTGCCCGACAAGGATCTCAACATCTGGGCGGCGCGCAACGAGCTGCTCGACCGCAACCCCAAGGCGGTGCAGACCTTCCTGGACGTGCTGCGCGAGCTGACCGAGCAGGAGAAGCGCGACCCGGCCAAGTTCCAGAACGTGTTCCTGCGGAAGGGTCCGTCGGCGGTGTCGGGGCCCCGGCTCGCCGACAACATCGCCAAGGCGCGCTCCCAGAACGTCCCGCGCAACGCGGGTGCCGACGACGGCCGGTACGTGTCGGCGGTGAGCGGAGTGTTCCGCAAGCACGGCGTGCTGCCCGTCGAGATCCGGCCCCAGGACGTCATCTTCGACCTGCGGACGGCCAGGCCGTGACGCTGGAGAAGGCGCCCCCGGCGCCCCCTGAGGAGACCGTCGAGGCCGCCGGTCTGCGGCCGCCCGCGTGGATCGGGACACACCGCCGCCACCCGCTGGTGTCGCTGGCGGTGCGCGCGAGCGTGCCGGTGGCGCTGGTCGCGCTCTGGTGGTACGGGTCGGCGAGCGGCCGCGTCTCCCCCGACGTGCTCGCCGGGCCGGGCGCGGTGCTCGGCGCGTTCGAGGAACTGGCCGGCACGGGCCAGCTCGTGGAGTACCTGCTGGCCTCCGCGCGGCGCACCGCGCTCGGCGTGCTGGCCGGGGCCGGGCTCGGGCTGCTGCTCGGCATCGCCGCCGGGCTGTCGGCGCTCGGCGAGGAGCTGGTCGACCCGACCCTGCAGATGAAGCGCGCGGTGCCGTTCCTGGCGCTGGTGCCGCTGTTCATCTCCTGGTTCGGCGTCGGCGAGGCGTTCAAGGTCGTGCTGATCGCGGTGGCGTCGCTCGCGCCGATGTACGCCTACACCTACCTCGGCGTGCGCGGTGTGGACCGCAGGGTGGTCGAGGCGGCGCGCGGGTTCGGGCTGCGCAGCGCGCGGCTGGCCGCGCTGGTCGTGGTGCCGAGCGCGCTGCCGAGCATCCTGATGGCGCTGCGCATCAGCCTGTCGGTGTCGCTGACCGGCCTGATCGCCGCCGAGCAGATCGGCGCGACCGAGGGCATCGGCTACCTGGTGACGCTCGCGCAGCAGTACTACCGCAACGACTACATGGTGCTGTGCATCGTGGTCTACGCGCTGCTCGGCCTGGCCATCGACCTGGCCGTCCGGGGCGCCGAGCGCCTGGCGACGCCCTGGCAGCGGCAGGTGAGGGCCCGATGAGCGCGCCGCCCGCCGGCGAGGTGGCCGTGCGCGTGACGGGGCTGCGCAAGGCGTTCGGGGACAGGACCGTCCTGGACGGGATCGACCTGGAGATCCGGCGCGGCGAGTTCTTCGCGCTGCTCGGCCCGAGCGGCACCGGCAAGACCACGCTGCTGCGCGTGCTGGCGGGCCTGGAGCGGCCCGACGCCGGCACCGTGCTGGCCGCCCCGCGCCGCACCACCGTCTACCAGGAGCCCCGGCTCGTGCAGTCGCGCCGCGTGCTCGCCAACGTGACGCTGGGCCTGCCGCGCTCGGCCCGCGAGGCCGGGCGGCGGGCGCTCGCCGAGGTCGGCCTCGCCGGCCATGAGCGGGCCTGGCCCGCCACCCTGTCGGGCGGCGAGGCGCAGCGGGCGGCGCTGGCCCGCGCGCTGGTCCGCGAGCCGCAGGTGCTGCTGCTGGACGAGCCGTTCGCCGCCCTGGACGCCCTCACCCGCCTGCAGACGCAGGACCTGGTCGCCGAGCTGTGCGCCCGGCACCGCCCCGCGGTGGTGCTGGTCACCCACGACGTGGACGAGGCGCTGCGGCTGGCCGACCGCGTCGCGGTGCTGCGCGACGGCGCGTTCGCCGCCGACCGCGCCGTCTCCCTGCCCCGCCCCCACGACCGCGACGACCCCGCCGCGGTGGAGCTGCGCCGCTCCCTGCTGGCCGAGCTCGGCGTCCTGCCCGCCCCCAACTGAGGAGTACCGAGGAATCCCATGACCTCCGTGGACAAGATCTGGTTCACCCGCTGCCCGGTGCCCACCGCGAGCGGGATCGCGCACGACCTCGGCTGGCTGGCCGGGGAGTTCGGCTCCGCCGGCCTGGAGGTCGGCGTGCTGCAGGACGCCGGGCCCGAGCTGGCCCGCCACCACTTCGACCACGGCCTGCTCGGGCTGTTCCGCGAGGGCGGCAACGTGCCCGCGCTGGCCGCCCGCTCGGCCGGGGCCCCGACCCGGCTGATCGGCCTGACCTGGATCGAGGAGTGGCAGTCGGTCCTGGTCCGCCCCGATTCGGGGATCACCGGCGCGGCCGGGCTGCGCGGCGCGCGGATCGCGCTGCCGGGCTGGGCGGGGACCCGCGCGCAGAGCTTCCCGCGCGCGATGGCGCTGCACGGCGTCAAGGGCGCCCTCGCCCAGGGCGGCCTCACCCTCGACGACGTGTCGTTCGTCGAGGTGCCCGCCGACCCCTCCCCCTCGGTCGGGCGCGGCGCGGACGACCGGTCGCGGCCGTGGCCGGGGCTGGAGGCGCTGGCCGCCGGGACGGTGGACGCGGCCTACGTCAAGGGCGCGCGCTCGGCCGACCAGGCCCGCGAGCTGGGCCTGGTCGTGGCCGTGGACCTGGACGCCCACCCCGACCCGCGCACCCGCGTCAACAACGGCACGCCGCGCCCGATCACCGTGCACGAGCGGCTGCTGGAGGAGCGGCCCGACCTGGTGGCGGCGTTCCTGGCCCAGACGCTGCGCGCCGCCGACTGGGCGGCCGGGCACCTGGCGGAGGTCCGCGAGATCCTCGCCAGGGAGACCCGGTCGCGGGCCGAGGGGGTCGCCACCGCCTACCGGGGCGACTTCCACCGTTCCCTGGCCCCCGACCTGTCGGACGAGCGGCTGGAACTGCTGCGCGTCCAGAAGGACTTCCTGCTGCTGCACGGCTTCCTGGACGCCGATGTGGACCTGGACGCCTGGGTCGCGCGCGAGCCGCTGCGGCTGGCCCGCGAGCGGCTCGCCCTGGAGGTCCCGGCATGAGCGGGTCCCTGGAGTTCCACCTGGTGCTGCCCACGCGCGGCGGGCGCGGGGCCGCGCCGCTGCCGCCGTTCGTCACCGACCTGCGGCCCGGGTCGTACGGCCCGCTGGAGCACCTGGCGGAGATCGGCCGGGCCGCCGACGTGGCCGGCTTCCACGGCGTGCTGACGCCGTTCGACCCGGGCGGCGAGGAGTCCCTGGTGGTGACCGCGGGCCTGCTGCGGCACAGCCGGTGGCTGCGCGGCGCGGCCGGGTTCCATCCGGGCGTCGCCACCCCCGTCTACGCGGCCAAGGTGTCGGCGTCGCTGCAGCGCTTCTCCGGCGACCGGCTCGACTGGCACCTGACGGTCGACCTGGACCCGCCGGTCGCGCGGGCGCAGGGCGACTTCCTGGAGGGCGCGGACCGGTACGCCCGCGCCGACGAGTTCCTCACCGTCGCCAAGGGCGTGTGGCACGAGGAGGACTACACCTACGAGGGCCGATACTTCCAGGTGCTGGCCGGGGGCTTCCAGGGGCCGCTGGCCGGGCGCGCCTTCCCGCGCGTCCTGCTGTCGGGCGCCTCCCCCGAGGCGCTGGAGCTGTCGGCCGCGCACGCCGACGTCCACCTGTTCGGCCCCGGCGACGACCTCGACGCCGGGATCGCCGGGCTGTCCGAACGCTCCGCCGGGCGCGGCCCGACGCCCGCCCTCGGCCTCAGGCTGCCGGTGCTGGCCCGCGAGGACCGCGAGGAGGCGCGGGCCGAGGCGCTGCGGCGCGGCCTGGACGCGCCCGCCGGGCTGTTCGGCTCCTACGCCGAGGTCGCGGGCACGATCCGCGCCCACCGGGCCCGCGGCGTCACCTTCTTCGTCCTGGAAGCCGAGCCCGGCGTCGAGGACGTCTACCGCCTGGGCGAGCACCTGCTGCCCCTGCTCAGCGAGGAGTACGCGCATGCCGATTGACATCTACTGGCGGATCGGCACCCACGGCGACCAGCCGTCGCTGCGCCGCCGCACGGTCTCCCGGGGCGACTGGGCGCCCGGGGCTCCGGGCCGCATCGCCCCGGGCGTGCGCGGCGGCCGCGCCGACGGCTTCAGCCATCTGGACCACATGGCCGACGTGGCGCGGGCGTCGGAGCTGTCGGGCTTCGTCGGCGGGCTGCTGCCGTCGTTCCCGTTCACCGACGACCCGTGGGCGACGGCCGCGAGCCTGGCCCGGGAGACCACGACCTACCGATTCATGATCGCCTACCAGCCGGGCTTCCTGCACCCGGTGCAGGCGGCGCGGATGTCGGCCACCCTGCAGCGCGCCACCGGCGGGCGCACGGTCTACAACGTCATCTCCGGCGGCGGCGGTCCCCCGCAGCTGTGGTGGGGCGACCGGGTGGACCACGACGACCGGTACGCGCGCACCTCGGAGTTCCTGGACGTGCTGAGGGGCGTCTGGGATGGCGGTCCGTTCGACTACGACGGCCGCTTCTACCGGGTGGAGGACGCGGGCCTGCCCGCGCCGCTGGCCGGGCAGCCGTTCCCGGAGGTCTACTTCTCCGGCTCCTCGCCCGCCGCGATCGCCGCCGCCGGGCGGCACGCCGACTACTACCTGTCCTGGCTGGAGCCGTTCGAGGCGCTGGCCGCCAAGTTCGCCCAGGTGCGCGAGCACAGCGGGGCGATCGGGCGGTCGCCCAGGTTCGCGGTGCGCGTCGACGTGCTCGCCCGCGAGACCGAGCAGGAGGCGTGGGACGAGATCGAGCGGGGCTGGCGGCACGTCGACCCGGCCGCGCTGCGCGGGCCCGAGGCGGGCGGCGACTCGGTCGGCTGGCTGCGCGGCCGGTCGTTCGTGGACTGGCCGGTGCGGCGCCCCCGCGACCTGGAGGCGGCCCCGAACGTGTGGGGCGGCTTCCACCTGCTGCGCGGCGGGCCCGCGTTCGGCCTGGTGGGCAGCTACGAACAGGTCGCCGCCCGGCTGGACGAGCTGATCGCGCTCGGCGTGGACGCGTTCGTGCTCGCCGGCGTCCCGCACCTGGAGGAGTCCCGCCGCGTCGGCGAGCACGTCCTCCCCCTCCTGTGCGGCCACGACCTGCGTGACCGCTCCCCCCTCACCGCTGTGAAAGGAACCGTCTGATGCCGATCCGCGTGGGCTACTTCCCGCACAACAACTCCCTGTGGGTGCTGCGGCACCGGGGCGTCCTGGAGCGCTCCCTGCCGGACGTGGAGTGGGTGGACCTACGCTCGCTCCCCGAGGGAGGGCGGCCGGGCCCGTCCGAAGGGCTGCCGTCGCTGCACGGCGACCACCTGTTCGACGGCGGCTACGACTTCATCGGCACCGGCTCCACGCCGCCGGTGACCGCGCAGGCCAAGGGGCACGACATCGTCTACGTCGCGGTCTCCGGCCCCCGGCACGAGAACGGCCGGCTGGTCGTGCACGCCGACTCCGGCATCGAGACGCCCGCCGACCTGAAGGGGAGGCGGGTGGCGCTCGGGCACGGGTCGTGGCAGACCACGCTGCTGCTGTTCGCGCTCGACCAGGCGGGGCTGACGTGGGGCGACATCGAGCCGGTGGACGTCGGCGCGGACGCCGCGCAGCGCTTCCTCGATCGCGAGGTGGACGCCTGGACCGGCTCCTACCCGGCCCTCACCGGCGTCGAGGCGCGGGCCGAGGTGCGGACCCTGGTCGAGACCGACGGGCTGTTCAGCCACCGGTCGTTGTGGTTCACCCGCCGCGACTTCGCCGAGCGGCACCCCGAGGAGCTGGCGGCCATCGTCGGGGCGCTGCAGGAGTCGGACGCCTGGATCGTGCGGAACCCGCGCGAGGCGGCCGAGCTGTTCGCCGCCGACGACGGCGGGGACCTCGACGCCTGGGAGCACGCGCTGCGCTCGCGGCCGTTCGGGCTGCGGCCGGTGGGCGAGGAGTTCGTGGCCGAGCAGCAGCGCGCCGCCGACCTGTTCCACGCCAACGGGCTGGTGGACCGGAGGATCACCGTGGCGGACGCGGTGCTGCCGGAACTGATGGCCGTCATCGAGAAGGGTGCGCAGGCGAAGGGCGCGGAGGCGCAGAACGTCGAGGCCGAGACCGTGGCGGCGAGTGCCGGGTGAGCCCCTGCTGAGCCGGGCCGGGCGGTCGCCGGACCGCCCGGCCCGGACATGGAATGAAGCGTTCCGTTCTGCTATAGTAGAACCGAACGTTCCGTTCCGGACAGATGAGGAGAACGCCATGACCTTCCTGGTGACGGGTGCCACGGGTACGGTCGGCCGCCACGTGGTGGCGGAGCTGCTGCGGCTGGGGCAGGACGTGCGGGCGCTGACCCGGGACCCCGCCAGGGCGGACCTGCCGGCGGGCGTGGAGGTCGTCGGCGGCGACCTGACCGAGCCCGCGACCCTGAAGGAGGCGTTCGCCGGCGTGACCGGCGTCCACCTGATCAACTTCGCCGGCGACGGCTACAACGCGCTGGAGGCGGGCGCGGAGCTGGTGGAGCTGGCCGTCGCGAGCGGCGTGCGCCGGGTGACGGTGCTCGGCGGGCGCGACGAGGGTCCGCTGGAGGACGCGCTGAAGGCGAGCGCCCTGGAGTGGACGATGCTGGCCCCGGTCGAGTTCATGGGGAACACGCGGCAGTGGTGGGCCGCGGGCGTGCGGGCCGAGGGCGTGGTGCGCGAGCCGTTCGGCGGGCGGCGCAGCGCGATGGTCCACGAGGCGGACATCGGCGCGGTCGCGGCGGCGCTGCTGGTCGGCGGCGGGCGGCACGGCGAGGAGGTCGTGCTGACCGGCCCGGAGGCGATCACCACCACCGCCAAGGTGCGCCTCCTGGCCGAGGCGGTCGGGCGCGAGATCGAGTACGTCGAGCTGACCGAGGAGCAGGCGCGCGCCAAGTGGGCGGCCGACGGGATGCCGCCCGAGGTGATCGAGTTCCTGGTGGAGGCGCTCGGCAACACCCCCGAGGTCGGGTACACGGTGACGACGACGGTGGAGGACATCACCGGGCGCCCGGCGCGCACGTTCGCGCAGTGGGCGGCCGAGAACGCCGCCGACTTCCGCCCGGCGGCCTGACCCGCTCCTGCCCGCTCGCCCGTGCCCGGCCGCGTGCGGCCGGGCACGGGCGGGCCCGATCAGGCGCGTCCGGTCACACGCTGCACCAGGTGAACAGGCGCTCGCCGCTCTGCCCGGCCCGGCGCGCCAGCGCCACCAGTTCCGCGATGACCTCCTCCAGAGGCCCGGGGTCGGTGTCGTCGCCGAACTCCTCGATGCCCGCCCAGCGCTCGGCGAGTTCGGGGAACCGCGCGTCGTCGGCCCCGGCGAGGCCGTCGCGCACCGCGTCGCCGAGCACCTCCACGGTGACGCCGGTGTTCCACGGCGAGTCGTCGGGCAGCTCCTCGGCCTCGCGCTCGGAGGCGGGCGGCGACTGCGGCCACACCAGCTCGCCCTGCACCAGGTCCACGTCCCAGGGCACCTCCAGGATGAAGGCCAGCAGCTGGCCGACCGTCACCGTGGAGTCCAGGCCCTTGGCCTCCATCGCGTCGGCGCCGCACAGGCTGGGCGCCTCCGGGGCGCCGGCCTCGGAGATCCCCAGCAGCCGCAGCGCCTCGGCGGGGTCGGGTGCGCGGAAGTACTCGAACAGGACGCCCATCGTCTTCTCCCTCGGTCAGGAACGCGGGACACCTTAGGGCCACGCGCCGCTCGACGGGCGTTCTACCGCACGGTCGCCCGATTACCCGCCGGGTAATCGTTTTCGCGCGGCACGGCTCCTAACGTCATCGGTGTCAGCAACGAGCACCATCCTCCCGGAAAGGGGACCGCCGATGACCGCGATCCTGAGCACCACCGACGCCCGTACCGCCCTCAAGCTCGCGCTGCGCCTGGACGCGGTCGTGACCGGCGCGAACGGCGCCGCCTACCTGGCGCTGGCCGGGCCGCTGTCGGACCTGCTCGGCCTGTCGGCCGGCCCCGGCCGCGCGATCGGCGCCTTCCTTCTGCTGTACGCGGCGGCGGTGTGGGCGATCTCCGTCCCGGCCCGGCCGAACCGCGTGGCGGTCGGCGCCGTGGTCGAGGCGAACGCGCTCTGGGCGGTGCTCAGCGTCGTGGCGGTCGTGACCGGCTGGCTGTCGCTCAGCACCGTGGGGAGCGTGTGGGCGGTCATGCAGGCCGGGGTGGTCGCCGCCTTCGCCGCCGTGCAGTTCGTGGCGCTGCGCCGCGACCGTTGAGCGCTCGCGGGAGGGAGCCGGGAGGGGACGACCCTCCCGGCTCCGGCGTTCCGGGCCGCGGGCCGTCAGGCGGTCGCGGCGAGGTCGTGCGCGGCGGCCACGATCGCGTCGGCGTCGATCGCGGACGGCGCGGCTCAGTGCGTGTGGTCGACGGCGGCGAGGCCGGGGTTGTCGACCAGCCACTCGACGCGCCGGCGCGACTCCGGGTCGGCCGGCCGGTACACGATCATGCGCGTGCTGGGCGCGGCGGCGACGTCGAAACTGGTGGCGCGGGTGGTGATCTCGCCCACGGCCGCGTGCCGGAACACCTTGGTCCGCGTCTCGGGCGCGGCGACGTCCTGGGTGGCCCACAGCCGCGCGAACTCCGGGCTCGCCGCCGACAGCCGCCGCACGAGGTCGTCCCAGCCGGGCTCGCCGACGTGGCGGCTGTAGCGGTGGCGGAACAGCGCGACGAACGTCGCCGCCTCGGTCTCCCGGTCGACGACCGGGTTGCAGCAGGGCGGCATCGTGAAGGTCATCCAGAGCGTGTTGCGCTCGGCGGGCGGCGCGGCGACCAGGTGCGGGAACAGCGCGCCGAAGGCCCCGTTCCAGGCCAGCACGTCCGAACGGGCGTTGCTGACGGCGGCCGGGAACGGGTCCAGCGCGGCCAGGATGTCGGGCAGGTCCGGCGCGTCGGGCAGCAGGCAGTCGGCCGGGTCCGGCGGCTCGTCCAGCGGGACCTCGGCCAGCCGGAACAGGTGCGCGCGCTCGGCGGAGTCCATCCGCAGCGTGCGGGCGACCGCCTCCAGCACCTGCGGGCTGGCGTTGATGGGCCGGCCCTGCTCCAGCCAGGTGTACCAGGTGATCCCGACCCCGGCGAGCTGGGCGACCTCCTCGCGGCGCAGCCCCGGCGTGCGGCGGCGCGGGCCGGGCGGCAGGCCGGCGTCGGCGGGGGTGATGCGGGCGCGGCGGCTGCGCAGGAACGCCGCGAGCTCGGAGCGGCGGCGCGTGCGCGCGCTCCGCGCGCGGCCCGGGCGGGGCCCGTCCGGATCGGGCGCGCGGGAGTCGGCCATGATCGTCACCCTGCCAGCATCGCCGACGCGGCCGTCCTGTGCCAGGTGCTGCCGGTACCCGTATCGGCGGGCTCTCGGTACCCGCATCCGTGCGGCCGCAGGCTGGCTTCATGACATCGACGACCGACATGCCCGCCATAGCAGGACGCGAGGGGGAGGCGCGCGGCAGCGGCCGCGCCCTGCTCGCGGTGATCCTCATCGGCCAGTTCATGGCCATCCTCGACGTCAGCATCGTCAACGTCGCGCTGCCCGCGCTGCGCGTCGACCTGGGCGCCACCGGCGCGGGCCTGCAGCTGGTGGTGGCCGGGTACTCCATCGCCTACGCCGTCCTGATGGTCACCGGGGCGCGGCTCGGCGCGATGGCCGGGCACGGCCGGCTGTTCCTGCTGGGCCTCGCGGGGTTCACGGCCGCGTCGCTGGCGTGCGGGCTCGCGCCGGGCGCCTGGCCGCTGGTGGCGTTCCGCTTCGTGCAGGGCGCGGCGGCGGCGCTGATGACGCCGCAGGTGATGAGCCTGATCCAGCGCGAGTACGGCGGCGCGGCGCGGGTCCGCGCGCTCGGCCTCTACTCGGCGGTGGTCTCCGGCGGCGTCGTGCTCGGGCAGATCGCGGGCGGGCTGCTGGTCGGGTTCGGCTGGCGGACGGTGTTCCTGGTGAACGTGCCGATCGGGCTGGCGCTGCTGGCCGTCGCGCCGCGGGTGCTGCCGCGCGGCGACACGGGGCGGGGCGCGCGGCTGGACGTGCCGGGCCTGCTGGTGCTGACCCCGACCGTGCTGCTGGTGGTGGTCCCCCTGATCATGGGGCACGAGCTGGGCTGGCCCCTGTGGTCCCTGGTCGCCCTGGCCGCCGCCCCGCTGTCGGGGGCGCTGCTGGTGGCGGTGGAGCGGCGGGTGGCCGCGCGCGGCGGCCGGCCCCTGCTGCCGCTGAAGCTGCTGCGCTCCCCCGGCCTCGTGCCGGCCGCCGTCGGGATGCTGGCGGGGCCGGGCACGTGGGGCGCGTTCATGTTCACCACCACGCTGCACCTGCAAGGCGACCTCGGGTACGGGCCGCTGGCCTCGGGTCTCGCGTTCGTGCCGTGCGTGACGGCGTTCGCGCTGGTCGGCCTGCGCTGGCAGCGGCTGCCCGAGCGCTGGCACCGGCCGCTGGTCCCGGCGGGCTTCGCGGTGGCCGCGTTCGGCTACCTGTGGATCGGCCCCCTGTCGGGCGGCGGCGTCGCCTACGAGGCGCTGACGGTGCTGATCGGCGCGGGTCTCGGCGTGCTGCCGATCGTGATGGGGGCCGCGCTCGCGCACGTGCCCGCCGAGGACGCCGCCGACGGCAGCGGGCTGCTGCTGACGCTGATGCAGATCGGCCAGGTCGTCGGCATCGCCGCGATCGGCACGCTGTTCCTCACCCGCGCCGCCGCGGCGGGCTCGACCGCCCAGGCCGAGTACCCGACCGGCTGGGCCCTCGCCGCGGTGGCGCTGGTGGCCGCCCTGGGCACGCTGCCGCTCGCGCGGCGGCGCGGGGTCAGGGCGTGAGCAGCACCTTGATGGCGCCGTCCTGCTTCTTCTGGAAGATCTCGTAGGCGTGCGGGGCCTCCTCCAGCGGGAGCCGGTGGGTGGCGAGGTCGGCCACGCCGAGCGGGTCGGCGTCGTCGAGCACCAGCGGCATCAGGTCGTCGATCCAGCGCTTGACGTGGGCCTGCCCCATCCGCACCGCGATGCCCTTGTCGAACATCTGAAACTTGGGGGTCTGCTGCCTGCGGTGACTGCTCGCGATCTCGTCTGAGCTGCACAAATACCGGTGACACCGTCCGGCTCCGTCGGACATCAGACGAGAGCGATGTGCCCTCAAAGTGCCCTGATCGAGGTGGCCCGGCGGGGCGTTGGGCGCAGCAGCATCGCCGCGGGCACAGCCTCTACCGGGCGCGGCGCGCGGCCCGTCGTGCGGCGGCCGGCGACGCCGAGCTGTACCGGGCGATCATGGCGGTGTACCTGCTGGCGGTCGGCCGGACGGAGGCGGAGGTGCAGCGCGCCCTGGCCGACTCCCGCCCGCTGTCGCCGGACGCGGGTAGTCTGGGGAGGGCATAGGCACAGCGCAGCCCCCGACCGTCGCGGCCGGGGGCTGCTGTGTTGCTTACAGGTCGTAGGCGCCGGCGCGGACTTTCTCAGCGAACGCCGCGAACGCGTCCTGCTGGAAGGTCAGCATCGGGCCGTGCGGGTCCACGGAGTCGCGGACGTTGACGTCTCCCGGTGAGGCTGCCAGTTCAACGCAGGCCCCGGACTGCTGGGAGCGGGTCGCCTTGCGCCAGTGCAGATTCTGGGCAGGCTGAGATCGAGCTGTTGGCATAGGCACGTCTCTCGTAGTGGGTGGGCGGTCAGGTCGTCACGCCCGCCCATCGCGGACGGACGCGATGAAGTCGATGCTAGTCCTGGGATCGGGTGCGTCCGCTTGCAGGGCGCGGAAAGCCACGTGGTAATCCCGGACAGCGGCAGGAATTTCCGTGAACAATTCCCCGCTCAGGGTCTCGCTGTACACCGCGTCCGGGCCGTCCTCCTCGGGGAACTGAAGGATCACGAATGCGTTGGCCGTCGCAGGATGTGCGCCCCTGTCAAAGGGCACTACCTGCACCGTGACGTTGGGGAGTTCCGAGAGTTGGCAGATGTGGTCGAGCTGGTCCCGCATGACTTTCGGGCCGCCGATCTGTCGGCGTAGCGCGGCCTCGTCCAGGACGGTCCATGCCCGTAGTGGGTCTTCGGCTCGGGTCAGGAGTTTCTGTCGCCGCATCCGGACAGCGAGGTGGCGCTCGATCTGCTCTGTCGAGATCTGAGCGGGGCCGCCCAGGATGATGGCCCGCGCGTAGTCCTCGGTCTGCAACAGTCCGGGGAAGACCACCAGGTCGGCGATGCAGACCGCGCTGGCTCCGGCCTCAAGCCCGATGTAGGTGGAGTACTCCGGGGTGATCTCTTTGCTGTGGGCCTGCCACCAGCCGGGGGTCCTGCACTCTCTCGCGATCGTCAGGATCTTCTCGCGCTCGCCCGGGTCAGTAACGCCGTAGACGTCGAGCAGGCGGGCGATGAGATCGACGTCGGGCCGCGACCACTTGTTGAGTTCCCAGTTGTTCAATCGGCCGGGTGACCAGCCGAGCATCTTGCTGACCTCGGAGGCGGTGAGGCCGGCTGCTTCGCGTCGTTCGCGGATGATGCTGGACAGGCGGCGGAGTCGGAGTGTGGAGCTGTAGCGCGCGGACGTCATCGGCTTGGCCCCTCCTGCTGTGGTTTTGAGCGAGGTGATCGTAGCGGTCATGGTGCCGCCGTCCCTTACTCGGCCAGCGATACGGGCACCTCAGCATAAACCGGTCAGTCTCAAGTTTGGTATTGAAACTTTCTAATCCAGACTCCATGATGGGCATACCTAGCCAGCCGAAGTCTGGTCCCGCACGCTGCGGATCATGACAGAGAGTGTGCCGCTCATGACGGATAACACTGCTCCACAGAACACCCGACCGTCCACCCACTGGCAGCAGGAACTCCTCGCCGAAGTGGGCGGCGGCTGGAAGATCTGGACGTCCGACGCGGACTCGGTCTACGCAACGCGCACCCGGACGCTCAGCGGCGAAGAACTGTCAGCCGACCTGCACCAGACGGTGGCGGCCGACGACCGCGACGAACTCGCGGCCAAGCTGCGCCAGCAGCACCAGAAGGAGAACGACCTCGCTGCGATCCGTCGCAAGAGGTCGGCCTAAGACGGCCGCGGCCCCTCGCCTTCGCAGGGTCAGCAGGGGTCGCGGTCCCTCAGAGGGGAGTGTCGCACGGGCAAGGGACGCAGGGAACCCCTTGCCCGTGCGGCACGAAGACCCGCAAGTAACCCACGCCTCGGGAAGAGGGCCCGCCATGGCGACTCTGTGGACCACAGTGTCCGGCGCCTACATCGTCCACGCCGGCGACCGCAAAGACACCCCGGAACTCGGCGCCTTCCGCCCCGACGGCACCGGCTGGTGGGCCATCGAATACCCGAACGGCCAACGCCGCATGATCTTCCACAAGCACGACCGCACCGAGCAAGCCGAACTCGCCGCCGCTAAGGCACTCGCCTGGAAGCTGTTCGGCCCCTGATCGCCGCGGCCCCGTAGAGGCGCCCCCGAACTCCGCGGGGCCGCGGCCACCACAAACCAGGACGGCCCCGACCAAGGTGGTGAAAGCACCAGGTCGGGGCCTTGATCCGGAAGGTACCCGGACCCATGACACACCGTAGCCTCAACCACCACGCCAGCCAAGACCGGCCACCCGCCCGCCTGCTCATCACCTGCGGCGCCACCGGCCTCACCGCCATGTACCTGTGGAAGCTCGGCATCCTGCCCGCGCCCCTCGCCCTCACCGCGCTCGTAGTCGCCTGCGCCATCGTCGCCATCGCCGTGGTCATCGCCGCGACCCGCGGACGGCGAGCCTGGACGACCGAGCCTGAGGGCGAGCCGGCCGTCGAGCCGGAGCCGCTGATCCTGGCTGACGCCCACACCGTCCTCGCCCAGGACGACCACGCCCCCGCCACCGACCACGACCGGGCCGCGATCCTCGCGCTCCTGAACGTGGCCTGCGAGACCAGCAGCGTCGACCACACCGTCCGCCGCTGCCTCACCGAAGACGCCCGCACCATCCGCGAACTCCGCACCGCGACGGAAGGGCTGATCTGATGAGCCGCGACCAGAACCGGCCCGCCCCGGTCAGCACCTCGTTGGCGCCGGGCGTGATCACGCTGGCGTGCGGCCTCGTCCTGATCGCCGCCGCTCTCACCGGCGTGCTGATGGTGGCCGTGCCCGCCGCGCTGATCGCCGCGACCGCGTACCTGATCCACCACCGCGCCGCCCAACACCAGCGCGCCATCGCCGCTCGTCGCGCACACCGCTGCGCCCCGCACGCCGGCCCGCTCACCGTTCGCCGTGTGCTGGCCCAGCCCAGGCGGCACGACTACCTGCGCATCGGCCGCCGTGAACGCGACGTGTTCCTCAAGCACCTCAGCGACGCCTACGCCAACGAGGAACTGGACGCAGGCGAGTTCGAGGAGCGGCAGGCCCGGGTCCAGGACGCCAAGACTCTCGGCGAGCTGCGGCCCGTGGTCCACGACCTGCGCCACTGACCCCCACCCACCTCCACCCGCGAAGGGCACTGCTGTGAACCGGCTCCTTCTCCCCGCTGTCCCCCGCCGTTCCCGCCGCGTGAAGCCAGCCGTTGTGGACCACGGTGCGCCGGGCTCCGCCACCGTGCCGAGCGATGCGTGGACGCGGCTGTCCACCAACCTCGTGGTGATCGCTTTGGCGATCGGTGCGGCGTATGTGTCCTACGGTCACGCCTACGATCTGATCCGCTCGAACGGGGAGTCGGGGACGTCGGCGGTCATTGGCGCAGCGACCGTCGATGGGCTGGTGTACGCGACCGGGATGGTGATCCGCAGCGCGTGGCGGCGCGGTGTCCGCGCGCCGCTGCTGGCGTACGTGGGCGCCGCTGTCGGGATGGCGGCGACCATTGGCGCGAACGTGGCGCACGGATGGTCGCATGGACCCATAGGTTCGCTGGTCAGCGCGTGGCCCGCCGTGGCGCTGATCATCGCCTACGAGGTGCTGATGCGCCAGGACCGCGCCACCGCTCCCGCGCCGGTCGAGGAGCGGCCCGCCGCCACCGAGAACCAGTGCCCGCACGGCGTGGCGGGCGATGTGCGCCAGGCGGCGCAGAACGCGTTCCTTCACAGCCGTGACTGCGTCGGTGAGGAGATCTCGCAGCGCCGCCTCGCCGCCGCCTTCGACGTCGATCGCAAGAAGCTGGCGGCCTGGCTCCGGGAGGTGGCGCAGCCCGACGCTTCCGCCCCCGACGAAGACGCGCCCGAGCCCGCCGCCGTGAACCGGCCCGCGCCACGCCCGATCAACGGGGTCGACCTGGAGAAGACCGGCGTCTGACCCCGCCCCTGACCGCCGCCCCACCGATCCTCGCCCGCGACCGCGAGCGAGCCACACCGCCCCCACCCACCGGGGGCTGACCGAAGGAGTCGCTCATGGACCCCGCTCTTGAACCCCCGCCGGACAACGCGGTGGTGCATCCGGAGGTGCCGCTGGAGAAGTCGGAGCTCCTGCAACTGCAGGTGCCGGCCGCGACCATCACCCAGCAGCCGCAGCCGCTGCAGCGCAGCAGCCCGGCCCAGCAGGTGCAGCAGTACCAGCAGGTGCCGCAGTACCCGCAGCAGTACGCCGCGCCCAGCGTCGGCAGCGGCATGACCCTGGTCATGCTCGCCGCCGGGGCCATGTTCTTCATGACCTGGCGCAAGAGCAAGAACATGCGCCTCCCGCTGGCCGCCGCGCTGGTGTTCGGCGTGCTCATCGCTGGCAGCGCTGTGGGGTTGATGGTCAAGCAGACCTCGGGCGTGGCTGGGAACCAGGTCGAGAACATGGTCAACGGCATCGGAACCGGCATCGGCGGCGGAGGCGGTGGCGGGAACTTCCAGCAGCCGCAGCCGCAGCAGCAGGCCCCGGCGCAGACGCCGTGATGCCGGCGTGAGAGGGGTGCGGGGAGGGCCCTGCCCACCCCCTTCCCGGGGGTGTTC
Organism: Spirillospora sp. CA-253888; assembly: GCA_050936435.1. Classification (GTDB taxonomy): domain Bacteria; phylum Actinomycetota; class Actinomycetes; order Streptosporangiales; family Streptosporangiaceae; genus Spirillospora. The sequence continues at coordinate 7,791,557 of JBNJMT010000001.1, forward strand.
CCGGCCCTTCCCGACCCCCTTCCCACCCCTTCCCAAGGCCCTTCCCACCCCCTTCCCGACCCCCTTCCCGGGGTCTTCCCGACCCCCTTCCCGCCCCTAAAACCCCAGGTCAGGCGACGACATGGCTGAGGACCCCGGCAAGCTACCGCCCCGCTACACCGCAACCTCATGGCGCGACCGCCTCGTAGGCGACCGCGTAGCCGACGCGCGTGACCGCTTCGGCCGCGGCTACCAAGCCGCGTCCAGCCAGATCCCCGCGTGGCTGTCGGCCGCCGACCTCGACGACGCAGAGCTCACCCGCCGCGCCGCCGACCGACTCATCGAACGCGACCGCCGCCGCCGCGACGAACACATCCGCGCCGAGCGCCAACGCCGCGACGAGTACGGCGCCGGATACCGCATGGAACCGCCGCCACCCGTCGACACCAACCCCAAACCCACCTCCGGGGAGATCGACGCCGAGCGCCGCCGCGCCCGCCTGAACCGCTGGGGCATCCTGCTCGCCGGCGTGTTCGGCGCCCCCACCCTGCTGACCGCCGCCCCCTACCTGATCGTCATCGTCGTCGCGGTGGTGGTCGGCTACCTGTGGTGGGCCGGCGGCACCGTCACCGACGACACCCCGGCCGCGGCCCTTCCTCCCCGCGCCGAACCTGCGGAGGACGCGACCGTCGAGCAGGCGTGCACCACTCCGCCCGCGCTCGACCTCCTCAAGGCCGGGCCGCCCAGCGTTGACGACGGCTCCGACGCGGCGCGCACCACCGAGACTTTGAACCGCGTCCTGCGCGAGCACAGCGTGGACGCCACCGTCACCGGCCACGTCCGCGGCCCCGCCATCACCCGGTACCTGCTGGAGCTCGGCTCCGGCGTCCGCGGCTCAAAGATCGCCAGCCTCGCGGACGACATCGGCCGCGCCATGGAGTGCGAGCACCCGCCGTGGGTCGGCAACGTGACCGGCGACAGCCGCCTGGCGGTCGAACTCCCCAACAAGATGCGCGACCAGGTCGTGCTCGGCGACGTGCTCCGCGCACTCGACCTCACCACCGCCGGGCCCCTGGTCGTCGGGCTCGGCCGCGACATCGACGGCACCCCCCTGGCCTGCGACCTGGCCAAGATGCCCCACATCCTCATCGGCGGCGCCACCGGCGCAGGCAAGAGCGTGTGCCTCAACGTGCTGATCTGCTCGCCGCTGGTCCGGCGCATCCCGCCCGAGCAGCTGCGGATGATCCTCATCGACCCCAAGCGCGTTGAGCTGGCCGCCTACCGCGGTATTCCGCACCTGCTGCGCGACATCGTCACCACCGCCGATGGCGCCGTCGACGCCCTGCGCTGGGTGGCCGACGAAGGCGGGGAGATGGACCGCCGCTACAAGCTCCTCGCGGCCAACGGGTGCAAGAACATCGACGGTTTCAACGCCAAGGCCAAGGCCGGTCGGGCGCGTGATCTCGACGGGTCCCCCGCCGCGCCGATGCCGTACCTGCTGGTCGTCATCGATGAGCTGGCCGACCTCATCATCGTCGCCAAGGACGACGTCGAGACCTACGTGGTGCGCGCCACCCAGCTCGCCCGCGCCGCCGGCATCCACCTCGTCGTCGCGACGCAGCGCCCGTCCGTGGATGTGGTGACCGGGTTGATCAAGGCGAACATGCCGTCAAGGTTGGCGTTCGCGACCTCGTCGGGCGTCGACTCCAAGGTCATCCTCGACAAGCCCGGCGCCGAGAAGCTGCTGGGCAACGGCGATGGGCTGTACCTGCCGATGGGAGTGGCGGTGGCCCGCCGCTTCCAGGGGGCGCTGATCACCGATGAGGAGATCGAGGCGATCGTCGCCGCCTGCAAGGCCACCGCCGCCCCCGCGCCCGCGCCGCACGACCCGGCTCCGCCGCCCGTCCCCGCCACGCAGGTCGACCCCCAGCTCGTCGAAGCCGCGCGCCTGGTCGTCGGTCAGCAGTCGGCGTCCGCGTCGATGCTGAGCCGCCACCTGCGCTGCCGCCACGGCCGAGCCGCCGAACTCCTCGCCGACCTGGAGACCGCCGGCATCGTCGGCCCGCCGCCCGCTGACAACTCCGCACGCCCCGTCCTCATCGGCCCCTCCGAGCTTGACGCCGCTCTGACCCGACTGCCCAAGGAGAACCCGTGATCAACTACGACAACGCCGACATCACCGCCGTCCTGCAAGACGCCGACACCCTCCGCGACCACGCCCCCGACCTCCACGCCCTCCTCATCCACCTCGGCCCCCTCGCCGACGCCACCCCCGACCACCTCCCCGAGATCTGGGCCCAGACCTACAACCTGCGCCCCGGCGAACGCGCGCTGGCGCTGCTGGTCCTCAGCCTGACCACCGGCCAGATCCGCAGCATCCTCACCGAGATCCAACTCCCCGGCGCCACCGACGACTGCACGACCAAGATCGAGGAAGCCACCAAGGTCCTCGCCGACGCCGCCGACCAACTCCAGGAAGCCGCCGAGCTCCTGCAGACCACCCCGTCCCGCGACTGATGGGCGGCGCAGTGATGGACACCCAGCCGCTTCCGCGCTTCGCGACCCGTGGGGGCGCAATGGTCGAGGTGGTGCCGCACATCCTGCGGCACGCCTACCTCGACCTCGACCGCAACGAGATCGTGGAGACCTTGATCGGCCGCGCCTGGCGTTGCTCCGGCTGCGGCGCGAGCGGCACCGACGCGCCGTGGACGCCGGGTCTGATCCGGTGGCCGCGCTGCCTCAACGTCGCGGCCGCCGGTGCCCAGGTCCACGCCGACTCTTGCCGGGCGGAGGCGCAGCGGTGAGCGGGCAGGAGTCGCCGGAGGCGCGTGCTGCGCGTGAGGCGTGGGAGCAGGCACGAGACAACCGCCAAGCCGCGCCCGACGACATCCTGCCGTCCGACTACCACACACTGCTCACCGAAGAGTTCGCGGCGTGGCGGGCCTACCTCCCCTACGTCGCCGCGGACGAGAGGCCGGCCGATGACGACTGAGCGCCGCGATGCCGCGCGGAGCAACTGCCTGGCGGATGCGGCGTGGCTGCTGCGCCGGGCGCTGGCCGTCTATGAGGAAGTCCTCGGTGGCGAGGACGGCGACCCGCTGATCCTGGCGGAGAAGCGGCAGGAGATCGCCACCGCGTTCATCAGCATCGCCGCGATCGAGCAGGGCCTACCCCCGGCCTGCGACCACCGGACCGACAAGGAGAACCCGTCATGAGCAGCACCTACCTGGACACCGGCGCGTGGCCGACCGGTGTCATCGCCCGCTACCTCACCGTCGGCGGCGGGTTCGTCGACATCGTCGTGGACGCCCCACCAGCCGAGCCCGATGCCACCGCCACCTGCTCCGGCTGCCAGGAGGAGGAGAAGATCTCCGGCTTCGCCTGGCCGCCGCGCGAGGACAGGCGCGGCTACGTCGAGGGACGAGCCCGCGCCTGGAGCCAGGACCACGCCGAGCGGTGCCGCGCCATGCCCCACCCCCAGGCGACCAGCGAGGAGACCACGCGATGAGTCGGTACCTGGAAGAAGCCGCCGACCTGCTGCGCAAGGCCGCCGCCACCAACGAGCGGGAGAACGCCCGCTACGCGGATCTCAGGGCCGACCGCCAGGTGGAGTTGGCCAAGCAGTTCGCCAAGCTCGCCGCGATCGACAAGGGCCTGCTGCCGAGGGAGTGGGTCGAGCAGATCGTGCGGCAGGCTGCGGAGGCGCGCGGTGAGTGAGCCTGTGACCGTGACGATCGTTCCGCCCCCGGCCCCGCCCCGTCTCACGCTCGAAGCGCTGCGGGTGCTGGCGAGGATGCTCGCTGAGCCGGACCGCGCCTGGTACGGGTACGCGCTCGTCCGGGAGACCGGTCTGCCGCAGGGCACGGTGTACCCGATGCTGGACCGGCTCGTCGCCGAGGGCCTGCTGTCGGTCCGCCCGGTGGTGGCCTCGGGGAGGAGGCCGACCCGGTACGTCGACCTCACTGGCTGGGGCGAGGCCGTCGCCAAGGCCGCGCTCGACTCGTTGCTCGTGCAACCGACCGGCGCGGAGGCGGCGTCATGAGTGAAGTCGAGGTGACTGCTGACTCGCTCTCACCGGTCGCTGTCACGAGTCAATAGGTGGTCGCTCATGACGCGCAGAACGCGAGCATTTCTCATGGTCCGGTGACGCTACTCACGTCATGACCAAACCCGCGTTCACCACTTACACCCCCGAACGTGAGCGTTCCTCACATCACCTTGATCAACGACCGATAATCTTGTCTTAGCGGGACGAAGGAGACCGAGCGGTATGTCATCGGCGAAGCGTAATCTGATTGTCGTGGCAACTACTTCTGCGGAGGCCGCCCTCCCGCAGCCGGCCGAACCCGATCTCAATGACACCGTCTCCAGCCGCGTCGCCGACCGGATCTCCGCCTCCGTCCCCGAAAGCACCCGCCGCGCCTACACCAAGGACTGGGCGCACTTCTCCGCCTGGTGCACCGCGACGGGCCGCACCGCGCTCCCCGCCACCGACGAGACGCTCGCCGAGTACGCCTCCGCCCGCGCCGACCAAGGACGCGCCCCGGCCACGATCAGCCGCTCGATCTCGGTGGTCCGCGTCATCCACCGCCTCAACGGCCACGCGCAACCCGACGCCCTCGCCGCCCGCGCCGTCATCAAGTCCTACCGCGCCGAGCGTGCCGCAGCGGGGCAGGCCAACGAACGCCGGGCCGAGGCCGTGCAGATCGAACAGCTCCGCGCCATGGTCGCCGCCTGCCAGTCGCCCACCGACGATCCGCGCCGACGCGAGTGGCGGCCGCCGGCGACAGTCGCCCGCGACCGCGTCGTGCTGGTCCTGGGCTGGGCGATGATGGCCCGCCGCAGCGAACTGGAAGCCCTCAACATTTCCGACGTCACCGAGGCCACCCATGGCCTTGAAGTGATGGTCCGCATGTCCAAGACCGACCACCTCTCCGATGGGTCCTCGGTCGCCATCCCCTATGGTTCCGACCCCGAGACCTGCCCGGTCCGCCTCGTGCGCGCGTGGCTCCAGATCCTGGCCGAGTACCAGATCACGACCGGTCCTTTGATCCGCCAGATCGACCAGCACGGGAACGTCCGTGGGCGGCTCAGTGGGCAGAGCATCAGCCGAGTGGTTACGCGAGCCGCAGAGCGAGCCGGCCTGGACCCTGCGACGATCCGTGGCCACAGTCTGCGGGCGGGTGGCGCGACCGGCGCTTACCTCGGCGGTGCGGATCTGGTGGCGATCACGCGGCATGGCCGGTGGACCGACGGGTCCACGGCAGTGCTGCGCTACATCCGCGACGTCGACCGGTGGGCCAAGAACCCCATGCACCGCGCCGGGCTGTAGGCGTCGGCCGGACCGCAGCCGCCAGCGCATCGGCGCACGCTTGGGCAGTCGACGGTGCACCTGGTCAGCGCCCTGCTGACGGCGTGATCTAGACCGGTTCCGTTCTGACCCTTGAATTGTTGTACAACTTGTACGACTCTTGGGTCATGGCAACCCGACACATGAAGTCCTCCGAGGTCCGCAAGAACTGGGCCGACACCCTCGACAGCGCCAAGGCCGGCGACGAGATCGTCATCATGCACTACGACCGCCGCCCCGCCGCCCGCCTCATCCCCGAAGACCCCAGCATCGTGGTCCTGCGCACGGGCAGCGCGAGCCAGGCCGAACGCCTCCGCCGCCTGGCCGCCGAGCACGGCGCGCTCGGCATCCCGTTCCCCAACAACGGCCACCCCGGCTGGCGCGTCGTCGACGAGAACGGCGCCCCCGTCCCCACCAACATGATCCCCAGCGTCCAGGTCGAGACCGCCACCAGCGAGGAGAACTGACATGGCCATCAAGACGATCCATTGCGGCACCTGGTCCGACTACACCCTTGGCCAGACCACCCCGGAGGACGCGCTGTCCGAGGTGGAGCCGCAGGACGCCTACAACCTGGACGCCATCGCAGCCGACTACCGGGCGCTGATCAACGACCTGCTGCGGCCCGACAACATCCGCCTGGTCGACGACGAGTTCGTCGCGGAGGTCCAGCTCACCGACTCCAAGGACGAGCACGACGCCTGGTCGCGCACCCGGGGCGTCATCACGCGGGCCATCGAGGAGGCCGACACCGAGTGGGGAGACATCGTCGCCAAGCACGACCGCACCCAGGGGTGAGCACGCAGAAGGGCCCCGACCTGAGTCAAGCAGGTCGGGGCCCTCATCCCCGCGTGTGCGGGGAGCAGCATCTCGTCGACACGACCAGACACGTGAAGGTTGAGCCATCCCCGCGTAGGCGGGGACAACAAGCACGGTAGGCCGCGCTCCTGCCGGCGGCAAGCGGAACGCGCGAAGTCCTGGCCCGCCCCCATCGGGAGGCGGGCCGTTGTCATCTCTGCTGGCGCCAGGCGAGCGCGACGCCGGCTAACGCGATGCCGGTCTGGGCGAGGGTGGCTAGGGCAGTGAGGATGTCGATGTCCATGCCGCGACCGTAAGCAGCGCGCGAGCTGTGCGGGTGGGGTGTGCGCAGGGTGTGGATAACCCCGGCCCTAGAACCACAACGGCCCGCCCCCGAGTCATCGGGGACGGGCTGTCGCGCCTCCCTCGCGCGGCGGTGAGCCACCGCGGTCGGGACCGGAACGTCACGCCCCGGGAAGAAGCGGGTCGGTCCGGATGCCAAGGCTGTCTGGCCGCCACCGTAACTCCGCCGTCTCAGCGGCGTCCAGAGGCGGCAGGAACTACCGCGCGGCACAGCGCCCGCATGAACATCTACCGCCCCTCCGTCAGGGCACCCACCCGCGGAACAGCCACCGGGCCGGATCGCCAGCAGGGTCGGGTTCGTAGACGGCGCGCTGCTCTGCCCCGGGGACGACCATGTACGCGCCGTCTTCGCTGGGGTCGAGGTCGTGTTCCTCGCCGTCGAGCGGGCCGCCGACGAGCTGCACCGTGGTCATGTCCCGCTCGCCCCTCGGGCTTCGCGCAGGACGCTGCGCACCTGGTCGAGTCCGCCTAGTGCCTCGATGAGTTCCCGCAGGTCGGGCGGGACGAGGAGTGCTTGGGGCTTGTTCCTGCGGTGGAGGAGGACGGTCCGGTCTTGGAGGTGGACGGCGTTGACGACGTCGGTGAGGTTGGCGCGTGCGTCGCTGATGGCCATGGTGTCGGGGATCGCTTCCATGCGTACATCGTAGCTGATTCCGATTAGCGCTTGCTTGTACAAGACGACTCGTTGTACAGTCGAGGCATGACGAAGACGAGCACCGCCACCAGCCAGGGAGACCGCATGAACGAGGACGTCACCACCGCCACCGGCGCCCAGATCGGCGACGTCGTGATGCTGTTCCGCCTCACCGACGCCGAGAACAGCAGCGCCCACCCGCGCTTGATGAAGGACGCCGTCCTCGCCGCGCTGCGCCAGGCCGGTCTGCTGGAGACCAAGGACGCCGAGCAGGACGCGCGGGACATCGCCGAGTTCCTGGCGCGCGGCGCGATGGACAAGCCCAAGGCGCGGGTGCTCGGCCGGTCCGGCTGGAACCGCTGACCTCCTGTCTCGGGCCGGTCTCGCACCGACCCGGGGCAGGACGCCAGACGCCCACGAACAGCAGCCCAACCCCACCGATCAAGGAGGCGTGTTGACGGCCATGGCCAGCGAGAAGCTGACGCCTACGCAGGCCGCAGCGCTCCACAGGGTCCGCCAGGAGGGCCACCTGTACGCCTACGACGGCGTCAGCGCCGCAACCATCCGCGTCCTGGAGCGCGCCGGACTCATCAACGTCACCTGGACGGCCCACCACTGGACCAACTACCGCACCTGCCGAACCCACCACCAGCGCGACTGGGTCGCCACCCCAGCCCACCCGCACCAGGAGCGGTGACCACGATGACCAGAGTCGACTGGCTGGTGTGCGACATGGACGACGGCGTCCTGCGCCGCGAACCCACCCGCACCGCCGCCCGCGCATGGTGGCTGTCCCACGAAGACGCCGCCCACGTCATCGCCCGCCACCAGTACATGCCCGGCAGCTACGAATACACGGTCGGCCAGAACCCCGAGGACTGCGCCTCCGCCTTCATCGTCCGCAGCGACGTGGCACACCTCGGCGGATGGAACCCCCACCAGACCCCGCTGTACCCCCACCCCGACGCCCCCTTTGAGCGCGTAGAGCGCTGACGCCCCCGCCGATTCACGGTGGCCGCCGACGCCATGGACCACCTCACCAGCGGACGCCCCGCCCTCACCCTCGCCGCCTGACCCACCTGAAGGAGCCCACCGTGACCAGCACCGTCACCCGCATCGACGGCGGCCGCCGCATCGAGACCGAGGCCAACCACTCCGGCGGCTACACCATCTGGATCTGGCCGGCCGCCGGCAGCGGCCTGCTGGACTACCGCGAGGTCAGCCACGAGGGAGCGGTCGAGCAGGCCATCACCGAGATGCTCGCCGACCTGGACGCCTGACCACCGCGCCGCCGCCACCATGCTCGCCGCCTGACCTGGAGGAAACGATCGCCATGCAGAACCGGACCGGCTGGACCTACGGCACCCTCAGCACCGACGGCCACTGGCTCACCGTCCCCGGCGCCGCCCACCAGCGCCCGACCCTCCACCCCACCCGCGACGCCGCCACCACCGCACTCAACGAATCCGGATGGCTCGACAACCCCCACACCACCACCGTCACCGCCCACGTGGAGCAGGTCGACCAGACCGCGTTCCGCGTCATCGAACACTGAGCCACCACACACCCGCCCCGCCCTACCCTCAATGCATCCCCCAAGGAGTCGCCATGACCGCGCCCGACCCGCTCGCTGTCCGCGCCTACCAGCTCATCCGCGACGAGCACACCCGGCAGGCCGAGGCCACGATCCGCGGCATCAAGGCGAAGGCCGCCGACCTCGACCCGGCCAACGCGCTCTCGCTGGGCACCGCTCAGCGGCTGGCCACGGACGTGACCGAGTTGATCCGGCACCTGTCCGCGCTGCGAGCGGTGAACGAGCTGTCCTTCCTCATCGAGGGCGAGGCCCCGCGATGATGGACGGCATCCGCATCGAGGGCGCAACCGCGTTCCAGGTCCAGACCAGCAAGGACGGGGACACGTGGGTGCCGAGGCAGCCCGGCGAACCCCACGAGTCGCTGTCCCCGGGCGGGGATCACTGGTTTACCGACCGGCATCAGGCGTGGGTCGCGGCGATCAACCTGCGCAACAACCTGATGTGGAGCGATGTCCGCCTCGTGGGCCGTGACGCCGCTGGTCGCCACGTCGGCGAACAGAACATCGAGTGACCCCGCCCCGCTCGTCGGCTACTGGTCGGCGGCCGGTTCGCTGTCGGGCTGCGGGTCGGCGACGAAGCTGCCTCGCTGGGCAACGGTGTACACCCAGCCCCGTTCGCGCATGTACTTGACCGCGTTGCGGGCAGTCACGCGGGCGACGCCGAACTCTTGGACGATCGCGGATTCCGAGGGGATCTTGCGGCGAGGGGCGATCTGGCCTGCGTCGATGCGCGCTTTGATCTGTCGTGCGATCTGCACGTAGACAGGGGTGTCTGAGTCATGGTCCACGGTCACAGCGCGACGGTAGACGGACCGAAACGATCTTAGCTGTCGATCTACGAATACCTTCGTAGGTAGACGTATGTAGACGAGTACCCGCCAGTAGCCGTAGCCTGCGAGGGATCTCGTGTAGGAGGTCAGGTCAGGGCGCGCCGGTCCACGGTCACGCGAGGCTCGGCGCGCCCGTCCCTCCCCGGCGTACGCTGGAACTTGTCCTGGTAGCCCAACTGGTAGAGGCGCGGGCATCGGCCCGGAACGCGCCCGTTGACTCGGGCCTGGGGCGTGAGCCCTTGAGTGAGCAGATGCTGGTTCGAACCCAGCCCAGGGCACTCGCTCCACCGGCTGGCCGTCCACATCGCGCCATCCCCGGACACTCCGCACGGACGGCGTGTATTGTGCCCGCACCCTGCGACGGGTGACGCTCCATGATCACTAGTGAACTTTGAGTGAACCGATCCCAAGTGACCCGCGTCTCACTCATCCCACCCCCTAACGCCGGGAGCACTTCGTGATCAAGCGCCCCATGATCCTCGCCGCCATCGCGGCCCTCACCCTCCCCCTCGCCGCCGCATGCGAGACCGGCACCGAACCCACCGCCGTGCAGGGCGCCGACAAGGGCAACAAGACCTCCGCCGCCAAGGGCAAGGCCGCCAAGCCCGTCACGGTCAAGCTCGCCGCCAAGCGCACGCCGTTCAAACCGTCCGTGCTGCACTCCGGCGAGAAGCTCTCGTGCGTGAAGGTCGTCGTCACCAACCAGCGCAAGGGCAAGAACCTCGCGGTCAACCCCATGTACTTCTCGCTGGTCGACACCGCCGGCGAGAAGCACGAGGCCGCCGACGCGCTCGGCTCCTACGAGGACCAGATCGACACCACCACGCTGGCGCCCAACGAGAAGGCAACCGGGGTGGTGTGCGGGAAGGGCAAGTTCACGCCGAAGATCGTCGCGATGACCAACGAACTCCTCCAGGAGAGCGCCCGCGCCCAGGTCGCCTGACCTGCGGGCAACGAGAAACGCCCCGACCTGGCGGCTTGAGACCGTCGGGCGCGGGGCGTTTCTCATGACCGCCCCCACCCCCCAGGCGCGAACGGTCACCGTTCCAGGCTACGAGGTGGACGGGCCGCAGGTGCGGTGTCTGTCGGTCTTGGCCCGTCTTCGGTTTACCGGCCGTCCGGTTCCTGCCATGCCGGGACAGCCATCGACTTCGCGCGTACCGTGCCCGCCATGCGACGCATCGTGATCACCGCTGCGGCGGCCACCCTCCTCCTCACAAGCTGCGGCGACAGCAACAACGCCGCCACCCAACCCGACACACCCAGCGCCAAGCCCAGCACGACCACGCCCCAGAACAAGCAGGTCCCGTGGGGCAAGCCCGCCGAAGTCACCGGCACCGGCGGCCACAAACTCCGCATCACCCCCACCGGAGTCCTCTACCACCGCGGCCCCTACAAGGGAGTCGACGGCCCCGAGAACGGATGGTTCGCCGCGATCTCCCTGCGCGTCGAGGCGGTCGACCAGGCCGACGCGGTCCTGGCCGGCGCGGGGAACGGCGGGCTGCAGTGGAAGGGCAACGGGCAGACCATCACCAACGCCGACTCGGGTGGGAACGCGCCGTGGGTGGGTGCGGTGAACCAGCTCGGCGGTGACTCCCCCATTCAGCCGCGGCGTGCGGAGCTTGCGGTGGAGACCTTCGACATCCCGGCTCGGGGCGGGTGGCTGGGGTATGCGAATCCGGACGGGTCGTTGGTGGAGTGGAACATGCCGGTGACCGACCAGGGATCGATGGGGCTGGCGAAGGTCCGCGCGAAGATCCGGGAGTTCTCCTGACCTGCGGGCACGACGAAACCGCCGCTCTCTCCCTGAGCCCTGGGGCTCTTGATCGGGAGAGAGCGGCGGTTCTGTACGCGGGAACCCGAAGGACCTTGACCAGCCGGAGCCGGTGAACGGCGTGCGCGCCCTGCCGTACTGCTGATCGTACGCCTGGACATGACGAAACGCCCCGCCCTCCCGAAGGAGAGCGGGGCGTTCATGCGCGGGAACCCGTGAGTCCCTTGGCCCGTGAGGGCGTGCGGCGTGCGCGTCCTGCCGCTGTGCGGGCCCCGAGAGACCTTGGCCACGAAGGCGACCGGCGTGCGCACCCTGCCGGTGGCCGCGCCCCACCCCCCAGGTGTGCGCGGCTGTCCCAGGTTACGTGAGCGGCGGCTCCGGCGGGCGGGGCGTGTGCTTGGCCAGCCACCCCAGCGCGAACGTCACGCCCGAGGTGACGGCCGCGGCGATGGCGGCCTGCAGCGGGTCGGCCAGCCCCGCGAGCGCGGGCACCTCCAGCACGATCCACCCGACCAGGAACCCACCGACCAGCGCACCCACGCTGGCAGCGGTCACCTTGCTTTCGACAGGTGCGGACATAGCGACCTCCTTGGTCACGGTGTGCAGGTGACGTTGGCGAACCCGATGCCGCCGGTCACAGAGTTGTTGCAGCGCACGACCGCCTGGACGTACTGGTGGTCGTGGATCCAGAACCCGTTGCGGGCTCCGGCCGCGAGGGTGGCGGTGTTGCCGGTGAACTCGGCCCGGAAGCCCCAGTCACCCAAGCCCAACTTGATCAATTTGTTGCGGTGGGTCTGGTAGCCGTCGCCCGCCGAGTTCGTGCAGGTGTTCCCCGAGATCACCCAGTCGTTGCCCTTGACGTCGACACAGCTATCGCCGCCGTCCTCGGTGAGCGATCCGGCGTCGAGCTGGTTGCCCGAGACGGTGCCGACGGTGGTGCCTTCCTTGATGTCGATGGGCTCGGCGGTGGTCCCGAAGATCGTGTTGCCGATCACGGTGTTGCGGTCGGAGCGGTCCGGCTGGCCGCCGGTCAGGGCGTTCCAGTTGGCCTGTGCCGACCCGATGTAGACGCCCTCGCCGAACTTGTCGCGCCTGTGCCCGGTGCTGTGGATCGTGTTGCCGCTGACCAGCGAGTCCGTCGTGTGCTGGCGCAGGTGGATGCCTTCGTCGCCGAGGTCGTGGACGGTGAGGCCGGTGATCTCGACGTGGTGCGAGGCGTCCACCACGACGCCCTTCTGCGCCCACCTGACCGTGAACCCGGAGACCCTCCAGTAGGAGGCGCCGTCGAGGTGGAGGGCGTACGACCCCTGGTAGCCGTCGTTGGTCAGCTCGGCTCCGGGCCCGCCGCACAGCCAGATCGGTGCGGCCTCGGTGCCCGGTGTGGTCGCGCGCCATGCGCTGCCCGGCTGGTTGTTGCCGTCGTAGGTGCCGTCGGCGAGCCAGATGGAGTCGCCCGGGTGCGCGGTGGCGAGCGCCGTGGCGAGCTGCGCCTCGCTGGTGACGGTGACGGTCGGGGTGGGGCACGTCGTGGCGGACGCGATCGGAGCGCTGGCGGCCACGGCCCCGCAGGACGTGGTGAGCAGGAGCGCGGCGGTCGCAGCACGCCAGCGAGAGATCGTCATGGGACTCCAGGCATGCGAAAGCCCCGGACACAGCCGGGGCGTAGATGGTCGTGGGGTTCTTCGGCGACCGCCGGAAAAGGCAGGTCGGCGAGGTTACCGACGTCGGTAACCTGGGCGGCTACTCCTCATCGGCGTAGTCGGCGAGGTACTGCGGATGCTGCGTGAGCACGTGGCAGTCACACAGCAGGCCGCCAGTCGTCTGGGCGTAGCTGCATCGCGGATCGTGATCAGAGACCGGTACCGCGCGAGCGATCCCCCAAGCAGTCGGGAAGTCCATCACTCATGCACGCGCAACGGTCAGGACTCCTTGGGCTGGAGCAGCGCCTTGATCTCGGCCATCTCTGCGCTGAGCTTGTCGGCCAGCTCGGTCATCTTGGTCTCCAGTTCGGTGACCTTGTTCTGGGTGGCCAGGCCCTGCCGGTACCCCCACACCAGGTAGGAGCCGGGCGTCCAGTACTTGTTGCCCGCCGCCGCGTTGTCGGGCGGGGACTCAATGATCCCGTCGGTGGTCCACACCTTCTTGACGTCGTCGCCGGACAGAGCCATGTCGTCCTCCTGCTCGGGGGCGCCGAGGAGCGCCCCGCTCTTGACCATCTGGTACAGCACCCCACCGGGGCACGACGTGCTGATGAAGTCGCGGTGGCCCTTGATCGCGGAGCCGAGGCCCTTCGAGCGGAGCCACGCGCGGAGTTCCTTGAAGGCGTTGAGCTGCGCGGTCGTGGGTTCCTCGCCGTCGCCGGAGCAGAACGTTACGGACGTCCACGTCGTGTTGCCCCCGGGCTGAGCGGCCTGTGCGCGCTGCCAGCCCCGGCCCTCCATCACCACGCCGTGCGGGCACACCGCAAAGCTGTAGCCGATGTCGGCCCAGCCCCGAGCCGACGACATGTGGAAGCGGCGGGTGTTGCGCCAGTAGAGCTGGCACGCCGAGTGGTCCTTGGCCGCGAGGTTCTGCCGCGAGCCGTCGTAGTGACAGACGATCCCGTTCAGGCACGGCGCATACCCGGCGGCGGTTGCAGGCCACCCAAACGACGACCTCTTCTCCAACTTCACGTCTCACGCCTCCCAGTCGTAAGCCTCGTAGAGACCGTCGGCGTGGTTGCCCTTGTGCGTTCCGCCGGGCTGATCCACGAAGACGTTGCAGACCATGTCGGTGCCGTCGGGTGCGGTGTGGGTCGCGCCGCACCGCTGGCCGTCTAGCCATCCGAAGTGGCGGGCGGTGTTCCACAAGATCGCCTCAAGCTGGTCGGAGATCCCGAACCGCTCCTTCTGGATCGCCAGGCTGCGGACCAGGCTGCCGTCAGCGTGGCGCTCGGTCGCGGCACGCCAGTCCGCCAGCATCTCGATCAGATCCACCAGCGTCATGCCGGAGACGCCGTCCTCGAAGTGCTCGGGGTGGTGGCGGTTCGCGGCGTAGTGGTGGTCCAAGCCGACCCGCATCTCGGCGAGGTAGCCCTTGTACTCCTCCGACCCGTAGGTGGAGTCCCGCAGCTTCGGCGTGAACTCGTTGAAGACGGCGAGCTCGGGGTCCTCGGTCTTGCTGCGGTCGTGGCTCAGCGACCGGTCGACCAACTCCCGGATCATCTGCGCCATCAGCTCACCGACACGCAAGGCGTGCTTGAGCGTGTCGGCCGTGCTGTCGTAGGGCGCGTCCGTCATCCGCGCCCCTCGGTGTAGTCGTCCTCGTCGATCACGCCCGCCTCCGGCTCCTCCGGCTCCGGCACCGGGGACACCTCAATCTCAACGACGTCCAGGTCAGGGTCGGTCACTGCCTGCTCCTCTCGCGCTTCATGCCCGGCCGGATCTGCACCCGGTACAGCAGCCACAGCCGCCACAGCAGCAGCGCCGCGACCGTGCAGTAGATCACCGCCCGCGTGATCCCCAGCCCCAGCGACACCGGCCTGGGCGGCACTGCCAGCGTCCGGATCGCCACGAAGTTGAACACCAACGCCATCGCGCCGGTGAACGACATCAGGTGCCAGCCCTCCTCCGACCGCCACCACCGCGCCGACAAGTGGTACAGCGCGCAGAACAACGTCGCCGCCACCGCCCCCACCACCAGGCCGACCGTCCCTATCATCTGGATCACCGGCCCTCCCTCAAAGCTCGCTCGATCGCCTCGGCCAGATGGTTCCGGGCACGCATCGCCCTGATCCGCTCCGCCAGCCGATGCGCCGCCTCATCCCGCTGGCGCGTCTCCCGCAACCGCTCCGCCGACTGCTCCAACGCCTTGTCCGCGCGCTCATGCTCAGGCTGGTCACGGCACCGCTTCCAAGGCCACTTCATCGCCGGCTCGCCCGATCCATCAGCGACGACAGCAGCTGGGTGTTCAGTTCCGTGCCTTCGGCTATCGCGGTGAGCCGACCCTCCAGCGCGTCGACCCTGGCTCGCTCCTCCCGCCATGCGGCCTCCCATTTGTCGGCCCGCTCCTTCTCGTCCTGCAGCACTGACCGCGCGACGATGCCGCCGGTGAGGATCGCCCGGACCGCCCACGCCAAAGTGGCGACCAGGGCCGTGGCGAAACCTCCGGCCAGCAACTCCGGCCAAGGGGTTCCCTTCACCGAGGCACGGCCAGCAGGTCGGCCCAGGCGCGCAGGATGTGGCCGGGGTAGGGCAGGTCGTAGCCGGGGACGTTGGGGTTGTCGTGGAACTGGCAGATGTGCACCCGCAGGCGGCGGTTGCTGGGGACGTGCAGCGGCTGCACCGGGAACACGACGTGCTTGGTGGAGGGCGAGTGCCCGGCCGCGTCGGTCACCACGTCACCGCTGGAGTCCCAGACCAGGTCGTCGTGCTGGATCGGCGCGTACCACTCCTGCGCCGGGAACGTGCGCACGGTCGGCCCGGAGCCGCCGTCAGCGTTGACCGAACACAGCGACATCCACATCTGGCACTCGGTGCGGTGCTCGGCGTCGGGAGCCCACAGGTCCCGCACCCACAGCGACACCGTGCCCCACACGTCATAGCCCCGCGCGTCCCCCGGCCCGTTGATCAGGGAGACGCCGCCGCCGTTGGCGTGATGACCAGCCGGATCCTCCAGATCTTCGGAGAACCAGACCTGTCGACCCTCGCCGCCGACGTGCCGGTTCACCACCGGGATGGGCTGCGGCTGATCCCCTGCCTTGTAGCCGTACCGCAGATGCACCGGCTGAATGATCGACATCCGTTCCCCCTTCTAGCGTCGTTCCAGGTTGCGGAGCCGCCGCTCGAACGCGGTCGGCCTGCGCCGGTAGTCGGGCTTGGGCCCGCCGATGGTGATGTCGACGGTCTCCTCGCCGGACTCGCCGAGGGTGATGTCGATCTCGAACACCCTCAGCGTCGTGTCGACGTTCAGCCGCCCGGACTGGACGATGAGGCGCACCGTGTCGCCGAGCCAGATGTGCTCGGGCCCCTGCCACGCGCCTGCCCGGAGCGTCAGGGTGTAGGTGACCGGCGGCACCTGCGCGGCTTCCAGTTGCCATGCCGCGCGATCATTCAGCGCCGCTTGCGTCGTGAGGCCGTCGTCGCCGTAGACGGCGTCCCAGCGTCCCTCTGGACGGCCAGCAAGGTCCGGGGCTTCTAGCTCCTGGGCGGACAACCCGGACGCGCCGGTCTGGCGGATGGCGTTGGCGTAGTCCTTGACGTTCGGTTCGCGGTGAAGCTTGGCGACCAGGCCGCCAGCGATGAGGACCACGCCGCGGTCGACGCCGCGTTGGGGGTACCAGACGTCCATGCGCAGGCCGGACGCCGACACGGGGGTGATGTCCCAGTCGAACCCGCCTAGAAGTTCGGCCAGCTCATCCACCCGTTCGCCGACCGAGTCGCCCGCCTCGTAGGTGCGGTCCCGCGTCACGCCGGTCGGTGTGGTGCCGACCCAGCCTTTGGCGATACCGAGGTCACCGGCCGTGCGGATCTGCGTCTGGGTCACCAGCCCCCACGCAATCTCACCTTGGTCGACGCCGGTCCATACGAGCTGGGAGTTGGAGTACAGACGCCGCGTTGCCAGGATGGCGCGGTAGTCCAAGCCGGTGATGTTGGTGGTGTGCCGCTCGCCGAACTCCCAGTCGTCGCTGGTGGCTCCGACGCGGCAGCGGGTCAGGATGTGGGTCGTGCCCCCGACGTCGGTCCACAGGGCGTGCACATCGGTGGTCAGCTCCTCCAGCGCCCCGGCGTCCAGCGTGCGGCCGTCCACCGAGAACGCCAGCTCATCGGCCTCGGTGAGCTTGAACCCCAGGCGGCGGCCCTTGGCTCGGGTGAGGGAGGTGTCGTAGCCGCCGCTGCTCGGCCCCGCCACAAGCTGCCACCGCAGCCGCGGGCGTGCGGGCCGGCTGAACGGGATGTCCTGCTCGCCCGTGCTCGACAGGTCGAAGGCGACATCGACTGTGCCGGACCCGCTGGCGGTCTTGGTGCCGGTCCCGGACAGGGCGGTGTCCAGTGCGAGCGTGCCGGTCCCGGTGGCGTGCTTGGTCCCGGTGCCCGTCAGCGCGAAGGCGACGTCGATGGTGCCGGTGCCGCCGGGCGGGCCGCTCGCCAGAGGCCGGATGACGGCGGGCCGGTTCGGTTGGCCGCGCCCCAGGCGTGCCATCGGCTACCCCCTTACCACGACGCCGCGCGCTGCAGCGCCGCTGGCACCGCCGCCACTAGCCGCGCCGGACGCCCCACCTCAAGGGGCCGGACGCTGACCGTCCAGGTCAGCACGTTCGCCGACGAGAACCCGCTGGCGCTGGCCCAAGCGGGCGGCGTCACTGCGGTCCCTGCAGACCGTGAGGTGGCCAGGCCGTCGTCGGCGAGCGCGCAGATCGTGCCGCCGGTGCCGACCGCCGCACTGTCGGAGTCGGCCCGCTCGGTGTACCCGGTCGGCGCTGTCCACCCGGTGGTGCCGGAGGTGGCGCGCTCCCCCGCCGCCGTCACGATCACACAGTCCGCGAACCCCGTGACCACCTGCGGGCACGCGTGCGTGATGCCCGCCACGCCCTCATCTCGGGTGGCCCAGGTGTCGATGGGCGAGGTGGGGTGCGCGCCCCGGTACACCGCCATCACCGCGGACATGCGGTTGGAGGTGTCGCCGGTCAGGGTGAGGGTGCCGGTCTCGGAGCCAGTGAGGATGGCGGACTGGAACCGCATCCTCATCGACCCGGAGTCGCCGTCCAGGGACTCGTGCAGCGTGAAGCCCGCGGGATTGCTGGCGGTCGTGCTGTTGTTCATCAGCCAGAACAGGACCGCCACGTCGTCCGCCTGCACGGTCGGCCAGGTCAGGTCGATGCTGGTGGCGTTCGCTCCACCGGCGGCGGCGCCGATCGAGGTGACCATCTAGCAGCGTTCCCACCACAAGCCGCCGCGGACGTTCACGGCGGCGGGCGCGGTGCAGCGGATGACGTACCCCTCCGAGGCGGCGGAGTCGGGGGTGTCGCCGAGCGGCCAGTCGTACAGGACCACCCCGCCCGCCGGCGTCAGCAGCAGTTCGCGGGCGACGGTGAGGACGGTGGGCTCTGAGGTCCAGTTCCGTGCGGCGGTGACGCCGTGGGCGATGGCGCGGCCGTAGTTTTGCTGCGGGGTCACCGACGTGCTGTTGGTGCCAGGTGCGTTGGTGGCGAAGGTTGCGTAGCAGATCTCCACCAGCACCGGCGTAGCGGACGCGCTCGTCCCGTCGAAGCTGACGGTGAACTTCTTCAGGTCGATCCCGAACGCCGCGTTCCCGCGAACGCCAAGCACCGACTTGGCTGTCCCGGCGGCCAGCGCCACGGCTGCGCCCGTCATCGCGGAGTATCCGGACTTGGCCATCAGTCGCCGGTCCTCACGCCCGCCAGGTCGCCCCAGGAGCTGTTGATCGTGAACTGGATGTCTGAGTCCGTGCTGCCCGATGTGATCGCAGGGTTGGCGACCACAGCCCAGACGAACGCCTCCAGCAGCGGTCCCGACGCCGCCGACCGCAGCACCTCGTAGGCCAGCGCCTGGCGCCGCCCGAACTCGGCGTCGCTCTTGCCGTCCTTGGCCTCGCCCATGATCTGCACGGCCGCCGTCGCCACCGCTACCCGCACGCGCGTCCGGAACTCCGGCACGTCAGCGAGCGCCGCCTGATCAGTGAATGCCACAGATGCTCCTAGGTCGAGGTGACGGTGATGGTGAGGGCGTAGGTGCCGCCGGTCGGGTAGGACTGCGAGGCGCTGAGGGTGCCGCCGCCCCGGAACGTCCCGGCAGCCAGCGCCGACCACAGGCCGAAGTGGGTGATGGTCGTGCCGCTGGGCACGTTGATCGTCACCGATCCCGTGAGGGTCTTGGTGCCGCCGGACGCTGCGGCCCAGGTGATCGCGACCCGCGCGTACGAGCCACCCGCGACCTCGCTGCCGCCGGTCGTGGTGGGGTCGGCGGTGTGCAGGCTGGCGTGGGTGCACAGGGCCGCGATCGAGGTGCCGTCCATGACGGCGTCGCGGGTCGCAGTAGTGAACGGCATCGGC
This sequence comes from Spirillospora sp. CA-253888, assembly GCA_050936435.1. Taxonomy (GTDB): domain Bacteria; phylum Actinomycetota; class Actinomycetes; order Streptosporangiales; family Streptosporangiaceae; genus Spirillospora. Next base: position 7,810,928 of record JBNJMT010000001.1, read on the forward strand.
TACTCCTCACGCGACCCTGCGTGCGTGCATGTGCGAGTCGGTTTTGATCACGGTGTTCTCAGCGGTCTGCGTGGTCTGCGCCCACATGAGCTGCAGGTTCCCTGCGCTGCCGCCGGTCCGGATGATCCCCTTCGGCGTCACCACCAGCTCCTGGCCCGCCTGTGTACCGATCGACCGGGAGGTCGTGCCGGTGGCCAGCGGCATGCGGATGTAGCCGGCCTGCTGGCCGGTGGACTGCTCGGCGTCGGTCGGCGACAGGCCGCGCGGGACCCATTTCCAGGTGGCGCCCGCTGGGATGGAGAACCCGATGGTGAGGTCGGGGACGGCGCTGGCGGACTCGTAGATCAGCATCAGGTCCACGACGTAGGTCGCGTTCGCGGCCAGCGCGACGACCAGATGGTTGTCGTTCTGCAAGGTGTTGGAGTTGTTGACGGTCTCGTCGGCGGTCTTGCGCGCGAACTGGTCGGGGCCGGGCTTGCCTTCGAGGAACCGGTAGCTGCTGCCGTTGTGGTACTCGAACCCGCCCAGGTCGGTGCGGTAGGTCGGTTCGCCGGGGCGGGGGTTGGGCATGCGGAACGCGTCGCCTGCCACGTTGGGGAACTGTCCGGCCAACAGGGAGGCGTTGACGCGGTCGTCAGTGATGTGAGCGTTGGTCACGCTCGCCTGGCCTGCCGCCACGGCTACGCGGGCGAGGGAGATCGCTGAGGCGGGGAGGGCGGGCAGGCCGCCGCCTCCGTCGGCCAGCACCTCCAACGTCCACTCGTACGTCGACCAGGTGCCGTTGTGGAGCTTGTCCTTCACGCGGGCGATGACGCGGTGGGTGCGGGACCCGGTGCCGGGCGGTGAGGGGATGGCGAGGTTGACCGTGCTGGTGTTCTCGCACAGGTACATGCCCTGGTCAGCAACGTCATCGCCCAG
>JBNJMT010000002.1:0-2014127 GCA_050936435.1 Spirillospora sp. CA-253888
CTGCGCACAGCGGTCGAGATCGAGTCGGTAGTAGCTGTCGCGGCCGTCGAAGCTGCTGCGGGTGGCGGCGACCAGGCCGCCTTTGCGCAACAGCCGCAGATGGTAGGACACCAGGTTCTGCGGCGCGCCGGTCAGGGCCGTGAGTTCGCGGACCCGCAGGTCGCCGGCGGCGAGCTCGGTCAGCAGCCGCCAGCGCAGCGGATGACCGGCCAGGCGCACGAACGGCGGCGCGCCTTGACTCGATGACCCCATGCTCGCGACGATACATCAAACTGGTTTGATGGAATAGGAGAGGCGATGTCGCCGTCCCGTTCACGTTCCAGCGGGGTCACCGCGCCCGATGGCGGTCTCGCGCGTCGTCTGGGGACCGGCGACGCGGTGGTGATCGGCCTGGGGTCGATGATCGGCGCCGGCGTTTTCAGCGCCCTGGCACCGGCGGCCCGCGCGGCCGGGTCGGGGCTGCTGCTCGGCTTGGCGCTGGCCGCGGTGGTCGCCTACTGCAACGCGACCTCGTCGGCGCGGCTGGCGGCCCGGTATCCGCAGTCGGGCGGCACCTACGTGTACGGCCGCGAACGCTTGGGCGAGTTCTGGGGCTATCTGGCCGGATGGGCGTTCGTGGTCGGCAAGACCGCCTCGTGCGCGGCGATGGCCCTGACCGTCGGGCTGTACGCCTGGCCGGATCACGCGCACGCCGTGGCGGTGGCCGCCGTGGTAGCGCTGACCGCGGTGAACTACGCCGGGGTGCGCAAGTCCGTCCTGGTCACCCGAGTGATCGTCGCGCTGGTCGTGGCGGTGCTGGCCGCTGTGGTCGTCACCGCCCTGGTGTCCGGCGAGGCGCGGCCGGCGCGGTTGGACATCGGCGCCGACGCCACGGTCGGCGGGGTGCTGCAGGCGGCGGGGCTGTTGTTCTTCGCCTTCGCCGGATACGCCCGCATCGCCACTCTCGGCGAGGAGGTCCGCGATCCCGCCCGCACCATCCCTCGCGCGATCCCGCTGGCGCTGGCCATCACCCTGGCGGTGTACGCGGCCGTCGCGGTGGCGGCGTTGATGGTGCTGGGCAGTGAGGGCGTGGCGCGTACCGCCGCCCCGCTGGCCGAGGTGGTCCGCGCCGCCGGGCTGCCGGGCCTGGCGCCGGTGGTACGGGGCGGTGCCGTCCTCGCCGCCCTGGGGTCGCTGCTGGCGCTGATCATGGGCGTGTCGCGTACCACCCTCGCCATGGCGCGCGACCGGCATCTGCCGCACGCCCTGGCCGCCGTGCATCCCCGGTTCCGGGTGCCGCACCGGGCCGAACTCACGGTCGGCGCCGTGGTGGCGGTGCTGGCCGCGACGGTCGACCTGCGCGCAGTGATCGGCTTCTCCTCCTTCGGCGTGCTGGTCTACTACGCCGTCGCCAACGCCTCGGCCTGGACGCTCGCCCCCTCCGAGGGCCGTCCGATCCGACTCGTCCCCGCGGTGGGCCTGGCCGGGTGCCTGGCGCTGGCGTTCGCCCTGCCGCTCCCAGCAGTGCTGACCGGGGCCGCGGTCCTCGCCGTCGGCGCCGGGGTGTACGCCGTCCGCCACCTGGTCGGAGGCGGGCGCCGGGGGCGATGACGGGTCGCGCTGAACGCCCACTCGGGGACGTCTTCCCTGAAGCACCTTCATCGTCTATCGTCGATTAACGATGAAAGACGAGAAGAAGCCCCTCGACCGGGCCACCGCCACCGAGTACGCCTCGTGGTTCAAAGCCTTGTCCGACCCCACCCGCATCCAGATCGTCTCGCTGCTGGCCCGCCAGGGCCGGCCGATGAACGTCGGCGAGATCGTCGAGTTCGTCGACGTCGGCCAGTCCACCGTCTCGGCCCACCTGAAAGCGCTGGCCCAGGTGCGGTTCGTCCTGGCCGAGCAGCACGGCACCGCGCGCTTCTACCGGATCAACGACAACTGCGTGGCCTGCTTCCCCTCGGCCGCCGACCTCATCATGGGCAAACCCGCCCCCCGGCCGCCCTCCTGCGGGGCATCCGGCTGACCCCCCTCACGGCGCCCCTCCCGCGCACGCCAAGGAGCACGGCGATGAACGACCGCCGCACCCACTCGCCGACCACGATCATCGACCGCTACGGCGCGCTGGCCCGCGCCGCTCAGAGCGGCGCGCAGATCACGGACCGCGATCCCGAAGCGTTCACCGCCGGATGCTCGGGAGCCGCCGCCTACGACGACACCGCCGGCCTGCCCGAGACCGCCGTACGCGCCAGCCTCGGCTGCGGCGACCCCACCGCCGTCGCCGACCTGCGCCCCGGCCAGACGGTGCTGGACCTGGGCTCGGGCGGCGGCCTGGACGTGCTGGTCTCCGCCCGCCGCGTCGCCCCCGACGGCCTGGTCTACGGCCTGGACGCCAGCCCCGACATGCTCGCCCTCGCCCGGGCGGGCGCCGCCCAGGCCGGGATCACCAACGTGGACTTCCTGCACGGCCACATCGAGGACATCCCCCTGGCCGACCACGCGGTCGACGTCGTCATCTCCAACTGCGTCATCAACCTGTCCGCCGACAAACCTCGCGCACTCGGCGAAGCCTTCCGCGTCCTGCGCGCCGGCGGCCTACTGGCCGTCAGCGACGTCATCGTCGACCGCATCGCGGCCGAGCAGCCCACCGGCTGCACCACCGGAGCGCTCACCGCCCACGCCTACCGCGATCTGCTGGCCGCAGCCGGGTTCACCGCGATCACGATCACTCCTGTCGGCGGCGCCACGGACGGCCTCCACGCCGCCAACGTCCAGGCCACCAAACCGAACCCGACCTGACTCAATACGGTCCACGCGGGAAGGAGCGCCGATGCACCCCCACACCTCCATGGACGGCGTCGTGATCCGCGCCATGCGTCCCGAAGACGCCGACCAGGTCCTGACGATCTACCAGCAGGGCCTGGACACCGGCCACGCCGGCTTCGAGACCACCGCGCCCACGTGGGCGGAGTTCGACAGCGCCAAGCTGGCCCGCCACCGCCATGTCGCCGCCGACGGCAGCGCCGTCCTGGGCTGGATCGCCGCCGCCAGGATCTCCGACCGCTCCTGCTACGCGGGCGTCGTCGAACACACCGTCCACGTCTGCCCCCACGCCCGTGGCCTCGGCATCGGCGCCGCCCTGCTCGACACCTTCATCGCCGACACCGAAGCCCACGAGATCTGGACCGTCCAGACCGGCATCTTCCCCGAGAACATCGCCGGACTTCGCCTGCACCACCGTGCCGGCTTCCGCACCATCGGCGTCCGCGAACGCCTCGGCCGCCACCACGGGCGCTGGCGCGACGTCGCCCTCCTCGAACGGCGAAGCGCGACCGCCGGCACGCATTGACCAACCGCACCGCTATCGCTGGTGGCCCCACCTGCGGTGCCCGGCCCTTCATGTACTCCGGCAGATCGTCGTGCCGTAGCCGGACATGCGCGGGCCCGGTCAGTGAGCCGGTCCGGCCTGGCCGTTGCCGAACACCTCGGCGACCAGGCGCTGCGTCGCCTCCTGGAACGCCGCGCCCGCGGACATGGCGGCGTCGTCGACGTAGTTCAGCGCCGCGGTCATCGTCGTGCCGCCGTCGGGCGTGCTGTACATCAGGGCCGCGTGGCCCGCCATGCCGCCGTTGTGGGTGATGACGGTGCCGCCGCCCGGCACCGGCTGCACGAAGACGCCCAGGCCGTAGCCGGCCTTGGACTCGGGCGTGCACATCTCGGCCAGCAGGTCGGCCGGCAGCAGGCGGCCGCCGGCCAGCGCGGAGATGAACGTGGCCAGATCGCGGCTGGTGGAGATCATGTCGCCGCCGCTGGAGATCCAGGACGGGTTGTGCCGGGTGACGTCGACCGTCTGGGAACGGCCGTCCTCCTCGTACCGGTAGTAGGCGTGCGCGTGCGGCTCGGGGACGTCGGTCGCGCTGCTCGGCTGGACGGTGCCCGACAGGCCGAGCGGCCCGAGGACCAGCCGCTGCATCTCCTCGGCCACCGGTCGGCCGGTGACCTTCTCGATCAGCAGCCGGGCCAGCACGTAGTTGGTGTTGGAGTAGCTCCAGTCGGTGCCCGGCTCGAACCGCGCAGGCTTGGACAGCGCCAGCCGCACCAGCTCCTGCGGCCGGTAGGTGTGGAGCCGGTTGTCCACCCACTCCTTGCCCGCGGGGGTGGCGGGGATGCCCGGGGTGAACGTGCCGTCGTCGTGGTACTCGCCGGTGAAGTTGAAGATCCCGCTGGTGTGCTGCAGCAGCATCCGCACCGTGATCCGCCGGTCCAGCCCGAACTCGGGCAGGTGGTCGGCCACCGGGGCGTCCAGTCCGATCGCGCCCTCGGCCACCAGCTTGAGCACCACGACCGCGGTGAACGTCTTGGTGTTGCTGCCGATCCGGACATGCCCGTCGACCGGCGGCGGCGCGTCCCCGCCCAGCTCGCCCAGCCCGGCGGCACCGACCCACTCGCCCCGCTCGTCGTTCACCCGCAGCGTCATCCCGGTGAGGCCCGCGTCGACGGCCTCCTGGATGATCTTCTGCAGCTCCGGGCGCTCCCGGTCGGCCGTCCCTGCGTCGAGCGCTTCGTTGATCTTGCGGGCCATCTCGGCCGCGGCGGGGCCGGGCTCGCCCCCGTGGGCGCGGGCGGCGGTGTCGACGGCGATGGTGACGGTGCGGCGGAAGTCGTCGGCCTCCTGCGGGGCCCGCTTCAGCAGGCTCATGGCCTCCGCCAGGGCGGGCAGCACGCGGTCGGCGATCTCGGCCACGGACCTGCCGTCGAGCCGGATGTCCTTCGTCTTCTCGGCGAGCACGTGCCCGACCAGCCCGGTCGCGGAGGTCAGGCTGAGGGTGCCCTGGGCGGCGGCCCTGCCCGGCGAACCGGCGACGTCGGCGGCGGCCATCAGCGAAACGGCTCCGTAGGCGGCGGTCCGCAGAACGCTCTTTTCCCGGTCGGTGAGGGTGATGGTCATGGGGATTCTCCCTTTGCAGGCATGGCGGAATTCGGCCGCCCGGTCGGGCGGCCGTGGAAAGGGCTTTCGAAGGGGTCAGGCTCCTGCGGGAGGCAGCCATTCGGTGAGCTGGACGATCACGCCGTTGGGGTCGGCCAGCCGGAGGTGGAGCTCGCCCCAGGGGGCCCGCCGGAGCGGGGCCACGATGGTCGCCCCCTCGCTCCGCAGCCGCTCGTGCTCGGCCGCGAGATCGGTGACCGCGAACGACACGACCACGTCGGCCAGGCCCTGCCCGGGCGGACGCAGCTCGGGATCGAACAGCGCCAGGACGAGGTCCACGGCCGCGTCATCGCGGCCCAGGCCGACGAAGTCCTCGCCGGCCAGGACCTCGCGGAAGCCCAGATGGGAGGTGAAGAACCGGCAGGAGGCGCGCGGATCGGGGACGGTCAGGAACACCGTCGACGAGACGATGTTCATATCGGGTGGTCAGGGAAAGGCATGTGGGAATCGCTCCCCGGAAGAGGGATTCTTCGGACGGAGCAAGCATCGGTCGGGGAGGCCGCCGCGATCAACGACGGTCGTGGCAATGGTCCGTTGACCTCAGGGTTGACGGTCTCAGCCGGCCAGCGGCCCCAGGTCGCGGACGACCTGGGCGAAGGCGCGGATCATGTCGTTCTCCGCGTCATGGCGCCACACCGGCCCGAAGGGCAGCGACTCCATGTCCCTGACGGGCAGGTAGGCGATGTCGGGGCGGGGGTAGTACCTGGCCACGTGGGCCGGGAAGAGGGCGACGGTCCCTTCCAGGACCGTGCTCACGAAGATGTCCTCGATGTTGCTCACGTCGGCCGTCCGGCTGATCAGGCGGCCCTTGGGGGTGGCCCCCGGGACATAGTGGTCGAACCAGTAGTCGGGCACGGGCTCGACGGTGATGTGCTCGAAGTCGCTGACCGCCTCCAGGGAGACCGAGGACCACCGGGTGAGCGGGTGGCCCTCGGCCACGGCCAGCACCCTCGGCTCGGCGAACATGGAGGGGCCCATGGTGAGGCCGGGTTCCTCCACGGGGAACCAGGTGACCAGGATGTCGACCTCTCCCTGGTGCAGTTGCGTGAACGGGTCCCGGTAGGCCGACATCCGCAGCCGGATGTCCCACTGCGGATGGCGGCTGCGGAAGGTCTCCCAGAACGGGCGGAGCTCCTGGACGTTGGCCGGGAACAGCGAGATCCGCAGCGTGCCTGTCTTGCCCCTCGCGGCCATCCGGGCCCGTTCCAGGGTCTGCGTCAGCCCCTGGTGCAGCTCGCGAAGATCGTCGCGCAGCTGTTCGCCCAGCGGGGTGAGTCGGACGTTGCGGCTGTTGCGCGCGAACAGCTCGGCCCCGATGGCGCGTTCCTGCTTCTTGATCACCTTGCTGACGCGGGCCGTGGTGACGTGCAGCCGCTCGGCGGTCCGACCGAAGTGCAGCTCCTCGGCCAGGGTCAGGAAGATCTCGATGTCCCGCAGCTCCACAAGTCCCTCTCCCGCCGTTCGCGCCATATGCAGGGGCAAGCTTGACATACGGCACTAACGGCGGCGATCACGCGAACCATCGAAGAACCCGGCCCCATCCCGGCGGTGCGTCCTGACGATCGCAACCCCACGCGATAGGACACCTGTCCCGCCATCGCCGCTGCCCGCTGTTCGCGGGTCGGGGGTGCCGTCATCGAGGACGCCGAGTCCGCACTCCATGCTTCGTGCGTCGCCATGCGCGCGGCCGGCGCGCGGCTCCTTCCGCTGGACGTCCCGTGGAGGTCAGTTCTTGAGGTCCGGTCCGAAGTCGTGGTCTTCCGCCGGCGGGAGGTAGGCGCGGAAGTGGTCGGCGACCAGGTCCGCGACGGCTGCGGCGTCGCGGGTGCCGTCGACCTCGATCACGCGGACGCCCAGCCACCGGGCGGAGCGGACGGCGTCGTCGGCGACGAGGCGGTCCCGTTCCAGCCGGTTGCGCTGGGCTTTCGCGGGATCGCTGACCCCGTCGCCGAGGGCGGCGGCGCGGGGGAGGGCGGCGGTCTGCCGGTCGCGGAACCCGTCGGTGGGCACCATGACGACCATCCGCCGGGGCGTTCCGGCCACCGGCACGACCAGCTCGGGACGGAGCCCCCATCCTTCGGCGAGGACGGGGCGTCCGCCGGACAGGGCGCGCAGGTCGTCCAGTGCCCATTCGAACCGGACCGGGAAGCCGTCCAGCGTCTCGGCGGCCATCTCCTGCGGGGTGGTGTCCACCCAGGCGGTGTCGGGGTCGGGGCCGTCAGGGGACTGTCCGAGGCGGACGCGGCGGGCGATCCGGCGGTCGTTGTGGCCGCGGGCGTCGTGGTAGTCGTAGTGGTAGGCGGTGAGCCCGTGGCGCCGGGCCAGGAGCCGGGCCACGGTCGACTTGCCGGCCCACTGCCCTCCGCCTATCCACAGCGCCATGCCGAGCGTGCCGAACGGATCCCACACTCTGTCGTCGCCGGCCACGGGCCTCCCTTCGGGGGCGGCGGTCGATCGCCGGCCGCCATCTGATCACCAGGATCGGCCGCAGTGTGGCGCTGCGTCCAGCGCACCAGGCCGCGGGCGGTCGCGGTCGGGCGGGCCCGGCTCCCGTGGCGGGCGCGCGCAGGCGGCTTGACCTCAGTCATTTTGAAAGTGGTTGGCCTGCGATTGACCCTCCCTTCGCGCGGCGCGTGAGTAACTGGCCGCATCGCCCAAGTGCGTCGGGCGGGCGTCCGGACGGGCGCCTCGCGTGCGGGCCGACCGATCACCACCTCTGGAGCAGCCGTGAACTACGGGGACGCTTTGCGCCGCGAGATCCTGCACGAGGGCGTCACCCCTCTCATCGGGGTGTACGACATGTTCTCCGCCTCCCTGGCGGCCCGGCACTACGACGGCATGTTCGTCTCGGGGTTCGGCTTCGCGGCCTCCTACTACGGGCTGCCCGACATCGGGTTCATCGCCTGGCCCGACATGGTGGCGTTCGTGCAGCGGCTGCGCCTGGCCTTTCCTCGGCAGCACCTGCTGGTCGACATCGACGACGGCTACGTGGACCCCGAGGTCGCCTGCCACGTGGTGGAGCACCTGGAGCGGATCGGCGCCTCCGGGGTGATCCTGGAGGACCAGCAGCGGCCGCGCCGGTGCGGGCACGCCGACGGCAAGCGCGTCCTGCCGCTGGAGGAGTACCTCGCCAAGCTCGACCTGGTGCTGCGCACCCGCCGCGACCTGGTGGTGGTGGCGCGCACCGACGCCGGCACCGAGGAGGAGATGCTGCGGCGCGCCGCGGCGCTGGCGGCCACCGACGCCGACGTCGTCCTGGTGGACGGGGTGCGCAGCGTCGAGCAGATCCGGCGCATCCGCGCGGCGATCGACGGCAAGCCGCTGCTGTTCAACCAGATCGCCGGCGGCAAGTCGCCGCGCCTGTCCCTGCCGGAGCTGGCCGGGCTGGGCGTCGACGTCGCGATCTACAGCACCCCGTGCCTGTTCGCCGCGCACGGCGCCATCGAGGACGCGCTGACGCGGCTCAAGGACGACAACGGGCTGCTGCCCGAGCCGTCGGGGGACGCGCCGGGCGTCAAGGAGGCCACCGAGCTGCTGGAACGCAACATCAGCAGGCACCACGAGCCGTCCGCGCGCGTGCCCGTCCCCGCCGCCGGGCGCGGCTCGCTGGTGTAGCCCGGCCGTGGCGGGCCGCTTCAAGCTCGACCCCTACGTGGTGTCGATCGCCCTGACCGCGGGCCTGGCCGCGCTGGTCCCGGCCCGGGGCCAGGCGGCCGCGGTCCTGGACGGCGTCGTGACGGTCGCGATCACGCTGGTGTTCTTCCTGTACGGCGCCAAGCTGCCCACGGCCCGGGCGGTGGCGGGGCTGCGGCGCTGGCGGCCGCAACTGGCGATCGTCGTGCTCACCTTCGGCCTGTTCCCGCTGCTGGCGCTGGCGTGCGCCCCGCTGGTGCCGGCCGCGCTGGACCCGAGCTTGTACGCGGGCGTGGTGTTCCTGTGCGCGCTGCCCTCCACTGTGCAGTCGTCGGTGGCCCTCACCGGCGTCGCCCGAGGGGACGAGGCGGCGGCCGTCTGCGCCGCCTCGCTGTCGAACGTGCTGGGCGTCGCGCTGACCCCGCTGCTGACGGCGCTGCTGCTGGCCACCGGTGGCGCGGGCGGGTCGCCGCTGGACTCGTTCGGCGGCGTCGTCGTGCGCCTGCTGGTGCCGTTCCTGCTGGGCCAGCTCGCGCAACGCTGGATCGGGGACCGGGTGCGCGCGCACGGCAGGCGGCTGGGGCTGCTCGACCGGGGTGTCATCCTGCTGGTGGTGTACGCGGCCTTCAGTCAGGGGGTCGTCGCCGGGGTCTGGGAGCGGCTCGAGCCGTCGCGGCTGGCCGTCCTCCTGCTCGTCGTCACGGCGCTGCTCGTCACGTCCCTGGGCGCCGCCGGGATGCTGGCGCACCGCCTCGGCCTGCCGCGCGAGGACCGTGTCGTGGTGCTGTTCTGCGGCTCCCAGAAGAGCCTGGCCAGCGGGTTGCCGATGGCGTCGGTGCTGTTCGGCGGCCAGAACGTCGGCCTGATCGTCCTCCCGCTGATGCTCTACCACCAGCTTCAGCTGCTGGTGTGCGCCTGGCTCGCGCAGCGTTCGGCGGCCAAGGCCGTGCCCGCGGCCGGAGCGGCCGCGGCTCCGGCCTGATCTACGTCCGCTTTCCGCCTCCTTCGTAAGTTCATGGACATATTTCCTTTTTCGGACGTGCGTATCCCGCGACCGAGCGGGTAGGCGCCCGGTATGGACCGAAACGAGAAGGATCCCCGGGAGCTCGCCGAGGAGATGGCCAGCCACGCCGAGGACGACCCGCGCTTTCGGAACCGCCGTCCCGGCATCCGCGCGACGCGCCACATCTCCCGCGAGGAGGCCGACGCCGACACCGCCGGCCTCATCGGCGGAACGGGCACCACGGGCGGCGGCCAGCCCGAAGGGGGCGCCGGCTACGGCCGTACCGAAGGGCACCCGGTGGGCGACAACGTGGACCCGGCCCTCGCCCCCGGCGGGGACGAGGACACCGACGCCCCGCGCTGACCGGGCGTCCCGACCGAACGACTTCGCACGACCGGCCCGTCGCCTGGAGCGGGCCGATGAGGGGGGACCGTCATGACCATGCCTGAAGAGAACAGCCCGAAGACCCACGACACCGACCAGGTCGTGATGCGTCCGGACGGCGACCCGGACCGCCGCGCCTCCGAGGAGCCCGAGCGAAAGCCCGACACTCGGCCCTCGTTGGGCGCCGAGCTGGAGGACAAGATGGCCGAGCAGGGCATCAGCCGGGAAGAGCTCACCGGCTCGTAAGCCCGTAGAACGGCGGCGGGAGAGGGATGCGGCGCGTTCCTCTCCCGCCCGCTCCCACCGAACCCCGAGGAGGACGGCCCGATGGCCAAGACCAAGCAGGCGTCGGTGGCGGCCTCGGGCACCTGGACCGACCCCGACGGCCAGCGACTCCCCTCCGGAGAGGTCCACGCCTGGCTCCAGGGGACCAACCAGACCCTGTGCGGGCTGGCCCTCAGCCGCAGCGGACTGCTGCGCTTCTCCCACGTCTCGTGGGCGGACGTCCAGCCCGAGTCGGGCGGCGCGGCCGACCAGGTGCAACGCCTCTGTCCGCGCTGCGCCGCCGCGGTGGGGCGCCGCCGCGACGAACGGCCCTGGACCCGCGTGTCACCTCGCCCCTGAACGGCCGCCCGAGGCCGAAGACGCCGTTCGGCGGGCGAACGCCCGTCCCCGACCTGCTCGGGGAGATCGCGGCGACGTCGCCTCGCCGGTCGCTCGCTGCGCTGCCCTAGCCTGGGCACATGTCGGAGTACGCGTGGACCCGGGCGGCACCGGCCCTGCGCGGCCTGGTGTCGGAGTACTCGGGATACCGCTGGTCCGGCGCGCCGGGGCTGCACCACGGGCTGCCGTCCACGCACCTGACGCTCGTCATCTGCCTGTCGGGCACGCTCGACTTCACGGGACCGCGGCCCGCGTCCCTGGTGTCCGCGGTCGGCGGACTGCACGACGAGCCCGTCGTGATGGCCCACCAAGGGCTGCAGCACGGCCTGCAACTGAACGTGACCTGGCAAGGCGCACGGACCCTCCTCGGGCTCCCGGCCGGCGAGCTGGCCGGCGCCGTGGTCGACCTCGCGGACCTGCTAGGCGGCCGGGCCGACGAACTGGTCGAGCGGCTGGCCGCCGCGCCGACGTGGCGGCACCGGTTCCGGTTGCTGGACGCCACGCTGTCCGGCCTGGCCGACGGCGGCGACCGCGAGCCGTCGCCCGAAGTGGTCCGGGCGTGGGAGCGGCTGACCGAGACCGCCGGGAACCTGCCGATCGGCGCGCTCGCCCGGGAGGTCGGCTGGAGCCGTCGGCACCTCAACAACCGGTTCCGTCACGAGATCGGCCTGTCGCCGAAGACGGCGGCCCGGGTGATCCGGTTCGAATGCGCGCGGCGCCTGCTCCGCGCCCCGTCCCGCCCGCCGCTGGCCGAGGCGGCGGCCCGGTGCGGCTACGCCGACCAAGCGCATCTGGCGCGGGATTTCCGCGCCTTGGCCGGCCTCACCGCAACGCAGTGGCTCGCCGAGTTCCCATCCGTACAAGACGTGACAGCGGCCCTGCCCGACGATGGATCGCATGACGCGGACCGACGCCGTTGACCGGCCTCGCCACGACGTACATAGAGAGACGTTCCCTTCCGCTTGGAGTCACCGATGACCATTCGCCGTGTCGTGCCCAACGTCCGTTCCGAAGCCGGGCACGCCAGCCGGGAGTTCTACGGACTGCTGGGGTTCGAGGAGGTCATGGACCACGGCTGGATCGTGACGCTCGCCTCCCCCTCCAGCCCGACGGCGCAGGTCAGCATCATGACCCACGACAAGACCGCGCCGGTCGTGCCCGACATGAGCGTCGAGGTGGACGACGTGGACGCCGCCTACGAGGCCGTGCGGGGGAGCGGCGCGGAGATCGTGCACCCCTTGCAGGACGAGGAGTGGGGAGTGCGCCGGTTCTTCGTGCGCGACCCCAACGGCCGGGTGGTCAACGTCCTGAGCCACCGCTGAGGGCGCCCGACCGTCCGGCCCCGGGTCCTGGGACCTGGGGCCGGGCACCGGTAGTGGGGGATCAGATGCCGGTGATGACGCGGATGGCGGTGTTGACGACCGCGCCGAGGACGATCGCGGCGGTGCGCAGGCGGCGGTGGCGCCTGACCGACCGCTCCTCGCCGGCCGGCGCGGTGCGCTCGCTGTCGGAAGCGGAGGTGGGGCGGTGGCTCACGGTCTCTCCTGGAGGGCAGGGCCCCGGGTGCGTGGTCGCGGTGGGGCGTTGCCGTTGATCCAGGTGCTCCGGCCGGTTTCCGGCGATCGGCCTGCGAGCCGGTCCGGAACGCACATGCCGGACGAGCAGCGGTTGATGCGGGGGGACGGATTCTCCGGCGCTGATCCGGTCCGGATCCGGGACGCCCGCCTTGGCCTGCATGGGTGAGAGGACGAAGCTCCAGCGACGGTGGCTCCCGCGTCGTCGCTGCGTCAGGCGGCGCGGGCGGCCTTGAGCGCGGCGGCGGTGTCGACCACGCGCGGGGCCTGGAGGGGGATCTCGCCCTGAGCCCACAGGGGGTCGGTGGTCTCGACGAACGCCCGCAGTTGGCTCGCGGGGTCGCCGAAGCGGGTGGGAGCGCCGAACAGCACCGCGTCGGCCCAGGCCAGGTCGTCCAGCTCGGCGGTCGGGACGTCGGCGGCCTGCGCCAGGGTGTGCACGGTGCCGGTGGCGCTGGAGTAGATGATCGCGGCCTCCTCAGTCCGTCGTCCACAACCGCAGCTTGTCGGGGTTCCGCACGGCCCAGAAGTGCCTGATCCGGCCGTCTGCGACGTCGAAGGCCATCACCACCACGATGGCGCTGCCCTGCCGGACCGCCAGGCCGGGCTGTCCGTTGACCGGGCGTTCCAGGATCTCCAGACCGGGCGCCCCCGCGGTGACGCCGATCAGGTAGCGCGCGATCTGCTCGGCGCCGGTGACGGGGGCGGGCGCGGCGCTGACCAGGCCGCCGCCGTCGGCCACGCCGGTGGCGTTCGGGTCGAGCAGGCCGATGAGGGCGCCGATGTCCTTGGCCTCCCACGCCCGCTTGAAGTCCCGGACGACGCCGGTGTGCTCGGTCGCCGGGGTCGCGTGCGCCTGCGCGGCGTCGATGCGGCGCCGGGCCGAGGAGGCGAGCTTGCGGCACGCGGCGGGGCTGCGGCCGACGATCTCGGCCACCTCGGCGAAGGGGTAGCGGAACACATCGTGCAGGACGAACGCCACCCGCTCGGCCGGGGTCATCGCTTCGAGCACCACCAGGAAGGCCATGCTGACCGACTCGTCCAGGGTGACCCGGTCGGCCGGGTCGGCCGTGCCGGAGACCGGACGTCCGGTGATCCATTCGGTGCGGCCGGGCAGCGGCTCGGGGATCCACTCGCCCACGTAGCTCTCGCGCCGGGCCCGCGCCGAGCCGAGCAGGTCCAGGCAGACGCGGCCGGCGACCTTGGTCAGCCAGGCGCCGGGGGACTCGATGGCCTCCCGCTGCCGCGGGGACAGGGCGTACCAGCGGGCGTAGGTCTCCTGCACCACGTCCTCGGCGTCGGCCAGGGTGCCGAGCAGCCGGTACGCCACAGCGATCAGCTGGCGCCGCTCGCTCATGATCGCGCCCAGGCTCGGATCGGACCGGCCGTCCTCCGGCCCCGATCGGGTCCTCATCGTGTCGCCGCCCTCCTCCAGATGATCCGCCGTCACCAGTCCGACGGAACAGCCCTCCGAAATGTGACCTCACGTTTTGAGGGACTGTCTCGTCGGACTGGTGCAGCGGCAGGGACCGTCCCACGCTTTCAGGAGTGATGCAGCATGAACGATCTCGGCAAGCTGACCGGCGACTACGTTCTCGACACCGCCCGCACCCGGATCGGGTTCGTCGCCCGGCACACGATGGCCACCAGGGTGCGCGGGCGGTTCGAGGAGTTCGAGGGCGGCGCGTACCTGGACGGCGACCACCCGTCGAAGTCCAGCGCACACCTCACGATCCGGGCGGACAGCATCGAGACCCGCAACCGCGGGCGCGACGACATGCTGCGCGACAAGTTCCTGGACGCGGCCGGCCACCCGGCCATCACCTTCACCTCGACCGAGGTGCGGCAGGTCGACGAGACCGCGTTCAAGGTCACCGGCGACCTGGTCATCCGAGGTGCGAGCCGACCGGTCACCGTGGACGTCGAGGTGACCGATGCCGAGGACGAGGGGCGGATCGGCTTCCGGGGCGGCGTCACGATCAATCGCATGGACTGGGGCGTGAACTGGAACGCCGCGACCACGGCCACGGTCGGCAAGAAGGTGAGGGTGGAATTCGAGGTCACCGCGATCCGGCGGCCCTGACGAGCGCTCTGACGCCGATGCCGATGATCGCCAGGGTCGTGAGCACCGCGATGTACGAGCTGACCGAGTGCTGATCGAGGTGGCCCTATCGGACGCGGGAAAAAGCGCCCGCGCCCTGATCGCCGGGATCCGGTGCGCCACGGCGACCGGCCTGGCGTCCCGCGCAACGGCACCGCAGGCCGGGAGCATCCGCTGCCAATCCGCACATCAGCGTCTGCTGGCCGGAGTCGATCCGACCTCGAAATTCGAAGCGAAGGACGGGTCCATCGTCACCCAGGGCGGCAGCGTCGAGACCAGCGGCAGCGCCGCTGCTGCCACAATGGCCGGCGCCATCGCGAGGGTGCGGCCGGCCCATCGTCGGCAGGCCGTCCACGCAGATGGTGGACGCAAGGCCGCTGTCTGAAAGACGCAGCCGTCTCAGGCGCAGAGCTTTCGGATGAGCCGTCGCACCCATGAAAGAGAATCTCTCCATGAGCCAGATCCAGGATGATTGGTCGCAAATCACCGCATGGCTGAGAGACCATGCCCCACTGTCGTACGCGCGGCTCCGTCCCGGCGCCGATCCGGTTCGCATCGACGAGTTGGAGGAGTATCTGGGGCGCCTGCTGCATCCCGACCATCGGGCGCTTCTGCGGGTGTGCGACGGCACCGTTGAGGAGTGGCAGGCCGAGGAGTGCCTTGAAGACGACGATCCCGGGATGATTCTTGATCGGCAGCATCTGCTGTCGGTCGACGGCGTCCGCGCCGTCCGCGTCACCGGCGACGACCTGTGGGACGAGTGGTGGCGGGACTGGGTGCCGGTCACCGTCAACGACTACTCCTCCTGGCCTGTCAGCGGCCTGGCCGTCGGCCCCGGCGGCGTGCTCGACGACTTCGCCCTGTACGACGGCACCGCCCCCGGTGCGGTGCCCCCACCGCAGGAACGGACCCTGGCCAGGCATGTCGCCGCCCTCGCCCAGGCGCTGGAGACGGGAACCGGGCCGCTGACCAACGAGTGGACCGTCCCCGGGGTGGCGATGGACCGGCTGATGTGGGGTCACCCCGCCAAGAACACGGTCCAGGTCATGCGCGAAGACGGCTATGAGGAGGTTCCGTGGCGGCCGGTGAGACGGTGACCGCGTCAGCCCGGGATGACGGTGAAGCCCCGATGAGCTGGGCCGGCCTCCTAGTACTCCAGCCGTAGATCGTGATCTTCATGCCTCAGCGGCTTGTCGCCGGTAGTGGCTGATCTGGGATCGGGCCTGGTGGCGGTGGCGCCAGGTGGACCAGCCGAGCCGGTGCGCGGCATCGTGCACGGGCCGGACGATGAGGGTGATGAACAGGCGCTGGATCTCGTTGCATGTGAGCGGAACGAGGGCATCGGGTGCGGAGCGGGTGTGCTCGTCTGCACGTGTGACGGCGAGGAAGGCGTGCGCGAGCATGGCGAGGGTGACCCAGCGGGACCAGGAGGCATAGCGGCGGACCTGGTGCTCGTCGAGTCCCGCCAGCCCTTTCTCGGCCTGGAAGGTCTCTTCTACCCGCCATCTTGATCCGGCGACTCTGACCAACTCGGTCAGCGGCACGGGTTCGGGCGAGTAGCAGCGGTAATGGGCGAGTTCGCCGGTGCTGCGGTTACGGCGGATCAGCAGCTGACGGCTCCGGGGTCGGGGTTCGGCGAGGTCGATGACTGCCCAGTCGTAGAAAAACGGTGACCCTTGGCCCCGGCCCCTGCGGAGGGCTGCTGCCAGGCTCGTCTGGGCACCTTCTTGGCCAAGCTGTCCGCGCGGAACTTCCCGGCGCTGGTGGTGGCTTCGTGCGAGCAGGCGACCGCGAGGACATAGCCGGTGCCGCGTTCTTCCAGTGCGGCTCGCAGGTTGGGGTTGCCGCCGTAGACCTCGTCGCCGGCAACCCATGCGGCTGGTGGTCGGCGTCCAGGAACCGGGCGACCATGCGAGCGGCCGGTTCCGGCTTGGTGGCGAAGTTGGTCTCCTCGGCAAGGCCCGCAGCGTGACAGCGGCCAGGGGCGGAGGTCCAGGAGCGCGGCACGTAGAGTTCCCGGTCCACAGCGGCGTGGCCGCGCTGGCCTGCGTAGGCCAGGTAGACGGCGACTTGGGAGTTTCCGATCCGGCCGGCGGTGCCGGTGTACTGGCGCTGGACGCCGACCGTTCCAGTGCCCTTCTTCACATCGCCGGTCTCGTCGACGACCAGCACCGCCTGATCGTCGTGCAGGTGCTTCACCACGTAGGCGCGTATGTCGTCGCGGACCTGATCGGCATCCCACTTGGCCCTGCCCAGCAGGTGTTGCATGCCGTCCGGGGTCGTGTCGCCGACCCACTCGGCGATGGTCCAGCAGTTCTTGCGCGGCAGGTCGGACAGCAGACCGAGCACCATCTTCCGCACCCGGCGCCGGGGTTCGATGCGGGCGAAACGACCCGCGATCCGGCCCATGAGGTTGTCGAACGCACCCTGCCAGCGGACGAGGTTCCCGGTGGGCCCGGTGGTCACCAGCCGGCCGCCGGACGCGTGAGCTTCTTTCACAGGCCCAACTGGTCGCGCATCGCGTCGGTGTCGAGCAGGGCCCAGTGCTCGACGATGCGGCCGTTGCGGACGCGGACCATGTCCATGACGAGGACCTCGTAGCGCCGGCCGGAGTCCGTGTGGGTGCCCCGCAGGGTGTACCGGTTGGCGGAGGTGTCGCCGGAGACGACGTTCTGCTCGATCGTCAGCGAGACGTCGCGGAATGCGCTGCCCGCGCTGACCTGCTCCCACCTCTGCCGCCAGGCTTCGAGTCCCCGGTGATCGCCCTGGGTGCCGCCTCGGTGGTCGACGACCTCAGGGTCGATCAGATTAAGGGCCTCCTCAAGTCGGCCTTCCAGGACCTGCGCGTAGCTCTCGGCGCAGCGCCGATGAATCTCTCCCGGACCCGGGTGCGCGGCGTCTGCTACTCCCTGTGGCATGAGGCATCTCCCCTGGCGATCACGTGAGTGGCAAGTGGGGAACTCCCCACTTACGATGCTGGGCTACCGTAACCGGGGAAGTCCCCGATTAGCAAGGAGGGGCATGCCCTCGCAGAGCGCCGGACCTGCGCCGCGTCCGGAACCCCAGCGTCGCCTTCGCGCGGACGCTCAGCGCAACTACGACCTGCTCGTAGCCGCCGCCAGGGACGTCTTTGACGACCGCGGCGTCGACGCCCCGCTCGACGACATCGCCCGCCGCGCCGGCGTCGGCAACGCCACGATGTATCGGCACTTCCCGACGCGCCGCGAACTGATCATCGCCGTCTACGCCGAGGAAGTAGCCGAGCTCTGCACTCGGAGCCCGTCGCCTCTGGCCGAAGACCCTCCGGGCGACGCTCTCTTCAACTGGCTTCAGGACTTCATCGCGCACGTGGCGGCTAAGCGGGAACTGGCGCTGTCTATCACCGATGACCGCACCGGTCAGCGATCGGCACTGTTCGACCGCTGGCACCACTCGATGCACACAGCCGCGTCCGCACTATTGACCCGGGCACAAAGCGCCGGTGCTGTCCGCACGGACCTCACCGCATCGGAACTACTTGCCCTGGCCAACGGGATCGCTCTGACCGCCACAGACGCAACTCAAGCAGAGCGACTCGTCCTCCTGGTCCGACAGGGCACGGACACTCCCTCGACACCGGACGACAACATCCGCTGAAACGGCAAGCACGCCGCCGACTCCCACCGCTTCCTCGCAACACGCACTCTGGACCGCGCCCCGTGGGCCACTCCGGCATGAAGATCACGATCTACGGCTGGAGTACTGGATGCCGTTCCACCGCGCCGCCCTCGTCAGCCCGCGGCTTCGTGGCCGAGTTGATCCGCGGGCATCGTCTTGTCTGCGGGAAGTCACTGGTGCACAGGCGTCCATTCGACGTCGTTCATCGGGCTCGGATTGACCGGGTCTCGCCAGACCAGTGCCCCTAGCGCAATCGCCGGGACGTTGTGTTGCGTCACCGCAGGCCCCCTTCCGACTTCAAGTGCCTCTGCGACGGCCGCAAGGTACGCGCTCAGCGAGGCGTACATCTTGGGTGTGGCATCGAGCCCTCCGAAGGCGCCATAACGGCCGACGGCTCCTTCGGAGTCGATGAACATACCGCTGTAGGTTGGATCATCAGGGTAGGTCGCCGCGAACGGTATCCACTTTTCGGACGCTATCCGCGGGTCTTGATGGGCGGCCAGGTGCGCATGGTGGTGGCAGATCGCCTTCAATGAGAGAAGGTGGTGGCCGTTGAGGAACTGCCCGGCCCAGATCTCGCCCTCCTCGTCATCGTCGATCTGAACGAGGTTGACGCTGCCGTCGCTCATGCCGAGAAGTTCGACCAGTTCAGCGGGGAAAGGAGTGCCCAGCCTCAGTTCGGCTTCCCTGATGTCCAAAGCCGTGGCGCCGGTCTGCAGGCTGAGGTAGGAGTTGGGGGCGTGCTCGGCCAGCCAGCGATTAATTCGGCCCCAGGCGTTCAGCAGCGCGCTTGGTGTCATATCGCTTGAAGGTAGCGTCTCCGCGGAGGAATGAGATTAAATCCTGCGCGTCATCGATCGTCTGCTCTTCTCTGGCAAGCATTCCAGAAGCGGCAACATCTTGTAGGCCATCGCCGTTCCCTCGGGGTCTTTAAGTGTCGCTCATGCTCGGCCGACTGCACGCCCGGACGGGGATCGCCAGCGCGAGGTTGGCGCGTTCGGCGCGTTCGGCCCGTTGGCGGGCTCGACGCTGTCGGCGGTCTCCTGGCGGCTCCCGCTCGGTCTGTCGGCGATCGCCCTGACGGCCGCTCCCGCCATCCTGCGCCGTGCTCGCGTTCCCCTTCGTTCAGGGGGCGCCATGCGCACCGACGTTCGGGGGATGGTGCTGGTGGTGGGGTTCGTCAGCGCCCTGATCCTGCTCCCGCGCTCCGCGCCGCACGCGCTGGCGGCCGCGACGGTGTTCGGCGTCCTGCTGGTGTTCCATGGGCGCGCCCACCCCGGCGGGTTCGTCCCGCGACCGGTGGTGCGGTCAGGAGCGTTCCGCTCCGCAGCCGCGACCGCATGTGCGCTGTGACCACCTACTTCGTGGTCCTGTACACCACTCTGCGCACCATGGAGTGGTACCGGACGGCCGACCGCACCGGCGTGGCGATGCCCGCCAGCCTTGCCGCCGGCTCGGTGGGCTCGATGCTGTTCGCCCGGTACGCCCCACGGCTGGGCGCGAGCGGGGGTCGGCCTCGACGTCGCCGGTGTCGCGGTGGGCCAGGCTCGGCGCGTTCAGAATGAGGACCGCGTCGAGGAACAGCAGGGCCCGCGAGGACCAGCGGGGTAGACGGTGTGCTTGCCGATGCCGGCCCGGGCGGCGACCGCCTCGATACTGAGTGCGGCAGCGGTCTGCGGGCGTCCGCCACCGTGGTCGGCCATCCGTGTCGGCTGGAGGCGGGAGTGGAACAGGCGGTTTTCCAGATCGTGCAGGAGTCCCTGAGCAATGCCGTGAGGTACGCGCTGGGCGCGCTTTTCATCTCCGTCACTGACGACGGCGCGCGGACGGTGCCCGACATCCCGCGCGGCACCCCAGGCAAGACCCTGGGACGGGGACGGTCGGTCCGTGGTGGCGGAGCCGTCCTCCACGGCGGTGCCTGCACTACCGTCGGTCCGGTAGCGGCCCACGACGGAAAGCGATCACCCGCATGATCCAGGTCTCGGTGTGCGGTCCCCGCACGGCCACTCCGGAGGACATGGCCGGCGCCCGCGAGATCGGGCGCCTCCTCGCCGAGAACGGCGCGGCCGTCATCTGCGGCGGCTACACCGGCGTCATGGAGGCCGTCGCCGAAGGCGCCGCCTCGGCGGGCGGCCTCGTGGTCGGCGTCCTGTCCGGTTCCACCCGGGAAGGGGCCAACCCGCACCTCACCGTGGCCATCCCCACGGGCATCGGCGAAGCTCGCAACGCCGTCATCGCCCTGTCCGGTGACGCGGTCATCGTCGTCGGCGGCTCCTGGGGCACCCTGTCCGAACTCGCCCTGGCCCGCCGCCGCGGCACCACCGTCGTCCAGATGGGCGGCTGGCGCATCACCGACGCCGACGGCCGGCCCGTCGAAGGGATCCGCCACGCGGGCACCCCCGAGGAGGCCGTCCGGCTGACCGGCCTCTTCGCGTGACCGGCGGCGCCGTATCGGCCTGCGCTCCCCATGTCCGAGGGCGCCGCTAGGGTCGGCGCATGGGTTACGCCTTCACCTTCGAGAAGTCGCATGACGACGTTGCCGTCCCCTGCGCGTTCAACCACCACCAGATGAACTACGTCCGCCTGATCATGGTGGAGGCGGGTGCGATCGCCGGCGACGGGCTCGCGGCGGCGATGGGCGGTCCCGGCCTGGAGGTCTGCGACCGGACCGTACCGGCCGAGAGGTTCTTCTCCAACGCCGGCTGGCGCATCACCGCCGCCGAGGCGGCGTTCATCGCCGCCCGGCTGCACCGGGTCCTGGAGACGAGCATCATCGTCGACCTGCTGGGCTTCTTCGACGACGCTCCGGGCCATGCCGTCGTGACGGACTGGGTGAAGGAGTTCGCGGCGTTCAACGAACGCGCCGCGGGCCAGGACGGCTACTACGTGTACTGAGTCCCGGCCGCGCGGCGGCCTCAGGCGGTGGGGGAGTAGAGGCAGTAGGCGTCGGCACGGCCGACGATCACGCCGTGCCGGCGTTCCTTGACCTCGGCGGTGACCCAGTACTCCTGTCGTTGCTTGTCGGAGCCCGGCTGGCTGAAGCCGGTGACGTCGAGAGCGCCATCGGCGGTGGCGGTGGCCTCCACCGTCTTGTAGAGGAAGGGGCCGGTGGACCACACCGGGTCTCCGGGCGCTGACTGCGACTTGGACTTCAGCAGGTACTCCACCCGGTAGGTGGTGTTCGGCCGCATGGCGGTGGCCCGGCTGCGCGCGGCGAAGACACCGGCCTGCTTGTCGCAGGTCAGGGTCAGGGTGGTGCGGGCGTCATAGGTGCAGGTGCCCTCTCGCTGGGCCACCACGGCGTTGTCGCCGGGCCTGCGGACGGTGGCGCGCACGGTCTCGGTGTAGAAGAGATGGTTCGCCGGCTGCCAGGTCTTGCTGTAGCCGGCGACGTCGATGAAGGCGTTCGCCCCCGTGGTCGCCGAGACGGTGGCCAGCACGCCGGTCGAGGGGATCACGCTGTGGGCGCCGGCGGTGTCGACCCTGCTCCCCTTCACGGTGGCGATCTCGACCTTGTAGGCGAAGTCGGGCGCCAGATCGCCCGCCAGGCGGGTGGAGACGGTCCCGCCGCCTTCACCATCCCCGTGGCCACTACCGGAAACCCGCGGAAGTCCGGCAGCTCCTCCCCGCAAGAACCTCAGGCGGGCGCGATGGCGGCCGATGGAGGAAGCGACGGTCCCCCGCGTGCGGGCCCGACCGATGCTGCCGACGACTCCAAGGATGGAACCGGTGATACTTCTGACCCGCCTCAACGGGCCGGCGTTCGCGTTGAACCCGGACCTGATCGAGCGTGCCGACGAGACGCCCGACACCGTCATCACCCTGGTGGACGGTACCAAGTACCTCGTCGAGGAGTCCCTGGCCGAGTTCGTCGCCCTGCTGCGCCGCTACCGCGCCGAGCTGCTCGCCGACGCCGAGGTCCTCATCTCCTCCGGCGCGCAGCGGCACGCCGATCCGGGCCGCGTGGTCCGGCTCGCCCCCAGGGAGCGCTGATGGACCTCGCCACCATCGGCGGCATCCTGCTGGCCCTCGGCGCGATCTTCGTGGCGATGATCCTGGAGGGCGGCAACCCGACCGCCATCCTGCTCATCCCGCCCATGATCCTGGTGATCTTCGGGACGCTCGGCGCGGCCATGGCCGGCGGCGTGCTCGGCGACACGCTGGGCATCTTCCGGCAGATCTCCCGGGCCTTCACCGCCAAGCCCGTCGCCGGCACCGCGCTGGTGGAGTCCATCGTCAAGCTCGCCGAGCGCGCCCGCCGCGAGGGCCTGCTGGCCCTGGAGGACGCGATCAAGACGGTCGAGGACCCCTTCCTGCGCCGGGGCCTGGAACTGGCCGTCGACGGCACCGACCCCGAGGAGCTGCGCGAGATCCTGGAGGCCGAGGTCGACGCCAAGCGCAAGGCCGACCGGGCCGGCGCCAAGATCTTCGCCGACATGGGCGGCTACGCCCCGACGATCGGCATCATCGGCACCGTCATCAGCCTGGTGCACGTGCTGGAGAACCTCGACAAGCCCGAGCAGCTCGGCCACATGATCGGCGGCGCGTTCGTCGCGACGCTGTGGGGCGTACTGAGCGCCAACGTGATCTGGCTGCCCATCGGCAACCGGCTGAAGCGCCTCAGCGAGCTGGAGTGCGCCCAGATGGAGCTCGCCATCGAGGGGGTCGCCAGCATCCAGGCCGGCACCAACCCGCGCCTGGTGTCGCGCAAGCTGAACAGCCTGCTGCCGCCCGGGAAGGCCGAGGAGAAGGCGGCCTGATGGGCCAGGCCGGAGCGCGTGGCCGCCGCAGGCGCGGCGGCCACGAGGAGGAGCACGAGAACCACGAGCGCTGGCTGGTCACCTACGCCGACATGCTGACGGTGCTCATGGCGCTGTTCATCGTGCTGTTCGCCATGAGCCAGGTCGACCAGACCAAGTTCGAGAAGCTGCGCGCGAGCCTGGCGATGGCGTTCGGCCAGGAGTCGGTGGCCTTCGACGCCCAGGGGAAGGCCCTGACGGGTGAGGCGGGCGGCACCGAGAATTCCCCGGCCGACGTCACCGTCGGCCAGCCGCAGGACGCCAAGAGCAAGGAGGCGGCCCGGCAGGCGGTCGCCGCCGCCGAACGGGCCCGCGCCTCGGCCGGGCAGCGCGACGCCCGCCGCGAGGTGGACGGGTTCGACCGGCTCAAGAAGCGGATCCAGGAGTCGCTGGCCGGCCAGGACGCCGCCGACAAGGTGCGGTTCCGCATCGATGAGCGCGGGCTGGTGGTCACCGTCGTCACCGATTCGGTGGTGTTCGCCAACAACGAGGCGGTGCTGCTGCCGGCCGGGCGGCGGATCGTCGACGCCATCGCGCCGGAGCTGAAGTCGCTGCCCAACGGCGTCGAGGTGGACGGGCACACCAACCGGCTGCCGGTCGTCTCGGGCCCCTACCCCTCCAACTGGGAGCTGTCGACCGCCCGCGCCTCGACCGTGGTGCGGCGGCTGGTCGACGACGGGATCGCGGCGCGGCGGCTGACCGCCACCGGCTACGCCGACCAGAAGCCGCTGCACCCCTACGAGAAGGCGCAGGCGATCGAGCTGAACCGCCGCGTGGAGATCGTCGTGAAGTCCCTGCTGCCCGCCGAGACCCGGAACCTGCTGCCCTCGGCGGCGGGCCAGCTCCCCACCGGCTGACGCCGGACCACCGATCAGAGAGGACATCATGGCCGCGACCGCCAAGCTGTCGGCCGCCCCGGACGGCGACAAGGCCGCCGAGGACGGCGACAAGCCCGCGAAGAAGAAAAAGAAGCTGATCATCATCGGCGGCGCCGTCGGCCTGCTGGTGCTGGCGGCGGCCGCCTACTTCCTGCTGTTCTCCGGCGGGGGCGGCGAGAAGGCCGAGCCGAAGCCCGGCCCCGTCGTCGCGCTGGAATCGATCACCATCAACCTACAGGACGGGCACTACCTGAAACTGAAGCTGGCGCTCCAGGCGACCGCCGAAGCCAAGGAGCCGCCGGAGGGCAGCAAGGCCCTGGACCTCGCCGTCCACACCTTCAGCAACCGCACGATGAGCGAGCTGACCGCCGACAAGGCCCGCGAGCAGCTGAAAGGGGACCTGCTGAAGCAGGTGCGCAAGGCCTACACCGTCGACGGGGCCGAGGAGATCATGGACCTGTACTTCACGGAGTTCGTCATGCAGTGACCCGCTTGACCGAATGACGTTCGGCCGCTGTGCGCAGGCGCGCCCGGCGGCCGGCCGGCACCGGTCCGCGCCCGATCCCCGCTTTTCCTCAGGCCCGCGCCCCGGCGGCCGATCGGAGAGCGCGTGAGCCAGTCAACGTCTTCAGCGGCTCCGCGCCTGGTGGGACGGACCTCGCGCCGAGCCAAGTCCTCAGAGCCGCAGCTCTACGACTTCCGACGCCCGATCAAGCTGTCGCGCGAGCACATCCGCACGCTGCAGATCGCCTACGAGACCTTCGCCCGCCAGTACGCGACCCTGCTGACCTCCACGCTGCGCGTGGTGGCGCAGGTCTCGCTGGTGTCCATCCAGCAGCAGACCTATGACGAGTACATCTCGTCGCTGTCCAGCCCGACCGTCCTCGCCACGGTCACCCTGGACCCGCTGCCCGGCACCGCGATCATGGAGTTCTCGCTGCCCACGGCGATGGCGACCATCGACCATCTGCTCGGCGGGCCCGGCGGGCCGCAGCCCGAGCGGCCGCTCACCGACATCGAGACCCCGCTGCTGCGCGAGCAGCTGACGCGCGGTCTGGACGAGCTGCGCTACGCCCTGGAGCCCCTGGTCGCGGTGCGCCCGAAGCTCGGCACGATCGAGTACAACCCCCAGTTCGTGCAGGCCTGCTCGGCCGCCGACGCGG
Source organism: Spirillospora sp. CA-253888 (assembly GCA_050936435.1). Taxonomy (GTDB): domain Bacteria; phylum Actinomycetota; class Actinomycetes; order Streptosporangiales; family Streptosporangiaceae; genus Spirillospora. The sequence goes on from JBNJMT010000002.1 coordinate 24,822, forward strand.
TGATCGTCGCCTCGTTCGAGATGCGGATCGGCGCGGAGGAGTGCCTGGCGACGATCTGCCTGCCGTTCGCCTCGATCTTCCCCAAGCTGCAGGGCGACCAGGGCGACACCGCCTTCACCCCCGCCCAGCGCCAGGCCCGCGACGAGGCCCACCGCAACGTCGTCGCCGCCCTCGGCGCGGCCCCGATCGAGGTCGCCGTCCGCTTCGGGCCGGTCCCCATGCGCTCGGAGCAGATCGTCGGGCTGCGTCCCGGCGACGTCGTCCCGCTCGGCCACGCGGTGTCCGCGCCGCTGGCGGTGACCGCCGCCGACATCACCTTCGCGCACGCCGTGCCGGGCAGCCACGGGCCCCGCCTCGCCTGCCTGGTCGTGCCCACGCCGCACCACGAAAAGGACAGCCAGCGATGACCACCCTGAACCAGACCGCGCGCGCGGACCTGGCCCGCGCCGCCGCGCAGGCCACCCTGACCACCCTGCCGATCGGCGCCCCGCTGCGGATCGGCCAGGTGACCGCCGACCGGCCCGCGGGCACGCCCGCCGGGCAGGCCGTCTGCGCCCGCTTCTCCGGCGCGGTCACCGGCGAGGTCGCCGTGGTCGTCGGCCAGGACCTCGTGGACGCGCTGCGCGGCAGCCCGCTCGGCGAGCTCGACCCCGCCCAGGCCCTCCAGGGGGCGCTGGAGGCCGCGGCCAAGACGCTCGGCCCGGTCGTGGTGGACCCCGGCCAGAGCACCGACCCCGAGGTCGGGCTCGGCGGGCTCGCCGCCCGCGGCGAGGCGCTGTACGTGCCGCTGCTGGAGGGCGAGGAGGTCCGCGCGCTGCTCGCGCTGGTCGTCACGCCGTGGCCGGCGCCGTCGGACGGGCAGGCCCCGGCCGGCACCGGCGGCACCGCGGCCCGCTTCGACCTGCTGCACGAGGTCGAGATGGAGGTCACCGCCGAGCTCGGCCGGACCCGCATGACCGTCCGCGAGCTGCTGTCGCTGGCGCCCGGCGCGGTGGTCGAGCTCGACCGCGCCGCCGGCAGCCCCGCCGACCTGCTGGTCAACGGCCGCCTCATCGCCCGCGGCGAGGTCGTGGTCATCGACGAGAACTTCGGCATCCGCGTCACCGAGATCGTCTCGCCCCAGTAGGAGCCCCACCCGATGATCGAGTCGATCCTGCGGATCTCGCTGTCGCTGGCGGTGGTGCTGGTCCTGATGTGGCTGCTGGCCAAGGTCGTGCGCCGGCCGCTCGCCGGTCGCGGCAGCGACGCCGTCACCGTGCTGGCCCGCCGGCAGCTCACCCGCGGCTCGTCGGTCGCGGTCGTGCGGGTGGCGGACCGGGCGCTGGTCCTCGGCGTCACCGACGCCCAGGTCACGCTGCTGGCCGAGACCGATCCGGCCGCGGTGGAGCCGCCCCGCGACGGCGGCGAGCAGCGCAGCCCCGTCGCGCTGGACGCCGCCGAGGCGGACGCGACCGCGGAGCGCGTCGCGGCCGGCCTCCCGGACGAGGTCGCCGCAGCGGCGGCGTCCCCGCTCGCCGGCTCCGCGCTGTCGCCCCGCACCTGGACGTCGGCGCTGGAAGTCCTGCGCGAGAGGACGGCCCGTAAATGATCAAGCGTCTTGCCGCTCTCCTGCTCACCGGCGCCGGCCTCGGCGGCGTGCTGCTGCTCGGCGGACCCGCCATGGCGGCCACCCCGGCGGCCGCCACCGGAGTGACCGCGGCCGCTCCGGCGGCCGCCCCCGTCCCCACCCCGACCCCCACGGCGCCGGACGCGACCGCGCGCCCGACCCCGCGCACGACCCCGACCGGCCCGCAGGGGCCGAGCGGCCCCCAGGGCACCGGGTCGAACGGCCGGGTGACGGTCGACATCAACGGCGTCAACGGCAAACCGAGCCAGTCGATCATCATCCTGCTCGGGCTGACGGTGCTGTCGGTCGCGCCCGCGATCCTGCTGCTGTGCACCGGCTTCACCAAGATCTTCGTGGTGCTCAGCCTGACCCGCAACGCCCTCGGGCTGACCAGCGTCCCGCCGAACCAGGTGCTGGCCGGGCTCGCGCTGTTCATCGCGCTGTTCCTGATGAGCCCGGTCCTGTCGGAGGTCAACAAGGACGCGGTGCAGCCCTACCTCAAGGGTGACAAGACCGTCGCCCAGGCGGTGGAGGCCGGCACCCCGCCGATCCGCGAGTACCTGGAGAAGCACACCCGCAAGGACGACCTCGCGCTGTTCACCAAGGTCGCCGACCGGCCCAAGCCCGCCAACGCCGCGGAGGTGCCGATGACCACGCTCGTCCCGGCGTTCGTGCTCTCGGAGCTGCGGTCGGCGTTCATCATCGGGTTCGTCGTCTTCATCCCCTTCCTGATCATCGATCTGGTGGTCTCGGCCGTCCTGATGTCGCTGGGCATGATGATGCTGCCGCCGGTCACCGTCGCGCTGCCGTTCAAGCTGCTGCTGTTCGTCATGGTCAACGGGTGGGGCCTCATCATCACCGCACTGATCGCCAGCAACCACTGAGAGGCCCGCCATGAGCGACACCGAGGTTCTGCACATCGCCCTCCAGGCGATGACGATGGCCGCCAAGCTCGCGGCGCCGACCCTGCTGACCGCCCTGCTGGTCGGCTTCCTGATCTCGCTGTTCCAGTCGGTCACCCAGATCCAGGAGGCCACCCTCGCCTTCGTCCCGAAGGTGATCGCAGTCGGCGGCGCGCTGCTGTTCAGCGGCAACTGGATGCTGCACCAGCTCATGAGCTTCACCACCGAGCTGATGGCCAAGATCCCGCAGCTGATCGGCGGAGGGTGACGCCATGACGGAGCTGTCGGCGGCGACGCTGCTCGCCCTGCTGCTCGGCTCGATCCGCGCCGCCGCCTGGCTGGTGGTCTGCCCGCCGTTCAGCTCCAAGGCGATCCCCGCGCCGGTGAAGGCGCTGCTGTCGGTCGCGATCGCGCTGCCACTGACTCCGACGCTGGCCGGGCAGGTGCCCGCCCTGACCGCCGGCGCCGTGCTCACCGCCGCCGTCGAGCAGGTCGCGGCGGGGGTGGCCCTCGGGTTCGTCACCTCGCTGGTGTTCGCGGCGATCCAGGCCGCCGGCGACCTGCTGGACCTGCTCGGCGGGTTCTCCCTCGCCGCCGCCTTCGACCCGCTGTCGCAGTCGACCAACTCGGTGTTCGGCCGCTTCTACCACCTGCTCGCCACCACCCTGCTGCTGGTGAGCGGCGGCTACCAGCTGGTGATCCGCGGCTTCACCTCCTCCTACCGGCTGCTGCCGCTGCAGGGCACCCTGTCGCTGGAGACGCTCGCCGAACTGCTGACCGGGGGCATCGCCCACATGTTCGTCGCGGCCCTGCAGATCGCCGGGCCCATCATCGCCGTGCTGTTCTGCGCCGACGTCGCGCTCGGCCTGCTCAGCCGCGCCGCGCCCGCCCTCAACGTCTTCGCCCTCGGCTTCCCCGTCAAGATCATGCTGACCCTCGTGCTCGCGGGGACCGCCGTCGCCGTGCTGCCCGGCGTCCTGGACGGGACCGTCGACCATGCCGTCCGCCTGGTGCTGAAGGCGGCCCACGGATGAGCGGCGAGAAGACCGAGCAGCCCACCGCGCGCAAGAAGCAGGAGTCGCGCAAGGAGGGCAACCACGCCCAGACCCCCGACTTCGGGGCCTGGGGAGTGGTGCTGGTGGCGAGTTTCGTGGTCCCCATGACGCTGAGCGGGACCGCGGACGCGGCCGCCGGCGTCCTGCAGCAGATCGACGAGATCGCCGCCGACCCCGATCCGGCGCTCGCGCTGAAGCTGCTGGGCGGCGCGCTCCAGGCCGGCGCCCTCGCGTTCGCCCCGCTCGCCGCGGTGTCGCTGCTGATCGTCCTGGCCGGGGCGGCCGCCCAGGGCGGCCTGAAGCCCGCGACCAAGCTGCTGATGCCGAAGTTCAAGCGGCTGAACCCCGCCTCCGGGCTGAAGCGCATGGTCGGCGGGCACGCCCTCTGGGAACTGGTGAAGGCGCTGCTGAAGACGGGGATCCTCGGCGTGATCGCCTACCTGTCGCTGCGGGACCTCGTCCCCCAACTGATGGCCGCCGGATCGCTGCCGGTCTCCTCCATCCTGGCCACCGCGGGCGATGCGGCCATTTCCCTGATGCGCTGGGGCGGCGCGGCGGGACTGGTGCTGGCCGCCGGCGACTACGCGATGGCGCGCCGCCGCACCGGCAAGCAGATGCGCATGACCAAGCAGGAGGTCAAGGAGGAGCACAAGCGCAGCGAGGGCGATCCGCACGTCAAGGGCCAGATCCGCGCGCGCCAGTCGCAGCTGAGCCGCAACCGCATGATGGCCGAGGTGCCGACGGCCGACGTGGTCGTCGTCAACCCCACCCACGTCGCCGTCGCGCTGCGCTACGACCCGGCCAGGGGCGCCCCGCGCGTGGTCGCCAAGGGCGCCGACCGCATCGCCGCCAAGATCCGCGAGGCGGCCGCCGAGCACCGCGTGCCGATGGTGCAGGACGTGCCGCTCGCCCGCTCCCTGCACGCGGGCTGCGAGATCGGGCAGGAGATCCCGCCGGAGCTGTACGGGGCGGTGGCCAAGGTGCTGGCGTTCATCATGGCGCTGAAGGCCAAGGGGTCGTCCGCCGGTGTCCACAAGATGGCCGCCTGACACGGCCGCGTCATGCTTTCTCCGCCCGGCGCGGAACGGCGGCCGCACCGATCGGAGATGAGTTCCGGGCGGCGCGGCGGTCGAACCTCTCATGGAGACCTTCATCAAGACCAACGGCGTGGAACTGTGCACCGAGACGTTCGGCGATCCGGTCGACACGCCGATCCTGCTGGTGGGCAACACGATGCTCACCTGGCATGACGACCTGTGCACGCGCCTGGCGGCCCTGCGCCGGTTCGTCGTCCGCTACGACCTGCGCGACACCGGGCGCTCCACCTCGGTCGACCCGGAGGCGCCCGGCTACACGCTGCGCGACCTGGTCGCCGACGCCGCCGGTGTCCTGGACGCCCACGGTCTGCCGTCCGCGCACGTCGCGGGCTTCGGCGTCGGCGGCTGGATCGCCCAGCTCCTGGCGCTCGACCACCCCGCCCGGGTCGCCTCCCTCACGCTCATCGGGACCCGGCCCACCGCGCCCGGTCCCAACGACCCCGACCTGCCCGAGCACGCGCCCGAACTGATGGCCCACATCATGAACCCGCCCGCCGTCGACTGGACCGACCGGGCGTCCGTGGTCGCCTTCATGCTCGCGAAGGAGCGCCACCTGTCCGGCCCCTCCTTCGACGAGGCCGAGGCGCGCGAGAACATCGAACGGATCTACGACCGCACCCCCGCCGCCGCCGACCCGGGCAAGGCGCATCGCGCCGACCAGATGGCGACGGCGTTCGCCGCCCTCGACAGCGGCGCCCGCTGGCGCGAGCGCCTCGGCGAGATCACCGCGCCGACCCTCGTGGTCCACGGGGCGGACGACCCGTTCTTCCCGCCCGGCAACGCCCGCGCGCTCGCCGCCGAGATCCCCGCCGCGGAGCTGGTCATCCTGCCGGACACGGGGAACGGGCTCCCGCGCCGGGCCTGGGACGAGATCGTTCCCGCCCTCCTCCGCCACACGTCCTGAGGCCGCGTCCGGTCAGGGGCCCGGCGGCAGCTCCCTGGTGGGCTGCGCGCCGATGTCCCGGGCGCGGTCGGCGGCCCGGCGGCCGAAGGGGGTCCCGACCTGCTCGGCGGTGACGGTGATCTCGCCGTCCTGCGGGTCGCCCGCGCCGGGGCGCGCCCGCGTGTACGCGGCGGTGAGCTGGGTCAGCACCCAGACCATGGCGGCGCTGACCAGCACGGCGACCAGGTAGCGGGTCAGGGCCGTGGAGACCTCCAGTTCCCCGGTCACGAAGGCGTGCCACAGGGCCCGGCCGTCCAGGACGGCGGCGAGGACCAGCACGGGGAAGCTGATCAGCTTCACGGGCGCTCGCCCTTCCTCGCGCGGATCTGCGCCCGCAGCACGTAGCGGTTGATCACGGCGGCCTCGGCGTCGGTGGCGCTGAAGGAGACCACGAGCAGGCGGAGGCCCTCCCCGTCGGCCTCGTCCGCCGACAGCACGTGCCCGGGCAGGGAGAGGACCCGGTCCTCCAGCGCCAGCTCGACGAGGACCTCCTGGCCGGAGGCCGCGTCCGGGCCCGTTCCCCGGCACCGGGCGCCGCCCTCGGAGAGGTCGGCCAGCCGGCCGCGGAAGATCTCCGCGCCGGTCCCGGCGGCCGCCAGCCGGACCTGGGAGTTCGTCGTGACGCGCGCGGCGTCGCGCCGGTTGTCCACCCGTACCTCGCCCGTGGCCCGCACCGTCCACGACTTGATCCGGCCGCCGGAGACGCCGACCAGCTCGGCGGGGGCGGTGTAGAGGCCGCGCGGCCCGGTCCAGCGCAGCTCCAGCAGCGTGCCGGGCGCGGGCGGTTCGACGTCGCCCGCGCCGGTGGGCGCGGTGATGGTGACCTCAAGGTCGGTGACGGCCTCCGAGCGCGAGGAGTGGACGCGGCCGTCGGGCAGCGCCACCTCCACGCGCGTGCCGGGGGCGGGGGGTTCGATGGTGATCACGCCAGTCCTTCCAACCGGTCGCAGAGCAGCGCGGCCCAGGTGTGCGGGGAGCTCGGCCGGTCGCCCAGGCGGACGACGGGGAAACCGAGGCCGAGGACGCTCGCGGGGTCCCCGGTGGCCTCCAGGGCCGTGACCGCGAGGCCGTGCACCGGCCCGAGGGTGCCGAGGAAGCGCGCGGTGTCGGCGATCTTGCGGCTGGCGTCGACCAGCGCCCACACCGCGGTCGCGCCGAGCGCGTCGGACACCGAGCGGGCCCACTCGCCGTTGCCGTCCTCGGCGCAGGCGTCCACGACCACCACGTGCGGCAGGTCGGCCCGGTGCAGCTTGCGCGCGCGGCGGACGGCCTCGACCGGGCCGGAGATCCGGCGGGTGTGGTGGACGCCGGTCCCGGCGGTGGTGCGCGCGGCCAGCAGGAGCTGGGCGGGGCCGACCGACAGCGTGCGCGCGACCGCCTCGGCGATCGGCAGGGCCGTGCGGGCGGGGCCGACGATGACCAGCACGTCGCCGGGGCGGTCCGGCGCGGCGGGCGCCTCGGGCAGCGCGGCGAGCGCCCGGACCGCCGCGCGGTAGGGGTCGGTGCCGGTGGCGCGCCGGACGAGGTGGTCGGGCATACCGAGCGCCCTGAGCGGCGCCGCGAACGGGCGGTCCGGCTCGACGGCGCGCGGCTGGAAGGTCTGGACGTCGGCGGGGGAGGGGACCGCGGCGCGTCCGGGGCGCAACTGGGCGGCGAGAACGTCGGCGAACGCCTGGTCCACCGACATGGCGGGCGGGCCGGAGGGCGAGGCGGCCGAGGTGACCGAAGGGGCGGAAGAGGTGGAAGGGGCCGAAGTGGCGGAAGACGACGTGGTGCCGGTCGAGACGCCCGCCGAAGCGCCCGACGAGACGCCCAGCGAGACGTCCGCCGGGGCGGCGGTCGGGGTCTGGTCGGCGGGGACCGTGGCCGGCTCACTCGCCGGGTCCGGGGCGGTGAGGCGGCGCTCGCGCTCCTCGGTCCGGGCCAGCAGTGCGGCCATCGGGTCCAGCGTGGCCTCGTTCTCCGGAGCGGGCGCGGCTTCGGCCCTCTCCGGCGCGGCGGGCACGTCGTCGGGCACGCTGATGGTCAGCTCGTAGCGCTGCCGGGTGAAGAACCCGGCGAAACCGCCGCTGCGCACCCGGTCGGCGGACACGATGGAGGCGTCAGGCCCGTGCTCCGCCCGGACCTGGGACAGCAGGGCCTCCAGGTCGGTCCCCTCAAGCAGCAAGTGCTTCGGCATCGGTCACAACCCCCAGGGTCTCCACTCGCGTCGGGCAGTCGGCGATCTCGGTGTAGGACAGCAGCGGCAGCCGGGGCGCCGCCATCTTCAGCAGGCGCCGCAGCGGCATCCGCAGCTGCGGCGAGCAGACCAGCGCCGGTGAGACGCCCTGCTGCTCGGCCGCCTCGGCGAGCCGCAGCGTCTGGCCGATCAAGTTCTCGGCCGAGGCGGGGTCCAGCAGCAGCTGGACGCCCTGGTCGGTCGGGCGCAGCGACTCCAGCAGCCGCTGCTCGGTGCGCGGGTCCAGCGTCAGCACCGGCAGCCGCCCGCCCTCGGCGCACCGGGCGGCGATGGCGGGGCCGAGCGCGGCGCGGGCGGCCTCGTGGAGGGCGTCGGGCTCGGTGCTCTTCTTGGCCGCCAGCGACAGCGCCTCGAAGATGCGGACCAGGTCGCGCACCGGCACGTCCTCCTCCAGCAGGGACCGCAGGACCAGCTGGATCTGGCCGAGGCTGAGCTGGCCCGGGGTCAGCTCCTCGACCACCACCGGATGGGTGCGGCGGACGGCGTCGGTCAGGGCGCGCACGTCCTCGCGGTCCAGCAGCCGTCCGGCGTTGGCCCGCACGACCTCGGCGAGATGGGTGATGATCACCGAGGCGCGGTCCACGACGGTGGCGCCGGTGAGCTCGGCCTGGTGGCGCAGCTCCGCCGGCACCCACTTGCCCGCCAGGCCGAACACCGGTTCCTGGCCGGCGCGCCCGGGCAGGCCGTCCAGGCTCTCGCCGATGGCGAGCACGGTCCCCGGCGGGGCCTGGCCGCGGGCGGCCTCCACGCCGTTGATGCGCAGCACGTAGGTGGACAGCGGCAGGTCCAGGTCGTCGCGGGTGTGCACCGGCGGCATGATGACGCCGAGCTCCAGGGCGATCTTGCGGCGCAGGGCGCGGACCCGTTCCAGCAGGTCGCCGCCCGCGGCGTCGACCAGGTCCACCAGGTCGGGGGAGAGCGCGAGCTCCAGCGGGTCGACGCCGATCTCGCCGAGCAGCGACTCGGGGGAGCCGGGCGCGGGCCGGTCGGGCTCGGCGGCCTGCGCGGCGGCCGGTTCGGCCGCCGGGCGGGGGACGCGCTGGGCGATCAGCAGGACCGCGCCGCCGATGACCAGGAAGGGCAGCTTGGGCAGGCCGGGGATCAGGACGAGGGCGAGCGCGGCGCCGCCGGCGATCTGCAGGGCGCGCTTGTGCTGGCCGAGCTGGCGCGTCACCGTCCCGCTCATGTCGCTGTCGTCGCTGGCGCGGGTGACGATGATGCCGGTCGCGACCGACAGCAGCAGCGCGGGGATCTGCGACACCAGGCCGTCGCCAATGCTGAGCAGGCTGTAGGTCTGGATCGCCTCGGCGGGGCCCATCTGGTGCTGGACCATCCCGATGGCGAAGCCGCCCACCAGGTTGATGACGGTGATGACGATGGCGGCGATCGCGTCGCCCTTGACGAACTTGGAGCCGCCGTCCATCGCGCCGTAGAAGTCGGCCTCGGCGGTCACGTCGGCGCGGCGCCGCCGGGCCTCGTTCTCGTCGATCAGGCCGGAGTTCAGGTCGGCGTCGATCGCCATCTGCTTGCCCGGCATGGCGTCCAGGGTGAAGCGCGCGCCGACCTCGGCGACCCGCTCGGCGCCCTTGGTGATCACCAGGAACTGGATGACGATCAGGATCAGGAAGATCACCATGCCGACGACCAGGGAGCCGCCGACCACGAAGTGCCCGAAGGCGCTGATGACCTTTCCGGCGTCGCCGTTCAGCAGCACCAGCCGGGTCGCGCTGATGTTGAGCGCGAGCCGGAACAGCGTGAGGACCAGCAGCAGCCCGGGGAAGGAGGAGAAGTCCAGGACGCGCCGCACGTTCATGCTGACCAGCAGCACCACCAGCGCGATGGTGATGTTGGCGGCGATCAGCAGGTCGAGCACGATGGTCGGCAGCGGCATGACCATCATCACGATGATCAGGATGACGCCGATGGGCACGGCCATCTGACGGATGCCTTGGGGCACGCGAGGTCCTCCGCTTTCGAAGCGTCGCTGGTCACCGGTCCGATCCGTGACCGTCTCTGCCGTCCTGGCCCTGTGCCGATCGGCCGGGACCGCGCGGGGTTGAGGGTTTTCCGCTGTCGGCGTCGCGTCAGCCCGAGACCGTGGAGTACGCCCGGAGGGCGGGCCTGGGCCGCCCGGCGTCCTGCGGCGCGGCGGGCAGGGTGAACACGATGCGCGTGCCGGGCGCCCCGCCGGGGTTGTCGGCGGCGGTGATCGTGCCGCCGTGGCGCTCGGCGATGCGCTTGCAGATGGCCAGGCCGAGGCCGGTGCCGCCGCGGCCCGAACCCCGGTGCGCGCGGTGGAAGTTGTCGAAGACGCTCTCGTGCTGCCCGGCGGGCACGCCGATGCCGTTGTCGCGCACCTCCACGGCGACCATGCCGCTCCCGGCCGCCGCCGCGCTGACGGCGATGTGCGGCGCCACGCCGGGCCGGGCGTACTTCAGGGCGTTGCCGATCACGTTGTCCAGCAGCTGGCGCAGCAGCACCGGATCGGCGTGCAGTACGGGCAGTTCGGCGATGTCGAAGCGGGGCGCGTCCCCGGCGCCGCGGCCCGGCCGGTCGGCGTGCGCGGCCACGACGTCGGTGACCAGGTCGGTGAGGCGCACCTCGGTCAGCGCGAGCGGGGCGTCGCGGGCGGTGGTGTAGGCGAGCAGGTCGTTGATCAGGTGCCGCATGCGCCCGGCGGCGCGGCGTACGCGCGCCAGGCCGTCGTGCAGCTCGTGCGGCGAGCCGCCGGTGTCGACCAGCTCGTCGGTCATCTGCGCCCAGCCGTCGACGGTGGTGAGCGGGTTCAGCAGGTCGTGGGCGACGACCCCGGCGAAGGCGGCCAGCTCGTCGCGGTGGCGGCGCTCGGCGGTGACGTCGCGGAACACCACCACCGCGCACCGCTCCCGGCCGTCCCCGGCCAGCGGCGCGGCGCTCACGCTGAGGACGCGGCCTTCGGGCATGGTGGCGCTGCGCACCAGGACCTCCTCGTCGCGCACCTCCTCGCCGGCCAGGGCGCGCGCGTGCGCCGTCTCCTCGGCCGCCAGGGGCCTGCCGTCGGGATGGAACAGGCTGTAGCGGCCGGGCCACCGGACCTCGCCGGTGCAGTCTTGGGCGTCCAGCAGTTCGAGGGCGGCGGGGTTGCGGACCAGGAGCCGGCCGCCGGAGTCCAGCACGCCGACGCCCTCGCGCATGGAGTCCATGATCGTGCTCAGCGTCCGGGCCTGCGCGCACGCCTCCCGCTGGGCGGCGGTGGCGCGGCGGGTCAGCTCCTCGCGCTCGGCGCGGCTGAGCACCAGGACCAGTCCGACGAAGGCGACGATGGCGACGAACAGCTGGACGAGCAGCGCCCGCAGGGGGGAGGAGCCCACGGCCGCCAGCGGGCCGGCGCCGTGCAGGGTGAACGTCACCGCGACGGTGCCGACCGCCAGGCTGTGCCCGGCGACGAACGCGACGCCGCAGCGCATCGCCGCCCACACCGTCACCGTCAGCAGCAGGAAGGTCAGCGGCAGGCCGCTGTTGCCGAAGACCGCGCAGTAGGCGGCCGCCGAGACGGCGGCCAGGGCGAGGCGCTCGGCGGCCCAGCAGCGGTCGCGGCCGGCTCGGGCGCGCACGGCGGCGGCCAGGTCCCGTGCCCGCCGCCCCGCCAGGGCGTGGCGCAGGCAGAGGCCCGCCGTGCCGACCAGCAGGATGCCGGCGGCGTTGCGGGCCGGCCAGACGGCGGCGGCGTACCAGGAGCACAGGTCGCCGGGCAGGTGGGGCAGGGACAGGACGACGGCCGTGCCGGCGCCGACGCCGGCCGCGATGGCGATCAGGGGGCCGCGCAGGTCGGCGGGCCGGGCGAACGGGGCCCGGCCCGCCCGCGTCAGGTGCGGGCACACCCGGTCGGACACGGCGAGGAAGACGATGATCTGGGCGAGGTTGGCGGCCGTGAACGCCCCGGCCGCCGCGAGCGGGACGCCGGTGGCGAGGTCGACGGCGGTGCCGGCGGCGGCGAGCACCGCCAGGTCCGCCGCCCTTCCGCGCCCGCGCGGGACGGTGAGCAGCCACACCACCGCGACACCGGCGGCCGGCCACACCAGGCTGAGGTCGGCGGCGTCCACGATCGTCCGGCGGCCGGCCCAGACCGCCGCCAGGTAGACCAGGGCGAAGGCGGCGGTGCGCGCCACCCGCCTCGTCCACGGCGCCGGTGCCGTCATGCCGGCCGCCCCTCGTCCGGGCCGGGCAGGACGCGCCGCAGCGCGGCGTACAGGTCGTCCCGGCCGAAGGGCTTGGCCAGATGGTGGCCGCCGGCCGCCCGGATGCGGCCGATCACCTCACCGCCCCACAGGGCCGTCGCGACCACCGCGGGCAGGCCGGGGCACGCTTCGCGCAGCGCGCGGAGCAGCGCGACCCCGTCCATGTCGGGCAGGCCGACGTCGAGCACGGCGGCCTCGGGCGGCCCGTGCCGGCGCACCGCCGCGAACGCCGCGGCGGCGCTGCCGACGGCGAGGACCTCGTGCCCCTCGCCGCGCAGCTGCCGGGCGATCAGGTCGCGGATGTCCGGTTCGTCCTCGACGATCAGCAGCCGGGCCACTCCCACCCCTTGTGCGCACGGTGGCCCTGTTCCCGGGCCTTTGAGGCTCCCATCGGCCGGCGGTGGGCGACACCTGAGCTTTTCGTAGGTTTTGTTTTGCCAGGTGGCGTTCAGCCGGCGTTCTCGGCCTGCGGCGCCCGGTCCGCCGCTTCGGCGCCCTCCAGCAGGGCGTCGAGCCCGGCGGCCGTCAGCGGCCGGGCGAACAGGTAGCCCTGGCCGAGCGGGCAGTGCAGGCTCCGCAGGAGCTCGCGCTGGCGCACGGTCTCCACCTGCTCGGCGACGGCCTGCAGCTCCAGGCTCTCGCACAGGCTGAGGATCGCCTGGACGAAGGCGTCCCGGCGGCGGGCGGCGGCGTCGTCGCCCGGATCGGACGCGGTGAACGCGCCGTCGATCTTCACCAGGTCGACCGGCAGGTGCAGCAGGTAGGCCAGCGAGGAGTAGCCGGTGCCGAAGTCGTCGATGGCGACGCGCACGCCGTGCGAGCGCAACCGCGTCAGCCGGGCGATGATCTGGGCGGTCTTCTGCGGCCCGCTCGCCAGCAGCGCGGTCTCGGTGATCTCCAGGATGAGCGCCTCGCCGGGCAGGCCGCTGTCGCGCAGCACCGCGAGGACGGTGTCGACGAAGTCGGCCGAGCGCAGCTGGCGGCTGGAGACGTTGACGGTCACCGCCACGCCGTGCCGCTCGTACCAGCGCAGCGCCTCGTGGCACGCCCGGCGCAGCACCTGGACGCCGATCGGCACGATCAGGCCGTTGTCCTCGGCGATGGGCACGAACACCTCGGGCGGGACGGGCCCGTCGGGCGAGTCCCAGCGCAGCAGCGCCTCCACCGCCTGGACACGGCCGGTGCCCATGTCCACGACCGGCTGGTAGGCGAGGGAGAAGGCGTCCTCGGCGAGCGCGCGGCGCAGGCCCGCCACGATCCGGGCGTGGTCGAGCCGGCTGACGCGCAGGCCGGCGTGGAAGACGCTGATGCGGTTCTTGCCGGCGGCCTTGGCCGCGTACAGCGCCAGGTCGGCGTCGCGCAGCACGTCCGACGGGTCGGTCCGGTGCTCGATCATGTACAGGCCGACGCTGGTGGTGACGTGCAGGACCGCGCCGTCCACGGTGCAGGGGCGGGCGAGCGCGTCCACGACGCGGCCGGCGATGTCGGCGGACTCGTCGAGGGTCACCCCCTCCAGCAGGATGGCGAACTCGTCGCCGCCGAGCCGGGCCAGGGTGTCGGCCTCGCGCAGCAGCTCCCGCAGCCGGCGGCCCACCTGGACCAGCAGCTGGTCGCCCGCCGGGTGGCCGTGGGTGTCGTTGACGTCCTTGAAGCCGTCCAGGTCCAGCAGGAGCACCGCCGACGAGGCGCCGGTCGGGCGGCGCGCGGCGGCCTGCTCCAGGCGGTCGCGGAACAGCGACCGGTTGGCCAGGCCGGTCAGCGGGTCGTGCAGGGCCTGGTGGGTCAGGGCCTCCTGGAGGGCGTGCTGCTCGGCGAGGGAGGCGCGCAGCGCGCCGGCCCGCCGGTCCAGCTCCTCGGCGCGCCGCTCGGCGACGCCGGTGAGGTGCACCATCCGCATGATCAGGAAGCCGACCAGCGCGATCATCATGCCGAGCTGGATCGAGACGTCGACGAGGTCGGCGCGGCCGGGCCGGAAGTTGAACAGCACCGACAGCGGGCCGGCGCACACCACGACCACGAAGACCAGGCCGCGCCGCAGCGTGAGCCGGCCGCCGCCCGGCCCGCGCGCGCCGCGCATGGACGGGTGCAGCGCGGCCGCGGCCATCAGCACGTACCAGATCAGCCAGCTGAGGTTCTCGGCGGCGTTTCCGGCGACCGGCTCGAAGCCGGTCTGGGTCACCGCGAACGTCGCGTCGCCGAGCGAGACCGCGACGCATCCGAGGCCGAGCAGCAGGTAGGCCGGGCTGCCGCTGTCGGTCAGCAGCCACAGGCGCGCCACCATGAACAGCAGCAGCAGGTCCAGCAGCGGGTAGGCGACGATGAGGAAGCCGTTCACGCCCGGGACGAGCGCGTGGGCGGCCTGCGGGCCGAAGACCACGTTCCAGTACAGGTAGGCGAGGCCGGTCACGACGAACAGCGCGTCGAGCGTCGCGCCGGACCGCCAGGGCCTGCTGACGCCCCGCGCCAGCCGGGCGAGGCCCGCCGCGAGCAGCGGGTAGGCGGCCACGTAGACCAGGCCCGTCCAGGCGGGGACGGCGTCGGTGTCGCCGAGCGCCACGTAGAAGGCCGTCCACAGCAGGTCGGCGCCGAACCAGACCGCGAGGCCGGCCACCATCAGCCACCAGGCGGCGGCCGCGGCGGGCCGGTGCCGGCGGATCGCGATGACCATGACGGCGAGCGAGGCGGCCGGCACCGCGTCCCACAGCACCTCCCCGGTCATGCCGGGGAGGGTGATCACCACCAGGCTGAGCGCGGTGCCGGCGAGGGCGTACAGCAGCCACCAGGCGGGACGGCGGCCCGCCCGGCGCCGGACATGGCGGGCGGCGGGCCTGCTGCCGGGCCTGGCGAGGAGTTCGGCGCGGGACGCGGTGCGGGACGGCATCGGTCTCCTGAGACGGGCGGATCGAGGAGGCGGCCGCCGGCGGGGTCCACGGGGGCGGCCGGCGGTCGCGGCGGTCCGGGACGCGGCTGCGCCCGACTTCGACGATCACCGTTCCGGGATGCGCCCGGGGTGCGTCCGGGGTTCGGTTCGGTTGCCGTCCGGCGGCCCGCCGTGCCGAGCACGGGATCATCTTTGATAACTTCTGGTGAGCAGATCGATACTTAACGTGCAAAACCCGCGACGTGCGCGGGGCTGCGGCGCGAAAGGAGCGGAGATGTCGAACCACGCCGACCACGTGGATCGCACCGCTCCCTGCGGAGCCGGTGCCGACACGGTGCGGGCGATCCTCGCGCTGCTCCGGGAGCGGCTGCGACCCGCCGACGGCATCGGAACGGAACGTTCCAATACCGGCCTGCTGGACGGCCTGCGGGCCGTTCCCGGCGTGGAACGGGCCGAACTGCGTCCCGCCGGGGCCGAGCCGGCCGCTCCCGGCGAGCACGTCTGGCCCGCCGGTCCCGGCCGCTCGCTCGCCGTGGCCCTGCGGGAGGGCGCGGACGGCTGCGGTGCGGAGGAGGCGCTCGACTGCCTGGCCACGGTGATCGGGGCGGAGGTCTCGCCCGAGAACGCCGCACGCCGGGGCATGGCGGAGGCGACTCCGGCCGGTCCGGACGACGCGGCGGGCGCCCTGGAGGACGCCGCCCTGCGGCTGGACCACCGCGGGCTGATCGGCACGGTGGTCCACGACCTGACCACGCCGCTCACGCCGATCATGGCCTACGCGGGCCTGCTGGCCGACCCCGACACCGGGCCGCTCACCGACGTCCAGCGCCAGTTCGCCGAAGTGATCGAACGCAACGCGCTGCGGCTGTCGGAGCTGCTGAACGATCTGCCGCTGCTGGCCGACCCGACCTCGCCCGCGGCCCGGCGGCGGGTCGAGCCGGTCGATCCGATGGAGCTGGCGCACAAGGCGGCCTCCCGGTTCCGCGTGGAAGCCGAGGAGGCCGGCGTCGCCCTGCTCTGCCAGGCCCGCCGCGGCCCGACGCTGCGCGGCGACCCGATCCGCGTCCGCCGGATGCTCGACATCATGCTGAGCGGGGCCCTCGCGGGGGCCGCGCCGGACGACACCGTCACGGTGACGGCCGAGCCGAACGAGCGGGGATGGCGGATCGCCGTCGGGCGGCGGCCGCCGGACGCCGCCCCGCCGGGACCGTCGGACGGGCCCGCGCGGTGGCCGCGCGAGAGCACGGCCCGGGCGATCGCCGCCATGCACGGCGGCACCCTGCGGACCACGGCGGACGCGGAAGGACGGTCGGCGGTGGCCCAGCTGCCCTGGGAGCCGCCGTCCCCTGCTGAGGAGAGTGTGCAGTGAGTCAGCTCCTGGTGATCGAGGACGACGCCGACACCATCGCCGTCATCCAGGCCCTGCTCGGGCACAGCGGCCACGAGGTCGTGCCGGCCTCCGACGGCCGCTCGGGCCTGCGGATGCTGCACGAGGTGCGGCCGGACGCGCTGATCCTCGACATCGGGCTGCCGGTCATGGACGGCTGGCAGGTCCTGGAGCGGGTGCGCGACATCAGCGACCTGCCCGTCATGATCCTGACCGGCCGGGGGCAGGAGGCCGAGAAGGTGCGCGGCCTGCGCGCGGGCGCCGACGACTACCTGGTGAAGCCGTTCTCCAAGGCCGAGCTCACCGCCCGGGTCGAGGCGCTGATGCGCCGGGCCGGCGTCGCCAGCTGGGCCGAGGACGTCTACGACGACGGCCTGGTGCGGCTGGAGCCGGCGTCCCGGGCGGTGCACGTGGGCGGCGTCGACGTGCGCCTCACGCCGACCGAGTTCCGCCTGCTCAACACCCTGGTCCGGCACGCGGGCCAGGTGCTCAGCCCGGCCCAGCTGCTGTCGCTGGTGTGGGACGATCCGACCGGCCTGAGCCCCGAGCGGGTGAAGTTCGCCGTGCTGCGGCTGCGGCGCCGGATGGGCTTCTCCGATCCGGCGGAGTCCCCGATCGAGGCCATGCGGGGCGTGGGGTACCGCTACCGCCCGCCCGCCCAGCAGGGACGCAGCGGCGCGCCGCTGTCGTCCAGCCGCTAGCGATCGCCCGACGCGGGCGTCAGCCGGCGACCCGCCAGGGCTGCTCGCGCAGCAGTTCGTCGATCCGGGCGGGGGGTGCGGGCGGGGAGAAGTAGTGGCCCTGCACCAGCGGGCAGCCCATCCTCCGCAGCGCGCTGATCTGCTCGGCGTGCTCGACGCCCTCGACCACGGTCCGCAGGTCCAGGCTGGCGGCCATGTTCAAGATCGCCTCGGTGAAGGCGTGCGCCCGCTGCTGGCTCCGGTCCCCGAGCGCGAGGGTGAACGATCGGTCGATCTTCAGCACGTCCACCGGCAGGGTCCGCAGGTGGGCGAGCGAGGAGTATCCCGTCCCGAAGTCGTCCAGCGCGATGCGGACGCCCCTGTCCCGCAGGCCGGCCAGCACGCCGGTCACCCGGCGGACCTCGGCCGGCGTGCCGGCGGGCAACATGCTCTCGGTGATCTCCAGCACGAGCGCGGTCGGCGGCAGGTCGTGGCGGCGCAGCGTGTCCAGCACGGCGTCGCCGAAGCCGGGGTCGCGCAACTGGCGGCCGGAGACGTTGACGGTGACGTACAGGCCGTGCCCGGCGTGCCAGGCGCGCGCGGCGGAGCAGGCCTGGTCGAGCGTCCACGACCCGATGGAGTTGATCAGCCCCGACTCCTCGGCGACGGGGATGAACTCCGCCGGCGGTATCGGGGGGCGGCCCTGCGGCGTCCAGCGCAGCAGCGCCTCCACCGCGCGGACGCGGCCGGTGCACAGCTCGACCACCGGCTGGTAGTGGACCGCCAGCTCGCCGCGGTCGATGGCGCGGCGCAGGCCGTGGGCGATGCGGCTGTGGTGCAGTTGCGCCTCGCGGAGCCCCGGCTCGAACAGCACCGCCCGGTCCCGGCCGGCGTTCTTGGCCGCGTACAGGGCGAGATCGACGTCGCGCAGGGCGTCGGCGGCCTGCGCGAACGCCGTGTCCGCCAGGATCCCGATGCTGGCGCTCAGATGGAACTCCCCCTCCGGGCACTGGTGGGGCGCCCGCAGCCCCGCCAGGACCTTCTCGGCCACGGCGACGGCCTCGTCGGCGCCCGTGACCGGCAGCAGCAGGGCGAACTCGTCGCCGCCGAGCCGGGCCAGGGTGCTCCCGGGGCGGGTGAAGTGGCGCAGGCGCCGCGCCACCAGCGTCAGCAGCCGGTCCCCGGTCGGGTGGCCGTAGGTGTCGTTGACGTCCTTGAAGCCGTCCAGGTCCAGCAGCAGCAGCGCGGGCGGCCGGTCGGCGTGCGGGGCGCGGCGCAGCGCCTCCTCCAGCAGGCTCCGGTTGGCGAGCCCGGTGAGCGCGTCGTGGCCGGCGCGGTGGGCGAGCTGCCGCTGGAGGAACTGCTGGTCGCGCAGGGTGGCGCTCAGCTCGGCGGCCTGGGCGGCCAGGCGTTCGGCCTGGCGGTCCAGCGCGGCGGCGCGCTCCTCGGCGAGGTGGGTGACGGTGTTCAGCCGCAGGACCAGCAGGACGGCGAGGACGATGGTGAGGGCGGGGATGAGCAGCGCCTCGTGGGGGTGTTCGCCGCCGTCGCCGAGCAGGGCGCGGCCGGCCAGGGCGCCGGCCGGTCCGGCCAGGGCCAGCAGCAGGAACGTCACGGCGCGGGTGCGGCTCGCCGGCGGCAAGGCCCGCATCGGGGCGGCGGCGCGGCGCGCGCTCGGGTGCAGCGCCGCGCTCCCGGCCAGCACGCACCAGGCCATCCAGGCGGTCGTGGTCGCCAGGCTCGGGTCCCGGCCCGCGGCCTGGTCGAGCAGGTAGACGGCATCGCCGACGAACAACGACAGGTAGGAGGCCAGGAACAGCCGCAGCCAGGGCGCGCGCTCGCGCGACAGCAGCAGCAGGCGCGCGACCACCCCGAACTGCAGCAGGTCCAGGCAGGGCACGAACAGCGCGAACGCCAGGTCGGCGCCCTGTCGTCCGCTCCGGTGGACCATCGGATCGACCAGCAGGGTCAGGTACGGCATCGCGACGGCGACGGTGATGATGGCGGCGTCCAGCGCGCCGGCGCGCCACTGCCCGCCGGGAGCGGAGTTGAGCCGCAGCAGCGCGATCATCGCCAGGCCGTAGGCGCCGAGCACGCAGATCTGGTAGGCGCGCAGGGACGTGTGGTCGCCGTCCAGCATCCATAGCGCCCACGGCAACGCCGAGCCCGCGGAGCTGATCACCATGGCGGCGGTGAGGAGCCGCCAGGGCCACGCGCGGCTCAGGCGGTGGCGGTGCACGGCGGCGGTGACGGTGATGGCGGCGCCCACCTGCAGCCCCAGCCACGTCATCTCCCGGGCGGCGGTCGGCAGCGTGAGCGCGAGCGCGGCCGACACGGCGCTGGCCAGCAGGTACACCACCCAGCCGCGGACGCGGCGCGGCCGCACCGAGGCGAGGCCGTGGAGAGTGGTGTCGCTCATCGTGATGTCCCCTGTTCGTGGTGTCCCCGATGGTGCCCCAACGTGCGATGTTCCTGTGGCCGACGTGCCGGTACGCGCGGTGATGCGACACCGTGACCTGTGGTGCGGTCCCGTTCGCCGGGGGGTGCGTGGCGGATCGACCTGCTGGGTAGGGATATAGCTGGCTGTATCTGACATATCACTGATAGTTGGGGGACTCGATGGCCACCGCACAGCAGGTGATGAACTCCGGCGTGCACTGCATCGGCGCGGACACCGATCTCCGCCGGGCGGCCCAGATCATGCGGGACGAGCAGATCGGCTCCCTGCCGATCTGCGACGAGAACGGCGGGCTGCGGGGCATCATCACCGACCGCGACATCGTCATCGGCTGCGTGGCGTCCGGCGCCGATCCGCAGAGCACCACCGCGGGCGACCTGGCGGCCCGGCGGCCGCACGCGGTGCAGGCGTCCTCGGACGTGGCCGAGGTGCTGGAGACCATGCAGCGCCACCAGATCCGCCGCCTGCCGGTGCTGGACGACGAGCGCGTCGTCGGGATGATCAGTGAGGCGGACCTCGCCCGCCACCTGCCCGAGGACCGGCTCGCCCGGTTCGTGGAGGCGATCTACGCCGAGCGGTGACGCTCCGCGCGCGAGCGGGCGGGTGCGGGGCCTCCCCGCACCCGCCGCCGGCCCCGCCCTGACCGGCCGCCCGCTCAGTCGGCGTTGGCCGACACGCTCGGCTTCGGGTTGATCTTGTGGCGCTCGTCGTGCACGTGCGCGTGCGGGACCCGGGCCAGCAGCGCCATCTCGTTCCTGCGGTAGTGGTGCCCGCAGAACAGCAGGTCCAGCCCGCCGAACTCGATCCGGACGAAAGCCTGGGCCCCGCACCGGTCGCACCGGTCGGTGACCTTCAGCGGTTCGCCGTGCCGGACGTGCTCGATCACCGTGCTCATGGTCCACCTCCAACGCCCCGGGTCGCGGGGCCGGTCGCTTGCCTCACCATCGGCCGCCGGGGGCGGCGGCTGAGAGGATCACGGGCGGCCGCGCCCGGAGGCCGGCCGATGGTTCCATTGCGCCGCCCGTGCGTAGCGAGGCGCCGAGCGGGACGGTTGCGGGGCGGTTGCCGGCACGGCGAACGGGCCCGCGGCGGTGGTCGCGGGCCCGTTCGGTGCGGGGGAGGAGAGGGGGGATCAGCCGGTCGTGGCCTCGCCGACGAGCCGGCAGCCGTTGCAGATGCGCAGGACGTGCCCCTCCGTCGTCATCGCCGCCGCGACGCGCGGGCGCGGCCACCGCTTGTGGCACGAGGCGCAGGCCCGTTCCGCCAGCTGGGCGGGCGTGAAACCCGCCGTGACGAACCGGGGCAGCGGGACGGCGGGGGCGTCGGCCGCCGGGACGGCCGCCGGGGCGGCGGGGGCGTCCGCGATCGGGGCGGGCGCCGGACCGAGCCGCTCGCCGGTGCGCGGCGCCGCCGGGGCCGCCGGGGTCGGAGCCGGGGAGACGTTCCTGGTGCGCCCGAGGAGTCCGGTGAATGCCATGGTCCCTCTTTCTCGGTCAATCAGAAGCTGAACTTGCCGACCAGGTGCTGCAGGTCCTCGCTCATGCGGGCGAGCCGGTCGGCCGCCTCGCGCGAGCGCTCGGCGCTCAGCCGGGTCCGGCCGACGACGTCGGACACGCCGTTGATGTTGGCCGCGATCTGCCCGCTGCCGCCGGCCGCGCTGGCGACCCCGCGGTTCATCTCGCCGGTGGTGGCGGTCTGCTCCTCCACCGCCGCCGCGATGGTCTGCTGCGCCTCGCTGATCTTGCTGATCACCTCGGAGATCTGGTCGATCGCCGCGACGGCGTCGGCGGTGTCGTTCTGGATGGCGTCCACGCGGCGGGAGATGTCCTCGGTGGCCTTGGCGGTCTCCTGGGCCAGGTCCTTGACCTCGCTGGCGACCACGGCGAAGCCCTTGCCTGCGTCGCCGGCGCGGGCGGCCTCGATGGTGGCGTTCAGGGCCAGCAGGTTGGTCTGCTCGGCGATCGAGTTGATCAGCTTGACGACGTTGCTGATCTGCGCGGAGGACTCGCCGAGCCGCGCCACCGTCTCGGTCGCGGCGCTGACCTTGGTGACCGCGGTGTTGGCGACGGTGGCGGCGTCGGAGGTGTTGCGGGAGATCTCGTTGATCGACACGCCCATCTCCTCGGACCCGGCGGCCACGCTCTCCAGGTGGTGGGAGACCGCGGCGGCGGCCGAGGCCACCCCCTCGACCTCGGTGGCGGCGGTGGTGGCGTCGTCGCCGAGGCCCTGGGCCAGGCCGGTGAGGTCGGCGGCGGCCTGGTTCACCTCGCCGCTGTTGCCGGCGATGCCGCGCAGGGTCTCGGACATGCGGTCCAGCGCCCGGTCCAGCGCGGCGCTCATCCGGCCGATCTCGTCCTGGGCGGTGGTGCCGATCCGCGGGGTCAGGTCGCCCTCGGCGACCTCCTCCAGCACCCGCACGGCGCGGTCCACCGGCCGCAGGACGAGCCGGCTGAGCACCATGACCGCGCCGAAGGCGAGGACGATCGCCAGCACCGACAGGAGGATCTCCCGCGTGTCGGCGGACTTCTGCAGGGCGTCGAGGTCGGCCAGCTTCGCGTCGCGCTCGGCCGTCACGGCCTTCTCATAGGCCGTGGCGGCCGCCAGGGCCTTGGCGTAGGGGGCCTGTTCGAGCACGTTGACGGCGTGGAGGGCCTCGTCGCGCTTGCCGGCCTGTACCGCCGACCACACCTGGCCGTCGATGGAGGTGAACTGCTCCAGCGCGGCGCGCAGGTCCTGCGCGGCGGACCGCTGGGCCCCGGAGGTGGCCATCGACTCGACCTGCTTCAGCTGCTCGTCGGCCTTGCCCGCGGCTTCCACGTACGCCTGGCGCACCTTGCCGGCCTCGTCCTTCTCGGCGTAGGCGTAGGCGCTCTGCAGGCCGTAGATGTCGGTGAGGCGGTACTGCTGCAGCGCGACGGCCCGCGTCTTCGGGTCGATCCGATGGATGATCTCCTCGCTGGAGGAGTTGATGTCGGCACGGACGGTGAATCCGTCGATGACCAGCAGGAGCAGCAGGGCGAGGACGACGCCGAAGCCCGCCCGCAGCTTCCAGCCCAGTGACAGGTCACTGATGAAGCGACGCATGAGAAGACCCTTTTTCCACGCAGATGAGGTAGCGGCACCCCCTCCATCGGCGTCCGCCGGCCCCACCTGAGGCTTTGGCCGCCCCGATCTCCGGCGGGCGGCGTCCGGCGGGGCCGGGCCTGCTCAGCCCTCCTCGGCGGTGGCGCCGTCCCCGTCGCTGAGCGGGATGCGCAGCGTCACCGTGGTGCCCTGGTTCTCGGCCGACCGCAGGTCGAAGGTGCCCGCGTGGTTGGCGGTGATGCTGCGCACGATCGACAGGCCGAGGCCGGTGCCGGGGATGGAGCGGGCGGTGGCGTTGGAAGCGCGGAAGAAGCGGTCGGTCATCCGCTGGAGCTCCGCGGCGGGGATGCCGATGCCGGTGTCGGCGACGGCGACGGCGGCCCGCCCGTCCTCGACCCGCACGCCCAGCTCGACCCGGCCGTCCTCGGGAGTGAACTTGACGGCGTTGGACAGCAGGTTCACCACGGCGCGGTCGAGCTGGTTGGCGTCCCCGTCGACCACGACCGGCTCCGGCGGGCGGGAAACCCGCAGGTCGATGTGCTTCTTGACCGCCGCGGGGCGCACCGAGTCGACGGCCGCGGTGGCGATCTCGCCGAGGTCGACCGGCCGGCGGACGCTGCGGAACGCGCCGGCCTCGATGCGCGACAGCGTCAGCAGGTCCTCGATCAGGATCCGCAGGCGGGTGGTGTTGCGCTCGATGGCGTCGAGCATGCGGTCCTGGGCGGGGTTGATGGCGCCGCCGTCCTCGTCGCGCAGCAGTTCCACGTAGCCGGCGATGCTGGTGAGCGGCGAGCGCAGCTCGTGCGAGACGGTGGACAGGAAGTCGGTCTTGGCGGCGTCCAGCTTCCGCAGCTCCTCCACCAGCTCCCGTTCCCGGCCGTACAGGCGCGCGTGCTCCAGGCCGCGGCCGAGGTCGGTGCCGACGGTGTCGACGGTGTCGACCTCGCTGGCGGTCCAGGGGCCGAGGCGGGCGGAGCGGAGCAGCAGCATGGCGCCGAGCGTCTGGCCGCCGGAGCCGAACGGCACGACCAGGTAGTTCATGTCGCCGAGGCGGCGCAGCTCCTCGGCGACGGCGGGATCGGTGCCGGCGGGGGGCGCCTGGGCGTGGCCGTGCAGGGCCTCGTGCCGCCGGTACAGGTCGTGGGTCGTCTCGGCAGAGACCGCCTGGAAGGCGGTCGGCTCCGGCACCAGGGCGCCGTCGCGCCATTCGGCGACGGCGGGGCCGATGACCCCGTCCTGGATGAGCTGGATGCAGACGATGTCGGCGGGCAGCCCGGAGCCGAGCGCCGCGGCCGCCTCGCGGACCACGGACCCGGCGTCGAGGGTCTCGCGGATGCGGGCGGCGGTCTGGTGCGCCATCTCCATCAGCCGGGCGCGCTCGGCCTCGGTACGCCGCAGCCGGGCGCTCTCGTCGGCCATGTTGTTGATCGCCGTGCCGAGCGCGCAGATCTCGGTCGGACCCTCGATCCGCACCCGCTCGTCCCGGTGCCCGGCGGTGAGGCGGCGGACGTTGCGGGCCATCTTCTGCAGCGGTCCGACCAGGGCGCGGTAGGCGCGCACGGAGGCGAACACCGCCAGCCCGGCGACGATGAGGTTGACCATGATCACCGCCAGCCTGCTCCAGAACTGCTCGCGGCGGACCTGCTGCTCCAGGGCCTCGGTCTCGCGGTCCAAGCCGGCTTCCAGGGCGTCGATGGCCTGCACCATCTGCTCGTACTGCACGCGGCTGGCGTCGGCGTACTCGCGCACACGGGGATCGCCGGCCGGAGTGTCGTCGACCAGGTCGGCGTAGGCGAACCACGCTCGGGCCAGTTCTCGGTGGTGGGCGACGGCGGTGCGCTCGGCGGAAGAGTCGGCGTAGCGCCACATCGAGTCCAGGTACTCGGTGTGCTCCAGGCGGGCCCGGTCGTACAGGGTCGTGGGCGCGCGGTAGAGCAGGTGGTTGCGCAGCCCGCGGACGGCGTCGCTCATGACCGTGCGCAACTGCAGGTTGGTCAGCCGCAGCGGGACGGTGTGCTCGGTGAGCTTGTCCAGGGTCGCCTGGTGGCGCTGGGACTCGCCGACGGCGATCACGCCGGACACCAGCACCAGCGCGATCAGGATGGCGAAGGTGCTGCGCAGCAGCCCTCCCACGCTGGTGGTGCACCTCTTCAACAGGTTCATGGGTCCCCGTCTCCCGCCGACCGCCGCGCGGGCCCCGCCACCGGGGCGGCGTCCGGCGGCGCCGTCTGGAACCCCTCCCGGGGCATGGCCCCCCACACGCGCTCGCTGCGGCGCGCGGCCGCTCCGATCCCCCGCAGGCCCCACCAGGCGAGGAGCTGGCGGTATCCGAAGTTCTCCAGCAGCGCGGCGGCCCCCGCGACGGCGAGGTCGCGCCAGCGGGTGTACCGGCGGAAGGCGTACTCCTCCACCACCAGGGCGGCGAAGGTCACCAGGATCGCGTAGCCGTAGGAGGCGAGCAGGAACGCCAGGGCGAACGTCGCGGAGACCGCCCCCACGGCCCAGGCCAGCGGGACCAGCACCACGCCGACGAGCTCCACCACCGGCGCGGCCAGCTCGAAGACCGTGTAGTAGGGCAGGGTGACCAGCCCGATGCGGCCGTAGCGCGGACGGCCGATCATCGCGCGGTGCTTCCACAGCAGCTCGGCCAGCCCGCGCTGCCAGCGGCGGCGCTGGCGGCCGAGCACCGCCAGGGTGCTGGGCGCCTCGGTCCAGGAGGCCGGTTCGGAGACGAACACGATCCGGTAGTCGCGGCCCCGGTCGCGCAGGTGCCGGTGCAGGCGCAGCACCAGCTCGGCGTCCTCGCCGATGGAGTCGGGGTCCAAGCCGCCGGCCTCGACCACCAGGTCGCGCCGGAACAGCCCGAAGGCCCCCGAGATGATCAGCAGGGCGCCGAGCCGAGACCAGCCGGTGCGGCCGAGCAGGAAGGCCCGCAGGTACTCCACCACCTGGAGGCGCGGCAACCACCGGGCGGGCATACGGGCCTCGACGACGCGCCCGGCGACGACCCGGCAGCCGTTGGCGATCCGCACCGCCCCGCCGGTCGCGACCACGCGCCAGGGGTCGTCGGAGAACGGCCGGGCGACCGACAGCAGCGCGTTGGGGTCCAGCAGCGAGTCGGCGTCCACCATGCACACCAGCGGGTTCCTGGCGAAGAGGATGCCGGCGTTGAGGGCGTCGGCGCGGCCGCCGTTGCGCTTGCGCACCACCAGCAGCGGCGCCGACCCGGTGGCCGGGACGTGCGTCGAGGCCACCTCGCCGCGCACCGGGACCTCGCCCGGCACCACGAGGGGCACCGGCACCAGGTCGTGCTCGGCGCGCAGCCGCTCGAAGGTGGCGTCGGTGGAGCCGTCGTCGACCACCACCACCTCGAAGGCCGGGTAGTTCAGCGACAACATGGCCTGGACCGCCTCGATGATCGAGGTCTGCTCGTTGTAGGCGGGCATGACCACGCTGATCCGCGGGGCGAGCGGGTTGGTGTACAGGTCCTCGTAGCCGCCGAACGCGCTGCGCCGGTGCTGGTGCACCGCGTCGCGGGCGGCGAGCAGGATCAGGACCAGGTAGCTGGAGTTGACGCACAGGAAGTAGACGAGCAGCACCAGGTCGACGGCGGCGAGCGCCGTCCGCAGGCCCGACGTGGTGATCACCGTTCGGCGGGTCCGGTGGCCGGGCGCGCGCCCGCGCGGAGCGCCAGGAGGGCGAGCGCCTCGCGGGCGTGGGCGCCCGCGCGGTCGCCGGGCCCGGCGGCCGCCGCGGCGGCCAGCTCCCGTCGGCCGGGCTCGCCGAGCCGGCCGAGCGTGTGCGCGGCGGCGTGCGCCAGGCGGTACTCCGGTGCGGCCAGCAGGGGCGCAGCTCCGGCACCGCCTCCGGCGCGCCGAGGTCGCCGAGGGCCTCGGCCGCGGCGGTGCGCACGGCCTGGGGGCCCGCGGTGGCGGTCGCGTCCGCGAGCGGCGCCAGGCAGGCCCGGGTCCCGATCCGCCCGAGGGCCCGCGCGGCCTGCACCCGCACATCGGCGGCGGGATCGTCGGTGAGCGTGCGCGCCAGGGCGGGCACGGCGGTGACCGACGCGGTGCGCCCGAGCACGACGGCCGCGGTGATCCGCACCGTCGGGTCGGCATGGGCGAGCGCCTCGACCAGCGCGGGCCGCGCCGGGAGCCCGATGCGCATGAGCGCCCGGGTGACCACGTGGGACGGCACGGGCCGTGCCGACGACAGGGACGCGATCAGCGGCTCGGCCGCCGCCGGATCGCCGATCTGCCCGAGCGCCCGCGCCGCCACCGCCCGCGTCTGGGGGTCGCGGTCGGCCAGCAGCCGGCACAGTCCCGGGACGGCCTCGCGGTCGGCCACCAGGCCGAGCAGGTGGGCGGCGTCGGCCCGGCGCATCGCGCCGCGGCCGGAGAGGCGGGCGAGCGCCTGGTCGACCAGGCCGCGCCGCTCGAACAGCTCGGCCAGGGCCTCGTGGCCGCGGCCGCGCACCAGCGCCAGCAGCTTGACCGCCTGCGGGGCGATCACCCGCCAGTGCCGCCGGTCCAGGGCCGTGAGGCGCGCCAGCGGCTCGGCCGGGTCGCCCTCCCCGCCGGTCAGTTGCAGCAGCCAGGGGCGTGCCCGCGCGGCGGGCCGGACGTCCCGCCGGACCCGGATCCGGTGGGCGAGGCGGCCCACGACGACGGCGAGGGCGAGGGCGAGGGCCAGCGTCGTCACCACCGCCGTCACCAGGCGCGGATCGATCATGCCCAGGCCCGGGCCAGCACGGTCTGGACGCGGCTGGTGAGCTCGCGGGGGCTGAACGGTTTGACGATGTAGTCGTCGGCGCCGGCGGCCAGCCCGGTCTCCACGTCGCTCTCCTGGGCGCGCGCGGTCAGCATGATGACCGGCAGGGCGAGGGTGGCCGGCTGCGCCCGCAGCGCGCGGCACACATCGATACCGGACATTCCGGGCATCATCACGTCCAGCAGGGCGATGTCGGGGGAGCCGCTGGTGGCCTCCCGCAGCGCCGCGCGCCCGTCGCCCACGGCGATGACCGTGTGGCCGGCCTGCTCCAGCTTGAAGACGATGAGGTCGCGGATGTCGGCGTCGTCCTCGGCGACCAGCACTGTGGCCATCGATGTCATTCCCTTCCCTGCAGCGCGTCGACCAGCAACCGCACGTCGTTGCGCCGGAACGGCTTGGCCAGGATGCCGTCGGCGTCGATGTCGGCCAGCTCCTCGCGGTCCAGCACCGAAGTGATCACCAGCCGGACGTCCCGGGTGCGCGGATCGGCCCGCAGGAGCCGGGCCACCTGCCGGCCGTCGGTGTCGGGCAGCCGCACGTCCAGCACCACCAGGTCGGGCGGGTCGCCGGTCGCCAGCCGCAGGCCCGCCCCGCCGGTGTCGGCGGCGCGCACCAGGCAGCCGAAGGCCCGGAAGTAGTGCACCAGCAGATCGCGGACGTCCTGTTCGTCCTCGATCACCAGCACTGTGGGTTCCGGCACGGCCCGTCCGATCTCGCGGTCCTGCTGAGCGGTCTCGTCACTCCAAGTTACCAATAGGTGACAATGGGCCCACCTGCGGGGCAACCGTTCGGCCACCGTCCGGCACCGGAGGAGGCTCCCGTAGCTGACGATCATGCGGACGCGCCCCCACATCGGCCGCCCACCCGTCAACGGACTGACGGGACATGGAGATCAACGGATTGAGGAGACGGTGATGCCCCCCGACTTCAGCAGCATCACGCGGAGACTGGACGAGCGCTGGGCCCGGACGCAGCGGCTGTACGCCCTCGGCTACGAGGAGGAGCGGCACCGCGTCCGCATCTCCTGGATACCGGCGTTCGCCGACGACGAGACGTGGTTCGACCTGTACCAGATGGCCGTGTCCGTCGAGCAGGACATCGCCCTGGTCTGATCGCCGGAACGCCAACGGCCGCCGCCCCCTCGGAAGGGGACGGCGGCCGTTTCGCGTCTCAGCAGCGTCCGGAGCCGTAGGAGCGGCACGCCACCCGCACCTCCCGGTAGGTCTTCAACGCCGCCGAATCCCCGACCTTGTCGAAGATGCGGCGCGGCAGCCCCCAGTACTGCTCCAGCCGCGACGCCGTCGCGCCCGCCGGTCGCGGCCCCACATGCACCGTGAGCGTCTCGCCGGGGTTCATGTAGGTGCCCGCCGGGAACCGGTAGGTGTAGGAGCCGCTGGTCAGCAGATACTCGTCCAGGGAGGAGCGCGGCGCCGTCTCCGACAGGCGCAGCCGCACGTACTCGCCCGAGAGTTGCGGGGAGTAGTGCACATCGGTGATGGCGATGCGCCCCCGAAGCCGGTCGGTGCAGTTCACCACGCACGGGTAGGTGAACCACGCGCGGAAGTCCCCCTGCGGGTCCAGCAGGTAGGCGCCGTTGCCGATGCCCGGCGCCGAGCCGACGTTGGTGAACCGGGGGCTGCTCAGCCCCCAGTAGAACGTCGAGGCCGTCGACCGCCCCTTCCCGACGCGCAGCACGACGCGGCCCCACGGGGGCAGGTAGGCCCCGCGGGGGAAGGTGTACATCTGCAGGCTGAGGTCGCGCACGTGCCAGCCGCCGAGCGGGACGCCCTTGGGACCGTCGTTCTTGACCACCACGTACTCGCCGTTGGCGTTCTTGCTGTCGTCGCCCTCGGCGTCCCAGTTGACCCAGACCCGCAGCTTCGCCCCCGCGGAGGGACCTGCTCCGCACCAGTCGTCGTCCCAGACCGTCCCGCGCTTCCGCGCGGTGGCCGCCTGGTCGGCCAGCACGTGGTAGGCGCGGTTGTAGGTCCACTCGTCGTTGGTCGGGTGCCAGATGACCAGGCCCCTGCGCAGCATCTCCGCCTGCACGTCGAGGTACCGGCCGCCCTTGTCGACCCGGAACACCGAGCGGTGCCACCGCCCGTCCGCCGCGCGCCCGCCGCGCAGGGAGCGCAGCTGCACCTTCTTGCCGACCAGCAGCTTGGCGAGGGCCGTCTTGGCCTCCCCGCCGTGGCACCAGGTCTTGCCGACGCCCCCGTGCGAGGTCTCGGTGGCCTGCACGCCGAGCAGGCGGACCCGGTCGGACAGTTTCTTGCCGCCGACGTAGGGGGTGTCCCCGTCGGCGACCTTGGTGACGACACCGCCGCCGCGCCTGGCCTGCCCGGCCGCGTCCGCCTCACCGCCGGCGAGGGCCGCACCGGCGAGCAGGACTCCGAGAACCGCGACCGCGCCGGTGCGCCGGGTCAGGGGGAAAGAGGACAACATGAAAGGCCGCCTTGTCCGAGGGGGTGGCCCGGTCGGCGGCGTCCGCCGCCGACCGGGGAGGTTTCGTCCGGCACCGCCGGCTCAGCGCTTGGCCGGGGTGACCGTCGCGAGCAGGGCGCGCCAGGTGCTCCGGTTCATCCGGCCCGTCTGCTTCAGCCGCTTGCCCTTCTGGAAGGCGGCCACCGCGCGGCGGGTCGTGGCGTCGTAGGAGCCGCTCACCCGCACCTTGAAGGCCCTCTGGACGGTGGAGACGATCGGGCCGGTGGCGCCGGGGAGCAGGTAGGCGCCCGAGTACCGGAACAGCCGGGCCGTCTGGGCGGACGCGCCGGCGGGCGCGGCGACGCGCGGGTAGGACGGGCAGGGGGTCGCCCGGGGGCCGGTGTAGCGGCCCGCCCAGTTCAGGTCGCGGGGACGGCAGGGGCCGTAGTCGGTGGCGGCGACGCGCTTGGTCCAGTAGGAGGTGCGCCCCATGGCGCCCTCCCAGCTCAGCGACAGGTGCAGGTGGTCCTGGTGGCAGGCGGTGACGCCCGAGCAGGCGTAGGGGCGCCAGCCGTCCTGGGGGCGGTAGAGCCCGTAGATCTTCTTGTCCCAGATCAGGTACATGACGCCGAGCCGGCGGGCCATGGCGTACCGGTTGCCCGACGCGTCGGAGGCCAGCAGCCACTTCAGCACGGCGTCGACGCGGGCCCGGCCCGTGGCGCCGGTGCCGACCATCCAGTCGACCGCCCGCCCCTCGTAGTGCTCGCTGCCTCCGTCACCGCACGGGCGCACCTCGCCGGAGGAGGTGCCGGGGTAGGTCTTGGCCAGGAGCCGGCCGAGCTTCTGGGCGCCGGCCCGGACGACGGGATCGCAACCGTGCTGCGGGACGTAGCGTGCGGGCTGCTCGATGGCGCCCGGCAGGCCCTTGGGGACGGCCGGGACGGCGACCTTCGCGGACGCGGACGGCACCGCGCCCGCCATCGGGGCGGCGAGCACGGCTCCCGCCGCGAGCAGGGCCGCGAGGCGAGGCCGGAGCGGTTTGCGCATGACGGATCCTTCGACTCGGTGAGAGGTGCCCGCCGTATCGGCCGCCGCCGCGCGGAGCTGAGGGCTTTGCCCGCGCCGGAAGATCTCGATCCGTCCGGGGACCTCATGACCCGAATCCCTATGACCCGAATTCCTCAGGAGCGCCCCGCGGCGTCCGATGGACGGTCACGAGCAGGGAGCGCTCACCACTTCGCCATGGACGGCGGCGGCAACACTGTGAACGGAGCTCGTGCGTGTTCGACGACGTCACGACCGGCGCGCTGCGCGTCGGGCTGGCGGGGCTGGCCCAGCGGCAGCGGGTGACCGCCGACAACATCGCCAATGTCGAGACCCCCGGCTTCCTCGCCGGCCGTGTCGGCTTCGAGGACGCCCTGAGCCAGAGCCTGAGCAGCGGTGCCGACCCCGGCGGGGTGCGGCCGACCGTGGCCCGCTCGCTGGAGCCCACCCGGACCAACGGCAACAACGTCAACCTCGACCACGAGACGTTGACCCAGATGGACACGGGCCTGCGCTACCAGGCCCTCCTGCGCGCCATGGACGCCAAGTTCGGGCAGCTGCGCGACGTGATCAAGGGAGGGGTCTGACCATGCCGATGTTCGGAGCACTCGGGATCGCCGGCACCGGCGTGACGGTCTACCGCAAGTGGCTGGACGCGGTGTCGGACAACATCGCCAACGTCAACAACGCCGCGCCGACGAGCGGCGAGGCGTTCCGGGCCCGCTACGTGCGCGCCCAGTCGGTCGACTACGGCACCGGCAACGGCGGCGCCCAGGTCGCCGGGATCACCCTCGGCAGCGCCGAGGGCCGGCTCGTCCACGAGCCGGACAACCCCCTGGCCGACGCCGACGGGTACGTGCGCTACCCCGACATCGACCTCGGCGCCCAGATGGGCCAACTGATCATGGCGCAGCGGTCCTACCAGGCGAACCTGTCGGTCGCGAGCCGCGCCGTGGACGCCTACCAGGCCGCCCTGCAGCTCGGGAGGAACGTGTGAGCATCAACGCGATCGGCGCGCTCGGCGCCGTCACCGGCCCGGTCGGGCCGTCCCTGGGCGGCACCGCCGCCGCGGGCGGCACCGGCTTCGCCGACATGCTGGCCCAGGGCCTGGACGGGCTGCAGGCGACGCAGGCCAAGGCCGACGCGCTCGGCGTGCAGGCCGCGACCGGCTCCCTCACCGACGTGCACGACTACATGATCGCCAGCACGCAGGCCGCGCTCGCCACCCAGCTGACGGTCGCCGTCCGGGACAAGGCCGTGAACGCCTTCAACGAGATCATGAGGATGCAGGCCTGATGCAGGAGCGCGCTCTGGCGGCGCTGCGCCGCCTCTGGCAGACCTTCTCCGCCTTCAGCATCGGCCAGAAGGCGGTCACCATCAGCGTGACCGCCGTGCTGCTGGTCGGGGGCCTGCTGTTCTACCGCTGGGCGTCCCAGCCCTCCTACGGCACGCTGTTCTCCAACCTGTCGGGCACCGACGCGAGCGCGATCGTCGACAAGCTGTCGGGCGACGGCGTCCCCTACAAGCTGTCGGACGGCGGCAAGACCATCCTGGTGCCGCAGACGCAGGTGTACGACCTCCGGCTGAAGATGAGCGGGGAGGGCCTGCCCGGCCAGGAGGAGACCGGCTACACCCTGCTGGACAAGCAGGGCATCACCACCTCCGACTTCATGCAGCACGTCGGCTACCAGCGCGCGCTGGAGGGCGAGCTCGCCAAGACGATCAAAGCGATCGAGGGGGTGAACGCCGCCAGCGTGCACCTGGCGCTGCCGCAGCAGGACGTGTTCACCGACGACGCCGCCAAGCCGACCGCCTCGGTGCTGGTGACCACGAAGTCGGGCCGCGACCTCGCCGACCAGCAGGTGCAGGCCGTGGTGAACCTGGTCGGCTCCAGCGTCACCGGCATGGACCCCGCCGACGTCACCGTCGCCGACTCCTCCGGCAAGGTGCTGTCGACGGGCCGGGACGGCGGCCTGTCGGCCGCCGGCGACCAGCGCAGCCGGGAGACCCAGGCATTCGAGGGCCAGATGAGCACCTCCATCCAGCAGATGCTGGGCAAGGTGCTCGGCCAGGACCGCGCCGCCGTCAAGGTCACCGCCGACCTGGACTACGACAAGACCGAGTCCAAGACCCAGCGCTACGTCAACGACCCGAAGGTGCCGCCGCTGTCGTCCTCCCGCAAGGAGGAGGCCTACACCGGCGGGGGCACCGCGGTCGGCGGCGTGCTCGGCCCCGACAACATCCAGGTCCCGGCCGGCGGCAACGGCAACGGCAACTACAAGTCGGCCACCGAGACCCGCGACAACGCCGTCGGCACGGTCACCGAGACCCGCCAGGCCGCGCCGGGCAAGGTCCGCAAGCTGAGCGTGGCCGTCCTGGTGGACGGCAAGGCCCCCACCGCCGTGCAGA
Source organism: Spirillospora sp. CA-253888 (assembly GCA_050936435.1). Taxonomy (GTDB): domain Bacteria; phylum Actinomycetota; class Actinomycetes; order Streptosporangiales; family Streptosporangiaceae; genus Spirillospora. The sequence goes on from JBNJMT010000002.1 coordinate 58,018, forward strand.
CGGCCGAGGTCGAGCAGCTGGTCTCGGCCGCCGCCGGGCTGGACACCAAGCGCGGCGACACGATCCAGGTGTCGCAGATGCCGTTCGACCAGACCGCCGCCGACCGGTCGGCCGCCGAGGCGGCCGCCGCCGCCAAGGCCGAGAAGGCCGCCCAGCAGGCGACCATGCTGAAGACCGGCGGCGCCGTCGCGGGGATCGTCGCCCTGGCCGTCTTCGCCGGGCTGCGGGCGCGCCGCAAGCGCCGCGCGCAGCTGACGCCCGACGAGCTGGCGCGACTGGAGGAGATGCAGGCCGCCCTGGACCGTTCGCAGGCCCAGGCTCTGGAGGCCGCCGAGCGCGAGGCGCTGCCGGCCGCCCAGGAAGCGCCGAAGCAGCCCGCCGACTCCTCGGGCGCCGAGCGCGACGCGCTCCGCGGCGAGATCTCCGAGATGGTCGAGCGCCAGCCCGAGGAAGTCGCCCAGCTGCTGCGCGGCTGGCTCGCCGACCGGAGGGCCTGACATGACCGGGACCGAAACGATGTCGGGCCTGCGCAAGGCCGCGGTGCTGCTGGTGCAGATGGGCAAGGAGGACTCGGCCAAGGTCCTGTCCCAGCTGCGCGAGGCGGAGGTCGAGGAGCTGTCGGCCGAGATCGTGCGGCTCGGCGCGGTCCAGCCGGAGATCGCCGGCGAGGTGCTCACCGAGTTCCGCGACATGGCGACCGCCCACCGGTACGTGGGGCAGGGCGGCATGGACTTCGCGCGCGAGCTGCTGGAGGCCTCCCTCGGCCGGGAGCGCGCGAGCGAGATCGTGGACCGGCTGTCGGCGTCGCTGGTCGACCTGCCGTTCAGCTTCCTGCAGCGCGCCGATCCGCGCCAGGTGCTGTCGTTCGTGCAGGACGAGCACCCGCAGCTCATCGCGCTGGTGCTCGCGCACCTGCCCGCGCACCTGGCCTCGCAGATCCTGTCGGGGCTCAGCGCGGGCCTACAGGCCGACGTCGCGCACCGCATCGCGGTGATGGACCGGACCTCGCCCGACATCATCCGCCAGGTCGAGGCGCTGCTGGAGCGCAAGCTGTCGTCGGTGCTGCAGCCGGCCGACCTGTCGGCGGTGGGCGGCCTGCAGCCGCTGGTGGACATCATCAACCGTGCCGACCGCGTCACCGAGCGGCTGATCCTGGAGGGCCTGGAGGGGCGCAGCCCCGAGCTGGCCGAAGAGGTCCGCAGCCGGATGTTCATGTTCGAGGACATCGTGCACCTCGACGACCGCGCGGTGCAGCTGGTGGTGCGCCAGGTGGAGACCGCCGACCTCGCGACCGCGCTCAAGGGCGTGGCGCAGCCGGTCCTGGAGAAGATCACCAAGAACCTGTCCGAGCGCGCCGCCGAGAACCTGGTGGAGGAGATCGAGCTGCTCGGCCCGGTCCGCATCCGTCAGGTCGAGGAGGCCCAGGCCAAGATCGTTCACCAGATCCGGGCGCTGGAGGAGTCGGGCCAGATCGTGGTGCGGCGGGGGGACGAGGATGAGTTCGTCTCCTGAGCATGGCACCGGCATGGGAACCGGCATGGGAACCGGCATGGGAATCGGCACGGTGCTGCGGGGCGAGGACGCCGGGGAGGTCGGCCGCGCCACCTTCGGCACCGACTTCTCCACCGCGGCGAACCTGCCGGCCGGGCTGCTGGCCGCCGCCCGCGCCGAAGCGAGGGCGGCGGGCTACGCCGCGGGCTGGGCCGAGGGCCGGGCGCAGGCGAAGCGGGCGGCCGAGACCGAGGCCGCCGAGCGCGCCCGCGCCGCCGAGGCCGCCGAGGCCGCGCGGGCCGAGACCGCCGCACGGGCCGTGGCGGCGCTCGGCCGGGCGGCGGCGCGGCTGGAGGGCCGCGTCGTCCCGGTCGCCGCCGAGCTGGAGGACCAGGTCGTGCGGGCGGCGTTCCAGATCGCCGAGGCGATCGTGGGCCGCGAGCTCGCGACCGCCGCCGACCCCGGCGGCGACGCCCTGGCGCGGGCGCTCGCGCTCGCCCCGGCGGGCCCGCCGGTGACCGTCCGGCTGCACCCGGCCGACCACGCCGCCCTGACCGGCGGCGGCGACGGCCGGATCGAGGCCGACGGCCGCACCGTGACCCTCGTCGCGGACGCGGACCTGCGTCCCGGCGACGCGACGGCCGAGTGCGAGGCGACCGCGATCGACGCCCGGCTGGAGAGCGCCCTGCGGCGCGTCGAGGAGGCGCTCGGACTGTGAACCTCGCACTCGACCCCGAAACCGCCGTCCCGCCGGAGGCGCGTCCGGCGGGCGGCTCGAACGGCCTGGACGGCCGGCTGGCGACGGCCCTGCGCGCCGCGCGGCCGCACGTCACCGGACGGGTCACCGCCGTGGTGGGCCTGTCGGTGACCGTGGAGGGCATCGGCGGCGGCGTCGGCGACCTGGTGCTGCTCGGCGACGGCCCCGACGCCGTGCCCGCCGAGGTGGTCGCCGTCCAGGACGGCCGGCTCGCCTGCCTGCCGCTCGGCGACCTCACCGGCATCGGCGCGGGCGTCCCGGCGGCCGCCGTCGGCACGGGCCTGCGCGTCCCGGTGGGCGAGCGGCTGCGCGGCCGCGTCCTGGACGGCCTCGGCCGCCCCCTGGACGACGGCCCGTCGCTCGCCGGCTGCCCGACGGTGCCGGTGGAGGCCGCCGCCCCGCCCGCCCTGAGCCGCCAGCTGATCGGCGCGCCGCTGCCGCTCGGCGTGCGCGCCCTGGACACCCTGACCACCGCCGGGCGCGGGCAGCGCCTCGGCATCTTCGCCGGGTCGGGCGTCGGCAAGTCCAGCCTGCTGTCGATGATCACCCGCGGGACCGAGGCGGAGGTCACCGTCGTCTGCCTGGTCGGCGAGCGCGGCCGCGAGGTGCGCGAGTTCCTGGAGCACGACCTCGGCCCCGAGGGCCTGGCCCGCGCCGTGGTGGTGATCGCCACCTCCGACCAGCCGCCGATGGTGCGGCTGCGGGCCTGCTTCGTCGCCACCCGCATCGCCGAGTGGTTCCGCGACACCGGCCGCGACGTGCTGCTGCTCATGGACAGCCTCACCCGCGCCGCCATGGCCCAGCGCGAGGTCGGCCTGTCGGCCGGGGAGCCGCCCGCCACCCGCGGCTACCCGCCGTCGGTGTTCGCGATGCTCCCGCGCCTGCTGGAGCGCGCCGGGCCCGGCCCGGTCGGCAGCATCACCGGCCTGTACACCGTCCTGGTCGACGGCGACGACCACAACGAGCCGATCGCCGACTCCGCCCGCTCCATCCTCGACGGCCACATCGTGCTCGACCGCAGGCTCGCCACCGCCGGGCACTTCCCGACCGTCGACGTCCTGGAGTCGGTGTCGCGCGTCGCCAAGGCGGTCACCACGCGCGAGCAGCGCGCGGACGCCACCCGGCTGCGGCGGCTGCTCGCCGCGCACCGCGACGTCCGCGAGCTGGTGGAGATCGGCGCCTACGTGCCCGGCACCAACCCCGACGCCGACCTCGCGCGCGCCCTGTGGCCGCGCATCGAGACCTTCCTCTGCCAGGACATGGACGAGCGCAGCACCGCGGCCGACGCCTGGACCGCCCTGCGCGCCCTGCTCGCCCAAGGAGAATCGTGAGCCGACGCTTCCGCCTCGCGACGGTGCTGCGCGCCCGCCGCGCCCAGGAGAACGCCGCCAAGGCCGAAGTGGTGCGCGCCCGGTCCGAGGTCGTCACCACGGTCGAGCACGCCCAGCGCCTGGACCGCGAACTGGACGTGCGGGCCGTGCAGCCGCTGCCGCCCGAGGCCGCCGCCTTCACCGCCGCGATGGCCGCGCGCCGCGCGTACGCCGCCCAGCTCGCGACCGCCGAGGACCTCGCCGAGCAGGCGCGCGGCCGGTTGCAGGGCCGCATGACCGACTGGACGGCCGCCAGCGGCCGCCGCCGCGCCGTCGAACGGCTCGGCGAGCGGCACGCCGCCGCCGAGCGCCGCGCCGACGAGGCCGCCGAGCAGCGCGCGGTCGACGACCTGGCCACCCGGCGCGGCCACACCCCCGGAAAGGAGACCAGATGACCGGGATCGCGGAGATCGCATCGCGGGTCGGCCAGCTCCAGCAGATGCTGGGCGTGGCCCGGCCCGCCTCGACCACCTCGACCACCGCTGCCGGCGGCTCCCGCTCGACGGAGTTCGCGACCGCGCTGAACGACGCCGTGCAGGGCGGCGGCCAGGCGGGCGGCGCCAAGGCGACCGGCGGCGCGACCGCGACCGGCGCGGGCTCCGGGCAGGTCACGGGCCGCGACGTCGTCGCCGACGCGCGCCGCTACCTCGGCGTCCCGTACGCGTGGGGCGGCACCGACCCCAAGGTCGGCCTGGACTGCTCGGGCCTCGTGCAGCGCGTCTACGCCGACCTCGGCATCAAGCTGCCGCGGGTGTCGCAGGACCAGGCGCACGCGGGCCGCAGGGTCCCGAGCCTCGGCCAGGCGCAGCCGGGCGACCTGCTCACCTTCGGCGACCCCGCCCACCACATCGGGATCTACGTCGGTGACGGCAAGATGCTGCACGCCCCGCACACCGGCACCGTCGTGAAGATCGTCGATCTGGCGTCCTACGGCCGCAAGCCCACCGACATCCGGCGCGTCCTGAGCGACCAGGCCGCCGCGGGGGTCTCCGCGACCGGCGGCGCCACCGCGACGGCCAGCGCGACGGCCACCGCGACGGCCACCGCGTCCGCGCAGGGCCTGCGGGGCGTCCCCTACGCCGACCTGTTCACGCGTGCCGGCGCCAAGTACGGGGTGTCGCCCGCGCTGCTGGCCGCCGTCGCCAAGACCGAGTCGGGCTTCGACCCGCGCGCCCACAGCCCGGCCGGAGCCGTCGGGATGATGCAGTTCATGCCCGGCACCGCCCGCGGCCTCGGCATCGACCCGACCGACCCGGCCCAGGCCGTCGACGGGGCGGCCCGCCTGCTGAAGCGCAACCTCAAGAACCTCGGCACCCTGCCGCTGGCGCTCGCGGCCTACAACGCCGGTGAGGGCGCGGTGCACCGCTACGGAGGCATCCCGCCCTACGCCGAGACGCAGGCGTACGTGCGCAAGGTGCAGGCCGCCATGAAGCAGTACGGCTAGGAGATCAGATGACGATGCCTTCGCTTCCGCGTGGAGTCCCGCACGCGGCTTCCCACACGGCTTCCCACACGGCCTCCCGGGCCGCAGGGGCGGTGCGGTCCCAGACGCACGACGGGGCGTTCGCCGCACCGGCCGGTGAGGGGGGCGACGCCTTCATGGCGGCGCTGATGGCGCTGATGAGCGGCGGCGGCGCGACGGTCCCGCCGGACGCGGGCGTGCCCGCGGCCGCCGGAACGGGCGTGACCGGCGCCGGGACGGCCGGGATCGGGCCGGTCGGCGTTCCTGCGGACGGTGTCCCGACGGACGGTGCCGCGCCGACCCTCGTGCCGGTCGCCATGCCGAAGACCGCGCCGAGCCCCGTGCCGGACGCTGCGGCGGCCGTCGCCCCAGGCGTCCCCATGCCGGGGCCCGAGGACGGCACCACCATGGCTCTGCCGCCGACCCCGGCCGGCGCCGTGGCGCCCCCGGCGGGAACGCCGGTCGCCACGCCGCTCCCCGGCGCCCCGTCGCCCACCGTGCCGCCGACGGCGCCGCCCGCAGCGGCGCTCACGCCGTCTCCGGCCGTCCCCGCAACGCCCGTGGACGTCCCCTCGGACCCGACCGCCGCGCCGGAGCCCGTTCCGGCCGAACCGGTGGACACGTCCGCCCCCGCCGTGCCCGTCCCCACCGCGCCTACCGGCGGTGCGGGCGCGGGCGCGGGCACCGGCGACGGCGCCGCACCGGGCGAGGAGCGGCCCGCCCCTGCGCAGCCCGCCGCCACGGAGCCGCCGACCGCCCCGCCGCCCCCGGCCCCGGCCGCCCCGGTGGCGCAGGCGGCACCGGTCGAGCCGACCGACGCGCCCTCCGCGTCGGCCCCGCCCGCCCCGCCGGCCGCCCAGCTCGCGCTGCGCATCCTGCCGCTCCGCCAGGAGGCCGACGGCGTCCACCGCCTCACCGTCCACCTGCACCCGGCCGACCTCGGCCCGGTCAGCGTCGTCGCCGAGATCGTCGACGGCGCCGTCCACCTGCGGCTGCACGGCGACAGCGCCGCCGCCCACGACGCGCTGGACGCGGCCCTGCCCGACCTGCGGCGCGAGCTGGAGGAGGGCGGCTTCAGCTCGTGCTCGCTGGACCTGCGGCGCGAGGGGCCGCGCGAGCAGCACGACCGGCAGGCCCAGCCCGGACCGCGGCCCGAGACGCCCACGGCCCCGGCCGCCCCCGAGGCGCCCGCGGATCCCGGCGAGCCGGGCGACCGTTCCGGAGCACGCCTCATCAACGTCCGCCTCTGACCGAAAGGGAACTGCGTGACCACCCCGATCAACGCGGCCTCGGCCGCCTACGCCCAGACCGCGGCCACCGCGTCCAGCGGCCTTGATATGGACAGGGACACCTTCCTGAAACTCCTGGTCGCGCAGATGCGCTACCAGGACCCGAGCAAGCCCGCCGACCCGACCGCCTTCATCAGCCAGACCGCCCAGTTCACCCAGGTGGAGAAGCTGGAGGAGCTGGCCGAACTGGCCACCTTGCAGACCGGCCTGCTCGCGGCCCAGCACATGCTGGCCGCGGCCAACCTCGTCGGCAGGACCATCAGCTACACCGGACCGGACGGCACGGAGGCCGTCGGTGTGGTGCGGTCCGCCGCCGTCTCCGGCAGCATTCCGACCCTGCGGGTCGGGGACACGGACGTTCCGCTGTCATCGGTCAAGGAAATCCGCACCACCGACTCGTAAGGAACCACGACATGTTGCGCTCCCTGTACTCCGGCATCAGCGGCCTCGGCGTCCACCAGCAGAAGATGGACGTCACCGCCAACAACATCGCCAACGTCAACTCCATCGGCTTCAAGACCTCCCAGACCATCTTCGAGGACACCCTCAGCCAGATCATGCGCGCCGCCGGCGCCCCCGGCGGCGCGATGGGCGGCACCAACCCCTCGCAGGTGGGCCTCGGCGTGCGGCTGGCCGGCATCAGCACCAACTTCGGCCAGGGCGCCGCCCAGACCACCGGCCGCACCACCGACCTGATGATCCAGGGCGACGGCTTCCTGGTGGTCCGCAACGGTGCCGAGAACGTCTACACCCGCGTCGGCGCGTTCAGCTTCGACGCCGACGGCGTGCTGGTGTCGCCCGACGGCAACCCGGTGCAGGGCTGGAACACCACCGACGGGAACATCGACGACAACGCCCCCCTGGAGGACGTGCGCCTCCCGGCGGGCACGACGCTGCAGTCCTACAGCATCTCCCAGGACGGCACCTTCATCGGCGTCTACCCCGACGGCACCAAGCAGGCGTTCGGCCGCGTCGCGCTCGCCAACTTCACCAACCCCGCCGGTCTGGAGAAGGTCGGCAACTCGCAGTACCGCAGCAGCGTCAACTCCGGCGCCGCGCAGGTCGGCACGGCGGGCGCCGAAGGCCGGGGGATGCTGCAGTCGGGCGCGCTGGAGATGTCCAACGTGGACCTGGCGCAGGAGTTCACCAACCTGATCGTCGCCCAGCGCGGCTTCCAGGCCAACACCAAGGTGATCAGCACCTCCGACGAGCTGCTGAACGACCTGGTCAACCTGAAGCGCTGACGCCGGACGCACCGGTCCGGCGGGGCCGGGGCCTCGCGCGAATCCCGCGCGAAGGTTCCGGCCCCGCGCGGCCGGCGCGGACGCCGTCAGGCGCTGCGGGGGAGCGGCAGGCCGAGCGCGGCGACGCAGGGGTCCAGCAGGCGCGCCGCCAGCTCGTCGTCCACCAGGTCGGCGACCGTGAGGACCTGGACGGCGCCGCTCAGCAGGTTCCACACCCCGCCGGCCCGGTCGGCCAGCGGGATGCCGGCCGCGTCCACGGCCTGGACGAGCCGCAACTGCGCGTCGGCCGCCGCCCGCACCCGGTCCGCGGTGTGCACGGCCCAGGTGGCGGAGTGCACCGCCTGGGACCAGGAGACGGTGTCGGAGCGGGCGCGGTCGGCGGCGGCGCGCAGGCGGCCCAGCCCGGCGGAGCCGAGGGTGCCCAGGCGCTCGCAGAGCGCGGTGACCGCCGCGTCCTGGGGCGACCGGTCGACCCGCGGCGCGCCCAGGGCGCGGTCGGCGAGCAGCCAGCCGACGGCGAGGCGCCGCCGGGTGTCGTCGGGGAGCAGCTCGCGCAGGTAGGCGGCCATCACCGCGTCGCAGACGACGGCGGTGGCGCGGGCGGCGTCGTCCGGCTGGACCCAGGCGCCGTCGCGGGCCTGCCACGTCCAGTCGAACACGTCCTGGCGGACGCAGCGCAGCAGCGCGTCGGCGGAGCCGATGGGCGCGCGCTCCAGCAGCGTGAGCGAGCCCGTGAGCGGCGTGCCCGCCAGCCCGCGCACGGCGGGCCGCAGGCGGATCGCGGCGTCGATGTCGCGCCACAGTCCGGCGCGGACCTCTTCGGCCGGCAGGGCCCGCGCCAGGGCGGGCAGGTCGTCGGGGGCGAACCACAGGGCGCGTTGCAGGACCGCCGCCGTCGCGGCGCCGCCGTCCAGCCGGGTCAGGTCGAAGCCGAGGACCGGCGCGCTCACGAGCGAGTACATGCGCTCAGTCTGCACTGCGGTGACGCTGTGTGGCCAATCTGACCACTGTTTTTCACTGAGAGTAATCACGCGATGGCTGTGGGCGCGGGCCCGCGACCGCGAGGGGGCGAGGGAGCATGAGCCAGACCGCGCGACCGCTGCTGGAGGCGCTGCTGCGGCGCGGCGCCGCCCCGCAGGCGCTGCGGGACGCCGTCGAGGAGGCCGAGCGCACCGGGCGGTCCCTGCGGCACGTCCTGATCAACGGGCACGTGGTGAGCGAGACGCTGCTCACCGAGGCGTCCGCGGAGGCCTACGGCCTGTCCAGCCTGGACCTGGTCGGCTACCGCATCGACCCGGCCGCGGTCGCGCGCATCCCGCTGCCGCTGGTGCTGCGGCACCGCGTGCTCGGCCTGTCGGTGAGCGACCAGGAGATCGTCGTCGGCATCACCGACCCGAGCGACGTCGTCGCGCTGGACGACGTGCGCGCCGCGACCGGCCTCACCGTCCGGCCGGTCGTGGTCGCGCGCAGCGAGCTGCGCCGGGTCATCGACCGGCTGCGGCGCGAGCGCACCGACCTCGCCGACGTCGCCGCGGCGCTCGGCGCCGAGCAGGCCGGCGGCACTCCCGCCGACGTCGCCGAGCTCACCACCGCCCGCGACGACGCGCCGATCGTGCGCTACGTCAACTCGCTGATCGAGCAGGCGATCCAGAACCGCGCCTCGGACCTGCACCTGGAGCCGACCGAGCACGACATGCGGGTGCGCTACCGCATCGACGGCGTCCTGCACGAGGTCGACACCGTGCCGCGCGCGGTGCAGTCCGCGCTGGTGTCCCGCCTGAAGATCATGTCGGGGGTGGACATCACCGAGCGGCGCGTCCCGCAGAACGGCCGGCTCACCGTCCAGGTCAACCACCGCGCGATCGACCTGCGCACCGCGACGCTGCCGACCGTGTGGGGCGAGAAGGTCGTGCTGCGGGTGCTGGACACCGGCGGCGTCGCCCTGGACCTGGCGGGCCTCGGCTTCACCGGCGCCAACCACGCCCGGTTCAGCGCCTCCTTCGGCAAGCCGCACGGCATGGTGCTGGTGACCGGGCCGACCGGGTCGGGCAAGTCCACCACCCTGTACGCGACGCTCGCCGCCCTCAGCGAGCCGACCGTCAACATCATCACCGTCGAGGACCCGGTCGAGTACCGGCTGCCCGGGGTGAACCAGATCCAGGTCGACCACAAGGCCGGGCTGACGTTCGCCGCGGTGCTGCCGGCCATCCTGCGCTCCGACCCCGACACCGTGCTCATCGGCGAGATCCGCGAGCGCGCCACCGCCCAGCTCGCCGTCGAGGCCGCGCTCACCGGCCACCTGGTGCTGTCCACCCTGCACACCAACGACGCGCCGAGCGCGCTGGTGCGGCTGGTGGAGATGGGCATCGAGCCGTTCCTGGTCGGCTCCTCGGTGGACTGCGTCCTCGCCCAGCGGCTCGCCCGGCGGCTCTGCGACTGGTGCAAGGAGCCCTACGCCCCCACCGAGGCGGAGCTGGCCGCGGCCCGCTGGCCCGCCGACCGGCCGCCCCCGGAGACGTTGTGGCGGCCGGCGGGGTGCCGGTCGTGCGCGGGCACCGGCTTCCGCGGCCGGATCGCGCTGCACGAGGTGATGGTGATGAGCGAGCGGCTCGAACAGCTCACGCTGCGGCGGGCGTCGGCGCACGAGCTGCGCCGGACGGCGGTCGAGCAGGGGATGCGCGACCTGCGCGCCGACGGCCTGGCGAAGGCGGCCGACGGCCAGACCTCGGTCGCCGAGGTCCTGCGCGTCGCCATCTGATCACTTTTGTCCAGTTCTGAGAGTTTCCTCAGCTCGGCGGGACCGCTACCGAAGGGGCGGTGAGCGGTCCGGCCGCGGGACACCCCCGGAGCGGCACGACGGAGCGATGAGGACCCGGCGCAGGCCGGGCGACGGGAAGGCGGACCCATGCGGGCACAGGCGGACACGGCGCTGTCCGGCCCGACCGGACCGGACGACCGGATCGACCCGGGCGAACTGCGGCGCGCCCACGCCTCCCTGGACGCCATGCTGGTCGGACTGGTGAGCCGGGACGGCTCCGACCTGCACCTGACGGTCGGCGCGCCCCCGTCGGTGCGCGTCCACGGTCGGCTGCGCCCGTTGGACGGCTACGGCGACCTCACCGAGGCCGACCTCCTCCTGCTCGCACGCGTGGCGGCGGGGGAGGAGCGGTGGGCGCGCTTCGTCCGCGAGCACGAACTGGACTTCGTCTACACCATCAGCGGCCTGGCGCGCTTCCGCGCCAACCTGTTCGTGCAGCGCGGAAGGTGCGCGGCGGTGTTCCGCGCGGTCCCCGAACGGATCCGCGGCCTGGCGGAGCTGGACCTGCCCGAGGCGCTCGCCCGCTTCGCCGCGCTGCCGCGCGGCCTGGTCCTGGTGACCGGGCCGACCGGGTCGGGCAAGTCCACCACGCTGGCCGCCCTGCTGGACCTGGCCAACCGCACCCGCGACGGGCACATCGTCACGATCGAGGACCCGATCGAGTTCCTGCACCGCCACGACCGCTGCCTGATCAACCAGCGCGAGATCGGCGCCGACACCGACTCCTACGCCACCGCGCTGCGCCAGAGCCTGCGCCAGGACCCCGACATCATCATGGTGGGGGAGCTGCGCGACCTGGAGACCACCGCCACCGCGCTCACCGCCGCCGAGACCGGGCACCTGGTGTTCGCGACCCTGCACACCCACAGCGCCGCCCACACCGTGGACCGCGTCATCGACGTCTTCCCCGCCGGCCAGCAGGCGCAGGTGCGCACCCAGCTCGCCGCCGCCCTCCAGGGCGTCGCGGCCCAGGCGCTCTGCCCGCGCGCCGACGGCGCCGGGCGCACCGTCCTCATGGAGCTGATGTTCACCACGCCCGCGATCCGGGCGCTGATCCGCGAGGGCAAGACCCACCAGATCCCCCAGTTCGTCCAGTCCGGCGCCGCCGACGGGATGGTCTCCTTCGACCGGCACCTGGCCGACCGGGTCCGCGCGGGCCTGGTCGCCTACGGGCAGGCGCTGGAGCTGTGCCACTCGCCGGAGAACTTCCAGCACCTGATGGGACGCGCATGACCGGCGCCGCCTTCGCCTACACCGCCACCGACGGCCGCGGCCGGAAGCGCCGGGGCCGCATCGAGGCGGCCGACGCGCAGGCCGCTTCGCGGGCGCTGCGCGGCCGGGGCCTCACCCCGCTGACGGTCCGGCCCGCCGAGTCCCTGCTCCGGCGGGAGATCTCGCTGCCCGGGTTCGGCGCCCGCCTCTCCCAGCGCGACCTCGCGGTGCTCGCCCGCCAGTTCGCCACCATGAACGCCGCCGGCGTGTCGCTGCTGCGCACCCTCGCCGTCCTGGAGGAGCAGGCGGCCGCCGCGCCGCTGAAGCAGGCCGTCGCGGCGGCGCGCGCCGACGTCGAGGCCGGCGTCGCGCTGTCGGACGCCCTGGCCAGGCACGACGCGCTGTTCCCGCCGATGATGGTCGCGATGATCCGCGCCGGGGAGGCCGGCGGCTTCCTCGACGCCGCGCTGGAGCGGATCGCGACCATCCTGGAGAAGGACGCCGCGCTGCGCGCCAAGACCAAGAGCGCGCTCACCTACCCGATCATCGTCCTCGGCTTCACCGGCCTGCTCATCGCCGGGGTGCTGGTGTTCATCGTGCCGGTCTTCGAGCGGATGTTCGCGCAGTTCGGCGGGGAGCTCCCGCTCCCCACCCGGATCCTGGTCTCGGTCAGCCACTCGCTGGTGTGGTGGGCGCCGCCGCTGGCCGCCGCCGCGGCCGCCGGCACCGTGCTGTTCCGCCGCCGGCTGCGCGCCGACCCCGCGCTGCGGCTGCGGGTGGACCGGCTGAAGCTGCGGGTGCCGGTCTTCGGCCCCCTGCTGACCAAGACCGCCGTGAGCCGGTTCGCGCGCAACCTGAGCGCGCTGCTGGGCGCCGGCGTGCCGATGATGCGGGCGCTGGAGGTGGTCGGCGGCACCACCGGCAACGCCGTCGTCGCCGCGGCCGCCGACGACATCCGGTCGGCCGTGCGCGACGGGCGCCCCATGTCGGCGCCGCTCGCCGAGCACGCGGTCTTCCCGCCGATGGTCGGCCACATGCTGCAGGTCGGCGAGGAGAGCGGCCGGATCGGCCCGATGCTCGACAAGGTCGCCGACTTCTACGACCGCGAGGTCGACGGCGCCGCCGAATCCCTGACGACCGCCATCGAACCGGTGATGGTCCTGGTCATGGGCGGCGTCGTCGGCTCGATGGTCGTCTGCCTCTACCTGCCGATGTTCACGATCTACCAGCACATCCAGGGAACGCAGTGACCCCTCCCGGCCGCCGGTCCGATCGGCGGCCGGGCACGGACCGGCCGGGCGCCGGCCCGGCCGCGGCCCGCACCGGGCCGCACCCCCACCCCCGAGTCTGGAGGCTCAACCCATGCTGGAACCGCTCCGCCGCCGGCGCGCAGACCACGACCAGGGCTTCACCCTGATCGAGCTGCTGGTGGTCGTCGTGATCATCGGTGTGCTCGTCGGGATCGCGCTGCCGCTGTACCTCAACTACCGCAAGGGCGCGTCCAACAAGTCGGCCGAGTCGGACGTGCGCAGCGCCGTCACCGCCGTCGAGCAGTACTTCACCGACAACGGCAACACCTACCCCGCCGGCACGCTGACGGCCGAGAACCCGAAGAACCTGGAGTTCGCGGCCGCCGAGGGCGGCACGAAGCAGACGGCGACGATCTCGCCCGGGAACACGCTGGCCTACGCCCTGAAGTCCGACGCCGGCGGCGCCCCCTACTACGTCCTCTGCGGCCAGAACAAGGACGGCAAGGACGTCTACGTCTACAACGGCTCCAAGGGGGGCTCGGTGGCGAAGTCGTCCGCCGCCACGGCGCAGGCCTGCGCGTCCGGCGCCGCCTGACCCCGCCCGACCCCCTCACCGGAAGGAGCCGCCCATGGCCCGCCACCGGCATCGGCGGCTCGCCACCGCCCCTCCCGCCCCGGCGCCCCCGGCGCCCGGGCGGGGCGGGAGGCGGTGGCCGCGGTGACCCCCGACCACCTGCCCCTCGCCCTCGCCGCCGGGCTGCTCGGCCTGCCGGCGGGCTCGTTCCTCAACGTCGTGGCCCACCGGGTGCCGCGCGGCGAGTCGCTGCTGTTCCCCGCCTCGCGCTGCCCGCACTGCGGGGCGGGCGTCCGGGCCCGGCACAACGTGCCGGTGCTCGGCTGGCTGCTGCTGCGCGGCCGGTGCGCCGACTGCCGCGCGCCCATCGGGGCGCACTACCCGCTGGTGGAACTCGCCACGGCCGTGCTGTTCGCGGCGGTGGCGCTGCGCCTCGGCCCGACCGCGGCGCTGCCCGCCTACCTGTACCTGGCCGCCGTCGCCGTCCCGCTGACCGTGATCGACCTGCGGGTGCGCCGGCTGCCGAACACGATCGTGCTGCCGTCCTACCCGGTCTGCGGCGCGCTGCTGCTGGCCGCCTCGGCGGCGGGCGGCGACCCGCGCGCCATGCTCCGCGCGCTCGCGGCGATGGCCGCGGTCGGCGCCTGCTACCTGCTGCTGTACCGCCTGTACCCGGGCGGGATGGGCGCGGGCGACGTGAAGCTGTCGGGCCTGCTCGGGCTCTGCCTCGGCTGGCTCGGCTGGTCGCAGGTGGCCGTCGGGATCCTCGGCGGGTTCCTGCTGGGCGGCGTGATCGGCGTGCTGCTGCTCGCCTCCGGGCGGGCCGGCCGCAGGAGCGCCATGCCGTTCGGACCCTCCATGCTCGCCGGGGCGCTGCTGGCGGTGCTGGCCGCCGGGCCCGTCGCGGACTGGTACCGCTCCCTGTTCCCCTCCCTCACCTGACCACGGTCCCGCCCGACCTCCCTTCCGAAAGGAGCGCCCATGGCCTCCACCAGCCTGATCGGTCTCGACATCGGCTCGACCGGCGTGCGCGTGGCCCAGATCCGCCGCGGCAAGAACGGTCCCGAGCTGGTCTGCTGGGACCGGTGCCCGCTGCCGCCCGGCGCGGTGCACGGCGGCGTCGTCCACGACGACCGGGCCGTCACCCAGGTGGTCAAGGACCTGCGGTCGGTGTCGCGCCCGCGCGGCGAGGCCGCGGCGCTGGCGGTGACCAGCCCCCAGGTGGTGGTGCGCGAGACCACCGTCGCCGCCGTCCCGGCCCGCGAGATGCGCGCCTCGCTGCCCCTGCAGGTGCGCGACGCCCTGCCGCTGCCGGTGGAGGAGTCGGTCCTGGACTTCCACCCCCTCGGACCGCCCGAGGGCGGGCGGGTGCGCGGCCTGCTGGTCGCCGCCCCCAAGGACGCGGTGATCACCGCGGTCCACGCCGTCGAGCGCGCCGGGCTGCGGGTGGCGCGGGTCGACCTCGGCGCGTTCGCGCTGCTGCGCGCCACGGCGTCGCTGGACGGCCAGGTCGAGGCGATCGTCGACCTCGGCGCCCGCACCACCGGCGTGGTGGTGCACCGCGACGGCGTCCCGCTGATCGTGCGGACGCTGCCGCGCGGCGGCGCGGAGGTCACCGAGACCATCGCCCGCCGGCTGGACCTGCCCGACGCCGAGGCCGAGACGCTGAAGAGCCTGGTCGGCCTGCACGCCGACGACCCGCAGACCGTCCAGGCCGTGCAGGAGGCGGTGCGCCCGGTGGTGCGGGAGATCCTCAGCTCCTTCGCCTACCTGACCAGCGGCGGCCGCTCCGACCAGGTCGCCCGGCTGCGGCTCACCGGAGGCGGCGCGCTGCTCCCGGGGCTCGTCGAGGCGCTCGGCGCCCAGGCCGGCGTCCCGGCCCGCCTCGCCGACCCGCTGATGCGCGTGGGCGGCGACGCCGACGCCGACCTGCCCGGCGCCGGGCCCGAGGCGACCGACGGGTCCGGCCGGCTCCGCGTCTCCGCGTCGATCGCGATCGGCCTCACCCTTGGAGAGACAGGATGACCTTCCCCGACACGGCCCTCGCGCCGGAGGCCGGAACGCGCGCCGAGCGGTGGCGCGTCCCGGCCATCGCCGCGGACCTGCTGCCCCCCGAGATCACCGACGCGCGGCGCAACCGCCGGGTCCGCCGCGCGGTGCTGACCGGGCTCGCCGCCTGCACGGCGCTGCTCGCGGTCGCCGGCGGCGCCGGGGTCTACCGGACGGCCGCCGCGCGCGGCGACCTGGCCGACGCCGAGCGGCGCATCCAGGAACTGCAGCACCGCCAGCAGAGCTTCGGGGAACTGGTGCGCGCCCAGCAGGAGACCGCCGCGACCGGCACGCGGCTGTCGGCGCTGCTGGCCGAGGACCTGTCGTGGGCGCGGCTGCTGACCGAGCTGCGCACGGCCGCGCCCTCCGGCGTGCGGGTCATCGGCGTCTCCGCGAGCCTGACCTCCGCCGGGAGGGCGGCCCCCGGCGCCGCCGCGGCGGCGCCCGCCGGGCAGCGGAAGATCGGCGGAGTGACGATCACCGGCTCGGCCTGGAGCAACGCGTCCGCCGCCGCCTACCTCGACGCCCTGGCGGAGGTGCGCGGCGTCGCCGCCCCCGACCTCACCGACGCCACCCGGCAGGACGGCAAGGTGCGCTTCACCCTCCGTCTGGACCTCACCTCCGCCGCCCTCGGCGGCCGCCACTCCCGGACCGGCGGCGGCACGGGCACCGACACCGCGCAAGGAGCCCCCTGATGAACAGCCCCCTCACGGGCCACGGCCGGCTCTGGCCGGTCGGCGGCGCGCTCGCCGCCCTGGCCCTGCTGGCCGGCGGCTGGCTGACGGTGATCGGGCCCCAGAACGCGGAGGTCGGCGGCCTGGACCGCCAGACCGACGGCGTCCGCTCCCGCGCGGCCGACATGGAGCGCCGGCTCGCCCGGCTGCAGACCCAGAACGCCGACCTGCCCCGCTACCAGGAGCGGCTCGCCCGCGCCCGGGAGGCGCTGCCGGGCTCCTCCGCGATGGCGGACTTCCTGCGCCAGCTGCAGAGCGCCAGCCACGCGTCCGGGGCGTCGGTCGGCGGGGTCACCGTCGGCCCGGCCACCACGGCCACGGCGGCGGGGGTCGCGGTGCGGGCCCTGCCCGTCACGCTCACGGTGTCGGGCACCGCCAACGCCCAGGGCCTGTTCCTGCGCCAGATCCAGGAGGTGCAGCCGCGCGCCGTGCTCATCACCAGCGTGAACGTCGTGCCGAAGGACGGGCGGTCCGGCCGCGACGACCTCTCGCTCGGGCTCCAGGTGTTCGCCCTGCCCGGGGGCGGTGCGTCCAGGCCGTCCCCGGCGCCGTCCGCGGACGGCTGACGCCCGGCCCCCGACCGACCCACAGGAGGTACCAAGGTGCACGCCGGTCCGCGCCGCCGCGCCGAGCGCCGCCCGTCACCGGGTGCCGCACCGGCCGCCGACGGCGGATTCACGCTGCTGGAGAGCATCGTCGCCGTCGCGGTGATCGCCGTCACGATGACCGCCCTGGCCACGTTCATGGTCAACGGCCTGCAGTCCCTCGGCCGCCAGCGCGACCGCCAGACCGCCGTCCGGCTCGCCGGCGACGCGCTGGACCGGGCGCGGACGCTGCGCGGCGCGGTGCTGACCGCCGGGCGCGGCCGCGACGCCGTGGACGCCGCGTGGCGGAGGCCCGCCCCCGGCGTCGCCCGCTACCTGGCCGGTATGCAGCAGGCGTGGGACGCCAAGGCCGCCCCCGGCGCCGGCGCGTCGGCCGCGCTCCCCACCACCGCGCAGGTCAGCACGGTCAACGGCGTCCCCTTCCGCCGCCAGTGGTACGTCGGCTCCTGCCGGCAGCCCGCCGGCGGCGGCGCGTGCGGCACCGCCGCCGCCCCCGGGGACGCCGTCTTCTACCGCGTCGTGGCGGCGGTGACCTGGCCGGGCCGCGGGTGCGGCGGCGCGTGCTCCCACGTCGCCACCACGCTGGTCAGCTTCGGCGGCGACCCGGTCTTCAACGGCGACCGCACCGCCCGCCCCCCGGCCGTGCGCGACCCCGGCGACCGCACCGGCGAGCTGACGGTGCCGGTCACCGTGCGCCTGTCGGCCACCGGCGGCGCCCCGCCGCTCACCTGGTCGGCCGCCGGGCTGCCCGCCGGACTCCGGATCACCTCCGACGGCGTGATCAGCGGCACGCCGACCAGGCCGGGCACCGGCACGGTCGTGGTGACCGCCACCGACGCCTTCCGGCTCGCCGGCACCGCGTCCTTCACCTGGACCGTCAACGACGTGCCCAAGCTGACCGCCCCCGCCGCCCAGACCAGCGCCGTCGGCGACACCGTGCGGCTGCCGGTCGCCCTGAGCGGCGGCACCGGCCCGCTCGCCTGGAAGGCCGCCGGGCTCCCCGCCGGACTCGGCATCGACGCCGCGACGGGGCAGATCACCGGCAGGCCCGCCGAGGCCGGCGGGACGAAGGTCACCGTCACCGTCACCGACCGCTTCGGCAAGACCGACTCCTGCTCCTTCACCTGGACCGTCCGTTGAGAGCCGACACCCTCCGCCGCCGCGCCGCCACCGCCGACGACGGCATCACGCTGGTCGAGCTCGTGGTGACCATGGGCATCATGGCCGTCTGCATGATCATGTTCACCGGCGGCATCGTCCAGCTGTACCGCTCGGCGGGCCGGGCCGAGTCGATGGCGGGCACGCAGTCCACGCTCGCCCTCGCCTTCCAGCGCCTGGGCAAGGAGATCCACTACGCGTCGGCGATCAGCAGGCCCGGCCGCGCCGCCGCCGGCCCCTCCGTGGAGTTCCTGACCGCCAACACCGCCACGCCGGTCTGCACCCAGCTGCTCCTGGACAACGCGTCCCACCGGCTGCGGCGGCGCACCTGGCCGCAGGGGGCGGCCCCGGGCCGCTGGACGGTGCTGGCGTCGGGGGTCGGCTCGGCCCAGCCGTTCACCCTGCTCCCCGCCGACGTCGCCTTCGCCTTCCAGCGGCTGCGCGTCCGGCTCTCCGCGGACGCCGGTCCCGGCCGCCCGGACGCCGCCGACACGGCCGCCGACGTCACCTTCACCGCCTTCAACACCTCGCCCACCACCAGCACGTCCGTCTGCAGCGAAGGAAGGACCACCCCGTGAGCCCCGTGACCGTCCCGGGCCGCCGCCGCGCGCCGTTCCCCGGCCGCGACGACGGCTCCCTCGCCATCGCCCTGCTGCTGGTCATGGTGGGCGTCACGCTGAGCGTCCTGCTGACGCCGGTCCTGCTCGGCCAGTTCTCCGTCACCCGGCACGCCGACGACCGGGACCGCGCCCTGCAGGCGGCGCGGACCGGCCTGGACGTCGCCCTCGCGCACATCCGCACCGCCCCCGACGGCGACATCACGCGCCTGCCCTGCGGACCGTTCCGCGGTGCCGTCACCGGCGGCGCCCCGGCCGACGGCTCCTACGCGGTGACGCTCGACTACCTCGCCGCCGACCCGCACGGCCGCGACGCGGCCTGGATCGCCGCGAACCGGGTGGCCTGCGTGCCGGCCGGCGGCACGCAGCGCACCCCCCAGTACGCCGTACTGCGCTCGCGCGGCACGGCTGCTTCGGGCCTCGGCCGCGTACTGCAGGCCACGTACCGGATGCGGCTGTCCAACGCCAACATCGCCGGCGGCCTCATCCACGTCTACCGCTCCGAAGGCGACCTCGACCTGTGCATGGACGCCGGCTCCGGCACCCCCGCGGCCGGTTCGGTGCTGCGCATGCAGCCGTGCAGCCCCGGCAGCGAGCGGCAGAAGTTCGCCTACAACCCCAACCTCACCCTGACGCTGGTCGCCTCCAGGACCGACGAGCAGCCGCTCGGCATGTGCCTGGACGCGGACGTGCCGCACGCGGAAGGGGCCGTCGTGCGGTTCGAGCCGTGCGCGAGCACCACCAGGCCGCGGCAGCAGTGGAGCTTCAACGACTCCGCCAACTTCGAGGGCACCACCGACGGCCGGTCCCTCGACATGTACTGCTTCAACCTGCAGAACCCGAACACGCCCGGCAGCCTGCTCGTCCTGCGCCTGATGGGCGGCTGCGGCATCTCCTACAGCAACGTGCGGACCTTCACGCCCGAGAACACCGTCGGGGCCGGGGCCGCCGGTCCCGCCATCGGGCAGCTGGTGAACTTCGACCAGTTCGGCCACTGCATCGACGTGACCGACCACAACGTCAACACCCCCTTCCTGATCCTGTGGCCCTGCAAGCAGGCCCCCGACGCGTCCTACGTCGCGTGGAACCAGAAGTGGCGGCTGCCCGACATCGCGCCGGGCGCCACCCAGGCGACCGGGCCGATCGCCGCGGTCAACGGGGGCGCGAGCTACTGCCTGCGCAGCCCCGGCTCCACCTCGCCGGGCTACTACGTGACGCTCCGCGCGTGCCCCGCCGGAGCGGAACCGCGGGAGATGATCTGGACCGTCCACGGCGACACCGGCGACTACACCACCGGCTACCGCATCGTGGACGGCTACGGCCACTGCCTGTCGCCCACGGACCCGGCCGCGAACCCGCCGGACCTGTACCCCATCGGGAAGGGGATCAGCAAGCTGGTCGTGGCGCCCTGCGACGGCTCCACCCTGCAGAAGTGGAACGCGCCGCCGGACATCCTCCAGGCGATGCCGCTGACCGACATCAGCGAGCGGTGAGCCACGGCGCCCTCCCGGACGCGAGGTCGAAGGACCTCCCGCGCGTCCGACCCGCGACCCGTAATGATCTCCCTGCTTGGGGATCCGTCGCAGGAGACCTTGCGGGCAAATTACTGCGGTGTCAAAGCTTTCCCTTTCTTTGCCGTCCATTCGGGCGGGCGCGGGCAGAAAGCCGATGATCAGTATGACCCGGCAAAGAAGGGACGCTTCATGCGTTCAAGGATTCTGGTGACGGCCGGCACGGCCGGCCTGCTCGCTCTCACCGCGTTCACCCCTGCCGCCTACGCCGCACCACGGGCCAACGGCGCTCCGCAGGACTCCTGCGAGGCGCCGGAGATCTTCCTGGAGGAGGTGAACCTGTGCGTGATGCCTGACGACGACCCCAACAAGCGCAAGGCGTCGGCGGCCGCCGGCCCGGGGTGCGTGTGGAAGACCTGGTACAAGGACTACAACTACGAGGACGGCGACTCGGCCTGGAGCACGGGCGGCGTGCTGTGGAAGTGCAACAACGGCAAGTGGGAAAAGAAGATGATCATGCCCTCGCTTCCTCTTCCCCACCGGATGGCCTGAAAGTCGACGATGCGGTGGCGGCGCGAGAAGGCTCGGAGTCGGTGAACAAGGTTCGGGCCGTGCCGCAGTCCGGCCGCCGAGCGTTCAGCCCGCCGCCCGTCCCCGGCGAGATGGCTGTTGCCAGGGGACGGGCGGTGGGCCGTCGCGGGCAAATTACTGCGGATTCAAAGCTTTCCTTTTCTTTGCCGTCATTCCGGACGGAAGTGGGAAATAGGTCGATGATCAGTATTTCTCGGCAAAGAAGGGATGCTTCATGCGTTTAAGGATTCTGGCGACGGCCAGCGCGGTCGGCGCGCTCGCTCTCACCGCTCTCGGTCCGGCCGCTCATGCCGCGCCGTGGGGCGGCGGTCATGCGGACCAGGCGGGCAACGGCGCTTTGCGGGACTCCTGCGAGGCGCCGGAGATCTTCCTGGAGGAGGTGAACCTGTGCGTGATGCCTGACGACGACCCCAACAAGCGCAAGGCGTCGGCGGCCGCCGGCCCGGGGTGCGTGTGGAAGACCTGGTACAAGGACTACAGCTACAACGACGGCGACTCGGCCTGGAGCATGACCGGCACGCTGTGGAAGTGCAACGGCGGCAAATGGGTAAAAGGGGCATCCCTCAGTGATGCCGCCATGCGCGTCAAATGAACCGGACGGTCCTGAAAGCGGCGCGGTAGCGGCGGAGTGGTCGACCTCGAAAAACGGCGGACCCGGCCCGGGTCGTGCCGTGATTTAGCCGCCAGGCGTTCGGCCCGCCGCCCATCCCGGCACGGCGCCCGTCGGCAGGGGAGGGGCGGCGGGCCGGTGCGCGTCCGCCTCGTCAGGGCGCGCGGCCGCCGCCGTCCGCCCGGCCCTCGACCAGGCGGCGCAGCTCCGCCACCGCCGCCTCGTCCGCGCGCGCGGCCTCCCGGTTGGCCGCCTGGAGCTCGCGGAACACCTCCTCGCGGTGCACCGCGACCGACCGGGGCGCGTCCACGCCGACGCGGACGAGGTCACCGCGGACCTCCAGGACGGTGACGACCACCTCGTCACCGATCATCAGGCTCTCTCCGGCGCGGCGGGTGAGCACCAGCACGGGCGGGTCTCCTTCCGTGGAGCGTTGCGGCCGCCATGGACTGGCGGACGGCGTGCGGCGGACGGCGGACGGCGGACGGCGTGCGTTCAGGCGGGCACCAGCGGCGCCCGGACCGGCAGGCCGGACCCGGCGAGGACGACCTGCAGCGCCCGCCGCGTCGCGAAGTTCACCACGATGGGCGCCATCAGGTTGGCCGTCGCCTCGGCGATGGAGCCGGGCGCGGTGACGATCAGCAGCACCAGCAGGTGCCCGGTGTCGGACACCTCCAGGGCGGCGAGGCTGTCCTCGTCGATCTCGGGCGCGTAGTCGGGGAAGAACGGGCCCGGCGCGATCACCAGGAAGCGCAGGCCCGGGTCCTCCAGCGACGTCAGCGAGTACAGCAGCCCGCCGTCGTCGACGCGGACGAGCGCGAACAGGCGGTGCTGCGGGAAACCGGGCAGCGGCGCGGCCAGTTCGATCGTCGGCAGCGCGTCGCCGCCTGCGCTCTCCTGCACGCTGGTCTCCTCCAGGGACGGGGTCCGGACGTCGTCACACAGTGCGATCATCGCAGGAAGTCCATGAGGGAGGGCTGAACGACGCGCGCGGTCGCGGCCAGAGCCGCCTGGTAGGTGGTCTCCTGCAGGCGCAGATCGGTGATCGTCTGGGGCAGGTCGATGTCCTCGATGTCCGACAGCTGGGTCTTGAGGATGAGCAGCCGGTCGTCCACCGTGCCCTTCATCTGCGTCACGCGGTTCTGCCGCGCGCCGACGTCGGCGGCCTGGGTGCGGATGCGCTCGGTCGCGGCGTCGAGGCGGGCCAGGTCGCCGGTGAGGGCCGACGGGTCGTCGCGCAGGTGCGCGGAGATGTCGGACAGGATCGTGAACAGCTGGTCGGAGCCGGTGCCGAAGGTGGCGTCGGCGTCGGCGTTCACCGGGATCTTGGTGTTGTCGCCGACGGTGCGCTCCACCGCGCCGCCGTCGCCGGTGTAGGCGCCGGAGTCGTCGTAGGCGGTGGTACCGGAGGTGGTGCCGCCGAAGACGGGCCGGCCGAGGTAGGCGGTGTTGGCCACGCCGATCAGCGAGTCGCGGATGTTGTCGATCTCGGTGGCGAGGGCCGCGCGGGCCTCGGCGGACCCGCCGGTGCCGGCGGAGATGCCCTGCAGCACCAGGTCGCGCGCGCCGTTCAGCTGGACGTTGGCGCTGTTGAGGGCGGTGTCGATCGTGCTGAGCCAGCCGAGGGCGTCGTTGATGTTGCGCTGGTACTGCTGCTGGACCCGCACGTCGCCGCGCAGCAGCAGCGACGAGGCGGTGCCGGTCGGCGAGTCGGAGGGGACCGACAGCTGCTTGCCGCTGGACAGGCGCTGCTGGGTCTCGGCGAGCTGGCCCAGGTTGTTCTGCAGGTTGCCGAGCACCTGGATGGAGATCGAGCGCTCGGTGGTGCGGATATAGGTCATCCTCAGCCCCTCATCATGCCCAGCAGCGAGTCGAACGTGCTGTTGATCGTGCTGATCGCCTGGCCCGCCGCCTGGTAGGCGCGCTGGTAGAGCAGCATGTTGGTCACTTCCTCGTCCAGGCTGACGCCCGAGATCCCGGCGCGCTGGGCGTCGTTGGTCTTGGTGATGGCGTCCTGGACGGTCATCCGCCGCTTGGCGTCCTGGGAGGCCACACCGAGGTCGGTGACGACCGAGCGGTACAGCGCGTCGGGGCCGTCCGCCGAGCCGCCGATGGCGGCGATGGCGTCGGCGTTGCCCGCGTCCAGAC
Source organism: Spirillospora sp. CA-253888 (assembly GCA_050936435.1). Lineage (GTDB taxonomy): Bacteria > Actinomycetota > Actinomycetes > Streptosporangiales > Streptosporangiaceae > Spirillospora. Next base: position 81,508 of record JBNJMT010000002.1, read on the forward strand.
CGCCGCCGGGCACGGCCGAGGCCGCGACCTCGGCGGGGTCGGTGATCGCCACGGTGATCGTGCCGGCGGTGCCGCCGGTGAAGAACGGCTTGCCCGGGGCGCCTTTCAGGTCGTAGCCGGAGCCGTGCGCGGTGTTGACGGCCTCGGCGATCGAGGCCGCGACGGCGTCGAGCTTGCCGCTGTAGCCGGGCAGGGTGTCGTTCAGGGTGCGCAGCGACGCGGCGAGCGCGCCCGAGCCGATCGCGGCCTCGGCCGGGGGCGTGCCGCCGGCCCAGGTGATGGTGATCTTCGCGGCGGGGTCGGCGGTCAGGTCCGCCATGGTCCCGGCGCCGCCGAGCGCCAGCGAGCGGGCGGTGCCGCCGCTGACCAGCGAGGCGCCGCCGAGGGTCACCTCCATCGAGCCGTTGGCGGTGACGGTGGCGGTGGAGCCGGTCAGCTCCGACAGCCGCAGCGCGAGTTGGTCGCGCTTGTCGCTCAGCTCGTTGGCGGGCAGGCCGGCGGCGTTCGCCCGCACGATCGCCTCGTTCATCTCGGCGATCCCGGCGGCGGCGGAGTTGACCTCGGAGACCAGGGACTCGGCCTGGTCCCGCGTGGTGCCCCACAGCGAGGACAGGCCCTCGGACATGGTGTGCAGGGCGTCGGCGACGGTGCCGCCGCGCTGCAGCAGCTGCGCGCGGGAGGCGAGGGTGCCGGGCTGGTTGACCACGTCGTGCCAGGCGCTCCAGAAGTCCGACAGCTGCGACTGCAGGCCGGTGTCGCTGGGCTCGCCGAACAGCTTCTCCACCCGGCTGAGGACCTGCGCCTGCGCGTCCAGGTCGGCCGAGCGCGCGTGCTCGATCTGGCCGCGGGCCTGGAGGAACGCGTCCTGCACGCGGGTGATGGTGTCGATGGTGACCCCGCCGCCGATCCCGTCGGAGACCGAGTGCATGGCGGGGACGAGCGAGCCGTCCACCGACGACATCCCGACGCGCTGGCGCGTGTAGCCGTCGGTGTTGGCATTGGCGATGTTCTGGCCGCTGATGTCGAGCGCTTTGCGCGCGGCGTGCAGGGCGCTGAGGGAGCTGTTGATCCCGGAGAAGGTGCTCATGGTGTCGGTTCCGTCCTTGTCACAAGCCGGGTCACATGGCCTCGTCGACCAGCCGGGACCCGCGTCCCGACTCCACCGTCGCGCCGGTGCGGCTGTAGGTGGCGACCTGGTCGGTGACGCCGAGCAGCGCCTCGTGGACGGCGCGGGCGCCGGTGGTGAGCAGCTCGCGGTTGAGCTCGGCGACCGCGGTGATCTCGGAGGTGACGGTCAGGAACGCCGCGCGGTGCTGCTGGAGGATCTCGCTCCACGGCTCCCCGGCGGCCTCGGCGAGCAGTCCGATGCCCGGCGCCGGGGGCAGCCCCAGCTCCTCGGCGACCGCCTCCACCTGCGTCGCCCGCAGCACCTCGCTCTGGCGGACCTGCTCCAGCACCATCTCCACCTCGCGGGTGGCGTGCGGCAGCCAGCGGGTCTTGCCGGAGGTGAGCAGCAGTTGCTCCTCTTCGAGCTTGAACAGCAGCAGGTCGAGCAGCTCGCGGACCCGCCACAACGTGCTCGAAAGATCAGCCAGGCTCATCCGGCCTCTGCCCTTCCCGTCGATGGAGCGCCCTGATGGCGCGTCCTGCCCCCTTCTCGTCGGCAGCGCGCGGCGCGGTCTGAGGACTTCCGCCCGTCCGCGCCCCATCACTACGGTCCGCGATTCCCTCATGACCATTAGTGCGGCTTTGCAACCGTTTTACAACTGTTCGGAACCGATGACTCACGCTTTGCAACCGGATGGTGGGTCCATCGGCGCTTCCGCTCCCGTTCGAGCAGGCGGCGCATCCATCCGTTCAGTGCATCGAAAGGGCCGCCGCCGTGAGGACCCCGGACACGACCGAGCAGAACCGCATCGAGGACCTGGTCCGCAGCCAGCTCCCCCTGGTGGGGCACATCGTCCGGGAAACGCTCATGCGCGTCCCCTCCCACGTCAACCGGGACGACCTGACCTCCGCGGGCCTCGCGGCCCTCGCCGCCGCCGCGCACTCCTACGAGGCCGAGCGCGGCATCCCCTTCGGCCGCTTCGCCGCCCTGCGCATCCGCGGCGCCCTGGTCGACGAGCTGCGCAAGCTGGACTGGGCGAGCCGCTCGGTGCGCAGCCGCGCCCGCCAGATGGACACCGTCCGCCAGGAGCTGAGCTCCGCGCTCTGCCGCACCCCCACCACCGCCGAGCTCGCCGAGGCGATGGGCGTGGCCGAGCAGGAGGTGGAGGCCATCGAGGAGGACCTGCAGCGGGCCGTGGTGCTCAGCCTCCAGGGCTTCGCCCCCGGCACCGCCGAGGACATGGTCCCCGAGCAGACCGCCGGCCCCGAGGAGCTGCTGGTGCACCGCGAGCGCATCGGCTTCCTGCACCAGGCGGTCGAGGCGCTGCCCGAGCGGCTGCGGACCGTGGTCACCGGCTACTTCCTCGAAGAGCGACCGATGGCCGAGATCGCTGCCGAGCTCGGCGTCACCGAGTCGCGCGTCTCGCAGCTGCGCGCCGAGGCGCTGACGCTGCTGCGCGACGGCATGAACGCCCAGCTCGCCCCCGAACGTGTCGTGGCCGCCGCCCGCCCCGACGGCTGCGTGGCCCGGCGCCGCGCCGCCTACTACGCCGAGGTCGCCGCCGGCGGCGACCTGCGCAGCCGGCTCGCCCGCACCGACGAGTTCGGCATGCCGGTCACCCGCACCGCCTGACCGCCGGCCCCCCGATCCCTCCGTTCCCGCCTGCGCGGAGACGGAGCAGAAAAAAGAAGAAAAACGGCCCAAGAAGCCCTCAGGCTTCGCCGGCGCCCGCCGAACTTAACGGCGTAACCGGCCACGGAAGGCCACCAAGACCCGATCAAGGAGGAAACAACCATGGGTCTGCGCATCAACCAGAACATCGCGGCGATGAACGCCTACCGGAACCTGTCGGTCAACGACAACCAGATGAGCAAGTCGCTGGAGAAGCTGTCCAGCGGGTTCCGGATCAACCGCGCGGCCGACGACGCGGCCGGCCTCGCCATCAGCGAGGGCCTGCGCTCGCAGGTCGGCGGTCTGAAGGTCGCCGCCCGCAACGCCCAGGACGGCATCTCGGTCGTGCAGACCGCGGAAGGCGCGCTCACCGAGACCCACGCCATCGTCCAGCGCATGCGCGACCTCGCGGTGCAGGCCGGCAACGCCGGCGCCAGCGACGCCAACTCGCTCGGCGACCTGCAGGCCGAGGTCACGGCGCTGAACAGCGAGCTGGACCGCCTGGCGGGCAAGACCACGTTCAACAACATCAACCTGCTGGACGGCAGCTACAAGGGCAAGGACTTCCAGGTCGGCTACGCCTCGGGCGACACCATCGCGGTGACGATCAACTCGGGCACCGCCGACGCGGGGTTCGACTCCACCGACCTCGGCACCGCCACCATCGACCTCGCCGCCGCCGGCGGGGCGACGGCGGCGATCACGGCGCTGGACACCGCCATCCAGAAGGTGTCGACCGCGCGCGCCAACCTCGGTGCCCTGCAGAACCGCTTCGAGCACGTCGTCAACAGCGTGAACGTGGCGGTGGAGAACCTGTCGGCGTCCGAGTCCCGGATCCGCGACACCGACATGGCCCAGGAGATGGTGTCCTTCACCCGCTCCCAGATCCTGTCGCAGGCGGGCACCGCGATGCTCGCCCAGGCCAACCAGGCCCCGCAGTCGGTCATGCAGCTGCTGCGCGGCTAAGGCCCGAACCCCGGTCCCCCCGGCCTGGCGTACGCCGGGGGGACCGGTCCGCCGTGATGGACGTGCCGCCGCCCCTCCCGGGGCGGCACGTCCGTCACGGTGCCCCCGTCCCCGCCGCCGGTCCCACCCGATCCGGAACGGCGGCCAGAAAGGAGCCACGGCGTGGCCAGCGGAGTCGACGGACTCATCAGCGGGATGGACACCACCGCGCTCATCAGCCAGCTGCTGCAGGCGGAGGCGGCTCCGCAGCGTCAGCTGAAGAAGTCCGTCACCGACAACCAGAGCGCGATCAACGCCTACCAGGCGATCAACGGCAAGTACCTGGCCGCGCTGACCGCGGCCAAGGCGCTGTCGGGCGACGACCCGCTGACCGCCTCGACCAACGCCTGGCGATCGGCCAAGGCGGTCTCCTCGTCGGGCTCGGTCAGCGCCGCCGCGACCGCGGGCGCCACGCCGGGGACCCTCACCTTCAACGTCGACCGGCTGGCCGCCGCGCAGATGAGCACCGCGGTGGTGGACCCCGCCGGGCCGGTCACCACCGGCGCCGGCCTGGACCTCACCATCGGCTCCGGCCCGCCCGTGCACATCGCCGTCACCACCGACACCCCCCAGGGCGTCGCCGACGCGATCAACGCCGCCGGCGCCGGCGTGCGGGCCTCGGTCGTCACCACCGACCAGGGCACGGTCCTGCAGCTCAGCGCCACCAAGACGGGCACCGCCAACGGCTTCACGCTCAGCGGCCTGGCGGCCTCCGCCACCGTCGCCGTCCCGGCCGCCGACGCCCGGATCTCCGTCGGCGACCCCGCCAAGGGCGGCTACACCCTCACCAGCCCCACCAACACCTTCAGCGGCGTTCTGCAGAACGTCACCCTGACCGTCAGCAAGATCGAGACCGGCGTCTCGGTCACCGTCGACTCCGACGCCGGCGGCATCGCCGACAAGATGCAGGCGATGGCCGACGCGCTGAACGGCGTGCTCGGCGAGATCGGCAAGTACACCGCCTACAACGCCGCCACCAAGACCGGCGGCCCGCTGACCTCCGACTCGCTGACCCGCGGCCTGCAGCAGAAGATCCTGTCGCAGATCAGCCAGGGCGCCACCGGCTACGGCTCCTTCAGCAAGTTCGGCGTCCAGCTCGACCAGGACGGGAAGATCACCTTCGATCGGGCCGCGTTCGTCGCGGCCTACCAGGCCGACCCGGCCGCCGTGGAGGCCACGGCCACCGGGCTCGCGCAGACGATCAAAGGCATGGCCGACAAGGTCACCGACAGCACCGACGGCAGCCTCACCCAGGCGATCCAGGGCCGCACCACCACCCTCCGCGACCTGAACGACCGCATCGCCGACTGGGACGTGCGGCTGTCCCGGCGCCAGGGCGCCCTGCAGCGGCAGTTCGCCACGCTGGAGACGACCCTCGGGAAGCTGAAGGACCAGTCCAACTGGCTCTCGGGGCAGATCGCCAGCCTGCCCTCCTCCTAACGCGAAGGCCGACCGATGAACAGCCTCTCCCTGCGCAACCGCTACATGACCGACACGGTGGCGACCGCGAGCCCCGCCCAGCTCGTCGTCATGCTCTACGACCGGCTCGTCCTCGACCTGCTCAAGGCCGAGGAGGCGCTGCTCGCCGGGGACCGCGAGGACGCCTCGGCGCGCCTGCAGCACGCCCAGGACATCGTCATCGAGCTGCGCGCGTCCCTGGACGCGTCGGTGGAGTGGGGCGGCACCGCCGGGCTGGCCGAGCTGTACGGCTTCCTGCTCACCACGCTCATCCGCGCCAACGTGCACGCCGACGCCTCCCTCGCGGCCGCCTGCCGCGAGCTGGTCGAGCCGCTGCGCGACGCCTGGCGCGCCGCGGCCGCCCAGGCCGGCACCGGACCGGCCGCGCGGGTCGGCTGAGATGGTCGGGACCGGACCGCACGGGCCCGCCTGGCACGCGGCCTGGTCGGCGGCGCTGGACGCGCTGGAGGCCGACGTGGCCGCCACCGAGGCGCTGCTGGCCGACGACCACCGGCTGCGCGACCTGCCGCCGATCTCCCCGTGGTCGCCGCCCCCGGGACTCGGCCTGCTGCCGCTGGACCTGCGGCCCCGCGCCGACGCCATCCTCACGCGCCAGCTCGCCGCCGCCCAGGCGATCGCCACCGCGCTCGCCGCCAACCGCCGCCAGGCGGCCGTGCTCGCCCGCATCGAGACCGGCGGCGACGGCGGCGCCCGCCCCACCTACCTGAACTGCGCCGCCTGACGCGAGGAGGCCCGCGATGCCCGGCACCACCACCGGCCCGGCGGCAGACGCCTTCACCTGGGACGAGCTGCCCCACCGGGCCGCGCTGCTGCAGTCGGCGATGCGCATGACGCGCAACCGCGAGGACGCCGAGGACCTGCTGAACGAGACCTACCTCAAGGCGTTCCGCCACCGGCAGCAGTTCACGCCCGGCACCAACGACAGGGCCTGGCTGTTCCGCATCCTGACCAACACCTACATCACCTTCTACCGCCAGCAGCGGTCCCGGCCCGCCCTGGTGCCGTTCCGGGACGAGTGGGGCGAGGAGACCGGCGCGCTCTCGCCCGTCGTCGCCCAGCGGTCGGCCGAGGCGGAGGCGCTGGACCGCTTCACCGACCCGGAGGTGAAGGCGGCGCTGCGCGTCCTGTCGGCGGAGTTCCGCGCCGTGCTGTACCTGGCCGACGTGGAGGGCTACGCCTACCGCGAGATCGCCGAACGGCTGGGCATCCCCCTCGGCACCGTCATGTCGCGGCTGCACCGGGCGCGTGCGCGGCTGCGCCGGGAGCTGGCCGACCACCGGCCGCCGCAGGCGGCCTGACCGGCGCGGGCGAACCGCTCAGAAGCGCTGCGCGCCGTCCGATCGGACCTCTGGAGAACCCCTGCACCCGGCAAGGAGAACGATGTCCGCCACCGTTGAGATCCCGACCGCGCCGCCACGGCGCACGTTCGCGGGCCGCTTCGGCGACCTGTCCCTGACCAGAAAGATCATCGCGGCGGTCGCGGCGGTCGCGCTGACCTGCCTGATGGTGATCGGTATCGGCATCCTCGGGTTGAAGAAGGCCGACAACCGGGCGAGCGAGATCTACACCGGCGGCGTCCGGCCCGTCCAGACGCTGGCGGACCTGCACAACGACGTCCTGCGGGTCCGCGCCCTGGTGCTCAACTACTACATGTCGGAGGCCGGCTACCGCCCCCAGAACGCCGCCGCGATCCGCGAGCTCGACGCCGCCGTGGAGAAGAACGCCGAGCTGTACGGCCCGCAGTCGGCCGCCCCCGGGGTCGCCGACAAGCTGTACGCCGACTGGGCGGCCGCCAAGAAGATCCGGGAGGAGCAGCTGCTCCCGGCCGCCGACAAGCAGGACACGAAGGCCTTCTGGGACGCCTTCAACCAGACCCAGGCGATCGACGAGCGCATCGACAAGGGCTTCGACGAGCTGGCGGCCGCGCAGGCCGCCGCGGCCAAGGGCAACGCCGACCGGGCCCACTCCACCGTCAAGAGCGTCACCGTCCTCATCGCCCTCCTCGGCTGCCTCGGCCTGGCCCTCGGCCTCGCCCTGGCCTGGCTCGTCTCCCGCAGCGTCGTCGGCCCGCTCCAGAAGGTGACCGACGTGCTGGACGGCGTCGCCGACGGCGACCTCACCCAGCGCGTCGACATCGACCGCAACGACGAGATCGGCAAGATGTCGGCCGCGCTGACGCGCGCCACCGCCGCCATGCGCGACACCATCGGCGTCATCCGCGGCAACGCCGTCGCCCTCACCGCCTCCTCCGGCGAGCTCGCCTCGGTCAGCGACGAGCTGTCCGGCAACGCCGACGCCACCGCCTCGCGGTCGGCCGTCGCGCGGGAGGCGGCGCAGGAGGTCTCCGACAACGTCAGCACGCTGTCGGCCGCGGCCGAGGAGATGGGCGTGTCGATCCGGGAGATCTCCTCCAATGCCTCCGACGCCGCCACCGTCGCCGGCGAGGCGGTCACCTCCGCCCGCCGCACCACCGAGGTGGTCGGCAAGCTCGGCGTCTCCTCGGCCGAGATCGGCAACATCCTGAAGGTGATCACCTCGATCGCCGAGCAGACCAACCTGCTGGCCCTGAACGCCACCATCGAGGCCGCCCGCGCCGGCGACGCAGGCAAGGGCTTCGCCGTGGTCGCCAGCGAGGTCAAGGAGCTGGCCCAGGAGACCGCCAAGGCGACCGAGGACATCGCCCAGCGCATCGACACGATCCAGACCGACACCTCGGCCGCCGTCGAGGCCATCGGCAAGATCTCCGAGATCATCGGGACCATCAGCAGCTACCAGACCACGATCGCCGCGGCGGTGGAGGAGCAGACCGCCACCACCAACGAGATCACCCGCAACGTCTCGGGCGCGGCCCTGGGCGTGAACCAGATCGCCGACAACGTCGCGGCGGTCGCGGACGCGGCCGAGCGGACCAACGAGGGCGTCGGCGGCTCCCGCAACGCCTCCGAGCGGCTCGCCGGGATGGCGGGGGAGCTGAACGACCTGGTCTCCCGGTTCCGCATCGAGTGACCGGGCGAACGGGGGCGCACGCCTTCGGACGCCCGGACGCCCGGCGACAGCGGGCCCGCACGCGAGGCGTGCCGATCGCCGGACGGCAATACAAGAAGTAGAGGGGCGGCTGCGCATCCGCAGGGATGTCCGCGCAGCCGCCCCGCTCTATGCAGGGTCCCGCCAGGACTCTCATGCCGATCCGGGCTGCGCTGGACGCGTCACTGATGTGGACTGATGCCGTCCAGTGCGAAGCACCGGCCGGGAAACTCGCTCCGCAACCAGTACGGCTCGGTCATCCGCTTGCCAGGGGACAGCTCCCTCATCTCCCCTGCGACTGCCTACGCCTCGGTGCTCGCAAGGGGGACGTGGCTCGGATGTCGCCGTACGCGCGGCACCACATCGACATGATGGACCGCCCCTCCCTCCAGCCCCCCTGAGATGCCCGGCGGGCTCCGGCCATTGAGCCCGGCGCCGTGAGGCCCGTCAGGCCGGCCGCCAAGCGCGGCCAACGAGGCGGGGCGACCACCTCAGCCTGAAGCGGCCCTGCCCCCGTGTCGCCCGCCTGCGTGTTCGCGGCGTTCGCGGGCGAGGCGACCAGGCGCCGCTGGTCGCTGGGAACGGCCATGGACGGCGCGGTCCTCACCTGCACCGAGCAGAGCGCCTACTTCCATCAGGGCCACTCCGCAGAGCTCGCGGAGGAGGGATAGGCGGTCCTACTGGCTGGCCTCGGCGATGTATGCGCGGCGCCCTGACGTCCCCAGGGGCGCAAGCGACCCCCGGGTCCTCAGCATCCCCCGCCGAGCGGGGGCGGTGTCGGCGACATCCCGGTCAGGGGCCGCCTGCAGCGTGCGGTCGTGCCCGCTCGGCGGCCGGCGGCACAGGCAGCGGGACCAGGGGCTGAACGCTGGGCCGCGACCGGGGCCGGCCGCCGAACAACTGTCGGTAGACCCGCGAGGAGCGGGGATGCGCGCGGCACCGCCACACCCCGTGCGGGCAGTAGTCGGTGATCGTCTGGTAGGCGACGTCGTGCGTGCGCATCCACCGGTACATGCGGCGGATGTAGTCGGGGTTGTCGCCGCGACGGAACAGCCCCCACTCGGGGAACGAGATGCGCTTCCCGTGCGCCCGCGCGAACTGCGCCTGGGCGCGCAGCCCGTACGGCTGGCTCGCGTAGCTGCCGAAGTCGTTCCCGGGAGGCTGGTCGTAGCTGTCCAGGCCGATGATGTCGACGTAGCGGTCGCCGGGATAGCAGCGTTTCCACGGGATCGCGTCCCGGCCCCGGCTGGCGGTGAAGTCGAACCGGAACCGCTCGCCCGGCACCCGCCGCATCACGCGCACGATGCGCCGCCAGTAACGCTTCCACTGCCGGGGCGCGGGCGCGCACCGGCCGTTGTAGTTGATGCTGTTCATCTCCCAGCCGAGGACCAGGATCGCGTCGCCGAGGCCCGCCCGCGCGAGCCGGGTGGCGAGCGTCCGGTAGTGGGCGTCGTAGGCGCCGGCGGCACCACGGCGCAGGAACGCGGTCACGGCGCGGCGGGACATCCGGGGCCGCTCGTTCGGCACGACCATCGGCACGTTCAGCACGAACAGGCTGCCGCGCCGTGCGCGGTGCCAGCGCGACCACGGCCTGATGAGCCACGACGGCCCCTCGACGGCCGCCCAGCGGTCACCGGGCAGGTAGGTGTGGCCGACGGTGACGCGCCGCCCGAGCCAGGCTTCGAAGCGGCTGATGCGCGCGACGCCCGCGCCGTCGGATCCCAGGAACGCGCCGAGCGGGGGACGGGGCCGCGCGCCGCTCTCCGCCGCGACGGCCCCGCGCTCCCGGGCCGGGGCGGGCGCGGGCACCGCCACCAGGCTCGCGAGCACGGCCGCTCCGGCGAGGCCGGTCCGGATGTACGGGCGGCTCGTCCGCTGCCCCATGCGCTGCCCCCAAAAGCCACGAAAGAGTCACTGTACGTGATCATGCCCGTTCACATGGTCACGAACCGTCACCGTTCCTCCGTCCGGGAACGCGTGAAGGCGCCGCCCCGTGCGGGGCGGCGCCTTCACGGCGGGGGAGGGGGTCAGCCGGCGAACGACAGCCAGAAGCGCCCGGTGCCGTACCCGCCGATCTCGATCGCCAGGTCGAGCCGGGCGCCGAGGGCCAGCAGCCGACTGACGGCGTCCGCCGGGGCCTGCTCGCCGGGCATGTGCACCTGGTACAGCTTCATGTGGGTCGCGCCGGGCTGGTTGTTCAGCAGCCCGGCCAGGATGTTGCAGACCTCGCTCACGTTCTCGCCGATCATCGGCGACAGCTCGCCGTCCTCGATCGCCGCCTCGGCCCCGCCCTTGGGGATGAGGCCGATGGCGGCGCCGGCGCAGGCGGCCAGCGGCAGGTCCATGCCGAGCACGGCCGTCAGCCGCTGCGAAGCGTCGACGTACAGGGCGACCAGCGCCCTGTTCAGGTCGGCGGCGACCGGCGGGTCGGCGACGCCGACGGTGGCGGGCCGGCCCAGCAGGTCGTCGAGCAGGTCCTTGACGTCCTTGGGGTTGGGAATGATCGACATGGCGGGCATCACCCCAGCATCGGGCCGAGCACGTCGGAGAAGGTGTCGGCGGTGAACGGCTTGGTGATCAGGAACAGCGCGCCGGCCTCCTCGGCCGTCCTGCGCATCTCGTCGGTGCCCTCGGAGGTGACGAACCCGAACGGCACCTGGTGGCCGCCCGCGCGCAGCGCGCGGAGCGCCTCGATACCGGTCATCTCGGGCATGTTCCAGTCCGACAGCACCAGGTCCGGCCGCTCCTCGACGACCTTGTCGAACGCCTGCCGTCCGTCGGCGGCCTCGACCAGGTCGTGCCCGCCGAAACCGGCCTGGCGCAGGGTCCGGGTGACGATCTGCCGCATGACCCGGCTGTCGTCGGCGATGAGGATCTTCATCGAAAAGGGTCCTTCCTAGCTTTCGGTGCTCTTGCTGGTCCAGACGCCGACGGCGACGGGCTCGGTGTCCCAGACGCCCTCCAGGCGGCAGACCTCCACGGCGGCGGGCCACCTGCCGGACCCGGCCGCCTCGCCGGTGACCACGTGCGGCAGCGACAGCAGGCAGCCGTCGGGCAGCAGGCTCTTGACGTTCCCGCCGATCACGTTGACCAGCTCGCCGACGGCGTCGGCGACGTCGTCGTCGGTCACCTCGTCGGCGGGCACGCCGAGCAGCGCCGAGGCCGCCCGGAGGGAGGCCGCCCGCGAGCAGGTGAACACGACGTGGCCGTCCCAGGCGCCGGTCACCGACACCGACGCCGCGACGGCGCCGGCCGGCGGCCCGGCGGGCACCGGGACCAGCGGGTCGGTGCCCTCGGGGTCGAGGTAGGACAGCCAGACCTGCTCGGTGATGGCCTGGAGGTCGTCGACGGTGGGCGCGGTCATGACGGGCTCCCGCTGGGGACGAGGCCCATCAGGGCCAGCTTCTCGATGATGGCGTCGGGGGTGAACGGCTTGATGACGTACTCGTGGGCGCCGGCCGCGAGCGCCCGGACGATCTGCCCGTGCTCGCTCTCGGTCGTCACCATCATCAGCGTCATCTGCCGGAACCGTTCCAGGCCCCGGACCGCCGTGACGAACTCCAGTCCGTTCATCTCCGGCATGTTCCAGTCGATGAGGGCCACCTGCGGCACCTGGTCCATCGCCTGGAGGGCCTCCAGCGCCTCCCTGCCGTTGCCCGCCTCGTGGACCTCGAAGCCCAGCTGCGTGACGATACGGCGCAGGATCAGGCGCATCGCCCGCGAGTCATCAATGATCATGGCGTGCACCGCAGGTCACCTCCTTCCCATGACGTTGACCGGCGTCGCGGCGGCGGCGCGCGGCCGGTAGGCCGAGGCGCGTCCCGCGACGACGCGCTGGAAGCCGTCGTCGATTCCAATGGTGGTTTCGGCCGCTCCGAGGAACAGCCATCCGTCCGGCCGCAGCAGCCGGCGGACGCTCTGCAACACGGCCCGCTTGGTGGGCACGTCGAAGTAGATGAGGACGTTGCGCAGGAACACCACGTCGAACGGCGGCATCGGCGGCAGCGGCGCCGCCAGGTTCAGCCGCCGGAAGGTGATGTCGCGGCGCAGCGCGTCCGACACCTGCCACTCGGTGCCGGCCCGCTGGAAGTGCTTGACCAGCAGCGGCACCGGCAGCCCCCGGTTGACCTCCAGCTGGCTGAAGCGGCCGGCCTTCGCCCGTTCGATCATCTCGGCGGAGATGTCGGTGGCGACGATCTCGTACGGCCGCCCGCCCGCCTGCGCGTCCTCCAGCAGCATGGCCAGGCCGTAGGGCTCCTGGCCGCTGGAGCAGGCGGCCGACCAGATCCGCAGCCGGTGCATCGGCGGTCGCGCGGCCGCCAGCTCGGGCAGCACGACGTCGGTGAACGCGGTGAACGGCTCGCGGTCGCGCAGCCACGAGGTCTCGTTGGTGGTGAGGGCGTCGACGATCTGCTCGGCGAGGGCGCGCTCGCGCTGCGCGCGCCCCACGAACTCGCCGACCGTCGCGACCCCGGCCCGCCGGGCGAGCGGCAGCAGCCGCGCCTCGGCCAGGTACTCCTTGCCGGGTTCGAGGACGATCGCCGCCTCGCGCCGGACGAGCCCGCTGACGAACTCGAACTCCTGGGTGGTCAGGGCCATCGCGTCATCCTCGTTTCCTGGCCGCACGGTCGCCCGTGGTGCGGGACAGCAGATGGTGGGGGATGTCGCCGAGGGGCAGCACGTGGTGCGCCAGGCCGTCGGCGACGACGGCGCCGGGCATGCCCCACACCACCGAGCTGGCCTCGTCCTGGGCGATGATCTCGGCGCCGCGCGCCAGCAGGTCGCGGCAGCCGCGGCGGCCGTCCTGCCCCATGCCGGTCAGCACCGCGGCGAGCACCGAGCCGGACGGGTAGGCGGCGGCGACCGACCGGAACAGCACGTCCACGGCGGGGCGGCAGAAGTTCTCCGGCGGCCCCTGCTGGAGGCGGGTGACGGTCTCGACGCCGCGCCGCACGACCTCCAGGTGGAAGTCGCCGGGCGCGATGTGGACGGTGCCCGCGCGCAGCGGGACGCCGCTCTGGGTCTCGACCACCTTCAGCGCGGCCGTGCGGTCCAGCCGCTCGGCGAACATGCGGGTGAACACGCGCGGCATGTGCTGCACCACCACGACCGGCAGCGGGAACGACGCCGGCAGCGCCTTGACGATGCCGGTCAGCGCCTCGGGACCGCCGGTGGAGCAGCCGATCGCCACGATCTGCGGAACGCCGCCCGCGGCCTTCGGCGGGGCGGCCGCCGCGGGCCGGGCGGGCGCGGCGCGGACCGCCGACCGGCTCCCGCCCAGCGCGTGGATGCGCGGGATGATCTGCTCGCGGACGCTCTGGACCGACTCGGTGACGCTGCCGACGTTGGCGGGCTTGGTCACGTAGTCGCTCGCGCCGGCGGCGAGCGCCTCCAGCGTCGCCGAGGCGCCCGCCGCGGTCAGCGTGCTGAACATGATGACCGGCAGCCGGGGATGGGTACGGCGCAGCTCGCGCAGGGTGGTGAGCCCGTCCATCACCGGCATCTCGATGTCGAGGGTGACGACGTCGGGCCGGAGCGCCTCGATCTTGGCCAGCGCGACGCGGCCGTTCGGCGCGGTGCCGACCACCTGGAGGGCGGGATCGGAACCCAGCGCGTCGACGATCAGACGTCGCACGACGACCGAGTCGTCGACCACGAGAACTGAGACCACGCGATGGCCTTCCTGTGCAGGGGGCGGACCGGCCGGCATCGGCCGTCCTTCTCGCGCTCCCTATCGTCAGCGCGGCGGGCGGTATGAGCTTTCGCCGGCCGCGAGTCGGACCTGTTTCGCCGGACCGGCCGGGGACATGCGGAAACGGCGGGCACGCCGACCGGTGAGCCTTCGGTCGGCGTGCCCGCCGGGGCGAGGAGGGGCCGGTCCCGCCGCGGTGCCGGGGAGCGGACGGCACCGCGCGGTCGGCCGGCGCGGTCAGACCGCGTCGGCCAGCCGGGGCTCCTCGGGCTTGGTGATCTCGATGGCGCGGCGCGCGTCCAGGGCCAGCATCAGCCGGTTCTCCAGCTTGAAGGTGCCGATGATCAGGTCCCGGTAGGCGCTGCCCAGGGTGTCGGGCGGCGGCTCGAAGGCGTCGTCGCCCAGCTCGATGACCTCCCCGATGCGGTCCACGAGCAGGCTCACCCACTCCTCGTCCACCGACACGATGACGTTCATGGCGGACTCCCCCAGGTCGCGGCCGGGCAGGCCGAGCTGGACCCGCAGGTCCACCGCGGCGATGACCTGGCCCCGCAGGTTGAACAGCCCGCCGATCGAGGTCGGGGCGAGCGGCACCCGGGTGTACTCGGAGAAGCGCAGGACCTCCTGCACCTGGGCCACGTCCACGCCGAACAACTGGTCGGCGACCTCGAAGGTGGCGTACTGGCGGCTCGGCATGGTCAGACTCCCACCATCGTGTCGGGCATCTCGGTGTAGAAGTGGGGATCGGCGGCCATGATGGCGCGCCGCACGTCCAGCAGTTCGGTGACCCGCTGCTGGATCACGGTGGAACCGGTGAGGCCGTCGTCGTCGAGGTCGCTGCGCGCGTCGATGCGGTCCTCGACGATGTCCACGATGTCCTGCACGATCAGCGCGACGCTGCGGCCGCGCTCGGTGTAGACCACCGCGGGCACGGTGTCGCCCTCGGGCTCGGCGTCGTAGGTGCCGAGCAGCGCCGACAGCCGGACCACCGGCAGGATCTGGCCCCGGTACTGCACCACCTCGCGGTGGCCGACGCGCTCGATGCGGTCGGCCGCGAACTCCTCCAGGCGGGTGACCATGCCCAGCGGGATCGCGACGCGCCGCTCCCCGATCCCGGTGATCAGCAGCCGCTCGATGCGGCCGTGCTCGGGCTCGGCGCCGCCCATCTCCAGCTCGGCGCGCTCGACGGCCTCGGCGGCCAGGTGCGAGCGGCGGGCGAGCGAGGGGGTGTCCAGGATCAGCGCGACCTTGCCGTCGCCGAGGATGGTGGCGCCGGCGTACGCGCCGACGTCCTTCAGCCGCCCGGTGAGCGGCTTCACCACGATCTCCTCGGTGTTGAGGACGCGGTCCACGACCAGGCCGAACCGCCGCCCGTCGGCCTGCAGCACCACGATGTAGACGTCGCGGTCGCTGCTGCCGGGGGGCAGCCCGAGCGTCTCGTCCAGGCGCACCAGCGGCAGCAGCTTGCCGCGCAATCGGTAGACGGGCGCGCCGGACACGTGCTCGATCTCCTGGCCGGACTGCCCGTCGACGAAGACCAGCTCGTCCACCCCCACCTGGGGGATGGCGTAGCACTCGGCGCCGCAGGCGACGGTGAGGGCCTGGATGATCGCCAGGGTCAGCGGGATGGTGAGCCGCCAGGTCGTGCCGGCGCCGACCGTGGACTCCACGTCCACGGCGCCGCCGATCTGCTCGATGTTGGTCTTGACGACGTCCATGCCGACGCCGCGGCCCGACACGTTGGTCACGGCCTTGGCGGTGGAGAAGCCGGGCTGGAACACCAGGGAGATGATCTCCCGGTTGTCCATCCGGGCGAGCTGCTCCCGGGTGACCACGCCGCGGTCCAGCGCGGTGGCCGCCACGCGGTCGGGGTCGATGCCGCCGCCGTCGTCGGCGATCTCCACGATGACGTGGCCGCCCTCATGGTAGGCGCGCAGGGTGAGCGTGCCCTCGGGGTTCTTGCCGCGCGCGGCGCGGTCGGCGGGCGACTCGACGCCGTGGTCGACGGCGTTGCGGACCAGGTGGGTCAGCGGGTCCTTGACCGCCTCCAGCAGGCTGCGGTCGAGCTCGGTCTCCTTGCCCTCCATGACCAGGCGGATGCGCTTGTCGAGGGTGCTGCTGAGGTCGCGCACGACGCGCGGCAGCTTGGACCAGATGTGCTCGATGGGCTGCATGCGCGTCTTCATGACGCTCTCCTGCAGCTCGGTGGTGATCAGGTTGAGCCGCTGGGTGGTGCGGGTCAGCGCCGGGTCCGCCGTCGCGGCGGCTCCGCGCATGATCTGGTTGCGGGTGAGCACGAGCTCGCCGACCAGGCGCATCAGGGCGTCGAGCAGGTCGACGTCGACGCGGATGGAGCTGTCGGCGACGCTGCGCCGGGTGCCGGACTGGCCCGAGGGCTCCTCGGCACCGGCGCCCGCGCCGGCGGGGGCCGGGGGAGCGGGCGCATGAGGCTCCTCGGCCACCGGCTCGACGGGGACGTCGGCGGGCTCGGCCTCCGGCTCGTCCGCCGCCCCGGCCTCCACCGGCTCCGCCTCCGCGGCGGGCGCGGGCTCCGCTTCCGCCGTGGGCTCGGCCGGTGCGGCCGGGTCCTCGATGCAGGCGGTGACCATCGCGATGACGGGCTCGACGTCGACCTCGCCCTCGCCGCCGTTCTCCTCGATGGAGCTGAGCAGGGCGCGCACGACGTCCACCATGCGCAGCAGCGCGTCGGCGCTGCTGGGGTTCATCTGCTGCACGCCGTCGCGCAGCCGCGACAGCAGCGACTCGCCGGCGTGGGTCAGCGTCTCCAGCCGATGGAACGCCAGGAAACCGCTGGTGCCCTTGATGGTGTGAATGGTGCGAAAGATGCTCGACAACATCTCGCGCGACCCGGGGTCCTGCTCCAGGGCCACCAGATCCCGGTCGAGCTGGTCCAGGTTCTCGTGGCTCTCGACCAGGAACTCCTGGATGATCTCGCCCAGTTCCTCCACAGCGTCCTCCTTCTAGACCGCGCCGACGTTCCTTCGGCCGGGCGGCGGTCCACCTGAGGAACGTGGCCGGATTCCTTGTGCGCCGTTTCCCCTCATCTGCACCGCTTCGCCGTCGATACGCAGGCACCAGCCCCATCAGCCCGCGGCGTCACGACGGTGACGCCGCCCGCCAAGGCAGGACGCCGCGGCGGGGGCCGAGCCCGGGCTCCCATGGAAGGACAGCAGATGAGTCGAACCGGAAAGCGGTTCCAGCGGCCGGTGCGCGCCTCGGTGACCACCGGCGTCACCGCCGGCGTGCTCGCGGCGGCCCTCGCCGCGACGGGCACGGCCGTGGCGGGCCCGGCGTCGGCCGACACCGGCCGCCCCGTCCGCAAGCCCTCGGGCCAGCTGATCAAGGACCGGTACAACGTCGTGTTCAAGGACACGGCCGTCTCCCGGTCCGCGGTCGGCCGCGACGCCTCCCGCGCGGTCGCGCGGCACGGCGGCAAGGTGTCCCGCACCTTCGCCGCCGGCGTGAAGGGCTTCACCGTGCGCGCCACCGAGGCGCAGGCGCGCCGGCTGGCCGCCGACCCCGCCGTGGCCTACGTCGAGCAGGACGCCAGGATCCGCGCCACCGACACCCAGACCGGACCGGGCTGGGGCCTGGACCGACTGGACCAGCGCGCGGGCGCCCTGGACGGCGCCTACACCTACTCCTCCACGGGGCAGGGCGTGCACGTCTACGTCATCGACACCGGCATCCGCGGCACCCACGCCGAGTTCGCCGGGCGCATCGGCGAGGGCGTGGACACCGTCGGCGACGGCCAGGGCACCGCCGACCCGAACGGCCACGGCACCCACGTGGCCGGCACCATCGGCGGCACCGCCTCGGGCGTCGCCAAGGGCGTCACCCTGCACCCGGTGCGGGTGCTCGGCGGCGACGGCTCGGGCACCTACTCCGGCGTGATCGCCGGAGTGGACTGGGTGACCGGGCACGCCGCCGGCCCGGCGGTGGCCAACATGAGCCTCGGCGGCGGGACCAGCTCCGCCCTCGACGACGCGGTGCGGCGCTCCATCGCCGCCGGCGTCACCTACGTCGTCGCGGCCGGCAACGACGGCGCCGACGCCTCCCGCACCTCGCCCGCGCGCGTGTCCGAGGCCCTCACCGTCGGGGCCACCGGCCGCGACGACGCCCGCGCCTACTTCTCCAACTACGGCGGCGGCGTGGACCTGTTCGCGCCCGGCGTCGGCATCGCCTCGGCGTGGAGCACCGGCGACTCCGCCACCCGCTCGCTGAGCGGCACCTCCATGGCCGCCCCGCACGTCGCCGGGCTCGCCGCGCTGTACCTGGCCGACCACCCCGGCGCCGCCCCGCAGGAGGTGGGCGGCGCGGTGACGGGGAACGCGACCCCCGGCATCGTCGCCAACCCCGGCTCCGGCTCGCCGAACCGGCTCGCCTACGGCGGCACCGAGCCCGCCCCCGAGCAGCCGCCGGCGCCCGCCCCCGACCCGGGCGCCTACTTCGGCAACGACGCCGACGTGCCGCTGACGCGCAAGTGGAGCGGCTCGACCAGCTCCGTCACGGTCACCGGCCACGCGGGTGAGGCCAGGAAGAGCGTCGAGGTGGACGTGAAGGTCCGGCGCGCCGCCCGCCGGGACGTGATGGTCCAGCTCGTCCTGCCCGACCGCCGCACGGTCACCCTCCGCACGCCGCGGCTGCGCGAGCGCGGGGCCGACCTCGTGGCGACCTACCGGGTCCCGGTCGCCGGCCGCGCCCTGGACGGGAAGTGGACCCTGCGGGTCCGCACCCTGTTCCCGCTCCGGCAGAACGGCTACATCGACGCCTGGGGCGTCCGCTTCTGATCGCGCCCGACACCGGGCACGGAGCCCGGGCGATGCCGCATCGCCCGGGCTCCGCCGCGTCCGGACCGCCGTGTCCGTGGCATTGAACCCGAATCCTCCCCCTTTTTGTCTAAGAATCAATCTTTTTGTGGCGATCTCTTGGGGCGTCAGCGCGTCCGCCGCCGCTCCGGTGCACCCCCGAGCGCGCGTGCCCGCACCGCCTGCCGTCGAGGGAAGGCACCGCAATGAGAAGCCCCGCTCGCAAGACCCGGCCCTGGACGGCCGCGGGATGGGCCGTCGCCGCCGCCACGGCGCTGGTGGTCCCGGTGGCGTCCCCCGCCGGCCCGCCGCCGGTCGCCGCCGCGGCCGCCGGTGAGGCCGCCGTCCGCGTGATCTCCTACGTCGACGGCCGGCACGAGGTCATCGAGGAAGCGGGAACGGGCCTGGCCACAGGCGCCGCCGTCCCGGACGGCCTCGCCCCTGCCGCCGCCCCGACGGCCGCCGGCGCGGCGACCGCCGCCAAGGCGCGCCCCCGCCAATGCACCGACGGCGCCTACAAGCGCACGGGCTGGCGCATCTCCGGCACCCTGAAGTGGTACTACAACGGCGCGGGCGCGCCGTCCTCGGTCTCCCGCACCGCCTCGAAGGCGATCTCGACCGCGGCGCGCCGGCTGGTGGCGGGCCACAACGACTGCGGCATGTCGCGCTCCTTCCGGGTGGGCCAGCGCTATGCGGGCGCCTCCCGCCGCGTCCCCGCCGTGACCGCCTCCTCCTGCGGGACCCAGGACGGCCACAGCGTCGTCGGCTGGAAGCGGATGTCGTCCTCGGTCCTCGCGGTGACCTGCGCCTGGACGTCCGGCTCCAAGGTGGTCTCCACCGACATCGCCGTCAACACCCGGTACCGCTGGTTCACCTCCAAGCCCCGCGGCTGCTCCAACCGCTACGACCTGGAGTCGGTCCTCAGCCACGAGTGGGGCCACGCCTTCGGGCTCGGCCACGTGTCGCTGTCCAGCCACGGCACCCAGACCATGGCGACCGCCGTGCGGTCGTGCACGACGTCCAAGCGCACACTCGGCCTCGGTGACTACCGCGGGATGCAGCGGATCTACGGCCTGCGCTGAGCGGACGACAGCACGCGGAACCCCAGAAAAGGAAACGACCCTTGCCCCGGCACGCCCCAGCCCTCTCCCTGCCCGCCCTCGCCCGCCGCGCCCTGCTCGTCGGCACCGGTGCCGTGCTCGCGACCGGCGCCGCCGTGGCGGCCGCCGGCGCGGCCGGTGCCACCCCGGCTCCCGGACCGTCCTCCGACACCGCGCCCTCGGACTGGCTGCAGGAACGGATGACCGAGCTCGACCGGCAGGTCGAGACCCTGCCCGCGCCGCCCGCCGCCGCGCCGACGGACTCGTCCGCCGCGTCCTCGGCACAGGACACGATCTCCCAGCCCGACTCCCTGTCCGAGCCGGACACGACCGGTACGGGCGCGGCGGACGACGCGACCGGGACGACCGGCACCGGCGGAGCGACCGGAACGACCGCCCCCGCCAAGGGAACGGCGGTGCAGCGGATGATTGCGACGGCGAAGAGCCAGCTAGGCCAGGGCGAGGCCGCCGACGGCACCTCCTTCTACGGCCGCTGGTACGACCGCCACACCCGGCAGAGCGGGTTCGCCGGGGCCGCCTGGTGCGACATGTTCCTGGCCTGGGTCGCGGACACCAACGGCCAGACCGCCGCCACCGGCGTCTTCGCCTACACCCCCTCCCACGCCTCCTGGTTCGCCGCCAGGGGCCGCTTCGACCGCACCCCCCGCCCCGGCGACTTCGTCTTCTACGACTGGGGCGGCTCCCGCTCCATCAGCGCCATCGACCACATCGGCCTGGTCACCGCGGTCAACCCCGACGGCACGATCAGCACGGTCGAGGGCAACGTCACCAACAAGGTCGTCACCCGCAAGCGCACCCTCGGCAACGTCGTCGGCTTCGGCCACCCCGCCTACAGCGCCTGATCAGCGCGGGCCCGGCACCCGTCGGGCAACCGTTCCGCACCCGGGTGCCGCCCTCCCGCGCCGCATCCTGGACGGATCGGACCGACGGAAGGAGCACGCCATGGCACGGCGAATCCGCCTCAACGGTGCACGGAAACCCTTCCGGGCCCCCTTCCGTCGCGGCCTGCTGCCCGCCATCGCCGCCCTCGCCGTGGCCTGCGGCGGGCTGACGGCCGCCGCGCACCGGGGAGACGACCCCGCTCCCGCGCCGCGCGCGATGTGGCTCTGGCACCAGGCCGCCCCCGCCCGGGTCGTCACCTGGGCCACCGCACAAGGCGTCGACGAGATCTTCGCCTACGTCTCCGGCTCGCCCACGGGCGCCGAGCTCGCCCGGCTGCGCGAGCTCAAGCGGCGCTGCGACCGCGCCCGCATCCGGCTCGCCGCCCTCGGCGGCGAGCCCGAATGGGCCTTCGACCATGCCGCCGCGCTGAACTGGCAACGCACGGCCCTGCGCACCGGCCTGTTCGCCGCGACCCACGTCGACGTGGAGCCCTACGCGCTGCCCGAGTGGAAGACCGACCGGCCCCGCACCGTGGCCGCGTACACCGACCTGCTCGCCGCCATGGCCAACGCCGACCGGCGGCCGCTGGAGGCGGACGTCCCGTTCTGGTACGAGACCGTCCGCACCGCGAACGGCGCCACCCTCGCCGACGCCGTCCTCACCCACGCCGACGCGGTGACGGTGATGAGCTACCGCGACACCGCCACCGGCCCCGGCTCGATCCTCGCGGTCGGCACCGACATGCTGGAGCGCGGCGCCCGCGCGGGCCGGCCGGTGCGCCTCGCCGCCGAGACCGCCCCGCTGCCCGACTGCCCGGCGTGCACCTTCCGCGAGGAGGGCCGCCGCGCCCTGGAGGCCGCGCTGGCCCGCGTCGACGCCGCCGCCGCGGGCCGCCCCTCCTACCGGGGGATCGCCGTCCACGACCACCGCTCGTGGACGGCCCTCCGCCCCTGACCGCCCCTCAGGTGCCCATCAGCTGGACGATGCGCAGCGCGCCCGGACCGATGATGATGATGAACAGGGCGGGGAACAGGCAGCACAGCAGCGGGAACAGGATCTTGATCGGGACCTTCTGGGCCGCCTCCTCCGCACGCTGGCGGCGGCGCAGCCGCATCTCCCGCGACTGCTCGCGCAGCACCCCGGCGATCGGCACGCCCAGCTCACCGGCCTGCACCACGGCCGTGGCGAAACCGCGCAGCTCCGCCACGGTGGTGCGGCCCGCCATGGCGCGCAGCGCGTCGGCGCGGGGCAGGCCGATCCGCATCTCCTGGAGGACGCGCGCGAACTCTCCGGCCAGCGGCCCCTCGGCGTTGTGCCGGACCTGCGCCACGGCGGCGTCGAAACCGAGTCCCGCCTCCACCCCGATCGTCAGCATGTCCAGCACGTCGGGCAGGGTGCGGGCGATCTCCAGCTGGCGGCGCGTTCCGAGGTTGTGGACGAGCAGGTCGGGCAGCAGGAAGCCGGCGGCCGCGCCGAGGGCGACGCCGGCGGCCGCCGCCGCGATCCCGCCGAGGCCGCTGCCGAACAGCAGGCCCAGCAGCGCCCCCGCCCCCAGGCCGACGCCCTTGACCTGCATGACCCGCTCCACCGGCCACCGGGGCGGGTTGCCGGCGAGGGCGAGGGACCGGTGCAGCCGCGCCACCAGGCCCGCCGGGGACAGCCGGCGGCCGACCCGGCCGAGCCGGCGCAGCAGCGGGGCGAGGACGCGGTCGGCGAACGGCTCGGCCGCCGCCTCGGGCGGCTCCTCGGCGCCGTACAGCCGGACCAGGGCGTCGATGCGCCCCCCGGAGATCCTGCGCCGGCCGGCCAGCACGACGACCGCGAGCGCGATCCCGCCGTACAGGGCGGCCAGGCCCACCAGCAGCACCATCACACCACCACCTTGATCAGACGGCTCATCCACCAGGAGCCGGCGACCACCAGCAGCACGGCGGTCGCCAGCAGCACGATCCCGATCGGCCGGGTGTAGAGCACCCGCACGTACTCGCCGCGCACGAGGAACATCCACGCCCCGAGGCAGATCGGCAGGGCGATGAGCACGTAGGCCGACAGCCTGCCCTCGGCGGTGAGGGAGCGGACGTGGCGGCGCAGCCGGGCGCGCTCGCGCATGGTCTCCACCGCCGTCTCCATGATCTCGGCGAGGTTGCCGCCGACGTCGCGCTGGACGCGGACCGCCATCACCAGCCACGACAGGTCGCGGCAGTCGGTGCGTTCGGCGACCCGCTCCAGGGCGTCCTCCAGGTCCACGCCGATGCGGGTCTCGGCGAGCGCCCGCCCGAACTCGGTGCTCACCGGCGCCTCGGCCTCGCGCACCAGCACCGCCAGGGACTGGCCGAGCGAGAAGCCTGAGCGCAGCGAGCCGACGACGAGCTGCAACGCGTCGGGGAGCTGCTCGGCGAAGCGGCGGGCGCGGCGCGCGGCGCGGCGCCGCCGGTACAGCGCGGTCCCGCCCCATCCGGCGAGGGGGCCGAGCACGAGCGCGGCAGGCGGGGACAGCAGCAGGGCCGCCGCGACGGCGGCGGCGAGGACGGCGCCGACCCGCAGCAGCAGCCACTCCTGGGGCTGCAGCGGCAACCCCGCCTGCTCCATCTGCACGGTGATGCGTTCGTGCAGGCCGCGGGCGCGCACGACCTTCTCGCTGAGCGCGAGCGCCGCCTGCGGCGCGGTCGCCGGGCCGCTGTCGCGCCGTGCGGCGCCGCCGGTCAGCTGGGCGAGTCGGCGGCGGCCCAGCCCGCCGCCGGGCCCGGCGAGCGTCGCGGCCGCGAGCAGCAGGGCGCTGGCGAGCGCGGCGAGGCCCGCCGGGTAGAGCCACGGCGGGGGAGCAGCGGCACCGGACACGGCGGCAGCGGGCGCAGTAGTGGCGCGCCCGGCGAAGACAACCGGAGCGGTGGCGGTGAGCTCCCGCCCACCGGTCCGGACGCCGACCGTCAGGGTGACGGTGCGGCCCGCCAGATCGGGCGGGACGGCGACGGTGACGCGGACGGCCGCCGTCAGCGCCGCCGCCGCCGACAGGAAGGCGCGCGACAGGGCCGCGCTCTGGTCGGCGCGGTGCACCCGGCCGCCTCCGGCGATGGCCCGCAGGGTGCGCTCATCGGCTCGCGCATCGAGCGCGACGACGTCGACGGCGCCCCGCCGCGCGGCGAGGCGCCCCCTCAGCGTCGCCAGCGAGGTGGCCGAGGCGGTGTCGGCGCCGTCGGACAGCACCACCAGCCGGTGCGCGCCGCCGGTGGACGGCACGGCGGCGGCCTTGGCGACCGCGTCGTACAGGGCGGTGCCGCCGGAGGCGCGCACGGAGTCCAGCGCCCGGACGAGGGCGGCGCGGTCGGTGGTCGGCGCCAGCAGCGTGCGCGCCGGGGCCCCGGCGGTGACCAGGCCGATCCGCACGTCCGCGGGGACGGCGTCGGCGTAGCGGCGCGCGGCCCGGCGGGCGGCGGTGAGCGGTGCACCGGCCATCGACCCGCTGCTGTCCAGGACCAGCACGGCCGACCGGTCCCCGGCGGGCGCGGGCCCGGCGGGCGCGAGGGCGGCCGGAAGCCTCCGCCCGGCGGCCTCGACGGTGACGTGCGCCCCGGTCAGGGCGGGCGCGGGCGATCCGGCGGTGCTGAGCAGGAACGCGGCGGTCCCGGGGGCGGTGGTCACGGTGCCGACCCGCAGCACGGAGCCGGTCTCGGCGGCCGCCGCGCCCGCCGTCGCGGCGGGCACGAGGACCAGGACCAGGGCCACCAGGAGCCCCCAGAGGGGACGGCCCCCGCTCACCAGCCGCCCCCCGCACCGAACATCCCCGGCGGGACGGTGACGCCCGCCTTGGCGATCTCCTCCAGGAACCGGGGGCGCAGCCCCGTCGGGACCAGGCCGCCCCGGTAGCGCCCCCGCTCGTCGATGCCGGCGCGGTAGTCGAAGGCGAACACGTCCTGGAGGGTGACCACGTCCCCCTCCATGCCGGTCACCTCCGACACGTGGGTGACGCGGCGGACGCCGTCCTTCATCCGCGACACCTGGACGATCACGTCGACGGCCGAGGCGATCTGCTCGCGGATCGCGCGGGCCGGCAGGTCCACGCCCGCCATCAGCACCATGGTCTCCAGCCGGGACAGCGCGTCGCGCGGCGTGTTGGCGTGCACGGTGGTCAGCGAGCCGTCGTGGCCGGTGTTCATCGCCTGCAGCATGTCCAGCGCCGCGCCGTCGCGGACCTCGCCGACGACGATGCGGTCGGGGCGCATCCGCAGCGCGTTGCGCACCAGGTCGCGGATGGTGATCTCGCCCCGGCCCTCGGTGTTGGCCGGCCGGGACTCCAGCCGCAGCACGTGCCGCTGGCGCAGCTGCAGCTCGGCGGCGTCCTCGATGGTGACGATGCGCTCCCCGGCCGGGATGAAGCCCGACAGCACGTTGAGGGTGGTGGTCTTGCCCGAGCCGGTGCCGCCGCTGATGACCATGTCGAGGCGGCCGCGCACGCAGGCCGACAGCAGGTCCGCCACCGCCGGCGTCAGGGTGCCGAAGGAGACCAGGTCGTCCACGCTGTAGGGGTCGGCGGCGAACTTGCGGATCGTGAGCACCGGCCCGTCCAGCGCGACCGGCCCGAGCACGGCGTTGACGCGGCTGCCGTCGGGCAGGCGGGCGTCCACCATGGGGCTGGCCTCGTCCACGTGCCGGCCGACGCGCGACACGATGCGCTCGATGACGCGGCGCAGGTGCGCCTCGTCGGCGAAGCGGGCGTCGATCTCGGTGAGCCGGCCGGCCCGCTCGACGAAGATCAGCTCGGGGCCGTTCACCATGATCTCGGTGACCTCGGGATCGCGCAGCAGCGGCTCCAGCGGCCCGTGCCCGAGGACCTCGTCGGTGACCTCGGCGACCACGCGGGCCCGGTCGGCGGCGGTGAGGGGCGTCTCCTGCCGCGCCAGCAGCTCCTCGACGGTCTCCACGACGCGGTCGCGCAGCGCGGTCTCGTCGCCGACGTCGGCGTACAGGCGCGGGCCGAGCACCTCCAGCAGGGAGCGGTGCATCCGGTGGCGCACCGGCGCCAGCGGGTCGGACGCGCGGACCGGGACGTCGGGCGCGGCGGTCGCGGGGACCGCGGCGGCCACGGGGGCGGCCGGTCCGTCGGGGGAGGAGCGGCGGTGCGCGAGGTAGTCGTTGATGCCCACGGCTACCTCGCCTTCCCGTGCGCGGGCCGCCGCGCGCGGCCCCGGCGGCGCGGCGCGGGCGGCGGCGCGACCCCCAGGACGCCGGCGGCCAGGTCCGCGATGGCGCGGCTCACCGCGTGGCCGGGCTTGTCGACGGCGAGGGGCACGCCGCGGTTCAGCGAGGCCGGCACGTCGGCGCTGGAGGGCACGTGCGGGCCGACGGGCGCGCCGAGGACGCGCTCGACGTCGCGGATCGTGAGCCCGACCGGCGAGCCCGCGCGGTTCAGCACGACGACGCGCTGCTCGGCCGGGTGCCCGAGCAGGTCCAGCGTCTCCAGCGCGACGCGGGTGTTCTTCAGCGTCAGCACGTCGGGGGCGGTGACCACCAGGCAGTGGTCGGTGGCGTCCAGGGCGGCCAGCAGCGGGTCGCAGAAGTGGGCGGGGGTGTCGACGACGACGTGGTCGAACGTGCGGCGGGCCAGGGCGAGCACCTCGCCGACCAGCCGGCCGTCGACCCGTTCGCCCTCGGCGGGCCGGCCCGGCGCCGTCAGCGCCCGCAGGCCGGGCCAGACCGGGGTGAGCAGGGAGGCGAGCCCCGTGTCGTCGAGCCGACCGGCCATGGCGACGGCGTCGCCGAGGCCGCGTTCGGGCGCAAGCCGCAGCGCGACCGCCACGTCCCCGGCCTGCACGTCCAGGTCGACCAGCAGGACGCCGCGCCGGGCGGTGCGGGCGAGCGTCACCGCGAGGTTGGTGGCGAGCGCGGTCTTGCCGCACCCGCCCTTGGTGCCGAGCACGGTGACGACGCGGCCCTCGGCGCCGCCGTCCCCCTCCCCGGCCCCGGCGCCGGGAAGCGCGGCGGCGGCCGGGGCGAGGCGCCGCGACAGCTGGAGGGCACGGGCGCACGCCTCGTGCAGCGCCGCCGGGTCGCGCGGGTCGACGACCTCGCGGACCCCCGAGCGCAGCGCCGCGCTCAGCAGGTCGGCGTCGGGGGCGAGGGACAGCAGCACCACGCCGGTCCAGGGCCGGGCCAGCCGCTGCGCGGCGGCGAACGCGAGCGCGTCGGCGGGCGGCGTCCCGGGGCCGACGACCACCAGCGCCTCGGCGGGGTCGGCGGCGAGCAGCGCGGCGAGCTCGGCCGCGGCCGGCACGGTCCGCAGGTCGCCGGGCAGGCCGGCCAGCAGCGCGACGAGCCGTTCGGCGGCGGCGGGCTGCGGCTCGTAGATGATCGTCACGGCGGGTCCCTCCCGGTCAGCCGAACAGCGTGCGGTTGTCGACGCCGGCGCCCGGCCGGACGTCGCTGGAGTCGGTGAGCAGACCGAGGTACAGGGTCCCGGTCTGGGCGGCGTGCACCAGCCGCTCGGCCTCGGACTGGGTCACCGCCACGGTGATCGGCAGCGTCTGCCCGGCCTTGCCGCCGGACCCGCCACCGGATTCATCGCCGGACCCGCCGTCCCCGGTCGTCGCGGGGCGGGAGCCGACGGCCAGGACCTGCACGCGCGGCAGCAGCACGCGGGTGGCCCGGTTGGTGGCGCGGTCGTCGGCGAGCCGGTCGCCGGTCGGCACGCCGGGCCGCCCCGCCTGCACGTTGAAGGTGTCGAAGACGGCGATCCGGGTGCCGGGCCGGACGTGCCCGGCGACGTCGCCGGGGGCGGCGACCGCCACCGACACCGCGATCCGCCCGTCGGGGACGTCGAGGCCGCCGGTGGAGGCGCGGGGCCGGGCGAGCATCCCGCGCAGCAGCAGTTGTTGCGGCTGCAGTTCGGCGGTGAGGGCGAGGGCGTCGGCGCCGGCGTCGAGCGCGTCGAGCGCTTCGGCGGGGACGGTCTCGGCGGGCATCCGGACCCGCCGCAGGTGGTCGCCGGTGCGCAGCGCCGCGCCGGTGGTCCCGGCGGGCACGCGGCGCGCGGCGACCAGCACGTGCACGGCGCGCTTGCCGGCGAGGGCGCGGTCGTCGGCGCCGGCCACGTGCACGACGATCGCGGCGGCGCCGGCGACGGCCAGCACCAGCGCCGCCGCCAGCGCGAGCAGGCGTCGTCTCATCGGCGGGGATCCTTTCGGGAGGAGGCGGGGGCGTGCCGGGGACATCGGTCAGCCCACCAGCGTCACGATGGTCGCGCCGAGATCGGGTCCGCCGATCTGTCCGCCGGCGGGCACCAGCGCGCGGGTGAAGTAGCCGTAGAGGCACTTGTCGGAGCCGGAGCAGTGCCGCGCGCCGGTCAGCGACGAGGGGGCCGAGGCGCCCGGCATCCCGTACCCGGTGATCACGAACGGGGCGAACCCGGCGATCGTGTACGTGGTGTTCTGCCCGGTGCCGCCGACCGACCGGAAGATCGGCAGGTAGGTCACCCGGCGGTCGGCGCGGGCGGCGGCGACCACCCTGCGGCAGGCCCGGGACGGCGCGACGCCCGGGGTGCCGCCGTAGGCGCCGTCGGCGGAGACGACCGTCGAGCACGACCCGTCCAGGTCGTCCAGCCAGCCGAAGCCGCCGGGGGAGTCGCCGCCCGACGGCCCGGCCGCGCAGCGGGTCGGGGCGGTGGTGTGCAGGCGCAGCACCACCTCCGCGGACGCGGGCGGCGTCTGCGGCGGCGCCGGCGCGAACGAGGCGCCGCCCGCGGTCGCGCTCTGCCACTCGCAGAGCGACACGGTGACGCCGAGGCCGCGGGCGCGGCGCGGCGGTCCCCACGCGGCGCGGGCGCAGGCGCGCACCGTCGAGCCGGTGTAGCGCTCGTTGCCGAGCAGCGTCGCGGCGAACAGCGGCGGCAGGAGCGTCGTGCCGTCCGGCGTGCGCGTGTGGGTGCGGACCTCGACCCAGCCGTTGGCGACCGGCGGATCGCCCAGGCAGGCGGTGAGGTTGGACGAGGCGGGTGGACACGCGGGTAGGTCGGTGCGGCCGGACGGTCCGCACACCGCCCCCACGGCCGAGGTCCCGTCCTTGGCGTTGGCGCCGGCGTAGCGGCGGGCGGCCTCCTCGACGGCGCCGCACGCGCCGTTCGTACGGGCGCACCGCTCGGCGATGGCGGAGGCGGCGGCGTCCGCGCCGCTCTGCAGCTCCTCCCGCTCGGCGTGCAGCTGACCGGCGTCCAGGACGAGCGCGGCCGAGCCGAGCAGCACGCCGCCGGCGAGCAGGACCCCGACGAGCACCGCGACGGCGCCGTCGTCGCCTGCGGCGTCCTTCCGCAGGAGCCCCCTGACGAGGGCGCCCAGCGCGCGGGCGCCCGCCCGCGTCAGCCGGGACATGGCATGACCCCTTGGGCGGTCAGGGTGACGGGGCGGTCCCGCCCGCCGCCGAACGGCGCCGCCAGGGCCGCCACCGGCGTGACGAACTGGAACGGATGGCTGACCCGGACCAGGACGTCGTCGTCCGGCGCGGGGACGGCGGGGCACGCGGTGACGGTCGTGGTCACCGGCGCGAGCCCGCCCACGGCCGCCGCCACCCGCGTCTGCGCGGAGCCGCCGAAGGCGGCCGCCCGGGCGCCCTCGCGGGCCCCCTGGGTCAGCGTGATCTGTGCGTTGAACATGCGTCCGAAATCGATGATCGCGAAGACCAGGAGCAGGATCACCGGGAGCGTCAGCGCCGCCTCCACGGAAGCGGCGCCGCGGTCGCCGCCGCGCGCCCGCCGTACCGGCCCCGTGGGCCTACGGTGCGGCATCTCGTCCCCTCCTCCCGATGTGGCGTGCCGGACGGCCGGCCGGGCGCGCCGCCCGGCCGGCCGCCACGGTCAGCTGATCTTGCTCAGGATGTCGCTGAACTTGGCGTCCAGGCCCTGGCCGAGCAGGATGACGGTGCCGATGATGACCGCGGCGATGAGCGCCACCATGAGCCCGTACTCGACGGCGGTGGCCCCCCGGTCCTCGGACTCGGTGAGCGCGT
Source organism: Spirillospora sp. CA-253888 (assembly GCA_050936435.1). Lineage (GTDB taxonomy): Bacteria > Actinomycetota > Actinomycetes > Streptosporangiales > Streptosporangiaceae > Spirillospora. The sequence continues at coordinate 111,310 of JBNJMT010000002.1, forward strand.
TCTGCAACTTGGTGATCAGGTGGAGCATGTGGGTCGTCCTCCATGACGGTGATCCAGCGGATCGTCCTTGTTCCTTCAGGGGCGCGGGGCACCGGACGGCCCACGAGCACGACCGGCCCGCTCCCACCGCGGCGACGGCTCCTCCGTGAAGACACGGCGCCGGGGTGACCTGCCCATCGGCAGGACGGGACGCTCCTGAAGGAAAAGGCCGCGGTCGGCACCCGAACGGCTCCGGACCGCCGCCACGGCGGTGGCCGCCGCACCGCTCCCGCACCCGACGGGCACCCGGGCGCCCCACCTCCGCGCGGTGGCATGGACGGTCGAACGTCACCAGCGGCGCGCCCACCGGCGCCGGACGCCGGCCGAGCCGCCGCGGAGGTATCGCACGATGGACCAGATCAACATCCTCACGGCCTTCGCGCCCGCCGTGGCACTCCTGCTGGACCGGGCGCTCAACGGCCACCTGACGCCCTTCCTGAGCGTGACCGCGAACGCCGCCAAGGCCCACCTCGGCGGATCGCGACCGGCCGCCCCGGAACCGGCGCACCACGCCGGATGACCGCCGAGAGGCGCCCGGCGGATCCCCCGCCCCGGACGCTCAGGTCCGGCCCCCGGCTGCCGAAGGTGGGGAGCCGCCATACCGGCGGAGCTCTCGGATGGGGAAACGCGCCATGTCTTTGCTGAGGAACCTGGGTGTCGGAAAGCGGCTCGGACTGTCCTTCCTGACGGTGACCATGCTCATCGCCGTCGCGGTGGGCATCGGCCACTGGCAGATGGCCCGGCAGGAGGGCATCTCCACCCGCATCGACCAGCTGCGCCAGGTCAAGGACGACGTCCAGACCTTCGCCTACCACGTCGCCGACCTGACCGGCTGGCAGGGCCTGGTCGTGGCCGACGCGGGCGCCGTCGGGGGCCGCTCCGCCACCGACCCGAACTCCTACAACCGCAAGGGCGAGCTGCAGAGCAAGAAGGACCTGTACGCCACGCTCGACAACACCCACGCCCAGTACCTGACCCCGGCCGAGCGCGCGCAGTTCGACCGGCTCCGCCCGGCCTGGGACGAGTTCTTCGTCGCCGACGAGAAGGTCATGGAGCTGCTGCGCCGGGACACCCGCGAGGCCCGGGTGGCGGCGCTGGAGAACATCAACGGGGGACCGGCCGGCGAGGCGTGGGACCAGGCCGTGAAGATCAGCCGGTCGCTGGACGAGTCCCTGGACGCCCGCGCCGCGGCCCTCCAGGCGGAGGCCGAGGACGTCCGGACCACCGGCCGGGACATCCTGCTGTTCACCCTGCTCGTGGCGGTCGCGCTCGCGGTCGCGCTCAGCGTCGTGGTGACCCGCTCGGTCGTCCGGCCGCTGGCGAAGGCGGTCGCCACCCTGCGCCGGGTCGCCGCCGGCGACCTCACCGCCCGCGCGGACCTGGACCGGAGCGACGAGCTCGGCATGCTCGGCGCGGCCCTGGACGAGACCACCCGCTCGCTCCGCGACACCGTCTCGGCGGTGGTGTCCCACAGCACGACGCTGGCGGGCGCCTCGACGCAGATGCTGGACGTGGCCGAGCGGATCGCCGCCTCGGCCGAGGAGACCAGCGCCCAGGCGACGGTCGTGGCGGCAGCGGCCGGCGACGTCTCCCGCAACGTGGAGACCGTCGCCGCCGGCGGCGAGGAGATGGGGCTGTCCATCCGCGAGATCTCCCACAGCACCTCCGAGGCCGTCGCGGTGACCTCCGAGGCCGTCGTGGTCACCGAGGCCACCGGCACCACGATGAGCAAGCTGGAGCAGTCCTCCGCGCAGATCAGCAACGTGGTCAAGCTGATCAACTCGATCGCCGAGCAGACCAACCTGCTGGCCCTGAACGCCACCATCGAGGCCGCCCGCGCCGGCGACGCCGGCAAGGGCTTCGCGGTCGTGGCCGGCGAGGTCAAGGACCTGGCCCAGGAGACCGCCAAGGCCACCGAGGACATCTCCCGCCGCGTGGACACGATCCAGAACGACACCGCCGCGGCCATGGAGGCGATCGGCCGGATCAGCACGATCACGGGCCGCATCAACGACTACCAGGCCACGATCGCCGCGGCGGTGGAGGAGCAGACCGCCACCACCGCGGAGATGAACCGGAACGTCACCGAGGCGGCGACGACCAGCAGCGACATCGCCGCCAACATCTCCGGTGTCGCGGAGGCCAGCGCGGCGACCACCGCGGGCGCCGAGCAGTCCCGCCAGGCGGCCGTCGAGTTGGCCGAGATGAGCCGGGCCCTGCACGACCTGGTGGGCCGCTTCACGACCTGATCCCGCCCTCGCGGGCGGGGCCCGGCAGCACCTCGGGCGCACCAGCGGGCGCGCTGCCCGCCTGGGGTCAGGCGGGCTGGCCGATAGGACGGATCGTCACCGTGTTGAGGTCGACGCCTGCCGGCTGGTCGAGCGCGAAGCCGATCGCCTCGGCCACCGGATCCGGGCTCATCGCGATGGGGGGAGCCTGACCGTGCCAGAACGCGGTGTCGATCATGCCCGGGTTCACGACCGTGACCCCGACACCGCGGGTCGTTGCGTGCAGGCGGAGGTTCTCGGCGAAGCCGACCACCGCCCACTTCGTGGCGGAGTAGAGGTTGCCCGGACTGTTCTTGACCCCGGCCACGCTGCCGATGAGCACCAGCCGGCCGCAGGACTGCTCAAGGTGGGGCAGGGCGGCCTTGGCCAGCAGAGCCGGGCCGAGCACGTTGGCCAGGACCATCGGCGCCCACAGCTCCGGATCGCCGCCGTCGAGGACGCCGGCACCGCCCGTCCGGAAGTGGTCCGCGGACGCGCCGCCCGCGTTGGCGATCGCCGCGTCGAGCGACCCGAAGCGCTCCACCGTGCTGGTGACCGCCATGTTCGTGGCATCCCAGTCGGCGGCGTCCGCCACCAGGCCCAGGACGCGGTCGGCGTGGCCGATGTCGTCGAGGAAGGTCTTGAGCCGGCCGGGGTCGCGCCCGGTGACGGCGACCCGGTGGCCGCGCGCGAGCAGGAGCCGAGCGGTCGCGGCGCCGATCCCGCTCGTGCCACCGGTGATCAGGACCGTCTTCGCAGTGACCGGCGACGCGCCGGAGTCGGTGAGTGAGGTGTTCATGGCGTCCACTCTGCGGCGCGGCGCGGGCCCGCGGCAGTTGCTCCCGAAGGTGGGGACGGCGTCCCCTGGCGCCGGCGGCGCCGCCCGGGGAGGCTGGGCCCATGTCGAACACGAGGTACTTCGAACTCGGCGGCTTCCTGCGTTCGCGACGCGAGCGGATCCGCCCCGAGGAGGTCGGGCTCGCGCGCGGCCCGCGGCGCCGCGTCCCCGGCCTGCGCCGCGACGAGGTCGCCGTGCTGGCCGGCGCCTCGGTGGAGTACTACACCGAGCTCGAGCGCGGTGCCGGCTCGCAGCCCTCCGACCAGATGCTCGCCGCGTTCGCCCGCGCCCTGCGCCTCAGCCGCGACGAACGCGACCATCTGTACCGGTTGGCGAACCGGCCGATCCCGCCCCAGGACGGGACGCCGCCACACGTCCACCCCGCGATGCTCGACCTGCTGACGCGCATCGACGGGACCCCGGCGATGGTGAGCACCGACCTGCACACCGTCCTGGTCCAGAACCCGCTCGCCATCGCGATGCTCGGCGACCTGTCCGCGCACCGCGGCCGCGCGGCGAGCTTCATCCACCGATGGTTCACCGACCCGGCCGCGCGGCGGATCTACCCGCAGGAGGACCTCGCCCCGCAGTCGCGCTCGTTCGTCGGCGACCTGCGCGCGGCGGTCGGGCGACGCCGTCCGGGCGACGTCGAGGCGACCGGGCTGGTGGACGAGCTGCTGCGGCGGTCGCCGGAGTTCCAGGCGCTCTGGGCCGACCAGGACGTGGAGGTGCGCAGGGACGAGCGCAAACGGATCGTCCACCCCACCGTCGGCCTGCTCGACCTCAACTGCCTCAGCCTTTTCAGCGAGGACGGCCGCCAGCGGTTGCTCTGGTTCACCCCGCGCGCCGGGACCGACACCGCCGAGAAGCTCGCGCTGCTGACCGTCGTGGGCACACAGGCGATGCGAACCGAACACGTCCGTTGAACCGCTTGAGCGACAGGCGCGACCGGCCGATTCCTCGAAGCGCTGTTCGCCCACACACCTCCCGCCTCGTCAGCGCGAGATGACCACACCGGCGGCGGGACCGCCCCTCCCGGTCAATCGCGTTGGTGAGCCTGGCCGTTCCGCCACCGGGCGCGTCCCACTGGACGGCCGACCGCCGCGGTCCCATCCCCGGCGTCCGCTACGAGTGACCTCCGATCGAACGCTCCGGGCTACTCCTCGGTGATCGGCATGGGCGCCGGCCGCGCGTTCTCGACGCGTTCCTTGGTCCAGTACTCCGACGGCACCGGGTCGGGCCGGTGGGAGGTCGGCGCCGCCGGGTCCGCCGGGGGCGGCGACGGCCGGTTCGCCGCGTTGAGGGCGCGGGCGGCGCCCAGGACGAGTCCGACCGCAACTGCAGCGGTCAGAAAGGCGAAACAGGTCTTGCGAGAAATCATGGTGAATTCTCCTTTGACAGCGCCAGTATAAACCCGCGCAGACCCGCCGCCTTTTGGGCGGCGGGTCCGGCTACTGGCGGCTCGGTGTTTCCTAGCCTAGATTGTTGGTGTAGTTGTAGAGGTTCCAGACGTCAGCGCTGAAGTAGGGGCTCCACAGCGTGGTCCTGTTGGCGTTGGTCGTGCTGGAGGTCCCGTTGATGTAGCCGAGGCCGGTGTTGCTGTCATAGCCGAACATCCACGGCCCGCCGCTGACCCCGCGGGTGAGCGGGCAGGGCATGGAGATGCGGTTGCCCGACGCCGACGTGGTGCCCTGGCAGTAGTACTGCCAGTCGCCCGGGTAGGGCGCCTCGGCGGGGTAGCCCAGGATGGTCATCGCGCGCGACTTGGGCTGGCCGGTCTGGATCCCGTTGCCGCCGACGCTGTTGACGATGCGCACGCCGTTGAGGTCGTTGGACTTCACGAAGCCGACGTCGTAGTCGAAGTTGCTGTTGTTGGTCCAGCCGGTGAAGCTGACCAGCTGGTTGGCGCTCCAGGTGCCGTAGGGGCGGTTCCCGTAGTTGTAGTAGGGGACGAACGTCCAGTTCTGGTGCCAGGTGCCGCCGGCGCCGCCGTGCACGCAGTGGCCCGCCGTGCTGATCATCCGCTTGGAGCTGCTGTTGACGGTGCCGGCCGAGCAGACGTAGTTGAGCCCGTCGGTGGCGTTGCGGAAGAAGACCTTGCCGACGGTCGCGGTGGCGTTGACCGCGGCGGCCGCCGTGGCGGTGCGCGACTTGCCCGCGGACTTGCGGGTCGCCTGGGCCTTCGCCGAGCCCTTGGCGGGCGCGACGGTGCGCACCGGCCCGGCCTCCGGCGCCGGAGCGCCGGCGACCCGCTTGGCCGTCGAGTCGAGCGGGATGGCCGTGCGCATCCGCTCGGGGGTCCAGTAGGCCTGCACCGCGCCCTCGCGGGACAGGCGCTTGGCGGCCATCGCCTTCTGCACGTCGGCGCTGACGGGGGCGGCGGCGGTGACCACCGCGCCCGGCTTCGCCGGGGCCGCCACCGAGGTCGACGCACCTCCCATGACCACCGCGGAGACGCCCAGCGCACCGGCGATTCCGCCGATGAACAGGCGCCGGATCGCACCATTTCCTTGACGCATTTCAAGCCTTTCCCTGGGGGGACTGCCGCGCCAAAGCATTTCAGTGCCGTCGGGAATTTATCCATAGCGGTGACCGTCCTCGGCCGTATGACATGGGCCCGCTCTGAGAATTCCAACGTCAACGCATGTTTTATCTCTGGCGGACAACCGCGCCGCCAGAGCTTGTTTACAAAGATCTTGACAAGACCCTTACTCATGTGAGCAAGGTGCTGCGAGGGACGCGTGGGAGCCCTCCGGAGGGACCGCCGCGCTTGACCGCCGTTGGGCGACGCGCGGCAGGGGGCCGGGCTTGGCTTTGCGCGTCCGGTGGAACCGCTCAGGGTGTGCGCGCAAGGACGAGGGAAGGGCCGCCATGCCCGACACCGACCTGATCACCACCGCCGCCCGCATCCGCACCCTGGACGCGCGGCGGCCGTCCGCGCACGCGGTCGCGGTGCGCGACGGAGTGATCGTCGCGTTGGACGACGACGCCCTCGGGCTGCGGGGCGCGGCGACCCAGGCCCTGGACCTGGGCGGAGCGACGCTCACGCCGGGGCTGGTGGACGGGCATCTCCACCCGGTCATCGGCACCATGACCGGCGACGGACTGGACCTCGGCGATGTGCGGGACGTCCGGCGGCGCCAAGCTCTTCATCGACGGCAGCGTGGAGGGAGGCTCGGCCTGGCTGGAGAGCCCCGACCGCTGCGGCGCCGGCGTCCGCCATGTCCTGGACAGCCTGCGCAACGCCCCCGCCACCGCCCGGCACCGCATCGAGCACATCGAGACCATCGGCGACGACCAGATCCCCCGCTTCGCCGCGCAGGGCGTCATCGCCTCCATGCAGCCCGCCCACGCCACCTGCACCCGAGCCGACCACACCGACGCCTGGTCGACCAGCCTGGGGGAGGCCCGCGCCGACCGTGCCTGGCGATGCCGGGACATCGTCGAGTCCGGCGCCGTCCTGGTGCTGGGCTCGGACTGGCCGGTCGCCCCGTTCGATGCGCGCCTCACCCTCGCCACGGCCCGACTGCGGCGCTTGCCCGGCACCACGACGCCGCCCGTTCACGCCGAACAGGGCCTCACCGCCCTGCAGTCGCTGCAGGGCATGGCCACCGCTCCGGCCTCGAACGCAGCGCGGGCAGGATCGCGCCCGGCCATCGCGCGGATCTCACCGCCTTCACCCTCGACCCGCTCACCGCCCCGCCCGACGAACTCGCCGAAGCGCCCATCCGCGCCACGATCACCGCCGGGACCGTGGTCCACGCGAGCTGAGCGCGCGGCCCCGCACCGCCCTATTGCGATCAAGTTGCAATAGTGTGGTGCCCCGGCCGGCTCCGGGAGGACGAGCAATGATCAACGAGATCGTCGAGATGTGGGCGCGGGGCTGGACGGTCAGCCGCGCGACCTCCGCCCCGGTCGCGGTGCCCGGCGGATACCGGATCGATGTGGGGCTCCCTGGCCACCTCACCCGCTACGTGCTGCCGCGCTTCGAGCCCGCCGCCGTCGCCCGCCTGGCCGCCCGCGACGCCGCGCCCGGCACCTGGCTGAAGATCTGCGCCGATCCGCGCGAGGTGGCGGACGCGCTGCCGCCCAACTGGCGGGTCCAGGACCCCGAGTACCTGATGACCGTGCCGCTGCGCCCCGGCGAGGTCGGCGCTCCTAATGGCTACACCCTGCACCTGGCCGAGGCCGAGGACGTCATCACCGCCGAGATCCGCGACGACACGGGCCGCCCCGCCGCCGCGGGACGCATGGCGCGCACCGGCGCCTACACCGTCGCCGACCAGGTGCGCACCGATCCCGCCCACCGCCGCCGCGGCCTGGGCTCCCTGGTCATGAAGGCCCTCGGCGCCCATGCGGCCGCCGCCGGCGCCCGCACCGGCGTCCTGGTGGCGACGGCGGACGGATGCGCCCTCTACCGGACCCTCGGCTGGGACCTGCTCAGCCCGGTCACCGCCGCCGTGGCGCACCGCCCCTGACGGGACGTCCAGCCCGCCTGCGGTCTCCGTACGGCACGGCGACCGCCGGGGCAGGCGCCGACCGTTCGGCGGAACGCCGCCGCGTCTTCCTCTCCACCGCCCGGGGTCAGCGCGGCGGGTCGAACGAGGGCGGGCGGGGCGGCCCGCCGCCGGTGCTCTGGACGATCTGCGCGGCCAGGACCCGCAGCTTGACGTTGCGGTTCTGCGAGGCGGTCCGCAGGATCTCGAACGCCTCGGCCGAAGGGACCCGGCGCTGCGCGACCAGTACCCCGATGGCCTGGTCGATCACGGACCGGGACGCCAGCGCGGCCTGCAGCTGCTTGGCCAGCGCGACCTGCCGGGTCAGCCGTATCGCGATCGACAGCGCCCCCGAGGCGTTCTGGGCGAACAGCTCGGCCCGGCGCACGGCCGCCTCGTCGAAGGCCCGCGCACGCTGCGCGTACAGGTTGAGCGCCCCCAGCGTCTCGCCGTTGTTGCGCAACGGGAACGCCAGCGAGGAGCGGACGCCGTGCGCCACGGCCCGGATCGCGTAGTCGGCCCACCGCCGGTCGTCCTGCAGATCGGGGATGTGCACCTGTTCGCCGGAGCGCAGAGCGTGCATGCACGGCCCCTGGTCCAGGCCGTACTGCACCTCGTCGACCTGGGACGCGAGGGCGTCGGTGGAGGCCACCGTCCGCGGGCACCCGTTCGACCGCAACGAGATCCCGCACGACAAGTCCTCACCCACGTTGGCCGCGGCCAGGGCCGCCGTTTCGCTCAGGAACTGTTCCACGGTCTCGGAACTCAGCAGGAGCGCCTGCAACTCCGCGACGCTCGCGGCGACCTCGTCCGCACTGATCTCATCGGCCATCGTCTCCAGCCCGTCCCGGTGGCCGGCGATAGGCGGGCCGCCGCTTCGACGTCATGCTCCGGGAAGCAGTCCTCCCACTCTCTTCCGTATGCGGCGGCCGTGCTGCCACAACCCAAAGATCTGGATGCGGCTTCGGTGGAAATCGTCCGTTCAAAGTGGTTTGCGGGCCAACGGGGACCGCCATCGTGTGAGGACCGGCGGCGGCTTTTGCAGAGCGGACGCGCGGGAGCACGGTGCGCGGTTCGGACGCCCGGTTCCGTCAGGAATCAAGGAGGAACCGGTGGCATCGGCACGGCGGCCCTGGTTACCGTGGACGACCTGGACGGCAGCGGAACGTCCCGTGATGAGGCTGGCGGTGGTGACGGGCGGCGGGTGCGGATGGAGTTGAGCCGGGCCCTCAAGGCGCGGACGGCGGTCGCCGAGCAAGCCGCTCGTGAGCAGGCGCCGGTCTCGGTGGTGCATGTGTGCCGCGCCGCCGCCGGCCTGGTCGTCGCCGACGGTGTGGGCATCGGCGTGATCGATCCCCGCTCCCAGGTGTACGAGCCGGTCCAGGCGGTCGGCGCGCTGGGGGAGGCTCTGGCCGAGCTGCAGGCGACCTTGGGCGAGGGCCCCGGAACGGCCGCGCTCCGCGAGGGCAGGCCCGTACTGGTGCCCGACCTGCGGGCGGGCGGCACAGGACGCCGCTGGCCGTTGCTGGCCCCGGCGGCCACCGCCGCGGGAGCCGAAGCGCTGTTCGTCTTCCCGCTGCTGGCCGGGAAGATCGCCGTAGGGACGCTGGAGTTCAGCCGCCACCGGGCGGGCTGGCTGACCCGGGCGCAGCTGGCCGACGCCCTGCTGCTGGCCGACCTCGCCCTGCTGCACCTGCTGGCCGAGACCACCTCCGCCGCGATCGACCCGAGGCCCGACCGGCCGGACGCGTCGCCGTTCATGGACCGCTGGCCCCAGGTGCACCAGGCCGCCGGGATGACGTCGGTCCAACTGGGCACCGACCTGGCCGAGGCGTTCGCACGGCTGCGCGCCCATGCCTTCGCCCATGACCGCAGCCTGCGCCAGGTCGCCGACGACGTGCTGGCCGGGCGGCTGGTCCTCGCGCCTTCGGGCCGCGCCCGCCCCGATCCGCCGCCCCTGGGCAGCGACGACGATTAAGGAAAAGGAAGGAGGAGCAACGAGCATGCTGGAACGACGAGTGGCCGAGACGTTCGTCGAACTGGCCGACACCCTGGTCGCCGGATTCGACGTCATCGACCTGCTCCACACCCTGGCCGAACGATGCGCCGAACTCCCGGGCATCGGCGCGGCCGGGATCATGCTGGCCGACCAGCGCGGCGCGCTGGCGTTCGCCGCCGCCTCCGACCAGCAGGCCCGGCTGATGGAGCTCCTGCAACTGCAGGAGCAGCAGGGCCCCTGCCTGGACGCCTGCCGCAGCGGCCGTCAGATCACCTGCGCCGACCTGGCGGCACGGCCTTCCCGATGGCCGGACTTCACCGCCGAGGCCCGGCACTACTTCGCCGCGATGCACGCCCTGCCCCTGCGACTGCGCGACCAGCGGCTGGGAGCGATGGGCCTGTTCAGCCCGGTCCCCGGCGGCCTGTCGCCCGGCACCCTCGCCATCGCCCAGGCGCTGGCGGACGTGGCCGCCATCGGCATCGTGCACCAGCAGATCCTGCACCAGCACCCGCTCATCACCGAGCAACTGCAGGGCACGCTCAACAGCCGCGTACTGATCGAACAGGCCAAGGGCGCGCTGGCGGCCCGCCAGGGCATCACCCCCGACGAGGCCTTCGTCCGCTTGCGCGCCTTCGCGCGCAGCCGCGCCCGCAGGCTCACCGACGTCGCCGCCGACGTCCTGGACAACGCCGTCGAGATCACCGAACCGGCCGAGCCCTCAAGGCGCCTCCACGGCCACGGCGGCCCGGCGGGCTCCTGACGGCAAGGCCGCTTGGGGACCGTCGCCGAGGTACTCGGCGACGTCTTCATCGGCTCGATCCGTCACCGGTCCGCCTGGCCCGAGCCCGTCCAGCCGGGCTACCGTCTCCTGCGTGTCGTCGAGTGACAGCGCATCCCCGACGTGCCCTGACTGCGCCGAAGCACTGTCGTGGAAGGGTTTCGTCCTGATGCAGCGCGATGAGGACGGCAAGCGGGCCTGCCGCGCCTTGTGGGGATGCGCGAAGCGCCACCAGTGGTGGATGTGGGCGGACAGACCCACCGACCCCGTGGAACGTTGCCCTTTCCCCGAACTGTTCAACGACTGAGGGACCCCTCTGCCGCGCCGTCGAGCCGAGCGGGTTCCGGCCCCGCCCCGAGACCAGCGATGATCAGAGAATGGGCAGTGCCTCCCCGGCGTCGCGGTCGTTGCTCCAGCCCGGTCGCAAGACCCTGCGGCCGTTGGGCCTGCGGCAGGTGGGCCGCTCCCGCACACGGACCGCGGACCATGGCTGGTGGTTGATCGTGGTGGAGTTCCAGCCGTCGCGCTGGAGCCAGGGCAGCCATCTGAACGTCGGAACGATGTGGCTGTGGCGGGATACCTCCCACCTGGGCTTCGACCATGGCCATCGAGTCCGGGAGCATGTCGGCTTTCGAAACGAGGCCCAGTTCGCCGAGGTCGCCGACCGGCTGACCGCCGACCTGCCGTCCCGGCCGACCGTCTGGGACCGGTACCACCTCGGGATGGCGTCCGCTTTGACCGGTCGCGCCGACCGAGCGCGTTCGGCGTTCCAGCGGATGCGTGAGGAACCGGCCGACGGCCGTCCCTGGCTCGTGGAGCTGCAGGACCTCGCGACCGATCTGGAGGGCCTGGTCGATGATCGTGCGGGTTTCGAGGCGTGGGCTTCCCGGACCGTGGCCTCCTGCCGCCTGCGGTTGGGTCTCCCGTCCCTGGGACGGGACGCCTTTCCAGGCTGATGGCGCAGGCGAGCGGCCACGGGACGTTCCAAACGCCCGGTCCGCCCAGCTCGGCAGGCCCCTTAACCTGGCGGAATGCAGATTCCCGGCCTCGGCCACGTCACATGGAACACCGGCCTGGACTGGTACCAGAGCGAACCCGTACCCGTGCCGGTGCTCGACGGAACGCCGTGCCGCTTCATCGTCGACGGCTACGACGACGACCCGGCCCCCGAGGACTTCCACGCCGCGATCCGCGCCTTCCTGACGCTCGACCGGTCCGCGCTGACGGCGGCCACGGCACCGATCTTCGCCTACTACCGCGACGTCACCGACGCGATCGTGGACGCCGGCGACCTCGACTGGTACGTCGAGATCCAGGAGCCGGACGAGGTCTTCGACCACATCGGGTTCGGGGACGAGCCGATCGTCCGCCGCGACCCCTACGGCGACCGGCGCGTGTACGTGTCGCTGGAATGCGAGTGCGACTGGGAGGTCGAGCACGGCCTGCAACTGGTGTTCAGGGACGGCCGCACCATCACCAAGATCGGTCCTTGCAACGGCCACCTGACCAACGCGGCCGCCTATGCGGACGACACCCTGGTCGATGTCGTCTATCACCAGCCCTGGTGATCCGGGCCGGGTCTACCGCCGTTGCGCTCGGTATCGCCTGAGCAGGGCGGTGACCTTCGCGTGGTCGGCGCCCCCGTTGAGCTCGACGATGAGATCGTCCGGGCACAGCTCGTAGAGGTCACCCCACCACCTGCGCCTCTTGTTGTCCCAGATGCGGTATCCGCCTGGGACACCGCGGGCCACATACCGCCGCCTGGCCATGCTCTCCTCATCGTCCTGCCCCGCACCGCCTGTGCGTCGACCAAGATAGTTCGATCATCTGGCGGCCGATGCCCCGGACGGTCCGGCGGCCGGTACGCCCTGCCGCGTCATCTGGTGGGGTCCCGGGCACCGGTCGTGGCCGCCCGACGCTTGTGATCGATCTGGCGGGGCCTGTCTCCCCGGCCCTGCCGGGGGAGTTCCGCGCGCTGGTACTGACCGGAAGACTTCGACATCAACGTGCCCGTGACGCACCTGGGCATTGATCGGTGCGAGGGGAACGAGCAGCAAGGACACCGACCGTTCTTGGTCTGCCTGATGGGTCCGGGCGTTGGCGATAGCGTCGGCTGTCACCACGACCTCGACCATACGGCCACGGCGTTGTTGACCGCCGCCGTGATGGATGTGGTCGGAGGCGTGGCCAATGGGCTGGAAGACTCGGTTCCCGGCTGGTCAAGTAGGCATTTCACAGCCGCACCCGGCCAGGGCCCGGACGCCACCTCCTCACTCTCCCCTCCGCCATGTCCAGCTCTGACCCGGGAATCACCTGCACAGTTCCGGCGAAGCCGTGACCCTGACGCTCTTGCCCCCTTCACCTGCCGCAGCCAGCACCCATGGCACCAACGAACCGATGCTGCGGCCCTCCCACCCAGCCCCTCGGAGAGCGGGCGCCGAGCCGTCCACGCGTCAAAGCACTGTGCCGGCCTCGTCCTTGGACTCGCGAGAGGTCCGTTCCAAGGGAAGCGTGACGGCTCGAGACAGGGTCGTCGTCGCCCCGCAGCCGCCAGACCGGCACGCACGTGACGAGAGACAGCGCGCTCGTCACCCAGCACCCGCTCCCGATCGGCCGGCGTCCCTTCCACCGCCGCGATCGTTCACCGCAGGTCGCTCGCGTGCCGGCAGGCGACAGCCGGGTCGTGCCGCGGCTCAGCTCGGGAACATCCCGGCGGTCGCGTTGATCCAGGTGGCGGTGATCGCGGCCGCGTCGTCGGAGGCCAGGAACGCGGCCGTCGCGGCGATCTGCGCCGTCACCGGGGACTTCCCGGTCATCCGCAGCGAGTCCAGGTTGGTGATGATGTTCGCCACCATCTCCTGCGGCACCGGGGCGCCCAGTGTCGCGCCGAGCTTCTCCGCCGTCAGGCTGTCGGTGAGGCCCGCGGTCCAGATGCCGACGACCCGGACCCCGCTCGGCCCGACCTCCTGGGCGAGGTCGCGCACCAGCGTGTCCTTGGCGCCGTCGGCCGCGCCGGTGCCGCCCATGTTGGGCGCGGCGCCGCGGGCCGACGCGCTGTCGAGTTCGACGATGACGCCCGAGCCCTGCGCGACCATCCGCCGCGCCGCGGCCCGGGCGGTGTGGAAGGAGCCGGTGATGCCGCGCACCACGGGCTGGACGAAGTCGGCGGCCGGCATCTGCAGCAGCGGCGTGCCGTGGACGTCACCGCGGGCCGCCACGTTGAACGACACGTCCAGCCGCCCGGTCTCGGCGGCGACGCGCTCCACGTACGCGGTGACGGCGTCCTCGTCCAGCACGTCGACCACGCCGTAGCCGGCGGCGCCCGTCGCGGCGGCGGCCTGCTTCAGCGCGGCCTCGGTCGTCCCGGCCAGGTGGACGGCGGCGCCCTCCTCGGCGAAGCGGCGCGCGGTGGCGGTGCCGATCGACCCGGCGCCGCCCCAGATGATCGCGGTGCGGTTCTGCAGGCGCTTCATGTCGGTCTCCCTGAGCTCGTGCGGCGCGCCCTCCGCGCGCCGCATATGCCCATAGGACGTACGCCGCTCCGGCGACTCATCGGGTCCGGCGGACGAATTTTCAGCGGACCACCAGCGGCAGGCCGAAGGCCGCCAGCAGGTGCGGCTCGAAGGTGGTGATCTCGGCGATCCGGCCGTCCCGCACGCGCAGCACGTCCAGCGTCTGCGCGCGGAAGAACGTGGTGCCCGGGCGGCGTATGTACCCGGCGACCGCGGGCATCCGGTTGACCGAGGTGGGCAGGTGCCGCCACTGCCCGAGGTAGGTCGGCCCCGTCGGCTCCAGGCTCTTGCGGATGAACGACATCATCGCCTCACGAGAGGTGAACCAGAACGGGTTGGGCGGCATCGTCAGCACGACGTCGCTGGTGAGCAGGTCGGCGACGGCGTCCAGATCCGAGCTCTCCAGGGCGGCGATGTAGGCGTCGACCACCTTGCGCTCCTCGGGCGTCGGCCCTTCGGTGCGCCACTGCGCGCGGTCGGCGGGCAGGTGGCGGCGCAGGCCCGGCTTGGCGCGCTGCAACGCGCTGTTGACCGACGCCACGCTCATGTCCATCGCCTTCGCGGTGTCGGCGGCCGACCAGCCGAGCACGTCGCGGAACACGAACACCGCCCGCTGCTGCGGGGTGAGGTGCTGGATCGCGGTGAGGAAGACGAGTTCGATCGTCTCGCGCGCGACCGCCTCCTCCTCGGGCCGCTCGGGGTCCAGCAGCGTGTCGGAGATGGGCTGCAGCCACTCCAGGAACTCCGGGACGGGACCGTCGCCGTGGTCCATGCCCGGCACCGGCGCGTAGGTGCGCGGGCGGCGGTCGACCCGGCGCAGGAAGTCCAGGCAGACGTTGGTGGCGATCTTGTAGAGCCACGCGCGCAGGTTCGCGCCGTCCTCCAGCTGGTCGCGGCTGCGCCAGGCGCGCAGCAGCGTCTCCTGCACCAGGTCCTCGGCCTCGTCGAAGCCGCCGGTCAGCCGGTAGCAGTGCACCCGCAACTCCCGGCGGTGCGCCTCGGTCCGTACGGCGAAGTCCTCAGCTGGAGTCACCTGCCGGAGCATAGCCCCAGGTTCGCGGCATACCCACTTTTAAGTGCGTACTTGGCGGGGCGTGCCGGTGGGGACCAGGCTGGTGCCGAGCGGTCAACGGGCCGTTCGATCAGGACGGAACGGAGGCGACGTGCGTTCAGGAGACCCGCTGGGCCTCGACGAGCCTGTCCAGCCGGCGGTGGCCCCAGTCGGAGAGCGGGGCCACCGCCTCGGAGAGGTCGCGACCGAACCCGGTCAGCGAATACACCGTCTTCAGCGGTAGTCCTGCGTGCACCTCGCGGTGCACCAGCCCGTCGGCCTCCATCTCGCGGAGCGTCTGGGTCAGGACCTTCTCGCTGAGGCCCGGCAGCCGCCGGCGCAGCTCGCCGGGCCGGTGCGGGCGCTCCTCCAGCATCCACAGCAGCGGGGTCTTCCACTTGCCGTCGATCACGGCGATCGCGGCGGTGACCCCGCAGACCTCGGTGTCCTGAGCGAGCTTGCGCGTCATGGCCGTCCTTTTTTGTTGCCTTACGACGATTTCATTATGGGGGTTGGACCATGCCCGAACAGTCTTCCGTCACCGTGATCGGCCTGGGCCCGATGGGCCGCGCCCTGGCCGGCGCGTTCGTGGCCGCCGGCCTGCGGACCACCGTCTGGAACCGGACGCCGGGCCGCGACCGGGAACTGGTCGAACGCGGCGCGCTGCGCGCCGGTTCGGCCGCCGAGGCCGTCGCCGCCAGCGACCTGACGGTGGTGTGCGTGGTGAACTACGACGCCTCCGACGCCGTCCTGCGCGCCGACGCGGTCACCACCGCGCTCAAGGGCCGCACGGTGGTGAACCTGACCGCCGACACGCCCGGCCGGGCCCGCGACACCGCCGCCTGGGCGGCCGAGCACGGCGTCCGCTACCTGGACGGCGCGATCATGACGCCGGTCCCCACCATCGGGACGCCGGACGCGGTGTTCATCCACAGCGGCCCCGAGGACCTCTACCGCGAGCACCGACCGGTGCTGGAGGCGCTCGGCGGCACCCACAGCCACCTGGGCGAGGACATCGGCCGGGCCGCCGCCCACGACATCGCGCTGCTGGACATCTTCTGGACCGCCATGGCCGGCTACGCGCACGCCCTGGCGGTGGCCAAGGCGGAGGGGATCAGCGCGCGCGAGCTGGCGCCGTTCGCCCAGGGCATCGGCGCGATCCTGCCGCCGATCTTCGAGGCGACCGCGGCGGAGGTGGACGCCGGGAACTTCTCCGGCGAGGACAACCCGATCACCTCGGCGGCGTCGTCCATGGCCCACATCATCCACACCTCCGAAGAGCACGGCATCGACGCCGGCGTCATGCGGGCCGCCGAGGGCCTGGCCCGCCGCGTCATCGGCAGGGGCCACGGCACCGACGGCTTCATCCGCGTCACCGAACTCCTCGGCGAGACGGCCACCGGCACCGCCTCCTGAGGGCCGCTTGCTGGTGCCGTACGGGATACGGCACCAGCAGGCGGGACGCGAACCGTTCGGCGCTTGACGGAGAGCGCGCTTTGCCACTTGCCGAGCCGAACGGACCGCGTTCTGAGCGCTGGGCTCCTCGGCCGGGGGCCGTTGCCCGTCGGCGTGTGGCCGCGCGCCATCAGCAGTCGATGCGGTGCTCCGGGTTTCAAACACTGGCAGCTTCACGCCACGCACTTTCCGCGTCACTTCTCGCAGCCGACATTGGGAAGTGTCATCGCGTCACCGTCCCCGCCAGCGACGAGGACGGCACCGCAGAACATCGACCGACAGGAGCACCACCATGGGGGAGACCGGTTCCATGTCCACCTGGCCCAGCGACGAACCGCTGGCGCCCAAGGAGGCCCTCGAAGCGAACCTCGACCGGGCCGAGCCCTCCGACGACCGGCGCGACGACTGACGCCTCCCGCAGGAACGGCGCGGTCACGTCCGGGCGGAGACCCCACCGGCCTTCGCCCGGCCGTGACCGCTCCCTGAAACCGCGAGCCGCCCAATCGGTCATGCTGCCCTGGTGCCGACGTGCAGCCCGCTATGAAGCACCGAGTTTTCGCCAGATGGCGAACGGGTCAGAGGTCGTCGATACTTCTTTCCTGCCACACCCCGCCCGGCCCCATCCGAAAGACTCTCGGTGGCCCCATGGCCCGCATCGCCTCTGCGAGCGCCGCCTCACGGGCAGCCTGTTCCAGCCCCGAAGGGGCGGTCACCGTGAAGCCGTGCATGACGATGCCTGAAACATCGATGTCATCGGCATCGGGGTAACCCTCTACGACGAAGCCGAAGAGCGCGCGGAGTGCGACCTCGCCCAGATCCAGGGGGTGGAAGGGCAGCGGATACGGGCCCTCGTCGGGCCACTCCGGCATGGGGACGACGGGATGCTCGCCCGCCCAGTACGGCAGCTCGAACTCGTACGGTTCGCCGATGTCCTCCATGATGCCGCTGTCCGGGGACAGGCTCAGCGAACGCACCAGCACGCCGTCCTCCCAGACGGCGAAGGCGAGCCAGTCCACGACCGAGTGCATGCTGTGCACGACGATCCGTCGGCCCTTGCCGAGTTCGCGCAGATGCTCCGGCAGCTCCGACGGACGATCGAGCGCGAGCCTGCGGTCGCACACCAGATCGACTCCGGCCGGCGCGGCGGCGTAGGCGGTGTCGCCGGGCGGGTAGACGCAGTCCTCCAGCGCCTGCTCCTGGATGGCCGCGACCGCATGATCCGGATGGATCCGTTGGACCAGCGCCTCGGCCCTGGCCTGTTCCGAACGCGTTGCCCTTGACAGCGCTGAGCGGACGTCCCCCTCAGCGAAAGCCAACAGCGCCGTCTTTGCGCCCATGCATCACCTGAAATCCTTCATGCAAACAGTGGTGGGGACCGTATCCAAGAAGGGTGACAGTCTGCTGAGAGGCGGCGACACGCACCTGGAGCGGACGGCAGCGTTCAGGAGTCTCGCGGAGCGAGGGACACCGGTTTGCGTTCCCGGTCGGCATCGGCGGCGCGGGCCTTCCGCAGATGGTCCAGCCAGGCCAGGGCGGGCGTGGAGGTGATGCCGTGCAGGCAGACCGAGACCAGGATGGTGAAGGTGACCACCGCCCACAACGACCGCGGTTCCACACCGAAATCAGCGTGCGCGAGCGCGTAGGCCAGGTAGAACAGCGAGCCGATGCCCCGGACGCCGAAGAAGGCGATGGCCCGCCGTTCCCGTGGTTTCGCCGGGCTCCCGTACAACGCCAGCCATCCGACCAGCGGCCGGATGACCAGCAGCAGGAGCAGCCCGACCACGGCGCCCTGCCAGGTGAGGTCGCGCAACCCGCCGTTGGCGATGTAGCCGCCGACGAGCAGCAGCAGCCAGGCCGTCAGGAGGCGTTCGACCTGTTCGATGAAACCGTGCAGGACCCCGTGGTAGCCGTGGGAGCGTTCCGCCGCGCGGATCGTGCAGGCCGTGGTGAACACCGCGATGAAGCCGTAGCCGCCCGCGATCTCGGCCGCGCCGTAGGCCAGCAGCGTCGCGGCCAGCGCCACGAACCCCTCGCTGCGCTCGGCCAGCCGTAGCGAGGGGCTCTGGGCACGGAAGAACAGCCGCCCCAGCAGCCACCCGACCAGCAACCCGGCGACCAGGCCGGCGGCGCACTTGTAGAGCAGGTCCACCGCCAGCCAATGGCCCGCCCATGATCCCGCCCCGCCGGCCGTGGCCACGGCGACGGCCAGCAGCACCAGGGGAAACGCCAGCCCGTCGTTCAGCCCCGCCTCCGAGGTGAGGCTGAAGCGGACCTCGTCGTCGTCGTTCTCGCCGTCGTAGTCGTCGTCGTGCTCGGCGTCGGCGGGCTCGCCGACCCGCACGTCGGCGGCCAGGACCGGATCGGTGGGGGCGAGGACCGCGCCCAGCAGCAACGCCGCCGCCAGCGGCCAGGCCAGCAGCCAGTGCGCCGCCCCGGCCACGGCCAGCGTCGTCACCGGCAGCACCACGATCAGCAGCCGCGCCGTGGACGACCACGCCCGCCATCCGAAGGGGCGGTTGAGGGCCAGCCCCGCGCCCATCAGCGAGATGATCACGCACAGCTCGGTGAGATGCTCGGTGGTCCCCGGATGCGCCACCGGATCGGGGTCGGGCAGCGGCAGGGGCGACAGGTACAGCACCAGGCCGCCGGCCAGGAACAGCACCGGCAGCGAGACCGGCAGCCGTTTGATCAGCCCGGGCAGCGCGGCGGCCAGCAGCGCCCCCAGGCCCGCGACGACGAAAGCAAGATCAATATTTCCCATCCCCCTCCCGCTGCCCGCGACACGTCCGCTCAATCCCGTTTTACGTGTGATGAGCGATCTTTCGGCAGCGCACCCGCGACCGACGCTCGACGAAGGCGCTCCTTCCTGACCCCATCCCGCCCAAGCCTCAGCACGTTCAGAGCGCCCGAGCCCCCGGCCCTGTGACCGGCCGTGGCGAACCCGTGGAAGAGCGGCAAGGACTGCTCGCAGGCCGTGCTCATCCAGTGCGCCATAGGGTGAGCAAATGGTCGAACACGGTGTGGCCAGGACACGGGAGGGGCTCCCCGCCCACGCGATCGAGATCGGAACCGAACCGCTGGACCGGCCGGCGCGGAACTCGGTCGGGGGCCGGCCCTTCCTCGACGACGACCAGGTCTGGCCCGAGTGTTTCTGCGGCGAGCGGATGAGCCTGTTCTTCCAGTTCGACATCCCCCCGGACCTGGAGCCGTTCGGCGGAGACCACCTGCTCGTCTTCCAGTGCCGCGCGCACAACGACGCGTCCGAGCCCCACCTCGCCGACGGTCGCCTCGTCCCCCGATACTGGGATGCTCCGCAGCCTCCCTATCCGCGTCCGTTCTGGCGTGTACTGCTGCAGCGCCGCGCGGTGCTTCCGCTGCCGGAAGCCGAACCGTCCGTGTGCGCCCTGCCGCTGACGCTGCGACCGTTCCTGGACATCCCCGACCCGAGCGGGCGCGGGGCCCAGGGTTTCAAGGTGGGCGGCGCACCGTCCTGGGCGCAGGATCCCGAGTATCACAGGTGCGCCTGCGGAGTGGACTTGGTGTACCTCTGCCAGGTGCCCGAGGACATGGAATTCGCGGTCCACCCCGGGCGGCCGGAACAGCCCGACCACTTCAGCGCCGATACCTACGGGCTGTTCCTGGGCAACGAGGTCTACCTGCTGGCCTGTCCGGCCCACTGCGACCCGGCGGCCATCTGGCCCGTGAACCAGAACTGATCCCTCGCGGATTCACCGCCCTCCGCCCGACCCGGCTGAGACGTACCGGCCCCATCGCACACGACGCCTGATCGGGCGGGCGAACGCATCGACTTTGGTGGGAGTGGACGCACGAGGTGCGGTGGCGGCCGCGTCACCACCAGTAGACGGGGTAGCTGCGGCGGGCGGCGGCGATGCCGACGGCCACGATGACCACCGTGGCCAACGCCAGCAGCCCCAGGAAGACGGCGGGATCGGGTGTGGTCAGGACGACGACGACCGCGGTCGCGGCGGCGGGGGAGTGCGGAGTGCGCGCCAGGGCCATCGCCCCGATGGCCAGAGCGCCGGCGAGCGCGGCCGTCCAGGGCGTGGCGCCGCCGACCGCCAGGGCGGCGAAGCCGACGCAGGCGGAGATGAGCTGGCCACCGATGACGTTGCGGGGCTGCGCCAGCGGCAGGGCGGGAGCGGCGAACACCAGGGCGGCGCTCGCGGCGAGCGGCGGTATGAGCACGGGCTCGTGCAGGTAGTGGCCGATCACGACCAGGAGGGTGAGCGCGACGGCGCCGGCCGTGGTGGCGGACGCGATGGCGGTCGCGGCGGGGCGTGCCGGGGCCTTGCCGGTCAGCGTCCTGGTGGCGCCGGTGTGGAGGGTGGGGGTCACAAGGCTTCCTCGGGAGGGTGTACGGGCGGGTTGAAGCGGGAGGGGACGGGATCGCTCCAGCGCAGCGGGCTCGCGCCGGGGATCTCGACGACCTCGGTGACGGTGAACTCGACCAGCCGTTCGGCGCCGGGCACCGCGGCCGCGTGCGCGGGGTCCCAGTCGGTGCGCGCGGTGCCGGTGAGGTGCAGGACGCCGCCGGTGCGCCAGTCGGGGACCAGCAGGCCGGCCCGCGGCTGGACCTCCAGGTTGCCCAAGGTGTTGAACATGGCGTTGCCGACGTAGTCGGGCCAGCGCAGTACGGTCGGCGACACCACCTCCACGAATCCCGGGGCGCCGCCCCGATGGGACGCGTCGGCATTGCCCCGGAGGTCGGAGGTGGCGATGAAGAAGGTGTCGGCGCCGGCGACCCATCGCCGCTGGTCATCGCTCAGGGCGTGGGACCGTTTCGGCTTGGCCGGGGTGGTCGGCTCCCACCGCCATTGCCGCTTCTGGATGTACTTGGGGCAGTTGGAGTACACCTGGTCGAGCGCGACACACAGGCCGTGCCCGGTCGCGGCGGCGCGGCCGTTCATCCGCATCCGGCGGTGCCGGGACGGCTCGATGACGAGCATGCCGACCTTCGCGGGACCGGCGAGCCGGTCGTGCAGCGGATCGTCCGGCCCCGTCCGCGCGTCGACGGTGACGGTGCGGTCGTCGTCGGCGTGCAGGAAGCCGGGCCGTCCGGTGAGGAACGTGGCCCACATCCGGTCCTGGCCGTCGGCGGCGCCGAGGACCACCAGCGGCTGCTGGAGCAGGAACCTGCGCGCCACCTCGGGGATCTCCGCGCGGATGGCGCGGCCGGAGAAGCCTCCCTGGTCCAGCAGCCCGGCCTGCCGCTGGGCGGCGCGTTCGCCTTCGTGGTAAACGTCGACCGCCACAGCGGCCTCCTTCCGATCGTCCGGGTGGTTAGAAGAAACCGCAGGTCGGAGCGGTTCCGTTCGGTGCGGGCGCGGTGTCGGCACCGGTGGGCGCGTAGATCTCCAGGCGGATCCCGTCGGGGTCGGTGAAGAAGATCCCGCCGGACGGGGCGCCCTCGCCGTGCGGGACGACGCCGTCGTAGCTGAACGTGGCGCCCAGCTCGCGCAGCACCTGCTCGGCGGCCTTCACCTCGTCGATCGACTCGACCTGGAACGACAGGTGGTGCAGGCCCGCCGAGCGGGTCGGGAAGGCGGAGTCGCTCTGCTGCCACAGGGCCACCAGCATCCGCCCGTCCCGCCCGAGGAAGGCCCAGCGGCGGTCGGCCTCGGTGCCCTCGGCCTGCACGTCGAATCCGAAGACGCGCTGGTAGAAGGCCAGCGACCGGACCAGGTCGGTCACGTTGAGCCCCACGTGCCCGGTCTGCACGGCCTTGATCGCGATGGTCTCCATGGCGGTACCTCTCTCACTCCGGCCGTCCGGCCGGGTCGTTCTAACTGACTATTGGAAGATAGAGAGTTAGAAGATGATCGTCAACCGGCTAAGTGGCGATAGGGAGGTAGAGTGGGGGCGTGCAGCCGGAACACCGACCCCAGGAGCAGGCCGCCGCGGACCCTCGACCGCTCATCGGGGAGCCGCTGTGCCTGGACCTGGTCAACACCCGCTGGATCGAGGACGGCACCCGGCACGACCTGCTCGAATCCGTCGACGGCCTGGCCATCTGGCTGCGTACGGCCGGGCTGGACGACCGCGCGGCGGCCGACCTGGCGACGCTGAAGGCCGTGGTGGAGACCCGCGAGATCCTTCTGGCGCTTCTGGAACGGGGCTCGGCCCCGGAAGCGGTGGACTCGTTCAACCGGGTCCTCGCGCACGGCGCGCTGCACTACCGGCTCGGTCCCGACGGCCCGGAGGACCATCCACGGGCCGACGACCCCGTGTGGCTACCGTCCTGGCTGGCGGCCGCCGACTACCTGCGGCTCATGTCCGAAAGCCCCGACCGGGTCAAACCCTGCGCGCATCCCAACTGCGTCCTGTACTTCCACGACACCACCAAGAACGGCACCCGCCGCTGGTGCTCGATGGCCGTCTGCGGCAACCGCGCCAAGGCCGCCCGGCACTACGAGCGCGTCAAGGGCGGGCGCTGACGCCGGGCCTCTCCACCGTCCCGGCGATGATCTGCTCCCCGGCGGCGGGCATGGGCCGTGGCCTGCGGGGGAAGGCGGTCACCATGGCTTCTACCGCACTGATCGTCACCGACATGCTCAACCCGTACGACCACAAGGACGCCGGCCGCTTGCAGGAGGACGTCGCCAGGATCATCGACCCGCTGAGCCGGCTGATCGGCCGGGCCACCGCCGCCGACGGTGATGAGGAGGTCCTGCTGGTCTACGTCAACGACAACCACGGTGACTTCTCCGCCACCCGCGACGACCTGGTGTCGGCGGCTCTGAAGGGCAAGCGGCCCGACCTGGTGGAGCCCATCGTGCCCGCCTCGACCTGCGCCTTCCTGCCCAAGGTCCGCCACAGCGCCTTCTACGGCACCTCCCTGGAGTACCTCCTGCAGCGCAGCGGCGTCGAACGCGTGATCCTCGCGGGCCAGGTCACCGAGCAGTGCGTGCTCTACACCGCCCTGGACGCCTACGTCCGGCACTTCGAGATCCAGGTGCCCCGCGACGCCGTCGCGGGCATCGACGAGGAACTGGCCGAGGCCGCCCTGAAGATGATGGAGAAGAACATGCACGCCGACATCGTCGAGGCCGACTCCTGCCTGACCTGACACCGGCCTCGCGCCACTGGAGAAACCCCGCCAAAGTCGCCCGAAGAGGCGCATATCGCCCGCCACTCTGGCGCAGCCCGGTGCGTCCTCAGACGCTGCGCAGCACCGAGACGACGACGCCCAGCACGACGGCGTCGTCACCGTCGATGACGTCGTAGGCCGGGTTGCGGGGCTCCAGGCGGACGTGGCCGTCGCGGTGCCGGTACACCTTGACGGTGGCCTCCCCGTCGATCATCGCGGCGACGATCTGGCCCGAATGGGCTTCGGACTGCTGCCGGACCACGACGATGTCGCCGTCGCAGATCGCGGCGTCGATCATCGAGTCGCCGCGGACGCGCAGGCCGAACACCGTGCCGCGCCCGGTGAGCTCGCGGGGCAGCGAGAGCCTGTCGTCGACGTGCTCCTCGGCCGGGATGGGGACGCCGGCGGCGATGTCGCCGACCATGGGCACGGTCACCGAGTCGTCGGAGGGCCGCCGCCCCTGCCCCTCGCGCAGGAACATCCGCACATCGATCGGCCGGGCCATCGAGGCCCCGCGGCGCAGGAACCCCTTCTCCTCCAGGCTCGCCAGGTGCCGCGACACCGACGAGGCCGACCGCAGGCCGACCGCGTCGCCGATCTGGCGGGTGCTCGGCGGGTAGCCGTACCTGCTCACCCAGTCCCGGATCGTGACCAGGATCCGCTGCTGGCGCGGGGGCAGGGCCGCGGTGTCCAGGCCCTCGAACGCATCAAGATCATCGTAATCGGTCACCTACCGTAGTGTAGAGGTCCGACCGCCGCCGAGCCCTGATCGAGCCGCAACGGCACCGCTCCGGCTCCGCTCGGGATCCCCGCCGGGTCTAATCGCCGGTCGTGCCGTCGAGCATCTCGCGCAGGATGTCCAGGTGGCCGTTGTGGCGGGCCGTCTCCTCGACGAGGTGGAGGAGGATCCAGCGCAGGTCGACGTGGAGGCCGTTGCGGACGGCTCGCCGAGCCTTCTCGTCCAGGCCGTGCCCGGCGACCAGTTCGCGGTAGCGGGCGCTTTGCTCGGCGTATTCGTCGAGCAGTTGCGGGAGCGGGAAGTCGACGGCGATGCGCATCTCGCGGTCGGGGTCCTCGTCGGTCCAGGGACCCCGGTCCTCCTCGCCGAGGAAGACCACCTGGAACCAGTGGTACTCGACCCAGCGGAGGTGGTTGACCACTCCGCTCATGGTCATCAGGGGTGAGCCCTGAAGGAGGGCCCTGCGCGCGTTCTCCGCGGAGACGCCCTCGCACTTGGCGCGGGCGGTGTCACGTGCGTAGTCGAGGAACGTGGCGAGCTGGGTGCGCTCGTCCCAGGCGGGAGGCGTGTCGTCGATTCTGGTCATCCTGCGAAGCGTCTCCGATCACTGCGAACGATGTCGAGGCGTTTACCGACGTCCGAATCCGCCGGACCGGCCTTAGCAGGGACGCCAGGTCTTCCCGCCGGGGGCATAGCAGCGAGGGCCGGTGTAGCCGGGGTGCCCACCGCCACCTGAGTTGCTCCGCCCGGACTCGTTCTCATGCTTGTAGGTCGGCTTGGGCTTCGGTTTCGGCTTGGGCTTGGGTTTCGGCACGGTGACCTTCCACCGCTCCTTGCCGTAGCGGACGACGACCTGTTCTCCCAGGCGAAGGCCCGGAGGACAGACGCCGACCCATCCCGTGGCCGTCGTGAAACCGTCGATGGCGCGCGCGAAGCCGTCGAGCTCCAGCAGCGCCGTCGTTCCGAGCGGCAGGGCGCGGTCGCGACGAGAGAACGAGAACGACGGATTCTGCAGGATGCGGTCCTGAGCCTCCGAGGCGTCCACGGGCGAGGCCGTTTTGTTCTTCACCTTGACCCGGAGGGAGACGCACGCGAACCCGCCGCCCGTCCTCTCCGGCTTGGCGGACGTCACGACGTACTCGATCGGAGGCGTCGACTTCGCGGTCTGCGGGAGAGCCGCCCCCTCGCCGCCAGGCGCCGAGGCGTCGCCGCTCGCGGTGCACTGCCCGACGAGGAAGGCGAGCAAGGCGACGATCACCAGGCCGAGCACCGCACTGCAGCCCGATACGCGAAGTTTCACGGCGTTCAACCTATATGTCGCCCAGCTTCCGTTCTGATGGTGGGCGGGACCCCCGCCATGCTCAGCCGAGCGCGGCCACGGCGGTGTCCACGTCGTTCTCGGTGGTGTAGAGGTGGAACGCCAGGCGCGCGCCGCCGTTCCGGACCGAGAAGCGCACGCCGGCGGCCCGCAGGCGTTCGGCGGCGTCCGGGTCGGTCACGGTGACGATCGCGCTGTCGCTCGGCTCCAGGCCGACGCCCGCACGGAAGCGGTTGGCCATGCGCACGTCGTGCTCGTGCACCTGCTCGACGCCGATCTCCGCCAGCAGCTCCAGCGCCGGCGCGGCCCCGACGTAGGAGAACCACGGCACGGCGATGTCGAAGCGCCGCGCGCCGGCCGCCAGCCGCAGCGGCGGGCCGTAGGAGGCGTCGCCCTCGCCCGCGTACCAGTTGGCGGCGATCGGCTGGAAACGGTCGCGGACGGCCGGCGCGAAGTAGCCGAACGCGGTGCCGCGCGGGCACATCAGCCACTTGTAGGCCGACACCGCCATCACGTCGAACCGCGTCGCGTCGATCGGCAGCCAGCCCGCCGCCTGGGTCGCGTCGGCCACCACGAGCGCGCCGTGCGCGCGGGCGGCGGCCACGACCGCCTCGGCGTCGGCGACCTGCCCGGTGGCCGACTGCACCAGGCTGAACGCGACGACGTCGGTGCGCTCGTCGATCGCGTCGGCCAGCCCGTCGGTCGGCACGGTGCGGACGTCCAGGCCGGCCGCCAGCCAGGGGAACAGGTTGGAGGTGTGCTCGATGGAGGGCGCCAGCACGCGCGTCCCGCGCGGCAGCGACGCCGCCACCGGCGCGAGGACCTGCGAGGCCGCCGCGCCCACCGCGACGTCGTCCGCCTCGGCCCCGACCAGCCGCGCGAACGCGGCCCGCGCGCGGTCCACGGCCGGATCCCAGCGGTCCCAGCCGTTGGCCCCGCGCCGCCACTCGTCCAGCGGCCCCTGCAACGCCTCGAACGCCGCGCGCGGCGGCACCCCGTAGCTGGCGGTGTTCAACCATCCCGGCTCGACGTCCCAGGACGCGGCCACATCCCCGATCTTCACGTGATCACTCTAATCGGGAGGTACCTGGCGGCCGTACCGCCACGACTTCGCGGCCCGCCCTCACCGCCGTCGGTGGACGGCGCCTTGCGCGGTGCAGATCTGGAAGACGCCTTGGCTCGTGCCATTATCGGCTCGACGTGCCGCCTGCGGATATTCATGGCACGCGACCGTCGCGAGCCATGGATTTCCCAGGCGACCTTCAACGGGGATGAATGACGGAACCGACCGGCTCTCCCCGCACCGCACGCAGAACACCCTCCACATGGGAGGCCGATATCATGCATATCCGCTTACCGAAATTCAAGGCCAGGGTGAGCGTGCTGGAATCGAGGACCCTCGGCCCCCGCACCAGGAGCTCCGACACCGTCGACTCGGACGGCGGGCGGGCGGCCCCGCCAAGAAGGATCACCATGTCGGCGCCGACGTCGATCGCGGCGTGGACGGCCGGCAGGTCGGCGGAGAAGCCGGCCACCCCCATGCCGCCCGCCAGGATCGCCACCCGGCCGTGCCGCAGCGCGTGATCGATCCGGGCACCGCTGTAGTGGTTGCCGATCGCCGCGCAGGGGCCGCGGGAGAAGACCTCGGTCTCCACGCCGGCGGCTTCCAGCAGCCCCTGGAGGACCAGGGCGTTGACGCCGGTCGCCGCCATGCCGGCCGCGTCGGCCTGCGCGCGTCCGATCCGGACGGCCGCCTCGCCGTGGCTGAAGACGCCGTCGCCCGCGACCGCCACGACGACGCCGGTGCCGCCGGTGCTCATGAGCCGGATCGATTCCGCGATCCGCGCCAGCCGGTCGATGCCGGAGGGGAACGCGGCCGAGCCGCCGACCTTCAGAACGACCCGCCGGGCGCGCGGGGCGTCGTCCGCCCCCTCCGCCGTCCGGCGGCCCAGGGGCGCGTTCGGCAGGGGAGGCCCGGGCGCGCCGCCGTCCGCATCGGCGGCGCACGGCGAGAACGAGGCCGTCACAACGTCCGAGACGGGGCGATCCTGCATGGCAGTGGCACCTCTCCCTGTGCGAATGCCTTCACCTTCTCAGATCCGCGCCCGCCGGACGGCGGCTCTCGGTGATTGCCGCAATACCTCGATGGGCTTCCTGTACCTTTGCGAGACAGAACGCCCCATTCCTCAGAGTCCATGCCGCCGTACATCTGAAACTGTCGCCGCCGACGCAAGGATGTACCCGATCGCCCGCCACGGAGCGTCATGACTCCCGTCCTCGGTGTCCATGGCATCTGGAACCTCTCCTATTTCGACAAGGCCGACCGCGACCTTTCCCGCGCGACCGCCGCCATCAGCGCCGACTGGCTGCAATGGACGGCGGCGGGCATCGGCCGCCACCTGCCCGGCGCCCTGGTGCCCGAGCACCTGCCGGTCGCCTACTACGCCGATCTCCTGGCCCAGGGGGTCGCCATGGCCGCCGACCCCCTCATGCTGGACCCGTTCGCGCAGGTCCTGTTCGTGGAGTGGGCGGAGGAGATCCTGGCCGCCGAGTCGACGGACGCGCCGTTCGACCCGGTCGCCAAGGGGCGCGGGACCAAGCTGCTCCGCCAGGCGGCGGGCGTCCTCACCGAACGGTTCGGCGCGGGCTGCGTCCCGGTGGTCGCGGCCATGGTCGGCGAGCTGTCGGTCTACTTCGATCCCGACAACGCGCCGGTGCGGCGCGCCGTCCGCGACCGGCTCGCCGAGGCCCTCGAACGGCACCGCCCCCGCGTGCTGGTCGCGCACTCGCTCGGCAGCGTCGTCGCCTACGAGACGCTGCACGCCCACCCGGGGATCGACATCGAGCTCCTGCTCACCCTCGGAAGCCCCCTGGGGATGCGCAAGGTCGTGTTCGACCGGCTGGAGCCGGAGCCGCAGTGGGGCCAGGGCGCCAGGCCGCCCGGCGTGCGCGACTGGGCGAACGTCTCCGACCGCGGCGACTTCGTGGCGGTGCCCCGGGGCGCGCTGCCCACGCGGTTCGACGGCGTCCACCGCGACATCGAGACGAGCATCCACGTGGCGGACCCGCACCGGGCCCGCTTCTACCTGGGCACCTCGGACGTGGCCGGGCTGCTGGCCCCGTTCATCTGACCTCCGCGCCCCCGTGGCCCCCTCTGCGGAACGCGACCGTGCCGTTCCCGGCGCCCACCAGCAGGACGCCGTCCGGCGTGTGGAGCAGAGCGGTCACCGGAGCGTCCACGTGCAGGCGGCCCACCGGCTCCCGCGCCGGCAGGCTCCAGACCACCACGGAACCGTCGCGCGCACCGCTCACCACCGCGGGCGCCCCGTCCAGGCGGATAGCGATCAGCGCGGTGACCTCCGCCGCATGGCGGCCGAGCACCCGGTCACCGCACAGCACCCGCCCCTCGGCGTCCCCGCGCACCATGACCACCGAACGGTCGAGGAGGACCGGCACGCCGGACGGCGACGCCGGCCCGTCCTGGTCGGGGCCCTCGTGAGCGGCCTTGACGCTCCCCGAGGACCCGTCGAGCAGGTTCCAGTAGCGGCGCGTCGAGACGGTGCGCAGCACCGCGGCGGGCACATCGCCGACCGTCCGCGTCTCCAGGCCGAGCACGGGCTCGCCGTCGGGCGGCAGGGGAGGGAGCACCGGTTCGCCCGTCAGCAGGTCCAGGCAACGCGCCGGCCCGCTGGTGTCGGCGAGGACCACCACCGTGCGCTCCCCGGCCTCGATCGCCCCGAGGTACCGCCGTGCGGCGATGCCGGGACGGGGCACCTCGCCGGCCAGCCCGGCCGCCTCCGCCGGCGCGGAGCCGATCCGCTCGCACCGGTGGACCGAGCCCCCCGCCGAGCACTCCACCCGCGAAGCCCCGAGCTCCCCGGTGACCAGGCACTGCACCCGGCCCTGGCACTCGCGGACCGCGATGTCGGTGAGCCTGCCGAGACCGGGGCTGATCGTGCACGTCTCCTCGTGGGAGTGGGCGCTGAACAACCGGACGCCGCCGTCCGGCCCGCCCACCAGGACGACCGTCCGGCCGCCCGACCAGGCGACGGCCAGGCCGTGCGAGGCGTCCAGCGGCCACGGCAGCGGGAACGTCACGGGGTCGAACGTCGCGTAGTCGAAGACGGTCACACTGCCGTTGGGGCCGTCGTCGTTGACGGTGACCACCGCCGTCCAGGTACGGGATCCTCCGACGGCGACCGCGAGCGGACGGCTGCCCGCCCCGAACCGGTACTCCCTGGCCTCCCCGCCGCCGTCCTGCCGCCGCGCGCCCAGGACCCCTCCCTCGACCAGGTACGCCACCACCGCGGGGGCGACCCCGCCCGTGACGACCTGCCTGACCCTGCCGCCCCCGGGGGCCTCGAACACCAGGCTCGCCGCGCCGGTGCGGGGATCGACCGAGTAGACGGCGCCGACGTGGTGGCCGGTGAACAGCCTGGTGGGCGAGCCCGCGGTCGACGCCGCCAGGGACGTCACCATCGAGCTGCTCCCCGAGGGCACCGGCCGTGCCCGCCCCTTCTCGTGCAGCAGGAGACGGTCGTCGCGGTCCACGGTGAACAGCCCGCGCAGGTCCGGCCGGTCGACGAGCGCGAAGGAGGTCACGTCCTCGACGGTCTCCTCCCCTCCCGGCCCCGCCAGGAGCAGCCGCCCGTGGCGCAGCCGCAGCGCCGTCATCCATTCGGGCGCCGCGGCCTCGGCGGCACCTTCCCGCTCCGCCCAGAACGGCCGCCATGCCAGGGGTTCCTCCCCGGGAAGGTCGGCCGCGCGGGCGGCCAGATCGGGGCGGTCCGCCAGAACCGCTGCCAGCGCGAGCCGCTCCCGCCGTCTCGCGAACGGCCCCGGGCCCGGCACCAGCTTCACGGCCGCCGCGCCCGGGACGTCCGGAGCGGCGGCCAACGCCTCGGCGTCGGCGTACAGCAGGAAACCGGGGTCGTCCAGCAGCTCTTCCGCGACCGGCGTCCCCCGGGCGTGATCGAGGACGTGCCTGAGCAGGTAGGGCTCGGCGGCGTGCCAGTGCCGTGCGCCCGCCGGGCCGAGCGGTGCGAGGAGGGCTCCGAGCACGTCCTCCTCGCTGACGGTCCGCCTCAGGTGCCGGGCGAGCTCGTCGTGGAGCGGCCGGTACACCACGAGGCCGTCGGCATCGGCCGAACGCTGCAGGTAGTAGCCCCTCGTGCGGAGCACCCGCTGCACCTTGGCCGGGCCGGGAGGCGGCAGGCCGGGCCGGATCCGGGCCGCGCAGCGGGCGATCAGCGAGGCCGGCATGCCGGCCCCCCTGGCATGGGCGATCACGGCCAGGACCGGCGGTTCCCACGAGTCCCCGGCCTGCCCGCGCGACTCGGCCCGGAAGAGCTCGGCGGCGTCGAGGGGCGCCCTGTCGCCGAAGCGGCGGGCCTCGTCGAGGCCGGCGTCCGGGTCGTCGGCGTCGCGCTCGAACTCGTCCACGAAGCGGCGGGCGTGGATGCCCGCGGCCAGGAACGGCCCGATGGTCCTCTCGGCGCGGGCGAGTCGCCGGGCCGTGCGCGCCGCGAACAGCGCGCTGGCGTCCCCGTAGTCGGAGACCGCCCGCAGCAGCCTGCCGACATAGTGATCGAGGTCGGCCTCCAGCGTCCGAGGGTCGATGTCGTCGAGGTCGACCGCCAGGCCGCTCGTTCCGGCGATGCCGCGCAACCGCGCGCTGACCGGCTCCTTGCGCGTCGTCGCCAGCAAACGGACGGACGGCCGCCCGTCGGGCAGGGCGGTCTCGGCCAAGGCGCACAACCACTCGCCCACCCGGGCGGGATCGTCCGCCTCGTCCATCGCGTCCACGAACACGGTGCACGGCTCCGCGCTCGCGGCCAGCGCGGCCACGAGCTCCGCGGGCTCTTCCGGCAGGCCCAGTTGCCGCCCGAGGGAGGCGCTGACCCGCCCGAGGTCGCGCTGGTGGCAGTTGACGACGGCCACCCGACCGGCGATCTTCTGCGGGATGTGGGCCAGCCGCCGCCACAGCGGCCGGGTGGCGTCGCGCAGCAGCGGGTGGGCCGCGCAGACCAGCACGCTCAGCAGCGCCGACTTGCCCGATCCCGGACCGCCCGCCACGATCGCCGGCCCTGCCGCCCCGCCGTCCAGCCAGGACATCAACTCGCCCAGCTCCCGCGCCCGGCCCGAGAAGCAACCGACCAACTCCTCGCCGGGGTCCGCGAACGTCCCGAACCCCGCCGCCCGGTCGAGCAGGTAGGGAAGGTCGAGCCCTTCGTCCGGCGCTTCGGCGAGGCCGAGCCGGGACGGATCGAGCCCACCGGCGACCCGGGCGTCCGCGCGCCCGGCCGCGGGAACGGTGAAGAAGTCCAGCCGCTCCAGGACGTCGTCGGCCATGTCGACCCTGGTCCCGACCACACGCTGCGGCCACTTGCTCGTGCGGTGCCGCAGCTCGGTCACCTCGCTCCGCACCGCCCGCGCCAGGGTCTTCAGCGGCAGGGACCCGGTGCGCCCCGCCGCTTTCAGGTGGCCGAGCGCGATGCCCTCCAGCACGTTGGCGAGGGCGTCGGTGAACACGGCGTCGAAGGCGGAGGTGTCCGGTTCGCAGGCCGTCAACGTCCAGGCCCTCAACGCCTCCTCGGCGTGCTCGCCCAGCCAGGGCAGCCTGGCGACGGCCCCGGACTCGCAGGTGTCCAGCAGGAACAGCGTGAGGGGCCGCCCGCGCGCCTGCACGAGCTGCAGCCAGGCGCCGACGTCGGCGACCGGCTCCCCGTCCACGCCCAGCGCGTACAGGTGCTGCGAATCGACCGTCCGGCCGTGCGCGAGGACGAGGACGACGAGCCGCGTCCCGGGCCCGGCGCCGGTGACGGCCTGCCGGACGCGCGCGTCGATGTCGGCGCCGCGCAGCCCGGGATCGGTCAGGGCCTCCACGCGGTAGCCGTAGTGCTCCTCCAGCACGCGGGCGAGCCGGCGGACCGCGTCGCCCGCGAAGGGAAGGTCCCGCAACGGCCCGGCGTATCCGGAGACACCGATCAGAATCGCGCGAAGATCCCGCACTCTCGCCGCCTCGAACCGAGGATGGGAGTCAGACCATAACCCGCACCATGACCCGTCGGCGACGGAACGGTCACGGCGCCGGATCGGCCACCGGCATCGCGCGCAGCAGCCGTTGCGCCTCGGCGGCGTGCGCGGGTGGCAGCGGCGGCCTCCCCGCCAGCGTGCGCTGCAGGCTCTCCCTGGCCAGCCGCGTGTCGCCGCGCCGCAGGGCGATCCGGGCCGACCGCAGGTGGGTGCGCGGCCGGTCGGGCGCCAGGTCGAGCGCGCGGTCCAGCTCCCGGTCGGCCTCGTCGATCCGGCCGAGGGCGTCCAGCGCCAGCGCCAGCGCCGAACGCGCGTCGGGATCGTCGTCGTCGGGATCGAGATCGGCGAGCGCGGCCATGGCGCGACCGAGATCGGCGAGGATCTGCCCCCGGGCGCGGCGGGCGGCCCGTTTGCCGGGCTCGTCCGCGACCGCCTCGCTCAGCAGGGTGATCGCATCGGCGGAATGGCCCTCGTACCAGCGCGCATAGGCCAGGCCCACGCGCGCGTCCTGGTGGCCCGGGAAGAGGGTGAGCGCCTCGCGGGCCACGTCCGCGGCCGCCGTGTAGTCGCCGGCCGCGAAGTGCAGCTCGATCAGGGCCACGTACACGGGCCTGGCCGAGCCGAGGTCGTCCAGCGCGCCGAACAACGACAGGGCGCCGCGCATCAGCCGGGCGCCGCGTTCGAGATCGC
Source organism: Spirillospora sp. CA-253888 (assembly GCA_050936435.1). Taxonomy (GTDB): domain Bacteria; phylum Actinomycetota; class Actinomycetes; order Streptosporangiales; family Streptosporangiaceae; genus Spirillospora. The sequence goes on from JBNJMT010000002.1 coordinate 144,635, forward strand.
CCGCGGCCCTGGCGGCGTACCCCTGGGACGCCAGGGCGCTCGCGCGGTCCCAACCGAACCAGCTGGAGCAGGCGCCCTCGACGACCGACGCGGAACCCTCCGCCGCCCGTACGGGCGCCAGATCCCTTTCGGCGTGAAAAGCCGCAGCCGGATGCCAGGGGGCGTACGGGGGCCGAACATGGCTCTTCCGACCTGGCGCGGCAGCCAACGTGATCGTCTCCTACGCTCGACGGCGTCGCGGCGATGGACCTCCCGGTCGCGATCCCTGTCCAAGGCTTCGCTTCCGAGGGTGACTGAAAGGTAGTACCAGGTCTATGGCCGCAGGGCTGTCTTGACGAAACTCTGAAGGTCGGACCCGGGAAAAGTGATGGGTGAGATGCGACAAAACGCACCACAGTTTGCCGAGTGACCAAAATCGGCCAATTCCTTCCGGCCGAGTGCGGCTCTCCGTCGAGTCCGGGTACCGCCGCCCCCGCACGCCGTATCATCCTGACATGGCGACGAGGGGCGCACGATGAACGATGATCTCGCGGCGGTCGGCCGGCCCTCGGTCTGGGGCAGCCGCATTCCGCCCCGCCCGCCCTTCTTCACCGGACGGGAGAAGGAACTGCGGGCCCTGCACACCCGCCTCAACGGCGGCGACGGCCCCCGGACGAACGTGCTCGTCCCGACGCCCCAGGCCTTTCACGGACTCGGCGGCGTGGGCAAGACCGCCATCGCGGTCGAGTACGCCTACCGCCACGCCGCCGAGTACGACATCGTCTGGTGGATCGACGCGGCGAGCCCCGATCTCATCGCGACCTCGTTCGCCCTGCTCGGCCGGCAGCTCGATCTGCCGCCGACCGAGCCCAGCAAGATGCCCTGGGCCGTCCGGCGGCTGCTGTGCGGCACGAACGCCCCGCGCTGGCTGCTGATCTTCGATGACGCCGCCTCGCCCGACGACGTCCAGGCCTACCTGCCGCAGCCCGCCCCGGCGGGCGGACACGTGATCATCACGTCCCGGGTGCGGGACTGGCTGGGCCGGGTCGGGGCCACCGGCACCGAGGTCGGCGAGTTCTCCGCCGAGGAGGCGGTGGGTTACCTGCGCAACCGCGTGCCCGCCCTCCGGACGCCCGACGACCGCGATCCCGGCGAGGAGGCCGCCCGCGCCGCGGACGCGGCCAAGATGACCGAGGCCCTGGGCCACCTGCCGCTCGCCATCGTGCACGCCGGGGCCTACCTCGACCGGACCGGGCTCCCCGTGGACTCCTACCTGGAGGAGTTCCAGGAGTCGCCGCACTCGGCGCTGAGCAGGAGCGCCGACATCAGCTACGGCTCCTCGACCATCGCCGCGACCTGGAGCCTGTCGCTGCAGCGGGTGGGCCAGGACGCGCAGCACATCTTCCGGCTCCTGGCCTTCTTCGCCCCCGCACGGGTCGCCCAGGAGCTCCTGCAGCGCCCCGGCATCGTCGACGGGCCGGGCACGCTGGGCGACGCGCTGTCGGACGGGGCCCGCTTCCAGACGGCGCTCGACGAGCTGACGGGCTTCTCGCTGGTCAGGTTCGACGGCCGGCGCCGCGCCCTCCAGATGCACCGGGTCGTGCAGAAGCTCACCCAGGACCAGACGCGGATCGACCTGCCCGAGGACGCCGAGGCCTACCAGCGGGCGGTGCACGCCCTGCTCGCCTCCAGCGACCCCCGGGCGCCCGACCGCGACGACTGCGACCGCATCTACAACCGGTCGCTGCCGCACCTGCTGGCCACCGGCGCCGTCAGCGGCGACATGGCGAACCTGCGCGAGCTGATCGTCAACCAGGTCCGGCGGCTCCATCTGCGCGGCCGGCACACCGCCAGCCTGGAACTCGGCGAACGCGCGCTCAGGGAGTGGGAGGCGAAGTTCGGCGAGGACGACCTGACGGCGCTGCGCCTCGCCACCGAGGTCGGCATGGCGCTGCGGCTCGCCGAACGCCACGAAGACGCCTTCGAGCGCAACCGGCGCACGCTGAAACTCGCCGAGCGGCTGGCCGACCAGGCGTCCTCCGACCACGTGCGAGAGGCCGCGCGCCGGATCTGGCTGATCTGCTCCAACAGCTATGGCGGCGACCTGCGTTTCCGTGGGCATTTCCAGGAAGCCCTCCAGAAAGACGAGGAACTGCTCCCGCAGTTCGAGGCGGTCTTCACCGCCAACCCCGAGAATTCGCTCAACGTGCGCAACAACCTCGCCGCCGACCACCGCCGGCTCGGGAATTTCGCCAAGGCCATGGAGCTGGACGAGGAAACCTACAACCGGCGCAAGAGCCTGCTCGGCCCCGCGAACCCGCGCACCCTGGCCTCCCTCGACTCGCTGGCCCGCGACCTGCGGGAACTCGGCGAATACGATCGTGCTCTGGAAAAGGCCAGGAGCGTCTGCGCCGAGTTCGGGCCGCTGCACGACCAGAACCTGAACCCCGACCTGCTGAACGCCCACCGGGGCCTGGCGGTCGCGTTGCGCAAGGCCGGCAGGTACGGGGAAGCGGTGGAGCAGGGGCGGCGCGCGCTGGAGGGGTACCGCAGCTACCTGCGGGAGAACCACCGCTACACCCTGATCGCAGCGGCCGACCAGATCGCCCACCTGCGCCTCGGCGGCCTTCTGTCGGAGGCGGAGGAGCTGGGCCGGGAGACGCTCGAACAGTGCGGGCGCAAGGACGTCCCGATCTCCAGCATCACGTTCGCGACGCAGGTCAACCTCGCCGCGGTGCTCCGCCAGTTCAACAACCCCGCCGACGCTCAGGATCTCGACCGGAAGGCGCTGCAGGGACTGTCCCAGGTCTACGGTCCCGAGCACCCGTTCACGATCATCGCCAGGATCGGCCTGGCCAACGACCTGTTCGTCTCAGGGGAGGTCAGGGAGGCCCGCGAACTGGACGAGGACACCTGGACGATCGGCCGGCGGATGTGCCTGTACAGCGGCCCGGAGCCGACGCGGGAGCGGGCCGAGGGCCTTCCGGACGAGCGGGAGCTGCAGTCGGTGACCCACCCGACCATGCTGGCCCTGGCCGCCAATCTGAGCATCGACGTACGCGCCACCGGCGACGAGGCCGTCGCCGACCGGCTGCGGAACGCGACGCTCGGCCGCTACGGCGAGGTGCTCAGCCCGCAGCATCCCGAAGCGGCTCTCGTCGCCCAGCGCCAGCGCGTCAGCCCGGACATCGAGCCGTACTGAGGTCGTGGCGGAGCCGCCGGTCCACCTCGGAGATCAGCTTGGTCAGGTCGGGACAGTAGACCGAGCGATGGGCGAAGGGGTCGCCGTGGCGCACGCGGCCGTCATAGCGGTGGGTGAACAGGCCGCCCCCGCAGACGCGCACCAGCCGGCAGCTCCTGCACGTCCGGGCCAGCGCGGCCGCCCCCGCCTGGCGCGCGACCGTCAGCGGATGGCGCAGCGCCGCGTCGAAGGGGTCGTCGCGCACGTTCAGGCCGAGGTCGCCCGAGCCCTCGAAGGCGGCCGACAACGAGTCGAGCTGCCGGATGCCGCCGTCGGTGCCGATCACGATGACCGTGGAGGGGCGCAGTCCCAGCCCCTCGAAGCCGCCGACCCCGCCGAGCAGCAGCTGGATCATCTCGGTGAACAGGCGGACGGAGGTCTCCGGCCGCCGGGCGCCGTACCAGCGCTCGAAGACGGCCAGCAGCCAGTCGGCGTACGGCGTCGAGCCGTCGTCCGGCCGTCCCGGCGGGGGCGCGGACCAGGTCCCGTGGGGGAGCAGGAAGTCCAGCTGCGGGGGCGCGAACTCCAGCAGCGCCTCGTAACAACGCACCGGGTCGGCCGCCAGATCGATCGTGCAGAGGATCCCCGCGTAGCTCTCCGGCGCGCGACGCAGCCGCCGGAGCGCTTCGGTGACCGCGGCGTGGCTGCTGCGTCCGTCGGCGAACCTGCGATGGCGCGCGGTGGCGGCGGCGTCGCCGTCCAGGCTGACTCCGATGCGGACGCCGTTCGCACGCAGGATCGACAGGGACCGGTCGTCCAGCAGCACCCCGTTGGTCTGCATCCCGACCGACACCTCCGCCGGGACGACCTCGCGGGCGCGGGCGACGAGCCCGGCCAGGAAGCGCGGACCGGCCAGGAGCGGCTCGCCGCCGTGCAGGACGAGCCGCACGCTCGGCAGGCGGTGGGCGGCGGCGTGCTCGGCTATCCGCGCCAGCGCGTCCTCGACGACCTCGTCGGGCATGCGCCCGGGCTGGGAGCGCCAGCTCTGGTCGGCCATCTCGTACACGTAGCAGTAGTCGCAGGCCAGGTTGCAGCGACTGTGCACCTTGAGGACGAACTGGCGGAACGGCACGGTCACGGTGGCCGCCAGCGGCTGCGGTGCGCCGCGCTGGACGCCGCCGCACGGTCCAGCGCCGAGGCGGGGACATCCTCCTCCAGCCAGCCCGCCAAGCGGTCGCGCATGATCGAGACGAACTCGGTCCCGTCCTCGGTCAGGGCGCCGGAGGCCAGCAGCGTGCCGGTCGTGTGGAACGTCTCGGCACGGCGCCGGGCGAACTCGACATGTCCGTCCAGGCCGGGCATGGCGCGCCGTTGCCCGCGCCAGAAGCGCGCCACCCCGAAGAACGCGTAGGTCCCCTGGAGCAGGCCCATCAGCGGCCGCGGATCGTTCCGCCATGGCGCGTAGTAGCGGGGGGCCGCCGTGGTCCCGGGCCGGACGAGCAGCAGCATGTCGAGCAGGGCTCCCAGCTTGACGTGCTGGAACTCGTGGACGAGCGTCTCGGCCAACGTGACGTCGTCGGCGGGCAGGGAGGCCGCCACCGCACCGAAGGCCGCGGGCGAGGTCGCGCTCACCACGGCGGTGTGCGGCACCCGCCGCAACGGGATCACGGTGTGCAGGCCGGCGGCGAGCTCCTCGGCCTGCGTGCGGTGGTTCTCGACCAGAACGCGCCAGGCCCCGGCCAGCCGCCGCTCCCAGGCCGCCCGGTCCGCGCGGTCCACGTCGTACCGGTAGCGGTCGAGGCTCGGATCCTCGCTGTTCAGCGCGACGTCCAGCACCATCCCCCCGGCCTCGACGCGGCAGCGCGGCACGGCCGGTTCGGCGAGGTCCGCGAGGCGGGTCAGCCGGTCCCAGGCGGCGCCGGGCTCCCCCTCCCGCAGCGCCTTCAGGCAGTCGGTGGCCCAGGCGCCGACCTCGGGACGGCTGATGAGCTCGGCGACCCTGTCCGGCCACCTCTGCTGGGCGCGTGCGAGATGCTGGTAGGCACGTTGTGCGAACGATCCGCTCCCGGCGAGTTCGGCGATCGCGCGGAGCAGCAGCACGTGCTTGCTGTACTCGGCCCTCGACAGGGCCTGCACGGCGCGGGCGCCGCCCAGCCCGTCGGCCAGCCCGCGGAAGTCGCTCGCCGACAACCGGTGCGTGACGATGTGGCCGTTCATCACCCCAGGCTCGCGTTGAACGAATACAGCGTGTCCTCTTGCAGGTCGAGCCGCTCGATCAGCAACCGGAGGGACTCGGCCAGGGCCGGGGAGGTCTCTTCGAGGAGCACCAGGGAGACACCGGTGAGATCCGGCATGGTCGTGCCCTTCGGTTCGGCTGACTCCATGAAGTCCCCTTCGCGGGCGCGCGATGTGGCGAGCATCGTCTCACGGTGCCGGAAATGGCCTCAAGGTAAAGTGCAACAGACGCCACTCCCGCCATTTCGTGACGGCGGCGTAGCCGCCCGCCCGCCTGGCGGCGATCCGACCGCTGAGAGGGCCGTCGACCTTCCCGGTTCACGGTGCCCTGCGCTGATGGCGAAATGCGCTGTTCAAGATCTCGCGCGCCGACTAGGTATGGAGGTGTCGCGTCCGGGCGGATCGTTGCCCGCGTTCTGAGATGAGGAGCCCGATGACGGATATGGCCCCAGACGTTCTGGATGGGCGAGGCCGGCGCCCGCGGGCGCTGCTGCGGTCGCTGCTGGGAGCGGCGCTGCGTCGGATCCGGCTGTCCCAGGGACGGACCCTCGCGGACGTGGCCGTCACCGCGCGGATCTCGATGCCGTACCTGTCGGAGATCGAGCGGGGCTGCAAGGAGGCGTCCTCGGAGGTGCTGGCCGCGGTGTGCGACGCGCTCGGCGTCGACCTGGCCGACCTGCTGACGGACATCGTCTACGACCTGACCGACATCGGCGCCGGGTCGAACGTGCGGGCGATGCCCGTCCGGCGCGCCACGGCGCCGCCCGCGTCCGGCTCGGGCGGCGCCGTGGTCTCGCTGCTGGCCGCGTGAGTCAGTAGCCGCCGGTCGGCGCGCTGGTGATGACCTGGTCGGCCAGGCCGTAGTCGACGGCCTCCTGGGCGCCGAAGATGCGGCGCCGGTCGATGTCCTGGTGGATCTTGTCGACGGGGTGGCCGCTGTGCCGGCTGAGGATCTGGTCGGTCTCGGCCCGCACCCTGGCCACCTCCTCGGCCTGGACGGCCAGGTCCGGCATCGTGCCGCGGCCGATCTGGAACGAGCCCTCGTCGGTCGAGGGCTGGTGCAGCACCACCCTGGCGTGCTTCAGGACCGAGCGCTTTCCGGGCGTGCCGGCCGCCAGCAGGACCGCCGCGGCCGACGACGCCTGCCCGACGCACAGGGTCGCGATGTCCGGCCTGATGTACTGCATCGTGTCGTAGATCGCGGTCAGCGCGCTGAACATGCCGCCCCGCGAGTTGATGTAGAACTCGATCGGCAGATCGGCGTTCTCGGCCTGTAGGTGCAGCATCTGGGCGATGACGACGTTGGCGACGCCGTCGTCGATCTCGGTGCCGAGGAAGATGATGCGCTCCGACAGCAGCCGCGAGTAGATGTCGAAGGCCCGGTCGCCGCGCGAGGACTTCTCCACCACCGTCGGGATCGTGTACTGGCCCATGGTTCAGAGCCCCACCTTCTGCGCGACGGTCGCGGGGCGCACGTCGTCCAGGTGCTCGACGATGTGGTCGATCATCCCGTAGTCGAGCGCCTCCCGCGCGCTGAACCAGCGGTCGCGCAGGCCGTCGCGGGCGATGGTCTCCGCCGCCTGCCCGGTGTGCTCGGCGGTCAGGGCGTTCATGATGTCCCCGATGCGGCGGAGCTGGTTGGCGTAGATCTCGATGTCGTCGGCGGTGCCGCCCAGACCGGCCGAACCCTGGTGCATCAGGATCTGCGAGTGCGGCAGGGCGAACCGCTTGCCCGGCGTCCCGGCGCACAGCAGGAACTGTCCCATCGAGGCGGCGAGGCCCATCGCCAGCGTGGACACGTCGTTGGGGATCAGCCGCATCGTGTCGTAGATCGCCAGACCCGCCAGGACCGACCCGCCGGGCGAGTTGATGTACAGGCTGATGTCGCGGCGCGGGTCCTCGGCCGACAGCAGCAGCAACTGGCCGCAGAGCCGGTTGGCGATCTGGTCGTCGACCTCGGCGCCCAGGACGATGATGCGCTCCTGCAGCAGCCGGGCCGTCAGCTGGTCGTCGAGCGATCCCGCGACCGCGGCGGGTGCCGCCATGAAGGTGTCCATCGTGAGGCTCTCCCGTGCTCTGGAATCCGGGGCCGGACCGTCCGGCCCCGAATCCAAGGTCGCCCCGGCGGGCACCACCGCGCTACGGAATCTGCTGGCAGCGACTTAGCTGACAGCAGAGCTGCGGGTGCTTCACCGACCACTCCAGACGGCGGTCCCGCCGCCGGGGCGGCACACCACCAGCAGGCCGCCGGGCCCTGTCAGCGTCCAGGCCTCGTAGTCGGCGTCCGCCGCGGTGGCCAGGCCCATCCCATTGGTGAAAGTGATCGACAGGTCACCGGCCTCTGCCATCGCGAACCGGCTGATCTCTTGCCCGAAGAGCGAGACCAGCGTGGCCGCGGCCGTTCCGGGCTTTTCCGGGTCGAACGGGATCCGGCCTCCGTCGGCGGTGGTGATGACCGCCGGCGTCTCCAGGCGGAGCTCGTAGGTGTCGGCCGTGAGGATCGTGACGGCCGCGTCGAAGCAGACGCGAACGACCGTTCGGCCTTGCAGAGTGAGATCCATGGTCGCCAGTCTTCTCATCCGTCGAGGAAGCGCAGCAACTCCGCGGTGGCCCGGACCGGTCCGAGTTGCCCCTGCGCGGCCATGAGCAGGGTCGGGACGCGTACCGGCGCCGCCGCCGTGGTGTCGCGGACGTCCTTGTCGAGGGCGCGGTAGAGCTCGAAGCCGCCGGACAGGGCTCCGGGCCGGCGGTAGGTCCGCGCGTACTCGTCGATCTCGGCGTCGGTGAACGGGGAGCGGGTCGAGGTGCCGCCGAACGCCGTCCCGTCGAAGTCGCCGACCACCGCCTCGGGGACCCGCCGCTGGGAGTGGAAGGCGATGTGCCAGCTCAGCGAGCGGTACTTGGAGGCATCGATGGCGGGCCCGGACAGCGGCAGGTCGAGATAGCCGAGGCGTGCGGTGTCGCCGGGGAACTGGGCGGCGTACTGGAACGCCACCGCGGCGCCGAAGTCGTGCCCGATGACGCGGGCGTCGCGCACCTCGAGCCGATCGGCGATGAGCTTGTGCACGTACCGCACCAGGGCGGCCTTGTCGTAGCCGGTGGGCGAGCCGGTGCTGTCGCCCAGTCCGGGAAGGTCGACGGCGTAGACGGTGTGGTGCTTTGCGAGTTCCGGCATGATCGGCCACCAGCCGTACCAGGTCTGCGGCCAGCCGTGGATCAGCACCACCGGCGTGCCGCTGCCACCCGTCACGTAGTGCATGCGTACGCCGTCGACGTCGGCGAACCGGTGCCGGAAGGCGTTCTTGAACTGGGGATCGTCCCGAGTGACGGCGGCGTGGGAGGGCATGACGTCGGCCGTCGGCCGTCGGCGCGGAGCAGGCCGCGAGCAGAAGCGCGAGCATGGCGGTCGCCGGCCGTGGGGCGGTGAACATGGGCTCCCGTTCTGGAGAAGGGCGGGTCAGCGGCCGGTCGTGCCGTCGATGAGTTCGCGAAGGATGTCGGCGTGGCCCGCATGGCGGCCGGTCTCCTCGATCATGTGGGTGAGCGCCCAGCGGACGCTGGGACCGGGGCTGTCGGGGACCGGCGCGCCGAGGTCGGTGCACCGGTCGAGCACGTCGTTCGCGCGCTCGACCGCGTCCCGGTAGCGGGCGACGACGTCGGCCACGCCGTCCGCCGGTGCGGCGTGGAAGGTCGCCTGCCAGTCGGCGACCCTGTCCCCGAGGAACGTCGCGCGTTCGACGAACGTCAGGTGGCGGAGCAGGCCGAGGAGGTTCGTGCCCGACGGTACCGCGGCCGTCCGGACCTGCGGTTCGGGCGCGCCCTCGACCTTCGCGGCGACCGAGGTGCGCAGATAGTCGAGGAAGCCGCGCAGGACCTCGGCCTCGCTGTTCGCGGTCCGGGGCGGCGGGGTGTCGCTGCGGCGCGTGATGCCGGGCACGGTGGTCTCCTAACGGTTGCGGCGGATGAGCAGGACGTGGTCGGTGACCTCGGCGGTGCGCCCGCCTGGACCGGTCGCGGTGCGGCGGGGCGCGTCCGCCCGTTCGACCGTCCACGTCGCCGGGTCCAGAGCGATGCCTTCGGCGACCTCCTGCGGGCTCGGGTAGTGGGCGTCGGGATCCTGGTCCCACGACCAGGGAGCGGTCGAGCCGTGGTCGACGACCAGCAGCCGCCCGCCCGGACGCAGAGCGTGCGCGGCGGAGCGCAGGACGGTGGCCCTGTCCAGGTCGAAGGGAGTGTGCAGGTAGTGGGCGCAGACCAGATCGAACCCGCCCGGTGGGAAGGACTCGCGCAGGTCATGCCGTTCGGCGGTGACCCGGTCGCCCAGGCCGCCTGAGCGGGCGAGGCCGGTGAGGCGCTCGACCGCCACGGTCGAGATGTCGACGGCGTGGACACGCCAACCCCGGCGTGCGAGCCACAGCGCGTCGCCGCCGTTGCCGCATCCGAGGTCCAGCGCGTCGCCGGCAGGCAGACCCGTGACCGCCTCGGTGAGACGGACGTTCGGCTGCGGGTCGGTGGACGCGGGCCGAGCCGCGTAGACACCGTCCCAGAACGCGACCGCATCTTTGGTGCTCATGGAGACTCCTTGTGTCGGAACGCGGCCCAGTCTCATCAGGCCTTCGCGATCTGGCACGAAATCTTGCGGTTCTGGCAAGACGGCCTTGTGGACGGCGGCTCAGAGGGCGTGCTCAGGCGGCACAGTTACTGCCGCGCCGTGAGCGCGACTCACTTACCGACCTCGCGAGGCCCAAGGGCGATTCATCCCGGCTGGCCCGTACCTGCGGCGTACGCCGCCAACGGCGGTTTGCTTCTGCCGCGAGGTCATCTCGTTCACGGAAGCCCTGCTTGAGGGAGTTCAAGGAACGGGGACGCTTCTCGAACGCGGCGGAAGGCGTCTCTGATCTCAGTCATCAGGAGGTCTGACCCTTCCAGATCAGGGAGTGGCCGCTACGGTGGAATCCGTGCCATGAACGCAGGCCGCGGTAACGGCAGGCGGTCAGTCGGAACGGCGCGCACGCGCGGGCTTCTCCATCCAGGAAGGCGGGATGGGCTGCGTCTCAGCTCGCAGGTACTGCGCACATCCTCATCCGCCTGGACTTCACTGGCTTTTACGCCAGTATCGCGGCGGAGGTCGTACCGACACCTCCCATGCCGGCGTGCAGGTCCGCGACTCGGCCGCGAGGCCGCCCAACTCGATACCCGTCGCGTCGCGGTCACCGTCAACACCGGTGCGGCGCTGGCCAACTTGCCCAACCAGGCCGCATCCGGGCGGCTGCCCGAACGCGCCGCCGTCTTCGGCCTGGCCGATGCGCCATTGGAGTACAACCGGCTGCTGGCCGACCCGACGGCGGCCGAGACGGCTCGTGCCAAGCTTCGCCTGGACCAGGCCCAACAGGAGTTTCGTGAGCGTCATCGCCGCACCCGGCGGCAAAAGCGTCACGGTGAACGACTGTGACCCCCGGCAGCCCAACTGCACCGCGACTCTCACCGGTCTGGACCCTGCCGCCGACCACACCTTCACTGTCGTCGCCCAAAGCGCCGACGGTAAGAGCCCCGCCAGTTCGGCCACCGCACCGATCCGGCCCAAACTCGTCACCAAGAACCAGCCGCGCAATCTGTCGATGCCCGCCGCCAACACCCTGACCGAAGTACGCAGCAACGGCACGCTGGTCTTCAGCAGCCCGCCTCCCGAGGTCACCGACCTGACTGCTGGGCAGATCCTGGTCGTTCCCGCTACTCCTGCCGCTCCCGAGGGACTGCTGAAAAAGATCACCCAGGTCACCACCACCGGGGTCCGCACGGTCATCACCACTAGCGAGGCGACATTGGCCGATATCATCACCGATGGTGACTTCACCGGCCAGCTCACCTTGGACCGCGGTGACCTCGCCTCAGCTCCCTCCTCGCTCGCTCCGGTACTGCCTCCCAAGACAGGCAAACGCCAGGCGATGCAGTCCTTCGGCGACCCGCTGCACTTCCCCCTGCACCAGAGCATCGGTTCCTACGGCCGCTTCGACGCCGACCTGGTCCTGACCCCCACCCTGACTTATCACCTGAAGATCCGCGGCAACAAACTCTCCGGCAAGGTCGCGGTGCAGACCAAACTGTCGGGACATCTACAGGTCACTGCAGCGCGCCAGGCTACTTGGAGCAAGCACTTCAGCCTCGGCAAATGGAAGTACGCCAGGACCGTTCAGGTGGGCTGGTTCCGCATCCCGATCACCGCGACCACCGCCCTGCACGTCAAAGCCCAGGCCGACGCCTCCGGCAAGGTCACCTTTGGCGCCAGCCCCGACATCGCCACTGGCGTGGCGACCCAAATCGAGGGAACCAAGACCAGCTGGGAATCGTACTATCACGACCGCACCACCGTGGACCGGCCCGTCCTCGAGGGTACCGCCAATGCACGCTTCGGCCTCACCAGCACCACGATCGTCTCGGTGGCAGGCACCATCGGCGTAGGCGCCGAACTCACGCCCTACCTGCAAGCCCAAGCCGACCTCAAGGTCGACCCCTGGTGGACCATCCGAGCCGGTGCCACCATCCGAGGTTGCGTCGCCTGGCTCGACGCCTGCACCCCCGCCGCAGCCTCCAAGAACTTCTCCACCCTCTTGCTGAGTGCCGATGGGCCATTTCGCGGTCTGCAGATTGAGCCGAACTACGCCCGAACCGCCCGCGGACGCACCGTCGATTTCAACGCCGTCGCCTACAACCTGCCAACGCCACAGGTGCGGTGGCAGGTCGTATCCGGACCGGGCAGCATTGACGCCAACGGCCTATATATCTCTAACACCGCCGGCATCGCCGTGGTCCGCGCCACCGCCAACAACACCGACCTCGACGACCCCGACGCCGAAGCCGAAGTCGACCCCAATGCACCCCACGCCCCCACGGACGTCCGAGCCACACCCGCTCCATTGGCAGCCCACGTGAGCTGGCAGCCTCCGGCCGATACCTTGGTCGGTATCACCGGCTATACAGTCGTAGCCACTCCTCAGCAGCCAGGTCATCCCGAAGTCACCGGCACCGCCTCTTCCTCCGACCGCGTTTTCGACCTGTTGGGCTTGGATCCTGATGTGACCTACGACGTGCGCGTTTACGCCACCAACGGTTACGGGGCTGGGCCCCCATCGGCAGTCGTCACTGTGAAGCCCAACCCTGGCCTCACTCCTGCCGGAGGCGCAGTCAATGCCGCCACCGATGCCAACGGTACGCCAGACAACACCGGAAACTCCGACAATTATGTAGCGCGTATCTCCGACGATGGCCGGTACGTCTTCTTTATCACCACAGGCAACAGCAACATCATGCCTGCCGAAGCCGCTGACTCGGCCAGCAGCGCCTACTACCTTCTGCGCAAAGACATGGAGACCGGCGAACTCAAACTCGCTTCCAGAAAAGCAGACGGACGCACCCCGGCACCCGTCGACCCTATACGCTTCGCCGTCATTGGCTATGAGGGCGCCCGCCCCGGTACAAGCGTCGCCTATGCCACAATGCCATCAGCTGGCACCAACGATGGGGATCTCATCGTTAATGATATAGATGGCAATAGCGCCTGGCTGGTTATGGACGGAAATGATGAATCATACCTGTATTATTCAATCAGCCTGAGCGTCGATGGAGATTCCATCTCTTATGGCGTCCGAAATGAAACAAACAAGCCAATTCAGGGTAATCATATACGTTACGCTGAACGCGGGAGGGGCGATCTTTATATGCCGATAAATTGGAATGCCGATTTTTTGTACTCTAGGCACAGTATGGATTCTGAAGGCGGTCTAATAGTTTATATGCGCTCCGTAGTGGTAAATGACCAGAATACCGTGGAGATGCGTTCGTATGAGACCCAAACAGGGTCGTCAAAAATTATTTTGTCATATGTTCCTCCGGCTGATCCACATTATAGAAATGTTCATGATTTCAAGATTTCAGGAGATGGGTCTACCATCTTTTACCGCCAGGCATCCGGCGAGGCGGGAATTCCGCCGGCAAAATTGGAGACTTTCGTTAAAAAGATTACCGAAGCGGGCTTCGGAACGCGTGTCGGCCCGGTAGGGTGGGAAGGGATTGATATGAGCGAGGATGGGCGATTCATTAGTGGTCATCCTTATGACATTCATTACGATCATGGCCATGATGGAATATATGACCGCTTTACCGGTGGTTTTATTAATACATGGGGGGCGACTTTTCTCGCTGGCGATGCAAGTGCCGGCGTCGGTGCTAATACGTCGTGTAACGGATCCTGCCCGCCAGGAGTATGGTACCAACGCTTCAATTTCCCTAAAGGCAACTCGGGTATGCAGGAGTGCAATAAGCCTGACTATGGTTCAATTGGTCAGTATGGCCGCCGTACTGGAGCGAGGGTCAAACTCTGCTCGCCCATCCCTGTCGGGGATCATGCCACGACGAGGAAGCCGCCCGGCTTCCCCCGTTCTGTATACAAGCCCACTTGGAAGGTTCCTTCCTCTTGGCCGACCGAAAATAGCGCAGCCGGAAACGGTAATTGGATATTTCAAAGAGGGCATATCATCGGACGGCAATTGGGGGGTAAGAAAAATTTCAGCAACTTCGTTACTCAGTTTGAGTACAGCAATAATGAATTGCAAAAAGTTTTGGAGAAAAAAATTTCAGAGGAGGTCGAAGCTGCAGGGGAGGAAATCTACTACTATGTGATACCTGTGTACTCGGATCTAGATGCGCCTCAAACGCCCACAATCACCAATGCTGGTGGCGCTAATTGGGTAGGAGCATTTCCGAGCAAGGAATACCCTATGCCTAATAAAATTCATATTATCGCACAAGGAACCGGTAACTACTATGTGGATGCTTGCATCCCTAACACCCAGGATCGGACGCTAACGGTGACGTACAATGATCCCTGTCCTGCTTGAGCGAATCATCGGCCAGCCGATCCAGGAGCCCGTCCCGCCGGATTGGAGAGCGATCGCAGACCAGACCGGTTTGGATTTCCCGTCGGACTACAGGAGCCTCGCTGAGCGTTACACAGCGCTTGCAATATTTGAGTTCTTTATCATATATCACCCGACATCTCGGCAAGCAAACCTGCTGGCGGTAATGGAGCCGCAGTTGGAAATGGCTAGAGTTTATCTAAGGTGGACAGATGAATTCGCGGGTGGCTATGACCCCGAAACGGGGGAAAATATTCCACCGGGAGGGACCGTCGATTACAATTTCTATCCCGAAACAGGCGGACTGCTTCCCTGGGGTGTGACGGCAAATGGACAAAAATGTCTGTGGCTAACACATGAAAACCCGGAAAAGTGGACAGTCATCATTGCGGATGACGTTGTTGGCTGGTGGCATTACAAGGGAAGTATGACTGCCTTTCTAGCTGATTTGATAAGTGAAAAATTCACATGCCCAGCGATTGGAGAAGATTTTATTGAGGAATGGTTTGAGGAAGATGATGTGAAGCAAATTGGATAAACGGTCCGGGAAGAGTTTTAGGGCTTTTTATTTAACAAGTTTCTTTGTTGCGTGCCAGATTGCGTTTAATAGGTGATCCCCGTTGATCCGCTGCTCTGGGCTAGCCAAGATTAGTGAGCCGTTTCCATCACGCTGCCGTGGTGGCCTCGCGGTTCTGCAGGACGCTGATGGCTTTAGCGAGGTGGTCGGCGCGGTGCGGGCAGCAGCGGAGTTTGGCCAGGATCTTCCAGGACTTCAGTTGTGCGTTGGCGCGTTCGCCCAGGGCGCGGAGTTTGGCGTGGGTGCGGTTGGCTTGTTTCTGTGGGTCGGGCTTGCCCTTGCCTTTGTAGGGCGTCTGGATCGTCGGGTCGGTGCCGTGGTAGCCCTTGTCGGCTAGGGCCAGCAGGTCGCAGACGGCCAGGGCACCGATGACGCCCCGGATCCGGGCTGCCTTCAGGTCGTGGACCGAGCCGGGCAGCGCCCCCGACACCCACAGAATCTGCCCGTCGGGGCCGGCGATGACCTGCAGGTTCATGCCGTTTTTTGTGTTCGCCCGAGTAGAACGGCCGGTCGGCCGCCACCGGGTCGATCGCGATGAGCGTGCCGTCCAGGATCAGGTGTGTCAGCCCGTCCTTCCTGGCGCGGGCCAGGGCCCGGTCGAGCTCGGGCGAGCGGGCCGACAGCCACATCACCACCTCGTTGACGTTTCTCCACGCGGTCGTCGTGCCCACGTCGAAACCGGCTGCGAGCTGCTGGAAGGTCTCGCCCTTCTTCAGGTGGGCCAGGGCCATCAGGGACTGCTGCCCGCACGTCAGAGCCCGGCCCTTGCTGCCGAGCCTGGCCCGTTCCCGGCGCACCAGGCCGGTCAGGTAGTTCAGAGTCCGGCGCGACAACGTCAGCGAAGAACGATAGAAAACATGCGAAGCCTCTGGTGCGGGGGCGGAGGTCAGAGACCACCTTTTCTACCAGGGGCTTCTTCACGTCCAAGGCCCGCCACACCGCCCGCGATCCTGCCATGATCAGCAGCCTCGAAGAGGCTGCTGGAAAAGGCTCAGTCATCCAACACCACCCCCACCTGATCGATGACTGCCCGCCGCCCACCGGGCTGTCCCTGCACCCGACCAAGCACACCGCCATCACGCATCAATCCTGGTTGGTCGAAGTAGGTCCGTGGGGATGTCGAGAGTGCGACAGGCTGCGCGTACCTGATCAAGGGTCAGTGACAGATCCCCTCGCATCACCTTCGACGCCCAGCTCTGGGAGTAGCCCAGGGCTTCGCCGAGATCAGTTTGAGTCCATCCTCGGGCCTTCCTGATCTCCTCCAGGAGAGTCGCCATGTCGCAGGTGGCAAGAGCGCGTGCGACGACCGGATGAGACCAAAACTCGGGCGGTTCCACGAGCCTACGTTAGGGCGAACGAGCTTGAACCCGCGATAGCCGCCGGAGGAATACGAAGGCATGAAAACTAGTCGGGACGGTACTAGCACCTTCCTTTCCTGGTGACGGAGCCGTGACTATCGGCGACAACGCAACTCGCAAAGACGCCGATGGAGCCGTCATGACCGCCCGTGCATCTCCTGAGTCCTCTGCTTCGTCTAGCTACTTCTCCTGCGACGAGACAGAGGACGACCAATGAGCACCAATACCCCGCGTCGGCACGCACCCACAGCCCCCTCGGCCGACGCTCCTTCAGAGGGCACTCCCTTCCATGCCGAGCGGGCGCTGCTCGGCGAGATCGCGGTGAAGCTGGAGGCGCTGGGGGAGCGCTGCTACGTCCGCCGAACACGCAGTGGGGCACCGTTCCTGTGGGCTGCTTCGCCGGCGACAGCGCGACTGTCGGAGGAGATCACCGTTGTGCGTGATGGCGACCAGGTGCGCGCGTTGTGGAGCTGGGGCGAGAAGCTGCCCGTCGATCCCGGCCAGGCCGCCGCCGCCATCCGCCGCGTTATCAACCTGGAGGCGTGATGTTGGGGCAGCAGCGCACCGCTCGCCACACGATCAGGTCTGAGGGACGACAGTTCCCGTCCCTGCTGTCCGACGCCGAACCGGTTGACAGGATCGCGATGGCGACGGTGGTTCCGCAGCGTGAGCGGGTCAGCTATTTGACTCATCTGGCGAAGCGGTTCGGCCTGGTGGCCGACTACACGACCGGTTTTAGCGTCATCGAGCAGGAACCGGTGCTGCACGTGATTCCGGCGGATCGGGTCGGCGGGAAGCTGCGGGCGGT
Source organism: Spirillospora sp. CA-253888 (assembly GCA_050936435.1). GTDB lineage: Bacteria > Actinomycetota > Actinomycetes > Streptosporangiales > Streptosporangiaceae > Spirillospora. Next base: position 161,685 of record JBNJMT010000002.1, read on the forward strand.
CACGGTCAGATGCCTCTACCGGCGAGAGCGCGGAGAGTGGTGGTTCGTCTACCACCAGACGTGTCGGGCGATCGCGCCGGCGAACGAGTTGAACGCGGCGGCGAACAAGATCCGCACTGATCTGGAACAGGCAGCGCCATGACCGGCCGGGTCCTTCCGCAAGCAACTCTGGCAGCTCACCCAGGCGTACGACGTTCCTCTGCAGCTCTGCGTAGAAGGCCGGTCCGCCTGCCGGAGCTGACCGCCGAGGACGCCGCGGCCGACGAGCAGTTGGCCGGGGGAGGGCTGTCCGGCGGATGAGGGGTCTGGAGCCGCGCTGCACTACGCGCAGAGGGGCGCGGTCCCAGTCCCCAACCAGGACGGCCGGGCGGGGCTTGCCCGTGGGCCCCGTCCGGCGCAAGACCACTCCGACACCAGGAGGTGAACGTCCCAGACCCATTCAGACCAGCAGCGACCGAGTGTCTCCGGGGGACCGAGCGCGGCGAAAGGCGCCGCGACTGAGTGACTCAGGAGGAGTCACATGACCACCACGTTGGACCACGTCCACCAGACGGGCCAGGACCCGCGCGAGCTGATCCCGGCCGACGCGTTCTCCCTGCTCGTGGAGGACTTCCGCAAGGCGACCCACTCCACCCACGACTACTGCTCGCGCGTCGTCGGGCAGAACCTGGTGTTCCTGCGGGCGGTGGGGAACATCCGCCGGGCCGAGCGGCAGGACTCCGGCAACTACGTCCGCATTGTGCCGACCAAGCCCGTGGACGAGGCGTGGCACCTGAGCCTCCAGCGGACCGAGGTGTACGTTCCGATGAGCTTGATGTTCGCCGGTTCGTTCATCCACCACCGCCCGATCATGGACGACGACATCATGTCGGGAGCGGCCCTGGCCCGCACGATCCCCCAGCTCCACGCCACGGGCTTCTACGTGGACCCCGAGTTCTGGTGCGGTGAGGCCGGAGCGAGCTGCTGCCCGCCCGAGTGCAGCACTCGAGACGCGCAGGGCTGGCGCTCGCTGCTGGACTGGAACGGTTTCCTGCCCGGCGGCCCGCTCACCATCGAGATCTGATCTAGAAGGGAGCGCGCGTGCGCGCTGACTGGACCGACCTGCCCCAGACCCTGCGAAGCGAGATCGAAACCAAGACCGGCCCGATCAGCCGCATCGAACCCGCCCCCGTGGGCAACCATGCGGACATCGCTTCCACCTTGTTCACCCCGCACGGGCGCGTCTTTGTGAAGGCCGCCCGCAAGCTGGTGGACAAGGACGGCCCTGAGGTTCTGTCACTGCGCCGCGAAGCCTGCGTGAACCTCGTCGTGACCGAGTTCGCCCCTCGGCTTCGGTGGCAGGCCGAAACCGAGGGGTGGCTCATGCTCGGGTTCGACTACGTGGAAGGCCGCCCCGCCGACTTCTCGCCCGGGTCGCCGGACCTGGAGGTGCTGGCCAAGACCGTTCACGCCATCCAGAACCTGCCCTGCCCGGACGTGCCGATGCCGGCGGGCGAACGGCGCTGGCAGCGGTTCGCCGACGCCCCGTCCCGGCTGGCGGGCGGCACGCTGCTGCACACCGATCTCAACGAGGACAACTTCATCATCACCGCCGACGGCCGCGCCTACGTGGTCGATTGGGCCTTTGTGACACGCGGTGCGCCTTGGCTGGAGCTGGCCTTGCTGGTGCCGTGGCTGATCAAGGCGGGCCACTCGCCGAAGGCCGCCGGCCAATGGGTCTCTCAGTTCCCGTCGTGGGCCCAAGCCCCGGCGGCCGACATCGACATGTTCACCGCTGCGTTCGCGAAGCAGTGGCGGACGGCCGGCGAGACCCGCTCGGACGGGTGGATCAGCCGTCACGCCGACCTGACCGCACGCTGGGCGAACTACCGGCTGAAGGGATGACCGGTGACGGACTGGAAGCAGTTCCACCCCACCAAGACGCTCGCGGCCCCGGACGGGCAGCAGGCCGCCATCGACGTTGAGATGGTTCCCCTCATCCAGCAGTTGTGGCGGTTGGGGATCGAGACGAAGACGGCCTGCCAGGACGCCAGCGAAGCCGTGCGGGAGGGAGGCACACGGGTTCCCGCCGAGGAGCGCCCGGCGAAGGCGGCCCGGTTGACGGGACGTGCCTGGCTCGTCGTCAGCCAGGAGGACGGCCCACGGCTGATAAGGGCCTGGGAATGTCTTGGCGGCTCCGGCGAGTGGAAGCTGCTGCCGGTCGTACAGGAGAACGACCCAGAAAAGTGCGGCACCATCACCTTTCCGCGCAACCAGATCGAAGCGGCGGCGCGGGACTCGGTTCGTACTCCCCGACAACGTTGGCCTGATCCGGCTTCAGCGCATCCAGCTCAGACCGCTCGCACGACGGACCGCCGATTAGGCCGAGCGCGGTGACCGCCCCCCGCTTCGCCATGGTCTTGCGCCGCTTGGTGCGGTCGGTGAAGACGGTGATCAGGAGCGACAGGGTGTCGTCATCTGGGGTCGGCTGTGCTGCTCCGACGAGGAACCGGCGGGCAGTAGTAGACGAGCATGGAGGACTCAAGGGGCCGCTGGACGTCGTGCGGGCATAGGCAGCGGTGGCAGCGCGGCCGTCAGCGGCATGGTGCCGACCGACCGGCACCAGCGCGCCGCGGATCGGTCGGTGGCGCGGGTGGCCTGGCTGCGCCGGTGCCGTGGAAGAGGACTCTTGTCAGGGGAAATGCATCTGGTGTGAACAGGTACGTTTTCTGACGTTCGGGTTGGAGCGCGGACGCGTCGCGTGCCGTTGGGTTTCGGGCTCGACGCCCCGGTGTCATGCGCCTGCGGGTGCCACCCACTCGACGAGTTCGATCACCAGACCGTTGGGGTCGGTGAGCTGCAGCGACCACTCGGCCCACGGCGCCCGCCGGAGCGGTGCGGTGAGGGGGACGCCCTCCCTGCTCAGCCGCTCGTACTCCGCGGCGATGTCGCTGACCGAGAACCGCACGATCACTGGGGATGCGCCCGGCTGGCGGGGTTCTGCGGGGCCGCCTTCGGGTGCGCTCTTGTGCAGGGTGATGTCCGCCGTCGCGTCGTCGCGGCTCAGGCAGACGAACTCGTCGGTCTCCACCGCTTCGTGAAAGCCCAAGTGGGCGACGAAGAACCGGCTTGAGGCTGCCATGTCGTCCACCTGTACCACCACGCTGGTGGCGACGATGTTCACGGCGCCGCCCGCGCCGTGCCGAAGGGATCGCCGGCGGCGGGGCCCTCCGGGTTCTGATGTGTCACCTCTGCCCTCCGATGCGATGATCCTTGTCAACTGTCCGTCGATGTCACCAAGGGTGGCGTCGCGATGGGGACCGGAACAACGGCGGATACGGCAACGATCCGTTCACTGGTGATTCACGATGGGGGGCGGGCGATGGACCTGCGTGAGATCGAGATCTTCCTGACGCTGGCGGAGGAACTCCACTTCGGGCGCACCGCCGACCGGCTCCACCTGTCGGTGGCCCGGGTCAGCAAGGCGATCAAGAAGCAGGAGCGCGCCGTCGGTGCCACGCTGTTCGAGCGCACCAGCAGGACCGTCCGGCTGACGCCGATCGGCGAGCGGCTCAGGGACGACCTCCAGCCGCACTTCCGGGGATTGCAGGAGGGCATGAAGCGGGCCAGGCTCGCCGCCCGCCAGAAGACCGAGGTGCTGCGGATCGGCATGATCGGCGGCGGTATCGCCCAGGACCTGCGCCCGTTCCTGGAGGCCTTCGCCGACGAGAACCCCGGCGCCGAACTGCAGATCCGCAGCATGGCCTTCGGCGACCCGTTCGGACCGCTGCGCAACGGCCAGGTCGACATCGCGGTCCTCTGGCTCCCGGTCAGGGAACCGGATCTGACCGCCGGGCCCGTCCTGTTCACCGAGCCGATCGTGCTGTGCGTGCCGGCCGCCCATCCTCTCGCGGGCCGGGAATCGGTCTCCCTTGAGGACCTGGCCGACCAGGTCGTCGTCGACACGCCCATGCCCCGGTACTGGCGGGAGGCGATCGTCCCCTCCCGCACGCCCGGCGGCCACCCGATCGCGGTGGGGCCCAAGGTCGGCGACATCCTCGAGACGATCGCCGTGGTCGCCTCGGGCGAAGCGGTGACCCCCGTGCACGCCCAGACCGCGCGCTACTTCAACCGGCCCGACATCACCTACGTCCCCGTCCATGACGCGCCCCTGGCCCACTGGGCGCTCATCTGGCGCGACGACACCGAGAACGGCGCCGTCGGCCGCTTCGCCGATGTCGTGACCGACCTCGGCCCCCTGACCCTGTAGAAACCGACGGCCGGAAAGGGCGAGGGGCCGCCGCGGCAACGGCGGGCCCCTCGGATGTCGGGTGCGCCTCGTCTCACGCCATGATCGGGGGTGCGCCCTGGAGCGGCCACTTCGTGGCCGCCTCGACCAGGGTCACACGCGGCGGGCCCCGCGTCGACAGGTAGCGCGTTCGGATCGTTCGGCGCATCCCGAACGCCGCCGAACAACCCCGCTGACCTGCATCGCGCAAACCCGAACGGCGGCGGCATGGACGGCCTGTCACCACGCGGGCATCGTGGACGACATGAACCACGGGAAGCGCCGCGGCGGCAACCGCGGCGCTCCGCCCCCGGGCATCCGCCCTCGTCTCACGCCATGGAAGGGGCTGAGATCATGTCCGCACCGTACCCGCGGCCGGCCGCGCTCTCGCGCAACGACACCGGAGGCCACCTGCCCGCACCGGGGACCGTCCTGCGACCGGGAGCCGTCACGGTCCTGGTGGTCATCGCCGTCATCGTGCTCTGGCTGGAGAACGCGGGGCACGACGCCGCCACCGCGCTCGCCCTGGCAGCCGGCGTCGGCCTGATCGCCACTGAGATCGCCGCGCGGCTGACGCCTCCGGCACGCGGCCGGCAGTAGACCGGCACGCGCGGTGTACGGCATGGGACGGCCGACCAAACGGCTGGACGTGACCGGTGACGCGCTGACGGAGCTCGCGGTGGAGTTGCGAGGACTGCGCGAGTCCTCGCAACTCACCTACCGCGAGCTCGCGCGCCGGACCGGGCTCGCCATCTCGACACTGTCGGCGGCGGCGTCGGGCAACTCGCCGCCGTCCTGGAAGGTCGCGCACGCCTACGCCCTGGCTTGCGGAGGGGACGCGCTCCTACCGACGCTGCGCCGGCGGTGGGAGACCGCCTGCCTCGACCTGGGCAGGCAGATCACCTTCTCCTCCACCGGAGGCGAGCGCCCGAACCCCACCTCCGCCTACAGCCCCCGGCAGTTCCTGGGGCTGCTGGCCGAACTGCGCGCCTGGGCGAAGGTGTCGCTGACCGAACTCAACCGCCGCTCCGGTGGCCATCTGCCGCCCAGCACCGTCAGTGAAGCGCTGCGCCGGGAACGGCTGCCCAAGCGGATGGAGTTCGTCACCGCCTACGTCAAGGCGTGCGGCCTGGAAACGGACGAGGTCCAGCGGTGGGAGCAGGTCTACCAGGACCTGCGTTCCCAGCACGATGACCAGTGGAGCGCCCCGGCCCCCTCGTCGCGGACCGACTTCAGCCTGGGCTTCCTGACCGAAGCCGCTCCCGCCACCCGCCTGGACGGCTCCACTCCGACGGCGACCCGGGTCGATACCTGGATCACGTCGCCCATGGACCCCTGGGCCCGCAGGCTCCTGCGCGGAGACTCCGATGCTTCCCAGGGGAGCAGCGGCGGCAAGCCGCCACGGTCGCGTGACGCTTCCGGTGGTGGGCTCATCAACGGCCGCTATCGAATGCTGCACGATCTTGCAGGGGGCGCCCAGGGCAGGGTCTGCATAGCCCGCGACGAGGTCCTCCACCGCGAGGTCGCCCTCAAAGGCGTGGTCAGGCGCGGCGAGATCGACGGCGGCATCGCCGAACGGGCGCTCCAGGAGGCCAGGTTCGCCGCTCGGCTCGACCATCCCGGGGTGGTGACCGTCCACGACTTCCTGTCCGACGACGGCTGGCTGTGGATCGTCATGGAGCATTTCCGGGGCCTGTCCCTCAAGGGCGTCCTCGCCCACGGACCGCTGACGCCCGGCCGGGCCGGCCGGATCGGCGCCGAGGTCGCGTCGGCCCTGGAGGCCGCCCACCAGGCCGGCATCGTCCACCGCGACATCAAGCCCGCCAACATCATGGTGGGGGAGAAGCGGGTGGCCATCGTCGACTTCGGAATCGCGCTCCTGGCCGGTGAGGGAGGGCGCAGCGGCACCCCGGCCTACATGGCGCCCGAGCAGTGGGAGGGCGCGCCCAGCACCCCCGCCACCGACATGTGGGGACTGGGGGCGACCCTGTACCACGCCGTCGAGGGCCGCTATCTGTACGGAGGAGGCGGCACCAGGGACATCATGCGGCAGGTCGTCGGAAACCCTGACGATCCCGAGCCGCCCAAGCACGCCGGTCACCTCACCAAGGTGATCGCCGGCATGCTCCGCAAGGATCCGGCTTTGCGCCTGACCGCCGCCCAGGTCGCCGCCATGCTGGAGCAGGCCGTCCCCGGCGAGGCGTGACACGGCCGTCGAGAGCCGGTGCGGCCGGATACCGGCCCGGTTCAGCGCGGACCGTGGCGTTCGATGAAGTCCCAGGGCCTGTCAGAGCAGGTGCAGGCGGACCTGCTGGAGCAGCTGCTGGCGCTGGACTTCCTCGGCGCGGTCGCGGGGACGGAAGGCCACCAGCCCCTCCTCCATGACCTGCCAGAAGTCCCGGGTCGGCGTCAACATCCCCTGGTCCAGCAGCCGGCGGATCTCGGGCAGTTCCATCCCGCCGACCTCGGTCGCCACGCGCTGCCGGGCACGGTACAGGCCCTGCTCCTGCCGCATCGCGACGATGACCCCGATGATCGCGGCGAGGGCGACGACGGAGACCGTGACAACGGTGTGGACGGCCAGTCCAAGATCCATTCACTCAGCATACGGATCACCGCGCGGACGGGCCAGGGAACGGCTTTCTTGCGGACGGCGCTCGATCGAAAGCAGCTCCTGCTCCAGTTCGAACAGCCTGGTCTCGTCGACCGCCGGCGGCACCCCCTGGAGAACGCGGACATGTTCGACGAACCGTTCGTCCAAGCGCAGGTGATAGCGCTCGACGAAGTAGTCCAACCCGGAGTGCCAGAGCCAGTGACCATCGGTCAGGAGCACCAACCGCTCGATGGGCTCGGCCTGCGGGCTCAGCACATCGCGGGCCATCCCCGAACCTGACACCGCCAGCACCGTCCCCGCCCGCAGATAACTCACGACCAAGGAGTCATCCTCGCCCGCTCGCTCGCGCAGCGCCGAGCACAGGGACGGCCCATCGGGGTTTCCGTAGGACAGCTCCCGGAAGCCGTCAAGGAACCGGCTCCCGTGCTGGTCACGCTCGTCCATCCTCGGGACGATACCGGGAACGCACACTGCCGCAGATGTCTCAGATCACCGTCAGGGCCGGAAGCGGGGGAGGCGGATCGGCGCAGCGGGACGTCCTCCGCGCGGGTACTTCGCCCCATGACTTCGTGACCGCGCGCCGGCGCCTGGGATCTTGGCGATACGACCATGGACGCAGGCACGTGCCCCGGCGCGCGGCGGCCATGGCGATGCGGTGCCCGATGACCGACCGCCGGAGGCGAGTCCATGGCCGAGCATGATCCGATCGACCTGATCCATCTGGACTATGCGGTCGGGGGCAGCAGCCTGCTGGTGCGGGTGACCGGGCAGGACGGCACCACCCACGATGGTCTGCCGATCCTGGCCGGTGACCTGCAGATCACCAGCACCCTGGTGTCCGGCGGCCGACCAACGGCGATCTTCCCCGAGGACCTGGACGACTGGGAACGGACCCTGGACGTCCTGGCCTCGGGCCGCAGCGCGGTATGGCGTGAGGACCAACGTGCCACCGAGATCCACCTCCTGCTCGACGAGGAGGACCACTACACCGTGGTGTCGGTCCGCGACCTGATGGGCGCCCTGGTCACGGTGGACCTGTGCATGGAACTGCCCGACGACTGGATCGCCGACCACCGGGCCCGGCTGGCACAGGTCCGCGCGAGGTGGACGGCCTAGGGCACCACCGCCCGCGACCGCGTCACGAAGACCGAACCGCTTCTGCCTCAGCCGGTGGTGTGGAAGAGGGCCCAGGCGCCCCAGCCGGCTTCGGACTCGCTGGCGTACCGGTGTTCGGGCAGCGCGGCCGCGAGCGGATCAACGCCGTGCTTCCGGGGGCGGGGTGAGGCGGCCGATCCGAGGCAGGAACCGGCCGACCCGGGCGGCATAGGCGGCGTAGGCGGCCCCGTGGGCGCGCAGCAGGTAGGGCTCTTCGACGGCACGCACCTGCATCTGGATCGCCGCCACGGTCACCGCCAGGCCGACCACCGCGATCACGTTGGGGACCATCGCGGCCAGCCCCGCCGCGGTGACGATCATCGCGGTGAACACGGGGTTGCGGGCCAGCGCGAACGCGCCGCCGGTGACCAGGTCCGTGCGCTCGTCCTCCTGCACCCCGACCCGCCAGGAGGAGCCCATGGAGGTCTGCGCGGCCAAGGTGGCCGCCACTCCGGTGATGGTCGACACGAGGCCGAGCAGCTGGACGACGACGTGGTCCAGAACGGTGATGGCGGGCAGGCCGACGAGCGCGGCGACGGGGCCCGCGGCGCCGATGAGCAGTGCGCCGGTGAAGAGCACCCGGGCCCACCACTGCACGCTGCCCTTGGCCAGGTCGCCGCCGCGGAAACCGGTGTCACCGGTGCGGCGCCACTGCACGAAGGTGCGCAGCCCGAACGCCAGCACGGCCCAGACGACGTAGATGACCAGCGCGGCGATCGCCACGATGTCCTCCGAGTTATTGGCAGGAGAGAGGGACGGGATCAAGAGCAGCATGCGTCGCCGCGCCAGGCCTGGCGTCCTTCCTTGACCGCGACGGCGGCGATGACCAGCGCGGCGATCGGATCGGCCCAGGACCAGCCGAACAGGCTGTTCACCGCCAGGCCGACCAGCAGCACGCCCGACAGATACGTGCAGAGCAGGGTCTGCTTGGAGTCGGCGACCGCGCTGGCCGACCCCAGTTCCCGACCGGCGCGGCGCTGCGCGGCCGACAGGAACGGCATGACGGCCAGGCTTGAGGCGGCCAGGACCAGCCCCACCGACGAGTGCTCGGCCTCGCCGCCGCCGACCAGGGCACGGACCGAGTCGGCGGTGACGTAGGCCGCCAGCGCGAAGAACGACACCGAGATGATCTGCAGCGTTCGCCTCTCGCGCCGTTCGACCAGGTCGGGGGCGCGGGCGGCGAACTGCCAGGCGACCGCGGCGGCGGAGGCGACCTCGATTACCGAGTCCAGGCCGAACGCCACCAGCGCCCCGCTGGAGGCCAGCGTGCCGGCGGAGACCGCGACGGCGGCCTCGACGAGGTTGTAGGCGATGGTGGCGGCCACCAGCAGCCGTACTCGCCGAGCCAGCACCGTTCGTCGTCGCGGCGACGGACCCAGTGACAGGACGGTCACGGCCGTGCCTCTGCGTCAGGAGCGCAGGCGCCCACCTACGCGCCCTCGGTGGCGGTGCCGTAGGTCGGGCAGAGCGCGACGGCGCGGTCGGTGGCGGAAAGCAGGTGCTCGGCCGAGCGCAGCAGGTCCAGCAGTTCGGGAGCGGCGATGGAGTAGAACGACTGGCGGCCCTCGGCGCGGTAGTCCACCAGCTTGCAGCCGCGCAGGCAGGCCAGATGCTTGGACACCGTGGACTGGGCCAGCTCCAGCTCCCGGGTCAGGTCGACCACCCGCGCCTCGCCCCGGGCCAGCCGCTGCACGATCGACAGCCGCACCGGATCGGCCAGGGAGTGGAACAGCGCCGCCGCCGGAGCCAGCCTGTCCAAGGATGTCATTCCACAATCGGAATCAATCACCATATCGTGATGATATTCCCTGAATGCGGTCCGTCAAGGGGTTCGGCCCAGGGGGCTCGGAAGCCGACGATCCAGCGGCGCGGGCAGGTCGCCCGGCGCGAGCGCGGCTCTGGGGCAGGTGGTGGAACTGTGTATCGGGGCGTTCCCGCAGCGCCTGGACTCGGTCCGCCCGTCGAGCGATCGGCGGGCGGCCGGATCGACGCCGTCCTGTTGCATCGCGTTCGGCGGTCGGGGGCCCTCGCGGTCGCGTCGGGGTCCTCGTCAGATCCCTGGTCGCATCAAGATCCTTTGGAAGTGGTCGGAGCCCTGAGCGCATGGAGCCCCGGTGTCATGGCTGGCGCAGGCTGCTCGTCGAGATGGTGGCGGGTCGCTGCGCGCTCCCGACAGGTGCGGCATTGGGCATCGCGCACTTCGCGGCGGCCAGGCGCAGCTTCCTCTTGGCGGTCGCGTTCGTGCTGGCGAGCGGTGTCGACTCCCTGTTCACTCAGGTCCGCCCGCCCCCTTTTGGTTGAGCCCGATTTCTTCAGCGCCGCCCTCATGGCACTCCGGTCCGGCTCGCGTCCGTGAGCGGAACGATCACCCTCGGCGTTCGGTGGGGCCGGCGCCGCCGGACGGGTCGGCGATGTCGTCGCCGAAGGCGGCGATGAGCGCCTGTTCGATCAGGGCGGGCAGTTCGGTCCGCCCGTCGTCCTCGGCCCAGCGGACCAGGGCCGTGTGCAGGGCGGCCAGGCAGGCGCTGGCCGTCACCTGGACGCGGAACGCCGTGTCGGGGTCGGCGGTCTCGTCGCCGAGGGCGTCCACGATCGCCTGCTGCAGGGCGTAGTGGTTGTCCAGGTGCTTGGCCCGCAGGGCCGGTGTCACGATCATGAGCCGGAGGCGGGCCAGCAGGAACCGCTCGTCCGCCGGATCGCCGCCGGTCAGCGCCGCGGCCGCGTCGATGAGCGCCCTGCCGATGCGGCGGACCAGGGGCTGCGCGGCCGGCGACGCGACGATCCGTTCGGCGACGACCCGGCCGTGCCGGTCGAACAGCACGAGGTCTTCCTTCGTGGGGAAGTGCCGGTACACGGTCATGGGCGACACGCCCGCGGCCTCGGCGACGTCGGTCACCGCCGTGGCGTCGTATCCGCGCTCGGTGAACAGCCGTACCGCGTGCGCCTGGATCATGCGCTGCGTCTCGGCCCTCCGCTGGGCTCGCAGCGTTGAGTGCTGGTCGGGCATGTGATAGACACTACCGCAGTGATAGTGACTACCAGGTAGGTAGTGACTAACGATATGAGGTGGTTGGCATGAGCGGTCTCACCGGCAGAACAGCCCTGGTGACCGGGGCCTCGCGCGGCATCGGACAGGCGATCGCGACCCGGCTGGCGGCGAACGGCGCGCTGGTCGTCGTGCACTTCGGCACTGACGCGGACGGCGCGGCGGCGACGGTCGGCGCCATCGAGCGCGCGGGCGGGACCGCGTTCGCCGTCAAGGCGGAACTGGGGGTCGACGGCGACGCCGAGACCCTCTTCGCGGGCGTCGAGACCGGCCTGGCCGGGCGGCCGCTCGACATCCTCGTGAACAACGCCGCGGCCGCGCCCGGCGGCCCGATCGGGGCCACGACGCGGGCGGAGTTCGACCACCTCTTCGCGGTGAACGTGCGAGCGCCGTACTTCATCGTCCAGCGAGCGTTGCCCCTGCTCCGCGATGGCGGCCGCATCATCACGATCTCGTCCGTGGCGACCCGGATGGCCAACCCCGCCCAGACGTCCTTCGCCATGACGAAGGGCGCCGTCGAGACGATGAGCATGACCTTGGCCAACGAGCTCGGGGCCCGGGGCATCACGGTGAACGCGGTCGCGCCGGGCGCCACCCGGACGGCGACCAACGGAGCGGTCTTCGAGGCGCCGGGCCTGGCCGAACACATCGCCGGATCCACGGCGCTCGACCGCCTGGGCGGGGCCGACGACGTCGCCGACGTGGTCGCGTTCCTCGCCTCCGACGCCGCGCGCTGGATCACCGGTCAGGTCATCGACGCGAGCGGTGGCCTGTTCCTCGGGCCGCGCGCCTGACGGTGGGCCGGCGCCTCTCTGCGCCGAAGGGCGGCCGTCCATGCCGGTCGCCTGCCAGACTTCGAGGTCAACGGTCGATGCAGACCGGAGGGAAGGCGACCCGACCGCATGAGCGACTCTCCGATCGACATCACGGGACCGGCGGCTTGGCGCGCGGAGATCGAGCTGATGCTCGGCCCGTTGATGGCTCGCTTCGAGGACACCTTCGGCTATCCGCCGGGCGACAACCGCATCCGGGACCCGGACCCCGGCTCGGCCGAACGGCGGGGACTTCCGCCCCCTCTGGCGACCTTCTACCAGGTCATCGGCGAGGTGGCGCTCCCCGATATCGGTAATGGGCACTTCGTCCACGCCGCCGGAGCCGTGCTCTGCCAGCTCCGCGAAGAAGGCCCCGTCCGCGTTGCCGACGGGGTCGACGGCGTGGTCTTCGCGAGCAACGGCGGCGGCATCCTGTATGCCATCGACGCCGCCGGTGCGGTCCACCGATCCCATGTCGCCTCTCGGGACGGCGACTTCGCGCCCATCGCCACCGATCTCGCCGAATACCTCGACCGACTGCGGGAGGTGGTGGCCGAGTTCGTCGCGACCGGTGATCCGGGGGACCTCTGAGCCTCGCCGAGAGGACGTCCCCGATTGTGACCTGCGGCTCTTCCGCAGTGACGCGAATGGGAGAGTGGGGCAAGCCGTCCTACACGCAAAGGAGACTCTTCGGCATGGCCGAGATCTACAACACCGTGCTCAAGCCGACCAAGCTGGAGCTTCTCACCTCCTGGCTCCCCACCCGCCCGTGGTACCGCGGCGCCGGAATACCGGAACTGACCAAGGCGGGCGGCTTCCGGCTGGACGACCCCCAGGGCGAGGTCGGGATCGAGTTCATCGTGGTCACCGACGTCTCCGACCCTCGCTCGACCACCTACCTGGCGCCGCTCTCCTACCGCGGCGCACCGCTGGAAGGCGCCGAGCACGCCCTCGTCGGGACCATGGAGCACGGAGTGCTGGGGCGACGCTGGGCCTACGACGGCTGCCACGATCCGGTGGTCGTCGCCCAACTGCTGGCCCTGGTCGAGGGACGGGTCCAGGCCCAGGACCAGAACACCAGCGACACTCCCGATCCAGAGGTGACCCGCTCCTACACCGGCGAAGGGATCGCCTCCACGGCCCCGGCCACCGCCGCCGACGACGAGGAGGGCACCGAACTGTCCCTTCCGCAAGGCGAGACCCTTCGCCTGCACCGGATCCTGGAGCCGTCCCTGGACGGATCGCCCCTTCCCCCGCAGGGAACGATCGGTCACGTCGCCGGCGCTTGGAGCACGCCGGACGGCACCCGCGTCCAGGGAATGTTCGCCGTCCTTCGGCCCTAGGACGCCGCCGTCGAACCGGCGACAAGCGCAGCAACGGGGTGAACGACGCTTCGACCAGCCCGGACACCGGCATCGCCGCCCACCATGGTCAGACCGTCCAACCCTGCCTAGCGTTGGCGTTCCTGGCAGACGTCGGAGGCAGTGTCCAGCAGTTGGGCCACGGTACGGCGCGGACGGCCAGCGCCGACATCGGGTGTGTCGGGGAGATGCCCCAGCAGCTCCATCTGGACGCGGGCGCCGTGTCCTTGAGCGACCTGGAGCAGGAGCCTGTCCTTGTCCGCGGGCGACAGCTTCCTGACGCGTTGGCCGATCGCACGTGGATCGCTTCGGGAGGCGGTCATGGGCGGGCTCGCCTGGGCTGCGACGGTCCCCAGGGCCAGGGCGGGCCTGGGCAGGCGGAGCATGAGGCGATGGGTCCCCCAGTTGGCGACGTACAGATGGGCGTCGTAGTAGAGCTCCATCAGCTTTCGGGGGTCGCCGCGGAAGTCACCCCCAGAGGACGGTCGGCGGCCAGGAACTCGTAGTACTGGTACTCGCTCATCCCCGCTCCGTCCTCACTCGGCCCAGCGCCCGAACGCCTCGATCCACTCGGACCCGGCCGGAGGCGGGGACGGCAACGGCAGGTCCAGTACGCCTATCGCCTGCCGGTGCCCTCCCCGGGCGCAGATCGCGACGATGCCGCTGCCCGACCGCAACTCGATCTTCTCCACGGTCACCTCGACGCCGAGGACGGTGGTCCGGAACGGGACGGCGAGATCGAGCACGAGATCGGCATCCGGCTGTACTGCACCGCGAAGTCCGGCGAAATCACCGCGCCCTATCGCCGCACTGGCGCGTTGGGCCGGCAGGTCATCGACCTGGTTTTCGCTCTCGCGCAAGCGGTCGAGCAGGAGACCGGACTGACCGCCAGATGGACAAGGCCGTCGCGGAACTCACGCCGGCTGAGTGAGCGGAGGCGGTGGACCTGTACGTGCGCACGGGTGCCGAACTGATCGTCGCCCGGCACGGCCGCACGGTCCGACCCTGCTGAGGCTGTGCGGACGGCGCGTACGCATGGGGAGGCAGGACCGGGCACGCTCACCGCGGCCGAGACGAGCCCGAAAGGCGCACGGTCATCGCCCAAAGCGAGGAGAACCGAACGCTGGAGCGGCCGGCCCGGCGGGCGGGCCTGACCAGGAGGCGGGCCAGCGGGCAAAGGCGGGCGTCGCGCTTGGTGCCGGCGTGTTCGAGCTTGCCCAGGACCTCATCGATCTCCTCGGCGCTGAGCTCCACCCATCTTGCGTTGTACTGGTTCCACGAGCTGAAGTGCCTCATGCGAATCCTTGTGGTTCCGGAACGGCCATGCGCTGCGACCGGCGGTGCGGGGGGCGAGCGATCCGGAAGGTCCCCTCGCCCCTCCGGATCGCTCACCCCTGCGTGACGCCGTTGCAAAGGGGCTGGTTCGTCACCATTGGCGGGTCGGACATGAACCGGTCCGCACCGGTACGCGACACCGCCTTGCCCGGCCTCCGGCCGTCACGGAACCAGTACACAGCCAGTCACCGATGGTGATGTTCATGAGATCTGGCAAGGGCCGAGGCAATACCTTGCGGGTATGGAGGCCCGACACCTGCGTTACGCGCTCGCACTCGCCGAACACGGTCATTTCGGCCGGGCGGCCGCCGCCCTGGGGATCGCGCAGCCGCCGCTGTCCAGGCAGATCGCCGATCTGGAGCGGGAGCTGGGAGTGCTGCTCTTCCGGCGCACCGGCCGCGGGGTCTTCCCCACGGCGGCCGGGGAGGAACTGCTGGCCAGGGCGCGCGTCGTCGTCACGGGCCTGGACGCCATCAGCGGCCAGGTGGCGCGGGCCGCGCGCGGGGAGTCGGGCGAGTTGCGGCTCGGCTTCGTGGCGTCGGCGCTGATCGACCTGCTGCCGCACATGCTCGGCAGGTTCGGGGCGCAACGGCCGCGCGTGCGGTTGCGGCTGGAGGAGCGGTCGTCCGCCGGATGCCGTGCCGCGATGGCCGAGGGAGCCCTCGACGTGATCGTCACCAGGGGGGCGCCGTCGGGTCCCGGCAGCGAGCGACTGCGCTCGATCGTCGTCGGCCACGACCGCCTGGTGGCGCTGATCTGCCGGGGGCATCCGCTCGCGGGCACCAGCCCGCTGGCGGCGGAGCGCCTGCGCGGCCTGGCCCTCATCACCGCGCCCCCCGACGAGGAACCCGCGACGGCCGCCGTCCTGCCCAAGCTCCGGCCCGGCCGCATCGTGCACGCCCGCGACATCCACACCATCTCAGGGCTCGTCGCCTGCGGGGTCGGCATCGGCCTGGCGCCCGCCGGCATCCGGAAGGTGATCCGGCCGGACATCTGCGTCCGCGACATCGACCCCGCCGTCGACCTTCCGCCCCTCGTGCTCTCCTTCCGCGAGGACGACCCCTCCCCGGTGCTGGAGGCCTTCTTGTCGATCGTCCGCGGTCCGGCCCCGTCCGCGCTCTGACCGACTTCGAGGTTCAGATGTGGGCCCGGATCTGCCGTACGGGATGTCCGAGCGCCGCTCCGATGGCGTTCAACTCGTCGTCGTCGAACCATGCTCGATCCGGGTTCCAGATGGCGATCTCGAACCGGGCGAACCCGCACGGCCAGGAGTAGTCGAGGGCGTCCAACGACGTTTCGCCCCCGCAGCAGGGGACTGCGACCACCAGGAGCGGCAAGCCGTCGTCAGCATGGGCCTCCATGAGGTCCTGCAGCCACCCGACGTCGATCAGGGCCTGGCACAGCGGACACCCGATCTTCTCCAGGTTCTGACCGCAATCGACGAAGGTGGGGACCTCGTTCCAGGTCACCTCGACCTCCACGTCCACACCGTCGGCGGCTTCGGGGGCCAGCTCGGTCGCGAGGGCGGCGGCGCGGTCGGCGGAGAGCGGATCGGGCTGCCACTGCGGATCGGTCGGGATCACCGACAGCACGTCGTCGCTCATGAGACCTCTTCCCATCGGCCGGGGCGGCGCTTCGTCCCGGGCATCGACCCATGGGGCAAGACTCCCATGCGATCCCGGGAGCCCCGGAACGTTCGGGCTCACCGGCAGCCCAACCCGCCGCCACGAGCCGACTCGGCGATGCCGTCCGGCCGGACGTCAGCTCGGCACGGGGCGATCGACCGTCCGGGGGAGAGCGGCCATCAGCGCCACCAGGACGATGGCGGCCGGCACGCCCGCGAGCAGCACGTCCGGGATGGCTTCGGCGGTCGCCGTCGGGCCCGGCGGACGCCCCTGCAACTCCCTGTTGAGGAGGCTGCCGAAGACGGCCACGCCGAGCGACAGGCCAAGGCCCCGTACGGACACCGTCGCGGAAGTGGTGGCCGCGAGGTCCGCAGGGGCGACCGCGTTCTGCGCGATGACCACGAGGTTCTGCATCAGCAGCCCGAAGCCCAGAACCGCCACCGCCGCCCCGGCCACCAGAGAGGGCTTGAACCGGCCGCGGGCGCCGATCCGGGCTCCGGCGAGCGAGGAGACCGTCATGAACGTCAGAACGTAGGGATTGAGCGCCAGACCCGCCCGGGCGGCGCCCATGCCGTAGGCGGCCTGCAAGAAGGTGGGCAGATAGACGATCGATCCGCCGAGCAACGCCCCCAGCAGCGCGGTGGCGGGCAGGACGACGCGGAGCACCGGATCGGTGAACAGGCGCAGCGGCACCAGCGGGTGGGGCGCGCGCCGTTCCCGCCACACGAACAGCGCCGCCAGCACCGCCACCGCTCCCAGCAGCAGGAGGATCACGCCCGAGGCCCATGCGCGGGTGCGGCCGCCCCATTCGAACACCAGCAGCAGGCCGACCATCGCGCCCGCGACCAGCGCCGCCCCGGCCACGTCGACGCCTTGGCCCCTGCCTGCCCTCGGCACCCGCAGCGCGAACGCCGTGAGCAGCATGGCGAGCAGGCCGAGGGGAGGTTGACATAGAAGATCCAGCGCCATCCCCAGGCACCGGTGATCGCCCCGCCGACGAGCGGCCCGCCCACGCCGGCGAGCGCGAACACGCCCCCGGTGAACCCCTGGACCCTGCTGCGCAGGCGCTGCGGGTAGAGCTCCGACAGCACGGTCATCGGCAGGACGAACAGCGCGCCCGCGCCGACGCCCTGGAGGGTTCTCGCGGCGATCAGCTGGGGCATCGTCTGCGCGAGACCGCACAGCGCGGAACCGGCGGCGAAGACGGCGAGCGCGGGGACGAAGACGGCGCGCCGGCCGAACCGGTCGCTGATGCGGCCGTACAGCGCCCCGGTGGCGGTCGAGGCCAGCACGTAGGAGGTGACGGTCCAGCCGATCGCCTCCATGCCGCCCAGGTCGGCGGCGATGTCGGGCAGGGCGATGGCGACCACCGTCTGGTCCAGGACCGACAGCAGCATCCCGATCAGGAGCCCGGCCGTGGCGAGCGGCACGTTACCGCTCTTGGCCGAGGGACCCGGGGCGGCCTGGGCGAGGTCTGTGGACACGACGCTCAGCCCTTCGCCGTCGCGAACGGGTTCGGCAGGCCGAAGTCGTCCGACAACAGGTCCTGGTCGAGGGCCGAGGCGGCCACGGTGCCGCTCGCCGCGGCGCCGACCACCGCGGCGACCGGTACCGGCATGCTGGCCCGCCGCGCCATGTCGCCCGCGGCGGACACCCCCGGCACGCTGGTCCGGCCGAGCTCGTCCACCTCGACGCACCCGTCGGGCAGGACCGCGCAGCCGAGCCGTACGGCCAGGCCGGAGCGCTGGCGCGGCACGTTGACCACGAAGACCGCGTCCCGTGCCAGCGGCGGGCCGCCGTCGAACACGATCTGTTCGAGCCGGCCGCCGGTCCCCTCCAGCCGGGTGACGGCCTCGCATCGCACGGCCACGCCGTTCGAGACCAGCACCGCGTGCGACGCGGCGTCGAGCGGCTCGCCGCCGGTGCACAGCACGACGCCGGCGGTGATGCGGCTCAACTGCAACGCCAGTCGCACCCGGGTCGGTCCCGCGCCGAGCACCGCGACGCGCCTGCCGGCGCACTCGTGGCCGTGGCAGTAGGGGCAGTGGAACGCCGAACGGCCCCACAACGCCTCCACTCCGCGCGGTCCGGACAGGTCGTCGGCCAGCCCGGTGGCCAGCAGCAGCCGCCGGGCGTCCACCGCACCGCCGCTGGACAGTTCCAGGCGGAAACCGCTTTCGGACGATCCGCCCGCGTTCGTGACGCTTCCCGTCCGCACCTCCACCGACCGGTAGGCGGCCAGTTCCCTGCGGCCGATCTCGCGCAACTCGGCGGGCGGCGTGCCGTCACGGGTCAGGAAGTTGTGCACCGCATCGGCCGGGGCGTTGCGGCCCTCCCCGGCGTCGACCAGCAGCACCGAACGGTGGACCCTGCCCAGGGCCAGCGCGGCGGCCATGCCCGCCGGGCCTCCACCGACCACGACAACATCGAACATCTGTGCCTCCGACGTGGCTCATCGCTTGACGTGGAGACAACTCTGCAAGTTAATGTCAACATGAAGTCAAGCGACTCCATGCGGATCGGGGAACTCGCCGCGCGGTTCGGACTGGCCCCGCACGTGCTGCGCCACTGGGAGGCCATGGGCCTGCTGACCCCGGCGACCAGGGTGAACGGCCGCCGCCGCTACACGGGCGACCATGCCGTCCGCGTCCTGACGATCATTCGCGCCAAGGCGGCGGGGATGAGCCTGGAGCAGATCAGGGAGGTGCTCGGGGCCTCCGGCCAGGCCGAACGCCAGGCCCTGCTCCAGCGCCATCACGCCGGGCTGGAGCGTCGGCTCCAGGAGATCGCGGCCTCCAAGGCGCTGATCGAACACCTCATGCACTGCACCGCGGAGGACTTCGTGCAGTGCTCCACCTACCAGCACCTGGTGCGGGCGGCGGTCGCCCCTCATGACCTCCAGGAGGAGTGCGTCATGGAGGCGGCTTCAACGCGCTCCGAACCGTAACGGCCCGGTTCTCCGCAGGATCGGGCGGCGGTGGCGATACCCAGGCTCACGCGGCGGGGGGAGCGCGCATAATGACCGGTCCCCGGAATCGGAAAACGATTCCGGGGACCGGTACGGCGGTCACGGCATCAGCCGTCGAGTCCTGCCGATTCAGTGACCGTCGCCTCGGGTGCGCGGGTCCCGCCTGTCGTCGGCGCCCCTCGTGCGGCGCCCGCCCTCGGTCTCGTCCACGACCTCGATGTGCTCCTTGCGCACCTCGCCGCTGACGGTCTGGTCCTCGGCGACCTCCTCGGTGCTGACCCTGATGCGCTCGACCGGCACGGTCTCCTTGTTGACGACCGCGCGCTGCTCGTGCAGCGTGATCTCCTGCTCGTCGGGGCCCAGCTCGACATTGGGGTCGGCGGTGCCGGAGAGGGGCTCGCGCTCCACCCGCACCTCCTCGTGGATCAGCGGCACGGTCGTGCTGACCTGCTCGGTGTCCACCCACTTGCGCAGGCGGACGTGGCCGCTCTCCCGGGTCTCGGTGCCGACGCGCAGCCGCTCCTCCGAACGCGTCACCTCGGCGCGCGCGGCGTCGGTGCGGGCGACGTCGTCGCGCGCGGTCTTGCTCTGGACGGGACGCTTCTCCTGGCGCCCGGCCTCGGCCTCGCGCATCCTGGCGCGCTCGACCTGGTCGTCGGTCCGGCCCTGCCTGCGGCCGTCCCCGGCCTGCTCACGGCCGGAAGCGACGCCGCGCGGAGCCTGCAGCCCGTAGTAGCGGTACAGCTCGCCGGTCTCGTCATGGTTGAGGTGCTGGTCGGCCTCGATACGCGGCGCGTCCTTGATGGTGGACTTGTCGTAGGAGACCTGGATCGCACCGTCGGACTCACGCGCGCCGGCCAGCGGGATGAAGCTCTCGTGCATGCCGAACCAGCCGGTGTTCACCGTGATCCACTCGGGGGCGCCCGAGTCGTCGTTGAGGTAGACCTGCCTGACCTGGCCGACCTTCGAGCCGTCCTTGCCGATGACCTCACGGTCCATCAGGTCCTTGCCCGTCAGCTTCGTCTGCACCGTTATCTCCTCACTTCGTGGAACGAGTCAGCACCACAGCAGGCCGTCTCGGTCGTCTTCTCACCCGAGGACACGGTCGGTGGGATGCCCGCGGATGGCCGGCGCCTCACGCCGCCTCACTGTGTGCGCGAAGCCGGATCACCGGCGGTCACCGACCGGGATGTTCGTCCCCGACACGCGGGCCGGTCGCAACTCCACGCGGAAAACGCATATGTCTTAGCAGTGACGTGAGACTAATAATGTCTGTATCCGCACGCTGGTGAACGAAACCCCGCCCGACTCTGACGGCCGGGAAACTCCATGATTTAGCGGAGGCGTCGACCAGCCTTTCCTGCTCTTTGAGGAAAGGTGGTCCGGACACGGTCCGGACGCCGACCGATCCACCGCATCCGGCCTGGTGGGGGGCGAGGGCCATGCGAAGGCAGAACCACGGGGCGGGAGACGACGCAGCGCCGTCAATGGACGAACGAAGGCGCGAACGCCAGAACGCGCCGGCCTGAACAACGGGATTCAGGCCGGCGCATACCGGCGATCAGGAACGTGTCCAGCCTGGCGGACGGGCCGGCGCGCGCACTGGAGACACCACCGGCGGACCCAAATTCTTGCCGTCTCTTTTTCGCTTTGTTTCCGTTGGGAAGGGATTTGCGGGCGACGGGCCGGTGTCCGGCGCCTCCCGCACGGGAGGCGCGGCATGGGGGCGGCCCGCGTCCGGGCGCCTACTGCGGCGGGATCCCGCCGGTCTCGCTCGGCTGCTCGGACTCCAGCTCGTCGAACTCATCGTCAGCCTCGTCGCCGCCCGAGGCGGGCGGGCCGTAGGGGCCGGGCAGGTCGGGGCGAGCGGCGCCGAGCAGGGGACCGCCGCCCTTTCTGCGGTGGACGTTGGGGATCACCGGAAGGCCGTTCGTCGGGCCGGGCGGCCAGCGGAGGAAGCCATGCTCCAAGTCTTGCGGCAACGCCCGCCCGCGTCAGCTTCATGGCCATGGTGTCGGCAGAACGGGGGACGGGACGCGGGAAGAGGCCGCTCCCGGCGGCCGCCGCGACCGGACAGATCGGTCCTTCCGCCAGGACCGGGCCGCACGTGGAACGGCCGGCCGCCGGAAGCGAGGCGCGGCGCCGCCGATTCCGCCACCGGCCGATCGTATGACCGCCATCGGCCACAGCGCTTCCCGCAGAATCAGGACCGTGGTCGGGTGACGGGCATGCGCGCTGGTGCTTACGCGGTCCTGGGGCTCGCCGCGGCTCTTCTGGCCGGATGCGACGCCGACCCGGCCGCGGCGCCATCCGCGCCACCTCCGGTCGCACCGTCGGCGCCCGCGCCGCCGTCGCAGGTGAGCGCACCTCCCGCCGACACCTTCAGAGGGTGCCTGCTGGGCAAGGGCATCCGGCTTCCCGAGGACGAGCGCGAGGCCGGGAACGAGGAACGCATGCGCACGGGCATCGAGTCCTGCGCGTCGCTGCTCGCACCGGGAGAGCGTGTTCGCGTCCCGGTCGTGAAGGGCAGCGCGCTCCAGGCGTGCCTGGCCGGGCATGGCGTGAAGCTGCCCGCCACCGGCGCATGGCTCGTGATCGACCGCCGCGAGGACCGCGTCATGGACGCGGCCCTCAAACGGTGTTGACGCCCGCGCCACCGACAAGCGGCAGAGCGGTCGCATCACGGGACTCCGCCGTTGCGGTGCCCACGAAACGCGGCACGGGCTGCCCTCCGGCGAAGTGACTCCATCCGCGTCCAACGCTCCGTTCACCACATCCGCGCAGGTGGCAAGAGTTCCGTAGCGCATCAGAAGCACATCCGTAGCGCTTCCCGACAACGTGGATCACGCAACCGAGAAGCGCACCACGCGGTGCGGTACACGAGTCACTTCCCCTTCCACCCCGGAGGTTCGTTTTGAGCAGCAAGCAGTCGGTGACCGTCATCGGTCTCGGCCCGATGGGGCAGGCGATGGCCGGCGCGTTCCTCGACCAGGGCCACCAGGTCACGGTCTGGAACCGCACCGCTTCCCGCGCCGACGCCCTGGTCGAGCGCGGGGCCGTGCGCGCCGCCGGTGTCGAGGAGGCGCTGGCCGCCAACGAGCTGGTGATCCTGAGCCTCACCGACTACGACGCGATGTACGCGGTGCTGGAGCCGGCGGCGCACGCGCTGAAGGGCCGGGTCGTCGTCAACCTCAGCTCCGACACCCCGGAGAAGACCCGCGCGGGGGCGGACTGGGTCGCCGGGCACGGCGGCGTCCAGCTCTCCGGCGGGGTCACCGTGCCGCCCTCGGGCATCGGCAAGCCCGAATCGTCCACCTTCTACAGCGGTCCGCGCGCGGCCTTCGAGGCCCACCAGGCCACCCTGCAGACGCTGACCGGCACCGACTACCGGGGCGAGGACCCCGGACTGGCCGCGCTGCTCTACCAGATCGGCATGGTCATGTTCTGGACCTCCATGCTCAGCTACTGGCAGGCCATCGCCCTCGCCGACGCCAACGGCCTGACGGCGGCCGACGTCCTGCCGCACGCCACCGAGACCATGGCCACGATGCCGAACTTCCAGACCTTCTACGCCGCGCGCATCGACGCCGGTGACCACGGCGGCGACGTTGACCGCCTGGCCATGGGCCTGGCCAGCGTCGAGCACGTGCTGCACACCAACGCCGACGCCGGGGTCGACACCACGCTGCCGGCCGCCGTCGTCGAACTGTTCCGCCGCGGCGTGGACGCAGGGCACGCGGCCGACAGCTTCTCCAGCCTGGTGGAGCTGATGAAGAGGCCGGCGGTCTGACACCCCCACCGACCGGCGTCACGAAGGAAGAACGAACATGAGCGACCAACCCGTCACCGTCATCGGACTCGGCCTGATGGGACAAGCCCTCGCCGCCGCCTTCCTCAAGGGAGGCCACCCGACGACCGTCTGGAACCGCACGGCCGCCAAGGCGGACGCCCTGGTGGCCCAGGGCGCCGTCCTCGCCCCCACCGTCGGCGACGCCGTCCGGTCGAGCTCCCTGATCGTCGTGTGCCTGACCGACTACCCGGCCGCACACGACGTGCTCGACCCGCACGCGGCCGACCTGGTCGGCCGGACCGTGGTCAACCTGACCTCCGGCACCTCCGACGAGGCCCGCCGGAGCGCCGCCGCCTGGCCCGGGGACCACGTGGACGGCGCGATCATGGCCAGCCCCGAGGTGATCGGGCGGCCTGAGGCGTTCCTGCTGTTCAGCGGCTCCGACAGAGCGTTCGAGACCCACCGGCAGACGCTGCGGCGGCTCGGCAACGCCACCTTCTTCGGCACCGACCCGGGACTGGCCTCCCTCTACGACGTCGCCCTGCTGGGCGTCATGTGGGGCACGCTGAACAGCTTCCTCCAAGGCGCCGCGCTCCTGGGCACCGCCAAGGTCGAGGCGTCCACCTTCGCCACGTTCGCGACCCCGTGGGTCTCCACCGTGGCGGGCTTCGCCTCCGCCTACGCGGCGCAGATCGACCGCGGCGCCTACCCGGCCGAAGACGCCACCGTCGAGACGCACCTGGCGACGATGAAGTACCTCGTCCAGGAAAGCGACGCCGCGGGCATCGGCACCGAATGGCCGGCCCACATCCAGGCCCTGGCGGAGCGGGTCATCGACGCGGGCCACGTGGGGGAGAGCTACGCGAGCCTCATCGAGGTCTTCCGGGGCGAGATCGACGCCTCCCGGAAGTGAGGCGGCCAGAGCGCTGACCAGGCCAGGGTTCCCGCCCGGCGGATCGAGCACCGATCCGCCGGGCGGGACACTGCACAAGGCGGTGTCCCGGCGATGCACGGCCGGAGGCAGATGACCGCGCTCTCGCCGTCCGGATCGGGAAGCCACGGGAGTAGGCGCGCAGGGGCCACCGTGCCCGAGAGCCTCGGCGACGGCCCGTCGGTCGAGGGCAGACCCTCCGGCCTCTCGTCGCCTCGAAAGGACTCATGAACACCACGCTCATCGTCATCTACACGACCCGGTTGGAAGAGTGCCGGGAGTTCTACCAGAAGCTCGGGCTCCCCCTCCTGCCGGAGAAGCACGGTTCCGGACCGGAGCACTACGCGGCCGTCCTGGACGGCGGCCACGTCTTCGAGTTGTACCCCGCACGTTCCGGGGAGCCCACGGGCCGCCTGCGGCTGGGATTCTCGCTCAAGCCCACGGCCGCCTACCCCGTCGGCCGCCACATCGTCCAAGACCCCGACGGGCGTGCGATCGAGTTGCACGTGGAGGAAGTAGAGGCGAACTAGGGCCGGCGGATGCCTGACCGGGAGCGGCCGTAGCGGTCGCCCCGGGCGCGCAGGAAGGAGAACCTGGAGAAGTCGGCGACAGCGATGCGAGGCGTACCGACGTGGCTGAGACGATCAGGATCTCCGGGCGGCGGAAGCAGGCGGCGACCTTGCAGCTCGCCCCTGAACAACGGCTGGTGGGTGAAGGGCCCGGAGCGGCCCTGGAGTTCGTCGGGGGAGTCGACGGCGTACAGCTCAGCCGGGGGAACACGATCGAGGGGCTGACCGTCCTCGTCGACCGGGGCCGGCGTGCGATCTTCTCGGACGTGGCCGACCTGGGTCACCTGCGGCTGGCCCAGGTCAGCACCGTCGGGCAGGTCCAGCTCCTCGCCGGCGCGGGTCAGGTCACGGTCGACCGGCTCCACGTCGTGGACGCGGATGTGCGCGTGCGCACCAAGCTCTCGCGACCGCCGTGGAGCCAGAACCTCCAGGCGTTCCAGGGGGCTTTCACGCTCTGGCAGCGGCAGGGCGAGGAGTTGTCGCTGCGCGCGCGGCTGACCCGGATCAGCGTCGGCCAGGTGGCCGCTCCGGTCAGCGGCGGCGGCGTCCTCGTCGCGGGGCCGCCCGGCCGGATCATGGGAGTCCAGGTGGAGGAGCTCAGCACCGGCCCGGTCTTCGCCGACGGCGGGCGGCCCGCAGGGGCCGACACCATCGGCGCCGGGGTGCTCGTCGCCCCGGGCGCGCTGGTCACCGTGATCAGCCACCAGGGCCGGGTGGACGTTCGCGGGGACGGCGACAAGGCGCTGGTCAACTGGGGGATCGTCGGAACCTGGCGGCTGGGCGCCCCGATCTCTTCGCACGGCGTCGACGGGGAGGTGCTCGACAACTCGGGGATGATCGGCAGCATCCAGACGGATGGGCCGCTCGTCTCGATCACCATGCGCTCGGGTGGCCATGTCTACGTCTTCAACGGGTGAGCACGTCTCCGACCTGCGTCTGAATGCAGCCCTTCGCAGGGGCTCGCCGGAGACGGACCGCCGCCTTCGGCTCGTGATCGGAGGCGCGGGCCGGCTTGAGGGTGACCTCAGCGCCGGAGTGACCTTTTGCCACAGTAAGCCGCATTCATCTTGGTAGCGTCGTTCTCTCCGGAGAGGGGCTGATGGTGCAGCAGCTTGCCGAACTGGCCACGTGGATGCGGGACGCGTCCCCCGGCGGCTGGGCCGCCGACGAGGTGCGCACGCTGCTCCAGGGACGGGGCTGGGAACTGGACGGGACCGGCGTCCGCACCGGCCTGCCCGCAGGCGACGCCCGGTTGGTGTCGGCCGGGCGAAGGGACGAGGCGTCAACGGTCGGGCTGGTCGTTCCGCTCGGCACCGCCGCGGACTCCTCGGTCCTCGCGCAGACCACGCACTTCCGCCGGGTCGCCGAGGAGGTCGTCGGCGTGCTCGGTCCGGCGGCGATACTGGGGAGCCACGGCGACGTCGGCCCGTTCTACGAAGCGGTCGGGCCCGCCTGGGGCAGTCCCTACCTGCGGTGGCGCTACCACGGCGGCGAAGGGCACAGCGTCGAGCTGCGCGCCGGACGGCAAGGGCCCGAGCTGGCGCTCATGGCGACCGCGCCGCTGGAGAACTGGTTCTGGAAGACCGAATGGGGCGTCTTCCCCGCACCCACCGGCTACCTCGGCATCCGCAACACGGACCCGTCGCTCGCCGGGTTCGGCTGGCCGGGCGGCTGCCGGGCCGAGGACTGGAAGGGCTTTGAAGAGGCCCTGGCCTCCTGGCTCGGCGCGCTCGCGGCCGAAAAGCACGCGCTGGGCATCCGTTTCTCGCCGTTCTTCTTCGGCGGCGGCACAGCGTTCCTGCACCTCGACGTCGGCCGCGACCAGGTGCGGGCCAGCGCCTTCATCCAGAACTCGGTCGACGCGGCCGCACTCGGCTGGACCCGTGCCCCCGACGACGACTGCCCCTTCGACGACCGCACCGAGTGGGAGGTGACCAGCGGCGGCGTGGGCGAGACCGACGGCGCCGCCCTGGCCCGCGCGATCGTCGCGGCCTGCCGGGCTTCAGGCGGGACGACGCCGACGGAATTCCTGACCATCGGTGGCGAGGGCACCGACGCCACGACCGCCGCGGGCGACCGCTACGACCTCACCTTCTACCAGCTCGGACTGCCCGTCGGCTGACCCTCCGGGCGGTGGTCACCCGGGCTTCGCGGAGCCGATCATGGCTGCGACCTGGACGCGGGAAGAGAAGTCGCGCTTGGAGATGACCAGGCGTTCGGCGACCTGCCGTCCCCGGCGTCGGCGGGCACCCCTTCGCCGCCTTCGGAGAACGGAGCAGGTCATGGGGGCGCCGCGTATCCGCGGGTGCGGACCAGGTGGTGGAGGAGTTCGGTGAAGGCGCGGGAGGCACTGCTGCGGTAGGCGCCTTCGCGGTGCAGGAGGGTGACGGTGCGCGCGGGGAGCGGCGGATCGAGGGGGACGGGCGCGAGGTCGGGCCGGTCGTGGGTGATCGCGTCGGGGAGGACGGTGGCCAGCGGGGTGTGCCGGACGATCTCGATCAGGGCCAGGATGGAGTTGGCCTCGACCGCGATGTGCGGCGCGACCCCGTGCTCGGCGAAGTAGGCGTCGATGTGGCCGCGCGTGGCGAAGTCGCGGCTGAGCAGGGCCAGGTGCTCGTCCTGGAGGGAGCGCGCCGGCAGGGGCTCCGCCGGCGTGCGGGCGCGGTGGGCGCCGGTGACCAGGCCGAGGGTCTCGGTGAACAGCGGTGCGGCGGTGATGCCCGGCGGGTGCGCGCCCGCGAAGGACAGGCCCAGGTCGAGCTCGTCGGCGAGCAGGGCCGCCTCGATCCCGTCCTGGGTGAGTTCCGCCAGGGCGAGGCTGATCCCGGGATGGCGCTCGTGCAGCTCGGCGGTGAGCGGGCCGACCAGGTAGGCGGTGAAGGTGGGGGTGACGCCCAGCCGCAGGTGGCCGCGGGAGAGGTCCTGCACGTCGTGGACGGCGCGTTCGGCGGCGGCCAGGTCCCGCAGCGCGCGCCGGGCGTGCTCGGCGTAGACCTCGCCGGCGTCGGTGAGCCGGACCGTCCGTCCGGTGCGGTCCAGCAGCTGCACGCCCAGGACGCGTTCCATCTGCTTGATCTGCTGGGACAGCGTGGGCTGGGAGATGTGCAGTTCCTCGGCGGCGTAGGTGAAGCCGCCGTGCTCGGCGACGGCGAGCAGGTAGCGCAGATGACGCAGTTCCAGAGCGGCCATGGCCTCACTATAGGTGAGACCAATGGATCTCATGGACAACAACTCTTGGACACTATAGATGCAGGTCATGCACTATGGATCTCGTCGGCCCGGAACGGACCGGCACCGACCGGAGGGAGTGATCCATGCCTGACCTCGCTGAGGGCGTCGCGCGTTTCCAGCGGGAGGTCTTCCCCGCCAAGGCCGACCTGTTCGCCCACCTGGCCGCGCACCACGCGCCGCACACGCTGTTCGTCGGCTGCTCCGACGCCCGCGTCGTCCCCGAGCTGATCACCGGATGCGAGCCGGGAGAGCTGTTCGTCGTCCGCACCGCCGGCAACCTGGTCCCCGCCTACGCGCCCGGCGCCGACGGGATCGCCGCCAGCGTCGAGTACGCCGTCGCCGTGCTGGGCGTCTCCGACATCGTGGTGTGCGGGCACTCGGCGTGCGGCGCGATGACGGCCCTGGCCGAAGGCCACGACCTGGGCGCCGCGCCTGCGGTGGCCGACTGGCTGCGGCACGCCGACGCCTCCGTGGCCCGCGCCGCCGACACCGGCGACGTGGCGACGCTCGTGCGCCAGAACGTGCACGCCCAGCTGGCGAACCTGGCCACCCACCCCTCGGTGGCCCGCGCCTTGACCGACGGCGCGGTGCGCCTGCACGGCTGGGTCTTCGACATCGGCACCGGCCGCGTCGAGGAACTGTCCGTCCCCGGCGCCGCAGTGGCGCTGGCCGCCTGAACCCTGCTCAATTCGACGGAAGAAGGAAACCCATCATGCTGCACGCCCAGTTCGACCCCACCGCCCGCCAGGCCCTCGCCAACACGGCCGTCGCCGCCAAGATGCGCAAGGACCTGAGCTGGCAGCAGATCGCCGACGCCGCCGGGCTGTCGGTGGCCTTCGTCACCGCCGCCGTGCTCGGCCAGCACGCCCTGCCCGAGGACGCCGCCCGCGCGGTCGCCGAGCTGCTGGAGCTGGACGAGGACGCGGTGCTGCTGCTCCAGGCCGTCCCCACCCGCGGCTCGATCACCGACCGGGTCCCCACCGACCCGACGATCTACCGCTTCTACGAGATGCTCCAGGTCTACGGCACCACGCTGAAGGCCCTGGTCCACGAGCAGTTCGGCGACGGCATCATCTCCGCGATCAACTTCAAGCTCGACGTCAAGAAGGTCGCCGACCCCGAGGGCGGCGAGCGCGCCGTCATCACCCTGGACGGCAAGTACCTGCCCACCAAGCCCTTCTGAGGCCACGACCGGAACCGATCACGACACCGGGGCGGGCCGCGCGGGCCCGCCCCGGTCCACCCGGAGGTTTTCCATGGACTTCGTCCAGCGCACCATCGACCTCGCCCGGCAGAACGTCGCCGAGGGAGGGCGGCCGTTCGCGACCGTCATCGTCAAGGACGGCGAGATCCTGGCCGAGAGCGCCAACAAGGTCGCCCAGACGTCCGACCCCACCGCGCACGCCGAGATCCTCGCCATCCGCGAGGCGTGCACGAAGCTGGGCACCGAGCACCTGACCGGCACCACCATCTACGTGCTGGCCCATCCCTGCCCGATGTGCCTGGGCTCGCTGTACTACTGCTCGCCCGACGAGGTCGTCTTCCTCACCACGCGGGACGCCTACGAGCCCCACTACGTCGACGACCGCAAGTACTTCGAGCTGAACACCTTCTACGAGGAGTTCTCCAAGGACTGGGACGAGCGCAGGCTGCCCATGCGGTACGAGCCGCGCGAGGGCGCCGTGGAGGTCTACCGGTTCTGGCAGGAGCGCAACGGCGGCGAGCGCCGCGTGTCCGGCGCCCCCACCGCCTGACCATCCCGCCGGGAACCGCCGCGCCGACTCGATCCGCCCTATCGAGGTCGGTGCCGGCGTGACGGTGATGAGGCGCGCGACCAGTGGCCCCGTCCGCTCCAGCGTCCGCAAGCCGGCTTCGCGACCGTGCGCTCAGTCGTCCTGTCCCGGCAGGGCGCGCATCCGTGGTGTCGGGACCGACAGGGGAGAGCGGGCGTGGTGCTCACCTCGCACAGGCGTCCCCCGCTTACAGAACCAACGAAAACCCCAGTAGGCATGGCTGACCCTTCGGAGCTGGCCGGCTTCGTGGAAGCGCGGGCGCTGCCGGGAAGGCTGCGCCCTTGAGGTCACACGTTCGGACCGTAGTCGGTGCACCGCGGCTTGAACCCCGGCGCGTCGGGGCCGAGGGCGTTGCTGATGATCTGCATGATCGGGCCGTCGAACGACATCCCTGCGTGGCTCACCGGGTCGTCCGGGCACAGGTCCTGCAGCAGGATGTTGGTGGAGTCGCCGCCGTGGAGGAACGAGTTCGTCAGCGGGGTGACCGTGGTGTCGTGCGCGGTCGCGATCGTCAGGTAGCGCACGCCGGGAACGGTGTCCCCGTCGGCGAACAGCTCCTTCTGGAAGTCCGAGCCCTCCTGCTGCTGCACGTGCGCGGGCGACCCGATCAGGTGGTAGAAGCCGTTGACGAGTCCGAGCACGCCCAGCGACCGGCCGAGGTCGACCAGGCCGCCCAGCGTGGTGCCGTGGTTGGTCGGCCCGAGCGCGATCAGCGTGCGCACCTTGGCCGCGCCGCCGAGCCGCTTGATGTAGTAGTTCGGCATCATCCCGCCCTGGGAGCCGCCGATCACATCGACCTCGGCGGCCCCGGTGGCGGCCAGCACCCTGTCCACGAACGCGCGCATGGTGCGGGCCGACTGCGCGATGTCGCCGAGCCCGTAGAGGTGGCCGAGCGTGGAGTACGTCTCGCCGTAGTTGAACCCGTAGACGCAGTATCCGGCGTTGGCGAGGGTGGGCGCGATCATGGCGCCGGCCGCGCCGAAGTTGGACGTGGTGCCGTGCACGATCACCACGGGCCGGGGATGCTCGGCGGACGGCTTGCAGGACCAGATGTTGGCGCCGGGGACCGCGTCCGGGCTGAGGAAGAAGTTCCTGACCGAGGTCCCCACGTCGCCCACCGGGTAGGTGGTCCGCGCCGCCGCGGGGGACGGGACGGAGACGTTCGCGGCCATGGCCGCGCATGTCGCCGCGACGGCGGCGGTGAGCTTGCGACGGATCCGGTTCCTTCTCACGGGTTCCTCTGCTTCCAGTAGGGCGGAGCGACCTGTGCAGAGCTGCGGTGACGGGGATGTCCGTGAAGTGGGGAACGGCGGCCGCGAAGAGCGCGGGGGAGACCGGCGCACCGGGATGCCGCGGGAGCGGAGCAGCTCATAAAAACAAAGCTATCTTTTTGAGGGCGGCGCCGATACTCATTCGCGGACAGGGAACCGGGCCCGGTTTCGTTCCCGGAGACGACTCGGGCGGGACGTGGGCGGAGCCGTCGCCCCGCCCGCCGCGTCCATCCCACCGCCCGCGACTGGGCGCGGAAAGACCTTCTCGACAACGGCTTCCTTCAGTGCACCTCGTCGCGTACGGCCGCACCGTGAAACGCCCGTCAGGATCTGGTGACGCAGACATTCGGAATCGCTACCTTCTGTGTTCGGAGGTGGCGGTGCGTCGTGAAGCGGGGGAGACCGCGACGAGGCTGTTGAAGGACCTCGTTGAGGATGAGGTGCTCGGCGCGTACAAGGAGTTGCTCGTACGGGGCGGCTGCCAGAACAGTGAGGCGGCCGAGCTTCTCGGCGGACCGGAGATGGTGGACGTCCTTACCGAATCGGGAATGGCCTACGTCGAACCGGCCGGACTGGCCCTCGAACCACGGCTCATGGCGATCCCGCCCGAATTGGCTCTGCAGAGCAGCCTCGCAGCGATCTCTCGCAAGCTCATCGCGAAGCAGGAGCGGCTTCTCGAAGGGCATCGCCGGATGGCCGACGTCCGTCCCTTCCCCGGGACTCTGGAAGCCGAGACGAAGCGGTCGGTGAGGGTGCTCACCGACCGGTCGGAGATCGGCGACGTCTCCCGCGCGCTTCTCGGCACGGCACGGCACGGCAGCACTGGCTGACCCTTGAGAACTTCGCCATGGAGCGACCCCTCGAGGAGCTGGCCGGGATGCCTCCGCTGCCCACATTCGAGGGCGAGGTCAGGTGCCGTTCCATCTATCAGGCGTCTCCACATTTCGGGGGGAGCCCCCATCGCCCGCGGTCATTCACTCCCCACCAAGATCACTTTCCACGCTTGGAGAGATACTCCCTGCCTCACGCTACGAGGGGAAGCCCACGAGGTCAGCCAAGGATGAAAAGGCTCAGTGTCCGGGGTGGGCGCTGAGGAGGGTTCGCAGTGTGGGGAGCAGGTTGTGGCGGTTGGCGGTGGGCCATTGGTGTGCGGTGGCCAGTTGGGCGAGTTGGGGGTCGGGTTCGAAGGCCAGAGGAAGGCCGACCTGGGTGAAGATCTCGGCGTCGGAGGAGGAGTTACCGATGGCGAACCAGGTGCGGCGGTCGGGCGGGTGCGGCGGACCGCTTTGCGGGCGGAGCCGGTGGATGAGTTCGTTGAAGGCGTGTGCTTTGCCGCCGGGCAGGCCGGGGACGCAGGTCAGTGTTCCGGTGTAGTGCTGGCCGTCGTGGTCGGCGACGACTCCTTGGGCGGCGTCGGTGTTCAGGTCGGTCGCGGCGTGGCTGACCACTTCGTGGGGGCTGCCGGAGATGAGGATGGTCTGGTAGCCGTTGACGGTCAGGAGGTCGAGGAGGCCGGCGGTGAAGGGGAACAGGAGGGGGCGGGCCTGCTGCCAGACTTGGTGGGCGGCTTCGTGGGCGGCGGTGACGGGCACTCCGCGCAGGGCGTCGGCGTAGTGGCGGTAGATCTGCGGGGCCGCGGCCGCCAGGGTGGTCCGCCCGCTCTGGTAGCGGGTCACCGCGGCGATCGCGGCGGTGACCGGTTCCGGATCGACCTGGCCGATCGCCAGCAGGGTGTTGAGGTAGTCAACGCCGAGCGTTCCCGCAAGCAGCGTGCCGTCCATGTCCAGGACGGCGATGGGCCGGGTCATCGGTCGCGCAGGGCCGGGGGGAGGGCGGCGGGGTCAGCGGCTGGCCAGTCCCAGGGGTCGGGTCCCAGTTCGGCGAGCAGCCCTAGGGTGATCTTGCTCCAGGGGGAGATCGGCTGCGTGCCGTCCAGGACGCCGGTCGCGAAGTCCTTCCACGGCACCCAGCGCACCTCCCCGACCTCGCTGGGATTGGGGCGCAGGGGCAGTTTGGCCTGAACCCGCAAGACCGGTCCGATCTCGTTCTCCATGATCCCGTCCATGGCGGCCTGGTAGCGGACGGCCGGCAGCACCACCTGAGCGGTGACGGCGCTGGTCCCGAGTTCGGCGGCCAGCCTCCGCTCGACCGCCTCCCGCACCGGCTCACCGGGCAGGGGGTGGCCGCAGCAACTGTTGGTCCACACGCCGGGAAACGCCTTCTTGGTCAGCGCGCGGCGGGTGAGCAGGAACATCCCGTCGCGGTCAAAGAGGTAGCAGGAGAAGGCCAGATGCAGCGGGGTGCGGTCATGATGGCTGGCCAGTTTGGGCGCGATCCCCACCGCCCTGCCGCCTTCGTCCAGCAAGACGATCTGCTCATCCCCTGTGCACACGGCTCGTCCCTTCTCCAGACTCCATCTATTCTCAGAATAAATTTTCCCGACTATCAATGAAAGTATCCAGAAGGAAACTGTCGATGATTGCTGGGTGACGTCAATGCCACCCAAAAGAACAGAGCAACCGGCTCGGGCAGGCCATCTCGCATGTTGGCACCAACCCCTCCTATGCCGAGATGAGGCTCCCCCATAGTGCGGCCACCTACGGCGAGAAGGGCCCGGTCGTTTGCTGCGAGGTTCGGTACTGTTCCCCATGCCACATACTTAAGCTGGCTGCGGGTCTGCTTCGGCAGATCACTTGTCTAGTGAAAATTAATTCACTGAAGCGCCCCGGTTTTGGTAGAGGCTCTAGGTTGTGGCTGTGACCTGCAGTTCTGTGTGGTCCTGGGAGTAGTGGAGGGCTTCGTATTCGTCGGGCGGGAGGTGGTCGATCTCACCGTGTAGGCGGGCGATGCTGTACCAATCCACGTACTCGGCGGTGGCCAGTTCGACGCCGGCCAGGTTCTTCAACGGCCCGCGCGGTTTGATCAGCTCGGTCTTGTAGAGGCCGATCGCCGCCTCCATCAGTGCGTTGTCGAGCGCGTCGCCGGCGGTGCCGTTGGAGGCGTCAATTCCGGCGTCTATCAGGTGCGTGGTGAAGCGGAAGCCGGTGTATTGCAATCCCGTGTCCGAATGGTGCATCGGGCCTGGGCCGACCGGTCGGCCCAGGCCCGCCGCCACAGCGCCATGAAGAAACCCACTGCTGCTTTGAGGATCTCGTTCGCCCGCCGCAACTCGGCATTCTCGCGCTTGAGCCGCTTGAACTCTGCCGACTTCTCAGTCGTGGTCCCCGGCCGGGCACCTGCATCGACCTGGTCCTGCCGCACCCGGCCGCGCACCGTCTCGGCGTGCTTGACACCCCGCTTGGTCGCGGCGGCTTTCATCGCCGACCACTCGCTGGGATAGTCCGCACGGACCTCGGCGACCATACGGACCGCTCGTCTGCGCAGCTCAGGGGGATAGGGGGACTGACGTGCCATGACTCGCTCCTCTCAGGGAATCAAGCCTCCAGCCGACCCGGGGCGCTTCAGGAGTGTGGCCTGGTCAGGTGCCCATCGCCGGGTTGGGGCGGGACAGGGCCGTTTGCCACAGGTCTATCAGCACCTCGGCGTCCGGGATGGCGGTGTCGACGATGAGGGAGGGACTGACCTGGTCGTGGTACACCAGCAGCACGATCATCATGGGCTGGCCGGGCACCAGTGGGGGCAGGGCGAGCACGGTGCCGACCGGGTGCCCGGCGATGTCCAGGGTGCCGCGGATCCGGACGGTGGAGACCGGCATCGCGACATAGCGGGGATCGGCGTAGCGCAGGTACATCGCCCGCGCCAGCCGGTAGGGCAGCCGGGGCAGCAACGCACGATGCATGTCGCGGTGCCGCAGCAGCCGGCGGGCGCCGGTTTGGGCGACGACCTGCTCCAGCTGCTCGCTGGGTGCGGCGCGGTGACAGGGCAGGGCCATACCGAGCACGCCGATCTGGTTGCCCAACGCGCCGCCGCCGGGCGCCCGCAGGTCCAGGGGCATCGCCACGTGCAGCCCCCGGCGGGCGCGGCGGCCGAGCGGCTCGGCCCAGTCCTGGGGGGACCACTGGCGCAGCGCCTGGGTCAGAGCGGCCAGGCAGAGGTGGTTGCGGGTGAGGTCGGCACTGCGCGCGGCGCCCTGCAGCGTCGCCTGATCCAGGCGGAAGGACAGCAGGCGGCGCCGGCCGGTGAGGGGGCGGGCAGCAGGCGTCCAGGCTGCCGTGCGCCGCCACCGCAGGGCCAGATCGGTCGGGGCCGGCCAGCGCCAGGGGCGCAGCGCCGCCCGGCCCTCCCGCGGGGTCGGCGCGGGCAGGGACTGGGCGCCGAACAGGGCCTCCAGGGTGGCCACGATGGCCATCCCGTCTTGGAAGGCGTGATGGGTGAGATAACACAGGGCATACTCCGCCCCACCATCCTGCTCCCCACCACCCTGCTCACCATCGCCGGAAGTGCCGGCGGCCCCGGCTCCGGATGGTCGTGGGGCGGGCTCGCCGCCGGGGGCGGGGCTGTACCCGTGCAGCATGACCAGGCGCCACAGGGGCCGCTCGGGCGGCAATGGCTCCTCGGCCACCGCGAGGGCGGCGGCCAGTACGTCATCGCCCGGCTTCAGTCGGCGGCTGTCGATGTGCGCCTCGGGGGCAAACCCGGGATCACGCTCCCAGCGCTGGTGATCGCCGCTGAGGCGGTAGCCCAGCACCGGGGCCCGGTGCAGCCGCTCACCGATCCAGCGGCGTAGTTCGGCCAGGTCGGGCGCGGCCGCCTGCACCAGCATCACCGCGCCGACGTGCATGTAGGACGGCTGCGGTGAGCGCTGGGAGAGCTCCAGGAAGATGCGGTCCATCGCGCCGGTGGGGATCACCGAGCCGGTGCGGTGGTGGTCGGGATGCGGATCGGCGGGACGCGGCGTGCGGTTGGCCACGGGGTACCTCCGTACAGGCGGCAGGACCAGGAGCCCGGTGCCGCATGCGGCACCGGGCGCCCGCTCGGGCGGGGTTGGGACCGACAGGACGCGCCAGGACGTGGGGTAGAGGGCCTGGGCCAAAGACTGGTGGCCAAGGGCTCGCCCAGATGGTCTGCCGGTGCCGGTCGGGTACCGGCGCAGGTAGGGCCGTGCGGGCCGGTGCCAAGGAGGCCGAAGCGCCCGCTAGGCGCGGCGTCACCGGTTGACGCGGTCACCGTGCCTCCCGAAAGAAGATGACAACTCCAAGTGTCTATATTGCTACCCTGCGTAATTTGCCGAGTAAATAGTGAGGTATCCAGATCACTCCGGTTCGGAGCATGCGTGTGGCCGCGGGGTAAGGGGGCGACCAGGGCGATGCGGCAGGTCCACAACCGATCGGCACGACAACCGCTGCCCTGGGCGCATCCGCAGGTCAGCAGGAGACCTGGCGCAGGAAGCGGCGGTAGCCCGTCGAGTTCTTGGTCTCTCTCGAACGCGACCTTGCCCCCGGAGCGGGCCTGACTTTCTGGACGCAGGTTTGCAGACGGTGTTCGCGCTGGACTCTGCCGTCGGTCATCAGTGGCTACGGCGGGGTGGGGCGAGGATGCCGGTGATCTCGGCGACAGCTTCGCTACCGGGGCGGGTGTAGCGCATGGCGGTGCGCGGGTTCTTGTGCCGGGTCTTGGTCATGATGAGCTGGAGCGGGACCTTCTGCTCACCGAGGTGGGTGGCGGCCGAATGGCGGAGTCGGTGGGGGCTGAGGCCGAGGTGTTTTCCATCAGGACGCGGACGCGGTCGTAGCCGAGGCGGGGCAGAAGGCGGGCGGTGCCGGCATCCCAGTACGCCCATTCGATGTCGCCGCCCTTGGACCGCAGGGGTGCGCGCCGTTTCTCCTGGTCGAGGTCCTCAGCGGCGTGACGGTCCCGTCTTGGTGCTGGGCGAGCATGTGCTGTTCGGTCATTCAGGTGATGAAGCCGTGGCTCGGATGCCTGCCGTGTCCGTCAGTCCGTCCGGGACTGGGCGCGCCTGGCGTAGGCGCGGGCGGCGCGGGCGCGGTCGCCGCAGCGGGTGGAGCACCAGTGGCGGCGGCCGTGGCGCAGCAGGTAGCGGTTGCAGGGGGCGGAACCGCAGTCGGTGAGGCGCTCGGCGTCCGGGCTGGTCAGGAGGTCGGCCGCGTTGGCCGCGAGGGCCGCCAGGGCGCGGTCGAGGATCTCGTTGGTGGGGCACGGCGTCGCGCGGTAGGGCCCGTTCTTCTCGTCCCAGTGCAGCAGGGCGGCGGTCGGGGCCTTGCTCAGCGCGTCGTTGACGGCGGACAGGGCCGAGGGCAGCGCCGGTACCCCGGCGACGCGGGCGGCGAACAGCGACCTGAGGTGCTCGCGCAGCGAGCGCAGTTGCGTCGCGCACATCTCCCGCACCCCGGCGTCGGCCGGGGCGAGGTCGCGTTCGGTGAGCCACCGGTTCGTCGCCTCGGGGGTGCCGAGGAGGTCGATGAACTGCCCGCCGGGCAGCGCGATGGCGCTGTTGACGAAGTCGAGGGCGAGGTAGTGCTCGGCTCCCGGAGCGGGCGGCAGCGCGGAGGTCGGGGTCTCGCTCATGGGTCTCATGGTACAGATTGCGCTCTTCCGTGAGACATTGCTAGCGTTGTTCACGGATAAGCCCCTTTCCATCCGTGAGGTGTAGTGATGACCGGTGCCGGCCCGACCGCCGAGCAGTTCCCCGTCCGCGTGTTCGGCGGCCCGACCGCCCTGTTCGAGTACGGCGGCCTGCGCTTCCTGACCGACCCCACCTTCGACGCCCCCGGCGACTACCCCGTCCCGGGCGGCAAGCTGACCAAGACCGCGCCCTCCTCCGCCGGGCCGGACGGCCTCGGCCGCATCGACGTGGTCCTGCTCTCCCACGACGAGCACCCCGACAACCTCGACACCTCCGGCCGGGCGCTCCTCGCCGACGTCCCGCTCACGCTCACCACCCCCGGCGGCGGGCGGCGACTGGAGCCCGCTCTGGGCGACAGGGTCAGGGGGCTGGCCGACTGGGAGGCGATCGAGGTCGACTGCCCCGGCGGCGGCACGGTCACCGTGACGGGCGTGCCCGCCCTCCACGGCCCCGGGACCCGCGCGGAGGTCGAGCCGATCACCGGCGAGGTCGTCGGTTTCGTCCTGACCGGGGAGGGGCTGCCCACGGTCTACGTCAGCGGCGACAACGCCTCGCTGGACCTGGTCGGGCAGATCGCCGAACGCTTCGGCCCGGTGGACACCGCCGTCCTCTTCGCGGGGGCTCCCCGCTTCTCCGTCCTCTTCGGCGGCGCGACCATCGTCCTCGACAGCGCCCAGACGGCCGAGGCCGCGAAGCTCCTCGGCGCCCGCCGGGTGGTCCCCGTCCACTACGACAGCTGGGCCCACTTCACCGAGGGCCGCGACGACCTGGCGGCCGCCTTCGCTGACGCCGGTCTGACGGACCGCCTGGACTTCGGCGACCTGGGCTGACCCGCCAGGCCGAGCCCGTCGGCACTTGGTGCCCACGGGCTCGACCTGTTGGTGCCGCCTGCGACCGGCCATGTCCATGGCAGCGCGCCGGCCGGTTCCCGACTCGCGCTCTGAGAACGCGGGTCGGCCCGTCCGTCAGACGGCGGGCGCCAGCTCAGCGGCGTGGTCGGCCGCCCACTGCGCGAGCGTCCGGCCCTTCCTGCCGGTGACCTGCTCGAAGGTGGGCGAGACCGCCGGGGGCTCCTCGGCGTACTCGGCCTGGTAGCACAGGACGTACTCGGCGACCTCCATCGGGAGCCCGGCCTCGATGTAGGCCCGCCGGGCCTGCCCGAACGTCAGCCCCTCGAACGCGATCGGACGGCCGAGCCCGGCGCCGATCGCCTCGGCCTGCTGCCGGTGGGTCAGCGCCTCCGGCCCGGTCAGGTCGTACGCCCGGCCCGCGTGGCCCTCCTGCAGCAGGGCGATCGCCGCGATCTCGGCGATGTCCTCCTCGTGGATGGGGACGCCGACGCCGTCGGGGTAGGCGTTGCGGACCACGCCCTCGGCCCGGATGGACGCGCCCCAGGCGTCGAGCTTGTTGACGGCGAACTCGCCGGGCCGCACGTGGGTCCAGGCCGCCCCGGACTCCTCGACGATCTGCTCCACCGCGTGCAGCATCTCGAAGCTCCCGGCCCGCCGGATCGTGACGGCGCTGCCGGACATGCACACGATCCGGGTCGCCCCGGCCGCCACGGCGCGGCCGGCGAAGGCCCGCGCCAGGTCGGTCGCGCGCTCCGGATCGAAGAGGCCCGCGACGAGGAAGACGGCCTGCACCCCGTCGAGCGGCAGGTCGTCCGGGTGGTTCAGGTCGCCCTTGACGACGTCGACGCCGGCGGGCAGCCCGGCGGTCTCCGGGCTGCGGGTGAGCGCCCGCACGGGCCGCCCGGCCGCGACGAGCCGGTCGACCACGCGCCTGCCCACGGTCCCGGTCGCTCCGGTCACGAGGATGGTCATGGAGAACCCCTCTCTGGGGAACCAACGATGGGTGCGGGCCCGCTGCCGAAAACGGTAGGACAGATCCGGCCGCCCTCGCACATGGAACGTTCCCACCTGCGCCTTTGTGGACGTCCTGTCCGCCGCGGTCGCCACGGGGGCGTTCCGGGCGGCGTTCCCGACGGCCGTCGCGCGTTCGTCACCACGACGCGCCCGTCCCTGCCGTCACGGCGACGGACGCGTCATCCGCGCCGGTCGGCGGACCGGTCCCAGGGGATGGCCTCGATGCGCTCGATGTTGTCCTCGCCCCACTGACCGAGCGGCGCCATCGCGTCGTTGAGGGAGTGCCCGAACTCGGTCAGCGAGTACTCCACCTTCGGCGGCACCTGGTGGTAGACCTCGCGGTGCAGCAGGCCGCTGGTCTCCATCTCCCGCAGCTGCAGGATCAGCACCCGCTCGCTGATGCCGGGGACCGCGCGCCGCAGCTCCCCGAAGCGCAGCGGACCGTCCTGCAGCGCGAACAGGATCAGCCCCTTCCACTTGCCCCCCATGACGGCGATGGCGGCGTCGAGCCCGCAGGTGAACGCCCGCTTCTTCGTGTTCATCGGCGCTCCATACTCACCTTTATGTCAGTACCCGGCAAAATAGTAGGTACTTGATGCAATGTGTGTGAAGACCCAGCATGGATCGGGCGGCGCACCGATCGCGGCGCGCGCGTCACCGTTGGTTTTCTATGGCTGGAGTACGCACATGCATGAGGAGCACCGCGCGCCGGTGACCGTCATCGGCCTGGGCTCGATGGGCACGGCGCTGGCCGAGGTATTTCTCCAGGCCGGGCACCCCACCACCGTGTGGAACAGAACCGCCGCCAAGGCCGCGCCCCTCGTGGCCAAGGGAGCCGAGCACGCGCCCTCCATCGAGGACGCGGTCAAGGCGAGTTCCCTGGTCGTCACCGTCCTGACCACTTTCGGCGACACCCGGTCGGCCCTGGAACCGGCCGCGGCCTCGCTGGACGGCCGGGCTCTCGTCACTCTGAACAGCGGCTCTCCGGCCGACGCCCGGGAGACGGCCGCCTGGGCCGCCGGGCACGGCGCCCGGTTCCTCGCCGGAGCGGTCAAGAACGTGCCGTCGGCCGTGGGGAAGCCGGACACCCTGCTGTACTACAGCGGCGACAAGGCCGTCTTCGAGGAGTTCGAGGCGACGTTGAAGGTGCTGGGCGGCGACACCGTCCACCTCGGAGACGAGGCCGACCTCGCCGCTCTCTACGAGATGGCGGTCGGGGCCACCCTGCTGCCCGCGCTGGTCGGCTTCTTCCAGGGGGCCGCCGCCATCCGGGCGCGCGGGCTGGAGGCGGAGTCCATGGTCCGGTTCTCCGGCAAGTGGCTGGACATGATCAAGTCCTTGCTGCCGGTCTACGCCGAGGAGATCGACCGGGGCGACTACGGCGACGCCGCCTCGTCGGTGAACCTCTTCCTGGCCGGAGCCGCGCACGACGAGGACCTGGGCCGGGAGGCCAACGTCGAGACCGCCTGGCTCGCCCCGCTGCACGACCTGGTGAAGCGGGCCGCCGAGGCGGGCCACGGCGAGCACAGCATCTCGGCTCTGGTGGAGGTGCTCAAGAAGCCGGAGGAACGGGCCGCCTGACGCTCACTCGACCCGAGCCTGCGCAGCGTCTTCGTGTCGCCTTCCTGGCAAATTTTGTCGCCTTGAAGGCGACACGCATGTATCGTCCTCGCATGGGCGACGCGAAGGTTCTGGATGAGGGGCTGGCCGCTTTGCCGGGCAGGATCAGGCGGTCCCGCCAAGAGCGCGGCTGGACGCTGGAACGGCTCGCGGGCGAGACGGCACTGTCGAAGGCGTACCTGGGCCGGCTGGAGACCGGGGAACGCCAGCCTTCGCTGAGCGCCTTGCTCGCGCTGTCGCGGGCGTTCGGCTGCTCGGTCTCCGATCTGGTCGGCGAGCCGTCGCCGACCGGCGAGGCGGTGGTGCGCGGCGCGGCCGCGGCGGAGCAGCGCGGCAACGGCCTGCGGTACCGCCTGCTGAGCCCGTCGGACGCGCGCGGCGGGATCGAGGCGATGCGGGTGGTGGTGCCCGCCGACCGCCCGGCCGGTGCGACGTACGAGCACGCAGGGCAGGAATGGCTGTACGTGCTGTCGGGGCGCCTGCGCCTCACGCTGGGCGATACCGAGGCGGTGCTGGAGACGGGTGACGCCGCGCAGTTCGACGCCCGCACGCCCCACTGCCTCGCGGCCGCCGGCGACCAGGACGTGGAACTGCTGATGGTGGCCGCGCCCGTCGCCGCCCCGATGCTCGACTCGCACCTCAGGAGCGGACGATGAGCGGCGCGCACGGGCGCGTGCTGACGGTCTCCACGGGACGGGTGGACGACCTGCCCTATCGCGGCACCGTGGTGCGCAGCGCGTTCGTCAAGGCACCGGTCGACGGCCCCGTGCCGGCCACTCCACTGGGGCTGGTGGGAGACGAGCAGGGCGACCTCCGCAAGCACGGCGGCCCCGACAAGGCCCTGTGCGTCTTCCCGGCCGAGCACTACGCCGAGTACGAACGCCGTCTGGGACGGCGGCTGGAGCGCCCGGCGTTCGGCGAGAACCTCACCACCGAGGGCCTCGCCGAGGACGGCGTGTGCATCGGCGACGTCCTCACCGTCGGCTCGGCGACCTGCGAGGTGAGCATGCCGCGCAACCCCTGCTTCCGCCTCGCCGCCAGGCACGGCCCCAAGGAGATGCCGCTGTGGTTCGAGCAGACCGGCTTCACGGGCTTCTACCTGCGCGTTCTCGAACCCGGAACGCTGAGCGCCGGATGCCCGGTCCACCTCGTCGAGCGCCGATACCCGCACGCGACCATCGCGGAGGCCAACCGGGTCATGCACCGCGACAAGAAGGACCGGGCGGCCATGCGGAGCCTGCTGGACACGCCGCTGGGCGAGTCCTGGCAGCGCACTCTCCGAACCCGCCTGACCGGCCGAACGGAAGATCCAGCAACGCGGCGCTACGGCCCCCTCGGCGAACCCGGTGACACCGTGCACCGCTGAGCCCCGCTCCCGTTCCACGCTGCGATCATGAGGTGACGATCGGTATAATCCGGCACTGGCCGACTGCGCCGCGCTCCGACCTCGCGAGGTTCGTGTGCCTTCTTCCGGGATCACCCTTTCGACCTCTGCCCGGAGCGACAACCTGCCCGCCGAGCTGACCCGTTTCGTCGGACGCCGGCGCGAGGTGGCCGAGGTGCGGCAGGAGCTGGAGCGCGCCCGGCTGGTGACGCTGTGCGGGGTGGGCGGCGTCGGCAAGACCCGGCTGGCGCTGAAGGTGGCCGGGGAGGTGCGCCGCCTCTTCGCCGACGGGTGCTGGATCGTCGAACTGTCGGCGGTGTCGACCGTCCAGGAGGTCCCCCGGGCGGTCGTCGCCGCCCTGGAGATCCCCGATCGCAGCGGCTCGGACCCGGTCGACCTGCTGGTCGGTCACCTGGCCGACCGGCGGGTCCTGCTCATCCTCGACACCTGCGAGCACGTCGTCGAAGCGTGCGCGATGCTCGCGGAGGCGCTGCTGCGGGCCGTCCCCGGCCTACAGGTCATCGCGACCTCCCGGCGGCCCCTCACGGTCCCCGGCGAGCACACCTACCAGGTGCGACCGCTGCCGGTCGGAACCACCGGAAGGAGCACGGGCGAGGCCGTCGAGCTGTTCGTCGAACGCGTGCGCGCGGTGCAGCCCGACTTCGGACTCTCGCCGGCGACCCTGCCCGCGGCGGCCGAGCTCTGCGAACGGCTGGACGGCATCCCGCTCGCCATCGAGCTGGCCGCCATGCGGCTGCGGGTGATGAGCCTGTCCCAGGTCATCGAACGCCTCGACCGGCGGTTCCACCTGCTGGGCGGGATGCGCATCGGCGGCGGGCGGCACCAGACGCTGCTCACGACGGTGCGCTGGAGCCACGACCTGTGCGACGAGGACGAGAAGCTGCTGTGGGCGCGGCTCGCGGTGTTCCCGGGTTCGTTCGGCCTGGCGGCGGCCGAGGCGGTGTGCGGCGGGGGGCGACCGGACGGCCAGGAGATCCTGCACACCCTCACCGGGCTCGTGGAGAAGTCGATCATCACCTACGACCCGCGCAGCGGCCACTACCGGATGCTGGACACGATCCGCGAGTACGCCGACGAACTCCTGGACGAGCTGGGCGAACGGGACGAACTGCGGCGCCGTCACCGCGACGCCTTCCGCGCGTTCGTCGAGCGCGCGGTCCAGCGGTGGGACGGGAGGGGGAGCGGGCAGGCCGGTCTGTTCGAGCTGATCCGCCAGGCCATGCCCGACCTGCGGGCCGCCTTCGGATACTGCCTCACCACGCCCGGCGAGGAGCGCGTCGGCCTGGAGATGATCTCGGCGCTGTGCTTCTTCTGGTTCGAGGGCCTGGAGACCGGAACGGGCGGCGAGTGGCTGGACAGGGCGCTGCGCCTGGTCCCCGAGGCGTGCCTCGAACGGGGGTGGGGGCTGCAGGCCCTCTCTCGCGTGGCGATGATGCGGAGCGACTACGACCATGCGCTGGCCTGCCTCGACGAAGCGATGTCGATAGCCGAGAACGAGCCCGGCTCGACCCTGCTCGGCCATGTCCGGCACGCGCGGGGGACCATGCTGACGCTGGCCGGCCGGGTGGACGCCGGCCTGGCCGCGTACCGGGAGGCCCTGGCCTTCTTCGAGGAGCGCGGGTTCGACGAACCGCACGCCGTGGCCACGATCGCCCTGCGGGCCGCCACCCACGCGTTCCGCGGTGAGATCGGCGAGGCGCTCGCCTGTGTCGAGCGGGGCCTGCCCGTGTGCGTCGAACGAGGCGACCGCTGGGGCGAGGGCTTCGCCAGGT
This sequence comes from Spirillospora sp. CA-253888, assembly GCA_050936435.1. Lineage (GTDB taxonomy): Bacteria > Actinomycetota > Actinomycetes > Streptosporangiales > Streptosporangiaceae > Spirillospora. The sequence goes on from JBNJMT010000002.1 coordinate 205,659, forward strand.
GGGTACGGGCGCTCGCGCACTGGATGGACGGGAACCCCGAGGCCGCGGTTCCCGATCTGCGTCTCTGCATCGAGGCCAAGGAAGCGGTCGGCGACCTCTACCATGTCGCGCTGGCCTTCGACCTCTACGCCTTCTGCCTCACCGACCTCGGCGAGACCGAGAAGGCGGCGCTGCTGCTCGGCGCCGTCGACGCGCTGTGGGCCCGGATGAAGATCGAGCGGGGACCGCAGTGGGGATCGGTCGCCCGGCGCAGCGTGGACAAGCTGGTCACCACGATGGGCGAGGACTCCTACACCGAAGCCTCGGCCAGGGGCGCCACCCTGTCCGCCGCCGACGCCATCAGGGTGATCAGGGGAGAGCGCGCGGTCCCCGACGCACCCGCCAGGCGCAGCCCGCTGACCAAACGCGAGGAGCAGGTCGCCCGGCTGGTCGCCCAGGGCCTGTCCAACCGCCAGATCGCCGAGAAGCTCGTCATCTCCAAGCGGACCGCCGACTCCCACATCGAGCACATCCTCACCAAGCTCGGCTTCATGTCCCGCGCCCAGATCGCGGCCTGGGCCGCCACCCGCTGAAATCACTCGTTACCAGTCGCCATGTCACCGTCATGGCGAAATGCTGGCGGTGATATGAAGTGCGGCAGTAGATGAATTTGGGCAATATGGTTAATTGCGGACTGGGTCATGCTCACCTGATGCCAGATAATCGCTGACATTGCTGCTAGTGTGGCTCGTCAACTTGGCGCCTTGGGGAAGGTTCACGCCACTTCGGAAGTCGAGCCGTGGCCTGCCGCCGCCCTTGGTCGTGATACGCGGAAATGAGCCGGGGGCTTGTGATGCGGATGAGGCGATGCGTGGCCGTACTGGGGCTCGGCGCGCTGTTGGCCGCTGCTCAGACGCACGCGCAAGCGCGTACCGGCGAGGCGCCGCGCGTCGCCGAGCAGGTCGGCGGGTCCAACTACTTCGTCTACCGGATCGACCGCGGGTCCGGCGGTTGCGAGCGCGAGCCCTACGGGGTGGTCAACAGTTTCGACAAGGACCCCGGCCTCATCAGGAAGCAGCTCGCGGCAATGGCGCGGGCCGGGCAGAAGCGGCTGCGCATCCCGATCTTCCATCGCCGTGGGCCGGAGTCGGGAACGGTGATGGATTCGACGGGCGGGCGGCTCGGCGACGGGAACGTCCGCAATCTGACCGAGCTGCTGGCGGCCATGAAGGCGGCCGGATTCGCCGGCGTCGAGATCGGTTTCTTCCCCATGAACGCCAATTCCCCCAGCGAGTGGACCGCCTTCGACCCCTCCCTGTACGGGGAGAACCTCGGGGTGATCCGCCAGGTCCGGGAGCTGGCCGCGCGTTCGGGCCTGCCCTACGTGATCGACCTGCTCAACGAGGGCGCGCCGGAGCCGCGCGAGCACGTCCTGCGCCAGTACGACACCGCCCTCTGGCGCGACTACACGCGGGAGTTCGGCGCCACCGACACCGTCGGCTTCTCGATGAAGGTCGTGGTCGCCGACCGGGTGGCGGAGCTGCCCGCGATCTACGGCGACGCCCCGCCGTCGGTCCTGGAGGTCCACCTGTACGGCAAGCGGCACAACGGCGGCGAGTACGAGCAGTTCATGGCCGCCGACGCCGCGATGGACCGGATCGGCTACCGGCAGCCGTGGATCATCGGTGAGGCGTACGCGAACGACCGGCAGGCGGCGGCGGGCATCCGGCGGGCCAGCGTCGACGCGCAGCGTCCGGTGCGCTACCTGACGCAGTGGCCCCTCACGCGGGCCGAGCGCTGCCCCGACGCCGACGTCGCACCGCCCGCGGCCTACGACGCCTACGCGGCCGCCGGTTTCTGACCGCGACGCCTGGAGCCGAGGCAGGGCTGACGCCCTTGCAGGCGGCCGCGATGGCGCCGCGGCCCGTCCCGGTGCCGTGGACGACGAAGGCGCGAGCGGCGCCGGCTCAGCAGGAGCGGCGGAAGGACTGGTCGGGAAAGTGGTCGGCCCACTCCTCGCGCGTGAGCCCCGGGCCGTCCATCTCGCAGATCCTGCGGGCGATCGCGTCGGCGTCGTTGGCCCAGAAGCGCACCGCCGAGTCCATCCCCACGGTCGCCGTCGTGCGGCCGTCGGGGCTGATCGACACGTCGGCGACCTCGCCGCCGTGGCCGCTCAGGGCCGTGAGGTTCTCCGGCCGCCGGGGGTCGGCGACGTCCCACAGCTGCGCGGTCCGGTCGTCGCCCGTGGTCGTCAGCGTGCGGCCGTCCGGGGTGAACGAGACCCCGCGCGCGGCCTCGCGGTGGCCGACCAGCGTGCTGAGCAGGACCGGCCGCCGCAGGTCGGCGAGGTCCCACAGCCGCGTCCGGCGGTCGTCGGCGGTGGTCGCCAGCGTGCGGCCGTCCGGGGCGATGGCGACCTTGTTGACCTGGTTGGGGTGGGCCAGCGTGGCGAGCAGGACCGGGCGCCGCCGGTCGGCCACGTTCCAGAGCCTGGCCTGGTAGTCGCCGCCCACCGTGGCCAGGACGCGGCCGTCGGGGCTCAGCGCGGTCCCGTTGACGCGGTCGGTGTGCCGGACGATCGAGAGCAGACCCGGGCGCCGGGGGTCGCCGACGTCCCACAGCCGTGCGCTGTGGTCCTCGCCGCCGGTGACCAGCAGCCGGCCGTCGGCGCTGAGGGTCGCGGTGTAGACGGCGTCGTCCTGCCGGACGGCGCCGAGCGGGCGGGGGCGCCGGGGCGCGGTGACGTCCCACAGGCGCGCCGCGTGATCGGCCCCGGCGGTGACCAGCAGCCGCCCGCCGGGGCCGAACCTCACCTCGTGCACCCCGCCCCGATGCCGCAGGACGGCGAGCATGGCGGGCCGGTACAGGTCGCCCACGTCCCACAACCGGGCCGTGCCGTCGGCCCCTCCGGTGGCCAGCAGGCGCCCGTCCGGCGCGTGGCGCACCGTCCAGAGCCCGCCCGGCGGTCCGAGCAGCACCGGCGGCGGCATGCGCCACACCATGAGGCGCCCCTCGTCGTCGCCGGTCGCCAGGGTCGAGCCGTCCCGGTCGAAGGCGACCGCCCGCACCGGGTTGGGCTGCGGCAGCGTCATGAGGCGGCGGCCGCTCGCGACGTCCCACAGCCGGGTGGTCTGGTCGTCTCCGACGGTGGCCAGCAAGCGTCCGTCGGCCCGGAACGCGGCCTGGTTGACCAGTCCGGTGTGGCCGGTCAGCACGCGCGTGCGCCCGGGGCGCCGAGGGTCGGAGACGTCGGTCAGGTGCACCGTCCGGTCGTAGCTGGCGCTGGCCAGCAGCCGCCCGTCGGGAGCGAACGCGACGCCGCGGACCTGGGCCCGGTGCCGCCGGATGACGGAGGCCAGAGCCGGACTCCGGGGCCGGGACACGTCCCAGAGCCTGACGGTGCGGTCGTCTCCCGCGCTGGCCAGCGTGCGCGCGTCGGGACTGTAGGCAAGACTGCTCACCAGCGCGCCGTGGGCCGCGTCCTGGGGCATCCGGACGATCGGGGGAGTGGGTTCGGTCAGGTCCCAAAGCCGGATCGCGCCGTCGGTGGTCGCCGCGCTGAACGTCCGGCCGTCGGGTCCGAACGCCAGCGCGCTCACCTCCACGCCCAGCGGCGCGGTGAAGACGATCGGTCGCCGCCCGCGCAGGGAGCGCACCGTCACCGCCCGGTCCTCGCCGCCGGTGGCCATCAGCGAGCCGTCCGGGCTGACGGCCATGCCGCCGATCCCCATCGGTTCCCGCACGGCGGTCTCGGTGACCGGGCGCCGGGGCGTGCGCACGTCGTTGAGCAGGGCCAGGCCGTCGTTGCCCGCGCTCATCAGCGTCGTCCCCCGGAACAGCAGCTGCCGCACCGACCACCGGTGGCCGGGGACGCGCGCGGAGAACACGCTGCCCGACGAGGCGAGCACGGCCCCGCGCGTCTGCGGGCCGGGGGCGAGGCGGTAGGCGGCCAGGCTCAGCTTCATGGCCAGCGACGGGTCGACCTGGCGCAACCGGTCGGCCTGGTCGACCGCGACCTGGGCGGCGGTGATGTCGCGCTGGGCCAGCGCCACCGAGCGCTGCCGCACGGCGAAGCCGGTCGCGCCGGCGGTGAGCAGGACCAGCGCCGACAGCACCGCGATCAGCCGGCGCAGGCGGCGGGTGCGGCGGAGGCGCGCGGCGGCCTCGGCCTGCTCGTGCCGCTCGCCGGCGTCCAGGAAGCGGCGCTCCAGCGCGCCGGGGTCGCCGGGCCGGCCGCTGATCCAGTCCAGGGCCAGCGCCAGTTGTGTGCCGCGGTACAGCAGCGCCGGATCGTAGCCGCCGGCCTCCCACGCCTCGGCGGCCTCCACCAGGCGCTGCCGGTCGCGCAGCCCGGCCCGGTCGGCGTCGATCCAGCCGCGCAGCCGGGGCCAGGCGTACAGCAGCGCCTCGTGCGCGATCTCAACGCAGCCCTCGTCCAGGGTGACGAGCCGGGCGTCGGCGAACGCGCCCAGCACGCGGGCCGCCGCGTCGGGGTCGGGCAGCCGCGCGGCCAGGCGGTCGCGGCCGACCCGCCGCCGGGTGTCCTGGTCGCCCTCGCCCACCCGGACCAGGCTCAGCAGCACCTGCCGGGCGGCGGCCCGGTCGGGCTCGTCCAGCCCGAGGTAGACGCGTTCGGCGCTGGCGGAGATGCCCTCCCTGATGCCGCCGGTGAGGCGGTAGGCCGTGACGGTCATGCGCCCGTCACGGCGCTGCTGCCAGGTCGTCAGCAGGGCGTGGGCGAGCAGCGGGAGCACGCCGGCTCCGGGGCGGGGGCCCGGATCGTCCTGGGCGCCCAGCTCGCCCAGCAGCAGTTCGGCGAGGCCCGCCTCCAGCTCCAGGCCCGCCGCGCGGGCGGGGCCCACGATGGCCTCGTGCAGTTCGGCGCGGCTCATGGGGCCTAGCGGGATCTGGCCGTCGCCGAGGGCGGCGACCAGCTCCGGGTAGGCCAGGCAGTGGCCGTAGAAGTCGGCCCGGATGCCCAGGACCACCAGGATCGGCGACCTGCCCGCCCCCTGCCCGGCGTCGGCCGACGCGAGCGCGCACAGGGCGCCGATGAACGCGCGCCGGTCGTCCTCGTCCTCGCACAACGTGAAGATCTCTTCGAACTGGTCGACCACCAGGACTAGGCCGGGCGCCCCCTGGCGGGGCACCACACCGGTGCCGGGGACCGTCCGGCGGAGCACGGCGGCCAGCGCGTCGGGTCCTTCGGCCAGGGCCCGGACCGCCGTCCCGGGCTCCAGGCCCGTCGTCCGGGCGAGCCCGGCGACCAGTTCGGCGACCGGGCGGGCGGTCGGGGTCAGGGAGAGCACCGGCCAGGACCGCGAGCCGGGCACCGGCAGCGCGCCGCGGGCGATCGCCGGCAGCAGCCCCGCGTGCAGCAGCGAGGACTTGCCCGCGCCGGACGGCCCCACGACCACGAGGGGACCGGTGCCGAGCCAGCGCTGGTGCAGCCGGTCCACCAGCGCGGCGGTCGCCTGCTCGCGGCCGAAGAACCAGCGCGCCTCCGCCGAGCCGAACGCGGCGAGCCCCGGATACGGGCACTCCTCCGGCTCGTTCCCCTGCTCGTCTCCCTGCTCGTCGGCGACCAGCTCCAGCAGCGCGCCGTCGGCCTTCAGGACCTCGTCGCAGATGCGGGCGAGCCCGGGGCTCGGCGGCTTGTGCCCGTTCTCCACCTTGCTCAGGTAGCCGCGGCTGTAGTGCGTCGCGCGGGCCATGTCGGACAGCGACATCGCGGCCTCGCCGCGCAGCCGTCGCAGGCGTGCGCCGAAGACCTCGCCCTGCCGTCGGTCGGATGGGGCCTCGTGACTCCGTTCGGGCAAGACGGCAGGCACCTCCGCGTCCGGTGGCCTCGCGATCGGCGCACCATGGGAACGGTGCGCAGTGACTTGACTACTCTAAGTCAAATCAGTTCGCGTGGAAGCCCGGACGGGAGGTGCCGTGTCCCGTGTTCCCTCCGTCAGCGGGCCGGGCGGGGCTTGGCGGAGCCCTCGCGGATGATGTACAGGCCCTGCCGCTCAGAGGCCCAGTCGATGGAGAAGCAGTACCACTTCGCCTTCGCCCACTTGCCCGCCGCCTCCCCGGCCTGCCCCGCCGCGACGCAGCGCTCCCGGTTGGCGTACATGCCGACCAATTCGTGGATGTCCCTGGCGTGCGCCGGGACGGCGGCCGCGCCGGTGAGTGCGGCGGCGGCCGCCAGGGCGGCCGTGGTCTTCCTCAGCATGGTCTTCCTCCGCATGGTGGTGTTCCTTTCGATGTGGACGGACAGGTTCAGCGCGGCCGTTGAATGCCCCGGACCGCGACGGGCATCATCGCGGCGGCCACGGCCAGGCCGATCGCGATGGTGACCAGGACGCCGGCGCCCGCGGGCCGGCCGTGCGCCAGGTCCCGGGCCGCCTCGATCCCGTGCGACAGCGGGTTGAACCGCGCGACCGCCCGCAGCCAGCCGGGCATGCCCTGCACGGGCACCAGCGCGGACGAGGCGAACATCAGCGGGAACATCACGACCCCGGCTCCGGCCTGCAGCACCTCGGCCCGGTCCAGCCAGCACGCCAGCGCCAGGAACACCCATCCCAGGCTCCAGCCCAGCACCAGCGCCAGGAGCAGCACCGCGCCCACCCCGGCCGGGCCGCCCGCCGGGCGGTAGCCGATGAAGGTGAAGGCGGGCACCAGCAGCACCGCCAGGCGCAGCACGCTCTGCGCCGCGCCGGTGAGGCTGCGGGCGATCAGTACCGAGCCGAGCCAGATGGGCAGCGCGCGCAGGCGCGGCAGCAGGCCGTCGCGCATGTCGTCCAGCAGGCCGCTCCCCGCCTGGAGGCCCGCCTGTATCGCCGTGACGACCAGCAGGGCCGGCAGCAGGAAATCGACATAGCGTTCCCCCGGGGGGAAGCCCGGGACGTGCACCAGCCCGGAGAACAGCTGGCTGAACACCAGCAGGGTCAGCAGCGGTTCCAGCAGACTCACCGCCAGCAACTGCCGGTCGCACACCAGCTGCCTGACCGCGCCGGCGGTGAGCACCCCGATCTGGGCCGGGATCCCGGCGCCCCGCCAGCCCGCCGCGGCGCCGGCGTACGGTCCCGGCGCGGCCCGGACGGCGGTCCGCGACGCGTTCACCGGCCGTCCCCGTGACCGGTCAGGGCGAGGTAGACCTCGTCGAGGCCCGGCTCGGCCAGGGTCAGCTCGTGGAATTCGAGCGCGGCCTCGTCCAGGGTCCGCACGACCGCCGCCGTGTCCCGCGCCGCCCGCACCACCACGGTCGCGGTGCGGCGCGGCCGGTCCACCGACGTGCGCAGGCCGCGCGCGCCCAGGATCCGTTCGGCCGCCAGCAGGTCGGGCAGGGCGGTGAACCCCACCGTGACGGTGCGGTGCCCGACGCGGGCCTTCAGCGCGGCCGGGGTGCCGGAGGCGACCGCCCGGCCGCCGGCCAGCACGGTGATGGAGTCGGCCAGCCGGTCGGCCTCCTCCAGGTGCTGGGTGGTCAGCAGGACCGTCACGCCGTCGCCGGCGAGCGCGCGGACCATCTCCCACACCGCCAGGCGGCTGACCGGGTCCAGGCCGGTGGTCGGCTCGTCCAGGAACAGCACCTCGGGGCGGCCGACCAGCCCGGCGGCCAGGTCCAGCCGCCGCCGCATCCCGCCCGAGTAGGTGCGCGCGGCGCGGTCGGCGGCGCCGGTCAGCCCCAGCAGCTCCAGCAGCTGCGCGGCGCGGGCGCGGGCCGCGGGCCGGGGCGCGCCCAGCAGCCGGGCCAGCACCGTCAGGTTCTCCCGGCCCGACAGGCGCTCGTCGACGGCCGCGTACTGGCCGGTCAGCCCGATCCTGCGGCGCACCCGCCGGGCCTCGCCGACCACGTCCAGACCGGCGACGCGCGCGTGCCCGGCGGTCGGCCGCACCAGCGTCGCCAGCACGTTGACCAGCGTCGACTTGCCCGCCCCGTTGTGGCCCAGCAGGGCCAGCACCGTGCCCGGCCCGGCGGCCAGATCGACGCCCGCCAGCGCCGTCACGGCGCCGAAGCGCTTGACCAGCCCGGCCACCTCGATCATCGGCTCGGACGGCCCGGTCATGACCGCTGCTCCGGAGCCTCGGCCGGCGGGTACAGCCGCATCAGCGCGGCGGCGACGAGGGTGTCGCAGTAGCGCAGGAACAGCGCCGCCGCGACCAGGCCGACCGCCGCCGCCGGGAGGGCGTCCGGCCCCGCGACCGCCGCCGGGGCGGTGACCGCGCCCGCGACGGCGACCACCATCAGCAGCCCGTTGCGCACCAGGAGGGGATAGCTCAGGACCGATTCGCGGGCGCCGAAGCAGCCGCACTCGGCGAAGACCTTGCGGCGCACCGCCCGGACCACCGCCGCGCAGAACAGCACGAGCAGCCCGCCCGCCGCGATGAAGCCCGCCCTCGCGGTCGCGGGGACGACCAGCAGGACGGCGGTCACGCCTTCGGCGACGGCGAGCGCCAGGACGGTCGCCTTCAGCGGCGTGCCGTCGAGCCCGGTCAGCTTCCCCACGGTGACGAGGAACCGTCCGAAGTACTCGGGCCCGCGCAGCTTGGTGAAGCAGGCGAAGCCGAACACCGCGCCCAGCAGGGCCTGCGCGGCCGGCAGCAGGGCGCTCATCGTCGCGCCTCCCCGTCCACGGGCGGAACCGTCATGATCGTGCGGTAGAGGCCGATGTCGCCGGCCTCGCCCACCGGCCCGCCGCCGGCCTCGACCCAGGCGTGCGCCTGGAACGGCTCGGTGCGCACGCCGGCGCACCACACCGGCCAGGCGCCGCGGGCGCGGCACAGCAGCGCGGTGGCGATCGACCGTTGCAGGCACCCCTGGCCCGCGCACCGGACGCTGACGGCCACCACCGCCCGCCGCGCCGCCAGGGCCCGTTCCGCCGACGCGGGGCGCGCTCCGCGCCGGGCCAGTTGCAGGACCTTCCGCAGCCGGAGGGGCGACAGCCGTGCCAGCGGACGTGCCGCCGCCACCGCCAGCAGGGCCAGGGCGCGGTCGCGGCGGGAGACCGCCGAACGGGGTTCGAGCGCTACGGGCATCGTCATGGGATCACCAGCTCCGCCCGGCGCAGGGCCTCCAGCACGCCGTCCACGTCACGGGGCGTCCGGCCGGCGGCCGACGGGAAGCGGCGGGCCAGCTCGGCGACCGCGTCGGCGGCGGTCCCGCCGTCCAGCAGCGTGCGGACCACGAGCCGGCCGGTCATGTTGAGGGTCCAGTACCGGCCGGTGCGTTCGTCCAGCAGGACCATGCCGTCCTCGGTGTCGGCGGCCGACACCCCGGGCGAGAGCTTCATGAGCGGACTCCTTCGAGATACGGGACGGAGCGGCCGGACCGTGCGGCCAGGGAACGCAGCCACACCTCGCAGGCGAGGGTGGGCAGTAGCGGGATCAGGTACAGCGGGTTCGGCGGGAGGCCGGTGAGCGTCGCGCGCAGGGCCGACGGGTCGACCAGCCCGAGCCGCGCCAGGTGCATGTCCCCGCACAGCTCCAGCAGGTCCCGGCGGTTGCGGCGCAGCCCGGCGTAGACGGCGGCGCTGCTCTCGGTCTTGGTCCGTCGGCCGAGGTTGGCGTCGGGGACCACGCCCCGCATGGCCTCCACCAGCCCCGGCTTGTAGCGGGAGATGTCCAGGCAGTCGGCGTAGTCGATCGACAGCGCCGCCTCCAGCACCCGGTCGTCCAGGAACGGCGCCTGGAAGCGGACGCCGTGCCGCGAGGTCAGCCGGTCGGTCCTGCGGATCGTCTCGCCGCTCCAGCGCACGCTCTGCAGCGCGGCGTGCAGGCCGCGGACCGGCGACAGCGGCTCGATCCCGGAGCCGCCCAGCGCGCGCAGCGACCGGCGCACCGACTCCAGCGCGTCCGGGGTGGCCCAGACCGGCATCCGGTACGCGCCTCCCCAGCCGCCGGTGGGCGACGCGTGCACCTGCTCGATCGGCGCGTCCAGCGAGTCGGCGAGGTGCCCGCCCAGCCAGGCGCCGAACGGTTCGCGGTCCAGCAGGCCCCGCAGCGGCGGCCCGAGCGGCCACCGGAACAGCGCCCGGTGGGCCCGTAGCGACCGCAGGGCCCGCAACGGGCGGCGCCGGGCCAGCGCGTGCAGGTACAACGCGTCGGTCAGGAAGAGCTCGTCGCCCCCGTAGCCGGTGAGGTGCACCGTCGAACCGGCCGCCGCCAGCCGGCGCGCCTGGTCGGTGAACAGGGCCCGCGAACGGATCAGCGCGAAGGGCGCTTCGAGGTCGGGATCGGGCTCCAGCAGGTCGGCGAACCCGCTGGGCGGATCTCCGGCGCGCAGGACCAGGTAGTCCACGCCGGGCAGCCGGGCGGCCGCCCGGTCGGCCCAGACGCCGTCCTCGTCGCCGGGCGCGCTGGGCGGCTGCCGCAGCGCGAGCAGCCGGTCCACCCGCCCGGCCGCCAGGAAGCAGAGGCTGGTGGAGTCCATGCCGCCCGACAGGTCGGCGCTCAGCATCGTGCGGCCGCGGGTGCGCGCCGCCACGGCGTCGGCCAGGGCGGTGCGGACGCGCGCGGCCCCTTCGGCGAGCGGGACCTGCTCGGGCGGGGTCCACCATCGCACCGTGCGGTGCCGCCCGGCCGTGTCCAATTCGAGGTAGGTGCCGATGGGCAGCGACCGCACCCCTTGCCACAGGCACCGCTCGCCGAGAGGCCAGGGCGGAGCCGGGGCCAGCAGCGTGCCCGCGAGCAGTTCCTCGTCCAACCCCGCGCCCGAGAGCCGCGCCAGCGCGTCGGGGCGGTCGGCGGCCAGCGTTGCTCCGGCGACACCGGCGTGGAAGACCTGGCGGACGGTGGTCAGGCTGCCCTGGACGCGCACCTCGCCGTCGAGGGACGCGATGAGGTGGAAGCTGCCGGGCACCCGGCGGGCGAAGTCGTCGAGGTCCCGGAGCGAGCGCAGGGCGCCGAGGGTCCGTTCGAGGTCGGCGCCGGTCACCGCCGCATGTCCGAGCACGGCGATGCGCCGGGTCCCGGCGGAGGCCCAGACCAGCTCGTCGTCGGGCCAGTGGCCCACGATCCACGGCCGTCCGGAGGCGTGCCGGAGCTCGGTCACGCCGTCCCGGCCGGTGAACGCCTCGATGGCGGACGCCGCGGCCGTGTTGTCCGGCAATACAAAGAACTGCATCTGTTCCCCAGGAGATGTCGTGTTCGCGCCGGCCGTGAGGCCGTGCCGGCCTCACGGCCGGCACGGCCTCACGGTGACGGGACGGTGATCGACACGAAGGCGGGCCGGGAGTCCTCGCCCCAGACCGCGATGTCCCTGCCGACCTGGGGGACCAGGAGGCGAAGCCCCAGGCCGGCGGGTCCATCACGAGGCGGGTGAAGCCGCCCGCCCCGCTGAGGGGCGGGCTCCCGTACCGCGTGCCGGCCTCCGTGCGGTCACCGGCGTGCGTCACGGCCCGGTGCCGCACCGTTCAGGCGGGCACCGGCACCCTCATTCCTTACTTGGTCGCGCAGCCCTGCCAGATGCACAGGCCGGTCGGCTCGAAGCCCCAGACCGGCTTGCCCATCGTGACGCTGCCGAAGTCGCCCATGTCGGTGAGGGACGGGGCCTCGTACTGCATCTTCTCGGTCATGCGATCTCCCTTTTCGATTCGCCGTATCCGGCGTCGGGCACCGTGTGTGCCGCTCCGGTCCGAAGGGGCCGTACGGTTTCCGCCGTGTTGCTTTGGCGAGCCATTCTTCGGCTTACCGGCGCCACCGTCGGGTGTTCGTCCCGGCAATCACCAGCTTGACCGCGCTGAGCCGGGCGGCAACCTGTTTCCCGTGGCCCAGGGCAGGGAGGCAACAGGGAAACACCGCCCCGAGGCCTGAGAAGAGGCCGCGAAACGGGACACAGCAGGCGCCCATCAATGCTTATGAGAAGACGATTTCCCGTGGAGACCGGTAAGGGGGAAGGGGGCGCATCGCGCGGCCCGTCCTTTCGCTGCGGAAATCACTTGTCGCGGAACAGCGATACGTGCTCGTCATCTTCGCGATCGGTGGAGTTCCGAACGGGGGTGCATCGAAGGGGGGTTCGCCCCGCCATTGTTCGGTCGGCCTGGGCTGCTGGAGGAGCCCAACGGCTTCCTTGATGCGGCCGAGTTCGATGAGGTATCCGGTCAGAACGGCGTTGCCGCCGCCCTGCCGTTGCAGGAGGGCGACGGCGTCCTCGGTGCGCCCGGCGCCGGCCAGCAGTTCGGCGATGGAGCAGGCCGCGTACCAGGTGCCTCCTCCAGGGTGTGCCAGCGCCTGCTCGATGGCCTCCGCGCGCAACCCGCACGCGACCAGCAGCGGAAGCCGCATCCTGAAGGACTCCCAATCCTCCCCGCCACGGCGCGCCTTGAGGGCGTCGAGGTAGGCCAGGCCGTCCCGGGCGCGCCCTGGTCGGCGTACAGGATGCACAGCGTGTCGACGATCCAGTCTCCGCGCCGCCGGGCGAGTCCGCGAGCGCGCGCATCACCTCCGTCGCCTCCCGGCCCCGGCCGTGCCGGATCAGCAGCTCCGCCAGGCGCACCGTCTCGTGGCCCTGGAACGGTGAGGAGCCCCCCGGCCGCCGGTACACCGCGATCGCGCCCTCCACGTCACCGCGCTCCTCCAGCAGCTCCGCCAGCCGCCGCGCGCCATGCCCGTAGGGGTCGGCGGCCGCGTAGCGCGCAGTTCGGCGATCCGGTCGTGCCGGGCCAGCAGGACGGGGGAACGCAGCCGGACTGCGTCCGGGTCCGATAGTCGAGATCAGCGGCCTCCACGAGGGCGGACCCTAACGCCCGCCTCCGACATCGGCCATCAGCCCTCGCCCTCCCCGCTGGCCGGACTATGCTTCGGCCCCGGCCTTCCAAGATCAAGGGAGAAACCGCATGAGTGACGCCGGCACCGGCAGAGTGCTCGTGAACAGGGCGATGTCGCTGGACGGCTTCATCGCAGGCCCCGACCACGCGATGGACTGGATCTCCGATTACGTGACCGCGGACACGTTCCCGGAGGTGATGGCGGCCACGGGCGCCATGCTCGTCGGCCGGGGCACCTACGAGGTCGCCAAGCGCATGTCCAAGGAGGGCCCCGCCTACGAGGGGGGAGCGCAGTTCGTCCTCACCCATCGGCCCCCCGACGAGCCGGACCCCGCCGTCACCTTCCTCACCTGCGACCTTGAGGAGGCCGTCGCCACGGCGCGCGCCGCCGCGGGCGACAAGGCCCTGGAGATCCTCGGCGCCGATGTGGCCGCCCAGTGCCTGCGGCTCGGGCTCGTCGACGAGGTGCTGGTGTACGTCCTGCCGGTGCTCCTCGGCGACGGCGTCCGCTTCTCGCCCCCGAGCCTGGGCAGGATCGAGCTGGAGCCCTTCGACAGCGCCCGGTCGGGCGATGTCACGCTGCTCCGCTTCCGCGTACGGAAATAGGCGCGGCACTCCAGGCGTCGGCAGGATGTCCGGAAGCAAAGCCACGAGCGCCGGCGTTCCGGGCTCGCATCTCGTCGCATGAAGCAGGACCGGCCGGCCCGGGACGCTGCTGCGGTCCCGGTGCCGGCCGGCCTTCACCCGGTGTCAGCTCGGCGGCTGGATCATCTGGTAGAGCGAGCGGATCTGCGTGTCATCGGCGATCAGCGGGAGCGTGTCGAAGGTCAGGTTCCAGTCGGTCACCTTGCCGTGGCGGTACCCGAAGCGCTCGATGAGGCCGAAGGAGGTCGTGCGCTTCTGGCTGTGCACCGTTCCGTACCACTCCTGGTAGGTGGCCGCGGGGGTGCGCACCGTCTCGCCCGCGTCGAGCCTGGCGTCGGGCGCGTCGCCGAGCTTGCCGAACAGGCGCTGGAGGTAGGCCAGCTTGGCGCCCCGGGTGTACAGCCTGCGGTCGCCCAGTCCAGGGCCGGACAGCGGTGCCCTGCCCATGGAGTCCACCAGCGCGGCGGCGTCCCGCCGGTTCCAGGCCGCGCCGCGACCGGGGACGTCGCCGGGACGCGCGGAGCCCTGGGCGGGCGGAGCGGTGCCGCGGCTCTTGTCCGTCACGCCCTGGAAGAGGTCCTCAAGGTCGCCCTTGAGCGGCTTGAACCATGTGAAGCGGTCGTAGTAGCGCCGCCCCTGGACCACGTCGCCCTTGTCGTCCACCACGACCCGGTAGATCGCCGGGTAGCGGACCCGGTTCCCGTTGAGGGTGGCCCGGTTGTCCGCGCCGTACATGACCACGTTGCGGCCCACGCCGATCCGGGTCGGGGTGAACGTGAGCGACGGGACGAGCTTGAGGGACGTGCGGATCGAGCCCTCGATGGCGGCCCGGGTCCTGACGGGAACGGAGGCGGCCTCCCACAGGGTGGCGTTCTCGTGCCACATCTCCGAGTAGACGCCGACCCGCTTCTCCAGGTCCTGCTCGTTGGGCCGGGCGGGGTCGGTGTAGGTCGGCATCCCGCCGAACCGGGTCTGCCGGTCGATGAACGTCCGGGCGGCGGGGGAGACCTCGCCCTCGATCACCGGCTGGTCGGTGGCGTGGGCCGAGCCGGGGACGGCCACAGTGACGGCGACCGCCGCCGCCGACAGCAGGGCTCCGATATGACGTACGCGCATTGCCGCTCCTTGTGGTGGGAGGGACGACCATCGTGCGGAGGGGCGCGATGGAAGATCAATTACCGGCCGGGTCATGCGCCCCGGAGGTGTTCCGAGGCGGCGGCTCACGACTTGATGAACTCCAGGACGTCGGCGTTGAGCCGGTCGGCGTGGCTGACGAACAGGCCGTGCCCCGCCGCGGGGTACTCCTTGTAGACCGCGCCCGGAACGAGGGCGGCGGTGCGGCGGCCGCTCACCTCCACGGGGATCGAGAAGTCGGCGTCACCGTGCACGACCAGCGCCGGAACGGTGATCTCGGGCAGGGTGGCGCGGTGGTCGGTGTGGAAGGCGGCGTGCTGCATCCGCAGCGTCGCCCAGGGCGTGGTGTCCAGGCACATCCGGATCATCCAGTCGAGCCGGGCGGGGGAGACGTCGTTGCCCAGGTGGGTGGCGAAGAACGCCTGCGCCTGCATCGTCAGCCAGCGGGGCCGGTCGGCGCGGATCTGGGCGAGCATCGCCTCCAGGGCCGCCTCGGGGACGCCGCCCGGATTGTCGTCGGTCTGCTTCATGAACGGCATCGGCGCCGAGACGAACACCACGCGCCCGACGCGCTCCTGCCCGTGGCGGGCCAGGTAGCGCGCGACCTCCGCGCCGCCCGTCGAGTGGCCGACCAGGACGACGTCCCGCAGGTCGAGGTGCTCGACCAGGGCGGCGAGGTCGTCGGCGCCGGTGTCGATGTCGTAGCCGTCGGACGGGCGGTCGGAGCGGCCGTGGCCGCGCCGGTCGAAGGCGACGCAGTGGAAGCCCCGCTCGATGAAGAAGGGGAGCTGGTACTCCCACATGCCGGCGTTGAGCATCGCGCTGGCGACGAAGACGATCGCCGGGCCGTGCCCGTAGTCCTCGTAGGCCAGGCGGGTTCCGTCGGACGCGGTGAAGAACATCCCGCCCCCTCAGCCCGGGATCTTGTCGAGGAAGCCGTGCACGCGCGAGATGCGGCCCTCGCGGGTGAAGACCGCCACGTCGAAGCCGACCACCAGCGCCTCCCCGCCCGCCGGCCCCAGCTCCCAGGTGAAGCGGGCGATGTCGTGGTGGGCGTCCACCGGCCCGGCCAGGGTGAAGACCAGGCCGGGGAACTGGCCCTGGACCGCCGCGATGGTCGCGTCGATCTCCTCCAGCCCCTTGGCGACCCCCATCGGGTCGGTGTAGACGCCGTCGTCGGCCCAGATCTCCGCCAGGGCGGTGCGGCGCGCGGTCGGGTCGGTGCGGTTCCAGGCGGCCAGGTAGTCCGCCACCAGTTCGTCGTGTTTGTGCATGTCACGAACGTACGGACGCGGTGGCGACCGGGGCATCTGTCACGTCTAGGTCATCGACTAGGTAGTTTCGTCCTGTGCTTTACGGGCGGGAGAACGAGACCTCGGTCATCGACCACGTTCTGGAGACGGTCCGTTCAGGAGGCAGCGCCGCCCTGGTGGTCAGCGGAGAGCCCGGTATCGGTAAGACGACCCTGCTGGACCACGCGGCCGACCACGCCGAGGGTCTGCAGGTGATCCGGCGCCTCGGCGTGGAGTCCGAGAGCGACCTGCCCTACGCCGGGCTGCACCTGCTGCTGCGCCCGGTGCTGGACCGCTCGGCCGACCTCCCCGCGCCGCAGGCCCGGGCGCTGGAGTCGGCGCTCGGCCTGGTCGCGACCGGCACCGCGGACCGGCTGCTGGTGGGCCTGGCGGTGCTGTCGCTGCTGGCGCGGGCGGCCGAGGACCGACCGGTCCTGTGCCTCATCGACGACGCGCACTGGCTGGACCGCTCCTCGGTCGAGGCGCTGGCCTTCGCCGCCCGGCGCCTGGACGCCGAGGGCATCGGCCTGATCATGGCCACGCGCGAGCCCGCCCCGCTCGGCCTGCCCGAACTGGCGCTGGAGGGCCTGCCGCCGGCCGCGGCGGCGGCCATGCTCCAGTCCGCTCCGCTGACCTCCGCGCAGCGCTACCGCGTGCTGGCCGAGGCGCACGGCAACCCACTGGCGCTGCTGGAGCTGCCCACCGCGCTGCGCGACGGGTCGCGCCCGCCCGAGCCGCTGCCGCTGACCGCGCGCCTGCGGTCGGCCTTCCTCGACCAGGTCGACCGCCTGCCCGAGGCGACCGGGACGCTGCTGCTGATCGCCGCGGCTTCCGACGGCCTGGACGAGGTGCTGGCCGCCGGCGCCGGGCTCGGCTCCGACGTGTCCGACCTGGGCCCCGCAGAGGCCGCCGGACTGGTGCGGGTGGAGGACCGGACCGTGGTCTTCCGCCATCCCCTCATCCGCGAGGCGGTCTACCAGCGGGCCGCGATCGGCCGCCGCCTGGCCGTCCACCGGGCGCTGGCCGAGGCGCTGGACGGCGACCGGCGGGTGTGGCACCTGGCCGCCGCCACGGTCGGCCCGTCCGAACAGGTGGCCGAGCAGCTGGAGCGGACGGCCCGGCGAGCCCGCGCGCACACCGTCGCCGCCACCGCCTACGAGCGCGCCGCCCGGCTCAGCACCGGACCCGCCGCCCGCGCCGGCCGCCTCACCCTGGCCGCCGAGTCCGCGACCGAGGCCGCGGAGCTGGAACGGGCCGCCGCGCTGGCCCACGAGGCCGAACCGCTGGCGTCGGACCCGCCGCTTCGGGCCAGGCTCGCCTACGTGCGGGCCACCGCCGCCTTCTGGCGCGGCGAGCACCGCGAGGCGCACCGGTTGCTCCTGCTCGCCGCCGACCTCGCCCACGACACCGACACGGCGCTGGCCGCGCGCATGCTCTCGCAGGGCATCCAGACCGGCTGGTACGCGGGCGAGGCGGAACTGGCCGGCATCGTGGCGCGGATGCGCGCCCTGAGCATCCCGCCCGACGAGCCGATCGGCGCCTTCGCCCGCCTGGCCGTCACCACGCTCGGCGGCCTCCTCGCCGCCGAGGAAGCCGAGCTCCCCGTCTGCGACCAGGACATCTCCGAGGCCATGACCGGTGTGTCCGGCGACAGCCGCGAAGTGGTGATGGCCTGCGGACTGCCGCTCACCGTCGGCGCCGACGAGGTGAGCCTGGAGACCGGCGGACGGCTCGCCGCCGAATACCGCGCGCAGGGCCGGATCGGCGCCATGCCCACCGTGCTGTACTTTCTCGCCCAGGCCGAGTTCCTCCACGACGGGCGGCACCACGACGCGCTGACCACCGCGGACGCCGCACTGCGCATCGCCGAGGACACCGGCCAGCACCACTGGACCGGCGTCCTGCGCGGCTTCCTGGCGATGCTGGCCGCCGTCGAGGGCGACCAGGAGCGCTGCCACCGGCTGGACGCCGCGGCGCAAAGCGTCCCGGTCGCGCACATTCCGGGCGTCGCCTGGCTCGAACGGGCCCGCGCGATGCTGGACCTCGGCCATGGCCGCGCGGACGCGGCGATGAGCACGCTCGACGCGCTCACCTCCGGCCCCGGCTGGTACCACGTCTCGGCGATGCGCTCGGTCCCCGACCTGGTCGAGGCGGCCGTGCGCTGCGGCGAGCCGGCGCGCACCGCAACGGCCTTCGCCCGGTTCGACACCTGGGCGCGCCGGTCGAAACGGCCCCACCAGCTGGCTCTCGCCGAACGCTGCCGCGCCCTGCTCGCCGAGGACGCGCAGCCTGAGCGGCACTACATGGCCGCGTTGCAGCTCTCGCGCCAGCCGTTCGACCAGGCCCGCACCGCGCTGCTCTACGGCGAATGGCTGCGCCGCGACCGTCGCCGCACCGTCGCCGCCGGACACCTGCGGAGCGCGGTGGACGCCTTCGCCCGGCTGGGGGCGCACCCCTGGGCCGGACGCGCCCGCGCCGAACTGCAGGCCTGCGGCGTCAGCCTCCCGGCCGCGCCCGCCAGGGGCGTCCTGGACGACCTCACCCCGCAGGAGCTGCGGATCACCCGGCTGGCCGCCCAGGGCCTGTCCAACAAGGACATCGCCGCGCAGCTGTTCCTCAGCCCGCGCACCGTCGGCTACCACCTCTACAAGGCCTATCCCAAGCTCGGCGTCGCCTCCCGCGCCGAACTCGCCTCCCTCGACCTGGCGGGTACGGGCCACGTCGGCGCAGGACAGGACTGAATGGGAAAGGCGGCGGTCGCGCGTCGGCAGGGTCTGGACGCGCTCTCCGCCGCGTACTCGAACGCCGGGTCCGACATGGCGGCGTCGCCACCGGAGGTTCGTCCGATTTGTGACCTGTCATCGGCTTTTCTGTGAAGTGAAGGCCGGAAAAAGAATGCTCGCGAGCGTGGCCGCTTTTGGTCAGGATGCTCCTGATGGGCAGTGCCTTCGCGCAAATCAAGATCTACATCCTCGGGCTCGTTCCCCCGAATCTCCATTGGCCGCCCGGGAATCCGTACGCCCGCCCTGCGGTGCGCCGGTCAAAGGATCATCGTGAGGTTCCGGAATCACCGTTGCGCGATCTTTTGTGCGGTGTTTCGGAGGCGGCGGTCTCCTTGTGGTCATCTGCTGCGGGTGGCACCATATGGACGAAGAGGCCCTGTTGAGGGCGGTGCGTGAACGAGACGCCGAAGCGGGTGATCGCCGGTGGACCCCCTCCGGTTGGTGCGGCTGGACGCGCTGATGCACCGGACGGCGGGAAAATCCGAAATGATCGTCGCATTGATCGACGGGCCGGTCTTCATCGACCATCCGGATCTCGTCGCGGATCGCATCCGGCGGATCGGCGACGCCGAAACGGGAACGTGCGTCCAGCGCGCTCATCCGGCGTGCGAGCACGGCACCTTCAACGCCGGGGTGCTGGCGGCCCGGCGTGGAGTCGGCGCGCCTGCCATATGTCCGGAATGCACGCTTCTTATTCGTGCGGTCTTCAGCGACCGGACACGCCGCGGAGATCCGTCGGGCGCGTCGGCGCGGAGGCTCGCCGACGCGATTCTCAGCTGCGTCGCGGCCGGGGCGAGGGTGCTCAACATCAGCGCGGCCCTCTACCGGTCCGACGCGCGCGACGAGCGCGGCCTGGTCGAAGCGCTGGACGAGGCCGCACGGCGCGGCGCGATCGTGGTCGTGGCCGCCGGCAACGACCGCAGCATCGGCAGCACCGCGCTGACCGGGCATCCGTGGGTGATCCCGGTCGTCGCCTGCGATGCGGACGGGCGTCCCGCCGGGCGGTCCAACTACGGCCGGTCGATAGGCCAGCGCGGGCTGAGCGCTCCGGGGGAGCGCGTCGTCAGCCTCCGGCCGGGCGGCGGATCGACGCTCCTGAGCGGCACGAGCGTCGCCGCGCCCTTCGTGACCGGGACGGTCGCCCTGCTGTGGTCGGAGTTCCCGAGCGCGTCGGCGAGCGAGATCGCCTCGGCGGTGCGCGGCCGGGGCCGGCGCGGCGGGGTGGTCCCGCCGCTGCTGGACGCATGGTCGGCGTACGAGACGTTGGAAAGGGAAGGCGCCCATGTCTGAGAAACCGAGCGGCGACGGCCGCAAGCCCTACCGGGTCCGGCTCCCCGGGTTCGTCCGCGAGGAGGAGATCGGCCTCGGTACGGCGATCAAGTACGCGACGGCCCGTGCCGGGATACGGCCGTGCGGCGGGTGCGAACGGCGCGCGGCCGCCCTCGACCGCCGCATCGTCATCACTTCTCGGAACAGGTAGCGAGCACGGGAGAGGCCGGGATGAACCACGACGACCAGGACCCGCCCACCTCCGCCCGCGAGGCGCCGCCGCACTCGGACGGTCCGGTGCGACAGGCGGTCGCGGCCGCCGATCGGCCCGCGCCGGGCCCTGCCGTCCGGTATCCGCCCCGGCCCCAGGAGACCGCGTCGCCGTTCCCGGCGCCGCCCTCGTACGTTTACGCGATCGGCAGGATCGAGGCGCGTTTCCCCCTGCTCTCGGTCGAGAAGGAGTTCGCCCAGGTCGCAGGACGTACCGAGACCGCGGGGCGGACCGATCCCCAGGTGCTCCACGCCGTCCTGTCGGACCCCGCCAACAGGTACCTCGCCAGGCTGATGTGCTGGGTGCTGACGGTCCGCGAGATCGAGACCTACCTGCTGCATCCACGGGACCCCGGCGACCTCGCCCTGCTGGTGGACACCATCCGGCCCGACCCGAGCCCGCTCGACCTCGACGTCGTGATCGGTACGAGGGGCCGCCTCGCCCCGCCCGACCTGTGCAACGGGCTGACGGTCCCCATGGTCGCCTTCGACCAGATCTACTCCTTCGACCGCGCCTCCCTCATCACGGCGATCCCGAGGTCGGACTCCATGACCGACGAGCAGTTCGACGCCGCGGCGGCGCAGGTGCTCGACCTGATCCTCCAGGTGGCCGACAACGCGGGCGCCGACGACGGCCACCGCGCGCTGAACTACCTGGCGATGCGCTACCCGGAGATCTACCGGAAGACCTCCGAGATGTTCGCCGCGGACTTCTCGCTCACGGGCGTCGAGGTGCGGAGTTCGGAGTTCGGCGGCGCGCGCAGGGTCGTGGACTGCATCTTCTCCTACACCAGCCGCCGGGCGGGCTACACCGAGAAGGCGGCCGCCTCGGTGGACGTCACGGACGAGTTCCCGTTCCTGGTGAGCAGGCTGTCCACGTACTACGACCGCTTCGGAACCTCGTAAAGGAGACAAGAGATGGGCATGCCCGGGTTCACGGCGAGCGAGTCGCTCTACAGGAGCCGCCGCCAGTACAGGAGCCGCAGCAGCGGCACGGCCCGGTCGACGGCCGGGGCCGTCCGGCTCCAGCAGGACGAGACGGAAGCGCCCGGCACCTGCTGCGGCAAGCACTGCGCCGGCCTGTGCAGTTGCCAGAGCGGGCACTTCTACTGCTCTTCGGCGATCGAATCCGAGAACACACCGGACACGCTGCTGCCCGCGACGATGGGCAGCGTGTCGATGGCGGGCGACACCTGCCACGCCGACCTGCCGGTCTGCGACGCCCACGGCCACTGCCAGCAGGCGTGGGCGCCCAACTGCCCGCACGGGTGCTGGGCGACGGCCCACGACGCGGGCTGCTTCGCCCACTGACCGGGATCCCCGGCCTGCTGCACCGCGCCTCGCGCCGCTGGGCGCGGTCGCCGCACGGGCTGGCGAGCGGGTGCCGCCCTATCGGGCCGGGAGGAGCCGGGTGAGGATCATCCAGTTGTCCGGCTGTTCGATGTAGGCGGCTTGGACCCGGTAGCGGCCCGGCTTGATGGAGTCGATGCGGAGGTGGTTGCCGGGTTCGAGGTCCGTGCCCGGCCAGGTGGAGTCGAAGAGCACGACGGGTTCGCGCACGTCCCAGGTGAGGGTCTGGTCGTCCTCCCACTCGACGTGGCCCCGTACGGTCCGGTCCACCGCGGCGAGGAAGCCGGCCTCGGACTCGGCCGCTGCGATTCGGGCGAAAAGACCGTGGTCGGCCAGATAGGTCGTGGGGGCGGGCTCGTCACCGAGGACCAGCGCCTGGTGCCCGCCGACGTCCACGAGGCCGATGTACCCCTCGACCGCGCACGCCCGCCCGTAGTCTCCCCACGTCTCCACCGGGCCGTCGTCGTCGGTGACGCCGCCCCAGTCGGGGAGCGCCGTCTCGGGGACGGCGATCAGGGGACCGCCTGAGGACGTCACCCAGGCGGAGGAGAGCGAATTCCCTGGCATTGCCTCTTCTCTCAACGTGTCGCCGGGCGAGACGCGGGCCGCCGGACAGCGGATCAGCATCCCACGGCAGCCTACTCACGAGAGGCTTCGGGCCGGCCGTCCGAAGATCACGCCGTCCGCCCGTGCACAGGATTCCGCCCGATCCCTATGATCGTGCGGACGCTCGTCAACGGGTGCCGGGTGAAGCCGGCGGCACGTTCATCGGGCGACGGACGGAGACGCCCCCATGGACACGCCCAGTCATTCGGCCGACGGCGCGCGCCGGTGGCCTACCGACAAGCTGAACGCGTTGCGGCTCGGCCGGCGACTGGTCACCGAAGTCTTCGCGACCGGTCCCGGGCGGCGCGCGTTCGTCACCATCGCCCCGATCACCACCTCGGCCGACGCCGCCGCCCGGCGGCAGGGCTGGACACGGGCTGATCGCGACCGGAGGTTCCGCCTGAGCCATTGGGAGTACGAGGCCGAGCGCGTCTACGGCTTCGACTACGACATCGGAGCCGTCCTGGTCAGGTCGGCGATGGCCGGCGACGAGGCGGAGCTCGTCACCGTGCTCGACGCCTGGGGCCTGAGGCCCGACCGGTTCCTCTACCCCTGGCAGACCGACGACCCGGCATAGCCCGCGCCCGACCGCAAGCGGAAACGGCCTCTTCTCAGGGAACCCGCTGAGCCGGACGGGCTCCTTGGGAACGTGCGGCACTCATTGCCGCGAACCCCACGGCCGACCGGCCCGACCATGGAGCTGGGACGACCTGGACTGAGCGACCCACCCGCTCGCCGATGCAGGCGGGCGTGGTCCTCCAAGGACATCGTGTGGACGTCAGTCCTGGTCGCGCTCGGAGCGGCGCGCTCGGGCGAGAGCGCGGGCGCGGATGAGCGCGCTCTGGCCGGGGCCGTCGTCTGTGGCCATGAGCCGCTCCAACTCGTCGAGCTGGCGGCGCTGGTCCTTCTGCCTGCGGCCGACCTCGGCCTGGTACCAGGGGACGTCGGGCAGGTTCGGGTCCGGGTCATCGCTCACAGCCAGGCAGGGTACCTGCTGCCGGAGGGTCCACCACCGCGACCGGTGCCTCATCCCGTGCAGCGGGGGCACAGACCGACGATCTCGATGGTGTGGTCGACGTCGGTGAAGCCGTGCTCGGTGCTCACCTTGGCGACCCAGCGCTCCGCCGGCGGGCCTTCGACCTCGACGGTGGCGCCGCAGGAGCGGCAGATCAGGTGATGGTGGTGGCCCGGGTTGCAGCGGCGGAACACCGACTCGCCGTTGGGAAGCTGGGTGACGTCGATGGCGCCGGCGTCGGCCAGCGACTGCAGGGTGCGGTAGACGGTGGCCAGGCCGATGGTCGACCCCTGCTCGCGCAAGCGGGTGAACAGGGTCTGGGCGCTCTGGAACCCTTCGGTGTTCTCCAGCAGTTCGCGGACGGCCTTCTGCTGCCAGGTCGTCCGCGTCGACGTGCTGTTCGTCCGTGCCACGCCGACCATGGTAGGCGAGGGTCCGGAGCGAAGGCGTCCGGTTCCCGCTCCGTTGACCGGTGACGTTCCGCCGCCGGTAGGCGCGGCACCCGGTGGTGGAGCGGGTCAGCGCTCCCCTCGGTAGAGCATGTGCTTGCGCGGGGGCAGGCGGTCGGGCCGGACGCGCTGTGCGTCAGTCGTGGGTGCCGCTCAACTGCAGCAGGGACGCCAGACGCCCCTGCGGATCGGCGGTGAGTTCGGCGTAGGTGCCCTGGGCGGTGACGCGGCCGTCCTCCAGCAGCACGATGTGGTCGGCCCGCCGGATGGTCGAGTGGCGATGGGCGATGACGAGGGTGGCGCGGTCCCGTGCCGCTGCGGCGAGGGCCTGCGAGAGGCGGGCCTCGTTCTCGGGGTCCAGGTTGGCGACGGCCTCGTCCAGGACGAGGACGGGGGCGTCGACGGCCAGGGCGCGGGCGATCGCGACGCGGGCGCGCTGGCCGCCCGACAGCATCGCCCCGCGCTCGCCGGTGACCGTGCCGGGATCGAGGTCGAGCTGGGCGGTGGCCAGAGCGGGGGCCGGGTCCGCGTCCGGAGCGCCGAGCCGGACGTTGTCGGCGATCGTGCCGGCGAACAGGTGAACGTCCTGGGGCACGACGGTGACGTGCGCGGGCAGGTCGGCGATGCGGTCGACGGGCACGCCGCCGACCAGGACGCGCCCGGCGTCGGGGTCCCAGTAGCGCAGCAGCAGCGACACGCAGGTGGTCTTGCCCGCGCCGGACGGCCCGACGAGGGCGACGGTGGCGCCGTGCGGGACGGTGAAGGAGACGCCGCGCAGGACGTCGGGGCCGTCCGGGTCGTAGCGGAAACGGACGTCGTCGAACACCACCGCGGGCGCCGGGGGCACCGGTCGCGGCTCTGCGGGCGGCGTGACGTGGGCGGGCGCGGTGACCAGGCCGTGGACGCGTCCGGCGGCGGCGCGCAGCGTCCCGTACTCCTTGAGCAGCAGTGCGACCTGGGTGGCGGGGCCGAGGGCGCCGGCCGCCAGGACCATCGCGACCGGGCCGTGCGCGAGGTCCAGCCGCCCGGCGCGGACGAGCGAGGCGACCAGCAGCAGCGTCCCGGCCGCCGCGAGCGCCACCAGCAGGTCGGTGAGGGCGGCCTCCAGTCCGCCGCGCGCGGCGTTGGCGGCCTGGGCGCGGGCGAGTCGTCGGCCGCGTTCCGCCAGCAGTTCGCGGCGGCGGTCCAGCGCGCCGAACGCGGTGAGCTCCCGCATCCCCTGGACGGTGTCCACGACGTCGGAGGTGAGCCCGGCGGTGGCGGCGCGCAGCCGGTCGCCGTGGCGCCGCGACATCCGGCGGAGCAACAGCGGCGAGGCCAGGACGCACAGCGCGACCGGCAGCGAGACCAGCAGCAGCGCGGGGTCCAGCAGCGCCGTCAGGACGGCGCCGAGGGTCAGGACCGCCGCGGCGGTCAGCGACTGCGCGAGGGTGTGCGCGAACAACCATTCCAGCGTCTCGACGTCGGACAGCACGGCGGCCGACAGGTCGCCGCTGCGCCTGCCCCGGTGCCGCGCGGGCGTGATGCGGGCGAGGGCGTCGTAGACCCGCCCGCGCAGCCGCGCGAGCACCAGGTAGGCCAGGTCGTGGGCGACGTACATCTCCCACCAGGTGGCCAGCGTCGCGACGAGCACGAGGGCGGCGAGCACTCCGGCCACGGTCCCGGCGGGCGTCGTCCCGCCTGCGACGGCGCGGCCGACCAGCCACGCCGAGGTGACGGCGATGCCCAGGGTCGCGAGCTGGCCGAGCAGATGGGACAGCAGGGTCGCGGCGAACGCCCGCCGGTGCGCGCCGACCGAGCGGGCCAGCCACCACATCGGGGAGGCGGTCATGAGGTCTCCTGGAGGGTGAGCAGCCGGTGGTAGGAGCCGCGCGCCGCGGTGAGGGCGCCGTGGTCGCCGGTCTCGGCGACCGCGCCGTCGGCGAGCACCACGATGCGGTCGGCGTCGCGGACGGTCGACAGGCGGTGGGCGATCAGCAGGCAGGTGCGGCCGGTCCGGATCCGCGCCAGCGCCTCCTCTCCCTGGACGTCCAGGTGCGAGGTGGCCTCGTCGAGCAGCAGGACCGGCGCGTCGGCGAGCAGCGCGCGGGCCAGGGCGAGGCGCTGCCGCTGTCCGCCCGACAGGGTGGCGCCGCGTTCGCCGAGGACGGTGGCGTACCCGTCGGGCAGGGCGGTGATGAGGTCGTGCGCCCCGGCGGCGCGGGCGGCGGCCTCCAGTTCGGGGTCGGTGGCGTCGGCGCGGGCGAGCCGCAGGTTGTCGGCGACGGTGCCGTGGAACAGGTAGGTGTCCTGGGCGACGACGGCGATGCTGCGGCGCAGCGCGTCCAGGGTGAGATCGCGCAGGTCGGCGCCGCCGACGGTGACGCGGCCGGAGTCGGGATCGTGGTGGCGTTGCAGGAGGGCGGCCAGGGTGCTCTTGCCCGCGCCGGACGGGCCGATGAGCGCCACGGTCTCCCCGGCGCCGACGCGCAGCGACACCTCCCGGACGGCGGGCGCGTCCGCGCCCGGATAGGTGAAGGTGACGCGGTCGAACTCCACGGCGGGCGGGCCGGGCAGGGCCGTGCGGGTACCGGTGTCGGCCACGGACGGGCGGGCGGTCAGCAGTTCCTCCAGCCCGTCGACGGCGGTGATGCCCAGGTATCCGGCGTGCCAGTACTCCGAGAGCTGGCGGACGGGCCGGAAGCACTCGACGGCGACCAGCAGCACCGCGAAGACGCTCCAGGCGCCGGGCGTCCCGTTCCCGGCGAACACGGCGGCGAGGACGGCGCCCGCGGTGCCGGCCTGGACGAGCAGGGTGCTCACGCCGGTCTCCACGAGCGAGACCCGCAGCTGGCGCATCGTGGTGAGGTACAGGCGGTGGGCGCGGTCGGCGAGCCGGGCGCCGAGCCTCGCCTCGGCGCCGAACGCGCGCAGCGTCGCCATGCCCTGCATGGCCTCCAGGTAGTCGGAGGCCAGGTCGGAGAACGCCGTCCACCGCGTCCGGCCGCGCCGCAGCAGGGTCGCGTCCCAGAACCGGGGGATCACCAGCACTCCGGCGACGGCGCAGGCGAGCACGGCGGCGGCGGGGGCGTTGACGGTGAACAGCCAGCCCACCAGCGCCACCGGGACGCACACCGTGATCACGACCTGCGGCAGGTAGCGGCTGTAGTAGGCGTCGAGCCCTTCGACGCCGTCGACCAGCGTGGTCTGCACCGAGCCGGTGCGGGCGCCGGTGAGGTGG
Source organism: Spirillospora sp. CA-253888 (assembly GCA_050936435.1). Lineage (GTDB taxonomy): Bacteria > Actinomycetota > Actinomycetes > Streptosporangiales > Streptosporangiaceae > Spirillospora. The sequence goes on from JBNJMT010000002.1 coordinate 232,426, forward strand.
GCGGGGCCGAGCCCGCCGAGCCGGTCCACGAGCCGGTCCCGCAGCCGGGCGCGGATCAGCGCGCCCGCCCACACGGTGACGGTCTCGCGCGCCCACAGCAGCGCCGCCCGGACGGCGATCACGACGAAGGTCCAGGTCAGAAGAGTGACGGTCGCGGCATGGTCGCCGCGGGCCAGCGCGGCCAGCGCGCCGGCCAGCAGCAGCGCCTGGCCGACGTAGGCGGCCGAGACGGCGAGGCCGAGGCCGACGCAGGCCCCGACCGGGGCTTTGACGGCGCCGGACAGCGTGAGCAGCCGCCGGTGGACGATCATCGCGCGCTCCGATCATCGGATGCGGGCATCGGGGATTCCTCTCGTGCCGGGCGGGCAGGTGGGCGGGCGGGGCCGCCGACCGCCACGGCGTGAACGATCATGGACCGGCGCGGGGCGCGGCCGAGGGCCGCGCCGAGGTCGGCGGCACTGGACCAGCTCCCGAGCGGGCGCGTTGCGAGGCCGCGCGCGGTGGCCTCCAGCGTCGCCCGGTGCACGGTGCGGCCCGCGTCCAGGTGCTCGCGGCGGTAGTCCTCCAGCGGCGCGGTGCACAGCAGGACGGCGGCGGCCTCGGCGACGGCCGGTCCGCCGCTCGACCAGGCGGCCAGGGCGGGCCGGGCGTCGCCCCGGGCGAGCGGTCCGGCGGCGTCGCGCAGCCCGTCGGCGGTGGCGGCGACGAGCGGGGTGCCGCGCAGGAGCGCGTCGAGGTCGGCGGGGCCGAGGCGGCCGGTGAGGCAGGTAGCACTGCGCCGGGCCAGCAGCACGCCGGGCGGATGGCGGGGCAGGCCGGGGTCGGTCCAGGCCGGTGTGCCTGACCCGAGTGATAGCTCGGTCAGCGCGTCGGTGACCAGGTCGCCGGTCGGTGCCGGGCGGGTCGCCGGTGGCCGCGCGGGCAGGGCCGGTGGCGATCCGATGCGCACGGCGGCCAGGCTGTGGGGCGATCCGGTGAGGGCGGCCAGGTGGCGGGCGTCGGGATCCGCCCAGACCTGGCAGGCGGCATCGATCGCGGCGGCAGCGGCGGCGAGGGCGGCGACGGCATGGCCGAGGTCCAGCAGCAGGCTCGGCAGGGCGCGCCTGCCGTACTTCCAGCGGGTGCGTTCGGGGACCAGCGACAGCACGACGACGAACGCGCCGGTGTCGGCACCGGGCGGCCAGCCGGTGAGCGCGTGCCGGACCGGGTCGTAGCGGTGGGCCGTTCCGCCGTGCAGGACGTGGGCGTCCACCGGGTAGAGCGCCCCGGCGGACGGCACCCGGCGCGGGCGGACCCGGCCCGGCTCGGCGGCCAGGGCCAGGTCGAGCAACGGGCCGAGCACGCCCGGGCAGGGATGACGGGGCAGGGGCGTGCCGGGCTCGGCGACGTCGTAACGGGGCCGGTCGCCGGGGTCCGGACGGTACCCGTCGTAGGGCCCGCGCGCGGCGGCGTCGGCCAGCCGGACGGAGGGGGGCAACGGCCGCATGGGCATGGTCGTTCTCACGGGGTCCTTCACAGGTGGGGGATCGGGGCGAGCGTGATCGTGCCGTCCGCGCCGTGCCGGGCGGCGACCTCCGCCCAGCGCGGGGAGCCGAGCAGGGGGTAGGCGGCGGGGCCGTTGGGCAGCAGCCCGTCCACGGCGACGCGCGCGACGGCCAGCCCGGTCTCGGCGATGTCGGAGGTGGTGAGGTCGACGGTGACCACGCGCCGGCCCGTGGCGGCGAGCGCCGCCGCGAGGTCGCCGCCGGCGGGCACCTCGCCGACGTCCACGACGGCCGCGGGCGCGGTGAACCGGTCGAGCAGCGGGTGCAGGCGCCGGTCCAGCCAGACCTGGGCCTGGGCGGCCAGGTCGCGGACGGCGCGGAAGTCCTTCCCGGCCGAGTCCAGGTAGCGGCGGTCGGCGCGGTAGGGCAGGTAGGAGTGCCGGGCCAGCACGCCGCGCGCCATGGCGTCGAAGGCGGCGCCGTCCCGCTCCAGCAGGCCGAGCGCGGCGATCCACACCTGCACGGCCTCCTGCGCCGCCTTGTGGCACGCCTGCGCCGGGTCGGCGCGGCAGGCGAACCCGGCCGCCGCGATCTCGCGCCGGGCGTCGTAGGCCAGCGCCGCGATGACGGGCGTGCCGAAGTCGTTGGGCACCTCGACCAGGTGGAGCGCCAGGTCGCTGCCGCGCCAGGCGTCGAGCAGGCCGGGCACCGAGGCGGCTCGGACGCCGCGGGCGGGCAGCCCCAGCCCCCACCACAGCGTCACCGCGTCGCGCTCGACGACCTCCGACAGCGCGCGGGCCGAGGCGTCCGCGAGCCCTTGCCCGCAGGCGATGCCGGCGTAGTTGAGGTGGTGGTGGCGGGGCTCGCGGCGGCGCGGTCCCTGGTGCCAGTTGAGGTAGGTCCAGGAGCCGGGGACGAGCACGGGCGTCCCGTCGGCGGCGGTGCCCTCGGCCCACAGGACGGGCTCGTCCGGGTCCCACCGGCGGTAGGGGAAGCGGTCCCGGGCGTACTGCTCGGGGGAGTGGCCGGGCAGGTCGCCCGGCCCGAGGTGGGCGATACCCCGCGCGGCCAGCTCGGCGGCGGCGGAGCGGGGCAGTCCGTCGGGGACGTTGTTGCCGCAGTACCGTTCGACGGCCTCGCCGATGGCGCCGCGCCGGGCGGCCTCGTCGTCGCCGAAGGAGGTGCCCGCCGCGATGCGGTCGGCGAGCCAGACGCCGATGCGCCGCGTGTCGGCCACGTCGGCGATCATGCACCGGTAGGCGTCCGGCATCCCGGGCAGGCGGGGGTAGGGCGTGACCCGGCGGATGACGCCGCAGACGGGGTCGACGAGCCGGTTCATGTCGTCTCCAGGGTCAGCCGGACCTCCGCCGCCTCGCGGCGCGAGGGGCGCAGCTCAGTGGCGGTCAGCGGGTCGGCGGCGGTGTGCGGGTGCCGGACGTGCAGCGGGAAGTGGTGGGCGGCGATCTCGACGCGCAGCCGCGTCCCGGCGGCGAAGCGGTGCGAGAGCGGCGGCAGCGCCAGGTCGGTGCCGTCGCCGAGGGCGTGGCCGAGCTGGATCGCGGTGCCGTCGGGGCGCTCCTCCGAGAGGCGGGCCAGCCACTGCCCCGGGGTGTCGCGGGAACCGGCGAACCGGACACGGGGACGTCCGGCGGCGGTGACGGCGTCGGGGAACGGCTCGCTGATCGCGGTGACGGCGTCGGTCCGGCCGGCGTCGCGGCCGACGTCCACCGGTCCCATGCGGGACGGGAACGGGTCGGCGGGATCGGCGGTGAAGCTCCCCGATCCCTTGAGGTCCAGGTCCATCGTGGTGCCGCCGAACGCTTCGGTCCACGCGTGGGTGGATTCCACGGCCAGGCGCGCGCCCGGTGCCTGGGGACGTCCTGCCAGCAGTGCGGAAAGCCAGGTGGTGACGAATCCGGCCGCGCGTTCGCGGTGCAGCAGAGGCCGATCGCCGTTGCGTTCGCGGTGCGTCAGGCCGAGGTCGTGCTGCCACGGCCCGACGAGCAGTGAGGCCGGGCCGCGCCAGGTGCGCCACAGTTCGGTCGCGGCGTGCAGGAACGGGTCGTACAGGCCGCCGACGCACAGCAGCGGCGTGTCGCCGGTCCGCGCCGGTCGGGGCGGAGTGCGCCAGGCGGCCGCGAAGCCCGGCAGCTCCAGCCCGAGCCGGGCGGGCAGGGCGGTGACCGGCAGGTGCGCCAGGGCGGCGGGGTCGGCGGCCAGGCGCTGGTCCAGCAGCCCGGCGCGGTCGGTGCGGCAGTCGGCGTAGGTGCTCCACCACCAGGCGTGGGAGTACAGCTTGGCCGCGCCGCCGGACTCGCGCGTGGTCTCGCGCAGGCCGAGCGCGGGCACGGCGGCGATCACGCCGTCGACCGCGTCGGCCGCCCGCACCGCGCAGAAGGCGGCGTAGGAGGAGCCGTAGGCGATCACCCGGCCGTCGCACCAGGGCTGCTCGCGGACCCACGACACGAGGGCGAGGCCGTGCGTACGCTCGTCGGTGTAGGGCCGCCAGCGGCCGGGCGACTCATGGCGTCCGCGCACGTCCTGCACGACGACGGCGACGCCGCGCCGCGCCCAGCCGTGGGCCTCGGCGAGATGGCCGCGCTTGCCGTAGGGGGTGCGGATCATCAGCACCGGGTGGCGCCCGCGCCGGGACGGCAGGACGACGTCGCCGGCCAGCCCGCCGGGGGTGCGCACATCGCCCAGCAGCGCGGTCATCGGCGCTCCGGGCGGGGGTGGAAGGCGGGCAGCGGCAGGATCGGGTGGTCGGTGACGCGCTGGGTCCGCAGGTCGGCCAGCCGCAGCGTCCGGGTGCGGGCCTCGCCCCGGGCCAGCGCGAGCAGGTCGGCGGCCAGCAGCGACGCGACGAAGCACGCCTCCACCGGCCCGACGGCGGAGGCGCCGTGGGTCCCCCGCCCGGCCCAGTAGGCGGCCAGGTGCTCCGGGCTGCCCGACGCCGCCAGCCGCCGGGCCCGCACGTCGGCCGGTCCGGGATCGTCCGCCGACCGCGTGAGCGGCTCCAGAACGGCGGTCGCTCCCTCGACCGAGCAGCGCTGCCAGGCGGCGGCGCCGGGGACGAACGTCTCCCAAGCGGCCGGAGGCAGCGCGTCGCAGCACCAGCTCACCACCGCCGGACCGTCCGGCAGGGCGTCGGGAGCGGCGACGACCCGGCCGAAACCGGCCGCGGCGAGCAGCTCGCGCAGCGCAGCCGCGATACGGCCGTCGCCGAGCACGGCGACGGCCCAGTCCGCCGCGTTCCCGGGCGCGGCGAACAGCCCGCGCTCCTCGAACGCGCGGACCACCCGGTCGGGCAGCGCATCCAGGTCGCCGCCGACCTCGACGTGCAGGTCGAGGAACTCGCCCTCGGCCGTGCGCAGTGCCGGGGCGCCGTCACGTTCGAAGATCGCGGTACCGGCCGCGAGCCGGCGCGCGCTCGCGGTGCTCGTGCTGGGGGTCATACCTGCCTGCGCTCCCTCGTTCGGTGGCCCCGCCCCTGGCCCGGCGGTGCCCGGGGGACGGGGGCGCCGCGCGGCCCGCAGGCCGCGCGGCGCCGGTGGTCAGCCCTCGTCGCCCTCGTCGAACAGGTCGGCGACCAGCGCGTGGTTGCAGGTCGGGTGCGCGGCCTGGAGCGGCTGCGCGATCTCGGCGGGGGAGAAGACCGGCAGTTCCTCGCCGGTCGTCGAGATGTGGTCACCCATGGGGACTCCCTTCGGTCGGTGCGCCGGGATGTGGGGATCTGCGGAGAAAGCTCCGATCTGCCCCTTGGCGCATCCGCAGCGTAAATGATAATGATTATCGAGTCCATAGAGTGACAACGATTTTCGTTCCAGGAGATGCGATGAGATTTCGAGCGCTCGGCGCCGCGACCGCCGGCGGCCTGGTCCTGGGCCTTCTCGCGCCCGGCCACGCGTCGGCGTCCCAGTCGGCGTCCCAGTCGGCGTCCCAGTCGATGGGCCCCCGGCTCGTCGTGGCCGACCCGGCGGCGGGCAAGGTGCACGTCTACGCCGTCCCCGGCCACCGGCGCCTCGCGACCGTCGGCGGCCGCACGTTCGCCGACCACGCGGGCCTGCTGCCGCTCAAGGACGGCCGCGTGCTGTTCGTCGACGAGGCCGCGCGGCAGCTGGTCGCCCTCCAGACGCAGGGCGCCCCGCGGATCGTCGGGACCGCCCCGCTGCCCGAGGGCGAGGTCACGCACATGGCCGCCGACCCGTCCGGCCGGCACGTGGTCGTCGCCGCGGCCGAGGAGCACGACCACGAGGAAGGCGAGCACGGGGAAGAAGAGGAGCACGGCCACGGCACGCTGACGGCCGTCGACCTGGACACCTACCGGGCCTCCACCGGCGTCGTGCACACCGCGCACCCGGGCGTGGTCGTCGGCGAGGGCGTCGTCGTGCACCGCAACGACGACGCGAAGACCTTCGAGTCCTACAGGCTCAGCGACATCCTGGCCGCAGGCGGCGGCCACGTCACGCCCACGAGCAGCGTCCCGACCGGCGCCGCCGGGCACGGCGAGGCCTACACCCGCGGAACGGTGATCGGAGCCACCGACGCCGGGCTCGACACCGCCAGGCTGTCCGGCACGACCCTCACCAAGACCCGCACCATCGCCTGGCCGAGCACCGGACGGGGTTACTACCTGCGCCTGACCGGAGACGGCCGGCTGGTGACGACCTACGCCTCGGCCGACGGCGCTCCCGACTGGGAGACCTGGCGGCACGACGCGTTCGTCACCGACCCGGTGACCGGCCAGGGCAGGACGGCCGCCCTGGGCACCGGGTTCCTGTTCCGGCACAGCGTCTCCGACCGCACCGCCGCCTATGTCGTCCAGCGCCCCGCGAACGACGAGGTGTCGTTCGTCAACGTGCGTCCCGGCACGCGCGGGTTCGGCGCCGTGACCTCCCGCGTCACCCTGCCGCGCCTGCCCGGAGGCCCCGTCGCGGGCTCGTCCCCGTGGGAGGGCCAGTTCCGGCGCATCGCCCAGGACCCGTCCGGCGCGCTCGCCTACGTCACCGGCGGCGGCACCGGCACCATCTCGGTGATCTCGCCCGACCGCGGCCGCGTGGTGTCCACCATCACCACCCCCACCCCGCTCGACGGCGGCGGCGCCCTCACCGTCGTCACGCCGGGCCGCGACGACGCCGACAAGGTGGGCCGGTGATCCGCACGCTCCTCGCGGCCGGTGCGCTGCTCGCCCTGGCCGGCTGCGGGGGCGGCGAGACCGCCGCCCCGGCCCGCACCGCCCCCGCCGCGTCCGCCGCCCCGGCGACCCCGGTCGCGGCCTCGCTCCAGGTCACCGACCCGGCGGGCAAGCCCTTCCGCCTCGACAAGGCGCCTCAGCGGATCGTGTGCCTCACCGGCATCTGCGACGACATCCTCATCGAGCTGGGGCTGCGGCCCACCGCGACGACGACGCCCAAGCTCATCTCCCGCCCCGACTACCTCGGCGCCGAGGCCGCCTCCGTCCCGGTCGTCCCCGGGGCGTTCGGCGGCGAGGACGTCAAGAAGATCGCCCAGGCGAAGCCCGACCTGGTCATCGGGCTCGCGGGCGTTCACGACGGCCTGCGCGCGGCCGTGGAGAAGTTCGCGCCGCTGTGGGTGGTGCAGGTCAAGAAGCACCAGGACTCCATCGCCTACCTGCGCGCGCTCGCGGCTCTGACGGGGCGGGGCGCCCAGCAGGCGGAGGCGGAGAACCGGTTCAACGCCAGGCTCGCCGAAGGCGCGCGCCGCGTCCGGGCGGCGGGGCTGGACAAGAAGCGGGTGCTGGCCATGTACGGCGGTGGCAGCGTCGGGGTCAACACCACCGACGACGTGCTCGGCGCGTTCCTGTCCCAGTTCTTCGCCTACCCGTGGCCCAGCAAGGGGGGCGGGTTCGAGACCGCACAGGCCTACAGCCTGGAGGAGATCCTCGCGAAGGCGCCGGAGATCGTCTTCGTGCAGTCGTTCGCCTTCGGGAAGTCCAAGCCGGTGACCGAGGCGTATCGCGACAACCCGGTGTGGAAGCGCATCCCGGCCGTCGCGTCGGGCAAGGTGTTCGAGGTCCAGCCCGAACTGTGGGCCTCCGGGCGCGGCACCCGGGCGTTCGGGATCATCCTGGACGAGGCCGTCGCCAAGGCCGCCGGGTGACGCGGAAGTGACCTCCACGCACCTCAGGGGGCGCGGCCTGGCCGCGCCCCCGCTTCCGCGCGCCGCCCTGGCCCTGGGCACGGCGCTGGCGGCACTGACCCTCGCCGGACTGTGCCTGGGCACACCGGTCATCGCCCCGCACCGCATCCCGGCGGCCTTCGGCGACACCGCGTCGCTGGAGCACGTCGTGCTGTGGGAACTGCGCGTGCCCCGGCTGCTGGTCGCGCTGCTGGGCGGCGCCGCGATCGGCACCGCCGGGCTGCTGCTCCAGGAGGCGCTGCGCAACCCGCTGGCCGTCCCCGAACTGCTTGGCGTGTCCTCGGGCGCGGCGCTGGCCGTCGCGGTCTGCGTCGTGTGGGCGCTGCCCGTACCGGCCCTGCTGTACCCGCTGGCCGGGCTCGGTGGCGCCGCCTGCGGCGGCGCGCTCACCCTGGCCGCCGCGCGTGCGGCGCGCAGCGCGACCGGCGTGCTGCTCATCGGCGCCGCCGTCAGCGCCGCGATCCAGGCGCTGCTGCTGGCCGTCATGGCCACCGCCGACCGGCTCCAGTACGACCTGCTGTTCCGCTACCTGGTCGGCAGCCTCAGCGGCATCATGTGGGACCAGGCGGCCCGGACCCTGCCGTGGTTCGTGCTCGCCGCCCCGCTCGTGCTGCTGTGCGTGCCCGCGCTCGGCCTGCTGCGGCTCGGCGACGAGGCCGCCGCCGGGCTCGGCGCGCGGGTGGACCTGGCCCGCCTCGGCGTGCTCGCCGTCGCCGCCCTCCTGGTCGGCGCGGTCGCCGGCCCCTGCGGGCCGATCGCCTGGGTCGGGTTCGTCGCGCCGCTGCTGGCCCGGCGGCTGCGGCCGCACGGCGAGGCCCGCACCTGGCTGCCGTGGACGGTCGCCCTGGGCGCCGCGATCACCCTCGCCGCCGACCTGGCCGCCCGGCTCGCCCTCGCCCCGGTCGAGACCCCGCTCGGCGCGTGGACCGCGCTGGCCGGGGTGCTGGTCGGCGCGGTGCTGATGCGGAGGAGCCGGTGAACCGCGGCGTCCGCGCGCTCGTGCTGGTCGCGGCCGTCGCCGGAGCGGCCGCCGCGCACCTGGCCGCCGGAGGCGCCACCGCCGCGGACGTCCTGGCCGTCGCGCGGGGCGGCGCGAGCGGGCTCGACGAGCGGATCCTGTGGGAGTACGGGCTGCCCCGCCTGCTCACCGCCGCCCTCGCGGGCGCGGCCCTCGGGACGGCGGGGCACCTGCTGCAAGCGGTGCTGCGCAACCCGCTGGCGGCGCCGGAGCTGACGGCCGTCAACCCCGGCGCGGTCCTCGGCGTCCTCGGCGGCACCGTGTCCGGCCTCGTTTCGGCGGACGCCGCCGCCGGTTCGCTGCTGGCCGCGCTGGCCGGGGGAGCCGTCGGCGGCGGCCTGAGCTGGGCGCTGGCGGCGGGCGGCGGACCCGGCCGCGTCGTGGTGGCCGGGTTGCTGGGCTCGGCGGTGCTCGGCGGGGTCACCACGATGCTGCTGGCCTACCAGCCCGCGCGGTTCGGCAACGTGCTGCGCTGGCTGGTCGGCTCGGTGGAGGGGCGGGTCTGGGAGCACCTGGCCGTCGCCTCCTGGTGGATCCCGCTGTGGCTGGCCGTCGCCTGGCTCGGCTCGGCGGCGGTGGGCGTCCTGCAAGGCGGCGACGAGCACGCGGCCTCCCTCGGCCTGCCGCCGCGGACCGGCCGCGCCGCCGTCCTGCTGGTCGCCCTCGCGCTGACCGCGGGCGCGGCCGCGCTGGCGGGCGCGATCGCCTTCGTGGGCCTGGTCGCCCCGCACGCCGCCCGGTGGCTGGCACGCGCGGAGCCCCGCGCCTGCGTACCGGTCGCCGCCCTCGTCGGCGGCGCCGCGCTGATCGGCGCGGACGCGCTCGCCCAGGCCGCTACCCGGCTGCTCGCCGCCGGGGACCTCGGCCACCGCCTCGGCGTGCCGACCGGCGTCGTCACCTCCCTCCTCGGCGCCGCCGTGCTGGTCGCCGTCGTCCGCAGAGAAAGGCCCGCATGACCCTCCAGACCCGTGGCCTGGCCTTCAGCCACGGCGCGCACCGCGTCCTCGACGGAATCGACCTCACCATCGGGGCGGGCGAACTCGTCGCACTCGTCGGGGTGAACGGCAGCGGCAAGAGCACGCTGCTGCGCCTGCTCGCCGGGCTGCTCACGCCCGCGGGCGGAACCGTCGAGCTGGACGGCACGCCCCTCACCCGGCTGTCCCGGCGGCAGATCGCGCGCCGCGTCGCGGTCCTGCACCAGACGATGCCGCCCGTGCCCGGCCTCACCGTCCGCCGACTGGTGCGGCAGGGCCGCTATCCCGCCGAGGGCCCGCTCGGAATGCTCCGTCAGTACGGCCACGACGCCCGGACCGAGGAGGCGATGGAGCTGGCGGGCGTCGCCCATCTGGCCGACCGCGTCCTGGACACGCTGTCGGGCGGCGAACGCCAGCGGGCACGGCTCGCGCTGGCGCTCGCCCAGCGCGCCGACATCCTGCTGCTGGACGAGCCGACCGCCCACATGGACGTGCGGCACCAACTGGAGGTGCTCGCCCTCGTCCGGGAACTGCGGGCGGCCCGCTCGCTGACGGTCGTGACCGTCCTGCACGAACTCGACCACGCCGCGCGCTTCACCGAGCGCGTCGTTGCGCTGCAGCGGGGGGCGGTGCACGCGGACGGCCCGCCCGCCGAGGTCATCACCCCCGGCCTGCTGGCCGAGGTGTTCGGCGTGGTGGGCCGGGTGGTCCTGGACGAGGTGCACGGCACGCCGCACTGCATCCTGGACCGTCCGGTGGACTCCGACGTCGGCGAGCGGCGCCGGGACCGTTCCCCGTCCAAAGGGGCGTCGGACGATGCGTTTTCGGGGGGCTTGTCGGTGATCTCCCCTAGGGTGTGGCTTCGTGATCAATGATCCGGAGCCCGACGAGAACACCCTGGTCATCCCGGACGCCTGGCGGCGCGCCCGCCATCCGCGCCGCGACCGCCCGGACGTCCCGGCGGTCCCCGACCCCGACGAGGCCGCCGCCGAGCGCGTGCGCTCGCTCGTGGACGCCGTCCGCGACGACATCGAGCACGTCCTCGCGCTCCCGGGCACCGCACCCGACATCGCCGACGCCGCCCGCGCCCACCTGCGCGGCGAGCCGGACCCGCTCGGCGCGGCGGCGGTCGCGTTCACCGCCATCCCCCTGAACGGGCTGGCGGAGCGGTCCGAGCCCGTACGCCTGTTCATCGACGCCCTGGTCGTCGAGCACGGCGTCGCGTTCGCCGCCCACGCCTTCGCCGCGTGGGCCGGGATCGTGGTCGAGGTCCCCGGGCGCCTGCACTGGGTCGGCCGCACGCCGCCCCTCGACCGGCTCGTCCAGGGGAGCGAGGACGGCGAACTGCGGACGATGCCCCTCCGCCACCGGCCCGCCGACGACGTGCACCCCGGCTGGTGGTACGGCCGGGAGGACCTCCGCTCGCTGCGCACCCGCCTCGCCGCCGCGCCCGACGACGTCTACGCCGAGGCCGTCGACCGGCTCGCGGGCGCCCGCCGCCACATGATGCAGAAGGTGATCGCCGCCTACCTGGCGCCGACCCGCGACGACTGGGTCGAGGACCTGTGGGCGCGCCCCGGCGAGGTCCCGTGGGAGCTGTCCTGGGCGGGCTGGATGGGCCTGTGCGCGATCGGCCGGCCGCACCAGCCCGCGGCGTTCGGGGCGTCGCTCAGCTACTTCGTCGACCGCGAGGTCATCGCCACGCTGATCGACGCCATCGGTCCCGCGCCCGTCGCGCTGCTGCTGGGCGAGACCATGCAGCGGCTCCGGTACGCCGACGGCGCCCGGACGATCCTGGAGTACCTGGCCGCGCTGCCCGTGGACGAGGCGTTCCAGGCCCTCCTCGACCACATCGACGGCCCCGAGGTCCTGCCCGCCCTCCTGGCCGCCGCCCGCCGCTTCCCCGTCCGCGCGATGCGCCTGCTGCCGGGCTCCCAGGCGCCCGAAGCCGCCGTGCCGCTGTCGGCGCACGTCCGCGCCAACCCCGACATCGCCGCGCGGGTCGCGCGCGACCTCCCGGCGGAGCAGCGGGCGCGCGTCCAGGAGATCCTCGACGCGAACGTCCGCCTTCCGCAGGCCGCGGACCTGCCCTCCCTGCTGACCGAGCCGCCGTGGAACCGCCCCGGCACCAAGCCCAAGCTCGTCGTCATCAAGGACCTGCCCGCGCCCGGCGTCCGCGCCGTCTCCTGGGCGGCGGGGGAGCGCGACGCCTGGGCGGCGCGGCTCCCCGCCCACATGCGGCAATGGGAAGTGGACGCCGAGGTGGTCGCCAAGGCCGAGAAAGGCCAGGTCTCCTTCGACTGGGAGAGGCTGACCCTGGTCCTGAAGGGCCCCGACGACCTGGCGCGCCGGATGCTGGCGGGCTGGAGCCCCGACGCCAACCTGCCCTGGGACACCGAAGGATGGCTCGGGCCGCTCGTCGCGCGCCGCGAACTGGACGCCCAGGACGCCGTCCTCGCCTTCGCCCGCCGCGGGCAGGGCGGCCTCGGGCAGTACGCGCTGCCGCTGCTCACCGACGAGATCGCGCGGACGATGGCCGACTGGCTCGTCCGCCGCAAGGCCGCGGCCAGGACGGCCCGCGCCTGGTTCCGCCGCCACGGCACCGCCGCCGCGCCCTGCCTCGTCCCCGACGCGCTCGGCAAGCCCGGCCCGGCCCGCCGCGCCGCCGAGCACGCCCTGCGCCTGCTCGCCGAGCGGCACGGACCCGCACCGATCGTCGAGGCCGCCCGCGTCCACGGCGACCGGGCCGCCGCCGCGATGGAGGCCCTGCTCGGCACGGACGGCCTGGACGAACTCCCCAAGAAGATCCCGGTCGTCGACTGGGTCGACCCGCGCGCCCTTCCGCAGATCCTGCTGCGCGACCGCGCGACCGCCCTTCCCGACGCCGCCGCCGGGCACGTCCTGACGATGCTGGCGATGTCCGAGCCCGGCGACGAGTACGCGGGCGTGCAGGTCGTCCGCGACCTGTGCGACCCGGCCTCCCTGGCGGAGTTCGGCTGGGAGCTGTTCCGCTGGTGGGAGCTGAACGGAGCGCCCTCCAAGGAGGGCTGGGCGCTCAAGCAGCTCGCGCTGACCGGCGACGACGGGACGGTCCGGCGCCTCACCCCGGTCATCCGGGCCTGGCCGGGCGACGGCGGGCACGCCAAGGCGGTGACCGGCCTGGAGATCCTGGCGGCCATCGGCACCGAGACCGCCCTGATGCACCTGAACTCCATCGCGCAGCGCGTGAAGTTCAAGGCCCTGAAGGTGCGCGCGCAGGAGAAGATCGGGGAGATGGCGGCCGAGCTGGACCTGACCGCCGACCAGCTCGCCGACCGGCTCGTCCCCGACTTCGGCCTGGACGCCTCCGGATCGCTCACCCTGGACTACGGGCCCCGCCGCTTCACGGTCGGTTTCGACGAGCAGCTCAGGCCGACCGTCGCCGACCAGGACGGCAGGCCCCTCAAGTCCCTGCCCAAACCCGGAGCCAAGGACGACCCGGAAGTCGCGCGCGCCGCGTACCAGCGGTTCACGGCGCTCAAGAAGGACGTGCGCACGGTCGCCGCCGACCAGCTCCGCCGCCTGGAGCAGGCCATGACCACCGGGCGCCGCTGGCCCCTCGCCGAGTTCCGCGACCTGCTGGTGGGCCACCCGCTGCTCGGCCACGTGGTCCGGCGCCTCGTCTGGCTCGCCGAGGACGGGGGGACGGCCGCCTCCTTCCGCGTGGCCGAGGACGGCACGTTCGCCGACGCCGCCGACGACACCCTCGCCGTGCCCGGGACGGCGCACGTCCGCGTCGCCCATCCCGCCCTCCTGGACGACGAGATCAAGCGGTGGCCGGAGCTGTTCGCCGACTACGAGATCCTGCAGCCGTTCGAGCAGCTCGCCCGCCCCGTCCACGCCTTCACCGGGCGGGAGCGCGCGGACGGGCGCCTGGCCCGGTTCGAGGGCCGGACGGTCCATGTCGGCGAGCTGCTCGGCCTGGTCCGGCGCGGCTGGGAGCTCGGGCCGCCGATGGACGCGGGCCAGCAGCAGTGGATCTCCCGCCCGGTCGCCCCCGACCGGCACCTGGTGATCAGCCTGAACCCCGGCATCCCCGTCGGCGACCCCGACATGCTCGGCGACGCGCAGATCCTCGCGGACGTCCGGCTCGCCGCCCACCCCGGCCGTTACCGGACCGACCAGGACACGCCCTTCCGCTTCGGCGACCTCGATCCGGTCACCGCCTCCGAGAGCCTGGCCGACCTCCTCCGCCTGACCGATCCGCCGCGCAGGTGAAGCCCGCTATCCGCCTCGCCCGCACCGCAGATTCGCGGTGCGGGCGAGGCGGACGACCGGACCGGAGGACTCAGGTGACACCGGTGCGGCGCACGATGCCGTCGTACTCGGGCTTGCGCTTCCACTCGGGATCGGGCGGGACGTGGCCGGGCCGGGGGCAGTGCCTGGAGTGCCCGCCGGTCACCGGGTCGTGCAGGTAGCGCGGGCAGTTCTCGAACACCTCGCGGATCCGGACGGTGACCGTCGCGTCCGCCCCCTCGAAGCGCGCGGTGTCCCCGGGGTCGGTCGACACCGACGCGTCGCCGTTGAGGCGCAGCTTGATCGGGCGGCCGTGGTCGATGAACAGCAGCCCGACGGCCGGGTTCACCAGCACGTTGCCGAGGCTGCGGAACATGCCGTTGCCGTCGTAGCTGGGGAACTCCAGCGTCCGCCGGTCCACGACGCGGACGAACCCGGGCAGCCCGCCCTTGTAGGAGCAGTCGGGCCTGCCGAGCCCGTCGGCGGTCGCGAGGTAGAAGCAGTCGGCGGCGCCGATGAGCGCGATGTCGCCGTCGCCCAGCTCGTCCAGCACGTACCGGTCGGCGAGGCGCCGGGCGAGCCGTTCGGTGTCCAGCCGGCCCTGCATCTCCAGGGCGCCCCGGTGGTAGAACGGGCCGGTCACATCATCCTCCCCGACAGCGCCATCCGGTCCTCCAGCGACAGCCGGGAGACCTCCCGCTCGAAGGCGGCGAACCAGCGCGTCGCCGTCGCCGACGCCCGGGTGGTCAGCTCGATCTCCCACTCGAAGCGGTCGGCGTCGGGCAGGTCCACCGGCACCAGGCCGTCCGCCGGCGCCAGGCAGGAGCCGGGGACCAGGGCGACCGCGCCCAGCAGCGCGGCCATCTCCTGCATGGCCTTCCAGTCGTTGCTGCGCGCCGCGGCGCGGGGCCGGAACCCCAGCCGGGCGCAGTGGGCCACGATGACGTCGTGGCAGTGGGTCTCCCGGCCCGGCAGCACCCAGTCGGCGTCGGCGAGCCCGCGCAGCGGCGAACCGCCCAACGGGCGCGGCACGACCAGCACGAACGGATCGCGGTAGAGCGGGCGGCTGATGAGCGGCGCGGGCCGGGGGCCCGGCGGGCGGACCACCACCGCGAGGTCCAGCCGGTCGGCCGCGATCTCCTCGTAGGCCTCGTGCGGCGTGGTCTCGAACAGCTCGAAGGCCATCCTCGTCCGGGCTCTCAGGTCGCGCACCACCGGGAACAGCCAGGTGCGGTAGACCGAGGGGAACGCGCCCAGGCGCACGGCGCGGACCGGCCGCTCGACCGGGGTCGGGGTCGAGCGGCGCAGCGACTCCACGGTGCTGTCCCACCGGGAGATGATCTCGTCGCCGAGCGCGGCCATCTCCAGCCCGCGGTCGGTGAGCCGGACGCCTCGGCCACGGCGTTCGATGACCGAGAACCCGCAGGCGGCCGTCAGCGACCGGAGCCGCTGGGAGACCGCCGACGGTGACAGGTAGAGGGCGGCGGCCGCGGCGTGGACCGAACCGTGCTCCCTCACGGCGCGAAGCGCGCGTAGCTGTGTGGTGTTCACACAGAGGGAGACGGCCCCGGCGGGCCCGTCTGTTCAAATTTCAAGCAAACGGATCAGAGGCCGGGAGTGGCCACCCGCACCGACCGTACGGCTCTGCTTCACGGTCGTGGCGCTCTCCTGCGATCCCCGCCAAGACTCGTGCCAACCCCCGCGACGACGAGCGGCCCCCTCCGGGCCGCCCCGCTCACGTGGAAGGACACGCCCATGGACGCCGCACTCACCGAGAGCGTGCGGGAGAGCACGACCGGCATCGACCACGACCTCGCGCTGGGCTTCCCCGCCGGCCCCGGCGCGGTGCCCGACGAGGCCGTCCGGCTGCGGCTGCTGCGGCGGCTGCACGCCCACTACGTCGCCTACCTCGCCGGTCCCGAAGACTTCGCCGCCATCCCGCGGCTGAACACCGACCCGGAGATCGCCGCGATCGAGCGCGCCTGGCTGGGCCGGGAGGAGGCGCTGGCGAGCCGGCGGGAGCTGCCGCGGACGGCCGAGGAGTTCCACCCCTGGTTCCTGCGCACCGCCGCCGACCACGTCCAGCCGGAGTTCAACGCCTACCTGGCCGAGGAGGCGACGCTCGCCGAGATCGCGCTGTTCTTCCTGGCCGAGGAGCTGGTGGACAGCAGGTTCGACGACCTGATGGCGCTCGTGCAGATCGGCGCCGAGGGCAGGTCCAAGCTCACCATCGCCGAGAACTACTGGGACGAGATGGGCGAGGGCGTCCTGGAGCGGATGCACACGCGCATGTTCGAGCACTCGGCCGTCTACATGCGGGCCCATCTGGACGCCCGCGGCATCGACCGCGCCCGCCTGCACCTGCCCGAGGTGTACGCGAACGCCTCGCTGCTGCTGGCCTACGGCGTCCACCGGCACCTCAACCCGCGCGCGCTGGGCGCGATGGGCGTGCTGGAGCAGAGCGCCTCGCCGCGCTTCCAGGCCATGGTGGACGGCTGCGCGCGGCTCGGCGTCCCCGAGGACGTGATCGCCTACCAGCGGATCCACGTGGACGCCGACCACGGCGCCGAGTGGACCGAGGGCGTCTTCCTCCCGCTCGTCGCGCGCTCTCCCGAGCTGCTGCGCGAGATCAGCCTCGGCATCGTCACCCGGGTCCGGGTCGCCGACGCCTACTACCGGCGCGTCTGGGGCCTCATGAAGGGCGTGCGGTGATGGGCGCCGCGCTCAAGCCCGTGCCCGGCCTGTTCCAGCGGGTCAGGGTCAACGCCCGCGACCAGGGCGTCTTCATCGCCAAGCTCGCGCTCGCCGGAACGCTCCTGGCCTCCGGCGCCGCCCTCGTGCTCCTCGGCGGCCCGGCCGGGACGGTCGCCGGGGTCCTCCTCCTCGGCGCGGTCTACACGCACATGGTCGAGCTGCAGCACCAGTGCCTGCACCACTCGGCGTTCACCTCCGCGCGGCCGCACCGGCCGGTCGGCGTCGTGCTCGGGCTCCCGCTGCTGGTGTCCTACAGCCACTACCGGGTGCGCCACCTGCAGCACCACCGCTACCTGGGGACGGCCCAGGACTCGGAGTTCTTCGGCTTCGACGCCCGCCGGCCCCTCACCTGGGGGTCGTTGCTGCGCGGCGCGTTCGACTACCCGCGCCTGGCGACCGTGGCGGTCGACGTCGTCCGCTGCACGCGCGGCACCTGGCGGTACGACCTCGGCCAGATCTCCGAGCGGCGCCGCCGCGAGGTGGTCGGCGAGTACCGGCTGATGGGCGCGCTCGTCGGCGCAGCCGTCGTGGCCGCCGCCCTCGGCCACGGGGCGCTGCTGCTCCAGCTGTGGCTGCTGCCCCTCGCGGCGGCCTTCCCGATGCACTTCCTGCTGGAGCTGCCCGAGCACGTGCTGTGCGACGACGCGACCGACGACGTCCTGCGCAACACCCGGTCCATCACCGGCAGCCGGTTCAGCACCTGGTTCACCAACGGCAACAACCTGCACATCGAGCACCACGCCGCGATGACCGTGGCGATCAACCGGCTGCGGGAGCGCCACCCCGAGGTGCGCGCCTCGGCCGAGCACGTCGAGCGCGGCTACCCCTCCTTCTACTGGCGGGTGGCGCGCGAGGCCACCGCCGGCCTCCGGTCGCCGCGCCCGGCCGGCCGCGACCGGGCGGGCCGGTCATGAGCGCCCGGCCGTGCTCGGCGCGGGCCGGGGGCGGGGTGGGGGTCCAGGGCCGCGCCGTCCGGTTCGCGCCGCTGCTGGCCTCGGCCGAGGTCCCCGGAGTGATCAGCGGCTCGTTCACCGGCGACCTGATCCGGCTCGTCACCCCCGAGGCCGAGTTCACCGTCCGCCTGGACCGGCCGACGCCGGAGATCGAGGCGGTCTTCCGCGAGGACCGCACCGACGGGCGCACCTGGTGGACGGCATGGCGGGTCCGCCCCGCCGCGCCCGACACCGCGACCGTCGCCGCGGCGCTCGCCGCCCACATCGCCGAGAGCAGGCGGCGCTTCGCCGAACTGCTCGCCCAGGGTCCGGAGGCGACCTGAGATGACCACACTGCACATCGGCAACGTCAAGACCGAGGAGATGGCCGGCGACCCCGCGCTGCTCACCGACGGGCAGCTGCGGCTGGCGGGCTGCTGCGCCGAGCGGGCCCTGTGGTTCGCGCGGGACGGCGACGTCGTCGTCCTGCCCGCGGCGCCGCAGGACGCGTTCGTCGAGCACGTCACGCGGACGACCGGCGTCCGCGCGTCGACCCTGCGCATCCTCGTGCCGCCCGCCGGGCGCGCCGGCGACGCGGTGCTGACCGCCGACCGGCTGGGCGACGCGCGCCTGCACGCCGCGCTGCGCACCGCCCTGATCGGCCGCCCCGTCACCCGGATCAGGGCGTACTACCCCGACACGGCGGTGGTGCGGCTGGCCGAGATGCTCGGCGTCCGGCAGGCCGTGCCGGGGCACGGCTTCTTCGCCCAGGGCGGCGCCACCGCCGCCAACAGCAAGGCGCTGTTCCGCGCCGTCGCCGCCGGGCTCGGCATCCCGGTCGCCCCCGGCATGATCGCCGACCGGCCCCGCCAGGCCGAGAACGCCGTCGTGCGATGGCTGGATGCCGGCCACCCGGTCATCCTCAAGCGGGAGCTGCAGAGCGCCGGGGAGGGCAACGAGATCATCAGCCCCGGCGGCGCGCTGCGGCCCGCGGGCGCCGGCGGCGTCGTGGTCCTCAACGACCGCGCCGCCGTCCGCGCCCACCTCGCCGCACGCTGGCCCTGGCTGACCGACGGCGGGCGCGGGCGGCTGGTCGTCGAGCGCTACCTCCCCGGCGTCCGCCCCGTCTACGCCGAGTACCTGGTGACCGACGCCAGGGTCGAGCACACCGGCGAGGGGGAGCTGCTCATGGCGCCGATGCTCGACGGCGTCGTCAGCCCCGTCCCCGACCTGGCGCCGGACGCCCGCGCCGCCCTCCTGCGCCTGACCCGGCGGCTGTGCGAGGCGTACCGGGCGATCGGCTACCGCGGCACCATGAGCGTGGACGCCCTGGTCGCCCCCGACGGCGGTGTCCTGCTGAACGAGACCAACAGCCGGCTCAGCGGCGCCACCCATCTGCACGACGTCATCGGCCCCCGCCTCGCCGGACCCGGCCGCACCCTGCTCGACCGCGCGGGATGGAAGGTCCCCTCCTTCGGCGAGGCGCTGCGGCGCCTGACCGACACCGGCCTCGCCTTCCACCGCTCCACCCGCACCGGCGTGCTGCTGACCTGCGACTTCACCAGGCTGGACGGCACCGTCGGGTACTGCGTGGCGGCCGACGGCATCGGCGCGGCCCGGCGGCGGGAGGCGCAGCTCCGGGACCTGTTCACCACGGCGGCCAGGAGATGACGGACGCCATGCGCATCATCGACCTGAGCCACGAGATCGGCGCGGGCTTCGCCGCCTACCCCGGCCTGCCCGCGCCCGTCGTCGACGACTACCTCGGCTGGGAGGAATCGCACCGCACCTACTGCTCGGGCACCGAGTTCCGCATCGGCAGGATCACCCTGGTCGGCAACACCGGCACCTACCTCGACACCCCGGCGCACCGCTACCGCGACGGCTTCGACCTCAGCGCGCTGCCGCTGGAGGTCGTGGTGGAGCTCCCCGGTGTCCTGGTGCGCACCGCCGCGCGGGCCATCCCGTCGGCCGCGTTCGCCGGGATCCAGGTGCGCGACCGCGCCGTCCTGGTCAGCACCGGCTGGTGCCGGCACTGGGAGACCACGCGCTACGGCGGCGCCGGCCACCCCTACCTCACGGCGGGCGCCGCGGACCTGCTGGCCGACCGGGGCGCCGGGCTGGTCGGCATCGACTCGGTCAACATCGACGACACCTCGCCCGCCAGCGCCGGCCGGCGGCCCGCCCACTCGGCCCTGCTCGCCGCCGGCATCCCCATCGTCGAGCACCTGTGCGACCTGGAGGAACTCGACGACGGCCCCTTCACCTTCACCGCCGTGCCGGTGAAGGTGAAGGGGCTGGCGACCTTCCCCGTCCGCGCCTACGCCCGGCAGGGACCCCGGTGAGGGGCTACGGCGCGCTGCTGCGCGAGCACGGGATGGTCCGCTGGAGCGCCGTCCGGCTGCTCACGCGCTTCCCCGCGGCGGCCGCGCCGATCATGTTCGTGCTGCTGTCCAAGACGCAGCTCGGCGACTACCGCACGGGCGCGTGGATGGCGGCCGGCTGCGTGGCCGCCGAGTGCGCCGCCGCGCCGCTGCTCGGCGCCCGGCTGGACCGGCGGCCCATGCTCGGCGAGGTACGGCTCGCGCTGGTCGTCACGGCGGCGGCGCTCGCCGCCATCGCCACCGGCGTCCGCTGGCTGCCGACGGCCGCGCTGGTGGTCCTGGCCGGCGTCGCGGGCGGCGCGGTCGCCGGGCTCATCGGTGGCCTGCGCACCCTGCTGACCCGGATGCTGGCCGACGACGAGGTGCGGATCGGGCTCGGCTGGGAGTCCGCCCTGACCAACCTGGTCTTCGCCGCCTCGCCCGCCCTCGTGGCGGGCCTCGCCATCGGCGTCGACGGCCGCCTGCCCCTCCTGCTGGCCGGCGCGGGCGCCCTGGCGTCCGTCCCGCTCCTGCGCGGCATCCCGGGCATCTCCGACACGCCCGCGCACGCCCCGGCCGGCGCGCGCGGCCCGAGCCGCGCCCTGCTCGCGGCCTGGCCGATCTACCTCACCAGCGCCGCCGCCATGTACCTGTCGGCCACCATCGAGGTGGCCCTGTCGCCCCTGCTGGAACAGCACGGCCTGGACATCGCCTGGACGGGCGTGCTGCTCAGCGCGTTCTCGGTCGCGGCCGTCGCCGGGGGCCTGGCGTACGGCCTGCGCACCTGGCCGGGGTCGCACCGCGTCCAGAGCCTCGCGCTGCTGACCGCCATGGCCGCGCTGGTCGCCCTCGCCGCCGCGGGCGCGCACGCGGGGCTGCTCGCCGTGGCGATCCCCCTCACCGCCGCGGGCGCCGCACAGGCGGGACTCGTCACGGCGCGGAACCTGTCGCTGCACCGGGCGCTGCCCGCGCACAGCCTCTCCGCGGGCAACTCCGTGATGTACGCGAGCAGTTGCCTCGGCTTCGGGAGCAGCGCCGCCGTCATCGCGCTGTTCCTCACCCCCGGCGAGACGACCGCGCTGGTCCTGCTCTCCTGCCTGGTCACCCTCGGATCGGCCTGGCTGGGGGCGACGGCCGAACGGCTCACGAGACGGAACCCGCCACGGCCGGGGCCGCCGGCCCCGCACAGCGGCGCAGTGGACGGTGACCGGCTCCCCGGGTCGTCCCTCGGCGTGGTGGGCGGCACCGCCGCAGACCTTAGCGGCCATGGTGACGAGGCCGGCGGCCCAAGGAGTCCGGGTCGGCGCAGAAGGGCGGGCAAGGCCGCCTGACGTGCTCCACGACGTGGACCTTCGAGCACGGCCGATGGCGGACAGGGTACAGCTAATTCGTACTGGTATGTACGTGTTATCCTCGCCCCATAAGACGTACTTTCATGTACGGGTTGGCAGGGGGTCACCGTGACCGAACGAGTCCCTGGCAAGCTCGAACCTTCAGACGGCGTTGACCTGGGCGGCCCGCACCTCCTTCGCGGCGTACGGCTCTCCGGTGCCGCCGGGGGCTCGGCCGGATCAGGTCAGCGCAGGCCCTTCATGTCCGAGCGCGCCTCCTCCTATATTGAGTGTGTACTCACTCATTTCCGAGGGGGCAGCGATGCCCGGGCGCTGAGCGCGTCGTGCCCCTCCCGGCGTCGGGCGGCGTCTCAGGGTTGCGGACGCTTCGAGATCGCCTGCTCGTACCGCACCGTGTCCCGACGGCTCCGCGCCGGCCGGTGCCGATGTGCTCGCGCGGCGGTCGGCCGCGACGAGGGACGTTCCGATGACGGGTGTGCCCATGAACGTGATCAGCACCGGGGAAGCGCCGGCCGGGGACAGGTTCGACTTCTGGCGCGAGGTGAGCTCCAGGACCTGGGTGCCCTACGACCTGCGCTGCGAACCGCACCTGGAGAGCCGGTTCCAGGCCAGGATCGACATCAGCTCCTTCGGCCCGGTGCAGACGACGCTGATGACCACCACGCCGCACTCGGTGCTGCGCACCCCCGCGCTCATCCGCCGGGACGATCCCGAGGTGTTCAAGCTGAGCTGCAACGTGCGCGGCCGCGCCATGCTGGCGCAGGACGGCCGGTACGCCGACCTGGACGTCGGGGACCTGGTGCTGTACGACACCTCGCGCCCGTACCTGGCCGGGCTCGTCCCCGAGGCCCCGGTGAGCCGGCTGCTGATCCTGCGCTTCCCGCGCTCGGCGCTGCCGCTGCCCGACCGGGACCTGCGGAACCTGAGCGCCGTCCGCATCCCCGGCGACCACGGCATCGGCGCGCTGTCGTCGCAGTTCCTGCTGCGCCTCGCCCGCCACATGGACGAGCTCAGCCCCTCCGACGCCGCCCGGATGTCCACCCTCACGCTGGACCTGCTGACCGCGGCGCTGGCCCACGCGCTGGAAGCCCACGACGCGGTACCGGCCCCCATCCGGCAACGAGCGCTGACCGCCCGGATCCACGCCTTCATCTCCGCCCACCTGGGCGATGCCGACCTGACCCCGGCAACGATCGCCGCGGCCCACCACATCTCGGTGCGCTACCTGCACAAACTATTCCGCGAGCAGGACCGCACCGTGGCCGGCTGGATCCGCGAACGTCGCCTGGAGCGGTGCCGGCGCGACCTGGCGGAGCCCCGGCTCGCCGCCCGTCCGATCAACGCCATCGCCGCCCGGTGGGGATTCACCAGCCCCGCCCACTTCAGTCAGACCTTCCGCGGCGCCTACGGCCTGTCCCCGCGCCAGTTCCGCGAGCAGTGCGCCACCGTGCCCTCGGACTGAAAACGTTCTAACGAAACGGGCCGCCGACTCCCTTCCACAGCGAGGGGGGCGGGCTTTCGCGCGCGGGCCGCAGGACGCCGCAGTGCGCGCAGACTAAACATCAGTGCGCTGATCTGTAACGACAGATCCGGTCATGGCCCGCATCGTCGATGCAGGAAAGCCGACCGAGGATCACCGATCGGCATCGATCAGCGCCCAGAAGGACCTCGCATGCGCACCTCGAAGCCCAAGGCGGTCACCGGGGCCGCCGCCGGTCTCGCGCTCGGCGTCATGGTCGTGTGGGCAGGCGGCGGGGGGACGGG
Source organism: Spirillospora sp. CA-253888 (assembly GCA_050936435.1). GTDB lineage: Bacteria > Actinomycetota > Actinomycetes > Streptosporangiales > Streptosporangiaceae > Spirillospora. The sequence goes on from JBNJMT010000002.1 coordinate 255,501, forward strand.
CGCCGCCGGGCGCGCAGCGTCCTCCGGCGACCGGCCGGTGGCCGCCACCGGCGACGAACTGCTGCACCGGGCCTCGGAGCGGCTGATCGCCCGCTGCATGGCACGGGCCGGCTTCGCCTACACCGAGCAGCCGCCGCCATCGCCGGCGGAGCCGGTCGCGCGCCAGGTGCTCGGCGATGTCGAGTGGGCCCGCCGGCACGGGTACGGGCTTCTGCCGGACGGCCCTGGCAGCGGGGACCAGGATTCCAACTCCCGCCATCTGGCTGGGCTGACGCCCGAGGGGCGGAACGCCTGGTACGGCAGGCTCATGGGGTCCGGCCGCCGGCTCGTCGTGGAACTTCCCGGCGCGGGGCGGCTCTCGGCGTCCGACAACGGTTGCGTCGCCGAAGCGCGGCGCGCCCTCTACGGGGATCTCGCCGGCTGGTACCGGGCGCGGCGGATCGTCGACCACCTCGACGGCTATGCCGCCCGTGAAATGACCCGAACTCCTCGGTACCGGGCCGGGCTCGCGGCCTGGGCCGGGTGTGTGCGCGAGCGGGGGTACGCCGTTTCCTCCCCGCGCGAACTGCGCCGACTCGCCACTCCCGGAACACCGGCCCCCGTCGGCGGGCAGGCCAAGGCGCGCGAGATCGCCGCGGCCGTGGCCGAGGCCGAGTGCGCCACCTCCACCGGGTTCTCCCGGGCCGCCGACGCCCTGCACCGCAGGTACCGGACCGAGATCGAAGGGAGGTTCGCGCGCGAACTCGACGCTCTGAAGTCCTACGAGCGCGACGCCGCTCCGAGGGCCAGGCGGATCCTGGCCGATTCCCAGCGGCACGGCACCGTTCGACCGGAACAACCGTAAGGACACCGTCATGATCAAAGCTCTCAAGACCCTGGCCGTCGGCCTGCCCCTCGCGGCGGCGACGCTGGTGGCGGTCCCGGGCACCGCCAGCGCCGACCTGAACCAGTGCCCCCGGGGCTCCTTCTGCGTCTGGCGCGGCGACAACTTCCAGGGCGGCTACGTCCGCTGGACGCAGGGCACCAACGACTCGTCCTGGTGGGACAACGGCATGCACGACGACGCCGAGTCCCTCTTCAACAACGTCCCGTCGAGCTCCAGCGCCACCGTCCGCGACAACGTCATGGTCTACAAGGACGTCAACTACGGGAACTTCGGGATCTGCGTCCGTCCCGGGGAGACCTACGACGCCGGGATGAACGACAACGACTACGACTCCCACTTCTGGGTCCCGGGTTGCTGAGGGACCGCTCGGTCCGGCGGCGCTCCAGGTAGTCGCCACCCCGGACACCGCCTGCTTGCGGCCCTGCCGGAAGCCGCGAGCAGGCGGCCGGGCGGTGGAGCCGGTGCGCGTCATGGTTCCGGAAGCGAGCCGTGGGACGGCGCCGTTCTCCCATTGACGGTGTGACCCGCAACACCTATGGTTTCGCTAGTCCTCAGCAATTAAAACGTTTTTATTGCCGTGGGGCTGTTGTTGCGAGTCGCTCACCGCCGGAAGGACCTGGTGTTCATGACGCCCCCACCCCCCGTCCGAGGCCCCCGGAGAGGGACGCCGCGAAGGACGCTGACAGCGCTCCTCGCGGCCGTCGCGCTGCTCCTCGGACACGCGTTCCTGCCGCCACCCGCCACCGCCGACGCCGCCACGGTCACCGTGAGCGGCCTGACGACCAACGGCCGCGTCAACCCGCTGGGCATCGCGGGCGGAAGCCCCGTCTTCGGCTGGGTCTCGACGTCGGCGCGGCGCGGCGTCACCCAGACGGCCTACCAGATCAAGGTCGGGACCGAGCCGGGCCGCGGCAACGTCTGGGTGTCCGACATGATCAAGCAGTCCGCGCAGGTGAACGTCCCCTACGCCGGACCGGCCCTGGCCCCGGGGACCCGCTACCACTGGCAGGTCCAGGTCTGGGACGAGAAGGGCAAGGGGAGCGAGTGGAGCGCTCCCGCGTGGTTCGAGACGGGGCTGCTCTCGGCGGCCGACTGGGGTTCCGCGGCCTGGATCGGCCGTCCCGCCCCGTCCTACACCGGGTGGAACGACTACTCGGTCACGATGGACTTCACGCTGAACAGCCTCGCCTTCGGCACGTTCCTGCGCGCCCAGAGCCCCGGCAACGCCTACATGTGGCAGATCAACGCGGGCGCCGACTCCTCGGCGGTGCCGAGCCTGGTGCCGCACGTGCTGGCCAACGGCAAGTACAGCGTCCTGGGCTCGGTCGACCTGCGGCCCTTCGGGTTCACCCGCGCCGGGCTCCTGGACGGCACGCACAAGGTGACCTACGAGGTCGCCGGCGGCACCGTCAAGACGGTCCTGGACGGCGTCGTCGTCGACACCCGGGCGGTCTCGAACTTCGCCCACGGCCCGGCCGGGGTGCGGACCCACGGATCGGAGTCGGTCACCGTCTCCTCCCTCAGGATCGTCAAGCCGGACGGCACCGTGCTCGCGAAGCCCGACTTCACCGCCAACCCGTTCAAGGGCGGGACGCTCGACGGCGGCAAGGTCACCGTGAGCGGGACGGTCGACGCGTTCGTGAACGACCCGGAATCGTACGGACCGCTGCTGCGGACCGGCTTCTCGACGGCCCCGGGCAAGAGCGTCGCGAGCGCCCGGGTCTACGCCTCGGCCCACGGCGTCTACGAACTCTCGCTCAACGGCCGGAAGGTCGGCGACCAGTTCCTGGCGCCGGGCTACACCGAGTACGCCAAGCGCGTCCAGTCGCAGACCTACGACGTGACCGACCTGGTCAGGGCGGGGGCCAACGGGTTCGGGGCCAAGCTCGGCGACGGCTGGTGGGCCGGCAAGATCGGCCTGGCCGGCAAGGGCCAGTACGGCACCGACCTGGCGGTGGTGGCCCGCCTGAAGATCACCTACACCGACCGCAGCGTCCAGTGGGTCGACACCGGCTCCGACTGGCAGTGGGCCCCGGGCCCCTACGCGGCGACCGACAACCAGCTCGGCGAGACCTACGACGCGCGGGCCGAGCGGCCGGGCTGGGACGGCGCCGGGTTCGACGCGTCCGGCTGGCGGCCCGTCGTCGTGCGCGCCTCCGCCACCGCCAGGCTCTCGCCCCAGCCGGACGAGCCCGTCCGGCAGACCGAAGTGCTCGACACCGTCGCCGTCACCCGGCCGGGCAACGGCGTGACGGTCTACGACCTCGGGCAGAACATGGTCGGCGTGCCGCGCGTCCGGATCACCGGCAAGAAGGGCCAGACCGCCAGGCTCCGGCACGCCGAGGTGCTCAACCGCGACGGGACGCTCTACACGGCCAACCTCCGCGCCGCCTCGGCCACCGACCACTACACCTTCGCCGCGGACGGCACCGTCACCTACCAGCCGACCTTCACCCAGCACGGCTTCCGCTACATCGAGGTCACCGGGCTGGACACGCCCCCCGCGGCCGGGGACGTCAAGGGCGTCGTGCTGGGCTCCGACCTGCCGAGGACCGGCACGCTCACCACCTCCGACACCATGCTGAACAAGCTGCTCAGCAACGTGGCCTGGGGCGCGCGGGGCAACTTCCTGTCCATCCCGACCGACACCCCGGCCCGTGACGAGCGGCTCGGCTGGACCGGCGACATCAGCATCTTCGCCCCCACCGCCAACTACCTCAGCGACACGCGCGCCTTCCTCGGCAAGTGGATGACCGACGTCCGCGACGAGCAGAAGGGCAACGGGTCCCTCCCCGCGGTCGTCCCCTCGACGAACGGCGCGTTCGACACCGGCGGCGTGGGCTGGGACGACGCCGTCATCACCGTGCCCTACGCCGTCTGGAAGGCCTACGGCGACACCCGGATCCTCCAGGACAACTACGCGGCGATGAGCAGGTTCTTCGCCTACGCCAAGGCCAGCGCGGGCGCCGACAACCTGGAGACCGGGCGCCTGGCCTTCTTCACCGGCGACTGGCTGCACCTCGACGACCCCTCCGACCAGGGCGTCCTGGGCACCGCGATCTGGGCGCAGGACGTGCGGATGATGGCCGAGGCCGCCGGCGCCCTGGGCCGGACCGCCGAGGCGGCCGAGTACGCCGACCTCTACCAGCGCATCCGCAGCGCGTTCACCAAGGCCTACGTCGCCGCCGACGGCACCGTCCGCGGCAATTCCCAGACCGGCTACGCGCTGGCCCTCGGCAAGGACCTCATCACCGACCCCGCCCTGAAGGCGAAGGCCGGCAGGAAGTTCGTCGCCAAGCTCGCGCAGACCGACAACCACCTGCGGACCGGGTTCATCGGGACCCCCTGGCTGCTGCCCGCGCTGAGCGCCATCGGCCGGGACGACCTCGCCTACACCCTGCTCCGCAAGGACGACTACCCCTCCTGGGGCTACGAGATCAAGAAGGGCGCGACCACGATCTGGGAGCGCTGGAACTCCATCCGGCCCGACGGCTCCTTCGGCCCCGTCGACATGAACTCCTTCAACCACTACGCCTACGGCGCCGTCGCCGACTGGATGCACCAGAACATCGGCGGCATCCGGCCCGAGACGGCCGGGTACCGCACCAGCGTCGTCGAGCCGCGGCTCGGCGGCGGGCTGACCTCGGGGGAGGGCAGGCTCCAGACCGTGTACGGGCGGCTGTCCAACAGCTGGAAGACCGACGGCGACGGCCTCACGATGAACGTCACCGTCCCGGTCAACACCACCGCCAAGGTGGTCGTCCCGTCGGGCGCCGTCAAGGAGTCGGGGAAGTCCCTCGCCACGGCCGACGGCGTCATCAGCGCCGCCTACGACGAGGCCCGCAGGGCGACCGTCGTGACCGTCGGGTCCGGCGCCTACGCCTTCACGGCGACGGACGTCACCGCGCCGCCGGCCGAGCAGGTCGGCGACCATGTCGACTTCGGCGAGGCGGCCTCCGAGACCGCCCACGCGGTCACCGGCTCGCCGACCAGCGGCACCGGCGTCGAGGCCGGCCTGACCCGCCGGTACTCCGACAACGGCACCCCGGGGTCCTGGTTCTCGGCGCGAGTCAAGGTCCCCGCCGGGAAGCCGTTCGTCCTGCGGATGCTGGAGACCTGGAACACCCCCGGAGTCAAGGACTACGACGTCTACGTCGGCGACACCCTGGTCGAGCACGTCCGCGAGACCCGGACCGAGGCCGGTCAGGGCGCCTCGCGGTACGAGATCACCGTTGATCAGCCCGGAGCGCTGGCCAACGACGGCACCGTGACGGTGAAGTTCCAGTACCCCGCCGCCAGCGGGCCCCGGCAGTACTACGACCCCTCGATCGCCGACCTCTGGGTGATCGCCCCCTCCTGACAAGGGCACAGGCCCTGCGGAGCCCCGGTCGCACCGGGGCTCCGCAGGGCCGTTGCGCGTCCGCTGAGATCAGGGTCCTCTGTCGCGGGCAAAGCCTTGGAGCGACGAGGCGAGAGGAGCCGGTCAGGTGGTGACGCGAGCCGGGACCGTGCCGGCATCGGACGCCGGATGGAGCCGCTCTGCCGCTTCGTCCCACCGGCCGGAAAGGGACGGCTCATAGCGGCGCAGGGGCTGGCTGCGCGCGATCAGCCGACGGAGCCCGCCCAGGTCATGACCCATGCCGAAGCGTCGCGCCTGGAGACCGATGTTGCCCAGTGCGGTGGCCTCGGCCGGTCCGGCGATGACCGGCAGGCCCGTGGCGTCGGCCGTGAGCCGGCACAGCAGCGCGTTGCGCGAGCCGCCGCCGACGAGGTGGACGACGTCGACCGTCTTCCCCGACAGGGACGCGGCCTGCCGGACCGCCTCGCGGTGCCCGAGCGCGAGGCTGTCGAGGATGCACCGGACGAGCTGCGGGCGGGTCCCGGGGACGGGCTGGCCGGTGGCCGCGCACGCGGCGGCGATCCGGGCCGGCATGTCGCCGGGGGGCATGAAGGCGGGGTCGTTGGGATCGACCACCGAGCGCAGCGGGGGCAGGTCCGCGGCCGCCGCCAGCAGACCGTGCAACTGATCTTCCGCGCCCCAGGCGCGCAGCGACTCCGACAGCAGCCACATGCCCATGACGTTGCGCAGGTAGCGGATGGTGCCGTCCGCGCCGGTCTCGTTGGTGAAGTTGGCCGACCTGCCCGCTTCGGTGAGGATCGGCTCGTCCACCTCGACCCCGGCCAGCGACCAGGTCCCGCAGGAGATGTAGGCGAAGTTCGCGGTCTCGGCGGGAACGGCGGCGATGGCCGAGGCGGTGTCGTGGGAGGCGACCGTGGTGAGCGGGACGCCGCCCAGCCCGGTCCCCGCGCTCAGGACGCCTGCGGGGTCGCCCGGCGAGGTCAGGTCGGGGAAGACGCGCCGGGGGAGGCCGAGGTCCTCGATGAGGGCGTCCGACCATCGGCCCGATCGCGGATCGTACAGGCCGGTGGTGGAGGCGTTGGTGCGTTCGGCGGCGCGGTGGCCGGTGAGCCAGTAGGTGATGAGGTCGGGGATGAGGAGGAGGGTCTCCGCGCGGGCCAGCAGCGGCTCGTTGCCGAGCTGGTAGAGCGTGTTGAACGGCAGGAACTGCAGCCCGTTGACGGCATAGAGGTCCTCGGGGCGCACCAGGGCGTGGGTCCGCTCGACGCCCGCCGCGGTGCGCGGGTCGCGGTAGTGGACCGGGTCGGCCAGCAGCTCTCCCGAGGCGTCCAGCAGCCCGTAGTCGACGGCCCAACTGTCGATGCCGACGGAGTCGACCGGCCCGGCGGCGCGGAGCCCGGTGAGGATCTCCCCGTACAGGCCGCGGATGTCCCAGCGGAGCGCCCCGTCGCGGGTGACGGGGCGGTTGGGGAAGCGGTGGACCTCGGTGAAGTCGAGGCCCCCGCCGCCGAGGCGGGCGGTGATGACGCGGCCGCTGGTCGCGCCGAGGTCGATCGCGGCGATCGTCGCGGTCACAGGAGGAAGACCTCCAGGGTTCGGGGGCCGTGCACGCCCTCCACCCGGGACAGCTCGATGTCGCTGGTGGCGGACGGCCCGGAGACGAAGGTGAGCGGCCGGGTGACGTCCAGGCGGGCCAGGGCCTCGGGGACGTCGGCGCTGATCTGCTCGGCCCGGACGATGATCAGGTGGTGGTCCGGCACGAGGGTGAGCGCGCGGCGTCCCTGGCCGGGGCCGTGGTCGAGGACGATCGTCCCGGTCTCGGCGATGGCGACGGCGCAACCGGTGACGACCCCGGCGACCTCGTCCAGCCCGGCGTCGTCCGTCCCGGCGCCGTCGCCGGCGCGCGAGCGGGCGGGGACGGCGGCGGTCCAGGCGTCGGGCAGGCCGGCCGCGACGATGTAGGGGCCTTCGCGCAGGGCCCCGGCGAGCGCGGAGGGCAGCTCCTCCGGCGTCACCGGATGGACGACGGCCCGGTAGTCGGCGATGCGCTCGGCCAGCAGGTCGCGGAGGTCGCCCTCATGGTGGCGGCGCAGGTAGCCGCGCTCGATTTTCAGGTAGTCGTCCCGCGGGTCCGCGGCCGGACGGCCGAGGCGGGCGAGGATGGCGTCACGTGCGGTCATGGTCCTTCTTCCAGCGGGCACGGAAGGAGCGGGCGGGCGGCACGGGCATGTCCCGCGTGGCGAGCCAGGCGCGCGGGAACGGCAGGCGCCGCACGAGCCGCCGGGCCCGTCCGGAGACGGCCTGCGCCGCGGCCAGCCGGGCGGGGGAGCGGAGCGTCCAGGCGGCGGCGGTCATGGCCGAGCGTTCGAGCGGCTTCTTGGGCGCCCGGGCGCGCAGGTGGACGAGGACCTCGGGGATGTCGATGGCCACGGGGCACACCTCGTAGCAGGCGCCGCAGAGCGTCGAGGCGAAGGGCAGCGAGGCGTCGATGTCCGACCCGACGCCCCGCAGCTGCGGGGACAGGATCGCGCCGATCGGCCCGGAGTAGGGGGAGCCGTAGGCGTGCCCTCCGGCGCGCGCGTAGACCGGGCAGACGTTGAGGCAGGCCGAGCAGCGGATGCAGCGCAGGGCCTGGCGGCCCACCGGGTCCTCGTGGGTCGCGGTCCTGCCGTTGTCGAGCAGGACCAGGTGGAAGTTCCGCGGCCCGTCGCCGGGGTGCACGCCGGTCCAGGCCGAGGTGTAGGGGTTCATCCGCTCGGCGGTCGAGGAGCGCGGGAGCACCTGGAGGAAGACCTCCAGGTCGCGGGCCGTGGGCAGCACCTTCTCGATGCCCATCACGGTGATGAGGGTGTCGGGCAGGGTGAGGCACATCCGCCCGTTGCCCTCCGACTCCACCACCAGGACGGTGCCGGTCTCGGCGATGGCGAAGTTCGCGCCCGAGACGGCGACCTTCGCCGACAGGAACCTGGCGCGCAGGTGGCGCCGGGAGGCTTCGGCGAGGGCGGCCGGGTCGTCGGTGAGGTCGGCGGGCGCCGAGGGCATCCGGTCGAGGAAGATCTCGCGGATCTCGGCGCGGTTCTTGTGGATGGCCGGGACGAGCAGGTGGGAGGGCCGGTCGTCGCCGAGCTGGACGATCAGCTCGGCGAGGTCGGTCTCCAGCGCGGTGATCCCCTGCTCGGCGAGCGCCTCGTTGAGCCCGATCTCCTGGGTGGCCATCGACTTGACCTTGACGACCTCGCGCTCGCCGGTCTCCTTGACCAGCCGGGCCACGATCGTGTTGGCCTCGGCGGCGTCCCGCGCCCAGTGCACCGTCCCGCCCGCGGCGGTGACCCTCTCCTCCAGCATCGTCAGGTAGTGGCCGAGGTGGGCGAGGGTGTGGTCCTTGATCTGCTTGGCGGACTCGCGGAGCTCGGCCCAGTCGTCGAGCTCGGCGACGGCGGCCTGGCGGCGCTCGCGGATCGTCCCGGTGGCGTGGGCGAGGTTGCGGCGCAGCCCTCCGTCGGCGACCGAGCGGTGGGCCGCCCGGGGGAAGGAGGGCATCCCCACGTAGGTCGGCATGGTCACGGGCCGCTCCTTCATCCGGCGCTCGCGAGGATCTCGGCGAGGTGCACGACCCTGACGCCGCTGCGCCGCCGGGACAGCGTCCCGCCGATGTGCATGAGGCAGGAGTTGTCGGCCGCGCACAGCACGTCCGCGCCGGTCGACTCCACGGCGTCGGCCTTGTCGGCGCACATCGCGGCCGAGACGTCGCTGTTCTTCAGCGCGAACGTGCCGCCGAAGCCGCAGCACTCGGCGGCGTCCGGCAGGTCGACCAGGTCGATCCCGCGCACCTCGCGCAGCAGCCGGGCGGGCCGGTCGCCGAGGCCGAGCGCGCGCAGCCCGTGGCAGGTCGGGTGGTAGGTGACGCGGTGCGGGAAGACCGCGCCGACGTCGGTGACGCCCAGGACGTCGACCAGGAGCTCCGACAGCTCGAACACGCGGGGCGCCAGCTCCGCCGCGCGGGCGGCCAGGCCGTCGTTCCCGGCGCGGGAGGCGAGCTTGGCGTGCCACTCGCGGACCATCGCGGCGCAGGACCCCGACGGGGTGACCACCGCGTCGTAGGGGCCGAAGACGTCGGCGAAGGACGCGACGAAGTCCAGGGCCTGGTCCGGGTAGCCGGTGTTGAGGTGCATCTGCCCGCAGCACGTCTGCGCGGAGGGGAACGCGACGTCGTGGCCGAGCCGTTCGAGGAGGGTGACGGTGGCCTGCCCGGTGCCGGGGAACAGGGTGTCGTTCAGGCACGTCACGAACAATGCGATCTTCACGGGCTCGTGGACTCCCTGATCATCAGCTCGGGCTGGAACATGATCTGCTGGTGGGCGTGGGTCTCGGGGTGGTCGCACTCGTCGAGCAGGAGCTCGGCGGCGATGCGCCCGAGCTGGTAGGTGGGCTGGCGGATCGAGCTCAGCGGGATCGCCGCGGCCAGCGTGTACTCGATGTCGTCGTAGCCGATGAGCATGACCCGGTCCGGGACGCGGACACCCTGCTGGAGCAGGACCCGCAGCACGCCCATGGCGAGCAGGTCGTTGGCGCAGAAGACGGCGTCGGGCAGCTCGCCGAGCAGGTGCTCGGCGGCCTCCTGGCCCGCCCGGGGGGTCATCTCGTCGACGATCACCTCGCGCAGCCGCCCGCGGCCCGCCGTCTCCAGGGCCTGCAGCGCCCCCGCGCGCCGGTCGGCGTTCTGCCGGGTGGACAGGGGCCCGCCGACGAAGGCGATGTCGCGGGCGCCGCGCTCCAGCAGGTGCTCGACGGCGAGCCGGCCGCCGGTCACGTCGTCGACGGTGACCGAGCACTGGTCGGCGCGCAGGGCGGCGTGGTCGAGCATCACGGTGGGGATGTTGCGCTCGCGGAGCAGGGCGAGGCCCTTGCGCTTGTCCGACACCGGGGTCACCAGCACCCCGCGGACCTTCTGCTCGGCGAGCATCCGCATGTTGCGCTCCTCGCGCTTCGGCTGGCCCGCCGAGCCGCAGAGGATGACTGCGTACTCCCGCTCGCTCATGACGTCCTCGACACCGCGCGCCATCTCGGTGAAGAACGGGTTGCCCAGGTCGAGGATCATCAAACCGATCGTCCGGCCGTGGCCGGCCCGCAGGCTGGAGGCCGAGCCGTTGCGGACGAAGCCCAGCTCCTCGATGGCCCGGTGCACGCGGATCCGGGTCTCCTCGGCGACGCGCTCGGGCCGGTTCAGCACGTTCGACACCGTTCCCGGCGAGACTCCTGCGCGCTGGGCCACCTGCTTGATGCCGACCGTGCCGTCCCGCGGGCCCGGCTCCGTTCGTTCCATGGGTCTCCTCACGGGTTGAAGCGGGCTGGACGCGCCACACTCTGACGGGCTGATTAAAACGTGTCAAGCCGACAAGTGCTTGAGAACCAAGTCTTGACGGGTGGCCGCCGTCACACCTACCTTCACTGATCACAAGTTCCCTTAAAACGTTTTTAATTCAGGGAGAAGGGTGACGGTATGGGTAGCGGCGACCACCCCCAGGGCACTGCTGCGCTGCTCACAGTGGACGGCCTGACCGTCGAGTTCCCGGGCGTCCGCGCCCTGGACTCGGTGCGCTTCGACATCGCGCCCGGCGAGGTGCACGCGCTGGTCGGGGAGAACGGCGCCGGCAAGTCGACCCTGCTGAAGGTCCTGGGCGGCGTGCACCGCCCGAGCTCCGGCGAGATCCGGCTGGCGGGAGCCGACTACCGGCCCCGGCGGCCCGCCGACGCGCTGGCGGCCGGCATCGCGGTGATCTACCAGGAGTTCAACCTCTACCCGGACCTGACGGTCGCGGAGAACGTCTTCTCGGGCCGCGAGCCCTACCGGAGGGCGTCCCGGGGGATCCGGTACGCCGAGATCAACCGGCGCACCCGCGAGCTGTTCGGGGTCTTGGGCGTCGACATCGACCCCACCTCGGCGGTCGGCAGCCTGACGGTCTCCGAGCAGCAGCTCGTGGAGATCTGCAAGGCGCTGTCGGTGGACGGCCGGATCATCGTCATGGACGAGCCGACCGCGGCGCTGTCGGCCGACGAGGTCGCCCGGCTCCTGGAGGTGGTGCGGCGGCTGCGTGCCGAGGGCCGCAGCGTGGTCTACGTCAGCCACCGGCTGGAGGAGGTCTTCGCCCTGGCCGACCGGGTGACGGTGCTGCGCGACGGCGGGCACGTCCGCACCTGCGCCATCGGCGACACGGGCCCCGACGACCTGGTTCGCCTCATGGTCGGCCGCGACGTCGAGTCGGTGTTCCACCGCGAGAGCGCCGGCGAGGGCGCGGTCGTCCTGGAGCTCGCGGGCGTCAGCGCCGGGCGTCGGCTGCGGGACGTCTCGCTCACCGTGCGCGCGGGGGAGATCGTCGGCATCGGGGGCATCGCGGGCGCGGGGCAGCCCGAGCTGTCGCAGGTGGTCTTCGGCGCGCTCGCCGTCGACTCCGGATCGATGTCCCTGGACGGCGAGGACTACCGGCCGCGCACCCCCGCCGACGCCATGGCCCGCGGCATCGGCTTCCTGCACGAGGACCGCAAGGCCGCGGGCAACCTGCCGGACCTGTCGATCCGGCACAACCTCACCATCTCCGTCCTGGACAAGGTGCGGACCGGCTTCGGCCGCCTGCTCGCCCCCGGCAGGGAGAACGACGTGTACACCACCTACCACCGGCGGCTCAACATCAAGGCGCGCGGCCCCGACCAGCTGATCGGCCAACTCTCCGGCGGCAACCAGCAGAAGGTCCTGCTCGGCCGCGCCCTGGCCCCCGGCGGCAGGCTCCTGCTGCTGAACGAGCCCACCCGCGGCGTCGACATCGGCGCCAAGGCCGAGATCCACCGGCTCATCGACGACCTCACCGCCGAGGGCGCGGCGGTGCTCATGGTCTCCAGCGACCTGCCCGAACTGCTCGGCGTCAGCGACCGCGTCTACGTGCTGGCCGGCGGCGAGATCGTCGGGCACCTGACCGGGGCCGACCGGACCGAGGAGAACGTCGTGGCCTGCGCGACGACCGGCCGCCGCGTCTTCTCCGAGGAGCTGATCCAGCGATGACCGACGCCCTGAAGATCACCGGAACGGTGCGGAAGGTGCCGCTGCTGGTGCCGCTGGTGCTGGTGGCGGTGGTCCTGTCGCTGTCCACCGGCACGTTCCTGACCGGCGGGAACATCGAGAACGTCCTGGTCGCCGCCGCGATCCTGGCCGTGCCCGGGGTGGCGATGACGTTCTGCCTCGCGATGGGGGAGTTCGACCTGTCGATCGGCTCGACCGTCTCCCTCACCGGTGTCGTGTGCTGCAGCGCGATCATCGACGGGCGCCCCTTCGCCGTCGCGGCGGTCCTGGCGCTGGCCGTCGGCGCGCTCATCGGGCTGGCCAACGGCATCGTGATCACCAAGCTCGGCGTCACCCCGTTCATCGCCACGCTGGCGACCATGGTCATCGTCCGCGGCGCCTCGCTCGCCTACACCGGCGGGCACGACCGGATCGTCTCCTCCGACGGGCTGAAGTACCTCGCAGCGGGCCGCCCGCTCGGCGTCCCGATGCCGATCGTCCTCGCCGTCGCGGCGGCGGCGCTCGGCTGGTGGACCATCACCCGCACGCGCTTCGGCCGCTGGGTCTGCGCGATCGGGTCCAACCGCGACGCCGCGACGATGTCCGGCCTCCCGGTCGACCGCATCCGCATCACCGTCTACGCGCTGGTCGGCCTGGCGGGCGGGCTGTGGGGCCTGCTGATCTCCAGCCAGCTCCAGAAGGGCAACGGCCAGCTCGGCCTCGGGTTCGAGCTCGACGCGATCACCGTGGTGGTCCTGGGCGGCACCGCCCTGCTGGGCGGCCGCGCCTCCGTCGTCGGGACCGTGCTCGGCGCGGTGATGATCGAGACCATCCGCAACGGGCTCAACCTCTTCAACACCCCACCGGCCTATCAGCGCATCAGCGTCGGCCTCCTGCTGATCGCCGCACTGGCGCTGCTGGCCCTGCGCCACGAGAACCGCGGCCCCAAGCCGGACCGGGCTCCGGCCGAGGTCCAGGAGAGTGCGGCATGACCGTCGACACCATGACCGGCAAGACCGAGGGCGCGACGGGCGCGGCGCGGACCGCCGGGATCTCCGCCGGCAGGCTCTGGGACACCTGGGGGGTGACCGGCATCCTGCTCCTCCTGCTGGCCTTCACCCCCCTCATCGCGCCGGGCTTCCTGGAGGTGGAGAACCTCCAGTCCGTCCTGCGGGAGAGCGCCTACGTCGGCATCGTGGCGCTCGGCATGACCTTCGCGATCGCCAGCGGCGCGTTCGACCTGTCGGTCGGCGGGCAGCTCGCGCTCACCAGCGTCGTCAGCCTCATGGCCTTCGGCGCCGGGGGCACCCCGGCGGCCGTCGCGGCCGCGATCGCCACCGGCCTCGCCTGCGGCCTGGTCAACGCCGGGCTGATCACCGGCCTGCGGGTGCCGCCCTTCGTGGCCACCCTCGGGACCCTGTTCGTCTTCCGCGGCATCGCCTACCTGCTCACCCAGGACGGTCCGAAGATCCTGCCCTACGAGCAGGTCGGCTCGCCCTTCGCCAAGCTGGGCAGCCTCAACGTCGCCGGCCTGCCGCTGCCCTTCCTCATCATGGCCGGGGTGTTCGGCGCGGGCTGGATCGTCCTGCGGCGCACCGCCATCGGCCGCCGCACCCTGGCCTACGGCTCCTCGCCCTCGGCCGCCCGCTTCTGCGGCATCTCCGACACGCGGATCAGGGTGTTCGTGTTCGGCCTGGTCGGCCTCACCGTCGGCATCGCCGCCCTCACCTACATCACCCGCGTCTGGACCGCCGACGGCTCCGCCCAGGACGGCTTCGAGCTCAAGGTGATCGCCGCGGTCGTCCTCGGCGGGACCAGCCTGAAGGGCGGCAAGGGCACGCTCGTGGGCACCTTCTCCGCGGTGTTCCTGGTCAGCGTCCTCAACGAGGTGCTGGTCAGCCGCGGCGTCGACTCCGCCTACCAGCGCATCGTCCTCGGCTGCGTGCTCATCGTCGCCCTCACCATCGACGGCCTGCGCACCCGCTTCGCCGCCCCCGGCTCCTTCCGCAGGGCCCTCACCGGCCTGCTCCCCGGCCGGGCCGCGCGGACCGCCCCCTGATCCCCCGCCAGCCCCGGTAACCCCCACCCCCAGAAAGAAGAGCCCGGATGCCCAACAAGAAGATCCTCGCCCTCGCCCTCGCCGGCTCGCTCGCCCTGGCGGGCTGCTCGGACTCCAGCGACCCCTCCGGCACGGGCGCCGCGCCCGCCGCCGGCAAGAAGATCACCGTCGGCTTCTCGGTCTACGACATGCAGTACGAGTTCTTCCAGAAGATGGCCAAGGGCACCCAGGACGCCGCCAAGGCCAAGGGGTGGGAGGTCAAGCTCCACGACGAGAAGAGCGACGAGAACGAGATGGTCACCGGCGCCTCCGCGCTGATCGACCAGGGCGTCGACCTGCTGATCATCAGCCCGTTCAAGCCGACCGCGCTCGGCCCGATCATCGCCAAGGCCAAGGCCAAGAAGGTGCCCGTGATCGTCGACGACATCGGCGGCGGCGGCACCCCCTACGACGCGATCGTCATCTCCGACAACGCCGGCGGCGGCAGGCTCGCCGCGGAGTTCATGGACAAGCAGATCAAGGCCAACGGCGCCAAGAGCAGGAACGTCGCCTCCATCACCTGCGAGCCGTCGGCCGTCTACGCCGCCCGCCGCAACGCCGGGTTCAAGACCGCGATCGAGGGGCTGGGCTACAAGGTCGTCGCGGAGCTGTCGGGCAACTCCAAGGCCGAGGAGGGGTACAAGGTCATGAAGGACATCCTGTCCAAGAACCCCGACGTCGCCGGCGTGTTCTCCTGCAACGACCCCATGGGCGTGGCCGCCGCCAACGCGATCAAGGACGCGGGCAAGAGCCCGCTCAAGGACGTGGTGACCGTCGGCTTCAACGCCGACCCCGAGGCGCTGACCGCCATCAGGGCGGACAAGCTCTCGGCGACCGTCGCCCAGGACCCCGCCGCGATGGGCGCCCTGACCGTCAAGCTCGGCGAGCAGGCCCTCAACAAGCAGCCGATCCAGTTCTCCAACGCCGGCGGGCGCGAGGTGTTCAACCCCGTCACGCTCGTGGACAAGTCCAACGTCGACTCCGTCAAGTAGCGGTCGGGGGCGGGGCGGCGGAGGAGCCCGCCCCGCCCCGTCCCGCGCGCGGCTCCACAGAGGGATTCAGAACTCGGGGATGTGAAACCAATGACTGATCTGACCGCCGGGCTGGACGGCCTGGCCATCGAGACGCCCTCCTGGGCCTACGGGAACTCCGGCACCCGGTTCAAGGTGTTCGCGCAGCGGGGGGTGCCGCGCGACCCGTTCGAGAAGATCGCCGACGCCGCCCGGGTGCACGCCTTCACCGGCGCCGCCCCGTCGGTCGCCCTGCACATCCCGTGGGACCGGGTGGCGGACTACACCGCGCTCGCGGCGCACGCCGCCGACCACGGCGTGCGGCTGGGCGCGATCAACGCGAACGTCTTCCAGGACGACGACTACCTGCTCGGCTCGGTCACCAACCCCGATCCGCGGATCCGGCGCAAGGCCACCGACCACCTGCTCGAATGCGTGGACATCATGGACGCCACGGGGTCGCGCGACCTGAAACTGTGGTTCTCCGACGGCACCAACTACCCGGGCCAGGACGACATCCGCGCCCGGCAGGACCGCCTGGCCGAGTCGTTGCGCGAGGTGTACGCGCGCCTGGGCGACGACCAGCGGATCCTGCTGGAGTACAAGCTGTTCGAGCCCGCCTTCTACACGATGGACGTCCCCGACTGGGGCACCTCCCTCATGCACTGCGTGGCGCTCGGCCCGAAGGCGACGGTGTGCGTGGACACCGGGCACCACGCCCCCGGCACGAACATCGAGTTCATCGTGGCGATGCTGCTGCGCGCGGGCCGGCTCGGCGCGTTCGACTTCAACTCCCGCTTCTACGCCGACGACGACCTGATGGTGGGCGCCGCGGACCCGTTCCAGCTGTTCCGGATCATGTACGAGGTGGTGCGCGGCGGCGGCCTGGACCCGGCATCGGGCGTGGCGTTCATGCTCGACCAGTGCCACAACATCGAGCCGAAGATCCAGGGCCAGATCCGCTCGGTCATGAACGCCCAGGAGGCCACCGCCAAGGCGCTGCTCGTCGACACCGAAGCGCTGGCGGCAGCGCAGGGCGACGGCGACGTCCTGGCGGCCAACGCCGTCCTGATGGACGCCTACAACACCGACGTCCGGCCCATGCTCGCCGCCTGGCGCGAGCAGCGGGGCCTGGACGCCGACCCGATCGCCGCCTACCGGGCGTCGGGCTACTTCGAGAAGATCGTCGCCGAGCGTGTCGGCGGCACCCAGGCCGGTTGGGGGGCCTGAACACCATGAGCACCGTAGACGACCTGCTGAAGCGCTGCCACGCGCTGGGCGCGGACCCGCGCAACACCAACTACGCGGGCGGCAACGCCTCCGCGAAGGGGAACGGGACCGATCCGGTCACCGGCGAACCCGTCGACCTCATGTGGGTGAAGGGCTCCGGCGGCGACCTCGGCACCCTGACCGCCGAAGGGCTGGCCGTGCTGCGCCTGGACCGGCTGCGCGCCCTGGCCGAGGTGTACCCCGGCGTCGAGCGCGAGGACGAGATGGTCGCGGCCTTCGACTTCTGCGCGCACGGCAAGGGCGGCGCCGCCCCCTCCATCGACACCGCCATGCACGGGCTGGTCGGGGCGGCCCACGTCGACCACCTCCACCCCGACAGCGGCATCGCGATCGCGACGGCCGCCGACGGGCAGGAGCTGACCCGGACGATCTTCGGGGAGCGGGTGGCGTGGGTGCCGTGGCGGCGTCCGGGCTTCCAGCTGGGGCTGGACATCGCGGCGATCAAGGCGGCGAACCCGGCGGCGATCGGCGTGATCCTGGGCGGCCACGGCATCACCGCGTGGGGCGACACCTCGGCCGAGTGCCAGGCAAACTCACTGGAGATCATCCAGCGCGCCGAGTCCTACCTGGCGACCCACGGCAAGGCCGAGCCCTTCGGCCCGGTCCTGCCCGGCTACGAGGCGCTGCCGCAGGACGAACGGCACGCCCGCGCGGCCGCGCTGTTCCCGCTGGTCCGCGGCCTGACGTCGACCGACCGGGCGCAGGTCGGCCACTACACCGACGGCGACGCCGTGCTGGAGTTCCTCTCGCGCGCCGAACATCCGCGCCTGGCCGCGCTGGGCACCTCCTGCCCGGACCACTTCCTGCGCACCAAGGTGTCCCCGCTCGTCCTCGACCTTCCGGCGGACGCCCCGCTCGACCAGGTCAAGGACCGGCTCCGCGAGCTGCACGCCGCCTACCGGGCCGACTATCAGGCGTACTACGACCGCAACGCGACCCCCGACTCCCCGGCCATCCGCGGCGCCGACCCCGCCATCGTCCTCGTGCCCGGCGTCGGCATGTTCTCCTTCGGCGCGAACAAGCAGACCGCCCGGGTCGCGGGCGAGTTCTACGTCAACGCCGTCAACGTCATGCGCGGGGCCGAGTCGGTGTCGACCTACGCGCCCATCGACGAGGCCGAGAAGTTCCGCATCGAGTACTGGTCGCTGGAGGAGGCCAAGCTCCGGCGGATGCCCGCGCCCAAGCCGCTGGCGGCCCGGGTCGCGTTCGTGACCGGCGGCGGATCGGGCATCGGCGCCGCGACCGCGCGGCGCCTGGCGGCCGAGGGCGCGTGCGTCGTCGTCGCCGACCGGGACCTCGGCGCGGCGGAGAAGGTCGCCGCCGAGCTCGGCGCCGGAGCGCTGCGGGCGGCGGACGCGGCGATCGCGGTCGCGGCCGACGTCACGAGCGAGGAGGAGGTCCGCGCGGGTCTCGCCGCCGCCGTGCTGGCGTTCGGCGGGGTCGACCTGGTCGTCAACAACGCGGGCCTGTCGCTGTCCAAGCCGCTGCTGGAGACCACCATCGCCGACTGGGACCTCCAGCACGACGTCATGGCGCGGGGCTCGTTCCTCGTCTCGCGCGAGGCCGCCCGCATCATGGTCGACCAGGCCATGGGCGGGGACATCGTGTACATCTCGTCCAAGAACTCGCTGTTCGCGGGGCCGAACAACATCGCCTACAGCGCCGCCAAGGCCGACCAGGCCCACCAGGTCCGCCTGCTGGCCGCCGAACTCGGCGGGTTCGGGATCCGGGTGAACGGCATCAACCCCGACGGCGTCGTCCGCGGTTCGGGGATCTTCGCGTCGGGGTGGGGGGCCAACCGCGCCGCGGTCTACGGCGTCGAGGAGGACCGGCTCGGCGAGTTCTACGCCCAGCGGACCCTGCTCAAGCGCGAGGTGCTCCCCGAGCACGTCGCCAACGCCGTCTTCGCCCTCACCGGCGGCGACCTCACCCACACCACCGGCCTCCACGTCCCGGTCGACGCCGGCGTCGCGGCGGCGTTCCTGCGATGACCTGCTGAGCACCGGACACCGGCGGACGCGCCCCCTGCGAAGGGCCCGTCCGCCGGTGTCGACCGTGCCGCAAAGCCCCCTCGGCCTTCCCGATCATCTATAGGATGCGCGGAATTCCCTGATCGGGAGGCCTGGATGGATATCGCGTCTCCGATGACGGCCGTCCGCTGGGCCCGCGTGGTCGCGCTGGGCGTGAGCTGCGGGTTCGCGTTCGGCGGCTATGTCGGGATCATCAATGCCGAGCCGGGGGGCGAACCGGCGGCGTTCGTCCTGCTGACCGTGCTGCTGCTCCTCCACCTGCGGAACTGCATCCGCTGGTCGGAGGACGAGCGGGTGCGGGGCTGGCGGTGGACGCTCGGCGCGCAGGCGGTCCTCACGGCCGTGGGCATGGTCTGGTACGCCTCCACCTGGTACGGCAACTCCGGATTCCTGGCGGCGGCGATCCTGCTGCTCGTCCGCCGGCGCTGGGCGGCGTGGGGCGGGTTCGCGCTGGTGATCGCGGCGCAGTTCGCCGCGGCGCTGCCGGTCCGGCCGACGGCCGGGGAGGCGGCCTACCTGGCGGTCGGGCACGCGGCGTTCGTCGGGATCGCGCTGTACGGGGTCGCCCGGCTGGCCGACCTGGTCAGCGACATGCGGCGGACCAGGGACGAGCTCGCGATGGCCGAGGTGGCGCGCGAGCGCCTGGTGTTCGCGCAGCAGCTGAACGAGCGGGTCGGCGTGAGCCTGCGGCACGTCATCGGGGAGGGGACGGCGGGGGACCCGCCGGCGGTCGGGCGGCGGCTGGAGGTGGCGCGGGCGGCGCTGAACGAGACGCGGTCGGTGGCGCACGGGTACGGGCGCGAGCACCTGCCGGGCGCGCCGGTGGCGGACGACCTGACCTCCCGGGCGGTGGCGGTCCTCGGCACCGCGACGATCTGCCTCATGATCGTGCCCGTGGAGCTGCGGCAGCTCCTGCGCGCCGACCTGGGCGCGGCGGAGACGGCGCTGTTCCTCGCGGCGCTCGTCTCGTTCGTCCTGCTGTTCCTCCGCGCCTGCGCCCCGTCGAGCCGTCCGTTGTGGACGCTGGTCATCGCCGTGCCCGCGGTGGGGCCGCTGCTCGTGTTCGACCTGGCGCAGTGGCACCTGGTCCTCTTCCTGCCCTGCGTGGTGCTGGTCGTGCTGCGCGGATGGGCGCGGTGGGCGCTGGCGGTCCCGCTGATCTGCTTCGACCCGCTGCTCGTGATCTGGGACGCCCAGCTCGGCGACCCGACCCCGCTGGGGATGGCCTACGAGATCGTGTGGTCCGGCGAGCGGGCGCTGGTCGTGTACGGGCTGGTCCGCATGGGTGAGCTGGCCGTGCAGGTCAGGGAGGCGCGGGCGGAGCTGGCCCGGACGGCCGTGGCCCGCGAGCGGCTCCGCTTCGCGACCGACCTGCACGACCTGCTCGGCCTCGGGCTGTCGGTGGTCGTGCTCAAGAGCGAGCTGGCGCTGCGGCTGCTGGACCGCGACCCCGACCGGGCCCGCGCCGAGCTGGCCGAGGGCCTGGAGGCGGCCCGCCGGGCCCTGGCGGACATGGAGGCCGTCGTGGCCGGGCGCGGCGAGATCACGCTGGCCGAGGAGGCCGGGTCCACCCGGGCGGCGCTCTCGGCCGCCGGCATCGAGGTGTCCGGCTCGGTCCGGCCGGTGGCGCTGCCCGCGGAGGCCGACGCCCTCCTCGCCACCGTCCTGCGCGAAGGGGTCACCAACGTGCTGCGGCACAGCGAGGCCGACCGCTGCGAGCTGGTCGTCGAGGCGGTCGGGCAGAGCGTCCGGCTGAGCCTGGTCAACGACGGCGTGACGGGCCGGGCCGCCGCCCCGGGCACGGGTCTGAAGAACCTGGCGCGACGGGTGCGCGAACTGGACGGGACGCTGACCGCCGCGAGGGAGGGGGACGGCTTCCGGCTGGAGGCGGTGGTGCCGCTACAGCCAGCCCTGGTCGGTCGCGATGCGGATCGCGTCGATGCGGTTCCTGGCGTCCAGCTTCATGACGGCCGACGACAGGTAGTTGCGGACGGTGCCCCGGCTCAGTGAGAGGGACCGCGCGATGTCGTCGGCCTCCGCGCCCGTCGCCGACAGCCGCAGCACGTCGGCCTCGCGCGCGGTGAGCGGGCTGTCGGCCCGTTCGAGCTCGGCGAGGGCCAGCTGGGGGTCGACCACCCGCTCGCCCGCGACGGCCTTGCGGATCGCGTCGATGAGGTCGTCGGTCGGCGCGTGCTTGAGGAGGAACGCCGAGATCCCCGCGGCCAGCCCGCGGCGCAGGTAGCCGGGCTTGCCGAGGCCGGTCAGGATGACCGACCGGCAGGCCGGGAGCTTCGCGCGGAGCTCGGCGGCGGCGTCCAGGCCGTCCATGCCGGGCAGGTCGATGTCGAGCAGCGCCACGTCGGGGCGGGTCCGCTCGGCCGCGGCGAGGACCTGGTCGCCGCGCTCGACCGCGGCCACGACCTCGATGTCGTCCTCCAGCCCGAGCACGGTGGCCAGCGTCTCCCGCAGGATGCGGACGTCCTCGGCGACCATCACACGGATCATGTGAATCCTTCACACGGAACTGCTGAACCCGGCCACTACCGGCGGTTTCTCCGGATTGCGAGTCTAATCGCGCCGACACCGGCGACGCGGACCGAACCGGAGGAAACCATGCGCAAGATCATCGCCTCGACGTACGCCACCCTCGACGGCTTCATCGACAACCCTCACGAGTGGTCGATGCGCTACTCCGAGGAGAAGGCCCAGACCCACGCCTTCACCATGACCACGAACGCCGACGCGCTCCTGCTCGGCCGCGTCACCTACGAGGGCATGGCGCAGGCCTGGCCGAACATGGGCGGCAACCCCTACGCCGACCACGTCAACGCCATGGCCAAGTACGTCGTCGCCACCGAGCCGGTGGACACCTCCGCCTGGAACCCCACCACGGTCATCGACGGCAACGACCTGGCCGGGGCGGTGACCGGGCTCAAGAAGCGGGACGGCGGCGACATCCTCGTCTGGGGCAACGGCCGGCTGACCGACGGCCTGGCCGCCGCCGGCCTCCTGGACGAGTACAAGATCTGGATCTACCCGGTCATCAAGGGCTCCGGCGAGCCGCTGTTCCGGCCGGGCAGCGCGGGGACCGTCGAACTGGCCGACACCGTCACCTTCCCGAGCGGGGTCGTCGTCCTCACCTACCGGCTTCTCAACGGCTGAGCCGATCGGGCGGGCTCCGCCTCGGAGCCCGCCATCGCCGTGTCCGGACGGCGCCGCCCGGCGCGTTCAGCGGGGCAGGACCTCCTCGGCCGAGCGCACCACATGGTCGACGAACCCGTACTCGCGGGCCTGCTCGGCGGTGTAGTACCGGTCCCGGTCGGCGTCGGCCTCGATGCGCTCGACGGGCTGGCCGGTGTGGAAGGCGATCCGCTCGAACATCAGCCTCTTGGTGGCGCGCATGTGCTCGGCCTGGATGCGGATGTCGGAGGCGGTGCCGGCGATGCCGCCGGACGGCTGGTGCATCAGGATGCTGGAGTGCGGCAGCGCGTACCGCTTGCCGGGCGTGCCCGCGCACAGCAGGAACTGGCCCATCGAGGCGCTGAACCCCATCGACAGGGTGGCGATGTCGTTGGGCACGAACTGCATCACGTCGTAGATCGCCATGCCCGCGGTGACCGAGCCCCCGGGCGAGTTGATGTAAAGGTGGACGTCGCGGTGCCGGTCCTCGGCCGACAGCAGCAGGATCTCGGCGCAGATCCGGTTGGCGATCTCGTCGTCGACCTGCTGGCCCAGCACGATGATCCGCTGGCGCAGCAGCCGCTGGAACACCGGCTCGAACGACGCGGGGGCGGGGGCCTCGGTGGTGCGGGCGTGCGGGGGGAGCGGTGAGAACATCATGACCACAGCAAACTCGCAGGTCACCGGGGGTGTCCAACAACTTCTCCGGTCGCTTTGACAACCGCCGGTTGATAGTCGACCCTGTGCGCGTGGAACCGGACCTGCCAGGGATGCGCGCCTTCGTCGCCGGCGCCGAGGAGATGCACTTCGGCCGGGCCGCCGCACGGCTGTTCCTGACGCAGCAGGCGTTCTCGAAACGGATCCGGCGGCTGGAGGACGCGCTCGGCGTCGCCCTGTTCGAGCGCACCACCCGCCGGGTCGAGCTGACCGACGCCGGGCACCGGTTCCTCGGCCCCGCCAAGGACGCGCTCACCGCCTACGACACCGCCGTCGCCTCCGTCCGCGGGCCGGTCGGCCCGCTGCGCGTGGACGTCAACGCCGAACGCTTCTCGCCCCTGCGGATCCTGCGCGCGGCGGTGCGGGCCGAACCCGGCCTGAGCGTCGAGCCCAGCATGAGGCAGGGGTTCCCGATGGCGCTGGCGGGCGTGGAGAGCGGGGAACTCGACGCCGCGTTCGGGCGCGTCCACGACATCGGCCGCCGCTGGCCCGCCGACCTCGCCCACCGGCCGGTGCGGGTCGAGGAGCTGCACGCCTTCGTGCTGGAGGACCACCGCTTCGCCGGACGCGACGCGCTGCGCCTCGCCGACCTGCGCGACGGGGGCATCGCGATGCCCGACCCGGCCGGGGCGCACGAGTGGCGCGGCTACCTGACCCGCCTGTGCGCCGAGTTCGACGTCCCGCTGCGCTGGACCGACCCGGCGATCGGCGTCCGCCACTACGGGGACCAGATGCGCGCCGAGACCCGCGCCGTCGCGATCGGGGAGGCCGGGATGGACCTGCCGCACGACCTGCGGATCCGCCGGATCCCGCTGGTCGACCCCGTGCCGCTGCTGCTGTGGTCGATCGCCTGGCGCCGCCGCGACCGCGACCCGCGCCTGGCCCGGCTGCTGCGCGCGCTCCCGCACCCGGCCGTCCCGCCCGGCGGCTGGCTCCCCGACATCGACCGGACACTGCTCGGCTGACGGCGACCCGGATGCGCGGCACCGGCCGCCCTGCCTGATCACCGGCGTGCCGCCGCCCCCGCACCCTCGGAGGCGTCACCGCCGGGCTCTTGCGTTAGGGCCTGTTCCGCGAGTGGCGACGGTCCGCTGCTCCTCGAACATCTCAGTCGCGATGGTGCTCAGGAAGGTCACGGACTCCGGGACGTGCCGCGGGCCAGATCGGCCATCGGCCACGGCCAGCTCGCCCACGAGAGCCGTGAGGGCCGGATCCGTCGGATTCGTTCCGGCTTCCATCCGCAGGACCTCGACGCATGTGCGGGCCACGTCCTCCCAGTCCGGGTAGATGTCGCGCATCACCGGGTCGGTGAAGACCATGCGGACGTGGTCGCGCTCGGACTCGGGCACGGCCGCGAAGCCACACAGCAGCTCCGCCGCCAGCGGGTTCCACGCGAGGATGTCGAGCCGTGGGCCGAAGACGATGGCGGGTGTACCGGCGAGCTGGCCGAGCAAACGGGTCAGGTGCGGGTGCACTCTGGGCCGGGCGGGCCGACGCGGCGTGTTGCGGCGCCCGGCCCGCGCGGCCTGGCCGACCAGTCCTTCCACGTACGTCCTCTGGTCGCCGTCCAGCCGCAGCTCCCGCGCGAGGGACTCGAGCACCGGCGGCGACGGTGCCGGACGGCCCCGCTCGATGCGTACGTAGTAGTCGGTGCTGATCGCGGCGAGCTCGGCCACCTCCTCGCGGCGCAGCCCCGGCACACGGCGCCGGGCGTGCGCGCGCTCGGGAAGCCCGACCTGCGCTGGCGTGAGCTCGCCGCGGCGGTGCTCGAGGAACTCACCGAGCTCACGAAGATGGGCGGAACCGGTCACCCCTCCAGCATGACACCGAGGAAAAGGCTCTGCTGGGAGGGATCCTTCCTAGGAAGCAGCGCGACCTTCCTGCGCCGGATCACCGGCCGGACAGTGGATACAGGCCCGCAGACCGCCGGCCACCTCTACCTTCCCGACGGCAGCGACGGCCCGCTCGCCGCCATCGTCGTCGGCCACCCCACGACCGGCGTCAAGGAGCAGGCGCCGGCGGAATATGCCACGCGCCTGGTCAAGGAGGGGTTCGCCGTCCTGACCTTCGACGCCGCCTTCCAGGGCGGGTCCGAGGGCATGCCCCGCGGCCTGGAGGACCCCTTCCAGCGCGCCGAGGACTTCCGCGCGGCGGTCTCCTACCTCACCACCCGCCCCGAGATCGACTCCGGCCGTATCGGGGTCATGGGCGTGTGCGGCTCCGGCGCCTACGTGCCCTACGCCGCCCAGACCGACCACCGGATGAAGGCCGTCGCCGACAGCCCCGGCAACGCCGAGCTGTTCCTCCTCCAGGGCGCCACCCACGTCGACCTGTACGACCGCGACCAGTACGTGACCCCTGCCGTCGCCAAGCTGGTCGAGTTCTTCAGTGAGCACCTCGCCTGAGCCGGCAGGCGTGATCGGCCGTCCAGCGGATGCCTGGTCCGCGCTGTGGGCAGAAGCTCCAGCCATGGCGAGGCGTCGCCGACGAGGGTCAGGCTGCCAAGGGACGGGAAGGTGCTGGTCGCGGCCACTCTCCGACGGCTGCGACCAGCACTACGGCCTCAGCCGAAGCCAAGCGGCGATCGAGTGCTTGTACCCCTCGGGCATGTGCAGGCCCGGGACCTGCTCGACGGGGACCAGCGCGAGCTGCTCGTGCTCATGGCTGACGACCGGGACCCGGTCCGGCGTCAGCACGGCCCACCCGGTCCCTTCGGCGATCTCCCGGGCCAGGGTGTCCTCAAGACCGGGATCGCCGGCCTCCAGCCGTCCACCCGGGAGCTCCCACTCGCCGCGTTCGTTGCGCAGCAGGATCACCCGGCCGTCGACCGCGGCGACGCCTTTGACGGACACCGGCCAGGTGGGGGGCATGGTCAGAGCCCTCCTCAATGCTCTCCGGCACACCAGGGCGAACGCATGGAAGCCGACATGGCCGCCGCCGACGAAAAGAGGACGCACCCGTAAGCCGCGCGCAACGCCGGCGCCGCGGTGGCCGAACTCGGGCGCAGCCGATCCGGTTTTCGCCGACACGCTGGGAGCGGCCTTCGTCAACACCCACGAAACACCGGCCTCATATAAGTCGGTCAAAATTCATATGAACATGAACCCGTCCGACGGGAGGCCCCGCCGGCCCGGTTTCTGGAAAGTCACCCAGACAGCCAAGCCGGTTTTGTGAGCCGTGTCGATAGCGGGGACGAAATTTCCGTGACCGGAGGCAGCCAACCTGCACATCTTGACCGGTTTACCCAGCTCAAAAGAGCATGGGCTGGCTCAACGGGATTCGAGGGAAGGGGCGGGGTTGACGCTTCAGGATTCGCTGGTCAAAGTGTATGGCGACCGGACCTATACGCACGTGACGATGGTGCGGCACCAGGGCACGACCGTTGCGTTCGCGATGGACACCTCCCAACGCATTTTCTATTCGGTGCTGGACCTGGCGGGGCAGCAGACCAAGGGCGATCTCGACGCGGCGTACTGGAGTGAGAACCCGGTCGAACTGAATTTTCCGCGGGAACTGGCCGAGGTCGGTTACGCCATCGCGGGCGCCACGGCGATGCCGACGGTCAAGCGCGGCGGCGCGGAGGCGGGCGCCGGTGAGCGGCCGGCCCCGGGAGAGACCGACCCGTTCCTGTCCACGACCGCGCGGTTGACGGCGGCGGCCCCCTTCCAGGTGATCTCCGACGGCACCTATGTGGTGGTGCTGCGGCAGTCGATCGGCGAGACGCACCCGAAAGCGGTCTTCAAGCTGCTCGGCGGCGGCTGCTCGGGCGACACCTCCCGGACCGACCTGGTACCCGATGGCACCAAGAAGGTGCCGCTGGTCCGCGACACTCTGCTGTGCGACCGGTTCCTGCTGGCCGAGGGCAAGCTCAAGCCCGTCCTGGAGGTGCGCTACCGGCGCAGCCGCCACGCCACCCGGCCCGAGTCGGCCAAGGACACCCTGGGCACCGAGGACATGGACGGCCGCCCCTTCTACGAGCCGACGCAGGAGTTGTCGTTCGTCCGGAACCTGAGCCGGGGCCGCTTCACGGCCGTGCTGGTGCCGACCGCCGTCCACGGGGTGCAGCGCTGGCAGTTCTTCGCGCACAACGACGCCACCGGTCGCATCGACGCCTTCAACGTCGAGCAGGGCGTCCAAGGACTGTTCAACACCCAGGGCACGCGGTTCTACACCAGTCCGGACCCGGCCTACCGCGACGCGGTGTTCGAGCGCAGCCCCGGCAAGTGCCCGTTCACGGGCAAGGACCTGGTGCCGGTGGTGCCCGCGGACGTGCACGCGCAGACCGCGCTGCGCCTGAACGACGGCAACTCGCGCGTCGAGGTGGGCGATCCCAAGAAGGTCCTGGGGTTCGGCGGCAAACCGTACACGATCGAGGCGTGGATCAAGCCCGCCGCCGACAACGGCCCCGTGGTCTCCAGGGGAGCGTCCTACCAGTTGGCGGTGGACGCGGGCGGCTCGGTGGCGCTGACCCACGGCGCCCAGCAGCCGCTCAAGGCGGGCATCCCCCTCCCCAAGGGCGCCTACTCCCACATCGCCGCCACCTTCGACGGCACCACCGCCTCGATCTATGTCAACGGCCGGTTGGCGGCCAGCGGCGCGCTGCCGTACACCGAGGACGCCGGGGCGGCCACGGTGATCGGCGGAACGGCGGGCGCGGGGGCGGCCTCCGGCCACTTCGCGGGCGATGTCGACGAGGTCCGGGTGTGGAACCGCACGCGCGTCCCCACCGAGATCCGGGAGGACATGAACCACCGGCTGATCGGCAACGAGCCGGGCCTGGTGGCCTACTACCGGTTCGACGAGGGCGCGGGCACCACGGTCCACGACCAGACCGACCAGGCGGCGCACGGCACCGTGCGGGGCACTCCGCGGTGGGTCGGCTCCGACGCCCCGCTGGGTGATCATCCGGGGGTGCGGCGTGACAGCTTCGCCCTGGCCGGCCGCACGGTCGTCTCGGGCATGTCGGCGCTGCTCTACCACCAGCAGGAGAACGTCTCGGCCGGGTACGGCGGCGCGCCCAAGCCGGCCAAGCGGCAGGCGCGGGTCATGCTGGTGTGGGCCGCCGACAAGAACGGTGACGCGTGCGTGGCGAGCCTGGACTTCGGCGTCGGCCGCGACGGCCGGCTGGGCCGGGTGCCCGAGATGCTGGATCCGGCACTGATCCAACGCCCCGCCAAGGGCGCGGACTCCGAGCGGATCGCCGTGCTCCAGCAGCAGGTCAAGCGGCTGGAAGGCGAGATCGCCGACCTGCGCCTCAAGATCGACGCCCTGAAGGGCAAGGCGGGCCGGGTGGCCGAGTACCAGGCCGCCCATGACCGGCTGGAACGCGAGCGGAACGATCTCCAGAGGCGCTATGACGCCGAGAAGGACCTGATCACCGCCTGGCGCTACCAGTTGGTCTTCAAGGTGCAGCGCACCGATCCCGCCACCGGCAAGCCCTTCGACCAGTACCTCAAGGTCGCGGGCACCGCGAAGGCGCCGAGCGACGCGCTGGCCGACCCCGCCGAGGCCGCCCTGGGCTGGACCATCGAGATCACCACCCAGGGGACCATCGAGGAGACGGGCTACTGGATCCGCTACGAGCCGTTCGGTCAGGACCTGCGCGTCCAGGGCAGCGGGGAGGTGGCCCTCACCACCGTGCAACGCCTGCCGGGGTACATGCCCTCGCAGTTCCACATTCGCAAGGAAGGCGACCACGTTCGCCTGGTGAGCCGTCAGAGCGGTCTCGCCGTCACCACGGTCGGTGCCCGGGTGCTCGTGACGAACGACGGCCTGAAGAGCGACGCGGGCCTGCTGAGGCTGAAGCGCACGGGCCTGATCTCGGGCGTGGACAAGCAACTGCAGGACACCCGGGACCGGCTCGCCGTCGCCGTCGCCGACCTGAACGAGGCCAAGACGGCCCAACAGCGCCTCACCGAACTGGAGCGCGCGCTGACCGCCAAGCAGGCGGAGCTGAACAACGCCCAGGCCGAGCTGGCCCGCCTGTCGGGCGGACTGCAGGGCAACGACGACGTGACCGCGCCCCTGCCGATGCTCGGCATGGACCGTACCGGGCTGAGCCACTACGGCGGCCTGCTGGACTTCGCCCGCGGCGCCGACGCGCCCTTCCTGCTCGACAGCGGCACCGGCAATCTGGTGCTGTACTTCCGCGGGACCAACGGCCAGTTCTTCGCCGCCTACTACGACACCGCCGTGACCCGGGGCGTACAGGAGCTGGCCGCCGACGGCGGCACGCTCAGCTTCATCGCCCGCGACGCGGGGCTGGCGCTGGACTCCTGCACGATCGAGGTGCGCGCGGGCGAGGTGCCCGGGCGCTGCGACCTGACCATCACCGTCGCGGGCGAGACCGAGACCTGGAAGTCGCTGCCGCGCAAAGCCTCCCTGATGGCGGCGGCGCTGGCCGGGAACCCCGGAACACCGGTGACGGTGGGCACCGTGGCCAAGGTGAACGGCGCCGACGTCCAGCTGGCCGAGGGGGCGACGGTCAAGATCCCCAAAGCCGCCCATCTGGTGATCGGCGGGACCGGGTACGCCGCGGCCGGCGACACCGCTGCCGGCGTCACCACTCTCACCCTCACCGCCCCGGGCACATCGATCACAGCCGGCGACAAGGTCGGTCTGGTCGGCTACGACTTCGGGCGCGCC
Organism: Spirillospora sp. CA-253888; assembly: GCA_050936435.1. Classification (GTDB taxonomy): domain Bacteria; phylum Actinomycetota; class Actinomycetes; order Streptosporangiales; family Streptosporangiaceae; genus Spirillospora. The sequence goes on from JBNJMT010000002.1 coordinate 284,768, forward strand.
TCCTCCGACCGTCCCGGCGTGCTGCTGTCGTCCGGCTCGCGCCTGGTCGGGCTCGCTCCCGGCGCGGTGGAGGCGGTCCCCGACGGCAGGGCCCGGCCGTTCGTCAACGGCAACGGCTGCCGCTGGCGGGCCGAGATGCCCGGCCGCGCCTACTTCTTCGACGGCAAGCAGCAGCAGTACCTGGGCCTGCCCGCCGACAAGCTGCCCCAGGCCACCACCCCCGGCGACCTGACCTTGGAAGCCTGGGTCAACCCCGAGGAGGGCCAGGGCAGGATCGTGCACGCCAACACCGGCGAGTCGACCTACTCGCTGGCGCTGGCCCCCGTGGGACTCCCGGTGCAGTCCTTCGACGGCGGCCAATCGGTCGTGCTGTCCAACGGCCTGGACCTGTCCAACCGCGACTTCACCGTCGAGTTGTGGGCCAAGCGCAACCACGTCCGCGGCCGCCGCGAACCGCTGCTCACCCATGGCCTCCTCACGGGGGGCAAGGACCAGACCCTGCACCTGCACTTCAACGCCGACAACACCTTCGGCTTCCACCTGTTCCAGGACGACATGGGCACCACCGACCCCTATCCCGACCTGGACTGGCACCACTGGGCCGCGGTGTTCGTGCACACCACCCGCACCCAGATCCTCTACCGGGACGGCGTCGAGGTCGGCCGCCGCATCGCCACCGGCCCCTACACCGGGAACGGGCCGCTGGTCCTGGGCCACCAGGCCTTCACCGGCGACCGCCTGGACGGCCACATCGACGAGGTCCGCGTCTTCGACCGGGCGCGCACGCCCGAGGAGATCGCCGACGAGCGCCGGCAGCGGATCTCCGACCGCGCCCCCGGCCTCCTGGGCCACTGGACCTTCGGCGAGAACCAGGTCGGTGCGGTCGTCTCCCCGATCAAGGGCTACCAGGCGGTGGCGCGGGTGGGCGGCCGGGTCCTGCGCTCGGCCGAGCGGTTCCCCTGCAACGAATGGGCGCACCTGGCCGCGACCTTCAAGCAGGCGTGGGCGCTGCGGCTGACGGGCACGGCGGGACCGGCGGTGGCCGCCCAGCCCGCGCTGGACGTGCTCGACGACCTCACCATCGAGGTGTTCACCCAGATCGACCGGCTGGGCGCCCCCGTCGACCTGGTCGCCAAGGGCCAGGTCATCGACGGCGGCCCGAACGGCGTGCCCTACCAGCTCAGCGTCCGCAGCGACGGAAGGTTGGAGTTCGCCTTCGCCGAAGCCGGCGGCAAGGCCGTGCGGTTCACCTCCGGCCAAGCCCTTCAGCCCGGGCGCTTCCACCGCGTGGCGGTGGTGCGCCAGGGCCGCAAGCTCGAGGTCTCCACCGGCGCCCAGGCCCCCGCCGACGCCCGGCCCGCCACCGAGATCCGCTTCTACATCGACGGCACCGAGGCGGGCGGCCACCGCTACACCGGGCCCGGGGCCCAGTCCAACGGCAACGACGTCGAGCTGGGCCGCGGACTGCACGGCGTGCTGGGCGAGGTGCGGCTGTGGACCACGGCCCGCGAGCCCCAGCAGCTCGGCCTGCCGGTCACCGAACGCGACAAGGGCCTGCTGGCCTGCTGGGCGTTCGAGGAGAACTCCGGCAACGTCACCTTCGACAAACGCGGCTCCTACCCGGCCCGGCTGCGCGGCGCCACCTGGACCGTCGACCCCGACCCCAAGGCCAGCCCGCTGCGGCTGTACCGCAACGGGCGGCAGCTGTCCGACAGCCTGACCACCGCGGCCGAGGACAACGTCCCCTACGGCGACAAGCAATTGACGCTGGGCGCCCGCCTGGTCTCCGGCAAGGCGATGGAGCCGCTGACCGGAACGCTGGAGGAGGTGCGGATCTGGCGCATCATGTGCACCCCCGAACAGATCCTGGACAACCTGTTCACCCGTCTGCGCGGCGGCAAGCAGGACCTCATCGCCTACTGGCGCTTCGACCGCGACTCCACCACCGCCACCGCCACCGCGGTGCTCGACGACGGACTGCGCGGCAACGACCTGGCCTTCCCCGCGGCCCGACCCCGCATCCTGCTGTCCACCGCGCCGGTCTCCACCGACACCGCCGAGGTGCGCTCGGCGCTGGCCGCCGTCCGGACCCCCTTTCACGACGTCATCTCCTCGGCCCCGGCCGTCTCCGAGTACGCCGACCTGCAGTTCACCCCCGGCGGCGACATGACCGGTGTGCTCAAGCGCTGCTACGGCTACCTGCGCGGCGGCCGCTGGCACCTGGTCACCGGCTACAAGGTCGGCGACCTGACCACCGAGTGGGTGGGCCAGGTGCAGTTCGACCCCCAGCTCATCGGCTACATCGAGGGCGCGCCGCCGGTGCCGTCGGAGAACCTCACCGGCAAGGACGGCGGCTACGCCGAGGCGTCCTCGGTGGAGTTCACCGAGGCGGACCAGGTCACCTACAGCCTGTCGTCCAGCAGGACAGGCAGCGTCAACGCCGCCTTCAACGTCTCGCTGGGCCTGGAGACCGACCAGAGCGTCCTGTCGATCACCGCGCCCCTGGGGGTCGGCACCGCGCAGCCGATGCTCGACGCCGGACTGACGGTCAGGGCGAGCTTCGGCATGGAGTTCTCCAACTCCTGGAGCGCCGACACCCAGGTCTCCCAGGGCCACAACACCACCCGCAACACCCGGATGGCGCTGTCGGGACACGCGGAGGACCCCTCCCGCCTGCTCAACACCGCCATCGGCCGCCGCTACGTGCCCGCCAACACCGGCATGGCGCTGGTGCAGTCGGAGACCGCCGACGTGTTCGCACTGCGCCTGGCCCACACCGGCGCCCTGGTCGCCTACCGGATGACGCCCAACCCCGACATCCCCAAGGACTGGAACGTCATCCACTTCCCGATCAACCCCCGCTACGTCAAGCAGGGCACCCTGGACGGTGCGGTCGGCTTCGGCGACCACGGCAAGGTCACCGACCCCGACCACCCCACCGCCACCGCCTACGGCGAGCACAGCTACTTCAAGCCCCGCGACGCCTACGCCCTCAAGAACCGCATCATCCGCGACCAGCAGCGGCTGCGCGCCTTCTACGAATCGGTCTCCACCCAGACCCACCACCGCGACAAGACCCACGACCAGGCCAAGACCGTCCTGCGCGGCATGGGCGTCGACGCCCCCGACAGCGCGTCCGACCGCACCACGGGCAAGAGCGCCGCCGCCACCGGCTTCTCCCACCGCGACCTGGTCAACACCTACGTCTGGACCGCCAAGGGCGGCTTCTTCGCCGAGGCCACCGAGGCCACCGACAGCGTCACCCAGACCGTCGCCGGCTCCTACGCCTTCACCGCCACGATCGGCCACGGCGCCGACTTCAACATCGGGGTCGCGGGCGTGGGACTCGTCGGCAACGTCGACGCCACGTTCGGCGGCGGGCTCAGCACCACCCGCACCCGGAGCAAGCAGACCGGCCGCACGTTCGGCCTGAACGTGCAGTGCGCGCCCTCGGGCGACCTGCAGAAGCAGGACGCGGGCGGCAAGCCGGTCTTCGACGCCGCCGGCCGCCCGGTCCTGGTCCCGGGCAAGGTGGACGCCTACCGCTTCCTCACCTTCTACCTCGGTGAGAACAGCGCCAACTTCGACGACTTCTACAACAAGGTCGTCGACCCCGTCTGGCTGGCCAACAGCGGCGCTCCCGACGCCGCCGCACTCCTGCAGGCCCGCCAGTCCGCCGCCAAACCGCCGTGCTGGCGCATCCTGCACCGGGTCACCTTCATCAGCCGGGTGCTGCCGCCCGTCCCGCCGCCCGGTGCCCCGCCCCTGGAGAAGGCGATGCGCGCCGAGAACATCGACAGCAACTACGAGCTGATCAAACGCCTCGAACCCTACGTCCGCACCGCCACCACCGGCACCGGCGAACTGGGCACCGCGACCCGCACCGCCTTGGCCGCCCACCTGCCCGAACTCCTGCCCCACGCCACCGACATCATCAACTACCTGGCCCGCTACTACGGCATCGAGCCCTGACGACGAGGGCCGGTCCCGGCCGCAGGTGCGGCCGGGACCGGTGGGAAGGCGGGGCGGTCAGCTGGCGCAGATCGCGAAGACGCTGATGCCGACGCTGTTGTGGACGGACTGGCGGCCGAGGCCGATCCAGCCGCGGCCGTCGGGCGTCGGGAACGAGCCGACGAGGATGGCGTCGTTGCCCCGGGCCTCGGCGCCGCCTCCGAGGACGCGCTTGCCGCCGGGGCAGTAGAGGGTCCGTCGCTGGAAGTTGGGCACGTTGGCGTTGGGCAGGGTCACGATCTGGTAGCCCGCGGGGAGGGCGGCGGCCTGGGGGGCGCCCGACCGGGCGGGGGCGTCGGCGCGCTGGGCGCTGGCGACCCCCGTGGAGGTCAGGCAGGTCGCCGCGGTGACGGCGGCCAGGGCCAGGGCGGTGGTCTTCATCGACGGCATGGCTCTCCTTCGACGGTGGGTCCCGTCATCGGCGTCCCTGGGGCACGGGGGGTGAAGGTGCGGATGTGCCGGAGCGCCGGGGCGAGAATCCACAAGTATGGACACACAGAGTTTCCATGACGACACGTAGTGTGTCCATACTCTTCGTCATGATCCTGTTACGGAGAGAATTGGAGGTTGATTCCCTTCCGGAGGTCGTGAGCGATGACGCGAGCTCGCGCCCGCCACGGCTCATCAGGCGTTTCATATGCCACGACCCGCAGGTCAGAGCACGATGCGTCGCCGGAGTGACGACGGCCGGGAGAGCGCCGGTGATCGTGGAACCGAACAACGGGCTCGGGGAGCGGACCGGCGCTGACGGCCGTTGCTGACCTGAAGCGGCCACACGCTGAGTGCACACGCCGACAGCAGAGCGTAGGTTTCCGGTTCGGCCACTCGGCTCTGCCGGCGTGGTCCGCCGGAGGCGCGGCAGCGTGATCTAGGCTGACGGCACCTCCTCCGGAACGGACCTCCCGATGCCTGCCGAACTGCGCGAACTGACCGTCCACATCGACACCGGCCGCTGGAGCGGGACGGTCCTGGACGCCGTCGACCTGGTCGTGCCGGACGGGAGGCTCACCGCTCTGCTCGGCGAGTCGGGATGCGGCAAGTCCATGGCCGCCGCGGCGCTCACCGGCACGCTCCCGGACTCCGCGCGCAGCACCGGACAGGTGCGGGTCGACGGCGAACCCGTGCGCGACCGGAACCAGTGGCGACGCCTTCGCGGCGGCACCATCGGGCTGCTGCCCCAGGAGGGGGTCACGGCCTTCCGGGGCGATGACACCGTGGGCGCGCAACTGCGCGCCCTGGAGGACCGGCACCGGCGATGGAGCCTCGACCGCGCCTGCGCGGCCGCCCGGTACCCCACCGAGCTGCTCGATCTCCGTCCCGACCAGCACTCGGGCGGCCAGATCCAGCGCGCCGCGCTCGCCGCCGCGCTCCTGCCCGGACCCCGCGTCCTCGTCGCCGACGAGCCGGCGGCCTCCCTGGACACCGAGACCGCCTACGGCGTGTGGACCACCCTGCGCCGCTACGCCGACGCGGGAGCCGCCGTCCTGGTGATCACCCACGACGTGCCGATGCTCGCCGCCGCCAGGATCGCCGACCACGTCGTGCTCATGCGCGCCGGGAAGGTCGTCGCCACCGGCGGCCTCGCCGACCTGGCCGCCCTGGCGGATCCGTACGTGCGCGGCTTCTTCCACCCGAACGGGCACTGCACCTGATCCCTGCGCCCACTCTCCTCGCGGGCCGGCACCTCGTGCGCGGCGGTCGATGGCGGCCGTGTGGCCACTGGCGCGGCCCTCGTCACGTCCGGCGGCGGGGTTGGCGGCGGCGTTTGGGGGCGGAGGGCTTCGGCGGGGGCTTCTTGCGGGTGGGCTGCTGCTGGGGGTTGCGGCCGCGGGAGCTGTTGGGGGTGCGGCCGCGGACGATGCCGATCAGTTCCTCCATGAGGTCGCTCGTCTCGGCGTCGGGCCAGGCCAGACCGATCTGGGACTGCGGGGCGTCGGTCACGGTGCGGTAGGTGAGGTCCCTGCGGTGGTGCAGGCGGGCCAGGGACTGGGGGAGCGGGAGGACGCCCGCGCCCGAGGCCACCAGCTCGATCGCCTCGGCGGTGCTTGCGGGACGGGTGAAGGCGGGCTGCCCGGGGCGTTCGTCCCAGGTCAGGACGTCGTCGAGCGGCTCCAGCACGTCCTCGTCGGCGAGATCGGCGAGCTCCAGCTCCTCCACCGCGGCCACCGCGTGGTCCTTCGGCACCACCACGACGGTCGTCTCCAGGTACAGCGGGATCACATGAAGGGCCTCGCGGTCGACGGGCAGGCGCACGAACGCCGCGTCCGCCCCGCCGTCCCGCAGCAGGGGCACGATCTCGGCGGCGGGCATCTGGACCAGCCGGAGCGGCACCTCCCGCACCCGCTCGGCCCACACGCCGGCCCATTTCCCCGGCGTCACCCCCGGTGCGTAGGCCAGCCGGAACTCACCATTGGTCACCTCTTCAGCCTAGCCACGTCCGGACGGCTCCCTCACGCTGGCTACCCTTGAGGCCATGAGCACGTCCAAGGCGAAGACCCCGCAGACCATGAAGCCCGTCACCGCGGCCAAGAAGCTGGGGATCCTGCTGTCGGCAGCGCCGGCCGAGTTCCAGGAGGGCCCCGTCTCCCGGGACGAGTTGAACGCGCTCCAGGCCGACCCGCCCGCCTGGCTCGCCGACCTGCGCCGCGAGGGACCCCATCCCCGCCAGGTCGTCGCCGCCAAGCTCCGCGTCTCCGCCTCGGGGCTGGCCCGCGCCGGCACCACGGGCCCCCTCACCACCGCCGAGATCGAGGCCCTGAAGGCCGAGAAGCCCGACTGGCTGGAACGCGAGCAGGCCATCCAGGCCGAGGTCCGCAAGGAGGAGCTCCGCCTCAAGCAGCAGCGCGCCAAGGCCTGATCCCGATGCCCGGCCGCGGGCACGGGGGAGGCGCTTGAGGGCCCGCCGCCTGTCGGTGGACGGGGCCCCACACCTGGCGGGCTTCCGCCTGATCGCCGAGGGCTCCGGCTGCTGCCCGGCCTCGTCCGCTCCCCGGTCGCCGACGGGGGCCATGCCGTGTGGCTGCTGCCAGCGTGACGCGCTGTTCACCGACCGGCTCGCCCGGGAGGTCCGGCGGCTGGGGTTGCACGGCGTCCGGGTGGACCCCGCGCTCACCGAGGAAGATCTCGTACGCGAGGTCTCCGGGCGGTTCGGCCTGGCCTCCTGAGGGCTCCCAGCGAAATGATCACGTGGTCGCCGCAGTGGAGCGCCCCCGGTCAGGACGGAGTGCGGGCCGCGACGACGGCGGCCCCGGGGCCGTCCAGTTCGGGCAAGGCGGCGGCGTGGCGGCCGGAGAGCAGCAACAGCAGCGCCGCGATCGGCCCGGCGAGCCGCGCGCCCTCTCCGGCCGTCCAGGCGGTGTCGGTGGCGGTGAGCCGGACGCCGCGCAGCCGCCGGCGCGGGTGGAACGGGAACCGCATGCGCCACAGCACGTCGGCGGAGTGCCGCGCGGCCTCCGCCGGCACGGGGCGGCGGAAGCCGAGGGGCACCGCGATGTCCTGGCCGTGGACGAGCACGTCGAGCAGGGCGTGGTCGAGCTTCTGGCCGGGGGCCAGGTGCCGGGAGCCCGCCCCCGCCCGGAGCAGCGCGACCAGCTCGGCGGTCGGCCTGGCGGCCTCCCGGAGCGCGGTGTCGCGCACCATCCGGTCGAAGCTCCCGCGCGCCCGGGCCAGCGCCGCCAGCGTGTCCCTCCGCCCCATGCGCGGGCCGAGGCCCAGGTGGGCGGCCACCTCCCGGACGGTCCACCCGTCGCAGAGCGAGGGGTGCCCCCACTGGTCGGCGGTCAGCGTTTCGAGGAGGTCGGCCAGCCCGGCCCGTTCGGCCGCGACGACCTGCCATTTCGCCGCTTCGCGCATGATCGTCCCCCCTTCGGGGACTGGTACGGTATTCGTACCGGAACAGTCAGCCTCTCTGTCTGAATAAATCAGAATCTCTGACCATCGTCAAGGAGTCGACGTGCCGGACGAGCCACCCCTGGCGGTGCTGATGTTCATCGCCCACCGCGCCACCGAGACGCGGGTCCTCGCCGCCCTGGCCGCCGCCGGGATCGACGACATCACCCCGGCGCAGGCACGGATCCTGGCGCGGATCAATCCGGACGGCACGCGGCTGAGCGAACTCGCCGACGCCGCCCAGGTGACCAAGCAGACCACCGGGTACCTGATCGACCAGCTCCAGGCCGCCGGCTACGTCGAACGCGTCGCCGACCCCACCGACGCGCGCGCCCGGCTCGCCCGCCTCACCGCCAAGGCGGAGGCGCTGCTCCCCGTCGCCGCGGCGGCGGTCGCCGAGGTCGAGGCCGAGTGGACCGCCCACCTCGGCAAGCGCAGGATGGACCAGCTCCGCGACACCCTCACGCGCCTCCGCGAGATCACCGACCCCTACGCGGGGCGCTGACCGTCCGAGCGGGCTCCTCGGGACGGTCTCGGCGAGCAGCGCGGGCGGCCGGTGCCCGCTTCCGCGCCGCCGATATCCGCGTGGTGCCGGGCGCGCCGGCCCGGCCATGATGATCGGGTGGGAGACTTCTTCACCGATCGCGCCTCCGCCGCGCCGCACGCCGAGCTGGACATGGCCAACAGCGCGATCGACGTGTTCCTCGACGTGCTGACGCTGGCGGGCGGCAAGCTGGCCCGCGGCGTCTGGGAGCAGCATCTGGTGCTGTACCTGGCCGACGGCCAGCGCGTCGATCGCGGCGTGGTCGGGTTCGACCTGGGCGACCTGCCCTGGACCGACGACTGCGCCGCGGAGAAGCGGTTCGTGCTGACCATGGTCGATCTGGCCTTGTCGGGATACCGGTGGGAGACGCTGTCCTACCATCCCGCGCGCGTCGGGGAGGATCTGGCGGTCTTCCGGGTGATGGTCGCCGCCCACACGCCCGTCCCGTCCGCGCCGGAGTACCTGGAGCGGCCGACCCTCGGCGTCTATGACCAGCCCGACTGGCGCGTCGCCCCCGATCCCGAGCTCCTCGCCCTCTGCCCGGTCCACGAGGTCTACACCGGCACGTTCGGCTGCCGCATCTGCCCCCACTGACCGCGCACTGCTCGCCCCCGGAGACATGCCGCCGGTCAGCCGTCCTTACGGCCCCTTCTCCGTGAAAAGGCCGGTGAGCTCGTGCCGTGAGGTGACGCCGAGCTTCCGGAACGCCTTGTAGAGGTGGGAGCCGACGGTTCTCGGGCTGAGGAGCAGCCGGGCACCGATGTCGATGTTGCTGAGCCCGGTCGCCGCGAGCCGTACGACCTGGTGCTCCTGCGGCGTGAGGGCGGGCAGCGGGCCGTCGTTCCCGGCCGGGACGTCGACCCTCTCGCCGGTGGCCCGCAACTCCGCGCGGGCCCGTTCCGCCCACGGCTCGGCGTCGATCCCTTCGAAGATCTGCAAGGCGGAGCGGAGCAGGGGGCGGGCGTCGGCTGGGCGGCGGTTTCGGCGCAGCCATGCGCCGTAGAGGAGTTCGGTACGGGCGCGTTCGAAGGGCTGCTCGTCCCGGACGTGCAGCTTCACGGCTTGTGCGTATCTGCGGTCGGCGTCTTCCCCGGTGGCGAGCAGGGCCTGGCAGCGGCGGGCGATGGCCTCGGCCCAGGGGCGGCCGGTGGCGTCGGCCCAGTCCACGAAACGAGCGCACGCCTCCCTGGCCCGTTCCGGGCGTCCGAGTTGGACGGCGGCCTCGATGTGGTCCGGAAGGACGTACAGGGCCGTCACCGGATGGCGCTCCGGGCTCGCACCGATCTCCTCGAACCGGCGCAGGGCCGCCTCGTACCTGCCGAGGCCGAGGTCCAGCATGCCCAGGGCGTGCCGGCTTTCGGCGCACCGCCCGCCGTCGCGCGGGCCCTGCTCGCTCAGCGCACGGCATCCCTCCTCGTCCCCCTTGAGCGCGGCCGCCTTGGTCAGGAGTCCGGTGAGGTGCCCCGCGTAGTGGTACTGGGAGGTGTCCTGTGCGATGCGAAGACCGTCGCCGGCCGTGGTCCGCATGTCGCGGTACCGCCCCAGGCGCCACTGGGATCGGGCGAGGAAGGTGAGAGCGCGCGGGAGCGGCCCGATCGTGCCCTGCTCCCGGCACTTCGCGACGACGCCCTCCGCCGCGTCGTGCGCGGCCTCGGGCTCGGCGACCATGTGGTACCACCATTGCGCGCTGATGCTCTGCCGGAGCCCGAGGGGGTGGCCGGTATCGCGCAGTCCCTCCACCACCGCGCGCAGCGCGGGCACCCCTTCGCGGACCTCACCGGTGCTCAGTTGCGCCAGGGCCGTCGCCGCCCGGACGAGGAGCGGGCCGTGGGCGGCGGAGGGCCGGAGGGCGGCCATCCGTTCGGCGGCGTTCGCGACGGAGACGGCGTCGCTCGCGGCCCACGCGACCGTGGCGGCGTCGAAGAGCATGGAGACGGCCGCGTCGGGATCATGCCCCGCGACGGCGTCGGCCACCTCGCCCAGCCACCTGTCCATCCTCGAATAGCCCCGGTCGTAGACCAGGACCGCGCGCACCCGCGCGAGCGAGGCCCGCGTCAGCGCATCGGCGGCGTGCGGGGCGGCCCGGTCCGCGAGATCGGCGGCACGCCGGGTCTGCCCGCAGGCGGCGGCCGCCCCGGCCGCGGCGATCAGCCGCCGAGCGCGCTCGCAACGGTCGGGACTGAGGTCGGCGGCCCGCTCGTACGCCGCGGCGACCGCGGCGTGCCCCCCGTGCCGGCGGGCGCCTTCGGCGCATCGTTCGAGCGCGGCGGCCACACGTTCGTCGGGGCCGGTGCTGGCCGCGGCGAGGTGCCAGGTGCGCCGCGCCGCGTGGTCATCGACGGTTTCGAGGGCGTCGGCGAGCGCCCGGTGCGCGCCCAGCCTGCTGGTCAGCCGGGCGCCCTGGTAGACGGCGACGCGGATGAGCGGATGCCGGAAGACCACGCTGGTCGCGGTGAGCCGCACGAGCCGTGCCCGCTCGCCCGCCTCCAGGTCGCCGAGCGTCGCGCCGAACGCCCGGCCCGCGCGCAGCACGGTGGCGAGCTCGCCGGTGCCGTCGGCGGCCGCGATCAGGAGCAGGTCCGCGGCTTTCGGCGGCAGCGCGGCGATGGCGCTTCGGAACGTGTCCTGGACCCGGTCGGCGATCGGCCGGGCCTCGATGTGGAGCGCCAACGGGGTCGGCCGGGCGGATCTCTGCTCGGGGGTGAGCGCGGCGGGCAGTTCGACGAGCGCGAGGGGGTTGCCGTCGGCCTCGTCCAGGACGCGGTCCCGGACCTGTGGGGCGAGGCCCGGACTCCGGTCGGTGAGCAGGCTTGCCGCGTCCGTGCGGTCGAGCCTGCCGAGACGGAGCTCGGGCAGGCCGGTCGTCCGGTCCTGTCGCTCGTCGTCGCGGGCGGCGAAGACGAGGGCGATCGACTCCGCCTCCAGGCGGCGGGCGGCGGACAGCAAGGCGTCGGCGGACGCCTGGTCGATCCAGTGCATGTCGTCGACCAGGCACAGCACCGGCCGCTCCTCGGCCAGCCCGGCGAGCAGGGAGAGCACCGCGAGCCCGACCAGGAACCGGTCGCCGCCCTCGGCCTCGGTCAGCCCCAGAGCACCGCCCAGGGACCGGGCCTGCGGCGCCGGTATCGCGTCGAGCCGGTCCAGGAGAGGACGCAGCAGCAGATGCAGCCCGGCAAAGGCCAGCTCCGCCTCGGCTTCGCTGCCCGCGCATCGAAGCACCCGCATGTCGTCGGCCTGCCGTGCCGCATGGTCGAGCAGCATCGACTTGCCGATCCCGGGTTCACCTTCGAGGAGGAGGGCGCCGCCCCGGCTCCGCCGGGCTCCGGCGAGCAGCCGATCGACCTCGGCCAGCTCCTTGTCCCGCCCGTAGAGCATGTTCCTCCCCATCGTGGGCTTCCACGCGCTGCCACCGACACCGGTGGCGGGTGCGCGCGGGCATGGCGACATCCTCCCGGACGATCTGGATCACGTAGGGATTCCGGTCCCGCCTGTTCGGCGCCGGGCACGGCGCGGGAACCGAACGGTGGTCAGGCGGGGGAAGCGGCGATGTCGCCGTTGCCCGTCGTCAGGTCGAGGAGGTGCGCGGCGGAGGGGTCGTTGGGGACGCTGATGTTCCGGTCGCCGTTCTCGGCGCGGGCGGAGATCCGGTAGCGGCCCGCCGGGACCGTCACGGTGATCTGGCCGTTGGACGTCCTCGCCCGGACGTTCTGCGCCGCCGCCGGCGCGAGCCTGATCGCCCCGTTGGAGGTCTGCACGTCGATGCCCGCGCCCTTGAGGCCGCTCGCCTCGATCCTGGCCGGCCTGGTCGGCTGGCTGGGGGGAGGGGGCCGCGATGTCCCGCCGCCGTAGGTGAGCGCGGATCGTGCGGGAGGGGTACGCCGTGTTCGCAGGCATCCGCCTGCCAGGATCCGTAGCAGCAGGGCACGTCCCGACACGGGATCACCTACACGCACCCGCCACCGGATGCCGTCGATGAGCTGCCGCCTGCTCCGTTTCGAGAGTCGGCCCGGCCGCTTGACCGCAGGCGGCAGCGGTTCCAGCCGCGCCGTCCACGTGCGGGCGAGGTTGGAGGTGGGCCCGGCGGGCGGCCCTGCGGCCCCGTGCCGTCGGTCAGTTGGGGCGTCCGGATCGGCGGTCGATGTCCCGGCCGTCGAGGACGCCGCCGTCGCAGATGAACCTGCCGTTCTGCAGGGACATCGGGAAGCCGCCTCCGTTGATGCAGTCCTGGATCGTGGGCAACCCGGCGGCGGCCGGCGCGGACGGGACCAGGACCGCCGCGGCCAGTGCACCGGTAGCGATCATGAGGGTGGTGCGCATCGTGCTCTCCTATCGCGCTCTCCTTGCAGTGAGTGAGAAAAGGTAACTCAGTGTCAGAGGGGTCGGCAGGTGCCCGATGGCCCCATCTGTCTTACTGTCGCGCCCGGCGTCGTCACTGAAAGTCATGCTTGGTTGCCCTCCGTGCCGGAAATGAGGCGGAGACACCCTCATGGAAGGCGAATCGTCATGCGTACTCTGACGGGGGCCCTGCTCGGCGCGATCGTCCTGGCAGGTGCATTGCTCGCCGGCCCCGCCGCCGGCGCCCGGAGCGCGGAGCCGTCCCCCGCCCATCGGTCCCTGCTGATCCTGTCGTGCCCGGAAGGGGCCTACCCGCCCGCCAAGCCCGGTTTCCGGTGCCTGTCGGGCTGGCGTGAGTGGAGGGACTGCCTGCCGGCGGTCGCCGACAGGCAGGGTTACTGCACGCAGGGCGAGCGCGGCATCATCTGGGGATACATCCGCGTGTAGGGCCATCGAGCTCGCGCCCTGCAGCGCGAAGCTGTCGCGGGCCTGACCGCCCGGCCGGTCATGCGGGCGGGAGGCGCTTCCCTGGTGGCCTTGGTTCGGGTCATGTCGGAGAGGCGTCGCTTCCCAGGTCGATGCGGGCGAGTTCGCTGCGGGAGGCGATGCCGAGCTTGGGATACGCCTTGTAGAGGTGGTGGCCGACCGTTCGCGGGCTGATGAACAGCCGGGCCGCGATGTCGCGGTTCCTCATCCCGGTCGCGGCGAGCCGTGCGACCTGGAGCTCCTGCGGCGTGAGGCGGTCCAGGAGGTCGGGTTCCCGGTCGGTGGCGGGCAGGGTTTCGCCGGTGGCGCGCAGCTCGGCGCGGGTGCGGTCGGCCCAGGTGACGGCGCCGAGCCGATCGAAGGTCGCCAGCGCGGCGCGCAGGTGCGGACGGGCGTCGCTGCGGAGCCGCCGGCGGTGTAGCCATGCGCCGTACAGGCGTTGCGTGCGGGCCTCCTCGAACGGCACCTGGTCCTGCCGGTGCAGTTCCACGGCCTGGGCGTACAGCTCGCCCGCCTCGTCCCCGTCGGCGAGCAGGGCCCGGCAGCGCAGCGCGACCGCCAGCATCCACGGCTGGTCTGCGGCCTCGGCCCAGTCGCCGAACCTGCGGGCGGCGGTCTCGGCCCGGCCGGTCCGCCCGGCCCGGACGGCCAGCTCGACGAAGTCGGGGAGGAGATGGCCGGAGAAACCGATGCGTCCGTCGAATCCGGCGTACAGGTCGTCGAATCTGCGTCCGGACTCGTCGTGCCGATCGGCGCCGAGGTCGAGGAGGGCCAGTACCGACGTACGCCAGATCCCGCTGAAGGGCGATCCGAGAGCCCGCAGTTCCTCGGCCAGGCTCCGGCACCGGTCGGCGTCGCCTTGAATCGCCGCGATATGGGCCAAAGACCATTTCAGCCGGGCGGCGGCGATGTCCTGGGAGGTGTCCTGGGCGATCCGGAGCCCCTCGGACGCGGAGGCCGCCGCGTCCCGTGGCCGTCCGAGCATCGTCTGGGCGCGCGACAGGAAGTACAGCGCGGTCGGCATGATCCCGATCGCGTTACCGGCGCGGCATTCCCGCTCGATGCGCGCGGCGATCTCGTGCGCGGTCCCGACGTCGCCGACCATGTGGTGCCACCACTGGGTGCCCGCCCGCATCCGCAGCCCGAGCGGGTACCGGGCGTCGGCGAAGAACGCGCGGGCGGCCGACAGCCCGGGACCCGGCCGGCCGAGCGCGACGTCGGCGAGACCGGCGATCGCGTCGACCAGGTGCGGGGCGTCCGGGAGCCTCAGGGCCCGCAGCCGTGCGGCAGTGTCTTCGATCATGTCGGGATCGTTGCGGGCCCAGGCGATGGACATCGCGTCGAGGAACAGGAACGCGGATGTGCCCCGGTCGTGCGGCGCGACCTGTGCCGCGCCGTCGAGGAGCAGCGCGTGCGCCGTCCTCTGGTCGCCGTGCGCGTTCAGCATGCCGGCACGGAGCTGGACCAGACGGGCGACGGTGAGGGGGGTGGTGAGCTGCGGTGCGACACGGGCCGCCAGAGCGGCGGCGCGCCGGGTCTGCCCGGCGTCGGCGGCGGCTTGGGCGGCGGCGAGCAGACGGCGGGCGCGCTGGTCGGGGTCGGGCGAGAGCTGCGCGGCGCGTTCGTAGGCGGCGGTGACAGCCGGGTAGCCGCCCCGGGCTCGCGCGCGCTCGGCGGTGCGTACGAGCTCGGCGGCGACCGTCTCGTCGGGTTCGGTGGTGGCGGCGGCCAAATGCCAGGCACGCCGGTCGGCGTCGTCGTCGCCAAAGGCGGTGGCGAGGGCGCGGTGTGCGGCGCAACGCCGGGTCAGCGGCGCTGACTGGTAGGCGGCCGTGCGGACGAGCGGATGGTCGAAGGTCAGGCTTCGGCCGGAGATGTGCGCCAGGCCGTGCCGTTCGGCGGTGTCGAGACCGTCCAGACCGGTGCCGAGATGCCGTGCCGCGATCAGCAGGGTGGTCAGGTCGCCGGTGTCATCGGCGGCGGCGATGAGCAGCAGGTCGCGCGCGGGTCGGGGCAGCGCTGCGATGCGGTCGTGGAAGGTCCGCTGGACGCGCGTCGACGCGGGGACCGAGCCGATCGCGAAGATGTCCGAGGCCAGGTGGCCGGTGTGCTGCTCGGGGCTCAGCGCCGCGGACAGTTCGAGGAGTGCCAGCGGGTTGCCCGCGGCCTGCTCGATGATGTGCTCGCGCACCTGGGGCGCCAGGCCCTCGCCGTGGGCGGCCAACAGTTCGGCGCCGGCCCGGGGGTCCAGCCCGGCCAGGCGGATCTCCTCGATGCCCGGGGCGCGGAACGGCCGGTGGTCGCGAGCGGCGAGGACCAGCGCGACCCCCTCGGCGTCCAGCCGCCGGACGGCGAACAGCAACGCCTCGGCCGAGGCGGCGTCCAGCCACTGGGCATCGTCGACCAGGCACAACAACGGCCGTTCCCCGGCCAGGTTCGACAGCAGCGTCAGCACCGCGAGCCCGGCCAGGAACCGGTCGCCGGTAGGCGCGTCGGTGATCCCGAACGCCCCCCGCAGCGTGTCGGCCTGCCGGGGAGGCAGGGCTTCCAGCCGGTCCGCGAACGGCCCGAGCAGCAGATGGAGGCCCGCGAACGGTAGCTCGGACTCCGCCTCGACCCCCTGGGCGCGGAGCACCCGCATCCCGTCCGCGGACGCCGCCGCGTACTCCAGCAGGGCGGTCTTGCCGATGCCCGCCTCGCCGTGGATCACCACCGCACGGCTGCGTCCCGCTCGGGCATCGGCCAGCGTCCGGTCGATGACGGCACGTTCCGCTTCCCGGCCGTGCAGACGGCTCACGTCCGGTGCGTCGACCGTCGCCCCCATCGGCCTTCCTCGCCTCCAGGCATGCGCAGGCGGGCGTTCCTCCCGCAACAACCATGAAATTTGTAGCATTTTGACTGGTCAAGCGAAACAAAAGCGGATTGATGAGGAAGCAGTGACGTCTCCGGCCGCCTTTTGGGGGGTGCCGCCCGTCGCCCACGGGCCATAGGTGCGGAGTCCGCTGCCGAAGTCTTGATCCCCGAGATCAGCGTGTTGCGAAGGGTGGAGGGAGTTGGCGCGAGCTCGTGCTCCCGGCGGGCGTCACGCCGGGCCGCTCTGGGCTCCGTCGAGGGCCTGGCGGCGGGCGAGTAACTCGCGGCGGTGACGGCCCCCTGTGAGGCGACGTCGCTGACGAAGACGGCGGTGGCTCTCTGCTGCTGGTGGCGCATTGGTGCGGGGCATGTACGTGTTCGGCGGTGCGGGTCCGGCGTCGCATCCCGAGGGCTTCGCCGATGCGGTCCCACGGCGAACGATCTCATCCGGCGGGATGTCCTCCCGCTGGCTATCGCCGCGTCGGCGCCGTCGACCATCATGTGCGCGATGGCGGCATTCCGGTAGCGGTCGGGAATTGCGGCGAGGGTCGTCGTTCATCATGGCGCTCCTGCTCTATATGGATTCCGCTGGAGCTCGGCGAACGCCTCGACGAACTCGCGCTGCGCCTGCGGCCTCGGGTGGCCGTGGAGGTGTCACGCCGTGCCGTACTCGTAGGCGGCGCGCACCAGCGAAGGGAGCCGAGGGTCGTGCGCCTCCTCCATGGAGTGCACGACCACGAGGTGGTTCCACCGCGTCTTCCCGATCCGGGTGGTGCGGTAGACGGGCGGCTCGTCGACGGGTTCGCGCAGGGCCAGCATGAGCTGCACGGTTCCCTGCGGGTTGGCGCCGGTGATGTTGTAGAGCCAGATCCAGGCGAACTTGCGCCGCACGCCGAAGGAGATCTGGCTCCCGACCGTCATCTCCGATCGGCCCTGCTCTTCGATGAGGGCCCGGAGCGTACGGAAGATCGCCATGGAGTCGGGTCGGGCGTCGAAGTACTCGCATACCCGGGACTCCAGGTCGTCGTCGGACATGTGCCGTTCTCCATTCGTGCGCGGGGCCGTCGGGTCGACGACCCGTCTCCTCTCGCGACCACGTTCTCTTGGCGCCGGCGGTCAGCGCGGCATCTCCCGTCCGCCGCTCGTGCCGCTTCCGGCCTCGCGCTCCGTTCGTCTGACATGCTCGATGCCCCGTTCCAGCGGAGATGGCCTGACCACCGGTACTGAGGAAGCTACGTTCGGCGCTCACGGGACCACATCAGTCGCTTGACTGGTCCGGCGCGCCCCACAGGTCGTCCGCGCTCCAACGCCGGTCTTCGTCGCGGGACGGCGGAGTAGGGGAGCGGCTGCGCGGTGCGCTCGGGATCGCCCGCCTCCGCCAGTCAAACGACTGAAGCGGTCGGGCAGGTCGGCGGCCTACCGTTCCGACAAGGCAGCGCCCTGCTCCCCGGACCCCTGCGGGGAGCCGACACCGCACCCGGCAAGCCGATCGCCGTCGAAGCCGTCCCGGCCGACGGCCCGATGCCCGTGAACCAGCAGGAGGCACCATGACGACTCACGACGGGTTGAGCGACGATCTCGCCGCGCACGTCGCCGACAGCTTCGCCCGGCAGGGATTCATGCAACTCCTGGACGCGCGCATCGGTGAGCTGCGCCGGGGGTTCTGCCGACTGCACGCGCCGTACCGTCCCGAACTGACCCAGCAGCACGGCTACTTCCACGCCGGCGCGACCAGCGCGCTCGTCGACACGGCGGGCGGCTACGCCGGACTGTCGACCTTCGAGGTGACCGATTCGGTCCTGACCGTCGACTTCACCGTCAACCTGCTCGCCCCCGCCCTCGGCGATGAGCTCGTCGCCGAGGCGACGGTGATCAAGAGCGGCCGCACGCTCGCCGTGTGCCGGCTGGAGGCGTACACGGTCCAGGACGGCGAGCGCCGCCACATCGCGACAGGGCGCCAGACCCTGATCAGGCTTGCCGACACCTCGGACCAGCCCGGCGGGTCGGCGCGGGTCGGTGCGTCGGGCTGAAGCGCCCCGGCCAAGGCTCCCCGTACGTCTCATACGTCCGGGAGAGCAGTCCGGCGTCGGCCACTCCGCCGGCATCCGCTGACCCTGCTGGGGGCCTGCTCGTCCAGGCACGCCTGCACGCACCGGATCAAACGTGTCCGTGGGCACGGCGCCAGGATCCGCACGCAGCAACTGTTCTCATGTCCCGCCCGCCGGCCGTCCGCCCGGTCTCTATCGGCCGGTCAGCCGGTCGGCGACATCGGAGATCACCGCCGGGTCGACGTGCTGGAGCCCGCGGGCGTGGACGGGCCGTCGCCTGCGAAGAACAGATGGTCGGCGGTCTCGTGCACCCGGATCGTCATATTTGTTCGATGGCCGGGGGCGTGCTGGAGGTGGCCGGGGAACGGCGGGCGTTCGCGGCTGCGATGGCGCCCCTGCTCGCCGAGTACTGCCGGCATGCGCTTACCCCGCCACCGGCCGCGCGCAGTACCTGCTCAGCCCGATCCTGTTCCCGACCGAGACGGGCTGGGCGGGCGCGGGACCGGGCGCACACGTGCAGAGGTTCGCCTTAGCCGGCGGGACGGATCAGGGCCTGGGCGACGACCACGCGGTCGCCGTTGAAGGTCAGGGACGGGGAGCCGTGCAGGGCGTAGCCGAGGTCCAGCATCTCGCTCACCCGGCGGCAGAACGACTCGTCGTCGGGGCCGGTGAGCACCCGGTAGCGCGGAAGATCGTTAATGTCGGTCATGCGGGCATTCTAGGTCGGCCCTGAACCGGCCGGTCGGGTGCTCTCCGGGGTCAGAAGCAGGCGCGGCCGGCAGGGGAGTTCCCGCTGGCCGAGCCTTCGCGCGAGCCGCCGTCCGAACCGGCCTTGCCGCCCGCGGCCAGCCAACGGTGCTGGCCGGTGTGAGGCGTCGCGGCGCTTGCTTCCGGTTCCGATTGGATTCGGCGCCCATGCGCTGCCGGGGGGCGTCATCACGAACATGCACCGATGCCCTACCCGTGACGTGTTTCTTGCGTGCTTCCTCAAAAATAAGCGTGGAGCTTACTTTGTAAAGGAGGTGGATTGTTTGAATCTGTCCGCCAAAAAACAAAGACCCGGGCCAAGGGCACCGCCGCGCGAGCAGCGCGCCGCCCAGGTGTTACGGGCGTCGGTAGACGACGCCTTCCTTCATGACGAAGTCGACCTTGCCGGTGAGCTCGATGTCGGAGAACGGGTCGCCGGGCATGGCGATGATGTCGGCGCACTTGCCCGGGGCGAGCACGCCCAG
This sequence comes from Spirillospora sp. CA-253888, assembly GCA_050936435.1. Classification (GTDB taxonomy): domain Bacteria; phylum Actinomycetota; class Actinomycetes; order Streptosporangiales; family Streptosporangiaceae; genus Spirillospora. The sequence continues at coordinate 304,165 of JBNJMT010000002.1, forward strand.
GTCGTCGAGTTGGAGCAGTTCGGCGGCGACGCTGGTGGCGGCCTTGAGCGCGCGGACCGGTGTGATTCCCGTGGAGACCATCGTCGGGAACTCCTTCCAGTTCTCCGCGTGGGGGAACATGCCGGCGTCGGTGCCGAAGGCGATTTTGATGTCGCTGTCGGCGACCGCGGCGGCGCCGTCGAGCAGGGTCTTGTGGTGCTGCTGGAATTTGCGGCGCTTGTAGGTGGGCTTGTCCGCCCAGTAGGCGTCGTCGTCGATGCGGCGTGCGTCGTCGAGGATGGTGAACTGGGTGGGGACCAGGAAGACGTCGTGGTCGACCATGAGTCGGAGGGTGTCCTTGGTGGCGAGGTTGCCGTGTTCGATGCTGCGGACTCCGGCGTGGACCGCGCGGCGTACGCCCTCGTCGCCGTAGCAATGTGGGGTGGCGGGGCGGCCCAGGTCGCGTGCGGTGGCGACCAGGACGTCCATCTCTTCTTGGCTGTAGGTGGTCTGTGCGGGGTCGTCGGAGGGGCTGGTGAATCCGCCTGTCGCGCCGAATTTGATCCAGTCGGCGCCGGCTCGGATCTCGGTGCGCACGCGGGTGCGGATCTCTTCGGGGCCGTCGGCGGCCGCGAGTTCCAGCGGTTTCGGTGTGTTCTGGTACTGGTCTGCGAGGACCGCGCTGAAGTCGCCGTGTCCGCCGCGTGCGGAGATCATGTGTGGGGCCACGAGCATGCGGGGGCCGGGGATGAGGCCGGCCGCGATCGCGTTGCGCAGGTCGATGGTGTTGTACTCGCGGTCGGCGGTCATCAGGTCGCGGATCGTGGTGAAGCCGTTGTGCAGCAGGGTCTTCAGTACCGGGAGGGCCGCCAGGGCGGTCGCCGCGGCCGAACGGGTGAGCGCCGGGAACAGGGCGGGGGTGATGGTGACGTGGGTGTGGCAGTCCATGAAGCCGGGCGTGACCGTGTGTCCTGACAGGTCGATCACTTCGGTTCCGTCGGGCGGCCGGATCGTTTCGGCGATGGTGGTGATCCGGCCGTTGTCGACGAGGATGTCGCGTTGTCCGGCGGGTGTGTCGGTCAGTCCGTCCCAGAGCACGGCGCCCGTCAAGAGTGTGGCCATGTCCGCCCCTCGCTTCGTCGTCGGCTCAAGGTAACGCTAGCGAGGTGGGTGGTTACTTTGTGTTTTGATGTTCGATTCTTGGGGGGACTTGTGCGCGATCCCGGTCGGTCGGTGTTCCTTTGAGGGGGCAGGCCCGCGCGACGATCTGCGTGCGAACAAGTCTGGCGCTACCGCCTGCGGGGTCTGGAAGCTGGAAGCGCGTTGGGTTTGGCCGGTACCGGGTGCTGTGACAGCAGCCTGGTACCGGCCGGGCGTTATCGGGCGTTGTAGGCGTCTGCGCTCTGCGTCGGCCCGGTGTCTGTCGCGGCGTTCAGTTCCGCTGCGGTGGGCGGGTCGGCGCCCGGGCGGGTGCAGGTGAGGGCGGCGGCCGACACCGCGCGTTCCAGCAGTGCCGCCAGCGTTTGGGTGGGTGCGGCCGCCAGGGCGGTGCGGCGGTCGGCGCCCAGGAGGTCGGCCGTCCATAGTCCGGCCAGCAGTGCCGCCATGAAGGCGTCTCCCGCGCCGACGGTGTCGGCCACGGTCACCTTGGGGGAGGGGAGGTGGACGGGTTCGCCCGCTCCCAGCGCGGTTGCGCCGTGCGGGCCGTGGGTGATGACGACCAGGGCGGGTCCGGTCGCCCGCCAGCGTCGGGCCACTTCCAGTGGGTCGGTGTCGGGGTAGAGCGAGGCGAGGTCCTCCTCGCTGGCTTTGACCACGTCGCTCAGGGCGACCTGGCGTTGGACGCGGGTGCGTTCGGTCGCGGGGTCGGCGGCCAGTGCGGGCCGGATGTTGGGGTCGTAGGTGACCGTCGCGGTGGGGTGGGCGGCGGCCATGGCCTCCTCCACGTGGTGGGGGTCCAGTGCGGCGGCCAGCGAGCCGGTGTGCAGGGCGAGGGTGCCGGGCGGGAGGGGGGTCTGGTCCTGTTTCCAGGACAGGGCGAAGTCGTAGGCGGGGATGCCGGCGCCTTCCAGGGTCACCACCGCCAGGCCGGTGAACTCCGTCGTTCGGGTGGCCAGGTGCACGCCGGCGCCGGTCAGGTGCTCGGTGAGCAGGCGGCCGAAGGCGTCGTCGCCCAGGCCGGTCGCCAGCGTGACCGGGATCTCCAGCCGGGCGAGGCCCACCGCGACGTTGGCGGGGCTGCCGCCGGGGTCGGCCCGGAAGGTGCGGTCGTCGAGGGTGCCGGTGAGGTCGACGATCGCTTCGCCCAGCACGGTGATCTGGGGGGCCGTGCGGGTCATGGGGTGCTCTCTTCGCGAGCGTCGGGCGCGGGCGGCAGGCAGCGCAGGACCTCGAGGTCGGAGCCGTGCAGGGTGGTGGTGCCGGCCGCGTGGGGCACGAGGACGGTCTGTCCGGCGCGCAGGTCCAGCCGTTGTGTCCCGTAGCGCAGTTCGCCGGTGCCGCGCAGGACGACTAGGACCGCGAACCCGGCGGGCAGTTCGGCGTGCGGTCCGGCCAGTTCGGCACGGAAGTAGGGGTCGGCGCTCTCGGGCAGGACGCGCCGGACGCCGGGTGCGGTCTCGGGCATGTCCGAGCGGGTGCGGACGAGCTCGGCCACCTGGTCGGAGGTCCAGGCGCGCCGGTCCACGCACCGCAGGGCGGTGTCCCAGCCGAGTCGCAGGTGTCCGGTCTCGTCTCCGGCCGGGGCGAATCCCTCCCATTCCAGCATCACGCTGAAGTCGGTGGGTTCCTGGAGTTCGACCACGAAGACCCCGGCGTCGATGGCGTGGGGGAGTCCGGCGGGGATGAGGATCGCGTCGCCGGGGCGGACGCGGACGGGGCGGGTGGCCTCGATCATGGCCGCGCGGTCCTGGGTGGCGGACCAGGTGCGCAGCCGCTGTTCGGAGACCTCTTCGCGGAATCCCAGGCGGACCAGGCCGTCGCCGTGGCCGGGGGTGTCCAGCACCAGCCAGGCTTCGGTCTTGCCGAACGCGCAGTCCAGGTGTTCGCGGGCGAACGCCCGGGTCGGGTGGCAGTGCACCGGAAGTCGTTGTCCGGCGTCCAGGAGTTTGACCAGGAAGGCCGTGGAGTCGCCCCAGCGGGCCACGTGGTCGGGGCCGAGCCAGCCCTGGGGGTCGGCGGCGATGGCCTCGGGCAGCGGGCGGCCGTCGGGGAGGACGCTCACGCCGGTCGGTTCGGCGCCGAAGCGTCCGGTGACCGAGCCGACCCAGTCCTCGGGGCGGTGGTCGTCGGCGGGCCGTTCGCCGCGGAACCGGGCGATGGCGGCCCCGCCCCGGTAGAAGTGCCGGGGCTGGTTGGCGGGCAGGGTGATCGGTCGCACTCGTCGCTCCAGGATGCTGGTGTCAGGGGGTGGTGTTCGGTTCGGCGTGGCGGAGGCCGATGCACTGCAGGGCCTGGCGTGCGGCGTCGGCGTCGCCGGTCCAGCCGGTGACGTGGACGGTGTGGGACTCGCCGGGCAGCAGGGTGGTCAGGCCCTGGTCGGGGACGGCGTCGGGGTGGAGGCGGTCGGCGTGCAGGTACAGGTCGCGGACGAGGGTGCGGGCGGTGACGGTGACGTCGGTGCCGTCGCCCGCGGGGGCGGTGCGGACGTCCAGGGCGGGCCGGGGGTAGGCGAAGTGGGCGTCGGAGGCGGCGAAGCGCCAGGCGCGGAGGCCGTCGGCCTCGGCGAGCCAGAACTCGCGGGAGGGGTCGTCGGCCTTGGCCACGGCGGGGGGCAGGTCGACGACGGCCACGGTGCGGGGCGCCACCTCGAAGGGCTGCTGGACGCCGGCGGACATGGCGCCGCCGGCGTCCAGGCGGCGGACGGTGAGGGTGCCGGTCCAGGGGTCGGCGGCCTGGTTGACGGCGGTGACGACGAGGTTGCCGTCGCGTTCGGCCAGGGTGAGGAGCCGGTCGGCGTACAGGCGGCGCAGTTCGAAGTACAGCGGCTTGGGGCGGCCGTCGCCGTCGACGGCGGACCAGGAGATGACCGGCCAGCAGTCGTTGAGCTGCCAGATGACCGTTCCGGCGCACACCGGCCAGTGGGCGCGCCAGTGCTCGATGCCGGCGGCGGCGGCGCGGGCCTGCACGACCTGGGTGAGGTGGTGCCACTGGTCGAACGTTTCCGGCTCATTGAAGTGGCGGGCCAGGCCGCGAGCGAGCTTGCCCATGCCGTCCTCGGCCTTTTGGCGGCGGGCCAGCGTCGGTGAGTCCAGGGACGGTTCGGCGCCGGGGATGGCGCGTCGCAGCGTCGCCCAGGCGGGCGGGGCCTGCCAGCCGAACTCGGCCATGAACCGGGGCACGTCGCTCAGGTAGTCGGTGTAGTCGGTGCGGTTCCACACCTCCCAGGAGTGGGTGGTGCCGTGGGCGGGGTCGTTGGGGTGGTGCCGCCAGGAGCCCGACCAGGGGCTGCCCGCCCAGTAGGGGCGGGTGGGGTCGGTGTCGGCGACGATGCGGGGCAGCAGGCCCAGGTAGTAGCCCTCGCCCCAGGAGGCCCCGTCCAGGGTCTGCTCCCAGCCCCAGTCGCGGAATCCCCACAGGTTCTCGTTGTTGCCGTTCCACAGCGCCAGGCTGGCGTGCGGCATCAGCCGGGCCACGTTCTCGCGCGCCTCGGCCTCCACCTCCGAGCGCAGCGGCTCCTCCTCGGCGTAGGCGCCGCAGGCGAACGGGAAGTCCTGCCAGACCAGCAGGCCGAGCTCGTCGCAGGCGTCGTACAAGGCGGTGTCCTCGTAGATGCCGCCGCCCCAGACGCGGATCAGGTCCACGTTGGCGTCGGCGGCCTGCCGGAGCCGCCGCCGGTAGCGGTCGGCGTCGACGCGGGTGACGAAGGCGTCGTCGGGGATCCAGTTGACGCCGCGGGCGAAGATCCGCTCGCCGTTCACCACCAGCGTGAAGCCGGTGCCGTGTTCGTCGGGGCTGGTGTCGAGCTCGATCGTGCGGAAGCCGATCCGCCGGGTCCACCGGTCCAGCTCCACGCCGCCGGAGGACAGCTCGACGGTGCACTCGTACAGGGGCTGGGCGCCGTATCCGCGGGGCCACCAGCGTTCGACGTCCGGTGCGGTGACGGCGATGGTCGCGGTGGTGGCGCCGGGTTCGACGACGGCCTGCGCCGACGCGCCGGCGACCTGGACCCGGACCTCCAGCGGCGCGTCGGGGTCGAGCCGTTCGAGGTCGAGGCGCACCTCGACGTGGCCGTCCTGGCCGGTCAGGCCGACCAGGGGGCGCACGCGCGCGAGCCGGGCGGTGTTCCAGCGTTCCAGCCGAACGGGGCGCCAGATGCCGGCGGTCACCAGCGTGGGGCCCCAGTCCCAGCCGAAGTTGCACGCCATCTTCCGCACGAAGTTGAACGGCTCGGTGTAGGTGGTCGGCCGGTCGCCCACCTTGGCGCGTACGGCCTCGGCCTCGGTGTAGGCGGAGGTGAAGCGGACCGCCAGTTCCCCTGACAGGCCCGTGACGTCGAACCGGTGGGAGCGGTGCATGTTGCGGGTGCGGCCCAGCACGCGGTCGCCGACGCGGATCTCGGCGACGGTGTCCAGGCCCTCGAACACCAGGTCGGTGCGTTGGAAGGATCGGTCGGGCTCGGGCAGCCGCGCGGTGTAGGTCCAGTCGGCGCGGCCGACCCAGGCGACCTCCGCCTCGTTGTCGTCCAGGAACGGGTCGGGCAGCAGTTGTGCGGCCATCAGGTCGGTGTGCACGCATCCGGGCACCGTCGCCGGGACGGCGGTGCCTTCGGGGAGCGGGCACGGTGAGGCCGGGTGCAGCGTCCAGCCGTCCGTCAGCGGGATCGACAACGACACGAAAGCTCCTTCTCTGGTGGTACGGCGCGGTCCGCCGGGGCCGCGGCGCGGCTGATCGGCGGGGCGGTGAGGCGGGGCGGTGGCCGGGCGGGGCGAGGACGCGCCCCTGCCCGGCGGGCGTGCGGCGGCGCCGTGCGCGGCCTCGGGCCGGGCACGGCGGGAGCGCGGGCGACGGCGGCGTCCCCGGCCGGTGGCCGGGGACGCCGCCGCGGCCGCTACCGGGGTCCGGTACGCCGGTCGTGGTGGTGCCGCCGTCAGCGGTGGTAGTGGACGCCCAGGTGGTCGAGGCGGCGCAGGTGCCCCTCCAGGCGCCCGGTGAACTCGGCGAACTCCCCGGTGGTGCCCCAGGCCACCTCGGCCAGGGCGCACAGGCGGGGGAAGGCCATGTACTCCACCTGGCGCGCGTCCGGCATGTACTCGCTCCACAGGTTGGCCTGCGCGCCCAGGATGTGCCGGGCGGTCTCGGGGGCGAGCCCGGCGGGCGCCGGGTCGTAGCCGTAGACCGTCTCCAGCGTGGTGAGGCCGCCGATGGCCAGCGGCTCGTTCTCGGGGTCGGCCTGGTAGAAGTCCAGGTACAGGTGGCTGTAGGGGCACATGATGGCGCCGTGGCCGGCGGTGGCGGCGGCGATGCCGCCCTCCTCCCCGCGCCAGGACATCACGGTGGCGTCGGCGGGAAGTTCGGCCTCCAGGATCTCGTCCCAGCCGATGACGCGCCGCCCGCGCTCGGCCAGGAAGGCGGCCATGCGGCCCATGAACCAGTTCTGCAGCGCGGCGGCGTCGGGCAGGCCCAGCTCGCGCATCCGCTGCCGGGCGCGGGGCGAGGCGTTCCACTCCTTCTTGGGGCACTCGTCGCCGCCGAGGTGGATCCAGGGGCTCGGGAAGACCTCCAGCACCTCCTCCAGGACGCCCTGGAAGAACGCGATGGTCTCTTCCTCGACGTTGAGGACGCGGTCGTTGATGCCCCAGCGGGTCCACACCGCGGGCGGGTCGGCGGGGTCGTCGCCGAGCTCGGGGTAGGCGGCGATGGCGGCGGTCATGTGGCCGGGCATGTCGATCTCGGGGACGATCGTGACGCCGCGCTCCTCGGCGTGCGCGACCAGGGCGCGCAGCTCGCGCTTGGTGTAGAAGCCGCCGTGCGGGACGCCGTCGTAGCGGTCGTCGTCGCGGTCGTCGTCCAGGTGGCCGAGCATCGACTCGGCCCGCCAGGCGCCGACCTCGGTGAGCCGGGGGTAGCGCTCGATCTCCATGCGCCAGCCCTGGTCGTCGGTCAGGTGCAGGTGCAGCACGTTCAGCTTGTGCAGCGCGGCCAGGTCCACCATGCGGAACAGGAACTCCAGCGGGAACCAGTGCCGGGCCACGTCCACCAGCACGCCGCGCCAGCCGAACCGGGGGGCGTCCTCGATCTCGGCGTAGGGAACGGTCCATTCCATCGCGGGCGGCGGCTCGGCGGCGAAGATCTCGATGGGGAGCATCTGGCGGAGCGTCTGCACGGCGTGCCGCAGCCCCTGCAGATCCCCGCCGGTGGCGGTCACGCCGCCGTCGCCCACCGACAGCCGGTAGGCCTCGCGGCCCAGGTCCGGGTCCACGTGCAGCGCGATCGTGTCGGGGCCGGGCCCGGCGGCGGGCCGCAGGGCGTATCCGGTGGGGTGGCCCAGCAGGTCGCGCAGCAGGTCGTCGGCGCCCGCCGCGCCGGGTCCGGTCAGGACGCCGGTGGTCTCGGTCAGCCGCCAGGTTCCGGCGGTCTCGTTCAGCGTCGCGGGACGCGGGACCAGGTGCATCGGATTCTCCTCGGAGGTCGGTGGGCGTGCGGGATCAGGCTTTCACCGCGCCGGCGATGGCCTCGACGATGTAGCGCTGGGCGACGACGAACACCACCACGATGGGGGCGAGCGAGATCACCGCGCCGGCGCACAGCAGGGTCCAGTCGGTGGTGGTCTGGTTGGTGAAGGCGTAGAGCCCGACCCCGACCGTGCGCAGTTCGGGGCGGCCGAGGGTGAACACCAGCGGCAGGAAGAAGTTGTTCCAGGAGCTGATGAAGGTGAACAGGCCGAGCGTGGCCATCATGGGCTTGGACACCGGCAGGATCACGCGGAAGAACAGGGTGTTGAAGCCGGCGCCGTCCACCCGGGCGGCCTCCTCCAGCTCGCGCGGCAGGGTGGAGAAGTAGGCCATGAACATGAACGTGCCGAACACCAGGCCGCCGCCGACCTGCGCCAGGATGACCGAGGTCAGCGTGTTGAGCAGGCCGAGCGCGTTGATCATGTCGTAGATCGGGACGATGGTGTAGCCGTGCGGCAGCAGGTAGGTCGCCAGGATGACGCCGAGGATGATCTTCTTGCCGGGGAAGGTGTGGCGGGCCAGGGCGTAGCCGGCCATCGCGGTGAACAGCAGGGTGCAGGCCACGGTGGTCACCGAGATGACCAGCGTGTTGAAGAAGTAGGTGCCGAAGCTGGCCTCGCGCCAGGCCTGGACGTAGTTCTCCCAGGCCGGACGGGGCGGGATCAGGCCGAGCCCGCCGTCCAGAAAGTCGATCTTGGTCTTCAGCGAGCTGCCGACCGCCCACAGGAACGGGTAGATGTAGGCGAACCCGATGCCGAGCAGCACCAGATGGGTCAGGCCGCGGCGGGCCCTGGCGCCCTTGAGCTCCCTCACTTGCCCTCCTTGCGCGCGCGCAGCTTGCGGATCGCCAGCATCTGCCCGGACGTGACGACCAGCAGCAGCAGGCCGAACAGGAACGAGGCCGCCGAGGCCACCCCGATGTGGGGCTCCACCGCGACGCCGGTGCCCACCTGCCCGAACGCCTCGCGGTAGATGTAGGTGGTGACCACGTCGGAGGAGTAGAAGGGGCCGCCGCCGGTGAGCACCATGACCAGGTCGAACACTTGCAGGCTCCCGATGACGGCCAGGAACAGGATGACGAGGCCGACGTTGCGCAGGCCGGGGATCGTGACGTGCACGAACTGGGCGAACCTGCCCGCCCCGTCGATCTGCGCGGCCTCGTACTGGTCCTTGGGGATGGTCTGCAGGCCGGCCAGGAAGTAGATCATGTTGTAGCCGAGGGTGTTCCAGATGCCGATGGCGATGACCGTCCACATCGACAGGCTGGGGCTGCCGAGGAACTGCAGCGGCTGGTCGGTGAGGCCCAGCTTCATGAACGGCTTGCTGACGGCGTCGCCGAAGTTGGCCAGCATCAGCTTCAGCACGATGCCCACGATCGCGATCGAGGTGATCGCGGGCAGGAAGTACAGCGCGCGGTAGAAGGTGGAGCCGCGCAGCCTGGGGTTGTTGAGCACCAGCGCCAGGATCAGCGCCAGGACCAGCTGCACCGGCACCAGCACCAGCGTGTACAGGGCCGAGTTGCCGAGGGCGCGCCAGAAGTATCCGTCGGTGGCCACCTGCTTGAAGTTGGCCAGGCCGACGAAGTCGGACGGTTCCCCGATGCCGTCCCAGTCGTAGAACGTGTACCCCAGCGAGGCGAAGATGGGGTAGACCACGAACGCCGCGGTGAGCAGCACGAACGGCGCCAGGTAGGCGTAGGACCAGCCGTTGGCGCGCACGCTGCGCCACAGCGACCGTCCGCGCCCGGTGGCGGCCGCCGGGCGCGGCCCGCCGGTCCGGGCGAGCCGGGTCGTCGACATCGGGGAACCTTCTTTCGGGCGGTCGGGGCGCTCAGGCGCCGAGGTACTGGGGGATGTCCCACTTGTAGGGCTTGGTCAGGTCCCAGTCGGCGAAGACGTAGTCCTCCCGGCTGACCTTGTGGCCCTTGTCCTTGGCCTTCTTCAGGGCGTCCTCGAACTTGCCCTCCAGGTCCTCGGCCAGCTTGCGCAGGCCGCCCTCCACGTCCTTGATCTGGCCGGTGTACACGCCGGTGCAGAAGTCGTCGAAGGTGGGCTTGGCCTGGTCGGGCACCACGTGGATGGTGGCGGGGTTGCGCAGCGAGGGCTGGGGGCCGGGGATCACCAGCTTGGCGGCCTCCACGTACTGCTTGAACGGGGCGAGGTCGATCTTGCTCGGGTCGTTGGCCTCGGGGTGGACCGAGATGTCGCCCTTGAGGTCCTGCACGAAGCGGGTCGCGGCGTCCTTGCCGTGCCACCACTTGAACCACTCCCACGCCTCGTCGGGGCGCTTGGAGTCGGCCGAGATCGCCAGCATGACCGAGCCGGCGCCGTGGTAGTAGCTGCTCTTCTGCTGCCCGTCGGGGGTCACCATCGCGACGGTGGAGAAGTCGGTGAAGCCGAGCTCGATCCAGCCGGGCTGGTTCCACACCCCGCCGACGATCATGCCGAACTTGCCGCGGGCGAACTGCTGGCGGGAGATCTCGTCGTCGATGCTGAGCGAGCTGGGCATGATGTAGCCCTTGTTCTTCCACTCCAGGAACAGGTTCAGGAAGTCGGTGTAGGTGCGGTCGGTGTACCGAGTGAACTTGCCGGTGCGCAGGTCCAGGCCGTCGGGGACGCTGGGCGGGACCGAGACGGGGTTGCCCGAGCCGGCCAGGAAGGGCTTGATCCAGTAGTTGATGATCGGGAAGGCGCTGTTGCCGAAGCCGATCCCGTGCACGCTCCCGTTGCCCTTACGGGTGATCTGCTCGGCGGCGCGGGTGACGTCGTCCCAGGTCTTGGGGAGCAGCACCTGGCCACTGGAGTCGACCAGCCCGGCGTCCTTGAACACCTTGTTGTTGATGTAGAGCTGCAGCTCGGGGCCGAAGCCGGTGAAGGGCGCCGAGTAGATCTTGCCGTCGGCGGCGTTGACGCCGTTGACGAACGAGTGCGCCGGGAAGGTCTTCTGCCAGTCGGCGGTGGCGTACTTGTTCAGCGCCAGCACGTGCCCCTGCTTGATGTGCTCGTCCAGCCGGTCGCGCGCCACCATGAACACATCGGGCAGGTTGCCGCCGCGGGCGGCCAGGTTGAGCAGGTCCTCCAGGTTGCCCGACGCCTGCAGCGTGCGGTCGACCTGGATGCCGGTCGCCTTCTGGAAGCGCTCCATCTCCTTCTTCACCCAGGACTGCTGGGTGGTCCACTTGTCCCAGTGGGTGATCGTGCCCTTGGCGCCCGCGGACGAGCCGCCGCCGCAGGCCGACAGCAGCGCGAGCCCGCCGAGTCCGGCGGCGCCGGACAGGAAACCCCGCCGGGACATCGAGGGGATACGAGGTTCGGACATGGTCGTGCCTTCCTTCGTGAAGGAACAGGGGTGGTGGGGAGGGGAAGATCAGCGTGCGGTGGGCGGGGGAGCGGTGGAGCCGCGCACGATGAGCCGGGGGGAGGGCGACACGGGGGTGACCCGGCGCCCGTCGATGCGGGCCATCAGCAGTTCGGCCGCCGCCGCGCCGACCGCGACCGGGTCCTGGCGGACCGTGGTCAGCGGCGGGTGCAGGTGGGCCGCCTCGGGGTTGTCGTCGAAGCCGGTGAGCGACAGGTCGCCCGGGACGTCGAGCCCGGCCTCCCGCGCCACCGACATCCCGGCGATCGCCATCAGGTCGCTGGCGTACACGATCGCGGTGGGGCGGTGCTCCAGCAGCAGCTTGGTGGCCGCCGCCCCGCCCTCGCCGGTGAAGTGCCCCGCCTCGTGCAGTTCGGCGGGCAGGCCGCGGGCCCGCATCGCCTCCCGCCAGGCCGCGAGCCGGGACGCCGAGTGCAGGTAGGCGGGCGCCCCCTCGACGAAGGCGATCCGGCGGTGGCCGAGCCCCGCCAGGTGCTCGACGGCGGCGCGGATGCCGTCGGAGTCGCGGACGCCCACGAACGGGGTCGTCCCGTAGTCGGCCTCGGAGGGACCGACGGCGACCGCGGCCAGCCCGAGGTCGCGCAGCAGTGCCGGGCGCCGGTCGTCGGTGCGGACGTCGAGCAGGAACGCCCCGTCGATGCGGCGCTCGCGCGCCAGCCGCTGGTAGCTGTCGGCCTCGGCCTCCTCGCCCTGCCCGACGACCTGGAGCACCAGCACCGAGTTGCTGCCCGCCAGCACCGTCTGCACGCCGCCGAGGAAACCGGCGAAGAACGGGTCCAGGGCCAGGTGGCGCGGGTCGCGGGCCAGCACCAGCCCCACGGCGAACGCCCGGGACCGCAACATCGCCCTGGCGTGGATGCTGGGCCGCCAGCCGAGCGTCTCGGCGGCCTCCCTGATCCGCTGCCGCGTCTCCTCGCTGACCCCCGGCTTGTCGTTGAGGGCCAGCGAGACCGCGCCCTTGGACACCCCGGCCAGCCGGGCGACGTCGGCGATCGTCGGCGTCGCCGCCGGGGTCACCGGCGCTCCGCCGCTTTGCTCGTCCATACCCGGCCTCCACGATGTCTTGTCAGCGCTAAAACCATTTATGTACGCTGCTAAACGCATTTAGTACCGTGTGCCGAGCATCACTGTCAACACCTGGCCGCCCCCCGCACGGCGCCCTACGGCCCGCCCCCCGGAAGGCAGGACATTGAACGAGCACCCCCGCGACCGCGTCGTCGTCTTCGGCGTGGACGGCGTCCGCCACGACACCCTGCTGCGGGCGTGCACCCCGGCGATCGACGCGGTCGCGGCCGGCGGCTTCCTCGCACCGGTGCGCGTGGACGACGCCGCGCAGCCGATCTCCGGACCCGGCTGGGCGACCATCGTCACCGGCGTCACGCCCGACCGCCACCTGGTCCGCGACAACGACCTGACCGGGCACCGGATCGACCGCCACCCCGACTTCCTGACCCGCGCGCGGACCCTGCTCCCCGGCGCCCGCACCTACGCGGCCGCCGCCTGGCCCCAGCTGGTGGGCCGGGCGCACGGCGGCCCGATCCTCCTCGGCGGCGGCTTCCTGCCCGCCCCGGCCGACGACTGGGACGCGCTCGACGAAGAGGTCGCCCGGCACGCGTGCGCGGCCCTGCGCACCGACGAGGTCACCGCCGCGTTCGTCTACTTCGGCCTGCCCGACACCGTCGCCCACGCCGAAGGCCCCACGCCCGCCTACATCGCCGCGGTCACCGCCACCGACGAGCGCATCGGCCGCGTGCTCGCCGCGATCGGCGCCCGGCCCGCCGCCGTCGGCGAGCGGTGGACCGTTATCGTCACCACCGACCACGGCCACGGCGAGGACGGGCGCCACGACGGCGACAGCGACGCCGAGCGCACCGCCTGGATCGCCGCCTCCGGCCCGCACGTGCCCGGCCGGGCCCCGTCGGGACTGCACCAGGCCGACGTCCACGCCCACGCACTGCACGCCCTGGGCATCGCCGCACGACCCGAATGGGACCTGACCGGGCGCCCCTTCGCCCGGTGACCCTCCCGCGACGCCCCCCGCCCCGCCGACGCCGAAAGGCCCGCCCATGACGATGCGCCCCTGGTTCCCCGACGCCAAACTCGGCATCTTCCTGCACTGGGGCGTCTACGCGGTGGAGGGCGTGACCGAGTCCTGGTCCTTCTTCACCGGCGAGGTCACCTACGAGCGGTACATGCGCCAGCTCGACGGGTTCACCGCCTCCCGCTTCGACGCCGACCAGTGGGCGCGGACCTTCACCGCCGCGGGCGCGCGCTACGCGGTGCTCACGGCCAAGCACCACGACGGCGTCGCCCTGTGGGACAGCGCGGCCGGCGACCTGAACGTCGCCGCCCGCACCCCGGCGGGCCGCGACCTGGTCGGCGAGTACGCCGGGGCCATGCGCCGCCACGGCCTGAAGACCGGCCTGTACTTCTCCCACCTGGACTGGTCCCACCCCGACTACCTCGCCGCGCGACCGCGCGAGCGGGACCCCGAGGGCACCGGGACGCCCGACGCGCGCGAGGACCCCGCGCTCGGCCGGGCCGGGCACCTGGAACGCTTCCTGGCCTTCCACCGGGCCCAGCTCCGCGAGCTCGCCGACCGCTACGCGCCCGACCTGTTCTGGTTCGACGGCCAGTGGGAGCTCGACGAGCACCAGTGGCGGATGGGGGAGCTGCGCGACCAGCTCACCCGGTGGGCGCCCCAAGCCGTCCTCAACGGGCGCATGCTCGGCCACGGCGACTACGCCACCCCCGAGCAGGGCGTCCCGATCGCCCGGCCCGAAGGCCCCTGGGAGCTGTGCCTGACGGTGAACGACTCCTGGGGCCACCGGCCCGCCGACCGCAACCATAAGTCCCTGCGGCAGATCATCCGCGTCTTCGCCGAGACGATCGGGGCCGGCGGCAACCTCCTGCTGGCCACCGGACCGCGCGAGGACGGCACGCTGGTCCCCGAGCACGTCGAACGCCTGGAGGGCCTCGGCGCCTGGATCAGGCGGCACGAGCAAGCCGTGCACGGCACCGGCGCGGGCCTGCCGCACGGCCACCACTACGGCCCCTCCACCCTGTCGGCCGACCGGCGGACCCTCTACCTGACCCTGTTCGACGCGCCCCGGGAGTTCGTCGCCGTGCGCGGGATCCGCAACGCCGTCCGCGGCGCGCGCGTGCTCGGCACCGGACGCCCCCTGGCCCACCGCACGATCGGCGGGTTCGAGCAGGTCCCCGGCGTGCTCTACCTCGACGCCCCCGCCGAGGCCGACACCGACCCCCACGCCACGGTCATCGCCGTCGACCTCGACGGCGAACTCGACCTGTACACCGGCGCGGGCCACGGCTGAGCAGCCCCCCGCCTCCGCCATCGACGACGGGAACCACCAGATGATCCTCTCCGGGGCGCTGCACTACTTCCGCGTGCTGCCCGAGCAGTGGCCGCACCGGCTGGCGACGCTGCGGGCCATGGGCCTCGACACCGTCGAGACCTACATCGCCTGGAACCTCCACGAACCCGAACCCGGCCGCTTCGACTTCTCCGGCCCCGCCGACCTCGGACGCTTCCTGGACGCGGCCGCCGAGGCCGGGCTGCGCGCGATCGTGCGCCCGGGCCCCTACATCTGCGCCGAATGGGACAACGGCGGCCTGCCCTCCTGGCTGCTGGCCGACCGCGGCGCGCGGCTCCGCTGCCACGAGCCCGCCTACCTCGGGCACGTCGCCCGCTTCCTCGACGCCGCCGTGCCGATCGTCGCCGAACGGCAGGCCACCCGCGGCGGGAACGTCATCATGGTGCAGGTCGAGAACGAGTACGGCTCCTACGGCTCGGACCGCCGCTACCTGGCCTGGACCCGCGACGCCCTGCGCGAACGCGGCATCGAGGTGCCGCTGGTGACCTCCGACGGCCCCGCCGACCACATGCTGAGCGCCGGCACGGTGGCGGGCGCGGCCGCCACCGTCAACTTCGGCTCCGACCCCGACCAGGCGTTCGCCGCGCTGGCCCGCGTCCGGCCCGACGACCCGCCGATGTGCATGGAGTTCTGGAACGGCTGGTTCGACCACTGGGGCCGCGGGCACGCCGTCCGCGACCCCGCCGACGCCGCCGCCACGCTGGAGCAGATCCTGCGGGCGGGCGCCTCGGTCAACCTCTACATGGCCCACGGCGGGACCAACTTCGGCACATGGGCGGGCGCCAACCTGGAAGAGGACACCTACCTTCCGACCGTCACCTCCTACGACTACGACGCCCCCATCGACGAGCGCGGAGCGCCGACCGCCAAGTTCTGGGCCTTCCGCGAGGTCCTGTCGCGGCACCAGACCCGGCGGGTCCCCGAGCCGCCGCCGCTGCCGCCGTTGCTGCCGGCCTCCTCGGTCCGGCTGACCGAGACGCTGCGGCTGCTGGACACGCCCCCGGCGGCCACCGTCGAGGCCGCCGTCCCGCCGACGTTCGAGGAACTGGGCCTGCACCACGGCCTGGTCCTGTACCGGGCGCGGATCCCCGGCCCCCGCCAGGCCCGCGACCTGCACCTGGACGGCCTGGCCGACCGCGCGCACGTCTTCGTCGACGGCGAGCAGGTGGCCGTGGCCGAACGGTCGCGCGGCACCTCGGCCGCCGTCGCGGTGCCCGGCGCGTCGGCGACCGTGGAGATCCTCGTGGAGTCGATGGGCCGGGTGAACTACGGCCCCCGCCTCGGCGACCGCAAGGGCCTGGTCGGCGGCGTCCGGCACGACCAGCAGTACCTGCACGGCTGGACGGCCTCGACCTACCCGCTGGCGGACATCTCCGGCCTCCCCTGGGGCGCCGCCGACACCGCCGGACGCGGCCCGGTGTTCCACCGCGGCACCCTCACCGTCGCCGAACCCCGCGACGGGTACCTCGCCCTCCCCGGCTGGACCAAGGGCTACGTATGGGTGAACGGCTTCTGCCTCGGCCGCTACTGGGACCGCGGCCCCCAGCGCACCCTCTACCTGCCCTGGCCGCTGCTGCGCCCGGGCGACAACGAGCTGACCGTCCTGGAGCTCGACGGCTGCGCCGACCCGGTCGTCGAACTGAGGACCGCACCGGAACTGTGACCCCCGGCCACCCGGCAGGACGTCCACACGAAGGGGATGTCACACTCTGACGATCTACGTCGTCCTCGGGGCATGAACGCCGAGGAACTCGCGCAACGCTTCGAGGCCGAGTGGTCGCACCTGCTGCACGTCGCCTACGCGACGCTGGGGTCGATGGCCGAGGCCGAGGACTGCGTGCAGGAGGCGTGGCTGCGGCTGCGCGGGCTGCCGGACGTCGGCGAGATCCGCGACCTGCGCGCCTGGCTCACCCGGACGGTCGGGCGGCTGGCGCTGGACGCGCTGGGCAGCGCCCGCGCCCGGCGCGAACGGTACGTGGGGACCTGGCTGCCCGAACCCCTGGTCGGCGACACCGCCGCCGACCCGGCCGACCGGGTCACCCTGGACGAGTCGGTCAGCATGGCGCTGCTGCTGGTGATGGAGAGCCTGTCGCCGGCCGAGCGCGCGGCGTTCCTGCTGCACGATGTGTTCGGGCTGCCGTTCGACGAGGTGGCCGACGTCGTCGGACGGTCGCCGGCGGCGGTGCGGCAGCTCGCCTCCAGCGCCCGCAGGCACGTGGCCGAAGGCCGCCCCCGCTTCCCGCCCACCCCCGACCAGCAGCGGCAGGTGGTCACCGCGTTCGCCACCGCCTGCCAGCACGGCGACCTGGAGACGCTGACCGCGCTGCTGGACCCCCAGGTGGTCTGCCGCGGCGACGGCGGCGGCAAGGTCAGCGCCCTGCCGACCGAGGAACGCGGCGCCGGGCGCGTGGCGCGCCTGCTGCTGGCGTTCGTCCGCGGCCCGCTGCACGAGTTGCGCATCGCCCCCGTCAACGGCGCGGAGGGCCTGGTGCTGCGCGGCGACGACGGCGTCCTGTCGGTGGTCTCGCTGACCGTCGACGGCGGCCGCATCACCGCGCTGGACGTCGTCCGCAACCCCGACAAGCTCACCTCCGTTCCCGGCGCCCGATAGGCGCCGCCTCCCGCCCGGGCAGGCCCCGCCCGGGCCACGCCACCCCTTTTGACATCACCCACAGTAACTTTTCGCGTGCCCAAAGCAACCAGAAGACAGATCATGACCGTCACCGAAGAAGACCGCTCGGTGTCCGCGCCCGTCCCACCGGACGCGCTCGCCCGGATCGCGTCGTTCGCCCACCGCCGACGATGGCTCGTCCTGTTCCTGTGGGTCGCCGTCCTGGCGGGCATCTGGGGCGCGGCGTCGGCGCTGGGCGACGACTACCGCGAGGACTACTCCCTGCCCGGAACCGAATCGCAGCGCGCGGCCGACCTGCTGGCCGCGCACGGCTCCGGCCGCGCGGGCGACACCGTGCAGATCGTGCTGAGCCGGGACGCCGGACTGGGCGACCCCGCCACCCGGCGGCGCGTGGAGGACATGCTCGCCCGCGTCGCCGCCCTCCCCACGATCGAGCAGGTGCGCGCCCCCTACGCCGACCCGTCCGCCATCGCCCCCGGCGGCAGGATCGGCTACGCCACCGCGGTGCTGAAGGTGCCCGCCAAGCAACTGGACCGCGCCGACGCCGAACAGATCCACACCACCGCGCGCACGGCCGCGGGCGAGGACCTGCGGGTCGAGCTGGGCGGTGAGACCGCCCGGCTGCTGGCCCAGGGAGAGGGCGGCCTGGCCGAAGGCGCCGGCCTGCTGGCGGCCCTGGTGATCCTGGTGCTGATGTTCGGATCGGTGACGGCGGCCGGACTGCCGATCGTCACCGCCCTGTTCGCGGTCGGCTCGACGCTGGGCGCCATCATCCTGGCCTCGCACCTGTTCACGATCGCCGCCTGGACGCCGTACGTGATGATGCTGGTCGGGCTCGGCGTCGGCATCGACTACGCCCTGCTGGTCTTCGCCCGCTACCGCGCCGAACTGCTCGCCGGGGCGCCCCCCGAACACGCCGCGGTGACCGCGCTGCGCCTGGGCGGCCGCACCGTCCTGTTCGCCGGCTGCACCGTCATCCTGGCGCTGCTGGGCCTGGTCGCGCTCGGCCTCGGCTCCCTGCAGGGCATGGCGCTGTCGGTCGCGCTGACCGTGCTGGCCACGATGCTGGCCTCGTTGACCCTGCTGCCCGCCCTGCTGGGCCTGTTCGGCGAACGCCTCGCCCGGACGTTCGCCGCCCGCGCCGCACGCCGCGCGGCCAAGAACGGAGCCGACGAGGGCGCGCTGTGGCGGCGCGTCGGAACGGCGGTGCAACGCCGGCCGCTGGCGGCCCTGCTGGCGGGCGCGGCACTGCTCGGCGCCCTGGCCGCCCCGGCGCTCGGAATGCGCCTCGGCTTCGCCGATGCCGGCAACGACGCGCCCGGCAGCACCAGCCGCCAGGCCTACGACCTGCTGTCGCAGGGCTTCGGCCCCGGCTTCAACGGGCCGCTGCTGCTGGTGACCGACGGCGGCAGGCAAGGACCCGCCGAAGCCGCGCACGCCGCGTCCCGCGCCCTGACCGGCACCCCCGGTGTGCAGGCGGTCACCGCGCCGCAGCCCTCCACCGACGGCCGGATCGCCACCGTGACCGTCTTCGCCACCACCTCGCCCCAGGACCAGAAGACCGCCGAACTGCTCACCCGGCTCCGCGGCGACGTCCTGCCCGCCGTCTCGGCGCAGACCGGCGCCAGGTTCGCCCTCGGCGGACCGACCGCCGCCGCCCAGGACTACTCCGCCAAGGTCGCCGACCGCATGCCGCTGTTCGTCGCGATCGTCGTCGGCCTGTCGGTGATCCTGCTGACGGCCGTGTTCCGCTCGGTGCTCGTCCCGCTCAAGGCCGCCCTGCTCAACCTGGCCAGCATCGGGGCGGCGCTCGGCGCGATGACGCTGGTGTTCCAGCACGGCCTGCTCGGCGTCGAACCGGCCCCCATCGAGGCCTACCTGCCGGTCATGGTGTTCGCCGTGGTGTTCGGCCTGTCCATGGACTACGAGATCTTCCTGGTCTCCCGCATGCGCGAGGAGTGGCGCCGCACCGGCGACGCGGCCCTGGCCGTCCGCGAGGGCCTGGCCCGCACCGGCTCACTCATCACCGCCGCCGCCGCCATCATGATCGTCGTCTTCGGCGCCTTCATGCTCAGCCCCCAGCGCCTGCTCCAGCAGATCGGCTTCGGCATGGCCGTCGCCATCCTCGTCGACGCCCTGGTCATCCGCTGCCTCATCGTCCCCGCCGCGATGCGCCTGCTGGGCCGGCGCGCCTGGTGGCTGCCCGCCCCCCTGGACCGCCTGCTGCCCAGACTCGACGCCGACAAGCACTGACCCCTCGCCACATCGAGGAGACCACATGACGACGATCGCCCCCGGCGACGCGCACCCGGTACTGGTCCGCGCCGGCGACGCCGAGATCCTCGGCGACCCGCCCAACACGATGGAACTGCTGGCCGACGCCACCACCACCGGCGGACTGGTCAGCGCGATCCGCAGCCGCATCGGCCCGGGCGTGGACGGACCGCCCCCGCACTACCACGACCGGGCCGCCGAGATCTTCTACATCATCGACGGCGCCCTGCACGTGCTGACCGGCGACCGGGTCACCACCGTCGCCGCCGGCGACCTCCTGCTCGTGCCGCCCCGCACCCCGCACGCCTTCAGCACCCCCGCCCACACCGGCGCCGACATGCTGATCTTCAAGCCGGGGGCCGAGCGGTTCGACTACTTCCGCCTGGGCGACCGGGTCCGCAGGGGCGAGGCGAGCCCCCAGGAGATCCTCGACGCCCAGGACCTCTACGACAACCACTTCCACCACAGCCCCGTGTGGCGGCGCTTCCTCGACGGCGGCGCCGACGACGCCCTGCTCGCCCTGCCGCCCCGGGACGGCACGGCCCCGACCCCAGGCACGCCGACCGCCCGAGGAGACCGGCCATGAACGCGACGGCCGTCGCCCTGCCGACCGTCCTGGCCCTCGCATCGCCGGCCGGCGGCGCCGCCAAGTTCGCGGGCGCACCCGCGACGCGCCGCGACGCCCGACGCTTCGGCCTGCCCCTGCCCGCCTACCGGCTCAGCGAGACCGCGGCGGCCGCGCCCGTTGCCGCCCTGGCGATCGCCGCACCCCTCGCCCAGGCCACCACCTGAAACCCCGCGCCCCAGGGCTGCCGCCCCCGCACGACCGGGAGCGGCAGCCCCCGTCCCAACGATCCAGACCATAGCGACGCCCGACGCGGGGAGCAGCCGTCTACTCAAAAGAGGATGGATCCACCGAGCCCGATAGACCGCCGCCCACTGGAACGGCCCTCCCAGGCCGCCCAACCTGTGTCTTAGATCTGACGCCATGACGGCTCCACCGTTCGACGAACTCCCGACCGCCGACCGAAGCGAACACGCGCGGCTGCACCAGCCGACCCGCCCAGCGCGAAAAGGCATCCGCTCAGCCAAGCCGGGGCCTGCGCGGCACATACAACCTCAGCAAGCGTAGACAATCACGCAGTCAGCGCCCACGCGTCAATCTGTCCGCCGAGCCAGCCACGCTCCCGTCCGCTCCGGCCCGAGTCTCGCAGCCCTCAGTGCCGACCTCCACGGCCAATGGAGGCGCGACCCACCGATCGACCCCGTCCGCCTAGCCAGCGGCCTGCGCGGCGACCCCCTGAACGGCCTTGACGACGACATCCGGCTGGTCGACGTAGATGTAGTGCGCGCTCCCCGCCGCCGTGCTCAGCTTGCTGCGGCTCGACAGCGCGAGCCACTGGCGCTGGCCCGCGGCCCACGCCTGTTCCAGACGGGGCCCGTACCCGGGGAGGGCCGCCAGGTACTGCTTCCCGTGCTTGATCACCTCAACGGGGACGTTCCCGGCGGAACGGACCTTCCCGTCGGTGATGACGAGCTTCTCCGGGTTCTGCCCCTTGAACATCGCGAGGTTCTGCGCGCGCAGTTGCGCCGCCGGACCCGTGGCGGACTCGGGAATCGTCCTCGTGATGTCGCCGCCCATGGTCGGCGGCGTGGCGTCCATCAGGACCAGACCCTTGATCCGATCCTGGTGGTCGGGGGCGTACCTCGCGGCGATCAGCCCGCCGAGCGAGTGCCCGGCCAGGACGACGGGCCCGTCACCGGCGACCTGGTCGAGCACCCCGGTCAAGGTCGCACCGACACCGGCGAAGTCCTGCGGACGGTCCGGCCGGTCGCTTGCGCCCGCGCCGAGCCGGTCATAGGAACAGACCCGGTTCCCCTCGCTCAGAGTCTTCTGGAGAGCGGCCATCTTGTCGAGCCCGTCGCCGGCCCCGAGCATCAGGACGATGACCGGCTTGCCCTTCACCGGCCGGCCCGAACAGGACACGTTCACCGACCGCCCACCGACGTCGAACTTCTTGGTCCCGGTGAAAGGGGCGACCTCGGCCTTCTGCGTACCGGAGGCGAGCGGGTCCCAGTTCTCCAGCGAATCGCCGTCGCAGCCGGCCAGCCCGCCACCGACGACGGCAGTGCACAGCGCGGCGACGGCGGCCGTCCTGAATTTGCGGTTCATGATGTCCTCCAGACAGAGAAACGCCGCCGTGACGCGCACGGCGGTGCAGCGGGAACGCGGCCTGGGCGCCGCAGCCGCACCGGAACGCTAGGGAACCGACGCCGCACGAATCGTCACCGCTCAGTGGACATTCACAGGTAGCTCGGACGGGGGACAACCACGCCCCTACCGTCGCGGCTGTCCCGAGCGCCACCGCATCGGGCCACCGACACAGCGGGCACACCGCCGTGGCGAGGACTCATGCCAAAGAACAACGGGCCGGCACCACACACGGCCAGCTGAGCAGCGGACCATGCGAGGAAGGCCCCAATATCTTCACCAGCTCCTTGGGCGCATCCAGGAGGCGCCTGAAAAAGACAGGCTGACCGACCTCTGAGGACCGACCAGCCTGCAGATGCCGACGGTGCTCCCAAAGGCTGGCTGACCAGGGCCGATGGGACCCGACTCGGACCGCGTCCACGACCTTGCCAGCGGCGAACCGGCCTGCCGTCACAGATCATGCCGGTCCGCCCGGCCACCCACCCTCTTCCACGTCTCCGAGCGGCCCGGGCACCGGAACGACGCGGCTCAGCTGGCCGGAGTCTGGCGCGTCCCATGGATGGTGGCCGCCGACTGGCCCGCCGAAGGCTGGCAGCGGGCATCGGCCATCATGAAGCCTCAGGCCGGGCAACCGAACGCGGTCGTGCGAAGGAGTGCAGGGACGATGCTCCAGGACGCCCATCTGCTCCCGAACTGCTCGCACGCGGCGACGAGGCGCTGAACGTTACCCGCCTTGGCAAGCGGGACGTTGATGACGCAGAACACCGCCAGGAAGAGCACGCACGAGGCGAAGATCCACGACAGGGCGGGCCTATCCCGTCTCCGCCAGACCAGGACACTGGCGAAGGCGACGAGCGGGATCGCTCCCATGAACGCGAGCATGAAGGCAGTAGCGATGTCCTGCATCGCCTCGAGCATCGCGCCGTCGCAGGAGCGACTCGGCCCCGGTATCAGTGAGCGTTTTTCGTGCTGCGGTGGCTTGGATCTCGTGGTCTTGTGGGACGTGGTTGGTGTTGGTCAAGAGCCCGGCCTTGTGCGAGCAGCAGCGCAGTTTGCGCAGGAGGTGCCAGGGCTTGGGTTGAGCGGTGGGGTGTTCGCGCTGGCTGCGCGGTCGGGCGTGGGCGCGGTCGGCCTTCTTGTGAAGGGGTGGGCTTGTCGCGGTCCTTGCAAGGGCTTCAGCAGCCCGCCGGCCCCGCAGGGCCCCTTGTGGGGCAGGGCCCGGCAGCCCGGCGGCTTGTAGTTGGCGCAGCACGCACCAGATCCGCGCGGTCTTGATGTCGTGCACGCTGCCGGGCAAGGGACCTGAAACCCAGCCGACCCCCGCAGAGGCGGTGATGACCTGCGGGTTCGTCCCATGCTTGCGATGCTTGCCCGAGTGGAACGACCGGCCGGGCGCCACTCCGACGATCGGGATCAGCGCGCCATCCAAGATCAGGCAGGCGTGCCCGACGGCCCGGGCGCCGCACAGGACCGCATGCAGTTCGGGAACGCGGGCGGCCGACAGCCGCACCGTCTCCTCCACGTACCGCCAGACGGTGGTGGCCGAAACACCGAACCCGACGGCCAACCCAGCGAACCTCTCACCCTTACCCAGGCAGACCAGCACCAGCAGGCGCCGAGCGCGACACAGTGCCGACAGATCACTCCGGTGAGGGAGTCCAGGGCCGGGCGCGACAAATCCAACCCGGCACAGTAGAGAAGAATCGAGGCCTCTGGTCGGACAGGTTGTTCAACCCATCTACCAAGGACTTCACTGCGTTCAGCGGCCGCTCACCGAACTTGGATCAACATGTGATCGATGACCACTCACCAGAATGAAAGACACTCACTGCCGATCTGGCTTACCGTCGAGTTTCGAGCCGATGCGGAAAGGTGTCGATGCGTACCTTTTGGGTGTTTATCGCGGTAATTTCGGTCGCCTCGTCGGGGTGCGGCGGTTCTTCGTCTCCGTCGGCGGAGAGCCCGGGAGAGACGCCGCCAGTGCCGACGGCTTCCGCTGTACCGTCTGCCTCCGCGACCAGCGATGCTCCTGGCCCGGCCCCGGAAGCGGGCCAGGGAGCGACAGATGCGACGTGGGAGTACACCTCGCCCGACGGGGACGAGGTCACTCTGACGATGAAGTTGGACCGGCTCACCCCCGCCGCGCAGGTGCCCCAGGTGCATGCCTTTCTGGAGTCCTGCCCGTCGACACGTAGCTCGACGGCGGCCACACGCAGTCTGGTGGTCCCCTACACCTTGTCACTGCAGGTGGATTCCGAGCTTGCGGCCAGCCCCTCGGTCGTCCTGCAAGTGCGCGAGCCGCGGCTTCAGACCTACGTCGCGCGATCAGGGAGGTGCGGTCTTACCGCTTCGGCCTTCGGCGGCGAGATCGGTCCGGGTTCGTCCGACACCGAGACGGGTTGGATCGTCTACCAGGACGCCATCACTCCCAAGCATCCCCAAGGGGACCCCGCCAAGCTCGGCGCGACGCAACTGTGGGTCGACATTGCGGGGATGAGGGGCGGCGCTGAGGAGAAGTGGGTGGTCTACGGGTCAGCGGTGTGCCGGGGCGGGCTGCTGCACCTGGCCGGTCGGGCCACTGCCGAGCAGAAGTGCGGCCGCTATCCCGACAGGGCCCGCGCCCTCAAGTGAGGCACGGGCCCGGGTTCTGTCGAGCGTCGCGCCGCCGCGTCACCGGGCGGCTCCCATGATGATCCTTCCGAGCTGCGCGTCGGGGGCCTGCCCGCAGGCTGACGCCACGCTGAGGTGTGCCCAGGGATGGCCGGCCCTGGGGGCGCCGAGTTCCATCCCGATCCGGGAGACCACCTGCTCTCGCTCGCTCTGGGGCAGCATCATGAACTGCCGGCAGGTGGAAGCTGCGGTCAGGTCGGCCGAAGGATCGTTGCGGGACGGCGACAGCGATGCGGTGATGGCCTTGCCGATGTACAGGAGCACCACGATCAGAGCCAGAGCGGCCAGGACGAACAGCATGGGATGACCCTTCGCGATCCTGGTCACGTTGTGCAGGTTGATATTCCCGGCGGCGACGTAAGCCGTACTGCCGTTGTCGGCCCGCACGTTCTGTTCGTGTCGGCTGCCAGAGGGGTCGCCGATGCTCATCGGCGCTGGTCGCCCTGCACGGTGATGCTGCCGCCGGCCTGGTAGACGGTGCTTCCGCGGTCGGCCGTGGCGTTCTGGACGATCGAGCGGATCCGGTCGCGGCGGTCGCGATCGAGCGCGGGCAGCAGTTGTTCGTCCAGGAGCCGCTCCAGGTCCCCGATCAGTTCAGGGTCGGTGCGCAACATCCGCTGGAAGCGGGACTGCCAGGCGCCCGCCAGCGCCCGTTCGGCCTCGTCGTCGCCCTGGCCGCGGGCCTCCAACACCTCGGACCGCACCTCTTCCAGCTCAGCGGAGACCTGATCGGCCTGATCGGGGCGAGACCGCTTCCACAGCGCCGCCACCCCCTTGCTGGCCTGCTGCCAGCCGCTGGTCGCCATCGCCGACACCACCGCGGTCCCTGCCGCCAGCACGATCGGATCCATTCCCCCGGCTCCCTGCTTGCTCTACGGTTTCGTTGCGTTCAATACGGTACGGGGAGAATTGCTCGCACCGCAGCATTTTTTCCTCTCATGCACCACGGGCGATCGCCCGGCCCCAAAGAGAAAGATCAAGAAGTGGGTAATTGATCCTCCCGGTCCCAGGTCGCCGGCCGGGAAGGTTGGGGAAGAGCGTGGATCCCGGATTAATGATCATGATTTCGCGCCGATGGAGCGGTAACAGTCGTACGCAAATTTCTATTTTGTTCATGGTCGATTCCGAGTGCGGCCCAGACGGCAGATGGCGTTCTGTGGCGCTTCCGGCCGTCCTGCGGTCCGCAAGTCCCAGCGAAACCTGGCCCCGGTCGAGCAACCCGCCCGCGAGGAGGAGCACGGCCTGCTGCCCGGCTTCGCGTAGGAGCACCTGTCCGCTTGATCGGGGGCGGGCTCGGCGTGCGCCCGTTTTTCTCCTTCATCCTGGGAGACATGGGTGATGTGCAACCACTGCTGACATTCGGCCACGGCACCGCCGAGCAGGAGGAGCTGACCCGTCTCCTGCACCACTCCGGAGTGCGGTCGGTGGTGGACGTGCGCACCGCGCCCGGCAGTCGGCGCAACCCTGCCGTGAACCGCGACGCGATGCAGGCATGGCTCCCCGCCGAAGGAATCGACTACCGGTGGGAGAAGCGGCTCGGCGGCTTCCGCCGAGCCGCACCGGAGACACCTGACACCTTCTGGCTCAACGACTCCTTCCGCGGCTATGCCGGGCACACGCGCAGCGCCGACTTCCTGGCCGCCATGGACGGCCTGCTGCGCGATGCCGACCCGACCTCGACGGCCGTGATGTGCAGCGAATCGTTGTGGTGGCGCTGTCATCGCCGGCTCATCGCCGACTACGCGGTGCTGGTCGCCGGCCGGCCCGTCCTCCACCTCGCCCATGACGGTCGCCTCACCGAGCATCCGCCCACGTCGGGGGCCCGGGTGCGGGAGGACGGGTTGCTGGTCTACGACGGGGAACAGCGTTCGCCCCGCCTCCCTCGCCGATAGGCGCTCCGACGCCTACCCGCCGACCGACCACCTGCCGCATCGCGAAGAGCAGCCGGTGGTGTCCGGGACAGTACGGAGCCTGCTCGGCCGGGCCCTGACCGGCGCGGCGACCTATGCGGGCCGGGTGGGTGCTGGTCTGCCTGGGCAAGGGTGAGAGGTTCGCTGAGTTGGCCGCCGGGTTCGGCGTTTTGACCACCACCGTCTGGCGGTACGTGGGAGGAGCCCGCGTTCCCGAACTGCATGCGGTCCTGTGCGGCGCCCGGGCCGCAGGGGCGCGCCTGCCTGATCAAGGACCGCGACAAGCCCACCCCTCACAAGAAGGCCGACCGCGCCCACGCCCGACCGCGCAGCCAGCGCGAACACCCCACCGCTCAACCCAAGCCCTGGCACCTCCTGCGCAAACTGCGCTGCTGCTCGCACAAGGCCAGGCTCTTGACCAACACCAACCACGTCCCACAAGACCACGAGATCCAAGCCACCACAGCACGAAAAACGCTCACCGAATAGGTGGAGGCCGCGAACAGCTCGGTCATCAGGCCGGTGCTGCGAGTGCAGGCGACGAGGACGACGGTCCGCGCGAGTCTCACCTGCCGTCCTCGGAAATCGAGAAACCGGTGGCGGCGAAGGCGCGGGGAGCACGGCACAGAGCGCGTCGCAGGCCGTCGCCGAGGTGGTCGTTGCGGCCGTCCATGACTTTGGTGAACAGGTGGTCGAGCAACGCGACGATCTCGCGGTGGGCACGCCTTCGGGGGCCAGCTTGGCGGTGTAGTCCGCCTTCACCGAGGCGACGGCCTCGGTGAAGGCGGGCAGACCGGGGCGGTGACCTCGTAGGTCTGACCGGAGTGCTCCTCGCCGATGAGCGCTGCGACCGACACGTCGGCGATGTCGTCGGCGTCCACGAACGGCCCGGGAACGTTAACGACGGGCAGAGTGCAACCCGCCCCTCCAGCACCGGCTCCAGCAGGTGGCTCTCGCCGAAGTTCTGGTTGAAGCAGGCGGAGGACGGGGTCGTCCGGTGATCATATGCAGGTTGCGCGCCGGACCAGGCATCCTGGTCCGGCGCGCAACATGTTCAGCGCCCGAGCCGAGCGCCGACGGATGGTGTCACTTCCCCGATGGGCTGGGAGAGGAGCTGGGCGCCTGTACGCAGACCGGCACATAACCAGGGGCCGGCGCGCCGCTGGGAGCGACGGCCGGTTCGGGCGCGGGAGCCGCACGGCGCTGTCCGGAAGGCGACGAGCCGGGAAGCTTCATGCACGTCACCGTGACGCTGGGCTGACTGCTCGGCGTGGGAGCGACGGCTTCCGGCTTGGCGGGCGATGACTCCGAGGCCGAGGCGAAGGAGAGGCCCATGGTCATCGCGGCGGCCGCCCCCGCGGCGGCGGCCGCGACGGCAACGGGAAGGGCGGAGAATTGTCTGTTCATGAGAGTCCTTACCAGGGTTCGGCGCCGGCATGCGGTGCCGAAATGGACGTGTTCTGAATCGACACTTCTCTTATGCTCGCCAACGATGATCTTTTGCAGCATGCCGGGTAAAGATTTATTGGATTGCGTCAGTCGAACGCAATGCACGATTTCCGGTCCGGCTTTCGCAGCATGTCGCATAAGCTGCAGGTAACTCCTCTCATGAAAAGCTTGTCGCTTATGATCGGTTTTGTATTGTTGTGAGATGGGCGACCGTCGCACAGCGCTTTCTTGAGAGCCAGGGTCGTTTGAGCGAAGGCGCCGATGCGGCTAGCGCTGAAGATGAAGCGTCCTTCCAGCGGAGGCGAGGATCGGAGGGGGTTCTGGCGCAGATGCTGCGGACGCTCTCGGCAGTCCGGAACCGACGGCGGCCTGGTGATGGTGCTGCCAGAGGGCGTGGCCGTAGTCGAGCAGGCCGTCGCGCTGGGCCAAAGCGGGCCTGGTGGCAAAGGTCCCTGCGTTGGAGGACGAGACTCGGGTGTGGTCAACCGACAGAACGGCCCTCCTGCGACGGCGCTGGCACGCGAGTGCAAGCCACCACATCGTGTCGCGCCTGCCCTCGCCAGCAGGCGGCAGTCCACCCAGGCTTTCGACTCACCTTGCTCGCCCTTCGGGGTCGGACCTGAGCCCTGGCGACGGCGGCCTACGGCAGTCCGTACGAGGTGGAGGGGCGCCCAAAGTGGCTACGGCCGCCAGGCGGAGGAGCGCATACGACGTGCATGCACGGCCCTGGCCGGAAGGTGCTGATTGATGGTGCCGCTTTCTCTCAAAGGGAGGCGCAGGGTGTAGCGGACGCAGATGTTGGGCGAAGTCGTTTGGGGTCAGAAGAGGGCATCGACCTGCAGCCGGTCGCTGTGACGTTCGGCTCGCCATTTGACCACGATGGCGCTCATCTCGATGTGAGTGAGAGTTCATCGGCGGCAGCGATATGTGCCCGGATGACTGACTTTTCTACGCGCATGAGCAGACCCTGATCGCCCAGTTTGCGCTGGTTCTCTTGCCTCTGTGGCAGGATAACGATCAGCCACACAACACCGAAAAGACGACCACCAGTGTTGCGGGCCAAGGCGAGCCTGCCGACACCCAGCAGAACCCGGCAGGCGGCATGCCCCAAGCTGAACTGTCGGCGAACTGACCCCGACCGACGTGCTCGTGGTCTCCAAGGGCCGCGTCGCCAAAGTGAAGAGTGCGACACCATCAGCCGACGGCCTGGCCCTGGACATGGAGCTCGACCTCACCTTCCGGGGCGCCACCGGAGCCTGAGGCAATGGCGTGAACGAACGCTTCGTCACATTCGCCCCACGAGCGGGTGCGGTGCCGTTCGCTATGAGCCTGGCCACCGGCCCGTAACGCCCGTTCGCGGATGTCCGGAGACGTCACCGGTTGGTATCGCTCGTTGCCGCTGTTGCGTTGGCCGCCCACCGTCAGACAGCGTGACCACCTACCCCCAAAATCAAGATCATCTATCAATGCTTCTGGACGGCCACCAGCACTGACCAACGACAGCCCACCCCGCCAAAGGGGGAGCCACTCTCCTGTTCTCGTCCACCGAATCAGACAGGACGGCATCGGCGGATAGACGCTGGAGACGCCCGATGAAGGAGCGCCAATGCCTCCTACGTCCGAACCAACGCTCCCCGCGGGTCCCACTGAGGCCGCGACGGCGCTGACCCGCCGGCATGTGACGACCGCCGCTCTGGTCAGAGGCGGGGGAGCGGACCGGATGTTCAACAGGGGAGCAGGTCGTCGACCGGCACCAGCCCGGCGACCGGATGTTCGGTGGCGGGATCGGTGTCCAGCACCACAAAGCAGCTGCGCTGGCGGTCGACGACGCGTACCAGGCCGCGCAGGTGCGCCCGGGCGGTGTTGCCGGGCACCTGGCCGAGGGTGCGCACCGGCACCGACAGCCGATCCAGGGGGACCAGCGCCGCCCATTCGCGTCCGTCGCACACCAGCAAGGTGATGTGCCCGGCCTCGACGGACCGCACCAGGTCGCCGAACCGCTCACGCGCATCCTCCACGCTCAGCGGCGGCCCCCACCGTTCCACCAGATCCCGGTACAGCGACGGGACCTTGATCGCAGGCGTCTCCCGCGGCCGGGGCGGGCCGTCTGGTTCATCGGCCGTCGGTGTCACACGTCATCCTCTACTGATCCTCCGCCCGCGAGGACTTCAGCCGTCTCTGACCCGACCGTCCTTGGGCACTGGTCGGCTGCTGATCCCCTCACCAGTCGCCGTCTCGGGCGGCCTGCTGAGCGGCTTGGACGGAAGGATGGAGCGAGAGCACCCGACCCAGGCCGGTGACCTGCACTCGCCGCATCAAGTGGGCGCGCAGGCCCGCCCAGGCCAGCCATGCACCATGGTGACCCGCCTCGCGCTGCGCCCACACCATCAGGCCCAGGCCGCTGGAGTCCAGGAAGCTCAGGCCCGCCATGTCGACGATCAACCGGCGTCGCCCGGGCTCCAGAGCCTCGCGGAGCGGGCGCCGGGCCTGTTCCACCGAGGCGAAATCCAGCGCGCCGGCGAACTCGACGATGGTGAAGCCCCCTCGCACATCGCTGGAAGCGGTGAAGGTGTCCAACGCGGTCCCCTCCTTTGTCCCGGCCGTACCGCGAGGTGCCGCCCCGCGCGTTCCCGGCGGGAGCGTGCGGGCCGGGCGGAGACCGGCTCGGACGGCCCACCCGATGCTACTTTGATGAAGTTGCATCATTCTTCAATTCGATAGGATTGAGGGCGCCCCGGCCGCGACGGGGCGCCGAGCGCCACCCGACGAGAAGAGTGTGAGCTGATGAGGCATGACCACCCCCATCACCCGCTACCGTGACTGCTTCATGACCGCTTTGGAAGCCATCCGCGAAGCCGTGTCCGACGTCCTGCGCACCGGCCCGGCGGCAGGTCCGGAAGCACTGGGCGACGGGAGCTGATCACCATGCCGGTACCGCTGTACCAGGCCAAGGCAGAGCTGTTCAAAACCCTCGGCCATCCGGTGCGCATCCGGGTCCTGGAACTGCTGTGCGAGGGCCCCAAGGCGGTCCGCGACCTGCTGGCTGCGATCGACATCGAGGCCTCCAGCCTGTCCCAGCAGCTGGCGGTGCTGCGCCGCGCCGGGATCGTCATCGCCCACCGCCAGGGCGCCACCGTGGTGTACGAGCTGGCCGGCGCCGATGTGTCGGAACTGATGCGGGCCGCCCGCCGCATCCTCACCGACCTGCTCGCCGACCAAGGCCTGCTGCTGGACGCCCTGCAGGCCGACCCCGGACCGTCCCAGCAACAATCCGCCTGACCAGGCTCTTCTCCACCGCCCCCCGGGTGGCGCCCCTTCTGCGTCCGACTGCCGGTGCGGTTCGGCGCTCCGCTCGAGCGCGGACAGCTTCCCTCCGACGCGCCGGCTTTTTGGGCAACGAGCTCAGCGCCACCACCGCATCGTTCGTTCAGCGGCTCCGCAGCTCAAGGCATCCTGCATATGTGCCGCACCCTTCGGGAACGATCAGTACGGCCCTTGGACAGACCGGCCACCGATAATCGGAATGCGCTCGGATGGCCGCTCCTGGCAGGCTCGCGACATGCCCATCGTTGACGTGTCGCCCGGCGTGTCCATCGCCTATGAGGGCTTCGGCGATCCGGACGCCGTCCCCGTCCTGCTGGTGATGGGTTTCGGCGCCCAGATGATCGCCTGGCACGAGGACTTCTGCCGCGCGCTGGCGGACCGCGGCCGCTACGTGATCCGCTACGACAACCGCGACTGCGGGCTGTCCACCAAGTTCGACGCTCACCCCGTCGACATGGGGTCGTTCATCGCCGCCGTGAGCTCGGGGGACATCCCTGCCGCCCTGGCGATGATCCCCTACGGACTCCAGGACATGGCCGACGACGGCCTGAACCTGCTCACCGCGCTCGGCGTCGAACGAGCCCATGTGGTCGGGACCTCGATGGGCGGGATGATCGCCCAGACGATGGCCGTCACCCGACCGGAACGGGTGCTGACCCTGACGTCGATGATGTCCTCGACCGGTGAGAGCGAATACGGTCAGCCCAGTCCCGAAGCCCAGGCGGCGCTGTTCGGCCCGAGGCCGGCGGACCGCGAAGGATACGTCGCATCGGCGGATCGGGAACTGGTGTGGGCTTCCAGACGCTACGGCGATCCCGCGCCGCTCCGTGAACTGGCCGCCCGCAGCTACGACCGCGCCTACTACCCCGCAGGGGTCGGGCGACAGCTCGGAGCGATGATCCTCAACGGCTCGCGCGCGGGCGCCCTCCGCGAGCTCCGGGTACCGACTCTGGTGATCCACGGCCTGGACGACACGCTGATCGACCCCAGCGGCGGGCGACGCACGGCGGACCTGGTGCCCGGAGCCAGGCTCGTGCTGATCCCCGACATGGGCCACGACCGCCCGCGCGAACTCTGGCCCGAGATCATCGACGCCATAGCGGCGCACACCGGCTGAGCGCCTACGGCAGAGGGCCCGGCTCGTTCTGAGGGACATGTTGACCTCGATGGACGAGCCGACAGTCCCTGTTCTCCCACGCTATGCACAGCTCGCCGTACAGACAGGGCGGTCGGAGATCGGGCCGATTCGTCGCCCGCTGCTCCAGGCCCGTCCGGGCCTGGCCCAGAACCAGCTCCTGGCGTGCCTGAAGGCGTCCGCGCGAAGCGACCGGTTCACCGGCCCCGCCAGGGGAGGACCAGTGGGGCGGGGCAAAGTCGGCGCCCGCGCGTCCGTGGACTAGGCGGCCAGTTCTGAACGCCCTGGGGGCGTGGGTGTAGGTCAGTCGCCTCGCTGCCAAGAGCCACCACGTCGCCGCGCCTCGGTCCCCTCGGGGCCATGGCCGCCCATCGGCGACCGTCCGTGGGCAGCCGTGCGTGCGTGGTCTCCATCCGCTGTTCCCGGGCGAGCGGAGAATCGTTTTCGGGTCTGTGGTGATATCAGGCTTGTTTTGCTCACTTCTCAGTGTGACGGGATTGGACGAGCGTGGCGTGAGCCGGCGAGGGTCTTGGGCTGAGCGCACCGACCAGGGTTCGACCGAGTGGTTCGACGAGCTGTTCGGTCTGTACTTCTCCCGCGTGTACGCCTACGCGGTGACGCGGGTCGGCGGCGCGCTCGCCGAGGAGGTGGCCAGCGAGACGTTCGTCATCGCGTGGCGGCGACGCGATGTGGTGCCGGACACCCCGCTGGCTTGGCTGATCGGCGTCGCGCGCAACGTGATCCGGGAGCAGTGCAGGCAAGCGGTGCGGCAGGACCTGATCGCCGCGCAACTGCACGCCTGGGCGGCGGCCTCACCGCCGGTCGCCGGGGACGTCGCCGAGCTGATCGTCGACCGGAACGTCCTGCTGCGGGCGCTGGCCGCGCTGCCCGAACGGGACCGCGAGGTCCTGATGCTGCTCAGCTGGCACGGGCTGTCGCCACGTGAGGCCGCCGACGTCCTGGGCTGTTCCCGGCCCGCGCTCGCCATGCGCGTCCATCGGGCCCGCCGTCACCTCGACCGCCACATCAACGACGCGAGCCGCGGCCTGGATCCGGGAAGTGAAGGGGACATCGATGAGTAGGAAGACCGATCTGCTGGCGACGATGTCGGCCATCCGGCCGGACCGGCTCGACCCGCCCGCCGATCCTGGACGGCTCGAACGCATCCGCGCCCGCGCGATCGCGGGACCGGAACGGGGGCGGGTGCCTGCTCGCGCGCTCCGGCGGCGCATCCGGTACGGCGGAGCCGCCGTCGTGACGGCGGCCCTGGTCGCCGGGCTGTTCGTCGTGGTACGCCCGACCGGCCAGGACACGGGTCCGCCATCGGCGCGCCTGACCCTCCTTGCCGCCGCCACCACGCTCCAGGAAGGCGACACGGCGACCGGACGGTACTGGACGGCCGACCTCAGCAGCTACACCACGGCGAGTTACCTGGGCGACACCGCCGCAGGGCCACCACCTCCCAACGCCAAACCCCTGTACAGCTACTCCTCGACGTGCCACGCCCGGCTCTGGTCGGCCCGGTCCGGAAGCGACCCCAGCTGGCTGGTGATCGATGCGGTCACCGACCGGAGGCTGACCGGCGCCGACGAACGCGCCTGGCGGCGGACCGGCGCGCAGCGACCCCGCGGGTGCCAGATCCACGGCATGAGCGTCGGGCTGCGGGCAGATCCGCCCGCAGCGCTCGCCCTGCAACGCAGCACACGCACGACCCGGCAGACAGAGCCGACCTATCCGAGCGCGGCGGGCACACCCATCACCCTCGACCAGATCGCCGCGCTGCCCACCGATCCGACAGCGCTCAAGGCGGCGCTGGACGAGCTGTGGCCCGGGCACACCGCCTCGGCAACGGAACCGAAGGCAGGCCGGACCCCCCCACCGGACGTCACCTTCCAGCAGATCACCGACCTGCTGGTCGGCGCCCCCGTGCCGCCCGCCGTTCAGGCCACCCTGTACCGGGTGCTGGCCGGCCTTCCGATCGACCGCAGCCACCGGAACGTCACCGACCACCTCGGCCGCCAGGGCGTCGCCTTCTGGAGCGCCACCGGAGCCATGAACACCAGGCTGATCATCGACCAGCGGACGGGACGCCCCCTCGCCGTTGAGAGCCTCTTGGCGGGCAGGCTCGACGGGTACACCCTCGTCCGCCGGCAGGGCTGGACCGACACCGTCCCCACCCTGCCCGCCAACCGCCTCTGAGCTGCGTTCCCGCCCTCCGGCCAGGCAAGGGGCCCCTACCCGCCCGGTCCGCCAAGGAGCAGACCGGAGGGCGAATGACGCACCGCGATCTACGGACACAGCCGTCAACGATCTCGACGGCGCTTGCGGTGCCTACCCTGGCGTGTCGTGTCCTTGAGGCGCTACGCCTGGGTCGAAGTGCGCAGCAGGTTGCCCAGGGCGATGCTCTCGTCGTGCACATCGCCGATCTCCCTAAAGATCTTGTAAGCCTGCCGGTAGGCGGCGGTCGCCTCGTCCGACCGCTGCATGAGTGTCAGCGCGTTCCCCAGATTGTTGAAGGCCGCGCCCCCGTCGTGCCAGTCCCCGATCTGCTGGAACATCTCGATGGCCGATGCATCGGGTGGAGTCGACCTCGTCGGCCAGCGCATCCAGGCCGCGGCCGCCATGGGTGAGGGCCTGGACGAGCTCGGGCCGGTCCTGGTGCAGGGAGGTGGTGGCCAGCAGGGCGTTTCGCAGGGCGCCTTCCCGGGAGTGGGAGGGGTCTTGGAGACGCAGGCCGTTGCGCAGGTGAGCGCGGGCCTGGGGATGGTCGCCGAGTTTGAGGTAGCAGTATCCGGTTTGGGCGTGCGCTTGGGCCTCGTCTATCCAGTAGCGCCAGTCCGGTGGTCCGGACGAACCGGGCATGGCAGTGAGGGCGTCGATTGCCCGCCGGGCATGGGGGCGGCGTGGTCGCCTGCGTGGGCCTCGGCTGCTCGCAGGTGCAGGATCGCGGTGACGGCCGGAGTGGCTCCGCAGTATCCCGAGCGCGCTGTCTCGGCGAGCGTCGCGGCTTGGTGGACTTGGCCGATGCCCTTGGCCTGGCAGGACCAGAAGCCCAGCACGTTGGCGCCGAGTGCGCGGTCGCCGGCAATTCAGTACCGCTGGGCCCGCGGGTGCAGGCCAGCGCCGAAGCTGATGAACCCGGCCAGGCGCAGCAGTTCGGCGGTGGTGGCGTGCAGGCGTCGGCCGACGGCGTCGGTGTAGAAGCGCTGGTCCAGCAGACCGGTGGCGTAGCGCAGGTGCTGGTGGACAGTGATCGCCAACACGAGTCCGGCATCGAGGTCGATGACGCTAAAGTCGTCACGAGTTGGCCAAAACGGCCAGGTGTCGCGCGTGTTCGGCCTGCTGCTCAGTAGGTTTCGGGCATGGCAAATCATCGTTCGTCGGGCCCGGGACGGGTTCAGCAGGTCGGCACCGCGAGTGTCATCGGGGCGTTGGGCGGGGCTTCGCTGGCGGCGCACCGTGGCGGCAAGGCTGCGGTTCTCGGCGCGGTCGTCGGGGCGGTCGGGCTGGGGGCCGTCGAGGCGGTCGCCCGCGCCCGGCAGCGGCCCCACCAGATCCCCGCGCTTTGGGCGCGCATCGCGAGCGGTGCCATGGTCGCGGCCCCGCTCGGGTGGGCGGCCGGACGGTTCGTCGGTGCCGGGCCCCTGGCGGTCGGGACGGCCACCGGCGCCGTAACCGGAGCCATGGGGCTGCGCCCCCAAAAGGTCGCGCTCGGGCCCGTGGTGGGAGCGGCCGTCGGCGGGGTCGGCCGGGGGACTTCCCCTGCTGTCGTCGCCAGTACGACCGTGCTGGTCTACCGGACCCTGGCCGCGCTGCTGTTCCGGGAGGCGCAGGTGACCCTGCTGGCCGAGCGGGTCCGCGCGGAGGACCTTCCGTTCGTCGTGCCCCGCGAGTCCAAGACGCGGTACGTCGGCACCGGCTACGTCCGGGCCCTCGCCGAAACTCTCGGTGGCCACTACGTCGAGGACGCCCCGGACGTCGGCATCGTCGCCTCGCTCGACGAGCTGCGCGGCCCCGACTTCGATCCGGCGGACGTGGACCCGCAGGTCCGCGAGTTCTACGAGCACACCGCGAGGTTCACACTCGACATCGTCCCCAAGTGGCGGCTGTGGGTCCGGCCCGGCTACCTGCTCTACCGCACGCTCGTCGCGCGCCCCCTCGGCCAGGCCAGCGTCCCGATGAACCAGCGCGAGGCGCAGCGCGGCGTGCGGGGACGCATCGACACCATCACCACCAAGGACGGCGCGGAGACCGTCCGCGGCTGGATCCGGTCGTTCACCGACACCGACGAGCCGATCTACATCGGCATTTACACCACCTACCGGCACGAGGGCCGCGGCTATGTGAGCGTCGGGTTCCCCCTCCCACAAGCCAGCTTCACCGCCACGCTCGCCCCGCAGGCCCGGCCTGGCGGCGGACTCGTCCTGACCAGCCGCAGCCGCCTCGACCAGCCCGGCCACTACCTCACCCACATCGACCCCGACACCCGCGACCTCACCGCCCTGGCCGTGCACGGCTTCGCCGAACGACTGGAGGTCTACACCCACGACGGGGAGCTGCGCGCCGAGCACGCCTTCTCGGTCTTCGGAATCCCGTTCCTCGTGCTCCACTACCGCATGCACCCGAAGTCCCCGGCGCCGCCCAGCCACGGGAGCGAACCGGTCGGCGGGTGAACCGGTCATGACATGACCCGCTTTTTCCAAAGGCGGACGACGACGGTCAGGGCCAATGCGGCAGCAAGGAGCGACGGGACCGTGCATCTGTCGACGACATCGAGCAGCGCCCTAACGGTGATCGCGCCGCCCACCACCCACAGGGTCGTCCAGAGCACGGCCGCGA
Source organism: Spirillospora sp. CA-253888 (assembly GCA_050936435.1). Lineage (GTDB taxonomy): Bacteria > Actinomycetota > Actinomycetes > Streptosporangiales > Streptosporangiaceae > Spirillospora. The sequence goes on from JBNJMT010000002.1 coordinate 341,035, forward strand.
ATCGCGGGTACCGGATCAGGGACGAGCCCGCCGCCGACACGAGCGCCCCCATTTCCGGCATGAGCCGGGCCACGATGACGACCCAGAACCGTCGGGCGACGTCATCGCCGGCTCTCGTCCAGTTGTCCTGCCCCAGCCGCCGGATGAGTTTGGTCGCGCCGAGGCGTGGCTCGAACACTCGACCTGCCAGGAAGCCGATGTGGTCGCCGGTGAATGCTCCAAGCGTCGTGGCTACGACGGCGCGCATGATGTGCAGGGCGTTGTAGGCGAGCTTGATCGCGGCCGACACGAGACGTTCCGGCGTAGGGATCTTGACGGCCGTAGGCTTCTCCCGTGACCGACACGGAAACCCATGACGAGACCCCGGTGGCGAGGGCCGCCCGCTTCCGCGCGGAGGCCGCCGCGCGGGGGATTCCGGCCGCCGAGGTGGAGGCGTACATACGCACCGCTCGCCCGGCCGTCTACCTCGCACCGGACGGTCCCGGCCCGGTCGTGGCGCTGACCGGCGGAAACCCGCCCCTCCCGGAGGGCGCCCCCGCGCCGGCGGCGGCGTTCGTCGCGGCCGTCGACTGCGCGGCCCTGCCGCCCGGGGCGACGGATCTGCCGCTGCCCGCCGAGGGGCGGCTGCTGTTCTTCGCCGACCCCGATCCGGGCAGCGGGGCGGTGGTCGCCGACGCCGTGCGGTACGTGCCGGCCGGGACGCCGTTGGCGGAGCGTTCGGTCGATCCGGACGACGGTCCGGGCACCTACCGCCGGGCACGGCTGGACTTCTGCTTCCACCAGTGGTCGTGGCCGTGGCACGAGGAGGACGACGACGAGGAGTCCCAGCGGGCGGCCGAACTGGAGTCCGCCTGGTCGCAGGTGGTCGGCTGGCGCCCCCACTGGCGCTTCCAGCTCGGCGGCGAACCGGTCCTGTTCAACTGGGACCCGGTCGAGGCGGCCAGGGACGAGGTGCCGCTGCCCGCCGCGGACGGCGACGAGTGGACGCTGCTGGCCACCTGGCGCGGTGAAGACGACTGCGAGGAGTTGGAGGCGGGCCTGTTCCACTGGGTGATCCGCCGCGCCGACCTGGCCGCTCTCCGCTTCGACCGGGTGTACGTGTACGTCGACGCCTTCTGACGGCCAAGGCAGCCAGCCCCTACGGGCGTGGGCGATGACCGGCTGTCAGCAGGGACTGCTCGGCTGCCACGTCGACACCGTGCATGGCGAACTCAGGATCAACAAGGACAGCTGCACGTGGGCTACGCCGATCACGTCATATCGGTGACCGGGGGACGACCGGACGGGCCGCGCTCGAAGCCGCCACCGCTCGGGCCGCTGAGACCACCATCGGCCCCGGCGCTGCGAACAGGGGTCAGTCGGTCGGCAGGGACGCGAGCCAGTCGATCAGCAGCCGGTTCACCTCGTCCGGGCGTTCCCGCTGGATCCAGTGCCCGCACCCGTCGAGGATGTGGCAGGAGACCAGGCCGGGCAGGGTGGTGGGGTAGGCGTCGATCGCGTCGGCCAGCCAGGTGGTGGAGGCGTCCTGTGCCCCGCCGATGAACAGGGACGGCTGGACGATGGGCGCCGCGTCCCAGGGGGCCAGGTCCTCCCAGTCCCGGTCCATGTTCCGGTAGCGGTTGAGCACGCCGGTGAAACCGGTCCGTTCGAACTCTGCGGCGTAGACGTCCAACTCCTGCCGGTTGAGCCAGGACGGCAGCGGACCGGACGGGAACCGGTCGCGCAGCCGGCCCCCGGGCGCCACGAAATGGGGGTCGGGCCGGCCGGACGCGGGCATGGTGTCGGCCGACAGCGCGGCGTAGAAGCCCGCCAGCCAGCCGCGGACGTCCGGTTCGATCTCGGCCTCGGCGCGGCCCGGCTCCTGGAAGTAGCGGACGTAGAACTCCTTGCCACCGCCCATCGCGGCGAAGGCCTCGCTGGGCCGCGGTCCGCCGCGAGGGGCATAGGGCACGCTCAGCAGCCCGACGGCGGTGAAGACCTCCGGCCGGACCAGGGCGCTGTTGGCGGCGATCGTCGCCCCCCAGTCATGGCCGATGACGATCGCCGTCTCCTCGCCCAGGGCGTGCACCACCGCGACGTTGTCGGCGACCAGGTCCAGCATCCGGTAGGCCGCCACCGGCTCCGGCTTGGACGAGCGGCCGTACCCGCGCACGTCCACCGCCACCGCCCGGTAACCGGCGGCGGCCAGCACCGGCAGCTGGCGGCGCCAGCAGTGCCAGGTCTCCGGGAATCCGTGCAGTAGCAGCACCAGCGGGCCCGAGCCCTGCTCGACCAGGTGGATGCGCCCTGCCGGGGACGGCACCAAGCGGTGCGTCTGCGTGGCCTGAGCCGCCTGCGTCATGACTCCTCCTCAGCTGGTCCGCGCCGTCGCCGGCACATCACGATCCTGTCCCAGGTCGCGCGACCCTACGAAGACGCTTTGCCATTCCGGCAAAAGCCCGCTTGACCATGGCTCCGACAGGCCGTTCACCCTCCTCGACCGTGGCGGTCACCCGACGGCGCCACGGCGCTCCGCGGGGCAGGCCGCTAGGACCCGATGCCAGCCGGGGCCGCGCAACCGCCTGCGGTCTGGCCGCCAAGCGCTGCGGGCCGCCCACCGTCACGTCACCGAGGTGATCGAGCTGCCGGCCGCTCCTGCGCCCGATCTGCGTGCGGTGATGCGGATCGCGGCCCGCAAGGTCCGGGTGATCCTGGACGGCACGCCGGTATCGATCGACCGGCTCTCGGTTGCCGATGATCGGTGGTTCTCTTCCGGTGAGCACCGGCAGCACGGCGTGAACGTCCGGCTCCACCCGTGACCTGGTCGTCGCCCGCGTCCGCGGCATCATCGACGCGCTCAACCGCCGGGCGAGTGGCGTGCTACCCCGACAAGGGATACATCAGTGGTGGCACCCCTACCGCTGCCGTACGGGCCGCAAGCTCGGACGGCGCAAGAAGCTGTTCAACCGGCACCACGCAACGGGCCGGGCCGTGGGCGAGCAGGGCGCCACCACCCTCAAACGCCGGCACCTCCTGCGCCACGCACGCTGCTCACCAGCCCGGCCGACCGCCGTTGTCCAGGAGATGCTCACCCTGCACCATCACGCCAACTGAAGTCGTTCTTTGTAGGCGGACTGTGGGCCGGACGGATCAGTTCCTGTCAAAGGGCCACGTCCATTTGGGTCTGCAGCCGATCTCACCTCGGTCAGCTGTCTCCGCTCAACCGCTACCGCAGAAACGACGCTGTATCGGCGGCTCTGGCGAACTTTGTGTGGAGCCGTCACATGCTGTAGTTATCCAGCGGAGCCGAGGCTGTGAACGCATGACTTCATCGCTGTCCAGGGGCCTCCTCGGTCAAGAGTGGAACGACGCTTGGGTGATGCTCGGGTCGACCATCACACAGACTTCGCCAGAGCCCTCAAGCTGGGTCTGGCGAACTTTGTGGGAGGGGTGACGGAGAGCGATGGCTGGTTGGTGCAGCTCTGTCTGGCCGCTCGTCTAGGATCACGCAGATGCGTTACCTCACCAGGTCCTTTGCGGCGTCGGCCGTTGGCCGCGGGGCGGGGATCAGCCAGTTGCTCGGCTCGTTTGAGGAGGAAGGCCGCCGAGGGCTTCGGACAGCTCACATCTGGCTGGCCAGCCGGTTCGAGCCGATCAAAGTGCGGCTGTACGAGGTCGAGGACCTTGGCCCGGGGACCTTGCCGATGGATGAGTTCTCCGCGTTCTACCCTTCTGAGGACTTCGATCCCGACACCTTCAGCGTGGATGAGTACCGCCGTGGTGATGATGGTGGCCAGACGATCGTCACAGCGACATCGGCGCAGGAAGCTCTCGAAATCGCTGAACGCGAGTTGGGTGCCCCGCTGGATCGTTGGGTGAACCAGAGCGTCCTGCTCGACGAGTACCGCGACTACGTGGCACGGAACCGGCCTCTCGGGCCCTGGTCAGCTCTCTGAATTGACTCCGCGTATCGGCCAGACGGCCGCGATCGTGTAGCTGACCGCATGCGCCCCTACCCGTTCAGCGATGATCTGGCTTGACCAGGAACGCGAGCGTTGTTGAGCGGCCGCGAGGTTCATAGTGACGCATGCCGAGGTAGGCGATATCTGCCGCCTAGATATGTTCTTCCCGCATCTGACTGGCTTGATGGTCGACGATGTGACCGACCAGGGCGAAAACGTGCTGGTCACCGCGCACACACCGAACGAACGAGCGGTTCCCTGCCGGTCCTGCGGCGTGGCATCGTCTCGGGTGTATGGGCGCTACCGGAGGCTCTTGCACGACCTGCCTGTTGCAGGACGGCCCGTGCGCATCGCGCTCACGGTGCGGCGGTTGCTCTGCTCGAACCCAGACTGCCAGGTACAGACGTTCGCCGAACCAGTGCCAGGGCTGGCCCCACGGTTCGCTCGCCGAACGGCGCTGCTGGGCCGGTTCCTGGAGTTGGTGGCCCTCGCCCTGGCCGGGCGGGCCGCCTCCCGACTGCTGAAAATGCTGGGCGTGCAGGTAGACCGCGACACGCTCATCAGGCTGATCCGCTCCCTGCCTGATCCCGAGATCGGCCAGGTCGCTGTGCTGGGCGTGGACGACTTCGCCAAACGCCGCGGCCAGTCGTACGCAACCTTACTGATCGATATGGACACCCACCGGCCTATCGACATCCTGGACGACCGTGACGCCGACACCCTGGCCGACTGGCTGCACGCACATCCTGGCGTCAAGGTCGTGTGCCGGGACCGGGCCGGAGCGTATGCCAACGGCGCCTGAGAGGGCGCGCCGGAGGCGATCCAGTGTGCGGACCGGTGGCACCTGCGGGCCAACCTGGGCGACTACGTGGAGAAGACCGTCGCCGTCCACCACCGCTGCGTCAAGCAACACTACGGCGAACTGAAGGCGGCCGCGCTTGAGCAGGCACCCACTCCCACCCAGGCCGCCCAGCAGGCGACCATTACCCAGGCCGAGAGCCGGTCTCGGGTGGTGCGGGCCCGCGAGCGTTTCGAGCGAGTGCAGGCGCTCAAGGCCGAGGGCAAGAGCCAAGGCGCGATTCAGCGCGAACTCCGCCTGGCTCCCATGACCGTCCGCAGGTACTACCGCGCCGAATCCGTCGAGGAGTTGGTGGCGGCCCCGCTGGCCGGGTGGCCGAGCATCCTCGATGACTACAAGCCTTACCTACACCAACGCTGGAACGCCGGGTGCACCAACATCACCCAGTTGTTCCGGGAGATCAAGGCGCAGGGATTTCCCGGCGGCTACACCATCGTCTACGCCTACCTGCGTCAGTTCGCCCCGGCGGCCGCGCCGCCCGCCGTTCCTCCGCCACCCAAGGTCCGCCACATCACCAGCTGGATCCGCCGCCATCCCGACAACCTCGCCCCCGACGACCAGGCCGAACTCAAGGAGGTCCTCGCAGCCTGTACTCACCTGAGCATCCTGCACGACCACGTCAAGACGTTCGCGGAGATGATGACCGGCCGTCATGGCGACCGCCTGGACGGCTGGATCGCCGCCGTCCGCGCCGACGACCTGCCGCACCTGCACACCTTCGCCGGCGGCCTCGAACGTGACTATGACGCGGTTCGCAACGGCCTCACCCTGCCCTACAGTTCCGGAGCCGTCGAGGGCAACGTCTGCCGCGTGAAGGCCATCAAACGCAGCCGCTACGGCCGCGCCAAACTCGATCTCCTCCGAAAGATCATCCTCTGCGCAGACCGAACCGATCTCCACCGCGAGTGACCGCATCACACAGAGTTCGCCAGACCCGCGCGGAGCGGGGCGGAAGGTTGCGTCGAGACGCCAGTCGGTATGACCACCGTGGCTGGCGTCGTCGGCCCAGCGGTCCAGTCGGTGCGAATGGGTCTGTGTCGGCTTTCCTGCGGGGCCGCTGGTCGTTGGTTACAGTCACAGCAGGCGATGACGGAGATGCCCGAGTTCCCGCATGTGATCGTTTCGCTGCCCGGCCTGATCCCCCTGGAGGCCCTAGTGGATGTTCCGGACCGCGTTGCCGAGCAGGTCGCCAACGGTTTGGCCTATGTGTGCAGTCACCTGGACCAGGTCCGCGCGGCCTTGGGGGAGGCGGTGCCAGCAGTGGGGGCTGGCGAAGGGGTCGATGCGCTGATGCGGATGTCGGCTCTGCTTGGCGATCAGCAGAAACCCGACCATCGGGATCGTGACGGGATGACGGCTTTCCGGCAGGAGGTCGCGGAACTGCTCGACACCGTGCACACCGCCCTGCAGGTACGGGGAGATGCTCTGGGGATCTACGGCCACGAGACGCGAGGCGGCATCGACGCGGTCGGGGTGGAGCGTTTTGACATCGTCTACCGGTGCCCGCTGCAGATGTGCCTCGGCCGCGATGAGACCGAGGTGAGTCAAGTGTCGCCCCGTTGCTCGATCAGCGGTCAGGCACTGATCCGCCAGCGGCTCGACCCGTGAATGGCCTGTTGGGCGAGCTCGGCAAGAAGCTCGCCGAACGATGGCTGACGCTGCTGGTGCTCCCAGGAGCGTTCTATCTGGGAATCGTCGCGGCCGCCGTCATCTTGGGGAACGCCCATGCCCTGGATGTCGGGCGGCTGGCCAGCGAGATCACCCGTGACGCCAAAGCACCCGCCGTGCGAGCGCCGGGCAGCCAGGTGCTGGTGTTGGTGGCGGTCCTGGTCGGCGCCGCCGCTGTGGGAATCGTCGCCCAAGCCCTTGGCGCCCTGCTGGAACAAGGCGCGCTCGCCACCGGATGGCGGCGATGGCCGCGCCCCCTGCAGGCACTGGTGCGTCGAGGCGTCAACAGCCGCCGCCGCCGCTGGGACAGCGCACACCAGACCTGGCACACCGAGTACCAACGCGCCCGAGCGCCGCTGCCCGCCGATCGGCCCGATCCGGCCAGACGGCACCACGCCGCACGCGTCCGTGACGCCATCGCCGTGGAACGGCCGGACCGGCCGACCTGGAGTGGCGATCGCCTCCATGCCGCCGCGGTCCGCCTGGACCGTGACCATCACCTGGATCTGTCCACGGTCTGGCCCTACCTGTGGCTGGCTCTCCCCGAACAGACCCGATCGGAGATCATTGCCTCCCGCGCGGCCCTGTCACGGGCTGCCGTCCTGGGGGCTTGGGGTGTGCTGTATGCGGCACTGGTCATCTGGTGGTGGCCCGCTGTGCCCATCGCCGTCGTCACCGCCCTGACGGCCCGGCATCGCTTTCGTGCCGCCGCCGACACCTACGCCCAACTGCTGGAGGCGGCGATCCGCCTGCACGCCACGACCTTGGCCGCCCGGCTGGGACTCACCTCCGGGGTTCCCACCGAGAACGACCCCGAGTCTCCGCCCGCCCAGGCCCTCGACCGAGAGCTGGGCCGCGCTCTCTCTCATCATCTGCGCACCCAACTGCCGTCCCCGGGACAGAGATGAATCGGTGCGTAGCATCGTCGATATCCGCTAGGGCGCGCGGAAGGCGCCATCGGTCGGGAGGCTCGATTGCGCAATCGTGACGAGGCGCTTGCCGTCGTGCGCGACCACCTGCGTCGTGCCACCAGCGGGCAAGATCATGGCGCCATTCTGAGCGACGAGGTCACAGGCTCCGTCGGTGAACTGATTATTTCGAATCACTCTGATGACGACACCGTCGGGTACGTACTGGGCTGGTACCACCTGCTGAGGTACGCGGCTCTCGGCGAGAGCGCGGGGCAAAACGATCTCGCCGCGGCGGTGCATCTTTTCAGTCTGTTCTACGAGACAGATCCCGAGAACGTACCCGAGCCGCTGCGCCCGCTCTGCATGGAGAGCCTTCAAGGTGGGATTGCCACGGAAGCAACCCGAATGGCGGTCCTGGGTGGCGACCTGCTCCGCGCCTATGAATGTACCGGTGATCTTGCCCTGGTCATCAGGGCCGCCGACCTCTTCCGGGACGCGATCGGGGCCACTCCTGCCAGTGGCAACGACCCCAACCGTGTGATCCATCTGACGAATCTAGGGCTCGCCCTGCAGCGGCTGTGCATGCGTACCGGTGAGACCAGCCCGCTGATCGAGGCGGTCGAGGTGGGGCGGGCTGCCGCGGCCGAGGTCACCGCCGATCATCCCGGCCGTGCCGGCATCTTCTCCAATCTCGGGAAGGTGCTTCTCATGCTGGCAGAGCACAGCGGCGACGAGGGTTTGCTGTCGGAGGCCGCCGCGCAGTTCCGTGACGCCGCAGCAGGAGCCGCCACGCCGGCAGCTCGTGCCGAATATCTCTCCGACGAGGGGGCCGCCCTTCAGACCCTTTTCCGCCGCACCGGGAACGTCGCCTCTCTCATGCAGGCCGTTGCCCGATTCCGTGCCTGCCTGGCGGTTACGACCCGCGCCGACCCGAGGTACTCCGGGTACCTGTCCAATCTGGGGCTTGCCCTGTACTGGCTGGCGATAGAGACCGGGGACACCGGCATGCTCATCGAGGCGGTGGACACCGGGCGAGCGGCCGTGGCGGCCTTCCCCGCCGATCATCCCGATCGCGCAGAACGCCTGGCCAACCTGGGGAATACGTTGCTGGCCCTGTTCGACCGATCCGGTGAGGAGGACTTGCTGAGGGAGGCCGTGGACGTCGGCCGCATCGCGGCGGAGGCCGTGCCTGCTGACCACCCTGACCACGCCCACGTCCTGGCCAGTCTCGGCAACGCGTTGCTGGCCCTGTTCGACCGATCCGGCGGGGAGGACTTGCTGCGGGAAGCCGTGGACGCCGGACGGATTGCGGTGAGGATCGTTCCGCTCGGCCACCGAGACCGTGCGCACATCGAGGCCAGTCTGGGGCGGGCCCTGCTGGCATTGTTCGAGCAGCGCAGAGAGCCAGACCTGCTCATCGAGGCGGTTCCTCACTTCCGCCATGCCGCGGCCTTCGCCGACCAACTCAACCGCGCCACCTACCTGGCAAACCTGGCCAGCACGCTGGTGCGGCTGAATGAGCACAACAAGGACGCCGAACTGCTGGCCGCGGCGGTCAGGGCCGGCCGCGACTCAGTGGAGGCCAGCCGGCCAGACCACGGTGAACGGGCCCTGCATCTGACCAGTCTGGGCAGCGCGCTCCAGGCGATGGCCCATCAGAGCGCAGACACCGATCTGCACTTCGAAGCGATCGGTCATCTCCGGCAGGCCGTGGAAGTCGTAAGAGACGATCATCCGATTCGCGGCGACTGCCTGTCCAACCTCGGGACCAGCCTGCAGACGCTGTTCGAGCAAACGGGGGACTCATCCCTTCTCGGCGAGGCAGTCGCCTACCTTCGCCAGGGAGTGGCGGTGATCCCACGTCAGCGCGCCGACCGCACCAGGCATCTGGCCAGGCTGGGGACGGCCCTGAATACGCTGGGCGAACGGACCGGTGACGTCGACCTACTGAGTGAAGCGGTCGAAACGCACCGAACCGTGCTGGCAACCGGGGCGGTAGACCAGCCCGACCGCGCCGGATACCTCTCTGGCCTCGGCTTGGCTCTGGATGCGCTAGGGGCACGGACCGGAGACACCGACGTGCTGGCCGAATCGGCCCGGATGTGGCGAGCCGCGGCGACCGCCACCGCCACCGACCGCGCCGAGCACGGTCCCAACCTTGCGCACCTGGGGTCCGCCCTGATGACGCTGGGCAGACGAACCGGCAAGGCCGAGGTGCTGGCCGAAGCGGTCGAGGTGAATAGGGAAGCCGTGGCAACCCTCTCCACCAACCATCGGAACTATGGCATCGCCATGGCCAACCTCAGTGGCGCCCTCAGTGAACTGGCCGACCGAACGGGAAACGCGGACCTGCTCCCAGAAGCGGTGGAGGCGGGGCTGCTGGCCGTGGAAGCGACGTCGACCGACCATCCCCAACGTGCCACAGCGCTGTCCAACCTGGGCATCGCCTTGCATGCGCAGGCGGAACGGACCGGCTCGCTCGAACCCCTGGTGAAGGCGATCGACTCGCATCGGGCAGCCGCGGAGGCCACACCCGAGGGTCACCCCCGCCGGGGCCAGTATCTGTCCAATCTCGGAGTAGCCCAGAAAAGGCAGTTCGAACGCACAGGAGACCCCCGTGCGCTCACCGAGGCGATTGACACACTGCGGTCCGCAGTGGACACCATCGCCGCCGGTCACCCGGACCGAGCCGCTGCCCTGTTCAACCTGGCCGGTATTTTGCGTGCGGCCGCCGAGCGTACCGGTGACGACGGCGTCCTGGAGGAGGCCGTTCAGGCCTACCGGGCTGCGGTCGACGCGGTCGCCGAGGATCATCCCTCCCGTGCAGGGTTTCTCAGTGGCCTCGGTTTCGTTTTGATACGACTGTTCGAACAGACGCATGAAACTGAGTGGCTCACTGAGGCGGTGGAGACCGGTCGAGCAGCTGTTGAGGCTGCGCCCGTCGGCCATCCCGACCGTGCGGGGTGTCTCTCTGATCTCGCTGGCGGCCTGGTGATGTTGTTCCGACGCAGCGGCGACTTCCATCTGCTCAGCGAAGCAGTACAGGCCGGACGGTCGGCGGTGGACGCCCACCCACCCAACCACCCAGATCGTGCTGTCTGCCTGTCCAGTCTTGGGAACTCACTGAAGCTGGCGTTTGAGCAAACGGGGCGGGTCGAGTTTCTCACCGATGCGGTCGGGGCCTGCCGAGGCGCCGTTGCCGCCACGCCCGATGGCCACCCCAGCAGCGCTGTCTATCAGAACAACCTCGGAGCGACGCTGCGGGGACTGTTCGAACGAACCGGGAATCACGCCCTGCTGACCGAGGTGGTCGAGACGCTGCGGGCAGCGGTAGAGGCCGCCGCGGCTGACGAACCTAATCGAGCCGGCTACCTGGTCAACCTCGGATCCGCGTTGGAAAGAGCCGCCGACAACAGCGAGGACGGGAACGTGCTCGCCGAGGCGGAATCCTGTTACGCGCGCGCAGCGGAGCACCAGACGGCTCCGCCTTCACTGCGCGTGAGCGCCCACCGCAGCGCAGCACGCCTCGCCATCCGGAGCGGACGCGATCCAGAGCGGGCGCTGGCCGCCATCGAAGCGGCCGTGCAGCTGCTGCCTCAGCAGGTTCCGGGTGCCCTGGCCAGGGCTGATCGCGAACACCAGGTCGGAATGCTGGCTGGACTGGCCAGTGAGGCTGCGGAAGCCGCTATGGCCAGCGGACGGCCAGGGCGGGCCGTCGAACTGCTGGAGCAGACCCGAGGGATCCTGGTGGCCGACGTCCTGGCCGCCCGCAGCAGCGACATGGCCCGCTTGCGCCAAGCCGCTCCTGGCCTGGCCGACGCCGTGGGGGAACTGCGCGTCCGCATCGACGCTCTGGACCATCTCGTCCCTGACCCCGTCCAGACCACCCGCCCGATGGCCAAGCCCGTGCGGCCCGGGCAGCAGCTGGCGACCGCGCGCCGGGACGCGCACGCTGACTGGACCCTGCTCCTCAGCAGAATCCGGTCGATGGACGGCTTCGCGGACTTCCTGCGCGGGTCGCGGATCGGCTGGCTCGCCGAACAGGCTCGCGGCGGTCCGGTGGTGTTCGTATACGCTGGCCGATCCCGCAGCGACGCCCTCATCCTCACCGGTGCACCAGACAACCCGGTCACGGCTGTTTCACTGCCCGCCCTCACTACGGACAACGCCTTTGAGCACGTCAACCATCTCCTGGCAGCCTGCCGCCGAGCACACGCCCCCGCTGTCGGCGCCGCGGCGCGAGTCGCCGCCCAGACCGAGATCCTTCAGATCCTGGCATGGACCTGGGACACCATCACCGGGCCTGTGCTCGCGGCCCTGGGCCACACCACGACCTCGGGCGGCGCAGAGGGGCGGCGGGTTTGGTGGTGTCCCGTCGGTGTGCTCACCTACCTGCCGCTGCACGCTGCGGGCCACCACAGCGACCTGTCATCGACCGATCCCGTTCGGTCCGGGCATCCACGCACGGTGCCGGATCGGGTGGTCTCCTCCTACACCCCCAGTGTGCGCGGCCTGGCCTACGCCCGCGCACACCAACCCGACGTCGCGGAGAGAGGGACGTTGATCGTCGCGGTACCCGATGCCCCCGGCAGCCAGCCCCTACCGGGGGTGACAGCGGAAGCCCAGGACCTGGTCGCGCTGCTTCAGCGCAGCCGACTGCTGGCCGACCCCACCCGCGCTGAGGTCCTGGCAGCCCTCCACAACTATCCCATGGCGCATTTCGCTTGCCATGGGGTAGTCGACTGGGCCCGTCCAGCCGAGAGCCGGCTCCTGCTGCGCGACCACGCAACCGCTGCGCTGACCGTGGCCGATGTCAGTGCTCTTCGTTTGAGCGCGGAACTGGCCTACCTGTCTGCATGCGACACCACCATCACCAACCCACGGCTTTCCGACGAGGCTATGCACATCGCGGGGGCGTTCCATCTCGCTGGCTACCAACACGTGGTCGGCACCCTGTGGCAAATCAACGACCGGGTCGCCGGCGAGATCGCCGTCGACTTCTACACGCATCTCACCCAGCCCACCGCAGACGATCCGGACGCTTCCCCTGCAGCGCATGCGCTGCACTACGCCACAGGACGTCTCCGGGCGCGTTACCCCAGTACGCCCACCCTGTGGGCTGCCCACACGCACACCGGCATATGACGACATTGGAGCCTTGCGGATGCTCCTTGGCACCACCCGGGAGGCTGCCGCGACCAAGCGGCCCACACCTGGAACGCCAGCGCTTCGTTTCGGAGGCGGGGGAAGGAGCCGCCGGTTGCGAGGCATGGGCGAGTGCCGTGGATCTCGCGGTCGGAGCCGGGGAACAGGCGGAAGCAGTCCTAGAGGGCGGTCGTGCAGCGCAGGATGGGGCTGTCTGAAGGACCAATGCTCGCGCCGGGCGTTGTGACTTCCCGAGGTTGAAGGCTCTGGCGAAGTCTGTGTGATGGTCGACCCGAGCATCACCCAAGCGTCGTTCCACCCCTGACCGAGGAGGCCCCTGGACAGCGATGAAGTCATGCGTTCACAGCCTCGGCTCCGCTGGATAACTACAGCATGTGACGGCTCCACACAAAGTTCGCCAGAGCCGTATCGGCTAGAAGACCCGGGTCTCCGTCGGCCGTCGCGTTCGTCTCCACCAAGGTGTGTGATCCCATCGGCGCAGGTCAGCCGTTCGACCGCCTCCCCTTCTTCGACCCCGGACCCCTCGCACCAGGCAGAGCTCGTTTGGTGGTCGATCGTCGGTTCGGACGTGATGGGCGTTGAGGAACGGTCGGTGCACCACCGCTTCATCGCTTGGGTGCGGACGACCTCGGCGACCACGGCGAGCTGGTTCGGACGCGCCGCGCGATCGATCTGGTCGGCATCCGTGCTGCTGAAGGGGGGCGTGGAATGCGCCATGTCCCGGCCTTCGCCGGCCCGCCGACTCGCCATGGAGTCAGCGTCAGGCAGGGCCGTGACCTCGGTCACTCCATGAACTGCAGTACATCTATATACTGTGATCTGTCATCTGGAGTGTCGAGTATGGGGGTCAGCGCATGACCGACGGCATTGCTTCGGTGCGGGAACAGGAAAGACGGGTCCTCGACCTGCGGTCCTGGGGGGCCGAGTTGCAACGGGTGGGCCGGCTCTCCGAGCGGGAGCGGGAGGTGTTCGCCCTGCTGGGCAACGGTGACTCCAACCGGCGCATCGCCGCGCGGCTGGGCGTGGCCGAACGGACGGTGAAAGCGCACGTCGCGCAGATCATGACCAAAATTCAAGTCGAGTCCCGGCTGCAGGCGGGAATCGTCGCTTTCGCTTTCGCCCTGCTGAACGAAAGTTCAATATACGGCGGTCCCTGAATCGTACGAGGATTCTCCTGCGTCTTGGAGGGCGTCCGCGGCAGTTGTGCCCGGACCGACAGACTCGCAAGGAGCAGGTGTGTCCGTGACGGAAACCGATGTTCGCTCGGAACCGGCCCTCGCGCCGGGACCGCGGGAGACAATGGGGTCTCTCCCGCGGGTCATGCAGTATCCGTTGACCATTCTCACGGGGAAACCGCTTTCCGGTCAGCGTCCATTGCCCTGGTCCCCGACCTTCCACCTGACGGCGGCGGTCGCCTCCATCGTGGCCGGCGTGCTGGTGGGCGCCGCCGGCTGGGGGAGCGGCGGGGCGTGGCGCGCCCTGGTCGTGCCGGGGTGGGCGGTCACGCTGCACGGGATGCGCAACCTCCGCATGATGATCTACCACCAGTGCTCCCACCGGAACATGTACCGGCGCCGGCGGCTGGACACCGCCGTCGGGCGGGCCGTCTCCGGTCTGCTGGTCATCCAGAACTTCCAGCGCTACAGCCGCGAGCACGTCAGCGACCACCACGCCGCGCACCACATGACGTTGCGCGACCCGACGGTGCAGGCGTTCCTGCTCACCCTGCGGCTGCGCCCCGGAATGTCCCGCGCCCGGATGTGGCGCCGCCTGCTGGTGACGATCGTGTCCCCGCGCTTCCACGCGGCCTTCGCCGTGGCCAGGGTGCGGTCGTTCTGGAAGGGGGCGGCGGGGAGCGAAAGGGCCGTCTTCGTCGTGCTGTACGGGTCGGCCTTCGCCGCCGCCGCGGCGACGGGGAACCTGGCGGCGCTGCTCGTCATCTGGTTCGTCCCGCTGGTCCCGCTTTTCCAGATCAGCAATACGCTGCGGCTGTGTGTGAAACACACCTTTCCCGCCGCCGCCGGTACGGGAGAACGTCGCGGGCGCGCCTATTTCGCCGGCCTGACCAACGCCATTTTCATCGGCGAACCCGCACCCAAGGGAATGCGACCGCCGGCCTGGGGAAGATGGCTGCTGCGAATGGCGTTCGTGCACGCTCCGGCCCGCTATCTGGTCCTGACCGGCGACACCGTCGTCCACGACTTCCACCACCGCCATCCCGCCAGCCGCGAATGGGCCGGATACCTGTTCGCCCGGCAGCGCGACCTTGAGGCCGGCCATCCGGGCTGGCCGCCCTACACCGAGGTCTGGGGGCTGGTGCCGGCCATCGACCACGTTTTGGACTCGCTGTCGGCCGCCGACCCGAGCGAGTACGACGCCGCGCTCGTCCCGCAGGTCAGCGGCCGGGAACTGTTCGCGGCGTTCGACGACTGAGCCAAGGAGCCGAGATGCAAGACCTCCCTTCCCGGCGGCTGGTGATCCTGGGGGTCGCCGCCAGCGACAGCCACGCGGTGGCCAACCACCTCATCGCGCACTTCCTGCGGTCCTGCGGCTTCGAGGTGGTGAACCTCGGCCCGTGCACGCCGGTCTCCGAGTTCGCCGAGGCGTGCAGGGCCCACCCCGAGGCCGAGGCCGTCATCATCGGCAGCCTGAACGGCCATGCCCACGAGGACCTGCGCGACCTGCCCGCGGCCCGCGCCGCGGGCCGCATCACCTGCCCGGTGGTGGTCGGCGGCAACCTGTCGGTCGGCAGCCGCAAGGATCCGGCCGCCCTGGACCGCCTGCGCGAACTGGGCGTGGACCACATCCTGGCGGACCCGGCACGGCTGCCCGGTCTGCTGGACGGGCTGCGCTCGGCCGACCCGGCGCTGGCGGCGGTCTCGTGACCGCGCTGGGACCGGCCGTGCCGGTCCACGATCCGCCGACGCCTCCGCTGGACGAGTGCGTCGACTACGTCCGGTCGCTGGACAAGCCCACCGCGGCCGACGTCCTGGCGCGCGCCCAGGCCGCGGGCCGCCCCGCCGTGCAGCCGCGCTGCGGGGTCGGCGACCACGAGGCGATGCGGCGGTTGCTGCTGACCCTCGAACGCCGCGCCGCGCCCGACCTGCTCACCCTCACCATCGACGCGCACACCAGGCTCAACCGTTTCGAGCAGGCGGCCCGCCTGCTGCGGTCGGACCCGGCCGAGCTCAACGGCTACCCCCTGGTCGCCCACGGCTGGCGGCGCGCCCGCCGGCTGAACGAGGCGGTCGCCGCCCCCCTGCAGATCCGCCACGGCTCGCCGGATCCGCGCAGGCTGTTCGAGGTCGCGATCGCGGCCGGCGTCACCTCCTTCGAGGGCGGCGGGATCTCCTACAACCTGCCCTACTCCAAGGACGTGCCGTTGGAACGTTCGCTGGAGGCGTGGGCGGCCGTCGACCGGCGCTGCGGCGAGCTGGCCGACCGCGGCGTGACGGTGGACCGCGAGCTGTTCGGGACGCTGACGGCCGTGCTGGTCCCGCCGTCGATCAGCCTGGCCGTCAGCGTCCTGGAAGCGGTCCTGGCGTCGGCGCGGGGCGTGCGCTGCCTGTCGATCGCCTATCCCCAGGGCGGCCACCTGGAGCAGGACGTCGCGGCGCTGCGGGCGATACCGGTGCTCGCCTCCCGCTACCTGCCCGCCGGCGTGCGCGTGCACGCGGTGCTGCACCAGTTCATGGGGGTCTTCCCGCGGCTGCGGCCCCACGCCGAGGACCTGATCCTCTACGGTGCGGTCATCGCCCGGCTGGGCGGGGCCTCCAAGGTCGTCACCAAGACCTACCAGGAGGCGATGGGCATCCCCGACGCCGAGGCCAACGCCGCGGGGCTGCGGCTGGCGGCGCGGGCCAGGTCGCCGATCCTGGACCTGCTGCGCGCCGACGAGGAGCGGGTCCGCCGCGAGCTGGACTGGACGCTGGACGAGGTCGCGGCGCTGGTGGAGCCGCTGCTGGAGGCGCCGTCGCTGCCGCGCGCGATCGTCGGGGCGTTCGCGGAAGGGAGGCTGGACATCCCCTTCAGCGCCAGCAGGCACGCCCGGTCCGACGTCGTCCCCGCGCGGGACGACGAGGGCGCCATCAGATACCTGTCGCCCGGCGCGCTGCCGCTGCGGGCCGCCGACGTGCGGCGCAACCGGGAGCGGGTCGACCGGCGGCGGCATCGCGGCTCGCTGTTCGACCGGCTGACCGAGGACATCGACTACTTCCCCCGGCTGTTCGGCGAGCACGAGGGCGCCGCCGCCGTGCCGAACCCCACATCCGGGATCGCGATCTGAGACTGGAGAACAAGTTTACTCCCGAGTAGGTTCTTGTACCGAAGTGAATCCGGTTCCCGGAGAGGATGGTTCCGTCATGGGTGGCGCGGACGCCGACGAGATCGCCGTCATCGGCATGGGATGCCGGTTCCCGATGGCATCCGGTGTGGACGAGTTCTGGGACCTGCTGGAGGCGGGCGTCGACGCCGTGACGCCGGTGCCGGCCGACCGCTTCGACGCCGCGGCGTTCCACCACCCCCGGCCGGGGACCCCCGGCCGGACCGTCTCGGTGCACGGCGGTTTCCTGGACGACCCGTTCGGCTTCGACGCGGGCTTCTTCAGGATCGCGCCGGTCGAGGCCGCCTGCATGGACCCCCAGCAGCGCCTGCTGCTGCACGTGGTGTGGGAGGCGCTGGAGGACGCGGGCGTGCCGCCCTCGACGCTGGCGGGCGGCCGCTGCGGGGTGTTCGTCGGGCAGGCCACCGCCGAGTACGGCGAGCAGGCCTGGAGCCTCAGCGAGTTCGACGCCCGCACCGCGGCCGGCGGCCGGCTGCGCGCGGTCACCGCCGGGCGCCTGTCCCAGCTGCTGGACCTGCGCGGGCCCAGCGTCGTGGTCGACACCGCCTGCTCCTCGTCGCTGGTCGCGGTGCACCAGGCCCGGCAGAGCCTGCTGCTGGGCGAGAGCGACCTGGCGGTGGCCGCCGGGGTCAACGTCATCGTCTCGCCCGCCGACGCCATCGCCTACTCGCAGTGGGGCGTGCTGTCGCCGGACGGACGCTGCAAGTTCGCCGACGCCGGCGCCGACGGCTTCGTCCGCTCCGAGGGCGTCGGCGTGGTGGTCCTCAAGCGGCTGGCCGACGCGCTCGCCGACGGCGATCCGATCTGGGGACGGCTCGCGGGCAGCGCGGTCACCAACGACGGCGACGCCAGCGGCCTGCTGCTCCAGCCCTCGGTCACGGGCCAGGTCGAGATGATCACCGCGGCCTGCCGGTCCGCCGGGATCGCCCCCTCCCGCCTGGACTACGTCGAGGCCCACGGGACCGGAACGGTGGTGGGCGACGAGGTCGAGCTCCGCGCGCTGGCCGAGGCGGCGGGACGGGGGCGCGAGCGGCCGCTGCCCGTCGGGTCGGTGAAGTCCAACCTCGGCCACACCGAGGCCGCCTCCGGCATCGCCGGGCTCATCAAGGCCCTGCTGATCCTGCGGCACGGGCTCATCCCCGCCTCGCTGCACGTCCGCACGCCGCACCCCCTGCTGGCCGACGGGCGGATCCCCGTCGAGGTGGTGCGCGGCAACCGGCCCCTGGACCGGTCCGCCGACGCCGTCCTGGGCGTGAGCTCCTTCGGCGTCTCGGGGACCAACGCGCACGTGGTCGTCGCCGCCCCGCCCGCCCGCGCCGTCCCGTCCGACCCCGTGCGGGCCACGCCGTTCACCACGCGGCACCACGACACGCCGCGGCTGCTGGTGCTGTCGGCCCGGTCGGCCGGGGCGCTGCGGGCGCTGGCGCTGGCGTACGCGGCCCACCTGGAGCCGGGCGGCGCCGGGCACCGGCTGCCCCTGGACCGGGTGTGCGCGGCCGCCGCCCGCCGCCGCGACCACCATCCGCACCGGCTGTGGATCGTCGGCCGCGACCACAAGGACGTCGCGGCGGGCCTGCGCGCACTGGCGCGGGGCGAGCAGACCCCGGACGGCGCCATCACCGCGCTCGCTCGGCGGACCCCTCCGCGCGTCGCCTTCGTCTTCCCCGGCCACGGCTCCCAGTGGCCGGGCATGGGCCGCCTGCTGCTGGAGACCTCGCCGGTCTTCCGCGACGCGATGCGGGAGTGCGACCGGGCGATCCGGGACGAGACGGGCTGGTCGGTGCTCGAACGGCTGGAGGAGGACGACCGGATCACCGCCCCCGACATCGACGTCATCCAGCCGATGTTGTGGGCGGTGGAGGTGTCCCTGGCGGCCCTGTGGCGGAGCCTGGGCGTGGAGCCGGACCTGGTCGTCGGCCACAGCATGGGCGAGAGCGCCGCCGCCCAGGTGGCGGGCGCGCTCGGCACGCGGGACGCGGCCGCGGTGATCTGCCGCCGCAGCCGGCTGATGGGGCGCCTGGCCGGGACCGGGGAACTGCTGGTCGTCGGGCTGGCGGGGGAGCGGGCGGCGGGGCTGGACGACGAGGTGCACGTCGCGGTGGAGAACGCGCCCGACACCACGGTGCTGGGCGGCCCGCCCCAGGCGCTGCGCCGGCTGGCCGACCGGCTGGACCGCCAGGGGGTCTTCACCCGGCTGCTGGACGCCGGGATCGCCTCGCACACCCCGGCCGTGGAACCGCTGCGCGCCGACCTGACCGCCGCGCTGGCCGACCTGGAGCCCGCACCCGGCGGCACGTCCATGATCTCCACGGTGACGGCCGCGCCCGTCGACGGCGGCGACCTGGACGCCCGCTACTGGATGGAGAACCTGCGCCGCCCGGTGCGCTTCACCCAGGCGGTCCGCCACGCGGCGGACCAGGGACCGACCGTCTTCGTCGAGATGAGCCCGCACCCGATCCTGACCGACGCCGTCGAGGCGACCCTGCGGGCGGCGGACCTCGAAGGGGCGGCCGTCGGCACGCTGCACCGCTTCCAGGACGAGGCCGGGGCCGTCGCCCGCGCGGTGGGACGGCTGTACGGGCAGGGCGTCCCCCTCGACTGGAGCCGCTGGTTCGGCGCCGAGACCGGGAGCGGATGCCCGCTGCCCCGCTACCCCTGGGACTCCCGGCAGTACCGCCGCCACGCGCGTCCCGCCACCGGAGGCGCGCCCCGCGCGGTGGCGCTGGCCGGACGCCGCCTGACGCGTCCGGTCGCCGCGCTCGCCGGGGCGGCGGCCGGACGGGTCGCCGGACCGGTCGCCGCGACGGCGGCCCGGGTGATGCGCCGGTCGCCCTGGCCCGCCCCGGTGCCCCGGCCGCCGTCCACCCCTGCGGACCTGCTCGTGCGGTACGTGGCCGAGATCCTGGGGTACCCGCCCGCGGACATCGACGTCGACAGGTCGTTGAGCGAGTTGGGGATGGACTCGCTGGGCGCGGTCAGGCTGGGCGGCCGGCTGCGCGAGGAGTTCGGCTGGGACGTCGACGCCCGGCGGCTGCTCGCGGCCGAGAGCCTGGCGCAGATCGCCCGGTCGCTGCCCGCACGGTGAGCGGCACCGATGCGCACCAAGTAAGACTCTCATACATGAATGTACGGTGATACAGTCAAGAACATGCAGAAACAGAACGTCGCGGCACCACCGGAGGGCAGGCGAGAACGCAACAAACGACGGGTCCGGGAATCCCTCTACCAGGCGGCCCTGGAACTGTTCGCGGAGCAGGGGTACGACAGCACTTCCATCGACCAGATAGCCGAACGCGCCGACGTCGCGCGCGGCACCTTCTTCAACCATTTCAAGCACAAAGAAGACCTGATCTCCGAATGGAGCGAGCGCCGGCGCCTCACGCTCCAGGAACTGATGGAGCACCCGCGGCTGTCGAGCGAGGGGACCGCCGTCCGGCTGCGCCAGTGCATGCAGGCGCTGGCCGACATCAACGAACGGGAGCGCCGGCTCACCCGCGTCATGATCGCCGCCTGGGTGCGGGTCGCCGGGCCCCTGCACGACGACCCCGACGGCGCGAGCGTGCTCGCCGACGTGCTGCGCGCCGGGATCGCGTCCGGCGAGGTCGCCCGGGACGTCGACCCCGAGCTCGTCGCCCGCGCCCTGCGCGACGCCTACCTGGGGGCGCTGTACCGCTGGTGCGCGGCCGACGCCCGGCCGGTCGCGCTGGGCGACGCCCTCCAGGACATTCTCGAGGTCGTTCTCGTCGGCGCGCTGCGACGCCCCTGACCGGCCCCCTGCACAAAAGTTCAATTTACGCGGCCGGGTGAGCGGGATAGACATGTTCGGTGATGTCCGAAAGTGTCAAGGGAAGCCCGCTCATCTCTCCCGGCAAAGGGCGTGAACCCGGCGCGCCGGCACTGCTGGCGGTCTGCCTCGGATTCTTCATGGTGCTGCTGGACGCCAGCGCGCTGAACGTTTCCCTGCCGCGGATCCAGGAAGAGTTCGACACCACCCTCAGCGGCCTGGAATGGACGGTCAACGGCTACGCCATCGCCATGGCCGCGTGCCTGATGGGCGGCGGGGCCATCGGCGACAAATGGGGGCCGCGCCGCGTCTTCCTCCTTTCCCAGGCGCTGTTCGTGCTGTCCTCGGTCGCGTGTGCGGCCAGCCCCGGGCTGGGCGCGCTCGTCGCCGCGCGGATCGTGCAGGGGATCGCCGCGGGCGGGCTGCTGCCCGCCTCGCTGGCCGTGATCGCCCACCTGTACCGCGACGAGGCCGCCCGCGCCCGCGCGCTCACGGTCTGGGGCGGCGTCAGCTCGCTGGCCCTGGTCCTGGGCCCCGTCGTCGGGGGCGCGCTGACCAGCGCGGCCGGCTGGCGCTCCATC
Source organism: Spirillospora sp. CA-253888 (assembly GCA_050936435.1). Taxonomy (GTDB): domain Bacteria; phylum Actinomycetota; class Actinomycetes; order Streptosporangiales; family Streptosporangiaceae; genus Spirillospora. The sequence continues at coordinate 362,287 of JBNJMT010000002.1, forward strand.
TTCCTGATCAACCTGCCGGTGGGGCTGCTCGCCGTCGTCCTCACCCTGCGCCACGTCCCGCCCTCGCCGGTGCGCGCCGCCCGGCTCGACCTCGCCGGCCAGCTCACCGTCGCCCTGGCGGTCGGGTGCGGCGTCGGAGCGCTCATCGAAGGCGGCGCGGCCGGCTGGACCCGCCCGCTCACCCTCGCCCTGATCGGCGGAACGCTCCTGAGCGCGGCGGCCTTCCCGCTGGTGGAGGCGAGGGCCGCCAACCCGGTGGTGCCCCTGGACCTGTTCCGCAACACCCGCTTCCTGGCGGGGCTGACCCTCGGCGCGCTGTTCCAGTACGGCGCCTACGGCGCCCAGTTCGTCCTGTCGCTCCACCTGCAGAACGTCTGGGGCCTGGACGCCCTGGGCGCCGGGCTGTCGTTCGTCCCGTTCGCGGTCACCTGGACGATCGCCTCCTTCTGGCTGGCCCGGCTGGTCACCCGCACCGGCCCCCGCCCCCTGGTGCTGGCCGGCTCCTCCATCGCCGCGCTGGGCGCCTGCGTCCTGGCCGCCACGCCCGACCACCGCAACTGGTGGATCCTCATCGCGGGCAGCTGCCTGCTGGGACTGGGAGCCGGACTGATGGGCCCCAGCCTGCCCGCCCTCGCCCTGGGCGCGCTGCCGCCGGCGCGTTCCGGACTGGCCTCGGGCGCTCTCAACGCCTTCCGCCAGATCGGCGGAGCCGTCGGCGTGGCCCTGTTCGGCGCCCTGGTGGCCAACACCGCGCGCGGCACCGGCCTCCGCCTGTCCCTGGCCCTGGTCGCCGTCGGATTCGTCGCCTGCCTCCCGGTCGTCGTCCGGGGACTCGCCGCACGCCCCCGATGACCGGCCGCCCACCGTCCCGGAAGGAACGACCGTCATGATCCGAATAGCAGTCGTCGGAGCCTCCGCCCGCGGCACGATCATGCTCGACCGGTTGTGCGCCAACGCCGACCTGATCGCCCCCGGCCGGCCCGTCGAGATCCACGTCGTCGAACCGCACACCGCCGGCGCCGGCCGCGTCTGGGCCACCGACCAGGACCGCGACCTGCTCATGAACACCGTCGCCGGCGACGTCACCGTCTTCGCCGACGACACCGTGCGCACCACCGGGCCGATCCGCCCCGGACCCACCCAGTACCAGTGGGCCCGCCTGGTCGCCTCCGGGCAGATCGCCGGCGAGGACGACGTCACCGTGGCCGAGGCCCGCACCCTGGAGCCCTGGTCGTACGCCTCCCGGGCCTTCCAGGGCGCCTACCTGCGCTGGGCCTTCAACCACCTGCTGTCGACCACCGGACCCCACGTCTCGGTCCACGTCCACCGGGCCAGGGCGATCGACCTGCACGACGCCCCCGACCGGCGCCAACGCCTCCGGCTGGACGCCGCTCCGCAGCAGCTCGACGTCGACGCCGTCATCCTGGCCCAGGGCCACTTCAGCGTCGCCCCGACCCCCACCGAACAGCGGCTGGCCGACTTCGCCGCCAGGCACCGGCTGGTCTACCTCCCCTGCGCCAGCCCGGCCGAGACGGACCTGAGCGTCATCCGGCCGGGCGAACCGGTCATCCTGCGCGGCCTGGGCCTGAACTTCTTCGACTACGTGACGCTGCTGACGTCCGGGCGCGGGGGCCGCTTCGTCCGCGACGGCGGCAGCCTGCGGTACGTCCCCTCCGGAACCGAGCCCATGATGTACGCCGGCTCCCGGCGCGGAGTGCCCCACCTGGCCCGCGCCGAACTGCGCCAGGAGGTCGTGCCCCGCTACCAGCCCCGCTTCTTCACCGCCGAGGTCATCGCCGGTCTCAGAACCCACGCCGGGACCGGCGCGCTGGACTTCCTCGCCGACGTCTGGCCCTACGTCGCGCGGGAGACCGAATGGGTCTACTACCAGCACCTGCTCGCCCGCTCCCCGGCCCTGCTGCGCCGCTTCCAGACCGGCTACCCGCGACTGGAATGGGGAGCCCGCACCGACGCGCTGATCGCCGAACTCGTCCCCGACCCTGGGGAACGCTGGAACTGGGAGACCCTGGACCGCCCCGCCACCGGCCGCACCTTCACCGACTCCCGCCACTTCCAACGATGGGTGCGCGAGCGCCTCGAGGACGACGGCCTCCAGTCCCGCCTGGGCCCGGCGGGCAGCGCGTTCAAGGCGACCACCGCGATGCTGCGCGACCTGCGCGACGAGATCCGGCAGGTCATCTCCCACCGCGGCATCGGCGGCGACTCCTACCGGCGGCACATCGACCACTGGTTCAGCGGCCTGATCAACTCCGTGGCCTCCGGACCGCCCTCGGCCCGCGTGGAGGAACTGCGGGCGCTCCTGGACGCCGGCGTCGTCACCTTCGTCGGCCCCGGCATGACCGTGACCGCCCACCAGGACTCCGGCGTCTTCACCTGCGCCTCTCCTGCGGTGCCCGGCAGCGGACGCCAGGCCCGCGTCCTCATCGAGGCGCACCTGCCCCTCACCGACATCCGCCGCACCGACGACCCGCTGCTGCGCCGCCTGCTGGACCGCGGCGACTGCCGGGCCCACACCATCCCCAACCCCGACGGGACCCACTACGAGACGACCGGACTGGACGTCACCGAAGGCGCCCAGCAGATCGTCGACGCAGAGGGCCGCCCCCACCCCGGACGCTTCAGCTACGGCCCCCCGGTGGAGGCGGTGCAATGGGTCACCGCCATCGGCGCCCGCCCCTACGTCAACTCCCGAACCCTGCTCCAGGCCGACGCCATCGCCCGCGCCGCGCTGACCACCGCCCGCACCCTCGAGGAAGGAGACGCGGGGGCCCGCCTGGCCGCGCCCCTGCCCACCCCATGACCGCCTACATGATCGCTTTCATCGACATCACCGGCGACGCCGACGAGCTCGCCCGGTACCGCGCCGCGGTCGCCGCCACCTTCGCCCCCTTCGGAGGCCGGTACCTGGTGAGCGGCGGCGACTACGAGGTCCTGGAAGGGGACCGCACCCCCGACCGCATCTCCGTCATCGAGTTCCCCGACCTGGACGCCGCCCGCGACTGGAACACCAGCGCCGCCTACCAGGACATCAAGCGGCTCAGGACCCGCAACACCACCGGCCAACGCGTCATCGTCGCGGGCGTGTGACCACCGCATCCCTGTTGTCCCAGCGTCCCGCCAAGAAACGCCAGGTGGGGCCCTGACCCGGCGTGTCCCGCCGACGCGGGAGAGATGATCATTCGGGTCGGCGGGCGTCGTCGCCTGTGGTCAACCGGGTGGGGAGAAGCACAATGGGTCAGCGAGGACGGCGGGTGGCGGCAGGGCACATCGTGGTGCACGCCGCCATCGCGGCGACCGCCGTACTGCCGGCATCGGCGGCCTCCCCGGCAGGGGCGGCCCCTGGCGGCGGCGGGCGGCAGGCTTCCAACGCGCCTTTCGTGGACCGGCTGGGATGCGGGAAGGCGCTGCGCCCGGCGTTCACCTACAACGGTGTCAACGGGACCAAGACCTCGAAAGGGGCCCGCCTGCCCGCAGCCGACCAGGGCTATCCCGACGCGACCCTGACGGCGCAGAACCCCGAACGCGACCACTGGGAGACCTTCGACTATCCCGCCGATTACAACGGCGGGCTGGACCCCCGTTGGCAGGGACGGGCGCTCAACTTCGACGCCCTCAGGGGCCGGTTGACCGTCGACTACAAACTGACCCATGCCCAGCGGGTGTTCTTCAGCGTGGTGGACCTGGACGCCTACGAGCACCTCCGCGTCGTCGGCCACCGCGATGGCACGCCCGTCGTCCCGCGCGGCTTCCCGCGCGGCGTCGCCAATCCCCAGGTCGCCGTCGACCAGGGGGCCCTGAGCGTCCGCGACGTCATCGGCCCCATCCATTCGGGTCCCATCGACTTCGAACCCGAGCACCTCGCGGACGTGGTGTTCGACGAGCCCGTCGACCAGGTGCGCCTCATCGCGACCGGCACCGCCAACGGCCTCGCTTCCATCACCCGCTTCTTCGGCTGCCGCCACACCGGCCTCCACAAGGAGGCGGGCGCTCCCAAGCGCGTGTCGGCCGGCAAGAGCCGGGTGGCCTACTCCGTCCCCTACACCCTCACCGTCACCAATCGCGCCGGGAACATGCCGTCCAGGCCCGTGGTCACCGACAGCGTCGCCACCGCCTTCCCCAAGGGCAGCGTGTCGTCCATCACCGCCGGCAAGGCGCGCGGACCGTCCACGCCCTGCACCCCGAACAATGCCTTCCTCGCCCGCAAGAGCAGCAAGCTGCTGACCGGCGCGGGTCACCTGGCGGGCGGACAGAACTGCACGATCCACTACAAGGTCAAGGTCTCCTACCCGCGCGGCGTCAACCCACCGGCCGCCAAGAGCACCGCGACCCTGTACGAGGGCAGCACCGCCAGGATGGTGCAGCGCGCCTCCACGACGGTCGACATCGGTGCCGTCCCCACGCTGCCGCGCCCCGGCTGCCGCTGCCGTCCCACCGCACCCGGCACCGCCTGAGACCACCGGCCCGGCAAGCCCGCGAACCGGCTCAACGGAGCCCGCCGTACGAACCGACCGAGCGGCTTTAGGACGGCGACCCTAGCGCAGGGGACGCATCAGGTCGCTGGGCGATGTGCCGCGTACCCGACCGTCCTGGCCACGGCGGCGGCTGGGCGTCCGGGCCCGCCGACGGGCAGGACGAGCGGCTCTGGCGGCTCGCCGAGCAGGCACTGCGCGCGGTGGTGGAGTGGAGCTGGGACCTGCTGGAGGACCGGGAGCGGGCGCTGGTCCGCCGGTTGGCGGTGTTCATGGGCGGAGCCCCGCTGGGCGCGGTGGCGGAGGTCTGCGCCTGCGACGGCCGGGCGGACCCGGCCGACGCACAGGCCGGTCACGGCCTGCTGGCGCTGATGCGGAACAGCGGCCAGGTCGACGCCGGCGTGGACTACGCCTTCGGCCCGGTGGCCCCGCTGCTGGGTCTGGGCGTCATCGTCCTGGCCGCCCTGGCCGCCGCCGCGCTGACCTCGCGCCGCGTGGCCACGATGCGGGTGGCGCAGGCCCTGGGCAGCGCCGCCGGCCCCCCACGGGACGGCGCGCGGATGGGCAAGGTCCGCGCCGTTGTCGGCGTGGTGTTCCTGGGCTTGGGCGTGCAACTGGCGGTGATGGGGTCGCTGGCGGGGCCTGAGGGCCTGAACGCCATGCAGTTCGCCGGCTCCGCGGACGTCCTGTTCGCCATCGGCATGGCATGCTTCACGCCGGTCCTGGTGCGCTGGGCCAACGCGCTGCTGACCGGGCCCGTCCTGCGGTACGGCGGCCCCAGCGGCTACCTGGCCGTCCTCAACCTGCGCCGGCGCGTCGCGCAGTCGGCGTCCGCGCTGACCCCCGTGATCCTGTTCGTCGGCATCGCGGTGGGCACCCTGTGGATGCAGGTCATCCAGAACGCCGCCAACACCGCCGCCGGAGCCGAGACCGCCGACGACGCCGTCCGGACGCTGAACCTCGTGGTCATCGGCTCGATCGTGGCCTTCGCCTCCACCTCCCACCGCCGCCGGGAGCTGGGCCAGCAGCGCCTGGCGGGCGCGACCCACCGGCAGGTGCTCGGCATGGTCCTGCTGGAGGGCGTGGTGCTCACCGTCGCGGGCGTGGCGTTCGGCACGATCGCCGCCCTGACCACCGTCCTGCCGATGAGCATCGCCAAGAACGGCAGCCTGCTGCCCGACCCGCAATGGGGCATCTGGACCGGGACCGCGGCCGTCACCCTGACCGCCCTGCTCGGCACCGCGCACCGCGCCCTGCGGATCCCCGCCGTGCGAGCAGTGGCCACGGCCTGACCGTCCCGGCCAGAACTCTCTTCAGGGGTGGACCACCCAGGGTGGCCCACCCCTGAAGCGCTTCCTGAGGGGCGTCGCCTCCGGGCGCCGATCAGTGCTGCGCGGCATCGCGCATGACCTCGTCGAAGTAGGCCCGCAGCAGGCGGGCGATCTCCGCGACGATCCGGGGGTCGCCCTCGGCCGAGTGGCGGAACGGCAGTTTCATGGCGGCGGCCGCGGACTCCATCGCCACCGGCAGGACGTACTCGCGGTCCCGGATCTCCGGCAGTCCGAGCTCCCGCGTGCCGAGGGCGTAGATCCAGTCGGCCATGACCGCGGTGGTCTCCCGGTCACCGGACTGGTCCAGCAGGGGCGGGGCCTCCGACCGGTTGTCCTCGAAGTCGACGACGGCGAAGCCGGGCACGGTCCGTCGCATCTCGACGAACTCCTCCAGCACCAGGACGGCGAGGTCGGACCAGGTGGCGACCGGTGCCACGGCGGCGCGGGCGCGCAGCCGCTCCATCAGCCGTTCCAGGTTGCGCAGCGCGAGCTGGCGCAGCAGGCCGGCCTTGCCGTCGAAGAACTGGTAGAGCGTCCCGATCGGTACATCCGCCCGCTCGGCCACCTCGCGGGTGGTGAGGGCGTCGACCCCGACCTCTTCCAGCAGCCGGGCGCAGATGTCGAGCATCCGCTCGAAGCGCTCGATGCTGCGCTGCTGGACGGGGCGGCGGCGGACTCCTGTGGCGGGGTGCGGCATGCGGCTCCTCTCGGGAGAGGTTCGGGTGGGGCGCCGATCCCGACTCTAGGGGCGATCACGCCCAAGGGGTTAACGTGAGGGATGCTCATGTTTTAACATGAGCCCGCCTCATGTTGTGCCGGATGGCTCCCTCCGGCCCCAGGGCTGTTCGACGTCCCACCCCCCACGACAAACGGAGCTCGCCATGACCGATGACCCCCTCCGCTTCCCGCCGGGTTTCCTCTGGGGAACCGCCACCGCCGCCTACCAGATCGAGGGAGCCGTCGCCGAGGACGGACGGCGCCCGTCGATCTGGGACACCTTCTGCGCCGAGCCCGGACGGATCCGCGACGGGCACAGCGGCGCCACCGCGTGCGACCACTACCACCGCTGGCCTGAGGACCTGGACCTGCTGGCCGGGCTCGGCGCCAACGCCTACCGCCTGTCGGCCGCCTGGACCCGCGTCCAGCCGGACGGGCGCGGCCCGGCCGACCCGCGCGGCCTGGACTTCTACGAACGCCTCGTGGACGGGCTGCTGGCCAGGGGCGTCGCGCCGGCGCTCACCCTCTACCACTGGGACCTGCCGCAGGCCCTCCAGGACCAGGGCGGCTGGCTGAACCGCGACACCGCCCACCGCTTCGCCGAGTACGCCGGCCTGGTCGCCGACCGCCTGGGCGACCGGGTGGCGCTGTGGATCACGCTGAACGAGCCGTTCGTGCACATGTCGCTCGGGCACGCGCTCGGTACCCACGCGCCCGGACAGGCGCTGCTGTTCGACGCCCTCCCGGTCGCCCACCACCAGCTTCTCGGACACGGCCTGGCCGTCCGCGCGCTGCGCGAGCGGGGCGCGGGCCCCATCGCCCTCACCAACAACTACTCCCCGGCGCGCGCGGCCGGGGACTCGCCCGCCGACCTGGCGGCGCGCGACGCCTTCGACGCGCTGCAGAACCGCCTGTTCACCGACCCGGTGCTCCTCGCCCGCTATCCCGACCTGAGCGCCTACGGCGTGGAAGAGATGAGCGCCTGCCGGGACGGAGACCTCGACATCATCTCCACGCCCATCGACGCGCTCGGCGTGAACTACTACAGCCCCTCCCGGATCGCCGCCCCCGCCGCGTCACCGCACGCGGACGGCACGACGGTGCTGAACGGCAGCGCCGACCTGGCCGGGATCGACCTGCCGTTCACCGACGTGCCGATCGAGGGCGTCCCGGTCACCGCGTTCGGCTGGCCGGTCGTTCCCGACGGCTTGCGCGAGCTGCTCGTCGGCCTCCGCGACCGGTACGGCGACCGGCTCCCGCCGATCCACATCACCGAGAACGGCTGCTCCACCGCCGACACGGTCACCCCGGACGGAACGGTCGAGGACCGGGAGCGCATCGCCTACCTGGACGGGCACATCCGCGCCCTGCACCAGGCCATGGCGGCCGGCGTCGACGTCCGCGGCTACTTCGTGTGGACGCTGATGGACAACTTCGAATGGGCCGAAGGCTTCCACCAGCGGTTCGGCCTGGTGCACGTCGACTTCGAGACGCAGCGCCGCACGCCCAAGGCGTCCTACCACTGGCTGCGCGACCGCCTCGCCGCCCTGCAGTCCGACACCGCCGACCGGACCGGCGCATGACCGCGCCCGTCGGCGCGCCCGAGGCCGCCGTCGCCGAGCCGGTCCGACCGGTTTCGCTGAGCTGGTCGCTCCGGCTCGGCCTGTGCCACCTGGGCCTGATGCTCGGCTGGATCACTCTGATCCAGATCGTGCTCCCCGAGCACGCCGCGCAGGTGGACCCCGCCAACAAGGAATCGGTCCTGGCGGTCGTCCTGGGCATCGGGGCCTTCGTGTCCACGCTGTCCAACCCGCTGTTCGGAGCGCTGTCGGACCGCACCGCCAGCCGGTTCGGCAGGCGGCGTCCATGGATCGCCGGCGGCGTCCTCGGCGGCGCGGCGGCCATCGCGCTGCTCGGGCTCCAGAACACGGTCGTCGGTCTGGTGATCGGTTGGTGCCTGGTCCACATCGGGCTCAACGCGGCATACGCGGCCACCAACGCCGCGCTGCCCGACCAGGTGCCGGTGACGCAGCGCGGCCGGGTGGCCGGACTGGTCGCGATCGGGCAGAGCGTCGGCCCGCTGCTGGGCGTGGCCGTGGTGGCGATGGCGGTGACCGGCCTGATGCCGGGCTACCTGGCACTGGCGGGCCTGGTGCTGGTGCTGGGCCTGCCGTTCGCCTTCGCGCGCGGCGACGTTCCCATCGACCGAGCGAGGCGCGAGCCGTTCGCGTGGCGGTCCTTCCTGGCCGGCTTCTGGGTCAGCCCGCGCCGCCATCCCGACTTCGCCTGGGCGTGGGCGACCCGTTTCCTGGTGCTGCTGTCCCAGACGCTGGGCACCGGCTACCTGCTGTACTACCTGCGCGACGAGGTGCGCTACGAGCAGATCTTCCCCGGGCACGACGCCGGCGAGGGGCTGCTGATCCTGCTGGTGGTCGGGACCGTGGCGGGTATCGTCCCCTCGCTGCTGGCGGGATGGTATTCCGACCGCACCGGGCGGCGGCGGGGAGTGGTCTGCGCGACGAGCCTGATGCAGGCCGCCGCCGGGGCGCTGCTGATGGTCACGCCCTCCTGGCCCGTCGTGCTGCTGGCCGCGGTGGTGCTCGGCGCGGGCCAGGGCGCCTATCTGGCCGTCGACCAGGCGCTGATCAGCGATGTGCTGCCGCGGCCCGACGAACGCGGCCGGGACCTCGGCGTCATCAACATCGCCAACGCCGGGCCGCAGGTGCTCGGACCGATCATCGCCGCGCCCCTGGTCACCCAATTCGGCTATCCGGCCCTGTACGGGGCCGCAGTGGCGCTCGCGTCGGCCGCGGCCATTCTGATCTGGAGGATCCGCAGTGTCCGTTGAAACCGCACCCATCGAAGCGGTCGAGCACTCCGCCGCCGAGCGGCTGTGGCTGCTGCGCACCCCGCGCGCCGCCTACTGCGTCCGGCTGGACGCCGACGACGTTCCCCGCACCGCCCACTGGGGCGCCCCGCTGACCCTGGAGCAGGCGCGTTCGCTGCCGGGACACGAGGGTGAGGAACTCAGCGTCGAGGGCGGTATGCGGTTCGGTCCCGCGTCCGTGCAGATCCGCCACGCCGACGGGAGCCGCGGCGTGGACTGGCGGTTCACCGGGCACCGGATCGACGGCGGCCAGCTGACGCTGCGCATGAGCGACCGCGACCGGCCACTGGAGATCGAACTTCACTACCGGGTAGGGCCGGACGACGACATCGTCGAGCGCTGGACGGTGCTCCGCAACACCGGCACCCAGCCGATCGAGGTGCGGCGCTGCGACTCGGCCGCCTGGAACGTGCCGGCGCTGCCGAACTACCGGATCTCCCACGTCGTGGGGGAGTGGGGGCGGGAGTTCCAGCCGCGCCGGGTGGAGGCGCCGGTCGGGGAGACGGTGTTCACCAGCCGCCAGGGCCGCACCGGGCACCACGCCTCGCCCTGGCTGATGATCGACGACGGGAACGCGACCGAGGAGTCCGGCCAGGTCTGGAGCGCCGCCCTGGCATGGAGCGGGAGCTGGCGGATCACCCTCGACCGCGACCCGCTCGGCCGGGCCCGCTGGACCGGCGGGTTCGGGCACGAGGGCCTGGCATGGCGGCTGGGACCGGGCGAGGAGCTGACCACCCCGGTGTTCGCCGGGCTCTTCAGCGACGGGGGGTTCGGTGCGGCGAGCCGCGCATGGCACGCGCACATCCGGCGGCACGTCCTGCCGTCGCCCGAACGGGTGCGCCCGGTGGTCTACAACTCCTGGGAGGCCACCGGGTTCGACTTCGACCTCCCACGGCAGCTACGGCTGGCCGAGCGTGCCGCACGCCTCGGCGCGGAGGTGTTCGTGCTGGACGACGGCTGGTTCGCCGGACGGCGCTCCGACACCGCCGGGCTCGGGGACTGGTGGCCCGACCCCGACCGGTTCCCCGACGGGCTCGACCCGCTGATCAGGCGCGTGCGGGGGCTGGGCATGGAGTTCGGCCTCTGGGTCGAGCCCGAGTCGGTCAACCCCGACAGCGATCTGTTCCGGACGCGGCCGGACTGGGTGCTCGGCCGCCCCGACCGCCCGCGCACCACCGAGCGCAACCAGTACCTGCTCGACTTCGGCCGCCCCGAGGTCGCCGAATGGGCCTTCACCTGGCTGGACGAGCTGCTGTCGGGCCATGACATCGGCTTCCTGAAGTGGGACATGAACCGGCCCGTCACCGAGGCCGACGACCGGGACTGGCTCCCCTACGTCCGCAACCTGTACGCGGTGATCGACCGGCTGCGCGCGGCCCATCCGCACGTCTACCTCGAAACGTGCGCGGGCGGGGGAGGACGCGTCGACATCGGGATGCTGGCCCGCAGCGACCAGGTCTGGACCTCCGACGACACCGACCCCGTCCGGCGCCTGGCGATCCAGCGCGGCTTCGGGCAGCTGTATCCGGCGTGCACGATGGGCGCGTGGGTCACCGACAGCCCCAACGAGCTCACCGCCGGGACGGCCCCGCTGCGTTTCCGGTTCCACACCGCGATGGCCGGGGCGCTCGGCCTCGGCGGCGACCTGTCGGCCTGGAGCGACGAGGACCTGGCCTGGGCCGCGATGTTCGTCGAGCAGTACAAGCGCATCCGGCCGGTCGTGCACGGCGGAGACCTGTACCGGCCGGCCGAGCACGCCGTCCAGTACGTGCTGGAGACGGCCGGTCAGCAGCAGAGCGTCGTGCTGATGTGGCGGGCGAGCGCCCTGGACGACGATCAGACCCCCGTGCGGCTGCGCGGCCTCGACCCCGCCGGCCTCTACCGGGACGCCGACACCGGCGCGGTGCACCACGGCGCCGTGCTGCTGTCCCACGGACTGCCCCGGCCTCCGCTGATCGACACCACCAGCGACCTGGTCCACCTCATCCGCGTGACCGACTGACCCCACCCCTCGACGAAGCGACCATGAGATCCCTCGCACCCACGACACGCGCCCCGCCGCCATGACCTCCGCCGATGCCGCCGCAGCCACCGAACCCGCGCCTTTCACGGCAGCGGGAACGGTGCGCGGCATCGCCCAGGACCAGTGCGACTGCCCGGCCACCGCCCACCCGGCGAGTCCCCGAAGAACGGCGCTGCCCGGGCCGGCCTTGGCCGATGACATGGCCAACAGCGCCGAAGCACGGATACGCATCTGGGAGCCCCTCAACAGCCGCGGGCTGACTCCGACAGGGTCAGGTGGTTGGCCGGCTGCCGTGAGCAGTTGGTCGACCGCCTCTATGCCTGCGCGTGGCCGGTGGCCGTGAGCGGGTGCCCCACCTCGGTCCTGGCCGCCGCTCTGATCTGCCACCACCGACTCACCGAATGACTAGCCGTGGTAGGTGATCTCTACGGTCCGGCCTAGCCCGGCCAGATGCTTGCGCTGCTCTTCGAGCAGCCCCCGCATGGTCGCCGCGTCCTCGGGCAAGGCGCGCTCCAGGTGGGACCAGCTGGTCAGTGCCAGTTCGTCGGGCAGGGTGATGAACCCGGTGATGGCATCCCAGAAGGCGTTCCAGTTGCGGCCGTAGTAGGGGCCGAAGTCGAGCTCGCGTTGAAGCAACCGGTGCAGTTGCCCTGCCTCGGAGACGTTCGCCAGATCGATCACGATCTTGCTGGTGTCGGAGTGGTCGGCCATGGGCTCCCCCTCTGTGAACAGGGCCGAGGTCTGCTGGACCTCGGCCCTCGTACCTGCGCTGCTGTCAACCTCTACCGCAGGGCGTGCTGTTGCCCGTACCGCCATGAGCCCACCAGCGTGCGAACACCGCCGCAGGGGTTGCCCCTGACGCAGGGTCAACCTCCCAGCATGGTCGGCATGACCACCGAGAAGCACTTCACGATCCACCATGACGGTGTCACGATCCCGGTGTCCCGCGGCGGCCGGGGGCGGCCGCTGGTCCTGTGTCCGGGGCTGAACTCGACGCAGGCCGACCTGCACGAGCTGGCCGAGTCGCTGCGGCGCGACCATGACGTGGTGACCTTCGACCTGCGGGGGCACGGTCTGGCCTCGGCCGCCGATCGGTACACCTTCGAAGCGTTCCTCAGCGATCTGGTCGCCGTGATGGCGGGGCTGGGACGCCTCGACCTGCCCTCGGCCCCCGTGCTCGTGGGCTACTCGCTGGGCGCGGACCTGGCCGTGCACTATGCCTCCGAGCATCCCGGCGCCGTGGCTGCGCTCGTCCTCATCGACGGGGCGAACCCGGTGCCCGAACCGTTCATCACCGAAGCGCTCCTGCCGGAGTTCCGCGCGATGTGGGAGGACATGGCGGCACAGCAGGAGGCCGAGCGGGGCACCGCACGTCAGGTGCTGCTCACCGGCCAGGAGATCCTGGAGCTGAACGTCGAGATCGACCTGGTCCGGTCCGGGATCCTCGACCGGTACCGGAAGATCGACCGGCCCATCAGCATGATCATGTCGACCTCGATGGCCGGCGACGGTGGTGAAGGCCATGCGCCGCGGCTCAATCGGAACTGGCGCGCCGGCGTCGAGCGGCTTCTCCGCGAACAGCCGCAGATCGCCACATCCTGGCTCGACGCCGACCACGCCCTGGCCTTCACCCATGCCGCGGAAATCGCCCAGATCATCCGGACGCAGGGCTCGACATCCCGCCCTGCCGTGACCGGCGACACCGGTAGCTGAGCGATCCGGTCGATCGGCGCTTTCACTACCCTCAGGAAACGTCAGGGCCCCGTCGGCGTCGGCCGACGGGGCCCTGATCACGTTCATGGCCGGTGTGCGGGTCGCCTCTCGGCGAAAGGCACAACGCGGCTCCAGCCGTACGGAACTCCGCGAAGGCAATAGGTGAGGCCCGGGGACACCAGGCACACCGACCACCCTCTACAACCCCGGTGCGCCGCCGGTTGTTCCCGCCACGCGACGGAGGTCAGGGGATGATGTCGGCGACGATCGTGGCGGTGCCGTCGCGGCAGGAGGACAGGCGGCCGGTCGTGGTGGCCTGGGCGGCGGTGTTGCTGGCGCAGCGCCAGCCGTTGACGGTCGCGATGCCCGCGGTCCCCTGCTTGGGGGTGTCCTTGCGGTAGTAGGTCCGGAAGATCTGAACGGCCTGCGCGCAGTTGGCCCGGCCCTTCCAGACCGCCACCACGGCCATGGGACCGCCGCCCGGTGGCTGGATCTCCCCGCAGTTCGTGCGCGGACCGGCGAGTACCGGTTTGCGCGGGGGCGGCGTCCTGGTCGGCGTCGACGCCGGAGCGGCGGCGGGCGCGCTGGAAGCCGGGGCCGGGGCGGGCGGTTCGGCGGCGGGCTCGCGTTCCTGGCCGCAAGCGCCTGCGGCCAGGAGCAGCGCGGGAACAACGAGCGCGAGGGAGCGCGTGCGCACGATCGTGTCTCCGTGGGGCAGGGGTTCAAGATCGCCATAGTGTGGCACGCGCTCCGAAGGCTGACGGTCCCTGGGGACGGCTATGCGTGTCGGGCTGCGTGCTCGACCCCGCCGATCTCAGGCTGTTCGAGGACATCGCCCGCACCGGCCGCGAGCTCGCCGACCAGGCCGAGCAGGAGATCGGACGGATCATGCACGCCCAGGTCGCGCGCTCAGGACGCGGGCGCGCTGCGCGCCGACGTGGACGCCTCGGACGTCGCGGCACTGATGCGAGCGGCCGACGCCGGGGCGGCCGACCGGCGCGACCGGCGGGTGGCGGTGCTGCTGCAGGGTCTACGGGCGGTGGACGGCCAGGGGGAGTGAGTTCCCTTCACGGAACTGACGCCTGGGCCGCGGAGATCGCTGGCCAGGCGCATATCGAACTCGTGCGGTCGCTCGCGGTCCACATGCCACAGCGAACCGGCGGCCTCCGGTGATCAGCTCGACCAGGTAGGAAAAGGCGAGCAGGCCCGCCGGCGACGAACCGCTCATCAGCACCACCGCAGCCGTCGTTCGGAAGCGAGTGCGGTTCTCCTGTGGCGACCTGCTGAGCTGGGTGTACGTGGACTGGTCTGTTCGATCGCGAAACCGTTTCCTTCTTTGGGCGCAGTCGGCGGGGTCGTTGCCGGAGGAGTTGGCATAGCGTCAGGCCGAGACTCGGCAGCAGATCGCCGACCTGCATGAGCAGGGACCAGGGCGGATCTTCCCCGGACCGGGGGTCACGCCTTGATGCGCCGGGCGATCTCCACGGCGGCGGTGTAGGCCCCGTTGGCCTCTTGGCCTGTGGGTTTCCGGCCGGTCTCGTCTTTGTGGGTGACCACGACCAGCACGTTGCGGATCCGGAAGACCACTGTCGTGCCGCCGTCGGCGCTGTCGACGCCATGGGAGCCGAACGCCTGCTCGCCCAGTCCGGTGATCGGCTGGAACCCGCTCCTTCGGGCGCGGGCGTGCAGGTGCAGCCGCACGTACTCGTGCTCGGCCGTCGGGACCGCCACACCTCGCCGCCGCTCCGGGACCGCCATGATCGACACCGTCAGGACCCGTGTCCGGTAACCGGAGCGGTCAACGTCGTTGGAGGTGTTCCAAGTGGTGGAGGACCACCGGCAGCCTTGGGCCTTGGCCGGCGAGGAGGCGTTCAGCAGCGGCTGGTACGTCGAAGGGGCGGTCTTGCTTTCCGGAGTGAGTTCTGCGATGAGTCGGGACGGCAGGGAGCAGGGGGCAGGGACGTGGGTCACGGGGGCGGGCGCGGACGGATCGGCCACGTCTTGGCGGAGGGGGGTCGCGGGCGCCCCGATGGCGCGGGCGGCATCGGTGATCACCTTCAACGCCCCGGCCATGCCTTCCTCGCCGAGGAGTTTCTCGGTCTTGGAGAACCCGCGCCCGTAGACGGCCCGGACGAGGGTGCCGCCGTGCCGGAACAGCGCTGTGGCTCCCGTGTCGTCAGGGTTCAGCGGGTAGGGCACCACGAACGCCTCGTCCCCCAACCCCGCCACCGTCCAGCGCGGGTCGCGCTCGATCGCCCTTTGGACGGTTCCGGTCCCATTGGGCCAGGTCCACTGGTTGAACTCCGCCATCGCTTTGGAGGCGTCATCGTGGCGTGTGAAGTCGACCTGCACCCAGTAGTCCTTCGTGGCACCTGTCCCGGTCCATTTGCACCGCTGTCGGCCGTAGGAGGTGGAATAACCGTGCACCGGTAGTAGCGCACGGATCGTTGCCGCCGCCACTCCACACCGTTGGGGGGTCTCCTTCAGGGGTGCCACGGCGGGGATCAGGTCCGGGCCCGCCTTCGGCGTAAGCAGCCGATACCGGTCAGGGGCCGGCTCTGATCGGGCACCGAACCACACCGCCCCCGAGGCCGTGGTGGCGACCGCGACCGCGATTGCCGCTGCGATCGGTCGCCGACGCCACCTGGGAACGGCAGGCTTGTCGGAGGGCTCGTCGGTCAGCGCCGGTGGGGATTGACTCGCCATGAACGCTCCAGTCGTCCGGGAGGGGGACATCCGGTGAGACGACGCGCCTCCGCTGCCCGTTCCCCACACGACAACAGCGCGCCGCTGTCCGGCGAGGCGCAGCGAGCGCACGCGACAGCGGCTACGAGATGGCTTGCAACGGCAGGTCGTTGCCGCGCCAGGTGGCCGCCAACTCCTGGACCGGCACGTTGAGCGCCTCGCTGAGGCAGACGATCGTGCCGAAGCCGGGGGACGGCAGCCGTCCGGTCTCTATCTTGCGCAGGGTCTCCGGCGAGATGCCGGCCGCGTGCGCGACTTCCGCCAGATCGCGTCCCGCTCGCGCCTGGCGCAGCAGGGCGCCGAGACGCGTTCCGGCTTCGATCTGCTCAGCGGTGAGGGGTTGGCGGACCATGCGCCCAGGATAGTGGTGGTATTACTATACCGGCAAGCGCTAAGGTGGCGGTATAGTAATACCACCACTCAATGACGCGAGGTATTCATGATCGAGCTGAAGACTCCTGCGGAGATCCAGCGCATGCAGGTGGCCGGGCGTTTCGTCGCCGAGGTCCTCTCCGAGGTCGGCCGGCTCGCCGACGTGGGCGTCAACCTGCTGGACCTGGAGCACCACGTGCGCGGCATGATCAAGCGGCGTGGGGCGGAGTCGTGCTACTGGGACTACGCGCCCTCGTTCGGGCGCGGCCCGTTCCGCAACGTCATCTGCCTGTCCGTCAACGACGCCGTCCTGCACGGCCTGCCCCACGACTACACGCTGCGCGACGGGGACGTGCTCAGCGCGGACCTCGCGGTCGGCATCGACGGCTGGGTGGCCGATTCGGCCCGCACGGTCATCGTCGGCACCGCCGCCGAGGAGGACCTGCGGATCATCCGCGCCACCGAGGAAGCGCTGGAGGCGGCGATCGAGGCCGCGCGTCCGGGCAACCGTCTGGGCGACATCTCGGCGGCGATCGGGGAGGTGGCCGGCGACTACGGCTATCCGGTCAACACCGAGTTCGGCGGCCACGGCATCGGCCGCACCATGCACGAGGGGCTCCACGTTCCCAACAAGGGACGGGCCGGCCGCGGCCCGAAGCTCCGGCCGGGGCTGACCCTCGCACTCGAACCCTGGTTCGCGCAGACGACCGACCGGATCGTCTACGACGCCGACGGCTGGACCATCCGCTCCGCCGACGGCTCGCGCACCGCCCACTCCGAGCACACGATCGCCATCACCGAGGACGCTCCTCTGGTGCTCACCCGGCGTGAGTCGGAGAGGCCGGCCACGCGGAGCACTCCCAGCGATCGGGCGTCTGCGCGGAACGCATAGATCGTTCTGTTCGACCAGGACAAGCCCAGTCGAACGACACCGGCGGCGACCAGATGCCGTCGCCCCCAGGAGCATCCCCGCGCCTGTCACCTTGCCGGGTGGAACCCTGAAAGCCGAGCGTGGGACTCGTTTACCGCTGCCCAGTGAAACCTACGCCACCAACCGGACCTGTCCCGTCATCGTGGACGGGCTCCGAATCGGCCAGGTCACTAGAAGGTCTACGGCACCCGCGCGCGCATCCCATAATCGAGTACCTGATCGGGGTGCACGCTACTGGGCAGGGGCTCCTCGACGTTGCGCGGGTGCTACCGGCGCTGGAGGCCGAACGCATGGGCGCCGGAGCGCAGGTGTACGCCGCCGCGACAGTAGGCGGAACCGGAGCGGCCGTTGAGAGCCTGGCCGCCGACCAGACCGCATTGCGTGCGGTGGGGACGTTGCCGTTGCTGGCGACCCCGGCAGTCGGCTACCGCGCCGCCGGAGCCGGGTCCAGCAGCCAGTGCGCGACCTCGATGTTCTCCATGGGGATGCCGAAGCAGGCGTCGCGCCGGTCGCGGTGGAACTCCGGGTGTGCCAGGCGACGCCCGGAAAGATCGTGCCACCGAGCGGCGCATGGGAGGACAATCTGAGCATCCGGTTGAACGGGTGCGGCTCCATGATGTCGCCGTCCGACTCGGCCGCCAGCGTCCCGGCTCCCTACTCGTACCACCGCTCATGATCAACAGCCTGGAGGCGGGAGGGGACGAGAAGAAGCCGCGCCCACCTCGATAGAGAGCGAAAGCGAGACTGAGCAGGTGACCAGCGACCTGACCTCCGGAAGGCGTGCGGACCGCGAGCGTGCCCTGTCCCTCCTCCGCGAGGCGGCGTCCGCCCCTGAGGCCGCCCAGGCGGCTCTACACGACCTGGCGCATCCGCGGCAGTGGCTCGCGCTGGACTCGGCGGTGCGCGGCGAGTGGCAGGTCGAGGGCTGGACGTCGGTCCTGCGCGCCGACACCCCGCTGGCACTGGCGCTCAGCGCCTGCAACCGTGACGGGCGGGTGCGCGAACGCGCCGTTGGCCTCCTCGCAGCAGAGGACCGGTTGCTACCTCTGCTCGCCATTCGCGCCACGGACTGGGTGACGCCCATCCGGAACGTCGCCCTGCGCCTCCTGACGGAGATCCTGACCGATCCGCCGCCGCACAGCGCAACGGCTGCTGCGAGCCCAGGGAGGCTGGATCCGGCTCAAAGCCGATCTGCTGCTGATCGAGGACGCCGACGCGACGATCCGAGCGGTGGCGGCCGCCGACGTACGGACCTGGCTGCGTGCCCAGCACCATCTGCCTTCACCGCCACCAGAGCTGGCCGAACTCGTCGAGGGAGCGGCAGTAGCGTTGGGGGAGCAGCTCGTCCAGGAACTCCGCTTCGTGCTGAGAGTGTGGTCCCGGAAAGCAGCCCACCGCCGGTAGGGCGCTCCAGCGCGGAAGTCGTCGAACATGACAGGCAGGGCGCGGGTCCACAGCGTCTCGTCCCACTGGTTGCGCTCGACGGTCAGGCAGGCCGCCGCGAGGAGGATCAGCCCCCGCGCCCTGAGCCCGGGTCAGAAGCTTTTCGATGGTGTCCCGCATGGCGCGACGCAGGCCCGTCATGCCCTCCTCGACGTCGACCCCAGCGTTCATTGACATCTTCTCCGGCATCGCCGCCGGCGGCCAACGTCCCGGCCACCTCGACCAGCCTGCGCACGCGTTCAACGCCTCCTTGACGGAGAAGTGGCGGTAGATCGTGGCCAGCCCCACGTTCGCCTGGCGGGCGATCTCCCGCAGGGAAGCCGCCATCCCGTCCCTGGCCAGCACGGACTCGGCCGCTTCCAGGATCCGCGTGCGGTTGCGCTGGGCGTCGGCGCGCAACACCCCGGTGTCGTCGGGCACACCATCGCCTTGCCAAACAGAACAGGTGATCCGTACGGCACCTGGCGTGCGAGGCCATGTCGAGATCTACGCCGGACCGGTCGCAGTACAGGACTCCACCTGTCCTCTACCTCCGTCAGGGTGGCGTACGAGCCGCTCGGGAGGCATCGCTCCTGGTCGCGGCGACTTATCCAGCACATCTACGCAAGGAGCAATTCCATGTCCATCACGACCACCACTCACCTGAACTTCCGAGGCACTGCGCGCGAGGCGCTGGACTTTTACCAGTCCGTCTTCGGTGGACGTACTGTCGCGGTCACCTACGAGGACGCGGGCGCCGTACAGAACGAGAGTGAGGCGGACTGGGTGATGTGGGGCGAGGTGACCGGCGACAACGGCTTCCACGTCATGGCCTACGACGTGCCCTCGCAGCTGCCCTGGGGCCAAGGCGAGAACCCGTTCTTCGTCTCCGTGCGCGGTGACGACGCCGAGGAGATCAGCGCCCTGTGGGGCAAGCTCGCCGAAGGCTCGACCGTCGTGCGTCCGCTGGAGGCCGCGCAGTGGGCGCCGTTGTACGGCATGCTCACCGACCGCTTCGGCGTCACCTGGGTTCTGGACGTCGCCGCCCCTTACAACGGCTGACCGGCCAGGCGCCGGCCTGAGTTCTCTGGACGTCGCCTGCGCGGAGTCGCGCCGACGTCCGGACTGCGAGCGAGTCGCAGCAAACGGAGCCCGGAACGGCGAGGCCATGACATCGATGACCGCACTGTTTCGCCGACCGGTTCCTCCTGACGCTGCGGGCCGCACCACCTTGCTCAGGTGGTGCGGCCCGCCTGCGCATCGGTTCGCTACAACCCGGCGGTGTTGAGCAGCAGGTTCGGTGTTCCGCCGTGGTCGGACGGGTTGTCGCTGATCTTCCCGGCGGCGTCGTTGACGGTGTCGCTGCGCAGCCAGTTGTAGGAGACGTTGGCGACGGCGGGCTTGACGTGGTTCTCGGCCACCCGGTCCATGCCGGCGATGGCCGCCGACACGGTGGCCCCGTAGTCGCCGCCGCAGTTGTTGATCTCGACGGCGTGCAGGCTGACCTGCTTGGCGACCCCGACCGTGGTGCCGCCGATCGAGCCAGCGACGGCGGTGCCGTGACCGGAGCGGTCCGAGCCGTCGCCGCCGAACGCGTCCCAGGCGACGTCGGCGCGGCCGCCGAATTCGGAGTGGCCGGCCTTGATGCCGCTGTCGAGCACGTAGGCGTGCACTCCGTCGCCGGTGGAGTTGTGGTCGTAGGTGGTGTCCAGCGGGAGGCTGACCTGGTCGGATCCGGTTCAGGGCCCAGCCCGGGTCGGTCTGCGCCGCGATCGGAGCGGTGTTCTGAGCCTTGGCCCGGGCGGGCGGGGCGCCGTCTGCGCCCTGAAAACGCCGTCTCGGGAGGTCAGAGTTCGGCCACCCTCACGGCGAACGTGGGAATCGTCGTCGCCCTGTCGCAGGCCGACTTCCTTGGGCCGTGGGTTACGCGGTCGGCCACGATCCGTCTTCGTCGGCGTCGAACAGCGGCCTTCTCTGCCGGAGTCGCCGCCGGGCGAGTACGCGCCCGGGCCCTCCTTGCGCCGACCCTCGCGGCCGCCGACTCCCAGGTGAAGCCCGCAGCCCGCATTGCGGCCGGGCAAGGGAGGCTTTAGGGCCGCCCGGATACCGGCCAGTCGATCGTCGCCCCTATTTACTCAAGCGCTTGCTTGTTAGCGTGATCATATGGCCGGTGCGTGGCGGATCGCAGCGGCGGCTCCGGCCGAGCGCCTGCCGGACCGCGTGGCGATGGGCGTGCTGCTCTCGCTGTTCCCGGTCCGGCTGCTGGACGAGGTGATCGCGGCCAGCGGCCGGGCCGACCGCCGCCGCCGATCGCTGCCCGCGCGGCTCGTCCTCTACTACGTCCTGGCGCTCTGCCTGTTCGCCGACCGCAACTACGAGCAGGTGATGCGGCTCCTGCTGAACGGGCTCTCCTGGCGGTCGCGCTGGATCCGCTCCTGGGAGAAGACGCCGAGCGCCTCGGCCATCAGCCGCGCGCGGGCCCGGCTCGGCGCCGATCCGCTGCGGCTGCTGTTCGAGCGCACGACGGTCGCGTCCGGCGGCTCGAGGACGCTGTTCGGCGGGTTGCGCGTGCTGTCGCTGGACGGCATCGCCCTGGACGTGGCGGGCAGCTGGGAGAACTCCGCCTTCGGCTACCCCGCGCCCACCGCGCGCTTCCCTCAGGTCAGGGTGATGGCGATCGCCGAGGCCGGGACGAACGCCCTGGTGGACGCCACGTTGGGCGCGTCCGTTGCGGCCGAGAGCATCCTGGCCGGACGGCTGGTGCGCGGCCTGGGGCCGGGGACGCTGCTGGTGATGCCGCTGTCGGCCGGGTCGGCGGCCCTGCTGCGGCTGGCGGGCAGCAGGGGAGTGGACCTGCTGCTCGGCGCGGCGACCGGAGACCCGCCGGAGTGGAGCGTTCCGCTGCGCAGCGTCCCGACCGCGCAGGGGATCCTGCTCACCACGCTCACCGATCCGGACCTGGCCCCCGCCGAGGCGCTGGCGGGCTGCTACGCGGGGCGATGGCGGATCGAACCCGCCCTGGCCTGGCTGCGCGCCGTCCCGCGGGGGCACGGCATCACGCTGCGCTCCCGCGACCCGGAGATGGTCGCCCAGGAGATCTGGGCGCTGCTGTGCCTCTACCAGGCGATGAACGCCCTGACGTGCCAGGCGGCCGCGCGCCACCGGTGCACCTGCCGCCGGCCGCCGCTGCCGGACCTTTTCCGCTGACGCCAAGCGCTTATCGCAATACTCGCGAAGGCGCCGGAAAAGCAATCTTTCAAACCTCTGTTGACCGCCATTAACGCCGTTTTTACTCTGACGACGTCCCGGCATATTTCGAAGGAGTGGCCGATGCAACATCCCCGCAAAGTCGCCGCAGTCCTGGCCGCCTCGGCGGCCGCCGTCGCCGTCGCGGCGTCGCCCGCCCTCGCCGCCCCGCCGACCGTCATCCACGTCAACAACGCCGCCGGCGCGGCCTACAGCGGCAACATCCGGCTCGTCCTGACCAGCCCGGTCTCGGTCAGCACCTCGCTCGGCACGGCGAGCTGCAACCGCGGCAACATCGACGCGTCGGTGACCTCCAGCGGTTCCAACCTGACCGTCTCGGCCTACAACTTCTACAACAGCCCCGGCCCGGCCTGCACCAACAGCGCCGGCGGCTCCTCCACCACCAGCCCCGTCGGCCTGCCCTGGGCCGGCGGCGACCTGAACTGGACCGGCTCGTCGGGGACGCTGCGCATCAACAACATGCAGGTCACCTCGACCAGCAGCACGATCTTCGGCAACATCGTCTGCAACTACCGCGGCACCGGCGCCGGCAACAGCATCACCATGTCGGTGACCAACTCCAGCGCCAGCACCCAGCTCAAGGCGACGGCCAGCGGCATCACGCTGGCCAAGGTCGACGCGGGCAGCAACCCCATCTGCCCGCCGACGGCGACCTACAGCGCCGGGTTCGAGGTGTTCGGCCAGTCCGGCGGCTCCTACACCACCAAGCTGTTCCTCACCTGAGCACGGCCGGGCCGCTCTGCCGGGGAAAGGGCGGCCCGGCCCAGGGAATGGCGTTAAGCGCCCTTCGATAATGGACGCCGATTTTCCGGATCAGCCGGAGGGATTCTCCTCTCCCACGAAAACGTCGAACAGCCGGGCATGATCCAGCGCCGTGGTGATGAAGGTGGCGGTGCCGGCGGCGGGGCGGGCGCCCCAGCCCCCGGCGTCCCGGTACACCTCCACTTCGGCCCAGGTGGCGACGGCGGGGTCGATGGCCGCGCACGCCGCCGTCGGGTCGTGCAGGAGCTTGCCGCGCGGCCGGCGGCGCAGGTACACCTCCATCGCCTCATGGACGAGGGAGAGCCCGGCCGTCCGGTCGCGGTGAGGCGCCAGGCGGTCGTGGAAGTCGCGGTCGTAGGCGACGCCGTGGGTGACGTTCTTGGACACCAGTTCCCGGCGACCGATCGGCGCCTGCGCGTCCAGCGCGTGCAGCGCGGCCGGCGGGTCCCCGTTGAAGTTGAACGTCGGGCAGCTGTCGCGCCCGGCGAACTTGGCCAGCCGGTGCTCGGGTGCGACCAGGCGGTCCCCGGCGAAGCCGCCCTGGGCGACCCAGCGGGCCAGCCGCACGCCCGGCGTCTCCAGCAGGCGGCGCAGGTTGCCCACAGGGCCGCCGGTCAGCACGACCGCGTCCGGATGCGACCGCAGCGCCGCGCTCAGGACCTCCTCCGGAGTGCCGTCGGGCGCGGCCGGACGCCAGCCGCCCAGCCACCGGCGGTGGAAGCCCGACACATACGGCCGGCCGGTCCCCGGATCGCGCGCGCCCACCGGCACGTGCGCATGTCCCAGCCGCTCCAGCACGTGCCTGATCAGACCTACCTGGTCATCGGAACCGGGAGTGACGCTCACCGCGCGCAGCCGCACGCGCGGGTGCCCCGCCACCAGGCACAGGGTCAGCACATCGTCGGGATCCTGGGTCTCCAGGTCCAGCAGCAGATCCAACACGACCAGCTCCGTCCTGGCGGGGGACCTCGGCGAACCTAACGCCCCCGCCGGAACGCCGCGAGGCATTTTCCGAGCCCCCTCCCGGTCTGCGCGGGCTCCGGCGCCGCTGACGAGCAGATCCTCGGGAGGCCGCCACCGCCCGACCAGCAGATCGGTCGCCGAGAACCCTTCTCTGAACCAGCTCATTCCAGCAGTGTGATCGCGAGGCTCTGGCGTCCGGGCGGTGGGAGTGTTGCTGCCATGCAGGCATCACCGAGACAGCTCAAGTCCACGACCTCTTCCTGTGGAAAACTCGATGAGAGGCGAAGTGAGGCTGGGGTGCTCGCATGACGGTGCACTTGACCTGCGGTGGTGTTCGCTGACTGAGCACTAGCGCATCGGCAGGGCAACGTCGAGGTTCAAGGAGCGGTTAAGACCTGGGGCGAGTTGGCTGTTCTCTGCGGAGGTCGGTGAGGGCGGCGCAGTCGGAAGGCAGATGATCGCTCAATGGGTGTCGTGAGGGATACCCGTCGGGCGGTGCTGGCACCCGAGGTCGGTGCACTGGTTGATCGCTGTTTCTTGGCCGCACCGTGCGGCTGGCCTGAACGAACGGGGGCGGGGTGGACAGCTATGTGCATCATCTGCGCGATCAAGTGCAGCGGCATGGGGACCAGCGATGGCTGGCCTTCGTCGACCACCGCCGGGGCACCATGGTGGAGACTCACCGCCTGACCCATGGCGAACTGGATGCGCGCGCTCAGGCCATCGGGGCCTGGCTGCACGACCGGCGGCTGACCGATCGACCGGTGCTGCTGCTGTATCCCCCGGGGTTGGAGTTCCTCAGCGCATTCGTCGGATGCTTGTACGCCCGGTGCGTCGCGGTGCCGGCGCCGTTGCCGTCCATGGACGCCGGCGCGTTGGTCCGGGCAGAGAAGGTCATCCAGGACACGCGCGCCGGCCTGGTCCTGACCGATGCCGCTCACGTGGAGGGACTGCGCGCTTGGTTGCGGGAGGCCGGGTTGGCCGAGCGGGTCGGATGCGCGGCCAGCGACGCGGCCGCCCGGCCGGTTCCCGCGGCGTGGCCGATGCCGGCTCTGGGGCCGCAGACGTTGGCGTATCTGCAGTACACCTCCGGTTCCACCAGTGAGCCCCGGGGCGTGATGGTCTCACACGGCAATCTGCTGGACAACTGCCGGGCGATCAGCGGCGTCGCGGTCGGCGCGTCGCCGGGGACGGCGCCTTTGACCAACGCCGGGTGGCTGCCGCACTTCCACGACATGGGACTGGTCGGCCAGTGGCTGACCCCGCTGTACGCCGGTGGTGACATCGCGGTCACCTCGCCGTCGTCCTTCCTGGCCAGGCCGGCGCTGTGGCTGCAGATGATCAGCCATTACCGGGCCCGGTTCACCGGAGCGCCGAACTTCGCGTTCGACTGGCTGGCCGACAGGGTCGGCGACCAGCAGCTCGACGGGCTGGACCTGTCGTGCTTGCAGTGGATCCTCAACGGGGCCGAGCCCATCCGGCCCGCCACGCTGCGGAGGATCACCCGGCGGCTGGGCCCGGCCGGGTTCAGGCCCGAGGTCTGGGCGCCGGCTTATGGGCTGGCCGAGGGCACGTTGATGATCACCGGCACCACACGCGGCCGCGGCCCGGTGGTGACGCGCGTGGACCACGCGGCGCTGCAGCAGCACCGCGTCGTCCACGCCGACGACGGTGTGGAGCTGGTCTCCAGCGGCCGCTCTGTCAGCGGTGACCTGCGCATCGTCGATCCCCGGGAGCGCACCGAGGTGCCGGCCGGGCAGGTCGGCGAGATCTGGGTGTCGGGCCCCAGCGTCACGCTGGGCTACTGGCAGCGGCCAGAGGCCACCCGGGATACCTTCCACGCCCGTCTGCGCGACGGCCGAGGGCCCTTCCTGCGCACCGGCGATCTGGGATTCGTCCTGGACGGTGAACTGTATGTCACCGGACGCCGCAAAGACCTGATCATCTTTAACGGCCGCAACCTCTACCCGCAG
Organism: Spirillospora sp. CA-253888; assembly: GCA_050936435.1. Lineage (GTDB taxonomy): Bacteria > Actinomycetota > Actinomycetes > Streptosporangiales > Streptosporangiaceae > Spirillospora. Next base: position 387,883 of record JBNJMT010000002.1, read on the forward strand.
GATTTGGAGGAGATCGGCCGCCAGGTCCATGCCGCAGCGGACGCCGCCGCCGCGTTCGAGGTGGAACACCCGGGCGAACCCGGCGGTGAGGGCGAGCAGGTGGTGCTGGTGCAGGAGGTGCAGCCGCACCGCCTGGCCCCCTTGAGCCTGGGTGAGCTGGCCGACCGGATCCGCCGGGAACTGGTCGGCTCGTTCGGCCTGTCCTGCCAGGTCGTGCTCGTGCGGCGCAACAGCATCCCGCGGACCACCAGCGGCAAGATCCAGCGCCGCCTGGCACGGGAGTTGTTCCTGACCGGCGGGCTGAGCGTCCTGCACACCGGGCAGGACACCGGACAGGACACCGGGGTCGGCCCGCGCGCCGACCACCGCACCGCCTTGCACGATGACCGACCGGCCGACGCCATCGTGGCCGGTTCCTGATGCGGGGCCCGCGGATGTCGTCCCGGCAGACGATGCACCTGATGACCGAGCTGGAACCGGTGATGGAGCGGGAGCTGAACCGGCACCTGAGCATGGCCAAGGAGTGGTTCCCCCACCAGTACGTGCCCTGGGCGCAGGGCCGTGACTTCGACGGCCCGCTGGGCGGCGACGGCTGGGAGCCCGGCGACTCCCGCTTGACCGACGAGGCCCGCCAGGCGCTGATCGTCAACCTGCTGACCGAGGACAACCTGCCCGGCTACCACCGCGCCATCACCGAGGTGCTAAGCCTTGACGGTGCCTGGCGGGCGTGGGTGAACCGGTGGACCGCCGAGGAGAACCGGCACGGCATCGTCATCCGCGACTACCTCACCGTCACCCGCGCCGTGGACCCGATCGCGCTGGAGCGGGCCCGCATGAAGCACATGGAGACCGGCTACGAGGCCGACCACGGCGACTCGTTCCTGCACGGCGCGGCTTACGTGACGTTCCAGGAGTTGGCCACCCGCGTGTCGCACCGCAACACCGGCAAGGCCTCCGGCGACCCGATCTGCGAGCAGATGCTCGCCCGGGTCGCCGCCGACGAGAACCTCCACATGATCTTCTACCGCAACCTGCTGGACGCGGCCCTGGAGGCGGCCCCGGACGCGGCCATGCGGGCGATCACCGATGTGGTCAAGGGCTTCCAGATGCCCGGCCACGGCATCGACGGCTTCCTGCGCAAGTCGGTCGCCATCGCCAACGCCGGCATCTACGACCTGCGCCTACATCATGACGACGTGCTGGTGCCGGTGCTGCGCCAGTGGAAGGTGTTCGACCGCACCGATCTGTCAGGCGATGGAGAGACGGCCCGCGAGGAGCTCGCCGGATTCCTGGAGGGCTTGGACGCGGCCGCCACCAGGTTCGAGGCCCGCCGCCAGGAGCGCCGCGCCCGTCAGGCCGCCCGATGACGACAACGTCCCGTCCACTGGGAAGCCAGCCCCGGAAGGCGCCACAACCGGAAGGAACCGGCACCATGACCACCCAGAACACTGTGCATCAGCCCTACAAGGGGGCCTCGGCACAAGACATCCAGTTCCATTACGACCTGTCGAATGACTTTTATGCGCTCTGGCTGGATGCGGACCTGACCTACAGCTGCGCCCTATGGGCCGAAGGCGACACGCTGGAGACGGCCCAGCATCGCAAGTTGGACTATCACATCGAGCAGGCCAAGGCGGTGGGCGCCGAGAGGGTGCTGGACATCGGTTGCGGTTGGGGCAGCATGCTGCGCCGCCTCACCCAGGTCCACGGCGTGGGTGAGGCGGTCGGGTTGACCTTGAGCGCCGAACAGGTCCGGTGGATTGAGGACTTGGCGCTGCCGGGATGTCAGGTGCGGCTGGAGAGCTGGCTCGACCACCCCGTCGATGAGCGCTACGACGCGATCACCTCGATCGGGGCGCTGGAGCACTTCGCCCGGCCCGGCCTGTCGCGGACCGAGCGCGTCACCCAGTACCGGCTGTTCTTCGAACGCTGCCGCTCCTGGCTCCCTACGGGCGGACGCCTGGCACTCCAGACGATCATCAGGGGCAGAGAGCTGATCCACGACCGGAAACTGCTGAGAGATTTGTTCTTCTCAGAGATGATCTTCCCGGAGTCAGAAGTCCCTTGGTCTTCGGAGGTCATGGAGGCCTCCGAGGGCTTGTTCGTCCCGATCGCGTTGCGCAACGATCCTGACGACTACGCCCGCACAACCCAGGAATGGCTGGACCGGCTCACCGCCCATCGCCGGCAGGCGATCGCCTTGGTGGGCGAGGAGAAGGCCGCCGTTTACGATCGGTACCTGGTGCTGGCCAGCGAACTTTTCCGGAAACGCTTCACCTGTCTCCTCCGGGTCAGTTTTCAGGCTGTCTGACCAGCGGGCTCCTGCCACAGGCCACGTCGGGACTGTGCTGGTGGGATGGACAGTCACCAGCGCAGCAGCATGGTCCCGGCGCTCACCCCGCCGGCCAGGCCGACCAGCGCGACCAGGTCACCGGCCTTGACGCGGCCCGTCCTGGTCGCCTGGGCCAGTTGCAGAGGCAGGCTGGCGCTGGCGACGTTGCCGTGGTCGGCGATGGTGACCACCACCTTGTCCCGGGGGATGCCTACGTTGTCGCAGAAGGTCCACAGATACGGCAACGCGGCCTGGTGCACGCAGACCGCGGCCATGTCGGCCCAGTCCAGGCCCTGCTCGATCAACGGTTGCTGTAGGGCTTTCAGGTCGAGCCGGTCGAAAGCCTCAAGCAGTTGCAGGGCATCGACGGTGAAAGGAGTGGGGCGGTATTCCCCGGCGACTGTCCGGGCAGCGAAGACCGCCGCCGCCTGCCAGTTGGCGGAGTAGGCGACGAACCGGTGCCCCAGGATTCCCGCGACGGGACTTGCCTGCACCAGTAGTGCCGCTCCGGCATCGGACACGGTGTGGGAGGCGCTGGCGGCAATGAAGTCCTCCACGGTGGTGACCTGGCGGGACGACCAGGGCGTTAGGACCTCGCCGCAGGTGATGAGGATCCTGCGGTAGTGCCCGCCGGTGATGAAGGCGTCGGCGATCTCCAGGGCGTTCAGCACGCCGTTGCAGGCGTTGCGCACATCGAACACCGCACAGTCGGCTCCGAGCTTGGCCGCCACCACGTGGGCGGCGGCGGGTTCCACGGTGTCGGTACTGATCCCGGCGTAAAGGATCAGGTCCAGGTCCCCGGGGGTGTGCCCGGTCTGCTCGAAGAGTTTGCGTGCGGCGGCCACGGCCAGGTCGGAGGGCATCTGCTCGGGATCGGCCAGATGGCGACGCCGCACCCCACTGGCCCGTTCGATCAGCCCGCGCGGGATCCGCACGCCCAGGCTGAGCTGAGCGATGGTCTCTTCCAACTCGACGGTGGTGACCGTGCGCTCCGGCAGCCAGGTGGCCACGCCCGCCACCTGGCTGTGCACCGGCGCGGTCACGCCGGGGTCGCCGCGGCTTGCCCGCCGTTGATGACCGTGGTGGCCAGTTCGGCCAGCTCGGCGACCGTCGCCATCCTGACCACCTGGTCCAGAGGGATCTCCACTCCGTAGCGCTCTTCGAAGTCCAGCAGCATCACCAGCAGGCGACGCGAGTCCATGCGGGGCAGCGTGCTCAGCAGCGCGTCGAGGGCGACCTCATCTCGCCCCACCTCGAAGGTCTCGCTCAATGTCTGCTGGACAGCCTCCAGCACCGACTCTGCACTCACCGGTCTTTGCACCGTGTCCCCGTCCGTCACCTCACCCGCCGATCCGGCCGGTGCACCTCAACAGCACTGATTAATCACACACGGTAATAACTGGACCGTCGTTCGGTGCGCCGACCCGCCGATGCTCCCTTGATGCCCATGATGTCGAGGCCATCCGAATGTCCGAGCGGCCGTGGTCCCGACCTCTCACGGAACGGCTTCTATCTCCGGCGGGCGGCCTTCTGCTTCTTGTCCGCGGCAATGGCATGGCTTTTGTCCCGTGTGTCCGTCAGCGGCCTCCCGGGGACGACATGGTCGGCCACGATGCTGAGCGCCGACCGTACACGCCACCGACGCTACTGGATCATCAACAGTCGATTACCTAGAGTGATTACAGGGATCTTCGGCCTGGCTGCAGGCTGCCGCGATCCTCCAGTCTCCGCAGGGCACCGCCGCCGTCCACGTAGGCGACCAGGCCCGTAAAGGCTCGGCCTTGGCTCCCGCCACACGCGTAGCCGAAGAACGCTCAGCACCGCATCGACCGTGACCCAACGGGAGCATCCGAGTCTTGAAGGAGCGCGATGGCCGCCGAACTGCTCGATCCTGTCGCGATGGCCGAACAATGGGCCCATCGTCGGCCCGATCACATCGCCTTCCGTTTGGACGTGGGCCGTGCGCCGCAGGCGGTGTCCTACGCCGAGATGAACGCGTTGGCCGAACGCACCACCGCCGAGTTGGCCAAGGCCGGTGTGGGCGCGGCGACTCCGACCGCGGTGATGGTTCCACCAGGCCGGGAGCTGCTGGCGGTGGTGCTGGCGCTGCTGCGGCTGCGCGCGGTGCCGGTGCTGGTCGACCCCGGTCTGCCGCCCCGGCAGTTGACCGCCTGCCTGAACCAGGCCGCGCCGCAGGCGTTCATCGGCATTCCCGCCGCCCACCTGGCCCGCCTGGTATTGGGCTGGGGCCGTGCCAGCGTCCGCACCACCATCACCGTCGGCCCTCGCCGCCTGTGGCTGGGACGCGCCTCGACCCGGCCCGGCGGCGTGCGCTCACCGTCCCGGCCGCCGACCGCCGAGGACCCGGCCCTGCTGGCGTTCACCTCCGGGTCCACCGGTGCTCCCAAAGGCGTGCCGCTGCGGCGCCGGCACCTGGCCGGCCAGGCCGACCTGCTGGGCCGCTTGGGCGTCCTGCACCCCGGCAGCACGATGTTGTCGACGTTCCTGCCGTTCACCATGGCCTGCCCCACGGCCGGGGCCACCGCGGTGGTGCCCCGGCTCAAGGTGCGCCATCCCGCCCGCACCGACCCGGCGGTGATCGTCGAAGCCATCGGGCGGCATGCGGTGACCACGCTGTTCGCCCCGCCCGCACTGCTGGACCGGGTGGCCCGCCATTGCCTGGCCCACGGCATCTGTCTGGACAGCGTCCAGAGCGTGCTGACGGCCGGCGCGCCGCTGCCGTTCGCCACCCTGCGACGCATCCGCCGCTGCCTGCCCGCAACGGCCCGGGTTCACTCGGTCTACGGTGCCACCGAGGTGCTGCTGGTCAGCGTGGCCGATGACCGGCTGCTCACCCGGACCGCCGCCGACACCGCCCGCGGTGCCGGCACCTGCCTGGGGACGGCGCTGTCGGGCAACCTCGTGCGGGTCATCGGCGTCACCGACGACCCGATCACCCGCTGGAGCGACCGGTTGCCGGTCCCGCCGGGGACCATCGGCGAGATCACCGTGGCGGGACCGGCGGTCACCGACCCCTACCTGCACCGGCCCGAGGACACCGCGCTGGCCCGCATCGACGACGGCGGCCGGGCCGTGCACCGCATGGGCGACCTGGGCTGGCAGGACGACCAGGGGCGGGTGTGGTTCGTCGGCCGCAAGAGCGAACGCGTCCGCACCACGGGCGGCGACCTGTACACCGACCAGGTCGAACCGATCTTCAACCAGATCCCGGGCGTGGTCCGCACCGCCCTGGTCGGCATCGGACTCCCGCTCGCCCAGCGCCCGGTGCTGTGCGTGCAGCCCGAGCCGGCCCTCTCACGCACCGACCGCACCGCCCTGCTGGACCGCATCCGCGCAGCCGCCGCCCAGCAGTCCCACACGGTCGGCATCGAGCAGGTGCTGTGGCACCCCGCCTTCCCGATGGACGTCCGCCACGACAGCAAGATCCGCCGCGGCCCATTGGCGCGGTGGGCCGCCCGCCAACTCCACGGAGGCCGTCGATGAAGGTGCTGGTGACCGGAGGCGGCGGCTTCCTGGGGCAGGCCGTCTGCCGGATGCTGACCGCCCGCGGCGACCAGGTCCGCACCCTGAACCGCCACCGCTACCCGGCCCTGGACGCCCTGGGCGTCGAGCAGCGCCTCGGCGACATCCGCGATGCGCGGGCCGTGCACTCGGCCGTCGAAGGGCAGGAGGGCGTGGTGCACTGCGCGGCGCTGGTCAGTGCCTGGGGCCCCGCCCGCGACTTCGACACCACCAACATCGGGGGCACCCGCAACGTGCTGGCCGCCTGCGTGCGCGCCGGAGTGCCGCGCCTGGTCCACACCTCCTCGCCCAGCGTCGTGCACGACGGCCGCGACCTGGAAGGCGTCGACGAATCGGTCCCCTACGCCCGCCGCTTCCTGGCGCACTACCCGCGCACCAAGGCCGCCGCCGAACAGTTGGTGCTGGCCGCCGACGGCGACCGGCTGGCCACCGTGGCGCTGCGACCCCACACCATCTGGGGGCCGGGCGACGCGTTGTTCGTGCCCAAGCTCACCAAGGCGGCCCGTCGCGGGCTGCTGCGCCTGCCCCGCACGCCCGGCAAGCAGATCGACACCGTCTACATCGACAACGCCGCCGAAGCCCACCTGCTGGCCCTGGACCGCCTGAGCTCCACCGCACCGGTGGCCGGACGCGCCTACTTCATCACCCAAGACCAGCCCTGCACCCTGGCGTCCTGGGTCAACGCCCTGCTGGACGCGGCCCAGGCCCCACCGGTCACTCCACGTGTTCCCGTCCGCGTCGCACAGCTGGCCGCCGCCGCGCTGGAAGGAGCCTGTGCGCTCCCCGGCGTGCGAGCCGAACCGCCCCTGACCCGGTACCTGGTCGCCATGGCGACCACCTCCCACTGGTTCGACATCTCCGCCGCCCGCCGCGACCTGGACTACACCCCGCGCGTCACCACCGCCGCCGGCATGCAGCGCCTGGCGGCCCATCTGACCGGACCGACAGCAAAGGCCGACCTGTGACCGAAACGCTCGACACCGCCACCGCCCGCTTCCCCGACTACCCCTTCACCTCGCACTACTTCACCCGCAACGGCCTGCGCCAGCACTACCTCAGCGAAGGCACCGGCGAGCCGGTGCTGCTGCTGCACGGCACCCCTCCTGGAGCTACCTGTGGCGGCGGCTGATCACGGCGCTGCGCCCCGGCTTCCACTGCATCGCCCCCGACCACATCGGCATGGGCCTGTCGGACAAGCCCGGCGAAGACCGCTACACCTACACCCTGGACTCGCGCGTCGACGACCTGGACGCCCTCACCGACCACCTCATCGCCACCGGACGGGCCCCCGAACACGGCTGGACACTGGTGATGCACGACTGGGGCGGCCCGATCGGCATGGCCTGGGCCGCCCGACACCCCGAGCGCATCGCCCGCCTGGTGGTGCTCAACACCGCAGCCTTCCCCTACCCCCGCGGCGAGCATGTGCGGCCGCTGCTGCGCGTGCCGTTCCACGTACTGCGCCAGACGCGGCTGGGCACCCGGTTGTTCCAGCAGGTCAACCTGTTCGCCCGCGGCGCCACCTGGCGGCCGCTGGGGGTATGGCGCCGCATGCCCGCCGACGTGCGCGCCGCTTTCGTGGCGCCCTACGACCGGCCCGCGCACCGGCTGCCCATCCAGCGCTTCGTCCAAGACATCCCGATGCGCCCCGGCGACCGCGCCTGGAACACCTTCGTCCACACCGCAGCCGCGCTGCAGCAGTTCAACGACCGGCCCGTACTGCTGGCCTGGGGACTGCGCGACTTCGTCCTGGACACCACACTGCTGCACGAATGGCAGCAGCGCTTCCCCGCCGCCGTCACCCGCACCTACCCGCGCGCCGGCCACTACCTGCTCGAAGACGTCCACCAGCAGCTCATCCCCGCCATCGGCGACTTCCTGCGCACAGGGTGAGCCTGTCGGCGGCGAGCCTGGCGCCGCCGCACCGTCAACCACAGGGACGTATTACTCCCCTGGGGAGCGTTGTTACGCAGGAGTTCTTCCTGGTAGAGCCGCAGCCACACGAACGCATCCGGTGAGGCCGGAAGATGCTGCACCGCTGCGCTGCCCTTGCGGACCACACCGATCAACTGCTGACCGGTCTCTACGTGCTGGCGCGGGGCCGTCAACAGTTCCTCGGCCCGTGCCGCGGTGGAGACCCAGAACGCCAACAGGGCTCGGTCCCGATGCCACCGCAACCCGGCGAACAACCCGTCGAACTGCTCGTCGGGGATCCGCGGGGGAAGCTGGTTGGGCTGCTCGGGCCGGTAGCGGCCCAAGCGGTCGTTGTGGAACTTCTCCATCACGTTGTGGTGGGCGGTGGCGTGCGCCCTGGCCGCTGGGGAGTACTTGCGGCCAGGCCGCGTCTTTCCGGTCACCGGATTCACTGTCCCGACACCCTGACCGGGCAAGTCGGCCTCTGGCAGAAGCCGGCGGCCCCGGTGACGCCAGTGCGATCGATTCGGCTTGTCCGCTGGCCTGCAACTCCGCGAAGTACTCAGCTACCGGCCCTATCGCCCTGAGCTGCTGAAGCTCCAAACTTAGTTCAGCTGATCAGCCCCGGCCTCGCGGCCGGTCTCACGCGCGGTGGCCGGAGCGGTCCCGGGTGAGGGACAGATGGCGGTAGTAGGGACTGCTCTCCTGCAGCTCCTCGTGACTCCCGGCGGCGACGATGACGCCCCGGTCCAGGACCAGGGTGTGGTCGGCCGCGCGGGCCGTGGCGAACCGGTGGGTGACGACCAGCAGGGCGCAGGCGGCCGACACGCGCTGGACGGCGGTGTGGAAGGCGGCCTCGTTGGCCGGGTCGAGGTGGGCGGTGGGCTCGTCGAGCAGCAGCAACCGCGGCCGGTGGAGCAGGCTGCGGGCCAGTGCGATGCGCTGGCGTTCGCCACCGGAGAGTTTGCGGCCGTGCTCGCCGACGTCGGTGTCGAGGCCGTCGGGCAACCGGGCGACCAGTCCGGCCAGGTTGGCCAGCTCGATCACCCGGTCCAGCTCCTCGTCGGAGGCGTCGGGCGCGGTGTAGCCGAGATTGTCCCGCAGAGTGCCGTACAGCACCGGAGCGTTCTGCTCGACCAGCCCGATGGCGGCCCGGTGGTGGCCGCGCGCCAGGGCGCGAACGTCGTGTCCGGCGAACAGGACCTGGCCGCGGTCGGGATCGTAGAAGCGTTCGGCCAGGGCGAGGACGGTGGACTTGCCGGCGCCGGACGGACCGACCAGGGCCAGGTGGCCGCGCGGGGGAACGCGGAGGGAGACGCCTCGCAGCACCGGACGGTCGGGCCGGTAGCCGAACCACACATCGCGGAACTCAAGGACGGCGGCGCCTTCGCGAGCGCGGTCCGGAGCCGGTCCGCCAGGCTGGGCGAGGCCGGTCTCGGCGGGCAGGGCCAGGATCTCGTTGATGCGGCGCAGCGCGCCGCTGCCCTGCTGCAGCACGCTGACGGCTTCGAAGAGGGAGCCGATCGGCCCGGTCAGGTAGAGCATGTACAGCAGGAACGCGACCAGGTCGGCGACCGAGCCCGCCCCGGTGGTCGCGCGGACGCCGCCGACGAGCAGGACGACCAGGAACGATCCGTGCACCGCCAGCTGGGTGGCCGGTCCGGCCAGGGCGTTCAGCCGCACCATCCGGACGCCCGCGGCGTACACCTCCTCGGAGCGGTCGGCGAGCCGCCGGCTCTCCCGCTGCTCGGCCTGCCCCGCCCGCACGGTACGAATGGCGCCGAGAGCGCGCTCCATGTCGGCGGTCAGCTCACCGGTCGCGTCCTGGAGGCGCGCCGACACCGCCCGCATCCGGGTCAGCAACGGCAGCAGCAGGAGCGTTCCGGCCGCGGTCAGCCCCATGGCCAGTGCCGACAGCACCGGGTCCAGCCAGAACATCAGTCCCACGGCGGCGGCCAACCCGGCCGTCCCGGTGACCGCGTCGGTGCATCCCTCGGCGACGATCCGCTGCAGCGCGGCGCTGTCGTTGCCGACGCGGGCGATCAGGTCACCGGTCCGGAACCGGTCGTAGGACGGGATCGGCAGCCTCAGCAGATGGTCGGCGAGCCGAACCCGGACCCCGAACACCGCTCCCTCGCCCGTGCGGCCCAGCACGTACCTGACCACGACCTGTAGGACGACGCCCCCGGCGAACAGCGCCGCCAGGAGCACCGTTGCCGGCCAGGGGGCCGCGCCGGCGGCCGCGCCCTCGATCACGTGCGCGGCCACCAGCGGCTGCGCCATGCCAAGGGCCGAGGCCGCCAACGTCAACAGGACGCCGGTGGCGATCCACCTCCGATGGTCCCGCACCAGCCGCAGCACCCCGATCGGGCCGCCGCCGGGGCCGTGGGTCGTCATCGTGCGCCGATCACCTTGGACCGCCGGCCGGGAAGCGCTGCAGAACGCTGTAGCCGAGCTGGACGTCGGGGTTGTCGTTGACGACCACGCCGTACAACTCCGTCCACGAGTGGAAGGTGTTCAGCGGCACGGCGTTGGTGCGGGCGCGGGCGAGGGTCACCTGGGCGGGCAGCCCGAGGGCGCGCAGGTGGGCGGCCAGGGCGAAGGACCTGGGCAGACAGAGCGCGCTGGGCATCAGCACCCGGGCGACCAGCTGGCAGTGGAAGATCTCCCGGCGGGCGAGGCGCAGCGCCGTGGCGGGCGCCAGCCCCGCGCACACGGCCGAGCCAGGGCCGGGACGCAGCCGACTCAGCCTCTCCCGTGCCGTGGGCCAGCCGCGTCGGCGATAGGTCCACAACGCCTGGGCGGTCCGGCCCGCCGCGTAGACGCGCAGGGAGACCGGCAGGCGCGGCGGCTCGGTGGCGGGATCGAGGTCGCACAGGAACATCTCCCAGTCCACTGCCGTGGCGCCCGCGCCCCTCATCCCGGCCGCCCCTGCCGCACCGGAGCCAGCAGCCCGTGCTCGATCAGCTGCTCGACCAGCTCGTCCAGCCCTTGACGGAGGGTGTCCGCGTCGGCGTCGATGTGCCGCTTCAGGTGGTCGACCACCTGGTCGGTGGTGTCGAACCGCAGCGCCGCCCGCAGCATGACGGTGGCCACGCCGTTGAGGCTCAGATAGACGCCCTTGCGATTGTCGAGGACGACCCCGGCGCCGTCGGTGTCGTCGAAGACGGCGTGCTCAGCCAAGCGCAGCACGGACATCGTGATCTCCCTTCGCCGGCCGTCCCTCCGGCGCGACCCGATCGAGACCGCGCAGGAACAGCTCGGTCATCGCCGAGCAGATCAGCGTTTCGCTGTGCCTGCGCAGCGCGGCCGGTTCGCGCAGGACGTCGGTGAGCCGGGCCGGATCCACGATCCCGGCCGCGGCGAGCCGGGAGTCGGGTCCGCCGAGCAGTCCGGCGAACACCCCCGGGTGGGTCATGGCGTAACGCTTGTGCGGGGAGTCCTGCCAGAGCCGCCCGTACCTGCGCCACACCTGTTCGGGCACGCGCCCGGACAGGATCAGCCGCAGGACGGGCTTGCTGATCATCCGTCCCTGGTGGGGCAGCAGCCGGTAGGCGTTGGGCATCCGCGCCGTCAGCCGGCGGACCTGCTTGTCGCCCAGCGGCGAACAGCGGTGCACGCCGCGCGGCCACCAGCAGGTGAGGTCCATGGTGTGGTCCTTGGGCGAGTACTCCTCGACGAAGCCGTCGTCGGGGACGCCCGGCAGCGGGACCAGGAAGTCGACGGACCGGGCGTTCTCACCGACCGGAAGGTAGTCCTCCAGCAGCGACGACGACCGCCGGACGCTGCGCAGGACGCGCGGCAGCTCCCAGCGGGAGGACACCAGCCCCCTGCACAACGCCGCCTTCTCCGCGGGCCGAAGGTCGCCGAACAGCACGTCGTGCAGCCCGTACCGCAGGGGACCGAACACCACGTCACCGTCCGAGCCCCACGTCAGGAACGTGATCCCGTCCTGCCCGACGCGTTCCGACAACTGCTGCACCCAGCGGAAGGCGTAGCCGACGAACGGATGCGGGAACGTCCACTCCTGCGACAGGTAGCCATCGCCCAGTTCGGTCTGCACCGGGACGAACGGCACGTCGAAGCACTCGCACACCGCCTTGGCGTAGGCCGACTCGTCGGCCAGGGGATCGTCGGTGGCCATGTGGTAGGCGACCACGTCGGCCCCGACGTCGGTGAGCGCCGCGAGCACGGTGGAGGAGTCCAGGCCGCCGCTGAGCAGGATGCCCACCCGGCCGCACCCCGCGTACGGGCGCACCGCCTCCACGATCAGCCCGTAGGCCAGCTCCGCGTACTCGGCCAGCGACGTGCGGGGCGGGACGTCCAGAGGGACGATCGGATCGTAGGCGACGCGGGTGGTCCCGGCGGCGTCCACGACCACCAGCTCACCGGGCAGGACCGGCGTCAGGCCGGGATGGACCAGGACGTCGTCGCCGCGGCAGGCGCGCCAGAGCGCCTCACGATCCAGGTCCCCGACGCCGCCGTCGAACAGGTCGGCCGGATCGGTCGACCAGCGCAGCACCGCACCGTCCCTGCGGTACAGCAGCGCCTCGGGCGCGGCGGCGCTGCGGAACAGGAAGACCTTCCGCGGGGTCACCAGGCAGCCCGACAGCCGCCCCGGCACCTCGGCCAGGTCGGCGTACCGGCCCTCCTTGAGCGCGGCCGTGATCCGCCGGGCCCAGGCGGCCGACACCGGACCGTTCACGACCCCGGTCAGCAGTAGGCGCTCCTGCGGCCCCGGAACGGGCGGCGCCGCGGCGACCGGATCCGGGCGCAACCACTGCACCGCCAGGCACGGCGTACGTCCCACCTGCGGACGTCGGGGATAGGGAAGGCACGTGTAGGAGATCTGCGCTTCGGGCGCGTCGAAATCCATCCTGCCGTAGCAGCCGAGGTAATCCCCGACCAGCACGGAATTCTCGGGCATGAGTTCCCTTTCCGACGGGAAAACCCTTGCGCGTTTTGCCGGGAGCCCCTCCCGGGCGACGCCCGGGAGGGGCGGGGAGATCACAGGACGAGCGTCCGGTGCGTCGGGTTGTCGCTCAGCAGGATGCTGCCCTTGGCGGTCAGCTCTTCGATCCTGCCGAGGACCATGACCTTAGGGCTGGTGTACGCCATCATGGCGCCCTCCTCGCCCCGCCACGCGCCTTCTTTCAAGGCGCTCTCGGTGACGGGACACGCTGATGTTAACCGCCGAAAAGTTCACTGACCTTATTGCCGCATCCGGCCAGTCGGAGTCTGCGCTCGTCACCATCACGCCCTCATTTCTCCGCCTGGATCGTCTCTTTCCCGCTGCCGCCGGCCACCAGCCCCGTGACCTGCGTCCGGTCACGGAAAGCGGTGAAGTCGCCGTCAGGTGAAGTGTCACGCGAGCAAGAGCCGTGTTCCCTGGCGGTGTGGGAGTATCGCTCCGCAGAAGGCTGACTTCGATGACGCACGAGAGTAGGAGCCATCCCACTCAAATTGATCACTCGCGAACCGTCAAGGCGCTGTCGCCTGAACGAAGGAGCCACCTGGGACAACGCCGGCCCCCCGCTGTCGGAAATCGCTTGCCGCAAGGCAAGACGTATCACTATTGTTATTTCAACTACAGGGTGACCGGGATTCAGAGGGTTGCGAAAGCTGCTCAAGGGCCCGAGCGCTCAATTAAGGACACATGGCGGGCGCGCCTTAAGTATCTCGGACAACAGGTGCGCTCGCGCATGACTCATGAGGCTGCTGCCTCCCCTCACTGCCATGCTCGATGTCCCCGCCTCCATGGTGTCGACGAGGATGTCCCATCCCGACCGGCTGGAGACCCCCACCCTCCGAGGTCATGCGGCGGATGGTGAAGAGCGCCCATCCCGCGGACACCACCCGGAAGGCCGCCGACATCGCCGTGGCCGACGAGCGGGAACGCCGTCTCTACAAGGCGATCACGGAGTTCCGGGAGAAGGCCCGCGACGCTCTCGGCAATGCTGAATGACCTGACCGGGGTGTTTGCAAGGGCAGAGGAGATGCCAGCCGGCGGCTGCGAGTGGGCATCGTGCGTCTCCTCGTGGCGCAGGTGAGCCCTGGCGTTGATGGAGCGCCGGGGTGGGACACCGATTACCGCTGTTTTGCAGGGGATCGACCCGTAGACTTCGGCGGCGAACGCCGGGGACGTCTGGCCGTTGCGCGCCCTCGCAGGGAGGAAATCGCATGGAGAACCCTTCGGACTCGATGGAGAACACCGAGCCTGAGGAGAACGGCCAGAGCAATACCGTCGTCCCGCCTGCCACAGAGGATCCGGCACCCGCCCCAGACAACGACGCAACGACGGTTCTGGCGGAAGTGCTCCCAGGGATCGCCGTCGTCTTCGGTGAGGTCCCGGTGGAACTCAAGCCTGATCTGATCGACCTCGGTCTCGTGCCGACCGCCGACCGCGAGCAGATCGCGGCGGTCCTCGCCTCGATCGGGAACACGGCGACCGTGGCGGGCAACCTCGGGAACGCGTTCGCCAGCGTGCAGGGGCTCTACAGGATCAGCGACGCGACGCAGGCCCTGCTGAAGGCCGGGGGAACGCTCGCCGTCAAGGACGGTGCCAACCTCGGAACGGTGCTCCTCCCCGGTGGCCTCGCTCAGGCCCGCTTCATCCCCGTGACCGCGGTGAGCGCGGCGCAGACCGCGGCCGCCATCGGGCCGGCGCTGGCCATGGTCGCCCTTCAGATGCAGCTGAACGAGGTCACGGGCCTCGTGAGGACCAACATCGCGCTGACAAGCCAGGTGCTCGCGACCATACGCAAGGGTCAGTGGTCCGAACTGACCGGGCTCGTCGCCACCATCGACCGCGCGATCGCCCAGGTCCGAGAGGTCGAATCGATCCCGACCTCATTGTGGGAGAACGTCGCGGGCAGTGAAGCGTCGCTGCGCACGCAGCTCCACCTGTACCAGCAGAACGTCCGCGACCACGTCGGGGAGATCGACCGGCCCGACTCACGGCATCGCCGCGAGTACCTGCAGACCAACGCCGAAGCGATCCTCTTCGACGCCAACGCCCTCCTGTCCTCCGCCAAAGCATGGACCGGGTATCAGGCGCTCCGCGCCGCGAAGGCGAGAATCGCCGGCCGTGAAGACGCCGACGAGGCACGGCTCGCCGACGTCATCGCACGCGACACCCGTACGGAGCTCGACTCCGCTCTCGCAGAGACGACGAAGCTCGTCGACTCGCTCACGCGGGAGCTGCGAATCATCGCCGAGCTCCCCGGACGCGACACCCGGACCCAGGCGCTGATGGGGAAGCGGAGGGACGCGAAGGCGGCCCGCCAGACCTCCGCCCGCCTTCTGGAGGCGATCGAGCCCCTTGCCGATGCCCTCCATCCGCCGGCTCCTCCGCTCGGGGCCCCGGACGTCGTCTGCGCACCCGAATCGCTGGACCTCGAGCCGTACCTTCGTATCCTGCGGTGGTTCCTGGAAGACGGCGAGACCCTGCGCGTCCTCGGTTCTCCCGACCAGCTCGACGCCCTCGGTCCGATCTCCGCGATCCTCAGCGGCGCGAAGGAGAAGCTGGCGGCGGCGATGGACAGGACCGCGGCGAGGACGCTGATCGCCGTCACGGACCGCCGCATCCTGACGGCCAAGGCGAACGCCTTCCTCGAACAGGGTGAGATCCGGCAGGACATCCCGCTCGACCAGGTGCGATACGTCCGGGCGGCGACCGCGCAGGACAAGGGCGCACGCTCGGCGATCGACCTCATCACGCGCGACGAGAGCATCCGGTGGCTCTTCCGCCCTGACGTCGACAACGCCCAAGTGGACGCGCTCGCCGCCGTGCTCGCCGAGTCGATGATGATCCCGGACATCGAGCGCGACGAGCTGCGACGGCGGCGCCACGCCTCCATCGAGGCGGCCCAGGACGAGAGTGCCGACACGGGATCTGCGGAACCGACCGCGACCCGGGACGCAGAGTAGGCCCCGAGGGAGTTGGCGAGGGCTCGCCCTGAGCGCGCGTACCGAGCCTGGTCACGTGCGGTGCCGGGCATGGGTGCCGATGGAACGAGCGGTCGGTGCTCACTCGCTCCCCTTGGCGGCGTGGGGACGTGTGGTCGACCGGCGCAGACAACGACGCCACCACACGAATCACGTCCACGCCTGGCTTCGAGGAACCCCGAATCGCTCACTTATCGGCAGATGGGTCCGTGGTCGGCCGCGCCTAACGGACCGGCCACGTTCCGACTTGGCCCCGTGTCCGTTCAGGTGACCGACATCCGATCTTGCTAAGGCGTCAAGCGGCCCGCGAGGAGGATCGGACCGGATATCGGCGGGAGCCGCCGGCCCTGATGCCTCCGGGGACAACTCTCTTATCCCAAGCGAGGCGACACGTCTTGGGGTGCCGGTAACCGATGCGGCGTCGGCCGCAAACAAGCAGAGCGTGACGGCCGACTCGACGCGGGCCGCCGCTGCGCTGTGACGTTCCGCCCCCAGGCGCCGGTCGCGGCCCGTGGCGCGTTCGTCTTCGTCTTCGTCCACGCGCCGACCTCAACGTGCAGGCGCGCGGGGAGGTAGACGAAGACATGGACAACCGCCGTGTTCAGCCCGGCGCGGCCCTCGCGCATGGCCCGGCGGCGTCGCCCCGGCCGGGGGTGGTGGTCCCTGGGCGTGCGGGTGGGGCAGGGGCGGCCGGTCGGCAGGTGGGCACTTCAGGGCGCCGGCGAGATGAGTGTGACCGAGGGTAGATCCTTTGCCGACATGTGAATTTGATGCACTGGTTTTCTCCGTGACCTGGGCTTACACCTAGAAGTCATCTCAAAATCAGATAGGCGCCTTCCGAAAAAGGCGCTGGCGGCCCGCCCGGTCACGGCCGGCCCCAATCGGCTTCGCCGGTGTCGGCATCGCACCCACACCGGCACCGGCGGCGACCGTCCGCCACCAGTCACCGGCCGCCGTGCGGCCCGATCCCTGCGCACGGCGACACCCCGGAGCGCCCCGGGGCCTCCCGCCCGGCCCGACGGCTGTCGCGCGAGGCCCCGCCGTCGCACCGGCCATCGTCCGGTCGGCCGCCCTCTGGTCGGCACCGCCACCAGGGCCCCTGGACCCAGCCCACACAGGAGGAACGATGTTCACCAAAATGATCACCACCGCCGTCGCCGCCCTTCGCACCCCCGGGCCGGACGTGACCGTGATGGTGTGCATCGCTGAATGCGTCAACGCTGGCTTCAGCATCGGTGGCCTGGAGGACGGCTTCCAGTGCCACTGCGGCAATTAAGCCCCCAGCGGGCACCCAAGGACACGCCCAAGACAAGCCCCTGGTCCCGGAGACGCCGCACGGCGCCTCCCGGGACCTCCAACTCCCCAGTGACCACGCCCCCATCCCCACACCGGCCAAGGCCACCAGCCGCCAGCGCCCACCCAGTCTCCTCAGCGGCCCGCCCCGCACGCCGGATGCGTGGGGCGGGCCGGTGCCGTGCCAGTCACCGGCGCCAGTCAGGTGACAGATGCCCGGACCAGGCGGTTGTCCGTAGCGTCTCCATCTGAAGGGCGATCAAGGCAAGTGAGGAGATCATCATGATTCTGGTTACCGGGGCCACCGGCAAGGTCGGTCAGCAGGTCGTCGTGCAGTTGCTGGAGGCAGGGGTTGAGGTTCGGGCCCTGGTGCGTGACCCGCAGGCGGCCGCGCTGCCGGCGGAGGTGGAGTTGGTGCGTGGCGATCTCACGGACGCGGCGTCGGTCCAGCGGGCGGCCGAGGGCGTGGACGCGGTGTTCCTGATGTGGCCGCTGGTGACCGCGGAGCGGGCCTACGACGTGGTCGCGGCCGCGGAGAAGCACGTCCGCAGGATCGTGTATCTGTCGGCGTTCGGTGTTCCCGACGACGACTCCGTCGAGCCGGAGCCTGGGATCTTGGGCCTTCACACCGCCATCGAGCGAATGATTCGGAAGTCGGGTCTGGAGTGGACGTTGCTTCGCTCCGGTGGGTTGGCCGGGAACACGCTGGAGTGGGCTGAGCAGGTCCGCGGCGGGAGCGTGGTGCGTGGGGCGCATGGCCGGGCCACCCGTTCGCTGGTCCACGAGGCCGACATCGCGGCCGTCGCGGTGCGGGCACTGACCACCGATGAACTGGTGGGCGCCACGCCGCATCTGACCGGGCCGCAGGCGCTCACGCAGGCCGAGCAGGTCCGTGTGATCGGCGAAGTGCTGGGCCGGAGGGTGGAGTTCGAGGAGCTCCCCGAGGCGGAGGTGGTGGCGGAGTACGTGGCCGAAGGGCTGCCGCCGGAGCTCGCGCAGAGCATCGTGGCTGCGCACGGGGCGATGGTGACCCGGCCGGAGACGGTCTCGCCGGCCGTCGAGCAGATCACCGGGCGGCCGGGCCGCACCTACCGGGAGTGGGTGGCCGACCACGTGGACGACTTCAGCTGACGGCGGCGGACACTGAGCCGATCACCTTGGCATCACCGCAGGTCACAGGCCATATCGCTACATCCTGTACCGATCCTCCTCGCGGCCCGAGCGGCCGCTGCGAGACGGGTTCCGAATGCGGACTTCTCATCGTAGAGCTGGCCGGTCTGGAGACAGTGGAACAGGCAGCCGAGCATCCGGTTGAAGGTGTTGCGCAGCGCGGCGAACGCCCGGACGTAGCCGACGGCGGCCAGACGTTGGTTCTTCACCTTGCGGTGGGGGACGACCAGACTTCGGCCGGAGGCCCGGGTGATCGGCGCGGAGCCGGCGTATGCCTTCAGCGCTCGGGCATCGGAGAAGCGGGTGCGGTCGTCGCCGATCTCGCCCAGGAGGCGGGCGCCGGTCATGTCCGCCGGCCCGGGGAAGCCGGTGATGATCTCGTAGTCGGGATGTTGCCGGAAGGCTTCGCCGGCGGCCTCAGCGAGGTCGTCGGCGGCCTGGGCACGCGGCGTCGAGCTGGAGAAGCAGCGCTTGGACCTGGCGGCCGAACGCGGCCTCAACGAGCGGGAGCTGCCGCATGTACTCGGTGCGCAGCGCCTCGTGCAGTTCGTTGGTCCGGGTGTCCAGGTAACGCTGGCGGCCCGCGCGGCGAAGGCGGACCGAAGCCGGACCTTGGTGAGCCTGCGGGCTTCGGCGGGCGTCGGCGCGATCCGCAGGACGGCGCGGGCCTCGGGATGCGTCAAGCCGACGCCCTTGACCTGGAAGGCGTCGGAGCGCGGCCGGGAAGTGCTCACCCAGCAGGGAACGCATCTGGTTGGCCGGCTGCTGGCGGCTCCAGACCGCGTCCTGCTGGGCGCGCCAGGACCGCGATGGACCGGACGAGTTCGGAGTCGGCGGGCAGCGGTCGATGCTGGGCGGCATCGACGCGCAGGATGTTGGCCAAGGTCATGGCGTCGGCGTGGTCGCTTTTGGCGCGGGCCACGGTGTGGCGTTCGCGGTAGCGGGCGACCGACAGCGGGTTGATGGCGTAGACCTTGCGGCCGGTGGCACGCAGACAGGCGACCAGCAGACCGCGGTTGGTCTCGATCGCCACCGGGATCTGCTGGTCCGGGCCGTCGCCGTGCTCGGCCAGCGGCTCCACGAGCGCCTGCCGGCCTTGGGCGTCGTTGCCGATGCGTTTCCGGGCCGGCAGGGTGCCGTCAGCGTCGACCAGGGCGACGTCGTGATGCTTCTCCGCCCAGTCGATCCCACAGGTCACCTTCAACGTCTGCGCTCCTTTGCGAGGGAAGTTGGGTGCAACTCTGCAAGCCGCGCGGGGACACGCCACGCCCTGATGAGAGAGCTCGACGGCTCGACATCCGATCAGCAGTTCGCGGCCCCAGCCCACCGCAGGGCCGCGCTCTACACGAGGGCTCGACGGCCCTGGAATCACGAGCGGTGCTCCCTGCGGCCGGCTCACACCACGATCTTGGTCGGGTCACTGGTCTGGCGGGTGGCGATCGGTGAACGCCGGGCCGCTCTGCCTGAGCCGAGGGCTCCAGGCCCGTTATCGTCACAGGCGTTCACCCGGTGCTCACCGATCGCCACCCGCCGAAGACCCCGGTCCCGCTCGGCCTGTCACTGGGAGTCGGACTCCAGGGAATGTGTAGGCGTCAACCGGAGCCAGGGGCCTTGTGCGGGGCTCCTCGGAAGTCATTAGGGCATGTGGCGGCAGATGCACAGTGCTTGGCGGCACTGGGGCCGCACCTACACGCCAATCCGGTGCCCGGACCAGTTACGCGGTCACCATCTTGGCCGCGATGGTGCGCACTCGAGGAGCAGAAGGTCGCCGGACCCCTTTTGCGGCATAGACATCAGCCGCTTTCCCGCACTCATCTCAGCATGAACGAGTGTTCCTGATGGCGAAGCGAGGCACTGACCACTGGAGTGAAACCTACTGTGACCGGCGCTTCCATCCGCCCAACCTGACGGGTCTGCCCTACTGGTTCTTTTGCCGACGCGAGCCTGGCCACGATGGAGCCTGCGATTGCGAAGGAGCTCAGGAAGCAGCCCGCGAAGCCACGAACACGACGGACTGAACGACGGGGACTACGAGCACATATGGAAGGTCATCGGCTACGTCCACCGCCCCGACGGCGACGTGAAGCACACGAAATGGCGCCACGACCCCTTGAAGTGACGCACCCGCAGCGGTTGTTGCGAGTCACCGGCGGCGGCAGCGCGTTCAACTCCGGCCGGAGGCTCCGTCGTAGCGGCGCTGCGCCAGGACGATATCGGCGGTGTTGGTCCGGATGCTGTCGAGCAGCACCAGCAGGGGTTCGGCCAGGGCGCTCCCGAGCGGGCTCAGGGCATAGCTGACCTCCGGCGGCGTCGCCGGGACCACGGTCCGCTCGACCAGGCCGTCCCGCTGCAACGTCCGTAACGTCTGGGAGAGCATCTTGTCGCTGATGCCTTCGATGCGGTTCCTGAGTTCGAAGAACCGCAGCGAGCCCTCGCTCATCGCGCCCAGGGCCAGAACGGCCCACCGGCTGGTCACGTGGTCGAGGACCGCCCTGCCCGGACAGTCCGCGTGATACGCATCACCGTTCATGACGCCCTCCGTCGGCCGGCCTGGAAGCCGACCGCTGGGTACTGAGCTAACTTCAAGGTACGTACTTCCCCTGGGAAAGTCACCTGCTCATATTAGGTTCATGACCGAGAGCCTTTACGCCGATTGGGATGCCTGGCGCCGCGACCGCGTCGCCGAACTCGCCGCCGTGTACGGCGCCGAGTGTCCTGCGTTTCCACCGGACCCGCGCTGGATCACCACGGCCCGCTATCAGAGATACGAACGTCCCCGATGGGAGGCGGTCGGCACCGCGACCGGAAACTCTCAGGAGGTCCCCGTTCACGGGATCCTCCGCTTCACCCTTGAGGGTGTCGAATGCTCCCTGGAGCCCTACAGCAGCGGCCCGCCGGGATTCCTGAACGTCGCCTTCCGGGACCTGACCAGCGGGCTGAGCACCTACGGCGCGGCGCGGGTGATCTTTCCTCCGGTTCCGCCTCCCGGGGTCTTCGAGGTGGTGCTCGACTTCAACCGTTCGATCAACCCGCCGTGCGCGTTCACGCCTTACGCCGCCTGCGCCTTTCCGCCGGCGCGGAACACCGTGCCGATCGCGGTCGAGGCCGGTGAGAAGGCCCCGGCCACGCACGATCGCCCGTCACGCTGATCGCGAACGGGGGGTCGTGGCCGCCGGACGGGACGTGGCGACCGGCGTGCGACCGGGCACCGGACAGGTTGAACGGCGCGGCGGCTTGGCGTAGTCCGCGATGAGCGTGGAGCAGGCCCCGGCCGGTATCGGCGGGTGTGATGCCGTCGTCCCGCTCAGTTCGCCATCAGGTCGTCGAGCTCGGCTGTGAAGAGTTGGGCGGGATCGATTCCCATGCCGGTGAAATGGCCCGCGAGCTCCAGGGACAGTACGCCGTGCAGCCGCGTCCAGAACCCCAAGGCCCGGCGCAGGGCCGCAGGCGGGGCCGGGTGGTCGCCGGCCCAGTCGCGGTGGTCCGCCAGGTGCGCGTCGAGCGGCGTCGCAGGGCCGCCCGAGGGCAGCGCGGCGCAGGCGTCGAGCAGGATCGCCATGATCTCCGATGAGATGGCCGTGGTGTCGTCGGGCGCGTGGTAGCCGGGGACGGGTGTGCCGTAGATGAGGAAGTACCGCTGGGGGGCCTGCAGCGCCCAGTCGCGCAGGGCGTGCGCCAGTGCGGCCAGGTCGGCGCCCGCGTCGGCGGCCGAGCGGAGGACGTCGGCGAGGCTCCGGTACGCGTCGGTGACCAGCTCGGTGATCAGTTCGTCGCGGCTGGCGTAGTAGCGGTAGAGGGCGGGTCCGCTCATGCCCATCTGCTTGGCGATCGCGTTGAGGGACAGCGCGGACGCCCCCGCCGTGGCGATCTGCTCCCACGCCAGTTCCTTGATCTCCGCGCGCACCTGAGCGCGGTAGCGCTCGCGCGGGGCCCCGGTGCCGGTCTTCGCCATCCCCTGCCGCCTTCCCCGTTCGGCTACAGCCGAGAAGTTTAGTTAGAAGGTATCACGAACCTGCTTGACTTCCCGCGCATGTAGTTACAAGCTCTAACTATTGCATTGCCGTCTAGCTCAACAAGGGATTCCGTGTCCGCACCCTGTCGAGCGAGGGGCCGGACGAAGGGAACGGCATGGCAACGTCCGCTTCACTCGCCCGCACGGGCCGGCGCCTCCCGCGCTCGGTGACCGTGTCCTCCTGGGCGGTCCCCATCATGATCGTCGGCCAGTTCGCCATGCTGGCGATCGTTCCGGTCGCGATCGCCCTGATCGGCGCGCTCCGCCGCACCCGCGACCGAGCGGTCCGCCGTGCGGCGACGATCCTCGCCGTCGTGTACGCGGTCCCGCTCGCGATATGGGTGGCGCGGCCCGACGGTGCGCCGAGCCTGTCCAAGGACATGCACCCGGTGTTCGCCGGTCTGATCGTCGCCGCGTCCATCGCGCTGATCGCGACCGTCCTCCGAACTCGACGGCGCTGACGAAGCGCACCGTACAGAACGAGAGTGTGACCGACCGGCCGCGATGCCGGGTGCGCAGCCCTTGATGCAGATGCGTCAAGGGCTGCTGCGCGTTCTGCGGCCGAGCGCGCGAAGCGGGCCCTCTCCTGTCGTCGCCACGGCCCAGGAGATCGTCGGCCGCCTCCCTGCGCGGACCTCCCGGCCAGAACTGTTAGAGGCTATAGCGAACGTTATTGACACTCTCTCAAGCGATGAGTTATAACTTCTAACGAACGCGAACCCGCGTAACCCAAGTCGGCACAGCGGAGGTCGAACA
Organism: Spirillospora sp. CA-253888; assembly: GCA_050936435.1. Taxonomy (GTDB): domain Bacteria; phylum Actinomycetota; class Actinomycetes; order Streptosporangiales; family Streptosporangiaceae; genus Spirillospora. The sequence continues at coordinate 410,850 of JBNJMT010000002.1, forward strand.
TGAACACCGAAGGACTCCTCGAGGTCGTCCTGCCGGGCAAGGTCGAGCCGGAAGGGCTGCAGCTCCGGCACGGAAAGGTCCCAGCCGCGGGACCGGGACAGGTCGTGATCCGGATGGAGGCGACCGGCGTCTCCTTCGCCGAGCAGCAGATGCGCCGCGGCCGCTACTACGACCAGCCGGCCTTCCCCTTCGTGCCCGGCTACGACCTGGTCGGCACGGTGCTGGCCACCGGCGAGGGCGTCGAACCGCACCTCGCCGGCGCCCGGGTCGCCGCGCTGGTCAAGGTCGGCGGCTGGGCCACCCACGTGGTCGTCGACGCCGCGGACGTGGTGCCGGTCCCCGAGGGCGTCGGTGCGGCGGAGGCCGAGACCCTGGTCGTCAACGGCATCACGGCCTGGCAGATGCTGCACCGCAAGGCGCGCGTCCGCGCCGGGCAGACCGTCCTGGTGCACGGCGCCAACGGCGGTGTCGGCTCGGTCCTGGTCCAGCTCGCCCGCGCGGCGGGCGTGAAGGTCATCGGCACGGCCTCCGTCCGCCACCACGACGCCCTGCGTGACCAGGGCGTCGTCCCCATCGACTACCGCGCCGGCGACGTCGCCGCGCGGGTCCGCGAACTCGCCCCCGGTGGGGTGGACGCCGTCTTCGACCACGTCGGCGGCCGCGGCATCCTCGACTCCTGGCGGCTGCTGGCACCCGGCGGCACGCTCGTCTCCTACGGCAGCGCCTCCACCCGCGACGACGAGGGCGGCAAGCAGTGGCCCGTCCTCAAGCTGCTGGGGCGCGTCTGGCTGTGGAACGCCCTGCCCAACCGGCGCCGCGCCTACTTCTTCAACGTCTGGGCCGGGCGGGCCCTGGCCAAGGACCGGTTCCGGGCCCGGCTGCGCACCGACCTCGCCGAGGTCTTCGCGGCCCTCCAGCGCGGTGACATCACTCCCAGGATCGCCGCCCGGATGCCGCTCGACCAGGTCGCCGACGCCCTGCGGCTGGCCGAGTCCGGGACCGTCGCCGGGAAGGTCGTGCTGACGCCGTAGCGCACGGCATCACCTGCGCCACCCCTTTGGGCGCCCTTGCGCCCGTCCCCCCGGAACGAAAGGCACATCATGTCCAGCAACGACCCGTCGCTCCCGCCCGTTCAGCAGTCCCCTCCCTCGCCGAAGCGGACCATCCGGCCCCGAATCCGTATGCGAGCCACCGCGCTCACGCTTTCGGCCGCCGCCGTCGCCGGCGTCCTGACGGTCCCGGCCGCCGAGGCCGCCCACCACGGCGACCGGGACCGGTGCCGCGGGGAGGGCGTCGACCCCGCCGCGCGCATCCGCTACCGGGCCGACATCCTGATCAAGGCGCCGCTGAGCACCGTCTTCAGGCTGCAGACCGACGTGGAACGCTGGCCGACCTGGCAGCCTCCCGTTCTCACCGCCCGGCGTCTCGACCCCGGACCTCTCCGCAAGGGTTCGCGGTTCCGGTGGACCACTCCCGCGCCCCCCACTCCCACGACCCCGGCCGCCACGCTGAGCATCACCTCCGGCGTCCGGCAACTCCAGCGCAACTCCTGCATCCTGTGGTCCGGTCCCGCGGTCGGTGAGGGCGTGCGCATCGACCGGGGCGTCCACCTGTGGGTGTTCACCAAGGTCAGGGGAGGCGTCCGCGTCCACACCGAAGAGACCTGGACCGGCGAGCAGGTCGAGGCGGACGTCACCACCGCGACCAACATCCTCGGCGACGGCCTCAACGCGTGGTTGCGCGACCTGAAGGCCACCGCCGAAGCCCGCGCCGGCGGGCGACCGCCCGTCCACCGTTGACCCCGACGCCGGTCGACGCAACGCATTCATGCGCCATCGCCCTCCTCACTCCGAAGCCGTGGAGGTCGCCGTCGCCGGTGAGAACGCGGACGGTGGCCACCCACCGGGCGTGCGGCCGGGGCGGCGAGACGTCCAGAAGTGTCAGGGGCCGGCGGAGGGACCGTCGTTGCGGTCGCCGGTGGTGAGGTCGGTGATGTCGGGGCTGTTGGCGATGACGGCATGGGCGATGTCGGACAGGCGGCGGTTGTGGCTGCGGGCGTAGCAGCGCATGTCGGTGAAGGCTTGGTCCAGGCTCTGCCGGCGGCGTTCGGCCAGGATGCCCTTGGCCTGTTCGATGGCGATGCGGCTGTGCAGGGCGCCTTGGAGCTGTTCCACCACGAGGTGCTGCTTGCTGAACAGGCGCTGGTTGCAGATGCCGATGGTGGCCAGGTCGGCCAGCGCCTGACCGTTGATCTCATCATCGGTGTCCAGGTCGCCGGGCGAGGTGCTGAACAGGGTGACAGAACCGATGATCTGTTCGCGCAGCCGCATCGGTAGCGCGTGCACAGCGCGGTAGCCGGTGGCCAGCGCCGCCTCGGCGAAGCCGGGCCAACGTTGGGGCTCGACGCTCAGATCGCCGCAAGAGATGGGGATGCCGGTGGTGAAGGATTCCAGGCCGGGGCCCGGGTGTCGCGCGAGAAGCCGGGCGTGCGGGTGGGAGACCGCCGTCAGGCGTAGCCGGTCGCGCTGGTCGTTCAGGAGCACCCCGGCGGCCTGCACTTCCAACAGCTGCACGCACCGCTCGGTCAGGACGTGCAGGAAGCCGGTCACATCGAAGTCGTCGACCAGGGTGTCGGCCAACTCCACCAGCGACTTGGCCAGTTGCTGTTCGCGTCCCATGGGCTTGTCTTCCTTCGGTGGGGGGAGCGGCCCCGCTCAGGGGCCGGCGGGGGGTATGCGCGGGCGGCGGGTGACGAGCTGCTGGCAGACGGCGGCCTGGTGGCTTTGGGTCGGCATCAGGTCCAAGGCGATGTCGGTGAACGCCAGGCAGTCGGAAGTCTGGTCGCCGCTCAGCTTGACGGGCCCGATGCAGTGGAGCGTCAGCATTCGGACCTTCACCGCCCTGGCTCGCAGCGGGAACGCGCCCACCTCAAGACCGGGCGCCGCTGCCAGGCGGGTGGCAATCCCCAGATCAGGAGCCGGCGTCCCATGCCTGCACGCACGAACTCTCGCCGACCGCGAACTGTCGCTCCTCGGCCTGCACCGCGACCGAGTCACTGGCGTGCAGCAGCGTGCGATGCCCGCCACCGGCCGACAGTCGTGGCAGCCCGCCGTGCGTACCGACCTCGGCGATGCGCACCTGCCCCACATCGGCCGCCGGACCGTCCACCTCAACGCCGCCCTCAAGACGGTCGTCGGCACAGCGCTCGAAAGGCCCGCCGGACGGACGGCCCCGACCGGCGCCCGCGACCGTCGGCCGGAGCAGGTTGCGGGCGCACCCGGGCATCGATCAACGATCACACGCGAGCACCACGACACGACACGGCCTTCACCGCCTCACATACCGACCGGCTGGCAACCACCATCGGGGCCAGGCCCAGACCCGGCCGCGCCCCACCATCCAAACACCGTGTGACACGGCCGGGAAGCGAAAACCCACCGGTGGACATGAGCGGATGCGCCGTCACGACAAGGCGCCACGTCCTGCGAAGACGGCAGCGCCCGAGGTTCACGGGGGAACGGTTACGATCGGGGATCACGTTCGCCGGTGTGGAAGGGAATCATGTCCGATCAGTATGAAGCGGTGTTCGCCCAGCACGACACCGATGGGGATGGGCAGCTCACCGTGGACGAGGTGACCGCGGCGATCGCGGGGATGTTCCCGGCCGCCGAGGTGGGCGACCTGTCCGGCGTCGTCAAGGCGCTGTTCGTCGAGTACGACACTGATCAGGACGGCTTGCTCTCGGTGGCCGAGTTCGTGCCGCTGGCTAAGAACCTTCCCGAACTCGGCGCGGGGGACTGAAGGCCGGGCCACGCGAACGGGCTCCATCACGAGCCCCGTCACGGCCGCCACCGAAAAGGTACGGTCGAGCCGTTGAGAGGGCGGGCATGACGTGCGGTGCCATGGTCCGCCCTCATGCGTGAACTTCTGGATTCCCGCGGGCGCCAGGCCGCCGTCCTATGAAAAGTGGTCCGGCCTTCACGTGGTTCCGCTGTCGCGTCGTCGGCGATGCCTCGGAGCGTCACGCTTTCCATCGCAGACCTCGTCATCGTCACGCGGGCGCGGTGCGGAGCTATTGCGACACGGCGGCCGGCAGGTGTGCGTCGCGCATGATCTGTTCCACCGTCGTCTCCAGCGACTGGGCAGGGCCGATCACCGTCTCTCGAACGCCCGCCAGCAGGTCGCGCTCGCGGTACCACTCGGCCATCTCCCGCTCACCGAACTCGTGGGCGTTGGGCTTGGTGGCGTGACGGCGCAGCGTCTCGGGGAACGGGATGTCGAGGTAGTACAGCAGGCTCGGCCCGGCATGGTCGGCGACCAGGGCCTCGATCATCTCCCCGTATCGATCGTTGTAGAGAATCCCTTCCAGCACCACGTGGTAGCCGTGGTCCAGGCTCCAGCGCACGATGGTGTCGATCAACCCGATGTTCGCCGCCCCCGGAACGTCGCGGTCCCGCAGGATCTGGCGTCGGACCACGTCCTGCGACACGACGGCCAGGTCCCGGTGCCCGTAGCGGCACCGGACCCTGGCCGCGATGCTGGACTTGCCCGATCCCGAGTTGCCCCGTAGCACGATCAAGGTCCGGGGAGGCCGGGCCGAGGTCGAATCCATGTCCGTCAGTGTGCCGGAGTCCTGCTGGTAGCCAGGGCCGGCTTCTCAACTCGTCCGCCGCCGACCGTCCCGCACCCGTCCTTCGTTAGGGCACGAGGATGTTCTTGCCGATCGTGGTGCGGGCCTCGATGGCGGCGTGGGCTTCGGCCGCCTCGGTGAGGGGGCGGGTCGAGCCGATAATGGGCTTCAGCGCGCCGGACGCGGCCAGGTCGAAGGCGCGGTCGCGGAACGGGGCGAGCTGCTCGGGCGGCATGAGCGCGCTGGCGAAGCCGAGAACGGCGAGTGCCCGCAGGTAGACGGTCTCGGGATCGATGGCGTGCGGTTCGCCGCTGAGGTCGCCGTAGACGACCATGCGCCCGACGGCCGGACGGAGCAGGCCGAGGGCGGCGCGGGTCACCGGGCCGCCGATCGATTCCAGCACGACGTGGACGGGCTCGACGCCGACGGCCCAGTCCGGATCGGTGAGGTCGACGGTCGCGTCGGCGCCGAGATCGCGGGCGATCGCCGCCTTGGCCTCCCCGTGGACGGCGGCGACCACTTCGGCCCCGGCGTGCTTGGCGAGCTGGACGAGCAGGCTGCCGACGCCTCCGGTGGCGGCCTCCACCAGGACCCGTTCGCCGGGCGCGACGCCGGCCTTGTCCAGGACGCCGACCGCGATCGTCCCCTGCGAGAGCAGGGCGAGGGCATGGTGGGGGTCGATGCCGTCGGGGAGCGGGACGGCGGCCGCTGCGGGGACGGTCAGCAGGTCCGCGTAGGCGCCGCCGCCCGGAGAGATGGCCATGACCCTCGTGCCGACCAGGGCGGTGTCCGCGCCGGCCTCGATGATCGTGCCCACGGCCTCGTGGCCGGGATTGAACGGCAGGGGCAGGTCGGGGGCCCAGGCGCGCAGCGCCCCGGAACGCAGTTGAAGGTCGGCGAATCCGATGCCCGCGGCCTCGACCCGGATCAGCACCTCCCCGTCGGCGGGCACCGGGTCGGGCACCTCCTCCACCTGGAGGTTGCCGGGTCCGCCGTATTGATGGAAGCGCACGGTACGCATAGGATCTCCCGATTAGTGGACCGATGGTCCGCTTAGGATACGGACCGACGGTCCGCTTATGTCAAGGGGTGATCCGGGATGCGCGCGGACGCGGAACGGAACCGACGCGCGATCCTGTCGGCCGCCCACCGGCTGATCTGCGAGAACGGCGTCGACCAGGTGTCCATGAACGACATCGCGGCCGAGGCCGGGGTGGGCAAGGGCACGCTGTTCCGGCGGTTCAGCGACCGGGAGGGCCTGATCGCGGCACTGTTCGAGCAGCTCACCCAGGACTGGGCGCCGGGCGCGCTGGAGCGGCTGGACGACGGGAGCGCCCCGCCCGTACAGCGCGTCCTGAGGTTCGTCGCCGAGCTCTACGACGGGATGACGGTGCCTGGGCGACCACTGCTGCGCGCGATGGGCGAGGGCGTCGGGTCGGAGCGGGTCAAGCACTACACGGTGTGGCAGGTCCATCTGGCGAAGGTCGTCGCCCAAGCCCGTCCCGACCTGCCGGAAGAGGACGCCGGGTTCGTGGCACACGCCCTTTTGAACCTTCCGCGCGGCCAGTTCGTGGACCTGCTCGTCGACATCGAGGGAAGATCCTTGGAGGAGATCCGGGAGAACATCCTGCGCGTCGCCCACCTGACGCTCACGGGCGAGCCGCTGCCGGAGGACATGCGAACGCCTCGCAGCGACTGAGAACGGACGCAGTTCAGGTGAGCGACGCTCCACCCGATCGCTGGTCCAGCGGCCCGCGCGGGCGAACGTGTCCGCTGGACCAGGAGGCACGCATGTCGTTTTGCTGGGACGTCTACGTCTGGATCCCTCGTCACACGCCCGAGCTGTTCCAGACCTTCATCGACCGCTACGTCGACCCCGACCGTCCCGGCGACGAGCGGTTGGCGGCCTTCGTGCGGACCTACATCACCGGCACGCCGAGCTGCGATGACGCCGCCGCCCTGGCAGAGTTGCGGTCGGGCGACAGCGGTGCGGCGTTCACGATCTACCTGCGCGGCCGTGTCCACCCCTTCGCCATGATCACCATCACCGGCGGCGACGCGGCGGTACTGGGGCTCAGCTTCGACGACCCCGACGACTCCCCGCAGATGCGGCACGAGGCGGAGCGCCTGCTCCGGCGGCTGCGGCAGGAGTTCTCCTCGCCCGCCGGCATCGCCGGTGTCGAGATGCCGCCGCCCTGGACACGGCAGGAGTGGCAGGACGAGCCGGCACCACTGCGCGTCGGCGTCATCCCTGGTCGTGCCACGGCCGACTGAGCATCCGTGATCGGCGCGCATGAAGTCCCGTGCCGGCCAGGCTGATGTGGCCAGAGTGGCGACGGTCGGCTCGGTCCGGGCCGGTTAGCCTGACGCGATGGGGGACGTGAACGCCGATCCCTTCCGGGCGGTCTTCGTCGACGATCGGGACGAGGCCGAGAAGGTCCGGCGACTCGCCGTGGTGCTCTTCGACGGCGCCCTGCTCGGCGGCATGTCCTTCGCGTTCGGCGTCTTCGACATCGCCGCGCACTACGGGGGCCTTCCCGGCGTGGAGGTGGCGGCCGTCGCGGGCGAGCCGGGCACGACGCTCGTGGGCGGCGGGTTGACCTGCGCGGTTCCCTACGATCTGGGGGCCGTCCGGGACGCCGATCTCATCATCGTGCCGAACCCGCCCCAACGCTCGGCCGAAGACCCGCCCGGGCCCGTGCTGGAGGCGTTGCGCGCGGCGCACGATCGGGGCGCCCGGGTGGCCGGGCTGTGCGGCGGGGCGTTCGTCCTGGCCGCGGCCGGTCTGCTGGACGGCCGTACGGCGACGACGCACTGGGCGGTCGCCGACCGGCTGGCCGAGCTGTACCCGAAGGTCCGCGTCGACGCCTCCGCCCTCTACATCGACGACGGCGACGTGCTGACCGCGGGCGGCGGCGCCGCGGGGATCGACGCCGGTCTGCATCTCATCCGCACCATGGCGGGCGCCTCGGCCGCCAACCGGCTGGCGAGGGCGATGGTGGTGGCGCCGCACCGGCCGGGCGGGCAGGCGCAGTACATCGAGACGCCGCTCCCGGCCGCCGACGCCGGCGACCCGGTGGCCGAGACGATCGTGTGGGCGCGCGCCAGGCTGGACACCGCCCTGCCGGTGGACCTGCTGGCGGAACGGGCGCACATGAGCAGGCGCACCTACGACCGGCGGTTCCGGGAGATCACCGGGACGACGCCGGCGAAGTGGCTGACCCATCAGCGGGTCATCCGGGCCCAGCAGCTGCTGGAGTCCGGCGGCCTGCCGGTGGAGGCGGTCGCCCGCTCGTGCGGGTTCTCCTCGGCCGCGAGGCTGCGCCCGCACTTCCGGCGGCTGGTCGGCGTCACCATGACCGACTATCGCAACGCGTTCTCCCGCGGCTTGTCCTGAAACCGAGCGTCATTGGCGAAAACGCTTCTCGTGCGAGGCCGACTGCGGTTCCAGAATCAGGAGTTGTCAAGGCACTCGCAGGGCAATCCATCCGCCGGGTCATGGCGACTGCGGCCACACGAAAGGGAGAACAGCATGGGCCTCGGAGGAAAGTCCGGCGCGGTCCTGATCTCGGGGATGGCGGGCGCGACCCTGGTCATCGGTCTGAGCGGGGGAACGGCGACCGCGGCGCCCGGCCACGTCGAGCCCGCCCACGCCTCCTCCGCGTCGAGGCGCTGCGGCATCGGCATCGTCGGCCCTCCCGGAACGTGGTCCAAGACGCACCTCCTCCCGTGCTCGATCGCGGGAAGCCCCGGACACAAGGTGACGTACCACTACAAGAGGACGTGGGGAAGCGTGTGCGCCGTCCAGGTGCGCGGCTACAAGAAGGGAAAGAAGAAGTGGTACAACGGCGGCATCGATGGGAAGCGCACCGTGCCGTGGGGCAATGTGTGGGCCGCTCCCGCCGTTCGGATCAAGTGCGTTCCCGGGGCCGGCCACTACTCCATCGGCCTGTGAAGGATCGCGGAGGCCGCACCGCTACACCAGGACGAGGAGTTGGACCGCGACCAGGATGTCCACGACGCCGCACCACTCGGCCCACGAGCGCGACACGACCTTGTCGAGCTTCAGGTGCACGAAGTCCCAGACGCCGTGGAAGAACCATCCGGCCGCCACCAGGTAGCGGCCCAGGTCCGGGTCCACGGCCAGGCCGGTCAGCGCCAGCGCGGCGAAGCCGATCGCGCCCAGCGCCTGCACCCGGAACATGCCCGGCCGGTGCAGCTCCCCGCCCACGGCCCCCCAGACCAGGACGGCGAGGGTGATGCCGATGAGCACCGCGGCGGGGGAGACGACGTCCAGCGCGCGCAACGCGACCATGACCGTGAACGCCGCGACGCACACCGGCCACGAGGCGCCGCGGCGCCGCAGCTTGGCGACGATCAGGTACTCCAGCGGAAGCAGGAGGAGGGCCTCGCCGAAGCCTCCCACCATGCCTTCCAGTTCCGGGGAGCCGCCGGCGACGTTGGCGGCCGTCATCGCGACGGCCAGCGCGGTGGGCCAGCGCCCTGTCAGCTTGCCGTCCCAGGGCCGGCGTTCCGGCGCCTCGTGCGGTGTCGCGGTCATCAGAAACCTCCGTGGAACGTGTCGTGGTCAGTGCCGTTCCTCGATACGGCCGAGGGGTATCTGTCCCGCTTCCAGACTGCGGAAAGGGGGCGGTCGCCAGTAGTGCCGAAACCGCATGAGCCGCCATGGACCTGTCACAGGGACGCATGACGGATGTCATCCGCCCCGGCAGGAGGGGTGTCCGGCCTTGGGCGCGGTGCCACAATGACGACGTGCCGGGCGATTCGACCGATCGTGGGACGGGGCTGGCGGGCCTCCGCCGCTACACGTGGTGGTCCGTGCCGGGAGTCACCGCGTTCCTCCTGGTCATGTTCACCGCGGACTGGATCACCGATCCCGACCTGGCCGCCTGGGGCCGCGCCGTGAGCGCGGTGGCGCTGGCGGCCACCGTGGCGGCGGCCGTGGCCCTGCTCAGCGGGCGGCTGGCCCTGCTCCCGGCCGGCGCGCCCGCGGAGCGCCGCCCTTCCGCCGGGTGGTTCGCCGCCGGTCTCGCCGGTGCCGCCGTGCTCGGGGCGGTCCCGCTCACGCTGCACGAGTACGGGCTGTGGGCGGTCGCCCCGGCGGAGATGGTCGCGATCATCGCGGCGTTCCTGCCGCGTTCCCGGCGCCTGGTGCTGATCGCGTGCGCGGCGGTCGGCGCGGCACTGCCCGGCGGCATCGTCAACCTGGTCTCGCGGGACGCCGAGCCGCTGTACGCGTGGCTGTTCCCGCCCGGTCTGCTCTGCTTCGCCCTCTGGATGACGCTGGGGCCGCTCTGGGCCTGGGACACCGCCGAACGCCTGAACGAGGCGCGGCGCCTGTCGGCCGAGCTCGCGGTGAAGGAGGAGCGCCTGCGGTTCGCCGCCGACCTGCACGACATCCAGGGCCACCACCTCCAGGTGATCGCGCTCAAGGGCGAGCTCGCGGCGCGGCTCGTCGAGAGCGACCCGGCCCGGGCCGCCGAGGAGATGGAGCAGGTGCGGCGGCTGGCGGCCGACGCCCTCCGCGACACCCGCGCCGTGGTGCAGGGCTATCGCCGCACGACGCTGGACGACGAGATCGCCAACGCGGGCAAGGTGCTGGCCGCGGCCGGCATCGACGTCCGCACCGACCTCCGGCCCGCGGACGCCGTCCGCCTTCCCCCGCCGACCCGTCACCTGCTGGGGCTGGTGATGCGGGAGGCCACGACCAACCTGCTCCGCCACAGCCGGGCGCGGCACGCCGAGATCGGCTACGACGTCACCGGCGGCCGGGCCCGCCTGCGCGTCACCAACGACGGCGCGTCCCGCCCGTCCGCCGGAGGCACCGGCCTCCAGGCGCTCACCGAGCGTCTGAACGCGGCCGGCGGCGAGCTGAACTGGGAACACGCCGCAGACCGCTTCACCGTCGAAGCGCTGCTCCCCGCGGAGGCCGCATGATCCGCCTGCTGCTCGCCGACGACGAGGACCTCCTGCGGAGCGCTCTCTCGGCCCTGCTCGACCTGGAGGACGACCTCACCGTCGCCGCCGAGGCCGCCACCTCCACCGACGCCGTGCGGCTGGCGCGCCTGCACCGTCCCGACATCGCCGTGCTCGACCTGGAGATGCCGCCCGGCGACGGGCTGCGGGCCGCCGAGGAGATCCGCGCGACCCTGCCCACCCAGATCATCCTGGTCACGCGGCACGCCAGGCCGGGGGTGCTGCGCCGCGCCCTGGCGGCGGGCGTGCGGGGGTTCGTGCCCAAGACGACGCCCGCGGCCAGGCTGGCCGAGATCATCCGTGACGTCGCCGCCGGCCGGCGGTACGTGGACCCCGACATCGCCGCGTCCGCGCTGACCGAGGACGACTGCCCGCTGACCGACCGGGAGCTGCAGGTGCTCCGGGCCACCCGCACCGGGGCCTCGGTCAACCAGATCGCCGCCGAGGTCGGTCTCGCCCCGGGCACCGTCCGCAACTACCTCTCCTCGGCCATGGCGAAGCTCGCCGCCACGTCCCGGCACGCGGCCGCCCACCGCGCCTGGGAGGAAGGCTGGATCTGACCTTTCGCAGTGCTCGTGACGACCCGGTGCGGCGATGGAGCGGGGCAGAAGGACGCGCCCTCTGCCCCGCTTCCGGCCCGTGGCTCACGTGGCTGCCGCGAAGAGCCGCTCGCTCTCGGCGATCGCCTGGGTCAGAGCTTCCGCGTCAGGGCGGAGTCCGGCCACGATCGTGTCGATGCGGCGCAGGCCCGCCCGCTGCAGGAGGCGCTTCTCGTTGGTGACCCACTCTCCGCGCGCCGCCAGGACCGCATGGGCGGTGTTCATGGCGGCGGTGGCCAGGGAGCCCGCGACCTCGGTGGCCTGGCCCCGCTTGACGTAGGCGCCCTTGGCGTACTGGAGGGTCATGGCGGCTCGGCCGTGCCATACCTTCGGGGCCGCGGCGCGCAGCGCCTCGGGGTATTCGGGACGCGGCAGGGCACCGCGCAGCACCTGGTTGACGGCCAGTTCGGCGACCAGCAGGTAGGTCGGGATGCCCGCGAGGTGGAACATCAACGGCTCCCAGTGGAAGCGCCCCTGCCGGGCCTCGGCGACCTGGTGCTCCACGGCGTCGAGGTCGCGGTAGTGCACGTCGACCTTCCGGCCGTCGATGGTGAGCCACGCCCCGCCGTTGAAGACGCCGCCCCAGCTCCCGACCTCGAAGACCTCGCCCTCCCAGCCGATCGCGCGCAGCCCGTCCGGGTCGAAGCCGCCCCGGTAGTACACGGCGAGGTCCCAGTCGCTGTCGGAGGTGTGGGTGCCCTGGGCGCGCGAGCCGCCGAGGGTGACGGCGCGCACGGCCGGCAGGGCGGCGAGGCGGTCGGCGACGTCGGTGAGGAACATGTCGTCGTTCATGGAAGATCCGATCGTGTGAAGTGGAGGAGCGGGCGCGGGCGCACCGGACGGACGCCGGAGCGGGCGCTCGGACGGCGTCGCGGGCTCGATGCGCACGGGTCAGCACTTCACGTTCCACAAATTACCACTCGTCTGGATCATGCCCTGGGAGAACGGTCGGGGGTGCGGCCCGTGCCGAGTCGCTCCGGCCGCACCCCGATACCGCCCGGTGCGGCGTCAGGCGAGCGCGTCGAGGGCGGCGAGGATGTCGGCGGGCTCCGCGCGCGGTGATGTCGTCGTGGTGCCGCTGGAGGGATCGCAGCGCGATGTTGCAGTAGGGGCACCAGGCGCCGCGGTAGAAGGTCAGCACCACCGGCCCCCGGGCGAGCAGTTCCTCCAGAACGACGCTCTGCCGGTGGCCGAGGGAGCGCGAAGGACGGCGCCTTGTCGCCCGTGGCCAGGGCGCGTTCGGCCTGCCCGGATTCGGCCTGTTCCCGGGCCGCCCGCCGCATGACGGCGCGGACCGTCGCGGCGGCGATCGAGGCGGTGGCCGGCGGCCCGGCCCGGTAGCGGCCGGTGCCTTGCCGCCGCCGGGCTTCCACGGAGTACTGCGCGTTCAGGCCGGCAGGTACTCCCAGGAGAAGTCCGGCAGCAGCAGGTCGTGGTTCTCCTCGCCGTCCCCGCCGGGCCAGCCCGGCAGTTGGTTGCTCCAGATGAGATGGCGGATGGTGCCGGGGCGCTTGACCGAGCCGAGGTGCCGCTGGAAATCGCGGATCACCGGGCGGTTCGCCGTGTCGCGCGCCCAGGTCTCGAAGACGACCGACGTGGACGGGGGAGCGGTCCCGTGCACGTGGCGCCACGCCCGCTCGCTGCTGACCACCGTCCCGCGCGCGGGCGCGATGGCCTTCAGCGCGGTGAAGGCGCGTTCCACCCCCGAGCCCGCCGGGAGCGAGACCAGGCCGTCGGCGATGCCGCCCTCCAGCGACCGGAAGGTGATCAGCGAGTTGTAGGCCGGATGGTAGAACAGCTGCTCGATGACGCCCGCCGAGGGGATGAGCGCGGGGTTCTGCGCGACCACCGACAGCCGGTTGCCCAGGCCGAGCGAGTTGCCGCCGGTGGTGCACTTGTAGACGACGATCTTGAGGTTGAGACCGGCCAGGTCCCTCGCCTTCTTCAGCGCGGCGGCCGTGGGGCCGCTGCTGTTGGTGTACAGGCAGTCGTAGATGACGATGCGCTCGGCCCTGCTGGCGTCGACCAGGCCGTGCAGCAGGGTCTGGTTGAGGCCGTTGATGCCGGTGCTGTAGGCGGCCAGGACCTTGGTCCGGTAGGTGACCGGGCGGCCCACGGCGGTCTCCAGCAGGCGGCGCAGGTCGGTCTCGGCGATGCCGACCCCCCAGCGGTGGGGCTGCCGGCGGGTCGGCTCGATGCCGGGGACCAGGATCAGCGCCGACGGTTCGGTCCGCGCCGCCACCGCCGTCCGCAGCCCGTGCCGGTTCATCTCGAATCCGACGCCGTACAGGATCGAGACCTGGATCGGGCGGTCCCACGGTCTGGAGGGGCCGAGCTCCGCCGCGTGCGCCATCGTCGAGGGGGAGAGGAACAACCACGACGCGTGGGTGTCGGCGTCGCTCGCCGGGATGTTCGTCTGGCGGTGCGGCCCGGTCAGCGCGGGGTTGAACCGGGGGTTGGCCTTGTTGCGGATCGGCTGGCGCAGCGTCTGCGGCGTCTCGACCACGCCGCCGCCCGGCCCGGCGGTGACGGTGGTGAACCTGCTCTTGGACAGCAGCGGCGTGCCGCGCGGCCGGGCCGGGTCGATGGTGGCGGGCGTGTTCTTGGGGCCGAACTCGTCGGCGGTGTAGGCGTCCAGGATCAGCGAGGCCGGCATGGCGCGCGGTTCCACGGGCGCCCCCTACCGGGCCGGCGGGCCGGAGGCCGCGCCGGCGCGTCGCCGGGTCACCCCTGCTGCCCGGTCTTGGCGTCGTACTTGATCTGGACGGCGGCGACCTGGTCGGTCGGCAGGACCTCCACCCACTGGTCGAAGACCTGGTACGGCTCGGCGGGGCGGAACCCGCCGGCCAGCGGGTCGAAGCCGGTCTCGAACGCCTCCTCGGTCGCCAGGGTGTTGGTCACGTCGGTGTTGGCGGCCTGCAGCTCGCCCGCGACGATCTGCAGCACCTCGCCGACCTTCTTGCCCTGGTACTCGGGCGGGTCGCCGGGCTGGACGGGGTAGGGCAGGCCGAGGGCCGCCTCGCCCTCGACCTCGGCGAGCCAGGCGAGCGCGGCGACCTCGTGGCCGGGGCGCACCGGCAGCACCGCCTTGACCCACGCGGCGTTGAGGAACTCGTTGCGCCGCTCGTCGCCGTCGGTCTGGATCAGCCACCCCAGCGAGCTGCCCCGCGGCGCCGGGCGGGTCTCCTCGGTGATGAGGTAGTTGATCCGCCACTCGGGGACGGGCTGGCCCGCCGGACCGGTCGCGAAGGTCTTGTCGGTGTGGGAGTACCAGCTGGCCACCGCGTCGCCGGCCAGGGGCGCGGTCTGGTCGGGGCCCCACGAGGGGGCGGGCACGGGGTACTTGCCGACGCTGTCCTGCGTCGGGTGCGCCACGGCGCCGGGCCGCCAGAAGTCGGGGGCGACGAAGTACAACATCTCGTCCACGTCGAAGATCTGCCGGATCAGCTCCGAGCCCAGGTGCGGGTCGTCGCCGAGCGACAGCCGCCGGATCAGCTGCCCGAAGACGGTCTGCCGCTCCTCGCTGCGCAGGTCCTCGGTGCGCCGGGGGCGCATCGAGCTGACCAGCTTCAGGCGCTGGCGGATCGCGTTGGCGTACGCCTCGTGCTGCAGCTGGGCCACCTGCTTGGTGTAGGCGGCCTGGGCCTCGGCGTTGGCCTTGTCGATCTGGAGCAGCGTCTCCTTGGTCGGCGTGTAGACGAAGGTGGCGTCCAGCGGCAGGGACTTCTTGCGCTGCCAGTTGCAGTGCGTCAGGCGCAGCGCGAAGCCGTTCTTGACCGGGTCGGGGTTGGTGCCGAGGTCGGGGGCGTCGGTCGTGAACTGGACCTGGGCGCCGTGGAAGTCGACGCCCGACAGCTTGTGCAGCTCGAAGCCCGCGGGCGGGGGCGGCAGCTTGTAGTCGAAGCGGAACTGGACGATGTCCTTCGCGCCGACGTCGGGGTCGAAGTACCCGTGGTTGATGTCGGCGTCGGGGTCGGCCTTGTAGGTGTTCTCGGCGTCGTGGTCGGCGCCCTGGTAGAGGATGAACGGCACCGTCAGCGGGTGGCTGATCTTCTGGTCGGGCGGGTAGGGCACGGCGGCGGGCTTGTTGATCGTGCTGAGGTCGGGCGCGGGGACGACGTGCACCAGGTCGCCCAGCCCGAGGTCGCGGCCGGGGGCGTCGAAGTAGACCTGCCAGCTCAGCCGGGTGCCGATGTGCTGGAGCTGGACGCCCACCTTGCGCATCTTGCGCCGCAGCTCGTAGTTGACCAGCTCGTTGGTGGTGTTCTGCACCAGGTAGCGGCGGCTGGAGGTGTCGGAGGTCTCGGTCACCGTCCGGAACGTGGTCTTGAAGTTGCGCTTGATCTCGCTGGTGACCTTCGCGCTCTGCGTGCGCGAGTGCTTGTGGGTCTCCTCCGAGGAGCGCTTGACGGTGCTCTGGGTGCTGAAGCTGGCGCTGGCGTCTGCGTGGTAGATGCCCGCGTTCACCCCACCGGTGACGCTGACCCCGAGCTTGGTGTCGTTGGCGTTCTCCTCCTTGACGGCGTCGGCGACGTCCTCCTGCTGGGTCAGGCTCTCCTCGGACTTGCGCGAGCTCTCCTCCGACTGCTCGGCGGTCCGCTCCACGAGGGTGCGCCGCGTGCTGGTCTCCACGACCTCGACGGTGCCGCCGGGGCTGATCCACAGGTGCCCGGCGGGCGCGCCGAGGAAGGTGTCGAACTCGAAGAAGTACTGCCGGAACAGGTTCACCAGGCCGACCGGCGACAGCACGCCCTGCGCGGCCAGGTCGAAGCGCTCGGCGAGCTCCGCCAGGGCGCGGTCGTCCAGGGCGCGCGCGGCCTCGCCGAAGAACGCCGCGCGTTCCAGCCCCTTGACGCCGTGCTCGCCCGCGCACGCCCGCAGCGTGCTCTGCGCGCCGAACCACCCGGCCAGCGGCTGGTAGACGCCGAACACCTCGCTCGCGTACGGCAGCGTCCCGGCGAAGTCGCCCACCGGACGGCCGTTGAGCACCGGCGGCCCGCTGACCGGCGCGGTCAGCACCTGCACGTGGTTGGGCGTGCCGCTGGAGCCGGTGGCGAAGGGGACCGAGGCCCACGGCTGGTTGTGCGGGCCCTTGACCAGGAACATCTCGCAGGTCGACTCGGCCGCGGGAGCGACGAAGGAGATGGTCTGCGTGTTCTGGGAGGTGATGGTCCGGCCGACGTACTGGCGGCTGGAGGACGGGTCGCGCTGCAGGAAGCTGTTGGCGAGCTGCGGAACGCCCGCGTAGGCGTCGGGATTCTGCACGTCCACGTCCTGCGGCAGGCCGAGCGCGATCCGGTGACCGGGCTGGAGCTCGCCCCCGCCGCTCGCCTCGACCCGGTACGACCAGATCCTGTAGGCCGTGCCCGCGTTGGGCGTGGGCAGCGGAACCTTGCCGTTGAACGTCACTACCAGAGCCATCGAAACCCCCGTTTCGGCCGGATACCCCGTGGCTCATAAATTCGCATGAAAGTGGGGAGGTTGTCAGCGCGTGACCGCTAACGGCCTTCCGGTGATTTAATGACCGGTATTCGGAGCGGTTCGAGGATCAGATCTTCGCCGTGCGAACCTCCTCGGATTGGGTCCGAAAATCCCTCCGATCCAGGTTTTCGGTGCCGCTTTCAGAGCGCGGTGAGGCCGGGATGATGCCTGATCGTTCGAGGTCTCGGCGCTGGGTCGACACTCGTGGCCGCAAGGAGATCCCGCTGCGCGACCCGTCTCATCGATGCGGGAAGAATGTGGAATGAGGTGCGTATACCGGCCGACAGCTGATCAAAATGGCCGTGCCGTGCGCATGGCCGATCATGTCTTTCAGAGATCGATCGACCGCCACCCGGGCAAGGGCCGCCCGTTCTCAAGAGCATTTGCCGGTGCCCGGGTTTCGGGCGCCCTTCCCTCCGCGCAGATGGCGGCTTCGGGGAAGCCGCCGGCCACACCCTGACAGACCTTGGTGGAGCAGCCGTCACGCCATGGAGCGGGCCGGTCAGCGATCGGCGGCCAGGGCGACGCCCAGACCGATGAACACGGTCCCGGTCGCGGCGTCGATCCGGCGGCGCACCGCCTGGCGGGCGCGCAGCCAGCCGCCGATCCGCCCGGCCAGGACGCCGACCGTGCCGTCGGCCGCGAACTCCAGGACGATCAGGATGCCGCCGAGCACGGCGAACTGCAGCCAGACCGGCCCCGCCGCGGGATCGATGAACTGCGGCAGGAAGGCGACCATGAACGTGAACGTCTGCGGGTTGGCCGCGGAGGACACCACGCCGTTGAGGTAGGCGCGCCGTCCCGACATCCCGCCGCCGACCGCGTCGGCCCCGCCCTTGTTCCGGTTGCGGATCATCTGGACGCCGAGGAGGACGAGGTAGGCGGCGCCGGCGATCCGCAGCACGGTGAACACGACCGGGAACGCGGTCAGCAGCACCGCGAGGCCGGCGGCCGCCGCGACGATGTACAGCGCGTCGCCGGTGATCACGCCGAGCGTGGCCAGCAGGCCGGCGCGCGCGCCGCCCCGCACGCCGCATCCGAGCACGAACAGCATGTCGGGGCCGGGAGTGATGAGGGCGATGACGGTGGTGACGGTGAACACGGCGAGCAGATGGGGGTCGACGGGCATGTGATGATCTTTGCATCTCCTCCGGAGCCCCGCTCCGACCGCCGCCCTCCGGCCTCCGCCGAAGGCGCGGGTGTGGACTCACTTCCAAACGGCGGCGTTCTCGCGTGCGTAGGCCTTGAGGGACCGTGCCGGACGGCCGGTGATCCGCTCGACCGTGTCGGTCACCACCGCGTTCCCGCCGCCACGGATCAACTGGAACAGGCCCAGCTGCCAGGTGACCGAACGTTCGTCCGCGCCGGCCGCCCGCAGGCCGTCGGCGAACCGGTCGGCGGCCAGGGCCGTGTAGCGCAGTCCCCGGCCGGCGGCCTCGCCCAAGGTCTGCACGGCCTGGCCGTGGGTCAGCGCCTCGGGACCCGTGATGACATGGGTCCCGCCCGCGTGCCCGCCTTCTGTCAGCGCGGCGGCGGCCACCTCCGCGATGTCGCGGGTGTCGACGAAGCCCACCTCGGCGTCGGCGGCCGGGAGTGCGAGCTCGCCGTTGTCGCGAAGGAGCGCCGCGAAGCCCTCACCGAAGTTCTGCTGGAACCAGTTCGGCCGCAGGACGGTCCACCGCTTGCCCGAGGCGCGCACGTCGGCCTCCCAGGCGGCCATCGGGATCGCATCGGGCAACCGGTCGACCCCCAGCACCGACAGCAGCACGGCCCGGTCCGCGTGCGGCGCGGCGGCCAGCAGGTCGCCGACGAGGCCGGGCTCGTCGGGAACGGTGTAGGGGCCGACGATGTAGAGGCCGTCGACGTCCCGAAGCGCGGGCTCCCAGGTGGAACGGTCGGCCCAGTCGAAGCGCACCGGCTCGACGCCGGCGGCGGCCGGACCGGGGTTGCGGCTCGCCGCGCGGACGCGGACGTCTCGGGCCACCAGGGCGTCCACCACCGGCCGGCCGGTCTTGCCCGTCGCTCCCAGCACCAGAACGTTCATCGCTTTCCTCCTCAGATCGGTCTGAGGAGAAGCTATGGCGCGCAAGCCGGACGATGAATGCCTGAGAGTCCGGGATTCATGTCTTAAACTCCGGGAGTTGTGGACGTTCTCTCCGATGCGCTCGCCGCGATGCGGACGGGCCGGACCCGCGCGGCCCGCACCGACGTACGGGCCCCCTGGGGCCTGCGGTTCCCCGCGGTCACCGGCACGACCTTCCACGTCGTGCTCCAGGGCGCCTGCCGGCTGCTGACCGAGGGGGCGGCTCCCGTTCCGCTGGAGCCGGGCGATGTGGTCTTCCTGCGCGAAGGGAACGCGCACGCCCTCGCCGACTCCCCGGAGACGCCGCTGGTGGACTTCGTTCCCGACCGGTCGGATCCCGACTCTCCGATCGGCCGGGTCCGGGTCGAGGGGACCGGCGCGCGGTCGATCCTGCTCTGCGGCGCGTACCAGCTCGACCGGGCACGACCGCATCCGCTGATGAAGGAATTGCCGGAGATCGTGCACCTACAGGCTCGGAACGGCGAGCTGGCGCATCTGGTCGGCCTCCTGGCGGCCGAGCTCGACCAGGACCGTCCCGGCCGCGACGGCATCGTCCCCTCGCTGGTCGATGCGATGCTGCTCTACATCCTGCGCACCTGGGCCGATGAGCGCGCCGCCTCGGCGGGGTGGGCGCGGGCGCTCGCCGACCAGGCGATCGGCCAGGCGCTGCGGGACATCCACGCCCGCCCGGGCGCCCCCTGGACGGTGGAGCGGCTGGCGGCGCGCAGCGGCCTGTCGCGGTCGGTGTTCGCCCAGAGGTTCGCCGCGCTCGTGGGGGAGCCGCCGGTGGCGTACCTGACGTGGTGGCGGATGACCAGTGCGGGCCGGATGCTGCGCGAGTCCGACGCGCCGCTCAGGAACGTGGCCGAACGGGTCGGCTACACCTCCGAGTTCGCCTTTGCGAAAGCGTTCAAGCGCGAGTACGGCGTCGCGCCCGGAACGTACCGCCGCGCTGCGACGCGAGGGGTGCCGGACGGGCTCGGCGTTCCGCGCCAGAGGACGATCAGCATGTGAGGTGATGGGACGGGAATCCCGCTGCCCGACAGGTCGCCCCTCTCTGGGCAGACCGAGTCGCCGGTGCAACGTCAGCGGGATTCCCGAAGCCGGATCATCCTGCTTCGGCCAAGCCCAGTCCCATGGTGGCGGCGGCCAGGGCCAGGAACGGATACTGCAGGCCGAACGAGTGGTCGTGCGCTCGTAGATGAGTGGTGACGGCCGCGGCGAAGAACAGGACGAGTCCCGTCGCGGCAGCGATACCGATCGCCGGAATCCGGAAACCGATGGCGAGTCCGAGGGCGGCCGCGGCCTTGGGGACGCCGAGGTAGGGCATCCAGGATCGCGGCACGCCGACTCTGTCCATGGCGACGCCGACCCGCTCATAGCGGACGAAGTCGCATGCCGCCGAGAAGATGCTGTAGGCGATGGTCGTCACGGTCAGGATGACGTAGGCGGTGGACATGGGCCTGTTCCCTTCGCCTTCCGGGGCGGGCGCGCGCGACCGGTCAGTAGGCGACCGTGACGACCTCGCGCATCGCGCGGCGTTGGTCGATCAACTCCAGCATGGACCGGGCGGCGTCGGCCTGGCCGATGCGGAAGGCCGCCCGCAGGGCGTGCCCGTAGGCGGTGCGGTAGGTGCTCTTGGGCGGATGGCCGGTCACGTACGGCACGCGCATGACCGTCCAGTCCAGGTCGCAGTCGCGCAGGTAGTCCTCCATCAGCGCGACGTCGACGAAGTGCCGGCCCAGAACGCGTTTGGCCAGCGGCGTCGTCACGTACTGCATGACCGGCCCGGCGTCCGGCTCGCGCTTGGGAGGGCAGGGGCGGGCGGGCGGGCGTGGGGACGGTGGACACGCCGACGCCGCTGACGACCAGGAGCCGACGCGCGCCGACGGCCTCCATGGCCTCCACGATGGCGCGGGTGCCCGCGGACACGATCCCGTGCTCGGCCTTCTTCCGCGGCCCGAGCCCCGACAGGATCGCGTCCGCCCCATGGACGGCGGACTTCAGCACAGCGGTGTCGGGAACGCCTAGGTCGGCCGTGACGATGGTGGCGGTGGATCGCGCTTCGGGACTGAGCCTGCCCGGGTTCCGCACCACCGCCGTGACCTCGTGACCGGCGGCGAGGGCCTGCCTGAGGGCGTGCTGCCCGATCCGACCGGTGGAGCCGAAAATCGTGATCTTCATGGGTGTCACCTCTTCCGTTCCTGTGCGCCATACTTGATACGAGTTTCATACTGTATGAGGAGCGTAGCAAGATATACGAGATTCATGCAATACGAAACTCAAATGATATCTTGGTCGCGCGCCGGCATCGGCTTCGAACGACGGCTCGAAGGATCAGGTGACCGTCATTCGCCCCGTCTTGATCGGGGCCAGGCCCCGCGCGCCCGCACATCCGGCCGCCCCGCAGCGGCGTCCGCTTCCCGCAAAACCAGCTGTCACCAGGGCTGATGCCGTCGGCTCATGATCTTTTTTGGCGACTCGACCGCCCTTCGACCGAACTTCGCGAAAAACTTCTGCGGAGCTGTTGATCCGGGGGCACCCCCGTTCGACCTATGAGTGAACGGGCCGAGAGGGGCCCGCACCGACACCGAGGAGCACGGCACCATGAAGTACATGCTGATCATGCGCGCGACCGACGAGGCCTTGGCGGGGATGGGCGACTTCGACTTCGACAAGATGATCGAGACCGTGGGCCGCTTCAACCAGGAGATGATCCAGGCCGGGGTGCTGCTGGCCGCCGAGGGCCTCGACGACGCCGCCGAGGGCGTGGTGGTCGACTACTCCGCCGACCCGCCGCTGGTCACCGACGGCCCCTACGGCGAGACCAAGGAGCTGTTCGGCGGCTTCTACATCCTCAACGTCTCCTCCAAGGCCGAGGCCGTCGAGTGGGCCAAGCGGTCGCCGATGACCGGCCCGGGCTTCAAGACCGAGATCCGCCGCGTCACCACGATCGACGAGATGCCGCAGGACAATGAGTGGATCAAGAAGGAGCGGGCCTGGCGCGAGGCCACCGGCCAGCTCTGACCCGGACAACGACGGATCGACGGGAGATCGACGGCCATGACCGACCCCACCGGCCGGGAGGCCGTCGCCGCCCTCTGGCGGATCGAGTCCGCGCGGATCGTCGGCGCGCTGGCCAGGTACACCGGCGACTTCGCACTGGCCGAGGACCTCGCACAGGAGGCACTCGCCGAGGCGCTGGTGACCTGGCCGCGCGAGGGCGTCCCCCGCAACCCCGCCGGATGGCTGCTGACCGTCGGCCGGCGCCGCGCGATCGACGCCTTCCGCCGCCGCTCCACGCTGGACGACAAGTACGCCGCCCTCGCCCGCGACCTGGACGAGGGCGGCGCGCTCACCGGCAACGCCCCAGCCGATCCGACCGAGGACGCCGACATGTTGTGGGACCCCGACCAGATCGACGACGACGTGCTGGCGCTGATGTTCGTCTCCTGCCACCCGGTGCTGGCGCCGGAGGCGCGGGTGGCGTTGACGCTGCGGGTGGTCGGCGGCCTGACCAGCGACGAGATCGCCCGCGCGTTCCTGGTCCCGACCGCCACCGTGCAGGCCAGGATCACCCGCGCCAAGAAGACCCTGGCCGCGGCCCGGGTGCCGTTCGAGGTGCCGCCCGCGCGGGAACGGCGCGAGCGCCTGGGCTCGGTGCTCAACGTCGTGTACCTGATCTTCACCGAAGGGTCCTCGGCCAGCTCGGGCACCGAGCTCATGCGCCTCGACGTGGCCGGGGAGGGGCAGCGCCTGGCACGGGTGCTGAGCCGGCTGATCCCCGACGAGCCCGAAGTCCACAGCCTGCTCGCGCTGCTGGAGCTGACCGCGGCGCGCTTCCCCGCCCGCACCGGCCCTGACGGCGAACCGGTGCTGCTGGAGCGGCAGGACCGCCGCCGCTGGGACCGGTCGGCGATCCGCCGAGGGCGCGCCGCCCTCGCCCGCGCCGAGAAGGCCGGACGTGGCCTGGGCGCCTACGGCCTACAGGCGGCGATCGCCGAATGCCATGCCGTCGCCGCGTCCGTCGAGACCACCGACTGGAAACGCATCGTGCTGCTGTACGAGGCGCTGGGACGGCTCACGCCCTCCCTGCTGATCGACCTCAACCGGGCGGTGGCGGTCTCGATGGCGCATGGTCCGGCGGCGGCGCTCCCGATCGTCGACGAGCTGGAGGACGCCGGAAAGCTGGCGAACTCGCATCTGCTGCCCACCGTCCGCGCCGAACTGCTCACCCGCCTCGACCGCGCCGACCAGGCACGCACCGAACTGGAGCGCGCCATCGAGCTGTGCGGCAACCAACGCGAACGCACGGTCCTGGAAGGCAAGCTGAAGGCCCTCGACTGACCAGGGCGTCGCGGCCTCGCGTCGATCGGCCCGACTGCATGACGAGAGCGCACGTCAGGTCGATGGATGATGCCGCCCTCGCGAATCTCCGTGCGCCGAGGGCAGTGTCACAGGTCGTGCAGCGCGACTGCCCGACGGCGAACCACGAGTTCGGCACCGCGCGCAACTCCTCCATCGCGGTGTCGATGTGCGCCGGGGCGGATCGTGCGGCGCGCAGACCGGGCCCGGATGGGGATCGTGGTGTACCGGTAGGTCGGTTGATTCAGCGCGTGGTCGCTGGGCCGGCCATGGACAGGTCACGGCGGTGCATGGCCCAGGTGAGCGCGGGGGATCCACCGTCCTCCTCGTCCGGCGGGCCGCCGCTCGGGCGGCTGAGAACCCTCGTGGGCCTCTCCGCTGCAATCGTCCGACGAAAGCGTTCGGGCCGAAGCCCGTTGCCGGACAGCCGATTCTTTGCCCACAGTGGGAGATTTCGGGCGAAGACCTCGGGTAGCTCCCCAACGCAGTGCGCCAATCGTTGCGTTTCGGGAGGGACCATGACGCTGTTCGGCTATTTCCTGAGCTGCGAGGAGCAGAGTCCGGACGAGCTGCTCCGGCAGGCCGAGCTGGCCGAGCAGGCGGGGTTCGAGGGGCTCTGGATCTCCGACCACTTCCATCCCTGGCTGGACGAGCAGGGGCACAGCCCGTTCGTGTGGTCGGTGATCGGCGCGCTGTCCCAGCGGATCTCCATCCCGGTCACCACGGCGGTGACCTGCCCGATCATGCGCATCCACCCGGCGATCATCGCGCAGGCCGCCGCGACCAGCCAGGTCATGCTCAAGGGCCGGTTCCGGCTCGGCGTGGGCAGCGGCGAGGCCCTCAACGAGCACATCACCGGCGAGCCCTGGCCGCCAACCCCCGTCCGCCTGGAGATGCTGGAGGAGTCCATCGAGGTGCTCCGCAAGTTGTGGAGCGGGAAGATGGTCACCCACCGGGGCCGGCACTACACGGCCGACAGCGCCCGCCTCTACACGCTGCCCGACACCCCGCCGCCCGTCCACATCTCGGCGTACGGGCCGAAGAGCGCCGACGTCGCCGCCCGCATTGGCGACGGCCTCGTCACCACGAAGCCGGACAAGGAGATCCTGGACCGGTTTCGCAAGTCCGGCGGGCAGGGCAAGCCCACCCTCGGCGGCTTCAAGGTGTGCTGGGGCCCCGACGAGGACGAGGCGGTCAAGACCGTCCACCACAGGTGGCGCAACGAGCAGATCCCGGGTGAGGCCGGACAGGTGCTACAGGTGCCGCGCCACTTCGCCGAAGCGTCGGAGCTGGTCACCGAGGACATCGTCCGCCAGAACGTGGCCTGCGGCCCGGACGTCGACCGGCACGTGCAGATGCTCAAGTCGTACGTGGACGCGGGCTTCGACGAGGTCTACGTCAACCAGGTGGGGCCGACGTCTCCGGAGTTCTTCGACTTCTACAAGGACGAGGTGCTGCCCCGCGTCCGCGGTTAACGCCGGCGCGTGCCGTTGTAGCGCGAAATGTCGGGCGGCTGTGGCAACATCCCCGGCCATGATCAAGACTGCCGACGCCTTCGGATGGACCGACCATTGCCCCGGCGACCCCCACGAGGGCTATGCCGTGGCGATGGTGCAGGGCCTGACGCCCGAACGCCTCCTGGAGAGACTGGACGCCCATCCGGCCGACCCACCGCGCATCACCGGCGCCGAAGCGCTGTACCGGCACTGGCTGGACGAGTGGGACACCGACATCGTCGTCGGCGTCTTCGCTGCGGACGGCTGGGCGGTCGCCTTCGAGCCCGGCGCGTATCTGCTCGCGGACCCCGACGTCCTGGCCCGCCTGTCGGACGGCACCCGCCTGGTCTCCCACTCCAGCGACGTCAACGGGCATGACCACTTCCACTGGTTCGAGGACGGTGACCTGCGGCTGCACGTCAAACCGTTCGCCCCCGGTCGGCGAGAGGGCTCCGCCGCCGAGGACGTGGTGGAGGCCATGCGCGCCATCGGCTTCACCTTCGCCGAGGACGAAGGCGAGCGGCGACCGATCGCCAAGGCGTTCGCTCTGGCGGAGCACATCACGGGCGTGCCCCTCACCGCGGAGACGTTCGAGGAGTCGGCCTATCTGCTGGGAGTCGTCGAGGAATAGTTCTCCGGTCGCGCCTCGTGGTATTCGAGCCGTTGTCGCCGGTGGTGGCAGCGGCGAGTGAGGGTCTGCGCGCCCTGCCCGGTGTACGCGTTGCGAGGACGGGCGGACGCGGCTGTTCGTCGACGGCCCGTGGGGCGGGCACCGCCGGGCGCTGGTGACGGTCTTGACCTCCTGTGGCCGCGATGAACCGTCAAGTGGAGCGATCGCCGAGCCATAGGAGAGCGAACCGGTCAGGTGGCCTCGTCCTGGATGTCGGCGGCGACGTCGGCGGTGCGCTTGGCCGCGCCGCCGAGAAGGCCGCCGACAGCGGGGAGGCCGTTGATGAGGTCGTCGATTCGGGCCAGGTGGCGGGGAACGCTGTCATGGCACAAGGCGCCGCCTGGGTGATGAGGGCGACGGTTGCGGCGAGCGCGGAGGCGGTCAGGGCGGTGGCGCGGGCGAGGCGCTTGATGCTGGTCATGGGATCTGCTTTCCGGGACGGGACCGTGGCGAGGACCGGCAGGCCGGGGTGCGGCGCTCCGAGCGGCGGTTGTCATGGCCGCACGGCAGAAGTTGCGCCCAACCCCGAACGCCTCCGCCGGTCACCATGACCGGCGGAGGCGTTCGTCGTCACGGGCACCCCGGACGAAAGGCGAAGTGACGATGGCCGACCCCAACGCGCCGGTGATCATGCTCGTCGGGTCGAGGCTGCCTCAGCACTTCTCAGCGGTGTGCGCCTCGTCGCCCACTCCTACCAGCAGGAGATCGTGTACGTCACGCTGCAGGTGATCCGGTGTAGGGCCAGCGAGTCGCTGGACTCCGCGGTCAGCGCGGAGAGGGCGGTCAGTGCGGCGAAGTCGGCGGGCCCGGCGTTGCGGGGTTCGAGCATGGTGGACATTGCTTCACTCCTCATCGTTGCTCTTTGTGATCGTTTGATCACATAGTGCAACTATAGTGTGCGTGGTGAAAAAGAGGGACGCCGGGGACATCTCAGCCTTTGAGTGGCAACCGGCCGGTGAGCGGCGGCACGCCTCCAAGCCGCCACGCGCCGTCCCCGTGCCCGCGTCACGTGCGCCGGCGGTGGTTTGATCGACTTCTATCGGCCTCGACCTCAGCGCACTGACCAGAACGCAACCTCAGGTCGCGGGGCCCGCCGGGTCGACTGGCGAGAGATATTCGACCCCTCGGGGACGCGCTACGGACGCCGACAGGGCCGGCGTGCGCGCCTTCATGCCTCTGGTGGCCGACGCCTTGGCGCGTGACATGACCGGCGCGCTCGCCCAGTGGCGTCATGCTCCACCGCTTGGAGCAACTGCCTCCGCATCCGTCGCCGGTCCTGGCCATCCCGTCCGCCCCGGCGGCGGACGGCGTGGCGGCGAGTGCGGCGGATGCCGGGCCGGCCGGCAGGCGTGACCGCGCTTTCCGCTGGCGCGCATCCCCGGCATGGCACGCCACCAGGATGCGCGCCGGACGCACACCCGGCCTCCGCAGAACCCGACGCACCGGTGCCGGGCGCACATCCGGCGTGCACGAGACGGATCCGTCGTCCCGCCGCTGCGCGCTCGGCGAAGAGGCCGCGCCCTGGAGGGCATTGGATCGGAGACGGAGAACTCACCCTTTGCCGTCACATAGTGTTATCAAGTAGACGCACATGGTTATGAGGGTGGTGCGCAATGCCGTCGATCCTTGGAGGAATCCATGCGCACCGCACCCCTGCTACGTGGCCGTACCCTGCTCGGAAAACACCTGCTGAGGTCGCTGGCCGCCGTCGGCCTGGCCGGCGGGACAGCGGCCGGCGTTGTGACCGGTCCGGTGGCCGGTCCGGCCGCTGCCGAGCCGATGCCCGCGCCCGGACAAGTCAAGCTGGCCGCCAAGACCGGGCAGGGGACCCTGGTGTGCCGCACCAGCAAGGCCCGCCACCAGATCACCCTGACCGGGTCCCTGGAGGTGCGGGTCGACTCTCCCTCATCCGGCACCAGCCCCAAGGTGCCGGTGACCCCCACCGCGGCCCGGCTGGAGGGCACCGCCGGAGACATCCCGGTCACCGCCACCCTCACCGGCCCCCAGAACGGCGAGTTGGCCGGCAAGAGCAGCCTGAGCTTCTTCCCCGCCACCCACACCCTGCCGCTGAGCCTGAAGTTCACCTTCGACGGCAACCCCTGCGCCACCGACACCACCGCGAGCACCGCCGCAGGCGGTCGGCGCCCCGACCGAGCCCCTTCCCGTGAACCGCTGGTGCTGACCACCAAGAACCCCGCCCAGCTGGTCGGGACACTCGACCGCTTCCCGCCCACCACCGAAACGCCCTACAAGACCACCGCCCCGGTCGTCCTGCAGCCCCCCAGCGGCTCCTCGACCCGGTCCACAGCCCCTCGCCAAGCCCCGGCCGACATACCGATGCAATTCGAAACCATCCAAGTGGGCATCACCAATGTGCAGGAACTGCTGGGCGACCAGCCTGAGGGGCAAGACGAGAGGCAGTGACAACAGCCTGACCACAACACCCCCGGCTCGGCATCACCGGCTGTCACGTACACCCGCAACGTTGCTCGACCAATCAGCGGCTCGTGTCCAGGCGTCGGCTGTGCGGGCCGCTGAATCGCGCCACCGACCCGCACCAGCAGCGGATCAGTGGCGCTTGGGGTGCCTTGCTGTTTGGGGCACTGCTGGTCTTGCGCCGGGGCCGGTCAGCAGACCGCACGCTGGTCGGCGGCGGTCAGGGTGGTGTTGCGGTGCAGGCTCTTGGGCGCCCTGCTCTGCAGGGTGCGGATGTTGGGAGCGACGAACCGCAGCGAGCTCAAGGGGGTGAAGGTGGGGGTGTGCTGCGGCATCACGCACCCGGCGGTGGCGTCGCGGTAGGTGAAGGTGCCGCGCTGCGTGCCGCCCACGATCCCACTGATGGAGCCGGTCACCCGGCAGGTTCCCGCGCACGTGGGCACCAGCCGGATCCGCGCCTGCCACGGCCCCACCACCCGCGTGGTCTGCAGCGCCGCCGGCTCGGTGTAAGCGCGGGCCTTGGGGCTGGAGCGGAACTGGTGGGTGATGCTGTCGCTCTAGGCTCGTCTGCCCCGAGGGCCGCCGACTGGAACCGTACGGCGCCCCTCTTGCGGTTGCTCGTTCGCTTTCGTTGTCGGACGCACTGTCGCAGGATGGAGGTTGTGGCCATCCATTTCATTTGTCCCCGATGCGGTGCCACAGGCGGGAACCCGTGTCAGACCTCTTCGGGCGCGGCTCGACCGTCGCACTGGCAGCGGCTGCTGCTGGACCGCGCCCAGAAGCTGGTGGCCCTGGCCTGCGGCGAGGATCACGCAGCCGTCGGTGCGATGAGCAGCGCCGTCGACCTCGCCCAGACCGCCCCTGACCGCCCTGGCAGGCCCGGTCCCCCGCCCACCGACGACACCGCGCCCGGGTCGGTCTCTTCCAAGACCGCCGACCACCTTGAGCTTTCGGTCTTGACCCGCTCGGCCGACATCCTGCGCCTGGTCGCCGCCGGACTCGAGCACCACAGCGGCCGCAGCCTGGATCTGAGCGGGCTGACCGGACAAGCCCAGGGGCTCGGCCAGGACCTGGAGCATGCGCACACCATGGCTCAGTTGCGTCACCAGGGCCTGGCGCGACCCGGGGACGCCGACCCGGGACAGCCGGAACCGCCCACGCCCGAACAGGCCCAGGTGTGGAAAGAACTCCACGGCAACCAGGTCCTGCGTGAGCGCACCGCACGACGCGATCACGTCGCCGCGGAACGGACGCGGGCGCTTCCCGTCTCTTCCCGCAGGTGGCCCGATTTGCAGCCGGTGCGTTGGCACGTGTCCGCCTACCTGCCCAGCGGTCACTATCTGGCCGAGCGCCACACCGCGGACGCCCGCCCCCAGGGCGAAGGCACCCGACCTGACCTGTACGGCTGGGCGGCTGTCCCCGAAGCCGTCCCCGAAATGCTGCGGCAGTGGAGCATTCCCCCGGATCGGGCAGTGCACATCGACTGGGCGGTGGAGCCGCCGCGGCCGACGCGGCGGCTGCCCGAGCGCGGCTACCGTCCCGACGCTCGCAGCTACGACTTCCTCGCGGCTGAAAACGGCGAGGGTGATCTGCGGGCCACCATGCATGATCAGCCGGCCGAGGAGCTGGCAGTGTTCGCCGACGCGGTGACCGCGTTGCGCAAGCGCCTCCCGGCCCTCGACATCGAAGAACTGGTGGAACAGGCCGCCGACCGGCTCACCAGGGAAGAGAAGCCTGCAGCCGATCTGAAGAGACTGGCGCACGGGGGAGCCGACATCCGCCATCCCACCCACTACCTGGGCACCAGTGTCACCACCGGGTGGATCGATCCCGCCAAGGTCGTCCTCGGCTCCTGGAGCAGCCAGTCCACCTGGCGCCCCCTCATCTACTGGACCCACGAACGGGACGAGGTGGTGGGACTCGCCCGAGCGCTGCTGACCAACGATCCGTCAACCGCGTTCAAGAGCTGGAAATCCGGTCGCGGAAGATGCTCGGTCATCCGCGTGCCCGGTCCGGCCGGACCCCTGTACCAGTGCGGCCACGGCGACAGCGGCATCCACACCGCGCGCATGCTCGGCTTTCCTCTGCTGTGGGCCGAGATCCGCCAGTACACCCTTCCGATGCAGATATCCCTCGAGGACCTGGCCTCCGACATGTACTGCACGCTCATCCCGGACCAGATCCGCCAGATCATCGACTGCTGGCGCGGCCTGCTGGACCGCGGACTGATCATCGGCGATCTCGACGAAGACGCACAGCACCCCACGCAGACCACGCTGTATCTCGATTGGGCGGCCGCGCCATGGCTGCCGGCCGAGCCCGCCCGCGCCATCGGGTGGGCCGCCAACTACGAACGCGCCTACCCCGGCGCCCTGGGCAGGCTGGGTGTTCCTGGCCGAGCCTGGAGTACGAGCACGACCTGGCACGACTGGCTCACCTCGGCCTGAGCGGCGGTGCCCGGCCAGACCCTGCGAACGGGCCCGGTCGCACCTTCGCCCGCTCCTGCCGGTTGTGGCCATCGTCTGCGGGTGCAGAACGTTCTCAGGGACGAAACTGCGCAGTACACAGGCTCTAGGAGTTCGTACTTGCGTCCATCGGACTTGGGTGCAGCCCGTTCTCAATGAAGATTCCATCCAGATCAGCACGTTCCTGCCCACGAGGCGTGCTATGCCCGGCCGCCCTGTTCACCCACCCCGTCGTGACCACCTTGTTCACACCCGAACGCGACCGCGAACTGCTCACCACATTCCGCACGCCTTACTGACCTCACCAGCCGCAGAAGCGGGGATCCGCCCGTCCAGCTCACCGAGCCCTCAGAACGAGCCCCCACCCTTCGACGTTGACTGAGACCGTCGGGTACTCCTTGTAGGAATGGCTCTGAGATGTGATCGTCTTGCACTGATGTGGATCGTCAGCGCGCGCACAGATCGGGAGACGTGTGCATGGCTGAGTTCCCCTACCTGGAGAAGTTCCGTGCTCAAGTGGAGCCCGAGCCGGAACCCGTCTGGGAGTCGGCCTTCGACGCGTTGGAGACCCTCCCGCCGCCACCGCGGCGCCTGCTGGAGTGGGAGCAGGTCTTCTCCCAGTTGGGCACCGCCCTGCCGCCAGACTTCGTGGCCTTCATCGAGATCTACGGCGCCAGTGCCTTCGGGAACGACTTCCTGGGGATCATCGATCCGCGAGAGAGCAACGGTCGGACCTACGCCCAGGCCATGCTCGCCCGAGGGAACGAGTACCGGGCCCAGCGCGACGACCATCCGGCGGCCTGGCCGGAACCGGGAGGGTTCTTGTCGTGGGGCTTTGACGTGGACGGCAACACCTTCGGATGGCTTGCTCAGGGCGAGCCTGCACGGTGGCCGATCGCGGTGTGGGGACGGCAACTGCCCCACGGCATCATCGACCATGTCCCGATGACCCGGTTCATGTACGGCTGGCTGACCACCCCGATCACCTACCCGCAGTGCTTCCCTCCTCTGCCAGGGCTGGTGAACGAGTGGGATCTCGACGAGAACGGAGACCTCAAACCCCACATCCCTCGCACCCTCACCTGCCGACGCTTCTAGAACGCTTCCCAGGGCAACCGCTGGACGGACTTGCGTCACTTAGGAGCCTGCTGAGCTGGACGAACAGCTCACGGGGAACGAGCGCACCCATCGGGCATCATCCAGTGCACCATGACGCGCGTCGTTGGAGTACTAGCCGGGCGGGACGCAGGGCTGCAGGTTGTTCGGATCGGGCTTGTGGTGGGCGGGCGGCTCGTTGGGGAAGTACTTCTTGAAGAAGACGTCCCAGGCGCCTGAGGTCAGGAAGTCGCGCAGTTTCTTGCGGAAGAGCTCGCAGCTCTGGAGGTCGCCGAGTCGAAGGCCGATACCGAAGCGGTCCTGTTCGCCGAAGTGGAAGCCCTCCAGCCGCAGGTTTCGGTCCTCCTGGGCGAAGCCGACCAGGTTCAGATGTGCGGTGGAAACGGCGTCGACCCGTCCGGCGCGCAGTTCGTCCACGCACTGGGCGAGGCCGGGCCGCAGGACTATGTTGATCTTTCCGCCGAGGCGCTTGTCAAGGATTTCGAGCGATGTGGTGCCGGGCATCGAGCAGACTGTCTTGCTGGCCATCTCTTCGGGCTTGCGGACGCGCACCCCCGACTTGCGGGTCAGGACGCTCTGCTCGTTGATCATGTACGGGCCGGCAAAGGTGACCTGTTTGCGCCGTTCGTCGGTGATGGCGAGGTTGGCGAGCATCACCTGGATCCGGCCGTCCTGGACGGCGGGAATGCGCTGCTCGAAGGTGACGTCGACGGGGACGGCCTTGAAGTCCATCTCGTTGGCCAACCAGCCCATGAAGTCGTACTGAAACCCCGATCGGACGTTGGAGCTCGCTTCGAAGAAGCTCCAACCCGGCAGATCTGTCATCAAGCCCACGTTGACCACTGAGCCGGGGGCGGGGAACGGCGCTTTGGGTTTCGTCTCCGAACCGAGTTGTACGACAAAGAACGTTGTAGCAACGATCGCGACTATGGCCACTCCCGTGCCTGCGACGGCCTTGACGCGTCGCATGGACCAGTTGAGGGGGTTCATAGGATCTCCTGGTTGAAGAGAACCGCTTCGGCGACCCGGAGGTCGACCGAACATGTGGGATCCGAGGTGGCGACGGCCACCGTGAGGACGGCGCTGCGTTCGACCTTGCCCAGTGGCAGTCGAACCTCTTGCCCGGAGCGGGCTGTCGCGTCACCCCAGTCGCGGCCGTCCACGGTGAGCTTCAGACGGAGCGTCGTCGGGACGACGCAGTCGCCGACCTCCGGGCGGTTGCTGGTCAGGGCGAGGGTCAGGGAGATGTGCTCCCGGTCCGGTGAGCGAGGAACCTGCAACGTGGCGACCCCTCCGCTGCGCAGCCGGGCTCCGTTGGCGACGGAAATCCTGTCCGTGACATTGACATCGTCCTTGTGATACCAGAACCAGTACGTTGCCGAAAGGCCAACTCCCGCCAGAATGGTCGCACAACCCGCCAGAATAATGATCCATTTCAGTGGTGCGCGAGGAAATCTCCATCCGCTCTTCACCATCTCGATAATGAGTGGGGCGAAAATGGCGACGATTCCTATCGGGAGGCTCATTGCTCCACCGATTTCGTCACCTTTGGCGCCCAGGGACAAGAGCCAGACGGCGAGGATCACCACGCCCAGCGCCATGAAGAAGACCCAGATCCAGAACCACGTGGCGGAGTCGCGTTCTGCGGATCCTCCCTCGGACGTGCTCAAGATTATGTCCCCCATCTTGGATGACTATGGAATCCCATAGAATCTATGGCTACCCTGAAACCCTTTGTTGTGCAGACGGGTCTATGAGTCCGGGGCCCCAAGTCGATGGTCGACGGGTGTCGAAATGGATCTTGTGAGGATTTCGTGCCGTGACTTACTGGGTCCTTGCCGGTCCGACATGAACGGCCTGCTTGCCCATTGTGGCGAGGACGGGGTGACCTTGTTGTGTAGTTGTACACTTTCAGGGCTAAAGGTTGTCGCGCAACGCGGTTGGGCACTGTTCGATGATCTTGCTTCGGTCGGATGGCCTTGGCTTTTCGGGCGGAGCGGATCGGCTCGTTGAACGAGAGTGATCACTTGCCGGGAGTGGCCGACGTTGGTGGTGGTTTGACCGCTGCCGGAAGCCTGGCGCCGGGGTGCTGTGGAGGCGCTGCGCTCCCGTGGACCACGCTGTCGTCCCCATCTGACCGCTGCGCGGTTCGCCCGGTTGGAGGTCGAGCCGGGCAAGGGCCCGGTCGCCCGCGGCTGGATCGGCGACCAGCGCTGGACCCTGGTGCGGGTGGCGATGTTGATCGAGCAGCTGTTCGGCGCCGTCTGCACCGTGCCAGGGGTGTCACTGCTGCTGCGCCGCAACGGCTGGTCCTGCCAAGTGCCCGGGCGGCGGATGATCGAACGTGATCCGCAGGCGATTCAGGTGGGGAAGCAGCAGGTGTGGCCGCAGGCGGAGCCACCGCGGCGGACTTGGGCGCCTGGCCTGTTTCGCCGACGAAAAAGGCCAGGGCTCCGGCCGCCGCATGGCCGCTCATGGAGTCGTCGCGGACACCGGTCCCAGGTGAGCGTGCACGGTGGCGAGCACCACGGCCGCGTCCAGGTTCTGGGACTGGTGCGCCACCAGCCCGGACACCACTCTCGGCTGATCTACCAGTTGCACCTGTATCGCCGCCGCCAAGGGCAGCGGGTCGGCTTCACCACAGCCGAAGTACCGGCGGACGCTCCAAGCGGCCCACCGGTGGCAAGATGGTGCTGACCTGGGACAACCTGAACTCGCACCACTCCAGCGGGCCGCAGGAGTTCGCCGTCGGCCACAGCGACCGGCTCCAGATGGTCTACCTGCCCGCCCATGCGCCCGAACTCAACCCGGCCGAGGGCATCTGGTCGTTGCTCAAGCGCTCCATGGCCAACTTCCCGGTGCCCGCCCCGCACACGCTGATCGTCATGATCAAACACCGGCTCACAGTCACCCCCCACTTGATCGATGGCTGCCCGCCGTCCACCGGGTTGCTCCTGCACCCGACCAAGCACGCCGCCATCACACATCAATCCTGGTCAGGCCGCTTCGTGCGGCTGAGCGGAGGAGGGGCACGGTCGGCGCGGCGGCTGAAGTCGACGGCGGAGGCGGCTTCGCCGTCATGCAGAGGGCCGGGTCTCATCTGCCGGCTCGCGTCCACCGCTCGTCTGGTCACCGGGCGGGCCCCACCCAGGTGGCCGGCCTGTAGTCCCCGCTGGGTGTGGCGCTCACTTGCAGTTCCTTGGCTCCCGAGGGGGAGACGGAGTAGGTCACCCGGCTCACCGCCTTCTTGCCGGGGAACAGCGTGCCCCTGGCCAAGCTCGTGGCTCCTCTGCCGTCGATGACACTGTCGGGCGCTTCGCCGTTGGCGTCCCGAGTGGAGGGAAGAAAGGTGCCCTCCTCGATGGGATCAGCGCTTCCGTTGAAGAAGGTGACCGTCACCTGGACCGCCAGGTTTCCCTTCTTGTGACCGTACAGGTGCTCGGAGCCGGTGGTCCTGTAGAGGCGAGGCTTGCCGACGGTGACGGCACAGCGGAAGGAACGCCCCGCCGAACGGGGAAGCTGTCGTCGCTCCGGTTGACGGCCTCCACGAACATGACGGTGAGGACCACGCCGATGATCGCCAGCACCAAGGCCAGGCCGCCCAGGATGTTCCCGGCCAGCGCCATCCCCTTGTTGGTGGCCTGCCCCTTGCCGGCCCGGCTGTGGCCGATCAGACCGAAGACCAGGGCGAGCACGCCGAAGGTGCCCGACAGCCAGAACAGGAACGGCACCAGACCGAGAACCACCCCGACAACGCCCAAGACCAGCGCCGCGACACCAAGACCGTTGCCGTTGCCTGCTTGCCGCGGCGGCGGGAACGGGCCGCGAGGACCGGACGGCGGACCCCACGGCGCCGCGCCCCACGGCGCCGGGCCTTCCTGCGGCCGGTCTTGCAGGGGCGAGTCGGGGACGTGCTCGGGCATGGTCCAGTACTTCTTTCAAAAGGTCTAAAGAGGGGCAAACCGCCATAAGTCAGGCATCGTGATGTCAGTGCCGCCCTCAGCTCGCTGGATGCGCCCGCCACCAGCCGGCAAGGGCTCCATCTCATGCGAGCCGCGTCGTCTGACCGGCCGGCGCGTTGCCGGTTCCGCTGCACCGCAAGAACGGTGCATATCCAACGATTCGCCATCACGACCAGTGCTGGCCCGAGACCCTTTGTGATCGAGCCCGCCTCGGCGGGTCATGGGCGTGACGCCATGAAGGGATTCGCTCATGTGTGGCCTGACTCTCACCCGCTGCGGGGACTGCCCGATCATGACGGCATCATGGTCGTCCAGCCGACCGGCGAGGTTGACGCGTGGTCTTCCCACAGCTCATCGCACAAGGCGCGCCCGGATTTTGTCAGTGGTGCCGAGCAGCATTCAGAAGGTTGCCCCCGACCCTGCAAGGAAGTCCCGTGCCACTGACGAACCAACGGACAGCCGACCACGCGTTCCTCAAGGGGATGTACGAGGACGGCTACTACCCTGACCAAGTCGTAGACAAGGCCAAGGCGATTCTGCTGCGCCTCTGTGCACGCATCGAGGCCGAAAGCCCCGCCGACCTGGCGGCCCTGTACGTGCTCACCCACGCCGCGACGGAGGAGTTCAACGAACTGGAGGACGACTTCTGCGCTGCGGGGAGCGAGATCGAGACCATCGCCCGGGAGTTGATCGGCGAGGACTTCTGGTTCATCGCGGCCGCCTACGGCTTCCCCGATGCCGACCACGAGGAACTGATCGCTACGCGCGACTGGTGACTCAGCCCGTTCTGAGGGACTCGGTGAGCTGGGCGGACGGGTTCCAGAACGTACTGCCGTATCCGGCGTTGCCGTAGGGGTGGGAGGCGGCCGAACAGCGGCTGGAATGTGCACTGCCGCCCACCTACCGGGGGTTCCTGGCGGCCACCAACGGCTGGCGCAACTTGCAGGGGCCGATCGACGGCTTCCGCTTCGTTGCCGAGGTGGCCGGTGCACGCCCAGAGGCCATGGATCATCTCGCTGCATTCCTCGGCCTCGGATGATTCCTCTTCCATCTGCGGGAGTGCGTCTTGTTCTTCAGGGAGCGAGAAGAACGTGCTCCCCATGAAGAACTCGTCCGGATGCAGTTCCTCCATGCGCACGAATATCGTGGCGGAACGCTCCGGCGGACGTGATCCCACGGCTGTGGAGCCGGACGTGCCAGCCTCGCTGCCTCACTATCCGTACCGCCGCGACCCCGACCCGCGTGTGGGTCGAGCCGGTTGCGCTCCCGGCGGTGGTCGGGCCTAAGGGTCCCGTTCGGCCCAGGAGTGCAGGGCCTCCTTGTCGCCCGCCGCGTCGATGTTCAGGGCGGCCTCGATCAGTGCCAGGTGGGTGAACGCCTGCGGGTAGTTGCCGAGCATGACGCCGTCCTCGTCCATCTCTTCCGAGAACAGGCCGAGGGCGCCGCCGCGTTCGCACAGACCCTCGAAGCGGCGGCACGCCTCGTCCGGGCGTTCGGCCAGCACCAGCGCCGAGACCATGTCGAACGAGCACATCAGGAACGCCCCCTCCGGCCCGTCCACGCCGTCGCGGGTCTGCTCGGGGTCGTACCGGTGGACCAGCAGGCCGTCGTCGCAGAGCCACTCGTCCACGCGCTCGACGGTTGCCAGCACGCGCGGGTCGGTGCCGGGCAGGAAGTTCAGCAGCGGCAGCCGCAGCAGCGAGGCGTCCAGGTTCGTCGCGCCGTAGGACTGGACGAAGGCGTCGGCCCCTTCGTCGTAGCCGTGCTCCAGGACCTCCCGGTGCACCAGTTCGCGCTCGGCGCGCCAGCGGTCCAGGGGCGGCCCGCCGTCGCCGGTCAGCTCCGCCAGCCGGATGCCGCGGTCCAGGCACACCCAGGCGTACACCTTGGAACTGGTCCAGTGCCGTTGGGCGTCGCGGACCTCCCAGATGCCGTCGTCGGGCTCCCGCCAGACCCGCGCGGCGGCCTCCACGATCCGGAACAGCCCGGCGCGGTGATCGGCCGACAGCGCGCCGGTGGCCTGCTGGAAGACCAGCGCGGCGTCCAGCACCTGCCCGTAGACGTCGATCTGGAACTGCTCGAACGCCTTGTTGCCGATGCGCACCGGCCGCGAGCCCTCGTACCCGGCCAGATGGTCCAGGACCTCCTCGGCCACGTGCGTGCCGCCGTCCAGGGTGAGCATGGGCTTGAGACGGTCGCCCTCCATCGAGCAGTTGTCGAGCAGGAACCGCAGGTACTTGCCCGCCTCCTGCTGGTGGCCGAGCCGCAGCAGCACCAGCACCACCAGCGCGGCGTCGCGGTGCCAGACGTAGCGGTAGTCCCAGTTGCGCTCACCGCCCAGCCATTCGGGGAGCGAGGTGGTGGGGGCGGCGATGAGCCCGCCGGTCTCGCTGTGCATCAGGCCGCGCAGCACCACGGCGCTGAATCGCACGTCCTCGGCGCCGTAGCCCTCGTAGACGTACCGGTCCGACCACTGTTGCCAGGCGGCGAGCGTCTGCTCCAGCAGCCGTTCGGCCTGGTCGGCCTCGAACCGTTCGCCGGTGTAGCCCAGCACCATCGCCAGCGTCCGGCCCGCGTGCAGCGTCGCGTCGATCACGACGTCGTCGCCGTCCACGCGAGGCGGCACCGTCGCAGTGAGCCGCAGGCCCGCCTCGTCCTCGACGGCGGCACCGCCGTCCTCGCGCCAGCGGGGAGAACGGCGGGCGTGGTCGGGACGGGCGCGTACGCGGCTGCGCACGGTGGCCTCGCCGCGTTCGCAGTGCAGCAACCGCACCAGCGCGCCTCGCGGAACGATCCCGCGATCGTCGTGCTCGTCGGCCGGGGCGGCGGCCAGGAAGTCGCGGGCGACCAGCACGGCCGTCCCGATCTTCCAGCGGCTCTCCAGCACCAGCGTGTTGCCCGCGTAGGCGCGGACGGGCTCGCCCGCGTCCGCGACCTCCAGCTCCCAGGCGCCGCCGGCCTCGCGGTCGAGAACGCGGTTGAACACCGACGCGGCGTCGAAGCGGGGCGCGCACCACCACTCGACCGCGCCGTCCGGGCCGGTCAGCGCGGCCGTCCGGCAGTCCGACAGGAAGGCGAAGGAGCCGATGGGCGGGGTCACGGGCCCGCCTGCGGCAGGACGTGCTCGGCGAAGGCGTCGATGAACGCCCGCTGGTCGCGGCCCACCTGGTGGATCATGACCCGGTCGAAGCCCAGCTCCCGCTGCCCGGCCAGCCAGGCCGCATGCCTGCCCAGGTCCGCCGACACGTGCACGAACGGGGTGATCTGCTCGGGGGTGATGAAGCGGGCGGCCTCCTCGAAGTGCTCGGGCGTGGTGATCTCCCAGCCCACATCACCGCCCAGGACGGCCTCGCGCCACTGGTCGTGCGCGGCGGCCAGCGCCGCGCCCTCGTCGGGGGCCCAGCTCACGTGCGCCTGCAGCAGTGCGGGCCCCCGGCCGCCCGCCTCGCGGTACGCCTCCAACGTCCGGGCCTGCGCGCCCTCGGGCTGGTTGATGGTGATGAGGCCGTCGGCCCAGTCGGCGGCCTCGGCCGCCGTGGCGGGGGTGACGGCGGCGGCGAGCAGGGCGGGCGGATCGGCGGGGCGGGTCCACAGCCGCGCCTGGTCCACCCGGACCAGCCCGTCCCGCGAGACCGTCTCGCCCGCCAGCAGCTCCCGCATGACCTCGACGCACTCGCGCAGGCGCCGGGCCCGCACCTGCTTGGCGGGCCAGACGTCCCCGGTGATGTGCTCGTTGAGCGCCTGCCCGGTGCCGAGCGCGACCCACACCCGGCCCGGATGCATCTCCGCCAGCGTCGCGACGGCCTGGGCGAGCAGCGCCGGGTGGTAGCGCTGCCCCGGCGCGCACACGAAGCCCATGGAGAAGGAGGTGAGCGCCAGGGCCGAGCCCAGCCACGCCCAGGCGTGGCCCGCGTGGCCTTGGCGGGCGCTCCACGGCGCGAAGTGATCCGAGCACATCCCGGCCGTGAACCCCGCCTGCTCGGCATGGCGCGTCAGGTCGAGCAGCTCTCTGGGACCGAACTGCTCGTGCGATGCGTGAAAACCGAAGGACACAGCTCCCCCCGAACCTGGTCCGTATATGTCTGCCCTTAAGGGCGAAAATGAACCGTCCGCAATGGAGGAGGTGGCTGGGACGCCGACACGCGCCCGGCGGTGATCGCTGAATCTGGGGGAGGGGACCGCGTCCAGGGCCGGTCGGCGGGCTGTCGGGCCTCGGGGGCCTCGGGGGCCTCGGCCGACGGCGTCCGAAGAGGCATGGCGAGCGGGCCGCCCTTGCGCCTGAGCGGGACCTACGGAACGAGGCGATCCGGGTCAGACAGCGCAGCTGAGGCGGCGTTCGACGTCGTCGGCATCGCCGCCGAAGGCGTTTTGAGGATTCGTCATCAGGCCACGGCCGGTTCGGACGGATGCCCGGCCCCGGTCACGGCCACCGCGTCGGCCTGTTGCGCAGGCGACGCCTTCACCGGCGCGGGCTCGTCAGCCTGCAGAAGGGCGCGCACCGCCGCCAGCAGATCGGGGTACAGCCAGGCGGCTTCGGCCAGACCGCCCAACCGCAGGGCGCGGGCAACGGTGCCGCGGCCTCCGGCGACGGCGAACCTCACCCCTAGCTCCTGCGCCGCATGAGCCGCGGTCACCAGCGATGACAGCCCCGCGGCGTCGATGAAGTCCAGCTCGGACAGGTGCACGATGACCGCCACCCCGTCCTCCGGGCCCGGCCGGCCGTCGGCGGGGCCACCGCGCGCACCCTGCCCGTCCTGCGCGCCGGGGGCCCGGTGCGCCGCCTGGTCCACGGCGAGGATGAGACGGCCGACCAGCTCGCGGCTGTTGGTGACGTCGACCTCGCCGAACACGGTCACCAGCAGATGGCGGCCCAGCCTGGAGGTCTGCATCTGCAACGGCGTCATGGTTCCCATCTCCCGGACGGCGCGCCCTGCCCGGCCGGCGCCCGTGGGAGCGGCAGCCCGGCTTGCGGTGGACGAGGGACGCGACAGGTGACAGCGGTTACCGGAAATAGTATTCAGTAATCGGCTTGCGTGCTAGTCGCGCCCACCGCGGGTCATGACGACAATGGAGGTGGTGCGGCGGCAAGCCGCGACAGACCAGGACCGAGGGCCCAGAACGAGGGAGCAGGATCGATGGACCGGCCCGATCGGCAAGATCGTGAAAAGCACTGGACGTTCCTGACCAACCACGCCCGGGTGTTGATCCACATCTCGCGCAACCCGCACGCCCGCGTCCGCGACATCGCCGCCCGGATCGGCGTCACCGAGCGCACCGCCCAGAGCATCGTCAACGACCTGGAGGAGGCGTCCTACATCACCCGCACCCGCATCGGACGCCGCAACCACTACACCATCCACCCCGACCGGCCCTTCCGCCATCCCGCCGAAGCGGACCAGCCCATCGAAGGGCTCATCACGCTGCTGAACGAATACGACGGCCACCCCTCGTCCGCCTGAAAGCGGTCCGATCCCACCACGGACGATGCCCGCCGTGCAGCACCGCACGGAACCGCCTCGCCTGACGTCGGACCGCAGGGGCGCGGAGCGTCAGGGCTTGCGGGCGACCGCACCGTAGGCGTCGATCGGGGCGGAGCGGGGGTCGGCGGGCCGCCACCGGGTGATGGGGACGAGCCCGGGCTCGATCATGTCCAGGCCGTCGAAGCAGGTCGCGAGCTGGTCGGGGCTGCGCAGGATGTAGGGGACGCCGCCGGACTCGGCGAGGCGGTCGGCCCCGTCGACGACGGACTGGCTGGTGTCGGTGCCGTCCCACAGCACCAGGTGGCTGCCGGACGGGGTGTCGGCCAGCATGCGGTCGACGATGGCGCGCACCACGTCCAGGTCGGGCTCGTAGCCGAGCACGCCCATGAACATGACCGCGACGGGCCGGTCGAAGTCCAGGAGGGTCCTGGCCTCGGCGAGGATCTGCTCCGGGTCGTGGTAGTCGGCGTGCACGTAGGTCGTGGCGCCCTCCGCGGTGGTGTTGGCCAGCAGCGCGCGGGCGTGCGTCAGGACCAGGGGGTCGTTGTCGACGTACACGACCTGGGATTCGGGCGCGATCGTCTGGGCGACCTCGTGGGTGTTCTGCATGGTGGGCAGGCCGGTCCCCACGTCCAGGAACTGCCGGATACCGGCCTCGGCGGCCAGGAAGCGCACGGCCTGGATGAGGAACCGGCGCGACTCGCGCGCCATCACCACGATCTCCGGATACACCTGGGCCACGGCGTCCCCGGCGGCGCGGTCGGATTCGTAGTTGTCCTTGCCGCCCATCCAGTAGTTCCAGATCCGGGCGGCGTGCGGTTCGCTCGTGTGCAGCCGGGCGGCGAGTTGCGGGTCCGGGTGGGACATGTCCAGGTCCTGTCGTCGGGGGGAAGCGGCCGAGCAGAGATCCGAGGTGATCATACGGTCGCCGATCGCGGACGTGTCGGGAATGCGAATGCGGCGGCGGCTCGGATGGGGATGAGCCCGCAGATTCCCCGCCACTGGTCTGGCTGCCATTCTCGACTGAATTACCGGCCTCGCCGCTATCGCAGCACAAGCGAAGACGTACCATGCGCACGGCTGCTCGACCGACTGTGGCCAGTGCCCTGCGCGAGCCCCGACCATCGAGGATCAGGTGGTCACCGAGGCCAGGGCCTGTTCCAACGATCCGCCGCGAAGACGCAATGGCCCGCACCGGGCGGCTCGCTTGCTCAACGTGGCGGCCGCCGACCCTGCGCAGAATCCGGCCCGTGGAAGGGCAACGATCGGGAGCGCCAACCGAAGAGCCGTCGGCAGTCCCCTTGGCGACGTCGGCCGGCCGCAGCCACCCGACGTTGATTTCTGACGGATGAAGCCCTGGGAAAGCGCTGCACCCGCCCGTTCTGATGACGTATCGGGCGAACGGGCTGCCGAACGGCCGACGCGGTGAGACGCTACGCGATGTGACGCATAGCAGTGGCGGGGCGACGCAGTGGGGTTGGGTCCGGGCCGGGTCGCGGCATGAGCGGACCTCCTTCATCGGCCGCACGGCCGAACTGGAGGCGGTCCGCAGGACCATCACACGATCGCGGCTGATCACCCTGACCGGTCCCGGCGGGGTGGGCAAGACGCGCATCGCGTTGCGGGCGGCACGCCAGCTGGGCGTGGAGTTCCCCGACGGGGTCAGCATCGTCGAGCTGAGCGGCCTGCGGGACGCGGAGCTGCTCCCCTCCACGGTGGCCTCGGCGGTGGGGTTGCCGGAGGTAGCGGCGCAACATCCGATGGACCAGCTGATGGAGTACTTCGCCGACAAGCGGGCGCTGCTGGTGCTGGACACCTGCGACCACCTCGTGGACGCGATGGCGGTGTTCGCCGACATCCTGGTGGGCAACTCGGCCCATCTGGTGCTGCTGCTGACCAGCCGGCAGCCGGTGGCGCTGCCCGGTGAGTCCGTGCTGCCGATCTCCTCCATGCCCGAGCCGGACGCCGACGCGGACGAGACCACCAGCGACGCGCTGGCCCTGTTCGTGGCGCGCGCCCAGGCCGCCCGGCCCGCCTTCGCGCTGGACGAGAACAACCGCGCCGAGGTCATCGCGCTGTGCCGCCGCCTGGACGGCATCCCCCTGGCCATCGAGCTGGCCGCGGTACGGCTTCGCACGATGCCGCTGGAGCAGATCCTGCGGCGGCTGGACGACCGGTTCCAGACCCTGGTCGGCGCGCGGTTCGCCCAGGCCCGCCACCAGACGCTGCGCGCCACCATCGAGTGGAGCCACGATCTGTGCTCGCCGCCGGAAAGGGAGCTGTGGGCACGCCTGTCGGTCTTCGCCGGCGGGTTCACCCTGGCCGCCGTCGAGGACGTCTGCTCGGGCGACGAGCTGGAGGGCCACGACGTCATCGACGTGCTGATGTCGCTGGTCGACAAGTCGGTCGTGCAGGGGGTGGAGGGCGTGGCCGAGCAGCGGTACCTGATGCTCGACACCATCCGCGAGTACGGCGCCGAACGGCTCGACCGGGCCGGCCGCACCGACCTCTACGCGCGGCGGCACATGGAGTTCTTCCTGAGGATGGCCGTCCGGGCGGGCCAGGAGTGGTTCGGCGACCAGCAGATCGAGTGGGGCGAGCGGCTGGCCGCCGATCTGGACAACTTCCGGGTCGCCCTGGACTTCGCCGTCGCGCGTCCCGGCGGCGAGGCGGCGCTGCGGCTGGTCAACGGGCTGTGGGGGCTGTGGTTGAGCAAGAGCAGGCTGACCGAGGCGCGCCGCTGGATCGACCGGGCGCTGGCCGCCGAACCGGAGCCGACCGTCGAGCACGGAACGGCCCTGCTGTACGGGGCCCTGTTCGGGGTGATCCAGGCCGACCCGGAGGTCCGCGAGCAGGTCAGGCGCTGCCGCTCGGTCGCCGAGCACCTCGACGACGACTTCCTGCGCGGCCGCGTCGCCTACGCCGAGGCGTCGGAGGCGGCGGTCTGGGGCGAGCACGACGACGCGTTGCGGCGCTACGAGCGGCTGCCCGACACGCTGATCGCCACCGGTGACCACTTCCTGCTGGTGGGCACCCGCATCGACACCGCGATGTTGTACGGCGCGCACGGCGACACCGAGCGCGCCCTGGACCAGGTGAAGCAGGGACTGCAGGAGCTGCAGCACATCCCGCAGGAGCGCTGGCTGCGCAACTACCTGCTCACCATGGAGGTGCTGTGCCTGTGGGCCACCGGCGACACCGACCGCGCCCGCGAACTCGGCCAGACCGTGCTGCCCCTGATCGTCGACCAGGGCAACACGATGGGCATCGCCGCCATCGCCGAATACCTGGCGTGGATCGCCTGCGCCAAGGAAGAGCACGACCTGGCCGCGACCCTGCTCGGCGGGGCGGCGACGCTGTGGCGGCGCGTGGGCACCCTGCTGTGGGCCGAGCCCGGCCTCACCCGGCTGCACAACGAGATCGAGAACACGCTGATGCAGGGCCTCGGCGCCGACCGCTTCACCACCGCCTACACCCGCGGGACCGGGCTCACCCTGCAGCAGCTCGTCAACACCGCCGGCGGCCGCGCCACCGGGCACTCCCCGGCCGATGCCGAGGACGGCAGCTCCCTCGGCCCGCTCACGCCGCGCGAACGCGAGGTCGCGCACCTGGTCGCCGCCGGCCTGTCCAACCGCCAGATCGCCGAACGGCTGGTCATCTCCAAACGCACCGCCGACTCCCACGTGGAGCACATCCTCGGCAAGCTGGGCTTCAACTCCCGCAGCCAGGTCGCCGCCATGATCGGAGCCCTCAAGCAGGACCCTCCGCCGCTCTGACGGCCCGGTCACAGGT
Organism: Spirillospora sp. CA-253888; assembly: GCA_050936435.1. Lineage (GTDB taxonomy): Bacteria > Actinomycetota > Actinomycetes > Streptosporangiales > Streptosporangiaceae > Spirillospora. The sequence continues at coordinate 455,422 of JBNJMT010000002.1, forward strand.
CGTTGAACGCCGACACGAGGCTGGCCACCGTGACCGTGTTGAAGACGAACGCGATGACCGCGTTGGCCGCCACCGTCCGGCGCATCTCCCGCGACATCACCGTGACATCGGTCGTGCCGAACGTCGTCATCACCGAGAGGGCGAAGTAGATGTAGTCGGGCCAGACCGGCGTCCCCCGGCCGGGGAAGGCCAGCGCCCGCCCGTCCTCCACGAGGTCGTCGGCCTGGAAGGCGACCGCGAAGGCGACGACCACGCAGATCCAGCAGACGACCGCCAGCACGAGCGCCACCGCCGTCCGGGGTCCCGGGCCGATCGCGGAACCGATGTGCCCCGGACGCCACACCACCGCCGCCGCGAGCGCGGCGGCCGCGATGAACAGGGAGATCCCCGGCCCGGGCGCCGTGCCGTAGACGTAGCGCTGCAGCACCGTGCCCCGGGCCGACCGCCGGCCCCAGGCGCGCACCCGCTCGGGCGGCGCTTTCGAGAAGGCGACCGATGTGATCAGCAGATAGGGCAGGAGGTAGGCGAGCAGCACCAGCACGCACACGTCCGCCCCCGTGATCTGCGCCCAGCCGCCGTCGACGCCCAGCAGGAGCGCCGCGGCGCCCGCGGCGATCAGCGTGCTCACCGCCGATCGGCGGCGTTCGGAGAGCCACTGGTGCACGGACGGACTCCTCAGGGCGTTCGGCGGGCGAACGGGACGAAGCTCGCGGCCGCGGCCTCGCGGCGTCGAGCACGCCCGCCGCGGCGGACCGGCGGGACGGACCGGTCAGGCACGGGACCCTCCTGCGCCGGCGCGCCCGGCCCGGCCGAACGCCAGGGCGAAGAGCCGTCGCCAGTCCACCGGCGGGGCGGGAACGGCGACACCGGGCCGGTCGCGCGGCAGCAGGACCCGCAGCGCCCCGGGGCGCAGCGTGCACGCGACGGGGACGGGCATCCGCAACGCCTCGCCGTCGACCGCCACGCAGATCTCGCCGGTGTCGGCGGTCACCTCGACCCGGCGGGCGGTCGTGACGGTCAGCCCCGTGGACTGCGAGCCCCGCACCGCCAGGTCGGCGGCCTGCGCCGCGCTCTCCACCCGGATCCCGAGAACGCCCAGCTCGCCCTCGTCGAGCCGGGGGCGGCGCCCGGTGCCGCTGAGGGCGTCGGGCGAGACGTAGGGATTGTTGCTGACCAGCAGTGCCTGCTGGGACGAGAGCGCGGCGCCGTCGACGCGGGCGTCGAGCCGCCGCGCCCCTCGGCCGGCCAGCAGGTCCGGCATGAGGCCCAGGGCCGTGCCCGCCTTGTCGTCGCGGTAGTCGGGGTGCTGCACGACGTCGGCGTACACGCCGAACGAGACCGTGTTGACGAAGGCCCGGCCCGCGACCTCGCCGAGGTCGATCCGCGCCTGCTCGCCGTCGGCCAGCGCCCCCAGGCTGCGGGCGGGGTCGGCGCGGTCCAGGCCGAGGTCCATGGCGAGGTGGTTGCGGGTGCCGGCCGGGATCACCAGGAAGGGCAGGCCGTGCTCGGCGGCGACGGCCGCGACGAGGGCCTGGGTGCCGTCACCGCCCGCCACCCCGAGCAGGTCCGCGCCCTCGGCGACGGCCCGGCGGGCCAGCGCGGCGACGTCGGCCGGGGCCGACGGGTCGAGCAGGATCACCCGCGCGCCGAGCTCCTCGGCCCGTTCGACCAGCCCGAAGCGGCCGACCTTCCCGCCCCCCGACTTCGGATTCATGATCAGGACCGGGCGCTCCGGCCGGGGCGCGGCCTCCACGCGCCACGGCCGTTCCGGATCCGATCTGCGCAGCGCCGCACGTGCGCAGGCCAGCGTCGCGGCCCAGCACGCGGCCAGGAGCAGCGCCAGGGGCCACAGACCGTCGAAGACGAACAGCGCCAGCACCGCCACGGGCGCCGCGACCGCGACCAGCGCCCCGAGCCCGCGCACCACCCCTCGATGGGCCACGAACCACCACACGCCCACGGCGCAGACGATCAGCCCCAGAAGCCCGGCACCGAGGATCACCAGCCCGGCTTCCCTCAGCGCGAACACCAGCACGACCATCACGCCGACGACCGCCAGCACGGCCAGGCGGGCCAGCGCCCGCGCGCCCGCGCCGCCGCCCGCGTTCGTTCCCGTCCTCCTGGCCACGCTGTTGCGCCTCCTAACCCGTCCGCCACCTCAACCTTCCCGCGCTCTGACCTGCGAACACTCTCACCAGATCGGGCGCGGCGGTGAGCGGGAGGGTGGACCGGCGGCCGGCTGCCCGGCCTCGGAGCGGGCCGAGACCGTCCACTGGTGCTCGACGGTCTCGGCCCGCGCCTGCGGAACCGCCGGGGGACCGGCGCGACGATCGCCTGCGGCCGGGAGCGGCCTACTTCAGGATCGCGTTGGGGATGACGTGGCGGGACATCGTGTAGGAGCAGCGGTCGATGATCATCAGCACGTTGGCGCCGACGGTGGCGCGGGTACCGCGCCGCCAGGTACCGGTGAAGGGCTTGCTGGGCTTGGCGATGATGGTGGCGGTGTGGGGAGCGCCGTTGCAGTTCGGCTTGGCGGAACCCGCGCCGATCCGCTGGGCCTTGCCGCCGCTGCCGGGGGGCTGGGCGGCGACCACCGCCAGGCTGGTGCCCTTGCGGCAGGTGTAGGTGATCTTGACCGCCAGGTCGCGGCCGCCCGGTCGCACGGTCGCGCTGTTGACCTTGACCGAGGAACGGGGGTCCTTGGCGATGGGCTTGCAGGGCTGGGCAACGGTGCCGGGCCCGGCGGTCACCAGCGCCATCATTGCGGTGGCGATCCCGCCCACGACAGTGGCAATCATGATTGTCTCCCTCGCTGCTGCTCGATGTGGATACCGGTGGGTGCGCGTCGTCGGCCGTGCCGCGAAGAAGTGAAGAGATCACCAGGAGATCGCCCATTTCGACATCACGACATCGAACGACCGACCACACCCGCGGCTGCGGAGCGGCGAAGCCTCTCGCCGCTCCGCTCACTCAAAGTAGTTGATTGGCTGCCCAAAGTCAGCAGGACGAGCTGCGTGCCCCGCAAGACCAAAAAACGATCATGAGATTGCCGCCTTTATCCCAGGTCGTGCGGCGGCGGTGACGGCGGCGCCACGGGCGGATCGCGCGTGGGCGGCCACATCTCTTCGCGCGCTGAGACCTCTTCAGAGTCCAGAAAGGCGACGAGGTGCGCCCGCACCGAACTTGGCACTCCAGCCCCTTTTTCGTTGTGTTTAAGGTGTTGTCGCTAATGGGTTCGGTCCGTTCTCGGCGAGCTATTCGTCCGGCCTGGCGATTTTCTGTGGAATGGCTGTACCCGTCCTCGAGAGTGCGCCGCCTCCAGAAAGGCGAACCAGAGCGCAGCCCCTGCCTCTGCAGGGGGCTGCGCTCTGGAAGGCGCGACGGGTTCCGGCAGGTCAGAGCCAGCTCTTTGCTCCCTGACCCGGGCCGTCTCGTGCGCCCGCACCGGTGCGGGGGATCAGCTGTTCCTGCTGATGGTCTTCTGGATCCACTTGGCGAAGGCCGGCGCGCTGCTGTAGAGCCCCGGTCCCTCCGAGCACGCCACCCCTGGGACGCCTGGGCCCGAGGTCACGCCGATGAGCTCCCAGCGCCCGTTCCTGCCTCGCTGGATCTGGGGGCCGCCGGAGTCTCCGTTGCAGGCCATGGCGCGGGGCACCCGGCTGACCGTGCACAGCCTGGTCCGGTCGGCGTAGCCGGGAGCGCACTCGGCGGCCGATCCCCTGCGGGCGTCGAGCTGCTGGAGCCGCTCGGCGAAGACCCACTTGGTGAAGTCGGGGGACTCCACGACGGTGCCGAAGCCGAGCAGCCTGGTCGGGGTGCCGGGGCGTCCGGGCTGGTGGGCGATGCGGACGGGCTTCTCGCGGACGGGACGGTCCAGGCGGAGCAGCGCGACGTCGTTGAGGTTGGGGCGCTCCTTCTCGGGATCGCCCACCTTGTAGCCCGGGTGGACCACCTTCCGCGTGATGGCGCGGACGGTGCCCCCGGACTTGTACTGCCGGCTGCCGATGCGGACGGTGCCGTCCGCCCGCGTCTCCACCAGGCAGTGGGCCGCCGTCAGCACCCACTGCCGGTCGATCAGGGAACCACCGCAGACTCCCTTGAACTGCAGCTCGTCGGCTGACACCGGGATCGACGCCATGAACGGGTAGCGCTCGGTGGCGTCCTTGCCATTGATGATCGCATTGGCGCTGCCGGCCGGCATGGTCGCGCCCGCCGCGCCGGCGGCCAGGACGAGGGCGGCGGTACGCGTCGCGCGGCGGCGCGCAGAGCTGTGAGAGAACATGGGAAGTCCCTTGCTGATCGGAATTCCGGACGCGTTCAGCCTGGTCGTTCCGGCTGCGCGGATACATCCGGACAGCAGGCGTTCGCATGGTGTAGCCAACTCCCAGGAGCACCGCGCGCACGGCCGCGTCGCCGAGACCCGCATCGATGACCTGCCGGGCAACGCTGCGTTGCCGACATCGTCGTTGTTCCGCGGCGCTCGTCCCGCCAGCCTGGTGTCCGGCGGCAGAGGACGGCGACCACGGAGGGGACATGGCCAGGCGGGTGTTGATCTTTGGGACGGGCATCGCCCGCCCGGCACCGGAGAGGACCGGGGCGCCGGCGGACGGCTCGCGGCCGCTCACCGGCGGCGGCCTGCCGGACATCCTTGACGGGCCGGGGCGTCCGCCGACCGCGTCGTCCCTTGGCAGAGTGGAGATCCTGTGCGACGACCGGGCACGGCGGCATCACGAGCATCTCGGCGACATGACCGCCGCTCACCGGGCATGAGCAGGGCCGTCGACCACGCCCGGTCCTGGCCGGCGCGGGTGCGCATCACCCGTGTCGAACCGGCGGCCGAGGAACCGGACGGATCGCGCGTGCGGGACTGGCACGCCGTGGTCGCCGCGTCCATGGTCCACGACCTGCCCGGCACCGCGCCCGCGGCCCTCGACCGCTTCCACGCCCACCTGACCGCCGGGACGACGATCGTCTGGACGGCCGCCCGCGCGGGCCGGGTCGTGGGACTGGCGGTGCTGCGCCTGCCGTCCACCACCGCGACCGGCCGCGCGCAGGTGCACGTCCATCCGGCCCACAGGCGCCGGGGCGTCGGCGACCGGCTGGTGACCGCGCTGACCGCCGAAGCGCGCGCCCTCGGCCTGGGCGGAGTCATCGTGGCCGTGCCCGCGGGCGGGAGCGGCGACGCGTTCTGTCTACGGCGCGGCCTGACCCGCCTGCGCACGCTGCACCATCTGCTGCTGTCGCTGCGCGAGGCGCCCCCGGGCTGGCTGGACGAGATGGTCGCGGTCGAACATCCGGGCTACCGGCTGGCCGAGACGGCGCGGATCGCCGCCCCCGGTCAGCAGGACGCCGTCCCGGGCGACGTCCTGCTGACCGTCGCCGCCGAGCACGGGCGCAAGGTCGTCGGCTGCACGGAAGTCGTCGTCCCCCAGGGCGGCGGGCCCCGCGCGGCCCGGCACGACCGCGCACCGGTCCACGGCTTCGGGCTGGACCTGTGGGGCAAGGCGGCCATGCTGCGCCTGCTGTACGACCGGTATCCGCAGGTCGGCGAGGCCGCCGCCGACAGTCCCGAGCACGACGCCGCGCTGCTGACCGTCAATGGCCGCCTAGGGCTCCGTCTGCACCACCGCACCAACGAATACCGCCTCGACGTGACCGGGCCACCGATCCGGACCGCCAGGAGATTGACGATGAGGAACGGCAACGGCGGCCTGTCCAAGTCGGTGCGGCACTGACCGCGTGAGCCGCTGGACGGGCACGTGCCTCCTGATCGCGAAATCCGCGGTCATAACGGGTGACCGCCCAGGTGGTGCCGCCCTCTCACAGCCGCACCCGTGCGACCGGCGCTTCCTTGGTCAGGCGGACCAGCCCCGGCGCCAAGTCGAACGGGGCATCGGGAACATCGGCGGCTCTGACGGGTCGTCGGTCATCGGCGCTCCGTAGGTTGTCGGTTGCCCAGGGGACCGGGATCATGAGCCGGCACCGGATCGCGGCCGCTGGCGGAGCGGGGCCGGGTCGGCGGGTTTCGTCCTGCTCGTGCGATCGGCGGCGTGCGCGGTCAGCGCGCCGGCGGCGCAGACGGCCGCGAGCCCGAACAGCGCGTACCGTGCCGCGTCGAGCATCGAGTCGCCCGCCAGGTTGACCAGGATCCCCGCCACCGCCGTGCCGAACGCGATCGCCAGGCTCGTCACGGTGGCGATCGCCGCGGCCGCCCGCCCGCCTTCCTGCGGATCGGAGGTGCTGGACATCGCGGCCACCGACAGGTGCGGGTAGGCCAGGCCGATCCCCGCTCCTGCGACGAACAGCACCGGCACCCAGGCCAGCACCAGCCAGAGCGGCGTGTCCGCGCGCTGCAGCAGCCCTTGGAGGAGGAGACCGGAGGCGAGCAGGACCGGGCCGAGTACGCGCAGCCGGCGCACCGTACGCTCCCCGGTCAGCGACGAGCTTCCGATCTGCGTCACCGACCAGCCGAGCGAGACGGCCGCCGCGAAGAACCCCGCCACGAGCGGCGGCAGCCCGGCCAGCCGCTGGCCGAACAGCGGCAGGAACGACTCGGCCGCGACGCCGAAGGCCAGCAGGCCCAGCGTCAGGTACACCCACTTCAGCGACGACCCCCGCCGGTACGTCGCCCGCGGGAAGATCCGCTGATCGCTGCGCCGCTCGTGGGCGACGAACCCGGCCATCAGCAGCAGCGCCGCCCCGACACCGGCCGCCTTAGTGAGCGTGTCCGCCACCACCCCCGCCACGCTCACCGCGCCGGCGGCGGCCGTGACCAGCAGCAGCGACCCGGTCGGAACCGGTACCCGCCTCTCTCCGCGGTCCCCGCGCGGCAGTACGCGGGGCACGATCGCACCGCATCCGGCCCCGAGCGCCGCCATCAGCCCGAACGCCGGCCGCCATGACCCGAACTGGGCGAACAGGCCGCCGAGTGCCGGACCGGCGAAGTTCCCCACGCCGTACATCGCCGACATCAGCGCGGTGCCGCGCGTCCACAACCGGGCCGGCAGCGCCGCCCGGACGACGGCGAAGCCCAGGCCGGACAGCAGCCCGGCTCCCAGCCCCTGCACGCCCCGGGAGACCAGCAGCACCGCCATCGCCGGGCTCAGCGCGCAGGCCAGCGAGCCCGCGGTGAAGATGGTGAAGCCGAGGACGTAGGCGCCGACGTTGCCCCACCGGGACAGCAGCCGGCCGGTGAGCATCGTCGCGACCACCATGGCGACGAGATAGACCGTCATGTTCCAGGCGTAGAAGCTCGCGCCGCCGAGGTCGGCCACCGCGGTCGGCAGCAGGCTCGCCGCCAGATAGATGTTGATCGCACCGACCAGCACTCCGCCGGCCAGCACGATCGTCGCGCCGAGATGCTCCCGTCCCAGCAGCTCGCGCCACGCGGGCGCGTCGGAAGGCGAGGTCACGCGCTCACCTCCGCGGTGCGCCGGGGGACGTCTTGCGCCTTCCCGGGTTCGGTCCCGCCGCCCACGGCCGGGCGGGGGCGCTCGGCCTCGGTCGGTTCGCGCCGCCGCAGTGGGACGGGTGTGTCGACGGCGGGCTGTTCGTCGTTGTTGGCGTCCATGACTTCAAGGCTGTCGTTGAACCGTTCCCGGAAGCTTTTCGCCGTGCGCCGGCTCCGGTGCTGTGCCGTTGGAGGAAAAGCTTCAAGCCGCGGAAGAGCCCTGCCCGCGCGTTGCTCAAGCGTCGGGGCCGAAGGGGCCGTCCAGGGCCGCCCACTGCAGGAGCAGCACGGTCTTGCCGTCGGTGATGCGCCCGTCCCGGGTCATGGCGAGGGCCTGGCTGAAGGGCAGTTCGAGGACCTCGATGTCTTCGCCGTCCTCCTCCAGTCCGCCGCCGGGCCCCGTCCGGTCGGCCGGGGTGTAGGGGGCGGCGAAGAAGTGGAGGCGTTCGGTGACGGAGCCGGGGCTCATGTAGGCGTCGAGGACGTGGGTGAGCGGGCCGAGGACGACGCCCAGCTCTTCGGCGCTCTCGCGCCGGACGGCGGTGACCGGGTCGTCGGCGTCGAGCAGCCCTGCGGCGGCTTCGATGAGCATGCCGTCGGGATGGTCGTTGACGTAGGCCGGGTAACGGAACTGGCGGGTGAGCAGGACCAGGCCGCGCGCGGTGTCGTAGGGCAGGACGACGGCGCCGTTGCCGCGGTCGTAGGTCTCGCGCGCTTGGGTCTCCCAGCGCCCGTCGCGGCGGCGGTAGTCGAAGGTGGTGCGCCGCAGGACGTGCCAGCCCTGGGAGGTGAGCTCGACGTCGCGGACCACGACGCCGGGGTTGCGGTCCAGGCCGCGTCCGGCCTGGTCGAGGCCGGTGCGGCCGCGGTGGTCGGGGGAGTCGATGCCGGGACGGGCGATCACGCGGTCTCCTTCGGGGTGCGGCGCGGGGCTCGGCCACGTCGTGGGACATGGGCCGGACATGGAGCGCTACCATACATGCAGAAACGCGCAAGAACATGGGAGAGTGTGCATGCTGGCCGCCGAACGACGCACCCACCTGCTCGATCTGCTCGCCCGCGAGGGCAAGATCGTCGCCAAGGACGTCGCCGCCCGACTGGGGATCTCCGAGGACAGCGTGCGGCGCGACCTGCGCGATCTCGCCGCCGAAGGGCTGTGCCAACGGGTCTACGGCGGCGCGCTTCCGGTTTCGCCGGCGGTGGTCGACTACACCGCCCGGCAGAGCGTGGCCCCCGACGGCAAGCAGAAGGTGGCCGCGGCGGCCGTCGCCCTCGTGCGGCCGGGCGGCGCGCTGATCCTGGACGGCGGCACCACCGCCCTCGCCGTCGCCCGCGCGCTCCCGCGGGATCTCGCCTGCACCGTGATCACTCACAGCCCGACGGTCGCCGCGGCCCTCCTCGACCACGCGCGGGCGGAGCTCTTCCTGCTGGGCGGCCGCGTCTTCAAGCACTCGGCGGTCGCCTGCGGCGCCGCCGCGGTCGAGGCGGCGCAGAACGTCTCCGCCGACCTCTGCCTGCTGGGCGTCACCGGCGTGCACCCCGAAGCGGGCCTGACCACCGGGGACGCCGAGGAGGCGGCGATGAAGCGAGCCCTGTCCGCGCGGGCCGCCGACACCTACGTCCTCGCCTCCGCCGAGAAGATCGGCACGGCTTCGCGGTTCCGCGTCCTGCCCTGGGAGGAGATCAGCGGGCTGATCACCGACGCGGACCCCGGCGACACCGTCATCGGGCGGCTCGAAGCGCTCGGCGTGGAGATCGTGGCGACGGGCTGACGGCCACCGACCGGGCACGGCCATCAGCGCCGAAAAGGAAACGATCATGTGACGCACCACAACGACCCTGGCCGCCCTCGCCGCCGGGGCGGCCGTAGCCCTGGGCGGCACCGCCCCACCGGCCCTGGCCGATCCGGGATTTCTCCGTATCAGCGGCAAGCGGTACGCATCCCCCGCCCCGGGCTGCTACACCGGCCCCTTCTGGCCCCTGTCGGTCGACGACCAGAGCGGCAAGACGGTCTCGGTCTACGACGACGGCCGATGCCAGGACAAGGTCATCGACCGGCTCCCTTCCGGCCAGGCGCGCGTCTTCGAGTTCGGCGGCAGCGTCCGCGTCTCCAAGTGACACGCGTCCCTTGCTGCGCTGTCCGACGAACACGCTCGTTGACCGTCCACTGCCGGCGACGCCTCCACCGGCGGACGGCCTTGCCCAGGCGCCGTTCACGCGTGGGGGCGAGGCCGTCGAGGAGGACGTTGAGGGCGTGGGCCGCCTCGGCGGCGGTCCGGGAGCGGTCGGGGACGAGATGAAGACCTCGTCGACCCGCCGGACGGCGCCGTAGGGGAGGCGTCATCACCTCCGTCTGGAAGGGGCGCGGTGGGCGGCCACGCCGCGCACCGGTCCGCCCTCACCATGACCGACATCGCCTGCCGCTTCTAGGACTGGGCAAAGGCGGCCAGATGAGAAGGGCGGGACCGAGGACGCCCCGGCCCTGTCGGGCCGGGGCGTCGAGGTGTCACTCCTCGGTGGGCAGCTTAGTGATCGCCACCGGGGACGGCGAGCCACGGCGTCGGCTCCTCTCCCGGCCGGATGTCCGGATGTGGGCGGCGGCACGCGGGTGACGTGGAGGCGGGGCGGGAGGAGGCTTGGCGAAGGAGCCGGACGGTACGACGCCTCCGCCCGCACGAACCGTGCGCCGCCGACCGGATGGCGGCCGCGACGTTCCACCGGTTCATCGGACCGGCTGAAGGCGAGGAGATCGGCTCATGGCGAGCAGCGTGGTGAACGGGGTGCTGCTGGAAGGCGACGCCGAGGGGATCACGATCGTCAAGGGCGCCTTCGGGCGCAAGAAGAGGAGGTGCATCAAGGGGTTCGGCATCTGCAAGATCAAGGTCTTCCCGCCCTCCGTCGAGGAGGACCTGAGCGAGCTGGAGCGGCGGATCGCCGAGCCGCACGAGGAGTTCTACGCCGCGTTCCTGCTCAAGGAGTCCGGGCCGGCGCTGGAGATCCGCTTCCTGGAGCCGGTCCCTCAGTTCGAGGCCGACTTCCACGTCGACGAGGGCTACCCGGGGGTCGAGCGCATGCTCCGCGACGTGTGCGGCCATGCCGAGATCCTGCCCACGCTCGGCCGCTACGAGGCCCGGCGGCAGCCGGACGCGCCGCACGGCGTCGTGACGCTCGATGTGCTGCTCGGTGAAGGAGCGGGGAGCGCATCCTCGTGAGCTCCCTGCCGGCTACAGCCGGCTCAGCAGTTCCTGCTTCCTGCCGTCGAACTCCTCGGAGGTGAGGAGACCGGCGTCGCGGAGTTCGCCGAGCTGCTGGAGGGGCGTGCCATCGAGCTGCCGCATCGATCGAGAGGGCGGGCCCTGCTATGCCACAACGAACCTTACTATGTAAAGGCAGACGCTTTTTCAGCTAACCCACCACAACAATCCACCTTCCTCCAACCCTCACGATGCCAACCCGAGATCCTCCGCTCCTTCGCCACCCTGGACGAATAAGTCCCCAAGTAGAGGGATCATGTCGTTGCATGAGCTGGTTTGGGCGCAGGCGGTTGGCTCCGGGTGATAGAGCGCCGGCAGACGAAGGAGGCCACCGGCAGGTTGCCGATGGGCGCTGGATCCTCTTGGGCCGGGCGTTGGCGAAGGAAGGTCTGTGGGATCACCTGTCGCCTGCGGACAGGGAGGTTGCCCAAGCCCGTGTTGCAAAGGGCGATTACCCGCTGGGCACTGAGCTGCTTCACCACGTGGTCGAGTTCAACGCCGATGGAGAGGAACTGGCCGAGGGCGGTGTGCAGGACTGGCTCGCCGAGATCGCGCCAGGTCTGGAACGACACGGCCTCACTCTCGACATGCGGGTACTCGCCGACCCCTACCAGGCCGAGGGCGATGACTACGTCCTGGAGATCAACGGGCACCGGTGTCCCATCTGGACCGAGCGGGAGATGGGGCGCAGGGATCTGTGGGGCGTGGCCACGGCCCGTCCCGTGACAGTGATCAACACCTTGCTCGCCGTCTCGGGCACGCCTGTCCGGGCGTACCTCCTCCACGAAGGCGGCAACGAAGGGATGCTCCTCCTGTTGCCTCCTGGCGTTCCGGCGGCCATGCGAGCGAGCGGGCTGTTCCAAGAACGAGATGTTCCGGCCCTGCCCACGCGGGAGGGTTAGCTCGTAGGGATGTGGGCCGGGCCGGCGCAGTCTGCAGTAGCCGGTCATGGGCCATCAGCGGGTTCCTGCTGTAGTTCGCGCTCTACAGGGCCGCCGCGTATGGGCCTTATGAGGCGATGCCTTTCGAGCTGTCGCGTCGTGAGGCCTTGGCGCTGCTCGACGGTTGGCGCCGCGTCCCTCTGCAGCCTTCGGAGGTCGGGTGGGAGCCGGTTGCCTTCGTCGTGGCGCCCGTCTGTATCCCGGCCCTCCTGAGGAGAGCGCCCCTGACCTCGACGACTCATCCCGGGCTTCGGGAGGCTCTGGACATCGGCTGGTGCCGCTTCACCGGCTGTGGGCGTCGAAGCAGTCGAGGGTGTTATTCGGGGCGGGCGAAGCGGCGGGTGGCGGCCAGGAAGGCCAGCGCCGCCAGGGCTGTCAGGGTGAGGGTCTCCAGGAGCGGGCTCGGGGTGACGGTGCCCCAGTGGACGCCGGTGGGCACGGTGGGTCTTCCGGTGTGGACGTGGATGCTGTGGTGCATCAGGTCGATGGCGTAGGTGAGGGGGTTGAGGGCGGCGAACGGTTGGAGCCAGGCGGGCAGTGCGCTCAGGGGGAAGAAGGCGCCCGACAGGATGGTGAGGGGCAGCATGGTCAGTCCGAGCAGGGTGTTGAAGGTCTGGATGTTGTGCAGGGCGGTGGCCAGGGCGGTGGCCAGTGCGGTGAGGGTGAGGGCGGTCAGGGCCATGACGGCCAGCAGGGTGGCGAAGAGGGTGGGCTGGTAGGGGAGGTTCACGGTGCCGGCCAGGGTGAGCAGGGCGGCGCCTTGGAGGAGGGCGACGGCGGTGCCGCCCAGGCACAGCCCGAGCAGCAGGGTGGAGCGGCGGGCGGGGGCCATGAGGGTCTCGCGCAGGTAGCCGCTGTCGCGGTCGGTGATGAGGCGGATGCCGACGCCGATGGCGGGGGTCTGCACGGTCATGGCCAGGATGCCGGGGAACATGTAGGTGCGGTAGTCGCCGCCGGTGGCGCTGGCGGGCACCAGGGCGGCCAGTCCGCCGCCGAGCAGCAGCAGGTAGACCAGCGGCTGCAGGAGTACGAGCGCGGTGTGGGCGGGTTGGGTGACCATGCGCAGCAGGTCGCGGTAGATCACTGCGGACAGGGTGCGGGCCTCGCGGCGGAGCCGTCCCGTTTCGGCGCCGTCGACGGTGGCGAGCGTTGTCATCCGGAGTCCTCGTGGTGGCCGGTGTCGGTGGTGATGTGGCGGCCGGTGTAGTGCAGGAAGACGTCGTCCAGGGTGGGTTGGGCGACGGTGAGGGCGTGCAGGGCGATGCCGGAGCCGACCAGGGCGGTGACCAGGCGGGGGAGCAGGGCGGTGGCGTCGGGGACGGTGAGGACGAGTTCGCCCGTCGCGGCGGTGGCGGTGGCGTTGGCCGGGAGGAGTCCGTCGACGATGGCGGCGGACGCCTGGTCGTCGCTGGTGCGCAGGTGGATCCGGTCGCGGCCGAGGGCGGCCTTCAGGGTCGTGGGGGTGTCGCAGACGACGATGCGGCCGTGGTCGATGATGGCGATGCGGTCGCAGTGCTCGGCTTCGTCCAGGTAGTGGGTGGTGACGAACAGGGTGGTGCCCTGGCTCGCGCGCAGGGCGGTGAGGTGCTGCCAGATCTGGGCGCGGGCGTGCGGGTCCAGGCCGGTGGTGGGTTCGTCCAGGAACAGCAGGCGGGGTTCGTGCAGCAGGGCGCGGGCGATCTCCAGGCGGCGGAGCATCCCGCCCGACAGCGTGCGGGCCTTGTAGGCGCGGCGGTCGGTGAGGCCGGTCAGCTCCAGTACCTCGCGGATGCGGGCGCGGGCGTGGGGCCGGGACAGTTGGTGCAGGCGGGCGTGGGTGTAGAGGTTCTGGGCGCAGGTGAATTCGGGGTCGAGGGCGGTGTGCTGCAGCAGCAGGCCGACCAGCCGTCGCACGCGTTGGGGGTCGGCGGTCACGTCGGCGTCGAAGACGGCGGCGTGACCGGCGCTGGGGCGGGCCAGTGCGCACAGCATGGCGATGGTGGTGGACTTGCCCGCGCCGTTGGGGCCCAGGAATCCGAAGATCTCGCCTGGGGCGACGGTGAGGTCGACGCCGTCCACCGCGCGGTGTCCGCCGGGATAGGTCTTGACCAGTCCCTGCGCGTGGACCGCGGGGGGCGCGCCGGTCTCGGGGGCCGGGGCGGCGCGCGGCGCCGCCCCGGGGCAGAGGACGGCCGGCGCGGCGCCGGCCGTCGGCGGTTGGTAGCGTTCCATCACAGCGGGTCGAGCCACAGCCGGGTGGCGGCCGGTTCGCGGAGGCGGCGCAGGAAGGTCAGGACGCCGCCGATCCCGGTGGACCAGGCGCCGTCGATGGCGTTGCTGTCGAGGTAGATCGGCGCGTTGGTGGTGCCGCCTGCCCTGCTGAGGATGATCTGGGCGATGCGTTCGGCCTGGGCGCGGTAGGCGGTGTCGCCGGTGGTGCGGGCGAGGTCGAGGAACAGTTCGCCGACGCCGGCCAGGCCGCAGCACTGGCACGGTGTGTGGATCTTCGTGGCGAGGTCGGCGCAGGCGTCGGCGGCGTCGCGGGCCAGGTCGATGTAGCGTTCCTGGCCGCAGGGCTCGGCGGCGCGCAGGAGCGTTGCGCCCATTCCGGCGAGGCCCTGGCAGAACGAGCCGTGCATGGGCTTGGCGTTGGAGGAGCGCGCTGCGGCGAGGACGTGGGGGAAGTGCTCGGCGAGCAGGTCGTAGGCGTGGGTGGTCTCGGCCAGGTGTTGTCCGGTCGCGGTGTGGTGGGCGAGCAGGGCGTGGGCGGTGCCGGCCAGGCCGTGGGCGAAGCCCAGGGTGCGCGACAGGCTGACGCAGTCGGCGTAGTCGGGTGCGTCGTCGGCGAGGGTCTGGGCGGGGTCGACGGCGGTGATCAGTTGGATGCAGTCGGTGGCGGTCTCCAGGCGGAGGGGGTCGCGGGTGAAGTGCCACAGCAGGAGTTGGCCGGTGGCGATCCCCGCCAGTCCGCAGTGCTGGTCCCGTTCGGTGATCATGGCGGGGATGAGGCGGGCCAGCCGGTCGGCCATCTCGGTGAGGGCCCGGTCGCCGAGGGCGGCGCCTGCGGTGGCGAGGAAGACGGCCGTTCCGGTCTGTCCGGTGTACAGGCCGAGGTTGGAGCGCCTGAGGCTGAGGAATCCGCACGTCCAGTGGGCCATGCTCAGGATGCGGTCGCGGACTTCGGGCCGGTCGCGGTAGTGGAGCATCTCCATGCCGACGCCGGCGCAGCCGCGGTAGAGGTTGGTGGGGTTGGGGATGGTGCCGCCGTTCAGGGTGGCGCCGGTGACCAGCCGCTCGGCGTAGTCGGTGATCTTGTCGAGGGTGTGGTCGATGACCCGGTCCAGGTCGAAGGCCGCGCCGCTGCGGGCGCGGGGGGTCGGGGCGCGGTCCTGGAAGCGGCCGGCGCGGATCTCCTCGGCGGTCTCGCGCCGGCGCTGCGGGTCCAGGTCGAGCAGGCCGAGGATGGTCGCGCTCATGCCGCCGCGGCCGTCCAGGACGATCTCGGCCCGGCCCGTGTCGTGGTTGCGTTCGTCGTTCTCGAACCACACCGGCGGGATGCCGGTGGCGGCGTAGAACAGGGTCGCGCCGAGGGCGTAGTAGTCGTCCTCGATGGCGGCGGGCTCGTCGCGTTCCTGGCCGGGCGGGGTGTAGCCGGCGGTGAAGCCGTGGAAGACCGGGCCTTCGATGTGGCTGATCTCGAAGTCGACCAGGGTCGGGCGGTGGTCGGCGTCCAGCACGATGTTCTTGGGGGTCAGGTCGCGGACGATCACGCCGTGCCGGTGGATGCGGTCCAGGGCGTTGAGGAGCCGTTCGGCGAGGGTCCGCAGGTCGCGGCCGGCCGGGTCGCCGGAGGTGCCGGGGTAGGGGCCGTTCTCGGCGACGTCGTCGTTGAGCGACCGGGCGCCCATGTCGGTGGTGACGAGGTACTCGTCCTCGCCGTGCCGGAAGTGGTCGAGCACGTTGGGGACGAGGTCGAGTTCCTGGAGGACCTCCAGGACGTGGCGTTCGTTGCGGAGCCGTTCGCGCGCGTCGCGGCCGTGCCGGTCCACGTCGATGTGGGCGCGCGCCTCCCTGATGATCACCGGGCGGTCTTCGGCCAGGTCGCGCGCGCGGTAGACGCCGCCCTTGCCGCGCTGCGACAGCGCGCACTCGGCGCCGTAGCGGCCGCCGATGACGGCCTTGGCCGCCGAGGCGGGGGCGGAGGTCTCCGGGGTGTCGGCGGGGCTCTGCGGAGGGGCGGGCGGAGCCGGCGGGGCGGTGGGCTCCGGGGCGGTGGCGTGCGGGGCGGCGGGGCCCGGGACGGTGGCGGCGTCCAGCAGGGCGGCGGCGAACGGGTCGGGGGACCAGGGCGGGTCGAAGTAGGTGCCCTCGGCCATGCCGTGGTGGGTGCCGCCGGCCGGGTCGGACAGCACGAGGTCGAGGTCGCCGTCCTCGTTGGCCTCGTAGGTGTTGAGGAAGGGTCCGTAGCGGTAGTAGACGGGGGAGTCCGGCCGCAGCCGCCGGTCGCTGAGGATCCGGGGGCCCTCCAGGCCCGCCAGCTCGTCGGCCAGCCGGCTGCCCAGTTCCACGACGTCGCCGGGGGCGGGGTAGATCGTCAGTGCCTTCCCGGCGCCGCCCAGGTGGGTGTCGGAGGAGTTGAGCCGGTGCAGCTCGGTCGAGGAGCGGGCGACCTTGAACATGCACGGTCTCGACAGGACGATCGGCAGCACGCGGTCCAGCGTCTCCAGCAGGGTCGCGGGCAGCGCGGACAGGTGGAGCTTCCAGCCCTGGGCGGGCACGCGGAACTCCGGGTCGTGGACGTAGAGCCACACGCCGCTGGGTAGGATGGCGCGCCCGCGCCCCTTGATGCGTTCTTGCAGCGTGTCGATCAGGTCCTGCTCGCTGGGCAGGATGGGCTCGGGCGTGGTGAGCATCGGCGGTGGCTCCTCGTGCGACGTTCCGGGGTCAGGGTGGTCAAGACCGGAGGGCCATCGACGGACGATGACCCTCCGGGTGGTGCGTTCCTCGGTGACCGACGGCCTGTGATCGGCTACTGTCAGCCGTCACTGCCGTCGGGACCGGATCACTGTCAGGTGAACCGGTCGCACATGCGGGTCAGGCCCCAGGTGCACTCGGTGCAGTAGCGGGCCTCGACGCTGGGCTGGCCGACCACTTCGAGCTCGGTCAGGACCGCAAGGTCCACGTGACCGGCGTTGCGCGGTTCGAACATGTCTCCTCCTTTCGTGGTGACTAATTGTCACTGCACGACTACCCACCGTTGGTAGCTGACTAAACGCGGGGGATGTCAGGTCGCGGGAAGAAAAAAAGCCACATCCCGTCGTAGGTGCCGGCGGGCGACGATCCGGCAGTTGTAGGGCGTGCGTTGACGTTGACTTGCCGAACGCGGCCTACCATGTCCTCCCGCCTGGGCCATGGCCGGCGGGGGAGTCGGGGGCGTCCGGTGGGCAGGCCGAGGCGCCGCGGAGGGCTGCGTCATCCGCCGGATGCCGGCGCCGTTCCTTTCAGGCGGCGGTGGCGCTTTGGCGGACGCGCACGTCGGGGGGAGTCCGCCGCCGGCTTCACGGCGTCGCCCGGCGCGGGGCGCGCGCCCGGCGGGCTCACGGCGCGAGCGGGTCCCGGCCCAAGGCGGCCGGGCGGCCCAGCAGGTAGGAGATGAAGCCGTCGGCGGCCGCGAGTTCCTCGCCGTCGGTGGCGGGCCGCGACGTGCTCAGCATCCAGCGGCGGCTCGCGGGCCGATGCCCGGGGGCGGTCGTCCCGCCGGGCGCGAGGGCGCCGACCAGCAGCAGGTGCCGGAGCCGGTGCCGCTCGTGGTCGGGGTGGTGGAGCGCGCACTCGGTTCCCGGCGGGTTCGGGGCGCACGGCCACTCGTTGATCATCTGGCGATGGTAGGCGGGCGGCCCGGACGCGGCCCGCAGCCGCCGGCCAAGGTCGTCCCAAGGCTTGGCGGGGGAACGGTCGACCGCCCGCGCCCGCCGGGCACCCGCGGCGCGGCCCGTTGACACAAGATCGCTCCACCTCAAACGTGATCATGTCTTCACCCTGCGTG
This sequence comes from Spirillospora sp. CA-253888, assembly GCA_050936435.1. Taxonomy (GTDB): domain Bacteria; phylum Actinomycetota; class Actinomycetes; order Streptosporangiales; family Streptosporangiaceae; genus Spirillospora. The sequence continues at coordinate 473,092 of JBNJMT010000002.1, forward strand.
AACATCGGTGGAGGCCCGGGGGAGCACCGCCGGGGCGCCGCCCCTCCCCGGAGGTCACGACGGAAGGACGAGCATGACCGTGGGGGCGAACAAGGGGACGCCGACCGACCGGGCCGTAGCGATCGTGGGGGCCGCGTGCCGGCTGCCCGGCGGCGTCGACGACCTGGACCGGTTGTGGGAGGTGCTGCGCGACGGGCGCGACCTGGTCGGGCGGGTGCCGCCGGACCGGTTCGACGCCGACCGGTTCGTGGACGAGTCGATGCCGCGCAAGGGCAAGAGCTACACCGCCGCCGGGGGATTCCTGGAGGATCTGGCCGGGTTCGACGCGGGCTACTTCGGGATCTCGCCGCGCGAGGCGGCCCAGATGGACCCCCAGCAGCGGCTGCTGCTGGAGGTGGCGGTCGAGGCGCTGGACGACGCGGGCATCGACCCCGCTCCGCTGGCCGGCGGCGACACCGCGGTGTACGTCGGCATCTCCGACGCCTCCTACGGGGCGTTGCAGATGTTGTCCACCGACACCGTCAACCCCTACACGATGTCGGGCGCGGCCTCCTCGATCGCGGCCAACCGGCTGTCGCACTTCTTCGGCCTGCGCGGCCCCAGCATGGCGGTGGACACCGCCTGCTCCTCGGCGCTGGTGGCCCTGGACCGCGCCTGCAAGACCATCCTGGAGGGCACCAGCCGGATCGCCCTGTGCGGCAGCGCCAACGCCCTGCTGAGCCCCTACCACTACATCGGGTTCTCCCAGGCCTCGATGCTGTCGCCGACCGGGCACTGCCACTCGTTCTCGGCCAACGCCGACGGGTACGTGCGGGCCGAGGGCGCGGGACTGGTGGTGCTCAAGCGCCTGGCCGACGCGCTAACGGACGGCGACCGCATCCACGGCGTCATCCTGGGCAGCGCCGCCAACAGCGACGGCCGCACCATGGGCCTGGCGCTGCCCAACGTCGACGCCCAGGAGGAGTTGCTGCGCCAGGTCTACCAGCGCACGGGCGTGCACCCCGACGAGCTGGTGTACCTGGAGGCGCACGGCACCGGCACCCCGGTGGGCGACCCGATCGAGGCCCACGCCATCGGCCGCGCTCTGGGCGCCGGCCGGGCGGCCGGGCCGCTGCCGATCGGGTCGGTGAAGTCCAACCTGGGGCATCTGGAACCGGCCTCGGGCATGGCGGGGCTGTTCAAGGCGCTGCTGGTGCTGCGGCACGGGCTCATCCCGGCCTCGCTGCACGCCGACCCGCCCAGCCCCGACATCGACTTCGCCGGGCTCAACCTGGCCGTCGCCGCCGCGGCGGAGCCGATCGCCGACGTGCGACGGCCGGTGGTGGGGGTCAACTCCTTCGGGTTCGGCGGCGCCAACGCCCACGTCCTGCTGACCCTGCCGCCCGGCCCCGCGACCCGCGACGTCCAGGATCCACCGGCACCCGGCCGGCAGGTGGCCGCCCTGTCCGCGGCCGGGACCGACGCCGTCGAGAGCGGCGCGCCGTCGCACCCCGTGGTCCCGAGCCAGCGGGCCCCGCACGAGGACGCCCCAGAGCCGCAGGCACTGCCGGTACTGGTGACGGCGAAGACCGCCGACGCCGCCGCCCAGGCCGCCGCGCGGTTGGCCGACCGGCTGGAGGAGGCCTCGCCGCAGGAACTGTACGACATCGCCTACACCTCCTGCTTCCGCCGTGGCAGGCACCCCCATCGCGTGGCGGTGCTCGCCGGGCGCCCGGACGAGGCGGCCGACCGGCTGCGCTCGGCGGCCGTGACCGGCGCGGCCGGTGACGGCCGGGTGGCGCTGGTGTTCTCGGGCAACGGCTCGCAGTGGGCCGGGATGGGCGCCGACCTGCTCGCAGGTGACGCGGTGTTCCGGGCGGCGGTCCAGGAGGTCGACGCGGCGCTGGAACCGCACCTGGGCTGGTCGGTGGCGGCCGAGATGGCGCTGCCGCCGGACGAGTGGCGCCTGTCGGCGACCGAGGTGGCCCAGCCGATGCTGTTCGCCGTGCAGGTCGGCCTGGTGCACATGCTGCGCGCCCGCGGCGTCGAGCCGGCCGCGGTGGTCGGGCACAGCGTCGGCGAGGTCGCCGCCGCCCACGCCGCCGGCATCCTCACCCTCACCGACGCCGCCCGCGTCCTGGCCGAACGCTCCCGCGCCCAGGCCCCCACCGCCGGCAAGGGCCGGATGGCCGCCCTCGGGCTGCCGTGCGCGCAGGCGGAGGACCTCCTGACCGGTTTCCCCGGAATCGAGATCGCCGCGGTCAACACCGCCGGGCACGTGACGGTGTCGGGGCCGCCGGACCAGATGGACCTGCTGGCCGACGAGGCGGCCCGCACCCAGGCGGTGTTCAGGGACCTGGAGCTGGACTACGCCTTCCACAGCGCCGCGATGGACGACGCGCGCGACGCCCTGGTGACGGCGCTGGCGGGGCTGGAACCGGCGGCCGGGCACGTGCCGTTCGTCTCCACCCTGACCGGCGGCCCCGTGCCGGGGACCGAGCTGGGCGCCGACTACTGGGCGCGCACCGTGCGCGAGCCGGTGCGGTTCGCCGCCGCCGTCGACACCCTGCTGGACCAGGGGCACGAACTCCTGGTCGAGATCGGCCCGCAGCCGGTGCTGCGCCCCTACCTGCGGCGCGTCATCGGCGCCCGGCGCGGCGGCGGTGCGAACGGCAGGACGGGCGCCGGCGCGGTGGCGCTGGCCACGCTGCGGCACGGCGATGACGACATCGACGGGGCCCGCGCGCTGGACACCGCCGCGGCCGCACTGATCGCCGCCGGCGCCGAGGTCGACTGGGACCGGTACTTCCCGCGCCCCGGCCGGACGGTGCCCCTGCCCGCCTACCCCTGGCAGCGCGAACACCACTGGAGCGGCGGCCCCGGCCACTGGGTGCGCTCGCTGGGCGACGGACGGCTCGACCACCCGCTGCTGGGCGAGCGCCTGCCGGTGCTGGAGCCGACCTGGCACGGCCGCCTGGAACCGGTGATGGCGCCGTGGCTGGCCGACCACCGGCTCGGCGGCTCGGTGGTGATGCCGGCGACGGGGCTGGTGGAGATGCTGCTGTCGGCGGGCCGCCTGGCCTTCGACGCGCCCGCCGAGATGCGGCACCTGGAGATCATGCGGCCGCTGGTGGTGCCCTGGGGCGACGAGGGCTCGGTCCAGGTGCAGACGTCGCTGTCGACCCAGGACGGGTCGGCGACCGTCGCCGGAGTGGAGGAGGGGGTCCGCGCCCCGGTCCAGTACGTCCGCGCCGACGTCCGCCGCCTGCTGCGCCCCCGGCCGGCGCCCGTGGACGTGACGGCGGTGCGGGACCGGCTGGGCGAGCGCACCGACGGCGAGGAGCACTACGCGCTCACCGAACGTTTCGGCCTGCGCTACGGGCCCGCGTTCCAGGCGCTCACCGGGCTGCACCACGGCGAGGACGAGGTGCTGGCCGCCTACCGGCACGACCCGGGCGCCGACCGCTACGCCGACCGGTACCAGGTCCATCCGGCGCTGCTGGACGCGGCGCTGCAGGCCGGGATCCCGCTGGTGACCGACCTGCTGGCCGACGGGCGAGGCTACCTGCCCGCCCGCATGGACGCGGTCCGGGTCTGGGAGCGCCCCGGCACGACCGGGCTCGTCCACGTCCGCTGCCGCTCCCGCACCCAGACCGAGGTGTGCTGGGACATCACCGTCACCGACGACGACGGAACGGTCACCGCCGAGATCGAGGGCTGCAGGCTGCGCCGCTTCGACGGCAGGCAGCGCCTGCCGCTGTCACGGCACCACGCGGAGCTGCGCGCGGCCCCGCGCCCCGACGAGCCGGCCGCCCCCAGCCCCCTGCCCCCGACCGGGCAGATCCTGGCCGAGGCCGCCGGACGGATCGACGCGCAGCGCGCCGCCTGGCACCGGCTGGACTACGGCCGGTCGGCGGCACAGGCGCTGGAACTGGGCGGCCATCATCTGGCAGCCGCCCTGCGCGGCATGCTGGCGGCACCGGAGGAGCCGTTCGACCTCGATGACCTCGCCGCTGCCGGAGTGCGGGCGGCACACCGCAAGCTGGTCGAGATGATGGCTCCGACGCTGGAGGGGCAGGGCCTGCTGGCGACCGTCGAACCGGGACGGTGGCGGCTGACCGGCGACGGCGCCGTCGACGAGGCGATGACGCGCCGGAAGATCCTGGACAACCCGCATCACATCATCGAGGCCTCTTTGCTGACACGGGTCGCCCGCCGGCTGCCGCAGATCCTGCGCGGCACGTGCGACCCGCTGGAACTGCTGGTCCCCGACGGGGCCATGGACGACTTCGAGCAGTTCTACGACCTGGCCCCGATCATGCGGTTCCACAACCGCGTCGCGCAGGAGCTCCTGCGCCGGATGGTCGCGCACTGGCCCGGCGACCGGCCGCTGCGCGTCGTGGAGGTCGGCGCGGGGACCGGCGGGCTCACCGCGGCGCTGCTGCCGCTGCTGCCCGCCGAGCGGACCCGGTACCTGTACACCGACATCTCGTCGTTCTTCTTCAACCGCGCGCAGAAGCGCTTCGCCGCCCACGACTTCGTCGAATACCGCACGTTGGACCTGAACGCCGACCTCGCCGAGCAGGGGTTCGCGCCCGGCGCCTTCGACCTGGTGGTGGCCGGCAACGCCCTGCACACGGCCGGGGACCTGACCGCCGCCCTGGAGCGGGTGAGCGCACTGCTGGCCCCGGGCGGCCGCCTGCTGGCGGTGGAGGGCCACAGCCCGGAGATGCTGTCCATGCCGTTCGGCGTGCTCGACAGCTTCTGGAACGTCGCCGACCCGCACCTGCGCCCCGGCTCCCTGCTGCTGCCCCGCGATCAGTGGGAGCCGCTGCTGCGCCGGTGCGGCTTCGCCGAGGTGGAGTTCACCGGCGACGACCGCGAGCCCTGCCGGGACCACTACTCGGTCATCCTCGCCGCGACCGGGACCGATCGGGCCGTTCGGGAAGCGCCGCCCGGCACCGAGGGCGAGGCCGACTGGCTCGTCCTGGCCGAGACCGGGCACGACCGCCCGCTCGCCGAGGCGGTCGCCGCGCAGTTGAGGGCGGCGGGGCGGAGCGCCGCCGTCAAGGAGATCGACGCCGATCCGGAGGCGCTGTCCGACCGGCTGCCCGAGACCGGCGGCACCGGGATCGTGCTCATCTTGGGCGGCCCGGACGGCACGGAGACGGGCGAGCCCGGCGGGCTGGTCCGGCAGGCCACCCGGCGCGCCGCGATCATGCGGGCCATCGCCGCGGCCCGCGCCCGCACAGCGGACACGACGCCGACCTGGTTCTGGCTGGTCACCCGGCCCAGCGGCGCCCACCCCGCGCCCGAACAGGCCGCGGCGCCGGCCGACGCCGCGGCCTGGGGCGTGGCCCGCTCGCTCGACAACGAGGAACCGGACCTGCGCGTGCGCCGGGTGTCCCTGGAGCGGGTCGGCGACGCGGACGCCGACGCCCGCCGCCTGGTGGCCGAGCTGACCGCGCCCGATGACGAGGACGAGATCGTGCTGACCCGCGGCGGCCGGTTCGTCCCGCGCGCGCTGAGCCTGGCGTCCGCCCGGCCCGCCGGCGCGGACGCGCCCTACCGGCTGGAGGTGCGCGAGCCCAGCCTGAGCTACCGGCTGGCCTGGAGACAGTGCGGCCCGCTGGTCCCCGGCCCCGGAGAGGTCGTCATCGACGTGGCGGCCGCGTCGCTGAACTACCGCGACATCATGCTGGCGACCGGGCTGCTGCCCCCCGAGGCGGCCGAGGGCAGCTTCTCCGAACAGGGCCTGGGCATGGAGTACGCCGGGGTGGTGGCCGCCGTCGGGGACGGTGTCACCACCCTCGCGGCCGGAGACCGCGTGGTCGCCGTCGCGCCCTCACCCCTGGGGTCGCAGGTGCGCACGCCCGCCTACGCGGTGTCCCGCCTGCCCGAGACGGTGAGCTTCACCGAGGCCGCGACGCTCCCGGTGGCGTTCCTGACCGTCCACCACGGCCTGGACCGGCTGGCACGGCTGCGCGCCGGGGAGACGGTGCTGGTGCACGGCGCCGCCGGCGGCGTCGGCATGGCGGCCCTGCAGCACGCCGCGCACGTGGGCGCCCGGCTGATCGCCACCGCCGGGACGCCCGCCAAACGCGACCTGCTGCGCGCGATGGGCGTGGAGCACGTGCTCGACTCGCGCAGCCTGGACTTCGCCGACCAGGTCAGGGAGCTGACGGCGGGACGGGGAGTGGACGTGGTGCTCAACTCCCTGTCGGGCGAGGCCGTCACCCGCAGTCTGGAGGTGTTGGCCCCGGGCGGCCGGTTCATCGAGATGGGCAAGCGCGACATCTACGAGAACCGGCGGCTGCCGCTGCGGGCCTTCGACCGCAACATCACCTTCGCCGCGATGGACCTGAGCCGGTGCACCGGCGACGCCGAGGTGCTGGCCGACTACTACCACCGGGTCGCCGAGCGGATCGCCACCGGCGTGTACCGGCCGCTGCCCCACCGGGTGTTCCCGGCCGCCCGGGTGCGGGAGGCGTTCCACCTGCTGCAGCACTCCCGGCACACCGGCAAGGTCGTCATCTCCTTCGACCCGCTGGACGAGCCCGCGCCGGTCGAGCCGGAACCCCGGCAGCCGGAGCTGAGCGCCGAGGCCACCTACCTGGTGGTCGGCGGGCTGAGCGGGTTCGGCGCCGCCACCGCGCGGTGGCTGGCCGACCGCGGCGCCCGCCACCTGGCGCTGCTCGGCCGCCGCGGCGCCGCCACCCCCGGCGCCGAACAGCTGCTGGCGGAACTGGCGGGGCGGGGCGTGCACGCGGTCGCCCACGCCGTCGACGCCACCGACCCGGAGGCGGTCCGCCAGATCATGGACGATATCGACGCGGGCGGGCACCCGCTGCGCGGCGTCGTGCACTCGGCCATGCGCGTCGACGACGCCCTGCTGGTCGACCTGTCGGACGAGCGGTTCGCCGCGTCCCTGGCGCCCAAGGTGACCGTCGCCGCGGTGCTGGACGAGCTGACCCGCGACCGGGACCTGGAGTTCTTCCTGATGTACTCCTCCTCGGCGGCCTTCGTCGGCCAGGTCTGCCAGTCCAACTATGTCGCCGGCAACCTCTACCTGGAGGCCCTGGTCCGCCGGCGCCGCCAGACGGGCCTGCCGGCCCTGGCCATCGCCTGGGGAGCGCTGGGGGAGACCGGCTACATCGTCCGCAACGAACTGGCCGACAACATGGCGCGGCTGGGCGTCGAATCGGTCACCACCACCGAGGCGCTCACCGCCGCCGGTCACCTGCTGACCGGCGGGCACGTCGGGGCCGGGGTCGGCCGCTACAACTGGGGCCGCCTGCGGGAGCTGCTCAGCAGCCTGGCCACCCCGCGGTACGGCATGCTGGTGCCCCCGCCGTCCCCGGTGAGCGGCCAGACGCGCGAGGAACTGGTGCGGGAGCTGGCGATGCTGCCTCCCCAGGAGGCGCAGCAGAAGATCGCCGGCTATCTGGCGCTGTTCCTGGCCGAGGTGTTCCAGATGCCGGTCGACCAGCTCGACCACGACCGGCGGCTGGACGAGTACGGCCTGGACTCGCTCATGGGCGCCGAACTGCTGGTGATGCTGCGCGAGCAGTTCGGTCTGGAGATCCCGCCGATGGAGCTGCTGCGCAGTGCGGGCACCGTCACCGAGATCTCCCGCATCATCCTGACCCGCCTCGGCCTGGCCTCCGCCGAGTTCAAGGACGGGCCCAGGACCGCCTCCCTTCGCCCCCGGCACGCCGAACGCCAGGCGGCCCCGGGCGACCAGGCCCAGCCGCCGACGTCACCGCCGCAGGAAACGCCCGCACCGGCCCACGCTGAGCAGGACCCGATCGGCTCGCCCGCCTGAGCCGACCGGCTGATCGGCCGGAGGCCGCGCCCCTTCACGGGGCACGGCCTCCGGCCCGCCGCCGGGCGGTCACCTGCCGGTGCGCGCCAGCAGCCGGGCCACCGGGGCGGGCAGCCACCAGTTGCGGTGGCCCAGGATCTGCATCAGCGCCGGGACCAGCACCAGCCGGACGACCGTGACGTCCAGGGCCACCGCGACGGCGGTGGCGAACCCCATCTGGCGCAGCTCCAGGCGGTGGCCGGTCAGCAGCGCCCCGAACGTGACGATCATGACGGCGGCGGCCAGCGTGATGGTGCGGGCGGTGTGCTGCAGCCCGTGGGCGACGGCGGCGGTGTTGTCGCCGAAGCGGCGGTGGTGCTCGGCGATCCGGTGGACCAGGAAGACCTCGTAGTCCATCGACAGCCCGAACACGATCGTGAACACCGCCACCGGCAGCAGCGCGTTGACCGGCCCGTCGAACACCAGCACCGTCAGCCCCAGCGCGGCCGCGGCGGCCAGCACGTTCATCACCACCGCCTTGACCGGCAGCAGCACGCTGCGCAGCGCCAACAGCAGCAGCACCAGCGAGCAGGCGACCACCAGCGCCCCGACCCGCCACAGGCGCCCCAGGCCCTCGCCGGTGAGGTCGGCCAGCAGCGCGGTCGGGCCCGCGATCAGCATGCGCTGCCCGGCGGGCAGCGTGCGCCCGCCCCACCGGTGCAGGTCGGCCAGCAGCGCGGCCGCCCCGGGATGGTCGGCGGCCTGCGAGGTGGCGATCGTCACCAGCGTCAGATCACGGCCGTTGTCCAGCGGGACCGCCAGGGAGACACGCGGGTCGGCCCGCAGCCCGGCGACCAGCGCGTCGGTGTCGACGGGGCCGGCGCCCGGCGGATGCGGCAGCACCAGCGGGATGAAGGTCGCGGCCCCGTCGCCCTCCATCCGCGCCAGGCCGCGGCCCGCATCGGTGCGGGCGAAGGAGGCCCGGTCGAAGTCCATGCCCGGCCGCATCGCCAGCGCCGGGAGCGCGGCCAGCACCAGCACACCCGTGGCGAGGACGAGGTAGGGCCAGGGGTGGCGCATCAGATGCCGCGCCCACCGCGCCCAGCCCCCCTCGGCGGTCCGCCCGGCGACCGGCCGCCGGTGGACGATCCGGGTACCGGCGACCGCCAGCACGGCCGGCAGCAGCGTCAACGACGCGGCCACGGCGACCACGGTCGCGATGACGGCGGGAACGGCGAGCGTCCTGAGCAGCTCGGCGCGGACGGCGAACGTGCAGCACGCGGTGACCACCACGGCCAGCCCGCACCACGCCACCGTGCGGCCCGCCACGGCGGTCGCCTGCCGCACCGCCCCCGGCACGGGTTCGCCGTCGGCGACCGCCCGCCGGTAGCGCAGCAACAGCAGCAGGCTGTAGTCCAGACCCAGCCCCAGGCTCACCGAGCACGCCACCGTCAGCACCAAGATGTCCGGCTGCAGTCCCAGCGTCCAGTGCGCCAACGCCAACGCCCCCGCACTGACCGCCGTGGCCACGCCCGCCACCAGCAGCGACACCAGCGCGGCCGCCAGGCTGCGCAGCCCCACCCACAACACCACCAGCGCCAGCGGTACCGCGATGGCCTCCGAACGCCGCAGATCGGCCAGGTCGGCGTCCTTGACCTCGGCGAACACCGGCGACACCCCGACCAGGGCCGCCGACACCCGGCCCCGCGACACCCGCGCCGCACCGGCGCTCAACGCCGCCTTCTGAGCGGGCAGCGACCGCTGTCGCGCCGCTTCGTCCCCCGCCAGCCCCGCCAGGGCGTACAGATGCCGGCCGTGCTGGCGGGCCGTGGCGGGAAGGGCCTGCACCCCGCTCACCCCCGGCTGGGCCGACAGCGCCTTCAACCCGGCCGCCACCGCACGCAGGTAGGCGGGGTCGTCGGCGGCCAGAACGGGGGAGTCGAAGGCGACCACCACCTGCTCGTCGCCCAGCTGCGGAAACCCCTGGCGCAGCATGTCGGCGGCCTGGGCCGAGGCCGAACCGTCCACGCGCAGCGAAGGAGCGCTCAACGAGCCCAGCAGCACCGGCGCCAGCGCCAGCGACCCCGCCACCAGCACCGACCACAGCAGGACCACCACCCGGTACCAGACGGCGCCGACCTTCGCGGCCCGTCCCGGCGGCGGCCGCCGGCCGGGCGCACCGGTGCCGCCCGCGAGGCGGTCCAGGGGAGGGGGCACGGCCATGGCACTCCTTCCGAGGGGGTCCGAGCACGACCCGCCGGACGCCCCCCGGCACGCCCCGTTCGCACCTTGTTATGATCTTGCTACTGTCAGTGATCGTCCCAGTAGGGGAGCACCGTGTCCACAACGGCCACCACGAGTCGCACGGGCGGCCGCGCTTGGCGCCTCGCCCTGCGCACCGTCCTCATCTCCGGATCGACCGCCGCCATCGCCGTCACGACGACGGCCGTGACGGCCGCGGCCGTACCGCAGGCACCGGCCCGCCCACCCGCCGCAACGGCCCAGCGGACACCCGCGCTGGTCTGCGACGCCGCGACGCCGCCCGGCCGGCCCGTGACCTTCGCACCGCCCGTGGGACTGCTGCCCCGCCGGACCGCCGTCACCGGCACCGCCCGGCTCGGCAACTGCTCCTCCCCGGACGGCACCCACCGCAGGGTCCACCACGGCGTCCTCACCGGGCACGCGACCGCCGTCGCCTCCTGCACCAAGGCCCGCGACATCACCGGCCAGGGCGAGATCACCTGGTACGACGCCGCCGGCGACCGCCTGGGCACCACCACGGTGCGCCCCGCCCGGCGCCAGATCCTCAGCTACAACCCCGGCGACGCCCTGCTGGTGGGCACCGCCGTCTCCGGCCCCCTGGCCGGAAAGCGCATCCGCGGCTCGGCCACGCCCACCAGCGACGTCAGCCGTTGCGCCGTCACCGGCCTGCACGCCGTCCACGGCAAGGGCAAAGCGAGCTTCTTCTGAGACGCACCGACCGGCCGCGCTCCGGCTCCGTCGCGATAGTGACCGGCGGGGCCTCGGGCATCGGCCAGGCGATCGCCGCAGCCCTGCGGCAACGCGGCTGCACGGTCGTCATCGCCGACACCGACGGCCCGGCCGCCGAACGGACGGCCGGGCGGCTGGGCGCCACCGCGGCCCTGGCCGACGTCACCGACGCCACGGCCGTGCGCACGCTGGTCCACCGGACCCGCGACCACCACGGCCGCCTGGACTACATGGTCAACAACGCCGGCATCGGCGTGGCCGGCCGCTGCCAGGACCTGACTCTCGACCACTGGAACCGGCTCCTGCAGACCAACCTGCACGGCGTCGTCCACGGCGTGCACGCCGCCTACCCCGTCATGCTCGACCAGGGACACGGGCACATCGTCAACATCGCCTCACTGGCCGGGCTGACCCCGGCCCCGTTCATGCTGCCCTACACCACCGCCAAACACGCCCTGGTCGGCCTGTCCCTGGCCCTGCGCGCCGAAGCCGCACCCCACGGGGTCAAGGTCACCGCCGTATGCCCCGGCTTCGTCGACACCCCGCTGCTGGACAACGCCAACCCCGGCCTGCCGCCCACCGCCATCGGCCGCGACTGGCGCCGGATCGCCACCCGAGCCCAGATCGGGCTGCACCCCGCCGACCGACTCGCGCGCACCGTCCTGTCCGGCCTGGAACGCGACAAGGCCCTCATCGTCACCCCCGCCCTGGCCCGCCTGGCCTGGTACGGAACCCGCCTGGCCCCCGCGACGGCCGTACGCGTCGCCGCCCTGGCCCGACACCTGCTGCCCGCAGAGGAACGCCCCGCCGCCGGGCGGAACGCAACCGCGAAACGTGCCGACGCCCAAGCACCGTCCGGGTACGCACGACCCGAATGACCACCGCCGTAGCCGGCCATGACAGCGGCGCGGAGCGACCTCAACCTGCCGCTCGAAGCACCGAAACGGCCTCGCTGGAACCCGGTCCGGCAGGCTCCCTGCGAAGGAGCCGCGCCCACCGGGCTCCCAGGACGCAGCTCATCCGCAGCGCCTTGCTCAGATGATGGGACTTCCCTGGCGACGCCGGAAAGCCCTAGGGCGTGTCGTCAAAGTGTCATAGCCATAGAAGCAGGGCGGCGAGGGTGACAGCGGCCTGGTAGCTGGTGGCGGTCTTGCAGTAGCGGGTGGCGATGCCGCGCCATTGCTTGAGCTGGTTGAAGCAGCGTTCCACGACGTTGCGCCGCCGGTAGGTCTGCTGGTCGAAGACGGGCGGGCGGCCGCCTCGGCTGCCGCGGCGCTGGCGGTTGCGGATCTGGTCTTTGCGTTCGGGGATCGTGTGGCCGATGCCGCGGCGGCGCAGCCAGGCGCGGATCGCGCGGCTGCTATAGCCCTTGTCGCCGACCACATGGTCAGGGCGCGTCCGGGGGCGGCCGGGACCCAGGCGGGGCACGCGGATGGCCGCCATCAGGTGCGTGAACTGCGTGCAGTCGTTGACGTTCCCGCCGGTCACCACCAGCGCCAGCGGCCGGCCCCGCCCGTCACAGGCCAGGTGGAGCTTGCTGGTCAGCCCGCCGCGGGAGCGGCCGAGCGCCCGCCGCCCCCTTTTTTCGCCCCGGCCGCGTGCTGGTGGGCGCGCACGATGGTGGAGTCCACCGACACCAGCCAGTCGATGTCCCCGGCCGCGTCCGCCCGCGCCTGCACCGCCTGCAGCATCGCGGTGAAGGTGCCATCAGCCGCCCACCGCCGGAAACGCGTATGCAGCGACCGCCACGACCCATAGCGCTCCGGCACGTCCCGCCAAGCCACCCCCGAACGGAACTTGAACACGATCCCGTTCAGCACCCGCCGGTCATCAACCCGCGGACGCCCCATCACCCGCCTGGGCAGCAACGGCTCCAACACCTGCCACTCAGCATCGGTCAACTCACGGGCGACGAACCACACCCCACATCATCCACACCCACCGACCAACACGCAGGCACTTTGACGACACGCCCTAGCGTCCGCCGGCAAGTCATCGCCCAGCTGACGGCGCCTTCGAAGGACAGCCAGGCGGAGGGCCAGGCAGCGGCCACACGCCAGGCGGACAGGACGGAGTCCGGGCAGAGCCTCATGGCGCACGGAATCCGCAGCAAACGGCATCGCGGAAGATCTTCCCGTTATCTACCTGCAAAGAGTAGTCACTTCATCACTTTCGGTAAGGAAGGGGGTGTTCGTAAGACTCACCCTGAAAGCAGGAGCAAACATGCGTTATCTCCATGGCGCCGCCCTGGCCGCAGCCTCCATCACCGCCGCCGTCCCGTTGAGCTCATCCACCGCTCACGCCACCTCCCAGACCGCCCCCGAACCCACAGCGCAGACCAGCGCCACCATCAACAGCGCAAAGGTCGGATCCGACGGCCTGAAGCTGACCGTGAACGTCACCTACACCTGCCAGACCACCACCGAGACCATCAGCGTCAGCGTGGCGGCAGGGCAGCCGACCCGCGAGCAGACCAAGGCATCGGGCGGCAAGTACGAGCGGATCGGCGCCGGAGCCGTCGCCGCGGTCTGCGACGGCAAGGCCCACACCGTCGACGTCCCAGCCCTGCCACAACGCAGCTTCACCGGAACCTGGAAAACCGGCGCCAACGCCACCGTCGGCGTCAACCTGCTCCGGGTGGTCGACAACAAGGCCACCCTGCTCGCCCGCGACTCCAAGGACATGGCCCTGATCTGACCCGCGAGGCCCGGCATGCGAGAACCGGCGCCCTCCAACGATCCAAGCCGAGCCGGCGTAGTGATGTAGCGCGAAGGGCGGGCAGGACCACGATCCTGCCCGCCCCTCGGCGATCCCGCCTCCCGCCAAGACGTCCGTACGGCTGAAGCACGCCCGACAAGCGGCCCCGATGACACCCGCTTCATCCCGCAGCACGTCCACAACGGCGCCGCCATGCCCTCAGAACCCATCAGCGCAGGGCCGCGGACAACCCTTCCGCCAGCCCTTGCACAAGCACTCAACCGGAACACCCGCGGAGATGGCCCGGGTGTCGTTCACCTCCTCCTTTGCGCGGAAGGCCCCCTCAAGGTCGATCTCAAGACGGTGGGCGATGGCGGCGAGCGCGGTGATGAGATCGCCGCATTCGTCGGCGAGGACGACGATGCGACCGCGAGGGTCGGCGGGAGCCCCGTGGAGCCCGCGGACGGCACGGCAGGTTTCACCGGCTTCTCGTCCGGCGAGCAGGCACAGACGCGTCAGGTCGAGAACGCCGGACGCGGCGGCCGCGGCGTACTCCTGGAGGCGGGCGAGGGCGACGGCGGTGCGGCCGGTGCGAGCGCACAGGACGGTGTTCAAGTCGACGTCGCCGCGGTCGGCAACGGACACGGTCAAGATGAGCGCGTCGACGAGCTCGCCGGCGATGGCGGAGGCGTCGGCGTCGTCGAGGACGGCGTCATAGAGCTCGCCGAGCTCCTCATCCGGCTTGAGACGCTGAGAGTCGATGCCGAGGTCGGACAGGCCTCGCCCGGCCTCCATTCTGATCACGTAGCCCTGTAGGGCGCTGAACGACGCGTGGTGAGGCAGAGGCTCCATGACGTTCCCTGAGCGGCTGGGGTCAGACGGTAGCAGTCTGTGACGGTTCACGCTCATGCCGCAGTTCCTCAGCGCTTCGGTCGCGCGGCTCCCGGTCACCGAGGCCGAACGAGACGAAGTACTCGATCATGCCGGCGAGAGCCGCACCCGCGACCGCCGCCATCTCCGAGCGGAACCGGGCGCCTTCGACGTGGCGCTGTCGGGGAGGGGACCGCCGCCTTGCGCCACCCGCAGCCACCGGCGCTCGCCACCGCATCCCAGAAACACCTGCGCGACAGCAACGCAGACCAGCCTCACATCGGCCGTCAACCGAGGCCGGCCACCCCACCGAAGGCAGGACGTGATCGCCCAGGTTCGTCTTCACACACCGACCACGGGCGCCCTCCGCCATGCCCGGACCCGGACCCGGACCACCGATTGCCCATCAACGCTTCAGGCGTTCGACCCGGTGGGCCGGGCGGCGATGTGCTCGCGCAGCTTTTGGGTGAAGACCTGCAACAGGGGCGTGCGCACGCCGGTGGCCCGGGCCAGGCACCACTCCACCGGGGCGGCGTCGTCGATCGGCAGGTAGGTGACGCCCGGGTAGCGGTAGTACCGGTTCACCTGGGCGCCGAAGGGATGGGCGCCGAGCCCGGCGGCGATGAGGGCCAGCGCCTGGTTGACCGAATCGGCCCGCGGTCCCCGGTGGATGGGCGCACCACCGGGGGTGCGGTGGGGAGCGCGTTCGGCGACCCAGCCGTCGGGCATCGACGGGGTGTCCAGCAGCGGGATGGAAGCCAGGTCTTCCACGCCAATCCTGGCGCGGCGAGCCAGGGGATGGTCGCTGGGGACCGCCAGCACCCGCGGTTCACGCAGCAGGACCGGACCCGCGGTGACGCCGGGTTCGACGACCGGCAGGCTGGCCGTCGTCACGTCGACCTGCCCGGCGGGCCACAGGCGCTGCGCCTGGCCGGGCGCGACCTCGCGAAGCGCGATCCGGACGGCGGGACACTCGGCCTGCACGGCCTCCGCGGCCCGAACGAGCAGGTCGCTCCACAGAGCCCCGACGAACCCGATCCGCAGGACACCGGCACGGCCGTGCGCGACGGCGGCGGCGTTGGCGAACGCGTCCTGGAGACCGCGATAGTGCGGCAGCAGTTCGTCGCGGAAGCCCGCGCCGAGCGCGGTGAGCCGCACCCGCCGACTGGTGCGGTCGAACAGCGGGCCGCCGACCTTGCGCTCCAGCGTCTGGATCACCTGGCTGACCCGCTGCGGCGACACGCCACGGCGCTGCGCGGTCCGTCCGAAGTGCAGCTCCTCGGCCAGCACGAGGAAGGTCTCGATCACGCCGGGTTCGACAAGCGGCACTTGATGATCGTACAGAAGATCGGCGTTGTCGTGGTCGAGGTCGGTTCGTCAGGATGAGTGGCATCCCACGGGACCGGACGCACCGCGCGCGGCACCCGCCCGCCGCCACACCCGTGCCCAGGACAACTGGACGGGCACCCTCACCAGGCCGTCCCCCCGTAGCAGTGCCGACAAGCGCCCATGGACGGGCGAAGGAGCTGATCGAGCATGCGCACCAGGACCAGCACGATTGCGATCACCGCGGCGGCGGGAGCGGCGGCCATGGCGTTCGCCGCCCCGGCGCAGGCCGCCGCCCTCACCTGGACGGTCACCAACCCCCAGGCAAGCGGTGCCTTCACCGCGACCTCGGGACCGCTCACCGTCCGCAACGCCGCCGGAAAGGTCCTGGTGACCTGCACGAGCCTCACGGCACGCGGCATCGCGACCACCCACACCAGCGGCACCGGCTCCCTCGGACAGATCAACGAGAGCCAGGGAAGTTCCTGCGTGAACGGCCAAGGCCGCGCATGGTCGGTGCGGATCGGCTCCCACTGGCAGGCCCCGCTCACCGGGACCGCCTACAACGCCGCCACCGGACGGTCGGAGATCACCGCCGGCTGGGCCCAGTACGAACTGTCTCCCGCCGACGGCGCCCCCGGCTGCCTGATCATCACCAAGAACACACGGCTGAACTACACCAACGCGACCGGCGTATTGCGGACCACGACCGCGCAGGCCAACGTGGGCACCACCAGCGGGGGAACGTCCTCGTGCCCCGACGTCGCCCAGAACGAGACCCTCACCTTCGACACCACCTTCAAAGTCACCCCCACCCTCACCATCACCGCCAAGGCAGCCTGACCGGCTCCTGGGCACAGACCCTGGCACGCCCCCGACCGCGCGCCGACCGGAGCACGGCGCGCGGTCGGGGGAGCCCTCGACACGGCGGAACGGCAGTACCGCCCGCCTTCGAGCAAGAGCACGAGTAGGACGAGACGTTCGCGCTCCTCCAGCAAGCGCACTCCCGCGACCATCCCGTACCCGTCTCCGATGCCGGGCCGGGGGAGCCGCTGTGGGCCTGCAGATCGCCCGGGGAGGTGGTCTTGTAGAGCGTCTGGGCGGTGGGCGGGGCTCTTGGCGGTCAGCACCGGCGGTTCACGGACAGGGACTCGGTCGGTGCACCGGCCGCTGGTCGCGCCATCGAGAGCCAGCAACGTTCGGGGCCCGTGCGATCCGGGTCCGGCTGCTGGAGGAAAGATCACTCACGGGCGATGACTTTGCTCCGGAGCAGGAGTCTTCCTCATGATCACCCGTACCGGACGCCCACCTGCCCCGGCCCGGGAAGATGGAGACCACGACCCGCGACACATAACAGGAGACCTGCCCATATGACTGATTCCACGCCGACAACCGACCGCAGCCGTGGAACCGAGATCTGGCCCTCGATCCACACCGAGCGAGCCGCGCTGGCGGCCGATGTCGGAGATCTGACGGCCGAGCAGTGGGCGACGCCTTCGTTGTGCTCCGGTCTGACGGTGCGGGAGGTACTGGCGCATCTCACCGCAGGCGCGAGCCTCAACACCGTGCGCTGGCTGGCGGGAGTGATCCGCTACCGGTTCGACTTCGACAAGCAGGTGGCCATGCGGCTGGCCGAGCAACTGGGCACGACACCGGCCGAGACCCTTGAACGGTTCCGGCGCATCATCCCGAGCACGACCAAGCCCCCCTTGCCCGCCATCGCCATGCTGGGCGAGACGATCGTGCACGGAGAAGACATCCGGCGCCCGCTGGGCATCCGTCGTGACTACCCGATCGAGGTCGTCACGCTGCTGGCCGAGTACTACCGAGGCTCAGATCTCGTAGTTGTTGCCAAGGGACGTATCGGCGGACTGGAACTCGTCGCAGATGACGGACCGTTCACGACCGGTTCCGGACCGCGCGTGTCCGGCCCCACCTTGGCATTGGTGATGGCCATGACCGGACGCACCGCATACTGCGACGACCTCCACGGCGACGGCGTGGAACTGCTGCGCAGCCGCTGCGGGCCGGCGTGAGCTGATGTCGTGAACGTCCTGCCCAACGCCCCGGGGCAGTGGCTGAGAAGTGACGGAAGCCCGCGCCGGGTGGCCAGGGGAGGACACCGCCGCTCACAGTCATAGTCCAGCGCCGTCCCGCCACGCGCGGGGCGGCGTTTCGCCATCTCAGAGGCGCACACCTGCCCGGATCGACAACCCGTCCCGCATATCACGGCGGACGGCCGCGTACAACTCGGTCGAAACCACGGCCGCCTGCGGCGGCTGCGGTGGTGCTGACAGCGGCGCACGGGTTACGACCGAAGGGGAGCTTCAGGTCGCCGTTCGGGGGCGGCGATCGGGATGTCTCCGGCGACGCCCTCTAGCCGGGCCACGGTCAGGGGCACCGGCACCTTGAGGCCGGGCCGGACAAGGAGAGCCGACCCCCAACTCCAGGGAAGCCGGGTCAGGATGAGCCTGTGGCGGGCCTTGCTGGTGCGGCGCACCAGGGACGCCTGTCCGGTCTTGGCGGCCAACTTGGCCTATCTGGGCGAGAGCATCGGTCGACAGCGGCCGGCCAGGCCACAACGCCAGCCTGCCGACCCGGCGCCCGGCGCCCGGAGGGACGGCGACCTCGGCAGGTGCCCCTCAGAGCGCGGCCCAGTGCGCAGACCCGTTCGTGGCGTTCCCGGCGACCACCGCTGCCGCCACGAGACGTAGCTGAGGGCAGCACGCAGCAGGTGAGAGCGATGGAACGCCAGACCGTCCTGCCGCCGACCAGGATGCCGCCATGATCTACGGCCTCCTTGGCGCTCGGCACAAGGAAGGCCAGGTACTGATCGACTTATGTACGGGCCAGGCCGGTGCCCGGCCAGTTGGAGACACCGCCAGGAGCACCTGACGTCCTATACCCTACAGAACACGAATTCTGTCTGGTTTGAACGGGTGATACCGCTTTGCCGCCCAGCCGGAATCCCTACCGACCGTTCCGCTCCTCCTCGCAGGCCGGCCCGGACGACGACGATGCCGACGCCAGCGTGCTCGAGGGGCGGCCGGTCGGTCTCTACTTGGTATGCCGTGGCACCACGTAGGTGCGGGTGCGCGCGACGCCCGGGCTTCCGGCCCATCGCACCGTGTTGACCATGTTCCCAGGGCGGCGGGTCCGGACGGTGAAGGCGAGGGTCACGGTCTGCTTCGCCGCCAGGTTCCCCTTCCAGATGAGCTGGTCTCCCTGGCGGCTTACGGTGCCGTCGCCGGCAGTGGGACGGCTCGTCAGTCGGGCGTGCCGCAGCACGTCGGTGAGGTCGTCGGTGAAGCGGGCGCCGGTGAGCGCGGCCGTACCCTCGTTACGGGCCCGCAGGACGTAGCGGACGGTGCCGCCGATGGGCACCTGTGACCTCGAAGCGGTCTTGGTGACCACCAAGCGGCCGGTCCCGCAGCCGTCGCCTGCCTTGTACGTCAGTTGCACCAAGCCGTTGCCCGACCGTGCGCCGGTAGTGAAGGCGGCTCCGGCCGGTCCCGTGCTGGAACCGCCCCCGCCTCCGCCGCCCTCGGTGCCCTCGGCGGAGGAGGAGCCGCCCGCGCCGCCGCCCCGGGCGCCGCCTCCGCCTCCACCGCCGGTGCCCATGTGGGTGTCGTACAAGCCGACGGCGCCGTCACCACCGATCCGGCCCTGCCCGGCTCCGCCCGGCTTACCCGCGGGATATCCCGAAGAACCGGAGTGTCCTGCCGCGCCTCCCGCGCCGCCTGAACCTCCCGAGGCACCACCTCGGCCGGCGGTGGCCGAGTCGAGTTGCCCGCCTGCGGTGCCTTGCCGACCGCCGTCCCCGCCTGGGGCCAAGCCGCTCTGGCTGAAGGAACCGGCGCCTCCGCCGCCTCCACCAGCGATGATCACTGCCGAACGCCCGGCGGACACGGTGGTCGCACCGCCACCGCCCGCCGCGGTCGCGCCATTGCCCGGCCACCGGTCGGCGCTGTAGGCGCCGGCGTTACCGCCGCCCCCGTAGCCGCCGTGCGCAGGTTCGACCGGGTTCTGGGTGCTGTCGCCGCCGCTGCCCGCACCACCGACATTGACCGTCAGAACCTGGCCCGCGCTTACCTTGAGCACCGCCGATACCTCGCCGCCCTTACCTCCCGGCGATCCGTACAGCGGGTCGCCGCCCGCAGCGCCGAACGCGCGCACTCGCACTTGGCACACCCCGGCGGGAACGGTGAATGCCTCCGGGCGGCCGATGTAGTCGAAGTCGATGGTGACGGGCGCCGTCGCCCACGACACACCGCTGGCGCAGCTCGCCACCAATGTCCCCGCGACGGCGCCGCTCAGCACCGCGACCCCGCGCGAGACGCTACCGCGACCGCCCAACGAACTGATCATGAAGTTGCTCTTTCCGGTCGCGGCCCTTGGGTCAGCCAGTCGAACGGAAATAGTCAACAAAATGTGAACCGTGCCGGGTCTGATGGGGACTTGGCTCCTTGAGAGGGCCCTCCGTTCCCCAACGTGTCCCCGACCGCCAGGTGGCCGAGCATGCTCTGCGGGTTGTCACAGTGCCCGAACCCCACCCCCCCCCGGCCGGGCCGGCGGCGGCTCCCGGAAGGACGAAGAGGCTCGTCCTCGCGCGCGTACGCATAGGGTTCTCACAGCTCCCCGCAGGCGCGCCCGCGTAGGTTGCTGCAAAACTGCGGAGATGCCTCCGGTGGGCGGGGCGGGTGGCCCGGCCGGGAGAGGCGGCGGCGGACGCGGGCGGGGCCAGTGAGGGTGGGGCCAGCGGGTGGTAGCGGTAGGGGGCCGGCGGCCCACTACCGCATCAGCGCCCGGGGCGGGTCAGCTCATGCGCAGGTTCGCATGAGGGTGGGCTGGTTGACGGCGATGACGGTCTCCCCCACGGCTTTGGAACCGATGAGTCCTACGACCGGATCGTGGAGCTGAGCTGCCGATTCGGTGCCGGTCACGTCGTCCTGCACGAACTCGCCGGACGGAAGCCGCCCCTGTCTCCCTTGCGTGGGGGCCATGGCGATTACCGTCTGCGGTTCCACACCGCAACCACCAGGCGCCTCCTGCAGATCTGGAGCCCCCGCACGAAGCCCGCCATCCTGCGCTGATCCGTCCTCCTCCCCTGTTGCGGCTGCCTACCTAAGGCGTCGCCGAGGCGCACGTCCGACAAGGTGTGGTTCGTCTGTGGTGGGCTTCCAGGCAATGCGGAAGCTTCTCTGAGGGAGCAGGCCGCTTGGAAACCAGTGGAGGCGTCGGCCGTTCCGGCGGCATGCTCAGTCCATGGGCAGTGATGGGTCTGGGCGTTTCGACGTTGAGAAGATGGGCTGGGAGCTGCTCTGGTTCGGCTCCGACGAGTGGCTCGGTCTGGGCGACTGTCCGATCGAGGCCCGCCACTGGCCCACGCTGATCAAAGTGTTGTCCTGCCCTCCCCCAGAGCCGCACCACCTCTACTTCCTCAGCGCCTTCAGCGCAGGCTCCTGACATCCCCGCCATCAACGATGATCTCGAAAGACGCTTTGAAGTGGAGAAACTGAAGCGCAGGTCGACGGGGGGCGTCTCGGTTGAGCTGCCTGGCCGGTCGAGGTTGAAGAAGGGAGTGTGCGCATGCGGCAGGTCTCGCTGAACGCGCGGTCGATGTTCGAGGTGACCGGGGATCCGCAAGGTGTCTTCCGCACGCTGTTGGGGTGCGCGGTGAGTTTGCGCGGACAGGGACGCCCACTGGCGGAGGAGTTGGCGGAGCGGTTCGCCCCCGAGGGCCGCGGCCTGATCGCGGGGGACGTCTTCGTCGCCTACCGGGTGCGCACCTATGAGGATCTTCCGGATGAGTACCTGGTCGGCGGACTCCCACCCGAGTGGAGGCACCTGTCCTTCAAGCCCGAGGAGGAGACATGGGCGCTGATCGACTCGTTCCGCCATGGCCAGGCGCCGTTCAGTGAGCTCGTCGAGGGCGCGGAGTTGCGCGCGCTGCTCGCCCAGGCGGCGGAGCTCGCCGAGGAATGGCGGCGCTGAGGACTTTCCCGCGGTGTCGTCCTGCGCGTGTGGTCGGGCCCGTTGTCGTGCTCTCCCGGTCTGCGCGCGTCGGCCACCCTCACGGCGGTCAAGCCCCTGGCCCTGAACCGACCGATCACACTTGCCGCGTCCCGGTGCAGCACCAGGGAGCGGCCGACGCAGCCAGCAGCGAGTGCTCGCGCGGTACGCAACCAGACCATGACGCCTCTGGCCGTGTTCCCGGCTCTGCGCCCGATCCGCCATCCCCGGCCACGGGTTCGGCGGGGGTGGCGCCCTGCATCACGACGCGGCGGCGTGCGCCGGTCAGGTGTAGCGGCGTCTCAACACGCCGACGCGGGGCCCGGTCACGCGACACTGCAGGTCCGCAGGGGCCCGAACCGGCCGGTAGCGGGGCTGAGGGAACAGCGGTTCGGCCCCAGATGCCTATTGCTGGACGCTTTCGCCAAAGCGGGTGCGGTCGGTCTGGCTTGTGACGGTCTCGGGGTGTGCAGTCGGCCGCCAGCCCTCGATTTCCGCCATTGGGGAACCGCGCCCCAGGTCAGGGCGGTACGACCACGCCATGATCGAAAATTGGGACACATCCCTTGTTCCCTGCGCATAAATCCGCCTACCGTGATCAAGTAATCGCGCATCACGTGAAGCCTCGTGGTGCCGGATCGGTTGGCCTTGAGGCGAACACTATGCCTGCATGGTGAAAGGAAGCCCTGATGAAAAAGATCCTGCTTTATTCTGTGACCGGCGGAGCTCTCGCGCTGGGCGCGCTGGGCCTGTCGGCGCCTGCGGCGTCCGCGAACGCGCACGCCACCTCCGTGGCCGCCAAGGAGTGCCCGCCCGGACACCTGTGGCACCCCTTCCAGGGGTGCATCCCGGTCCCTCCCGGCCCTGACGGCGCTCGCTGAGCCGACTGCCGACGCATTTGCGAGAACTCGGTCGTGGGATGGCTGGTCGTGTCCGTCGGACCGACGGAGACTTGGATCACGATGGCGTTTTCAACGTGGTCCTGGCAGCGCGGCCCGTCCAGACGCAGACTGATGTGAAAGCCCCGGCTCCTGTCGGGGCTTTTGCTTTCCCGTAGAAGCGATTTCCTCATCACTTGAGAACTCGATTGGCATGGCCGCAGAAAAAAGGGCTCCCCACCGGCCAAACCCCGCCCAAAAATCAACCGTTACCGTCCCCGGCCGTCAGCATGTGAAGTCGCCGGTTTCCCAGTGCTGCTTCGAACCCCACCGTGCCTTCCTGAGCCCTGGGCTGAAACAGTCGGTCAGCGACCCGGTATGGGCTATGTCCGCAGACCTGGCTGAGCTCGTCCTGGTGGACGCCGGCGCGAGATCCCGGTTTCAGGCTCCCGGCGCTGGCCGGTACGTCCAGGGCGATGATGAGCTGGGAGGCCTACCCACCGCGGTGGCAGTGCCGGGCAGCGTCTCCACCGCGGGCGCACGTGCGCGGTGATCGCCCACCACGTCGGCCCGCTGGACCGGTGCCGCCGCCGGGTGCGGACGAACTCGACGACGATCTGACCTAGGCGCTCGACGAAGCCGAACCCCTGCCCACCCTCAGGCGACGCCCCGGAGAGCCGTAGGATCCCGGGATGAGTGACGATGAGTGGGATCACATCATGCGTGCGGCGAAGCAGGGCGAGTCCGGTCCTTGGACGTGCCCTGAGTGCGACGATTGCACCGTCGAGTCGGGTCAGCGGTTCGAGCAGGGCCACGTGGTGGAGCACACACTGATGTGCTTCGCCTGCGAGGCAGAGGTCTCTGCACTCGCCTGAACCCGACCGTGCAAGGACAAGGGGTTTCTGCCACAGGCATCCAAAGGCGAGGTGCCACGGCTTCAGCGCTGCGGCGGCCCGGTCCGCCTTCAGCGTTGGCTGTGGGGGTTCGAGGCTGCGGGCACGGCGGCCGCTGTCAGTGCGGTGAACAGGCTCATCGGCACGGCCGCCCAGGCCAGCCAGTACGGTTCGCTTTGGGAGGTGTGATCGTAGAGCCTGGGTCCTAGGCCGGCCAGATCAGCAGCGAACCCGCGGTGCCGGCGATGACGCCCGATTCCACATCGGCGTCCCGGCGGGCGGTCCTGGCGGCCACGATGGCGACCAGCGCCACCACGACGGCCACATCGGTCACCGAGCCCGCCGTGGCGGCCAGGACGAACGCGACCAACCCTGCTTGATCCCGGTGTGCCGGGGGCCGGCGGCGGCCGCGGCGGCGCCGATGCCCCGACGTCTCGCCACGCACCGTGCCCTCGCCATCGGCGACGGCGATACCGGCCGGCGCGCCTGGCACCTGGCCGCCGCCGCGACCGAGCCCGACGAGACGGGCGCCGTCGAGCTCGAACACACCGCTGAACAGGCCCGGGTCCGGGGCGGCTACCAGGCCGTCACCGCCGCCTACGAACGCGCCGCGCAGCTCTCACCCGACCCCGACCGGCGCGCCCGCCGCCCCACCGGCGAGAACGCTGTCACCTGGGGGGTGACACCATGGAGACAGAGCGAGATTCCCTCTTACCGCCGCCTACCGTTGTGCGATGGTTCGCCCTACAACGTGTCGGCCATGTCAATCGGCCGTGCTGGCATGCACGGCGATGATCCGCCAGCCGTGCGTCTCGTCGTGCAGCCAAGTACGGGTGTAGCGCATCCTGGCCGCGAACGGCGCCCCGGAGACGGTCCCTTCGACGGTGCCGAGAAACCACGTCACCCCGGTGCGCCCCTCGGCGAGCACGGTCAACTCCTCCTCAGCCACCCTCGTCACCACCTGCGCCCGAGTGCGGTGCACCTCCAGGTCGTCGGCCTTGGTCTGAACGCTCGCACCGAAGGTGAAGATCAGCCGATCATCCAGCAGCCGATCCAGCGCCTCGACATCTCCAGCCAGCTGCGCGGCCTGAAGTCGGCGCTCGGCGTCCCGCAAGTCCTCCATGAGGCCCACCCTCCCAGCCGGAACCACATCCGCGCCAGGACGTTCACGCTCGGCTGATCTTGACAGCCCGATCCCGGGACTCCGATCGCCCGTGGGTGGGGACGGCGTTCCGCGACGGCTGCACCTGAGCACGCCGACCGCACGATCGAAGCCATCGTCCGCTCACGGGGCTTCACCAACGCCGCCCACTTCTCCCGCCGCTTCCGCCGGGCTTTCCGACTCGGCCCCCGGCGCAGGGCGCGCCACCGCGGCACCCTCAAGGCTCCAGGCGTCATCGACCCCGGCCTGCCCAAGGCTGCACGCCGATCCGGCTGCTCCGGCCCTGGAACCTGGCCGAATCCCCTCCGAAGACGATGTGGAAGCTCTTCGCTCGGCGCCTTGGCCCTGCTCAGGCGGTATCCGGCAGATCCGCGCCACCCGCGCTGCGCGGCAGTTGCAGGAACCGGTCGAAGGCCACGGCAGCGGCTCTGTCGGCCGCCGGCTGCGACCCTGTTCCTGTGCGCATCATCATCGTCGGCGCCGGCATCATCGGCGCCGCCCTGGCCGACCGACTCGTCCACGACGACCTCGCCGCCGCCTCGCGCGTCCGGGTCACGGTGATCGACGACCGTCCGCCCGGCTCCGGCACCAGCGGCACCAGCCTGGCCTGGCTCAACGCCAACGACCCCAGCGATCCCGCCTACCACGCGCTGCGCGTGGCAGCCCTTCAGACCTGGCAGGAGCTGGCGACCGGGTTCGGCGGCCCCGCCTGGTATCGCCCCGTCGGCAACATCACCTGGGCCGTCGACGCCGACGCCAGAGAACGGCTGACCGGTCGAGTCGCTGCGCTGAACGCGCTCGGCTACCCCGCGCGCTTCCTCACCGGCGCGCAGCTCCAGCAGCAGGAGCCGGGTGTTCGCGCACCCGGCCAAGACGCGGTGATCGCCCGCTTCTCCGGTGAAGGCTATGTGGACGGCGCCCCTGCGGTCCGAGCGCTGCTCGACCGGGCCGGGGCCACCATGGTGAACGACCAGGTGGTGCGGCTGACCTCCCGTGGCGGCCGGGTGACCGGAGTACGGCTGGCCTCCGGTCGGAGCCTGACCGCCGATCTCACCGTCTGCGCGGCGGGATGGCGTTCCCCTGCCCTGCTGGCGACCATCGGCGTCCCCCTCGCACTGACCGATGCCGCCCAGCCCCGTTCGCCGGCCCCGTGCCTGGTCGCCACCACGACGCCGGGGCCCGCCGTGTTGAACGGCGGGCTGCACACCCCAGACCTCTGCCTGCGCCCTGCCTACGGGCAGCGACTCCTGCTGGAGGCCGACGACCTGGACACCGTCATCGACATGCAGACACCGCAACCTCAGCTCGACGATCTGGCGGCCGGACTGCTGGACCGGGCACGACGTCTACTCCCGGGTCTGAAGACCCAGGTCAGCCGGGCCCGGCGGTGCATCCGCCCCCTGCCCGCCGATGGGCTGCCTCTGGTCGGCCGGCAGCAGGAGGGGCTGTACACCGTCGTCACCCACAGCGGCATGACCCTCGGGCCCCATCTCGCCCGACTGATCGGCCGGGAAGTCCTTTACGACGAAACCGCCGCCGCTCTCGCCTCTTACCATCCGGGGCGGAAGACCTGATCGGATGACGCCCGTTCCCGCCCCGCCGAAGTAATGGAAGTGGTATTCGGAGAGAAGTGGTGCTCGGCAACGGGTACGGCCGCTGCCGAGGCCCCCTGCGCGTTGTGGTCTGGGTGAGGTCGGCGGCTGCCGCCGAGCAGGCGTCGTTGAGGAGGCCGGGGCGGCGAGCGCCGCCGCGGTGGTTCCATCTTGTGGCCAGGTCCGCTTCATCCAGCCGGTGATCTGGTGCGGGGCGCGTTCGGTCGCCCGGGGTCACGTCCAACGCAGGGATCCCCCAACGGCCGGCGACCGATCAGATGTCCGGTCGCGCTGGTATTTGTAGAACCGTTCCGCTGCCGGACCCGACTCCTGATCGCATATGGGCCTGAGTCAGTGCCGTGAAGATGAGCTGTCGGCTTCGGCGGCGGAGCGCTCACCCCTACCTGAGCCACGCCCGCGTCCGCTACGGCCGCTGGACGGGGCGGCTCGTTGGGCGGGCGGCCAACTCGTTGAGAACGGGCCTCACCTGGCGACGGCGGGTTCAGCCTGGGGGCGGACCCGACGCCGGGTCCGGCCCTGTGGGGTCTGCCCCTTTCGCACAGGCTGGGCGAGCCGAACGCACAGGTGCGCCGTCAACAGGCCCGGTCTTCTCCGCGAGTGCGCCCGCCAGGTCGGCGGAGCCCGGTGCGCTGGACGACGAGGCGACACTATCGGCCGTCTTGAGAGGGCCTTGGATGAACGCGCGTCCGCCCTGGTCGACCGGGGTGGCCGTGGACGGTCAGGGTCAGATGGGCGGCAGCAGATCGCTCTCGCTGACGGTGTAGGTCAGCGGAGGGTAGGTGAAGTCGGTTTCGCTGTTCTCGCGGCGCCGCAGTTGATAGAACTCGCGCCTCTGCTCGTCGTCGGCCGGCATGAGGCGTGCGCCCTGCGGAAGGTACGCGTGTCCGTCGCGGAACCGGACGAGGGTCTTCGACGTCCGGAACGTGACGCCCAGCCACTGGTTGTCCGGCGCCGGGGCGGACGCGTCCAACACGATCTTGTGTTTGAGCCGCCGGTTCGAGTCGACGGAAAAAGTGACGATGCTGTTGTGTGCCAGGGGGATCTCGGACTTCTCGCCACTGGACCCCTTCGATTCGACGACCAGCTTCCTGGGCGGGCCCGCTTCGGGATGCCGGTAGCAGGAGAAGATGGCGATGCACGACCCGTCGGCCAGGTCGAGGGCCTGGTCGGAATGGCCGCCCATGGTCTTGTAGGCGTTCGTGTAGACCTCGATGAGGGCGTTGTTGAGGCCGACCGGAAGTGCCGCACGTTCTTGGATCTGTTGCGCCAGCCGCTCGTGTACGGCCCGGAAACGCTGCGCCGGGTTGCTGTAGCGAGTGGTGGTGCGCACGAGGGGTACATCGCCCGTCTCGTCGACTCTGGTGAGCACGGCGCCGCGCCTGCCTTTTCCCACGTCCTCGAAACGAGTCGACGCCGACAGCTCCGCGAAGAGGTCCTCCTCGGTCGGCAGGGCGTAGGAGCTGATCTGATCCGAGATCCTAGGCTCGGGGGGCAACGTAGTCTCCCGTGTTCATGCTGAACAGGAACCGGTCGCCGTAGTCGATGAAGGACGAGGTCTTGTTCTCCTCGGCGTACAGCCTGCGCAACTCGTTCAATCCCGCCGGCGTGGGCGGTCCCAACTTCAGCAACTCTTCGCCTGCCTTGAGGAACGTGTGGCCGTTCTTGTGGACGGCTTCGGTGCTCGAACAGCGCACCACGTAACCCAGGCGGGTGGGGAGCAATTCGGCGTCCAATGCCGGGGGCCGGATCTCGTGCGTGTACAGGCGGTTGGTGGACAACGGCATAAAGAACACGGAGCCGGGATAGAGAGTCAAGGTGAACTGCTGTGGCAGCGCAGATCCGTCGCGTTCCTCGGCCGGCTCCTTGAGACGGAAACGGAGCTTGGTCAGCCCGCTGGTGCCCTTCACTCCGTGGTCGAAGGCGTCTTCGACCAGAGGATGGAGCCTGTCGAGCCCGTCATAGAAGGTGCAGAAGGCCATGACGCCGTTGACGGGCATGTCCTTGGTCTTGTCGGCATGGGCCGAGATCTTGGCCTTGGACTGCTTGCGCTCGGCTGTGGCAGGGGTGTTGTGGTAGATCTGGGCGAGGACGTGATTGAGCGGTGCCTGGTCTCGGAAGACGGTGGCGGCCTCGCGGTTCAGGGCTTCGACGATGCGCGTGTCGGTCGGGCGGAAGCCCTCGGTCGGGCCCGAGAGGTTCGTGGAGCACCGGAGCAGGCGGAAATGCAGTTCGTCACCGTCTTGTGTGATGGGCGTGAGGTAGATACCGCTGCGATGTGCTGTTCCGGGCTTGGTGGACTCCGTCAGGGACTGGAAGGCGTGCTCCGTACGGATCCGTCTGAAGTGGTCGGCGTCGAGGTCGAAAAAGCGGCGGTAATAGACGCCGACGCCGTGCACGCGGATGGGGACCCGGCCGGGGTCGACGAGAGTCCATGGTTTGTCATCGTCTTCGCGGTAACCATGGGATAGTTCCCGGACAACGAAGACCCTGTCGGCGGTGTGCAGATGACGGTCGATGTTTCCGGTGACGTCGCCGCACAGGTAGACGGTCTTCTGAGCGAGGTCGGGTGAACCGGAAGCAAGGTCTTCCGGCGTCGTCGTGGACCCGAAAAAGTTCCTGACCAATTCGTGGTCCCGCATCGTCGAAGGAGCGACCAGGATGTTGCTCGCGTCCTCGATACGGGCTTCTGGCAGTTCTGTCGTGCGCATCAAACCGTACCTGCAATCCGCACTCTGAGACACGAACCGCAGAGCCGCTCCCGGATGCTCTGCCGGCCGTTCGAGCCATTCCATGCATTTCCGGACCGTAGAGCATTCAAGATTAGCATCCTTCGGCCGGTCGTGCCCTGGCCGTACGGCGTCGGCCGTCGAACGTCCTTCGGCGCGTGCCCGGTGGCATGGTCCCGGCGCCCGCCACCAAGGATGACTTAGCGAGTCGTGGGCGTCGTTCTCGGGCGACCCGACGATCCGCTCCTCCAGGCCGTGGTCATGCCGATCTCCGTTCAGGAGCCGAGATCGCCTCACAGATGGGACGATGCGCGAACCCCGGAAAGGCGCTGTGCCTGGGACATCTGCCTGGAAACGTCCCTGTCGACGGCCTCCTTGTGGTGGGACCGGCGCATCACGCGCTCGGGACGGTGGGGCGGCGACCATGAGGGCGCCGCCGCTACCGCGCACGGGGCGCGAGACCCGGCGGCGGAACGGAAGATGTCATGAACAGTGGTCGAATGACCGCACCGGGCCGATGGGGACGGCGCGCTGCCGCGGTGGCCGTTGCGGCGGTGGTCGGTGGCGCAGGGCTGAGCGCCCTGGCGGCACCCGCGCACGCCGAACCCTCCGGGTGCGTCTACCCCAGGACCATGTGGGGCGTGCAGTGTCCCGAGGGTGACGGTGAGTACCGGTTCAAGATGGTCTGCTGGGTGATGAACACCTGGCCCCGGCGACGCAACGTCGTGTACGGCCCCTGGGTACAGGCCGGGCCGGGGACGAGCTCGCGGGTGGCCGGCTGCCCGATGAACAACCTGCCGATGACGAAAACCGTCGAATTCCGCTGACCGAACACCTCCCGGGGCGGGGCGGGGCGCGGGCGCGGCTCGTGCGGGTGCGCTCGTCTCCCCCGCTCCGGGGCCGGCGGAGCTTCCCAGGTTCGTGGTGGTCGGTGACATCGAACCGGAACCAGCACCGGCTCTCTGTCGCTGATTTCTGCACCCGGTCTCCTTGCGGGCCAGACGTTGTTGGGCCTCCGCTCCCCCGATCTGCGCCGTGGCCTGCGGTGTGTCCTGGTGGGCATCGGATGCCGCCGGGACCTAGAGGAGGCGGGTGAAGCATGGTTGGTCAACGTTCGGTCGGCGGTCACTGGCTCGGTGTTCCGGACCGGTAGGCAAGCCCTGGGCTCGGCGGCCAGACAATCGTGAAGCGGCCGGCCTGCACAGGCGGCCGAGATGGTGTGCTGCGGCCGTGCCTGCGTCCTGCGGCCGCTTCATGGGCGAAGTGTGAGGGCGCGTGCTCCGCAGGCGAGTTGGCCAGGGCCGATACGCTCGTCGGCATCGTCTCTCGCGGCCCAAGGGCTGTGACTTGGGGCGGTGGATTGTCCGCGGCCGGTGGTGCGGATGACGCAGCGGCGGCGTGGGGGCTGCTGCACTAGATCGGCGTTGCCCGCAGTGGTACCGGGCCCGTCTGTCCTTAAGGTCACCAGCCCAACTGGCGGCGGTCTGACCGCCCTGCACCTCTGGTGGCCGTCAGGCGTACGGCACATGCAGGACGGCGGCATCGTTCGCGGCGGTCATCGTTGGACTGTCGGTCCGGTGTCGGGCTGCGGCGCGTGGTCGCGTCAGGCGGTCAAGGCCGGCCCGTCGGCTATTCAGAGGCCCGGATCGGGTACATCGATCAATTAAATGACGCCTGGCAGCGCCCTATGATCAGGAAAGGCGGCAAATGAAATACGTAAAAGTCGATCTGGGAGATGACGGGGTTCATCATCTCGACCCCAACCCCTACCTGCAAGAGCTCTCGAAGATCTCTGCCGGGCTCCCCGGAGGCGCCCGGAAGTTCGCCGAGGACCCGGGCCGCTATGACTTCTTCGGGCGGAGGTGCGTGAGGGACCTCCGCATCGAAGATATCGAGGCCGATGAGGTCGAAGGGTATGAGGTGGATATGGAGATCCGCTTCAAAGGAACATGGAAGCATGACGGCGATCTCCTGGTCCGCTACCGTGCGGTCAGCCGCTTCTCGCTCGATGTGGACCCAGACCGTCTTCCTTTCTTCTTCTCGAAGCCCTTCGACGTCGGACGCCTGCAGTTGGATGAGATCCTTCCGCTGGAGCGAGGATGCTCTCACGAAGTCCAGTTCATTGGTGGACGTCTTCTGGTTGAGTGCCGGGATCTGGCAGCAGAGTGGGTCGTTCGATAATGCAGCGGGTTCACTGTAGGTGCGGGCAGGGGCGAGCGTCCTATTCGGATGAATGCGATACGAGGATAAGGTCTGCCGTAGAGCCAATGGGTGGCAAGTCCCTCGCTCATTTTCCATAGCCTCACGCTCGATAATCCGCATGATGGCGTGAATCTGCTGGGGAGTCGCCCTTCTCGTCCATCAGCCCGAGCCCGCTTCTCCTCACCGCGGACGAGGGCCGCGTGCCGTGCGGGTTCGTCGGGTCGGCAGTGAGGCGGCCAGGGCCGCCGTCGCCGCCTCCTCAAGGAACGGTGCGGTCCGCGGAGTGAAGCGCAACACCCACTCCCCGCGTTGGCGGCGGGCCGCCCGTCCCCGCGCGGCGCCGTTCTCGTCCAAGACGACAAACGCGTTGCGCACCCCACGGACCGTCCCCAGCAGCCGACCATCGGCGTGCCGGATCGTTGCGCCTTTGGCGTCGGGCTCGATGACGGCCCGCGCATGGCCTTCCGGTCCGATGACGCGCGTCCGCCCGTCGCCGTCCTCCTCGAGCGTCAGATGGACGCCCCCCTCAGAGTCTGCGAAGCTCACAGCGCTCTGACGCCGGACGGTCCGTGCCCGAACGCGTCCGTCCGAGTGCCGCACCTGCTCGCGGTCCACCATCAGCACGACGTCGTCGCCGGGATCGGCGGCCCATCGACGAGCGGCCCTGGCCATCGGTCCCGTCGGCCGGCCCCCTATGAGACCGATCGCCGACAGCGCGACTCCAAGCCCTGCCAGGATCTTCAACCCGTCGCGCCAGACGCCACCGGCGTGCGGGCCGAACACTCCCACCCGGACCTGCACGTGCTCCTTCAGGCGGTCGCGGCCAACGTGGTCGATCCGCTCGGTATGCCGTCCCCGGGAGTCGGTCCAGGTGCCGTAGCAGATGTCGAAACCCCGCCATCCGTTCGTGCACCGCTCGATCACGGCGGTGGCCTGGTCCGCGGCCATGTGGGTGTGGACCAGCGCCGCCGCCCCGGCGACACCGGCGACGGAAACGACCACCGCCACCAGCGCCAGGACGATCCCGCCAGTCGACCGCCGCGGTGTGTTCGCTTCCAGGTCGAGTGGTCGGGGCCCGTCGCCGCCACGGCCGCGCGATGCGCGAGTCCGTCGGTCACGGACCAAGGCACAGCCCACTGCACGCTCCTGTTCCTGTAGGCCATTCCTGATGGCCTGCGAACGGATGGACGCTTCAGCCGGCCGTTCCCGCTGTTTCCCGGCGAGACCCTCAAGGTCGATGACCGGCTCCCGCTGGGCTGAACCGACCGGGCGCCCCACTGAACACAACTCCGCCTACCGGCCCGGCCGAAACACCACTTACTGTCCAGTGATCGCGTTTGCCATCCTTCACCGGGAATCACTCGGCAGGCAACAGCGCCATGTGGATGAGCGGGCGGGGTCTCTCCGTCCAAGGCCGCCTGTTGGTCGCCTACCGGCTTCGCCGTCGACGTCCACTCCCCTGCCCCGCGCCTACCACAACCGCCCATCGCAACCCGCGCTTCGGCCAAAGGCGGCAACTCCCCCACATGCCGACGCATGGGTCGTTAGCTTCACCACGGTGGACGACGTCGTGTTCGTGAAAGTCCCGTCGGATCTGGCCGCCCTGCTCGTCGAGGACGAGTTCGACACCGTCGAGCTCACCGGACGGCGCGGCCCCGGAGAACTGGTCGAGATCCTCCAGGTCGTCTGGTCGGTCGGCAACGAGGGCCTCGTCGCGACCGCCAGCGCGGTCGCCCTCTACCTGGAGCGGCATCGCGTGGCCGCCTTCGCGCGCCGGCTGGCGTTCTGGGCGGACAAGAACCCGCCCGAGCCGGACGCCTCCGGCCGCTTCACCCTGACCATCGTCGCCGGCGGCGGGGACGAGGCGGCCTCCCTCTCCCTCGACTGCCCCGCCGACGAGCAGGGACGGCCGCAGGTGGACGTCGAGGCGCTCGCCCGCGTGCTCGACTCGCTCGTCCCCGGGCGGGGACCGGAGCGGTGAGCGCCCTCTGGCGGCTGTTCGGGGGCGGGCGGCGGGCCGCCCGCGACTACCGCGCGCTGAAGGCGCGCTCGGCCGCCGAGGGTTTGCCGGCCGTGGAGAAGGAGGTCTGGGACCTGCAGAAACGCTGCTTCCTGCGGCTGGGCATCGGTGATGTCAGCGTGGCGCGTCCGCTGCTGGACATCGCCGCGTTGTCGTTCGACATCGACGTCGCCGCACGGCAGTGGATCCCCGCGACGACCGACGCGCTGGTCTTCACGGCCGCGGTGCAGGCGCTGGAGGTCGCGGAGGCCAGGAAGGGCGGGTCGCTGCCGGAGGACCTGCTGCCCCGCGTCCAGGAGATGGCCGACCGCGCCGGGTACGCGGCGCACCGTTCGGGTGTCCCGCTCGCCGCCGCGATGCTGGTGGAGAACCTCACCAACAACCTGCTCGGCGACCGCATGTACGCCCGCGAGCTGTCGGAGGTGCTGCGGCGACACGATCCGATCACCGAGCTGCGCCAGATCAAAGGGACCCTCGACCGGCGCCTGGGCCATCTCCGGGCGGACCAGCCGAGGGGGACCTCCCCGGCGCTGCTCCGGCAGCAGGTGGAGCGGCAGTTCCTCTCCGATCTCCAGGCCAGCGCGCGGCTGGGGCCCGAGGGCTATGTGCTGACCGCGTCGGTGCCGGTGCACGCGGTGCACGGGGCGAGCACCACGGGGCGCTCGGTGCTGTATGTGATCCCAGGGCCCGGCGCCGGAGCGCTGGTCAGGCTGGACGCGCCGGAGACCGGCCGCGACCTGTGCGACAGCGTCGAGGCGCCACTGCTGTCGCTGGAGAGGGTCAGGGCGCAGACGGCCGAGATCCGCCGGGTGCTGGCCGGCGGCGAACGCAGGACCCGGATCATCGACCAGGCGGTGACGGCCGCGCTGGAACAGGCCGCCGCGGCGGTATGGGAACCCGCCCTGCGCGCCTGGCCGGACCTGCTGGACTCCAAGGTCGCGCTGGTGCCCCTGAGCGAGAGCGCGCTGCTGCCGCTCTACACCGCCCCGGTCGGCGGAGTTCCCGTCTGCGCGCGCACGGACCTGACCATCGCTCCCTCCGGCAGCGCGCTGATGATGGCCGGGCTGTGGCCCGAACCGGAGACCCTGGACGTGCTGGTGGCCGCAGACCCCGGCCTGGACGGCGACCCGATCCCGATGGTGGTCCCCGAGGCCGAACGGATCGCCGCCGTCCACGGCGTCGATCCCTGGATCGTGGGACGTCCCGAGACCATGCCCGCCCACGGCGGGCAGACCCGGCGCTCCGCGCGCGGCCCCCGTCCGGACGCGCGCTCGACGCCGGACTCCGGCCTCCTCGAACGCCTGTCGAAGGCGTCGCTGGCGCACCTGGCCTGCCACGGCACGCTCGACCCGCACCAGCCGCTGGACTCCGCGCTGGCGCTGGGCGGTCAGATCCCGCTCAGGGCGTTCCTGGAGAAGGACCTCAGGCCGGGCACGACGCTGGTGCTGTCGGCCTGCCATCTGGCGAGCATCGACACCGCCCACGCCGCCGAGCAGCTGGGCTTCCCGGGCGCGCTGCTGGCGGCGGGCGCCCGGTCGGTGATCGCCGCGCTGTGGCCGATCCCCGACGCTCCGGCGACGGCGGACCTGATGACCGGCCTCCACCACGCGCTGAAGGGGCGGTCGCCGTCGGTCGCGCTGGGCGAACGGATCGGCGCGGCGGCGGCCTCCGGCGTCCGCCCGGACCTGTGGGCCCCGCTGGCGTGCTTCGGCGGCTGAGAAGCCGAGCACGCCGACCGCCCGCATTCGGGCTTTCCACCACGGTGCTGTGCTCCCCATGGCCGCCTCGTGCGGAGGGAGGTCGTCTTCCGCTCCTTCACGAGGCGGCTGTCGGGGCGGCCTACCTGCGGTGCGGGCGGTAGGCGCGCGGGAGTTTCAGGTGGTTGGCCCGCATGACGTTGCGGAGACGGTCGGGGTGGTCGGTGATGATGCCGTCCACGCCGTCGTCGATCAGCTTCTGCATCGTCGGCTCGTCGTCCACGGTCCAGGGGACGACCTTCAGGCCCAGGCGGTGGGCCTTCCGCACCATGTCCCGGGTCACGTACGGGCGGTAGTCGGGGTCGGTGACCTTGCCGTTCTGGGGGAAGCCGTGGACCGGGGAGAACGCGGCGGCGCCGAAGCTCTTGACGGCCGTGAGGGGGTCGCCGCCGAAGTCGTCGATGTCCAGGCCGCCCAGCCACGGGGACTTGCCCGGCCGGCCGGTCTGCAGGAAGTCGTGGTTGGTCAGGGCGACCAGCGGGAGGCGGGGTTCCACGCGGCGCATGCGCATCAGCGCGCCCCAGTCGAAGCTCTGGATCGTCACCTGGCGCAGGAGACGGGCGCGGCGGATCTCCGCGGCGGTGATCTGGACGAACTGTTCGCGCGGGGCCGTCTCGTGGGGCGCCCCGGCCTCGACCTTGGTCTCGACGTTCAGCTTCACCCCGTGGGCCCGGTAGCGGTGGACCAGGGCGAAGACCTCGGCCAGGAGCGGCATCTTCGCTCCCGGCGCCGGACGCTGGCCGGGGAACTCCGACAACGTCTGCGAGCCGCAGTCCATGGTGCGGATCTGCTTCAGGGTCAGGGTGTTGATGTATTTGCCGACGTAGGGGAACTCCGGGTCGCCGGGGGTCGCCGGGGCCGTGTCCTTGCACTTGCGGGGGTTGATCCGGCGGTCGTGGGTGACGACCGCGCGGCGGTCCTCGGTGATCTGCACGTCCAACTCCAGCGTGCCGACGCCGAGTTCCAGGGCGTTGGCGAACGCGGGCAGGGTGCTCTCCGCCACCAGTCCGAGACCGCCGCGGTGGGCCTGGAGGTCGAAGGAACGCCGGTGGTCGGCGTGCGCGGGGATCGCCGTCGCCAGGACGGCCGTGCCCGCGGCCGCCGCGGCGAGGAGTTGACGCCATCTGTTCATGCGGGCACGGTTCCGGCCGTGATCGGCGATCAGGCGTGCGGGAGATGAGCCCGGGGCGAACCCTTCATGTCGGGAGAGCGCCGCCGGGGGGATGGAGGCGGTGAAGCGGACGATGGCTGATCGCGTTCGTCCGGGGCCATGGAGTGGTGCCCCGCCGTTGACCGTGCCCGTCCGGACGAATCGCCCGGTGCGCGGCAGCCGACCTCCGCGTCCTCGGCTGCAGGCCTTCAGGCGAACGGCCCGCAGCGGTGTCGATCCGCCGCGGGCCGCGCTGCCGTCACGCGGTGGGAGAGGTCAGCCGCCCTTGTGCTCGACGATCTTCACGACGGTGCCGTTGCGGATGGTCACATCACCGAACAGCGGGTGGGAGGCCAGGAAGCCGTCCAGGTCGTCGGCACCGCAGCGTACCCAGGCCGCCCGAGACCGTCTCCCCGCCGGGGCCGCTGCCGTCCGGACACTTGCCGTAGGCCAGGTGGACGGCGGTGGCGAGGCCGAGCAGAGCGGCCACGGCGCTGATGCCCAGCGCGCGGACCGCAAGGTTGTCGACCACGTGTTCCTCTTGGTTCCTCGGTGATGTGCATCGCAGGACGACAGCACTTGAAGAAGGTTCATGTCCTTGTGTCGCGGTCTGCGGACAGGCGGGGATGACACGGACCAGGGCCTGCCGGAGGTCCGTCAAGGGCGCTGGCCGGTTCTGTCCACCACGCCCCGGCCCAGAACCGCGGTGGTGGCGGTCAGCATGCCCTTCTTGCCGGCGACGGTGTCGCGCACCAGGTAGCTGCGCTCCCCCAAATAGTCCAGCGTGACCGCATCGAAGATCCACTCGGTGCGCTCGCCGTCCTCCACCCGGGCGACCGCCAGACCCCGCCGACCGGCCGCGTCCTGGACGTCGCGCACCATCGCCACGCCCGGGATCCCGGCGGCCGCGCGGTAGAGCGCCGCGCTCACCTTGGGCGGCAGGACCGACTCGCGCAGCAGCTCCCCGATCCGGTCGAAGACCACGGCGTCGAGGCTGCGACCGTCCTCCCCGGCCAGGGGAAGGGCCTGGGCGCGCAACAGCCGGAGCAGGGCAGCCGGATCGGTGGGCAGGGCGGCCAGCTTCTCGTAGGTCAGGTCGTCGGTGGTGCCGTGGAGCGGGTTGTCCTGGCCCCACTCGCGGATCAGCCCTCTCCGCTTGCCGGGATCCTGCGCGAGCCACACCTCGCGCTCGTGCAGCGGATCCAGCATGACCGGCCCGCCGAGGGCCTTCTCCGCGACCTGGCGGGTCCAGGCGACCTTGCTCTTGACGTAGACGTACTGGTCGGCGCGGACCGGCCGCTCGGACTTGTGGGCGGCGGCCAGCGAGATGCGGTTCAGCAGCGCGGCGCCACCACGGGTGTCGGCCACCGTGACCGCGACGATCGGCGCCGGCACCGCCGCCGGCACCGCGCGAGCCGACGAGCCGTCCGTCAACACGTCCAAGCCGACGAACGCCGCGGCGGCGACCGCCGCGGCCGTCAGCGGCACCGCGGTCAGCGACAGGACCCACCGGCGACGTTGCGTGCCGAACCTCCGGACCCCGGCGGCGGGGACGGGACGTTGGATCCGGGTCATCAGGTCCTCCTTGAGCAGGCGGTGCCGATCGGCGGAAAGACCAGAGGCCCCCGGCTCCGGCAGCAGCCGGGCCAGTTCCGCTCGCTCGTCCGGCTCAGCACCCGAACGCGGGTCCAGGCTCATCGGTGTCCCTCCTGCAACGACCAGACCGCATGAGCACGGTCGCCTACCTGCTGTCCGCCGTCCGCCGGCGGTTCCCGATCCGATCCCCCGAACCGCGGACGCCCCCGCCCACCGGCCAACTCGGCCTGGGTCAGCTTGCGCAGCCGGGCCCGGGCCCGCGCCAACCGCGAACGCACCGTTCCCGTCGCGACCCCCAGCGCCTCGGCGACCTCGGCGTAACCCAGCCCCTCCCACACGCACAAGGTGAACACCTCGCGCTCGGCCGGCCGCAGCTTCTCCAACGCGACGCGCGCCGCCGCCAGCCGTTCGGCGTCGGCCGCACGGCCGACGACCTCCTCGGCCGGATCGGGAACCGACTGCGGCCGAGGCATCCGGGTCAGCGCGAACTGGTGGCGCCGGGCCGCCCTGGTGGTGTTGCGCAGCACGTTGACCGCGATCCCCAGCAGCCAGGGACGCAGGCTGTCGCCCTCGTCCCGGATGCGCTCGCGCAAACGCCAGGCCTCCAGGAACGTCAGCGACACCACGTCCTCGGCGGTCGCCCAGTCCCCGGTCACCCGCAGCGCATGGCGGTGCACCACCGAGGCGTGCTCGTCGAACAACCGCCCGAACGCGGCCGGATCCCCGGCTCTGATCCGGGCCCTCGAAGTCGTCTCCACATCCAGTCCTGTCCAGCCGCCCCCACCGGTTCCTGTGACGTCCGTCACCGGCGCCGAAGCCCTTCCTGCCGGGCCGCCGAGAACCCGCCCGCCCCAACCACCACCCCGGTCCGCGCCTGATTCCGGCCTTCGACGCCATCGCGAGCAGCCGGTCGCGCGCCACTGTCGGCACTGCCACCGCTGTGACGGTCGACTGTGAAGGGAAGGCCGATCCGCCCCTCACAACGGCGTCGTGAGCCCTGGCCTCGATGCTGGCCGGGGACGCTCAGGACGGCTTTTGACGCCATCAGCACGTCGAAGGAGCGTCGGCCTCGGCACGTGATGCCCAGGCGCCGCAGGTGATCGGCTTCCTCCTGGGGACGGGCCAGCGCGGTCACCCGGGCACCGCGCGCGGCGGCGAGCTGGACGACACCGCCGGTCGCGAACGCCACAGCGATCGTCACCTCCACCCCCGCCGGCCAGATGCATCACCACCCGCCGACCGACCGCAGGACCGGAACCGTCGGCGACGCGGCGCAGGTCGGCGTAGATCTGCTGGTGGACGCGAGTGGGCGATGGCGACCGGCTTTCCGGCGCCCCTTCCTCAAACGGTCTGCTGGGCGCGTTTGCGGGGCAGGGGAAACCGGCTCGTCCGAACGATCGACAACGGCCGAGAAGACCGACGAGGGCAAGGCGCACCCCACCAGGCGCGCCCCTACAGTTCAGCGACCTTGGGAACGGCGATCAAACCCAGATCGGCGATCATACGGACAGCCTCTGCCGCCAACTCTCGGACGTCGTCCCACCCGGGAACCAGCAGCCAGCGATCCACGCCTTCGGGCAAGGGGCCGCTCATCGCGGTAAGCCGCTCGTCCATCTCCTTGAGGACCAGGAGCAGCGGCTCCGGCAGCAAGCCCGGCGACCGCTCTTCGACGGTCCACGGGACCCAGCCCAGCGCCCAGTCGAAGTCCAGAGCGAGCTCGTCCTCGCACCAGTGGTGTCTTTCGCACCAGGCGTCCTGCTCCTCCGCGGTCGCCGCGAGCATCACCAGCGTCCCGGCCAGCGTCCGGACCGAAGCGGGCACATCCGGATAACCCGGCGCCGCCCAGCAGGGCTCATGGCCGGGAACATCATCCCGGTCACGAACAGGCCACCACGTCGGAAAGGTCACAGATGACGGTACCAACCGACGCCCTGGCAGCGGAGACGCACGAGTGGTCCGCCCCCGGCACCACCCTCGCCGCCTTCACCAGCGGCCACAGCCTGAGCCGTCCGCGCAGAGCGGCGACCCCACGGCGACAACCTCTGCGGCGGTGCGGCGGTCGAAGGCGCGCGCGATGACGGCGCCCGCGCGAAGGCCGATCAACCCCCCGGTCTCTGCCGCGCTCGGCGGGCCTGGTCTTGCAGGCGGGTCAGTCCTCGTAGTCGTCGAGTTCGACGTCGGGCGCGAACGGTGACACGCGGGGCACGGGCCTGCCGTACTGCCGCCGTGATCGCCTCTGGTCACGGCGGATGGCGTCGCGCAGTTCGGTGCGTTGCCCATCGGTCAGCCGTCGCATGACCTTGAGCCATTCATCGGCGGGCAGGTTCATGAGTTCTTCCACCGAAGGCACCGGCGGCGTCGCCTCGTCGGCGGACGCCTGCACGGCCCGGCGCTTCCGCTCCGGTGGCGGAGCATCGGGATGTCGCCCGGTCACCGGATCCAGCCCCAGGATCTGGCGGACCCGGACGCCGTACTCCGCGACGGCCTCGACGGTGGCGGCATCGTCGTCGAGGTCGAACCCGTGCTTCGTGCTCCATTCCAGATGCCACGCCGACAGGCGACGGGAGATCTCTACACGCTCGGAGTCATTCGTCATGGACGCTTCATACCTGGGTGCAGTCCTTTCTCAGGAGCAGTTCAAGCTAGAGAGGAGTCGCCGCAACAACAGGCCGGTTTCGCCGGCGGATCGCGGGCCTTCGCCACTGGTACTGCATCCGGCGGGGCGCTGATGTCAGCCGTTGCCGTCCGGGTCTTCCCCGAAGAGTTCCGGATAGTGGCCGCGTTCGTAGTACTGCAGGGCGGCCGCGGACTTCTCACCGGCACCGCGACAGACCGGGCACACCTTGTCCTGGTGGCACTCGGGACAACGTTTTCGGCCCCGCGCGGCGTCCGGCACCCAGCCGCGTCCATGGCAGCACGGGCACCAGCCCAAGCCGTCGCATTCGTAGCACAGCACATAGCCGGGGTCCAGGGTGTCGGCGGTCCGCAGAGGTTCGGGCCGGACGAGGGGCTCCGGCGTATGGAGCGCCACCATCGGGGTTTCAGCGGTGTACAGCACCACATCGGACACCAGGGACATCCGGACTCTTATCATGACGCCTTTGCCGCGACCGGTGACGAAGTGGGCGTCGGTGACCTCTTCCTCCACCGACCAACCCGCCGCCGCCAGCACCTGGGCCGCCCGCCTCGCCATCTCGGCCGGGGGCACGGCGTCGGGTCGAGCGCCACGGAACGTCACGCCGTGCTTGAACTTCAGCGGCTCATGCCAGTCGGCGACGGAAGGGTGCCCCATCTTCTCGGGGAAGATCTGCGCCTCCGGCGTCAGCCGGGCCGCCAGTTCGAGCGCCTGCGCCCGCATGAGCCTGCCCAGCCGGTCCAGTTCCGCCCGTGCTCCTGGAATCTCCGCCATGAGGCCTCCCTCGCCGAAGCCAACTTAAGACCATCGCCCTTCGGCGGCGCGGACGGCTCTTAACACAGACATCGTTCTCCGGCCGGATGTCTCACCACAGACGAGGTGCACCCGGCTTCACTTTGTGCCGGGACGTTGCTGTGGCCCGAAGGACGCCCGCCTTGTCACCGGCCGCGCACGCCGACAGCCCACGGCGCCAGGCATCGAAGCGGAGGCGCCCCGAGGCCCGCGCTATGCCGCGCAACCGGCCCATCGCAGCCGTTGCCGAGCCCGCCGACGACCCCGACGAAGTCCGGCCGCACCGGCCGGGCTCTGAGCATCTTCGCTGCTACGGGCGGCCTCGACCCGGTGTCCATCGTCACCTCGGCCGCCCCCGTGCGCACTTCCGCTGCCGATCAAGCTAGGTTAGCCTTGCCTAACTTGATTTTGGGGGAAGAATGCGGCAAATCGATCACCGCGAGCATCACCTGGAACGGATCGCGGAGGTCAGATCCGGGAGCCGGGCCGAGAAGGTCCCCTACCCGATCCGGATCCGTCGTGCCGAGGTCGTGCGCACCACGATGGTCGGCGCGTCCCTGGTCCGGGTGACGCTGGGCGGGCCGGGGACGGAGGGGTTCGAAGCCCACGCCCCCGACGAGCATGTGAAGCTGGTCTTCCCCGACGAGGACGGCGTGCTGCGGCTTCCCGAGCCGAACGGCGTGATGCTGCGCTGGCCGAAGCCCTCGCCGACCACCCGCGAGTACACGGTGCGCCGCTACGACGCGGCGACCGGCGAGCTCGACCTGGACATCGCCCTGCACGACGGCGGTCTCGGCTCGGACTGGGCGCGGACCGTCGAGCCCGGCGCGGTGGTGCACGTCGCGGGGCCGCCCGGCGGGCTGATCGTGCCCTACGCCTACGACCGCTACCTGTTCGCCGGTGACATCACGGCGCTGCCCGCGATCGCCCGCCACCTGGAGGAGCTGCCGCGCGAGGCGGCCGGGTGGGCGTTCATCGAGGTCGCCGGCGCCGACGACCAGATCGAGCTGTCGGCGCCCGAAGGGGTCCAGGTGCGCTGGCTGCACCGGCCGCCGGGCGCCGACGACCAGATGGAACGTGCCATCCGCGCGCTCCCGGCGCCCGACGGCGAGCGCTGGTTCGTGTGGCTGGCGGGCGAGGCCGGGGCCCTGAAGCCGCTCCGCCGCTGGGTCCGCGACGACCTCCGGCTCGACAAGGGCGACTACGACATCACCGGCTACTGGAAACAGGGCGTCGTCGACTACGACGACGACCACTGATCCCCCACCCCTGCACAGACGAACACAAGGAACGACCATGCCCAATTCCCCCGTGCCCTCCCGTATGACCGGCCGCAAGCTGCGCGCCGGAGCGGCCCTGCTCACCGCCGTCGCCCTGGCCGCCGCCGCGTGCGGATCCGGCGACGACAAGAACGCGGCGGGCGGCGGCGGCACCCGCGTCATCAAGGCCGACAACGGCGACATCAAGGTCCCGAACGCCCCCAAGCGCGTCGTCGCGACCGGCTACGCCGTCCCCGCCCTCATCGAGACCGGCGCGCCGCTGGTCGGCATCTCGTCCTGGAAGCGCGGCCTGCCGATGATGTCCGACGCCGACCGCGCCAAGTACGAGCAGCTCCCCAAGGTCGCCGGCGAGCAGGCCGCCGAGACCAACTACGAGGCCATCGCCAAGGCCAAGCCCGACATGATCGTCATCGGGGTGCCCAAGCCGGTGCTCGGCGACATCGACCTGAAGCGCCTGACCTCGATCGCCCCCGTCGTGGCGATCGGGCCGACGATCCCGTCGGCGTGGCGCGAGCTGTCGCGCCGCCAGGCCGAGGCGGCCGGCTCGCTGAAGGGCTACGACGACGCCAAGACCAAGTACGAGGCCAGGGCCGCCGAGCTGCGCGACAAGTACAAGGCCGTCCTGCCCGGCCTGAAGCTCGGGCACGTCGGCTCCTACGGCCAGAACGACAAGGGCAACTTCCAGCGCGAGTTCGACGGGTCCTGGGGCACCAACATCGCCAACGACATCGGGGCCAAGTACTACGG
Organism: Spirillospora sp. CA-253888; assembly: GCA_050936435.1. Taxonomy (GTDB): domain Bacteria; phylum Actinomycetota; class Actinomycetes; order Streptosporangiales; family Streptosporangiaceae; genus Spirillospora. The sequence continues at coordinate 516,222 of JBNJMT010000002.1, forward strand.
CCAGGTGAAGGTGAAGGGCGGCGGTTCGCGCGACGTGAGCGAGACCCCCTCGATCGAGGAGCTGCCGACCGCGTTCGCCGACGCCGACGCCCTCACCTACTCGGTCGGCCCGGACGGCAACCCGCTGCCGTCGGCCAAGTACGTGCTCGACTCGGCGCTGTGGAAGGGGCTTCCGGCGGTCAAGGCCGGGAAGGCCTTCGCGTTCCGCTACACCGAGGCCGCGACCTACGGCCAGGCGATGAAGACGCTGGACGCGCTCGACCAGGCGTTCGCGCCGCTGCTGAAGAAGTGACCGCGACCGGGTGGCGGCCCGGGGTGCCCGACGGCGCGGTGGCGCGCACCGCGCTGTTCGGCGCGGGACTGGCCGCGCTGGCGGTGCTGGCCGTGCTCAGCGTCGGCGTCGGCGCCCACTCCATCGCGCCCGCCGACGTGGTGCGCGCGCTGGTGGACTACGACGGCACCCCCGACCAGACGATCGTCCGGGACGTGCGCGCCCCGCGCGCCCTGCTCGCCATCGCCGTGGGCGCGGCGCTGGGCGTGGCGGGCGTCCTGATCCAGACGCTGTCGCGCAACCCGCTCGCCGAACCCGGCGTGCTCGGGGTGACCGTGGGGGCCGCGTTCGCCATGACCGTGGGCCTGGCCCTCGGGGCGGCCTCCACGCCGCTCGCCGAGCTGGTGCTGTCGATGGGCGGCGCGGTGCTGGCCGCGACGCTGGTCTACGCGGTCGGCCGCACCTCGCCGCTGCGGCTGGTCCTGGCGGGGGTGGCGCTGAGCGCGGTGCTGAGCGGCCTGTCGCTGGGGTTGCGGCTGATGCTGCCCGACACCCTGGACGCCTACCGTTTCTGGTACGTCGGGTCGCTGGCCGGGCGGGAGCAGACCCCGCTGGCCTGGCCCCTGGCGGCGATCGGCGTCGCGCTGCTCGGCGCGTTGCTGCTCGGCCGGTCGCTGGGCGCCGTCGCGCTCGGCGAGGCCGTGGCGCGCACGCTGGGGGTGAGCGTCGTCCGGGTCCGGTTCGCCGCGCTGGCGCTGATCACGGTCCTGGTCGGGGCCGCCACGGCGGTGGCCGGGCCGATCCTGTTCGTCGGCCTGATCGTGCCCCATGTGACCCGCCGGCTGGCCCGGGGCTCGGTGCCCTGGCTCACCGCCAACTCGATGATCGTGGGCGCGATGCTGCTGCTGGCCGCCGACATGGGGGCGCGGGTGCTGCTGCCGACCGGCGAGATGCCGGTCGCGATCGTCACCGCGTTCCTGGGCGGCCCGGTGCTCATCTGGGTGGTCCGCCGCTACGGGACGGGGACGCTGTGACCGCGCTGGTGGTGCGCCGTGCCAGGGTGGCGCTGCACATCGAACGCCGGACGCTGGCGCTGACGGCGGTCCTGGCGGCCCTGATCGCGGGGCTGGGCCTGCTCGGGCTGTGCTACGGCCAGTCGTGGGCGAGCCCGGGCGACGTGGCCGCCGCGCTCGTCGGCGGCGGCGACATGGAGGTCGTGGTCCGGGACTGGCGGCTGCCGCGCGTGCTGGCCGCGATCGTCTTCGGCGTCTCCCTCGGCATCGCGGGGGCGATCTTCCAGAACGTCACCCGCAACCCGATGGGCAGCCCGGACGTGATCGGCCTCGACGCCGGGGCCTACACCGGGGCGCTGGTCGCGCTGACGCTGCTGTCGGGAACCTCGACGCAGCTCTCGCTGGCCTCGGTCGTGGGCGGCCTGGCCGTCACCGCCGTCATCTACCTGCTGTCGCGGGAACCGGCGGGCGGCGGCGCGTCCTCGCTGTCGGGGCTGCGCCTGGTCATCATCGGCATCGCCATGAACGCGATCCTGTACGCGGTGAACTCCTGGATCGTCCTGCGCGCCGACCTCGACGTCGCCATCGCGGCGGTGGGCTGGAACGCGGGCTCGCTCAACGGCGTCGACTGGGACGACCTGCCGATCCCGTTCGCGATCATCGCGGCCCTGCTGGTGCTGACGGCCACCCGTGCGCCGTCGATGCACCAGGCCGCGCTGGGCGACGCCGTCGCGGCGACCACCGGGGTGCGCCTGGACCGGCTGCGGCTGCTGCTGGTGCTGGCCGGGGTCGGCTGCACCGCGACCGTGACCGCGGTGGCCGGTCCGATCGCCTTCATCGCGCTGGCCGCGCCGCAGATCGGGCGCAGGCTGGCCAAGGCCCCGGGCGTCCCGCTCCTGCCCGCCGCCCTGACCGGCGCGGTCCTGCTCCAGGTCGCCGACCTGGCCGCGCAGGCGCTGCTGGCGCCCGTCGCCCTGCCGGTCGGCGTGGTCACCACCGCGATCGGCGGGTGCTATCTCATCTGGCTGCTCACAAGAGAGGTGAAGCGACGATGACCAGGAAGGCGCGGCTTCGCGCCCAGGAGCTCACCCTGCGCTACGGCGACCGCACGGTCTCGACGCGGCTGAGCCTGGACGTCCCCGACGGCGCCTTCACCGCCATCGTGGGCCCCAACGCCTGCGGCAAGTCGACGCTGCTGAGCGCGTTCGTCCGGCTGATGCGCCCGGCCGAGGGCGGCGTGCTGTTCGACGACCGGGAGGTCGGCGCCTACCCGGCCAAGGAGCTGGCCCGGTCGCTGGGCTTCCTGCCGCAGGACCCGCTGGCCCCCGACGACATCAAGGTCCGCCAGCTCGTCGCGCGGGGCCGCTTCCCGCACCAGACGCTGCTGTCGCTGTGGTCGGCCGAGGACGAGGGCGCCGTCGCCGAGGCGATGGAGACCGCGGGCGTCGCCGACCTCGCCGACCGGTTCGTGCACCAGCTGTCCGGAGGCCAGCGGCAGCGCGTGTGGATCGCGATGGTGCTCGCGCAGCGCACGCCCTACCTGCTGCTGGACGAACCGACCTCGTTCCTGGACATCACCCACCAGTACCGCCTGCTCGCGCTGCTGGAACGGCTGCGGGACGAGGGCCGCACCATCATCGCGGTACTGCACGACATCAACCAGGCGTGCCGGTTCGCCGACCACCTGGTCGCGGTGCGCGACGGCCGGATCGTGGCCGAGGGCGCCGCCGCCGACATCGTCGACGCGGCGCTGATGGAGAAGGTCTTCGACCTGCCGTGCGTCGTCGTGCCCGACCCGGTGACCGGCACGCCGATGGTCGTCCCGACCCGGTGAGCGACATGCGCGAGACCGCCGGCGTCCCTCGGATCGACCCGCCCCTGCTGCGCGCCGCGTTCGTCCTGGTGCTCGGCACCTTCATGGCGACGCTGGACGCCACCATCGTCAGCGTCGGCATCGACACCCTGGCCGCCGAGTTCGGCGCGCCGGTCACCGAGATCCAGTGGACCAGCACCGCCTACCTGCTCGCGGTCGTCGCCGCCGTGCCCGCGTCCGGCTGGCTGGCGGACCGGTTCGCGGCCGCCGCACCTGGATCGCCGCCGTGCTGGTCTTCCTGCTCGGCTCGGTGCTCTGCGCGCTCGCGTGGTCGGCGGCGAGCCTGGCCGCGTTCCGGGTCGTGCAGGGACTCGGCGGCGGCCTGCTCCCGCCGACCGGCCAGGCGCTGCTGGCCCGCACGGCCGGACGCGAGCGGATGGGCCGCATCATCAGCATCGTCGGGGTGGTGCCGCTGCTGTCCCCGGTGTTCGGTCCGCTGCTGGGCGGCTCGATCCTCGCCGTCGCCGACTGGCGGTGGCTGTTCCTGGTCAACGTGCCGATCGGGCTGGTGGCGATCCTGCTGGCGCGCCGCCACGTCCCCGCCCCTCCCCCGGCGGGGACGCGCGCCCCGTTCGACGCGCTCGGCGCCGCGCTGCTGGCGCCCGGCCTCGCCGTCCTGGTCTTCGGCCTCACCGAGCTGGGACGCGGGACGGGTTCGCCCACCGTCGCCGCCGCCGCGCTGCTCGCCGGCCTCGGGATGCTCGGCGGGTTCGTCGCCCACGGGCTGCGCACCCGCACCCCGCTGGTCGATCCCCGCCTGTTCGTCCGGCCGCCGTTCGGCGCGGCGGCGTTCGCCCTGCTCATGCTCGGCGTCGCGGTCTACGGGACGATGTTCCTGCTGCCGCTGTACCTCCAGACGGGGGAAGGACTGTCGGCCTGGGAGACCGGCCTGCTGCTCGCCCCGCAGGGCGTGGGCGCCGCGCTGGGCACGGTCCTGGTCAACCGCAAGATCGACATGCTGCCCGCACGGACCCTGGTCCTGACCGGCGTCGTCCTCGTCGTCGTCGGCACGGCCCCCTTCACCCAGCTCGCCCACGGCCTGCCGGACCTGGTGACGGCCTCGGCGCTGCTGGTGCGCGGGGTGGGCGCCGCCCTGATCTCCGCACCGGTGATGAGCATCGTCTACCGCCGCACCGAGCCCGCGCGCCTGCCGCACGCGGCGACCGCGCTGAACCTGCTGAGCACCGTCGGCGGCTCCGCCGGCACCGCGGCGATCGCGGTGATCCTGCAAACCAGGATCACCGCGCGCGGCCCGGAGCTGGCCGCGGCGTTCGCCGACGCCTTCTGGTACGTCCTCGGCGCCTGCGTCATCGCGGCCGTCGCGACGACGCGCCTGCCTCGCCGCGACTGAGGACCGACCCGGCGGCTCGACGAGCAGGTGACCTGGCCGTCGGTCTGGCGCCGCGCCGGGAGCGTCACACGACGGCGACGGCGTCGAGCTCGACGAGGAATCCGGGGCCCAGCCCGGCGACGGAGTGGACGGTGATCGCCGGCGGCGGGTCGGCCGGGTTCCACACCTCCCGGAAGGCGGCCACGCCCTCGTCGAAGGTGTGGCCGTCCAGCACGGCGATGGACCAGTGCACGATGTCGCTCAGACTCGCCCCCTCGCTTTCCAGGATGGCCGCGAGGTTGCGGAACACCTGCCTGGCCTGCTCCCCGACGGTGGAGCCGACGACCTTGCCGTCGGCGTCCACACCGTTCTGCCCGCCAATGTAGATCGTCTTGGCCGGCCGTTCGACCACGACGGCCTGGCTGAAGGCCGGGCTGCGATGGAGTCCCTCGGGATTGATGTGACGTACGGGCATCTGCGCCTCCTTCGGCGATGACACCGGTAATAGCGGTGTCGCGTGACACCAGTTATAGTGGTTTCATGCGAGCGAACACAACCGGTCGGGTGCTGCACGATCCCAAGGGAGGGTCGTTCAGGTTCGACGCCGGCGCCGTCTGCCTGGACTTCGCCCACACCGGCGGCGAGGGCCGCTACGCGGTGTTCGAGACCCTCAACAAGCCCGCCGACCTGGGAGAATGGCTGGCCCAGCCGCCTCTGACCGCGGTCATGACGGCCCCCGTGACACCCGGGGAACTGGCCGCGGCCAAGGCGCTCCGCCAGGCGATCTGGGACGCGGCGCACGCCCAGGCGGCACAGCGCCCGCTCTCCGCCGAAGCGGTGGCGACCATCAACCGGGCCGCGGCCGCTGCACCGCTGATCCCCGAACTGGCCGCCGACGGCACGACCGCGCAGTGGGCGCAGCCGGTACGGGCGACGCAGGCGCTGTCGACCCTGGCGCGGGAGATGATCGAACTGCTGTCCGGTCCGCTGGCCGGACGCATCCGCGAATGCGCGAGCGACAACTGCCCCTTGGTGTTCGTCGACACCTCTCGCCCGGGCGCCCGGCGCTGGTGCGCGATGGAACGGTGCGGCAACCGCCACAAGCTCCGGGCCCTTCGCGCCCGGCGGGCGGATCCGTGACGCGTCTCCACCAGTGACAACTCGCCGACTGTTTCTCATCCGGCGCTCCTCGCCCCCTGGCGCCGGGACGGACGCAAGGCCTGTCCGCCGCTGAGATGCGGGAACAACACCGAACTCGACCGACTCCGGACCGTCGAAGATGCCGCGATCTGCCCGGACGCGCAGGAGGCAGGAGTCCGCGCCGGTGGCATTGTCGTCCTGCCGTGTCCGCAAAGGGACAGGGCTGGTGAAACCGGCGAGCGTCAAGTGACAGCGCATCATCGGGTGCTGCACGATCCGGGGCCCTGCTCGTCATCGGTGACGTGACCCAAGGGGCGAGCAGCAGGACCGCGACGGACCGGTCGAGATCCAGGATGTGGTCGGGATTGCGCAGGCGGCACCGACGTTCAAGGACACCGGCTCCCGGCCGCGACGACCAGGACGCCCCACGAACCGATCCCGGTGCTTCCCCATCAGTGTCAATGTTTGTTGACGCCATGGCTCTCCGGCCACGCGCGCCGCTGTGGAGCGGAGTGATCGCCGGTCCGCTGTTCACCCTCACCTATCTCGCTGAAGGCGCCGCCCGCGCGAACTACGACCCGCTGCGCCATTCGGTGAGCACGCTGGCGCTCACCGACCGCGGCCGGGTGTAGATCCTCAACTTCCTCCTGCCGGTACGCTCACGATCGCGTTCGCCGCCGGGGTGCGCCGCATGGCACGGCGCTCGCTTCTGGGGACCGCTCCTCATCGGTCTGTCCGGGACGGGCCTGTTGGGTACGGGCGCCTTCGTGACCGATCCGGTCGGCGGCTATCCGCCCGGGACCCCCCGACCGGGTCCCGCACCCCACCACGCACGGTGTCCTGCACGACAGCCTCTCGCTGGCCCGCTTCGCAACCTGGGATGAGACCGTCCCGTCCCTGGTAACAAGCTTGTAAGGGTCACTTGGCGCTACTTGACGGCAAGATCGAAAGTATGGCGGTCTTGTCGGTTTTCCTCTTCAATGCAATTCCAGGCTCGCCCCCCGGCGCGGAGAACGGCAGCGAAGATCAGTCTCGCGCCTGCGAACCCACGTTCGACCCTGCCGGCCTTTCCAGACGGCAACGGCAGGGCACTGCGTGCCTGGTCTGCGACAAGCGTTGGCCGCGCCCGCGCATCAGGGTCGGTAGCTTCCCTGACGGGAGCGCGGCTTACGCCTGCGAGGACTGCGCCCCGGCCGTGAAGTGCTGACAATGCGACCGGTCTGCGTGACCCGACGAGATCGACGGGACGGCCCCGTAGGACTTTGTGAGGCGTCTGGCCAGGTGAGCGGCCTGATGTTATGCCCCGGACCCTCATCGGATGAGCCTCCACCAGGCGGTGCACCTGGTCCAACAACTATCGGCAACCGCCCGCTCTGCCGGCAACAAGCCACCTGGCGGCCCTACGACACCACCTGACGAAGTCCTACAGACAGTGCCTCTCGAAGCCCTGACCAGGGGGATCGCCCCTGCCCGTGCCTTGCCGAGCGCCCCATCGCTTCACGATCTGCCCCGCCGGGACGGTCGGGCACTCGCGCTTAGATGATCTGCCCGGTCGAGAGGATGGTGATCTCGGTCAGGTTGACGGGATCGGCGCACGCCCACGCGGCGCAGGCGGCGTTCCCGGCCAGGGAGAGGCGAACTTCCACTGCTCGCCCTGGGCGTCGGCGCCGACCCTCTGCAGTCGATGAACTCGGCTGCGCGGGTGGTCAGCGACAGCAGCGCCATGTTGCCGATCGGACGGTCCCAGGTGCCCGAGGCGGCCCCGCCCACGGCCACCTGGTTGAGGCAGCGGAGCACTTTGATGGGTCGTCGAGGGTGAAACCGGTGCCCACCCCCGCCTGGTGGTAGCCGTCCACGCCGACCTTCACTGGGGCCGGGTCGACCGGCGGGACCGCGCAGGGTCACCAGCGGCCGGCCAGTGCGTCCAGCGTTGGTCATGACCGAGGTGGAGAAGGCGATGCGGCGGGTGTCCATCGCCTGGCCAAGCCGCCGAGCGAACTACTGGACGTCGGCGTGTAGGACGGGATCGACGGCGGCCAGCGCCGCCCCGATCCGCTTGATCATGGCGGGCGCGGTCTCGCCAGGGCTCAGCACGCAGGTACTGCTCCAGGTGAGGAGACGGACTGTGACGGGTAGGCGGCGGTGTCGTCTGGCGGCTGGTGTCGCCGTTGGAACTCCAGCAAGCCGCGCCCGCGCGGCAGAAGGCTGTGCACTCCTTGCACGGCGCGTGCAGATCTTGCACGCCCTCTGGCGAAGACCGGTCCGGTCGGCTATGGCGCGGGCGGTTCAGTTGAGCCCAAAGCGGGAGGCCAGCGTCCGCACCTGCGGTGAGACGCGGCCTGAATGCAGTAACTCGGTGACCAGAGCTCGGACCGTGGGCCGTACGTGGGTCTCCTGTGGCGCCACCCGCTCGGCGGCCAGCAGCGCTTGCACGGCGGCGTCCCGCCGCCCCCACATGCCCTGCGCAAGCGCCACATTCCCCCCTACCGGCCCTGACGCTCCCGGGTGGGCAGGCTGCGGGGAGCCACCTGGCGGGCGGCGGCGATGGCCGCCGACGGGCCCCCGACGGTGAACTCGGCCGAGATCAGGTGGAGCTGGACCGCGGTACGGCTGAACCCGACGCATATTATGATCAAGTTGCAGCCCAGTAATTGCTGCCCGTGCTCAATCAAAACCGCCTGCACCAAAACAGGCCAGGCCCTGAGGGTTGCGCTCCCAGTGCCCGATAACCTCGCGCGGGCTGCAGCGCCCCTATCCCTCCCTAATGCCCTCCGCGAAGTAGGGATTTAAGCTGTTTGAGCTGCTCTTGGACAACCAAGAACTCCTCTCTGCTGAAAGGAGTTCGAATGGGAAGTTCCCAGTCTTCAAGAGCTTCCAGCGTTTCACCAATCGCGCTACGGAACATGATGATGTCCTCGTGGTTGAGTTTGACAACCACTTCGTCCCGGCTGCTCTCGACAACTTCCATAGTTCTTCCTTGCCCCCGCGGTTTATTTCGACTCATTGTAGTATTTGATTCGGGTGTGCCGCGTGCACCGCTGCTGTGAAGCGCAGGTGACGTGCGAGCGCGGGACGAGCTCAACGGCTACGTCCTCACTGGCCTACATGCGGACCTGTCGGCGGGACGAAATGATCAGACGACGATCGCGGAACCGCATGTCCACACAGGTGAGGAGGTCCTTCCAAAGGAACCACACCCAACGGCGTTCACCTCGGGGCCCTCCGGCAGCAGCGTGTACAACGCGGCCACACGCCAGTGGCCACCGCCGGACAGGCTCCTCACCGAAGACGACTTCCCCAGGCCGGCGGGGTGCAGCGCGACGGGCCCGGAAGCGGACGCATCCTGTCGCGTCGGCAGGACATTGCCCGCGCTCGGGCGGGACGGCGGCAGCGATAGATCGTCGAGTTGCATCAGCAGCTGGATACGGAGTCCTCCGTCCGGTCGGAGTAACGGGCGAAAATCCCGCTGTGACGGTCTGTTGATTTCAGCGCCACCTTGGCGGGATGTTGGCCACCTGCTCGAGGATGTTCCAATCCTTGGGCTTCTGTGACGGAGACCTCCATACGGCTCCTGCGCCAAGCCAGTAACCACGCAGGTGTCGAACGCTGTCCGCATGATTTTGGTCGACGTCGGACTCGGTTCCGCAGCAGGAGCAGATCGCATTCGTCGGCCACCCGTCTTCCCAGAAGACCTGGTCATCGAGGCCGCAGACTCTGCAGATCTCCTCGGTCGGCTCCTCGCCGGTCATTTGTGGACCTTCGCTTTCACGGTCGTCTGGGAGCCTTCATCGAGGATGGCTTCCACAGGGTCTGCAGCGTGTAGGACGCGCCGAGCTGTGACGGCTCGGGACCGGCGCACCGGCCAGGCTGAAGTAGGTCACGCAAACCGGCACCGACACCTCACGCCCGACGCGGACAGCACGGTCGCGTGCCCCGCCAGACCGCCCAGCCGCCCACCCCCGGCGCAGCACAGCTGGCTTGTCTTCCTCAGCAGCCCAGCTCACAAGCTGCCCACGAACGTACTGCATCCTTCTCAGACAGCGTGTGAGCTGGGACGATGGAGAAGGCAGGCCAGCTATGCCGCGCCGATGGTGGGCTGCTGGGCGATCCGGCCGTTGAGTCCACCGAAGCCCGGCCTGGTCAGCAGGCTCTGAGGAAGCCGTCCCAACGGAGACCTCTCAGACGATCGTGAAAGCGAAGTGATCACAAGATGCCCGACGAGGAGCCGACCGAAGAAGTCTGCAGAGTCTGCGGCATGGACGGCGAAGTCTTCTGGGAGGACGGATGGCCGACGAACGCGATCTGCGCCTGCTGCGGAACCGAGTCCGACGTCGGCAACGGCGACGTCGAGGGCATTCGGTACCTGCGCGGCTACTGGCTCGGCACGGGTGCCGTATGGGACTCCCCGTCACAGAAGCCCAAGGATTGGGACATCCTCAAGCAGGTGGCCAACATCCCGCCGAAGTGGCGCTGACGTCTCAGTGGACCCGGGCTGTAGGCCATCCGCCTGGAGTGCAGTACGTTCTCAGGGAGCTTGTGGGCTGCGGGTTCGTGATCTGGATCAGTTGTCGGTGGGGGTCTCGGCTGTGGCGAGCCGTTCCTCGGCAGCGGTCAGGGTGACCGTCCAGCCGTCGTAGCGCAGATGGTGCCGGGCGGCCAGGCTGATCATCTGCTGTTCGGCGGCTTTCACCTCGGGGTCCTCCATCAGCAGCGTGCAGAACGCGGCCGCATGCCAGTGGCCGTCGCCGGAGACCTCCTCGTCGAGGACGACCTCCCCGGCGCCTGCGGCGTGCAGCGCGGCCCGGGCCGCGACGGGCTCGGGGCCGGGCGGGTCGGCCAGGCCGAAGAAGTGGGTCACACCGACCGGCACCGTCACATCACGACCGACGCGGACGGCGCGGTCGCGTTCCTCGGCAAGGTGATCCAACCGCCCGCCAACGTCGCTCATCAGCGCAGAATAGTTGACCCGTCTCGCTCATCGATCCAGCTCACAGCTCCCTGAGAACGTGCTGCGCCCAACTCATCACCGCCCCAGTGCTTCACCTCCGACCCCAAGTTCGGACGGCGGTCCCGGCGCCGAGAGGCGGTGAACACCCACCCGACAGACCCCGCTTCCTCGCATAGGTGAGACGGCGGCCCCAGTCCATACCGCGTCGTCCCGGCGCTTACTGCGCACATCCCCAGCCGAGTGCAACACGTTCGCAGGGAGCCCTGAACCGCTGGACTCCCTCGCGGGATTCTGTCGTTTGCGGCTCCGCTGAGCAGGTGCCATCATCGCCGCATGATCTTTTATGGAAAGGGCGTCCTGCGCCCCAGCCGGTGAAGCCCGGCCGGCGGGAGCCGGAGCGCGGTCCCGTGAACGACCGGACCACCTTCCTGGCCCACGCCCTTGCCCTGAGCGCACTCCACGGCCCGGGCCCCTGGCCCGATGGCGGCTTCCCGCTCCCTGACGAACCGCCTCGACGCGACGGCGAGGACGGGCCCGTGATGTCGAGCGTGGTAGTCGACGGCGTCCGAACCCACCACGTCGGCACCCGAGCGGAACCAGCAGCGGCCAGGGAAGTGATCGCTCTCCTCGAAGCGGCCATATCCGAGTCTCCCGACCCTGCTGTCCTGGACCGCCTGCACGCGTTCCTTGCCCGGCAGTCTGCGGTCGACCTCGCCGATGACCTGGTCACAGAGCTTCGATCACGAAGCCTGCCCCGTGGACCCCTGCACAGGGTGGCGCGGCATCTGACCGAGTACGGCTCGGCGCGCAACACCGTCAAGCTGGGCATCGTCCTGCTGGGGGAATGCGGGAACGAGCGCGACCGCGGGCTGCTGCTCCTGCTCGGCGCGCTCGAAGAACTCACTCTGTACGCCGTGGTCGCCCTGGTGAAGACCCAGCCCGACCGGCATCGGGCCGCCTATGAACTGGCCCGGCGCGTGAAGGACTGGGGGCGGGTCCATGCGGTGGAACGCCTGGAGGGCAGCGATGATCCTGAGATCAGGGCATGGCTGCTGCGCGAGGGATACCGCAACGGCATCATGGACGAGTACCTCGCGCATCTGGCCGCCACCACCGGTGATCTCTACACCGCCCTGCTGGAACCTGACGTGGACGCGGCGCTGCTGGACGGCATCGGCGGCATCCTCGCCGCGCTCGCGATGGGCGGTCCGGCCAAGGACATGGCCGACTACGACGACGCGGTACCGGCCATGCACCGCTACGCCGAACTCGCCGCCACGGCCGAACCGACACTGGACGTGCTCGACCATCTGCTGACCATCGAACGCTGCGCGTTGAGGTCTGACGGGGACATCGCCTGGCCCCAGGGCGAACCCGAACGCCTAGCTCATCGCTACCAGGTGCTCTTGGCCAGACCCGTCTGGCGGGAGCTGGTGCTGACGCACCTGAACGATCTACTCGACACCACTCCCCACACCTTTAACGTCGCGCTGTCCTGCGCCGGCCGTCTCGGCATGCCGGTGCTTCCCCAGGCCCTCCATCACCTGGAACGAGAACCGTTCAACGCCTATGCCTGGCAGTGGGCGGTCAACAACTCCGACAGCGAGACCATCACCTCCGTGATCACGCTGGCCATGCGGGTCCTCCCGCTCGACGCACTCGCCGACGGCCCCACCACCAGCCGTGGTCGCGGCCGCCGCTACGCGCCCGATCATGCGCTGGACGCCATCATCAACCGCCTGGACAGGTATCCGGGGGTCGGTCTCGATCTGCTTCGGATCGCCCTATCGAATCGAGTGGTTCACATCCGGCGCCGCGCTCTCCAAGTCTTGACGACCTGGCCGGCTGAGAACCGGCCACACCGGCTCCGAGCCTGGATCAGCGCTGCCGCAACGCTTGAGCCCGACCGCAGACTCCAAGAACAGATGCAGGCGTTCCTCAAAGACCGAACCGAAACGGCACAACACGAACCAGAAACCGACTGAGCTGAGCTGATGCCTCCCCGGCAACGTCCCGCCCCGCGCTCGTTCGCCCCGGCCGCCACGGTGGCCGGGGCTCTGCCCAGGAACCATCGCGGCGTGATCACGCGCCCTTTGCGGACTTGAGCAGCGAGCGGAGGCAGCGTTACAGGCCGCTGGCGTCCCAGGCGAGGTACTTCAGCCATGGGACGGCCGGCACCAGGTCGGCCAGTTCATCATCGGCCACGGCGGTCAGAAGGCCCCGCAGATCGTCGGGGATCGGGTCGTCGACCAGGGACAGCCAGGCGAGCGCGGCGCTGAAACGAACGTCCGCGGGCTGATCCGGGTCGCCCACCAGCTTTCAAAGCGCCCTCCCGCTACGCGTTGACGGCCAATTCGCGCCGCACCCGCGACGCCAGCACGGGCTGGAAGTGGACGAGCGACGGGTCGTCCAGCAAGCGCGTCACCACCTGGTACATGACAGGGCGCAGTGCGCGGATCTGCTGCACGGTCTCCCACGTCGCAAAGTCGACGACGCCACACCACCTGGCCGCCTGCTCTTCCTCTTGGGTGACCACGTCGGCCGCCTCCGTCAGCCAGGCCAGCAGACGGGCGCGCAACGGCCGCCCGGTGATCCGCCAAGCGGGATTCAGCGCCGGTCGGCCGGCGGAGCGACGACCGAATGCACACCACAACCTGCTGGAGCCGTTTCGCAGCGAGGGACGGCTCGCTACAACCTGCCCGTCCCCAAGCGCCGACCACGAGCTCTGCCGGATCGGCAGTGGCAGGCATTGTTCGGCGCGCTGCGTTCCGACCGTGACTGCGCGCTCGCCTCCCCCGGTCATCAGTAACGCCAGCCGTACCCGCGAGAGCCCGGGGGTTCGTTATGGGGACATCAACTAGGTAGACCAGTTCGTCCGGGACGGTCATGTCCCGCTGGCCGAGCGCTACGACCCGCACGAACGCGTCCCGGGCCCGCCCCTCCCGCACCCGTTCCAGTGCAAGGTCGGTTGGCGGCGGGAAGTCCTCAGCAGCAAGGTCGTCTACCGGCTGCTCGGCGAGGCCCTCGACCGTGCCGGGCTCACCGACCGCACCGGCCAGCCCCTGCCGTCTTCCAGGAAAACCTGACCAAGAACTACCGGGCCTTCCTTGACGGCCACCGGGCCGTCCGCCCCGCAGCCGAATACCGCGAAGCCGCCGAAGAGGAATGGACGGAATTCCAGAAGCGCTTTGAGTTGCGCAAAGTCGAACTCGGCACCTGCGGACGCCCCTACGGCATCCCCTGCAACCATGAGCATGCCTGTATCCGGTGCCTCATGCTGCAGGTCGACTCCGCTCAGCACCACCGAATCGAAAAGATCACCCGCACCCCCGCGACCGCATCGACGAAGTCCGCGCCTAAGGCTGGAACGGCGAGGTCCAAGGGCTCCAGATCAGTCTCGAAACCGTGCACAACAAACTCGCCTTGCTCAACCGGCTCGCACGCAACAATAGTCAGACCACGGTCACTCTTGGCCTTCCCGTCATCCCGGCGGAACCACACCAACCTATTGCCTCTGAGTGATGCGTTTGTGGCATATGCCATTGACTGGCGACGTCGCGCATCAGAAACTCGCAGCGATCTAGAAGCCACCGAACGGGATGGGGGATCGGTGAACAACTCGACTGATGTGGATGCGGACGGGCGGCCGCAACAGATGCGCCTGCTGAAGATCGGTGCGATTGCCGGAGCGGTGTTGTTCGGCATGTCGCTGGTGGTCCACCTCACCGGGGCGAACGAGCCGGAGCTCCCCAAGAGGCCAGGTCTGCCGGGGTTGCCGTCCGGGCGCCCGCCAGGAGGGTTCCCGACCGATCTTCCAAGGGATCTGCCCACCGATTTCCCGACCGGGCTTCCGAGCAACTTCCCGACCGGCATCCCGCTGCCTCCCCCGAACCCGGGCGGTGCCCCGTGAACCACACCAGCGGTGCCCCACCGCAGCTTCCCGCGTACCTTCGTGACGATGTCACCGTGCGCCGCCAAGCGCTCCTCGTCGCCCGCATCACCGTCGCGCTCTACCTGCTGCTCCTGCTGCTCAACCTGGCCCGGCCGAAGATCCTGCCCAACGAGCCGGCGCTGTCGCTCTTCCAGAAGAACGAGCTCGGCAACATCGAGGGCTCTCCGTTCTCCTCGCTCGACCGGCTGCTGGCCATGCCGAAAATCGTCTTCTGGACGCTCCTGGTCGGCATAGTCGTCGGCGTGCTGATCCAGGCGTACGCGGCGATCGCTCGTCCGCGCGAGCGCCTGGCGGCGCGGCTGACCTGGGCGACCATCGGGGCCATGATGGGGCCCTTCGGGCTGATCGGGCTGTTCGTCGTGGTCGAGTACCCGCTGCAGGCGCTCGCCTGTGTCCCCGGCACCGCGTTCGTGCTGATGTTGCTGCACAACGCGCAGCGGTTCGCGCGGATCCCGCTGTCGATGCTGCTGGTCGCGTTCGGCTGGGGTGCGCTGATCGTGTTCGGACTGGGCCGCGCCTTTACCAACCTGGCATTCGGGGCGATCTACAACCACACAGTCAAAGCGGAGGGAACCAACATCAACCAGGTGCGGGACCTCAATGAGCTGAACGATCTCCAGTTCCGCGTCTTGGACTACACCGTCCTGCACCTCACTGTCGCGAACGCTTTGGCGACGGCGGGCGGGATCGTCCTGATGATGCTGTTGTTCCGGCGGCACGTCACCGACGCGATGACCGGCTTCACCCTCGGGGCAGCGGTCGGCCTGGGCTACAACCTCGTGGAGAGCGCCCTGATCATCAAGATCTTCGGAATGGCGGGCGGGCTGCTGCAGACCTCGGGCGGATTCGAGTACTGGGTCAGGCAGTCGATCGGCCTGCTCGGCGGGCAGGTCACCTTCGGGGCGCTCCTTGGCACCGGGCTTGCCCTCGCGGCCCGGGCGCGTGGCCGGAGACAGCGGTGGACCACGGTCGCGGCGGCCTTCGCGATCTCGATCGGCGGATCAGCCGCGACCGAGGTCCTGGCGGGCTGGTGGTCCAAGCTGATCAGCGGCCACATCGACGCCGGGGGCGCGTTCGACACCCTGGTGGTCTCCCCCTTCATCTGGCTTCTCCCGCAGGCACCGTTCATCGTGCTGGCCATCCTGGTGTTGCGGTCGGCGCGCCGCGCCCGGGCCGCCGCCGCACGCGCGGCGGTGTCGGCCGAGGTGAGCCTGGAGGGCCCCGCCATCACCCGCGCCGAGGAGCCGTTCCTGATCGATCCGCACCTGCGTTTCTGGACGCTGGTGAACACCTGGCAGCGGTACGGCCGGGACACGGCGACCAGGCTCAGCCGCCTGCAGTCGGCCCAACTGGAACTGGCCGCCTGGCACCTGCGGCGGCCGGAGGCCGGCGATTCACCCGAGACGCACGAGGAGGGCTCCGCTTTGCGGGCGAAGGTCATGCGATCGAAGTCCACCATCGGCACGGCGGTGACCCGATGAGCCGCGCCACCCGCCTGGTCATGGCGACGTGCGTCCTGACCTTCCTCATGGCCTGCTTCGTGCTGCCGCTGACCGCGCCGCCCGCCTCGGCCTGCCTTGTCAGCTACGGCTACCGCCCCGACATCAAGATCGACCTCAACAAGGGCGGCGACACTCGTTCCCTCTTCGACGGGAACGGCGGCTGCGCGACAAGCACCTCCCTGCTGGGCGCCGCCATCGTCGCGGTGGCGACACTGGGCGCCATAGGCCTACTCGGCGCCCGAGCCCTCCGCCAGGGCGAGACCGCCGCCGGCGGCCAGCAGCAAGGAGCCCAGGTCCTCGCCTCCTACATCCACGCCACAAGCACATCCCAACCAATGCCTCCCGCGCAGGGAGGGCCCGGTGCGCAATAACCGCCGGACACGCCTCTTGGCCGTCCTCGCGGCCCTTTTCCTCGTCTTCACCTCCGCTCCCGCCCTGGCTTCGGCCCCGACGGCTCTCGCGCCGAAGCCCGGCGAAGCCGCCGACATCATCCAGCGGATCGACACCGCCCTTCAAAACGACGATTTCGCCACCGCGAAAGCCGAACTCGCCAAGCTGCGGCAACTCGTGGAGGACGCGCGCGCCAAGGGCGACCGGGACACCGCGGCCGACGTGCACCGCCAAGCCGAGGCACAGGCCGGTCGAGTGCTGAACGCGCAGATCGCCCACGCGCTGAGCCAGCACCGTAGCGGCGAGGAAGAGGAGACCGCCCGGCGGGCGAAGGAGGACGCCGAAAGGGCGATGGCGGCCGCCAAGAAGGCACGGGACGAGGAGCAGGGCGTAAGGCGCAAGGCCTACTTGGAGAGGGAGTACCAGAAGGCCAGGGACGCGTACAGGCGGGCCAACCAAGCATACGAAGCGGCGAGCAGAAGGAACAACGCCTACTGGGAGGCCGTGGTCGCCAACTGGATTCGCTCGGAGGTCGTGGAGATCGGCAGGTCATGGAGCGAGCCGCAGGCGGATAAGCAAAGGCGGGCGGCCGCCGGTGACAACATCAATTACGATGCCGAGATCGACATCGAGGCCACGGATTTCATCGTCGAGGTGACCGCCGGAGATGGCAGCGGCAAACTGACGCAGATCCTCGGCACCCTCGACGATCCAAACGCCAAGCATCCACGGCCCGGGCTGCTGAACAACAGGATGGTGAATCCCTCCGGAAAACCTGTCATCTACTTCACCGTGAAGGGCTTCGCGGCGGGAAAGGAGCAGGTTCGGCAGAAATTGCTGGCGAAAGGAGTCTGGATTGTGAGCTCGGAACCCGAGCTGAAAAAGGCGGTGGAAGAGATTAAGGAGGAGGTGCGGCGGGCCAAAGAGCGGCAGCGTCGACAGGCGCGGGAGAACCTCGGGCTGAAGGAACCGTCGGCCGGGGAGTGCTCGGTCGGGGGCCTGGGCGGGCGTGGCGGGGGCCGGCAGCCAATGGCCGTGGCCGCGGTGCGCTTCAAGGCGCAGTGCGGAAGCAGTGCGATCGACAAGGCGCTCGGCGGTAAGAACCTCGGCGGCGTCGACTTCTCCACGTTGGGAATGCGCTACATGTCGGACGGTTCGTCCGGCGTGAAGTACTCCTTCTCAGGAACTCCGTCCTTCCCGGGAGATCCGCAGGATCCGCAGATCGCGCTGGGCGCGATCACGACCAGTACCGCGGACCTGCGGACCTGGCTGGTGCTGGAACCGGGGAAGTTCTGGGTGAACCTCAATCCGGCCGAGCCCGACCGGATCGTGGACGATCAGCTGGGGCGGACCAACGCGGGGCGGGCGCTGCTGGAGGCCGACTTCGCCATGAAGCTCACCCAGGGCAAGCTGATCGACCCGAAGACCGCGTTCGGGGCGCGCTACTGGCGTGAGCTCGGCGCCGAGACGGGAGCGGTGTGCTATTCGTCGCGGATGTGGATCGTGCCGGGCGACGTCCAGGTCCGTGAGGACGGCGACTCGCTCTACATCATCAAGGCGGATCTCTCCGTCAAGGCCAAGGCGCAGCAGGTCGCCGGCATGGCATGCACTCCGGATCCGGCATCCAGCGCCCGCAACGAGCAACTCGAGCAGAGGCTACTGGTGCCGAAGATCATCGAGGCCGTCAACACGGATCCGGAGTACGCCCCGCTGCGCCGGGCCTTCCTGGCGCGCGTCATCGCCCAGTGGATCCGCAACCGGCATCAGCAGGGGCGCCGTACCTCCTTCGACCACCTCATCGACTCCGGCGACCTCGGCCCGGCCAGGCTTCAGGGCACCTGGAAGCCGCAGCAGGTCTTCGACCGGTACGTCGCCTCGATCAAGGGCGGGGAGTTCTCCTACACGCAGCGGAGCGAGGACGGCCGGTCGATCATCAAGATGACCTTCGGTGGCGTCGACTTCGTCCAGCTGGACCCGAGCCGGCTCAGTGCCGCCCAGATGGACCAGCGCAGCCCGCGTCTCCCACAGACCGTACGGGCGTCGCAGAACAGTCCCACGGCGGCCTCCGACGGATCGATCTGGCTGGGTGAGGCGGCCGAGGCCGATGGCAACGGCATGGTGTCTCGGACGGTCGACACGCTCCGCTCCTTCACCACCGACCGCAACGGCATCCTGATCATCATCGCGGTGGGCCTGGTCATCGTCGTCTTCGGTTTCCGTCTTCCCGGCCGCGGCCGCCGGTCCTCAACCTGAGTTCCACGATCTCTGGCGTCAAGCACGCCTTCCCATGACATCGGTGAAAGGCAGCCCCTAGCCCGGATAGTCCTGTTGACCGAACCAGCAGGGATCGGAGCTCAGCCCCGACCAGCCGCCCGGCAGACGCCGCTGCCCTCTGTACGGTCAGAACGACCGCACCGGCAGCCCTCGATCGGTGCCCGCCCGCCGACTTCAGGTCCAGACGCACCTCGCCGGCCTCGGCCCGATACATCCCCTTGAACCCGTCGACCGGCACTGGTCCCCGCCGCCTGGCCCAACCCATGCTCAGAGAACCGCATCGGGCTGGCCCGCCATCCGATCGCGATACTGCCGAAACGTGTGCCAGCCTTCTGCTTGCCCCTCCGCCAGGAACTCACCGGTGGAGATATCAAGAGCCCTGCATCCGAGCGACTGCGCGATCCTCAGGACAACGGCCAGCACATCGTCTCCGCCGCCTCGCACATGCAGCATCACCGACTCCAGCGGATCATCGTTCCCGATGTTCAGCTCGATCGACCACGCCTCCGGCCATACCGATCGCAGCGGCGATGACCGCGGCGGTGAAGGCCATCGTCGCCGTGAAGACGGGCTTGCCGTCGGCAGGTCCGTTCTGGTCATCGGAAGTGGGTGATCCGGTCGAGTTCCCGTTGGACCGGCCCGCTCGCGTCATGCCCCTTCGACGATCGCCGACCGGCCCCGGTTCTGGACAGGCCCAACCGATCTAGATCATCTGTCTCGGCCTTAACGCCGATATCAGCGGTCCACTCGGACCTTTTCGAACTCGACTCACGGCCAGCGGCATCGCCTGCCCCGCCCACCCATCCTGGTCGTCATTCTCGATCTCGTAAGCCTGGTGCTCACTCTGCGGCATCACTCGACCGCACCTGACGGCCAGGGGCGCAGTACGTCCTCAAGGGTCATCCCCCCGGCTCCGGCAGGTCCCTGCACAGAAGGCTCCCCGCCTGTAGGAGGGCTTTGGGCTGAGCCGAGGAGTGCATTGCGAGTCAGCCTCATCAGGGTTGATCGATGTTGGCGGTTGGACGAGTGGACGTGCCGTTGGCGTGGGCGTATGCCGGCGGTATGGCCAGCTCGTCGAACATCTCGGAGACCGCGGCCTCGTCCGCGACGTCTGCGCCCACGTCGATCGCGGGACAGCGGCGGTGCGGGCCTCCTCGGCGACCGTCCCGGCCGATTCCCGGCGTAGTCGACGGCGAGGGTGAAGCCGTCGGCGGCAAGGCGTCCGACGGCGGCGGTACCGATGCCGCCGGAGCCGCCGATGACCGATGAGACGCGCCGGCCGTCGGGGAAGGCGCTCGTGGTGAGGATCTCCTGTCGGACGACGATGTGCACTGGGGCGATCTGCTGCGCGGCCCCGCCGCGTCCGGGCGAACACGCAACTGGACGCTCGGCTCGGTCGCACCGGGCGGCGGACCGCGTCAGCGATCGAACCTCGCCGGCGGTCTCCAGCCGTCGTCGGCTCGGATCGCCGTCATGATGCGTCGGCTGATGTCGCGCAACTGCCGGACCTGGGCCCGGGTCAAGGAGTCGAAGATCAGCCGGTTGACGGTGTCGACGTGGCCCGGGGCGGCTTGATCGACCTTCTGCTCGCCGGCGTCGGTCAGCGTGGCGAGGGTGTAGCGCCCGTCGGCCGGGTCCGGCGCGCGCCGCACCCAGTCCTTCGTCTCCAGGCGCGCCACCGCGCGCGAGAGGCGGGACAGGGAACTGTTCGAGTGGCCGGCCAAGGTGCTCATCCGCAGCGTGCGGTCGTCGGCCTCGGCGAGCGCGAACATCACGCCGTACTCGAAGTGCGTCAGCTCGGCGTCGCGCTGCAGTTGCGCGTCGAGGGCGGCCGGAAGCCACTCCAGGACCGTGGCCAGGGCCGACCAGGTTTCCAGGTCGTCGTCGCTGAGTCGTGACATGACGGCAGACTACCGCCATTGACTTGACCAGGAAAGTCATGCGCCCCTAAATTCACTTGCCCAGGCAAGTCATCGACGGCTTGCGCGGCACCACAGAGACGAGCGAACCCCATGGATCTGCGCTTGAACGACAAGACCGCCTTCGTCAGCGGATCGACACGAGGTATCGGCTTCGCCATCGCGCGCGCCCTGCTGGGTGAAGGCGCCACGGTCATCATCAACGGGCGGAGCGACGCCGGCGTCCAGGAAGCCCTACGACGGCTCCGAGCCGAACTTCCGGACGCGAAGGCCTCCGGGCTGGTCACCGACTTCGACGATCCCGCCCAGGTCCAGGACCTCCTCGGATCCCTGGGCGACCTCGACATCCTCGTGAACAGCGTCGGCCTCTTCGGACTCGCCCGCTTCGAAGACGTCTCCGACAGCGACTGGCGGCGCTACTTCGACGTCAACGTCATGAGCGGCGTCCGGCTCTCACGCCACGTACTCGGCGGCATGCTCGACAGGAACCGGGGCCGCATCATCTTCGTCGGCAGCGAATCGGGCGTGAACGTTCCTGCCGACATGGTGCACTACGGAGTGACGAAGGCAGCGATGCTCGCCCTCGGCAACGGCCTCGCCAAGCTCACTCGGGGCACCGACGTCACCGTCAACACCATCCTCGGCGGACCCACGTACTCAGACGGCGTCGCAGAGACGGTCGCCCGGGTCGCCCAGTCTCGGGCCATGACGGCCGACGAGATGAAAGCCGCCATCATCGGTGCCAACCAGACCACGCTGCTGCAGCGGTTCATCGAGCCGTCCGAAATCGCGCAACTCGCGCTCTACCTGGCCAGCCCGCTCTCGGCGGCCACCAACGGAGCAGCGATCCGCGCCGACGGGGGTGTTCTGACAACGATGCTCTGATCAGGATCAACTGGTGATGCTGGGCGTGCAGGTGAGGCCGGTGGGGGCCGGGAAATCGGTCAGGGAGTGATTGAGCAGGGACCTGATGCCCTCGGCGGGGTCGAGGCCGGGGGAACGTCCGGTAGGTAGAACATCTGTGGCTAACCAGGGTTGATGGGTAAGGGCTGTAGGTGGCAGGCAGCCGTCGATCACCTCGGGATGGTGCTGGATCACTTTGAGCCGGCGCTTGATCATGTCTGCGAGGTGGTCAAGGTCGGTGGCCGGGAAGTCGGTCACCGAGCGTTCGAGCAGCGAACGCACGTTCACGGTCGGGTCGGGTTCGGGGAGCGTGGGCCGGCAGGTGGAACACCGCCAGCCAGTTGGTGTGGGCGTCGATGAACGCTCGCATCGCGGTCGAGTGGTGGAGGCCCAGGTCGTCCCAGACCACAACGAGCGTGCCGCCGAGCAGCTGCCGGTGTGCGGTCTGCGGCATGGCCTTGTACTCGGCCAGAGTGAAGGAGGCGCGTTCGCCGGGACTGCGTCCCTGGCCGGTGGCACACCGGCCGGCCACCGACACCCGCCCGCCGTGGTCGCCTCCGTTCACCCTCACCCGCGGACGCCGTCCCGCCGTCCCGCCGGCTCCAGGCGCCCAGGTCGTCCGCGGTGGTTCCACGGCCGGTCACACCTGCTGCCCCCACACCTCGATGGCCTCATCGTCACGTTCGATGGCGCGGCGGCCGGGAACCTGCACCGATCAGCCGCCTCGGCGCAGCAGCGACACCCCGACCATGGAGTAGTCGACCCCGAACAACTCCCGGATCAGCACAGCCACCCGGGCAAGCGTCCACCGCTGGTCATCGGCCCAGCCGTGGGCAGCCGGGCCGCGGTTCAACTCGGCCTCCAACAGCTCGAACCGCGCCTGTCGGGCGAACAGGTGGGCTTGATTCCGCACGGGCGCAGTACGTTCTCAGGGAGCCATCGTCACAGCTCACGCGGTCTGCGCCGCAGTCTCCGGCCGTTGATGTCCGCGCACGGGCTCAAAACGAGATCGGCAAAGTGTCCCCGGTGACGGCCATGATGCCGAACATGCCCTTTCTGGAGGAGCGGCTGCGTCGAGCGGCCCACCGGCAGCTGCCTTCGGCCGTGGCCGAGCAGTGGATCTCCCTGATCCGGCCCGCGGTCAGGCTCAGGCACCGGACCAAGGGCCGCCGGCTGGTGGGACAGCTGGGCGGCCTTCCCTCGTTGCCGCCGCAGGTCCCCTGGCCGGTCTGGGAGGATCGCGGCTCGCTGAACTTCGTCGCCGCGCTGGACTGCGCGCACCTGCCGGCGGCCTCGCTGGACCTTGCGGTGCCGCAGGCGGGAAGCCTGCTGTTCTTCTACCTGGATCCTGAGGACGGCCTGTTCGATCCCGATTACCCGCCGGACATGGTCACCGGAGAGCCGGCGACCCTCGCCGGGGCCCAGGTGCTGTATGTGCCGCCCGATGCCGTGACCGTCGAGCGGCAGGCCCCCTTTGACGTGGACCCCTACGAACGGGTGGAGCTCACCGCCCAACTCATGGCCACCGGACCGGATTTCAGCCACCCCGAGCTGCGCGCCGCCACCCGGAACCTGCCCGCATGGGAACAACGCTTCATGGACGAGCCCGGCAGCGGATACGGCCTCCGCGACGAACTGGCCGCATGCCTGCCCCCTCCCCGGCACTGGTTGGGCGGCCACGCCCTGCCCGTGCAGGACGCGGTCGAGATGGAAGTGGCCTACACCCATCTGTCCGGGCGGGTCCCCTGGCAGGACCCGGCATTGCAGCAGGAGGGCTGCGGCTGGCGGCTGCTGGCGCAATTCGACAGCGACGACCTCGCCGGGATGCGATGGGGAGACATCGGCACGCTCTACTGGCTGATCCGCCCCCACGACCTGGCCGCCCACCGCTTCGGCGCAGCATCCTTCACCTGGCAGTGCACCTGACTTCCCTGGACGCACCTGCCTTGAGGGCGGTTCCCCAGACAGACGCGCTGAGCTGGGCTGATGCGTCCCTGAGAACGTACTGCACCCATTCCGCACTGCACGGCACGGCTGTGGTCTCTTCTTCAATTCTTTGGCCGCTGGTCAACTCCCTCAGTAATCATCATCGGGGATGATGACGGTTTCCACTCCGGGTCTCCCCCGCATGGTCTGCGCGATGAGCATTCCGTTATGCCGAGGGTCCTTTCGCACATGAAAGGCTGCGGGAGCGGTGCTGGAGGTGACTTTGCTGCCGTTGACGCTTCTGTCGCGGAGTAGGTCGCTCGTCCGCTTGCCCGGCGGGCAGGTAGGCGACCGAGCGGACGCCCTTCAGCGACTGGAGACGGGTCTTGAGCTCATCGACCTGTTGGGGGTGACGGCTTTGTGCCTGCACGCTCCCGATGGCGTTTCCGTCGAGCACAGGGTGACGACCACCTCATCGGTGCGGAGGGAGTCGGATTTCCCGCCGCCTCAGCATCCGGCTGCACCAAGTCCCAGAACCGCAACGGCCAAGGCGGTCGTTCTCGCAATGATCACAGTCGATCGTAGATCGAATGCTGATCGCGTCGCCGTCTGACGGACTGGCCGGCGCCTGCCCGAGGTATAGCCGACATTCCGCAGGTCGGGATGCCAACGATGCATGACGCAGACCGGTTGAATCGTCGGTGTGGCCGGGCTCGGCCAAGGCCCGTTATGACTGCGCCGGCGTGAAGCGATCGCACCTTTGGGCCTGGGCGTCTGATGTGCTTAACGCGTCAGGGGCGAACGACGCTGCTGTTCTGTCGGTGCCCGGTGCCCGGTGCTAGGTTCCCGATGATCTTCATAGCGTGCGGGAGGCTGCATGGGCGCGTCGGGCTGGGAGTACTTCGTTCCGTATCAGGAAGACCTTCAACAGGCGTTGCAGGAGCTGCGCGACCAGGTCTTCCAGGCGCGTGAATATCTGTGGGATCCATGGGTGCCCGAGGAGCAGCGGCGTCCGTGGCCTGCGACCATCGAAGCGCTGTGGGCTGACGAGGTAGTGCAGCACAACGGTACGCATTCCATCCTGGACATGTTCCAAGTGTTGGACGCCGATGCCGTGGTCCCCGACCAGGAGTCGGCGTTCGCGGTCCAAGTGGTGGGCCCGGAGGAGGCGTTCCGCCATTTGGGCGCCCGCAAGATCACCCGCGCGCATGTTCCTGAGTTCGAGGTGTTCCGGGGGTGGCGGTGGTTCGGTCGGTGTGCGGTTCTGCATGATGACCGTGGCGTACCGACTGAGATCTGCTTTTGGGGATTTTCCGGGGACTGAAGACCTCGAGTGCCAGCGGTTCCGTGACATCGCTCGCCTTTGACGCGCCGGTGCTCGACGTGGGAGACAGCATCATCGGCTACCTGACCGACAATGCCGCCCGCCTGCACTGCGGTCAGACCCTGGAACGGGGCTGGCCGATCGCCACCAGGGCAAACGAAGAGACCGTCCATTGCATTGTGGCTGACCGCCTGGGCATTG
This sequence comes from Spirillospora sp. CA-253888, assembly GCA_050936435.1. GTDB lineage: Bacteria > Actinomycetota > Actinomycetes > Streptosporangiales > Streptosporangiaceae > Spirillospora. The sequence continues at coordinate 541,188 of JBNJMT010000002.1, forward strand.
CCGGCGCCGTTCGGGCTGGCCGCAGCCGAGGCCGTGCTGAAGGTCGTAGGCGGCCTGCCGGCGCAACCACCGCGAAAGTGAGCATCGATGCAGCCACCACAGCCTCGGCGCAGACAATCCCGGCTCTACAGCCTGATCAGCTGTGTCCCCGGGAACGTATCGCATCCATCCGTAATCGAATCAAACGCTGACCAGGAATACCAACGGACCCAGCGCCGACCGTCACGACCAGGACCTCATCACTGCGCCGGATGCACGGTGTGCTGGCAAAGCACCCTCGCCGGAGGGCCTCTCCGGCGGTACGCCGCGCAATTGAGGTGACTGATCGGTTTATTCGTTCCTTACTGGGACGGATAAGGCCATAGGGTCTGCGGTGCGCCACAACCACCGTGCGCCGGCCCATCTGGTCCGGGCGGGCGCACAGTCGACCACCGCATAGAGGAGAACTAAATGATCCGTCGTTTCGCCGCAGGGACGGCGGTCGCCGCCGGTCTCACCCTGACCCTGACCGGCTGCCTGGGGGATGCCAAGGGCGGGGGCGGAGTGGGCAAGAGCGTCCAGCTCAGCGCCGTGCAGATGTTCGGCAAGAGTGCGGAGAAGGCGGACAAGGCCGACAGCTACCAGGCCGATGCGACCGTGGACGCCCGGTCCCCGCAAAGTGTCGTGAAGATGGAGATGTCGATGGCCACCCGTATCCGGCCCGACGTCGCCATGCGGCTGAACGTCAAGTCGATGTCCATGAACGGCCGCACCAAGGGGGGCATGGAGATGCGGGCCGTCGGCGAGTACATGTACATGAAGGCGCCCGGCTTGGCCGCGCAGAACCGCGGTAAGCCGTGGGCGAAGATCTCCTTGAACGAGGTCAGCAGGTCGGCCACCGGAATGAGCTTCAAGCAGGTGCTGGAGCAGTCCCAGCAGCAGAACCCGGCCGAGCAGACCAAGGTGTTCACCACCTCCAAGGACGCGCGCCAGGTCGGTACCGAGAACATCGACGGGGTGAAGACCACGCACTACACCGGTACCTACATGGCGCAGGAGGCGCTGGCCAAGATGACCCCGCAGAAGCGCGCCGCGATGGAGAAGACCCTCGCGAAGGTCGGCAACTTCCCGATCACGTTCGACCTGTGGGTCGGTGACGACTGGTTGCCGCGCAAGGTGACCACCAGGACGCAGGTCCAGACGAACTCGGTCACCATGGCGGCGGTGTTCCGCGACTACGGCAAGCCGATCGAGGTGACGCCGCCTCCGGTGTCGCAGACCAACCCCTTCAAGATCCCGGGCCTGGGCGGCTGAGCCCGCTGAGGGCCCGGGGGCGGGGCACCTCTCGGGCCCGCGTAGCACCGTTCGCGTGAACGGGCGGTTTCAGCGGCGGTACCGATACCGACGGCCGCCGCCGCTTCCGCCTCGGCTCGGCCTTCGACACCTCCGGGCCGCAGCGCCGTTTGGCTGAGGCTCCTCACGCTGCGGGACTCGAACCAGCGCGGCCGACGTGGGGAGCGCGACCTCAGCGCTCTGCTGAATCCGTTCACGGCGCTGAACAACGCGCACGCGAGAAGGTCACTCAGCTCAGAACTGCGGCCACGGTAAGCGAGGCGGCGAACACCAACGCGGCCAGTAGCGGCGGCTTCCACCACAGCAGTCTTTCCAGCTGTACTGGGTCTCGTTCACGCGGGCGAGGGGCAGTGGCGGTGGCGGCCGTGTGTGTAGCGGTGAGCAGTCGGTGAGCACGTCGGAAGCCGCGGTAGCCCGACAAGCCACCCAGCAAAGATCCACTGAACTGAATGGAGCTCAGTTCCTCGCCCTCGCGCAGCATGATGCCCAGGCCGTTCTCCAAGCTGACCTCGGTGACGTCACGCCAGGGCACGCGTGTGGTGATGAAGCCGTTGGTCACCGACACATGGGTGGCGTTGTAACGCACCGCGTTGCCCCAGCCCAGAGTCCAGAAGAAGGTCGTCATCGCAGTACCGACCAATACCCCGAGCCATGCGTTATGAGGGCTTCGCTGCATGATGCCCGACGTGAGGAGCCAAAAAAGTGCGCCTGTGGCTATTAGGAAGCAGGAGAATGTAATGCGTCGAACCGGCTTCATCTTCATGGCAGGATAAAAATACCCCGGCTCAGCGAGGGTCAGGAGGCCTGGTCGGCGCTCGTTTGATCCTGCTCGGACAACGACTGGCGAAGATCCACAGTCGGGATTGTCGGCCCACCCCGGCCACCGGGCCACGATATGAGTCTGAGGCACCTCGGCGACCTGAGCAGTGGTGAAGGGGCATGAGATCTCAGGCACGTCCCCGCGGTAATCCACGCTGCCATGGTTCAGCAGGTCCCTCAGGACGTACTGCACCATCTAGGAGATCCTGGCAGCTTGCAGTCGAGAACGGATCTCAGGAGACGAGCATCAGATGGGTACCTGGGGCCCCGGAGCCTTTGACAACGACCATGCCGCAGACTTCGCCGGGACACTGGACACGCTTCCCGCTGAGCAGCACGTTGAGGTGATCACCAGGGTTCTGGAGGCTGTGGTGGCGCCGGGCAACAACACCGGCACCGGTGTGACCGACCCGGCAGTCGCCGCGGCCGCTGTGATCGCCTCCCAGCTTCCCGGCGGATCGCCGACCGACCCGATCTACGGCCCGGAGAAGCCCTCACCGCCACTGCCCCGCGCGCTGGTGCCGTTGGCCGTCAGAGCATTGGACCGCATCGTGGCGCCCGACTCCGAGGTGAAGGAGCTGTGGGCCGAATCGCCAGAAGACCAGCCCTGGCACGACGGGATCGACGCCCTTCGGCGCGTGTTGACAGCCCAGCGACCGTAAGCAACCGCTGCCCATCCGTCTCGCCGAGGAAATCCACGAGGATGTGACCGTTCCAGGTGGTCGAGGTGGTGACACCAGCGGCCAGGACGTCGCCGCCCGGCCCACCACCCCGCCGACGGCTGCAAATACCCGACGCCCGCCCCGTGAGGCGCATCCGGTGACGCACCGGTTGCGGCCGCGAGAAGCAGGAACGTTTGTGCGTCGGCTTGAGCAACGACCGGGGGTCTGCGGGGGCGGTGATGTTGATGAGATCCAGCGACGGTGACGTGGCGATGGATAGGTGAAGGGCGGGCCGCAGTGCGGTCCCACCCTTGGGGGGTACTGGCGAAACTCTTTGATCAGCGGCAACGTGAAGGCTTCGGTCCGCCGGATTCCACACTAATCAAGATCATCTTGCGCTCTTCGTCGGGGGAGCCGGGCAAGGGGCCAGCAGAGGGTCCGGCCTGCACGGTAGGCGGATTGTCTCTAGCGAGGCGAAGGCGACGACCCCGAGGCGGCCGAAGGCGACCGGGCCGTCAGTCCCTATTGCACCGACCTGCGCGAGCCCCCGCCCGGGCCGATCTGAGCGCGGTCGCCGGCTCGGCGCCCTCGTACATCGGAGGCTCCTGTTCCCTCGCCGGGACGTCGAATCCAGGGAGGCGGACTAATACCGCTGTGCGTACCAGGTCGGTTGCTCGCCGAACATGCCTTTGAAGTCGCGGATGAAGTGGCCCTGGTCGGCGTAGCCGAGGTCGGCTGCCAGCGCGGCCCAGTCGATCGCCCCGCCGGCGGCCATGCGTGCGGTCACCTCGTGCAGGCGGTAACGGCGGATCACCCACTTGGGCCCGATGCCGACGTACTCGGCGAACAGCCGTTGCAGCCCCCGTATGCTCAGCCCGAGCTCGCCGGCGAGGTGTTCGACCCTGGTCACGGTCCTGTCCTTGGCGATCAGCTCGACCGCGGCCACCGCCTGGCTCACCCGAGGGTCGCCGTCCGGCAGGCGTTCCAGCAGGAATGCGTCCACGGTCGGCACGTCGAGCGTCGTGGGCAGGTCCGAGCCGAACACCTCGGTCGCCGGGACGACGCGGTCGGTGATCGTCGAGACGGAGGCGCCGAGGAACAGGCGGAAGCAGCCTGGCCGGAACGCGACGCCGAAGACGTGGCCGCGGCCCTCGAGGACCTTGATCTGGTAGCCGCTGCGCACGCCGTTGACGTCCGCACGGCCGCCGCCGAACGACAGGTGCACGTTCGGGTACGGCACGATCTTCTGCCGGTAGGGCTCGGCGTAGTCCCAGCGAGCCTCCCAGTACCGCTCCACCCATGGCGCGAGCGCCGGCGACGGGTCGTGGAACGTGTGGCGCTGATACCTGGTCCACCCACCACGCAGCTCACGAACGTCCCGCTCCACATGGCAAAGCATATGTCGCCTTTGTCCAATACCCCTTCGGCGCGGGCCACCTAGCGTCGCTGCCATGTCACATCTGTCCAACGCTGCCGAGGCCATGGCCGCGGTCGCCCGCACCATCAACGACGACCAGCTCGCCAACAAGACTCCGTGCACGGAGTACGACGTGCGGGCACTGGTCAACCACCTCCTGTTCTGGGGCCCGTCACTCGCCGGCGGCGGCCGCAAGGAGGCCGTTCCGCAGCCGGCGGCCGCCGAGTCCGATGTGGACCTGGCGGCCGGCGACTGGCGCGGCCGCCTGCTCGCGCTGCTGGACGACATCACCTCGTCGTGGGCGCCACCGAGCGCCTGGGAGGGCGAGACGAGCATGGGCACGCCGCAGACGCTGCCCGCGCCCGTCCTGGGCGACATGATCACCGGCGAGCTGGCCATGCACGCCTGGGACCTGGCGGTCGCGACCGGGCAGCGACTGGAACTACCCGCCGGCCTGCTGACGCATCTGCACGACACGGTGTTCGCCAGCGTGGAGCAGGGACGCGAGATGGGCATGTACGGACCACAGGTCACGGTGCCCGCCGACGCACCCACCTTGGACCGCATCCTCGGCCTGACCGGCCGTGATCCCGCCTGGGCGTGATCACCGACCGGTGGCGTCGGATCGACCGGGCACATCACCCGCCCGGCGGCCTGAACCACCGGCGCTCACGACGCTGAAACACCACCACAAACCAGCCCCAGGGGCCGAGGCGCCTTCCTGGCGCCTGTCCCCTCGGTCCCAGCAGTCATAGAAGACTGACCTCCACAATGACAACGACCCCGGAGCCGGCCGGCTCCGGGGTCGTTTCGTCACCGTAGGGCTACGACTTTCGTCCGTGCCCCCTTGGATGAGCTGTGGCGGGGGTCAGCCGTTAGCGTGCTCCCGGGCTCGGGTCTGGGCGAGCCGGTGGGAGTCGGTGCCGGTCTCGATGATGGTGCCGCTGAAGGTGAGGCGGTCGGGGGTGAAGTCGGCGTCGCCGACGCGGGGCACCTCGCGCAGCAGCCACCAGCGGACGGCGTCGGTGCCGTACTGCTCGCCCGCCGATCATGCACTCGGGTGTTCGCCTGGAGGGCTGACCACCAAGACCCATCTGTCGTGCGAGCAGAGTCAGGAGCCGGCGTCCGCGATCCGTCACATGTCCAACGGCGTCATGACGGCCTCCCGAACCGATTGTTGCGTCTCAGCTCAGATGCTGCGTTCTCCGGACAGGCGGCATATTCGCCGGATTTCTCACGCGGCCTGATGCATGATCCACGGATGGATCCCCTACTCGAAGTGTTGATTCAGGTGGACTGGGACGGTCTCGATCACGCTTACGGGCCGGCATCAGACGCCCCGGGGCAGCTTCTGGCGCTCGTCGGAGACGATCCTGAGGCCCAGAGCGCCGCTGTCGGCTATCTGGACGGGGCGATGCTGCACCAGGGCAGCATCTACTCCGCGGCAGGGCCGTTCGTCCGGTTCGTGGCGGCGGCACTGGCAGACCCCGCGACGGACGTGGTCGTCGAGAACGTCCTTCCGTGGGACGCCGCACCGCGCCCGCTGCGTGCCGCCCTCCTGGAATACCTGGCGATCTTCGCCGAGGCCTGCGACCTGCAGAGGAGCGACGAGGAACTGCTGCGTCAGGCCCACCCGGCCGGACGCGACGAAGCGGACCTGCAACGGATCCGCACCGCCGCCCGCGCCTGCGACTGGACCCTCGATCCCGATCCGGCAACCCGCACACCACCGCCCGCCGTCCTGATTGAGGCGGCCAAGGACACCGAGTACCGCAAGGCGATGAAAGCCCGAGACGTGCTCACCTGCAGAAAGGCGATCCCAGACGTCTACGCCGCCGCACTCCCGCTGATCACCGCTGCGGAGCCCGCTGTTCGGATCGCTGCGATGACCGCGGCGGTGTACTGCCTCGACCACCGGACCCTCGGCCACGCTCGGGCCGCGCTGATCGAACTCATCACCGACACGGCCGTCGTCTCACCCGATCCGACAGAGCGGGCGGCCATCGCCTGCCTGCTCACGTCCTTGGGCGAACTCCCCGAGCGGCTTCTCACCGATCCTCACCCCGGAGTTCGCGCCTGCGCAGCCCTGGCCCCCGGCTTCGCAGGCGATCCGCGCGCCACCAGCGCCCTGGTCGGCGCCTTGGAAAACCCCCAGCAAGCCGACCACTGGTTCGACCGTCATCTACCCGGCCAAGAGGGCTGGCTCCATTTCGACCTCGCCCGCACTCTCGCCGAACGCGCACGCGACCTCGACACCGTCCTGCCCGCAGCCCTGGGCCTGGCCACCCTCTCCTTCACCCTGGACTACCGCAACGACCTCGCGCCCTTCGTCGAATTGGCCTTCCCCGAGCCGCTCACCGAGCACACGGTCCTGACGCCCGCCCAACGCACCCTGCTGGCGGCCCTCCTGGAACACCGGCACCTGCCGTTCGACGAAACCCTCTGCCGCCGCCTCCTGAACAGCTAGATCAAACCCGAGACCCCGCGCTCACCGGTCCTCGCTGCGCAACGGCCCACCTACCTCAGATCAACCGCGACACAGACCCCAAGGGGAAGCCCCCACGGTCGTCACGCCGATGGATGCTCAGGGGCGATGTACCAGAGGTGGTGTTGGCTTGGGCTCCGTCTCAGTCGGCCCTCGGCCACCAACTCCTCCAAGGCGGCCTTCAGCGCCGTCTCGCTGAGATCGTCATGGCCGATCGACTCGGCGAACCGGTGAACACGCCAAGCGCCAAAGCGCAGCAGCGGCCGCTGATGGTCCAGGTCGACGTCGATGACGGCCCCGTCCCGGTCGGTGATCCGGCAGCCGACGCCGTGCACGTCGTAACGCAACCCCGAGGGCAGTTCCCGCTCTCGGGGGGGCGCGGCGTTGGATCACCGCGTGCACCAACGCTCCCAGGTCACTGGCAACTGAACCAAATGCGAACCTGTAGCTCAGCGGGGTCCCTATGGAGAGGCGCATCTGACGTCGTCTGGTTTCAGAATGTGTTTGACAGATGACGCTGTTGTCAACGTTCATATTCGAGTGGACCGGCGGGGCGGCCGCAGGCAATGCGGCGGGTCAACTGGTCGAGAGCGGCCCACCGACTCCGCGCTTCGGCGGTGGCCGAAAGGGGTACGTAACCGCAGGCCAGGCGGGGGCGACATCAGTCGGCCCGGCGTGCGCTCGACCACCCATCGCCTGGGATGTGTTTGGAAGCCACGCTGGCCCGAGGGTTTATGCACCGCCCAGCGTGGCGGCGGCTCGATCCTGGACACCGATCGGGCGCGTCATTACCTGCAGCCAGAACAGTCTGGGGTGCCGGTGGCCACGAAACGCTGTGCCCATCGATCTTCTTGTTGGTGCCACAACTGCGTGAGTTGTCGGGGACAGTGTCGCCGGCCTTCCTTCTCTGAGCGTCCATGGCGGCCGCCAATGGCTCGGAGGGCAGCAGCGGCTCCACGAACGCCCACTGCGCCTCGGTCATAGTCGAGACGTAAGCGCGTTGTCACACCCTGCTGCTTATCCGATCACACCGCGATGACTCGACAAACGCTCGCTCGACGGAGTTCAAGGCGTCTGACGCCCTTGGGGCGCGGGCAGTGTACCGCGACAAATGTGACGTGTATCACTTGGTTCTGTTTCGCGGAAACCGCAAAGTCGACCCCGAGAGATTGATGGGCGATTTGTCAGCTTTGTATGCGCAACGTCCCATATAAGGTTCACGTTAAGTAGCGAAACTGGACCGTTCCGACTTAAGTGTGACGCACATCACGTTACCGCTATTGGTTGACGCTTCTTGACTCGTCGCCTTAATCTCGCGCCGATCACTTGATCAAGTTCTTCTTGACGCGCGCGGTCTCACAATGCGCGTCCCTTGTCAAAGGAGGTGCGGCGTGAAAGCGCGCCGTGCTATTGCGTTTGCATTAACTGCGATGTCAGTCATTGCAACGCTCCAAGCGCCCCCTGCTCAGGCAGCCGACAGGAAGCCGAAAGCGGCGGAGAGTGCGACACCGAAGGTGACCGAACAGGAGGCTTTCGCAGCCGCGAAGCGAACCGGTCAACCCGTTGAAGTGCTGTCCATGCGGGGTGAGTCCCGCGAAGTGTTCGCTCAGCCCGGCGAGGGCGGCCTACTGCTGAATCAGCACCTGCGGCCGGTGCGGACTCTCAAGGCCGGCAAGTGGGTCGGCGTGGATGCGACGCTCGCCCGCTCCTCTGAAGGTATTTCTCCAGTTGCCTCAACCGTGGGGCTGACGCTTTCCCCAGGTGGGAAGGCGCCTTTGGTGAAGATGACGCGCGCGGGCCGGATGATGGAACTGTCCTGGCCCGCCGCTTTGCCCGCTCCGGAACTGGACGGCGACACAGCGGTCTACAAAGGTGTCCTGGGCCCGGATGTAGATCTTCACGTTCAGGCCGACATCGACGGCTTCTCCCACGCGCTGGTGGTCCACACACCGGAGGCGGCCAAAGACCCGCGCCTCACCGCCCTGCAGTTCGGACTCTCCACTCCCGGCTTGACAATGCGCGTTGATGCCGAAGGCAACCAGATCGCCATCGACGCGGTCACAGGCGCCGAGGTCTTCAGCGCGCCCGCCCCGGCGATGTGGAACTCCGGCTCGACCGAGATCCCCTCCCCCGAACGGCAGGCACCGGGCGCCGCGTCCGGACAGGGCCCGGGAACGGAGAAGGCCCCCGCCCCCGATGTTGCGGACGGCTCGCTGCGGAAGGCCTCCGCCGAATCGCCGGGCGACCTCGGCCAGACCGCCCCGGTCAAAGTCGCCGTCGAGAACGGGAAGCTGACCCTGCACCCCGACCTCAAGCTGCTCACCTCCCCCAGCACCAAGTTCCCTGTCTTCATCGACCCCAAATACCACGCGCCGAAGTCCACGGAGGACGGTACGTGGCTGATGGTGTCGAGCGGAGGATGGAAGGACTGGAAGTTCAAAGGCGACGAGGGGATGGGGCGCTGCCCCTACAGCCTCCCCAACGGCTACAAGTGCGAGGGCTCCTACGTCAAGCGACTGCTCTACAGCTTCCCGACCTCGACGCTGGCCGGCGCCGACGTCACCAAGGCCGAGTTCGTCGTGAAGGAGACCTACGCCCCCTCCTGCACCAAAAAGAAGGAGGTCAGCCTCTACCGCATCAGCGGCTTCACCAACACCTCGACCTGGAACACGCTCTGGGACAACAAGAAGTACCGGCTGACGGGCAGGACCGACGCCAAGGGGTGGAACTCCTCCTGCCCCGCCGGCGACCTGCGCTTCAACATCACCGAGGAGATGGGCGAGGTCGCCAAGGCCAAGAACCGGAACATCTCGTTCTACCTGAGGGCGGGACAGGGAGAGGAACTCGAAGGCACGGACGAGGAGTCCCAGTACGCCTGGAAGCGGTTCAGCAATGAAGCGACGCTCCAGGTCTACTACAACCACAAGCCCCACCGCCCGACCCCGGCCCAGCTCAGCTCCAGCCCGGGCGGCTCGTGCACGGACACGCAGTGGGGTCATGAGGCGCACGTCAACCAGGTTCCGACGCTGAAGGCGACCAACCTCACCGACCCCGACAACGGCGGGGTGGAGGGCGAGAAGCTCAAGGCCCGGTTCGGGGTCCACTGGACGGACGCCGCCGGTGTCGCGAAGGACCTGTACTTCGACGACGACATACCGATGAAGGGCACGAAGAAGTCCTCCTTCTCCGTCGAACTCCCCAAGGACAAGATCCCGCCGAGCACCTTGATCGGCTGGGACGTCCAGTCCTACGACGGTGAGGCGTGGAGCGACTGGAGTTCGGCCGGAGCCGACACGCGGTGCTACTTCCGCTACGAGCCGCTGGCCCTGCCCGCGCCGACCATCAGCTCGGCCCTGCCCGACGGCTACGCCGAAGTCAAGCCGGACGCTCCTGAGGAGCTCCCGCAGAACGGAGTCGGACGCTACGGAAAGTTCACCATCGGGTTCGACGCCAGGGTGACAAAGTACGCCTACAAACTGGACACCAACCCCTCCGCGCAGGAGGCGCGCCCCCGGCAGGCGGGCAAGCCCTCCGAAGAGATCTGGGTGGCGCCGGACCGGTCGGGGATCAACCGCCTCGTCGTGCAGGCATGGGACGCGGCCGGCAACTGGTCACGCGACCAGTTCCTGTTCAGCGTCTCCGAAGGCAAGTCCGCCAAGAGCTACTGGAAGATGAATGAGGCCAAGGGGACGGAGACCGCGGCGGACTCCGGCGAACACCCCGAGGGGCAGACGGGACATCCGGCGACCTTCCACGGCGGGACGAGCCTCGAAGAAGAGGGCGTCAGCGGCTCGGCGGTGAAACTCGACGGGAAGACCGGCTACGCCAGTACGGCCGGTCCCGTCCTCGACACGACCAAGAGCTTCACCGTCATGGCCTGGGCCAAGCTCGACGACAAGACCCACACCTCGGTGGTCGTGGGTCAGGACGGGACGCAGGGCAGCTCCTTCGCGCTCTACTACTCCCCGAGCTACGACCGCTGGGTCTTCAACATGCAGGACCCCAACACCACCGACCCGGCTCTGATCAGGTCGATCTCCACCGCACCGCCGACCCTCGGGCAGTGGACCCACCTCATCGGCGTCTACGACCAGGTGGCCAAGAAGATCACCCTGTACGTCAACGGCGTCGCCCAGGGCAGCACCGACCAGCCGAACCTGTACGGCGCGACAGGCGCTCTGCAGATCGGACGGTTCAAGTACAAGGGCGGCTACGGGGCCGGGTTCTACTACGCGGGCTCCCTGGACGAGGTCAAGGTCTACGACCGCGTCATGCACGGGCTGGAGGCGGGCACGGTCTGGAAGGTGAAGTCCCAGGTCGCCGGGTTGTGGCACCTGAACTCGCTCAAGGCCGGCTCCACGGTCCTGACCGAAGACTCGGCCCCGGTGCCGGTGAAGCACGACGCCGCGCTGAGTGCGACCGGCGCCGCGATCACTAACGACGAGGAGAAGGTGCTGGTCGGACCGGACGAGGGCCCCCGAGGCGCCCTGGACCTGACGGGCGGCCACGCCGAGGTCGGGGCGTTGGGCCTCAACACCGGCGAGAGCTTCGCGATCTCGGCGTGGCTCCAGACCCCCGGAATAGCCCCGACCGCCCCGATGACCGTTCTGCGGCTCAACGGCCCCGGCAACCCCATCACGTTGCGCTACCGCTACGACCAGACGAGCCAAAAGGGCCAGTACGTGCTCGACGTCAACTCCGGACCGAGCGGCTCGCCCACCACCGGCCACCTGGTCAGCACCGCCTTCCACCAAGGCGACATGGACTCCTGGGACCACGTGGCGGTGATGTTCAACGGCTTCGACAACACGGTCACGCTCCGGGTCAACAAAGAGAGACTCGAGCTCGCCGGCACACGTCCGGTCGCCACCACGGCGGGCCTCCAACTCGGCAAGGCCGTCTCCGGTGACGGGCCGTGGCGCGGACAGATCGACGATGTCTGGCTGCTGCGCGGCGCGGTGAACGACGGCCAGATCGACCGTCTCGCGAACGCCACCGAACTGTCCGACATCTAGCAGGCGCGAAGGGCCGGCCGGTGGCCGGCCCTTCGCGCTCCCCACCCTCATACGACACCGTCGCGTCCCGCCGCGGTGCACTCCGTCATGACCGGAGAAAGGACCACCATTGCCCAGCAGTGCATTCGTGCGGCTCGGCTCGGCAGCTTTCCTGAGACGTCTGGCGGCCGCGACGGCCGTGATGATTTCCGCGGGAGTGCTGTCGGCCCCGGCCGCGCAAGCGAGCACACCGCGCTTCGATCCGCAGGACCGGGAGCGCGTCGTCAAGGGGCACCGGCTCAAGGCGAAACCCCGCAAACCCGATGACGCGGTCAAGAACCCTGCGGCATCCCCTCGGGCGGCCTGGCCCAAGCCGGGAGTCGTCGAGGTCGAGGTCCCGGGTGCCGCGGCCCTGCGCGCAGGGAAGCCGGCCCCGGCCGTGCGCGCGGGAGACCTCCCTATATCGATCACCGCGCCCACCGCCCGTCCGGGCGTGCACGGAACCGCCGCCGCCCAGCAGGCCGCCGGCAAGGTGCGCGTCCAGGTCCTGGACCGCAAGGCCGCCGCGCGTGCCGGGGTCAACGGCCCGGTGTTCGCGCTCGGCCGCTCCGACGCCGCGACTCCCGGCCGGGTCGGCGTCCAGCTGGACTACTCGAAGTTCGCTCAGGCATACGGCGGCTCCTACGGCTCGCGCCTGCGCCTGGTGCGGCTTCCGGCATGCGCCGTCACCACACCCGAGAAGGCCGAGTGCCGTACGACCACACCGGTCGCGGCCGTCAACCGGAGCGAGTCCGGCACGCTCAGCGGCACCGTGGACGCCGCTCCACTGACCAGCGGACCGGCACCTTCGCAGGAGGGGGCGACCCCGCAGCGGCAGGCGACCGCCCCGGCGGGCGTGGGGACCATCCTGGCCGCGACATCGGGGACGTCCGGTGACAAGGGCGACTACGGCGCCACCTCGCTGTCGGCAGCGGGCACCTGGCAGGTCGGCACACAGACCGGCGACTTCAACTGGTCCTACCCCATGCGGGTGCCGCCGGTGCCCGGCGGGCTCACCCCAGAGCTGACGCTCAGCTACTCCTCGGCCTCCATCGACGGCCGGACCTCCAACGCCAACAACCAGTCCTCCTGGGCCGGCGACGGGTTCCAGTTGTGGCCCGGCCACATCGAACGCAAGTACAAGTCCTGCAAGGACGACGGCGTCCCCAAGGACGACGAGTACAAGGAATACCCCGCTGACCAGTGCTGGGGCTACGACAACGCGACTCTCTCCTTGGGCGGGCAGAGCGGCGAACTGATCCCCGCCGGCGACGACCGCTGGCGTCTGCGGAAGGACGACGGCACCAGGATCGAGAAGCTCACCAGCTCCACGATCGACAACGGCGACAAGGACGGGGAGTACTGGAAGGTCACCGTCCCCAGTGGCACGACCTACTACTTCGGCCTCAACACCCTGGCGGCGGGCAAGCCCAAGACCAACTCGACCTGGACGGCCCCGGTCTTCGGCGACGACAAGGGCGAGCCCTGCCACGGCGCCACCTTCAAGGAGTCCTGGTGCCAGCAGGCGTACCGCTGGAACCTCGACAAGGTCGTCGACGTCAACGGCAACGCCGTCACCTACCACTACCGGCAGGAGAAGAACCACTACGGCCGCAACCTGCGTGCCAAGAAGGAGACCGAGTACGTACGCGGCGGCTACCTCGAACGCGCCGAGTACGGCCTGAAGGACGACAACCTGTTCCCGGCCGAGGGCGCGCCTGCCCGTGTCGACTTCACGGCCTCCGAGCGGTGTCTCCGCACCACCGCGGCCGACTGCGCCGAGGCCAACATCAAAGACCACCCCGGGTACTGGGAGGACACCCCCTGGGACCTGAACTGCAATGAAGACCAGGAGTGCAAGGACGAGCACGGCTCGGTCTCCCCGAGCTTCTGGTCGCGCAAGCGGCTGAGCAACATCACCACCAAGATCCTCAAGAGCGACGGCTCCGGCTACCGCGCCGTCGACTCCTGGGAGCTCAAGCACGCCTGGAGCAACGGCGACACCGACCGCCAGCTCCTGCTGGAGTCCATCGTCGCGCGGGGGTTGGGCGGGGACAAGCCCGTCGCGCTCCCGCCCGTCACCTTCAACTACGCCCAGATGGAGAACCGGGTCGACAAGCTCGGCGACGACGACGGCCCCTTCGTCAAGGCCCGTCTGGCCACCGTCTACAACGAGCTGGGCGGCCAACTCGACGTCAACTACACCAAGCAGGACTGCTCACCCGACGACCTCCCCACCGAGGCCGGCAACAGCCGCCGCTGCTTCCCCACCTACCGGATGAAGAGCACCGGGACCGAGGAGAACCCGACGCTGGACTGGTTCCACAAGTACGCCGTGGCCCAGGTCGTCCAGACCGATCTGACCGGCGGGGCGCCGGACATGATCACCGACTACGACTACAGCCTCGGCAAGCCCGCCTGGCACTTCGACGACGACCAGGGCCTGCAGCCCGACAAGTACAAGACCTGGTCGCAGTTCCACGGCTTCAGCCGCGTCCGCACCATCACCAGGGGCGGCACCGGAGGGGTCAGCGGCCAGACCGACACCTGGTACTTCCAGGGCATGGACGGCGACCGCGCCGACAAGGAAGGGAAGGAGACCAAGCCGGCGGTCCCCGTTCCGGCCGGCGCCGGCGACGTCGCCACCTACGCCGACCATGAGTCCCTGCAGGGGATGGAGGCGCTCACGGTCCAGTACGACAAGGCCGGGGGGACGCCCGTCACCAAGACGGCGGTCGAGCCCTGGCACCGTCAGACCGCCTCGCACACCCGCAAGTGGGGAACCGTCACCGCCAACTTCGTCGCCCCCCGCATCCAGACGGTCTCCTCCCTCGTCGAGGGTGGGAAATGGCGGCAGACTAAGGTCGTCAACAAGGAGTTCGACGAGGTCACGGGAAAGCCCGTGCTGGTGGAGAACCTCGGTGACACCGACCCGGCGGTCACCAACGACGACCGGTGCACCACCACCACCCTTCTGCACAACACCACCAGGTGGCTGGTCGGGCTCCCCAGCGAGATCAAGACGGTCTCCACGCGGTGCGGCGAGAAGGCCGACTACACCAAGCAACTGGTGGCGGCCGTCCGCAACCACTACGACGGCAAGGCGTTCGGGGAGGCCCCCGTCCAGGGCCTCGTGACCCAGAGCGACAAGGTCTCGCCCGCCAAGACCACCGCCGACGCGATCGCCTTCGTGCCCGAGGGCAGGACGAAGTACGACTCCTACGGGCGCCCTTGGTCCACCACCGCGGTGGACAACACCACCACCCCCGCCGTCGAACGCACCACGACCACCCAGTACTCCGACACCAAGGGCCTGAACACCGGGCTGAAGACCATCTCGCCGCCCGCCGTCGCCGGTGACGCCGCCACCGTGCACGAGACCAGCAAGACCGTGGACCCGGCGTGGGGGACCACGCTCACCGAGACCGACGCCGCGGGGCTGACCACTCAGATCGCCCACGACGCCCTCGGCCGCACCACCAAGATCTGGGCGTCCGATCGCAACACCGCCCAGACGCCGACCAGCGAGTACGAGTACCTGCTCGACCCCTCCACGATCACGGCCGTCGCCACCAAGCAGCTCACCAAGGACGGCGGCCAGGAAATCTCGTACCGGCTGCTCGACGGCTGGGGCCGCACCCGCCAGACCCAGGAGACCGGCCCCGACGGCGGAAGGGTGATCAGCGACACCTTCTACAACGCGCGGGGAAAGGCCGCCAAGGTGTACGGCGCCTACTACGCCGCCGGCGCGCCGACGGCCGCCCTGTTCGGAGTCGACAAGCCGGGTGACGTCGAGACCCAGAGCATCACCGAGTACGACGGTCTCGGCCGCACCACCGCGGAGAGGCTGCGCGTCGGCAACAGCGACCAGGGCGACAAGTGGCAGACCACCTACGCCTACACCGGGAACACCGTCACCGTCACTCCGCCCCAGGGCGGCACCCCGGTGACCACCGTGACCGACGCCCTCAACCGCATGGTCGAGCGGCGCGCCCACTGGACGGAGGCGGTCGGCTTCAGCAGGACGACCTACTCCTACAACGACAACGGGCAGTTGGAGAAGGTCGCCGCCCCCGACGGAAGCACCTACACCCACACCTACGACATCCGGGGTCGCAAAGTCAGCCAGACCACTCCGGATGCGGGAACCGTCCGCTACACCTACGACGACATCGACCAACTGGTCCAGACCGAGGAGCCGCGTACCAACGGGGCTGGAAAGCCCTTCACCCTCCGCTACTCCTACGACAACCTGGGACGCCAGCAGGCCCTCGTCGACGCCACCTCCGGTTCGACTCCGACCAAACTTGCGGAATGGACCTATGACACCGTCCGCAAGGGGCAGCGTGCCAGCAGCATCCGCTACGCGGGACCGCTGACGTTCACCTTCCGGAACGTCTACTTCGACGCCCGGAACCGGCCGACCCGGACCAACATCAAGGTCGCCGGGCTGCCCGACAGCGAAAAGAGCCTGGTTCCGAGCAACGGATACACCTACTCCACCACCTACAACCTCGACGGCTCCCTCAAGACCACGGGGATGCCCGCCGCGGGCTCCCTGGCCAGCGAGGTCGTCAGCTACGCCTACGACGACCTCGGTCGGCCCACCACGGCGGAGAGCGATCGCTCCTCCTATGTGGTCAGGACCGACTACAGCAAGACCGACAAGATGCTCGGTTTCCAGATGGCGTCGAGCCCCACCGGCAAGAAGACCGACGTCACCTACACCTACGAGTACGGCACCCAGCGGCTGAAGAACGTCCTGGCCCGCCACGACGGCACCGCCGGATACGACCGCAGCGCCACCTACACCTACAACGACGCGGGCGCCATCACCCAGATCGCCGACACCACCCGGGACGGCGTCGACAACCAGTGCTTCCGCTACGACTACCTGCAGCGGCTCACGGACGCCTGGACCCAGGCCACGGCGAACGGCGCCAAGCCGGAGTGCGCGGCCGACCCGGACAAGCCGGCGCAGGTCACGCTGGGCGGCCCCGCCCCCTACCGGTACCACTACGACTACGACGTCTCCGGCAACCGGACCAAGGAGGCCAAGTACACCTCCACCGGACAGGCGGAGTTCGAACGGGAGTACAAGTACGCGCCCGCGACCGGCGCGGACGGAAAGAAGGTCAAGGGCCATCAACTCGCCGGCGTCACGCGTGCCGGTCAGACCGCTCCTGAAGAGACCTACGCCTATGACGCCATGGGCAACACCATCAACCGCAACACCCCCGCCGGCACGCAGAAGCTGACCTGGGACGTCGAGGGCAAGCTGGCGAAGGTCAGCGACAGCAAGGCCGGCGACACCACCTTCGACTACGACACCGCCGGCGAGCGCTTCATGCGGCATGACCGCACCGGCACCACGCTCTACCTCCCCGGCCAGGAAGTGCGACTGGACAAGGGCGCCGCCAAGCCCAAGGCCATCCGTTACTACCAGTTCGCCGGGCAGCAGGTCGCCAGCCGCTCCGACGACGGAAAGCTGACCTTCCTGGTCAGCGACCACCACAACACCGCCGAACTGTCCATCGACGCCGCCGGCGGCACCTACGCCCAGCGCCGCTTCACCCCCTTCGGCGTGGTGCGGGGAACGAAGGGCACCTGGCCCGCCCAGCAGGAGCGGGGGTTCATCGGCGGGATCTTCGACGCCAGTACGGGACTCACCCATCTGGGCGCGCGTGACTACGACCCGAACACCGGTCGGTTCATCTCCCGGGACCCGATCGTTGACGAGGGGGACTCGCAACAGCTCAACGGCTACACCTACAGCAACAACAACCCGATCAACAGCATGGACCCCACGGGGCTGCTGCCCTGGGGCTCCTGGTGGGACTCCGCCACCAACTGGGACTTCAGTTGGAACGGGTTGCAGAACTTCACCGGCGGGTGGTTCGACGGGGCACTGCAGTCGTGGATCGACCCGTTCCTGAACCTGTACAACATGCCGGCGAACATGAACAACCTCAACGCGTCGATCATCAACGGCGCGACGGGGAAACAGACCGTTCCCACGGTCGAGAAAAAGACGATCAACGTTCATGTGAGCGGCGCCGACAAGAACACCAAGGAATACAAGGCCGGGAAAATCGGCGGCCAGGTGGTCGGTATTCCGATTCCAGCGCTGGGTGCGGCGAAATCGGCGAGCGGAGTGGCTGCAGGTGTCTCTGTCGTCAAGAGCATCAAGAACTTCGAGAAGGGCACCCAGAAGTTCCAGAAGGCCCATGCCGCGGCGCGCGCCGAGGCGGGCGCGCCCTTCGTGAGAGGAGCGAACAACTCGCGGAAGAGCACCCAGGCCATCGTCAGCATGGGGAGGATGAAGGCCGGGCAGAGTGTCGATGATGCGCTCAACGACCTGGAAGCGGCACTTCCACAGTTCGCGCTGAACGGCAAGAATGCGAACCAACCCGCGAGCCGAACCTATGCGGGCGGCGTGAACAAGAGGACCGGCGAGACGGCCATGGCGTCTTCTGGCGGACGCAACAACTGCGGCAGCACCTACTGCGCGGAGGGAAACGTTCTCAGGGCACTGGGCGGCGATCCCAGCGAAGTGATGTTCACGAGGGCATGGCAGGCGGTGAACCAGAACAAGGGGAAACCCAACGCGACCGAGCAGGATTGGGTGGCGGAGTTGAAGGAAGTCTGCTGGAAGTGCCAGGTCGACTACCCCTGGAAGCTTGACAACTTCCGGCCGGATGCTGTCGGTGAAAGTAGAAAGAACGGTCCCGGATTCTGGGAGCAGACGGGGCAACAGTAACCTAGGGTCCTGACCCCGGGCAGAGCGGGCTGAGTTCCGCAGGGCCCGGTACGCCATGGCGTACCGGGCCCTTTCCTGTGGTCGGCGGCCGGACGGCGAGGCCATTGCCATGATAGGATCTAATAACTATTTCCCTGCAAATATTCGACCGGAGAGATAATGCTCTTTCTCGATGAGGAAGTCCGTCGCAGCCTGGACGGAGTCAAATGTGGTTGCGGGCGGCCGGGCCTTCACTTGAAAGGCTATATCATGAGCGCCGCCGCCGCGGTGGAGCCGGGCACCTTCGACGCGGACGACTTCGAAGATCACGTATTCGAAGGAGAGACCCTTTTCGAGATCGCCCTTCCGATGACCGATATCTGCCTCGCCGTACTGGCCGAGGACAACGGTCCGGTGGCGAAAGAGGTCTTCAGCGAACTGCTCATGAGGATCGTCTCCTCGTCGGGGAACGAACCCACCCCCAGCCTCCAGGGGCGCGATCTGGTGGCGGAGTGCCACGAAGTCGCCTGGCGCGGGGCGTGGCTCCTCCACTCGGAAATTCTTACGCAGAAATCCGGAAACGTCTCGGGAAATTGCTTCCTCACTCTCCAGTACATGGAGGAGGACGCAGAGAGGCTGCGCGCGCTGCAACGTGCGGCCAGTCGCTCTATCGGCAACCTGCCGCTGTGGGTCGGCAACTGACGCCGCGACGGGTCAGCGCAGAGCGCAAGTTTCGCCCGCTGCCTCTCTTTGATGTTCGGCTTCGCGGGATCGCGGCAAGTTCGGTGTGGCTCAGGTAGGCCCCCGGGAGGCCAGCGGTGTTCGCGACCGAGCGCAGTGCTGTTCGAAGAGCGTGGTCGAGTTCATCGATGCACAACGCCGCCAGGTGGGCGGTCCTTACCCGGGACCACACCAACTCCAGCAGATTCAGTTCGGGCGCGTAGGCCGGCGGCTACTCCATCCGCAGCCAGTCTCGGGCGGCGACTGCGACTGGCTGCGGCGCGCACGGTGTCCGCCCAAGTTGTCCCAGGCCAAGATGATCAGTGCGCCCAGCCGCTGATGCGCTTGGTCCAGCAACTCCATCAGGTGCCGTTCACGGCACCAGTCGTGGGCCTACCAGATCACCGCGCCCTGCCCGGGCTACCAGACGATGGGTAGCAGGCCAGCCCCGCCATCGTCACCCGCGCCACCCGACCCTTGATCGCCCCCAGCAGCGGCGTGTGCCCGACAGGAACCCAGGTGTGGGCGCGCCGGCCCGGCGCTGCCGGACCTGCTGCGCTGCATCTACACCGAGCTGGGCAACGGCACCTTCGGCGTCCACGAAGTGGATCTGGTCCTCCTGGTCGCCATTCCCGGACTGTCACGTACCACCTCGATAGTTCAGGCCTACCGGTCCGGCCGTCGCGAGGGGCTACCTCCCTGGGGCTGCCGGCCGAAGGCAACTGCAGTTGCTGCTGGTACGCCTCGTTCGTCGAGCACGTCCGCCCTGTGCCCTCCCTCTCCTGGGACCTGTGGCTGGACGAACCCGACCGGCTCCCGCGAGGCACACCCACGCTGGCCCAGCGGCTGCGGCAGATGCTGGACAATCACCACACCGACTGGATCAACGACCTGCCCACCACCTCCATCGCCGAATACCAGGTCGTCCTCGCCGCCTCCCCACCACTCCGACCGCACCCGACACCGAAGGATTCGCCGACGACCCACCCTTTTGACCACGACAGCAGAGCGCCGCTCTCCAGAAACTCGCTGAGCCAATCGGTTAACCCCTTGGGGACGTGCTGTGCCCTTGCATTTGGGTGCAGTGTTTGCAGTTGCCGGGGCCCGATGGCTGTCCGGAAGACGGAAAGAGGACGGGACCACTGCGGGCGCGGATGCTGGCCACTTCCTTTCATTCCTTGAGATGGTCAACGGTAGTGAACGGTTCCAGTTCAGCCGTGGACCCGACGGCATGCCCGCCGAGCTGCGGGGTTGGGGCGGCTTGGACTGAGCCGGGGCCTGTTCAGCGGTGCTGGTGGGCGCGGACGGCCAGGAGTGCTCGCGCGGTCTGCAGCGCCTGATCGCCGGTGTAGGCCTCCGGTAGACCGGGCGCCACGATCTGGTCCTCTTTCAGCAGCACCGCGCCGATGTCGCCGATCGGTACGCCGGGGGTGCCGTCGAGGTCTTCGACCTCGGGCAGGTGCAGCGCCTCGCGCAGCGCGGCCACCACGGCGGTGTGCTGGGCGTGCTGGTCGGCGGCGCGTTGCTCGGCGCGGCGTTCGGTCTGCTCGGCGCGGCGTTCGGCTTGGTCGGCCAGCTGATCGGCGCGGGCGATCCGAGCCTGGAGTTCGGTCTGCCGTTCGGCGGCGGCCCGCCGCTGCTGGTCCAGTTGCTGTTGCAGGTCAATGGCGCGCTGGTCGGTAGCGGCGGCCGCGGTGCGGGCCTGCTCGACTTCGGCGCGGATCCGGCGCAGCTCATCCTCCAGGCGCTGCCGGTCAGTGCCGGCTTGGGCCAGAGCCTGGTGGTGGCGTTCGGTCAGTGCCGCCAGTTCTGCGCGCGCCGCGTCCCGTTCCTGGTGGACGGCGCTCAGCTGTTCGGCGATCACGGCGTGCGCGGCCTGGGCGAGCTCGTTCAGTTCGGTTGCGGCGGCGGCCTGGGCCTCGGCGGCTTGGCGGGCCTGCTGGTGACGGCCGGCGGCGGTCCAGGCTTCCTTGGCGTTCTCTTCGGCCTCGGCGACTTTGCGGTCAGCCGCGCGCTCGGCGCGGCGCTGGGCTTGTTCGGCGGCGGTCTGGGCGTCGGCCGCGGCGGCGGCGCGGCGCGCGGCCAGCTCGGCCGCGGCTTCGGCCTGGTCTTGGGCACGGCGCGCGACTGCGGCGTCGGCGCGGGCGGCCGCGGCCTCGGCCAGCGCTTCGGCGACCGCGCCCTCCAGGTCGGCGCGCAGCCCGCCGGTGAGCTCGGCCAGCTGAGCGGTCAACGGACCGAGCGCTGCGGCTGCCTGTTCCAGCCGCCGCTCCCCCGCCTCGCGAGCGGCCGGGGCAGTGCGGCGCTCGCGGTTGAAGCGGTTGCGGTGGTCGTCGCTGCAGTCACGAGCATCAGCGCGCTTGCCCGGCGGCAGCGCTCCGCCGCAGTACCGGCAGGGGCGACCGCCGGCGTCGCGGGTGGCGGCCGCGCGACGCTCGGCGTCGGCCGGCTCAACGAACCCGCGCACCGGCGCCGGGCCACGTGGAGTCCACTCCTCCCCGGCGGGTGCGCCGGGCTGGCCGGAATCGGGAGTTTCGGCAGGGTGCTCGGGCTCGCTCATGCGCAGAACCATAACAGAGCCGTATCCGATCCGTATCCGGTCCGAACTGATCGGAACAGATAGCGACTATGAGCTCGTCAGAGAAGATCACACAATGCCACTTGTGTGAAGTGCGGGGTAGGGCGCGCTGCGGTTCTGCATGCTGTGTGTCCTTGACCAGCGCAAATGGCGAGGGTTCAGTCAGGTGGCGAGGGCCCAGTTAAGTGGCGAGTCGTGGTGCTGGGGCCTGCGGAGGCCTGACTGGCGATAACGTAGCGTCCGTGCGGCTCAGTCGATGAGCTGCGCAGACGCCACCAGGAGCACCGGACAGGGCCACGCTTCTGTTCGGTCAGGGCAGCCCCGCGTTTCTGGCGTACTCCGGCTGCCCCCCAGCGGGTCAGGTCCGCTTCTTCTTCAAGGTCCCCGACAGGCCCACTTCCGGGCTGCTGTAGATCGTTCGGTGCTCCAGCGTGCCGCCCTTGACCCTCAGGTACAGGTCACCGGCGGCCAACTCGCCGCACGGCACACGGGCGTCGTCTTCGCTGATCTGCTTGGCGGTGAAGTGCAGCCATCCGCCGGACTCCTGCTTACCGGACAGCGTGAGGGCGTACTGGCACTCGCCGCGGTACACCGCCGTCCCGCCCGCCTCCAGAGTGACCGCGGCCGGCCTTGGGGCGCCGTCTTTGGGCGCTTGGTCGGGGGCGCGGACCTTGCCGCTCCAGGTTCCGCCGTAACCGGTGGGGATGCGCGGGCCCGACCGCGCCGCCTGCTGGGGCTCGTCGTCGCTGCGGGCGACCTGGTAGCCGAACACGCACAGGAACCCGACGGCCCCGATGAGGAACATCGGAATGCCCAGCTCCTCCATGTCGGCCACGCTGAACAGCACACCCAGCACGCCTACCACGATGAAGATCCCGATCAGCACTTCGCCCATCGGCGCGTTCCTCCGCCCGCATCGAAACCGTTCGCGGTCCGTCGCGAACCGCGTGCAGCCGGTTACATCAACCGTTAGTGGGACGCACCGCCGGGGCTGGACGTTGTCTCTCAACACATGGACATGTGGGCGCGCTGAGGCGAAAGGAAAGCGCCGAAGCGTCTCCTGCGAACAGCCGCCGACGCACGCTGACTCTCGATGAGAACCCGCGCGCTGCGGTCGGAACTAGGGCCTGTTCGTAGTTCAGATCATGGGAGGGCTGGCAGGCTGCGTAGCCAGATGATGCATCCGCGCAGGTGGAGTCCTGCGAGGTAACTGTCGGGCGTCTTGTCGTAGCGGGTGGCGATCCCTCTCCATTCCTTGAACTTGTTGATGCAGCGTTCGACGGTGTTGCGCTCTTTGTAGAGCTCGGTGTCGTGGCTGACCGGGCGGCCGCCCGAGCGTCCCTTCTTCTTGCGGTTGGCGGCCTGGTCGGCCTTCTCCGGGATCACCGCCTTGATGTGGCGTCTGCGCAGGTAGGCACGATTGGCGCGGGAGGAGTAGGCCTTGTCGCCGGCGGCGGCACGAGGCCGGGTGCGAGGACGGCCGACCGGCCCGCGCACCTTGATCTTGTCCATGACGGGAATGAAGCGGGGGCTGTCGGCGGCCTGTCCAGGAGACAGGACCAGCGACAGCGGACGGCAGCGGCGGTCGGCCGACAGGTGGATCTTGCTGGTCAGCCCGCCCCGCGACCGGCCCAGCTCAGCGGCTTTCAGCCGGGCCTTGCGGCGTCGGCTCATCTGGCGGCGCTGCTCCCGCTCCGGGGCGGACCGGTCGTCGGGCTGCCGGTTCACCGGTCCGGTTTGTCCTTGTGGCGCAGCCCCTTTTCCGCGGCCACCGCCCGCTGCAGTTCCTCCAGCCGTTCCGGCGCCACCACCATCCCGGCGGCGTGGTGATGCGCGCGAGACACCGTGGAGTCCACGCTGACCAGGTCCAGGTCGACCTCGCCGCGGGCCGCGGCCTCACCGATCACCCCGTTCATCAGGTTCTCGAAAACTCCCCGGCGCGCCCAGAGGTGGAACCGGTCATAGATCGTCGACCAGTTGCCGTAGGCGTCGGGCACGTCCCGCCACGGGCTGCCGGTCCGGAACCTCCACATCACTGCGTTGAACTGATTGCGCAGGTCAGGGATGGGCCCGGAGGCACCCAACGGAAGGTACGGCTCGATCAGTTCCCATTCGGCATCGGTCACATCACCGCGCGTCATGCAATGGAGGTACCGCGTGCTCACCCTCCGGCAACAGCAAGTCACCCGATCGTGACCAGCAACCCTGATCAGGACTACGAACAGGCCCTAGTTCGCGCCAGCCCCGGGATCAGAGCTGCATGAGCTTGCAGACCAGGGCAGTGAGCTGGGCGCGTTCGCCGGTGGTGAGAGGGGCGAATGTTTCTTCCAGGTAGGAGGAGACGGTGCTCTCGGCCTCGGCGAGGCGTTCGCGGCCCTCGTCGGTGATGGTGACGGCGTAAGAGCGGCGATCGTCAGGGTTGCGTTCGCGGCGGACGAATCCGGACTGCTCCAGGTCGTCGCACACGTTCACCATGACACTGCGGTCGATCCGCAGTTCCTCGCTGAGCACCTGCTGGGAGCAAGGGCCGACGGTGTCGAGCATCTTCAGCACCAGGTGCTGGCCGACGCCGAGGCCGTGCCGGGTGGCGTGGGTGTCGGCGGCGCGGGCCACGTACGCCGAGGCGCGGCACATCGCGATGTCCAGGCGTTCGGCCACGAGTGCCGGAAAGTACGCCGGACGGGCGGTCTTGGACGGCATGGGTCTCCTGCTCTGTCGGCTCTCAGAGACTATCAGAACCATCTGACGGGCGATTGTTTGACAGCAGATCATTGACGGTCATACGGTCTCGATCGTCTGTCCACAGATAATCTGTTCAAAGATGGAGTGTCGTGGTGATGCGTTCCGACCGCCGGGCGACGGCGGCCCTGATCCTGTTGTGCGCAGCGGTGTTCCTGGACTCGATGGACCTGTCACTGATGGGCGTGGCGCTGCCGGCCATCGGCGCCGATCTGGCACTGCCCGACAGCACGCTGCAATGGCTGATGTCCGGCTACGCGGTCGCCTACGGCGGGTTCCTGCTACTCGGTGGGAGGCTGGCCGACCTGTTCGGACGGCGCCGGATGTTCCTGGCGTCGCTGGCGGTGTTCGCGGCGGCGAGCCTGGCGGGCGGCCTGCTCTCCGACGGCTGGCTCCTGGTCGCCACCCGCGTGGTGAAGGGCGTCGCGGCCGCGCTGACCGCCCCGGCGGCACTGTCGCTGATCACCACGACGTTCGCCGAGGGGCCGCGCCGCAACCGGGCGCTCGGGGTGTACGCGCTGGCCGGGGCCACCGGCTACAGCGCTGGGCTGATCGCCTCCGGGCTGCTCACCGAGGTGAACTGGCGGCTGGTGTTCTTCCTGCCGGTGCCCGTCGCGCTGCTCGTGCTGGCCGTCGCACCCAGGGTGATCCCGGCCGGACGCACCGACGGCCCGCGCACCGGATTCGACGCGGCAGGCGCCGGCACCGTCACCGGCGGCGTCCTGCTGCTGGTCTACGCGCTCACCGAAACGAACTGGCTCGCCGGTGTGGCGGCGCTCCTGCTGCTCGGCGGGTTCGTGGCGATCGAGCGGCGCCGGCGGGATCCGCTCGTCCCGCTGGGCGTGTTCCGTTCCAGACGGCTCACCTCCGCGAACCTGGCGGCGCTCGCCTGGGCGTGCGCGACGATCGGCTGGCAGTTCGTGGCCGTCCTCTACCTGCAGAGCGTGCTGGGGTACTCGGCGCTGGCCACCGGGCTGGGAATCGTCCCGATGGGGTTGGCCATCGTCGTGACCGCCAACCTGGCCGGACGGCTGATCGGGCGCTGGGGCCTGCGGCGCACCGCCGCGCTGGGGCTGCTCGTCCAGGGCGCCGGGATCCTGCTGTTCCTGCGGGCGGGCGCGTCCGGTGACTATGCGACCGTGCTGCTGCCCGCGCTCATCGTGCACGGGGTGGGCAACGGCCTGTCGTTCCCCAGCCTCAACATCGCCGCCGTCGGGAGCTTGCCCGACGACCACCAGGGCCTGGCCTCCGGCCTGGTCACCTCCGCCGTCCAGGTCGGGGCCGGCATCGGCGTAGCGGTGCTGGCGGCCGTGATGGCCGTCCCGGCGTCCCCGCCGGACGGCTACCGCGCGGCGTTCCTGACCGCCGGGGCCTTCTCGCTGCTCGGCGCGTTCATCGCCTATCTCGGCCTGCGCGTTCGTGCCGAACCCGCGGCACCCGAGCCGACGCGCACCGCACCGACCTCCACCCGAGCCTGAGGACCACGATGACCCTCGACCTGACCCCCGACGAACTTCTGTCCACCACCCGAGCCGTCCGCAAGCGGCTCGACCTCGACCGGCCCGTCCCGCGCCGGCTCATCGAAGAATGCATCGACCTGGCCACCCAGGCGCCCACCGGACGCAACCGCCAACGCTGGCACTTCATCGTGGTCACCGAACCGCGCCTGCGCCGCAAGGTGGGCGACGTCTTCCGCCGCGCGCTGGCCGCCGCGGAGGGGCAACCACTGAACGAACACGACATCCGCCGCATGAACCATGCTCCGCGCTCCACCCAGGGCGTGTTCGACGGGCTGCGGCACCTGACCGACAACATCCACCGCGTCCCGGCGTTCGTCATCCCCGCCATCGAAGGACGCACCGACCACGCCTCGGCCGCCGTCCAATCCGGCACGTGGGGATCCATCCTGCCCGCGACCTGGAGCTTCATGCTCGCCGCCCGCGCCCGCGGCCTCGGCACCACATGGACCACTGCCCAAGGACCCCTCGAACACGAACTCGCCGCCACACTGGGCGTCCCCTACAACGAGGTCATGCTCGCCGCGTTCATCCCGCTCGCCTACACGATCGGCACCGACTTCAAACCCGCGCCCCGCATCCCACGCGACCAGGTCCTGCACTGGGAGCGATGGTGAACGCCCGACCGCCAGGCCGAGCACCTGACCCAAGCCGCAGACCAGGACTGCTTGTCCGCGAACGTTTGACGGGGGCAACGCCCTAGCCGCCGCTCGCCGGCCGACTCCAGCACCACCGCACCCCACGACGCCCGAGCCGAACGCTCGGGCGTCCTTGCGTCCCCACTCCAACCAGCTGCAGCGTGCCCCGGTGATCCCTTCCTGGCGTATTCCGGCTGCTCCCGCGGCCCAGCAGCTCGCCGACACCGGCCAGGCAGCCGATCGGCGGCTTGCTGATGTCCGTGCCGCAGCCGAGGAGCGGATCGATGATCTGGTTTCAGCCCGTGGTGACGCACGGGGTCGAGCCCGTACGGCAGAAGCCACCGTGACTGAGGAACGCACCGGCCGTGCCACGAACAGCTCACCGCTGTTCGTGGGTAGCTCATTGCGGCACAGGCGGCCGCGAGCCGACCTGTTCGGGCGAGGAAGAGCACTTCGCGGAAGAGGACCGGGCCCGGGGCTGGAGCATCCGACGATCACCAAGGCATGGGCCGACATCGCCACCTTGGGCATCGACCTGGAGACCCTTCGTCGCGCCTCCACCACCAGGGGACTTGTCCCCTGCCAAGGAGATGGATGGTGGAACGCGACTCCGGCTGGTTGATGTTGCACCGCCGCCTGGCCCGCGACTACCAGACCCTGCCCGCCCGCTCCGATCGGGCGGCCCGGCGACGATCCCGACACCGGGCAATGTGCTGTCCAGGCCCGCTTGGCGTTCGTCGTGGGTGACGCCGTACCCGAGTTGCCACAGCGGCATCAGCGGAGCCCCGGGCGCCCCGGGCCGGACCACTGGTGCCAGCCGGCCGCCCTTGATGAAGTAGACGGTGTTGTTGACGACCGGGCCCTGCCCGGTGGGCAGAGCCCCGACCCTGGTGGTGCCGGTCGGCTGGACGCCGCAGCCGCCCACCGGGCACCAGTCGTTCGACGGTCTGCCGGACCTGGCACGCCACGGCGCCCTGGGTGCGTTCCAGCATCGCATCGCGCACCAGCACGTACCCAACGCCGGAGGCCAGGACCGACGCCAGCAACGCCACGGCGGTGAACGCCGCTGCCGTCCGCATCCGCAGACTCGTCATCGAGTCGCCGGCCGGCACTCGCCCCGAGCTCACCGTGGCGCCGCGCTCCGATACCGGACGGCACCAGAGCTGCCGCCCCTGCCAAAGGATCGCCTTGCCCATAGAGAACGCTCAGCACCGGAACAGTATGAAATCGCCCGTGACCATGCAGCGACTATGTCTCGAAATCCAGACATAGTGCGAAAAACGAACTGGCGCATCCATGTGCGTGCGGCCGCGGTATGGGTTCCCGAGCTGGGCTGCCTCAGTGTGACGCCGCTTCAGCGATTGACGGCGCGACACGCAGACCTGTCCAGGCTGCCGCCGATCCGCACCCGGTACGGCTCGCTCCTCGCCCGCATAGAGCTCTTGAGGAGTCATTGGTCAAATCGCCCCAGCTCACTCCGCAGTACTGCCGCAACGCTGCGGCCCGCTACAAGCCGCCGTACCGGCCACGCGTACGGGTCTTCGTACGGAGCGAATCGGGCCACTGTGCAGAGTGGACGGGCCCCGTTCACGTGGCCTTCGCACGGAGCCGGCAAGGCTGGCCGTGCAGGCTCCCGTACGGACGCCGGCAACAAGCGCAGCATGATGGTGAGCATTCCGGCACCGCGTCCCGCTGACGTATCAGGTGACGGATGCTCAGCGATGGCTGGGCCCGCCGGTCAGTCGATGCCTTCGATGATGCGGAAGTCGCGCTCGAAGCCGTCGGGGAGGGCGCCCAGGGCCTTCTGGTACGCCTCGCTCTCGTATGCCGCGACGGCCTGTTCAAAACTGTCGAACTCGATCAGAACGACGCGTTGCGCGGTTCCGGCCTCGTGGGCGACGACTCGACCGCCACGGGACGGGAGCAGGGCCAGGTTGCGCCCGCCCCCAGCCTGGACAGCCGGACCGGCCAGTTGGTCGTAGGCAGCCAGCCCACCGGCGTCGGAAATGGCGGGGTAGACACTGACCCAGTAGCCCTTGGCCATGGAAACCTCCTGTGCTCGGCCGGACACGTTCGACTGCGAATCGACCCTCAGATCGATCGATCCCGCCGACCGGTTACTGCGGCCGGTTGAACCGTCATATGCGCAGGTTAGGACGTGATGTGCGATCGAGGGAAAGACCGAGTCGGGATAGACTCAGAACGAATCGTTATAAATCGGCGGGGAGGGCACGTGGCGCCGGACACGGTGAGCCTCCGTTACTTCCTGGTACTGGCGCAGGAGTTGAACTTCACCCGCGCGGCCGCACGGATCGGTATCGCACAGCCCGCGCTCAGCGCCCGGATGCGCCGACTGGAGGCGGAACTCGGTACGGCCCTTTTGGTCCGCAACACGCGTAGCGTCGTCTTGACCACGGCCGGTGCGGCTTTGGCCGAGTCCGCGCCGCCCGCGCTGGCGGCTCTGGACCGGGCATGGGACACCGCGCGGAGCGCGGCGGCCGGTGAACTGGGCACGCTGCGCATCGGATACAGCCTCAGCGCCGGGGCCGAGACGGCACCGGCCCTGGTGGACAGGCTCCTCCGCAGCAGCCCGGGACTCCAGGTCGGCGCGGTCCCGATGGCGACACCGGAGATCTCCCCCGCGGTCGCCGACGGCCGCATCGATGCCGGGATCACCCGCGGTGAACAGCCGGGGCGTGGCGTGCGCCGGGTCCTGCTGCGGCGTGAGCGCGTCGGGGTCCAACTGGCGCAGCACCATCCGCTGGCCGAACACCCGGAGATCGAGATCGCCGACGCGGCCGCGTATCCGCTGCGACTCCCGGACCGTGCGGCCAACCCCGTGGTCCACGATCAGCTGTCCGCACTGTTCCAAGACACCCGGCCACGCCCCCGATTCCACACGCCCGCAGTCTCTTTCGACATGTCCCAGCGCGACCTGTGCGACGGGGTCACCCTCGCCCCGGCCGGAGAAGCCGCGGTCACGGCACAACCGGCCGGTCTCACCTGGCGACCGCTGCGGGGCGCGCCCAGCCTGACGATCCACCTGGTCCTCCCACGCGAGCAGTCGCCACTGCACCGCCGCATCCGTGCCGTAGCCAAAACCTTGGCGCACGAGTTGCACTGGCTGCCGGACTGACGCCCAAGAGGTCAAGCGAGACGGACGCCGGCGGTGGCGAGGCCGAAGACCTTGCCCTTGGCGGACTTCGCGGTGACGACGACGGCGGTCTTGCTGAATGTCCGAACCCGCGGCCCGCCCCAGCCGCCCCGCCGACCTCGACCGTTGAGAATCGTCCGATTCCCAGCAAGATCATCGAACGCGTTGAAAACGTGTTGCACGGTACGGCAGCCGCGCCTACACCCCCACCGCGACCGTGGCCACCCCGGCGACCAGCGCGGTCGTCAGGAACGCCGACCGCCACGGGAAGTCGCCCTGGGCGAGGATCGCCGCGTTCACCACGACGATGTAGGACATCGCCATGAAGGTCGACGGCCCGCAGCGACGAGCCGCGCGCGGTGATCCCGAAGCGGCGGTCCAGGCGGCCGACGGCCTCGGCGTCGGTGGTTCAGCGGGTCAGCGTCGGGCGGCTCACCGCTCGTCCCCTGCGGGCAGGGAGTTCCGAGCCCCGGCCGTGTCGGACGGCGCGGCGCGGCGGGCGGGGCGCAGCAGCGCGATGACCGGAAGCGCCAGCAGCGTGACGACCACCGTGGCGAGATAGGCCAAGCCGAGGCCCCCGGCGTCCGGTTCACGGCCGTGGATCCACACCAGCAGTGCCAGGCCCACGGCGCCGCCGGTGTACTGCGTTGCGGTGATCAGGGCGCTGCCGGTGCCGTCGGACTCGGGCGGCAGGCCGCGGGTGCCGGTGATGAACATGCCGGTGAAGGCCATGCCTTGGCCCAGGCCGCTGACCAGCAGGCCGGGCAGCACTCCCAGCCAGTACACGTGCGTGCCGGTGCCGAGCCCGGTGCCCAGGGCCAGCAGCAGCAGCCCGGCCGCGCCCATCGCGAACGCCGTCGTCAGCAGCCGCCGGTGCCCCCACGGACCGGCCAGTCGCCCCGCCATCGCGTTGCCCGCCGTGACCGCCAGCGCGAGCGGCAGGAAACCAATGCCGGAGGCGAGGGTGTCCATCGCCAACCGCCGCTGGAGGAACAGCGTCACCAGGTAGAACTCCGCGCCCATGCCCGCCATGAAGCACACCGAGACCGCGCACGCGATGCGCAGGCTCGCGGTGCGCAGCAGGATGCGCGGCACCAGCGGGTCCGGGCGGCGGGCCTGGAGGAATCCGAACAGCACGGCGGCCGCCGCCGCACCGGCCAGCGTGCCGGCGATCAACGGTCCCCGCGGGTTCGGCAGCGCCAGTTCGGTGAAGCCCAGGCACAGGGCGCTGACGGCGGCGGTGGCCAGGACGGCGCCGGGCAGGCCGACGCGCCGTCCGGCGCGGGCCGGGCGCCCCCGCAGCGCGCCGCGGCCGACGGCGAACAGGCACAACGATCCGACCGGCAGGTTGATCCAGAAGATCCAGGGCCAGGAGGTGAAGGCCAGCAGTACGCCGCCGGTCACCACTCCCAGCGCCAGCCCGGCCGCGCCGGTCGTCCCCCACACCGCCAGTGCCCGGTCGCGCGCCGGGCCCGGCTCGTAGCGGGCGTGCAGCAGACCGAGCGTCGCGGGGCTCAGCAGTGCGGCCCCCACGCCCTGGAGGGCGCGGCAGCCGATGAGCACGTCGGCGTCCGGGGCGAACCCGGCCGCGACCGAGGCGCCGATGAACAGCGCGTGCGCGCCGAGGAACACCCGTCCGGCCCCGAACACGTCCACCAGCCGCCCGCCCAGCAGCAGGAACCCGGCGAAGAAGATCCCGTAGGCGCTCACCACCCATTGCAGGGTGACGGCGTCGAACGACAACGAGTCGCCGATCGTGGGCAGCGCCACGTAGATGATGGAGAAGTCGAGCGCCACCAGCAGTTGCGACAGGGCGAGACCCGTCAGCACCCTGCCGCCGAGTGCCCGTTCCCGCAGCCGTCGGCTCGTCAATGCATCAGCCCCTTCGCTCCAGGCCCTCACGGGGCCGCAGGTCGAGTGACGAACGGGCCGTCTCGCCCGTCCCGCCCTCGGCCGTGCTCACCACGATCCGCCACTCCTGTGCCGCCAGGCCGGTCTGCACGTTCCGCTCCCCCAGATCGGCCAGGACGAGCATGTGATCGCCCCGGGCAGGGTCCGCGTCACCGCCTTCTGGTCGCCCGGCGGCACCAGGCAGGCCAGGGAGCACCCCTCCGGAAGGGTGACGGCCGCGCCCACTGCGCAGGCGCATCTCCAATCGGACGTCGTCGCCGACCAAGCGACCGAGTCGATCCGCAGCCGGGCCGCCTCGCCGATGTCCGTCACCCTGACCGGGGCGAGCACCTCGCGGCCCGCGTCCAGCAGGGTGGGTGCAGGATAGGCCACGACCCGGTCGACCAGCCTGGCCGCGACGAACTCCGCCGCTGCCGTCGCCCCGCCCTCGACCAGCAGCCCGCGCACGTCCCGTCCGTGCGGCGACGAGCGCCCCGAAGGGGGGCAGGGTCCGTAGACGGCTGACCGGCTGATCAAGGTGGTGGTCAGTCGGGTCAAGGCCGACACCGCCGACAGTCGCCGGGCGATATGGACGACCACGCCCCGCCGCCTCACCCGCGAGAACACCTCTACCTGGCGCGGCGCCGCCATGAAGGTCGAGGGCAACTACGTCGACTCCCACGGCCGGACCGAGATCGGCTTCGGCGTGACCCGGCTGCTGGGTTCGACCTGCTGCCGCGAATCAAGCAGATCAACAAGGTCAAGCTCTACCGCGTCGAGGCCGGTGAAAGCGACCGGTACCCGCAGCTGACACCGGCGATGACCCGGCCGATCCGCTCCACCGAGTCCGCCTCCCACCCGGTCTACCAGGCCATGCTGGAGGTCGGCCGCGCGCAGAAGACCATCTTCGTCGCCCGCTACCTGCGCCTGCGCGAACTCCAGTGCGAGATCCAGGAAGGGCTGAACGTGGTGGAGGCATCCAACGGAACCAACAGCGTCATCCTCTACGGCAAGGGCGGCGACATCGCCACCAGCCGGCGCGAGGAGTTGGAGCTGACCGTGTGCGCCTGCGCATACTGCAGGCCGCACTCGTCTACATCAACACCCTGATACTGCAAGACGTCCTGGCCGACCCCGAGTGGGCCAAACTACTCAAGCCCACCGACCGGCGCGGCCTGACGCCCTTGTTCTGGCAGCACGTCCAGCCCTACGGCGAGGTGCGGCTGGACATGGCCAAGCGCCTACCGCCCGGCGGCCAGGCGCAGACCGGCCAGACGCCCGCCTCCCAATAACGCCGAGATCGACAAGAGACGGCCCGTCCAGGGCCGGGCGGATGCGGCTCAAGCACCGTGTCCAGTGAGGCCGTGCGCCGCCGCCTCAGCCACGCCTGCGCCGAAACCACCCGGCTGTCGCGCTGCTGGACGACGAGATCGCCGACATCGAGAGCAACGCTGCCCGCCGACGCCGGGACCGGGGAACGAGCTGAGGCGCCTTCACGACCAAGAGCGATCTCGCTCGCACTTCAGTGGACCCCGTGCGCCGGATGACGAAGACCGGCTCGCGCACGAACCGACACCTGGCCTCCGGATCTCCTGTGTCTTCGGGGGCCAAAGAAGCCCCGGTTACCGGTCAAGATCGCGGCTGCGGCGTGGTGGTGAGGCGGTGGGAGGGCATCGTCACATAGTTATGGATTTCGTCAAGTGCCGAGAGAGGAATCATGGCAAACGCGACTCCGCCGGTTTTTTACATCACCAGTTCGTGGACGGACGACTCGAGCAAGACATATGTGCTCGCGGTCCAGGGTGCCGATAAAGATCCTGGCACTCCTGTCGTTCTCTGGTTACAGGAGATCACTGACGCACAGAGTCAGCTGTGGAGCATGACGGCCGATGGCCATATTCTCAGTCAGTTGAACGGGTGTGTGCTCGCCTATGATTCTGCGAAAGGGCAGCTGGTGACGCAGTCTGCTGGGGACTCCGGGTATCCGCTCCAGCTTTGGAGTGTGACCGAGGACGGATATATCGAGAGCCAGGAGAACGGTGATGTGCTCACGCCTCGCCTCTCTCACTACGGAGTCGTACTCGCGGCCCGTGGTAGCGCCAATCAGCAGTGGTCCCTTGTTGCGCCGCCGTCGCCGCCGAAGACGACCAAGTGGGTCCGTTTTCAGAGCGCGCTTCAGGATGCCGACGGGAACGCGTGTCTGCTGGACGTCCAGGGCGGCTCCGAGGCTCCCGGGACCCAGGTGATCGTCTGGCCGGGTTCCGGTGGCCGCAACGAACTGTGGCAGATCACGGCGGACGGGCGGATCCTGAGCGCGCAGGGGAACAATCTCGTGCTCACGGTAGGCAAACCCGTCGGCGGAATCGGGCCCTACCACCTGACCGTGGACACACAGCAATACCCCGTTCCGGAGGAGCAGACCTGGGAGTTCCTCTCCTACCCGTCGGGCGGGCAGATCATCTTCAGCGAGCCGGCGGGCGCCGTGATCCCCTCCGCGAACACCGGAGGCTCCACCATCTTGCAGGATGGCGACCCCATCCTGGTCGAAGGGGGCGTCAGCTACCCGGGCACGGCCAGGTACACCGCGCCGTCCTCGTCGCTGAATGAGATCATGGCGCAGCCGCAGACCCCGTTCCAGGAATTCACGGGCGGACAGGCCAACGCCTACGAAGCCCTTCTCGCAAAATTGCAGATCACGTCGCTGCGCGCCGAGTACTACAACCTCGAAACCACCCTCTCTGACTACGGCAGCCAGATCGCGTTCTGGCCCCAGGCACCGAGTGGCGTCACACAGGAGGATTGGGACACAGTACGCGATCAACTGCTTCTCGAGATCAGGTACGCCAACACCACGCGCAACCTGTTCGAGAACTACCAGTCCTTTCACCTCGCCCTGTTCGTGGACAACGGCGCGCTACTCAATAAGGCCATCGCCGACGCGGCGCTCACCCAGGGTGAGAATCCGCCGAACGTTGGCGGAATCGTACTCTCCGTGTTCGAAGGCCTCGCCTACACCGCGTTGGAAGCCGCGCCGGGTGCGGGCCCGGTCCTGGGAAATCTGATGGAGGCGGGCATCAACATCGCTCTGGCCGCGGAATCCGGTGCCGGGAGCATCTCGCCCGACCCGTTCCAGGTGGCGGTCTCCGAACTTTGGGGACAGCTCAGTGACACCTTCGACGCGCTGTTGATCTCCATGGGCAACATGGAGATCACGATTCTGCAGGACTGGGGGAAACTGCAGAGCGTGTATCAGCTGACGCGCCCTCAGAAAGGGGGCGACTCGCTGTACTGGGACCCGAACACGACAGCGCAGCTCGTCGACGCCGCACGCAGGGGTTACATGATCTCCGTGATGCAGATGCTCCTGCCCGCGAGATATCAGATCTACTCAACGCCGACTGATTACTTCCCCGACGGCTGCCCCGACTCCGCGAAATGGCAGTCGGGCGGGATGAACTACTGGATCGCGAGCAACGAGAACTATGAGGAGTACCCGGACGAATGGACGATGCAGAACGACATCTGGGGTAACGGCGTCAGGCAGGATGATTTCTTTCTGTCCTCCGCCGGTTGGGGATTCCCCGCGGCCGACACGGGCCTCAGCAGTCTCACCTTCGCCAACCTGACGCCGAACATGCTTGAGTTGGCCTGCTCGGAAGCCCAGATCGATGTGAAGGTCGCCCCCTACCAGAGAACGGTGGTAAACCTGGGGGTGTCTGACACCAAGACGTTCACCTTCAACTTCCAGGTGACGGATCTGAACAATCCGCAGGGCAAGATCCCGCCATTCACGGTGCAGACATGGATGCCCTTCCTCCGGTTTCCCAGGATCTCGATCACCACGCCGAGCGCTGGTTTCGGCTACCAGTTCACATCCGCGATCTGCAACCCTGGCGGAGGGGAGAGTTACGGCGGCTACGCGGCGGCCGGCCAGTTCGGCATCATGCAGGCTTGATCGGCCATCGGTGACCAGCCGAGATCCCCGTCGTCATCATCCGCTCGTTGATCACGAGACGACAGGTCGCAGATATTGAGCGCCTTAACGGGGCATGAACTGGTGGCGACGCAAGCCCTCCCGGCCCACCGACAGCGCCCCCGACCTCGCCGATACCCACTGAGACCTGGTGTGGAATTCGGCGAGGACATCGCTTATGCGATCCGGCTGAAAGGCAAGGACCAGACGCCGGTCGCACCCCGACCCAGGACCCGCTGCCGCCCGATGAGGCCCTGGAACACATCGAGGGCCTGCTCGGCGAGCGATTCTCGCTGCGTACCCCGATCCGGGTCGGGGTCCAGGCCACCGTGAGCGGCCGCTGGATCGTGTGCACGATGGACCGGCCACGCTGACCACCGGGGGCGGAATCGACCGACTCCGCCCCTCGCTCGATCCCATCAGCTCCCCCTGCGCCACCTGCCCGAACGGGCCGCCGATCCAATCAGATCCGATCCCTACTTCCACCCCTCCCTTTCGCCCCCTGAGTGGCCATCAGAGCCCGCCGGGCACCTCCTGGGCCACCTGCGGGAAGGAACCTGATCGGACATGGCCGACCGCGTCTACCTGCGGCACTCCACCGACAAGCAGACCGACGCCCGCCAGCGGCACGCCCTGGCCGCGCTGATCGCCGCCGGCGCCCCCGTCTACGACGACCCCGCCACCTCCAGCCGCCGGCTCTCCCTGGACCGGACGGGATTCACCAAGCTGCTGCACGAGGCCGCGGTCGGCGACACCAGCCGCTTCGCCGACGCCGCCCGCCTGTTCCGCTCGGTCGCCGACATCCTGGCCCTGCGCCCGGTTCTGATCCGCCGCGGCCTCCGGCAAGACCCTGGCCCGCCAGCACCACGTCGCGCCCAAGACCATCCGCCGCGTCCTGGACGCCACCGGAACATGCTGGCGGTCTTGCAGTGGGCCATCACGGCTGCGGAGAACCTGGCCGGCGGCCAAGACGGAGCGCGTGAGCTCCACTGCTCAGCCGGGTCGGACCGGCCGCTCAGGCGGTGGGCAGGGGAAACTTGAGACGAGTGAGGAGTTCGGAAACCTCCCAGAGCTTTTGCGCGGCGTCATCGTTGAGTGCTTCGCCGGACAGTTCCTCGAGGGCGGCGGGGCCGCGTATCCCGAACCGGCTGGGGCCGGAGAAGCTGGCGCCGGGGACGTCGCCGACGGTGGCCAGCAGGGTCGGTCGGGCCCCGCCTTCGGGGCTTTGGGCCAGTAGCCGCGTTCCCAGGGCGAGGGTGCGGTCAAGGATCCGCCGGCCGGTGGTCATGGTGAAACCGGTGGCGGCCCAGCCGGGATGCGCTGCCGTGGCCAGGACCGGTGAGCCGGCCCTGTTCAGGCGGCGCTGCAGTTCTCGGGTGAACAGCAGGTTGGCCAGCTTGGTCTGTCCGTAGGCGCCGAACGGCCGGTAGGGCCGTCGCTGCCACTGCAGGTCCTCGAAGTCGATGTGCGCGCCGCGGTAATTGGTGGAGGACACGGTGACCACCCGCCTGGTGATCTGGCTCAGGAGCAGATTCGTCAAGGCGAAGTGCCCGAGATGGTTGATGCCGAGCTGGCTCTCGAAGCCGTCGGTGGTGTGCTGCAGGGTGTGGGTCATGGAACCGGCGTTGTTGATCAGATAGTCGATGGGGCCGTCCACCGCGCGGGCGAACTCGTGCACGGAGGCCAGCGACCCGAGGTCGAGCGGGCGTGACTCGGTGCGGCCGCCTATCTCGGCGGCGGCCGCGCGGCCGCGGGTCTGGTCGCGCGCGGCCAGGATGACCCGTGCGCCCTTCGCGGCCAGTGCGGCAGCGGTGGCCTTGCCGATGCCGCTGCTGCCACCGGTGATGATGACGGTCCGGCCGGTCTGATCGGGGATGTGCGTGGTCATGAGGTGATGGCGGTCTTTCCGTGATCGTGTCGCGCGGTGTTCGGGATCGATGGCTTCCGGATGTGCCTCTTCACCGGCTGTCCCAGAAGTCCGACAACATGCGGGCGGTCCGGGCCGGGTCCTGAAGCATCCACCAGTGACCGAGCGCGTCGAGGTCGACGGCACGGGCGCCGGCGCGCTGGGCGGCGCGGTGGCGGAGGGCAACGCTGCCGGCGGTGAGGTCGTCGGTGGCCACGGGAACCAGACCGGGCCGGGCCGCGGCCGCCGGCAGATCGCGCCCGCGTTCGGCCAGCGTGTTCTCGGGTACGGAGCGATACAGCGAAAGGATGGCTCTGCCCATCTCGGGGCCCTGCCCGAGCGCCACCTCGCCGGCCGCCGACTCCGGGATGCCCCACGCGATCATGCGCGCCGTCCGTTCCGCGGCCTCTCCTGAGAAGGTCTCCTCGATGTGGCGTTCCCCCTCCCCCGGCGTCTGCCAGGTCCTTGCGATCTCATGCCAGGTGAAGTCCGGTTCGTACCCGCCAACGGTGTCGCTGGTCCAACTGCGCACCAGGTCGGGACGGGCCATCGCGACTTCCAGCACGTAACCG
This sequence comes from Spirillospora sp. CA-253888, assembly GCA_050936435.1. Lineage (GTDB taxonomy): Bacteria > Actinomycetota > Actinomycetes > Streptosporangiales > Streptosporangiaceae > Spirillospora. The sequence goes on from JBNJMT010000002.1 coordinate 579,362, forward strand.
CCGCCGAAGTCGTGACCGACCAGGTCCACCGGGGTCCTGAGCCGCGATAGCTCGTCAATGAGCCAATCCCGGTAGTCCAGGAAGGTGGCGCCGAAGCCTGCGGGAAGCGCGGCGCCGAAGCCCGGAGGCGAGAGCCGGACCACGTCCTGCCGCCCGAGCTCGGACAGCTCGCTGATCAGAGGCGTCCAGACCGCAGAGGTCACCGGGACGCCGTGGACAAAAACAATGGTCATAGCAGGGATGACACCATCAGGGCGGCGTAGGCGTCCAAGACCTGCATTGCACCCCGTAATGCAAGAAGTGCATAACGAGGGACTAGTTTGGGGACATGCCTCCCGATCTGGACCTACGGCTGGTCCGATACTTCACGGTCGTCGCCGAGCATCTGAACTTCGCCCGGGCGGCCGAGGAACTGCGCGTTGCCCAGCCTTCCCTGAGCCGTCAGATCCAGCGCCTGGAGAAGACCCTCGGCGTGCGTCTGCTGGAGCGCACCACCCAGGGCAGCCGCCTTAGCGCCGCGGGTGCGGCTTTCCTGCCCCAGGCACAGCAACTGCTGCACGGCGCTCAGCAAGCGGTCCTGACCGCCTTGGCCGCGGCGCCGGCACGCACGATCACCATCGGGTACGTCGACGACCTCGTCATCACACCCGCCGTGCGCGACCTGCGCCGTCGATGCCCCGACGCCCACGTCCGTACTCGTCACCTCGGCTCACAGGACGCCTCCACGCTGCTGGAGCGACAGGTCGACGTCCTGGTCACCCGCACGCCGCTGCCGATCCCGGCCGAGGATCTGGAGGTGACGGTCCTGTACTCCGAGGCCCGGGTCCTGCTCGTGCCCGCGTCGCACCCCCTCGCCGGGAAGGAGGCGGTCACGGCCGACGACATCGCCGCAGAACCACTCGTGGGCTGTACCGGCATGGGCGTCGAATGGACCGCTTTCTGGCGGCTCGAACCCCGCTCGGACAGCGAACCGGCCCCGCTGGGTCCTACCTTGGCCGAGACCTACGAGGACAAACTCGAAGCCATCGCCGACGGCACCGCCATCGCCATCGTCCCGGCCGGCGACCGGCGCTTCACCCTGCGCCCTGACCTGGCCACCGTGGCCCTCGACGGGATCGAGCCCTGCCAGATCGTCATAGCCGCCCGGACCGCGGACACGAACCCACTTGTCGCGGAGTTCGTGCGATCCGCGAAGGATCACCTGGTCGGGCCGACCACCAGCGTTACGGGCCCTCCCGTCCATCCTGCGTAGTGTTGTCCCGCTCGTGGGAAGGCGCGGTGCCGCGATGGAAGGACCGTGTACGGCTCCTTCCACGATGACTCGGATAGGACGGCGCGGCGCCTGCCGCCCGTGCGCGGTGGCGGAAGGCCCTGAGGCCGGCCGGGTACGGGCAGCAGGCCGTTAGACTGCACCGATGATCGTGAGCGTTCCCCCGACCGTCCGCTCATGGCCGGTCTGGTGGAGAGCCCGGCCGGACTCGGTCAAGGACGGCGCGCTCGCGGCGGCCCTTACCGCGCTGGCCTTCGTACCGACGCTGTCCGTCATCGGAGCGCAGCTCGGCGACCTGCCGAGGCGCCCGGCCGACGCCTTGGCGGTGGTGCTGACCGTGGCGCAGTCGGCGCCGCTGGCGCTCCGCAGCCGTCACCCGGCGGCCTGCCTCGCCGCCATCGGCACCGCCTTCGCCGTCCACCAGGCGCTCTGCTATCCGCAGACGCTCGCCAGCATCGGCTTCTACCTGGCCCTGTACACGGCCGGAGCCCAACAATCCCGGCACCGCCACCGGCTCGTGGCGGCGGTGAGCGTCGGCTGCGCCGCTCTGGCGGTCGTCCTCAACCGGTTGGGGTCCCCCAGCCGGATCTCGGACTTCCTCGTCTTCTACCTGGTTCTGGTGGTGATCTGGGCGGCCGGTGCCGGGATGCGCCGATGGCGGGCCGAGGAGGCCGAGCGGCGGCGGCTCGGCGCGCTGGCGGCCGGCGCCGCCGAACGCGCCCGCATCGCCCGTGAGCTGCACGACGTGGTCACCCATCACGTGACCGCCATCGTGGTGCAGGCCGACGCGGCACAGTTCCTGGTCGGCAACGCGCCGGAACGCGCAGGGCGGGGGCTGGCCGCCATCGGCGACACCGGTCGGCAGGCGCTGACGGAACTCCGGTACCTGCTCGGTGTGCTGGAGGCGACCGGCGACGCCGCGCTCACCGAGCGTACCCCGTCCCTCGGCAGTGTCGCCGACCTGGTCGAACAGGTCCGCATGTCGGGCCAGCCCGTCGAACTGACCGAGCATGGCGAGCGCCTGCCCCGGCCCATCGACGTCGAGTTGGCCGCGTACCGGGTGGTTCAGGAGGCCCTCACGAACGCCGTCAAGCACGCGACGGGCCGGCCCACCAGGGTCACGGTCCACCACCGTGCCGACCACATCGACATCGAAGTGACCACCGAGGGGTCCGCTCCCGCAGAAGGCCCCGCCGCGCCGTCCGGAGGACGAGGGCTGGACGGGCTGCGCCAGCGCGTGCACATGCTGAACGGTGAGCTGACCGCCGCCGCGCAGCCCGGGGGCGGGTTCAGCGTCCGGGCCCTCATCCCGTCCAGGAGCACCGCATGACCAGTACGCCGATCCGGGTGCTCATCTGTGAGGACCACGAACTGGTGCGCACCGGCTACACCACGGTCTTCTCCGCCCAGCCCGATATGGAGGTCGTCGGGGAGGCCGCGGACGGCCGCGCGGCGCTCGAGGCCGCCCGGCGGCTGCTGCCGGACGTGGTCGTGATGGACATCCGGATGCCCGTCCTGGACGGCATCGCGGCCACCAGACGACTGGCCGGGCCCGGCGTCGCCGATCCGGTGAAGGTCCTGGTGGTGACCACGTTCAACGTCGACAAGTACGCCTACGAAGCGCTCAGGGCAGGCGCCAGCGGGTTCCTGCTCAAGGACGCGCGGCCGAACGAACTGGTGGACGGCGTACGCACCATCGCGCGCGGTGACTCCCTGCTGGCGCCAGCCGTCACCCGTGCCCTTATCGGCCGCTTCGCCGAGCGCTTGCGCCCCACCGACTCCGCCCGTACGGCCCTGCAGGAGGTCGTACGGGCACTGACCCAGCGGGAGCTGGAAGTACTCGAACAGCTCGCTGAGGGGCTGTCCAACGCGGAGATCGCCGAACGACTGTTCATCAGCGTCGAGACCGTCAAGACGTATGTGTCGCGGATCCTGGCGAAACTCGACCTGCGGGACCGTGTACAGGCGGTCGTTCTCGCCTATCGGGTGGGACTGGTGCCCGCCGATCAGGGGTGACGCGGCGGCGGCCCCTGCGGCGGGCATCGTTCCGGTCAGGCGGAGAGCTTGGCGCGGCGCGGGCGGGGCTGGATCTGGCCGGCACGGGCGGCCCGCCGCAGCAGCAGGATCGTGGGCACCATGCAGACCAGCAGTGCGAAAAGGCTGGCCTCGGGGCCGAAGGTGCCGCCGGTCAGCGCGGACGGACCCGACAGCGTGACGTTCAGCAGGCCCTCGGGCGCCACGTCCGCCCCAGAGATCGTGACACCGAAGATCCCGGCCTGGGTGAAGTTCCAGGCGAAGTGCAGGCCGATGGGCAGCCACAGCGAGCGGGTGGCGATGTAGGCGGCGGCGAGCATGGCCCCGCCCGTCAAGGCGATCGTGAACGCGCCCCAGAGGGTGGCCTTGGCGTTGACCAGGTGGATCGCACCGAACAGCAGCATGGACACCACCAGGGCGATCACCGTGCCGGTACGTTCCTCCATGATGCGGAACACCACCCCGCGGAACAGCAGCTCCTCGGCGACGGCGACGCTCGCCATCAGGCCCGCGGTGCTGAGGAAGCCGCCGAAGGAACCCCAGGACACCTCCTGCCAGCCGCCGAACACCGCGATCAGCGCCATCACCCCGGCGAACAAGCCGAAGCCGAGCACCGTCCCGCGCCACAGCTGGGACCATCGGCCCGTCCTCTCCAGCTCGGGGATGTCCGAGCGGAGCTCGACGGTCCGGCACAACCAGTGGTAGCAGGCCACAGCGGCGACGGCCAGGCCGACCCCTACCGGCAGGGCGAGGAGAGGGACGGACGAGACGAGTTGGGTGACCCCGCCCGTCACCACCATCACACCGAACAACGCGACCAGCAGGACGGGGAACCGGAACCTGCGCAACCGGCCGCCGTCCGTGCCGGGGCCGGCTTGCGGGAGGGTACTTTCCGGGTGCTCCGTAGACGCCACGATCGCGATCCTTCCGATCAAGTTCCATCAGGTTTCCGCGGTGTCTTCCGCGGCTTGAAAGGCTAGGGACCGGGGCCCGGCGCGCCATCCCCCTGGAACGGACAGCGCGGTAGCTCTCACGAGGGATCACGCGGTCGAGGAACGAACGGACGGCCATCGGCACTGAGAATGATCTTGAGCGAAGTGCGACGGCCGGCTTCGGCGTGTGATCGCTCTACCTGGGGAGTTCTGGGCCGTCAATGATGCGGTGGGTGGTGGAGCGTCCGCCACTGCACTCGGCGCCAGGCCGGCGAGGGAGACCTCGCACGGCTGGCCACGCTGAGACCTAAGCTGGCGAATCGGTCCAGATGATGCAGATGCGTCTGGCGACGAACGCTGACAGTTTCGCCGTTACCCGAATGGCACTGGTCCAATGCGCCTGGCAGGAAGCACACGGGTTGCCGGGACGCAGTACCCGACCTGGTCGATCAGTGCGACGACCCCGCCGGGGATGTGCGGGTGCTGGAGGACGAAGAGCACGAGGACGGCCCGGCGCACGCGCTCAGTGGCGGCCTCGTGGGCGATGCCGGCCCGCGCGCGGACGGCGGTGACCGCGTCGGCTCGGGCGCTCGGGGCCCTCCGGCCGCGCCTGGGTCTGCCACCGGTGTCCGCACCGCTCGCACTCCCAGACCAGCACCTCGCCGGGCGCTCGGTGGCCTGACCCCAGCCGTGAATCGGATCTCAGGCTCCGCCTTCTGCCCGCGCGACGCGTCATAGGGCAGGGTCACCCGCACACACCGCGGTCGGCCAGCCAGGCGGTGACCTGATCGGCGATCGCGGCCTTGATGCCGCCGAACAGGTCGTACACGCCGCCCCCGCCGCTCGGCGGGCCGGTGGGCGCGGTGGTGGCGTCGAGGAGCCAGGGGCTGACGAACATCGGAACGAAAAGTCCCGCTAATGGCTCTGTCGGTCGAGGCCTCGATTTGGCGCCGGTTTCATGCCCTTGACCTGTGTGTTTGTGTTCGGTAGCGGGCTTGGCCGCTGGCGGCGCGTAACGGTTGGATCTTGGCGCTGAGGTGGAGTCTGGCTCGCCCTAGTTTCTGGGCTCATGCCAGTTGAGTTCTTGAGTGGTGGCGAGGCGGCTGCGTACGGCCGGTTCGCGGGGGTTCCGTCGCGGGCGGAGCTGGAGCGCTTCTTCTTTCTGGACGATGCGGACCGGGTGCTGATCGCGGAACGGCGGGGCGCGCACAACCGGGTGGGGTTTGCGTTGCAGGTAACGACGGCCCGATTCGTGGGCCGGTTCCTGCCCGATCCGCTGGAGGTCCCGAGGAGGTCGTGGTCTATCTGGCCGAGCAGCTGGGGATCGAGGACGTCTCGCAGGTGAAGCGGTACGCCGAGCGGCGGGCAACGCCGTTCGAGCATCAGGAGGAGATCCGGAAGGTTTACGGGCTGCGTGAGTTCGCAGTGGTGGAGGCGGAGTTCACGGCGTGGGTGGACGCGCGGGCTTGGTCGATGTGCTGATGACCACGGAGCTGATCGGGAAGGCCGAGCGCCACCAGCAGGGAGCGTGCCCGCCAGCACCCCAAGCTCGCCAAGCACCCGGCGACGCTCGCGACCGCGATCGACACCCTGCTGGAGACCTTGGAGTACGGCGAGGGCCTGCGCCTGGACCAGTTGATGGAGTCGATCGATGCGATCGTGCCGCGCCGGCAGCTGAGGGAGGCGGCTGATGCGGTGCTCGACATGGTGCCGCCGCCGGGCGCCGACCCCGACGGCGAGGTCCGTGCGCAGCTGGCGGCGATGAAGGAGCTGCCCAGGCTGCTGGACCGCCGCAAGAAGAAGGTCCTGCACGCCGACGTCGACGCCGCGCTGGTGACGGGATCGTGGCAGCGGCTGGTGTTCAAGACGATGGCTAGCGGTTCCAGAACGCCGACTACGGGCCGCTGAACCGCTTCGCGCGCGGCAAGGTCGACCTGGACAAGATCGCTCGGCATTGGCCCGACATCCTGCGCGTGGTGGTGTCGATCTACACCGGTGAGGTCCGCGCCCACGACGTGCTGCGGATGATCCAGCGCGACGGCAACCCCACCCCGCTCGGCGACGCCATCGCCCACTACGGCCGGATCTTCAAGACCCTCCGCATCCTCACCTACGCCGTCGAGGAGCCCTACCGCCGCGACACCAAGGGTGTCCGGAACCCGCAGGAAGGCCGCCACGCCCTCGCGAGCCGGATCTTCCACGGCAAGAAGGGCAAGCTGTACCAGCGGTACCGCAAGGGCATGGAAGACCAGCTCGGCGCCCTCGGCCTGGTCCTCAACCGCGTCACCCTGTGGAACACCTTCTACATCGATGCCGCCCTCGACCCGCTCAAAGACCAGGGCTACCCCGTTCAGGACGCCGACGTCGCGCGGCTGTCGCCGTTCGCCCGCCGTCACATCAACGTGAACGGCACCTACTCCTCCAGTCGGCCCGACCTCGGTCCCACCGGCGTTCGCGCGCTCCGCGACACCGACCAGCCCGACTGGGACGAAGACCAGACATAGTGCCTGCTCATGGATCCGCCGCCGGGTCGCCGGGATCCGGCGGCGGAGTGGACGGCGTCCGCCTGGTCCCCGCCGTCCGATGCCGCCAGGCCGCCGCTCGCCTCGCCCCCTTCTTCGTCGGGGTGTCTGGGAAGTCCCCGATGGGCTTCGGGGTGGTCGGGTTTCGCGGCGGGCCGGGCCGGCGGCCGGTGCACGCAGGTGAGGGGGTTCAGCTGTTCTTGAAGGGGTTGAGGGTGCGTCCGGCGAGGTAGCCCAGGCGGATGGGCAGGCGTTTCATGGCGGCGGCGGAGATCTTGTTGACGAGGCCGGGGATGCACACGGGTTTGCCGTTCTGGACGGCTTTCCAGCCTTCGGCCACGACGGCTTCGGGTTGCTGCCACAGGATGCGGGGGAGGTGGTTGGCTTTGTCGCGGGTGCCCATGACGTCGTGGAATTCGGTGTGGGTGAAGCCGGGGCACAGGGCGGTGACGTGGATGCCGTGCGGTTTGAGTTCCATGTCGAGGGCTTGTGAGGTGTTGAGGACGTAGGACTTGATGCCGGTGTAGAGGAGACTGGCCGCGGGTGGTGCGAACGCGGCGACCGAGGACAGGTTGACGATGCGGCCCCAGCGGCGTTTCTTCATGCCGGGGATGACCAGGTGGGCGAGTTCGGTCTGGGCGGTGACCATCAGCTGGATCTCTCCGGCGAGGGTGTCCCAGGGGGTGTCGGCGAACGCGGTCTTGCCCGACAGTCCGGCGTTGTTGATGAGGACGTCGATGTCCAGGCCCTGGGCGTTCGCGTAGTCCATGATCGCCTTGGGGGCGGCGGGGTCGGTGAGGTCGGCGGCGAACACCTCATAGCGCCGCCCGCTGTGCTGCGATGCCAGCTCCGCGGCCAGCTCCTGGAGGCGGCCGGTGCGGCGGGCTACCAGCAGGAGCTGGTAGCCGCGGGCGGCGAGGTGGCGGGCGAACGTGGCGCCGATGCCTGCGGAGGCGCCGGTGATGAGCGCGGTGCGGGGGGTGGTCACTGGGTGGTTCCTTCGGTCTCGTGGGAGGTGGTGATGGTGAGGGGGCCGCTGCCGGGGAGCCGGGTGATGAGGTCGGCGCCGAACAGGGTCGCGGGCGTGTGCGCGCCGGGGCGGGGTGCGGGGGCGGCGAGGAGATCGGTGACGGCGGTGAGGGCTCCGTCGATGGTGAGCCGGTAGGGGTTGGCCGTGGTGATGCGGGCGGTGAGCCGCCGGCCGGCCGCGTCGGTGGTCTCGCCCCACACGTGCGCGGTGCGGGTGGCCCGCTGGTTCGCGTCGGGGCCCTTCACCGTCTTGTCGATCAGCTTGTGCGCGGCGGCGCGGACACCGGGACGAGCCAGCAGCCCGGCGAGGCGCCTGCCTATCCGGACGCCGAAGATCAGCAGGAAGGGCATCGGGAGGTAGACCTCGATGTTGGGGATCGCGGTGCTGTGGCGGGCGCTGTGGAGGTCGGCGGCCGGGAAGGCGAGCGCGGGCTTGGTGCCGTTGCCGAAGTCGATGCGGGCGGTGCGCCCGCCCAGCGGGGTCGCGGTGATCCGGCCGTCGATGCGGGCTCGGTCGTCGACCTCGCGGGCGTAGGCGAAGACGTCCATCTCGCCGGTGATGTCGAGGTAGTGGGTGCCGGTGCGCAGGCACGCGTCGATCATCGGGGCCGCCGTCACCGAGAACGGCCCGGCGCAGTGCAGCACCACCTCGATCCCGGACAGCTGCGCGTCGGCATCGCGCAGGTCGAAGATCCGGTACTCCAGGCCGAGGCCCTCGGCCAGCGGCTTGACCGCCGTGAGGTTCCGGCCGGCGAGGGCCGGTTCCAGGCCCCGCTTGTGCGCCTCCCGGGCGATCAGCTCACCGGTATGGCCGTTGGCGCCGTACAGCAGCCATCTCGTCACTGGACGGCTTCCTTTCGGCCGGGCAGTTCACGCGGGCCCGGGGTGAAGCCGCGGCGGGCCGCTCCGATGTCACCGCGGTAGACGCCGGCGGGGCCGGTGAGCAGGAACGGCAGCGGGACACGGCGCTGACGTGCGGTGAATCCCCACGTCCCGATGCCCAGGTAGACGCCGGGCGCGGCGCGGCGGACCTCGTCGACCATGTTGATCGCCCCGCACATCGAGGCGTAGGCGCGGTAGATGAGCGTGTAGGCGGGACGGCCGTCATAGCGCGACGGTGCGATGAGCGTGTGCATCGCGTAGCGCTGCCGGACGCGGCCGAGCTCGCGGAAGGTGTTGTAGCCGCGCCCGGTCCGGCCGTCGGCGGGCCGGAACGCCTTGCACAGCCACGGCGCGAACGGGTTCGACACCGTCGCGCGCCCGGTCACCGCGGCCAACACGCCGGGCTGGGCCAGCAGTCGGGCGGTGTACTCCCCGTCCATCTCCTCGATGGACGGGGCGGGCAGCGTGGCGAAGAACGCCAGCAGCTCGGACGTGTCCAGGCCGAGCAGCTCGGCAGCCGGGTGGTCGGTCTCCATAGGGGGTCCCACCTCGTGTCTTGAATGGTCCTCAAGAAACCTAGCGCCTTCTTGAGGACCGTTCAAGATAGGGTGTGGGGGTGCCCCGGAACCGACGCCCCCAGGACCGCGAGGAAAAGCGCGAGGAGATCCTCGCCGCCGCCCAGCGGCTGTTCGTCGACGACGGCTACGAGTCGGCGTCCATGGGTCAGATCGCCAAGAACGCCGGCGTCACCGTCAACACGATCTACTGGTACTTCCGCGACAAGGACGACCTGCTCATCGCCGTCCTGGACCGTCTGCTGGCCGAAGCCCTCGCCCAGTACACGACCATCGCCGACCGGCCGCTGGGCGACCGGCTCCTCTGGGCCGTCGACCAGCTCGAACGGCTGCACGGCCTCGTCAACACCGTCCACACCCGCGCCCCGACCTCGCCAGCCGTCCACGCCTGGCACACCGGCTTCCACGAACTCGCCGCCACCCTCGTCGCCGACGACCTCCGCAAAGCAGGCGCCGCCGAAGCCGACCTCCCCGCCATGATCGCGATCGGCACCTTCGTCATCGAAGGCCTCCTCACCCACCGGCACGACCACGCCGACAAACGAGCCGTGATCGACCTCCTCGTCCACCAGCTCACCACCGCGCCGAACCGAAGCTGACGGAAGCCCTGGACTATCCGCGGCCCGGTGACACCCTCGTCGTCCCCTCCTTGGACCGGCTCGCCCGCTCCCTGCAAGACCTCATCACGATCGTCGGCGGCCTACGTCGCCGCGGCGTCGGATTCCGATCCCTGAAGGAAGCCCTCGACACCACCACGCCGGGCGGGCGCCTGGTCTTCCACGTGTTCGCTGCTCTGGCCGAGTTCATCCGCGAACTCATCATCGAAGGCACCAACGAGGGCCTGGCGGCCGCCAGGCCCGCGGCGTCCGGCTCGGCCGGCCGCCCGCGATGACGCCTGAGCAAGTCCGGCACGCCCGCGCACTGCTCGCCCAGCCCGACGCGACCATCTCCTCGATCGCCCGGCTCCTAGGCGTCAGCCGCTCCACCATCTACAAATACGTGCCCGAGCTCAAACCGACCGGCATCCAGCAGATCGAGCCCAACGTTCCCGAACCACGGCCCGCGATCACCGAGACCACACACACGTCCTGACCTGCTCCAATACCTGCGTGAGAGACATCCGAACGAAAAGTCACGCTAGCGAGCTCAACCGCACGCTCTTAACGGGACTTTTCGTTCCGATGTTCGTCACCCCCCGAACCGGTGGCCACGTCGTCCTCCCTGCGGCTCGACGACTCGCTACGGCGGCGTGGCGTGATGGGAGGTGCCCGGCCCGACTACCGCCACAAGCCGCTCCGATCCCCCGCGCGGGTCAAGACATCTTTCCAGGGGCAGCACACCCACAGCCTGCGCAGATCCGCTGGCAGCAGTGCGGCGGTCGGCGCGCCCCGTAGTCCTTCCGCGCCCCCGAACGCACGCCCGAGCACCGCCGAACGGGCCCGCCGCGTACGCGGGCTCCCCTACCCTCACGGGGTTCACACCTCTTGTAGGTTCACGCGTTCGTCGACCTGCCGTTTTTGTAGACCTTGCTGGGAGTGTTGCGACGGCATGACGGCGCGGTACGGCCCCCGGCCATGCGCAAAGAGACGGTGGTGAACCAGAAGGGTTGGGTCGGTAAAACGACCGACACCTTCGACCTGGCGGGCGCGTGCGCCAAGGCCGGGCTGCGGACGCTGATGGTGGGCCTGGACCCGCGGGACAACCTGACCACAGCGGCCAAGAAGCCGCGGACCAAGGCGCCGGCGACGTTGTCGGCCGCGATGCTGCGGCCCTTCACTGGCCCCCGCAGGCTGATCATGCCGGTGGTGGACAACCTGAGCCTGCTGCCCTCGGGGCTGGACATGTTCACCCTGGACCGCGACCTGTACTCGGCGCGGGCGCCCCGGGAGCAGCCGGGCCGCGTACTGGAGCAGACCGGGGAGGACCTCGAGGAGGACGATCCCGGGATGATTCTTGACCAGCGGCATCTGCTGTTGGTCGATGCCGTCCGCGCCACCGGCGACCCCTGGGACGAGCGGTGGCGGGACTGGGTGCCGGTCACCGTCAACGACTCCTCCTGGTTCGTCAGCGGCCTGGGCGTCGGCTTCGGCGGCTGAGTTGGGCGACTTCCAGCGCGTCGAGGTCACCACGGCGCCGGGAGCCGACGGCCCGTGAGCGGTCATGGTGGAGTTCGGTGAGCTTCCGAGGTCACAGGCCCCGCCGCGCGGCGTGTGCGGCCTCGTATCTGGTGACAAGGTGTGCGGGGATGCGGCCGAACTGGTTCACCTTGATCCCTTGCTCCTTGCACCAGGCCCGGATGGCGACGGTCCGGGAGCTGGCGAGGGGGTCGTGCCAGAAGCGGGCGACGTACAGTTCGCCGCCTTCGGCGGTGGGCATGCGACTGCGGCGGTATCCAACCAGGTGCAGGTGGTAGAACCCGGGTGGCACGGTGAAGACCCCTGGTTTGGCGCCGCCCGCGGTGGTCATGAGCCCGATCGATCCTTGGCCGGCGACCTGGAAGGTGAGGTCCGCCTCCCTCTCGGGGACGTCCCCGTCGTCGAGGGGAGCGGCACTGTCCCAGAGTCCGAAGCGGATGGCGGGTGAGGGGGTCTGGCAGGCGGGATAGATGTGGACGGCGCCGATGCCGGCGGTGTACCACTCGTCGCCGTCCCGGGGCGGGGGCTCGGGGCGGTCGCCTCCTTCGTCGTAGAAGCCGAACATGCCGTGACCGGTGGTGGCGATCTCGGTGTGGCTGTCGAGCAGGCGGGGTTGCCGACGTACTCCTATGTCGGAGGCGTCGGGGCTGGTGGGCGGCATTCCGCTGAAGTCGGGCTCGGGCGCCTGATGGTCGTGGGCGACAGCGCGGTCGGTGAACCCGAGGAGGGCGTCGTGCCAGCCCGGTTCGGCGGACATGGAGTCGCCGATGAGCCGGCATATGTTCCGTTGGCGGGTGGCGTCGTCGTGGTGTCCGAGGCTTTCGGCGACCTCCGCCCGGTGCCCGATGGCGGCGCAGGCGAAGGCCCACTGGTCGAGGGTGAGCAAGAGATGGACGGTGGGGTATCCCGCGTCGTGTGCTGGTTCTGGTTCGGTGCGGCGGATGCTGTCGGCGATACCGAGGACGCCTCGCGGATCTTGCTCGATGGTAGCGCCGGCGGATTCGTCAGCGATGGCCTGCAGAACGATCTGCCAGGCCTCGGGGGTCATGGTGATGGGGAGGAGTTCGCTCACGGCCGTGACTCCGGATTGCTCGAGGGGGTCAGCCGCCCCACCAGGTGGGATGAGGCGGCCGGCGAAGTTGCGGCGATGTCACAGATGCTTCTGGCACTGGCTGAAGGACGGCAGGGTGCTGAGGGCGTTCTTCACCACCACCCGGTGCGAGCCCTGCCGCCCCGGGGGCGGTTACTTCACTTAGTCGATGGCCCCCACCGGCGGCGGGGCGGGCTGGATGTTCGGTGTGATCTCGATGATCCAGCCCACGGCGACCGTGCCGGCCACCGTGGGCTGGATCATCGCCTCGACGACCATGCGGGACCTGCGGGCAGCGGCGGCCCTCCAGCAGCAGCCCACGCAGATACAGGCCGCCCTTATCACGCTGATCAACCCGCGCCAGCGGCGCCGGCACCTGCGCGGCGAACTCCTCCACCCGGGCCCGACACCCGGCCAACTCCTGAGGTGTCATTCTCCCAGCACAACACCGCATCACTCATCCGACCAGACACCTGACACAGTCCTACTAGGCGGCGCGTTATCGCTGGCGTCGCGGGGCCGCCGAGCGGGGCGGTGCCGAGCGCATGTGATCGCGCACCGGTGACAGCAGGTCGGCCAGGGCCTTGGCGTCCTTGCGCGGCAGCGGTTGGAAGAGCTGCCGGCGGAGGACCTCGGTGTGGCCGGGGAGCACCTTGTCCAGCAGCGCCCGCCCGGCATCGGTGATCGTGACGGTGACGCCCCGGTCGTCCTCGGCCGAGCGCGTCCGCCTGACCAGGCCCGCCTTTTCGAGCAGGCCGGCCTGGTAGGTCAGTCCGCTGCGGCTGTACACGACGCCGTCGGCCAGGTCGGTCATGCGCTCGCTGCCGCTCGGCGAGTCGAGGCCGAGGTGCGCCAGGAGTTGGAACTGCACGTAGCTGAGATCGCCGGCCTCGCGCAGCTGCTGCTCGACCGCGTGCCGGAGCAGGCCCGCCACCTCCATGAGGGCGAAGTAGGCGCCCAGCTGCACGGAGTCCAGGGGCGGCGGTGTGTCGGGCATGGCCCAACCCTACCAGTTGCTTCATTTTCGAAGCATTTGCTTCAACTTCGAAGCACTGTTACGGTGAGGCAAGTGCTTCGGATTCGAAGCACTTGCTCAAGCGAGAGTGGGGCATCACAAATGAAGGCAGTGCGTTTCCACGAGTACGGCGCTCCCGAGGTCCTCCGCCACGAGGACGTCGACCAGCCGGTGCCGGGCGCCGGACAGGTGCGGGTGCGCGTCGCCGCGACCACGTTCAACGGCGTCGACGGCAACATCCGCGCCGGGTTCATGCAGGGCCCGATGCCCCTGACCCTGCCGCACATTCCCGGCCTGGACGTCGCGGGAACGGTCGACGCGCTCGGCGAGGGCGTCGGCGGCCTTGAGATCGGCGACCAGGTGGTCGGCTTCCTGCCGTTCGTCGTCGACGGCGCCGCGGCGGAGTACGTCCTGGCGCCCGCTGAGAGCCTGGCGCCGGCTCCGACCGGCATTCCGCTCGCCGACGCGGCCGCGCTGCCCCTGGTCGGACTCACCGCTTGGCAGGCGCTCTTCGACCACGCCGAGCTGAAGGCCGGGCAGCGGATCCTGATCAGCGGCGCCGGTGGCGCCGTGGGCGGCTACGCGGTGCAGTTGGCCAGGGCTGCCGGCGCCCACGTGATCGCCACCGGCAGCCCCCGCAGCATCGAGCAGGTCAAGGCGGCCGGTGCCGATGAGGTCATCGACCACACCGCCACCGCGGTGACCGCCGCGGTGACCGCCGCGGTGACCGAGCCGGTCGACGTCCTGCTCAATCTCGCGCCGATCGACCCCGCCGAATTCACGGCGCTGGCCGACCTGGTCCGCAACGGCGGCGTGGTGGTCAACACCACCGTGTGGATGCCCGCCCCGGCCGACGAGGAGCGCGGCGTCCGGGGCATCGACGTCTACGTCCGCAGCGACGCCGGGCAGCTGTCGGAACTCGTGGCGCGGGTGGACCGCGGCGAGCTGACCGTCGCCGTCGCCGAGCGCGTCCCGCTGGCGGACCTGGCATCGGTCCACGCCCGCGCGGCTGCGGGGACCCTCTCAGGCAAGGTCGTCATCCTGCCCGACTGACCCGGGCAGCGGGGCCGGAGCATCGCCGCGGACGGTGCGTCCAGGGAGATCGCGGGCCGGTACGGGCACCTGCCGCCATTGCAGCAGGTGCCCCGCGCCGAGCAGGTGGTTATTCAGGCCGTGTGGGTGAGGGCTGCTGTGGCGTGTTGCGGCGGCTGGACGCTCGTCGTAGAGCCGCCGGGCGAGCGCAACCTGGTCCGTGGTCAGCCTCGGCCGACGCCCGCCGATCCGGCCGCGGGCCCGCGCGGCGGCGAGCCCGCCGTTGGTGTTCGCCACGATCAGTTCGGCCAGCACGGACAGCATTCCGAACATCGCCCGCCCTTCCATCGTGGAGGTGTCGATGGCCTGCTCGATGCCGTGCAGCTCGATGCGGGTCCGGCCCGGGGGCTCGATTCTTCCGCAGCGGTGGCCGATGCCGCACTTCACCCGGCTTCTCCAGTTGTTCGCGTGACCAGTCCGCGGCCGTACAACCGAAGCGGCGCCCGAAGCCATCTCTCACGGCTTCGGGCGCCCGCGCTGCTGCGGCTCCCCGTCGCCCGTGCACTCTCAGCCGAGGAGCGGCGTCAAGATCATTTTGTAGAAGACGAGGTAGGCCAGTAGTGAAAAGGGAATGGCGGTCAGGAGGGCCAGCGCGCGTTCTCTCGGGGTGCGGCCCATGAGCAGGGGCACGAGCACCAGGACGGCGAGGCAGGTCCATGCCTGGGAGGTGTAGTGCAGAACCCAGGCGTAGTGGATGGCTTCTGTGCCGAAAACGCCCGCCAGAGCGGCAAGGCCGATGATGCGGTGGCGCGGGCTGATGCTTCGCCACCAGGAGCCCGCCACCCCGAAGAGGGGGCCGGCGATGAACGCCATGCCGAGCCACACGAGGGGAGCGAACGGAGAGCCCATGCCGTCGCGCGCGCCCTCCGCATAGCCGTAGTAGCCGACGACGAGACCGGACTCGGCGAACAGACCCGCAACGGCGGCCGCAGGCAAGCCGACCTTCCGGGCCAGCAGCGCGCCTGCGGCGAACGCGGCGACGGACCAGACCGCACCGGAGTTGGCAATCTGATTCCACGCACCCGGAAGCCAGCCCTGGGCCAGATTGGTCAGGACGCCGAGAAGGAGTCCTCCGGCGAATGCGGACGCCGTTGCGTAGGCCCAGGCTCTTCCGCTCGTATCGGGTACTGAGGCGGTGACCGGGGACGCGCTCATGGTGGTGCTCACTTCTCTGTCGAGGCCTGCAAGGCTCACACCTCTTGGTGCGGTTGAAGGATGCGTGGTGCC
The DNA here is from genome assembly GCA_050936435.1 of Spirillospora sp. CA-253888. Lineage (GTDB taxonomy): Bacteria > Actinomycetota > Actinomycetes > Streptosporangiales > Streptosporangiaceae > Spirillospora. Next base: position 595,165 of record JBNJMT010000002.1, read on the forward strand.
GACGGCGCGTTCTCGTGACCTGCTCTACCCCGGCTCTGTTGGAATGCGGTAACGAGCGGCGGGACAAGTGACGAGTTACCCTCTGTAGTCGATGTGACGAACAGCGGATAGCGGTAGAAGGCGCAGTGGAAGATACTCTACGAGTCGCCGCGCGGGCCGATGAGGTGCTGTGCCTGCATGTGGAAGACCTGTACCCGTAGGACAAGAGGGGCAGGATCGCCATCAAGGGGGCGACCGAGGGGATTCACCGGCAGTCCGGCACCGCCCGGCTCCTGCCCTGCCTGATCGCCCGCCACGTCGCCGAACGCGACCCCGGCGCTGCGGCTGGTGACGGCATTCTTACCGGCATCCCAAATCGACTCTGGTGACGATCAGTCGAGCACGCCTTCTCGATCTTCGGAATCCCGTTCCTCGTTCTCCACTACCGCATGCACCCAAAGCCCCCGGCGTCGCCCAGCCGCGGGAGCGAGCCGGTCGGCGGGTGAGCAGGTCATGAGGTGAGCCGCTTTTTAAAGGCGGACGACGACGGTCACGGCCAGGGACGCTTGGACCGAGACCGGCTACGTCTTCACCACCGAGACGAGCCAGCCGGTCGAACCCAACGAGGTCACCGAGCAGTTCGAGCAGCTTCCAGCCGCCCGAGGATGAAAACGCGCAGTGAACGCCAACAAGACGCGAAGGACCCCGCCCCGCTGCAGGGCTGGTCGTTCAGCCATCGCTGCCAGGTGACTAATCGACGAGTCCCATATACGCCAGCAGCCCTTCTGCCAGCATGTCCATCGTCGCCGGCGGCATGTCGCCCAGGAAGTCGCCGAGGTCGCTCTTGGCGATGGGCTGAGGCAGCACCACGCGGATCCAGCTTTTGGACGTCAGGTTAGCCGTGCCGTATCCGACCTTGATGCAGAACTCTGTGGCGAGGCGTCCCGACGTGGAGATCGGCATCACCAGGACGTGTTTCCAGTCGGCGTCGCAGTTCTTGGCGTCGCCGCTGATGACCACGACGGGGCGTTGGGTGTGGAGGTGGCGGGCGGCGTTGGGCGGTAACGCCCGAACGCGTTCGTCCGCCGGTAACGCACTGGCGCCATGTCGATCAGCGGTAGAGGAGAGTGACCTCGTGCAACGATCAACGACGTCATCATCAGCCGGCAGGGCGGCGGCGACTCGATGAGCCAGACCTCCGTTTCTGCCGTAACGGATTGCGTCGGGCTCGCACTGCTTGCCGCGACCTGACCGACAAGGCAACGACCAGTGCCTCGAAGGGACGCAGGCGACGCGACCGTCAGCCGAGCGCGTTGGGGTCCGTACGGCTCGTCGGCATTATGCGGCCCCGTGCGGTGGATGATGCCGATGGGCGCAGTTGGATGCTCTTGTGCTCAACGCCCTCGTAAGATCTCCGGGGAGGGGGCTTGATTGCACACTGTTCTCACAGCGGGGCGCGTTGCGTGATCGTCGGTTCTGCCCCGGGTGCGCGCGTCGCCGGTGACATCACGGAGCCGAATCCTCTCCCGCTGGGTTCGGAACTGCAGGGCGTGTGCCGGGAGAGCGCGGCGGCGACCCGATACGGCCCGGTCGAGCCGCATCGCTGTGACCGCATCGGGGCGAGCTTGCTCGCCATCGCCCGCCGTCCGGACGGGGCGCGTCGACCTGACCCCGCCGAGACCGGGGGGCGTAAGGCGTTCCGGCTCCTCCCCCACATCTCTCGCGAGATCCGCCAGGGCCTCACCGGGCCACCGGAGACGGCCGTCTAGTGCGCAACGTCCGGTCGACCGAGCGGCTCGTCCTGCTCAACCTGCTGTCCCTCTCCCTGATCAGCGGCGTCCTGAATCTGATCATCGCTCGGCCGGGGGTCGACAAGTTCGACGGCGCCTATCTGCTCTGGGTGGCGGCGACGGCGGCCGCGCCGCTCCTGCAGCTGCTGATCTCGCTGCCGCGGTTCGCCGAACTGCAGCGCCGGCGGCGCTGCTGGCTGTTCGGTCTGGACCTGCTGATCTGCTTCGGCCCGGTGCTCTCGCCGCTGCACCTGCAAGCCAACTCCGGTTACCCGATCGCCAGCGCGTTGCTGCTGTTCGGCCGCAGGAGCCGGTGGGCGGTGGTGGGGCTGCTGGTCGCCGCGACGCTGGCCGTCGACCACCATTTCTGGCCGGCGAACTCCCTGGGCAAGGGGCACGGGCAGACCGTCGTCTACTGGGCGCTCAACAACATCAGCATCGGCGCCCAGGTCTATGTGGTGTCGAAGGTCGCCTGGGTGGCGCACGAGCTGCACATCAGGCGGGAGGAGGCCGCGGAGGCGAACCTGGCCCTGGAGCGGCTCAGGGTGCGCAGGGACGTGCACGATCTGCTCGGCCACAGCATCACCCTGATCGCCGTCTACCTGGAGGTGGCCCTGCACGCGGTGCGGACCGGCCCGGCCAGGGACGAGCTGGAGCGGGTGTCGGCGCTGGTCGAGCAGGGGCTCGGGGAGGTGCGCACCGTTGGGGACGGTACTCCGGTCGCCTCACTGGCGCAGGAGCTGGAGGCGGCCAGGGAGGTGCTGTGGCGGGCCGGGATCGAGACCGAGGTCACGGTCGTCGGGCGGCTCGACCGCGCGGCTCCGGCGCTGGCCTATGTCCTGCGGGAGGCCGTCACCAACCTGCTGCGGCACAGCCGGGCGACCCGCTGCGTGATCACGGCGGGCCCCGCCGGGGTCAAGGTCGCCAACGACGGTGCGTCTGAGGCCGCCGGGCCCGCCGGGACGGGCCTGGCCGGGCTCGGCGAGCGGCTGCGGCCCCTGCGCGGCCGGGTGACCGGGCGGTTGCGGGACGGCTGGTTCACCCTGGAGGCGAGGGTGCCTGCGGGGAGGCCCCGGCTGGGCATCGACTGGTCGGCGGCCACGGCTCCGCTTCTGGCGCTGGTCGCCTTCTTCTCTCTGATCACCTATGCCAACCCGGTCACCTGGTCGACCGGGGAGCGGGTGGAGCTGTGGCTGCTGTCCAGCCTGGTGGTCAGCGGGTTGATGCTCTATCTGGTGGTGCTGCGTCCGGCGCGCGCCGGTGCCGTCCTGCTGGTCATGGGCGGTGTCGCCGTGGGCGCGCTGGGGCTCGACCGGATCGGGTTCGAACACGCCTCCATGGTCGCCGCCACCGCTCTCTTCGTTCTGCCGCGCCGGGTGGGCTGGCCGCTGTTCGCCGTGGGCGCGGTCGTCGGCACCTGGTCGCAGGCGCAGTTCACGCTGCAGTCGGGGATCTGGCCGGGCAGTGGGGCGAACGCCGCCCTGATCCTGGTGCTCCTGGTCAGCCAGGTCCGCGCGCAGTTGCTGTACTGGGGTGCGATGCGCCTGAGCGACCTGGTCCGTGAGCTGAAGGCGGCCGGCGCGGACCTGACCGAGGCCACGTTGGCGGCCGAGCGGGCCCGCTCCGGGCTGCAGTTGCGCGACCGCATCGGTTCGAGCCTGTTCGCGATCGCCCGCCACCTCGACCGTGCGCGGCAGGGAGACCGGCCCGAGGGCGAGGTGGGCGAGGCGCTGCGGCTCGCGCGCGACACCTCCGAGGAGATCCGGTCCATCGCGCGGCGGGGGTTCACGATCTCAGGGTGAGGAGCGCTGGGGCGGGCCGTGCTTCCGGCTCGGCGCGCTCCCCCGGCCCTCCCTGCGGCCGGCCGTGGCAGGGGTTCTCGTGCCCCTTGTCCACCGGTCGGTGGACAAGGGGTTCAGCCGGTCGATGCTGTCCGCGGCGCCCTGCCCGGGACCAGCATTGACGGCATGATCGAAGTTGTTGAGCGGGCGAGCGGGAACCCGGTGACCGGGCCGGACGAGGTGGTGCGGCTGGAGGCCGTGCGCAAGGTGTACGGCGGTCCCCGGCGCGGCGTGGCCGCCCTGGACGGGGTGACCGTCGGGCTGGGGCGCGGGACCTTCACCGCGGTGATGGGGCCGTCGGGGTCGGGCAAGAGCACGTTCCTGCACTGCGCGGCGGGGCTGGAGCGGCCGACGTCGGGGTCGGTGCGGCTGGACGGGGCGGAGCTGACCTCGCTCGGCGAGCGGGCGCTGACCAGGCTGCGGCGCGAGCGGATCGGGTTCGTTTTCCAGGCGTTCAACCTGCTGCCCGAGTTGAACGTGGTGGACAACGTGACGCTGCCGCTGCGGCTGGCCGGCCGGAAGCCGGACCGGGGCGCGGTGGAGGAGGTGCTGGAGCGGGTCGGCCTGGGCGACCGGCGCGGCCACCGTCCCGCGGAGTTGTCGGGCGGGCAGCAGCAGCGGGTGGCGATCGCCCGGGCGCTGGTCACCCGCCCGGCGGTGATCTTCGGGGACGAGCCGACCGGCGCGCTGGACACCGGCAACGCCCGCGAGGTGCTGGCGCTGCTGCGCGAGGTGGTGGCGGAGGCGGGGCGGACGGTCGTGATGGTGACCCATGACCCGATGGCCGCCGCGTACGCCGACCGGGTGGTGTTCCTGTCCGACGGGCGGATCGCCGGTGTGCTGAACCGCCCCTCGCCCGAGCGGGTCGCCGAGTGGATGACCCGCCTGCGGGGCGAGCAGGCGCCGCCCGGGAACGAAGCGGGCGCCGCGGGCGGCCAGACCGTGCGGGAGCTGTGGTGACCGGGATCGCGTTGCGCATGCTGCGCTTCCACAAGGGCGGGTTCCTCGCCTCGTTCGTCACGATGTTCCTCGGCGCGGTGATCGTGATCGGTTGCGGCGGGCTGCTGGAGTCGGGGGTGCACCGGGCGGCGCCGCCGCAGCGGCTGGGCGCGGCGCCGATCGTGGTGACCGGTGACCAGCGCTACCACGGCACCGCCGGTGACGAGGTCTTCGCCGAGCGGGTCCCGCTGGACGCGGGGCTGGCGCGCGAGCTGGCCTCGGTGCCGGGGGTGGCCGGCGTGGCGGCCGACGTGTCGTTCCCGGTCGCGCTGGCGCGGGGCGGCCGGCAGCTCACCGGGCATGGCTGGTCGTCGGCGCGGCTGGCCTCCCGCGCGCTCGTTCAGGGGGCGGCGCCGTCCGGGAGCGGGCAGGTCGTGCTGCCGGCGGGGCTCGGCGCGCGTCCCGGTGAGACGGTCGAGCTGCTGGTGCGCGGCGGCCCGCAGCGGTACCAGGTGTCGGGGCTGGTCGGCGGCGCCGGCGACGAGGTCTTCTTGCCGGACTCCGAAGCGGGGCAGGCCGCCGGCCGTCCCGGCAAGGTCGACTCGATCGGGCTGTTCGCCGCGCCGGGGGCCGCCGTGGCGAAGGTCGAGCGCGATGTCGCCAAGGCGGTCGAGGGCCGGCAGGCGGTCGTGCTGGCCGGTGATGAGCGGGGCCGGGCCGAGGATCCCGGCGTCATGTCCGAGGGCGAGGACCTGATCCCCCTCGCCGCGGCGTTCGGCGGCCTGTCGGCGATGGTGACGGTGTTCGTCGTGGCCGCCACGCTGGGCCTGTCGTTCCGGCGGCGGCTGCGCCAGACGGCGTTGCTGCGGGCCGTCGGCGCCACTCCCGGCCAGGTCCGCCGCCTGATCGTCAGCGAGACGATGCTGCTGGCGGTGGTCGCCACCGCGCTGGCGTGCGTGCCCGGTCCTCACGTCGGGCGGTGGCTGCTCGCCGCGTTCGCCGAGGCCGGGGCGGTACCGGACACGCTGGCCTATCGGGCCGGGAACGTTCCGGTCATCGTCGGAGTGTGCACCGCTCTGCTCACCGCGCTCGGCGCCGCGCTGGTCGCGACCCACGGAGCGGCCCGGACCCGGCCCGTCGAGGCGCTGGCGCAGGCGTCCCTGGAGAATCGCCGGTTCAGCAGGGTCCGCCTGGTGCTGGGGCTGGGGTTCCTCGCGGGCGGCGTCGCCCTGGCGATGGGCACGGCCGGGTCGGACGGCCCGGACGCGGCGGGGGTCGCCACTCCCGCCGCGATGGTGTGGACGGCCGGGTTCGCGCTGCTCGGCCCCGTCCTGGCCAAGGCCGTCACGGCGGCGCTGCGGCGGCCGCTGCGCGCCGCGACCGGATACGCCGGCCACCTGGCCACCGAGAACGCCCGGGCCCGGACCGCCCGGCTGACCGGCGCGGTGCTGCCGGTCATGCTGGCCGCCGGGCTGGCGCTGTCGCTGGTCTACATGCAGACCACGCAGGCCAAGGGGGCGCGGGAGGTGTTCGAGGACGGCCTGCGCGCCGACCTGGCGGTGACCTCCCAGGCCGGCGGACTGCGGCCGGCCATGGTCGACCAGATCGCCCGCCAGCCTGGCGTCGCGGCCGCCTCCGCCCACGTCACCAGCGCCGGCTACATCGAGCCGGCCGCGCTGGCCGGGCCGCTGGTCCACCGGGGCGAGGCGGGAGAGGGCGCACCGCAGCCGCCCGCGATGACGCTGCTCGGCGTCACCGCCGGCGCCGTGGCCGAGACCACCGCGTTCCGTGCCGCCCGCGGCAACCTCACCGCCCTCGACGGCGCGACGATCGCCCTCCCCGAGCGGCACGCCGCCGCCTACAGGATCGGTGACATGGTGCCGATGCGGCTCGGCGACGGCAGCCGCGCCAGCCTCAGGCTGGTCGCCACCGTCCGGGCCCGGCCCGGCTACGAGACCGCGCTCCTGCCCGCGGGGACCCTGCTGCCCCACACCGACGGCGGGCTGGTCCCGCAGATCATGGTGACCGCCGAGCCCGGCGCCGACCGCGCCCGGCTCGCCCGCGCGCTCACCGAGGGCCGTCCGGACCTGCGGGTGGTCGACCGGGGGACGCTGTCGGCGCTGCGCGCCGAGCAGGACCGCACGCAGGCGTGGATGGCCTGGCTGGTGCTGGCCGTGGTCGTCGGCTACGCCGTGATCGCGCTGGTGAACACGCAGATCGTCGCGGTGGGCGAGCGGCGGCGCGAGTTCGGGCTGCTCCGGCTGGTCGGCGCCGCGCGCCGGCAGGTGCTGCGGATGATGGCGGTGGAGGCGGTGCTGGTGACCGCGGCCGGCATCGTGTCGGGGCTGCTGGTCGCCGCGGCGACGCTGGTGCCGCTGAGCCTGAGCGTCCTCGGCGGCCCCGTCCCGGGCGGCTCCCCCTGGATCCTCGCCACCGTGATCAGCGCCGCGCTCGGCCTCATCCTGGCCGCGACGCTCCTGCCCACCCTGGCGCTGCTGCGCGGGCGCCCTGGCGACGTGGTCTCGGGCGACCGCCAATAGCGGGCGCGCCGCGCCCGCCGCGCCCGCACGATGCTCGGGCCGCGCGGGCGCGGCGGCGTTCGCCCATGCCTTCCGGCGTGCAGGGCCGGGCCGCGCTGACGCCGCCGTCCGCGAACATACGCCCGGCGGCCCCCGCCGGAAGGCGACGCCCACTGGAGAACGTAGGTGATCACCCTGACACCCCCCGACGACCGATCCCGGATCCTGCTGTGGAACTCCGCCCTGTGGTTGCTGTTCGGCGTCGCGCCCTTCGTCATCGCCGGACTGAACGACCAGGGCGCGTACCGGTACTGGGGATCGGTGCCGCCGGCCGTCCTCGGCGCCGCCTACCTCGCGGCACTACGGTGCCCCGAGGCGCGGACACGATTCCTGGTCCTGCTCGTCGCCGGGCTGGGCGCCACCGCCTACCTGCGGGACGGCGGCGCCTCGCTGTTCGTGGTGTCCCTGCCGACCTTCTGGCTGTTCACCCCGACCGTCGCGCGGGCGGTCGCCTTCAGCGGGGCCGGGGCCGCCGCGACCGTGGCGGGCGGGATCATCCGGACGGGCGGCCCGCTCGCCGGCGACCAGCAGGTCGTCACCGCGGTCGCGTTCGCCGCCGGGGCGGTGCTCGGAGCGTTCGTCCACCTGATGCTGAGGAGGGCCGCCGAACGCTCCGGGCGACTGGCCGAGCAGCTGGAGGCGACCCGGCTGGAGCTGGCCGAGGCGCACCGCCGCCAGGGCGCGGCCGCCGAACGCGAACGCCTCGCCCGCGAGATCCACGACACCCTCGCCCAGGGCTTCGCCTCCATCGTCGTCCTTGCCGAGGCGGTCCGCACGGACCTGGACCGTGACCCGGCGACCGCCGTCCGGCGGCTCGCCTCGATCGAGCGAACCGCGCGGGACAACCTCGCCGAGGCGCGCGTCCTGGTCGGCTCCGCCCAGGACGACACTCCCGGCTCCGCTCTAGGCGACGCCTCTGTCGCCGCGACGCTGCGCCGCACCCTGGACCGGTTCGCCGAGGACACCGGCCTGGTGGTCGACGCCGACCTGGCCGAGGCCGACTGCGACCGGGCGACTCGGATCGCGCTGCTGCGCTGCCTACAGGAATCGCTGGCCAACGTCCGCAAGCACGCCGCCGCCACGACGGTCGGCGTCGTGCTGGCCCGGTGCCCGGGAGGTGTCGAGTTGGAGATCACCGACGACGGCCGCGGGTTCACCGTCGCCGACGCCCGCGGGTTCGGCCTGGTCGGGATGCGCCGCCGCTTGGCCGAACGCGGCGGCGAGCTCACCGTGACCAGCGCTCCGGGCGAGGGCACCCGCGTCCTCGCCGTCCTGCCCGTCGAGGGGTGAGGGGCCGTGCCGGCCTGCACTCGCCGCGCCGGACGGCGGTGCGGGCCGGCGCAGATGCCCAACAGGATCTCCAGGTTGATGCCGCGGGCGTGGAGTTGTCCTCCAGGAGGACCAGGAGTTCCTTCATGGTGCGGACGGGCCGGTCGGACTTGAGCATGTCGAGGGTGGCGCGCGGCTTGGGGCGGGCGCCGCGGGCGCCGGCGGTCTCCACGATCACTTCGCGGCAGTTGGCGGCGGCGAGCGCGTCGAGCTGCATCTGGTGATCTTGCGTTCGTCCCGAGACGCGGGCGTAGCCGATCCGGACGGCGTTGCTGTAGGCGGCCGGGGCGTGGGGGCTCATCCCGAGATCGTCCCGTAACCGACCGTTTCCGGGACGGGCTGGAACGGCTCGGCGGCCGGACCCGCCGCATGGATCACTCACAAAGCTCCGAAGGTTGGGTTAGCCACGTAGGCGGGTGACTGCTTGAGGGGTCAGGTGCCGCGCGAGTTCCTCGAGGAGGTCGATGATCTCGGTGACCCGTCGCGGATCGTCGGTGCCCAAGGCGGCCGCGAGGGCGGACTCAATGGGGCTCGCCCTGACCTCTTCCACCCTGCGGGACGGCTGGGGCGCGGGCTGGACGAGCAGCCGGCGCCGGTCGTCGGGGTCGGTCTCGGTGACGATGGCGCCCGCGTCACGGTCGAAGACCGGCGGCCGTCCGCCCTTGGAGCCGCGGCCGGCGCGATGGGCGGCCTGGTCTTTCTTGACCGGGATAACGGCCTTGATACCGCGTCGCCGCAGGTAGCGACGGTTGGCGCGGGAGGAGTACGCCTTGTCGGCCAAGGCGCGTGCCGGCTTCTTGCGAGGACGGCCAACGCCGCGGCGCGGGATGCGGATGGACTCCATCAGCGCGATGAACTTCGGGCAGTCGGCGTGCTGCCCGGGCGAGGCGAGCCGGGCGATCGGACGGCACCGCCGATCGGCGACCAGATGAATCTTCGTGGTCAGGCCACCCCGGGACCGGCCAAGCGCTTCGCGACCGCCGTTCGTCACCCGTTCGTGATCTTTACCGGCCCCTTTTGGGTGATGTCGACGGCCGAGGCGTGCCGCGCCCCGGCCGCGCGCTGGTGCGCCCGCACGATCGTGGAGTCGGCGCTGACCGTCCAGTCCTCGCCCTCGGCTTCGTCGCACCCGGCGCGCAGCCCGTCGAGGATCCGCTCCCACGTCCCGTCCAGCGACCACCGGCGATGCCGGTTGTAGACCGTCTTCCACCTGCCGTAACACGGCGGCAGGTCCCGCCAGGCGCAGCTCGCCCGGGTCCGGAAGAACACCCCGTTGATCACCATCCGATGATCGCTCCACCTAGCCCCATGCACGTTCTGCATAGGGAGCAGCGGCGCCAGCCGCGCCCACTCCTCGTCCGTCAGGTCATGACGCTTCAGACGCTCCTCATCCACACGGATCATCTACAACAAACCGCCATCAAAGATCACGGGACACGCCCTAGGCGCCTGCTGGCCGGTAGCGCAGCGCTGTGAAACGACCGGGAGCGTCTGTGCCCGGACGGCCCGGCCAGCCACCACGCACGTGGCACCGCCGCCGCAATGGCCGTCACCCCCCGGCGAGTTGTCAGCGCGGCGGCCGTGTCGGAGGGGCCGCCTCCGGCTCTGAGGAAGGAAGAGCGGTCCGGGCGGTGATGCGCATGGTGAGGCCGCGGGGATGGAGGGTGGTCCCCAGAGCGGAGCGGACCGGCCGGTCGGTCAGCGGGACGAGGCGCCAGCGGGCGGCGATCGTGGCGAGGGTGAGGACCATCTCGGTCATGGCGAAGGCGTCGCCGATGCATTTGCGGGGGCCCGCGCCGAAGGGGAGCAGCGCACCGGACTGGCCGGCCGCGGCCGGGCTCACGTCCATCCAGCGGTCCGGGTCGAAGGCGTCCGGGTCGGTGAACAGGTCCTTCCTGCGGTGGACGACGTAGGGGCTGTACGCCATCGTCGTCCCCTTCTTCAGGGGAACGCCGCCGAGTTCGGTGTCGCGCGAGACGGTGCGCGTGACGAACCAGCCGGGCGGGTAGAGGCGGAGCGCCTCGGTGATGACCCGCTCGGTGTAGCCGAGTTCCGGCAGGTCGTCCCAGGTCGCCGCCCGCCCGGCGCAGACGGAGTCGGCTTCGGCCGTCAGTCGGCGCTCCACCTCGGGGTGGGCGGCCACCAGCTGGAGGGCCCAGGCCAGTGCCGTGGCGGTGGTCTCGATGCCGGCCATGAAGAAGATCTGGAGCTGGTCGCACAGTTCGGTGTCGGTGACGCCGGGGCCGTCGGCATCGACGCCGAGCAGGATGGACAGCATGTCACCGTGGTCGACGCGGTCCTTGCGGTAGTCGTCCAGGAGGGCGCCCATGTGCCCGCGGAACCGCGTGCGGGCCCGCGTGGACCGGCGGTTGCCGCGCGTGGGGAGCCGGTCGAGCAGCGGAGGGAGCGCCATGTGCCGGACGGTGGCGTCCATGAGGTAGACGGCATCCTCGACCATCTCCGCGAGCGCCTTCTCGCTCATGTCGACCGCGAACATCGCCCTGATGAGGGTATGGGAGGTGATCTGCAGCATCTCGTCGAAGACCTCGATGACCGCGCCATCCTGCCACGCCCCGGTGATCGAGGCGATCTGCCCGGTCATCGTCTCTGCATAGGCCGGGAAGCGGGTCCGGTGGAAGGCCGGCTGCAGCATCCGCCGCTGCCGGCGGTGGTCGGCGTGCGGGCAGACCACGAGGTTGTTCCCCGACGCCTGCCGGTGCCGGTCGAAGAAGACGCCGCCCTTGTCGAAGGTCCGGTCGTCCAGCAGGAACCGGCGGGTCAGGCCGGGGTCGGTGAGCAGGAGCGTTCGGAAGGGGCCCAGGCCGATCTCGACGATGTCGCCGTGCGCGGCGGCGGATCCGAGGAACCCGAGGTGGTCGCGGAAGATCGGGATGATGTGCCCGAGGAGCGGCAGCGCGCCGGGTACTCGGGGGACGTGGTGGTGGCGGGGCATGGCGGTCATCCGTTCGCGAGGGCGGAGAGACGGGCGGGCGGGTTGCGGTAGCGGCTGACGGACTCATGCCAGGTGATGACCCTGGAGATGTAGTCCTGGAGCCGGGCCGCGTATCCGGTGACCAGGGCACGCGAGGCGCCGTCGAGCCCGAACATGACGGGCAGTCCCGCCTCGACGACGTGGCTGAACCGGCGGATGCGGGCGTTGCGGAGCCTGCCCACCAGGTCGAGCGCCTCCTGCAGCCTGTGGCCGAGGAAGCTCCTCAAGATCACCACGAGGTTGGAGCCCTCTCGTTCGAACTCGACCTCCTTGCAGTAGGAGAAGGTGTCGCTCGTCAGAGTCACGGCGTCGAGCATGCAGTTGATCAGCGCCCGCATCGGCCGGCAGTGGGTCGGTGTCGCCCACGGTGAGGCTGAGGTGGGACAGGCCGGTCGTCAGGTCGCCGACGGTGTGCGTCGGCACCGGCCGCCCGTACAGGGTGCGCGGATCGGGGCCCGGCCGGGCCGCCCTCGCGGCGGTTCAAGTAGCGGCTGGAGCGCAGATGCCAGGTGTGGCCGCCGGCCTGCCAGTCGACCAGTCCCTTGGCGTAGGCCAGCATGGCCGCCCGCTCGCGCGGGCCGATGCCGAGGTGGTCCAGCAGGCGGGACGGGTCGTCGCACACGGTCGCCTCGAAGTGGCGGAGCCTGGAGGTGAGCAGCGCGTTGGTGATCTCCGCCGCGGTCTGCGTGGAGACGCCCAGAAACCTTTCCAGGACCAACACCGCGCGACCGGCCGAGCGCATCGCCGCGCTCCAGCAACCCGACGGCGGATGGACCTACACCTCCCGCGCCCGGCAGACCGACGCCGAGGACTCCTCCTACTGCGCTCAAGCGCTGCACGCGATCGCCCCCCACCGTTACGCCGACGCGATGGAACGCGGTCAGCGGTACTACCGCGAGCTTCAGAACCACGACAGCGGTTTTCCCGCCTACCTGCACGGCAACGCCTCCGAAGGCGCCATGACCGCCGAGGGGCTGATCTCTCTGGCCGTGTCCGGCTCCGGCCGCGCCGAGCACATCGACGCGGCCTGCGCTTCATCATCGACCACCAGCACCTGGACGGGACCTAGAGGCCACTCCAGCGCCATCTTCCGCTCGGTCCGAGCTCGATCCCGAAGCCCACAGGACGATCCGGCGCGCCACGCGCTCCCTGCTTACCACCCAGGCCGCCGACGGCGGCGGGGCCACGCCGCGCGCATCCCCAGCGACGTGTCAGCTCCGCCTTCGCCGACACGGCGGCCGCTGCCGGATCCTCGCCGGCGGCCTGGACCACCTGGCCGCCCGGCAACGCGCCGACGGCGGCTTCGACTGCGTCACCGACGAGGTCGGCGGTCCTCCCCGCAGCCAATCCGGCCTTGGCGAGGCCGGACGCGCCAGAAAAGCGCAGTCATCACCGACTTTCAGACCAGGTGGGGCTGCAGCGGCGCATCGCCGCAGCCCTTGTCACTCAGGTGAGGAAGCCCGAGGCGGCCACGTGGTCACAACGGCGGCGGGCCGTTAACACCACCGTTGACACCATTGGTGCTTAGCTGTTTTCATCCGTGCACCCCCCAGCGAACGGAGAGTTCGATGCACAAACGAGGTGCCGCAGCGGCGGTTTCGGCGGCTGCGCTCCTGGCATCGGTGCTGTCGGTGCCGGCCCACGCGGCCGACAACCCGTTGCCCCTGCCGCTCCTGCCCCACGTGCCCTTCTACTCGACGACGACCGTCGCGGCCTCCAGCCGTCCGGAGCCGCTCCCGGTGAAGACGCAGCGGTACAACCCGACCTTCACCCACCAGGGCCGGACCGGCACCCTGGACGACTTCCTGAACCGGTCCTCCACGCTCGGCTACCTGGTCCTGCGCGGCGGGACGATCGTCGACGAGCGGTACTTCTCCGGCTACAACGCCGCCAGCCGGTTCAACTCCTGGTCGGTCGGAAAGTCCATCACCGCCACCGCCGTCGGAGCCGCCGTCGCCGAGGGCCGTATCCAGTCGGTCCGCGACCAGGTGACCAAGTACCTCCCCGAGCTGCGCGGCACCGGCTACGACGGGGTCTCGATCGAGGACGTCCTGCAGATGGCGTCCGGCCACAAGTACGACGAGACCGACTACAGCAACCCCCTCAAGGGGTCGACCGCCACCACGATCCGCATGGTCCTCGGCACGGCGCTCACCACCCAGGCCCGGGAGGCCGAACGCGACTTCCAGCCGGGAACCCGCTGGAACTACGACTCCATGAACACCTTCGTCCTCGGCTGGCTGGTCACCAAGGCCACCGGGAAGCCCCTGGCCACCTACGTCGGCGACAAGATCTGGCGCCCCGCCGGCATGCAGTCCCCGATGCTGGTGGGCCGCGACCGGCAGGGCAGCGACATCGCCTACTGCTGCTACCACGCGACCGTCCGCGACTTCGCCCGCTTCGGCCTGCTCTACCTGCGCGGCGGCCGCGCCGGAGGCCGCCAGGTCATCCCGGCCGGGTGGATCAACGACTCGACCCACGCGTCCAAGCCCTACCTCCAGCCGCACCGACTCGTCCCCGCCAAGCCCGACAGCCCCGAGAACGCCTACGGCTACGGCTACCAGTGGTGGCTCGGCGACGACGGCGACTACGCCGCCATCGGCATCCTCGGCCAGTTCGTCTACGTCTCGCCCAAGCGCGACGTCGTCATCGTCAAGTCCAGCCAGGACCTCAACTCCGCATCCCACATGGCCGAGGCGCTCTCCGCCTTCCGCGCCGTCGCCGACGCGGTGACCAAGGCGCCCTGATAACGCCGGAGAAGCAACGCGAGGAACGAAGGAGGCCCTGTCACCAGGGCCTTCTTCGTGCTCGTTCCGGCCCCGGGTCCGCGTCCATGATCAGCTCGGAGGGGGGAGGCAGGCGGGACGAGGCCAGCCCCTTTCATTCTGCCGACCAAGGAGCGGAGCGCCTGCCGGGTTCCTGCGGGCTGTGGGGCGTCGACTAGGAACTCGTCGGCGAGGTGGCGGTGTCGATCGGCGCCCGCCACGAGGTCGACTGGCGGCGCTACGGCGCAAGCTCCTTCTACGAGCGGCGGCCGTGTGTCCTGCCCGGTGCTCCACTTCAGCGACCAGCGGAAGGTCAAGGGCCGGGAGTTCATGATCGACGCGGTGCGGGCATGGGCACCGGGCTGACCATGGCCGTGGTGTACGAACTGTTCGAGCGCAGCAGGCTGGTCGCGGCCCTGCGCAGAGTGCTCGACTGGCGGGACGCGTGATCGCCGTCGTCAGGCACGGTCACTGGCAGGCCGGGTCCTGCCAGCGGCCGATGCTGCGGGAGCGGACCGGCTCCGGCAGGCGCGGACCCACGGTGTCAAGAAGCCGGGGCCCCAGTTGGTGGCCTCGCCCCCCATGACGACGCGGGCGTTGTCGGTGTACCAGTCGACCAGGTCGGCGTTGGGGCGGATGAGCCAGGTGCAGCCGGCCTCGGTGTCGGCGGTGAAGTCGCCGTGCCGGATCAGCGCCGGGCGCCAGAAGTAAGTGCCCGGCCAGATCCGAGCGTCGATCGACACCGCCGTCCGGGACGTGCTGACCGCCGAGCCCGAGCGCTTGGTCATGGGCATGTCGGCGGAGACGTTCTGGGGCGGCGTCGCGGGCAACGCGGCCTTCGAGCGGCGGATGCGCGAGCGCAGCGGCCTGCCGGTGACCACGGGCGCGAGTTCCTGCCGGGCGGCGCTGCGGCACCTGGGATGCCGCCGGATCTCGGTGTTCTCCCCTACCAGCCGGTCGCCGACGTCGAGGTGGGGCGGTTCTTCACCGAGGCGGGCTTCGACGTCGCGGCGATCACGGGGCTGCGGTGCCCGACCGCGATGGACATCGCCCGCGTCCCCGAGGACCGGCTGCGCGAGGTGGTCGCGGAGCTGGACGGTCCGGGCGTCGAGGCGATCGTGCAGATGGGGACGAACCTGTCGTTCGTGGCCCTGGCCGACCGGCTGGAGGCCGAGCTGGGCAAGCCGGTGATCGCCATCAACGCCGCCACGCTGTGGCACGCTTTGCGCGACCACGGATTCGACGACAAGGTCCAGGGCGCGGGCGTCCTGCTGCGCGACCACTAGGCACCGCGCTCAAACGACGTCGCGGGGCTCGGGAAAGGGTCCGGCGCGCCCCAGAAGGGCCGGGGCGGGTTTGCCCAGGTGCTCGCCCAGCCACGTTCCGGTGGCGGCTACGGCGGCCATGTCGATCCCGGTGTTGTGGCCTTCGCGGTGCAGGGCGTACAGCAGGTCTTCGGTGGCGATGTTGCCGGTGGCGGCGGGCGCGAACGGGCAGCCGCCGAAGCCGCCGGTGGACGCGTCCAGGACGGTGACGCCCTCGGCGACGGCGGCCAGCGCGTTGGCGTAGCCGGTGTTGCGCGTGTTGTGGAAGTGGAAGCGCAGCGGGGTGCCGGGGGCCGCCGCGCGGACGCGGCGGGTCAGGTCGCGGACCTGGTCGGGCACGCCGACGCCGATGGTGTCGGCCAGCGCGATCTCGTGCGCTCCGGCGGCGTGCGCGCGGCGGGCGATCTCGGCGACGCGTCCAGGCGGGGTCTCGCCCTCGAACGGGCAGCCGAACGCGGCGGCGATCGTGACGCTGACGCGCACGCCCGCGTCGGCGGCGTCCTCGGCGATGGGGTCGAAGGCGTCCATGGCCTGGTCGGTGGTGCAGCCCTGGTTGCGGACGCAGAAGGTGTCGGTGGCCACCACGACGGCGTTGACCTCGTCCACCCCTGCGGCCAGGGCGCGGTCCAGGCCGCGCCGGTTGAGGACCAGGCCGATGTAGGAGACGCCTTCGCGGCGCGGGACTCCGGCCATCACCTCTTCGGCGTCGGCCATCTGCGGGACGCGCTTGGGGCTGACGAAGCTGACGGCCTCGACGCGGGTGGCGCCGGCGGCGACGCTGCGCCCGATCAGCTCGATCCTGACGTCGGGGGGCAGGATCCGTTCCTCGTTCTGCAGGCCGTCCCGCGGTCCGACTTCGACCACCGTTGTATGCAACTCGTCCTCACATTCGGCCGGAAGCCTTGTCTTTTCGGGAGAGTAAGTCCTAAGTTGCATGCAATCCAGCCTTCGGGGAGGAATTCGTGCCACGGGCCGCCGACACCGCGTACGCCGAGCTGCGCCGGATGATCCTGTCCGGTGACGCCGCCGCCGGGTCCCGGCTGGGGGAAGCCGAGCTGGCCGAGGCGCTGGGGCTGTCGCGGACGCCGGTGCGCGAGGCGTTGCAGCGGCTGAACGCCGACGGGCTGGTGGAGGTGCTGCCCCACCGGGGCGCGCGGGTGGTGCGCTGGACCGCCGCGGACCTGGAGGAGATCTTCGAGCTGCGCGGACTGCTGGAGCCCTACGCCGCCGCCCGCGCCGCGCGTCGCGGCGTGCCCGCCGAGGACCTGGCGGAGCTGTCGGCGTGCTGCGAGGCGATGGAGGCCGCGGCGGCCGGAGGCGACTTCGGGCGGCTGGCGGAGCTGAACGACCGCTTCCACGGCCGCGTCATCGCCCTGTCGGGCAACGGGCGGCTGCCCGGCCTGCTGACGTCGGTGGTGCACGCGCCGCTGGTGCTGGGCACCTTCCGCCGCTACGACGCGGCGGCGCTGGCACGCAGCATGGCCCACCACCGGGAGCTGGTCGCCGCGCTGCGCGCGGGCGATCCCGAATGGGCCGAGGCCGTGATGCGCTCGCACATCCGCTCCGCCGCCGACCATCTGCTCGACGACATCCGCGCGCGTGAGCGGGAGCAAGCGACAGTGAGGAAGAGCGATGAGTGAAGTCCCTCCGGACGCCCTGCCCCTGGGCGACCTGCGCGTGGTGGAGATGGGCCAGCTGCTGGCCGGGCCGTTCTGCGGCCAGTTGCTCGGCGACTTCGGCGCCGAGGTCGTCAAGGTCGAGCCGCCGAGGGTCGGTGACCCGATGCGCGAGTGGGGGCGGGAGAAGCCGCACGGCAAGTCGTTGTGGTGGCCGATCCTGGCGCGCAACAAGAAGTCGGTGACGCTGAACCTGCGCACCGAGCAGGGGCAGGACCTCGCCCGGCGGATCATCGCCGGAGCCGACGTGCTGGTGGAGAACTTCCGGCCCGGCACCCTGGAGCGCTGGGGGCTGTCCCCCGAGAGGCTGTGGGCCGACAACCCCGGTTTGATCATCACCCGCGTCACCGGGTACGGGCAGGACGGCCCGTACGCGCCGCGCGCCGGGTTCGGGTCCATCGGCGAGGCCATGGGCGGCATCCGCTACGTCACCGGCGACCCCGACCGGCCGCCCGCGCGGACCGGCATCTCGCTGGGCGACGAGCTGGCCGGCACGTTCGCCGCGCTCGGCACGTTGGTGGCCCTGCACGCCCGGCACCGCACCGGGCGCGGGCAGATCGTGGACTCCGCGCTGTACGAGGCGGTGCTCGCGATGATGGAGTCGCTGGTCCCCGAGTGGGACATCGCCGACTACCAGCGCGAGCGCACCGGGTCGGTGCTGCCCAACGTCGCCCCCAGCAACGTCTACCCCACCCTCGACGGGCCCGTCCTGATCGCCGCCAACCGCGACACCATCTGGCGGCGGCTCGCCGAGCTGATGGGCCGGCCGGAGCTGGCCGACCACGAGCTCTACGCCACGCACGGCGCGCGCGGCGCCAACACCGAGGCGCTCGACGACCTGATCGCCGAGTGGACGGCCGGGCAGGAGTCCGGGCCGCTGCTGGAGCTGCTGCACGACAACGGGATTCCGGCGGGCCTGACCTACCGCGCCAAGGACATGCTCGCCGACCCCCACTACAAGGCGCGCGAGGCCGTCATCCGGCTCGCCCACCCCGAGTTCGGCGACTTCCCCATGCAGAACGTCTTCCCCAAACTGTCGGAGACGCCCGGCCGGGTGCGCGCGCTGGGACCTGAGCTGGGGCAGCACAACGCCGAGGTCTACGGCGGGCTGCTCGGGCTCTCCGAGTCGCAGCAGGCGGCGTTGGCGGCGGACGGCATCCTGTGATGGACCCGCTCGACGCCGACTACCGGGCGGCGGGGTTCGGCGGGACGCTGCCGTTCGGTCGGCGTCCCGCCGTGGTGGTCGTCGACGTCGTCCGCGCCTACCTCGACAGGGACTCGCCGCTGTACGCGGGCGCGGAGGACGCCGTCGCGGCGGCAGCCTGTTCTACCTGAATGTTCCGGCGCTGCGCTGTTTCGACCGGGGCAATCCGCTGGGCGGCCTCCCCGACGACCCCTCCCCCGCGCCCGGCGAGACCGTGGTCGTCAAGCAGTACGCCAGCGCGTTCTTCGGCACGAGCCTGGCGGCGACGCTGACGGCCATGCGGATCGACACCGTGCTGCTGTGCGGGCTGTCGACGAGCGGTTGCGTGCGGGCCGGCGCGGTGGACGCGCTCCAGCACGGGTTCGCCCCCTTCGTGGTGCGCGAGACGTGCGGCGATCGGGACCCTCGCCCGCACGAGGCGAGCCTGTTTGATCTGCAGGCCAAGTATGCGGAGGTCGTGACGTTGGAGACTGCGTTGGCGGCCTTGGAGAAGTGAGGGCCGGTAGGCGGGCACGGCCGTCAGTCCGCCAGCAGACGGCGGGCTGAGCGCACGACCGCCTCGTCCGCCAGGCGGCCGCGTTCGTCCAGGCAGACGCCGCTGTTGTCGGCCATGGCCGCGTCATGGCGGGCGACCAGGTCGCGGGCGATCTCCTCGGGCGAGGGGGTGAAGACCTCGTTGAGGACGGGGAGCTGGGCCGGGTGAACGCAGGCCCGACCCGGAACCCCAGGCGCTTGAAGGCCAGGGTCGAGGCGCGCAGGGCCTCCGGGGCGCGGAAGTCGGTGCTGACCGGGGCGACCCGGGAGCGGGCCAGCAGCAGCTCCCGGCCGTCGGGACCCATTCGCGTAGCCGCTCAGATCGGTCAACGGCGCACCCGATAGCACAGGTGAAGCACCCGGTTGCCCTGGATCACCACGTCAGGGTCCTCCAGCAGGTGCTGCGCGTCGACCGACCCGAAGTAGCGCTTGCCCGACCCGAACACGACGGGTACGACGTCCATGCGCACCTCGTCGACCAGGCCCGCGGCGAGCACCTGGCCACCGACCTCGCCGGCGGCGACCTCGACCGTACGGTCGCCCGCGAGCTCCTGCGCCTTGGCCACGGCCGCCTCGACGCCGTCGACGAAGTGGAACGGCGCCTCGGGGTCCCAGCCCTCGGGCATCGGCCGGTGCGACACGACGACCACGTGGTCGATGCCGCTCGGCGGCTTGCCGCCCCAGCCGTCGGTCAGGTCGAAGACGTGGCGGCCGACGATCGTGACGCCGATCTGGTCCCAGTACGCCCGGGTGTGGTCGTAGGACGTCTGCGACACCTTCAGCGCGCCGCTCCCGTCCAACGGGACGTCACCGCTGGACAACCAGTCGAACAGCGGTCCGGGCTGGTCGTTCTCGTCAGCGACGAAGCCGTCCACCGACACCGAGCTGTACATGACCACCTTGCCCACGGGGCTCTCCTCTGTTTCGGGGTGCCTCAAATTAGCGCGCCGTGAGCCGTCGCTCTTGTAAGAAATCAATCGGCCGGCAGCGGCCAGGAATCCAGCACGTGGCCGGGGTGTTCGCGCAGGAACCGCCGCCGGACTTCGACGTACCGGGTCGGCGTGAGCCCGGTGAACGCCCGGAACTCGTGACCGAAGTGGGCCTGGTCGAAGTAGCCTGCGCCACCGGCGAGGTCGCCCCAGTCGACCGGTCCGGCGGGGTCGATCGCGAACACGGTGGCGGCGAAGCGGTGGGTGCGGGCCAGCCGCTTCGGCGTCACGCCGATGAGCTCCTTGAACCGCTGTGCCAGATGGGTGCTGCTGACACCGGCCGCCACGCTCAGGTCGCCGATCGCCACCGTTCCGCCGGTCGCCGCGATGACGCTGCTCGCATGGCGGACCAGGTCCAGTCCGGCGGTCTCGCGCAGCCGTCGCATCAGCTCCTCTTCGAGCAGCGTCAGCATCTCGTGCGGTCCGTCCGCCATGGCCAGCCGGTCTCGCAGCTCGGCGGTGGCGGGCCGGCCCCAGACCTGCTCCACCGTCACCGGCCGGTCCCGCAGCTCGGCCGCGGGCATCGGCAGGAACGGCGCCGGCCCCCACGGCTTGAAGTGCACGCCGACGGACCGGGTCCGGAGCGGGTAGCCGAACTCCAACGCACGGGTGGGCGTGGTGACCACGCAGCCGTCGGCGTACTCGGCCGTCTCGATGTCGGTGCCGGCGCGGATGCGGAACGGCGCCCCGAGGTTGACGATGAGCAGCGCCGCCGGCATCGGCGGCAGCATCAGCCGGGCGTACGGCGGTGCACCCTCCAGGTAGTAAAGGTCGTCGATCAGCCCGTCCAGCGGCGGTCGCGGCACTCTGGATACGTACTCCACGCCCACAGCATCGCCGACGCCCCGCCGCCGCCGGAACGGGCGAGCGCCCCGCGTTGCGCAGTCGGCCGATCTCCACTTGGTCGTCGGGGCGGCGCTCTTGGCGATCAGGGCGAGGAGCCGCTGGACGGCCGCGGCTGGTCACCGGCCAGAGCGTCCCGCTTCCCACCAGGACCCTGCTGATGAGAAGTTCGACCTCGGCACAGTCGAAGGTGACCGGTAGGCCTCCGCAACGGGTGCGGCGGCAGTCCGGCGTGAGCGGTGAAGGCCACGCGGGACTGCCGCCGGAGTCCTTGAGGGCTACTGCTTGCCCGCGGTGGCGGGTTCGTCGGTGGTGGGTTCGCGGCGGAAGTAGTCGCGGGTCTCGCGGTAGACCAGCGGCGACAGGATCAGCAGGCCGATGAGGTT
Source organism: Spirillospora sp. CA-253888 (assembly GCA_050936435.1). Taxonomy (GTDB): domain Bacteria; phylum Actinomycetota; class Actinomycetes; order Streptosporangiales; family Streptosporangiaceae; genus Spirillospora. The sequence continues at coordinate 616,336 of JBNJMT010000002.1, forward strand.
GGGCAGCGCCATCAGCCCGTTCATCACGTCGGAGAAGGTCCAGACCGCGGTGAGGGTGGTGGTCGAACCGATGTACACCACGACGATGAACAGCAGGCGGTAGGGCAGCACCGCCTTGCGGCCGAACAGGTATTCCACGCAGCGTTCGCCGTAGTAGGACCAGCCCAGCACGGTGGAGAACGCGAAGAAGATGACGCTGAGAGTGACGATCACGCTGCCCCAGTCGCCGGGCAGGCCCTCGTCGAAGGCGCGGGCGGTGAACTTGGCGGCGTCCTCCTCGCCCGCCTCCTTCCACACGCCGGTCACCACGATGGTCAGGGCGGTGAAGCTCACCACGACCAGGGTGTCGATGAAGGTCTGGGTCATCGACACCAGGGCCTGGCGGACCGGGTGGGTGGTCTTGGCGGCGGCCGCGGCGATACCGCCGGTGCCGAGGCCCGACTCGTTGGAGAAGATGCCGCGGGCGACGCCGTAGCGGATGGCGGCGGCGACGGCGGCTCCGGCGAAGCCGCCGGTGGCGGCGGTGCCGGTGAAGGCGTCGGTGACGATCAGGCCGATCGCGGCGGGGACCTCGCCGATGTTGAAGGCCAGGACCGCGGCCGCGCCGACGACGTACAGCACGATCATCATGGGCACGAACGCGCTGGCGACGCGGCCGATGTTCTTGATGCCGCCCAGGATGGTGGCGGCGGCGAAGGCGGTGATGATGATGCCGGTGACCCAGGTGGGCACGCCCCACTCGTCGTGCACGTTGGCGGCGACGGTGTTGGCCTGGGTCATGTTGCCGATGCCGAAGGCGGCGAAGGCTCCGGCGATGGCGAAGAAGCCGCCCAGGAAGATGCCCAGCGGGCCCTTGATGCCGTTGCGCAGGTAGTGCATCGGGCCGCCGCTCTGCTCACCGGCGGCGTCGGTGCGGCGGAAGCGCACGCCCAGGAACGCTTCGCTGTACTTGGTGGCCATGCCGAGCATGCCGGTGATCCACATCCAGAACACCGCGCCCGGACCGCCCAGGGCGATGGCCGTGGCCACGCCGGCGATGTTGCCGACGCCGACGGTGGCGGCGAGCGCGGTGGCCAGCGCCTGGTAGTGGGAGATGTCGCCTTCGGCGCCGCCGTCGCTGCGCTTGAAGAACGCCAGCCAGAAGGCCAGACGGAAGTGGCGGATCTGCAGGCCGCGCAGCAGAACGGTCAGATAGAGACCGGTCAGCAGCAGCAGCGGGATCAGCAGCCAGGGGCCCCATACGAAGCCGCTGACATCGGCCAGGAAGTCCTCAAGTGATTTCATCGCCACCGCCGATCGAGAGGGGACTGGAATCCCTTGAACGCTAAACAGACCGCGGAACGGCCCACCAGACCCAGTGATCACCCGTTATGCAATCGTCCTGCGAAGCGCGGGGGCGTTGCGACCCCGGGCGGCGTGGCCGTGGGCGTTCAAGCCAGAGGGGGACGGTGTTCTCCGCATGGCCTTGGCATGATCGGCGGTCATTGCGTAGCTTTGCTGTCAATGCGGACGCATGCCGCAGGGCGTGCCGGGAAGTCTGGTCGGCGATCCCTTCGCCACCACCAGAACCGGGAGTCCGCCCGCGTGCCCTCACCTTTGCTCAACCGCTCCGACTCCAACGGCGACCGTCTGCGGCGGGTCGAGGCGCTCGGGGAGTTCTTCCGGCGCGAGACCACCGGCGGCCAGATGCTCCTGGCCGCCACCGCCGTGGCGCTGCTGTGGGCGAACCTGGCACCGGACGCCTACACCGACCTGTGGGGCGCCGAGGCGGGACCGGACTGGCTGCACCTGCGGCTTCCCCTGTCGGCCTGGGTGTCGGACGGTCTGTTGGCGATCTTCTTCTTCGTCGCCGGGATGGAGGTCAAGCGCGAGCTGACGGTGGGCGAGCTGGCCGGGTGGCGTGCCGCGGCGCTGCCGCTGCTGGCCGCGCTCGGCGGAATGGTCACCCCCGCCGTGGTGGCGCTGGCGGTGTCGCGCGGCGCGGCCGCCGAGGGCGGCGCGTGGGCGATCCCGGTGGCCACCGACATCGCCTTCGCGCTCGGGGTGCTGGCACTGGTGGGATCGGCGCTGCCCAGCGGGGTGCGGGTGCTGCTGCTGTCGCTGGCGGTCATCGACGACCTGGGCGCCATCGGCCTGATCGCGGTGCTGTTCACCGAGAACCTGGACGTGCTGTGGCTGGCGGCCGGGCTCGTCCTGTGCGCGGTGTACTGGCTGGCGCAGAAGCACCGTCGCACCCCTCTGGTCCTGATGGTCCCGCTGGTGGTGGCGGCATGGGTGTGCGTCCACGCCGGCGGCGTGCACGCCACCGTCACCGGCATCGTGCTGGGCCTGCTCACCCCGGTCACCGCCGCCCCGGGCGAGGACCGCTCCCCCGCCGCCCGGCTGGAACGGCGCCTGCACCCCGTCTCGGCCGGACTCATCGTGCCGCTGTTCGCCCTGGCCGCCGCCGGCATCCGGCTCGGCTCCGTCGGCGAGGCCGCCGCCGACCCGATGGCGCAGGGAGTGTACGTCGGCCTGCTGGCAGGCAAGATCATCGGCATCTTCGGCGGCGCGTGGCTGGCGGTCCGGCTCGGCCTGGCGACCCTGCCGGGCGGCATCGGCTGGGCCGACGTGCTGCCGGTGGCCGTGCTGGGCGGCATCGGCTACACCGTCAGCCTGCTGGTCGCCGGCCTGGCCACCGACGATCCCGACGTCGTCCAGCACACCTCCACCGCGGTGCTGGCCGCCTCCCTCACCGCCACACTGGCCGCCCTGGTACTGCTGCGGCTGCGCGCCAGAGCCCACCCCGGCCCCGGGCCGATCGTGGCGAATCCCCCATCGTAAGCACGCTGACCAGGGAAGACGTTCGGTGAAGATCCCCGCACCATTTCGGCGGCCAGTATCGTCCCTGGGGCTGCTGGACCGTTTCCGGCACCCCGCCCAGGCGGTGGTGGGCGGGTTCGGCGTCGCGGTCGGCGCGGGCACGGGGCTGCTGGCCCTGCCCGCGGCGACCGCCTCCGGAGAGTCGACGGGCTGGCTGACCGCCCTGTTCACCGCCACCTCGGCCGTATGCGTGACCGGACTGGTGACCGTCGACACCGGGACGCACTGGTCGCTGTTCGGCCAGCTGGTCATCCTGGGGCTGGCCCAGGCGGGCGGCCTGGGCATCATGACCCTGGCCACCCTGCTGGCGCTGCTGGTGTCGGGACGCCTGGGGCTGCGGGCCCGGCTGCTGGCCCAGACCGAGACCAAGACCCTGCACGGCGCCGACGTACGGCGCGTGGTGCGCAACGTGGTGGTCTTCAGCCTGGTCACCGAGGCGGTCCTGGCGGCGGTGCTGGCGCTGCGGTTCGCTCTGGGGCACGGTCATGACCCCGTCCGCGCGGCGTACCTGGGCGTTTTTCACGCGATCTCGGCGTTCAACAACGCCGGGTTCGCCCTGTGGTCCGACAGCCTGACCCGGTTCGCCACCGACCCGTGGATCTGCCTGCCGGTCACCGCCGCCGTGATCGTCGGCGGGCTGGGGTTCCCCGTGGTGTTCGAGCTGGCCGCCCACTGGCGGCGACCGCGCCGCTGGTCGGTGCTGACCCGCATCACCGTGGGCGTCACCGCGACGCTGCTGGCGGCCGGCGCGACGACGCTCACCCTGCTGGAGTGGAACAACCCCGCCACCCTGGGCGCGCTGCCCGAGCGGTCCCGGCTGCTGGCGGGCTGGTTCGCCGGGGTCATGCCGCGCTCGGGCGGGTTCAACAGCGTGGACATCGCCCAGATGCGGCCCGAGAGCCTGCTGTTCTCCGACCTGCTGATGTTCATCGGCGGCGGCAGCGCCGGCACCGCCGGCGGCATCAAGGTCACCACCTTCGGCCTGCTGGCGTTCGTCATGTGGGCCGAGCTGCGCGGCGAGGACCGCGTCAACGTCGGGCACCGCAGGCTGGCCGGTCCCGTCCAGCGCCAGGCCCTGACGATCGCCCTGGCCGGGGTCGGCCTGGTCGCGACCGGTACGTTCACGCTGCTGGCGCTGGTCCCCCACAGCCTGGACCAGGTGCTGTTCGAGGTCGTGTCCGCCTTCGGCACCGTGGGGCTGTCGGCCGGGATCACCGCCGGTTTGCCGCCCGCCGCGCAACTGGTCATCATCGTGCTGATGTTCACCGGGCGGCTCGGCCCGCTCACCCTCTTCTCGGCGCTGGCCCTGCGCGAGCGCACCCGCCGCTACGAACTACCCGAGGAGCGACCGATCGTTGGCTGATCGAGGAAACGACCCCGTGGTGGTCATCGGGCTGGGCCGCTTCGGCAGCTCCCTGGCCCTGGAGCTGATCCGGCAGGGCACCGAGGTGCTGGCCATCGACCACCGCCCCAAACTGGTGCAGGGCCTGGCCGGGCAGATCACCCACATCGCCACCGCCGACTCCACCGACCTGCAGGCGCTCCAGCAGCTCGGCGTCCCCGACTTCTACCGCGCCGTGGTGGCCATCGGCAGCGACATCGAGGCCAGCATCCTGACCACCTCGCTGCTGGTGGAGCTGGGCATCGACGACATCTGGACCAAGGCCATCAGCCGCCAGCACGGCCGCATCCTGGAACGCATCGGCGCCCACCACATCGTGCTGCCCGAGCACGACATGGGCGAACGCGTCGCCCACCTGGTGTCGGGGCGCCTGCTGGACTACGTCCAGGTCGACAAGGGCTTCGCCCTGGTCAAGACCCGGCCGCCCAAGCACGTGGTCGGCGTCCCGCTCGGCGACACCGGCCTGCGCGGCAAACACGGCGTCACCATCGTGTGCGTCAAACCCGTCGACGAGCCCTTCACCTACGCCACGCCCGACACCGTCCTGCAGTACGGCGATCTCATCCTGGTCGCCGGCCCCACCGACAAGGTCGAGCGCTTCGCCGCCCTTTGACGCCCGCTGATCCACACGGCGGGCGGGCGTCTGGCGGCGCGGTGGAGATCTGGTTAGGGTGGCCTCTGGTGTGCCGGGAAGTCTGGTCGGCGATGTCCACAGCCGTCCCCTCGGAAGCCCGGTACCGCGATGACGACCCTGCTGACCGCGTTCGCGGTCCTCCTGCTGCTGGCGGTGCTGCTCTCCAGCCTGGCCAACCGCACCATCCTGTCCACCGCCGCGCTTTTCCTGGTCGGCGGGTTCCTGCTCGGCGACGGCGTCACCGGCGTGGTGTCGCTGAAGCCGGGCGACCCCCTGGTGGGCGGGCTGGCGGAGCTGGCGCTGTTCGCGGTGCTGTTCACCGACGGAATGCACGTCGGGTGGAAGGACCTGCGCTCGGCGTGGCGGCTGCCCGGCCGCGCGCTGGGCTGGGGACTGCCGCTGACACTGGCGATCACGGCGCTGCTGGCGCACTACGTGATCGGCCTGGGCTGGATCGAGTCACTGCTGATCGCCGCCGTCCTCACCCCCACCGACCCGGTGTTCGCCGCCGCTCTGGTGGGCAACGACAAGGTGCCGCCCCGGCTGCGGCACCTGCTCAACGTCGAGTCCGGCGTCAACGACGGGCTGATCCTGCCGTTCGTGATCCTGTTCTTGGCCGTCGCCCAGGGCTCGGACGACCTGCACCTGGGCGAGCTGGGCAGCGAGCTGGCGCTGGGCCTGGTCATCGGCGTGGCGGTGCCGTGGGCGGCCATCATGCTGGAGCGCACCCGGCTGTTCGCCATCTCCGCCAAGTACGAGCCGCTCAACGCGGTGGCGATCGGGCTGCTGGTCCTGGCGCTGGGCAAGGCCACCCACGGCAACCTGTTCCTGGCCGCCTTCGCCGCCGGCATCATCGTGGCCACCATCGGAGACCAGCACCGCAAGGCCTTCGAGGAGTTCGGCGAACTGGTCGCCGAACTGCTCAAGCTGGCCGCGCTGCTGGTGTTCGGCGCGCTGCTGACCCCGGCGCTGCTGGGCGATGTCGGGCCGTCCGGGTGGTTGTTCGCGGTCCTGGCGCTGGTCGTGGCCCGCCCCGTGGCGATCTGGATCTCGTTCCTGCGCTCCGGGCTGACCATGCGCGAGCAGGGCGCGGTGATGTGGTTCGGCCCCAAGGGGTTCGCCTCGGTGGTCTACGGCCTGCTGGTGCTGGAGTCGGGCATCCCCGCCGCCGAGCAGGTCTTCCATCTGATCGCCGTCACCATCGTGCTGTCGATCCTGGCCCACTCCTCCACCGACGTGATCGTCGCCCGCGGCTTCGACGACGCCGCAGAGGTCCCCGCCTGGCACGACCGGGCCCGCAACCGCCTGCGGCGCAGCGGTCCCGCCACCGACGCCCCCGACGACCCGCCGCCCGGATCGGCCTCCACCCCTCCCCCGGCCGACGGGAAGTCCTCCTGACCGGCCCACCACGTCCGGCCGGGCAAGAAGAAAGGGCGTTCCTTGGAGCACCCCGCCCCCGCCGCCGATGCGCCCCGGCTCAGTCCCTCGGGCCTGCCCTGGCCGGACGGCTGGCACAGGACACGGGCGCACGGGCGGGTCCGGGCCGCGGCCGCGGCCGTCGCTGGCACCGCCCTGCTGGTCATTGCCGCGTGGGAGACGATCGCGGCCAGTGCGCCACGGGATCCCTCCCTTGGACCGGCCTTCGCGATGGCGGGCCTGCTGTGCCTGATGATGACGCCATTGCTGATCATCAGCCGCCGTCGTGACGCGGTGTTCCTCGGCGTTCTCCAGGAAGGCGAGGAGGAGCACCGCGGCGTGGTTTTCAGTATGCGGCCGACCTTCGTACCCGCCGTCATCGGCGTCCTGGTGACCGGTGGTACGGCGTCGTTGCTGTTGTCCCTGACCGACGATCCGGGAGCAGGTGGCGATCGGACCCTTGCGGCCATCGGTGTGCTCATGCTTCTTGCCGGGACGGTGTCCTTCTTTCGGGTGCGGGGTTTCCAGGGAGTGGTGCTCACTCCGGACGCCCTGGTCGTCCGCATCGGAGGGCCCGGGCGCATGATCGTGCCGTGGACCGCGGTCGCCGAGGTCACCGAGTCCGACTACGGCCGAGGCGTTCCTTACATCGGTCTGGAGCTCCATGACCAGTCCCCTTTGAAGAGGAACCGGTGGATACGGCTCAACCGCTTGTTCGGGCCGGACCTGACCATCTCCGTGACTCACCTGCGCACCGATCCCGCGCTGCTGCCGCTGGCCATCCGCCACTATCTGAACGCCGCCGACATCAGACCCGAACTCGCCACCAAACAGGCGATCGATCGGCTGCGTGCAGGACGGCTGTAGCCGCCGCGTTCGAGCGGCCGGCGTCCCCGCGCGGACCACGTCGGCCCCTGCCTTGGCGGAGCTGATCCGTTCCAGAGCCGCGTGGAGGAGTTCAGTCCAGTCCGTCGTCCGCCTGAAGGTTCTTGCGCAGGGTCACCACCGTCCCGCCGCCGGGCGGAAAGGTGTAGTCGACGCTGTCCATGAACCGCTCCATCAGGAAGACGCCGCGTCCTCCGGCCCGCAACCGGTGTTCAGGACGCATCGGGTCAGGGCGGTCATGCGGATCGAACCCGGGGCCGTGGTCGGTGACGGTGACCATCAACTGCCGGCCGTCCGCGGACAGCTCGGCCTGGACCAGCGGGCACCAGGTGCCGCCGTGCTCGATGGCGTTGGCGACGGCCTCCCATACCGCGATCAGCGCGGCGTCGACGAACCACTGCCCGGCCGCCGGTCCCTCCAGCGGTCGGCGGAGGACATCCTCGACCGAGGCAGGCGTCATGATCGAGTCATCCGGCACCGGCCGCGCCCCTCCCGGACTGACGAGGGGACGGTCGGCGTTCACCGGCGCCGATAGGCCGTGCAGGGACGTTCACTCCGGTTCCAGGGCATAGGCGGCTCGATCGCCGACCAGACTTCCCGGCACACCAGCCCGGGTCCACCGGGCACATCCCCATTCAATCGCAGACACCAGGCCCGGGGCCAGTTCAGGACCAAGGCGCGCTCACTTGCGGCGGCGGAACCAGTGGCGGTGGGTGCGGACGAAGGTGACCACGAAGAGGGTCTGGATGCCGCCCTCGATGAGGATCAGCAGCGCCGAGTCCAGAGCCTGGAGCGGGGACCCGCCGGTGAGGCCGTCGGCGATGCCCGTGACCGCGCGGACGAAGGTCACGATCACGATGGGCGCGCCGAACAACGCGAACGCGGTGAGGGTGATGGTGGCGCCGAGCACCAGGAAGACCGAGTAGACACGGGTCGCCAGGCGTTGGCGGGGTGACAGGCCGGTCGTCGGGTCCGCGGCGGTGCTCGGACGTCGGCGCGCCTTGGCGACGAACGTGGCGCGCAGGTACTTGGCATAGGCCAGTCCGTCGTCGAACAGGTTGCGTGCGCGCAGCAGTTCGCGCAGCACGAAGTACAGGTCGGTGCGCATGTAGACCTGGAGCTGGAACGGGATCGTCATCACGACGGTGACGACCAGCGCCTGGCAGATGGCCTGCGCCGGGCCCGGCAGGCCGGCGTGGGCGACCAGCAGGATCAGCGTCGCCATCAGGAACGCGTCCCAGGCGAGTCCCGCGAGGTACACGCGGTACCGGGACCGGCGCGGCACCGCCCACACGCCGGTGACGTCGGTCTGCACCACCAGGTTGTGCAGGCGGGTGCCGAAGCCGATGCGTCCCGGCGCGCCCAGCGAGCGGGCCGCCATCAGGTGCATCAGCTCGTGCACGCTGATCGACATCGACATCATCACCGTGTTGACCAGGACGGTGATGCCGATGTAGTCGCTCCAGAAGAAGTCGGAGTAGCCCGGCAGCAGGCCGGGCCGCAGGACGAGCGTGACCAGCGCCGCGACGATCGTCGCCGACCAGAGCAGCTTGGCCGGGAGGCCGAACAGCCACGCCACGTTCCGCTGGGTGAGCCGGGCGAAGTGGCTGCGCGGAGCCTGCTCGGCCTGGTCCGGGAGCGGGGCTCCGTCGATGGACCGCACGAACCCCAGCTCGCCGAGGGCCTCCACGAGTTCGGTGAGATCGACCTCGACCTGGTGCTCGGCGGCGATGCGCTCCTCGGCCGCGCCGACCGTCAGCCCCTGGCGCATCAGCGTGATCGCCTCCCCGTACACCGCGGGGAGCTCCACGAACTCCCCGATCCGCAGCCGCCCGACGACGACCGCGTCCGGGTCGTCGTCGTCCGGGCGGACCACCAGCGGGTGGAACTCGACGGCGGTCACGGCGTTCCGCAGGCCGGGCAGTCGCGGTCGTGCGGGATCTCGATGAAGTACGAGTGGTCCCACATCGCGTAGTTCCAGTGGAAGATCCGTCCGCGCGCCTGGGTGGGCAGGCCCGCCAGGTGGTACAGCACCTCCAGCGCGCACAGGTGCCCGCTGACGTTGGCGCTGGCCGCGATCACCGCGTTGGGGCGCTCGGCGGTGAGGGAACGGCCGTGCGCCTTGAACTCGCGCTGGTCCTCCTGGCGGCGCAGGCAGGCCCAGCAGCCGGTCTCGCGCGGCACCAGCCCGCCCACCACGGCCATCGGCCCGGTGTAGAAGCTGACGAACCAGGGGGTGCCGGTCCGCAGCGCCGCTTCGTTCGTCCAGAACATGATGTCGGGGTGCGGTTCGTCCGCGCACAGGACGAACAGGTCGCAGTCCTCCATCAGTGCGGCGATCTCGTCGGGTCCGCCCGCCTTGAGGGCGCCGCCGGTCACCTGCACCAGGCCGTTCATGGCGCGGAGCCGTGCCACGGCGCGGTCGACCTTGGGCAGGCCGACGTCGCGCTCGGTGTAGAGGAGCTGCCGGGTGAGGTTGGACTCCTCCACCACGTCGAAGTCGGCGACGTGCAGGGCTCCGATCCCGCTGGCCACCAATCCGGCCGCCACCGCCGAACCGGTGCCGCCGAGACCGAGCAGGGCGACCTTCGTGTCCTTGATCTTCGATTGGATCTCGTACGGCGAACTGCGCGGTGCCGTGTCGATCCAGGCGAAGAAGTTGCGGGCGGGTTCGTAGCGGGCGGCCTCCCGTTCGTCCAGGTTGCCGGGCAGGGGCGCGCCCGCGTCCTCGACGAATCCGCCCGAGATCAGATCCTGGATGACCGCGCGGGCGCTGTCCTCGTCGACGTCGGGATGGGTTTCGGCGAAGGCGGCGCACACCTGGTCGACGGTGCGGCTGCCGTCCATGAGGGTGAGCAGGCGGGCGATCCCGCCGTTCTCGTCGTCCTGGATCTCGGCCGCGACGCCCTGCTGCATCAGGCCGATCAGGATGCGGTCGCCGGGCAGGGCCAGGGGCTGGTGGACGCGCTTGATGCGAGGGAGCCGCATGGGAGCCTTCCGATCGTCGACAGGGAAAGGCCGGCCAGGCCGAGACCTGGCCGGCCGACCGCTCGGGGAAGATCAGCCGCCTTCGCGGAGACCGGTCGTCTCGACCTTCTCCAGACGCTTGATCTCCAGCTTGATCTTCTTGGGCTGCACGGCCTGCTTCGCCTGTTCCACCTTCTGCATGGGACCTCCCGGCGGATCGTGGAACAGCGCGCCCGGTGACGCGCTGCGATCGTGAACGTAACTCCAAGATCATTATTTGGGAAGCAGTCGAACAGGAGAAGGCGCCTTTTTGTGGACATGGCACGATCGCGGCGATCAAGTTCGGTCGATGTCGCCGGTGTGGAGCCGGCCGAAGGCGATCTTTCCGTCGTCCATTCCTTGGCGCCGTTCCGCCGCCAACGAGCCTCAGCGGATAGGGGAACGGAATTCGGCGGAAGTGGGACGATCTTGATTCCGGGGGATCTTCAACGGCGCCTTCAGCGGCTGCGGCGTGACGTGCGTACTCGTTCGCCGGCGTCGGCTGCCTTGGGGGCAGGCTTGCCCCTTATGTAACAACGTTCTACAGTGATGTTACTTCGTTCTACAACTCAGGGGCTCCGGCCCACTGGAGGTCGTGATGACCAGAACGACACCCGGCTCCCGCCGGGATCCGCACCGTACGACTCCGGCCGCGCGCGGGGACGCGGTGGTGATCGGGAGCGGCATGGGCGGCCTGCTCGCGGCCCGGGTCCTGCTCGATCACTTCGATCGGGTGACCCTGCTCGACCGGGACCGTTTCCCGGAGTCGCCGGCGCACCGGGCCGGGACGCCGCAGTCGCACCACGCGCACGGCCTGCTGCTGCGCGGCCGGGAGATCATCGAGGAGCTGTTCCCCGGGATCGAGGAGGAACTGAGGGCTGCCGGGGCGACCGTCGAACGCGATCGTGTGCCGTTCCAGGTGGTGTCGCCGTTCGGGCCGCTGCCGCTCACGCCCATCGACTACGAGTTCGGGGTCTACAGCCGGTTCCTGCTGGAGTGGCAGATCCGCGAGCGGTTGGCCGCGCACTCCCGGCTGCGGCTGCTGGAGGGAGCGGAGGTGGTGGGCCTGGACACCGGCGGCCCGGCCGCCGGGCCGGTCACCGGTGTGCGGATGCGTAGTCGCGGCGGTGACATCGACGCCGTTTCGGTGCTCGCCGCCGACCTGGTGGTCGACGCGAGCGGGCGTCGCTCCAAGGCGCCGGACTGGTTGCGCGAGCTGGGTTACGGCGAGGTGGCAGAGGAGACCATCACCTCCGGCATCGGCTACGCGTCGCGTTTCTACGCCAAGCCCGACGGGTTCCCCGGCGACTGGTCCGGGATCGTCATCAACGGTCGGGCTCCGGACAATCCCCGATGCGGGCTGGTGCTGGGCATCGAGAAGGACCAGTGGCACGTCACCCTCGGCGGGATCGCCGGCGCCGCGCCGCCCACCGACGAGGCGGGATTCCTTCGGTGGGCCCGCGACCTGCCCGATCCGACGGTCTACGAGTGCATCCGGATCGCCCGCCCGCTGTCCCCGGTCCGGGGCCATCGGCTGCTGACCAATCGGCTGCGCCACTTCGAGCGGCTGGACCGATGGCCGTCCGGCTTCGTGGTCACCGCCGACGCGGTGTGCGCGTTCAACCCGATCTACGGCCAGGGCATGACCGTGGCCGCCACCGACGCGCTGGTCCTGGACGAGTGCCTGCGCGACCACGCCGACCCGTCGCCCGGCGGCGTCCGCCTCCATCCGACCCGCACCCGGCCGGGCTTCGAGCGGGAGTTCCAGCGCCGGCTGGCCAAGAACGTCGCGACCGCGTGGATGGTGGCCGGCAGCGAGGACCTGCGCTGGCCGGAGATCACCCTGCACGGGGCGCGGCCGCAGCGCGGCGCGAAGACCGCGCGGCGCTGGATCGATCTGGTGCTGCGCGCGGCCGTGGCCGATCCTTACCTCGCCGAGAGGTACTTCAACCTGATCATGATGATGGCGCCGCCGGCCACGATGTTCGGCCCCCGGGTGCTGGCGCGCGTCGTCCGGGCCGCGGTCACGGGACGGCTCGGCGTCCCGAGCCAGGAGTTCGGGCTGACGGACGCCTCGCTGGCGGCCGTCCGCGCCCTGCCCGATGGTGGTGGCGAGCAGGCGAGGGTGTCCGGAGCCGTCACATGACACCGCTGCCTTTGCCGATGCCATGTCCGCGCGCGTGGACTGACGGCGGCGTGGTTGCATGGCCGCATGTCATCACCGCCATCTCCCACCTCGTTCCGGACACCGCCCCGCCGGGGGCAGCGGTGAGCCGGGGGCGGACGTCGGCGCTGGTGCTCCGCGAGGCGCTGCTGCGGGCGGCCCGTGAGCTGCTCGACGAGCGCGGCCCCTCGGGACTGGCGGTTCGCGACATCGCCGCGCGGGCCGGGGTGGCCCCGATGGGGGTGTACAACCGGTTCGGCTCCAAGGACGGCATCCTCAACGCGCTGCTCGAAGAGGGTTTCGCCGAGCTTGCGGCCGCGGTCACCGTCCGTCCCGACGCCGACCCGCTGGGCGCGATCGCTACCGGAATGGGCAACTACCGCGCGTTCGCACTGGCCAATCCCGCGATGTACCGGTTGATGTTCGACCTGCCGATCGCGGGGTTCGAGCCCTCCCCGGAGGCCCGAATGGGGGCGCTCGCGGCGTTCGAGCGGCTGATCGAAGCGGTCCGGCTGGGCATCGCGACCGGGCACCTGGCGCCCGGTGACCCCGAAGAGATCGCCCAACGGATCTGGGCGGGCTGCCACGGCGCGACCAGTCTGGAGCTGCGAGGCATCGCGTTCATCACCGACCACGACGCCCACTACGCCGCGCTCGTCCAAACCCTGTTGCGCGGGCTCGCCACCCGCCCCGACGCCGAGAGCGGGTGAGCCGGTGACCACGATCCACCGGGCCGGGCTGGAGTTCGACATCGTCGAGAACGGGCCCGCCGACGGTGAGCCGGTGGTGCTGCTGCACGGGTTCCCCCAGCACGCCGACAGCTGGGACGCGCTGACCCCGCTGCTCACCACCCACGGCTACCGCGTCCTGGCGATGGACCAGCGCGGCTACAGCCCGAACGCCAGCCCGCGCGGACGCCTCGCCTACCGCATCGAGAAACTGGTCGCCGACGTCGTCGCCCTGATCGACGCCCGGGCCGGCGGCGGCCCGGTGCACGTGGTAGGCCACGACTGGGGCGCGGTGGTGGCCTGGGCGCTGACCGCCGCCCACCCCGAGCGGGTGGCCAGCCTGACCGCCCTGTCGGTGCCGCATCCGTTCGCGTTCCTGACGGCGATGTTCACCAGCGTGCAGGGGCTGAAGTCCTGGTACATGTACTTCTTCCAGCTGCCGTGGCTGCCCGAACGGCTGCTGCTCATCAACCCGGTCCGGGTGCTGATCCGGTCCGGTCTGACCCCGGAGCAGGCCCGGCGGGACGCGGCCCGGTTCCCCGATCCGGCGTCGCTGCGCACCGCGATCAACTGGTACCGGGCCATGCCGCTGGTCGACCCGCGAGCCGCCCGCAGGCCGGTACGCCGTCCGACGCTGTTCGTGTGGTCCGACGGCGACGTGGCCATCTCCCGGCAGGCGGCGCGGCGCTGCGCTCGCCACGTCCAGGGGCCCTACACCTTCGTGACGCTGCGCGGGGTGAGCCACTGGATCCCCGACCAGGCCCCTGACGAGCTGGCCGGGCTGTTGGTGCCACACCTTCGGCGCTGGCCCGCAACCGGCTGACCAGAAGCGTTGACGGTTTCAGTCCTCACGCGCCCAGATGCGTGTAGGCGGCCCACACCGCAGGAGGCCGGGCCCGTCCGAGGTTCCGGAGAATTGCGTGAAGTGCGGCCGCGGCCCTTTCGGGGTCGGGGGCCCGGCGCCCCGAAGCGGTCAGTTCCCGGTAGAAGCCCTCCGCGATCTCGGCCGAGGACCGGTCGTCGACGGCCCACAGCGTGCCGATCACATGGCGGAAGCCGGCCGAGCGCAGCCCCACCGCGAGGGTGAGGGGTTCATCGGGGACGGCGGTGCCGCCGAGTCCCCCTTCGCACGACGAGAGATAGGCCAGTGACGCGCCGGGCAGGCGCAGCGAGGCGAGTTCCAGGCCGGTCAGGTCGCCGTCGTGCAGGCAGAGTCCGCCCAGTCCGGGATTGGCGAGGTCCTGCCCGCTGTGTCCCACGTAGTGCATGAAGGGGTGGGCGGGCAGGGCGGACGCCACCGCGGTCCGGTTGGCCTCGGGTCCGCGCATCACCCGCGCCGGCAGGCCGGAGAGCCGTTCCACCGCCGAACCCTCCCGGTCGGCGTGCTCCAGGACCGGGCGTCCGCCGGCCGGCGCCGTGATGATCAGCAGGCTCCCGGGCGGCCGCGGGCCGGGTGCGGCGGCGGTGCTCGACTCGGCCAGCGACCGCAGGGTCGGGGTGAGCGAGGGGATGACGCGGTCGAGCACCCCGTCCTGCGGCTCGGGCCACTGCTGCGCGGGGTGGGCCGCGTGGACCGGGAGCAGCATGAGGGGCCCGGTGGGGCACCACCACAGCCGGGGCCAGCCGTCCTCCCGCGGTGCTGTGGCGCCTGCGGCGTTCAGGGCGGGTTCCGCCGCCGCGCTCCACAGGACTCCGCAGATCTGACGGAGCGCCTCGTCCAGCCAGGGCGGCGGTCCTTCGGACGGGTCCGTGCGGCGCAGCCCGGCCAGAACGCGCCGATGCAGCCTGACGAGCTCCTGGAGGCGCGGCCACGTCAGTTCCGGGAGCGGAACGGCGGTGATCCGGCCCTTGCGGAGGATCAGCGCATCGCATCCGTACCGGCTGGTGTTGATCATGACCACGGTCCGCGAGGACAGCCGTTCGAGCAGGCGGGCGACCGGTGGGGGACGCAGGAAGCCGCTCAGGCCGTCGAGCCGGCGGATCTCGGCGACCACCTCGTCCAGTTCGTCCACGAGGAGCCCCGTCTCTCGCGACCGCCGCTCGCCGAGCTCGGGGACGGTCAGGCCCCCGCTGCGCACGAACTGCAGGGATCGGCGCGAGATGAGCCGGGCCCACATCTCCTCGAAACGGTCGACGAGACCGGGGGCGGCCCGGCGCGCGGCCTCCAGGTCGCCAGCGGCGCCGGCGGGGCCGACCAGCGCGCCGAAGAGGACGTCCCTGCCGCGTTCCAGCACGTGCACCGCCCGTTCCAGATCGGCGGCGCCCGAGCGCAGGGCGCAGGCCACCGAGTCCCGGGCGGCCCCTTCGACCAGGGCGAGCAGGTGCTCCTGGTCACCGCGGTCCAAGTGCCGGGGCGCGACCCGGGGCAGCAGCTCGACGACCCGGGCGAAGCCCTCGGCCGCCGACGTCCAGTCGCCTCCTTCGGCGGCGACCCTGCCCCATTCCAGTGCCGACTCCGCGCGCAGCAGCGGAGGGGCGGACCGGATCGCGGCCGCCTCGCGGAACGCCGCGACCGCCTCGGCGGGACCGGCGGCGGTGCCCCGGTCGACGTCCCAGCGTGCCAGGCCCAGGTCGTAGAGGATCATGGCTCGGGTCGTGGCGTCCGGGGAGCCGAGCGAGCGCGCCTCGGCGAGCCGGTCGGCGGCCCCGGCGAGGTCGTCCCGGCCCCCGTGGTGGCAGGACGCCGTTCGCCGGGCCGAGATGGAGCTGAACGCCAACGGCGAGGAAGTGTACGTCAACCCGAAATGGTGGGGCTTCGAAGTCGTCCTCAACGCCGCGGCCGCCGCGGTCGCCGCCGATATCGTGGAGAAGATCGGGGAGATCGCCGGGCACGCCCTCCCCAAGCCGTTCGGCACGCTGATCGAGGCCGCCTTGAAGATCCGCGCGATCGTCATCCAGGCGATCGGCAAGGACTACGGCTGTCGGCTGGTCTCGCCTTGGACCGCCCCGCTGATGCTCATCCCCATCCCGCTGGCCCCCAAGTCGGACACCTCGCTGTGGTGGACGGTCATGAACGCCTCCAACAGCTGGAGCCAGGACGAGAAGTTCCCCGCCCACCTGTCCAAGGCCAATCCGGCGCTGGCGGAGTTCGGCGGCAAGCTGTACTGCGTGCACCGCGGGGACGGCGACGACAAGCTCTGGTGGACCGTCTACGACCCCGCCCGCAACAACGGCTGGAGTACCGACACCGCCTTCCCCGACCACCACAGCGCCGACGGCCCGGCCCTGGCCGTCTACAACGGCCAGCTGTACTGCGTGCACCGCGGCGGCGGCAACGACCAGAACCTGTGGTGGACCCGCCACAACGACGGCGGCTGGAGCACCGACACCCGGCTGCCCGGCCACATGAGCTCTCAGAGCCCCGCCCTCGCCGCCTACAGCGACCCCAACGCCACCGAAACCCAGCTCTTCTGCGTCCACCGCGGTGCCTAGCGGCCGTCGGCGGATGACGCGCGTCCGGCTCAGGTGGACCGAGGCTCGGCCCACGCGGCGACGCCGGGGAACAAGCGGCCCACGGCCTCGCGGTAGCGGGAGAGGATCTCCGGGCGCGGCGCCGCGGTGAACGTCTCGCCGCTTCCCGCCGCCCAGCGCGGCGGCGCCTCTCCGCTCGCGAGGACCCAGGCGGCCTGGCGGGCGGCTCCGTCCGCGACGTATTCGGACGCGGCAGGGACCTCGACCGGGACCCCGAGGATCTGCGGCGCGATCCGGCGCACCGCCTCCGAACGGGCCGCGCCTCCGATCAGCACGACGCCGTCCGCCGCCACCCCGAGACGGGCCGTGGCGGCGATCCCGTCGGCCATCAGGCACAGCAGACCCTCGACGGCCGCGCGCGCGTAGTTCTCGCGGGTCAGGGACGCCGTCGTCATCCCCAGCAGCGACCCGGTGGCGCGCGGCAGGTTGGGCGTGCGTTCGCCGTCGAGGTAGGGGACGTGCACCAGGCCGCCGGCACCGGGCTCGGCGGCCAGCGCCAGTCGGGACAGTTCGGCGTGGTCGGTGCCGAGCACGGCCGCCGCGGCGTCCAGGATCCGGGCCGCGTTGAGGGTGACCGCGAGACCGAGGTGGCGGCCCGTCGCGTCGGCGAAGCCCGCCACCTGGCCCGTGGGGTCGCGGAAGGGGCGGGCGGACGGCGCGGCGACCACGCCCGAGGTGCCCAGCGACACCGAGACCCGGCCGGGACGGAGATCCAGCGCGAGGGCGGCGGCGGCGTTGTCGCCGCATCCGGGCGCCAGCAGGACGTGCCCGAGCCCCAGCCCGTCCGCGCCCCGTCCGGCCGCCGCGTTCGGATCCAGCACGCGCGGCAGCGTGATCGCCGCCGCCTGCTCGGTCGTGCGGCGCAGGGCGCGGGCCAGCAGATCGCGGCGGTAGGTGCCGGACGAGGCGTCGAAGTAGCCGGTGCCCGAGGCGTCGGAGCGGTCGGTGACGAGCGCTTCCAGTCCTGTGGCGCCGCACAGTCGCCAGGTCAGCCAGTCGTGCGGCAGTGCCACGGCCGCGACGCGGGCCGCGTTGTCCGGCTCGTGGTCGGCCAGCCAGCGCAGTTTGGTCACCGTCAGCGACGCGACCGGGACGGTGCCGACCGCGTCGGTCCAGGCGCGCGCGCCGAGCCCGGGGTCGCCGCCGCCCAGCTCGGCGACGAGTTCGGCGGCGGCGTCGGCGGAGCGGACGTCGTTCCACAGCAGGGCGGGCCGGATCACGCGGCCGTCGCCGTCCAGGCAGACCATGCCGTGCTGCTGGCCGCCCACGGCGAGGGCCGCCACGTCGGCGAGGCCGCCCGCGTCCTCGACCGCGGCCAGCAGCGCCGACCACCAGTGCTCGGGGTCGACCTCGGTGCCGGGCGGATGCGGCGCCGACCCGGTACGCACCGGCGCTCCGGTGTCGGCGTCGCGGACCACCACCTTGCAGGACTGGGTCGAGGAGTCGATCCCGGCGACGAGTGCCACGCCGTCAGCCGATCAGGTGGCGCAGCGCGAGCTGCTGGAGCCGGACGAAGCCGAAGTCGCGCCGGGCCGCCTTCTCCGGGTCGAACCCGTCGTCGGAGGCGAGGAGGTCGGCGGCGGTCTCGCCGTCGTCCAGGGTCGGGCGGGCCAGGTCGAACACCCCGGCGTACTCCATCGCCTCGCGCACCTCCGCGTCGGCGCGGAACGCCGCCGCCTTCTCGGCGAGCAGCAGGTAGGTCTCCATGCACGCCTTCGCCGACTCCCACACCCCGTCCATGTGCTCGGTGCGGGACGGCTTGTAGTCGAAGTGCCGGGGGCCGGTGTAGCGGGGCGCGTCCGGGTGCCCGGGGAAGCCGTTCTCCAGCAGGTCGACGGTGAAGAAGGCCGACATCAGGTCGCCGTGGCCGAACACCAGGTCCTGGTCGTACTTCAGGCCGCGCTGCCCGTTGAGGTCGATGTGGAAGAGCTTGCCGCTCCACAGCGCCTGGGCGAGCTGGTGGGTGTAGTTGAGGTTGGCCATCTGCTCGTGCCCGGTCTCGGGGTTGAGCCCGACGATGTCGCCGTGTTCCAGCTCGGCGATGAGCGCGAGCGCGTGGCCGACCGTGGGCAGCAGGATGTCGCCGCGCGGCTCGTTGGGCTTGGGCTCCAGACCGATGCGCAGGTCGTAGCCCTGCTGCTTGATGTGCCCGGCGACGGTGTCGATGCCCTCCTTGTAGCGTTCGAAGGCGCCGTACAGGTCCTTGGAGCCGTCGTACTCGGCGCCCTCGCGGCCGCCCCACATCACGAAGGTCGTGGCCCCCATCTCGGCGGCGAGGTCGGCCGCGCGCAGGATCTTGCGCAGCCCGAACCGGCGCACGTCGCGGTCGTTGCTGGTCAGGCCCCCGTCCTTGAACACCGGGTGGGTGAAGGTGTTGGTCGTGACCATCTCGATGACCAGGCCGGCCGCGTCGGCGGCCCGCTTGAGCCGCGCGTACCGCTCGCGCCGGGTGGCGTGGTCGGCGTCGAAGGGCGCCACGTCGTCGTCGTGGAAGGTGATGCCCCACGCGCCGAGCTCGGCGAGCCGTTCGGCGTACTCCCACGGGTCCAGGGCGGGCCTGCTGGCGGTGCCGAACGGGTCGGTGCCGGTCCATCCCACGGTCCACAGGCCGAAGGAGAACTTGTCGTCGGGGGCGGGCTGTCGGACCACGGTCACTCCCTGGCTGGGCGGCTACCTCTAATACTTCGCATAATGAAGTATTAGAGGTCACTATAGCCCAGCATCGTGGCGCCGTCTCGGTCCGACGTTCACGAGCTGAACTATGATCGGCTTCATGATCCGCACCTTCGAGGAGCTGGCCTCGCCGGCGGCCGGCCTCGCCCGCCACCACGTCCTGGTGGCGCTGCGGGACGGCGGGCCCGCGAGCCGCGCCCAGCTGGCGCGCAGGACCGGGCTGGCTCCGCCGACCATCACCGGGGTGGTGCGCCGGCTCCTGGCCGACGGCGTCGTCCTGGAGGCCGGTCCCGGCGCCGACGCCCCGAGGACCGGGCCGCGCGGGACGAACCTCGTCATCAACCCCGACCTCGTCTACGTGCTCGGCATCGAGGCGGGCTTCCGCGCCCTCCGGGTCCTGGTCTGCGACGCCTCCGGCGCGGTGCGGGGCGAGAGCCGGACCCGGCTCGGCCTCGACCAGACCGCGGCCGAGGCCCTGCCCGTGATCCGGGCCCTCGTCGCGGACGCGCTGGCCCGCGCGGAGGTCGAGCCGGAACGGGTGGTCGGGGCCGGCGTCGCGGTCCGCGGCCCCGTCGACAACGCCCGCCGGCAGGTGTCGGGCTCGGGCGAGGTGGGCGGCTGGGCCGGGCTGACGGCCGCCGAGATCGAGGACGTCATCGGGTACCCGGTGCACCTGGAGAACGACGCCAACCTCGCCGCCCTCGGCGAGCACACCTTCGGGGCGGGCCGCGACCTCCGCGACAGCCTGACGGTGAAGTTCCACAGCGGCATCGGCCTCGGCGTCATCGTCCACGACGGGCTGGTCACCGGCGTCCACGGCGGCGCGGGCGAGATCGGGCACACGCCGGTCGATCCCCGGGGGCCGCTCTGCCGGTGCGGCAAGCGCGGCTGCCTCGACACCGTGGCCGCCGTCCCGGCCGTCATCGCCGCGGCCGTCCCGCGGTACGGCCGGCTGTCCCTCTCCGACCTCCTCGGCAAGCTGGACGAGGGGGACACCGGCATCACCCGCCTCGTCCAGGACGCCGCCGCACTGGTCGGCCAGGCGCTCGCCAACGCGACCCTGCTCCTGGCGCCGGAGAAGGTCATCGTCGTCGGGGCCATGGCCCGGGCCGGGGAGGCCGTCCTGGCCCCGATCAGGCAGGCGATCGACCGGGAGGCGCTGCCCGGCACCGGCGCGCGGCCCGAGGTCGTGCTCGGCGAGCTCGGCGACCGCTGCACCCCGTTGGGCGCCGCCGCGCTGGCCCTGCGCCGGACCTCCTGGCGCTGACCCGGAGACCCGGCGCAGGGACGAGGACTTGGGGAACAACGCAACGGAAACCGGCGCTAAGCCACGTCGTGCCTGGTCGACCGGCGGGGGCAGGGGGCGCGGCCTGGAAAGAATCTTGAAGGCTCGGTGCAGTCCTGCCGGGACCTGATGCAGGAGACGATCTGCTGGGACGCCGGGACCGCACGCCTGTTGCCGCGCCTCCGGCCCGCGAGGAAGTTGAGTGCAGGAATTGACGGTAGGGAGTCGATCTTCGTTTCGGTTCGGTGACCGGGCGGGTTTTCCCTGGTGAGGACCCGTACGTTCCGGGGTCATGGCTTTTGATTTTCTCTCTGATGAGCAGGTCGCCCGCTATGGCCGGTTCCCGCAGGAGCCGTCGCCCGGCGAGCTGGAGCGGTTCTTTTGGCTGGACCAGGCCGCGCTGGAGCAGGTAGGTGAGCGGCGGAGCCCGACGACGAAGTTGGGCTGGGCGGTGCAGTGGGGCACCGTGCGGATGTTGGGGGTGTTTTTGACCGAGGTCCTGGGCCGCCGCCCGGCGCACCGCGCCCTCCTGCTGGGGGTGAGCGCGCCGGGCTCACCCGGCCGGGGCACGCGAGCGCGCTTGACGTTGATGCGCAGTCCCGCCAGGCCATACAGCAGGGTGACGGCGGCGAGCACCTGGTTGACGGTGGCCGGGGCGTGCTTGGCGGTGCCGATCAGGTGCCGCCGCCAGCCGGTGGCCGCGCCCTCGGCCCCGACCACGTCGGCGAAGGCGTCGGGGGGGGTCGGTGGCGTGCTCGGTGAGCCAGGCGGCGTAGGCGCGGGCCTGGCGCTGGTAGGCCCGGGTGGAGCCGAACGACGGAGGCGGTCACCGGTCCTGCCCATCCGGTTCGGGCGAGCCCGCCGGCGGCTGGGAACGGCGGCGTCCCGTGAGGACTTCCAGGGCGGCATCACCGGCCTTCCATGAGGCGCCCATCTGGTCCAGAAACACCGTGTTGCGGTCCAGCCGCGCGCCCGACAACCAGGTGGCCTCGGCAATCAGATCACGGCCGACGCGGTCGAACTCGGCGTGGGCGTCTTCACTGCGCCGGCAGAGAGCCTCGTGTGCGGCGGCCAGGTCGGCGTGCCGGACATCGGCGACGACGTTATCCGCTGAGAACCATCAGGGCTGACGGCTGTCGGCGTACTGATCGGAGTGCACAGTCAGGTACGGGTAAACGTGCGGAGGTGCTCGGTGAGCAGATCGGTTCGTGACGAGACCGCAAGGCAGCTGGTCTGGCAGCGGTGGGGCGTTCGACGGAGCGCACCATCGTGGTTGAGTGGCCCCGGGGTTCACGGGGTGGCGGTGACCAGGCTGGTCTCGTAGGCGACGATGACCAGTTGAGCGCGGTCGCGGGCCTGGAGTTTGGTCAGCAGGCGGCCGACATAGGTCTTCACGGTGGCCAGGCTCAGGTGCAGGTGTTCGGCGATCTCGGTGTTGGACAGGCCGCGGCCGATCAGGGTGAGCACTTGGCGTTCGCGGTCGGTGACGCCATCAAGACCGCGGGAAGCGGCTGCGGGGGTTTCGGGACGGCGGGTGAACTCGGCAATGAGGCGTCGTGTCACGGTAGGGGCCAGCAGGGCGTCCCCGGACGCGACAATGCGGATGGCGTTGAGCAGATCGGCGGGCGGGGTGTCCTTGAGCAGGAAGCCGGCCGCCCCGGCGCGCAGGGCCGCGAAGACGTAGGTGTCCAGATCGAACATGGTCAGGATGAGTACCCGCACGTCCGCGGTATCGGTGGACTGGTGGATCTGCCGGGTGGCCTCGATGCCGTCCATGTGGGGCATACGCACGTCCATCAGGACGACATCGGGCCGCAGGGTATGGGCGAGCTCGACGGTCTCCCCGCCGGTGGCGGCCTCGCCGACCACAGTCAGACCGGGGGCGGTCTCGATGAGTGCGCGGAAGCTGCCACGCAGCAGAGCCTGGTCGTCGGCGACCAGCACGCGGATCGAGTCGGTCACCTGTCGCGTTCCTTCCGGGAGTAGGGCAGGGTGGCCGTCACGGTGAAGCCGCCCTCCGGCCGGGGCCCCGCGTTGCAGGTTCCCCCGTACATCGCGACGCGTTCGCGGATCCCGATCAGACCGTGCCCGCCGGGGCCCGGCTGCGGGGCAGAGCGGGCGGGGCCCTCGTCGACGACCTGGACGCCGACCTGGCTGGGCTCCATCTCTACGGTGACGCGGCAGCGGGTGGGGGCAGCGTGCTTGACCACGTTGGTGAGCGCCTCCTGCACAATCCGGTAGATGGTGAGCTGCAATGCTTCGGAAAGGTCGTCCTCGCCGGTCACGGTGAGCTCGACCTGGACGCCGGCGGCCTTGACCTGCTCGGCCAGATCCCGCAGCCCGATGATCCCCGGCTGGGTGAGATCAGTGCCGCGTTCGGTGTCCTGGCGCAGGACATCGAGCAAGCGGCGCATCTCGGTGAGCGCGCCCCGGCTGGTGGACTCGATCACCCGCAGCGCGTCGCGGGCCTCTTCGGGCCGCTCCTGGGCGATGTGGTTGGCGACGCCCGCCTTGACGGCGATCAACCCCATGCCGTGGGTGACCACGTCGTGCAGCTCCCGAGCGATACGCAACCGCTCGTCGACCAGAATCTGGTGGGCCCGCTGCTCCTCCAGAAATGCCGCGTCCCACCTGCGGCCCCGTACCAGGCGCCCCGCCAGCCAGGCACCCGCCAGCAGCAGCCAGGCGGCCACCGTCCACCCGAAGGCCGGTGTCAGGCCATACCGGGGATGAACGACCTGAGCGACCCAGATGGCCCCGGTCGAGATGGCCAGGCACCATCCCAGGACACGGGCCGAACGGCGCGGGCCACCCACGGCCGCGACCGGGTAGAGCGCCAAAGCAGCAGCCGCGAACGGGTCCCACAGCACACCGGCCAGGGCCGCGACGATCGACACGACCATTGCGACCGGCAATGCGTGCCGTGGCCACAGCCGCCGGGTCGCGACGATCACGCCCAGCACGACCGCGACCAGACAGGACACCAGGAACGGGAGGGCGAACCCGGGACGGTCCTTGAGCATGTTCCCGGCGACCAGCACGTCCACCACGACCAAAACGGCCGCAACCGCCGCGTCGACAGCGCGCAGATGGCCCCGGCGCAGGCGTCGCGTCTGCTGGACCTCAAAGTCGGATTCGTCCACGGAAGGCACGTTATCCGCGCAGGTCACCCGGTCGCATCAGACCAGGATGGATCATCCCTG
The DNA here is from genome assembly GCA_050936435.1 of Spirillospora sp. CA-253888. Taxonomy (GTDB): domain Bacteria; phylum Actinomycetota; class Actinomycetes; order Streptosporangiales; family Streptosporangiaceae; genus Spirillospora. The sequence continues at coordinate 640,065 of JBNJMT010000002.1, forward strand.
AGGCGTACCCGCACCGGCGCAGCGGCGGGCGATGTCCACCCGAGGCTGATCTGGGGATGTCCATACCGGGCCGATCCGCCCGACGCCTCCGTGCGGGCAGCCTGTGGCCATGCCTTCATCCCAGCCTTCAGCACACTCCCCAGCCCACGCCCTTCAGACGTTTCCGGGACGGTGGCTCGCCGGGACCTCGCTGGTCCTGGGGCCCGTTCTGCTGCTCCTCGGGGTGCTCCTGCGGGTCCGGTTCCACTTCTTCTTCCCCGATCAACTGGCCGCCTACCACCAGCACCCGACGCTGGTGACCGTCTCCTACAGTTGCTTCGCCGCAGGCACCGTCGCGCTGTGCCCAGGCGTCATCGCCCTGGCCACCCGCATCGGCTCTACCCGGCCCAGCGTCGCTGCGTTCGGCGGCACCCTCGCGCTGGTGGGACTGTTCGCCCGCACCTTCCACGCTGGCGTGGACCATCTGGCATTCCAACTCGTCGACACCCAAACCCGCACCGCGGCCACCACCGCCGTAGCCGACTCCTACCAGGCGTTCCACATCTTCCAGTACGCCGCATTCGCGATCATGCTCGGCTGGATCGTCCTGGCCACCGGAGCCTGGCGCTCCGGCCTTCTCGGCCCAGCGCGCTGCCTCGCGCTGGCACTCACCGCGCTCCTGCCCCTCGGAGTCCTGAAAGGCACGACACCCCTGTCAATCATCGCCACCGCCGGACTGTGCACAGCACTCACACCACTCGGACTCAAGATCCTTCTCGACGGCCCCCGCCCCACCCGCCGATCGGTGGTCCGGTTCACCGCCACCACCATCCTGACGATCTTCTTCGGAGTGGTCTCATCCCTCGGCTGACCAGGAACAGGACCCGCTCAGAAGCCGAGCTCTGCACATTTGCCCGTACACACCTATGCACGCGAAGGAGTACGCCGACAACGGCTACCGCTAATTTCTGCACTCAGCCTCCTCACCCCGCGCGACGTCTGCCCAGACACCGGCTGCGCCCGCCTGTTCTACGGGCAGTCCCCCGCGCTGCTGGACACCCACACTGCGCTCGGTGGGCCGGGCACCGGCTGGGATCTGCATGAGCTGCGGCACTCGGCGCTGACCCACCTGGGCGAGGGCGGCGCGGGCTGCTGATGTTGATGGCCAAGTCCCGGCACAAGAAGCCCGAGAACGTGCGCCGCTACCTTCCTTCCTCGCTGGAGGTGATCGCCGACGGCGAGGCGGGGTCACGGTGGCGATCGTCGAAAAGCCAACGGATACAGCTCTGAGGCGGGGCGATAGCTGGTCGGACCCGCCCGATTCTCGGATGTCTGTCGACAGCCGTACCGGACTCGGAACCGGATCGCCGCCGATGCTTTGGCCTGCGGTGATGCTTGTTCGGCGACCGGACAGGGTCAGACTTCCGTCCGGTCAGGGCGACCGGGTGTGGTGGTCCAGCAAGCGGGTGAGCAGTTGCACGAGCTGGTCGCGTTCGGCCGGACTCAGCGGCGCGAGCAGTTCGTCGTGAAGGTCGTCCAGGAGCTTGTCGAGGCGGCGCAGGTGGCGGCGGCCTTGGGCGGAGATCACGATGAGGTTGCGGCGCCGATCGTCGGGATCGGGTGCCCGCTCGACGAGACCGCGCTCGGCCAGTTCGTTGAGCACGCCGACCATGTCGCTGCGGTAGATGCCAGAGCGCCTGCTCAGCTCCGCTTGGCTGCCCGGCCCGTATTCCTGTAGAGAGGCGAGCACGGCGTAGTGCCAGGTGCGGGCGTCGGCCTGGGCCAGCCCCTCGTTGACCAGCCGGTCCGACCGCACGGTCAGCTGTGACAACAGTCGGCTCGCCCGTCGACGCAGTCTGCCGGGCGTCGCGAGCGCGGTGTCGTCGGGCCTGTCTGCGGCTTCGGCTCTGATCACGGCACCGATCCTACCCGTTGCGTTAGTCAGACTAACGATATAGATTCACCCGCGCCAAATCCGTTAGTTCGACTAACGCCGGTCGAGTGAACCCCGAAGGAAGATCTTGCCCACCAGGACAGTGCGGATTCCCACCCCCGATGGCCGGGCCGACGCCTTCGTCGCCTTCCCCGACCAGGGCGAGCGGCATCCGGGGGTGCTGATGTACGCCGACGGCTTCGGTCTCCGGACCGTCCTGCGAAACATGGCCCGCGAACTCGCCGGGCACGGCTACTACGTGCTCGTCCCCAACTTCTTCTACCGGCACGGTCCGGCACCCGTGATCAAACTTCCCGAGCACATCGGGGAGGAGGAGCGGGACGCGGTCTTCGCCCAGGTGATGCCTCTGGTCCAGGAGCACACCACCGAGCGGGTCCTGCGCGACGCCGACGCCTTCCTCCGGTTCCTCACCGACCAGCCCGAGGTCAGTGCCGGACCCGTCGCGGTGACCGGTTACTGCATCGGTGGGCTCCTGGCGCTTCGGACCGCCGTGGCACGCCCTGACCAGGTGGCCGCCCTCGCCGGGTTCCACGCCCCCGTGGGAGCGGACGGGGTCGACGGCTTCGCCAAGCTCACCGCTGAGGTCCACTTCGGTCACGCCGCATCCGACCTGACGCCCGAGACCCTCGGTGAGCTCAACCAGGCCCTGGACGCCGCGGGTGTCGATCACACCTCCGAGATCTATCCTGACACCGTCCACGGCTTCACCATGTCCGACACCGACGCGTTCAGTCCTGCCGGGCTGCAGCGCCACTGGGACCGCCTGCTCCCCCTCCTCGACCGCACCCTGGCCCATGGCTCAGGAGTCCAGCCCATATGACTGATCAGGCATCGACTGTGATCCTGCGGGCTTGAGGGTTCTGGCGAACTGCGTGGTGCCGTCACGCGTTGTGGCATCTTCGATGCGCTGGAAGTCGGGGGTCGGCGGCTTCATCACTGTTCAGGGACTTACGTAGGGCGGGGCGGATCAACGCTCTGATCGCACGCAGTTCGACAGCCGCGCAGCGTTCACCAGAACCGGCCTGAGGCCGTGGTTTCTTGCACGCTTTGTGCCGTGACCGGTGAGCCCGTGAACGCCGGTCGCCGAACAAGCATCACCGCAGGTCAAAGCATCGGCGGCGATCCGGTTCCGAGTCCGGTACGGCTCTCCACAGATATCCGGGAATCGGGCGGGTCCGACCAGCTATCGACCCGGCTCAGAGCTATATCCGTTGGCTTTCGGCGTGTGCTACCGAGAGCCCCCGAAGCCTCGGCACCCTCAGGCCCAGCCGGTGAAACCCGGGGCCTACGGCTCGCGCGTCAAGGCAAAGGTGTCCAGGTCCCAAGCGGCACCGGCGACGGTGAGCGTCTCATCCGCGTAGCCCTGCTCGAACCCGGCTTCAAAGTCCGCGTCCCCCAGCGCCGCGCGCAGCGCCGTGGTGATCCGGTCCACGTCACCGCGTTCGGCGGCCGGCAGCGGCGCGTCCACCGAGGCGCGGGCCGCGGCCGCCGCACCGAGCAGGCGCGCGGACCGCAGAGAGTGACCGGCGAGGGCACTGGCCCCGGCGAGACCCTCCAGGGCCAGAGCGAGCGCCCGCGGATCGCCGGTGTCCCGGGCCGCGGCCAGCCCTTCCAGGTGGAGCGCCAGCGCCGTCTCCGCGTCCCCGCGCAGCTCCGCGACGAATCCGAGCTCGGCCAGGATCAGCGCCGACCCGTACTCCGCGTCGAACTGCCGGTTCCACTCCAGCCAGCGGCGCAGATACGACTCCGCCCGGTCGAGCCGGCCCTGCCGGCGCGCCCCCAGGGCGAGCCCGATCTCGGCGAACTCCTCGGCCGGCCGGTCCGCCTGCTCGACGGCAAGGCGCCTGGCCCGCTCGTGGAACTCCTCGGCCCCGGCGTCGTCGCCGGTGAGCAGGGCGATCCTGCCGAGCTCGGACCAGCGCATCGAGGCGTCGGTCCACAGCCCCAGTTCCTCGGCCATCCGCAGCCCCTCCCGGTGCAGGCGGGCGGCCCGCGGATAGTCACCCTCGATCTCCGCGAGCCGTCCCAGCACGGCCGTGGCCTGCAGTTGCCCCCACCGGTCACCGGTCTCGCGGAAGAGCTCGAGACTCTCCTCGCCGTCGCGCCGGGACCCCTTCAGGTCGCCGCACACGTAGGTCTGCATGCCTCGAATGCTGAGGCCCGCGGCGAGTCCCCAGCGGTCGCCGAGCGCCGAGGACTCGATGAGCATCCGGTTCAGCAGTTCGGCGCCCACCGCGAAGTCGCCGAACCTGGTGACCGCGTGCGCGAGCAGCCAGCCCGCCACAATCCGCTCGCGCGGATCGCGGACGCCCTCGTACACCTCGAGGACGGCCCGGCTGTGGCGCGCCGGTCCGTCCGGGGCGCCGGACAGCAGGCTCATCCCGGTGTGCCAGGCCACGGTCGCCGACCGGCCCGGCACCGGGCCGGTCGCGGAGTCCGCCTCCCCCTCGCCGCGTTCAGAGGAATCCTCGGGCAGGGCGAGGGCCAGGGTGAGGTAGCGGTTGGCCTCGGTGAGGCGGCCGCGCAGGAACCAGAACCAGGCCATCGCGTGAACGAGCCTGTGCATCAGGGGACCGTCGCCGTCGGCGGCGGCGCTGTCGAGCGCGCTGCGATGTTGGCGGTCTCGGCGTCCAGGCGCCGCAGCCAGTGCCGCTGATCGGCGCCGCGCAGAAAGGGGTCGGCCCGCTCGGCGAACGCCGCGTAGTAGTGCGCGTGCGCTCGCCGTACCCGCTCGTACTCGGTCTCCCGCAACCGCTCCAGGAGGTACGCCGAGACCGACTCGAGCAGCCGGTACCGGGTGCCGTCGGCCTCGTGGGCGACCAGCACGAGGGAACGGTCGACCAGGCGGGTCAGCAGGTCCAGCACCTCGGCGGGCTTCACGCCGGCACCGGCGCAGACGGCCTCGGCGGCCTCCAGGGTGCAGCCGTCGGAGTGGGCGGCGAGCCGGCGCAGCACCGCCTGCTCCGCCGCGGTGAGCAACTCCCAGCTCCAGTCGATCATCGCGCGCAGGGTCTGCTGCCGTGCCGGGACGCCCCGATGGCCGCCGGTGAGCAGCCGGAACCGGTCGTCCAGGCGTTCGGCCAGCTCATGCACGCCGAGGACGCGTACCCGGGTGGACGCCAGTTCCAGGGCCAGCGGAATGCCGTCGAGCCGGCGGCAGATGGAGGCGATCGCGCGGGCGTTGTCGTCGGCGAGGGCGAAGCCGGGCGAGGCCGCCGCGGCGCGTTCGAGGAACAACCGCACCGCGCTCGACGTGCGCAACACCGCCTGATCGGCCGAATCCGCGGGCAGGTCGAGCGGGGGCACCGGCCACACCTGCTCGCCCGGGACGCTCAGCGGTTCCTGACTGGTGGCGAGGATCCGTACGCCCGGGGCATCCCGCAGCAGCGCCTGGGCCAGGCTCGCGGCGGCCTCGATGACGTGCTCGCAGTTGTCCAGGACCAGCAGCAGGCGCCGGGTGCGGAGCGCGTCGGACAGGCGGTCGAGCAGCGTACGGGGCCGCCCGCGCGATAACGGACCCGGACCGGCGTCGTCCCGGACGCCCAGCGTCGCGGCCACCACCTCGGCCAGCGCGTCACCCGTGACGGCGGCGCCGGACTCGGTGGAGAAGGACTGGGCGGCCAGCTCCACCAGCCAGACACCGTCCGCGTGGGAGCCGGTGAGGAGTGACGCCACCTCCACCGCCAGGCGCGTCTTGCCGACCCCGCCCGGCCCCGTCAAGGTCACCAGGCGGCCCGCCGCGATCAGGGCACGGACCTCCTGCAAAGAGTCCGACCGCCCGATCAGGGCGGTGGCCGGAGTGGGCAGGTTGGTGTGGTGGCGCGGGGCGGACACCGGTGCCGGAGCGGCCCGCAGGGCGGGGTCCTGCCGCAGGATCTCCTGTTGCAGGGCGGCCAGTTCGGGACCCGGTTCAAGGCCCAGTTCCTCTTCCAGGCGGCGGCGGAGATCCTGGTAGCCGTCCAGGGCCTCGCTCGCCCGGCCCGCGCCGTACAGGGCCCGCAGGTGGGCTGCGCGCAGCCGCTCCCGGAGCGGATGGCGGCGGGTCAGGTCGCCGAGCTCCCCGGCGAGGAGGCCGTGCTCGCCCAGCTCCAGGCGGGCCTCGGCCTGTTCCTCCAGGGCCAGTAGGCGCTGCTCCTCCAGGCGCGTGATGGCCGGGCGCGCGAACTCCTCATCGATGAAGTCGGCGAAGGCGGGGCCGCGCCACAACGCCAGCGCCTCGGTGAGCAGGTCGGCGCGCTCGCGCGGGTCTGCGGCGGCACGGGCCCGTGCGGTGAGCGCGGTGAACCGGCCCGCGTCCACGGCCTCGTCCGGCACGTCGAGGACGTAGCCGAGCGCCCGGTGCACCACGAGGCCCTGCCCGAGCACCCGCCGCAGCCGCGAGACCAGGGTCTGCAGGGCGCCCGCGGGGTTCGCCGGCGGTGCCTCGCCCCACAGCTCGTCCACGAGCCGGTCGGCGGAGACCACCTCGCCCCGAGCCGTCAGCAGAGCCGCGAGCAGTGAGCGCACCTTGGTCTCCGGCACCGCCACAGGTTCACCGTCCGCCGACCAGACGCCGAGCGGACCCAACACCCCGAAACGCATGAGATCACCGTACGGCCACCTGGCCCTTGCCCGATGCGCCAGCGCTCCGCAAGCAGACCGAGAGAAGACCGCAAGCCCGGGAGCGCATTCTCTGCATGCCGGTCGAAACCGGCACCCCATCCACACCGTATGACCAGGAGTCACCATGAGCAGGTTCGCAGGCAAGAAGGCCGTCGTCACGGGCGGCACCCACGGAATGGGGCTGGCCATCGTCAGGGCCCTCCTGGACGGGGGGGCCGAGGTCGTCCTCACCGGCCGCAACGAGACGACGGTCGAGGCGGCGCGCACCGAGCTGAAGCCGGACGCCGCGCACGTCGTACGCTCCGACGCGGCCAGCATGGCCGACATCCGCGCCCTGGCCGACACCGTGCGGGACCGGCTCGGCCGCCTCGACTACCTGTTCGTCAACCACGGCATCGCCGAGGTGCAGACGTTGGAGGAGGTCACCGAGGACTCCTGGGAGCGGCACTTCGCCGTCAACGCCAAGGGCTCCTTCTTCACGGTCCAGGCCCTGTCGCCGCTGATCAACGACGGTGGGGCCATCGTCTTCACGACCGTGGCCAACGACCTGATCTTCCCCGGGCTGAGCGCCTACTCCGGCTCCAAGGAGGCGGTGCGCGCGTTCTCCCACGTCCTGGCGGCCGAGTTCCTGCCGCGCAAGATCCGCGTCAACTCCGTCGCCCCCGGCTACATCAAGACCCCGACCATGGGCGTCGCCGGGCTGACCGAGGAGGAACGCCGCGAGTTCGAGCGGCAGGGCAGCCAGACCACTCCGCTCAAGCGCAACGGCACCGTCGAGGAGGTCGCCGCGGCCGCGCTCTTCCTGGCCGCCGACGCGACCTTCACCACCAACGCCGAGTTCCCGGTCGACGGCGGGTTCGCCCAGGGCCTCGGCGGCGCGCACTGAGCCGCGCCTCCGCTTCCCGGCCGCCGCCCGCCCGTACGCGGGCGGCGGCCCCCATCAACAGACGAACCGAAAAGTGAGACCCATGTCTTCGAGTAGTGCCGTCACCATGCTCAGCCACGTCCTCCCACCAACGCAGCCGCGGCGCCTCTCGACGGCGCCACACCACGACCCAGCTCACGGAACTGATTTCGAGCCTGCTCAAGGGAAAGGCACTCAGATGATTCTCCGACCTCCCACCGCTCGCCGCCGCCCGGCTCCGCGCTTCGGACGCCGCGCCGCGCGGAACCTCGCGGCCGGCGCCGGGATCGCTCAGGGCATCAGCGCGGGAGACCGCTGATGTGGGACGACGCCACCGACAGCCCCGACCCCTCAGTCGCCGAACATGTCCGCCGCTACCTGGCCACGGACGGTCGTGACGGTTACCTGGAAGGAGGGATGACCAACCTCGTCCTGACCGTCAAGGGCCGCAGATCGGGCCGGTGGCTGCGTACGGGACTGTTCTTCGGCGAGGACGACGGCCGCTACGTCCTGATCGCGTCCGGCTCGGCCGTGACCCACACCCACCCCGCCTGGTACCTCAACCTGGTGGCACATCCAGAGGTCGGCGTGCAGATCCTCGGCGAACGCTTCACCGCCCGGGCGCGCACCGCCGAAGGGCCGGAACGAGAGCGGCTCTGGCGCGTGATGACCGAGCTCGCGCCGGTCTACCACACCTACGAGGCCAGGAGTCGAAGGGAGATCCCCGTGGTCGTCCTGGAGCGCAGTTGACCAAGGCAGGCGTATCCCCTGGCCAAGGCCGGGATCCGTCCCGGCGGGCAGCCCGGTTCATGGTCGGGCTCTCCGCTGGGACCAGGCCGCAAGCGCTGCCGACCGCTGGCGGCCACACCGCTCGGCGCGGTCGTCGAGGCCTTGGGCCAACCGGCGCGGCGGCACATCCAACCCCCCGCCCCTCAGCACGGCGATCTCGGCGGCGGAGGCGTCACCGCAGGGGTCAATCCAGCGTGCTACCGGTGACGTCCCCGCCATTCGCGGGGAGTGCAGCCGTATGCCTGGCGGAAGCGGCGGGCGAAGTAGGTCGGGTTGTTGAAGCCCCAGGACCGGCTGATGGCCTCGATGGTGCGGTGGGCGTGCTCGGGCGCGGCGAGGTCGTGCCGGGTGTGTTCGAGGCGGCGGCGGATGATCCACTGTTCGAGGCTGATGCCGTTGTTCTCGCACAGCCGGTACAGCGTCCGGGTGGAGACGTTGTGGGCGTGGGCGATGCGCTGGGGCGTGAGCTGCGGGTCGGTGAGGTTGGCGCGGATGTAGGCCAGGATCCGGTGCAGGAGCGTCTCCTGGGCGATCTCGCGGCGGGTGCCGTCGTCGCTCACCGAGGCGACGAGCGCTCGGGCCAGCGCGAGGAACGAATCGCCGATGGCGGAGGCGCCGGCATCGAGGCTGAGCCGGTCGGCGTCCTGGTGCAGCGCGCGTATCTGGCCCAGCAGCAGGGGGGCGATGCCGCTGTCGACCACCAGGGGGATGGCGGCGCGGACCAGGCCGTCGGGGAGCTGGAGACGGTCGAAGTCGATCACGCAGGCGATCGACTGCCCCATGTTCGACCAGTTGTACTCGTAGTGGGCGTCGGTGCGGTGTTCCAGGTACAGCGTCGTGCCGGTGATGCGTTGCCGGTAGTCGTTCCACAGGAGCCCGCCGGTGCCGACGGACTGGGTGAGCAGCGAGACGTAGTTCTTGGAGTCCATGCGCAGGTGGCGCGGGGTCCGCCAGTACCGCATACCGGTGCCGGTGGTGCAGATCATGGTCAGCGGGCCGAACTGCCAGGTCTCCAGGCGCTGCCAGAAGTGACCGCGTTCGTCGGTCTGGTGCTCGAGCGAGCACGTGCCCGCTTCGCCCTCGGCCACGGCGTGGAAGGCCCCGGCCCGGTCGGCGGGTGGAAGGTCGGCGGTGTCCAGTACCAGCATGCGTCCCCCGAGTTGCGGGCTCCGACCAGAGCGGATCTTTAACGGATCTTTACCTAAGAATGATCTTGGAGCAAGGGCCGATCGATGTTCGACGCCAGGTCGCGGCCGGCGATTCCGGTGCGAACGGCGGCTCTCCGCGTGGCGCGGAGGGTTCAGAACCTGGCGCGGACAGTGCAGAAGCGATCTCGGTCACCGGTGACGATCTGCGGCAGGGAATCCACCTAGTGGCAGGAGCCGCACATGCCCTTCGTCACCACGCCCGACGGAACCAAGATCTTCTACAAGGACTGGGGCTCCGGTCGGCCGGTGGTGTTCAGCCACGGCTGGCCGCTGAACGCCGACGCCTGGGACCCGCAGGCGCACGCCGTCGCCACCGCCGGGTACCGAGCGATCGCCCACGACCGCCGCGGCCACGGCCGCTCCTCCCAGCCGTGGAACGGCAACGACATCGACACCTACGCCGACGACCTGGCCACCCTGATCGAAACGCTCGACCTGCGCGAGGCGGTCCTGGTCGGCCACTCCACCGGCGGCGGGGAGGTCACCCGCTACATCGGCCGGCACGGCACCTCGCGCGTGGCGAAGGTCGTCCTGCTCGGCGCGGTGCCGCCGCTGATGCTCAGGACCGACGCCAACCCCCAGGGCCTGCCGATCGAGACGTTCGACGCGATCCGCGCTGGCGTCACCGCAGACCGGTCGCAGTTCTACTACGACCTGTCCTTCCCCTTCTACGGCTTCAACCGCGAGGGCGCGCAGGTGTCCGAGGGCGTCTCGCGGGCGTTCTGGGCGCAGTCCATGCAGGTCGGCATCAAGGGCGCGCTGGACTGCATCCGGGCGTTCTCCGAGTCCGACTTCCACGACGACCTGAAGAAGTTCGACGTGCCGACGTTCATCGCGCACGGCGACGACGACCAGATCGTCCCCATCATCGCGGCCGCCCTGGAATCGGCCAAGATCGTCAAGGACGCGCGGCTCAAGGTCTACCCCGGCGCGCCGCACGGCCTCGTCGGCGCCTTCGAGCGCGAGTTCACCGACGACCTGCTCGCCTTCCTGGCCTCCTGACCGTCCCGAGCGAAGGACATCCCATGGATCTCCGCCACCTCAGGCGCGGGAGCGCCGCCGTCATCACCGCGTGCCTGCTGGTCAGCGGCGCGGTCGCCGCCGAGGCCAAGCCGCGCCCGGCCGGCGCCAAGCCGACCGTGGTGCTGGTGCACGGCGCGTTCGCCGACGCCTCCGGCTTCAACGACACCATCAGGCTGCTGCACCGGGCCGGCTTCCCGGTGATCGCGCCGGCCAACCCGCTGCGCGACACCGCGGGCGACGCCGCCTACGTCTCCAGCGTCATCAAGACCATCCCCGGCCCCGTCATCCTGGTCGGCCACTCCTACGGCGGCATCGTCATCACCAACGCCGCCCGCGGCCACGCCAACGTCAAGGCCCTGGTCTACCTGGGCGCGTTCGCCCCCGACCAGGGCGAGAGCGCCCTCCAGCTCGCCACCAGCGTCCCGGGCAGCGAGCTGGGCTCCGCGCTGATCCCGCGCCCCTACCCGCTGCCCGACGGCACCGTCCCGCCCGACGGCAAGGGCCCGATCGACGGGTACATCGACCCGGCCAAGTTCCGCGCGGTGTTCGCCGCCGACCTGCCCGAATCCACCACCCGCGTCATGGCCGCGACCCAGCGGCCCGGCAGCGTCGGCGGCCTGTCGGGCGCGAGCGGCGCCCCGGCCTGGAAGACCATCCCGTCCTGGTACCTGATCCCGACCCAGGACAAGGTCATCCCCCCGGCCGCGCAGCGGTTCATGGCCAAGCGCGCCGGCAGCCGCGTCCGCGAGATCCGCTCCTCGCACGTGGTGATGATCTCCCACCCGGCGGCGGCCGCCGCCACGATCGCCGCCGCCCACGCCGGCACCCGCTGAACGGAGCCCCGATGAAACCCGACACCATCGTGCTGATCCACGGCTTCTGGGTGACGCCCCGCAGCTGGGAGCACTGGATCGCCTACTACAAGGACAAGGGCTTCCGCGTGCTGGCGCCCGCCTACCCCGGCTTCGACGTCGAGGTCGAGGCGCTGCGCGAGGACCCCGGCCCGATCGAGCGGCTGGCCGTGCCCGCCGTGGTCGAGTCGCTGGTCAAGCTGATCGACGGGCTGGACGGACGGCCGATCATCATGGGCCACTCGGCCGGCGGGGTGTTCACCCAGCTGCTGCTGGACCGCGGCTACGGCGCCGCCGGGGTGGCCATCAACTCCGCGCCCACCGAAGGCGTCAAGACCATCCCGCTGTCGCAGGCGCGGGCGGCGTTCCCCGTCCTGAAGAACCCGGCCAACCGGCACAAGGCCGTCGGGTTCACCTACGAGCAGTGGCGCTACGCCTTCACCAACACCTTCCCCGAGGACCAGGCCAGGGCCACCTACGAGCGGTACCACATCCCCGCGTCCGGGCACGTGTTCTGGGGCAGCGCGCTGGCCAACGTCCACCCCGGCCACGACGACACCCACGTCGACTACCGCAACCCCGACCGTGCGCCGCTGCTGTTCGTCTCCGGTGAGAACGACCACCTCATGCCGCCCAAGATCCAGCGGTCCAACGCCAAGCACTACAAGGCGCCCGGCACCGTCACCGAGATCGTGGAGTACCCCGGCCGCTCGCACCTGATGCCCGCCCAGCAGGGCTGGGAGGAGATCGCCGACCACGCCCTCGCCTGGGCCCTCGACCACTCCTGACCGACCCCGCGGGGTCCCGGCCGCGCCCGCGGGGGCCGGCCGGGACCCCATCCGTAAGGAGAACCCCGATGCCCCTGTCCGGCGCCCCGCTGCCGCCCGCCGCCCGGAAGATCACCGGTGCCGTCTTGCAGGCCGCGCTCGTCGACCTGCTCACCCTGGCGATGACCGCCAAACAGGTCCACTGGAACCTCTACGGGTCCGGCTTCCGCTCCCTGCACCAACACCTCGACGCGATCGCCGGCACCGTCCACGCCCTGGCCGACGACATCGCCGAACGCGCCGTCACCCTGGCCGTCGCCCCCGACGGCCGCCCCACCACCGTCGCCGCCGCCGCTCCGCCCGCCGTCCCCGCAGGACGCATCACCGTCGAGCACGCCCTTGCGACCCTGGCCACCCACTACGACGCCCTCATCCGGCGGATGCGCCAACGGATCGCCGACACCGCCGACACCGATCCCCTCACCCAGGACCTGCTGATCTCCACGGCCGCCGAACTGGAGAGGCAGCACTGGATGCTGCAAGCCGAACATGCCGCCTGACCTGCGGTCCCACCGCTGAAGGAAGACACGATGACCGAAGTCGGGTTCACCCACATCGGCGGCCCCACCGTCCTGATCGAGGTCGCCAGCTGGCGGCTGCTGACCGATCCGACCTTCGATCCGCCCGGCAGGACCTACCGGTTCGGCTGGGGCACCGCCAGTCGCAAGCTCACCGGCCCCGCTCTGCCCGCGACCGACCTGCCGCCGATCGATGCGGTCCTGCTCACCCACGACCACCACGGCGACAACCTCGACCAGGCGGGACGTGCGCTCCTGCCCGCCGCCGGAGCCGTCATCACCACGGAGTCGGGCGCCCGGCGCCTTGCAGCGGGCGTACTGAGCGGAGTCACTCCCTCAGGAGGCGTGCACGGCCTGCGCCCCGGCCGCACCCACCGCCTGGAAGCCGCCGGCCGGCCCTCCATCACCATCACCGCCACCCCGTGCCGCCACGGGCCCCCGCTCAGCCGCCCCATCACCGGCGACGTCATCGGCTTCGCCCTCACCTGGCCGGGCCAACGGCACGGCCCCCTGTGGATCACCGGCGACACCGTCCACCACCCCGCCGTCCGCCGAGCCGCCACCACCCTGCGCCCGGGGACCGTCCTGCTCCACCTCGGCGCCGTCCGCTTCCCGCAGACCGGCCCGCTGCGCTACACCATGACCGCCGCCGACGCCCTCACCCTCCTGGACGGCCTCACCCCGGCCACCGTCCTGCCCGTCCACTACGAAGGCTGGCGGCACTTCAGCCAGAACCGCGACGGCATCGACGCCACCCTCGACGCCGTTCCCTCCGCCATCGCCCGGCCCTTCACCTGGCTACCGCTCGGAAGACCGCACAGCATCGACGTGTGAGCATCAGCATCGGCCGACGCTCGGTCTCCACCGCCGGCAGCCCATCCCGCCCGGCGCGGCACCTGGTCCGAGCAGTTCAGACCGAGGTCGGGGCGTCACGTGCGATGAGCCAAGCCCTTCTCGGCGCGCTCCTTCATCCAGCGGTTGGGCTTGTCGCGTCCGATCGCCAGGGCGCGGTCGAACAGGGCGGCGGCCTCGCCGTCCCCCTCCTCCAGGGACTCGGCCAGGTGTATGAGGCTCCAGCCGGTCAGGTCCAGGTCGCCGAGGGCGTCGCCGGCCTCCAGCGCCGTCCGGTACAGGTCGCGGGCGGCGTCCGGGTCGTCGGCGCGCAGCAGGGCGGCCAGTTCGTGGCTCGTCCAGCCGAGGGCGGCCAGGTGGTCGTGTTCGCGGGCGAGGGCCAGCGCCCGGCGGAAGGAGGACTTGGCGGCCTGCGCGTCGTGGCCGGCGAAGCCGACCCCGACGTTGCTGAGGCTCCATGCCTGCAGGTGGGTGTCGCCGACCTCCTCGCCAATAGCCAGAGCGCGGGTGAAGAACCGCGTCGCCATCGTCGGGTCCTTCGAGCGCCAGCGGCAGGAGCCGAGGCCGTCCCAGGCCCACCCCTGCTGGGCGCGCGAACCGAGGACGATGGCCAGGTCCAAGGCGGCCCAGTAGAGGTCTTCGGCACGGTCGAGAGCGCCGTCGTCGCGTTCGCGGGTGGCGCGGTCGAGCAAGGACTGCACTTCTGCGGTGCTCGCGCCGTCGATCCGGGTCGGTCGGGATCCGGTGGTCGAGGCGCCGTTCGCGATCTGGCGCAGCAGGTCGGCCGCTGCTGCGGCGGTGGGGCGTGCGGACGGATGGGTCCGCATCATCTGGGCCAAGACCGGTCCGAGCGTTCCGGACCGGGGCCGCGGGCCGGTCTGTCCGGACGAGATGGCCAGGGCGAGGGCACCGGTGGTGTCGCCGCGGAACGGCCGCTGACCCTCCACGGCATGGTGCAGGGTCGCGGCGAGCGACCAGATGTCGGACGCGGGCGAGGTCAGGCCACGGGTGATGTGCTCGGGGGCCATGTAGGCCGGGGTGCCGATCACCATTCCCTCGGGCGTCAGGGTGCCCTCGTCCAGCACCCGGGCGATGCCGAAGTCCGCGATGACCGTCCGATCGCCCGAGAGCAGGACGTTGGCGGGCTTGATGTCGCGGTGCACGATCCCGGCGGCGTGCGCGGCGGCCAGGGCGGCCGCGGCGTGCGCGCCGATCGCGGCGGCCTCGCCCACCGACAGCGGCCCCTCGGAGATCCGGGCCTCCAACGTGGTGCCGTTGACGTACTCCATCACGATCCACGGCAGACCGTCATCGCCGGGGAACAGGTCGTGGACGGTCACGATTCCGGGATGGGAGAGCCGTCCGGCCGCCCGCGCCTCGCGCCCGGCACGCGCCACCATGGTGGCCTGCTGCTCGGCGGAAAGCCCTTCGGGCAGCCGCAGCCGTTTGATGACGACCGGGCGGTCGAGCGTGAGGTCGTGAGCCCGCCAGGCCTCGCCCTGGGCGCCCGCTCCGAGGCGCTCTTCCATCCGGTACCGGCCGTCGACGCCCATTCGCATAGGGGCACCCAATCACGCAGACGCGTCCTTCACGTCCTCTTCGGGGCTTTCGTCCTCGTGCTCGCGGTGAACCCGCGCCAGGCACGCCGGGGGTGCGCTCTGGCGGAATGATCTCGTGAAGAACGTTCTCCCACGAGGACCACCGAGAGACGGCCTTCGGTCCAGCGCGTGCAGGCGGGGCGCGGACCGGTCAGGGCGGTCATCGACCAAGACACCCGTCCAGTCCCGGATTTGCCGCCGCATGTGCAGGGAGGAATGCTGATGACGAACAAGGTCATCAAGGACAAGGTGCTGTGCTACATCGTCCGCAATGGACGACTGTTGGTCTTCCGGCATACCGACCACAGCTCCGAAGAGGTCGGTATCCAGGTCCCGGCCGGGAGCCTCCGACCGCAGGAGAGCCCGGAAGGCGCCGCCCTTCGCGAGGCACGGGAGGAGACGGGTCTCACGCGGTTCAGGATCGTCCGGAAGCTGGGCGAGACCACCTACGACATCAGTCCCTACCGGTTCGAGATCCAGCGTCGGCACGTCTTCCTGCTGGAGCTCACCGAGCCCACTCCGGAGCGATGGGCCAGCCGAGAACTCCACGACGGCGAGCAGCCCCCCACCGACTTCGAGTGCTTCTGGATCCCGCTGGAAGCCGCTCATGTCCTCCAGTCCGGCCAAGGCGCACTGCTGGGCGCGCTCTATGACTGATCCAGTCGGCTCTGGTGCACCTCAACACGAAGGACCTGGCCGTTCCGAAGTGGGCGGGCCGGCTCAACGACGCGAACCGTCGGGCGTTTTCGCCCGCGATCCGCACGGCAGCCGCCTCCCGGCAGGCCCTTCTAGTCATCTTGGAACGTGGTGGGGACGAGACGCCGCCGGTCCACCTTGAGGGAGAACACGTCGGGCCGGGCGTAGTGGCCGGCCGGGTCGAAGTTCTGCCGTTCCCCGCGGACGGTCATGAGGTCGATGTCGGCGGTGATCAGACGTTCCTCCCCGGAGACCGGGGGCACGATCCATTGACCGTCGGGGCCGGCGATGGCCGATCCTCCGTCGCAGGAGGAGGCCCGTTCGGCGAGCCGGTCGTGGAACGGGAAGTCAGCGGGGACATCGGCGTAGGAGAACAACCCGCCGACCGCCAGGCTGTAGACCCGCCCCTCCAGTGCGATGAACCGGGCGATGTCGGTGGTGGCGCGGGAGGAACCGGGCCACACCGAGACGTGCAGGTCCTCGCCCTGCGCGTACAGGGCCTGGCGGGCGGCCGGCATCCAGTTCTCCCAGCAGATCAGGCCGCCCACGGTGAGGTCGCCGACGCGGTGGGTCCGCAGGCCGTGCCCGTCGCCAGCGCCCCAGACCAGGCGTTCGTCATGGGTGGGCATCAACTTGCGGTGCGCGCTGACGATCCCGGCCTGCGGGGAGATCGCCACCAGCGTGCAGTAGACCGTGCCGCGGACCCGTTCGGTGATCCCGAGATAGGTGAACACGCCCAGGTCGCGCACGGCGGTGGTGATCGTGCTCAGTTCGGGACCGTCGAGCTCGACGGCGGCGTCCAGGTAGGCCGCGTACGCGCGTTTGTGGTCGGGGTCGTTGAACCGAGCGCCGCCGGTGTGCTTCACCCAGAACGGGTAGCCGGACAAGAACGTCTCGGGAAACGCCACCAGTTCGACCTGGTCGGCGGCGGCACGCGTGAGGACGTCCAGTACGGCGGCGGTGCCGCCACTGGGGTCCAGCCAGGGGCAGCGGACTTGGGCAGCAGCGATACGCATGCTTGTCATCATCTCCGGTGGGCGTGAGCAAGCCTCTTCCGCCTACAGCTCGGAGTTCTGACCGCGACCTGTCGTTAGCCACTGTTGCCGACGACGCAGCCACTGCCACGGGGATGACGCGTAATACTGCGTGCCCGGTGCAATACGGCACAGACGACTGGCGCTCATGGTGATGACGATCAGCGGAGCGCCGCCAAGAGCCAGCGCACTGTGACTCGGAGCCCCTTGTACCGGTAGCCATGGAGGCGACCGCATCTCCACAGCTCGACAAGGGCGAACTCCAGGAGTTCCTCGGGGGACGCTGCGATGACCCTTCGCTTGAAGTTCTCGAACGTGTACGAGACTTCGTCGCCCTCGGCATAGCTGTAGAGGAAGGAGGTGGTGAGGTTACGGCTGGGAGCGATCGCTATCTGGTATGTCTTCAGGGGCGGCTTCCTTTGGAAGCAGGAACACGTCCGATGCGGTTACGATCGCTCCTTCCGGCCGTTGGTAGCCACAGTCCACCGCGCGGCCCTTCGCGTCCAAGACGGTGAAATCCGTGAGGACCTTGCCCGAGTCGCCGGCCTCATAGATCCACACGGTCAGATGGTTGCGGTCGGTCCGGGCGTGGACGGAGAACTGAGGGGCGACATCATCGGCCGACGGCACCACCACGAGGCTCTCTCCCGGCTTCAACCAGAAGTCCTCGGCAAACGGCTCGACCGACAGGCAGAGAAGGTGGTCGCCTATGTTCTCCACCGGAAGCCTGTTCATGGCGTCATCATCCCGCCGCCTGCTGCGTGAGCGTAAGCCGGGGTGGCCAGTCCCGGATCGACGGTTGCCGTACTCGCCTGTCGTGCACTTGGCGAAAGCCTGTGCTTCAGCTCGCAGCAGTGCGATTCCGTCGACCAGATGCAGCTTGGCCGAGTCCGTTGGCGTCCACGACGTCCCTTCGGGCTCATCCTGTTGATCGGGAGAGCTTCGCACTGGACGCGACCGGCCCGTGAAGCATCTTGGTGAGGCCCGTTTGCTGAACTTGATCTGCCGCGTACGCGCGGCGCCAGAGCCCCTGCTCGTGGACGTATGTCGACCGTGTCGTGTGCGCGCCCGATGCAATACGACACAGACGTTCGGCGATAGCAAGATGACGACCAAGGCGATCGACCGAGCGCCGTTTGCACATGTCCACGCTGAATGCCGGCGGTCCGACTTCGTGCAGCGGTGAACCCTCTCTCAGCGTGTTGCCGCAGACAACAGGAAAGCGGGCGCCTTATGGAGCAAGTTCCGTTGTTACCCCTGCATCTGGAGGGCTCGTTCCAGGTGTGGTCGTACAGAGCGAGCCATCGAACGCTCATCCTGCGCACGCATCCGGGCGGGGGTTACGACCACTACCTGGACGTTGTCTTCGTGGATGTGCTCGGCATGAAGCTCGCCTCCAGCTACCAAGGTCTTCGTGTCGCCGTCGCGGATGATCCATCACCGATGGACGACTTTCTCCAGATGCCGGACCGCTACCGCCACCGCTACCTCAATCTTCAGGTGTCGGACGGGGCCCGTGGAGGGTTCGTCGTATGCGGCCGCGTCCGGCTGAGGGAGGGGCTGACCCGCATGGGTGCGACGCGGCATGCGATCGACGATCATGGTCGGGGGAAGTGAGCGGGCTCAAGCGCTGCGGGGCCTGAACCCGGCTTCGGTACGGTCCGTCCTGGTGGCACCGCTCCGACGACCCCACCATGTTGACCGCTGCGGCGGTGGGTTATGTGGCCCAGCATGCCATCGGCAAGTCCCTGGCCGGAAATCACCACACGATGCTTCAGCCCACCGTTACCCGCAGTGGCCTCATTCGGATGCGCGGATCAATTGGGCTCTGCAAGCGTGCTCCGTATCCGTGACGGTTGTCGCGCGGGGGTCCGCCAGTGTGCCGCGAACGCCCGGGCGGGGTTCTCGACGAAGATCGTGTGGGCCACGTCGCCGCCGATCTCCTGGGCGATCCGGGGCTTGATCCCTTCCAGGAGGTGACGCATCCCCGGCCCGTCCGCCGACGAGCGCGCCGAGGCCACCACGGTGTCGCCGCCGATCAGCACGCGGTCGGCGTGCCCGGCGTCGGCGAGTGCCGCCATGCATTCCGCCAGCCGATGGTCACCGGCGTGATGGGCCCGAGAGGGTCCGTCGAACGCCAGATACGCCCCGGCTTTCGCAACGCGCAGGTGGACGGCGGTATCGGGGAACCGGAGAAGGTGGCCAAGGATCACCCGATGGGCCGGTACGCCGTGGTCCGCGCAGAGGAACTGCAGCGTTTCCAGGGCCGCGGTGCCGCCTTCCAGGTGGACGCCGATCGGGGCGCCGGTGGCATGGTGGGCGGCCGCCGCCGCGGCCATCGTCCGGCGACTGTGCCGGTCCAGGCGGTGGAAGGCGCCGGCCACTTTGATCAGGCCCGCGCGCACCGGCCCCTCGGTGAGTTCCCGGACGAAGAGAGCCGCCAACTCGTCGACGTCGTGCGGGAAGCGGTCGTCCTCGTACTGTTTCGCCTGATGCAGGCCGGTCGCCGCGATCAGGTGGACGCCGCTGTCACGGGAGAGCGCGGGTAGGGCGGAGAGGCGTCGTCCCGTGCCCCAGGGCGTCCACTGCACCATGGCCTGTC
The DNA here is from genome assembly GCA_050936435.1 of Spirillospora sp. CA-253888. Taxonomy (GTDB): domain Bacteria; phylum Actinomycetota; class Actinomycetes; order Streptosporangiales; family Streptosporangiaceae; genus Spirillospora. Next base: position 659,502 of record JBNJMT010000002.1, read on the forward strand.
CCCCGGCATGCGCGAAGGAGTCCAGCTCCGACCGCGCCGCCGCGGGGTCGTCGAGTTCCTCGCCCGGCAGGCGCGGGCTTCGCAGGAACAGATGGTCGTGGGCGTTGCAGACGCCCAGATCACCGGGGGCGATGTCGCCGAGCACGGTCCTGACCTTCTGCTCCGTCATGCGGTTCGTAGCGTCGCTCATCGAAGGTCGCTCCGATCCGCTTCGCGCGAGGCCGCGTCCTCCAGCGCCGCGGCGGCGACCCGCAGGCCGGCCATCGCCTTGGGCACGCCGACGTAGGGCGTCAGATGGACGAAGACCTCGATCACCTCCTCGGCCGTCATGCCCACCCGCAGCGAGGTGACGACCTGCCCGGACAGCTGCGGTTCAACACCGCCGAGGGCGGTGAGCGCCGCCAGGTTCGCCAGCTGCCGCTCGCGCGGGGTGAGGCCGGGGCGCTGGTAGGTACCGCCGAAGAGGGTGGTGATCAACCAGTCGGGAAATCCGGGAGCCAGCTCCTCCAGCCAGGGGAGGACCGACTGGGTCGCGGTGTCCTGGAGGGTGTCGAGCGTCCGGTAGCCCTCCTCACGGTCGAGAACGGCGGTGGTCAGTCGTTCGGAGAGGGGTGCGGAGTCGGCGGGTCCGGGATGGGCCATGGGGGTCTCCTCATCACTGCGTAACGGGCAAGGCGTTACGCACGCTAACACATGTAACGTCTAAGGCGTTACACTGGGCCCATGGCGACCAACGATCCGTACAGCTTCCGCTTCGACTGTGGCGCTACCTGGCTCAACCTCCTCGCCACACGGGGGCGCACCTTCAGTGACCGACCGGTCGAACGCCTCGACTCGGCGGAGCGGCTGGCGGAATGGCTCAGTGCGAGCGAGCTGGCGCCGCACCGCAGGCCCACGGACGCCGACCTCGAACGCACCTGGCGGCTGCGGGACTGCCTGCGCGTCCTGGCCCTCGCCACCGCCCAGGACCACACTCCCCCGGACGAAGCGGTCGCAGAGTTGGGTGACTTCCTCACCGCCGACGATCCGGTGGAACTCACCGGTGGCGACCGCCTGCGCCGCAATCCCCCGGCCACCGTCGACGAAGCCCTCGTCCGCATCGCCCGGCAGGCCGCGGACCACCTGACCGGCGCGGACCGGGCCGGGCTCAAGGTGTGCCCCGAGGACGACTGCCGTGGCGTGTTCACCGATCCCGCCGGCCGTCGCCGGTGGTGCCCCTCCCCGTCGTGCGCCAGCCGCGGACGGGTCCGCGCGCACCGCGCCCGGCGAGCGGCGCTCTGAGCCAAGGCGTGGACGAGTCTTCCGCTGAGGCGCCGCGCGCCTGTCACAAACGACGGCGGTCTCAGGGCGAACGAATCACCGCTGGTCAAGCGTTGAGCACAGAACTCGGCCGGTGGCCGGGGATCGAGCATGCGGGCGGGTACGGCCCAGGTTCTCGTTGGCGTCGCGTTCCCAGGGGATGCGTCCTTGGCGGGAGGGGACCTGCATGCCGGTCAGCCTCTATGCCGTGAAGAAGTCAACGAGTGCGCGTGCGACCTGGTCGGGCGCGTTCTCCGTGGGGATGTGCCCGGCATCCGGGATTCGTATGAGTGTGGTGTGCGGGATCTCCGAAGCGAACCGTTCGGCGTACTCCACCTTCTGGAAGCCGTCGTCCTCGCCCCAGATCAGCAGCTTGGGCGTTGCGTTCCGCCGCAGGACAGGGACGGCGTCCCGGGTGTAGCGGTTGTCGGCCGCGCCCACCATGGCCATCCAGGAACGGCGGACCCGAGCATCGGTCCACGGGTCCAGGTAGTCCGTGATCCGCTGCTCCGTGGCGGCGCCGGCCAGCGCTTCCGTCACGGCTTGCCGGCGGGCGGAGAGGATCTCGTCGGCGGTGGTGGCGGCGACGACCGCCGGGTCGCGGAACCGGGCCACGCTCGACACCGGCCAGGAGTCGTAGGTGACCGAGTTGACCAATGCCAGCCGGGACACCTCCAGCAGATCCTGGACGAGGAGGTGCTGGGCGACGGCGCCACCGATGTCATGGCCCGCTACGGCGATCGGTCCGGAGATCTCCAGTACGGCGGCGAAGCGGGACACCCAGTCCGCCAGGGCCGGGACCCCGCCCGTTTCCAGGGTGAGCTCGCCTCCCGAACGCCCGAGCCCGGGGAGGTCGACCGCGATAGGGCGTAGCCCCGCCGCACCTAGAGCGTCCATCACCGGAAGCCAGACCCGGCTCCAGTAGGTTCCGTGCAGCAGGAGCACGGCCGGGCCGTCCCGCTCCATGGTCAGGTAACTGGCCGGCTCGCCGTCGACCTGGACCTCGGCCCGCAGCACCGTCGATTCGATGATTTCGCTCATGGGGCCACTGTGGTCGAGACCGGACCTCCCGGCCGAGAGTCTGAAATGACACCTTCAGGTACATTCTCGCCATGCCGCTTCATCGGGTGGTGGCCCTGCTCACCCCGCCGCAGTCGCCCTTCGAACTGGCCTGCGCCTCCGAGGTCTTCGGCACGGCCCCACCGGACGCGCCGTCCCGCTACAGGTTCCAGGTCTGTACCGAGCATCCCGGCCCCGTGCCGACCAGCGCCGGATACGCGGTGCTCGTCGAGGCGGGACTGTCCGCTCTGCGGGAGGCGGACACCGTGGTCGTCCCCGGCTGGCAGCCTCCCGACGCGCCTGTGTCGCCGGATGTCACCGAGGCGCTGCAGGCCGCCCACCGGCGCGGGACGAGGATCGTCGCGATCTGCACGGGGGCGTTCGTTCTCGCTCAGGCCGGGTTGCTCGACGGTCGCCGCGCCACCACCCACTGGCGCAGCGCTGCCCGGTTCGCCGCCGCCTTCCCCGAAGTGCACGTGGATCCGGACGTCCTCTTCGTGGACCACGGTGATGTGGCGACCAGCGCCGGGACCGGTGCGGGCATCGACCTGTGCCTGCACCTGGTGCGTTCCGACCACGGCGCGGCGTACGCCGCCCAGATCGCCCGGCGCATGGTGCTTCCGCCGCACCGGGAGGGCAGCCAGCTCCAGTACGCCGCACAGCCCGCACCGGCCAGGACCGACGAGTCGTTGGCGCCACTGCTGGAGTGGGCGACCTCCCACCTCGACGCCAGGTTGACCCTCGACCACCTGGCCGAACGCGCCGGCCTGTCCGGCCGGACCCTCGCCCGGCGGTTCACCGACCAGCTCGGCACCAGCCCGGGACAGTGGCTGCTGAGCCGGCGCCTCGACGCGGCACGGATCCTGCTGGAACAGACCGACCTCCCGGTGGAGACCATCGCCACCCGGGTCGGCCTGGCCTCGGCGGTCAACCTGCGCCGGCGCTTCCGGACGTACTTCGGCACCACACCCGGCGCCTACCGGCGGACCTTCAGCGAAACCTGATGGCGCAGCCGGGTGTTCGTGCAGGCGCGGGCGAACGTGGCAGGAGCAGCGATCGGATCCCATGGCGTCCGCGGCTACGTGCGGCATCCCGCCTGCTTCGGGCCTCCGCAAGGTGGCCCGGATCAGGGGGTGTTTCATGAGAGGTCATCGATGAAGTACTGTCCGCGCCAGCCGCCGCGGCTGGTCGCGCGGTCAGCGAGGGAGCAAGTCGTGGAGGCGGCGCGTGGGACAGTGCGAGAAGAATGCCTTGGTCCTGAACGTCTGCATCAACAACGTGCGGTACTTCGCCGTGTCACCGGCACAGGCCGAACGGCTGATCGGCGAGGTGACGGGAGACCTCCCCGGCCTCGGACCGTCCCCGCCACCGGTCACCGTCCCCGCTGCATCCAGTGGACCCCAGGCGACTTCACCGGGCAGCGGTTCGATGCCCCGCGCGTCATGGAGGAGTTCCCCGACGCTGCCAACCGCACTCGTCTTGACCGCTCGAGCACGTGGACATTGTGACGCCGACCTGGGGCAGTAGGCATGGCCAGTCCAGCCGACCGTGAGAGTGGAGCTATGGTGCGGGTCGGCGACATCGTGTCGGGGACCGTGATGGAGATCGGGCGCTCGTTCGGTGCCGCCGTGAGGTTGGACGGCGAACTGGGCGCGGTGACGGCTGGCATCGGTCCTCTGGACGTCTCTTGGCGAGTGAGTCGTGACGAGGCGGTCCAGGTGGGCCGGCGGGTGACCGCCGAGGTGGTCGGTATCGATGCGCAGCGGGTCCGGCTGTCGTTGGCCGCGACGGAGAACCCTGAGTTGTGGAGGTTCTTGAAGGGGTTGCGGGTAGGGCAGGTGCTCGCCGGCGTGGTCGCCGACATCCAGCCCTTCGGGGTGTTCGTGGCATTGGAACAAGGCCCGCCGCATCCGGTGTATCCGGGCGTCGGGTTCGTCACGATTCCCGAGCTGTCGTGGCGGCCCATCGAGCAGGTGACCGACGTCGTCCAGGTCGGGCAGCAGGTCCACGGCGCGTTCTTGGGCTTCGACACCGTCAATGGTGAAGCCAGAATGTCGCTACGCGCCTTGCAGCCCGATCCGTTCCAGCTCTTCGCCGACAGAGCTCACCTTGGGCAGCGGCTGTCCGGCCCGGTTACCAGGGTCTTGCCGATCGGAGTCGTCATCGAAGTCGCCGAAGGCGTCCACGGTCTGCTCCACAAGGACGAACTCTTCAAGGCCCCCGTCGACGCCCCGGAACAGATCGTCCAGGGGGGCGACATCCTCCAGGTCGCCATCGCTGAACTGGACCATGACCGCCGACGCCTGCGTCTGTCCCGCGCACCCATCCCATAGGCTCTGCGCCCGAACGCTACCCACCGACTGAGGACGCCCCGGATGACGGCGGCGGCGTGCAGCCCCGGCACTGAAGCAGCAGGCTGAGAGCCGTGGCGAAGGAGAGTCCGCGCCTGGAGTCGGATCAGCGGCGCCTTGTCGATCGCTGAGTTCTGCAGATCGCCCTTGGCCCGCAGGGGCGGTATCCGCTGGGTCCGCAGCTCAGCGGATAAGGCAAGTCGTCCGCTCAGTAGTTCGCGATAGCGGCTGCCTGTCGTCTCAGGACCTGGAGAACGAGATCGGGCTTCACCCGCTCTGGCGACGCGTGATCTCCCAATTGTCGCGCACCACCTTGGTCGTCGGGTGGTCCTCACCCAGTACTCGACGACAGTCGGCGAGTGCCTGTTGCAACAGCGGAACCGCCTGCTCCAAATCCCCCGCGTCCCGGTAGGCGCCGGCCAGATTGTTGCGAGAGATCAGGGTGTCGGGATGGTCGTCGCCCAGTACTCGCACCCTGTCGGCCAAGGCCTGCTTCAAGAGTGCAAGCGTCTGCTCCAGGTTCCCAGCGTCCCGGTAGGCGCCGGCCAGGTTGTTACGGGAGTTCAGGGTGCTGGGGTGGTCGTCGCCCAGTATCCGCGCCCGGTCGGCCAGGGTCTGCTGCAACAGCGGGATCGCTCGGTCCAGGTCGCCGGCAGCTTGGTAGGCGCCGGCCAGGTTGTTGCGGGACGTCAGGGTGTCGGGGTGGTCGGCGCCGAGTATCCGCGCGCAGTCGGCCAGTTCGGCCTCGTGAAGTGCGATCGCCCGTTCCAGGTCGCCGGCGGACCGGTACGCGTTGGCCAGGTTGTTACGGGCGGCCAGGGTGTAGGGATGGACGGCGCCCAGTACCCGGTCATAGGCGGTTCGGGCTCGTTCCTGGTAGCCGATGCTGCGGAGCAGTGCTCCTTGGTCGCGCAGGAACAGGCCCGTTTCGTTGCACAGCAGGGCGGTGGCGTCGTCGTCGGTGTCGGCGGGTGCTTGGTCGATCAGGGCGTCGATGTGGGGTAGCAGCATCCGCCAGGCAGGGCATCCGCCTGGGTCTTTCGGATCGTTCGGGAGGGCGCGGTTGAGCAGGGTTGTGGCGTGGTGGCGGGCGGCGGTGATGTCGGCGGTGCGGCGGTGGGGATCATCGATGCCCTCGGGGGCGGGGGTGCGGGCGACGGCCTGGACCAGCCGATGCACGCTGATGGTGGTGCCGTCGGGCGCCAGGGTGATCATGTTGTAGGCGGCCAGGCGCGCCACCGCCTCCTGCGCCCCCACCGTCCCGCCCTGCTCGGCCACGCGTTCGTCGAGGTCGGCCAGACCGTCCAGCAGAGGGCGGGGGATGTGGTCGGACGCGAGCCAGCCCAGCACTCGCAGCACCTGCCCAGCGAGCGGGGTGGTGGCGGCCAGGTGGTCCAGGGTGGCGTGCCAGATGCGGGCCACGGTGCGGTCGATGCCGTCGCTGCCGGGGCCGGGGAGGGCGTAGAGGTGGGCGGGGTAAGCGGCCAGCCGTTCCAGGTAGACGCGCGGGGAGCAGGCGTTGTCGACCAGGTATCCGGCGGCCTGGTCGATGGCCAGCGGCAGGCACCCCAGTTCGATGCACAGTTGCCGGGCGCCGTCCAGTTCGGCGCCGGGGCGTTCGGCGGTGACGGTCTCGGTCAGCTGCTGCACGGCCTGGCGCAGGGGAAGTACGTCCAGGGCGATGATCTGGCGGGTGATGCGGGTCCAGCCGGTCGCGCGGCGCGAGGTGATCAGCACCCGGCCACCGGCGGCGCCGTCCAGGCGCGCCAGCACCGGCTCCAGATCGGCCGGGGCGGTGGCGTTGTCCAGCACCAGCAGCCACCCGGCATGGGCGTTCAGCCAGCCGAGCGCGGCCGCCACCAGCTCCTTGATCGGCCGACCTGTCAGCGCCGGGTCGGCGGTGACGGCCAGGTCGGCCAAGCCCTGATGCAGGTTGGCGGGGGTGTCGGCGGTGATCCACCACAATGCCTGCCCGGGCCGGCGGCGGGTGGCGGCCCACCGGGCGGCCAGGGTGGACTTGCCGATCCCGCCCAAACCGTGCAGCGCTCCCACCCGTTGATGCACCACCGCGGTACCACCAGCGGCGAACACGGCGTCCAGCCGCGCCAGCTCTTCCTCGCGGCCCACGAACAGCTCACCGGCGTGCGGCGGCAGGTACACCGGCAACCGCTCCGCCTCCTGGCCCGGAGTCGCAGGGACGGAAGTGAGGTGGACGGTGCTGCCCGGAGCGGCCTGGACGAACGGGCCGGGGCCGACGTAGTGGGCGTTCTGCTGGGACTGGACGGCGCCGTCGCCGGTGGCGATCTGCCCGTTCACCCCGGCTTGTCCGCTCACCCCCACCGAACGCTCCCCTGCAGCTTCGGCAGGCTGCCGGGACTCACGATCGTCTGGCTCTGGCTCGCCTGGCGGACGCGCTGTGCGGTCGGGCATGGTCAGCGCCCGTCCCCCGGAGCACCGTCCTGGTCGTCGTGCTGTGGACCGGCAGGCGGCGGGGTGTGCTGGTGGGGATGCACGCCGGAGATGTCACGCCCCATGATCAGCGGGCCGTTGAACGTGCCACCGGTGACCTGGTTGTGGGTACCGCCACCCTGGTGGTGATGGTGGGTGGTCTGGGACTGGGAGACGCCGTCACCGGTGGAGATCTGACCGCTCACCTGCGCGTTGCCGCCCAGGTTCACCGACCGCGCCCCACCCTGCTCTTCGCTGGGATCGAGGCCGGTCTGGTGCGGGGACGGACGGGCGGGCTCGGCCTGCGGCTCCGGTCGAGGCGAGGCGGAGGGGGCCGGAGGTGCGGGGCGGCGCAGGGAGTACAGGCCCACGCCCAGCCCGGCCACACCGGCGATCGCACCGATCACACTGGCCAGCTGATCAGCCGCGCCCAGTCCGGCCACCACCGCGAACACCACCAACCCCAGCACCGGACCCGCCAGCACCACACCCGCCGCCCAAACACGGCCCCGGCCCGACCAGCGACCTCCCAGCCGACCCGATGCACGGTCCGCGTCCGATGCCCGGCGCGGAGTCTGGCCATCACGCCGCTGCGGCGCCCGCTCCCTCATCCCTTCATCATCACCCCGATATCAGCCATCCCACAGCCGATCACCCTCTGCCCGCCGGAACCGGCCACCCCTTCCAAAGCCGCCCACCGCCCCGGCTGCACAGGCTCCAAGGGCTCAAGATCAGCTCGGCTTCCAGAAGGACGGCCGCCAGTAGCGGAGAGCAGCATCGCCGTACGCGGGGCTCTGCGGCGCGAACCGGCCACTTCCAAGAGTCAGGAAGCCCCTTCGCGTGCTCCTCGATCGTCCGTGGTCCTGATGCTCACGTACGAACCGGCCGTGTCCGTTCAGCCGCCGACCGGTCAGAGCATCGCGGTCCGCATCCGCCCGTGACCGATGCAGCTCACCGCGGTGATCGTTTCCCGGAGGCCGATCTCGACCTGAAGGCGCCCAGCTCTGATCGGGGCCCGGCCGGTACTGGTCGCCACGAGCCGGACGAGTCGCGCGCCGCACCGATGCTCCCCGCTCTGCAGGGCGTTCCCAATGCGTTCAGGCTATGTCCGCCGCTCCTACCGTTCGAGGCAGAGGACTCCTACTTCCAGCCGTTTTCGCTACCCCGTTCGCCTCAGCACGGAAACGACAATCCGCGACCAGACCAGGGTTGAGGGTTCTCTCCGGCCCGCCCGGCGTCCCTTACCGGCACCGTTAACGACCAGCAGCTCTGGACGTTGCGCCCTGAGGATGAAGGGCCTCAGCGCAAACGGGTGCCGGCTCTGCCTCGCCCGAAAACTACCTCCACGAGCGGGAAGGTACGCGCTCGACGGTTACGGTCGGCCCGGTCACCTCAGGCCGGTGGCGTCGGGGGTGGTGTGCGGGATGGCCAGGCCGCTGCCGCCGGGCATGTCCAGCCAGAACACCTCCGGCGTCGTGACCAGGCGCAACGTGACGTTGCCGCAGCTCGGGCAGCGCAGGACCCGGCCGGGGGCGTCGGCGTACAGCGGGGCCCGGGCGAGCAGGTCGGCGCGGCCGCAGCCGCCGCACCGGCCCATGGCGGCGGTGACCGGCGGGACGAACAACATGCCCAACGGGCCCAGGAGCGCGTTGCCGTCCAGATGGCGGTCGTCCAGCGGTGACCGCTCTTGGGGTGTCTCGTGGAATGTCATGGTCATCCTCTGCTGGGGCCGAAGCGTTCGGTGCGGACGTGGGCGGGGTCGTGGCCGAGGTCGGTGAGCGTGGCGCTGACGGCCTCCACGAAACCGGTGGGGCCGCAGACGTAGCAGCCGGGCGCGAGCTCGGGGGCGAAGCCGTGCTCGGCGATCTCGGCCGGGGTCAGGCGGCCCGGCGGGCGCGGGTCGCCCGGCGGGGCCTGGCGGGTGTGGGCCAGCAGGACCTGCGCGCCGGCGGCGGGCAGCGCGGCCAGGTCCTCGCGGTAGCACAGCAGGTCCGGGGAGCGCAGCGAGTAGATCATGCGCAGCGGTCCCGGAACGGGGTCCTGCGCGTGCCGCCAGGCGCGGGCGATGGCCATGACGGGCACGATGCCCGCGCCGCCCGCGATCAGCAGCGTGGGAGCGGGGCCGGGCCGCCAGACGAACCAGCCGCCGACCGGTCCGAGGACCTCGATCGACGCGCCGATGGGCAGGTCGTCGGTCAGGTAGGGCGAGACCTCGCCGTCGGGGACGCGTTGCACGGTCAGCTGGATGCGGTCGCCGTCGGCGGGGGCAGCGATGGAGTAGCTGCGGGTGGCGGTGTAGCCGTCGTCCGCGGTCAGCCGGACGTCCACGTGCTGGCCGGGCAGGTGCCCCGGCCAGCCGGGCACGCGCAGCAGCAGCGTTCGGGTGTGGGCGTTCTCGCGGCGGTCGCCGGTGAGCTCGGCGGCGTGCCATGCCGGGGCCGCGCGGGGCGGGGCCGTCGTCAGTTCCATGAGTAGCGCTCTTCGCGCCAGGGGTCGCCGTGGTTGTGGTAGCCGGCGGTCTCCCAGAATCCGGGCTGGTCGTGGGTCAGCAGCCGGAGGCCCTGCACCCACTTGGCCGACTTCCAGAAGTACAGGTGCGGGATCAGCGCGCGTGCCGGTCCGCCGTGTTCGGGTGCCAGCGGCCGCCCGTCGTAGGTGTGGGCGATCCAGGCCCTGCCGCCGGTGATCTCCGGCAGCGGCACGTTGGTGGTGTAGCCGCCGTAGCAGTGGAACACCGCGTGGGTGGCGCGGGTCTCCACCCCTTCCAGCAGCGTGTCCAGCGAGACGCCCTGCCAGGTGGTGTCGTACTTCGACCAGTGGGTCACGCAGTGGACGTCCACCGTCGGGGTGTCCTGGGGCAGTTCCATGAACTGCTGCCACGACCAGGCGCGCCGCTCCCCCTGTTCGGTCTCGACGGTGAACCGCCAGGCGGCCTGGACGATCCGCGGAGTGGGGCCGGCCGACAGCACCGGGAACCCCTCGGTGAGGTGCTGTCCGGGTGGCAGCCGCCCGTCTGTGGCCTGCTGTGGGGAACGGCGGCGAAAGCCGGGCGAGAACTTGTTCATCCTGGGTGCGCTTTCATCCTGGGCTCACTGCTTGTCCGTGCCTGCGGGACGCGGTCACCGACCGCCGCTCCGGTGTCCCCAAGGCGATCAGCTCTTGAGGAACCGCAGCAGGTCGTTGTTGAACTTCTCCTTGTCGCCGGGCACCATCGCGATGCCGTGCGAGCCTCCCTCGTACACCTTCAGCGTGGCGTCGGGGATGATCTCGGCGGCCTTGCGGCCGGTGGCGTCGATCGGGACGATCTGGTCGTCGTCGCCGTGCACCACCAGCGTGGGGATGTCGAACTTGCGCAGGTCGTCGTGGAAGTCGGTGTAGGCGAAGGCGTCCACGCACATCAGCCCCGCGCGGATGATCTGGTGCATGGCCATGAACCAGAAGGCGTCCTTGTTGCCCTGGGTGACCTTGTTGCCGGCGCGGTCGGCCGAGAAGAACCCGACCGCGGTGTCCTTCCAGAACTGCGAGCGCTCGGCCAGGATGCCGGCCTTGATGTCGTCGAAGACCTGCTCGGGGACGCCCTCGGGGTTGCCGGGGCCCTGGATCATCAGCGGCGGGATCGCCGACAGCAGAACGGCCTTCTTGACCCGCGAGGTGCCGTGCCGGCCGATGTAGCGGGCCACCTCGCCGCCGCCCATCGAGTGCGCCACCAGGGTGACCTCGCGCAGGTCCAGGTGGTTCATCAGATCGTTGAGGTCGTCGGCGAAGGTGTCGAAGTCATAGCCGTCGAAGGGTTTGCCGGAACGCCCGTGCCCGCGCCGGTCGTGGGCGATCCCGCGGAAGCCGTTGTCGGCGACGCAGTTCATCTGGTCCTCCCAGGCGTCGCCGTTCAGCGGCCAGCCGTGGACGAACAGCACCGGGTCGCCCGACCCGTAGTCCTTGTAGTAGATCTCATTGCCGTCACGTGTGGCGCAGTACGGCATACGGCCTCCTGAGTCGATGATGTCGACGGCGGAAGGCACCTTGTGCTCCTTGTCGGGCTGTGCCGCACCGAATCCCCCGCCGACTTAACCCTCACCTCCCCACGCCATTGGCAGCCATAACGAGACAAAGCCAAAATGCGCGCCTGAAATAGTTTGCTTTCTTGTTTCTCTTGATGGGGAACTCGTCGGTCATGGCACCTGGGGGATCGGAACCCCACGTCGCCGTGCGGCGATCAACTCGTAGGGTGCAGACCGCGACGGTCCGGCATCTGGAGATGCCGTCGGTGGATGAAGCCCTGGATGCGCTGGAACTGTTGGCGGCTTCGGGCTTTGGCAAAGGCCGAACAGTTGCGGACGCTGCGAGTCGCGGGCTGCGGCGCGTCAGATCGCCGCCCCGCCCTCGAACGTCCTGGTCCCGGTAGCAGCGCCCCTGGCGTCGGCGTCAGTGTTCCGAGGGTGGGCGGGGCGGGTCGGCGGCGAGTTGGTCGTTCATGGCGCCGCGCAGGTCGGTGAGGAAGGTCTGGAACTGTTCGAGGAGGCCGGGCGGGTAGGCGGCCATGACGGTGTCGACACGCTCTGCGAGGGGGCCGAAGAACTCGTCGGCCAGGTGCTGGACGCGTTGGCTGCTGTGCAGGGTGACGATCCGCCGGTCGGTGTGCTCGCGGGTGCGGACGACGTGCCCGGCTTGCTCCAGGCGGTTCAGCAGGGCGGTGGTGGCGCCCGAGGTCAGGGAGATGCGCTCGCTGAGCCGGGCCGGGGACAGCGGCAGGCCGCGTTCCTCTGCGCCGAGGATCTCGATGAGGGCCTCGGCGTCGGTGGAGTGCAGGCCCAGCCAGGCCGCGAACCTGCGGCTGAACTCCCGGTAGTTGGCCCCGTAGCCGCGCAGGCTCTCCAGCAACCGCTCGTACTGCGGCTGAAGCGGCTCGCTCATACGGTCCCCGTTCCTCCCCGTCGTGGTCGTTTGACAACCTACCGCCACCAAAATACCTTCACCATGAAGTTATTACACCATGGAGGTAACTATGGGCGAGGCGTCGAACGTCCGCCGCTGGCTCGGCTTGATCGCCATCGCCCTCGGCGTGGCGCTGATCGTGGTGGACACCACGATCGTGAACGTGATCATCCCCTCGATCATCGAGGACCTGGACGCCGGTTCCACGCAGGCGCAGTGGATCCAGGAGTCCTACGCCATCGTCTTCGCGGCGCTGCTGCTGGTCGTCGGGCGGGTCGCCGACATCGTCGGGGCCCGCCGCGTCTTCGTCGCCGGCGTCGTGGTCTTCGGCGCGACCAGCGTCCTGGCCGGGCTGGCCCCGGACGGTGGCCTGCTCATCGTGGCCCGCTTCCTCCAGGGCGCGGGCGCGGCGATGCTGCTGCCGACGTCGTTGTCGCTGCTGAACGCCAACTTCACCGGCAAGGCGCGCGGTCAGGCGTTCGCGGTCTGGGGGTCGACCATCGGCGCCGCCGCGGCCCTCGGGCCGCTGCTGGGCGGCTGGCTCGCCGAACACACCTCGTGGCGATGGGCGTTCGGCATCAACGTGCCGCTCGCGGTCGTCATCGTCTTCGGCGTCCTGGCCTGGATCGCGCCCTCGCCCCGGCCCGGCGGGCGCCTCGACGCCACCGGCGCGGCCCTGTCGGTGCTCGGCCTCGGGCTGCTGGCCTTCGGGCTGGTCGAGGGGCGCACCTACGGCTGGATCCGGACCATCCACCCGCTGGAGATCGGCGGGTTCACCTGGGACGGCGGGCTCTCACCCGTCCTGGCCGCCCTGATCGGCTCCGCCGTCGCGCTGGGTGCGTTCGTGTGGCGGCAGGCGGCCCTGCGCCGCGGCGCCGACCCCGGCAAGGCGCTCATGGACCTCGGACTGTTCTCCAAGGCGTCCTTCCGCAACGGCAACATCGCCACCCTCATCATCGGGCTCGGCGAGTTCGGGATCGTGGCCGTCCTGCCGCTGTGGCTGCAGTTCACCCTCGGCTACAGCGCCCTGCAGTCCGGCCTGGCGCTGCTCCCGGTCGCCATCGGCAGCTTCATCGCCAGCGGCGCCGGCTTCGGCATGGCCGGCAAGGTCTCGGCGCTGGCGATGCTCCGCCTCGGCCTCGCCCTGGAGGTCGCCGGGCTGGGCGCGCTCGGCCTGTTCGCCGCCACCGACAGTCCGTGGTGGTCGATCGCGCTGATCCTGTGCGTGTACGGCGCGGGCGTCGGGTTCGCGACCGCCCAGGTGACCAACGTGGTCCTCGACGCCGTCCCCGAGAGCAGCGCCGGGCAGGCCTCCGGCGTCCAGAGCACGTTCCGCCAGCTCGGCTCCGCCCTGGGCATCGCGGTCCTGACCACGGTGTTCTTCACCACCCTCAGCTCCCAGGTGCACGACGGACTCAAGGACGCCGGCGTGGGCGCGGCCCAGGCCGGCCGGTACAGCCGCGCCATCACCGACAGCGCGGGCGCCGCCATCGAAGGACTCGCCGCCCAGCCCCGGACCCGGATGATCGCCGATGCCGGCCGCGCCGCCATGACCGACGGCATCACCCTGGGCGGCTACCTCGCCGCGGGCTTCGTCCTGCTCGGCCTGATCGCCACCGTCCTCATCCCCAGGACCGAACCAGACGACCGGACCGCACCCGAGGCCCGAAGCGTCCACGTGTGACCCGAGCACGACCGGCCCGCACCGGTTCCCCGGCCCCGCCGAACCGGCGGGGCCGGGGAACCGGCATATCCGCTGTGAACACGGCCTCTCCGAACTCGTCGCCAAAGCACGGCTTCCGGACACTCCCGCGGCGCCGCGAACGTGCCACCATCGCACTGGCCATCGACGTCATCACCTCGGCCGTCCTCCCTCGCTCGATACGAGGCCGTGCGAGCGGCGTTCCGCAACGGGAGAACCTCCATCGCGGCCCTCGCGCGTCTCTACGGGGTGAGCCGCGCCGTCGTTCGCACCGCGCCGACCACCGACCCGACACCGTGATCCTCGGCTTGTCGCTGCGGACCGAAGGGCGGCCGGTCATCCCCGGCCGGCTTCTCCGGCCTCGCCGAGGGCGGCCGCCATCGTGTCCAGGTCGACCAGCAGCGCCTCCAGGCGGGCGGCGGGAACAGCGGTGATCATCCGCCGTTCCACCTCGTACACCGCGACCCTCGCGGCCCGCAGGCGGGCGACGCCCTGCTCGGTGAGGTGGACCGGCAGCGCGCGGCCGTGCTCGGCGGCCGCCGGACGCGTCACCAGCCCGGCCTGCTGGAGGGCGCGCAGCACCACCGCCGACGACTGGCGGGTGACGAACGTTCCGCGCGCCAGATCCGAGCCGGTGATCCCCGGCCGTTCGTCCAGCAGTTCCAGGCACGCGTACTGCGGCACCGTCAGCTCGTGCTCGCGCAGCGCCTGGTCCATCGCCCCGCGCAGCGCCGCGGCCGCCCGCTTCAGGCGGTACCCCACGTGCTCGGTGACGTCGTTCGCCTCGTGCGGCGGCTCGGGCCGCCCTCCTCCACCCATGTCAATATTTTGACATAGCCGATGGGGCGTGCCTACGATCGGTGATGTCAAAGTCCTGACATAGGGACGCGTTCAGCCAGCCGATTCGGGAGCATGCATGACCACCGCCACCGTGACCGGGCCCGACTTCCTCGCCCTACAGGTCCACGACGTCGAAGCCGCCGCCGCGTTCTTCGAGCGGCACCTCGGCCTGACCCGCGCACCCGCCGCGCCTCCGGGAGCCGTCGTGTTCGAGACGCGGCCGATCCCCTTCGCCGTCCGCGAGCCCCTGCCCGGGACCGACCTCGACAGCGGCCGGCCCGGCCACGGCGTGGCGCTCTGGCTCGCCGCCGACAACGCCCAGGCCCTGCACGACCACCTCGCCGCCGCGGGCGTTCCCATCCTGACCGCGCCGCAGGACGGCCCCTTCGGCCGCATGTTCACCTTCGCCGGACCCGAGGGGTACGCCCTCACCGTTCACGACGGCTGAGCCACCCTCTCGCGAGGTCCGGCGGGACGGCCCCGCCGGGATCTCGCGGAGTGGTCGTCGCTCCGGTCGGCCGGGCCCGAGGGCTCCGGCGCGTTGGTCACCAGCCGATCGCGGCCGCCACCGGCAGGTGGTCGCTGTCGGTGGCCGGCAGCACCCGCGCGCTCGCCGGCTCCACACCGCGGACCAGGATCTGGTCGATCCTCGCCATCGGGAAGGACGCGGGCCAGGTGAAGCCGAAGCCGTCCCCCGCCGTGTCCTGGGCCGAGCGCATCCGCGAGGTGAGGCCGGCGAACGCGCGGTCGTCCATGGTGCCGTTCAGGTCGCCGAGCAGCACCACCCGCTCGTTGCGGTCGGCGGCGACGGCCTCGCCGAGCGCCTGCGCGCCCCTGTCGCGGTGGCCCGTCGAGAAGCCCGCCTTGGGATTCACCCGTACGGATCCGAGGTGGGCCACGTACACCGCCAGCGGGCCTCGGTCGGTGGCCACCGTGGTGCGCAGCGCCCGGGCGTAGGACAGCTTGACGTGGAGCGGCTTGGTGGCCGCCAGCGGCCCGAAGTCGATCTTGGTGTCGACCGACCGGCTGTCCGACAGCGGAAGCCTGCTCCACAACCCGACCGTGCCCTGCACCGTGTGGTGCGGGTACGTCTTCGCCAGTTCCTTCTCGTAGGTGCCCCTGGCCTGCTCGGTCATCTCCTGCAAGGCCAGCACGTCCGCGCCGGAGGCGGCCAGGGCACGGGCGGTGCCGACCGGGTCGGGGTTGTCGGCGCCGACGTTGTGGCTGGCCACCGTGAGGTCGCCGCCCGGGCGGCTCCTGTCGCCGAGCATCCCGCCGAACAGGTGCAGCCACACCACGACCGGCAGCAGCAGCGCGACCACCGCGGAGGCCGAGCGGCGCCACAGCGCCCCGGCCAGCAGTACCGGAACGAACAGGCCGAACCACGGCAGGAGGGTCTCCACCAGGCTGCCGAGGTTCTTGACCCGGTTCGGGATGTGCGCGTGCAGCAGCATGAGCAGGCCCAGCAGCAGCGCCAGCGCCGCCAGCACCAGGCCGCGCTTCCAGGGTTCAGGCCGCGAGCCGAGGCGGATCGCCCGGCGGATGCCGTCGCGCCGGGAGCCGGCCTCCTTGCGCTCGGCGTCATCCTGCCTGGTCTCGGCCGTGTTCGCCTGCGTCATCGTCTGTCCTGGCTCACTGCCGGTCACTGCTGCGTCCTCGGATTCTGGTCGGGCCGGTGGGGGCAACGAAGGGCGGTGGTCAACCGGCCTTGCCGCGGGCGATGGAGGGATTCAGGTCGGTGAAGTCGTACGGCGGCGCCTCGCAGCGGCGAACGCCGGGTCCGCTCCCCGGCACGGACCGCAGCGGTCCGTGCCTCCACTAAATACGGACGGCTGTTGCGGTGGCGTATGCGATTTTCCATACGCTCGCGATACATCCGCTGCCGGTCCCGTGGTCGGCCGACCCGACGGCCATGCTCTGTGCCGACATGGCGACCCGGCGATGAGTGCATCGTCCTGTGCGGGCATCTGCGCCAGCCGTGGTGCTCTTTCCTGGCGTCAGAGCACCACGGCTGGTGCTGTCTCCGGTCTTCCGATCCTGACGGCCGTTCGTCCGCCCGGGCGAGGTCAGCCGGTGGGCCGGCCGAACCAGCGGGAGAGGTGGCCGTCCAGGTCCTGCTGATCGTCGCCGGTCCAGGCGACGTGGCCGTCAGGGCGCAGCAGGACGCACGGGACGTCCAGTGCGGCGGTGGGGTCGGTGAGGTGGTCGACCCGGTCCGACCAGCCGCCGGCGGTCAGGCGTCCGGTGCGGTCCAGCAGCAGGCCGCGGCCGTGGTGCAGCAGATCGTAGAGGCGGCCCTGGCGCACGTCGATGTCGTGCAGGCGGCGGCCGAGCAGGTCAGGGCCGTCGCCGAAGTCGTAGCGGACGCCGATCGCGGTGATCTTCTCGATCAGACGGCGGTTCACCTCGTCGAAGTCCATCAGCTCGGCGAGCAGCCTGCGCACGGCCTGCGGGCCGGGTTCGGGCGACAGCAGCTCCGTCTGGGCGCGGGTGTTGTCCAGCACGTCCCGGGCGACCGGGTGACGTTCGGCGTGGTAGGTGTCCAGCAGCGTTTCCGGGGCCCGGCCGCGGACCTGTGCGGCCAGTTTCCAGCCGAGATTGAAGGCGTCCTGAACGCCCAGGTTGAGGCCCTGCCCGCCGATCGGCGGATGGATGTGCGCCGCATCGCCGGCCAGCAGCACCCGCCCGACCCGGTAGCGTTCGGCCAGCCGGGTGGCGTCCCCGAAGCGGGACATCCAGCGCGGGGAGTGCACGCCGAAATCGGTTCCGGCGATGGCGCGCAGCTGCCGTCTGAAATCCTCGAGGGTGGGCGGTTCGGCGCGATCGCCGACTCCCGCGGCAGGGACCACGACGCTGTGGACGCGTTCGCCGAAGGGCCTGAGCCAGAAACGCTTCTGACTCCTGCCGATGTCGGCCATCCTGGCGGCGATCTCCTCCCGCGGCACGCCCACTTCCATCTCGCCCATCAGCGTGTCGTTCCGCGAGGGCTCGCCGGGGAAGCCGACGCCGAGCAGTTTGCGCACCGTGCTGCGCCCGCCGTCGCAGCCGACGAGGTAGCGCGCACGCAGCCGTTCCCCGTCGGCCAGCTCGACGGTCACGCCCTCGTCGTCCTGCTGGAGGCCGGCCACCGCGCAGCCGTACCGGACCTGCGCGCCCCGTTCGATCGCGTGCTCTTCGAGCAGCCGGGTGATGATCGGCTGTGGGATGCCCAGCAGGTAGGCGGAGTCCAGGCTCTTGGGCGCGGGTTTGGCGATGGCGGCGAAGACGCCGCCGACCGGGCGCCGCCTTCCGTGCTCGAGGACGCGGTCCAGCAGCCCGCGCATCGCCAACAGTTCGAGGCTGCGCATGTGCAGGCTGACGATGCGGACGAACGACGCGGGCTCGGTCTCCTTCTCCAGGACGAGCACCCGCACATCGTGGAGCCGCAGTTCGGAGGCCAGCATCGCACCGGTCGGCCCGCATCCGGCGATGATCACGTCGAACGCGCGGGGCGCACGGTCGGTGCCGGAGACCGGCGACGGGAGGGCTTCGAGGGCCGTTCCCGCGGTGGAGCCGGGCTCGCCCCTGTCGTTTGACGACGGGTCCGCGGTGAAGGGCGAAGAGTGCATCGGTGTTGCCTTTCGGGAGTGCCTTGTGGTCGAGGCGCTCCCGGCGACACCTACGTCAGTCGCCGGCCGTGACGGGCGGGGAGAGCACCCACGTCGATACAGCGTTCATGGGTCTCACCTCCTCGGGCGGCGTCACGGTCAATCGCAAGCTACCGGCCCCGGCATCGCCGCGTCCAACCCTTTTCCGGGCGCGTGATCACGGCTGCGAACGGGGGCCTGTGCGGGTGCAGTGCGGATCCGGCGCACATCCCGGCGAGCTTTCCAAGCCGTTCGGCGCCAGGGCCGCGGCGTCTCCTCGCTGCGGGGTCCGTTCCTTCCGGGCCGGTCGGACGGGTGGAGGAGGCGTTCACGGGTTCAGTACGCCGCGGCCTTCGCGCACCTCGAACACCAGCTGGGTCTCCGTCCGCTGCACCACCGGGTAGATGGTCACGTGTTCCAGGATGAGGTCCCGGAGCTTTTCGGGGCTCTCCACGGCGACGTGCAGGAGGAAGTCGTCGTCGCCGCCCACGTGGAGCACCGTCAGCGCCCCCGGCACCGCGACCAGCTTGTCGTAGAGGTTGCGGACGTGCTGCCTGTTGTGGCTGCCCAGCCGGACCTTGACGATCGCGTGGATGGGGTGGCCCAGCGCGCCGGGGTCGAGCCGGGCGTTGACGCCCGCGATGACGCCCGACTGCCGCAGCGCGCGCACGCGGTAGGCGCAGGTGGACTCGGCGACTCCCACGCGCGCGGCGAGGGCGGCGTTGGTCATGCGGCCGTCCTCCACGAGCGCGGCGAGGATGGCCAGGTCGGTACCGTCGAGGGGCGCCGGAGCGGGTTGCGTTTTCTTCGACGACAGGTCGGGCATGGGGGTCCCTTTCGCAGAATCTGCATGGATCCTGGCGAACGGCGCAAAATCCTGCAACGAGCATTGAGATCGGCTGTGGATCTGCCCATCATTTCGGCATGATCTCGCCTCGGCTGCAGCTCGACTCCATCGCCGTCCACGCCGGCCGCGAGGACCTCGCCGAACTCGGTGTCCACGCGCTGCCCATCGACCTGTCCTCGACCAACCCGCTGCCGGACATCGACGCGGGCGGCCTCTCCTACGAGGCCATGGCCGGCGGGGGCACGCCGTGCGCCGAGGGCGGAGCCGTCTACGGGCGGCTGTGGAACCCGACCGTGGCCCGGTTCGAGTCGGCGTTGGCGCGGATGGAGCACACCGAGGCGGCCGTGGCGTTCTCCTCGGGCATGGCGGCGACCACCGCGGCGATCCTGGCGACGACGCGGGAGGGCGGCCACCGCCACATCGTGGCGGTCCGGCCCCTCTATGGCGGGACCGACCACCTCCTGGCCTCCGGGGTGCTCGGCGCCGAGGCGACGTTCTGCACGGCGGAGGGCGTCGCCGCGGCGCTCCGGCCGGACACGGCGCTGATCATGCTGGAGACGCCCGCCAACCCGACCCTGGACCTGGTCGACATCGGTGCCGTCGTCGAGGCGGCCCGCGGCGTTCCCGTCCTCGTGGACAACACGTTCGCGACCCCGATCCTGCAGAACCCCGCCGATTTCGGCGCCGCGATGGTGCTGCACAGCGCGACCAAGTACCTCGGGGGGCACGGCGATGTCATCGGAGGCGTCATCGCCTGCGACCAGGAGCGGGCGGCCGCGCTGCGCCGGGTCCGCGCCATCACCGGCGCCCTGCTCCACCCGCTCGGCGCCTACCTCCTGCACCGGGGGCTGGCCACGCTCCCGATCCGGGTCCGGGCGCAGCAGGCCAGCGCCCAGCGCGTCGCCGCTTGGCTGAGCACCCACCCGAGCGTGTCGCGCGTGCACTACCCCGGGACGGCGGGGGACGCGCGGGGACTTCTCCACCGGCAGATGAGGGGCACCGGGGCGATGATCTCCATCGACCTCCGCGGAGGGCTGGAGCAGGCCAGGCACCTCACATCGGCGGTCCGCCTGTTCACCCACGCGGTGTCCCTGGGCGGCGTCGACTCGCTGATCCAGCATCCCGCGGCGCTGACGCACCGGCCCGTCGCCCCCGAGGCCCGGCCGCCCGCCGGCCTGGTCCGGCTTTCGATCGGGCTGGAGGACCACGAGGACCTGATGGCCGACCTCGACCAGGCCCTCGCCGCGCACCGCCCCGCTCCGGCCCACGCGGGCGCGTCGCGTTCGTAGGTCTGCGGCGCGGCCGCCGACGCCGTCGGCTGCGCCAAGCCCTTGACGCCCGTGGATCGCGTGTATCGCAGGCGTATCGAAAATCGCATACGCCACCGCAACAGTCCCCCGTCTTCAGTGGAGCCATGGACCACAGCGCATCGGTGGTCGGTTCGACGATCGGGAAAGGACCGTGATCATGGGCTCGGATTCCGCAGGTGGCATCGGCCGGCGGCGGCTGCTCGGATGGGGCGGGCTGACGGCCGCCGGGGTGGCGGCGGCGGGCGGGCCGCTGGCGGGCGCGCGGCCCGGCCACGCCGCGCAGGCCCCGGCCGGCCGCGACACCGTCCCGCCGGCCGCCCGGCCCGGCGGAGCCTACGACCGGTACGTGGCGAAGCTGGCCGCCGAGGGCGAGTTCTCCGGCGTGGTGCTGCTGTCGCACCGGGGCCGGACGGTGCTGTCGCGCAGCTACGGCATGGCCGACAAGGAGAAGGGGGTCCGCAACCACGAGGGCACCGCGTTCAGCCTCAGCTCGGCGGGCAAGCCGTTCGGCGCGGTGGCCGTCCTGCAGTTGGCGCAGCAGGGCAAGCTGAAGCTGTGGGACACGGTGGGCACCTACCTCCAGGGCTTCGCCAAGGAGATCGCCGAGAAGGTGACCATCCACCACCTGCTGTCGGGCACCTCCGGGCTGAACAACCCGGACGTGGACGTGCAGCGCACCTTCCAGAGCCGGGAGGAGGTGCGCCGGTACAACGAGTGGTGGGCCCGGCAGGCCGAGCCGGTGGCCGCTCCCGGCACGCCCACGGACCACGCCGGCGCCGAGGTCGCCATCCCCGCGCAGATCGTGGAGGCCGTGACCGGCATGACGTACTGGGACTACGTCCAGGAGCACATCTTCAAGCGCTGCGGCATGACCGGCACGGGCTTCTACACCAGGCCGCAGTGGCTCACCGACGAGCACATCGCGCACCCGTACATGCAGCTGGCCGACGGCAGCCTGGTCGACGCCGTCCGCAACCTGGACAAGGGCAGCCCGAGCCCGCACCAGCCGGGCAAGAACCCGGGCCGCAACTTCATCGACGCCCCCGGGGACGGCGGCTTCGCCACCGCGCCGGACCTGGTCCGCTTCGCGCGTGCGCTGGGCGACGGCACGGTGCTGGACCGGCCCTACGCCGACCTGCTCACCGGCGCCAAGCTGCCCAATCCCCCGCAGGTGAACGGGCTGAGCGGTCGCGCGGCCACCGCCGACGCGGGGTTCGGGGCCTACATGATGCCGGTCCACATCGTGAGCGGCCAGTGGGTGTGGGGCCGCGCCGGCGGCGACCCCGGCGTCGGCGCCAGCTGGAACATCTACCCCGACAGCGGCTGGGTCGGCGTCATCCTCAGCAACCGGGACGGCGTGCCGCTGTGGGAGATCATCGATCGGGAGACGCAGGCCGTCATCGGCCGCAGCTGAGGCCCGGCCGGGCAACCGTCGCCTCCGCCGGGACGTCGAAAGATCGTTCCGGCCTGCGGGCGGAGGACGTGGAAGCGGAGGCTGCATGATCATCAGAGGGTGGCACGGCTGGGCCGGCACGTTCACCGGCGTGGTGCTCATCACGGCGGCCGTGCTGCCGCTGGCCGCGCTGGCGGTGTGGGCGCTGGCGCGCCGGCGGGGCGTCGCCGGCGCCACGGCCGCGTGGCGGATGTCGCTGGCCGAGGTCGGCATCGTCTACGGGACGGTGCCATGGGTGTGGATGACCATGATGCCGGGCGGCCGGGCCGGTGCCGTCCCCGGCCGGGTGAGCCTGGTGCCGCTGCAGGACCTGTTCACGATGTCGGTGGTCCAGGTCGTCGGCAACCTGCTGGTGTTCGCGGCGCTGGGGTTCTTCGTGCCGCTGCGGTTC
This sequence comes from Spirillospora sp. CA-253888, assembly GCA_050936435.1. Lineage (GTDB taxonomy): Bacteria > Actinomycetota > Actinomycetes > Streptosporangiales > Streptosporangiaceae > Spirillospora. Next base: position 681,760 of record JBNJMT010000002.1, read on the forward strand.
GCGGCGCTGGCGTCGGTGCCGCGGGTGCTGGCGCTGGCGGCGGGCTGCTCGGTCCTGGTCGAGTCCGCGCAGTACGTCCTGCGGCTGGACCGGGTGTCCTCCGTGGACGACGTGCTGCTGAACGCCGCCGGTGCCGGGCTGGCCGCGCTGGCGTCACGCCGCTGGTGGCGCGCCACGGCCGACGCGTCGTCAGGTGAGCCTCTCCCGGCCCCGGCACCGGGACGCTGAGCCGGCTCCCGAGGCGAGGTGGAGGCGGGCAGGCCGATGCTCGCCGCCGCCTCTACTTCTCGCCGGCGGCGGCTATCACGCGGGTCAGGGTGCCGTGGAGGTCCTGGAGCTCCTCCAGGCTCATGCCCAGGCGCTCCATGATGGTGGCGGGGATCTTCTCGGCCTGCTCCCGCAGGGCCTGCCCGGCGGGCGTGACCGTGACCGCCAGCAGGCGCTCGTCGCGGCTGTCGCGCTCGCGGCGGATGAGGTCGGCGGCCTCCAGGCGCTTGAGCAGGGGCGACAGCGTCCCCGCATCGAGCTGCAGCAGGGCGCTGAGCCTCTTGACCGACAGCTGCCGGTGTTCCCACAGCGCCAGCATCACCAGGTACTGCGGGTGGGTCAGCCCCATCGGCTCCAGGAGCGGCCGGTAGTGCGCCAGCACCGTACGCGAGGCGACCACCAGCGCGAAGCACACCTGGTTCTCCAGCGCCAGCGGGTTGTCGATGTCGCGTAGATCACTGGCCACGGGTCCTCCCGGGGGATGTCTTGCGGGCGCTTTCCGGTTATAAAGAGTACCGCAATGATTTGTGTACCAACTATTCGTGCGGCAAGGGAGTCGCCATGTTGCGCCGAGCCCCGCTGGAGGAGCGCATCGCCCAGCGCCAGGCCGAGCTCCCGCCTGTCCGTGAACGTGGACAGCTCGGACATCCCACCGCGCGGTACCTGCTCATCGCCCTGCTGGCGCTGACCGTCGCCGGTCATGTCGTCGGCGGCGCCCTGCTCGCCGTCCTGGCGCACTGAAGGAGAAGAGACCCGATGGCCATCAAGCGACCGTCCTTCCTGCCCTCCCTTGAGGAGCGCGAGCAGCAGGCCCTGGCCAACTCCGCCCGGCGCTCGCGCCCCGGCTCCCAGTTCGATCACCCCGTCGCCAAGAACCTGTTCGTCGTCGGGCTGGTGGTGACCGTCGCCGCCCACATCATCGGCGGAGTGCTGTTCGCGATCCTGGCGCTCTGACCCGCGTCCGCGGCCGGGCCGATTCGCCAGTGCCCGCCCGCTCGGCCCATGCCCGGCATTGCAGGGCCCTGACCAGCCCCAACGTGCCAAGCGAACAAATGAAGCGGAATGCGGCCCGTGTCCCCCTTGGCCGCACGCCGTTCACCGACGTTCCACGCTGACGACGATCCCCGGCTCGGCGAGTTGGCCGTCGCCTTGAGCAACGGCGTCCGCGAGTAGACCTTGCGGTCCGAGGCTTCATGCTTCTGCCGCCCGTTCCAGCGCTCGACACCTCAGCACGGAGCGGTGTCACTCCCTCCGGCAAGGTCACGCGAACGTCGCCTCCACCGGACCTGGCCCCCGGGCGCAAAAGAAAGGTGCTCGGACCGTACCCGTTGACCTTCCACGTCCATCGATCATACATTCACTCATAGTTTGTATGAATGGAGGGTCCATGCGGGGAACGACGGCCGTGGTGCTCGGCGGCAGCGTGGCGGGACTGTGCGCCGCCGGTGTGCTCGCGAGGCACTTCGACGAAGTGATCGTCCTGGAGCGGGACCGGCTCCCGGAGGGCGCGCAGCATCGGCGGGGCGTGCCGCAGAGCAAGCACCCGCACTTCCTGCTCAACTCCGGGCGCCGCGCGATCGGTGAGATCTTCCCCGGGTTCGAGGAGGCGCTGATCGCCTCGGGCGGGATGCGGCTGATGCCGTCGATGGACGCGGCGTACTGCGAGAACGACGGCTGGGCCCCGCGCAAGTCCGGGTCGATGACCATGGTCTACAGCTCCCGCGTGCTCATCGAGCGGGTCCTGCGCGACAAGGTCCGCGAGCTCCCGGCCATCGAGATCCGCGAGGGCGTGACCGTCACCGGGCTCCGCTCCACCGGGGGCGGCACCGCGCACGGGCGCGTGGAGGGGGTCGACTACCGTGCGGGCGACGAGTCGGGCCACCTGGCCGCCGACCTGGTCGTCGACGCCCTGGGGCGCGGCTCCTCCGTCGTCGACTGGCTGAGCGCGGCGGGCTGGCCGGCGCCGCCGGAGAAGACCCTCGACGCCAAGGTCACCTACACCTCGCGCTGGTACGACCTGCCGCCCGCCGACCGGCGCCCGGAGACCTGGTGGTGGAAGCACCTGGTCGTCACCCCGACCCAGGACACCGGCGACCATCCCGAGGAGCACGAGTTCCTCAGCAACTTCTTCCCGATCGAGGGCGACCGCGCCATCGTGTGTATGGGGTCGTGGGGCGTCCGGATGCCGCGCGAGACGGGCGCCTTCGAGGCCGCGGTGGACCGCGTGCGGGCCGCGGCCTTCGGGCGGGCGACGCGCGCCTGCACGCCGACCTCCGAGGTGCACCTCACCCGTTCGACCGGCAACAAGTGGCGCCGCTTCGACCTGCTCGACCGGCCCCCCGTCGGGCTGGTCTGCATCGGTGACGCGATCTGCGCGTTCAACCCGTTCTACGCCCAGGGGATGAGCTCGGCGGCCCGCTCCGCGCTGATCCTCGCCGAGATGCTGCGCGGACGCGACGAGCTCGACCCCGCCTTCTTCCGCGCGTTCCTCGCCCGGCAGAAAAAGTCGCTGGACGTGCCCTGGATGCTCGCGATGGCCCGCGACCAGGCCTACGACTTCGCGACCGGGACCGAGGTCGTCGCCCCCTGGCGCCGCAGGCTGGCCGCGCGCCTCAGCTGGCCGGTCTTCAACGCCATCAACGCCACCAGCCGCGAGGACGCCTACGTCGAGCGGACCTTCGCGCAGGTCTTCAACCTCGACATGTCGCTGCGGGAGATGGCCACCGACCCGCGGTTCTGGTTCGGCATCGCGCGCTACAAGGTGCGCCAGCGGCTCGGGCGCACGGTCGTGCCCGGCGGGTTCGACGACCGGCGGGACCCGCCCGGCACCGACTACACCGGCCACACCCGGGCCGGCGGGCCGCCGGCGAACAAGACCGATCTGGTCGGCGCCTGACCCGAGGAGCGAGCGATGGGCTACACCTGCGACTCAGCGGCCGAACGCCTCGCTGAAAAGCTCGGCCACTCCTGCCACGATGCCGCCCCCGTGGTGGACTTCCGCAATCCGTTCGGCCTGGAGAACGGCACCATGCCGTTCCTCGAACTGCTCGTCATCGGCGGCGCGGTGTTCGCCTTCGTCCACGCGTGGCGGCGGTGGCGGCGCGACGGCGACCCGGTCAACATCTCGCTGTGGTTCGCCTCGCTCGTCTACCTGGCGGTGATCGAGCCGCCGCTGTACTTCCCGGGCTGGTTCGGCCTGGAGGAGCACGTCGGGTTCATCTTCTCCCACAACGTGTTCACCGTGCAGTTCATGTACGACCGGCTGCCGCTGTACATCGTGGCCTTCTACCCGGCCCTGTCGCAGCTGGCCTACGAGCTGGTCCGCGTCCTCGGCGTCTTCGCGCGGCGCGGGCCCCTGGCCGGGTCGCTGGCGGTCGCGTTCGCCTGCCAGGCGTTCTACGAGATCTTCGATCAGCTCGGCCCGCAGCTGAAGTGGTGGGCCTGGAACACCGACAACACGATGATCAACGAGCCGGCGCTCGCCTCGGTCCCGATGAACAGCATGCTGCTGTTCGCCTCGGTCTCGTTCGGCGCGATGACCTACCTGGTGGTCCGGCTGGTCGGGGCCAGGGACGGCCGCGGCGCGCTCACCGGCCGCCAGGTCGGCCTGCGCACCCTCGCCGCCGGCGCCGTGACGCCGTTGGCGATGGTGATCGTCAGCGTGCCCAGCGGCGCCTTCCGCGGCGAGGACCGGCTCGGCATCCAGCGGGCCGTCCTCGGCGCCGAGCTGGCCCTGGTCTGGGTCGTCGGCCTCTGCCTCCTGGCGGACGCCTGGCGCTCGCCCCGGACGGGCCCGGCGGCGTCGCCGCTGTTCGCGCGGACCTACCCGGCGCTGTACCTCGGCGTCCACATCGTCCTGTGGCTGGTCGCACTGCCGGCCTACTTCGCGGCGACCGGCGGCGTCACCGAGCAGGGCACGCCGATCGGCAGCCTGTGGTACGCCGTGCTGTGCGCCGTCGCCGCGACCGCGCTCATCGCGGCGGCGCTCCGCGCGACCGCGGCCCGGCGGACCCCGGAGCCTGTGCGATCCTAAGGCCATGGGGCACCACGGCTGGGGAGGCCGGCCACCGGCGACGGACGCCGAGGCCCGGCAGCGCATCATCGACGCGACCGCCCGCTGCATCGACCGGCACGGCGTCGCCAAGACGACCCTGTCCGACGTCGCCGGCGAGCTCGGCGTCACCCGCCAGACCGTCTACCGCCACTTCGGCCGCATCAGCGACATCATCGGCGAGGTCGCGGCCCAGGGCGCCGAGTCGTTCGTCGAGCTGATGATCGCGCACCTGCAAGGGATCACCGATCCGGCCGAGGCCGTGGTGGAGGGCATGGTCTTCTGCGTGCGGACCATCCCCACCGAGCCCCGCCTGAGCCTGCTGCTGCAGCTCGGCGACTCCACCGCCTTCGGCCGCGGCGCCACCACCGGCGACACCATCGCCTACGGCGCCGAGATGCTGCAGCGCTTCCCCGTCGACTGGAGCGCCGCCGGCATCGGCGAGGACGACCTCAACGGCCTCGCCGAGATCATCATGCGCCTGCTGACCTCGCTGCTGCAGCACCCCGGCGAGCCGCCGCAGGACGAGGCCCGGCTCCGCGCCCTGCTCAACCGCTGGCTGGCCCCCGCGCTGTCGCCCACACCGGTGCACACCCCTTCTTGACCGCCCGCCTGACCGGCGGCTGGCACAGGCTCCGGCTCTCGCAGCGAAGGCCGAGGTGCTGGGTCAGCGGATTCCGCCGCACAAGGCTTCCGGCAGGCGCAGAGGTCTCAGTGGCGTACCGCCACGACGTGGCCATCGCCCGGCGGTCCATCAACCAGGGCCCGGGCGGCGGCCCGGGACGACGATGCCGTGCTCGTAGGCCAACACGACGGCCTGAACGCGGTCGCGCAGGTGGAGTTTGGCGAACACGCTGCCGACGTGGCTCTTGACGGTGGCCTCGGTGACGACGAGCCGCGCCGCGATCTCCTGGTTCGACAGGCCCTGGGCCACCAGCAGGAGCATCTCGCGCTCGCGCGGGGTCAGCGCCGTCAGCAGGTCCGGCGCGGGCCGGACGGGGGCGGCGCGGTCGGCGTAGTCCTCGATCAGGCGGCGGGTGATCGACGGGGACAGCAGCGCTTCGCCCTGGTGGACGACGTGGATGGCCTCCAGGAGCCGCTCGCGGGGCGCGTCCTTCAGCAGGAATCCCGACGCCCCGGCGCGCAGCGCGCCGAACACGTACTCGTCGAGGTCGTAGGTGGTGAGGATCAGCACGCGGGGCGGGCGGTCGGCGGCGGTGAGGCGGGCGGTGGCCTCGACGCCGTCCATCCGCGGCATCCGGACGTCCATCAGGACGACGTCGGGCCGCAGTTCCGCCGCCCGCTCGACGGCCTCCAGACCGTCGGCGGCCTCGCCGACGACCTCCAGGTCGGCCTGGGTCTGCAGGAACAGCCGGAAACCGATGCGGATCAGTTCCTGATCGTCGACGATCAGCACCCGGACCGTCATGCCCGCTCCCCGATCGGCAGCCGTGCCGCGACCTGGAACCCGCCGCCGGGGAGCCCGCCGGTCCGCAGCTCGCCGCCGAGCACCGCGACCCGCTCCCGCATGCCCACCAGGCCGTGCCCGCCGGGACCCGCCGGTTCGCCGGGCCCTCTTCCGTTGTCGTGCACCCGCACCTCCAGGTCCGCTCCGCCGTAGTCCAGCCGTACCGTGACCAGTGTCGCCCCGGCGTGCTTCAGCGCGTTGGTCAGGGCCTCCTCGATGATCCGGTAGGCGGACAGCTCCACCCCGCTCGGCAGGTCCAGCGGCTCCCCGGTGGTCTCCAGCCGGACCGGCAGCCCCGCCGCGCGGTAGCCGGAGACCAGTTCGCCCAGGTCCGCCAGTGACGGCTGCGGCCGCGTCCCCACCGCGTGCTGCCCGCGCAGGACGACGAGGATCCGGCGCAACTCGGCCAGGCTCTGCTCCGCGCTGGCCTCCACCTGTTCGAGCGTCCGCGCGGCCACCTGCGGTTCGGTCTCCAGGACGTCGCGGGCGCCACGGACTCCGATCAGCATCACCGTCACCGAGTGGGCGACGATGTCGTGCAGTTCGCGGGCGATCGAGCCGCGCTCGCGCTGCGCCGCGATCAGGTCGAGCTGCTCCCGTTCGCGTTCGAGGGTGGCGGCCCGTTCCTCCACCGCGCGGACGTAGCGGCGGCGCGTCTGCATGGAGGAGCCCAGCAGCCACGCCCCGATCGGCGCCGGCGGGGCGCAGACGCTCGCGGCGAGCAGGAACACCACCACCGGCGCCAGCACCGCGAGCGAGACGCGCCGGTCGCGCGTTTCGGCGAGCGACCACAGCGCGACGACGACCGGCGCGCCTCCGGGCGAGTACCCGGCCGCGGCCAGCACGGCCGCCGCCGCGACCGTCACCGCGGTCACCGCCACCCCGAACCGGCGGCGGGCCAACAACACCGCGCCGGTGAGGACGGTCACCGCGATCGGCAGCGGCACGGGCCGGGTGCCGTCGTTGAACAGCAGCCCCACTTCCACGAAGGCCGTCGCCACGGCGAGCACGATGTCGAACAGCACCGGGCGGTGCGCGGCCCGCAGGCCGCGCACCGCCCGGATCCTCTCGGCGATGTTCACGCCAGGTCACGCCGTCTTTCGCACGCGACCGCGACCAGCACCGCGAGCACCGTCCAGACCGCGAGCACCACGCCGGCCTGCGCGGCCGTGAGGGTCGTGTTGTGGGTCCCGCCCGTCATGATGGCCGCCGCGCCGAACGGGGACAGGTTCGCCTCCCGCTCCCACGCGCCGCTCAGCAGGGGCTGCACCACCAGGTTCAGGATCAGCAGGACCACCGCGCCGACGACCGGGCCGCGGACCAGCGCGCCGACCGCCGCGCCCAGCACCGTCGCCAGCACGAGCGCCGCGACGTTGCCCGCCACGACCCCGGCCACCTGGCCGGACGTCAGGTCCGGGCCGGGCTGGTCGGCCAGCAGCGGCAGCGCCGCACCGACCGCGACCACGTTGATCAGCAGCGCCAGCCCGAGGCCGGTCAGCGCGTACGCCGCGATCCGCACCGCCAGGACGCTCCCGCGGCCGCGCCGGGCCACCAGCGCCGTGGGCGCGGCGGTCCGGTGGCGGTACTCGCCCGCCGCGCCGACCAGCCCCCACAGCAGCAGCAGGACCGGCAGCCCCGACAGCGCCTCCTTCTTCTCCGCCACCTCGTCGAGCGTTCCCGACGCCACGGCGACGACCACCGCGTTCAGGACGGCGAAGGCCATCCCCCCGGCCGCGAACCCCCACACGGCACGGGTCGTCACCGCCTTGAGCAGTTCCCCTCGAAGCAGGCCGATCATCGCTCCAACCCTCCGGTCAGCTCGAGGAACATATCCTCCAGCGACTCCACCTCGCTGATCGGCCCCTGGTGCACCAGCCTGCCGCGGTCGATGACGACCACGTCGTCGACCGTCTGCGCGGCCTCCGCGAGCAGGTGGCTGGACAGCAGCACCGTGCCGCCCCTGGCCGCCCGGTCCCGCAGCATCGTCCGGAGCCAGCGGATCCCCTGCGGGTCCAGGCCGTTGGCCGGCTCGTCCAGCACCAGGACCTCCGGGTCGCCCAGCAGCGCGGCGGCGAGCCCGAGCCGCTGCCGCATCCCCAGCGAGAAGGCGCCGACCCGGCGGCCCGCCGCCTGCGTCAGCTCGGCGACCTCCAGGACGTCGTCGACGCGGTGGCGCGGCAGCCCCGCCGACAGCGCCAGCGCCCGCAGATGCGCACGGGCCGACCGGGCGGGGTGCGCGCCGCACGGCTCGATGTGGACGCCGATCCGGCGCGCGTCCGGCACCATCGAGGCCACCGGCGCACCCAGCACCGACACCGCCCCCGCCGACGGCCGCGCCAGTCCCACGACCGCCTTCAGCGCCGTGGTCTTGCCCGCGCCGTTCGGGCCGAAGAAGCCCGTCACCGCGCCCGGCCGCACCGTGAACGTCAGATCGTCCACCACCGTGCGCCGGCCGTACCGTTTCGTCAGGCCCTCGACCCTGATCGCCGAGGTGGCCTTCGTCTGTGCTGTCATGGCGTCCAGCTTCGGGGGCGCGCATCTCCCGGTCATCCGACCACGGTCGAAAACCGTTCTCCGACCATGGCATGACTCGGCCTCCGTGGGGGCTTGGCCAGGGCCGACGCCAGGCTCGGCGAGCGCTCGGTGTGCTCGCCCGGCCGCACGATGCTCTCCAGCGCCTTGACGGCGACACCGCGCCTTGGACTGCGGCCATTCGCTCGCAGAACCTCGTTACCGCGCACGCCTGTGCGCGGTAACGACCGGCTCGTCCAGACGGACACCGTCACAGCCCGCATGGCTGCCAGATCGCGGGACGCGCCACCGACACCGTGCTCCCGACAGATCAAGCGTCCCAAGGCCCGCACCAAGCGTCGATCGCTTCTCTGGTTCTGTTCGCCCATGCGGTCGCGGTCCCGCGAGTGTGCGGAAGCCCGTCGACCCAGCGTTCCCAGAGCCCGTCGGGAGCAACGAATCGTTCGGCGTGACGTGTGCCCAGCCGGGAATCCAGCCGCATGAGAGCGCCAAGGGCGAATCCCTGGTCATACCGGCATTCCCAGCGCGGAAGATAGCGATCCAAGTAGGACACAAGGATCTCCGCATCGCTTTGGCCGCCGAACCGGGCAAGCGCAAAGCAGTAGCCCTGACCTGCATGGGTGAGTTCACTGGCCAGCAGGAGGCGTCCGATGTGCTCGCGCCACTCGACCCGCCCGGCCACGCCGACCAACCAGGCAGCGGTCAGCCGGGCGCGCCATTCATATCCGAAAAGCGCCCCGATCTCCTGGTCGTTCACCTGGAGGGAGTCAGCTTGCAGCGAGCTGATGAAGGCGGCTCGTCTCTCCGCCTCAAGGCGGAGGAAGCCGCCTCCCAGCAGTTTCAGGTATCGCCGATCGCCGGCGACGTACCGGGCCACGACATGGCCCTGGCCGACTTCCTGCGGATGCTGCACGCTCACCGCCGCATCATGACCTACCTGACGGCTTGATGGAGCGTCACCGGCCCGGTCCCTGGTTCAGAGGACCCGAAACCCACGTCACCTGGGCCGCGACCACGTTCGTGACCCGGCGCCTGACTCACAGAGCACCTCGTCCGGCCAGATCGATGGCGTCACGCCGTGACGCTCACGGAACGCGTGACGTTGGGAACGCCGACTGGGCCCTGCCGGGCAAGAACACGGTCGGTCCGGCCGGGCCATGCCGTTCGTGGTCAGGACCGCAGCGCCCGCGCCCATGCGCCGTTGGGGATTCAGACCTTGGCGGCGACCGTCCGGATCACGGCGGGGAGGATCCGCGTCTGGGTGACCAAGGTATCGACGTTCCACGTTCCGGTACTGACCGTGAACATGACCGGTCCCCGGTGGCAGGTGACGCTGCGGGGCTCCACCTGGCCGGCGCCGTGGACGAAGCAGGCGTCGGTGCCCGGGACCTCTGAGCCGCCGTCCTCCTCGGGGCTCTGCACTCTCTTCTTTGTCCTGGCGAACGACTTCGCCACCAACGCGGGGTCTCCGACGCCCTCGATCCGGATCGTCATGGTGTTGATGCGGTACATCGCCTTGCCCGTGCGGTGGGAGAGCTCGATCGTGTGGGCGCACTGGCCGTTGGCCGCCCGGCCGATGCCGTCCCGCCCCACGGAGCCGGACGCGCTGACGACCACCTGCTGCGACCAGGGCTGACCGGGCTTGCCCTGCGGCAGGATCGCTTTGATCTCCTTGCTGCTGATCAGGTCGCAGGCGTTCGGCCACTGCGCGGGGTTGACCGCCTGACGCGGCTTCCAGGCGATGCCGACCTTCCTGGCCTCCGGCCGCGCCTGCCCCACCGTGATCTCCTTGTCCGCGACGACAGCCGCAAGGGGACCCAGAACGCTGGTACCCCTGGAGTGGCTCCGGGGGCTCGGCCCCGAAAACGAGACCGGCGCCCCGTCTCCCTCTGCTTGGGGGGCGCCGGTACATCCGGGGCATGAACGCACCTTCGACGCTAGCCGTCCAGCGGGACAGCGGCGAGTGGTTCCCAGCGGTACAGCCGTCCCGAGCGCACCTGCTTCACCAGGTGCACGGCCCGCACCGTGAAGGGCTGCGGCGGCGGTGGCTCCGCCAGCGCATCAAGGATCGGAGCGGCGGGCCTGGTGCTGTGGCTGTAGGCCACCGACACGTGCGGTGTCCACTCCGGTTCGTCGCTGAGCTGGTGGACGGTGACGGTCTTGTCGACCGCCTCCCGGATCGCGGCCCGCGCCGGGTCGAGCCCGCGGGGCGGACGCACGCCCAGCATCACCGCCTCGCTGTGGAACCACACCTTCATCACCTGTGCCGGCGCCGCACCGATACGGACCTGCGCCCACGTCCCCAGGACCCACGGGTCACCGTCTGCCCATGCGTCATCGGCGGCCTGCGCCGACCGCAGCATCGCCGCCGGGTCGCGCGCACCGAGCCCCACTTGTAGCGCATAGGTCTGCTGACGGGCGCGCGGGCGGCGTCGGAGTCGGCCTCATCGGCGCAGATCCAGGCGGCGTATCCGTAGGCGTCGGCGAGCCGGTACCGCCCGACGTCACCGGCCAGCAGGTTGATCAACGCGAACAGCTCCGCCGAGGTGCGCAGCAGGGCGCCGGTCTGCACCAGACGCTGCCGACCGCTGCGCAGGTACCTCAGGAACATCCGGACCAACCAGGTCGTGCGCAAGCAGATCTTCAGGATGGTCGTCGCGAGGAACAACATCATCACCAGCTACCCGACCGGAGTGCACTGCTGATGGACGTGGCCGCCGGGCTCATCGCCCGGCTCCGCCGTCTCGGATACACCATCTCCCAGGAGGCGCCGGGCATCTATGAGGTCACCGCCCACGCCGGGCGGGCGCTTCAGCGGCGGCCTCGCTTGGCCCTCCCGGAGGATGTCCTGACGGAGTACGTCTCCGCGCTCCGGCACGACGCCGACGAGGCCGGCCTCACCCCGCTGGATCTGATCGAAGTCCACATCCAGGAGGAGTTGGACTCGGTCGACCACGAAGGCCGCAACTACACCACGGCCGTGGGTGTCCGGCGCGGTCACCTCGGTCGGCCCGAATGGTTCACCACCCAGGACCGGCGGCCGCCGCTGCCGGATGCGGCTCCAGATCCTGACCTCTGCTGGGGCGTCGACCGGCCGGACGACGGGTCACCCTGACGCGCCGCAGATCCGGTTCGCGAGGTCGTTGCCGCGCCCGGCAAGCAGGACGTGCCCGCCGGGTGTGCGCTGCGCGTGGTCTACGAGTCCGACCGGCGGGCCGGGAAGCTAGGCGGCTCGAGCGTCGAGGAGGGCGCGGAGGGTGGCGCGGACGCGAGCGGCGACGGTGTCGGGGTCGGTGGCGTCGAACTTGCCGTCGAGGTGGAGGAAGGCCAGGCCGTGAACGAAGGCCCACACCGCGTCCGCCAGCGGTTGGGGGTCGGTGTCGGGGAACACGCTCGTCACGAGGTCTTGGACGTAGGCGGTGATGGCGGCGACCGCTGCGGCGCGCCCGGTGTCGGCCGGGTCGCAGGGTTCGGCGAACATGACGCGGAACATGGCCGGGTGGTCCAGGGCGAACCGGACGTAGGCGATGGCGATCTCGGCGAGATCGTCGGGCGTGGCGGGTGCGGGGTGGGCCGCGGCGAGTGTGCGGGCGAGGTCGCGGTAGCCCTCGGCGGCCACGGCCGAGACGAGGGCGTCGCGGTTGGGGTAGTGGCGGTAGGGGGCCATCGGCGAGACACCGGCCCTGCGGGCGACCGCGCGCAGGGACAGGCCGGCCGATCCGTCCTCTTCGAGCAGTTCCAGCGCCGCGTTCAGGCAGGCGGCGCGCAGGTCGCCGTGGTGATAGGACGTAGGTGGCTGGGTCATGGGTCAGGCTCCGTAGCCTTTCCGGCCTCGGAGCCGGGCGAAGTGGGCAGTGCATACATGATAGGCGGGCGGTGGACCCGCCCATGTCGGCGGACGCCGAGCGTTTCATCGCTGGTAGGCGAGAGTCTGGGCTTCGGTTGGGTCCGGCGTCGCCCGTACTCCCATGGGGCGGATATCGGCGTCCTCCTGAACGCGTCCAGTGACGGAAGCAGGGCGTCGCCGTCAGAGCCAAGTGGTACGTGGGCGACGCGGCCTGGACGATGGCATCCCCGAACATCGGAACGACCACCAGCACGGCGGCCAGAACCCGCACGAGAACCGGCATCCGCCCACGAGCTCTCGGACGGCCCGACACCCGCCCAGAGCATGCCGCTGCCCCGGGGCCCCGCCGTGACAGAACACCGCCCCCTGCGCGCGATCGCGCACAGGGGGCGGCGGGTGGTCGGATCTAGATGAGGTCGTCGATGGCGCCGTGGCACCAGGTGGGGGTCTGGTACGGCGGGTAGAGGCCGTCCGGGGATTCCGGCCAGTCCAGGGCGAGGCGACGGACCAGGTCGCGTTCCCACTGGACGAGTTTCGGGGCCGGCGTGAAGGTGATCGGGTCCTGGTCGACCATGATCGCGGGACGTACCGGGGTGGCGAGGGTCATGGGCGGCTTCCTTTCCGGGTGTGGGTCAGGGAACGATCTCGACGGACGCCCTCGACCAGTAGCGCTGACCGGAGCACGTCACTGAGGAGGACGTGCCCGGTCCGGCGTAGACGATCGGGCCGCGCCGGATCGTGATGTACGGGTGGGGATGACTGCCGCTGCCCGGACGCTGGCAGACGACCAGGACGCGGTAGCGTCCGTCGCCCTCCGGGCACGTCGCGGTGTACGTGAGCGGTCCGCCCTCCGGTTCCGACACCAGGCGGGCCGTACACCCCTGCGGCTCCGCGTGGGCCGACACGGCCCCCGCCACCTGCGCCGTGACGGTGACGGCGGCGACCGAGGCGACCGCGGTAATCCGTCCGAGGGACGCTCTTCCATGCCCCATGCCGGTTCCTCCCGTTCCGCGGAGCCGGATGCTCCGCGCTGTCCCGCATCGTCACGCGGGAGGCGTCCTGCCCACCAGTGACCATCGTCCCTGGACCTCGGCCGCGCGTCCGGGACGGTCGTCCCGCAGTCCCGTCCCGGGACGGGACGCATCCGCTTCGTCGCCGGCTCCGGCTCTGTGCACAGCGATGTGCTCGAAGGCGAGCGCGGATGTCGATCGCCTTGCCCCCACGATCGCCCGACTCGCCCGGTCGGTCACCGTGCCCGTCAAAGGCTCGGCAGGGCGAGGTCAGGGCCAGGGGTTGAGGGCGGAGTTCCACGGCCGTCGATCGAGATGGAGGAGGTGAGGGTCGAGACGCGCTCGCCGGTCGGGGAGGCGTCGATGCCGGTGACCCGCTTGGGGAAGCCGTAGCCGTCGTGGCCGCGCACCTGGGCGATCTCGGTGTTCACCGGCAGCGACAGCACGGAGGAGTCGAGGCTGTCGTTCTTGAGCGCCGGGACGAGGGCGAGTGCGCCGTGCCGTGCGGGTCGTACTCCAGATCGGTGTCCATCCGGTACCGGCCGTACAGGCCGCCCCTGGGGACGCCGGCCTTGCGACCGCCCAGCTCTCTCTCCGGAGGCGGAGGTGGTGGACGTCCTGGGGGTGCTCCTTGCCTGCGTGCGGTGTCGGGCGTGGTGGCGGGTCAGTCGTTGACCAGCAGGATCTTGCCGAAGTGCCCGCCTTGGGCCATGAGGCGGTGGGCTTCGGCGGCCTGGGACATCGGCACGACCCGGTCGATGATCGGGCGGACGGCGCCGGTCTCGATCATGGGCCAGACGCGCTCTTGGACCGCGGCGACGATCGCGGCCTTCTGCGCGGCCGACCGGGACCGCAGCGTCGTGCCGAAGACGGACTTGCGCTGGAACACCAGCTCGATGAGGTTGAGCTTGCCCTCGAACCCGCCCTGCATCCCGATGATGACCAGCCGGCCGTCGAGCGCGAGGGAGGCGAGGTTGCGTTCCAGGTAGTCGCCGCCGATGACGTCGAGGATCACGTCGTAGGGGCCGTGGTCGGCGAAGTCCTCGCTCTTGTAGTCGATCGTCAGGTCGGCGCCGAGTTCCCGGACGCGCCGGGCGTTGTCGGCGCCGCTGACGGTGGTGGCCACCCGGGCTCCGAGCGCCTTGGCGATCTGGATCGCCATCGTGCCGACGCCGCCGGCGCCGCCGTGCATGAGGAAGGTCTCCCCCTGGACCAGTCCGCCGGTCATCACCACGTTCGACCACACCGTCGCCGCGGCCTCGGGCAGCGCGGCCGCCTCGGTCAGGTCGACGCCGTTGGGCACGGTGAGCAGCTGCCCTGCGGGGACGGCGACCTTCTGCGCGTACCCGCCTCCCGACAGCAGCGCGGCGACCTCATCGCCCACGCGCCAGCCCGTGACGCCCTCCCCGACCGCGCCGATCCGGCCCGACACCTCCAGCCCCGGGTAGGGGGAGGCCCCTTCGGGCACCGGGTAGAGGCCCATGCGCTGCGCGACGTCCGCACCGTTCAGCGCGGTCGCCGCCACGTCGACGACGACCTCACCGGCGGCGGGCGACGGGTCGGCGACCTCGGTCCACTCCAGGACCTCCGGACCGCCCGGCTCCTTGATCGTGATGGCCTTCATGAGCTCCCCCTCCTTGATGTTTACGCTATATACATTAGCTCGAAAGTATGCGCCGTCAACATAGGGGGCGTCACTCAGCGTGATACCCGCCACAAGACGCGCCACGCGCGGGGCGCCGTGACCGGCTCAGGGGGGCGGGATCGCCTGCGGTAGGCGTGGCGGAAGCCCGGTCGGAGCTCCGGCGTCGGCCATGGCCCTCGGGAGATCGCTGGGTTGAAGCCAACGGCCGGCGCGCACGACGGCGTCGAGATGGTCGAGCCTGCCGGCCCGCCCTGCGAGAGCGGCCACGGCCGACCGATCGCATCCGACCAGTGCTGGCGTGGGCCTGCGGTTCAGAAGTGCCTCCAACATGAGGCCCCCGGTGCGGTCGGGGACGCCCGGCAGGGTGACCTGCCCGTTCAGGTACCGGCCCTGCTCAGGTCGTCCACGAGCCGGTGGGCGAGTCGCTTGGACGAGCCGGGGTTCTGGCCGGTGTAGAGGGTGCGGTCGACCTCGGTGTGGGGCAGCAGGGGGAGCTTGCCCTTGGCGTAGTCGGCGCCCGCCTCGCGCAGCCGGTCCTCCAGGAACCAGGGGGCCTTGCGGCCGAAGCCGTTGAGTTTCTCCTCGGTGTTGGACAGCGCGGTGAGCCGGTATCCGGCGAACGGCCAGGAGCCGTCGTCGTTGCGGGCGGCCAGGAGCGCGGCGGGACCGTGGCAGAGCAGCGCCAGGGGCTTGCCGGAGGCCAGGCGCCGGGTCAGGAGCGCTCCGGACACCTCGTCATGGGACAGGTCCTCCATGGGGCCGTGGCCGCCGGGATAGAACACCAGGTCGTAGTCGTCGGCCTCCACGGTGTTCAGGGCGGCCGGGGCGTCCAGCCAGTCCTGGATGGCGGCCAGGTGGTCGGCGACCTCGCGGAGCGTGCCCGGCAGGCTGGCCGTGCGCCCCATGCTGATCTGGTCCAGGGTCGGGCGTCTCCCGCCGGGGGTGGCCAGGGCGGTGTCCCATCCGGCCTCGGTGAAGACCTTGTGGGGCATCGCGAGTTCCTCGCCCCAAAAACCGGTCGGGTGCTTGGTGCCGTCGTTGAGCGTCCAATGGTCGGCCGCCGTCACGACGAACAGGACTGTGGTCATGGTCAACGCCTACCCCTGGGGCCGCCCGCCGCATCACCACCCGGCCCGGCTTGTGAACGAAAAGGACATCTCCTGGGCTGTGCCTGGCGTTCCGACCCGGCTCCCGCCCGCCACAGGGCGGACCGGCAAGGAACTCGATCACGACCGCCGGAAGGACGGCTCCGGCCGCGCATCCATCCTGGACGGGTTTGATCGTCCTGCATCCCCACGTTCCAGGCGCGGCGACTCCGGCCACTGCCCGACCGGCAGGCCGCCGATCTCCTTCGCCCCTGGTCAGCGCGGTGCAGCGGTCAAGGCACCGTTGCGGCCTGTCGGTCATCGCCGCAGCCCGGCCCGGCCAGAGCCGGCAAGGCGCAGGTACGGCACGTTGCCTGTGGGTTCACCGGGGCCTACTGACAGGCGGCGTTCATGTCGGTCAACATCTCCCTGCGCCGGCTGGTGGACCTGAACAGCGGCTCCCCCACGACGAGCGGCGTCGGCCTCCGTCACAACAGTTCGGGTTCGCGTTCCCGGGCAGGGTCCTCAGCCGCGCTGCGCAGTGCCGCCTCGATGCGGCGGTCGCTGGTCATGGTCGCGGTGACGGCGGTCATGGCGAGCAGGACACCGGCTGCGGCGTAGAGCGGCGTGCGCACGCCGTAGGCGGCGGCCAGCCAGCCGCCGAGCACGGCGCCGAACGGGGCCGCGCACATGGCGAGCATGCGGGAGGTGGAGGCGACCCGGCCCATCAGGTGGGCCGGGACGATCGCCTGTCGCAGCGAGGGGGCGAGCACCATCGTGGCGCCCATGCCCGCGCCGCAGACCGCGAGCGCGAGCCCGGCCGCGTAGGGGTTCGGGGCGGCGGCCAGCCCCAGGACGGCCAGGCCCTCGATCGCGGCCGTGCAGGTCAGCGCGGTGCCGGTGCCGAGTCGCCGGCCGAGGAAGGCCGCGATGCCCGCGCCCAGCAGGCCGCCGGCCGCTTCTGCGGTGAGCAGCAGGCCGAAGCCGAAGGCTCCGATGCCGAGGCGTTCGTGCGCGAAGAGGGCCAGGACGGTCTCCACGGCGACGAAGGCGATGTTGCCGACGGCCGGGCGGAGCGCGAGGCCGAGCAGCAGCCGGTCCCGGAAGACGTAGGAGGCCCCGGCCCGCGCTTGGCGGAGCAGGGGTTCGCGGGCTTCCGCGGTCGGGCTCGGCACGGCGGGCAGTGATCGTACGAGCAGGGCGGAGAGCGCGAACGACACCGCGTCGGCCAGGAGGGGGGCCACCCGACCGAGCGCGAGCAGCGCACTGCCCGCCGGGGGCCCGGCGAAGCCGGACGCGGCGGTCTGGGTGCCGCGCAGGCGGGAGTTGGCGCGCTGCAGGAGGGCGGGGTCGCGGCCGAGCAGGTCCGGCAGGTAGGCCGTGGCGGCCGTGTCGAAGAACAGTCCGCCGAGGGCGAGCAGGAAGGCGACGGCCGCCAGCAGCCCGACGCTCAGCACGTCCAGCACGGCCGCGGCCGCCGTTGCCGCGAGCACCAGCGTGCGGACCGCGTCCGCGACCCACATGGTGCGCCTGCGGTCCCAGCGGTCCACCAGCGCACCGCCGAGCACCCCGAACAGCAGCCAGGGCAGCGTCCCGGCGGCCGTGACGACGGCCAACGCCATCGGATCCCGCGTCAACGTCAACGCCAGCAGCGGCAGCGCGGCGTGGGTCACCCCGTCACCGAGCGAGGACACCGTCTGCGCGGTCCACAGACGCCCGAACCCGGTCGGCAGCTTCGCGACGTCGTCGGCCCGATCCGGGATCATTGGGCGTCCGCCTCGATGGGCTGACGCGGAGCCGGCCGGAACAGCGCGAAGGTCAGCGACGCGTCCGGGAGCGAGGGGTCGGACAGCTCCCGGTACTCGTCCGCCAGCGCCTCCAGCCGCGCCCCCAGTTCGGTGAACTGCTCCTCGGTGAGCCGCAGATGCGCCATCCGGACGTAGCGCTCACCGCCGGCCGGCGACGCCTCCAGGTCCGCCACCGCGTTGCGCAGCAGCACGTCCGGCTGCCCCGGCCCCGGATCCGGCAGCACGATCGAGCGCGCGGCCATCGCGTAGTACCGCTCGGTGACCCCTCGCACCTTCCGCGTCCGCACCACCTTCACCAGGCCGGCCCGCTCCAGCAGCCGCACGTGGTAGCTGGAGCTTCCCTTCGCGAGGCCCACCCGCTGGGCGATCTGCGTGATGGTCGCCGGCTCGAAGCGGAGCACGGCCATGATCCGGTGACGCGTGAGGTTGGAGACGGCGCGGAGCTGCTCGTCAGTGGTCACATGGAAGGTCTCGGGAAGATCATCGCTAGGCACGCGCCCAATGGTCAACGGTTCTTGACCATTGCGCAAGTGGTCTCCGCGCGCGATCTTCGCCTTCGGTCGCGGCGGCACCGCAGCCCGGCCGACTCGACGACCATCTGGCGTGACCGGCGCGGGCGGACGATTCCTGCGCCACCTGGAAGGCCCGGAACTCGCCTGACCTGCCCGATCCGGACTTGCCGGGCCGACGAGCCGCAACGGCCGCAGCGTCCCGGGCAGGGGTCGCTGCCGGCCGGTGCACAGCATGAACTCACCACCTGACGCCTCCCCCCGCTTGACCAGCGAAACGATGGCCGGCCGGGCCCCCTCAAGACCCGGTGTCACCGTTCGCCGGCAGAGGCGACGGGCAGCCCGGGGCACCGGCCCCGGCCGATCACCGGGCCGTATCAGGCGTGCCGAACCAGCCCGAGAGCGCTTCGCGCAGCGCGGGTGCGGCGGTGCCGGCCGGTTCGTCGACGGCGGCGGCCCAGGCGATGTGGGCGTCCGGGCGGATCAGCAGGGCGTCGGCCGGGCGGTCGCCGGTCTTGGCGGTGTGGACGTCGACGCGCCGGCCCCAGTCCCGGGCGGTCTCGCGCAGGTCGTCGCGGTCGGTGAGGACCAGCAGGACGGGGCGTGCGGCGCGCATGAGCTTCGCGACACTGGTGACGCCCTCGTCGGTGTGCAGCGCGAGGTCGGGGGCGAAGGCGCCGACCAGGGCGTGGCGGT
Source organism: Spirillospora sp. CA-253888 (assembly GCA_050936435.1). Lineage (GTDB taxonomy): Bacteria > Actinomycetota > Actinomycetes > Streptosporangiales > Streptosporangiaceae > Spirillospora. The sequence goes on from JBNJMT010000002.1 coordinate 700,678, forward strand.
CCGAGCCGGGCATCGGGTAGCGGATGTCGGCGCCGGCCAGCAGGCGCCCCATGCGGCGCAGGGGCTGCTCGTCGGCGAGCAGTTCCTGGAACAGTTCCCGGAGCGCTTCGGCGGCCGGGTCGTGCCCGCGTCGCAGTGCCACCTGGGCCTGAGTGTGCAGCATGGTACGGGCGCCGGCCAGGTGGCGTTCGTCGTGGTAGGTGTCCAGCAGGCCGGGCGGCGCCCAGCCGTGGAGGTCGGCGGCCAGCTTCCAGGCCAGGTTGACCGCGTCCAGCATGCCGGCGCTGATCGCCACGCCGGTGGCGGGGAACTGGTGCGCCGCGTCCCCGGCCAGCAGGATGCGGCCGGCGCGGTAGCGCTCGGCCTGCCGGGCCTGGAAGGTGAAACGGGACAGTCGCGTCGATCCGGCCAGGGGCAGGTGCGCGCCGAGCACGCGGTGGACGCTGTCCTGCATCTCGGCCAGGGTCATCGCGACGTCGTCGTCGTACTCGGTGGCCTCGTCCTCGACGGTGTAGAGGGAGATCGACCGGGCGCCGGGCGAGGAGCCGACGCCGAGCAGGCCGTGGTCGGTCCGGGTGAAACCGGCGCGGACCGCTCCGAAGCCGGGGACGTCGAGGTCGCCGTTGTCGTCCACGGTGACGGTGTCGGGCAAGGTCACCTGGGCCAGCCGGTTGACCTCGGGATAGGTGATGCCGGGGAACGCGACGCCGGCCCGGTCGCGGATGCGGCTGCGCGCACCGTCGCACCCCACCAGGTACCGGGCGCTCGTCCGGTACGGCCCGTCCGGGCCCCGCACGTCCACGGTCACCGCGTCGCCGTCCTGGCTCACCCCGATCACCTCGTGCCCACGACGGAGGTCGACGCCGAGTTCGCCGGCGCGTTCCTCCAGCAGCCGTTCGAGCAGTTGCTGCGGCAGCGGCAGGGCGTGCATCGGGGAATCCGGCAACTGGGTGAAGTCCAGGTGCACGCCCCCGAACGGGAACCGGGGCGCCGGCATCGGGCCGGTGCAGGCGGCTTGGAAACGCTCCAGCAGGCCCCGGTAGCGCAGCAACTCCAGGACCTGCCCGCCCAGGCCACCGGCCTTGGGGGTGTCGCGGCGCCGCGGGTTCCGTTCCAGTACCAGCGGCCGCACACCGGCCAGGCGCAGTTCGGCGGCCAGCATGAGACCGGTCGGACCGGCCCCCACAATGATCACTTCGGGGACCCCGTTCGGCCGGCTTTCCCTCGGGTCCTTGTCTGCGGGCGGGGTGGCGTTCATCTTCGATGGCCCTTCAGTCGTCTGTCGTATATGAGGAGCGATGGGACGAGTTCCGGGCGGAAGGAGAGGCGGCCGTCAGCCCGGGGCCAGGCGGCTGCGGTGCTCCCAAGCGCGGTCCTCCTCGCCCCTGGTCTGATTCATCTGCTGGACCATGTCGAAGACGATCAGCCGCGGGGCGGGTCGGGCAGGTCCACGAACTGCATGACGACCGGCGCGGCCGTGTCCGGAACGGGCCCCGCCTCCCGGCCGAACGATGGTGACCTTGATGCCGAAGGGCTCGACCTCCATGGCCAGTGCTTGGCCGAGGGAGTCGACGGCCGAGGCCGCTCCACCGCCCGCGCCCATCGCCGTCACCAGAAGGATGTGACCCGAACCCTGGGCGCGCCACGGTCTGGACGACCCAGATCCGCCCCAGGACGTTCACGTCGAAGTGAGCACGGATCTGCCTCTCGGTGACCTCTGTTGTTGACCACGACGTCGAGCCTGCCCAACGCGACCACCGTCCGTTGCACGCCCTCGTGCACCGCGGCGCGGTCGGAGACGTCGAACGGGACGCATGCCAAGGCGTCGGGGTGGCGGACCTTGAGGCCCGCCAGCGGCTTCACGTCGCGTGCCGCGGCCACGATGCGGTCTCCCCTGCTCAGCGCCGCCTCCGCGAACGCCTTGCCCAGCCCCCGGACGCGCCCGTGATGAACCGAACACGCACACCGCTCACTCCTTGGCTTGCGACCGCCAACGGAAAGCCGCACTAGACGGGACGTTCCGTATGGGTGCCAGCGTGGAGGATGCGCCTCCGCAAAGTCAAACGGGACGTCCCGTCCCGGTATGGTCCTGCCATGAACGCCCGCCGCCGCTCAGACGATCGAACCGAAACGATCATGAAGGCCGCGCTCGAACTGGCCCGCGAGGTCGGCTACGCCAAACTCAGCATGGAGGCCGTCGCCGCCCGGGCCGGAGCCGGCAAGGACACCCTCTACCGCCGGTGGCCCTCCAAGGGAATGCTGTTCCTGGACTCACTGCTGCTGCTGAACCGACAGGCCCTGGACTACCCCGACACCGGCGACATCCTGGCCGACCTGCGCCGGCAGATCCACGCCGCGGTGGACCTGCTCGCCAGCCCGCCGTGGGGCCCGCTCTACCAAGCCCTGGTGGGCGAGGCCCAGCACAATCCCTCCGTCGCCGCAGGCCTCAACGAACGCTTCATCCGACCGCAGGCCGAAAGGACCATCGCCCGGCTCAAGACCGCCCAAGACCAGGGACAGATCTCGCCCGACTTCGATCTCGAACTGGCCATGGCGATCCTGTCCGGCCCCCTGTACTTCCAGTTGCTGATCACTCAGCAACCTCTGACCCACCAGTACGTCGACCGCGTCCTCAACGCCCTCTTCGCCGGCATGGGCCCTCGACCACGCCCCTGAGCCACGAACGCACGTCGAGCCCGCCTGCTCGGTCGATCAGCTCATCGACGCAAGCCCTCCCGCATCTGTTCACCCTTATGCGCCCCGGCGAATGTCGGCGCGGCGGTCCAGCAAAGCCAAGGTCTCCATCACCGAACGGAAGACGGTGGTGAAGCAGCCGAACTCGGGGTCGCTGCAGTACTCGGGAAGGATCGGGGGTACCTGTCGGATTCGGCGTACCGGCGCAAGATCTCCCGGCTGGTGGGCAAGGGCGAGTCGCTGCACGCGCGGAAGCGGGATCTGCTGTACGCCCACGAGGGCGCGGTGCGCGCCCGGCACCTGGAGCAGCAGACCGAGCAGGCGTGGTGCCTGACGCTGGTCACCAACGCCGTGGTGACCTGGACGGCCGAGTACTACGGGCTGGCGGTGGCCACGATGCGCGCGGCCGGGCGCCGTATCGACGACCAGGTGCTGGCCCGCATCTCCCCAGCGCACAGCGAGAACATCGGGTACCGGCCCCTGCGTGTGCGCGACACCCTGTTTTGCCCCTCGGCCGGCCGATGAGGCCGAGTCGAGCGAGGGCGGCTACCGCCGGTGTCGCTCGGGACGGCCGGACGACGCCAGAAGGGGATCATGGGCTGAGGGTCGCGAGCTTTTGGGGTGACTTTGTTCTGGTCTCGCCGACCGGCAGTGGCGCGAAGGGCGGTGTCGTGCGTCAGTGCCGGCCGGCTTCTCTCTTGGTGGTGTTCGGGTGAGAGCCACGAAGTCGGGGGGCGGGGTGGCCTGCTGGGTCGTGTAGGCGGCGGAGGTGAGGCCGGTGTGGTGGCGGAAGAAGCGGCCGAAGTTGGCGGGGTCGGTGAAGCCCAGGTGAGCGGCGACCGCTCGCACCCACAGCCATTGGCCGGGGATGATAGGTGCGGGTGAGCGCGGACTGGGCACAGAATCGTTTTGAGGAGCTGATCGTCATGGACGGGGGCATGCTGCACACGAGTGCGGCCGACTGCGCCGAAGGGCTGCCCGGCAGCGAGCTGGTGCATCCCTTCGGCGATGACTGGGAGGTCTTCAAGGTGCGCGGCAAGGTGTTCATGCTGATGACCGAGGTTCCCGGACGCCCCGTGGTGATCGTCAAATCCGATCCCGCCGAGGCCCGCGCCCTGTGCGAGGAGAACGCGAACATCACCCCCGGCTACCACATGAACAAAAAGCACTGGATTACGTTGGAGGGCGGGGACGCGATCGACGAGGGGCTGGTCAAGGAGCTGGTGACCGAGTCCTACCGGCTCGTGGTCGGCCATCTCCCCAAGGCCCGGCAGCCCGTCGACCCGCGCACCTACGGCCGCCGCGCCTGAACCGCGTCATGCCCCTCAGCGGCCACGAGCTACAGGACACCGCGCGCGCCGCGGCCTTGGTGCTGCCCGGGACCGACTGCGGCTATCCGTTCACCGAGCACCTGCAAGTGCACAAGGTGGCGGGAAAGGTGTTCCTGATCGTCACCGAAGACCCCGACGAACCCATCATCACTGTGAAAGCCGAACCCGAACACGGGCGGCTGCTGCAGAACACCTACGCCTCGATCACCGCGGGCCGCTACCTGAACAAGCGGCACTGGATCTCCGTGGGAGCCGGGCCCGGCGTCACCGCGGACCTGGTCGCCGAACTCGTCGACCACTCCTACCACCTCGTTTCGCAGACGGTCGCGCGAGGCCGTCGCCCCCGATGACCCCTGAGGCGCCGGCAGGGCTGTGACCGGTGGGGGTGGGGGTGAGGATGCGCTTCAGTCGTCGAGCAGTACCACGTGCTCGCCCGGTGTCGTGGCGGATTCAACGCCGGCTTGGGCATCGCGGACCTGCTCCAGGCCCCGGTAGGCCTTGGCGATCGGGGCCTGGAGCCGGCCGTCGGCGATGGACCACGCGCCCGCCAGGGCGCCGGTGAAGCAGACGGTGCCGTGCGCGCGCACGCACGCACGCATCCCAGGGTGTCGCGCAGGACGGTGCAGCCCACCAGTTGCGGCGTCCACGCCCTGTCACAGGCACAGCGGTCCCGGACCGCATCCGTCAAGACGGCCGAGCCAGCTGACCGCAGGCCGACAAGCCCCCGCCCTGAGTGAGCCCGGGTGCCGCCTTCGTCGGTCAGCCATATCCGCCGGATCTTTCCCGAGTACTACGGCAACCCCAACCCCAGAGCGGGTGGGCACGGTTCAACCGCCAATGAGAGAAGTACGCGGTGGCTAAACAGGTGTGCGCTCACGCGGAAGACATGACCGGGGACGGGCCGCATTCTGTTGGAGGAACACCCGCCAACTCCCGGACAGGGGTCGACATGCGCAAGAAGATGCTCCACCTCGCCATAGCGGGAACAACCATCGCCAGCACCCTGGCACTCTCGGCACAGTCCGCGCTCGCAGCGGCGGACTTCACGGTCGTCTCCGGCCTCGGCTTCGACCACGGCGCCAACCTCGTCGCCGCCACGGGCACGATCACCGACCACACCTCGGGCAACGACGCGGTGGCGGTACAGACCTTCATCCAACGCCTGCTGGACACCGGCAGCTGGGTCACCGTGGCGACGGGCCCCCGCCGGACGGGCGTCAACACCGCCACCAGCGCCATAGGCGCGCGCTCGTGCATCAACGGCGCGACCTACCGGGCCCAGGTCAACTGGAACTGGAACAACATCAGGAGGGGCACCAAATACTCCGCCCCCAACGTCTGCTGACCCCCGCCCCATAGCGCCGCCGCCCGCCGCTGTCCTGCAGCGCGGGTCACCCAAGGTGCTAGCCGGAGTGGCAGCCGTCGTTCCCCTCGATCTCCTGGGGCGATGCTGTGCGGACGTGATTCATGGCGCCACGGACGCAGGCAGCTTTGCTTCTGAGGTTGGGGATCTGTTTGTTGGTGTGTGGGTTTCGGAGATATCGCTTATAGATCCCGCCTTTACATAGTAAGAATGCAGAGGGTGAACATCTGGAAGCGATGTGGGGGCGTTGAGCGACGTTCAGTGTCGTGGTCTTGGACGTTCAAAGCATCGAGCGGCCGGATGACGGCCTCGAACGACAAGGCGGAGTTCGTTGTCTTCGGTCAGGCAGATGCTGCCGAGGTCGAGTCCTTCCGGCTCGGCAACGTTCCGTGCTGCGGTGCACGGCTTGGCGGAGCCCGTCGGCGACGGATCGGGCGGGCAGTGGACGTCCTACCGAGTGCGGTGAAAGACGGCGTTGGGACTGTCAGCGAAGGTCGTCGATGTCGGCGGCGGTGATCTCGCTGCGGGCGGTACGGGTGGCTTCGAGGGCCCAGCCGGCGGCAGCGGCGACGGCTTCGTCGGGGGTGTCGACGTCGTGGACCCAGTCGTAGAGGGCGTCGGCGAGCTGGGGGCTCACGCCGGGGGTGGGCGGCGGATCGTCCAGGCCCGCGTCGCTGAGTTCGTCGAACTGGATCCAAGGCGTGTCGCCGGCGAGGGCGTGGACGGCGGCGGTGTAACCGGGATGCGTGGTGTGGTCGGCGAGGGTCTCACCGGTGCGCCAGTCGGTGAGGTGCCAGGTGGTGGGGCTGGTGGCGCCGCCGTCGATGATGCGAGCGCCTCGGGCCTCGTGTTCGCGGATCGCCGTGATGCGGGCCTGCCGCCATGCGGCGGCCGCGTCGATGATCTTGCGGACGTGGATGGTCAGGGGGCTGACGGAGGGGGTCATGTGGGGGTCTCCAAGGGGCAGGACGGACGTGGCCGGGGACGAGAGCCTTCCAGGTCTGGCGCTGGCGTCGCAGTCGTGTGGGCGGACACGGTGGTCGTGCGGAGAGGTGGCCCGTGTCGCACGACCTCATCGGGGTGACTTTCCTGGCCGAGAGTTGATGACCGCTCCGGGGAGCTCCGGCTGTCGGAGTGCCGGTCCGGCTTGCGCGCCAGTACTCGGTAGGCGTTGCTGTTGCCCGGCCGGAAGAGGCGAACGATCCGGTCCACGGCGAAGGCGGCGATCACCACTGGGGCGACGGCGGTGGCGACCATGGCCCGGCGGGCGCGGCCCCGGTGGAGCGGGGCGTCGGCCCAGGGGCGCCGGGGGTCGGGGCCCAGCACGTTGGCCAGGAGCAGCGCCGACGTGGTGAAGTCGTCCTCGACGCGGACGCCGTCGCGTTCGGTGGAGACGATCTCGAACCCGCGCCGGACGAGGGCGGCGGTGAGGTTCGACATCGGGATCATGTGGAGGTGCTGCGGCGGCAGCCACGCGATCCAGAGACCGCGCAGCACCCTGCCCGTCCAGGCGTCGGGGTCGGGAAGCTCGACCAGCAGGTGGCCGCCCGGGGCCAGGGCCGTGCGGGCGGCGTCCAACTCGGCGGCCGGGTCCGCGGTGTGCTCCAGGTAGTGGTTCATGGAGATGACGTCGTGGCGGCCGGGCAGTTCGGCGGAGACCGCGCGGAACTCGCCCCGGATGCCGTGCCGGACCCAGCCGCGCCGGACGGCCTCCTCGATCCCGGCGCCGATGTCCAGGCCGTCGAAGACCGTACCGGGCAGCACGCCGGCGGCCGTCGCGCAGAAGTGGCCGTGGCCCGCTCCGACGTCGAGCCAGGTGAGAGGCGCGGTGTGGGCGGCGACCAGTTCGGCTCGCTTCCGGTACCAGCGGGTCTGCGCGCTGAAGATGTGCTCGGTGTCGGGCGCGGACAGACCGTCGTAGACGTCCCGGTAGTAGAAGTCGAGTCCGTCGCCGCTGAGGCGCGGGTTCTGGAAGATGTGCCGGCAGTCGGCGCAGCGGTCGAGGGTGAAGCGGCCCGGCTTGAGCATCATCGTGTCGCGCGTGAGCAGGTGCTTGCCGAGCTTCTGCGATCCGCACCACGGGCACGTTGTGCGGCGCGGTTCGAAGAACCCTCCGGCGGCCAGGCGTTCGCGATGCCAGATCCGGGACTTCTCGCGCTGCTCGTCCCTCAGGTCGTCCCAGGCGGTGCGCGGGGATCGCGCGGTGCGCCACCACGACAGCGGCACCAGGAACAGGCGCAGCCACGCGGCGCGGTGCAGGTCGCGAGGTCTGACGGGCAGGCCGACGGTGACGAGGTAGGGAACGGCGCAGTAGGCGGCGATCGGGAGCAGGCCCCACCACGGGTGTTCCAGCAGGCCGGACAGGAGCAGGGCGTAGCCGGTCATCGACGCGATGAGCAGCCGGGGAACGGTGAACGTCTGCGGGACCATGAGGGAGAGCGCCGTCAGCCACGTCCGGCGCCGCTCGGGGGGCGAGAACGGCGGGATGTCCGCGACGGCGAGATCCGCTGCGGTCTCGCCCGGGAGGCTCACGGTGTGCTGCTTGGCGCGGACGGTGACCTCGGCCATCTCACCGGGGCCGAGTCCCTTCGTCCGGGTCGGCTGAAGGCCGGGCATCAGGGAGCTGTCGATGAGGATGGCGTGGCCCGCGCCTCGGCCCAGGCCCGTTCGGTCGCTCCGGTAGGCGCGGGGATCGACGGATCGCGCCAGGTCCATCGTCGGCTGGACGGGCAGGCCGGCGGGGACGAGATCGAGCACGGCCAGGCCGCGCTCCCCCGCGTACTGGGCGGCTGCGCGGCGGACGCGTTCGTGGACCGTGACGCCGTCGGCCGTGACCAGGTCGTACGACCGCGCTGACGGCGACCCGCCGGTGGTGCGGTCGGGCAGGCGCGGCAGCCGGGCCAGCCGGCGGCGGAGCCGGACGGCGTCGAGCAGCGGAACGCAGGTGAGCAACCAGCACCAAGCGGTCATGAACCTCGCCTCGAATGATCTTGCCAGTGTTAACTGGGATAATGCCAGTGTCTAGTGGCAAGCTTCTGCTCACGGGGTGAGTGATTCCTGGCCGCGATCGGCCGCGCCCGGCGGTCCGGCACGCGAAGAGCCCGTGACGGTCGGCGTCACGTTGCCGTTGACGTCGGGTCTACTCGCAGGTCACAGCGGCCACGAGCGCCTCCAGATCGACCGTGGGAGTCATGCCCCAGGGCGACAGGAAGTGCCGGCGATAGACGATCACCCGCGCGCAGGTGTGCCGTACAGGCTCAGTCCTGGTGATCTCGGCGAAGGCGGACCCGCCGCGGCGGGCGACCAACTCCGCGCCGAACCCGGGGTACTGGCGCACGGCGCGGACCAGCGCGACGAGCGCCAGGCCCTCGGCCATCTCGGAGGTGATCATCGGGCCGCTCCGGGGAGGACGGCGTACACGGTCTTCCCGCCGCTCGCGCACGCCTTCCATCCGAGTTCCGCGGCGAGGAGCCGGATCATCGCCAGGCCCCGGCCCGAGGACGAGTCGGTGGTGAGCGGGCGAACCACGGGCATGACGGGCGAGGCGTCCTCGACCTCGACCACGGGTCCCGCGTCCGCCTTGTAGACCCGGGCGACCATCTCGGCGACGTCGGTGTGCTTGATCGTGTTGGTGACGAGTTCGGTGATGACCAACTGCCCGAGATAGGGGTCGATCCCCCAGGACTCGAAGATCTTCCCGACGAACTGCCGGGCCGGGCGCAGTTCCCCGGCGTCGGCCCTGATCGTCAACGTGTGCCGCTCGGAGCACATGGTGATCACCTCGAAAATTTGTGATGTGTTGCACACTCTCCGTTGACAGAGGCCCTGCCGTCGCCGTTCCCTGGGAAAGCCGGTAAAGCCTGGTAACCCGGAGGGCATCCCCCATGCCGACCAACCCGCCGCCCGATCCGAGAACGTCAATGTGGGCCTGGATAGCCCATGACCTGCGCTGGTATCGCGCACAACGGGGGTTGAGCGGGACCGCGCTCGCTCGGCTCCTCAGCGTGGGACGATCATCAGTTTCCCGCCTGGAGAACGGGCAGGTCCGGTTGTCCGAGAAGCAGGCTGAAACTCTGGACCACCTCTGGAAAACCGGGGGTCACTTCGCCCGGTTGATCTTCTACGCCAGTCGCGGCCACGATCCGGACTGGTTTCGCCAACATCTCCACCTCGAAGCGAAGGCCACGCTGATCAAGACGTGGGAGCTTGCCTGGATTCCCGGACTACTACAGACGCCCGAGTACGCACGGGCAGGTCTGATCGCTGGCGGGTTCCGCGACATCGACGCGCACATTGAGGCCCGCCTGATCCGGCAGGCGATCTTCGAGCGGGAAGAGCCACCGGTGATGTGGGCGCTCATCTGGGAAGCGGCCCTGCGCACACCCATCGGGAGCGCTGCGACCATGCGCGGGCAATGTGGGCGGCTCTTGGAGATGGAGGAGCGGCCCAACATCGCGATACGGATCGTGCCCATGGCTGCCGGGGCCCACCTCGGCCTTGATGGAAGCTTCAAGCTCCTGACATCCGGCGGGGCTGAGGTCGCGTACGTGGAAGCTCCGGGCGGGGGCCGCTTGGTGCCCTCGTCCGCTGAGGTTCTGGAATACGCCATACGGTGGGACCGGATCGGGCACGAGGCCCTTCCCAGTACCGCTTCGCGCGGATTCATCGAAGCTTGCATGAAGGAGTGGGAGTGAAAGAAATCCTGTGGCGGAAGGCGAGTCGATCGACTGCGCAGGGAGGCGACTGCGTGGAGGTCTCGACCAACGTCGTCGACCACATTCTGATCAGGGACAGCAGGGCTCCCGAGACGGGGCACCTGACGTTGCGGCGAGCAACCTTGGCGGCTCTGGTGAGTCGCATCAAGAGCTCGTAGCCGAAAAGGCGAGGCACCCGTCAAGCCCCTGCGATGCCGGGGCCCGCTGCAGGCTGCGGAAGAACGACGGGTCGACGGCGGCCATCAGCCGACGACTTCTTCGTTCGCGTCCGCCTGGGCCTGGGAGGCGAACCGACTGATGTGCCGGACGGGCTTGGCGCTCATGTCGCTGCGCTGATCGCCGCCTCCAGGTGGCCGCAGGCGGCGGACAGGCCGCCCGCGCGCTTCTGGTCGATCAGGTCTGTCGACAGCCCGGCTTAGTAACAGAGCACCTGCTCTGTTACTGTCCCGGTATGGCTCGACCACGGATGTACGAACCTGAGCTGATCCTGGATGCCGCCGAGCGGCTGGTGGCCTGCTCAGGGACCGACGGCATCACCGTCCGGAGCCTGGCGGCCGCGGCGGGGGTGTCGAACGGGGCGATCTACCACTCGTTCGGGTCTCTGCCCGTCCTGCTGGGACGGGTGTGGCTGCGGGCGGCCGACGACTTCCTGGACCTGCAGACCGCCATGGTCCAGGAAGCGCTGGAGGCCGCGGAGCCGGCAGCCGGCGCGGCGGTGGACGCGGTGGTGGCGGCGGCCGACGCGCCGGCGGCGTTCGCGCTGCGGCGCCCTGCGGCGGCCCGAATGCTGATGAGCGTGCGCCGCGATCAGTTGCTGGGTCCCGACCTGCCCGAACAGCTGGCCGCCGACCTGCTGGCGCTCGACCGGCGGTTGCTGGACCTGCTGTCGCGGCTGGCCCGCGGCCTGTGGGGCCGGGCGGACGCCGCCACCGTCGCGGTCATCACCCTGTGCGTGGTCGACCTGCCCACCGCCGCGTTCCGGCGGCCCCTCACCACCCCGGTCACCGACCAGGCCGCGACCGCCGTCACGCCCATCGACGCCGACACCCGGCAGCGGCTGGCGGCCGCCGTCCGCGCCGTGGTCACCATCCCGCCGCCCGACCGAACCACTAAGGATTGATCATGCCTGACCTGCACAACGACGGCCCGGTGTTCGTTCTGGAGCTGGGCCGGGACGAGAACCGGTTCTCCCCGGACTGGATCACCGCCGTCCACGGCCGTCTGGACGCCGTGGTCGACCACCCCGGCCCCGCCGCGCTGGTCACCACCGGCCACGGCAAGTTCTTCTCCAACGGCCTGGACCTGGACTGGCTCGGAGCCCATCCCGAGGAACTGCCGTCCTACGTCGAGCGGGTGCAGGAGCTCCTGGCCCGGGTGCTGTCGCTGCCCGTCCCCACGATCGCCGCGGTCAACGGGCACGCCTTCGGCGCCGGGGCCATGCTCGCCCTGGCCCACGACCACCGCGTCATGCGGGCCGACCGCGGCTACTTCTGCCTCCCCGAGGTCGACATCCACATCCCCTTCACCCCCGGTATGGCCGCCCTCATCCAGGGCAAGCTCACCCCGGCCGCCGCCATCGCCTCGATGACCACCGGCCACCGGTTCGGCGCGCCCGAGGCCCGGGACCTCGGCCTGGTCGATGACGTCGCCGACCTCGACCGGCTCGTCGCCACCGCCGACGCCCGCGTCCGCCCGTTGGCCGGAAAGGACCGCACCACCCTGGCCGCGATCAAGAGCACCATGTTCGCCTCCGTCCTGACCGCGCTGCGCGACGCCCGGACGGCGGCAGCGCCCGCCTGACCCGGCGGACGGGCCGTCCCGGCTCCGCGGGCTTAACTCGGTGCCGACCACTGAGGACGGCTCTCGGCCGGGCGTTCCGCGACGCCAACTCGGGTAGCGACCACCGATCCGCGTCCCCATCCCCTCGGGCGAGGCTTCTGGACGTCAGCACAACGACGAACGGGAGCACCCAAGTTGCGCAAGCGTCTCGCCCTCACCGCCGCGGCCGCCATGACCGCCGCGCTCACCTCCGCGACCCCGGCCCAGGCGGCACCGCAGGCCGCCGCCGGGCCGGGTCCCTTCTACTGGATCGTCAACGCCGACACCGGCAAGGCGCTCCTCCCCTACCAGCACTCCAAGGACAGCGGGCAGCCCCTGGTCCTGAGCAACGAGTTCGACGGCGGCGCCACCCACTGGAAGATCCGCCGGATGGGCAACGACAGCCAGCTCGAGAACCGCCACTCGCACCTGTGCGCCAACTCCCTGGTGCCCAACGCCTTCCTGCGCCAGGAGTACTGCGGCTCCCCCGGCACGACGTGGACGGTGTCCGACTTCGACGACCTGTGGGCCGGCAGGCCGGTCACCTGGCGCAACAACCACACCTTCCAGTGCATGACCGCGTTCGGCGCCGTCGCCAAGGCCACCCCCTGCATCGGCGCCACCACGCAGAAGTTCAGGATCGTCTACGTTCCCGGGACCTGACCGGGCGTCCCGACGGCCCCTCTCCGGGATCCGGAGAGGGGCCGTCGGGCGTTCCCGCGGCAGGCTCGCGCCCCGGCGTCTGAATGTGGCCGCACACGCGGGCCGCCGATCGGGCCTCGTTGGGATGTACTGGCCGGGTGGGACATGCGGAGCCGCTCGGGCAGCGGATCGTGGGACGGGCCGTGGAGCTGGCGGTCATCGACGAGCTGGTGGCGGTCACAGCCGGCGGGCGCGGTGCGACGATGCTCGTGCTCGGTGAGGCGGGCATCGGCAAGTCGCGGTTGCTGGCGGAGGCGGCGGCCCGGGGCTCGGCTGCGGGCATGGAGGTGCTCCGGGGACGGGCGGTCCCGGCGGGCGGCACGTACCGGGCGCTGGCCACCGCGCTGGTCGGGTGGTTGCGGAACGCCGCGCTCGCAGAGGACGCCGGGGTGCGGCCGTACCGTGCCGCGTTGGGCAGGCTCATCCCCGATTTCGGGCCGGCCGGCGGTGCGGAGCCGATGGTGGATCCCGCCGTGGTGGTGGGCGAAGGGGTGCTGCGGCTGCTGCGGGCGGTCGGCGGTGGGCGCGGGTGCCTGCTGCTGCTCGACGATCTGCACTGGGCCGATCCGGACACGCTCGCGGTCCTGGAGTACCTGGTCGACGGGGTGGCCGACCAGCGGATCCTGGTCTGCTGCGCGGCGCGCGAGGAGTCCCCTACCGTCGGTCGGATCGGGCGGCGTCCGGCCGTGCGGGTGCTCCGCCCGGCCAGGTTGGACGCGGCTGAGGTGGCAGAACTGGCGGGCGACCGGGCCGGGGTGCGCCTTGCGGCGGCGACGGCCGGGTTCATGGTGGATCGTTGCGACGGGCTGCCGTTGCTGGTGGAGGAGCTGACGGCGGGGCTGCGGCAGGCGGGCGTCGATCCGGCCGAGCCGGTCTCGGCGCTGGACGTCCCCGTGCCGCCGACCTTGCGGGCACTGGTCGGCGAACGGCTGGCCGCCCTGACCGGCGAGCATCGCCACCTGCTGAACGTCGCGGCGGTGGTCGGGGTGGACCTGGGCTGGGACGTGGTCGCCTCAGTGGCCGAAGTGGCCGAACCGGTGCTGCTGGCAGGGCTGCGGGCCGCTACGGAGACCGGCCTGCTGCGCAGCGAGTCCGGTGAGCTGACCTGGCGGCACGCGCTCACCCGCGAGGCGGTGCTGGCGGCCCTGCTGCCGCCGGAGCGGGCCGCGATCGCCCGGCGCGCCGGGCGGCTGCTCGACACCGGGGGCGTCGGCGAGGCCGACGTGCGGGCCGCCGAGCTGTTCGGGGCGGCGGGCGACCATGAGCGGGCCGGGCGGATCCTGCTCCGGTTGGCCCGGCACGATCTCACCCGAGGGGCCTTGCGGAGCGCGCGGGAATCGCTCGCCCGGGTCGAGGCCGACGGCGCGGTCCGGGTGGCATGGGCCATCGAGCAGGCCCGGCTGCACACGCTCGTCGGCGAGGTGGACGCGGCGCTGCGGACCGGAGAAGCGGTCATCGACGTCGCGGCCGGGGACGAACATGCCGAGTTGTGCCTGCAACTGGCCCGCAGCTGCATCGTGGGCGGCCGGTGGGCGGCGGCGATCGCGTACGTCGAGCGGGCCGGCCGCCCGCACGCTCCCTGTTCGGCGCTCATCCGCGCCGACGCGTCCTACGGCGCCGGCGATCCTGATGACGCCGCCGCCCTCGCCGCCGACGCGGTGCGCGAGGCAGAACGGTCCGGTGACGGGGAGTCCCTGGCGAGCGCACTGCTGGCGCGCGGCCGTTGCCTGGCCCACTACGACGCCGCCGCAGCGCAAGCGGCGTACGGGAGGGCGGTGCAGGTCACCGCCGAGCACGGCCTCACGCCGCTGCGCGTCTCCGCCCTGCTGCACCTGTCCGGCATCGAGGGCAGGGAGCGGCCCGATCCACCGGCGCTGGACGCCGCCCGCGAGCTGGCCGTCTCCGCCGGACTGCTGGGGCAGCTCGCGTCGATCGACATGCTGGCGGCCGACCTGGCGCTGACGGCGTACGGGCCGGACACCGGCGAGCCGGTGGCGCGCCGCTGCGCCGAGCTGGCCGGGCGACTGCGGCTGACCAGCGTCCAAGCGGTCGCCGAACTGTTCGTCGCAGCCGCCAGGGCGGGCGCCGGGGACCAGGACGGCGCGCGGCGATGGTTGCGTCAGGCGGGAGCGAGGCCGGACGCGCCACCGGAAGTACAGGCCGGTCTCGCCCTGGTGCCCGCGATAGCGGCCGTGGTCGCCGGTGACCTGCCGCGTGCCGCCGCCCTGGCCGACGAGGGCGCCTCGGTCCTGGCCGACTTCGCCTCGGCATGTCCCACCCACTGGTGGGGCCTGTGGCTGTTGCTGCGCGAGGTGACCGGGAACGCGCCGGAGGACGCCCGCGCGGTCTTCCAGAAGGCCAGGGCCGACCGCCGGCCGGTCAACCGCGGCGCGCTGGACCTCGCCGACGCGGTGGCCGCGGGCCGCCTGGGCGACTCCGCCGCTTCGGCCGCGGCGCTGGCCTGCGGCGACGCGGCCCTCCAGGCCCATCCGTGGTGGCACCGGCTGCTGCGGTTGCCGGTGTGGACGGCCGCGGTGACGGAACGGTGGGGCGATCCGGTCCCCGGGCTGCGGGCCGATCTGGCCTGGCACGAGCAGAACGGCGGCGACGCGCAGGCCAGGCGCTGCCGGGACCTGCTGCGGTCGGCCGGGGCACCGCCCCGCCGGACCCGGGGCACGACGGTGCCGCCCCGGCTGCGCGCGCTCGGCGTCACCGGACGGGAGACGGAAGTGCTCGCCCTGGTCGCCGAAGGGCTGGGCAACGCGCAGATCGCAGCACGCCTGCACCTGTCCGTACGGACCGTGGAAACGCACGTCAGCCACCTGCTGGCCAAGACCGGGGCGCCCGACCGGAACGGGCTGCGCGCGTACGCGTCCGGTCAACATCGGTAGACCGCACGGATGCGCTCGGCCCGGCGTTCGGCGACTCTGGAGGCATGACCACGCAGCACTCGCCCCAGGGGGAACGCTTCCCCCGGACGGCGCGATACCACCAGGACTGGATCCGCTCCAGCGTCAGCGGCGGAGCCAACTCGCTGTGGCTGGCCGAATGGCTGGCCGAAGCGATGGACCTGCGGCCGGGGATGCGGATTCTGGACCTCGGGTGCGGCCGCGGGGCGTCGTCGGTCTTCCTGCACCGGGAGTTCGGCGTGCAGGTATGGGCCACCGACCTGTGGTTCAGCGCCGACGAACGCCTGGCGCGCATCCGCGACGCCGGTGCCGAGGACGCCGTCTTCCCGATCCACGCCGACGCCCGGGCGCTGCCGTTCGCCGCCGGATTCTTCGACGCGGTCGTCAGCATCGACTCGTTCGTCTACTACGGCACCGACGACCTCTACCTGAGCCACCTCGCCCGCTTCGTCAGGCCCGGCGGCCAGATCGGGATCGCCGGGGCCGGGCTCGTCCAGGAGATCGACGGCCCCGTCCCCGGCCACCTCCGGGCGTGGTGGGAGCCCGGCATGGCCTGCCTGCACTCGGCGGCCTGGTGGCGCTGGCACTGGGAGCGCAGCGCCGTCGTCCGCGTCGAGGCGGCCGACACCATGCCCGACGGCTGGGAGCACTGGCTGGAGTGGCAGCACGCCGTCGCCCCCGACAACCGGGTGGAGATCGACGCCCTCACCGCCGATCGGGGGCGCCACCTCGGCTACGTTCGCGCGGTCGCGCGCCGCCGCCCCGAGGTGACCCTCGACGAGCCCATCGCGTCGATTCCGGTGATGTACGCCAAGCATCCCTTGCATCGCCCCCGGTCACCTGGATGAGCATGGCGTCGCCGGTGGTGCCCGGCGGGACGGACGCGGGAACGATCTATCGTCGGAGTCGTTGGACCTCCCGCCGACCAGAAGGAACCGCCATGACCGCCCCGCAGCCCTTTCCCCTGGAGCCCACCCCGATCCATGTGCCCGACGAGGTCCTCGACGACCTGCGCGCCCGCCTCGCATCGACCCGCCCGCCGCTGGACGAGGGGAACGAGGACTGGTCCTACGGCGTCCCGGCCGACTATCTCCGCGAACTGGTCGCCTACTGGCGGGACGGCTACGACTGGCGCAAGGCCGAGGCCGCCATCAACGCCTACGAGCACTACCAGGTGAGCGTCGACGGCGTCCCGGTGCACTTCATGCGCAGGCCCGGCCGCGGCCCCCGCCCGATCCCGCTGATCCTCACCCACGGCTGGCCGTGGACGTTCTGGCACTGGTCGAAGGTGGTCGACCCGCTCGCCGACCCGGCCGCGTTCGGCGGCGACCCCGCCGACGCCTTCGACGTCATCGTGCCGTCGCTGCCCGGCTTCGGCTTCCCCGGCCCGCTCACCGGCTTCCCGGACGTCAACTTCTGGAAGGTCGCCGACCTCTGGCACACCCTGATGACCGGGACCCTGGGGTACGAGAAGTACGCCGCCGGGGGCTGCGACATCGGCGGGCTCGTCTCCAGCCAGCTCGGCCACAAGTACGCCGACGAGCTGTACGGCGTCCACATCGGCTCCGGGCTGCCGCTCACCTTCTTCAACGGCCCCCGCGCCTGGAACTTCGCCCGCAACCAGCCCCTCACCGACGACCAGCCCGACGACGTCCGCGCCCGGATCATCGAGCTCGACCACCGCTGGGCGACCCACCTCACCGTGCACATGCTCGACGGCGCCACCCTGGCCCACGGGCTGAGCGACTCCCCCGCCGGACTGCTCGCCTGGCTGCTGGAGCGCTGGAACGCCTGGAGCGACAACGGCGGCGACGTCGAGTCCGTCTTCACCAGGGACGACCTGCTCACCCACGCCACGATCTACTGGGCGAACAACTCCATCGCCACGTCGATGCGCTACTACGCCAACGCCAACCGCTACCCCTGGACGCCTGCCCACGACCGCACGCCGGTCGTGCAGGCCCCGGTCGGCCTCACCTTCGTCACCTACGAGAACCCGCCCGGCGTCCGCACCGCCGACGAGCGCGTGCGGGCGTTCGAGAACGGCCCGCTGGCCGGCTGGTTCAACCACGTCAACGTCAACGCCCACGACCACGGCGGCCACTTCATCCCCTGGGAGAACCCCGACGCCTGGGTGGGCGACCTGCGCCGCACCTTCCGGGGGCGTAGGCCCTGAACGGCCCTGCCGGGCCCGGCGCCCATGACGCCGCGCCACCGCCCGTCGCCCGCTGTCAGGGTGCGGAGAAGGTCGTGCGGTAGGTGCTCGGCGGGACGCCGACGGCGCGGGTGAAATGGCGGCGGAAGTTGGCGGGGCTGCCGAGGCCGGAGCGTTCGGCGATCCGGTCGATGGGCAGGGAGGTGGTCTCCAGGAGCTCGCGTGCGTGATCGATCCGGATGTTGCGCAGCCAGTTCATGGGCGTCATGCCCGTGACGGCGTGGAAGCGGCGGATGAGGGTGCGGGGCGTGACGTTCGCCTGCCGCGCGAGGATCGGGATCGTCAGGGGCCGGTCCAGGTGCCGACGCGCCCAGTCCAGCAGCGGGGCGAGCTGGTCCATGTCGCCGACGGCGTTCCCGGCGTCGATGTACTGGGCTTGGCCGCCGGGGCGGTGTGCGGGCATGACCAGGCGCTTGGCGAGGGCGTTCGCGACGGCGGCGCCGTAGTCGGTGCGCACGATGTGCAGGCAGAGATCGAGTCCGGCGGCGGTCCCCGCGCTGGTGAGGACGTCGCCGTCGTCGACGTAGAGCACCGACGCGTCGACCAGGACCTCGGGGTGGCGGCGGGCCAGCAGGTCGGCGTGCATCCAGTGGGTGGTGGCCGGTCGCCCGTCGAGGATGCCGGCGGCCGCCAGCACGAACGCGCCCGAGCACAACGAGACGATCCGGGCCCCGTTGTCGTGCGCGGCGCGGACCGCGGCGACGAGTTCGGGCGGCTGCTCGTCGTGGACGTTGCGGCAGGCCGGGACCACGACGGTGTCGGCTTCGGCGAGGGCGTCGAGGTCGGCGCCGGTCTCGGCTGAGAAGCCGGCGGCGGTGCGGGGGCGTTCGCCGGCCGGGGCGCACAGCCGGAAGTCGTACCAGGAGTCGGTCAGATCCGGCCGCCGGTAGCCGAACACCTCGCAGGGGATGGCGAGTTCGAAGATCGGCACGCCCTCGGTGACGGCGACGGCGACGGTGCGGGAGGCCATGTCACTATTTAAGCGGTCATTGTCGTTCCTGCCGCTGGGCCCGTGACGCACCGGCGATGAAGATGGCGTTCATGGAAGACGAAGCACCGGGCCCGAGCGCGGCCACGACCACCGAAGCGGCGTTCCCCCTGGGCCGCGGCTCGTTCGACCCGGCTCCCGAGTCGGCGGAATGGCTGTGGCGGCGCGTCCTGGAGGTTCTGGGCACCGAACGGGAGCAGATCTCCGCACGTCCCGTGAGCCCGGAAGCGGACCTCGGCGCGTTGAGGTCCACGGTCGGTTCGTACATCTTCGACGCGCCCGCCGAGCCCGGCGCCGTGCTCGACGAGCTCGTGGGCCTGCTGCGCGACGGCACCGTCCACACGACCCATCCCCGGTACTTCGGCCTGTTCAATCCGACGCCGACGCTGCTGGGCGTGGTCGGTGAGACCCTCGCCGCGGCGTTCAACCCGCAGTTGGCGGCGTGGTCACACGCGCCGGCGGCGGTGGAGATCGAAGCGCACCTCCTGCGTTTCCTGGGCGCGCGGATGGGATACCGGGCCGACCGGGTGGCCGGAACGTTCACCAGCGGCGGCGCCGAGGCGAACCTGACCGCCGTGCTGCTGGCGCTGACCAGGATGTGGCCCGAGTACGGCACCGGCGGGCTGCGGGCGCTGCCCGGGCGACCGGTCCTGTACGCGTCGGCGGAGAGCCACCTGGCCTGGCTGAAGATCGCGCACGCCACCGGGATCGGGCGGGACGCGGTACGGCTGGTCCCGGTCGACGGTGATCTGCGCATGGACCCGGCACGGCTGAGGGTGCGGCTGGACGCGGACCGCGACGCCGGTGACCTGCCGTTCCTGGTGGTCGGCACGGCCGGCACCACGGGGGCCGGCGCCATCGACCCGCTGCCCGAACTGGCCGAGCTGTGCCGGGAGTCCGGCCTCCGGTTCCACGTCGACGCCGCGTACGGCGGTGCGGCCGCCTTGTCGGACCGGCTCCGGGGAGCGCTGGCCGGGATCGAGCAGGCCCATTCCATCACCGTCGACGCGCACAAGTGGCTGAGCGTGCCGATGGGGGCCGGTGCCCTGCTGTGCACCGATCGCGAGGGACTGGCGGAGACGTTCCGGGTCTCCACCTCGTACATGCCGGCCGACGTCCCCGACACCGTGGACCCCTACACCACCGGCCAGCAATGGTCGCGCCGGTTCGCCGGGCTGAAGCTGTTCCTCAGCCTCGCCGTCGCGGGCCGCTCCGGCTATGCCGAGCAGTTGGAACGCGACGCCGAACTGGCCGACCTCCTCCGCCGGCGGCTCACGGACTCCGGCTGGCTGATCGCCAACGGGACGCCGCTCCCGGTGGTCTGCTTCGCCGACCCTGCGGCCGACGCCCTTTCACCTGGTGCGTCCTGGGAGCGTCACAGCGCGCTTGCGCAGTCCGTGGTGGAGAGCGGACGCGCCTGGATCAGCCCCGTGCGGTTGGACGGGCGCGCGGCCCTGCGCGCCTGCGTCATCAGCCATCGCACCACGCCCGCGGACGTCGACGACCTCGTGCAAGCCGTGAACGACGTGCGCAAGGGGCAGCGCGACTGACCGGCAACCCCTCCCCCGTCGCCGCCCGGGGCGGACGAAGCAGACCTCCGCCAACGGCCTCAATCGGCAACGCAAGGCGCTTTCCGTCCCCGGGGCCTTATTCAGGTGGGTCGCATTTGTGAGTCCGTGGGCTCCAGGTGGCTTCGGCTAGCCGTCTGACGGGTGTGGGGGACATTGCGAACTTTGGCGCAGTTTTTCGTCGGCCAGGGCATGGTGATGGGCCGGAATTTGTGACGAACATCGCAAACGGCCGACGTCGATCCTCCTAGCGCGCAGACGGCATCGGGACGGCGCGACAAGGCGGGAAAAGCCGCAGCCCAGGGCCGTCGTCGCGCGTCGGGCAGGACCGCGGGACGGCGGCCCCGCGCGTGGTCGGAGGGCGGCCGAAACCGGTCGCCCACTTGCCCTGACAGCGGGTGAGACACAAGTCTCGTCACGAGTCTCAACCATGCCGGAGTCCGCACCACGACACAGGGGGGCCGTCCTGCGCTCGCGCCAGCCCGACGCTTCTCGCCCATAGCCCGCAGGCCCCTCGAAGACATCCGATTCGTGCGCTCCGAGCGTTCGCGAACGTCGCTCTCCACCATTCCGGTGACCATCAAGCGCCTTTCCAGAAGGGAAGTGGTCCGTGCGTCCGCTGGCGAAATGGCGGGGAAATCCCTGGGCGGTCCTGCTCACCCTGTCGCTCGGCTTCTTCGTGACGCTGCTCGACCTGACCATCGTCAACATCGCCGTCCCGGACATGATCCGGGATCTGCGCGCACCGCTCGACGAGATCCTGTGGATCCTGAACGCCTACGTCCTGGTGATGGCGGCGCTCCTGATCACCGCCAGCCGGATCGGCGACCTGCGCGGCCACAAGACCCTGTTCCTCGCCGGGGTCGCCGTCTTCACGCTCGCCTCGCTGGCCTGCGCGCTGTCGGTCGAGCCGTGGCAGCTCATCGCGGCGCGCGGCGTGCAGGGGCTCGGCGCGGCCCTGCTGATGCCCCAGACGATCACGTTGATCGTGGCGACGTTCCCGCCCGAGCGGTTCGGCACGGCGTTCGGCATCTGGGGATCGGTCGCCGGGGTCGCGACCGTCGCCGGGCCGACCGCGGGCGGGCTGCTCGTCACCGCCTTCGGCTGGCGCTCGATCTTCTACGTGAACCTCCCGCTCGGCATCGCGGTGCTCGCCCTCGGCCTCCTGGTGATCCCCGGCAAGCGGGTCGCGACGATCCGCAAGCTCGACGTGCCGGGCGCCGCGCTGGTCACCGCGTCGCTGTTCTTCCTGGTCTTCGTCCTCATCGAGGGGCAGCGGTACGACTGGGGCACGGTCTGGGGCCCGGTGTCGATCCCGCTGCTGGCGGTCGTGTCGGCCCTGCTGTTCGCCGCCTTCCTCGTCCAGCAGCGGCGGCGGCAGGACCGCGACCCGCTGGTGCCGTTCGGGCTGTTCAGGGTCCGCAACTACACCGTCATGAGCTTCGTCGCGTTCGCGGTGTCGCTGGGCATGACCGGCGTGTTCCTGCCGTTCACGCTGTACTTCCAGTCGGTGGTGCTGTTCAGCCCGCTGAAGGCCGGGATGACGATCGTGCCGCTGGCCGTCGCGTCGGCGCTGGTCGCGCCGCTGGCCGGCCGGCTGGCCGACAAGGTCAGCCCGAAGTACCTGCTGGCCGCGGGACTCCTGCTGTACGCGGCCGGAGACGTCTGGATCATCCTGGAGGCGGGCCTCGACTCGCCGTGGCAGGCGTTCGTGGCCCCCGGGATCGTCGCGGGCGTCGGCGTCGGCCTCACCATCGCGCCGATGACCACCGTCGCCATGCGCGACGTCGACCTCTCGCTCGCGGGCGCGGCCGCCGGGGTGACCAACACCGTCCGCCAGATCGGCTCGGCCGTCGGCGTCGGCGCGGTCGGCGCGATCCTGCAGCACCGGCTGGCCGCCGAGACCCGCACGCAGGACTACCGGCACGCGTTCCTCGACGCGATGGTGCCGGCGCTCGCCGTCCCGATCGGCATTCTGGTCCTGGCCGCCGGCCTGACGCTCCTGGTGCGGAACCCCGCCCACCGGCGGAAACCGTTCGTGCGCGGCCGGGCGCGGCAGGAGACGGCGATCGTCATCGGGGCGGGCTCGGCGGGCCTCGCGTCCGCGGCCGTGCTGCAGCGCGAGGGCCTGCGGGTCACCGTGCTGGAGCGCGCCGACGCCGTGGGCAGCAGCTGGCGCGGCCGCTACGACGGGCTGCGCCTCAACACGGTCCGGATGTTGTCCGGTCTCCAGGGCATGCGCATACCGCGCCGGTACGGCCGCTGGGTGTCCGCCACCGACTACGCCGCCTACCTGGAGGACTACGCGCGGGGCCTCGACGTCCGGCTCGGCGTAACCGCGGAGTCGGTGCGCCGCACCGGGGACGGCTGGTGCGTCGCCACCTCGGACGGCGAGTTCAGCGCCGAGGTCGTCGTGGTGGCGTCCGGCCACGAGGCCGTCCCGGTGTGGCCGGACTGCCCCGGCCGGGAGGGCTACGCCGGAACCCTCGTCCACGCCACCGACTACCGCGACGCCGCGCCCTACGCGGGCAAGGACGTGCTGGTCGTCGGCGCGGGCAACTCCGGCACCGAGATCGCCGTCCAGCTCGCCGGGACCGCGTCCCGGGTGCGGCTCGCCGTGCGCACGCCGCCGCTGCTCACGCCCGTCGAGATCAACGGCGTCCCGCTGCAGCTGGTCGGCCACCTGGCCCGGGGCGTGGGCCCGCGCCGCCGCAACCACGCCAGCCTGGAGATGCACCGCAAGCGGTACTCGGACCTGGCGCGATACGGGCTGGAGGTCCCGTCCGAAGGCGCGTGGAAGCGGTTCCGCCGGACCTGTCTCGCGCCGACAGCCGAACGGGGGTTCGCCGACGCGCTCCGCTCGGGGCGCGTCGAGGTCGTGGGCGCGCTCAAGAGCTTCGAGAGCGACGCCGTCGTGCTCGACGACGGCGTGCGGCTGCGGCCCGACGCGGTCATCGCCGCCACGGGCTACCGGCCGTCATTCGACGCGCTGCTGTCCGGGCTCGGCGTGCTGGACGACGGCGGCCGCCCGCTCGCCTGGGGCGCGCCGCTGCCGGACGCCCCCTTCCTGTTCGTCGTGGGCGCCCCGTCCCTCGACGGCAACCTGCTCGAACACTCACGTGAGGCACGTCGCATCCGGGCCGCGCTGCGCGCCGCCCGCTGATACGAAATGTAGGAGCACATGCTGACCGACTCCCTGCACACGGAGCCGTTGTCGTCCGAGCTCACCGACCGCATCCGGACCCTCGCCGCCGCCCTGGACGCGCCGCCCGCCGCCGTCGCCCAGGCCGCCGCCGCCCTCAGTCTCGCCCCCTTCCACCGCGGCAGGGCCGTGCGGCTGCGGGACCGGCGGGGCTCGCGCACGATCGACGTGACCCGGCACCGCAGCCTGCGATCGGCCCTGCGCGAGCTGCCCGACCCCGAGCAGGCCCCCGTCCCCGAGGACGCCTTCGTCGACCTCCAGCCCGGCCCGGCGGGCACGCTCATGCTGCGGACCAGCCTCACCGCCCGGCAACTCGACCGCATGGCGGCGGTCCTGCGCGCCGACGGCCTGCCCACGCTGCTCGGCCCCGCGGACGAGGCCGACCTGCTCGCCTGGAACACCTGGCCGGGCGCGCACGCGACGCTGCACTCGCTGTTCGAGGCCCGAGCCGACGCGGCGCCGGACGCGCTCGCCGTCACCGGCCCCGGCGGAGCCATGACCTACGGCGAGCTGGAGCGGCACGCCAACCGGATCGCCGGCCACCTGCTGGAGCGCGGCCTGGAACGCCACGCCCGGGTCGGGGTCCGGCTCGGCCGCACCGCCGAGGCCGTGGCGGCCCAGCTGGGCGTCATGAAGGCGGGCCTGGTGTACGTGCCGATCGACGCTTCATGGCCGCGCGAACGGCGGCGGTCGGTCGCGGAGCAGGCCGGCCTCGCCCTGACGCTGACGCCGGAGACGCTCCCCGGCGACGGCCCGGACGCGCGGCCCGCGATCGGGGCGGGCCCCGCCGACCCGGCTTACGCGATCTTCACGAGCGGTTCGACCGGCGAGCCCAAGGGGATCGAGGTGCAGCACGGCGCGATCGTGAGCACGACGCTCGCCCGGCTCACCCGCTACGTGGAGCCCGTCGGCCGGTTCCTGCTCGTCTCGCCCCTGGCGTTCGACTCGGCGATGGCGGGCCTGTGGTGGACGCTCGCCCAGGGCGGCGCGGTTCAGCTCGCGCCGGCCTGGGAGGACGGGCTGCTGGAGGCCGTCGCCGCGACGCTGCGGGACGCGGGCCCGGTGACCCACACGCTGCTCACCCCGAGCCTCTACCGGGAGGCGCTGCGCCGGCTCGACGGGACCGCCGCGCGGGGCCCGCGCGTGGTGATCGTCGCCGGTGAGGCGTGCCCGCCGGGGCTGGTGGCCGAGCACTTCCGGCGGCTTCCGGGCACCCGGCTGTTCAACGAGTACGGCCCCACCGAGGCGGCCGTGTGGTGCACGGGGACGGAGCTGCGGCCCCCCGCCGAGGGCGGGCCCGCCACGGTCACCATCGGCACCCCGATCGCGGGCGCCGAGCTCCTGGTCGTGGACGAGCACGGCCGCGTGCTGCCCCCCGGCTGCCTCGGCGAGCTGTGGATCGGCGGGGCCGGGCTGGCCCGGGGCTATCTCGGCCGGCCCGAGCTCACCGCCGACCGGTTCGTGCCCCATCCGCACGTCCCGGGCCGCCGCATGTACCGCAGCGGCGACCTCGGTTGCTGGCTGCCCTCCGGGGAGCTGGAGCTGTTCGGCCGCATCGACGACCAGCTCAAGGTCCGGGGGCACCGGATCGAGCCCGCGGAGATCGAGCACGCCCTCCGCGGCCATCCGGGCGTCGCCGACGCGGTCGTGGCGCTGCGCGACGGGCGGCTCACCGCCTACGTCGTCCCCGCAGAGGACAGCGCTGGCACCGGGGACGGCGGCGACCGGCTGCGCACCGCGTGGACCTCGATCGTGGACGCTACCGCCGAGGAGGAGCCCGCCGCGTCGCCCGACCTCGACACCAGCGGCTGGATCAGCAGCTACACCGGCCTGCCGATCCCGGCCGCCGAGATGGCCGAATGGGTGGACACCACCGTGGCCCGGCTCCGCGAGGGGCCGCACCGGCGCGTCCTCGAACTCGGCTGCGGGACCGGGATGCTGCTGCTCAGGCTGGCCCCCGGGTGCGAAGGCTATGTCGGGGTCGACATGTCGGCGCCGATCGTCGCGAAGCTGGCGGAGGAGGTCGCGCGGCGCGACCTGGACCAGGTGTCCCTGCACGTCGGCGAGGCCGCCGGCCTGGACGCGCTGCCGCCGGGCCCCTACGACCTCATCGTCTGCAACTCGGTCACCCAGTACTTCCCCGGCGAGGACTACCTGCGGGAGGTCGTGACCGGCGCGCTGCGGCTGCTGGCACCGGGCGGCCGGATGGTGGTCGGCGACGTCCGCAGCCGCCCGCTGCTGGACGCCTTCCACGCCTCGGTCGCGGCGGAGGGCGGGCCGCGGCGCCCGGCCCGGGAGGAGGGCCAGCTCGTCGTGGACCCGGGCTGGTTCGTCCACGAGTCGGGGGCCGCGCACGTGGAGATCCGCCCCCGGCGCGGCTCCGGCCGCGACGAGATGACGCGCTTCCGCTACGACGCCGTCCTGCACGCCTCCCGGCCCGAGACGTTCACCGTGGACTCCTGGACGGCCTGGACCCCCTCCACCGTCGTGGAGGACCCGCCCGACTCCGGCACCCTCGCGCTGCGGGACGTCCGCAACGCGCGGATCACCGGCGACGGCGTGGACCCCGAAGCGCTCTGGCGCCGGGCGGAGCAGCGCGGCTACCGGGCGCACCTGAGCTGGGCGGGCGAGCGCGCCGACGGGTCGTTCGACGTCGTCCTCACCCGGCGGGAGGGGGTGCCCGAGTTCCCCTGCGCTCCCCCGCGGCGCGAGTACACCAACGACACGCTGCGCGACCAGCGGCTCGCGATCGCCCGCGGGACCCTGCTGCCCGCCCTGCGCGCCTGGGCCGCCGAGCGGTTGCCGGGCGTGATGGCCCCGGCCGCCTACGTCGCGCTGGCCGAGCTGCCGGTCACGGCCAACGGGAAGGTCGACCGCGCTCGGCTGCCCGCGCCGGCCCTGGACCGGCCCGAACTCAGCGTCCCCCACGTCCCGCCCCGGCCCGGACGGGAGGAGCTGATCGCGGGGATCTGGTCGGACCTGCTCGGCGTCCAGGGCATCGGCGCCGACGACGACTTCTTCGAGCTCGGCGGCCACTCGCTGCTGGCCGCGCAGGCCGTCGCTTGGCTGGGGCGCGAGCTCGGGACCGAGGTGCCGCTGCGGGCGCTGGTCGAGGCGCCGACGGTCGCGGGCCTCGCGGCGTGGACCGGCGGCGAGGCCGGGCGCGCGGCGATCGTGCCCGGCGACCGCAGCGGACGGCTGCCGCTCGCGGCCTGCCAGCGGATGCTCTGGCTGAGCCAGCACTTCCGGTCCACCGCGCTCGCCGCCCACCCGCGCTTCTTCATCGGCGTCCAGTACCGGCTGTCGGGGCTGGTGGACGCCGCCGCGATGGCCCGCGCCGTCGACGACCTGGTGCGGCGGCACGAGGCCCTGCGCACCCGGATGGCGCTCGGGCCGGACGAGGGCCACCAGGAGGTCCTCGACCCCGGGGGCGCGACGCTGCGCCGGTACGACATGCGGGGCGCGGCGGACGCGGGCGCGGCCATGCGGAAGGCCGTCGAGGAGCTCGACGCCGTCCCGCTGGACCCGCAGGCCGGGCGCGTGCTGGTCGCGGGCCTGGTCACCGTGTCCGACACCGAGCACCTGATGATGCTGCGCGTCCACCACATGGCCTGCGACGACGCCTCCTTCAGGGTCATCGAACGGGAGCTGCGGGCGCTCTACGACGCCCACGCGGCGGGACGGGCCCCGGACCTGCCGCCGGTGCCCGTCCAGTTCGGGGACTTCGCGCGCTGGGAGCACGAGCGCTTCGCGGGCGACTGGGAGCGCGATCCCGCGGCGGCGGCCTCGCTGGCCTACTGGCGCGACCGGGCCCGCGGCCTCGGGCCGACCGTTCTGCCGACGGACGGGGACGCCGTCCCCGGGGCGAAACGGTCCGCCGTCCGCACCGTGACGCTGCCGCGCGACCTGCGCGACCGCGTCCACGAGCTCGCCCGCGCCGAGCGCAGTACCGCCTACACGGTGCTGATGACCTGCTTCCAGCTGCTGCTGGCCGAGGTCACCGGCCACCGCGACCTCGGTGTGATGACCCCGTACGCGGGCCGTAACGCCGCCGTCGCCGGAACGGTCGTCGGGCTCACCGCCGACCTCGTCCTGATCAGGACCGCGCTGGAGCCGGGCCAGAGCTTCCGCGAGCACCTGCGGCGGACCGGCGGGAGCGTCCGCGACGCGCTGTCCCACCACGACGTCCCGATGATCGAGCTGGCGGCGCGGGTCCCCGAGCTGGCCGCCTACCTGGCCGAGTCCCACTTCGTCGCCTTCGAGCACCTGGACCACCCCGAGCGGCCCGAGTTCGCGGACCTGCGGACCGTCCGCTCCGACCAGATGGTCGCCGACTACCTCGGCGGCCCCTTCGTCCTGGAGGTGGAGCTGCACCTCACGGCCCGCACCACCGACGAGGGCCTGCAACTGTCGGCGATCTACGACCCCGACCTGTTCACCGCCGGGCGGATCGCCGCGTTCCTCGACCGCTACGCGGCCCTGGTGGCCGCCGCGGCCACCGACCCCGACGCCCTGGGAGGCAGCTGATGCACGCGCAGGATCTGGGGGGCGGCGTCCACCTGATCCCCGTCCCGGTGATGGGCCTGCCCATCGTGTTCACCCTCGTCTACGCGATCGAGAGCGACGCCGGCGTGACGCTCGTGGACGCGGGCTGGGACCATCCGGACTCCTGGGACGCCCTCAAGGAGGGCCTCGCCACCGCCGGGTACTCCATCACCGACGTCAGCGGCGTCGTCGTGACCCACTTCCACCCCGACCACAGCGGCCTCGCCGACCGGGTCCGCGCCGAGTCGGGGGCCTGGACGGCGCTGCACGAGGCGGAGATCCCGCTGATCGACGTCATCAGGGAGCTCGGCCACCGCGAGCACCTGGACTGGGAGCTGGCCAACCTGCGCCGCATCGGCGCCGACGGCGAGTTCCTGCGCGCCTACGAGGAGAGCGGCGGGACCGGCGCCTACCTCCCGACCCCCCTGCCGCCGGACCGGGTCCTCACCGACGGCGCGGACCTCGACCTCGGCGACCGGACGCTGCGCGTCATCTGGACGCCCGGCCACTCGCCCGGCCACATCTGCCTCCACCTCCGAGACGAGGACCGGCTGTTCACCGGCGACCACGTGCTCCCCGGCACCACCCCGCACATCGGCATGTACCCCTACGACCAGCCGGACGTCGACCCGCTCGGCGACTTCATCGGCAGCCTGCGGCGCGTCGAGGAGCTGGCGCCCGCGGTGGCCCACCCCGCCCACGAGGACCCGCGCGTCGAGCTGCCCGACCGGACCTCCGGCATCCGCGGCCACCACGAGCGGCGCCTGGCGGAGCTCACCGAGGTCCTGAGCGCCGGGCCGCTGACGTTGTGGGAGGCGACCGGCGAGCTGACCTGGAACGAGCCCTGGTCCCGCATGAACCCGATCGCGAGGCAGATGGCCGTCGGCGAGGCCGCCGCCCACCTGCGCCACCTGCAGTCCCGCCGCGTCGTGCGGGGCGTCCCGTCCGAGGGGCCGACGCTGTTCGAGGTCGCGCGATGAGGTCCTTCCCGTGGCCGCCGCTCCCGACCGGCTGGTTCGTCGTCGCGTTCGCGTCCGAGCTCACGGCGGACGGGCCGCTGCCGCTGCGCTACTTCGGCCGCGACCTCGTCCTGTTCCGGGGCCGGGACGGCGCTCCCGCCCTCCTCGACGCCCACTGCGCCCACCTCGGCACCCACCTCGGCATCGGCGGGACCCTCGACGAGGGCCGCGTCCGCTGCCCGATGCACGGCTACGCCTACGACTCCGCAGGCGTCTGTGCGGAGGCGGGCCTGCGCGTCGGCTCGTGGCGCGTGCAAGAGGTCACCGGCCTCATCTGGGCCCACCACGGGCAGGGCGAGCCCGGCTGGCAGCCGCCCCGCATCGCCGAGCACGCCGACCCCTCCTGGACGCCCTTCGTCGAGGGCGGCAACCGCTGGACGGTCCGCACCCAGGTCCAGGCCGCCCAGGAGAACGTGGTCGACGCCCGGCACCTGCGGTGGCTGCACGGCGCGAGGTCCCCGGCGCTCGGCCTCCTGAAGGAGGACGGCCCCGTGCTCAGCACCGTCCTCAGCCATGTCTGGAACGACGACGGCCTGGTCATCGAGACCGCGATCGACCTGTTCGGCCTCGGCCTGTCGGTGCAGCACACCTCGATCGGCGGCGCCCCGCCGATGTCGGTCCTGCTCACGATCACCACGCCGATCGACGCCGAGCGCATCGACCTGCGGGTCGCGTGCGCCGTGCCCCGGCGGGCCGGGCGCGACGACGACGCGCTGGTCCGCCCCTCGGTCGACTCCACCAGGACGGCCTTCGAGCAGGACATCCGGGTCTGGGAGTCGCGCGACTACTCCGTCCGCCGCTTCGGCCCCGGCGACGGGCCGCTGCGCACGTTCCACACCTGGGCCGAGCAGTTCAACCCCTGACGTCCCGCTGGAGGCGACCATGTCCCCGACCCCCGAACTGATCATCGACACGCTGAACGGCGTGCACCTGAGCGCCGCCCTGCGCGCGGGCATCGCCCTGCGCGTGTTCGACCCCCTCGCCGCCGGGCCGCTCACCGCCGCGGACGTGGCGGCGAAGACCGGGGCCGACGCCCGCGCGACCCGCATCCTGCTCGACGTGCTCGCCGCCGGAGGCTTCCTCGACCGGACCGGTGACGCCTACCGGCTGACCCCGGTCACCGGGACCTACCTGATCACCGGCACCCCCGCCTATATCGGCGGCCTGGCCCGCGTGCTCGCCAGCGACATCAGCTGGGAGGGCGGCCGGCGCCTCGCCGAGGCGGTGCGCGCCGGCGGCAGCGTGATCGACGACCACGCGGAGCTGCCCGACCACCCGTTCTGGGAGGTCTACGCGACGTCGATGGAGGGCCTGGCCGAAGCCGGGCCGATCGTCCTGCAGAGCGTCCTCGAACCGTGGCTGAAGGAGCAGGACGAGCTGCGCGTCCTCGACATCGCGTGCGGGAACGGCGGTTACGGTCAGCTGCTGGCGACCACCGTGCCGCACGCGGCGGTCACCTCGCTCGACTGGCCGGGCGTCGTCCCCGTCGCCCGGGCGACCGCCGAACGGCTCGGCGTCGCCGACCGGGTCTCCTACATCGAGGGCGACATGTTCGAGGTCCCCTTCGGCGGCCCGTACGACCTCGTCCTGTGCAGCAACGTCTTCCACCACTTCGACGAGGCCCGCTGCGCCGAACTCCTCGCCCGCGCGACCGCGGCGCTGCGGCCCGGCGGCCGGATCGTCGTCCACGACTTCATGCCGCCGGAGAACGGTCCGCTCGGCGGCGCGAGCGAGCACATCTTCTCGCTGGAGATGCTGGCGGTGACCCGGAAGGGCGAGGCGCACCCCGTCTCCACCTACCGGCGGCTGCTCGACGCCGCCGGGTACGGCCCGGCCGAGCTGCACGAGCCGGGCCTGCCCACCAAGATCCTCATCGCCGACCGCGGGCGCTGAGCCGTCCGGAACGCCCCGGCCGCCGGCCCGCAAGTGCGAGTCGGCGGCCGGGCCACCCGAGCCGTCAGGCCCGGACGGACGGGGTGAAGCGCACCGGGATCTCCTTGAACCCGTTGATGAAGTTGGAGCGCAGCCGGCGCGGCTCCCCGGCCAGGGCGATGTCGGGCATCCGGTCCAGGATCGTGTCGAAGATGATCTTCAGGTTCATGCGGGCCAGATGGGTGCCCAGGCAGAAGTGCGGCCCGCCGCCGCCGAACCCGAGGTGCGGGTTCGGGTCACGGCCGACGTCGAAGGCGAACGGGTCCTCGAACACGCTCTCGTCGCGGTTGGCCGAGGGGTAGAACATCACGACCTTGTCGCCCGCGCGGATCCGCTTGCCGCCGAGCTCGACGTCGGACAGGGCCGTCCGGCGGAACAGGTTGATCGGGCTCACCCAGCGGACGATCTCCTCCACGGCCGTCGGCAGCAGGCTCCGGTCCGCCTTCAGCCGCTCCCACTGCTCGGGGTGCTCAGAGAACGCCACGATCGCCCCGGCCGTCGCGGTCCGGGTCGTCTCGTTCCCGGCGATCGACAACATGATGACGAACATCTGGAACTGCTCCAGCGTGATCCGGTCGCCGTTCGCGTCGGGCGTCAGGAGCTTGGTCACGACGTCGTCGCGCGGCGTGGACTCCCGGGCCGCCGCGAGCCGTCCCGCCCAGTCGGCGAACTCGGCCGCGGCCACCGCCGCCGCGTCCAGGTCGCCGCTGAACTCCGGGTCGTTGAACGCGACCAGCCGGTTGGACCAGTCGAAGATCTTCTCGCGGTCCTCCAACGGCGCGCCCAGCAGCTCGCAGATCGTGTACAGCGGGAGCGGCACCGCGAACTTCTCGACGAAGTCGCACTCGCCGAGCGGGGCGGCCTCGTCGACGAGCCGGTCACAGATCTCGCGGATGTGCGGCTCCAGCTTCGCGATCATGCGCGGGGTGAAGCCCTTGTTGACCATGCCGCGCAGCCTGGTGTGGTCCGGCGGATCCTGGAACAGCATCATCTGCCCGTACATGGCGATGTCGTCGTCGGAGAACTCCTCGAACATCGAGGTCCGGGCGTGCGAGGAGTACGGGCAGGCGTTCCGCGAGACGCTCAGCACGTCCTCGTGCCGGGTCACCGCCCAGAAGCCCGGGACCCCCTCGTTGGGGTCGTGGTGCCAGTGCACGGGGTCGTTGGCGCGCAGCCACGCGAGCTGCTCGTGGGGCGCTCCGCCGGCCTCGTAGACGCCGGGGTCGATGACGTCGATCCGGGGCGCCGGGACGGTGGTCCCGGTCGCGGTACGGGGGTCGGGTGCCATGTGTCGATGCCCCTTCATGCCGGGATGGGACGGCGGGAAGCCGAGCGCGCACTCGGAAACGATCTACGGTCGAGTCCAGCATGAGACTGGAGTCTCGTCAAGGGTCTAGCCGCTTGTCTCACTCATGGTCGCGCCAGCCGCCACCTCCGAAGAGCGATGCGAAAAGTGGCTGTGCGCGATTTCAGCGACCGCATGCCCTAGCAAACAAGCCATTCCCACATAGGCGATCTCCCCCTCGCCTTATTCTGACACCATGCGCAGGAACGCGTTCGCTTCACCAAGCACGCCGAAGGCGCAGAAAAGCAATGCATATGGTCGCGCGAGGTTCGCTCTCCACCGGCTCCAGATCCTTCACGCCGACCGGACCCGACGGGGCGTAGTTCTCCTCACCGGTAACAGCGGGTTGGTCAGGCGGAGCCCTGAGCCGTGTCCGGTGCCCGCGTCGAGCGGAAGATCCCTGCGATTCCCAGCAGTGCGGCGAGCGCCAGCACCAGCATCGTCGCCTGCCACGCCCCCATGTTCAGGCCCTCTGAAACCGGCCTGGTCCAGTCACTCGCGGCGGAAGTGTGGATCGTGCTGGACAGGCTTTGCGGAGTCAGTAGGGCCCGCGCCGTCTCCCACACATCCCAACAAGCGGGAATCAGCATGATGGCACCCGCTGCTCCCGAGGCCCACCTCTTCCCCCTGCCTTTTGCACGGGTCCCCAGCACCTCGACCATCGCAGCCACCATGGCCGCGCCCGCCACCGCCAGTGCCCTGTCACGCACCGTCGGGCCATTGATCAACAGCAGAGCCTCACGCTCAGCCAGCTCAGCGACCCAAAACGACAACTCATACATTCCTGCCACGCTGAACGCCAGCATCGTGAGCACCACCGGGGGCGCCCACCGGCGGCCACGCCCAGCATCGCCCCGGTGCCGACCGCGGCAGATCTCGCCCCGACGGCGACCGCCGCCGCAGCGGCCACCCCCAGTGGGATCGACAGCATCGCCAACAGATCGGCGGCGAGCATCATCGCAGGGTAGGGCGCTCTGGTCAGCTCCCCCAGCGGCATCAGGAACACCTGCATCGGCCAATCGTACAGCGGTGCACGCCACAACAACATCCACGCCTGGGCGACAACCGGAAGCACGGCCACGATAGCGATATTGGCCCGGCTGCCTTTGACGGCCAGGCCGAACGCTACGGCAGCACAGCAGGTGAAGATCAATGGAGCCGTGACCTGGTCCAGCTCATAGGACAACGCAGAGTCGGCAATCCACTGGTAAGCGACGTAACCAGTAGCGAGGACGAACGCCAACGCCGCTGACGTGACCTGAAGCCCCGCCAACAGAAGCACGGTCCGGGACGCCTTCGCCGGGTGACTCGCCTGATCCGGATGACCGGTGGAGAGGGGTGGCATAGCGGCAGATCGTAGGACACACCTCCGACACTCGCATACCGGATACATTTCCTATGCCGGCTCGCACACCTGGTCGCCAATGGAAGCCGACCTCATGCCCAAAGAGTCGAGACCGCACGACCACACCTCAGGACTCTCCGCGCAAGCCCACTCCCGAATCCGATGGCTGCGGGTGATCGGCCCACAACAAGTGGATCGGAACCGTTTTCCATGGCCGCCGTCACTTGCCGGCCGATCGGTGCGCCCTGCCGGCGAGCACCGCGTTCGTCGGGCAGGGCGCCGGGGTTCCCCTGGTCAGTCGATCGGCGGCTCCCAGTTTTCGTTCCAGACCGATTCGGGGAGCAGGGTTTTGGCTGCGGCGTCAGACCATTCGGCCTTTTCAACGACCTGGAAGAATTGCCTGGTGCCGACGCGGAGGTCGCCGTTCTTGGCACCGGGGGCGACGATGACGGCTTGGCTGGAGGTCAGTCGGCCCGTCGAGGGGTCGATGAACAGTTGCCAGTCGATGGTCCCGAGTTCGCGCGTGGTCTGACGCATGGACACGGCCTTGCCGGGCTTGCCGGTGGGATCGGTGGCGGTGACCATGCGCACACCCTTCAGGCTGGCCATGATCTTGTAGGTGGCGATCCGCACATGATCGGAGACCGGAAGCTCGGCCAACAGCAGCGGCGCGTACACGAACAGATAGGCGTCGGGGTTCTCCAGCTTTCGGTGGTCGAACTTCGTCGCGTAGTTGAGGATCCAGGCACGAAGCTCGGACGGGTTGGCAGGCAGGCGACGCGCATCGGCGGTGCCGATGTCGAAGTACCCGCCCTCCTCCGGATCAGGGCCGCGCTGGGTCTCAGGCGCATCGACGCCGAGGGTCTGGGCGTCGGGGCGGCCGTCGTCGATCCAGGCGACCTCATCGGCCTGAGAGGCCGGGCGCACCGTCACCTCGTCTCCGTCCCAGTTGTAGGTCGGAGGCCGGGCGACCCGGGAACCGACGTCTTGTGCCAGCTGATAGGTGGGGCGCCTGGCCTCGACGATGTAGCGGACCCCCGGCCGGATCGGCGACTTCACCGGCACGCTCTGGCCGTTGATCATGCGTAGGTACCAGTGCCGTCCACTGGTGGCGTGCCTCGCCTTGCCGTCGGCGGCGGCGAGCAGGAAGGAGGCGGCCGGGCCTGTCTGTCCGGCCAACGGCTCAGGGTGGTACAGCGGGCGGGTCTGCCAGGCATAGAACCCCCAGCCGCCCGCTCCTATGGCCAACATCGTCGTCATCGACACCAACGCGAGCCGCCATCGGGATGGCTTGGCGGACGACGGCGCTGAGCGGCGCGGGTGCCAGCTTCGCGCGCGGGAGGCTTCGTTCATCAGACGACGCCGGCCCTGGGCGATCTTCTGCTCGGTCGGCGGGTGCTCTGCCGTCAAAAGGTCTGCGACCTTGGTCAGCTCATCCACGGCCGCCTCCTTCAAGGGGGGTGGTGCAGGTGTCGGCGAGCGCGGCCCGGACCTGTCGCTTGGCGCGATGGAGGCGGGAGCACACGGTTCCGTACTTGATCCCCAGCGCGACGGCGACTTCTGGATAGCTCAGCTCGGCCAGGGTGACCAGCAGCAGCACATCCCGGTCGCCGCGCGACAGCTTGGCCAGCGCCATGCTGAGCCCGGCGTTCTCGGCCGCCACCGCCGAGGTCACGCTCTCCTCGTGCCCTTGTTCGGTGGCGCTGCCGGTGTGCAGACGCGTCAGGGCGCGATAGCGGCGTTGCTCGTCACGGCGATGCCGGCTGACCAGTTTGGTCGCGATGCCGTACAGCCACGGCCGCGCGGACGCGTGCGTCCCGTCGAAGCGCGCACGACTCCGGAAGGCGATCAGAAAGGTCTCGGCTGCGATGTCATCGGCGTCGGAACCGCCCAGCCGCCGATCGATGTATCTCTGGATCTCGCCGTAGTGCCGGTCGAAGATCTCAGAGAACCGGACCGGAGCCTGCCGGGACGCGGCGATGATCTCGGCGTCGGACGGCGCCGGCTCTGCCACGGGCGCATCCGTGCTGGAGGAGCCGCGCGTCACAGCCGTCTCAAGCGTGCCGGGGGGAAGGGCATGAAGGATCCTTCTAGAGGTGGGGGCTGCGGTCACACTCCTACTTGTCCGGTGCCCACCCAACCCTTCTCACTGCTCACCTCGACCACCGACCTGTCCTGCCCGGGGCGAACGACAGGGTCGCAGTGATCATTGCGGACGGGTCGTTGAGAGCGCGCATCCGAGGAGGCAGTGCCCGGCGGCCATGCCGCTCGGGTGCGGTTCGCTTTCAAAGAGAGCAGCCTCGATCGGCCGACGGGAGCTGTGCCGGTGGGCGTCACCACCGCGCCAGGCATGACTGATGCGCATGTTGCTGAGGGATTGACGGCCCTATGGAGACGATCGTGCAGAGACCGGACTGACAGATCCACATTCGGGTGCCTATGATGTCCGGGATGAAGAACAACTCCTCTTACAGATCGGGGGAATCGTTCGCGCAAGGTGAGTGCTGATGGCACCCCACTTCGCGAACGTTCCGACCCATCTGCCGATGTGGCAGCGCGTGCGTGAGTACGCCGTACCACCGTCCATGATCGAGACTGCGACCGCACGGCGTGCGGTCGGTGACTGGGCGGGGGCCTGCGCCTCCGCTCGGATCGACATCGATTTCGATCTGCGCGCCGTGCGCGACCGCTACGGCACCGAGTTCGTCACCCACCTCAGAGCGGATCTGCGTCGGCTGGCACCGGATCTGCTTCGCTGGCACATGCCCCGCATCGCTCCTCACGGGCGGATCCGGCCTGGCCTGACCATCTCCCTCAGTCGTTACGGCAGGTCCGGCACCGCGCCGTTGCAGTTGGTGGTGCGAACACCGCCGGCTTGGGCGGACGCCGGCCAACGGATGTCCCTGGCCCTGTGGGACGAGCGCGGTGACAGCGCACCGGGGCACCATCCGCATCCGCATCCCGCCCGGCGTTTCCGGCTCGACCTGCACCGGCATCTGTGGGACTCCGGTCGGTGCGGCGAACTGGCGTCG
Organism: Spirillospora sp. CA-253888; assembly: GCA_050936435.1. GTDB lineage: Bacteria > Actinomycetota > Actinomycetes > Streptosporangiales > Streptosporangiaceae > Spirillospora. The sequence goes on from JBNJMT010000002.1 coordinate 737,401, forward strand.
CGCTGCGGCGCGGACGCCGTGCCGGTCCCGGCGTCCCCTGACCGGCCCCACCCGCTCGCCTGGCTGACAGGGCAGGTCCGGCCCGATGCCGCCTCCGACGTCAACGATCACTCGTGGGCGTCGGCGCGGTGGGCCGCCGAGGCCGAGCTGTTGCTGGCGGCGGAGGGCGACTCCAGCGGGGTCTTCACCGTGCGGTTCGGCGCACGCGACCGCAGGGCGTTCGAACTCGTCGCCCCCGATGACCACCATGTCCCGACGTTCCGGCCGCTTCGGGAGGCGCTGCCGCCTCAGCTGGTCTCGGCGCTGCCGGTGCTACCGGAAGCAGCGGCCCGGATCCTTCCGGACCTGGCGTTGCTGCGGGCCGGGCTGGTCGCTGCCGATCAGCTGCATCCGCTCGTGGCCAAAGCGTTGCCGGCGTTCGGAGCAGGACCCGCGCCCGGCCCCCGGATTCAGCTCGGCGACCCCCACAGAGTGGAGTGCCGGGGCGAGGTCCACCGGATCGCGCTGCGGGACGGGGTGCTGACGGCGGTCGACCACGACCCGGCACAACTGCGCCGGGAAGAGCTGCTGGTGGCACTCGGTGGTCCCGCGCTGCCGTGCCTTCGCGCGATCGACGCGGTGCACCGCGACCCGCAGGCCCTGCCCGCCGTCCGGGAGCGGCTCGGCCACGGCGATGTCTCCGGGGCGCTGGCCGTGGTCGAAGGCCTGCTCGGTCCTGGTGCGGTCCTGCGCGACGGGCCGCTGCGGGAGGCGCTGGAGTCGGCCGCGGCCCGCCATCTCGATCACAGGCTCTTCCGCTCCGGGCTGCGCCCCGTGCACCCTCCGGCGACGCGCCCCGCACGGCGCAGTCGAGCGCGACTCCGTACCAGCCCAGCACGGGCGAGCTGACCGCCCCGCGCTCGCGCCGCCAATTCCGCACGGCCTGGACCCACCGCCCTGCGGCCAAGCCGTCCCTTCCGACCACCCCAGGTGATGCCCATGATCTCCAGTGCCCTTCCGTCCACTCCGGCCCTGACCACCGAAATGTCCGCCGACGCATCCGGAAGCGATCCGCAACTCGTTCTCGCTGACGACCTCCTGACCCTGCTGCGCACCACCACGACCGAGACACGCCCCGACGAGCAGCTCGAAGCGCTCACCCTGGCCGTGGCAGCCGACCTGCCCGTGCTGCTGTGGGGCGAACCGGGCATCGGCAAGACCGCGGCCCTGACACAGCTCGCCGCCTCGCTCGACCTGCCGCTGACGACCGTGATCGCCAGCGTCCACGAGCCGACGGACTTCTCCGGACTGCCCATCGTCGGCGATGATCCAGCGACGCAGGGAGTGCCCATGGCGCCGCCGCAGTGGGCAGTGGACCTCGTACGCGCCGGACGGGGACTGCTCTTCCTGGACGAACTCTCCACCGCCACTCCGGCCGTCCAGGCCGCGCTGCTCAGGGTCGTGCTGGAGCGGAAGGTCGGTGCGTTGCGACTGCCGCCGGCGGTACGGATCGTGGCCGCCGCCAATCCGCGCGCGTCGGCAGCGGACGGATGGGAGCTGAGCCCGCCGCTGGCCAATCGCTTCGTGCACCTGTACTGGGTCCACGACCGGGACACGGTGGTGCGCGGGCTGGGCGGGGTCTGGCCCCGGGCGCAGTTGCCCCGGCTGGTGCCGGAGAAGCTGCCGGAGGCGGTGGCGTACGCCCGGCAGGCGGTCTGCGGATTCCTTCAAGCACGGCCGACACTGATCCACCGGCTGCCGAGCACCGAGAAACGACGCGGCGGCGCCTGGCCGTCACCGCGAAGCTGGGAGGCCGCGCTGACACTGCTGGCCTTCGGTACGGCGGCGTCCGTCTCTCGGGAGGTGCTGGCGCTGCTGGTACGGGGCGCGGTGGGGGACGGGCCGGGGCTCGAACTCCTCGCCCACCTGGACCGGATGGACCTGCCTGACCCCGAGTCGCTGCTGGCCGATCCCGCATCCGCCGAGCTGCCGATGCGGGGGGATCTGCGTCAGGCGACCTTGGAGGCGGTAGTGGCCGCCGTGGGGGCACGGCCGCGGCGGGAGCGCTGGGAGGCGGGCTGGGCGGTGCTGGTCCGGGCGTTGGAGACCGGTGCCGCGGACCTGCTGGTCGCCCCGGCGACGGTCCTGGCCTCGCTGCGGCGTGACGACTGGGAAGTGCCGGAGTCGGTGGAACGGCTGGTCGGAGTGATCGGTCTCGCCCAGCGGGCGGACCGGTCGGTACAGCGGGCCACGGGGTCGGCCGATGCCGGGCGTACGGCCGGGGCGGGCCGATGACGAGGACCTCGAAGTCTCCGATGGCCCGGCCCGCACCGCCGCGCCGAGGGCGGACCGCCGCTCCGACACGCCCGGCCGGCTCCGGCGAGCCGTACGGACCGCCCGGCCTCCCACTGGACCTGGAAAAGTTGCTGGCCGCTCGGCTGCACGCGGTGAAGGTCCGCCCGTATCTGGCGAGCGCGCTCTTCGCGCTGCACGTCGTGGAGGACCGTTCGGTGCCGACGATGGCGGTGGACGCGCACTGGCGCTGCTATGTCTCCCCCGGCTTCGTCGCGCGCACCCCGGTGGAGGAGCTGGCGGGCGTCTGGGTGCACGAGGTCTCCCACCTGCTGCGAGACCATCACGGCCGGGGAGAGCGGTATGCGAAAGAGCATGAGGAGAACGGGCCCGGCGAGCGGCTGCGGCGGAACATCGCCGCCGACTTCGAGATCAACGACGACATCTACGGTGACGGTCTCCCCCTGCCCGCCGGGGCGGCCCTGCCGTCGATGCTGAAGCTGCCCGACGGGATGCTCATGGAGGAGTACCTGCGGACGACTTCTCTGTCCGCGCTCACGCCGGACCTGGCCTGGCTGGACTGCGGCAGCGGTGCCGACGGACAGGACCGTCCATGGGAGCTGGGGCCCGACGGGGCGCACGGTCTGAGCAGACAGCAGCGGGACGCGGTGCGCTTCCGGGTGGCCGAGGGGATCAAGGGGCGGCCGGGCGACGCGCCGGAAGGCTGGCGCCGTTGGGCGGACGAGGCGTTCCATCAGCCTCAGCCGTGGCGGCAGTTGCTGGGGGCGGCGGTCCGCTCGGCGGCAGGAGCCGCTGGAGCAGGAGAAGATCACAGCTATCGGCGTCCGTCCCGGCGCGCGGCCGCTGTCCCCGGCGTGCTCCTGCCGAGCCTGCGCCGTAAGCCGCCCCGGGTCTGCGTGGTGATCGACACATCCGGATCGGTCAGCGATGCCGAACTGGGCAGCGCGCTGCTGGAGGTGGCGGCGATCTCGCGGGCGGTGGGCGGGCGGCGCGACCTGGTCTCGGTGATCTCCTGCGACGCGGCGGCCAGGGTCGCCGTTCCACTCTGCCGAGCCGAGAGCATCGAGCTGATCGGTGGCGGAGGAACGGATCTGCGCTCGGGTTTCGCCCGAGCGCTCCGCTCTCGGCCCCGCCCCGACGTGATCGTCGCCCTGACGGACGGTCAGACGCCCTGGCCCGCCGCGCAGCCTCCTTGCCGCACCGTGGTGGGTCTCTTTCCTCGTCCGGCGCGCGCAGTGAACGAGGAGGACCCCGACTACGCCCCGGACATCCCGCCGCCTTGGGCCCGCGTTGTCACGATCGGATGAGAAAGCGCGATGGGTGCGGTTCGTACGGGCCTTCCCCCTTGGATGTGGACACCTTGGAGGCTGGATCATGGTGGTCCAGGGATGGGGTGTCGTCGATGGCGTTGAAGGACCATCCGGAGGAGTTCAAGGCCGACGCGGTGGCGTTGTACCTGGCTGATGCGTCCAATACCTATAAGCGGATCGCGGCGGATCTGGGGATCGACCGGGCGACGCTGCGCAAGTGGGTGCTCGACGCCCAGCGCGCGGGCACCGTCCCGTCCCTGCCCGCCCAGGCGGGGCGGGCCGGTTCCGAGGGCGACGTAGCCTCCCCCGACGTGCTGGAACAAGAGAATCAGCAGCTCAGGGTCAAGATCGGTGAGCTGGAGACCGAGCGGGACATCCTGCGCAGGGCGGCCAAGTATTTCGCGGGCGAGACGAACTGGTGAACCGTTTCCAGTTCACCCGCGACCACCGGGGCGCCTACGGGGTCAAGCGGTTGTGCCGGGTGCTGAAGCTGACCCGCTCCAGCTACTACCGGTGGCGCGCCACGGCGGCGGCGCGGGCCGAACGCGTCGGCGCGGCGAATCCGCCAGCTCCATTCAGCGTAGAACGGCACCTACGGGTCCCGCGCATCACCGCCGAGCTGCGCGGCCAGGGGATGCGGTCCAATCACAAGCGGGTGGAGCGGTAATGCGCGTCCACGGCATCGTCGGGCTGCACCTGCGCCGCCCGCCTGGCGGCCTTCGCCTGGATCACCCGCTACAACACCCACCGCCGCCACTCAGCACCCGGCCACACCACACCGATCAACTACGAAACAACCACAGGTAGCCTGCCTGCCGCCGCATGAAACCGGTGTCCACATTCAAGGGGGAGCCCCCTTGCGTAAGCGTTTGTGGTCGCCTGCCAAGGCGGTTCCGCCACCAACGGTCCCGACGATCAGCGTCGGCAAGGTGACCGAGATCTCCAGAGTGTCGAGACCAGTGCGGCGGCAGTCGACGAATGCCTGGGCGCATTCGGCGACGTAGGCCACGTCCTGGCCGAGGGCCGGGAAGAGGGCGGACATGCCATTGGCGGCGTGGATGTTGAGTGATGAGGCGCCGTGCTGGGCGAGAATACCCTGATAACCGTTAATGTAAGATTCCAGGCCCTCGGGTGTGGTGCGGGAAATTTTCTCGAGGTCGGCGCGGTGTACGCAGCACTGGGCGATCATATGCTTGCCCTTGCGGCGCAGCGGCAGTGCCTTCTTGCCCTCGGAGTAAGGAAGGTAAGCCTCGCGGACGAGATCACCGTTTAGCCCTGGAGATATCCTTATTAAGCCCGGCGATAACGCGGGTGGCCGAAGCGGTGGCACCCGCCTGCAAGTCCGTTCGTTCACGCACCTGAACTTGCTCCCGACTGCACGCCACCTCACGTAACAGGACAAGCCAGGGCGACCGCGACCAGTATGGACAACATCGCACAGAAAGGCATCAAGGTAAATACTCAGTCGGCGTCACCGGACTTGATCGATTTTCATCTACCTCCAAGCCTGCGGTGCCGAACTAGATCGACAGGCGTCACCACTGATGACTAGTAATCGGCGTCAAAATTAGATCGCATTCGAGTAAGGAAGATGTGGCTTGTTGGCGATCGAGTTTTCCATGCCAACTTCCGTATAGGTGAAGGGGTAGATCAACATTTCGGGAGTCGTCCTCCCGTGGAGATGGTCAGGTCACAGTGGGGGTTACTGTTCGCGGAACTGGGGTATCCAGGCAGCATCGTCGGCCCCCGTTCCAGCAGGATTCTCGTCAGCCGATCCGTAGCACAGGTGGCCGCTGGAGGTGAAATGTTCGTAGCATTCGGAGTCGCTGCGACAGTATCGGCAGCCATTCGGATGAAGGCACCGGGAGATCGCCGATGAAACGTTCACTCGCAATCCGGGCAGGGCGTGAGGACGTGAAACGAGCCGGATTTTTTGACAGGTTCTTTCTGGAGATCGCCGGGCTGGTGCCGCGTGCGTCGGATCTGCACATCGGCGGGTTGCTGCTGCTCGGTGGGACGCCGCCGCCGTTCCCGGTGTTGCGAGATTATCTCGCTGGTCAAGCCGCAAAGGTTCCCGTGCTCGGCTATCGGCTCACCGGGACGAAGCGCGGAGGCTGGGAACCGGCACCCGAGTTCGATCCGCTCGGTCACGTGGCGGAGGCGAGACTGGCGCCGGGGACGGACGTGCTGGCGGCGGGGCTGACGGTGATGGAACGGCCGTTGCCATCGGGTCGGCCGCTGTGGGAGCTGGTCATGCTGCATGGATATGCCGAGGACGAGTACGCCCTGTGCTATCGGGCGCACCATGCGTTCCAGGACGGCGTGGGCCTCGTTCACACCGCCGCGGCGCTGCTATCGGATTCCGGGCCGGAGGGAACCTGGCAAGGACCGGCATCGGCGCGTGGAAGATCGGCGCTCTGGACGTGGCGGACGCTGACCGACCACGGTGTTCCGCTGTCCCGTGCGGCCGACTGGGCTCCGTTCTCCTCTCCGCTCACTGGTCGCCGGGTACTGTTGCCGGTCCGGTTGGATGCACGGCCCCTGAATGCCGTGGCCGCGGCGACTGGGGCCACGGTTCATCAGGCGTGTCTGGCCGTCCTGACCGGGGCGATCAGGGATCTGGCTCCGCTGGGCGAGGTCACGGATCGGCGGGCCGGGCGAAGGTTCCAGATCGCCGTGCCGCTCAATCTGCGCACCGCAGACGAGCTTTCGGAGCCGGGGAACTATCTGGGCTTGCTGCGTGTCAGCTTGCCCTGCGCCGAACCTTCGCCGGTCCGCCAGCTCGAACGCATCGTCGCGCAGACCGGCCGGGCGCGGATGATCCGCCACCGGGAGTTGCACCGCAGAGCGCTGGACGTACTGCCCTATCCCGCTGCCAAGAGGCTCATGCAGCAGTTCGCCGAGCGGCGGTACATCACGATGGCGGTCTCCACGCTGCGTGTCGAGCCGGCGGCTCTCGGGGGAACGGTGATTCGAGGGCTGTACGCGTTTCCACCGCTGCTCCCAGGTCATCATGGAATGATCATCATTTTGCAGCAGCCGGACAACGTCACGTTCTCGCTGCTGTTCGACGAGAGCGTCGCCGGAGTCGAGCGGCTGCCCGGCTTGATCGAACGGTCCGCGGACCGTCTCCATCAGGCGGCGACCTCCTGACCCGTCGCCGGGCGGCGGTTACGCGCCTGCGTCGCCCAGCAGCGGCAGCGGCCGTTGGACCTGGTCGGCCACAGCCCGCAGGAATGCGGCGGCCTCGGATCCGTCGTACACCCGGTGATCGAAGGTCAGCCAGAGTTCGACGAACTTAGAGGGCATTTGATCCTGAGGTGGTTTGTGTCAAGTGCCGCGCCAGGTGGGCGTGCTCTCGCCGGTGAGGCGGCGGGTCATCAGGTTGATCGAGGCGATGTGGATCATGGCTTCGGAGCTGGCGGGCAGGGTTTCGTAGTCGCGGGCCAGGCGGCGGTGCAGCATCAGCCGGCCCAGGGTGCGCTCCACCACCCAGCGGTGCGGTAGCGGGGTGAAGCCGCGAACGCCGGGCGGACGTTGGACGATCTGCATGTCGATGCCCCGGGTGGCGGCGTGTTCGACCAGGTGAGCGCGGTAGCCGCCGTCCACCCAGGTGGTGGTGACGGTGGGATGGTCGACGACGATGTGGTCGATCAGGGTCGTGCCGGCGGTCGAGTCCTGCACCGAGGCGGCGGTGACCAGCACCGCCGGCAGCAGTCCGAGGGTGTCGGTCACGATGTTGCGTTTGCGTCCGACGATCTTCTTGGCGGCGTCGACGCCCTGGCCTGCGGCGGGGACGTTGGTGGAGGTCACGGGCGCTTTGGGCGTCGATGACGCACGCCGACGGGTCGGCGGCGCGGCCGCCGGTGGTGCGGACCAGGCGGCACAGCAGGCCGCCCGAGTTCGGCGAACACCCCGTCGTCGCGCCAGTGGGCGAAGTAGCCGTAGACGGTGGCCCACGGCGGGTAGTCGTGGGGCAGGTAGCGCCAGGGGACACCGGTGCGGTCGACGTACAAGATCGCGTTCATGATGGCGCGCAGGTCGTCTTCGGGCGGGCGACCGATGCCCAGCGCGCCGGCCAGGCGGTCTTCGCGCCAGGCGTCCGGGATCGGTTCGATCAGCGCCCACCGGGCGTCGGACAGGTCACTGGGATAACCGCGGCGAGAGGTCATGCCTGTGGCTTATCGCCGGTGCGCGGGCGCGGCCACCGACCGGCAGGTCACGACAGGCTGCTCCAGCGCTGTCGCCACCGGCGAACATCATCACAGCGGGGCGCGTTGGGACCACGCAGGAGGAATGCCCCGTACCAACGACTCATCCACACCCTCTGTCGCAGCAGCCGCTTCCGTTGCCTTCAGTAACGCCATACCCCATCGACAATGACCTCAAAGATCCTCACGAAAGCCCTCGTACCGGGGTCAAACACCCTCTGGAACCATGACGACGGGCGTTCCCAGCGTGACGACATAAATGGCCATTAGTGCGAAAAGGTAGAAATCGGCTTGCCAATCGAGTTGACGGCTTCGCTCAAGAGAAAGCCTGCGCTGTCCGCACGGCGACAGTCTTCGTCGATGTCTGGCTTTTCCCTGCCTCAAAAGGCGACCCTGGTCGAGAGCAAGGCATCGACAGGAGAATGACGCATTTCCCGAGAACGGGATTACCCAGTGAACGAGGCTCGCCTGTGAACCTTCGTTCCGCGGAAATCAGTCCTTCCCTCTGTCGACCATGGAACAGAGCCGGTGTTCGGACGGTCGCCTCGCCAAGGCGGCCGTCGGGCTACTACGAAGGTGGGAGCGAATGAGCAGGTATCGCGACGATGTCCGCCCGAGGCGTCCCCGGCGGACGCGCGGACGCAGTGGGCTGGTCGATTTCGCCCAAGACCTGATGGACGACACCAAGGACTTCCTGGACGACGGCTTCGACCGGAGCCGCGACGTCGAGGACGACTTCCGTGACCTGTTCACCACCCTGGTGGAGCACAGGGACGGGAGCCGGCGCCGCGGTCACCGGACGAGACGCCGCTATGAGGGCCGGGACCGCCACGGCGGCCGGCGCGGCCTCGACGAGCGGTACGACCGTGACGACTACCGCTCCGGTGACCGTGACTCGTGGCGGGGGCGGTTCGATTCCGATGACGACCTCGAGGATCTGGAGGACATGGTCGACGATCTCCGCCGCGACATGGAGGTGCTGGCCAGGCAGGTGTGGTTGCTGACCGAGCGCCTGCCGGTCACCTCCGGTCACCTGGCCGACGGTTCGAAGGACGGCGGTGTGGAGGATGGGGGCAGGGCCAAGGGCGGAGCCACGGGGAAGCGATCCGAGCAATCCGGGTGAGGCCGGAAGGGGCGGCGGACGCCCGGCCGCGCGGCGGTTGCGGCTGGGTCCGGGCGGCGACCTGTACGACCTGGACGAGCGCCGCCCTGTCGGGCTGGCCGAGCTGGGCGAGGAGGTACGGGCGGGACGCCGGTTCACCGTCCGGCGCGAGGGCACCGACACCGACTGCACCAACGAGGTGCTGCTGGAGGTCGTGCGGGCGGTCTTGCCGCAGTATCTGCCCTGGCCCGGCGCGGCCGGCCCGATGTCACTGCTGCGCCGGATGCTGCGCGGGGCGGCCGATGCCTTCGACCCGGAACCGGGCACCACTGCTCGCCGCGCCATCGTCCGCGACGAACCCCGCGACCGCCGATACCGCTCCTGACATTGCGGACATGCCGCGAGAGCGGGCCGCCCCGGCCATCGTCGACCGATCTCCGAAGGGAAGGCATGAGCGCTCGACGACTGCTCGCCGTGACCAGAGTGCTCACCCGGCTCGCCGCCGAAGAAGGCGCCCGCCTGACCGGGCGCCCAGGGCGCCATGTGACCTCCAGCGAGACCAGGCGGCAGCGGGCGCGGTCGATGCGGCTGGCACTGGAACGTCTGGGGCCGTTCTACATCAAGGTCGGGCAGATGCTGTCGACGCGCCCCGACCTGGTCTCCGCCGAGACGATGGCCGAGTTCGCCCAGCTGCACGACAAGGTGTCCCCGGCCCCGTTCGAGGTGTTCGAGCCGGTGCTGGCCGAGGAGTGGGGGCCCGCCTGGCGGGACCGGTTCGCCAAGGTCGCCGACGGCCAACCGCTGGGGTCGGCGTCGCTGGCCCAGGTGTACGAGGTGATCCTGCCCGACGGCACCAGCGGTGTGCTGAAGGTGCAGCGCCCTGACATCCGCGCCCTGGTCCTGGACGACATGGCGATGGCGCGCAGGGCCGTGCGGCTGGTCGCGCGCCGGGCCCGCGACCTCAACGCCGTCATCGACCTGGAGGCCACCCTGAACGTCGTGTTCGAGGCGATGGAGGCCGAGCTGGACTTCACCGTCGAGGCGGCCAACATGGAACGGGCACGCGAGCTGGTCACCGATTTCGAGTACCTGGACGTTCCCGAGGTCATCGCGGCCTCCCCGCGGGCCATGGTGCAGTCGCTGGCGCCCGGCCGGTCCATCCGCGAGGTCGACCCGGCCGCGCTGACCGAGCGGGAGCGCCTCGGCATCGGCCGCGACCTGCTGGCCTTCGCCTACCGGGGTTATCTGGTCGACCGGTTCTTCCACGCCGACCTGCATCCGGGCAACATCTTCGTCGCTCCCGGCCACCGGGCGTTCCTGATCGACTGGGGCATGGTCGGCCGACTGGACCGGCGGATGAGCATGACGCTGGTGGCGGTGCTGCTCGCGGTGGCGCACAACGACGGGACGGGTGTGGCGCGCGCGTGGCTGGAGCTGGGCAAGGCGACACCCTGGGCCGATGTCCCGGCCTTCTGCGGCGACGTGGCCGTCCTGGTCCCCAAGGTCACCACCGCCTCGCTGGACGAGCTCGACTTCGGCCTCACCCTGACCACCATGATCAAGTACGCCGCCCACCGCGGCATCCAGACCAGCCCCGTGATCGCGTTGCTGGGCAAGTCGTTCGCCAACCTGGAGGGGTCGGTCCGCTACCTGGCCCCGGAGCTGAAGGTCACCGAGATCTTCGAGGAGGAGGTGCGCGACATCCTGTTCCGCCTGGTCGGACAGGCATGTTCGGAGATCGCCGCCGCACGCACCACAGTGGACCTGCTGATCGGCGCCGCGCTGGTGCCCGAGCAGTTGCGCGGCCTGCTCCGCGACGCCAGCAACCGGGAACTCACTTTTCGTCTCGGCCACCTGCGCGCGAAGGGCACCCCCGACCCCACCACCTCCCTGGCAGCGCGCAAGAAGCCGACCTCGGCGATCGTCTTCGCCGCCGTCGGCGCCCTGCTGTGGTGGACGCGACGCAGCAAGGCCGTCCATGTTCATCTCTCGCCCAGAGGCCACGACGGCACCGGCTGCCGCGACGGCCCGGCCGGCTGAACCGCGCCGCCGCAGCGCAGGCGCGAACGCGCCGACGCATCGAAGAGAAAGGACCATCCTGTGGCAACGATTCTGGTGACCGGAGGCTCGGGCGCCGTCGGTTCGCTGCTGGTCCCGCACCTGGCCGCCCGACACGACCTCATCGCCCTGTCGCACCGCTCCCCCGTCCCCGACGTCGCCAACCTCTCCGGCGATCTCAGTCGACCGCGGCTGGGGTTGGAGGTCGCGCAGTTCAGGGAGCTGGCGGCCCGCGCCGATCTGATCGTCCACGGCGGGGCGTCGGTGGACTTCGGGCAACCGCTGCCGGCGTTGCAGCAGATCAACGTCCAGGGGACGGCGCACGTCCTGGAGCTCGCCGCCGTCCACCGCGTCCCGGTGATCTACATCTCGACCGCGGCCGTCGCGTGGGAGGACAAGATCCGCCAGAGCGTGGCGGCGTTCTCACCGCGCAAGGCCGCCGACCCGTCGGACTACCTGGTGACCAAGGTACAGGCGGAGCGGCTGGTGCACGGCTCGGGGCTGCCCGTGGCCGTCGTGCGGCCCAGCGTGCTGATCGGCGACTCCCGGACGGGCCGGCTGACCGCGCGGCAGAGCCTGCAGCACGTGCTGGCCGCCATCCTGCGCGGGCGCCTGCCCGTGCTCTCCCTGACCGGCGCCGAGGTCCTGGAGGTCGTCCCCGTCGACCTGGTCGCCGAGGCGATCGCGGCGCTGGCCGACGCCCTGCTGGCCGGTGCCGAGCAGGCGCCCGCCGACTACTGGCTGACCAGCGGGGACGCGGCGCCGCAGGCGAGTGACACCCTCACCGCCATGGCCGCCGTCATGGCCGACTTGGGACGCCGGTGGGAACCGCCCGAACTGGTCCCGCCTCCTCTGATGGCGCGGCGGCTGGCCGATCTGCCGGACGGCGCCGACCGCCTGCACCAGGCGGATGTGGCCGTTCTGGCAGGCACGCTGACTCACGAACGTCCGTTGCCCACGTCGCTGGGCACCATCCCCGGCGGTCCACCGGCCCCGACCCGCTCGCTGCTGGCCGCCGCGATGGACGCCCACCTGCGCGACCTGGCGGTCCCTCGTCGGCGCCGCCCCTCGCCGGCCTCCATATGAGCCGCCGACCGGACCGTGCGGGTGCCGTCGATGGCTGCTTTCTGGCCTACTCCGCCACCAGGGGTGTCAACACCGTCATCGGCTACAGCCTGCAGTTGCCTCCGGTCGAGGTGAGCCTGGAAGAGCTGAAGGCGCACCTGGCCGCACGCATGCATCTCCTGCCCGCTCTGCGGCGACGACCGGTCCGCCGACGGGCGACGACGTACTGGTGTGCGACCGCGCGGTTCACCATCGACGACCATGTCTTCGAACGGCGCGTCTCGGCGGAGGAGAACATCGAGGCGGTGGTGGAGGAACTACGTTCCGCACCGCTTCCGCCCGCCATGCCGTTGTGGCAGCTCTGGCTCCTCACCCCTGAGCAAGGCGTCTGCACGCAGCGAAGCGGACCGGTCGTGCTGCTCCGCGCACACCACGCCGCCTTCGACGGTGCGGCGCTCGCCGTGACCCTGGGCACGCTGTTCGGACAGAGTGGTCCGGCCGGCCTCCCCGCGTCTCCTCCGGCCGCCGTAGGCCGGCCCACGGCCAGATCCTGGCTCTTCGCCGCACGGGAACTCGCGAACCTCCCGCACCCAGGTCATCTGCTCCCGCCTCCGCCCACTCCCTTGACCGGACGAGCGCTACCGTCCCTCGCCCAGGTCGACGAGCAACGACTGCGCCAGGTGGCGCGGGCATCGGCCAGCTCGGTCAACGACGTCTACCTGGCCACCGTGGCCGAAGCCGTTCACCATTGGTTCACCGACAACGCCACCGCCTGGCAGGGGCCGGTCCCGCGCCTTCTCAGCGCGCTGGTCCCGATCGGCTTCCGCCGTCCGGACGACCCCCTCGGCCAAGGCAACCGGATCACCGCCCTGCGGGTGCCCCTGCCCACCGGCCCCCTACCGGCGCGTGCCCGGCTGGCCCTGGTCCGGCGCGCAACCGGCCGGATACTGCACCCGCCTGCCCACCGCGGCGCCGCCCGGCTGCTGGCCCACACCATGCCCGAGGGATTCGTGCTCCCCCTCTTCCTTCGGTTCTGCCATCCCGGCCACGCCTGCATGATGCTCTCCAACATGCCCCCGCTGGCGCCGCTGACCGTGCTCGGCCACCCCGTCGTCCATGCCGCCGTCCGCGCCTTCCTCTATCAAGGCCATGCCCTCGGCTTCTACCTGGCCCGCCACCGCGGGCAGGCCGTGGTGACATGCCTGGCCGACAGCGCGCTCCCCGACGCCGCCGACCTGGCCGGCCACTGGACCAGAGCCTTCGAAGACCTCCATGCCCGAACGACCGGGCAGACCGTGTGAGCCTGGAGGGGGCGTAGCGGAGGGAGAGGGCGGTCAGGCCCGTCGAACGCCTCGCCGAGGTGATCACCGCTGCTCCCGACCCCCTGCCGGTCCGGGCCCGAACGGCCTCGGGCATGGCCGACCACGGTCACCTCCAGCGGAGTGGTGTAAGAGTTCGGTCTCCGCGTGATCTGTTGGTGCGGGTTAAGCGGTGAGTTGCTGCCGGTCGGTCGTGTCGTTCCCGGTGTCGCCGTCGATCGCGCGCAGCAGGACCTTGGCCAGGAACTCCAGGCCCATGTAGCGGCGCATCTCGGCCTATTCGTCGGTCTGTTCCATCAGCACCGCGCCGACCGGCCGGACGACGGCGGCGCGGTCGGGGAAGATCCCGACCACGTCGGTGCGGCGCCGGATCTCCTTGTTCAGCCGCTCGTGGGGGGGGGTTGATGCCCCTATGGATGTCAAATGGGGGTGCTGGTGTTGATGATGGTTCTGTGGACTTCGCGGGCGATGTAGCGCTTGAGGCAGCGGATGGTCTCGCGCCGTGTCCTGCCTTGGGCCGTGCGTTTGCGCAGGTGGTCCTGAGTGCGATCGTCCCAGCGCAGTCGGCTGAGGGCGATTCGGTAGAGCGCTGCGTCGGCCTGGCGGTCGCCGCTGCGCACGGTCACCGTCGCGGTGTACGGCCGCCCGGAGGTGACGCCTGCGACGCGCGCCGGACTCGTCCGGCTGTGACGGTCCGGCGTCCGCCCGCTGGTGTTCCTGCCCTCCCACCGCTCCTATGCCGATCCGTTGCCGCTGCCGGTCGTCCTGCACGACGCCGGCCTGCCGGCCGCTTACCGGCTCGCCGGCGAGAACACCGCGTTCCGGCCGCTGTCCTCGATCGCCAGGAGAAGCGGCGTGATCTCCATACGGCGCGACTGCGGAGATCCGGGAACAGATCGTCGAGTTGACCGGGCTGCTGGAGGTCGAGCAGGACAAGCTGGCACGGCTGGTCATCACCCGGGACACAGTGGAGGAGGTCGTGGACAAGGCGGCCGCGCCGATGCGAGCCGGGCGGATCGCGGCCGCGATGGGGTCGGCCGACACCGCGGCCAAGCGCGAGGGGTTGCGCGCCAAGCCCACGCAGCTGGTCGAGCGTGGGTGGGCGGCCGAGGAGCCGGGATTGTTCATTCGCCATGAGTCATCCATCGTGGGCTGTCACGTGATGCTTCACGGCCGTATCAGCGCTTTGATCGCGGCCCGATCGGCCATCGCACGGTAGGCGACGGCGATGTCGTCGAGCGCGACAGTGCAGTCGAAGATCGGGGACGGGTCGAGTCGGCCGGCCAGGACGTCATCCAGCAGCATCGGGATCAGCGCGCGGGCCGGGGTCAGACCGCCGGTGACCGTGAGGTTGCGCAGGAAGATCGGAGCGAGGTCGCCGATGCCGCCCTGCGGCGCGCCGACGAGCGCCAGCACGCCGCCGTCGTTCACCACGTCGAGGGCGGTGCTCACTCCTGCCGGGCTTCCGGTGCATTCCAGGACGGCCGCCACGTTGCGCACTTCCGCGGGATCGGTGACCGGTTCGGCCCCGAAGCGTTCGGCGAGACGGAGGCGGGACCGGTGGTGACCGAGCAGCCGCACGCGCCCGGCTCCGGCCCGGCGGGCGGCGAGGACGGCGCACAATCCGACCGCGCCGTCGCCGATGACCGCAACGTCCCGGCCGTCGGTGACGTTTGCGTTGCGCACCGCGTGCAGGCCGGTGACCATGACATCGGCCAGGGAGAGCAGCGCCGGCAGCCGCTCGTCGTCCTCGGTGACCGGGAGCCGGACCAGCGTGGCGTCGGCGTAGGGCACCCGGACCGCCTCGGCCTGGCCGCCGTCGTGGTCGCCGCCCCACATCCCGCCCTCCGGGCACGAGGACGGCAGAGCCGACCGGCACGCGGCACACCGGCCGTCGGCCCACATGAACGGGGCCAGCACGATGTCGCCCGGCTGGAGCAGACGCACCTCGGTGCCGGTGTCGGTCACCATGCCGAGGAACTCGTGCCCCGCTCGGGGGCCCGGCGGAATCGCGGGGCCGCCCTGGTAGCCGTGCAGGTCGGTGCCGCACACAGCGGACAGCAGCACCCGAACGACCGCGTCGGTGGGCCGCCGCACCGCCGCATCAGGGACTTGGCCGATCCTGATTCCGCCGTTGCCGTCACGAAGCGCTGCGCGCATACGTTCCACCATCCTCACCGTTCAGGCACAGAGGGTGAAGAGTAAATCACCTAAAGTAAGTGATCGTTGTTCTGGATGGGGAGTTGGTCATGGCGAGCACTCTGATGTCTTCGTTGCCTCCGCGCCTGCGTGTCCACGACGATCCGCTCGACTTAGCCGCGCTGGAACGGGCGGCCGCGCCGCTCCAGGTGCAGATCGACCGTTGCGTGCTCGACCGCGTCGGAGAGTGCCACCGGTTCCTCGCGCGTTATCTGGCCGACGGGCGGCCGGTGTACGGCGCCACCACCGGGTTCGGCCCGCTGGTGATCTACGCGGGACGTGATGACACGGCGGGCCAGTGCGACAACACGCTGGCCCATCTGGGTGCCGGGCAGGGGCCCGACCTCGATCCCGCGGTGGTCCGGGCCGCCGTGCTGGTGCGGCTGTGGTCGCTGACCCGCGGCCGGTCCGGCGTCTCGCCACATGTCGTGGAGGCGCTGGCGGCCTGCCTGGGGACCGGTTTCGCTCCCGCCGTACCCACGCTGGGATCGCTCGGCGCCAGTGGGGATCTGATTCCGCTGGCCTACGTCGCCCGTGCGCTGCGCGGGGACGGCCACGCCTACCTCGGCGGGGCCCGGCTGCCGGCCGCGCAGGCGCTGGAAAGGGCTGGGCTCACCCCGCTGGAACTGGACGGCCGGGACGCGCTGGCCCTGGTCAACGGCACCTCGGTGACCACCGCTGCGGCGGGCCTGGCGGTACGGCGGCTGGCGCGGTCGTGCTCTGCGGCACTGCGGCTGTCGGCATTGCTGGCCGATCTACTCGGCTGCGGCTCGGCGCATCTGGACGCCGCCCTGCTGGCGGCGTTCGGACACCCCGACGCGGAACGTGCGGGCGCGATGCTGCGTGAGCTGCTCACCGGCATGGTCCCGTCCGGTACGCGGGCGCTACAGGAGCCGTACAGCATCCGCTGCGTACCGCAGCTGACCGGGGCGGCCGGGTCGGCCATCGGCTACGCCGAGCAAGTCGTGCGCAACGATCTGGGCGGGATCAGTGACAACCCGCTGCTGTTCAGCGAACACGACACCGTCGTGCACGGCGGCAACTTCTTCGGGCAGCCGGTCGCCTTCGCCGCCGATCTGCTGTCGATCGCCGCCACGCAGCTCGGCAACCTCGCCGAACGGCAACTCGACCTGCTGATCGACCCCCACCGCAACGGCGGCCTGCCACCGATGCTCGCCCCCGACCCCGGCCGCCAGCATGCGATCCAGGGCGTCCAGCTCGCCGCCACCTCCATGGTCGCCACCATGCGGCGGGCCGCCAACCCGGCCTCGGTGCAGAGCCTCCCGACCAACTGGCACAACCAGGACGTGGTCCCGTTCGGTACCCAGGCCGCGCTCAACGCCCTCGACCAGGCCGCTCTGCTGCGCCTGCTGCACGGCTCATTGGCCGTCGCGCTCCGGCAGGCCGCGCACGTCAGCGACCGCGCCCCCACCGCACCCGCCTGCCGGCGGCTGCTCGACCGCCTGCGCGCGCTGATCCCGCCGATCGACCCGGACCGGCCGCTCGACGAGGCAGTGCGGCGGGCCGCCGACCTGCTCGACGATCCCGACTCCCCCGACACGCCGTGACCGCCGCCCTGTGGCTCCCTCCGCCCGGCCATCCCGAGCGGGTCTGCGCGAGTTGCCGCCCCCTCGTGCCAGGCCCGTGCGGCGATCTCCCCGAGCCCGGTCTGGAATTGGTCCGGCACCGCTGGCTGATCGGCCACCAGGCGACCTTCCTGGTGTGGCGCAGCCTGGCCGCCCGGCTGCGCACCGTCCTACAGCAGGACGGCGGCGACGACGGCGGCGGCCCGGCCGAGATCGCCGCCGCCGCGCTCGGCTACGACGCGTACTCGGTGCTGCTGCTGTACTCCGGGAGCTGCGGCCCCGAGCAGTACGAGGCCGGTGTCCGCGCCGACATGCGCGCGCACGACCCGGCGTTCAGCGGCGAATGGGCCCCCGACCACCAGGGCCTGCCCGACCTCTACCAGGCGGTCGTCGCCACCTGCCCGCGCCGGACCCTGAACCCGCTGGTCCGCGCGTTCCGGACCAACAGACGGATACACCGGTTGGTGGCCGACCGGCTCGTCCCCGGCGGCGGGTCGCTGCTGCGCGACACCGGCCGCCGGCCGGGCACGCCGCCAAGCCCCGCGGAGCTGACAAGCTATGACGGCTTCTTCGCGGTCCGGCGTGGCGAGGTCTGCCGATGCGCAATCGCCACCCAGACGCAACGGCTGGTTGCGCAGATCCTGTGGGATCTGGCCGTCCATGGCCTGTACCCGTACAGGGCGTCGCCGCTGATCGTCTCCGGCCCGCACCGTCGTGCCATCTCCCGGCTCGCCGACCAGGCGCCGCAGACTCTCTCCCGGTTCTGTCGATCGTTCCCCGCCTCCTCGCAACGGCAAGGAACCCCATGATCACTTCCTCCGGTCCCGGCGACGGCTTCAAGACCGTGGTGATGACACCGCAGATCCATGCCTATATACAGGCGCGGGCCGAGCCGCCCAGCCCCGCGCAGCGTCGGCTCATCGAACGTACCCGGGCTCTCGGCGGCCCAGCAGAGATGCAGATCCCTCCGGAGCAGGGGGCCTTCCTCACCCTGCTCACTGCGCTGATCGGCGCCCGCAGGGTCGTCGAGGTCGGAACCTTCACCGGCTACTCGACCCTCTGCATCGCGCTCGGCCTGGCACCCGGCGGAACCATCGTGACCTGTGACCTGTCCGCCGAGTGGACCCAGATCGCGCAGGACGCCTGGCGCGAGGCCGGGGTGGCCGACCGCATCGACGTCCGGCTCGGCCCGGCCGCGCAGACCCTGGACATGCTGTCGGCGGCTCCCGAACTGGACCTGGTCTTCCTGGACGCCGACAAACGCGGCTACCTCGGCTACTGGGAGCAGTTGGTGCCGCGTGTCAGGCCGGGCGGGGTACTGCTCGCCGACAACGTGCTGTACGGCGGGGACGCCGCCCACCCTGGCGCCGACACCGACGGTTCGGGCAATGCCGCCGCCATCCGGGCGTTCAACCATCACGTCCGCGCCGACGACCGGGTCACCAGCGTGCTGTTGCCCATCGCTGACGGCCTCACCCTGGCCCGCAAGCGATGAGCCGCGCCTTGGACGAAGCGGTGGTCGTGCTCACCGGTGCCACAGGCGGGTTCGGCCGGGTCCTCGGCACGGCTCTCGCCGATGCGGGAGCCCGGTTGGTCCTCACCGGGCGGTCTCTGCCGGACGCGCCGTCGTCGGCCGTCACCGTACCGGCCGACCTCTCCGACCCGGCAGGCCCCGATCGCATCGTGGCGGCGGCGGTCGAGGCCTACGGCCGGATCGACATCCTGATCAACAACGCCGGGGTCGGCGGACCGATCGGCCCGTTCTGGGAGACCGACGACCAGGAGTGGTGGCGGGCGCTGACCGTGAACCTGCACGGCACCGCCCGGATGTGCCATGCCGTGCTACCGATCATGATCCGCGGCGGCGGCCGGGTGATCAACGTGGTGAGCGCCGCGGGGCGGGGACGCTGGCCGCACGCCAGCGCCTACTCGGTGAGCAAGGCCGCCGTCATCAAACTGGGCGAGAACCTGGCCGCCGAGCTGCGCCCCTACGCCGTCACGGTCGTCAGCTACCACCCCGGGCTGCTGGACACCGGAATGACCAAGGCCCATCTCGACCGCGGCGACACCGGCGAGCCATGGACCGACCGCATCGGCCACTGGCTGCGAGCCGAACGGGCCGCCGGCCGCTTCACCTCGATCGAACGGGCCGCTGCCGGAGTGGTCGCGCTCGCGAGCGGCGCGGGCGACCTGCGCTCCGGCGACTACCTCACCCCCGACGACCTCGACGTCCCCGAGTCCCGCCGTGAGCGATGACCTCTGCACCCGCACGTTCCCGGCGATGGAGGCGGTCGCCCCGGCCCGAACCGGCCACCCCGTGCCCCGACCGCACCCCCGAGCGTTGACTTCTCGGCGATTGCTACTGGGACCCCGTCAGCGGAGAGCTTCGAGAAGCTCCCGGACAGAGTGGCCGCCGTCATGCAGTTGCGTGAGGACCAGGACCGAGTGCGCTCCGGCACTGATGGCCGGAGGGAGGTCCTCAGGGACTCGGCTGCCGCCGCCGCAGATCACGGGGACGGTGACGGCCTCCAGGACGGCCTCCAGGAGGGCCAGGTTGAAGCCTCCGCCGCGCTGTTCGTGGTCCATGTCGTTGATGACCAATGAGCCGACGCCGAGTTTCGCGAGTTCTCCGGCCCAGGCCGCAGGGTGTTTGCCGGTGGAACGTTCACCACCGTCGACGCGGACGTCCCAGCCGCCCGCGGGTGTCGTGATGACGTTGATCACGCCGACCAGATGCTCGCCTCCCAGCGCGTCGGCCGCCGAGCGAACGATCCCGGGAGCGTCCACGGCGACGGTGTTGACGGTCAAAGCGAAGGCCCCGGCGGCGAGGACGGATCGGGCCTGCTCAACAGAGGGCATACCTCCGTTGTCGATGCTGACGACCAGGGACGGGCCGGTGGCGGCGAGCCGTTCGACGACGGGCAGAAGACGTTCCAGGTGTGTCCAGGTATCCCAGACGTCCACGAACATGACCTCGGCGCCGGCATGGCGATAGTGCTCTGCGATATCGACCGGGTCGGTGCTGCCCCTGAGCGCGGGGATACCGGTCGGCGTGGTCGTACGGCCTTGGTCGTTGATCACAACGCAGCACATGAGCGAGCCCTGCGGAATCCCTTCAGTGACCTTTTGAGTGACGTTCATGAAATACCTCACCAATCATTCGGCCACAGTTCTGCTGTGCTACCCGCCGGACGGTTCCCGAACCATTCAGCGAGCGTCGATTCTCCGACGACCAAGCCATGCGACTTCTGCACCAGCGCACACCGACCGTCTCATCCGCCCCAGCCTCCTCTTGTGGCTGAGATTCTCCGCAGCTCACTTTCAGGGCCACCGGCACCAGCGACATTGATCAAAGGCCGGGGATATACGCCCAACGGAATCGTCCCGCTACGGAACGGATAGATCACGAGTGGCCGGGTACGGTTACGCCCATCGCCGACCGACCACAGGAAGGGTTGAAGGAAGATGGCGGGAATGGCCGATAAAAATGGATCTTACGAAACCCCTTCCGCAATCAAGAGGGCGCTTTCAGACCTCGCCGATGGCAGGCCGGTGGTGATAGTCGACGCCGAGGGCAGGGAGAACGAGGGGGATCTGGTGGCCTCCGCGGCTCTGGTCACCGACGAAGTCCTCGACTTCATGGTCCGCTACACCTCCGGTTATCTGTGCGCCCCGATGCCCGGCGCGGTCTGCGAGCGGCTCGACCTGCCGGAAATGGTCGACGACAACGAGGACCCCAAGGGGACGGCTTACCGTGTCAGCGCCGACGCGCGGGAAGGGGTGACGACGGGGATCTCAGGCGCGGACAGGGCCCGTACGCTGCGGCTGCTCGCCGATCCCGCTTCCGGTCCCGAGGATTTCACCCGGCCCGGGCACGTGCTGCCGCTGCGCGCGCGGGACGGCGGCGTGCTGGAGCGGCCGGGGCACACCGAAGCGACGGTCGACCTGCTGCGCCTGGCGGGGCTGGAGCCGGTAGGGGTCATCGGCGAGGTCGTCTCCCAGCGGCACACCGGAGACATGGCACGACGGAACGAACTGCGCGCCTTCGCCGAGCAGCACGCGCTGAGCCTCATCACGATCGCGGAGCTGGTCGCCCACCTGAAGTCCGACCACGGCACGCGGTCACGGAGCGGGAGGAAGGCCTGACGGCATGGACAGCGGAACGATCGTGGTCACCGGCGCGGGCCGTGGACTGGGCCGCGGCGTGAGCGAGCACTTCGCGAAGGCCGGATGGCGGGTGCTGGCGGGCGCCCGGGATCCGGGCACGGCGCCGCCGGGCGAGGGCGTGCATCCGGTGGAGCTGGATGTCTCCCGCCCTGCGCACATCGTGCGCCTGGCCACGCTGATCGGCGCCGATCCGGTAGACGTGCTGGTCAACGCCGCCGGAGTGTTCGACGGACCGCAGGCGGGGCTGGACGACGTACGCCGCGAGACGATGATCGAAGAGTTCACCGTCAACGCTCTGGGACCTCTGGAGATGGCCCGGGCGCTGCTGCCCGCGCTGCGCCGCGGGAGCGGGCGCACGATCGTGAACGTCAGCGGGCTGATGGGCAGCATGGGGCTGAACGAGGACGGCGGCAACTACGCCTACCGCGCCTCGAAGGCGGCGCTCAACGCGATCAGCCGGTCCCTGGCACTGGACCTCGCCGAAGACGGCATCGCGGTGATCTGCCTGCATCCGGGCTGGCTCGACACGGACATGGGACGCAGCTGGTCCGACCCGCATCCCGGCCGGCACCAGAAGGTGTCCGTAGCCGACGTGGCAGCCGATATCCACCGGTTGCTCAACGACCCCGGAACCGACCGGGACGGCCGGTTCATCGACCACAAGGGCGCATCGCTGCCGTGGTGAGGCCCGTGCAAGCGGACGTCGTCGTCGTGGGGGCGGGTATGAGCGGCCTGACCGCGGCACTGGGCCTCCAGGACGAGGGCGTCGACGTCCTGCTGGTGGAAGCGTCCGGCCGGATCGGCGGCCGCATATACAGTCACGCCTTCCCCTCGCCGCACGAGCACGCGGTCGGTGAGCTGGGCGCCATGCGCGTTCTCGAAGAGCATTCGGCCACGCGGCACGCGCTTCAACGGGCCGGCCTGGAAGAGCGGATGGTGGCGTCCGCGCCGATGTTCGCCTCTCCGCGGAGCCTTTTGGCCACGGCACGTGGTGTCGGGACGGCAGCGGACATCCTGACGACGCCACGCGGTCCTCGGGCCGGAGCCCGGACGCTGAGGATCCTCCTGGACGCGGTGGCCCCGCGCACCGTCGCGGCGCTCGCCCGCCCCTCAAGGCCCCTTCCCGTGCTCCCGGCCTTCCGCGCGGAAGGAGACCTTCCCGCCCGGCTGGAGGAGTTCCTGCGGGTGTGCGCCGCCAGGCTGCAAGCCATGCATCGGAGCCTGGCCGTAGCGCTGCAAGAGCTGGCGGTCGAGTTCACGCCGGCCTTCACGATCGAAGGAGGCTTGTCCCGGTTGCCCGAACAGCTCGCTGGGTTGCTCCATCGCCCTCCCTTGATGGAGCACCGCCTCGTCCGCTTGGTCGAGCGGTCGCAAGGGGTGGACACCATCTGCCGGAGTGCCGCCGGCGAGGTGGACGTCCGCGCTGCCGCGGCGGTGCTCGCCATCCCGCCCTGGCTGCTCTCGCAACTCGAACTCGATGGACCCGTACGGAAGCTGACCGGTAACGGCTCGGCGGAGCAGACGCCGGCCTCCGCGCGGAAAGTCCTCCTGCGTCTACAACGGCCCTTCTGGGAGGACGAGGGCATTACGTGCGGCGGATCGGCCGGCGGTCCACTGCTGCGGCAGGTCTTCTACCCGCGCCCTTCTCGCACCCAAGAAAGCTGCGAGTGCGCAGTCCTGACCGCATACGCCACGGCCGAGGACTCCGCGGCATTGGGCCGTATCCCCGCCGCGGAGCGACCGGGCGCCGTCCTTGCCGCGCTGGCCCGGCTGCATCCGGGACTTAGCAAGCCGGGTGCCATGCTGGACTTCGTCGAAATCGACTGGAGCCAAGTGCCGTTCGCCCAAGGCGCCTTCCACGGCGACTGGCGGCCGGGCCAGCCTTCTACTGCGCGTACGAAGCCGACCACCACGCGATGCGCGCTGGCGTCCGACTCCCTCCAGCCCCATCCGGGGTGGATCGAGGGTGCGATCACCTCAGGAGAACAGGCGGCGCTCACCGTCCTGCGGATTCTGCGCTGCACGGGCCGTCCGTCCCAGCCGACCCCACCGGCCGCGAAAGGGGGCTGATCGCCGTGCGGTACAGGCGACTCGGCACGACGAACGATCGCCTGCCTGTGCTGGGCCAGGGAACCTGGAAGCTGGAGCACGCTGATTACGGGCAGGCCCGCCGCGCGATCCTGACCGGGATCGATGCCGGGATGTCCCACCTGGACACGGCCGAGGATTACGGCCAGGGACGGGTCGAAGAGCTCCTGGGCCGTATCCTTTCCTCGCGCCGCGATGAAGTGTTCCTTACCTCCAAGCTCCGCCCCGACCACGCCATGCGGGCGGCCGATGTTCGGGACGCCTGCTACGCCAGTTGCCGCCGCTTGGGCACGGGCCACCTCGATCTGTACCTTCTGCACTGGCCCGGCGACGCATCTCTGGAGGAATGCGTCGCCGCCTTCCGGTCCCTGCAGCAGGAAGGCGCCATATGCCACTGGGGCGTCAGCAACTTCTCCGGCAAAGACCTGGCGCACCTCGCCAGGCTCTCGCCCTCCGGCGAAGCAACCTGCAACCAGGTCTTCTACCACCTAGCCGAACGGCGCATCGAACACCAAGTCCTGCCTCGGGCCGTCCAGTTGGGCATGTCCACCGTCGCCTACAGCCCGCTGGGCTCTCACGGCTTTCCGCCGCCCGGGCATCCCGGCAATCCCGTTCTGGAAACCATCGCCCTGCACCACGGCGTGAGCGCGGCCCAGGTCGCCCTCGCCTGGCTGTCCCGCCATGACACCGTCCTGCTGCTGCCGCGCTCCTACAACCCCGACCACACGCTCGACAACGCGGCCGCAGCCGACCTTCGCCTGACGTCAGCCGACCTCAAGGCTCTGGACGCCGCCTATCCGCTGGCACCGGATGACGGCGACCTCCCCACTCTCTGAGGACGGATCGCATGAGCTCTGGCCCCTCTCATGACCGCGACAGCGTGGCCGTTCTGTTGGGAGACCCCTGCCCGTCTGAGCTGATGGCCCACTACATCCGTACGCACGAGCCGACCGCCGTCGCGCTGAACGACTCCGGCCGGCGGCAGGCCGCCAAGCATCGTCTACGCCTCACCTCGGCGGAGACCTTCGCCGACCGTTACCTGCGGCAGAGCGTCCCGCCACTGCTGCTGTCGAACAGCTCCGGAGCCGCGGACCGGATCAAGCGGCACCTGCCTGGTACCGCGTTGGCCCGGCACACAGCCGTGCCGGACAAGGCCGACTTCCCGCACACCCACGACGGGCGCATCCGGCTGATCAACGTCCTGGAACGCCTTACGCCAAGCGCCGACCCCACCTGCCGGCCCTTCACTGCGGTGCTGTTCTTCCACGCGGTCGAGCGGGACATCGACCTCATCGTCAACGCTCTGCGTCGGGGGATCCCGAGCGCGACCATCGACACCGACGACAGGAAGTCCCTATGAAAATCGGCATCCTCGGCACCGGCGAAGTCGGGCGCGCCCTCGCCCCCGCCCTCGACACCGCGGGACACCGGGTGACGATCGGCACTCGCGATCCCCTCGCCTCCCCCCGCACCCGACCTGAGCTGCGGGCACTGCTCGACACCTGCCCCACCGTGCGACTCGCGACCTTCGCCGAAGCCGCCGCCGGGGCCGATGTCGTCGTCAACGCCCTCCCGGGCACTCTCTGCGTCGAACTCCTCACCTGCCTGGCCGGCGACATCGGCGGCAGCATCGTGATGGACATCTCCAGCCCGTTCGACGGGAACGCCGACGGCGCCGTTCTCGATCCGGTCAACACCGACAGCCTCGGCGAGCAGATCCAGCGCGCCCTTCCCGAGGCCCGTGTCGTGAAGACCCTGAACACCATGGCCGCC
Source organism: Spirillospora sp. CA-253888 (assembly GCA_050936435.1). Taxonomy (GTDB): domain Bacteria; phylum Actinomycetota; class Actinomycetes; order Streptosporangiales; family Streptosporangiaceae; genus Spirillospora. The sequence goes on from JBNJMT010000002.1 coordinate 762,571, forward strand.
GCCCTCATGCGCGATCCCGCCCTCGCCGGCAGCACCGACCAGACCGTCTTCACCAGCGGCGACCATGCCGGAGCGAAGGAGACCGTCGCCCACCTCCTTCAGGATCTCGGCTGGCGCGACATCATCGATCTCGGCCCGATCCACACCGCCCGCGCCCCGGAAATGCTGCTTCGCATGTGGATCGACCTCTACAAGGCCCTCGGTACCGACCACTTCGGCTTCAAAGTCGTCCGCCCCGCTCCCTGACCTCCACTCGTTCCAGGGCGCGGCACCGAACGAGAGCCCCTGCCTGGGGCCTTGTCGGCGTGCCTACGCGACGGGCGCGTGCCCACCGCTCCCGCCGAGCGTGTCACCGGGGGGTGAGGGTGGCGAAGATGTTCCCTGCGGGCGCCGCGGGCGTGCCGGCGGCGCCGCTGACGAACCGGCCGCCATCCTCGCCTTCGCCGCCGAACAGCACACCCCGGCGCGGCACCTCCACGCTGTAACCCCCACCGCCGAGCACACCGCGTTCGGAGTTCAGGCCACGCCCGGTCACCATGTACATTCCGGGCCGGCCCAGCGGCTTGGCGAAGACCGCCCACATCGCCTGCGCGTCGCGGCCCGAGGCGACCAGTCGCTGCCCCGGCTCGGCCAGCCGCTCTGGTGGATAGACGGGGATCGAGGCGCGGAGCCTGGCCAGGCCCTCGTCCCGGACCGGGCGCAGGCCGGCGACCACGGCGTCCACGACGGGCTCCGGCACCCCACGCGCGGTCACGGCGACGATGGCACCGGCCTCCCGCCACACGCGCGTCGACGTCCGACCACGCCCCATCCGGGGCACCACCGCTCCGGCCATGCCGGCGCTCCCCCGGATCCGCACCGGCCTGCCGAACGTCATGATGCGGGCCGCCGCCTCCACCCGGGTGTCGCCGCTCAGCGTCCGCACGACCAGCCAGGCGCGCGGGGCGGGCGACCAGAACCGGGTGGTCCCGGCCCCGAACCAGGCTTCGCCGCTGCTGAGGGCCATCGGCGTCTCCGCGAACGGCCGCAGCCCCGCGGGCCGTCCGGGCCGGGTGATCCGCAGGTGCTCCTTGTCGACGGCGTCCGCCGCCGAGCGCAGCTCGCGCTCGGTGAGCCCCTTGCCGATCACGCCGTAGTGCGGCGGGTCCTCGCCCTCGTCGGCCGTGCCGCTCCAGCCGATCCAGGCGAAGTCCCCCTGCCGGCCCAGGTGCCCCTTGCCGAAGCGGCGGCTCCCGCCGCAACCTCTCCAGGAACAGGCCGGGCGACCTGTCCGGCACCAGCACGAACGGCGCCGCCGCGGCGGACACCGTCGGCATCGCCACACCATGAGCGCCATACCGGCACGCCGGGTCCACGGCACCGTGACCGCGAAGCCGGGGCGGCGGGAGCACCGGCCGTCTAGCCTGGCGTGGATCCGGACCGTCCGAAGGGTGCTCATGGCGTTCACCGATGAAGAGATCGCTTTCCTGCGGTCCCAGCCGCTCGCCCGGCTCGCCACCGTCGGCGCGGAAGACCAGCCGGACGTGGTCCCGGTCGCCTTCGAGTTCGACGGGAGCCGCTTCTGGGTGGGGGGCTCGGGTGATTCCGTCCTGCGCACCCGCAAGTTCCGCAACGTCGGCCAGGGGCGTTCCAAGGTCGCCCTCGTCGTGGACGACATGGTCTCCTTCGATCCGTTCGTCGCACGCGGCGTCCGGGTGTACGGGGACGCGGACGGGCCCGTGGAGAGGATGGGCATGGTGGGGCCCGGCCACTTCCTGCGCATCACCCCGACGGTCTCCTGGAGCTGGAACATGGCGGGCGAGCCGGTCGGCGAGACGTGGTACGAGTCCCGGCGGGCGGTCCACGCGCGGCCCGAACCGGGCGCCGACTGATCGGGGCGGGGTGGACGATCTCGCCGGCTCCGAAGCCGGAGTCGGCACCATCGAGCAGGGCCCACGGCGAGGCCATCGGTCCGGGCGTCGGCGGCGTCAGCGGCTCAGGAACTGCGGGCAACGGTAGGGGCCCGCGGTCCCGCCGGTCCCCTTGAGGCTGACGGGGATCTCGGCGGGGCTGCCGCCGTGCAGGAACGCCTGCGCGCTGGCCATCGTGCAGACGATCTGTCCGGTGGACAGGTGCGTGAACGCTTCGGGGTCGTAGCTCCCGACGTTCACCAGGACCCGGTTGCGGCGGGCGGTCGCGGTGAGCCGCATTCCGGAGCCGAGCTGGCTGCGCATCCCGGCCGCGGGCGGCGGGTCCTGGCCGGCGGCCGATCCGGTGGGCTTGCCATCGGTGATCACGCTCGGGCCCGCCGTGAGCAGCTTGATCGCGTCGGCGAGGCTGAGGATCCGGTGGCGGTCGGGCACGACTCCCCTGAGCCGCTGGTCGGCGATGAAGTAGAGGCGGGCGCCCGGGACGACGCCGGTCGCGGGCTCGCCCGCGTCGACCACGCCGGTGGCGGGCACCCCGCAGCCGGACAGCGTCAGGGCGGCGGCGAGGGCCAGGAGGCCGGTCTTGGTCACGGGACCGTCCTTCGCGGGATGCGGAGCACGAACACCGTGCCCCGGCCGTCCGGTGGGTCGACGAGGGTGATCTCGCCGCCGTGCAGGCGGGCGTTCTCCTGCGCGATGGCGAGGCCGAGGCCGCTGCCGTCCGAGCGGGTGCGGGCGGCGTCGGCCTTGAAGAAGCGGTCGAACACGTGCGGGCGGGCCTCGGGCGGGATGCCCGGGCCGTGGTCGGAGACCTCGACCACGAGTGCGTGCTCGTCCGCGCGCAGCCGCAGGCGCACGGGCGGGGCGCCGTGGCGCAGGGCGTTCCCGGCCAGGTTGGCGATGATCACGTCGAGGCGGCGCGGGTCGAGCACGGCGTCGACGCCCTCGGGCAGGTCGGTCTCGATCCGGTCCGACCAGGAACGCGACCGCAGCGTCCGGCGCAGGGCGTCGGCCACGTCGATCCGCCGGGGCGCGAGCGAGGCGGCGCCCGCGTCGAAGCGCGACACCTCGATCAGGTCGTCCACCAGCCGCGCCAGGTTGCCGGTCTCCGCGCTGACCAGGCGGGCGGCGGCGGCCGTGTCGGGCGGCAGGCCGGCGGCGTCCTCGTCCAGCACGTCGCTGACGGCGGCCATCGCGGCGAGCGGGGTGCGCAGCTCGTGCGACACGTCGGCCACGAAGCGCCGCGCCGCCGCCTCGCGTTCGCGCAGCTCGGCCACGGTGCTCTCCAGCGCTTCGGCGGTCGTGTTGAACGTGCGGGCCAGGTCGGCGAGCTCGTCGGAGCCGCGCGGCCGCAGGCGGGTGTCCAGGCGCCCGGCCGCGAGGCCCCGGGCGGCGCGGCCGAGGTCGCGGACGGGCCGCAGCACGCCGCGCGCGGCCAGCAGCGCCAGCACGACCGACAGCCCCAGGATCGGCAGCGCGCCCTGCGCCACGGCCGCGATCAGGGCGTCGGAGTCGGCGTCCTCGCGGGCCAGCGACACCACGGCGTACGCCTCCAGGCCCGACGGCGCGCGGTCGCGGTCGAAGGTGACCGGCGTGCCCATCACCAGCCAGGGCTCGCCGTGGCGGACCACGCGCTGGAACCGCAGCGACCGGCCCTCCCGCACCGCCTTGCGCAGCTCGGCCGGGATCCCGATCCGGTCGACCACCGGCAGCGAGGTGGCGGTGAGGTCGTGGAAGCGGATCGCGACCCCCGCCTCGCGGAAGGCCAGCTTGACGCCGTGGGCCATGGTCTCCAGCGTGCGCCGGTCGGGCGGGAACTCGATCTCGAAGGCCAGCCCGCTGACCTGCTGCCGGAAGTCCGACAGCACGGCGTTCTGGGTGCGGTCGAGCATCAGGTCGCGGGCCTGGCGGTAGGCCAGCGCGGACGCGACGAGCGCGGCGGCCGACGCGACCAGCACGAACACCACCACCAGCCGGGCCCGCAGCCCCCTCACAGCGGTCCGAACCGGTAGCCGAACCCGCGCGCGGTCTGCACGTACCGGGGCCGGGCCGGCACGTCCTCGATCTTGGCGCGGAGCCGCTGCACGGCGGCGTCGACCAGCCGCGAGTCGCCCAGGTAGTCGTGCTCCCAGACCGACTCCAGCAGCTGCTGGCGGCTGAGGACCCGGCCGGGGAAGGCCGACAGCTCCAGCAGCAGCCGCAGCTCGGTCGGCGGGAGCGGCAGCGCCCGGCCCGCCTTGGTGACGGTGAGGGCGTGCCGGTCGATGGCCAGGTCCCCCAGGCGCTCGGGCGCGTCCGCTCCGGGCGCGGCGGGTTCGGCGCGGCGCAGGACCGCGCGCAGCCGCGCCTCCAGGACGCGGGCCCGGACGGGCTTGACCACGTAGTCGTCGGCCCCCGCCTCCAGGCCGCCGACCACGTCGATGTCGTCGCCGCGCGCGGTGAGCATGACGATCGGCACCGGCCCGCCCGCGCGCAGGCGGCGGCAGACCTCGAAGCCGTCCAGGCCGGGGAGCATCAGGTCCAGCACGACGATGTCGGCGGGCCGGGCGCGCTGCGCGGCCAGGCCGTCCTCGCCGGTGGCGGCGGCCTCGACGGCGTGCCCGTGCCGGCGCAGTGCCAGGGCCAGCCCGTCGCGGACGGACGGGTCGTCTTCGATCAGCAGGACGCGCGGCATGATCCCCAGTATCGCCGCACTTCAGCACGGGTCCGGACACTGTTACACGACCATGACGAACCGATCATGGACCGCGGACATCGGCCCGCCAGTCTCGCTTGCGTTCCCACGACCCTCGGACGGAAGGAGCCTCCATGACGGGCGGCTCGGCAGGCGGCGGCGCACGGTTCGCACTGGTCGGCGCGATGGCGGCGGTCCTCGCGCTCGCGGCGGCCGGATGCGGCGGCGACTCGGGCGGCAAGGGCGACGACCGGATCGCCTCGGCCGGCGGCGGACCGGCATCCTCCCAGGCCGCACCGGCCCAGCCGACCTCGCGCGGCCAGTTCTACGACGCGCAACTGAAGTACACCCAGTGCATGCGGCGCCACGGCATGGCAGGCTTCCCCGACCCCACGCCCAACGGCTACATGGACCAAGAGCGGGTCTCCGAACTCTACGAACGCCTGCAGAGCGGCTCGCGCGCGGAGATGGAACGCAACCAGCGGACGAAGATCGCCCCCGCCATGAAGGCGTGCAACGGGCTCCACGAGGCCGCCCAGTCGGCGGCGCCCCGGCGCGACCGGAACAAGGACCTGGAGACGCTGCGCGAGCACGCGCGCTGCCTGCGGAAGCAGGGGATCGACATGACCGATCCCACGCTGGTGAACGGCCAGATCATGGTGGGCGACACCCCGAACCCCACCAACCCCAAGGTGGGCCGCAACACCCCGCAGTACAAGCGGGCGCGCCAGACGTGCCGCTCCCTGCTCCCCGAAGGCCTCTATCAGTGAGGCGACGCACCGTCGCCGCCGCCGGGGCCGCGGTCGCGGCCCTGGCGGGCGGCACCGCCACGGCCCTCGCCAACGGGGACTCCGGCTCCCCTGATCGCGGCGAGCGGACCGGTCCCCCGGCCACCACCGAGATCACCCGCGCCGACCTGGTGGACAGCAGGACCGTGACCGGCAAGCTGGACTACGCGGGGCGCCGGGCGGTCAACGCCGGAGCGGCCGGCACCATCACCAAGGCGCCGGTCAGCGGGCGCGAGGTGGCGCGGGGCGGCGTGCTCTACGGGCTCGACGCGCGCCCGGTCGTCCTGCTGTACGGGCCGGTGCCCGCCTTCCGCGCCATGCGCGCGGGCACGCGCGGCCCCGACGTCCGGCAACTCGAACAGAACCTCAGCGCGCTCGGCTACGGCAGGACCCTGCGCGTGGACGACACCTTCGACCACGGCACCACCGCCGCGGTGAAGGCCTGGCAGCGGGACCGGCTCGGCATCACCCGCCCCAGCGGAGCCCTGGCCCTCGGCGACGTGGTCTTTCTCCGGGGCGCCGCGCGCGTCGCCGAGTCCAAGGTGGCGCTCGGCGACCTCGTCGGGCCCGGCCGCCCGGTGCTCATGGTCTCGGGCGGGCGCCGGATCGTCCGGGCGGAACTGGAGCAGGCCGACGAGCGCCTGGCCGTCAGGGGCGCCCCGGCGACGGTCGAGCTGCCGGGCCACGGCCCGGTCAAGGGCCGCATCACCAAGGTGACCAGGCCGCCGGCGCCCGCCGACGGCCAGGGGGACGGCGGCGACGCGCCCATCGCGATCGAGGTCGCGCTGCCGGTCCCGGCCCGCTCCGAGCAGGGATCGGTGCAGGTCAAGCTGGTCAACGAGGAGCGCCGCGGCGTGCTCACCGTCCCGGTCGAGGCGCTGGTCGCGCTCAGCGAGGGCGGGCACGGCCTGCAGATCGTCGAGAACGGGCGCGTCCGGACGGTCGGGATCGAGCCGGGCCTGTACGCCGACGGGCGCGTCGAGGTCACCGGCGACGGGCTGCGCGAGGGCATGAGGGTCGGGACGGTCGGTGAGTAGCATGATCGAACTGGTCGGCGTCACCAAGTCCCACCCCGGCGGGGTCACCGCGCTCGACGGCGTCGACCTGCGGATCGAGCGCGGCGAGCTGGTCGCGATCGCCGGACCGTCCGGCTCGGGCAAGTCCACGCTGCTGCATCTGATCGGGACGCTGGACCGTCCCAGCTCCGGCACGGTCCGCGTCGCCGGGCACGACGTGGGCGCGCTCGGCGACGCCCGGCTCGCGGCACTGCGCGCCCGCCACATCGGGTTCGTCTTCCAGCGGTTCCACCTGGCGCCGGGAGCGAGCGCGCTCGACAACGCGGCCGACGGGCTGCTCTACACCGGCGTGCCGCTGCGCGAACGCCGCGCCAGGGCCCGTGCCGTCCTGGAACGGGTGGGCCTCGGGCACCGCCTGGACCACCGGCCCCACCAGCTGTCGGGCGGCGAGCGCCAGCGGGTGGCGGTCGCCCGCGCCGTGATCGGCGAACCCGACCTGGTACTGGCCGACGAGCCGACCGGCGCCCTGGACACCGCCTCCGGCGCCGCCGTCATGGCCCTGCTCCGCGAGCTCAACGCCGAGGGCCGCACGGTCGCCGTCATCACCCACGACAACGAGATCGCCGCCTCGCTCCCCCGCCGTATCCGGGTGCGCGACGGCCGTATCCAGGAGAGCGACCCGTGACCGTCCTGAAGCCCGCGCGCCTGTCCGCGCGCGACGTCCTGCGCACCGGCGCGTCCGGCCTGCGCGCCCGTCCCGCCCGCGTGGTGCTGTCGGCGCTCGGCATCGCGATCGGCATCACCACGATGGTGGCGGTGGTGGGCCTGTCCGCCTCCAGCAAGGCCGACCTGATGGCGCGCTTGGACCGGCTCGGCACGAACCTGCTCACCGTGGAGGCGGGCCAGGGCGCCGACGGCACGACCGCCAAGCTGCCCGAGAACGCCGACGCGATGGTCCGGCGGATCGGTCCGGTGACCCAGGCGACCGCGACCGCCGCGCTCAACACCGAGGTCCGCCGCTCCGACGTCGTGCCCAAGGACCTGGCGGCGGGCGTCACCGTCCAGGCCGCCCGGCTGGGGCTGAAGGACGCGGTGGGCGGCCGGGTGCGCGCGGGGGCCTGGCTGAACGCCGCCACCGAGCGCTACCCGACGGCGGTGCTCGGCGCGGTGGCGGCCGAACGCCTGGGCCGTCCCGCGCCGGCGTCCCGGATCCTGGTCGGTGACCGGTGGTTCACGGTGCTGGGCACGCTGGAGCCGATCGAGCTGATCCCCGAACTGGACCGCGCGGTCCTGGTCGGCTTCCCCGCCGCCCGCGCCCACCTGCGCTTCGACGGCCGGCCCACCACGGTCTACGAACGGTCGCCGGACGCCTCGGTGCTCGCGGTGCGCGGCGTGCTCGCCCGTACCGTCAACCCGGAGAGCCCGGAGTCGGTCAAGATCAGCCGTCCGTCGGACGCGCTGGCCGCCAAGGCCGCCGCCGACCAGGGCCTGACCTCGCTGATGCTGGGGCTGGGCGCGGTGGCGCTGCTGGTCGGCGGGGTCGGCGTGGCCAACACCATGGTCATCTCGGTGCTGGAGCGCCGCCAGGAGATCGGCCTGCGCCGCTCCCTGGGCGCCGCCCGGGGCCACATCCGGGTGCAGTTCCTCACCGAGTCGCTGCTGCTGTCGGCGCTGGGCGGGGCCACCGGCGCGGTGCTCGGCGGCGTCGCCACGGTCGCCTTCGCGCTGGTGCAGGGCTGGACGCCGGTGGTGCCGCCGTGGGCGTTCGGCGGGGCGGTCGCGGCGACCGTGCTGATCGGCGCGGTCGCGGGCCTGTACCCGGCGGTGCGGGCGTCGCGGCTCCACCCGACCGTCGCGCTGAACGCGGCGTAGCGGTCGGGAGTCGGGGCGGCCGCGACATTCCAGCCGCCCCCTCTGCCCCGGCGAAGGTCGAAGCGTAACGCCCTGCCGGGGAACGCCACGAGCCCCGGAGCGTTGCGGCTCCGGGGCTCGACTACCCGTCCGCTCACGGCACGGGCTCAGCGAGCGGAGCCCGTGCAAGCATCTCGGGCGAACGGCGCTGAACGCGCCACGCTCGGCGGGACGTCAGGGCGCGAGGCTCGGCTCGTCGAGACCGGACGCCTTGAGGCCGTGCGCGGTGACCAGCTGCGCGGTGCCGTCGGCGAGCCGGTAGGACAGGCCCGCCACCGCGACCTGGCCGGCGGCCAGCCGTTCGGCCAGGACGACCGAGCGCTCCTTCAGCAGATCGACGGTGTGCCGGATGTGCTGGTGCAGGATCTCCTCGGGCTCCTCGTGTCCGGCGGCGCGGGCCGCCAGCACGCTCGGGGTCACCCGTTCGACGACGTCGCGCACGAAACCGCCGGGCGCCGTGCCGGTGCGCAGCGCGTCACGGGCGGCCGCGATCGCCCCGCACGAGTCATGGCCGAGGACCACCACCAGCGGGCAGTCCAGCACGCTGACGCCGTACTCGATGCTGCCCAGCACCTCGGTCCCCATGACGTGGCCCGCGGTCCGCACCATGAACAGGTCGCCCAGCCCCCGGTCGAAGATGATCTCAGCGGCCAGCCGGGAGTCGGAGCATCCGAACACCACCGCGAACGGGCTCTGGCCCGGCGCGGTCTGGGTCCGGCGTGCGGCGTCCTGGTTCGGGTGCTCGGGCGTACCGGCGACGAACCGCCGGTTCCCGGCCAGCAGCGTCGCGAAAGCGTCATCAGGACTCGGCGGTACGGGGCTTGCCGACGGATTCGGTGACAGCGCATCGATCATGGCCGCAGACTACGCCCCGGGCACCGGCCGCTCTGTGCGCAGGGTCCCACCACGGGCGAGCCGCGGTGCCCGACGGCCGGAAGCGATGCCGTCACCTCCGAGGATGTCCGTGTTGTGCCACGGCCGTTCGTTCCTGATGTCCGTTTGCCCTGGCCGCCGAAACGCCGAGCCGAACGCCACACGATCCAGACCCTCGCGCCAGATCACTGTGCACCTGGACGACGGCTCGGGCGGCCGCTCAGCCGGAGCCGCTCAGGTCCAGGCGAGGGTCCAGGCCGGGGGCGCCGGTCGGCCAGGCCGGCAGGGCGAGGAAGCGGTGGTGCATGTCGGTGATGGCCAGCAGCCGCCGCACGGCGGCCGACGGGGCGGCCAGCACGAAGGACAGGCGACGGCGGTGGGCGCCGTCGGCGATGGTGATCAGAGTGCCCAGGCCGCGGGCGTCGATGAAGGCCACCCCGCCCGCATCGATCACCACCGCGTTCACCCATCCCCTCGCCGCGCGTCTGTTCCGGCGGCCCTCACCGGGGCCGCCGCCGGGGTCGCCGCCACGTGCCGGGCCGGCGGATGGCCGGCGAGGGAGCCGGGCGAGCTGGATGAACACGCTGTCCATGCAGTTCAGCAACTGCGCGGCGGTCGCGAAGTCCAGGTCGCCGATCGCGGTGATGATGAAAGCGCCGTCCTCGTGGCGGCTTGACAGGCGCAGCGGGCTGGAGCCGCTGGTGAACTCGTCCATGAAGACCGGTCCCGGGTGCTGGAGATCGAAGGTGGGGAGACCGACGGCCACCAGGCACACCGCGCATCCACCCGGCGGGGTGGGAACGTCCCCGAGGCCGGGCGCGGGGGCAGGGCGCCGTCGGCCGCCGATCGAAATCCGACGTGGCGTGCGGGGTTGGAACGTCACGGAAGATCGCGATACGCGGTACTGCGATGAATGTCCTTGGGTGATTGTCCGTGTGCTCACGGTAAAGATACGCCGGAAGGACGGCTCGCGCAGCGCACATCGCAGGTCAGGCCCCTGCCGTTCACCGGCCGGTCCGCACCGGCGCCGCCCTGGCGGGCACTCGACCGCCTTCGTCCGCCGCGGCTCGCCGTGGTCGTACCGCCGTCCGGCGCACACAAGATCGAAAAAGGTCCGGGACCGTGTGAACCTTTCCCTGTCTTCTGGAGATCCAGACGTCCCGTCCGGGCGGTGGGTTCGGCGTGCGCCGGGTCGGATTGATCACGTGGCCGGGCGCCAACCCCGCCGGGCCGGGCCCGCATCTCATCCCGTACGGCGCGATCACGAGGATCGTGCACCGAGGACGGGAGCTCCCCCCATGCGGAAGATCGTGATCACCGGCATGACCGCCGCGCTGGCCCTCAGCCTGACCGCCTGCAACAGCGGCGACAACGGTGGCGGGACCGCAGCGGCGCCGCAGTCCTCCTCCCCCAGCGCCTCCGCCTCCGCCCCGAGCGGCACCGCCACTCCGGGCAACACCTCCTCCCCCACCGCCGCGAACGCCCCGGCCGGCCGGGCCGCTCCGGCCGCCGCCCAGGGCGACCGGCAGATCAAGTCCAAGTGGGGACGGCTGCGCTACGTGGCGCCGGGCAAGTTCGCCGTCGGCGACGTCGTCTTCTTCACCTCCGACGACACCGTCCTGTACGTCGCCGGCAGCACCTGCCCCGACGGCAGCACCCCGCCCGACGCCAGCAAGTGCTCGGTCGACGGCATCGACGACTGGGCCAAGGCCGCCCCGCACAACGTCACCGTGCGCTTCTCCGGCCAGACCGCCACCCTCATCCGCGAGACCCAGTAACGACCCCAGCCCGGCCGACCCGCGCGGACGCCCACAGCGTCCAGGCCCCGGCGCCCTTCCTGGTGAAGCCAGGACTCGCACGAACAGTGCATCCGCAGCATCGGAAAAGACGGGAACACGGGGCCGGCGGATGTCGAGAACGCTCCGCCGGCTCCGTCCCCGGGGCGGATCACGACGACGACCCTGGAGGGACGCTGTGCGAGCGAACGAGATCACCGAGGTCCTGGACCGGCCGATCAGCCGGGAGCTGTTGGCGCGCGACGTGACCCGGCTGGCGTACGTGGCCAAGGACGGCACGCCCCGGAACGTCCCGATCGCCTTCACCTGGAACGGGTCCGAGGTCGTCATGTGCACCACGAAGAACGCCCCGAAGCTCCCGGCCCTGCGCGCGAACCCGATGGTCGCCCTGACGATCGACACCGAGGTGCACCCGCCGAAGATCCTGCTGATCCGCGGCCGGGCCGAGTTGGACGTCGTGGACGGCATCCCGGAGGAGTACCTCCGGATGAACGGCTCGTACGAGATGACGCCCGAGCAGCGCGTCGAGTGGGAGGCCGAGGTCCGCTCGCTCTACGACGGCATGGTCCGGATCGTGGTGACCCCGACATGGGCGAAGCTGATCGACTTCGAGACGACCCTGCCGAGCGCGGTCGAGGAGCTGATGCGGCGGCGGGCCGAGCGTGAGCGCGCCTGAAACGGTCCGGTCGCGCCCGCCGCCCGGCCCCGGAGCCTGGGCGACGTGCGCGTCGAGATCTGGGACGGCGAGCAGCCCGTGCAGTGGTGGACTCTCGTCGGCGCGGCATGACATCACTGCGCGCCCGCTGAGGCCCTGCTCGGGCCTGGCCGGTACTTCGGCCACGGATGGGACGCCTTCGAGGACCGCCCATCGGGCGGATCGGGACTTGCATGACGCAGGTGGTCGTGCATCCGGTCGGCCACCAGCCGGGACTCGTCCACGGCCGGCCGGTACAGGTAGAGCCGGCCCGCGCGCCACCTCCTCGCTGTCGGGCCGCCGGACGTTCCACGGCGGCGTAGCCGCGCCCGCCCCTGGAGTTCGGTCTCGATCCGCCTTCGGTTCCGCCGACGGTCCGGGCGTCGTCGAGCGTGCGCACCCCGCCAGAAACTACAAGTGTAATAATATGGCGCGCGTTCGTCCGCGCCGCATCCCGGCGGCGCCGGACCCGGCAAGGGTGCACAGAGGGAAGGCATCGTGGTCTTCAAGAAGATGATGGGGGCGCTCGGTGTGGGCGGCCCGAAGGTCGACACCGTGCTGGCGGTGTCGCAGTGCCGCCCCGGCGAGACGCTGTCCGGCGAGGTGCGCATCACCGCCGCCGACTACGGGGTCGACGTCCAGCGGGTGACCCTCGGCCTGGTCACCCGGGTCGAGACCGAGCACGACGAGGGCGAGTCCTCGGGCGCGGTGGAGTTCCACCGCGTCGACGTGTCCGGACCGTTCCGGCTGGCCGCCAAGGCCGACACGGTGATCGGCTTCGAGCTGCCGGTGCCGTGGGAGACGCCGATCACCCAGCTGTACGGGATGCCGCTGCACGGGATGGCGATGGGCGTGCGCACCGAGCTGGCGGTCGCCAAGGCCGTCGACAAGGGCGACCTGGACCCGGTGGCGGTGGAGCCGCTGCCCTCCCAGGAGCACGTGCTGGCCGGGTTCGAGCGGGCCGGGTTCGTGTTCAAGGGCGCCGACCTGGAGCACGGGCACCTGTACGGCGCCGCCCAGCGCCTGCCCTTCTACCAGGAGATCGAGTTCTACCCGCCGCCCGCCTACGGCGACCGGATCGGCGAGGTCGAGCTGACCTTCGTCGCCGACCCGGCCGGGTTGGCGATCGTGCTGGAGGCCGACAAGCGCTCGGGCCTGTTCGGCTCCTCCGACCAGATCTTCCGGCTGCAGGCCGGGCACGAGCAGGCGCGGGCGCTGGACTGGGCGTCCGAACTGACCGCGTGGCTGGACGCCCTGACCGGCGGCCCGCACGCCTCGGGGTACGGCGCGGGTCACCGCGTCGATCATGGCCATGTCGCCGGGCACGGGTACGGGCACCATGACGGCCACGGCCACCACGGCGAGCACGGACGGCGCGGCCCCGGCTGGGGCACGGTGGCCGCCGGGGCCGCGGCGGGCGTCGCGGTCGGAGTGGTCGGCGGCATGGTCGCCGAAGAGGTCGTCGAGGAGATCTTCGAAGACGACGAGGACTGACCCGCTCGCCTTCGGCCCGGACCATCGTCCGGGCCGAAGGCGGCGAGGGGGCGGCGCGACGGCCGCCCGGCACGCCTGTCAGAGGGCCGCCGGGGCGGGCTCGTCCTGCGGGCGGGGGAACAGGCGGCGCAGGACGTCGCTGATGGTGACCACGCCCAGCACGGTGTCGCCCTTGGTGACCAGGGCGAGCTGGTTGCTGGTCTCGCGCATCCGGGTGAGCGCGGTGTAGACCGCGGTGTCGGCCTCCATGCGGTAGACCGGCCGGGCGAGATGGGCGATGCCCGCGGTCTCGGACTCGGTGAGGGTGTCGCGCACGTGCACGACCTGCCAGCGGGTGCCGGGGCCGGTCACCAGGATGCGCAGGTGGCCCGAGGCGTGACCGGCGCGCTGGACGTCGGCCACGGTGGCGCCCGGCGGGACGGCGGTCGGCTCGGAGCCGGGCCGCACCAGGTCGCCGATCCGCAGCGTCTGCAGGTCCAGCGCCTCCGACAGCTGCGCGGAGTAGCGGGCTTCCAGCGCGCCCACATTGGCCGAGTGCTCGACCAGGTGCCGCAGCGCCTCGGGGTCCTGGCCGGAGGCGACCTGGTCGGTGGCTTCCACCCCCACCTTGCGCAGGCACCAGTTGGCGGCCTGGTTCAGGGCGCGCAGCAGTGGCCGGGTCAGCCACATGAAGCCGCGCATCGGCAGGGCCAGCAGCGTGGCCGACTTTTCGGGGTGGGCGATGGCCCAGGACTTGGGCGCCATCTCGCCGATCACCAGGTGCAGGAACGTCACGATGACCAGTGCCAGCACGAACCCGGCGGCGTCGGCCAGCCACGCCGGCGCGCCCCAGGACGCGAGCGCGGGGGTGAGCCAGTGGTGCACCGCGGGTTTGGTGATCGCGCCCAGGGCCAGCGTGCAGACGGTGATGCCGAGCTGGGCCCCGGCGAGCAGCACCGTCAGCTCCGAGGCGCTGCGCAGTGCGGCGCGGGCCGAGCGGCTGGTGGGGGCGGCGTCCTCCAGGCGGTGCCGCTTGGCGGCGATGAGGGCGAACTCGACCGCGACGAAGAACGCGCTCGCCGCGATGATCGCGACGGTGACGGCCAGCACGATCCACGGATCGCTCATCGCTCGGCCTCCTGCTCGGCGGTGGCCGGATCGGCCGTGACGACGCGGAGGCGGACCGAGGCCGGGACGTGGTTGTCGACCTCCAGCACCTCCGCCCGCAGGGACCGGACCGGTGGATCGTCGGCGTGCGCCAGGTCGGCCGGGTCGGCCGGCAGCCTGATGTCCAGGGCCGTGCCGGGCTCGGGCAGCGCCCCGTAGGCGGCGATCACCAGCCCGGCGAGGGTCTCGTAGTCGCCGGCGGGCAGCCGGTGGTCGATGGTGCGCTCCACCTCGTCCAGGTGGAAGCCGCCGGGGATGATCCAGGAGTCCCCGGCCGCCACCACCGACGGGCCGTCCCGCTCGGCGTCGTGCTCGTCGGTGATCTCGCCCACCAGCTCCTCGGCCAGGTCCTCCAGCGTCACCACGCCGGCGAAGCCGCCGAACTCGTCGATGACGCAGGCGAGCTGGTTGCGGTCGTCGGCCAGCCGGTTCAGCGCGGACGGCAGCGTCATCAGCGTCGGCACCATCGTGGCCGGACGCATGATCGACGACACGGGGCGGGAGGCGTCGGCGGCGGTCAGCACGTCGTCCAGGTGCACCACGCCGACCACGTTCTCCTGCGCGTCCAGCACCGGGTAGCGGGAGTGGCCGCGGCTCATCTCCACCCTGACCGCGCCGATGGCGTCGGTGTCGTCGACGGTGCCGACGCGCGAACGCGGGATCATGGCGTGCTCCACGTCGCGGCTCGGGAAGTCCAGGATGCGGTCCAGCAGCATCGACAGGTCCGGCGGCAGGTCGCCGCTGCGCCGCGAGTCGGCCACGATGTGCGCCAGGTCCTTGGCGGTGGCCGAGTGCTCCACGTCGTGCACCGGCTCGATGCGCAGCAGCCGCAGCAGCAGGTTCGACGACTGGTCGAACACCCAGATCAGCCAGCCGAACACCTTCAGGTACACCAGCGTGGACCGCGACAGCCGCCGGGCCACCGGCTCGGGCCGGGCGATCGCCAGGTTCTTGGGGAACAGCTCGCCGAAAAGCATCTGCACCAGCGTGGACAGCGCCAGCGCCAGCACGGTGCCGATCGCCACGCCGGTGCCCTCGGGCAGGCCGGCGCCGCCCAGGATGTCGCCGAAGGCGCGGCCGATCAGCGGTTCGGCGACGTAGCCGACCAGCAGGCCGGTGACGGTGATGCCGAGTTGGGCGCCCGACAGCATGAACGAGGTGCGGCGCGTGACCGTCAGCGCGCGGCGGGCGGCGCCGTCCCCGCCGTCGGCCGCCACGTTCAGCCGGGACCGGTCCACGGCCATGTAGGCGAATTCCTGGGCGACGAAGTAGCCGGTCAGCGCGGTGATCGCCAGGACGACGGCCACGCCCAGCAGTAAGGAGAGCGCGGTGATCAACGATGGCCTGCCCGCGGGTCACCGGGGCGGCGGGGGGCGGTGAGTGGATGAGGGTCCATGAGTCTCTCTGGTCGGGAGGGTCACTCGCCCAACGACGGATGACCGGGACGAGTTTCCCGACCCTAACGCCGGGCCGGGGCGCGGGCCCGTGCCGAGATCGGTCGTTCCCGGCGTCCCCGCTATATGCTACAAGTGTAATAGTTCGGGCGGCGCAGGGTCCGTCGCCACCCGCCGGCCAACTCCCCGGCCCGGGACGCAGGACGCCGGAGGAACGATGCTCTCTACCCCCGTGGTGCTGATCGTGATCGTGGCGGTGTTCGTCGCCGGACGCCGTTCGCAGCGGGCCGCCCAGGCGCGCGCCAACTACTTCGCCTTCCGGGGCCGGATGGGCGACAGCCTGCGCACCTGGTTCAAGAACCGCCTCGTGGTCGTGGTCCTGCTCGCCGCGATCGCCCTGCTGGGCTACGCCGAACTCCAGTGACGGCGGCACGCGCGGCGCTCGGACCGGTCAGAAGAAGCCGATGGTGCGCACGCCGGTCGCCGCCCGGCGGTCCAGCAGCACCGCCGAGGCGCACCCGTCCGGCGCCCTTCCGCCGGCCACACCGGCGATCAGCTTCGCGGTGGCCCGACGGTGCCGCCTGAAGGCCCGCCCGGACACCGTGCGACGGCGCGACCGCTGCCCTTCGGCGGCCACCGGCGGCGGGACGTCCAGCAGCAGCAGGTGCACCCGCCGATCGCGGCGGCGTGCCTGCCGCACCGCCCAGCGGCGCACCCAGGCGCGCCCGCCGCAATCGTGCACCACCACGCCGCCGGTCGAGCCCAGCGCGCGCCCCAACCGGACGTAGTGGCAGATCCGGACCAGCGGGCGGTAGGCCGCATAGGGCAGCCGGGACGGCACCCGCTCTTGCCAGGCACGGCGGACGTGCTGGGAGTCGATGACCGCCACCGGTCCGCCCCGGGCGTCCGCCCCGGCCACGCTCTGCTCGATCAGCGTGCTCTTGCCGCTGCCCGGCAGTCCCGACACCACCACCACGTCACCCGCCGCGAACCACAGCGCACCGCGGCAGACCTCGTCGTCCGCGTCCGGGTCGGCGCGCAGATCGGTCACCACAGCGCCCTGGGACGGGCGGCCGCGTCCGCACAGCGGCCCGCGGGCACCGCCGCTCGGAGGGTGAGGCTCGGTCATGTGCTCGGCCCCGCCGACCCTGCGCTGAAGCCGAGACCACCGTGGCCGACGAGGGCACGTCCAGGGAGGAGGCGTCGGCGCGGCCGCCTCCGGCCTGCGGCCGCCGGTGGCGGATCCTGCGGCCGCTTCGGCCAACGCGGCCAGCCTGTGGGCGGCCGCAGCGGGCGCGGCGGCGGCCTGCCGTTCGTCGGCGGCGCGGACGGCGGTCAGCACCTCGGCGTACCGCGCCTGGATCTCGGCCGTTCGTGCACCCATCGGCACGGCGGACGGGCCGCCCGGCCGCCCGTTCTCTCGCCTCATGTGTTCGTCCTTCGCAACGACGCCCCAGCACAGGCCGCTCCCCCGGAGGGCGACCCGCGTCGAGGCCGTCACGGCCCCTCCCCCTTGTATTACATGTGTAGTATTTCGGTCAATCCACGGGCGGCGCCGGATGCGCCGGCCAAGGCAGGAGGAAGCACATGGGGGTCAGCCTCACCAAGGGCGGCAACGTCTCACTCACCAAGCAGGCTCCCGGACTGACCGCCGTCATCGTCGGCCTGGGCTGGGACGTGCGCACCACCACCGGCGCCGAGTTCGACCTGGACGCCAGCGCCCTGCTGGTGAACGGGTCCGGCAAGGTCCTGTCGCCGCAGCACTTCGTCTACTTCAACAACCTGCGCAGCCCCGAGGGCGCGGTCGAGCACACCGGCGACAACCTCACCGGGGAGGGCGAGGGCGACGACGAGCAGATCAAGGTGATCCTCTCCCTCGTCCCGGCCGAGGCAGCCCGGGTCGTGTTCCCGGTCTCCATCTACGAGGGCGACAAGCGCGGCCAGAACTTCGGCCAGGTCCGCAACGCCTTCATCCGCGTCGTCGACCTGGACACCGGGACCGAGCTGGCCCGCTACGACCTGTCGGAGGACGCCTCCACCGAGACCGCCATGGTCTTCGGCGAGCTGTACCGCAACGGCACCGAGTGGAAGTTCCGCGCCATCGGCCAGGGCTACGCCTCGGGCCTGGCCGGCATCGCCGCCGACTTCGGGGTCGGCGGCTGAGAACCCGCGGGCCGGCCGTCCCGTCTCGGCGGCCGGCCCGGTGCGCCCGATCGTTCGGGGCAGGCCCGCCACCCCTGTTACTACATTTGTAGCAGGTGAGTTAGAGTCGAACCGGCCGAGTGCGCGAAGGAGAGACACGATGGCTTTTCGGGACCGCTTCCGTGAGTCCGCCCAGACCATGCAGACCCAGCTGATGGCCAAGAAGAACGAACTGAAGAGCGGCGCGTTCCGGGACGCGAGCATGGCGATGTGCGCGCTGGTCGCCGCCGCCGACGGCACCGTCGACCCGGCCGAGCGGCAGCGCACCGCCTCGCTCATCGCCTCCAACGAGGTGCTGGGCAACTTCCCCGCCGACGACCTGCAGCGCCGCTTCAACGCCTACGTCGACAAGCTCACCGCCGACTTCGCCTTCGGCAAGGTCGGCGTCCTGCAGGACATCGGCAAGGTCGCCAAGAAGCCCGCCGAGGCCCGCGCGGTCGTCCAGATCGGCATCATCATCGGCGGCGCCGACGGCCACTTCGACGACGACGAGAAGGCCGTCGTGCGCGAAGCCTGCCATGCCGTGGGCCTGTCCCCGGCCGAGTTCGAGCTGTAAGGCGCCTCGCCCCGCGACGGGCGCGGCCGATCGGGAGCGGCGCCTGTGCGGGTGGGCGCGGACAACGCCCTCCGCCCCCATGCCGCCGCGCCGAGCGCGGCGCGGTTCAGGACTCGACCGGAGGCAACGCCTCGATCGCGTCGTCGACGGTGGGCTGGAAGTTGAAGATCTGGTCCAGGCCGACGATGTGGAAGACGCGTGTCAGGTCGGCGTTCAGCCCGGCGAGGACCAGGTGCGCGCCGGTCTGCTGGGCGCGCTTGTAGGCGGTGACGAGCACGGTGATGCCGGTGGAGTCGCAGTAGGCGAGATCGGTCAGATCGATGATCACCGGCGTTCGGGCGGCGAAGGGCGCCTTCTCGATGGCACGGGTGAGTTCGGGCGCGGTGTGGTGGTCGAGCTCGCCGCTCACGGCCACCACGGCGGCGCCCGAGGGGTGGGCCCGTGAGACGACGGTCAGGGTGCGGTTGGTCACCTTTTCTCCTCTATGGCGCGGGGACGCCGGCCGTCGGGACGGAAAGAGCGAGCAACGCGGTGTCGTCGCTGATTCCCTTCCTCAGTTCGATGAACAGTTCGTGCACGGTGGCGAGCAGGCCGTCGGCTCCCCGGGTGGCGTCGGCGGCGCGGGCGGCCAGGTAGCGGGCCAGCCCGTCCTCGCCGAGCATGTCGTCGCCGGCGGTGCGGGCTTCGGTGAGGCCGTCGGTGTACAGCAGCAGGGCGTCGCCCGGAGCGAGGCGGGTGGTGGTCTCGACGAAGTGGGGGGCGGGCAGCAGACCGATGAGCTGACCGCCGGTGGTGGAGATCATCTCCACGGAGCCGTCCGCCCGCAGCGCCAGCGCCGGAGGGTGGCCGCCGCCGGCCAGGGTGATGTCGAACGAGCCGTCCGGGGCGGTGCCGAGGACGCCGAACACGGCGGTGCAGAAGCGGGGCGCGTCGCCCTGGTACTCGCCCTTGAGGACGGTGTCGAGGTTGGCCAGGGCGGTGCGGGGATCGGGATCGTAGATGGCGGCGGCGCGCAGGGTGTAGCGGGTGAGCGAGGTCAGGGCGGCGGCCTCGGCGCCCTTGCCGCACACGTCGCCGAGGAAGAACGCCCACCGGCCGTCGTCGAGGGGGAACAGGTCGTAGAAGTCGCCGCCCACCTCGTCGGAGGAGGCGGGATGGTAGGCGGCGGCCGCCTCCAGGCCGGGCACCGAGGGCAGGGCCGGGGGCAGCAGGGTCCGCTGCAGGGCGCGGGCCAGGCGCTCGGCGTCGGCGCGCCGCCGGCGTTCGGCGGCCACGACGCGCAGGGCGGACAGGCGCGTTTCGAGCTCGTCCATGACGAGGGCGGCCAGTTCCCGCAGCGCCTGGAGCTGGTCGGCGGTGGGGCGGCGGGGGCGGGTGTCGAGGACGTCGACGGTGCCCAGGGCGTACCCGTCGGCGGTGGTGATGGCCGCGGCGGCGTAGAAGCGCACGCCCAGGTCGCCGCGGACGAAGGGGTGCGCGGCGGCGCGCGGGTCGGCGCGGGCGTCGGCGACGACGTACGGCTCGTCCTGGAGGATCGCCGAGGCGCACAGGCCCGGCTCGCGGCCGGTCTGCTCGATGCCCCGCAGGCCGTGGGCGGCCTTGAACCACACGCGGTCGCCGTCCACGATGGACACCGTGGCCATGGGCGCGTCGAAGACGCGGGCGGCCAGGGACGCGATCTTGTCGAGCGCGCCGTCGGGCGGCGTGTCCAGGACCTGGTAGCGGCGCACCGCGGCGAGGCGCCGCGACTCGTCGGCCCCCGCGGTTTCCGTGCCGTGGCGGAAGGGACGCTCCGTCACCGTCATGTTGTCTCCCGCCCACCGCCGACCGACATGCCGCCGGCCTGGCGGGCCGGCTGGCTTATCCTACGGAATGCGCCGATGATCCTTGTCGTGGCCTCTGGGTGGACCTGTGCCGCGTACGGTCGTGTGGTCCTCGGCGCGCGCCGCCGAGCGGCACCCCGGAGCGGCCGACGCTCCGCGGAAGGTCCGAGGTGAACGAAGGAGTGTCCAGTGACGCGTTCGGGGGACGGCGGAGCCTCCCTGCCGCCGGTGGCCGGGGCCGACGTGTTCACCGCCGACGAGAGCATCGGCAGGGACCTGGCCCGGGTGGACTGGTCGGCGACCCCCCTCGGTGAACCCGGGACCTGGCCGCAGAGCCTGCGGACGGCCGTGAGCATCCTGCTGTCGTCGAAGTTCTCGATGTGGATGGCCTGGGGCCCGGAGCTCACGTTCTTCTGCAACGACGCCTACCGGCGCGACACGCTCGGCCAGAAGTACCCGTGGGCGCTGGGGCGGCCTGCGGACGAGGTGTGGGCGGAGATCTGGGGCGACATCGGCCCCCGCATCGACGCCGTCCTGAACACGGGGCAGGCCACCTGGGACGAGGCCCTGCTGCTGTTCGTGGAGCGCTCGGGCTACGCCGAGGAGAGCTACCACACCTTCTCCTACAGCCCCCTGCGCGACGACGCCGGGCACGTGGTCGGCATGCTCTGCGTGGTCAGCGAGGAGACCGAGCGGGTCATCGGCGAACGCCGGATGGCGACCCTGCGCGACCTCGGGTCCGATCCCAGCGTGGTGCGCACCGAGCAGGAGATGCTCGACTTCACCGGCGAGCAGCTCGACCGCAACCCGCACGACCTGCCGTTCACGCTGACCTACCTGTTCCAGGACGACGGCGGCGCCCGCCTCGCCTCCGCCACCGGCGTCCCCGCAGGCCACCCGGCCGCGGTGGAGACCCTGCCGGCCGGCTCCGAGCAGCCGTGGCCGATGGCCGTCCCGGCCCGCGAAGAGTCGGTCCTGGTCCCCCTCGACGGCGGCGTGTTCGCGGATCTGCCGCCCGGCGTGTGGGAACACCCGCCCGCCCAGGCGCTGGTGGTGCCCCTGCTGCAGAAGGGCGGCGCCCCGTACGGGTTCATGGTGGCCGGTCTGAACCGCTACCGCGCCCTGGACGAGGGGTACCGGGGCTTCGTGGAGCTGGTCGCCGGACACGTGGCCACCGGCATCGCCAGCGCGCGCAGCTACCAGGCCCAGCAGCGCCGGGCCGAGGAGCTGGCCGAGCTGGACAGGGCGAAGACGACGTTCTTCTCCAACGTCAGCCACGAGTTCCGCACCCCGCTCACGCTGATCATGGGGCCGGTGCGGGAGCTTCAGGAAAGGCTCGCCGACGCCGACCCGCGCGTGCGCGAGGAGCTGGAGGTCGTCCACCGCAACGGGCTGCGGCTGGGCAAGCTCGTCAACACCCTGCTGGACTTCTCCCGCATCGAGGCGGGCCGGATGCGGGCGGTTTACGAACCGGTCGACCTGGCCGCGGTCACCGCCGAGCTGGCCAGCGTCTTCCGCTCCGCCGTCGACCGGGCCGGGCTGGACTTCCAGGTCGACTGCGCGCCGCTGCCCGAGCCGGTCCACATCGACCGGAGCATGTGGGAGAAGGTGCTCCTCAACCTCCTCAGCAACGCCCTGAAGTTCACCTTCGACGGCTCGATCCGCGTCACCACGCGCGTCCTGGAGGGACAGGCCGTGGTGACGGTGGAGGACACCGGCATCGGCGTGGCCGCCGAGGAGATGCCCAGGCTGTTCGAGCGGTTCCACCGCATCGAGAACGCCCGCTCGCGCTCCAACGAGGGCAGCGGCATCGGCCTCGCCCTGGTGAAGGAGCTGGTCGGCCTGCACGGCGGCACCATCACCGCCACCTCCACCGAGGGGCGGGGCACCCGCTTCACCATCCGCCTGCCGTTCGGCTCCGCCCATCTGCCCGCCGACGCCGTCCGCACCGAAGCGGCCGCGGACGTGGCCGTCACCTCCGCCGACCCCTTCGTGCAGGAAGCCCTGCGCTGGCTGCCGGGCGAGCAGGCCGCCGCGGCCCCCGCCGAGGTCAGGGAGGGCACGGACCCGAGCGTGGACGCCCTGGCCGCCTCCGGGCTCGCGGCACGGGTGCTCGTCGCCGACGACAACGCCGACATGCGCGAGTACCTGGCCCGCCTGCTGAGCAGCGCCGGTTACGAGGTCCGGACCGTCGAGGACGGGCTGCAGGCCCTGGAGGCCGTCCGCGGCGACTCGCCCGACCTCGTGGTCAGCGATGTCATGATGCCCGGCCTGGACGGGCTCGCCCTGGTGAGCGCGCTCAGGACGGACCCGCGGACCGCCTCGGTGCCGGTACTGCTGCTGTCGGCCCGCGCGGGGCAGGAGGCGTCCATCGAGGGCCTGCAGGCCGGCGCGGACGACTACCTCGTCAAGCCGTTCGCGGCGGCCGAGCTCCTCGCCCGCGTGCGGGCGAACATCGAGCTGGCGCGGTTGCGCGGCCACCACGCCCGCTGGCGCACCGCGCTGGTCGACTCCTTGCAGGAGGGGTTCTTCGTCTGCGACGAGGACGGCGCGGTCGTCGAGATCAACACGGCGTTCACCGACATCCTCGGCTTCGGTCCGGAGGGACTGCCCTACCCGGCGGTCCACCCCTGGTGGCCGGACGCCGCCACCGATCCCGAGGCCCACCGGCTGGTCGCCGACGCCTTCGCCCAACTCCTGGACCGGAGCCGGGGCACCTACACCATCCCCGTCGTGCACCGCGACGGGCACCAGGTGTGGGTCAGCGCCGCCTTCAACCAGGTCCAGGACCCCGACACCGGCCGCACCGTGATCGTCGGCACCTTCCGCGACGTGACCGCCGAGCACTACGCCATCCAGCGCGAGAGCGCGCTCGCCGCCCTGGGCACGTGCCTGGCGCGGGCCACCAGCCTGCCCGAGGCGCTGGACGGGGCCCTGGCGGAGCTGAAGAAGCTGTGGCGGGCCCGGTACGTCGGGGCCGCCGTCTTCGACCACGGCGACGAACCGTCCCTCACCGCCACCGATCCCCCGCTCACCTGGCGGGAGCTGCCCGCCGACCGGCGGGCGGCGCTGGAGGCGCTGCGCCGGCAGCCGACGCTCACCACGGTCGCCGACCGCGACGGCGCCGGCATCCTGCTGGAGCACCCCGAGGGCCCGCTCGCCCTGTGGATCGACCTGGGCGAGCGGCGCCCCTTCAGCAACGAGGACCAGTTGCTGCTGTCGCTGCTGGCCGGCCACCTCGCGCAGGGGCTGGCCCGCGCCCACCAGATCGACCAGCAGCGCGAGACCGCCATCGCCCTGCAGCGCGCCATCCTCGGCCCCTCCCACCTGCCCGACGGGTTCGCCGTCCGCTACGAGCCCGCCACCCAGCCGCTGGAGGTCGGCGGCGACTGGTACGACACCGTCACCCTGCCCGACGGCCGGATCGGCATCGTGGTCGGCGACTGCGTCGGCCGCGGCCTGGAGGCCGCCAGCGTCATGGGGCAGCTGCGCAGCGCCTGCCGGGCCCTGCTGCTGCAGGACGCCAGCCCCGCCCAGACGCTGATGGCCCTGGACCAGTTCGCCGCCGGGGTCCCCGGCGCGGCCTGCACCACCGTCTTCTGCGCCGTCCTCAGCCCCGAGACAGGGGAGCTGACCTACTCCAGCGCCGGCCACCCGCCCGGCATCCTCGTCCATCCCGACGGCACCACGCGCCTCCTTCAGGACGGCCGCTCCCTGCCGCTGGCCGTCCGCCCCGGCAGGACGCGCCCCGAGGGGACCTGCTCCATCCCGGCCCGCTCCACCCTGCTGCTGTACACCGACGGGCTCGTCGAGCGCCGCCGCCGCCCGCTCAGCGCGGGCATCGACCAGGCCGGCGAAGCCCTCCAGGACGGCCGGAACACGGCGGTCGACGAGCTCGCCACCGACGTGATGGCCCGGCTGGCGCCCGCCGACGGCTACGACGACGACGTCGCCCTGCTGCTGTACCGCCACCCGGCCCCGCTGGAGATGTCCTTCCCCGCCGAGTCGGCGCAGCTCGCCCCCGTCCGCAAGGCGCTGCGCGGCTGGCTCGCCCAGTGCGACCTGCCGCCGGGCACCGTGCAGAACATCCTGGTCGCCGCGGGCGAGGCCTGCGCCAACGCCATCGAGCACGGCCACCGCGACGCCCCCGGCGACGCCGTCCACTTCCGCGCCGTGGCCTTCGTCGACAACCTGCACCTGACGATCGCCGACTCCGGACGCTGGAAGACACCGCAACCCGAACTCAACACCCACCGCGGCCGCGGCATGGGGCTGATGCGCGCCCTGATGCAGCAGGTCACCGTCACCCCCGGCCCGTCCGGCACCACCGTCGACCTGCACACGAGGATCGCCTGATGACCACGCCCCTGACCCTCACGCCCGGCCGGAGGCCGGACGGCACGACCCTGCTGACCGCGGTCGGCGAGATCGACATGAGCAACACCGGCGAACTGGCCGCCGCCCTCGACGGCACGACCGGCCCCCTCGTCCTCGACCTCACCGGCGTCGAGTACCTCGACAGCGCGGGCCTGAGCGTGCTGTTCCCGCACGCCGACCGCCTGGAGCTGATCGCCGGCCCCCTCCTGATGCCCGTCCTGACCATCTCCGGCATCGCCGACCTCGCCACCGTCCACGAGTAGCGCCCCGGCCGCACCTGTCGGCCGGGTCCGCCCTGCCCGACGGGTTCTGTCGGCCCGACATGCGACACTCTGCGCCATGTCTCTCGCGGAACTCAGCCTCGACCGGTGGCGGGCCGCCGACGCGGCCGCAGTACGACAGATCGCGCGGGAAGCGGCAGGTCAGGCGGCGGGACGGGTGTCCCGCGTCGAGATGATCGAGCACCTCGGGGGCGGGTTCCACCGCGTCCTCATCGAGCGGGACGGGCAGGAGTTCGCGCTGATCCCGGGCGGCACGGTCAGGCTCGGCTTGGACCTGGACGCCTGGCGGCCGACGCCCGAGCAGGAAGCCGACTACGCGGAGAGCGTGTCCGGCGGGTTCGGCTATGGGGACGATCTGCGCGCCCATCTCGCCCGCGTGCTCAGCCCGCCCAGGACGGCGACCGTGCCCACCGTCCTCATGGCCATCAAGGACGAGATCCTGGACGAGTCGCCCGCCGACGTGCCCGCCGTCCTCGCCGAGCGCGGCCTGCGGATGCCGAGCCCGGACGAGTGGGAGCACGCCTGCGGCGCCGGCGCGACCACCCTGTTCCGCTGGGGGGACCACTGCCCCCTCGACCGCATGCCCGACGATCCCGACGGCGGGCCGCACGAGCACCCCAACGCGTTCGGCCTGCGCATCGCCTACGACACCTACCGCGCCGAGCTGAGCACCGACCGCACCGCCGTTCACGGCGGAGACGGCGGCGAGTCCATCTGGGGCGGCTACGGCCACCTGCTCGGCTGGCTGCCCCTCGCCACCGCGAACCGCAACCCGAGCATGGCGGAGTTCGTCTACGGCCCCGAGGACAAGGACTTGACCGACACCTACTCCGTCCGGCCGGTCCTGCCGCTCTCGTGAGTCGACCTCGCACCCCAGGCCGGCGGGTCTCGCTCTCCGGCCGGAAAACCGTTTGAGCCTTCCCGCCGCGTTCCCGTAGGTTGCCTGCGTTCCCATCGCTGTGAGGACAGAGGACAGAACCGCGTGACCCCGCCTGCTCTTCAGACCTGACACCTTCTTCCGCTCTTCTTGAAGCCGACCCCTCCGTCGGCTCTGCCGGGCTGCCCGTGCGCGCCCGGTCGTACGGCGTTTGAGGCCGCGCGCAATCGGCCTCGTGTCAGGTCCAGAGAGTTCATGTCTTCACAACCTCATACCGCGCTGCCCTGGGTCGTTCGCCGGACCAGGCTGCCCCTGCTGTCGTTGCGGTGCGCGGGCTGCCCGTCGGAGTCGGCCACCACCGGCGAGGGCAGGTTCCGCGTCAACGCCAACGGCAAGCTGCTGGACGTGTGGCTGCTCGTCCGCTGCGTGTCCTGCGACCGGACGGGCAAGCTCACCGTGCGCGAGCGAACGCCGGTCGCATCGTTCGACCCGGCCGAGCTCCACGGCTACCGCGTCAACGATCCGGAACTGGTGGCGTCCAGGCTGCTGGATCCGCTGATCGCCCGGCGCAACCGCTTCGCCCTCGACTGGACGGGGGCCTGGCGGCTGGACGCTCCGCCGGCACGGCTCGACGAAGGCTGGCCGGTCCGGGTGCAGGTCCTCTTCGAGGATCCGGTGCCGGTGCGGCCGGAGCGGCTCATCGCGCAAGGTCTCGGCTTCAGCAGGAGCGAAGTACTGCGCCGGATCAAGTGCGACGTTCCGCTGCGCCGGCGGACGAGCGCCGGATTCACCTTCACGGTGATGGCCGGGGACTAGCGGAGCAGCAGCCGCTGCGCTCCGTCCCATCGGTGTCCGCCAGGTCTGCGCACGCCCCGGCAACGGCACCACCATCCCGATGGTCGCCCGAGCAGGTCCGGGCAACAGCAGGGCGATTCCGCCGCCCCGCGCACCCAGGCGACCGCCCACCGGATCTGCTCACGAAGAAGGCGCGCGAGGGCTGTGCCCGAAGCCGTTCGGGCACAGCCCTCGTTCAGAGGAACGCCAGGCCGACCTCCTGCCGGGAATCAGAGCGGCCGGTGTCGCTCTCGACAGTGCCGATGACCGAGATTGTCACTTTGCACGAGCACGCGCTCATTGGCGCGCGAAAGCTGACAGGTTCAAGAAAAGGCGGCTTCACCGGCGCAGTGGGCGCGTCAATGGCCGGTGTAGGCCGAGCGGCCCTTTCTTCACGAAGAGGACTTCGGAGCCATCGAAAACGACATACGGCACTTTTAGTCCCACTGGCCACGGCACGGCGCGATGATGAGGCTACGCCGCGTGCCGGAGAGATTGTTTCGGGTGAGCGACCGCGAGAAGGCCGTTTGCGGCCCGCTCTCCCGCCCTCCCTTGCCAAGGGTATGCGTTTGCGAAGGCATGGTCCGGTTTCGCCGTTCCACTGAACGAATCGCGTTCGCACGGCACCCGCCCACCGAATTCATCGAAGAAGGCGGCGATTTCGGGTCCCCCTCTTTTCGGTCCCGCGCCGTAGCGAAAGAGGGCACTTATTGCGCTTTCTGGAGCGCGCAGGAGAGATTGCCGTGGAATCCCGGCGCAAGGGCCCGGGAAACGGCAAGGAGTTGGTGTTCGTGGGGTTCATGCGGATCAAGAACACGGGGGTCGGCGCCGTCCTGGCGTACCCGTTCGACCTCCCCGGCTTCTGGGGAGCGATCTTCCTGCGCGGTGACCGGATGGCGCTGCTCGACACGGCGGCGAGCCCGAGCAAGCTGCGCTACGACGGGCCGATCGACGGCGCCACCTGGGTGGGGTTCGGCGACCACCCGCTGCCCGAGCCCTACCGCAGCGCCTGCGAGGGCGCGCTGCCGCTGCCGGTGCCGGCGAGCGGCAACCTGCAGATGCTGCTGTTCAAGGGCGACCGGGCGTACTGGTACCGGCGGGGCACCGGCAAGGTCAGCGAAGGCCCGGTCGGCGACCTGGCCAACGGCGGCTCCAACTGGAGCACGATGCTCCCGGCCCACTACCGCGACCAGGTCGACGCCCTGCTCATGGACTCGGTCCAGGACGGCGCGGCGTGGCGGACCTATGTGTTCAAGGGCGACCGCGTGGCCACCATCGACTGGGCGAGCGGCTGCACCCGTGACTGCACGATCCGCGAGGGTGCCCAGCCGACGGCGGGCTGGGCGAAGCTGGACACCGACTGGATCTCCGACCTCGACCATGTGGTGATGCTGCCGACCGTCTCGGGCGCCAAGCGCAGCCTGCTGGTCAAGGGCACCAAGGGCTGCGTGTTCAACTGGGACACCGGCCCGGAGAAGGTGGGCGAGCTGACGGCGCTGATGCCCGAACTGGCGCCCCTGCCCGCGCCCTACACCACCCAGTACCGTCCGGTCAGCGGCCGCTGGGAGTACGCCGCCAGCGGGGCGGTGTTCCCGATCCGGGTCGACGTGGACGGCCCCACCTCGACCTACACCCTCAGCGGCGACCTGTTCGCGCGCAACGGAGCCACGCAGACCTACCACTCCTCGTTCACCGGCAAGGCCTCGGTCGCCGCCTCGGCCACCGAGCTGGTGGCCACCTGCACCCCCACCTGGTCCAGGAGCGGCATGACGATCTCGACCATCAAGGTCGTCATCCCGCGCGTCCCCGCCGGCCAGGCGGCCCCCGCCGGCCGGCTGGAGCTGATCTCGACCGGCGGTGGCTCCTCCGCCCTGAACCTGGCCTTCCAGTCGCCGTACTTCCGCACGATCGAGCTGGAGACCGACGCCATGGCCGGCAAGCCGGTCTTCGACTCCTACGACACCGCCACCGCGACGGTCCCGCCCGGCTACCGCGACCGGACCCTGTCGGTGGCCTCGGCCTACACCGAGACCGGCATCGAGATGGTCGCCTCCTCCACCAACGAGCTCACGCTGGACGGCGCCGAAGCCGACACCGACCTGCTGTGGTCGAACTCGGAGCTGCACGCCGCCATGCTGGCCCACTTCAAGGGCTACGCCGACGCCTCGCAGTGGAAGCTGTGGGCGTTCGTGGCCAGCAAGGTCTTCGACTCCAGCACCCAGGGGGCCGGCACGACGGTGGGCAGGATGTTCGACGGCATCGGCAAGCAGCGCCAGGGGCTGGCCGTCTTCTACGACGCGCAGGCCACCGGCGGCGAGATCGGCACCCGCGAGGAACTGCACACCTGGATCCACGAGATCGGCCACGCCCTCAACCTGGCCCACTCCTGGGACAAGGCCAACGTGGGCGCCCAGCTCGGTGCCCGCGACGGGTACGGCGACCTGTCGTGGATGTGCTACTCCCACAAGTACCAGTACGACGACACCGTCCAGGGCTCGGACGCCTACTGGGAGCGGTTCCGGTTCTCCTTCACCACCAACGAGCTGATCCACCTGCGCCACGCCTTCTACAACAACATCGTCCCCGGCGGTGCCGACTTCTTCGTCACCGGCGCCACCTCCAAGCACGCCGCCGCCGATGCCGCGCTGGCCGCGATGAGCGAACCCCTGGCCGACGACTCCGGCCTGGCCCTGACCCTGTCGGCGCGCCCGTTCCTGTACGGCGAGCCCGTCGCGGTGGAGGTCAGGCTCGCGCGCGCCGGACGCGACGTCCAGGTCGACCCCGACCTGTCGACCGAGGGCGGGAACCTGGCGTTCGCGATCGCCGCCCCGTCCGGCGCCACCCGCATGTTCCGCCCCCTGGCCCACGACTGCGCCGGCAACCGCGCCCCGGACCTGACCACGCTGACCGCCGACCTGCCCGCCCTGTACGCCTCGGCCTACCTGGGCTCGGGCGCCGACGGCCAGTACTTCACCGACCCCGGCCTCTACCGGGTGCGGGCCCTCTACACCGCCCCCGACGGGTCCCAGGTGGTGTCCAACACCCTGGAAGTCCGCGTCCGGCTGCCGCTGACGGCCGACGACCAGAACGCCGGCGAGCTGCTCATGGGCGACCAGACCGGAACCCTGATCGGGCTGCTGGGCTCGGACTCGCCGTCCCTGCAGGCCGGCAACGACGCGCTGTCGGAGCTGTCCGGCCGCTTCGCCGACCACCCCCTGGCCCTCTACGCCCACCTGGCCCAGGGCGCCAACGCCGGACGCCACTTCCAGCGCCTGGAGGACGGCCGCATCACCGTCCGGCCGCCCGACACCAAGGACGCCACCACCCAGCTGACCTCCGCGATCCAGGCCTCCACCGGCCCGGCCGGCCTCAACAACATCGCCCTGGGCACCACCATGCGCCGCCTGGCCAGGGTGCACGCCAAGGCCGGCGACCTGGAACTGGCCGAGCAGGACCTGGCCCGCATGGTCGACTACTTCCGCGCGCAGAAACTCCCCGCGCACGTCCTGGACACCATCCAGGCCCAGGCCGACACCACCCGCGACCAGATCGCCCCGGACGGCCCGCGGCCCAGGAACAAGGGCAAGAGCAAGGCCAAGGGCAAGAACAAGAGCAAGGGCGCCCGCCGCGCCTGAGCGGTCGCCGAGGACACCCGTAAGCCCGACCGGAAGAACCACCTCTCACGCGCGAAGGCGTCTCTCCGAAGACCGTGCGCTTCGTGGCGGAGGTGATGGTTCTTCCGGTCGGGCTTCTGCCTTCGCGAAGTCGAGCGGCCACCGCGCCGACCCGACGGTGCGGGCGCGTCAGCCTCTTGCAGATCCGGCAGGAGGATTAATAGCGCCCTGGCCTTTCTATGGGCGCAAAAGAGAGCGGCAAATAGCGCGCCCAGTCCGACCCGACCAGAGAGCGGGCGTCTCACCGACGGGTCGGAACGACTCCGAGTCGGTGGAAGGGGGTCGCGCACGAGCCGACGGCTCCGGCCGCACGAACCGGGCGGTTGAGTGCGGCCGGAACCGCGCGGGAGGGGTGGTGACGGCTCCCCCGCCGACCTGCCGGTGCCGCCGGCTCAGGCCGGGAGGACGTTGTCGGCGAAGGCGCCTTCCATGTTCCCCGCGGGCTCGAAGACGAACACGATGTAGGTCTCGTAGTACTTGCCGCCCTGGCCGGAGACGCGCCCGATCCCGACCTTGGTGCTGCCCTTCCAGACCAGCTGGGTGAAGTGGCCCGTGCTGTCGCTGAACTCGGCCTTGCTGAAGTCGTAGTCCTTGATCTCGTCGTACCAGGACTGCACGGCCGCCTGGCCGCCGGAGGCGGTGGCGCCGGTGCTGGCGCCCCAGAAGATGTTCTCGCCGGTGCCCTTGCGCAGGTCGTCGTGGCCGGCGTTGAGCATCTCCTGCTCCGAGCGCGAGGCGGCGCGCTGCATGGCGTAGGCGTTGAGGTCGGGGTCCATGACCAGCGGCGGCGCGTGGTGGGTCGCCCGGTGGGCGTTGGCGGCGGCCAGCGCCTCGGCCTGGAACTCCGGGGTGGTGTCGTCGGGCATGGGGGGACGGGTCGACGGCATCAGACATCCTCACTCGGCGCTCGAAGGGGCGCCGGCAGGCACCGCGATCTCCGGTGACCGCGGCGTGTCCCCCGATCGTTCACTGGCGGATATAGCAGGACAATTGCCCTGCGACAAATATGCGGCTCCACAACATTTCAGCTCAAGGTGGACGGCGCCGCCGTCATGGTGCCGCACGTCCGCAAGCGGACGCATTCGCCATGACGCCGCAGGATACGAATACGAGGTGCATTCAGGGGATCTCCACGTCCTGAACCGGCCACCGCTTACGCGAACAGTCCGAAATCCAGATGCGGCCGGGGGGCGTGACGCGTACGCGGCGCTTGGGCGACAGATCGCCGACCACCAGAGCCACCCCTCGTCAGCGGTGTGGGGCGGCGCGGCAGCGTTTGCGGCTCCAGGACGGGGGCCCTCTTCACTCACCTCTCCCCGGACGTGGCCACCACGGCGCGGTCCGCTCTGACCGAGGCGACGGACGGCGGTGGCGTGCGCGGTCCCGACAGGAGCCCCCACCTGCGGCAAGGCGGGTCCAGCCCCACGGATATTCCTTTGCCCGTGCCACGAACGCGAACCTAGGCTCGCACCTCATGCGAGCGATTACCGAACGCGATCTGCGCTCCTGCTTCGTCAACTGTTCCAAGGGCGACGCCAAGCGCCTCAACCTCCCCAAGGACTTCGAAGAGTCGCCCTGGGACGACCTCGACTTCCTGGGGTGGCGGGATCCCAAAGCCCCCGACCGTGCCTACCTGGTCGCCGAGACGGGCGACCGGCTCACCGGGATCGCGCTGCGATACGCGTCCGCGCCCGGCAAGGCGCGCGGTTTCAACTCGACCAGCCTGTGCTCGTTCTGCCAGACCGCCCACACCGGCGGCGGTGTCGCGTTGATGAGCGCGCGACGCAGCGGGGAGGCCGGCAAGCGGGGCAACACCGTCGGGCAGTACCTGTGCGCCGACCTGGCCTGCTCCCTTTACGTGCGGGGCAGGAAGCAGACGCTGCTGGGCGGCCGCCACGACGACGGCGTCCCCCTTGAGGAGAAGGTCGCGCGCATCAAAGCGAACCTGGACGCTTTCGTGGCCTCGGTCATCACCTGAACGGCGGCCGGCCTCAGATCCTCGACCACGCGCCGCGCGTGACCCGGCGGCCCCGACCCGAGCAGCCCACGTCATGGTCGGCTCCCACCGGACGAGGAACCACCAGGAACGACGGAGCAGTGATCGCGGGCAGCGGCAGGAAGCGGTCACGGCAACGACGCGGCCTCGAAACCGGACGGATACTTGCTCACCCGGCACAGACCCGCGCCCGAGCGGGGTACGACGCCTGTCGAGCTTGGAGGTCCCGCCATGTCCGATTCCGCCCCTGACGCCGGTAGTCGGCCCGACGGCGGCCACATTCCCAGGGTCTCGGCGGAGCACGCCGAACGGATCCGCCGATGGCACGAGGACCAGTCGGCGGCCCGTCAGGGGGACCGGCAGGCCGTTCAGACCTTCACCTACCTCGACACGGTCCTGGTGGTGCCGCCCGAAGTGCAGCCGATCACGGGCATGTCCCACCTGCTCGGCAAGGCCGTCCTGGCCGAGGTCCGCGCCGGCGACCGCGTGCTCGACATGGGCACCGGCAGCGGCGTCAACGCGATCCTGGCCGCCTCGCGGGGGGCCGACGTCGTGGCCGTCGACCTCAACCCGGTCGCCGTCGGCGCCGCCCGGAGAAACGCCGAGCGCAACAGGGTCGCCGATCGGGTCCAGGTCCGCCACAGCGACGTCTTCAGCCATGTCGACGGCCGGTTCGATCTGATCGTCTTCGATCCGCCGTTCCGCTGGTTCGCCCCGCGCGACCTCCGCGAGACCGCCACGACGGATCACGGCTACCGGGCCCTGACCGCCTTCTTCCGGCAGGCCCGTCGCCACCTCACGCCGGACGGAAGGATGTTGGTCTTCTTCGGCACCTCGGGCGACCTGCCCTACCTGCGGCAGCTGGCCGACGAGGAGGGCTTCACCACCAGCATCGTGGCGCACGAGCGGTTGTCCAAGGACGACTGGCGCGTCGACTACTACACCTTCCGCATGGCCTGACGGCCGGTGTTCCGCCTCGTGCCCGGCCCGGTCACGGCGCCTCCCAGTCCGGCGTTCGGTCCGTGCCCACAGAGTCGTGGGGGTGCTGTCTCAGGTCGGCCAGATCCGCGTCCACCATCATCTGGATGAGGTCGCGGAAGCCGAGGCGCGGCTTCCAGCCGAGCCGCTCGCGGGCCCGCGAGCAGTCCCCGACCAGCAGGTCCACCTCGGCCGGACGGAACAGCCGGGGCTCCTGCCGCACATGGCGCTCCCAGCCGCCGACACCGGCCCGCTGGAAGGCGATGTCGAGCAGGTCCCGGACCGTGTGCGTCCGCCCGGTGGAGATCACGTAGTCCGCCGGTTCGTCCTGCTGGAGCATCGACCACATCGCCTCGACGTAGTCGCCCGCGTATCCCCAGTCCCGGCGCGCGTCGAGGTTGCCGAGGGTCAGGGTGTCCTGGAGCCCGAGAGCGATGCGCGCGGCGCCACGGGTGACCTTGCGGGTGACGAACTCCGGGCCGCGGCGCGGGCTCTCGTGGTTGAACAGGATGCCCGAACACGCCCACGCCCCATGGGACTCGCGGTAGTTGACGGTGATGTGGTGGCCGAACGCCTTCGCGACCCCGTAGGGGGACCGCGGATGGAACGGGGTGTCCTCGTTCTGCGGCACTTCGCGGACCTTGCCGAACATCTCCGAACTGGACGCCTGGTAGAAGCGCACCCTCGACATCTCGCCCCGGGTGTGGACCCGCAGCGCCTCCAGGAGCCGCAGCACGCCCAGTCCGGTGATCTCGCTGGTCAGCTCGGCCTGCCGCCAGGACATGCCGACGAAGCTGATCGCGCCCAGGTTGTAGACCTCGTCCGGGCGGGCGGTGTCCAGGGCGTCCACCAGGCTCGGCAGGTCCCGCAGATCACCGCTGAGCAGCCGCGCCGAGGGCACGGCCTCCTCAACGGCCCGGACCCGCGGGTTGTTCTGCCCCCGGACCAGGCCGAAGACCTCGTAGCCCTTGCCCGCCAGGAACTCGGCGAGGTACCGGCCGTCCTGGCCGGTGATCCCGGTGATCAGCGCACGTGGCACGGGAACTCCTCGGTTCAGGCGCCCACGATCTCCAGGTCGGGCAGCGGGAAGATGAGTTTGCCGCCGGCGCGCAGGTAGTCGCCCTCCCGCTCGACGAACACCTCGCGGAAGAACCACGGCGCGACGAGCATGTACTCGGGACGGTCGGCGCGGGCCCGTTCCTCGGAGATGATCGGCACCCCGATCGAGGCGATGGTCCGGCCGATCTTGGCGTCCTGCCGCTCCACCGCGAACGGCAGGTCCCGCACGGTGAGGCCCGCCGCCTGCCAGATCGTCCCGCCCCGGGTGCTGGCGCCGTAGATGTAGCAGCGTTCCCCGGCCGCGTTGATCTCGTCGATGAGGCGGCGCAGGTCGCCGAACGCCTTGCGCGCCCGCGCGGCGAACCCGTACCAGGTGTCGGGCTCGCGCAGGCGGGCCCGCGCTTCGAGGTCGCGTTGCGCCGCGACGGCCGGGGCGACGGGCCGCGCGCCGCGCCGCGACACCACGGTCCGGAAGGAGCCTCCGTTCACCCCCGACAGCAGGACGTCGTCGACCTGGAGGCCGTGCCGGTCCAGCAGGTGTTCCAGCGCGGCCAGCGACCAGTAGGTGATGTGCTCGTGGCACACGTTGTCGACCGCGCCGAGTTCCAACATGGTCAGCGCGTAGTTCTGCTGGATGATCCACACGCCGTCCGGCGCGAGGACCCTGGCCACGTCGGCGACGAAGGCGTTCGGATCGTCCAGGTCGTAGAACATGGAACTGCACGTGATGACGTCGAACCGGTCGTGGTCCCCGCCGTCCGGGCCGGAGGCGAACCAGCGCGGGTCGAAGAAGTCGACGATGATCCGGTCGGCGTGCCGGCGCGACTCGGGTTCGAAGGTCGGCACCGGGTCGATGCCGACCCGGTGGACCTCCTGCGGGACGAACGACAGCAGCGTGCCGTCGTTGCAGGCGATGTCCAGCCAGCGGCGCGCGCCGGGGCGCACCGCCAGGGCGTGCTCCACGATGGAGCGCAGGTCGGCGCGGATCGCCTCGTTGACGCCCGACCGGAACCCGTAGCGGTCGTGGTACATCAGCTCTCGCGGGGTGGTCTCCCGTAGTTGGACCAGCCCGCACGCCCGGCACAACATCAGGGTCAGCGGCCATCGCGGCGGGCGGCGGGCGTCGTCCCGGAAATCGCTCAGGTACTGGTCGCCGAGGTCCAGGACTTCGATCAGGTCGGCGGTGCGGCAGGAACGACAGTTCACGCGTGCCTCCAGAAGCGAGATGACTCCTACTGGGCTGCCGGTGATGCGGGAACGCCGGGCGCCGGAGCGGTCAGTACAGGCCCGCGTTCCGAAGGACGGTGGGAAGGAACGGATGGATCAACCCGGACCCGGAGGTGTGCAATTCCCGGATTTCGGCGGCGGAGTACCAGCGCACCGACTGGTGGGTGTTGTCGGCGGCGGTGACCGACTCGGCCTCTTCCCCGGTGCACCGGTACGTCATCAGGGTGAGCAGGGTCTGGAATCCGCGCTCTTCGGGCGGGGCGCTCCTGGTTCCCCACATCACGTTGTAGATGTTCGCGAAATGCAGCCGTTCCCGGTCGGCGTCGAGTCCGAGTTCGCGCGCGAGGGCGCGCGCACCGGCGTCGGCCATGGTCTCGCCCACTTTCATCCGGCCGCCGAACACCCAGAACATGTCCCGCAGCGGCAGGTCCTTGCGGTAGCCGAGCAGGACCCGGCCGTCGCCGGTGTGGACGATCACGTCCACGTTGGCCTGGACCAGGTTGTCCAGTGCCTGCGCGTAGACCGGTTCGGGCAACCCGAAGTCGGGGACGTGCCGTGGCGTGAAATGGTCCTCCACGAGTTCGTGCACAGTGGTGTCCAACGCCTCTCCCGGTGATTGGCGAAAAGCAGCGAAATACCTGTGACGCGAAGTAGACGTCCTTCGGACGCGGCACGGCCGACGCGATCAGCGTCCCAGGGAAGATCGATATCCGCAATCCCCGAACGGCCACGAAAGCCGATCCTCATTTCGGTCCGAATCGTTCACGCCCGCGTATCATCCGTAAACAGTTCATCGTTCCGGCGGCGTTCTCGCCGTGCGCACCATTGGTGCGGTGAAGGGCGGCCCCAAGGAGATCCGCAGGCACCTCCTCGGAACGGTGCTGCGGCAGGTGCACCCGACCGGCCCGGTCTCACGCACGAAGGCCAGGCCATGGTGGCGCACCCGGAGCAGACGGCCTGCCGCTTGCGGCCGACGGCTCGTGAAACCTCTGGGGTAGGGGCCCGATTGGCTCTGCAGCGTGGCGACCGTTCGGCTCGCCCGTTCGTAGCGTTCGATCACATGTTTCCTCCCCCAAGGAGGCCGACCGTGGTCGGACATACGAGAAGGACCGTCCTGCGAGGCGGCGCTGCGGCCGCCGCGTCCGTTCCCCTGGTGCAGGCGGCCTCGCCTCCCGGCGAAGCGTCCGTCCGGGGACCGGTCAGCATGGGGCCGGGAGACCCGCGCTACCCCTCGATGGCGCGGCGAGGCTACAACCGGCGGTTCGAGGGGCGGCCCGAGCGGATCCACGTGGCGCGCTCCACCGACGACGTCGTGCGCGCGGTGGACGACGCCGTGCGCAGCGGAGGCCACTGCTTCGAGAACTTCGTGGACGCCCCGGACGTCCGCGTGGTCATCGACCTCTCCGAGATGAAGGCCGTCCGCCACGACCGGCGCCGCGACGCCTTCGAGGTCGAGTCGGGCGCCACGCTGGGCGAGATGTACCCGAGGCTGTACGTCGGGTGGGGCGTGACCGTCCCGGGCGGAACCCACGCCTCGGTGGGGGTCGGCGGCCACGTCAGCGGCGGCGGGTACGGCGCCCTGTGCCGCCTGCACGGCCTGTCGGTCGATCACCTGTACGCGGTGGAGGCCGTCGTCGTGGACCGGTCGGGCAGGGCGAGGAGCATGGTGGCCACCAGGGAGCCGTCCGACCCGAACCGGGACCTGTGGTGGGCCCACACCGGCGGAGGCGGCGGGAACTTCGGGATCGCCACCCGCTACTGGTTCCGGTCGCCGGGCGGCAGGCCGCTGCCCGCTCCCCCGCGTGCGCGCTGCACGGCCTGGACGACGCGCCGGGCCCCTTCTACAGCGTCAAGATCAAGTCAGGTCGCCTGCGGCGGCGCTTCACCGACCGGCAGGCCGCCGCCCTGCACCGGCACCTGACCAGGTCCGACTACGACCATCCCGGCGGGACCGTCTTCGTGAACACCTACGGCGGCCAGGTCAACGCCGTGCGGCCGGGCGCGACCGCCACCGCCCACCGCGACTCGATCTTCAAGGTCGGCTTCATCGTCGGCTGGGAGGGCGCGGCCGAGGAGGCCCGGCACCTGGCGTGGATCCGCGAGCTGTACCGCGACGTCCACAGCGACAGCGGCCGCGTCCCGGCCGACGGCGCCTACATCGGCTACCCCGACACGGCTACGCCCGGTTGCAGCAGGTCAAACGCCGCTGGGACCCGCGCGACGTGTTCCGCCACGCCCTCTCCGTCCGGCCCGCCTGAAGCGCGACCCGCCCGGCAACGGTCCTCCGGCTCACCGACCGGGCGACCATGAGCCGTCCCGGAGCTCGGCCACCGCCGCCACCAGCCCGTAGGGGTCGGGATGGATCCCGCGGGAGAAGTCCATGACCTCGAGGCGGTGGGGGCGCAGCCGGATCAGCACGAAGTCGTCCCCGGCGGGGCCGTCCGGGAAGAACGCCTCCAGGCCGTCCTGCCACCGGCCCGTCCGCTCGTCCATGTCGTCGACCAGGTCTGCCTCCGTCTGCAAGCACAGGTAGGCGAAGGCGGCCCGGTCCTCGACCGCGTAGGACACCGCCGGACGACGTGAGATCTCGGCGGCCTTCCGGGAGGCCGGACTGGTCCCGATCCACACGGTCCCGTCGGGGTCGACGCCGACATGCTGGACGAGCCGGGTATGCGGCCGCCCGTCATCCACCGTGGTGAGGAATCCGTACGGATTGGCGCGCAGCACGTGCAGCGCCACATCGAGCAAGTCACCGGACACCGCTTCGCCCCCGCCACTCCGAAGATCATGAAATCTCGGCTCATCCTGCCCGGGACCGGCCCAGCGCACAAGGACGCCCTGAGCCCGCGGGCATCGGTCGGGTCCGTTCCGCGCGAGCCGGGAGTGCGGCTCGGTCGTCGGCCGCACGGGACCGGACGCCGCCCCGTCGGGGCTGGACAGTGTTTCAAAGTCCCGGCCCAGGGGGCTGGCCGGACGGCTCGCCCCCTGGGCCGGGACTTTGGCGAGTGCGACATCGCTTCGCGCGATCTGTCCCGGCGGGGCCCGCCTCCGGCGTCGCCCCGCCGGGACAGTCGGGCACTCACGCGACGGCTGAGGTCTTTGAGACAGGCCCTAGCCCACGTGGACCGGCGCCTTCACGGCCCCGGCCTCGCGGTCCTCGTCCGCCGCGCCGGCCCGCCGGTCCGGCGCCTTCGCGTTGATGCAGATGCCCGCGACCACCGCGGCCAGCAGCATGATGCCCGCGGAACTCCAGGTGGCCACGGAGTACCCGTGCACCGTCGCCTCCGCCAGCGCCGCCTTCACCTGCGGCGTCGGCCGGGCGGGGTCGATCCCTCGGCCGGCCAGCCAGTCCGTGGTCGCACCGGCCGCGATCGTGTTGAGCAGCGCGGTGCCGACCGACCCGCCCACCTGCTGCATGGTGTTGAGGGTCGCCGAGGCCGCGCCCTGCTCGTGCGGCGCGACGCGGGCGGTGGCCGTGGCCATGGCCGCCATGAAGGTGGCGCCCATGCCGAGGCCCATCAGGCAGATGCCGGGCAGGACGTGGCCGAGGTAGGTGGCGTCGACGTCCATGGAGGCGAGGAAGGCGAGGCCGCCCACGGCCAGCGTCAGGCCGGGGACGATCAGCGCCCTGGCCGGCACCTTCTGCAGCAGCCGCGCCGAGATCTGCGTGGAGCCGATGATCATGCAGACGGTCATCGGCAGGTAGGCCGCACCGGTCTTCAGCGGCGACCAGCCCTTGATGATCTGCAGGTAGTAGGTCAGGAACAGGAAGACGCCGAACATGGCGACGGTGACCAGCGCCATCGTCAGGTAGGCGCCCGCCCGCTGGCGGTCCCCGACGATGTGCAGGGGCAGCAGCGGCGTCCGCGCGCGGGCCTGCCACAGGCCGAAGATCCCGAGGAGCGCCACGCCGCCGGTCAGCAGGGCCAGGACGCGGACGTCGCTCCAGTCGCGGGACTCGGCCTCGCTGAAGCCGTAGACGATGGACAGCACGCCGGCGGTGCCCAGCACGGCGCCGGGGACGTCCAGCCGGGCACCGGTCCCGCGGCCGGGGTCCTTGAGCGTCACGAGTGCGCCGACCACCGCGAGGGCGGCCACCGGGACGTTGACGTACAGGCACCAGCGCCAGTCCAGGTACTCGGTCAGGAAGCCGCCCGCCAGCATCCCGATGGCGCCGCCGGCGCCGGCGATGGCGCCGAACACGCCGAACGCCCTGCCGCGTTCACGGGGGTCGGTGAAGGTCGTGGTCAGCAGGGACAGCGCGGCGGGGGCCAGCAGCGCGGCGAAGACGCCCTGCATGGCGCGGGCCGCGAAGAACATGCCGGGGTCGGTGGCGGCGCCCCCGAGCGCGGATGCGCCGGCGAAGCCGAGCAGGCCGACGACGAAGGCGCGCCTGCGTCCGAACAGGTCGCCGAGGCGGCCGCCGAGCAGCAGCAGGCCGCCGAAGGCGAGGGTGTAGGCGGTGATGGCCCACTGCCGGTTTCCGTCGGTCATGCCCAGGTCCCGTTGGGCGGACGGCAGGGCGATGTTGACGATGGTCATGTCCAGCACCACGACCAGCTGGGCGAGGGCGATGACGGTCAGGCCCCACCAGCGACGGGGGTCGGGGGGCGGGGCAGTACGTTCACGGACGGTTTCGGGCACGGCTGTGTCGGCCATGGATCAGGCTGCTTTCTCTGTGGGTTCGGGCTCACTGAGGAGGCGGCGCGGCGCGCCGGTCGATGGCCGGCTCCGCCCTACCGGGGTCGGGTGTCGAGCGATTCCCGGAACGTGGGGCCGGCGGGTCCGGCCACGGTCTCCTTCCTTCGCGAGCTCGACCAGGGGTGCTGTCCGCCGCCTCGCGCGGCGTCCTGACGAACACGAGACGCCGGCGCCCCGGCTCTTGTAACAGCCCCGGCCATGTGATGTAGGCCACCGGTCACGGGTGTTACAGAACGGCGGGGAGCCGACGTCTAGTGCGTGGAGCAGGACTGGGCACGAACAGGCAGGAGCCGGACATGAGCGAGCGCAGCGAACCGACCGCGGGCACGGCACGGCCGCTCAAGCGCGCCGATCGGACGGACTCGGTGGACGCCGCCACCGAGGCGTTCGTGGCCCACCGCAATCTGCTGTTCACCGTGGCCTACGAGATGCTGGGCTCGGCGGCCGACGCCGAGGACGTGCTGCAGGAGACCTGGCTGCGCTGGGTCGACGTCGATCTGGCCGCCGTGCGGGAGCGGCGTGCCTACCTGGTGCGGATCGTCACCCGGCAGGCGCTGGACCGGCTGCGCCTGCTCGGTCGGCGCAAGGAGTCCTATGTCGGGCCGTGGTTGCCCGAGCCGCTGCTGACCGCGCCGGACGTGGCCGAGGACGCCGAGCTGGCCGACAGCGTGTCGATGGCGATGCTGCTGGTGCTGGAGACGCTGCAACCGACCGAGCGGGCGGTGTTCGTTCTCCGGGAGGTGTTCGACCTGGACTACGACGAGATCGCCGAGGCCGTCGGCAAGAGCCCGACGGCGGTCCGCCAGCTCGCCTACCGGGCGCGGGCGCACGTCGCCGCACGCCGGCCGCGCGGCGCCACCTCCCCGGCCGAGACCCGGGCCGCGCTCCGCGCCTTCCAGCGGGCGGTCGAGACCGGCGACCTGCAGAGCCTGCTCGACATCCTCGCGCCGGACGTCGTCGCCCTGAGCGACGGGGGCGGGGTCAGGCGCGCCCTGCTGCGGCCCATCGTGGGCGCGGACAAGGTGGCCCGCCTGCTGG
Organism: Spirillospora sp. CA-253888; assembly: GCA_050936435.1. GTDB lineage: Bacteria > Actinomycetota > Actinomycetes > Streptosporangiales > Streptosporangiaceae > Spirillospora. The sequence goes on from JBNJMT010000002.1 coordinate 803,887, forward strand.
CCACCGGCTGGTGGAACCGCGACGCCGAAAGGTCGGTCGAGCCGGTGCAGGTCAACGGCGGCCCGGGACTGCTCGTCCGGGTCGACGGGGAGATCGACGGCGTGGTGGCGGTGCGGGTCGAGAACGGCTACGTCACCGGCGCCTACCACGTGCGCAATCCCGAGAAGTTGTCGCGTGTGGAGCGGGAGACCGTCCTGAGCCGCTGAGCCCGGGGCCGCGCGGACCGGCCCCAGGGGATGGCACATTCCCAAAGACACTTAAGGACAAGGCCTCTGAACTGCTGTTCCGCGGTCGGTGCCCCTAGGGTCGAAGGATGAACGCTCCTCCGGACAGCGACCGGATCATCGAGGTGGCCACCCGGCTGTTCGCCGCGCTGGGTTTCGACGGGACCTCCCTGCAGCTGATCGCCGACACCGCCGGGACCGACGTCGCCTCGGTGCGCCGGACGGTCGGCGGCATGACCGACCTGTACCGGACGGTGATGCAGCGGGCTTACGCGGCCGAGCAGGCCGCGCTGGAGCAGGCCCTGGTCGCCTTCACCCCCGACCGGCGCAGCGTCAACCGGCTGCTGGACGACTACCTGGACTTCTACGTCGCCCACCCCGAACTGCTCGGCCTGTGGCTGCACCGCAGGACCGGCGACGCCGCCGACGTCGGCGAACTGGAGGACCGCTACGTCCGCTCCCGCCTCACCGGTCTGGTGGGCATCTTCCAGGAGTTCGCCCCCCGCGACGTCAACCTGGAGCTGGCCATCTGGACCGTCCCCTGGGTCATCTCCGGCTTCCTGGGCCACGGCGTGGTCCACAGCGACCCCGAACGCACCCCGCGACAGTTCGGGGAGGCGATCCCCTACGACGACCTGGAGACCTTCCGCACCTACCTGCACACCCTCATGGCACGGCTGCTCCCCTTCCCCGACGAGGCCGGAGCACGATCCGGAGGGTGAGTCGGGGCCGCCGGGTCACTCGCGGGGAGAGGCCGGACGGTCCGCGAGCAGGTCGAGCGCCCGGACGAGGGTCATCTCGGGGTCGACCGGGAGGTCGGTGCCCTCGTGGCATGCTTCGGGCGCGGCGGCCAGCAGGACCCGGCCGTTCGCCTCGCCGATCCGCTGCACCATGTAGCGCAGGGCCGCGCGGCCGTAGGCGTCGCAGTGCCGGACGCCGGCCAGGTCGATCACCACGCGCAGCGGCCCGCTGAGGGCGGCGACCCGGTCGGCCCAGCGCCGCGCCCGCGGCTCGCCGTGCCGGTCGAGGTCGCCGATGAGCCGCAGGACGACGCAGCCGCGCTCGACAGCGATCATCACCGCCAACGGGAGGGTCGCGTCGGTGTCGTCCATGGAGTGCCCTCATAGCCGGGTGCGGGATCCGGGGGCGCCGCGGCATCGGTTCGACCGCTCGCCGGCTCGGAGGCGCCATTCTTGCATAGTGCAATGGACGAGCGTGGGGCTGCCCTCGTTCCGGCCCGGCGGCGTGCGGCCCGGCGGCCGGACGAACGGCCGCCGGGTCAGGCCCAGCCGAGCGGGATCGGGGTGGCCACGGGCGGCTCGCCGCCCGCGTCGGTGAAGGCGCGCAGCGCCTGCACCAGGCTCCGGCGCTGCGAGACCGGCATGCGGGCCACCACCTGGGCGATCTCGACGCGGCGACGCTCGGTGACGTCGTCGACGACCGCGCGTCCCACGGCGGTGAGCGAGATGCGCACCTCGCGGCCGCTGGTCGGGCTGGCCGCGCGTTCGACGAAGCCCGCGGCCACCAGCCGGTCCACCATCCGCATCGCGGTGGAGGGGTTGACGTTCAGCAGGTCGGCCAGGGTGACGAGCTTGGCCGATCCCTGGGTGGACAGCACGACCAGCAACCGGAACTGCGGCAGCGTCACCGTCTCCTCCACCGCCGCCAGCGACCGGGCCGAGATCGCCACCAGCAGCCGGGACGCCGTCAGCATCGCCGAGGTGACCTCGTCGACGTCGTACGCGTCCACCACACCGCCGGCAGGGCCGAACGGCCCTCCCGCCTCAGCAACATCATCGGCCATGGGGACGTTATTACCCCTTCCGCGGGCTCCTACCAAGTGACGTGCGCGACGTCCGGCACCCTTATCCTCTTTCTATTGCATAGTGCAATGGATGAGGGGTACGCGCAGGGCCGGCACGCTCGTCGAGCATCCGCCGGGACACGGACGACATCGAAAGAGGTCGATCACCGATGGGTCTGTCAGCACGCGAGCAGCGCATCCTGCGGGTCATCGAACGCGACCTGCGCGCCGACGACCCCGAACTCGCCCGCCTGCTGGAGGCGGCCCCCGGCCGGCCACCGCGATCGGGCCCGCCCCGGGCACGGGCCCTGCTGATGTTGTGCGTGACGGCCTGCTTCCTCGCCGCCATCATCCTGCTCGGCCGCATCGCCGCCACCCCGCCGCAGATCGACCGCACGCCCGCCCCGGCGACGGCGTCGGCCGAGGAGCAAAGGGACGGTTCCGGCGACCCGCACCGGACCCCGGCCGTGCCGACCGGGGTCGAGTAGACCGGTGGGCCTCGCCCGAGGGGCGAGCGTCGCGGACGGGCCGGTCCGCGCGACGCCGCCCGGAAGCGGGGTTCCGCCTCCGGACGGCGAGCGAGCGGTGGGTCAGGCCGCGAGGTCCAAGGGCGCCGGGACGGGGGTCTTGCGCAGGGTGAGGGCGAGACCGGCGCCCAGGAGGGTGAGGACGGCGGCGCCGTATCCGGCGGCGTGCAGGCCGGGGACGAGTCCGTCGGGAGTGCCGGCGGTGCCGGCCGCGGAGGACACCGCGACGAGCAGGGCGAGGCCGACGGCTCCGCCGATCTGCTGGGTGGTGGAGGCCATGGCCGAGGCGATGCCCTGGTGGTGGGGGGCGACGCCGGCCGACGCGGCGGCGAACATCGCGGTCCAGGCCAGCCCCTGGCCGAGGCTGAGCAGGACGACTCCCGGCAGCAGCGCGGGGTAGCCGCCGGTGGGGGACATGGCGAGCGCGAGCAGGGTCATGCCGGCCGCGCCCAGGACCATGCCGGTGACGATGGTGGGGCGCATGCCGACGCGGCCGAGCATCCGCTCGCTGGCCTTGGTGCCGACCATGGCGGTCAGGGCGGCGGGCAGGAAGGCCAGGCCGGTGGCCATGGCGCTGTAACCGTGGACGTTCTGCAGGTAGACGGTGAAGAAGTAGTACTGGGCGCCGAAGGTGCCCATGAAGATGAAGGTGATGCCCATCGCGGTCACCAGGCTCCGGTTGCCCAGCAGGCCCAGCGGCATCAGCGGGCGCCGGGTGCGCGCCTCGACGGCCAGGAACGCGCCGATCAGGACGAGGCCGCCGAGCAGGGCGACCAGGGTCTGGGGAGAGGTCCAACCGGCCTCAGGACCTTGGACGACGCCGAGGACCAGGGCGGTGAAGCCGACGGTGGCGGTCAGGGCCCCGGCGAGGTCGAAACCGCGGCCGCTCTGGCGCGGCGCGTCCTTGGGAACGAGGGAGAACGCGGCCGCGGCGGCGCCGAGCGCGAGAGGGACGTTGACGAAGAACACCGACTCCCAGCCCAGGTACTCGGTGAGCACGCCGCCCAGCAGCGAGCCCAGCGCCAGGCCGACCGCGCCCGCGCCGCCCCACACGGCCAGCGCCCTGTTGCGCGGGGCGCCCTCGGCGAACGTGGTGTTGATCAACGACAGGGTCGCCGGCAGCAGCAGCGCGCCGCCCAGCCCCTGCACCGCACGTGCGGCGACGAGCAGGCCCGGATCGGCGGCCAGCCCTCCCGCCAGGGACGACACTCCGTACAGCGCCAGGGCGGTGGCGAACATGCGGCGCCGCCCCAGAAGGTCGGCCGCCCGGCCGCCCAGCAGCAGGAACCCGCCGTAGGCGACGGCGTAGGCGCTGACGACCCACTGCAGGCTGTGGGCGTCGAAACCGACCTCGCGGCCGATCATCGGCAGTGCGACGTAGACGATGTTGTAGTCGATCGCGCTGATGAACTGCGCGAAGGCCAGCAGGGCCAGCAGGGGCCCGGTCCGGCGGGGGCTGGTGGTCATGTTCCGTCCTTCTAGTAAGCGGTTAACCGCTTACATCCGGGGCCGAAAAAAGGGGCCGCCCGGCGGCGGCCCGAAGGGAACCAGGGTCAGGGGGACAGCGTGCGCGCCCAGGGCGCCTCGACGTCGCGGACGCCGACCGTCGCGACGACGTTGGCCAGCAGCGCGTCGGCGAAGTGCCGCCGCAACTGCCCGTCCGAGGCGCCCGACACGGCCCGCAGGTACTCGACCTGCTTGGCGTAGCAGGTGCGCACCGCCTCGCCGATGGCCGGCTCGGCCGCCGCGCAGTTGCCGTGCATCAGGATCATCAAGATGTCCCTGTCCGCGATGACCTGCTCGTACGCGCGGTCGATCGCCTGCAGCACGACCTGCGGATCGGTGCTGTGCACCGTGGCGACGGCGTCGGCCGCCGCCGCGCGCAGCAGCGCCGAGCAGTGGTCGATCACCGCGGCGAACAGGGTCTCCTTGTCCGCGAACAGCCGGTACAGGTAGCCCTGCGAGATGCCCGCGGCCTTGGCCACGTCCATCGTCGAGGTCCCGTAGTAGCCGCGCACGGCGAACGCCTTGATCGCTGTGGCCAGCACCGTCGCCCGCCGCTCTTCGGCCGTCGACCGCTGCCGCTCCCTCACCCGACTCATGTATGCAATTAACCACTCACATAATGGTCGCGTCAAATCCGGGAGCCCGCCGCCCCGCCGTCAGCGGAGCGCGGGCCCGGCGTCCCCGTAGCGGCGCGCCACCTCGTGGAACGCCTCTTTCGGCTCCCAGCCGGGGGCGTCGGCGGCCTGCTTCACCACACCGAACCCGGCCATGTCCAGGTCGCGGCGGGGGTCGGGGTGGTGCGGGAAGTCGGGCATGGAGAAGGTGAAGACGAAGGCGCCGTGGACGCCTTCGGCCGCGTAGAGGTCGAGGAGTTCGGCCAGGTAGTCGGCCTGGACGCGCTCGTCCCGCACATGCCCCTCCTTGACGCGGGGCGGGGCGGCGAACCAGTTCACGATCAGGAACGAGGCGGGGCCCCGCCGCTGCGCGCCCCGATGCGCGCCGCACCCGAACTCGGTGACCACCACCGGCTTCCCGTTCTCGCGCAGCAGGGTCCGCAGCCGCTCCCGGTAGCCCTCGGGATCGTCGCCCTGGCGGTAGAGGTTGACGCCGACCACGTCGAATCCCGACCAGTCGACCCGTTCCCAGGCGCCCGACGCGTAGGTGACCGGCCCCTGGAACCCGCGCCGGGCGACCGCGACGGCCTCGGCCAGCAGCGCGTTCAGCCTCCGCGTGATCCGCCGGTCGAACAGGCGCCGCAGCCGCGGCCGCGTCAGCACCTGGAGGCGGACGAACACCCTCGGCCCCGGGAGCATGCCCCGGGACGTCAACGAGAACTCGCTGCCGACCAGGAGCGTGACCCGGCCCGGGCGCTCAAGGCGCAGCTTCTCGGCTCCCGCCGCCATCTCCGCCAGGTGCGCGAGAAGCGCGCGGTGCGGGCGGTCTGGCAGGTAGGGCCGGATGTAGACGTCCAGCCCCGTCTCCAGAGCGCATCGCGCGGCCCGCATCTGCTGCGGGACATCGGTCCCGATCAGCATCACCGTCGTGCAGTGCAGGTCCGCGGCGATGGCGCGCAGGTCCCGCTCCATGAGCTCGCTCGGCCTGTCGTCGACGGTGTACGAGATTCCCTTGACGTCCACGCCCCGCTGTCCCTTCGCTGGACCGGCCACCCGGTTCCTCACGCTAGGGAGGCTCGCCCCGGTCCGGCAGCATCCGGCCGGCCATCCCGGATAGACCAAAGTCGACCGGCGTCTGCGCAGCGGTCTCGAAGAAGGCGGCCGGCGAGGAACTTCCGTCGGACGGCAATCCGCGGTGAGAGCGGCTCCGAACGCTGTGTGTGAAGACGGACCGGAGATCGCCCCACCCGCTGAGCGCGGCGCTCACCGGGCTGCTCGGCGTCGCCGTCGCGTTGGGCGTCGCCGAGTTCGCCGCCGCGTTCGTGCGGGCCCAGGCCGCCCCGGTCATCGCCGTCGGCGGGGACGCGATCGATCGGACGCCCGAGTGGCTCAAGAGCTTCGCCATCCGCACCTTCGGCGAGCACGACAAGCAGGTCCTGCTCGGCGGCCTGGTGCTCGGTCTGGCCGTCCTCGCCACCTTGATCGGCCTGGTCGCCGGGCGCAGGCGCGGCCTCGGCGTACTGGGGATGGCCGTCCTTGGCGCGGTGGGGCTCGTCGCCGCCCTCGGCCGGCCCGGCGGCGATCTCACCGACGCTCTGCCCGCCCTGCTGGGCGCCGCTGCCGGCGCGATCGCGCTCGTGCTCCTCTTGCGAGCCGCGTCCATGCCGACTCGGGCCGGCATCGCGGAGGGCGCGGACGCCGATGATGAGCATCGGGCGGGTGGGCGACGGAGTTTCCTGCTGGCCGCGGGCGGGGCCGCCGCGGTGGCGGCGGCCGGCGGGTCCCTGGGACGGGTGTCGGCCGGGCGGCGCGGTGTGGCCGAGGCGCGGCGCGCCGTACGGCTGCCGGCTCCGGCCCGCCGGGCCGCACCCGTCCCGACGGGAGCCGACCTGCGCATCCCGGGACTGTCGCCCTTCGTGACGCCGAACGCGGACTTCTACCGGGTGGACACCGCGCTCACGCTTCCGCAGGTGGATCCCGCGGACTGGAGGCTGCGGGTCCACGGCATGGTCGAGCGGCCGGTCGAGTTGACGTTCGCCGAGCTGCTGCGGCGCCCGCTGGTCGAGCGCGACATCACCTTGGCCTGCGTCTCCAACCAGGTGGGCGGCCCGTACGTGGGGCACGCCCGGTGGCTGGGGATCGTGCTGGCCGACCTGCTGCGGGAGGCGGGGCCGCAGGCGGGGGCCGACCAGCTGCTCAGCCGTTCGGCCGACGGCTGGACCTGCGGCACACCGCTGGGCGCCGTGCTGGACGGGCGGGACGCGATGCTGGCGGTCGGCATGAACGGCGAGCCGCTGCCGATCGCGCACGGCTTCCCGGTCCGGATGGTGGTGCCCGGGCTGTACGGCTACGTGTCGGCGACCAAGTGGCTCGTCGATCTGGAGGTCACCCGCTACCGCGACCACCGGGCGTACTGGACCGCGCGCGGCTGGGCGACCGACGCGCCGGTCAAGACGATGGCCCGGATCGAGGTGCCCAGGCCGCTGCGCCGGGTCGAGGCCGGGCGGGTCGCGGTGGCCGGGACGGCCTGGGCGCAGCACCGCGGCGTGGCCGCCGTGCAGGTGCGCGTCGACGGAGGCCCCTGGCGGCAGGCCCGGCTGGCGCCGGTGCCCGGCGCCGACACCTGGCGGCAGTGGGTCCTCGAATGGGACGCCGCGCCCGGCGTCCACCGGCTGGAGGTGCGGGCCACCGACGCCGGCGGCGCCGTCCAGCCCCCGGAACGTGTCCCTCCCTACCCCGACGGGGCCACGGGATGGCACTCGATCGTGGTCACCGTCGAGTGACCGTCACTTCGAGCACACACCAGGAGGACCAGATGAAGATCCGTATGCTGATGGCCGGGACCGTGGCCGGCGGCCTGCTGCTGGACGCGGCCGCCTGCGGCGGCGACGGCGAGGACGCCAAGGCCGCCCCCACCGGCGGCGCCTCGACGCCGGCGGCCACCGGCCCCGCGCCCGCCGCCGGGCCGTTCGGACCCGCCTGCGGCGCGGTGCCCAAGGAGGGCGAGGGCAGCATGGCCGGCATGGCCGACGATCCGGTGGCCACCGCGGCGTCCAACAACCCGGTGCTGTCCACCCTGGTCAGCGCGGTCAAGAAGGCCGGGCTGGTGGACACCCTCAACTCGGCGCAGGGCATCACGGTGTTCGCGCCGACCAACGAAGCGTTCGCCAAGATCCCCAAGGCGGATCTCGACAAGGTGCTGGCCGACAGGAAGAAGCTGACCGACATCCTCACCTACCACGTCGTCCAGGGCCGCAACGAGCCCTCGGCGCTGGCCTCGGGCACCTTCAAGACGCTGCAGGGCGGCGAGGTCACCACCAGCGGCTCCGGCGAGTCGTACAAGGTCGGCGACGCCGACGTGGTGTGCGGCGGCGTCAAGACCTCCAACGCCACCGTCTACATCATCGACACCGTGCTGATACCCGAGTCCTGATGCGCGCCCGCCGGCCGGTGGGCCGCCCCGTGCGGGGCGGCCCACCGCCGCCTTTTCCATCGCCGACCAATCCGCGGCCCGATGGGTACCGAATACCGACTGTGGAATCCAGCCAACCGCGCACGGCGCGGCCGCGACATCGCGCCAAGGGAAGCGAACGGCCCGACGATCTGACGAGCCTGCTCGGCCGCGTCGCGCGCGGGGACGAAGGCGCCTTCGAGTCGGTGTACGACCAGGTGTCCGGGCCGGTCTACGGGCTGGTGCTGCGGATCCTGCGCGATCCCGCGCAGGCCGAGGAGGTGGCCCAGGAGGTGCTGGTCGAGCTGTGGCGGACCGCGTCGCGGTTCGATCCTGAGCGGGGTGCGGCGATGACGTGGGTGATGACGCTGGCGCACCGCCGGGCGGTGGACCGGGTGCGGTCCGCGCAGGCCGCCGGCGACCGCGAGGAACGCGCCGCGCGAGCGAGCGGGCCCGCGTTCGACGAGGTCTTCGAACGGGTGGAGGCGCGGCTGGAACGCGAGCAGGTCCGGCGCTGCCTGGGCGGGCTCACCGAGCTGCAACGTGAGTCGGTCACCCTGGCCTATTACGGGGGGCACTCCTACCGGCAGGTCGCCGAGCTGCTCAGCGTGTCGCTCGGCACGGTGAAGACCAGGATGCGCGACGGGCTCATCCGGATGCGCGACTGCCTGGGGGTGGAGCGATGACGCAGGACGCACACACCGCGCACGCCCTCGCGGGGGCCTACGTCCTCGACGCGCTGGACGAGCTGGAGCGCCGCCGCTTCGAGACCCACCTGGCCGAATGCGACATCTGTGCCCAGGAGATCGGGGGTCTGCGGGAGACCGCCACGCGGCTGGGCGTCGCCGCCGCGCAGACCCCGCCGCCCCGGCTGAAGGAGCGGGTGATGGCCGAGGTGGGGCAGGTGCGGCAGGTGCCTCCGCGGCGCGACGCGTCCGGCGGGGCGCCGCGCCGCCGGCCGCCGAGGCTGCCGGCCCTCACTGCCGCCGCCGCCCTGGTCGTCGCGGTGGTGCTCGGGGCGGCGTTCGTCCGCACGCAGGACCGGTTGGAGGAGGTGCGGGCCGCGCAGCGGGAGATGAACGCGGTGCTGTCGGCACCGGACGCCCGGGCCTTGAACGCGCCGGTGAAGACCGGCGGCAGCGGCCTCGTGGTGTACTCGCGGCAGCGCCAGAAGGTGGTCGTCGCGATGACCGGACTGGCGACGCTGCCCGCCGACCGGCGCTACGAACTGTGGCTGATGGGCGGAGGGCCGCCGCAGCCTGCGGGTCTGATGCGGGCGTCCTCGCCGCCGGCGGTGGTCGGGGTCGGCGGGCACACCCGGGTCGGCATCACCATCGAGCCCGCCGCGGGATCGCCCGCGCCGACCACTCCGGCGATCTTCGCCGCCGCCCTGCCCTGACGACCGCCGCCCCGCCGGCGGCGGGGCGGGAACTACCGCGGTTGGCCGGCGGCCTCGCGTTCGATGTTGTCGAGGACCTGCTCGATCACGACGTCGTGCTGGCGGCGGATGACCAGCGGCCACAGGAGCCGGAACGTCCCGCCGGTGCGTCCCGTCAGCTCGTGCCGTACGAGCGTGCCGCCGTCGCGGGGGTGCAGGGTGAACCCGTGCCCGCCGCTGAGTTGCTCGCCGGTGTCGAACCACAGCCGGCGTCCGGGCTCCACCGCTCCGACGCGGTAGCGGAGCTTGGAGTGTTCGACCGGCGCGCCCGGGACGAGGCCTTCCGGCAACCGGAAGTGCCCCGCGTCCTTCGGCCACAGCCGGTCCCGGTCACCGCCGATCGTGGCGAGCAGTTCCCAGATCCGTCCGGGGTCGGCAGCGACGAAGCGCTCGTGCATGTTGTAGACCATGTCCAGCCTCCATACGGCAGCGTATGGAGCCACCATACGCTTGCGTATGGAAGACTGGGAACGTGAGGTCGGTAACGTGAGCGGCCTGTCGGCCGGCGACTGGGCGAAGGCGGCGCTGGAAGCCCTCGCGGAGGGCGGGGTGGCCGCGGTCGCGGTCGAGCCCATCGCGGTACGGCTGGGCGCCACCAAGGGCAGCTTCTACTGGCACTTCCGCAACCGGCGCGCGCTGGTCGAGGCCGCGCTCGCGCTGTGGGAGCGCGACACCGGGGAGGTGATCGCGGAGCTGGGCGGGATCGGCGACCCCGTGCTGCGGATGCGCACCCTGCTGGAGAACGCCATGGCCGATCCCGTCGACGCGGCGATCTCCTTCCGGCTGATCAGCGCCGCCGACGATCCGGAGATCGCCGAGGTCGCCCGGCGCGTGAGCGAGCGGCGCCTGGAGTTCATGCAGGCCGCGCTGGAGGAGACGGGCACGCCTCCCGACCTGGCCAGACGGCGCGTCGTCGCGGCCTACGGGAGCTATCTCGGGATGGCCGCGCTCCACCGGATCGGTGCCAGCGACGAACCGCTCACCGACTTCATCGACCACGTCATGGCCGAAATGGCGCTCGTTCACACCACCCGGAAGACCTTGTAGGCGACCCCCTCCTCGATGAGGTAGCCCGTCCCCACGCAGACGACGTCGTTCAGCCAGGCATACCGCTCCGCGCCCGTCTCGAAGAGGGGGTTGGTGCGGAAGTAGTAGCGGGACGGGTCGACTCGGTGCCTCCCGGCGGTGTCGGCCACCTCGGCGCGCAGCTCCGGCGTGGTGGTGTAGCGGCCGCCGTAGGTCATGTGCAGCAGTGCGCCGTCGTCGGTCCGGAGCGTGAGCCGGACGTCCAGGAGCATGGCCCCGTCAGGCCGGAACAGCGCCCAGTCGCCGCCGCCGGGCAGCACTTCGCCGCGCAGTTCCGGCCCCTCGAACGCTCCTCCGGCGGAACCGAACAGAACGCGCTGCCCGATCGGCCCCTTGCCGAAGTCCAGCGGCGGGTTCAGATCGACCACGAGGTCGAAGAGGAACTCGGTGCGGATCTCTCCGACGTCCTTCACGCGCGAATCGGTGAGCATGCGGCCTCGCCTTTCGTCGTTGGGGCGGCTTCAGGAGGCGCCGAACAGCTTCCGCCGCACGGCGTCGGTCGAGACGCCCGACTGGGCGCACAGCTCCGACAGGTCGAAGAAGAAGCGTTCACCCGCGATCAGGTCGTCCCTGAAGGCGAACTGGAGGAACACCGGGAGTTCGGCGCGCCTACCGTCGGGCACCACGCCGAAGCGGTCGCCGGTCATGGTCATCTGGACCGTCCCCCAGCAGACCAGCGCGTCGCCGCTCGCGGCATGGCCTTGCAGGACGACGCTGTAGTCCGGGAACGAGGCGAAGAAGCGGCGCAGCGCCGTCTCGTTCTCCGCAGGGCCGCGGGCCGTGATCCCGAAGGCCGGGCACTCCAGCACCATCTCCGGGTGGAGCAGCCTCATCGCCGCGGGCACGTCCTGCCGGCTCTTGGCGACGGCCAGCGCCCACGCCAGTTCGACCATGCGGTCGTCTTCCATGATCGGACCTCCGTCATGAGTCCTGGAAACAAAACATACGATCGTTCGTATTTATAAGCAAGGGGCTGTGGCACGATGGAGGCGATGAACGAGCGCTCCCCTCTTCCCGAATCCGCCGTGACCGACGGGCGGTTGCTGCGCGGGGCCCGGACCCGCCGCACCGTCGCCCGGCACGCCGTCGACGTCGCCTCGCTGGAGGGGCTCGACGGGCTCAGCCTCGGTCGGCTGGCCACCGACCTCGGGCTGAGCAAGAGCGGCATCCAGACGCTGTTCGGGACGAAGGAGAACCTGCACCTGGCCACCGTCGAAGCGGCGCGCGACCTGTTCCTCGACGCCGTCGTGCACCCGGCACAGGCCGCCCCTCCCGGCGTCATGCGATTGCGCGCCCTGGTCGAGCACTGGATCGACTACGCGCGGAAGCCGCTGTTCACCGGCGGCTGCTTCTGGGCGGCCAACCTCCCCAGCTTCGACAGCCGTCCCGGTCCCGTGCGGGACGCGCTGGCGCGGCAGCACCGGGACTGGTTGTCGCTCATCTCCGGCGAGCTGCGCCGCGCGGTGGACGCCGGGGAGATCGCCGACCTGGACACCGACCTGGCCGCCTTCCAGACCGACGCCGTCCTCAACGCGACCAACACCGCGCTGCGCCTGGGCGACGAGGACGCGGTCGGCAAGGCCCGCCGTGTGATCGAGGGCTTCCTCGCCCGGCCCGACGGCGGCCGGGCGGCGCCGTGACCTTTGACGTGCTCGGCAAGGAGCCGGGCAGCGGAGCCATGCCTCACGGCCACCAGGCGGTTCGGATGCCACGTCGTGCCAGGAGACGGACGCGTTACGCGATCACGCCGGCGGGCTCATCGCGGCGCTGCGGTGCTCCTGCGGGCTGATGCCGTACACCCGCTTGAACGCCGAACTGAGCGCGAACCCGCTGCCGTAGCCGACCTGCCGGGCGACGGCGTTCAGCGTGGCGTCGGACTGGCGCAGCAGATCAGCGGCCAACGCCAGGCGCCACTCGGTCAGGTAGGTCATCGGCGGCGTGCCGACGGCGTCGCGGAAGCACGCGGCCAGCGTCGCCCGTGACACGCCGATCGCGGCGGCGACCCGCGCCAGCGTCCAGTCTCCCGCGGGGTCTTCGTGGAACAGGCGCAGTGCCTCGCCCGCCACGGGATGGGCGTGAGCCCGGTACCAGGCCGGAGCCTCGCTCCCCGGCCGGTCGAACCACGCCCGCAGCACCGAGATGAGCAGCAGGTCGAGCAGGCGGTCGAGCACGACGCCCTGGGCCGGCCCCCGCCTGGTGATCTCTCCGGCCAGCACCGGGATGAGCGCGGAGTCCCACGTGTCCTCGGCCACCACCAGCAGCGGCGGCAGCACGTCGAGCAGGCGCCGGCCGACGGCGCCCACCTCCTCGTACACGCCGAGCACCAGCTGCACCGACCCGTCCGGATCACTGCCCCACGTGCGCTCCCCCAGCGCCATGCGCTCGCGCAGGTCGACGCCCTCGGGCGTGGCGCACCGCTGGCCCGGATGCACGATGACCTGCGGCGGGGTCGCCGCGTCGTCGCTCATCACGTAGGGGTCCGGCCCGCGGACGATGGCGACGTCGCCCGGACGCAGCCGCGCCGGCTCGCCGTGGTCGGGATCGAAGCGCGCCTCACCGCTGAGCATGACGGCGAGGCACAGCGGCGACCCGTCCTGGACCCGGATCGACCACGGGGGGTCCAGCACGATGCGGAGGAGGAAGGCGCCGCTGGCCCGCGGCCCTTCGAGCAACCCTGCGAGCGCGTCCACCCCGCCCACGTTAGACGATCGGACATGCATTGCGGCATCCCGGCCATGTACCGTCCAAGGGGCGCCCGCACAGACTGCTGCCATGACGACGAACGAGCACACGACGCTGGTCATCGGCGGCACCGGCCGGGTCGGCCGCCGGGTGGCCGGGAGGCTGACCGAACGAGGCGTGGACGTACGGGTCGGCTCCCGCACCGGCCGGCCCCCCTTCGACTGGGAGGACCCCTCGACCTGGGCCGACGCCTTCGCCGGCGCCGGGTCGGCCTTCCTGATGCACTACCCCGAGATCGAATGGCCCGGGGCCGGCGACGCCGTGGCCGCCGCGGCCCGGCTGGCGGTCGACGCCGGCGTCCGGCGCCTCGTCCTGCTGTCGGCCCGCAACCAGGACGAGGCCGTCCGCTGCGAGGAGGCCGTGATGGGCCTCCCGGTCGAGTGGACCGTCCTCGCCCCGGCCTCGTTCAACCAGAACTTCGACGAGGGCGTGTTCCTCGAACCGCTGCGCCACGGCGTGCTCGCCCTGCCCGCCGGCGACAACGCCGACCCGTTCGTCGACGCCGACGACATCGCCGACGTCGCGGTGGCGGCCCTCACCGAGGGCGGCCACGCGGGCGAGCGCTACGAGCTGACGGGCCCCCGCCTGTGGACCTTCGCCGAGGGCGTCGCCGAGATCGCCCGGGCGACGGGCCGCGAGCTCCGCTACGTGCCGATCACCCGGGACCGGTTCGCCGACGCGATCGTCGACGGCGGTGCTCCGCGCGCGTTCGCCGAGCCTCTGGCCACGATCGTCGCCGAGGTCTTCGACGGGCGGAACAGCTCGCTGGCCGACGGCGTCGAGCGCGCCCTGGACCGCAAGCCCCGCGACTTCGCCGACTGGGTCGCCGAGATCGCCCCCACCGGGGTGTGGGACGCCGCGTAGACGGGCCGGGAGCAGCACGCCCTCACGGGCCCGCGCGGGGCGCGGGCCCGGCCGCCTACGGCACGGTGTCAGGACTGGTGCTGAGGCTGCCGGTCGGCGGCTTCCGCGGCCCGGAGGATGGCGGTGAGCTGGTCGTGCAGCGTCGGCGCGTGCGGCGCGAAGGTGCCGGCCAGGGCGGCGGACCCCACGGTGAAGGCGTCCACCCCCGCCTCGGCCAACCGGTGCACCCGCGCGGCGTTGTTGATGTCGCCGGCGACGACCAGGCGGCCGGAGGTCGCCTCGCGGGCGCTGTGCACCAGGTCCAGCGGCGCGGACTCGATGGAGCGGTAGGCCAGCAGGTCGACGCCGGCGCAGCCGGCCTCCTCGAAGCGGCGGCACTGCTCGGCGACCTGCTCGGGCGTGCCGCCGAGACGCGTTGGGTGCCCGGTCGGGGTGCCGGGGAAGGGCAGGTAGCCGACCGTCGTGCCGTCGAGCACCTTCAGGGTCTCCTCCGCCCACGTGCCGCCCATGAGGTAGTCCACTCCCAGGTCGGCGGCCATGCGGGCCGAGTCCAGCGCGCGTTCCCGGTTGGTGCTGACGACCTCCAGGTAGCTGGCCGCGCCGGTGTCCTTGATGCGGGCGTGCAGGGCGGTGAGGGTGGCGGCGTCCACGCCGACGTCCTTGAAGCCGATGTGCCCCAGGCGCAGGTCGGCGAGTTCGTCGACCAGGCTCAGGCACTCGCGCACGGTCTGGTCGTCGCGGGTGAGCATGAAGATGAAGTCCACGGGGCCCTCCTCAGGGGCAGATGGCGAAGGCGCGGGCGGGGAATCCCGAGCCGTCCCTGGCCTTGGGCCAGGTGGCGACGATCACGGCGCCGGTCGGGGGGACCTCGTCGAGGGCGGTCAGCAGCTCGATCTGGTAGCGGTCGTGCTCCAGCAGGAAACGTTCCAGCGGCGCGCGGCCCTGGCTGACCACGGTTCCCGGGTCGGTGTCGGTGGTCTCGTGGCCGCACGCCAGGACGCCGCGATCGCGCAGCAGGGCCGCCAGGACCTCCCGGCTCCAGCCGGGATAGTGGTGGACGCCGTCGGGGCCGGTGTTCAGCATGGCCTCCTGGCTGGGCCATCGTGCGGACCAGCCGGTCCGCAGCGCGACGAACGATCCGTCGGGGACGCGGCCGTGCCGTTCCTCCCAGGCGGCCAGGTCCGCCAGGGTGACGCAGTAGTCGGGGTCGTCCAGGACCTGCCGGTGGACGTCCAGAACCACCAGCGGCAGCACCATCTCGGTGACGGGGATCTGGTCCTGGAAGCGCAGCCCCGGCACGAAGTGGGCGGGCGGGTCGACGTGGGTCCCCCACTGCCCGACGTGCCGGTACTCGTGGGCGAGGAAGCCCGAGCCGCGCGCGCCCTCGCCGGGCTCGTACCCGTAGACGGCGGTGCGCTGCTCCGGCTCGAAGCTCGGGCTGTGCGGGATGCCGGGGTGGAAGGCGTGGGTCAGGTCGACCCAGCGTCCCCGGCGCAGTTCCTCCAGCGCGGCCAGCGGGCCGCTCGGCGCCGTCACCGGGGGCCCGCCAGCGTGCGCGCGTGCTCCAGCGCGGTGAGCAGGCTGGCGTGGTCGGCCACGCCCTTGCCCGCGATGTCGAACGCCGTGCCGTGGTCGACGCTGGTGCGCACGAACGGCAGGCCGATGGTGATGTTGACGCCGCGTTCCAGGCCCAGGTACTTGACCGGGATGAGGCCCTGGTCGTGGTACTGCGCGACCACGGCGTCGAACTCGCCGGTGCGGGCGCGCAGGAACACCGTGTCGGCGGGCCACGGGCCGCTGGCGTCGATCCCCGCCTCCCGCGCGTTCCGCACGGCCGGGGCGATGACGTCCAGGTCCTCCCGGCCCATCAGGCCGTTCTCGCCGGCGTGCGGGTTCAGGCCGGCGACGGCGATCCGGGGAGCGGCGATGCCGGCCCGGCGCAGCGCGTCGTGGGTGAGCCGGATCGTCCTGCGCACCGCCTCGGGGGTGATCGCGTCGATGGCGTCGCGCAGCGCCTGGTGGATCGTGACGAGCACGACGCGCAGCTCGTCGTTGGCCATCATCATGGCGAACTCGCCGGTGCCGCTGAGCTCGGCCAGGATCTCGGTGTGCCCCGGGTAGGGGTGCCCGCCTAGCCGCAGTGCCTCCTTGTGGATGGGCGCGGTGACCAGGGCGGCGATCTGGTCGGCGCAGGCGAGTTCGACGCCCTTGGCGACGTACCGGTAGGCCGCCCTTCCGGCCCGGCCGTCGACGCGTCCCCAGGGCAGGTCGTACGGCAGGGACGTCTCGGCCAGGACCTGCGCGACGCCCGTGGTGTCGGCGCAGTCTCGCGCGGAGGCCACGGTGCGGATGGGGACGTCCAGCCCGCTCGCCTCCCGGGCGCGGGCGAGCACGCCCGCGTCACCGATGATCAGGACGGGGGCGTCGCACCGCGGGTCGGCGACGAGTTTGAGGGCGATCTCCGGTCCGATGCCGGCCGGGTCGCCCATGGAGACGGCCATGGGGCGCACGGGTCCTCCGTGAGGGGGGAAGTGGTGAGCAGGTCGTTGAGGCGGACGAGGGTGTCGAGGTCGCCGAAGCCGCCCGCCTTGAGGGCGACCGGGAACCGCCAGGGGCTCTCGACCACGCCCAGCGGCACGCCGGGCTCGGGCTGCCCGGCCAGCCGGACGTGGCTGACGGCGAGGGCGTCCAGCACGGCCCTGGCGGTCTCTCCGCCGGTGAGCACCAGGGCGTCGAAGGCGCGGCGCCCGGCGAGCCGGGTGACCACGGCGGCCAGCGCCTCCGGTACCGGGCCTTCGGCGGTCCGGTCCGGCGGGCCGTGCAGCAGGGCGGTGCCGTGGTCCGCCAGTTGCCGCTCGACCCGTTCGGCCGCGTGGTCGGCGGTGACCGGCACCATCGCGCCGGCGTTGAGCGCGCCCAGCCGGCCGGCCTGTCCCCGGCTGACCGGATGCAGGCTGCCGACCACCGTCAGGACTCGTGAGCCGCGCGGCAGCCTCCGCGCGGGCCACGTCCGCTCCGGCTCGCGGTCGGGCGCCAGCCGGCGGGCCAGCGCCTCGGCCAGTCCCGGGGAGCCGACCCAGAGCACCTGCCGCGGCCGGGCGACCGCGGCGACGATCTCGTCGAGATCGCGGTCGCTGCCGGCGTCGGCGACGACGTACCGCGTCCGGCCCGCCAGCTCCGCGAGACGGGCGGGCCCCTCGGCCAGGACGGCGCCCGGGACGAGCCGGGTCAGGTCGGCGTCCCGGACCGGATGGCCGGGGTCACGGGCGAACGCCGTCCGGTGGACCGGGACGCCCGCCAGGTGCTGGACCCCGCCCACCGTGCTGCGCCCCTCGGCGGGGAACGCGGGGGCGATCACGGCGGTGGTCCGGCCGCCGGCCGCCAGCGCGGCGGAGATCTCCGCCGCCAGGTGGCCCCGCACGGTCGAGTCCACGGTCTTGACCAGCACGTCCGCCGCCGCCAGCCGCCGGGTCGCCTGCGCGGTCCGGTCCGCGGCGGCCGCCGCCGTCCGCGTGCGGGTGTCGCAGTCGACGGCCGTCACGGCCCCGGCCGGGGCCGGGTCGGCGGCGCCGAGGCTGATGCGCGCCGGGAGGCCCGCCAGGTGGAACGGCGCGGCCCCGTCACCGGCGCTGGTCAGGTCGTCGGCGACCACGGCGACGCTGGGAGGCGGCGTCATGGGCGTCCGATGCGGCCCAGGTCGGTGACCGTCCGCTCGTTGCGCACGTTGCCGGTGTTGACGGTCGTGGCGGGCTCCAGCAGCAGTACCTGGCAGTCGGGCTCGGCCACCGGGCAGTGCTCGACGCCGTGCGGCACGATGAGGAACTCACCGGGTCCGAGCACGATGTCGCCCTCGCGCAGGCGCATCCGCAGCCCGCCCTGGACCACCAGGAACAGCTCGTCCTCGTGCTCGTGGTGGTGCCAGACGAACTCGCCGTCGAACTTGACGAGCTTCACCTCCATGTCGTTGACGGCGCCGGCCACCTTCGGGCTCCAGGTGTCCTCGAAGGAGGAGAAGGCTTCGGCGAGGTTGGTCTTCTGCATGGCCGCCCTCCAGGGATCGGTTACCTGAGATCACTGTATTTGGGCGTCTGGCCAGGTAAAAGCGATAACTTTTCACAGATCGTGTGATAATTTCTCACGCATGATCTGGAGCGACCTACCACCGCTCGGACCGCTGGTGGCGTTCGAGGCGACGATGCGGCACGGCAGCGTGAGCAGGGCCGCCGCCGAACTGCACCTCACCCACGGCGCCGTCAGCAGGCAGATCCGGCAACTGGAGCACGCCCTCGGCGTCACGCTGTTCGAGCGGCGCAACCGGGCGGTGGTGCCGACCCCGGTCGCGCGGACCTTCGTCCAGGGGGTCGACGACGCCCTGAACCGGCTCAGCGCCGCCGCCCGGCAGGCGCGCGCGGCCACCCGGCCCGCTCCCCTGGTGCTGTCGTGCGAGCCGACCCTGCTGATGCGCTGGCTGATCCCCCGGCTGCCCGCGCTGGCCGACGCCGTCCCCGGCCTGAACCTGCACCTGGTGGCCTCGGGCGGACCGGTCGCCTTCGACCGGGAGAGCATCGACGTCGCCGTCCGCCGCAACGACTTCGCCATCCCCGCCGAGCTGACCACCTTCGAACTCTTCGACGAGCTGGTCGGCCCCGTCTGCACACCTGAACTGGCCCGCGGCCTGTCCCGGACCGAGGACCTCGCGGACGTGCCGAGGCTGCACACCAGCACCCGCCCCACGGCCTGGGCCGACTGGGTGGAGGGCCGTTCGACGCCGCTGCCGCCCGCGCCCGAGCAGACCTTCGAGCACTTCTACCTGAGCCTGGAGGCCGCGGCGAGCGGGCTGGGCGTCGCCATCGGGCCGCGGGCCCTGGTCCACGACGACCTGGAGGCCGGCCGGCTGGCGGCGCCGTTCGGCTTCCGCCGCGACGGCAGCGCCTACCTGCTGATGACGCCCCTACCCGCCGAGGACGACCGCGTGAGCGCGCTGGTGTCCTGGCTGCGCGAGCAGGCGCAGGACCACGCCTGACGCATCGCGCGCGCCGTTCACGGCCGTCGTCGGCGGGCGGTGGGCAGGGTCAGTTCTCCAGGCCCGTCAGATCGAGGCGGGCGAGGCGGTCGGGGTCGGAGAGGATGTCGATCGCGGCGATCCGCTCGTCGGTGATGGTGAAGCTCATGATCGAGATGAGCTCGCCGTCGATGGTGTTGACCAGCCCGGCCACCCCGTTGACCAGCGCGGGACGGGTCGAGGAGGCGGTGGCCATGCGCTGGAAGGTGGCCGCCTGACCGGCCACGGCCCGGACGCCGCGCAGGACCCGCATCCCGCCGGGGAGCGCCTTGCCGCTGTCGGCGCGCAGCACGACGTCGGGGTCGAGCACGGCCACCAGGCCGTCGAGGTCGCCGCCGCGCGCGGCGGTGAGGAAGGCGTCGACGACGCGCCGCTGCGCGACCGGGTCGGGATCGGGGACCGGGGCCGTGCCTTGGACGCGCTGACGGGCGCGACTGGCGAGCTTGCGGGCGGCGGCCGGTGTGCGGTCGACGATCGGGGCGATCTCGTCGAACGACAGGCCGAACATGTCGTGCAGGACGAAGGCCAGCCGTTCGGCCGGGTTCAACGATTCCAGCACCACCAGCAGCGCCAGCCCGACCGAGTCCGCGATCAGCGCCTGGTGCTCGGGGTCGGCGCTCTGCTCGGTGACGACGGGGTCCGGCAGCCGGGCCTCCAGCGGTGTCTCGCCCCGCTGCGTGCGTGAGCGCAGCATGTCCAGGCAGACCCTGCCGACGACCGTGGTCAGCCACCCGCCGAGGTTGCCGATCTCGTCGGCCTCGGAGCGGGCGAGCCGGAGCCAGGCCTCCTGGACGGCGTCGTCGGCCTCGGTCAGGGAGCCGAGCATCCGGTAGGCCACCGCCTTCAGGTGCGTGCGGTGCTCTTCGAACTGCTGGGCCAGGAAATCGCGCTCGTTCATCGTCGTCCTCAGGGTCGTCGCCGTCCGTGCTCACCGCACTGACGAACCGAACTCCGTAAATGTGACCACACGTCTGTGAATCCACTGACATCGGCGGGTGGCGGGGCTGCGCGGAACCGACGGCGCAGTGGATCCCGCGCGTCCGGTCACACTTCCGCCGATCGGTTCGTCAGGTCCGCGAAGAGATCGACGAACGGAGCGGGAGACGATGGACGAGATCGAGATCCACGGGACGGTGGCCGCCGGTTTCGAGTCGGTGCGCGAGGAGTTCGCCGCCGCGGCGGCCGCCGAGGGCGGCGCGTCCGGGGCGCAGCTCGCGGCGTACGCGGACGGCCGCATGGTGGTCGACCTGTGGGCCGGAGAGGACGTCACCGGCGACACCCTGGCCGGCGTCTACTCCTCGACCAAGGGCGCGGCGACGCTGGTGGCGGCGCTGCTGGTGCAGGACGGCGTCCTCGACCCGGACCGGCCGGTGGCCGAGGCGTGGCCGGAGTTCGCC
Organism: Spirillospora sp. CA-253888; assembly: GCA_050936435.1. GTDB lineage: Bacteria > Actinomycetota > Actinomycetes > Streptosporangiales > Streptosporangiaceae > Spirillospora. The sequence continues at coordinate 824,602 of JBNJMT010000002.1, forward strand.
GCGTCCGGCAAGGCCGGGATCACGTTGCGGGACGTGCTGTCCCACCGGTCGGGTGTGATCGGCGTCGACGGCGGGCTGAGCGCGGCCGAGCTGGCCGACGACCGGGTGATCGCGGAGCGGCTGGCCGGGCAGCGGCCCTACTGGCGGCCGGGCACGGCCTGCGGCTACGGCGGGTTCGTGTCGTTCGCGATCGTGGGCGAGGTGGTCCGCCGGGTCACCGGCCGCTCCTTGCAGGACACCTTCGAGGAGCGCGTCCGCACGCCGTACGGGCTGGACGTCTACCTCGGGCTGCCGGAGGCGGAGGAGGACCGCTACCGGGAGGTCCTGCCGGGCCTGGCGAGCCCGGAGGAGCTCGCCGCGTTCTGGGAGAGCGTTCCCGGGCCGCACAGCATCACCGGCATCGGATACGGCCTCAACTCCACCCCGCCGCTGGACCAGGTCGCCTTCGCCAACACCCGGCGGGTGCGCGCGCTGGGGCAGTCCTCGGCCGGCGGCGTGGGCAGCGCGCGGGGACTGGCCGCGATGTACGCGGCGGCGGTCTCCGGGCTGGACGGCCGCGCCCCGCTGCTCAAGCCCGACACCATCGGCGAGTTCGCCATGCTCCACTCCACCGACGGCGACCTGGTGGTCGGGCCGCAGGGACGGTACGCGCTGGGATTCCAGGCCAAGGGGCTGCGCTACCCGTTCCTGAGCGCGCTGGCGTTCGGCCACGGAGGGTCGGCGGGCTCGGAGGCCTTCGCCGACCCGCGCAGCGGCATCGCGTTCGGCTACACCCGCCGCCGCTTCTCCTTCAACTGGTCCTACCCCGAACACGACCGGCTGGCCGCCGCGGTCCACCGCGCCGCCACCGCGTCCTGACGAACCCCCTGAGGAGACCTGTGATGACTTCGCACACCCCCGGCCGCGCCGAAAGCGGCGGGAAGACGAACCTGGCGCTGCTGGTGATCGCCGCCGCGCAGTTGCTGATCGTGATGGACGGCACCATCGTGACCGTGGGCCTGCCGGTCATCGGCACCGGCCTCGGCATCGACCAGGGCGACCTGGACTGGGTGCTGACCTCGTACGCGCTGGCGTTCGGCGGGCTGCTGCTGGCCGGTGGCCGCGCCGGCGACGTGTTCGGACGCCGCCGCCTGTTCCAGGCCGGGCTGGTGGTGTTCCTGCTGGCCTCGCTGCTGGGCGGCGTCGCGCAGAACGGCGCCACGCTGATCGCCGCGCGGGTGCTGCAGGGCGTGGGCGGGGCGGTCATCGCCCCGGCCGCGCTGTCGCTGCTGGCCGACACCTTCGCGCCCGGCCCGCAGCGCAACAAGGCGCTCGGCGTCTACGGCGCGATGGGCGGGCTGGGCTCGGTGGTCGGCCTGCTGCTGGGCGGCGCGCTGACCGAGTACCTGGGCTGGCGCTGGATCATGTTCGTCAACGTCCCCATCGCGCTGGCGGTGCTGGTCGGCACCCGCGCCCTGGTGCCCGGCACCCGCGAACGCGGCGGCATCGACCTGCCCGGCGCCGTCACCATCACCCTGGCCCTGGGCTCGCTGGTCTACGCCATCAACCGCGCCGGATCCGACGGCCTGACCGACGCTCTCACCCTGGCCTTCGGCGCGGCCGCCCTGGTCCTGGGCGTGGCGTTCGCCGCCATCCAGCGAGGCGTCCGCAACCCGATGCTCCCGGCCACCGTCCTGGCCGACCGGGGCAGGCTCGGCGCCAACCTGGTCATGCTGCTGATGGGCGCCGGACAGCTGGCCACCTTCTACTTCCTCACCCTGTACATGCAGACCATCAAGGACTACCCGCCCATGCTCACCGGCCTCGCCTACCTGCCGTTCGCGGTCGGCATCGGCATCGGCTCGGGCGTGGTCGGCCCCCGGTTGCAGGCCCGCGCCACCACCCGCACCGTCCTGGCCACCGGCATGGCGGTGGCCGCCGCCGCGATGGTGTGGTTCAGCCTGCTGGCCCCCGAGCAGAACGCCCTGGCCGTCCTGCTGCCGGCGCAACTGGTGGCGGGCGTCGGCCTGGGCATCGGTTTCGTCGCCGCCACCATCGGCGGCGTCCAGAACGTCGCCCCCAAGGACTCGGGCGTCGCCTCCGGGCTGGTCAACACCAGCCAGCAGATCGGCGGAGCGCTGGGACTGGCGGTCCTCGCCAGCGTCGCGGTCACCGTCGCCCAGGGCCACCCGGCCGGGACCGCGACGCCCGAAGCGCTCACCAGCGGCTACACCGCCGGCCTGCTCGGCGCGGGCGCCTTCTACCTGGTCGCCGTCCTGACCGCCGTCACCCTCCTGCGTCCCCGGCCGGCCGACCGGCGGATGCGGCCCGACCGGCCGGCGACCCGCGAGCAGGGGGCCGGCACGCGGACGTGACCGGCACGGCGACTCCCCGCACCACGCCACGCGACGTAGCGCTGGAACTGGAGCCGGCCGTCCGCAGAACGACCTGGCCTATCAGAGACGGGCGGGCACCGGCGCCCCGGCGCGGGTGCCCGCCTCCGAAACGGCCGGGCAGGCGGGTGCGGGGTCCGGCCGTGCCACGGACGTCACGCCGGCGGCCGGACGAGTTTGGCGGCCACGGCGTCGAGGACCCACTCCAGCCCGGTCGTGAAGGACTCCTCGGCGTCCACCTCCGTGCCGTTGTAAACGGCCTTGCTCAGCGCCGGGAAGCGGCCCGTGGCCAGCAGCTTCCTCAGATGCGGACCGGAGGCGCGCTGCCAGTCGCGCTCGGACAGGCCCGTGGCGCGCTCGGCCCGCAGGTCCGCGATCTCCTGCCTGATCGCCCCGGTGGAGTAGGCGATGACCGTCTGCACGGCGCGCAGGACGGTGTCGATGTCGGCGAGGTCGTCGAAGGCGGCCAGCGTGGTCTCGGTCACGGCCAGGGCGTTGGGGCCGAGGGAGGGGCGGCCGCCCAGCAGGTCGGCCAGCCACTCGTGCCGGAGGACGGCCTGCCGGGTGCGATGGGCGCGGACGCGCAGCGCCTCCCGCCAGTCGCCGGGCCGCTCGGCGGGGAGGATCTCGGCGTGGACCTCGTCCACCATGAGGTCGAACAGCTCCTCCTTGGTGGCGATGTATCCGTACAGCCGCATCGGGCCGACGTCCAGCCGGGCGGCGACCTTGCGCAACGACACCGCCTCCAGCCCGCCCTCGTCGGCGAGCGCGACGGCGGCGGCGACGATGCGCTCCCGGTCGAGCGGCGCGGGGCGGGTCGGCGGCTCCGGTCGGTCCCACACAGTCATGGTGACACCGTACTCTTGCAATACACCGTATGAGAAAAATACAGTGTATCGACATGAGCCCACGTATCGCCGTGGTCGGGAGCGGCCCCGCCGGCCTCACCTTCGCCCGCGTCCTGCACCGCCATGCCCATCGCGTCACCGTCCTCGAACGCGACCCCTCCCCCGATGCCCGTCCCCCGGGCGGCACGCTGGACCTGCACGAAGGCATGGGCCAGCTCGCGCTCGACAAGGCGGGACTGCTGGCGGACTTCCGGGCGCGGTCCCGTCCCGAAGGGCAGGCCATGCGCATCCTGGACACCGACGGGGCCGTCCTTCGCGACTGGCGACCGCGTCCGGACGACCGGGCCAATCCCGAGATCGATCGCGGGCAGCTCCGCGACCTGCTGCTCGGCCCGCTGAACGTCCAGTGGGGGCGGTGCGTGACCGAGGTGGTGCCGGGCGGCCGGGACGGCGTGCTGGTCCGTTGCGCGGACGGGCGGCAGGAGGCGTACGACCTGGTGATCGGCGCGGACGGCGCCTGGTCCCGGGTCCGCCCGGCGGTCTCGCCGGCGACGCCGCGCTACACCGGCGTCACCTTGGTCGAGACGTCCCTGGACGACGTCGACACCCGCCACCCCGACCTCGCCCGGCTGGTCGGTGACGGTTCCGTGGCCGTGTACGGCGTGAACCGCGCGCTCGTCGCCCAGCGCAACAGCGGCGGCCACGTCAAGGTGTACGCCCAGTTCCGCGCGCCGCTGGACCGGCACGCGGAACCGGACCCGGCCGATGCCGAGGCCGTGCGATCAAGCCTGCTGGCCCTGTTCGACGGCTGGGCCGCCCCCGTCCTCGACCTCCTGCGGCGCGGCGCCGCCTTCGTCCACCGCCCCCTCCACGTCCTGCCCGTGTCCCACACCTGGGCTCACGTTCCCGGGGTGACGCTCCTGGGCGACGCCGCCCACCTGATGCCGCCGTTGGGACTGGGCGCGAACCTCGCGATGCTGGAAGGCGCCGAGCTCGCCGCGTCCATCGCCGCCGCCGACCCCGGAGATCTGGACGAGGTCGTCCGGGCCTTCGAGGAACGGATGTGGGCGCGGGCCGGCAGGTGGGCGAAGATCACGACCGCCGGCCTGGAACGCCTCGTGAGCCCCGATCCGAGCGAGGCCCTCGCCCTCTTCGACGAAGTCCAGGCGTCCTGACGACCAAGCACGGAAACACGACCCGGCCGCAGCGCACTCACGAGTCGGCGCGTCAGGGGATGCCGGCCTCGATGCTGGCGAGGTGGGCGGCGAGGATCTCCTCGAACGCGGCGCGGCGGTCCGCTCCGAGGGGACGGATGTCGCGGGCGAAGTGGGCCAGGGCCGGGAAGCGTTCGGGGTCGGCGCCGAGCACCGCGACGCGGAACTGCTCCATGCCCTGCTCGTACTCCTCGGGGGTGATGGTGCTGACGCCGGACTCGGAGGCGATCAGCGCGACGATGAGGATCACGATGCGGTGGTACCGCTCCGGGATCTCCTCGTCGGGCAGGCCGGAGGCGCGCAGGGCCTGCAGCAGCTCCTCCATGAGCAGCCGGGAGCCGGCGCCGCCGGACCCGTAGCGTCCCCACACCATGGCGAGTTGGGGCTGCTCGCCGAAGACCTCGCGCAGGCGCAGGGCCAGCGCGGTGATGCGCTGCCTCCAGTCGCCCTCGGAGCGGTGGCCGTCCATGCTCGCCAGCAGGATCCGGTCGGCGACCGCGCGCAGCAGTTCGGTCTTGTTGCGGAAGTGCCGGTAGAGGCTGGAGGAGTCGGTCCCGAGCGCCGCGGCGAGCTTGCGCACGCTGAACGACTCGGCGTCGGTCGTGCGCAACATCTGCGCGGCCGTCTCCAGGATCTCCTCGGTCGACCATCGCCGTCGGCCAGTCATCTCGCCCCTCTCGTCCGGACCCAGCCTAGCCTATGCACTTGCCGTTGCACGCGGTGCGTGCATAATGAGGACAGCGCACGGACCGGCCACGACGGCCCGCCCGGCGCTCGACCGGGAAAGAGGGGCACATGAACGAGGGCATCACCGCGACGCGGCCGCCGGAGCCGGACTACTCGACGATCACGGCCGAGGAACTGCGCGCCTACCGCGACGCGGAGAACCGCTTCCGAGCCTCCGGCGCCGCGCGGGCGATCCTCGGAGAGCCCCACGCCGGCGCCACGATCGCCTGGCAGGAGATCGCGCTGCCCGGCCGCGACGTCCCGGTCCGGGTCTACCGGCCGGCCCCCGCGGGGGACGGCGAGGCCGCGGCCCGCACCGACCTGCCCCTGGTGGTCCACGTCCACGGAGGCGGCTTCGTGGGCACGGCGGTGCAGTGCGACTGGACCAACAGCCACCTCGCCGCGCGGCTGCCCGCCCTCGTCGTCTCGGTCGAGCACCGGCTCCTCGCCCCCGACGTCTCGCTGGCGGACGCCGCCGACGACGGCTGGGAGGTGCTCCAGCACGTGGTGCGGCACGCCGCGCGGTGGGGCGCCGATCCGGCGCGCGTGGCCGTCTTCGGTGAGAGTTGCGGCGCGCTGATCAGCGCGCTGACGGCCGTCCGGGCCAGGGAGGCCGGCCTGGAACTCAAGGCGCAGGTGCTGGTCAACCCGGCGGTCGACGTGACCGAGACGATGTTCGAGCATCCCTCGATGGCCGAGTACGCCTACAGCCCGAGCCGGGCCCAGCCGCTCCTGCAACTGTTCCAGCGGCTCGCCGTCCCGCCGGGAGCCGACGCCCGCGTGGTGTCGCCGCTGCACGCGGACGACCTGAGCGGGCTCGCCCCGGCGCTCGTGGTGGTGCCCACCGAGGACGCGGTCGCCGACCACGGCCGCCGCTACGCCGAGCGGCTGAGCGAGGCGGGGACGCCCGTGCGGATGACCGAGTACCCGGGAGCGAAGCACGCGTTCCTCACCCTGCCGGGTGTGGAGCCCCAGGCCGAGGCGGCCCAGGCGGAGATCCTCGCGTTCCTCAGCGCGGCTCTGGAGAAGTGACGGACCAGCACCCCCGTGTAGATCGCGACGATCCTCACCCCGCGCCGGATGGGTGGCCCGCATCGACGTGCATCGCATGGTCGGCCGTGGTCTGAACGGCGCCGTCCGACCGGACGGCGCCGAAGACCACGACCGCGCAAGCCGGCTCGAAGGGCACCCGGCGCGGGTTGAGCAGAGCCACCCCCAATGATGATTCTTGGCACGAAAGTACCCATAGATGTCTTTCTAGACTCTCGGCCTCAGCAAGGCGCTCTGGTCACACTGGCTCCATGAGCGAAACTCACGGAACGAACGTGCTGAGGACCTCGGTCCAGGTCGACGGCGAAACGGCCAGCTACCTGACCGCAGGACAGGACGACGGCACGCCCTTGCTGTTGCTGCACGGCACCTACTGGAGCCGGGTGTGGCTCCCCGTGCTGGGCCGCCTCGCGGAGGCCGGCTTGCGCCCCCTTGCCGTCGATCTCCCCGGACTGGGCCGTTCGGGGGGCGAGCTCACTCCGGAAACGGCCACGGTCCCGGCCCTGGCGGACTGGGCGGCACGCTTCGTCGCCGCGCTGGAGATCTCCGGGCCGATCGCCGTGGCCGGTCATGACATCGGCGGCGCCGTCGCCCAGCACCTCCTCGTCCACGACCGGCTGGAGGTGCCCCGGCTGGCCCTGGTCAACTCGGTCCTCTACGACTCCTGGCCGGCGCCCCATGTGGCCCGGTTCCGAGACCCGGGGCCCGCCGGCGACGATCTCCTCGCCGCGCGCCGGCAGGCCGTGGCAGCGGCGCTCGCCGGTGCCGCCACCGAGCAACTGGTCGCCGACTACCTGGACCCGTGGAACGATCCGCGGGTCCGCCGCTCCTGGCTCGCCATGGCGAGCGCGGCCCACAGCCGCTACACCCTGGATCTGGTTCCCGCGCTGCGGCGGTCCACGGCGCCCAAATTGCTGGTCTGGGGCGAGGACGACGGCTTCGAGAAGGTGGAGTACGCCGAGAAGTTCGCCGCGGAGATCCCGCGGACCACGCTCGTACGCGTGCCGGACGCCGACCACATCCCCACCGAGAACGCCCCTGACCAGATAGCCGGCGCCCTCGTCGAGTTCTTCACGGCAGAGAGGGAGGCCGCCCGGACCGCCAGGCCGACGCTGACGGAACGCGATCCGCACCGCTAACGTCAGACCCGCGCAAATGCTGATGAAAGAGATGAGGCGGGCGACTGTGGTGAAACGGGTGGCGTGGGGTGCGGCCGTCGTGACGCTGCTCGGCGGGCTCGTCGGGTGCTCCTCCGGCGACGGCACCGGCGGGAAGAAGGCCCTGGAGTCCGCCTGGCTGGTCGGGCCCGACCAGCCCAAGACCATGAAGGGCAAGGCCGCCTGGGTCAGCGGCAACGCGGTGGTGCGCGTCCGCAGCGACGGCGCGGCGGCCTACGACCTGGCCACCGGCCGCACGTTGTGGACCCACACCGTGCCCGCCCCGCAGATCGTCTGCACCGTGGCCGAGCACGCCGACCAGGGCGTCGGGCTGATCGGTCAGGGCCTGGAGGACGAGCCCTGCGACCGGGTCACGGCGATCGACCTGGCCTCCGGCAAGGCGCTGTGGACGCGCCGCCTGGCGCGCAACGCGATCCCCGGCACCAACTACTACGGCGTGATCGAAGCCGGCGCCGGGTCGGCGCTGATCCCGGTCGCGGGCCGGGTGCGGGCGCTGGACCTGCGCACCGCCAAGGCGCGCTGGACCTGGGCGCCGCCGCGCGGCTGCGCCTTCACCGCCAAGGACAGCGCCATGGCGGCCGGACCCGACACCGTCGTCGCGACCTTCCGTTGCGGCAAGCGGGCCGCCAAGATCGCGGTCGCCGACCCGGCGCGCGGCCGCACGCGCTGGGTCGCCGACCTGGGCGCGGGCGCCAAGTTCGACGCCGCCGACGTGCTGTCGGTCTCGCCCCTGGTCGTGCGGGTCAAGGAGGGCGGCGAGCGCAGCCGCGACGAGCTGCTGACCTTCGACGCCAAGGGCACGCGGCTCGGCACGATCCCCGTCTCCGGCCCCGAGGGCGACTTCGAGCTGGCCATGGGCGGCTTCGCCCGCAAGATCGCGGTGGGCGCCGACCGGATCCATGTCGTGTCGGAGGCGCCGACCTCCCGGCTCTCGGAGCGTGACCTGCTCACCTTCGACCTGACCGGCAAGCGGCTGTGGCGCTCCGCGTTCGAGTACGGCGTGGAGTCCCTCGCCCTGGCCGACGGCCGGCTCGCCGTCCTGTCCGAGGACCCCGGCGACCCCGCTCCGCTGGTGACCCTCGACCCCGCCACCGGCAAACGGGTCCGCACCTCCCTGTTGCGCTACGACCTCTCCTCCACCGCCGCCACCCGAATGATCATCGTCGGCGGCCGCCACGTGATGCTCTCCGAGGGCGCCTCCACCGGCTCCCGTCCCACGATCATGGCGTTCTGACGGGCGGGGAGCCGAGGACGGCGGCCCGATCCCGTGCACGGAACGGACTCCCCTTCTGTGACCGCCGGCGTTGTCTGTCACCTGACGGCGTGGCCGAGCTGCGGGAGAAGGTCGGCCGGCCGGCGATTGATGTCACCGTTTCCCAGATTCAGTTGTCACAAGGCCGGTGTCGCCGGCGTTCTTGTCACCGAGCCGGTGAACCCAGACGCCCGCCGGCTCCGGAATGCCGCCCATCAGCAGAAGCCGATGGCCGCGCCTGTCGCGATGGAGAGCTTTGCGGCCCGGATGAGCTGGAGACAGACGTAGGCTTCGACGCCATAGCATTGCCAGCCTTCGGCGGCCGGTCCCTCAGCGTCAGCCGCTTCGAAGACTTCCTCCGAATGCGGGTTGAGGTCCTCGGGCAGGCCGATGGCTTCGGCGACGCGGCGGGTCTCGGCCAGCAGCCGCACCGAGGAACCCAGGTAGCCGCCCGGCGCCTTGTCGTCCACGATGACGCGCTCGAAGTCGAGGGGAACGTAGTAGCCCTCGCAGTCGGAGTGATGGATCAGATGATCGAACGGGCCCGGAGGCCCGCTGGGCGGGGTGGAGTAGGCCTTGTTCAGCAGTGGGTCATCGGCCGCGCGTTGAGCCCCTGCCAGGGGCGCGGGCAGACACCTGTTCACGGTGAGGTGCACCGCCAGACGACGCACGGTGTGCAGACCTGCGTACCCCCACATCTCGAACTCCGCGTCCTGCTCGTCGTCGAGCTCAAGCGGGTCCGGCTCGGCCCATCGTCCGGCTTGCTCGCGCTCCAACAGTTCACCGATCGCAGCGAAGTCCGCGCGGACCATCGCGGCGTAATCCTCATCGGCATCGGCGAGCAGCCCGACCACTACGTTCAACCCCATGGTCTGATCTTGCCAGCCGGATCCCCTCTTCGATCTTGCTGGCAGACGCACCTGATGGGTGACGGATAGCACTGGTGGTCACACCTTCGCAGGGTCAGCGCAGCCGGGCGGCGACCGTGGGCAGGAGGCGGAGCGCGTTGGTCCGGTTGATGGCGGCGCGGGCACGGTGGCCGAGGTTGGGGTCACGGTCGAAGGCACGGCGGGCGTGGGCGACCTCGCTCGCCTCCACCTGGGGCCAGTCGGTGCCGTACAGGACGCGGTCGGCGCCGACGGCGTTGAGCAGCGTCGGCGAGGCGTACGGCGACAGCGGCAGGGCGGTGTCGTAGGAGAAGCGTTGGAGAGCGCGGCGGAAGGAGCGGGGGTCGGGCCCCTCGCCGCGGCGGCCGGCGCGTTCGACGCGGCCCGCGATGTAGGGGAGGAACCCTCCGCCGTGGGACAGGATGATCGACACGTGGGGGTGGCGGTCCATCGTTCCCGAGGTGACGAGGTTGAGCGCGCAGCGGGTGGTGTCGTACATGAAGTCGGCGACCCAGTTGTCGACGCCGGGGATCGGCTCGGGGTCCTCCGGGAGCGCGTCGGGATGGGTCATGATGACGGCGCGGCGGCGGTCCAGCTCGGCGAACAGCGGGTCGAAGGCCCTGTCCCCGAGGTAACGCCCGCCGGCGGTGGTCATCATCAGCACGCCGTCGGCCCCGAGCTCGTCGAGCGCGTACGCCGCCTCCCGGAGGGCCACGTCCACGTGCAGCAGCGGGAGGTAGGCGAAGAAGCCGAAGCGGGTGGGGTGGCTCCTGACCAGTTCGGCGAGGGACTCGTTGAAGATCCGGGCGCCGGAGGCGGCGAGGGCCTTGTCGTGGAAGATCTCCGATGGCGCGGGGGCGGAGGCGACGCCGAGGGCGATCTGGTTGGCGTCCATGGTCTCAAGGGTCTTCTGCAGGTCCCACTGGCCCCAGCGGGGGCCGCCCTGCGGGGGCAGCAGCTTGTGCTCGACGGCCCACTTCCGCATGGCCGGGGGCAGCGCGTGGTGGTGGGTGTCGATGCGCCCGCCGCCTCTCGCGGAGGTGGCGGCCGGTCCGAGGAGCTCCGCGCTAACGGCGTCGTTCGCCACGGCGCCGACACCGAGGGCGGTCGTGGCGAGCGCGCCCGCCCGCAGGACTGAGCGGCGGTTCATGGATGGCTTCTGCATATGGGGAGCATCCAAGAAAGTCTCATCTGAGACTATCTGGTTAACCCCCTAGTATGGGGTGGTGCCCTCCCCAGCATCGAACGCCGCCGGCGATCCGAACCGTGACGACGTCGCGCTCGGACTGCTCCTCGCGACGGCGCACCAGCACGCCCGGCGCGCGCTCGACCGGTCCCTCGCCCACCTCGGCATCGAGGCCCGCCACTTCGGCGTGCTGACGGCCCTCGACCGGCGCGGCCCCGTCAGCCAGCGCGAACTCAGCGCCCTGCTCGACCTCGACAAGTCGGCCATGGTGCGGATCATGGACGAGCTGGAGCGGCGCGGCCTCGCCGTCCGCAACCGGAGCGCGCGCGACCGCCGGGCTTATGCCATCGAGCTGACGCCGCGGGGCCGGGACGCGGCCCGCGCGAGCGCCGAGGCCGCCACGAGGGCGGCCGCCCGGCTCTTCGACGGGCTCTCCCCCGGCGACCGCGCACACCTGGTCGCGGCGCTCAGCGGGATCATCGAGCGAGCGGCCGCCGACCCGCACGGCGAGGAGTAGCGCTGCTCGCCGGACGGTGAATGTCCGGGGTGTGCGGCAGGGTTGCGGGCGCCGGAGTTGCGGATCTCGGCGGGGACGCCGGAAGGGGTGGCCGGGTTGGATTGGGCGGCGTTCGAGGACGACCTGGTGGCAGGGGTCGTCGTGAAAGTGGCCGAGCGCGCCGGCAAGGGCGATCGGCTGTACGCGACCGGGCTGGCCGAAATCTATGCCGAGACCGACGGCGTGATCCGGCTGCCGGTGCTGGGCGCCGTCTCGCACGAGGAGGTGGCCGAGGACGAAGATCTGCTCTGGAGCGTGCCGGACTGGGGCACCCAGTGGTTCGAATGGTTGCCCGAGGAGCGCTGGCGGCACTGGGAGCGGACGCTGACCGACGAGGCCGGGCGGAGCTCGACGCGACACTGGCAGCGGACCTTCGACAGATACCTGACGGTGCTCACCCAGGTGTGCAAGCGCGCCCGCGAACGGTTGCTGGCGGCGGGCGTGACCGACCGGCAGTTCGTGGTGCTGCTCATGACCGGCGACGGTGACGAAGAAGAGCTGCTGCGCCGCGTCCTGGACGAGCAGGACCTGTACCGCCTCTTTCCGAGCCTCGGCCGAGCCGCGGCGTTGACGGCCGCCTTGGAGGCCGAGGCACCGGCGGACCGCGCCGGCCACTACGTCCGGGCGCTCAGCGACTGGAACGGGCCGCTCGGCCCTGAGAACGCCGAGCGGAGGCTGCGCGAGCTCGGCCCGGTCGCCGTCCCTGCTCTGATCGGCCTGCTGGCCCAGGGGCCGGACCGGTGGAAGGCCGCGAAACTGCTCGCTGACATCGGTCACGCCTCCGACGAGGTGATCGAAGCGCTCACCCGCGCGCTGGGACGCACCACCGGCGCGGACCAGAACTGGGTCGCGTCCGCCCTGTCCCGCCTGGACCGGCTCGACGTGGTCCTGGCCGCCCCCGGCCTCCCCGGCGAAGCGGTCGTCACCGCGGTGGCGGCGCCTTACCGCGCCTTCCGCGATGACGCCATCACAGCGCCCCTCCTCACCTACGAGCCGCTGGAGGGATTCCTGACCGCCCACCCGCACCTGGGCGACGCCCTCGCCGCACAGCTGAGGCCCGGAACGAACTACTGCACGATCCGCACCGAGGAAGTCGACACCGCGGTCCAGGCCCTGTGCTCCCCGCACCTCGTGGTCCGCAGGCATGCCGTCTGTGTCCTCGGTGAACGTGCCCTTGGCGCCGTCGTGGGGCGGCAGGTCGTCCCCCATCTCGCCGCGACCGCCGTCAACGACGCTGACCCCACCGTTCGCCGCCTGGCGGTCCTGTCCCTGCAGTGGTGGAAACACGATGCCCGCCACTACGCCGACACGGGCCGCCAGGCGCTCCGGGATCCCGATCCCGCCGTACGCGAGACCGCACGACGCTGGCTGGACGAGCTGGGCGAATGAAGCCGCACGGGCCCGGCATTGAGGATCACCTTGTGCGATCGTCGGGAGAACGGGTCCAGAGCGTCAGATCGCTGCTGGTGGCGATGGCCAGGGTGCGTCCGGAAGGTGAGAAGCCGGCCGCGCGCAGCTCGGAATGGGCCGCGTGGAAGACGTGCCACCACAGACCGCCGGGCGGGCCTGCGTTGGCACCGCCGTCCGCAGAGAGCAGAACGCGGTGGTCGGGCCAGTCCGGGGCGACGACGTCGAGCGCCCAGCCGTCGGCCGTGGTGGTGTGGAGGCCACCGCCGAACAGTCCCGCGATGCGCACCCGCGTGCCGGCGATCGGGCCGAGTCCGGGACAGGAGAGGTCGGGAGAGGCGTCAGGAGTGCTGGTATCGGGGTCGGGATCACGATCGCGAGCGATCTTCTCTCCGGTGAGGGCGTCGAGGAGACCGTGGCCGTCGACGGAGACGACCATGACCAGGTCCCGGCCGTCGGCCGGATGGAGGGCGAATCCGATGCCCCACAGACCGCCGACGGGAGTCGTGTGGATCGGGACGGGCCGCCAGGGCGCCGGGGCGGGCATGACGGGCGCTTCGAGGTAGCGCCGGCGCAACTGCTGGCGGTAGTCCAAGGCCGACCGTCCTTCGACGCGTTCTGGGCCGATCATCGGCGGCGCCTTCGACCGCTAGGAGATCGCTGCTGCCGCCACCAACGATCACGCACGGTTTTCACATGGCTGTAATGCGTAAACGGGATCCCTGTATGGCGCGTCATACCTACCCGACTCTCATGCGCCAGGAGGAGATCCATGTACAAGCGTCTCGCTGGTCCCATCCTGCTCGCCGTCCTCGCGACCGCCTGCTCCAGCGGCCCTGAACTCTCCACCAAGCAGACGCCCGCGCCGCCCAGCGCTCCGCCCACCACAGCGCCGTCAGCGCCGTCAGCGCCAGAGACTCCCTCGACACCGGCCACTGCTCCCGTCGCCAAGGCCAAGGTGCCGAACGTCGTCGGCAAGAACCACCAGCAGGCGCAGAACGATCTGCAGGCCGCCGGCTTCTTCGCGCTGACCGAGGAGGACGCCACCGGGCAGGGCCGCATGCTGGTCTGGGATCGCAGCTGGGTCGTCGTCCGCCAGTCACCGCGCGCCGGGACGAAGGCGTCGACGAACACGACGATCACTCTGTCCAGCAAGAAGATCGGCGAGTGACGAAGGCTCTCCTCGCCGAAGCGAGGGACGTGCCCATGCCCCGAGCCCGGTAGAGCCCTTCCGGGCTGCGCCGGGCGTCCCGGCCTGTTGGCACTGTTGCCCGGCTCGCCGACGGATGAGCGCGCCGCTGCGATCCAGGAGAATGAAGTCGTGACCGAAGACAGGGACGAAGTGCTGGAGCCCACCGCTCTGCTGCGCCCAGGGTCGGTGCGCGGCGCGGCGTCCCCACCCCTTGCGCCGGTCGTCCCCGAAGGCGGCGGGGTCGCCTCTGCGGGCCAGGCGCCGCCTCCGGCTCCGCTGCTGATCTCGGTCGGCGACATCCCGGGCCTGTCCCCTCGCTACCAGCGCGGCCAGGGCGAGGTGCCCGCCGCCAATGTCGAGCTGGTCGACCGGCTGTCGCGTTCGGGGCCGCAGCCGGAGTGGCCCACGGTCGCGGCCTGGTTGCAGTCGCGCAAGTCGGTCGCCACCCGCCGCGACTACCTGCACTGCCTGGCGGCGTTCCTGCGCTGGCTGGAGCTGGCCGCCCCCGGGCACCGCCTGTGGTCGGTGACCGAGGACCTGCTCAACGCCTACGTCGACCAGCTCGCCACCGCCACCGGCCCGGCCAAGGACCTGGTCCGGGGCGGCAAACCGCTCAAGCCCGCCACCGTCGCCCAGCGCGTCTCGGCGCTGAAGTCGCTGTACGCCTATGCCCTGCGCCGCCGCGTCACCCGGTACGACCCGGCCGCTTTTGTGGAGCTTCCCGAGGTGTCCAAGACCGGCATGACCCCGGCCATCAGCAAGACCGAGGCGGCCAGGCTGCTGGACGGCGCCGAGGCCATCGCCCCCGACCACCCTGCGGACGCGGCCGCGGTCGCGCTGCTGGTCGGCACCGGGATGCGCGCCGGAGAGCTGGAGGCCCTGCCGGTGGGCGCCTTCGTCCGCGATGCCGGCCACCAAGTCGCGCGCTTCCGCGTCAAGGGCGGCGAGACCAACTCGGTGCCGATCGTGCCCCGGGTGTGGATGCTGGTGGAGCCGCTGACCAGCGGCCGCCCCGGCCACGACCACCTGCTGCTGCGCACCGACGGCCGGCCCTGGGACCGGTGGCGCATCACCACCGCGCTGCGCCGCGCCGCACGTGCCGCCGGCATCGACCCCGCCGTCCTCACCCCGCACGTGCTGCGCGCCACCGCCGCCACCCTCCTCCTGGACGCCGGCGTCCCCAAGGACAAGGTGCAGGAGATGCTCAAGCACGCCTCCCAGACCACCACCCAGCGGTACGACCGCGGCCAGAGCAGACTCGGCGGCCACGCCGCCTACCGCCTGGCCGGCATCCTGGACGAGGACGGATCCGCCCACTGAGCGCGCCCGTTCGCGGCTCATCCGTGCAGTGAACTGCCTGCGCCCGGCTTCCGTCGTGAACAGCGTGGGCGGGCGTCGTGTTCGATGCTCTCGTTGGGAGCGTGCACAAACGGCAGCGTCGCCGGACGCTCTGCGACGATGGGCCGCATGAACGAGGAAGTCATTCCCATCCTCCGGGTCCAGGACGCTGCAGCGGCGGTCGCGTGGTACGAGCGGCTGGGCTTCGTGCAGCAGTGGGAGCACCGCTTCGAGCCGGGGTTTCCGGCGTTCGTCGAGGTCGCGCGGGGCGAGTTGCGGTTGTTCTTGTCCGAGCACACGGGCGACGCCCGTCCTGACACGTTGGTCTACCTCCGCGTTCGCGACGTCCAGGTCATCGCTTCCGAGTTCGGCGCGCAGGCCGTCGACGCCCCTTGGGCTCGTGAGATCGAACTGCGTGACCCTGACGGCAACCGGCTGCGGATCGGCACGCCGACGCAATGACGCCCGTCGGAGAACGCCGCTGACAAGAACGTCTCCCCACCACTATCCCGCCCCTGCACACCCGTCCGTTCCTTCGGTTTCATCATGCGCGATATCGATTCCCTGCCCGCTCACCGGGCCTGACCTGATTGCACAGAGCTGAAGCTCTAGAGGTCTCTGAGCGCCCTGGCTGGTGGTGGCACTCCGACGACACTATGCCGGGCTCAGAGCGTTGACCTGCGGTAACGTCAGCAGTTCGGGTCGGGTCATCGCGTTGCTGTGAGCAGCGCTATTGCGTCGGACCGCACGAAGGCATGGCCGGGGTGTCGGCGGAACGCTGCCGTCCTTCAGAAGCGCCATCCCAGAGCCTTGCCCAGATGAGTCCGGCGGGCCAAGTCAGCCTTGTTCGGCCTCGGCAATGCGGTCGATCAGGTTGCCGCCGACCTCTTTCGGCAACGGATGTTGCGCCGAATCAATGCCCAACAGTAGACCGCCGGCCACTCCACTACACGGCGACGGCGCGGCAACGTCGAAGCCATGCCGACACTGCACACCGGTATCGACTGCAAGTGCCCCCGCGCCATTCTGGTCCAGACGGACGGCGGCGATTACGTGGTCGCCATCGTCACCTGCCACGGGCCCGCCCATGCCCCGCGGCCTCCCAGGACCACCGTCATTCTCATCAAAGCCGAAGACGTCACCGGCGAGGATTTCCTGGACGCGAACCTGCGCGTCCTTCTCGACGAAGCCCTCCGGGAAGGTCTCGCGTTCGGCCACGCCGTGAGCATGACCCTGGACGCCAGGTGCGTCGAGGATCTGGCGGACGCGGTCGTCGGCGTCGCTCTGAAGATCATCGTGGTGGCGGCCTTCACGGTCGCCGACACGGCCGCCGTCGTCGCCCGGCTCCACGACGAGGTCGAGACCGCACACGATCCCGCCGACCGGAAGGCCGTGGCGAGCGAGGCCCTTGAGGCTCTGCGGGACCGGGGGATCCAGCCCGATCAGATTCGCCGGATCACCCTGGCGGGCGAAGTCATCCGAGCCGGCGGTGCCGTCTCCCCGGCACAGACCGGCGGCCTGGGGTCATCGGGCTGACCGAGGCCCGCGCCGGACGGCCATGGGCTGAACCCCGGTCATCGGCGGCCGCCCGTTCAGCGGGCGATCAGGCCGGACTCGTAGGCGAAGATGACCAGCTGGGCCCGGTCGCGGGACGCGGTCTTGGCCAGCAGGTTGGTCAGGTGGGTCTTGATCGTGCTGGTGGCCAGGACCAGGTCGGCGGCTATCTCGGCATTGGACATGCCCCCGGCCACCCGCGCCAGGACATCGCGCTCGCGGTCGGTGAGGCCGGCCAGGATCCGGCGGGACGGGGCGGACTCCGGCCGCTCGGAGGGGGTGGCGGGCGTGGCGGTGAAGCGGTCGATGAGCCGGCGGGTCGCCGCCGGGGTGAGCAGGGCCTCACCGGCCGCCACCACGCGGATCGCGGTCAGGAGGTCTTCGGGCGGCGAGTCCTTCAGGAGGAAGCCGCTGGCCCCCGCGCGGAGGCCCGCGAAGACGTACTCGTCCAGGTCGAAGGAGGTGAGGATGACGACGCGGACCTCCGGGTCCCGGGTGATCTCGCGTGTGGCGTCGATGCCGTTCATGCCGGGCATGCGGACGTCCATCAGGACGACGTCGGGGCGGAGTCCGGCGGCCAGGTCGACGGCCTCGGCGCCGTTCCCGGCGGCGCCGACGACCCGCATCCCGGGTTCGGTGTTCAGCAGGGCCGAGAGCGAGGCGCGGAGCAGGGCCTGGTCGTCGGCGAGCATGACGTCGATCATCGGACCCCCGCGGCGGGGATCCAGGCGTCGACCAGCCAGCCCTCCGGGACGGCGGGCTCGGCCTTCACCGTGCCGCCGTACAGGCGGGCGCGCACGCGCATGCCGGGGATGCCCTGGCCTTCGCCGGGCGGCCGGACCGGCCCGGGGTTGAACACGCGCAGGCGGACGCCGTCGCCCTCGTGGGAGACGGAGACGTCCGCCGACCTGGTGGGGGCGTGCTTCACGGCGTTGGTCAGGGCCTCCTGGACGATCCGGTAGGCGGCCAGGTCGGCGCCCGCCGGAAGCGGGCGAGGGGTCCCGCCGATCGTGAGTTCGGTGCGGAGTCCCGCGGCCGAGGCGGCGGCCACCAGGTCGCCGAGGTCGGCGAGGCCGGGTTGGGGGGCCATGCCGTCGGAGTCGTCGCCGCGCAGCAGGTTCATCAGGCGCCGCATCTCCTCCAGGGAGGAGCGACCGGTCCGCTCGATCGTGCCCACGACCTCGTGGAGCGGGTCGCCGGGGGCCGAGCGGAGGCGGGCGATGCCGGCCTGGACGGTCATCAGGGTCACGCCGTGGGCGACGACGTCGTGCAGCTCGCGGGAGATCGCCAGGCGTTCCGCGGCGATCCTCGCCTCGGCCTCGGCGTCGGCGCGGCGGCGCTGCTGGTCGGCGAAGGCGGCCGTCCACTCCCGGCGCTGGCGGACGGCGTCGGCGAGCACGGCGGGCGGCAGGGCGACCAGCAGCGGGACGACGACGAGCTGGAGGGGGCTCAGGTCGTTGTGGATCAGCACGATCGTCTGGGCCAGCACCCAGGTGCCGGCCCCGGTGAAGACGGCCGCGCGCCTCGACCGGACGGCCGCCGAGTAGGAGGCCAGCATCCAGGCCGCCGGTTGGAGGGTGGCGTCCAGTTCCAGGACGAACAGGTAGGTGACGGTGGTCGTCCAGACCAGGACGGGCACCGGGTACCTGCGGCGCAGCAGCACCGGGGCGGTGACCAGCAGCAGGGCGGGGACGAGGGCGGGCTCGCCGTCGCCGTCCGCCGCGATCACCGCCAGCAGCAGGACGGCGACGGCGTCCAGGGCGATCCAGTGCCACGGGCGCGTCGCGTTCACCGTCCGACCGTATCGGCACAGCTCACGGCGGTACTTCCCCCCGTGGTCGGAATCATGATCGGCACCGTGGGCGGAAGCGCCCCGGGCGCCCGGTCGGCGACCGTGGGGCCCGGGAGGCATGACATGATCGAAGTCACCGGACTGGTCAAGCGCTACGGGAAGTCCACCGCCGTCGACGGGCTCAGCTTCACGGTCCGCCCGGGACGCGTGACCGGGTTCCTCGGGCCGAACGGCGCGGGCAAGTCGACCGCGATGCGGCTGATCCTCGGGCTCGACCGCCCCACCGAGGGCCGCGTCCTGATCGACGGGCGGCCGCTGCGCGGGCTCGACCGGCCCCTCACCCGGGTCGGCGCGCTCCTGGACGCTTCGGCGGTCCACCCCGGCCGGACGGCCCGCGACCACCTCCGGGCGCTCGCCGCGGCGGGCGGCATCGGCGACCGCCGGGTCGCCGAGTGCCTGGAGCTGACCGGGCTCGGCGCGGTGGCGGGCCGCCGCGCCGGACGCTTCAGCCTGGGCATGCGCCAGCGGCTGGGCATCGCGGCGGCGCTGCTCGGCGACCCGGGCGTGCTGCTGTTCGACGAGCCGGTCAACGGCCTGGACGCCGAGGGCGTCCAGTGGGTCCGCACCCTGGTACGGGATCTGGCCGCTGAGGGCCGGACGGTCTTCCTGTCCTCCCATCTGATGGCGGAGATGCAGCAGACCGCCGACCACCTGGTGGTCATCGGCCGCGGCAGGCTCCTGGCCGACAGCCCGATCGCCGACCTGACGGCGACGGCGTCGGTCGAGCTCCGCGTCGCCGACGCGCACACCGGCGCCGTGGTCGGGCTCCTCGCGCGGGCCGGCGGGGACGTCACCGCCGACGCCGGAACCCTGCTCGTCCGGGGCGTCGGCGCGAGCCGGGCGGGCGAGCTGCTGTGCGAGGCCGGCATCCCGCTCGTCCGGCTGGCCGAGCGCCGCTCGTCCCTGGAGGACGCCTACCTGCGGCTCACCGGTGAGGCGGTCGAGTTCCGCGCCCTGGAGGGAAGGTCATGACAGACGTCCGGTTCGTGCTGCGGTCGGAGTGGATCAAGTTCTGGTCGGTGCGGTCGACCTGGTGGCTGCTGGGGGCGGCGGTGCTGCCGGCCCTCTCGTTCGGGCTGCTGACGGCGCTCATGACCGACGCGGCCGAGGCGGCGGCCCTGCCGAAGGCGTGGCGGGTGGCCGAGGGCGGTTTCGATCCGCTCCGGCCGCTGCAGGGCGTGGTGCTGGCGCAGTTCGCGTTCGGGGTGCTCGGGGTGCTGACGATCACCGCCGAGCACTCGACGGGGCTGATCCGCAGCTCCCTGGTGGCCGTCCCGCAGCGGCGGCGGCTGCTGGCGGCCAAGCTCGCGGTGCTGCTCGCGGTGGTCGCGGCCGTGGCCACGGCGCTCACCTTCGGGACGTTCCTCCTCGCCCAGGCCGCCTACCCCGACGGGCTCGCGATCGGGCCCGGCGAGGGCGGAGCCTGGAAGGCGCTCCTCGGCACCGTCGCCTACACCACGTTCATCGCGGCGATCGGGTTCGCGGTCGGCGCCGCGGTGCGCGGGACGGGCGCGGCGATGTCGACGTTCGTGTTCCTCACGTTCGTGGTGATGAACGCCCTGCCGGCGATCTTCCCCTCCGCCCTGCGGACGAACGTCGCGGACTACTCGTTCATCGGGTTGGCCCAGTCGCTGACGACGCTCCGACCGGAGCCCCGGCCCGGCATGCTCGTCGCCGCGCTGCTCCTGGTCTGCTACACCGCCATGGCGCTCACGCCCGCGATGCTCCTGGCCGAACGCCGGGACGCCTGAACCGGGGGAACGGCCGGAGCCTTCCGGCCGTTCCCCCGTTCATCGGCGGCCGCGCGGCAGCATCAGCGCCAGGACCGCGGTGGCCGTCAGCGTCGCGGCCGCGACGCACAGGGCGACCCGCAGCCCTCCGATGACATCGCCCCCGCCCGCGACCAGGAACCCCGAGGCGGCCACGGCGAGCGCGCCGCCCGCCTGCCGGAAGGAGTTGAGGACCCCGGCGGCCGTTCCCGCCCGGTCCGCGGCGATGCCGTCCAGCAGGACGGCGGTCAGGGAGGGCACGGCGAACCCCAGGCCGAGGCCGACCGGGACGAGCATCGCCGCGATCACCGGCCTGCCCGTCCCCTCGTCCATCCCGAGCAGGCCGAGCAGCGCCAGCGCGAGGACCGCCTGGCCCACGGCGATCGGCATCCGCGGGCCGAAGCGCGCCGCCGCCCTGACCGACGCCAGGTTGGCCCCGGCGATCACGACCGTCATCGGCAGGAACACCAGCCCCGCGGCGAGGGCCGGCAGGCGCAGCACGTCCTGGAAGAACAGGCTCAGCACGAAGACCAGCCCGTAGAAGGCCGCGTTGACCACGAAGCCGATCACGAGCGAGGCCGCCACCGTGCACGAGGCGAACAGGTCGAGCGGCACCGTCGGTGCGGCGGTCCGCGCCTCGATCACGACGAACGCGGCCGCCGCCACCGCCGCGAGCCCCAGGCAGCCCGGCACGGCGGGCCCGCCGAAGCCGTGCTCCGCGCCGTCGATCACCGCGAAGGCGAGCGCCCCGAGCGCGACAACCGCCGCGAGCTGGCCGAATGGATCAAGGGGCGCGGCCCGGCGCGGCGAGCGCGGCGCGCGGGCCAGCACCGCGAGGGCGGCGACGCCGGCGGGCAGGTTGACGACGAAGATCGCCCGCCAGCCCAGGGTGCCGGACAGCATCCCGCCGACCACCGGGCCCGCGGCGATCGCGACGGCTCCGCACATGGTCCACAGCGCGATGGCCCGCGCCCGCTCGGCCGCGTCCGGGAACGCCTGCCGGACCAGGGCCAGCGAGGAGGGCAGCATGACCGCCGCCGCGCCCCCCTGCAGCAGGCGGGCGGCGATCAGCTCGCCCGGTCCCGACGCCAGCGCGCAGGCCGCCGAGGCGACCGTGAAGCCCGCGACGCCGGCGCCGAACGCGCGGTCCGCCCCGATCCGGTCGGCGAGCGCGCCCGCCGAGAGCAGGAGCGCGGCGAACATCAGCGTGTAGGCGTCCACGATCCACTGCAGCCCCGCCGTGCCGCCGCCGAAGTCCCGCCCGATACCGGGGAGCGCCACGTTCACCGCCATGGCGTCGAGGTTGAGCAGGAAGACGCCCATGAAGGCGGCCGCCAGGACCGGCTTGGGTGCGGCCTTGCGGCGCCGGGCGTCCTGGGCCGTGCGGGCCGGTGCGGGAGTGCTCATCCGTCCAGGCTGGTCAGGCGCGCGGTGGCGGGACAGACCGGGATCGTCCGGGGTGCGCCAGAGGGGGTGTGACAGGGCCAGGCTCCGGGGCCGGCTCATGACCGCACGCTGGCAGGATGGTGATATGACCGAGTTCGGGAAGTTCCTGCGGGCTCGCCGTGACGGCCTCCGTCCCGCCGAGGTGGGGCTGCCCGCCGGACCCGGCACCCGTCGTACGCCGGGGTTGCGCCGGGAGGAGGTGGCGGCGCTGGCCGGTGTGAGCATCGACTACTACGTGCGGCTGGAGCGCGGCAGGGAGACCCGTCCGAGCCCCTCCGTGGTCGAGGCGCTGGCCGGCGCGCTCCGTCTCGGCGAGGAGGAGCGGGGCTTCCTGCGCGAACTGGCGGCGCGCGCGGCACGGCAGGCCGCCAAGCCCCCTCCCCCGCCGCCGCGACGGGTCCGCCCCACCGTCACGCGGCTGCTGGAGACGCTCCGGCCCAACCCGGCCTACGTCGTGAGCCGCACCAACGACCTGCTGGCGGCCAACCCAGCCGGGCTGCGGCTGCTCCACGGGATCGCCGACTGGCCGGAGCGGCAGCGGAACACCACCCGGTACGTCTTCCTGCACCCGGCCGCCCGCGAGCTGTGGGTGGACTGGGAACAGAAGGCGGAGGGATGCGTCGCCCAGTTGCGGGCGCTCGCCGGAAGCGACCCGGACGCCCCGGACCTCGCCTCGCTCGTAGGCGAGCTGGTCGTCAAGAGCCCCGACTTCCACCGGCTCTGGGAACGGTACGAGGTACGCACGATCGGCAGCGGCGAGAAGACCTTCCGCCACCCGGAGGTCGGCATGATGACGCTCTCGCACGAGGGACTGACCCTGAACCGCGCGCAAGGCCAGCGCCTCGTCGTCTACATGGCGCAACCTGGCAGCCCTGACCACGATTCGATGACGTTGCTCGACCTCGCCGCTTCCGACGAAACGGGGCCCACCCTCCCTTCCCGGAGGCTGAGGTAAGAGCTGCCGGTCGCCTTGGTCGCCGCCGCTGAGGCGAAGGCCACCGCGTTGTGCGCGTCGGCAGGACTCGTGCCACCGGTACACGCGAACGGGGCCGCCCCGGCTCAGCGATGCGAGAGGTCATCACCCGGTCAGCGCTGTTCTAGGGTTCTCAGGTGCGCATGTACCTCTCGTCCTGGCGGCTCGGCGATCATCCGGAACGGCTGCTGGACCTGCTGGACGATCCCGCCGGCGCCCGAGCCGCTGTGATCGCCAACGCCGTTGACGCGCTGCCCGACGCCGAGCGCCGAGCCGCGGTCGAGCGCGAGGTGCACGCCCTCGCCGCCCTCGGCCTGCGGCCGGTCGAGATCGATCTACGGGCCTTCTTCGACCGGGATCCGAGCCGGATCGCGGCCGAGCTCGGCGGGTTCCCCCTGCTCTGGGTGAGGGGAGGCAACGCGTTCGTCCTGCGGCACGCTCTGGCGAGGAGCGGCGCCGACCGCGCCATCGTCGAGTTGCTGCGCGAGGACGCCGCCGTCTATGCCGCCTACAGCGCCGGCGCCTGCGTCCTGGCGCCCGACCTGCACGGGCTGGAACAGTGCGACGATCCCCGCGACGTCCACACCGCCTACGGTGCTCCCGCCCGCTTCGACGGCCTCGCCGTCCTCGACCACGTCGTGGTGCCGCACATCGACTCCCCCGGCCATCCGGAGAGCGAGATCCTCGGCGCCGTCGCCGAGCAGTACCGATCGCAGGGCGTCCCCCACCGCACCCTGCGCGACGGCCAGGCCATCGTGATCGACGGCTCCGCCACCAGCGTGCACTGACGCGTCCGGCCTCCCAGGGAAAGATCCTCGCCACCCCGCGGACACCGCCGCCGCGCGTCCGCGCCGCCCTGGGCCTCCCCGAGGACGCCGGATCCTCCGGGTGCCGGGCGTCGCGCGTGCACAGCAGCAGGCCGCCCGCCAGCAGCGCCGCGAACGCCGTCCGCCACAACCGGCCCGTCGGTCTGCGTGGAGTTAGCGCACGCATCCCGTTCGGACTCTCAGCATCAAGGAAGGGGGCTTCGGCCGGCGCCATCACCCTCGGACGAGCCGTGATCGGTGATCACGGGCCGTCGGCTCGCCGAACGCGCCAAGGTGGGCAGCCTTCCAGAATTCCAAGATGATGCGCAGGTCATCGAAGAGTGACGTCTTCCACCAACCGCTGCAAGGCGATCACCGCGATCACCAGTACACCTGCCGCCACCACCATGCCGATCAGCCCTGACGGCAGGACACATGCCCCGTCGCATAGCCGGACACGGCCAGACCGCCCGGCCCGCCGCCGCAACCGGCACCCCGCCATGACCGCCGCCACCGCCGTCATCGATGCCGGCACCGCTGCGAACCAGTACAAAATCGGCATGCTCGCGTAGAGAACGCCCACGGTGGCCAGGACGCCTCCCAGCCACAGTGACAGCAGGTGCAGTCGTTCCGAGTCTCGGTGCCTACAGCACCATACGGAGCTCATGACGTCATCAAACCGTTCCTGCTTTGAGCCATCTGCGACCGGCCCCGGCAGACAGGGCGTTGAACTCGTCGGCCGTGCGAGCGGAGGCCGGTCCCGGCCTTCAACGCTCCGGCTCGCAGGCGCGAGGCACCTCGATGTCAGGTGGCTTCACTTCCGACAGATCTTCGATGCGAAGCTTCATGGCAGGAAGTCCGTAGTCGGCGATGGCGGTGACGACCTCGGCGGCGATGCGCGTGGTCGGCCATCCCGATCTCACCTTCCACCAGTGGTCCGCCTGGGACGGCATGAGGATGCCGATGCGCTCCGTCCACTGCTCGACGCCGTAGATACAGTGGGGGCTGGGACGTGCGGGCAGATACGGCCGGGCCTGACGGTCGCGCTCCCACGCGGCCTGCTCGATCACCGACACGTTCACGGTGAACTTCACCAGGTCGGCGTCATTGCCCCGCGACTTCTGGAAACCGATCTGCGCCCAGAAACCGGGAGCCCGCATCCGATAGCGCTGGCCCGAACCGGAGAGGCCCATCCCGCGCAGCGCCGGTGCGACCTCGTCCCTCATTATCGCGGTGTACAACTCTTGCGCCGATGGTCCGGGCAACAGCGACAGCAGGCGCCAGATCATGCGGCCAGTGTGGCAACCGCCCCCGACATCGGACCCGTCCTCCTGATCGCTTCGCCCAGGGCGTTCCCGCTTCTCGCGGTCGCCGCCCGACGTCTGGGTTCTCCGACCAGAGCCTGCGCGTGCGGTGGTCGTGCTTCGGATGCGGTTGCCGCGAGAGCATCGGCTTCTGAGCTCCCGTTCGCCGGTGGAGACGAGCCCAGCCACGCCCGGCCGAACGACCTGCGTCAACCTCGCTTTGAAGCTTTTATCCCAGTCTCCTGCTGCCATCAGCGCAGAAGCTTCAATCGAAAGTTCAAAGATACCGTTTAAGGCATGGCAACTGACATCAAGGACACCGCCCATGCCGTCGATGCCGCCGCCGTCATGAGGATGCTCCCGACCCGGCCCCGGCTGCTCGCCCTGGGCGAGCCCACCCACGGCGAGGACACCCTGCTCGACCTGCGCAACGAGCTCTTCCGGCAGCTCGTCGAGCAGGAGGGCTACCGGACGATCGCGATCGAGAGCGACTGCCTGACGGGCTCGGTCGTGGACGACTACGTCACCTCGGGCACGGGCACCCTGAACGAGGCCATGGAGCAAGGCTTCAGCCACGAGTGGGGCGCGTTCGGGGGCAACCGCAGGCTCGTGCGCTGGATGCGCGACCACAACGACGGCCGGCCCGCGGCCGAGCAGGTGCGCTTCGCCGGATTCGACGGGCCGCTGGAGATCACTCATGCCGCGAGCCCCCGGCAGGCCCTCACCGCCCTGCACGACTACCTCGCGGCTCGCTTGGACGCGGCCCTGCTCCCCTGCGATGCGGAGACGCTCGACCACCTGCTCGGCCCTGACGAGCGGTGGACCGATCGCGCCGCGATGATGGACCCGTCCCAGTCCTTCGGACGGTCGGCCGAAGCCAAGGAACTGGCGCTGCTCGCCGGCGATCTGGTGGCGCTGCTCGACGCGCAGACGCCCCACCTGATCGCGACGTCCTCACGTGGCGACCGGGACCGGGCGCGCCTGGACGGGCGCGCCGCCACCGGCCTGCTGCGCTACCACTTCTGGATGGCCGACACCTCACCGGGCCGCATGGCGCGGCTGCTGGGCCAGCGGGATTCGATGATGGCCGCCAACCTCCTCGCCCTCGCCGAGCGGGGCCCCACGCTGGTCAGTGCCCACAACAGCCACCTCCAGCGGGACAAGAGCTCGATGCGGATGGGCGGCCTGCCGGTGGAGTGGTGGAGCGCCGGCTCGATCGTGAGCGCTTCCTTGGGCGAGGAGTACGCCTTCTTGGCCACGGCCCTCGGCACGATCCGGCACCAGGGGGTGGACGTCCCGCTTTCGGACTCCGTCGAAGGGCGGCTGTACGCGCTTCCGGAGGACAGCTACCTCGTCGACCCGCGTCGGCTGGTCGCCGCCTTCGGTGACGCGCAGCCCGTCCCGCGCGTGTCCCCCTACTACGGCTATGCCTCGCTGGATCCAGCCCACCTGACCGCCATCGAGGGACTCGTGTTCGTCAAGGACGCTCTACAGAGTTAGGCCCCCTCGACCCGCCGCGCCGAGCCGCGAGGCGTGGCGGGCCGTTCGGACGGACACAACGATGCCCGCCACTCTGGCGATCAGGCAGGCGGGACCGAGTGCGCCCGTGCCGCGATGCCCGCGACGAAGATGTCGAGGGAGAAGTCGAACAGGACGTCGGGCGAGTCGGGCTCCAACTCTCCCGCACGGCCCAGATGCGGCAGCTCGGCCTCCGCCTCCAGCCAGGGAGGCGGCACCGTGTCCAGGTCGGCGGGGTCCAGGTGGGCGGGCGGACGGTCGTACAGCACGTCCTGGAACTCCACGAATCCCACCACCAGGCGGATCGTCTCCATGCACGCGCGGTAGGCGTCCTGCGCCGACAGGCCGACGCCGACATAGAAGCCGATCAGGGCGTCCACGTTCTGCAGCATCACCGGATGGCGGGCCATCGTGATGTTCTCGCTCAGCGCCAGCGTGGTCATGCCCGGGTAGCGCCGGTAGTGCGCGCGCAGGTCGCGGCAGAAAGCGCGCAAGTCCTCCCGCCATCGTCGCGGGTCCAGGGCCGGGGGACGCCACTGGGCCTGGAACGTCTCGGCGGCGACGACCAGCAGGTCGCGCCGGTCCCGGACGTAGTTGTACAGCGCCCGGGGCGAGACGCCGAGGTCGGCGGCCAGCGAGCGCATCGTCAGCTCGGCGGGTCCCTGGCGGCCCAGCAGGTCCAGCGCCGCTTGGCCGACGGCCTCGCGGGTGAGGGTGGCGCGGCCTTTGCGGTGGGTCGGGCGCCGCCGGGCCGGAGGGTTGCTGCTCATCGGGAGCGAGGCTAGCAACCCTTGAACTTCACACCTGTTGACTTTAAGGGCAGAGGTGGGGAGTATGCCTCAGGTAAGGCTCGCCTAACTTCCCCCCTGGAGCCGCTCATGCGCCTCGTCGGCCTGGCCATGGACCTCACCCCGTTGCGCGGTGATCGCGACTTCCGGCTGCTGTACGCCGGGTTCGCCGGAGCGCTGATCGGCACGTTGATGACCAGCGTGGCGGTCGCCGTGCAGGTCTACGACCTCACCGACTCGCCGTTCCAGATCGGGCTGGTCAGCCTGGCGCGGGCGCTGCCCCTGGTGATCGGGGTAATCGTCGGCGGTGTGCTGGCCGACCGCCTGGACCGCCGGAAGCTGATGCTGGTCACCCGGCTTCCCCTGACGCTGGTGGCGGTGGCGCTGATGGTCAACGCGCTGCTCCCCCAGCCGCACCTGTGGGTCATCTACGCCGCGACCGCGCTCACCGGCCTGCTGGCGGGCGTGGGCGGCCCGGCCATGCTGGCGGCGCTCCCCGCCCTGGTGGGCACCGAGCGCCTGGCGGCTGCGGGAGCGCTGCTCGCGGCCGCCACCCAGTTCGCGGCGTTGCTGGGACCGGCACTGGGCGGCGCGCTCGTCGCCGGCCCCGGCCTGGCCGCCTGCTTCGCCGTCGACGCGGCCGGATTCCTGGTGTTCTCGGTGGTGCTGCTGAAGGTCCGGCCGTTGCCGCCCGCCGCCGCTCCGGCCACACCGGCGGCCGCAGGCGTCCGGCAGGCGTTCGGCGCGGTGGCCGACGGCGTGCGCTTCGTGCGGGGGCACCGCCTCATCGTGGGCCTGCTGCTCATCGACGCCGCCGCGATGGTGTTCACCATGCCGCAGGCGCTCTACCCCGTCCTGGCCGACCGGCAGTTCGGCGGCGGCCCCGGCGTGGTCGGCCTGCTGTACGCCGCGCCCGCGCTCGGCGCGCTGGTCGGCGCGGCCACCAGCGGCTGGACCCGCCGCGCGGGCGGCCACGCGCTGATCGCCGCCGTCCTCCTCTGGGGGATGTCGCTGACCGGCTTCGGCGCGACCTCGTTCCTGCCCCTGGCCCTGGTGCTGCTCGCCCTCGCCGGTCTCGGCGACCTGATCTCCGAGACCCTGCGCTCGGCGCTCCTGCAGCACGGCACGCCCGACCACTTGCGAGGCCGGGTCAGCGGCCTGTGGATGGTCCAGGCGACGGTCTCCCCCGCGCTGGGCAACGCCGCGGTCGGCCTCCTGGCCGAGCAGACCAGCGCCCGCACCGCCGTGATCGTCGGAGGACTGGTCTGCGTCCTGGCCACCTGCGTCGTCGCGGTGGCCTTCCCCTCCCTGCGCCGCGCCAGCCTCGCCGACCCGCCCGCCCAGACACCGGCGACCACGCCGAACTGACACCACGCCAAGGCACCATCACTCGACGGACTCACCCTCCAACTCCGTACAGCCTGACTCAGGGAACGGCACCGCCGCCGAATGTTGGTGGTCTCGCCTGCGGCGGAAACATCATCAAAACCTGCAGCGACCCCTGTCGGCCCGCACAAATCCGAGCCCGAGGCCATGAGCAGGGACCACCGCGATGAGCGGTGACCTCCACGACGCACCCTTCGCCCCGCTAGGCGACTTCCCGCTCGATGCGGATGTCCACCGGGCTCAGCCGATGCAGAACGTCCCAGACTTCGAGGTCAGCCAGCGGCGCGGACCATTCGTCGAGGTCCTCGCCACCGTCATGGAAGAACCAGGAGCTGAAGCCGCCCAGGTTCCGCAGCGTCGCATCGGGCGCGTAGCACAGTGGACGTGGACATAGTGATCATGATCGCCGTCGGCATCGATCACCTCGAACTGGCGGGTGAAGTCGAGCACGAACATCTCGGACCCATGGAAGGAGACGATGCCGTACTGGAACAGAAGGCCATCACCGTCAGGCGTCTCCGGTACGTCATACCGCCTCCGGCCAAAGCTCAGAAAGCTGGACCACGCCTGCGAGGCCGTTGTCACGCCGTCAGGAGCGATGTCCCTACGCAGATCTCGAACCGCCTGATCCAGCGGCGGTCTATCCGGCATTCGTCCCCCCTCAGCACAAGGCGCAGCCTACTCATCAGCCGAGTCGTCATCCGGAGGCAACCGCGCCTCAGGTCATCGTGCGCTATGGCAAGGGCCTCGACGGGACATCCCGCGCGCCGCCGACCGGACCATGGACACGTGCTGCAGCTCGCGGTCCCGGACGTCCGGCGGCCAGACGTGCGGGCGACGTTGATGGGCCTGGTCGACTCCGCCCCATGAGCACATCCGACCGACATGCGGGCTCCACCTGCGGCAACGGCCCGCCTTCCCTTTCGTCCCCAAAGCGGCGGGATCGGCTCCTGCCAATACGGCCGGAACGGAACGGCCGGCATCGCCCTACTGTTGCTTCGCATGACGCACATCGAGATCGAGATCAGCGCGGAACTGGTGCGTGACCTGCTGCGCGACCAGCACCCCGACCTCGCCGATCTGCCGGTGAGGCTCAGCGCGCGCGGCTGGGACAACCAGCTGTGGCGGCTCGGTGACGACCTCGCCGTCCGGTTGCCCTGGGCGACAGAGTCAGCAGGTGAGTTGCTGCGCAAGGAGCACGCCTGGCTGTCCGGTCTCGCGCCGCGCCTTCCGTTGCCGGTTCCCGTTCCGCAACGTCTCAGCGAGCCTTCAGCGCGATTCCCGCGACCCTGGATCGTCACCGCGAGCCCGCCGACCGCGCGCCTGTAACGCGCGCCGGGGAGGCGGCCACTGCCCTGGCCGCCTTCCTGACGGCGCTTCACCGGCCCGCCCCCGAGCAGGCTCCCGCCGGGCGGAATCGCGGAGGGCCGTTGGCCGACTACCGCGAGGGTTTCACCGAGCTGGGACTCGTCCACGGCCGGCCCGGCGGCAAGGCCACCTGGGGACCGCCCGCCCACGCCTCACTGCGGCGCCTTGTCGAGACCCTTCGCTGATCGATCGTTTGTCGCACGAGGGCGCCACAGGCAGACCGGCCAGTGCATGGGAAGCCGGTGGGCCACCGGCCTGTCATCCTTTGCTCCGGGAGGCCGGCTCTGATGGCGGGGCGGTCGGCGGCCACCAACCCTGTCCGGATCGGCCCTTCTTTGGACCATTTCGGTCCTCGTTCGGGCCGTGCGCGATGAGCACACTTGGGCAAATGATCACTCTTGTGCGTTCACTCAAGCCCGTCGGACGGCGTGCGGCCGCGACCGTCCTGGGAGCCGCCCTCGCTACCAGCGCCCTGGCCGCGGTCGCGGCGCCACCCGCCCAGGCCGCCGCCAGCCAGTGCAAGACCAACTACCTCAGCTACCAGCCCAAGGGCTTCCTGGCCATCAAGGTCAACGTGACCGCCGAGCTGTGCGTGCGCCCCTCCGGCGACGGCTACGTCCTCGCCTCCGGCTTCCTGTTCTGGGATCGGGGCACCGGCTCGATGGGCGACGGCTTCGACCGCTTCGACCTCCAGCTCCGGCTGGAGCGCTCCGACGCGGTGGTCACGAGCACGAACTGCACCGCCACCAGCGCGATCAACCGGTACCGCGACAGCTTCTCGCTTCCTCCCGAGGGCTACGGGATCCGCTGCGGAAGCATCATCGCGACCAAGGGCAGCGCCCGTACCTGGAGCGCCGACGGCCAGATCATCTTCAACTACAACAACGACGGCAAGGGGGACTTCACCAGCCAGCTGACCGGCAGCCCCCTCGTCTGACGGCGCCGGCGCTCCTGGTCACGGTCCTGGATCCCCGGCGGCGAGCAGGGCGCGGATCTGCCTCAGCGCGGCCGCCTTGGCCTCGATCGGGTGGGCGCCCCTCCCCCGGACCTGGACGCCTGACGGCAGGTGGGTCAGCCAGACGTCCGGCCGCTGCTCCGGCCGTCGCGTGCAGTAGGTGTCGAGGCGCAGGTCGTCGGGCGCCAGGTCGGTCGGGTCCAAGCCCTCCGGCACCACGGTCACCCGGGCGAACGTCTCGTCCGCCCGACCATCGGCCCGTACGCCCGACCGTCCGTTCTCGTGCTTGAGCGCCGCCCATGGCCCCATGGCGTCCTCGCGGGCCGTGACGGCGAGCGCGACGCGGTGGAACGACTCCGGACCAGGCCTGTCGTCCAAGTCCTGCACGCTCCAGCCACGTTCCTCTGCGAGATCGCGATAACGGCGCACCAGCGACGCCACGCGTGGCGCGTGGCCTGCAACGAAGACGACCACGTCGTAGGGGTCCCGGGGATCGCGCAGCGCCAGCCGGGCGGCGAGGTCGTCCCGCAGCGCGGCGGCCTGCGCGGACAACCGTTCCGCCTCGGCCTCCCACTCCAACTCGACGGCCGCCGCCAGATCCTCTTCGGCCTCCCGCAACCGGACGGCGATCGCGTGCAACGGTTCCAGCGCGGCCAAGCAGCGGCGCAGCCGACGGGCCCGGAGGTGGTCGCGATGGACGGCGGGATCGGCCAGGGCAGACTCCAGGCCGGCGTGCTCGGACAGAACGTCCTCATACACCGGCTTCGTCATGGATCCATCATGCGGCCTGACGGGCCGGGCATCCAATGGAACAGCTCGCGCGCCGGGCTGCACCTGGCCAAGGAGACCGCGCGACCACCGGTCGGCGGTGAACCGGACGCCGTGACGACGAGCCTCGATCCGACCTCAGGTAGTAGGCGCCCAGGCGATGACGGGCTCGCTCCTGCGGCAGGGCGCCAGATGTCCGTCCAGGCGATCCCCACCATTGCAGGAACGGACGCGTCAGACGTCGCGTTCGGGGTTGCGGGCGCGGAGCCTGCGCAGTGCCCGGGCGTCCTGGAACCCGACCTCCCGCGCGGCGGCCTCCATGGTCGCCCCCTGTTCGAGGAGGTGCGCGGCCCGCTCCAGGCGCAGCGCCGTCTGGTAGCTCAGCGGCGTGAGCCCGATCGCCTGCTGGAACAGCCGGGTCACGGTGCGCTCGCTGCACCGCGCCTCGACGGCGAGCGTGCGGAGGGGCAGCGGTTCGGTGAAGCGCGACTCGATCAGATCCTGCAGCCGGTGCACCGTCTCGTCGGTGTGGGAGCGGCGCCGCAGCAGCACGCTGACCTGGCCGGTCGTGCCGCTGCGCCGGGAGTGGACGACCATCGCGCGGGCGACCTGGCCCGCGGCGTGGGGGCCGTGCCTCTTGTTGACCAGGTGCAGGGCCACGTCGAGGCCGCTGGCCACCCCGGCCGAGGTGATGACCCGCTCGTCGTCGACATAGATCACGTCTCGCTGCACGCGGGCCTCGGGGTACAGGCGCGCCAGCTCGTCCTGGACGGTGTGCAGGGTGGTGCAGCGCCGTCCGTCGAGGAGCCCGGCCCGGCCCAGCGCGTCCGCGCCCGCGCAGACGCCGACGACCGTCCCGCCGCCCGCGTGGTGGTCGCGCAGACGGTCGAGGGAGCCCTCGCCGAGCGTGCGGGTGGGGCCGCGCCAGCCGGGCACGATGATCAGGTCCTCCGGGTCCAGGCGAGGCCAGGTGGTCGCCGCGCTGACGGGGAGTCCCTGGGCGGTGGCGACCTGCCGCTCCTCGGACACGTAGTGGAGGGTGTGGGCGTGGCCCAGGTCGTCGGCGGTGGAGAAGACCTGGGCGGGCCCGGCCAGGTCGAGCAGGTGCACCCGGGGAACGAGCAGGAAGACCACACGCGCCATGCCGGTCCTAGGCCCCGGTCAGCTGGTCGACGGTCCTGATCGTGGCGAACCGTCCGGCCAGGGCGTACCGGGTGCGCGTGATGATCTCGGCGGTGCCCAGCGTGCGCGGATCGTTCACCAGCTCGTCGAACGGGACGTCGTCCGGAGCGTCGGGGTGCGGGATCGGGCTGGTCGCGGTGGCGTCGATGGCGAAGTCGACCTCGAAGCCCAGGTCGGAGGCGAGCCGGGTGGTGGTCTCGCAGCACTGCTCCGTCCTGATGCCGCAGATGGTCAGCTTGCGGACGCCCTGGGCGGTGAGGAGTCGGTGCAGGTTGGTGGTGGTGAAGGCGTTGTGCGCGGTCTTGGTCAGCACCGGCTCGTCCGCGCGGGGCCGGAGCCCGTCCATGAGCCGGACGTGCCCCTGCGCGGGATCGAACACCGTCCCGGCACCGGGACGCGAGCCCAGGACCCACACCACCTTCTGCCCCCGCTCCCGTGCCGCCTCCACCAGGCGGTCGACCTGCTCGACGATATTGGGCTCGGAGACGTACTCCCAATCGGGCAGCCGCCTGAAGGACTCTTGGACGTCGATGACGATCAGTGCCGTGTTCATGCTCCCAGCCTGCTGAGCGGCAGGGTCCCGGCAGAAGGCGTCTCCAGGTCAACAACCGGACCGATCTGGTCAGCCGCGTGCCCGCGCCCGGGGTCGCCGACGTGTCGTCAAGGGCGTCGGCTTCACGTCCGCCCCGGTGGGAGGCGTCCGGCGGCGACGCGGGCCGGATCGGGCCACTTCACGTCGCGCGCCCAGCCCGCCTGCTCGAACAGGCGGATGAGGCGGGCGCTGGGATCGAACTGGCCGGGCAGCACGCCGTGCCTGGCGCAGGTGGGATCGGCGTGGTGCCAGTTGTGCCATCCCTCGCCGAGGGTCAGGAACGCGACCCAGCGGACGTCGGCCGACCGGTCGCGGGTCTTGAAGTTCTGGGTGCCGAAGGTGTGCGCGATCGAGTTGACCGACCAGGTCACGTGGTGGACGACGGCGTAGCGGACCAGCCCGCCCCAGAACAGCGCCGTCCAGAACCCCGACCACGACCCCGTCCACAGGCCCCCGGCGGTGGCGGGCAGCAGCAGCGCGAGCGCCACCACGGCGGGATAGGCCGCGTCGATCCGCCGGAGGTCGCGGTCGGCGAGCAGGTCGGGCACCCAGTGCCGCCGGTCGGACCGGCGGCGGGCGGTGAAGAACCAGCCCACCTGGGCGTGCAGCAGGCCGCGCAGCAGCGCGGTGCCTCCATCGCCGTAGAGCCAGGGCGAGTGGGGGTCGCCGGGACGGTCGGCGTACTTGTGGTGGCGGCGGTGCTCGGCCGCCCACAGGGAGACCGGTCCTTCCATCGCCATGCCGCCCGCCAGTGCGAGCACCACGCGCAGCGGCCTGCCGCACTTGTACGAGCGGTGCGTGAAAAGCCGGTGGTAGCCGACGGTGATGCCGAAGATGCTGACCACGTACATCACGGCGGCGATCACCACGTCGTGGGCGCCGAGCCCGTGCCCCCACGCGACCGGGACGGCGGCGACCAGCAGCACGGGCGGCAGCACGACGAGGGCGACCAGGTAGCCGGAGCGGCGGCCGGCGGTGACCGGCAGGGTGCCGTGCACGTCCGGCGCGCGCGGGTCCGGTCTGCGCGCGGTCGCTCCCCGCCCGTCCGGTGCTGGTGACATGGCCGCCTGGGCCGACGGGGCGGAGTCGGCCGGTGGCCCGGCGCTTGCTGGCATGTCGCTCCTTGCCGGCGGCGGAGCGGACCGCCGCCCGGTGCGTGTCACCGAATCATCGGGAGGACACGGACCGTAAGGACAGTCACCTGTCAGTGATGGTTACGTTACGGGAGGGCTTGGTCGCAATCTGCTATTGCGACCTCCTGTGGTTGGTGGTGACATTGCGCAAGGACGTCATCACCGCCTGACCGCGGCAGCACAGCTCTCCCCCCGGAGGTGGCCCCAGCGTGAGCAGGACCGATGAACGGGTGGAAACCTCCGGAGAGGACCACCTGGCGAGCTACGACGCGGCGATGCGGGCCGACCCGATGACGGCGGTGATGCTGGCCATGGGCTGGTTGCGCTCGGACTGGCGGGCGTTCACCGCGACGCTGCGCGCGCACCGCCCCATCCTGGCGACCCCCGCCTTCACGCTGGTGACGCGCTACGCCGACGTCGCCGAGGTGCTGTCGCTCGAACGCGTCTTCACCGTCGCCGACTACGCGCGGCGGCTCGACCCGGTACTGGGCGGGCCGTGCATCCTCACCCAGGACGGCACCGCCCTGAAGTGGCGCGAACGCGGCCTCATGCAGCTCGTGCTCGCCCCCGAGGACGTGCCGCGGGTCCGGGAGCTGGTCGGGCGGGTGGCGGACGAGGCCCTGGACAGGGCGCAGCCGTCCGGACGGGTCGACGCGGTCCAGGAGGTCTTCCGCCACGTCGCGCTGCGGGTCTGCGCCGATCATTTCGGCTTCCCGGGGCCCGATCCGCAGACGCTGTCGCGCTGGTCCCGCGCGGTGATGACCCATGTCACCGCCAACCCGCTCGACGACCCCGGCGTCCAGGCGAACGCGCTGAAGGCCGGTGGCGAGATGATGGCCTACCTGCGGGAGCTGCTGGTCCTCCGGCGACGTCCGGACGACACGCGCAGCGGGCCGGACGACCCCGACGGCGACGTGGTGGCGCGGCTGCTGCACACCCGGCTGCCCCCCGGCGTCGCGCTCGACGACCGGCGGCTGGCGATCAACGTCGCGGGCCTGCTGCTGGGCTTCGCGGAGAACGCCTCCGGCTCCCTGGTCAACGCCGTCGAGCAGATCCTCACGCGTCCGGGCCTTCGGGCCGAGGCGGCGGCCGCGGCGTCCGGCGCGCCCGAGCGGTTCGATCCGTACGTGTGGGAGGCGCTGCGCTTCAACCCGTTCCTCAAGGCGATCGCCCGCAGGGCGAGCCGCGACCACGTGCTCGCGGCGGGCACCCCGCGCGAGACACTCGTGCCCGCCGGAACGCTGGTGCTCGCCGTCGTGGCGTCCGCCATGTTCGACGAGGCAGCGGTGCCCGAGCCCGAACGGTTCCGCCTCGACCGGCCCCGCCACGCCTACCTGCACTTCGGCTACGGCCATCACGACTGCGTGGGCGGCGACGTCGGCGCGGTCGTGCTGGCCGAGACCGCGCGCCGCCTACTGGCCCGTCCCGGGCTGCGGCCGCTGGGCCTCCCGGAGGGCGCCGTCGTCCGCGACCGCGACGTCTTCCCCGACCACTGGACGCTGAGCCTGGCCGGCACCGACGCCGAGGAGGACTGAGATGGCCGACGCCTCCAAGGGGCCGCGGGCGAGGAGCATCGCCAACGACGGTGCCCGCAACCGGCTGCTCTACCTGGCCATGACCCATGCCAGGCCGCTATGGCGGACGGTCGAGAGCTTCCCGGCGGCCCGGCTGCGCGTGAACGCCAAGCTGATCGACCGCATGATCTGCGAAGCGCCCCCGCGCCCCGAACCGCTCAGCACCATGGCGCCCTACACCTCGTGGGCCTCGCTCACCGACCGCACCTTCAACGGTCGGCACCTGCCGCCCGTGGCCGGTCTCGAAAGCCGGCAGCCGAGCGCCGAGCGGGCCGCCGACCTGTTCCTGCGGGACGGCGACACCGTGCCGTGCCCCCGCTCGACGGTGTTGTTCGCCTACTTCGCCCAGTGGTTCACCGACGGCTTCCTGCGCGGCGACGTCAACGAGCCCCGCGACCCGCGCAAGAACACCTCCAACCACCAGATCGACATGAACCCGCTGTACGGGCTGACCCCGGCGGCGACGGCGCAGCTGCGCTCCGGCGAGGGCGGGCGGCTCAAGAGCCAGACCATCGACGGCGGCGAGTTCCCGCCGTACCTGTGCGAGAACGGCAAGATCAAGCCGGAGTTCTCCGAGCTCGGCGCCGTCCGCTTCGACGAGCTGCCCGCCGCCCGCCGCGACACGCTGTTCGCGCTCGGCAGCGACCGGGGCAACGGGCAGGTCGGCTTCACCATGCTCACCGTGCTGTTCCTGCGCGAGCACAACCGGATCGCGGGCGTCCTCGCCGACCGCCACCCGCGCTGGGACGACGAACGGCTGTTCCAGACCACCCGCAACATCGTCATCGTGCTCCTCACCAAGCTGGTGATGGAGGACTACATCAACCACATCACCCCCTACCACTTCCGGTTCCTGCTCGACCCGCGCCTCACCTCCCGGTTGTGCCGGGCCACCTGGAACCGCGAGAACTGGGCCTCGATCGAGTTCAACCTCGTCTACCGGTGGCACAGCCTCATCCCGTCCACGCTGACGGTCGGCGGGCACGACCTGCCGATCGCGCAGACGCTGTTCGCCGCCGACCGCATCACCGGCCCCGGCCTGGGCCGGGTCTTCGAGG
The DNA here is from genome assembly GCA_050936435.1 of Spirillospora sp. CA-253888. Taxonomy (GTDB): domain Bacteria; phylum Actinomycetota; class Actinomycetes; order Streptosporangiales; family Streptosporangiaceae; genus Spirillospora. The sequence continues at coordinate 861,834 of JBNJMT010000002.1, forward strand.
AGGCGTCCGAGCAGCGGGCCGGGCGCATCGGGCTGTTCAACACCGACCCGGCGCTGCGGCCCGTCGAGCTGGCCACCATCAACGAGGCCCGGGCGGTGCAGCTCGCGCCCTACAACGCCTACCGGCGGCACTTCCGGTTCCCCCGGGCCCGCGGCTTCGAGCAGATCTCCGGCGACCGGCGGGTCGTCGAGGCGCTGCGCGAGCTGTACCGCGAGGTCGACGACGTCGAGCTGTACGTGGGGTTGTTCGCGGAGGAGCCGGCCTCGGCCGACGCCATCCTGCCACCGCTCCTCACCAAGATCATCGCGATCGACGCGTTCTCCCAGGCCCTGACCAACCCGCTGCTGTCCCCCCGCGTCGCGAACGCCGAGTGCTTCACCCCCGAGGGCATGGCGATCATCGGCGGCACCCGGACGTTGTCGCAGATCCTGCACCGCAACGTCCCCGAGGACCCGCGGCCGCGCTTCGTCAGCCTGACCCACCGCGGGGCCCTCGCCGAAGGGAGGTGACATGACCCGGCCCACCGAGCGCCCCGCCCGGCACGAGGAGGTCGTCCGCCTGCTGGAGGCCGCGCGCGAGCTCGCCGAGATGGCGACGGAGATCCGCGCGTCGTCGGTCAGGATCGCCGAAGCCGCCGGGCCCGGCCGGGGCGCCGGGACGGCCGCGCGTTACCGGCTGCTGCGCGCGGTCTTCAACCCCCGCGGCCTCGGCTTCGCGCCGGGCGGCGGCCGGCTCGGCGGGTTGGCGGCGCGGACGGGCGGGATGCTGGGCGCCGAGAGCCTGGCGGTGCGCCTGCTGGTGGCCTCGCTCCGGTTGCGGATCGCCGCCGTCGCCCTGGAGAACCCCGAGCTCACCGAGGACCCGCTGCTGCGCCGCCTGGTGGACGAGGTCGCCGCCGACCGCCGCGTCCAGGCGATCCGCACCCTGCGCGCCCTGCTCCGGGAACGCGGCACGATGGGCACGATCAGCGCCATCGCCCCCGTCTTCAGCGAAGTGCTCGCCCTGAACGCCCTGCTCGACGAGAACCCCTTCAACGACCGCACCGCCTGGCTGATCGCGACCGGGACCGGCACCGCCAGCGCCGACCCCGTCACCGGCATCAGCAACATGGCCGTCGCGGTGCTCGACAAGGGGCGCGGCGCCGTCCGCCCGGCCGCCCTGGACCCGGCCGAGGCCCGGCGGCTGCGGGACGAGGGCTCGCTGCTGGCGTTCATGCACGACATCGCCGTGATCGGCACGACGGGCCGCGTGCTCCTCCAGACCGTGACCGGCCCCGACGGCGTGACCCGGTACGTGCTCCTGGCACCGGGGATGCGGGCGGGCAAGGCCAACAACGAGTCCCCGCAGGACCTGCTGGGCGCGTTCAGCAGCACCCTGATCGCCGAGTCCCCCTACAGCCGGTCGCTGGTGCGGGCGGTCGAGGAGCACGGCGTCCCCGACGGCGCCGAGCTGGCCCTCATCGGCCACAGCGCCGGAGGGGCGGCCATCATGAACCTCGTGCAGGACGAGGCGTTCTGCGCCCGCTACACCGTCACCCACGCCGTGGCGATCGGCTCCCCCGTCGACTTCAAGAAACCGGCCGACCCGCGCACCTGGGTCGCCGCCGTCGCCAACCGGCGCGACATCATCCCCAGCCTCGACGGCCAGGGCGCGGGCACCTGCTTCGACCTGCACCCCGGCTGGTACGTCGTGGACTACCTCGACCCGGCCGCGACGTTCCCCGAGTGCCACTCCATCGAGCGCTACATCGCCGACGTCGAGCACCGCGTCCCCGAGGCGCGCGAGCACATCGACGAGCGGCTCACCCCCTACCGGGGACGGGTGACCAGTTCCCGGGCCTACCGCCTGTTCGACCGCGCGCCCTGCCCTGACGGCTTCCCATTCCTGACCGTGCCGACCTACACGGTGCCGTGCGCCGACGAGACCCTCGAACTCCCGGTCCGGTCACCGGCGGGCGCGGCGTTCACGGCCTACTTCGCCGCCGACACCGCCGCCGCGCGCCATCTGATCGCCGGCACCGGCCTCACCGACGTGATCGCCCTCGGCCGCCGCTGCCTGGTCGGGCTCCACGCGTTCGCCCACCCCCATTCCGGCATCGGCGCGCACAACAGGATCGACCTCGCCGTCCCGGTGCACGACCCCTGGGCCGTGCGGCGCCTTCCGAAGCGGCCCGACCTGCTGCGCCCCGTCGACAGCCGGCACGGAGGCGACGTCGTCACCGACTGCGCCGTCAGCACGGCCGCGGCACGCCTGGCCGCGCGCGAGATCTGGGGCCATCCCGCGTTCGAGACCCACGTCGAGGTCGCCCTCGGCGACCGCAACGCCCGCCTGAGAGTCGGCGACGGCGCCGACCGCATCCTCACCCTTTCAGGCCCGCTCGGGCCGTGGCTCCCCACCGGCGCCCGCGACCTGCTCACCTACTCCCAGCGCGAGGGAACGACCCTGCGCTCCGGCACCGAACTCCGAGGCCGCGCACGACTCCACCTTCGCCCCGGGCTCCGCCTGCGCGTCAGCCCGTCCGCCCACCCGATGGCGGCGCACCTGCGCGCCCTGGGCCTGGACGGCGCCCGCCCGCTGTTCTGCCTGGCGGTGCCGGACTGCCAGTCCAGGGCGTCGGCGGGCGTCCCCGTACTGCTCACCTGACGCCCGGAAGGCAGCGATGGCCTCACGTCTCCGCGAAGAACTGACCGCCGAGTCCGACCTCCTCGACCGGTGCGCGGCCCGCCTGGACGACATGGCCGCCGACCTGGCCGAAACCGCCCCCGCACCGCCCTGGCTCGCCGCCACCCTGACGGATCTCGCCGCCCGCTGCCGCGCCGGCACGACCGACCTCCGCGCCGCCGCCCGAGCCCTGCAGAACGCGGACCGGAGACGCCGCACCCGCCGGCCCCCTGCTTAGAAGTCCAACGCGGCCACCAGGTGGAGCGGCCCACCCCCGTGCACCTGGAAGATGTTCTCGCTCAGGATGTGGCGCCGGACGCCGGGCGCCTTCCTCGCCAGCCGGATGTGGACCTCCCGGTAGTGGCGGTCGAACTCCGCCGGTGTCAGGAAGATCTCGATCTCGCGCGGATCCGTCGCCCGCCCCCACCATCAACCACCGGTCAACAGACCGTTGCGGCATACGCCGTTGTTCCGCGCCGGGCGCAAGGGCACGCTTGGCGATATCACCGAATCCCTCGCCGGATGATCGCAAAGGAGGGCGAACGCCATGAACGTCGTCGGCACCAGCGTGCGGTGCCGGTGGACGGTCCGGCCGCCTCACGGCGGTTTCGCACCGCTCACCCGGGCCTTCGCGAGGGGCCGGCGACCGGCGGGCTCGTCCGGCTCGCCCGCGATGTCGGCGCCGCCGGCATCTGGCTGCGGCGGCGCCCGCCCGCCGAGCCGCCGTGCCGCTCGGCGGTGGTGACCTTCACCGTCACCGGCCTCCTCACCGAGCACGCCCGGCTGTGCCGGGAGGGCGCGACGGCGGCCGCACCCCTGCGGCCGGTCGCCCCCGGCGGCCTGGAGATCGAACTCGCGGCGTGGAGCGCGCCCGCGGGCGCCTGAGCCCGAACGCCCCGCTCAGAGGACCGGCCCTGTCCTGCGACGCCCACCGGTCCTGACGCACGGCAATCAAGGAGTCACCCGTCATGAGTCCGAAGCAGCCCGGCCATCCGCGCCGCTGGCTGATCCTCATCGTGTTGTGCCTCAGCACGTTGGTGCTGGTCATCGACAACATGGCGCTCACCGTCGCGGTACCGTCGCTGTCGGCCGACCTGGGCGCGAGCCCACAGGACCTCCCCTGGGTCCTGGAGTCCTACATGCTGGTCTTCGCCGGGCTGCTGCTGACGGCGGGCTCGCTGTCGGACCGGTACGGCCGGCGGCGTGTCATGGTCGTCGGGTTGGCGGTGTTCGGCGTCGCGTCCCTGGTGGCGCCCCTGGCCACCAGCCTCGAACTGCTCGTCGCGGCGCGGGTGGCGATGGGCGTCGGCGGCGCGCTGGTGATGCCGAGCACCCTGTCGATCCTCATCACCGTCTTCACCGACGCCGGCGAGCGACGCAAGGCCATGGCCGCCTGGGGCGCGGCCGCGATGCTCGGCCTGGTCGGCGGGCCGGTCCTGGGCGGCGCGCTGATCGCCGCCTACGGCTGGGAATCGGTCTTCCTGATCAACGTGCCGATCGCGGGGCTGGCCGTCGCCGCCGCGCTGGTGCTGATGCCCGAGTCCAGGGGCCCCGCCACCCGGCCCGATCCGGTGGGGGCGGTGCTGTCGATGGTCGGCATGTCCGCGCTGGTGTGGACGGTCAACGGGCTCGCGCACGGCGTCTCCTGGCCCGCTCTGGCCCTCACCGTCGTCTCCCTGACGGCGTTCGTGGTGTGGGAGTCGCGCACGCCCTTCCCGATGGTGCCGCTCGGCCTGTTCCGCGACCGCGACTTCGCCGGGGGCAGTCTGTCGCTCACCCTGGTCCAGATCGGCAATGGCGGGCTGCTGCTGGTGCTGACCCAGTACCTGCAGTTCGGCCTGGGGTACACCCCCGTCCAGGCCGGTCTGGCCTTCATCCCGATGGCGGTCGCCTCCCTGGTCTTCAACGGGGTCGGTGCCGGTCTGGGCGCCAGGTTCGGCAACCGTGCCGTCGCGGTGTCCGGCATGGTCGTGATGGCCGCCGGTTTCGGCCTGCTGGCGGTCTCCGCCGAAGACCTGACGACGCTGGTGGCCGCTCAGTTCGTGCTCGGCGCCGGGGGCGGGCTGGCCATGCCCAGCGCGGTCGCCGCCCTCATGGGGACCATCCCCGCCGACCAGGCCGGTGTCGGGTCGGCGCTGAACGACACCATCCAGCAGGCCGGTGCCGCGCTCGGCGTCGCCGCCCTGGGCAGCCTGGCGGCCGGCGGCTACGCCGCGGCCATGCCCGCCGACGCGCCCGAGGCCGCACGGCGTTCCATCGCCGTCGCCGTCACCGACCCGGCCCTGGCGGACGCCGCCCGCGCGGCCTATGGCGCCGCCATGTCCACCGCCTTCGCCGGCGCCGCCGCCGGAGTGCTCGGCGCCGCCGTCCTGGCCCTGCTCCTGATGCGCGGGCGAAAGCCGGCCCTTCCCGCCCCCGGCCCCGTCCACGCCGACAAGCCCTTCGTCGGCGCCACCCGCTGACCGATCGAACGAACATCCCAAGGAGAATCACCATGACCGACACCCTCACCTGGGACTCCACCGGCGACTGGCGGGCCGGGGGCGCGTGGGGCGTCCGCGGCTCCGCCGGGCGCGACTTCGACCGCGCCCGCTGGCAAGCCCGGCTGGACGAGTTGCGCGCGGCGCACAAGGTCCCCGGTGCGACGCTGGCGATCTGGTCCGACGGGTGGCTCCACGAACTGGCCAGCGGTCTGCTGCACCTGGGGACCGGCGTGGAGGCCACCCCGGACTCGGTCTTCCAGCTCGGGTCCGTCGCCAAGACCTACACCGCGACCCTGGTCATGAAGCTGGTCGAGGACGGAAGGCTGGACCTGGACGCCCCCGTCACCGACGTGCTGCCGGAGTTCGCCACCGCCGACCCGGCGGCGACCGCGCAGATCACCATCCGCCGGATGCTCTCCCACACCAGCGGCCTGACCTGCGACTTCACCGCCGACACCGGACGCGGCGACGACTGTCTGGCCAGGTACGTCGACGCCGCCCAGGGCGTCGCCCTGGACTGCGCGCCCGGCACCGGCACGTCCTACTCCAGCGTCGCCTACAACGTCCTGGGCCGCGTCGTCGAGGTCGTCACCGGCCTGACCTGGGACCAGGCCCTGAAGGACCTGCTGCTGACACCGCTCGGCGCCGCCCACAGCATGACGCTGCCCGAGGAGGCCCTGGCGTTCCGCACCGCGATGGGCCACCTCAACGAGCCCGGCGCCGAGCCCGAGCCCGCCCCGGTCTGGGACATGATGCCGCGTTCGGCCGGCCCCTACGGGCGTGTCCTGGCCACGGCCGGTGACGTCGTCCGGCTGGCCCGAATGCACCTGGACGGCGGGCTGGCCGCCGACGGAACCCGCGTCCTGGACCCGCGGACCGTCGAGCTCATGCAGCGCCGCGTCGTCGACTCGCCCGACAAGTGGACCGTGTCCGCCGACGGCTGGGGGCTGGGCTGGTCGCTGTACGACTGGAACGGCGTCCCCGGCTACGGCCACGACGGCGCCTCCATCGGCCAGTACGCCTACCTGCGCGTCGCCCCGCACGCCGGGGTGGCGATCGCGCTGTGCACCAACGGCGGCGCCGCCCGCCTGCTGTACGCCGAACTGTTCAGGGAGCTGCTGGCCGAGCTCGCCGACGTCACCATGCCCCCGGCGTTCGCGCCGCCCGAGACCCCGGTCGACGTCGACTTCACCCCGTTCACGGGGACCTACCGACGCGAGGGCGTCCTGATCACCACCTCGCTGGAGAACGGGCGGCCGCACCTGGTCTACGAGTTCGTCGACGGGATGAAGGACTTCTCGCCGCCGCTCGGCATGGACCTGGTCCCGGTCTCGGAGACCGTGTACGCGGCGACCGGGGCGGGCGCGGCGTTCAGCGAGGACTACATGCCGGTCATCTTCGCAACGCTCGCCGGAGGCGTCCCGGCGGTCTACATCGGCATGCGCGCCGCGCCCAAGGTCTCCTAGCCGTACTGACCATGGACGTTGGTGGCGGGGACACGGCCGGCGGACGCCTGACCGCCGGTCGGGCAGAAGCCCACGGGAACGCTCGGGACAGTGCTGATGGAGTGGTCGCACATTTCCTGTTGCCGGGCAGCCGCCATGGGCCAGGTACGGCCGGTTGTGACGGCTGCTCGTCCGCTTGCCAGTGAGTGGTCGGAGTTGACGGCGCCGTTCCGTGCCCCGGGGTGGAACGGCGCCGTCGGTCGGGGGCGGGCGGCGGTGTCCGGTCCGCTGGGGTCAGGCGTTCAGGGGCGGGGTCAGGCGGGGGGCGCGGGACTCGATGCTCTCGGCCACGTCCAGGATCAGGTTCTCGGTGAACCTGCCGCCGATGATCTGGACGCTGACCGGAAGGCCGTCGGCGACGCCGGTCGGCACCGAGACGCCGGGGAAGCCGAGGACCGGCACCCGGGGCCAGGCCGTGGCTGGTCAGGCTTCCCCGGCGAGGAACCGGTCAGGTCCGGACCATTTCGCCCCCCGTCCTGGCGCGTGACCGACCCGGGCGATGGGCTCCAGGCGTGTCCCAGATTCCCATGAGCTTCCACATCGGCTTGTTCAGCGGCGTGATCACTCCTAGTGAGAACATCAGGTCACGGGTTCCGCCGACCGAATCGCGGATCTGCTTCCGGGCCTCAGGGCTCCGGTATGCCTGATCGACCACCTGCCGGGGGATGCGGAAGCGCCGTGCCATCGAGTCGGGCGAGGCCATGATGTGCGTCGGCACTCCCAGTGCCACAGGTGTGAGCAGTCCGAAAACGCAACGCCGCACCCGTCCCAGTTCCGGCACCTGATGCTTGAGGTAGTGCCGGGCGAAGGAGATGTGCCGCGCCTCCTCGGCGATGTGCAGGCGCAGGAGGGTTTCGGCGAGCGGGTGTTTGATCCGGTTCTCTTTGATCATGGTGCGCTGCTCGCGATCGATGCCCTCCTCACCGCTGAGCACGAACACGAAGAACAGCTCGGGGCTGACCAACGAAAGCAGCGGCGCGGCCCGGCCTACCAGGCTGAGGGCCCACGGTACTCCTGTGACCGGCAACTTGGTGCGGTTGACGAACTCCTGGAACATCATCACGTGCTGGCATTCCTCGGCTATCTCATGGTAGAGGTACCGGAATTCAGGACTGCCGTTGGGCATGCGGAGGGTGAAGCTCAGCAGTCCCTGATTCAGCAGGTTCTCGAACTGCAGGCCGATCTTCATGAAGTTCGCGAAGTACCACAGACCGATCTGTGCCTGCACCTGCGGGGACTGTGCTCGGTACCAGGAGGTTCCGCCCAGCAGGTCACTCGGCGACAGAACCCATCGCGGGTCGTTCGCATCGACCTGGAACTCCGGGTCCTCCCAGGCGACATCGACGTAGGCCTGAGAGTGCTGGTGCACCGACGCCTTGTTCAGGCGGTCGATCACTTTCACGTAGGCCCGGCTGTCCGCGACCTGACCGTCCCGACCGGCGAGCCGGGGCCCCAGGAAAGGGATCGACCGGGTCGCCGCGCCGATTCCGCGGCCTACTTCCGCAAGCCCGGCGATGCCCGTCACCACACGAAAAAGATCGGTCATGACACTCCTTCGGGTGAAGAGGTCTCACCAGGATATTACCCACGGACGATGATTCTTTAAAGAGAGCGCGGAAGATTGTCAGGGGAGGGGAAATTTCACGATCACTTATGGTCCTCCTTCAGCTAGATACGGCCTGCTCTTTTCCGCCGGCCGCCAAGAAATCTGAGTCCGAAAGACGGGTACCGAACGGACGAACATCGCTGCAAGTGTTCGCCTCGGTTACCCTTGTGCCACATCATCGGCCACTCGGCAGTCATGTACAGATGACGATAATCGTCTTACGTTTTCGCTATGACTTTGAACGGGCCGGTCGCATTCGTGTTGAGCGGCGGCGGGAAACTCGCCGGCGCCGAGATCGGAATGCTGATGGCGCTCAGCGAAGCGGGCATACGCCCCGACCTGGTTGTGGGCTCCTCGGCCGGCGCGCTGATCGGGGCGGTCTTCGCGGCCAACCGGGACGATGCCGGGCTGACCGCGGTGCGGGCTTTCTGGAAAGAGGCGCTGACCGCTCCCGAACTGGCATGGCTGGCCCCGAACACCGTGCGCCGCCTGGTGTCCCCGGCCGCCCGCAGGCGTGCGCACAACCGCTTGCGCGTCCTGGCGGGCGAGTACCTCGGGTCGCGGAAGTTCGCCGATCTCGACACGCCTTTCGGCTGCAACGCGTTCGACCTGGTCTCCGGCCGACAGCACTGGTTCGCCGAGGGGCCCGTCGTCCCCGCGCTCCTCGCCGCCACCGCCGCGCCGGGGCTCATGACGCTCGTCCGTCGCCGGAACGCGGTCTACGTCGACGGCGGTCTGGTCGATCCGGTTCCGATCGGACGGGCGCTGCAGTCGGGCGCCCGGACCGTCTATGTTCTCCAGGTGACCGATTTCGACCGTCCGCTGCGGCTGCCGGAGGATCTCGTCCGGCTGGGGCTGATCGAGACGGCGGCACGGTTGCGCGTGTTGCGACAGCTGGAGTCCGCAGGTCCGGGCACCACGGTGCTCATGCTTCCGTTGGGAAGGCCGATCACTTCTCGTGGACTGAACCTCGTGCGCCGCTTCGCCGGAGTCAGCGCCGTCTCCGCGGTACGCGAGAACGAGCGGCATATGTGGCTCGCCTACAAGGCGACAGCGGCGTACTTGCGCGACGCGCGTATCTCCGGCTGACCGTGAGGTCGTCGTCGCCGGCGACGCATCGGTGCCGCTCATTCAACGGGGCAGGGCGAGGACGCGATCGGCGCTTTGACGCAGCAGATCCTGGAAGGACGCGACGGCGGTGATGGCCATCGGGTCGATGTTCAGGCCCAGCTCGCACGTCCGTTCATGGCTGACCAGCGTCGTCGTGCATGCGCAGTTGATCCGAGGGGGGATCGCCGCCATCGAGGTGATGCGGGCACCGGCCAGATAGCAGGGACGGGCGGTACCCGGGACACTGCTGGTGACCAGATCGTGTGCGCCGTTCAGCCGTCGCGTGACGGTCAGCAGTACGGACGGGGGGAGCAGTGGAAGCAGCGTGGTCAGCGCCGGGGTGAGCCGGACGACGGCGTCCCGGCGGGCCCATCTCAGCAGATGATGGGCGCTGCGGATCGCTTCGTGGGCGGACGCCGGCGTCAGGGACCCGGTCAGCCGCACCGGGGCGACGATGTTGTTGCCGTCGACGCGGGTGGCGCCGCCGGTTCGCAGGTTCACCGGGACCACGAGCGATACCGCCTGGTGTTCGGCCCCGTGCTGGAGGTGATATTCCCGCAGAGCACCCATGAGGATGGCGATATAGGCGGCGGTGACCGAGGCGTCGGCGCTGTGTCCCGCCGCCTTCAGCCGGTCCAGGGGCAGGGAGATCGCATCGAAGTGGCGGCCGCGGCTGCGCCCGGCCAGCAGCGGTGAGGGCCGGGGCGCTGTCAGGGCGTGCCCCGTCCCGGCCGTCAGCTCGCTCACCTGCCGCAGTGTGCTTCTCGGGGTGAGGGCGCCGTGCGCCAGCGTGCGGAACACCTCCCCGCCCAAGCGGCCGATCCGAAGCGGAGAGGTGGCGAGAGCGGCGGCCGCGCCCAACGCCGAGCGCGACGGCACGGGAACGGGCGCCGCCGGCGGCGCTTCGCGCAGCAGCGCCAGTGACTCCTTGCGCGAGCGGGGCAGCAGGGCGTCCATGGCCTGCTGAACGGCCGCGCCGTCGGCGATGCTGTGATGGAACTTCATCACGACCGCCGAGCGGTCCCCTTCCATTCCCTCGACCAGCACCGCCCGCCAGGGCGGACGGGCCGGGTCGAAGACCGCCGCGCCCTCCGCCTCGGCGACCCGCAGCAACTCCCGGCGTCCGGCCGGCTGCGGCAGGACCATGCGCCGCACGTGCGCGGCCAGGTCGAAGGCCGTGTCGGGCTCCCACGACGCCCTGCCCCACCGCAACGGCGACTCCGCCACGCGCCAGAGCAGCCGCGGCAGCCGGTGCAACGCCCACGTGCACGCGGTCAGGAACGCCTCCCAGTCGGGGGCGCGGTCCAGGAACCAGATCATCACGACGTCGGCGCGCAGGAGGGGATCGGCGTCCAACCGCCAGAACGCGGTTTCCAGGCCGTTCAACGGCCCCATCGTTTCCCAACCGTGCAGACCGGACGGCGGCGAGGAGCGTTCCGCGCCCCGGAGGCGGGGATCAGCGGGGCCGCTCCACTGAGATGGGTCCGGTGAGAGATACATGCTGCCGACTCCTGGGAGCGTGGTGTGCCGTGCTGTTGGGACGCCCTCTCCGAACGAACCTCCTGCCACATCACATGATCGGAACGACTCCTTCAGGCGGGTGCCAGTGCCAGGACCACGTTGTGGCCGCCGAAACCGAAGGAGTTGCTCAGCGCAAGACCGGCGGGGGTCCGCCGGGGGGCGTCCGCCACGACGTCGAGGTCGACCTCCGGATCCGGCCGGTCGAAGTTCGCCGTCGGCGGGATGAGACCGTCGCGCAGGCTGAGCGCTGCGGACACGGCCTCCACCGCCCCCGCCGCGCCGAGCGTGTGGCCGATGGCCCCCTTGACCGACGTCACCGGGACACCGGGGGGTAGAACCGCGTTCAGGACCCGTGCCTCGACGGCGTCGTTCAGGCGCGTGCCCGTGCCGTGCGCGTTCACATGGCCGACATCGCCGGGTACCGCCCCCGCCTCGGCCAGGGCGAGCCGCAGTGCCCGCTCGGCTCCGCGTCCATCGAGCGGGGGCGCGGTGGGGTGATGGGCGTCCCCGGTCACGCCGCAGCCGACGACCATGGCGTGCGGCCGGGCGCCGCGGGCGCGGGCGTCCGCGGCCCGCTCCAGGACCAGGACGCCTGCGCCCTCTCCCATGACGAAGCCGCTGCGGTCCCTCTCGAACGGCCGGGACGCCGTCCGCGGCTTGTCGGCTCGGCGTGCCAGCACGCCGAGCCGGTCGAAGCAGGTGACCGTGAAGGGGGTGAGTTCCGCGGCCGTTCCACCGCTGATCATGATGTCCGCCGCGCCGGACAGCAGCAGCTCGCGCGCCAGGTGCACCGCCGAGGCGCCCGACGCGCAGGCCGATGCGACGGCGAACGAGGGACCGCCGGCGTGCAGGTCGATGCACACCTCCGCGGTCACCATGTTCGGCAGGAACTGCGTCATGGCCAACGGAGGCACCCGGCGCGCGCCGCCCTCCCGCATCCGGTCCATCGCCGCCTCCCAGGTATGGGTGCCACTGGTCGCGCATCCCATCACCACGCCGACACGCGCCCCCTCCCAGGCGTCGGGGTCGTGACCGGCGTCCCGGACCGCCTCCCGCGCCGCCACCAGGGCCATCTGGGTCATCCGGTCGAGACGCCGGGCGAGTCGGCCGCCGAGGCGCCCCTCGGGGTCCAGGTCGTCGGCCGAGCACGCGAAGTCGACGTCGATACCGGCCAGCTCCGGATGGTGATCGGCTGTCGACCGACCCGCGCACAGGCCGTCCCAGGCCGCCGCCACTCCTGTGCCGACGGCGGTGACCAGTCCCAGCCCGGTGATGGCCGCCTCTCCCCGGCTCACGCGGTGGCGCCCTTGGCCCGCAGCACCTTCAGGACCTTGTCGAAGGTGTCGTCCATCGTCACGTCCTCCTCGATGGAGGGGATGTCGAACTCCTCCTCGAGCGCCGCGGCCAGCTCCACCAGCGCCAGCGAATCCAGATCGAGCTCGGCGAGCGTCACCCCAGGGTTGATCTGCTCTCTGGGGACCTCGAACTGGTTGCTGATGATGTCGGTGACACGTGCACGGAGCGTATCGGCGCTCTTCTGGGGCATGGTTTTCTCCGTTCTCCGGGGAAAGCCGGCGTCCCCGCCGGTGACAGCTCCAGCCTTGCGCCGGCACGCTCGCTCCGCCATGGGAAAAAGGTCCCTCATCACCCCGGAAAGTCGGCGAACTGATGGGAAATTTGTCCATCTTCTTTCACTGGAGCTGTACCGACAATGCATCCCTGCGGGACAGGATGCTTTTTCCTGTCTATCAAGTCATGTACGACGTTCATTTCCCTACCTAAGGTGAAACCGTCATCGTTCCGGCCGTCTCTGATGTGAGGCAGAAATGAACGAGGAATCAGCGACCGCCGGCGTCGGCGGCTCACGCCCGCAGGGCCCGCATTGCCGTATCGCGTCTCTTGGGGTGTACCGTCCGGCCCTTCAAGTGAGCAACCGCGAACTCAGCGAGGTGTTGGACACCAGCGACGAATGGATCGTCAAGCGGACCGGCATTCGAACGCGCCGTATCGCCGGCACGGAGGAGTCCCTGGTCGAGATGGGCGTCAGGGCGGCCGAGCGCGCGCTCAACGGCGCCGGCGCAACGGCGGCCGACATCGACTGCCTCATCGGCGCCACCATGAGCTACACCGGGCAGGCCCCCTCCATGGCCGTCCGGATCGCCGAGCGCCTCGGCGTCCTGGGGCCCCAGGCCTTCGACGTGTCGGCCGCGTGCGCCGGCTTCCCCTACGCCCTTGAGGTGGCACGCGGCCTGATCGCGGTCGGTTCGGCGCGCGCCGTGCTGGTGGTCGCGGCGGAACGGATGACCGACATCGTCGATCCGCAGGACCGTGCCACCGCCGTACTGTTCGCCGACGGAGCGGGCGCGGTCCTGGTGACGCGCTCGGACGAGCCCGGTGTCGGCCCGGTGGCGTGGGGCAGCAACGGCTCGCTCGTCAAGGCGCTGGAGCAGCGGGTGGAGTGGGCCCACTTCCGCGATGGCGCCACGGAGGAGCGCCCCTATCTGCGCATGGAGGGTCCCCAGCTGTTCCGGTGGGTCATCGACGAGATGCCGGGGGTGGCCCGCGCGGCGGTCGCCGCGGCCGGTCTCACCCTCGACCGGATCGACGCCTTCGTACCGCACCAGGCCAACATCCGCATGATCGAGTCGATGGTCCAGTCGCTCGGCCTCCCCGCCAAGGTCGCGGTCGCCGAGGACGTTCGCGACCAGGGCAATACCTCCGCCGCATCCATCCCCCTGGCGCTGGCGCGCCTGGCGGACGACGGGCTCGTCGGTCCCGGCGCGCTGGCGCTGCTCCTCGGGTTCGGCGCCGGAGGCGCGTACGCCGCTCAGGTGGTCCGGCTCCCTTGACGCGCCGGCCCGGCCTCGCCGGAGGGGCGCGACCCCAACCGAGCGAACGGTCTCGTCAGGGCTCCGACCGGGACAGCAGTCGTCGCCCGCCTTCCTTCATTTCCCGGCAACCGCCCTGGGCGAGTTGCCGGTGGACGGCTGTGGCGATCTGGCGCCGGTAGTCGGCCGCCAGGTGTGCGTACAAGCCCTCCAGTACGGGACCCGGCAGGGCGGGGGGTCGCCCCGTCGGTGACGTGGGAGCGAGGGCGGAGTGCTGTCCTGCCTCGGCGAGCCAGCGGGACGCCTGCCGCGTGGCCGTCTGCGCTTCTCTTGCGAACCGGTCGAAGCGGGCTCGCTGCTCGGGGTCGCGGGATGCCGCCGACAGCCATCTGCCCTGATGCGCCGCATCCCCGGCGACGCGCAGCAGTGACTGCGCGAAGGCCAGGTCGGCGGCTGCGAATCGGCAGCCGGTCGTGTCCCCGGACGGTCCCTCGACCGGGTCGGGTCGCGCGACGGGTTCTTCCGGTGCTGAGGGCGGCAAGGGACCGGGCGTCGGCGACCGGGGCTCCGACGGTCGGAGCGTCGGCCGAAGCGCCGGTCGCCGGTCGTCGCGCAGCCGTCTGCGGACCGGCGGCGCGGCGCGGCCGGACGCCGGCGCGACAGCCAGCCGCAGCCCCGGCGCGCTCGCCGTCGAGGCGCGCACGTACACCCCGTCGGCGCTGATGTCGGTCAGGTAGAGGATCGGCAGTGTCAACGGGATGGGCGGCAGCGGCAGCTCCGCCGACAGCGGCAGGGGCACCACCCCCAGCGCCTTTCCCGTGATGAAGGTGGTCTCCATGACGACGCCGCGCAGGTCGAGGCGCGGGGCCTGCACGGTGAGCCGGTTCCCGCCGCTGAGCACGCTCTGGTGGACGCCCCGCAGTTCCGCCGAGGACATGCGCAGGCGCAGCACCCGCCGGGGTCCGGTCGCGGTGGGGACCACGCGGACGCCTTCGAACCGCACTCCGCGACCGGTGATGGCGGCGGCCTTGAGGACGTTGGGGTCGACCGCGGCCACCGCCGTGCCCCGCGGCTGCGCCGCGTCGGCAGGAGACGGGCCGCTTTCCGCCATCGCACCCGGCAGCGCGGTGCCCAGCAGGGGGAGGACGAGGAGACCGGAGTGCCCGTCGGGGCGGCGGGACCGCGGCCGGGTGGTCCAGGCGAAGCACCAGATGCCGCCGGCCAACGCCAGCAGGGCGCCGAGCAGGAAGCCGCCGAGGTTGGAGGTGACCAGCGAAGTCAGCCCGAGCAGGATCGCGACCACGCCGAAGAACCCGTTCAGCAGCGGCTGGAAGAGCACAGAGCAGCCGACGGCCACCAGAACCAGGCCGACGACGTAACCGGCGACCCCGGCGATCCCCTGGTGAACGACGAGGCCGAGCGGGGCGAGGGGGACCAGGGCCAGTTCGGCGCCGCCAAGGATGATCAGCAGGCCCGCCCCCAAGGGGCGCCGGCGCCGCCACCGGGCGAACGCCGTCCGCGCGTCGGTTCCGTCCCGGCGCGCGCTGTCAGAAGCACTCAAGGTCGCTCCCGCCGAAGCGCAGCCGCAGCCCGGGCAGGCGGAAGGTGCCCGCGGTGGTGGCCCAGGCGACCTGCCGCAGGCCGGTGATCGTCACGGTGTCCGCCTGCTGGCCGAAGATCCCGGCGGGGCCGGCCCGGCCGGGCACCTCGCTCAGAGTGCTGGCGTCGCGTCCCGCCTGGAACTCGGTGAACACCGTGTCACCGGCCTGCTGTTCGGGATCGACGACCAGTGCCCGCGCGGTCACCGGCCGGTCGCCGCCTCCTGCGGTGATGCGCATCGTGAGCTTGCCGATCGGGAGCCCGACCCGGACCGACTGGCACATGTTGCGGATCTCGGCGGTCCCGATGGCGCTGACGGCCACGGGGTGCCGGCGGCCCTTCACGTCCTTGTCGGTGGCGGGGAACTGCTGGAAGTCCTTTCCCTTCAGCTTGTCGGCCGAGATCTTGAAGCTGCCTCCCGAGACCGCGAAGGAGGCGGCGAGCGCCCCTTCGGCCATGAGTCCGAACATGGCGGCCACCGCCGCCGCGGTCGGCACGGCCGCCAGCAGAAGCCTCCGCGGGGAGATACGGGCCGCCCCTTCGTCCGGGTGCGGGGACTCTACAGAGTGATACACGGATATATACCACCTTTGACGACATGACAACGGCGCTGGAGGTTCCTCACGCCATTGTTCTCTCATGGACCACAGCACTGCACCGCTTTACCTTATTTGCCGTACGGCATTTCCACCGCCCACCAGTAACGCCATTAAGTCGCTTATGCCTGGCGACGAACAGGCCGCCTTCCTCCACCACGCGCGATTGCCGATCGCGCGGGCCGCACGGAGCGCCTCCTGAGCGGTCGGCAGCGCACCGTCCGGTGAGGCAAGGCCGTTCGGAAGCGGTGCCGACGTCGGGGCGGGCGCGTCGGGGCGCGTCGCGGGACCGTGCGGGATGCCACGATCGGTCTCTGCTGGATGAGCGGTCACCTCGGGCCTTCTGAGGGGGCTGGTCCGGGTCGTCTCCTTCGGAGGTGGGGTCATCGACCGGTCGACGGCCCCGCGTCGTCGGGCAGGGCGGAGCGCACGAGACTCGCATGCGGGACGCAGCCCTTCAGGAAGCGGTCCCGGCAGGCGCGCCTGCGCACCTTGCCGCTGGTCGTCTTCACGACCAGGCCCGGCTCGCCGAGCACGACGAAGGAGCAGGTGAGCCGGTGGGCCGTGCGCACGGCGCGCCGCACCGACTCGACGATCTCGTCCGACGCACCGCCCGAATCCGGTCCGACCTCGGCGAAGACCACCAGGCGTCCCGCGCCTCCGGACTCCTCATGGGGATCGAGCGCGAAGGCGGCCACCCCGTCGGCGCGGATGCGCGGGTCGCAGCGGCGGACGGTCTCCTCCAGGTCCTCGGCGTGGTGGTTGCGCCCCCGGACGACGATGAGGGCCTTGTGCCGGCCGACGACGAACAGCTCCTCCTCGTACAGGAAGCCCAGATCGCCGGTGCGGAGATAATGGTGCGGGTCGTCCTCGCCGGCCACCCGGGCATGGAAGGTCTCGCGGGTCTCGCGCTCGCGGCCGAGGTAACCGGCCGCCTTGGTGGGCGAGTCGACCCAGATCTCCCCTATCCGGCCCGGCGGGCAGGGCCGCAGCGTGTCGGGATCGACGATCCGCACGCGAGCCTCGGCCTTGGGACGGCCGCAGCCGATGCGGACCCTTTCCCCGTGGGGCTCCCGAGCGGCGTCCTGCCCCAGCACCTTCGCGCTGCCCTCGGCCAGGGCGTCGGCGTCCAGGCCCAGGACGCGCCGACCGTTGACCGAGACGGAGACGCAGTTCTCCGTCAGCCCGTAGGTCGGAGCGAACACCTCGCGGCGCAGGCCCGTGCAGGCGAAGGCGTCGAAGAAGCGGTCCACCGTCGCGGGGACGACGGGTTCGCCGACCGACATCGCCCTGGTGACCCGGCTGAGGTCCCAGGCGCGGCGCTGTTCGGGCGTCGTCCGGCGGACGGCGAGCTCGTAGGCGCAGTTGGGGGCGAGGAGCACCGTGGCGCCGACGCGGGACATGACGTCGAACCAGATCGACGGCCGCCGGACGAAGTCCGGCTGCGACATCAGGTGTACGGTGCCGTTTCCGCACAGCGCATTGACGATCACGCAGATGAGTCCGAAGCCGTGGAACTGCGGCAGCCAGGAGACGAAGCGGGTGTCGGGCCCGAGCCCGAGGTCGCGCGCGTTCGCCGTCGCTTCGGCCGTCAGGTTCCCGTGGGTGATCACCACTCCCTTGGGACGCACGTTCGATCCCGAGGTGTACTGGATCAGGGCCGTCGCGTCGGGTGACTCCGGTCGGTGCCAGTCGTCGACCGGCCGCAGCCGGGAGGTGCCCCGGTCGGTGCGCAGCCACGGGACGTCGGGAAGGCGCCGCCGACCGCCGATCACCGTCGCCGCCGTCCCGAGCCGGCGGAAGCGGTCGTATCCGGTGGAGGTGAGGACCGCTCGCGCGGAGCAGTCCGCCAGCGCGGCGGCGAACGCCGGGTTCCCGTCACCGCCGTGCATCGGGTCGGGCGGGTGCACCGCGGCTGGGACCACACCGGTCATGAGGCAGGCGACGGCGGCGACGACGAAGTCGGTCCCGGCGGGGTAGGCGAGAAGGGCGTGGTCGCCGGGCCGCAGTCCTTCGAGCAGGAGCAGGCGGGCCACACGTCCCGCCGCCTCGGCCAAGGTCTCGGGAGTGTAGGAGCGGCCATCGCGGCCGTGCCGGTCCACCTGTGTGTACAGCGGCCGGTCGGGGAAACGCTCGCGGTGAGCGGCGAAGCGCTCCAGGACCGATTCCGCGCCCGCCGAGGCCCGGGCGGCGCTCAACGGCCGGCCCTTTCCGCCTCCGGTAGTAGGAGCGTGTCGTCGGAGGGGCCCTCGCTGCGCATGTGCCGGCCGAGGACGCCGACGCCGACGCCGACGCCGGGACGCTCCTCCACGAGGACGGCCGGTCCGGCGAGAGCCGGGGGGCCGAGATCCGGATCGACGAGACCGGTCTCGGGTCCGATCCGTTCCGGGAAGGCCGCGACCTGTTCGCCGACGGGGGCGGTCACGCGGGCGCGGAGCTCTTCCGTCGTGGAATTGAGCATGGCTCTCCGTTCAGGAGAATTTTCGAGCGGCCATTAATGAACGGTCCCAGCCTCTGGAACCGGCCCGGATTCCGCTATGGGAACAAAGTCTCATCCGATGGCCATTTCTCAGTTAACGGAGCCTGGTACCAGTTCGCACGGCCGACACATATGGCCGCTCAGGCAACACTCCCCTGGCGAATGCGCCAGCCGTGCAAGCCTGCGAACCGTTGAATCTTTCCGTGAACATCCATAACGACGAGTCCGATTTCCATTTCGCCACTCTTTGCCCGATATTGTCGTGGGAAGAATTTCTCACTTTCCGCAACCGGCGTGTGAAAGAGATTCCCATGGGGATCTCAGCGGTGACCGTGCCCCCCGGAACCACCGATCTCCCCCCAAGGTCGGGAAAGAAGATGACAACGCAGACCTTCGTCTCGGCCGGGCCGGCAGCCCGTCCGGCAGGAGACCGCCCTTCCCGCGGCGACCGGGTTCCTGCTCGTCACCGCTCTGAAGGGAACGCCTTGGCCACGACCAGCGGCAGCTCGCGCCGGGAACCGAGGAGGCCGGATGACGGTGGACACGCCGGTTCCGAACCTTCCACCGTCCGATGGTCCGGCCGCTCCGGCCGTCTGACCGGAGATACCGCCGTCCGGGCGCGTACTGGCGCGCAAGCGCGCAGGGCCCGCCCGCTCCGGCCGGACGCCGTCACCGCACTCCGTCCCGACTCGGTTCCGGCGCGGACGATGCCGTCCGAGGCGCGGGGCGAGCCGGCCGCTTCGGCCCGGGACCTGCCCACGAACCGAGTCCATGTTCCCTGAGATATCCACGGGCGGCGAGATGGGATTGCATGATGCTGACCTCCACCCGGCGCACGCCGTCCTCGCCCGACAGGATCATGAACTGCTGCGCGAGCCCCCGCCCGATCCGCAGGCCCTTCCCCATCGGCAGCACGTGCACGGCGACGTCCCCGGGGACCGAGCCGAGCGCCGTGACGTACTGGTGGCGCTGGAGGATGTCCGCGAGGGTGAACGGAAGCCGCCAGTCCTGCCGGTCGGTCAGGGCGCCGGACGACGGATGCGCGATGGTCGGCAGCACGTAGATCGTCCGGGCGCCCAGGTGGACGGCCCGCTGGATGGGCACGCTGTTGACGAGCCCTCCGTCCACCAGGTTCTCGCCGTCGATCCGCACGGGTTCCATGAGAGCGGGCACCGCGATGGACGCGCTGATGGCGGGCACCAGGCGCCCCCGGCTGAACCATTGCTCGGTCCCGTGGTCGGCGCTGGTCGCGAGGCAGTGGAAGGGGATGCGCAGGTCCTCGAAACCCTCGGCGGGCAGATGCCGCTCGACCAGCGCGCGCAGGCGCCGGCTCGTGCGGGCGCGCAGCCACCGGTTGGTCATCGACACGACGCGCTCGGCCCGCGAGCGGTGCAGGATGCCGCACTCGCAGAAGTCGTGCCAGAAGCAGCGACTGGCGATCAGTCCCTGCGCAGAGGGCTCGGCGGCCCAGATGACTCCCTGCAGGGCGCCCGACGAGACCCCCACGACGACATCGGGAGTGATGCCGGCCTCGTGCAGCGCGCTCAGCATTCCCGTCTGGTGCATTCCCAGCAGGCCGCCCCCACCGAGCACGAAGGCCACCGGTCGATCGTCCGTTCGCACCATCCTCTTCCCCCGTCCGAATTCGATGGGCAGTGACATACCCAAACGAAAGCACATGTCGTCCGAAACCGGTGTGAGAAAAAGGGCCCAGAATGAAGGCGATGACCGTGAGAAATGGCCCCGCAATACGCCCGCGCCCGAACGTCATCGGCGTTCTGGCGGGCGGGACATGAAAATCCTCCCCCGATCGCGATGGGAGCACACCGTCGCCGCCGTCCTGCGCGATCCCGCCACGCAGCGCCAGGTCCGGGCCGCGGCCGACCGGATGGCGACCGCGCCCGAGGCACTGGAGGAGCAGATCGTGTCCCACCTGCGCATTCTGGTCGCCGACCACTGCACGGTCGCCGGACGGCTGCTGCGCTCGGTCGCCGTCCTGGTGTACGGGCGTCCGGAGGCCGATCCCGCGGTGCGCGCCGCGCTCGTCGGCCTGAGACGCGCCGCACGCACCCGCACGCTGGTGTTCCTCCCCGCCCACCGGTCCTATGCCGATTCGTTGTTGCTGTCGGTCGCGCTCCACGACGCCGACCTGCCGGCCACCTACCGCCTCGCCGGCGAGAACCTCGCGTTCTGGCCGTTGTCCTCCATCGCGAGGAGAAGCGGCATGATCTTCATACGGCGCCGTTTCGGGAACGACCTCTCCTACCAGTTGGCGGTTCGCGTCTACCTGGCGTACCTGCTGGGCCGGGGCGCGCACCTGGAGTGGTACTCCGAGGGCGGCCGGAGTCGCACCGGGCGGCTCGGCCGGCCGCGGCTGGGCCTGTTGCGGGAACTGCTCGCGGCCCTCGACCAGGCGGGCGTGCCCGAGGCCCGGATCGTCCCCCTCACCTTCTCCTACGCTCTGCTCCCCGAAGCAAGGGCGCTGGTGGACGAGGACCGCGGAGCCGCCAAACCGAGCGAGGACCCGTGGTTCTTGCTGAAACGGCTCACCGTGGACCGGCGCGCACGCGAACGCCCCGCCCGGCTGAGCCTGGGCACCGTCTTTTCCGCACACGATGAAGCCGCCTCCTCCCCTGGCCCCGGCCGCTGGGGTGCCGCCCGTGCCCTCGCCGCACGCCTGAGGCACGAATGGGGCACCGCCACACCGCTCACCGGCGAAGCGCTGATCTGCCTGGCCCTCGCCGCCGGCCACCGCCGGCCCCGGGGCCTGGACTGCCTGGTCCGCGAGCTCCGCCTCCTGCTCGAATACGCGGCGCACCGCTCCATCCCCGTCGCCGCCTGTGAGGCGCTGACCGATGCCGCCTCCCTGCGTCCCCTCATCGACCGGATGTGCAGGGCAGGCGTCCTGACCAATGCTCACCGCCATGACGCACCGCTCTACTGGATCGGCCGAGGACAGCACCATCTCGCCGCCTACCATCGGCAGACGGGCGCCCACTGGCTCGTCGACCGCTGCGTCGCCGAACTGGCGGTCCTGGCGGACGGCGACGAGTGGACCGCTCTGCCGCTCCGCATGCACGCCCTCCTCGACCGCGTCTTCCTGCTCCCCTCGGAGTCCAAGTTCCTCGACCTGGTCGCCGGGGCTTCCAGCACCTTGGATCTCAAGGCCCCCTCGGAGGAAGGCGCCCGCCTGCTCTCCCGGCAACCCTTTCTCCTGGCCCACCGGCTGCTCGGCGCCCCGCTGGAGGCCTACCTCGAAGCGGCCCTCCGGCACCGGCCGCCGGCGGGCACCGAGCCCGACCCGCCCGGTTCGTTCCCCCGCACCGGTTCGCGGCGCTGGCCGGAGTCACGTTCGAAGGAACTGCGTGCGGCGGGGCTGGCCGCCGCCGCGGCGGCCGAGCGTTGCAAGGACGGCTCCCGTCCCCGCTCTGAGACCTACCTCGGCGAACTGCGGAGCCTCACCGACCGCCTCGCCGACATCGAGTCCCTGGACGACCGGCCCCATCCGTCCTTTCTGGAGGAGAGATGACCGACATCGCCGAGGCCTACGCGAGCGAGATCCTGCGCGGCCCTGAAGGCGCCGAGATAGGAGCCTTCTTCGACTTCGACGGCACGATCCTGGACGGCTTCTCGATGACCGAGTTCCTCCTCGACCGGTTCCGCCACGCCCAGATGGACCCGCGCGGCATAGCGCGCGGCCTCGCCGGCATCAGTCCCATGGCCGCCTACCGGCTGGCCGCCACCGCACTGCAGAAGGAGACCAACGACCGCAATCTCCAGGCCGTCTACGACTTCGCGCTCGGCTTGTGGGCCGGGTACCACGAGGAGGAGTTGGCCGATCTGAGCGAACGGGTCCTCCGCCAAAGGCTGGCCGGCAAGCTGCGCCGGCACGCCTGGACGCTCATCCAGGCCCACCAGCGGATGGGGCACACCGTGGTCCTCCTTTCCGCGGCCACGCGCTACCAGGTCCGCCCCTTGGCCGAACGGCTGGGCGTCCGACACGTACTGTGCAGCGAGTTGGAGACCGTCGAAGGCAGGCTGACCGGACGGCTCACCGGTCCGCTGCTGCGCGGTGCGGCGAAGGCACGGGCACTGTCGGCCTTCGCCGCCGACCATGGGATCGACACGGCCCGCAGCCACGCCTACGCCGACACCGGCGACGACGTCCCCTTCCTCCGGGCGGTCGGCCGTCCCTGCGCCGTCAACCCGCGCCCCCGCCTGTCCCGCGCCGCCGCCGAGCGCAACTGGCCGGTGCTGTGGATGGCCGGGCGCCCGTCCCCCGGCCCGCTGACGGCCGCGCGATCGGTGGCCGCCTACGGCGGGCTCGCCGCGGGGATGGCGGCCGGACTCGGCACCCGCCTCCTCGGCGTCGGGAAGAGGAGGGCCACCGAGTACGGCGTCCTCCTCGCCAGCGACCTCTGCCTGGGGATGGCCGGGGTGCGGATCGAGGTCGAGGGCGCCGAGCACCTCTGGGCGCGCCGCCCCGCGGTCTTCGTCTTCAACCACCAGAGCGCCCTCGACATGCCCATCCTCGCCAGACTGCTGGAGCGGCACTACACGGGGTTCATCAAGTCCGAGGCACGGGGGTTCCCCGGCATCGGCCACACCGCGCGGCTCATGGACATGACCTTCGTCGACCGCGGGTCGGCCGCGGGGTCGCGCGAGGTCGTGCGGACCGCCGTCGACCACCTGGCGCGCGGAACGTCCCTCGCCATAGCCCCGGAGGGGACGCGCTCGTTGACGCCGACGCCCGCGCCCTTCAAGCACGGCGCCTTCCTCATCGCACGGAAGGCGGGGGTCCCGGTGGTGCCGATCGTCATCCGCAACGCGGGGGAGTCGATGGGGCGGTCGGCATGGACGGTCCGGGCCGGTCGCGTCGACGTCCGCGTGCACGAACCGATCGACGTGGCCTCCTGGAAGGTCCGGGAGATGAAACGGCACGTCGAGCAGGTGCACCGGATGTACGTCGACACCCTCGCGGGCTGGGCCGACGTGTCCGGGGGGCCCGACGACCGGCACGACGCGCCGCACGTGGCCGCCACCGACGACTGACCGCGTTCCATCCGAAGGAGGAAAGGTGACGCTCTCCCTACTACCGAATACCGAGGCGACCTCGTGCTCGGATTCGATGAACACGCTCGACACCATTCTGTGGCGCTGCCAGGACGATGCGTTCCTGCGCGCGCCGATAGTGGTGTTGATGCTGCTGGACCGCGTGCCCGACTGGGAGCGGGTGAGATCCGAACACGCGCAGGCCGCCTGGACCATTCCCCGCCTGCGCCAGCGGCCGACGGGGCCTTCCCTGCTCAGCGGTCACTGCGGCTGGGAAGAGGATCCGGAGTTCGATGTCGGGCGCCACCTGCGACGGCTGCGGCTTCCCGAACCCGCCGGGCGCGCCGAACTGCTCGAACTGACCCGGCACATCGCCGCCGGCCCCTTCGACGACCGTCGTCCCCTCTGGGACAGCACCCTGGTGGAAGGACTTTCCTGGGAAGACCGCGGCCCGGTCGGCGCATGGATCCTCCGGATCCACCACTGCGTCGCCGACGGGCGCGCCATCGGCTGGTGGATGGCTCGGCTGCTCGGCCGGTCGCAGCGGCCTGATCCGCCTCGGCCCGCCCCTGATCCCCTGCCCGCCCGACGCCACCGGCACCTGTCGGTCACGGCGGAGACCGCTGTGGACCCGTCCGCCGCCGAACCGCACGGGAGCGGCATGTTCAGCGGCCGCGCGCTCGGGCGTCCGGTGCTGGGTGCGGCACGGGCCGCGCGCAAGCCGCTGGACATCGTCCAGGAGACCGCACGGACCCTGCGAGCGGCCGGAGGGCTGGTCCCGCTGCCGGTGTGCGAACCCTCTCCCCTGCTGCGGCCGCGCGGCACCGAGCGCCATCTGGGCATGATGGGAATGGAACTGGGACGCCTGCGCACCGCGGCCAAGGCGGCGGGGTGCGCCCCCTCCCACGCCTACCTCGCCGCCCTTCTGGGCGGCCTGCGCCTGTACCACGCCGAGAACGGCATGCTCATCGACGATCTTCCGGTCGCGGTCCCGGTGCCCCTTTCCCACCGAGCCGACATGCCCGGTGGCAATCGCATCGGGGGCATCCGGTTCGCGGGTCCGCTGAACGAACCGGATCCGCGAAGGCGCATGGCGATCGTCCGCGAACGCGCCGCCCGCGCCCATGACGCTTTCGCCCCCGGAGGCCTGGATCTGGTCCTGACACTGCTGAACCGCATGCCGACCCCCCTCATGACCGATCTCGTCGGGCGCCTGGGACGCGGCAACGACCTCCAGGCGAGCCAGGTACTGGGGATCTGCCGCTCCTACCATCTCGCCGGCGCGGCAGTCATCGACATGTACTGCTTCGCCCCGGCTCCCGGCTGCGCGGTGATGACGGTGCTGCTGGCCAACCGGGGCCGCGGTTCCCTCGGCGTCACGATGGACGCCGCCGCCGTCACCGATCCGGAAGGGTTCATGCGGGCGCTCGAAGAGGGCTTCCGGGAAGTCCTGGCCACGGCCTCGAAATGACCGCTCCGACCGGCAGGCCAGCGCGCCCCGCCGCTCCCCCGCACTCCGGGAAAGAGCAAAGGACGAGAAGGACCTCATCGCATGGGCTGCTCTTCCGGGCACGAAGATCCGACCGAGTACCTGGAGCAGGTTCCGGCCATCCCGCACCCGAGGCCGGCCGGCGACGGGCGGCCGGAGCCGGACGTGTGCGTCATCACGGAACTGGAGAAGATGATCGTTCAAGTCCAGGAGGCGCTGTCGAAAGGAACGGGCGTCCTGCGCTCCCTGGAGGAGATGCTGGAGCGTCTCCAGGCCGGCCCCTGGGCGCACGACCACCTTTCGGAGGCCGGGGACGGCGTACGGCCTCCCGAGGGATCACTGGTCTCTCCGTTCACCGCCCAGGAACTTCGCATCCTCAACGCCATCGGTCAAGGCTATTCAAACCGCCGTATCGCCCGCTCCGTGGGGATCTCTGAGAAGACCGTGAAGAACCACGTCTACTCCATCTTCCGGAAACTCGGTGTGCACAGCCGGACTGAGGCCGTCGTCGTCGCCCTCAAGCGCGGGTGGCTGAAACAAGACCCGCAACGCTGAGGGGTCGGGACCGGCGGCGCCGTTCCGTGCCTTGGCAGGCGGGTGGAACGGCGCCGTCGGTCGGGGGCGGGCGGCGGTGTCCGGCCCGCTGGGGTCAGGCGTTCAGGGGCGGGGTCAGGCGGGGGGCGCGGGACTCGATGCTCTCGGCCACGTCCAGGATCAGGTTCTCGGTGAACCTGCCGCCGATGATCTGGACGCTGACCGGAAGGCCGTCGCTGACGCCGGTCGGCACCGAGACGGCGGGGAAGCCGAGGACCGGCACCGAGGTCATCGGCCACTGCGCCGCGATCACGCCGCGGCCCCGGGCCGCGTCCCGGATGTCGGCGTCGTTCTCGAACGGCGGCTCGGCCGAGACCGGCGTCAGCAGGACGGTGTCCGTGCCGAGCAGCTCCTGCAGCCTGGTGATCAGCGTGGCGCGGCGGGCCCATCCCTGGATGTAGGCCGCGGTGTCGGGCTTGTCGCCCCACAGCTCCGCGGCCGCCTCGAAGAAGTAGGCCATGTTGAGGCGGGTGGCCTCGTCGCCCATCTCCTGCATGCCCGGTTGCAGCGGCCGCATGTCCTCCGACAGCAGCAGCGACCACAGGCGCGCGGCCTCGCCCAGCAGCGGCAGTTCGATCTCCTCGACGGTGTGGCCCGCCTCGGCCAGCCAGGCGGCCGCGGTGTCCAGGGCCGCGCTCGCGGACGGGTGCGGCGCGGCCAGGCCCACGTCGCGCACGACCTTGACGTGCACCGGCCGGTCGGTCGGCGGGTGCGCGGGCAGCGCCGGGACGCCGAACGGGTCGCGCAGGTCCGGGGTCGCCATCGCCGCCATCGCCAGGCGCGCGTCGGCCACGGTGCCGGCCAGCGGGCCCTGCACGGCCCACAGCTGGAAGGTGAGCGGGCCCTCCATCTCGGCCGGTGACGGCGCGGTCCAGTTGGAGACCAGCCCGACGGTCGGGCGGATGCCGACCACGCCGCAGCAGGCGGCGGGGTAGCGCACCGAGCCGGCGATGTCGTTGCCCTGGGAGATGGGGGTCATGCCGGCGGCCACGGCGGCGGCCGCGCCGCCGCTGGAGCCGCCGGGGGTGTGCGCGGCGCTCCACGGGTTGAGGGTCCGGCCGTGGGCGTCGTTCGAGGTGAACCAGCGCATCGAGAACGCGGGCACGTTGCTGCGGCCGACGAGGATCGCCCCGGCCGAGCGCAGCGCCGCGATGACCGCGTCGTCCTCGGCGGCCCGCACGCCGGCGAGCGGGGCCAGGCCGTGGCTGGTCAGGCTCCCCCGCTGCGCGGTGTTGATTTTGGTGGAGACGGGCACGCCGTGCAGCGGGCCGAGGGCCTGCCCGGCGGCGACGGCCTCGTCGGCCCGGCGGGCGGCGGCGAGCGCCTCCTCGGGGCGCACGTCGAGCAGGGCGTTCAGGCCGGGGTTCACGGCCTCGATCCGGTCCAGGCAGGACCGTACGGCCTGGACCGCCGAGATCCGCCGGTCCCGGATCCCCGCCGCGAGATCGCTCGCCGACAGCTGCCACAGTTCCATGTCACTCCTCGCTGCTACAGGCACGGAAAGCCCGTGCGACCTGCGAGAACGCCCCGCCCCCAGACCACGGGGCCGATCGCGCAATGGTGGGGAGCGTAGGTGATGTACCGCCGATGTACAACGGTGTTGTATTTCTGGTTCGGCGGGGTTACGCTGCCGTCCATGCCGATTGAGGTCGATATCACACAGCGCCTGGCCGCCATCGCCGACGCCACCCTGGACATCGTGGCGACGAGCGGGATCGACGGCGTGAGCATCCGCGCCGTGGCCAAGCAGATCGGCGGCTCCACGACCCTCATCACCAACTACCTGCCGACCCGGGAGGCGCTCCTGCGCAACGCGGTCGAGCACGCCATCGAGTCCTGGGGCGAGGAGATGGAGCAGGTCGCCGAGGCGCTCCCGGAGAAGGGGCGCCTCGCCGCGACGGCCCGCTGGGCCTGCACGACCGGCGGCAACGACGAGGTGCTGCGCCGCCTCTTCATGGAGATCCTCGGCCGCAGCGGCCAGGAGTCGGAGGCGCTGCAGGTCCTCACCGCCGACGCCCGGCGGGGCCGGGCGCAGCTGGTGGAGGGCGCCGAGCTCGCGGGCGCGGCCGACGCCGGCTTCGCCGCCGACATCCTGCACCTGGTGCTGCGCGGCTTCTACGTGTCCAGCCTGGAAGACCCCGAACGCTGGAACAGCGAGAGCGTCACGCCGCTCATCGACCGGCTCGTGCGCCTTCTGGTCGCCGACTCCTGAAGGGGCCTCGCCATGACCGCATCACAGGAGGGATCGCACGGCCGCCCGGCCCGTGAACGCGGACCGCCGGTCCGCACGCGCGGCCGGCTCCCCGAGCAGGCCCTTCCCACGTCTCCGGTCGCGCCGACATCCCCATGCCGCGCCGACCGGCTTCTCCCGTACGGCGGTCCCCACCGCCGCTGCGGGCTTCCTTCGGACTGAGCGCTCTTCCGACCATGCGCCGCGCGGTCGATCGACCGCGCCCGAAAACCTCAGACCGTGCGTCCTCCGGACCGCCGCGTCGCGTTCAGCCCGCGACGCCTTCCCACCCGGCCCGTACCCCGGCTCCACGAAGGGTCCCTGCCATGCCACGTCCCCTCCGCACCGCGCTGACGCCGGTGCTCATCGGCTGCTGCACGCTCGCGGCGTGCTCCAGCGGCGGCGGAACGGCCGACGATCAGTCGCGCCCCAAGGCTATCACCACCGCCGTTCCCGCCCCGACCCAGGAGGTCGACAGCGTCACCTGGAACGTCCCCGCCGGGGAGCCGCCGACGCTCGACCCCGCCCAGTCCTCCATCGAGTCCGTCAGCACCATCGCGGCGAACATGTGCGAGGGCCTGTTCACCCTCGGCCCGGACTACCGCCCCCAGCCCGCCCTCGCCACCAAGGTCGACCACCCCGACCCGCTCACCTTCGTCATCCACCTGCGCGACGGCGTCAAGTTCTGGAACGGCAAGCCCGTCACCTCCGAAGACGTCGTCTACAGCGCCGAGCGCATCCTGGACCCCAAGCTCGGCTCGTCGTGGATCGGCTGGGCGGTCAACCTGCGCAGCATCGAGGCCACCGGCCGCGACAAGGTCACCGTCAAGCTGAAGAAGCCCGACGCGCTGGTCCCGAACTTCTTCGCCCTGCCCGCCTTCTTCGTCGTGGAGAAGGCGTCCGCCGAGGCGGCGGGCAAGGCGTTCGGCACCGCCAAGGCCGGCGTCATGTGCACCGGACCGTACAAGACCAACGCGTGGACGCAGGGCCAGAACATCACACTGACGCGCAACGACTCCTGGTGGAACGCCGCGGCCAAGCCCAAGGTCGAGAACCTGCGCTTCACCTTCATCAGCGACCCCTCGGCGCAGACCGCCGCGCTGGCCAGCGGTGACGTGGACGGCCAGTTCAGCGTCCCGCTGAGCGCGGCCGATCAGCTCTCGGGCAAGGGCCGCCTGCTGTACGGGCCGAGCATGGGCCCCACCTTCCTGTCGGTGCTCGACAAGAACGGCGCGCTGGGCGACCCGGCCGTCCGGCAGGCGCTGCAGGCGCTGATCGACTACAAGGGGATCCTGAAGTCGGTCTACCGGGGCACCGCGCAGCCGCTGCGCGCGCTCGTCCCGCCCACGGCGTGGGGGTACGGGCAGGAGGTCTACCGCGCCGAGTACGACAAGCTGCCCGAGCCGGCCCAGGACCTCGACAAGGCCCGAAACCTCGTCAAGGGCTCCGCCAAGGCCAAGCAGAAGATCGTCTTCGCCTACACCAGCGCGATCGAGGAGAACGCGCGGACCGCCACGGCGATCGCCGACACCGCCAAGCAGGTGGGCCTGAACATCGAACTCAAGCCGCTGACCGCCGAGCAGTTCGGCGCGGTCTTCAGCTCGCCGGGCGCCCGTGCCGGCCTCGACCTGCTGCTGGCCGGGGGCTACCTCGACTTCCCCGACCCGCTGTCGTACTACCAGTTCTTCACCGTGGGCAACTTCTACAACTTCGGCGGTTACGCCAACAAGGAGTACGACCGGGCCATCTTCGCCGCCATGGGCGAGGAGGAGCCGGTGAAGCGGGCCCGGCTGGTGACCGAGGCGCAGGCCGTCATGGCCAGGGACCTGGTCAACATCCCCATCGCGACGCAGTACGTCAGCGTCTACCACTCCTCCCGGCTGACCGGCCTGGTCCCGCGGCAGAGCTACCTGAACACGCCCTGGGCGACCGCGCTGGGCGGCGTGTGACCATGCCACCGACACTGGCCCGCCGGCTGGGCGGGCGCGCCGTCGGCGCGACGCTCACCGTCCTGTTCGCCTCCGTCGCCATCTACGGCGCGCTGCGCCTGGTCCCCGGGGACCCGGTGCTGGCCCTCGGCTCCGGGCGGCGGCTCACCCCCGACCAGATCGAGGCCCTCCGGCACGAGCACGGGCTCGACCAGGGCTTCGTGGCGGGGTACCTCGGCTGGTTCGGCGACGTGCTCCGGCTCGACCTCGGCACGTCGATGAACTACCAGACCAGCGTCACCTCCCTGCTGACGAGCCGGCTCGGGGTGTCGGGGCTGCTCATCCTGTACTCGGCGGTCCTGGCGATCGTGTTCGGCTCGGCGGTGGCGCTGGTGTCGGCCGTCAAGGGCGGGCCGGCCAACCGGCTGGCGGGCGTCGCGGCGGCCGTCGCCACGGCGACGCCGCCGTTCGTGGCGGCCATCGTCCTGCTGAGCGTGTTCGCGGTCGGGCTGGGCTGGTTCCCCGCCACGGGCGCCGGTAGCGGTCTGGCCGACCGGCTGTGGCACCTGACCCTGCCCGCGATCGCGATGGCGATCGCCGCGTTCGGAGTGCTGGCCCGGGTCGGGCACGCCGCGTTCAGCGACGAGCTGGGCCGCGAGCACGTGGAGACCGCGCGCAGCCGCGGGGTGGGCGGCGCGGCGGTGATCCGCCGGCACGTGGTCCGCAACGCGCTCGCGCCGCTGCTGACCATCATGGCGGTGCTGGTGGCGAGCCTGTTCGTGGGCACCGCCGTCGTGGAGACCGCGTTCGGCCTGGACGGCGTCGGCGCCCTGCTGGTCAGCTCGGTGTCGCGGCGCGACTTCCCGGTCGTGCAGGGCATCGCCCTGTTCGCGGTGCTGCTGTTCGTGGTGCTCAACACGCTGGTCGACCTGGCGATGCCGCTGATCGACCCGCGCGTGAGGGCCGGGGGTCCGGGCCGATGACGCTGACGATCCCCGCGCTGCGGGCACGCAGCGCCAAGCGGCGCCGCCGCCCGCTCGGCCTCTCGATCGCGGTCGCGGTCCTGCTCGGCGTCATCGCCACGGCGGTGCTCGCCCCGGTCCTGGCGCCGCACTCGCCCGAGACCACCAGCCTGCTGGACTCACTGGCGCCCCCGGGCACCGCGGACCACTGGCTCGGCACCGACTCGGTCGGGCGGGACCTGCTGTCGCGGCTGATGTACGGGGCGCGGCTGTCGCTGCTGGCGCCGCTGGCGGTGGTCCTGCTGTCGGGGCTGCTCGGCACCGCGATGGGGCTGCTGGCGGCCCGCGCGGGCGGATGGGTCGACGCCGTCCTGTCCCGCGCGATGGACATCGTCTTCTCCTTCCCCAGCCTGCTGCTGGCGATGCTGGTGGTGGCGGTGTCGGGGCCCGGTCTCGCCGCGCCCGTCTGCGCGCTTGCCGTCAGCTACGCGCCGTTCATCGGCCGGGTCGTGCGCAGCGTGGCCGTGCAGGAGGGCGCGCGCCCGTACATGGAGAGCTACCGGGTGATGGGCTTCGGCGAGTGGTGGGTGACGCTGCGCCACCTGCTGCCCAACATCCTTCCCGTGCTGCTCGCCCAGGGCGCGCTGTCGTTCGGCTACGCGCTGATGGACCTGGCCGCGCTGTCCTACCTGGGGCTCGGCGTCCGGCCGCCGGAGGCGGACTGGGGCTCGATGATCAGCCAGGAGCGGGGCGCCGTCCTGCAAGGCGAGGTGTGGAGCGCCCTGCTGCCCGGGCTGGCGGTGCTGGTGACCGTCGTCTGCGTCAACCTCATCGGCGAGCACATCGGCGCCTCGGTCGGCAGGAAGCGGAGATGACGGTGCTCATGAACGAACAGACCGCCCTGGACCACGGCGCCCTCGCCGTCACGGGGCTGAACCTGGCCGTCGGGGCCGGCGGGCGCGCCGTACCGCTGCTCGCCGACGTCACCGTCACGGTGGCGCGCGGCGAGACGGTGGGCCTGGTCGGCGAGTCCGGCTCCGGCAAGTCGCTCACGGCGCGGTCGGCGCTCGGCATGTTCCCGCGCGGGTCGCGGGCCACCGGCTCGGTGCTGGTCGGCGGCGTGGACGTGCTCGCCGCCGGACGCCGGGAGCTGCGCGAGCTGCGCCGCACGCGGGCCGCCATGATCTTCCAGGACCCGCGGGCGTCGATCAATCCGGTGCGCCGGATCGGCGACTACCTCACCGAGGGCATGCGGGCGCGCGGCGTCCCCGCCGCGACGGCCGCCGAACGCGCGCGGGAACTGCTCGCCCAGGTCGGCATCCGCGATCCGGAGCGCGCGCTGCGGCGCCACCCGCACGAGTTCTCCGGCGGGATGCTGCAGCGCGTCATGATCGCCGGAGCGCTGTCGGCCGAGCCGGCGCTGCTGCTGGCCGACGAGCCCACCACGGCGCTGGACGTCACCACCCAGGCCGAGGTCATCGCCCTGCTGAAGGACCTGCAGCGGGCGCACGGCACCGGGATGCTCCTGGTGACCCACGACCTGGACCTCGCCGCGGCGGTCTGCGACCGCGTCTACGTGATGTACGCGGGCCGCATCGTCGAGGAGGCCGCCGGGTCGTCGCTGTTCAGGGCGCCCGTCCACCCCTACACCAGGGCGCTGCTGGAGGCGAGCCCCTCGGTCCACGGCGACCGCGCCGCGATCAAGGCGATCAAGGGCGGCCCGAAGGCGCTGGCCGAGACGCCCTCGGGCTGCTCGTTCCGCGACCGCTGCCCGCTCGCCGACGACGTCTGCGCCGCCGACGTCCCCGCCCCGCGCCCGCACGGCATGTCGCTGGTCGCGTGCCACCGTCCGGAAGGAGGCGGCACGCCGTGAACGATCCCGTCCTCAGCGTCTCCTCGCTGGTGAAGAGGTTCGGCGACGTCACCGCGGTGGACGACGTCAGCTTCGACCTCATGCCGGGCGGGGCGCTCGGCATCGTCGGCGAGTCCGGCTCGGGCAAGACGACGACCGCGCGCATCCTGGCCGGGCTGGAGCGCCCGACGTCCGGGAGCGTGCTGGTCGACGGCCGGCCCGTCGAGCAGGGCTCCCGCCGCGCCCGGCGCCGGCAGGCCGAACGGCTCCAGATGATCTTCCAGGACCCGTACGGCTCGTTCGACCCGCGCCAGACCATCGCGCAGTCGATCGCCGAGCCGCTCCGGCTGCACTCCCCCGGCCCGGCCGAGGGGCACCGCAGGCGGGTGGCCGAGCTGCTGGAGCAGGTCGGGCTGAGCGACCGCGTCGCCGGCTCGCTGCCCCGCGACCTGTCGGGCGGCCAGCGGCAGCGCGCCGCCATCGCCCGCGCGCTCGGCATCTCGCCGCGCGTCCTGGTCCTGGACGAGGCGGTCGCCGCGCTCGACGTCTCGATCCAGGCGCAGATCCTCACCCTGCTCGACCGGCTGCGCAGGGAGACGGGCATCTCCTACGTCTTCGTCAGCCACGACCTGGCGGTGGTCCGCTACATCACCGACACCGCCATCGTGATGCGGCACGGCCGCATCGTCGAGCGCGGGGAGACCGAGCGGATCCTGCGCAGCCCGCAGCACCCCTACACGCGGCTGCTGCTGGACTCGATCCCCTCCCCCGGCTGGGACCTGGACCGCGTGGCCCGGGACCGCCGCGCGCTCGACCTCGCCTGAACCGCCCCCCACCTCAACGCGGAGACAACGCATGCCCACAGTCAAGAAGGTCGGCCCGGCCGCCGTGCCCGCCGACGCCGCAGAACTCAGCGTCCCCATGCGGGACGGCGTCCGGCTCGCGGCCGACCTGTACCTCGCCGCCTCCGGGCGGCCCGGGGCCGTCGTCCTGGTCCGGCTGCCCTACGACAAGGACGGCGCGTACTGCTTCATGCCGCGGATCAGCCGGTACCTCCTGGCCCGCGGCTACCACGTGGTCGTCCAGGACGTCCGGGGCAAGTACCGCTCCGAGGGGGCGGCCGAGTTCGCCCTGCACGAGGTGGACGACGGCCGCGACACCATCCAGTGGATCACCGAGCAGCCCTGGTGCGACGGCGACGTCGTGATGTGGGGCGACTCCTACTACGGCCACACCGCCATCGCCGCCGCGATCGGCGGCCACCCCGCCCTGCGGGCCATCGCGCCCCGGGTGACCGGCTCGCAGCTGTCCACGGTCCTGGAGTACGGCGACGGGACGCGCGACGTCGAGCAGACCTCCCGCAAGATGTACTTCGCCTCCCACTACGTCGACGCCGACCGGTACGAGTGGGAGCCCGACTGGGGCAGGCGGCCGCTGCGGGCGGCGTTCGAGGACTTCTTCGCCGAGATCGGCAAGCGCTCGGCCAACTTCGACGGCGAGTTCGCGGGGCGCTCCCCGTTCGTCCCGAGGCCCTTGTCGGCGCTGCTGGCGAGCCCGCCGGTGCCGGCGCTGTACACGATCGGGTGGTTCGACAACTGCGCGATCTGGTCCTGGCACGACGTGCGCGCGCTGTCGCGGCATCCCGCCTGGTCGGAGCACCTCTACCTGCGCATGGAGGCGATCGACCACGAGAACTACCGGCTCGGTGACGCGCCGGTCGATCCGTGGAACGACCACGCCGCCGATCCCGAGGCGCTGGAACGCCTGCTGCCGCAGTACCTGGATCCGGCGCTGGAGTTCTTCGACGCCGTACTGGGGCGCGGCGGCGACCTGGCGGCCCATCCTCGCGTGCGGTACGAGGTGTGCCACGGTGAATGGCGGACGAGCGAGGTTTGGCCGCCCGCGGAGTCGTCCGAGCTCGTCCTCCATCTGTCGGCGGAGCCGTCGCCGAGCCTGACCGCACAGGCACCGCTCCGTGAAGCGTCACTGCAATGGATCCACGACCCCGGCGACCTCGTGCCGTCGGCGGGGGCGAACCCGTTCGCGGCCCTGTTCGACCGTTCGGATCTGGGCCCGCTCGCGCAGCGCGAGGACGTGCTCCGTTTCCTGGGACCGGTGCTGGAGGAACGGCTCGACCTCATCGGCACCGTGACGTTGCAGCTGAGCCTGAACGCGCCGCCCGCCGCCCACGTCCACGCGCGGCTGCTGGACGTGGGCCCCGACGGAGCGGCCCACCTGATCGCCAAGGGACAGGTGCGCCTGCCCGAGGAGGCGGGGTCCGGGGCGACCGTGGTGGACCTCCTCGACGTCGCCTACCGGCTCCGCGCGGGACACCGCCTCGCCCTCGACCTGATGAGCAGCGAGTTCCCCGACTACATCGCCGAGGCGCCCGCGGGCGCCGACCCGTGGGCGGCCGAGCCGGGCGCCCCCAGCCCGCGGGGGCTGACCGTCGGCGGCGGCCGTCCCGCGTGCCTGCGGATCGGCGGACGGCAACCCGACCAGCTCCGCGACCTTCGTCCCGCCACCCACTGACCCGCAAGGAGCCGACCATGACCGATGCGTTCACCCCCGCGCTGACCTTCGCCTTCGAGATCCGCGCCGACCTCTCCCCCACCCTGCACGTCGGGCACGGCGACGGGGAGAAGACCGAGTTCACCCCCATCGTCGGGGGCGTGGTCGAGGGCCCCCTGCTGAACGGGAAGGTCCTCGCGGGAGGCGGCGACTGGTCCAGCACCCGCGGCCGGGTCTGCCAGCTCGACGCCCGCTACCTGCTGGAGGCCGACGACGGCGCGGTCATCGACATCGTGAACCGGGGCTACTACCACGAGGAGGAGCCCGCGAGCCCCGACCAGTACGACGGCGACCTGGAGGTGTCGAGGGCGGGGATCTACTACCGCACCTCCCCGACCTTCCGCACCGACGCGCCCGCCTACCGCTGGCTCGCCCGGACCGTCTTCGTCGGCCTCGCCCGGCCGGTCGGCGAGGACGAGCACGCCGTCGCCATCCGGATGTACGCCCTGCTGTGACCGGCGTGGCCGGGCGCCCGCCGACCGGACCACGGCGGGCGCCCGGCCACGGGCGAGACGCTCCGCCTTCGTGACGGGCCTCGGGTCGAACACTCCGAATGTGTCAGCCTAGGCTGACACATGCCTTCTGTCAGCCTAGGCTGACAAGCATGACCTCACTGACGGAACTGGCCCGCGCCGTGGACAGCCGGGACCCGGCCACCGCCCTGGCCGCGGTCGCCGCGCTGCGCAGGCTCACCGACGAACTCGAAGCGCTCCACGTGAGCAAGGCCCGCGCCCACGGCTACTCGTGGGAGGCCATCGCCGCCGCGCTGGACGTGCGGCGCCAGTCGGTGCACAAGAAGCACGCGCGCCGCGTCGCCCGCGAACTCGACGGGAGCGCCTCATGAGCATGCTGGACGGATTCGCCCCCGACGCCCGCCGCACGATCGTCCGCGCGGGAACCCTGGCCGCCGAGGCCGGCCACGACGCACTCGGCACCGACCTCCTCCTGCTGGCGCTCGCCGAACGCCCGCCGTCGGGCAAGGGCATCGGCGTCACTTCCGAAGCCGTCCGCGCCGACATCCAGGTCCGCACCGCGTCGCCCCGGCACGACCGGGAACTGCTCGCCGCGATCGGCATCGACCTCGACGAGGTGCGCCGCCGGGCCTACGAGGCCACCGGGCTCCGCCCCGACGATCCGTCCCTGTGGCGGCTGCGGCGCTCGCGCCTTCGCCCGCTGCGCGTCACCCTCACCGGCCCCGCGGCCGAATTGCCGCTCGACCGCCAGGGCAGGAAGGCCGTCGAGGTCGCCCGGTGGGCGGCCCGCCGGCGGCGCCGCACGCTCGTCCGCGCCGACGACCTGCTCTGGGGACTGCTCGCCAACGGCTCCAACGCCTCGGTCGGCATCCTCCGGAAGCACGGAGTGGATCTCCGCCGCCTGTGGGGCGAGCTGCACGATCATCCCGAGGCCGCCTGAGGCCGGGGCGAGCCGTTGATGGCGGTTACTGGACCAACGATGCACCGTCCACCTCCGCGCCCGGCCGGAGGTGGCCATGGGCACGATCACCCCAGAATTCACCGGCCGTCCATCCACCGCCGCCCGCCCCTTTGACGGCGACCCGGCGCGGGCAGGACTCCTTGCTGGGACAACGCGCATGGTCCGCCGAACGCGGGCCGTTCTCCCCGCTCCGCAGGACCGCCACCCCGCCACCGAAGGCGACATTTCCGGCTGTTAGCTTCAGGAAGACGTTGGTGTCTATTAAAGGAGCACGCCATGAGGACGCATCCGTTCGCCCCCCGGCGGATGTCCGCGCTGGCCGTCGCGGTGGCCGCGGCGACCGTCGCCGCACTGGGCGGCGCCCCGTCCGCCCACGCCGCCGGGCCCGCCGAACTCCGCCTCGTCCCGCTCGGCGCCGACTACCAGGCCAAGCTCCAGGAGCACGCCGGGTACTGGAACCTGAACCGGCTGGCGGTCGCCGCGCTCAACCCCGACGGGTCCGACGCCGCCCCTCCGGCGGCCGGCTGGGACGACTCCGCCCGGCCCTGGACCGGCGGCGGAAAGATCACCAAGACGACCGGCAAGCTGGTGACGCGGACGCGCAACGCCGACAACGCGACCGCGACCGACATCCCCGGCTCCTGCACCGCCACGGTGGTGCGGAGCCAGAACAAGAGCGTCGTGGTCACCGCGGGCCACTGCCTGCGCCTCAACTGGGGCCTGAACGCCCCGCTGGACATGAACCTGATCACGACCAACGCGCTGTTCATCCCCGACTTCAAGGGGGAGAACCTGCCGCGCGTCGCCCCGGGCACCGATGTGAACAGCGGCCCGGCGATCGGTGCGAACGTGGCCCCGTACGGCGTGTGGGTGGTGACCCGGGCCTGGCTGACCGAGGGTTGGGCGGGCCAGGCCAACCACTTCAACAACAACGACATGGCCGTGATGGTCGTCGACAACCCGGCCGACGACCGGCCGATCGAGGAGGTCGTGGGCGGCCAGCAGATCGGGTTCAACCAGGCCCGCAAGACGCCGCGCACCAACTTCGGCTACCCCGTCCTGAACGTCAAGAGCTACAGCGGCCCCAACTTCTCCAGCACCGGCGCCGCGGTGGTCAACGGCTCGCCGAACGTGAACAACGTCCCCGCCGCGCAGCAGCGCATCTACGACGGGCGCTCGCTCTTCTACAGCCAGGGCCCGTCCTGGATCAACCGCGAGTGGTGGCAGGAGACCAACAGCGACCTGATGAAGACCCAGCTCAGCCCCGGCTCCAGCGGCGGCCCGTGGTTCAAGGACTTCGACGCGGCCACCGGCGAGGGCGTGCTGGTCGGCGTCACCTCGCACATCGCCCAGAACAGCACCGGCGGCCTCGACGCGATCGCCGAGGCCCAGTTCCGCGCCCCCAGCCCCTACATGGCCGGGACGAACTTCGGCAACCAGGAGAAGGCCGCCTTCGAGGCGGCGCAGGCCGTCACCCCGGGGGCCTGACCGTGACGACCTCCCTCAAGCGCGTCCTCAGCGTGCTGGCCGCGGCCGTCCTGCTGCCGCTGTCCGCCCCCGCGGCCCACGCCTCGTCGCGGCCGCCGCTCACCGACGGGTCCGGACTGACCCAGGTCACCAGCGCCGCCAGCACCGCCCCGACCAACACCGACACCAACTTCGTGATCACGGTGAAGACCGCCGAGGTGCAGGGCGAGCAGAACATCCGGATCATCCTGCCGAGCGACTACGCGGCCAACCCCGGCAAGCGGTACCCGGTGCTGTACTTCCTGCACGGCTCGCCGGACGACCCGTCCATGCCCTTCTACGGCAACGCCGCGCTGACCGGCGCGCCCGGCATGATCACCGTCGTCCCGGACGGCGGCAACCGCGGCTGGTACGCCAACTGGCTCAATCAGAACACCGCCGCCGGGGCCGCAAACTGGGAGAACTTCCACATCAACCAGGTGATCCCGTTCATCGACGCCAACCTGCGCACCATCGCCACCAAGCAGGCCCGCGCGATCGCCGGCATCTCGATGGGCGGCTTCGGCGCCTTCCGCTACGCGCAGCGGCACCCCGACCTGTTCAGCCAGGTCGGCTCCCTGTCCGGCGACCTGGAACTGGGCGCCAACCAGATGGTCCTGCGCATGGTCGTGGTGGGCTCCCTGACCAACGCGACCGGCGCGCTGTGCGCCTCCACCTCCGGCACGGTCGGCTGTGACAACGCCTACGCCCCCGGCGTGGACAGCGACGCCCTGTTCGGCAGCCCCTATCCGGCCTTCAACGCCGACTGGCGCTGGAACCAGGCCGACCCGGTCGCCAACGCCGCCAAGCTGCGCGGCATGGGGATCCACATCTACGTCGGCAACGGTGACGGCGGGAAGTACGACATCCGGGAATGGTGGCTGGAAAGCGCCTCCGTCCACATGCGGGACAAGCTCCAGTCCCTGGGCATCCCCGTCCACTACGAAGGGTACGGCAACGGCACCGGCTGGGGCGAGCACTGCAAGGGCGGCGGCCACGAGGCCGGCTGCTGGTACCAGGACCTCGTCGACCTGATGCCCCGCCTGCGGTCCTCCCTGACTCCGGCGGCCTGACCCGAGAGCGGCGGGCCGCCTCGGCGCCCGCCGCTCTCATCCCGGACACTGAAGGGCTTCACCGACGGGCGGCGGAGACCACGGGAACGCCGCCGCCGTCATGGCCGCTCACCAGCCTTGCCACCACGCGGCTCGTCAGGTCGGAGCGGCGCGGAGGGGCCGCTCCAGCGGACCAGTGTCGCTCCCCAGGTCAGACCGGCGCCCAGGGCGACGAAGAGGACGAGCATTCCGTCGCGTAGCCGGCCCTGTTGAACGGCGGCGTGCAGGCTGATGGGAATCGAGGCCGCTCCGGTGTTCCCGTACCGCTCGCCGGTGAGCACCACCCGGTCGATGGGGACGCCGGTTTCGGCGAGCGCCTCTTTGATCAGCCTCATGTTGGCCTGGTGCGGGATGACGAGGTCGATCTCGCTCATCGAGCAGCCGGTCTCCGACAGCACCTGCGCAAGGAGGAGCGGCATCCTGTCCAGGATGAACGACCGGATGTGCTTTCCTCGCATGTGCAGGAAGCGCTGCCCCTTGCTGAGGGTTTCCAAGGTGGCCGGGACCCTCCCGCCGCCGACCGCGATGCCGACGAGGTCGGCGCCCCCGCCGTCGGCGCCGAGGCACGTGTACTGGAGACCGTAGGGGCGCGGGACCCTGCTGAGGACCACGGCTCCGGCGCCGTCTCCGAAGAGCACCGCCGTAGCGCGGTCGTTGACGTCGATGAACTTGGAGAGCACCTCGCTGCCCACCACCAGCGCATGCCTGATCTTCGGGTCGGTCGCCATCAGTCCCTCGGCCACTCGCAGGGCGTTGACGAAGCCGGTGCAGGCTCCGCTGACGTCGAGGGCCGCCGCCGGAACGGCGCCGATCGCGGCTTGGAGGCGGCATGCCGACGCCACCACGATCTCGTCGGGCGTGCTGCTGGCGTGAACGATCAGGCCCAGTTCCCCCGCCTCGACCCCGGCATGGTGAAGGGCCTCCCGGGCCGCGGGCAGCGCGAGGCCGGACGCGCACAGGTCGTCGGCGACGATGCGCCGTTCACGGATGCCCGTCAAACGCATGATCCAGGACTCGTCGACTCCCAGGATCGCCGAGAGTTCGGCGTTGGACCGCACCCGGGGCGGCACGTGCGCGCCGATTCCGGTGATGCCGACGGCATCCCGGTTCCGCTCCCGGCGGCTCATCCGGGCCGTCCCGGTCCCGGCATCGGGGAGGTCGGCCGTGCACCTGGCCGTGCTCGCCTTGTCGCATGCTTGCCGATGGCTCCGGCGTGGCCCGCCAGCAAGGTCGTGAGCCGCACGCCGTCGACGGCGTAGAGGTCCGGGCACGCCTGCGCGTCTTCGTCAGGAGCGATGGTGGGAAGGGTGCTCGTCCGAGCATGCTGGGGCGCTGGCCGCCCCAAGAGGCGTTCCATGGCTTTCCCTCATGTCTGCGGAGCCTGCGGGCGGTCGTCAGCGGTCCGCCCTCTCGGCCGGGCGGGGAGTCTGAGAGCACCGTCGAGGCGGATGGTCTCTCCGTTGAGCATCCGGTTGTCGACGATGTGCTCGATGAGGGCGGCGAACTCGTGGGCGTTGCCGAACCTGGTCGGGTGGGGCGTGTGGTCGCGCAGCGTGGTGAGCAGTCGGTCCGGGAGGCTTTCGGTGAGCCGGGTCCGGAACATTCCAGGGGCCACGGTCACCACCCTGATCAGGCTTTCGGCGAGGTCCCGGGCGAGTGGCAGCGTCATGCCGGCGACCGCCGCCTTGGAGGCGGCGTAGGCCACCTGTCCCGCCTGACCGTCGAATGCGGCGATCGACGAGGTGTTGATGATGACCCCCCGTTCGCCATCGGCCGGTTCGAGCCGCGCGATCCGCTCGGCCGCGAGGCGGCAGACGTTGAAGGTGCCCGTGATGTTGGTGTTGATCACGTGGACGAAATGGTCGAGCGGGACCGCTCCTTCGCGGCCCAGGGTGCGCGCGACGTCCGTGGCGGCGGCGCAGTTGATCACGATCCTGAGTTCGCCGAGCCCGGAGCACAGGTCGAGGGCGCGCATGACATCGTCCTCCTCGGTGACGTCTCCCGCGCTGAACCGGGCTCCGGCACCGAGTTCCGCGATGGCCTTCGTCCCGGTCTCGACGTCGCGACCGACGAGCACGGGCACGATGCCGCGACGCATCAGCGTGTCCGCCGTGGCGTGCCCGAGCCCGGAGGTGCCTCCGGCGATGAGAGCGGTCACCGTCATGAGCCTGCTCCCGGATCGCCGGAGGCGGTGCCCTCCGGCGCCCCGGCGCCGAACACCGGATGGAAGATGCTCAGGCCACCGTCGACCACGACGTTCTGTCCCGTCAGGTAGGAGGCGTTGGGACTGAGCAGGAAGACGGCGACGTCGGCTATCTCCTGCGCCGTCCCGACCCTGCCGGCCGGAATGTGGCGGGCGGCCTGTGCCATGGACGCATCGTTCCGCTCCAGGCAGTGGGCCAGCGAGCGGGTGTCGACGAGGCCGCCCTGAACACTGTTGACGGTGATCCCTCTCGGGGCGTACTCGACCGCCAGGCTGCGCACCCACGCCTCGATCGCGGCCTTCTCCATGCCGATCACCGCGTAGCCGGGCAGCGCGAAGCGCGCGCCGACCGAGGACAGGGCCACGATCCGCCCCCCGTCGCCCATGTGTCCGGCGGCGTGCCGCGCGGACAGGAAGAAGGCCCGGGAGTTCGCCGCTCGGGCCCGGTCCAGGTGATGGGCGCGCAGCATGGAGACCGGCTTCACGGGGCCGGCGGCCGCATTGGCCACGAAGTGGTCCACCCGCCCGCAGTTGGACAGGGCGAAGTCGAACAACCTGGTCGCGGAATCGGGTTCCTCGAGATCGTAGGCGCACGTCAACGCTCTCCCACCGGCGGCTTGGACGTCCTGCGCCACCCGCTCGGCCGCGGCGGAGTCCTGACGGTAGGTGATGACCACGGTCCCGCCCGCCCTGCCGAGCGCCGTCGCGACGGCGGCGCCGATGCCCCTGGAGGCTCCGGTGACGACCGAGACCGGGCCGTCGAGACTACCCATCTGCGGCTCCTTCGATGACGGCCCGGACCTCGGGCCAGATGAGAGCGGTCGCACCCCAGGCGAGCCCCGCGCCGAAGGCCGCGAGCACCACTCGTTGCCCCTGGACCAGTCGGCCTCGCCGGCTCGACTCGGCGAGCAGCAGCGGAACCGACGCCGCCGAGGTGTTGCCCACGCGTTCGATGTTGCTCAGCAGCCGGTCGGGCGGGAGGCCGAGGTCGGCGCCCACCGCGTCGACGATCCGCTGGTTGGCCTGGTGGCAGGCCAGGCGATCGATGTCACCGAGCCGCCAGCCGGCGTGCCCGGCGACCTTTCGGATCGTCGCGCTCATACCGGTGACCGCGCCGTCGAACACCCCTCTCCCCTCCATCCTGAGAAACGGCTTGTCCTGAGGGGGAGCAGATTCTTGCGTTGCCGGGAACCGCCTCCCGGAACGACCAGCAGGTCCCGGCGGCCACCGTCGCTGCCCAGGTCGAACGGGCCGAGCGCCCCGGCGTCCGCGGCGTTCCCCGCCTCAAGGACGAGGGCTCCGGCCCCGTCACCGAAGATCACGCTGGTGAGCCGGTCAGTCGGGTCGATGAGCGTGGTCGCGGTATCGGCACCGATCACCAGCATCCGTTCGGCCAGACCGGCGACGATCATCGATGATGAGACGGC
Organism: Spirillospora sp. CA-253888; assembly: GCA_050936435.1. Lineage (GTDB taxonomy): Bacteria > Actinomycetota > Actinomycetes > Streptosporangiales > Streptosporangiaceae > Spirillospora. The sequence goes on from JBNJMT010000002.1 coordinate 904,582, forward strand.
GAGCGCGTACAGGAAGCTGCTGCACGCCGAGTTGAGATCGAAGGCGGCCACGGGCCCCAGCCCCAGACGAGCGGCGACGGCGGGCGCTGAAGCGGGCACCGGATGGTCGGGAGTCGTGGTCGCCAGCACCACCGAGTCGACGCCGGTCCCAGCCGACTCCAACGCACGCTTTCCGGCCTTGACCGCGAGGTCGGAGGTGGACTCCTTCTCGGCGATCCGCCTGGAGCCGACACCGATATGCGAACGAATCCATTCATCTGAGGTATCGAGACGAGCGGCGAACTCTTGATTGCTCACCCTGCGGGGAGGAAGGTATCCGCCCACACCGCTCACCGAAGCGCTGCGCGCACTCAAGGAGCGCCCACCCCGGTCGGTTTCGACATGTCGCCCGCCCTGCGGAAGCAGCCGCGCGAGAGAAGGTACACCGCACAAGTCCCTTCTCATCAGTTCGCGGAGAAGGTCGACGTCGAAGGCTGAGAGCAGGCTGAGGCGGAAAGGGGGGCCGGGTGTCTTCGTGCAATTTTCGGGCCGACATTGTACTGAGGTCCGGACTTTCCCCTCGGTCGCCAACTCGTAGTCACCGGCAGCCTCCACTGGGGCATGGAGCACACCATGCCCGAACTTGTGCCCCGCACGCAATTTCCCTACGCATGAAGGTTCGTCTCGATGACGCAGAGAAGTCAACTGCCCTCAGCAACACCTCTTCCACCAGAGACGCCCATCTAGCACTAAAGTAAGGAAATATTCCACGCCTGTACGACCTGCACGACAACGACTGCCACAACAAAAATCATACTGCAATGGGAATTTTGCCTCAGCCCATGGGAATAAACTCCCAGGTTTCATGGCGCTCGATCGGAGGCGATCCCGAGTCGACGCGATAACCGTTCTCCTACAGGAGCCGAAGAAAGCCACGTCCTGGGCGCACATCCAGAATGGAGCCCGCATGCGAAGTCGGAAACAGGCAGGCCCCGGACCCCGCCTTTTCCTGCACGCGGCGGTCCGGGGGTCTTGCTCGGTGTGGCCGATCTGCTTCGGCGCCCCTGGTGAGCCGATCCCTAGTTTGTTGAGCGACACATGGGTTGTGTTGGGTTTCAGATCTTGGTGTTGGGCTGACACGAGGGCGGAAGCGCAGTGTGACCAAAGTGGCCGCCCGCACCAAGGTGGCACGCAACACCGCTGCCAAACGGCGCAAGCGGTTCTTGACCGACCGCCTGTACGGGCTGGCCGATGAGCCACGCCCCGGCGTAGGCCGGCCCCGCCTCGGCGCCGCACGATCCGAGGACGAGATCAGCCCACCATGGAATCTTGGTCTGGAACGGCTCCGCCCGCCAGCGCGTTCCGTTGTGCGCGTGCTCCCGAGACCAGGAGATCTTCGCTATGTCCCCCTCGGCCGAACAGGTGGCCCGCACCTGGCAGACGATCGAGACATGGTTGGCGCGGCACGCACCGCGCAGCCGCCTACGGCTCCCCGGCCCCGCGTCCGAGGACCGGATCCGGGCGACGGAAACCGAGCTGGATCTCACCATGCCGGAAGACCTCAGGGCGTTCTACCTGCTGCGCAACGGCACCGGGCCGGTTTCCGACTTCGACTGGGCCGAGGACATCGACGCGCCCGACCCCAGCGGCTACCTCTTCCCCGCGGAGCGTGGGATCGCGCCGCTGGAGAAGCTGCCTCAATGGTTCCACGGGCCGGTTGCGGCCGAACGGATCCACGGCGAACCACAACGGCGGTATCTGGCCTTCACCGCGAGCGATCCCGACGGCTTCTACGGGGAGTTCGTGGACTGCACGCCAGGAGTGGACCACGGCACGGTCGGGTCCTATGCCGAAGCCGATGTCGCCAGACCGGGCCTGTGGCCGTCCTTCGCCGCGTACCTCGTCGAGATGGCCGAAGCGCTCACCGGCCTCCGGCAGGTCAACGGTGACGTTCCCGGTGTGCTGCCCGACGGCACGCTCATGTGGAGCAATGTCGACTCGCCCGCGGAGCCCGGCTGGACTCCGATCCGGCCGTGACCCGGAGTGTCGCCTTCTTGCCGTTCCTTCCCCGGCAAGCCCCCGGCCCCCTTCCTGCGCGTGGTGGTCCGGGGGTCTTGCCGGTGTGGCCGATCTGCTTCGGCGCCTCTAGCGCCGTGCGCAGGTGAAGCTTGCGGCGTCGTCGGGGTCGCCGGAGCCCTTGTAGCGCGGCCAGGCGGGGTACTCGCACAGCGGCCGTGCTCGCCCTTCGGCGGCCGGGTTGTTGTCCTTCACGACGGGGTGTCGCGGGGCCGCGGAGTCCTCGACCCAGCCTTCCAGTGCGGTGAGGGAGTCCCAGCCGGCGGTGAAGGCCGCCTTGACGTTGGCGTGGTTGGCTCCGGGCACGGTGTAGAACCGCGCGAAGCGTGCCGTCGCGGCCGCGCCCATGGTCGCGCGGACGCGGTCGAAGTACTGGGCGGTCGAGCGGTGGCTGACCAGTTCGTCGGCCAGGCCGTGGACGATGAGCAGGCGGCCGCCGGCGGCCGCGAAGGGGCGCAGGTCGGGGTCGTTGACGTCCTGCAAGGCCGACAGGCGGCTGATCCGGTCGCGCCACTTTCCGGGGCGGCGGGGGTCGACCGCCAGCGAGTCGTGGGCGGGGTCCCTGGTGATGGCGTAGCGGATCCACTGGTCCCAGAACTGGACGCCGTAGCCGCTGGTCTTGGGCATGGGGTGGGCCGGGGCCGTGGTGCCCATGCCCAGCAGCGGCGTGGTCATGGCGGCGCCCGACAGGTACGGGAAGCCCGGGTATCCGGTCTCGCCGCTGGCGAGCCGGTAGGGCAGCCTCAGCGGTGCGGACAGGGCCCGGACGGCGCGGATCTGCCGGTCCGACAGGCAGGTGCCCGCCTGGTGGCGGCCGGTGCAGCGCAGGACGCGGGGGTCGAAGCGGCAGCCGCGCTCGTCGGAGACGACGCCGTCGCGCAGGCCGTCGCGGCCGTCGCAGGCGTTGAGGACGCTGCGGTGGAGCAGTTCCTGTTCGGCCGGGCCGGGGAAGGCGCCCGGCCGCGACAGGATCTGGGCCTTGTAGCCGAAGAACAGGTCCAGGGTCGCGGCGTTCCAGGCGGGGTAGACCGCGATGACGCCGTCGAAGTCGCGCGGCCAGCGCTGCGCCACCGCGAGCGCCTCGCGTCCACCCGTGGAGCCGCCGGCGAAGTAGCTCTGGGTCGGCTTGGATCCGCCGTACCGCTTGGCGATGAGGTGGAGCGCCGCGTCGCGGGTCTTCTTGAGCGCGTCGCCGGAGAAGTTGCGCAGTGCCTCGTCGTTGGCGGCGAACGAGCCGTCCAGCGAGGTGGCGGGCTGGAAGTCGGGGGCGGCCTGGTGGCCGGAGTCGCTGGCGAAGGTGGCGTAGCCGCGTCCGAGCGGTGTGGGCTGGTCGGCCGGGCCGAAGGGCACGTTGCCGGCGATGTTGGGGACGGTGCCGTTGTACCCGCCGCCGCCGAACATCATGGCCTTGCCGTTCCAGGCCGTGGGCAGGGCGATCCTCATCAGGATGTCGGGCGCGGCCGGGTCGACTGGGCGCAGGGCCGCGTCCACCCGGCAGTGCTCGCCGACGGCCGAGGCGCCCTGCCCGGACGCCGGGACCGGCGTCGCCTGGCGGACGTGTCCGCCGCGGGTCGGCAGGCCGATGGCCGAGGCGGGGATGGCCGTGCCCGCCAGGTCGGCGCAGGAGGTGCCGGTGGAGGTGGCCGCTTGGGCGGGGGCGGCCGTCAGGCCGGCCAGCGCGACGGCGCCTGCTGCGAGCAGGGTCTCGTATCGGTTCATGACGGCCTTTCGGGGCGCGGTGCGAGCGGCGGGGGCGGTCGGCCTCACGAGCCGGGGACCGGCTGCTTGCCGGGCACGGCGGGGGCGCGGCCGCCGGTCAGCGGCCGGGACAGGTCGCGGCCGCGCGTCTCCTTGATCACCGCGACGGTGACGGTGGTGACGACGGCGGCCAGGCTCACGTAGAGGGCGATGGGCAGGGCGGAGTCGAAGTCCTTGAGGAGTTCGACGGCGATGATCGGGGCCAGCGCCCCGGCGATGATGGAGGAGAGCTGGGAGCCCATGGAGGCGCCCGAGTAGCGGACGCGGGTGTCGAACATCTCGGAGATGAAGGCGGCCTGGGGTCCGTACATCGCGCCGTGGAGCAGCAGGCCGACGGTGACGGCGAGGGTGATGACGGGGAACGACTTGGTGTCCACCAGGGCGAAGAACGCGAACGCCCACGCGGCCATGCCGACCGCGCCGATGAGGGTGACGGGGCGGCGGCCGACGCGGTCCGACAGCGCGCCCCACAGCGGGATGGTGACGAAGTGGATCGCCGAGCCGATCAGCACGGCGTTGAGCGCGGTGCTCTTGCTCAGCTCCAGGTGCGTGGTCACGTACACCAGCAGGAAGGAGGTGAGGATGTAGTAGGAGATGTTCTCGCCGAAGCGGGTGCCGATGGCTCCGAGCACCTGCCGCCAGCTGGTGCGCAGCACCTGGACGACCGGCGCCGCCTCCTTGCCGGTCTCGCCGAGGGACGCGGCGCGGGCGTCGGCGCGGGCCTTGGCCTCCAGGAAGACCGGCGATTCGGACACCGACACGCGGATCCACAGGCCGATGATGACCAGGACGCCCGACAGCAGGAACGGAATGCGCCAGCCCCACGACAGGAACGCCGCGTCCGACTGCACCGCCGCCAGCAGTGCCAGCACGCCGGTCGCCAGCAGGTTCCCGCCCGGCGCGCCGGACTGCGGCCAGGAGGCCCAGAAGCCGCGCCGCTCGGCGCCGCCGTGCTCGGACACGATCAGCACCGCGCCGCCCCACTCACCGCCCAGCGCGAAGCCCTGGACCAGCCGCAGGACGGTGAGCAGGATCGGGGCGGCGACGCCGACGGTGGCGTAGGTGGGCAGCAGGCCCATCGCGAACGTGGCCCCGCCCATCATCAGCAGGCTGAGCACCAGCAGCTTCTTGCGCCCGACGCGGTCGCCGAAGTGGCCGAAGACGATCCCACCGAGCGGCCGGGCCAGGAACCCGATCGCGTAGGTGGTGAACGCGATCAGCGTGCCGGTCAGGGGGTCGGCGGTCGGGAAGAACAGCTTGTTGAACACCAGCGCGGCGGCGCTGCCGTAGAGGAAGAAGTCGTACCACTCGATGGTGGTGCCGATCAGGCTGGCGCCGACGATGCGGCCGATGCCTCCCGGTCGGGGTGCGGAGGTGGTGGCGTCGCTCATGGGAACGCTGCTCCTGGGGTGTGGGGGGTGGACAGCGGCCTTCGCCGGTGAGGCGGTGCAGGTGTGTCGAGGGGCCGGTGTGGCCGGTGGACGGCGCGGGCACTCGCACGAAGTGATCTGCGCCACTCCAACGGCTGTGACAGGGAACGCTAAGTGGTGACCAGACCGGTAGCTACGTGGACGGAACCCACATTTCGGTGGCGGAGCAGTGCGCTGCGCACACATCGCCGTTCGGGCAGGGGCATGGGCCGTCGCCACAGCCCCCGTGCGATGGCGGGAGCCGGCGGGGACGGCCGCCCAGCACCGCCTCGGCAGGGGCGGCCGTCCGGTCCGCAGGGGCGATCGTCATCGCCCGATCGCACGGCGCGGGCGGTCATGCCGCCGCCCGGCGGTGCGGTGCCCGTAGAGCCTTCGCGGTGTCGCCGCAGGTTGGGTGAAGGCTCTACGGGCGGTCAGGGGCCTGGGCGCGGGTCAGGCGTGCTCGGGAACGAGGACCGGCGCGCCGGTCGCGGCGCGGACGTCGTGCCAGGTGACGCCCGGGGCGGTCTCGACGAGCCGCAGCCCGCCGGACGTAACGTCCAGGACGCACAGGTCGGTGATGATCCGCTGCACGCAGCCCACGCCCGTCAGCGGCAGGTCGCACTCCCCGACGATCTTGGGAGAGCCGTCCTTGGCGTTGTGGGTGGTCAGCACGATCACCCGGCGCGCGCCGTGCACCAGGTCCATCGCGCCGCCCATGCCCTTGACCATGCTGCCGGGGATCGCCCAGTTGGCCAGGTCGCCGCGCGCCGACACCTGCATGGCGCCGAGGACGGCGGTGTCGATGTGGCCGCCGCGGATCATCCCGAACGACAGCGCCGAGTCGAAGAAGCAGGCGCCCGGCAGCACGGTGACGGTCTCCTTGCCCGCGTTGATGAGGTCGGGGTCGACCTCGTCCTCGCGCGGGTAGGGGCCGGTGCCGAGGATGCCGTTCTCCGAGTGCAGGACGACGTGCACGTCCGCGGGGAGGTGGTTGGGGATCAGCGTGGGCAGGCCGATCCCGAGGTTGACGTAGCCGCCGTCGGTGAGCTCGGCGGCGGCGCGGGCGGCCATCTCGTCGCGGGTCCAGGGCATCAGGGCGCGGTCCTCTCGGTGACGGTGCGGCGTTCGACGGCCTTGTCGGCGGCCTGCCCGGGGGTCAGGGCGACGACGCGCTGCACGAACACGCCGGGCAGGTGGACCCGGTCGGGGTCCAGCTCCCCCGGCTCGCACAGTTCCTCGACCTCGGCGATGGTGACGCGGCCGGCCATCGCCGCCAGCGGGTTGAAGTTGGTGGCCGCGCGGCGGAAGACCAGGTTGCCGTGCCGATCGCCGCGGGCGGCGCGCACCAGGGCGAAGTCGGTGGTGATCGCGTGCTCCAGGACGTGCTCGCGGCCGTCGAACACGCGGGTCTCGCGGGGCGGGGAGGCCACGGCGACCCCGCCGTGGGCGTCGTGGCGCCAGGGCAGCCCGCCGTCGGCGATCTGCGTGCCGACGCCGGCCGGGGTGTAGAAGGCGGGCACGCCGGTGCCGCCGGCGCGCAGCCGCTCGGCGAGCGTGCCCTGCGGGATCAGCTCCACTTCCAGCTCGCCGGCCAGGTACTGCCGGGCGAACTCCTTGTTCTCCCCCACGTAGGAGGCGGTGACGCGCTCGACGCGGCCCGCCGCCAGCAGGACGCCGAGGCCCCGGCCGTCCACGCCGCAGTTGTTGGAGACCAGCCGCAGCCCGCCCGCGCCCCGGTCGTGCACGGCGCGGATCAGGGTCTCGGGGATGCCGCACAGCCCGAAACCCCCCACCGCCAGTGATGCCTGGTTCCCGATGTCGGCCACCGCCTCGGCGGCGGTCGGGATCACTTTGTCCATACGGGTCTTCTCCATGTGTCGGCCGGTGGTGCGGGAGCGGGGCCGCCGCCTGCCGCCGGCGAGGCGGGCAGGGTGCCCGGACGGCTCCGAGACGCCGACCATTAGAAGTCCCGGCCCGCGGGCCCTTCCATGGGCTTCGGCCACACAATTCACCAGTGCCGGGTGGCCCTTTTCCACACCGCCGCCGGGCCGCGGGGGCCGTCCGGCCCGGCGCGAAAAGGCGGCGGCCCGATCGTCCTGACCGGCTGTCTCGCGGGCTTCCGTCCCCTGGCCCACGGCAGGAACGCGCGGCGTCACCGAGCGGGCGGGGCCCTGCCACACCCCGCGCGTGCAGCAGTGTGAACGGTCCCCATTGATGCGGTCCTGTCGCCGACCTAGCGTGTGGATCCGCAGGAACCGCACGCCGTCGGCCACATCGAGCGGAGGGAACGGCGAGCACTCGGGTTCCGCCATCGGCCAAGGGAAATGGGGCTTGATTCATGACTCGGTTCGGCATCGTCGGGAGCGGCCTGATGGGTCACGGGATCGCCGTGGCATTGGCGCGGGCGGGCCACGCCGCCGCCGTCCACGATGTGGACCCCCGGACCCTGGCCACCCTCCCCGACCGGGTCCGCCGGGCGCTGGCGCAGTGCGGGAGCACCGGGGCGCAGGCCGAGCGGGTCGAGGCCCGGATCACCGCCGCCGCATCGCTCGGCGACCTCGCGCGGGACGCGGACGTCATCGTGGAGGCGGTGCCCGAGCGACTGGAGGTCAAGCACCGGGTGCTGGCCGCGCTGGAGGCCGTCACCGCGCCCGCGACGCCGATCTGGACCAACACCTCGGTGCTGTCGATCACGCGGGTGGCCGAGGGGATGGCCCATCCCCGGCGGCTGGCCGGGGTGCACTGGTGGAACCCTCCCTACCTGATCCCGCTGGTCGAGGTGGCGCCGGGCGCCCGCACCGAGCGGCGCTTCGTCGACCAGGCCCGCGACCTGCTCACCGCGATGGGCAAGACCACCGTCCGGCTGCGGCGCGACGTGCCCGGCTTCGTCGGCAACCGGCTGCAGTTCGCGCTGGTGCGCGAGGCGCTGCACCTGCTCGACCAGGGGGTCTGCGATCCGGCGACCATCGACACCGTCGTGCGCTCCAGCCTGGGGCTGCGCTGGTCGGCCGTGGGCCCGATGGAGAACGCCGACCACATCGGCCTGGAGCTGACGCGTGACATCCTGGGCAACCTGGCGCCCCACCTGTCGAACGACAAGGACGCCTTCCCCAGCATCGACAAGCTGCTGGGCGAAGCACCGACGGTGCGCTCTCCCCGGCCGCGCCTGCTGGCCGGGCCGTCCGACCGGGAAGGCGAGGTCGCGCAGCGTCTCAGTGCGGGCATCCGCCGCAACCTCGCCGGGCTGCGAACGACCGGCCCCGAACCCTCCTGACGCTCCCCCGCCCGGAGACGGCGGCACCGGCCGGCCGTCACGGACCGCACCCGAGACCCGACGGCATGATGAGGTGATGACGGTGGCCGAAGACGAGTCGTTCCTCCGGTTGCTGCTGGAGGACGCCGACGTCGCCGCGTTCGACGCGGTGGTGGAACGTGCCCGGGCGGCGGGCTCGGCGGCCGGGGAGGTCGCCCGGCTGGAGCGGGAGCGGGCCGTCGGGCTGCGGCTGCGCGAGCTGCTGGCCAGGCACCGCCGCAACGAGGCCGAGCTGCAGCTGCTCAACGACACCGCCAACGACCTGGCCTCCATGCGCGAGCTGGACTCGATCCTGCAGGCGATCTCCGACCGCGCCCGCCGCCTGCTGGACTGCGACCTGGCCTACATCAGCCTCAGCGACAGCGACCGCGGCGACTGCTACATCAAGGCCGCCGCGGGCAACGTCTCCGGCCTGCTCCACGAGCTGCGGCTGCCCGCCGGCACCGGCGTGGGCGGGCTGGTCGCCCGCACCGGCGAGCCCTACAGCACCTCCTCCTACCTGAACGACGAGCGGATCGTCCGCACCGCGGAGATCGACCGCACCGTGGTCGCCGAGCGCATCGACTCCCTGGTCGGGGTGCCGCTGAAGGTCAAGCAGGAGGTCATCGGCGTGCTGATGGCCGCGCACCGGGGCATGCGGGCCTTCACCGGCCACGACATCAGCGCGCTGGCGATGCTGGGCGCCCACGCGGCCGTCGCGATCGAGAGCGCGCGGCTGCTGGGCGCCACGCGGTCGGCGGTCGAGGACCTGCGGGTCGCCAACGCCACGATCGGCGCCCACGTCAAGGACCTGGAGCGCACCGCCGAGGTCCACGAGCGCCTCACCAAGCTGGTCCTGCGGGGCAAGGGCGTCGACGACGTCGCCCAGGCCACCGCGGACGCGCTGAGCGGCGAGGTGGTCGTGGTCGACGAGCACGGCGGGGTGGTCACCGCCACCGGCGCCGTCACCGCCCTGTCGGCCCAGGAGCTGGCCTCGGCCGGCGCGCGGGCGCGCGCGTCCGGCCACACCCTGGTCCAGGACGGCCTGTGCGCCGTCCCCCTGATCACCGAGTCGGAGGACCTCGGCGCGATGGTGCTGCTGGGCGGGGCGCCCATCGGCGACATCGACCGCCGCATCCTGGAGCGCGCCGCGCTGGTGGCCTCCCTGGTGCTGGTGACGCGCCGGCGCATCGCCGAGGCGCAGGCCCGGGTCGGCGGGGAGCTGCTGGCCGAGCTGCTGGCCCCCGAGCCCCACGACCACGACCTGCTCCAGCACCGGGCGCGCATCCTCGGCGTCGACCTCGACGCCTGCCACAACATGATCGTCGCGCAGACCGACGGGACCTTCCACGAGCACGTGCACACCATGACCGCGGCGCTGGCGCGCCGCCGGCGCGGGCTGGCGACCCACCACCAGGGCGCGGTGGTGCTGCTGCTGCCCGGCGACGACCCGCGCGCGGTCGCCCGCGCCGCCGTGCGCGAGCTGGCCCGCGCCTGCCACCACCCGGTCACCGCCGGCACGGCGCGGGCCGCGCACGTCACCCAGATCGCGGCCGCCCACGAGGAGGCCGCCCGGTGCATGCGGACGCTGCTGGCGCTGGGGCGCGTCGGCGACATCGCCGACGCGCGCGATCTGGGCTTCGTCGGGACGCTGTTCAACGGCCGGCCCGACATCGGCTCCTTCGTGCGCGCCACGATCGGCCCGGTCATGGAGTACGACCGCGTCCACCGCTCGGAGCTGCTGCAGACGCTGGAGGTGTTCTGCGCCAACAACCAGAACACCAAGAACACCGCCCAGGCGCTCCACCTGCACGCCAACACCGTCACCCAGCGTCTGAACCGCATCACCCGGCTTCTCGGCGAATCCTGGCGGCAGGCCGACCGCCTGCTCGAAGTGCACATCGCGTTGCGGCTGCTGAAGGTCAGCAACCAGGGGGGCGAGCGGTAGCCGCTGGCCGCCGGCGGCCTCCGTCCGGGTCCCGGCTCCGGCGTGCAGGAAGGTCGGGCTTTCGGCCACCGCGAGGCGGATCCACAGGCCGGGCGGTACCAGGGCGCCCGACAGCGGGAACGGGATACGCCGCCCCAGGCCGGGAAGGCCGCTTCGGACGGGACCGCCAGCAGCGCGGCGGCGGAGCCGTACGGGAAGAAGTCGTACCACTCGATGGCGGTGCCGATCGGACTGGCGGCGACCACGCGCCCGATCCTCCGAGGCGGAGCGTGCCTGCCGCCTGTCAAAGGCCGCGTCTGCGCCATGGGATCACCGTGTTCTCGGAGCGGGGGCAGGAACGGGGCGCCGTCTGGTGCCGGGCGCGCGTGTGGCGGTGTGCGGTCGGTGGTCCGTGGCCGGGCCGGGGTGCTGCACCCGGCCCGGCCACGGGGCTTGCGCCGTTCCGCCGGACCTGCCGAGGGGATCGCCTCAGGTCCCGCGGTGCGCAGTCAGGGGCAGGTGTTGTCGATCACGTAGTGGCCTGCGGACTTCTCGCGGAGCTTGGTGAAGATGTAGACGGCGTTGAGGCCCATGTACTGGTTGGAGCCGTTGGCGTAGGTCTGCCCGTAGGAGACGCGGGCGCGGCCCGCCTGGACGTGGGCGGTGTTGCCGGCGGTGTGGCAGGTGCCCGAGGTCGGCGGCGGGGTCGTGGGCGGCGGCGTGGTGGGCGGGGTGGTGGGGTCCTCGTGGGCGGTGATGAACCTGCGCATCTCGGCCAGCGCGGTGCCGTTGGAGATGATGGTGAAGTGGGTGGGCGCGGTGGGGCCCGACATCAGGTGGTTCAGGTGGGCGCCTTCGAGCTTGGCGGTGTCGTAGGGGGCGGCGTTGATGTCGTTGACCGACCGCACGGTCATGTAGGCGACCTTGTCGCTGTGGGGGACCTCGGTGCCGGCGTTGAGCTCCCGCAGGAACGGGGAGTCGGCGGAGCCGAACTGCCGGCACGACACGTAGATCTGGCAGCCGTTGTTGGTGGTGCCGTGCTGGGGTCCGGCGAAGCCGATGTACTGGGAGACCTTGTCGCCGCCGCCCAGGTTCTTGATGTAGTAGCGGGCGGCCAGGGTGGAGGCCGACCAGGTGGCCAGCACGACGCGGGCGGCGCCGGTCTGGGCGCGGACCTGGTCCACCTTGGCCGACAGCTCCCGCGCCGCCGCGGCCAGGTCCTGGGTCATCTTGCTGCTGTCGGTCCAGGTGACCAGACGGTCGGCGGGCCAGCCGTTGGTCTGCAGGTCCGACTTCATCGCGGCCATGTTCCCGGTGTCGCCGGTCATGCCCGGGATCATGATGACCGGGTCGTGGGCGGGCGCGGCGGCGGCCGGGACGGAGGGGACGGCGAAGGCGGCGACGGCGGCCAGCGCGGCGGTGCCGGCCGCGAGCGCGGTGGCGAGCACGCCGCGCCGGGCGCGTCCGGTCCTTTCGGGCGGCCGCGGCGTTTCAGCGGGGACGGGGTGCGACATCGAAAGCTCCTATCCGTCGGCGCCCGCATGAGGGAAACGGCTCGTGCGGCTCGGTCGGGCGGACGGAAAGTCAGGGGTGGGGCCGAGCCATTTCCAAATTAGAAACCTGGTCGCCATCGACGACTATGGGATCGGGCCCCACTGTTTCGGCCGGGAGATGTGCGGCGTTTCGATGTGCGGTCGAGGATGCCTGCGCCTTCTCGACGTCGGCCCCGGCAGTGGCGCGGGCGGTGGCCCGAGGCGAACAGTTCGCCCAGTAGTTCGGGGGCGATGGGGACGGGGGCGGGGCGGGCGCCGGGGCGTTCCGGTCGGCCCGGCGGTGTCAGCGGTCGCCGCCGGGGCCGGTCCGCGAGCGGAAGGTGCGGCGGTAGGTGTCCGGCGGCACGCCGACGGTGCGGTTGAAGTGCCGCCGCAGCGTCGTGGCGGTCCCCATGCCGGTGGCCGCCGCGATGGCCTCGACGCTGTCGTCGCTGCCCTCCAGCAGTTCCTGGGCGTGGCGGATGCGCTGGGTCAGCAGCCATTGCAGCGGGGTGGTGCCGGTCACCGACCTGAAGTGGCGGCCCAGTTGGCGCGAGCTCATCCGCGCCCGGCGGGCCAGGTCCTCCACGGTCAGCGGGCGGTCCAGCCGTTCGACCACCCAAGGGAGCAGGTCGGCGAGCGGGTGGTTGTCGGGCGGCGGCACGGGGGTGGTGACGAACTGGGCCTGGCCGCCGTCGCGGTGCGGCGGCACGACCAGGCGGCGGGCGACGGCGTTGGCGACCGCCGAGCCGTGGTCGAGGCGGACCAGGTGCAGGCACAGGTCCAGGGCGGCGGCCTTGCCGGCGGAGGTGAGCACGCTGCCGTTGTCGACGTACAGCACGTCCGGGTCCACCTGCGTCCGCGGGTGGCGGGCGGCCAGGGCGTCGGCGTGCGCCCAGTGGGTGGTGGCGCGGCGCCCGTCCAGCAGTCCGGCGGCGGCCAGCACGAACGCGCCGGTGCACAGCGCGGCCACGCGCGCGCCCGCCTCGTGCGCCGCGCGCACCGCGTCGGTCAGCTCGGCGGGCGGCGGCTCGTCGACGTCGGCCCACGCGGGGACGATGACGGTGTCGGCGTCGGCCAGCCGGTCGAAGCCGTGGTCGGGCTCCAGCACGAACCTGCCCGCCCGCACCGCGCGCGGCCCGCATCCGACCAGGTCGTACCAGGGGACGGTGACCGCCGCCGGGGCCGGGCCGAAGATCTCGAACGCCACCGACAGCTCGAAGTGCAGCATCCCGTCGGTGATGGCCACCGCGACCCGGCTCATGTCCGGAATTGTACGGTGCATGGCGTTCTCGACACTCGTGCGGGGCGGCCGTCACCGCCATGATCTTCTCAGTGGAACAACCGGAACGGCGGGAAACGATGACTTCAGGTCAGACGGTGGCGGTGTTCGGCGCGTACGGTCACACCGGGCGCTTCGTGGTGGCCGAGCTGAGGGGGCGCGGGTTCGTGCCCGTGCTGTCGGGGCGCGACGCGGGCAGGCTGGAGGAGCTGGCGGCGTCCTGGCCGGGGCTGGAGGTGCGGCCCGCGACCGTCGACGACCCGGCCTCGCTCGACCGCGCGCTGGCCGGCACCGCGGCGGTCGTCAACGCCGCCGGGCCCTTCGCCTCGACGGCCGCCCCGGTGATCGAGGCGGCGCTGCGCGCGGGCGTCCCCTACGTGGACGTGGCGGCCGAGATCGAGGCCAACGCCGACACCTTCGCGCGCTTCGCCGACCGGGCCCGCGCCGCCGGGGCCGTCGTCGTCCCGGCCATGGCCTTCTTCGGCGGCCTCGGCGACCTGCTGGCCACCGCGGCGATGGGCGACTGGACGGCGGCCGACGAGGTGCACGTCGCCTACGCGCTCAGCAGCTGGCACCCCACCGCCGGCACGCGCGCCTCGGGCACGGTCTCCCAGGAGCGGCGCGACGGCCGGCGCGTCCGGTACGCGGGCGGGCGGCTGGAGTACCACCGGGAGGAGCTGCCGTCGCTGAAGTGGGACTTCCCCGAGCCGGTGGGCGTGCGGCCGGTCATCGGGGAGTTCAGCATGGCCGACGTCGTCACGATCCCCAGCCACGTGGACGTGCCCAGGCTGCACTCCTACATGACGGTGGAGGCGGTCGGCGAGCTGTCGGCCCCCGACACGCCCGCTCCGGCGGCGACCGACGAGCTCGGGCGGTCGGACCAGCGGTTCCTGGTCGACGTCGTCGTGCGCTCGGGCGGGCGGGAGCGGCGCGCCACGGCGAGCGGCCAGGACATCTACGCCATCACCGCGCCGCTGGCGGTGGAGGCGGTCGCCCGCATCCTCACCGGGCGGACCAGGGCCACCGGGGTGGTCTCCGCCGGGGAGGTCTTCGACGCGGCCGACTTCCTGCGCGCGCTGTCGGCGCACCTGTCGTTCGAGACGCACTAGCCGCGGCCGCCCCGCTGCGGATCTCCGGGAGATCCGCAGCGCGGTGGGTGCGGTTTCCCGCAGGCGGGGCGGGCGGTCGGCCCCATGGCCGCGACGGGCCCGGCTCCGTAGCGTCCACCCATGATCAAATTTTCCCGATGGGCGGTCCTCGCGGTGTCCGGCGCGACGGCGGCGACCCTCGCGGTGGCCGTCGCCGCCCCTGACGCGCGTACCGCGCAGCCCCGGTCGAGCAGCGCCCGTTCGCCCCAGGGCGGTTTCCAGGAGACGTTGGACGACCTGGTCAGGACCGGGGCGGCCACGGCCGTGCTGCTGCGCGTGCGCACCGCGGGCGGCGCCGAGTGGTCCGGCGCGGCGGGCGTGTCCGACGTCCGGACCGGACGGCCCGCCGACCCGGCCGGGTACTTCCGGATCGGGAGCGTCACCAAGACGTTCGCGGCGACCGTGCTCCTGCAGCTCGTCGACGAGGGGCGGCTGCGGCTCGACGATCCCGTGGCCAGGCACCTGCCGGGCGTCGTCCCGGACGGCGAACGCATCACGGTACGGCAGGTCCTGCAGCACACCAGCCTGCTCCGCGACTACATGAGCGACCCGGGGTGGTCCACCAACCGCTGGCGCGGCGCGGAACGTTTCCGCGGCTACAAGCCCGACCGGCTCCTCGCGCAGGCGTTCCGCGTCCCCGCCGACGATCCCCCGGAGGTCACCTGGAGGTACTCCAACACCAACTACGTGGTCGTGGGGCGGCTGATCGAGCGGCTGACCGGGCGCCCCTACGGCAAGGAGGTCGAACGCCGCATCCTGCGCCCGCTCCGGCTGACCCGCACGATCGTGCCCGGCGACCGGCCCGGCCTCCCCCGCCCGCACGCGCACGGCTACGCCCTGCTGCCCGACGGACGCACCGTGGACGCCACCCGCATGAACCCCTCCCTCGACTGGGCGGCCGGCGAGATGATCTCCACCACCCGCGACCTCGGCCGGTTCCTCGACGGGCTGCTCGGCGGGCGGCTGCTGTCGCCCGCCGGGCTCGCCGCGATGCGCGCCGTGCGGCCCACCGGCGCGGGGTTCGCCTACGGGCTGGGGCTGCAGGAGTACACCCTGCCCTGCGGCCGACGCATGACCGGGCACAGCGGCCAGCTCATCGGCTACACCACCTACGCGCTGCGCTCCGACGACGGGCGGCAGATGAACCTGTCGGTCAACCTCGGTGCAGCGCCGCCGTCGGCCGACAAGCTGTACGCCCTGGCGGGCAAGGTGTTCTGCTGACCCGCCAGCGCGTTCCGGCCGCGCCCGCCGCATGATCGAGCCCGTCACCGGGATCGCCGGTCAGCTCGGCGACGTCCGGGGGGCTGCCGTTCCGCCGCTGCCCGCAGGTCGCCGGGTGAGGGCTTCGAGTTCGGCGACCGCCCGGTCGTCGGCCGTCTCGGCGGCGATCTCGGCCGCCAGCCGCTGCGCCTGGCGGCGGTGGGACGGGTCGTTCAGGACGCGGTCCACCGCGCGGGCGATCGCGCGGGACGAGGCGCCCTTGCCCACGGTGATCCCGGCGCCGGCGAGTTCGACGCGCCGCGCCACCTCGCGCTGGTCGCGCCCGAGCGGCGCGCAGACCAGGGGAACGCCCGCGGCCAGGGATTTGACGGCCATTCCGTGACCGGCGTGCGTGATCGTCACCGCGGCGTGGCGCAGCGCGGCGCCGTGCGGGGCGGTCGCGGTGACCAGGACGTTGCCGGGCGCGCGGACGGTCGCGGGGTCCACGGCCGGGCCGGTGGTCAGCAGCCCGCGCACCGGCAGCGTGCCGAGGGCCTCGGCGATCCGTTCCAGCAGCGCGCGCTGGTCCATGAAGGTCGAACTGAGACCGGCCAGCACCAGCGGCGCGTCGCCCTCGGGCAGGGCCGGCTCCCCGGCCCAGGAAGGATCGTCGAGCCGGGCTCCGACGTGGCGGACGTGGGCCGGGAAGCGCCGGCCGGGGTAGTCGAGCGCGCGGGGCGACAGCACCAGGAACCGGTCGACGCGGCCGAACGCGTCGATGACCGAATCCACCGGCGCCAGGCCGTGGGCGGTGCGGGCGGCGTTGAGCGCGGGCAGCCCCTTGGCCCACGGCCTGGTGGTCAGGTCGGCCAGGACGCGGTCGCGCAGGCGTCCCGGCGCCCCGGTGGCGGGCTTGAACCCGGGACCGAACGGGGGCGCGCCGGGGGTGGCGAACGGGTAGAGGGTCGTCCCCAGGGCGGCCACCGGGATGCCGGCGGCCTCACCGGCGGTGAGCACGCCGAGCAGCGAGAAGTCGGCGACCAGCACGTCGGCCGGACGGGCGCGCAGCTCGGCCAGGGTGTCGCGGGCGAAGTCGGCCGCCGGTCCGCAGACCAGGCGGTCGCGCAGCCGCGCGAACGCGCCCATCGGCGTGCGGGCCTCGAAGTCCTTGAGGAGGTCGTCGGCCGGGTTCGTGGTGTCGCCCTGAGGGGCCGTCGTCCAGGCGACGGGCTCGGCGCCGGAGGCGGCGACCTCCCGGTGCAGCGATCTGTCGGCCAGGACCCGGACGCCGTGCCCGCGCTCGCGCAGCGCGCGGGCCACCGACAGGGTGGGGGGCACCGCTCCGCCGCCGGACCAGGTGGCGAACAGGAAATTGCTACTCATGATTCCTCTTTCGGGGGTCGATCGAGGTCAGCAGGTCGCGCATGGCGCGTTCGGCGTCCCGGCGCGACAGGCCGAGATCGCGCCGCCACAACTTCCACAGGTAGACGTCGGTGGCGGCGTAGTGCAGGTTCAGGGCGTGCTCGCGCTCGGGGCCCGAGGGCGGGAGGCGGTCGGCGAAGACCTGCTCCAGCCAGGCCCGGTGCTGGCCGCGCGCGTGGGCCGCCGCCCGGGCGATCGCCGGGACGCGGTCGATCTGCGCGGTCCAGAGCACGTTGGCGTCACCGTGCCCCTCGTAGTCGGCGAACAGCGCGGCGACGATCGCCGCCACGTCGCCGGTCGGCGCCTGCCGGGCGAGCGCGGTCTGCGAGGCCACCCGGTCGGCGAGGGCGTCGGCCACACCGTCCTTGCCGCCGAAGCGGTTGACGATGGTCTGCACCGACACGCCCGCCTCGTCGGCGATGTGCTGCAGCGTGACCTCGTCGTACCAGTGCCGCGTCCACAGGGCGGCCGCCGCCTCCAGCACGCGGTTGCGGGTGACCTCCATGGCCGCGGCGCGGGCGCCCATGCGGTAGGGGCGCCTGGACTCACTTTCCATGGAGTCATTCATATATTCAATTTAGTAGACGGTCAAGTGAAAAGCGGGCCGCGCCCGATGCGGCTTGTGCGAACCCGGAAGGGCGAAACGGGCAGGTCGGCGCGACCGGACGCTCGAGCACACCACCGAGCATGTCCGCACGCTCATGTCGGGCAGCGCGAGAACCTGAAGCGGACGGCGCCGCAGCGGGCGTCCCGAAGCAGCCCCCGGCGGCCGCCCGCACGACGCCCGAATCGCCGACACGTGGGAGCGGTCTTTTCACAGGGCTTGATCCCCCCAGCCCATCGGGTCGCGCCGACGGGCACGGGGGTCAGCCGATCTTCTCCACCCGGCTGGTGTCGGCGGTGAGAGGTGTTCCGTCCTCCCCCTGCGGGCGCAGCTCGGCGATCGGCCGCCCCTCGGCGTCGGTGAGCCGGGAACGGGGCTCGCCCTCGGCGAAGGCGTGGCGCTCCCCCCACTGCCGCAGCGCCACGATGGCGGTGAACAGGTCCTTCCCCGCCTCGGTGAGGGCGTAGACGTGCCGCCCGCCGCTGGGACTGGTGCTCAGGATGCCGTGGTCGACCAGCTTGCGGAGCCGGTCGCTGAGGATGTTGCGGGCGATGCCGAGCCGCCGGCGGAACTCGGTGAAGGAGGCCGGGCCCTCCATGGCGTCGCGCACGATGAGCAGGCTCCACCGGTCGCCGACCAGGTCGACCGTCCGGGCGACCGGGCACGCGGGGTCGGTCCAGCCGCGGCCGGACTCCTTGTCGGCCATCCCGCCCTCCCTTCGTTGGTTGCGTTTTGAAACCATTATGCCCTAGCCTCCAATGGTTTCAATTTGCAACCAAACGGGGGTGTGGCGATGACCGGCGTGACGAGGGCCCAACGCGTCGTCCTGGCCGTGACGTGCGGCGTGGCGGTGTCCACGGTCTACGCGATCCAACCGGTGCTGGAAGCCGCGGGCGCCGACCTGGGACTGGCGCCCGGATCGCTGGGATGGCTGGCGGCCGCGGGCCAGTTCGGCTACTTCGCGGGCCTGATCCTGCTGGTCCCCCTCGGCGACGTGCTGGACCGGCGACGCCTCATCACCGGGCACCTGCTGCTCCTCGCCGCCGGCGCCGCGGCCGTGGCCCTCGCCCCGAACGCACCGGTCGCGGCGGTCGGCCTGGCGACCGCCGGCCTCTTCGCGGTCGTCGTGCAGGTCGCGGTGGCCTACGTCGCCGCCCTCTCCGCACCCGGCGAGCGGGGACGCAACATCGGCGCGGTCACCTCGGGAGTGGTCGCCGGCATCCTCACGGCCCGCGTCCTGGCCGGCGCCCTGGGCGACACGATCGGCTGGCGCGCCGTCTACCTCGTGCTCGCACTGCTGTGCCTCGCGCTCGCCGCGACCGTCCGCACGAGCCTTCGCCCCGACCCCAGGACCACCCGCGGACGCTACGCGCAGACGATCGGCACGATGGCACGGCTGGCCCTCACCGACCGGCTCTTCCTCAGCCGCGGCCTCATCGCCTTCTTCCTGTTCGCCTCCTTCGCGACCCTCTGGAGCGGCCTCGCCCTCCCCCTCGGCGCCGAACCGTGGTCGCTCGGCACCACCCAGATCGGCCTGTTCGGACTGGTGGGCCTCGCCGGCGCCCTCGGGGCCGCCCGCGCGGGCCGATGGGCCGACCGCGGCCACGCCCAGCCGACCACCGGATGGTCCCTCGCACTACTGATCGCGTCCTGGCCGCTCATCGCCCGGACCGAACCGACCCTGTGGCTCCTCGCCGCCGGCATCGTGCTGCTGGACTTCGCCGTCCAGGCCGTCCACGTCAGCAACCAGCACCGGTTGACCACCGCGCACCCCGACCACGCCGGCAGCGTCATCGGCGCCTACATGGCCTTCTACTCCCTGGGGTCCGCGCTCGGAGCCGTCACCTCCGCATGGGCGTACACCACCTGGGGCTGGTGGGCCTCCTGCCTGGCCGGCGGCTCCTACGCGCTGCTCGGACTGCTCACGTGGACGTACGACCGGGTCAGCGCGACCGCGCTCCCCCGCCAAGCCGCTCCCCGCAGATGCGGATGACCCCACCGGCGAACGCGCCGCGGCGGCCCGCCGCCGTCAGGACCGGGGCGGCGCCGTGAGCTTGCCGAGGTCGGGGGCATAGACGCTCATCCAGTGCGGATGCAGCCGGTAGTACACCACCTCGTTGTCCCAGTCGAAGGCGTCGTCCCCACCGTAGAAGTCCTTGAGGTAGGCGAGCAGCTCCGGCCAGTCGGCGGCCGGCTCGCCGCCCTCGGGATTGAGGACCTCCACCGAGCCGTGGGTGAACACCCCCAGGTCCTCACCCCGCAGGTGAGCCGCGCTGACGGCGGGCCGAGCGGCGAGATGGCGAGCCTTGACCGCACCGCGCGCCGTGCCGAAGTGCCACCTGCCGTGCAGGAAGTGCCCGTCCACGCCGCTGATCCGCGGTTCGCCCTTCGCCGTCACCGTGGACAGGGCCAGGGTGCACATCCCGGTGAGGACCCCGGTGACCTGCTCTGCGGTCAGGGTGCTCTCGACGTTGATGATCGAGCGGAGATGCGGGCTGGAACGCGAGAGCGAGGCGTCCAGCAGAGCCTGGAGCCGTTCGAGTTCTTCCGGCGTTTCGCGCATGGAGGTCCCTTCTGTCGGTGCGGCGGCTGTCCGCGAAGACCGGTCCGCCTCCAACAGTGGCGCCGACCGGTGAACATCATGATCACCATGAAACCTGACAGCCCGCGTCAGGTTTTTCGCCGCCCCTTCGACTCCGGCCAGGGACCGCCGGCGCCCCCGCGAGCGCCCGTCACCGCCGACCGGGTTGCGTGATGCGCTCAAGCCACCGCCGCAGGAGGGCGACCTCGGCCGGCTCCAGGGCCTCGGTCCCGGCGAGATCGAGTTGCGCCCGCAGGCGCAGCGCGGCGGCGTTCAGCGGATCCGCGTCGCCCTGGGCGGCCGTTGCGGCCAGGACGTGCGAGAACACGGCGTCGCGCATGCGATGGGACAGCGCCGCGTCCTCGAACAGGACCGGCCTGGCGATGTGCTCTAGGGCGGTCCCGATGTTCGCCGACAGGATCAGACGAGCGGCCGTCCGCGGCTCGACCCGCAACGCCCCCGCCGCCGCGCACCGGGTGAGCGCCGCCACCAGCAGGTCCATCACGCGGTCTCGCGCCGTGGAACGCGACCACGGCCGCGGAGTGAACATCAGCTGGTAGAGGGCCGGATTCTCCTGCGCGAACGCCATGTGGCCGTCCCAGCCGGCGCGCAGGTCGGCGACCGGGTCACCGGTCCGCTCCTGGGCGGCCTTGAGCGCGAGGTACCGCTCGTACCCGTGGTCGGCGACGGCGTCGAGCAGCCCGCGCTTGTCGCCGAACAACCGGTAGAGCACGGGCTGGCTCACGCCGACCGCCTCGCAGACCGCGCGCGTCGCGATCTCGTGGTCCGAGGACGACGCCAGCTGCCGCTCCGCGGCCTCGATCATCGCCGCGCGCAGCGGGTCGGTCTCCGTCATGCGATCGATGATACCGCCAAACGCTAGCGACGATACGGAGCTGTGCTACCGTCATGTCGTAACGCCGATACGGCTAATGCGTATCGGCGATAAGAGCAAGGGAGTCCCCATGACCGAGCAACGTGTGGCCGTCGTCAGCGGCGGCTCCCGGGGAATAGGCAAGGCGATCGCCCGCACGCTGGCAGCACGCGGCCACGCGGTCGCGGTGGGGTTCCAGGGCTCGGCCTCCGCCGCCGCGCAGGTGGTCGAAGAGATCACGGCTGCCGGCGGCCGAGCCGTCCCCGTCCAAGCCGACGTGGCCGACGAGAACGCCGTCGCGGCGATGTTCGACACGGCCGAGAAGTCCTTCGGCGGGATCGACGTCGTCGTCAACTCGGCCGGACGACTGTCACTGTCCCCGATCGCCGACCTCAACCTGGACGAACTCGACGCCCTGCACCGCACCAACATCCGCGGCGCGTTCGTGATGGCCCGGGAGGCCGCGCGCCGCACACGCGACGGAGGCGCGCTCATCAACCTGTCCACCTCCGTCGTCGGCCTGCAGTTCCCCACCTACGGGGCGTACGCCGCGAGCAAGGGCGCCGTCGAGGCGATGACGCTCGTCCTCGCCCGCGAACTGCGCGGACGCGACATCACGGTCAACGCCGTCGCGCCCGGCCCCACCGCCACCGAACTGTTCCTGGACGGCAAGGACGAGACGACGATCCGGCGACTCGCCGAGCAGCCGCCCCTGGAACGGCTCGGCACCCCCGAGGACATCGCCGAGACCGTCGCCTTCCTGGCGAGCCCGGCCGGGCACTGGATCAACGGGCAGGTCGTGCGCGCGAACGGCGGGATCATCTGACGCCCGCCGCACGAAAGCCCACCGACACCACCGACCACCGACCCTCGACCACCCCGTCCCGCACCACCACCCGAAAGGTCATCACCATGCCGTTCGCCAACCTCAAGGTCCCCGCCGACACCCTGACCCCCGAGTCCAAGAAGAAGCTCATCGACGCCGTCACCGACGCCTACGCCGATGTGTACGGCGAGCGCGCGAGGGCGACCACGCTGGTCCTCGTCGACGAGGTTCCCGACGGCGGCTGGGGTCTTGGCGGCAACATCCTCACCGCCGAAATGCTCGGCCGCAGCTGACCCGCCCCGCACGACCGGGGCGGGCAGCCCGGCCGCCCGCCCCGGTTTCGGATTCCACCAACGTCAGGAGCGTTGGTGTTCAGTCGTTGCGGGTTTTGGTCGTGATGCTGCTGTGAGTGTCAAAAATCCAGCACCTTGACAAAGTAAGGTACGAACTGGAGACGCCATCGCCCGCAGAGCCCTACTTGCTCTGCACCCGCCCCATCGCACGAGGCTCTTCTTCCAGCGCGGACCGCGCAGCGCGCCAGGCAGGGTCCTCCGGGTAGAGGGCGCTGCGCAGGAACGCCCAGGTCAACCACTGGACCAGCGCGACCCTTTCGGGACTCTCGTCCGTGGTCTCCGCGACCCCGTAGCCAGGGATGCCGCCGAGGGAGTGCCGCCCCCCGAACAGGGTCAGCAGGCTCTTGTCCCCCGGGCTCAGGAAGTACGGGTCGGTGAACCAGTCCGGCCCGCGGACCGACAACGGGGAGTCGTCCTCATCCCCCGCCACCACCAGGGCCGGCGCGGTCATGCCGTCGAAGGACGGGTTCATGAAGGGGAAGTGCTCGGCCGCGAACGCGGACAGGTCGTCCCCTCCCCTGCCGGTCAGGGCCAGCAGCACGCCCGCGGTGACGCGCGGGTCGGCCATGTCCTCCCCCGGCACGCCCTCGGAGTCGAGGACGCGCGCGCCGAGCAGCGTGCTCACCGTCTGGGCTCCCCAGGAGTGGCCGGCCACGGCGATGCGGCTTCGGTCGAGACGTCCGGCGAGGCCCGGCACGGCGGCCTCGACGAGGTCCAGCCGGTCGATGGCCCGCTTCACGTCCTCGATCCGGATGCGCCAGATCAGTGGCGTGCGGGGGTCGTCGGCGGGCAGGCCGAGCGTCCTGGAGTCGAGATGGGTGGGCTGCACGACCACGAAGCCGCGCGCGGCCCAGTAGTCCGCCAGTGGGGCGTAGCCGTCCATGGACCAGCCGTAGCCGTGCGAGAAGACGATGATCGGCAGGTCGTGCCCGGTCGTGGGCGCGGTCACGCGGACCTGAAGATCTTCGCCGCGGCCCGGCGCGGGCAGGACGACCGGCCGCACCGAGACGACCGGGGCGGTCGCCCGGGTGTTCACCATGATTGCTTCGGACATGAGATCGACTTCCGTTCGGTGGGCGGGCCATTAAGCGGAACGTTGCTCCGGTAAATATATGGAGCGACGTTCCGCTTAGCAAGCCGGAAGAGCGCCGTTCACCCAGCCGGACTCGAAGCCCCCGAACCGGGATGGCATCTTTACGGTGCCGACGTTCGCGCCGATCGCGCAGTTCGTCCTGCCGCAGCACCCCCTGACGAGAGGACTTCGCCGATGCCCCAACGCCTCCGCAGCGTCGTACGCGAGTTCGGCGCGGCGGTCGATGTCGTCGACACCGAGCGGTACGCGCCGGCCGTTCCAGGTCCGGGCGAGGTCGCCGTGCGGATGTCGCTGGCGAGCATCAACCCCTCCGACCTGGTGACCGTCTCCGGCGCCTACGCCTCGCGCACCACGCTGCCGTTCGTGCCCGGTTTCGAGGGCGTGGGGGTGATCGAGGCGATCGGGCCGGACGTCCACGGCGTCCGCGCCGGGCAACGGGTGCTCCCGCTGGGCAGCGCAGGTGCCTGGCAGCACACCAAGGTCACCGAGGCCCGGTGGTGCTTCCCGGTCCGCAACGAGCTCACCGACCGGCAGGCCGCCACTGCCTACATCAACCCGCTCACCGCCCTGCTGATGATCCGGCGGTACGTCCGGGGCCCCAGGGCGCGGACGGTCGTGGTGAACGCGGCCGCCTCGGCCATCGGCCAGATGCTGGTCCGGATGCTGAACCGCCTGGACGTCCGCCCGATCGCCGTCGTTCGGCACCCCCGCAGCCTGGAGCGGCTGGCCGGAACCGATCTGGCCGACGGGGTGTGCACCGCCGACCGCGCGGTCGGCGAAGCCGTGCGGGAGTTCACCTTGGGCCGCGGAGCCGATGTGGTGCTGGATGCAGTGGGCGGTACGGAGGGCGCCGAACTGGCTCGCGCCCTCGCCGTCGGCGGCACCCTGGTGCACTACGGGCTGCTCTCCGGCCGTCCCTTGCCGGCACGGCTGGCGGCCGAACGGCCGGACGTTCAGATCGCACTGTTCCGGCTCCGGGACTGGGTGCACGCGGCACAGACCACTGACCCGAGCCGAATCGCCGACGCCTTGGCCGAGGTCTTCGCCCTGGTGTTGGACGGCACCGCCGCTTCGCAGGTGGCGCAGGTCCATCCGCTGTCTGAAGTGCGGCAAGCGCTACGACAGGACGCCGTGGTCGGCCGAAGCGGCAAGGTGCTGCTACGTCCTACCGACTGAGCTCCCGAGTGCCTTCAGGTGAAGGCTTCGGATCGACCGCGCCATGGCCGTCCGGATGCCGGCTCGGGCGAGCGCTCGACGGGCCGTTCGGATCGATCGACGATCTTCCGCTCCCCGGCGGCGGTCCCCCGCCGAGATCGCGTTTGGCCAGGTCGTCCGGCATGGCCCGCGCGCTTCGCCATGCCCAGTCGGGAACACCGGCGCCTCCGAACTTGTTACATGACATATCCCCTTGTAACAGACCGAGGCCGGGAGGTGTCCGGGTGCAGCAGAGCGCACTTGTCTTCATGCGGGGCGACCAGATCTACGTGGTCGGGCAGAGCCGGACGACCGACGGGTACTGGACCGACTCCGACCCCTACCTGACGCTCCCCGCCACCGTCTCGTCGGACGAACTGGGCGCCGCCGTGCAGCAGACGCTGCGCGCGTCCCGGGTGGGCGTCGCCCCGCCCGCCAACAGCACCGAGAAGGCCGTGCGCAGCCCGTTGCTGCGGATGGCGCGGGTCCGCACCTGGTCCACCTTCGCCCGGCAGGCGACGATGGTCGGCCTGGTGTCGGACGGAGAGACGATCACCGTCGTCCGCTACCACCGGGTGCGCGGCGGCTTCGCCCCGCTGCCGAGCCGCCTGCCCAGCCAGGTGGACGCCCGTGACGTCGGCTCGCTCGGCGACAAGCTCTTCGGCGCCCTCCAGCGCGATCTGGCGCTGGCCGCCTGACGCCACGCCCGCACGTCCCGCCATCGGATTCCTTCGATGGCGGGACGTTCTGCGTTCAGGGGAAGGCGCGGCACCGGATCCGCCCATGCCTCGGCGCCCCGCACCGCGGCGGAGTCGACCCGGAACGTCCGGTCGTCCTCTCGACAAGGACGCGTCACGGGATCCGCGCAACCGCACGCCGCGCATATGCCTCGATCTCAATCTTCATGCGCGGGTCCGCGAGGCCGCACACGAGCATCGTGGCGGCCGGCCGGACGTCGCCGAAGCAGCGTCGCAGGACGGGCCAGCAGGGCTCGAAGTCCTCGCGGTCGGGCAGCAGGTAGCGGACCCGCACCACGTCGGCGACGGTGCACCCCGCCTCGGCCAGCGCGGCCTCGATGTTGCGCACGCACTGCTCGGCCTGCTCCACCACGTCGTCGGAGATCGTCATGGTGGCGTAGTCGAACCCCGTCGTCCCCGACACGTGCACCTGGTCACCGTCGACCACGGCACGGGCGTATCCGATCCGCTCCTCGAAGGTCGAGCCGCTGAAGATCGCACGTCGTTCCGTCATGCGCCGAACGCTAGAAGGACCAGCACATATACGTCCAATACTCCTAGGGATGAAGCATGATATCTCTGAGCGTATGGAGCGCCCCGAACTTCCCCTGCCGCAGTTGCACGCCTTCGTCGTGCTCGCCGAGGAGCTCCACTTCGGCCACGCCGCCGCCCGTCTGGGCATCGCCCAACCGCCGCTGAGCCAGCAGATCCGCCGCCTGGAGGGCAAGGTCGGCCACGCGCTGTTCAACCGCGAACCGGGAGGCGTCACCCTCACTCCGGCGGGCCGCGAACTGCTGCCCGCCGCTCAGCGGGCCCTCACGGGCATCGCGGACGGCCTCGCCGCGGCCCGTGCGGTCGGCAGCGGCCAGGCCGGGCGCCTGAGGATCGGCTTCGCCGCCTCGCTCGCCCTGACGGTCCTGCCCGACCTGCTGCGCCGGTTCCGCGAACGGTTCCCCGGTGCGCACCTGGACATCCAGGAGATGACCACGGCACCGCAGATCGCCGCCCTGCACGACAAGGCCATCGACGTCGGGCTGCTCCGCGAACCCCCCGACGACCAGGCCGGGCTCTGCTTCCGGACCGTGCTGACCGAACCGTACGTGGCCGTCCTGCCGACCGCGCATCCGCTCGCCGCCCAACGCCCCGTCCCCCTCGCGCGGTTGGCCGAATGCCCGTTCGTCCTGCTGCCCCGCGCCGTCGGCCCGCGGCTTCACGACCAGATCATCGACCTCTGCGCGACGGCGGGCTTCGCGCCGCGGGTCGCCCAGTACGCGGTGGAGTGGCAGACCATCTGCGCTCTGGTGGAAGCCGGCCTCGGCGTGTCCCTCGCGCCTGCCGGCATCCGGCGCATCCGCCTCAGAGGCGTCGCCTTCCGCCGAATCGAGCCCGGCACCGCCCGCAGCCGAGTCGCCATCGCCTGGCGCCGGAACGACCCGAACCCGCTCATCGCGCACCTGCTGGCGGCCGTCCGCCGAGATGCGCCGGACCGCCTCTAGCCGCACGTGCCGACCGCGCGACGGCGAAGTCCTCCAGCGAGCACCCGCAGTGCCGGTCTTGAGCAGGCTCGTTGCGATGCAGGCGGTCGCGCCTGCTCGGCAGTGCGACCAATTCCGTTCCGCCTGCTGCGCGAGCGGCCCTCCTGGCGTATCTTGCTGTTCGCACACAGAAGTTCACACAAAGCGATCAATCGCAGTACCGCGTATCGCGATCTCTCGTGCCGTCCAGACCCTGCGTCACGTCGGATTCCGATCCGGTGGCCCACGGCGCCCTGCCCCCCGCGCCCTTCCCCTGCGAAGGGTGAGCGCCAGTTCCTGCCCGGGACGCCCAAGAGCCGCCGGTGACCCCCCTCCGAACTCCAGCGCATGGGACCGGGCCTCATGGACGACTTCATCAACGGCTCCACCGACGACCTCATCGACGACCTCATCATCGACAACGTCGACTCGCTGAGCCTGTCGGTCCGCCGCGGCGGTGACACCTTCACGATCACCGCCGTCGGCGACCTGGACTTCGCGACCGCCTCCCGGCTGTTGGGCTGCCTGAACGGCGCCTTCCCCCAACTCTCCCACCACCCCGCCAACGCGGACGGGAACGGCAATGTCCGCGGCCACCGGGGCGCCGGCCGGGCCGGGGCGAGCGTGGTGATCGATGTGGGCGGCATCGTCTTCATCGACGCCTTCGGCCTGGGCACGCTGGTCGCCATGGACAACTGGGCCCACCGCCGCCACCTGCCCTTCGCCCTGTCGAACCCGTCGGCCACCGTGCGCCGCCTCCTGGCCATCACCGGCCTGGCCGACCACTTCACCCTGGTCGGCTCCCTGTCCGGCATTCCCCGCCTCGGTCTGGGAAGTCAGGTCTGAGAGCGGGCGGGGCTCGCCCCGCCTCCCGCGCAACAGGGTCAACGGCGCCACAGGAGCACCCGTGCTCGTACCCGGTGCCCCGACTCGCCTGTTCCTCGTGCGGTCCTCTCCGGCTCTTCGCCCCGAGCGACAGGAGCCCGAGATCCCGTGGTGTCGGCTGCCGCGTTAGATGACGCGGCCCGGCAGGTCGGACGCCCTGTCGTGACGGCCGGACCCTCCCTGTGCGTCACCGAGCGCCGTCGCCGGTCCGGGCTCCCTGCCATCGGTCGGCAACCGCGCGTCCGGACGATTGGCCGAGCGGACGGTGAGGACTACAGTGAGGAGCGACACCGCCTCAGACGACGTACGGTTCCGCCACGGGAACGGAACCACGGCATCGTCTGATCGTGGCAGGTGGCTGCTCCAGACCCCGGTGACGCCTGCGCCAGCGAACGAGACCACCCAGGCCAGCGAGGTCGCGATGCGTCCGGGACGTCACCTGATCAGCACCGTGTGCACTTTCCTGCCCGCCGGTACGGGCACTGAGGTCGCCGCCGGGAGGCGACCGGCGGTCGATGGAGACACCGTTCCGCCCGGCCATCACGTCGCCGGTGACCGCACGGCTCATCGGCCGGTGCCGTCGTCCGCCGGCCGGGTCACGGTCTCGATCGCCGCGTCCGCGGGCCAGCGCGCAGTGCTGGAGGCGGCCGCGGCCTTGGACGGGGTGGACGTGACCACCTATGCGCAGGCTGCGGTACTGAAACGCCTCCGGTTGGATCGGGCCGACCGTGGTCTGCCTCGTTGCCCCGACCGTGAGGGCGGCCGGGTGCTCACTCAGCTCACCGCCCCGTGCGCGCAGTCGGCACAGGCCGCCCATCGGGTCGATGAGCACGTCATGCTGTCGTGCCGTTGGACTCTGGCGCAGCAGCCGCCGACGGTGCCGGCGCAGGCCCGCGCCCTGGCACGAGCGGTGCTGCGGAGCCGTGGACCGGACGGACAGGACGACGTCTGCGTGCTGCTGATCAGCGAACTGGTCACCAACGCCGTCCGCTACGGCGGCCCCGGCCCCGTCACCCTGCAGTTGCTGTTCACCGGGTCCGAAGTGGTCTGCGGAGTCGGCGACCGCAGCAGGGAGCCGCCCCGGCGGGAACAGGTCGGGCCGGAGGACGAGGGCGGACGCGGTCTCCATCTGCTGGCATCGCTGTCGTCCTGCTGGAACTGGTATCCCACCGGCACCGGCAAGACCGTCTGGTTCACCCGGCCGCTCAACGGCGCGCGCCAGGCCGTCCCGGTCGGCGCGCCAAGGGCGCCGACCGGCGGCGTCGCGCACCCGTTGCTGGATCCCGCGTGGCCCGACGATGGCTGAGCACCCCACCGGCTCCGAACGGCCGATGCCTGCCCGTGCCACCGCAGCCTCGGAAAGAGCCGGTGGAAACGTTGACCGCGGCACCGGGCTCGAAGACGAGGCCGCTGAGCAGGCCGACGGGCGTAGGTTGGGAACCGGTGCTTCCGACCGGAGGGCGGTCATGTGGTGGTCAGCGAGCACCAAGAGCTGATGTGGAGGCTGATCTCCGCCAACGCCCGGGCGCGGGGCGGGCCCATGTCGGTGGCCGATGTGTGCGCGGTGTGCGTGCGGGTGCTGGCGGTCGACGGGGTAGGGCTGTCGCTGCTGGACGGTGAACGGCTGGAGCCGGTGCACGCCGAGGGCGAGCTGGGCCGCGAACTGCTGGAAGCCGAGTTGACCAGCGGGGACGGGCCGTGCGTGGAAGCGGCCCTGCGCGGCAGGCCGGTGTCGGCACCCGATCTGGCCGATCCCGCGTCGGGGCGGCGCTGGCCGCTGTTCACGGCCACCGCGCAGGCCGACGGCGTCGCCGCGGCGTTCGCGTTCCCGCTGATGACCGCCGGGGCCCGGTTGGGCGTGCTGGTGGCCTGCCGGAGCCGGCCCGGTCCTCTGGAGGGCCGCCGGTACCAGGACGCGCTGATCCTGGCCGAGTTCGCGGTGACACTGCTGCTCAACACCCAGCTCGACGTCCGGACGGGCGCCTACGGCGGCACCGACGACGACCGCGAGACGGCCGAGGGTGATGCGGCGCCGGCCGACTGGCTCGTACTGGGCGCCGAGGTGCACCAGGCCGCCGGGATGGTGTCGGTGCAACTGGGCTGCACCGTCGAGCAGGCGTTGGCACGGCTGCGCGCGTACGCCTTCTCCCACGACCTACCGGTGACCCAGGTGGCGCGCCAGGTGGTGGCGTGCACTTTGCGTTTCACTCCGGACACCACCCCCTGGCAGTAGAGCATTCCCGTTCCCGTCTAAGCGGAAGGCATAGGTTTGGCCCATGGGTAGCGACCCGGCGCAAGGACCCGAACATCAGATGGCCGCGGCGTTCGTGACGTTGGCCGACACGCTGGTGTCCGGTTTCGACATCATCGAGTTCCTGCAACAGATGGCCGAGCGCAGTGTGGAGCTGCTGGACGTGGACGCCGCCGGGCTGCTGGTGACCGATCAGCGCGGCCAACTGCGGCTGATGGCGGCCTCCAGCGAGCAGGTGCGGCTGCTGGAGCTGTTCCAGTTGCAGAGCGAGCAGGGGCCGTGCCTGGACACCTTCGTCGGCGGCCGGCCGGTGCACTGCGCCGACCTGGCGGGGGCGGCCGCCCGGACGTGGTGGCCGCTGTTCGCCGATCAGGCCCGGGAGTGCGGGTTCTCCGCGGTCAGCGCGCTGCCGATGCGGCTGCGCGACCAGGTGATCGGTGCGCTCAACCTGTTCCGCACCGCCCCCGGCCCCCTGCCGGACAGGAGCCTGCACATCGGGCAGGCGATGGCCGACATCGCCACCATCGGGCTCCTACAGGAACGCACCATCCGGCAGGGCCAGGTCCTGACCGACCAGCTCCAGGGAGCCCTGACCAGCCGGGTGCTGATCGAGCAGGCCAAGGGGGTGCTGGCCGGACGCCACGGCTGGACGGTGGACCGGGCCTTCACCGTCCTGCGCGCCCACGCCCGCGGCCACAACCAGCGCCTGACCGACCTGGCGCGCGCCGTGGTCGACGGTTCGCCCGAGGCGGGCGAACCGGGCGTCCTCGACGGTCTTGACCGGCCTTCCGGCGACGACCGCTGACAACGGAAGTAAGTACGGATCTGAGTATTCGCCCCCATATCGGAGCGCCTCCCCCTCCGCGAAGCTGGCCGGCGTGACGAACTCCGCCTTCTCGCCCTCTGCTCGCCGCCCGTCCCGCACCGGCCTGGGTTCCGACGTCCTCCTCGCCCTCTGCCTGGGCGTCCTTCAAGCACTGGTGTCGGCGTGGTTCTGGTTCGGTGCGGGCATGGAAGGCTGGGCCCGCGGCTACGACGACGCGCGCGGCCGGTACGGTCCGGCATGGGACCAGGCGGTCACCGCCACTGCCGTCTGCGCGGGCCTCGCGCTGCTGGCGGCCGTGCTGTCGGCATGGCGGCGGCGCGCCTGGGTCACCGCCGTCACCCAGGTACTGGCGGCGGTCCTGCTGGCCGGTGCGGCCGTCGCCGGACACCACGAGGCGCACCCGACCGCTCCGGCCGCGACGCCTTCACCGAGCGGCGACGGACCGTACACCTCCTGCCGGGCGCCCGCTCACGAAGGCTGCGGTCCGCGGCCATAGCCCGCCCTTCGTCTTCCGACCGGCCACGCACGGCGGGCCGTGGACCGGAAGACGGGCGGCCGTGGCGCGGCCTGCCGATCAGCGTGGGCGGCTGAGGGCGACCTCGGCCAGGTCCGTCCATCTCTCGACCGAGGAGTGGGGCACGACCACCCAGTCCTTGACCTCCCTGCCCATCCCCGAGGGGTCGAACAGGGACGCGCCGGGCAGATCGAGTGCGGCCGTGTGCTCGGGGGTGTCCCTGACCAGCCGGAACACCATCGCACCGTCGCGTTGAAGGCTCGCGAACACCTTCCCCGCCCGGTCCTTCAGCGCGGGGCGCCCCATCATGCGGGAGACCCCCACACCCAGGTCGGCCAGCTCGGCGCCGACCTGCTTGAAGTCCTCTTCCGCGCTCATCGTCAGTCGGCTCCGAACTCCATGGCGGTACGATCCGCGCGGTGTGATCGCCGCGTTCCGGCGGCACGGCGATCAACCTAGCCGTCCCGGCGGCACCGATCAAGATCGCTTCCAGGGCGGGGCCGCCGGTCCCGACGCCACGTGCTCGCCGGCCCGATGTCGCTCACGAGTTCCGTCTCATCGCCCATGCCGTGATGAGCACGAGGCCGGGGCTGATGAGGAAGGGCGACAGCATCAGCGTCTCCGTCGTCCACCAGAACGCCTGACCGAGGATCAGCAGCACGCCGAGCGCGACGGCCCCGGCACCCGCGACCGCGACCGCATCCGAGAGAGGAGGGGACGTGCGCCTGCGCGGGCGCCCCTCAGAGTCGTAGACCAGTCGCCGCAACCGCCTCACGCCGAACCTCCAACGCCGGTGGTCCAGATGACGTGCCCGTTATGTTCCATCGCACGCCACTTGAGCGCAGGGATCCGCCGGCTTCGCGGCCCCGTCGGCGCGGACCCGAAAAGCTCCCGGAACCTGCACGGGCACCCCTCTTCTAGGACGTCTTCCGACCTATACGACCCCTACTGTCGATCTTGTTACGCGAGACACCGGGAGAGTCATGAGCACCGAGATCCGCCCCTTCCAGATCGACATCCCCGCGGCCGACCTGGACGACCTGAAGGACCGGCTGGGCCGGGCCCGATGGCTCCCGCAGCTGCCCGGCGACGGGTGGAGCCGCGGCGTCCCCGCCGACCACCTCCGGGAGCTCGCCGACCACTGGCGCGACGCGTACGACTGGCGCGCGCAGGAGGCGCGGCTGAACGAATTCCCGCAGTTCATGACCGAGATCGAAGGCCAGGACGTCCATTTCCTGCACGTGCGCTCGGCCGAGCCCGACGCCCTGCCGCTCATCCTCACGCACGGCTGGCCGAACTCCTTCCTGGAGTTCACCGACGTCATCGGCCGCCTGACCGATCCCCGCGCGCACGGCGGCGACCCCGCGCAGGCGTTCCATGTCGTCGTGCCCTCCGTACCGGGCTTCGGCTTCTCCGCGCCGCCGCGCGGAACCGGCTGGACGGCGGCACGCGTGGCGCGGATGTGGGCGGAACTGATGCGGCGTCTCGGATACGAGCGCTACGGCACGCAGGGCGGGGACTTCGGCGCCTACGTCGCACCGGAGGTGGCCAAGGCGGCACCGGACCGTGTGGTCGGCGTCTACATCATCAGCGGTCTCGGTTTCCCCACCGAGCAGGACCTTCCGGAGATGACCCGGGAGGAGCGGGACGCCTTCGCCCGGCTCCAGGAGCAGGACTGGATGAACGGCGTCGACCACCACGCGCTGCTGCGCGCGGCGCCGCAGGTCTTCGCCTCCGGCTGGCACGACTCCCCCGTCGCGGCGCTGGCCTGGATGACGCAGAAGTTCCACGAGTTCAACGCGTCCGGCAAACCGCTGGAGGAGGTGATCGACCGGGACCTGTTCCTGACCAACGTCAGCCTGTACTGGTTCACCGGCACGTTCGCGACATCCGCCTGGCCGTACTACGAGAGCACCGGCTTCGCCTGGCCGGAAGGGCACCGCGACGTGCCGACCGGGGTCTACAGCGGGCCGCCCGGCATCCGCAGGCTCGCCGAGCGCCACGCCCACATCGTCCACTGGCCGGAGGACAACCCCGGCGGCCACCACTTCATCGCCATGGACCAGGCGGACCACCTCGCCGCCGATATCCGCGCGTTCTTCGCCAAGGTCCGCTGACAGCTCCGTACGAACGTCAGGGGTCCCGCCGACGGCCGTCGGCGGGACCCCTGATCAAGTCATGGCCGGTGCGTGGGTCGCCTCTCGGCGAAAGGCACAACGCGGCTCCAGCCGGACGGAACTCCGCGAAGGCAATAGGTGAGGCCCGGGGACACCAGGCGCACCGACCGATGTGTTCAACCGGAGGAGGCGTGCGTTTGTTCCCGGCCTCACGCTCCGCCGAGATCGCCCGGTTCTGGCAGCATGTGGCGGGACATGAACACCCCCGAACGGTCCCGCGTCCCGTACTGGTGCGATCCGCACCCCGCCCACACCGATCTCGTGCCGCGCGACGGCCGCCGCCACCTCGGCGTCCTGGAGGACGTGGTGCGGCGCCAGTGGAACCCCGCCGACGGGCCGCCCCCGGCGTCGCTGATCACCGCGGTGGACCGGCTGGCGGCCCTGCCCGGCCCCATCGCCTCCCAGGTGGCCGAAGCGCTCCGGCCCGGCGCCGACGGCACGGGCGGCCTGTGGCTGGGCGACGGCGACGTCCCCGACCTGGACCACCTGGGACACCTGGCGGGCGTGCCGGTGCGGCCCGGCGCGGCGGCGACCTGGGACCAGGTGCCGGGCGCGACGGTGTGGGAACGCCGCACGGTGGTGATCGGCACCGGCGGGCACGTGTCGGTGTCGCTGATCGACCACGAGATCGGGCACGTGCTGGCGTGCGCCCGCGACGCGGTCGACAGCGGCGAATGGGCGACGATCATGTACCGGTGCCGGCCGCTGCTGGCGGTCGAGCGCTGGCATGATCCCCACGAGTGGTGGGCCGAGGCGTGGGCGTTCGTGGCCACCAAGCAGTTCGGGTGGCTGCTGCGGACCCTGGGCGGCCATGAGCAGGTCGCCGAAATGGTCGTCAGTTACTATGTGAGGCACTACGGGTTGGAGGTGTGACCATGGCGCAGCCGGTCATCAAGGACGGGCGGCTCCTGCTCACCGTGGACGGCGGATGTTGCGCCGCCCGGCCCGTTCCCGCCGACCACCCCGACTACGGCGCCCTGCGGGCCGTCGCCGTGGACCTGGACGCCGCACGCGGCACCGAGGCCGACGCGGCCGCGGACGCCGCGTTCGCCGAGCGCCTGCGCGACCGGCTGAACGACCGGCGCCGCACCGCCTGACCGTCCCCGGCACGATCAGGTGCCCGGATAGCCGCAACGCACCCGCTCATGAACATCTCGACGTGAAACCGCGCCTCGGCACCCTGCACGGGCCGCGGCGTGATGCCGCGCAACGCTCCGTCCAGGGCATCGCGCGGCGGCGAGGGCGTCGACCTTGCCGGAGTCCCCGTCGTCGTTCGTGGTGGTACCGGTGAAGGTGTCGCTGCGTGGCATCCAGCTGCACGATGATCTGGTTGTCCGCGTTCATCGATCTAACGCCTCAGATGGTCGGCGACGCGGTCCCGTTCGGCGGCCAGGCGGTCCCTCACCTCGGTGAGGGCGCGGATGCGTTCGTCCAGGGCGCCGAGCCGCTCGGAGAAGACCTGGAGCGCGGTCACGCAGTCGGTGCCCGGGACAGGGTCTTTGCTCCGCAGGCATTCCACCAGGCCCAGAACGTCCTCGGAATTGAGGCCCGCCCGGAGGAGGCGGGCGATGTTGCGCACCAGGTCCACGGTGTCACCGTCGTAGACGCGGTAGCCGTTGGCGTCCCGTTCCGCGCTGATCAGTCCTTGCTCTTCGTAGTACCGCAGGGCCCGGGGGGACACTCCCGCGCAGCGTGCCATCTCGCCGATCCGCATCACGCCGCCCTCCTGTCGAAGGTGAATGCCAAGCCGAACAACGCCAGCGCGACCATAAGGCATCCGACCGCGGCGGCGAGGACGGCCGGCGGGCCCGCCCGCAGGGCGAGCCCTCCGATTCCTGCGGCGAGCGAGAACCCCAGGAACATCGCGCTGTTGTTGAGCGCGATGAGTTCGTTGGCGGAGGACGCGCGCCCGCCCGTGAGCAGCCACGCCTGTGTCGCGGGCGCGATGCCCCAGGTGACCAGGCCGTACAGGACGAGGAGCAGGGCGATGGCGGGCAGCGGGTAGGGACCGCCCGCCGCGCCGAGGGCGAGCATCACCGCGGGCGCCGCCGTCACCCCGAGGATGAAGATCAGCATGGTGCGCCTGGCGCCGAGCGCGTCGATGGCGCGGCCGCAGACGAGCCCCCCGGCGATTCCGGCCGCGCCCACCGCGGTGATCAGCGGGGCGAGCGCACCGCCGCGGACTCCGCCCAGGTGTTCGACGATCTCACTGATGTAGACATAGGACATCATCCCGCCCGCGCTGCTGGGGACCATCGCCAGCAGCGCCGGAGCGGTGTCCCGCCGGCGCAGCGGCGCCAGGCGGTCCCGGAGCCGTCCGGGCTCCGCCCCCGGGAAGCGCGGCAGGGTCAGCAGCAGTCCCACCGTGGCCACGGTCGCGAGGGCTGCGACGAACACCATCGTGGCCCGCCAGCCGAACGCGTCGCCCAGCCAGGTGCCGATGGGGACGCCCGCCACCAGCGACGTGGTGAGACCCGCCCCGACGACCGCGAGGTAGCGGCCCTGCCTGCCCTCGGGGGCGGCCGTGGCGGCGACCGCGAACGCCGCGGGCGAAGCCGTGGCGGCGACGAGACCGCAAAGGACCCGCGCCGCCAGCAGCGTCCCGTACGACGGTGCCAGAGCCGCGCCGAGGTTGGCCAGCGCGAACACGGCGGCGGCGGTGGACAGGACGGCCCGGCGGGGCAGGCGGGAGGTCAGCACCGCGGCGAAGGGCGCGGCGAGTGCGAAGGTCAGGGCGAACGCGGTCACCAGTTGGCCGGCGACCGGCACCGGCACCCCGAGGTCGCGGGAGATGTCCGGAAGGACCCCCGCGATCACCAGGTCGTCGGTGCCGAACGCGAACGCCAGCAGGAAGAGGGTCGGCAGCCAGATCGGCCTTTTTCCGGCGACCGCCCGAGAGGTCGTGATCGTGGTCATGCTCCGGACGCTAGGAGCCTGACGTCAGCGTCAAGGTCAAGGGCGGGCCGGCGGAAGAGCCGATGCGGTGGGCAAGACCGGCGGTCAGGTCGGGCGAAGCCAGATCAGGTTTCGGATTTGCCCGACATGCTTCGCCCTTCCTTGATTACCTTGCTGTTCGTAGGAGGAAGACCACCACAAGTGAACAGCTGCGGTGAATCTCCGCCGCATCACCGCATCGCGAGCGTTCGTGTCGTCCAGTCCCTGCGCCACGGCCACCACCGGTCCGGCCTCCCGCCGCGCTCCCCCGCCTCGAAGGGCGGAGCGTCCGAAGGCCGCCGGTGATCCGACCGACCACCAGCGCACAGGAAGCGTCTTCCATGGACGACGTACTGCACCTGACGGCCCGGCACACCGGTCCCAACCTGGCCATCACCGTGACCGGCGCTCTGGACTTCGCCACCGCCCCTCAACTGCTGGCCTACCTCGACGGCGTGTTCGCCCAACTGCCCCGCCGCCCCGGCGCTGGAACGGGCAACGGGAACGGAAGGGCGGACCGGCCCGTCGAGCAACTGGTCCTCGACCTCGGCGGCGTCGCCTTCGTCGATGCCAGAGGCCTGGGCGTACTCATCGCCGTCCGCGACCGCGCCCGCGGCCATCGCATCCCGCTGCTGCTGGCCACCGTCTCGGCCCAGGTGCATCGGCTGCTGACCCTCACCGACCTGCGCGACCACTTCACCATCGGCTCTGGCAGCGAGGACGATCGAGGCTCGACGCAGGCCCCCTTACGCGTATGACCCAGGCGATGCACGCTCATCATCAAACGGCCGGGCCAGGCGGGAACGTGCTGTGACCGCCTGGCCCGGCCGTGCCGGTCTCCGTTTCAGCGCCCTCGGCCAGTGGACGGCGTCACTTGACTTCCGTCCCTGGGCCCGTGTCATCGCAGGTTCTCGTTGGCGCGGGCGCTCCAGATCGCCAGTGCGGCCGCCAGCGCGCAGGCGCCGCCGAGCCACAGGACGCCCTGGAGGTTCAGCGAGTCCACGATGACGCCGCCGACCAGCGCGCCGAGGCCGATCGACAGGTTGAACACCGCCACCCACAGCGCGGAGGCCGCCTCCACCGCCTGCGGCGCGGTTCTGATCATCCAGGTCTGCAGGCCGACCGACACGCCGCCGAAGGCCAGGCCCCAGGCGATCAGCAGCGCCGCCCCGCCGATCGGGCCCCGGCCCAGCAGCAGGTAGAGCGGCATCGCGGCCGCCAGGGCCACGGCGATGACCAGGACGGTCCGGTGCGGGTGGCGCGCCAGTGCCGCGCCGGCGACGAAGTTGCCGACCATGCCCGCCAGGCCGAACCCGAACAGCAGCGGCCCGACGAGCCGTTCGTCGATCCCCGACAGCTCCTGGAGCGC
This sequence comes from Spirillospora sp. CA-253888, assembly GCA_050936435.1. Lineage (GTDB taxonomy): Bacteria > Actinomycetota > Actinomycetes > Streptosporangiales > Streptosporangiaceae > Spirillospora. The sequence continues at coordinate 942,342 of JBNJMT010000002.1, forward strand.
CGGGCTCACGAACGTGTAGGCCGAGAAGTGGCCGGTCACGATGAGGAACGTCGCCAGGATGCCGACGCGCACGCCCCCGTTGCGGAACTGCCCCGCCAGCAGGTGCAGGCGGACGGGCCGGGAGGCGGCCAGCCTCGGCAGCACCGCGAGCAGGGCGAGCAGCACGACGAGCGCCAGAGCGCTCAGCGTCCCGAAGGCGATGCGCCAGCCGGTGAACCCGCCCAGCAGTGTGCCGAGCGGGACGCCGAACACGTTCGCGGCCCCGACGCCGCCGAAGATGACCGCGGTGGCCCGGGGCACGTTCGCCGGGGCCACGAGCCGGACCGCCAGGCCGCTGGCGATGGCCCAGAAGCCTCCGATCGCCACGCCGACCAGTACCCGCGAGGCCACCAGGACGGCGAAGCCCGGAGCCAGGGCCGAGGCGACGTTGGCCACCGTCATCAGCGCCATCAGCCCGAGCAGCAGGAGCCGCCGGTCCATCCCGCCGACGAGCAGCGGGACCAGCGGCGCCGAGACCGCGGCGACCAGGCTGGGCACCGTCACCATCAGCCCGGCCGTCCCTTCGGAGACCGACATCGCCGGTCCCACGGCGGTCAGCAGCCCGATCGGCAACTGCTCCGCGGTCACCAGCAGGAACGTCCCGAGGGTCACGGCGATGACCGCCGGCCAGCGGTCCCGCTGCGGGGTCGGCCGGTCGGCCGCCCGGGGTTCGGTCTGTTCTGCGGTCGACACGGGATTACCTCCTCCGTTTATTTGGGAGCGATCGCTCCCATATCGCCGGACCCTAGTATGGGAACGATCGCTCCACAAGTTGGCTACAGTGGCGGCCATGGCACGTCCACGACAGTTCGACGAGCAGGACGCGGTCACCCGGGCGACCGACCTGTTCTGGCGCCGCGGCTACAACGCCACCTCGGTGCGCGATCTCGGCGCCGAGCTCGACCTCACTCCCAGCAGCCTGTACCGGACGTTCACCGACAAGCACACGCTGTTCCTCCGCGCGCTCGACCACTACCGGGCCACCGAGTCCGCCGAGGCCGAGCAGCGCTTGGACGCCGCCGGCCGGCCCGTCCGCCAGGTGCTGCGGGACTGGCTGTCGTGGCTGGTCACCTGCCCGCCCGACGACGAGGCCGGACGGGGCTGCTTCGTGGTCAACACCGCCACCGAGCTCGGCACCACCGACGCCCCGGTCCGGCAGCGGACCGAGGCCGCCTTCGAGGTCACCCGGCAGGCCCTGCGATCACTGCTGGACGAGGGACGCCGCAGAGGCGAGCTGCCGGCCGACCTCGACGTCGACGCCTCCGTGGAGCTGCTGTTCACCACCGTGCTCGGGCTGCGGGTGCGGGAACGCGCCGGCCACGACCCCGCACGCCTGGCCACGGCGATCGACGCCGCGGTGCGTTCGCTGGGGCCCGCCCCCGCACGACCTTCCTGACCGGCGTTCCGCCCCGCGAATATATAAGTGCGACCGGTCGGTTTTATAGAGTACGGTCAGCGTCATGAACGACGAGCGCGGTGACGGCCGCCTGCTGCGGGGACGACGGACCAGGGAGGCGGTCCTGGAGGCCGCCGTGGCCCTGGCCTCGGTGCACGGGCTGGAGGGCCTGACGTTCGGGCGCCTCGCCGAGCACCTGGGCACGAGCAAGTCCGGCCTGTTCGCCCACTGGAAGGACAAGGAGAACCTCCAGCTCGACGCCATCGGCTGGGCGCGCCGCCAGTGGACCGCCCAGGTCATGGAGCCCGCCCTGCGCACGCCTCCCGGCCTGCGCAGGGTGTTCGCGCTCCACGAGGCGCGGCTGGCCTTCTACGCGAGCGGCGCGCTGCCGGGAGGATGTTTCTTCCTCGCCGCCCAGACCGAGTTCGACGACCGGCCCGGCGCCGTGCGCGCCAGGCTGGTCGAGTCGCTCAACGACTGGCTGGCGTTCATCCGGTCGCTCATCGACGAGGCGGTCGCCCTGGGCGAGCTTCCCGGCGACCTGGACGGCGGGCAGCTCGCCTACGAGATCGACGCGCTGGGCGAATCGGCGGTCGTCCATTCCAGGCTCGTCGGCCACGAGAGCACCCACACCCGCGCCCGCCGCGCCGTCCTGGAACGGCTGCGCGGCCTGGCCACCGATCCCGCCGTTCTCCCGGAGGACTGAACCGTGCTGAAGACCGCCTGGACGCCGGGACCGGCCGGCGTCGACGGGCCCGTGCTCGTCAGCGTCACCGCCTTCACCATCGACCACGTCCAGGACATGCCGAGGATCTACCGGGCGGGCAGGGAGCTGTCACGCCTGTGGCCGACGCTGGAGGGCGCCGTCGGACACTGGCTCTGGATGGAGCCCCTGCGGCGCAGAACCGGCTCGGTCTCCCTGTGGAAGAGCCCTCAGGCCATGCGGGACTTCGTCAAGCTGCCCGTCCACGTGCAGATCATGCGCGAGTTCCGCGACCGCGGGACGGTCCGGGCGACCACCTGGACCGTGGACGATCCCGACCTGCCCGACACCTGGCGCCGGGCGACGGAGTTCCTCAAGCAGTAGCGACCGCCGCCCGCGCCGGACCCGGTCCTCAACCGCGGCTGAGCTCCGCGAGGCGGGCGTCCAGCGACTGCAGTCGCCCCGGCAAGGGCTCTTGGCGGTCCCACCAGCGGATGGCCGCGATCTCATCATTGGGGTGAAACGCCTGCGAGGCGTCGGCGGCCCGTCCGGTGAACAGGGCTCCGTATTCCGCACGCCGGTCGGGCGCCAGGACGAAGCCGGCGAATCCGACGAAGCCGAGCCGTCCGTCGGGCGTGTGGCCGGTCTCTTCCCGCAGCTCGCGCACGGCCGCCTGGCGAGAGGTCTCGCCGGGGTCGATCATTCCGCCCGGCAGCTCCCAGGCCCGCCGGAACCGGTTGAAGGCCATCAGCACGCGATCACCGTGCCACAGGGCCACCAGCGCGATGAGCAGGGGCGCATCGCCGGGCGGCTCGTCCTCCGCTCCCGGAACGAAGGCGACCAGGGCGTTGCCGTGCTCGTCGGCGGCGATCGGCGGAGGGTGGGAAGAGGTCACCTCGACATGGTGCCCGCCCTGCTCCGGCGGCAGTCCGACCCGTGCGTTCTCGTCGTCGAACGGCGACTCGCCGGTCACGCTCGGCCGATCGCGCCAGCGCCGAACAGCGCTTTGACGTCGCCGTAGAACGCCGGGCCCGGAGTGACGCGGTAGGGCCGGAGGTCCAGCAGCACGCTCTTGGTCTCGGACCGGTGCAGGTGCACATGCACGGGTGCGTTGCCGGGGTGGGCGGTCAGGATCTGCCGAAACTCCCGGACGAGCCGCAGGTTCAACCGGCCTTCCCAGAGCGAGATCACCACCGGGGGCGCGGTGTCCGCCCGGGTGGTGTCGAGGAGGGCGAGCTCCTCGGCGTAGACGCTCAGCGTCTCGTCGCGCACGTTGACCCGCCCCTGCACGCGGAGCACGCGGTCCTCGGCCAGGACCTCGCCGTGCAGCGCGTAGGCATTGGGGAAGACCAGGCACTCCACCGCGGCGTCGTGGTCCTCGAGGGTGACGATCGCCCACGTCCTCCCCTGCTTGGTGACCTTGCGCTGCAGGCCGGAGACGATGCCGCTCACGCGGACCGTCCCGTCCCGCCGCCCGGAGGCGAGCAGGCCGGCGATGGTGGTGTCCCGGTTGGCCTCCAGGACGTGCTCGGCGCCGTCGAGCGGGTGGCCGGAGACGTACAGGCCGAGCATCTCGCGTTCGAAGGCGAGCAGGGTGGCCTTGTCCCACTCCCCCTGCGGGACGGCGGTCGAGAAGGCGCTGGTCCGGTCCGGCGCGCCGAACAGCGAGTCCTGGCCGCGGGCCTCGTTGCGCTTGACGTCGATGACCGCGTCGACGGCCTGCTCGTGCACCGCGACCAGGGCCTTGCGGTGGTGCCCCAGGGCGTCGAAGGCGCCCGCCCTGGCCAGCGACTCGATGACGCGCTTGTTGCAGACGACGGGCGGGACCTTGGTGAGGAAGTCGTTGAAGTCGGTGTAGCGGCCCTTGGCCTCCCGGGTGGTGACGATCGCGTCCACGACGTTGGCCCCGACGTTGCGCACCGCGCCCAGGCCGAAGCGGATGTCGGCGCCGACCGCGGTGAAGTCGAGCCTGCTGGCGTTGAGGTCGGGAGGCAGCACCTTGATGCCCAGGCGCCGGCAGTCCGACAGGTAGACGGCCATCTTGTCCTTGTCGTCGCCGACGGAGGTCAGCAGCGCGGCCAGGTACTCGCAGGGGTGGTTGGCCTTGAGGTAGGCGGTCCAGTAGGAGACCAGGCCGTAGCCGGCGGTGTGCGACTTGTTGAACCCGTAGCCGCTGAAGGGGACCAGGACGTCCCAGACCGCTCTGGTCGCCTCGTCGGAGAAGCCGCCGCTCCGCATCCCGGCGGAGAACCTGTCCCATTCGGCGTCCAGGACCTCCTTCTTCTTCTTACCCATGGCCCGGCGCAGCATGTCGGCGGCGCCCAGGGAGTACCCGGCGAGCTGCTGGGCGATGGCCATGACCTGCTCCTGGAAGACGACCAGGTGGTAGGTGTCGCCCAGGATGGGCTCCAGCGCCTCCCCCAGTTCGGGGTGGATCGGCTCGACGCGCTGCTTGCCGGTCTTGCGCAGGGCGTAGTTGGTGTGGGCGTTCATCTCCATCGGTCCGGGCCGGTACAGCGCGGACACGGCCGTGATGTCGGTGAACTCGGTGGGGCGCATCAGCTTCAGCAGCGTCCGCATCCCGCCGCCGTCCAGCTGGAACACCCCGAGCGTGTCGCCGCGCGCGAGCAGCTCGTAGGTCCTGGCGTCGTCGAGCGGGACGTCGAGGACGTCGATCTCGACGCCCTTGTTGGCGCGGACGTTGGCGATCGCGTCGCCGATGACGGTGAGGTTGCGCAGGCCGAGGAAGTCCATCTTGAGCAGGCCCATGTCCTCGGCCTGGGTGAACGGGAAGCCGGTGACGACCGGACCGTCGGCCTTGGGCCTGACCAGCGGGATGACGTCGAGCAGGGGCTCGGAGGACAGGATCACGCCCGCGGCGTGCACGCCGGTGCCCCGGGTGAGGCCCTCGATGCCGGCCGCGGTGTCGACCACCTGCCTGACGTCGGGCTCCTGCTCGTACATGCGGCGGAGCTCGGCCGCCTCGCCGTGCCGGGGGTGGCGGTCGTCGTGGATGGCGGCGAGCGGGATCTCCTTGCCGCCGACCGCCGCGGGGAACGCCTTGGTGATGCGGTCCCCCAGGGCGTAGGGCAGGCCCAGCACCCGGCAGGCGTCCTTGACGGCGGCCTTGGCCTTGATGGTGCCGAAGGTGACGATCTGGCAGACCCGGTCCGCGCCGTAGGTGCGGGTGACGTAGTCGATCATCTCGTCGCGCCGCCGGTCGTCGAAGTCGAGGTCGACGTCCGGCATGGTGATGCGCTCGGGGTTGAGGAAGCGCTCGAAGATCAGCTTCTGCTCGATCGGGTCGAGCTGGGTGATGCCCGTGCAGTAGGCGACCATGGAGCCGGTGGCCGAGCCGCGGCCGGGCCCCAGGCCGATGCCGTGCTCGCGGGCGTACCGGCAGATGTCGGCGACCACCAGGAAGTAGCCGGGAAAGCCCATGGAGTCGATGACCGACAGCTCGTAGTCGATGCGCTCCAGCACTTCCCGGGACGGGTGGCCGTCGTAGCGGTGGCGCGCGCCGTCGAGGGTCTGCTTGCGCAGCCAGCTGGACTCGGTCTCGCCTTCGGGCACGGGGAAGCGCGGCGTCAGGTCCCGGTGGGCGAACACCTCGCCGTAGTCCCCGACGCGTTCGGCGATCAGGAGGGTGTTGTCGCACGCGCCTGGGACCTCGCCGTCCCACAGCGCGCGCATCTCCTCGGCGGGCTTGACGTGGTATCCGCTGCCGCTGAAGCGGAACCGGTCGGCGTCGGCGAGCCGCTTGCCCGTGCCGACGCACAGCAGCGCGTCGTGCGCCTGGGCCTGGCTCTCGGTGACGTAGTGGGAGTCGTTGGTGGCCAGGGGCGGGAGGCCGAGCTCCCTGCCCAGCTTCAGGAGTTCCTCGCGGACCCGGCGCTCGATGGCGAGGCCGTGGTCCATCAGCTCCAGGAAGTAGTTGCCCTCGCCGAAGATGTCGCGGTAGCGGGCGGCGGCCTCCCGCGCCTTCCCGTACTGGCCGAGCCTGAGCCTGGTCTGGACCTCCCCGGACGGGCAGCCGGTCGTGGCGATGACGCCCCGGCCGTGCTCGGCGAGCAGTTCGTCGTCCATGCGCGGGTACTTCTGGACGTGCCCTTCCAGCCAGGCCCGGGACTGCAGGCGGAAGAGGTTCCGCAGGCCCTCGGCGTCGGCGGCCCACATCGTCATGTGCGTGTAGAGGCCGCGGCCCGAGACGTCGCCGCCCTCGCCGGTGGCGTCGTCGGACCGGCGCAGCGACAGGTCGTCGCTGTAGAACACCGGCTTGCGGTGGTGCCGGGAGGCGGGGGCGATATAGCTCTCGATGCCGATGACCGGCTTGATCCCCGCCTCGCGCGCCGAACGGTGGAACTCGTAGGCCCCGTGCACGTTGCCGTGGTCGCTCATCGCCACGGCCGGCATCCCCAACCGGGACACCTCGTCCATCAGCGGGCCGACCTTGGCTGCCCCGTCGAGCATGCTGTACTCGGTGTGCACGTGGAGATGCACGAAGGATCCCACTGGAAACCACACTCTCTGGTTGTAGGGTCGGTCGCGAATCCGAGCATTCGATCCGAGAGCGGGGTGGGGTGTCCAACAATCGACACACCGGAGAGCCACAACCAGTGGTTGTCCAACCGGCCGACCTGGACCTCGCCGCGGTCCGGGCCTTCGTCGCCGTCGTCGAGGACCGCTACTTCAGCGAGGCCGCCGTCACGCTCGGCGTCACGCAGCAGGCCGTCTCCAAGCGGATCGCCAAGCTGGAGTCCGACCTCGGCGTGCGGCTGCTGTCCCGCACGCGCACCGGGGCCGAGCCCACCCAGGACGGCGAGGCGTTCCTGCACCACGCGCGGGCGCTCGTCGGCATCGCCGACCAGGCGCTGGAGATGCTGCACGGCCGGCGGCGGTCACTGCGCGTCGACGTCCTGGACACCCGCCTGGCCTCCATCGACGTGATCCGCGCCTTCCACCGGACCGCCGAGGACGCGGAGGTCGACATCATCACCTCCAACGGGTTCAGGTCCGCGCGCGGCACCCTCGCCCGCGGGTCCGCCGACGCCGCCTTCGCCCGGGTCGGCGAGCCCCTGGAGGGCGACCTGGTGTCCGTGCCGGCCTACCTTGAGCAGGCGCACCTGCTGGTGGGGCGCGACCACCCCTGGGCCGGCCTGCACCAGGTGGAGACGGCGCGGCTGGCCGGAACGACCGTGTGGATGCCCGGCAACGCCGCCGGCAGCGAGTGGGCCCATTTCTGGGACCTGCTGGGCGACGCCTTCGACTTCCGGATCGACTCCTCCGGCCCCGACTTCGGCTGGGAGTACTTCGTGGAGAGGATCGCCTCGGGAGAGCACGTCGGGCTCGTGGGCGAGTGGTGCCGCCTGCCCGGCCGTCCGCGGACCGTCCAGATCCCGCTGGTCGATCCCGCGCCCGTTTATCCGTGTTCGCTGATCTACCACCGGCAGAACCGCCATCCGGTGCTGGCCCGGCTCGTCCGCTTCGTCGAGGGCGCCTTCCGGCCGTTCGACGCCGACCGTCAGTGGCTGCCGCCTGCCGACCGTGCGAGCTTCTCGGTGGAGCTTGAATCCCGTTAGGGAACCGCCCGACTCCCAGCAGAGCCCGGTTCTTTGAGGGCGGGCGTGGTGGACGCGTCGCCCGCCACCGCCGATCGGCGAGCGTGGTGAGACCGGGACGGTCGGGAGCCGCATCATCGCGGCGCACAGAGCCGTTCTCGACGCCACGGAAGCCGAGCTCATCAGGCTCATCAGAGCATGGCGCCCTCTCAATACACGCGTGGCCTGCACGGTCCTAAGAGCGGCCGATCCTTCGGCCACGGGCAGCGGCGTCACTTCGGCGCCGCCACTGTCGGAACGCGTGGGCCGAAGTCGCCGACGGCCCGGCCACACTGCCACTGAACTGCGCGGATGCGGTTAGGCCAGCCGTCGCGGCAGAACCGGGGCCCTCTCTTCCCAAGCTTTGGGGACGGTCCGGGTGAGGTGATCGTGGCGCCATATGGCGTCATCTCAACACCAGATGGCACCATCACTGCTTGACGTGACGTCGTTATGGCGTCATATTGGAGTCATGGACCTGACGCCGTACGTCGACGGCCTCCGCCGCGAGGTCGCCCTCGCCGCCGAGACGGGCGGACCGGACGCCCGCGCGCTGGCCGAACGCCTCACCGGCGCCCTGGAGTCGGCCGCCAGGCTCACCCTGCTGGAAGCGCTGTCGGCCGCGGCGGACGAGATCACCCGTGACCTCGCGCCGGGTTCGGTCGACGTGCGGCTGCGCGGCGGCGACCCCGCGTTCGTGGTGACGCCACCGCAGCCGGGGCCGTCCCCGCAAGGCGCGGCCGACCGCGGGGCGGAGGTCGCCTGGGAGGCCCCGCCGCCGGCCGACGAAGGCGGCACCGCACGGGTGACCCTGCGACTGCCCGACCACCTCAAGCTGCGCGTGGAGGAGGCGGCCGGCAGGCAGGAGATCTCGGTCAACGCCTGGCTGGTCCGCGCCATCTCCGCCGCGCTCAGGCCCGGCACCGGGAGCGGCCCCGCCGACCGGCCGCACCGGCCCCCCAACGGGCGCAGCTACTCCGGCTGGGTGCGTTAGCGGCGCCCGCCACCGCTCATCGCCCGGCCCCGCGACCGGGATGTCCCGACCGCCCCACGAGGAGGGCTCCGCCATGCCCGCTTTCGACACGCCCGAACCGATCACCGCCGAGATCGACGTCTACCTCGGCCGCGTCCGCGTCCGCGCGAGCGACCGCGCCGACACCGTGGTGGAGGTGCGCCCGAGCGACCCGTCCGCCGAGGCGAGCGTGCAGGCCGCCGAGCGGACGGCCGTCGAGTTCTCCGGCGGGCGGCTCCTGGTCAAGGGCCCCAGGCCCAAGGGCCTGGCGTACCTGCGCTCCTGGCGCGGCTCCATCGACGTGACCGTCGACCTGCCCGCCGGGTCCCGCCTTGAGGCCGATGTCGCCACCGACCTCATCGCCACCGGAACGCTCGGCGGGACCGTCCTGCGCAGCGCGAACGGCGATCTGCACCTGGCCGAGACCGGCGCGCTGGAGGCCAGGGCGTCCAACGGCGACATCTCGGTGGAGCGGGTGAACGGCCCCGCCGAGGCGACCGCCTCCGTCGGGACGATCCGGCTCGGGACCATCGACGGCCCCGGCACGGTGAAGAACTCCACCGGCGCCATCCTCCTCGGCGAGGCGACCGGCGACCTGCAGCTGAAGACCGCCACCGGCGACATCACCATCGACCGCGCGCTGGCCGGCGTCTCCGCCAAGAGCGCGCACGGCCGGATCCGGATCGGCGCGGCGGTGAGCGGCTCCCTCCATCTGGAGAACGGCTCCGGCAAGGTCGACGTCGGCATCGCCGAGGGCACGGCCGCCTGGCTCGACCTGCACTCCAAGAACGGCGTGGTGCGCAACGTCCTGGACTCCGCCGAGAGCCCCGCCACCACCGACACCGTCGTCGAGGTGCACGCGCACACCAACTACGGCGACATCGACGTCCACCGGTCCTGACCCTGCGAACCCCGGCGAGGAACCCCCCATGAGCGACGCGATCACAGCCGAAGGGCTGGTCAAGAGGTACGGCGGGCTGACCGCCCTGGACGAGCTGAGCTTCTCGGTCCCGCAAGGGACGGTGCTGGCCCTGCTCGGTCCGAACGGCGCGGGCAAGACCACCACGGTGCGGGTGCTGACCACGCTGCTGCGGCCCGACGGCGGCCGCGCCACCGTCGCCGGATGCGACGTCGTCCGCGACGCCCGGCGGCTGCGCTCCTTCATCGGCCTGTCCGGCCAGTACGCCGCCGTCGACGAGCACCTCACCGGCGCCGAGAACCTGGAGATGGTGGGGCGGCTCTACCACCTGGGCGCCAAGCGCAGCAAGGCCCGCGCCCGCGAACTGCTGGAGCGCTTCGACCTCACCGACGCGGCCGACCGCCCGGTGAAGGGCTACTCCGGCGGCATGCGCCGCCGCATCGACCTCGCCGGCGCCCTGGTCGCCGACCCGCCGGTGCTGTTCCTGGACGAACCCACCACCGGCCTGGACCCCCGCGCCCGCGCCGCGCTGTGGGACACGATCTCCGAACTCGTCGGGGGCGGCAGCACACTGCTGCTGACCACCCAGTACATGGAGGAGGCCGACCGGCTCGCCGACCAGATCATGGTGGTGGACCACGGCCGCGCCATCGCCCGCGGCACCCCCGACGAGCTGAAGGACCGGGTCGGCGGCAACCGCATCGAGCTGACCGTGACCGACGCCGCCGAACTGGACACCGCCCGGGAGATCCTGGCCTGGGCCGCGGTCGGCGCCATGCGGACGGCGCCGGAGGCGCTGCGCATCACCGTCCCGGTCACCGACGGGCCGGAGACGCTGCGCGAGGTCCTCGGACGCCTGGCCGCCGAGGGCGTCCGGGTGCGGGACGCCGGGCTGCGCCGCCCCACCCTCGACGACGTCTACCTCACCCTCACCGGGCACCAGGCGCCCGGCGCCGACGAGAAGGTCCAGGAGGCCGCCCGATGAACGCGCTCACCATGCCCCTGGCCGACGGCTGGACCATCGCCAAGCGCAACACCTTGAAGATCAGGCGGTCGCCGGATCTGCTGGGCAGCGTCATCATGCTGCCGATCGTGCTCGTGCTGCTGTTCGCCTACGTCTTCGGCAGCGTCATCGACGTCCCCGGCATGTCCTACAAGGAGTTCCTGCTCCCCGGCATCTTCACCCAGGCCGTCATCACCGGCGCGCAGATCACCGGGTACACGCTGACGCTGGACCTGCAGAAGGGCATCTTCGACCGGTTCCGCTCGCTGCCCATGGCCCCGTCGGCGGTGCTGACCGGCCAGACCCTCAGCGACCTGCTGATGAACCTCGCCAGCCTGGCCGTCATGGCGGTGATGGGACTGATCGTCGGCTGGCGGGTGCACACCTCGCCGCTGGAGGCCGCCCTCGGCTTCGGGCTGCTGCTGCTGTTCGCCTACGCGTTCTCCTGGTTCACCGCGACCGTCGCGCTGGCCCTGCGCACCCCGGAGAGCTTCAACAACATCGCCACGATGGTCTCGCTCCCGATGATGTTCGTCTCCAACGCCTTCCTGGACAGCTCCCGGCTGCCCGCGCCGGTCCGCGTCGTCGCCGAATGGAACCCCGTCTCCACCTTCACCCAGGCCGCGCGCGAACTGTTCGGCAACACCAGCACCGCGATGGAGACCTCGGACGCCTGGCCGCTCCGGCACGCCGTCCCGGCGTCGCTCCTCTGGATCGCCGTCATGCTGATCGTGTTCGTCCCACTGGCGACGCGCCTCTACAAGAAGGCGGTCAGCGCCTGACCACCGACGCGGCGCGAAGGCGCCCCTGCCGGCCGCACCGGAGGGGCGCCTTGCGCGTCGACGGCGTCGCTCAGTCGCCCCCCTCCGCATCGGCCGGCGGCTCCAGCAGCCGGTTCAGCTCGACACCGGCGCCGTCGTACCCGGCGTCGGAGATCCGTTGCAGCGCGCGCAGGTCGCCGGAAGCGACCGCGCGCCGGGTGAGCAGGAGCCCGGCCCGCATGGACCCCTCGTCCAGCAGCCCGCTCAGCGCCTCAGGGTCGCCGGCCGCGTCGGCGAGGTCGGCCAACCGGTCCAGGGCCGCCTCGTTGCCCTCGTCGGCCAGCTCGCGCAGCGTCTCCCGGTCGATGTTCGTGTTCGCCATGGCGCCATGGTGCGACCCTGCCCCTGGGGAAAGGTCAAGTGGGACCATGGGCGGATGATCACCATCGGACGGCTGGCCGGGTACATCGGGGTGTCGACCAAGACCATCCGCGTCTACCACGACAAGGGCCTGCTGCCCGAGCCCGGCCGCGACCGCTCCGGCTACCGGCGGTACGGCGCCGCGGACGCCGTCGAGCTGATCAAGATCCGCACCCTCGCCGAGGCCGGCGTCCCCCTCGCCCGCATCAGGGACCTGCGGGCGGCGACCGGCGAAGAGTTCGGGCGGGCGCTGAGCGAGATCGACGACGGGCTCACCGCCCGCATCCGCGGCCTGCGGGCGACGCAGGAGCGCCTGCGCCGGCTCGCCGCCGGACGGCTGGTGCCCCTGCCCGACGAGATCGTCGCCCACCTCGAACGCCTGGCCCGCTGGGGCTTCACCCCGCGATGGACGGACCTGCAACGCGATCTGTGGATCCTCGTGTTCGCCACTCACCCGGACCAGGCGGGCGCACTCTTCCACGACCAGGCCGAGATCCTGGCCGACCCCGCGCTGCGACGGCTCTTCCTCGACTATGACGACGCCCACGACCTCGATCCCGACGATCCCCGCATCGACGACCTGGCGCGCCGGATCATCGAGGCGACCCGGCAACGCTACGGATCGGCCGAACGGCCGGGCCTGGACGCCGCCTCCGAGATCCCCGCCCTCATCCAGGGCACGGTGAACGCCGCCTCCCCGGCATGGCGGCGGATCGACAGGCTCATCCGCGCGCAACTGGACGCCTGAGCCGGGCCTTCACGCCACTGCGATCGCAGAAGGCCCGGGGGGCCTGGGAGCGTCGCTCGGTCGAACTTCTCGCACCCGTGCGGGAAATCGACCGGCTCATGGGATGCCGCCGAACGAATCCGGGGCAGGGACGCGACACGTCAAAGGATCAACACGGGAAAGAGGGCGGTCGACGTGTTGCAGGTCATCGGTGCCGGACTGCCGCGGACGGGCACCATGTCGATGAAGGCGGCGCTGGAGCACCTCGGGCTGGGACCGTGCTACCACATGGTCGAGTTCTATGCCCATCCCGACCACGCCGATCGATGGGTGCGGGCCGACGCGGGCGGACCGGTGGACTGGAGCCAGGTGCTGGCAGGCTACCGGTCGTGCCAGGACTGGCCGGCCGGCCTGTTCTGGCGCGAACTGGCGCACGCGTATCCGCAGGCCAAGGTCGTCCTGACGGTACGCGACCCGCACCAGTGGTACGAGAGTTTCCGGCGGATCCCGTCGCCGACGGCGGACGGCCGCCAGGTCCCCGAGCACGTGCGCCCGATGCTGGCCGCCCGCGAGCGGCTGGACCCGCTCCTGCGGCGCAGGGGAAGCGCGATATTCGGCGACGGCTGGCGCCCTTCGTCCGGTGGACTTCTCGACGAGGACGCGGCCGTGGCCGCCTACCGCCGCCACGTGCGGGCGGTTTGCCGGGGTATCGAGGAGAAACGCTTGCTGGTGTTCGATGTTCGGCAGGGCTGGGAGCCGTTGTGTAGGTTCCTTGGCGTTGACGTGCCCGCCAGCACTGACTTTCCTCATCTGAACGACTCCGCGTCGCTGCAGCGCACGTTCGAGCGCCTGATGACCGAAGGGCATGCCGGGTCCGACCCCGACTCCCGCTGGTGATCGCTGCGATCCGCCTCTGCGGACTCCGCGTTGCGGGCGGACCGCGACCGGGCCGCGTCCCGCAGAGAAACGGAGATCGTCATTCTGGAGACAGCGCTGTTGGTCGGCGCGGGCCTGGTGGTCAACGCGGTGGGGTCACGGCGCCGGTTGGCGGGGCTCGGCGCGATCGGTCCCGCCGGTCCCCCGGACGCGCCCGCGCCGGAGGGCGACGGCCCGTCCGGCTACCAGGTGCTGCTGGCCGAAGGCGCGCGGTTGCCCGACGAGGTGCGCCGGTCCGCGATCGTTCACGCGCGTGAGCGCGGCCTTCAGGTCCTGGATCTGGTGCCGGTCGACCTGCCCTGTGAACGCGCCTTGGACCTGGCCCGCTCCTTCGACCCGGCGACCTACCGCACCCGGGCGACCCAACGGGGTTGCGGAGCCGGGTTCGCCACCCTCGTGCAAACCGAGCTGCTGGAGCGGGCGGGGCTGAAAGCCGGAGCCTATGAGCACGGCGACCACGCCTCGATCACGATACGGCTTCGCCAGTACGCGCGGCCTCTGCCGGCCGGGTTCGCAGCCGACCTGGCCGTCGTGCCGTGCCCGACCACGCCGCGCGCCCCCGCCTGGCAGGGACGGCGCGCCTGGCTGCGCGGGCTCGGCAGCCCCGTGGGCCTGTCCACCGCACCTTCGGTGATCGGCTGGCTGGCGGTGCTCGCCTGCCTGGCCGCCGACCCGCGCTGGGGACTGCTCGCCCTCACCGCCTACTGCGCCGTCCCCTACCTGGTCTTCGCCAGGTCGCCGCTGAGGCCCCGCGACCTGCACCGGTCCGCGCTCCTGCGACCGGTGCGCACACCCTGGACCTGGTGGCGAACCCTCACCGACAAACCCTCAGCCTGGGAAGAGCGGCGCGCCCGCCGCGAGCGGGAGGCCGCCGACCACTACCGCGCAGAAACCGCCCAAGGCGTCGCCCACTTCCTGGGCCCCCGGCGCGACGACTGTCCCTGGTGCGGGTCCACCTCCCTTGCACCGCGCCTGCGGACCGGCGACATGCTCCAGGCCAAGCCCGGCACCTTCACCCTGGAACGCTGCCGCGACTGCGGGCACATCTTCCAGAACCCCCGCCTCACCCAGGCCGGGCTGGACTTCTACTACCGCGACGCCTACGACGGCCTGGGATACGACTCCGCCGAATGGCTGCTGTCCAAACGCGAGTTCCACCTGGCCCGCGCCGAGATGGTCAAGGAACATCTCACCCCGCGCACTTGGCTGGACGTGGGAACCGGCCACGGCCACTTCTGCCGCATGGCCGCCACCACCCTGCCCCACACCATCTTCGACGGGCTCGACATCGGCGACGGCGTCCGGGAGGCGCAGCGACGCGGGTGGCTGCGCCACGGCCGCCAGGGCTGGTTCACCGAGCGGGTCGCGGATCTGGCCGGCCGCTACGACGTCATCAGCATGCACCACTACCTCGAACACACCCCCGATCCCTTCGCCGAACTCGACGCCGCCGCCAAGGTCCTGGAACCCGGCGGCCACCTGCTGATCGAACTGCCCGACCCCGAATGTCGCACCGCTCGGGTGCTGGGCCGCCACTGGACGGGCTGGTTCCAGCCCCAGCACCTCCACATGATCCCGATCGGCAACCTGGAGCAAGCGCTCACCGCACGAGGCCTGCACGTCATCGCACGCCAACGACGCCAAGCCGCCATCCCCCATGAACTGACCAGCGCGGCCGCGACCCTGCTCCCCCGCTTCGCCCCACCGCCCTCGCGCCCCTGGGCCCCCGGCCCGCCGACCGTCGCCGGCCGACTGCGCCGGGTTTGCGCACTGCCACTGGTGGCGTTGCTCATGCCCGTGACCGTGCTGTTGGACCACGCACTCGTACCGTTTGTCCCAGGT
The DNA here is from genome assembly GCA_050936435.1 of Spirillospora sp. CA-253888. GTDB lineage: Bacteria > Actinomycetota > Actinomycetes > Streptosporangiales > Streptosporangiaceae > Spirillospora. Next base: position 957,697 of record JBNJMT010000002.1, read on the forward strand.
CCGAGCAACGCCTACCGCGTGCTGGCGCGCAAGGAGCCCGGATGATCCCGGCGGAGCGGACTTTCGCTGATCCGTCCTCGCGGCGACCGTCGTCAGTCCGTTCCCTCCGGTGACGGGCCGGAGAACCTGATGTCGCGGCCCATGATGATCGGACCCTGGTGGGAGCCGCCGGTGATGGTGTTGACCGTTCCGCCGCCCCGCCCGGCCTCCCCCGTGCCGGCGGGAGCGGGCAGGACCAGCTTCACGGCCGCCGGGTCGACGTCCGGGGCGTGCTCCAGAACGGGCAGGTCGGCGTCGGGCAGACCGATCAGCTCCATCTGGACCTTGGCCACCCGGTAGGCGCCCCGTACCGACTGGCCCTCGGTGAGGGCGGCGTAGAACCGCGCCGCGAACACCATCGCATCGGTGTTCTGGACGCCCTCGCTCATCCCGACCGCCAGCGGCACCACCTTGACCAGCTCCGCCAGCTGCGCCCGGGTCCTGCACGCGTTCAGCACCACCAGCTCCGGCGGGACGTCCACCGCTTGCAAGGCCCGCACGAACGCCGAGGCCCGCACCGGCCGCCCGGCGCCGTGGGCGTCACCGCCGGTGTCGAACACCAGCACCTCCCGCCCCGCGTGCCCGGAGAAGTGGACGACGTGCGGGACGAAGCGGGTCAGGCCGTCCAGCAGGTCAGTGGCGGTGGCGGCCGGAAGGTGCTCGATCCGCACCAGGTCCCGGTGCGTGGCCGCCCGCACCCCGGCCTTCACCCGCCGGATCTCCTCGTCCACCCGCAGGTCGCCGCGGGAGGACGCCGTCAGGTACAGGATCCGCAGCGGTTCGGCCCGCGGTGCGCCCCGTGCGTTCATCGCTTCCTCTCAGCGTCTGTGGACACGCCGCCGTCGTCCCTTCGCGTCGCCATGGCAACATTCTTGGCCTCGTTCGCCCGCTCTGCCGGTCGGTGGGCGCAAACGCCCACAACCGGTCAGGGTTCCGCCTCATCACTGCATGGAGCGGAGCCAGGAGAAGTCCAGGACGGCGGCGAGCGCGGTGTCGCGCAGGATCTGGGGAGTGTCGTCGTCCAGTTGCAGCACCCAGTCGCGGCTCCCGTTCCGGGCCAGGGCGCCCGCCCGGACGCCGTTCTCGTCCTTGACGCTGAACGCCCACACCGATGACCTCGACTCGGCGACCAGGGAGCCGACGAAGCGGCCGGTCACGTCCACGATCCGTCCTCCGGGCACGTCGCCGGACGGCCGCTGGAGCACCGCTCGTGCCGAGCCGTCGGGGGCGAGCACGCACAGGTCGGCGGCGCGGCCCTGGCCACCGCGCCGGTGCGCAACGAAGAGCGGCGTGCCCGCGGCGTCGGCGACGGTCATGAACTCGCGGTCGCCGCGCGGGGCCCTGGTGGGCCTGCCGCCCTCCTTCAGCGCCAGCCGCTCGGGCAGCTCCTCGGGACGGTGCCGGGCCGGTCGCTCCGACCAGCGCGACCGCATCACCGGCTCGCCGTCCTTGCGCAGGACGAGGTCGTCCTGGACGCGCAGGACCGTCCCCCGCCCGGCCTTCAGGAGTTCCTCCGCGAGCCGGCGCGCCCGGTGCCCGAGCCGCCTCATGCCCACGACGATTCCGCCGATCGTTCCCAGCGCGGTCAGCGGGAAGATGTAGCCCACCAGGAAGAAGTACTCATCGACCCGGCGGACTCCGCCGCGGGGCGTGAGCCGGACGGGGATCTCCTGGCCCCGGCTGCCCGTGGAGGTGGAAGCGGTGCCGTGGCGACCGTCCGGAGTCCGCCAGGTGACCTTGCAGCTCTTCGAGCGCCCGTTCCTGCTGCAGCTCTCGATCCGGGCCGTGGCGCGATCGTCCTTCACGTAGGTGTAGGTCTCGTAGACGGGCCAGACGTTGACGGCGACGAGCACCACGACCCCGGCCAGCATCAGGAGAACGATTTTCGGCGACATGGGGCTTGGACGTTACTCCAGGGCAAGCCGTTGCAGATTAGGCAGAACCGGACGGAGCCCGGCTCAGGTCGATGACGCAGAAGGCGTTGCCGTCCGGATCGGCGAGGACGACGAAGTCGGGGTCCGGCGGGTACAGGTCCCAGGCGAGCCTGGTCGCCCCGAGCCCGATCAGGCGCTCGACCTCGGCCTCCTGCTCGACGGTGGTGTCCACCAGCAGGTCCAGATGGATGCGCGGACGTTCCTGCGCGGGCGAGTCACTGCGCATGAGGCCGAGCGCCCGGCCCGATCCGTCCGCGTGCACCAGCGTTCTCCAGGTCGGGCTCTCCCCCTCCGGGGAGGCCACCAGGTTCAGTGCGGAGGTCCAGAAGGCCACGGCGCGGGGAACGTCGGCCACGCCGATCACGGGGTAACCCAGTCTGATCATGAGCCGAGTGTAGGGAGCGCCCGAACGGACCGGTCACGAGGTGCGGGGACGTCGCAGCGGGCCCCATCCGCCCTTCTGCCGGGCGACGACGTCCCGGGCGTCCTTCAGCAGGGCCTCGTCGATCCAGGCGACCGGCCACAGGCAGCGCACCAGCGGCTCGTTGTCGGGGCCGCGCCCGACCTCCTCCCCCACCAGGATCCACGGCCGCACGCCGGGGCCCTTCTCGCGCTCCAGGTGCGAGTAGTCGTACAGGCGCCGGGCCACCCACACCACGAGCGGGCGCGGCGGCCACCAGTCCTCCAGCGCGAGGGGGTTGGCCGACAGGCCCGGCATCTCGACCCCGGTCAGGTCGTCGCGGCTGCGTCCCCTGGCGTCGGCGCGCGGCCCGCGGGACCACCGGACGAACAGCCGGTCGTCCTCCTCGACCAGTTTGACCAGGTCGTCAAGGGTGGTGACGGTGGGCATCGGCTCCATTGGCCGCACCTTACTCCCGGTCCTCCGCCTCCACGGCCGGAGGCCCGGGTGAGCGTGCCGCGTGTTCCGCGCGGCCGTCGCGCGCGACAGGGGTCGTAGGGCGCCATCAGCCGATCGGTTGATGCCAGGTCGAGCGGCTCGGGCGATGCGCGCCGGCACCGCCCGCGGCGATGCTCGAAGCATGTCGATCATCGAAGTCACCGGCCTGCGCAAGGCCTACGGCGGCCGCCCCGTGGTGGACGACGTCGCGTTCGCCGTCGAGGAGGGGGAGATCTTCGGGATCCTCGGCCCGAACGGCGCGGGCAAGACCACGACCGTCGAGTGCGTCGAGGGCCTGCGCCGGCCCGACGCCGGCACCGTCCGCGTCGCCGGCCTCGACCCGCGCGCCGACCGCGACGAGCTCACCGGGATCCTCGGCGTCCAGCTCCAGGAGAGCGAGCTCCAGGAGAAGCTGACCGTGCAGGAGGCCCTCCAGCTCTACAGCGCCTTCTATCCGAACCCGGCCGACTGGCGCGAGCTCGCCGAACGCCTCGGTCTCACCGGCAAGCTCACCACCCGCTTCGGCAAGCTGTCGGGCGGCCAGAAGCAGCGGCTGTTCATCGCCCTCGCGCTGGTCGGCCGCCCCCGGGTCGTCGTCCTGGACGAGCTGACCACCGGCCTGGACCCGCGCGCCCGCCGCGACACCTGGAAGCTGATCGAGGAGGTCCGCGACACCGGCGTCACCGTCCTGCTGGTCACGCACTTCATGGAGGAGGCGCAGCGGCTCTGCGACCGGATCGCGGTGTTCAAGCAGGGCCGCGTCGCCGCCCTCGACAGCCCCGCGGGCCTGATCAGCCGCAGCGCCGGCGGCACCGTGATCTCCTTCTCCCCTTCCCGGCCCCTCGCCGAGGAGGACCTGGCCGGCCTGCCCGAAGCCGCGACGCTCGAGCACCGCGACGGCCGCCTCACCATCCACGGCTCCGACACGACCGTCAACGCCGTCATCTCGCTGCTCGCCCGCCACCAGATCACCGCCCACCAGCTGCGGGTCACCGACTCCACGCTGGACGACGCCTTCCTCGAACTCACCGAAGACCGGGAGAGCTGACGTGTCCGCTTCCACCGCCGTGCTCAGGGCCGAGTTCCGGCTCTTCACCCGAGAGCCGTTCAGCCTGTTCTGGATCGTCGCCTTCCCCACCGTGCTGCTGACGATCCTCGGCCTGATCCCCTCGTTCCGCGAAGCCGATCCCGACCTCGGCGGGAACCGGGTCATCGACCTGTACGTGCCGGTCAACGTGCTGCTCGCCATGATCATGGCCGGGATCCAGGTGCTGCCGCCGGTGCTGGCCGGCTACCGCGAGCGCGGCATCCTGCGCCGCATGTCCACCACGCCCGTGCGGCCCGTCTCACTGCTGGCCGCGCAGATCGCTTTGCACTTCGCGGCCGCCGTGCTGTCGGCGCTGCTGGTCATCGCCGTCGGCCGGATCGCCTTCGACGTGGCGCTGCCCGGCCACCTGCCCGGCTACCTGCTGGCGCTCCTGCTCGGCGCCCTCGGCGCGCTCGCGCTCGGCGCCGCGGTCACGGCGGTGTCGCCCACCGTCAAGGCGACCACCGTGGTCGGCTCGATCGTCTTCTTCCCCGCGATGTTCCTCGCGGGCGTCTGGCTGCCCGTGCAGGCCATGCCCGACCTGCTGCGGCGCATCGTCGAGTACTTCCCGTTCAGCGCCGCCTCGCAGGCGCTCCACCAGGCCGCCGAGGGCGGCTGGCCCGACTGGACGCACCTCGGTGTCACCGCCGCCTGGGCCGCGGTCCTGATCGCCGCGGCCGCGCGCTGGTTCCGCTGGGAATAGGACAACATACTGTTATGGCGACGGTTCAGGAGCAATGGGAACGGTTCTACCGCTGGGGGCCGTTCGGCCTCCTGCTCCTCGGGTCCCTTCTGGCACTGGGGCTCTGGAACGTCGTCATGTCGCCGGTGGAGCAGCGGGCGGCGGTGCCGCTCCTGCTCACCGCGGTGGCCCTCCAACTCCTCCACCTCACCGAGAAGATCCCGGGCCCCATCTACTTCTGGGTCCGCACCGTCCTCGCCTTCGTCCTGTCCTGGCTGAACCCCTTCCTCTGCGTCTACGCGGTGCTGGGGTACTTCGACGCCCAGCGCTACCTGAACGGCCGCTGGGCCAGGGCCGGGCTGTTCATCACGGCGGTCACCATGTCCGGCTCTCAGGCGGGCGGCCTCCCGCCTGAGAGCCTCGTCCAGGTGGCCGCCTTCGGCGGCCTGCTCGTCCTGAACTCCGGACTCGTCCTCATCTTCGGCAGCCTCGCCGACCGGGAGGCCGAGCAGGCCCGCGTCCAGGCCGAGACCATCGCCGAGCTCGAACGGACCAACGCCCGCCTGGAGCAGGCCCTCGCCGAGAACGCCGGCCTCCAGGCCCAGCTCCTCGTCCAGGCCCGCGAAGCCGGCGTCAGCGACGAGCGCCGCCGCCTGGCCGCCGAGATCCACGACACCATCGCGCAGGGGCTGGCGGGCATCATCACCCAGCTCCAGGCCGCCGAGGAGAGCGAGCACGTCCGCCGCGCCACCGACCTCGCCCGCGAGAGCCTCCGCGAGGCCCGCCGCTCCGTGCAGGACCTCGCGCCCACCCACCTGGAGCACGACTCGCTGCCCACGGCCCTCAAGAAGATCACCGACGGCAGGGCGCACCTCACCGTCACCGGCACCACCGAACCCCTGCACGACGAACTGGAGGCCGCCCTGCTGCGCATCGCCCAGGAGGCCCTCGCCAACGCCGTCCGCCACGCGCACGCGGACCGCGTAGGCGTGACCCTCTCCTACATGGACGACGAGGTGACCCTCGACATCCGCGACGACGGCCGCGGCTTCGACCGCCCCTCCGGGGGCTTCGGCCTCACCGCCATGCGCGAGCGCGCCGAGCGCGTCGCCGGGACCCTGGAGATCGAGTCCGAACCCGGCCGCGGCACGGCCGTGTCCGCTCGCGTACCGTTGATCCGCCATGGCTGACATCACCCTGCTGATCGTCGACGATCACCCCGTCGTCCGGGACGGCCTGCGCGGCATGTTCGCCGCGACCACCGGGTTCGAGGTCCTGGCCGAGGCCGCCGACGGCCGCGAGGCGGTGGCCCTCGCCGAGGAGCTGCGCCCCGACGTCGTCCTCATGGACCTGCGGATGCCCGGCGGGGGCGGGGTGGAGGCCATCACCGAGCTCACCCGCCGCGGCCTGCCCTGCAAGGTGCTCGTCCTCACCACCTACGACACCGACGCCGACACCATCCCGGCGATCGAGGCCGGCGCCACCGGCTACCTGCTGAAGGACGCGCCGCGCGACGAGCTGTTCGCCGCGGTGCGCGCCGCCGCCGAGGGCCGCACGGTGCTGTCCCCGGCCATCGCCTCCCGCCTGGTCTCCCGCGTGCGCGAGCCCCGCAGCGAGTCCCTGAGCATTCGCGAGCTGGAGGTCCTGCGGCTGGTCGCCCGCGGCACCGGCAACCGGGAGATCGCCGCCGAGCTGTTCATCAGCGAGGCCACGGTCAAGACCCATCTCACGCACATCTACGCGAAGCTGGGCGTCAAGGACCGGGCCGCGGCGGTGGCGACCGCCTACGACAAGCGACTGCTGCCCTGACGGGGGCCGCCGGCCGCTCGTCTCAGCGGAAGTCGGTGTCGCGGCCGAGGGGTTCGAGGCGGTCCAGCTCGTCGAGGCGGGCGCGCAGGCGGTCGCGGAGGAGGTCGAAGGCGGGGCCGCCGAGGGGGAGGCGCAGCGGCGGGTCGTCCAGGTCCAGGGCGGCGATGACGGCCCGGCCCGCAAGGGCCGGGTCGCCGGGTTCGTCGCCGTGCCGGGCCAGGAAGTCGGCCCTGGCCGGCTCCTGGGCGGGCCGGTAGTCGTCGATGGGGGCGGCCCAGCGGACCGAGCGGCCGCCGAAGTCGGTGCGGAACGGCCCCGGTTCGACGATGGTGACGCCGATGCCCAGGGGCGCGACCTCGGCGGCCAGGCCCTCCGACAGCCCTTCCAGGGCGAACTTGCTGCCCGCGTAGGCGGTGTTGCCCAGCTTGGTGATCACCCCGCTGATCGAGGAGAGCTGCACGATGTGCCCGGACCGCCGGGCGCGCATGGTCGGCAGGACCGCGCGGACCACGTCGACGGCGCCGAAGACGTTGGTGTCGAACTGGTGCCGCAGCTCCCGGTCGGTGATCTCTTCGAGGGCGCCGCGCAGGGCGTAGCCGGCGTTGTTGACCAGCACGTCGATGCGGCCGAAGGTCTCCAGCGCGGCGTCCACGGCCCGGCGGACCGCGGCCGGGTCGGTGACGTCCAGGTCCAGCGCCAGGGCCCGGTCGCCGGCCTCGCCGGTCAGGTCGGCGACGGTGGAGCGGTCGCGCGCGGTGGCCACCAGCGTTTCGCCGCGCTCCAGCACGGCCTGGGCCAGCGCGCGGCCCAGCCCGCTGCTGCTGCCGGTGATGAACCAGACCCTTCCGGGGGTGTCGGGGCGGGAGGACGGGGTGGAAGCGGTGCTCACGGTCGTACCTCGGATTCTCGTGTCCTGTTGATCGGTGGTGTGCCGGCGGGCCGGGGCGGCCGGTTCGCCGGGCTACGAAGACGGTGCGTTCCGGACCGGCCGTGCCATGCGGGCCCCCAGTTCCCGGAACTGCTCGGGACGCGGGTTGGCGCCGGTCAGCACCGTCGCCAGGCGGTCGCCGGGGACCAGGCCCTCGGCGATCGCCGCCAGGCCCGCCGCCCCCGCCGGCTCCAGGACGATCCCGAGGGTGCGCGCCGCCAGCTCCACGGCGTCGGCGATGGCCTCGTCGGACACCAGGACGATCTCGTCCACCAGGACGCGGGCCCGGCGCACCGAGGCGTCGAGCGGGGTGCGCACCGCGATGCCGTCGGCGAAGGTGGCGACGCGCTCGACGCCGACCGCGCGGCCGGCGCGCAGGCTCTCCCGCATCGAGGGGGCGCCTTCGGCGTTGACGCCCACGACCCGCGTGCCGGGGGCGTGCTCCTTCAGCCAGCACGCCACCCCGTTGATCAGCGCGCCGTCGCCGACCGGGAGCACGACGGCGTCGAAGGCCGGGCCGCCCGATGCGCCGCGGGTCAGCTCGACGCCGATCGTTCCGGCGCCCTCGGCGATCGCCGCCTGGCGGCCGTCCTGGAGGTAGACCCGGTCCGGGTTCCGTTCGGCGTGGGCCGCCGCGGCCGCCCGCGCCGCCGCGCCGTCCGCCCCGGCGGTGACGACCCGGGCGCCGAAGGTCTCCATCCGCTCCCGCTTGCCGGGATTGACCGACTCGGGCACGAAGACCTCGACCGGCATCCCGCGCGCCCGGCCCGCGTAGGCGACGGCCTGCCCGAAGTTGCCCGAACTGGCGCACACCACCGGCGTGCCGGGGGCGAGGGTGCTCAGCATCAGGTCGGCGCCCCGCCCCTTGAAGCTGCGCACCGGGTTGGCCGTCTCCAGCTTCACCGTCACCGCGCGGCCGCCCAGCGCCCGGCACAACTGCTCGTCGAGGTACTGCGGGGTGTCGCGGAACACCGGGTCGATCACCTGCGCGGCCTTCTCGATCCGTGTCACGTCCAGGTCCATGCGCGTCGCCTTTCCTCGGGGTCCGACCCGGTCGACGCTAATCGAACAGGCGATCGAAGCGATTGAGGATTTTCGCGCCAGGGCGCAATAATCTTGCGTGCCCGCATCACTGCCGCCCCGCCTGGACGAGATCGACGCCCTGCTGCTGGACCTGCTCCAGCAGGACTCCGGGCGCACCCTGCACGACCTCGGCGACCAGGTCGGGCTCTCACCGAGCGCCGTCCAGCGGCGGATCGCCCGCTACCGCAAGGACGGCCTCATCACCAGGCAGATCTCCGTCCTCGACCCCCACCTGTGCGGGCCCGCCGTCCTGGCCACGGTCCTGCTGACGCTGGACCGCGAATCGTTCGAGCACCACCAGGTCTTCGCCGAACGGATGCGGGCGCACCCGCAGGTCCAGCAGTGCTACAAGGTCGCTGGGCCGTGGGACTACGTCGTCGTCCTCGCCGCGAGGAGCATGCGCGAGTGCAGCCGGCTCGGCGACCGCCTGTTCAAGGCCGACGACAACATCAGGCGTTACGAGACCCTGCTCGTCTTCGACACCGTCAAGACGGGCCTGGCCCTGCCGCTTCCCGTTCCCCCGCCGCAGTCGCCGCGGACGCAGGACGGGCCGCCGGAGGCGGGCGGGTCCAGGTGAGGAACGGAGGCCGCCCGCCCATGCCGTTTCCTGCGCTCAGGTCTCTTCAGAGCCGAGATGGTCGAGCAGGAGTTCGGCCACCTCGTCGGCGGCCTGCTCCGGGATCCAATGCCCGACGCCGGTCAGCGTGTGGAAGGTGTACGGGCCGGTCACGAACCTGCGCGTGAGCTCGGCGCCGGTGCGGCTCAGCGCGGGGTCGCCGTCGCTCCACACGTACAGCGTCGGCACGGTGACCCGGGCGAGCCGCCCCGGCGGGTTGAAAGGCATGGCCCGGTACCAGTTGAGGACGGGGGTGAGCGCGTCGGAGTCCTCCAGCAGGCCGATGTCCCTGGCGACGCTCGCTTCGGGCAGGCCGCCGGCGACCAGCCCGGTGACCATGCGCGACCGCGCCCTCCGGACCACCTGGCGCACGAGCAGTTCGGGCAGCCAGGGGATCTGGACGAGGAACATGTACCAGGACATCAGGACCTGGCGGCTGGTGAGCAGGGCCCGCACGAACGCCGCTGGATGCGGGACCGACAGCGCGGTCACGGTGGCCACCACGTCGGGCCGGGTGGCGGCGAGCGTCCAGGCGACCGTCGCGCCCCAGTCGTGCCCGACGACGTGCACCTTGCGGCCGCCGGCCCCGGCCGCCCTGACGAGGGCGAGGACGTCGGCGGCGAGCGCGGACAGGCGGTAGGCGAACCTGCCGCGCGGCCGCGCCCGGGGCGAGTATCCGCGCTGGTCGGGCGCCAGGGTGCGGTAGCCCGCGGCGTGCAGCGCCGGTGCGAGCAGGTCCCAGGAGCCGGACGTCTGGGGGAACCCGTGCAGCAGCACCACGATCTCCCCCTCGACCGGTCCCCGGTCGGCGACGTCGAACACCAGGCCGTCGCGCTCGAAGGAGGTGATCCGCCGCCCGTCGGCGGCGTGCTCGGTGGTCATGGGCGTCCTGCTTCCCCTCTGGTCGCTGGTCCGCGACGGCGGGCGCCGTCGGGTGGGGCGTCCGGCGCGGCGGGCCGCCGGGGGCGCCGCGCCGCGATCGTCCGTCAGACGGTGGGCGGGTGGCCGGCCGACCGCTGGATCCACTGCCCGTGGAAGGTGAGGCCGAGGCCGGCCGGGACGGGGAGGGTGCACACGGGACCGTCGGCGACGGCGCGGGCGTCGTAGATGACGATGTTCGTGGCGTCGGCGGTGAGATCGGCCTCGTAGGCGATGAGCCAGCCGTCGTCGTCGAGCCGGTCGGGCGTGCGAGGGACGAAGATCGGCTCGCTGACGAAGTGGTCGGGGCCGTGGTCGTGGACGTCGGCCTCGCCGGTCTCGGTGTCGTAGCGCGCGACCGCCGTCATGAACAGGCCCGCCGCCGCGTTGCCGGCGGCGGCCCCGTAGACGTGGCGGTGGGTCGTGGTGGACCAGCGCAGGTCGATGGTGGGCCATTCGAGCGGGAGGGCGTTGAGCTGGTGGGCCTCGACCTTGCCGGAGGCGTTCACGCGGTAGCGCCAGAGGCGGCCGATGGGCAGGCAGGCCGGGTCGGTGATGTGGCTCATGCTCGCGATGGCCTCGTGCATGACGGTCCACGAGCGGAAGCGGACCAGGTCGAAGACGATGTCGGAGCCGTCGTCGTAGGCGCCGGCGAAGTGCCACTGGAACCAGGGGTCGGTCTCGACGACGCGGAACGGGCCGCCGTCGCGGGGGACGAGCAGGATGCGGGTCGGCTCGTCGCCGTGCCAGCGCATCGCCTGGAAGGCCGGGAGGCGGCCGGACGCGACGGCGGCCATGTCGAGGATGACGGGGCCGAGGCAGAACACCAGGTGCGTGGCGGTCATCGCGAAGTCGTGGACCATGTAGCGGCGGGGCAGCCTGATGGAGCGCACCTGCCGGGTCGGCCTCCCCCGCCTGGTGCGGTAGATCTTCAGCCGGGGCCGGGGGCCGTAGACGCAGCCGAAGTTCCACAGCTCGGCGGTGCGGGGGTCCCAGCACGGGTGGGCCGAGTAGGGGCTGCCGAGCCGGTGGTCGAAGGGGCCGGACGGCTCCAGCGCGCGGTCGAGGTCGCAGCGGCCGAGGGTCTCCAGCGTGCCGGGGTCCAGCTCCCAGGGCATGTCGCTCTCCCAGAGCGCCAGCAGTCTGCCGTCGATCATCGTCACCGACGTGTTGGCCTGGGAGGCGGCCGGGGGGAGCAGCAGGTTGCGGAGCCGGCCGCCCGCGGCGTTGGCCCCGGCCAGGCGGAGCGGGAGGCCGTCCCCGTCTCGGACGCCGAGGGAGGCCAGGTAGGAGGGGGTGCGGACGTAGCGGGAACGGACGCGCACCGGCTCGCCGGGGGCGAATCTCACGGCGCTCACCAGTCCGTCCCCGTCGATGACGTAGTCGGACAGGTGGTTGCCCGCGCCGTTGCGGAAGAGGGTCCCGGCGAGGCCCTCGGGCACGCTCCCCTGGCTCGGCCGGAGCTCGGCGTCGATCTCCCGGGCCCGGCCACCGCGACGCAGCTCCATGCGCCCTCCAATGTGATCGCTGAACACATTCATGTGAGCACTGATCACATCTGCTCGCGGGCCGGATGTCAAGGTGTGGTACGACTGATCGCATGAGCACCCGGACGGCCGGACGGCCCTACCACCACGGCTCCCTGCCGGAGACGCTGGTCGCGCACGCCGTCCGGCTGCTGGACGAGGGCGGCGCCGAAGCGGTGGCCGTACGCGAGGTGGCCCGGCGGGCGGGCGTCTCCCCCTCGGCGCCGTTCCGGCACTTCCCCGACCGGGCCGCCCTGCTGGCCGCGGTCGCCGAGGCCGTCGCGGTGGACTTCGGCGAGATCCAGATGGCGGCGGTGGAGTCGGCCGGCCCCGTCCCGTTCAGGGCCCTCGGCACCGCGTTCGTGCAGTACGCGCTGGACCACCCGCACCGGTTCGCGCTCCTGCGCGGCACCGTCTTCGGCGCCGACCGCACGCCCGCCCTGGAGGAGGGGCACCGCGCCTTCACCCGCCGCGTCACCGAGCTGATCGTCGCGGGGCAGGAGCGCGGCGAGCTGCGGCGGGCCGATCCCGAGCTGGTCAGGATCGCCGCCCAGGCGCTGGTCTACGGCCTCTCCCAGATGTTCGTCGACGGCTACCTCGACGCCTCCCGGGCCGACGCGCTGATCGACCAGGTCGTCGACCTGTTCGGCCTGGGCGTCCTCGCGCCGGACGGCGGCGCGCGCCGGCCGGGCTGACCGTCCCGCCGCCGGTCGCCGGCGGACGTGCCGCGTCCCCCGGGGCCGTTCAGTCCCAGGACAGGCGCTGGCGCAAGAGGACTCGCTGAGCCGGGTTGGCGGTGAGGTCGAGGGCGCGGCGGTCGGCGGCGCGGGCGGCGTCGGACCGTCCGGTGGCGCGGAGGAGTTCGGCGCGGGTGGCGTGGTAGAGCGGATAGGACTCCAGGGTCTTGCGATCGGCGGGCGGGAGAGCGTCCAGGTCGGCCAGGGCGTCGCGGGGACCGCCGCGGTGGTGGAGCGCGATGGCGCGGTGCAGCCGGTGGACCGGCGAGGGCGCCAGGCCCAGCAGCATGTCGTAGAGGACGACGATCTGGGGCCAGTCGGTGTCGTCGAAGGCGGGTGCCTCGGCGTGACAGGCGACGATCGCGGCCTGCAACTGGTAGGGGCCGGGGCGGCGCAATGCGGCGGCCCGCTGGAGGAGGCGGGTGGCCTCGGCGATGGCGGCGCGGTCCCACCGGCCGCGGTCCTGGTCGCGCAGCAGGACCAGGCCGCCCTCGGCGTCGAAGCGGGCGCCGGCGCGGGCCTGGTGCAGGCGGATGAGGGCGAGCAGGCCGAGGACCTCGGCGTCGCGGGGCAGCAGCCAGGCCAGCTGGGCGGCCAGCCACTCGGCGTCGTCGGCGAGGTCGACCGCGTGCGGGCGGTCGCCGCCGCTGGTCAGGTAGCCCTCGTTGAACAGCAGGTAGATGACCGCCAGGACCTGGCCGAGCCGGTCCGGCAGGTCGGTGTCGGCGGGGATGCGGTACGGGATCCCCGCTTCGGTGATCTTGCGTTTGGCGCGGGTGATGCGCTGGGCGACGGTCGCCTCGGGGACCAGGAACGCGGCGGCGATCTGGCCGGTGGTCAGCCCGCACACGGTGCGCAGGGTGAGGGCGATCTGCGCGGTGCGCGGCAGCGCGGGGTGGCAGCAGGTGAAGACCAGCTTGAGGCGGTCGCCCGGCTCGGCCCGGACGGGCCAGGACAGCCGCGCGAGCTTGTCGCGGTAGACGGCCTGGCGGCGCAGGACGTCGAGGCCGCGGCGGCGGGCGGTGGTCAGCAGCCAGGCGTCGGGGTGCTCGGGGATCCCGTCGACGGGCCAGCGCCGCAGCGCGGTCTCGACGGCGTCCTGGACGACGTCCTCGGCGGCGGCGAAGTCGCCCAGCACCCGCACCAGGCACGCCGTCAGCCGGCCCGCGTGCTCACGGACCGCGCGGGCCAGCTCGGCGTGCGCCCCCTCGCCCTGCCGGGAACGCGGGTGCCCGGGGCCGGGCGGAGGGGGCATCGGCGGTTCCACGATCAGGTGATCGGGCGGATCTCGACGATCGGGCAGGCCGGCCAGGTCCGCGCGATCGCCATCGCCTCGTCCAGATCGGCGACCTCGACCTCGGCGTAGCCGGAGACGACCTCCTTGCCCTCCACGAACGGTCCGTCGGTGACGATCGCCTCGCCGCCGGTCAGCCGCATCGTGGTGGCGGTCTCGGCGGGCCGCAGGTGCGCGTGGTGGGTGATCTGCGCGGCGTGCTCGCCGAACCAGCGGCCGACCGCCTCGAACGCCTCCTGCCTCTGGTCCTCGTCCATCTCCCGCAGCTCGCGGGCGAACTCCTCGGTCTCCACGAACATCAGCACGTACTTCAACGCGGTCCTTCCTTTCCTGTCGGGGGCGGGTCCTGTCGGGGGCGGGCGCCTACTCGGCGGTCGGGCGGTCGGCGGTCGTCCGCTCGGGCAGGGGGCAGTACAGGTCGATGCCGTTGCCGTCGGGGTCGGTCACGGTGGCGTACCTCATCCCCCAGAAGGCGTCCCAGGGTTCCTGGACACCGGCGTGCCCGGCGCCGGTGAGCTCGGCGTACTTGGCGTCGACGTCGGCCGGGGAGGCGAACTGGAAGGCCAGGAAGTTGCGCGGGTCCCCCGTCGGGCGCTCCCATCCCTTGGTCTGGGCGGAGGCGCGGAACTTCTCGGTGTCCAGCATCAGGTGCAGCCCGTTCGGCAGGTCGCAGCCCGCGTGGTCGGGGTGGGCCGGGTCGACGGTGAAGGCCAGCCCGAGCCGGGCGTAGAAGTCGATCGCGGCCCGCAGGTCGGCGACCACGATGTCGATGCTGTTCAAGGCCGGGGTCATCGGTGGCTCCTTGCGCGTGGGGATGGTGTCTCATCTCCCAGACGAACGGGCGATGGCCTGATCCGACATCACCGGCCACCATTTTCAGGCGCCGACCGCCCGCGTCGCCTCACCTCCGGTGCGGGCACGCCGGGCCCGGTGCCCTGTGATGGGGGCATCGGCGTGGCGCTGTCCGGAAGCGGTCAGGAGTGGGTGCTGATCCTTCTTGACGATGCCTTGACTGTTCGCGTTTGCAAATCCTAAAGTGATGTGTGCGCCAGTAGACCGCTTTCCGGTCTCGCGCAGACTCAGGGGACCACGGGGCAAACGTGCATGGAGCACGGCGACCTGGTGATTTGCAGATGCGATCAGGGGGTTAACGATGTGGCAAGTGACACGGCGCCTTCCGGCGCTCTGCTCGGCGGCCGCCCTCTCGGGGGTGATGCTGACCGGATGCGGGATGGGCGACGACGAGCCGGCGAGGAAGAAGCCGGCGGCCGGTGGCGTGGCCTCGAACGCCACGCCCACCGCCCGGTATTCAGGGCCGATGGTCAAGGAGGCGCGCTCGATCATGGACGGCGTCTCACACGCCCGGATCGAGGTGCAGCATGTCGAGCGCTACGCCGACCGTTCGGTCCTGCGCTTCCACATGACCAACCTGCAAAAGGTCTGGGACAACTTCGCCTTCGCCAACACCGTGGGAGGCATGGCCGGCCACACGCTGCAGTTCGACCTTCTCGACCCGGTCGGGCGCAAGCTCTACCACCCGCTGTGGGACAACGGCGGCAAGGGGCGGCAGGTCGGCAGCATCACCAAGACGCGGGCCGATCCCGGCGTGCGCCTGGAGATGCAGCTTCACTTCCCGCCGCTGCCCAAGGAGGTCAGGACGGTCACCCTCATGACCACCAGCACGGCCGGGGAGTTCAACGGCGTCCCGGTGGTCGAGGGGAAGGGGAGCCCGACGCCGCGGGCTCCCGTCCTCCCCGAGGGCATCGCCTCTCCGGGTACTCACTACGCACTGCCGGTGCGCCGGCAGGAGGGCGAGGCGCCGCCCTGGATCGACGACCTGCACGGTCTGGCCGAAGGCGAGGTGAAGTCGACGTCCACCACCCGCGAAGAGCAGCGGATCGGCCTGCGCGCCGACGTGCTGTTCGACTTCGACAAGGCCACCCTCACGCCCAGGGCCAAAGAGGTCCTGGACGACGTGGCGGCGCAGACCAAGGCCGAGGCCGACCCGTCCAAACCGCCGATCATCATCACCGGCCACACCGACGGCAAGGGCACGCCGGCCTACAACCGGCCGCTGTCCCAGCAGCGCGCCGACGCCGTCCTCGCCGAGCTCCGGGCACGCCTGGGCACCGCCTACCAGTACAAGGCCGAGGGCAAGGGCGAGACCCGTCCCGTGGCCAAGGAGGGCGGCCCCGACGACGAGAAGGCCCGCGCCAGGAACCGCCGCGTCGAGATCTCCTACCAGATCAAACAGGAACAGACCCAGACCACGACCAGCACGACCAAAGGCCCGGTCACGCCCGCAGGCGCCGCCGCTCCGCCCGCCGCCTTCCGCCCGGACGACGGCCCCACCGTGGCCAGCCGCACGGTCGAGTCCGAGGGGTGGAACCAGAAGCGCAAGCGGCGGATCGACGTCAAACCGTTCTACCGCGACGGCGCCTACCTGGTGGCGGTCTTCGAGATCACCAATCTGGGGCCGGAGAGCGACTCGTTGTCCCAGAGCCCCTATTCGGACCTCGGGGTCGGCGCCTTCGGCGCGTTCAGCGTCCTCGACCCCGCCAGCAAGATCACCTACAAGGGCGTCAGCGTCGGCCCGCCGACCGACGACAAGGGCGTTGTCAACAACACCCGCCTGGACGCCGGCTTCGCCACCTTCCTGACCGAGCCCAACACCACCAACCGCGGCTTCTTCTACGTCCCCGCCCCGCCGCCGTCCACCACGAAGGTCACCTTCAACGCGGGCCCCTTCGACCACTTCACCGACGTCCCCATCCGCTGACCTGCAGTGATCTCATTCCCCTGCCCAGACCGGCACGGCCCTGCACCGCCCGGTCCCCTCCGACGGTCTCGCAACAAAGCCCACCATCACGCCATGGCGCCTATCGATATCGGCGCGCATCGGGATGTCATGATTTCTTGGACGATGCCGGGTTAGGGTGACGGTATGCCCGGTTGACGTTAGAGACTCCGCCCCGCCCCGTGGCCCAGGGCTCCGCCGTTCCCGCCTGTTCAAGCACGATTCGTCGACGAACAGAGGGAAGACGATGGAGATCAGAAGGATCCACGAGAGCGAAGGCGACACGGTCGGCGGCCTGTGGGACCGCATGTGCCGCGAGGTCGAGGACGGCGGGCCGCTCACCGAGCGGGGCTGCCGGAACCTGTCGCGCATGCTCGCCATGTCCGCATGGCACCGCGACGCGTTCTGCCTGGTGGCCGTGGACGAAGACCGGATCGTCGGTTTCGTCAACGGCCGCCTCGACGCCGAGGACGGGCTGCTGCCCTGCCTGAACGGCCAGATCGACTCGTTGTACGTCGTGCCGGAGCGGCGCCGCACCGGGATCAGCCGGGCGCTCGCCGAGGCCGCGGTCGGGTGGCTGCGCGACCGGGGCGCGCACACGATCAGGTACCTGTCCTGCGCCGACGCCGCCGATGACCACCGGTTCTGGCAGGACCTGGGCTTCGAGCCCGACATGGTGTGCCTGTCGCTGTACCGGGACGGGTGACCGCTGAGGCGACGCGCGGTGGTTCCGGAGGCCGGGGAGGCCAACCGCTCCCCCGGCCTCCGGGCCCTCACCGCCCCCTGCGCTTGTAGGTGCGGATCGACAGCGGGACGAACACCACCAGCAGCGCGGCCGACCAGAGCAGCACCGCGGCCACGGGGTGCGCGAGCGGCCAGGCCACGTCCCCGGTCGCCACACCCGGGTTGCCGAACAGCTCCCGGCAGGCGGCGGTGAGCGCGCTCACCGGGTTCCAGTCGGCCAGGAGCCGCAACCACCCCGGCATCCCGTCGGTCGGCACGAACGAGTTGGACAGCATCGTGACCGGGAGGAACAGCGGCACCAGCTGGTCGGCGGCCTGGTCGTTCCTCACCACCAGGCCCAGGTAGATGCCCGCCCAGCTCAGCGCGTACCGCAGCACGAGCAGCAGCAGGAACGCCTCGGCGGCGGGGATCAGCCCGCGATGCGGCTGCCACCCCACCAGCAGGCCCGCCACGGCCATGATGGCCAGCGCCAGCACGCCGCCCAGCGTGTCGGCGCCGGCGTGCCCGAACGGCACCGCCGACCGCGCCATCGGCATGGACCGGAACCGGTCCATCACGCCGCGCGCGGCGTCGGTGGCCACCCGGACCGTGACCGACATGGTCGCCGTGAAGGTCACCATCGCGAACAGGCCGGGCATCAGGTACTCGCGGTAGTCGCCGCCGCCCGGCACCTGGATCGCGCTGCCGAACACGTAGCCGAACAGCAGCACCATGACGGCCGGGAAGACCAGCATCCCGACGAGTTCGCCGGGCTCCTGCCGCACCCGTCCCAGCTCGCGGCCGACCAGGGTCATCCCGTCGGTGAACGTCCAGCGCAGGCGGTCCAGCGGGGGCGCGAGAGCGCTCATCGCACGGGCTCCTTCCGGTCGGTGAGGCGCAGGAACACCTCGTCGAGGGTGGGGCGGCGCAGCCTCACGTCGGCCGCGGCGACGCCGGCGCGGTCGAGCTCGCGCACGATGTCGGCGAGCCGGAAGCGGTCGCCGGGCAGGGGGACGCTGAGCCGGTCGGCGCCCGTCATCGCGGGGTCGGTCCCGGTCAGGGCGTGCAGCGCGGTCGCGGCCGGGCGCAGTCCGGCGGGGTCGTCGAGGGTGACGTCGAGGCGGTCCCCGATCGTGGCCTTCAGCTCGTCGGGGGTGCCGGTGGCGATCACCCGTCCGTGGTCGACGACGGCGATGTCGTCGGCCAGCCTGTCGGCCTCGTCCAGGTACTGCGTGGTGAGCAGCACCGTGGTGCCGTCGGCGACCAGCTCGCGGACGGCGTCCCAGATCTCGCCGCGGCTGCGCGGGTCCAGGCCGGTGGTCGGCTCGTCCAGGAACAGCACCTCGGGGCGCAGGATGAGGCTGGTGACCAGGTCGAGGCGGCGGCGCATGCCGCCGGAGTAGCCGGCGACCCGGCGGTCGGCGGCGTCCGCCAGGCCGAAGCGTTCGAGCAGCTCGTCGGCCCGCCGGTGCGCCTCGCGGCGGGGCAGGTGGTAGAGGCGCCCGAACATGCGCAGGTTGCCGCGGCCGGTGAGCTTCTCGTCCACGGCGGCGTGCTGGCCCGCGAGCCCGATCCTGGCCCGCACCTCGCCGGCCTCCCGGACGACGTCGTGCCCGGCGATGCGGGCGTGCCCCGCGTCGGGGTCGGCCAGGGTCGCCAGGATGCGCACGGCGGTCGTCTTGCCGGCGCCGTTCGGGCCCAGCACGCCGCAGACCGTGCCCTTGGGGACGCTGAGGTCCAGACCCCGGAGCGCGCGGACGTCGCCGAAGGACTTGTGCAGCCCTTCGGCGACCACGATCGGATCCGTCATGATCCCTCCACTGAGTACGTTGTACGCGCTTATGCGGGCCACGGTAAGTTACTGGGTATGCTGTACGCAAGTGGGGGTGAGCGGTGACCGACGCCGAGTACGTGAACATCTGGATGCGTCCCGAGCGCCCGGCGCGCGGGCCGAAACCGACCTACAGCCGCGCGCAGATCACCGAGGCGGCCGTGCGGATCGCCGACG
Organism: Spirillospora sp. CA-253888; assembly: GCA_050936435.1. Lineage (GTDB taxonomy): Bacteria > Actinomycetota > Actinomycetes > Streptosporangiales > Streptosporangiaceae > Spirillospora. The sequence continues at coordinate 976,776 of JBNJMT010000002.1, forward strand.
CCGAGGGGCTGGAGGCCGCCACCATGCGGCGGATCGCCGCCGAGATCGGCGCGGGCGTGATGTCGCTGTACCGGTACGTCCCCGGCCGCGACGACCTGATCGAGCTCGTCGCCGACCGGCTGATGGGCGAGATCGACGTCGAGGGGATGCCCTCCGGCGACTGGCGGGCCGACCTGGCGCGCTACGCCGACGGCATGCGCGCCATGTGGCTGCGGCACCCGTGGATCGCCACCGTGAACCGGGCGCTGCCCAGCTTCGGCCCCCACCAGCTGCGCCTGATCGAGCGGGTGATGGGCGCCCTCGACCCCTACGTCTCGATCGACGAGAACCTCAGCCTCATGGCCATCCTCAACGGCTACGTCGAGGGCGCCGCCCGCGACGAGGTCCGCTGGGCCGAGGAGGCCCGCCGCAGCGGGATGAGCGAGTCGGAGTGGATGGCGCGAAGCTCGGCCCACGTCAACCGGCTGCTGGAGAGCGGGGACTATCCGATCTTCAGCAAGATCGTGCGGGACTCCCGCCAGCTGCACCTGAGCCGTGACGAGCATTTCCGGTACGGGCTGGAGCTTGTGCTCGACTGCATCGCCGCCGCCCTCCCCGCCACGGCCGGACGCCCGACGCCCGCGCACCGGGAGCAGCCGGAGGAGCACGCCGGCTAGCACCGGCCGAACGACTCTTCCGCGGCGCGGGCGGTCGCCAGGACGCCCTGCCCGTCAGCCTCTCCCCCGCGTGGACGGGCGAACGCCGCCCGCTCCGCAGTGGCACGGGAACCGCGCGTCCGGCGTTCTCACCTGCGAGCCGCGATGCCGTCGAGCACGTAGGCCAAGCCCCGGCCGAAGGTGGCGTCCCAGTCGTTCCCGCTGACGTGGCCATGCTCGGCCAGCAGCGGGTAGAGGTCGCGCCGCCGCCGCAGATGGTCGTCGGCGGCCCGCCGGTCGGCCGCCTCGTCGCGTCCGTGCCAGGCGGCCTGCATCATCGTCGACCCGATGACGTAGTTGGCCACGCCGTAGGCGGCCGCCGTCAGCTCCGTGCCAGTGAGCCCGGCCCGGACGAGCGCCCCGTGCAGGTACTCGGTGCGTTCCAGCACGTTCGGGCCCATGAGGGGGCGGCCCAGCAGGGTCGCGCTCCATGGATGGCGCAACATCGCCGCCCGCCATTCGCCGACCAGCGCGGTGACGTCCGCGCGCCAGTCGCCGGACGCCGCCTCCGGCAGCCGGGCCTCCCCGAAGACGGTGTCCAGCGCCAGGTCGAGCACATCGTCCTTGGTCTGCACGTGCCAGTACAGGGTCGTCGAGCCGGTGCCCAGGCGCTCGGCGAGGCGGCGCATCGTCAGCCGGCCGATGCCCTCCTCGTCGAGCAGGGCCACCGCCTCGGCCACGATGCGGTCCCGGCTCAGCGGAGGGCCCTCCCGCCGGGGCCTGGCGTCCCGGAACCAGACGCGTCCTGCTTCACCCGTTGCCATACCGCCCGAGTCTAGTACGTTGTACAAGTACCGGATCAATGGTCTAGTACCGGAACGCTGGACGCGTTGGGAGCCGCCGTGGGCCACATCGAGGTGAGCGGGCTGACCTATGCCCTGCCCGACGGGCGGCTCCTGCTCGACGAGGTCTCCTTCCGTGTCGGGGAGGGCGCCAAGGCGGCGCTGGTCGGCCCGAACGGGGCGGGCAAGACGACCTTGCTGCGGCTGATCGCGGGCGAGACGGCGCCGGCCGCCGGCACCGTCGCGCACTCGGGCGGGCTGGGGGTGATGCGGCAGTTCGTCCCCGGCGACCGCACGATCGCCGAGCTGCTGCTGTCGGTGGCCCCCGACCGGATCCGCACGGCCGCCGCCGCGCTGGCGGCCGCCGAGGCGGCGCTGGGCGAGGACGAGGCCGGCCAGCTCGCCTACGCCGAGGCGATCAACGACTACACCGACGCGGGCGGCTACGACATCGAGGTCGTCTGGGACGCCTGCACCACCGCGGCGCTCGGCCTGCCCTACGACCGCGTCCGCGACCGCAGGGCCGGCACCCTCTCGGGCGGGGAGCAGAAGCGGCTGATGCTGGAGGCGCTGCTGCGCGGCCCGGACGGGGTGCTGCTCCTCGACGAGCCGGACAACTACCTGGACGTGCCGGGCAAGGAATGGCTGGAAGAGCGGCTGCGGACGATCGCCAAGACGGTGCTGCTGGTCTCCCACGACCGGTGGCTGCTCAGCCGCGCGGCCGACCGCGTCATCACCGTGGAAGCCCGCACCGTCTGGGTCCACGGCGGCGGGTTCGCCACCTACGCCGAGGCGCGGCGCGACCGCGCCGCCCGGCTCGACGAACGCCGCCGCCGCTGGGACGAGGAGCACGCCCGCCTGCGGCGCCTCGTGCACACGCTGCGGCAGAGGTCGGCCGGCAACGACGCGCTGGCCTCGGCGTACCAGGCGGCGCGCACCCGGCTGGCGCGCTTCGAGGATGCGGGCCCGCCGGAGGGCCCGCCGCCGGACCAGCGCGTCCGGATGCGGCTGCGCGGAGGCCGCACCGGCAAGCGCGCGATCATCTGCGAAGCGCTGGAGCTGACCGGCCTGATGGAGCCGTTCGACCTGGAGGTCCGGTACGGCGAGCGCATCGCGGTGCTGGGATCCAACGGCTCGGGCAAGTCGCGGTTCCTGCGCCTGCTGGCCGACCTGCCGTCCCCCGGCGTCCCGTACCGGGGACTGGCCCGGCTCGGCGCCCGCGTCGTCCCCGGCCACTTCGTCCAGACGCACGCGCGCCCCGATCTCCACGGGCGGACCCCCGCCGAGATCATCATGACCGGGCACGCGTGCACCCTGAACGACGCGATGCGCGCGCTGGCCCGCTACGAACTCGCCCCCGCCGGGCGCAGGCCGTTCCAGACCCTGTCCGGCGGGCAGCAGGCGCGGTTGCAGATCCTGCTCCTGGAGCTGTCCGGCTGCACGCTGCTGCTCCTCGACGAGCCGACCGACAACCTCGACCTGGCCAGTGCGCAGGCGCTGCAGGACGCCCTGGCGGGCTACGCCGGCACGGTCCTCGCCGTCACCCACGACCGCTGGTTCGCCGCCGACTTCGACCGCTACCTGATCTTCCGCGCCGACGGGCAGGTCCGGCTCAGCCCCACTCCGGTCTGGCATGAGGGCCGTGTCGCGCGCGAGCGGCCTTCGTCCTGAACGTTCTCAACCACCTCCCGGAGCTGACGGATGCCGGGCCTCCAACTCGCAACGCCCGTCCTCACACGAACGTCGCAGCCGTCCCCGCGAGACGGTCTCCACCAGCCCGAGCACCCAGCAGGTGGGGCATCCGCGCAGCGCGACCAGCCCGATCGGGGCGAGCAGCAGGCTGCCGATCCCGACGACCGGCAGCAGCGCGAACGCGGCGATCAGGGCGCCGAAGCCGGCCGCCCCGCGGAGCAGGTGCCGGGGCAGCGACGTGCTCGCGAAGTCCCGCCCGTCAGCCATGGCGGCCTCCCGTGACGGGGGCGGACGTGTCGTGCAGCGAACGGTGGACCGCCGCGCGGGCGCGATGCAGCCGCGACTTCATCGCGGCGAGGCTGAGCCCGAGCGCGTCGGCGACCGTCCGGCCGCTGAGCCCCTGGACGTCCCGCATGATGAGCACGCGGCGCTGGTCTGCGGGCAGCGCGGCGATCGCCGCCGCCACCCGTCCGGCCTCCAGGCGTTGCAGGGCCTCCTCCTCGGCCGAGGCGGCGCTGGTCTCGGGAAGCGGCTCGTGGTGCCGCCCCGGGCGCGCCCGGCGCAGGCACTCGTTGCGGACGATGCGGAACATCCACGACGCGAGCGCACCGGAGGCCCGCAGCGTTCCGATCTTGCGGTACAGGATGATCAACGCCTCCTGCGCGGCGTCCTCGGCGTCCTCGGGCGTGGCGCACAACGAGCGCGCGAACCGGCGCACGTGCGGATGGGACCCCGACACCAGGGCGGCGATCGACTCGACGTCGCCGCCCTGCGCCGCGACGATCAGCCGCTCGCCGGGCCAGGCCGCCTCAGCCACGGGAACGCCCCCGGCGGCGCAGCACGGTGACACTGCACGCGCAGACCAGTACGACCGCGACGGCGACGACGGCACCAATGATCACGACGACCTCCGTTTCCGTGCCGGCACTGTTGCCGGCACACCTATGAGAGGGGCGGACCGGTGCAAAGGATTCGCGCGGGTTCGAGCCGGATCCCGTCGGCCCGGGCGTACGGTCCCGCGACGGCCATGCGCGTACGGACGCCATGCCCCCGATCAGGTGTCGGTCGCGTTCCGCTGCCAGGCCGCAAGGTCGTTGACGTCGTCGGGCACCTTGGCGTACTTGGCGTTCGGTACCTCCCGCCAGCCGATCGGGCTCTTGTGGCGGGTGATCGGACCGTGGCAACTGCGGACCATGGCAGCCTCGACGCGGACGATGCGCTCTTCCCCGACGGACTCGGAAACGCGGGGCGGACCGGTCACCGAACGTGGGCAGGCGACCGAGTAGAGAAAGCCGTGGTCGTCTCCCGCCCAGGCGAGGCGCAGGGGCGTGCCGCAGTTCGGGCAGGGCTCGTGCTCTTGCTCCGGCGCCTGGTACACCCTTGCGCTGACCGTGCGCGGCTCGGTGAACACCGCGTGCAGGCGCCGGGCCTCGACGTCCTCGCGCGGCAACGAGAGCCCGTAGTGCTCGCCGAGCAGCCGCAGCACCTCGGCGATGTCCGGAGGCTCAGGGTCGTCGTCCTCGTCCAGGTCCTCGTCCCCCTCGGACGGCAGGACCAGCCCCGCTTCGGCGACCAGGCGGCGCGTCAGGGGGTGATCGTCCATGTCATGGTCCCACCCGGTGCCCACATAGCCGTCCCCGTTGTAGGTCCAGTCGAGGCGCTCACCGACGAACGCACCGACGTCCACCGGATCCATCTCCGACTCGCACACGTACACCCGGGTGGGGTCGCTCCCCAGTGCGTTCAACGACTCCACCCGGCCGGGCCTGGTGAGCACTCCCCCGGGCGGTCCGATGGCGAAGGCCCACCCGCACTCGGTCTCGCCGAGCATCGCGAAGTCCGGTAGGCCGTGATAGCGAGGGTCACCGGCGACCTGGGCGAAGACGTCGGGGTTCATGACCGGTTCATCGCTGAGCGCCTGGGCCAGCTGCGTGCGGGTGGCGCCCCGCACCGCGGTCAGCACGTAGTTCTCGCCGAGCGCGTCGGGCACCCAGCCGAGACCGGCGCCCGTCATGAGGCTCCTCCGGACGCCGCGCAGGATTCAGGGCTCACCGACCGGGATTGGACGGAACCGAAGCCGTCCCACATTTCGCTCATGCCGCCTCTTTATATCGAGCACCTCGGACGACGAGCCGGCGCGGCGAATGGCGTGTTGGAGATCAGGTTGGTGGTGGTCTCGTTGCGTCGATGCCCGGCTCCCAGGGTGAGCAGCAGGGTCTCGGCCCACTGCCGGATGAACCGTTCCTCGTGCATCACGAACGGCGGGCGGTCGTGCAGGTTGCACGTCAGCCCGCAGTCCTCCAGCGCCCCCGGCCGGAGCACCGTGATCGCCTCGAAGTCGCGCCCCGCCGGGTCGGGCGCCCTGTCCGCCGGCCAGTCGGCCAGGAAGGCGTAGGACTTGGCGAACAGGCGGGTGTGCACGTCGGCCATCACGGCGGGGAACCGGTCGCGCTCCTCGGGCATCAACCGGATGAGGTCGCTCCAGTTGTTCATCAGCATCAGCGACCCCCCGCGCCACCAGCGTCAGCTCGGCCTTCGGGTCGCCCAGCGGCAGCATCGGCGCCAGCGCGAACCCGGCCTCGGCCAGCCGCACGGCGTCGTCCACCGCCGCGGCCATGACCTCCTCCTTGGAGACGAAGTGCGTGCAGAGGGCCCCCGATCGCGGCGAGAGCCCGGCGGCCTTCTCGATGGCCCCGATCGAGGTCGCGGCGTACCCCTTCTCGCTGAACAGGCGCAACGCCTCGGTGATGATCCGTCCACGGCCGTCAGATGATCGCCATTCTGCTAATATGACCTCATCTTATGGGATGTTCTCAGCGGAATAGTTGAACAACCGATTGCGGATTGCACCCAAGACAGGGGTGATCGTCAGATGCGGGCTCATAAACACGACCTCGGGACTTGGCCGCCTTCGGTCGTTATTGTCACGCTCCACTTTCGGAAGTCTTCCGGCATCGGTCCGCGCTGACGTGCATCAATGACGGCACGTGGAACGATCTGCCGTGAATTCCGTTGGCGTCTTAGGCGCTCTTGCGTCGATTAGCCCTCAAGCGTAAATTTCTGGACGCCACCGCCGTCGACACGCCAGGCCCTGTCGAGAAAGAACAAAGAACGCGCACGGCGACTTTCCGAGAAGCCTCATCGGCGCCAGGCCAGACAGGAGGAAGGGTCATGAAGACCGGGGACTTCGACTTCGATATCGAGGCGCGGGTCATGCCGACCGACCCTGTCGAACTGCGCGGCAAGCGTCGCGAGAGCGGAAGGATGGTCGTCCTCGACCGTTCCACGTCCACCATCGAGCACACCCGCTTCTCGGCGATATGCGACTATTTCAAAGCGGGCGACCTGCTGGTACTGAACGACAGCTACGTACTGTCGAACACGCTGTCGTTCCAGCATGACGACGCGACCGTGGACGTGTCGGTATACGGCCACGAGCCCGAAGGCGCCGCCATCGTCAAGACGAGGCCCGACCACGAACTGACGGCGGGGGCCCTTCTGAGGTCGACCGACGACGACCGGCTGACCTGCACTCTGATCGAGCCGCAGCCCGACCGGCTCTGGAAGGTGCGTTTCGAGCCGGTTCACCGGCTGAACGAGGCGCTCGACAAGTACGGACGGCGCATCGATGACGAACTCCACCTCGACCCGACGAACTGGAGCACGGCACCTGAGGCTTACCGCTCGGTCTACGCCAAGAAGCCCGGTTCGCTGGACATCCCGTCGGCCGGCCTTCATTTCTCGCGGGAGTTGCTCGCCCGGCTCACCGACAAGGGTGTCGAGGTCGCCCACATCACGCTGCACGTGGGAGCCACCGAGGTCTACGCGGTGCGCCACATCAGCGCGGAAGAGGTCGAGGACCACAAGGTGAGGCCGGAGTTCTTCGAGGTCGGGACCGAGGCCGCCGAACGCGTCAGCCGGGCCTTGGCCGAGCGGCGGCGTGTCGTCGCCGTCGGCACGACGGTGCTGCGAACGCTTGAGACACTGGTGGTCCACGACGACCCCGAGGCCGCCGTCCGGCCCCAGGAAGGGTGGACGGACCTCTACATCTACCCGGGGTTCCAGTTCAAGATCGTGGACGTGCTGCTGACGAACCTCCACCGGCCGCGGTCCAGCCACATCGTGTTGACGGCGGCTTTCGCCGACAAAGAGCTGGTGATGCGCTCCTATGGCGAGATCCTCGAGAGGGGCGGATACGAGTTCGACATGTTCGGTGACAGCATGTTGATCCTGTAGCCGCACGGGCACCGCATCGGGTGATCATGGCGAGCGCGGAGCGCATCGACACGGTCGTGATCGGTGGCGGGCACGCCGGTCTGTGCATGAGTGATGTTCTGCAGCACGAGGGCCGCGAGCACGTGGTCCTGGAGAAGGCCCGCACGCTCGAACAATGGCGGTCCTGCCGGTGGGACTCGTTCAGAACGAACTCTCCCATCGCCTACTCGCGGTTGAGTTGGCAGGTCGACGAGGTTCCCGACACCAGACGGGGCATCCCGCTTCACGAGATGCTCCGCTTGTGGGATGAGTGCATCAGGCATCGGCGGTTCCCCATACGCGAATGGAGCCGGGTCGCCTCGGTCACACGGACCGAGAGCGGGCGTTTCTCGGTGCAGGTCGAGTGCGACCGTGGCCCACGACGTTACGACGCCCTCAACGTTGTGGCAGCGCCGGGAAGTTACCAGATCCCCCGGATTCCGGACTTCGCGAAATACCTCAGCCCGGAAGTGCAGCAACTTCGTGTCGGTACGTACACGAATCCCTCGGCGATCCAGGACGGCGCGATTCTGGTGGTGGGCGGAGGGCAGACGGGCATGCAACTCAGCGAAGAACTGGCGGACGCCGGCCGCGAGGTGTATCTGGCGACGTCCAGGGTCAGGGGAACCCCGCGCGACCACCGAGGCGAGGACATCATGTTCTGGCTCGACCGGATCGGGGTTCTGACCGCTCCCAGAGAAGAGTGCGGGTATCCCGAGGACCGTGCTGACCGGATGCCCATCGTCGGCCATGATCACCCGATTTCCCATCATGGGCTGGCCCGCCGGGGAGTGCGCCTGCTCGGAAGACTGGAGGACGTTTCCAGGGACGGAGCGATCGCGACGTTCCGGGACGACCTCCAGTCCAATGTCATGTTCGCGCAGCAGGGCTACCAGAAGCTGGTGGAACGCATCGAGAAGTGGATCGCCGATGCGGACCCCACGATGCGCGAACGGTACCCGGAACCGACGACCGAGCCGGAGTGGGAACCCCATCCTCCGCTCCTGGCGTCGGCTCCGCCCACGAACCTGCTTCTACGGGAGCACGGAATCCGCGCCGTCCTGTGGGCGACCGGATGGTTCACCGATTTGAGTTGGCTGCACATCGATGAAGTCCGCCGCTGCTTGGACTCCCGCGGGTTCCCGGTCGCCTGTGAGACGGCGGTTGACGGATTCTATTGGCTGGGCTTTGACGGGCTCAGGACGTGCGCCTCGGGCACGGTGCCCGGTTTCCCGCTCGATGCCGCCCACATCGCGACACGGCTGCGCCGGAACACCGGCGGTCAGCGGTGACACGTCACCAAAAGACGCATCTCCGGTGGGTGCGGTACGTTCCCGGTGATGCGGCCGGTCAAGCTGCGAGACCGTGATCGTCTTGCACCAGGGTGGTGAATGCACCGGTGTCCGCGTTCGCGATGGCAGCGCCGGTGATGTCCACCGACTCGATGACCGCCGGCCCGGCCGCCCCGTCCCCACCCGCCACGCCGTAAGCGCGGGAGCGGGCCGGGTTCCGTCGCTCGCGCAACATGCGCAGGTCCAGGTGGCCTTGCAGCAAGTGAGGAGGTCTTCTGTTGCTGACCATCGGTGAGCTGGCGTCGTACGCCGGGGTGACGGTGCGGGCGGTGCGGCACTACCACGCCAAGGGGCTGCTGCCGGAGCCGGAACGGGACCGTTCCGGCTACCGGCGGTACGGCGCCGACGCCGTGGTCGAGCTGATCAGGATCCAGACCCTCGCCGAGGCCGGCGTCCCGCTGGCGCGGGTGCGGGAGCTGCTGCGGGCCGGCGAGGAGGAGTTCGCCGCGGCGCTCGCCGAGATCGACGAGCGGCTGCGGGCCGAGATCGACGAGCGGCGGCGGCACCGGGAGCGGATCGCCCGCCTCGCCTCCGGCGACGCCCTGGCGCTGCCTCCCGAGGTGGTCGACTTCCTCGACCGGCTGCGGGCGCTCGGCGTCGACGAGCGGATCGTCCGGGCCGAACGCGACGGCTGGATCCCGCTGGCCGCGCGCTCTCCCGAGCGCGTCCCGGAATTGACGGCGCGCAAGCGGGAGCAGCTCGCCGACCCGCGACTCGTCGCGTTCTATCTCGCCCTGAGCAGGTCCCTCGACGGCGGCGACGACGATCCGCGGCTGGTGGGCCTGGCCGACGAGCTGGCCGACTACCTCACCGGGATGGCCGACGAGCGGGGCGAGGACTACGTGGACGGCGCCGACATCGAGCCGTCGCTGGCCCGGCTGATGGACGCGCTGGCGTTCGACACCGTGCCGCCGGCCCGCCGCCTGATCGAGCTGCTGGGGCGGCGGGGCTGGACCGGCTGGACCAGGCTGGAGCGCGTGCGCCCGGCGCCGGACCCGAACGAATCCCGAACATCGGGGAACCGGAACGGCGGTGCGGACACTAGTAGGCCATGACCTTCGAATCCCTCGCGGACGCGGACTTGTGGAGCCGTGCCCGAGACGGCGACGAGCACGCCTTCGGCGCGCTCTTCGACCGGCACTCGCGCACGGTCTACAACTACTGCTTCCGCCGAACGGCGGACTGGTCGGCGGCCGAGGACCTCACCGCCGTGGTCTTCATGGAGACCTGGCGGCGCCGTTCCCACGTACGGCTGAGCGAGGACTCGCTGCTGCCCTGGCTCTACGGGGTCGCCACCAACACCCTCCACAACCACCGCCGCAGCCTGCGCCGGCACCGCGCCGCCCTGGAACGCGTCCGCGCCAGGCCGACGGCCCCCAACGACGCCGCGACCGCCGCCGCCCGGCTTGAGGCCGAGCGCGAGATGCGGGAGGTCCTCGACTCCATCAGGAAACTCCCGCGCGGCGACCGGGAGGTCCTCGCGCTCTGCGTCTGGGAGGGCCTCGGGTACGCCGAGGCGGCCGCGGCGCTCGGCATCCCGGTCGGCACCGTGCGGTCGCGCCTGGCCCGGGCCCGCAAACGCCTCAAGCAGCACCTGGAACCGGCTCGTACGGACGGACCGAAGAGGGCCGCCCGCTTCACCGAGGAGATCTCATGATCGACCTGCAGCCCCCGGCGCGGCAGGACATGCCCGCCGACCGCCAGGCGGCCTGGCGCGCCGCGCTCCTGACCGAGATGAGCTCCCCCCGGCGCGTTCCGGTCCGTCGCCTGGCGTTCGGCGGCCTGGCCGCGACGGCCCTGGCCGGAGGCGTGACCGCGGCCCTGGTCGCCGTACCGGACACCGGCCGGGACGGCGGTCGCGGCACCGGGGACGTCCAGGTCGTGCCGATGAGCGCCACCCAGGTCCTCGACCGCGCCGCCGAGGCCGCGGGAAGGGTCGCCGAGCCGCGCCCCGGCCAGTACGTCCACACCGAGACCGAGTCGCGGGCGGGCTACTTCCGCGGCGGCGTGATCCGCGACCAGACCTGGTACTCGGTGAACGGCACGCGCATCGGTCTGAAGATCGAAGGGGACGAGCGCTTCTGGGTCTGCGAGGCCGTCAAGCGGCCCGACCCGGCCAAGGCCCCCGCCGACTGCAAGAACCAGCCCTTCTACCGCCGTGACCTCCCGAGCGACGCGAAGGCCATGCGCGGCTGGCTCTACGAGCACGGCTCGGGCAGGTACGTCCCGTCCGACGTGCGGGCCTACCTCCAGGCCGAGCAGGTCCTCAGGCTCTCCAGGCTGACGCCCGCCGCGCAGGCGGCGATGTACAAGGCGATCGGGACGATCCCCGGCGTGAAGGTCGTCCGGACCACCGGGAAGCACATCGCGGTCGGTCAGACCTGGCTCGGCCTGCGGAACGAGCTGCTGTTCGAGCCCAGGACGTTCCGCCTCATCGGCGGTCGCACCGTCGCCGACGACGACCGTTCGTTCGAGCCCGAGGGCACCAAGGAGTTCCAGGACAAACTGCTGCAGGGGGGCAAGAAGCGGTACGGCGCCGACATGAAGGAGGGCACCGTCGCGACCTCGTGGACGATGCTCGGTCAGCGCGTGGTCGACGCCATCCCGCCCGCCTACCTCAAGGGCGGGGCCTGACCCGGCCGGGGACCTGCGGCGCCCGCTCGCGCCGCAGGTCCCCGGCCCGTTCGACCGAGGTCACAGGTCCTGCCCGCCGGGCGGGAGCCCCATCACCTGGCGCACCTCGACCGGCCGGCGGAGCGGCACGCCGCCCGGCCCCGGCGCGGCCGACACCTCCGCCGCGATCTCGATCGCGCGTTCCCCGCAGGCCACGTCGACCATCCGGTATCCGGCGAGCACCTCCCCGGCGGCGGCGTAGGGCCCGTCGGTGACCGTCGTGCCGGCCGGCCCGCCGGAGGTCACGACCTCGGCGAGGTCCGGTCCGGTGAGCGCCTGCATGTCGACGAGCTCGCCGCTGTCGACGAGCCGTTCGTTCAGCGCTCGCAGGTACGCCAGGTGCGCGGTGATGTCGTCGGGGTCCCACTCGGACATCGGGCCCGCTCCGGCGCTTCCGGCGTGGTTGGTCAGCAGTATGAACCTGGGCATGGCCGCCTCCCGGACGCGCCGATCACGTGGTCGGGTCGTCGACCGTGGCGGACGCGTCCCGGCGCGTCCACTCCGGCGCGTCCGCAGGGGGACGGAACCGATCACTCGTTCTCGACACGGCCGCGCGGATCGGGGCGGCGCGTCCGGTTCAGGTGAGCGCTGAACCGGCGGGGGCGTCCAGGTGGCCGGTGTCGTTGTAGCGGCGGACGGCCCAGTTCCCGCCGTGGACGACGATCTCGGAGATCGAGGTGTTGTCCGCGCCCAGGAAGGCCATGGGACGGGAGCCGCTGGCCAGCGCCAGCGCCTGCGCGATGACGCCGCCGTGCGTGAAGATCGCGACGCGCGCCCCGGGGCGGTCGGCGGCGATGCGGTCGAGGGCGCCGCGGACGCGGGCGGCCAGCGACTCGTTCGTCTCGGCGCCGGGGATGGCGTCCCAGCGTTCCTCGGCCCACAGCCGCCGCGCCTCCGGGACGTTCTCCGCGACCATCCTGCGGAACGCGCCGCCCTCCCACTCGCCCAGATGGACTTCGCGCAGGTCGGCCTCCACGCTCGGTTCGACGCCCAGGGCGAGCGCCAGGGGCGCGGCGGACTGGCGGGTACGGCGCAGCGGCGTCACGTAGACGGCGTCGATCGCTTCTCCGGCGAGACGGGCGCAGACCAGTTCGGCCTGCCGGTGCCCTTCGGGGGCGAGTTCCGGGTCGCCCTGGCCGTTCACCAGCGGGAACGGCGCGTCCGCCCGCGCGGGCCGGGACGCGCCGTGCCGGATCAGCAGCAGCGTCGTCGCGCCTGCCGGCGGCCGGTAGCGGGTTTGTGCGTATTCGACGGTTTCGCCCATGTGCGAACCCTAGAGGCGCGCGATCGGCGCCCGGCAGGAGGACGCCTCGTTCCCTGAGCCCACCCCCGCAGGCAGGGCCGAGCCGCAGGGAAGGCGATGGTCAGAGGCGGTCGAGAGGGATGTCGGGGTCGGTGAGCCGGGCCGGGTCGACGGGCCGTCGGGACCGGATGAGCGCCTTGGTGTGGTCGGTGACGTCCCAGATGTTGACGTTCATCGCCGCGACGACGGCCCCGTGGTGGAGCCAGAAGGCGATGAAGCGGAGGTCGTCCAGGTCTCCCCGCACGACCACCCGGGCGTCGCCGCGTAGGTGGTGCACGCCGGGCAGGTCGGCGCCGGAGAGGGTGACGTGGTGGCCGCGGGTGTCGAGGCCGGTGACCTCGGCGCCGAGCCGCAGCCCGATGCCGTGGTCGTCGTACCAGGACCGGTCGTGGACGAAGACCTTGTCCCGGTCGGTGGCGCCCTGGAGGTAGTCCTTGGACAGCGGCGGCCGCTGGTAGGGCGGATGGGGTTCGCTGCCGATCAGCACGACGCGGCCGTCGAACCCTTCGGCGCGCAGCGCCTCGTGCACGGTCGTTCTCCTGTTCACAGCGGTGGCTGGGGCCGGGTGAGGGCGAGGAACTCGGCCCGGGAGCGGGCGTCGTCGCGGAGGGTTCCCAGCAGGGCCGAGGTGACGGTGCGCGATCCCGGCGCCTGCACGCCGCGCAGGGTCATGCAGGTGTGGTCGGCCTCGACGACCACGCCGACCCCGCGGGCCTGAAGGTGGGTGTGGAGCCAGTCGGCGATCTGCTTGGTGAGCCGTTCCTGCACCTGGGGGCGGCAGGCGAAGTGCTCGACGATCCGCGCCAGCTTCGACAGGCCGACGATGCGTTCACCGGGCAGGTAGCCGACGTGGGCGGTGCCGACGAACGGCAGCAGGTGGTGCTCGCACACCGACCGGACCGGGATGGCGCGCACCAGGACCAGCTCGTCGTACTCCTCGTCGTTGGGGAAGGTGGTCAGGTCGAAGGCGCGCGGGCTGAACAGCTCGGCGTAGGCGCGGGCCATCCGGCGCGGGGTCTCCCGCAGGCCGTCGGCGTCGGTGTCGATCCCCAGGGCCCGCAGGAACCGCGCGGCCGCCTGCTCGGCCGCCGCCAGGTCCAGCCGGCCGGCCTCGTGCGCGACCCGTACCGGTGCCGCCTGCGGCCGTGCGGCTCGGGCGGCCGGAGCGCACGTCGCGGGCGGATGCGCGGCGCCGGGGCGGCCGAGGACGTGGCGCGCGGCGGAGTGGGTGTGGTCGGCCATCTCAGCCGACGCCCAGGGCGGTGAGCAGGACCAGCACGACGGTGGCGACGGCGAGCACGCCGTGCCCGACCACGACGGGGACGGGGAAGGCGCGTTCGGCCGGTGCCGGTCCGTTCCCCGGCGTTCGCGCACCGGTGCGCGCGGTGCGGTGGACGGGGATCCAGCGCAGCAGCATCACCAGGCCCAGCAGCGCGACCGGGAGCAGCAGGCCGAACGCGGTCCAGGCCAGCGCGCCGTTCCCGGCGACCAGGTAGACGATCCACACCACCAGTCCGGCCGCCGCCAGCAGGAAGTGCCCGAACACCGCCGGGGCGGGCAGCCGGGAGGTCCCGTCCCGCTGCTGGCGCACGCCGCCGCGGGCGATCCAGGTGCCGAGCATGAAGAACCCGCCGGCGGCGGTGAAGAGCCAGGTGAGCAGAGCGGCGATGTCCATCGCGGTCCTTTCGCGGAAGGCGGGCGGGTCAGTCGTCGGTGTGCTGCGAGGTGGTGGTGAAGCCGTGCGCCTGGGTGCGCTCGTCGGCGACGCGGACGCCGTAGCGGTAGGCGAGCTTGCCGCCCAGGTACCCCGACACCGCCAGCGCGGCCAGGCACGCGGCCGACAGCGCGATCTGGCCGGGCGCGACCGCGGGCGCGTGGCGGTGGTCGTCCAGCCGCCAGGCGAACCCGGCCGCGTACCCGGTCGTGACCGCCAGGTTGAGCCCCATGTGCACCAGGCCGGTGCGGAAGGCCGGGGTGCCGGGCGGGATCGCGAACAGGTCCAGGAACCCGGCCGACGCCGCCACCAGCGCGCCGACCACCCCGACGGCGATCAGCCACACCGACCCCTGCACCAGGAAGCCGCCCGGCTCGGTCAGGTGCGAGGCGGCGTCGAAGACCAGGCTGGCCACCCACGCCCCGATCGGCACGGTCACCAGGATCGGATGGACGGGGTGCCCGTACGGCCCGGCCAGCCCGGTCACCGGCTCCTTGGCCTGCCGCAGGTCCCGCTGCCTCGCCTCGGCCATGACCCACCTCCTATTTCGCTAACAAGTTTTGGCTTAATTAGCCGCAGCCGTCAACCCCCTCGGCAACACAGGCGCGTCTTCCCCAAAAGAGAAGTTTTGTAGGCGTTATCCTGGAGAGGTGATCCCGGACGACACCAGCCTCGCCGCCGTCGCGGCCCTGAGCGACGACCTGCGCCGCTCGCTGTACGACTTCATCCGCCGCGCGGACCGCGCCGTCACCCGCGACGAGGCCGCCCAGAGCGTGGGGATCTCCCGCAAGCTGGCGGCGTTCCACCTGGACAAGCTGGTCGACGCCGGCCTGCTGTCGACCCGCTACGCCCACCCCTCGGGCCTGCGCCGGGTCGGCCGCACCCCGAAGGTCTACGAGCCCTCCGCCCTGGACGTCCAGGTCAGCATCCCCCCGCGCGAGCACGTCCTGCTCGCCGACATCCTGGTGGACGCCGTGCTGGCCCAGGGCCCCGGCGAGACGGCGCAGCAGGCCGCCCGCCGCCTGGCCGCCGAGCACGGCCACCGGCTCGGCCAGGCCGAACGCGGCTCGCCGCGCGGCGGACGGGTCGGTCCCGAGCGCGCCCTGACCTGCGCCCAGCAGGTCCTGGAACGGCACGGCTTCGAGCCGATGCGCGACGGCCCCGCCCTGGTCCGCCTGCGCAACTGCCCCTTCCACCCGCTGGCCGCCAAGGCCCCCGACCTGGTCTGCGGCATCAACCACGCCTTCTTGAGCGGATTCCTCACCGGTCTGGGCTCGCCCGCGGTACGCGCCACCCTCAAACCCGTCCCGGGCCAGTGCTGCGTCGAACTGGAAGCCCCCGGCTCCCAGGCCGCGCCCGCTTCAGAGGCGGAAGCGTCATCCGAAGGAGCGTGACCGCCCCGCTCGGCCATCGTGATCAATGTCGCTGCCGGGGACACGCGATCGGCCCCTGATCGGAGCTACCGTCGAAGAAGATCCGGAAGCGGCCGGAGCGGCGTCCCTGGAGGCTCGGCGATGAAAGTGATCTCGCAGTCACAGCTGTCGGCCCTGCTGGCCGAGCTCCCCGGCCGCCCCCGCGTGGTGGCCGGAGGCAACTTCGCCACGCCCCGGCGGGCCCTGGAGATCCTGGACGCCGCGCTCCCCGAGTACCGGCTGTTCATGCTGAACGCGCAGGGGGAGCTGCCCGACCGGCCCGGGGTGGTGCTGGAGACGCCGTTCGTGGGCGCCGCCATGCGCGGGCGGGCGAACCTGCGCTACTTCCCGTCCCGGCTGTCGCTGGTGCCGCTGCTGCTGAAGGACGCGCTGCCGCCCGACGTCGTGGTCGTCCAGACCTCGGCGCCGGTGAACGGCACGGTCTCGCTGGGCATCGAGGTCAACATCCTGCCCGCCGCGATCGAGGCGGTGCGGGCCCGCGGCGGCCTGGTGATCGCCCAGCTCAACCGGAACATGCCCTACACCTTCGGCGACGCGGTCCTGCCGGTGGACGAGATCGACCACGCCGTCGAGCACGACGAGCCGCTCGCCGTCCCGGCGCTGCGGGCCTCCGGCGGGGTCTCGGACGAGATCGGGCGGAGGGTGGCCGAGCTGGTGCCCGAGGGGGCGACCCTGCAACTCGGGATCGGCGCCGTGCCCGACGCGGTGCTGGCCTCGCTGCGCGAGCGGCGGGGCCTCGCGGTGTGGTCGGAGATGTTCAGCGACGGGGTGCTGATGCTGGAGAAGGCGGGGGCGCTCGACCCCGCCACCCCGATCACCGCCTCGTTCGCGTTCGGCGGCCAGGAGCTCTACGACTGGGTCGA
The DNA here is from genome assembly GCA_050936435.1 of Spirillospora sp. CA-253888. GTDB lineage: Bacteria > Actinomycetota > Actinomycetes > Streptosporangiales > Streptosporangiaceae > Spirillospora. Next base: position 993,537 of record JBNJMT010000002.1, read on the forward strand.
CCGCAACGAGCGGGTCCGGATGCTGCGCACCGAGAAGACCAACGACCCCGCCCTGATCGCCCGCCGGCCCCGGCTGGTGTCGGTGAACTCCGCGCTGCAGGTGGACCTGTTCGCCCAGGCCAACGCGAGCCGGGTCCGGGGCGGGATCTACTCGGGGTTCGGCGGGCAGACCGACTTCGTCGTCGGGGCGCTGCACTCCCCCGGCGGCCGGGCGATCATCGCCCTGCCGTCCTGGCACCCCCGCGCCGACGTCTCCACGGTGATCCCGCGCCTGCCCGGCCCGGTGACCTCCTTCCAGCACAGCTACATCGTCAGCGAGCAGGGCGCCGCCGAGATCTGGGGACGCGACGCCACGGCCCAGGCGCAGCAGATCGTGGACCGGGTGGCCCATCCCGACGCGCGCGACGAGCTGCGCGAGCAGGGGCGCCTGCTCGGCTTCCCGCTGAGCTGACCGGACGCGCCGTCGTCCACCGGCGGCGGAACAGGTCGGACGTGGTCTCCTCACCCGCGAGTCCGACCTCGCCGGCCCAGGCCGTGGCCGCGCGAGCTCCCGCACCGTGACTTCGGCCTGCACGAAGAAAGTGCGTCGACGGCCACTCGACGAGCAAATCTTCTTATGACTCCCGGCCACCCGCCCATTGAAATCAATTTCGCGACCAGAAGGCGACTCAGCCTCTTTTAAAGAGCTCGAAAGAGTCTCTTAAGACTGCACGTGAAAATCTTTCATCGCCTCTCCGGACAGCGGTCGGAGCCCCACAGGGGCGTCATCACCGCAGCTCAGAGGCACTTTCACTTATCCCCCCGGAGCGCGGAACAGCGCGCTCAAGGAAACACGTGCAAGAAAGGGTGCTGATGCGCCGAAGAGGTTCGACCTTCCTGGCGGCCGCCGCGCTGTGCGCCGCAGGGATGGCAGCACTGCCCGCCGGAACCGCTGCAGCCGCCCCCGCCAAGGCCACCGAATGGCGGGAGGTCTTCTCGCCGAACGGCACGATCACCAAGGTCAAGATCCCGAAGCAGGCCAAGGCACCGGCCACCAGGACCGACCTGCTCCAGGCGGTGGGCGCGAAGGTGACCGCCCTACAGGAGAGCGGGCCGGCGGCCTCCCGGTTCGACATGGTGATCCTGGGCGACGGCTACACGGCCTCGCAGATGGGCCTGCTGCGCCAGCACGCCCAGAGCAAGTGGAACGAGGTCGCCGCCACGGTGCCGTGGAACAAGCACCGCGCGTCGGTCAACGTGTGGCTGGTCGAGGTCGTCTCCAACCAGTCCGGCGTCGACAACGACCCCTCCCCGGGCGTCGACCGCGACACCGCGCTCGACATGAACTTCAACTGCGGCGGCATGGACCGGCTGCTGTGCGTGAACACCGCCAAGGTCAAGCAGTACGTCGCCCAGGCTCCCGGAGCCGACGCGGTCGTCGTCCTGGCCAACAGCGCCAAGTACGGCGGCGCCGGCTACACCGGCGAGGGCCTGGCCACCGTGTCCGGCGGCAACGCTGCGGCCGGGCGCATCGCCATCCACGAGCTCGGCCACTCCGTCGGCGGCCTGGCCGACGAGTACGACTACGGGAGCGAGGGGTCCTACTCCGGCCCCGAGCCCCGCGAGCCCAACATCACCACCAACCCGAGCGGGTCCAAGTGGGCCTCCTACCTGGGCAAGAGCACGCCCGACGGAGGCGTCATCGGCGCCTTCCAGGGCGGGCACTACCACAAGTCCGGCATCTACCGGCCTTCGCAGGACTCGCTCATGCGCAACATCGACAAGCCGTTCAACCTCATCGGCGCCGATGTCATGGACCGGGCCATCAGCGCCAAGATCAGCGGCACGCCCAACCCCGACCCGGGCCCCGGCCCCGCACCGACGTGCACCGGCCACCCGAACTCGCGCACCCGCACCCTGACCGCCGGACGCGTGGCCTACGAGCCCGACGGCCAGTCCTTCAGCGCCGGCGCCGGCACCCACCGCGCCTGCCTGAAGGCCCCCACCGGCGGCAAGTTCGGCCTCCAACTGCTGCGCTGGACCGGCTCCACCTGGCAGACCGCCGCCACCAGCGGCTCCAACGGCTCCCTGACCTACAACGGGGCGGCCGGCTACTACACCTACCAGGTCAAGGCCGACTCCGGGTCGGGGTCCTACACCCTGGGCTACACCACCCCCTGACCCGGCACGACACCACACAGGACACGGGCCCCGTGCCCGGACACCGCTGACCGGTCCGGGGCCCGCCCACCGCCGGCCTCCAAGGCACCCCGCACCCTTGGAGGCCGGCGTTCCTGGTGTGGGCACCGACGTGCTCCGCCTCCCGCGAGGGCGGTCACCCGGGAGGACCGACCACCGCAGCCCAGGATGTCGATCACCCCGACGGTGTCGCGGCTCGGCATCGTCCTTGCCCGGCCCCTGCGTGAACGTGGCGCGTCCCAAAGGACTTTGGTCCCTACCAGCCGTGCCCGGCTCCCCGGAGCCTGGAGCCATGCGTTACGACCGCGGCGGACTGGAAGTCCTCGATGCCGACGAATGCCGGTCCCTGCTCGCCGGCGCCTCCCTCGGCCGGATCGTGTTCACCGATCGGGCGCTGCCGGCCGTGCAGCCCGTCACCTTCGCCCTCAGCGGCGGCGACATCGTGTTCCGCGCCTTCTCGGCCTCGCGGCTGGCCGGTGCCGCGCGCGACTCCGTGGTCGCCTTCGAGGCCGACGAGTTCGACGAGGCGGCGCCCAGCGGCTGGTCGGTCGTGCTGGTCGGGCACGCCCGGCTGGTCACCGACCCGGCGGAACTGGCCCGTCTGGAGGATCTGGCCCTCAGCCCGTGGATCGCCCGGGCCGACAGCCGCCTCATCCGCGTCCGGCCCCAGACGATCTCCGGTCGCCGGATCCCGCGCGGCTTCTCGAAGCCGGTCGAGTCCGGGCGGGACCGGCCGGGAAGGTGCACGGCGGCCGGACGGTCCTGAACGCCCTTCCGATGAGCACCTGCCCGGACCCGCGAACCGTGCACGGAGCAGTACGCGTGACTGGTCACGCACTCTGACGGAAGCTTCCGCGGACGCCGCTCCGCCGATGCCCCGTCGGGCGTCACTCCTCTGCTCGAAGACGCTGGCGAGCGGCTTCGAGCCGCTGGTCGTAGTCGGGCGCGAACAGCCCGGGAAGCGCCTTGTCCAGCGTTGCGGCGATCCGGTGGATCGGCGCCCAGAGCGCCGGATCGTCGACGACGCGGCCGAGGTCCGTCATCTGGAGCTTCTCCAGCCAGTGCGACAGCACCAGCGCCTCGTCGCTCGTGAGCCCGATCGTGATCCGGTCATCGCTCATGCCCACCCCTGCGGCTCGGTCTCGTCCTCGATCACATGAACCCAGCGATCTTCGCCTGGACCGGCCTGCCAACCGAGCGCACGCCCCAAGCGTCTTCTCAACAGGAACGATCGGGGGGATGGGTCATGACCGCAAGCCACCAGGTCACGTTCTTCCTGCGGGAGATCGGCTCGACGGACCCCGCGCGCCGCGCCGCCGCGGCCAAGGGGCTGGGCCGCGTCCCCGGGCACGCCGACCGGCTGGCCGCGCTGGCCGGGGACCCCGACCCGCAGGTGCGCGCGGCCGCCGCGGCGGGGCTCGGCAGGCAGGGCGACGCGGCGCCGGTCGAGCCGCTGCTGATGTTGTGCTCCGACCCCGACGCCGAGGTCCGGCGGCGTGCCGTGAACGCCCTCGACCGGATCGGCGCGACCGGCCCCGCCGTGACCGAGGCCTTCGTCCGGCGTCTCGGCGACACCGCACTGCGCAACCGTCCGCTGCTGTTCGAGCGGTTGCGCCGGTGGGAGGTGCCGGTCGCGGCCGAGGCGCTGACGCCCCTGCTCGCCGCACCCGACGCCGATCCGGGGCTCTGGGCGCGCGCCGCCTCCCTGCTGCGGCTGCTGCCCGAGGCCGACGCCGTCTTCGCCGACCTGGCGCGCACCGCATCGCCCGAGGTACGTCGGCGCGCGCTGGACATGCTGGCCGGTCCGCAGGCCGGTATCCCCGGCATGAGACCGGATGCCCGGCCCGAAGAGCAGGAAGCCGCCTGGCATCGGCTCTGGAAGCCCGAGCCGCGCGTGGTGGAAGCGCTCCTGGCCGCCCTGGACGCCGAAACCGACGCGTACGCGCGCCGCACGCTCTTCAACGCTCTGGCCGCGCACCGCGCGCCCGAAGCCGTGGCGCCGGCGGCCGCGTGGCTGGCCGATCCCGAGTGCGGCCCCAGCGCGGCCGCGGCGCTGGCGGCGGCTGGCACGGTCGAGGCCGTGGACCTGCTGCGCCGGGCCGCGACCCGGCCCCAGCGGCGGGGATCCGAGGCGTCCAGCGCGGTGATCCGGGGCTTGGGCGCCGCCGGCGATGTCACCGACGCCGCGTCGCTGTTCGGCAAGCTCGACGATCCGTCCGCCTCCGTGCGTCTGGCGGCGGTCGGCGGGCTGGGCGCCTTCTTCCAGCGGTTCGACGGTTCGCTGTACGGACGGCTGGATCGATGGCGAGCCGACAGTCTGCCCGGCCTCCTCGTCCCGCCTTCCGACGACGACCCGGCAGTGCGCGGGCTGGCTCGCCGGACGGCCGAACGGCTGACCCACATGCTCGTCCGCGACGTGGAACAGGCCGACACCTACCACGACGCCCTCTGGCACATCCCCGAAGTCCGTCCCCTGCTGGGGCCGCTGCTCCGCGATCCCGAAGGGCGGGTGCGCTCCACCGCCCTGCACCTCGCCGAACGATTCGGCGAGATCGACTTCGGCGGCCGCCTGCGCTTGCTGGACGATCCTCACGACGCCGTTCGCCAGGGCGCCGCACTCGGCTTTCTGCAACTGGCCAAGCAGGGAGAACTGACGCCCGACGAGCGGGACACGCTGCGCACGCGCCTCCGGCACAGCCAGGAAGACCCCGACCACCACGTCCGCACCTTCACGGCCAAGACCCTGGAGCACCTGAGCCGGGTGGCTTGAGCACCGCCTCCCTCGGAGCGCCCGGCATGGCCGGTTGGTGCCGACCGGCTGTGGGCGGGCGGCGCCGGGGTGGAGGATGCGGGCATGACGGTGCCACACGACCGCCGCCGGGACGGCGACCGGGACAGGGGTCCGGAGACGCCGGGCGGGGAGCCGTCGATGCCGGCCTCCAAGACCGCTGAGGGTTCCGCCTCGGATCCACTGGTCCACGCCGCCGGGCGGGCGACCGCCAACACGCTCTCGGGCGGGGTGGTGCTGGGGCCGGTGATCCAGGCCCGCGACATCAACGGGCCGGTGTCCTTCCGGCTGCCTGCGGTGGTGCCCGCGGGGGTGAACGGGTTGCGGGCTCCGGCGGCCGAGTTCGTGGGACGCGGCCGGGTCCTGGCCGAACTGCTGGCGCTGATCGATCCCGGAGCGGCGGGCGCACGGGTGGCGCGGGTGTCGGCGGTGGCGGGGCTGGGCGGAGTCGGCAAGACCGAGTTGGCGGTGCAGGCCGCGCACGAGGCATTGGCGCGGGGCTGGTTTCCCGGCGGAGTGCTGGCGATCAACCTGCACGGTTACGAGCCCGATCGCCGCCTGGACACCGGCACGGCGCTGGCGCGGCTGCTGCGCCGACTGCAGGTGCCCGAAGAAGTCATCCCGGCCGAGGTCGAGGAGCGCGGAGAGCTGTACCGGGCGGTGCTGCACGCCTATGCGACGGAGGGGCGCCCGGTGTTGGTGCTGGTCGACAACGCCTCCCCGGCCGCGCCGCCGGACGGGCTGCTGCCGGGGGTGGGGCTGGTGATCGTGACCTCCCGCCACACCCTGGACCGCCTGGGCGGGCGGCTGCTGGACCTGAACGTGCTCCCGGCCGAGCGGGCGATGGAGCTGCTGGCCCGGCTGCTGCACCTCAAGTTCGGCGCCCCCGACCCGCGCCTGACCGCCCAGGTCGAGGACGCGGAGCGGCTGGTGGGATGGTGTGCGGGGTTGCCGCTGGCGGTCGAGATCGTGGCGGCGCTGCTGGCGGCCCGCCCGCGCAAGCCGCTCGCCGCCACCCTGGCCCGGCTGGAGGCCGGACGGGCGCGTGCCGGTGAGGTGAACGCGGTGTTCGCGCTGTCGTATGCGGCACTGGAGCCGGTGCAGCAGCGGGTGTTCCGGCTGATGGCGCTCAACCCCGGCCCGCAGATCTCCACCCCCGCCGTCGCCGCCCTGACCGGGCTCACGCAGGACCAAGCCGAGGAGGCCCTGGAGGCGCTGGCCACCGCCCACCTGGTGCAGGAAGCCGAACAGTACGGGTGGTGGCGGATGCACGACCTGGTCACCGCCTACGCCACCACCCTCACCGATCACGGCGCCGGCGGGGCGTTGGAACGGCTGCTGCGGTACTACAACGACACAGTCCGCGCCGCGACCGTTCATCTGGACGCGCGGGGAGGCGATCCGGCCGCGCGCGGGTTCGCCACGCGCGCGGCCGCGTTGCAGTGGCTGGACGCCGAGTTCCCCAACCTGTCCGCCACCGCCCGCACCGCCGCAGGCCCCCACCCCGACATCGCCATCGACCTCTCCCTGAACCTGGCGCCCTACCTGGACTGGCGGCGCCGCTTCACCGACTGGATCGCGCTGACCGTCCTGGCCCGCGACACCGCCCGCCGCTCCGGCGACCGGCACGGCGAAGGCCAGGCGTTGAACAACCTGGGACTCGCGTTGCGCGAAGCGCGGCGGTTCGGCGAGGCCGTCACCAGCCTCCGGCAGGCCGCCGCCACCTCCCGCGAGACCGGCGACCGGCACGGCGAAGGCTCGGCGTTGAACAATCTGGGGGTCGCGTTGCGCCAGGTGGGACGGATCGAGGAGGCCATCGCCACCCACCGGCGGGGCCTGGCCGTCTGCCGGGAGAGCGGTGACCGGGACGGCGAGGGCCGGGCGCTGACCAACATGGGACTCGCCCTGATCGAGGCGGAACGGTTCGAGGAGGCCGTCGCCGCCCACGAGCAGGCCGCCGCCCTCTTCCGCGAGACCGGCGACCGGTACCGCGAAGGTTCGGCACTGGGCAACATGGGACTCGCGTTGCGCCAGGTGGGACGCATCGAGGAGGCCATCACCGCCCATCGGCGGGACCTGGCCGTCTGCCGCCAGGCCGGTGATCGGCACGGCGAAGGCCGGGCCCTGAACAACCTGGGACTCGCCCTGATCGATGCGGGGCGGTTGGCGGAGGCCGTCACCGCCCACGAGCAGGCCGCCGCCATCATCGGTGAGACCGGCGACCGGCACGGCGAAGGCCAGGCATTGAACAACCTGGGACTCGCGTTGCGCGAAGCGCGGCGGTTCGGCGAGGCCGTCACCAGCCTCCGGCAGGCCGCCGCCACCTCCCGCGAGATCGGCGACCGGTACGGCGAAGCGCTGGCGCTCCTCGGGCTGGGACGGACGCAGCGGCAGGTCGGTCAGACGCCTCAAGCCGCCGCGACCTTCGCTGACGCCGCCGACATCTTCCAGGCACTCGGCAGCCGGTACTGGCATCAGATGGCATTGACGGAACTGCGAAAGACCATGGCCGGGTAGCGGGAGCCGGGGAAGGCGTGTTCGACGCCCCCGCAGTACCGGTCGGGCCACTTGTCTTCGGCGCCGCGTGAACGTAGACCTCGAAAGAGGTCCTGGAGGCATGCCGTCTCAGGAACCGAAGGGTCGGGACCGAACCCTTGGCCGGTCCCGGTGAGGAGGTCCGGTGGGGCGAGCGGTGACCGGGGGGCTGGGCGGAGCGGTGCCGTTCAGTGCGACCGACCGGGTGGTGGACTGGCTGGATTCTCGGTGCCGGGACGGGGCGCACATGCGCTGCGGTGCGCTCTTGCGGGTCGCCGGGCCGCCTCCGGCGCCGGAAGCGTTGCGGAGCTTCGTGGCCGAACGGGTGGGGCGCGCTCCGGTGCTGGCCTTCCGGCCGGACTGGCGACGCTCCCTGTGGGTGCCCGCGCCGGGGCCCACGCTGGACGATCACCTGCGTTGGCGTGAACTGGAGCGTGGAGCGGACGTGCGGGCGGCCGCGCTGGCGGTGTTGGCCGAGCCGTTGCCGCTGGATCGCCCGCTGTGGGACCTGACGGTGCTGCACGGCCATGCCGCCGGGGAGTACACGCTGTGCTGGCGAGCCGACCACCGCTTTCAGGACGGCATGTCCCAGGCTCTCTCGCTGGAGGCGCTGTTCGGCGAGCGCCGGCTGGCGGTCCCCACCGCTTCCAGGCCGCGGCCGGTCGGCCGTTCGGGGCGCAAGGAGCCGGTCACCGGCCTGTTCGGGCCGGGCGGCCGGCTGGATCTGGGCGTGCCGTGGCGTCGCACGGCGCGGTGGTCGCCCAACGAGGAGCCGCTGACCGGGCGCCAGGTCCTGCACGGCGTCACCTTCGACCCCGTCCTCCTACAGGCGACGGCCCAGGCCACGGGGGCGAGCGTGAACCAGGTGTGCCTGGCCGCGCTCGCGGGCGGGCTGCGCGCCTGGACTCCGCAGGACTGGGTCCGGCGGGACGGGGCGGCCGATGACCGCCCGGCCGGGCATCGCGGCACCGGGCTGGCGGTACTGCTGCCGTTGAACCTGCGGCCGCCCGACGGGGCGGGGGCGTTGGGCAACCGGGCCGCGGTACTGCGGGTGGTGCTGCCGTGCGCGCTGGAGGACCCGTTGGAACGGCTTCGGCACGTGGTCGCGCAGACCGGCGCGGCGCGGATGCGGCGGCACCGCCACCGCAACCGGATGCTGGCCGAGCGGGTGCCCTACCGGTTGGCCCGGGCGGTGCTGGCGCGATACTGCGATCGGCGATGCCTGGCCATGGGGGTCACCACGGTTCCGCTCCGGCCGGGGCTGGCCGTCCTCGGCGCCCCGGTGCGGCAGGCCATGTCACTGGCACCGCTGCCGCCCGAGCACCGCGCGGTGATCTCGATGGCGCACTACGGCGCCTCGGTGACCGCCTCGCTGCTGGTCGACGCCGGAGTCCCGCGCCCTGCGGAGCTGCTGGAGTCCTGGGTGCAGGCGGTCGCGGAGCTGCATCACCGCGCCGCCGACCGTTCCGGATGACGTGCGGGCCACCCCTTTGTCACCGGAAAACACCCAAGGTCATGTGTAGTGGCTGTGCGTATCTGGAATACGTGTGGTGACCGATTTGCATGGCTTCGACACTCTTGTTCGCTCGGGGTCCGACGACGGATCCGGGCCTGACGGTTCCGCTCCGGCGGCGAAAGGTGCCCGCGATGCGGTGGAGTCCACGGAGCGTTGCCGACCGGCAAGGGACCGGCCAGGGCGCCGGGGCCGCGCCCGGGGCGCTGCCGCTGGTCGGCCATGCCTGGTCGCTGCTGCGCGACCCGCTGGCGTTCGCCGACCGGCTGCCCTCGCACGGCGATCTGGTCGAGGTGCGGCTGGGGCCCGCACGGGCGTACGTGCCCTGCAGCCCCGAGCTGCTGGCGCGGGTGCTGCGCGACGGCCGCACCTTCGACAAGGGCGGCCCGTTCTACGACCGTGCGCGCAGCGTGCTGGGCAACGGGGTGGGCACCTGCCGGTACGCCGAGCACCGGCGGCAGCGGCGGCTGCTGCAACCCGCGTTCACCACCGCGCGACTGGACCGCTACAGCGACGTGATGGCGGCGCAGTTCACCGCGCTCGCCGACCGGTGGCACGACGGGCAGGTGGTCGACGCCTACCCGGAGCTGTACGAGGCCGCGATGCGCACCGTGCTGGCCACCCTGTTCTCCACCCGCGCCGACAGCGCGGCCGTGGAGACGGTGCACCGGTCGGTCGAGACGATCCTGGACCACCTGTTCCGGCGGATGTTCCTGCCGCCCCGCCTGCAGCGCCTGCCCACGGCGGCCAACCGCCGCTTCGACCGCGCGCTGGCGGACCTCAGGCGCAGCGTCGCCACCGTGATCGCCCAGTACCGGGAGACCGGCCGCGACCACGGCGATCTGCTGTCGACGATGCTCGCCGCCCGGCACGACGGCACCGGCGGCCTGAACGACACCGAGATCGCCGAGCAGGTCCTGACGATGCTGGTGGCCGGCGGCGACCCGGTGGCCTCGACCCTGTCGTGGGCGCTGTGGCTGCTGGCCGAGCATCCCGAGGTCGCCGAGAGGGTGCGCCGGGAGGGCGAGGCCGTGCTGGGCGGGCGGCCCGCGCGCGGCGCCGACGTCCCGCGCCTGGTCCACACCGGCCGCGTGGTCACCGAGACGCTGCGGCTGTACCCGCCCGGATGGCTGTTCACCCGGGTCACCAGCACGCCGGTCGAACTGGCGGGCAGGACGCTGCCCGCCGGCTCGACCGTGCTGTTCATGGCCCCGGTCCTGCACCGCCGGGCGGCGCTGTACCCCGACCCGCGGCGGTTCGATCCCGACCGGTGGCGGCCCGAGCGCGCCGCCGCCCTCCCGCACGGCGCCTTCGTCGCGTTCGGCGGCGGCGCCCGCCAGTGCCTCGGCAACGCCTACGCCACGACCGAATCGGTGCTGGCGCTGTCGATCATCATGAGCCGCTGGCGGGTGCGCCGCGCCGCGGGCACCGACGCGCGCCCGGTCGCGATGGCCACCAACCTGAGGCCCCGCCGGCTGCGGCTCCACCTGACCGGACCCGCCGGTGCCACCGCACCTCCGGTCGCCTCATGACCTGGGAGGACATCGCATGACCGTCGGCGTCCGCTCGACCACCGCCGCCCCTGCGGGAGGAACCGCCGTCCAGGTCGAACTGCCGCCCCGCTACTGCCCCCTGCCCGCCGTGCGCCACCCCGAGGAAGCACGGCTCGCGGCGGGCACCCGGGCGTGGATCGACGGGTTCGGGATCGCCCTGACCGAGCAGCAGCGGACGCGGATGCGCGGCAACGACTGCCCCGGCTTCTACGGCCGGATCATGCCCGCCGCCCCGGCCGACCGCCTGCGGTTGGCGGTGGACTGGTGCACGCTGATGTTCCTGTTCGACGACGCGCAGTGCGACGAGGGACCGGCCAGCACCGACCCGCACCAGTTCGCCGGCCTGGCCGCGGGCATCCTGCGCGTCCTGGAGACCCCTGGCCAAGACCCCGGCACGCTCGGCGGCCTGTTCGACGCGCCGGTGCGGGATCTGGCCCGGCGCGTCGGCCGGTGGGCCACCCCCGCCCAGGCCCGCCGCAGCGTCGAGGGGCACCGCGCCTGGTTCCTGGGCGTGCTGTGGGAGTTCGCCCACCGCCTCGCCGGACGCGCCCCGGCCCTCAACGATTACGTCCACATGCGCCAGCACACCGCCGCGGGCGCCGCCACCCTCGCCTTCGCCGAGATCATCGACGGTGCGGAGGTCCCGGCCCGGGAGATGGACGCGCCCGCCGTCCGCGCGCTGACCGAAGTGGCCATCACCACCGCCGCCCTCGACGACGACCTCTTCTCCTACGGCAAGGAGCTGTGGCAGACCGCCCGCGCGCCCGCGCCCTCCCCGTGTCGGCTGAACCTGCCCGACATCCTGCGCGCGGAACGGGGCCTCGAACTGGAAGAGGCGCTGGAGCAGGCGACCGACCTGTGCAACCGGCTCACCCTGCGGTTCCTCCGGCTCCGCGAACAGATCCTGCCCGGAGCCAGCCGGCCGCTACGCCGCCACATCGACCACCTCTCCCACCTGATCCCGGGCAACCTGCAGTGGGGACTGCAAGCCGACCGTTACACCGACCCGGACGGGCGCCACCCCGGAGCCGTGGCCACCACCGCCGCCTTCACCCGGACCGCCCCGTCCGGCGCGGTCCCGCCGATCCCCTCGATCGCCTGGTGGTGGGACCCGGCCCTCTAGACGTACGAGGGGGGACGAGGGCGGAACTCGTCCGCATGGTCGACGGCCCATCTGGCGAAGGTGCCGGCCGGGCGGCCGACGAGGCGTTCGATGTGATCGGTGACGCGATGGGACTCCGGTCGCCGGGCCGAGGCGGCGATCAGCGCCTCCACGAGCGGCTCGGGACGGCCGTCGGCGAGCATCCGTGCTCGCGCGAGATCGGCGGGAAGCGCCTGGAACCGCAGGTCGCGCCGGAGCGCGGCGCCGAGGTGAGCGACCTGGTCGGCGCGGCCGAGCACCTCGGGACCGGTCAGCAGGTGGGGGCCGCGGTCCGGCCGGTCGTGACGGGCGAGCAGTACGGCCACGGCCGCGTCGGCGACATCGCGCTCGTCGACGACGGCCGTGCGCGCCGCCTCCGGTCCTGAGACGACATCGCCCGCCCGCACCTGCCGCGCCCAGCCACGGGCGTTGGAGGCCAGCGTGTCACTGCGCAGCACCGCGGGGCGCAGGCCGGCGTCGTGGAGCAGGGCTTCCATGTCCGCGTGCACCTGGACGATGGGATCGCTCTGGCGGGCGGCCTCGTCGTCGATGGCGGTCGAGGACAGGTAGACGACACGCGGCGCCGCCGTGCCGAGCTCCGCGACCAGGTCGGTGGCGGCGGCGGAGGCGAGCAGCGGCCAGATCAGGAAGACCGCGTCGATGCCCACGAGCGCCTCGCGCACGGCACCGGGATCGGTGAGGTCGCCGACCGCCCACTCGACTCCTGACCGCGGGCCGACCTGATCGCGCACGAGACCTCGTACGCGCGCGCCGCGGGCTCGGAGCCGGTCGACGATCTCTCGGCCGAGGTTGCCCGTGGCGCCGGTGACCAGGATCGACGGACGGTACGGGGGGTTCGCGAGGGTGCTGGTGTCAGGCATGATCGTGACGCTAGGGGTTCAGGTCGACATGAAGGCAAGGCGCGCGTGGTGATGACGATCGGGGAAGCGGCCGCGGAGCTCGGCGTCGAGGCCCACGTGCTGCGGCACTGGGAGGACGTCGGCGCCCTCACCGTGCGCCGCGACGGCAACGGCCACCGCGTCTACGACGACAGCGCGCTGGAACAGGCGCGCACCGTGCTGAGGCTGCGACGCGTCGGGCTCTCGTTGCCCGAGGTCACCGCCGCCATGTCGCCGAAGAAGTCGGCGGCGCAGGCCGTCGTGCGGGCGAAGATCGCGGCGCTCGGGAAGGAGGTCGCGCAGAGGCAGCAGGCGATCATCTTCCTGCGGCACACCGTCGAGTGCCGGCACCGCTACCTCGACGACTGCCCGGACTGCGCGACCTTCGTCCGCGGAACGTGAGCCGCGCCCGGCGACCCGGCCACGCCCCGCGACAGAAGCGCCGGCCGTCCTCAAGGATCGCTTGGCCGGCTCATCGGGTCCCCGAGGTGAGGCCGTACTCGGCGAGCAGGTCCAAGCCCTTGGCGATGCCGTTGCGCTGGATCTCCGACGTGCCGGTCAGGACGCGGAACATGCGCACCTTGCGGAACAGGTACTCCACCTCGTTGCCCTGGGTGAGGCCCTCCTTGCCGTGGACCTGCACGGCCTCGTCCAGGATGCGGAACGCCGCCTCGGCGACGAACAGCTTGCACATGAACGCCTCCAGGCGGGGGCGTTCGCCCCGGTCCAGGGCGGCGACGGCGGTGTAGGTCATCGAGCGGGCCGCGTAGTACTCGGTGGCCATGTCGGCGAGCTTGTGCTGGATGGCCTGGAGGTCCATCAGCGGCGCGCCCCGGACGATCCGGGTGCGGGCGCGGTCCAGGGACAGTTCGATCGCGCGGCGGGCCATGCCCAGCAGCGTGGGGCAGTGCAGGAGTCGGTTGGTGGTGACGCGGCCGAGGCCGATGCGCATCCCCTCGCCCTCCTTGCCGAGGAGGTTGGCGGCGGGGACGCGGCAGTCCTCCAGGATGACGTCGCTCTCGATGTGCTCGCCCGACATCGGGGTGGCCCCGTCCACGACGCGGCAGCCGGGGCTGTCCAGGTCCACGATGAACGCCGAGTAGGACGCGTCGGCGCCGTCCATGCGGGCGATGACGATGGCGAAGTCGGCGAACGGCCCGGCCGTGCTGAACACCTTGTGGCCGGTGAGGCGGTAGTCGTCGCCGTCGCGGACCGCGACGGTGCCCATGGCGAACACGTCGGAACCCGCGTCGGCCTCGGTGAGGGAGAAGCAGCAGGCGCGCTCGCCCCGGACCACCGGCAGCAGGTACTTGTGGAGCTGGTGCTCGGTGGCGTGCCGGAAGATGTCGCCCGCGCGCAGCGGGCCGCCCATCTCGCCGAGCACGCTGTGGCCGAGGGTGCGGCCGCCGGCGCCGACCTCCTCCTTCAGCGCGGCGAGCTCGGTGTAGGTCAGCCCCTGGCCGCCGAGCTCGCGCGGGAGGTGGATGCCGTAGAAGCCGAGTTCGCGGCTGCGCTGCCAGACCGGTTCCAGGACGGCGCGGGTCAGCCTGGTCCGGTGGTCGATGCCGTGCTCGCGCTCGTAGTCGGCCAGTTCGCCCGACAGGTAGTCGCGGAGTTCGCCGACCAGGCCGTCCAGTTTGGGGTCGTCGTAGGTGGGGCGCAGGGAAAACGTCATGGGGGCGGTCTCCTCGTTCTCAGTTCACGCGCCGGTCGGAGCCGGCCCAGTAGGTCTCGCGCACGGCCCGGCGGTCGATCTTGCCGTTGCGGTTCACCGGGAGCGCGGGCACGAAGTCGACCGACCGGGGCTTTTTGAAGCGGTCCAGCCGGTCGGCGCAGAAGCCGATGAGCTCCTCGGCGGTGACGGACCGGCCGTCGCGGGCGACGACGACGGCCTTGACCGCCTCGCCCCAACGCTCGTCGGGCACGCCGACCACGCAGACCTCGCGGACGGCGGGGTGCTCGTACAGGGCGGCCTCGACCTCGGTGGAGTAGATGTTGAACCCACCGGAGATGATCATGTCCTTCTTGCGGTCGACGATGAACAGGTAGCCGTCCTCGCGCATCCACGCCAGGTCGCCGGTGTGCACCCAGCCGTCCCGGAACGTCTCCGCCGACAGCTCCGGCTCGCGCCAGTACTCGCCGACGCAGTCGGGGCCGCGCACGACCAGCTCGCCGACCTCGCGCGGCGGGAGCTCGCGCCCGTCCTCCCCGACGACCCGGACCTCGGTGTCGAAGCCGGGGCGGCCGCACGAGGCCAGCAGTTCGGGGTCGTGCCCGACGGCGTGCGCGATCTCGGCGCTGGACAGCCCGGCGACGACGCTGGTGGTCTCGCCCAGCCCGTAGCCCTGCGCGATGATCGGCCCGAACGCCTCGACGGCCTCGCGCAGCCGCTGCGGGGAGACGGGCGCGCCGCCGACGCGCAGGCTGGTGAGGCTGGACAGGTCGCGTCCGGCGCGGCCGGGGTGGGCCAGCAGCATGTTCAGCATGATCGGGACCATGAACGTGGCGGTGATGCGCTCGCGCTCGACGGTGTCGAAGAACGCCTCGGCGTCCCAGCTCGGCAGGATGTGCGAGGTCGCGCCGCCGAACACCCCGGCCAGCAGGTTCATGCCGGCGGCGTGCGTGATGGGCCCGCAGGCCAGGTAGCGCACGCCGGGGACGGGCCGGGACTCGTCGCTCATGAGCTGCTTGCGCATGTTGGCCAGCCGGTTGCCGAACGTCTGGGTCGCGGCCTTGAGCGCGCCGGTCGAGCCGGAGGTGAAGTTCAGCACGCAGGGGTCGTGCTCGCCGACCTCGACGCGGACCGGGCCGTCGCCGCCCTCGGCGAGCAGATCGCGGTAGGCCAGGGGCCCGGTCGCGCGCAGGGCGTCGTCGGCGGCGTCCGGATCGAGGAGGACGGCCAGGGCGTCGCCGCCCGCGCCCGCCAGGGCGGCGACCGCGTCGGCGCCGTGCGCCGCGTCGAAGATCAGCGCGCGGACCGGGGCGTAGCCCAGGATGTGCTCGATCTCGGCGCGGCCGAGCCGGGCGTTGATGGGGGCGCGGATCAGCCCGGCCTTGTAGAGCGCGAACTCGACCACGACCAGCTCGCCCCGGTTCCAGGCGAGGCTGGCGACCGCGTCGCCGGGGGCCAGCCCGCGGGCGACCAGCGCGGAGGCGAGCCGGTTGGCCTCGGCCTCCAGCTCCCGGAACGTCCAGGAGCGGTCCGCGCAGACGAGCGCGGTCGCCTCCGGCCAGTAGCGGGCGCTGCGGGTGAGGTAGGTGCCGAGGTTCACCGACCGCCTCCAAAGATAAATGACATGGTGAATGTTTCCGGACAGCATGTTCATTAACGGTGGGGACGTCAAGTCTCTCTACACTGGAAGCCCCACGGACGCGGACGCGTCCGGGCTGGTCGAAGGGTGACGATGGCCGAGGACAGGCGGACGCGGCGGACCCGGCGCGCGCTGCGCGACGCGCTGGTGGAACTGGTGCTGGAGCGGGGCTTCGCGGCGATCACCGTGGAGGACATCACCGAACGGGCCGACGTGGCGCGCGCGACCTTCTACAGCCACTGCCGCGACAAGGAGGACCTGTTCGCGGCGGTGACCGCCGAACTGCTGGCCGAGCTCGACGACCGGCTGCGCCCGCTGGTGGCCGAGGACGCCGTCGGCTTCACCGGCAAGCCGGTGCTGGAGCTGCTCCGGCACGCCGAGGAGCGGCGCGACCTGTACCGGATCGTCCTGCGCGGCGAGGGCGACGGCAGGCCGCTGCGGCTGTTCGTCCAGCGGACCGCCGAGGTGGTGGCCGAGGTGTTCCGCGAACGGGCCGAGGTCAACGGCGTGCGGCCCCGCCTGACCCCCGAGCTCCTGGCCCGCGCGTGGGTCGGCGAGCAGACCGCCGTGCTGCAGTGGTGGGTGGAGCACGACACTCCCCCGATGCCGGTGGAGGAGGTGGCCCGGATGCTGTTCGACCTGGCGATGCACGGCCGCTACTGGGCCAGCGGCTTCGACGTCCCGGAGTAGCCCGGCTCCCGCCCGTCCCTTTCACACCCGGCCCGTTCCGGGTGCTTTCGCGTGCCCGCGGGCCGGCACGGCGCCTTCGATCGACGAAGTGCGTCCCGCTCTCTTGAGTCCTCAGGACGATGTGACGTAAGTTACCGGCTACCTCATACGAAAACGAACACTTTGTTCAGTAACGCGGTGGTCCGGGCTTCGCGGAGCGGCGGCCCGGCCCGCCATGAGAGACGGTCACATGACGCACTCCACCCCTGCGGCCGACAGCGCCCACCCCGCCGACCAGGGCGTTCCCTGGTCCTGCCTGACCGGGACGCGCGTCCTGGACCTGTCCCGGCTGCTGCCCGGACCGTTCGCCACCACCCTGCTCGCCGACCTCGGCGCCGATGTGATCAAGGTGGAGGACGCGGCGTCCGGCGGCGACCCGATGCGCGCGATGGGCCGGCGGCGGTTCGCCCTGCACAACCGCAACAAGCGGTCCCTCGCCCTGGACCTGCGCACCGAGGAGGACCGCGCGACGTTCCTGCGGCTGGTCGAGCGCAGCGACGCCGTCGTGGAGGGCTTCCGGCCCGGCGTCCTGGACCGGATGGGCGTCGGCTACCGGCGCCTGCGCGAAGCCAACCCGCGCGTGGTGCTGTGCTCGCTGACCGGCTACGGGCAGGACGGCCCCTACGCCCACCGGCCCGGCCACGACCTCAACTTCCTCGGCCTGTCGGGCTACTTCGCCGTTCCCGGCGGCGTGGACGGCGCGGTCGCCCGGCCCGGCGTGCGCGCCGGGGACCTGATCGGATCGATGTACGCGGCGCTGTCGCTGACCGTGGCGATGCTCAGCGCCCGACGGTCCGGGCAGGGCCAGCACCTGGACCTGTCCCTGCACGACGCCGCGACCGCCTGGGCCGCCCCGATGGCGCTGATGCTCCCCCGCGACGGCTCGCCGGTGGACGGCCCCGGCGTGATGGGCGACAACGGCGTCTTCGCCACCGCCGACGGGCGCCTGCTGTCCCTGGCGACGCTGGAGGACAAGTTCTGGAAGGCGTTCCGCCTCCGACTGGCTGGAACGTTCCCGGTGCTCGACACCGACGCCTTCGACGACCGGGCCGAGCGGACGCGCCGCAAGCACGAGGTGGCGCGCCTGCTGACCGAGGTGTTCGCCGCCCGCGACCTCGCCTGGTGGAGCACGGTCCTCGACGAGGCCGGCGCTCCCTGGGCCCCGGTGCCCACCACCCCTCAGGAGCTGTCGGCCGACCCGCACGTCGCCGCCCGCGAGCTGCTGCACGGCACGGCGGTCCGCTTCCCCACCCGCTTCGGTCTCGGCCTGGAGACCTTCCGCCGCCCGGCCCCCGCGCTCGGCGAGCACACCGAGGAGATCCTCGCCGACCTCGGCCGCCCCGGCTCCGACCCCTCAGGGAACTGACGTGAACCTCCCCGAAATCCTGTCCCTCGTCCTGCTGGTGGCGGTCTTCGCCCTGGCGATCTGGCGCGATGTCAACGTCGGGCTGGTCGCGCTGCCCGCGGCCTTCGTGCTCGGCACGGTCGCCGGAGTGCCCAAGGACAAGATCCTCGAAGGCTTCCCGGGCGCGATCGTCGTCCTGATCATCGGCGTGATGTACATGTTCGGGCACGCCCAGCGCAGCGGGGCGATCGACCGCCTGGTCCACGGCGTGATCCGGCTGTCGGGCGGGCGCGACTGGGCGCTGCCGTGGGGCATGTTCCTCATCGGCGCAGTGTTCAGCGCCATCGGCACCCTGCCCAGCGCGACCGTCGCGGTCATGCTGCCGATCGCGATGCGGCTCGCCCGCAACCGCGACATCGATCCGATGCTGATGGCGCTGGTGGCCTGCAGCGGTGCGAGCGTCGGCGGCTTCTCCCCGCTGTCCCCCTGGGGCCAGATCGTGGCGACCCTGACCGCGAAGTCGCACGTGGAGTACTCCGCCGAGCTGCTGTTCTGGGGCCTTGCCGCCCTGAAGACCACCACCACGGTCATCGCGTTCCTGTGCCTGGGCGGCATCGCCCTGATCCGGCGCGGCAGGACGACCCCGGCCGTCGTGGACGCCGCGTCCGGCGACGCCGTGCCCGCCGTGCGGGGGGCCGGGCCGTGGACCCCGTACCAGATCGGCTCCCTGGCCGGCATCGGCGTGTTCGTCGTCGCCGTCCTCGGGTTCGGCATGAACGTCGTGTTCGTGTCCCTGATCGTCGGCCTGGTGCTGCACCTGGTCTTCAAGCCCGCGCCGCGCCAGGTCGTCGGCGAGATCCCGTGGGGCGTCATCCTGCTGACTGCCGGGATCATGGTGTACGTCGCCAACCTGGAGCACGCCGGGACGCTCGACGCGATCTCCGCCCACCTGGACGGCATCGCGACGCCGCTCCTGGCGGTCCTGGCGATCTCCTACCTGGCGGCGTTCTTCGCCACCATCGAGTCCTCCACGGTCGCGGTGCTCGGCGTCGTCGTCCCGCTCGCGGCCGCCGCGCTGCCGGACCAGACCGCGACCCAGTTCACCCTGCTCCTCATCGCCCTCTGCGGCACCATCGGCACCGTCGCGATCAGCCCCCTGCACCTCGGCGGCGGCCTGGTCCTCGCCAACACCGAGGAGTCGCAGAGCAAGTACATGTTCCGCTGGCTGCTGGGATGGTCGGTCGGCGCCGCGATCCTGCTGCCCCCCGTGCTGATGGTGCTGCCGCTGGCGGCCGGCATGTGACCGGGCCGGGCGGCGTCGCGCTCATCCGGGTCCCCGGTCGGCCCGGCACGGCGGGACCGGGAGCGCCAGGTCTTCGGCGATGCGCGCCCACGAGGCCAGGGCTTCGTACGGGGTGTCGAAGCAGTGCGCCATGTGGTGGCCGAGGCCGACGCGTATCGCCAGGTGCGCGGCGCCGCCGGAGCGGGATTCCAGGACCACGGCCGCGCGGGACCGTCCGATCCGCATATCCGCCAGATGGTCGCCGGTCTCGTGGATGACCGACGTGAGGACGTCCCAGAACGCGTCCTCCGCGGCTTGGTAGGAGGTGAACCCACCGAGGTGCTCGACACCGCCTCCGCTGATCCGCAGGAGGACCGGGCGCGGCGCGTCGGTGAGCATGTACCTCCACTGCCGCCACCTGTACTCCAGAGCGATCGCGCCGTGGCTCATGCGGGCCTACCTGGGAACCGACCGAGAGAGGGAAAGGTACTGACCAGTACCAGCAGGAGGGAGTTCATGAGCACCACGCACTTCGACGTAGGGGCGACGGGGTCGGGAGAGCCGTCGCCGGCGCGTTAGGCCGGGCGCATCTCCGGCGCCAGCAGGGCGATCGCGGCCGCGACCGCGGTGGGCGTGACGTCGCGGACGTCCCCGCCGTCCTCGACGATGCTCGCCATCAGCTCGCGCAGCCCGCCCAGCAGGACGAGGGCCATCGGGCGGCTCACCGGCGCGCTGCCCCGCGACTCGGCGCCGGCGCTCAGGTCGACCAGCAGCGTGGTGAGCGATTCCATGCACTCGCGCTGCATCCGCCGCGCGGTCGCGGGGCCGAGCCCCTGCAGCTCACGGATCCAACTGAGCGTCAGCGCGGGCTCGGAGGCCGCGAGATCGACCCAGGCCTCGATGCCCTGGCGGACCTGTTCGCGCCAGGGCGCGTCCGGTTCGACGGCGTCGGCGATCCGGTTCCGGAGGATCTCGTTGACCGCGTTCAGGAGCGCCACGAAGCACTCGTCCTTGGTCTCGAACTCCTCGTAGAACGTTCTCCTGGAAGTCCGCGCGTGGCGGACGATGTCGCTGACCTTGGTCTCGCGGAAGCCCCGCTCCCGGATCGAGGCGGCCAGCCCCTCAAGCAGCCGCGCGCGGTTGGAACGCTCACCCGATCCGGCGGACGGGTCCGCGTTCAGGGATGTCGCGCGCACGGTCATAGCCCACAAGTTATCCCAGCCAAGACGGCATCTCGTCAGGGCGCGAGCCCCGACCGGGCAGGCGCCCGGGTTCGCTATCACGCAGATCGCCGTTCCCTCCCTTCCTCTCGTCGCCACGGACGGGCGCACATCGTCTGGTACTGGAGCGTACCACCCGTGGTACGCTCCAGTACCATCCGGCGAAGAGGTTCGCGGACGGGGGCGGAGCCCCCTCCGGCGACGACGTTCCAGATCCAGAGGGCGAGTGAGCGATGACCGACCAGAAGGCCCCCGGGCATGACCGCGACCACGACATCGTCCTGTTCGGCGCCACCGGTTTCACCGGCGGCCTGACCGCCGAGTACCTGGCCGAGCACGCCCCGGCGGAGACGCGCTGGGCGCTGGCGGGCCGCAACCGGGCCAAGCTCGAAGCCGTCCGCGAACGCCTGGCGGCGATCGACCCGGCCTGCAAGGATCTGCCGCTGCTGCACGCCGACACCGCCGACGTGGCCTCGATCGACCGGATCGCGCGCTCCACCCGGATCGTCATCACCACCGTCGGGCCGTACGTGCGGCACGGGGAGCCGCTGGTGGCCGCCTGCGCCGCGGCCGGCACCGACTACCTCGACCTGACCGGCGAGTCCACGTTCATCGACCGGATGTACGTGAAGCACCACGCCGAGGCCGTGCGCAGCGGCGCCCGGATCGTGCACGCGGCGGGCTTCGACTCGATCCCGCAGGACCTCGGCGCCTACTTCACCGTCCAGCACCTGCCCGAGGGCGTGCCGCTGCGCGTCGAGGGCTTCGTACGGGTGAACGCCGACATCTCGGGCGGCACCTGGCACTCGGCGATCGGCATCTTCGCCGACCTGCGCAGCATGATCAGCGCTGAGCGCGAGCGGCGGCGGGTGGAGGGCCCCGCGCCTCGGGGCCGCAGGATCCGGGTGTCGCGGCGGCCCGCGCCGCGAGCGCGCGTTCGCTGGGCGTTGCCGCTCCCCACCATCGACGCGCAGGTCGTGGCGCGTTCGGCCGCTGCCGACGAACGCTACGGCCCCGACTTCTCCTACGGGCACTACGGCGCCGTCAGGCGCCTTCCGGTCGCCGCGGGGGTGGCGGCGGGCGCCGCGGCGGCCGTCGCGCTCGCCCAGTTCCCGCCGACGCGGGCGTTGCTGCTGCGGATGCGCGCGCCGGGCGAGGGGCCGTCGGCCGAGAAGCGCGCCGCGCACTGGTTCAAGGTGACGTTCGTGGGCGAGGGCGGCGGCAAGCGCGTCGTCACGGAGGTCGGCGGTGGCGACCCGGGCTACGGCGAGACCGCCAAGATGCTGGCCGAGTCGGCGCTGTGCCTGGCGTTCGACGACCTGCCCGCGACCTCCGGCCAGGTCACCACGGCGACCGCCATGGGCGACGCGCTGATCCGGCGGCTCGACCGGGCCGGGATCACTTTCCGGGTGCGGTCCGAGGGACGGGCGTAGCCGCCACACCGCGCGACATGCATCACCCAAGGCCGAAAAACGGAGGCTCTCACCTGGGATCCGTAGCCGACTCCGTCCGCATGTGGACAACCTTCCCGTATTCGGGATCTTGTCGCCGGTTCTTTCCCGGAGAGAAGATCCTCGGCAGGGCCGCCGGACGGCGACCAGCCGATCCGGCCGTATCCAGGAGGAGATTCTCCATGAGAATTCGTGCGGCGATCACGGCGTCGTTCCTGTGCGGAGCCGCCCTGACGGCGTTCGCCTCGCCTGCCGGGGCGGACGCGAGCGAACAGATCTTCTGGCTGACGTCCGACACCTCCTCGAAGGGAGGCTGGGCCGCGTCGGGAGTCTTCGCCGACGACTTCGGCACCGCGTCGATCCAGGCGTGCGACCGGGGCAACCCCGATGGCCTGCGCGCCGTGACCATCATCTCCTGGGGGAGCTACACCAGGGAGGTCCAGGACGCCACGGGCTCGTCGGACTCGACGTGCGCGTCCCGCAGCGTCGCCGAACCTCTGCCCGGCCAAGTGGTCGAGGTGCAGTCATGCCTTCGGAACCTCGCCACGGGAACGCCGCAACATTGCCGAGTCGGCTATTACACCGAATAAGCGTTGCAGCTCGTCATGAATTAGTTCCGCCCGTCGGCACTCTGATCAGAGCGCTCCTCGGGCCGCGAACGTCGGCGGCCAGGCAAGCGGCTTCACCATCTGCGCCTCACGCATGCGATGGCTGAGCATTGCCAGTGACCAGCAGTTCTCCCGCTTCGCCGCGTGGAACTGCGGCCTGCCCGACGAGGCGGTTCCGGGCTAGCGGCCCCGGCTGTTCGATGCAGGCGAAAAGAGGATGGAGAGGCTGTCCTCGGCCAGTCTCATGCCCGCGGCGCATGACGATCTGCATGCCGGTGGCCTTCCTCTCCTCAGCTACTATCCCGTCACATTTGGTCGAGAACCCGGACGACGGGCCGCCGGCAATCCTGGTGCTGGCGGCACCGGCCCAGCGCGGGTTCCCGCACGACCACGGCGCCTGGGACGATGAATTCCTGCCAGCCCCCTTCGTGAGTGCGTGCTGCTGCGCTCGCCGTTTCTGGACGGGGATATCGAAAGGACTTCTCATGGCGGATGCTTCGTTCGGTCGACGGCTTGAGGCCGTCCTGCACCATGACGGCCCCCTGTGCGTCGGCGTGGACCCGAGCCCCGCCGCCCTGGCCGAGTGGGGCTTGGACGACTCGGCTCAGGGAGCGGAGGAGTTCGGTTCCGCCCTGCTGAACGCCGCGCCGGGAAGCGTGGGGATCGTCAAGCCGCAGGCCGCCTTCTATGAGCGTTACGGCAGCGCCGGCATAGCGGTCCTCGAAAGGTTCTGCGCGCGAGCGAAGGAGAGCGGCCTGCTGGTGGTGCTCGATGCCAAACGCGGCGACATATCGACCACCGGCCAGGCCTACGCGGACGCCTACCTGGGGCCGAAGGCCCACATGGACGTCGATGCCGTGACGGTCAGCCCCTACCTGGGGATGGACAGCGTCCAGCCGTTCTTCGACGTGGCGGCGGAGAACGGCCGCGGTGTGTTCGTGCTGGCCCGCACCTCCAACCCGAACGCCGCGCTCTTCCAGTGCGCGGCGACCGGCGACGGCGGCAGTGTCGCCCAGGACGTCATGGCGGCGGTGGGACGAGCCAACGCCGCTCGCGGGACGGAGTCCCGCATCGGTGACTTCGGCGTGGTGTTCGGGGCCACGGTGAACACCGATGGCTACGACCTGCAAGGGATCGGCGGCCCCATTCTGGCGCCGGGCGTCGGCGCGCAAGGCGCGACGCCGACGGAGGTGGGGAAGCGTTTCGGGTCCTGCCGCGACCGGGTCGTCATCCCGGTGTCCCGGGCGGTGGCGTCCGCCGGTCCCGACGTGACGGCCCTGCGCGAACGCATCGCGGGAATCTCCCGCGAATGCCGGGAGGTGCTGAGCCGGCATGCGGACTGACCGCGGCTTGACGGGATACTTCGTGGTCGGCTCCGGCGACAACGTCCCCACCAGATAGCCCACGAACGTCTACCGCCCCGACCCGCTCTTGCGGCAAATGCTCGACATGGCGGCGGCGACCACTGGACGATGCGCGAACTGTCGCTGTTCGCGGCTTTCGACAGGATGCGCCATGTGCGCACGGGGATGCTTCCGTCCCTGCGTGCAGGCGTCCCGGGGGACGCTTCAACGTGGCGTTCCGCTTCGTCGTGATGATGCTCGCGTCGCCGACGCGTTGTGGGACGTTCAGGGGTTGATGGCGTACTCGGTGAACTGGCCGCAGGAGCGGAACCCCAGGCGGCGGTAGACGGGCTCGCCGTCGCTGGACGCCTGTAGGACCGCGATGCGGTGGTTTCGGTCACGGGCCGCGTGGAGGGCGGCGAGCGTGATGGCACCGCCGTAGCCGCGCCGGCGGTGAGCGGCCAGGGTGGAGATGTTGTAGATCCCGGCGACCTCCGCGTGATGGAACACTTCGGCCGAGCAGACCGGGCGGCCGTCCACGTAGCCGACCAGGTAGCGGGCCGGGCAGTGCGCGGCCAGGGCCTGCGGGGCGGCTTGGGCGAAGAAGCGGCGGACGGTGTCGGCGGGCGGGCTCCAGTTCGCGGCGAGAACCGCGGCGTAGTCGGCGAGTTGTTCAGGCGTGGCCACCCTCTGGATGTCCAGTCCTGGCGCGGCGGGCAGCGGCAGGGTGTCGTCCAGCTCGGCCCACATCGCCGTCTCACGTTCGGACGCCGGCAGGCCGGCCGCCGTCAGGCGGTCGGCGAGGTCCGACGGCCTTGAGGCGGGCCCCGCCCACCAGGAGAAGGGGCGGCCGGTGCGCGCCAGTGCCCGGACGGTCTCGGTGATGCGCGCCGTGGCGGTGGCGGCGGTGAACCGGGCCGCGGCGACGATGTTGAAGGTGTCGTCGTCCAGGCCGCTGTCGGCGACGAGGAGGTCACCGGTCTCCGCAACGGTCGCACCGGTCATGCCCCGATGCAGGTGACAGGCGTGTTCCGCCAGGTTCCGCTCCATCCTGTCCGTCAGGTCGGCGTCGTCGAGGAAAGGCAAGGTCATGGAGCCGATTCCAGCACGACGGGGTGCGGACCGCGGGTGATCTCAGGTCGTTCACCGCCCGTGTCGGCCCCGCGCCGGCGCTGGACCCTCACACCGCGTCAGGCCGTAGAAGTGGTCCATGTTCGCTGTCGGGCGAGAAAGGGGAAGACGATGCGCGAGGAACCGGTGATCGAGAACCGGGACGTGCTCCACTACGCCGGAATACCGATCAAGGTGACGCTGCCCGAGTGGCACCGCGCGAACGCCTTGGTGCCGGAGATCTACCAGTGGCTGGAACGGCGCGGGATCGCCCCGCTCGGCGGACCGGTCTACCGCTACCGCACCATCGGCGGCGCCGAGCGGGAGTTCGACCTGGAGGTCGGCGTGCCGGTCGCCGGGCCCGTGGACGGGGACGGCCGGGTCCTGGCCAGCGCGCTGCCCGCCGGCGCCTATGCCGTCGCCGTCCACCACGGCCACCCCGACCGGCAGGAGGGTACCCACCAAGCGCTGCAGGAATGGGCGGCCACGCAGGGGGTGGAACTCGATTGCACCGGTTCCGGTGCGGACACCGTCTGGACCGCCCGCTATGAGACCTACCTGACCGACCCCGCCGAGCACCCCGACCCCGAACAGTGGTCCACCGAACTCGCCTACCTGACCAAGCGACGACCCTGACGAGTCGCAGGCGGTGTCCTGGGGCCGACCGTCACCAGGGCACCGGTCCGGCGTCCTCGAAGAAGCTTCCGGACGGGCCGTCGTCGGGCAGAGTGGCGAGCCGGACGCCGATCGCCGCGCCCTGCCCGGGAGTGCGGACGCCGCGGAAGCCGTTGAGGTCGGTCGCGCAGTAGCCGGGGCAGCCGGCGTTGACCAGGATTCCGGTGCCGTGCAGCTCCTTGGCGTACTGGACGGTGACGGCGTTGAGGAACGTCTTCGACGTCGCGTAGGCGGCGGAGAGCGGGCCGGTCTCGGTCCCGGGGGTGGTCTGCCGGGTGAGCGAGCCGACGCTGCTGGACATGTTGACGATCCGCGGCGACGCCGAGCGGCGCAGCAGTGGCAGGAGGGCGTTGGTGACGCGGATGACGCCGATCACGTTGGTCTCCACGACGGCTCGCACGGTGCCCGGATCGACCCGGGTGGGCTCCTGCGGTGCGCCGCCGGTGATGGCGGCGTTGTTGACGAGCACGTCGAGCCGGCCCGCGCGCTCCCCGATCAGCTCGGCCGCGCCGGCCGCGCTCGCGTCGTCGGTCACGTCGAGCGGCACGCCGAACGCGTCCGCGCCGACCGCGCGCAGCTTCGCCACCGCGTCCTCCCGGCTCCGCTCGTTCCGGGCCCCGACGCCGACGCTCCAGCCGAGCGCGCCCAGCCCGGCGGCGATCTCGTATCCGATCCCCTTGTTCGCGCCGATGACCAGCGCGATCCTCTGTTCGCTCATGCCCACGATCCTGTCCGTCCCTCCCGCGCGGCCTCCAACACCGTCTGGGTGGCCCGCGATACCCGCCAGGTATCGTGACGGTCATGGAGACCCGGGAGCTGCGCTACTTCGTCGCCGTCGCCGAGGAGCTCCACTTCGGACGCGCGGCGCAGCGGCTCGGGATCGCGCAGCCGCCGCTGTCGCGGGCGATCCAGCAGCTCGAACGACGCCTCGGGGTGACACTGCTCGACCGCACCAACCGCACCATCGCGCTGACCCGGGCCGGCTCGGTGCTGCTGCGCGAGGGACGGGCGGCCCTCGACGCGGTCGCCGCCGCGGAGCGCCGCACCCGCCGCGCCGTGCCCGACCGCCCGGGACTGGTCCTGGTCACCAAGGCCGGAGCCACCGGCGAACTGCTGTCGAAGCTGCTGGACGCCTACGCCGCCGAACCCGGCGCGGCGACCGTCGAGGTGCTGCTGTGCCGGCCCGGCGAGCAGGAACGGCTGCTGCG
Organism: Spirillospora sp. CA-253888; assembly: GCA_050936435.1. GTDB lineage: Bacteria > Actinomycetota > Actinomycetes > Streptosporangiales > Streptosporangiaceae > Spirillospora. The sequence goes on from JBNJMT010000002.1 coordinate 1,020,426, forward strand.
CGACGGGCGGGCCGACGTGGCGCTGCTGCATCGGCCGTTCGACCCCACGACCGGGCTCGACACCGAGGAGCTGTACACCGAGGGGCAGGTCGCGGTGCTGCCGGCGGCGCACCCCCTCACCGACCGGCCCTCCCTCCGCACGGCCGACATCGCCGCACTGCCCGACCTGCCGCTGCCGCGATGGCCGGGCCCCGACGGCGCGTACCCGGCCGGCCCCGGCCCCGAGGCCCGGGACCACGCGCAGTTGCTGCAGCTCATCGCGCTCGGCCGGGCCTCGGCGATCCTGCCGGATTCGTGCCGGTCCCGCCTGGGCCCGGAGCTGGCCGCCGTACCGGTGCCGGACGCGGCACCCGTGACGACGGTCATCGCCTGGCCGCCCCACAGCCGCTCCCTGCCCGTGGCCGCTCTGATCCGGATCGCCCTCCGCCTCGGGTCCGAGCACGGATCGGCCGCGCTCGCCCAGGGCGGCTGAGATCGACCGGCGGGCGCGGCGGCACGACGGGACCATCGAGCCCTGACAGGTGCGGGCGATCGCCGACGCGGATCAGGAGGTCTGGTCGGCGACGCGGCGGGTCTTGTGGAGCCCGTCGGCGCAGGGCAGCACGCCGGGGTCCAGGACCTGGACGGGGACCGCCTCGCGCACGGCGTTCCTGGTCGCCTCGCCGACGCTCTCGGCGAGGACGGCGCGCGGTCGCGTCGGCCTTGTGCCGGTCGGGCCTGGTCCCGGTCGGGACGACGAGGTCGCCCTGTTCCCGGACGGCCTCGGGCAGCCGAGCGCGCACGACGCTGGGCGGTGTTCGCAAGGCGTGCGGCCTGGAGGTGTGGGGCGGCGTGGAGGCCGTGCTTTGGCTTCCGAGCCCGTTCGGCGTCTCTTACCGACTGGTACTGTGCGGGCTCACGACTTCATGGGGAAGCTTGTGTGCACGTTCTCGACGACCTGAGCGGGTTCTCTGAGCGGGCTCGGGAACTGCTGCGACGCACCGGATGGCGGCAGGCGGGCACGGCGTTCAGGACGCCGACCGATTTCCGCCGCGTCACCGACAGGACCGGGCGATCCGTCCCCGCACCGATCGAGCTGGTGGTCGGACGCGAGGCCTTCCACGCCAGGTACGGCGGTCTTCACTACCGAGTGCGACGGTCGGCGCTTCTCGGGAGCGAGCGCCTTGACGTCGTCCGGGAGTGGGACTTCGACCTGGAGGACAGGATGCAGGCCGAGGAGAACGGCTGGTCGTTCTCCTGGATCGGAGAGCATGTGTCGACTCCGGTCAGGTTCCTGGTGCACACGGACGGACGGGTCGGCCTCAGCGACGGCGGGGCGTTCATCGAAGTGGCGTCGTCGGTGGTCCAGTTGATCGAGAGTCACGCGGTCATGGACCTGGTGGCGTCGTGGGACCCTTGGCCCGGCACGTTGGAGGCATGGGTGCCCAGCAAGGTCGGCCTCTCGGCCGCCGACCGCATCCATGGCCTCGCCCTGGTGACCGAGGCGTCCGGACCGTGCGACGCCTGGCTGCTGTCGGATCACGTTGCGGTGCACGACTTCCGGGCCTGGACCGGGGAGCGCCTTCGTCTCCGCGCGGTCCAGATATGGACCTGCGGAGACGAAGGGCGTGAGCGGGTGCGACGAGCCTTCCACGCCGCTTGAGCCTCGCGGCTCGGATGGCGGCCACCGCTTCACACGCATCAGCGGATGCACCGCCTGGAGTTGACCGCTGCTTCGCGGCGGCATCGCGCGAACGCGGCCTTGGGCCTTCTCCGGCTCTGGTCTCGTGCTTCCTTCTGTTCGTCGGGCGTCGCAGCCGAAGGACGGGGTCTGTCCTCTGTAGCGGCGCTGGTCAACGGCCTTCTCAAAAGACCTCCGAGCTCCTGTTCGGCCGCACACGCCATGGGTGCCCGGAGCGAGGCGCCATTGCGGGCTTGTCCAGGGCTTTCCTGCGTGATCGGGCTACGCTCCCGCACGCACCGCCGCGTACGGCCCTTGCCCGATGCTTCCGGGAAGCGCCCTACTGATCGCTCGCCGCATCGGCTCGTTCCACTGTTTGAACACTGATCAGTCACTGGCGCGTCACTCTGCAGTCGATTGCCAATCAGAGCTCGAAAGAGCACATCGATGTGCATAGTTCGCATCGGGCGCATCCCTCACAGTGAGTCCACCGTCCCGAAGCAACCCCCGTATCTGTGAGGTGACCGTCATGAGATGGAAGCAACCTCGGTCCGGCGCCACGCGGCGGCGCCGGATCACGCGCTGGGCCGCCGTGGTGGCGGCGGTCTGCGCGGTGTCGCTGACCGCAGTGCCCTCCTCCAGCGCGCTGCCGCCGGACCAGGTGCCCGAGGTCGGCGTCGACACCGGCCGCTTCAAGCTCCCGATCGGCTGCACCATCACCCTCGGCGGCGCCCTGCCGGTGTTCTGGCTCCCGACCGACGTGGACGTCCAGGGCGTCGCGCCGGTGCAGGTCGGGCCCGGCCAGGAGTTCTGGCTGACCCAGGGCTCGGGCAGCATCACCTTCCCGTCCTGGCTGACCTCGCTCGCCCCGATCCTGGGCGTCAGCAAGGCGGACGCGAAGATCACCGACCTCAGCATCGGCTCCAGCACCTCCACCCCCGAGTCGATCAACATCGCCGCGGGCAAGCCCTTCGAGATCAACGACATCCCGATCGAGGCGGGCAAGCCGCTCAAGGTCGGCCTGCCGCAGCCCGGCCGTCCCGAGTTCGAGGTCGGCCCGTTCAAGGCCGCGCAGAGCGGCGCCACCACGCTGAAGTTCGACGGCGCCGTCGCGGAGGTGAACCTCAGGTCCGACTGGGGGTTCAGCCTGCCGATCAAGGCCGACTGCAAGGCCTCCAAGGGCAACGCCCTGCTGAAGATCGGCATCGGCGGCCCGGCGGGGCAGCCGCCCGCGAAGATCACCGGTGCGCCGCTGAAGTTCGACGAGCCCGCCTCCAACGAGCTGGTCGGCATCATCAACGCGCCCTACCGCTGCACGCTGAACGGCGAGCCGATGGACGTCGGGATCGCGGTCGGCGCGTTCATCCCGCTCGACGTCAAGTCCGGGGGCTCGTTCTCCTTCTCCAAGGCGTCCGGCGCGCTCACCCTCCCGGCGGCCACGGTGAACAAGCTCATCGCCAAGGGCCACACCAGCTTCTCGGGCCGGGTCACCAAGCTCGACCTGCTGTCGGAGGGCGGCCAGCCGGCCGTCCAGAACGTCGCCGCGGCCGGGATCGACATACCGGACACGCCGCTGGTCCGCGACAAGAAGGTCGTGCTGCCGCTGCCGACGAGCGGCACGCTGACCGCAGGCCCCTTCAAGCCGCTGGCCGGGGCCAAGACCGTCGCCGTCAGGCTGGGCTCGGCGGCCGCCGAGTTCACCTTCGGCGGCGGCGCCGAGGCGACCGGCAGCTGCGCCGAGCCGTCCCCCAAGGTCTACCTGGTGGAGAACACGGTGACCTGAGCACCCTGACCCGGTGAGGGAAAGGCGGCCCCGCCCCCCTTGAGGGGGCGGGGCCGTCGCGGCCGCTCGGCCGTGATCATCGGCCGTACACTGTGCGGAACGGTCACCGATCCCCTCGGCTCCCTCGGCCCGGGCGCGCGCGGGGGCGCACACGGACGGCGGGCGGGGATGGCGCACAGCGATGCCGTAGAACGGATCACCGACGAGATCGCGCTCCAGATCGCCACCGGCCGCCGGCGGGCGGGCGACGCCCTGCCGTCGATCCGGCGGCTGGCCGGCGAGCACGGCCTGCCGCCCTCGGCCATCCAGCAGGTGCTCGGGCGGTTGCGCGCCGCCGGTTTCGTCGACGCGCGCCACGGCGTCGGCGTCGTCGTCCGCGACGTCCGCCTCCACGGCGGCATCCACACCTGGCGGTACCTGTTCCGGTTCTCCGGCGCGCTGCCCGACCTGACCGTGCGCAACGTCCGCGAGATCCTGGAGACCCTCCAGCTCTTCTACCAGGCGGCCCTGGCGAGGCTCGCCGACGGGTCCACGCCGTTCGACCCGGCCCCGGCGCGGCGGGCGTTCGAGCAGCTCGAACTGCTCGCGCACAGCGATCCCGTCGCGGCCGACGTGCACCGGGGCGTCCTGCACGTCCTGCGGACCGTCCTCGCCTCCCTCGGCGGGGGCATCACCCTCGGCCTGCTCAACTCCATCGGAGAGGTCCTGGCCGAGGTGCCCGACGTCCTTGAGGCCCTCTACGGCGACCCGGCCGAACACGTCTGGTTCTGGGGGCAGGTCGTCACCGTCCTGGAGACCGGCGACGAGGAACTCGGCCGCCAGACGCTCGCCGTCCTGGACGACTGGCACGCCCAGGCCCTGGGCCGCCTGCACGAGCGCCTCACCGCGCGAGCCCCCAAGCCCGCCTAGCGGCCGGCGGTCAGAGGGGGATCCATTCGGAGGAGGTCGTCAGTTCTTGCAGGCGGTCGGGGTCGGGGGCCACGCCGATGCCCGGGCCGGGCGGGACGGACATGTGGCCGCCGGTCATGGTCAGGGGCGGGGTGACGTCGGCGGTGAAGTAGCGGGTCGAGGGCGCGGTGTCGGCGGGCAGGGTGAAGCCCGGCATGGCGGCCAGGGCCAGGTTGGCCGCCATGCCGACGCCGCTTTCGAGCATTCCGCCGCACCACACCGCGACGCCGTGCGCGCGGCACAGGTCGTGGATCCGGCGGGCCTCCAGGTAGCCGCCGACCCGGCCGGGCTTGAGGTTGATCACCCGGGCCGCGCCGAGCGAGATCGCCGCGGCGGCGTCGGCGGCCGACCCGATCGACTCGTCCAGGCAGACCGGGGTGGTCAGCCGCTCGGCGAGCCGGGCGTGCCGCACCAGGTCGTCATGGGCCAGCGGCTGCTCGATCATCAGCAGGCCGAACCCGTCCAGGCGGTCCAGCGCCCGGGTGTCGGCCGCGGTGTAGGAGGCGTTGGCGTCCACCTGGAGCGCCAGGTCGTCGCCGAAGGCGCGGCGCACGGCGCGGACCGGCTCGACGTCCCAGCCGGGATGGATCTTCAGTTTGACGCGCAGGTAGCCCTCGTCCAGGTGGGCGGCGACGGTGTCGAGCAGTTCCTCGACCGAGTCGGTGACGCCGACCGACACCCCGCAAGCGACCTCGCCGCGGGCCGCGCCCAGGAACGCCGCCATGGACTGCCCGCGTGCGCGCAGTTCGGCGTCGAGCGCGGCCGCTTCCAACGCCGCCTTGGCCATGCGGTGGCCTCGGAACGGCTCCAGTGCCCGTTCGACCTCGTGCGCGTCGGCGGAGGTCAGCGCCGGGACGAGGAAGCGCCGCAGGACGTCGGCGGCGCCGTCGACGTATTCGGAGCTGTAGCGCGGATCAGGGAGCGCCACGCATTCGCCCCACCCCTCGGCGTCGGGCGTCACCAGCCTGACCAGCAGCACCTCGCGGGAGGTGAAGGCGCCCAGGGACGAGCGAAACGGCGCGCGCAGGGGCATCGCGACCCGGCGCAGCTCCACTCCGGAAAGCTTCATGGCGGCTCCCATGAGTTCTCCGTTCGACCATACTCGCCCAGCCCCCGGGCGGCAGGCCACGGCACCGGGCGCGGGCGGCCCCCGTGCCGCCCGCGTCCGGCGACGCGATCACCTACCGGCGCGTTCGCCCGGTGGAACGCGCTCGCATGTCCTCGGCCGCGGCCCGCACCGGCACGGGGCGCACGGTCAGCGCCGGCGCTCGATGAAGTGGGAGCCGGCGAGGGAGCTGTCCATGCCGACCGACCAGATCGTGCGGGTTCCGGGCACTCGGGCCAGGTCGCGGATCCAGACGGAGGTGTCCGGGCGCCCCTCGCCGCTCTCGGTGGTCCAGCGGCCGCCGCTGTAGTGCAGGTAGCTCTTGTCGTCGTTGACCGTGCTCACCGAGACCCACGCGCCCTTGTCGCCGTCGTCGGCGAGCGTGGGGATGTGGTAGGTCTGCGGGCTCGCCGGGATCGCGGTCACCGTCCAGGCCGTCCCGTTCCAGTGCATGAGCTCGGGGGTCGGCGACGCGTAGTCGGTGCTCACGCGGTAGGCCCAGACGCTCGTGGCCGAGACCGGCACGATCTTCGCGATGTACGACTTCTCCTTGGCCGGGTAGCGGACCGTGTTCCACTTGGCGCCGTCCCAGTGCAGCATGGCCTGGGTCGGGCCCGTCCCCGGGACGTCGCAGGTGCAGCCGATCCAGACGTCCTTCGCCGAGCGGGCGGCGACGGTGGTGGCGTTGACCATGGGCACCGGCGTGCTCTGGCGCTTCCACCGGCCGTTCTGGAAGCGCAGGGCGACGGCCTTCTTCGCCTGGGTGTCGTACCCGAGCGACCAGGCCGGCCCGCCGGGCGCCGCCGAGAGGACCTGGAGGTAGCTGGGCAGGGGGGACGGCTGGGTGGGGACGACCCCGGCCGGGTACCCGACCCTGCGCCACTTGGTGCCGTTCCAGTGGAGGGCGGGCGAGCCCTTCTCGTTCAGGTAGATGCCCCAGGCGTTCCGCGGCCCGGCGGCGGCGAGGTCGACGACCTGTCCGGTGCCCGCGGGCAGCGCCTGGCGCCGCCACTGCCGGCCGTTCCAGGCGAGCATGACGGGTTTGCCGTTCGACGTCGCGTTCTCGAGTCCGGCCGCCCACGCGGCACGCGGTCCGGCCGCCGCGACCTCGGTCAGCACGCCGAGGCCGTCGAGGCGCGGGGTCGGCACGTTCTCCCATTCTGGGGGCGCGGCGTTGGCGGTGGCGGGGGCGAGCAGCAGACCGGAGAGGGCGGTGGCGCAAGCACTGACGCGGAGGATCCGCTGTCCTGCCATGAAGGCTCCTCGGGTGGTGGGGCGATCCTTCGATGATCTTGCCGCTGAATACTGGCAAGTTCCTGAGGACTGCCTATCCCAAGATCGAGTAGATAAAAATACAAAAACGTTCATATGGCCGGTTCGGGCCAAAGTTCACCACCGGCGGTTTCGCGGAGCCGCCCACCGGGTCATGTGCGAGGCGACGGCGGGGCGAAGGAGAGGAAAAGGGATTCGGGGCCGCGGATGCCGATGGGGCTGCGCCAGGTGAACGGGGCGGTCGCGGTCGGGGGGCCGAGGCGGCCGGTGAGCGCGAGCAGCGCCTCGCACAGCTGGGCGCGGGCGAGGGCGGCGCCCAGGCAGTGGTGCGGTCCGGCGCCGAATTGCAGCACGGCCCCCGGCGGCCTGGCGGCGGTGATGTCGAAGCGGTCGGCGTCGCCGAAGACGTCCGGGTCCCGCTGGGCGATCGCGGTGCAGACGGTCAGCTGCGTACCGCGCGGGACGTCCAGTCCCTGGTAGCGGAGGTCCCGGGTGGCGACCCGCCGGAGCGTGGTGGAGGACGGGCACCATCGCATCACCTCGTCCACGGCCTGCGGCACCATGCCGGGGTGCCGGGCGAGCAGCGTCCACTGCCGCGGATGCGCGGTGAAGGCGACCATGGCGTTGGCGAGCTGGTCGCGGGTGGTGTCGTGGGCGCCGAACACCAGCGCGACCAGCAGGTTGCGCAGTTCGGCCCGGCTGAGGCCGCCGCCGCGGTACGCGTCGACCAGCGCTTGGACCAGACCGCCGGCGGGCGGGCCGCCGGGGCGCTCGATCAGGCGTTCGGCATAGGCGTTCAGGCCGACGACGGCGTCGTGCACCCGCGCGGGGACGTCCCCGCCGACGGCCAGCGCGAAGATCAGGCCGATGTCGGCGCTCCAGGCGCGGAACCGGTCGTGCTCGTCCGGCGGCACGCCGAACATCCGGCTCATGACCTCCAGCGGCAGCCGGTCGCCGAACGCGGCCACGAAGTCGCCCGCGCCCGCCTCGGCCAGCCGGTCGGTCAGCCGGTGGGCCGTGGCACGGACGAACGGCCGCAGCCCCTCGACGACGGCGGGGCTGAACGCCTTGTTCAGCAGGGCGCGCAGCCGCCGGTGGTCGTCGCCCTCCCGATGGGTGATCATGGAGGTGAACCAGTCGTGGACGGGCCCGTCGAAGATCCCGTTCTGTTCCAGCAGGACACGGCCGTCGTGGTCCAGCCTGCGGTCGCGCAGCAGCCGCCGGGCCTCGCCGTGGCGCAGCACCAGCGGCCCGATGGGGCTCCGGGCGTACCAGCAGTCCCGGCGGGCGGCCCTGACGGCCGCCGATCCGGCGTCGAACGACGGGTCGAGCACGTCCAGGTACCGGGGGCGGCTCTGCGGGGACGGCTGCGGGCGCATGGGAGTCCGATCAGGTGGTCGCGGCGGCGCCGCCCGCCGCCCGAGCGGTCATGAGGGTCTGGACGCTGCCGGGGACGGGGTGGGCGGCGGTCAGGCGAAGCCCGGCGCGCTCCATGAGCTCCCGGTACTGCTCCAGGGTGCGTTCACGGCCCTGCTCGAACAACGCGGCCATCGTCAGGTCCAGGTCGACGACCCGGTGGGGGCCCTCGGCCTCGGCGCGGGGCAGGACGCCTTCGACGCACCACAGTTCGCTCGCGGGCCCGGCGGCCTCCAGCGCGCCGCGGACCAGGCCCAGCACCGTCGCGCAGTCCTCGTCGCCCCAGTTGTGCAGGATGGAGGACAGGATGATCCGCTCCCCCGGCGGGCACTCCATGGCGAACAGGTCGCCGGCCACCACCCGGCAGCGTTCCGACAGGCCCTGCTCGCGCAGGTAGCGTTCGGCGCGCACGGCGACGTCGTCGCGCTCCACCAGCACCCCGGTCACCGCCGGGTGCCGCCGGAGGACGGCCGCCAGCATGGCGCCGTGGCCGCCGCCCAGATCCACCACCGTGGCGACCCCGTCGTGGTCACGGGCCGCCAGCGCCTCGGCGACCGGCACGCCGCGGTCGACCATGTACCGGTCGAACACCGCCGCCAGGGCGGGGTCCCGGGCCAGGTGCCGGTAGGGCGAGTCGTCCTGGTCGAACGCCTGGGGCCGGCCCGCGCACACCGTCTCGGGAAGGGCGGCGAACGCCTGGCGCCACGGCGCCGACCCCATGAGCAGCACCCCGGCCCGCATCGAGCCCGGAACGTCGGGCAGCAGCAGCCGTCCGGCCTCGGTCAGCCGGTACTCGTCGGTGGCGCACCCCGACACGATCCCGTTGGCCTGCATGTGCCTGAGCAGCCTCCGCATCAGCACCGGATCGCAGCCGCAGCGGGCCGCCGTCCGCGATCCGGACAGCGGGCCGTCGGCGAGCGCCTCCGGACCGCCCACCGACACGAACGCGTAGAGGGCGCTGAACCGGATCAGGCCGCCGACCAGGTCGCCCACCGCCTCGCGGGGATCGTCGCCCCGCCCGGAGGGGCGGCCGCCGGCCTCGCCCGCCGCGGCTCCGCCGTGCGGGTTCATCGTGCGGGTTCGTCCTGGCGCCCGGCCTGCATGAACGCGGCGAACTGCTCGCGGTCGTTGCGCTTCGGGAAGGGCCGGTCCGGAACCGGCACGCCCAGGAACTCGCACAGCGGTCCCCAGCCCTCGGAGACGCGGAACTCCAGCAGCCGGTCGGCGGGCACCCCGTCCCGCACCTCGGCGTAGTGCCGGTTGAACACCCCGATGGCGTGCTCGGCGTCGTCCAGCCGTCCGCCGAACATCCCGTCGTGCACCAGTTCCTGCGTCACCGCCAGCATCGCGGCGAGGCGCGGTTCGGCCTCGGCGGCGGACGGGACCAGGTCGGTGTCCAGGAAGGTGTTGCGCACGCTGTCGTACCAGCGCTCGGGATCGCGGACGGTCAGCACGACCTTGGCCTCGGGGAACCGCTGGACCGCCTCCCGCCAGAACCGGGCCCCCGGCAGCCCGACGCTCGCCGGGTAGCCGGCGAAGATCTGCCCCCAGTCCACCGGCTCGCCCCGGCCGGCGCGCAGCCACTCCCGGGCCGAGCCGGGTTCGGCGAACACCTTCCTCATATGGAGGCAGGGAGCGAATCCCAACTCCTCCACCGCCGCCGTCAACGACGCGGTGCCCGTCCGGCCCAGTCCCGCCCCGAAGACCTGCATCGTCCCACCTCCCTCGCCAAGCGCCCCGGACCGGGGCGCGCAACGCCGGCGCCGCGGACGGGCGCCCACGCACCCCCTACCCCATTAATTACACACAGTAATCATCTTGATTGTTTTGCCAGGTAGATCCCCCTATTTTGGTCACTCTCCGCATATAGATAGTGCTTGTGGCAGCCGATGGTGATCGATTGCCCGACTCCCGTTACCCGACGCCGTGCCCGGAGGCCAGCGAGATGGCAGTTCTGTGCAAACCGGCGGTCCATGTCCCCGAGCACGTCATCACCATGGACGACACGCTGGACATCGCCCGCCGCCTGCATCCCGACCATCCCGACCTGAAGCTGGTCCTGCGGCTGATCGGCAACACCGGCGTGCGCAAGCGCCATCTGGTGCAGCCCATCGAGCGCACCCTGTCCCATCCGGGGTTCGAGGCCCGCAACCAGGTGTTCACCGCCGAAGCCAAGAAGCGGGTCCCGCCCGTGGTGACCCGGGCGCTGGCGCACGCGGGACTCGGCGCCGACGACATCGACCTGATCGTCTTCGTGTCCTGCAGCGGTTTCAGCATGCCCTCGCTGACCGCCTGGCTGATCAACACGATGGGGTTCCGGCTCGACACCCGGCAGTTGCCGATCGCGCAGCTGGGCTGCGCCGCCGGCAGCGCGGCGATCAACCGTGCCCACGACTTCTGCACCGCCTACCCCGACGCCAACGCCCTGGTGGTGGCCTGCGAGTTCTGCTCGCTGTGCTACCAGCCCACCGACCTCGGCGTCGGCCAGCTGCTGTCCAACGGCCTGTTCGGCGACGCGGTGGCGGCGGCGGTGCTGCGCGGCGACGGCCGGGCCACCGGCGTCCGGCTGGAGCACAACGGCTCGCACGTGATCCCCGGCACCGAGGACTGGATCTCCTACGCGGTGCGCGCCACCGGCTTCCACTTCCAGCTGGACAGGCGGGTCCCCAAGACGATGGAACCGCTGGCCCCCGTGCTGCGCCGGTTCGCCCGCCGGCAGGACCACGACATCGCGCGCCTGGGCTTCCACATCATCCATGCGGGCGGACCCCGCATCCTGGACGACCTGAGCCGGCTGCTGGCCCTTCCGCCCTCGGCGTTCCGGCACAGCTGGGCCACCCTGACCCAGCACGGCAACATCGCCAGCGCCGTGGTGCTGGACGCGCTGCGCCGGCTGTTCGACGACGGCGCCGCCACCGGCTCCAGCGGCCTGATCGCCGGGTTCGGTCCCGGCATCACCGCCGAGATCACTCTGGGCACCTGGACCACCGCCGAAGCCCCGGCCGCCCATCCCGGCCCCCGCCGGCAGGCCGGCGCGCTCCTGGAGAGGGCGGGCTCGTGACGGACGGATCCGTCGTCCCTCCCGGCCGCGGGGAGCTGATCGGCGACCAGCGCGTCAGCGTGACCTTCAAGGTCACCGGCGCCGACTCCCGCCACACCTCCATCTTCGAAAGCCGGGTCGCGCCCGGCTTCGACACCGGCGCCCACCTGCACCGGCGCCTGGAGGAGAGCTTCTACGTCCTGGAGGGCGAGCTGGAGGTCTTCGCCTTCGAACCCACCCTGCGCACGGCCGACGACTGGACCGGCTGGCAGGCCCACGACGGCAGGCGCCCCGTCCGCGCGGGCCCCGGCACCTGCGTCTTCGTCCCGCCCGGCTGCCCGCACGCCTTCCGCAACCCGTCCTGCGCCCCCGCCCGCTTCCTGTTCACCGCCTCCCCGCCGCCCGACCACGAGCACTACCTCAGAGGCATCGCGCAGATCCTCGCCGCCCGTGCCGACGTCGACGAGGAGGCCGTCGCCCGGCTGCGCACGACCCACGACACGCACCAGATCACCCCGCTGCGTTACCGGCCCTGACGAGACCCCGGGCGGCGTTGCGATGCGCCGGGGGCCTCGATCGGCGGGATCAGAGTCGAGCGGCCCCGCCCCCGCCCAGCGCGGCGCGCACTCCGGCGGCGATCTCCAGGTCTTCCCTGGCGGTCACCACGAGAGTGCGGACGCGCGCGTCGGGCGCGCTGACGTCGGCGTCGTCGCGGGCGCGGTCGTTGCGGTCACCGTCGATCGCCACCCCGAGGTAGGCCAGGTCGGCGGCGGCCCGGGCGCGCAGTTCCGGATCGTGCTCGCCCGCGCCGCCGGTGAAGACCAGGACGTCCAGGCCGCCGAGGGCGGCGACCATGGCGGCCGCGTGGGCGCGCAGCCGGTGGTGGTAGACGTCCAGCGCGGAGGCGGCGACCTCGTCGCCGTCGGCCGCGCGCCGACGGATCTCGCGCATGTCGCCGGTGCCCGCCAGCGCGCGCAGCCCCGAGCGGTGTTCGAGGGCGTCCTCCACCTCCTCGGCCGGGACGCCGTGCTTGAGCAGCCACAGCGGGACGCCCGGATCGATGCTGCCGGCACGGCTGGCCATCACCAGGCCCTCCAGCGGCGTGAAGCCCATGGTCGTGTCCACCGACCGGCCGCCGGCCACGGCGGCCAGCGACGCGCCCGAGCCCAGGTGGCACACCACGATCCGCTGCGCGGCCGGGTCGCGGTCGAGCAGTTCCCCGACGCGCCGGACGGCGTGCGCGTACGACAGGCCGTGGAATCCGTAGCGGCGCAGGCCGAAGCGCTCGCGCCACTCGACCGGGAGCGCGTAGGTCGCGGCCGCCTCGGGCAGGTCGGCGTGGAAGGAGGTGTCGAAGCACGCCACCACCGGGACGTCGGGCAGGGCGCGGCCGATCTCGCCCAGCGCGTGCAGCGACAGCGGCTGGTGGATCGGCGCGAGATCGACCAGGGAGCGGAGTTCCTTGGTGACCTGGTCGTCGATCCGGACGGGCCGGAGGAGGTCGCGCCCGCCGTGCACGAAGCGCAGGCCGATCGCGTCCGGCCGGGGCATCCGCGCGACGGCGGCGGCCAGCCGTTCGCCGCCGCGGTCGGGCCCGTCCATGGGCAGCCCGGTCTCGGCGAGCGTGGTGTCGTCGGCGTCCAGCAGGCTCAGCTTGAGGCTGCTGGACCCGGGGTTGACGGTGAGCACCCTCATCGATGCCCCTTTCAGTAGGGCCAGGTCCAGTCGCGGATCTCGGGCGCGTCCTCGCCGTGCTCGCGGGTGTGGGCGCGCAGGGCCAGGCGCCTGTCGACCATGCGCTGCCGGACGTGGGCGACGCGGCCGCCGAGCGAGGGGACGCGGTCGATGACGTCCATGACCAGGTGGAACCGGTCCAGGTCGTTGAGCATGACCATGTCGAAGGGCGTGGTGGTGGTGCCCTCCTCCTTGTAGCCGCGCACGTGCAGGTTGCGGTGGCCGTTGCGCCGGTAGGCCAGGCGGTGGATCAGGTACGGGTAGCCGTGGAAGGCGAAGATGACGGGCTTGTCGGTGGTGAACAGCGCGTCGAACTCGGCGTCGCTGAGCCCGTGGGGATGCTCGGAGTCGGGTTGCAGCCGCATCAGGTCCACGACGTTGACGACGCGGACGCGCAGGTCCGGGAAGTGGCGGCGCAGCAGGTCGACGGCGGCCAGGGTCTCCAGGGTCGGGACGTCACCGGCGCAGGCCAGCACCACGTCGGGGTCGGCGCCGCCGTCGGTGGAGGCCCACTCCCAGATGCCGATGCCGCGGGCGCAGTGCAGCACGGCCTCCTCCATGGGCAGCCAGCTGGGCGTGGGCTGCTTGCCGGCGACCACGACGTTGACGTAGTCGCGCGAGCGGAGGCAGTGGTCGCCGACCGACAGCAGGGTGTTGGCGTCCGGCGGCAGGTAGACCCGGACGACCTCGGCCTTCTTGTTCAGCACCACGTCCAGGAAGCCGGGGTCCTGGTGGGTGAAGCCGTTGTGGTCCTGGCGCCACACGTGCGAGGACAGCAGGTAGTTCAGGGAGGCGACCGGCGCGCGCCAGGGCAGGTGGCGGGTGACCTTCAGCCACTTGGCGTGCTGGTTGAACATGGCGTCCACGATGTGGACGAACGCCTCGTAGCTGTTGAACAGCCCGTGCCGGCCGGTGAGCAGGTAGCCCTCCAGCCAGCCCTGGCACAGGTGCTCGCTGAGCACCTCCATGACCCGGCCCTGGGGGCCCAGGTGCTCGTCGGTGTCGTAGCGGTCACCGGTGAAGACCCGGTCGGTGACGTCGAAGACGTCGCCGAGGCGGTTGGAGGCGGTCTCGTCCGGACCCATGAGGCGGAAGGTCCGGGGGTTGCGCTCGACGACGTCGCGCAGGAAGGCGCCCAGGGCGCGGGTGGGTTCGGCGACCGAGGCGCCGGGCTTGTCCACCGGGACGGCGTGGTCGCGGAAGTCGGGCAGGTCCAGCGGGTGCAGCAGCAGGCCGCCGTTGGCGTGCGGGTTGCCGCTCATCCGGCGCGGGCCGGACGGGGCCAGGGCGCGCAGCCGCTCCACGGGCCGTCCGGCGCCGTCGAACAGCTCCTCGGGCCGGTAGGACCGCAGCCACGCCTCCAGCTGCGCCAGGTGCTCGGGGTTCTCGCGGACCTCGGCCAGGGGCACCTGGTGGGAGCGCCAGGTGCCCTCCACCGGCAGGCCGTCGATCTCCTTGGGGCCGGTCCAGCCCTTGGGCGACCGCAGGATGATCATCGGCCAGGGGCGGCGTTCGGCGCCGCCACCGGAGCGGGCGGCCGCCTGGATCTCGGCGATCTCGTCCAGCGCCTGGTCCAGGGCCGCCGCCATCTGGCGGTGCATCGCCTGCGGGTCGTCGCCGCTGACCATGAGGGGGCGGTGGCCGTAGCCCTCGAAGAGCCGGACGAGCTCGGTCTCGGGGATGCGGGCCAGCACCGCCGGATTGGCGATCTTGTAGCCGTTGAGGTGGAGGATCGGCAGCACCGCGCCGTCGTGCACCGGGTCCAGGAACTTGTTGGAGTGCCAGCTCGCCGCCAGCGCGCCGGTCTCGGCCTCGCCGTCGCCGACGATGCAGGCCACCACCAGGTCGGGGTTGTCGAACGCGGCGCCGTAGGCGTGCGCCAGCGAGTAGCCCAGCTCGCCGCCCTCGTGGATCGAGCCGGGCGTCTCGGGCGCGACGTGGCTCGGCACCCCGCCGGGGAAGGAGAACTGCCGGAACAGCCGCGCCATCCCCCGCTCGTCCTGGGACACGTGCGGGTAGACCTCGCTGTAGGTGCCCTCCAGCCAGGCGTTGGCGACCGCCGACGGGCCGCCGTGCCCAGGGCCCATGATGTAGATCATGTCGAGGTCGCGGGCGGTGATGACCCGGTTGAGGTGGGCGTAGCAGAAGTTCAGGCCGGGCGAGGTGCCCCAGTGGCCGAGCAGGCGCGGCTTGATGTGCTCGGGCCGCAGCTCCTGGCGCAGCAGCGGGTTGTCCAGCAGGTAGATCTGCCCGGCCGACAGGTAGTTGGCGGCCCTCCAGTAGGCGTCCAGCAGCTGGAAGTCGGGGTCGGCGGCGGGGTCGGCGGTCATGAACCGGTCTCCTTCATCGTGACGCCGTCGGCGGGACGGCGCACGGTCGAGTGGTCGGCGTCGTCGGCTTCGCCGAGGCGCAGCAGCATCTGCGGGTGGGCCCCGGAGCAGAACCTGGTCCGGATGAACTCGCGCAGCTCGGGCACCTCCAGCGCCTGGGTGTGGAAGGCCGCCGACAGGTCCTGCTCGGCTCCGGCGCGCAGCAGCACGCGCTGCAGCGCCCGCCCGGCCCGCAGCCAGTCGCGCGGGCCGTCCTCAGGCGTGGTGAGCACGAGCACCGCGCCGGTCAGCAGCGTCTGGCCGGTCGGCTCCGGCGCGTGCCGGACGCCCCAGCCCTGGCCCCGGGCGAAGTCACGGGCGGGGAAGTGCGGCTCGGTGCGCGGCGGGTCGTGCGGGTAGGCGGCCTGGTGCACGCCGTCCCGCCGCGCGCTCTTGGGCGAGGGCGCCCACCGGGCGGTCTCCCCCATGTACTCCGGCGAACGGCGCTGCGTGTGGTCGGCCGCCTGGGTGAGCGCGGCCAGCGCGCCCTTGGTGTGCGTCTCGACGGCCTGGAACAGCCGCACCCCCTCGGCTTCGGCCTCCTGGCGCAGCGCCGACAGGACGGGCGCGGTCACCGGGGCGGCCCGGAACCCGCCGCGGTGGGTGCGGCGCCGCTCGATCTGCGCGTACATCCGCCGGACGTCCTCCTCCTCTGGCAGCGGCCCGCCGATGCGCACATCGGCGAGCAGGTGCGGCCTTTCGGGATCGGGGAGCATGTGGACCTCGGCCGCGTACCCCGAGTCCCGGACCGCCAAACACAGGTTGTGCAGCGCCGCGCCGCAACTGATCAGCATCTCCCGGCCGTCGGGGTCGGCCACCTCCAGGCGGCGGTCGGCGTCGGCCTTCAGGGAGATCCGCCGGTCGCCGACGCCGAACCGCCACGGCTGGGTGTTGTGCACCGACGGCGCCCGGACCGCGGCCTCCACCGCCCGCCGTGCGACCTTCTCGAGCTGTTCGGACGAGGGGACGGCTCCCCCGCGCTCCGCGTTGCCGACCATGGGCCTCTCCTTCCGGGTGGAGACACCAGCCCATCACCGGCCGCCGGACCGGCGGCAGAGGCGAAGGTCCGCTCGGCGGGGGACCTCTGGCCGCCCGGCGGAACGGCATCGCCCGGCACACGTTCGCCACCGCGAACGTGTGCCGGGCGATGGTGCGGACCGTCCGCCGCCTCAGAACCCTCCCCGCCGGGAACGCACCGGGCGGATCACGCGGTGCCGGGACGGACCACGGCGACCGGGCAGTGCGCCCGGTGCAGCAGCGCATGGCTGACCGAGCCCAGCACCAGCCCGGCGAAACCGCCCCGGCCGCGCGATCCCACGACCAGCAGGTCCGCCCGTGCCGAGGCCCCGGCCAGGGCACGGGTCGCCGTGCCGTGCACCACCTCCGGCACGACTTCGACCTCGGGGAACCGCTCGCGCCACTCGGCCAGCGCCTCCAGCAGGACGCGCTCCTCGTCGGCGGCCACCAGCTCGGGGTCGTACACCGCGGGCGCGAACCCCGCCGGGCCGCCGACCGGCATCGGGAACGTCCAGGCGAGCACGGCGCGCAGCCGGGCGCCGCGCAGCGCGGCCTCCCGGAACGCGAACCCGAGCGCGGCGTCACCGCCGTCCGAGCCGTCGACCCCGACCACCACCTCGCCGTGCGGCCCCGTCCCGTCACCGCGGACGACCACGACCGGACCAGGGGCGTGCGCGGCGACCTGCCATGCCACCGACCCCAGCAGCATCCCGCCCAGCGCGTTCGCGCCGTGGGTGCCGACGACCGTCATGAGCGCGTCCTTGGCGGCGCCGACCAGGGCCTCGGACGAGGGACCGGGCACCACCGCGCCGGTCACCTCCAGGTCGGGAGCGCGGTCGCGGACCCGGGCGAGGGCGCGGTCGAGGACCTCCCGGCCGCAGTTCACCATCCACTCGCGGACCTCGGCGGTCTTGGGGTCCGGGTGCTCGCGCATCAGCCAGGGCAGGACCGCGTGCAGGACCCGCAGGCCGGCGTTCCGGCGCCGGGCCTCCTCGACCGCCCAGTCGAGCGCCGCCATGCTGAGTTCGGAGTCGTCCACACCGACGAGGATCTCGTTCATGCTTGCACCGTAGGCGACCGGCGCTGCCCATCGTGAAGGGCTTTGGTCCTATGGATCACGGCCCTTGGGCCCTCCGCCGACCGGAGCGGTGCCCGCCCTCAGCCGGCATCGCGCGGGGCCGCCGACGCGGCCTGGGCGAGCAGCCCGTCAACGAGCGCGCGGAGTCCCTGGCGGTAGGTGTCCTGCGCGGCCAGCGCGGGCCATCGCTCGCCGATGGCGGCAAGGTGCGGCACCTGGGAGGCGTCGAGCCCCCTGTAGGAGGGGTCTCCGCCGGCGGGCGGCGCGTCGCCGGTCCGCAGGCTGGCGGACCGGGCGCGGACGAGGATCTCGCCGACGGTGTAGTACCAGATGTCACGGAAGAGGGCGACGGCCTGCGCGCGCGTGCATCCGCAGTCGTCGGCCGCGGCCACGATGCTCTCGACCGGCCACAGCGCCGCCCCGTCGAGCAGGCCGACGAAGCCGTCGACCGTGAGGACCTCCGCCGCCCACGGCCAGGCCGCGAGGGTGTCGTGCATCGCGTTGGCGGCCGCGATGATGCGGTCCCGCGGACCGTCGGGCAGCGGCGGGCGTTCCGCCTGCGCGGCGTGCTGGTTGAGCAGGAGGACCAGCAGCTCCTCCTTGTTGCGTATGTGGTGGTACAGGGTCGTCGCCCCGACGTCGAGCTCGGCGGCCAGCCGCCGGATGGTCAGCTTCTCCCAGCCGTCCCGGTCGATCAGGCGGCGGGCCGCCGACAGGATCTGCGCGCGGGAGGTCACGGGCGGTCGTCCGGTGCGACCGGACGTCGCGGGTGGTCGGGGCATCACCCCATCATGCCGTCCCACCGCCTCCCCACCCCGGGACCGGTGCGGCCCGGTCGGCCGCGTGCTACTTTCGGAACATGTTCGAAAAGTCGTCGGCCGGCCGGGAACGGAGTCCGAGATGACGAACGTCCCGCACGCCCGGCCGGGGCCCGTCCTCGCCGCGGTGGCCGTCGTGCAGTTCACGGTGTCGCTGGACCTGTCGGTCGTGAACGTCGGCCTTCCGCGGATCGCCACCGGTCTCGGTTTCGGCCCCGCGGGCCTGACCTGGGTGATCCACGCCTACGCCCTCACCTTCGGCGGGCTGCTCCTGCTGGGCGGCAAGGCCGCCGACCGGTACGGCCGCAGGCGCGTGCTGCTGCTCGGGCTCGGCCTGTTCGGCCTCGCCTCCCTGGCCGGCGGCTTCGCCCAGGAGCCCGGCCATCTCGTCGCCGCCCGCGCCGCGCAGGGCGTCGGGGCCGCCGCGCTGGCCCCGGCCGCGCTGGCACTGCTGACCGCCACGTTCCCGGCGGGCCGGGCGCGCGTCCGCGCCTTCGGCGTGTGGAGCATGATGAACGCCGCCGGTGGCGCCCTCGGCGTCCTGATGGGCGGCCTGCTCACCGAGTACGCCGGCTGGCGCTGGGTGATGTTCGTGAACGTGCCGATGGTCGCGGTCGCCTCGGCCCTGGCCTGGTACGGGATCGCCGCCGCGCCGCCGGCCGCCCGCACCGGCCGCCCGGACGTGGCCGGCGCCGTGCTGGCCACGTCGGGCATGACCCTGCTGGTGTTCGGCGTCGTCCGCACCGACCGGTACGCGTGGGGCTCGCCGGTCACGCTGGCGACCCTGGCCGCCGCCGCCGCGCTGCTGACCGCGTTCGTGCACGTGGAGCGGACCACCACCCGCGAACCGCTCGTCCGGCCCGGCCTGCTCGCCGACCGCTCGGTCGCCGGCGCGAACACGTTCAACCTGCTGGTCGGCGCGGGCATGGCCGCGGCCTTCTACTTCCTGTCCCTCTACCTCCAGCGGGTCCTCGACACGGGGGCGGCGCTGACCGGGGCCATGTTCCTGCCGTTCGCCCTCGGGGTCGTCGCCGGCTCCGTGCTCGCCGTCAGGCTCGGCTACCGCTTCGCCCCCCGCACCCTCCTGGTCGCCGGCGGGCTCCTCACCGCGACCGGCCTCGCCTGGGCCGGCCTCATCAGTCCCGACGGCTCCTTCGCCGCCGACGTCCTCGGCCCCTCGCTCCTCACCAGCGTCGGCTTCGGACTCTGCCTCGCGCCGGTCGTCTCCGTCGCCACCGCGGGCGTCGCACCCCATGAGACCGGGACGGCGTCCGGCCTGCTCAACAGCTCCCGCCAGATCGGCGCCTCGCTCGGACTCGCGGTGCTCGGCACGGCGGCCCAGCACCGCACCGGCCGGGCCACCACGCCGGAGGCCCTGAACGGCGGATACGCGCTGGGCCTGAGCCTCAGCGCCGCCCTCCTGGCCACCGCCGCGTTCATCGCGCTGACCGTCCTGCCCCGGGCCGGCGCCCCCGCGCACGCCGAACACGACGACGGCCGCGACCTGCGGCCCGCCGGGGATCGGACGGGCGGATGAGCGGCGGCCCGGTCACCCTGACCGAGACGGAAGCGTGCGCGCCGATCGGCGCGCGATCCCGGCGGGATGCGCGACGGATGGCGGATGATCTCCGCGGGGGCACCCGTGAGGATGGCCGCATGGACCCCGAACTGGAAGCGTTCATCCCGCTCCTCCCGCAGACCGACATGGACGACCCGGTCGCCACCCGCAAGATGTTCGCCACGCGCGCCGGCACGGCCCCGCTACCGGACACCTCGGACCTGAGGATCGAGGACGCCACGGTGCCCGGAGCCCCGGACGTGCCCGTGCGGATCTACCGCCCCCGGCAGGCGCGGGGCGCCGTCGTCTGGCTGCACGGCGGCGGCTTCCTGTTCGGCGACCTGGACACCGAGCACCCCTGGGCCACCCGGCTCGCCCTGGGCTCCGGCGCGGTGGTGATCTCGGTGGACTACCGGCGCGCGCCCGAGCACCCGTTCCCCGCCGCCCTGGAGGACGTCTACGCGGTGCTGGCCTGGGCGGCCGAGCACGCCCGCGAACTCGGCGTCGATCCCGGCCGGATCGCGGTCGGCGGCCACAGCGCCGGCGCGGGCCTCGCGGCGGCGGTGGCCCTGTGGGCACGCGACCGGCAGGGTCCGGCGATCCACTTCCAGCTGCTCAACGAGCCCGGCCTCGACGACCGGCAGGAGACCTGGTCGCAGCGGAACTTCACCGACACGCCCTGGCACGATCGGGGCAAGCTCACCGCCATCTGGCGGCACTACCTGGGCTCCCGGCCCGCCACACCGTACGCCGCCCCCGCGCGGGCCACCGACCTGTCGGGCCTGCCCGCCGCCTACATCGCGACCGCCGAGTTCGATCCGCTCCGCGACGAAGCCATCGACTACGCGCTCCGGCTGCTGCGGGCGGGCGTGTCGGTGGAGCTGCACCAGTGGCCCGGCACCTTCCACGGCTCGCAAGCGATCTTGTCCGCCGAGGTGTCCCAGCGGCAGCTCGCCGCGCTCGCGGCGGCCCTGCGCCGCGCCATGGCCGAGTAGGGGCCGCCGCGAGCGCGGCCCGACCCCGACCCCGAATGACGAAGAAAGGAGAGCGATGACCACCACCGACCTCGCCCATGCGCGGGACCAGTCCCCACCGGCCGCCGACCCCGCGGCGCAGCAGAGCCTGGCCGGGCTCCTGCGCCCCTACGGAGGAAGTTTCGCCGCCGTCGTGACCCTGCAGGTGATCGGCGCGGTCGCGGGCCTGGCGCCGCTGCTGGCGGTCGTCGAGCTGGGGCGCACCCTGCTGTCGCCCGGCCCGATCGACCACGACCACGTCCGGCTCGTGGTGATCGCGGGTGCGGCCGGCTCGCTGGTGCGGCTGCTGCTCACGGGCGCCTCGTCCGGCGTCGGGCACCTGCTCGACGGCCGGGTGCAGCTGGCGTTCCGCCGGCAGCTGGCCGCGCGGCTGGGACGTGTGCCGATCGGCTGGTTCTCCCGGCGCCGGACCGGCGAGCTGGCCAAGGTCGTGGGCGACGACGTGAGCGCGGTGCACCCGTTCATCGCCCACACCCCCGGCGAGCTGATCTCGGCGTTCGTGGTGCCGCTGGTGGCGCTGGCCTACCTGTTCGCCGTCGACTGGCGGCTCACGCTGATCACGCTGATCCCGGTGCTGCTGGCGGTGGCGCTGGTCCCGCTGATGATGACGCCGACCCGGCTGCGCGAGCAGAAGGACTTCGACACGGCGATGGGGCGGATCTCCGACTCGGTCGTCGAGTTCGTCCAGGGCATCGCGGTGGTCAAGGCGTTCGGCGGCGGCGAGCGCACCCACCGGCGCTTCCTCACGGCCGTGGACGACTTCGCCACCATCTTCTTCCGGATGGTGCGCGGTCTCGCGCCGGTCGCCGCGGCGATGCAGGTGGCGCTGTCGCCGCCGTTCGTGCTGCTGGTCGTGCTGACCGGCGGCACGGTCCTGGTCACCGGCGGCTCCATGGCCCCGGCGGACCTGCTGCCCTTCCTGCTGCTCGGGCTGGGGCTGACCGCCCCGGTGGCGGCCCTCCAGCACGGCTTCGACGACATCCAGGCCGCCCGGCGCGCGGTCGACCGGATCCGGGAGGTGCTCTCGGTGCCGCCGCTGCCCGAGCCCGCGCGCCCGGTCGCGCCGCAGGGCCACCGGGTGGAGCTGCGCGGCGTCCGCTTCGCCTACGACGACGGGCACGAGGTGCTGCGCGGGATCGACCTGGCCCTCGAACCGGGCACGGTCACCGCGATCGTCGGGCCGTCGGGGAGCGGGAAGTCCACGCTGGTCCAGCTGCTGCCGCGCTTCTTCGACCCGACCCACGGCTCGGTCACCCTGGGCGGCGTCGACCTGCGCGAACTCGGCAGCCGCGAGCTGTACCGGACGGTCTCCTTCGTCTTCCAGGACGTGCGGCTGCTGCGCGCGTCGGTCGCGGAGAACATCGCGCTGGCGGTCCCGCACGCCGACCTCGACGAGGTGGTCCGCGCCGCCCGGCAGGCCAACATCCACGACCGCATCCTCGAACTGCCGCGCGGCTACGACACGGTGCTCGGCGAGGAGGCCGGACTGTCGGGCGGCGAGGCCCAGCGGATCGCGATCGCCCGCGCGCTGCTCGCCGACGCGCCCGTCCTGGTGCTCGACGAGGCCACCGCGTTCGCCGATCCGCAGACCGAGCAGGCGGTACGGGGCGCCCTGGCGACGCTCGCGGGCGACCGGACGGTCCTGGTCATCGCCCACCGCCTGGAGACGGTCGCCGACGCCGACACCGTCGTGATGCTGGAGGACGGCACGGTCGTCGAGAGCGGCCGGCCCGCTGAGCTCCTGGCCCGGAACGGGCGCTTCGCCGCGTTCTGGCAGTCCCACCGGTCGGCCGTCGAGGGGACCGAGACCCCCGGCGTCCCGCAAGGAGGCGAGACCCGATGATCCGATTGCTGCTGCGCGTGCTGGGCCCCGAGTACGCCCGGCCGATACGCCGCACCGTGGCCCTGATGACGACGGCCGCGGTGGCCGAGGGCCTGTCCTACGGGCTGCTGGTCCCGGTGCTGCGGGCGCTGCTGGGGAGCACGCCCGAGGACGCCTGGCCGTGGCTGATCGCGTTCGGGGTCGCGGTCGCGGTCTACGCGGCGCTGCGCTACGCCGGCGACCTGTCGGGTTTCCGCGGCGGGACGGCGCTGCTGCGCGGCGTGTACCACCGGCTCGGCGACCATCTGGCCCGGCTGCCGATCGGCTGGTACGGCGCCGACCGCGTCGGCGAGGTGTCGGTCCTGGCCAGCCAGGGCGTCCTCCAGGCGATGAGCGTGATCGCGCACCTGCTGGCGCCGTTCGTCTCCGCCTGCGTGACCCCCCTGACGATCGTCGCGGTGATGCTGGTGTTCAACTGGCAGATGGGGCTGGCGGCGCTGGCCGCCGTCCCGCTCGTGGCGGCGGTCCAGGTCTGGTCGGGGCGCTCGGCGGCCGCCGTCGACGCCGAGCGCCACGAACGCGACCGGCAGGCCGCCGGGCGGGTCATCGAGTACCTCCAGGCCCAGCCGGCGCTGCGCGCCGGCGGCCGCACCGCCGAACGCTTCGAGCTGCTGGACGGGTCGCTGCGGGACGTTCGGCGCGCCTCCCGCCGTACGGTGCTGTCGACACTGCCCGGCGTGGTGGGCCTGACGCTCACGGTGCAGGCGGTGTTCACCGTGCTGCTGGTCCTGGGCACCTACCTCGCGCTCGGCGGGCACATCGGCGCGGCGGAGGTGCTGGCGATCCTGGTGCTGGCCGCCCGCTGCGCGGACCCGCTGCTGTCGCTGTCGGAACTCGGCGGCAAGCTCCGCGCCGCGCGCTTCGAGCTGGTCCGGATCGACAAACTGCTGAGCACCGAACCGCTGCCGGAGGCCCGCGAACCGGTCCGCCCGGAGCGGCACGACCTGGAGTTCGACTCGGTCGTCTTCCGGCACGGCGACCGCACGGTGGTCGACGGCCTGTCGTTGTCGGTGCCGCAAGGGCAGCGGCTCGCCGTGGTCGGCCCCTCGGGCGCGGGCAAGAGCACCCTGCTGCAGTTGATCGCACGCTTCTACGACGTGGACGCGGGCGCGGTGCGCGTGGGCGGCGTGGACGTGCGCGACATCGGCACCGAGGCGCTGATGGCGCAGATCTCCATCGTCTTCCAGAACGTCTACCTCTTCGACGCCACGATCGAGGAGAACGTGCGGCTCGGCCGCCCCGACGCCACCGACGCCGAGGTCCGCGCGGCGGCCGCCGCGGCGCGGCTGGACGAGGTGATCGAACGGCTGCCCGCCGGATGGGCGACCGACGTCGGCGAGGGCGGCGCCCTGCTGTCGGGCGGCGAGCGCCAGCGCGTCTCGATCGCGCGGGCGCTGCTGAAGGACGCGCCCATCGTCCTGCTGGACGAGGTCACCTCCGCCCTGGACCCGGTGAACGAGGCCGCCGTCCACAAGGGCATCGAAAGCCTGATGGCGGGCCGGACGGTGGTGATGGTGGCGCACCGGATGCGGACCGTCCAGCGCGCCGACCGCATCGTCTTCGTGGACGGCGGCCGGATCGTGGAGGAGGGCGACCACGACGGGCTGCTGCGCCGCAACGGCCGCTACGCCGACTTCTGGAAGGTCTCCCTGGCCCCGGCGGCGAGTGAGTGAGAGGGGCGTTCCAGGCATCGCGCGTCTCCGCTCGCGGGCGGTAGGGATCCGTTGGCGGAGGCGCCGAGGCCACTTCGCCAGAGCCCGGGCGGCGACGCCCGGGCTCTGGCCGTCGTCGGGAGGAGCCCTTCCTGGCGCGCCTGCCACCGCAGCGGTATCAGTGGGAAGAGCCGGGCCTCCGGGGCCGGTGTTCTTCCGACCGGATACCTGTTCAGGTCTCCTTTAACGGGCTTTTCGGCGCGTTCGACTTGACGTGCTCCGCGCGTACGTGCGATCCTGACTGCGGGATAGAGGTTGACAATATAAATAGGCGTGGACATCCGATTGCATTCTGCTTTATGCTGCCCTTCCACGCTTGCCCTCGGCATCCCACTCCACCCTGTCGGCTGTGATGCCCCCTGGCGTGCGTGTCCTCTTCCACCGCAAGCTCCCGGAAGGACACCCGTTGGCAGTCCCGCGCAACGCCTCCGCCGTACCCGCCGGCCCCCGCCGCGCCTCGTTCGCGCGCATCGAGGAGCTCCTCGAAGTCCCCGACCTGCTCGCCCCGCAGACCCAGTCGTTCGACTGGCTGCTGGGTAACGAGAGGTGGAAGGCCCGGGTCGAGGCGGCCCAGAAGGCCGGTAGTAAGAGCGTCCCGACGCAGTCGGGCCTCGAAGAGATCTTTGAGGAGATCAGTCCGATCGAGGACTTCTCCGGGACCATGTCGTTGTCGTTCCGGGATCACCGGTTCGAGCCGCCCAAGTACTCCGTGGAGGAGTGCAAGGACAAGGACATGACCTACTCCGCCCCGATGTTCGTGACGGCGGAGTTCATCAACAACACCACCGGTGAGATCAAGAGCCAGACGGTGTTCATGGGTGATTTCCCGCTCATGACGCCGAAGGGCACCTTCATCATCAACGGCACCGAGCGGGTGGTGGTGTCGCAGCTGGTGCGTTCGCCGGGTGTGTACTTCGAACGTGCGCTGGACAAGGTGTCGGACAAGGACATCTACGGGTGCAAGGTGATTCCCAGCCGGGGTGCCTGGCTGGAGTTCGAGATCGACAAGCGCGACAACGTGGGCGTGCGGATCGACCGCAAGCGCAAGCAGCCGGTGACGGTGTTGCTGAAGGCGCTGGGGTGGGACGAGGCGCGTATCCGCGAGCACTTCGGCGCGTACGAGTCGATCAACATCACGCTGGAGAAGGACCACACCTCCGGCCAGGACGACGCGCTGCTGGACATCTACCGCAAGCTGCGTCCGGGCGAGCCGCCGACCAAGGAGTCGGCGCAGACGCTGCTGGAGAACCTCTACTTCAACCCCAAGCGCTATGACCTGGCCAAGGTCGGCCGTTACAAGGTCAACAAGAAGCTCGCCCTGGACATCGCCCCCGCGCAGGGGACCCTGACCGAGGACGACATCGTCGCGACCATCGAGTACCTGGTGCGCCTGCACGCCGGCGAGCAGGAGGGCACCGTGGGCACCGCGCCGGTGCCGATCGAGGTCGACGACATCGACCACTTCGGCAACCGTCGTCTGCGCACGGTGGGCGAGCTGATCCAGAACCAGGTCCGCCTGGGCCTGGCCCGGATGGAGCGCGTGGTCCGCGAGCGGATGACCACCCAGGACGTCGAGGCGATCACGCCGCAGACTCTGATCAACATCCGCCCGGTGGTGGCCTCCGTCAGGGAGTTCTTCGGTACCTCGCAGCTGTCGCAGTTCATGGACCAGATCAACCCGCTGGCCGGCCTGACGCACAAGCGCCGCCTGAACGCCCTCGGCCCCGGTGGCCTGTCGCGTGAGCGCGCGGGCATGGAGGTCCGCGACGTCCACCCGTCGCACTACGGCCGCATGTGCCCCATCGAGAGCCCCGAGGGCCCCAGCATCGGCCTGATCGGCTCGCTCTCCTCCTACGGCCGGGTCAACCCGTTCGGCTTCATCGAGACCCCCTACCGCAGGGTCGTCGAGGGGCGGGTGACCGACCGGGTCGACTACCTCACCGCCGACGAGGAGGACCGCTTCGTCGTCGCGCAGGCCAACACCCCGATCAACGAGGACGGCACCTTCGCCGAGGACCGCGTGCTCGTCCGCCGGAAGGGCGGCGAGGTCGAGGCGATCCGGCCCAACGAGGTCGACTACATGGACGTCTCGCCGCGCCAGATGGTGTCGGTGGCGACCGCCATGATCCCGTTCCTGGAGCACGACGACGCCAACCGCGCGCTGATGGGCTCCAACATGCAGCGCCAGTCGGTGCCGCTGCTGCGCAGCGAGGCGCCGCTGGTGGGCACCGGCATGGAGTACCGTGCCGCGGTCGACGCCGGTGACGTCATCGTCGCCGAGAAGGCCGGTGTCGTCGAGGAGGTCTCGGCCGACTACGTCACCGTCATGAACGACGACGGCACGCGGCGGACGTACCGCCTGGCGAAGTTCCAGCGGTCGAACCAGGGCACGTCGGTCAACCAGAAGCCGATCGTGTTCGAGGGCCAGCGCGTCGAGGCCGGCCAGGTCGTCGCCGACGGTCCGTGCACCGACCAGGGCGAGATGGCGCTCGGCAAGAACCTGCTCGTGGCGTTCATGCCGTGGGAGGGCCACAACTACGAGGACGCGATCATCCTCTCCCAGCGTCTGGTGCAGGACGACGTGCTGTCCTCGATCCACATCGAGGAGCACGAGGTCGACGCCCGCGACACCAAGCTGGGGCCTGAGGAGATCACCCGGGACATCCCGAACGTCTCCGAGGAGGTCCTGGCCGACCTGGACGAGCGCGGGATCATCCGCATCGGCGCCGACGTGGTGCCCGGCGACATCCTGGTCGGCAAGGTCACGCCCAAGGGCGAGACCGAGCTGACGCCGGAGGAGCGGCTGCTGCGCGCGATCTTCGGTGAGAAGGCGCGCGAGGTGCGCGACACCTCGCTGAAGGTGCCGCACGGCGAGCAGGGCAAGGTCATCGGCGTGCGGGTGTTCTCGCGCGACGAGGGCGACGAGCTGCCCCCGGGCGTCAACGAGCTGGTCCGCGTCTACGTGGCCCAGAAGCGCAAGATCACCGACGGCGACAAGCTCGCCGGCCGCCACGGCAACAAGGGCGTCATCTCGAAGATCCTCCCGGTGGAGGACATGCCGTTCCTGGAGGACGGCACCCCGGTCGACATCGTCCTCAACCCGCTGGGCGTCCCCGGCCGGATGAACGTCGGCCAGGTGCTGGAGACCCATCTCGGGTGGATCGCCTCGCGCGGCTGGGACGTCTCCGGCGTGGCGGAGGAGTGGGCCGAGCGCCTGCGCGAGAAGGGCCTCGACCGCGCCGAGCCGCGCACCAACGTCGCCACGCCGGTCTTCGACGGCGCCAGCGAGCAGGAGATCATCGGCCTGCTGGACAACACCCTGGTCAACCGCGACGGCGGCCGCATGGTGATGCCCGGCGGCAAGGCGCGCCTGTTCGACGGGCGGTCCGGTGAGCCGTTCGCCCACCCGGTCTCGGTCGGCTACATCTACATCCTCAAGCTGCTCCACCTGGTCGACGACAAGATCCACGCGCGTTCGACCGGCCCGTACTCGATGATCACCCAGCAGCCGCTCGGCGGTAAGGCCCAGTTCGGCGGCCAGCGCTTCGGTGAGATGGAGGTCTGGGCCCTTGAGGCTTACGGCGCGGCCTACGCGCTGCAGGAGCTGCTGACCATCAAGTCCGACGACGTGCTCGGCCGCGTGAAGGTCTACGAGGCCATCGTCAAGGGCGAGAACATCCCCGAGCCCGGCATCCCGGAGTCCTTCAAGGTGCTCATCAAGGAGATGCAGTCGCTGTGCCTCAACGTCGAGGTCCTGTCCAGCGACGGCATGTCCATCGAGATGCGCGACACCGACGAGGACGTCTTCCGCGCCGCCGAGGAGCTCGGCATCGACCTGTCCCGGCGTGAGCCGAGCAGCGTCGAAGAGATCTGAGGGATCGACGAACCGGCCCGAGCGCCGACCGCCGAACCGGCGGCGCTCGGGCCCCTCTCCCCCACCAGGCCGGGTGCGTCACGCGGCGGGGCCCGGTGAGGAGGCGCGCTTGGCGGTGTCCCTCCGCGAGATGGCCTCCGCCACCTCGTCAAGGGCGGTGCGGAGGAGGGTCCCGTACGCGTCGTGGGGAAGGTCGGGGACATGCTCCCTGGCCGCGGTGATGTGCTCGCCGGCCGCGTCGAAGGAGCCGAGGCGGCGGTAGTCGTCGGCGAGGTTGAGGTGCAGGGACGGGTAGAACCCGGCGATGCGCAGGCCGGCGTGGTGCCGCTGGACGCGCTGCTCGGTCACGGCGTGGGCGGCGTCCAGGGCGCGGACGTCCCAGGCCAGCGCCTGGGCGGGGTCCTCGTAGAGGTCGGCCAGGTGGTGCGCGAGAGTGCAACGGTGCAGCGGGTCGCCGGTGACGCCGATCGCGGACCACAGGGCCAGGAGCCGGCGGCGGGCGGAGCCGGTGTCGCCGTTCCGTCCTTCGGCGACGGCCCGGCCGATGGCTTCCATGGTCGTGTCAGGGTCGGCGGCGGTCATGGTGTCGCTCCTCGTCATCATCGGTGGGCTTGACGGGCATGGCCAGGGTGGTGAGATCGCCGCGGTCGGCGGACCGGATCGTGGCGGGCCGGTCCGGCCCGCGCAGGTCGAGCAGCACGTCGGGGCCGATGGCGGTGCTGACGGCGGGATAGAGCGTGGTCAGCTCGAAGGAGATCTCAAGGTCCCGCCCGGTCACGGTGGCCGCGAGCACGGCGCCGGAGGATCCCGCCGCCGCCAGGACGTCCAGTCCGTGCCGCGTCGCCCGCAGCGTGATCCGCTCTTCCGGGTGTTCTTCCAGGGCCCGCAGGAGGAGGCCCTTCGAGACCGTCGCCCGGGTCGTGGGCTCGGGGAGCGACGCGAGCATCAGCCGGTAGTCGGGGAACGTGTCCGGCAGCAGCCCGCAGTGCCGGTCTTCCCGGTCCGCCATGCGCAGCCGTAATCCGCGCGGCATCGCTTCGAGCCGCACCAGCGCGCTGCGGCGGGCCTCCGCGGCCGCGGTCCGCAACTCGTCACCGTCGACCGCGGCGGCCCAGGCCACGGCCGCCGCTTCGACCGGCACCAGGGTCCGGGTCGCGAGACGGTAGCGGTCGGTCGCGGTCAGGGTGACCGCCTCCCGCGTCGCCTCGACGTGCAGGGCGCCGAGCACGGGCACGTCCGGTTCGCGCGCGGTCGCGGTCAGGACCTGCTCGATCGCGTCGGCCAGAACGGGCCCCTTCAGCGCGGCGATCGGCAGTCCCGGCGCCTCCGCGAGCGACGCCTTGATCGAAGCGGCCTTCCGCCGCACCGCCGCCGCGTCCCCCAGGACCTTCGCGACATGCTCGTCGATCAGCCGGGACGCCTCGGCGGGTCCGGCGTCGAGGACCGCCTCGACGCCGGCGAGGGGCATGGCGATCTCACGGAGCCGGCGCAGCGCGGCCGCCCGCGCCACCTGGTCGGCGCCGTAGTGGCGGTAACCGGTGACCGGGTCGACCTCGGCGGGGAGCAGCAGCCCTGAATCGGCGTAGAAGCGCAGGGCGCTCGGGGTCAGCCCGGTGCGCCGGGCGAAGATCCCGATCGGCATCAGCTCGGAGTTCGGCACCCCGCCATCGTCGGGCTTCGACCAACGTGAAGGTCAACACCGGCGGGTGTGTCATCGGCCTCACGGCCCGCGACATCGGCGACGCGGCTTGAGCGCGGCCGCTCGCCGCGGTCTGCCGGTGCGGTGGTGCCGTCAGCGTCTCGGCTCGGGGTGAAGGGCCTGGGCGAGGGCTTGGCCGGTGAACGAGTCGTGGGCTGCGGCCAGGACGTCGGCGATGGTCGCGCCGTCGATGCGCGTCGCCAGGGCCCGGGGGGTTGAAGCGCGTTCCTCCGCAGGCGTCGCAGGGTGTGGCGACGTCGTCGAGGAAGGCCGGTTCGGTGATGATGAAGCCGCGGCCCCGGCACACGGGGCAGGCGCCCTTGGAGTTGAAGCTGTACCGGGCGGGGCGAGTCCCGACCTTGCGGCGAAGGCCCGGCGCACCCGTTCCGCGAGGCCAAGCCGGCTCAACGGCGTGGAGCGGCCGCCGCCCCGTACGGGGTCCTGGCCCACGACGGTGAAGTCCGGGTGCTGCTCGGGCAGTTCGCCGGTGATCAGTGAGCTCTTGCCCGACCCGGCCACGCCGGTGAAGACCGTCAGCGCCCCCTTGGGGATCTCCACCGAGACGTCGCGCAGGTTGTTGGTCGCGGCCCTCTCGACGGTGATCCAGCGGCCGCGGTCGACGCCGCCGCTCCCGGCCTCCCCCATACCTGCGGACCTACCCCGGCCATGATCAAGGCGAACCCTCCTGACCTGCGTTTCGGGCCCGCGCCGCCAGGGGGCGGAACGCGGTCCCGGGCGTTCGTGTCGACGCCTGCAAGGTAAAGCGGCCTGGTGATGTCGGACTGGCCTTGGCACACGGAGGCCGCGCCGCTCGGGCGCGCAAACCCGGAACCGGTACGCATGGTCCGTGGGCGAACGGGTGCTGCGGGTTCTGGAGCCGGACCTGATCGGATTCGGTGCGATATCACCGGTGGCGGGCCGCGCCCGGCTGAGCGGTGACCGGCACACCACGACCACGTTCGGATGAGGATGGGGCGCCAGGGTCTCCGTCTGCGCGCAACGGCCGCGTCGCGGTTGCCGGACGTGACCGAAGGGATGTGGCCGGTACTGCAGCAGACGGCGGCGGTCACGCTGTCGTGGGTGATCGCCGCCAAGTGGGCCGGTCACCCGCAGCCGGTGTTCGCCCCCATCGCGACGGTGGTCGGGCTCAACGCCCAGCCCGGCGAGCGGGGGGCCAACGCGGTCAGGCTGCTGGTCGGCGTCGTCGTCGGCGTCCTGGCCGCCGAGGGCGCCCAGTGGGTGTGGGATCCCTCCGAGCACCTGTTCGCCGCCCTGTCGACCGCGGTCTTCGTCTCCCTGACGGTCGCGCTGGCGCTGACGTCCGAACGGATCGTGATGGCGCAGGCGGCCGCCAGTGCCGTGATCGCCGTCCTCACCGGGGATCCCCACGCCACCGGCCACCGGCTGGTCGACGCGCTCATCGGTGTGGGCGTCGCCCTGGTGTTCAGCCAGCTGCTGCTGCCGGTCCAGCCGCTCTCCACGCTGCGCAGGGCGGAACGGCGCACGCTGCGGCACCTGTCGGAGACGATGGGCGATGTCGCCGACGCCCTAGAGCGGAACGACGCGCAACTGGCCGAACGCGCCACGGAACGGACGGAGGACGCGGTCGCCCACCTGGCGGACATCACCCACGTACGCGGCAGGAGCACCCGCTCGGCCCAGCGCTCGCCGCTGCGGCGCAGACGGCTCACGGCCGTCCGGCGGGAGGCCGAGCACGCCCACCGCCTGCAACTGCTCAGCCTGAGCTGCCTGTCGCTGATGCGGGCGGTCCTGGATCCGGCGGAGGGGGACCGCACGATGGCGATCATCCTCGCCCGCCGGTTCCAGGACGTGTTGGACACCCTGGCCTTCCTCGACGGCGACGCAGGACGGCAGGCGGCCGGGCAGATGCTCGACCTCGTCCGCACCGTCGCCGATGGCACCCGCAGCGAGCAGGGCTTCCGGGACACCGTCGGAGCGATCCTGCGCCAGGCCGCCATCGACGTCCTGGCCTTCGCCGGCGACCGGGAAACGGCGGCCGCGGAGGCCGTGGACGCCGTCGCGCGCTAGCCCGGCAGGCGCAGTCCCGCGATGAGGATCTCGACCAGGCGGCGCGCGTTGTAACGGGGATCGTTGTCGGCGCCGATGCACAGGTTCCCCACACCGCGCATGAGCTCGTAGGGGTCCAGGTCGGGACGGATCTCACCGGCGGCGGCCGCGGCGTCGAGCAGCCGGGCGCACACGGGCACGAGCCGGTCGAGGAAGTGGGCGTGCAGCGTCTCGAAGCCGGCCTCGTCGGACTGCAGCGCGGCGGCCAGCCCGTGCTTGGTGACCAGGAAGTCCACGAACAGATCGATCCACCGGCCCAGCGCCGCGTGCGGGGACGCGCTTTCGGCCAGCAGGGCCGGGCCGGCCTCGGCGCACGCCTCGACCTGGTGCCGGTACACGGCGATGATCAGATCCGCCCGCGTCGGGAAGTGCCGGTAGATCGTGCCCATCCCCACACCGGCCCGCGCCGCGATGTCGCGCACCGGGGCCTCCACGCCCGAGGCGACGAAGGCCGCGGCGGCCGCGTCGAGCAGGGCCTCCTTGTTGCGCCGGGCGTCGGCCCGTTGGGGACGGGTCGCCGCACCCCCCGCGTCGTCGCTCACCGCACCGCTCTCTCATCGCCCGGTCCGCCTATGGATTCCGCTCCGCATTGCCAGCGGAGCAGTGTTCCATTTTCTCAATGGTGCCAGACGGGCAGGCTACCGGCCAAATGACGGCTCGCTGCGTGCGTTTTCTCCGCGCTTCATTCGTGGTCACGGTTGCGCGGCGCCGGCCTTCGGTGTGCGGGCCGAATTCCCTGCCTTGGCGCTCCAGCCGCGCTTTTCCGGACCCGGCGCTCGGCCTGCGATCTGTGTCGCCCGCCGCCGTCGCGCCGGGCCGCGCGAAAGCACGGCTGGAGTGTCAGGCGCCGCTCGTCAGCCGAACATGCCGGGCCGGTAGTCGCCCGCGGGCTGCTGGACGAGGACGTTCGCGCGGTTGAAGGCGTTGATGAGGGCGATGAGGACCACCAGCGCGGCGAGCTGCTCCTCGTCGTAGTGCTTGGCGGCGTTCGCCCACACCTCGTCGGGGACGCCGCCGGCCGCGTCGGCGATGCGGGTGCCCTGCTCGGCCAGCTCCAGCGCGGCGCGCTCGGCCTCGGTGAAGGCCTTGGACTCGCGCCAGGCGGCGACCGCGTGGAGGCGGGCGGAGGTCTCCCCGGCGTGCTCGGCGTCCTTGGAGTGCATGTCGACGCAGAAGCCGCAGCCGTTGATCTGGCTGGCGCGGAGCGTCACCAGGTGCTGCGTCGCGAGCGGCAGCGTCGAGTCCGAGACGGCCTTGTTCGCCGAGATGATGTGCTTCATGGCCTTGGTGGCGAGCGGGCTCTCGAAGAGGTTCAGGCGGGCTTCCATGACGTGCTCCTTGCCGTTGCCGTTGCGTACGCCCTTAAGACCGCGGAGCACGGCGATTTGTGACATGGGGGCGTGTGACGCGCGTCTCCCGCCGTCAGGGTCGGCGGTTGACGCCGGAAGGCCGAGGCGGGGGTCGTCACTAAGAGCTTCGACCGGGCCGGCGGCAGTACAGACTCGTTTTCCTCTGGAACGGCTTGCGTTCCCGACCGGCTCGACGTTCCGGGGCGTCAGCCGATTGTTCGAGGATGCTCCGGTTGCGGGCCTCCAGCCAGAAGGAGGTTCCTCGCAGGGAGGAGTGGGCGATGCGATAGAGCGCGCGCAGTCTCTCCACATCCTCGTTCAACTCCTGGAGGATCTCGAAGCACAGCACGGCCGTGCGAGCGTGCCGTCCTGACAGGATCTCCGCATAGAGCAGCCAGGTGCCCGGCCGGATGATCGCTTCGCACTCGGCGACCAGATCCCTTCCTCCACCGACGTCGATCGACGTCGTGGTCGCCGCGGCGATGCCGCAGAGCAGGTCGACGAACGCGTCCCTGGCCGGTTGGGCGATGTCGTCGGCCAGCGCGGCCAGGCAGATCCCGGCGACGGGGACCGCCGGTTCGTGCAGCCACTCGATCTCGTAGACGTGCCCTTCGAAGGAGGCGGCGTCCACCGTGCCCCACTCGGTCGCCCGGGCCATGCGGAGGAGTTCCTCACGCAGGTGCGTCACCGGCTGTCCGCACGCGCAGGCGTCCTCCGGCCGCAACTGGCGGAGCAACTCGTCCTCGAAGAGTTCCAACGCCATGCCCTCTTCCCTCCTGCGCCCCGGAGCACTGTGCGCCCCGAGGAAACGATCTGATCATCGGCACCGTACCGGCCGGTCGCCCTCAGGACGGCCTGGGCCTGGCAGGCCATATGCCGAAAAGCCTGGAGCCGCGACCGGGACTCGCGGCAGCGACAACGCGTGCGCGAGCGGCGTTCGGTGCGGCGCGGCCGTCCGTGCCATGCAGGGTCGTCAGGTGCGCGGGGCGTACATGATGACGGCGACGCCGACCAGGCACACCAGCGCTCCGATCACGTCCCAGCGGTCGGGACGGAATCCGTCCACCACCATGCCCCAGGCCAGCGATCCGGCGACGAACACTCCTCCGTAGGCGGCCAGGATGCGGCCGAAGTTGGCGTCCGGCTGCAAAGTCGCGACGAATCCGTAGACGCCCAGCGCCGCCACCCCGGCGCCGATCCACAGCAGGCCCCGGTGCTCGCGCACGCCCTGCCACACCAGCCAGGCCCCGCCGATCTCGGCGAGCGCGGCCAGCACGAACAGGACCAGGGACCGGAGGATCGTCATGATCGCCACCGTATCGGCCCGAACGCGCTGGTCAGACGCGGATGGTCGAGCACGGGCATCGGCTCGCGCCGGCCGAGCCGCCGCCGAGCGCCCCGGTGGCGATCGGCACCGGCGGCGCACAGCAGGCCGCCGTCAAGATCCCCTTCCGGACCGGTTTCTGGAGACGGCCTCCGTCACCGCTCCTCAGAACGGGCGAGTTCGGCGAACGGCAGCGGGCAGCGCGGCTCGCCCGCGCACGTCAGCAGGTCATCGCATCCGGCGTCGACGGCCTGGCGCAGCGTGGTGCGGATGACCTCCAGATCGGCCATGCGCCGCTCGACCTCGACCAGCTTGGCCCGGGCGCGTTCCCGAAGTCCCGTATCGGGCCGCCGGTGCCGGTGCGCTCCGGCCTCCAGCAGGTCGGCGACCTCGCCCAGGGTGAACCCCAGCCGCTGGGCCGTCTTGATCACCCGCAGCAGCGTCACCGCCTCGGCCGGGTACAGCCGGTGCCCGCCCGGCGACCGCTCCGGTTCGGCCAACAGGCCCCGCCGCTCGTAGTAGCGCAGTGTCTGGAGGTTCACTCCGGCCGCCGCCGCGACCTGCCCGCTACGCAGCCCCGGCCGCTCGGTCATTCCCGGCCTCCGGCCGCACCTGCGACCTCGCGGGCGCGCTCGGCCAGGGCCGCCACCACTTCAGCGTGCTGGTCGGCAGCGCTGACTTCCAGCGCCAGTTCGCCGCCGGTGGCGGTCAGGGTGAAGGTGAAGAAGGAACAGCATCCGGTCTCGCGCACCGCCAGCTCGGCCGCCCGCCCGGCAACGTGCGGTTCGGCGCGCAACCGCAATCGCACCCTTCCCGACGCCCCCCGACGCACTTCGGTGACCGCCTCGGCGAACAGTGCGTCGAACTCCGCCTCCCGCAACGGCCGCTCGGCCGTCGGCAGCGTGCACGCCTGCGGCGCCCACCTCTCGCCTACCGGGATCTCACCGGCTCCTACCTGCTTCGGCTCCATGTCTCGACGGTAAGCCTGTACCCCGGTACCGGTTGCAAGCCCTGCCGCTCGCCTTCACGGGAAGGGCTCGTGCGCGTCGGCGAAGCGAACGCTCTATCGACCCAGGGCGCACAGGACGGATGGACGCGGCTCGCACGCGTGTCAGATCATGAGGAAATGTCGCTCCGCACGCACGAGGCCGACCTGTTCGAGAACTTCAGGGGCCGCCTGGAGGCGATCGCCTACCGGATGCTGGGATCGGTCGGCGACGCGGAGGACGCGGTGCAGGATACGTACCTGCGCTGGCACGCGGCGGACCGGGAGCGGATCGAGACGCCCGAAGCGTGGCTGACGAAGGTGCTCACCAACCTCTGCCTCAACCGGCTCACCTCGGCGCGGGCCAGGCGGGAGACCTACGTGGGGCAGTGGCTCCCCGAGCCGGTGCTGGACGGGGACCGGATGCTCGGCCCCGCCGACACCGTCGAGCAGCGCGAGTCGGTCTCCATGGCGATGCTCACCCTCATGGAACGGCTGTCCCCCAACGAGCGCGCGGTGTACGTGCTGCGCGAGGCGTTCGGGTACGCGCACCGCGAGATCGCGGAGATGCTGGACCTCACCGAGGCGAACTGCCAGCAGATCCACCGGCGCGCCAAGCAGCATCTGGCCGCCGAACGGCCCCGCACGACCGTCGACACGGCCGCCGCACGGAAGATCGTCGAGGAGTTCCTCGCCGCGGCCCTCAGCGGCGACACCCGGCCGCTGGTCCGGCTGCTCGCCGACGACGCCGTCAGCGTCGCCGACGGAGGCGGCAAGACGCACGCCCGCAAGGACCCGATCATCGGGGCGACGGACATCGCGAAGTACCTGCGCGCCCTGTTCCGGCCGAGCGACGCCAAGCGGGCCCTCGTCGGCGGCGGTCCCGCCTTCTACGCCGTCGTCGCCAACGGCGGTCCCGCCGTGCTGGTCGAGGCGGGCGGGCAGGTCGTCGGCGTGTTCTGCCTCGATGCGGCCCCCGACGGTCTGGCGTCGATCCACATCCAGGTCAACCCGGACAAGCTGCGGCGCGTCGCGCGCCAGTGGGCGGCCGCCGGGCCTCAGCGCCCGCTGGCGACGGACTGGTGACCCAGGTCACGCTCATCCGTTGTCAGGGATCGTGTGCCTGTCCGGTTCAGGTCGCCGGTCACGGCGTCCCCGGTGTCGCCGAGCAGGCCCACCACGTGGCGGGCAGGCGGGCCGCAGCCCGCCCGGACCTGGACGTCGCGATCGCCGCCCGCGGCCGCGTCGGCGGCTGGCTCAGCGGCAGGGCCCAGCGCCACCTGCGCGGCGCCCTGGACCGGCTCGGCGTCACGGTCCACGACCACGCCGACATCGCGCGCGTCGAGGCGAACGACGTGGTCACCGCTGCGGGCGAGAGGATCCGGGCCCAGGTGACCGTGTGGACCGCCGGTTTCACCGTCCACCCGATCGCGGCCGCCACCACCCTCAAGGTGTCCGGCGGCGGCCGGATCGTCGTCGACGCCGGTATGCGCTCGGTCTCGCACCCGACCATGCTGATGCCGAGCCGTCGCCGCCGCCTCGCGGTCACCGGGACGGCGGACGCCCGCGTTCTCGCCCGTTCCTGACGACGATGGCCACAGGCCCGATCGCTCACCAGCTGAACGGCCGTCGTCAGGAGCCGGTCAGGATGACGAGCCGCCGGGTCGCCCGGGTCATCGCGACGTAGCGGTCGACCGCCCCCTCGATGCCCTCGCCGAACCCCTCCGGATCGATGAGGACGACCAGGTCGAACTCCAGCCCCTTCGCCAGCTCCGGGGTCAGCGACCGGACGCGGGGCGTCTCCTCGAACGCGGGGTCGCCGATGACGCAGGCGGTCCCCTCGGCGTTCGCGGCGAGCCAGTCGCCGAGGACCGAGTCCAGCTCCCGGACCGCTCCGTGGAGGACGGGCACCCCGCTGCTGCGGATGGAGGTCGGCACGTTGGCGTCCGGGAGCGCCGCCCTGATGACCGGCTCGGCCTCCGCCATGACCTCCTCCGGCGTCCGGTAGTTGACGCGCAGCGAGGCCATGGTGATGCGGTCGAGCCCGGCCCGTTCGAGCCGCTCCCGCCACGACTCGGTGAACCCGTGCCTGGCCTGGGCGCGGTCGCCGACGATGGTGAAGCTCCGGGACGGGCAGCGCAGCAGCAACATCTGCCATTCCGCGTCGGTCAGCTCCTGGGCCTCGTCCACGACGATGTGCGCGAACGGGCCGGCGAGCAGGTCCGGGGTGGCGCCGGGCAGGGCGGTCTCGTCGACCAGGACGTCCTTGAGGTCCTGGTGGTGCAGCATCGTCACGACGCCTTCACCGTCGTCGTCGGCGTCGATCAGGTTCTCCAGGACACCGGCCATGCGCTCGCGCTCGGCGGCGACGGAGGCGTCGTGGCGACGCTTGCGCCGCGACGCCTGCGGGTCGCCGAGCCGCTGCCGCGCCGCGTCCAGGAGCGGCAGGTCCGACACCGTCCAGGCCTGGGCGTCCTCGCGCTGCAGCTTCCGGATCTCCTCGGTGCCGAGCCAGGGGGCGCACAGCCGCAGGTAGGCGGGCACCGACCACAGGTCCCCGACCAGGTCGGTCGGCTCGATCAGCGGCCATGCCCGGTTGAGGGCCGTGAGCAGTTCCCGGTCCTGCCTCATCGACGTGCGGAGCAGGTCGGGCGAGACGTCGCCCTCGTACTTGTCGATCAGGATCGTGAGCAGTTCCTCCAGGACCTGGTCGCGCGCCTCGTTGTGCGGGGTGCCGGGCTCCGGCGCGCCGAACGCCTCGGCCCAGTCGTCGGCGCTCAGCCAGATGTCGGACCAGTGGGTGGTGACGGCCATCCCCTCGGTGGGCGGCCTCTCGTAGAACCTGACGGCCTTCTCGATCGCCTTCACCAGGTCCGCGGACGACTTCAACCGCGCCACGTCCGGGTCGGTCTCGGGCACCGCCGCCGCCCCCTCGGGGACCAGGTCCCGCAGGGTGCAGGTCTGCACGCCCTCCTCCCCCAGGCTGGGCAGGACGTCGGCGACGTAGGCCAGGTAGGGCTGGTGCGGACCGACGAACAGCACGCCGCCCCGGCGGTGGCCGAGACGGGGGTCGGAGTAGAGGAGGTAGGCGGAGCGGTGCAGGGCCACGACGGTCTTCCCGGTGCCCGGACCGCCGTCGACGACGAGGGCGCCGCGGGACCCCGCGCGGATGATCGCGTCCTGGTCGGCCTGGATGGTGCCGAGCACGTCGCGCATCCGGGACGACCGGTGGCTTCCCAGGCTGGCGATGAAGGCGGACTGGTCGTCGAGCGCGGCGTGCCCCTCGAAGCCGTCGGAGGTGAACACCTCGTCCCAGTAGTCGCTGATCCGGCCGCCGGTCCAGCGGTACCTGCGGCGGCTCGCCAGGCCCATCGGGTTGCCGTGGGTCGCCCCGAAGAACGGCTCGGCCGCCGGCGAGCGCCAGTCGACCAGCAGCCGGCGGCCCGCGCCGTCCTTGAGGCCGAGCCGTCCGACGTACACGGGCTCGGAGCCGTCCGCGCCGACGACGCGCCCGAGGCAGAGGTCCAGGCCGAAGCGGCGCAGGGCGCGCAGGCGGGCGGTCAGCCGGTGGACCTCCATGTCCCGGTCCAGCGCGCCCTGCCCCTTGCCGCCGGGCGCTTTGCGCGCGGCGTCGAGGCGGTCGGCCAGGTCGGCGATCGACTGTTCGAGGCTCTCCGCGATGGCCGCGAAGTGCCGCTCGTCGTCGGCGATCAGCGCAGGGTCGGCCTTGGGGGCGAGGTGGGCGGGAAGGTCGAATGCGCTGGTGTGCAGAGAGTTCAAGCGTTCGGCTCCGATCTCAGGTCGCGGCTTTCAGGTCCGGGCGTCGGCGCGGCCGGGCTTTGTTGTGGAAATGGGAGTCGCCTGCGGTCCTTGCGCATGGCAAGGCGGCCGGAGCGACGGGTCTGACGGCTGCGGCGATGTGGGCGGGCACAGGGCGGCGCCGGTGCATTGAACGGGATCGTGCTCAGAAGGGCATCGAAGTGGTCGCCGTCAGGCCGAGCGGCAAGCCACCCGGCGTTCTCCCCGTTCGGCGGCGCCCACATGCGCCGCCGAACCGGGCACCCGTGCCGCAGGCCCCGCCAGCGGACCGGCGTCCCCGCACATTCTGGACACCGAGGACAACGTACGCACTTCACTTCCCCATTCCCGCAGGTACTGGCTTCGAGCGATGATTGTGAGGCATGACGGGGGTCTTGCCGCAAGCCCCCTGGTGCGCTATAAATTGAGAGTGGAAAGGAGTGGGCACTCCTCCTTATCCCCTCGATCGTCCGCAGCAGACGGACAACTCTTCCGCACAACGCCTGCGCCGTCGACACGGCCGGATACGGAAAGCTCGTCGGATAAACGCAAGGTGGCCGCCTGGCCCCGGCCCTAGCGACCGCATGAGCAGACTGTGGAATTCCATCGAGCCCAGCAGTTGACGCCGGGCGTCCGGATCGCGGCCGAGCGCTATCGCGTTCCCAGATAGGCGTCGAGCGCGGCTGCGCCCGCCAGCATCGCCAAGCCCCGCGCCGTCAGCCGGGCGCGCCACTCCTGCAACGTCGCCTGCAGCGGTTCCGGGCCGCCCGCCGTCCGCACCCGCTCCAGTACCTGCGCGATCTGCTCCAGCCCGTGCCCGCCCCGCCGCAACTGGTGGGCCAGCAGCACATCGCGCACATCAGCGGTCGTGTAGACGCGGTAGCCGGTCTTCGGGTCGCGCCGGGGCCTGGTCAGCCCTGTCCGCTCCCATTTGCGCAGCGTCGCCGGCCGGATGCCGAGCCTGCGCGCCAACGGCCCGATGAACGTCACGCCCGGTTCCGGCTCGCTCGGCGGCACCAGGTCGCGCAGCGCCCGTTCCACGTCCTCCAGGGTCCGCCGGTCGTCGGCCAGTTGCGCGTGGCCCTCGTCGATCAACCGCAGCGCCTCCTCGACCGTGCCGCCGTTCACCGCCCGCATGATCGCCCCCGCCGTCGCGTGGCCGTGCCCGGGGATCAGCGCCAGGAACGTCCGCAACGCCGCCGCATGGCGCGGAGCATAGGCGCGGTATCCGTGCGGCGAACGCTCGGCCGGCGGAAGGAACCCCGCCTCTTCGTAGTTGCGCACCGCCTGCGTGGACAGGCCATGCTCGCGCGCCAGGTCGATAGGCCGCAACCGCATTTGGAAGGTTCATCCTCCTCAGGCTTCCGGAGTGGCGACAAAGTTTACACTGAAGGTTCAATATTAGAGTTGAAGGTATGGCAGAAACGATCCGGGACGCCGCCCGGCCCTTCACCGGCGACGTCCTCGCCGCCTCCCTGTCCCCCGCCACCCGCCTGTTCGGACTCGGCGAGCCGACCCACGGCGTCGAGGCCTTTCTCGAACTGCGCAACGAACTCTTCCGTCACCTCGTCGAACACGAGGGTTTCCGCTCCATCGCGCTTGAGAGCGACTGCCTGCTGGGCCTGGCCGTTGACGCCTACGTCGGCGCCGGTGCCAGCACCCTCGACGACGTGATGAGCCGCGGCTTCAGCCATGGTTTCGGCGCCTCGGCCGCCAACCGCGAACTCGTTCGCTGGATGCGCACCTACAACGAGCAGCGCCCCTCGCACGAGCGGCTGCGCTTCTACGGCTTCGACGGCCCGCTGGAGATGACCGGCGCCGCCGCTCCCCGACCGGCCCTGACCGCGCTGCACGACTACCTCGCAGCCCACCTGGACCTGCCCTGGAGCCGCGAAGCCCTCGACGAGCTGCTCGGCCCCGACGAGCGCTGGACCAACCCGGCCGTCATCATGGACCCCACCCAGTCCATCGGCCGCACCCCTGAAGCCAAGGAACTGCGCCTCGCCGCCGACGACCTGCGGACGCTGCTCCTCGCGCACGCCCCGCACCTGATCGCCGTCACCTCCCGCGACGACTGGTGGCGCGCCGACCTGCACGCCCGCACCGCCGCCGGGCTCCTGCGCTACCACGCCGGCCTGGCCGATACCGCGCCCACCCGCGTCGGCGCGCTCATGTGCGTACGCGATGCGATGATGGCCGACAATCTCGACGCCGTCGTCCGCCGCGAGGAGCGCCGCGGCCCCACTCTCGCCTTCGCCCACAACCGCCATCTGCAACGCGACAAGAGCCACCTGCAGTTCGCCGGGGTGCCGATCGAGTGGTGGAGCGCCGGCGCCATCATCGCCGCCCGCCTCGGCGACCGGTACGCCTTCGCCGCCACCACCTTCGGCAAGCGCGGCTCCGACGTCCCCCGCCCCGACACCCTGGAAGGGCTCCTGACGGCCCTCCCCCACGCCCGCGCCGTCATCGACCCCGACCGCCTCGCCACGGCCCTCGACCGCAAGCCGCCGCTCCGCGTCCCGGCCGACCACACCTACCTGCCCCTGGATCCGGCCACCGTCGACCAGGCGGACGCCATCGTGTTCATCAGAGAGATCTGAGGCTCGTCCTCAATCGCGAAGGACGGGCGGCTTCGGCGTACGGCCGGGCGGCGCCTCCGCCGCACCGAGACCGGCCCGACCTCCTCCGTTGATGTGTGGCGTGTCGCCCTTGTCCGGCCTCGCATACGGGCGACACGCCACACGGCAACGTTCGCGGTGACGGCTAGGGAAGGGTGGGGACCCTCGGTTCGCTGTCGGTCCATCCGGCCTGCAGATACAACACCTTGCCGAGCGCCTTGCGCTCGCCCGTCTTACCGGAGTCACTCGGAGCGGTGCGCGAGGTGCTCAGCACGAGCGAGGAGGCCTGGTCGATGATCACGGTGTCGGTGATGCCCTTCATGACCCGCACCCGCAGTCCGAATCCCTTGCGTCCGCGCTCGTCGGTGACCGCGCCCATGGCGGTGACCCCGGGCATGTCGGCGAGCATCCGATAGGCGGCGGCGCGCACCTTCGGCGGTGCGGGGACGGAGCTGAGCAGGCCGGTCACGCAGTTCTTCACGACCTCGTCCGCGGTGTCGCCCGCGGTGGGGTGGTCGCGCGGGATCGCCCGCTTCAGCGCGCTCCCCAGCTTGCCGGGGTCGGTCGGCAGCGCCTGGACCTGCTTGAACGTCATCTCCCTGTCGCAGACCAGGAAGGTCTTCGTCCCGGTGCCCCTGGTGAGCGTAGGGGAGATCGGGTTCGGGTCGGGGGAGCCGGCCCGCCGGAAAGCGGGCGCGTCCTCGGCGGACACGGGAACGGCTCCGAGTCCCCGGTATCCGGTCCAGGACCGGCCGTCCGGGCGGCTCCACTGCCCGATCAGCTGCTGCCCGAACACCCGGTAGTCTTCCCGCGCGTTGTAGAAGGTCCTCGACTGCACCCGCAGGACGTGCCAGTACTTGCCGCCGGCCGGTGCGGCCTCGGCGCGCTCGGCGGCGGCGAGCAGCACGGTCCTCGCCGACATGGGCTGCGCCGCGGGTCCGCCGTCGGGATCGGGCGCACGCGGGGTCGTTCCGGACGACAGGACGACCGCTCCCGTGACGGCGGCGGCGGTGGCGGCCAGGCCGAAGCCGCCCCACAGGGCGGGACGGCGCCAGGTACGGCGCGCCGGCCGTCCCGGCTCGCGCATCCCGTTGAGGAGGCGATGGCGGACGGC
This sequence comes from Spirillospora sp. CA-253888, assembly GCA_050936435.1. Lineage (GTDB taxonomy): Bacteria > Actinomycetota > Actinomycetes > Streptosporangiales > Streptosporangiaceae > Spirillospora. Next base: position 1,063,701 of record JBNJMT010000002.1, read on the forward strand.
GGCCTCGCTCTCCGGCGTGGGCGGCTCGTCCAGCATCGTGGCGATCATCTGGATCTCGTCCACGGTCACAGTCCTTCCGTGTGGGCGGGCAGGGCGGCGCGCAGCTTCTTGCGCGCCCGGCTCAGGCGGGAGCCGACGGTGCCGTACGGGACGCCGAGGACGTCCGCGATCTCCTCGTGGGTGAGCTGGGCCAAGGCCTTGAGCAGCACGACGTCGCGGTCCTTGCGGGACAGCCCGGCGAGCGCGCGGGCCAGCGACGGCTGGAGCCGTTCGGCCGACACCGAGGCCGCGACCCGGTCGTCGTGGCCGTCGGGATGGCGGTCCGCGACGACCTGCTCGATCGCCCGGTAGTGGCGGATCTCGGTGCGGCGGTGCTGGGCGATGAGGTTGGTCGCGATGCCGAACAGCCAGGGCCGGACCGACCCTCGGGACGGGTCGAAGCCGGCGCGGCCGCGGAAGGCGGCGAGAAAGATCTCGGCCACGACGTCGTCGGCCGCCTGCGGGCCGAGGCGTCCGGCGACGTAGCGGTGGACGTCGGCGTAGTGCCGGTCGTAGACGAGGGTGAAGCGGTCGCCGTCGTGAACGGACGCGATGAGCAGTTCCGCGTCCGTCGGAGCCGTGTCAGGTGGGGCGGTCACGCTGCCGCCCCTTCCGTCGGGTCCGTCATGAATACCTCCGAGGGGATGGTCGTCATCTCTACTTCGTTCGCCCTCTGGATCGCTTTCACGGAGGCTGACGACCTCTGGTGCCGAGGGGCGCGGCGGAGCCGGGGACGCCGCGCAGGACGGGATGGCGTCAGTGGTTCTGGCCGGTCCCGCAGCAAGCGCAGGGGACGGAAGATCCGCTCACGACGTGCATCCGGGCGAGCGATCGCCAAGCCGGGGGCAGGGAATCACCAGTCCCGCTACCACCAAAGTCCGTTCCGAACGCCGTCGCGGGCTTCTGGCCGTAGAGAGGGCGGGCTCTGGGTCTGGAGACCTGTGTGGTCCGCTGAGCTGCGCAAACGTCCAGTGAAGAGCGACCACTTGGCCCTAGTGATCATCTGGGCGCGGTATCGCTCAAGCCCCTGAGCAGCAAGCACCGAGGACACCACAGTGCAGCTCAGCGTAGACACTCTACGGAGGCGGACAGGCCGGACCGGGGAACGGCCGGGATATGTCCAAACGGCATCCCAGCCGACTTGGGTGTCGAGCTGTGGCGCTGCGGACCTGGTGTGTGTCCAGGCTGCGATTTCATTACACTGCGCGCCACTTTAAGAGAGCCGGACAGGGTGCAGTGCTGACGACAAGAGGGGCTTGCCAGCACCCATCGAATAGGTGGCGAACCAGGCGTCTGGCGACGTTCAGAGGAGATGTTACGAGCACATTTGAGCCTCGTTCTTTTTGATTCACTCGGACATCGAGGCTCGTGTCGAAACTCACTCCTCGCCTTAACGAGAGTTTGGCGGCTTGCAGTCTTCCGTTCGAAGGCGGTCAGCCTCCCAGGCGGCAAGGGGACCATCGAATACCCTACCGTCCTCCCAACCCTCCGGAACAGACATCCAAACCCCTTCCCTGAAAAAACTTTTGGAGAGTCTCACCTCGTAGTCTCCTTCAAATACTCGACGCACAAATGGCGCGGTCTCGCCCAGCGGGACACCGTCAAAGGTGTAAGGACCCACCAGGATTCGCGCCTGAGACGAGACTTCGGCCGTAGAGACGCAGATGGCGGGAATCCCGACCCCTTCGATCCACAAGTCCACCAGTCCGGCGCCGATGGGGCGGCTTTCCAGCTTCACATGTTCAATCTTGTGTTCATCGATCATTTTTTCCACGTCGAGCTGTACTTGCTCAGAGGCGCTATTCTTGGGCACTTCATCTCCACAATTCATATCGCGACCGCCTCCCCTCTCGGCGAACTCCACTCCAAAGATTCTCCCTGCAGTCTTGAAGAACGAATTTTTTAGACTAATCTTTTTGATCCTGGAGTGCATAACGCCGGCCAGACCACCTTTCCCGTCGATCGCGAGCATATCGGTCATCCAACCTCGGAGGGTCGGCTGTAAATTTTCCTCGAGGTTCACAAGAGAATAGCTGTCAACGGAATCCAGGCGGCGCGCGACAGCCACTCCTCATGTTGCCGGCTCGCTGGAGAGCCAGGAGGAATTCGGGCTCGTTCGGGCTGGCGACCGCGTTATCGGTGATCAACATTGAACTTTTTCAGCAGGTGGCGGTTTCGCGGTTGTGCAGCACGAGGACGGCCTTGGCCAGGGGGTTCCAGCGCGGTGTGGGCAGCGGCGCAGTTTGTCCAGGATGTGCCAGGACGTTCAGTTGGGCGCCTGCGCGTTCGCCTGGACCGCGCAGCCGGGCGTGGGAGCGGTTGGCGTCCTTTGGGGAGGCGGGCTTGCCGCGTCCCTTGTAGGGCGTGATCGCCTCGTCCATGCCTTGATAGCCCTTGTCGGCCAAGACCAGCGGCTCGGCGGCGCGCAGGTGTCGGGGCAGGCCCCAGATCCGGGCGGCGGTCAGGTCGTGCACGCTGCCGGGCAGCGCGCCCGACACCCACGACAGCCGCCCATCGGGAGCGGCCGGCACCTGCGGGTTCATGCCATGCCTGCGGTGTTTGCCCGAGTAGAACGGCCGATCGGCCTTGACCCGGTCGATCGGGACCAAAGTGCCATCCAGCACCACATGCGGCAGCCCGTCACGGGCGGCGTGGCGCAGCGCGGCCGCCAGTTTGGGGGCGCGGGTGGCCAGCAGTTCCACGGTGCGGTTGACATAGCGCCATGCGGTGGCGGTCGAGACGGCGAACCCGCAGGCCAGGGCGGTGAAGGTCTCGCCTTTGCGCAGGTACACCAGCGTCATCAGGGCTTGCCGGCCCGGCGGCAGTGCCCGGTGTCGGCGGGCGCCTCGGGTGGCGCGGTCGCGGCGCACCACGCCGGTCACATAGGCCGAGGTCTGACGCGCAGGCGGCAGCCAAGCACGGTAGAAAAGCATACGGAGCCTCTGGTTGCGGACGAGCGGTTGTGAGAGATCACCCGTCCTACCAGGGGCTCTTCTGCTTGCACCACCCCGCCAGACCGTTGATGGCCTTGTCCTGCCCGGACCCCAACCACTCACTGCTGAAAAGCTTTATTACCATCGAGATACTTGCCATGTTGCAATCGATCTATCATGCTCACCTTAAGCGCCCCCTATCTCGCCTTTTAGGACATGGCGTAAACGCATTTCCCTGCAGCCTGTCAGGAAGGTTCGTCCGTGAACAGTTCCTCTGTCAGTGACCTGCGACGGAGCAAATTCGAACGTTGGTTCACCGTTCTCGACATCGATGGCGACGAGGCTCTCGCCCGTCACGACTTCGAGCAGTTCGGCCGCTCGTACGCCGAGGCGCTGGGCTTGTCGCCGACCTCGCCGGAGTCCCAGGCGATGGTGAACAGATCGCTCGAACTGTGGGATCTGCTGGAGCGCGCCGCCGAGGACGGCTCGCTCACACGCGGCCAGTTCCTGGACTTGTTGCAGAGCCTGTCCGCCGATGAGGCGAGCCTCATCGTCGACCAGGTCCGCCGAATCGGCCAAGCCTGGTTCGATGCCTGCGACACCGACGAGTCCGGTCGGCTGGATCACCAAAAGCACGGCCAGATGCTCCAGAACACGCTGGCGATCTCCGACGCCGAGGCGGACGAGGCCTTCCGGCGCCTGGACCGCGCCGGCACCGGAACGATCAGCAAGTCGGAGTTCGTGGACGCTTTCGGCGAGTTCGTGACCAGTGATGATCCTGAAGCGCCGGGCAACTGGTTCTTCGGCCCTTTCTGACCTCGGAGTCCGCCGGGCAAGGGCACGCCAGGGTGGGGCGGCGGAGACGGCCGCCGTCCCGCCGTGCTGGAACGCCCACCGGCCGAGGATCCCATGCGGGGCTCCGAGCGGTTTCCTATGCCGCGTTCCCAGAAGCTCTCGCGACCTTGGCAGGCCCACGCGGCGGCGAGCTGTCAGCACCCGAACACCATGCCGATGGCGTAGGGCACGTGGACCAAACCATGGCCTGAGCGGATCGCAACGTCAACCCCGCCGGCCCCGGCTCGCGGAACCGTCCGGCGCTAACTTCCGCGGTCCGGCCCTGTTCGGGCCGGACGTACGAGCGTTTGCATTCCAGGTGCCCCTTCAGCCATGGCACAGCGCTTCACCTGTGCCACCAAAGGCACCTGAGTGCAAAACATCAACGTTTGTTAGGCGAAAAAGTAAATGCATATGGATACGCCATCTCAAAGGCGTTCATTCCAGGTTGGTCGTCTCGAAATTCTTCGGTCACGGAACCATGGTGACCGCACAACAGAGCAGGCGCTTCATGGCCGCCCTTCCTCGTCATGGAAGCCGGTGCCGTCGCCGTGTCAAGGAGCCGGCGCGCTGAACGAATATGGCTCGGCGTTCCGGGTCAACATCCAACCGCCGGAGCGGAGGCCCCGGATCAACCTGATCTCCAGGCCGTGCGCCGACGGCTCGCACTCCCCCGCCTTGACCGTTCTGCCCGCTCTCAGCCGAGGGCAGGGACTGATGTTCCCGATCAGGCCGACCGTGGCGCGGAAGGGTAGACGAGGATGGCGACGTCGCCGAAGCGATGTCGTCGGTACCGGACGACCCGCGCGAGCCCTGCGACGTCCGAGGCGTCACCACAGCGGAACCGTTCCTTGGACTACAACCCGCCGATCCGGCGGATCTCCCCACTGGCCGAACGTGGCCGATATCCGCTTCCGGTACGGCGACCTGCCGCAGTCAGGTCACCGAAGCGATCGTCCATCCCCCTGAGGAGGCGCACCGTTGACTTCCCTCTCTCCTTCCTCCCGTCGCCCTGCCACCGTGCCGCCAGGAGCCGAAACGTACGGCCCCGGTGCCATCGTCGACGTGTCCTGCCCGATGGCGGTCGGCGCGGTCGCAGGTCCGCGCCCCGGACCCGCGGCCCCGGGAACGCGCATGGCCGTCCCGATCGCCTCCGAGACTCGGCAGGGTCGGCCGAAGGCAGCCACCGGAGCCTTCCCGGCCTCGGAGGCGCACGGGTGATCCCCGAGTCGACCGTTGTCCTCTTCCCAGGCCAGGGCGCCTATCGCCCGGGCCTCCTGCCCGCGCTCAGTGAGGCGTCCCCTGAGGCCGCCGCAGCGCTGGAACAGGTCGGAGCAGCGTCCGGTGGCGTCCTGGAGCAGCTCATCACCGCTGAACGGGGCCTGTCGCTGGACGAGCTTTCGGACCTGCATCCGGACTGCCTCCAGCTGGGCATCTTCGCAACCTGCGTCACCCTGTGGGCGACCCACCGGGAAGCCTGTCCGGACGATGCGATCCTGATGGGGCACAGCCTCGGGGAGATCGCCGCCTTCACCTGTGCAGGCGGCTACTCCATCGCCGACGGCACCCGCGTGGTGCTGGCCCGCAACGCCGCGCTCACCGGGCTGGGCACCACCGACGGCGGTATGGCGGCACTGGGACTGGACGCCGAGCGGGCCGAGGCCCTGCTGCGGCTGGCCGGCGACCCGACCGCCGCCATCGCGTGCCGCAACGCGCCCTCCCAGACCGTCGTGTCCGGCTCGGACCATGCGCTGGCCCGCGTCGAGGCACTGGCCGGAGCACTGCGGCTGTCCTTCACCCGCCTGCACGCCCCCTTCCCCTTCCACAGCCCGCGTATGACCCGTGCCGTTGCCGCCTACCGTTCAGGCATCACCGCCATCCCGCAGCGCCTGCTCACCTATCGCGTGTACTCACCGCTGCTGGCGCGCTTCGTCGGCGATGACGACGACCTGGCCGTCCTGCTGGCCGACCAGTTCACCGCTCCGGTGGAGCTCATGTCGGCGGTGCGGAGTCTGCACGCGCGAGGCGCCCGGCATTTCATCGAATGCGGTGTGGGCCGGGCGACGGTGAACCTGGTCAGCCAGACCGTTCCGTCGATCCGTACCACCACCTGGGACACTGATCCGGCCGCACAGCCGTCCGGAGTGACCGGTACCGAGCCGGCCGCCGCACCCGCCACCGGAACGTCCGGTGCCGACACCGATAGGGCCGACACGAGTCCGCCGACCGAACCGGCGGCCCGCGAACCCGACGGCCGATCCGATACGCCGGAGCTGACCGAGATCCTGCAGATCCTGCGTGATCTCTACGCCGAAACGCTGGAGTACCCGATCGATGCCTTCGAGGCCGACGCCGACCTGGAGGCCGATCTCGGCATCGATTCGCTCAAGCAGACCGCCCTGCTGACCAGGACCGCCCAACGGTTCGGGCTGCCTGACGACGATGAAGAGGTGCGCGTCGCCGACCATCCCACGCTCGAAGCCGTCGCCGCGACCGTCCGGCATCGCCTGACCGCCGACCGGGCCGGGGAGTGAGACGCCGTGCCGGATTTCCAAGGGAAGCGCGTCCTGGTCTCCGGTGGCGGCAGAGGAGTCGGTAAGGTCATCAGCCGCCGGTTCGCACTGGCCGGAGCCCAGGTGTTCGTCAACTGGTTCCATTCGGGTGACGAGGCGCACCGAACGGTGCGGGAGCTGCGCGCCCTGGGCGCCCAGGTGGACGAGCTGCGCGGTTCGGTCGCCAAGCCCGAGCAGGTCCGGCAGATGCTCGACCGGGTGCGCCGGCAAGCCGGCGGGCTGGACGTCCTGGTCAACAATGCGGCCGCCGGACGGCTGCGGCCCATGACGGAGCTGACCGAGCGCGACTGGAGGCGCACCTGGCAGACATGCCTGCAAGGCACGGTCGATTTCTCCCTGCAAGCCGCCGGGATCATGAGCGGCGGCGCCATCGTCAACCTGTCGTCCATCGGGGCGGGCATGGTCATGGGCAACTACGCGACGGTCGGCGTCACGAAGGCCGCGGTGGAGGCGGCCACCCGTTACCTGGCGGTAGAACTGGCGCCCTCGGGAATCCGCGTCAACTGCGCCTCCAGCATCCCCATCGACAGCGAGGTGCTCGGCCTGTTCCCCGACCACGACCGGTTCCGGGCGGTCGTGGAGGAGGCGGCCCCGCTCGGACGACTGGTGACCGCCGAGGAGTACGCGGATCTGGTGCTCTTCCTCGCCTCCCCGGCGGCCGGCATGATCACGGGACAGACGGTGCTGGTCGATGGCGGGCTGTCGCTCGGCGCATCGATGCTGACCCCTCCTGCCCACCGGCGCGTCGCGTCGCCGACCGCCCCCAGAAGGCCGAGTCCCCAGGACGGTGCCACTGCGCCGGAGCCCGGCCACGACGCCGAGTTCGATGCGGGGGAGGCCATCGCGGTCGTCGGGATCGGTGCGATCGTCCCCGGCGCCGCGGAGGTCCGGTCGTTGTGGCGGCTGCTCCTGGAGGGCGAACCGGTGTTCGGCGAACCTGGCGGGCGCTGGCCACGGGACGCCCACCACTCACCAGATCCCGCCAGCCCCGATCGCAACTACGCCTCCTGCTTCGGATTCATCACCACCGAGGTGAACGAGGGATCGCGCAACGAGGACTACACCACCACCTGGCTGCGGACCGCGATCGGCCAGGCCTGGCAAGAGCAGGCACCACGCCCCGACGACAAGGTCGCGCTGCTGGTCGGTGCGACTCCGGACGGCAGCCAGCATCTGGAAGAGTCCGTCATCCTGGCGATGATCAGCGATTTGACCGCCGAACATCCGGGCGGCGCGGAACTGGCCGATATCGCGAAAGCCCATCTCAAGCACGCCCGCTCCCGACCCGAGCGCAGCCTGCCGCACGTCAGCGTCTGGGACGCCGCCCGTTCGCTGCTGCCATCCGACACCGACGTGCTGACGGTCGACACCGCATGCAGTTCGTCGCTGTACGCGGTCGATGTCGGCATGCGACGGCTGCGTGCCGGAGCCTGCGACATCGCCGTCTGCGGCGGAACCTTCGCGGTCACCCCGCGGGCGATGACACTGTTTTCGAAGCTCAAGGGTCTCAGCACGTCCGGCGGCCTGCACGCGCTCAGCGAGGAGGCCGACGGCACGCTGTTCTCCGACGGCGCCGCCGTGGTGGTGTTGAAGACCCTGGAGCGGGCCCGCGCCGACGGTGATCGGATCTACGGTGTCATCACCGGCGTCGGCGTCTCCTGTGACGGCAAGGGCAAGGCGATCTACGCACCGAACGGCGACGGCCAGGTCCGTGCCCTGCGGCGCGCCTACCGGGGCGGGCCGGCCCCGGCCACCACCGGCTGGATCGTGGCGCACGGCACCGGAACGCCTGCGGGCGACCTCGTCGAGATCGGCTCCCTCAAGAACGTGTTCACCGGCCCCGGGCCGGTGGCGGTCACCTCGAACAAGTCCCTGATCGGACACACCGGCTGGACGGCCGGAGTCGTATCGCTGATCCACCTCCTGCTGGGGTTCGAGCACGACCGTATTCCGGCCCAACGCCCGGCGGCCCGGCCGCCGCGCTCCTGGGAACTGCCTTCTCACCTGTTCATCCCGAGCGAGCCCGTGCCCTGGCACGCTCCCGGCCAGGACCGCCCGCGACAGGCCGCGGTCAACTCCTTCGGGTTCGGCGGCACCAACGCCCATGCGAGCGTCCTCGAACCGCATCCCGGTCTCCTGCCCGCTCCCAGCCCCGCCAAGGACGACGACCAGATCGTGGTGGTCGGCTGGAACGCCGTCCTGCCCGACGCCCCCGATCGGGAACGGATCACGGCCTGGCTGAACGGCGAACTGCCCGACTGGCCCGCCCGCTTCCGGTCACCGCCTGAAGTCCCCTTCCGCATGCTTCCCATGCCGCCGGGCGGTCAGGACCGCATCGACGCCGTACAGCGTCTGGCGCTGCTGGCCGCCGACGGCCTGCGGGAACAGCTCGGCTCCGTCTGGACCACGCTGAGCGACACCACCGGTGTCATCGGAGCGCACTGCGGCCTCACTCTCAACGCCAGCAGGTACGCGCTGCGCTGCGCACTGGCCGGCCTGGACGGCGCTCTCGACGCGCATCCTGATGCGAGCCGGCAGGCCCGCGCCGCGTTCGCCGACCTCATCGCCCACTCCACCACCGGCATCGACGCTCCGACCGAGGACTCCTACCCGGGAGCGGCTCCAGGATTGGCGCCCGCGCGAGTGGCCATGGCGCTGGACGTCCACGGTCTGACGATGGGCGTCGACACCGGAACCGCCTCGGGCATGGATTCGCTCGCCGTTGCCGGTGACTATCTGCGCTCAGGTGATCTCGACCTCGCCTTGGTCGTGGCCGTGAACGGCAACGCCCTGGGCGCTTGGGAGGGCTTGCTCCGCCCGGCGCTCGGCCCGGGCACGGGCCGGCTCGCTGAAGGCGCACTGTGCCTCGCCCTGACCCGGCGGAGCATCGCCGAACGTTTCAGCCTGGTCTCCCTGGGGCAGATCGCGCCGGGCGTCGCCGGCCAAGCGGTGCCCGCAGCCCCTCCGCCGGGCCCCAGCCATCTAGCGGCCGATTCGGCGTTCGCCGTACTCGGACACCTGCTTCGGCGGCAGAGCACAATGCTGGCCTGGACCGACCCTCTCACCGAACGAACCAAGCAATTGGCCATCACCATCCCGGAGCAGCCTTCGAAGCCCGCTGCCAAGACGGGTGCGAAGACCGGTCCAAGGGAATCCTCCAGTGCCGCCACGAAAAGCGCTCCAAAGACCGCCGTTGATCGCTTCGCCGTCGAGTTCCGTCCCGTTCCGGCTGAACCGCTCGACCAGATCACCGATCTGTTTCCCGACCATTGCGTGATCGTCACCAACGCCCCGGACGCACTCGCCGGCCACGCGTTGCCCGAACACTGCCTGACGCTGTCGGCTGCGTCCGAGGTGGGCCTGACTCTGGCACCGCTCTGCTGGCGGCCGCGCCACCTGCGGATCCTGGCGGCGCCCGGGACTGACGAGCAACTCACCGATCTGCACGACCTGGCGTTCCTGGTCGTCAAGGAACTGTTCGACGATCTAGCCCAAGGGACCACGGCCGTGGTGCTGTGCGACGCGGTCGAGCATGGACTGCCCACTGCGGCGGCAGGGCTGTTCACCGGCTTCGTCAAGACCCTCGCCTGCGACTGGCCCGAAGCCGAACTGCTCTGCCTCATCACAGGCACACCGCGGTTCGCCGACGCGCTGCGCGAATTGAAGGAGGAGTTGGGCGTGCAGCGCGCCACCCCCGTCGTGGTGCACCCCGCCCCACGGCAACGACGCGAACCGCAACTGGTCCCGCTGGCCGCTCCGGACCCGACCGCGCCGCTCGCTCTCGGCCCTTCCAGTGTCGTGGTGGCCATCGGCGGATCACGCGGCATCACCGCCGAACTGCTCATGGACCTCGCCAAGGCGGCACGGCCGAGGATGTGGATCCTCGGGAGCAGCCCGATCGGCGGCGAGCCCGAACCACCGGAAACGACCGGCCGGGCGAACTACATCAAGCAAGCCCGTGCCCGCGACCCACGGTTGTCTCTCCCGGACGCAGCCCGGGAATACGATCGCCTGAGCGCGCTCAGGAGTTCCCGGCGCCATCTGCGCGCCCTGGCCGATGTCGTCGGGACGGACAAGGTCACCTACCTCACCTGCGACGTCCGGGACCCGGAAGCGGTCGAACGCGCCATCGCCCGGATCCACGCCCGCACACCGCGCATCGATCTGCTGCTGTTCGCAGCGGGCGCCAACCGGCCGGCTGGAACACCTCGTAAGCCCTTCGAGCACTTTCGGCTCGTCCGCGACATCAAAGTCTGCGGCCACCGCAACCTGACCAGGGCGCTCGCCGACCGCCCGCCCGCCCGATGGATCAACTTCGGATCCATCGCCGCGCTCGCCGGCCAGCCCGGCGAACTCGACTACGCCGCTGCCAACGACTATCTCGCCATGGCCGCCGGCCAAGCCGACGCACGCGGCCAGGACCACTTCACCGTAGGCTGGCCGGTCTGGCGCGACACCGGACTGGCCTCCGATCCGATGCTGCAACGGCGGCTCGCTCGAACGGGGCTGACCAGGCTCCCCACCGAACAGGGCGTCCGGCTCTTCCGCGCCGAGCTCGCCGACGCCTCCCACCCGCCCTACAGGGTGCTGCTCGGCGCAGGCGACATGGCCGTGCTCGAACAGCGGTTCCCCGATCTCGTTACCGACACCGCCCCTTCCCGCGTCTACCCCCTGCTGGGACCGGGACCGTTCTCCCCCACCGACTCGGCCGTCCTCGACTGCTCCATCGACACCGAGCGCCATCCTTACCTGATGGACCACCTCGTGGACGGGCGGCCCACCGTGCCCGGCACCTTCCTGGTGGAGATGGCGGTGGAGGCGGCGACAACGCTGCGCCCGTCGCTGCTGCCCGTCGCGGTCCTCGACGGCGAGTTCACGCACTTCGTGAGAACCCATCCGCGCCAGGGGCGCGCGACCTTCCAGATCAAGCTCGAGACCGTCACCGACGACCCGGCGGGAACCCGCATCGCCGTGACCTTCAGCAGCGACGTACGGAGCCCGACCGGCAAGCTCCTGGAGGCCGACCGATTTCACGCGACCTGCACGGTCGTGCTCGCCGAATCGACCACGCCCGCGACCGCGCCCGTCCCCACGCCGCCGCTCTCGGCAGTCCCCCTCCCGGACCCCTACTACCTGCCGAACGAATCGATCACGCTCAGCGGGCCCTTCGTCACCACTGCCGCCACCACCGCGGACGACGGGCATGCCTACGGGCGCTTCTGCCCACCACCTCAGCTCACCGAGCCGCCCTTCCGGGATTTCCACATCCCCGCGCTTCTCCTCGACGGGCTGGCCAGAATCTCGGTCCTGAACGCTCGCACTTCACAGGCCATCCCTGTCTTCGCGCTGAAGTCCTTCCGCCGGGTGGTCTTCCACCGGCCAGGACCCGACGCCGAGGCAGCCGCGGCGATGCCCGTTCACCTGCTCAGCGCCCCGGAGACCGCTCCATCCGGCGCCAACCCGCCCGAAGACGTCTCCTACCGCTGTTCGGCCGTCTCACATACCGGTGCCGCGCTCATCACCATCGAGGGTCTGCGCGGGCACCCCAAGGGCCGGGCCGCAACCCCTCCGTCCCGCCGTCCTGGCCGGGGCTGAACTCACGCAAGCGGCGCATCGCCCGCTGCGCGGCCCGCCTCGCGCGTACCCGGTCGGGGCCATGCGGCCGCTGCTCCTCGGACGGCTCGATGACGATCAAATCGGTCGCGTCCGCCTGCCGAGCCGACCGGTGCCGTGCGGAGTATGCCTTCGCCCCGCTCTCTGCCGGCCGCTCCGAACCCGTGCTGCGGCCGCGGGTCTGGGGCGGCCCCCGTCCGGGCGCGCCGGCCGGTGTCGCCCCACGTTCACCGAGCTCGGTGCGTCCGACGACGAGACCGAGGTCGCCATCTCAGCTTCGTCCCGATGTCGCCAGGGCATGGGCCTGGCGAACGTTTTCAGCGTACGGAGCGCGGTTGGTCGTTCCAGTAGCGCTCCCGGAGCCGGCGTTTGAGGATCTTCCCGGTGGGCAGGCAGGGCAGTTCCTCGGTGAACTCGGTGCTGCGGGGGGCCTTGTATCCGGCGATCATGTTCTTGCAGTGGTCGCGGATCTCCTGGTGGGTGAGCGTGTGGCCCGGCCGGCGGACGATCACCGCGTGCACCCGTTCGCCCCAGGTCTCGTCCGGCACGCCGATGACGGCGCACGCGGCGACCGCGGGATGGCGGGCGATGGCGTTCTCGACCTCGACCGAGTAGACGTTCTCCCCACCGGTGACGATCATGTCCTTGAGACGGTCCACGATATGGACGTAACCGTTGTCGTCCATGTAGGCGCCGTCACCGGTGTGCATCCAGCCGTCCCGGACCGCACGGGCCGTCTGCTCCGGGTCCCGCCAGTAGCCGAGCATGACGTTGGCGCCCCGGACGGCCACCTCGCCGACCCGGCCGCGGGGCACCTCCGCGCCGTCCCGGTCGACGATGCGGACCTCGGCGTGCGGAGCGGCCCTCCCGCACGTGCGCAGGTTCTTCCTCGCCGCATGGTCGGCCGCGGGCAGAAGGGTGGCGACAGGGGCCAACTCGGTCATCCCGTACGCCTGGACGAACGCCGTTGCCGGCAATGCCGCCATGGCGCGCTCCAGCGTCTCCTCGGGAATGGGCGAGGCCCCGTAGACGATGGAGCGGAGGCTGGACAGGTCGCTCGCCGAAAGACTCGGATCTTCGATGAGCGTTCGGATCATGACAGGTGCCAGGAGCGTGGAGGTCACCCGGTGCGCCGCGATCGCCGACAGAGCGGCCGCCGGATCGAAGGCGGGGATGATGACGTGGGTCCCGCCGACCAGTTCCTGGGCCACCCAGGCCGTCAGGTCGGCGAGGTGGAACATGGGCGAGGCGTGCAGGAGCCGCCCGCCCGCGATGACGAAGTCCACCGCCGCCTGACTGCCCATGGCCGAGACCAGCAGGTTGGCATGGCTCAGCATGACGCCCTTGGGGAATCCGGTGGTGCCGCCGGTGTAGAAGATGCCGGCGAGGCGGTCCCCGCCGGACCGCGAGTCCGCCACGGGGTCGTCGTCGACGAGGTCCTCGTAGGCGAGCATGTCGGGCGGCGCGGGACCATCCGCGCAATGGACGACGGTGTCGAGTGCTCCGCGCAGGTCCGGCACCAGGGGGGCGAACGTCTCGTCCACGACGAGGACACGGGTCTCCGACTGGCGGAGGGCGTAGAGGTTCTCCGGTACGGCCCATCTGATGTTGAGGGGCACCACCACCGCGCCGATCCACCAGCTGGCCATCAGGTATTCGTGAAAGCGGTCGGAATTGAGGGAGAGCATCGCGATCCGGTCTCCCTCCGCCACTCCCAGCCGCCGAAACGCTCCCGCCAGCCTCGCTATCCGGTCCGCGCTCTGGCGGACGGTGCGCGTTCGGTCGCCGAAAATGGTCATCGGCGCGTCCGGGTTCTGTTGCAGCGCTCGGTGGAGCCCCTGGGTGAGATACATACGGCCCTCCTATCGCCCTTCATCGGTACGACACCGTTCCAGAGCGCTCATCTGACCGTTCGTCCAGACAAACGCCGCCTCCGTCCGGCTGCGCACTCCGAGCTTCCGGAGGATCGAATGAACATGATTCTTCGCCGTCTTTTCAGCGATGATGAGGATGCGGGATATTTCCCGGTTCGTCTTTCCCTTGCAGAGTAGGCCGAGGACGCGCAACTCCTGTCTCGTCAACGGATTGGAGGGAAGCGAACTTTCCGGCGAGAAGGTCCGCTCAGCGAACTCCGCATGATCCGCCGACGGCTCTTCCGCGTCGCCGCTTACCAGCACGGAGCGCAAGTTCTCCAGTGACGCGAGCAGGCGCTCTTGCAGTGGGAGCGCCTGCTGCGCCAGTTCGATGACATCGTCGAGCTGTGCGACCGTGATGCCTTGAGGGGATCGGCAGCGCCCGCATATCAGGCGCATGGGCAGATCCGCCTTCGAGATCATGGCGGCACGCGAAACCGGATCTTCCATTTCCCACCATAGCCATGGGTGATCGGGGGGCACCGGATTCGGTGACCGCTCTTTCGGTATTGAGATTTGCCCATTGGTGACGAGGTGTCAAGGCCCGTATGAGCAGCGTGAGCCGGCGGCGCAACGCTCAACAGGCGACAGGGACCCTTGACGACCCTTAATCGACCGCAGATCTCATGAACTGGGCGCTCGCACTCGCGGTTTACGGTCACCTTCGGGGCGCGCCTCGCAGCAGGTAGAGCGGATGCACTCAATATGAGCTCGCCAATGCTCCCGTTATTGAACAGACCGAATTGACACGACACGGTACCCAAAAAAGGCCCATTTCTGCGATAGGACTATTGGGCATAAATACCCAGACTTTCTCCGAAAACAGCGGGTATCAAAGCTCAGGACGATCAGACGGAAATCGATCACAGGACCGCCTCCCCGACATCCTGGAACGGAGATGCCGTGGCCCTTCCTCCCCGCGTCGACGGTTGGGGCCTCGCCCCCCTGATGAACGGCATGGAGACGGCGATGTGGCGGATGGATTCCGACGCCGCGCTGCGCACCGACGTCGTGATGATCTGGACGCTTGACCGTATGCCGGAGTGGGACCGCTTCCTGGCGTGCTGCGCCTGGCTGACCCGCGTGCTGCCGCGCCTGCGGCTTCGGGTGGTCGAGCCGCCCCTGCGGATCGGCTGGCCGGTCTGGGAGGTGGACGAGGAGTTCGACCTGGCCTGCCACGTCCGCCGCGCCCGGTTGCCCTCTCCGGGCGGTCGGCGCGAACTCCTGGACCTCGCCGAGAGCGTCAGCGCGTCGGTCTTCGACCCCGCTCGCCCACCGTGGCGTGCGGTGCTGGTCGAGCAGGTCGACAAGGGCGAGGGAAACGAGGCGGGCCCGGCCGCCATCGTGATCAAGCTTCACCACTGCCTGGCCGACGGCGCCGGGCTCCGGCAGGCGATGATGGCGCTGCTGCCCCGCTCGCGGCGGGCATCGTTGCGCCCTCTCGGACCGCCTCCCGAGCTCCCCCGCCATGCGAGTCCCTGGCGTTTGTCGGCGCGAGCGATGGCGAGCGGTTTCAGCGGCGCTCCCGGGCGGGCCGGCCGCAGAGGGATCCGGATGGCGGAGGACCTGGCGCGTGTGTCGGCTGCACCGGCAGCCGTTCCGGTGAAGCTGACGCGGCTGGCCCGTTCGCTGCAGCAGACGGCGGCGATCCCCCGAGGATCCGCCCTGCTCGCCGGACGCAGCCGCGAACGCCGTTTCACGGCCGTCGAGATGCCGCTCGCCGAACTGAAAGCGGCCGGCAAGCACGCCGACGCCTCGGTCACCGCGGCCTTCATCACCGTCCTGCTCGGCGCCTTCTCCGACTATCACCGGCATCGAGGATGGGCCGGCGACTCGATGTCGGTCGTGGTCCCGGTGAATGTGCGCAACAACGAACGGACGAACGGCAACAACATCGTCGGTGGCCTCCTGCTCGGCGCCCCCTTGCGGGAGATGGACACGCGCGAACGCCTCACCAGCATGGGCGCGATACTGCGCCAGGCGAGACAGAGCCCGCTGGCCGGGTGGACGTCGGCGCTGACGACCCTGATACCGCTGGCACCTCTCCCCGTCCTGCTGCGGGCCGCCCGGTACATGGGCGGCGCGCACGACCTGACCGCCAGCAGCGTGCCCGGCGTGCCGTACCAGGCCTACATCGCCGGAGCACGGCTCACGTCCTCCCTGGTCTTCGGGCCGCGCGCCTACGGCGCCTGCACCGCCGTGCTGATGTCCCAGGACGAGACGCTCGGTCTCGGCCTGAACGTCGACCCAATGGCGATCACCGATGTGCCCCTGTTCGACCGCCTGGTGCACGAGAACGCCGAGAGAGTGCTCGCGCTGGCCTCATCCGCGCGGCCGGCGCCGCTCGCACGTACCTGACCGGTCCCTGCCGACACTGTGGAAGGCACGCCATGCATGAGGACGTTCAGGTGGCCGTGGGCCGCCTCCGACGTGCACCGTTGGTGCTGTCGGGTTCCGACGCGGCGTCGTTGAGGGCCTCGGCCTCAGCGCTGGCTCACGAGATCCGTACCGCCGAGAACCTGAACATGGCGGAACTGTCCGGCAGACTCGCCGCGCATGACACGGCGGGCGGTCATCGAGCCGTGATCCTCGCCGCCGGTCCGGCGCAGATCCTCGACGGACTGGACGCGCTGGCCGCCGGGCGCGCGTCGCCTTCGCTCGTGAACGGTGTCGCACCGACCGTGCGACGACCGGTCCTGGTGTTCCCGGGGGCGGGTTGCCAATGGCCCGGCATGGGTCGTGCGCTGTGTGACGCCTCTCCCCTGTTCGCCCAACGCCTCGACGAGTGCGCCACTGCGCTGGCCCCCCATACCGACTGGTCGTTGAAGGAGGTGCTGGAGGCTCCGGCCGGTGCTCCGGCATGGGACCGGGTCGAGGTGTTCCAGCCGGCTCTGTTCGCGGTGATGGTCTCCCTCGCCGAACTGTGGCGGTCGTTCGGCGTCGAGCCCTCGACCGTGCTGGCACAGTGCATCGGCGAGGTGGCGGGGGCGTGCGTCAGCGGCATGCTCTCCATCGAGGACGCCGCCTTGGTCTCCGTCGTGACCGCGAAAGCACAGGCCGAGGTGAGTGCGCTTGGGGACATGGGCGCCGTCCGGCTTCCCGCGCCGTCGCTGTCGGCGAGGCTGGAGCGGTGGAAGGGCAAGCTGTGGATCGCGGGGGCCAACGCCCCGGAATGGACGCTGGTCTCAGGAGACCGCGCGTCGCTTGACGCGCTGCTCGACGGCCTCGATGACGAGGGCGTGTTCGCCACGGCCGTTCGCGTCGGAGCACCGACCCATACCGCCTGCATGGACGGCACTCGACACAAGGTCCTCGACCGGCTCGCCCCGATCATGCCGCGCACCGGCCGGGTCCCCTTCCACTCGGCCACCGCAGGGGCCCAGGTCGATGGGACCGGCCTCGACGGCGAGCACTGGTACCGCTGCCTGCGTCACCCGATCCGGTTCGAGGAGGCGACGAGGTCCGCAGCGACCGACGGTGCCATCGCGCTGATCGAGGCCGCGCCGCATCCGGCGCTGCTGACGGCGATGCGCGACACGGTGCGCACGTCGGCACGGGCGGACGCGGTCACGATCGGCTCGATCGACCGGGACGGCGGCGACCTCGACCAGTTCGTCCGTTCGGTCGCACAGGCGTACTGCCGCGGTGTCGCCGTGAACTGGCAAGCGGCACTCGGCACCGGTCGGCGGGGGCCGCGTCGCGCGGTACTCCGCCACGATCTCGAGGAGAAGCGATGACCGCGAAAGAGACGGCGTTCGCCGGAGCGGAGCCGGGCACGGCGGGCGAGCCGATCGCGATCTTGGGTATGGCCTGCCGCTTCCCTGGCGGGATCACCTCTCCCGAGCAGTTGTGGAAGGCGGTGGTCGAAGGGCGTGACCTCATCGGCCCGCTGCCGACCGACCGAGGGTGGGACATTCCCAAGCTGTTCTGGCCGGACTCGGGGAAGCCGGGAACCTTCTACGTACGGAAGGGCGGCTTCCTGGCCGACGCGGCGCAGTTCGACGCCGAACTGTTCGGCATCAGTCCGCGCGAGGCGCTGGCCATGCACCCCCAGCAGCGCATCCTCCTGGAGCTCGCGTGGGAGGCTTGCGAACGTTCGTGGCTGGATCCCCTGTCGCTGCGGGAGAGCGACACCGGAGTGTTCATCGGTGCCTTCGCCACCGAGTACGGGCCGCGCATGCACGAGGCGGGTGACGGTTCCACCGGTTACATGCTGACCGGCACCACCCTGAGCGTGCAGTCCGGTCGCATCGCGTACGCCCTGGGCCTGGTCGGGCCGGCCGTGACGATCGACACCGCCTGCTCGTCCTCGCTGGCGGCGATCCACCAGGCGGTCGGGTCCCTCCGGAACGCCGAGTGCTCCCTGGCCCTGGCCGGTGGCGCCAGCGTGCTGGGCGCACCCGGTCTCCTGGTCGACTTCAGTCGCCAGCAGGCGCTGTCGCGGGATGGGCGCAGCCGGGCGTTCTCGGCGGACGCCGACGGTTTCGGCATGGCCGAAGGGGCGGGAATGCTCGTCCTGGCCAGACTCTCGGACGCCGAACGCCTCGGGCGCCCGGTGCTCGGAGTCATCCGCGGTTCCGCGCTCAGCCAGGACGGCGCGAGTCAGGGCTTGGCGGTCCCCCACGGCGGCTCGCAGGAGCTGGTCATCCGGCAAGCCCTGCGGGACGCGGGTCTCCAGGCCGACGAAGTGGACCTCGTCGAGGCCCACGGGACCGGCACCAGGGTCGGCGACCCCATCGAGGCCCGCTCCGTGATAGCCGTCTACGGGCGCGAACGGGGCCACGGGCGTCCGGTGTTCCTGGGATCGGTGAAGTCGAACATCGGACACTGCATGGCCGCCGCGGGGGTCGCCGGGGTCATCAAAGCGGTGCTGGCCGTGCAGCACGGTGTACTGCCGAAGACGCTGCACGCGGAGCGACTGAATCCGGACGTCGACTGGTCGGACGGCCTGGTGCGCCTCCTCCACCGGAACCGGGATTGGCCTGAGACGGATCAGCCTCGCCGGGCGGGCGTATCGGCGTACGGCATCAGCGGCACCAACGCGCACCTCATCCTGGAGCAGTCGTCCCTGAGCGGACCGCCTGAGTGTCGCCGGCCCGCTTCCCCGGCCGCCTTGCCGCTCCCCTGGGTGCTCACGGCCAGGTCGCCGGAGGCACTGCGAGCCCAGGCGGACCGGCTGCTGCGCCATCTCCAGGCGACTCCGGAGCTCCAGGTCGCCGACGTGAGCTGGACGCTGGTGACATCCCGGGCGCGGCTGGAGCACCGCGGCGTCGTCGTCGGCAGCGACCGCGAAGAGCTGATGAACGGTCTGCGGGCACTGGCCGTCGACGCCGGCGCGCCCAACCTGGCGCAAGGCGCCGGAACCCCCGGCGCTCGGACCGTGTTCATCTTCCCTGGTCAGGGATCCCAATGGGCGGGGATGGCCGCCGAACTGCTGGAGCAGTCACCGGTCTTCGCCCGGCGGATCGCCGAATGCGCCGACGCGTTGGCGCCCTACGCCGACTGGTCGCTGACCGACGTCCTGCGCGCCGGGCCCGACGTGTGGGACCACGAACGCGTGGACGTCGTCCAGCCCACGCTCTTCGCGGTGATGGTCTCGCTCGCCGCGTTGTGGCGGGACCATGGCGTCGTGCCGGATGCGGTGATGGGGCACAGCCAGGGCGAGATGGCCGCTGCCGTGGTGGCCGGGGCCCTGTCGCTGGAGGACGGCATGCGGGTGGTGGCCCTGCGCAGCCGGGCTCTGCGTGCGCTGGCCGGTACGGGCACGATGGCCGCCGTCGCGCTGCCCGCCGAGACGGTGGCTGATCGGCCGGCCTTTCGGGAGGGGCGGCTGTCGGTGGCGGCGGTCAACGGTCCGGGCAAGACGGTGGTCTCCGGCGACACCGCCGCCGTCGCCGCCCTGCTGACGGAACTGGAGGCCGAGGGCGTCTGGGCGCGCCGGGTCGCGGTGGACTTCGCCTCGCACTCGGCGCACGTCGAGCGAATCCGCGACCGCCTGCTGGACGACCTGGCCGGGATCCGGCCGAAACCGTCGCAGATCCCCTTCTACTCGACCGTCAC
Organism: Spirillospora sp. CA-253888; assembly: GCA_050936435.1. Lineage (GTDB taxonomy): Bacteria > Actinomycetota > Actinomycetes > Streptosporangiales > Streptosporangiaceae > Spirillospora. The sequence continues at coordinate 1,083,666 of JBNJMT010000002.1, forward strand.
CGGTGGTCTCCTCGACACGGCGGGCATGAACGCCGCGTACTGGTTCACCAACCTGCGCGACCCGGTCCGCTTCGACCCCACGCTCCGCGCCGTGCTCGCCTCCGGTCACCAGGCGCTGATCGAGGTCAGCCCGCATCCCGTCCTGACCATGGGCATGCAGGAGACCGTCGAGGACGTCGGCGGCGACGCCGCGGTCCTGGGAACGCTGCGGCGCGGCGAGGGAGGCCTGCGGCGGTTCCGGCTCGCGGTCGCCGAGGCCGAGGTGCGCGGGGTCCCCGTGACGTGGGCGCGGGCGTTCACCGGTACCGCGCCTCGCCGCGTCGACCTGCCCACCTATGCCTTCCAGCACCGGCGCTACTGGCTCGACGCCGACGGCTCGCGCACCGCCGACCTGGCGACGGCGGGACTGGAGGACGCCGGCCATCCGCTGCTCGGCGCCGCGACCGGGCTCGCCGGCTCCCCGACCCTGCTGCTCACCGGGTCGGTGTCGATCCGGACCCATCCCTGGTTGGCCGACCACGCAGTGCACGGCACCGTTCTGTTCCCGGGCACCGCCTTCCTGGAAATGGCCCTCCAGGCGGCTGACCGGGCCGGGTTCGAAGGCGTCGAGGAACTGGTCCTCCAGGCACCGCTGGTGCTGACCGCCGATCAGACGGCGCGGATCCAGGTGCAGGTGCACGAACACGGCCTGCTGGAGATCTTCTCCCGGCCCGAGTCCGCCCCGGAGCAGCGCCCCTGGACGCGGCACGCCACGGGCTCGGCGGCCGGTCCCGCGCCGATCGACGCCGATGACCTCGCCGCATGGCCGCCGGAGGGCGCGACCCCCGTTCCCTTGGACGGCTTCTACGACCGGCTCGCCGCAACGGGCTACCAGTACGGGCCCGCATTCCGCGGTCTTCAGGCCGCCTGGTCGCGGGACGACGAGGTGTTCGTCGAGGTCGCGCTTCCCGACGACCTGCGGGACGAGACCGCCTCCTACTCCCTGCATCCGGCGCTGCTCGACGCGGCACTGCACGGCGCCCTCACCGGGGCGGTGGACCGGTTGCAGATGCCGTTCTCCTGGCAGGACGTCCGGCTGCACGCCGTGGGCGCCAGCGCGTTGAGGGCCCGGCTGGCCCGGACGGGACCCGACACCATGGCCGTGACCATCGCCGACCCGGCGGGCCGTCCCGTCCTCACGGCCCGGTCGCTGGTCCTGCGGACGGTGGAACGCGGGCAGTTGCGCGCCGTGCGGACCACCGGCCGCGGCGGCCTGTTCCGGCTCGACTGGCCCGCATCGCCGCCGGACGGCACCGAGCCGACCGCTCTGACATGGGCGTTGATCGGCGGAGCCGACCGGGACGGTGCGACGGACCTCGCCCTCCCCGAGCCCCCGACCCGGCACCCCGATGTCGCCTCCCTGCGCGCGTCGGTCGCCGCCGGCGCCGCGGTGCCCGACGTTGCGGTGCTGGTCTGCCCGCGCACCGGCGTGCCCGAGGACGCCGCGCCCCTGCACGCGACGGTCGACCACGTGCTGGCAGAGGTACAGACCTGGCTGACCAGCGAGCGACTGGACGCGGGAGTGCTGCTCGTCCTCACCCGGGGCGCGGTCGCCGTCCACGCCCACGACCCCGTGACCGACCTGGCGCAGGCGGCGGTGTGGGGCGCCGTCCGTACCGCGCAGACCGAACATCCGGGCCGGCTGGTGCTGGTGGACCTCGACGATCATGAGGCTTCCCGCGCCCTGGTCGCGACCGCCCTCGCCACCGGCGAACCGCAGTCGGCACTGCGCGCCGGCGCCCTCCACGTCCCGCGCCTGGCCGAAGCCCGCACCGCCGACGCCGGGGCGTTCGCGCCGGACGAGGGCCCGTGGTGTCTGGACATGGAACCGGGAACCTTGGAGAGCCTGCGCATCGTGCCGGCATCCGAGAGGCCGCTTGGCCCCGGCGAGGTACGGGTGGCCGTCCGCGCCGCCGCGATGAACTTCCGCGACGTCGCCGTCGCCGCCGGCATCGTGGACCGGCACCGGGTCTGGCCCCTCATGGGCTTCGACGGCGCGGGCGTCGTCGTCGAGACCGGACCGGGAGTGACGGACGTGGCGTCCGGTGATCGGGTCATGGGGGCGTTCACCAGGAGCACCGCGTTCGCCGGCACCGCCGTCACCGACCGGCGCCTGGTCGTCCCGGTGCCCGAGGAGTGGACCTTCCAGGAGGCCGCCACCGCCCCGGTGGCGTTCCTGACCGCCTGGTACGGGCTGGTCGAGCTCGCCGCGCTGCGTCCCGGCGAGTCGGTGCTCGTCCACGCTGCGACCGGAGGCGTCGGGCTGGCCGCCGTGCAGATCGCCCGGCATCTGGGAGCCGAGGTCTTCGCCACCGCCGCGCCTGCCAAGCAGGCGGCGCTGCGCGCGCTGGGTCTGGACGAGGCTCATATCGCCTCATCGCGGTCGACCGCCTTCGAACGGCACTTTCGCGCCACCACCCGAGGCGCGGGCGTGGACGTCGTGCTCAACTGCCTCAGCGGCGACATCATCGACGCGGGCCTGCGGCTGCTGGTGCGCGGCGGCCGGTTCGTCGAGCTGGGCAGGACCGACCTCCGCGGACCGGACGTCGTCGCCCGGGACCATCCCGGCGTCACCTACCTGGACTTCGACCTCGGCCTGCTCGATCCCGACCTGCTGCACGCCATGCTCGGCACGCTGCACGGCCTGTTCCGCCGCGGCGACCTGCACGCCCTGCCCTTCACCTCCTGGGACATCCGGCACGCCCGGGCGGCCTTCGAGCACATGCGGCGCGCCGAGCACATCGGCAAGATCGTCCTCACCGTGCCGCGCCCGCTCGACCCGGCCGGGACGGTACTGATCACCGGTGGCACCGGCACGCTCGGCTCGCTGCTCGCCCGGCACCTGGTCACCGAGCACGGCGTACGCCACCTGCTGCTGATCGGCCGACGCGGCCCGGACGCGCCCGGGGCCGACGCCCTGCGGGCCGAGCTCGCCGATCTCGGCGCCGAGGTCACCATCGCCGTCTGCGACGCGGCCGACCGCGAAGCGCTGCGGCGGTTGCTCGACGACGTTCCCGCCGAGCATCCACTGACCGCCGTCGTCCACACCGCGGCCGTGGTCGAGGACGGCGTCATCACCTCCCTGACCCCCGAGATGAACGACCGGGTACTGCGCCCCAAGGCCGACGCCGCCCTCAACCTGCACGTGCTCACCCGGGACTCGGACCTGGCCGCGTTCGTGCTCTACTCCTCCATGGCCGCGGTCCTGAGCGCCGGCGGGCAGGCGAACTACTCCGCCGCCAACGCGCTCGTGGACGCCCTGGCGTTGCACCGAAGTCAGCGCGGCCTGCCCGCCACGTCCCTCGCCTGGGGGCTCTGGGAGCGCACCAGCGAACTGACGGGCCGCCTCGTACAGGCCGATCTGTCACGCCTCGCGTACAACGGCATGCTGCCCCTCACCGACCGGGACGGTCTGGCGCTCTTCGACGCCGCGCTGGCCGACGGAGGAGCCTTCTTCGTCGCAGCCCACCTCGACCTCCGCACTCTCGGCGGACGCTCCCAGGACGCATCACCGCCGCTCCTGCGCAACCTGGTCCACCCCAAGCGGGCCCGAGCGAGCGTCGGCCCCACCGGCCCGGCCGACACCGACGCCGAGCCTCTGGGCGAACGGCTCGCCTCGCTGCCGACGGACGACCGCGTCCGCGAACTGCTGCACCTCGTGCGAACGCATGCGGCCACCGTCCTCGGTCACAGCCGGGCAGAGGCGGTCGATGCCGACCGGCCCTTCCGGGAAATGGGCTTCGACTCTCTTGCGGCCGTACAGCTGCGCAACCACATGAACAAACTGACCGGGCTGAAACTGCCGACCACCGTCGTCTTCGACCACCCGACCCCACGGGCTCTGGCCCGCCGCCTCGACAGCCTCCTCGCCGCTGCGACAGCGGCGGAGCCGAAGGCGCCGGCCAACGACGACAACATCCTGCGCCTCCGTCGCATCCTGGACGAAGGGGCGGACCTCGATGAGGAGATCGCACTCCTGCAGGAAATCCTCAACGCGCGCGACGGATCCATCACCGGCGATCCCGCTGAGCTGAGCGTGCGACCGGTGCGTCTTTCCGACGGGCACGCCACACCGCGCCTGTTCTGCCTGCCGTCGATCCTGGCGCCCGCCGCGCCCCTGCAGTACGCCGAATTCGCCGGGTTCTTCCAGGGACACCGCAGCGTTCACGCCGTCACCGTGCCCGGTTATTCCGACGGCGAGTCGCTCCCCGGGGCCCTGGACACGTTCACCCGCGCGGCGGCCGCGACGGTCCTCGACCAGGCGGACGGTTCGCCATTCGTCATCCTCGGGCACTCCTCTGGCGCGTGGCTGGCACACGCCGTCGCCGAGCATTGCGAAAAGGAGGGGCGACGGCCTGCGGGACTCGCCTTCCTCGACCCGGCCGACATCGGACGGCACGGCCGCCGGGAAGTCACCCGAAACGCCAATCGCCTGTGGGGGCGACTGGAACTGGGCACGTTGCTCGACGAAGCGGGCGTGTCCGCCATGATGCACTACACCGACCTCTTCGCGGGATGGACGCCCCGGGAAATCGCGTGCCCGATCCTCGCGCTGCGGGCCGACGAGGCCATGGACGGCGTGGGCGCCGAATGGACCCGGGCCCATCTCACGGCCCAGGTGCCCGGCGACCATCTGACCATGATGACGACCCATGTCGAAGAGACGGCGAGGGCCGTCGAAAGCTGGATCAGGGGGCTGACGTGAGCCCGTTCATCCCATAGGAGCAGGCGCAGATGGCATCCGGACCTGTCGCCTTCGTCTTGAGCGGAGGCGGAAAGATGGCGAGCACCGAGATAGGAATGCTCGTCGCACTCACCGAAGCGGGCATACGGCCCGACTTCGTCCTCGGAAGTTCCGCCGGCGCGATGATCGGCGCGGTATTCGCCGAGCGGGCGGACACCTCCGCCCTCAGCCCGGCGTACGAGTGCTGGACCGAGATCCTCACCGCGCCGCCGCTCAGGTGGTCGGTACCGCGCGGGCTGTACCGGCTGCTCTCGCCGACCGCGCGCCAAGAGGCACAGGACTGCCTCGGATCGATCATACAGCGCCACACCGCCGCTCGTACCTTCGAAGAGCTCGCGGTCCATTACGAGTGCAACGCCGTCCGGCTGAACACACTGCGCGAGCATTGGTTCGATTCGGGACCGCTCATCCCCGCCGTGCTGTCCGCAGGAGCGGCTCCGGGCATCACTTCGTACGCGAAGGTCGGCGGGCACACCTATTTCGACGGCGGTTTCCTCGACCCCATCCCGCTCGAACGGGCACTCCAGCTGGGCGCCCGCACCGTCTACATCCTCCAGACGACCGACTTCAGCCAGGAGTCCCGCTTCCCGCAGGTGCTCTGGAGAGCGGGCGTCGTGGAAGGGACCTTCCGGCTGATGTTCAACAGCCTGCTGGACGACCTTCCCGAGGGCACCGAAGTACACCTGCTGCCCATCGGGCGCGAGAACCCCTCACATGGACTGAACTTGCTGCGCCGGGTCTACGGGTTCGACAGCGCCCACGCGAGAGGCGAAGGTGAGCGCTACATGGAGATGGCGTACCAGGCGACGGCAGCCTATCTGCGCTTCGAGGGCCAGGTCGGCAACTCGGCTCGCAAGAGGGTGGGTACCCGCAAACACGAAGGATCGTAGTCCGGCCCTCTCGGCTCTCCTGGCGCCGTGGCGGGAGCGGACCCGGGGGCGCCGTTGGAGGCCCGGGTCAGGATTCGAGCTTGAGGTCGACGATGTTGATCAATTCGCCGCGCCGCGCCTCCTCGCCGTTCTCGTTCCTCTCCACCACGCCGAACGTGTCCTTCTGCAGCAGCCGCTTGGGCACCTGGCTGCCGCCGGGGCAGTCCAGCGCCTCAAGTTCGTAGTGCTTGTGGAAGGTGAAGGTGTATCCGCTGACCTGGCTTTCCACGGCCTTCTTCCAGCCCGCGTCGTCGGGGCTGAGTATCTTGCCGCCCACGATGGTCGAGGGATGGTATTCGGGCTTCATGGAGACCTTGGCGGACTTACTGGTGATCTTGAGGTTGTAGCCGGTCTTCTCCCCGGCCAGAGGGCGGATCTTGGAGGCGCGCGTGGCGGTGAAGCGCACGTCCACCCAGGGGTAGCCCTGCTGGTCGCGGTAGAACTTGGCGGTCACCCCCAGCGGGGCCTCGGTCCTCCTCTTGACCTCGGCGGGCGTGGGCTGCCACCCCTTCCACTGCCAGGAGTCGGTGCCCTTGTAGGTGTGTCCGAAGTAGACCTGGTAGTGACCGCCGCACATCTTGTCGTCGCGTTTCGCCGCCGCGGCGGGGCCCGCGAGGGGCAGGAGCGGCAGGGACGCACAGGCGATCGCGACACCGATGACTTTACGATGAATGCTCATGAACATCCTCTTTGGTGATTACATACAGTAATAAGCAGTTACTGTATGCATCCAAAGCAAGATCATCTAACGTGGGAATCTCGCCGAACCAGACAAAAACCGTCTCCTGGGCGGTGGTCAGGTCCGGCGGCACACCGCCGATCCGCGCACGTCCACGATGCGCGCTCGCCTGCCAGGAGCCCGACCAGCGGGTCGCTTCAGGTCATGGCGTCCGGAAGCCGCGGAACGTCACCTGCTTCCGGACCTCGAACCCCAGACGCTCATAGAGCGCGATCGCGCCGATGTTGGCTGAGGCCACATGAAGGAACGGGCGCTCGTCGCGACGCGTGATGCCCGCCGCGAGGGCTCGCACCAGGCGGGCGGCATGGCCCTGCCCGCGGGCTTCGGGGGCGGTGCACACGGCGCTGATCTCGGTCCATCCCGGCGGGTGGAGCCGTTCGCCCGCCATGGCCACCAGCGCGCCGTTCCGGCGGATGCCCAGGTAGGTGCCCAGTTCGCGGGTGCGCGGCCAGAACGGTCCCGGCTGGGTGCGTGCGGCGAGCTTGAGCATCTCCGGCACATCGCGGACGCCCAGTTCGACCGGTTCCAAGGCGGATCCGGTGTCGGCGGGGCCGGGCAGGCCCCCGGCGGGGCTGATCATCTGGACGCCGTCGAGGCTGAAGACCGGTTCCCAGTCCTCGGGCGGGGTCGCCGGGCCGCTGAACAGGTCGGCGAGTTCGTCGCGACCGAGCAGCCGGGCGAGGTCGGCCCACTCGGCCGGGCCCGGGTCCGCCGGTACCGCGCAGAAGGTCGCGACCTGCGGCAGGTATCCGGCGGCCCGGCCGACCCGGCGGGCCAGGTGCCGGTGATGGCCGCGCAACGACTCGCCGACCGGATCGTCGAGGGCGGCGGCGCGGTCGGCCATCATCGGTGCCTTTCCTTTCGGGTCCCGGCCCGAGCGCGGCCTGCGGACCATGGTGGCCGGGGGCGACGGGCGACTTCACATAGTGCCCGAACCGCACCACCGCTCCGGCCTCGCCCATCACCATGGGCGGGGGGACGTCGTCTCTAGGACAGGTCCTTCTTGGTGCCGGCCGGCGCCAGGTCGACGAGCTTGTCCGCGATGCCGCGGGCGCGGAACGCCTTCACCAGGGAGGCCATGTCCTCGGAGTAGATGTTCCAGCTGTCGGTGTGCACCGGGACGACCTTGCGGGGGTCGAGGTCCTCGGCCACGCGGGCCGCGTTCTCGGAGGTGAGGGTCAGCGGGGCGTTGTCGAGGATCGCGGGGGTGCGGGCGGCGCCGGCGAACAGGATCGCGGTGTCGATGCGGCCGATCCGCTTCCTGACGCGGTCGCCGACCTGCTCGGCGACCTTGACCGAGGCGTTGTCACCGGAGACGTAGACGGTGGGGACGCCCTTGCCGCTGAGCACGAAGCCGGTGACCTCGCCGTCGGCGCCGCGGTCCACTCCGTCGGGGCCGTGCAGGGCGGGCACCGCGGTGATCTTGAGGGTGCCGCGGGAGGCCTTCAGCGTCCGGGAGGCCCAGCTCGTCATGCCCGTGACGTGGCGGCCCAGGCGCTTGCGGGCGCCGGGGGTGGAGAGCACGGCGGGCACCTTCTTCAGCAGTGCGCGCCCGGTGTCGTCGAGGTTGTCGTCGTGCTGGTCGTGGGACAGCAGCACCGCGTCGATCCTGCCGAGGCGGTCGGGACCGAACGCCGGCGGCCGGATCTTCTCCAGGCCGCTCGGGTACTTCTTGGGCGCGTCGAAGGTGGGGTCGATCAGCAGGCGCAGGCCGGCGATCTCCAGGATCGTGGTCGGTCCGCCCACGTGCGTGACGGTGAACGCGCCGGCGCGGGGGGCATGGGCGGCGACCGGCGAGGCTTGGGCGGCCTGCGCGCGGTCGCCGGCGCCCTCGCCGCCGCACGCGGCGAGGAGGGCGAGGCCAGCGGTGGCCGCGGCGGTGCGGAGGAAGGTCGGACGGGTCATGGGGACACCGGCTCTCTGGTGGCGAACGGGGGGTTCCCGGAGGCGGCCGCCGCCCGGGATGTGTTGAACGCTAACACATTTCGTTATCGACGCTAACATCAGTCTGCGCGCATCCGCCCCCGCAGCACAGGCGCCCAGGTCAGATCTGTTAGCGCTGCTATCGTGGAAGCCATGGCAACGGCACGAGAACGCATCCTGGAGGCCACGGCGGAGCTGCTGGCCACCAGGGACGCGCTGGCGATCTCGACCCGGGCCATCTGCGACCGCGCCGGGGTCGGCATGCCGGAGATCTACCGCCAGTTCGGTGACAAGCAGGGGCTGCTCACCGCGGTGGCCGACATCGGCTTCGAGCGCTTCATCGCCAACAAGGAGCGCAATCCTCGCACCGACGACCCGGTGGCCGACCTGCGCACCGCCTGGGACAGCCACGTCGCGTTCGCGCTGCGCAACCCCCACCTGTACCGGCTCATGTTCACCCCGGCCGGAGAGCCCGGACCGCAGGCGATCAAGGACGCGCAGGCCCTGCTCCTGGCGGCGGTGGAGCGCTGCCGCGCGGTCGGGCGGCTGCGCGCCGCCCCCGAGCTGGCCGCCCGGTCGATCCTGTCGGCCAACGTGGGCGTGTGCCTGATGGCGCTGTCGTTCCCCGAGCTGTTCGGGGGCCTCGACATCTCCCAGTCGGTGCGCGACGCGGTGATCGGGAAGGTCACCGGCGACGAGCGGGAGGACGGCCGGATCGGCTCGGCCACCGTCCTCGCCCAGGCGCTGGTCGGCACCCTCACGGGGACGGCGTCCGCGGACGGTGCCGCCCTCGACCGCCTGGCCCGCTCCCTCCGCTCCCAGGCGCCGCCTTCACCCTGAGGTGCGTGCGGCCGCATCCGGCCATCTTCCGCAAGGCCGAGCTCTGGCGATCTGCTCGCATCACCTTCCCCGCATCCCTTCGGCCAGCTCAGCGGCCTTCTTCGGATGCCCTGCGCGCGGCGGCTCCTCCGGCCTGGCCTTCATGGGATCGGCGCCGGCGGTCCTGGTCCGGCCCTTCAGCGATCGCGATGCATGACGGCCGTCCGGCTACGGCGCGAGCCCGGAACGGTCGGCCGAGTCGCTAGGCGCCCTGGTCAAGCCCGCAAAAGGACCCGTGCGGAGGCTGCGACCGTTCCCCGCTCCCCCGCGACCACCTAGTAAGCAAGGGCTTGCACCGCTCGGAATACAAGCTGTATACAAGTTGCCTATGAGCCGCATACAAGGTGTGGACGGGACGAACGACTCCGCGCGGGACGTGAGCTACCGCTGGCTGAAGGGCCACATAGCCCAGCTGCCCCGCCACGGCGGGGTGTTCCTCAGCGAGACGCAGATCGCCCAGGCGGCGGGCACCTCGCGCACCCCGGTGCGCGAGGCCCTGCTGCGGCTGGAGACCGAGGGCCTGATCCAGCTGGTGCCCAAGAAGGGCGCCTACGTGCCGCCGATCTCCGACGCCGAGGTCCGCGAGGTGATGCAGGCACGCGAGCTGGTGGAGAACTGGTGCGTGCGCCGCGTCACCGGGCTCGGGCCGGAGTTCGCGGCCGAGCTGGACCGGCTGGTGACCGAGCAGGAGGGGCTGCTGGACGACCCCGTCGCCTTCATCGAATGCGACCGCACCTTCCATCGCACGATCGTGCAGAACGCGGGCAACAGCGTGCTGGCCGACCTCTACGAGTCGTTGCGCGACCGCCAGATCCGGATGGGCCTGCGCGCGGTCGCCGCCACCCAGGACCGGGCGCGCACGGTGGTCGCCGAGCACCGCGCGATCGTGGTCGCCGTGCGGCAGGGGGAGCCCGACCCGGCGGGCCGGGCGCTCGCCGACCACCTGTCCAGCACCCTGGCCGCCCTGCACGTCTCCGGTCCGGGCACCTGGGGCGGCGGGCCCGATGCCGGGGGGACCGCGTGAGGGTCGCGCTGCTGCAGGTCGCCAGCCCTCCCGGCGAGGGTGTCGAGGAGCGCCGGGACCGCGTCGGCCGCATGGTCTCCGGCGCCCGCGGCGCGGACCTGGTGGTGCTGCCGGAGCTGTGGGCCGCCGGGTACTTCGCCTTCGACGCCTACGAGGAGCGCGCCGAGCCCCTGGAGGGACCCACCGTCCGGGCGGCCCGTGCCTGGGCCCGGGAGCTCGGCGCGCACGTCCACCTCGGCAGCCTCATCGAGCGCGCCGAGGACGGGCGCCTCCACAACACGGCGGTGCTGATCGCCCCGGACGGCACGATCGTGCACACCTACCGCAAGGTCCACGTCTTCGGCTACGCCTCGCTGGAGGCCGAGCTGCTCACCCCGGGCGACGAGGTGACCGTAGCCGACACCGCACTCGGCCGGTTCGGCGCGACCACCTGCTACGACCTGCGCTTCCCCGAGCTGTGGCGCGAACTGGTGGACCTCGGCGCCAGGGCCGTCGTGGTCCCCGCGGCCTGGCCCGCGGCGCGGCGCGAGCACTGGCGGCTGTTCACCTCCTGCCGGGCGGTGGAGCAGCAGGTGCTGCTCATCGCCTGCAACGCGGTCGGCGTCCAGAACGGCGTCGAGCTGGCCGGCCGCAGCCGGGTCGTGGACGCCTGGGGGAACGTGCTCGCCGAGGCCGGGACCGAAGAAGGGCTCACGTTCTGCGACACCGACGTGAGCACGGTCGACGCGGTACGGCGGGACTTTCCCGTCCTGGCGGACCGCCGGCGCCCCGCGACGTCCGGGCGCACACCATGAACCGCACTGGAAAGGCGACCATGCCCCGAACCGGACCGGCCGCACTGCTCAAGGTGGCGGGCAGCGGAGAGGACCTGGTGCTGCGCCCCGAACGCCTGATCGTGGCCGGCTACACCGCGCGCGACGAGGCGGCCGTGGCCGAGCACATCGCCGAACTGGCGGCGATCGGCGTCCCCCCGCCGCCGACCGTGCCCGCCTTCTACGATCTCGACCCCGCGCTGCTGACCGCCGCGGCGGTGGTCGAGGTGGCCGGCCCGGCCACCTCGGGCGAGGTGGAGCCGGTGATCGTGCGCCAGGGCGGCCGCCACTTCCTGGCCGTCGGGTCCGACCACACCGACCGCGCCCTGGAACGCGACGACATCGCCGCGTCCAAGGCCGCCTGCCCCAAGCCGATCGGCGGGACCGTCCTGGAGATCGGCACCGACCTGGAGGCGGTGGACTGGGAGGGCTCCACCGTGCGCTCGTCGGTCGACGGCCGCCCCTACCAGCAGGGCGCCCTCGCGGCCCTGCGCCGCCCGGCCGAGCTGCTGCGGAAGCTGACCGACGCGCTGGGCCCGGTCGACGGGGACCTGGTGCTGTACTGCGGCACCCTGCCGCTGCTGGCGGAGACCTTCGTGCACGGCACCCGCTGGCGGATGGACCTGCGCCTTCCCGGCGGCCCCCTCCTGTCCCACACCTATGAAACCAAGCTGAGGAGCGCGTGATGCGCAGCGGATCGGCCTACCTCGACTCGCTCAAGGACTCCCGCCACGTCTACGTGGACGGCGCACCGGTGCAAGACGTCGCCCACCATCCCGCCTTCGCGCCGATCGCGCGCACCATCGCCGGCCTGTTCGACCTGGCCGCCGACCCCGCTTCGGGCATGGTCCGGACCGACCCCGAGTCCGGCGCCGAGGTCAACCGGCTGTTCACCACGCCGCGCAGCCACGAGGACCTGGTCGCCTACCGGCGGGCCGCCACCGTCTGGGCCCGCGCCACGCACGGCTGGGTCGGCCGCAGCCCCGACCACGTGGGCACGTTCTTCGCCGCCTTCGCCGCCCACCCCGAGGCGTTCGCCGCCGAGGGCCGCGACTTCGCCGCCAACATCGCCGCCTACCGGCGCCGGATCGCGGCCGAGGACCTGTACGTCTCCTACGCGATCATCCCGCCGCAGGTCTCCCGGGCCACCACCGCGCACGCCTGGGACGGCGAGCTGATCCAGGCCGGGGTGGCCGAGGAGCGCGCCGACGGCATCGTGGTGCGCGGCGCGCAGATGCTGGCCACCGGCGGCGCGGTCGCCGACGAGATCTTCGTGTCCTGCATCAAGCCGCTCGGGCCCGAGGACACCGACTTCGCCGTCAGCTTCGCCGTCCCGGTGGGCACCGCGGGGCTGAAGCTGTACTGCCGCCGCCCCTACGCCCCAGCGGCCACCAGCGTCTACGACTACCCGCTGACCAGCCGCTTCGACGAGACCGACGCCTTCCTGGTCTTCGACGACGTCTTCGTCCCCTGGGAGCGGGTGTTCGTCCACCGCGACGTGGCGGGCCTGCGCCGGCAGTTCTTCGACACCGGCGCGCACCTGCTGGGCAACTGGCAGGCGCAGATCCGCTTCTCGACCAAGCTGCAGTTCCTGGCCGGCCTGGCGCGCAAGGTCGCGGCCGTCAACGGCGTGGACCGCTTCCCCGGCGTGGTGGAGAAGCTCGGCGAGCTGGCGAGCCTCGCCTCCCTGGTCGAGTCGGCGGTCCTGGCCGCCGAGTACACCGCCGCCCCCGACGAGCAGGGCCTGTGGCTGCCGGGCGCCCGCGCGGTGTACGGGGCGATGGGCCTGCAGTCCGAGCTCTACCCGCGCGTCCTGGCGATCCTGCGCGACCTGGTCGGCGGCGGCGTGCTCCAGGTCCCCTCCAGCTCGGCCGACCTGACCAGCCCCGAGACGCGCCCCGACATCGACCGCTACGTGCACAGCCCCGGCACCACGGCCGAGGAGCGGGTGAAGCTGTTCAAGCTGGCCTGGGACGCGATCGGCAGCGAGTTCGCCGGCCGCCACCACCAGTACGAGCTCTTCTACGCCGGCGCGCCGTTCGTGGTGAAGGGCTACGCCTTCCGCAACTACGGCTTCGACGGCCCGCTCGCCCGAGTGGACGACTTCCTGGCCGGCTACGGCCTGGAGACCACGGCCTGATCCTCCACCCTCCCCCTCCCCCGAACACGAGGAGCACCCCCGCGATGAGCAAGCCCGAACACGAGTTCTTCCCCGTCACCGACGTGGACTTCACCGTCTGCCCCGGCGGCGACCCCAAGATCACCGAACGGATCCTGTCCCGCGACGCCGAGACCGGCGTCGCCACCCGCATCCTGCGCTACGAGCCCGGCGCCGACTCCACCCCGATGGGCGTGCAGAAGCACGACTTCTGGGAGGAGGTCTACATCCTGGAGGGCTCCTTCACCGACCTGTCCCTCGGGCGGACCTTCAGCGCCGGCATGTACGCCTGCCGCCCGCCGGGGATGCCGCACGGCCCCTGGCGCACCGACGAGGGCGTGGTGACCTTCGAGGTCCGCTACCGCCGCTGAACCCCCTCTGGAGGCGCGCCATGTCCCCATCCCCCCTCCCCTCCGCCCCGGACGCGGCCGTGGACCCCCTCACGATGCGCCGGACCATGGGCCGCTTCGCCACCGGGGTCGCGGTGGTGACCACGACGGCCGGCGGCCATCCGCACGGCATGACGGTCAACTCCCTGACCTCGGTCTCCCTGGAGCCGCCGCTCCTGCTGGTCTGCCTCACCACCGGCGCCCGCACCACCGAGGCGGTCACCGGCTCCGGGCGCTTCGCCGTCAACATCCTGTCCGCCCGCCAGGAACACCTGGCGCTGCGCTTCGCCCGCCGCGGCGAGGACCACTTCGCCGGACTGGAGATCACCCGTGGCGACCACCGCGTCCCGGTGATCCCCGACGCCTACGCCCATCTGGAGTGCGCCGTGGAACGCCACTTCGCCGCGGGCGACCATCAGGTCGTCATCGGCGAGGTCCGCAAGGTCTGCCGGCGCCCCGGCGACCCCCTGGGCTTCCTCGGCGGCCGCTTCGGCGACATCGTCGACCGGGGCCACGAGCCCGCTCCCTGGTTCTTCTGACGACCCACCGCCCCGCGCCCCGCGCCCCCCGCCTCCGCCCCGCGCGCCCGGCCGGACGTCCGCACCGTCCGGCCCATCACGAAAGGGGACACCCATGTCCTCGTCCTCGGCAGGGGAACCGCACGCCTCCACCGCCACCTTGCGCACCAACGCCCTCAGCACCGCCGACATCGCCTTCTTCGTCGTCTCGGCCGCCGCCCCCCTCACCGTCATGGCGGGCGTGGCCCCCCTCGGCCTGCTCCGCGGCGGCATCGGCGCGCCGGCCGCCTACCTGGCCGCCGGCCTCACCCTCGCCGTCTTCGCCGTCGGCTTCACCACCATGAGCCGGCACGTCCGCCACGGCGGCGGTTTCTACGCCTACATCACCCGGGGCCTCGGCCGCCCGGCCGGCTTCGGCGCGGCGCTGCTCGCCCTGCTCGGCTACCTGGGCATGGGCATCGGCGTCTACGGCCTGCTGGGCTCGGCCACCCACGCCACCCTGCTCTCGCTCACCGGCCACACCGCCCCCTGGCCGGTGATCGCCATCGTCGGACTCGTGGTCATCTGGTACGGCGGGTTCCGCTCCATCTCCTTCGGCGCCAAGGTGCTCGGCGTCCTGCTGGTCGCCGAGACCGGCATCCTGGTGCTGCTCGCGGCCGCCGTCCTCGCCGAGGGCGGCGCGCACGGGCTGTCGCTCGGCGCCTTCGCCCCCGGGAACATGACCGCCGCGGGCATGCCCGGCGTGCTGGCCATGGCCTTCGCCGCCTTCACCGGCTTCGAGTCCACCGTCATCTACCGCCGCGAGGCCAAGGACCCCGCCCGGACCGTCCCCCGCGCCACCTACATCGCCGTCGCCTTCCTCGGCCTGTTCTACGCCTTCATCGTGTGGACGATCATCCAGGCCGTCGGCGACCGGGAGGTCGTGGCCGCCGCGGCCAAGGACCCGAGCGGGCTGTTCTTCACCGCGATCGGGACCTACGTCGGCCCCTGGGCCGCGGACGCGATGCACATCCTCATCGTCAGCAGCCTCGTCGCCTCGCTGCTGGCCTTCCACAACGCCACCAACCGCTACGCGCTCGCCCTGGCCGAGGAGGGAGTGCTCCCCAAGGCGCTCGGCCGCATCCACCGCCGGCACGGCTCCCCCTACGTCGCCGGCATCGCGCAGACCCTCCTCGGCATCGCCGTGGTCACCGCCTTCGCCCTGGCCGGCGCCGACCCCTACACCCAGCTGCTGATCTGGGTGAACACCCCCGGCATGCTCGCCCTGCTCGCCCTGCAACTGCTCGCCGCGTTCGCCGTTCCCCTCTACTTCCGCAAACTGGCGCACGGCGAAGGCCCCCTGCGCACCGTCATCGCCCCGGCCGCCGCCGTACTACTGCTCAGCACCGCCCTCTGGCTGGTGGTCACCAACATCGGCCTGCTCACCGACGCCTCCGACACGGTGAACACCGCCCTCATCGTCCCCGTCCCCCTCGTGTTCCTGGCCGGTCTCGGCTACGCGCTGTGGACGCGCTCGTCCCGGCCCGAGACCTACGCCGCCTTCGCCGCCGAACCCCGTGACGACGGAGCCGAGGAAGCCGCGCCCCTCACCACCAGGCCCTCCTGAGACCGTCCCCACCACCCGGGAGAGACCCCATGACCCCCGCCCCCGATGTCATCGTCCTCGCCGCCACGGTCCACACCCTCGCCCCCGACCTGCCGCACGCCACCGCCGTCGCCGTCCGGGACGGGCGCATCACCGCCGTCGGCGACGCCGCCGACGCCCGCGACTGGCGTGGTCCCCGCACCGAGGTCATCGACCTCGGCCCCGCCACCCTCGTCCCCGGCCTGGTCGACGGCCACAGCCACCCCGTCCTCGGCCTGGACTTCACCGCCGGCACCGACCTGTCCCAGGTCCGCGACCTCGACGGCCTGCGCACCGCCCTGACCACCGGCGAACGCACCGACGGCTGGTTCCTCGGCTGGGGCCTGGACCACAACGTCTTCGCCGGGCACCCCCTCCACCGCGAGCACCTCGAAGCGGCCCTCGGCCCGCAGACCCCCGCCTTCATCCGCCTCTACGACGGGCACTCCGCCCTGGCCACGGGCGCCGCCCTCCAGGCCGCCGGGATCACCGGCCCCCGCGCCTTCGCCCAACGCGCCACCATCGCCTGCGACACCGACGGCGTCCCCACCGGCCACCTCATCGAGGCCGCCGCCATGGAACCGGTCATCGCCGTCGCCCCCCGCCGGCCCTTCGCCCAGCGCCGCGACGCCCTCCTCGCGCTGCTGACCTCCATGGCCGCGACCGGACTGACCGGCGCCCACGTCATGGACGCCGAAGGCGACGCGCTCGACCTGCTCGGCGGCATCGAGGACCGCCACGACCTGCCGCTGCGCCTGCGCCTCGCCCCCTGGTGCATGCCCGGCACCGACGACCGGGACCTGGACCGCCTCATCGCCCTTCAGGCCACCGCAGGCCGCAACTGGCTGATCGGCGGCGTCAAGTTCTTCATCGACGGCACCGTCGAAGGCGGCTCCGCCTGGCTGGAACACCCCGACTGCCACGGCCAGAACCACAGCGCCCTGTGGCGGGACCCCGCCCACTACACCGCGGCCGTCCACCGCCTGCACGCCGCAGGGGTGCGCACCGCCACCCACGCCATCGGCGACGCGGGCGTCCGCCACGCCCTCGACACCATCGCCGCCCTCGGCCCCGGCGGACGGACGCGCCACCGCATCGAGCACATCGAGACCCTCCCCCACCGGCAGGCCCTCCGCTTCGCCGAACTGGGCGTCGCCGCCTCCATGCAGCCGACCCACTCCGCCTACACCCGCGCCGACCACACCGACGAATGGTCCACCCGGCTCGGAACCGAACGGGCCCGGCGCGCCTGGACCTGCCGGACACTGCGCGACACCGGCGCCGTGGTAGCCCTCGGCTCGGACTGGCCGATCGCCGACTTCGACCCCCGCAAGATCCTCGCCTACGCCCGGCTGCGCCGCCACGCCGGCACCGACACCCGCCCAGTCCTCCCCGAACAGGCGCTCACCGCCCGCATGGCGCTGGAGGGCTACACCACCCACGCCGCGCTGGCCGCCGGCGAGAGCGATACCACCGGCCGGATCGCCCCCGGCCTGCGCGGCGACCTCACCGCCTTCGCGCTCGACCCGCTCACCACCCCGCCGGACGACCTCGCCGAGGCACCCGTCGTCCTCACCATGTCCAACGGCCGCGTGACGCACCGGGACACCGACCGATGACAAGAGCACGTCCCACCGAACGGCAATCCGCCAGCCGCCCTCCTCACCCCAGTCGCTGCGCGGCAGCCTCACGAACCTCCGGCGTCTCCAAGGGGTCATCACGCAGAGAGCGCAGAAGGGCACGGGTCCACCCGGTCAGGGGAACGTGGGCGGCGGACAACGCCCGAACATCGGCCTCACAATCCGACAACCCCTCGAACAACTGCCGAGGCGGCTCGCCCACCGGCGCGAACGCCATCAGCGCCCGCAGGACAGCCGCGCGTTCGTAGGTGTGCGGAACGGACCACAGCCAACGCAACCGCCGGACGACCTGAGCCGCCTCATCGCCGCCGATGCGCGCCAGCCCCTCGACCAACGCCCCGTAGCACCAGCCGAGACCACCTCCACGTGCATGTACGCGGTCCACCGCCTCCAACAGGGCGGGAACATCACGCTCGTCCCCCTCGTCGGCGAGCACCTGGGCAGCGCTCCAGTACCGAGAATGATCGGGCACCGCCGCCCAACGACGAGCCTGCGCCAATCCAGGCCGCGGAGAAGGGTCGGGAAGGCGGTGGCCCGGTTCCACGCGGGCATCCTCGATCAACGATGCGACGTGCGCGTCCTGCCCGGCCCACCGCACCCACGGCAAGGACTTCCACAGGATCCGCCCGGGTTCGACGGTGGCGATACGGTCACGCAGACGCGGATAGAGGTCGTCCCAAAGCTCGGTGTCCCAACTGGGGCCCACTGTGTCCAGCGCTTCGAGCCAGTGCGGACCTTCGATGATGTGGCGACGCACACCGTCGATCGCCTGGCGGTTCCCCGCGCGCCCCAGGACCTCCAGCACCTCCAGCGTCAGAGCCGCGCCGTTCTCGTCGTCCCCGGGCGGGACCCGGTCCAGCACGGCCAGGAGGCGATCGATCGGGATCTCCAGATCACGCACCAGCCGGGCGAGGTAGACGGCACGGTCGTCGCAGGTCCACCACCAGCGATGGTCGCGACGCAGGCAGGACAGCACGGCCTCACGGGCTGCGGCCGGGTCGTTCATCGTCTGGACGACGCCACGGCCCATGCCGCGTTGCAGCGCACCGAGCAAGGTGTCGGGGCGGGCGTAGAAGTCTTCTTCGTCATCCATCGCCCAGAAGCCTGTCCGATCGCCCTCCCAGCGCGCGAACGGTTTTGCCGGAAGAGCGCGGAACGAGCCGCACAGAGATCATTTCGGGTGGTGAAGGCCGTGCCCGCGCGCTTAGGCTGCCGTACCCGAGGGGGTGAACGGGATGTGCGTCCATGACCAGGAGCTCAGAGAGACCGTGGTGGCGCGGTTCCTTGAGGAGTTTCCGCAGGTGCTCCAGGTGGAGGTGCCCCATCCGGCGCTCCAGGGCATCAGGGACATCGCGTGGTCGCGGATACCGGGTTGCCCTGCGGCGGTCCCGGAGTTGTTCAACGGTCTTGTCGATGCGGAGGCCGGCCAGGACGCCGCACGTGTCCTGGGCATCGTGTTGCTGGACGGCACCTTCCACCTCAGTGCGGCGATGCCCGGCGCGCTGCCCTTCCTGATCCGACTTGCCGCTGACCGGCGCGTCGCGGCCCATGCCGAGGTGCTGGAGCTCCTGGTCCATACCGCTGAGATGGCCCGGCCGATGGGCGATGACGTCGATCCGCGCTGGACGCTGTTCTTCGGGAGCGATGGCGAGCACCCGGAACGAGCCGCGTGCCGGCAGGTTTTCGCAGCGCAGAGGGCCGCCTTGCAGGCACTCTTGGCTGACGCCCCGTCGCTCACCGCTGATGAGCGCGCCGCGCTCAGTGAAGCCGGGACGGCACCCACGGATTGCTAGGGCCTGGCTCCGCCTCGACGATTTCACCATGCCTGCGCAGCGAGGCTGTCAACGGTCGCGCGCGAAGGCGAACTCGATCCAGTTGGAGAACTCGGCGGCCAGGTGCCAGCGGTGCTGGGAGATCATGTGTGGGGCGACCAGGCGCGGGAACTCCACGCACAGCCGGGCGTGGAGGCCGTCGGGCCCGTCACGGAACTGGTGGCGCACGCCGCCGATCGTCCGGCCGCCCGCAGAGATCGCCACACCTGCGGCCTGCGCGGTGAAGCGGGAGTCGGGGGCGGAGGCCAGCGCGGACAGGTCGGTGTAGTCGACGAAGAAGCGGGTGGCCAGGGGGCTGCCGCCGGTGGTCTCGACGACCTCCTGGGTGCCGTCGGGGGCGGTCTGGATCAGGAAGTGGTCGGGGCTGGCGGCGATCATGCTGTGGACGTAGTCGGGCCGGGCGGTGTCGGTGAACCACCGGACGAACTCGGCCGCACCGCCCGCGGCGACGTGCAGGTCGCACACGCTCATCGCACGCCCGCCCCGCGAGAGCCGTGCGGTGGTCGCGGAGACCGCATCGCCGATCCTCAGGTCCCGGCGCAGGCGCCGCCCGATCTCCTCGGCCCCCAGCGCGATCTTGCTCTCGGCGAACGCACGCCGCCGACGCTCCAGGCTTCCGGAGGGGACCGCCAGCCCGATCTTCGCCGCCGCCTTGGGCAGTCGCCCGGCCTCCCAGGCCAGGACCGCCTCGCGCGGGTACCGGCGGCCGTTGATGACCGCCGACACCTCGATCTCCGCCCTGCCCATGGATCCGCCTCTCTGCGCGATGCCTCGCACGCCGTCGGGCCAGGCGTCCAGAGCATCGCCGGGGCGCGACGGTCGCGCTCCGCCTGGACGCTGCGCGCCCGACTCCGTACAGGGTAGGAACAACCCCCCACAAAAGCAACCATGGTTGCTTTTGTGGGGGTCGACTTCACCGCTCCCCCGAAGCCCGCCAGGGCCTGCGGAGCCGGAGGCCGGACGCTCCTATCCGGAGCGGACGTCGGCCGCGCGGGTGGCGAACCGCCGGATGTCTTCCGCGCCCACGGACTGGCCGGTGATCAGCAGGCGGAAGTAGACGGGGCTGCAGGCCTCCTCCAGCAGCGTCCGGGCGTCGGTGCCCGGAGGCAGCTCACCGCGGGCGACGGCGCGTTCGACGATCACGGCGCTGAGCCGGAACCGCTCGGTGAAGTAGGCCTCGCGGACCGCCGCGTCCCGCCGGTCGAGATCGCCGGAGATCAGGGCGGTCAGCACCGCACGGGTACTGCCGGCCCGCAGGATCTCCACCAGCCCCTCCAGATGGTCGACGAGGTCGCCGACCAGGGTTCCGGTGTCGCGCGCGGGCATCTGCTCGGCCGCCATGGACGCCAGCAGATCGCTGACGAGCGCCGCCTTGGTCGGCCACCGCCGGTAGACGGTGGTCTTGTTCACCCCGGCCCGCGCCGCCACCTCCGGCAGCAGCAGACCGGCGTACCCGTGCTCCTCCAGCAGCTCGACGGTCGCCCGCCGGACCGCCGCCACCACCGCGGCCGCGCGGCCTCCCGGCCGCCGCTCGCGCGCTGCGGGCACTGGCGTTTCGGATGGCGCCATGCATACTCCCCGACTCGTGTAATGGCTCGCGCGCCTGCGATCTCCCGTTCTACCGCAGCCCGGCGCTCCGCCTCCCAGCCTGCCCGTCGCGCCTCGACGGTGAGACCGCACGACGTCGGCAGCCGCCATGGCGGCCTCTCCCCCACCGGCCATCGTGATCCACTCGTGATCATTTCCCGTCGCGTTTCCCCCACCTACCGGACATCTCACAGATGCAGAACGGGATGAACAGGGGAACGCATGAAACCGGGGGACGACGGCGCGCTGCGCCTGCTGAGAGAGGCCGCGCCCGTCCGCGACGCCGACGCCGTCAGCGCAGGCCGCCCCGCTGTACACCGGAATCCTCTCGCTCCGGTCCTACGAGCCGTGCGCCTGGGCACGGGCCTGGAACCCCCGCTCCACGACCACGCCCGCTGACCCTCCCGATGGAACGGAAAGCCGATCTTCGGGAGATACCTCGTGAACCCTCCACCCCCCGGAGCATGCATTGAAGATCAGAATGACCCTGGCCGCCTCCTCGGTGGCGGTCGCCGCGCTGGCCGGATGCTCGTTCAGCGGGAACGGCGACAAGGCCGGCGCGACCGCGCGCGAGGAGTCCGGGCCCAAGGTGACCGTCACGCCCGGCGACGGCACGCAGAAGGTACGGCCCGACCAGCGCGTGTCCGTGTCCGTCGGGAACGGGACGCTGACCAGCGTCGAGGTCCGCGGCGCCGATCGTGAGGTCTCGGGAGCCTTCACGAACGACCGCGCGGGCTGGCGCGCGAGCGCCGGGCTGAAGCCGTCCACCGACTACACCGTCGAGGCGATCGCCGTGGGGAAGGGAGGCAGGCAGGCCAAGGTGACGACGGCCTTCACGACGGTCGGGGCCACCGGGAACCTGCGCATCGCCGACATCACCCCGCAGGGCGCGAACGCCGAGAAGGTCGGCGTCGGCTTCCCGATCATCGTGGACTTCAACCGGAACGTGACCGACCGGGCGGCGGTGGAGCGGGCGCTGAAGGTCCGGTCGGACAAGCCCGTCGAGGGCTCCTGGTACTGGACGTCGCCGAAGCAGGCCGTCTACCGGACGAAGCGGTACTGGGCGCCGCACCAGAAGGTCCGCTTCACCGCCAGGCTGACGGGCGTCGCGGCGGGCAGGGGGATCTACGGTTCGCGCGACTACGCCAGGACGTTCGCCGTCGGCCCCTCCCACATCGCCACGGTGGACTCCCGGCGGCACCTCATGAAGGTGCGGATCGACGGCGTCGTCAAGCGCACCATGAAGATCAGCACCGGCTCCAGCGAGCGGCCCGATTTCATCACCGCGAGCGGTCCGCACCTGGTCATGGGCAAGAAGAGGGTCGAGCAGATGGACTCCCGGTGGATGGGGGTCGATCCCAAGGACACCGCGAACGGCGGCTACTCCGAGAACATCCCATGGGCGGTGCGGATCACCAGCAGCGGCGAGTACGTCCACCAGGGGGCGGCGTCCGCCCAGCGGTTCCTCGGCGTCGCCAACATGAGCCATGGCTGCGTCCGGGCGACTCCGCAGGACGCGCAGTGGTTCTTCGGCATCGCCCAGCGCGGCGACGTCGTCGACGTCACCGGCACGACGCGCCCCCTCCCCTGGACGAACGGCTGGTCGTACTGGGTGAAGTCGTGGGACCAGTGGCAGCGCGGCAGCGCCCTCCGATGACGGCCGACGGGTGCGGCGGCACGTTCGCGAGGCCCCGCTGAACCGGACAGGCGTTCAGGCGGGCGACGTGCGCCACGCTCCGCTCTCGAACTCCGGAGGCAGCTCGTCGTCCCAAGGGTCGAAGCCGCGCCGCTCCAGTGCGTCGAACCAAGCGTCACGCTGCGAGGGAGGGAGCCGCTTCCCGCACCAGGGGCAGAAGCCAATCGAGATCGTTGATCGTCCCCCATCGCGGACGATCAGCCCGTACTCGTCCATCCGCTCGTCGTAGCGGAGCACCGCGTCCCCGCAGTCGAACGGATCAGGGTGCTCGGCGCACCGGTGACCGGCCTGATCGGCCATCTGCTCGCAACAGAACTCCACCGGGCTCCCCATCGGCCATAGAGACGGCCTCCACCATAACCAGGGAGGTTCGGCGTCGACGTGGATCGCGTCGACGCCGAACCTCCTTTGCCTCTCGACGTTCCTCCCGAGGCCAGGGGCGCACATCGATGACGCTGCGCAAGCCGGTTGCGGGCTCGCACACCGTCGCGCGCCTACCCTTCGGGCGTCTGCGCGCGTCGCGGAAGCAGCGTCATCAGCGCTGCCGCCCCGACGTAGCAGGCGATCTGCCAGGGCAGGATCGCGGTGAAGGCGTCGCCGTAGGCCGCCAGCCGGGCGGCTCCGGAGGTCAAGGCGTCCTCCAGCCGCGTGAAGAACACGACGCCGAGGATCGCGACGCCGAGCGCGTTGCCGATCTGGGTGATGGTGGTGAGGACGCCGCCCGCCGCGCCGGCGTCCCTGGCGGGCACTCCGGCGAGCACGACGTTGATCAGTGACGGGGCGGTGAGGCCCAGGCCCAGCCCGCCGACGAACAGCGGCGCGGCGAGCGCCCAGTAGGAGGGGTCCGCTCCGTCCCGGACGACCAGGAGCAGAACGAGCTGGGAAGCGGCCAGCACCAGGGCTCCGGCGACGAGCACGGCGCGGTGGGCGAACCGTACGCCGATGCCCGAGCTGATGATCGAGCCGATGGCGTACGGCAGGATCACCAGGCCGGTTTCGAGGGCGGTGCGCCCGGTGCCGAGCTGGAGGTAGAGCGACAGCAGCAGGAAGTAGGAGCCCAGGGCCCCGAAGAACAGCAGGGAGGCCGACAGTCCCCCGGCGAAGGCGCGCACGCGCAGGAGGGCCGGGTCGAGGATCGGTTGCCGGTTCCGTGCGACCAGCCGCCGTTCCCTGACCAGGAACAGGATCGCCGCGGGGACCGAGAGCGCCAGGAGGGCGAAACCCCACCAGGGCCAGCCCCAGTCGCGTCCCTGCACGAGGGGCAGGAGCAGGAGCACCGCGGCGGTGGCGGCGAGCAGCGCTCCCGGCAGGTCCAGCCGGGCGTCGCCCGGCGTGCGGGATTCGGGCAGGTACCGGGCCGCCGCGACCAGGCCGAGGACGGCGATCGGCACGTTGACCCAGAAGATCGTCCGCCAGCCGAGTCCGAACAGGTCGGCCTCGACCAGGACGCCGCCGAGCAGCGGTCCGGCCACCGAGGCCACGCCGAGCACGGCCCCGTAGGCGCCGAGCGCCTTGGCCCGCGCGCCGGGCGCGAACGAGGCGCGGATGATGCCGAACACCTGCGGGATCATCAGCCCGCCGGCGAGGCCCTGCGCGACCCGCATGCCGATCAGCGTGCCGGGGTCCGGCGCGAGCCCGCATCCGGCCGAGGCGACCATGAAGCCGGCCAGCCCGGCGAGGAACACGCGCCGGCGGCCGAACTGGTCGCCGAGGCGGCCGCCGGTGATGAGACCGGCGCCGATGGCCAGGGTGTAGCCGGCGAGCGTCCACTGCAGGGCGGCCTCGCCGGCACCGAGGTCCGCGGCGATGGCGGGGGCCGCCACACTGACGATCGTGGCGTCGAGGAGCTCCATGAAGTCGGCGATGAGGATCGCGGCCAGGACGAGGAACGCCCGGCGTCCGGACAGGGCGGCGGTGGTCGTCCCGCCGTCGTGCTGAGAATGGGTGGAGGTGTTCATGCCGCGCCGTGCCCTCCTGAGGGGACGAGGTGATGCGCTAGAATTGCTGCGTCACGCAGTAGCTGCGCCGCGCAGCGACTGTAGCGCAATTTCACTGCGCGACGCAGCAATCAAGGAGAGGGCGTGGGTCCGATGCCGAAGCCGACCCCGGAACGCGAGGCGCTGCTGACCGGTCTCACCCGGGACGCGATACCCGCGTGGGCGATCCTGGTCGTGCAGCTCAACAACGTCGTCGCCGACCGGCTGGGCGTGACCGACACCGACGTGCAGTGCCTGCACGCGCTGGACCGGCACGGCCCGGCGACGCCGGGCGCCCTGGCCAAGCACGTGAACCTCACCACCGGCTCGGCCTCGCGCATGATCGACCGCCTGGTCGCCGCCGGCTGCGTCCGGCGGGTCGCCGACCCCGACGACCGCAGGCGCGTGCTCATCGAGCCCACCCGGGAGGGCCTGGAGCGCGTCGGCGCCGCCTACGCCGAACTGGTCGCGCGCACCCGCGACGACCTGGAGTCCTTCACCGACGAGGAGATCGGCGTCGTCCTGCGGTTCATGAGGGCGGCCGTGCGGAGCACCTCCGCGACGATCCACGAGAAGGGCCGCACGTGACGGCGGCGCGCCTGTTCAGCGAAGCGCCGTCGGCCGACGGCTACTCGCCGCTGAGCAACGGCTCGTCAGAGCCCCGGATGTCCTGGCTGGGCAGTCCGCCGGGGTGCTCGCGCCGGACCCGGTCCAGGCAGCTCAAGGCGATCTCAAGATGCTGGCGCTTGCTGTTGTTGTAGAACACCGCCGCTTCACCGGCCAGCTTGGGCTCGGCGTGGAGGGGCCTGTCGGAGACGCACAGCAGGGTGGCGTTCGGGATGCGGTAGCGGAAACCGTTGGCGGCGATCGTCGCGGACTCCATGTCGACCGCCACGCAGCGGGCGGCCCGCATCGTCGCCAGCGGCCGCTGCTGGTTGAGCTCCCAGTTGCGGTTGTCGGTGGTGTAGACGGTGCCCAGCCGGTAGGGGACCTGGCGGTCGTCGAGCTCGTCGAGCAGGAACATGTTGAGCCGCGGCGTGGGGATCACCGGGACCGTGGTCGGCAGGACGTCGTCGAGCACGTGGTCGGCGCGCAGGTACGCCGTCGCCAGCACGAAGTCGCCGATCTGCTGGTGGTTGCGCAGCCCGCCGCAGTGGCCGATCATCAGCATGGTGTCGGGCCGCAGGACCGCCAGATGGTCGGTGGCGGTCTTGGCGTTGGCCGGGCCCACGCCGATGTTGATGATGCTGACGCCGCCGCGGTCCTCGGCCTCGTGGTGCCAGGCGGGCATCTGGACGTTCTCCCGCACCGGCCCCACGGCGTCGGGGAACCGTTCCCGGAACGCCTCGACGTGCATCGCGTAGTTGGTGAAAAGCACGTAGCGCTGGAACGACTCCACCGGGGTGCCGCAGTAGTGGGAGAGCCGGTCGAGGGAGAGCGCCATCCGCTCCGGGCCGAAGAGGAACAGCTTCTTGGCCCGCAGATCGAACCGTTCCTCGTCGAGCGCCGCGAAGAAGTCGGGGTCGTCGAAGGAGAGGCGGCGGCGCGACGCCCGCACCGTGATGTCCGCCCCCTGGGCCAGCAGGGTGCTGAGCTCGCGCCGCAGGTACCACCGGATGGCGCCCGACTGGGCGAACTCGCCGACCAGCCGCGGATTGTGCTTCGACCAGGGGCGGACGACCTCCAGGGCGGCGTACCACCCGTCCCGGTCGACCTCTTCGAGCGCGTCGAGGAGCCGGTCCACCGCCTCGCCGACCCCGCCCGGCTCCAGGTTCGCTCCCTCGACCGTCATCTCTGCTGCCTCCATGCGCACGAGCCCCACCGTAACCGTCGACGATCACGATCACCACGGCGGCCTCCCCGCCCCGCACCGGCCGCCGCCCGAGCGAACGGGAGGGCTCCCTTCCAGGTCGTGGTGCTGGAAGGGCGAACGACGATGCATCGCGAAGAGGCGGGCATGGGCGTAGCAGAGGGGATCACGGCGGCAGATGCCCGAGCCGCCAGAAGACCGTCTAGACCCGCCGCCCGATGGAGGGGTAGTCGGCGACCAGGCCGTCCGGCCCGAACACGATCTCCTCGGTGAACCCCGGGCTGGCGAACCGCACCACCGACCGCTCCCCGTCCCGGCGAACGAACTCGTACGTCTGCCGGGACGGCGTGACCGCCAGGTCCGGAACCGACACCCAGGCCATCAGGAACTCCTCCGGCCCGCCGCCTTCCAGCAGTCCCGACCGCAGCACCGGCATCGTGTTGGTGAGGGGGGACAGCCCGAGGTCGCAGTCGAGCGCCCCGGCCAGCCCGGCGGCGTCGCCGCCGGGGGGCGGCAGCTTGACATGGCCCTCGGTGCGGGCGTTGATCGTCCATTGGCCCTCGGGCCGGTTGACGAGCTCCAGCCACCGCTGCCAGGGCCCGGTCTCCGGATCGACGCCCTGGGAGCGCACCAGGAGCCGTACGGTGACGTACCGCTCGCCGGTGGTCAGCTCGTACTCCAGCCGGTAGGGAAGCGGATCGCCGCCGATGGCGCTCCCGGTCGCCTGCAGCGTCCCGTCGCCGGCCTGCACCTCCGCCAGCTCGGCGCCTCCGGGCTTCACCCACACCAAGGATTCGGTCATGCCGTCCAGCCTGCCCTACGGCTGAGACTTGCTCGCCTCGCCGCAGGCGATCGCCACGACCCCAGCGCGCGGTGCGCGAGCCTCATCAGCGCCGCCCCTGACCCACTCCCTCGTCTTGACCTCACAGCGATCACTACTGAGGGAGCGGTACCGATGGCGGTTCAGCACCATTCCGACGCCGAGCTCGCGGTCCAGCCCGCCGCGTACTGGACGGGCGTGGCCTACGAGTCCCTCATCTCCTTCACCCGCGCTCGGCAGGCCGAACTCGGGTTCACCCAGCCGCAGTTCTGGCTGCTGCGCAACCTGTCGGAGAACGACCTCTCCCCTGACGGTCAGGGCATGACCGTCGCCGAGCTGCAGCGGGCCATGGGTTCCTATCTCAGGGCGGAGGACGATCTGGAGGCCGAGTCGAGGACGCTGGTGGAGCGTGGTCAACTCACCCGTGACGGCGACGGAAGGCTGTGGATCACCGAGGCCGGGGAGCGGGCCCGCACCGACTTCAAGCGGCACGCCCCGGCCATCCGCGACCGCATCCACGAGGGCATCGACGACGCCGACTACGTCATCGCCCTGAAGGTGCTCCAGCGGATGATCCGCAACACCGGCGGCACGGCGGGTTAGCACCCCGGGATGGGAGCGGTCGGGTCGCTCCCACCCCGGGGGCACCGAGCGGGCCGCCGCGAGGGCGGCGGTGTCAGTCCCAGCCGGTTCCGGCGGGCACCCGGAAGGTGGTGTTGATGCGGTTGAAGAAGTTGGTGATCGCCACCATCAGCACCAGGGAGCCGAGCTGCCGTTCGTCGTAGTGCTTCGTGGCCTCATCCCAGATCTCGTCGGTGACCGCGCCGGGCCGGTCGGCGAGCCGGGTCGCGGCCTCGGCCAGCGTCAGCGCCGCCCGCTCGGCGTCGTCGAAGAGCGGGTTCTCGTACCAGGCGGCCAGGGCGTGCAGCTTCTCGGAGCCGACGCCGGCCTTCGTCGCGCTCTTGACGCCGGCGTCGACGCACGCGCTGCAGCCGTTGATCTGACTCGCGCGCAGATGCACCAGCTCCAGCGTCCGGTGCGGCACGCCGCCCGAGTACACCTCCTTGAAGAGGTGCTGGACGCCCGCCATGATGCCGGGCTGGTTCGCGGTGCTCTGGATGCGTGCTGTCATCTTTCCTCCTCGGACGGTCGGCACTACGACGTCCGGCCGCGGCGGAAGGTAACGCCGGCCCGGCCGTTACCTTCCCGGCGTGCGGTGCGTCCTGGTGGTGACACCGCCGTACGCCGAGGAGGACCGTGACCGAAGAGGACGAGCTCGCCGCGGAGTTCGAGACCCAGCGCCCCTATCTCCACGTGATCGCGTTCCGCATGCTCGGCTCGCACGCCGACGCGGACGACGCCGTCCAGGAGGCGTGGCTGCGGCTCGCCCGCACCGGCCGCGACGGCATCGAGGAGGTGCGCGCCTGGCTCACGACCGTGGTCAGCCGGATCTGCCTGGACCTGCTCCGCAGGCGCGGCGTGCGAGGCGAGCGGCCGCTCGAACTCGACGTCGGCACGCTCTCGCGGGAGGCGGCCGAGGGCCCCCGGGGCGATCCCGAGGCGGAGGTCCTGCTCGCCGACGCGGTCGGCCTCGCGCTGTACGTCGTCATGGACGCCCTCACCCCGGCGGAACGGGTGTCGTTCGTCCTCCACGACGTCTTCGAGATGCCCTTCGACACGATCGCGTCCATCCTCGGCCGGAGCACCGCGGCCACCAAGATGCTCGCCAGCCGGGCCCGGGGGCGGCTGCGCCTGGGCGCGCCCGCAACCGACGCCAACGCCGCCGCCCGGGACGTCATCGACGCCTTCCTCGCGGCGGCCGGACGGGGCGACATCGCCGGGCTGCTGAACGTCCTGGCCCCCGATGCCGAGCTGCGGGCGCAGAGCCCCGCGGGGACCGCCGTCGTGCGCGGCGCGGCCGAGATCGCGGCCCAGGCGACGCTGTTCGCGAGTCCGGACGCGCTGGCGCATCCGGTGCTCGCGGACGGCGTCCCGGGCGTTCTCATCACCGTCGGCGGGCGCCCGGTCACGGTCCTGGCCTTCACGGTCGTGGACGGCGCCATCACCACGATCTCCGGGCTGACCGCCCCGGCGCGGCTGGGCCAGGTCGTCCCGTCGTGGGTCGGGTGACCTCTCAGGCGCCGATCCGGGTCTCGATCCCGTCGAGGACGGTCTCCAGGCCGAGGTGGAACGAGGCGTCGAAGTCGTCGCCGCCGAGGTCGGTGTGCCGGGCCAGCACGGGGCAGAGCTCCGCCTTGCCGTCGAGGTACCGCTGGGCTTCGCGGCGTAGTTCGGCCTTCGCGGCGGGGTCGTGCGCGGGCGCGCATCACTCTCTTCCGATCGCCTTGAAGCCGCGCCAGGCGAGGTCTCGGCGTCGCCCGCACGCCGGAGCGGACACGACAGGCGGTGCCGTCTTCAGGATCGAGACACGATCAAAACTCGATCTTTCAGATCCGGTTTAAGGATGTCCGTGGCGGCTACCCATGCTGCATGGGGCTTTCATCCCATTTTCCGGATGGGACACCGTTCCAATGATTCCGTTCTCCGCCAAGCCGGATTGCAACCCCCTTCCGGCATCGAGTTCCGGATCACATCGCATCGGAAGAAGGGGGCCGGACCCGCGGTCCCGGCCCGCACTCGCTGACGGAGGCGAAGGGAGCCGATGATCCTCAGCCGGTGATGCACACGACATGAGAAGCGTCCCTCCGTGGAAGGAGCGAATCGTGGGCGGCCAGGACGAAAATTACGGTGACGAAATTTTCAGCCACGACGGCGACGACGGCGGCGTCGACACCATCGAGTTGAAGCGCGTGAACGCGCTCGCGGAGGCGTTGGATCCAGCAAGTTTCACCACCCTCGCCTCCGTCCCCGTCGGGCGGGACGCCCGATGCCTCGATCTGGGCACGGGGACGGGATCGGTCGCCTACTGGCTGGCGGACCGCTTCCCCGAGGGGTCCGTCATCGGCACCGACCTGGACCTGGACCTGGTCACGAGTGGTGAACGCTCGAATCTGCAGTACCTGCGCCACGACGTCACGTGCGACGACTTCCCGCCATCCTCTTTCGATCTGATCCACACCCGTTTCCTCCTGCCGCACCTCCCAAGCCGCGACGCCGTGCTCGAACGAATGATCCGATGGCTGGCGCCCGGAGGCTGGATGGTCCTCGAGGAGTCCGCCCTGTTCGCCTTCGAATCCTCACCCCATGACTGCTTCCGCCGGACCAGCATGGGGGTGTTCACCGTGCTCGCCCAACGGTTCGGCAATGACTCCCGGTGGCCGCGCAACCTCCCGACGCTGATCGCGAAGTCGGGGCTCGTCGAGGCGTCCATGAGCGCCTTCTGCCCTTCGATCAGCGCCGGCTCGGCGATGTCCACGTTCTGGCGCCTGACCATCGAGCAGCTCAGGCCTTCGCTGCTCGAACTGCCCGAGCTGTCCGAGGCCGATCTGGACACCACCATGGCGCATTTCGACGACCCGGACTTCTTTGATCTTGGCATCCCCACAGTGACGCTCATCGCCCGCCGGCCACCGGAGTCCACCTGAAATGATCGGCGGATGGGCGCCGTCGGGGCCACCCCAGGGACATTCAGCCTGAACGTTCTCCCGCCGCGTCATGGTCTTCAGGCATCCGTTCCAGAGCACGGCGTGACGTCCGAGTCCTGGATGTCGCGACCATCTCGGGAGATGGTGGACGCGGCATGAGGCTCTTCCCTTCAAAAGGGTCGAAGCTGGCCATTCACGACCGGTACCGCCAATCTGGACCGATATGGCCTATGCAGGCTCTTCGCAGTTGAGCGTGCGGTGCCGGGCGTGGGTCGTCAGGTGGTGCGTGAGTCGTGGTTCTCACGGTTGGTGAGGACCTCGCCCATGTGCGTCTGCGCCCACTCCCTGAGCCCGCGCGTCATGTGGTGGAGGGAGAGGCCCAGTTCGGTCAGCTCGTAGGAGACGGTGACAGGGACGGTCGGCGTCACGGTGCGGGTGAGCAGGCCATCGTGCTCCAGCGACCGCAGCGTCTGGGTCAGCATCTTCTGGCTGACCCCGGCCACAACACCAGCGATCTCGGAGTAACGCATCGCCTTCGGGGCGCCTGCGTCCGCCGCGTCGGGACGGTCGGCGCCGTTGTCGCCGCCCAGCGCGCACAGGATCAGGACGACCCACTTGTCCGAGATCCGGTCGAGCAACTGCCGGCTGGGGCACGCCGCCAGGAACGCGTTGTACTCCACCTTGGCCCGGGCCCTCTGCTGGGCCGCCTTCATCGTCGCCACTGATCGCACCTCTCACCGATGGGCGGGTTACGCACTCCAAAGTGCCTACTTCCCGCAGGGAAGTTGCTCTCCCATGCTGATACAGGCAGGCCGCAAGGGCCAACCCCTCAGTGCACGATGAAAGGCAGCAGATGAGCAGCACCCCCTTCCCCCTTCCCGGCGGCACCTGACATGAATACGTTCTGCCGCCTTGACGAGCTCGGGCTCGAAGTCACCGGTCAGCGACTCGCCCCGGACCATGCGGTTCTCGCGTGCCTGGTCGTCGAGTCCGACCAGTGGTGCCGCCGCTGGGCCGGCGGCCCACGATCCTTCACGTCACGATCCGACGCTACCGCCGCATCGACTGCGGGCACGTGCGGCGGCAAGACACAACCAAGGCGGCCGAGCCGCGGGCGAGGCTCTCGCGCCGCGGGCTGCGGTGGGCGCTTGGAGCCATCGTCTGGCAGCACCTCACCGTCGCCCGTGTCGCAGAAGGCTCGGGGTCGCCTGGAACACCGCCAACGACGCCGTCCTGGCCGAGGGCAAGCGCGTCCTCATCGACGACATCGGTCGGTTCGACGACGTCACCGTGATCATTGACCTGACCGGCAACCGCGACAGTACCGGCCCTGCCTGCCCGGCTGCTCGGCATGGTCGAAGGCCGCTCCAGGCAGGCTTTCAAGGCTTGGCTCGCCGAACGCGAAGAGTCCCGGCGCGACCGCGTCGAGGTCGTCGCGATGGACGGTTTCACCGGGTTCAAGACCGCCGCCGGCGAGGAACTACCCGACGCGGTCGCAATCATGGACCCATTCCATGTCGTGCGTCTGGCCGGCGACGCACTCGACCGATGCCGCCGACGTGTCCAACCGGCCGTCCACGGGCACCGTGGACGCACGAGCGACCCGCTCTATACCGCACGGCGAACCCTCCACACCGGCGCAGACCTGCTCACCGACAGACAGAAGGACCGACTGGCCGCGCTGTTTGCGAGCGGCGCTCACGTTGAGGTCGAAGCCACGTGGAGGGTCTACCAGAGGATGATCGCCGCCTACCGCGAACCCGGTCGGAGGAAAGGCCGAGAGTTGATGGTGAAGTTGACCGAGTCGGTCAGCCAGGGCGCCCCGAGCGCGTTGAGCGAGATCATCACGCTCGGCCGGACACTGAAGAGGCGAGCCACCGACGTGCTGGCCTACGTCGAACGCCCGGGCACATCCAACGGACCGACCGAGGCCATCAACGGGCGGCTCGAACACCTCCGCGGCTCCGCTCTCGGATTCCGCGACCTCACCGACTCCATCGCCAGATCCCTGCTGGAAACCGGCGGGTTCAGGCCATGACTACACCCTGGATCCTGAAGAGCCGGACATCGGCAAGCCGCGCCACACCGACGGCCTGACCGCGCACCGCGCTTCGAGCGCCTACCGGGCAGGGAGAGGCGGCTGCAATACCTGTTTTCGCCAATGGCGAACTGCCTTACGAGCTTCAGCAATTTTCCCCGCGTGCCGGTGCCATCGATGATCAGCGCGCCTCGTTCGAATTTCCCGATGAGATCGGTACGCCATTACGTACGGTTCTCCGCACAGCCCCTCGCCGGCCCATGCATGGAAGTCCAACGGGCACTGAAGCTGCTCAAGTCCTTTCCATCTGTCATGACGGCGAAAGTCCGGTCGTTCATGCCCTCAGACCAGGCACCGTCCCAGCAGGACCACGGCCTCCTATTGCAGCACTACCGTCGGGCGCAGACCACTTGCGCCACAGGACAGACAAGCAGAACTCCGGGAGGACAGGGCCCTGACGGTTGGGGCAGGAGTTCCTTTCGGTGCAGGGGTAGGCGTCCGTGGGATGAAGTGGCCGGACCGAGAAGGAGGTCGACTTTCATGGCCGTCGAGCCCGCACGATCCAGTCCCGATGCCAGTGGGCGAGGAACGGTGGCCCGGCTCCTGCGCGCCCTGATCTCCGCAGGGGGGAGGCGAGATCCATTTCCCGTTTATGAGCAGTTCCGTGCTCTGGGACCGGTGGTCAAGGTGCCATGGGAAGCGTTCATTGTCACCTCCTATACGCTGTGCCGGGAAATTTTGACCAGCAAGGACTGGCTCAATGTGGGTCCGCAGTGGCGCGAAACCCACAAACCCGATTCGAACCGCCCGGGGACGGAGTTCGTCGAGAACACCGTCTTGGCACTGAACGCTCCCGAACACGCTCGACTGCGCACGGGCTTCCATGATTTCCTGTCCACGCGCATGGTCCAGGACGCGCGCCCTATGGTCGACGACCTGGTGCAGCAGAGCCTGAGCGCATTGGACGAACGGCTGACCGCCGACGGCACGGCCGACTTCACCGAGCTGGTCAGTTCCCGGCTGCCGATGGCGGTGGTGTGCGAGCTGCTGGGGTTACCGCGCGACGACGCGGCGATGCTGCGACAGATGAGCCGTGACTTGGCCTATGTCCTCGATCTGTCGCCGGACGCGCACAAGTTGCGCCGCGCCGACGACGCTGCGCTGTTGTGGGAGGCCTACTGGCGGCATCTGCGGGCCCGGCCGCGGCCACGGCTACCGCAGGACACCGCGCTGGCCGGATGGCTGGAGTCCGAGCGAACCGACGACCTCGACGAACGGCGGTTGTCGGCGATGATCGGCGTCATGGTCGTAGGCGGTCATGAGACAACGGCCGGCCTTCTGTCAGATGGCCTGGTGGCGCTGCTGGAACAGCCCGAGCAGATGGCATGGCTGCGGATGCACCCCGACCGGACGCCCGGTGCGGTGGAGGAACTGCTGAGGTTCGTCTCCCCGGCCCAGATGGTCACCCGCTACGCCGCCCGCGACACCGTGCTGGGTGATGTACCGGTCAGGGCCGGCCAACTGGCGCACACGGTGCTGGCCGCCGCCAATCGCGACCCGGAGATCTTCGCCCGTCCTGACAGGCTCGACCTCTCCCGTCGGGCCGGCCGGAATCTGGCCATGGGAGCCGGGATCCACTACTGCGTCGGAGCGGCGCTGGCACGGCTGGAGGCGGAGTCGCTGTTCCCCGCCCTGTTGGAGCGGTTCCCAGGACTGGCGCTGGCCGGCGCACCGGTGTACCGGGACAACCTGGCCTACCGCGGCGCGAGCTCGATGCCGGTGCGCATCGCGGCCTCGAGCCGCCCGACGCGCACGTCCGGTGATCCGGCCGAGCCCGCGAGCACGGCGCCGACGCGCGAGGGGGCGGCGAACGAGCCGATCGCCACCAGCGTGGACGGGGCGGTGCTCACCGTCATCCTCAACCGGCCTTGCGACCACAATGCGCTTGACATGGCGACCCTGTCCGCGCTGCATCACCTGTTCAGCGATCTGGCGGACCGGCGCGAGATACGCGTGGTGGTGCTCGCCGGAGCCGGACCGACGTTCGGCGCGGGCATCGATGTGGCCGAGCTGAAGCGTCTGGCCGCCTGCGATCCGGCGCGCGTCGGCGCGGTGGCCGCGCAGGCCGATCGCCTGTGCACCGCCCTGCGCGCCGCTCCCCAGGTCACCATCGCCCAGGTGCACGGTCATGTGGTGGGCGCCGGGATCGCGCTGGCGGCCTTGTGCGATCTGCGGATCGCCGCTGACACCTCGACCTTTCGGCTGCCCGAGTTGACCCTGGGAATGCCGGTGGCCTGGGGCGGCGTCCTGGGGCGGCTGGTGGCCGAGATCGGGACGGCGCGCCTTCGCCAGATGGTGCTGCTGGGAGACCGCGTTGACGCCGCCACCGCCCGTTCTTGGGGCCTGGTGCACGAAACCGCCGGTGAGGACGAGTTGCGGGATGTCACCCGCCGATGGGCGCGGCGGCTCAGTCGTCAACACGCAGCCGCCGTCACCACCACCAAGAAGCTGCTCACCGCGCTGGAGCCGAACCATCCCAACATCGATGCGGAAGTCTTCACTGCCGCCATCCTGGGCGACCGGTCACGCCGGCGTCCCTCGCTTTAGGGGATGTCATTTTCGGCATCACGTTCGGACTCTCGACCGTCGAAAGAATCTTTCCGTCGACGGATGGCCGCACCGCCGCCTTTCCCGATACCTTCGCCTTCCCCTTCGGCAACCTTCGGGATACACGAGGCCATGGGTCAATTTAGATCTACCCGAGTTCATGCATGCTGGATCTGCCAAGGGTAAAGGTGAAGCATGGACATGGTTCCCCTTGAAGGTGATCGGCCGCAACTCGGGGCCATGGAGCCTGGCACGCAAATTCCGAAAGGAGATCTCCCCCGGACGATGACTTCATTCACCAACATCCGGCCGACAGGGAAACAGCAACAGAAGAGCAGAGGAAATCACGGAGAGGATTTCTATGGACGCGAAAGAACTCGGCGCGCTCTGGCTCCTTAAGAAGGATTGGGAGTTCGACGCCGAACCCACCCTCCAGGACAAAGAGCAGTACGGCAAGGCGCTGCTGACCTGCGCGGCCGGCGACGGTGAGATCTCGCCCGAGGAGCGCAACTGGGTCAAGGGGTACTTCGCGGCGTTCGGGACCCCCGAAGAGCTCATCCGCACTCTGGACGCCTACGACGGCAGCGAGAGCCTGGAGTCGATCCTGGCGCAGAGCGAAGCCGCCAAGAACTGCAGCCGGGCCTTGATCTACGATGCGATCCGCGCCTGCTCGGCCGCCGGCGGGTTGAGCCCGGAGCAGTTGACCACCCTTCGTGAGGCCAACAGGCTGCTGGGGCATGACGACGGGCTCGTCGACCAGTGGCTGGAATTCCACGAGGAGGAGGAACGCCTGCGGCAGCGGCGCACCCAGCTCATCTGGCCCGATCCCGAAAACAGGCCCTACTGATCCTTCCAGGTCGGTGACCGGCTCGATGCTCAGGGCGCGGCTGCTCGCCACCGCCGTCAAGGTACCGGCGTCGGTCGCCCCCTGCGCACGGCCGGTGGACCGTCGCCTTCCCCAGGCGAGGTGGACATGACAGGCACTGCAGGCACACCCGGCTCACCAGCCGCACAGGGGACTGGAGCGTCGCCGGGGTTGTCCGCGTCCAGGGCACTGATCGAGCTGAAGCGTCCCAGTGCCCGCCGTGATCCTTACCCGCTCCTGGCGGAACTGGCGGCCAGAGGCTCTGTGCTCATGGACGACAACGGCGTCGTCCTGGTCACCGGTTATGACGACTGCGCGCAGATCCTGGGGAGTCCGGACTGGGGCGTCATCGACGCCCCGTGGTCGGATGCCCGCCTGCCCGGATGGCGTGAGCATCGCAGTCGTGTGGCGTTCATGGGGTCCGTGCTGGGCCTGAACGGCGCTGATCATCAACGGCACCGCAAATGCATGATCCCGGCGCTGTCCCGTCGGGCGGTCGAGCGCCGGAGTCCGGCGCTGCGGCAGATCACCCGGAGGGAACTGGAGCGGTTCCGGGCCGGGCTCCCCCATGCCGACCTCGCCCTCGACCTGGCCGATCGGTTGCCGGTGCTGGCGACCTGCCACGTGCTCGGTCTCGAACCTGCCGACCCGGGCGTACTGCAGCGGTGGGCCGCCGACATAGCCGCCTGCCATGAGATCGCGCCGTCTCCGTCGGCGCTGCGCGCCGCCGATGCGGCCATCGCGGAACTGCGCGACTATCTGCGGCGTACCACGGCGGCGCCTGACGGCCTGGTGGCGGAACTGCGCGATCAGCAGGACCGGCACCTCGATGAAGTCGTCTTCCTCATCAGCATGATCTTGCTGACGGCGGGCTGGGAGACCACCTCGTTCCTGCTGGCCAACCTGGTGCACCTGCTGTACCGCCATCCCGACCAGGACGCTGCGCTCCGCACCGATCTGAGCCTCGCCCCTCGGGCGGTGGACGAGGCGCTGCGGTTGGAGTCGCCCACCCTGCTGGACACCCGCGTCGCCCAAAGGGACACCGTCGTCGGCGGCCGTGCGGTCCGGCGCGGCCAACTGGCCTATGTGTTCCACGCGGCCGCCAACCGCGACCCGGCGGCGTTCACCGATCCCCACCGCTTCGACGTGCGGCGCCCCGAGGCCCATCATCTGGCGTTCGGGCACGGCGCGCATCTGTGCGTCGGCTCACACCTTGCCCGCTGGGAAGGACGGATCTTCCTGGAGACACTGCTGGAGACGTTCCCCCGACGGCTGCGGGTGGTCGACGTCCACTACCGTCCCGGGCTCGCCTTCCGCGGTTTCAGTGCCTTCAAGGTCGCGTGAACCGTCTGCCGGGTCTACAAAAGGGACCTCGTATGCGACGCAGCGGTCGCGCCCCGGCCCGACCACCTGACCGGCGTCCTGCGCCACCACCGCGCCGCTCGCGGCTCGCCCCGGCGCAGGCTTCCGTTCGCCCGCCAGGCGCTGCTGATCCTAGTTCACCTGCCCGAAGGCGGGACCTTCACCGAACCGGCCGCCGGGCCCGGCATCTCGACCGCTGTCGCCCGGCGCCATGTTCAGAGGCGTTCAAGCTACGGGCGGACCGTTTTCCGTTCTCGGCTCCGTGTTCCCTCGGCACCGGCGCCTTCCTGGGAGGGGACGGGCACGTGGCGCTCGGCGTAAGGACCGTCGGGGTCGGTGAGCACGGCGACCAGTTCTCCGGCGCGGCGGGAGGCCGTGGACGGGTCGGGGCCGGTGGCGGCGACCATTCCCCACCGTCGCGGCACGCAGGCGATGGCGCGTAGTAGACCGTTCGGAGGCGTCATGGAGGCGGTGGCGGCCTCCATATGGGCAAGCGTCTGGGTCGCCGGGGGCTGGAAGACGCGGGTGGTCGCGTACCGGTCGGTCACACCCGTCCGGCGCGCGATGTCCAGGAAGGTCCGGAGGTATTCGGCTCCGTGCGATGACAGGTTGAAGTCGATCGCCCCCACCAGCAGGCGATCGCCGAAGCGTCCGCCGACCCTGCCCACGGCGAAGTCGATGCCGCCGGTGGCCAGGCCCTGGTGGCTTCCGTCCAGAACGCTCGGGGGGCCGAGGAACGCCTCCCGCACGGCTTCCAGCGACGCGCGAATCGTGCGGTAGATACCGGCCGGCAAAGCAAGGTCGGTCCACGCCGGTTCGTCGAGATACCCGTTTCCGGACCAGGCGTAACCAGAGAGCGTCTGAAGGGTGATCCCGTCAGCGACACACCCGTTGCGGAAATGCCCCGAGGGGACCACCGGGAGGGCGGCATCGCCGAGGTCCGCCGTGAGGAAGTCGACCCATGCCTCGAGCAGGTAGTCGTCGCCGTGCGCGTAGGCCGCCCGGGCTTCGGTCGCCAGGCGTTCCGAGTCGGCGAGATCGAGGTTCCCCACGATCCGGGCGCCGTCTCCCGCCTCGCTCGGCTTGAGCGCGGCCCTGTCCAGACCGTATCGGGTGCGAAGCAGTTCTGCGGCGGCCAGCACGTCGGCGACGAAAGCATCGGGCGACGCCTCTGCGCGCAGCACCGTGTACCCCGGCAGTACGGGCAGTCGCAGGCCGAGACGCTCACGGGCCTCGCTGAGCGACTGCTCACGTTCGAGCAGCGACTCGGCGTCGTCGTCCGGACTCTCCATGCTGCGGGCCGCCGCGACGGTCGGATGGACGTGCCGCTTCCGGTTCCACCTTTGACTGACCACCGGCTTGTTCGCGTCGGTGCTCAGTCGGGCGAGTCCCGCCCTGTCCATCAGCCACAGCAGGAAGATCTGCATTTCCAGGTCCAACGCGTACACCCGGATCACGGCGTCGGGGTTCGCGCG
The DNA here is from genome assembly GCA_050936435.1 of Spirillospora sp. CA-253888. GTDB lineage: Bacteria > Actinomycetota > Actinomycetes > Streptosporangiales > Streptosporangiaceae > Spirillospora. Next base: position 1,122,697 of record JBNJMT010000002.1, read on the forward strand.
CAACCATCCGATGACCTGGTCGAGTGGAGTGTCGGTTCCCATTTCGTGCGCATGGGCCAGGGCGAGGAGCGCCTGGCTCAGGTAGTAGTGGCTCCGGTCGCCGATGTCGACGAAGGGCACTCCCCAGAGCGTGACCGCTTCTCGCCACGGCGCGGTGCGTCCGACCGAGAGATCGTTCGCCGTGCCGAGGAAGGCGGACCGGGCCTCGACATAGGTGGCCACGTCGTGGGGGCGGCGACCGGCTGCCACCTCGGCCAAGTCGCCGTCGAACGCCCGCAGTGTCGCGGTGGCCGAATGCAGGAGCAGCGCCGGGCACTCTCCGTTTGCGGACGCGTAATGGGAGATGAGTTTTTTCTCCGCCGCTTCCGGAACGGCGGAGGCGTCGATGCCGAGCAGTCGTGGGGCCAACGCGGCGACATCCGACTCGTTCATGACGCGGTGACCGGTGAAGAACCCCGCCCAGCGAATGTCCGCGCCATCCCGTGTTCGATGGGTGGACGGTTCGACGGGTACGAGCATATTGACCCCATTGCCGAGCTGGTGTGCGATTAGGCCGGTCGAACGGCCTTGAAGACGACCGTCACGTACGGTAGCTCGAATTCCTCCCGGCCTGCGAGATCCGGATGCGTGTCGGTGAGTTGCTTGACCTGCTCTTCGATCTCTTCGCGGCGTTCGGGCGGGGAATTCAGGTAGTAGGAGCGCGAGGTGATGAGTTCGAGCAGGGACTCGGCGGTGGTCGTCTCCGTGTGCGGGAAGAACGCCTGCTCGATGGCGCTGAACCGCGGACCGAACGTGGGCCGGCGCAGCCAGCCGGTCAGCCGGTCCTTCTCTCCGGAGCGCAGCGCGCCCAGGGCGCCGTGCAGCATGATCGCGGCAGGGGTCTCGGGGTCGGTGCCGGCGTCCTCGTCGCTGAGGATCCGGCTCAGTTCCGCCGACCACGCGACGTCCTCGTCACGGAGATTCCAGAGGGCGGCGAACAGGCCGCCGGGCCGCAGGACGCGTGCGATCTCCGCATGCGCCGGCTCCGGGTCGAACCAGTGGTAGGCGTGGCTGGCGAGGACGACGTCCACGCTGCCGTCCGGCAGGTCGATCTTCTCTGCGGCGCTGGGCAGCACGCTCAGCGCGGCGGAGGAGGCTCCGATCAGCTCGCGCATGGCCTCATCGGGCTCGGCCGCCGTGACGTGATGACCCTCATCGAGAAGAAGCCGGGTCAGGATGCCGGTACCCGCACCCAGATCCAGCACTGTGCGCGGCTTTTCACCCAGCGTCCAGCGGATGCCGTCGAGAGGGTAACCGGGCCTGGTCTTGTCGTAGATCTTTGCGCCCTGTCCGAACTTGCTGGCGCGCTCCTGCCACTCCTTGCGCGGCATCGCACCCCTCCTTATCCGTGTCGGTAAAACCTCTGTAGCCGGTCCGGCCGGTAGAGCACCTGCATCGGATGCTCTTCGCCCCGCAGGGCGGCCGCCACCGCCTCGGCGACCACCGGTGCCTGCGCGAACCCACCGGTGTTGTGTCCGCCCGTCACCACGACAAGCCCGCCGTCGCCGTTGCGGACGACTTCCAGAAGGGGCAGACTCGACGCCGTCCAAGGCCGCACGCAATGCCTTCTGCTCGCCTGGAGCAGCCCCGTGTCCCGCGCCCGCTCGAACGCCTCGGGAAAGAACGTCGCCGCGGTGTCCTCGACGGCGGCGTGCAGTGAATCGAGTTGGTCGGGGTCGATGTTCCGCGGGTCGGCGCCCGTCCAGCCGTAGCCGGACCCCACCACCAGGTATGAGTTCCCGTGCGGGTCCGTCGTCACGGTGACGTTGGCGTCCTCCGTCAGATGTCCCGTTCTGCTGATCTTGACGGAGCTCTGCAGCTCCGGGTGAACGTTGGGGAGGGTGAGCCAACTGCCCAGCACACCGTGGATCTGGTCGTACGCAGCGGTGCCGCGCAGCAGTTCACCGCCGTACGCCCCCGGCGAGACGATGTAGTGGTCGCCTAGGACGATTTCGCCGGCGCTGCGCAGCCCGTTCCTTTCACACGCCGTGCCTTCGACGGGGCGTCCCCAGTGAAACAGCGCCCCCAACCTCTCCAGGACGTCGACCAGCCGGGCGAGGAACGCGTGGATCTGGACGGTGAAGCCGACGACCTCGATTCCTCCGGCGAGGACGCCGTTCGCATGTGCGGTGGAAAGGGCCGGATGGGAGGCGGCCACTTGCGAGGAGGTCAGTTCGTGACGCGCGGCACCCAGTCGCCGTTGACGGATGATCTGGTCCTGCAGCCTCTCTCGATCGGTGTAGAGACGGAGGATCCCCTCGCGGAGGCCCACCTCTCGAAAAAGTTCGGCTTCGTCGGAGATCAGGTCTTCCCAGAGGTCCTTGGCAAGGTGGTTGAACGACAGCACGTCAGCGGTGAACGAATCGGCGAGCCATTTCGGAATCCGGTGGTTGTCCAGAACCCAGGACAGCTCTTTTTGCTCTATGGCGCCCGGCGGCGCCACGCACCAGCCCCGCTCCTTCAGGGGGCGAGTGAAAGGGACCGGGCCCAGCGCTGTGTTCCCGTGATAGCCGTCGGCCTCGGTGAGGGTGAACATCCTTCCGTCGCCACCGCCCCAGCTGCATCCGCGCGCCTCCCAGGGCGCGTCGTCCTTGGGACCGGGGCAGGCGTCGTAGACGGTGACCTCGTGACCGTCCCGCACCAGGCGCAGCGCGGTGATCAGATTCACGACGCCGGCTCCGATCAGCACAACGGACGATCGGCCGTGCTTGGCGGCGGCGAGTTCGGCGGCGACAGCGGCCCCGGCCGTCGCCGAGAACCAGCTGTGCTCCGCCACGGCAAGGGCCCGGGCATAGAGCTCGAAAGGCAGAGCGTCGCCGACGGGCAGGTGGTGCACGATCGGCTCCGCGACATCCTCGCGCGGAACCGGTCCGCCGCACAGCAGCGCCACCACGCGCGGCCCCCCTTTCACCGTCGTCTGCCAGGCCTCCCTCTCGGCGGAATCGAGCTCGCTCCAAGTGAGGAGCGCGTCAGGACGGTAACGCGTGAGCGCCGCGATGCGCGGCGGGCCCGGGAGCACGGGGTGGCAGCAAACACCCTCCCCGTTCATGAGGGAACGCACGGAGGGGGAGACGGCATGGTCCACGAGTATCAGCAACTGTCACTCCGAGCGCTCCGTTTTCATCGTTGCCCTGACGAGTAATACTCCGGCCCGCACAAAAAGCAGCTGGTTCTGCCAGCGTGCAGTCCAATGAGACCGATATAAGTTCGCCATCTGTCGCAAAAATCATGGCGCCGTCATTCCGACCAAGGCGAGACAAGGACGTTGCACAGTGTGCTCGAATGCTCTCGGACAGAACACCCTGAAGTTTTCCCCCATCACCTTTTCGGCAAACTTCCATGCAGTGAACTCAAAGATCACAGAAGAGGTGACCGACGATACATGCGCGCGCCGAACCGATGAATTGCAATCCATTAATCAAACGGTCTCGCATCTTGCGGATCGCGTTTTCGACATGGCATTGAACGCACGTTTCGCCTGGCGAAATTGATCTTCCGCCGGCTATTTCCGTTCTGGCGGGCGAGGTCACGTGCGGGGGCGCTCTGGCGGAGCATCCGGCGGAGAGCACTCTGTTCGGCTACAGCCCGTCCGTCCCGGACCGCGACCACGGTCGGCGCGACCACCGTCTCGGCGTTCCAGCTCGGCATCAGCCTCGTCCCCGCGCTCGCCGGGGCCGCGCTGAACGCCGGTGCGGGCCTCGTCTCGGTCGCGTGGATCGGCGCGGTCCTGGCGGCGGCCGTCGTGCCGGCCGTCCTGCTCGACCGGAACCTCTCCCGGCGCCGTCCGCAGGTGGCGGTGAAGGCGGCGGACGCACCGGCCTGACGCAACGGGCCGCCTCCTCGCCGGCCCCGGCGAGGAGGCGCCGGTGCACCCGGAGCGAACGACCGCCCGCCTCACCGGGCCGCCGCTCGGGCCGGCCGCGCGTCCTCGCGGTCCGTCGAGACCCGGTGCTCGCGCAGGGGCCGGTTGACGACGCCGATGGAGACGACCGTGGCGGCGGCCGCGAGGCCGCCCACCAGGAGGGCCGCGGGCGCGGAGGTGAAGGACGCGAGCAGCCCGCCGCGGAAGTTCCCGAGCTCGGGACCGGCGATGCCGATGACGTGCTCGACGGAGGAGACCCGTCCCCGGTAGCGGTCGGGCGTTTCGAGCTGGACCAGCGCGCCCCGGGTGACCACCGCGACGGTGTCGGCCGCACCGGCCACCGCCAGGCAGGCCAGGGCGAGCCAGAGGGGTTCGGCCAGGCCGAGCCCGGTGAGGGCGAGGCCCCAGATCGCGGCCGCGACGATCTGGACGAGGGCGCTCCGGCGGAGCCGGGTGACGGTTCCGGACAGCAGGCCGGCGCCGAGCCCGCCGACCGCGATCGCGGACAGGAAGAGCCCGAGCGTCCGGGGATCGCCCCCGAAGCGGACCTCGTTGATCAGCGGGAAGAGCGCGATCGGCATGGCCAGGACGGTGGCGGCGAGGTCGATGGCGAAGGAGCCCCACAGGACGGGGCTCTGGAGGACGATCCGCCAGCCCCCTCGCGCGGGCCCTCGGCGCCGGCGTGCACGGTGGTCGCCGTCGGTACGCGGGACGGGCATCGGGGGCAGCCGGATCACCGCGATCAGCGATGCGATCCCGGCCAGGACCTGGACCACGTACGCGCTGGGATACCCCCACTGCGCGAGCAGCACGCCGGCGAGGGCGGGGCCGACCAGCATGGCCGCCTGGAAGGCGATGTTCTGCAGGGCGAGCCCGGCGGCGACCTGGTCGGCGGGGAGCAGCCGGACGGGGAAGGTGCGCAGGGCCGGCGCTCCGAGCGCCCCGCAGCCGGACCGGACGGCGACCAGGGCGAGCAGCACCGCGACCGACCGGTTGCCCGCCGCGGCCTGCGCCACGAGGCCCGCGGCCGCGAGGACCTGGCCGGCGGTGGTGGCGCGGACGAGGCTCCGGCGGTCGACCGCGTCGGCCAGCGCTCCGCCGACCAGGCCGAAGACGAGCATCGGCACCCCCGTGGCGAGACCGATCGCCCCGGTCCACACCGTGCTGCGGGTCAGTTCCCAGACCTGCAGCAGGACGGCGACGACGGCGATCTGCTGGCCGATCGAGGCGAGCGAGGAGCCGATCCACAGATCGCGGAACGGCTTGCCGCCGCTGAGCGGGCGGACGTCCACCAGCCGTTCGCGCCAGGTCACGGCTCCCGCTCCGCCGGCGCGGGGGGCGCCGGAACGGTGGGCGGTCCGTCGAGGTGGGAGAGGACGCGCTCTTTCATGGGCCGCCGCGCCAGGGCGCGTTCCAGCTCGGCGACGACGGCGCTGAGCGGGTGGGAGACCTCGTCGTCGAGTTCGGCGACGGCGGCTTCGGTCGCGCGCCACTCGGCCTCCAGGAAGGGGACGAGGGCGCGGCCGCGGTCGGTCAGCGTGATGCGCCGCGTGCGGGCGTCGGCGCCGGGCCCGGCATCGACCAGTCCTTCGCGGCGCATCGCCGAGACCGTCTGGCTCATCGCCGAGTGCGAGCGGTCCAGGGATCGCGCCAGCTCGCGGATCGTCAGCGGGCCGGTGTGCGCCAGCCGGATCAGGGGGTAGGCGAACCGGGGCCGCACCCCTGCGACGCCGCGTTCGGCGTACAGGGACTCGATCTGGCCGTCCATGCGGGCCAGCAGGGCGTACAGCGCATGCCACCGGCCGGGCGAGGCCGTGGGGTCGGTAGATGTCACAGCGCTAATATAACAGCGCTAATAGATTTGCCGCCGGCGCGGCCCGACGTCGAACGGTCCCGGTGACCGACGGGCCCAGGAAGAGCAATAAAGCCCTCTATTGCCGCAAAAGGTCTGCAATAGGACATATAAGCCCTTGGCCGCGAAATGCCGAGACCAGCATCCCTCGCACACCCCGGGAAAACATGCCCAATCGATTGAGATCGTTTACTTGGTGCGGTGTTGTGCGTCCGCTTCCCTCGGTTAGTACTCCAGTAAGAATGATGAGAACTGTGATCGACTGAACCGCGTCCTCACGCGGTCTCGGTCGCCGTTTCCCGCCCTCGGGGCAACAGGCCGGGACGCCGGCGGCGCCGCCTGTTCGCCATCGCAGCACCGCAGACCGACTCCAACGGGGATGGCAGACACCGATGACCACCACACAACCCGCCGTCACCGCGCCGGTCGCGGCCCCGCGGACCAGCAAGGGGCGTCTGGTCGCCGACTGGTTGTCCTCCACCGACCACAAGAAGATCGGCTACCTGTACCTGGCCACCTCGTTCATCTTCTTCCTGTTCGGCGGAGTGCTGGCGCTGACCATCCGGGCCGAGTTGTTCGAGACCGGTCTGCAGATGATCAACAACGAGCAGTTCAACCAGGCGTTCACCATGCACGGCACGGTGATGCTGCTGATGTTCGCGACCCCGCTGTTCGCGGGCTTCGCCAACGTGATCATGCCGCTGCAGATCGGCGCGCCGGACGTGGCGTTCCCGCGCATGAACATGCTGGCCTACTGGCTCTACCTGTTCGGCAGCCTGATCGCGGTCGTGGGCTTCCTCACCCCGAACGGCGCCGCGGCCTTCGGGTGGACCGCCTACGCCCCGCTGTCGGACGCGGTCCGCTCGCCGAACATCGGCGGTGACATGTGGGTGATGGGCCTGGCCATGTCGGGCTTCGGCACCATCATGGGGTCGGTCAACTTCATCACCACGATCCTGTGCATGCGCGCGCCGGGCATGACCATGTTCCGGATGCCGATCTTCACCTGGAACATCCTGCTCACCTCGATCCTGGTGCTGCTGGCCTTCCCGGTGCTGGCCGCCGCGCTGCTCGCCCTGGAGGCCGACCGCAAGTTCGGCGCGCACATCTACGACGGCGCGACGGGCGGGGCGCTGCTGTGGCAGCACCTGTTCTGGTTCTTCGGGCATCCGGAGGTGTACATCATCGCGTTGCCCTTCTTCGGCATCGTGACCGAGATCCTCCCGGTGTTCAGCCGCAAGCCGATCTTCGGCTACGTGGGCCTGGTGTTCGCCACCATCAGCATCTCGGGGCTGTCGGTCACCGTGTGGGCGCACCACATGTTCGTGACCGGGCGGGTGCTGCTGCCGTTCTTCTCGTTCATGTCACTGCTCATCGCCGTGCCCACGGGCGTGAAGTTCTTCAACTGGACGGGCACGATGTGGCGGGGGCAGTTGACGTTCGAGACACCGATGCTGTGGTCCATCGGCTTCCTGGTCACCTTCCTGTTCGGCGGCCTGACCGGCGTCATCCTGGCCTCGCCGCCGATGGACTTCCACCTCTCCGACTCCTACTTCGTGGTGGCGCACTTCCACTACACGGTCTTCGGCACCGTGGTGTTCGCGATGTTCGCCGGTTTCTACTTCTGGTGGCCGAAGTTCACCGGCAAGCGGCTGAACGAGCCCCTCGGCAAGATCCACTTCTGGATGTTGTTCATCGGCTTCCACGGCACCTTCCTGGTGCAGCACTGGCTGGGCGCGGCCGGCATGCCGCGGCGCTACGCCGACTACCCCGACGAGTTCCTCGGCCTGAACCAGGTCTCCACGGTCTTCTCGTTCCTGCTCGGGATCTCGATGCTGCCCTTCCTCTTCAACGTCTACATCACCCACAAGAAGGGCAGGCTGGTCGGGGTCGACGACCCGTGGGGGCACGGCTGCTCGCTGGAGTGGGCGACCTCCTGCCCGCCGCCGCGGCACAACTTCAACGCGATCCCCAGGATCCGTTCGGAGCGGCCTGCGTTCGACCTGCACTACCCGCACATCAACACCGGGAAGAAGGCGCTGGACTGATCGGGGCGCCCCACCGGTAGGGCACGAGACCGTTCCCGGGCAGCACGGCTCGACGGAAGGCGATCCTCCGTCGAGCCGTGCTGTTCGTCATGTAGGGGCAGGCGAACGCCCTGAACCGGCCGGAGGTCGCGAAAGGGTGAAATGCTCGGCCGGCGGCGGACATGTGGTGGTCATCCAGTCCGTACGGCGAGAGGAAAGCGCGTGTCAGCCACCCCCGACCCCTCCCATCCACCCGACGAGCGGCAGCGCCGTTTCGAGCAGGTCTACGCGGCCCACCGGGCCAGGATCCTCGGCTACGCGCTGCGCCGCACGGCCGACCCGCAGGACGCGGCCGACGTCCTCGCCGAGACCTTCCTGATCGCGTGGCGGAAGCTCGACGACGTGCCGCGCGGCGAGGCGGCCCGGCTCTGGTTGTACGGCGTCGCCCGCCGCGTGCTGGCGAACCACCACCGGGGCGAGCGCCGCCGTTCGGCGCTGGTCGGCGACCTGGCCGGGCAACTGCGGATCGACCTCGCGGCGCACCGCGTGCCGCGCCCCGAGGGGGAACCGGCCGCGATCGCGGCGGCGTTCGGCGACCTGTCCGAGGACGACCGGGAACTGCTGGCCCTGGTCGGCTGGGAGGGCCTGGACCACGGCGAGATCGCCACCGTCCTGGGCTGCTCGCGCAACGCGGTGCGGATCCGGCTGCACCGGGCCCGCCGCCGCTTCGCCCGCGGGCTCGACCGGCACGGAGCACGCACCCCCCACGCCCAGGCGCTGCCGGCAGCGATCATCAACGGAGAACGCGCATGAACCACGACACCGACACCCTCCTCGGCCGCATCGCCCCGATCACCGACGACCGCGCCGCCGACCTGCTCACCGACGGCACGGCCGCCGACCTGGCCAGGCGGATCACCACCGCGACGGCCGCGTTCGACGAGTCCGCCGTCCCGGCGCGGTCGCGGGTCCGGCGCCGGTGGGCCGTCGGGCTGCCGCTGCTGGCCACGGGGGTCGCCGGGGCGGCGGTCGCCGTGACGCTCGTCGCCCAGCCCGGGGACTCGGGGACGCCCGGACGGCCCACGCCGCCCCAGGCGTCACAGGGGCAGGTCAAGCTGGTCTCCGCGCTCAGCTTCACCCGCAAGGGCGACTACCTGGACGTGCGCATCCGCGACCCGTACGCCGACCCCAAGCGGTACAAGGAGGAGTTCGCCAAGCACGGTCTGAACGTCGGCCTCAGCCTGGTCCCGGTCTCGCCCTCGATCGTGGGCACCGTCGTGATGGAGGACACCAGCGAAGGGACGCGGCCGGGCGACTTCACCGACATCCGGGTCAAGGGCGCCTGCGAGGTCGCCAGCGGCGGGGACGACTGCACGGTCGGAGTGCGGATCCGGATCGGCTACAAGGGCAGCGCCCATGTCGTCTTCGGCCGCGCGGCGCGCAAGGGCGAGAAGTACCAGAGCACCGCCCAGGCGAACGCCCGCGGGGAGGCCATGCACGGGATGGTGTACCGCAAGCGGCCGTTGTCGCAGGTGCTGGCCGAGCTGGAGAAGCGGGGCGTCACCGTGCCCGAGTACCGGGTCATGGAGGGGAACCAGTCGCTGGTCCGCTACCCGGGGCAGGTGCCGGGGAACTGGTACGTCCACAGCGCCGCCCCGTGGGCGGCCGGTCAGGTGCTGCTGTTCGTCGGCCCCGAGCCCACCGAGGAACGGTCGCCCGCCTCCTCGGCCCCGGGAGCCCAGGTTCCCCCGGCCGTCCCGGCGGACGGAACGCCCAGCGCGACCCCCACGCGCTGAGCGCCGGAGCGGGCCTGCCGCATCAGCGGTGCCGGGGCCGCTCCGGAGAAGAGTGAGCACACCGGGGCCGCGATCCTGATCTCCAGGGGCGCGGCCCCGGCGGCGTCACGACCATCGAGGCTCCGGCCTCGCTGAGGGCTTGTCATGGAGTCTCATCGGCGTTGCACCGCAGGAGTGCCGCGCGCTCCAAGTCCAGGGCGGCGAGCGGTCACGTGACGTCGTTGGCGACCCGGACGAAGGTGCGGGTCTCCGGGACATCCGCTCACTGACTGAGCACAAAGTCGGCCTTGGCCAAGCGGAACAGCGCGACCTCCACCGGTCCGGCGTCCTCCCAGGTGTGCTCTATGTCGAGCCGTAGCCGGTACGCCAACGCCTCCAGCGGAACCGCCAGCTCGCCCACGGTGCGGAAGTCGAGAGCGATGCGTTCCCAGAGGCTGAACTGGAGCGCGGGGTGACGTTTTCCGCCGACATCTCCTCCAGCAAGGTCCCATCACGGCGCGGGGATGCCGGTAGCGCGTCGCGGCCCTGCATCCGCGCGCCAAGCGGCCCGCCCCCGGTAGATATCTCCCAATGATCTACTACCAACCGCAATGAAGCAACCACAGAAGGTTATCTCTATAAGGACATGGCAGCGAGGTGGACGGTCCGACTCCAGATCTCCGGTGCCCCGCCTCGACCGGAACGTCCGAGGAGACCAGCGACCATGAGCACCCGACCCGTACGACCCCCCGCCGTCACCGTCCCACCGGGCGACGAGCGCTATCCGGCGCTCAGCCGGGGGTTCAACCAGCGGTGGATCGCCGAACCGGAGTACGTGCGGGTGGTGACCAGCGCGGAAGGGGTCGTCACCGCCCTGTCGGAGGCGGTCAACCAGCCCAGCGCCGACCCGGAGCGCACCCGCGTCACCGTGCGCTCCGGCGGCCACTGCTACGAGGACTTCGTCTGCGGCGACGACGTCCGGGTGATCCTGGACCTCAGCTCGATGTGCGACTTCTCCTACGACCCGGCCATGGAGGCGTGGTGCGTCGAGGCCGGGGCCACCAACTGGCACGTCTACAGCCACCTGTTCCCCCTCAGCGGCCGGACCCTGCCGGCGGGGTCGTGCTACTCGGTGGGCCTCGGCGGCCACATCACCGGCGGCGGGTACGGGCTGCTGTCGCGGCAGGCGGGCCTGACCGTCGACTACCTGTACGCCGTCGAGGTCGCCGTCGTCACCGACCGCCGCACGGTGGAACTCGTCGTGGCCACCCGCGACGACCCCGACCCCGATCGCCGGGACCTGTGGTGGGCCCACACCGGAGGCGGCGGCGGCAACTTTGGCGCCGTCACCCGCTTCTGGTTCCGCGACCTGCCCGTGCCACCCCGGCGCGTCCTGCTCACCGCCCGTTCCTGGAAGTGGAACGACTTCACCGAGGCCGGCTTCGCCCACCTGATCGGCGCCTACGGCGACTACTTCGCCGCCCACCAGGACCCCGGCACCGCGGCCGGGCGGCTGTTCGCGCTGCTGGCGCTCAACCACGTCAGCAACGGCGAGATCACCATGGTCGCCCAGGTCGACGCCGACAGCGACGACGAGGACGACGAGGGCGCCGCCGCCATGCTCGACTTCCTGGAGACCGTCGACAGCGACGCGGTGCCCGATTCGGGCCCCATGCTCTACTCGGCGGCCGAGCACTCCGCCTTTCCGGACGCCTGGTCGCCGCGGCTGATGCCCTGGCTCACCGCCACCCAGGCGCTGAACGGCTCCGGTGAGAACCGTTGCGGCAAGTACAAGTCCGCCTACATGCGCCGCCCGTTCACCGACGAGCAGATCTCGGCGATGTGGGACTACCTGGGCCACGAGCACTTCCGCGACTACGTCAACAAGCAGGCGCTCATCCAGATCGACTCCTACGGCTCGGCGATCAACCGGCCGCCCCGCGACACCGCGGCCCCGCAACGCGACTCGATCCTCAAGATGCAGTACCAGGTCTACTGGAACCGCCCCAGCGACGAGGACCCGGGCGATCCGGCGCCGCACCTGGCGTGGATCCGCGACACCTACCGGGCGACGTTCGCCGACACCGGCGGCGTCCCGGTCATCGGCGACATCACCGACGGCTGCTACATCAACTACTGCGACGTCGACCTGAGCGACCCCACCCAGAACACCTCCGGCCAGCCGTGGTCGGAGCTGTACTACAAGGACGCCTATCCCCGCCTGCAGCGCGTCAAGGAGCGCTGGGACCCGCTGAACGTCTTCCGGCACCAGCAGTCCGTCCGGCCGACGTCGTCCCAGGGGGACTGACGGGAACCGGCCGGCCGAACGGACGTGACCGGAGATTCCGCGCGCGGCCCCACGCGGATCGCAAGCCGGAGCACCGAAATCTCGCGACGGTCGAACGGTCTCGGTCACACATAGCCGCGCTCACGTCTCCGACGTAGGGTCATCGGCCATGGACACCGTCTACGAGCAAGGCGAGGCCCTGTACTTCGCCGAGCGGTACGCCGAGGCCGAACCCCTCCTCCGCCGTGCCGCCGAGGCGGGCCATGTGCACGCCGCGTTCCAACTGGGGCATTGCTGCGAAGCCCTCGGCCGCGACGCGGAGGCCGTGCACTGGCTGCGCGTCGCGGCCGAGGGCGGCGACACCTTGGCGATGAACGATCTGTCCCTCCGCCTGGAGGACGTCGACCGCACCGAGGCCATCGCGTGGATGCGCCGTGCCGCCGAAGAGGGCTACCAGGCCACCGCCTCCTACAACCTGGGTATTTTCCTGGAGGAGGACGGAAAGCTGGAAGAGGCGGAGCGCTGGTATCGGCAGGCCACGACGTGCGACTACTTTCCGGCCACCCGCAACCGCCTGGCCCTGTTGCTGGAAAGGACAGGCCGCCAGGACGAGGCGGAGATGTGGTACCGGACGGCTCTGACGGAGATGGCCGAGCGCGGGGAATCCGAAGAGGACGACAACTACGAGGCCAACACCGACATCATGTTCAACCTGGCCGACCTCCTGGAGCGCACCGGCCGCTCCGCAGAGGCTCACGCGCTGCGCCGCCGCGCCACCGACCGTTCCTGAGCGCGTTCCAGGCCGTGGAATCGCGGGTTCTGGGCGAGCCTCGGCACACGGGCGTACACCAAGACCTGTCCGGCTATCTGCCATCGGGATCCGTATCCGAAAACCGAAGCGCATTGCCAGCGAGCGGGCCGGTGCTCGGCGAAGAAAGCGTTGGGCTCCTGGGGCGGTCGCGGCCTAGCATGTGGCCGCGTGAGCAAAAGACTGCGCGGGATCGCGGCCGCCAACGAACAGATCGTCGCCGACGGCGAGTACACGACCGATGATGGCGCGACAGTCGTCGTTGGCCCGGCGCTGGAGGCGGCGATCTCGGGCACCGTGAGCCATCCGCCTTCCGGACTGATCGATGTGCCTCCTGCGGCGACAGGGCACCGGACGTCGTTCGAGGTGACCGCCGAGGACAGCCTCCAGGCCGCGCGACGGCTCCATCTCGCCGGAGCCGACCGGATCGCCGTTCTGAACTTCGCCTCCGCCCGCAATCCCGGAGGCGGTTACCTCGGCGGCGCCAAGTCCCAAGAAGAGGACCTGTGCCGCAACGCCCTTCTGTATCCCTGCCTGCTGCAGGCTCCCGACTACTACACCGCCCACCGTGACTCCCCCGACCTTCTCTACAGTCACCGCGTCATCTGGTCGCCGGACGTTCCCGTGCACCGCGGCGACGACGGCCGGTTGCTGGCCGAGCCGTACCGCGTCTCGTTCCTGACCTCTCCCGCACCGAACGCGGGGGAGGCGCTGCGCCGCGACCCGAGCGTGCGGACCCAGATCCCGCGCGTCCTCCACCAGCGCGCCGAACGGGTACTGGCCGTGGCGGCCCACCACGGGGCGCGCCACCTGGTGCTCGGTGCTTGGGGATGTGGGGTGTTCCGTAACGACCCGAACGAGGTCGCCGAGGCGTTCCGATCCCACCTCACGGCGGGCGGTGCGTTCTCGACGGTGTTCGAGCGGGTGGTCTTCGCGGTCTGGGACCGTTCACCCGACTCTGCCAACCGGGCCGCGTTCGCCGACCGTTTTGCTCCGGCCTCCGAATGACCGTGGACACCGGCCACGCGTTCTTCGCTCTCTTGGCCGCAATCCGCAGAGCCACGAGACCGACGTGAGCCAGGCGGCTCCTCCGCAATCGCCGCCGGGCGACTACGCCTGCTCAGTCGTCGAACTCAAAACCACTGGCCACAGCCGACTCGACGAGCTTTCGCAGCCGATCCTCGTCCGTGGCGACGGCGCCCATCAAAGCGGCCAGTTCCTGGAGCGCGGTCCGGTCCTTGCCGTACGCGCAGAACATGCCTCCTTCCGAGTCATAGGAAAACCGTCCTTCGAGAGCCGAAGCCTCTGTGGCCACGAGAAACTGCGCGATGCCGTCCCAGAAGTAACCGTTCGGCTCGTGGCCGAGATCCTCGATGACTTCGTCTACTTGCGTCTCCCCTGCCCCCAAGAGCAGCGAGAACGCCCCGGGCGTGGTTTCGATCAACCTCAGCGGACTCATCGACGAAGCATGGCACCACGAGAAGCGGAGCGGACCACAACGCAGGGCGTACCGACACGACAACCCCCCAGCAACCTGCTCTGACCAGGAAAAATGACAAAATAAAAGCATGCCTGCCCAGCCCGACGACCTTCCCCGGTTCGCCTATCACCCCGATCCGCTGCGGACGGGTTCGGTCAAGGCGTCGGCCTCGTTGAGCGTGAGGTGAGACCTCACAGGCGCACCGGCCATCATGGCGACGCCTTGGCTCTGCTCGTGTGGGTTGATCCGGTTTCTGTTTCGCCCGCAGGTGGAGTTCTGGCGGCAGAGACTGGAGCGGCCGGAGGAGCCGCCGGCCATGTAGCGCGTGGTCGCGCTTGGTCGAACCGATGTCCCGGCGGGGTTCGCAGCCGTCGTCTCCCCACTGAGCTCATTCCATCCTCAGCTGGCCTGGTGGTGAAGGGTGGGGATGGTCGCCACGATGGCGGTGAGGTGGTTGGTTGAGCGGCGGGTCTTGCGCTGGATGTGGCATTGCTTGACGGTCGTGGCGCCTGGTTCGTTCAGAACGCGGATGTTGGCGTGGTGCCGGTTGAACGGCTTGTTGTGCTCGCAGGGGGTGCCGGTCGCGGCGCCTGTGCCGAGGTAGCCCTTGTCGGCGTGGCAGGTGGTCGGGCCGGTGTTGATGGCGTGGTCGCGGGCGGCGGTCAGGTCGTGGGGCGGGCCCGGCAGCAGCGGTGAGGTCCGGATCGGCTCGCCGTGCGGGCCGGTGGGGAGCTGAATGCCACGGGTGTGCCGTCCGGGATGAGGTAGGCCTTGCGATCCGCGACCAGGCCGGCCCCAGTGAGACCAAGAGGGAATCGGCTCAGCGGCGTCCGTCGTCCCGAGGAAATGCTCGACGTCATCAGAATCCATCGCGCGTCGCACGCTTCCTCAGCTGCGGATCGGGCGGGACCGGTGGGCGTCCCAGGCGCGGAGGACGGCCTCTTCTTGGGAGGGGGGAATGCCCAGTTCGGTGGCTCGGGGGTGGGTGATCGGGGCTCCGCCGGTGGTCAGCCAGTGCCAGGTGTCGGTGATGGTCGCGGTCAGGGGGCGGGTGTGGAAGCCCGCGGTGCGGGCGGAGTGGGAGTCGACCGCCCAGGTGCCCCGGGCGGGGCGCCACAGGGGGAGTTGCTTCCAGTCGGAGATCTGGTGGCTCTGGAGCCAGGACTCGTCGGTGATCCATTCGAGGTGGGCGGTGCCGGCGGCGGCGACCTGGTTGCAGGAGGTGAGGAGGTCGTGCATGGTGTCGTGGCCGGGGGACGTGAGGTTCCAGGTTCCGGGGGTCGCGGCGGTGTGGAGGGCGAAGGCGGCGACGTCCCGGACGTCCACCGGCTGGATGGTGCGGGTCGGGGGGCCGGGGGCCAGGACGCGGCCGCCGCGGCGCATGCGGCGCAGCCACCAGGCGAGGCGGCCCACGTATTCGAGGGGGCCGAGGATGACGCCCGGGCGGAGGATCGTGGTGCGGTCCGGGCCGAAGGTCCGGGTGACCGCTCGTTCGCAGCCCGCCTTGGCCTCGCCGTAAGCGAGCGGGCGGTTGGCGTCCGACGGGCAGGCGAGCACGGGGGAAGCCTCGGTGAGGGGTTCGTGGGGCCAGCCCGCGTAGACGGCCACGGTCGAGACCAGGACATAGTGGGCGACCACCGGTTCCAGGGCGCGGGCCAGGCAGAGCGTCTCGGCCGGGAGGTAGCTGGAGGTGTCGATGACGGCGTCCCAGGGGCCCGAGCGGACGAGCCTCGCCAGGTCGTCGGGGTCGGCCCGGTCGCCCGTCACGGGGGTGACGCCCGCGGCGTCGGTGCCGGTGACGCCCCGGCGGAAGACGGTGACGTGGGCTCCCGCCGCGACCGCGGCCGCCGCGATGGCCCTGCCCAGGAACCAGGAGCCGCCCAGGATCAGGACGCGCTTCACCTCGCTCATCGCAGCTCGGCGAGGAGGGCGGCCAGCAGGGCCGCGCGCTCGGGCAGGGTCGAGATGCGGACGTGTTCGCCCCGGCCGTGGGCGTGGCCGCCGACCGCGCCCAGACCGTCCAGGGTCGGCACGCCGAGGGCCGCGGTCAGGTTCCCGTCCGAGACCCCGCCCGAACTGACCGGGGCGGCCAGTTCGAGGCCCAGCGTGGCGGCGGCGTGTTCGGCCCTGGCCAGCAGGGCCAGGGCGGCGTGCCGCTCGAACGGGGGGCGGCGAATCCCGCCCGTCACGGTGATCCGCGCGCCCGGAAGGCGCGGGGTGAGGGCGGACAGGGCCCGATCGACCTCCGCCAGGGCCTCGACCGTCCACGAGCGGGCCTCGACCCGGACATGGGCGAGCTCGGGCACCGTGTTGGTGGTGGTGCCGCCCGCCAGGACCGTGGGGATCACCGTCGTGTCGGGCCCGGACAGGCTCGCGATCGCCAGGATCTGGTGGGCCAGTTCGACGCCCGCGTTCACGCCCGACTCCGGTTCGAGACCCGCGTGCGCGGCCTTCCCCCGGACCTCGACCCGGTAACCGGCGATGCCCTTACGGGCGATCTTCGGAGCGCCGCCGTCCCCGCTGGGCTCGCAGACCAGCACTCCCCCGGCCCGCCGGGCCTGGTCCTCGATCAAAGGGCGTGAGGTCGCCGAGCCGATCTCCTCGTCGCTGGTCAGCAGGACGCTGACGTGGGAGGAGTCCCGCACCAGCTCCAACGCCGCGAGCAGTTGCACGATCCCGGCCTTCATGTCGAAGACGCCGGGGCCCACGGCGACGTCATCGGTGATCGAGAACGGCCATCCGGCGAGGGTGCCGAGCGGCCACACGGTGTCGAAGTGGCCCAGCAGCAGGATCCTCGGCTCCCGCGCAGCCGCCAGCAGGTGGACGCGGTCACCGGTCTGGACCCGGTCGACCGGCCGGTCGAGGGCCGCCTCCAGCCAGGGGGCCAGCAGGGCGGCGCAGGAGCGGAGGGCGTCGGGTGAGTCCGACGGGGACTCGCAGCCGACCAGCCGCTCCAGGCGGCGCAGCATGGTCGGCTGGAGGGCGTGGGCCGCGTGGAGGAGCTCGGTGTCGCTCACCGGTCAGAGCCAGCCCGCGCGGACGAATTCCTGGGCGGGGCCGTCCGGGGCGCGGCCCAGTTCACCGGCGAGCACCCGGTCGAAGAGGCGCCGGGCGGCGTCGACGATCTCCCCTGCGGCGCGCGGCAGCTCCACCAGGTCGCCGGGGCCGAGGGCGTCCGCCTCGACCCCGGCGCGGGCCAGCACGCCGGGCAGGTCCAGGAGCTGCCGTTCCAGCCAGCCGAACGGGTCGGCCGACAGGTCGGGGTCGAAGACCCGGTCGCAGTCGTTCCAGCCGTCGAAGAACGGATGATGGTGGACCCGGTCGAAGGCGGCCGGCGGGCCGTCCACCGATTCGAGCAGGTCCACCCGCCAGATCGGTTCGGCGACGCTGATCGGGCGGGCCGAATAGATCGTTCCCCTGAGGTCGCCCGCCTCGAGCCGGCGCAGCTCCAGCCGGACTCCGTGCTCCGGGCCGTCATGCCCCTTCGCTCCCGCGTGATTCACGAAGTACAGGTCGCTGACCAGCAGGGCCAGTGTCTCGAAACCGAAGGCGTAGAGCACGTTCACGTTCCCTTCTGACGGTCAGTAGCGGGCGAGGTCGTTCAGCGCGGTCTTGCCGCGGGTCTGCTCGTCGGCGTATTTCGCGATCACCGCCGTGTACAGGGTCGTGCCCGTCGGGTCGGGCCGGCCGCCGGAGACGACGACGGCGTTCTCGGGGACCTCGCCCCGGAAGGTCTCACCGCTGTGCCGGTCCACGATGGGGGTGGAGCGGTTGAGGTACACGCCCATGCCGATCACCGCGCCCCTGCGGACGCGCACCCCCTCGGCGATCTCGCTGCGGGCGCCGACGAACACGTCGTCCTCGATGATCACCGGGGCCTCGCCGAGCGGTTCGAGGACCCCGCCCAGGCCGACGCCGCCGGAGATGTGGCAGCGGCGTCCGACCTGGGCGCAGGACCCGACGGTGGCCCAGGTGTCGATCATGGTCTGCGCGCCGATGTGGGCGCCGATGTTGAGGAAAGACGGCATGAGCACGACGTCCGGGCCCAGGTGGACGCCGTGGCGCACCACCGCCCCCGGCACCACCCGCAGCCGGGCCGCCTCGAAGTCGGCGGCCGTCCAGGAGTCGAACTTCAGCGGCATCTTGTCGTAGGCGTGCGGCAGGCCGGGGCCGGGGTCGATCAACGTGTTGCGCCGGGTGCGGAACGACAGCAGGATCAGCTTCTGGACGCGGGTGTCGACCACCCACGCGTCGCCCACCGGATGGGCGGCGCGGAGCTTTCCGGCGTCGAGCTGATTCAACGCCTCCTCGATCGGGGCCGCCGCGGCCGCCCACTCGTCGGCGGTGAGCGCGGCGCGGCGCTCGAAGAGGTCGTCGATCTCGGCGGATTCCATCACCATCAGGGCACCCTCGCGATGCAGATCGTCCGGTTGCGCAGGCCGCTGATCGGCCGCACGTAGGGGAAGTAGTAGCTCTCCACCGGGTCGAAGCCCGCGGCGGCGAGGCGGTGGGCCAGGTAGTCCTTGGACAGGTACCAGAAGTCCGCCACGTGTTCGTGGGCGGCGTACCGGGCGCGCGGGTCCGGCGGGGCGTCGTTGGAGAACACCAGCAGGGTGCCCCGGTCCAGGTTCAGCTCCGTGAGCTTGCGGAGGGTCGGGCCGATCTCCTCCTCGGCGTCGAACAGGTGCCCGAGGAAGCCGTCGGCGTAGACGGCGGTGTAGCCGTCGAGGTCGGCGGGGGTCAGCGCGAAGAAGTCGGTGGTCGTGGCGTCCACGCCCTTGCCCCGCGCCAGGGCGACCGCCTCGCCGAGCACGTCGATGGCGGTGACCTCGCGGCCCTGGCTGACGAGCGCGGCCTCGACGGCGGCGTTGCCGCATCCCAGGGAGAAGACGCGGTGGCCGGGCTCGGTGAGCGACAGGAACTTCAGCAGGATGTGCGAGCGGTACTCCGGGACGTAGGTCGAGGGAGTGACCGAGTCGTTGAACGCGTCACCGCGCTCCCAGATGGTGTAGATCGTCTCGGATTCGCCGGTGCGGGGCGTCGTGTAGAACTCGCGTAGCGCGTGCAGGTTCTGTGCCATGGGTGGTCCTCGTCTCCGGTGGGCGGGGCATGGATCACAGGGCGCCGTACAGTCCCCCGGCGTCGACGGTCAGCGTCGTGCCGGAGACATAGGACGCGCCCTCGGACAGCAGGAAGGCCACGGTGGTCGCGACCTCGCTCGCGGCGCCGATGCGGGCACCGGGGTTCTTGGCGCGCAACTGGGCCAGCAGCGGCTCGTGCAGGCCCTCGATGATGTCGGTGGCGATCACGCCCGGGCAGACCGCGTTGATCCGGAGGCCGTGCGGCGCGTACTCGGCGGCCAGCGCGCGGGTCATGCCGACCACGGCGTGCTTGGAGGCGGTGTAGGAGACCGACAGGCTGTCGGCGGCGCGCAACCCGGCGACGCTCGCCATGTTGACGATCGCTCCCCCGCCGCCCTGCTCGGTGAACAGGCGCAGCTCGTGCCGCAGGCAGTCGGCCAGCCCGAACACGTTGACCGCCATGACGTGCGCGAATCCGGCCGGGTCGGCGGTGTGGAAGGTGTTGCCGCGCAGCGTCGTGTCGGTGCCCAGCACGCCCGCGCAGTTGAACGCGCCCGTCAGGCGGCCGCGCGCGGCGACCGCGGCGAAGAAGGCGGCGACCTGGCCGGGGTCGGTGACGTCGGCGGGGACGAACTCGACGGTGGGGCCGAGCTTGTCGGCCAGGGCGGTTCCGGCCGCCCGGTCGCGGCCGCAGAAGACGATCCGCGCGGCCGGGTGGTCGGCGGCGAGCTGGTCGACGGTGGCCGCGCCGATGCCGCGGGTTCCGCCGGTCACGGCGAAGATGGCGTCGGAAGGGGGCATGGGCGTCCTCACGGGGGTGTCAGGGGGCGGAGAGCTCGGCCGAGGCGGGCGGCGAGATCGGCGAGATGGGCGGGGTCGTGGGCCGCGGTGACCGTGGTGCGCAGGCCCCGGCGGGCCGGGTCCTCGGAGTCCAGCGGGAGGGCGAGGACACCGGCGTCGAGGGCGGCGTGGAAGGCGCGGGCCGGTTCGATCGGCAGCAGCAGCGGGACGATCGCGGTCGTGGACGCGCCGACGTCGAGTCCGGCGTCGGTGAGGGCCCCGGCCCAGACGGTCCGGTTGTGGTGGAGCCGTGCGGTCAGGGCGGGGCCGGAGTCGCGCAGGAGGTCGAGGGCGTCGGCGGCCAGGTGCGCGGCCGGCGGGGACAGGGCGGTGGAGTAGGTGCCCCTGCGGCGGAGACGGTCGGCGAACCCGGCGGTGGCCGCCACGAAGCCGCCGCCGCCGACCAGGGCCTTGCCCAGGGATCCGACCCGGACGTCGATGGTCGCGGGCATGGCGTGGTGGGCTTCGAGGCCCCGGCCGTCGCCGATCTGCCCGACGGAGGACGCCTCGTCCACGTAGAGGAGCGCGTCGTGGTCGCGGGCTCGGGCGGCCAGGCCGGGAAGGTCGGCGATGTCGCCGTCCACGCTGAAGACGCCTTCGGTGACGATCACTCGTCGGCCGCCGGTCGGTGCGGTGCCGAGCAGGGTGTGGAGATGGTCGGGGTCGTTGTGCCGGTAGACCTCCAGGGCGGCTCCGGACAGGACCGCTCCGTCGCGCAGTGACCGGTGGCAGCGTTCGTCGAGGAAGAGGGTGTCGCCGGGGCCCGCGATGGCCGGCAGGGCGGCGAGGTTGGCGAGGAAGGCCGAGCTGTACAGGGTCACGGCCTCGCAGGCGAACAGGGCGCGGAGCGCGCGGGCCAGGCGCTGGTGGGTGTCGGTGTGGCTGTTGAGCTCGGGTGATCCGTGGGGGCCCAGGGACGGGGTCGTGGCGAGGAAGCGGGCGGCACTGGCGCGCAGTCGCGGGTCGCCGGAAAGGCCCAGGTAGCTGTTGGAGCACAGGTGGTGCAGGCGCCGCCCGCCGAAGTCGATCTCGGTTTCGGTCGAGGCCGTCACCGGGCCCAGGAGGCCGCGGACGTCCACCTCCTCGCGGCGGTCCCGCTCCTCCGGCGCCGTCGCGTCCGCGCTCATGGCCGCCACCAGCTGGGACGTGGTCATCGCGGTGCTCGCCGCTCGTGCGCTGATGCCCGAGGCCGACAGGCGGCCGAGGAGCGCGGTGAGGCGCAGGGAGTCGACGCCGAGGTCGCTCAGCGGGATCGACGGATCGGGGTCGGGGTCGCCGGTGAGCCGGTGGAGGTAGTCGCGGACCAGGTCGGGGGCGCGGCCGTCCGCCGGTCGCTCGCTTCGCGGGGCGAGCCGGTCGATCAGGGCGGCGGTGTCCACCTTCTGGTTGCGGGTCCTCGGCAGCTCGGCGAGGGTGATGACGCGGGTCGGCAGCATGTGGGGCGGCAGCTGCTCGGCCAGCAGGGCGCGGAACGCCGTGGCGTCGAAGCGGATCGCCGGGCTGTCGGGGACGAGGAACACCGCCAGCGCGGGGGCGTCGGCGACCTCGGCGACGACGGTGGCCGCGTCCCGGACTCCGGGCTGGGAGCGGGCCTTGGCGGTGACGTGGTCGAGCTCGATCCGATGGCCGTTGATCTTGACCTGGGCGTCGGCGCGGCCGAGGTAGCGGACGCCGTGGCCCGGCGTCGTGAAGCCGAGGTCGCCGGTCAGATAGGTCGGCGCCCGGTCCTGCGGCGGGGCGCCGAGCGGCAGGTCGGGGCGGAACTTCGCGGCGGTCAGGTCCGGGTCGCCCGCGTAGCCCAGGGCGATCTGGGACGAACGGACCGCGATCTGGCCGCTCTGCCACGGCAGGCAGGTCCGGCCCGCGGGGGTCAGGACCAGGACCTGGACGTCGTCCATGCCGCGCCCGGCGGGGATCACGTCCGGGAGGTCCGCGAGGGTCTCGGGAACGACCTCGAAATAGGCGACGGCCCGCTGGGTCTCGGTGGAGCCGTAGAGCGCGATCAGACGTGCCGACGGCGCGATTGCGGCCATCGCCTCCACCTGGGGGCGGGTCAGGGCGGCGCCGAGAAGGAAGACCACCCGCAGGTCCGGGAGGCTCCGGCCGGTGGCGGTGAGCAGGGCGATCGCCGAGGGGTTGATGCCGACGACCTGGGTGCCGGTCTCGGCCAGCCAGCGGGCGAGGCCGCCCGGCGCGGTGAGCTCGCACTCGGGCGGGACGACCACGGTGGTGCCCAGGTAGAGCGGGGTCATCACGTCGCGTTGCAGGGGGTCGTGGCCCAGGGCCGAGCACATGCCGAATCTGGTGTCGGCCAGCGGGCCCAGATGTCGGTCCATCCAGTCGAAAAAGTAGGTGAGGGACCCGTAGCGGCCCCGGACCGCCTTCGGTTTGCCCGAGGTGCCGGAGGTGAAGGTCACGACCGCGCAGTCGTCGGCGGCGAGCCGTTCGGTGGTGTAGGCCCGGTCGCGGGGGCCGGCGGTGGGGAGCTCGCGCACGGCGTCGGGGAAGCCGGTGCCGGCCAGGTCGATGACGAGATCGGCCCCGGCGGCGGTGGCGCATTCGGCCACGAACGCGCTCGGCGCGGTGGGGTTGGTGACGGCCAAGGCCGCGCCCACCTTGAACGCCGCCACGATCAGCGCGACCAGGTCCTCGTCCCGGCGTGGGATCACCAGGACCACGCGGCCGGGGCCCATGCCCCGGGCCTCCAGGAAGCCCGCGGCGACATCGGCGGCCTCGTCCAGTTCCCGGTAGGTCAGCGTTCGATCGGCGATCTCGACCGCCACCCGATCCGGGTGGCGGCGCACCAGGTCGAGGAAGCGGGTGAGGAACAGGGGCGGGCGGGGCCGGGCGGGAGCGGGCGGCGGCATCGGCTCGGCGACGACCTGTTGCAGCGGCAGGTGCGGATCGGCGGCGGTCAGGAGCGGCCACATCCGGCTCACGACCCGGTTCAGGTCGCGCTCGTCGACGTCGCCCGTCGAGGTCACGCGCACCGAGCCGGTGCCGGTGTCGATCTCCATCCGGCTGGCGGGGACGGGCGCCGTCGCGTCGGGGCGGTCGATCACGATCAGATGGCCGCCGGGGCCCGGCGGCGGTGCCGAGGTGATCGCCGCGCGCAGCTCCGCGAGCGTGGTCCGGTCGGGGTCGAAATCGCCGAGGTCGATCGCCCGAGTCGTCGCGCCGTCGAGGAGGGTTATGCGGTCGCGGTGCGGAAACGCGCGATCGAGCAGGGCGTGCACCGCGACGGCGGCGGCGGCGAGATCAGAACGAATCGCTGGTTCGAGACGGGCATTGTGGTTCAATTCTCCTCCGAGAAAGGGACAACACCTTTGATCGCGCCGGCCGGAGATTTGTGGTTGACCGTTAACCGATCGAGCCGCCGAAGACGATGCCTATGCCGACTCCGACCAGGACGGTTCCCAGGACGGCGTCAATGAGTTTGCGAACACGCGAACCGACCAGCCTCTTCTGCAACGAGAACACGACGCTGACCAGGATCAGATACCAGCCGCCGACAATGGCCATCGCCACCAGGGGCAGCACGACCGCGTCCACGACCGGAGCCCCGTCATGGCGCATGAACTGCGGAACCAGCGCCACGAAGAACACCGCGGCCTTCGGGTTCAGGATGTTGCACAGGAACCCCCGCCAGACGTTGCCCGCCACCCCGGCGTCACCGGCGCCCGGCTCCACTCCCCCGTCGTCGGTGTGCCGGCGCGCGGCGAGCAGCGACCGCACACCCAGGTACACCAGGTACAACGCTCCAACGATTTTCACGACGGTGAACGCGGTCGCCGAGGTGGCCAGCAGCGCCGAGACCCCGGTCACCGCCGCCAGCACCCACAGCGCGACCCCGGCCACCACCCCGGCCGTCGCCGCCACTCCCGCGGAACGGCCGGTCAACGCGCGGCTCATGACGACCGCCATGTCCGGCCCCGGCGAGATCGCCACGAAAACCATCACGCCAGCGAATTGGACGTACTGCATGACCTGCGACATCGATGGTCCCCATCGAGTGAATCGCCCGAACGTGCTCACATGGTGAACTCAAGTGCTTATTGCATCATTTTTCACAGGACCGTAGCAACGCCTCACGAGAGAGGTCAACCACACCCGAAGCGGGCCCCGGGCCAAAAACCGGCTGCCGTCGTAATCGTTGTTCCCCACGCAAGAAACAACGATCCCGGCAGCCATCACGGCGCGGAACGACTGCCATGATCGCTCTCTGCCGAGGGAGCGAGAGCATGTTCCGGCCCGGAGTCCAGGAGGACTTCTCCGCCAAAGCGAAAGGCCCCCGAGCGAGAAACCCCCGGACCAGCGGCTGAGCGCCATTCCGCCACCGTCTCCGCCGAACCCGAACGCGGACCCGCGACCTCCGACCGCCGCGCGAGACCGGATGTGGCCGGGCATGAACTCAGGGGCACTGAGCCGATTCCCTCTTGGTCTCATTGGTCGCGGCCCGCAAGGCCTACCTCACTCCGGCCGGCACACCCGTGGCCCCCGACCGCCTCACCGCCATCGTGGCGACGATTCCCACCCTCCACCAGCAGGCCAACCGAGGATGGCATCAGCTCAGTCTTGCGCCCGATGCGCTGCTCCGCCTCAGACGGACCGGTTGTCACTACTGGGAGATAGCGTGCCCGCCGCCAGTAGGAGATGGAGGGCCATGGGCACATGGGGGCCGGGAGCTTTCGACAACGATGACGCCGCAGACTTCGCCGGCGAGTTGGACACGGCTCCCCGAGAGCAGCGGGTCGGACTGCTCCGGGCGGCGTTGGAGGCTCAGATTCGCGAAGACGAATTCGCCGAAGCCGTAGCCGTTGGCGCGGTGGCGATCGTCGCTTCACAGTGTCCGGGAGGCGAGCCGACCGATCCGATCTATGGCCCGAACGAGCAGATACCGACGTTGGCACCGGAGTTGCGCCTGTTGGCCGTGCAGGCCCTGGACCGTGTGATCGACGGCCGAACCGCGGTTTCTCCTGTCTGGTACGAGGGTGACTCGGGTATGCGATGGCGTGCCATGGTGGGGCGGCTTCGAAGCACTCTGGCGGCGGCGTTAGAAGATCCGAACCAAACGAAGCTCCCTCTGTAGAAAGCACGGGCTTCGCATGTCGAACCTCACGCCGAGGGCTGCTTCTTAACCGTCGGCGGCGGCAAGCCCGGAAGCCTCTGGCAGCTCGGACGGGTCTTTCCGGCCGAGGGTCCTCGCGGCGGTGTGCAGGAACGTCGTGAGCTCTCGGACGAGTGCGGTCGGCCGGCGGCGGTGCACGATGCTGATCTCGCGTGCCGGAGCGAGTCCGCGCAGGGCGTGGACCGAGATCCGGGAGCGGTCGGCGTCGGCGATCACGCTTTCGGGTACGAGCGCGATCCCCAGCCCGGCGCCGACCAGCGCCAGGATGACGTGGTAGTCGGCGGACTCGTAGGTGACGCGAGGCTCGATGCGGGCCTGGTGGGCGAGGGTTTCCAGGCAGGTCCTGTTCGGGATGCCCGGTGCGCCCGAGATCCACGTCTCGTTCTCCAGGTGGTCGAGCCTGATGTCGCCGCGTGCCGCGCCCTGGGCGAGGTGGTGGTCGGCGGGCAGCGTCAGCCGGAGCGGGTCGTCGAGCAGGGGTCGCCGGTCGAGTCCCGGATGCGGTGGCGGTGCCACGCCGGGATAGCGATGGGTGATCAGGACGTCGAGATCGCCCGAGGTCACCAGCCCGTAGCCGTCGGGCGGCTCGATGTCGACGAGCGACAGTTCGGCCTGGGGGTGCCGGCGTTGGAGGGCGGCCAGCGCCGCCGGCACCAGCGTCTGGGCCGCGGTGGCGAAGGAGCCCAGCGCGAGTCGCAGCGGCTGCGCCCCCATCGCGGCCTCGACCGCGGCGCGGGCCTGCCGGAGTTCTCCGATCACGCGTTCCGCGTGCTCCGCCAGGACGGCGCCGACCGGTGTCAGGGTGACGCCGGTCGGGCGGCGTTCGAGCAGGCGGACGCCGAGTTCCGCTTCCAGCTTGGAGATCTGCTGGGACAGCGCCGAGGGCGTGAAGGAGAGGGTGCGCGCCGCCTCGGCGATGGAGGCGGCGCGCGCCACCTCCATCAGGACCCGCAGACGGTTGACGTCCAGTTCCCCCATCATGCGCTCATCGTAAGCGCTGCTAATGGTGGCTTACCGATCGTTGCTGGCGCTAACGTCAGGGCATCGGGAACATGGACGTCGTGAACACCCAGACCCCCGTGCTTTCGCCCGCCGACGTCCACGCGGCCGCCGACAGGATCCGTCCGCACGCCCGCCGCACTCCGCTGCTCGATCTTGAGATCGATGGTCGGCGCGTGCTGTTGAAGCTGGAGTACCTCCAGCGCAGCGGCTCGTTCAAACTGCGCGGCGCGCTCAACGCGATGCTCTGCGGTTCCCTGGACGACCATGTGGTGACGGCGTCCGGCGGCAACCACGGCCTGGCGGTCGCGACCGCCGCGTCGCTGCTCGGCGCCTCGGCGACGGTCTACGCACCGGAGACGGTCCCGGCGGCGAAGGCCCGCCGTATCGAGGCGGCCGGCGCACGGCTCGTCCGGCACGGCGCCACCTTCGCGGAGGCCGCCTCGGCGGCGTTGGACGCCGCGGCGCGGCCCGGGCACAGGTTCCTCCACCCGTACGACGATCCCGCTGTCATCGCCGGGCAGTCCACCGTGGCGGCCGAGATCGTGGCCGACGCGCCCGGCGTCGACACGATCGTCACGGCCGTCGGCGGCGGTGGGCTGGCGGCCGGTACCGCGCTCGCGAGCGCCGGACGCCGTGTCGTCGCCGCCGAGCCGGAGCACTGCCGCTGCCTGCACGACGCGCTCGTCGCGGGAGAGCCGGTGGACTCGGCCGTGGACTCCGTCGCCGCCTCCGCGACCGGGGCGAGCCGGGTCGGAGCGGTCCCCTTCGGCGTCCTGACCGCGCACGATGTGTCGTCCGTGCTGGTCGGCGACAAGGAGATCCTTGAGGCGCGCGACCGGCTGTGGGAGGAGTGCCGGATCGCGGTCGAACCGGCGGCGGCGATCCCGTTCGCCGCGTGGCTGGGCGGTTCGGTCCCCGGGGATCTGCCGTGCCTGGTCGTTTGCGGTGCGAACGCCGACTGGTCCCCCTCGTGATGGAACGGGGTCCGGGTGGGCTTCCGACCAGGATGCTGAACGTGCTAGACGAGCGGCTCAGTCCGTCGGCGCCGCCAGGTTCAGCGCCGCGGCGAACTCGGAGAAGGTCGGCGTGACCACGCGCCATCCCAGGGCCCACCTGACCGCCTGGTGAAAGTCGATCATCTCCTCGCCGAAGGCGACCACCCGGGGGTCCTCGGCACCGGTGCGATGGTCCAGCGCGATCCCGACGCTGTCGGAGTAGCGGCTCATGGCGATGACGACAGCGGCTCCGGGGTCGAGCCAGGGCAGCCGGACGGGCTCGGCCTGGACGCCGCCCCGCGCCAGCCAGAAGATCTGTGCGAGCTCGTCGTCCTCGGCCAGGCGGGCCAAGGCCGCCGTCTCGCGCCGCATCGTGTCGATCGGCATGAACTCCAGTTCTTCGTCCACCCAGGGCAAGACCCTGCTCAGAGCCTGTTCGCCGGGATGGCACCACCGTCCGTCGTCCAGCATCCTCCCCAGGAGGGCCGGCAGGGGGAGTCCCCGGACGTGCGTCAGCGGCTCAGGGCTTGAGCGGTCCACGTAGCCCCCTGCCGGTGATCACTTCGTTGGAGTCCCGCGGCGTGGCCGTCGCGATTCTCGGCGGGATCGAGTTCACGGGCCGACGTGGATGTGGGCCGCCCACAGGTCGGGCTTGTCGGGGTGCTGTTGGCGGAGGGCGTTGGTGGCCGCATGGAGCGCGTGGGCCGTGCGGTCCGGCCCGTGGGCGGCCAGATGGGTGTAGAAGTCGTGCGCGATGTCGGCCGCGGATGCGTCGTCGACCATCCAGAGGGTGCCGACGACGTGGCGGAAGCCGGCGAGGTGGAACGCGGAGGTGATGTGCAGGGCCTCGTCGGCGGAGAAGGGGTGGCTGGTGCTCGTGGCGCAGGCCGAGAGGTAGGCCAGGTCCGCGTCCAGGCGGAGGCCCACCAGCTCGCGCGAGGTGAGCGGCCGGTCGTGCAGGAGCAGCCGGCTGGACGAGGGGACCCTCAGGTCTGCTTGCGCGTGACAGGCGAAGTGAACGATGCGGTGGCCGGCGAGGGCGGCCAGGACGGCGTCGCGGGTGGCCTGGTGGTTCTGCAGGTGGTCCGCGCCGAGCAGGCTCCGGACGCTGGACAGTTCGGAGGCCGCGCCGGGCAGGGACGGCCCGCCGGGGGTCTTGCTCATCGCGATGGCCAGTGCGGAGCGAGGCGGCGTCGCGGGAACCTGGCCGTCGGCGGGCAGGGCGCGGAGGGTGGGCGTGTAGGAGGACACCGCCCTGGCCATCACCGAATGGCGTCCATCGCCTGCGGCGTGCAAGGGAAGCAGCGAGAAGACCCCGCTGGGGCACCACCACAGACGGTCACCGGTCCACCCGATCGCGGCCAGGGCGTCGAGCACGGGGCCGACGACCGCCCGCCACGACCAGGACAGCACCTCGCGGATCTCGCCGCGCGCCTTCACGTCCACGGCTTGGAGGGCGGTCTGGAGGCGTTCGTGCTGTTCGTACGCCTTCGCCTCGGTCAGCTCGGGCAGCGGGAGGGCCCGGACGCCCTGCGGTGTGACCAGCAGTGCCTGGCCCTTGTCGGTGGCGCTGAGGACGACGATCGGGCCGCGGGACGCCCGGCGGCACAGCTCCTGCGCTGTCGGCGCGGTGGTGGAACCGGCAACTCCGCGGACGGAGTCGGCGAGGATGCCGCGTGCCTGTTCCAGCAGTTCGAGCGCCCGGTCGGGGCGTCCGACGGTCACTGCGGCGGCAGCGGCCCGCGCTCCCACACCATGGCGCGCGGTCAGCTCGAACTCGTGGTCCTCGAGATGACGACTGCGCAGGGCGGCGGTGGGAAGCAGCCCCACCAGCGCCTCGAACGCGGCGAACGTCTCGGCCGCCTGACCGGTGACGGAGGCCATCTCGACCTGATGAAATCTGAGCAGCATGGCGATGTCGGGGGCCAGGTCGGGTTCCCGCAGCGCTTCGACGAGGTCCGCCCACGCCTGCAGCCGGTCGCTCATCGCCCCCGTGCCGACATGGCGGGACCAGTGCGCCTTCGCCAGGGACAGCAGGATCTTCGGACGGTCGCGCGCGGAAGCCCGCGGAAGCACCCGCCTGCCGATGGTGATGGCCTCGTCGAGTTGGGCGAGGTCGTGCGTCACCTCGTAGGCGTCGACCAGGACCTGCGCCAGGGCGACCCATGGGTCATGGTCGTCGGGGGACAGCGCGGCGGCCTGCCGGTACAGGTCAACGGCCTGGAACAGGGCATGGTGCTCGCTTCGGCAGTTCGAGCGCGTGACGTAGACGCTTCCCAGCGAGATCAGGAAGGCGGGCCGGCGGTCGTCGTCGGCGGCGAGCAGGTCCAGAGCGGCATGGCCGTTGGCGATCGCGCGGTCGAGGTCCTCCACCGTGCCACGGCGCCGGTACCAGTCGCGCTGGACGCGGCTGAGGTTGCGGAGCACATCCGGTCGCGCGGCGGAGTCCTCCGCCGTCCTCCGCTCGGCCCGCTGGACGGTCATGAGGGCGTTGTAGAGGTGTTCGGTGTCGCCCGTCGCCTGGAACCTCGCGCACTCGACGGCTGAGATCAGCAGCGGGAGACGGTCCTCTCGCGGCAGGCACATCTGGGCTTCCATGAGCGCCGCGCCGGCCCGCTCCAGGTCGTCGCTGCGATGGTCGTCCTGGTAACGGCTCAAGTAGAGGTTGCCGAGCTTCGCCTGGATGAGCGGATGGTCGGGATGTGCTCGGTCGACCAGCGTGTCGGCGTGCTCCGCGTGGGCGATGGCCTCGTTCAGCACCTCGATGCTCCGTTCCGCGTAATACACGAAGCTGAGGGCATCGGCGAGAGTCAGCAGTCGGGTCGGCTGTTCGGGCCCGCGTCCGACGGCCGACTCCCGGAGACAGGTGATCGCGCGCAGCAGATCAGGGGTGTTCGGGGCGCGCAGAAACCGCTCAAGGAGCTTCTTGCCGTAGACGAATATCAGCTCTTGGCCGATCGGTTCGTCCTTGGGTGCGTAGGAGGCGAGCTCCTCCGCGCAGTCGAGTGCCGCTTGGTGGTCGGCCTCGCTCCCCGTGGCCTCGTAGCGTTCCTCGAACGCGTTGTGCAGTGCCCAGAGCGTGCCGGGCCGTTCCGGACGGCTCCTGTCGACCAGTTCGTGCTGCGCGACGGCGACGGCCCGGTCCAGATCGGCGGTATCGCCTTGCCGCGCGGCGAGCAGTCGGCGGGACCGCAGCAGGGCGAGCAGACGTTCGTGGCGCCGCGGATGATCTTCGTCGGTGACCGCGACGATGCTCTCCCAGGCCCAGGCCGCCCGTTCGGCCGCCGCGAGGTCCGGCAGGTCCCTGGCCCGCCGGCGCAGCTGCTCGGCCTCGCACACCGCGTGATCGGCGAGCATGGGGAGCAGGTCCCTCGGCAGCGCCATGTCGGTGTACAGCAGGCAGGGGATCAGCGCCATGACGCAGAACCGCAGATCGCTGAACTGCCTGGCGTCCTCGGGCGTGGCCAGGTACCGGTAGAAGCAGAAGAGGCCGAGGACCATGGACGCTTCGGCGTCCTCGCCTCCGTTCCACTGATGTTGCGCCTCCTCGAAAGGCGCGTACAGCTCTTCCGCGAGTGCGTGCGAGGTGTCGCGTGACGCCTGGATCCGCTCGACGACGGAGCGGAGTATCCGGATCGGATGGGAGTCCATGACCGGCTCCAAGAGATCAGGTGCTCATCAGGCGCTGGCGACGGAACAGGGCCACAAGCCGCAGGACCACGATCACGCACGCGGGCAGCAGAGCCAGCGCGACGACGGGCTGGGGCGCGTCCAACGCCAGCGCGACCGCTCCGGCGACCAGGCTCAGGCAACAAAGGACCGCGCGTCGCCGGACCTCCGGGATTCCGCACGCACCCAGCAGGACGATCGCGCCCACACGCGCCGGTCCGCCATGCCACATCACGGGGGCGACCACCGACAGCAGGACGGCGAGCAGCACCCCCGCCGCAGGCCAGACGCCGCGGCGCAGAGCCTGGTCGAGGAACACGGCCCGGACCAGCCAGGCGAGTTCGCCCACCATGCCGATCGCGCACACCACCAGGACGGCCCAGCGGGCGGTGCTGATGGAGCCGGGCGGCACGCAAGCGGTCAGCAGCCCTCCCAGCAGCGCCAGAACCCCCGCATGGAAGAAGCCGCGAGCGGCCGCGGCCCAGCGATAGGCCTGGCGCATATGGCTCTGCTGCATCGTGAGCAGGAAAGGGTGGGGCGCACCGTCGTCCTGCTTGTCGGGGAACCACTGGAGCAGGTCACCGGGCGTGCACATGTAGCGGCGCGTCCATGCCGTGGCCTGCACCGTGCCGATCTGCAGCAGGCCGGCCGCCACGAACAGGAGCAGCGCCGCGTTCGGCCAGCGGCTGACGGCGGTGGGCCCCGGGATCGAGGACTGCAGCGCCAGCACCGCCAGCGTGAAACTGCCACCGGCCAGCAGCGGGGCGGCGAACCCGCCCACCGCCTGGATGCTGTCCAGGTAGCCCATCGGCGCCGGTGGTCGCCAGCTCATGATGATTTCCGGGGGCACCCGTCGGCGTGGTCACCGTCCACGCCCCCGCACGAGCAGTAGTGGCCCGGCCCCGCCACGCCGCGCTTGGTGGGCGTTTCGAGCGCGCTCTCGAAGGTGATCCGCGGTGCGGTCAGGCCCACGGCGCGGGCCACCGCCTCCCCCATGACGATCCAGTCGGTCGTCTCCGGCACCGCCACCAGCAGCCGCAGTTCCCCCGGCCGGGCCTCGACCACACTGATCAGACTCGCCCCGAACCGCGCGAGCGCTTCATCGACCTCCGCGGTGTCGAGGTGTTCGGAGCGTTCCCAGGAGCCCCGCAGCCGGAGCATCAGCTCTTCTAGCACCAGCACATAATGCACGATCGGCCAGGTTGCGGACGGCCCGTGCCGACAACTGCGCGCGACTCGCTTTGGCCGATTACGGCTACTGCGGATTTCGTTCGAGGCTTTCTCCGTGCGGTCGACCGTGCCGCCCAATCAGCGAGGGTCTCTTTCCACTGGTGACGACTTGATGGACATGCTGCGATCCGTTGAACCTGGTGGGGGCCACCCGCAGTTTCTCCGGGCAAGGTGCCACGTGGTCATCCAGAACGGACCGGAACATTTCCCCTCATCAGGGCTTGGACTGTGCCCGTGGACCAGGCATGATCACTCACAACGATCCGACAGGGAGGGGTGCGGAATGGCCGGGTTGCGCCTGCTGGTCGCCCTCGCCGTGCTCTGCGCGTCCCTCACCGCCTGCGGGCGGGCGTCCGGGGACTCGCTGCTCGACAAGGACACCCTGACGGTGGGCGTGCGGGCGGACCTGCCGGGACTCGGGTTCCGCAGGACGGACGGCACGTTCGAGGGCTTCGACATCGACGTGGCCCGGTACGTGGCGGAGCGGCTCGGAAAGAAGGTCCGGTTCGTTCCGGTACTGGCGAACGACCGCATCCCGGCGCTCACCTCCAAGCGGGCCGACCTGGTGCTGGCGACGCTGTCGGTGACGCCCGAGCGCAAGACGAGCATCGCGTTCGCCGGACCCTACTTCGTGTCCTACCAGGACGTCCTGGTGCGCAGCGGCGAGCGGGGCGTCAAGGGCGTCCGCGACCTGAAGGACCGGAAGTTCTGCGGCGTGGAGGGCGCCGACCCCGTGAAGCGGCTCCAGGCGCTCAACGGGATGGACCGGGTCACGATCGTGGAGGCCAAGGACTACACCGAGTGCATGACCAAGATCGCCAACGGTGACGTCGACGCCATCACCACCAACGACGTCATCCTCGCCGGGCTCGTCAAGCAGGCGGGTGGCCGGCGGTACCGCCTGGTCAACGCGCAGATCAGCGAGCAGAACACCGGCATCGGCGTCCGGCAGGGCGACCTGGACGGCTGCGAGGCGCTGAACAAGGCCGTCACCCGCATGTACCAGGACGGCACGGCCGCGCGGCTGGTCGGCAAGTGGTTCGCGGGGAGCGGCCTCGGACGGGCGACCGTGGACGTGCCGCAGTTCGAGGGCTGCCTCTGAACGGAGACGTGCCGCCGCGACGGCGCCGCTCGGGTCTCGCTGGCGCGTAGTCCCGATGTTCGGGGACGGCGGGTCACATGCACGAGGACACGTCGCGGCCATGAGGCATGGTGCGCCGGGGTGCGGTGCAAGCAGGTGAGGGGCCGCCCTCGGGCCGCGTCAGGAACGGGGCGATCAAGCGGTGCGGCCAGGCAGTGTTGATTGAAGTCCCGGCCCAGGGGGCTCGCCTGGCGGCAGTGTTTCCTGGCGGCTCGCGCCCCTGACCGTGCCTTGGCGAGTGCCAC
Organism: Spirillospora sp. CA-253888; assembly: GCA_050936435.1. Taxonomy (GTDB): domain Bacteria; phylum Actinomycetota; class Actinomycetes; order Streptosporangiales; family Streptosporangiaceae; genus Spirillospora. The sequence continues at coordinate 1,156,158 of JBNJMT010000002.1, forward strand.
ATCGCTTCGCGATCTGCCCCGGCGGGGCTCGCCTCCGGCGTCGCCCCGCCGAGACAGTCAGGCACTCGCGCGATGGCTGAGGTCTCCGAGTCAGGCCCTAGGTCTCGGGGAGCGCGGCCCGCCATCGCTCCATCAGTTCGGGGCCCCGTTCCTCATCCAGCAGCGTCCCTCTGATCAGGATCTCGAGCATGGCGAGGTCGTAGGCGTCCGACCGGCGTCGGTAGCGCTCCGGGTCGGACTCCACCCGCACCTCCGCGACGCGCCGGCCTCCCTCGACCTCGACGAATGTTGCCGCGTAGATGCCGAAGCCGGTCCAGCTCCGATGCGCGAACAACGTGTCGCCCTCAACGAACAGGTCCCATTTGTCGTCCATGTCGCGAGACACGTGCCCCTGCCGGATGCGCGCCCACTCCCCCGCCGTCCACACCCGGGCGGTGAATCCGTGCAACGGCCGGGGTGCTGAGATCGGCAAGTGGGTCATGCGGGGGATCGTACGCACGTCCTTCCGGTTGATCGTTCGCCGGCCGGACACGGTCGTGGACCTCGTTGCGATCGCCCGTTTTCATTCGGTCGGCGACTCCTGGACATGGCCGCAGCGCTCCGGGCTGCAATCAGCCTCGTGATCACGGCCCCACAGATAGGTGTCGCGTTCGGTGGCTCGGGCGAGGTGGAGCAGCCGGACCTGCTGTCTTCTGGGGAGGCCGGACGGCAGGGCGGTGAAGGTTTCGGACAGTACGGCGACCATGCCCGTGACCTGTTCGCCGTCGGACATCCGCAGCAGGGCCGTGCACTGCCACCAGCGGATCCCTTCGTTCGGATCGGGCCAGTAGTACTCGGCCGGATCGGGCACGAGGTGGTGGAGGGCGCCGAAGCCGTCCGGCTTCGTCGTAGAGCTCGCAGACGGCATCGGTGTCCAGCGCCGTGAGCACGCACGCGCATCGGTTCGGTGCGTTGCCCGGCCGGGGATCTCGGTCAGTCGGTATCAAGGGTGTCGGCGTAGCGGGCCACGTCCTCGATCTCCGCACGTCGGGCGGCGCTGAGGCGGCCGGGCTCCAGGGAGAGCAGCCAGGCGAGCAACTCCGGTGTGGCGTGCAGTTCGCCGTAGAAACCAAGATGCAGGTCGGCGAGTCCCCATTCGGAGAGCCAATGGGCAAGCGCTTCGTTCAGGCGCTGGTCGGCCGCAGGGGTCCGGGTCCGGCTCCAGATCTCCAACCACGGCGTGAGGGAGCCGGTGCTGACCGAGAGAAGCTCCAGCACGTCGGTGACGCGCTGATCTTCGGTCTGCTCATGGAGCACCGATCGCCACCACGCGTGCCAGACGTTTTCCAACGCCTCTCGCCTGTCCTGAGGCCATTCGCACCACCTGGCCTCACGCAGCCGGGAGGCTATCAGGTCATGGCCGAGGTGCAGTCGGCCCGCGACGAGCAGCCGAATGGTCCGGGGCGTCAGGCGCTGGTAGAACTCGGAGAAGTCGTCCCAGTGCTCGGCCGATTTGCCGGCCGCCGAGCAGAGCAGGTCCTCGTGGACCTTCGATATGGGGCCCGACAGGGCTTCGATATCAGCTTCGCGATAGCAGTGAAGGCAGCCGCTCACGGGGAACGGTTGCTCGGAGACGGGAGCGAAGACGGTCTCCAACACGGTGAGCGCGTTGTGGAACTGCTGATGCGGATTGCTCATGGCACGCCTGTCGGCTACCTCGTCCGGTCTCCCGGAGAAGAGAGCGACGCTACCATGAACGCCGCTTTGGGAGAGATTTCAGACGAGCGACGAGGCTTCTGCGCTTATCTGCTGAATCGTGGAGGAAGACTCCGATTCGGAGATGGGAAGACAGGTCGTGGTCGAGAGCATGCCGGGTCAACGGGCTATGGGCTCTCACTTGAGACCGACGCTGCCACCAACTCACATCTCCTCAAACTCAACTCGGCAAAGGTCATTGAGAATCACGGTCTTCGAGCCGAGGGCGGTCGTTGGTTTCAGATGGGATCGGCATCGTCGGCACGACAGCCGCTTGGGCCAGGCGGCCGTTCGTTTCGACGACTGGGCGCTCGCGTCGCCGTTGCGTCATTCTCCATGGCTTTCCAGGAGGGGCGCGGTTCGTTTGCGCTGAGCCATGCTCTCCTGGCTCAGCTGTTTTCCGGCGAGGGGCTACGTCCGGCCAAGGGTGCGTCGTCAGAGGCGGCGTCGCGGTTTCGTTGTGCTACCAGGAACCGGGCCGCGGCCAGGAAGGCGATCAGCAGTGCGGCGAGGAACAGGAGCGCGACCGAAGAACCCAGGTGATGCGCGGGACTGAGGTAGCTGGACTCCGCTTGGCCGTCGTCGAGCTGGGTCAGGGTGAGCGCCTCGCGGCCGCCGATCGCCAGGCCTCCCACGATCGGGCCGAGCACGGCCGCCGTCCCGCCTCCCCGCGCCGCGGCCGGCGCCACCGCGGCGACGGCGCAGGTCACCGTGGCGATCAGCAGCGCCAGCAGCAGGCCCGCCGGGATCCACCGCGCCTGCGTGATCAGCTTCTCGGGGGTCCCGCCGGTCGCCGCCACCAGGACGAGGAGCACCAGGCCGCCGGCCACGGCCCCGGAGATCGCTAGTACCGCCCGCCACCGCGTCGCCCCGGCCACGGCGCCCGCGGCGAGACCCGCCAGTGCCGCCGCCGCGGTGAAGGCCCGGTGCTGCGGGGTCGCCGCCAGGCCGAGCAGCATCGGCGCCGCCGTGCCCGCCTGCGCCGCCGCCACCGCGAGCGCGGCGGTGCCCGCCCACACTCCCGCCAGCATCGCGGCGATCCCCGCGACGAGCAGCGTCGTGAGGCCGCGCATTCCGGTCATGACGTAGGAGCGGCGTGCCAGCGAGTCTCCGGAGACCTCCAGCAGTCGGCTCACCCTGTCCAGGGTCACCACGGCGGGCAGGAACGCCACCAGCGTCGCCAACGCTCCGGCCAACGTGACGCGGACGCCCGGCCGCCGTCCCGACGTTCCCCGCATCTGCGCCACCGCCACTCCCCCGGCGGCCAGGGCGATCACGGTCAGGCCGAGGTGCAGGGCGTCGGTCCGCCACGGCAGGCTGAGCCAGGCGGCGCCCGTGAAGGCGGCGCCGACCAGTCCCGCCCCCACGGCGCAACCGGCCACGGCCACGCCGGCGCCGGTGGAGCCGCCGTCCATGAGCTCCTGGGCCGCGGCCAGCACGGCCACCAGCAGCAGCGCCGCCCCCGCCGTCCCCAGGTGACCCAAGGTCGGGCGGGACTGCAGCACGTCCAGGTAGGGCGCCGTGCCGGTCGGCAGCGCCAGCGCGGCTCCCGCCAAGAGCAGGCAGGGCCACCAGCGGACCAGCATCAGACCGACGACGATCGCCGTCGCCGGGAGACCCGCCGCCACGAGGGCGTCGCCGTTCCAGGGCCCGCCCGCGCTCCGACCGGCGATCGCCTCGGGCACCGGTCCCGGACCGGCCCCCGCAGTGATCAGGACGCCGATCCCGGCGGCCGCCACCGCCAGGACCAGCCCCTGCCGGGGCACCGCTCGCCCATCCAACCCTTGTCCGTCCATGGAGGCGACGGTCGCACATATCGATCATCTGGTCGTGAGTACGAGTACTCACTTTCGGGCACCGATTCGATCACGGCCGTGCGGTGGGGAAGCGCGCGGAGGCCCGGTCACTGGAAGCGATCTCGTCTCTCCCAACCCGGGTCGACGCCCGTCTTGGCATTCCTGCCCGTCGGCTATGCTCCCGCCCCGAACCGGTTCTGGGTGCCGAGTCCTGCGAACGGGTGCACAGGGTCGCTCATCAGGGAGAACAGTGCTGCCACACGTCCATCGGATCACCAAGTACGACCCTGCGGATCGCGACGGGCACGGCCACTACGTCGGCGCTGAGGACACCAGCAGCGACCGTGGTCCCGTTGAGGCCGCCTACCTGGAGGCCATCGCGGCCTTCGCGCAGGAGACCGGGGTCGAGCGACTGGAAGTCCGTGATCCGTTCGTGGCGGGGCTGTCTCATTTCAGCTCGAAGCCTTCTGCCGCCGGATGCGACTTGGCCGAGTTGTTCGCCGATGGTCTTCATCGTTTCCATGACGGCGCGCGGGTGTCGGTCGCCGTGGGCCTGGAGCTGGTGCGATTCATGCTGCGCGAGAACGGAGTCTGGTGCCGGCTGGCGGTCGAGGAGCGGTTCTTCGTTCACGTGGGATACGACCAGTACGTCTACGTGGGCAGCGACCTCCCCTGCGAAGGGGCACAGGCCCGCGCTCACAGGCTGGGACTGTTCGCCGAGCCGCTGGCGGCCTCTCCTTACGAGCCCGACCCCGTATCCGAAACTCCGCATCTCGCCGATGACGACTTCTGGGACGAGGTGTCGGCGAGCATTCCCCGTCAAGGGGCGCTCTTGCTGGAGGAGCAGCCCGTCGGAGGCTTCTTCCGCTGGCATCTCCTCACTCACCGCACTCTCGATCAGGTGCGCGGCGGGCTCGGCCCGCGCGCCCGTCTGCAGGTATGGCCGGGCCTGTCCAGCGATCTGGACGCGGTCTGCCGCACGTTCCGGGAGGAGGGTCTGGTCCAACTCGTCTGGCAGGGGCAGACGGGAGAGCTGTCCGGCTGCATCGGTGATGAGGAGGACTTTGAGCGGTTGGCCGCCCTGCTGGCGCAGGCGCGTGCCGCAACGGTGCTGCCGCTGAACGTGGATGAGCATCCGCCTTTGTTCGCAGCGGTCACGCCTCGGGCTCGCGTCCGATGACGTTGCGATGGGGCGTCCAGGGAGCCGTCTGACCAGCCGCCGCGGCAGGTCGGCTCCAGCCGAGCCGGTCGATGACGACCTTGCCGCGGTCGTCCGGCGTCAGCGCTTCCGGCAGGCTCCGTCTGACCAGCGCGAAGAGTCCTCGGTGGCACGGGGCCCGTTCTGGCACTTCATGGACGCGTTGATCCCGACCCGACCGTCCACTCGGCGGGGTAGGTCCGCACGCTGAGCGAGCGGCGCGGGCCGCCGTGGAGCTCGAAGGTGCCGGGCGGATCCGGGGCGTGCACGTCGGCGGTCTGCAGTGATGTTCACGAGACGCTGTTCGAGGGGCTCGGTCCTGGGGCGGTCAGGACATTCTGGTGAGGGGAAGCCCGTTGAGAACGCGTTCGCGGAGGGTGTCGCCGCAGATGCCGATCTCGCTGAAGTCGCGTTCGCCGGGGGCGCCGGTGAGCAGAACGTCGGGAGCAACGAGCGCGTCGAGAGGGGCGTCGGGCGCGGGGTCGTGGAGGCCGCCTATGGGCGCGCTGGAGAGATCGAGGTAGGCCGGGGCGAGGGTCCGGCCGCGGAGGACGCCGGTGACCAGGTCGGGGCAGAACTCGTTCCAGAAGATCGACACGGTGGCGCGCAGGTCGCCGTGGACCATCACCAGCTTGTCGGTCATGTCGCCCACGAAGGCGTCCACCGTCACGTCGCCCATGACGATCAGCTTGGCGTCGCCCTCCAGGTAGACGTCCCTGGCGCGCAGGTCGCCCAGGACGATCAGCGCGGCGGCGCCGTCGTCGATGTCGACCAGGTTGCCGTCGATGGCCAGATCGCCGTCCACGACGTATCCGGTGGCCTGGTCGGGGGTGTCGTGCCGCCAAGGGGTCAGGTCGTGGTCGTCCAGGGGGAGTTCCCCGGTCACGGCTGCCGGGCCGGGAACGAGGATGTACTCCTCCTCGTCCAGGTTCTCGTAGGTGCTCTCCGGCAATCCGCGCTCTTGGAAAAGGGCGACGGCGTCATCCCACGTCAGGTATCGGCTTCGCATGCGCGTGAAAGTAGCAGCCACCGCCGACGTCATGATCGCCATTCCGGCGGAGCATCACTGCGGGCTATCCGAGGTCTGCCGTCCTCGACCTGGGTCGGAGGGATGGAATGATGCCTGACCAGCCATTCCATTATTTCCGCGCGGGGTTGGCAGGGCCGTCCCCGCTACTCGCAGCGGTGCCGACCCCGACTCTTCAACCGCCGGACGCGCCGCTCGTACTGTCCCGCCCGGCGGCGTTGGGCGCGGTCGACGAGCAGGATTCGGGGTTCGGACGCCCTCTCGTACAACTGCATTTCGAACGGGTCGGCGTCGTACCCGATGAGGCGGGCCAGGGCCGCTCGATCCTGCTCGACGGTGCCTCGCCGGCGCACGGTGTCCCGCCAGACCTGCCCGCTCGCCTCGGCCTCGTCCATGCGCCCGAAGGTAGCCCATCGTCCATCGGCCGGAATGCCGCGCGGGGCAGGCCAAGGGGTCGTTCGCGTGAACGGCGTCATGCCGTCTCGCGCGAGCGACCGCCCTGGCCTGCGGGAGCCCGGGGCGCCCCTGGTTCGTTCTCAGCCGCCTGGTGGGAGGAGCTTTCTCAGGCGAACGTTCAGAGTGTCCTCACGTGCCCGGCGGAATCCAGGCCTGGAAGGTCTCCGGGTCGATCGGGATGGAGACGTGCTCGTGCGTGATCAGCCATGTGCCGCCCGACCTGCGGAGGCAGACCGTCGTTCGCACCCAGATCTCGCTCTGGAGTCCGTTCTTGCGCGTTCCGGAGTCCAGGTGGAGCATGTGCGCGAACGCAACGTCGGCACCAGCGGCGATGACGAGGTCGTGCGTTTCCAGGCCGATCGGACCGTCGTACCCGTCGAACCACCGCACGAAGTTGCGGCGCGTCTCCTCGTGCCCCGTGAAATGCAGCGGGGGAACGGCATCGTAGTAAACGATGTCGGGCGAGTAGTACCGCATGAGCCGCTCGATGTCCTTGGCCCGGGCGGCATCGACCCGGCTCTCCAAGAGCGCCCTCACCTCGGCGTCGTTCGAGGTCATCGCTTCCTCCGTCCATGATGTCCGGCCGCGACCAGCTCGTCTGGCAGCAGCCGGTGTGGTTTCGGTAGTTCGACCCCGTAGCCCGCTGGAATGTGAGGTGCCGGGTCTCGGGCAGGCTCGGTTTTGCCACCTTGCGCAGCCGTACATGGGCGTCGCCGTGCCCTGTGTCCTCAGCGTTCACGGGGTTCGCGGCATGACACGACACTCGCAAGGCGCTGCCGGCAGGGACGGACGGATGCCTCGTACCTAACCGGCTCCGTGTCCAGGGTGTCTCTCGTTCATCGTGGGTGCGCTGCCCACGCCTCTTGCTCCCGTGCCCGCCCTTGCAGGCGTTCCTCCTGCCCGGTCAGGCCGTGGCCAACGCCGCTGCCGCGTGCGGCGGGCGGGTCATGGGCCTTCCGCGCGGGCCTTGACGGCGGCGTGCATGGCGGCGAACTCGTCCCGCATGTCGAGCTGTGCGCCTGCGACCGGGACCACGGCGCCGCTGAACCGATAGGGCTGCTGCGGGGCAGGCGCGGATGGTCGCGGCCAGCAGGCCGCGCGGGCTCATCGGGCGCCGGGGAGGACGTCGGCGAAGCGGGGAGCGCCAGGCTCGTGCGGCACGCGCGTCGCCGTGGCGGTGAAGCTGACCGCGTGGTACCAGCCGCACAGCAGGAGCAGATCGAGCAGTTGCCCCTCGTCGTAGACCGACGCGAGCCGCTCCCACAGCCCGTCGTCGATGTCGGCGGTCTCGTGCAGCGCGTCGACGGCGCCGATGAGCAGCCGTTCCCGCTCGGAGGTCCAGCACGGGTCATGCGGCCCGCCGTGGACCAGCGAGGTCAGCTGCCCGGACGTGAGCCCGACCCGCCGGGCGTACATCATCACGTGCACGCCCCATTCGTACTCGCAGCCGCAGCGCGCGCACGTCCGGTCGATGACGATCTCGCGTTCCCGCATCGTCAGCGTCAACCGGCGGCCGAGCTCGTACCGGCCCCACCCGTGCATCGCGTCGGCCATGGGGAGGTTGCGGGTGAGGACCCGGAACAGGCCGATCGGCGGGACGCCGGCGGGCATCATCTGCGCGAGCCGGGCCTCGACCTGCTCGGGGTACGGCGGCTCCAGCGGAGCGATCCTCGGCATCGGCCCTCCGATGTTTCGAAAACAGAAACACCTCCGGATGCTAGCGTTTCGTTTACCGAAACGCCAGGAGGAGCCATGCCGACACCCCGTCCCGGCCGGCCGGTGCGCGGCTCGACCACGGGCCGCCCGCTCATGGCCGCCATGGACCTGCTCGGACGGCGGTGGGCGCTGCGCATCATCTGGGAACTGCGCGACGGCCCCGTCGGCGCCCGCGCGCTCCTCGCCCACTGCGAGGGCCTGTCCTCCAGCGTGCTGTATCAGCGGCTCGCCGAACTGACCTCCAGCGGCCTGGTCGCCGGCTCGACCGAGGGCTACCGGCTGACGCCCGCGGGCGCCTCCCTGCGCCAGGCCCTTGCTCCGCTGAACGAATGGGCCGACGCCTGGGCGCAGGAGCGAGAGGTCTCGGCCGACCTCACGGACTGAACCGGTTCGGTCGGCTTGGACTTCCGGCCGCGCGATCCCTGGAATCGACACCGGGCACCGACGATCCCGAGCGGCGGATCGCGGACCGGGACGCTGCTGGACCGCCGCTCGTACGACATCCTCGCCGCGCACTGGCCGAACGTCCCCGACGAGGAGGGCGGTGCCCAGATCAACGGCATGCCCAAGTACGTCGCCACCCGTTCCGCGATGACCGCCGCGTGGAACAACACCGAAGTCCTGGTGGGCGACGCGGCCCGGACCGTCGCGGAGCTGAAGGAGCACACCGGCGCCATCGCTTACGGCACCGTCGCCCTGGATGTTTGACGGTCGGCCGGTACTCCTCTCGCTGAGCGAAAGGGCCGAGGGATGCCGCCCGTTCGCACCTGCGCCGGAGGAGGTGACAAGGGACGCACCCGCAGGCCACGAGAATGCGAGAAAGCATCCTTGACCAGGGACGATGCAAGATCGTCTCGTCCGTGAAGCCGTACGGTCAGCGGTCGGAGCAGGAGGGGGATTGCCTGTGGCGAATCAACGGCCTATCGTCCATCCCAGTTCGTCACTTTGAGCAACTGATCTACTTCAGAAAGTTGCAGCGGCGAGGTTGGTCCATGTGACGCGGCCTCGTCCGCCGCACACGGTCTCCGTCACAAGAAAGGGCGTATCAGCGGCCGCTCCCCACTTCGGCCGTCCGAAGCGGCAGCGCAACACCCCCGGTGACCGGCAACGCAACCGGGATCGACACGAGGCGACCACGACGTCACCGGCGCAGCGGCCCGTCTCGTCACCAGGGCCGGAGGTGCGCGGTGCCCAGTCCCGTCAAGGCGGTCCCCACCAGCGTGGTGGATCGTGTCCTGCTGGAGCTGTCCGAGCAGTCGGCCAAGCGTTCCCACCTGCACATCGGCGCGGTCATGCTGGTCGAGGGCGCCCCGCTGACCTTGGAACGGTTGCGGGCGCTGGTCTCCGAACGGGTGCGCCGGGCGCCCGTGCTCGGCTACCGGCTCAGTGGCGACCACCGGCGCTGGGAGCCCGACCCCGCCTTCCGTCCTGAGGCGCACGTCGAGGAACGCCGGCTCGATCCCGGGGCCGACGTCGTCGCCGAGGCGCTCGCGGTGGTCGACGAGCCGCTGCGACCGGACCGGCCGCTGTGGCGGCTGGTCCTGCTGCACGGTCATCGCCCCGCCTCCGGCGGCGAGGCCGCCGCGCACGCGGACGATCCTGCGGCCTCCGGCCAGGAGTTCGCGCTGTGCTACGTCGCCCTGATCGTGACGACGGTCCGCGTCCGCGAGCTGGCCGTCGACGGCGCGCCGGTCCGCGCGGTGTACGGCTTCCCTCCCCTGCCCCCGGCCAGGCCATGATGGTCGCGATGCTCCGGTACGGGCGCCGGGTCAGGGCGTCCCTCGTGTTCGACCCCGCCGTCGGCAGGCCGGATCTGCTGGTCGGGCACTGGCATGAAGCCGTCCGCCGGCTGCACCAGCGGGTCGGCCGCCCCGTGGAGACCGACCTCGCGCCGGATTGACCGCCGGAGCGGACGGCCGCGTCGGATCACCGCGACTGCGCGCCGTCAGGCCAGCAGGTCCAGGGCGTCCAGGTCGAGGGCGTGCCGGGCATGGCGGTCGGTCATCGCGCAGAACATCTCGTCACCGCGCTCGGTGCGCTCGACGAGCATGGCCGCGCCGACCGCCATGACCAGGCCCTGCAAGGCGTGCAGGCGGTAGCCGTCCCAGCAGTCCGCCCAGTCCTGTTCGACTCCTCGGGAGGTGAGGACGGCGTGGTAGCGGCGCACCAGCGCGTCCTCGTGCTCGCGCCGGATCGGCACCGGCAGGCTGGAGCCGAGGAAGTAGGCCAGGTCGCCCGTACCGGGTCCGTAGGCGCAGGTCTGCCAGTCCAGAACGGCCGGACGGGCTCCGCCGAACAGCAGGTTGTCGGCGCGGAAGTCGCCGTGCACCAGCGTGTTCGGGCCGGTCCGGTCGGTCAGGAAGGACTCCAGGTGGGGAAGGAACCCCTCGATCAGCGGAAGGGTCTCCGGAGCCAGCCGGGGGGCGTAGCGTTCGGCGAACCCTTCGTACAGTCCGGTGACGAGCGCGGCGGTGAAGGCGGCCGTATCGGCATTGTGCCGGTTCAGCCATGGGAGGGCGGCCAGTGACGGGTCCTGCCAACCCGCGGCGTGCAGCGCGGCCAGTTCGTCGACGGCGGCCGCCGCGTCGCCGGCGGTCAGGCCGGTGAGCTGGTCGCCGGGCGCGGCGGGGGCCAGGTCGTCCAGCAGGACGGTGTAGTCGTCGCGTTCGGCGTCGTAGGCCGTGAAGTGGCAGGCGGGGACGTTGACGTCGAGCCTGGCCGCCAGGACGGCGTAGAAGTTCGCCTCGACCTCGTAGGTGCGGATGGTGCGGGCGGCGTTCCGGCTGGCCGGGTCGGCGGCGGGCACCTTGGCGATCATCGTGGCGGGCAGCGCGGTGGGGCCGTCGTAGGACAGACGCAGGCGGAAGCTGTCGGAGACCTGCCCGGTGCCGACCGGGCTGACCGCCACGTCCGCCACCGTCGTGCCGGCGAGCGCGCCGGTCAGCCATTCGGCCGTCAGGTCCGCTCCGCCGGACGCCGGCGGCGCGCCGGTCACGCGGGGTCGCCCAGGTGGGACCAGCCGTGGTCGCGCCAGCCCGGCGGCTGGTGCCACTCGGTCCAGCCGTGGCCGGTGCGGCCGTCCTCGGTGTCGAAGCGGCACAGGGCGCGCGGGAAGCGCGCCTCCCTGCCGTCGGGCGACGTCACCGCGACGGGCGCGAACGCCAGCGGCGTAGCGGTCATCGGCGCTCCCGGCAGCCGCAGGTCGGACGCGGACGGGAAGTCGTCGGGCGCGAACGAGGTCTCGGCGGTGAAGCCGTCGAGGTGGCCCATCTCGCCCGCCTCCGGGACGGCGAACGCGGGCCAGGGGATCGGGAAGCCGATGTTGGCCTGCATGCCGTGGAAGGCGGTGCCGTCGTCGAGCCTGCCGGAGCTCCACAGCCAGGACACGCTCCACCAGTCGCGCTCGCCCCAGCTGTGGTCGCGCTCGCCATGCCCGGCGACGGTGATCGTCTCGTCGCCCGCCCGGACCGTTCCCGACACCGTGCAGGGGATCTCGTAGCGCGGCAGGTCCTTGTAGGGGTAGACCCCGCCGACGGTGCTCCACTCCAGGTCGAAGGCCAGGCGGGTGGTGGGGGCCGTGCCGGTGTCGCCGTAGGCGGCGGACGGGTCGTGCAGCACCGCCGCGGTGCCGTCCAGGGTGACGCGCGCGGTCTCGAAGGGCTCGACGATCTCCTGCGCGGCGCGGAACGCGTCCGTTCGGACGTCGGTGCCGCCGGGCGCGGGCAGCGGCACGCGGTCGTCGGCCACCAGCAGCAGCGGGCGGTCCGGGCCGACGAGGCACGCCCAGTACCAGGCCCGTTCCCAGTTGGGGTACAGCCCGAGCCGGACGTAACCGGCGATCGAGCCGTCCGGGGCGGTGAAGTCGAAGTAGTAGGACTCGTTCCACAGGAGTTCGGGGCCGGGCGCGTGCGGCGCCTCGTCGCCGGGTCCGAGATCCCATGTGCCGTGCTCGACGATCTTCACCATGGCGGCCCTCCGGGGCTCGATCCCTACCAAGCGCTTGATCTTCATGGGGAGGATGCCACACCGTGGGGCGGCGCACCATGGGGTCCGGGGGACTTCGGACCCGGCCGGGTGTTCCCCGGGCGGCCGACGGGTGGCACAATCCTCGTCGTCCAAAAAGACGGCGACGGCCTTTTGATGGGGGTCCCGGATGGCGCTCGCTGGTGACGGCCCTGCGGAACCGGCGGCCGCGCGGAATCCCCTGCCGCGCCGGCAGGACGAAGCGGTCTTCCTCGCACATCGCAACCTGCTGATGGGCGTGGCCTACCGGGTGCTCGGCCGCGTTAGTGACGCCGAGGACGTGGTGCAGGAGGCGTGGCTGCGGTGGTCGAAGGTCGACGGCGCTTCGGTGGCCGACCCGGAGGCGTTCCTGGTGACGGTCACCACCCGACTGGCCGTCGACCGGCTCCGGCGCGTCCAGGCCAGGCGCGAGACCTACGTCGGCGAATGGCTGCCCGAACCGCTGCTCACCGAGACCGGCGCGGACGGCGCCGACCCCGTCGAGGACGTCCTGCGCAACGAGTCGGTGTCGCTGGCGCTGCTGGTGGTGCTGGAGACGTTGTCGCCGCTGGAGCGGGCGGTGTTCGTGCTGCACGAGATCTTCCAGTGGCCCCATGCCCGGATCGCCTCGGCCCTGGGCAGGAGCGAGGCGGCCGTCCGCCAACTGGCCTCACGGGCGCACGCGCACGTCCGCCGGCGCAGGCCGCGCTTCGAGGTCGACCCGGTCACCTGGCGCCGGGTGACCGACCACTTCATCGGCGCCTGCCTGACCGGTGAGATGGAGCGGCTGATGGAGCTGCTGGCCCCCGACGTCCGCCTGGTCGCCGACGGCGGCGGCAAGGCGGTCGCGCCCCGCCGCGTGATCGCGGGCCCCGAGCAGGTGGCGCGCTTCGTGCTGAACATCATGCGGCTCCGTCCCGGCTTCACGAGGTCCGTCGGCGTCGCGCCGGACGCGCCGATCGACTACCTGCTGGTCACCGCCAACGCGGGCCCCGCCCTCGTCGTCACCGCCGGCGGGCGCCCCATCGTGTTCTTCCAGCTCCTGGTCACCGGCCAGACGGTCGGCGCCTGCTACCTCGTCGTGAATCCGGAGAAGCTGTCCGGCATCACGTCACGGGGCGGGCCGGTGCTGCTTCCTTGATGGCGCGGTGGTGGTCGCTTGAGTCCTGGCGCCACCTGGTGGCGGGCTGGGGTCGTTGCTGGGTCTCGCGGATGAGGGTGGCGGTCTGGCCGGAGAAGCGCACGGTGACGTTGTGCGGGGCGGCCTTGGCCCAGTCGTCGATGCCGTCGACCGAGCACTTGCTGGCGTCGGGCGGGGTGCTGCCGTCGGGGCAGGTGCTGCCGGCGACGTACAGGACGGTGTCGTCGGAGGTGAAGAACGAGACGTTGCCGACGGTGAACTTGCCGGGCGCCAAGTAGCGCAGCCGTCCGGTCGCCGACTTGACCTGCTGGCCACCCTGCTGCGCGGACGGGGCGGGCCGCTCGGCGGGGGCGCCCGCGCCCTCGGACTTGCCGGGGACGGCGGTGCCGCTCGGGGCGGTCGCGGCGTCGAAGGGCTGCGGCTTGGCCCCGTTGCCGATGTCGCAGGCGGTCAGGCTGAGGGCCAGCGCGGCGGTCATGCCGGTGATCACGATCTTCCGCATGGGGGGAGCTCCCGTCCTCGGTGCACGATCCTCGTGATCGCGCCGTACGGGATGAGATGCGGGCCCGGCCCGGCGGGGTTGGCGCCCGGCCACGTGATCAATCCGACCCGGCGCACGCCGAACCCACCGCCCGGACGGGACGTCTGGATCTCCAGAAGACAGGGAAAAGTTCACGCAGTTCCGGATCTTTCTTGTCATCGGCGCACCACGTGGTCGTACGGGCTCGGGCCGGCGCTGCGGGAACGTCGCCCCTCCCGCGGTGCACGCCGCCGGAGCCGAGGAGATCCGCCATCACTGCCGGCTGGCCCTGGAGGCGGCGCAACGGTGCGGCCAGGTGGCCCGCGCCCTCGATCCGCGGGCCGAGGCGCGGGCGCTGGCGGCGTTCGCCGACGGGCTGGCCGTCCAACGCGCCGTCGAGCCGGAGCTCATCACCGACCGGCAGGTCCAAGTACGGCGGATCGGCAACCAGGCCGGCCACGAGGAGTCCCCCATCGCCCTCGGCGACCACAAGACCGACCCCGACGCCGAACTGGAGCGCCCCACGCGGGTCTCCCTCATCGACACCCGGACCGGCGGGCTGCGCCTCGTCGACGTCGGGGCGAGCTACTCGTTCCGCTCGCTCGGGCGCGGCCCCCACGGTGAGGCGCTGGTCCTCGGGACCGACGGCGCGCTGCGCACCATCGATCCCGAGACCGGAAAGATCACCGCCACCGTCAAGGTCGTCGAGCCGTGGCGGGAGCCGACGGAGTGGCAGGAGGCCCGCCCCGCGCTCCACGTGCGGGACCGCACCGCCTACGTCCCCGACCCGGCCCGCAAGGAGGTGCACGCCGTCGACATCGAGACGGGGAAGGTGCAGGTCACCGGGCGGCTTCCGCACGCTCCCAACGAGATCGCCACGGCCTGAGCGGGGCGACGGCCGCCCAGGCCCGGCGGCCGTCGTCTGCCGCCGGGCCTGGGGGAACGGCGATGCGGTGACGGGTTCGACCGCTCCTCAGCCGCCGACGTACTGCTCGGCGTAGGCGCCGGTGGGCTCGATGGGCGTGATGACATCGATCAGGACGCCGCTGGGGTCGGGCACGATGAAGTGCCTCTGCCCGAAGTCCTCGCTGCGCAGTTCGAGGACGGGACGCAGCCCTTCGCGGGTGACGAGCCGGTCCCATTCGGCGTCCACGTCCTCCACCTCGAAGTTGAGCAGCAGGCCCTGGGCGGGGACGCGGTAGCCCTCCGGGACCGTCGGGTGGGTGTGGTCGAGGAGGGCGAGCTCGTAGCCGGGCTCGCCCGGCCGCCGCAGGCTGACGTACCAGTCGGCCTCGAACGTCGTCTCGAAGCCCAGCAGCCGGGTGTAGAAGTCGTGGGACTCCTTCAGCCGGGCCGTGCCGATCACGGGATAGAAACTGGTCAGCTTCATGGCCGGACCCCTTTCGCGTACCATTGGTATGCGAAGGACCGTATTCACGTACCATCGGTATGTCAACAAGGAGTGCGATGGCCCAGCACGGCATCCGGGCGCGGCAGCGGGAGCAGACCAGGCGGGCGCTGCTGCGGGAGGGCAGGCGCCTGTTCGCCGAGCGCGGTTACGGGGCGGTGGGCCTGGCGGAGATCGTCCAGGCGGCCGGGGTGACCAAGGGGGCGCTGTACCACCACTTCACCGGCAAGTCCGACCTGTTCGGCGCCGTCCTGGAGGAGGTGCAGCAGGAGGTGGGACGGCGCGTGGCCGCGGCCGCCGACGCCCGGGACGACCCCTGGGACCAGTTCACCACCGGATGCCGGGAGTTCCTCACCGCGGCGACCGATCCGGACATCCAACGGATCATGCTCGTCGACGGGCCCGCCGTGCTGGGATGGAGCGAGTGGCGGGCGATGGACGAGGCCGCCTCGGCCCGCCACCTCGCCGACTCGCTGTCGGGTCTCATCGACGCGGGGGTGATCCCGCCGCAGCCGGTCGCGCCGCTGGTGCACCTGCTGTCGGGCGCGATGAACGAGGCGGCCCTGTGGCTGGCGTCCTCAGCCGACCCCGAGGACCTGGCCCGGACGCGAACGGCACTGGGGAAACTGCTTCAGGCGCTGCGCGCGGGCTGATCTCGCGATGACGGCCGCGCGGACGCCGGCCTGCTCGTTCTCAGGAGGCCTGACCGAACTTCCACTGCTGCTCGCCGGACTGCTTGGCGACCTTCTCCAGGCGGATCGCACCGTCGGCACCGCCCGCCTGCCAGGCCCGCTCGGAACGTCCGGGCTCCAGGATGTGGGCGCTGCCGTCGACCGCGTAGTGGTTCCACACGCGCCAGTGCTGGTGCACGTCGTTCCCCTGGCAGGAACGCATGGCGATGGTCCGTCCGTCCTTGCGCTGCGCGACGGCGGCGGCGCACTGCCCGGGGAAGGCCTGGTTCTGCAGCGTCTTGCCGTCCTTGCCGGTGGTCCAGCGCTGGTTCCGGGTGCCGTCGCAGGCCGCGAGCCGCAGGTGCCGGGGCGGCATGGAACCGCGCCTCTCGGACTCGTCGGCGGCGACGCCCACGCACGACCCGGACGAGACGTTGGTGATCGCGAACGCCTCGAAGTGGCGCGCGGCGGCGCTCTTCGACGCCGGGGCCTTCCCCTCCCCGAACGTGACGACCATCGCCGCGGCGGCTCCGGCGCCGGCGGCGGCCGCCGCGAGCGTGGTCAGGACGGTGATGGTCCGCTTGGACCAGCGACCACTGGGGAGTGCCATCGGCATGGCTGTCCTTCTCCTTGGCTGTTGAGGCGGCGACGTGAGCGATGCCCGCCGCGACGACCGGGACCGGAGGCGAGCCCCGATCGACTGCCAAGAGGCCGGTGTGCGGTGCGGGTGCCGACACCACCGGCCGAAGCACGGCGGGAGCCCCAACCTAGCGCACCCAGAGAAGCGGATCGATTACCTACAGTCACAGATCGGCGTGTTCTCGAAAAGGGGCCGACGAGTTGCGTGCTGGTCACGCGCACACCGGAACGGGGGAGGTGAGCGCAGCCGGTCACGCGCGCGCCCGGCTGCGCTCACCTCCCCCGCGTTCGGCTACTCCGCGTAAGGCTGCTCCTCGCCCTGGTCGCTGTAGCCGAGGCTCCAGATGTAGCCTTCCGGGTCCGCGAAGGAGCCGCCGTACCCGCCCCACGGCAGGGCGCCGGCGGGCTTGAGGACGGTGGCGCCGGCCTTCTCGGCCTGCGCCATGATCTCGTCGACCCGCCCCTCGCTGCGGACGACGTAGGTGAGGACCAGCCCGCTGAAGCCGCTGCCCTCCGCGCTCGTGCCGACCTGGTCGGCCAGGCCCTCGCGGCCGTAGAAGCCGACCGGGGAGGCTCCGTCCGACTCGAAGAACACCGAGACGCCGTAGTCGTTCTTGATCTTCCAGCCGAGCCCTTCGGTGTAGAACCGCTTGGCTCCGTCCAGGTCCCGGACGCCGAGAAGGATCGAGCTCACGTGCGCTTTCATGCCTTGTCTCCCTGTGCTTGAGCCGCGTGTGCCGCCCGGTCGGCAGGTGTGGTCCACGAGCCGGTCCCGGTGGCGGCGTCAGCGCGGGGCCCGTGCCGGGCCCTCTGCCGCTATGGGGATCACGCTATGTACGGACCGGAGATCGGCGCTTCTTCAATCCTGATCGATCACCGGCGCGCCCGGCCGAAGCGTGTTCACGTGCTCGACAGACCGGGCTGCGGCGAACGCGATGGCGGTTGCGGCTTTCTCGTCCGGCAGCGTTTCGGTACAGGCGAGCCGGCCGAGCCCGAAGGGGGCGCATGGCGACGCGCCATGCCTGGATCCCGGCTTTCGACGTCGAGATCAGCGAACGGCGAGGCGCGACTCCGCCGCGATGAGCGCGACGGACCCTCTGACGGCGTCCAGCGCCGTCGCCCTTTCCTGGTCGGTCATGCGGGCCGGTCCGTAGGTGACCACAGGGTCGAGGACCCGGTAGCCGACGAACTCCAGCATCCCGCGGTGGATGTGGAACAGGAAGTCGTCCATCGCGCCGAAGGCGCCGCCAGGCTGGAACGACTCGCTGGGACCGCCGGTGGTGAACAGCAGCACCGCCCGCTTTCCGGCGAGCGCCGCGTCGTCGAAGAGTCCGTGGTCCCCGCCGAAGGCGGCGCCCATCACGAAGACCCGGTCCACCCACCCCTTGAGGATGGCGGGCAGCGAGAACCACCACAGCGGGAACGACAGCACGAGCAGATCAGCGGCGAGCAGTCGGTCGAGGTGGGCCTTGACGGTCGCGTCGAGCGTCCCTTCCCTGACCGCGCGCTGCTGCTCGGCCTGCGGCTTGAAGTGGCCCTCCACCGGTGCGAACTCTTCGCGGCCGAGGGCCGGGGCCCATGCGTCGGAGTAGAGGTCGAGGACGTCGACGCGGTACCCGGCGTCGCGCAGGGCCTGAGCCGCGGTGGCCATCTGGGCGGTGCTGAACGAGCGGGGCTCGGGGTGAGCGTGAACGATCAGGGCGGTGGGGACGGCATCAGAGGTCGACATGGAAAGATCATATCGACGTATCGCGATTCGTCAATCAGAGGGCGGTGCCGATCGATCGCGCCACCTGCGCCAGCCGCTCGTCGTCGCGCCGATAGTGGGTCCACTTGCCCACCCGGGTGGCGCGCACGAGTCCCGCGCGCTCCAGCGTGCTCATGTAGCTGGAGACGGTCGACTGCGCGAGGCCCGACTTCGCCTGGATGTGCGTGACGCACACGCCGACCGACCGGCGGTCCGCGATCGGCGCGTACTCGCCGAAGTGCGCCTCGGGATCCTTGAGCCACTGCATGATCTGCAGGCGGGCGGGGTTGCCGAGGGCCTTGAACACCTCGATCAGATCACCCGGATCCGCTTCCGTCGTCGCGGTCATGAGCCACCTTTCTCACCAGACGCTACGACACACCACGATATCTCGATATCTGGTGTCCACGTTGATCGGACCGCCGGCCGACCGTCGGCAACGTCGCGTCCGCAACGACTAGGAGCCCTGGGCGGCGAGGATGAGTTCCCAGAGCGCGGAGCGGCAGTGCTGAGCACTCTGGAGGCCGACGCGTTCGGTCAGCTCCCGGTCGAGGGCGTCGGCGCAGCGCTGGGCCGTCATCGCGGCGGCCAGTCCGGCCGGAGTGAAGTCGACGAGCCTGGCCCGCGCGTCCTGGGGGTCCGGCAGGCGGGAGAGGTAGCCCAGCTTGACCAGTTCGTCGACGAGCGGGCCCACCGTCTGCTTGGTGGTGCCCAGGCGCTCGGCGATCTGGGTGAGGCGGGCCGGGCCGTGCTCGATCGTGGTGAAGACCCGCAGGTGCGTCGGCCGCACGTCGGTGATGCCCTCGGCCGCCAGGCCCTCCTGAACGCGCTGGGTGACGAGCGCGGCGAGCCTGCGCGCGAGCGCGCCGATGCGCGAGTCCGGCCCCACCGCGCTGTCGGCGAGGGCGTCCAGTCCGCTGCCGGAACGAGTCGTTGACATGTTAGTCAGGTCACCGTACCATCTCGGAAATTAGTCAGGCCACCGTACCAATAGGGGCGGCGGGGCACCATCGCCCCTGGCCGGTGACCATATTCCCAGAGGAACGGTGACGATATGAAGAACATGGACGAGGCCGTGACGTCCGACTCGCCGCGCGCCCGGCAGGCCGCCGGCTGGCTGCTCCTCCTCTCCGCGGTCACCCATGTTCTGCAGGTGCCGGTCTACGGCACCGAAGGCAACGTCCTGGGGGCGGCGGGTTTCGGTGTCGTCTACGCCGTCATCGGAGCCGGTCTCCTGCGCGGTCGGCCGTGGGCGGTGCCCGCCGCCGTCGTGCTCCCGCTGATCGGGGGGACCCTGGGCGTCCTCCGCTTCCTGTTCTTCCACAGCAACCCGTTCAGCGTCTGGCACGTCGCGCTGGACCTGGTGATCGTGCCGCTGGCGATCACCTGCTACCTCAAGGTGAGGGCCGGTCGGCGGGGCTGAACCGGGACCGGCGGCCCTCGTTCTCCGCTGCGCGGGGTCATGGCGCGGCGTGGGCCGGCAGGTCGATGGTGGCGTCCGCCGCGCCGGTGACCACCGGGTCGTGGGTGGCGACGACGGTGACGCAGCCGTGCCGGTGCGCGGTGCGCGCGATCAGGTCGGTCAGGTCTTCCGCCCGGGTCCGGTCGACGGCCGCCGTCGGTTCGTCGATGAGCAGCAGCTCGGGTTCGGTGAGGAGGGCGCGGGCCAGGGCGACGCGCTGGCGTTCTCCGCCGGAGAGCTGGTCGGGGCGGTGCCGCAGCCGGTGCGCGAGTCCGACGTCGCAGAGCAGTTCCCGGGCCCGGCCGCGCAGGGCGCGGGGCCTGCGGCCGGTGACCGAGGCGGCGGCGAGCAGTTGCTCCTCGGCGGTGAGGCCGGTGAGCAGGTTGCCGCTCTGGAACATGTAGCCGATGCGCTCGCGGCGGGCCCGGGCGCGTTCGCGGTCGGTGAGGGCGGCCAGGTCGGTGCCGCCGAGGAGGACCTGGCCCCGGTCGGGGCGGAGCAGGGCTCCGGCGACGGCGAGGAGGGTGGACTTGCCGGAGCCGGAGGGGCCCGCGAGCGCGGTGAGGGCTCCGGGCCGGAACGCCGCGGTCAGCCCGTGCAGGGCCGTGGTGCGGGACTCGCCGCACCCCAGGGTGACGGTGAGGTCGTGCAGGTGGAGGCTCATCGGCCGGCTCCCAGCATGGTCATCGGGTCGACGGTGGTGACGCGGCGCAGGGTGAGGGCCGTTCCCGCGAGGCCGACCAGGGCCACGGCCGCCATGGTGGCGGCGAGGGTGCGGGCGGGGAGGCTGAAGGGCACCTGTTCGCCGACGAGCAGGCCGACGGCGGAGGCGAGCGCGGCGCCGAGGGCGGTGCCGGCGACGACGACCACGGCGGCCTGGGCGAGGGTGTGGCCGAGGAGGCGGCGGCGCGAGGCGCCCATGGCGCGCAGCAGGGCGAGCTCGGGGGTGCGCTGGACGGTCCAGACGGCGAAGAAGGCGCCGACGACCAGGGGCGCGATGAGGAAGAGGAAGGTCTGGATCGAGGTCATGGTCAGGCGCTCCCCCTTGTAGCCGGGGGCGGCGGCGAAGGAGCCCTCGAGCGGGACGGTCGCGGTGCGGTGGCGGCGGTCGGCGTCTCCGAGGGTCTCCTGGTCGAAGCCCGCGGGGAGTTTGAGGGCCACGGCGCTGTACTCGCGCGGCAGGTCGCCGGGACCGGTGCCGGCTCCGGGGGTGGTGAAGCGGATCCGGCGCCAGGTGTCGGTCGTGACGTAGGCGGCGGGGACATGGCCGTAGGAGGAGTCGTCGGTGGTGCCGACCACCTCCAGGCGGACGCCGAGCCGGTCGATGGTGAGGGTGTCCCCGACGCGGACGCCGTCGGCGACGAGCCGGCGGGAGACGACGACGCCCAGGGGCCGGGCGGCGCCGAGGGGGGCGCCGGTGTCGGCGCCCGGGTCGGTGAAGGCGCCGGGCTCGACGCCGAACGCCGCGAGGTCCACCTCGGTGCCGCGGCCGGTGGTGCCGCGGGTGATGGCGACGCCGAGCGGCGTGGCCTGGACGTCCTTCTCCCCGCGCCAGCCGGTGGCCGTCCGTTCGTCGACCAGTCCGCGGGCGAACTGGTCGGAGGCGGAGCCGGTGGCGAAGGCGATGTGGGTGGCGGGCAGCCTGCGCAGGGCGGAGACGGTGTCGTCGCCGAGGCCGGTGGTGAACCCGGAGACGATGCCGACGAGCGCGGCGACGAGGACGACGACGCTGCCCATCAGCAGGAAGCGGCCGCGGGCCGCCTTCAGTTCCAGCAGGGCGAGGAACACGGTGTTCCCTCCGATGTTAGGGACGGTGCGTCCCTAACGTAGGGGATGGCGACGCACCGTCCCCAAAGGGGGTCCCGCGAAAGGCGAGGACCTACACTGGCCCCGTGCCGAAGATCCACGCTGCGTCGGTCGCCGACCACCGCGCCCGGCAGCGTGCCGCCCTGCTCGGCGCGGCGCGGGAGCTGCTGGAGGAGGGCGACGCCGCGCAGGTGACGTTCGCGGCGGTCGCCCGGCGCACCGGGCTGGCCCGCAACAGCGTCTACAAGTACTTCCCGGACCGCCGCCACCTGCTGACCGAGGTGGTCCGCGAGGCCGCGCCGCGCTGGGTCGCCCGCATCCAGGCCGCCCTCGCCGCCGCCGGCGACGCGCCCGAGGAGCGGGTCGCCGCCTATGTGCGGGCCCAGCTGGAGATGGTGCGCGACGGCGAGCACCGCATCGCCCGCGCCACGGCCGACGCGCAGGACGCGGCGGCCCTGCGGGAAGGGGCCGACGCGGCGCACCGGGCGCTGCTCGACCCGCTCGTGGACGCCCTCGGCGACCTGGGCGACGACGCCCCCTCGATGACCGCGCGGCTTCTTCAGGGGTTCGTCAACGCCGCCACCACGGCGCTGGAGGGCGGCGCCGACTACGACGCGGTGACGGACCGTGCCGTGCGCCTCGCCGTCGCGGCCCTAAGCGCTCTTAAAGCGTCCCCCAGCGCCTGAACGCCCGGCCTCGGGACGGTGCCGGGCGATCCGCCTCAGCGGCTCAGCGCTATCTCCTGCTCCATGCGCGACAGCTTCTCCGGGTTGCGCACGAAGTAGAGCCCGGTGACGCGTCCCCCCTCGACCCGCACCGCCACGACGCCTTCGAGCTCCCCGCCGAGCCGCAGGATCAGCGCCGGGCAGCCGTTGACCAGGACCGGCTCGAACGACACCATGCCACCGATCTTCCGCAGGCCGACGGTCAGCAGGCGGGCCACCCTGTCGCCGCCGACGATGGGGCGCGGCACCGCCTGCTTCACTCCCCCGCCGTCGCTCAGCAGGACGACGTCGGGCGCGAGGATGTCGAACAGCCCCTGCAGATCGCCGGTCTCGACCGCCCGCCGGAACGCCTCCAGCGCCGCTTGGGCGTCGGCCGCGTTGACATGGTCGCGCGGCCGGCGCGCGGCGACGTGGGCCCGTGCGCGGTGGGCGATCTGGCGGACGGCGGCCGGGCTCTTGTCGACGGCTTCGGCGATCTCGTCGTAGGGCAGGTCGAACACCTCGCGCAGCACGAACACCGCACGCTCGGTCGGCGCCAGGGTCTCCAGGACCAGCAGCATCGCCATCGAGACGCTGTCGGCCAGTTCCACGTCCTCGGCCACGTCCGGTGCGGTCAGCAGCGGTTCGGGCAACCACGGCCCGATGTAGGACTCCTTGCGCCGGCCGAGCAGGCGGAGCCGGTCCAGCGCCCGCCGGGTGGTGATCCGCACCAGGTAGGCCCGCCGGTCCCGCACCGCTTCCAGGTCGACGTCCGCCCAGCGGAGCCAGGTCTCCTGAAGCACGTCCTCGGCGTCGGCGGCCGACCCGAGCATCTCGTAGGCGACGGTGAACAGCAGGTTGCGATGGGTCACGAACGCCTCGGTGGCGGCGTCCAGACGATCGCCATGAGCGGGTGGTCCGGCCGTGTCCGTCTTCGGCGCAACGCGTTCGCTCATGTCTGACTCCTACCTGCTTGCTCATGATTGTGCTCCGTGCATGAGACGCCGGCCCCCACCGCTTTGTGACACTTCAGGCCCCGTGGCGCACCTCACATGGCCGCACCGTCACACGGGCCGGGGCGGCGGCGCCTTCATGGGCATCAGGACGCCGCGCCGACGGAAGGCGCGGCCCCACGAGTGAGGACGACGCCATGGCGACCACGAAGACGCAGACCTCGGTGCTGATCACCGGCGGCAACAAGGGACTCGGGTTCGAGGCGGCCCGGCGCCTCGGCGAACGGGGCTGGAAGGTCTTTCTCGGCTCGCGCGACGAGGGCCGCGGACGGGCGGCGGCCGCCCGGCTGTCCGACGGCGGCGCCGACGTGGTCCTGGTCCCGCTGGACGTGACGTCGGAGGAGTCGGTGGCCGGCGCCGTGCGGACCGTCCGCGGGCACATCGACCGGCTGGACGTGCTGATCAACAACGCCGGTGCGCCGGGACGGGGCGTGGCGCCCGCCGACGCGACGGCCGACGAGATCCACTCCGTCTACGACACCAACGTGTACGGGCCGGTCAGGGTCACCCACGCCTTCCTCCCCCTGCTGCGGGCGGCGGACGGCCCGCGCGTGGTGATGGTGTCCAGCGGCGGCGGCTCCTTCGCGGTCGTGACCGACCCGGAGCAGCCCTTCTCCACCTTCCACGAGCTCGCCTACAGCTCGTCCAAGGCGGCGCTGAACATGATCACCGTCCGGTACGCCCAGGCGCTCCCGGAGATCAAGTTCAACATCGCCACCCCCGGTGAGATCGCCAACCGCACGTTCGCCGCCACCGACATGAACGGCCACACCGGCACGCTGACGGTCACCGAGGGCACCGACTCGATCCTCAGGCTCGCGACGCTGGACGCCGACGGGCCCACCGGGATCTTCGTCGACCGCCTCGGCCCCGTCGCGTGGTGACCGGTGCCGGGCCTCGTGCCGCCCGCTCCGTCGCGGCGGGCGGTGCGGCGCGGGCCCGGCGCCGTTCACCAGGGGACGGCCATCACGCTCACGTGGTTGTCGGTCGGGTCGTAGTAGGACATGAGCAGATCGGTGCCGGTGCTCAGTTCGGGGTGGCCGAAGTAGGCGCGGCAGAGGTTCAGCCCGCTCTGGCCGCCGCACGGGGCCTGCCCCGTGCGGGTGACGGTCCAGCCGCCGGTCAGCGAGGAGGAGCGCCAGATCCGGAAGTTGCCGGCGATGTCGGTCTGCTCGACGATGACGAACCCCTTGCCGAGGGCTCCGAAGTTCTCCGCGTGCGCCGCGAGCGGGCGGGCGCCCGGCAGGATCGAGACGGCCGCGTTGTGGTCGCGGACCCAGTCCCGGCCGTTCCACCAGCGGTAGTTGGTGGCCGAGCGCCAGGCGCCGGGGGTCGCGCCGACCCTGGCCAGGACGACGCGGCCGTTGTCGCAGGAGCCCCAGGTGTTGCTGTCGCACTTGTAGGCGATCTGGTAGAGCTGGCCGCCGGAGAAGATGGGCGAGCCGAGGTTCTGCTGGAAGGGCAGTTCGGTCGGGTTCTTGAAGACCTGGGTCTGGCCGCTCAGGGTGTTGGTGGCCACCGAGTACTCGACCAGGCCGTACCGCTGGGCGGGCAGCCCGCCGGGGTGCACGCACACGTCGGCGTAGGTGATCAGCACCTTGCCGGGCGCGGCGGTGCCCGGCCGGGCCGCCCCGGAGATCCAGGAGGCGGGGTAGGAGGAGCCGGGGACCGTGCACGTGGAGCCGCTGGGCAGCGTCAGCCCGGTCGGGATGGGGAGCAGGCCGGCCGGCGGGCGGTCGCTGGGCGCGTTGATCGGCGCGGTCGGGGTGGGGATCTCGGTGAGCCCGGTCGGCACCCGGCCCGGGGTATAGGGGCCGACTGCGGCGGTCGCGCCGAGCCAGAACCCCGAAGAGGTGCCCTTCCACTCCGAGTCGCAGAACAGCCAGAGGCTCTGGTCGGAGGTGTCGGGGACGCGGACGCTGTAGCCGCAGTCGCGGCTGACGGTGTTGCCGGGGGCGGCGTTCTCCCAGCGTGACAGCACCTTGGACGGCGGCGGCGCGTCGGCCTGCGCGGCGGCGACCGTCGGCGCGGAGACCAGGGCGGCGGTGGCGGCCGCGGCCCCCAGGCGCCGGGACCAGCGGAGTCGGAATCTCATGGTGCGACGCCCTCCCGCATTCGGGTGATCGGCTACCGACTGTAGATCATCTTTTCGGCGGGGACGAGGAAGGCCGCGTGGCCGGAAGTGGCCGGAAGCGGCCTGCCGCGTGGTCCTCGGCCGCGGGTCCGTGGTAGTCGGAACGGCCTCGCCGGAGCGGGCACGGCGGCGGTCACCGACCAGCGGCGCCGCCTGGGCGCCGGTCACAGGTCGTAGCTGTCGATCGCCAGGTGGGCGGCCACGCCGATCCCGCCGGCCGCTCCGCAGTATCCGGTGTAGACCGCGACGCCGAACAGTCCGAAGCGCGTGGCCCTGCGGCGGCGCCGCCCAGCGCCGTCAGCGCTCCCAGGCGCACGATCCGCCGCCCCTGGCCCGCCAGCTCTCCCCGCGCTCCCCATCCTGCGCCGACCGCCTTGAAGGTGAGGGCGGCGGTGTTGGTGACGTTGGCACTGAGGGGGGACAGCCCGGCCGCCAGCAGCGCCGGGTAGGAGATCACGCTCGTCAGCAGGATCGTGGTCTGGCCGAACAGGTTCAACGCCTCCATCGCGGCACCGCCTCCGCGCTCGGCGGGCGGGAAGGGCGGCCCGGGGCGGGCGTGCGCCTCGCGGGGCGGGACGCCGGTCCGCCGTGTTGCGCGGTCCCCGTCTTGGGATAGCCGGTCACAGCTCCGAGACTTACCGATGGCGATGTATTCACTACACAGAGTGAGGTATTTGGGACTGCAGGGATGCCGGGTTCGCGTCCCTGGTCGCGATGATCCCGAAGAGTGCCAGGATTGGATCATGGCTGGGCCGGTGGAGTTGTGCGGGAGACGGTCGGAGACGGACACGATCGCGGAGCTGCTGGCCCGGGCCCGCCGCGCCGAGAGCGCCCTGCTGGTGCTGCGCGGCGAACCGGGCATCGGCAAGACGGCGCTGCTCGACCACGCGGCGGGGACGGCCGACGGCCTGCGGGTGCTGCGCGGCACGGGGGTCGAGTTCGAGGCCGAGCTGCCGTTCTCAGGGCTGCAGTTGCTGCTGGGTCCCGCGCTCGCCCGCCTGCCGGCGCTGCCCGCCCGGCAGCGCGAGGCGCTGGAGGCGGCGTTCGGGCTCGGCTCCGGCACGGGGGCCGAGCCGATGCTGGTGGGGCTCGCGGTGCTGTCCCTGCTCGCCGAGCACGCGGGCGAGGACGGGCTGCTGTGCCTGGTCGACGACGCGCAATGGCTGGACCGGGCCTCGCGGGACGCGCTGCTGTTCGCCGCGCGGCGGCTGCGGGCCGAGGGCATCGCCATGATCTTCGCCGCGCGGGACGGCGAGGGCTCCTTCCCCGCGCCCGGCCTTCCGGAGCTGCGCCTTTCGGGCCTGCGCCCGGAGGCGGCCGCGGCGCTGCTGGACCGTCAGCCGCTGCAGCCCGCGCTGCGCTTCCGCCTGCTGGCCGAGGCGCAGGGCAACCCGCTGGCCCTGCTGGAGCTGCCCGTCGCGCTGGCCGCCGAACCGGCCGGGACGTTCGCCCCCGGCGCGCTGCCCCTCACCAGCCGGCTGCACCTGGCCTTCCACGGCCAGATCGGCCGGATGCCCGAGGCGACGCAGACCCTGCTCCTGATCGCCGCGGCCGACGAGGCCGGGGAACTGGCCGCGATCCTGCGGGCCGCCGAGACGCTGGGGGCGGGCGTTCGCGACCTGCTGCCCGCCGAACGGGCGGGGCTCATCGTTCGCGGCGGCTCCGAGGGCACCGTCCGCTTCCGCCACCCCTTGATCCGCGCCGCCGTCTACCAGCGCGCGCCGCTCGCACTGCGCCTGGCCGTCCACCGCGCGCTCGCCACCGCCCTCGACGCCCCCGGGCACGCCGACCGCCGGGCCTGGCACCTCGCGGCCGCGGCCACCGGACCCGACGGGGAGGCCGCCGCCGCGCTGGAGCACACCGCGTCCCGGGCCCGCGAACGCAGCGGCCACGAAGCCGCCGCGGCCGCGTACGAGCGGGCGGCCCTGCTGAGCGTCGAGCCCGAGGCGAAGGCGCGCCGGGAGGCCCTGGCCGCCGAGGCGGCCCTGGAAGCCGGCGACCTGGACCGGGCGGGCGTCCTCGGCCGCCGCGCGGCGGAACGGTCCGGCGGCGCCCCGGCCGTACGCGCGAGGCTGGCGCACGTCCAGGCGCTCGCCGACTTCTGGAAGGGCTCCTACCCCACCGCCCACCGGCGACTGCTCGACGGCGCCGCGCTCGTCGGCGACACCGGGCCCGCCCAGGCCGCGGAGATGCTGATCCAGGCCGTGCACACCTCCTGGTACCTGGGCGAACCGCAGCTCGCGGCGACCCTGGAACGGCTGTCGGCACTCCCCCTGCCGGACACCGACCCGCTGGCGCCGATCGCCCGCTTCCTGGTGCACCTGCTCACTCCGGACGGGTCGCAGCCCCCTCCCCTGCTGGGCGAGACGCTCGACGAGGTGCGCCGCCGCGGCACGGCGCCGGACCAGGCACTGATGATCCTGTGCGGCGCGGCGCTGGCCCGCGGCCAGGACGCCGACGCCTACCAGCTGGCGAGCACGCTCGCGGTCGAGCACCGCGCCCGCGGCGGTGCCGGACGGCTTCCCACCGTGCTGTTCTTCACCGCCGAGGCCGACGTCTTCACCGGACGCCACCTGGACGCGCTCACCACGGCGACCGAGGCGCTCGACCTCGCCCGCGACACCGGGCAACTGCAGTGGGTCAGCCAGTTCAGCAGCGTGCTGGCCCACCTCGACGCGGCCAAGGGCGACGAGGAGTCCTGCCGCCGCCACGCGGAGGCGGGCATGGCGGGCGCGGCCGCCGGCGTCGTCTCCCCGGGCGCGCCCTGGGCCCACTGGTCGCTCGGCCTGCTGGAGCTGGGACTGGGACGCGCCGAAGCCGCCCTCGCGCGCTTCGAGCACCTCACCCGCGAACCGATGCGCCACCACATCTGCGCCACCCGTTCCACGCCGGACCTGGTGGAGTCGGCGGTACGGGTCGGCGCGCCGGAACGCGCGGCCGAGCCGCTCGCCCGCTTCGAACGCTGGGCGCGGTCGGCCCGCCAGTCCTGGGCGGACGCGCTCGTCCTGCGCTGCCGCGCCCTGCTCGGCACCGACGACCAGGCCGAACGTTCGTACGCGGCGGCCCTCGAACTGCACGACCGGGACGGCCGTCCGCTGGAATACGCCCGGACCGCCCTGCTCTACGGCGAGTGGCTGCGCAGGGCGCGCCGCAAGGCCGAGGCGCGGGGCCTGCTGAACGCCGCGCTGGAGGTCTTCGACCGGCTCGGCATGGCCCCCTGGGCCGAGCGGACCCGCGGCGAGCTCACCGCGACCGGCGCCCAGGACCAGGGCCCGCGCGCCGGAGAGGGGGCGGCGGCCGCGCTCACCCCGCAGGAGCTGCAGATCGTCCGGCTCGCCGTCCAGGGCCTGTCCAACCGGGACATCGCCGCGCAGCTCTTCCTCAGCCACCGCACGGTCGGCTACCACCTCTACAAGGCCTACCCCAAGCTCGGCGTCGCCTCCCGGGGCGAGCTGAAGGAGCTTGCCGCGGATCTGGGACTGTGATTACGGTGGCGTGATGATCACTCCCGAACCGGTCCGGCCCGGGCAGGTGCTGCCGGTCGACGTCGACGCCGTCCCCGCCGCCGAACTCGCCCCCGGCATCGACGTGCGGATGCTCCCGGGAATGGCGGGGATCAGGACCTGGGTCATCGACCTCGCGCCGGGCGCCGAATGGCCGGAGACCGACGTCCACGACGGCTACGGCGAGGCGTACTTCGTGGTCCGGGGCGAGCTGATCGAGGGCGACCGCGTCCACGGCCCCGGGACCTACGTCGCGTTCGGCGCGGGGACGAGCCACCGCCCCCGCACCGAGACCGGCGTGCGCGCCTTCGGCTTCAACTACGACGCCTGACCGGCGTCGACGCCCTCGACGATGATCAGCTCGCCCTCCAGGTGGTCGGTGCGCAGCGGCAGGATCTCCTGGTAGGCGGCCGAGTGGTAGAAGTCCCGCGCGTGCTCCATGGACGGGAACTCCACCATCACCACATCGCCCGGCCACTCCCCCTCGAAGACCTCGACCGCGCCGCCGCGCACGATGAAGCGGCCGGAGAAGGGATCCAGGGTCGCCTGGATCCGGTCGATGTACTCCAGCACCTCCGGGTGCATCTCGTCGGGCTTGCGCAGGTGGGCGAGCATGTACGCGGTCATCGTCGTCTCCCTAGGCGGTTCGTCGGTACGGGCGGGGCGGGGCGGGGCGGACCGGCGGCCGGGTCCGCCCCGCGGAGGGTCAGGCGCCGGCCGGCACCTTGTCGAGGAAACCGAGCACCTGGACGATCCGGCCGTCGTCGCCGATGACGGCGACGTCGAACCCGACGGCCACCGGCTCGGCCCCCTCCGGACCGAGGTGCCAGGTGAAGCGGGCGATGTCGTGGTGGGCGTCGACGGCGCCGGCGAGGCTGAACACCAGCCCGCCGAACTGGCCCTGGACGGCGGCGATCGTCGCGTCGAGGCCGTCGCGGCCCCGCACCGACACCAGCGGGTCGGTGTAGGTGGCGTCCTCGGCGAAGACCTCCGCGAGCGCCGCCTGCCGGGCCTTGGCGTCGGTCTCGTTCCAGGCGGCGAGGTAGCGCTGGACCAGCTCGTTGATGTCGCTCATTTCCGGTCTCCTCCGTGGTCGTTCGTTCGTCTTGACCACAAAACTAGGGAGCCGCCGGCGACGGGGAATCTGTCGTGCTTAGGTACTTGTCCTCCCGGGCCTTCGGGGAGAGCGGCCGCCTCCCCGGCCTGGCGGACACCGTCGGTACGGGAAGCCGCGCAGGGCGCCGGGCCTTCCATTCCCTGCGGGGAATTGTGGCGATTCCTTGGCGAGGACACGATCCGTTCCATGAACACGCGACTGGGCATCCTGCTGCCCACCGACCACGGCCAGTGGGACGACGCCCGACGGCTGGTCGACTTCGGCGTCCGCGCCGAACGGCTCGGCTACGACTCGGTCTGGGCCAACGACACCCTGCTCGGCCCGCGCATCGAACCGCTGGCCATGCTCGCCGCCCTCGCACCGGCCACCGACCGCGTCACGCTCGGCACGGCGGCCCTGCTGCCCGCCTTCCGCCGACCGTTCACGACGGCCCAGGAACTCGCCTCCATCGACCACCTGTCCGCCGGGCGGCTGGTCGTCACCGTCGGCGCGGGCTTCCCCGGCCGGTCAGAGATCGAGTACACCCTGTCGGAGGTGCCCTGGGAACGCCGCTTCAGCCGCCTGGACGACACGGTGGCCCTGTGGCGCGCGGTGTGGAGGGGCGAACGGGCCTTCCACGGCAAGGTGCTGGGCTTCGACGAACTGCCCGACTCCACCCCCTCCCACCGCCCCGGCGGCCCCCGATCTGGCTGGGCGGCGCGAGCCCCTCGGCGCTGCAACGCGCCGGGCGCCTCTACGACGGATGGCTGCCCTACCCGCCGGACCCCGCCGACTACCGGACGGGCCTCGCGACGGTACGCCGGGCCGCGGCGCCGGCGGGACGCCCCCTGGACGCGGTCACCCCGGCGCTGTTCGTCACCGTGCTGATCATCGACGACGTCGCGGAGGGGGAACGGCGACTCGACGCCTACTGCCGGGCCACCTACGGCCTGCCGTACGAGACGGTGCGGACCGTCCAGGTGCTGGTCGCGGGCCCGGCCGACCAGGTGGCCGCCACGCTGGACCGCTACGCGGACGCGGGCGCCGAGCACTTCGTCTGCCGCATCGCGGCGCCGACCCTCGACGCTCAGATCGACCAGCTGGAGCGCATCGCCGAACTCGCCCGTCCGGCGGCCGGCCGGCCCTCCGGTCACTGAGAACGGCCCGGCCCTCCCCGAATCAGGATCAGCTCTGGTCCACCTCCGCACGCCGCTCGTAGCGGGAGCGCGCGAGGCGATAGGCCGTCGACAGCAGATCGCGGACCGTCGCCTCCGTGCTCGGACCCGGATTCACCACCGCCAGCCAGCCTGCGGTGCCGTAGACGGGGTGGGCGATCACGGTGTCGGCGGCGCTCGGATCGGCCGCGGCGGCGGCCGGGTCCCGCGGCGCGTGACCGGTCCACCGGACGAACTCCTCCCGCCCGGCGGAGACGTTCACGCGAAACGCGCCCGGCCGGTCCAGGCGCGACGCCTCGTCATCGGGGTAGTTCTTGGTCACGATCGTCGCGAAGGGCTGCACCGTCGTCGGGACGACGCCGTCGGGCGAGTAGTAGAAGAACGCGTCGCCCCAGCTCAGCTCCGGCGTGCCGTCACCGGGCGCCGGTCGGAGGCTCAGCACGCCCTCCATGCCCTCCACGAAACTGATGATCTCTTCCATGGTCATGTGCTCTAGCGTTGCATTGAAGTCCTTGTGGAGACCTCGCGGCCGATATCGAGGGGATTCAGGGTGTCAAGTCTCAACTCACAGGGTCTGCGGACCGTCGACGTCGCGCGGCGCGCCGGCTGTTCGGTGCAGCAGGTGCGCAATCTCGAACGCGACGGCGTCCTGCCGCCCGCCGCGCGCACGCCTGCGGGTTACCGGGTCTACCGGGAGGTGCACCTGCAGTCCGCACTGGCCTACCGCGCCCTCGCCGCAGGCGCCGGTCCCGTCGACGCCAAGAAGATCGTTCGAGCCTTCCACCGGCTCCCCGCGCCCCGGGCGCTCGCCCTGCTCGACGCGGTGCACGCCCGGCTCCACGCCGAGCGCACCGAGCTGGAGCAGGCCCGGGAGGCCGCGCGGGCGATCTCCAGCGAGCCGATCGGGGACGTGCGCGCATCGGACTCCATGAGCATCTCCGAACTCGCCGCCGCCCTCGACGTGCGCGCCTCGACGCTGCGGCACTGGGACGCGGAGGGGCTCGTCGTCCCCGACCGCGACCCCGCGCAGGGAACGCGGCGCTACACGCCCGGCCAAGTGCGGGACGCGCGGATCGTCCACCAGCTGCGCATGGCCGGGTACCGCATCGAGGCCCTGCGGGCGCTCATGCCGGAACTGCGCTGCGCCCGCCGGCTGGAGGACGTGATCACCGCGCTGGACGCCAGGGGCGCCGGCATCGCGGCTCGGTCCCGGGCCTTGCTCGACGGTGCTTCCGCGCTCAGTGCCGTTCTTGCGCTTGCCGATCGTGAAGGTGAATCGTCCACTTCCTTTACAAAGTAGATCAGGCGCCCGCGGCACTACGCTGGTGTGCCGTGCAGCAGACGCGGCTCGACACCTCCCGCATCCGGGCGGCTCGCCAGATGATCGACCCGGTCTTTCTCGACACCCCGCTGTACCGCTGCGAAGCGCTGGGCTCCGCCCTCGGCTGCACGGTGAGCATCAAGCTCGAAACGGCCAACCCGGTCCGCAGCTTCAAGGCCCGCGGCACCGAACTGGTCGCGAGCCTGCTCGCCGGCGGCGGTTCGCGAGCCGTGGTGTGCGCCAGCGCGGGCAATCTCGGCCAAGCCCTCGCCTGGTCGGGCCGCGACCGGGGGCTCGACGTCACCGTCGTGGCCTCCCGCTCGGCGCCCGCGGCCAAGCTCGAACGGATCCGCGCGCTGGACGCCCGGCTGGAGCTGGTGGACGGCGACTTCGACACGGCCCGCGAGCGGGCGGCGGCCATCGCGCGGCGCGAGGGCGTCCGGCTGGTCGAGGACAGCCTGGACATCGAGACCTGCGAGGGCGCGGCGACCATCGGCCTGGAGCTGGTGGACGCGGCGCCGTCGTTCGACGCCGTCCTGATCGCCCTCGGCGGCGGGGCGCTGGCCACCGGCGTGGGCCATGTCCTGAAAGCCTGCACGCCCGGGGTCGAGGTGATCTGCGTCCAGCCGCTGGGCGCGCCGGCGATGACGCGCTCGTGGCACCGGCGGCGCGTGGTCACCACCGACTCGACCGACACCATCGCCGACGGCGTCGCGGGCCGGCGCCCCATCCCGGCCGTCCTCGACGACCTCCTCGCGGTCGCCGACGACGCCGTCCTGGTCTCGGAGGCGTCGATCATCGCCGGTATGCGGCTGCTCCTCGACCATGCGGGCCTCGTCGTCGAGCCGTCGGCCGCGCTCGGCGTCGCGGCGGTCCTGGAGGACCGCGACCGGTTCGCCGGGCGGCACGTGGCCACCATCGTGTGCGGCGGCAACGTCGACATGGACGCCTATCGCCGCTGGGTCGACGGGGCCTGAGCCGCAGGCGCGTTCAGTCGAGTTCGTCGGCCCTGCCGAGCAGGTAGCGCCGCTCGACCCGGTTGTCGGTCAGGCGGGCCGCCCGCTGGTAGAGCTCGGCCGCTCGGGCGGTGTCGCCGACCATCTGGAGCAGGTGCGCGCGGACGGCGTGCTCGCGTTGCCGGGTGAGCGGGTTCCGGTCCAGGTGGTGACGCCGGTCGAGGTCGTCGAGGAGCGCCAGGCCGCGGGCCGGTCCGTACGCGTGGGCCACCGCCACCACGCGGCTGAGCTGGACCGGTGCGGTGGGCGTGAGCCGTTCGAGCCACAGGTACAACATCGCGATCTGGGGCCAGTCGGTCTGCTCCGGCGAGGCGGCCGCGGCGTGCACGGCGGCGATCGCGGCCTGGAGCTGGTAGGGGCCCGTCTCGCCGCGGTTCCAGACGCCGTCGATGAGCGCGGTGCCTTCGGCGATCAGGTCGTGGTCCCACCGGGTGCGGTCCTGCCGGTCCAGCGGGACCAGGTCGCCGCCGCCGGTGCGGGCGGCGCGCCGGGACTCGGTGAGCAGCATCAGCGCCAGCAGGCCGGTCACCTCCGCGTCGTCCGGGAGCATGGCGTGGAACATGCGGGTCAGCCGGACCGCCTCGCGGGTCAGGTCGACGCGGGAGAGCCGGTCGCCGGCGGTGGCGGTGTAGCCCTCGTTGAAGATCAGGTAGAGCACCTGCATCACGGCGGCCATGCGGCTGTCGCGGTCGGCGTCGGTGGGCGGGGTGAAGCGGGCTCCGGCGCGGGCCAGCCGCTGCTTGGCGCGGCTGATCCGCGTGCCCATGGTGGCCTCGGTCGTGCCGTGGGCGCGGGCGATCTCGGCGGTGGTGAGGCCGCCGACCGCGCGCAGCGTGAGCGCCACCTGGGAGGCGGGGGCGAGCGCGGGGTGGCAGCACAACAGCAGCAGGGTCAGGCTGTCGTCGGTCTCGCGCGGCGGCCGCCCCCGGCGGTCGGGCTCCCGCATCGCCAGCTCGGCCGCCCCGGCCTCCCGCTCGCGGCGGTGGCGGGCCTGGTCGGCGCGGAGCAGGTCGACCATCCGCCGGTACCCGATCCGGATGAGCCAGCTGCGCGGGTTCTCCGGGACGCCCTCGGCCGGCCAGGTCCGGCTGGCGGCCAGCAGCGCCTCCTGCACCGCGTCCTCGGCGATGTCGAAGCGGCCGAAGCGGCGGGTCAGCGCGCCGAGCACCTGCGGCGCCTCGGTGCGCAGCAGGTGCTCCAGCTCCGGCTCCCGGGTCACGCCGCGAAGTCCTCACCCATGATCGGGCGGATCTCGATCGGCTCGCCGAGCGCCTCGACGATGCGCGCGGCGATCTCGACGGCGCGTTCCCTGCCGGCCACGTCGATCACGGCGAAGCTGGCCAGGACCTCCTTGAGCTCGGCGAACGGGCCGTCGGTCGCCACCACCTCGGCACCGCTGCGGCGGACGGTCGTGCTGACCACCGGATGCCCGAGGCCCTCGCTGGTGACGAACTCACCGGACTCGAACAGCTCCCGTTCGAGCTTCTGGTAGGTGGCGAACGCGGCCAGCGCCTCCTCGGAGGGGACGTCGGCGGTCGCGGCGTCCCATGCGGCGGCCGGGGTGTAGCTGAGCAGCAGGTATTTCACGGCGGATCCTCTTGTTGATCGATTTCGGGTCACGTTACGCCCGGTTCAGGCGGCACGGCGGAGCATCGTCGCGAGGACGGTCGTCCAGGTGAAGGCGACCAGGCCGTTCACGGCGATCTGGATGCTCATGTGGTCGGGCGACATCGGCACCAGCAGCACCAGCGCGGCGGCGGCGTTCAGCACGGCGGGCCGCACCGCCCGGCGGCGGGCGCACCGGACGGTCATCACGATGGCCGCGATGGCGAGCGCGGTGAAGGCGAGGACGGCCGCGGCCGAGTGCGCGACGCCGTGCCAGGACATCTGCGCGACCGGCCCCTCAGGCGTACCGACCGGGAAGCCGTTCTCCGGGTCCATGGTGAACACCCCGGCCGCCACCAGCCCGGCCCCGAAGACGCCCACCAGGATCGGCAGCGCCCGCCGCCCGGTGCCCTCGGTGAGCGTCCGCCTGATCCCGGCCGCCAGGGCCAGCGCGCCCGCCCCCGCGAGCACGAACGTGCTGATCTGGATCCACCCCAGATCACCGGTGGCGAGCAGGCTGATCGGGTGCCGGGTGATGTCGAAGCCCTCCCGGGTGAGCATCTGCACGATCGCCGAGGCGAAGAAGACCGGCCCGGCCAGTGCCCCGGCCAGCAGCAGGCGTCCGGGCGCGGGAGCGGCCGTGCGGACGGCGCCAGAGGCGGTGGTGGTGGTCATGACGTCCTCCCTTGGTGGGTTCTCGCCGCTACCTCGGATCCGGACCAGGGATCTCGACACCCCTTCGATGTGACTCAGCTCACATTCTCATCGTGTCGAAGTCCGGAGGGGGCCTCCGAGGTACCGGCAAGCAACCGCACAGGAGGACGAAATGACCGACACCCAGCAGCCCAGCCCCGAAGTGAAGGCCCTGGACCGCCTGGTCGGCACCTGGAAGGTCACCGGCGGCGCGGAGGGCACCGTGCGCTACGAGTGGATGCCCGGCCGGTTCTTCCTGGTCCAGCACGTCGACCTCACCCAGTTCGGCGAGCCGGTCACCGGCATCGAGGTGATCGGCAACCTGCGCCCGTTCGGCGAGCCGACCGGCGCGGACGTGATGTCGCGCTACTACGACTCGCTCGGCAACACCTTCGACTACGTCTACGAGATGGTCGGCGACGAGCTGACCATCTGGGGCGGCGCCAAGGGCAGCCCGGCCTACTTCCGGGGCACCTTCAACGCCGAGGGCACCGTCCTCAGCGGCGAGTGGGTCTACCCGGGCGGCGGCGGATACGCCTCGACCATGACGCGCATCTGACCGCAGGCCCCTTCCCCGGCACCGGAGCGGCGAGCCGCCATGAACGGCTCGCCGCTCCCGGGCGTCTGACGGCTCTGGCCGATGTCTCACGCACCAACGGATCCCGCTGGGCGAAGGGCGGGTTCAAGCGTTCTGAGACGGCGTGGACCGGGCGCGGTAGTCGGCGTACTCGTTACCGACGACACCCTGGTTGACCCAACGGTCCTGAGCCGCTCCCACCTCGCGCTCGGCGAGGTCGAGGGCTTCGGCCGGGCCGACGGCGGTGCCGATGACCTTCCCCCAGGTCTCCTCGCCGGGATCGAGGGGCGGGAACTCCGACACGTCGCGGAAGGCGGCGCCGCCGATGTCGATGACCTCACTCAGATAGAGCGTGACGCCCTGCCGACCGGGGCTGAGAGCCGCCCAGCGGATCACACGCTCCTCGCCGTGGTCGAAGCCGCCGAGGAACTGTTCGATCTGTTTGCCCCGCCGGAGCGCACCTTGGGCGAATGCGGGGGTCAGGTGCCTCATGACGTTGGACAGCTTCTCATGAGAAGGCTTGCGTTCCCCGTCTGAGTTCACGACGCCAAAGGCGTGCGCGTAAAGCACGGAGTGCTCACCACCATGGTGGCCTGGCAGGACGTGACCGAGGTGAGGATCAGGGACGGCCTGGTCATCGAGTTGCGCGACGGCCGTGAGTTGACCTCGATCCAGCTCGGCGGCTCCCTGCTGGGCTATCGCGGTTTCCATCGCGCCCACCAAGTGCTGACCGCCGCACACGCGGCCGCTCTCGACGATCGTCCGGCCCGTTATGGCGAACCCGTGCATCTGGAGAGGGCGCTGTGGTGGCGTCCGCCGCTGCTGGCCTACGTGGCGTTCGTGGCCTCGTTCCTTCCGGGATTGGCGCTTCAGCGCAGTGAGTGACGGCGGTAGCTCGACTCGGGCGGCCCGAAGGTCAGCCCGTTCTCATCGAGGGCGTTGGCGATGGTCAGTTGGTTGCGGAGGAAGCGGAAGCTGACAGCGATCATTCCCCCGGCCATGTCGTTGCCGACCCATTCGAGGAGCTCGACGTCCTGGAGGACCTGGTCTTGGAGGGCGTGCAGTTCAGGATGCGCATCGTGGCGCCACTGGAGATCGAAGTCGGAACCGGGCCACAGGACCGGCCGGCGAGGATCGGCCGTGTTCCAGGTGATCGAGAGGTCGTCGAACTTCTGGTGGTTGATCTCAACCTGTTCCCCGGTGAAGTCGAGCAGGACGGGGCAGTCGGAGAACCATTCGTTGTCGTGAACGTCCCAGACCAGCCAGGCACGGGTCAACGGGCGACCGATGAGGGAGCGCAGTCGCCGACCGTGGCTTGCCACGACCGCGGACCGGCCGTTCTGCCATCGAGGCCGGTAGCCTTCGATCCCGAAGTCGAACACACCGGGCTCCTCTCAAAGCGAGATATCACGCGACTCGGCCAGGGCGCCGGGCCCGGTGCGACCAGCGGAAGGCGATTCCCACCTGGCTTCAAGGTCCGCGCAGGTGACCTTGACCGTGGCGTCGGTGAAAGCCATCTCGTGGTTGCACCCCGCCGGATGCGGCAGGATCTCGTCCAACCGCAGGCTGTTCCAATCGGAGTAATCGAAGCCCTCGCCCTCGTCTTCGATCCGAATCTCCACCTCGGTGACATCGCGGTAGGAGATCGTGAGCACCTCATCGCCGAGGGCGGGGACTCGTTCGAACCGCAGGTCGAATGACGCGGGCAGAGGGACGACCGGAGGGAGCGAGCGCAGTTTGAGGTTCTTCACGCTGTGCCGGGGCCGCCACGGGCTCGGGTACCCCAGATCGAAATGCTCTGGGTCGGATGCGAACGCCCGTGCACCTGCTGGAAGCGCTGAAAGCAGGTTCGGCAGCTCGTCCAGATAGGGGAAAGGGCTGTGCGCGAAAAACCATTCACCGTCTTCGTCCTGCCGCCACTCGGCCACTATGTACTTCACATGCCGCCTTCCACCCGCCTCAGCTTAGTCTGGTGGCGAACGCGAGAACCCGGACTGTCGAGCCCCACGTGCTACACGCTGTCCTTCAAGCGCTCCTTCATCGCGGATCGAACGAGAACCGGCGGACGGGAGAGGCTACTGCGGAGTGGCCATGCGGTCTTCTCCCTGCTGGATCAGATGTGTCGGGAACGTGGGGCCGTCGGGCGGCAGGCGCCTACGTATTGGCGTTCGCGGTAGGCGTCGCCCGTGAACTGGGCGATGCGAACCACGTCGCCGGTCTGCGGCGCGTGGAGCATGCGGCCGCCACCCCTGTCGAGGGCGATGTGGTGAATGCCTGCGGGGTTGCGCGGCTCGTGGGAGAAGAACAGCAAGTCGCCGGGCCGGAGTTGGACTCGTGGGACGTACTGGTCGGCGGCCACCCGGTCGATGCGCACTTCGGCTTGGGTTCGCCCGCCGCCGCGCGAAGCCCGGCCGACGGCGATCCACGTCGCCGTACGGGCCGACGTCCAATGGGGACCGAAGGTGTTCGAGCCCACCATCACGCCCCAGGTCACCGGTCCGGACGACGCATCGCTGCTGGAGCTGACCGGCGCCGCGGGCGATGCTGCATCTGCGCACGCGTAGGGCCGTGTTCAAATCGGCTCGTGCTACGTGACGGTTCCGTGCAGGAAGGGGTTCAGCACGGCAGTTCCCATCGCTGACCGGTCGGCAGGTCCATCACGGCCAGGTCGGGGCCGGCCGACCGCGGACCGTAATAGACCGGCTCGTGGACGTCGGTGAAGGCGAGGTCCACGAACCCCGCCGCGCCCAGGATCTTCTTCACAGCCGCGGGGTCGGCGAGCGAGAACGGATCCGGACCACCGGAAGCGGAGGTCACCGGCCCTTCGGGCCCGGCGAGGGCTCGGCGGATGACGACGTCCCACTCGTTGTGCTCGGGGGCCTGCCAGACCATCATCACCAGGCGTCCGGTGGGGCGCAGTGCCCGCCCGATGTTGTCGAACGCGGCGCCGGGGTCCTCGAAGAACATGGTGCCGAACCTGCTGATCGCCAGGTCGAAGCGCTCGGACGGAAAGCGGTGGGCCTGCGCGTCGGCCTGCTCGAAGGAGACGTTGCCGAGCCGCTCGGCCCTGGCGAGCTCGCGGGCACGCTCGATGGCGGATGCGGAGATGTCGATCCCGAGCGCGCTCCCCGCCTGGGCGGTGCGCGCGGCCTGCCTGGTCGTCTGCCCGGTCCCGCATCCGATGTCGAGGACGTGGTCATGGAGTCGGACGCCGCAGGCACGGCGCAGTATGCGGTCGTGCCGCTGCAGTTCGGCGTCGTAGCCGCTGGAGCCGGGCGTACGTTCACTCGCGGTGTGTCGCACCATGGTTCCTCCGACGGTCGAGATCGCATGGACGCTGTTGCTCGCCGTCGCCCGTCAGGACGGCCCCGTACAGCCGCCCGGCTCATCTCAGAATGCTCGGGAGACGCACAAGCGTAGTCAACGGGAACCGAGCAACCCTTGCTCTGCGGCGTAGGCTTCGAGACGGTCGGCCAGCTCGCGCGGGCGGCTCAGCGCGGGGGTGTGCCCGCCGTCGATCTCGTCCGGGGTGATGCCCAAGCGCTCCCGGGCAACGCGACGGATGTAGGCCGTGGGGAAAAGGCGGTCGTCACGACAGCTCAGGACCCGCGTGGGGACGTCGGGCCAGGCCCGCAGCGGCGACGGCTCCCCCATCCGGGCCTCGGACTGGTCGCGCCCCCGCTTCAGCGCCTCGGCGGCCAGCTCCGGTGGGACGTCCTGGTAGAAGAGGGCGATGGTGTCGTCGTAGCCCTCCCGCGCCTCCCTGCCGTAGTCCGTACCGGTCCAGTAGTCGTCGGGCGCCTCTCCGGGCGCCGGGATCATGGGCGCGACCAGGACGATCAGGTCGACCGCCGTCCGGTCGCAGACGAGGGGGGCGGTGAACCCGCCGAAGGACTGCGCGACGACGACCACACCGTCGCGTCCGCCGATCGCGGCGGCGACGGTGTCGGCGTACTCGGGCAGGCCGGCCGAGTCGTCGTCACAGGGCAGGTCGGGCGAGAGGGCGTCATGGCCTCGCGCCTGCAGTTCGGCCTCCACCAGATGCCAGTACCAGCCGACATCGCCGGAGCCGTGGACAAAGACGAACGTGGCCATCTCGGCCCCTTCCGCTGCTCGGATCCCGATCGGGATCGCCGTCTGGCTCTGGCGCAGTCGGCGGGCGAGCCGCAGTTCCGGTTTCGTGGACGAGGCTAGACGGCGGGACTGACATTTCCGGTGGCGTCACCGTTCGGCCAGCCACCGGCGGACCGCCCGGACATAGTCGTCCGGCGCCTCCAGTGGCAGCATGTGGCCGGCCGTCTCGAAGACCTGCCGCCGCCAACCGGGCCGCCGCTCGGCGAGGTCGTCCATCGTGCTTCGGGTGATCAGGCCGTCCTGAGCGCCCCACAGCAGCAGCGCGGGAGGGCTCACCCGGTCGATCGCCCGATGAACGGGCCGCCGGTCGACGAACAGGGCCGACATCACCGAAGCCAGAGCCGTCACAGCATCACCGAGCCGCTGCGGCTCGGCGCCGCGCAGTTCATCGGCCAGCAAACCGGCCATGTCCGGTGACAGTCGCGACAGGTCGCCGCCCGGTCGGCGGCCCGGGCCGGTGGCCGCTTTCAGCTTGAGGTCGAGCAGCCGCCGGCCGGTCAGGCGAAGGACAGGCCGTGCGGCCGGTGCTCCGAGTGCCAGGCCCAGCCCGCCCAGGGTGCGCCAGAACAACAGTTCGTGGGCGGGCAGCGGACCGGGCAGGGCGGGGGCCGCGAGCACAAGCCGTCCGACGCGCTCTGGGTCCGCCTCGGCGAACAGCACCGCCGCCAACGCGCCCATGGACCATCCGTGGGTGACCGTGCCCTGGAGGCTCAGCCGTACGGTGAAGGCCCGCAGGAAGCGCGCCTGCGGCTCGGCTTTGGGCGCCCTCGGGTGAGGCGAGCGGGTGTGGCCGAACATCGTTCCCGGCAGATCAGGTGCGACGACCGGCCCGAGCCGGCTCAGCGGCGCGATGAGGTCCAGCCACATCGACGCGCTGCCCGCCATCGGGTGGACCAGCAGATGCGCGGGCCCCGCGCGGCCGGAGTCGGCGCTCAGGTAGTGCACATCGGTACCGCAGACGTCGATTCGCCGGCTGCGGATCCCTGCCCACCGGGGACATCGCACGCCCCAATCAGCATGACGCATGCTTCCTCCGCCACCTCGCCGATGAGCGGTGGCGCCGCCCTGTACCGCTGGCCTACCCGTTTCCAATCCTCCTCGCGCCCCGACCCCTCAACGCGGCTCGCGACGGCCTCCGGCGAGGTGTTTGTAGGCGCCGTACCCTGCTTCTAGGACACCGAGAACGATCAGGACGACACCGACCTTCGTGGGTGTGAAGCCTGCGATGTCGTTGTCGGATCCCCAGAGCCAGAGGCCCAGCCCGACGAGCAGGGTCGCCGATCCTGCCAAAAGTGCCTTGAGCGCGGCGTTCATGGGAGCCCCTTTCGATCGAACGGTCTGATGTCTTCGATCGTGCAAGGTCAGGACGGGTGAGACACCCGTCCCGCGACCGAAGTCGGCCGTACATCCTTTGGAGGACCGGTCGGGCCCAGCGGCGGACCGCAGGATCGCACCGGTGTAGTCGGCGCACCATCGGCGGGGCGGCTGTTCGCGCAGTTCAGGCCGGTCTGGAGGTCAGGGGCGGAAGCTTGCGCGCCTGCTCCGCCGGATCGTTGAAGTCCAGCGCCGATCGTGCGGATCAGGTAGCTCCCCTGTCACCGCAGATCTTCAGAGCGTCGTCCAGCCCGTCAGGATCGGCCGCCACCTTGTCGGACACCTCTCGGCCAAGGCTGGAAGTACCAGAAGCCGTCCTCGGAGCAGCCCCGCGATCGTCAGGCGAGCGCGGCTCTAGGGCCTGAGAAAAGGACCTGCTGACGAAGTGATCCTTAAAGACCCAAAATCCGATGCTTCTGGTGGCCGAGAAGGCTCATGTGATTGGTTGACGCCTGGTTGAACAGGGTGTCCGGTCAGCCGTCGGCAACGACGGCCACCATCTGGGACGCGTCAACAGCGTCTTCTCGACCGAGCGGAGAATCAGATGAGGCTCCTGGCCACGGCGATCGCCGCAACGGCGGTCCTTTCGGCCGCCGGGTGCGCGGACCGGCCCGCAACGCTCACGCCGGCGGCCGCACCGTCAACCGCTCGGGTGATCGATGTCTCGGTCCTGCACTTCGCGGTACTCAACTATTTCGGTGCCAAGACCCCGGCGGAGAA
Source organism: Spirillospora sp. CA-253888 (assembly GCA_050936435.1). Classification (GTDB taxonomy): domain Bacteria; phylum Actinomycetota; class Actinomycetes; order Streptosporangiales; family Streptosporangiaceae; genus Spirillospora. The sequence continues at coordinate 1,198,546 of JBNJMT010000002.1, forward strand.
CGCACGAGAGCGCTGGAGCGCTGTCATCGTGTCGGGCACGGTGGCCGGGTTCGCCCCCGGCAGGGCGCACCAGAGCGCCGGCGGCGGTTCGCTCCTCCACAAGATCGTGCTGCGGGTCAAGATCGATCAGAAGCTCAAGGGCGCCGACGCGTACACCGCCGACGGGCACGTCTACGTCGAGATGTGGGGAAACTCCACCGCCGGTCTTGCGCGCTTCGAGAGGGCCATTCCCAGGGGCACCCCGGTGGTGGTGTTCGGCGGCGACCGCCTGATGGCCGACGGCCCCGGCGTGCGGGGAGCCGGCAACGGCCATCCGGCCGGCACCGCGCTGCTGAGCGGCATGCACCCGCAGTCGGTGTTCTTCGAGGGCGTTCCGGCGACGGCCGGCACCTCCACGAGCGGCCGAGGCGCCACCGCCGAAGTGATCCCCGCCCAGGAGAGCCTGGAAGACTTCGGGCCGGAATGGGCGAAGATCAGAACTCTGGACGATCTGATCGCCGCGGCCCGGGCGGGACTGAACGGCAACTGAGTTCCTGCGCCCGGACAGGCGTCCGAGAAGGATCGTCGGCGGCGCTGGCCTCCCCCGCCCGGCCCGTTCCGCGTCTTCGATGGATAATCAGTCGATCGCATCGACGCCTTGGCGCGGTGGCCGACGGAACCGGGCCGCTACGGGCATGGACGAGGAGCAGCCGCACGCATGGCAGACATGACCGTGGTGAAGGTGCCGCAGTGGCAGGGAGCGCGCACCGAGCGCGCCGAACTCCTGCCCCGCGGGGCCGACCTCATCGCCCGTACGCTGCCGAACGCCCAGGTCACGCCGGTGGTGGTGCCCCGGGAGGCGGGCGAGCTGTGTAACGGTGTCCACGGCTTGGAGGTGCTGGCGGCCGTTGCGGAGGACGTCCGCGTCGCGCTTGCCGACGCGGGCACCGGGCTGACGCTCACCGCTGGTGGCGACTGTGGGGTGGAACTCGAACCCGTGGCCGCCGCGGCCGCCCGCTGCGGCCGCGAGCTCGCCGTCGTGTGGTTCGACGCCCACGGGGACCTGAACACCCCGGACTCGTCGCCTTCGGGCGCCTTCCACGGCATGGTGCTGCGCACGCTGCTCGGGGACGGCCCGTCCGAGCTGGTGCCGCCACGGCCGCTGGATCCCCAGCAGGTCGTTCTGGCCGGGACTCGCGCTCTCGACCCTGAGGAGGGCGAGTACATCGAACGGGTCGGCCTGCGGCACGTCGCCGTCGCCGACCTCCTCGCGGGCCCCGACCGGCTGGTGGAGAGCGTGGCCGGCACCGGTGCCACGGCCGTGTACGTCCACATCGATCTGGACGTCCTCGACCCGAGCGCCTTCCGCTCGCTCAACTGCCCCGAAGAAGACGGCCTGTCCGTGGCGGCCCTGCGGGACGCCGTCCAGGCCCTCACCGGCCGCTTCACCTTGGCGGGTCTGGGCATCACCGAGTACGCCCCGGCCGACCAGGCGGATCAGGACACCCTCACCGCCCTTGTTCCGGATCTCCTCCCCCGGCGGGCATGACCTCCCTTCCGACGCTGGAGGACGGCCCGCAAAGACCGGTGGGATTCGAGGTCCGCGCTCGTCACGAGACCGGCGGGTCCTCGCGATCACGCATGCGCAGCGCGGTCTCCAGATTGCGGCGCACCACGCAGGTGGTCGGATGGTCATCGCCCAGGACTCTGCGGCACTCGGTCAGGGTCCGCTCGGACAACGCGATCGACCGCTGCACATCGCCGGCGCCCCAGTAGGCGTTGGCCAGGTCGTTGCGGGAGATCAGGGTCGTGGGGTGGACCTCGCCCAGCAGCCGCTCCTGATCAGCCAGGACCTGCTCCTGCAGCGCGATCGCCCGTTCCGCGTCACCGGCGGCCAGGTAGGCGTTGGCCAGGTCGTTCCGGATGGCCAAAACTGTGGGATGGACCTCGCCCAGCACCTGCTCCTGGTCGGCCAGGACCTGCTCCAGCAGCGCGATCGACCGCTGCACGTCACCGGCGGCCCGGTAGGCGTTGGCCAGATTTTTCAGGGAGGTCAGGGTCGTGGGATGGCCTGCACCCAGCGTCTGCTCCCGAGCGGCCAGGACCTGCTTGTGCAACTCGATCGACCGCTGCGCGTCACCGGCGATCCTGTAGACGTTGCCCAGGTTGCTCAGGGAGGTCAAGATGTCGGGGTGGTCGTCGCCCAGCAGCCGCACCTGGTCGGCCAGGACCTGCTCGTGCAACTCGATCGACCGCTGCACATCGCCGGTGGCCCAGTACATATAGGCCACGTCGTTGCGGGCGCCCAATGTCCTGGGGTGGTCGTCGCCCAGCACCCGCTCCCGATCGGCCAACACCTGCTTGAACATCGCGACCGTCCGCCTCCGCTCACCGGCCTCCCAATGGGCGTGGGCCAGGTTGCTGCGGGCGGTCAGAGTATCGGGGTGATCAGGGCCCAGTGTTCGTTCGTAAGCGGTGACAGCACGTTCCTCGTAGGCGACGCTGGAGGTCGTCGCGCCCTGGGCTTCCAGGAATCTGCCGGTCTCGTTGCACAGCAGCGCGGTGTCGGAGCCATCGGTGTCAGGGGATGCGTGCTCGACGAGGGCGTCGATGTGCGGGAGCAGGAGCCGCCAGACCGGCCATCCGGCCGGGTCGTGGACGTCTGCCGGGCAGGCGGAGTTGAGCAGGGCCGTGGCCTGGCGGCGGGCGGCGTCGATGTCCGCCGGCCGCCGGTGGGGGTCGGGAACGCCGGCGGGCGCGGGGGTCCGGGCGGTGGCCTGGACGAGGCGGTGCACGCTGACCAGCCGCCCGGCCTCGGACAGGGTGATCATGTTGTAGGCCGCCAGCCGGCCGACCGCCTCCTGCACCGCAGGCGTCCCACCGGCGGCGCGGACGCGCTCGTCGGCCGCCTCCAGTCCGTTCAAAAGGACGCGCGGGATGTTCTCGGGCGCGAACCAGGCCAGCACCCGCAGCACCGTCCCGGCCAGCGGTGTGCCGGTGGCCAGGTGGTCCAGGGTGGTGTTCCAGATGCGGGCGACGGTGCGGTCGGCCTCGTCGTTCCCGGGCGCGGTGCGGGCGTACAGGTCGGCGGGGCGAGCGGCCAGGCGCTGCAGATAGACGCGCGGGGAGCAGACGTTCTCGGCCAGGTATCCGGCGGCCTGCTCGATCGCCAGCGGCAGGCGTCCCAGCTCCCGGCACAACTCGGCCGCGCCGTCCAGGTCGGCGTCCGGCCGCTCGGCGGTGACGGTCCGGGTCAGCAGGCGCACCGCCTGCTCCAAGGGCAGCACGTCCAGCGCGATGACCCGGCGGGTGATGCGGCCCCAACCGGTCCCCAGCCGCGTTGTGATCAGCACACGGCCGCCCGTCGCGGCGTGCAGCCGGGCCAGCAGGGGCTCCACATCGGCCGGCCGGTGCACGTTGTCCAGCACCAGCAGCCAACCGTCGTGGCCGTTCAGCCACCCGATCGCGTGCTCGGCCAGCACCTCCATGGGGTGTCCCGCCGAGTCCGTGCCCAGCAGCGCGGTGCCGAGCCCGGCCAGCCCCTCCCGCACCGCCTCCACGCTGTCGGCGGTGATCCACCACACCGCCTGGTCCTCACGGCGGCGGGTGGCGGCCCAGTGCGCGGCCAGGGTGGACTTGCCGATCCCGCCCAGCCCGTGCACCGCTCCCACCCGGCCGCGCCGTTGCTGATGCACCACCGCGGCCGTCGGTCCCGTCCGCGTTCCGGTGGCCGGTGTGAAAGCGGCGTCCAGTAGCGCCAGTTCGGGTTGGCGTCCGACGAACGACTCCCCGGCCAGGGGCGGCAGGCGCACGGGCGGCCGGCCCTGCTCCGCCCCTGGAGGGGCGGCGGGGGCGCTGGTGATGCTCACCGTGCCGATGTCGCGGGCCTGCAGCGCGTGGTGAGCACTGATCCGGGACATCCGGTTCGCGACGCCGTCGGCGTACGGGTCGTCCGGCTGCTGATCGGCCACGCCGCCCTCCCCATCGCGACCGCTGGACAACCAGCATGGCCAACGCTCCGCCCGGTATGGCACACCCGTCCGAATCCGGCCGTGCCCGCCGCAGGGCTCAGTGCGAGGTGAGTTCGCGGTGGGTCGGCTCGTGGATCTCGGTGAAGCCACCGGCCGGGGACATCACGATGCGGCCCGTCTCGCGGCCGTGCGTCGCCTCGTCCTGCTCGCGGCGGGTCAGGGCCAGGCACAGGCGGTGGGTGACGGCGTAGGCCAGAAGCGGGCCCACCAGCACCGCCATGCGGAAGAACCACGTCACCGCGAACAGCGACAGGTGGAACTCGACGGCGATCTGGTCGTTGGCCGACGCCGCCCACAGCAGGCCGTAGAACGTCATGCCGGCCACGCCGACGCCCGTTCGGACGGCCGCGTCGCGGGGGCGGTCCAGCAGGTGGTGGACGCGGTCGTCGCCGGTGAGGCGGCGCTCCAGCCAGGGGTAGGCCGCGAGGACGGTGAAGAACGCGCCGGGCACCAGGAGGGCGGGGACCAGGACCGCCAGGACGACCGGGTGGCCCGCGACGGACGGTTCCCAGTTGGGCATGATGCGGATGGCGCCGTCCAGGAAGCCCATGTACCAGTCGGGGACGGCTCCGGCGGTGGTGTCGCCGGGGCGGGCGGGGCCGTAGTTCCAGATCGGGTTGATCTGCGCGAACGTGCCCAGCAGCGCCAGCACGCCCGAGGCGTACAGGAACAGCGCCGCCGACGCCGCGCGCGGCGGCGCCTCCGGGTCGGGCCGGAAGCGGCTGTGGCCGTTGCGGCGGACCAAGCGGCCGCGCAGCAGGAGCAGCCCGCCCATCGCGACCGGGATCAGCGTGATGTGCAGCCAGTAGGCACCGGGGACGGCCGTGTCGCCGGGGAACCCCCCACCGAAGATCAGATGCGCGAGGTCGGTGCCGACGAACGGGATCGCGAGGGTGATGCTGTGGACCAGGCCGAGGGTGCCGCCCGACAACATGTCGTCGGGCAGCACGCCGCCGGTCACGCCCCCGACCATGGCCAGCACGAACAGCGCGACCCAGACGAGCCAGTTCAGTGCGCGCGGCCGCCGGAACGCGCCGGTGAAGAACATCCGCAGGAGCTGGCAGGCGATCGCGGCGGGCAGCAGCAGCGCGGCCCAGTGGTGGATCTGCCGGACCAGCAGGCCGCCGCGCGTGTCGAGGCTGAGCTCCACGGTGGACTCGTAGGCCCGGCTGACCGGGACGCCGCGCAGCGGCTCGTAGGAGCCCTGGTAGGGGGCCTGGGTCATGTCGGGGTCGTAGAACAGCGTCAGGAACGCGCCGGTGACCAGCAGCACCACGAAGCAGTGCACCGCGATCTGGCCGAACAGGAACGACCAGTGGTCGGCCGCCGCCCGGCGGGAGAGGTGGAGGCGCATGAGCGTCTTCCCTTCGCGAAGGGGATGTCGCTCATAAGACAGAGGCGGGGCCCCGGTTGTGACGGATCGAGGGTGTGAGTCGGGTCTCCTCGCCGGTGGTCCGGTTCTGCGATCTTGATGTGCTCTTTGCGGTAGATTGTCGCGCCGATCGCAGGGGGCGGGGGCGGTATGGGGATCTCGAAGTCCGCGGCGCCGGACGTGCGCGCCGGGGGGCTCCGGTGAGCCGGGTCAGGGCGCGGGACCGGCTGCGGTACTGGTTCGACAACACGATGGCCAAGGGCACCCCGGCCCTCATCGGCTGGCTCGCGCTGGCGTCGATGACGCTGGTGCTGACCGTCGCGTCGGTGGCCGTGCTGATCGCGCCGAAGGACGTCGCGGGCAACGGGCACTGGTCGGGCGTGGTGTGGCGGAGCCTGCTGCGCACGCTGGACCCGGGCACGATGGGCGACGACCAGGGCAGCGGCCCCTACCTGGCGCTGATGCTGGCGGCGACGGTCGGCGGGATCTTCATCGTGAGCGCCCTGATCGGTGTGCTGACCACCGGTCTGGAGGGCAGGATCGCCGAGCTGCGCAAGGGGCGGTCGCGCATCATCGAGCACGACCACACCGTCCTGCTGGGCTGGTCGGAGCACGTGTTCACCGTGGTCGCCGAGCTGGTGGAGGCCAACAAGAGCAAGCACAGCTCGTACGTGGCGATCCTGGCCGACCGCGACCGCGTCGACATGGAGCAGGCCATCCGCGCGCGGGTCGGCGGCACCGGGCGCACGAAGGTCATCTGCCGGCGCGGCGACCCGCTGAAGGTCGCCGACCTGGAACTGGTCAGCCCCGCCACGGCCCGCTCGATCGTGGTGCTGACGCCGCCGGTCGACGCGCCCGACACCCACGTCATCAAGGTGCTGCTGGCGCTCGGGGCGCGCACCTGGGAGCCGGACCACCGGCCGCACGTCATCGCGGCCGTGCACGACTCGACCAACCTGCCCGCCGCCCGGCTGGCCGCCGGGCCGGCCGCGCAGGTGATCGACGCCGACGACCTGGCCATCCGGCTCATCGTGCAGTCCCACCGCGAGGCCGGGCTGTCGGCGGTCTTCACCGAGCTGCTGGACTTCGAGGGGCACGAGCTGTACCTGCACGCCGAGCCCTCGCTGGCCGGGCTCACCTTCGGGGAGCTGCTGGACGCCTACGAGCTCGGCGTCCCCATCGGGCTGCGGCGCGCCGACGGCTCGGTGACGCTGAACCCGCCCATGGACACCGTCGCCCGCCCCGACGACAAGGTCATCGTGCTGGCCGAGGACGACGTGCTGATCAAGCTGGCGTCCCGGTCCGTCCCGCCCGTCGTCGAGGAGGCGATCGCCTCCCCCGGGCCCGGCCGCCGCGTCCCCGAGCGCACCCTGCTGATCGGCTGGAACCACCGCGCCCCCGAGATCATCAGGCTGCTGGACGGCTTCGCCCGCCCCGGCTCGACGCTGCACGTGGCCGCCGACCGCCCCGACCCGACCGCGGCCCTGCGCGCGCCCGCCAACATGGCCCTCGGCTTCACCCGGTGCGCGCCCACCGACCGCCCCAGCCTGGAGGGCCTGGACGTCGGCTCCTACCAGAGCATCATCGTGCTGGCCGACCTCGACCTGCCGCCGGAGCACTCCGACGCCCGCACCCTGGTCACCCTGCTGCACCTGCGGGACATGGCCGAGCGCCTGGCGCACCCCTATTCGATCGTCAGCGAGATCAACGACGAGGCCAACCGCGAGATCGCGGTGGTGACCAAGGCCGACGACTTCGTGGTCAGCGACAAGCTCATCAACCAGGTCCTCGCCCAGGTCAGCGAGGACCGGTACCTCTACGAGGTGTTCATGGAGCTGCTGTCGCCCGAGGGCGCCGAAATCTACCTCAAGCCCGCCGGCGACTACCTGCGGCCCGGCGCGACGGCCAACTTCGCCACGCTCATCGAGGCCGCGCGCCGCCGGGGCGAGACCGCGCTGGGGTACCGGCTCGGCGACCGGTTCCACCAGCCTCCCGACTACGGCGTCGTCCTCAACCCCGACAAGGGCGCTCCGATCACCCTCACCGACGTCGACCGGGTCATCGTGCTGACCGAGGAGTGACGGCCCGCGGTCAGGCCGGACCGGTCCCGTCGACGATGTCGCAGAGGGGCGTGCCCGCGGCGATGACGGAGCCCGGCGCCATCCGGACGTCGCGGACCGTCCCGCTCCGGTGGGCGTGGACGGGCTGCTCCATCTTCATCGCCTCCAGCACCGCCACGAGGTCCCCCTCGGCGACGCGGTCGCCCTCGGTGACGGCGACCTTGACGAGGGTGCCCTGCATGGGCGCCGCCAGCGCGGTGCCCCGGGCCGGCGCGGCGGTGCGGGAGGCGCGGCGGGAGCGCGGGGGCGCCCCGGGGGCGGGCCCGCTCCGCCGGGCGGGCAGGGTGATCTCGACGCGGCGGCCGTCGACCTCCCCGACCACCGTCATCCGCGGCTCGGGGTCGGCGTCGGCGACCGGTTCCGTCCGCTGCTCCGGCAGCGCGCCGTCGAACTCGGTCTCGATCCATCGGGTGTGGACGGTGAACCGTTCGGCGAAGGCGGGGTCGGCCACCACGGCGCGGTGGAACGGCAGCACCGTCGGCAGCCCCTCCACCTCGAACTCCGCCAGGGCGCGGGCGGCGCGGCGGAGCGCGGTCTCCCGGTCCGGACCCGTGACGACGAGCTTGGCGAGCAGCGAGTCCCACGCCGGGCCGACCACGGTGCCCGGCTCCACTCCGGCGTCCAGCCGCACCCCCGGCCCGGAGGGCGGGCGCCACCCGGTCACGACGCCGGGGGCGGGCAGGAAGCCCCGGCCCGGGTCCTCGGCGTTGATCCGGAACTCGATCGCATGGCCGCGCGGCTCGGGGTCGCCGTACCCGAGGGGCTCGCCGGCGGCGAGCCTGAACTGCTCGGTGACCAGGTCGATCCCGGTCACCTCCTCGGTGACCGGGTGCTCGACCTGGAGGCGGGTGTTGACCTCCAGGAAGGACAGCGTCCCGTCCGCGCCGACCAGGAACTCGCAGGTGCCGGCGCCGACGTACCCCGCCTCGGCGAGGATCGCCTTCGACGCGCGGTGCAGCTCCTCCCGCTGCGCGCCGGTCAGGTACGGCGCGGGGGCCTCCTCCACGAGCTTCTGGTGGCGGCGCTGCAGGGAGCAGTCGCGGGTGGAGACCACGACGACCGTGCCGAACGCGTCGGCGAGGCACTGCGTCTCCACATGGCGCGGCCGGTCGAGGTAGCGCTCGACGAAGCACTCCCCGCGCCCGAACGCGGCGGTCGCCTCCCGCACCGCCGAGGCGTACAGCTCGGGGATCTCCTCCGCCGACCGGGCGACCTTGAGCCCGCGGCCGCCGCCGCCGAACGCCGCCTTGATCGCGACGGGCAGGCCGTGCTCCCGGGCGAAGGCCGCCACCTCGCCGGGGCCCGCCACCGGCCCGGCGGTGCCCGGCACCAGCGGCGCCCCGGCGCGGCGCGCGATCCGCCGCGCCTCGACCTTGTCGCCCAGCGCCCGGATCGCCGCCGGCGGCGGGCCGATCCAGGTGAGCCCGGCGTCCCGGACGGCCTGCGCGAAGTCGGCGTTCTCGGACAGGAACCCGTACCCGGGGTGGACCGCGTCGGCCCCGGCCCTGGCGGCGGCCGCCAGGACCTTGCCGGCGTCGAGGTAGGAGTCGCCGGGCGTCAGGCCGCCCAGCGCGAACGCCTCGTCGGCCAGCCGCGCGTGGACGGCGCCGCGGTCGGGTTCGGCGTAGACCGCCACCGAGGCAAGGCCCGCGTCCCGGCAGGCCCGGACGATCCGTACCGCGATCTCCCCGCGGTTAGCGATCAGCACCTTGCGCACGGTCAACTCGCTCTCCTCCAGCTCGGGGCGTGGAAGTCCGCCGCGATCGGCCGCCAGGGGCGGGCGCCGCGGTCCGGTCCTGTGGGCTGCGCCGGGTCGTCGCCGTCGTCGAGCCACAGCGCCAGGACGGCGACGAGCGCGGCGATCTCCTCCGGGTCGGGGCCGCCGCGCAGCACGATGTCCGCGGGGCCCGCGGGGGCGTGCGGGGCCGTGCCCTCCCCCGCGCTCACTGCGGCTGGTTCCCGTGCTTGCGGGAGGGGACCGGCCGGTGCTTGGCGCGCAGCATGGCCAGCGCGCCGATCAGCGCGGACCGGGTGTCGGCCGGGTCGATGACGTCGTCCACCAGGCCGCGCTCGGCGGCGTGGTAGGGGTGCATGAGGCGTTCCCGGTACTCGGCGATGCGCTCGGCGCGGACGCGCTCCGGGTCGTCCGCGGCGTCGATCTCGCGGCGGAAGACCACGCCGGCGGCGCCCTCCGCGCCCATGACGGCGATCTCGTTGGTGGGCCAGGCGAGCGACACGTCCGCGCCGATCGACCGGGAGTCCATCACGATGTAGGCGCCGCCGTAGGCCTTGCGCAGGATCACCTGCACCCGGGGGACGGTGGCGTTGCAGTAGGCGTAGAGCAGCTTGGCGCCGTGCCTGATGATCCCGCCGTGCTCCTGGTCCACTCCGGGAAGGAAGCCGGGCACGTCCACCAGCGTGACCAGCGGGATGTTGAACGAGTCGCACATCTGCACGAAGCGCGCCCCCTTCTCGGCCGACGCGATGTCCAGCGCGCCCGCCAGCCGTCCGGGCTGGTTGGCGACGACCCCGGTGACCTGGCCGCCGAGCCTGGCGAGCGCGCACACGAGGTTGGGCGCCCAGCTCTCGTGCACCTCCAGGAAGTCGCCGTCGTCCACGATCTCGGTGAGCACCGCGCGCATGTCGTACGCCCGGCCGGGCTCGGCGGGGACGAGGTCCAGCAGCCGCTCGGTGCGGCGGTCGGCGGGGTCGGCGCAGGGGGCGCCGGGCGGCTGCTCGCGGTTGTTGGACGGGAGCAGGGAGAGCAGGTGGCGGACGTCCTCCAGGCAGTCGGCCTCGTCGTCGTGGACGAACGAGGCGACGCCGGAGGCGTCGGCGTGGACGTCCGCGCCGCCGAGCGCGTCCATGGTGATGACCTCGCCGGTCACCGCCCGGACCACGTCGGGGCCGGTGATGAACATCTGGGCGATGTCGCGCACCATGAACACGAAGTCGGTGAGCGCGGGCGAGTAGGCGGCGCCGCCCGCGCAGGGGCCGACGACCACGCTGATCTGCGGGAGCACCCCGGAGTTGCGCACGTTCCGCTGGAAGATGCCGCCGTAGCCGGCGAGCGCGGTGACCCCCTCCTGGATGCGCGCGCCCGCGCCGTCGCACAGCCCGACGATCGGCGCGCCGGCCGCCTCGGCGAGGTCCATCAGCTTGTGGATCTTCTGGGCGTGCGCCTCGCCGAGCGCCCCGCCGAACGCGCGGAAGTCGTGCGCGTAGGCGAACACGGTCCGCCCGTGCACCCGCCCCCACGCGATGATCACCCCGTCGCCGTAGGGGCGGCGGTCCTCCAGGCCGAAGCCCGTGGCGCGGTGCCGCCGCCAGGGCTCGATCTCGGTGAGGGTCCCGGGGTCGAACAGCAGGTCCAGCCGCTCGCGCGCGGTGAGCTTGCCCCGCGCCCGCTGCGCCTCGGTCCCCTTGACGCTCGGCCCGCTGCGGACGCTCTCGCGCAGCCGGTGGAGCTCGGCGACGCGTTCCCGCATCCCCGGCGTTCCGTTCTGGTGCGGATCGGACAGCGAGGTCTCTTCCCCGGCGATGCTCATCCTGTCTCTCCTTCGCTCCGCCCGCCTGGCCCTTCGGTCGCCACCCTCGCCGGAGCCGCTACAGCCCGCCTCGAACGGCTCTCGACGGAACGGGGAGGGCTTTCTTGAGGAGTTTTCCATTCCCGAGCCCGGACGGAACGGTGTTCGCTATCACGAACAATGTTCGCCGCCGGCGTCCAATCCCAGTGCCTTCCGCAGGCCAGCCAGATAGCGTTCTTCAAAATGGGGATCTCCGGGAGCCGCCCCGAGCAACCGCTCCACGTCATGGGGAAAGATGAGCGGAGCCGCCAACGCCGCCAGGAGGAGAATTTGCAGCGCCACTTCCCCCTCTCCGTCCCCTTTCGGCCGGCGTTCCTCCGCGTCCGGAGCCCGGACGGGGCCCAACGAGTCCAGCCCCTCCCAGATCCTGATCCGCATCGGCCGGGGGTCGCGCAACGTCTCGCGCAGGAGGCGGGCCAGCGCCTCCACCGGCGGCGAGCCCGGCTCCAGGGCGGTGTCCGCGCCCGCCGCGCAGGCCCGCCGCACCTCGCGGTAGAGGCCGAGCTTGCCGCCGAAGTGGTAGCTGATCTGGTCCTTGCTCACTCCGGCGCGGCGGCCTATTTCACGGACCCGGGCACCGGCGAACCCTTTGGCGGAGAATTCCTCCAGAGCGGCCTCGATCAGCGCCGCACGCGTACGTTCCGGGTCGGTCCGGCGTTCCTCCGGCGAAGGCGAACGCCGGTTCCGGGACTTTGCGGGGAAATCGCGCGGCGAGGCCATGCGGCGGATCCTATAGGACGTCGATACCGCCCTCGGGAAGGGCTACGGAAGCATTTTCTGCAGGCGCCCGGAGAAGGCGCCCACCACGAGGCCGACCACCAGCGTGAAAGTGCCGAGCAGCAGGAAGTAGTGGGACATCGACATGACCTTCGTCAGCCGGAAGAGCTGGCCTCCGGCGACGACGCCGACCGCCCCGAACAGGCCGTTGACCGCCAGGAACCGGCCGGTGTGGCCGTCGGGGGCGACCGACGCCGCCAGCGCCAGCCCGGCCGGCGCGAGCGCGATCTCCCCGCAGGAGTACAGCGCGTAGACCGCGACGAGCCAGAGCGGGCTGACGGGGCCGGCCCCCGACAGCGAGGCCGCGACCGACATGAGCGCGAAGCCGGCGCCGGCGACGACCAGCGCGCCGGAGAACTTCATCGCGACGTTCACCCGGTCGCCCGCCCGCCGCCACGCGCGGGCGAGCAGCGGCGCCGCCAGCAGGACGAACAGCGGGTGCAGCGACTGGAACCAGCTCGCCGGGGCCTCCAGGCCCGCGACGGTCCGGTCGGTGTGGCGCTCCGCGAAGATCCCCAGCACCGAGCCGCTCTGGGAGAACAACATCCAGAAGACCGCGGAGGCGAGCATCAGGGCGACGAAGCCCCTCAGCCGGAGCGTCCCGCCCGACGCGCGCCACAACCGGCGCAGGTAGACGAACGGCAGGGCCAGCGTGGCCAGGCCGAGGACCGCCAGCACGGCCGGGAGCCCGACCAGCCCGCCGCCGACCGCTCCGGCCAGCACGGCGGCCGGCACCAGGAGCAGCAGCCCCGCCCGGCCCGCGACCCGGGCGAGCTCCGGTCCGCCGATCGGGTGCCGGGGCCGGGTCCCCACGTCGCCGAACCTGCCGAGCCCGGCGGCGAACTGGACGGCTCCCACCGCCATGCCGAGAGCGGCGCAGGCGAACCCCAGGGGCCAGGCGACCTTCTCGGCGGCGACGCCGATGACGGCGGGAGCGACCAGCGCGCTGATCTGGATGCACACGTAGAACAGGGAGAAGGCCTCCTCGCGCCGCCGCGTCCCCGCTCCCCCGACCTCGGCGACCAGCGCCGCCAGAGCGGGCTTCACCAGGCCCGTTCCGGCGACCACCAGGCCGAGCCCGGGGAGCAGCGCCCAGCGCGAGGGGACGGTGAGGACGGTGTACCCGGTGACGATCAGCGCGCCGCCGAGCAGGACGGCGGCGCGCATCCCCAGCACCCTGTCGGTCAGCCATCCGCCGGGCAGCCCGGCCATGAACGCCAGCGACATGTAGGCGGCGAACACGGCCGTGGCCGTCTGCGGCGCCATCCCCAGGCCGCCGTCCCCCTCCCCCGCCGTCAGGTAGAGGATGAGGACGGCGGCCATGCCGTAGAACCCGAACCGCTCCCACAGGTCGACGGCCAGCAGCGTCCTGAAGCCCAGGCGTCGCGAAGGGGCGGCCGGAGCGGTCCCGGAGGCGGCCGGGACCCCCCGCGTCGCGCTCACCGGAGGAGCACCGGCAGCTCTTCGAGCCCGCGCATCATCAGGCTCTCCCGCCAGCGCAGGTCGGACGGCTCCACCGCCAGTCGCAGTTTCGGGAACCGCGCGAACAGGCGGGAGAGCACCACCGCGCCCTCCAGCCGGGCCAGCGGCGCGCCCAGGCAGTGGTGGATCCCGTGGCCGAAGGCGAGCGAGGCGCCGCCGTCCCGGGTGATGTCCAGCCCGTCGGGGTCGGCGTAGCGTTCGGGGTCGCGGGCCGCGGCGGCCAGCGAGATCGTGACGAACTCGCCCGCGGGGATGACCACTCCCCCGACCTCGACCGGTTCGGTGGTGAAGCGCCAGGTGGTGTGGCTGACCGGCCCGTCGTGGCGGAGGAACTCCTGCACCGCCGACGGCCACAGCGACGGGTCGGCGGCCAGCCGGTCGCGGGCCCCCGGCTCCCGGAGCAGGGCCAGCGCGCCGTTGCCGATCAGGTTGACGGTGGTCTCGTGCCCGGCGACCAGCAGCAGGAAGGCCATGGAGACCAGCTCGTCCGGCGTCAGCCGGTCGCCCGACCCGTCGGAGATCCCGATCAGGTCCGACAGCAGGTCGTCCTGCGGCGCGGCCCGCTTGTCCTCCAGCAGGCCGCGCAGGTAGGCCACCATCGCGGCGCCGGCGTCGGCGACCTCCGGCGTGCCGGCGCCCGAGACCAGCAGGTTGGACCACCCGCGGAACCGCGCGCGGTCGTCCGGCGGCACGCCGAGCAGCCAGCAGATCACGGTGAAGGGCACCGGGAACGCCAGCGACTCCATCAGGTCGGCCTCCGCCCGCCCCTCCAGGGCGTCGAGGAGCTCGCCCGTGAGGGCCTCGATCCGGGGGCGCAGCGACTCGGTCCGACGGGCGGTGAAGGCCCCGCCGACCAGGCGGCGCAGCCGGGTGTGGTCCGGCGGGTCGCTGTCGAGCATGTGGACGCCGAGCACCTCGGGGAACTGGCTGCGCTCGCCCGTCTCCCGAAGGAACTCCTCGCGCCGGCGCGGGTCGACGAAGTTGCGGGCGATCAGGTCCCGGCCGACCCGCATGTCCTTGCTGAGCCGGGCGTCGGCGAGCAGTTCCCTGGCGTCGTCGTAGCGGGTGACCAGCCAGGTGCGCAGGCCGTTCGGCGTCGTCACGGGGACGGCGGGCGAGGCGTGCCGCAGGTCGGCGAGCCGCTGGTAGGGCTGCTGGTAGAAGGCGTGGGTGAACAGGTCGAGCGGCCGGTGCGGCGCGTCGGCGTCCCGCATGTCAGGCTCCCTTCGTCTCCGGTCCGCGCCGCTCCCCGTCGTAGCGCGCGAGCTCGGTGAAGATCTCGAACGGCCGGTCGCGGCCGCCGTCGCGGAACGGGCGCAGCGGCGCGGTCTGGTCCTTGTGCGCCGCGCCGCCCTCCCAGGCGGTGAACGCCGCCCAGTCGGTCCACCGGCTGATCACGACGTAGCCGCGCGGGTCCGCCCGGCTGGCCAGCAGGCGGTTGCCGACCAGTCCGGGCGTGCCCCGCATACGGCGGCTCGCCTCGTGGTAGGCGGCGACCACCCGGGCCTCGTCGTCGCTGAGGTGGTAGAGCACGACCTCGACGGCGGCCGGCGTCGTGGGCGGTGTCGTGGGCGGCGGCGTGGCCTCCGTCATGACCGCCGGTCCCCGGCGCCGGCGAGCGCGGCGACCACGTGCATGGTCGTCATCGACCCGCCGGTGCGGTAGGGGTGCAGCTTCTTGCGGTGTTCGAGGTGGCGGTCGCTGGTCTCGAACGCGCGGAACCTCGGCTCGTCCGCCCAGTCGCTGACGATGTAGTAGATGCCCTCCTCCTCGGCGCTGCGCGACAGCCACTGGCCGAGGTTCGCCGGGTGGCCGGTGACCGAGTCCCCGACCTCCTGCCACACGCGCTCGAAGTCGCGCTCCAGGCCGGGCTTGATCTCCATGCGGAGCATCACGCGGAACACGGGGTCCGCCATGGTCAGATCCCCCCGTCCACGTTGAGGGTCTCGCCGGTCAGGTAGGAGGAGCGGTCGCTGAGCAGGAACAGCACGGCGCCGGCCAGCTCCTCCACGGTGCCGAGCCGCCCCAGCGCGGTCTTCTCGGCGTAGGTGGCGCGCAGCCCCTCGGCGCGTTCGGGCGGCATCGCGTCGAACGCCTCGGTCTCGATGATGCCGGGCGCCACGACGTTGACGCGGACGCCCTTCGGCCCGAGCTCCTTGGCCAGCGAGCGCGTCAGGCCGATCATCCCGGCCTTGGCGGCGGTGTAGTGCGCCCGCAGGGGGATGCCGGCGGCCGCGCCGCGCGAGCCGATGTTGACGACCGAGGAGCCCGCGCCCATCAGCGGCAGGGCCTGCTGGGTGACGCGGTAGGCCGCGGTGAGGTTGGTGTCGACCACGCGGGCCCACTCCTCCGGCGGCAGCTCGGCGAACGGGAGGTGGCTGATCACTCCGGCGTTGTTGACCACGCCGTCCAGCCGCCCGAAGCGGTCCTTCGCCTCGGCCAGGAGCCGGTCGATCTGGGCGATGTCGCCGACGTCGGCGCGCAGGACGTGGTGGTCGCCGCCGGTCTCCTTCAGGGCGTGCACCAGGCTGTCCACCGCCTCGCCGTCGTGGCGGTGGCAGGTCAGCACGTCGGCGCCGGCGCGGGCCAGCGCGAGCACGGTGCCGCGCCCGATGCCGCGGGTGCCGCCGGTGACGAGGATCTTCTTTCCGTAGAGCAGGAAGTCCACTTCGGCTCAGCCTTCCGGGTAGGGGTGGGGGGTCACACGCATCCGTCGACGTGGAGGTTCTGGCCGGTGATGTAGGCGGCGTGGTCGCTGATCAGGAACAGGACCGCGTCGGCGACGTCCTCGACGGTGCCGAGCCGGCCGAGCGCGGTGAACGACGCGAAGGTCTCGCGCTGCCGGTCGGCGACCTCGGCGGGGAGCGCGTCCAGGGCCTCGGTGGCGGTCCGGCCGGGCGACAGGGTGTTGACCCTGATGCCCCGGGGGCCGAGCTCGCGCGCCAGCGAGCGGGTCATGCCGACGAGGCCGGCCTTGGAGGCGGTGTAGTGGACGAGGCCGGGCCAGCCGATGAAGGCCGCGGTCGCGCCGATGTTGACGATCGAGGCGCCCTCCTTGAGCAGGGGCAGGGCCCGGCTGGTCACCAGGTGCGCGGCCGACAGCCCGGCCTGCAGCGTCGTCGCCCACTCGGCGGCGTCGATCTCGGCGTAGGGCCGGGGCGCGAACCTGGCGGCGTTGTTGACGACCGCGTCGAGGCCGCCGAAGCCCTCCTCGCAGGCGGCGACCAGCGCGTCGACGTCGCTCTCGACCGAGGCGTCGGCCCGCTTCACCAGGTGGCTGCCCGGCGTCTTGGCCAGCTCGCGCTCCAGGGCGGCGACCGCCTCGCCCGGCGCGCGGTAGCAGGTCGCGACGTCGGCGCCGGCGCGGGCCAGCGCCAGCACGATGCCGCGCCCGATGCCGCGCGTCCCGCCGGTCACCAGGACGCGGCGGGAGGCCAGCTGGCGGTCCGCGCGCGCGGCCGCCTCCACCTTGGCCTTGATGATCCGCATCTGGACGCCGGTGTTGCGGTCCAGCCGGGCCTTCATGGCCGCGTCGTCGACCGGCGCCTCGGGCTTCATCTCGAAGTCCTGCCGCCAGCGCATGCGGACGCCCTCGGCCTCCTGGACGTAGGTCCAGTGGAGGTTCATGTAGGTGAAGTTGCCCGTCTCCACCCGGTGGGCGCGGACGGTGCGGGCGGCCTCGTCCAGGGTGCGCCGGGAGACCCAGCTCCACACCGTGCCGTCGGCGTCGGGGTGCAGCGAGAGCCGGAAGGTGACGGTGTCGCCCTCGGTCTCCAGGATCTCCGTCGCGGCGTACTCGGTGAACAGCGCCGGCCAGGCGGCCACGTCGTTGGTCATCGACCACACCAGGTCCATCGGCGCGTCGATGACGATCGAGTTGTCGGTGCTTTCGGCCATCAGAGTCCCGCCTTCGTGAGTCGGTCGTTGACGTAGGCGACGGCCTCGCGGAGGCTCTGGGTGTGCTCCAGGTCGCCGTCGGGGATGCGGAGGCCGTAGTCCTGCTCGATGCGGTTGGTGAGCTCCAGCACGGCCAGCGAGTCGTAGCCGAGGTCGGCGAACGCCTTGTCGTCGGCGCCCTCGCCGTCCATGTCGACGTTCTCGTCGACCCCCGCGACCTCCCGCAGCATGCGCTTCACGTCGTCCGTCGTGATCTCGGCCATGTCCAGCCGCCTTCCTGTCGTGGCTATCGGTCTGCGATCGCCCGGTCGCCCGCGCCCAGGACCAGGGCGGAGGTGAACCCGCCGTGCCCGGCGGCGAGCACCAGGGCGGTCCGGGGCCGGGTCTGCCGGGGCCGGTCGAGGACCAGGTCGATCTCGCACCCGGGCGCGGGCCGCCCGAGCCCGGCGGTGTGGGGCACGACGCCGCCGGCGAACGCCAGCAGCGCGGTGGCGGCGTCGAGCGCCGCCCCGCCGGCGTACAGCCGGCCCGTCAGGGTCTTCGGGGCGGTCACCGGGACCGCCCCCGGCCCGAAGACCTCGCTGATGGCCCGCGCCTCGGCGAGGTCCCGCTCCGGCACGCCCGATGCGTCGGCGAAGACGGCGTCGATCGCGGCCGGCTCCAGGCGGGCGTCGGCGAGCGCCCGGCGGATCACCGACGCCAGCACGGGCGGCCGCCCGGTCGCCGGCGCCGGATCGAACCCGGAGGCGTAGCCGAGCAGCTCGCCGTAGTGGCCCACGCCCCGCTGGCGCGCGGACTCCTCCGACTCCACGACCAGGAAGGCCCCGCCCTCGCCGGGGACGTAGCCGGACGCCGCCGCGTCGAACGGGAGGTAGGCCTCGGCGGGGTCGTCCTTCTCCGACAGCCCTCCGGCCGACATCTGGGCCACCAGCCCGTAGGGGCACAGCGAGGCGTCGGTGCCGCCGGTGAGCACGATCCTGGAGCCGGTCGACAGCAGGCGGCGGGCCTGTCCCAGGGCGTCCAGCCCGCCGGCCTGCTCGGTGCACAGCACGCCGCAGGGGCCGCGCATACCGTGCCGGATGGAGACCTGGCCCGTCGTCGCCGCGTAGAACCAGGCGATGGACTGGTAGGCGCCCACCCACGACGGCCCCTTCCGGTACAGGCGCTCCATCTCGTGCTGCCCGAACTCGGTCCCGCCGGACGAGCTGGCCGTCACGACCGCGAGCTCGTACTCGGGCAGCGTCCCGGGGTCGGCCCCGGCGTCGTCCAGCGCCTCCTGGGCGGCGGCCAGGGCCAGGTGGGTGAAGCGGTCGGTCTGCGGCACCAGCCGCCCGGGGACGTTGTCGCGGGCCTCGAAGCCGGGGACCTCGCCGGCCACCCGGACCGGATACCCCGACGGGTCGAACCGCGTGATCCGGCCGAGCCCGCTCTTGCCCGCCAGGACGGCGTCCCAGTGGCGCCGCACGCCGATCCCCGTCGGCGCGACCACCCCGATGCCGGTGACGAGGGCCCGCGCGCGCCGTCCCTCCCGCAGTCCCGTCGCGCTCATGCGGCCTCCTTCCCGGTGCGGAACTCGCCCAGCACCATCGCGCTCTGGAAGCCGCCGAAGCCGCTGCCGACGCTCAGCACGTTCCCGATCCGGTGGTCGCGCGCCGCGCCGGGCACGTAGTCCAGGTCGCAGGTCGGGTCGGGCACCGTCAGGTTGGCGGTCGGCGGCACGACCTGGTGCCGCAGGGCCAGCGCGCAGGCCGCGACCTCCAGGGAGCCGATGGCGCCGAGGGAGTGCCCGATCATCGACTTGATCGAGCTGACCGGCACCCGGCGGGCCCGCTCGCCCAGGCTGCGCTTGAAGGCCGCGGTCTCGTGCCGGTCGTTCTGCTGCGTGCCCGAGCCGTGCGCGTTGACGTAGTCGATGTCGACCGGGTCCAGGCGGGCCCGGTCCAGCGCGACCCGGATCGCCTCGGCCATCTCGCGCCCGTCCGGCTTGAGCCCGGTCATGTGGTGGGCGTTGCTGCGGCCGGCGAAGCCGAGGATCTCGGCGTAGACCGCCGCGCCGCGCCGCCGCGCCGCCCCGGCCTCCTCGATCACCATGACCGCCGCGCCCTCGCCGAGCACGAACCCGTCCCGCCGGGCGTCGAAGGGCCGGGAGGCGTGCGCGGGGTCGTCGTTGCTCGGGGTCGTCGCCTTGATCGCGTCGAAGCAGGCCGAGGTGATCGGCGACAGCGGCGCGTCGGTGGCGCCGGCGATGACGACGTCGGCGGTGCCCTCCTCGATGAGCTGCACGCCGTGCCCGACCGCGTCCAAGCCGGAGGTGCAGCCGGTGGAGACCAGCGCGACCGGGCCCTCGGCGCCCGCCGCCCAGGCGACCTCGGCGGCCAGCGTGCTGGGGACCATGTACCCGTACAGGTGGGGCACGCCGTAGGCGTGGTCGACCAGCCAGTCGCGCCCGCCGTCGGACAGCACGGCGTACTCCTCCTCCAGCCCCATGGTGCAGCCGACCGCGCTGCCGATGGCCGCCCCGATCCGGGCGGGGTCGTGCGCCGCCGGGTCGAGTCCGCTGTCGGCGATCGCCTCGCGGGCGGCGACGACGGCGAACTGCGCGGCACGGTCCATGCGCCGCGCCTCCCGCGCCGTGAGGCCGGCCGCGACGGGGTCGAAGTCGCACTCGGCCGCCACGCGGGACCGGAAGCCGGACGCGTCGAACAGGCTGATGGTGCGCGTGGCGGTGCGGCCGGAGGCGAGCAGGTCCCAGTAGGCGTCCCGGCCGACACCGCCCGGGGCCACGGCGCCGATCCCGGTGATGACCGACCGGCGGCTCACCGGGCCCCGCCCACGTCCGGGTCGCCCGCCGCGGGGTCGGTCGGCGTCTCGGTGTCGACGTGGCCGAGCTCGGGCCGGGGGGCGAGCGGCGACAGGTGGAACACGGCCTCGGCGGGCTCGTCGCCGACGTTGGCCAGCCGGTGGCGCACGCCGATCGGCACCAGCAGCGAGTCGCCGGGGGCGAGCCGCACGGGCTCGCCGTCCAGCAGCATCTCCAGCCGGCCCGCGACGACGTGCAGGAACTCCTCGGAGTAGGGGTGGTAGTGCTCGGTGACGGCCTCGCCGGGCGCGAGCCGCAGCACCCCGCCGAAGCCCGAGGTCGAGCCCACCGTCCGCGGGCTGAGGGTGACCCGGATGTCGCCGCCCCGCTTGGTGTTGGGCGCCGCCGACTCCACGGCGACCTTCAGCGTGCCCGCCCCGGTCACCGGGCGCTCCCCATGCTCGGACCGGTCGGCTCGGTGATCGTCGGGCCCTCCGCCGGGGACCAGGAGTAGAACGGGACGGCCATCGCGTCCCGCGGCTCCTTCCAGTCGGGGTCGAACGGCAGCATGTAGCGGGTGAGCCGGGTGTTGACGTCCTTGTAGAAGGGGTGGCTGCGCACGCTGTAGAGGTTCGGCGCGATGTCCTGCTCGGCCTCGACGAGGTGGAAGTAGAGCCCGTGGAACGCGAACAGGGTCCGCCGCGACACCCCCACCATGTGGGGCAGGTCGGTGCTGTCGGAGTCGGCGAATATCCGCGCCACGTCCACCGCGTCGGCGCGGTCCATCCTGGCCACGATCAGTGTTCTGTGCATTCCGCCTCCCGGCTCGGTGGTTCGTGGGACCACTGTCGAACGGGGGGCTACAAACGGCCTCGAATGCGGCTTGAGGAACGGCGCGGAGCGCCTTCGAGCCGCATTCGAGGCGGTTTCACACTCGGGAGATCAGTTGTTGTTCGCCACGGTTTCGTGATGTGAATTCATGAAGTGCGACGGATTCGGTTCCGGCGGCGTCCACCGAACGTTCCAATTCGAGCCGTACCAGAGGTGGAACGGTGCAAACCGGCTCGGCCAGCGCCGCGGGGTTGGACCCGCCCGCGGCCAGGAAGGACTCGTTCACCAGGTAGGCGTCGACCAGCTCCTCCAGCAGCCGCTCGACCTCCCCGACCCCGAGCCTGCGCACGACGTCGCTCGCGCGCCAGTGGGTCCACTCCTGCTCGGCCAGCCGTTCCAGCAGGTCGCGGGCCGGGGTGGAGAGGTGGTCGTGGTTGACCGCGATCGTGCCCAGCAGGGACTGCGCCCCCGCCGGCAGGTCGAGCAGCAGGCTCTGGTCGTGGCGCAGCCGGGCGAGCAGCCGCTCGGCCGACCAGTCCGGCCGGGCCGCCAGCCGTCCGGCCACCGCGCGCACGGCGAGCGGAAGCCCCTCGCACAGGTCCAGGAGCTGCCGGACGGTGTCCATCCGGTCGCCGGCCTGCCGCTCGCCGACCACGTGGGCGTAGAGCTCCACCATCTGCTCCAGCGAGAGCCGGGAGACCACCACCTTCCGGCCGACCGCGAGGCCCTGCCCCCGGAACCGGTTGGTGGTGATGACCGCGCACCCGCTTCCGCTCGGCAGGAACGCCGAGATCCGGGAGACCGCGGTGACGTCGTCCAGGACGATCAGCGCGCGCCGGTCGGCCGTCCAGCTCCGGAACATCCGGGCGAGGTCGACCACGCCGGTGGGGATCTTGGAGCGCGGCGCGCCCCACGACTCCAGCGCGGCGGTGAGCACCCCGACGAGCCGGGCGTTGGCCTGGTCGCTCTCGGACACGTCCAGGAAGAGCTGGCCGTCGGGGAAGTGGCGGCGCAGCCGGTAGGCGGCGCGCACCGCCAGCGCCGTCTTGCCCACTCCGGGGGGTCCGTGGAGTTCGGCGATGCGCAGCCCGTCGCTCCCCCGGCGGCCGGGCTGCAGGTAGGAGGTCACGGTCGCCAGCTCCCCCGACCGCCCCACCAGGGCGTCGGTGTCGGCGGGCAGGTAGGCGGCCCCGGCGGAGGCGGGCGGCGGCTCCGCGCCCACCGTGGCCCGCTCGCCGCAGAGGGCGGCGGGAGCGGCGGGCATGGCCGGCGCGGCGCCGTGGTCGGCCAGAACCTCCTGGTGCAGCCGCTGCAGCGCCGCCGAGGGTTCGATGCCGAGTTCGCCGACGAGCCGTTCGCGGAGCGCGCGGAAGACCTCCAGCGCCTCCGGGCGGCGGCCCGCGCGCTGGTAGGCCCGCATGAGCTGCCCGGCGAAGGTCTCGTGCGTGGGGTGGGCGTTCACCGCGGCCGCGAGGTCGTCCTGGACGGCCCGGTGGTGGCCGAGTTCCAGTTCGATCTCGAAGCGCTGCTCCAGGACGCTCTGGTACTGCTGCTCCAGCCGGGTGGACCAGGCCGACAGCCGCTCCCCGCGGGCGACGTCCACCAGGGGCCCGCCGCGCCAGCAGGCGAGCGCCTTCTCGAAGGTGCGGCAGGCCGCCGCGACGTCGCCGGCGCGGTACTCCGCCCTGCCCCGCTGGGCCAGCTGCTCGAACTCGTAGGCGTCGATGGAGAGCTTGTCGGGCAGGCGCAGCTCGTACCCTCCGGCCCTGGTCAGCAGGACGGGGGATTCGCTGGGCGTCCGGCCTCCGTCGCGGCACTCGCCGCTGCGCCCGTTCAGCAGCCCGAGGCCGCGCCGGAGCTGGTAGATGTAGGTCTGGAGGGTCGTCTGGGCGCTCACCGGCGGGCGTTCGGCCCACAGTTCGCTGTAGAGATGGTCGATGCTCACCGGCGTGTTGACGTTCAGGGCCAGGACCGCGAGGACCTGCCGAAGCTTCGGCGCTCCCGGTGTGAGGTCCAGGCCGTTGCTGACCACGCGAAATGATCCGAGCAGAGAAATGTTCATGTCGCCCCTTCACGCAACTCTCGCCATGACGGCGATGTGTCGGTCGCCGCGCGTCGCGGCCGAGCGCTGAATTGACCTCCGAGAGCCGTCCGGTGCGGGGCATGAGAGAATTTCACGTCATCGCCGTCGCAAAACCCCGTGTCCCCGTCGCGCGAGAAGCCCCCGTAAATGATCCCGCCAGGCGTCCTCAACCGCCCCCCTAGATCATCTTGACTGCTGATGACAAGCTAGGCGGCGATCACTGTTCGGTGCCACTTTGCCTTATTGTGCTTTTTGTCCTTTTCTGGCCAGAAGAAAGGGAACCTGGCCGGAAGGCCGGCGGGCTGTGACCCCCATCACATCTCCAGCTCGACGCCGTAGCCGCGCAGCCAGGCGTCGAGCTGGAGGACCAGCTCCATGTTGGCCCGCTCCAGGAAGGCGAAGGCGCCGCTCGGCGCGGCCGCCTTCGCCAGGGCCGCACGCGCCGCCTCGCCGTCGAGCAGGGGCAGGACGGGCGACCCACGGTCGGCGGTCAGGG
This sequence comes from Spirillospora sp. CA-253888, assembly GCA_050936435.1. Taxonomy (GTDB): domain Bacteria; phylum Actinomycetota; class Actinomycetes; order Streptosporangiales; family Streptosporangiaceae; genus Spirillospora. The sequence goes on from JBNJMT010000002.1 coordinate 1,222,001, forward strand.
CGGCGAACCGTTCGCGCACCAGTTCCCCGTAGCCGGCGTCCTGGGTGGTGGGGTAGTTGCTCTTCGGGCGGTGGAGCACCGGCTCGGGCAGCAGGTCGGCGACGGCCTCGCGCAGCAGCCCCTTCTCCCGCCCCTCGCGGACCCTCAGGCCGGGAGGGACGTTGTACACGTACTCCACCAGGGCCCGGTCGCAGAACGGCGTGCGCACCTCGACCCCGGCGGCCGCGCTCAGCCGGTCGGCCCGCTCCAGGTGGGCGGGCGCCCAGCGGGTGAGCGCGAGGTAGGTGACCTCCCGCGACCTGCGCTCGGCGGCGTCCTCGCCCTCGACGAGCGGGACCTCCGCCAGCGCCTCGGCGTAGTGCCGGTCGGTGTGGGAGGCGAAGTCCAGCCCCTTGCGGAGCCCGCGGTCCAGCAGCGCGCAGCCGAGCCCGCCGGCGGACGCGTCGTTGCCGCGCGCGAACGACACCCAGGGGAAGGTCGCCGCGTTGCCGTGCGCGGGGTCGCGAGCCCAGGCGTACCCGCCGAAGATCTCGTCGGCGGTCTCCCCCGACAGCACCGCGTGCACCCCCGCCCGGCGCACGGCCTCGAAGAACAGGAACAGGGACACGTCCATGTCCCCGAGGGGCGAGGGGGCGTCCTGGCCCCGCAGCACCGCGGCGTGGGCCCGGGGGTCGGCCAGCGTCGCCGAGTCCAGCAGGACCTCGGCGTGGTCGGTGCCGATGTGCCGGGCGGCGATCTCCGCGAACGGGCCGTCGGGGGTGGCGCGCGCGGCCGGGTGCGGCTCGAAGTTCTCGGTGTAGCCGGCGAAGTTGACCGAGAACGTCCGGAGGCGGGCGGCGGAGCCGTTCGCGGCGCGTGCGGCGAGCGCCGACAGCGCGCTGGAGTCGATGCCGCCGGAGAGCATCGCGCCGACCGGCAGGTCGGCGCGCAGGTGGCCCGACACGGCCTCCATCAGCAGGTGGCGCACCGTGCGCACCGTCTCCTCGGCGGTGTCGGTGTGCCGCCGGGCGGGAAGCCGCCAGTACCGCTCCTGCCGCATGCCCTCCCTCCGCACGGTGAGCGCGTGCCCGGGCAGCACCTCCCGGACGTCCCGGAACGCGGTCGCGCCCGGCCGGTGCTCCAGGGCGAGCACCTCCCTGAGCCCGTCGGCGTCCACGACCGGCCGGACGTCCGGATGCGCGAGCAGCGCCTTCGGCTCGGAGCCGAACAGCAGGCCGTCGCCGGTCCTGCGGTAGCACAGCGGTTTCACACCGAGCCGGTCGCGGACGAGCGTCAGCTCCTGCCGCCGCACGTCCCAGACCGCCAGCGCGAACATGCCCTCCAGCCGCGCCGGGAAGTTCCCGCCCCACTCCAGGTGGGCGCGGGCTACCACCTCCGCGTCCCCGCCGCCCCCGAAGCGGTGGCCCCGGCCCGCGAGATCCCGCCGCAGGTCCGGCGCGTTCACGATCACGCCGTCGACCATCGCGACCGCCAGGACCTCGCCGCCGGCCGACCGGACGGCGGCCGGCTGGCGCCCGTTCACCTCCCCTTCCGGCCCGAGCCTGCGGTGGGCGAGCGCGACGCCGCCGCCGGACCATGCGCCCGCCCCCTCGGGCCCGCGGTGCTCCAGCGCCGCCGCCATGGCCCGGAGGGCGCGAGGAGGCGAGGTCAGGTCGGTCGTGAAGTCCACCACTCCGGTGATGCCGCTCATCGTGCAGTCCTCTCGGGCGAGACGTGGGACGGGTTCGGTCCGGCGGCGGGCCGCACCTCCAGGAGCGCGAGCCCGCAGCGGTCGACGGCCGCGCGGAAGGCGCCGAGGTCGGGCTCGCCGGTCACGGCGATGCCCAGGCGCCGCTCGGCCGCCTCGCGGTAGCGCCGGTACAGCTCCAGGTAGCCGCGCGCCGTCCGCTCGGGGTCGGGCACCGGGACCAGCCGCGCCGTCCGCCGCTCACCGCGCCAGACGATCTCGGCCTCCGCGCCGCCCGCGAAGTTGTGCCGCCATCCGCCGCTCGTGGCGATGACCGGGCCGCCGTCCAGCGCGTGCACGCCGACGGGCAGCTCGTACCGGCGCCCGGTGCGGCGGCCGGTGAAGCGCAGGACCGCCAGGCGCTCGCCCAGCGGGCCAGGCTCCGGCCCGGTGAGCAGCGCGCACATGCGCGCGTCGGCCTCCGCCCGCTCGTCGGCGGGCGGCAGCGCGCGCTCGATCCGTGCGGCCGTCACAGCACCACGCCCACGGCGGTCAGCGCGCAGCCCGCGAAGGCGAAGGCCGTGCGGACCAGGTGCCAGTCGCGCCAGCTGGTGCGCGGATCGTCCCAGTCCGGTCCGACCTCCTCCGGCGCGAGCCGCTTGACCCTGTTGTTGATCGGCACGTTCCGGGTCTGCGAGACCAGCGCGACGCCGACCATGCACGCGGCCGCGGCCGCGAAGGCCCAGCGGCCCGCGCCGTCCGCCCGCGCCGCCAGCACGGCGTCGGCCGTCCCCGAGCCCAGCACGATCAGCGGCATCACCCGGTCGTAGTGGCGCCCGAGGAGCTTGTGGGTGAAGACGTACCGGTCCGGCGGCATCGCGATGAGCGCCGGCATCACGCTGATCGCGACCGCGAAGAACACCCCGGCGACGACCCCCGTGCCCACCAGCACGAGGACGCTCAGTAGCTCGGTCAAGACATCCGCCTCCCACCTCATCGGTCCGCCCGTCGATCCGCTCCGGTGCCGCGGCCTCCTCCGGCCCGGCACGCGGATCCGTTCTGACCCTGGTCGAGGCCGCTCGGAACCGCCTCAAGAGCGTCTAAAAGAACACGACCGTCCCTAGTCCGGCCCTCGGCCGCCGCGCCAGGGGCGTTCGAGCGCTCCGGGAGAGGCTGCCCGCGTACCATCGACTCTCTTCCGGAGGTGGCCCCGATGGCCGACGAGACCGTCGACGTACTGGTCGTGGGCGGCAGCATGGTGGGACTGGCCGCCGCGCTGTTCCTGGCCCGCCAGGGAATCCGCCCGCTGCTGGTCGAGAAGGCGGCGAGGATCTCCGAGCATCCGCGGGCGCAGGCGGCCAGCCCCCGCACGATGGAGCTGATGCGCGCGCTCGGCCTGGAGGCCCGGGTGCGCGCCGAGGAGAACCCGCACGCGCGGTACGGCGACATCCTCCAGGTCGAGTCCCTGTCCGGCGCCGAGCTCGGCCGGTTCGACGGCCCGTTCCGGCAGGAGCGGTGCGCGGTCGCCGCGACCGGGTGGACGCTCATCGGGCAGGACCGGTTCGAGCCGATCCTGCGGGACGCGGCCGCCGGCCTCGGGGCCGACCTCCGCTTCGGCACCGAGCTGGTGGAGTTCGCCCAGGACGGCGAGGGCGTGGACGCGGTGGTCCGCGACGTCTCCGACGGGACCCGGCGCACCGTCCGCGCCGCCTACCTGATCGCCGCCGACGGGGTCCGGTCGCCGGTCCGCACGGGCCTCGGCATCGGGACGCGCGGCCAGGGCGTGTTCGGCCGCCAGATGAAGGTGGTCTTCCGTGCCGACCTCGCGCCGTACGCCGCCGGGCGCGACTTCTTCCTCTGCTTCGTCAACAACCCCGGCGTCAAGGGGGTGCTCGGCCGGTCGGGGGGCGCGGGCTCCGACCGCTGGGTGCTCGCGCCGAGTCTGGACCCCGACGACGACCACGAGTCCTACGGCGACGGCGCCTGTGTCGAACTCGTCCGCGCCGCCGTCGGCGTCCCCGACCTCCCCGTCGCCGTCGAGTCCAGGACGAGCTGGGAGGTCGGCGCGTGGGTGGCCGACGCGTTCCGGGCCGGGCGCGTGCTCCTGGCCGGGGACAGCGCGCACATCATGCCCCCCACCGGCGGGTTCGGCGGCAACATGGGCGTCCAGGACGCGCACAACCTCGCCTGGAAGCTCGCCCTGGTGCTCCGCGGCCGGGCCTCCCCCGGCCTGCTCGACAGCTACGAGCAGGAGCGGCGGCCGGTCGCCGAACTCACCGTGGAGCAGGGCGTCGTCCGCTACCTCCAGCGCAGCGGCCTGTCCGAGGAGGCCGCCGCGCGGCACCTGCCCGAGACCACCGTGCTGTTCGGGCACGTCTACCGGTCGGGAGCGGTCGTGGCGGAGGACGGCGGCGAGGACGGCGGCGGGAACGGCGGCCTCCTCGTCGAGGACCCCCTCGCGCCCTCGGGCCGCCCCGGAACGCGCGCCCCGCACGTGGTGCTGCGCCGCAACGGCGCGGACGTCCCGGTCCACGATCTTCTGAACGGCGGCTTCTGGCTGCTGGCCGGTCCCGAGGGCGCGGCCTGGGAGCCCGCATGGAAACGGCTCCGGGCGGACACCGGGCTCACCGCCGGCTTCCACCGGGTCGGGTCCTCGGAGCCCGCCGAGGAGCGCGAGCGCTTCCTTGAGGCGTACGGGCTCGGCGCGGACGGGGCCGCGTTGATCAGGCCGGACGGTTTCCTGGCCTGGCGCGCACCGGCGGCGCCCGCCTCCCCGGAGGACGCCCTGGCGTCCGCCGTGCGCCAGGTGCTCCACCGGCACTGAGAACGGCGAAGGTCCCCCTCCCCACCGATCCGGGGAGGGGGACCTTCGCCGTGGCGGTTCAGTCCAGATCGAGCACGCTCGTCAGCGCCCGGACCAGCTCCCCGGCGGGGTCCTCGCCCTCACCGGACCTGGTCCGCCACGCGACGAAGCCGTCCGGGCGGACGAGCACCGCGCCACCCGCGGACACCCCGAAGCGGCGCCGGAACATGCCCTCCGGGTCCTTCCAGTCGGCCCCGTCCCCGACGGTGTGCACCACCGGCCCGAGCCCGCGGGACGTCAGCGCCTCGGCCGCCTCGCGCGCCCACGCGGCGGCCGCCTGGTCGGCCAGCAGCACGAAGCCGCCGCCGAACAGGTCGACGGTGGACGCCGGCCCGTCGGGTCCGTGGAGGAGGACGTGCGGGGCGCGGGCTCCGGGCCGCCCGCTCGGCTCGTCCGGATCCTCGATCAGGGCGCCCGCCCCGTCCCCGTCGGGGACGAACGCGCCCGAGGTGTAGCAGTAGCCGAACGTCATGGTGGTCTCGTCCAGCAGCTGGTCCGCCACCTCGTCGAAGCGCTTGCCCTCCCGCACGGCGAACCGCAGCATGGCCTGGCGCACGGTCTCCTCGGCCACCGGGCGGCGCTCGGCGTCGTAGCTGTCCAGCAGCCCGCGCCCGGCCCGGCCGGCGAGGACCAGCCCGAGCTTCCACGCCAGGTTGTAGGCGTCCTGGATGCCGGTGCTCGCGCCGAACGCCCCGGTCGGCGGCATGACGTGCGCCGCGTCCCCGGCGATGAGGATCCGCCGGGTGGCGAAGGAGTCGGCCACCCGGGCCGAGATGTCCCAGGACGGGGTGTCCACCGACTCGATCTTCAGGGGCAGGTCCGGGACGCCGACGGCGGCGCGGACCAGCTCGGCGCACCGGTCGCGGGTGAAGTCCTCGGCGCTCTGCCCGCGCTCGGGGAAGTAGGAGACGTTGATGACCCAGCGCCGGTCGTTGTCGAGCGGGATGATGGTGCCGCGCACCTCGGGGTTGTTCACGTAGGCGGCGACGATCCGCCGGCCCCGCAGGACCTCGGTCAGGTCGGCCTCGAAGAAGAAGCTGACCAGGTTGGTCAGCGTCCCCCGGCCGTGCGCGCCGATCGAGGCCATCCGGCGCACCGGGCTGCGGCTGCCGTCGGCGGCGATCACGTAGGCGGCGCGCAGCTCGAACGGCTCCCCGGTGGACCGGTCCGTCCCGCGCACCAGCACGCCGCCGTCGTCCTCGGCCACCGCCTCGACCTGGGCGTGGAAGCGCACGTCGGCACCGACCCGCTCCGCCTGCGCGCGCAGGATCGGCTCCAGCTGGTTCTGGTCGATGAACGTCCACGTCGCCGGGGTGATCCGGGCCAGGTCCTCGGGCGAGGCGCTGGGCATACGCATACGCTCTTGCCCCGCCAGCGTCTCCACGTGGACCAGGTCGGTGTTCTCGGAGATCGGCGAGCGGCCCGCGCGGACCTCCCGCTCCAGGCCGGCCGCCCGGTACAGCTCCATCGTGCGGGGGTTGATGGCGCGGGCCTTCGGGTGCGTGGAGGTGCCCGGGTGCCGCTCCAGCAGCGTCGCCCGCACGCCGTGCCGGGCCAGGAAGACCGCGGCCGACAGCCCGGTCAGCCCGGCACCGATGATCACCACGGGGACGTCGGCGGTCCCGGTCATGCCACGCTCCTCTCCGCGGCGGCCCGGCGCGGCCGCCTGTGCGCGACCACCAGTGTCTGGGCCCCCGCCATCGGTTCGGCCGCCGCGTCGGCGAACCCCGCCTCCGCCAGCCAGGTGAGGCAGTCGGCCGCCCGGTACTCCGAGCCCGCCGGGCTGACCAGCCGCATGTGCAGGCTGCTGAGCAGCCGGCGCGGGTCGCTGCGGTCGTCGTCGAGCATCCGGTCGTAGATCAGGACCGTCCCGCCGGGCCGTACGGCGTCGAAGACCCTGCGCAGCAGCGCCCTGCGCCGCTCGGTCTCGAAGCCGTGCAGGATGCGGCCGAGCACCACCACGTCCGCCTCCGGCAGCGGGTCGGTGAAGAAGTCCCCTCCGGCGAAGGAGATCCGGTCGGCGAGGCCGAGCCCGGTGACGTGCTCGGTGAACAGCGGCCGGGTGCGTTCGAGGTCGAAGCAGGTCGCCTCCAGGTGCGGGTGGGCGCGCACCAGCACCGCCGCGAGGTTGCCCCGGGCGCCGCCGAGGTCGACGAACGACCGGTGGCGCGACCACTCGCCGCGCCGCGCGATCTCCTCTCCCAGCCGGTCGCTGTAGGCGTCCAGGCCGGTGAGGAAGCGCTTCATCTTCTCGGGGTCCTCGTGCCGCCTGCCGACGAAGCCGCCCTTGTCGGGGTCGAGCCGCTGGGGCTCGCCGGTCCGCAGCGCGTCGGTCAGCTTCTCCCAGGTCCCGTACAGGGTCTCGTTGGTCAGTTCGATGAATCCGCCGAGGTAGGCGGGGGTGCCCGGCACCAGGTACTCCTGGGCGACGGGGGCGTTGCGGTAGCGGCCGTCGCTGCGTTCGAGCAGGCCGAGCCCCGCCAGGGCGTCGAGGAAGTCGGCGGCCATCCGGGGGTGCAGGCCGATGCGCTCGGCGGCCTGGTCGGCGTCGGCGGCGCCCTGGGCGAGCGCGCCGAACACCCCCAGCGTCACGGCGCTGTGCAGGACCTTGGCCGCGCAGTCGCGGGTGGACATGCCGATGAGCGGTTCGGGATCGACCACGCTGCTCGCGGTCGCCGGGTCTGTCGCGGTCACCTTCGCCTCCGGGCGGGGCTGGTCGGGTCGGGATGGTCGGTCGGCCGGTGCCGGGGGGTCACGGCGCACCGAACCAGCGGACGAGCGCGGCGCGGAGCGTCTCCTCGACCTCCGCGCCGCCGGCGTCGGTGTCGGCGGCCCAGGCCGCGTACCCGTCGGGCCGCACCAGCAGGCCCGCCAGTCCGGGCGCGCCGGGGCACTTGGCCCTGACGTGGCGCACCCGGGCGGCCTGCGGCCCGCCGCCGGCCTCCCAGGCGGCCACCGCCCGCTCGATGCCGTCCCCCGCGTCGAGGTCCAGCAGGACCCCGGCGCCGTCGTGCGAGAGCTCCGCCAGGCGTGCCGGGCCGTCGTCGGTCTCCAGGTCCAGGTCCGGCGCGAACCTGCCGAGCAGCGGGTGCTCGCGGCCCGGCAGGTCGTACCGGACGTTCACACCGGTGATCGTTTCGGCCAGGTACAGGTTGACCTGGTCCTTGGCCATGAGCTCGGTGAACATGGCGCGCAGCGGCGTCACGTAGGGGTCGGGGTTCATCAGCGCGATCTGGGCGCGGGTGTTCTCAAGGACCCGGCGCGCGGGCGCCTGGCGCTCCTCGTCGTAGGTGTCGAGCAGGCCGTCGGGAGCCCACCCGTGGATCGTGGCCGCGAGCTTCCAGCCGAGGTTGAAGGCGTCCTGGAGCCCGAGGTTCAGGCCCTGGCCGCCGACGGGGAAGTGCGTGTGGGCGGCGTCCCCGGCGAGCAGCAGCCGCCCCTCCCGGTAGCGTTCGGCCTGGCGGGCCGAGTCGGTGAACCAGGACAGCCATCGCGGTTCGCCCGCCCCCAGGTCGTCCCCCCAGACCTTCCGCAGGCTGGCGGTGAACCCGGCCATGGTGAGCTCCCCGTCGACGCCCGCGTCCGGGTCGAAGTCGAAGGTGGCCACCCGGTGGTAGGTGTCGTCCAGGCGCACGCAGAACAGCAGGCCGCGCTCGGTGCGCTCCATGCCCATGGGCGCGTTGTCGCCGTCGGCGAGGACGACGTCCCCGAGCCGGGCCGTGACACGGCCGCCGGTCCCGGGGAAGGCGATGCCGGCGGCGCCGCGGACGAGGCTGCGCCCGCCGTCGCACCCGACGGCGTACGCGGCGCGCAGCGTGTGGTCGCCGCCGGGGCCGGACACCTCGATGTCGACGCCGTCCGCGTCCTGCCGGAGGCCGGTCACCTCGTGTCCCCGCCGCAGCTCGGCGCCCATGGCCGCGGCGTGCTCCTCCAAAAGCCGCTCGGTCCGCGCCTGCTCCGACAGCAGCGCGTACCCGTGCCTGCTGTCCAGGACGGAGAAGTCGACCCAGGCGTCCAGGCCGGCGAAGTGGCCGTTGTCCCAGGTGCGGGCGCCGTCGCGGAAGCGCTCGGCCAGACCTCGGCGGTCCAGCGACTCCAGGGACCGGGCGTGGAGCCCGAACGCCTTGGAGTGCGGTGAGCGCTCGGGCAGCCGTTCGAGCACGACGGTGCGGACGTGGGCGAGTTCGAGCTCGGCGGCGAGCGCCATGCCCACCGGTCCGCCGCCGACGATGGCGACGTCGAAATCGATGTTCCGGTCAGCTGTCATGTGGTCCACCCTTTTCCTGTCGGGGGGTCTCGGTCTGCTGGTGGCGGTCGCCCTCGCCGGGGCGGGCGAGGACGGTCCCGAACACGCCGGTGAGCGTCGCGGTCGCGTCTCCCGCCGGGTCCGCCCCGGTCGAGCGCCAGGCCACGACGCCGTCGGGGCGCACCAGCACCGCGCCCTGCGGCTCCAGCCCGTACGCTTCGAGCCAGCTTCCGGACGGGTCGACGAGCGCCTCGCCGGTCTCGCCGGTCTCTTCGGCGGGGCGCGCCACGATCCGCCGGGCCGTCAGCGCGACGCCGGCGAGCGCCGCCGCGTCCCGCGCGGCCCGCGTCCACGCGCTCCCCTGCTCCCCGGCGAGCAGGACGAAGTCCCGGCCGAACAGGTCCAGGGTGCAGACCGGCTCGCCGGCGTGCTCCAGCCAGATGTGCGGGGCCCGGGTGCCCGGTTCGCCGCGCAGCCTGCGCGGGTCGCACGCCTGGGGAAGGCGGTCGGCCCCGGCGTCCGGGACGACCGCCGCCGACCTGTAGGGCAGCCCCATGGTGACCGTGAGCGCGTCCACGGTCTCCTCCCGCTGCTCGTCGGTCGCCGCGCCCGAGCGGCCCGCGAGGGTGAGCGCGCCCTGCCGCGCGGCGAAGCCCCCGACCGGGTGGCGCTCCTCCGCATAGGTGGCGAGCAGCCCTTCCCCTGCGGCGCCGGACAGCACCAGGGCGAGCTTCCAGGCGAGGTTGTGCGCGTCCGCGATCCCGGTGTTGGCGCCGTAGGCGCCGGTCGGCGGGATGACGTGGGCGGCGTCGCCGGCCAGCAGCACCCGGCCCGCCGCGAAGCGGGCGGCGACCTGCTCGGCCATGTCCCATGGCCAGCGGGAGCGGATGGTCACCGGGACGTCGTCCGCGCCGACGGCGGCGCGGACGAGCCGCGCGCACCGTTCGTCGGTGAAGCCGTCGGGCCCGTCGCCCTCCGCCGGGTCGTAGGCGACGATCAGCACGCCTCCGGTGAGCGTGTCGTCGTGCACCATGATCCCCGTGACGTCGGGATTCTTCACGTGCACCACGCTGTAGCGGCGCTCGCCGAGCACCTTCCGCAGGTCGGCGCGGAAGGCGATGCTGAGGTGCCGGGAGATCGTCCCCCGGCCCCGGCACGGCACGGCGAGGGTCTGGCGGACCAGGCTGCGCGGGCCGTCGCAGCCGACGAGGTGGTCGGCCCGGACGAGCCGGGCGCCGTCCCCGTCCCGGACCACCGCCGTGACGGCCTCCTCGTCCTGCGCGAAGGCCAGCAGCTCGGTCCCGAAGCGCAGGTCGGCGCCCAGTTCCTCGGCGCGGGCGCGCAGCAGCGGTTCGAGCCGGTCCTGGGTCAGCATCAGCAGCCGCGCGGGCGTGAGGTCGCCGAGCCCGGCGTCGCCGTCCAGCTCCTCCCGGCTGGACAGCGGCTCGGCCGCCAGGGACCGCACGACGGCGCGCGTGCGGTGGGTCTCGTAGCCCGCCGCCTCCTTCCTCGCCGCGTCCTCCAGTCCGACCTGGCGCAGCAGTTCGACGGTCCGGGGGTAGTAGCCCACGGCGCGCGGGTGGATCGACGTGCCCGGGTGGCGTTCGACCAGCGTGCAGCGGACGCCGTGGTGCGCCAGGAAGACGGCCGTGGACAGGCCGACCAGGCTTCCTCCGACGACCAGCACCCTCGTCTCGATGGTGTCCATGGGCGGCTCCGTTCAGGTTTCCGGGGAGGGTCGGGTGTCCAGGAGGTAGGTCGTCCAGTGGGAGTCGGCCGTGAAGCCGAGCTTGGCGTTGAGCCCGAGGACCGCCGTGTTGCCGACGTCGTTGAACACTTGGACGAGCGCGAGGCGGTCGTTCTCCCGGGCGGCGCCGAGCAGCAGCTCCGCCTTCAGCCAGGTGCCGAGGCCCCGCCGCCGGAGGTGGGGCAGGACCAGCGTCTCCCCCGCGTCGGCCATCGGGCTGTCGCGCACGAAGAGCGTGCCGTAGGCGACGATCCGGTCGTCCTTCTCGGGCAGGACCGCCACGACGTGTTCGCGGTGCCCGGCCCGCACCGCCTCGGCCTCCCGCGCCCGCACGTCGTCCGACTTCGGGTCGGCGGGCCTGGCGCGGCCGTTGACGTTCTGGTCGAGCTCCCCCCACGCCTGCGCGTAGGAGGCCACGAGGTCGTCGGGGCAGGCGCCGGTCCAGCGCCGCAGGCGGTGGCCGGGCACCGGCCGGGCCAGCTCCTGGAGGCGGGCGCGCGCGGGGCCGTCCAGCACGAGCCGGTTCCGCGCGGTCCGGCTGATCCGCCGGGCGCCCAGCGCGTCGGCGAACCGCTCCGCCCCGGCGCCGTGCGGGGCGTCGACCAGCAGGCCGTCGCGGCCCCTGCTCCGCAGTTCCGCCCGCGCCGCCTCGGCCAGCGCCCGTCCGGCGCCGCGGCGCCGGAAGCCGGGGAAGACCCACAACGATCCGTGCCCGGGGCCGTGCGGGTCGCCCAGGTCGAGGCCGAGCTTGACGACACCGGCCGGCCGGTCGCCGTCGTAGGCCACCAGAACGATCCGGTCGGTGCCGTGGCGGCGCTGGAACAGGCGGGTCAGCAGGGCCTCCGTCACCGGAGGGTCGGCGGGCAGCGCGGTCCGCATGGTCTCGGCGAAGCCCGGGAGCAGGGCCGCGACCGTCTCGGGGGCGTCCCCGTCGAGCGAGCGGATCTCCATCAGGCCCCCGCCTTCGCCAGCGCCGCGTCCGCGCCGATGCTCTGCCGGTGCCGGAAGAGGTCGTCGGGGTCGTAGGCCGCCTTGACCCGGATCAGCCGCTCGTGGTTCCCGCCGTAGTGGTCGGCCTCCCAGCCCTCCCGCACCCGCGAGCCGGCGAAGTTGATGTAGGACCCGCAGGCGAGCGGCTCCAGCGCGTCCGAAGCGCGGTCGGCGCGCTCCATGAGCTCGGTGTCCTTGCCGGGGGAGACCTCCCCGCGGCAGGCGAACTGGTAGCCGAGCAGGAAGCGCGCGGTCCGGTGGACGTAGGCCGTCTCGGCCGGGTCGATCCGGTTCGCGGCGCCGCCGACGGCGATGCCCAGCAGGTAGCGTTCGTCGTCCCGGGCCGGGTCCCACGCCTCCAGCAGCGCCGCCGACTCCCGCTCGTCGGCGGGCCGGTCGGTGAGCCGGTAGCTGCGCCTGGTGTGGGGGTGCCGGTGGCCCTCGGCCTCCGGACCCGTCCCGGTGCGGTGGCACTGGGCGACCGTCTTCGGGCCGCACAGGGACTCGTGCATGACCTTCGTGTAGGCGGCGCGCTCCCCCACGGTCCGGTCCGCCGGTCCGGCGCCGATGCGTTCGACGAGCCCGTCCAGGCACCGCCGCGTCTCCTCGGCCGTGCCGAGGTGGACTCCCCAGATCCGCACGACGGGGCGGCCGTCCGGGTGGAACATGCCGGGCAGCACGACCAGCGAGGAGCCCAGCTCGTCGGGGCCCTCGGCGCACCACGCCTGCCAGGCGGTGAGCGCGCCGACGGCCTCGTCGCCGTCCCAGACCGCCTCGTACGGCGTCAGCAACGGGGCGTCGATCGGCAGCACCTCGAACTCGGTGACCACTCCGAAGTTGCCGCCGCCGCCTCCGCGCAGCGCCCAGAACAGGTCGGGCTCCTCGTCGGCCGAGCAGTGGACGAGCGCGCCGTCGGCCAGCACGACGCGGGCCGACACGATCCGGTCGCTGCCCATGCCGAAGGCGCGCGTCTGCCAGCCGAGCCCGCCGCCGGACAGGAAGCCGGCCGTGCCCACCGTCGGGAAGGTGCCCGTGACGATCTGCCTGTCCTGCCGCCCGAGGGCGGCCAGGGCGTCGAGCGACCGGACGCCCGCGCCCAGGCGCACGGTGTCACGGCCGGCGTCCACGTGGGCGATCCGGGAGACGTCGATGACCAGGCCCTCGCCGGTCGACCAGCCGCCGAAGCTGTGCCCGCCGCTGCGCAGGTGGACGGGCGTCCCGGTCTCACGCGCGTACAGCACGCACGCCCGGACGTCCTCCTCGGTCTCGCAGTAGGCGATCGCTCGGGGCTCGACCGTGTCGTACTCCGTGGACTGCAGTTGCCGCGCCGACGCGAACCGTTCGTCCTCCCGTGGGACGAGCTCGCCGCGCAGGCGCTCAGAGAGCCGCACCCGCGTCCCCCGTCTTCTCCGCGGTCACCTTCGAGCCGTCGTGGCCGCGCAGCTTCTCGCCCTGCGGGCTGAAGAACTGGGCGCCGCCGGTGCCGTGCCAGGAGACGTCGGACACGAACGAGCCCTCCACGTGCACGCGGGCCTCGCCGACGTGCGCGCCCTCGTCGTCGACGGCGAGGATGCGGAAGTCGTACTCGAAGGAGTCCGGGCCGGTGGAGCGCCACGTGCCCAGCCCGAGGCTCTTGGTGTTGACCTGGGTCGACACGACGCCGCCGTCCCGGGTGAACAGGACCTGGCCGGGCACCTGCCGGCCGTCGTCGTCGAGCCGGGTGGTCCAGGTGCCGACAAGCCGGGTGTCGCTCATGTGCGCCTCCTTGGGACGTGGGCGGTCGACGGCCATGCTGCGGTCCCGGTCTGGAGGGCCCCTCGAAACGGCCTCGTCAGGCGGTCGGCCGCGCGTCCGCGCGGCCGCCGCCTTCGAGTGCGCCTCCAGTGCGGCGCGGCCGGCGCCGCCTACCGTGACGCCGTGTCCATCCCGATCAGGAAGCCGGCGCCGGCGGCCCGGGCATGAGCGGGTTCGCGCGGCGGCTCCTCGACGCCCTGCTGCCGGGTCTCGCCCAGGTCGGCCTGTACTTCATGGGCGGCCCGCTCCACGAGGGGTCCGAGGACGGCGAGGTCCGCGACACGCTCGACGCCCCGCCGCCGGGCGGCCCGGAACGGCTGGTGCCCGACCGGCCGCTGTCGGACCAGGAGCTGCTCATCGCGCGCGACCTGTGGCCCCGCCGCGGACGGCTGCGCCGCCCCGGCAGGTGACCTGCCGGGGCGGCGCCGAGGGGGTTTCAGCGGAACAGGTCGACGTGCTCGGCCGCCCACCGCCCGAAGGTCGCCCCCGGCCTGCCGAGGACGCCTTCCAGCGTGGGCCGGACCCGCGACCACGGCATGATCCCTTCGGGGATCACGAGGGGCTCCCCGTCTTCGCCGTCCCCGGGCGCGGCGGCCGGGGCGGCCTCGAAGCGCAGCGGGCGCCCGAGGAGGGCGCCGATCACCTCGACCTGCTCGGCGGGGGACAACGTCTCGGGGCCCGTGAGGTCGTAGGCGCGGCCGCCGTGCCCGTCCTCGACGAGCGCGCGGACCCCCACGGCGGCGACGTCGCGGGGATGGACGGCCGCTTCGGGGTGGTTCCCGTACCACGGCCGGACCACCTCCCCGGCGCGGATGGCCGCGCCCCACTGGAAGACCGCGTTCGACATGAACGGCCCCGGCCGCAGGAACGTGTGCTCGATCCCCGACGCCCCGATCTCCGCTTCGCAGGCGGAGTGCTCCCGCTTCACCTTCGCCCACAGCTTCTCGGCGACGGGGTGCATCGGCTCGACCGAGAGGGACGACAGGTAGACGATCCGCCGGACTCCGGAGCGCCGGACGGCCCTGACGAAGTCCTCCGCCAGGCGCGCCGGCGCGAACACCGGGAGGACGAGGAAGACCTCGGTGACGCCGTCCAGCGCCCGGGCCACCGACGGCGGGTCGGCCATGTCCATGGCGACCGTCCGGGCGCCCGGGGGCCAGGCGCGGTCGCCGGGCGACCTGCTGGCGAGCTTCGCCGGCGCCCCCTTCCGGACCAGTTCCGCCGCGACGTACCGCCCGACGTTGCCGCCGGCTCCGACGACCAGGATCATGACCGCTCCTTCCGCCGGCCGCCGCGGGCGGGGGCCGGATCGGGGCTCAAGGGACCAGGACGACGCGTCCGGTGTGCCCGCGCTCCTCCATCAGCGCGTGCGCCCGGGCCGCCTCGTCGAGGGCGAAGGCGGGGTGCACCAGCGGCACGACGCCGCACGCCGCGACCATGGACAGCAGGTCCTTCCACCCGCGGTCGACGGCCTCGGCGCGGCGGGTCACCATGGCGTGGATGCTGAAGCCGGTGATCGTGCTCATCGTCCTGAGGTCGATGTCCATCGGCGGGATGCGCTCGCCGGAGGCCGAGCCGTAGACCACCATCCGACCGAACGGCGCCAGCAGCTCCCGGCTCCGCCGCAGGATCTCGCCGCCGACGACCTCCAGGAGGACGTCGACGCCCTCGCCGGCGACCTCGCGGACCCGGTCGGTCCAGTCCTCCCGCGTGTAGTCGATCGCGTGGTCGGCGCCGAGCCGGCGGACCAGGTCCAGCTTGGCGGGGCTGCTCGCGGTCCCGATGACGGTCCCGGCTCCCAGCTGCCTGGCGATCTGCACGGCGAGGTGGCCGACGCCGCCGCTCGCGGCGTTGACCAGGACGGTCTCGCCCGGCTGCAGCCGGGCGCTCTCGGTCAGCGCGTGGTAGGCGGTCCGGCCGGGCGTCAGCAGCGCCACGGCCACGGCGGCGTCCATGTCCTCGGGGATCGGCACCGCGTGCTCGGCGTCCACCACGACGAACTCGGCGTACGCGCCGCTCGCGACCTCGGTGACGATCCGTTCCGGGGCGCCGGCCACCCCCTCCCCCGTCGCCACGACGCGCCCGGCGACGTCCCCGCCGGGCGAGGAGGGGAGCCGCACGGGGAACCCGATCGGCACCCCCTGGCGGCGCTGGACCGCCGCGTAGTCGACGCCGATGGCCTCGCAGCGGATCAGCAGTTCGCCGGGGCCGGGCTCGGGCGTGCCGGTTTCGCGGTTCCGCAGGACCGAAGGTGCTCCGAACTCGTCGTGCTGGACCATGCGCATGGTGCGGCTCCTCCTGGCATCGGCCGTCGGGGGGGTGCGGGCAGTCGCACCGTGCCGCCCCGACCTCGATCCCCGCTGGACCCCCGCTCGACCTGAGCCGGTCCGCCGGGGCCGTGCCCGCCCGGCCGGCTGTCGGGGCGGGACGGCGTGGGGTATAGTCGCCGCGTCTTGGTCGCGTTCCCTTGAAGTACGCCACAAACGGGGAACGGGCCGGCGCCGTCGGAGCGCCCGGTCGTCGAAGGGGTGGCAGGAGATCTTCCTGTGCCCGAAAACAGCCTGAACGCCGACGCCCCGCCCCCCGACTCCGGCGGCGGCTCCCGGCGCACCCTCGCCCAGCAGGTCGCCGACGCGCCCGCGCAGCCCTACCGGTGGCGCTGGGCCGTCCTCGCCGTGATGATCTGCGCGGCCATCATCAACCAGCTCGACGGCACCGTCATCAGCGTCGCGGGCCCCGCCATCCAGAGCGATCTGGGCGGCGGGGAGGCCACGATCCAGTGGCTGTCGGCCGGCTACATCCTGCCCTTCGCGGTCCTGCTGATCATGGGCGGCCGGCTGGGCGACATCTACGGGCGGCGCCGCCTGTTCCTGCTCGGCGTCCTCGGCTTCACCGTCGCCTCGCTGGCGTGCGCGCTCGCGCCCTCGCCGGCGGTGCTGATCGGCGCGCGCGTGGCGCAGGGCGTCGCCAGCGCCCTGCTGGTCCCGCAGAGCTTCGGGATCGTGCGCTCGGTCTTCCCGCGCCGCGAGCTGGGCGCCGCCTTCGCCACCTTCGCCCCCGCGATCGGGCTGGCGACGGTCGGCGGCCCGCTGCTGGCCGGGAGCCTGATCAGCGCCGACGTGCTCGGCTCCGGCTGGCGCATGATCTTCGCGATCAACCTGCCGCTCGGGCTGGCGGCGCTGGCCGGCGCGGTGCTGTTCGTCCCGCGCGGCCAGGAGCGCGTCATGATCCGGCTCGACCTGGTCGGCGTCGTGCTCGTCGCGCTCGCGACCGTGCTCACGATCTACCCGCTGGTGCAGGGGCGCGAGCAGGGCTGGCCGGCGTGGATGTTCGCCCTGCTGGCCGGCGGGCTGGCGCTGTTCGCCGTCTTCGTCGGCTACGAGCGCCGCACCCGGCGCGCGCCGGTCGTCGAGCCCGCCCTGCTGTCCAACCGCACGTTCCTGATCGGCATCGGCGTCGTCCTGGTCTTCTTCTGCGTCCTGGTCGGCTTCCTGTTCGTGTCCAGCCTGTACTTCCAGATCGGGCTGCGCTACTCGCCGCTGCGGACGGCCCTGGTCGGGCTGCCGCTGACGTGCGGCATCGTCGTCGCCTCGATCGCGACGCGCTCGCTCACCGACCGCTTCGGCCGCCGCCTGCTGCTCGCCGGGCTGCTGACCGTCGCGGCCGGGTTCGCGGTGCTGGCGGCGGCCTCGTTCCTCGCCGGGACGCTGGACGCCTGGACGTTCGCGCCCGGCGCCCTCGTCCTCGGCATCGGCCTCGGGACCGTGTTCGGCCCGCTGTTCGCGGTGATCCTCGGCGCCGTCACCGACGGCGAGGTCGGCTCGGCGTCCGGCACGCTGTCGGCCGTCCAGCAGCTCGGCGGCGCGCTCGGCATCGCCACCATCACCACGCTGTACTTCGAGCTCGCCGGGCGGGACCGGCACGTCGCGGCGTTCACGGAGACGAGCCTGGTCTCCGCGGCCGCGGCGGCGACCGCGTTCGTGCTGGCGTTCGCGCTGCCGCGCCGCGCCCGAGCCCGAGGCTGACGCGGGAGCCGCCCGGGGCCGGCCCGCGCGCGCCCGAGGAGCGCGGGCCGGCCCCGGGCGGCACCGCGGCGGCTCCAGTCGCCGTCGAGCCGCAGTCGATCCCACCCCCCGACACTGAGGCCGCCGGACCGGCAGTGCCCCGAGAAGGAGCAGACCATGATCCGTCCAGCCTGGGCCCCGCCCGACGTCGACCTCGACGCCCCGAGCATCGCCAGGGTCTACGACTACTGGGTCGGCGGGACCCACAACCTCCCCGTCGACCGCGCGATCGCCGAACGCCTGGAGAGCGAGAACCCCGTCCTGCCGATGACGCTGCGCTCCAACCGCGCGTTCCTCAGGCGGGCGGTCCGCGAGCTGGGCTCGCTGGGGGTGGACCAGTTCCTCGACATCGGGGCGGGCATCCCCACCCAGGGGAACGTCCACGACGTCGCCCTGCAGTGCGACCCGGCGAGCCGGGTGGTGTACGTCGACATCGACCCCGTCGCCGTCTCCCACGGCCGCGCCATCCTCGCGGACGAGCCGCGGGCCACCTCGGTCCAGGGGGACTTCCTGCGGCCCGAGGAGATCCTCGCGCATCCCGAGGTGGGGGCCATGCTGGACCTCGACCGGCCGGTCGCGCTCGTCCTGGCGGCCATCCTGCACTTCGTCCCCGACCGGGACCGCCCGCGCGAGGTGCTGGACCGCTACCTCGACCGCCTGGCCCCGGGCAGCTTCCTGGTGGTCTCGCACGCCGGGATCATGCGCCGCGACGACGAGACCGGGCCGCCGGCCCCCGAGGCGACCGAGCAGTACAAGGAGCGGGTGAGCGACGCGATCCACTGGCGGGACGCCGAGGCCCTGCGCGCGCTCTGCTCCGGCCTGGACGTCGTCGAGCCGGGCGTCGTGCCGGTCCCGCTCTGGCGCCCGTGCGCGGACGACCCGCCCGACGAGGTGGGCGCCGACGCGGTCGCCCTGGCCGTGGTGGCGCGCAAGCCGTAGCGAGTCCCGAACACGCCCGCGACCCTCCGGAGGCACTCATGAAGATCGCCCTTGGCCTGCCCATCGCCGCCCCGCCCGACCGGCTGCCCGAGTGGGCGCTGTGGGCCGAGCACCACCGCTTCGCCACGCTCTGCCTGCTCGACCGGCTCGTCTACGACAACCCCGAGCCCCTGGTCACGCTGTCCGCGCTGGCCGGGGCGACGTCGCGGATCCGGCTCCAGACCAACGTCCTGCTCGCCCCCGTCCGCGACACGGCGCTGCTGACCAAGCAGGCGGCGACGCTCGACCGGCTCTCCGGCGGCCGCTTCTCGCTGGGGGTCGGCATCGGCATCCGGAAGGACGACTACCTCGCGGCGGGCCAGGACTTCCACCGGCGCGGCGCCAGGCTGGACCAGCAGCTGGCCGCGATGCGCGGCGCCTGGGCCGGACGGCCCCCGGCCGGCGACGGCCCGTTCATCGGCCCCGCTCCCGCCGGCGGCGGGCCCGAACTGCTCGTCGGAGGGTTCAGGCCCACCGCCCACCGCCGGGTCGCGCGCTTCGGCGACGGGTACATCAGTTCCGGGCCGACCGCCGCCGTCGCCGAGCAGCAGTTCCGCTCGGTCGAGAAGGAGTGGCGCAACGAGGGGCGCGAGGGCCGGCCGCGCCTGCTCGCCCAGGTCGACTTCGCCCTGGGCGACGCGTCCGTGGTGGTCGCGGCCCGGCAGAACATGCGCGCGTACTACGAGGCGGTCCAGCCCTACACCGACCAGATCGTCGGCGGCCTGGTCGTGGACGCCGCCGAACTGCGCCGCGTCGCCCGCTCCTACGCCGACGCCGGCGTCGACGAGCTGGTCCTCTACTCGTGGGGGCACGACCTCGGCGCGCTGGACCGGCTGCCGGGCCTGGTCACCGAATGCGGGACCTGGTGACCGCCCCCGCCCGCGTCCCCGCCCCGACCCTCCAGACGGGAGAACGGCAGCGTTGAACACCTCGCAGACCTGGACGACAGAGCGCGAGAACAGGAACCTCGGCACCCTCCGGCGCCTGGTCGAGGACGTCCACAACCACGGCCGTACCGAACTGATCCCCAGCTACTACGCCGACGGCCTGGTGGAGCACGACCCCCGGGTCGGCACCGGCGCCGGAGAGTTCTGGCGCGAGTTCCGGGGTCTGTTCTCGGGCCTCCGCGTGACGGTCGGGCACTGCCTGGCCGACGACGACCACGTCATGGCGTTCCTCACCTGGACGGGCGCCCTGCGGGAGGACGACTCGCGCGAGCTGATGCTGTACACGAGCGAGTTGTTCCGGTTGCACGAGGACAAGGTCGTCGAGCACGGCGCGGTCGTCGACTACTGCGAGCTCGCGGAGTTCGGCCTCACCCCCCGCAGGTCGGGCCATCCCTCCAGCGCGCGGCTGCGCGGACCGCACCTGCCCGAGGAGGAGGCGAACGCGCGGGTCGTGCTGGCCGCCTACGACGAGGTGATGACGCGGCACCGGCTCGACCGCGCGGACGACTTCTACGAGAAGGACTACGCGCACCACAACTTCCAGATGCCCGCGGTCGCCGGCGGGATCGACGCCTTCAAGGAGTACTTCGCCGGGAACTTCGCGCGCTACCCCGACCTGTCGGTCACCGTCGACCACATCCTGGCGCGCGGCGACCGCGTCATGGTCTTCGCGACCTGGCGCGGCACGTTCACCGGCCGCACGCAGGGCCGCGCGCCCACCGGGCGGCGCCTCAGGATGCGCACCTCCGACCTGTTCCGCCTGGCGGACCGGAAGGTCGTCGAGCACTGGGAGGTGGTCGACTACGCGGGCCTCCAGCGGGTCGGCATCCCCATCCGCCCCGCCCGCCACCTTCCCCGGCCGTAACGGAAAGGCGTACCGCAGAATGCAGGGTCTCTCCTCCCCCACCTCTCCGCTCGAACTCTTCGACGAGGAGTTCATGCGCGACCCCTACCCGCGGCTGGCCGAGCTCCGCCGTTCGACCGCGGCCCACTGCGTCGCGCAGCCGAACGGGCTGCGGAAGTGGCTCGTCACACGCTACGAGGACGGCCGGACGCTCCTCGCCGACCCTCGCCTCAGCAAGGACATGCGCATCGGGTACGGGCTGCTGGAGAAGAACTTCACCGACCCCGCCAAGCGCGCCGAGTTCCTCCGCGAGAGCGGGTCGAGGCGCCAGTTCCCGCGCGAGCTCGCCGAGCACATGCTCGACAGCGACCCCCCGGACCACACCCGGCTCCGCCGGCTGGTCGCCAAGGTCTTCACGGGGCGGCGGGTGCGCGACCTGCGCCCCCAGGTCGCGGCCCTGACCGACGACCTCCTCGACGCCGCCGCCCGGCGCGGACGGATCGACCTGATGGCCGACCTGGCGTTCCCGCTGCCCTTCACCGTCATCTGCTCGCTGCTCGGCGTCCCGCTCACCGACCGGGAGTGGTTCCGCAGGCGCTCCAACCTGCTCGTCTCCGGCACCTCCGGCGACGAGGTGCGCGACGCCGGGGCCGAGGTGGTGGGGTACCTCGGAGACCTCATCGACGCCAAGCGCGCCGATCCGGCCGACGACCTGCTGAGCGCCCTCGTGCACACCGGCGACGGCGGCGACCGGCTGAGCGGGACCGAGCTGATGTCGATGGCCTACGTCCTGATGGTCGCCGGGCACGAGACCACCGTGAACCTCGTCGGGAACGGGGCGCTCGCCCTGCTCCGGCACCCCGGGCAGCGGGCCCTGCTGGACGCCGACCCGTCCCTGTGGCCGTCGGCGGTGGAGGAGGTCCTCCGCTTCGACGGCCCCAACGTGAGCTCGACCTGGCGGTTCACCACCGAGCCGGTCACCGTCGGGGACGTGGTGATCCCGAAGGGCGAGTTCGTCACCGTCTGCCTGCTCGCCGTGTGCCGCGACCCGGACCGCTACGCCGACCCCGACCGCTTCGACATCAGGCGGGTGAACACCGGGAGCCTGGCCTTCGGGCACGGCGTCCACCACTGCATCGGGGCTCCCCTGGCGCGGCTGGAGGGGGAGGTCGTCCTGAGCAAGCTCTTCCAGCGCTTCCCGGAGATGGAGCCGACGGTCGGCGACGGCGACCTGAAATGGCGGTTCAGCACGATGATGCGCGGCCTGGAGGAACTGCCCGTGCGGCTTTTCAGGAAAGCGTCGCTCCCGCACTGACCCACGCCGCGAAGCGGACCTGAGGGGATTTCTTCAGGCTTCCTTCTCGGCATAGGAGGCGAAGCTCCGGACCAGCAGGTCGAGGCCGAGCTCGAAACGCTGGTCGCCGTCCCGCCCGACGAGCTCGTCCACCATATCGACAATGTACGGATAACGCTGTCTGGGAAGTGCACGGAAATA
The DNA here is from genome assembly GCA_050936435.1 of Spirillospora sp. CA-253888. Lineage (GTDB taxonomy): Bacteria > Actinomycetota > Actinomycetes > Streptosporangiales > Streptosporangiaceae > Spirillospora. The sequence continues at coordinate 1,243,635 of JBNJMT010000002.1, forward strand.
GTCGGCGAACTGTTCCGTGCGCTCCCGGACGGCCTGTTCGGGGTCCTTTCCCGGCTCGACGCGGAAGGCCGAGCCGGCGGTGTCCAGGGTCTCGGCGTTCACGTACCGGCCCAGGACGTCCACCGCGCTCACGGCGATCTCGCGCGGCATCCCGCCGGCCCGCAGCAGGCCGAGGAGGGTGTCGGCGACGCGCAGCTGGTTCGGCCCGACGGGGAACCGCCCCATGAAGGCCCGGGCCACGTCGCGGTGCTCGTTCCACACCTTGCGGATCTCGCGCGCGAGCTCCTTGAGCTGCTCCTGCCAGCGGTCGGGGTCGGGTTCGGGCAGGTGGACCCGCCCGGCGATCCGGTCGAGCAGCAGCTCCAGGAGCTCGTCCTTGTCGGACACGTGCGCGTACAGCGAGGCCGGTCCGGTGTCGAGCTCCTTGGCCACCTTGCGCATGCTGATCGCGTCCAGCCCCTCGGCGACCAGCACCCCGAGCGCGGCGTCCACGATCACGTCGACGGTGAGCGGCCGCCCCGGCGGGGCGCTGCGGCGACGCTTGCGCCCCGGGGGCAGCGGCATGTCCGCCTCAGGGTCCACGATGTTCCCCCCGCCGTGCGGATCAAGATCCGGAACACCGTACTTCACGCGAACATCGTTCGTAAAGCGCGCTTGGCACGGTGCACTTCCCCCTGTCCAACGTCCGTTCCGCGCGTTCTGTTTCAAAGACGCGGAAAACGCGCCCTGTTTGACTTCACAGGCCGCCGCAAGGATGCTTGGGGCGGCGATAGAGCCGCGCGACGCGCGGTAACTGCTGAAGCAGTGGACAAGTGCCCGAGCTGAAAGGCTTGCCGTGAGCACGTCCACTGTCATGCCCGAAAACTCTTCACCTTCTTCCGGTGCCTCCCCCGCCGTGCTGGTGGGCGTGGAGGGCCTTCGCCAGCCGGACTGGGCCAAGGCCCGCGCGAGCGCCGCCGACGCCGGCGGGTGGCGGACGCTCCGGGCGGTCCCGGGGACGGTCGCCGTCCTGGTGCGGCTCGCCTGGCGCGCGTCCCCGCGGCTGTCGCTGCTGGCGGCCGCCCTCTACTGCGCCACCGGCGTCGTGACGTCGTTGGGGCTGCTGGCGACCGGCGACGTGTTCGGCGCGCTGCTGCGGCAGGGGCCCACGCCGGAGCGGGTGCGGAACGCCCTGCCCGCGCTCGGCCTGGTCGTCGCGGCCTACGCGCTGCGGGGCGGTCTGGCGTCGGCGGTGGAGGCGGTGCGCGGGGCGCTGACGCCGCGCGCCGTCCGCGAGGCCGACCTGGAGGTGCACACCGCGGTCTCGCGGGTGGACCTCGTGGCGTTCGAGGACGCCGACTTCCGGGAGCTGGTGCGCCAGGGAGGCCGGCGGGGCGTCCAGGCGGTCGAGTCCGGCGTGCGCGGCGTGGGCGACGTGCTGGCGGGATGCGTCGCGCTGGCGGCCGCGCTGGTGACGGTGGCGCTCCTGAACGCCTGGCTGGTGCCGACCCTGCTGCTGGTGGCCGTGGCCGACGGCTGGGCGGCGATGCGGGTGGCCAAGCTGCGCTACGACACCTTCCTGGGCAACGCGGTCCACCAGCTGCGCATGTTCGTCGTCGGCAAGCTGCTGACCGGCCGGGACGGGGCGGCCGAGCGCCACGCCTGCACGTTGCAGGGCCCGCTGCTGGAGGAGTACCGCCGGGTCGCCACCGACCAGATGAGGGTGGCGCTGCGCATGGAGCGGCACCAGTCGATGATCCGGCTGGCCGGCCGGACGCTCGTGGGACTCGGGACGGCGCTGGCCTACGTCGTGCTGGGGGCGCTGCTGTACTCGGGGGCGCTGGCCCTGGCCCTGGCGGGCAGCGCGCTGATCGCCATGCGGACCGTCTCCAGCTCGCTCTCGGGCGCCGTCCAGGCGGCCAACCGGCTGTACGAGGACTCCTTCTACCTCGCGTTCCTGCAGCGCCTGGTGGAGGCGGCGGCCGAACGGACGCGCGCGGGCGGCGGCGAGCGGATCGCCCGCGCGCCCGAGACGATCGAGCTGCGGGGGGTGTCGTTCACCTATCCCGGGCAGGACGCCCCGGCCCTGGACGGCATCGACCTGACGCTCAGGGCGGGGGAGGTGACCGCGCTGGTGGGCGAGAACGGCTCGGGGAAGACCACCCTCGGCAAGGTGATCACCGGCCTGTTCCCCGCCACGGCGGGGAGCGTGCGCTGGGACGGCCTCGACCTCGCCCGCGCCGCCACCGACTCGGTCCACGCCCGCATCGCCGTCATCGCCCAGCAGCCGGCGCAGTGGCCGATGACGGCGGAGACCAACGTGCGCGCCGGGCGGCTGGAGGCCGCCGACCCCGACGGCGCGCGCTGGGACGACGCGATCGCGCTGTCGAGCGTCGACCAGGTGCTCCGGTCCCTCCCGCACGGCCCCCGGACCGTGCTCTCGCGGGAGTTCACCGAAGGGCAGGACCTGTCCGGCGGCCAGTGGCAGCGCTTCGGCATCGCCCGCGCCATCTACCGCGACGGGGACGTCCTGGTGGCCGACGAGCCCACCGCGGCCCTGGACGCCCACGCCGAGGCCAGGGTCTTCGACGGCCTGGCGGCCGCCGCCCGGCACAACGGGCGGCGCCGGCACACCGTCCTGGTGACCCACCGGCTCGCCAACGTCCGGCACGCCGACCGCATCGTCGTCCTGCACGAGGGGCGCGTCGTCGAGGAGGGCACCCATGCCCAGCTCATGAGCACCGACACCCGGTACCGGCGCATGTTCCGCGTCCAGGCCGAGCTCTACAGCGACCAGGCCCCCGACGCGCTGGACGCGTCGTCGTGACGGCTCCCGGCTCCCGGACCGCCCGGCCCGGGAGCCGGGACGCGGCGTCCGCCTGAGCCGACCGCTCAGGGTTCGAGGTCGTAGCGGTACCAGCGGCGGGGATCGTCGGCTTCGTACAGCCACAGCCTGTGGTCACGGCCTATCCGGCCGCGTGCCCACCCTGCCGGGCGACGGCCGTCCGGCAGGAGCAGGCGTTCGGAAGCGGTCCCCTCGATCGTTCCGCCCTCCCGGCGAGCCCGACGGACCCGCCAGCGAACACCTCCGCCCCGCCGGTCCCGGATCCTCATGCACGGGGGCGGGGGCGCGCGACTCCTTTTCGGGGCGCCGTTCCAGGTGGGGCGCGGCGGGCTCGATGATCGGCCGCGGCGGCCCGCCCGCTTAGGGACGGGCGGTCGGGGGGAGGGACGGAGCGACGTCGAGAGGGAGAGCACATGATCGCCGAGTTGAAGACCGTGGCGTTCGACGCGCCGGACATCGCCGCCGAGGCCGACTTCTACACCGCCCTGGCGGGCTGGACGCGGACCTACGCCGAGGACGGGTGGATCACGATGGGGACGCCGGACGGGTGGCGCGTCGCCTTCCAGGAGGCGCCGGACCACGTGGCGCCGCGCTGGCCCGACCCGGCCGCGCCCCAGCAGGCCCATCTCGATCTGGGCGTGCCCGACATCGACGCCGCGGCCGACCGGGCGGTCTCCCTCGGCGCGACGCTGCTGCGGCGCAACGAGCGCTGGCACACGCTCGCCGACCCGGCCGGCCACCCGTTCGACCTGTGCGCCAAGGAGGACGACCCGAACACGACGGTGCTGGGCGTCATGCTCGACTGCCCGGACGCGAAGGCGCTGAGCGCGTTCTACTCCGAGCTGCTGGGCAAGCCGGTCACCTACGAGGGGCAGGGCATGGTGATGATCGGCGAGGAGGGCACGAGGCCCGTGCTGTTCCAGCAGGTCGAGGACTACCGGGCGCCGCGCTGGCCCGACCCGGCCGCGTCCCAGCAGGTCCACCTCGACCTGCTCGTCGAGCGCGCCGACCTGGAGTCGGCCGAGCGGGCGGCGCTCGCGATCGGCGCGACGCGGCTGCCCGGCGAGGGCGAAAACTGGCGCGTGTACGCCGACCCCGTCGGCAAGCCGTTCTGCATCACCTGGAACGAGCCGCCGGAGTAGCCGTCCGCGCCCGCCCGGCCCGGACCCGCTCCGGGCCGGGCGCCCCGACCTGCGGGTTGTGAACCGGGTCACGCCGGACCCTTGACATCGATTTGCGTTAGCGCAAACATTTCGGCATCCGCACCCCGCTGTGAAGGAGGCCACACTCCATGAGCGCCCCGCCCCCGTCCGCCGCCGGCCCCTCCGGGCGGTCGTCGCGCGCGGTCATGGAGGACGTCGCCGTCCTGGCCGGTGTCTCGGCCATGACGGTGTCGCGGGTGCTCAACACGCCGGAGAAGGTGCGGCCGAAGACCCGCGCCAAGGTGCTGGCGGCCATGCAGGAGCTCAGCTACCACCCCAACTCCGCCGCCCGCGTGCTGGCCACCGGGCGCTCCGGCGTCCTCGGCGTGGTCAGCTTCGACACCACCCTCTACGGCCCGGCCTCGACCCTCTACGGCATCGAGCAGGCCGCGCGCGACGTCGGCTACCTGGTCAGCATCGCCAGCCTGAGCGCGCTGACCCGCGACGGCATCGCCGACGGGATCGAGCGGCTGCGCTCGCAGTCGGTGGACGGGATCATCATCATCGCGCCGCACCGGTCGGCGGCCGACGGGCTGCGCGGGCTGCCGCCCGACCTGCCGGTCGTGGTGGTCGGGGCGGGCGACGACCTGGCCGCCCCGGTGGCCGTCGTCGACAACGAGTCGGGCGGCGCGCGCGTCACCCGGCACCTGCTCGACCTCGGCCACGAGACGGTCTGGCACATCACCGGGCCGTCGGACTGGATCGACGCGGCCACCCGCGTGTCGGGCTGGCGGGCCGCGCTGGCCGCCGCCGGGCGCGAGGTCCCCGACCCGCTGCCCGGCGACTGGACGCCGCGCTCGGGCTACGAGCAGGGCAAGCGGCTGGCCGCCGACCCGCGGGTGACCGCGGTCTTCGCCGCCAACGACCCGATGGCGCTCGGCGTGCTGCGCGCGCTGCGCGAGCGGGGACGGCGGGTCCCCGAGGAGGTGAGCGTGGCAGGTTTCGACGACGTGCCGGAGGCCCCCTACTATCCGCCGCCGCTGACCAGCGTCCGGCAGCCGTTCGGCGAGCTGGGCAGGCAGGCGTTCGGGCTGCTGCTGGAGCGCATCGGCCTGCCGGACGGCGGCGGCGCGGGGCACGCGCCCCGCCGCGTGACGGTCGAACCCGAGCTGGTGGTGCGGGAGAGCACCGGCCCCTTCCGCACGACCCGCTAGCGGCCGCCGGCCGCGACGCACCCCGACGACGGACCGAGACACGGAGGACACCGGCCATGGCCGAAATGTTAGCGCTAACAAAAAGCTAGCACTTGCTCAACAGCTACGACCGAAGAGAGATCTGGAAGCCGTGCGCATCACCGAGATCAACACCCATGTCGTCGGGACGCCCTGGCGCAACCTCACCCTGGTGACCGTCCGCACCGACGAGGGGCTCACCGGCGTGGGCGAGGCCCGTATGCTCGGGCACACCGACGCCCTGCTCGGCTACCTGGCCGAGGCGGCGGGCCGGCACGTCGTCGGCAGCGACCCGTTCGACGTCGAGGACCTCGTCCAGCGGATGAAGTACGGCGACTACGGCCGCGCCGGCGAGATCGTCATGTCCGGCATCGCGTGCGTGGAGATGGCGTGTCTGGACATCGTCGGCAAGGCCCTGGGCCAGCCCGTGTGGCGGCTGCTCGGCGGCAGGGTCCGCGACCGGGTGAAGGCGTACGCCAACGGCTGGTACACCGTGGACCGCACGCCCGAGGAGTTCCACGCCGCCGCCAGGCGCGTCGTCGAGCGCGGATACCGCGCGCTCAAGCTCGACCCGTTCGGCCACGGCCGGTTCGAGCTCGACCACGCCGAGACGATGCGGTCGGTCGGGCTGGTCGAGGCGGTGCGCGACGCCATCGGGCCCGACTGCGAGCTGCTGGTGGAGATGCACGGCCGGTTCTCCCCCGCCACCGCGATCCGGCTGGCCGGGATGCTGGAGCCGTACGCGCCGGCCTGGCTGGAGGAGCCCTGCCCGCCGGAGAACCTCAAGGCGCTCGCCAAGGTCTCCGAGCACACCGGGCTGCCGATCGCCACCGGGGAGCGCATCCACGACCGCATCGAGTTCCGGGAGCTGTTCGAACTCCAGGCCGCCGACATCGTCCAGCCGGACCTCGGGCACATCGGCGGCATCCGCGAGGCGCGCAAGCTCGCCGCCACCGCCGAGACCCACTACGTGCTGGTCGCGCCGCACAACGTGGGCGGGCCGGTGCTGACCGCCGCCACCCTCCAGCTCGGCGTGTGCACCCCCAACTTCAAGATCCTGGAGCACTTCAACGACTTCGCCGACGCGCCGGTCAAGCGCATCGTGCGCGGCCTGCCCGAGGTGGTGGACGGCTACTTCGCGGTGCCGGAGGGGCCGGGCCTCGGCATCGAGGTGGACTACGACGCGGTCGCCGAGTTCCCCCGGCAGACCGCCGACTTCGACCTGTTCGCCGAGGACTGGCACCGGCGCGAGGGCGTTCCCCGGGACGCGCGGCGCGGAGCGCGCCGATGAGCCGTTCCGTCGTCGTGGACGCGCCGGGCGACTCCCGGATCGCCGAGGGCGAGCCGCCGGTGCCCGGCCCCGGCGAGGCGCTGGTCCGGGTGGCCGCGGCCGGGCTGTGCGGGAGCGACCGGGAGCTGTTCGAGGGCGGGCGGCCGGCCGGGTTCGTCACCTACCCGGTCACGCCCGGCCACGAGTGGTCCGGCACGGTCGTGGCCGTCGGCCCGCACACCGACCGCGCGCTGGTCGGCAGGGCCGTCGTCGGCGAGGGCCACCGGGGGTGCCTGGTGTGCGGCCCGTGCCGCGACGGCTCGCCCAACCTGTGCCTCGCCGGATACGACGAGACGGGGTTCACCCGGCCCGGCGCGTTCGCCGACCACCTGCTGGTGCCGGCCCGGCTGCTGCACGTGCTGGCGCCCGATGCGGACCTGCGCGCGGCGGCGCTGCTCGAACCGGCGGCCGTCGTCGCCGGCGCGGTGCGGCGCGCCGCGCCGCGGCCCGGCGAGACCGCCGCGGTGGTCGGCGCGGGGACGCTCGGGCTGCTGGCCCTGCAGCTGCTGGCCGCCTTCTCCCCCGCCCGGCTCGTGGCGGTCGACCCGCGCGCCGAACGGGGCGCGGCGGCCGAGGAGGCGGGCGCGACCTCCTTCCTGGCGCCCGGCGAGGCGGCCGACGGCGCGTTCGACGTCGTCATCGAGACGGCGGGCGCGCCCGGCACCGCGCACGCGGCGGTGGCGCTGGCGCGGCGCGGCGGCCGGGTGGTCCTCACCGGCATCCCCGGCGACACCGCCGACGCGGTGCCGACCCTGCTGCTGGTCACCCGGGCGCTGGCGGTGCACACGGTGTTCGGCGCCGGTCCGGCCGACTGGGCGTACGCGGTGCGCGCCTTCACCGGCGGGGTGCTGCGCCCCGCGTCCCTGATCACCCACGAGCTGCCGCTCGCCGACTTCGAGAAGGCGCTCGCGCTCGGCGCCGGACCCGGCGCGGGCAAGATCCTCCTCCGCCCCGACCTCGACCGACCGGAGAACCTGCCATGAACCCCGACACCTTCCCCGGCGAGAGCGCGCTGGGCGAGCTCGGTTTCCCCGAGCGCCCCGCGCCGCCGCCCGCCTCGACGCGACGGTTCCCCGACGGCGGCGCCTGGCGCGCCGAGCTGCCCTCCTGCGAGGGACCGGCGGTGCTGGAGGCGGTCCTGGCCGAGAGCGAGCGCCTGTCGGTCCCGCTGCACCGCATCAGCCAGGGCAGCGGCGTGTGGATGCTGACCGACGCCGAGATCGCGGAGATGGTCGCCGCCTGCGGCGAGCGCGCCGTCGAGCTGTGCCTGTTCCTCGGCCCGCGCGGCTCCTGGGAGCCCGGCGCGGGCGGCCGCGACTACGTGGCGTCGGGTCCGCGCGCCCGGGGCCGCGACCAGCTCGCCCAGTGCGTGGCCGACGCCGAGCGCGCGGCCGGGCTCGGTGTGCGGTCGCTGCTGGTCGCCGACGAGGGCGTGCTGTGGACGCTGCACCGGATGCGCGCGGCCGGGCGGCTGCCCGCCGACACCACGTTCAAGGTGTCGGCCCTGGTCGGGCCGGTGAACCCGGCCTCGTTCGCGGTCTGGGAGCGGCTCGGCGGCGACTCGATCAACGTGCCGAGCGACCTGACCGTCGCGCAGCTCGCCGAGATCCGCGCGGTCAGCGCCGCGCCGATGGACTTCTACGTCGAGGCCCCCGACGACCTGGGCGGCCACGTGCGCCTCTACGACGCCGCCGAGCTCATCCGCCGGGGCGCGCCCATCTACCTCAAGTACGGGCTGCGCAACGCGCCGTCCATCTACCCGGTCGGCCGCCACCTCCTCCCGCTCGCCGTCGAGAGCGGCCGGGAGCGGGTGCGGCGCGGCCGCCTCGTACTGGACACCCTCGCCCGGCTCGGGGCGGGCGAGGCGATGTCCCCCGCCGGGTCGCGCGATCCGGGGCCGCTGGTGCGGTTCCCGGTCGCCGACCAGGCCGTCCTCCCCACCCCCTGAACCCCCCACCCCGAAGGAGAACGCCCATGAGGTTCGTGAAACTGGGGTCCGCCGTCGCCGGTCTCGCGCTGGCGGCCGCGACCGTCACCGCGTGCGGCTCGGCGGAGAAGACCATCGACAAGAAGGCCGGGCCCGGCGACGCCAAGGGCGCGCTGATCGGCGTCACGATGCCGACCAAGTCGTCCGAGCGCTGGATCCGCGACGGCGACACCCTGAAGGGCGAGCTGGAGAAGCTCGGCTACAAGGTCGACCTGCAGTACGCCGAGAACGACATCCCGACCCAGGTCAGCCAGATCGAGAACCAGATCACCAAGGGCGTGAAGCTGCTGGTGGTCGCCTCCATCGACGGCACGGCCCTCACCAGCCAGCTCCAGCAGGCGCGTCAGAGCCGCATCCCGGTGATCTCCTACGACCGGCTCATCATGCGCAGCCCCGACGTCGACTACTACGCCACCTTCGACAACTTCAAGGTCGGCGTGCAGCAGGCGACCTCGCTGCTCACCGGGCTGAAGCTGAAGAACGAGGACGGCTCGGAGGGCACGGCCAAGGGGCCGTTCAACGTCGAGCTGTTCGCCGGCTCGCCCGACGACAACAACGCCCCGTTCTTCTTCAACGGCGCGATGTCGGTGCTCAAGCCGTACGTCGACAAGGGCACGCTGGTCGTCAGGAGCGGCCAGACCGACTTCAAGACCTGCGCCATCCTGCGCTGGGACGCGGCCACCGCGCAGAAGCGGATGGAGGACATCCTCACCAAGACCTACCGGGGCGGCGCGAAGGTCGACGGCGTGCTCTCGCCGTACGACGGGCTGTCGATCGGCATCCTGTCGGCGCTCAAGAGCAACGGCTACGGCAGCGCGGCCCAGCCGTACCCGGTGGTGACCGGGCAGGACGCCGAGGTGGCGTCGGTGAAGTCGATGCTGGCCGGCGAGCAGTACTCCACGATCTTCAAGGACACCCGCAAGCTGGCCGGCGAGACGGCGAAGATGGCCGACGCGCTGCTGAAGGGCGGCAAGCCGGAGGTCAACAACACCAAGGACTACGACAACGGCGAGAAGGTCGTCCCGACCCAGATGCTGCAGCCGGTGATCGTGAACAAGTCCAACGTGCAGGCCGAGCTGGTGCGGTCCGGCTACTACACGCAGGCGCAGCTGGGATGACGCCGTGACCACCGACACCGCCGAACGGGCGGACGCGGCCGGACGCGACGACATCCTGCGGATGCGCGGGATCACCAAGACCTTCCCCGGCGTCAAGGCGCTGACCGGCGTCGACCTGGCCGTGCGCCGCGGCGAGATCCACGCGATCTGCGGCGAGAACGGCGCGGGCAAGTCCACGCTGATGAAGGTGCTGTCGGGGGTGCACCCGCACGGCTCCTACGACGGGGAGATCCTGTTCGACGGCGAGCCGTGCCGGTTCTCCGGCATCCGCGACAGCGAGCAGCGCGGGATCGTCATCATCCACCAGGAGCTGGCGCTGTGCCCGCAGCTGTCGATCGCCGAGAACATCTTCCTCGGCAACGAGCGGGCCGCGCGCGGCCTGATCGACTGGAACCGCACCAACCACGAGGCGGCCCGGCTGCTGGAGCGGGTCGGGCTGGCCCAGCCGGCGGTCACCCCGGTCGCCGAGCTCGGCGTCGGCAAGCAGCAGCTGGTGGAGATCGCCAAGGCGCTGTCCAAGCGGGTGCGGCTGCTGATCCTGGACGAGCCGACCGCCGCGCTGAACGACGCCGACTCCGCGCACCTGCTGGAGCTGATGCGCGGGCTGCGCGACGACGGCATCACCTGCGTGATCATCTCGCACAAGCTCAACGAGGTGCTGGCGGTCGCCGACACCGTCAGCGTGCTGCGCGACGGCCGGATGATCGAGACGCTCGACCCGTCCGGCGGCGGGGTGACCGAGGACCGGATCATCTCCGGCATGGTCGGGCGGGACCTGGAGCACCGCTACCCGCCGCGCGAGCCGGAGATCGGCGCGGAGGTGCTGCGGATCGAGGACTGGACCGTGCACAGCCCGACCCAGCGCGACCGGGTGGTGGTGTCGGGGGCGGACCTGACGCTGCGGCGCGGCGAGATCGTCGGGCTCGCCGGGCTGATGGGCGCGGGCCGCACCGAGCTGGCGATGAGCGTGTTCGGCCGCTCCTACGGCGCGGGCGTCTCCGGGCGCGTCTACAAGGACGGCGAGCCGGTCGAGCTGCGCAGCGTGCGGGACGCGATCCGGCACCGCATCGCCTACGTCACCGAGGACCGCAAGCGCTACGGGCTCAACCTGATCCAGGACATCAAGCGGAACGTGTCGGCGGCGCGGCTCGGGAAGCTGGCCCGGGCCGGGTGGGTGGACGAGCACGAGGAGTTCAGGGTCGCCGAGGAGTTCCGCGGCGGGATGAACATCAAGGCGCCGAGCGTGCTGGCCGCGACCGGGCAGCTGAGCGGCGGCAACCAGCAGAAGGTCGTGCTGTCCAAGTGGATCTTCACCGATCCGGACGTGCTGATCCTGGACGAGCCGACCCGCGGCATCGACGTCGGCGCCAAGTACGAGATCTACACCATCGTCAACCGGCTGGCCGCCGAGGGCCGGGCGATCCTGCTGATCTCCTCGGAGCTGCCCGAGCTGCTCGGCATGTGCGACCGGATCTACACGATGGCGGCCGGCCGGATCACCGGTGAGGTGCCGCGCGAGCGGGCCACGCAGGAAGTGCTGATGTCCCACATGACCCTCGGAAGGGAGCGGGCCGGATGAGCCGCACCGCAACCGCGAAGAACGGCGCCGCGGGCGCCGCCGGCGCCGCGCCCGGCCCGCGCGACCCGGCGGGCGGCGGGCGGCCGCGCCTGGCGGTCAACGTGCGGCAGAGCGGGATCTACATCGCGTTCGCGCTGATCGTCGCCCTGTTCACGGTGCTGACCGGGGGCGATCTGCTGCAGCCGCAGAACATCTCCAACATCGTCGTGCAGAACTCCTACATCCTGATCCTGGCGATCGGGATGATCCTGATCATCATCTCCGGGCACATCGACCTGTCGGTGGGCTCGCTGGTCGGCGTCACCGGCGCGATCGCCGCCTGGCTGATGGTCTCCCACGACGTCCCCTGGCCGATCGCGCTGCTGCTGACGCTGAGCGCGGGCGCCGCGATCGGGGCGTGGCAGGGGTACTGGACGGCCTACTTCGGCATCCCGTCGTTCATCGTCACGCTCGCCGGGATGCTGCTGTTCCGCGCGCTGACCATGACGGTGCTCGGCAACCAGGGCCTCGGGCCGTTCCCCGACGAGGTCCGCACGCTGTCCAACGGCTTCACCTCGGGCTATCTCGGCAACGTTGGCCTCGGCCCGCTGGGCGGCGCCGACCTGGTCAGCCTGCTCGCCGGGGCCGCGGTCGTCGCGGGGCTGGCGGCCTCGCGGTGGCGCACCCGCGCGGCGCGCCTCGGCTACGGGCAGGCCGTGGACCCCGTGCCGGTGTTCGTGCTCAAGGTCGCCGCGGCCGGGGCGCTGATCATGGCGGTGGCCGTGCAGCTCGCCCGGTTCCACAACCTGCCGTGGGTGCTGGTGCTGCTGGCGGCGCTGGTGCTGGGCTACTCGCTGCTGACCAGCCGCTCGGTGTTCGGCCGGCACGTGTACGCGGTCGGCGGCAACCTCCAGGCGGCGGTGCTGTCGGGCGTGCGGGCCAAGTCGGTGGTGTTCTGGCTGTTCGTCAACATGGGCGTGCTGTCGGCGCTGGCCGGGATCATCTTCGCCGGGCGGCTGAACCAGGCCGGCCCCACCGCGGGCGACACCTTCGAGCTGGACGCGATCGCCGCGGCGTTCATCGGCGGCGCGGCCGTCCAGGGCGGGGTCGGCAAGGTCGTCGGCGCCATCACCGGCGGCCTGATCATGGGCGTGATCAACAACGGGATGTCGCTGATGGGCGCGCCCAGCGAGCGGGTGATGCTCGTCAAGGGCCTGGTCCTGCTGGCCGCCGTCGCCTTCGACGTCTGGACCAAGCGGCGCTCCGGCTCGCCGCTGTTCCGCTGACCCCTGGGAGATTCCATGACCGACACGACCCCGGACGAGGTCGCCGCGGCCTGCGCGGCGGCGGAACGGGCCGCGGCCGAGCTGGCCGACCTGGACCGCTTCCCGCTGGGCGGGCGCGCCCGGTGGCTGCGCGCGATCGCCGACGTCCTGGACGCGCACGCCGAGGAGCTGACGGCGCTGGCTGCGGACGAGACCGGCCTCGCCCCCGACCGCCTGAAAGGCGAGCTGGCGCGCACCACCGGGCAGTCCCGGCTGTTCGCCGACATGGCCGAGGACGGTGCCTTCCTCGACATCGCGATCGACGGCCCGGTGCGCCGGATGAACGAGCCGATCGGCCCCGTGGCGATCTACGCGGCGAGCAACTTTCCGTTCGCCATCTCGGTCGCCGGGGGCGACACGGTGGCGGCGCTCGCCGCCGGATGCCCCGTCGTCCTGAAGGCCCACCCCGGGCATCCGCGCACCTCCCGCCGCACCGCTGAACTGGTGGCGCGGGCGCTGGCCGACGCGCCGGACGGCGCCTTCGCCATGGTGGAGGGCTTCGAGGCGGGCAAGGCGCTGGTCTCCCACCCCGCGATCCGCGCCGCTGCGTTCACCGGCTCGACGCGCGGCGGGCGGGCGCTGTTCGACCTGGCCTGCGCGCGTCCCGACCCGATCCCGTTCTACGGCGAGCTGGGCAGCGTCAATCCGGTGTTCGTCACGCGCGCGGCGGTGCGCGAGCGCGGTGAGCGGATCGCGGCGGAGTTCGTCACGGCGTTCACCTCGGCCGCCGGCCAGCTCTGCACCAAGCCCGGCCTGCTGTTCCTGCCGATCGGCCACGGCCTGGAGGACGCGCTGCGCCGCGGGACGGGCGAGGTCGCGCCCCACCGCCTGCTCACCCCCGGCATCGCCGACGCCTACACGACCGGCCTGCGCGAGCTCGACGGACGAGTGAAGGCGCTGTGCGGGGCCCTGCCCGAGGACGGCGCCGACCCGGCGCCGGTCCTGTTCACCGTCCCGGCGGCCGAGCTGACCCCCGAGCTGTGGGAGGAGCACTTCGGGCCGGCCGCCCTGATCGTGGAGTACGACACCGAGGACCGGCTCGTCGAGGCGGCGGCCGCCATGCCCGGATCGCTGACGGCCGCCGTCCACGCCGAGGACTCCGACGACCCGCTCGTACGGCGGCTGCTGGCCGTCCTGCGCCGCCGCGCCGGCCGCCTGGTCCACAACGGCTGGCCGCCCGGCGTCGCCATCGGCCCGGCCACCCACCACGGCGGCCCCTGGCCCGCCACCACCAACCCGCTGCACACCTCCATGGGAACGGCGGCGGTCCGCCGCTTCCTCGTCCCCGTCGCCCACCAGAACACGCCGCTCCATCTGCTCCCTCACCCCCTGCGAGAGGAACACCGATGAAACGCGTTCTCCCCCTGACCGCCGCCGCCCTGCTGGCCGGCGGGCTGCTGAGCGTCGCCGGGACCGCCTCGGCGGCCGACCTCACGATCGCCAAGGAGCCGTTCGGCACCCTGCCCGACGGCACGGCGGTCTGGCGCTACACGCTCGGCAGCGGCCACGGCATGAAGGCCCGCATCCTCACCTACGGCGGCATCGTCCAGTCCCTGGAGGTGCCCGACCGGCGCGGGCGCCCCGGCAACGTCACGCTCGGCTTCCCCAAGCTGGACGGGTACCTGAGCAGCGCCTACCGGACCGAGAACCCCTACTTCGGAGCGATCATCGGGCGCTACGGCAACCGGATCGGCGGCGCGAAGTTCACCCTGGACGGCAGGACGTACCAGGTCCCCGCCAACGACGGGACCAACAGCCTGCACGGCGGCACCACGGGCTTCGACCAGCGCGTCTGGAAGGCCCAGGCCGTCAAGACGAGGGACGGTGCGTCGCTGCGCCTGACCTACGTCAGCCCGGACGGCGAGATGGGCTACCCCGGCACGCTCAGCACCACCGTCACCTACACCGTCACGCCCAAGAACGAGCTGCGCATCCGCTACCAGGCCACCACCGACAAGCCCACGGTGCTGAACCTGACCAACCACGCCTACTTCAACCTCGCCGGTGAGGGCTCCGGCGACGTCTACGGCCACAAGCTGAAGATCAACGCCTCGCGCTACACGCCGGTGGACTCCACCCTCATCCCGACCGGCGCCCTGAGCCCGGTGCGCGGCACCCCGCTGGACTTCACCCGGCCGCGCGCCGTCGGCGAGCGCATCCGCGACGGTCACCAGCAGATGGTCTACGGGCGCGGCTACGACCACAACTACGTGCTGGACGGCACCGGCATGAAGACGGCCGCCCGCGTCACCGAGCCGACCACCGGCCGCGTGATGGAGGTGCGCACCGACCAGCCCGGCCTGCAGTTCTACTCCGGCAACTTCCTCACCGGCCGCCTGGTCGGCACGAGCGGGACGATGTACCGGCAGGGCGACGGCTTCTGCCTGGAGACCCAGCACTTCCCCGACTCCCCCAACCGGCCGCGCTTCCCGAGCACCACGCTGCGGCCGGGCCAGACCTACGACTCCACCAGCGTCTACGCCTTCTCCGCCTCCTGACCCCGCCGCCGGGAGCGGGCGGGCGCACCGCCCGCTCCCGGCGCCCGAGGACCTTCATGGGACACCACATCGAGATCGCGCTGCCCGCCCGTGCCCGCCTGGGCGAGGGCCCCACCTGGCACTCCGCCGCCGGAGTGCTGCTGTGGGTGGACATCCTCGAAAGCGAGGTGCACGCCTACGACCCCGCCACCGGTCGCGACGGCGTCCGGCGCACCGGGCAGCACGTCGGCGCCGCCAAGCCGCGCGCGGGCGGCGGCCTGGTCGTCAACCTCCGCGACGGGGTGGGGCTCTACGACGCCGACGGCGCGTTCCGCTGGCTCGCCGAGCATCCCGTCCCGGGCTGTCGCGGCAACGACGCCGCCGTCGGCCCGGACGGGGCCCTGTGGGCGGGTTCGATGCGCTACGACGAGGCGCCGGGAGGCGGCCGGCTGCGCCGCGTCAGCCCCGATGGCGCGACGACCACGGTCCTCGACGACGTGACGATCAGCAACGGGATCGCGTGGAGCCCCGACGGGCGCCTGATGTACTACGCGGACACACCGACCGGCCGCATCGACGTCTTCGCGTTCCATCCCGAGACCGGCGCGTCCGGTCGCCGCACGTTCACCACCGTCCCCGGCCTGCCGGACGGGCTGACCGTGGACGCCGACGGCCGGGTCTGGGTGGCATTGTGGGGCGGCGGCCGCGTTCTCTGCCACACCCCCGAAGGCAGGCTCGACCGCACCATCGAGGTGCCCGCCACCCAGACGACCGCCTGCGCGTTCGGCGGCCCGGACCTGCGCGACCTGTACGTCACGACGGCCGCCGAGGGCGCCTCCGAGGGCGACGCCCACGCGGGAGCGCTGTTCGTCGTCCCCGACGCGGCCCAGGGACTGCCCGCCCCCGCGTTCCCCGGCTGACCCGCGCCTCAGAACACCACCGGTCCCGTCGCCGTTGACACGGTTATCTATAACCGTTATCTATATGGCCTTCGGAGGTGGTGATGCAGGACGTCCTGCTGGCCTTGCTGAGCAAGGAACCGGCGCACGGCTACGAGCTGCGCGCACGCCTGACGGATGCGCTCGGCCCCCTGGGCGATGAGCTGAACGCCGGCCAGGTGTACATGTCGCTGCGGCGGCTGGAGAAGGCGGGACTGGCGGAAGCCCGGGTAGTCGGGCAGTCCGGCCGTCCGGACCGCAAGGTCTACGAACCGACCCCGGCGGGGCGCGAACGCGTCGCGGCGTGGCTGTCCGATTCCGGCTGGGAGCGGGCCGCGCCCGTGGAGTTCCATCTGAAGCTCATGGCGGCCGCCGCGTCCGGGCTCGCCGACCCGGTCGCGCTCATCGACGCGCAGCGGCGGGAGCTGCTGCGCCGGCTCGCCCAAGCGCAGCGGTCCGCGCTCACCGAGCCGGAGGGGTCGCTCGCCGTGCTGTTGCTGGAGGGCGCCGTCCTGCGGCTCCGGGCCGACCTGGAATGGCTGGAAACCTGTGAAACCCATTGGCAGAGGGAGAACACCTGATGGAGCCGGTGCTCCAGGCCCGCGGCCTGTGCAGGCGCTACGGGACGGGCGCGGCGCTCGTCCGCGCCGTTGACGACGTCGATCTGGACGTCGCGCGCGGTGAGACGGTCGGGATCGTGGGCCCGAGCGGCTGCGGCAAGTCCACCCTGCTGCACCTGCTCGGCGGGCTCGACCGGCCGGACGGCGGCCAGGTGCGGCTCGGCGGACGGCGCGTCGACCGGTTGCCCGAGACCGCCGCGGCCCGGCTGCGGCGCGGCCGCGTCGGGTTCGTGTTCCAGGCGTTCCACCTCATGGACGAGCTGACCGCGCGGGAGAACGTCGAGCTGCCCGCCCTGCTCGCCGGCGCCTCGCCGCGCGCGGCCCGGCGCAGGGCCGCCGCGCTGCTGGAGCGGGTCGGGCTCGGCGACCGGGCGCGGCACCTGCCGGGCGCGCTGTCGGGCGGGCAGCGGCAGCGGGTCGCCGTGGCGCGGGCGCTGGTCAACGACCCGCTGCTGCTGCTCGCCGACGAGCCGACCGGCAACCTCGACTCCGCCGCCGCGCACGGCGTCCTGCGCCTGTTCGCCGAGCTGCGCGCCGAGGGCCGCACGCTCGTGGTGGTCACCCACGATCCCCGTATCGCCGGCGCCGCCGACCGGGTGATCACCATGCGGGACGGCGCGTTCGTCGACCAGACCGTGCTGACCGGGCGGGTGTGAGATGGGCCGGATCCTCCTGGTCGCCCGGCTGGCCGCCCTGGACCTGCGGCGGCGGCCCGCCCAGGCGCTGTTGCTGCTGCTGGTGATCGCGGCCACCGCCGCCACGCTGACGCTGGGACTGCTGGTCCGCAGCGTCGCCGACGCCCCGTGGGAGCGCACGCGCGCCGCCACCGCAGGGCCGGACGCGGTCGCGGTCTCCTCCGACCCGGCGAGCCTGCGGGCGCTCGCGCGAGCCGACGGCGTCGCTCTGGCGGGACGCCCCTTCCCCGCCCTGCCGACCGCGCTGCGCGTGGGGGACACGTCGGTGAACGCGGTCGTCCACGGCCGGGACATCGACCCGGGGCCGCTCGACCGGCCCGCCGTGACCGGCGGGCAGTGGGTCCGGCCCGGGGCGGTCGTGGTCGAGCGGGCCTTCGCCGACGCGCTCGGCATCAATCCCGGAGACCGGATCGTTCTCGGCGGGCGCCGGTGGCCGGTCGCCGGGATCGCCGTCACCGCCGGCCGTCCGCCCTACCCGTCGGCCGCGCCCGGCCTGGTCTGGGCGACGCGCGCCGACGCCGCCCGGCTCGCCCCGTCGGCCAAGCGGCAGTGGACGATGCCCCTGCGCCTGGACGATCCCGCCTCGGCCCCCGCGTTCGCGGCGCGCCATCCCGGCGTCCGCGCCGCCCAGGACATCGGCGCCTACGCCACGAGCGAGCTGCGCCTGGCCAACGGCGTCCTGCTCGGCGGCACCTGGGCGCTGGCGATCCTGGCGGGCCTGTGCGTCGCTTTGCTGGTCGGCGGGCGCCTGGCCGAACAGGGCCGCCGCGTCGGCCTGCTCAAAGCCGCCGGCGCCACTCCCCCGCTGGTCGCCGCCGTCCTGCTGGCCGAGCACCTCGCCGTCGCGTTCGCCGCCGCGACCGTCGGCCTGCTGGCGGGCTGGGCGGCGTCCCCCGCGCTCTCCGCCCCGAGCGTCGGGCTCCTGGGCACCGGCGCGGCCCCGGTCCCCTCGCCGGGGACCGCAGCCGCCGTGCTGCTCGCCGCGCTGGCGGTGACCGCCGCGGCCACGGCCGTCCCGGCACTGCGCGGTGCCCGGATCAGCACCGCCCGCGCGCTCGGCGAACCGGTGCGGGCGCCCAGGCGGTCGCGGCTCGCCGCGCTGTCGGCGGCCCTGCCCGTCCCGCTGATGCTCGGCGTCCGCGTCGCCGTGCGCCGTCCCCGCCGCACGGTCCTGGCCGCGTTCAGCATGGCCGTCACCGTTGCGATGATGGTGGCGGCGCTGGCGATGCGCCACGACGTGGACCGCAAGGACGCGGGCGCCACCGGTCCCGACTTCGTGCCGGGGGCGGGGAACCCGGTGACCGATCGGGTGAGCCAGATCGTCCTGGTGCTGTCGGTCGCGCTGCTCCTGCTCGCGGCCGTCAACGCGATCCTCACCGCGTGGACGACATGCCTGGACACCGCCCGCCCCGCCGCCCTGACCCGTGCGCTCGGCGCGACGCCCCGTCAGGTCACCGGCGGGCTGGCCGCCGCCCAACTGCTCCCCGCGACGGTGGCGGCGGCCGCGGGGGTTCCGCTGGGGCTCCTCGTTCACCGGGCGGCGCTGGCGCTGGCGGGCGCCACCGGCTCCGGGACGGTCCCGTTGTCCTTGCTGGTCGCCGTGGTGCCCGTATCGCTCGCGGCGGTGACACTACTGACCGCCGCACCGATCCGCCGAGCGGCGACCCGTCCGGTGGTCCAAGCGCTCACGGGGTAGCGCCTCGAACCGAGCACCCACTGAACAGCCGGATCGGACTCCGGTACGGCCCGTCCTTAACGGGCCATGACGGAGATGGCGCAACATCCCTCCATGGCGCTCCTGAACAGGCGCTGCAGGTCAGACGGCGACAGAGCGAAGAAATAACGCCTGCACGCTCTGTGACGATCGATCGCAGATAACAGTTTGACATCTGCGATACCGCCGGCACAGCACGTTCCTTAGTTGCGACCACGCACTGAGCGCACGTTTTCGCGCCGCTGTTCCTCGTTCCATGCGGCCCGCCAGGCGGGGGAGGAACCCCTGCCTGACGCATCAAGCGATTTTTGCTCGCTCATTGATAAAGAGCCAAGCCGACACTTCTTCTTCACACCCCTATTCGACCTCGACTGACCAGCGGAAATGGCTTTGTCAGGGCAGGGGGAGGGCTCCAGAGGGGGGTTGCAGGTGGGCGAAAAGTAAGCCATGATCACCTCCGCCCCGCTTGTCACTATTCGGTGCACCAAGTCTGATCTGGTGCATTTTTCCTCTGACCTCCCTCAGCGAACGAGGAGACACGCGCGTGTTCAGATGCACTGGGCGACTGGGCCTTCTGGCTTTCCTGGCCTTGAGTGCCATAGCCGCTCTGCTGTTGGGTTCCGGTGCGGCGACCGCCGCGCCGCTCAGCGGCTTCACCCCGAACCCCGATCCGACCGCTCCCCCTTCCGCCAGGCCGGCGGCCGGATCCGAGGCCATGACCAGGGGCGGCAGCCGCCCTGTATCGGGCAAGAACCCTCAGGCCGGACCACCGTTCACCCAGGTGAGCGGGGTGTGGCAGGTCAACACCTCAATGGCCGTCCTGCGCAACACCGTCACCGACGCCGACGGCGACCAGGCGAACCTGACCTTCGAGGTCTGGACGACCGACGCCGACGGCAAGCCGAAGGCCCAGGTCAAGCTCACCGACGACAACCAATTCGGCGTTCTGGTGTCCGGTTACGTCGCCTCCGGCAAGACCGCATCGGTCACCGTGCCGTCCGGCCGGCTCAAGCCCGGCACCACCTACGTCTTCCGCACCTCTGCCTATGACGGCAGCCTGTACGAGACTTCCTGGTCTCCTTGGGCGAAGTTCAAGACCCGCAACCGCGTCGTGGACATCAAGTTGCCGGAGCCGGACAAGGACGCGCCCACACTGAACCAGGACGACTACCAGGAACCGCAAAAGATCGCTCCACCTGTGATGGGGCCCGTCGACCCCGCTCCGGCCCGGCCGGGCGCACGGCGTCCGCCGGCCCGGTCGGACGCGCCGCGCCTCGACGGACGTAAGGGCTGGAACTGCGGCGAGGCCAACGAGAAGAGCGGCATTCAGCCGTGCACGCGCATCGTGCGCGACGACAGCGAGAAGACCCGTGAGGCGGTGGCCAAGGCCCGCGCCAAATCCCCTGCCCTGGTGGACTGGTGCGAAGGCTGGACGAACTCCCACATCAAGCGCTTCGGCGCCTGTCTGGCGACCTTCACCTTCGAGTACGAAGGCATCATCATCAGGGACGGCAAGCCCACCGGCGAGATCATCAACGCCACCTGGGCCCTCCACCAGGAATTCAAGGTGCACAACAACTCCAGCCTCATCTACGAGAAGCTGGTGCTGTTCCCCATGCAGCCGATCGACCCGAGGTGGGTCTCGGTCACGCTCGACGTGGAGTTCAACTGCCTGCTGGGCACCAACTGCACCACCGACACCACCTCCACGCGCTGGGAGGGCACTCTGGAGTGGCCGGCAGGCGACTCGCACATGTCCGAGGGGACCATCACCCACTCCTGGAACGGCGGGCCCACGGCGAACGTCACCCAGTACCTCGACCTCAGCACGAAGATCACTGCCTACTCGCCGGTGACGAACCCCGCGGCGTCCCGCTGGCACTCGCCCGACGCACAGCTGCGCTGCGACACCGTCTCCCAGAGCACTCCGGGTTGCAGCTTCTACAAGTACGTCCCGACCTGGACCTTCAACACCAAAAAGTACCCCGCCGCCGTGGCGCACGCGTGGCTGATCCAGGCCAAGCTGCCCAACCATCCCGGGAGCAAGCAGCACGGCAAGCCCATGCTCTTCCTGCCGGTGAAGGAGAAGAACGCCTCGGGCCGCGATCCGCAGAAGAACCGCGATGTGATCTGCCCGGCGGGTTGGGCCAAGAACTCCGGCCATCCCGCCGCCACGATCCTCCCCGAGATCAGCAGCACTGATGCGCCCAGTTGCGACGAGTACGCCTTCGCCGCCTCCTACAACTCCGGCGGCATGCCCGCGTCCATGAACGGGCTGAACCCGGTGTCGTCCGGCGACCAGTGCCTGCAGAGCTACGCCACGCGCGTCAAGCAGGGCGAGTGGCACCTGTACGACGACGAGCGCAGGCCGGCACCGACGTTCAAGGAGGTCTGCGGACGCTCGGCGATGTCCGGCTGGATCAACAGCGGGTCCATGGCGCCCTTCTCCGGCGGCTTCAGCCAAAAGTACCGGATGCTGGACAAGGACGCCTACTGGGTCAGCACGCCGGGCTTCGAGCACTGCAACGCCACCGCGGCGACCGTGCAGTGCACCGTGCCCAAGCCCTGACCGGGCGCGAACCAGACCCGGCCGGGGCGGGCTCCGTCGAGCCCGCCCCGGCCGCACCCGCTCATCGGGGCCCGTCGAGCACCACGGCGTCGATGCGCAGGTCCCGCGGATCCACCCACGTCAGCCCACCCTCGTACAGCGCAGGCCGATCCCCCGCTTCCTCGGTGCCGTCGGGCCGCTTCATCGGACGCCCCTGTTCGAGTGCGGCGGCGATCTCAGCCAGCCACTCCGGCAGGGGCCACCCGTGCGAAGGCCACGGGTAGGGCTCGTCCGCACCGTCGACCGCCCATTGGCCGAGGTTGCCGAACGAGGGCTCGTCCTTGCGCGCGTCGACGTACCAGCCGTACCAAAGGTCCCCCGGAGTCCGCGCGAAGGGCACGATGCCCGCCGTCCGCTCCCACTCCTGGGTATGCGTCCGGTACTGGTCGACCAGCCGATCGAGCGGCAACATCATTCTGCGCGCCGGGAGGAGCCCGGCGGCATACATCGCATCGGGCGTCCGGTCTTCGTCCACGCCGTCGTGGAGCCGGTACCAGGCCTTGAGCGTCGCCGGAATCTCCACGCCCATGGCCGCCTCGGCCGCGGCGATGTCGGCTTCACCGGCCGGCGGGCGCAGCAGCGCGGTCGAGGCCTGAGCGTGCACCCGAAGCCAGGCCTCAATCCGCTCCCAGGCCGCGACCAGCCGTTCCACATCCTCCACGTCAGTGCTCATATGCCAATGTTACGGAGCGGTGTATCCCGCTATAGCGCCTCTTGCAGCAACAGGTGCCGGTAACGGCATCGAACGGCTCGACCCGATCGGCTAACACATCGGGTTCTCACTGGACATCCGAGGACATGAGGCCGTCAAGGAGCTGAGCTGAATACTTACGGATATGCACCCCGAGTTGCGAAGAGTTCTAGAAGTACATCCGGGGCGTTCGTGGTTGAGCGTGTGCAATGGGCGTTGGGTCTTTGAGTCGCCGCCCAACCATGAGGCCGTTCCCGTCGCCCGCGCCGCGACCTGGTTGCTGCCGCTGGCAGAACGCTCGCGTGGGCAAGTGGAGGCGCAAGTACGTGCCCGACTTGAGCCCGACGACCCGGACTTCAGTGAAGTGCTGGACGCGGTCATCGCCAGAGGCCTGACAGCCTGGTCGGACTACTGGATCTTCCATACGCTCAACTGGCTCGTCGCAGAGGACGTCGTGCGGTTCGCCGAGCAGTTGCTCCGGATCGCCACTGCGTCTACGGCAGCCGAGCAGAGGACCCAGGCCCTGGCTGAACGCCTGTTGAAGGACCAGGGACTCTGGCCGTCAGACGGGCAGGACACCCACCGCCAGCGGTGATCTCAGAGTCGGCGTTCACTCGCGCGGGGTCGGCCGGCCGTGCCGCCAGATCGAGACGACGGCGGCGAGCCCGGCCGCGCAGGGCAGCAGCGTCAGGGTCCCGTACGCGTACGGGACGATGACGTCGTAGCGCTCGCCGCCCATGCCGAGGTTCGTCAGCGCCACGAGAACACCGGCGACGAGGGCGGCGGTGGCGAAGGTGCGGGCCCAGCGCCGACCGGTGACGACGGCCCGGATCGCCACCAGCCACAGGAGTACGCCCAAGGCGCCCGTGACGGCGAGGTAGCCCGCGATCGCGTTGCGGTCGGCGGCCACCTGGTCGGGGCGCCAGCCCGGATAGGCGGCGCGGACGTGGGCGGACAGGGTGTCGGCGGTGGCGATGTCGACGAGCGGCGCGAGGGCGGCGAGGGCCGACAGCGCCAGCCCGGCGTACATCGCGGTGGGTCGCCGGGCGCGCGTCGCCACGGGCCGGCCGGTGGACGTGATCATGTTTTCCCCTCGGTAAATCTACGCTGTAGGTTTCCTCTGGCACGGTAAGATCTACGGTGTAGGTTTGGCAACCGGGGGAGCGGGACATGGGCCGACGCGCACGGGGCACCTCGGCGGGACTCGACCGCGAGCGCATCGCCGCCGCCGCCACCGCGCTCGTCGACCGGGACGGCCTGGAGCGTTTCGGGGTCCGGCGGCTGGCCGACGAGCTCGGGGTCGATCCGATGTCGATCTACCACCACGTGAAGGGCAAGGCCGCGCTGCTGGACGCGGTGTCCGAAGCCGTGCTCGCCGAGGTGGCGGTCGACGCGGACCCGGCGTCGCGCGACTGGGAGGAGGTCGCCCGCCGCACCGCGCACGGCTACCGGGACATGGCCTACCGGCACCCCCGGGTGTTCCCGCTGCTGGTCACCCGCGCCCAGACCTCACCGGTGGCCCTCGCCGCCCTGGAGAGGCTGGCCGCCGCGATGCGCGAGGCCGGGCTGCCCGACCAGGTGGTCGCGGACGCGCCGATGGTGCTGTTCGGCTTCCTCAACGGGCATCTGCTGGCGCGCACCGGCGCGGGGCCCGACGGCCCGGTGCCCGTGCCCGCGTTCGACGCGGAAACGTATCCGGCGATGGCCGCCCTGGCCCCTTTGATGAGCGACTTCGGATCGGTGGCGGAGTTCGACCGGATGCTCGACGCCGTGCTCGACGGGGTCCGGGAGCAAGCCGCCCGCCTCAAGCACGATTAGGCGTATACCAGGCGCACCAGCGAACGTGATGAGACTCACCGAGTCCGCCCGCGCCGACGGATCAGCGCTCCAGGGCCTCTTCGACGGTGTCGGTGCGCGGCAGGCGGTCGGCCAGGCCGGTGAACCACAGCGGGCGCGCGTTCCGGAAGGTGGCACCGACGAGGATCATGTCGCCGCCGCCGCGCTGCAGCCGCTTCCACAGCTGCAGCAGGGCGCCCAGGCCCGCCGAGTCCAGGAAGGTGAGTCCGGTGAGGTCGACGATCGTCCGGGCGTCGCCGGGCACCCGTGCCGCGGTCAGCGCCACCAGGTGGTCGGAGTAGGTGATGTCCAGGTCCCCGGAGACCGCGATCACAAGGCGTCCGTCGGTCTCGGTCACCGAGAGTGAGAGCTCGTTCATCACGTCCACTCCGCGTAGGGGTTTGGGGCGATTCATGCCCATAGAGACGCTAGTCTCCTGGATATCTCGAGTGGTGGATGACGAAGTGAGGGAACTCAGTGACCCAGCCGGGCTCAGCAGGACAGACCCGAATCGCGCGACTGCTCGCCGAGCACCGGGACGAGGTGCTCGGGCACTGGGTGGCCGAGGTGGCCCGCACGGTGCGGGGCCGCATCACCGAGCGTGAGCTGCGTCGCGAGTCGGAGGAGCTGTACGGGCTCATCATGCGCCAGGCCGAGGAGGGGACCGGCGGCGCCGCGGCGGACGAGCTGCGGCCCATGCTCACGGACCTGTCCCGCTCGCGGGCCCGGCAGGGATTCACCCCCACCGAGACCGCCGTCAGCGTCTTCGCCCTCAAGCAGGCCGTCTTCACCGTCCTGGAGAAGGGCGAGGGCGCCGAGAGCGACGCCCAGGCCTACCGGGAGTTCGTCCTGTTCTCGTCGTTCCTCGACGACCTCGGACTGCACACCTTCGAGACCTTCGCGGCCGCCCGCGAGCAGGTCATCGCCGACCAGGCCGAGAGCCTGCTGGAGCTGTCCACGCCGGTGGTGAAGCTCTGGGACGGGATCGTCGCGGTGCCGCTGATCGGCACGCTGGACTCGGCCCGCACCCAGGTGGTGATGGAGAGCCTGCTCCAGACGCTGGTCGAGACCGGCTCCCGCTACGCGGTGATCGACATCACCGGTGTCGCGGCGGTCGACACCGAGGTGGCCCAGCACCTGCTCAAGACCGTGGTGGCGGCCCGCCTGATGGGCGCCGAGTGCGTCATCTCCGGCATCCGCCCGCAGATCGCGCACACGATCGTGACGCTGGGCATCGAGTTCGCCGACATCGTCACCAAGGCCACGCTGGCCGACGCGCTCGCCCACGCGCTCCGGCAGAGCGGCGTCAAGATCACCAGCGGGGGCGCGTCCTGATGGACCGGGTTCCCGTACTCAAGATCGGCGACATCCTGCTGGTGTCGATCCAGATCGACCTGCAGGACCAGTCGGTGCTGGCGCTCCAGGAGGACCTGGCCGAGCGCATCGTGGCCACCGGCGCCCGCGGGGTCATCATCGACATCACCGCCGTGGAGATCGTCGACTCCTTCATCGGCCGGATGTTCGCCACCATCGCCGCCATGTCCCGGCTGCTGGACGCCGAGACCGTCGTGGTCGGGATGCGGCCGGCGGTCGCCATCACCCTGGTCGAGCTCGGGCTGTCGCTCGGCGGCGTGCGCACCGCGCTGGACCTGGAGAAGGGCCTGGCCCTGCTCAACGCCGACGGCGTGAGCAAGACCGCCAGGGCACTGCGGGACATTCGGTGACCACGTCCGGCGACGTGGCCGTCCCCATCGAGACCGGTGACGACGTGGTGCGCGTGCGGCAGGCGACGCGCACCGCCGCCGGCGCCGCCAAGCTCTCGCTGGTCGACCAGACCAAGGTGGTCACCGCCGCCAGCGAACTGGCCCGCAACACCCTGATCTACGGGGGCGGCGGCGTCGCCCACGTCAGCCAGGTGACCGACGAGCGCGGCCGGGGCGGGGTCCACATCGTGTTTCGCGACGAGGGCCCGGGTATAGCGGACGTGGATCTCGCCCTCACCGACGGCTGGACGAGCGGTCAGGGGCTGGGACTGGGACTGACGGGCGCGCGGCGCCTGGTGGACGCGTTCGAGTTGGAGACCGCCGTGGGACAGGGCACCACGATCACAGTGACCAAATGGCGCCGTTGACCGGCACGGGCTGGTCGGTCAGCCCGCCCGCCGACGAGACGCTGTGGTTGCGCGTCGAGGACGTCAGCGCGGTCGCCGGGGTGCGCCGCCGCGCCGCGGCGCTGGCCGCCCGGCTCGGCTTCGCCGAGGAGCGGCTCGCCCAGCTCGAACTGGCGGTCAGCGAGGCCGCCTCCAACCTGCACAAGCACGCCGTCAACGGCGTGATCGGGGTCTGGGTCGCCCGGACCGGCGGCGTCGCCGCGATCGAGTTCGCGTGCCTGGACAGCGGCCCGGGGATCGCCGACGTGTCCCGGTCGATGCTGGACGGCTACTCCACCAGCGGCACCCTCGGCATCGGACTGGGCTCGATCTCCAGGCTCGCCGACAGCAGCGACCTGCACTCGGTCCCCCGGCGCGGCTCGGTGCTCACCGCGCGGTTCGCCGTCGAGGCCGACAGCCCGGTGGTGGTCGCCCACGCCGGGCTGACCAGGCCGAAACCCGGCCAGCAGGTCTGCGGCGACGGCTACGCCGTGCACACCGGCGGCGGCGTCACCCACGTCATGCTCTGCGACGGCCTCGGCCACGGCCCGCTCGCCGAGCGCGCCAGCCAGGAGGCGGTCCGGACGGTGCGGCGGCGCGATCCGTCGGCCGGGCCCACCGAGCTGCTGAAGGACGTCCACCGCGCCCTGGCCCCCACCCGGGGCGGCGCGGTGTCCATCGCGGAGGTGGACTTCGCCTCCGGGCGGGTGCGGTACGCCGGGCTCGGCAACGTCTCGGGCTGGATCGTCACCCCGGACGGCCGGCGCGGCATGATCTCGACGCCCGGCATCGCCGGGCACGAGGCCCGCACGATCCGCGAGCACGTCTACGACCTGCCGCCGGACGCCACGGTGGTGCTGCACTCCGACGGGCTGACCGAACGCTGGAACCCGGCGGACCACCCCGGGCTGTTCACCCGGCGCCCGGCGCTCGTGGCCGCGACGCTGCTGCGCGACGCCGGGGTGCGCAACGACGACGCCTCGATCGTCGCCGTCCAGGCCGGGTGACCGGCCCGTGGAACGTGAGCTGCGGCGTTTCGAGATCCGCGACGTCGAGGACCTCTTCACGGTGCGCCGGGCGGCGCGCGAGGCCGCCGCGGCGCTCCGGCTCGACACCTCCGACCAGGTGCGGACGGCCACCGCGGTCAGCGAGCTCGGCCGCGAGCTGATCGCGTTCAGCGCCCCGATCACCATCGGGTTCCTGGTCGTCACCTTGCCGCTGCCGGCGCTGGTCGTGGAGTTCGTCTTCCGCACGCCCGCCGCCGGGCGCCCGCCCGGGGAGGGCACCGCCGCGGCGGCCCGCCTGGTCGACTCGGTCGAGGAGGAGACGGTCGAGCGGGCCGGGGGGCGGCGGACCGTCGTCCGGCTGCGCAAGGAGATGCCGGGCGACGCGCCGGCGCCGAGCACCGGCGCCCTGGCCGCGCTCCAGTCCGACCTCACCCGGCTGATGCCGGTCTCGGCCATCGAGGAGCTGCGGACGCAGAACGCCGAGCTGATCGACGCGCTGGAGGACATCCGCCGCCAGCGCGAGGACCTGCGCGCGCTGAACGCCGAGCTGGAGGAGACCAACCAGGGCGTGCTCGCCCTGTACAACCAGCTCTCCGACGAACTGGAGGAGACCAACCGGGGCGTCGTCGCCCTCTACGCCGAGATCGACGACAAGAGCCGGCAGCTCCGCGAGGTCGCCGAGGCGAGGACGCGCTTCTGGTCCAACGTCAGCCACGAGCTGCGCACCCCGGTCAACTCGGTCATCGGCCTCGCCCGGCTGCTGCTGGACGACTCGGCCGAACCGCTGGGCACCGAGCAGCACCACCAGGTGGAGATGATCGCCGACTCGGGCCACACGCTGCTGACCCTGGTCAACGAGCTGCTGGACTTCGCCAAGGCCGAGCGGGGCGCGCTGGCGCCCCGGCCGGCCGAGACGGACCTACAGGCGGTGCTCGACCAGGTCGCCGCCCAGCTCGGCCCGGCCGCCCACCAGGCCGGGATCACCCTGGACATCAGCCCTCCGACCGTTCCGCTGCGACCGGTCACCGACGAGATGATGCTCACCCGCATCCTGCGGAACCTCATCAGCAACGCCATCAGGTTCACCCCCGAGGGCGGCGTCACCGTCACCGTCCGGCGGGAGGCCGACCGCCTGGCCGTCAAGGTCGCCGACACCGGCGTGGGCATCGCGCCCGAGCACCAGCAGCGGGTGTTCGAGGAGTTCTACCAGACGCCCGGCACGCAGGGCGGGACCGGCCTCGGCCTCCCCTACGCGCTGCGGCTCGCCGAGCTGCTCGGCGGGGGCCTCACCCTGGACAGCACGCCGGGCGCGGGCACCACGGTGACCCTGCGGCTCCCGCTCGGCGCGCCGCCGCCGGTCCGCCGCGCGCTGCGCCTCGGACACGTCCTGGTCGTGGACGACGAGGAGGACGACCGCGGCCGCCTGCGCGACCTGCTGGCCGGTTCGGCGACCCGGGTCAGCGAGGCCCCGGACGCTCGCGCCGCGCTGGCCCGGATCGAGGCCGACCCGCCGGACCTGGTGCTGCTCGACCTGCGGATGCCCGGCGACGACGGGCTCTACGTGCTGGACCGGCTGCCGCCGCGGATGCCGGTCGTCCTGATGACCGATGTGGACCTCAGGGCGCTGGGCGATCCCCGGGTGGACCGGGCCGACGCGACGCTGGACAAGGAACGGCTGGACTCAGACGCGCTGCACGACGCCGTCCACCAGGCCATGGAATCGGTGGAGGGACCCGGTGGGGACTGAGCAGGCGAGCGTCCTCGTCGTCGACGACACCGCCGCCAAGCGGTACATCATCAGCAGCTGGCTGCGGCGCGCCGGGTACGGCGTGGTCGAGGCCGGATCGGCCGCCGAGACCTGGCAACGACTGGCCGAGCACGAGGTGAACCTCGTGATCCTGGACGTCCGGCTGCCCGACGTGAGCGGCATCGAGGTCTCCGAGCGCATCAAGTCGGCGCCGGAGACCGCGTCGCTGCCCGTGATCCACATCTCTGCGACCGCGATCGCGACGTCGGACCGCGCCTACGGGCTCCAGCAGGGCGCCGACGCCTACCTCACCGACCCGATCGACCCCGAGGAGTTCCTGGCCACGGTCGAGGCGGTGCTGCGCTACTACACCGCGCGGCGGCGGGCCGAGCGGATGGCCGAGCGGCTGGCGGGCCTCACCCGGACGACGCTGGCGGTGAACTCCGCCGAGACCTTCGACCAGCTGGCCAGCGCCGCCGCGGTGGGCGCCGCCGAGGTCTTCGGCGTGTCCGCGGTCTCGTTCATCCTGCCGGTGGACGGGCGGCTGCGCCGCACCGTGTGCCTGGACCCCGCCGTCCCGCCGTGGCCGAGGACGAGCCCCGCCAACACCCTCCAGCGGCTGGCCGAGCTGGTGCCGCTCGGCGACGACACCGGCTCGGCGGTGGCGACGGTCCCGCAGGAGCGGCTGCGCGCGATCCTGCCCGACAACGAGGCGCAGGGCGACGTGGTGCTCGTCCTGTCGCGCAGCAAGGCCGGCCGGCCGCCGATCTGCCTGGGCGTCCAGTACCGGGACGCCATGGGCGACGACGAGGTCAACCTGCTGCGCCAGCTCGGCCAGACCGTCGCGCTGGCCGTGGAGGCGCTGCGCTCCTACGTCGAGGAGCACGCGATCGCGCTGACCCTGCAGCGCAGCCTGCTGCCGACCCGGCTGCCGGAGGTGCCGGGCTGGACGATCGCGGTCCGCTACGAGCCCGCCAGCGACCAGGCCGAGATCGGCGGCGACTTCTACGAGGTGCTGGACTTCGGCGGCCACGTGCTGATCGCCATCGGCGACGTGCAGGGCCACTCGCTGCGCGCCGCGACGGTGATGGCCGAGGTGCGGCACGCGCTGCGCGCCTTCGCCGACGAGGGGCACGACGCCGAGACGATCCTGGCCCGGCTGAACAGCGTGCTCGTGCGCTACCACGACGACCAGTCGGCGACCGTGTGCCTCATGACGCTCGACCCGGTCAGCGGGGGGCTCCAGGTGGCCAGCGCGGGCCACCTGCCGCCGCTGTTCCACCAGGACGGCGAGTCCTGGTTCGGCGCGGGCGGCGGGGTGCTGCTGGGCTTCCCGTTCAGCGACGTGAAGGTCGAGCGCACGCTCGTCCCGCCCGGCGGCATGGTCGCGCTGTTCACCGACGGCCTGATCGAGGACCGCGGCGTCCTGCTGACCGACAACCTGGAGCGGCTGCGGCTGATGCCGCTGGAGGACGACCTGGAGAAGTACAGCGACCGGGTGCTGGGCGAGTTCGGGTACCGCGAGGACGACGTCGCCCTGATCGTGCTGCGCCGCGACCCGGCCTGACCGGGGCCGGTCCGGCCGGGTCGCGGGCGCGGGTCAGGCCGTGGCCAGGAGGTTGTCGCAGGCGGTGGAGCCGGTGCGGCCCGTCATGAAGGCGAGGAACTCGGCGACGAACGCGCCGGAGGTGATGTCGCCGGAAGCGGTGGTCTCCACGTCGCGGCGGAAGCCGGATCGGAACAGCTCGCGGTACTCCGCCGGGGAGATCGTGCCGCTGCCGTCGGTGTCGGCCGTCCGGAACAGGACCTCGGCGACGTGGGCCAGCGCCGGGCCGGACAGGGACGCCGCGCCCGCCGCGTACTCCTCGCGGGTGACGACCTGGTCGCCGTCGGCGTCCATGGCGGCCAGCAGCTCCTTCCACCAGGCCGCGAAGGCGTCGAACAGGCGGGTCTCGGCCGGCTCGTCGAGGTCGAGCCGGGTGGCGATCTCGCGGGCCATCGCCGCGAGGTCGGGCCAGGTGAGGCGGCCGTCGCCGGTCTGGTCGAGGACCTCGGAGAACAGGCGGTCGGCGCCCTTGGCCGCGGGGCCGGACCGGCGCCGACCGGACGGGCGCAGCGCCTCCTGGGCCCTGGCCGCCTGCTGCATCAGCACGCCCATCATCTTGATCGGGCCGAGGGTGGACTCGCGCGAGGGGTCGAGGACGTCGACGAGCACCCGGGTGCGGTCCACCGACGGCGGCAGCAGCAGGGTGATCACGCCCACGCCGAAGTAGCCGCCGCGCATGAGCGCCTCCGCGCCGGGCGGGACGGTGTAGCCGTGCTTGGTGCGGTAGGCGTCGGGGAGCGCCGCCAGGGTGATGGCGGTGGCGATCGGGCTGACCATGGCGCGGGCGGCGGCCCACAGCGTGGGCCGGGCCTTCAGCAGGGGCGGGGCCGGGACCGTGGAGAACAGCCCGTTGACGATCGCGTGGACGGCCTCGTTGTCCTCCAGGCGGTCGGCGACCATCGCGGCGAAGTAGGCGCGGAACTCCCCGAGCGTCGGCGGCAGCAGGTCGTCGCGGCCCTGGAGCAGGGTGAGCATGGCCCGGTACTCGTCGTAGAGCCGGATCTGCTCCCTGGTGGTGAGGGGCGTGCCGGTGAGCCGGCAGACCTCGACCGTCGAGTCGTACAGGGTGGCGATCACCCAGGCGCGGGCCTCGCCGTCCAGGGCGCTGTAGGGGCGGCCCTGGCCGTCGGCCCCGGTGATGCGGGCGTGCAGCCGGTTGAGCCGGTCGATCTCGCGCAGCTGGACGGCGACGTCGTCGTCGACGAGGCGGTCGACGCTGGTGATGGTGTTGAACAGCCGCCGCCACGGGTGCACGACGAACGTCGAGTGGTCGAGGAGCGCGCCGCCCACCTGCGGGTGCGCGGCCTCCAGGACGGTGGCCCGGGTGGCGGCCAGTCCCCAGCGCAGCTCGGTGGTCAGCTTCCGCAGCAGTGATCCGGTGCCGAACATGCGCGCCAGTTCGATCCGCCGCTCGTGGTCGAGGGTGTCGGTCACGTCAGATCATCTCCATCTGGTCGATGCGGTCGAGTCCTCCGTACCGGCGCTTGCGGCGCCGGTACTCCTCCAGGCAGGCGCGGTACTGCTCGGCCCGGAAGTCGGGCCACAGGATCTGCGGGAACATCCATTCGGCGTAGGCGACCTGCCACAGCATGAAGTTCGAGACGCGCTGCTCGCCCGACGTCCGGATCACCAGGTCGACGTCCGGGGTGTCGGGGTACTGGAACCTCTCAGCCAGCGCCCGCTCGGTGACGGCGTGCTCGGGCACCCCTTCGCGGACCAGGTTCCGGGCCGCGCGCACGATCGCGTCGCGCCCGCCGTGGTCGAAGGCGACGGTCAGCGTCATGCGGGTGTTCCCGCTGGTCAACTCGACGATGTCGGCGATGTCCCGGGCGAGCGAGGCGGGGATGCGCGCGTCCCCGCCGCCCAGGAACCGGCACCGGATCCCGCGCAGGTGCAACGAGGGCGCGTGCTTGCGCAACGTCCGCTGCACCAGCCGCATGAGGAAGGCGACCTCCTCGTCGGGCCGCCGCCAGTTCTCGGTGGAGAAGGCGTACAGGGTCAGCCACTCCACCCCGCACGCGTACGACGTCTCGATCACGTCGACGACGGAGCCCTCCGCGACGCGATGCCCCCGCGTCCGTTCCAGCCCCTTCTGCTCGGCCCACCGTCCGTTCCCGTCCATCACGCAAGCCACATGCCGCGGCAGCCCAGCAGTCATTAACCCTCCCGTACCAGAGGATCACACAAAGTAACGACCCATGGAGGGTCTTTCAGTGAACTCCGGCCACACCGTCGCGGCGGGCCGTCGCCGGGGCGGGGCGGCGGGGGGTGGACGGGGTCAGCCGTGCGGCTCCGCCGGGTCGGCGCCGCGTGGACGCGGCCGCGGGCCGCATCGGTTTGAGTGGCAGTGCCCGCCGGACAGCGCCGGGTCGCGTCCGCGCGGCCCGGCGGACGGCACCGACCCCGTCGCCGAAGGAGCGCATGGTGATCGTTCTCGGTTTCAACGGCTTCAGCAAGGGCGCCGATCTGTTCGCGCGCCACTACCGCGCCACCGGGACCGACCGGCACATGCTCTTCGGGCACGACTCCGGGGCCGCGCTCGTGGTGGACGGGACGCTGGTGGCCGCCGTGGAGGAGGAGCGGCTCAACCGGGAGAAGAAGACCTCGGCGTTCCCCCTCAACGCCGTGCGCTGGGTGCTGGAGGAGGCCGGCCTGTCGCTGGGCGAGGTGGACGCGTTCGCGTTCTCCTGGCGGTTCTCCGACGAGGTGCTGAACGCGATGATCTCCGAGATCGCCGACGGCGAGGGCGCCGCGGACCGGAAGTTCGCGCGGCTGAAGCGGCTCACCGCGATCTACGACGGGATGTTCAGCCGGGCCGCGGTGCTCGGCGACTTCGAGGAGCACACCGGGTTCCGGCCGGACGGGGACCGGCTGCACACCGTGCCGCACCACATCGCGCACCTGATGTGCGGGTACGGCGTCTCCGGCGGGGCGGACGCGGCATTCCTGGTCAGCGACGGCCGGGCCGAATGGCTGTCGGCCATCATGGGCGAAGTGCGCGGCGGGAAAGTGCGCGTGTTCGACGACGCGAGCATTGACTCGCGGCACTCGCTGGCCATGCTCTTCGGAGTCATCACCCGCTATCTGGGATTCACTCCGAACAATGACGAATACAAAGTGATGGGATTGGCGGGTTACGACGAGCCCGCCGGGGCCCCGCCCGGGAACCCTTTCCTGGAGCACGTGCTGACCCTGCGGCCGGGCGGGACCTACGAGATCCCCTTCCACCCGCGGGCCGTCCGGGCCTACTACGAGTTGTTCGACCGCGTCTTCGAGACGGGCCCGGAGGGCCGCGAGGAGTTCGGCTTCCGCGTGCGCGTGGCCCGGGCCGCGCAGGAGATGGTCGAGGTCGCCACCGCGCACCAGGTGGCCGCGCTGCGGGAGCGCAGCGACCTGCCCAAGCTGGTGTTCGAGGGCGGGCTGGCGCTCAACTGCGTGAACAACACCAAGCTGCTGGAGGGCTCGGGCTACGACGAGGTGGAGGTCGGCTACGGCGCCAGCGATCCGGGCGTGGCGATCGGGGCGGCCTTCCACGTCGCGCACGAGGCGGGCGACAGGATCGTCCCGCCGGTCTCGCCCTACCTGGGGCCGGAGTTCGACGACGCGGAGATCGCGGCGGTCCTCGCCCGGTACGCGGGCCGCGTCCGCGTCCGGGAGCTGGACGACGTGGTCGCCGAGACCGCGCGGCTGCTCCAGGAGAAGGTCGTGGTCGGCTGGTTCCAGGGCAGGACCGAGTACGGCCCGCGCGCGCTCGGCAACCGCAGCATCCTCGCCAACCCCCGGTTCGGCGACATCAAGGACATCATCAACACGCGGATCAAGCACCGGGAGCCGTTCCGGCCGTTCGCGCCCGTGGTGCTGGAGGACGTCGCGCCCGAGGTGTTCGCGATGGGGAAGAAGCGGTCCTCGCCGTACATGACGTTCGTGTTCCCCGTGCGGCCGGAGCACGTGGACGGCATCCCCGGGGCCGCGCACGTGGACGGGACCTCGCGGATCCAGACGGTGACGCCGGAGGGCAGCCCGCTGATGGCCGCCCTGCTCGCCGAGTTCACCGCGCTGACCGGCGTCCCGTGCCTGATCAACACCTCGTTCAACATCGCCGGCGAGCCGATCGTGTGCGCGCCCGCCGACGCCGTCGAATGCTTCCTGAAGACCGAGATGGACCACCTGGTGATCGGCCGCCGCCTGGTCACCAAGGTCTGACCTCCGGCAGGTAGGCCGGCCGCAGTTCGCCGCCCGTCCCGGCGGCGAGGGCGGCGAGGTCCTCCGCGCGGTGCGGGGGCCGGTCGTCGAGGACCACGACGGCCGGCCCGCGCGTGTCCAGCACCAGGCGCGCGCAGAAGCCCGCCATGTCCGGGACGGTCGCCCGCCCGCCGACGATGAGGAAGCGCGTCGCGCCCTTGCCCGGCGTGGCGCTCACCATGCTCAGCGGTTCGCGTGGTGGAGCGTTCCCCGTGGCCGGGTCCTCTGCGGTGCGCGTCGCGAAGTAGAGCGTGCCGCCCGCCGCTTTGGCGGCCTCGCGCAGCCGGGGCAGGCGCTCGGCCCGCCAGCGGGCGAGGGCCGGCGGCAGGTCCGTGGCGCCGAGTGGGCGGGCGGCGGTCAGGCCCGCCCGCTCCAGCAGCCGGGTCAGCGTCACCGGGGCGACCTGGACGCCGAGGTCGCGCCGCAGCAGCTCGCAGAGTTCGGCGCGCGTCCACAACTCGCCGTCCAGGCCCAGCTCGCGCGGCCCCTGCCCGGCCACCCGGGCCAGTACCTCGCGTAACTGGCCCCACGTCAGCTTCGGCGGACGTCCCGGCACGGGCCGGGCCCGCAGCGCCCCCGCGCCGCCCTCCCGGTAGGCCGCCAGCCAGCCGTACACCGTGGAGCGCCGCAGCCCCAGCCGCTCCGCCACCTCGCGGGGCCGCGCGCCTTCCTCCACCCATCGGATCGCGCGAAAGCGCAGTTCTTCCAGGGTCCGGTGGTCGAGCTTTCGTCCGTCGTCCTCGCGCACGCGGACACATGATCAAAGTCCAGTTACTTTTGAACGCGTTAAATGGGCGAAAAAAGCCACCGGAAAGGGCGTGACGCCCCATCAGAAGCCATGACATCATTTGACAAATAGGACTTTTCGGCCGGTTGCGGAGGGACGTTCACGTGATGACCGAGAACCGGCAGAAATGCCACTGAGGGTGCTGGTGTGCGACGAACTCCCGCTCGTCCGGGACGGTTTGCACACCATACTGGAGGCCCAGCAGGACGTGGAGGTGCTCGACACCACCGAGAGCGGCATCCACGCGATCATGCTCGCCCGGACCCGGCGCCCCGACGTGGTCATCACCGGGCTCCGGCTGCGCGGGGTGTCGGGCCTGGAGCTGATCCGGCGGCTGCGCGCCGAGGGACTGGAGCCCGAGCCGCGCGTGGTGGTGTTCACGATGAACCACAGCGACGAGACGGTCACCGAGGTGCTGCGCGCCGGCGCCAACGGCCTGCTCAGCAAGGACGCCACCCGGGAGGAGGTGGTGGCGACCATCCGCGCCGCGGCGCGGGGGCGGACGATGCTCTCCCCCGCGATCACCGAGCGGCTGGTCGACTGGTTCCGCCGGCGCGAGGTCTACCCCCGCGAGACGCTGCGCCCGGCCGTCGCCGCGCTGACGCCGCGCGAGCGGCAGGTGCTGCTGCTGGTCGCGCAGGGCCGCTCCACCGAGGAGGTGGCGGGCGAGCTGTTCATCGGCGTCAGCACCGTCCGCACCCACCTGCACCGGCTGCGCGCCAAGCTCGACCTCAAGGACCGGGCCCAGCTCGTGTCGTTCGCCTACCGCTCGGGGCTCATGTCGCACTGCTCCCCGGCGGAAGGCCCAGAGCCCGCCGAGCGCGGGCCGCGACAGCCGCTGGGGTGATCCCGGCGCGGGCGACCAGGTACGCCTGGTCGCCCGCGCCGGGCACGAACGCGTCCGGCACGGCGACGCGCAGGACCCGGGGCCCGCCCGCCAGCTCGGCCGCGGCCTCGGCGACGGCCGAGCCGAGGCCGCCGGCGGCCCAGTGCTCCTCGACGGTGACGACCGGGCCCGCCCCGCCCAGGATGGTCTCGGCGTCCAGGGGCCGCACCGTGTGCACGTTGAGCACCCGGGCCCGCACGCCGTCGGCCTCCAGCAGGTCGGCGGCGCCCAGGGCGGCCAGCACCGGGTACGGGCCGGCGGCGGCGATCGTGAGGTCCGCGCCGTCCCGCAGCGGCTGGGCCCGGCCGAGCCGCAGCGGCTCCAGTCCGGGCGGCGGCTCCGGCGCCGCCTTGCGGCCCAGCCGCATGTAGACGGGGCCGGGCACGTCCGCGCACTGCCGGATCAGCTCCTCGGCGGCCGCCGCGGCGTGCGGGGCGAGCACGGTCATCCCCGGCAGCAGCCGCATGGCGGCGAGGTCCTCCAGGCTGTGGTGGGTGGGGCCGAGGTGCCCGGCGGCGAGGCCGTCGTGGGTCGCCATGATCCGTACCGGCAGCCCGCACAGCGCGATGTCGATCTTGACGGCCTCCAGCGCCCGGGTCGCCGCGAACGCCGCCATCGTGTTGACGTACGGGACGAACCCGGACTGCGCGAGCCCGGCCGCCACGCCCATGAGGTTCTGCTCGGCGATGCCGAGGTTGACGTAGCGGTCGGCCGCCGCGCCGAAGTCGATCCCCGCGAACAGTCCGGTGTCGCTGTCCAGGCACACCGCGCGGTCGTCGGCGGCCAGCAGCTCCGGCAGCAGGTCCCGGTAGGCGTCCCGGCACGCCCGCGCGCTCACTGCTCCTCCCGCCCGGCCGCGCTGCGCGCCGCCCGCAGGACCGCGTGGGCGCGCCGCCGCTGCCGGTCGCCGAGCCGCGCGTAGTGGCTACGGACCTGGCCTTCCACGAACGGCAGGCCCCGGCCTTTCACCGTACGGGCCAGGACCACCGCCGGGCGGCCCGGCGGCCCGGGTTTGCCGAGCACGTCCACCAGCGCGCCGAGGTCGTGGCCGTCGACCTCGTGCACCGTCCAGCCGAACGCCCGCCACCGGTCGGCCAGTGGCTCCAGTCCGATGACGTCCTCGGTGCCGCCGGTGATCTGCAGGCCGTTGCGGTCGACCACGGCGGTCAGCCCGTCCAGCCGCAGGGACGCGGCGGCCATGGCGGCCTCCCACACCGAGCCCTCCTGCAGCTCGCCGTCGCCGAGCACCACGAAGCAGCGGTGCGCCGATCCCGACAGCCGCGCGGCCAGCGCGAACCCGACGCCGAGCGGCAGGCCGTGCCCGAGCGACCCCGACGGCACCTCGACGCCGGGGATCGCGGGGGTCGGGTGCGCGGCGAACAGGCCGCCCGGCTCGGCGTACCCGGCCAGGTCCTCGGCCGGGAAGAACCCGCGCTCCGCCAGCACCGCGTACAGGCCGATGCCGCCGTGCCCCTTGCTCAGCACGAGCCGGTCCCGGTCGGGCGCCGCCGGGTCGCCGGGATCGACGCGCAGCACCGCGAAGTACAGCGCCACCAGGATCTCCACCAGCGACATCGAGCCGCCCAGGTGGCCGCCCTCGGCTCCTGCGCACATGTCGACGATCCGCTCGCGGACGCGCGCGCAGTGCGCCTCCAGCTCCGCCGCCTCGATCGAGTCCGTCACCCGGTGCCTCCTTCGTCCGCGCTCGCGGCCAGTTCGATGCGGGTCGCCTCACCCGCCAGGGCCCGGCTGAGCGGCCGGGCGCGGCGCCCGTCCGCGATCAGCACCTCGGGCACCCCGGCGGCGAGCGCTTCGCGGGCGGCGACGAGCTTGAGGCCCATGCCGCCGCCCCGGTACGGGGGCGGACCCTGCGCCGGCACCGCGCACGCGGCGAGCGCCGAGGTCTCGTCCGCCGGGTCGGCCAGCACGCCGGGCGCCCCGGTGAGCAGCACCAGCGTCGCAGCGCCCACCCCGGCGGCGACGGCGGCGGCGACGCGGTCGGCGTCGGCGTTGACGGGGCGGCCGTCCTCGGCCAGCGCGGGCGGCCCCACCACCGGCAGCGTCCCGGCCGCGAGCAGGGCGTGCAGCAGCGCGGCGTCGACCCCGGTGATCCGGCCGCTGTGCACGTCGCGGACGACGACCCGCCGCCCGTCCTCCCACGCGCGGTGCGCGGTCTTGCGGCGGGCGCGCAGCAGCCCGCCGTCCACGCCGCTGAGCCCGACCGCGCGGGCGCCGTGCGCGAGCAGGCCGACCACCAGGCGCGGCCGGACCAGCCCGCCGAGGGCGAGCTGCACCACCTCCAGCGTCGCCGCGTCGGTGTGCCGGGTGGTGATGCCGTCGGGGGCGGTGAGCCGCCGGGCGGGCACCCCGAGCCGCGCGCCGAGCCGGTCGATGTCGGCGGAGCCGCCGTGCACGAGCACCACGGGCCGCCCGGCGCGGGCGGTCGCGGCCACGTCGGCGCACACGGCGTCCGGGTCCACCGCCGCGTTGCCGCCGATCTTGACGACGACGGGAGGCTGCACGGGCATCAGACCGGGTGCAGGCCGGGGAAGTCCAGGCCGGTCCGCTCCGGCCAGCCCCGGCGCACGTTGAGCGCCTGGACGGCGCCGCCCGCGCCGCCCTTGACCAGGTTGTCCAGCGCCGCGACGAGCGTGGCGCCGCCCCGGCCGTCCACCGCGAAGCCGACGTCGCAGAAGTTGGCGCCCGCGAGGATCTTGGGGTCGGGCAGCCGGTGCGGGCCGCGCCGCCGCGCCACCAGGCGCACGAACGGCTCCCCGGCGTACCGCTCCCGGTAGGCGCGCCACAGGTCCCGCTCCCCCGCGCCCTCCGCGAGCCGGACGTGGCACAGCACCTGCACGCCGCGCACGGCCTCGACGCCGGTCGCGGTCATCCGCACGGCCAGCCCCGTGGCCTGCGCGATCTCCGCCTCGTGCCGGTGCCCGGCGGGCGCGAACACCCGCAGCGCCCCGCTGCGCTCGGCGTGGGTGTTGGCCGGGCCCGCGGTGGCGCCCGAGCCGCTGGAGCCGGTCCGGGCGTCCACCACCACGTCCGGCTCGATCAGCCCGGCCGCCGCGAGGGGCGCCAGGGCCAGGATCGCGGCGGTCGCCATGCACCCGGGCACGCTGATCCGGTCGGCGTCCGCCAGCTCCTTGCGGTACAGCTCGGGGAGCCCGCAGGCGAAGCTTTCGAGCAGGCCGGGCGCGGTGTGCGGCTCGCCGTAGTAGCGGGCGAAGGCGGCGGGGTCGCGGAGCCGGAAGTCGGCCGACAGATCCACCACCTGCTCGGCCAGGTCGAGGAACTCCGGCATCCGCGCCATCGTCTGGGTGTGGGGCGCGGCCAGGAACAGCACGTCCACCGGCCCCAGCGGCTCCGGGGAGGTGAAGGCGAGGTCGGTGACGCCGCGCAGGTTGGGGTGGGCCGTGTCCACACGGCGTCCCGCCAGGCGCGTGGACGTCGCCGCCGCCACCTCGACGCGCGGGTGTCCGAGCAGCAGCCGCAGCAGTTCCCCGCCGATGTAGCCGGACGCCCCGACCACCCCGGCGCGCACGCGTTCAGGCATCGGCCGCTCCTCGCGCCACGACGTGGTCGGCGATGCGTCCGGCGACGTCGACGCCGGTGGCCTCCTGGAAACCGGTGAACTCCACGCCGTGGTTGACCTCCAGCACGTACGTCCCGCCGTCGGCGTCCTCGACGAGGTCCACCCCGGCGATCTCGGCGCCGGTCGCGTCGGCGGCCCGGACCGCGAGCTTGGCGTGGTCGGGGCGCAGGGCGAGCCGCCGGGCGCGGGCACCGCGCGCGACGTTCGCCCGCCACTCCTCCGCGCGGTGCCAGGTCGCGCCGAGGGCCTCTCCTCCGACCACCACGACGCGGATGTTGCGGCCGCCGTCGATGAGCTGCTGCGCGAGGACGATGTGCGCGCGGGGCGAGGGCAGCGCCGCGACGTGCTCCAGGACGGCGGCGGCCATGGCGCGGTCGGCGACCCGGGTGACCAGCCGCCCCCACGAGCCGACCAGGGGCTTGACCACGGCGGGGTAGCCCAGCTCGTCCAGCGCGGTGAGCGCCGCCTCCGGGGTCAGCGCGAGGTGGGTGCGCGGGGCGGGGACGTCGGCCTGCCCGAGGGCCAGCGCGGTGCGCCACTTGTCGCCGCACACCTCGGTGGCGGCGGCGGAGTTCACGACGACCGCCCCTTGAGCCTCCAGCAGCGTGCCCGCGTACGCGGCCCGCGCCTGCCCGATCTCCCGGTTGAGCACCAGCGGGCGGTCCCCGGCGGGCCCGGCGGGCGTCCCGGCCAGCGTGCGCGTGTCGGCGTGCGCGCAGTCCACACCGCGCTGGCGCAGCGCTGCCAGCAGGCGCTTCTCCTCCGCGCGCACCCGGGAGGCGAGCACGACGACCGGGGCCGTCACCTCGGGACCGCTCACTCGCCCCAGTCCTCCTCGACCTCCGGCGCGGGGGCGAGCGCGACCGGGTCCACGCCGACGACCTCCAGCTCGCCGGCGCACTCGGGGCACGCGACGATCTCGTTGAGGTGGGGCGGCTCGGCGAGGGCCACCGCGCCCTCGCACTCCGGGCAGCTGATCATGGGCATCCCTTCGGGGCGGGGCGTCCGGGCGACGCGCTGCGATCGTAGGGAGAGCGCCGCCGATGCGGGCGTCGGCCAGGCGTCGAACCCGGGTGGACGCCGAGGGGCGGCGGCGGGGTGGACGGGCCGGGCCGCCCGGTGTCGACGCGCGGCTGACGGGGCCCCGGGAGACGCGTGTGAGCATGACCCGAGCGACCGACCACCGAGCGAGGGAGCCGCATGCCCGTGCCCGCCTACCGCCCCTTGGCCGTGGTGCAGCTACCGCCCGAACCGGGCCCCGGCGTGCTGGACGACCTCGCCGCGCTCGCCGGGCGCGGTCGCGTGCTGGTCGCCGGCCGTCCCGGCCCGACGGAGGCGCTGCGCGTTCGCGGGCTGTCGGTGCTGGCCGGACAGGACGCCCGCACCCTCGGCGTCCTGCTGGACCATGCCGACGTGGTCACGGCCGAGGCGAAGACCGCCGCGGACGTGCTCGCCCTCGCCCGCGACCTCGCCGCCGACCACGTCCGGCTCGCCCCCGGCGCGGGCGACGTCGACCTGGGCGACCTGGCCGCCGACGTCGTCGTGTGCGCCGAGGACACGCTGTCGCCCCTGGCCGGGACACGGCTGTGGCGTACCACAGCGCCCTCCCCCCACCTCGAACTGCTCTCGCGATCGGTGCAGATCTCCTCGGTGTCGGGGGACGAGCGGGACCTCGCCGAATTCCTCGCCGGATGGTGCGCCGACCAGGGTCTCGACGCGACCGTGGACGAGGCGGGCAACCTGGTGGCGACGCGCGGGACGGGCCCCCGGCGGCTGCTGCTGCTCGGCCACCTCGACACCGTGCCGCACCGCTGGCCCGCGCGCTGGCACGGCGAGGTCCTGACCGGGCGCGGCAGCGTGGACGCCAAGGCGAGCCTGGCCGCCTACCTCCAGACGCTCGCCGAGCTGGAGGTCCCCGCGAACGCGCAGGTCCGGGTGGTCGGCGCGGTGCAGGAGGAGACCACTTCCAGCGGTGCGTTCCACGTCCGCGACCGCTACCCCGCCGACGCGGTCGTCGTCGGCGAGCCGAGCGGGGCGCACGCGCTGACCGTCGGCTACCACGGCCTGTGCAAGATCCGCCTGGCGGTCCGCGAGCCCACCGCGCACACCGCCGGGCGCGGCGTGCGCACCGCCGCCGACCGGCTGGTGGACGCGGCGGCCGCCGTCCGCGCGGCGGTGTCGCGGCTCAGCCCGGACGCGCTCGTGGCGGTGCTCGGCGTGGAGGCCCGCAACCACGGCGACGTGCAGGCCGGCGAGGCGGTGATCGACGTGCGGGTGCCGCCGCGCACCGCGACCGCCGACCTGCGCGCCGCCGTCCGCGCGGCCGTCGAGGCCCCGGTGACCGCCGGGTTCCAGCGCTGCACGCCGGGGGTGGCGACGCCGCGTTCGGACGCCCTGGTCCGCGCGTTCACCCGGGCGCTGCGGGCGGCGGGGAGCACGCCCCGGCACCTGGCGAAGAAGGGCAGCAGCGACATGAACACCCTGGCCACGACGTGGACGGGCGTGCCGATGGTCGCCTACGGGCCCGGCGACGCCCGCCTCGACCACACCCCGCACGAACGGCTCGACGCCGCCGAGTACCGGCACGCCCGGACGGTGCTGGCGGCGGCCGTTCGGGACTGGCTCAGCCCTTCCTGACACCACCGGCGGCGAGCGGCACCAGCGGCAGCGAGCCCAGCACCAGCAGGGCCGCCAGCGCGAACGTCGCGGGGTAGCTCACCTCGGCAACCGCGCCTCCCACGAACCCCGCGATGCCGACCGACACGTCGAAGAAGGAGCTGACCGCGCCCAGCGCCGCGCCCCGCTCGGCCTCGGGCGCGCGGTCGATCGTGATGAGCGCCAGCGACGGGTACAGCAGCGTGAACCCGCCGCCCGCGACCAAGGCGCCCAGCGCGGTGACCCACCACGACGGCGCGAAGCCGATGAGCAGCAGCCCCGCCGCCTCGCACACGCTGGACACCACGATCACGGTGACCGGGCCGACCCGGTCGGGCAGCCGCCCGGCCAGCAGCCGCACCCCCACGTACGCGGCGCTGAACACGCTGAGCAGCACCGGCCCGTTCGGGATGCCGCGGTCGGCCAGCGCCAGCGCGCCGAAGCTGACGAGCACGGCGTACCCGAACGCGCCCGCGCCCAGCGAGAGCCCCGGCAGGATCGCGGCGGGCGGCAGCAGGCGGCGGGACACGGCCGTGCCGATGCCCGCGTCGCGCGGCAGCCGGGACAGCACCAGCAGCGCCACCACGGGCAGAACGATCGCGGCGGTCCACACCGCACTGTAGGAGCCGATGCGGTAGAGCACTTCGCCGAGGACGGGCCCGGCCATGAACCCGCTCCACATCGCCAGCCCGTACCAGCCGACGACCTGGCCCCGGCGGTGCTCGGGCGCGAGCTGCACCGTCCACACCGACCCGGCGGTGAACAGCAGCGCCTCGCCGACCCCCATCACCAGCCGGGCGGCGAACAGGCCGGGCAGTCCCAGCGGCAGCGTGTACAGGACGCCGACCACCACGGCGATCGCCGACCCCGCCGCCATCACCCGCCGGCACCCGAACCGCTGCGCGAGCTGACC
Organism: Spirillospora sp. CA-253888; assembly: GCA_050936435.1. Lineage (GTDB taxonomy): Bacteria > Actinomycetota > Actinomycetes > Streptosporangiales > Streptosporangiaceae > Spirillospora. The sequence continues at coordinate 1,287,320 of JBNJMT010000002.1, forward strand.
CCCGTAGGGGCGGGCGAGCAACGCGACCACGGCGGTGCAGGTGAACGCCGCGCCGACGACGAACGGGGACCCGCCGTGCTCCCCCACCACCAGGCGCGGCAGCACCGGCACCACGGCGCCGAACGCCGCGAACGTGGTGAACAGGGCGGCGAGCAGCCCGGCGAACACCTTCCACCAGGCGGTCCCGGGGGCGGCGGGCGGGTCGTCCGGCGGCGTGTCCCGGGGCAGCCGCTCCATCAGCCCAGCCCGCGGGTGTTGCCGCCGTCGGCGAGCAGCACGGTCCCGGTGACGAACGACGCCTGCTCGCTGGCCAGGAACGCCGCGAGCGCGCCGAAGTCCTCGGCCCGCCCGACCCGGCCCAGCGGCAGCCCCTCGGCGACCTCCGCCACGGCCTGCTCGACGTCCTCGCCGAACTGCGCGTCCAGCGCCGGGGTGCGGTGGAAGCCGGGGGCCAGCACGTTCACCGTCACGCCCTGCGCCCCGAGCGACTGCACCAGCCCCTTGGCGAAGCCGAGCACGCCCAGCCGCGCCACCGCCGACAGCGCGGTGTCGGCGAGCGGCTGCCGGACCGCCTCCGAGGTGATCATCACGATGCGGCCCCAGCCCGCCCGCGTCAGGAACGGCAGCGCCGCCAGCGTCAGGGCGACGTGCGGCACGGTGTTGCCGGCGAGCGCCTCCCGGTAGACGCCGGTGTCGAAGGCGTCGACCGGCCCGTGCGGGACTCCACCGGAGTTGGTCACCACGATGTGCAGCGCGCCCAGCTCGGCGGCGCTGTCCCGCACCCACGCGGAGACCGCGTCGTCGTCGGTGAGGTCGACCGAGGCGCTGGTGACGCGGCCGGGGCCGCAGGCGTCGATCTCGGCGTGCGCGCGGGCGAGCCGGTCGGGTTCGCGGGCGCAGATCGCCACGTGCGCGCCTTCGGCGGCCAGGGTGCGGGCGACGGCGAGCCCGAGCCCGCTGCTCGCCCCGGCCACCAGAGCGACCCGGCCGGTGAGTCCGAGGTCCATGGCTTGTCCTCCCTCTCGCGCGCGGTCGGCGCGCCGTCGTCGGTGTGTCCGGCGGCCCCGCCGGTCAGGGCCGCAGCGGGTAGCGGTAGCGGCGCAGCAGCGGCCCGGCGAGGGCGGTGGCGACCGCCGCGTCGCTCGGCGCCAGCCCCTTTCGCCAAGCGTCGTCCGGCCGGATCGCGACCGGTCCGCGCCGCAGCCGGTCGGGGTTGCCGGTGACGGTGTGGTTGGCGCCGAGGACGGCGGTGCCGTCGGCGGTCACGGGCGGGTCGCCCGGCAGCCCGGCGAACGCCATGACCCGGGCGAGCGTCGCGCGCGGCTCGGCGGCAAGGTCCTCGTGGCGGACGCGCAGGTAGCGGCCCGCGGCGGCGCGGCCGGCCAGCTCGGACGCGGCGTTGGCGGCGGTCCAGTGCCGGGTGCTGTCGGTCGGGGTGCGCGGGTCGATGTAGTCCTTGCTCTTGCGGTAGGAGTAGGCGATGGCGCGAGGGTCGCGGACGAGGTGGACGATCCGGAGGTCGATCTCGGGTCGTCCCAGCAGCGCCGCAGGCTCGGCCGGATATTTCGAGCCGTCCACGATGGTGCGGGCTTCGCTGTGCCGCGCCACGGTCTCGTAGAGGCCGACCATCTGGTCGAGTGCTTCGCGCACCCCAAGGGCAGGAGCCCGCCCACCCCGGGCTTCGGCCAGGCGGCGCCTGGTGTGACGGGTGCGGAACAGGGTCTGCTGCCAGGTCTCCATGCGGCGGGCCGTGCCGGGGTCCTGCTCGGCCGCGACGGCCGACCAGAGGGGGCAGTCGGCCAGGTCCTTGCCGCACCCGCACAGCGTGTTGGTGCCGGTGCGCAGGACGCCGTTGCGCCACAGGTAGTGCAGCTCCCCAGCGTGCAGGACTCCGGGCAGCTCGTTGAGGACGTTGCCGAGCAGCGTGCTGCCCGTGCGCAGCCATCCCGTGATGTACAGGACGCGGACGGGCGCGTCAGTCATCGGCCAGCAGGACGAAGTGCTGGGGCAGGTGCAGGGCCAGGCCGCTGCGGGTGCGCGCCTCCACGGTGTCGGCCCCGTCGGGACCGGCTCCCTGGTGCAGGACGAGCGACCCCACGCCCGGGTCGAGCAGGGTGACGGCGGCCTTGAAGTCGCCCAGAAGCACCTGGTCCGCCGCGATCATCCGCGTGCGCGACACCGTGATCCCGGCCGCGTTGAGCGGACCCAGCAGCCCTTCGCGGACGAGCCGCCAGTAGACGGCGGGGTGGACGACCATGCCGTCGCAGGAGCCGCCCGTCGTCTCCACCTCGGCGGCGGCCGTGGTCAGCGCGTCGCCGAGGTCGCCGGCCAGCGACCCCCGGCGTGCCTGCGGGAGCGTCAGCAGGCCCTCGATGACCCCGTCCGGTGTGCCGTGCAGAAGCGCCTCGTTCTCCACCGCCGACAGGCGCACCAGGACGCGGTAGTCGATGAAGGCCGCCAGCAGCGACGGCTCGTCCAGCAGGCCCTTGGGCAGGGGGACGGTGACGGTCAGGTCGGTCAGGGCCGCCGACCGGATCGACGAGGTGAAGCCCGCCTCCGGCACCGTCGCGTACGTCGTGCCCGCCTGCGCGGGGCCGGGCGGCGGCGCCTCGTGCACGTACGGGACGGCGCGGTCGGGCACCGTCGCCGTCTTCAGCAGATGGCGCACCGCGTAGCGCGGACGCGTGACGAACAGCGGGAACGACTGGGGAAGCGCGACCCGGAACGGCACCACGACGTCGGTGCCCTGCGGCGCCCCCGCCACGGCCCAGGCGAACTCCTCACCGGGCGTGCGGCGGTCGAGGACGGGGTCCGCCAGGGCGACTCGCTGCGCTGCATGGTCGATGGACATGCGTGTCCCTTCTGCCGGGTTCAGCTCAAGCCGATCTCAGCTAAGGACACCGCCGGTCTCCGCACATCCACACGACAGGGACGGATCTCAACGCCGCGTTGACGCCCGCGTCCATGGTGGCATTACACGGGCGCGCACGGGTGTCCACATGTTGTCGACGCCGGGAGGTTTCCGCGCTCCCCGGCCGCCTCGCAGGATGCGGGCATGCCGACCCTTCCGTCTGCGGACGCCGACGCCTGGCGCGCCTCCGGCTGGTGGCGCGACGAGACCTTCCTGGACGACCTGCGGCGAGCGGCCCTCGCCACCCCCGACCGGACCGCGCTCGTCAGCCGGCACGTCGCCGGCGGCCCCCGCGAGACGCTGACGTGGGCCGAGCTCGCCGACACCGTCGAGCGGCTGGCCGCGGGCCTGGCCGCGATCGGGGTGCGCCGAGGCGACGTGGTCGCCGCCCAGCTGCCCAACGGCTGGCGCTTCGTCGCCCTCACCCTCGCGTGCGCGCGGATCGGCGCCGCGATCGGCCCGATCGTGCCGATCATGCGCCGCCGCGAGGTGGAGTTCGCGCTGCGGCTGACCGGCAGCCCCGTCTACGTCGCGGCGGCCGAGTGGCGCGGCTTCTCCTACGGGGACATGGCGGCCGAGATCGCCGCCGAGCTGCCCGGCCTGCGGCACCGCGTGCTGGTCGGCGCCCCCGGGGACGGCGGGCCCGGCGTCCTGGACTTCGACCGCGACCTGCTCCACGGGGACCGGACGCCCGTCCCGGCGGACGCGGCGGCCGGACCCGACGACGCCTTCCAGGTCATCTTCACGTCGGGCACGACCGGGGAGCCCAAGGGCGTCGTCCACTCCCACAACACCCTGTACGCCATGAACAGGGCGCAGGCGGACGTGCTGCACCTGACCGGCGACACGGTGACGGCGATGGGCTCGCCGACCACCCACCAAGCGGGCTTCACCTGGAACTTCCTCATGCCGCTGCTGCTCGGGGCGACCTCGGTCCAGGTCGACTCCTGGGACGCCGACGCGATGCTGCGGATCCTCGAAGAGGAGCGCGTCGGCTTCTTCATGGGCGCTCCGACGTTCCTGGCCGACCTCATCGAGGCGCAGCGCCGCACGCCGCGCGACCTGTCGCGGCTCGGCGTATTCGCCACGGGCAGCGCGCCGATCCCGCCGGTGGTGGTCGAGCAGGCCCGCGAGGTCCTGGGCTGCCGCCTGTACGCCCTGTGGGGCATGACCGAGAACGGCTGCGTGACGATCACCCGGCCGGAGGACCCACCGATGCGCGCGGCCGAGAGCGACGGCACGCCCGTCCCTGGGATGGAGGTGCGCGTCTCGGGCGCCGACGCGAACGGCGTTGGGGCGCTCCAGGTCCGGGGCGCGAGCCAGTGCCTCGGCTACTTCCGCCGCCCCGAGGTGTACGCGGAGTCGCTGACGCCGGACGGGTGGTTCGACACCGGCGACCTCGCGCGCGACGACGGGCACGGCGGCATCCGCATCGCCGGACGCGTGAAGGACCTCATCTCCCGGGGCGCGGAGAAGATCCCGGTCGTGGAGGTCGAGGCGGCCCTGCTGCGCCATCCCGACGTCCGGGACGTCGCGGTGGTCGGCTACCCCGACGAGCGGCTGGGCGAGCGGGCCTGCGCGGTGCTGGTCTGCCCCGGCTCGCGACCGAGCCTCGCCGACCTCCAGGCGCACCTGGCCGAGCTGGGGATGGCCAAGCAGTACTGGCCCGAACGGTTGGAGTTCGCCGACGCCCTGCCCAAGACCCCCTCCGGCAAGATCCAGAAGTTCGTCGTCCGCGAGCGGCTGCGCGGCGAAGGCTGAGGAGACCCATGGACTTCGCGTTCTCCCCCGACCAGGAGGCCCTGGCCAAGCGGATCCGGGAGTTCACCGCCGAACGGATGGCCCCGCTGGCCGCCGAGGCCGACCGCACGGGCCGCTTCCGGGACGGCCTGTTCGCCGAGCTGGCTGAGCAGGAGCTGTTCGCATTGGGCGTGCCCACGGCCTACGGCGGACGCGGCGCGGACTCGGTGAGCCTGGGCATCGCGCTGGAGGAACTGGCGGCGGGCGACCTGACGCCGTGCTACGCCGTGCTGAACGCGGCGCTGATCGGCGCGATCCTGGACAACAACGCGACTCCCGAGCAGTGCCGGGAATGGCTGCCCGCCGTCGCCGCCGGCGAATCCGTACTAGCTCTCTGCCTGACCGAACCCGACCACGGAACGGACGCGGCGAGCGTGGAGATGCGCGCGGAGGAATCGGCGTCAGGCTGGGTGCTGCACGGAGTGAAGACCTCCACCATGCTCGGCGCCTACGCGACGCACGGCGTGGTGTTCGCCCGCACCGGCGGACCCGGAGCCCGAGGCGTCACCGCCTTCTTCACCCCTCTGGACGCACCCGGGATCACTCGCACACCCCTGAACGACCTGGGAAGCCGCGCAGGAGGACGATCCACCCTCATATTCGACGGCGTGAGCGTCACATCGGACAACGTCATCGGCGGCCCCGGCCTGGGCTTCGTCCAGGTGATGCGGGGGTTCGACTACTCGCGGGCCCTCATCGCCCTGATGGCCGTGGGCGCCGCGTCGGCCTCCCTGCGCGAGGCCATCGACCACGCCCGCGTCCGGGAGACCTTCGGCCGCCCCATCGGGACGTACCAGGGCGTCGCGTTCCCGCTGGCCGAGCACGCCACCGCCCTGCACATGGCCCGCCTCCTCGCCTACGAGGCCCTCTGGCGCAAGGACGCCGGCCTCGACCACCGCAAGGAGGCCAACATGGCCAAGTGGTGGGCCCCCAAGGCCGCCGTGGACGCCGCCCACCAGGCCCTCCTGACCTTCGGCCACCACGCCTGGTCCGAAGACCTCCCCCTCGCGCGCCGCCTCCGCGACCTCATCGGCACCGAACTGGCCGACGGCACCGCAGGCGCCACGCGCATGGTCGTGGCCCGCCAACTCCTGGGCCGCGAGCACGCTCCCTAGAACGGACCGGTCATCGCGGCCGCACCGGCAGGAGCGTCGGCTGCTTGGCGACACGGCCGTCCCCCGAGGAGCGGCCCCGCAGTCGCCGCATCGCCCAGGGGCCGAGGAACGACCCGGCCCAGACCGCCTCCGTCGTCGCCACCCGCCACCACGGCACCGGGGGCAGCAGGGGCAGGGGCCGGCTCCAGTCGTCGTCGGCCGACAGGCCGAGGGTGTGGGCGGCGGCTGCGGCCATCAGGGTGTGCCCGAGCGGGGTGGCGTGGATGCGGTCGGCGCTCCACAACCGGGAGTCGACGGTCACCTCGAAGGTCTCGGCGTCCACGACCAGGACGCCGTGCCGGGCCGCCGCGGTGCGGATCCGCGCGTTGAAGTCCACCACCCGGGGCCGCAGCCTGCGCACCAGCGGCGCGATGGCGCCGATGTCGGGGAAGGTGAAGGTGAGCACGCGGGCGCCCGCGCCGGTCAGCGCCGCGAACATCGCCTCCAGCTCCCCCGCCGTGGCCTCCGGGTCGAAGCCGGGTCGGACCAGGTCGTTCATCCCCGCCATGACCGTCGCGAGGTCGGGCTCCAGCGCGAGCGCCGCCTCAAGCTGCTCCGCACGGACCTGGGCCGCGCGCTTCCCCCGCACCGCGAGGTTGGCGTACAGCAGCTCCGGCTCGACCTGCGCGAGGTGCTCGGCGAGACGGTCGGCCCACCCTCGGTATCCGAGGACCTCGTCGCCGTCGTTGAGGCCCTCGGTCTGGGAGTCGCCGAGCGCCACGTACCTGCGGTAGCTCACCGGACCGCCGATCCGGAGGAGAACCCCTGCATCCCGAGCACCCACCTTACTAATCAACTTTTTGAGTACTCTACTGCACGAGTAGTCCGGAGGAAACGGCGAAGCCCACCCGGAAGCGGGCGACCAGCGATGGCGAACCGGAAGGAGCCAGGTCCAGGACAGCGCCAGAAGCGGCACCGTCACCCTGACGACCAGCCACAGGGGCGGCGAGTACGGCCGGAGGGCCACTGCGCGCCCTTGCCGCGGGCATCGTCAAGGGGGCCTTGATCCGATCTTCGCGGGTACCGGCACAAGGGGCGTCCGACTCCCCCCTCGCGCGGATCACACCGTCCAGGTCATGGGGTGCGCTCCGGCCCCTCCACCGACGGGCGGCACCGGACGAGGGGAGCTCCGGCGACCATGAGCGCGATCGCCGAACAGTGGCGACCCTTTGACTTCAGCCACGACAAGCACCTGACCTTGTCTCTTCGGCCTGCCACCACCGACTCGCCGCATGAGCCCCGGCCTCAATGCTGGATCAGGCCACCGACCGGAACGGGAGCGACATGGCCGCTCGGCGGAAGGGTCCGGGCCAAGGTGAGGCCGACGTCGACCAGCGATGACCGCCGGAGGCGGGCGACGTCGGGAATCGGCGTCCAGACCGCCTCGGCGGTCGCGCCGTTCGGTTCGGGCCGCAGGTCGCCGCCGGTGATCCTGACCCGGTAGAAGACGCCGACGTTCTGGTGCGGGAGCGGGCCGGGCACGTTGCGTTCGGCCGCGGGCACCACTCTTGAGTCCACGCCCAGCAGGCGCTCGATCGCCGCGTCGCAGCCGGTCTCCTCGGCGACCTCACGGATCACGGCGTGGAACGGGTCCTCCCCGTGCTCGACCCCGCCGCCGGGAAGGGACCAGGTACTCTCGCCGGCTGGTGATACGCAGCGGACGAGCAGCACTCTTCCGTCCTCCATGCACACGGCGTACGCAGCCAACCGGAAGCTCATTTCGGCACCGTATCCGGACTTCCCGGTTGGAGGGGGACGCGCCTCCGCGAGACCCTCGCCGCCCGCCCACTTCACCCGCCGCTCAACCAAGAAGCGCGCGCCATCAGACGTTGATCCGCCTCTACCGTCCCACCCCGACACATGTTACCGTTGGCCTCACCAACATTGGCAAGGCCAACAAAAAAATTGAGACGATATGGAGTTCGGACATGACCACCACCGCCCACCCCGCACCCCTCCCCTTCGGCACGCAGGTCATCGGCCAGACGGAAAAGGCGCTCAACGCCATCCTGCAGCGGCTGCTGGCCGGGACCGACATCACCGAGCCCCAGTGGATGGCGCTGACCTTGACCGTGGCCGGGGGAGAGCCCCTGTCCGGCGACGCGCTCGCCGAGCGGGTCGCCGGCGCCTTGAAGGTGGACCGCGCCATGGCGCACGAGCGCATCGCCGAACTGGCGGCCGCGAACCTGCTCCGCACCACACCGGACGGCACCGTCGTGGCGACCGAGCAGGGCAGGACCCAGTGGACCCAGGTCCGCGCCGCCATCACCCAGCTCATCCAGGAGCTGTGGGGCGACCTACCGGAGGAGGAACTGGCGATCGCCGGCCGCGTGCTGAACACCGTCCTCGCCCGCGCGAACACACGACTGTCCGCCGCCTGACCCTTCGATCAGGGACGCGGACACTCGCCCCGTCCGGCCCCGACGCCTTCGCTAACACAGCGTTTCGTCAGGGCCCCGCCCTAACATTTCGCCGCAGTCGAAGGGAGGAGAGAAGATGCGGCGGCCGGTCGATGGGGAGGTGTCCGTCCACTACAGCCAGCTCTACGTCATGAGCGGTCCCGAGGGCGTACGGGACATGAGCGAGGCGTTCGCGGGCCAGACGTCAGGACTGTGCGGAGCGGCCGTGCCGGGCTTCCTGTGGCTGAACACCGGGCTGCACACCGGCGATGTGGGCTTCACCATCGAGGTCCATGAGCGCGCACCGAAGGTGACCCCGGCTTGGAAGGACGTCGTGGAGGTCTCCTTCCACCCACGCACCTCCCGCACGATCCTCGAACTCTGGAGCGGCGAAGACACCTGGGATCTGGACCTCGCGCAGACCGACTACCGGGTGCGCTACTGCGCCCAAGGGATGTACGAGGGCAGCGAACTGGACACGCGCGTGGACGAGCCCCAGGCAGATCGCTACCTGCTCCAGTTCTAGCCCGCTCCGCCCGAACCGGACCGGATCGTGCGGCACACGTCCGAGGCGGCCGCCTGCTGGCAACAGTTCGCCAGTGAGCTTCCGCCGCCTCCCCCGGCCGCCGAACGCGCGGACCATGAACGGCTGCGCACGACCGAAGAGTACGAGTGAGGCGGCCGATCGCCCTGCGCGTTGGGCCTTGCCAGATACGACGCCGACCTCGTGCACACGCTCGCCGCTGCAGGACCCGGCGTCCAGCGCGCGGTGGCCGAATTCGCCGCGCGGAGCGCCGCCATGGCGGCGGGCCTGGCCGACCTCGACCGGGTCGCCCCGACCCTCGCCGCGCTCGCGCAGGGACACCCGCTCCCTCTCCCTTCCACGGCTGAGACAGCATGTGGCAGGTTCTGAGCACCCCCGATCGCACGGTCGGCGAGGCGACACCACCTCCCAGTCCCCGACCACCGTCCGTCGTCGGCCAAGGAATCACCGCACCCCCTCCGGCGACAGGCACTCAAGAGCCGCGGCGCATCTCGCAACCTCACGCGGCATTACCTGTGGTGCTCCATGCGGGCCGACCCAACGCCCTTGAGGCTGCCGACCAGGACCACCCGGCGTTCCTCCAGCAAGCCCGAAAGGTCTGTTCTTCCCTCTCGAACGGCGACCCTGCCGCGGAGGATCCCCAACCACGTTCCGGTGCCGCCGAAGGGCCCCGACGAGCCCGGTGACCTGCCCGCGCCCATCGTCCTGGAGGCCGTTGACGGGCTCCTCGCCGCCGACCTCATCAACGGCTTCACCGTGCGGGTCCCGACATGGCGATGGACGGCGTGGTCCAGGTGGAGTGCGCCATCGGCATGGAGTACGCCCACACGGCCGCGCATCGGGGCGGCGTGGAGATCTCCTACACGCTGTCCGTGATGAGGACACCGTCATCGCCGAGTCGAAGACGCCCAGGTTGCGCATTCGCTGACCTGGCCGTTGGAGTCGAAAGTCGAGACGGGAAGGCGCTTCTCACCCAATGCGCCCCCGTTCGCCTCGATGGACCGGCCGACCGATCAGCGCAAGCTCGCCGAGCCCCGTCCTCTCTCCGCCGAGTACGGCGCCAGGCCCGATGGGACTCCGCAGCGCGACTCGGGCCACGTCGGACCCGCCGATGCACGCTGTGCCGCAAGCACACTCCGGCGGTCCCGTCGATGCAGATCACCATGGCCTCGCCCGCACTGCCGAACCTGACCCGTTCAGGAGCATGTCGGCCCGCGACGACCACCCCTGAACAACAAACAGATCGACCCTAACGAGATGGTGCTACCATTCAGATGATGCAAGTATCCAAGCGGCGTTGACGGGAAGGAAGCGGCGATGGCTCGACTGACGCGCGTCCAGCAACAGGCGCGCACGCGCGCGACGGTGTTGGCGGCGGCCGAGCAAGAGTTCGTCGAGCACGGCTACGCCCCGGCGAAGATCGACCGGATCGCCGCGCGGGCGGAGCTGACCCGGGGGGCGGTGTACTCCAACTTCCCCAGCAAGCGGGCGCTGTACCTGGCGGTGCTCGTCGAGATGGTCCAGCGCGCCGGCATCGACGAGCCCGCAGACCCGCCGACGTCCCTCGGCGACGCGCTCGGCTCGTTCGCCCGCACGTGGCTGGAACGGTTGCCGCTCACCGACGACACCGCGCCGGGCGGCCGCCTGCGGCTGCGTTCGCTGGTGGGCGTCATCGACGACGATCAGGGCCGCACCGTGCTGGCGCAGACCGTCCGATTGGAGGCGTTGCTGCTCGCCATGGGCCTGGAGTCCTGCGGACCGCACGGTTCCGCGCCGCGCCGCGTCCGGCTCGCCGAGGTGGCGCTGACGGTGCTGGGCGGTTCCGCCTTGCTCGCCGAGATGGCGCCGGGCTTCGGCGACCCCTTCGACCGGGCCCGCGCCTGCGAACACCTCGCGGACCTGCCCCTCGACGACACCTGGGCCCCGCCCTACCTGCCCTTCATCAAGCCCGCCGAACAGTGCCAAGACGCGTGGACGCCGCCGACGGGGCTGACGGACCTCATCACCGGCGACCAGATCGACCTCGGCGGCGACGGCCTCGTGACGGTGCTGGGCGCGCATCGCCTGGAGGCGGCCGAGGAGGCCGTCCGCGCCGCCCGGCCCGGCGAACAGGTCACGGTCGTCGTCACCGGCGACCCCGCCGAGACCGGCAATCTCGTGCGGCTCAGGGTCGCCGACCTCGTCTCCTGCCTGCGCCGCGTGTTCCCCGCCGAGACCTGGCGGCGCTTGCGGCTGGTCATCGACGACGCGGCCGTGACGCCGCCCGCCGTCGGCCTGTCCCCCATCGACGACGACACCGAAGCCGCCGCGCGGGTCCGGGACGGCGTGATCGTCGCCCGAGCCCGCGGACGGGGCGCCGCCCATGCGGTCGCGACCGTGCATGGCCATGAGAAGCAGGAGCGATGAACACGTCCGAATCCCCCTTGGCCGGCAGCGACCTCCTGGTGCTCCACGCCCTGCGCTGCGGCGGCCACTCAGGTATCGCCCGCGTGGCCGCGGCCACGCGCATGGACGAGTCCGACGTCGAGTCTGAGCTGATCGACCTCGCGGTCGCCGGCCTGGTCGTCCGCTCCCCCGGCGCGTTCGGCGCGTGGGGGCTGACGAACGCGGGCCGTGTCGCGGACGCCGAGCGGATCACCGACGAGCTCGAATCAGCGAGCGCCCGCCCGGCCGTGACCGCGGCGCACGAGGCGTTCATGGTGCTCAACCCGGAACTGCTCGACCTGTGCACGGCCTGGCAGATGAAGCCCGTGGACGGCGTCATGATCGCCAATGACCACAGCGACCCCGCCTACGACGCGCGTGTCCTCGACCGGTTCACCGACTTCGACCGGCGGGCCGCGGCCGTCTGCGCCGAACTGGCGGCGGCGCTGCCCCGCTTCGCCCGCTACCGGGACCGTCTCGCCCTCGCCCTTGCCCGTGCCACTGCAGGTCGGATGGAGTACCTGGTCGACGACATCGCGTCGTACCACACGGTGTGGGCCGAGCTTCACGAAGACCTACTGGCGACACTCGGAATCGCTCGATGAGATGGGTCCGCCCGCTGTCGCCCCAGATCGAGGAAACAGCGGAGACGGTGGGCGCCAAGGCGCACGGCCTGGTGGCGCTCCACCAGCTGGGACTACCCGTTCCCCCAGGGTTCGTCGTCACCACCGAAGCGTGCCGCGCCTTCTTGTGTGAAGGACGCCTGCCGACCGGACTCGACGCGGAGCTCGCAATCGCGATGAGCGGGCTGGAGAAGGCCACGGGCCGCCGGTTTGGCGCAACACGAACGCCGCTGGCCGTCTCGGTCCGCTCCGGGGCGAGCGTGTCGATGCCCGGCATGATGAACACCGTTCTCAACCTGGGCCTCACGATCGAGGCCACAGCAGGTCTGGCGGCCGAGACCGGCGACACGGATTTCGCGCTGGACGCGCGACTGCGGTTCCTGTCGACCTTCGCCTCCGCTCTCGGCACCACCGGCCTGGACGAAGCACGGTCACTCGAAGAGCTACTGCGGCAACGACATGGCCAAGCGTTCCCGGAGAACGCGACCCGGCAGCTGGAGCTCGCCGTCGAGACCGTCTTCTCCTCCTGGGACGCCCCGCGCGCGAGAACCTACCGCGAGCTCCACGGCATCCCGCACGACCTCGGCACCGCCGTGATCGTGCAGGCGATGGTGTTCGGCAACCGCGACGGCCACAGCGGCACCGGAGTCGCCTTCAGCCGCGACCCCAACACCGGCGAGAAGGCCCCGTTCGGCGACGTCCTGTTCGGCCGCCAGGGCGAGGACGTCGTCTCAGGCCGGTCACTGACCCGGCCCCTGCACGAACTCGCCGACCGGGAGCCGTCCGTATGGACCGCCCTGCTCACCGCCCTCACCCAAATCGAGGCGCACTACCGCGACGCCTGCTACGTCGAGTTCACCTTTCAGGCAGGTGAACTCTGGCTATTGCAGGCCCGACCCGGCCGGTTCGTCGGGGCCGCCGCCGTACGCCTCGCGACCGACCTCGCCGATGAACGGCTCATCACCCGTGACGAAGCGCTGCTCAGGGTCTCGCCACACCATCTGCGGCACGCCCGCACACCCCGAATGGCCGCCGGGAAAGCCCACATCCTGGGTCGAGGCGTCGGCGCCTGCCCCGGCGTCGCGAGCGGCAGGATCGCGACAACGACCGACGCGGCGGTGCGCATGGCCGCCGACGGCCCGGTCATCCTCGCGCGCCCGGAGACGTCCCCGCACGACCTGCGCGGACTGGCCGCCGCCACGGGCGTCATCACCGCGCGCGGCGGCCCGGCCAGCCACGCCGCGGTCGTCGCACGGGCGATGGGGAAACCCGCCGTCGTCGGCATCGCCGATCTCGTCATCGGCGACGCCTCGGTGAGAGCGGGTGGCCACAACATCAGCGAAGGCGCCCTCGTCACCATCGACGGGACCAGCGGCGAAGTCGCCCTCGGCAGCGCGCCCATCGTCACCGATACGGCCGACACCCACCTGCACCGACTGCTCGCATGGGCGGACGAAGCATCGGGAGACCACTCCCAACGCACCGAGAAAGAACGTCTCACCGCGGCCCATGCCGCACTCCGCCGCAATTAGGCATCTGCCGGAGAGCCAACCCGTGTGCAAAGCCCGTCCGACGTAGCAACCTGAACGACCGGACCTTACAGGTAGGGTCTTCCCCAGCTTTCAAGACCGTCGATCAAGGCCTCTAGACGCGCCTCAAATTCCCCCGCATCGATCTCACCAGAATCAAACAACCGCCAAGCATCGTCCAGAGCTTCGATCAACTCGGCCTTCTCAATGATGAGATCCCCAAGCACGAGGCCGTCCAGCGTCTTCTTCCCGACCGAGACGACCCAGGAAGTACTACGAGCATTTGCAGCAATCCCTCTACCGGCGAGCTCAACACCTTTCCACGTGACGCGTGAATCAGCAGCAATGGCCAATAACACAGTCAAAGCTTGCGAATTTCCAATCAGCATCTGCAATTCCCTGCAGCAGGCCTGCCGGCACCCTTTGAAATGAACGACCCATAGGGCACTGCAACACTCGTCATGATCTACTTACCATCGGCGGACGTGCCCCCGACCGAACAGATGCACCGCGTCTCACGATGAGCAGGCGCCAGGTTGCCACAACCGATTTCCACCACGGAACGAAGAATCATTCGGAACCAGACACCCATCTTTTCATCCCGACCAGATGCCATACGGCCCGTTCCCCCACTGCAACGAGGACTCGGCCTGAACGGTGCCGCTCATCGCTCGGACCAGCGAACCGGGTGGCCGGACGGGTCGGTGGTGAGCCAGGAGCCGTCTCCAAGAAGCTGAAGGTCGTACGGATGCTCGTTCAGGCCCTCGAACCGCTCCTCGACCCGACCGGCGCGCAGATCGACACGGTAGTCGCGGAACCAGTCCGGATTGTCGTCGGTCTCCCCCGCCAGGACGACGACCGCAGTGTCCGGGGAGAGGAAGCCCCCGGACCATTCCAGACGGAACTCGACGGCTTCGTCGGTCACGCCCGAACGCTCCCTGCAATCTCTTCGACGCCACGCCGATCACCCAGCCAACCGATGGTTAACCGGTTCCCAAATACCGCTCACAACCGGCTGGCCGCGCTACGGAAAATCCCCACCTCAGACGTCAGTAGTATTGCTCATTTGTCACTAGGATCGAAGTGAAATACTGACAGAATCCGTCCTCCGCCACCAGATCGAAACATTCGCCATTTCGATTGAAAAAAATGACGAGTTCTGGTGCTATCGGCTCTGCCGGGTCGTCCTCGTCGATGTCCACATTCAAGGCGCGAAATGCATCAAGCACCTCACGAGCAGGCTTGGCGAAAATATCTATTCCGCGATACATGACCCGAGTCTTCTTCGGTGCGGCATCACAACCGATCTCCACCGCTTCGATCAGATTCGACTCGCCGGCCCGCACGAGTACGGTGGCCTCGTGCACCTGCACAGCAAGCACAGCTCCGTCGCAGCGATCCCATCGCTTGACCTCTCCCCATGCCTCCAGCAGAGGCCGCGCATTCTCTAGCGGGGCTCCTATCACGATATCCCCCACACCTACGGGGGGTTTGCATTCCAGGATGAACATTGTTCGACTCTCCTCGATCGGACGGACGGCATGCGAGTGCGGTGGCCGAGGGACGACCTCGGCCACCGCACACTACTAGACTATCGAAGGGCCCCTGTACTGGCCCGCTTTCGCTATGGCACTGAGAAGCTGAGGCCGATATCCGAGCATCTCATTGATCGCAGCATCGTATTTGCTTCCAAACAAATTACGAATGTTATCTATATCCATTTGGATTGCCTCATCAAGACGACCATTCCGCAGCAGAAACATCTGATGATGGCGGTGCAGTTTACCTGCGTAACCACTTCCCCAACTTTCGGTTGCGTGGTGGTCCAGCTTGTCCATCTGGATCGCCAGCCCTTGCCCTTCCGGTATACCGAAGACCTTTGTAATAGCTTGACTGGCGGGCATGTGGTTACGTTCGGTTACATTCTTTTTGGCCAGCAGATCTTTATGCTGTGCACCTCGATACGGCCCACCGGTGACCGCGCATGGGCCAGCAACAACGTTGTGAACGAGTACATCAGCGTCCCCCGCGGCGACATGGTAGGTGTGAAACTCGTCAATGCTGAGGTTGTGCACCCGTTGCCGGGCCGTCCAGGACCTAGCCTTGACAACCTGAACCCATGTGCCTGCCGAAGTCTTCAGCCAGGTGCCCGGGTGGAGGTCTCTGGCTTCACGCCAATTTGGCCTGTGAGAACGCTCCGGCGTCACCTCGGCGACCCAGAAGGGATGGTTGTCAGTGGCGGTCAGTTTTCCGCTCTTGCCGTTTCCTTCATCGACCGTGACTTCAACCAGCGTCTTCTCGGCTTCCCGCACGATCGTGGCCACGACCCTGCGATTCCCCTTTTTCCCGCTGATCGGTTCCTCGGCCGTTACCAGGTCACCAAGTTTTATTTCATTGATCGGCTTGTGTGTTCCGTCTGCGAGTTCCACTCGGGTATCGGGGACGAAACTGCAGCCGCCGCCTCCGGAATCGCTCTCGCCGCGGTTTTTGGCGTTGCCGCCACCTCGCGAAGCGCCCTGCTTGCTCCCTGACGGAGAGGCGCCGTCGTCGGCTTTGCCTTGTGACTTCGGCTGCTCCTTAGGCTTGGCAGGAGCCGGGTTTTCCGGTGGCTTGTTGGGTTTGGGCGCAGCAGGAGGCGTTGCGTTGTCGATTGCTTTTCCGGCGTCCGTTGCATTACCTGCTGTTTTGGCGACCGTAGCTGCGGTGTCTGCTCCTTCCGCCGCCTTGGCCGCCGTCTTCACGCCCTTTGCGACAGAAGCGGCGTAACCGGCAATCGGAATGGCCGAGGAGAATGAGAGGGACGCGTCGACGTAGTTGCCCTCGGCGGCGTACCAGACGCCGTTAACCACGTCCGCGGCCTCACCGACGACAGGAACATAGCCAACGACGTCCAAGCCGAGATGCCCCAAGTCCGACCAACTCCAGAGGCCGGTCGCGTCGATGAAAGCCAGGGGGTTGTTATAGGAGTAGGCGTATCCGTGCATTTGCTGCGGATCGCTGTGGTCGACGACCGGGTCTACGGAAATGAACCGGCCAGTCGCGGCGTCATACTCGCGCGCACCTAGATGGGTCAGGCCCATGGAGAGGTCGAGAGTTCCACCAACGAACCCCTTGTCGGTGGCCCAATTACCAGGAACGGTACCGCGCGGGTTGCCGAAGGGCAGGAAGCGCCGCTGGGAGACAGCCATCGTCTGAGCGTCGATGGCGATGTCGTTCGTACCGTGGTGGTCGCCGGCCAAGAAAGTGACTTTGCCCGTAGAGTTTCGAACCGCAACGGTCTTGCCATTGTGAATGTAGTAACGGGTACCAGTTACCTGCTTGGTCTTTTTGTCCAGGCGGAGTTCTGTTGCTCCTAGATACAACGTGACCGAGCTCTGGTCCCGGCGTAGCAGGCGGTTCCCGCCTGTATCGTTCAGGAAGGAGGTGTCGCCCTTACTCGGATCGGCAAGTTTCTCCAGCCGGCCCTCGCTGTCCCAGGTAAGCGTTGAGTTCCAGCCAGCCAGCTTGCGGGTCTTAGTGTTTCCTGTCTTGTCGTAGGCGTAGGTCTCGGCGCTGGTTCCGCCGGGGCCTGTCTGGGTTATGCCAGTGAGAGTGTGCGGTTGCGCGCCGCCGGCCTTGGGATAGGCGTAGGTTCGTTTGGTGTCACCTGCAGGGCTGTGAATGGTCTGCGTGTCACGTGAACCGTTGGGGTGATAGGTGAAGGATTCCCAATACGGCGCTATACCGCCTATGGCTGCCTGCGACGGCTTAGCGGCACAGGCACCCGACTGCTGCGCCCATGCCTCACTCAACCGTCGAAGATAGTCGTACTGGAAACACTGAACGTCGTGCTGAGTGGAGGCCTTGCCGTCCGGCGTGTCGGCAATCCGAAGTGGATTTCCGGTTTCGTCGTACTTGTAGGAGACGCGAGAATCAGGGGCGGTCCCACCAGTTCCTTCACGGTCCACTCTGGCTTCAGACAGACGGCGGGTGCTGTCCTCATAGGAGTAGGTGAGCGACATCCATTTGTCCGAGCCGGACAATCCCAGGGTGTATTGGGAAGGCTCGGCAAAGTTGGAGTACTTGGATTCCATCACATACGTCGAGGCGCCTTTAGTGAAGACCGGGAGGCCGGAGGCGTCATATCCGGTGCGAATGGTCTCTTCAGGAAGGCCGCCAGCTGCTGGCAATTTACTGGAGGCCAGCGATCCATCAACATTGTAGGACGAGGTGACCGAATATGATTTGGCCAGTGCTTCCTCTCCGGCCACGGACGGAATGGTGACCGTAGCGCCGAGCGGCCGGTAACCGTCGTCATAACCAGTGACCGCTTGGACGTACTTGGCCCCTTTCTCTCCACCGACATAGCGAGTAGAGGAGGCCGCCTGCCCCTTGGCAATTGTGTCGTACGCCCATGAGGCCAGTAGCGTTCCGTCGATTGCATCCTTGCGCAATTGAGTCTTGCGGCCGAGGTTGTCGTAGGAGTAGTAAAGCGCTCGCCCTTCGGCGTCGTGCGTCGAAGTGATCTGGCCAAGGTCGTTATAAAAGATCGTCGACTCGCCCTTGTCGGGATCCTTGGTCTTGCCCAGGCGGCCCAGAGCGTCGTACTCGTAGGTCCAGACGTTGTTCATCGCGTCCGTGACCGTGGAGATCTGGCCGCCCTTGTTGTAGGTGTAACGAGTCGTATCGTGTTCGCCGACAGGCGCGGAGCCCTTGTACTGCCACAGTTCGGCGGTCTGGCCCTGCACATTGGTGACCGTGGTGGTCGGAGTGGTGCCCTTAGGCGGATCCACGTGAATGCGATCGCCAGCGTAGGTAGTGGTAACGCGCCATTGCTCGTTAGCGTAGGCTCGGAATGCCTGAGCAATCAGTCGGCCAGCGGCGTCGTACTCGTTGCGGCTCTGGGTGGGCAGGTCACCTTCAGAGACGGTCATCAGGGACGTGCCAGGAGCGTCCTTGTTCCAGAATGGACCGTTTTCCTGGACCACCAGACCGCGGCTGTCGTAACGAGTCTCGCTCATCACCCGCCCGCCAGCCGCACCGGCTCCTGCACTTTGGGACTGGCGCTTGCGCAGCAGCCCGTCCATCAGCTCGTAGCTGACGTCGGTGTTGCCATTGGGCTTGAGCTTGCGGGTGGTGATGACGACCGGGTCGTTCTGGCGGATCAGGTAGTCGTAGGCCAGGTTCGGTGAGGCCGTGGTGGCGCGGCCCGGCAGCCAGACCTTGGTGCGGCGGCCGAGCGCGTCGTAGGCCAGGGTCGTCTTCTTGTTGTTGGCGTCGACCGAGCCGGTGACCAGGCCCCAGGCGGGCTGCACCGTCGAGGTGACCTTGTGGCCCAGGGGGTTGGTGACGCTCATCCCGGTGACGGGGCCGCCCGCGGCCGGGATGTAGGCCGTGGTGGTCGTGTTGTCCTGGGCGTCGGTGGAGGAGGTCACCCGGCCGTACTTGTCGTAGCCGACGGTCGCGGTGGCGATGTACTTCGGCGTGGAGCCGTCGTACTCCTTCATCTTCTCGGTCTTGGTCGCATCGCCGACGCCGTTGTACGTGGTCTTCACATCGGAGATCACGTTCTTGGGGCGCTCGATGCCGCCGTCCCCGCAGAGCTTGTTGAGCGTCTCCACCCGACTGACGAGGGTGAGCAGTCCCTTGCCGGTGTTGCGGGCGTAGGTGTAGTCGGTGCAGGTCTCGTCGTCGGGCTTGCCGACCTCGCCCTCGTCGGAACTGTGGTCGATCATCCCGTAGTCGTCGAAGGTGTTGGTCACCTGCGCCCGGCGGACTCCGGTCTGCTTGCCGGCCTGGTCGAACAGCACCGTCCGGTTGAGCGTCTTGGCGGTGCCGACCAGGTAGGCCTTGTCATCGGAGTCCTCGGCCGTGACCTCGGAGATCCAGGGGATCGTGACCGATCCGGAGATCTCCTGGTTGCCGTTGTAGGTGATCTGTTCGAGCTGGTAGCCCTGCCACCGGTCGTAGTCGGGCACGCCACCGGCGGGTCCGCCCTCGGTCGGAGTGACCTTGACGTCGCGGCGTTCCTTGGCGTCCTTGTCGAGCCGGTCGCCGTGCATGCCGCGCAGGTAGGTGAACTCGGTGACCTGTTGGGGCTTGTCAGGCACGCCCTTGCGGATCTGGACGCGGCCGAATCCGCGGTACTGGCTCCAGGTGCGGTTCTTCTTCTTGACCAGTTCGCCGGTGTCGTAATGCCAGGCGGGATCGTCCAGGTACTTGTAGTGGGTTTCGACGGCCTCGCCGCCGCCGGTCCTTCCGTCCTCCACCACCGACGTGACCACGTATTTGTGGAACCAGTCCCGGAAGGGCTCCTGCGCTCCTTCGGGCGACCAGTAGGCCGGATAGCACAGCCGGGTGTTGCTGGGAGCGCCGGCGTCCTTGACCTTGTCGGGGGTGCACTCGGGGCTGGGGTCGGAGTAGTTCACCGAGATCTGCCCGCCGGATTCCGACAGGACCGACTGGATGCGGTACTTGTTCAGCTTCAGTCGTGAGTCGGCGACGGAGGCGACCCGGTTGGCGTGCTGAACGCGTTTGAAAGTGACGTCCGGAAGGTCCAGCGCACCGCCCTGGACACCCGCGCCGGACGCCTTGCCGGTGTGGGCGATCTTCTCCAGCCACAGCGCCGGGCTGGAGCCGTCCCCGGGGTCGGGGAAGCTGTGGGTCAGCGTCCAGGTGTCCACCGGCAGGTACTTCTTGGCGGCCGGGTCCCATACCTCGGTGTTGACCGCCGACAGCATCTTGCGAGTGAAGAAGGCCGGGCCCTGGACGAACTTGCAGCCCTTGGCCTCGTCGGGGTCGCCGGCGTCGGGGTCGGGGGTGTTCTCGTCCTTGGCCGTGCAGATGCGGTCGTAGGGGACGTCCGGCCAGTTGTCCTTGGTGGCCTTCTTCAGTTCGGTGTCGCCGCAGGTGATGGTGCCGGACTTGAAGCACCGCTCGGCCACGTCGAAGCGGACTCGTGCCGGCGGAGTGGCGGTCTCCTCACCCTCGCGCTCGCCGTAGTCGACGTGGTCCAGCCAGCCGCCGCGGGTGTAGGAGTCGACCTTGTCGTTCTCGTTGCGGCCGTACTTGTTGAGCTCGGTCTTGTAGAAGTAGGTCATCGAGTTGCCGTGCGCGTCGACGACGTAGTCCAGGTTCCATCGCCATGCCTGGTTGCAGAAGGAACTGGCGAAGGTGCTGTCGTGGCATGGCTCGCCTTCGTCGTCACCGAAGACCGGGGCGGTCCAGGCCGAGTTCAGCTTGGTGGTGTCGGTGGCCGACCGCTGGCCGCGGCCGAAGTAGTACCGGATGCCGTTGGTGGTGGTGACGACCCAGTACTCCTTGTTCTCGTCGTCGTTGAACCCGTCGAACTTGTGCTCGATCTTGGTGCCGTCGTCGGTCTTCAGCCGCCACTCGTTGCCGGATTTCTTGACCAGCTCGCCGGCGCGGCCGCCGAACGACATCGTGGCGTTGTCGGTGCCCCAGCACTGGTCGCTCTTGGCGCCCTTGCCGTCGTCATCGTCGTCGTCGTGCCCGTCGTCGGTGCACGACTGGTACTTGCGCTCGATGAACCCGGGCGCCATCTCGAAGCCTTCGCCGACCCAGGAGGGCTGGTTGTTGGTCGAAGCGACCCGGCCGTCCACGCCACCGGAGTTGTACTGCAGGGACAACTCCGGGGAAGGGCCGCCCAGCGCGGGCGGCACCCGCAGGGGGTAGTTCCAAGAGAAGCTGCCCGACTGCGCTGCCACCTGCCACTTGGCCGACGGTGACAACGACGTCGCCGAGTAGTCACCGGAAGGGCCCGAGGCGCCGGGCGCGGCCGCGAGCAGGACCGGCGCGGCCCCGGCCCCGACCTGCCCGACCAACTGTTGGGCCTGGGCGTCGTTGCGGGCGCCGCGGACCGGGATCTGGGTCTGGCAATCCTTGCGGTCCGGGGTGGTCAGCGCACATTCCGGCAGCGTCACCAGGCGGAGGCGCGATCCGTAGTCCCCACCGTAGGCGTGGGCGAACTCTTTGTAGTCCAGCCTCACCTCGACCGGCCCCGTGGAGGCGGGGGTCTGCGTGGAAGGGGCGCCTTGAGGGGTCTTGTTTTCAGGGGCGGTCTTCTGCAACGCGGTCAGCCGGACCAGCACACCGGGCACCCCGGCGCGATCGGTGGTGGCGCGGTCCAGGACCTCGACCTTGACTCTGGACGGCGCGTCCTGTGGAGCGCTGTTCCGTAGCCCCGCCGTCGAGAGCGGCGTCAAGGTCACCGGGAGCGAACCCGCCTGAGCGGGCTTGGGCTTGGTCTTCGGGACCGTAGGGGCGGTGCGCTGCTTGGGGTCGGTCTGGGCCGGCTTCTTGGTCGGAGCCGCCGCCATATCGACGACCGCCGATCCGGGCTTGGGCCATGCTCCCTTGGCCAGCGGACGGCGGGCGGCCGCGTCGGCCGGGCCCGCCGCCACCGCCTTGGCCGGAACCCGGTTCACCGGGACCGACTTCATCTTCTGTGTCGCGGGACGCTGGTCCCGCCACTTGGGCGTGGCATCGGCCGGCAAGGCCGGCAGCAACGTCACGCCCAGAACTGCGGCCACGACGACTGAGACCTTCGGCATGTGGCGTAATGCGATCCGGCGGCCTTGACGACCCACGTGCATGGCGTTCCTTCTTCTGGTTTGCCCGCGGGGTTACCGAAGGCGGTTGTCCGATGGAGGGCAGGAGAAGCTGGCCGGGATGCACGGTGTGCATCCCGGCTCACAGGAGGACTGTTATCCGTTCACCTTCATGAACAGATCGTCGATTTCCCCGGAGTTAAGTGCTTTCTGGAAGATCCGGACGTCGTCCACATCGCCGACGAGGTAGTCGGAGAAAGCTCTGTTCCACCAGCCGCGGCCGATCTGGAGTGATCCAGGGGCATTTCCGGGGACCTCGTAGTCCGCCGCTCCTCCGGCCTCTAAACCGTCCACGAAGAGACGCAGCTTCTCATTCGTGGCGTCGTACACACCGACCAGGTGCGTCCACTTTCCTGGGACGGCCGAGTCATCCCGAGCCCATACCGGCTTCCACGACGACTCGCCCTCGTTCGGCTGGTCTCCGGCGAAATACCAGCGACGCTGGTCAGAGCGGTAGCCGAGCTGGAATCCGAGTCGTTCGGCGCCGCCTTTGCTGACCACCGTCCCCTGTCTGGGGGCATCCGGAAGTCGCACCCAGGCCGATACCGAGAAGCTCTTGTCGGTACGCACCTGCGGGAAGTCGCCGGTTTGGGCGTAAGACCCGGAGCCGGGCAGGCGAACCGCCGTTCCGTTCTTGCCGTCGGTCGAGGTGACATTCGGGGCGAAGGTGAGCGGGTGCAAGGGAGCGGCGTCAGTGGAAACGTCCCTGCCCTCGTCCGCGGTCCCCTTGTCCAGCTTCCACCAGCCGTTGGACACCGGGCAGTCAGGCGATCCTTCCACGCACTGCCGTCGCGGCACCTCGAAGAACTTTTGTGCGCGTCCCCAACTCTTGTTGTTCGCGCGGTCGACACTCTGGACATACAGAGTGAAGAAACCGGTGCGACCGGTGAGAACGTCCACATAGTGACGGCCGCCTTCGACCGTTGCGCGCTTGAAGGTCTGCTCGCTGTCCAGCGCCCACTCGTAATGGTCGATGGTGCTGTCGCCGGGTGTGCTGAGCACATAACGTCCCGGCTTGGCGGGGTCCGAAGTGATCGTGGGGTTGGCCGGCTTGGTGTGGTCGAGGGTGAACTCGCACACCTGTGACAGGGGGCTCCAGGCGACCTCGTCGTAGGAGTAGGCCGCGTACCAGTAGTTGCCGTCGGTCAGCGGACCGAGTGCCTTGGTGAACTTGCCGCCTTCTTTCGGGGTGGCCACCAGCCACTTGGTCGTCTCCGGCGGCGCCACCATCTTCTTCTGCGCCGGGTCCCACTTGGGCCGGGCGCCCCATCCGTACTGGAAGGTGGTCGTCAATGGCTGCCCGTCCCGGTCCTTGGCCGTGGCGGTCAGCTCGATCGACGGGTCATTGATGAACGTCTGCCCCGGGCCCGTGCAGGGTTTGCCCAGGTCGGAGATGCTCAGCCCCGTCGGCGTGTCCGGCTTGGTGTTATAGCTGATCAGCAGCCTGCCGTCCGCACGGAACCGCTTCCAGCCTTCGGCGTCGCCTTCGTCGGCGGCCTTGACCTCCAGCGTGATGTCGTTCCAGCCGTCGACGGCCTTCTGCACAGTGGCGGTCAGGTTCTCGTTCGACTCGTTGGGGCTGTCGTTGAACTTGACCCAGCCGTTGTCTCCCTTGTCGTTCCCGTCGTCGTCCTTCTGGCCCTTGCAGTACTTCTCGTTGCCCAGCGAGATCGTCCGGTCGCCCATCTTGTCCACGTGACCGGGCTTGCTGCTCCAGGTGGTGTCCTTGCCACTGTTCTTCAGCTTCTCGACCAGCCACAGGTCCACCTGCGTTTGCCGACACGAGAACGCGTGGGTCTCCCAGGCCTGGAACGTCGCATCATGGATGGTCTTGCCACGCCACTCGTCGCTGGAGAAGGCGTAGTAGATACGGGCTTCGTAGCCGGGACCGCAGTAGTAGGTCGTTCCGCCGATCGACTTGCTGCCGCAGTGTCCGACACCACGGCCGTTCTCGTCCTTGGTGTCGACCCACTGCCACTCGTGCCGGTTGCGGTCGTTGGAGACCCATGTCCAGGTGGTTCGCTCCATTCCCCGTTCGATCGGAGGATCCACGAAGACGGGGAAGCGCGTGGCCGGGTCGGTCAGCATCCTCTGATCGGGGATGACCGTCAGGGTGTCCTTGTCCACCTCGATATCGAGATCGGCGCTCCGGTCTCCGGGCTTGGGCGCCGCCGAGCGGTCACCGTCGCTGCCAGAGACATCGATCACGTCCGGCCCGGCCTTCGCCTCTCCCGAGGAGTCCCACATGGCCGACCGCTGTCCGAGCAGGACCGCTCCACCGGAGGCGTCGGTGGCCTCGACACCGCCGTCAGGGGTCTCCTTGACCTTGACGTCCTGCCCCTTCAAGCTCAGCTCGATCTTCTTCAAGCCGGGATTCGCCGCAGCCTGCGGGGTCTTCACCACCAGCACCGACCGGTAACCGGACACACCGGCGCGCATCTGCAGGTCGACGCCCGGCAACACCTCGGGATAGGTCGCGACGTTCCCAGTGAGCTTGGGGGCCGGCAGTTCCCCCGGCCAGTCCAGTGTCATGCCCTTGCCGTTCTCAGCGATCCGCACCAGCGGCGAGGCGCCGCCGGAAGAGAACGAGAGTTCGACCGTGGACGCCTTCGGACCGATCGTCCCGTCCGCGCGCCGTTCGAGATCCACGTCGACCGGCGTCCACGAGCCGTCCGACCGCCTCACACGCTGGGGGGTGGCGAACTTCTCGGTGGTGAACGTGCCGTTCGGATTGGCCCATGTCTGCGAGGTCTCCGAACGCAGTCCGGTCACCTCCACCGCCTGGCCGGTGTCCCGGGCGATCCGAGACGCGCCGGCCTCGGTACGGCCGTCCGGCTTGGTGGCCGCCGCCGCAGATGCCGCATGGGGATCGGCGTCCACCGCAAGAAGTCCCGCCAGCAGGGCCAATACGGATCCCACCGCTCGCAACCGGGGCCGACCCCGATCACGACCGTCAACCCAGCACAACATTCGCCGCATCTCCTTACACGTCCTGGACAGTTGGACACGCAAGCAGAAGCGTGGATGTCGCAGCTGTTAACAACCCTTGATGATCATCGGGAAGCTAGCCGGGCGAAACAAAGCTTGTCAATGGTCCCCCAGAGCGCCCTCCGGCCTCCCGCAACACCTGCACCAAACCTGGAAAATAGGACAAACAGGCATCCAGGCACAGAAGGGATGTCAATCAACACCGATGACGGCAGGTCGATACCCGCATTCAAGCAACTGTGACTTGCATCACAAAAATTTCAGTAAACCTTCACATCAGACGGCCCGTCCCTACCTGTTGATCATCTCGATCTTGATCAAGGCCGGCTGCTCGCAGACGGCAGGTCGTCCGACTCGACCAGGGAAGGGTGATACTTCAGGACGCCGCTACGGCGACCCGAACCCGGACAGCGCCCCTGCTTCTTACGGTTCAATCTCGCCAGAAAGCCCTCTGGTGTCCGTTTATCGCCTCACAGCGCAGCTGCGGCTCCCACACCGCCGGCCACCCGGCCCAGCAGCGCGCTGCCGACCCCTGAGGGTGCCGCTAGAACTCCGGACCAGCGGCGGTTCTCAGGAACCATTGCTCGGCGAACCACACTCAACGGTCACCTGACCGGCTCGGTCAACGAAGTCCTCCGGGCACCTCGGCCTGTCCGCGCATACAGAAAAGTAACTCATCACTTATTCGGCACATTGAGCGTCGTACCACAGTCAGAATGCACAGTCAGCGCTCAGATCGGCATTTTTCCAACGAGAGCAAAGAGGTGGATCCACTCCGAATGCCTATTGATCGAAGGGGCTGCAACGGCGTCGAGTGCCACGCGCCCAACTACACCCATGTCGGCAGCTTGACCCTGGTCGCGGCCACGACCCATCTGGCGGTCGCCCTCGGCGACGACGTCAACAGCGCCGAGTCCACCCCCTCCGTCTCCGCGCTGAACCCTGCACGACGACCACCGCCTCTTGGCACATCGGAAAGGGCGCCGCAATGTCCGCCACGGACCACCGGGTGACCGGCGACACCGCCTCGCCTGCTCCGGTCGGCAACACCCGCCGTCGACGTCACCGATCCCGGCCTGCCGCTTACGCGGTGTTACCGAAGAGCGCGACGAACTGCTGAGCCGGCCCAGACCCCCTGACCAACTGAACCGCCCCTCATACCGTTGCAACCGCCGTCAACAAGGAAGCCGCCCGTGCCGAGACCCCCTGGCAACCGCACGATGTTTCCGTCCTTTCAACGGACGAGGCGCACCACCGTCCCGCTGGTCGCGGCGTCGGTACTGGCACTCACGGCCGCGCCCGCATCGGCCATGCCCAAACCTCCGCCCGCAGCCGCCACCCTGGTCGTGCATGTGGCCGTCGATCAGAAAACCGGTGACGACCATTCACTACATGCCCAAGTGTGGGTAGCCGCCATCGGCGCCACTGCACACAATGCCACCCTCACGCTTACTTCCACCTCGAAGAAGAGCGTCATCCGGCCGATCTGCACCATGACCAAATCTTCTTGCCGGCTTGGCGACGTCGGAGCACGGGGCGTCTCCATCCCGCTGACCCTCACAGCGCCGACGGCCAAGAAATCGCTCTCCTTCACCCTGCACGCGAAAGCCGCAGCTACCGGTACACCTGCCGTCACCACGTCCAGCAAAGTCAAAATCAGTCGGCCCGTTCCTCGGCCCACGCCTTCCCCCACGCCGACCCGCTCTCCGCGGATTCCCTCCGGCACCAAGACGCCCTCAAGCCCTCGCACCTCCTCTGTTGTCCCAAATCTCCCTTCGCCATCGCCTACCGGGCCCTCTCCATCCGCCACCGTCCCGTTCGCGCCGAGCCCCAGCATCGCCCTCCCTCAGTTGACCTCCAGCACTCCCGTTACCGACTCATCACCGACCAGTGCTCCGCTGCCGCCCGTAACCGCGCTGCGCAACGCCCGTGCGCCCATCTCCGCGGGCTTGATCAGCGCACAAGCCGCCTGGCTGCTTCTTCTTCTCCTCGCCATCGCCACCGCAGCGGCAGCCCCCCGGTTCCATCGACGCCGGAACAAGCCCGGAACGCACCCGGCTCCTGTCGGCGCGCATCCGCCATCGCAGGCATCCAAGCCACGCAGTGCGTCCCCTACGGCAACCCGACTGCAGCGCGATATCGCAGTCTTTCTCCATCTGCGGACCGTTCGAACCGACAGCGGTAAACACCGCCATCTGAATCTTGCCGTTCAACAAGACACCGATGAGCTTGCTCGGCGCAACAAAAGTTAGGGCCCGAGAAGGCTGCAGGATATTTCCAGATCACCCGCCCCGCCGCCTTGGCCACAACCAAATCCCGTCGCCTCCTGCCAGGGCCGTCTGCGACACCGACTGGCGCCTATTTCGGTCACTGCCCTATCTTGATCACCGGACATCACCTGGTGTCCGAATTTCCTCCCCCCAGGAGTTCAAAGAGTGAAACTCAGAACGTCCCGTGTGCTCCTCGCCGCGGCCACGGCCGCGACGGGCGTCGCCCTGCTGGGCGGCGCGCCGGCCGCCCAGGCGGACGCCGCACCGCCGATCGCGATCGTCCCGACCGACTATCCCGTGCCGGCCGGCGCCGTCTTCGTTTCCCCGGCCGGTGACGATGCGGCGGCGGGTGACCAGGCGCACCCCTTGAAGACCGTCGCGAAGGCCGTCAGCAAGACGGCGGCGGGTGGGACGATCGTCATCAGGCAGGGCACCTATCGGGAAACCCTCGGTGGCATCCACAAGCGCCTGACGATCCAGCCGTACCCCCACGAGCAGGTCTGGTTCAAGGGCAGCTCGGTGATCAGCCCGGCGAGCTTCGTCGCCGACGGCACGGCCTGGCGGCTGGACGGCTGGAACCCCGGGATCTGCCAGCCCGAGTCCGGTACACCGCCGAAGGCCGACCTGCTCAACTGCGTCCACCCCGACGGGTTGTCCTCGGAGAACCGCATCGGCGGCGACCCCGAGATGGTCTTCGTCGACGGTGCGCCGCTGGCCCAGGTGGCCACCAGGGCCGAAGTCGGTTCCGGCGAGTTCTACTGGGACAGCGTGGCGGGCAAGCTGTATCTCGGCACC
Organism: Spirillospora sp. CA-253888; assembly: GCA_050936435.1. Classification (GTDB taxonomy): domain Bacteria; phylum Actinomycetota; class Actinomycetes; order Streptosporangiales; family Streptosporangiaceae; genus Spirillospora. Next base: position 1,315,366 of record JBNJMT010000002.1, read on the forward strand.
GCTCCCGGCGGCCGCACCATCGAGGTGTCCGACCGGAAGCTCGCGCTCCAGTTCCACTCCGGCGCGGCGGGCTCGGTGGTGCGCGGGCTCGGCTTCACCCAGTACGCCACGGCCCCGACGAGACGACGGGCGCGGCCGCGCTCATCTCCCAGGCCAAGGACACGGTCTTCGAGAAGAACACGATCGCGCTGAACGCGGCGGGCGGGCTGGCCGTCAGTTCCGAGTCGGGCATGCGCGTCAGCGGCAACCTGCTGGTCGGCAACGGGTACAACGGGCTGCTCTCCCACAAGGCCACCGGCCTGACCGTCGAAGGCAACCAGGTCTACGGCAACAACACCGAGCGTCTGGGCCTGGGCGCCAGCGCGATCACCGGCGCGGGCGCGAAAGCGACCCGGCTGCGCGACTCGGTGATCCGTGACAACGTCTTCGACGGCAACCAGGGCACCGGTTTCTGGTGCGATCTGGCGTGCAACAACGTCACCGTGGTGCGGAACGTCGCGCGCGGCAACAGCAAGCACGGCCTCTACTACGAGGTGTCGGCGAACGGGCTGATCGCCTCCAACGTGCTCACCGGGAACGGTGGCTTCGGGTTGAAGATCAGCGGCGCCAACCACGTACGCGCCTACAACAACACCTTCTCGGCCAACACCCAGGCGCTCCAGGTCGCCGAGGACCCGCGGCCGACCGCGCCCTGCAACAACGATCTGAACCGGTGCCCGCTGCCGGACAACGAAGCGCTCGGCGTCACCTACGACACCGCCGACGTGACGCTGGTCAACAACATCCTGGCCGGCGGCACCGGCGCCGCCGCGCTGCTGGACACCGTCGCCAACAAGTCCAAGGGCGTCGGCGCGCCGGAGATGATCCCGGCCGCCCAGATGGACCACAACGGCTACTACCGCACCGCCGCGGCCAAGCCCGCGACGCTGGTCGACTGGGAACTGGCCGGCGGCAACACCGCCTACCCGACCCTGGCGGCGTTCCAGGCCACCGGCCGTGACGTCCACGGCCGCTACCAGGAGGGCCCGGCCGCCTATTTCGTGAACGCCGCGGGCGGCGACTTCCGGCTGGTGCCGGGCAGCGCGGCCACGACCGCCGGCAAGGCGTTGCCCGCCGACGTGGCCGGCGCGATCGGCGTGCCGGCGGGCGGGCCGACGGCGTTGGGCGCGCTGAAGTGGCCCGGCCGCGGGGAGGACCCCGAGCCCCCGGCGCTGAACAACTCGATCTACCGGCTGCGGCATCCGCAGAACGGCGACACGCTGCTGACCGGCAGCGCCACCGAGGCGGCCAACGCCGAGCAGAAGTACGGGTACGTGTCCGACGGGATCGTCTTCTACACCTTCCCGGGCGAGCACGCCGGGGCCGCCGGCGTCTACCGGTTGCAGAACGCCACGTCCAGGGACCGGCTCTACACCACCAAGGTGACCGAGCGGGACTCGGCCGTGGCCAAGTACGGCTACACCGACGAGGGCATCAAGTTCTACGCGCCGACCGCCTCGGCGGCGGGACTGGTGCCGGTCCACCGGCTCCAGAAGAGCGGCATGCACCGCATCGCCGTCGGTGACGCGGAGAAGGACGCCGCCGTCGCCGAAGGCTGGAACTACGAGAACATCCTGTTCTACGCCCGCCCCGCCTGAGAGAGGGAGGTCCGTCCGCCGCGTACGGCGGACGGGCCTCTTCCTCGGGTCTTGGCGAGGTCCTGGCCCATGCGGTTCAAAGCCGCGGCCGACCAGGAAGACCTCTCATCGACGCGCTGCCGGGCGGTTCCGAGGGGGAAGCGCCACGGCTTCCCAGCGGTCGGCGTCGGATCGGGAATCCATGAAGCTCGGGGCCGCGTACCGGCTCACGGTGCCGGCGGGTCGGGCGAACGGTCGTCCGGGGCGCGGGTCAGGTGGTCGACGGCCTCGGCCAAGGTCAGGAACGATCGCAGATGGTCGGTCAGCCCCAGCAGGCGCAGGCGGTAGCGGTAGGTGCCGGGGACGTGCGCCAGCGCCAGGTCGCCGTCGGCGGCGCGCAGCTGGCGCAGGAGCGCCACCAGGACGCCGATGCCCGAGGAGTCGCAGAAGGTCATCCGGCGCAGGTCCACCACCAGGCGGGGCGACGCGGGAGTTCCGGAGTCGGGCAGTGTGGCCGCCAGGAGGCGGTGGCGCAGCAGCGGGGCGGTGCAGTAGTCGATCTGCCCGACCGCGCGTGCGATCACGTACCGGGCCTGCGGTTCGATCTCCACCACCAGTTGCTGGTCGGGCTGCCGCGGCGCGGCCACGCCGAACGGGAAGGCGCCCCCGGCGAAGGCCGGGCCCGGTAGGGGAACCGGAGTGCGGAGCCGTGGCGGGCGGTCGTTGTCGTCGTGGCTGGTTTGGGGCATGGGCTCACCTCGATACCGGGTCCCTGCAACCCGACCTCTGTCTGTGTAGCAGACAGGTGACGTTCCGCAACCGTTTCGCCGAGACGCTTCTGGATCGTTTGCGCGATCCGGGAGGCGGGGCCGCCGAGCCCGGCGATGGTCCGCGACACCCGGCGAGCTGGACCTTTTCTCCGATACCACACGCTTGTCATCGCCTGCTGACCTACAGTGACCCCGCTGGGGGGGCGCGGCTTTCCCTATCTGGGACGGCCAAGGGAGCGGCACGACCGCGACCGACTGTGACGGTTCCGGCCACGCGTGCCGCCGATGGCGAGGGGGTGGGGGTGCCACGAACGCGCGAATACCTGGTGGCGTTGGAACAGTTGGCCGCCCGGTTGGCCGAGGCCGACGGGCTGGAGCAGATGCTGCTGGCGGCCGTGGAGGCGGCCCGGCCCTGCCTCGGACCGGTCAGCGGGATGCTGGCGGTGCGCGACCTCACCGACCGGACGTTGTCGATCGCGGCCCTGCACGAGGCGCCCGAGTCGATCTGCCGCATCCGCGGGCCGCTCCGGATGGAGGTCCGGCTGCCGGTGACCGATGCCGTGCGCACCGGCCGGCCGGTGTGGATCGACGGGCCCGCCGACCGCGCGGCCCGCTACCCCCTGCTGGCCGACCGCGCCCCCGAGGCGTTCGCGTGCGGGTCGTTGCCGCTGTGCGTCCACGGGCGCCTGTGGGGAGTGCTGTGCCTGATCCGCTTCGGCTCCGGCGAGGCCTCGCCGCCTGAGCCGTTCAACGACGTCGAACGGCGGTTCGCGCGCCTGCTGGCCGACCGCGTCGCCATCGCGCCGGCCCTGTCCGCCGCCAACGCCGCGCCTCCGTCGGAGCGGTCCTGCCGGACCGCGCCGGCGGGCGACCTGAGCGCGGCGTTGGCCACGGCCGCCACGGTGCCGGAGTTCGCCGTCGCCGTCGCCAAGGCCCTGCCGGTGTTCGGGGCGAACGGCATCCTGGTGGTCGAACGCGCCGGTGACCGGATGCGCGTGCTGGCCTCGGCCGGCCACAACGAGCGGACCCTGCGGCGGGTGCGCGAGTTCCCGTTGGCGGTGTCCGCTCCGCTGACCGACGCCCTCACGCGCCGTACCCCGGTGTTCGCCGACTCCCCGGCCGCGCTGCTGACCCGCTACCCGCTGTTCCAGCCGGTGGTCAACCGCAACCAGGCGCGAGCCTGGGCGGCGCTGCCGCTGCCCAGCAGCCACGGCGCCCCCGCCGCCTGCCTGCTGGACTTCTCCCACCCGCACCATCTCGACGGCGCCCAGCAGGCCCAACTGCTGATGACCGCGGGGCTGCTGGCCCAGGCGCTGGACCGTTGCCGCATCCGCGACGCCGAACACCACCTGGTGCAGCAGGTGCAGGAACGGATGTTGCCCGGGTCGGCCCTGGGCTGCGGGCTGACGCTCGCCCACACCGCCGGCCTCGACCTCGCCTACCGCTACCGGCCCGCCTCCTTCGGCCTACAGGTCGGCGGCGACTTCTACGACGTGATCCCGCTGCCCGACGGGTTGATCGCCCTGGTCATCGGCGACGTCCAGGGCCACAACGTGCACGCCGCCGCGCTCATGGGGCAGATCCGCATCGCGCTGCGCGCCTACGCCGTCGAGGGCCATCCGCCCGACCAGGTCATGGCCCGCACCAACCACCTGCTGGACCAGCTCAACACCCGCACCGACGATCCGCTGCTGGTCACCTGCCTGTACCTGGTGCTCGACCGGCGCGGCGGCATCGTGCGCGGCTGCTGCGCCGGGCACCCCCACCCCGTCCTGCTGCCGCCCGGCGAACCCGCCCAGCTGGTGAAGCTGGATATCGGGCTGCCCCTGGGCGTCACCACCACCGAGACCTACCCGGTCACCACCGTCGCGCTGCCCTCGGCCAGCACGTTGCTGCTCTACACCGACGGCCTGGTCGAGGACCATCCCGTCTCCGGCGGGCAGGACGGCGCGGCGGGCGCCGTGACCGGGGAGGCCGCCCTGATGACCCATCTGGACGCCTTCACCCGCGCGAGCCCCCACACCGCCCAGCAGCTCCTCGACGCGCTCCCGCGCCTGGGCGCGGAGGTGCCGCTTCCCGACGACATCGCCGTGCTGGCCGCCCGCCTGCAGCCCTGAGGCTCCGCGCGGCGGCGCCGAGCCGGCGCGTCCCCGTCCCCCGTGCGAGCTACAGGCGAATGTCCTCCGTGCGGGGAAGATCGCGGGCCGCCGGTTCCCTAGCGTTCCTGTGGTCGCGGTGAACCGCCGCGGAATCCCGCATCGAGGTCTCGTACGGAGTCGTCATGAGATTGTTGAAGCAGCTCCTGCCCGTCATGGCGGTCGCTCTCGTCGGCGGCCAGATCGCCATGGCGGCGAAGGACAACGCGGTCCTGAGCCTGGTCGTCGGTCTCGTGACGGCGGTGCTCGCGGTGCTCGTCTACGCCTGGGCGGTGCGGTGGTCCGAGCGCCGGACGCCGACCGAGGTCGCCGCCGAGGGCGCCGTCACCCGCACGGCCCTGGGGATGCTGCTCGGCGCCGCATGGTTCGCGGTCGTCATCGGGAACATCGCCTTCAACGGCGGCTACCGCGTCGAGGGCTTCGGGGAGGTGGCGGGCCCGGTCGGCCTGATCGGCTTCATGGCCGCCGCCTCGGTGACCGAGGAGCTGCTGTTCCGCGGCGTCCTGTTCCGGATCGCCGAGGAACGCCTCGGCACGTGGTGGTCGCTGGCGCTGACCAGCGCGCTGTTCGGCCTGATGCACATGGTGAACCCGGACGCCACCGTGTGGGGCGCGGTAGCCATCTCGCTGTCGGCGGGCGTGGCGCTCGCCGCCGTGTACGCCGCCACCCGCGACCTCTGGGTGCCGATCGGCCTGCACTTCGGCTGGAACTTCGTCCAGGGCGGCGTCTTCGGCACCGCGGTGTCGGGTACCGGCGAGAACGAGGGACTGCTGCGCGGCGAGCTGTCGGGTCCGGACCTGCTGACCGGCGGCAAGTTCGGCCCGGAGGCCAGCCCGCCCACGGTCCTGCTCGGCGTCCTGCTGACGGCCGTGTTCCTGTGGGTGGCCCACCGGCGGGGCAACCTGGTCTCCCGCAAGGGCGGCGCGCCCGCCGTGACCGCTAGCATTGCCCGGTGATCGACCTGCGGCGGCTCCCGGCCCTGTGGCGGCGGCTGGATGTGACGGTCCGGGACCTCCCGCTCGCGCTGCTGCTCGTGGTCACCTCGTTCCTGCCGTCGTTCCGCGGCCACGAGACCCAGGTCGGTGAGCTCCCGGCCCGCCCCTTCGACGCGCTGGCCATCGTGGCGCTCGCCCTCCTGTGCCTGCCGATCACCGTGCGCCGCCGCTGGCCGGCGGTGTGCCTCGCCGTGGTGTCGCTCGGTTTCGTCGTCGCGGAACTGCGCGGCTACCACATGGCCGCCGGGAGCGCGCTGCCCGTCGCGCTGCTGAGCGCGGGCGCCCATCTGGAACACCACCGGCGCACCGCCGTGCTCGTCCTGTCCGCGGTGTACGCGCTGCTGGCGGTCGCGCTCGACCGGCTCGGCGGGGCCGAGCGGCCGGACGGGTACGTGGTGTTCTACCTGGCGCTGGCCGCCAGCTGGGGCGTGGGGTCCTGGCTGCGCTCCACGCGGTACGCCGAGGCCGAGCACCGCCTCCGCGTCGCCGAGGCCACCCGCGCCGCCGAACGCACGCGCATCGCCCGCGAGCTGCACGACGTCGTGACCCACCACGTGACCGCGATGGTCGTGCAGGCCGAGGCGGCCCGGTACCTGACCGCCGCGCCCGACCGCCTCGACCAGACCCTGAACGCCGTCACCGACACCGGCCGGCGGGCCATCGCCGACCTGCGGCACCTGCTCGACCTGCTCAACCCCGACCACGGCGTCACGCGCCCGGACTACGCCAGGACGCCGTCCACCGGCGACCTCCGCACGCTGGTGGAGCAGACGCGCCAGGCCGGGCAGCCGGTGGAGTTCACCGAGGAGGGCGAGCCGGCGGAGTCCGCCGGCAGCGCCGAGTTCGTGGCCTACCGGGTCGTGCAGGAGGCCCTGACCAACGCCCTCAAGTACGCCCACGGCCACCGCACCGTCACGCTGGTGCGCTACGGCGAGAAGGAGATCACCGTGGAGGTCGGCACCGACGGCCCGGCGGACCGGACCGGGTCCCCCGGCGGGAGCGGGCGGGGCCTCACCGGGCTCCGCGAACGGGTCGACGCCCTGGGCGGCGAGTTCAGCGCGGCCGCCCGGACCGGCGGCGGCTTCGTCGTGCGGGCGCGCATCCCCGCGGGAGGCTCCTCGTGACCGCGCCGGTCCGGGTGCTGGTCTGCGACGACCAGGCGCTGATCCGCACCGGCTTCTCGACGATCATCGACGCCCAGCCCGACCTGGAGGTGGTGGGCGAGTGCGGGGACGGGCGCGCCGCGGTCGAGCTGGCCCGGCGGCTGGCGCCGGACATCGTGGTGATGGACGTGCGGATGCCGGTGCTCGACGGCATCGCCGCGACCCGCCTGCTGGCCGGCGCCGGGGTGGCGGAGCCGGTCAAGGTGCTGGTGGTGACGACGTTCAACCTGGACGAGTACGTCTACGAGGCGTTGCGCGCGGGGGCGAGCGGGTTCCTGCTCAAGGACGCCCCGCCCGCGCAGCTGCTGCACGGCATCCGCACCGTCGCGAGCGGCGCCGCGCTGCTGGCGCCCGAGGTGACGCGGCAGCTGGTCGGCCGGTACGCGGCGCGGATCCGTCCCGCCGGGGACGCCTCCGAGGTCGCGCTGACGCCCCGCGAGCTGGAGGTGCTGCGCCTGATCGCCGACGGCCTGTCCAACAGCGAGATCGCCGCGGCGCTGGTGCTCAGCCAGGAGACCGTCAAGACCTACGTGTCGCGCATCCTCACCAAGCTCGACCTGCGCGACCGCGTACAGGCCGTGGTCTACGCCTACCGCAACGGCCTGGTCACCTAGCGGCCTGCGCCCGAGCTCGGGATCTGACACCTGCGACCGGGATCCGGCGACGTGCCATCGGCACCGGCGAGCCGTACCGAGGGATGCGGCTCACCAGCGCTTTTGGCCGTGAAGCCGGACGGTCATGCCGCCCTCGCCCCGACATGACCGCACGCGCAGAAAGATGTCCTCAAGCGACAACCTTCGTCCGTCCCCTGGCGTGTGTAACGGGTGACTAGGAGGAAGAATGGCGCGTTATGACGGCCTGCCGGAGTTCGTGACCGCGCGAGGGCAGGCCCTGTTGAGAACGGCGTACCTGCTGACGGGGGACGGGCACCTCGCCGAGGATCTCCTGCAGAGCACGCTGGTCAAGGTCGCGCCGCGATGGCGGAAGGTGACCGCGGCGGGCGATCCCGAAGCCTATGTCCGGCGGGTCCTCCACAACGAGCACATCAGCTGGTGGCGGCGCCGGGGCAGGTACCGCGACCATCCGAGCGCGGACCCTCCGGAGCCGGACGGGTTTCCCGACTTCGCCGACGGCATGTTGCGGACCATGGTGCTGCGGCAGGCGCTGGGCAGGCTCACCGCCAAGCAGCGTTCCGTGATCGTGCTGCGCTTCTACGAGGACCGTTCCGAGGCCGAGACCGCGCGCCTGCTGGGCTGCTCGGTCGGCACCGTCAAGAGCCAGACCCGCCGCGGGCTGGACCGGTTGCGCGCCCTGGAGCCGGGACTCGCCGACCTGCTGACCGACGCCGAGAGCACGGAGGCGACCCGATGAGCCCCCACCTGAACCACGTCCTGCGGGAACTCGCCGAGCAGGCCCCCGCCCCGCGCGCCGACCTCGCCGGGCGCGTCATGGCCCGGGCGCGCCGCCGCAGGCGCGTCCGCCTCGTCGCGATGCCGGTCGCCGCCGTGAGCGCGGTCGCCGCGGTCGTCGCCGGTTCCGTGCTGGCCACCGGGGAGCGGACCGGATCCGTGCCGCCCGCCGGTCCGCTGCTCACGCGCCCCGGCGAGATCCTGAACCCCGGGCCGCTGCCCGGACCGCTGCCGAACCGGAACGTCGCGCCGATCCGATTCGCCTTCCTCGACCAGTGCGGGGGAAAGGGCGGCCCGAACGGCGCGCCGCCCCAGGGCGACTGCGGGCAGTGGCGACTGGTCGACCGTTCCGGCAAGCAGTGGCGCCTGGCCGACGGGATCGGCTCGTACTCGACCAGCAACGGTGACTACATGAACGGCAGCGCTCCGCTGGAGATCAGCCCCGACGGGCGGCGCATCGCCTACTACCAGTCCGGTCGAGAACGGTTCGTGGTCCGCGAGGTGACCTCAGGCCGCATCACCCCGATCGCCCTGCCGATGCCGCTCGCCAAGCTCCGCGGGACCATGAACTCCCTGACCTTCTCCGGGGACGGTCGGCGGCTCGCCCTCACCTCCGGCGACCCCGAGATCGTGCAGAACGTCCTCGCCGACACGACGACGGGAGCCGTGACGACGCTGCCCAACGCGCCGGTGGCGGGCCTCGGCCGCGACGCCTCCACCATCGTGCTGGCCGAGGGCGGGTTCCGACCGACGGGCCTGGCGCTGGCCGGACCGGACGGCAAGGTGCGCAGCCGCGTACGACTCGATCCGCGCGTCGACCTGTCCGCCGCCGGGAGCGCCAACCTGCTGTCGCCGGACGGGCGGACGCTCTTCACCACCGACCGGCGGATCAACCGGATCCTGCTGGTGGACACGCGCACCGGAAAGGTGACCAGAACGCTCCCGGTCCGGCAGTCCCTGGGACGGGTGGCCGGCATCCGTGGCTGGGCGGGGCCGTCGAAGGTCTTCACCGTTGAGGATGTGTCCGACCGGAACGGCCCGCGCCGGCGCGGAGCCGGGCAGGCGCGACAGGAAGTCCCCGTCATGGCGACCCGGGCCTCCATCGTCGATCTGAACACCGGCGAGTTCGAGGTCTTGGGGACGTTCAAGCTGCGGGCCTACCAGGTCGCCGAGATGTTCGGAGGTTACGTCCCCTGATCGGCCGAACAGGCGGTGGGGCCGGCGGCGTGGCGCTACCAGACCCGCCCCTCCGGCAGGTCGCCCAGGCCGGGGGCGGAAAGGTGCAGAACCTCGTAACGCTCGGTGGCGTCCTCGTCCGGTGAGCAGGTGTCCGCCCACAGCACGAACCGCAGCAGCCGCCAGTGGTGGGGGTCGACGGCCAGCGCGGCGGTGTGCACGCCGTCATGGCGGGAGAAGCGCTGCAACCGTTCGACCTCCCGCTCGATCAGTGCGGCCAGGCCCAGTCCGGTGCCGTCCGCGTCGGAGGGGATGGAGGTGAGGCGGCGCGAGGCCGCCTTGGGGGATGCCGTGCGGGCGGGGCCCGCGTAGGCGGCGATGCCGGTCCAGTGGCGGGCGACAGGGCGGCCGAAGTCCCGGATGATGTTCTGGAACCCGCCGCCGCCGACGAGGAAGCGGGCCATCGCACCGGTGTCGTTCCACAGGTAGAAGGGGGCGTACTCGTTGACCGGCGAGCCGCCGACGCCGCGTTCACGGATGACATAGGCCTTCAGGCCCAGCCCGGTGCGGTCGTCGAGGGCGTGGCCGCCATCGGCGACGCGCTGACGAATGACCTTCATGTCGTAGTCGGCGGGCAGGGTGATCTCGTACTGCGCGGCGTACATGGGGGTCAGCCTTTCCTGGCGAACGGTCAACGAGCCGACGGGCCGACGGAGTATTCGGCGGCGGTGACGTGGGGGCCGCGTTCGGCTTCGGTGCCGTCCTCGGCGACCTCCTGGACGGCGAGGTGCGTCATGAAGGTGGTGGGAGAGGCCCCGTGCCAGTGCCACTCGCCAGGCTCGATGCGCACACTGTCGCCGGCGCGGATGGTGTGCACCTCTCCCCCACGGCACTGGACGAGCCCCGTTCCTTCGGTGACATGAAGGACCTGGCCGAAGGGATGGCGATGCCAGGCGGTACGGGCGCCGGGCGCGAAGTGAACGCTGTCGACCCGGAAGCGCGACGGCCCCTCGGGCACGGCGATCTCGTCGACCCATGCGGCGCCGGAAACCCATTCCGGCGGTGCGGCGACGGTGGGACGCGGTGTGCGGGATACACGCATGAAGGCCCCTCTATTCGTCGACAGTGGAGACATGCGCGGCCAGCAGGCCCAGCACCCCGGCGATCGCCTGGTCGAACGGCTGCACGGAGTCGGCGGCGCGGGCCAGGACGTAGCCGCCTTGCAGGACCGCGACGATGGCCGCGGCGGTGGCACGCGGGTCCAACGCGGTGTCCAGTTCACCGCGCTCGCGCCCCTCGGCCAGGACGTCGGCGAGGCGCTCGCGCAGCCAGGCCAGGGTCTCGTCGACCGGGGCCCGCAGCGTCGGGTCGCCCATGACATCCGGGTCCTGGGTGAGACGTCCGATGGGACATCCCTTGAGGACCTGCCGCTCCCGGTGCAGGTAGCCGGTGACGCGGTCCATGGCGGTCCCCGGCGCGGCGAGCCGCTCCTCGGCCTTGGCGCGCATCTGTTCGGCGGTACGGCGGATCGCGGCGAGCGCCAGATCCTGCTTGCCGGCGAAGTGGTGGTACATGCTGCCCTGCCCGGCTCCTGCCCTCTGCTGGATCGCCTTGGGGCTGGTGCCGGTGTAGCCGCGTTCCCACAGCAGCTCGCGAGTGCTTTCGATGAGGCGTTCCGCGGTGCTCATGCGAGGAGTGTACATACTAGTAGGTACAGAATTGTTCTGTGACCGGGCGCAGGGCTTGGCTCACGTAGCCGTTTTTCGACGGATCGGGCGAACAGGCTGCCCGGAGGGCGGGCCGTTCAGCCTCTGCCCAAGCTGTCCTGGGCGGCTTGGAGGGCCTGTCGGGTGTCGCCGGGTTCGCTGACGATGACCCAGGCCCTGTCGTCCTCGATGCCGAACCCCAAGGCCGCTCCTGCGGGCATGGCGTCGGCCAGTGCGGCGCGCAAGGGCTGGTCGAGTTCGCTCTTGCGCTTCCAGAGCATCTCTTGCCCCTCGAATCGTTCAGCCTCTGCAGCGTCGCCGACGACTCCAGGCGCGATGGCGACCCTTCCGTGCCGAACGATGAGATCTGCAGCTTGGCGGACTCTGGCGATGTGGCCGGCGTTCCCTCTGAATGCGGGAACGCTCAGCTCTCTGACGTGACGGGCGCAGTCGGTCAACGTCAGCCAGCGCCACAGGTCAAGGGTCCCGTGGCGGCCGATGAAGGAACGGATGCAGCCGGCAAGCAAGACATCCACGTAAGAAACGGGGTCGCCACTGGGGGCGTCGATCCATTTCAAGCCTTCGGGGAACGGCACTGCCAGGTGAGCGTCCCACAGTGCGGCCACGTCGGTGACTGCGTCCTGGACCTGCTGGCGGGGCCGGAGAAGAGAGGGACGCTACCACCCCGGACTCCGGGGACCAACAACGTCCCAGCTCACGCAAGGTTTTCACCGTCGACGATCTACCAGGGCCTCTCGGCGGCCGTCGGCGCTACTCCAAAGAGCTGTTGCCCTGCCCGTATCTGGCGATGACCTCAGGTGGGATGCGTCCGGGCTCGTTGATTCTGATCCCCTGCCGGTCGGCCCAGGCGCGAAGCTCGATCCCGCGCTGACGGTGCAGGGCGTGGGGGTCGCGTTCTTCGGGAGGCCGCCGGTCGACAGGGGTGAGGGTGACGGTATCGGCGCCGGTCGCATGCAGGAGTTCGTACTGCTCGGCGTACCGCAAGGCCGCGTCGACCTCCTGAGGCGAGACCAGCAACCGTTCGGCCAAGTCCGCCCTGCTGGCGTCACCGGGTGACCACAGAGCCACCGCCACCAGGCCCATCGCCAGCGCTCCCGAGTCCTGATCAGCTCGCTGGGCTGCGGATCGCGAACGCGCCAAGCGGCGGGGTGGTTCGGGAACTCCCTGCACCGGCCAGAACCGCAGCGCCCACCGGCTGCGATCAGCCAGTCGTCGGCGACAGATCCGCACCCGGTAGAGCCCCGGAGGCCCCGACTCCATCCTGCCGGCCGAACGGTCGCTGAGGACTTGGGTCAGCAGCACGCCACGGCCGGCGTTCAGGAAGGGCGTCTCCATCACGTCCTCCCATTCGTCGAGGTCCCTTGGCAACGGCGGGGGCGCGTCATGGGCTTGCAGCGTCACGTGGTTGCGATCGGCGGTGGTGGCCTGCACCCAGCCGTTCCCGGCGCCACCGAGATCGCCTTTGGGCCAGCCGGCGAAAGCGTGCTCATCCAGCAGGTCCAGGTTCAGATGCGCCAGTTCCGTCGGCAGTTCACCGCTCCAGGGACCGCCCCGAACCACCAGAGTGCTGAATTCGGCCCGGTATTCATCGTCTTCGTGCGCGTGAAGAAGAGCCACAGTCCGGAAGCTAACAGCCGCAACGGCCGGGGCACATCCGGTGATCCTGATCGATCGGGTGCGGCTTTCGAGGCGCCAACGCGCCCTAGCGACCAAAGGCGCAGGTCTTTCACCGAGCCGCGAATGCTCTGCGCGACGGCGTAGAGGCGTACCTGCGAGGATCCATGGCACTCAGGATGCCGAACACGCATGCGACGCACCCGATGTCATGCATGTGCGGTTCAGTTTCCTGCTTCACAGGTCGTACTGATCGTCCTTGATCGCAGTGACGAGCGTCCGCCAAGCGTCAGACGGCAGCGCCAACGGCCGGGCACCAGGGTTCTTGGAGTCGCGGACCAAGATGCCGTGCGTTGGCGCATGGGCAGCCTCGACGCAGTTACCACTGCCTCCCTGGCTGCGGCTGGACTTGCGCCATACGATCCCGGACTCGCGCGCAGGTGATGAAGTCACGAGGGCACCTTCTTCATTTGAGGCTCACGAGCGTCCGTGCGAGATACGCATTGCTCTCGTCGGGGCTCAGGGCAGTCGCGCTCAGATGCTGGAAGACCATGCTATAGCGCTGGATCTCCATGCGTTCTTCGAGATACACGCTGATGTGCTGGGTCTCGGTGTAGACCAGGCTGGGGTCGCCATCGGGGAAATCGAGGATGACGAACGAGCCTGCCAGACCTGGATGCGGCCCTACCTGCAGCGGCAGAATCTGCACGGTGACGTGGTCGAGCAGTTCAGTGTCGACCAGCCGCTGCAACTGCTCCCGCTGATCCTCCAGAGTGCCGAACGGCCGCAGGACGGCGGCTTCGTCGATGACCACCCACAGGTAAGGCGGCTCCTGGTGGGTCAAGAGGCGCTGCCGTTCCATGCGGAGCTGCACGAGCCGATCGTTCTCCTCGGGGTCGCGGATGAGGCGGCCCCGATTGACGGCGGCAGCGTACGCCGGGGTCTGCAGCAGTCCGGGGATGACCGAGAGCTCGTAAGACTGGATCCTCTCCGCCCCGGCCTCGAACTCCACGTACGAGTCACCCAGAACGTCCTTGTACGAGTTCCACCAGCCGCGCTGGCGGGCCTGCCGGGTGAGGGTGAGCAGTTCCTCGTAGCGAGGGTCGTCCTGGGGAACGCCGTACAAACCCAGCAGCATCCGCGTGTCGGCGACCATCGGTTTGACCGCCTGCGCCTTTTCCAAGCGGGTCACCTTGCCCGGTGACCACTCCAGGGACCGGGTCACCTCCTGGGCCGTCATGCCGGCGTCATCGCGGAGCTTCCGCAACTCGATGCCGAGCCGGCGACGGCGCACCGTCGGGCTTCGCCTCAGGTCGGTCACCTGATCCCCCTCCGTCATGTTGACGTAGCGACGATCGTAGATGGCTCTGCGCAACCAGACATCCCAATACCAAACGGGCGACTTTGAATTTCTGTATTGCGAATCCTGGTTCGGCGGTACACGATTGCGGGGAACCCGGGTCTGACCTCCTGTTTCCGCTCCGCTGAGCGGATCACCCCCCTCGACGGAGGCGACGATGATCAATGGAAAGCCCGCAGATCTCCCCTTCGGCGGATGTTGCGCCTGGCGGCTTCCGCCTGACGGCTGCTGCAGCTCGTACGCCCGGGCCGTGCTGGCCTCGGCGATGAGGTCCCTCGCCTTCTCCGCGGAAATGATCGACGACGGTGTCCTGGCCGTCAGCGAACTGGCCGCCAACGCCTTCCTGCACGCCGGACCGCCCGCTCGCTTCGAGCCGATCTGCGCACCTGAGCTGTGGTTGTGGGCGCGGACCCATCCCCGCACGGAGCTGGTGGCCACGGTCTTCGACTCTCACCGCGGCAAGCTCCCCCGCCCCGCAGCCGCCGACCCGCTGAACAGCCACGGCAAGGGGCTGAACATCGTCGCCGCGCTGTCCTCGGCCTGGGGCTGCCATCCCTCGCGCTCGCAACTCGGCCGACGACGAGTCGCGGGCAAGGCGACCTGGTTCACGCTGCCGTTGCCGTCCTCGTGGCCGCGTTCCTGGCGGTCCCCGCATGCGGCGGTCGCCGCGCAACGGCTCTTGACGCTCCTGACCGTACGGGGCTTCGAGGGCGAGCGCCGCAGCGAGCTGAGCGGCACGTCGGTCGTCATCGTCGGCGGTCTGAAAGTCCACATCGACCAGGACGCGTTCGCCTGGCACAACGACGACGGCGTCCCGTGCCGTCACCCGCTGCTCGACCTCCAGGAGGCGGCCGAGCACATCATCCGTTCTCTGGAAGCGACCGGCACGGCGCGGCCCTGAGCAGAGCGGCGCCGGCAGAGATCGCCGAGCGCTGTCATCCCATCCGTCGACCGCCTGGAAGGCCGGCACCATGCCCAGTCACTGTTCCCCGCGTATCCACCAGTCTCTTGCCCATCCCCCTCCACGACCTCTCGTGCAGGTGCAGTTCCCCAATGTCCCGCCTCGCCCCCGGCCTCCGACCCCATGGGCCCAGAAAGAGCCGGACCCCGAGCGAGTGCTCGCCGAGCTGCGCCGACGCTTCCCCAACGCCGTGATGTGGTGGGGCGAGTTCACCGGCTCCTACTGGATCCTCGCCCGCACGGACGCTGGTGACCGCCTCCTCGAAGCCCCTACCGCCGAGCAGTTCGCGCGGCACCTCATCCGGCTCCATGCCCCCGAACAGGCAACCGCTCCGCAGGCCATGCCGGGCGACCTGCTCGCGCAACTGGCCATCGCGGCGACCACTCCGATTCGCATCACCCGTCCTCGGGCCGGTCGTGGTCGGAAGCTGCTCGCCTTCCTCCTGCGACGTGACGCGCCCCGTTCACCGGCCCCCTGCTGCGGGGCATGCCACCTCACGCACACGCCCGCTTCTCCGAACCGGTGAGCTTCACTAATGGCAGCTCCGAGTGAGTCGGACGTTGCGAGAGAGGCCGACCCTGCAGCTCCACATGACTTTGGCGGCGCGCGGGGCGAGATGCGCTGCTCAGGCATGGTGGCGATCTCGTACGCCCGGCGACCGGCGACGACGCGCCAGCCGCAGCCGTGGTGTGGGCCCTGCCGACCCGTGCGCCAGGTGCCTGAGGATGACGAGATGCGCGGCTGGTTCCGCTCTGTGGTCGTCCCCCAGCGCGAGACGTGGGTCGCGGTGGCCGACGGTTCCGCCGTCGGCTTTCTGGAGCAGTTGTACCTCGACCTCGAATGGCGCGGTCGGGGCATCGGAGACCGGCTGGTGGAGCTGGCCAAGCAGATGCGACCGATCAGGCTGGCAATGGCCCGGCGGTTCTACCAGCGGCACGGCTTCGTCGAAGGCAGGAGAACGCGAACCGGACGTGCGGTACTGCTGGCGGCCCTGGCCACGCCACTCCGAGGGATGCGCGCTTCCGAGGCGCGTCCTGGAGGAACGGCGCCGGCTTCGCAGGGACGAGCTGTGCCCTGCGAAGCCGGCGCTCCTCACCGGAGGTGACGCGCGAGGCATGTCAGCCGCAGTGGACGCCGCCCACGTTGGCGAGGTACTTGTTGCCGCCGTAGGACAGACCGCCCCAGAGGTAGGCGCACTGACCCTTCAGATACAGGTAGACCGGCCCCGCGTAGTAACGGTAGTTCGCGCTGCTGTCCAGAGCCGGATCGCGGGCGATCCTCCGATCACCGTCGCTCAGCGCGACATAGATGTGGCTCGCCTTTCCATCCCATTCCGCTTTGGCGCGGGTGATGGCGCAGTTCTTGCCGTTCGAGGGGTTGTAGTAAAGGCTCAGAGCGCCGCCGACCCGGTCGTAGTACTTGAGCGGATAGGAACTCAGGAAGTTGTAGCCGGACCCGCAGCTACCACCCGACGCTAGCGCGGGACCAGTGGTCACGGCCGAGAGCGAGGCCGTCAGAGCACCGACGGCAAGAGCTGCCGAGAGCTTTTTCAACGTGGACATCGAAGCCCTTTCTCAAGCGGGGGGAAGGCTCTTCATGATCTTGACGTACGACCTTGTCTTGACGCAATACCCAGGTCTCAGCCCGCCTATTTCAGGGGGGATTCCACGCCTGGGAGAACGGCTCGATTTCAAAGCGATCGTTGTCCCGGCATGTCTTCCAGGTTTCAGCGTCGGACCAGCGCCAGCACGCTCAACCCGAACATCAGGACGCCCAGCGGCAGGTGTACCGACGGGACGTGCGCGATGCCGAGCACGACCTGGACCGAGGCGAGGGCGAGGAAGCCGGACGCGTACCAGATGGGCCGGGGCGAACCGCCGCCCGGCTTCCACGCCAGCACCGCCGCGAGCACGTACAGCATCGACGCTCCGTACATCACGCGGGCTCCGGCGCTGTGCAGCGTCTCTCCGTAGGACGCGGTCAGCAACAGTCCGGCGGAGACCGCCTGGAGGAAGATGGTCAGGGTCTGCAGGGCGATCGCGATCTGCAGGAACGAGAGGTTGCGCCGTGTCGTCACCTGGGTGGCCATGTCACGGTCCCCTTTCCCGCCCGGGGGCGGCGGATCGATAAGGTCTCACCAGTCCGACGACGCAGGCCTGCGAAAGGTAAGGCGAGGAGGCTGGCGGGACATGGGGACGGCCGCAACGGGCATCGACGGCATAGCCGGTGAGCGAAGCCAACTGATCAACGTCGCCTACCGGCTGCTCGGTTCGCTGGCCGAGGCCGAGGACGCCGTGCAGGACGCCTACGCGCGCTGGTACGCGCTGCCGCGCAGGCGGCAGGAGGAGATCGTGTCCCCCGGCGCCTGGCTGACGACGGTCACCGGCCGCATCTGCCTGGACATGCTCGGCTCGGCGCGAGCCCGGCGGGAACGCTACGTCGGCGAGTGGCTGCCCGATCCGCTGCCCGACCGCAACGAGTGGGACCGCGGCCAGGGCACCGATCCCGCCGACCAGATGGTTTTGGACGAGTCGGTGACCATGGCCTTCCTCGTCGTCCTGGAATCGATGACGCCCGCCGAGCGCGTGGCGTTCGTCCTGCACGACGTCTTCCGCTACCCCTTCGCCGAGATCTCCGAAATCCTCGGCCGCACCCCGGCCGCCTGCAAGCAGCTGGCGGCCTCCGCCCGGCGGCGGGTGGGCGCCGCACGCGCCCCGGTGACCGCGTCCGGGCAGGCCGAGGCGGTGCGGCATGTCAAGAAGGCGTGGCAGACCAAGAACATCAAGGCCCTCGTCGGCCTCCTCGACCCGGCCGCGGTGATGACCGCCGACGGCGGCGGCACGGTCGGCGCCGCACTGCGTCCGATCGAGGGCGGCGCGCGCATCGCCCAGTACATGGTGGCCCTGGCCGACAAGGTTCCGGAATTGGAAATCCTGGAACGGTCGGTCAACGGTGCGCCGGGCCTGGTGGCCCGACATGGCGGCGTCGTCCTGACCGTGGCCGCGTTCGACGTCGCCGATGGACGCGTGACCCGGATCTGGGCCGTCCGGAATCCGGAGAAGCTGCGGGCATGGACGCTGGACGCCTGAGCATCATCGGTCCGTTGGATCCATCCGTTGGTTCTTCGGCCGCTTCGCTGCTGTGAGCGGCAGACGGTTGGGAAGCGCGCTGCGAGAGCCGGTGGCGATCGTCGGTGTTCGAGCCGCGCCGACGGAACCACCGGAAACCGGATCAGCTCGGTCTCCACGCCCTGCTGGATGGGCTGGCTGGAATGACCGGGGTGCACGCGTGGGACGCCGATTCGGCCCCGCCGTATCAGCGCGACCCGCCGCCCGGACCGTAGTGATCCGGCACGGTCACGGCATAGCCGGTGACGCAGGACGGATCACGAGCAACGTGGCGCACCCGGAAGACCACTCCTGTCTGCCGCAGTTGCGCGAAGAAGAAGTCGACGATCCGGGACCGGTCCGCGGCTTGCCGGACCGCCGTCCGCAGGTAGGCCCGGACGGTCCGCTCCGACAGGTCCCGTCCGGACGCCGGTCCGGCGCCGGACGGCCAGCGGCGCCGAAGGTGAGGTCCGCCGCGGGCTTGCCACCGCTGCACCAGCCCGGCCGGCCCGCCGCGTTGTGGTCGTCTGGCAGCGCGACCGCATAGCTGGCGACCTGGCCGGGGTCGCGACGGCTGAACCGCCGGTGGGCCAAGACGCCGTCCTCCAGGCGCATAATGAACTCCGCCTCGGCCCGCGTCCCGACGGCGGCGGTCTGCACGTGGCGGCGCAGTCTGGCTCGCGGCGGCTCGTCGTGTCCGCGCCGGGCGGCCTCCTCGATCTCAACGTGCTTGGTTCGGCGGGCGGCGGCCCGGTCGGCCAGAGCCGTGGACCGTAGGCCGTATCGCCGCTCGATGGCGCGGCAGACGTTGCGGAGACGGTAGGCGTCGTTCCACATCTCGGGCCGGGCGCCGTCCTAACGGGCCAGCGTCGCCACGATGTGCACGTGGCCGTCGGCGTGCCGGACGGCGATCCAGCGGACCGCGCCCGGAGTCAGTCCGGACTGGTCCATGACCTCGGAGGCGATCTGTGCCCACTGTGCATCGAACAGGAGCGAACCCTCGGGAGCGGCGCGAACGGCACGTGCCCCACCGGACGCTGGTAATTGCGGTCGCCGAGCAGCTCGCGAGGCTGGGTCAGCAAACCGCTCAAGCGCTCGAAGTCGCAGCGGCCGCCAGCGCGCAGGCCGGGCTCCAGAGTGGCGGGATCGCCGAACCCGGCGACGATGCGCAGGTTGCGGTGCTCTCTGAAGCATCCCGGTCCGTATAGGTAGTGGAGCGGGCTTCGCACGCGCTTTCCGCGACGCACCTTCGCGATCCCAGATCTCCTCAGCCAGTTCGTCCAGGTCGCGGGGGCTGTTCGCTGCGGCGCGGGCGTGCTCCTCCAATGGGACGCGGGGAACAGCGTCGTGAACGGACTGCGCTCAGTCCGTTGAGCTGTAGCTGACAGATACAGGATTACTTGTTTGCTTGCGCCCGCGGAGTCGGCTCGGCATGATCGCCGCCTTGCGCTTCAAGAGAAGCGGCTCCAAGGTCCTGCCGCGCTACGTCGTGGGTTTCGGGGGATGGCCGAGCGGAGCAGTGGACCGATCAACGCGGGCGCGCCCATGGAGGTCAGGGTGATGGGGTCGATGCCGCCGACGGGTGACAGGTCTCGCCGTTCGGCCGGGCCGGCAAGTGAGGGCTCGGTTTTGCAAGCGGACAGCCGAACGGTCTCCGGTCTGCTCGTACCGCGCTCGGGAGGTCGTCGGTTCGGTGCTGTCTTCGTCGCTGCTGAGCAGGCGCTCGACTTTTGGTCCTCTACCAGGAGCCGGCCTACCTGGTCGGGCGTCTTCCCCAGGTCATAGTCCGTTTCTGGCCGGCGAGCCGGACCCACGTGGACGAGTTGGGGCGTCATCAGGTCGTGCAGGCCGGGGGTCTGCTTGCGCGGATCGCGGGTGTGGTGTTCGTCAGCTCGCAGGCCGGTGGGAGCGGAGTCGCCGGCGTCCATGGGCACGGCCTTCGGTGCAGTGATCGGAGTCCTGCGTCATCGTGGCGGCGGCATCAGGCGTGAGCGTTCGGACAGGTGTGGCAACGTTGTGCGAGCCCGGAGCGTCATCGCAGGTCGTCGTCGATCGCTGCCGCCAGGCGGGCGGCGTCTTTCTCGTCGTGGTCGCCGACGGTGAGGGAGAGCTTCCTGCCGCCGCGGTAGGCGGCCCGTCCTGGCGCCGGGGCGTCGATGATGTCGGTGATCGGGAGGATCGCGGCTTCGGGGCGTTGGCCGATCAGGGTTCCGAGGATGGTGGAGGCGGCCTTCATGCCCGTCGAGAGGTCGCCGGCGAAGCTGGAGCGGACGAGACGCGTCGGGCCCCAGGTCACGTAGGCGAGGTTCGGGATCTGGTCGGTGGCGAGGATGCCGAGGAGTTCGTTGGCGCGGCGCTGCTGGGCGTTGGATCGTTTGAAGGTGAACCCGCTGACCATCTGGAGGTCGTCGAAGTCGATGGCGTCGGGTCGTGCGCCGGGGACGGCCGTGTTCGCCACGACGGGCCGTTCTGCCGCTTGGAGCAGCGTCGCGAGGCCGGTGACGAGCAGGTACTTGGAGAGGAAGAACAGCGCCCAGGACGCCTCGTGCCCCTCGGGTGTGGTGTGTCGGTGTTGCCGGATGAACGATGCGGCGAGGACCAGTGCGTCGATGCGCTCGTGGTCGGTTCTCAGGTGTTCGATCACGCGGCGGGTGTCGGCGACCAGGGACAGGTCGGCGGCGATGTGCTCGGCCCGCGTCGCCGCCGAGCGGTCCTCGTTCGTCGCGGTCGCGACCAGTGCGCGGAACTTGCTGCGGCTTCGCCCGATGACCACGACGCGGTCTCCGGCCCGCAGGAAGTGACGGGCCAGTGCAGCGCCCATCCCGTCGGTTCCTCCCGTGATCACGATCGTTCTCATGGTGGACTGCCCCCTCGATCCGGAACCTGTGTTCCGGAACAGGCTAGCATAATGCGGAACACGCGTTCCGCATCGCTATAGTGAAGGAGTGGCCGAGGTCAGGAAGCAGCGGCGGGACGCCGCCGACAACAGGGAACGGATCCTGAACGCCGCGGGCGAGGCCTTTCGACAGGGCGGCATGGCCGTCGACATGCGCGCCGTCGCAGCAGCGGCCGGTGTCGGCATCGGCACCCTCTACCGGCACTTCCCCACCCGCGAGCACCTGGTGCAGGCCGTGACCGGTACCGACATCGCGGGGCTCGCCGACGCGACCCTTCCCGAACGGACGTCGGCCATCGCCGCCCTTCGGGAGTTCTTCACCGCGACGATGACGCACCTCGCCGCCAACAAGGCCATGGTCGACCTGCTCGCGGCCGGGTCGCCGTCGGACGCGGACCTCGCTCGATGCCTCGCGCACCTCACCCGGATCGGTCAGGAGGCGGTCGACCGCTCGCGCGTCGATCACTCCCTCGCCGCCGACGTGACCGCGAGCGACATCGCCTACCAGTTGCTCGGGCTCATCCGCATCGCACAGTTGATCCCCGGCGCGGAGCCGGACGCGATCGGCCACCAGGTGGACCTCGCGCTGCGCGGCCTGGCCGCGAACTGAAGGCCTCGGCGCAGGCCGCCGCCCCCCCGGCGGCACCTAGCCGTACATGGCGTGGATGAGCGCGGCCAAGGCGTCGTACTTCTCGTCCTCGGTGCGGCCGGTGATCTGCTCCAGCAGCAGGTCGCGGACGTGGGCGGGTTCGATCTGCCAGTGCCGGTAGCGTTCGGCGAAGTCCAGCAGCACGGCGTCCAGGTCGGGTTCGGGGAGCCGCACGGCGCCCCGTGCGAGGTCGAGTTGCCGGTGGTGGTCGTCCTCCCAGAACTCCCACGTCCATCCGGGCCACCGGGGGAAACGGCCGTCGTGGTCGAGCGGCACTTCGTGGAAGGTCGTCCAGTAGCCGCCGGTGCGAGCGGGCAGGTCCAGATGCATGCCGTCCAGGGGCATCGTCTGCCTGGCGCTGCACAGCGCTTCTTGCGGCAAGCGGGTCAGGGCCTCCTGTCCTCCGGCCAACCGTCGTGGCAGTTCCGATTTGAGCGCATAGGCCTTGACCGTGATGCCGTCGTCGACGGTCAGCAGGCCCGTGTAGAGGTCGTCATCGCGGGCGGCGCGCATCTCCGTTTCCACGTGCTCGTCCTTGGAACGGCGCCGTCGGAGGTGCCGTGGCGGCAGGCGTCGAACGCGACGGGTCGGCGGGGCGGGGACGTACGGGGGATCGACCTCCGCCAAGTCCAGTCCCAGGTGGTGCAGCATCTCCTCCTCACCCGCATAGGCCCAGCCGACCCGCCAGTCCGGCCACATGTGCTGGAGCACCCGCAGGTAGACGCGCCGGTAGGAGTCCCAGTCGTCGTAGGCGTAGGGGTGGGAGAAGTTCACGAGGATCCGGCGCTCGTCGTGGTCGATCATGAACGCGGCGTCGGGCCCGGACACGAAGCGGTCCTGCCCCCAGTCCGCGAACTCGTCGAGCGCCGGTAGCGGAGGGATCAGCACGCACCGTTCGCCTTCCGGCCCCCCACCGCTGCTCTGGCGGCGGAAGTGCACCGTGCCGGCCTCGCGGATGACGAACTGGATCGGACTGGACATTCCACCACGCTAGCGCCGCGACCGGAACTGATCACCGGATTGGCGTCGATGGGATGCGACGGCGCGCCCGATCGACGAGAAGAGGCACCAGCAGAGCCCGTCAGGACTCATAAGGCGACCGTCGTGGAAGAGGCAAGACTCCAGCGGCTCGCCCGACCGGGCGGCACCTGCACGGTGCGCTTCCGCCGGACGAGAAGCCTCGTCCCAGAGATCACGGATCTCGTGCGGGCACACCGCCCGCCGCATGATCCCGCCTCAACAAGATCGAGCTGGCCTGCCCAACTCCAGGGCGGACGGGAGACCGTCTCGCGGCGGACCAAGATGTGGAAGGAGTCCACCGGTCCCGGCGCTTCATCACCTGATGCCGCACACCCGACCCAGCGGGGACTTCCGGCTCGACCGGCGGTTCCGACCGGTGAACGCGCCCAGCCCCATGACTTGGGCGAACTGCTTCCCGGCTCGACCGCCGCCAGCGCGGTGCGGTGCACCGCACTGGCGTCGTTCACATCCCGACCATGAGCGTCCGAAGGCACCGTCCCCGGCTGCGACGCTAGTCGCGCTTGGGCCAGACGGGGCCCTCGTCGGTCCAGACGACGCCCTTGTTGCGGCAGAGGCAGAAGGGGTGGCCGATGGGGTCGGTGTAGACACGCCAGCCGTAGCCGTCGGGGCCGATGAAGTCCTGCTGCAAGGTCGCGCCGAGGGCCAGGATGCGGCTCTGCTCGGCCTCGACGTCGTCGACTTCGAAGTCGAGGTGGAACTGCTTGGGGTGCTCGTTGTCGGGCCACTGCGGAGCGCGGTAGTCCTCCACCCTGATGAAGGCCAGCTCGACCTCGCCGAACCGGATGCCGGCCCAGTCCGCGTGGCTCCCCTCCTTGACCGGGCGACCCGTCACCTCGGAGTAGAAGGCCGCCAGCTTCATCGTGTCAGGGCAGTCGATGATGAAGTCGGTGAGTCGTAGCATCCCGCGATCTTCCCACAGAATCGGATGAGCCGAAATCTGGGACAGCCCCTGACCGATCCCTGCCCGAGAGGTCGCCGCAGGCCGAAGGCGTACACCGCCTTCGCCACTGACCGGGGTTCCGTCCAAGCACCGGGATGAGCCGGGTGCCGAGCCGCGCCCAGCCTCCGGGGGATTCCTGAGAAGGGACGACACCCCGCTGCGCAACGGCGTTCGAGTATGCAGGCGGCCGCACCACCAGGCACACAGTCCCGTGATTCCGCTGTTGGGCAGTGGCCCGGGGCCATCGTGGCGCCCCTCGTCGTCTGGAAGCAGGTCGACAAACGGGACGGCCCCCGACCGGCCCTGGGTTAAGCCCGACCGGGTCGGCTTGTTCGATGTGAAACTCGGTGGCGAGTGCACCAGGACCACCCTGGCGATCACGAACGTCAATCCGCAGTTGATCGGTACGTCGCCTGACTGACCGTCTTCAAGGTCAACCGCTGGCACTAGCATCTGTTCCCGAACAACACGGACGGCTCTCAGCGGGCTCAAGGCCGCTGAGGTCGTCCCGCTCTCGGGAGCGGTCTCATGCGCCAGAACCGGCAGAACCTTGGATGCGTACTCGTAGTCCTACTATTTCTTTCGCTCCCGGCCTACGTCCTGTCTCTCACGTGGCTGGGAAATCATAGCGAACCTGACCGCACTCAAAAGTACGTCGTCGTCAGCAACGGAAGTTCGCACGTCTTGCGTATCAGGATCCATACACGTAAGCCTGGCGGTGACGGTTGGTGCTGGACAGCCGGAACCACATGCCCGCCCGGCACCCGGTTCCTAGACCGAGAGATCCCCCCTAACGGACTCGACTCGTTTCTGGGTGAGCAGTGCGCATCCGGCTCTCCTCCTTCCGACTTCTACCTCCACGCCGAAACGAAAGACGGGCGCGCCGCCACCTATGGTCCACCACTGTGCCGAGGCTCCACCTGGCGGATCACCGAGGAGTCGCTGCGCAAGGGCGTCAAAGCTCAACCCAGCCCGCCGCTCTGGAAACCCGTACCTGCGGATGAGAACGCCGTTCCCACTCCCTGATCCACCGCCAAGGCTGGATTGCGCCCACGAAGGTTGAGTGTCGAAGCCGTCAACAGTGCGGGGTTCGACTACGGGCAACGCTCGGCCGAGCGGGTCGACTCCCGCCGGCGGCCACTTGGCGGGGGAAGTGGTCGGGGCCTCCTCCGACCACTCCCGCTCTGGTCCGGGATCTGGCCATCGGGTTCACGTGGTTCTTGGAAACCTGTGAAGGCGAGCAGTTGGACCTTCACGACGCCATGAAGCAGCTAGAGATCATCGCCTATGTTCTCCACGGCCAGAGCGAGCATGATCGGCAAGTGGTCCCGGGCGTCATCGCCGACATGGCCGACGAAGCATCCGGTCCGAGGTGGATCATGACGGTTCTCGCCTCGTTCGCGCACGCTCGCACCGTCCGCTGACCGGCTCGGTGACGTCCTCCGAGTGGTCGGTGACCATCAGCCAAGCCCAGTCCCCTGTGCTGGGGATGTCGAACTCGAAGTGGAGCGTCGGACGCCGGTGGAGGGGGCCGGGGATACGGTCTCCGATCAGCTCAGTCGCGAGTTCTCGCCGAGTTAGCTGACGACCCGCGTCGACACGGCGGCCCTCCCGGTATCGGCGACCTGCGAAGACCTCCACCGGCGGCGCGTCCTCAACACCGAGCAACTCCACCAGGATTCCTTACGACCAGCCGCCCGAGCGGCTGACGGAGGAAGAGAGCAGCCTCGGCCAGTGGCGGTAGCGAGCCGCGAAGGGCCTGGCTCAGGGGTGCGCGAAGGTGCCGGGCGGCGAGGTCCTATCCTGCGGCAGGTGCTGCTGATGCGTCGCAGCCGGGCGACTCTCCGTCTGGAGCGCCGGGTGTCCGACGAACGACCTGGAGGTTGACCGGTGATCACTTTGGCCGCAGTCGCAGGAGTGGCCCTGGTCGAACTCGGCATGGCCCTGACCCCGGGGCCGAACATGATCCACCTCGCCTCCCGTGCGATCACCCAGGGCCGCCGGGCGGGTCTGGTGAGTCTGGGCGGGACCGCCGTGGGGTTCGTGTTCTACCTGCTGGCCGCGGCTGCGGGTCTGTCGGCGTTGTTCGCCGCCGTGCCGGTGGCGTTCACGGCGGTCAAGCTCGCCGGGGCCGCCTACCTGGCCTATCTCGCCTGGGGCATGCTCAAGCCCGGCGGCCGCTCCCCCTTCGCCCCGGCCGGGGACCTGCCCCCGGCCTCCGACGTCCGCCTGTTCTCGATGGGGCTGCTGACCAACCTGCTCAATCCCAAGATCGCTCTCATGTACGCGGCCCTGCTGCCCCAGTTCCTGGACCCGCGGTCAGGCCCGGCCTGGGCGCAGCTGCTCCAGCTCGGTGGCGTGCAGATCATCGTGGGGATCGGCGTGAACGCTGTGATCATGCTGGGCGCGGCACGGGTGTCGGGGTTCCTGACCTCCCGGCCCCGGCTCATGACCGCCCAACGGTTCACCGCAGGTGGCCTGCTCGGCGTCTTCGCACTGCGCACCGCCCTGTCCCGCACGCCCGTCTCCGGTCTGAGCCAGGCTCGCGTGCCCGTGACACCAGTCCTGCTTTAGGCGACGGTTTCCGAACCCATCGGCCCCGGTATCCCACCGGCGGCGATCGCCCGGTCAGCAGGCCGGTGACCTTGGTATTGCCTGGGCTGCAGAATAAGAACGGCGTCGCCGCAGGTCGGGAACCGGTTCCCGACCGCTGTCGACCGTCGGCGCCATGGTGGCGTCGTCAGACGTTCTGTTGAGTGGCCGCCTGGTCACCACTTGCCCCGGCAAGCGCGCAGCGTTTCGCCCGTATCAGAACGGCCAGCGGCCGGAGCGTCGTCACCGAGGTGGTGATCTACGCGGCTCGCTGGGGTGTAGTGGACGAGTCCGGCGCCGCGTGCGGGCCTGGTCGCCGTCAACCCGCCTTTGCGGGGTGTCCGGTGCGTTCGAGCACCTTGGGCAGCAGAACGGCGTCGCAGCGTCCAGAGTGATCGTCGTCGGCTCCCAAAACCCGGGGCTGCGTACCGTGGGCAAGCTGTGGTCGGGTGAGGACACCTCAGCCGTCCGCCAGCGCAGCGGCTCGCCGGCGTGGAGGGTGATCCCTGATGGGCCGATGGCCACCTCACCGAAGGTCCAGGGTGCGCCCGCCTCGGTAGTCGTCGGCCAACGGCACAATGATCGTTGATTCCACGGCGCGCGCGGTGCGCTCCAGTGCCGACTCGGGGTACCGCTTGGCGGTGAGCAGGGTCGCGTCCCGGCCGCGGAACATCAGCCCGTCCATGTCAGGGGCGCCCTCCGATTCGCAGAAGGTGGCCGGCACCCACTCCACCGGCGACCATGACAGCGCCTGAGGGGCCGGCTCGTCCTCCAGCAGCTGCACGATCCCTCCCGGGTAACAGAACAGCTGCCCCGACAGCGATGGCTCGATCCGCAGCATGATCACCAGTCCCCGGAGCAGGAATCCCACCGCAAGGCCACCGATGGCCAGCAATGTTGTGCCGAGGGGCTCGATCTCGCTCATCGCCGGACCGGCGACGACGGTGAGGATGGCCGGCAGCCACGGCACCGCACGCGGCACGAAATCGTCGTCGGCCGTCAATCTCAGATCGCTCGGCCCGCCGAAGCCGTGTTCGGCGGCGAGCCGATCGGCTCGCCGCCGGTACTCCGACTCCGCACACTGTCCGGTGACCCTGCGCATGTCGCCATCGTCCCGGCCGCGCCAGTGCGCCACCTGGCCGATGCACCGGCTGTTTGGCACGACGAGAGGGGGCGCGGTGATCCCCGGCGCCTACCGCATGAAGGGCGGCGGCCCGGTACTCGGCGCTACCCGCCCCGGTCTGCCGGGCCCCTACGGCCCTGCCCGCCGCGCGCCAGAACGATGACGGTGCACTCGACGACCCGGCCGGCCCCGGGTCAGCCGCGCGCACGGCATCGGCGACCTGCGCGGCGTGGCCGTGGTCGCCAACACCGTCGACTTCAACCGCGCCGCCCTGCGCCTGGCCGCCACCACCTGGCATCTGACCGGCGTAGGGACCGCGCTGTCGCTGTGCGGGGTCCTGCTGGTGCTCGTGCAGGTCGCAGGTTTGTCGCTATAGCGGCTCATGATCATCTACTTCCTCGCCGACAAGCACACCGAACGCTCGCAACTCCTGGGCCTCGCGCTCGCCCTGTCCGAGGGCCGACGCCGCGACACCGTCGGACGCGTCTTCGACCGGCTCAAGCGATTCCGGGCTGTGCCCTCCTCCCGTCCGGACGGGAGGGGTTTCGCCTTCCGGGACATCACCCCTGGCTCGGCTCACAGCGAGGACGGCGGGCGCTGAGGTGGTGTCACCAGGCCGTGGTCGTAGGCGAGGGCCACCGCTTGGGCGCGGCTGGTGAGGGAAAGCTTGGCCATGACGCGGTTCAGGTGGGTCTTGACCGTCGCCTCGCTCAGGGACAGGTGCTCGGCGATCTGGCGGTTGGACAACGTGCGGGCGACCAGCGTGAGCACCTCGGTCTCCCGCGGTGTCAGCGCGGCCAGTTCTTTCGCGCCATGGCCCGGACGGGGGACGGCGAAGGTGTCCATCAGTCTTCGCAGGGCGGTGGGCGACAGCAGGACGTCGCCCGCCGCCACGGTGTGGATCGCGGCGAGCAGGCGTTCGGGAGGCGTGCTCTTGAGCAGGAAGCCGGACGCACCGGCGCGGATGCCGTCGTAGACGTACTCGTCCACGTCGAAGGTGGTGAGGATCAGCACCTTGGGCGGGTCGGCGCCGCCGTCGGCGAGGATCCGCTCGGTGGCGGTGATGCCGCTGACGCCCGGCAGGCGGATGTCCATCAGCACCACGTCGGGTCGTTCGGCGGCGCTGTGCCGGATCGCCTCCTCGCCTGTTTCGGCTTCGCCCGCGACCGTGAGGCCGGGGGCGGCGCGGATCAGGGCGGCCAGTCCCGCGCGGATGAGGACCTGGTCGTCGACCACCAGTACCGAGGTCATCAGCGGTCGTCTCCTGTCGGGCCGGTGGGCGGCGCGTCGGCGGGGACGTACAGCGGCAGGACGGCCCGTACCTCGAAACCGCCCTCCGGCCGGGAGCCGACGGTGAGCGTCCCCCCGTACAGCCGGACGCGTTCGGTCATGCCGGCCAAGCCGTGCCCTGTCGGAGGCGTCGGCCGCCGGGACGTCGCGGGCGGGGCGTTCGTCACGCGTACCGTCAGTTCGGTCGGGCCGTAGTGCAGCCGTACCCGTGTCCGCACCGGCCCTGCGTGCTTGAGCACGTTGGTGAGGGACTCCTGCAGCACGCGGTAGGCGCACAGGTCCATGCCCGGCGGCAGGGGACGGCGGGTCCCGGTGATCTCGACCTCGACGGGGACGTGCGCGGCGCGCACCCTGTCGATCATCTTGTCCAGGTGCTGCAGGCCCACGGTGCGGGTGTCGGGCCCGGGGTCGTCGGAGGCCATGCGCAGTACCGACAGCAGGCGTTGCAGCTCCGACAGTCCCTCGCCGCTGGTCTCGGCGACGGTCCACAGCGCCTTCTCCGCGGTCGCGGGGTCGGAGTGCAGCACGTAGCGGGCCAGGCCGGCCTGGACGGAGACGACTGACATGTGGTGGGCGACGATGTCGTGCAGTTCGCGGGCGATCCGGACCCGTTCGGCGACGACGGCGCGGCGGCGGCCGGCCTCCTGTTCGCGGCGCAGTTGTTCGGCCAGGTCGGCCAGTTGCCGGTTGCGTTCGGCGAGCAGCCGCACGCCGGCGCCGATGGCCATCGCCACGGCGCACACCATGACCGACTGCCCGAGGGCCGACCACGGTTCGAGGTCGGGTTGCCGGTGGACCGCGTGCGTCCACTCCCCCGCGGTCAGCGTGCCGCCCGCGGCCGTCACCGCCGTGGAGCGATGCGCGGCGACGGTGTAGAGCGCCAGGAGGGGGCCCATGTTGTTCAACCCGTAGTGGTAGCCGAGTCCGTGGTAGACGACCGCCGCCGCGCACGAGATCAGCAGGGCGGTGAAGGGCGCCCGGCGGCGTGCGGCCAGCGGCAGGTTGACCGCGAGGGTCAGCAGTCGGGAGACGCCGTCGGCCGGATTCTCCGCGCGGCCCGGCTCGTGAACGGCCCAGAAGGAACTGCCCAGGGTCAGGGCCAGCGCGAGCGCCGTGTCAACGGCCAGGGGATGGGTTGACGCCCATCGCCGCGACGCCGCCGCTGCTCTGATCACTCGCGCAGGATAACCATTTCCGTGGCAGGGCATCTATGAATCTGCCGCATATGAGGATAGCAACCGCCGTTATCCCGTACGGGCTCCCTGAGGTCTTTCCTGCAATCTTACAAAAACCCACCCGCGGGCGGGCCGAGCGGCGGTTTTTCTTCACTTTCTTTATGAACTCTCGCGTGCGGGGCGGAGGACGACGTGAGCGATCGACCGTGAGCAGCATCCATCCCACCTGACAAGTAACTGAATGCCACAGGATCTCGACTGCTCGTATGCGTGGCCGTCGCCGAAGAGGCGGGCTGCGATGGCACAGCCCGCCCCTTCGGACTCACCACTTCAGGTCTGCGACGGCGTGCGCCCCCTTGACCCGGTCGCCTAGTAGGCGTAGACCAGCTTTTCCCAGACCTTGACGCTGGCGTCAGGCCCGGTCTGGTCGATCCGGACCCTCATGCTGAGGGTGGGCCCCGCGGTCGTGCTCGTGACGGAGTGGGTTCGGTTATTGCAGGGCTTCCAATTGGTCGTTCCGTGGTAGGTGGTCCGGTTGCCCGACGTGACGTAGAGCGTTGCCCGCACCTTGGTCCCGCGCTTGTTGCACTGCATGCTGACGCGGGTCTTGAAGGTGACGGGCACGAACCAGGGCCCGGAGTGCCAGCTCGGGCGGCTCCGGAACCACGTCCAGCTGATGGTGGCCGGCCCCCAGACCGGCTGGGGGGCGTCCGCGGTCGCCGCCTGGACCGGGGCGGAAGCGGACGCCGACCGCTGCTGGTACGACATCGAGCCGGTCCCGGCCGATCCCAAGCTCGGTACGGTGGACGTGCCGGCTTGAGCGGGGCTGATGGCGCCGCCCATCAGTAGCGCGGCCGCCGCCGCCAAGCTCATTTTGACTGCCGTGCTGTGCATGTACGCTCCCTGCCTTTCGTCGTGCCTGAATCGGTGTTGTGAGTGAAAGCTACGAGAAAGCCGCGACACAGCACATCGAACGAGCAATTGAATCCCACTACCGCGTT
This sequence comes from Spirillospora sp. CA-253888, assembly GCA_050936435.1. Classification (GTDB taxonomy): domain Bacteria; phylum Actinomycetota; class Actinomycetes; order Streptosporangiales; family Streptosporangiaceae; genus Spirillospora. The sequence continues at coordinate 1,346,127 of JBNJMT010000002.1, forward strand.
TGGCCGATAAAAATTCCGAGGTGTGCAACCAGCGCCGTAGGGGCCGTACTTCACTGGTTTGAGCTGCGGGTCGAACCGCCGACGGCGGCGAGCCCTTGCGAACGAAGACGACGGCCTGATGGCCGCTGCACGGTCACGTGACCTGAGATGACTTGTGGGCCGTCCGGGAAGGGATCGCCTCGTGCCGTCACCTCATCCGCCCGAGTTCCGGCGCCGCGCTGCGGAACCGGCCCGCACCGGGGACGAAGCCGTCAGCGCGCTGACCAAGAGCCTGGGCATCAGCCGATCGTGCCCGAGTGGGCGTTTGATCTCAGACGCAACCGCGTCTGCCGTGCTGAGCACCGGTTTTCCGAGCTAGACCGTGGGTGTGTCCACCGTGTGTTCCTGGTCGGTCGATGGGTCGGCGTCCGGACGTGCGTGCCTGAGGAGGGACACCGCCAGGCACGCCGGGCCGAGCATGATGGGGATGGCGATCAGGGCGGTGAGTTGCGGCCCGGCGGCGAAGGCGTCCCGGGCTCTGGCGGCGAGTTGGCCGGCGAAGGGTTCGGGAAGAGTGCGGGCCGCGTCCAGAGCCGCGGGGAGCGTGTCGGCCGCCGGAGGCGTGTGGCCCGGGGTCGTGGCGGACATGCGGCTGCGGAAGGCGGCGTTGAGCAGGCTGCCGATGAGGGCGATGCCCAGGGCGCCGCCGAGTTCCTGGGCGCTCTCTCCGACGGCTGCAGCGGCCCCGGCCCGGCGGAACGGAGCGGCGCCGACGATCATGTCGATGTCCAGCCCCGACACCGGCATGAGGCCGGTGAACATCACGACGACGGGGAGCCCGGCTGAGGCGTCGGCTTGGGCGAGGATGCCGAAACCGACGGCCGCGACGGCCGGCCCTGCCCGACCTCTATCCCGCCGACGCCGTGCCGTCCCTGCCTGCCGGACGGCACTCGCACGGACCGACCAGGCCGACGGTCATCGAGGCGGTGCGCGGGTCGTCCGACGACGCCCTGACCTCGATCAGAGCGCGGTGCGTGGGGCGGTCGGCCGCTTTCGGACCCGGCCGGCCGCAGTGGCCGGCGACAAGGCCGACCGGGCCGCCGCCCGCAAGAACAAGGGACGGTACGGCGGCTACCCGGTCGGCCACGACGTCGCGCTCCACAAGCATCGCAACACCGTTGAGCGCTACATCAACGAGCTCCAGCAATGGCGAGGGTCGGCCACCCGCTATGGCAAGACTCCAAAAGCCATGAGGCCGGGCTGCGTCTGTGCGGCGCCCTCATCCGGCTCATCTGGACTCAGAGCAGGCCCTGGATCAAGCTGTGCCAGATCAGGGCGCGGCGAAGTTGCTCTCGAGGATCGGGATGTAGTCGGCGTAGGACGGGCGCCAGCAGCCGTAGTTGTGGTTGCCGTCGCACCCCGTGCCCCAGCCGGTGCCGTCGCCGTAGGCCTTGAACCGCTGGATCGGGATGCCCAGGTCGGTGAGGTAGTTCCGGACGTTGCCGGTCGCGGTGGCCGTCGCCATGTCGAGGCCCTGGTTGCCCGTGTAGAGCGCGATGTTGGTGTTCGCGAGCTTCTTCAGGTTGGCCGTGGAGGCGGGGTTGACCGCGTTCCAGATCTGGTCGCCCCAGAAGTACGGCGTTCCGAAGATGGCGTCACTGTCGACGACGGGGCCGTAGTCGGCACAGCCGGCGCTGCTGCCGGCGGCACAGGGCCAGTTCGGCAGGTTCAGCTCGGTGGCCAGGACCGCGGCGCGCATGTCGGCCAGCCCGAAGTCGATCGCGCCCGACATCGAGGCGACGTGGCCGAACAGTTCGGGGTAGGCCTGGGCGTAGTGCATGGCGCCGAAACCGCCCATGGACAGGCCCGCGACCGCCCGGTGCTTGCGGTCGGTCAGCGTGCGCAGGTTGGCGTCGATGAACGGGATGACCTGCTTGATGTGGAAGGACTCCCACTTCGCCGCGCCCAGTGCGGTGTTCTGCATCTTCCAGTCGGCGTACCAGCCCTTCTGGCCGCCGTCCGGGACCACGGTGATCATCTTGTTGGAGCGCAGCGCGGGCAGTCCCGCGGCGTCCTCCCACTGGCTGGGCCCGCCGGTCAGGGAGTACAGCACCGGCCACCGCTTGCCCGGGTCGGCCGCGTAGCCCTCGGGCAGGAAGACCCGGATCCAGTGCTTCCCGGACAGGTTGGGGGTGGTCACGGTCAGCGTGAGGTCGGCCCCGTCGCCCTTGACGGGTTCGACCTGGGTCAGCCCGAAGCCGTCGGTGAAGGACGGCGCCGGGCCCGGCTCGGCGGCCTGCGCCGGAGCCGCGCCGAGCATGCTCACGGCCGCCGCCACCGCGGCGGCGCCCGCGCACACCCGGGCCCACATCTTGCTTGATCTCACTGAAGCATTCCTCATTCCATGGGGGGAGGTCGATCGGGGGGATCCGCCGGTCACAGGGCGCAGAGCGCCTTGATCGCGGCGGTGTTCACCTTGCCCGGCGTCGGGGCGAAGGGGTTGGCCATGTTGAACTGGTTGGTGACGTACACGACCTGCGCGCCGGTGTCCTCGCGCGTGAAGATCTGGCTGTAGTAGCCGTAGACCGCGCCGCCCTTCGACAGGATCCGGCCGCACGTGCCCGGTCCCGGCCGGAGCTCATGGACGGGCCCGAGACCGTATCCGGGGGAGTCGGGAAGCGGCAGGGTCGTCTTGACCTCCTGCAGCATCGCCGGAGACAGCAGGGTGCCGTCGAGCAGGGCGCGGTGCAGGGTCGCCAGGTCGTCCATGGTGGACACCATCGCGCCGGCCGCGCCGGAGAACTGGACGTTCAGGACGGTGACGTCGACGTAGGGCCGCTCGATGACCCAGAACTTGGGAACGGCGTACCCGCGCGTGTAGTTGCCGTACAGGTTCCGGTCGGAGGTGGGGTAGCTCGTGCCGGCGAGCCCGAGCCGGTCGATGAGGCGGGTCTTGACCTCGGTGGCGGGCTCGTTGCCGGTCACCGCCTTGATGATCATCCCGAGCAGGATGTAGTTGGTGTTGACGTAGTGGACCTTCGCGCCGGGCGCGAACTCCGCCGGCTCCCGCATGGCGATCTTCACGAGCTGCTCGGGCGTGTACTGCGTGGTCGGCTGGTCGTACGCCTGGGCGGAGACGTTGTCGAGGTACTCGGCCACCCCGGAGGAGTGGTTCATCAGCTGACGGAGCTTGATCTTCGTTCCGTCATGGCCGTTCCCCGAGACCAGCCCGGGCAGCCACTTGTCCACCGTGTCGTCGAGCGTCAGCCTGCCCTCGTCCGCCAGCATCAACACGACCGCGGAGATGAACGGCTTGGTGTTGCTGCCGGCCCGGAACTGGGCCTTGGGGTCCATCGGGGTCCCGGTGGCGCGGTTGCCGACGCCCTCGGTCAGGTACTGGGTCGTGTCGCCCTTGCGCAGGAGCGCGGTCGCTCCGGGGTAGCCGGCGTCGACCGCCAGTTCGAGCCCGGCCCGCATGATCTCGGCCGGCGTCTCCGCGGACGCGCTCTGGACCGGACCGGCGACCGCGACGGCCGTGGTGACCGCCACGCCTCCCGCGACCAGGCCGGCTTTACGTGCGATGCGCTCGATTTTCAAGGCGCCCTCTCTCCGTCGTCCGGTTCTCTGTCCTCTGGGACAAGTTCTCCGGTGGTGGCCCGCCTCCCGTGACAAGCTGCGCTCATAAGAACATGATCGGCCTTTTAACGGCTATGTGACGGTTGCCACACGGCCGCCGCCGCGGTCTCCGCCATGGGAACGCCGCTACCGGAACCGGCCGCCCACCTCGGCGAGCAGTGATCAATATGGGCGCCCGCTTCCCGCTGAGCGCCGTTTCGCTCGCGGTCAGCGCGGGCTGTCGGCGCCATGCCGTGCCCACAAAGACCCACGCGCGACGATTCACCTACGAGATCCGCAGGAGACGACGCCGCGCCAGCCCGTGCAGCAGCAGACACCGCCAAGATGGATCCCGAGTTCGACCACGGCTGAGGACGTCTTCGGCAGGAGGACGTCCACTCGCGCCGGACGACCGCATGGACGGCGGCCGTCACCGCTCTGGCATTCCTCAGCGGCGATGTCGCTTCGCATGGGGTCGTCCGGTCGCATGGGTCGTTCGGGCCGGCGCCTGCGGTGCCGCGCGCATCGGGCGGCCGCTGCGTCCCGTAGAGGTTTCTACGGTGATGTCACTCCCGGCGGTGGGGGTGCAGTCATGAGCGAGAAGGGCGTCGGCCACGCCAGAGGCTTCGTCCGTCGGGTCCAGCAGGTACGCCGCCTCTACGCACCGCATTCGGTGCAGTGCGTGTTCCTGCGCTGCTCGCAGGCTCCCTGAGTTCGTACCGCACCAGTGGTGGACTTCAGGAGGTGTACGCGACGGCGTCAGGCGGGCGGTTTCCAGTCGACGATGGGGGCCGCCTGGCGCAGGACGAGGTTGGGTCCCAGGTGGCCGGTGGCCCACATGCCCGCGTCGCGGAGGGCGGCCATCAGCGGGTTCCCCGTCTGGGAGAGACGGGAGATCTGGCGGGACCTGGCCATGATCGCTGTCGTTCGGGCCAGTCGCGCCGCGGTGTATCCGGCGGGCCCGTCCCCGTTGGAGATCTCGTGTGCGAGCGTCACGCCGTCCTCGATCGCCTGGCAGGCGCCTTGGCCGAGGTTGGGCGTCATGGGGTGGGCCGCGTCCCCCAGCAGGACGATTCGGCCGCTGTGGAGGGCGGGGAGCGGGCGTGGCATGAAGTAGATGTCGTTGCGCAGGATCCGTGCGGGGTCGGCCCCGTGCAGCAGTTCGGGGATCGGGTCGTGCCAGGAGCCGAACAGGCGCAGCAGTTCGCGCTTCTCGTCCGGTGCCGTCGTCCCCTCCGGGGCGGGGGCGGTGGCGTAGCAGTAGACCTGGCCTCCCGCGATCGGGTTGACGCCGAAGACCAGCCCGCGGCCCCAGGTCTCGGAGAAGGAGCCGTTCCCCAGCTGGTCGCGGGTCAGCAGCCGCCAGGCCGTCAGGCCGGTGTACCGCGGCCCGGGGTGGTCGGGGAACAGGGCGGACCGTACGCGGGAGCCGATGCCGTCGGCGGCGACGATCAGGTCCGCGCTCTCCTCGCCTTGCGAGGTGACGACCGTCCCGCCGGGTGAGGCCGATTCGACCGTGACGCCCAGGTGGATCTCCGCCGGGTCGAGCAGGTCCTGGAGCAGGTCGACCAGGGTGGCGCGCAGCAGGACGACGGTCGGATCGCCGAATCGTTCGGCGGCGGCCTCGGCGCTGGTGCGGCTGAGCCAGCCGCCGCTCGGTCGCCGCAGCCCGCCGTCACCGGCGAACGTCGCGAGCTCGCGGACCCGGTCGCCGATGCCGAGGGTGTCCAGGGCGCGCAGCGCGTTGGGCATCATGGCCAGGCCGGAGCCGACCGGCTCCAGCGTCGGGGCCCGTTCCAGGACGCGCACCGTCCAGCCGCGGCCCTTGAGCGCCGCGGCGGCCGTCAGCCCGCCGATCCCGCCGCCGATCACGATCGCCTTCATCGCACCTCCACACTACGGATGTAGTGAGACTACGGGCGTAGTGCTCACTACGCAAGTAGTGTGTCCGCCATGAGATCGCCGCGAGCCGAGCTGGTCGCCGAGACCGCCATCACGCTGCTGGCCGAACGCGGAATGCGCGGGCTGACCCACCGGGCGGTGGACGAGGCCGCCGCGCTGCCCCCGGGCGCCGCCTCCAACGTCGCGCGTACCCGCGCGGCCCTGCTGCAGCTGACCCTGGAACGCCTGAACGAGCTGGAGGAACGGCAGTTCGCCGCGATCGGCATCGCGCCCGTCCCCGACCGGCGCGAGGACGCGATCGACCTGGTGGCCAGGCTGCTGCACGGGCAGATCACCCAGGACCGGCGGCGCACGCTGGCGCGCTACGAGCTGGCGCTGGAAGCCACCCGGCGCCCGGAGCTGCGGACGATCTACGACGAGAGCGGTCGGCACTTCCGGGAGCCGGCGGTGGCGCTGATGGCGGCGCTGGGGTCCGCCGACCCCGAGACCGACGGACGCCGCCTGGTGGTCTACGCCGAGGGCGTCATCTTCTACGCGCTCGCCGGCGCCGGGGGCGATCCGACGCTGGACGAACTGCACCGCGACGTGACCAGCTTCTTCGCCGGTCTGTCGCCACAAGACTGATCGATCCCCACGCACAGCGCGACCGGTGCGGCCGCCCCGTTCTCCCATTCGCGGTGGCCGGTGTCGGCGGTCGCCGTCGCGTGCGGCTTCATCCGGACTTCTTCTGAGCTGGGGTCTAGAGTCTGGGCCCGCTGTCCGTGCGGGGCGTGGCAAGGGGTCGCGGTCCGGGGCGAAGGTCCCGCCGACCTGAACAGTCCGGCGATCAGCCGCACGCCTCGATGAGCGAATCGTTCAAGACCGCCGAGCCGCCGGGAGGGGAGCCTGACGGCCATGAGCGAGCAGACCTTCACTCCTGCGCTGGGACGCTTCGCGCCCGCGCGCTTCTTCGATCCCGTCGTCGCGTTGACCCGGGACCGGTTGTGGCGGGCGCTGACCGTCATGCACGTCTCGCCGCGTCCGGACGAGCTGGTGGTGGACGTGGGATGCGGCACCGGGGCGACCGCGCTGATGGTGAGCCGGGCGGAGCCGCGGGCGCGCGTGGTCGCGGTCGACCCGGACGAGAGCGTCCTTGCGATCGCGCGGCGGAAGGCGGCGGCCGCCGGCGCGGACGTCCGGTGGGAGGTGGGAATGGGCGACGCGCTGCCCGAGCTCGTGGGCACCGGGGTGGCGGACGCGGTGATGTCCACGTTGGTGCTGCACCAGTGCCCGATGGAGACCAAGCGGGCCATCCTCGCGTCGATGCGCGCGGTGCTCCGTCCGGGCGGCAAGGTGGTGATCGCCGATTACGGGCTGCAGCGAACGCGGTTGATGCGGAGTGGGTTCCGCCTGGTGCAGTTCGCCGACGGGGTGAAGGACACTCGTCCGAACGCCGAGGGCGTGGTGCCCGAGCTGATGGCGGAGGCCGGTTTCCGGGACGTGCGGGAGGCCGAGCTGGTGTCAACGGTCACCGGATCGGTTTCGGTGTACGTCGCCGTCCGCGGCGGGGAGGCGTAGCAGCGGCAGGACGGCCGCAGGGGTGAGACCCATCATCTCGCGCATCCATCGGGTCAGGTGGGCCTGGTCGGCGAAGCCGCTCGCGGTGGCGGCGTCGGCCAGGGACCGCCCCGCGCGGACTTCCTCGACGGTGCGGCGTAGCTGGTTCCAGACCCGCCAACGTGTCAGGGGCATGCCGAGCTGGCTTCGCGCGAGGCCGCGGAGTCGTTGCGGGGACACGCCCACGTGTGCCGCCAGCTCCGGTACGGGGACCGGGCCGTCCGCGAGGGCCCTCATGGCCGCGAGCAGCCGGGGGTCGAGGCGGTCGGACGGCCCGGTGCCGGCGGAGCGGATGTCGTCCTCGCCGAGATGGCGCAGTTCGGGCACGGCGGTGATGCCCGAGCCGCAGCGGCGGCGCAGCCGGTCGGCGTACGCGCAGTGGGGCTCGATGTAGAGGATGCGCAGGTCCGCCGTCGTCAGCATCCGGTGCCTGGCCATGGGCGGGACGAGGAGGGCGGCGGCGCTGTGGCGGGTCCCGGCGGCGTCGAGCATGGCGGCGTGGCCGTGGACGGCGACGGTGATCTGGAAGGCGGCGTGGCGGTGGGGGCCGGAGTCCCATGAGGGGCCTTGGTAGATCGCGTATCCGTCCCCGACGGTGAAGCTCGCCGCGCTGCGGTGGGCCGCCTGCTCGCAGGACTCGGAGCATCGGCGGGCGGGACGGTCCGGCCCCGTGCGCGGCGGTATCTCCTGCCCGCACGTCGGGCACGGCGCCGTCTCCGTCTCGGGCCGGCTGGTCACCGGGTGCCTCCGTTGAGTGGAACGGCCTTGCTCGGGTGCAGGCGGCGGTAGAGGACTGCGCGGTTGACGTCGAAGGTCTCGGTGACCTGCTGGACGGTGAACGTGCGCTTGTCGTCGTCGCTGAGCTCGTTGGGCATCGGGTGGACCTGCCGTTCGCTCATGGCAGCGGGGCGGCCGACGCTGGTGGTGCGCTTCCACCGCAGCGTGCGCCCCTCGCAGGAGGGGCCGTCGGGCAACTCCAGCGGCGCACTGGTCATGCTCGGTGGTCCTTCCGATCGTTCACCATGACGGTCAGGGCGTGGCCGGTGGACAGGACGCCGCTGGCCCGCCAACCGCTCCAACGCATTTGACGTCGGAGGCCCGCCTCCAAGCGGTCAAGCCGGTCGCGACCGGCAGCACCTCGCCGACCTACTCGGGGGCGAGGAGGCAGTGTCAATGCCGTCCATCTTCTCAAAAGGGTGACCCGAGGTTATTGGAGCCCAGGAACGGCCAGAGGGTTCGACGGCGATCCAGTCAAGATGTCGATTTCCAAAGTCGAGCGCACAGATTTCCGAAGTCCTCCGCACAAGCAGAGGAAGTTACGGCCTGATCGACGTGTGGCCTCTGCGGCTGTAGCCCGCGGCGCCGTCGGACACTCCGTTCCTGGCCATGGTCGTGACGGCAGTGGGTCTACCGCGGCGACCATGCTGATCCGCGCGGTCGCCGCACCATTGCTGCTGGTCGTTCGGCGCGGCGGTCGGCGTCCACATGACAACAGTCCCGGAGTCCTGCGGAAACGGGCCGCGGACCCGATCACTGGTCGTTATGATCTTGACTCCGGGCTGTTTGGTGGTGGTTTACGGGGGTTCGAGTGGGGGCGATCGATCGGGTGGCCGACGAATTCGTCCTACGAAGGGATCGGCTTTGCCGGCGGCCCGTGCGGGCGAGCTGGGCGTGACCGGCGTTGTAGACGCGCCGCGCCAAGACCCGGCGGTCGAGGAGCTGAAGGCGCCCGCACGTCTGCGTGGCGGCGGGTTCGCACTCGCGCTCGTCGCGGTGTCGCTATGGGCCGCGGTCCAGAACCTGGCCAATCTCACCGTGCCGAGGCACCTGGTCGATGAGCTGGTCTATGTCACGGCCGGCTGGCGTTACCTGCACGGCCAGCAGCTCCCCACCAGCCCCATCATCAAGTTCACGGCCGACAACTTCGAGCATCCGCCGCTGGCCAAGTACCTGTTCGGGGTCGCCCAGGTGATCGCCGGGCACCCGAGCCTGACCGCTGCCCGGCTGGTCGCCGTGCTGTGCACGCTCGCGACCGGTGTCGTGCTCGGCTGTTGGATCGGTCGCGCCGCCGGCCGGTGGCCCGGCCTGCTCGCCGGAGCGCTGATCACCCTCGTTCCCGCCCACATCCCCGGCGTGGAGTACCGCTTCGGCCGCTACGCCATGCTCGACCCGGTCGCGGAGCTGTTCGCGATCGGCGCGGTGGCCGCCGGATGGTTCTGGTTTCAACACCGTGGACGTTCCGGCTGGTACTGGGCCACCGCTGCCGGAGTGCTCGCCGGCCTGGCCGCCGGAACCAAGGCGAACGGCTTCCTCGGCCTGGTCGGTCCAGTGCTGCTCGGTCTCGTGCTCGTCCTGCGTGAACGTCGTGAGCCGATCACCCGGCTGGCGCAGACCGCCGCCGCGGGCGCCCTGTCCGCGCTGACGTTCGTCGCGCTGTATCTGCCGCTGGGCGAGCCGCTGTCACGGATCTGGTTCCTGGTGGCATACCAGCTGAAGCACGCCGAAGACGGCCACTTGATCGGCTTTGCCGGGCGGGTCACCGCCCACCCGCCCTGGTGGACGAACCTGTGGTTCGCCGGGCAGGGCCTCGGGTCGGTGGTGGCCGGTGTGCTCGTCATCGGATGGGTGGGCGCCCTGGTCCTGCGCCGGGACCGGCTGGTCGGCTGGTGCGTCGTCGCGCTGGTCGCGCCGGTACTGTTCCACTGCTTTGTCGCGAAAGTGGTCCTGGGCTTCTACTGGACGATGTGGCTGCCGCCGGTGATCGCGTTGGCCGCGCTCGGCCTCGCCGCCCTGGCCCGGCGGGCCCACGCCTCCCGCCGCGAGGTTCGGTTGGGCGTCGTGGTCCTGCTCGCCGGTGCGCTCACCTGGACCGCGGGGCTGGCCGCGGCCGACACCTGGCGCACATTGCGCGCGCGGCCGGTCGGCACCGCCCACCTAGCGAAGGTGATGGCGCTCAACGGCCTGCGCGGATCGGTCCTGGCCGGTGGTCTCTATGACTGGGAGTTCACCGGCGTCCGGTTGCCCGGAGCCGTCCTCCACCAGGTGCCCGCCGATCTGAGCCGGGTGGACACCGTCGTGATCGGCCGGCCGCGCTGCCGCACTCCGGTCGCCGCCGACGTGCGCGCCTTCCTCGCCGCCAACCGAGGCGCGCTGCGGCAGGTCTATCGCGATCACCTGATCGTCGTCTACGCGGTCCAGGCGCGTCTGCACCCGCCCACGGCCGCCGAGATCGCCGCGCAGCCCCCGTGGAACCTGGCCGCCTTCTGCTGACCGGGCCGGAGGGCGACGTGCGCTCGCCATCACGGCCCCGAACTCCTATAGCTACGACGGAGCCGCAAAGTGGTTCCGGCGAGCCGCCACCCGGCCCGGCGAAGACCTGAACGCCGGTAGTTGCGGCGGGTGGCGGCTCGCCGTAGCCATAGGAGTTCGGGGCCGAGGAGCCGCGGTCGCTGGGCGGTCCCTGGTCGACGGCGTCAGTGAGTGCGGCGCGGCGGGGCGAGGGTGCTGGTGATCTCAGCGACGGCTTCACCGCCGGGGCGGGTGTAGCGCACGGCGGTGCGCGGGCAGATGTGCTCGGGGCCGGGGTGCCGGGCGGGGACGGCTTTGCGGTCGGCGAGGAAGAGCGGACCTCAACGCCCGGATGCGCGACCAGCCCATCGGTCAGCGGGGCGGCCTCCCTTCCAGAAGGTCCACCGGCACCCCGCTCTCGCAGTCGATCAACACCGTTCCGTAGTGGTGGCCCCGCCGCAACGCGAAACGGGTGCGGCTCGTTCTCGGTGAGCCAAATGACAAGCTAACGGGCGGCAGCCAGCCATTGCCTGACGGCGACCATCGCCGTCCCCTCGCTGTCGGCGTCGATGCGGGCGGCGAGGTCGGCGATCGTGACCTGCTCGAGGGCGTCCGCCCAGGCTTGTTCGGCGGCGGCCATGGCGCGGGCGATCGCGCATGGTCGTTCGCACTGTTCGGGCGGTAGGGCGAGCGGACCCTGCTGCCGGATTTCGGTACAGCGATAGGCGGGCCGGTCGCCGTCGATGGCCCGCACCACCTCCAGCGCCGAGATCTGGGCAGCGGGCCGGGTCAGCTCGTATCCACCCACCTGTCCGGCCGTGGAGCGCACGATCCCGGCGCGCGACAGCGCCTGCAAGTGTTTGGCCAGGTAGGCGGGAGGGGTGCCGTGCAGTTCGGCGAGCCTGGCCGCAGGGGTGGGCTCACGACTCTGGCTGAGGGTGACGCAGCTGTGCAGCGCCCATTCCACCCCGTTGGACAGCTTCATGACGGCAAGCCTACCCAACCCGGACAACTTTCATCCGCGTTGTGATATAACTCGGACATAAAATATCCGAGATCATCGGGAGGGTTCATGTCCGTGACCGCTCCACCCCCCGGCCCGCAGGCGCCCGGCAAGCGGGCCCTGGGGATGGCAGGACTGGCGATGTTCCTGGCGGCGGCCAACCTGCGACCGGCGATCGCCGCGGTCTCCCCGCTCGTCGACCCCATCCGCACCGACCTGAATCTGTCCGCGACCGGGGCGGCCCTGCTGACGACCGTCCCGACGCTGGCCATGGGCTTGTGCGCGCCGCTGGCCGCCATGACGGCGCGCCGGTTCGGGCTCCACCGCGGGGTCCTCCTCGGCCTGACCGTCATCGCCGCCGCCACCGCCGCACGCCTCATCGGCGGATCCACCTGGCTGCAACTGAGCTGCGCGGCGGTCGTCGGCGCCGGGATCGCCATCGCCCAGACACTGCTGCCCGCCGTCGTCAAGACCCGCTTCGCCGGCCGGGCGGGACTGGCCACCGGCGTCTACACCGCCGGCCTCGGCGCGGGCGGCGCCGTCGCGGCCGGAGCCAGCGCACCGTTGGCCGACTTCCTCGACTCCTGGCCCGGAGCACTGGCCTCCTGGTCGGTACTCGCGCTGGCCGGGGCGGTGGTGTGGACGGCATCCCGGCGCTCCCTGGCACTCGATCAGGTGGCCGCCCCCGCAGGCCCGCTCACCACGGGACTGCCGTGGCGGAGCGGTACGGCCTGGCGGGTGACCGTGTTGTCGGCGGCCAACTCCGCCCTGTACTACTGCGAACTGGCCTGGGTGGTGCCCCTCCTCCAGCAGGACGGACACGGCACCGGCGCCAGCGGCCTGCTCACCGCGATGATCTGCATCCAGGTCGCGGCGATGCTGGCCGTACCGGCGCTGCTCGGTGAACGACGCGACCTGCGCGTGGGCCTCGCCTGGACGGCGGCGCTGACCTCGCTCGGCTTCGCCGGCCTGGCCCTCGCGCCCGGCACGGCGACCTGGCTGTGGATCCTCGCCCTGGGCGTCGGGCACGGCGGCCTGTTCACCCTCGTGCTGACCGTGCCCGTCGTGGTCAGCCGCGACTCCGGCGAGGCGGGCAGGATCAGCGCGATGGCGTTCTTCGTCGGGTACGGCTGCGCCGCCCTGGCTCCCATGCTCGTCGGCATCATGCGCGATGCCACGGGCGACTTCCGCCTCGCCTTCGCCCTCCTCGCCGCGCTGGCCGCACTGATCATCATGCCTGTCATCCGGCTGCGGAAGGCGGAGGCGGAACGTCCATGACATCCCCCGACGCGGCGTACGACCCCGCTGAGATCACCGACCTGTACCGCCACTGCTACTCCGATCCGCCATGGTCGGAAACCCCCGACCGGCTCGACGCCTACACCGACCGCCTAGCGCACGCCCTGCGCCGTCCCGGCTTCAACGCGTGGGTCGAACGCGACCACGGCGGACGGTTGATCGGCATCTGCTACGGCTGGCCGACCCCCGCCGACCTGCCCGACCACGGCGTCTATGAGCTGATCAAGGACTCCTTCGACGCTTCCGCCCTCACCAGGCTGATCACGGGCTCCTTCGAGGTGGTCGAACTGTTCGTCCACCCCGAAGCCCGGGGCAGAGGAATCGCCACAGCACTGCTGACCCAGGCCGTCGCCGGTTGGCCCAGCGCCTGGCTGATCACTTCTCCGCGGGCACCCGCGGCCCGGCTGTATCACCGTCTCGGCCGCGACCATCTGCTCGAACACCTTACGGATCTCCGCATGTCCGGTCGCGAGGTTGCCCGGTGGGAAGGCCAATACGGCGTTCGGCTCGTACAACGCCACCAGCCCGTCGACGTCGCCCGCATTAGCGCGCTCGATGAAATACTTGCCCAGGTCGTTCGGCTCAGTGGCCACGCTTCGGCCACGCCGTGCCTGCGTGAGGCTCAGCCTCCCGTTGGGTCCGCCGCGCACCTCGGCGTCGTGGCGTCCTCACAGAGCACACCGGTTAGTTCTCGTACCAGCCGCGCCGCCCCGGCATCAGGTATCCGCAGCAGAAACAGGGAAAGGGGCCACTCCATCCCGGCAAGCGCAACTACGTCCGGACATGCTCCATGAGCGCGTCTGTGGAGAGTCGCCCAGAGCAGGCCCATGGGCCCGGAACGGAAGGCAGGCCACCACATGGTCGCCGCCTTCGCACGGGCGGAGCCACACCACACAGGTCATGGCCGCCGAAGAGTACAGACCCACGATCCCCGACTCCTGCCAGGGAACCGAACCCCACCCTCTCTTTCGGTTACTAAATCATCACTTAGGGTAGTGGGTGGTTGAAGTTCCCATCCTGAGGAGGTTTCTGAGATGTCCACATCACCGATGACGCGCGCCCAGCGCCTTTCCCGTGCCGCCGCGTTCGGCCTGGCCGCCACGCTCGCCGGCGCCGCGCTCGCCGTTCCGGCCGTCGCGCACGCCGCACCCGCGCACCCGGCCACCGTGGCCTCCGCAACGGCCGCCGACACCTGGCGTCAGATCGCCACCTACTGGCACCCGTTTGTGGAGCAGTGCATAGCGGACGGCAAGAAGGGCGTCGAGGACAAGAAGTGGAAGCAGTACAAGTGCGAGCCCGTCAACTTCGACTACTTCGGGCTGTTCGTCAAGCCCTGAAAGCCACCACGGATCGCTTCCCCGCTCGGGCACTGACCACGTCGGCACCTCGTGACGAGCGCTCGGGCCGACTCCATCCGGACATCGGTGCTGTAGCCGCATAGAGACCGCAGGCCTGCTGGAGTCAGGCGGCCTGTCCCAACGCCCGGCCGAGAGCGCTCCGCATTTCGGCCGCGGCGATCCCAACGCAACCGTCCTAGCGGAGCGGGTCGGCCTGGCCGGTCATCTGTGCCCACAGCGTGCCCTGACGGTCGGCGGTGATGCATCACCGCCGACCGCATCCCGCCCTACCCTCCGGCGCGGAGGTAAGGCCGTGTCCAGCCGCGCCGGCTCGGCCTGGCGGCCGGTGAACAACCCGCCCACCACATGCGACAGATACACCGGCTTCCGATGCAGAAGCGTCGAAGCACATGGAGTCAGGGAAGTCGCGGCCCTGCGGCACGTTGCCGCGGCGCCACCCGACTTCGAGTCACGGACACCATCACCATCGGCAGGGGCCGGCTCCGGCTCGTCATGATGATCGACCGCCTGGAGTCGTTCCCGGCCGGAGCCGAGAGGGGCTTCCGGCGTGGCCAGCAGGTGGGCAACGAGCTAAGCGGACAGGCGATCCGTACCGCGCTACTAGTGAGCTGGCCTCACGACGGGCACATCTGGATCCTGCCGGCTTCGTAGCTGCGAAGCGGATCTGGCTCAATCTCCGTGAAGCGGCCGCTGAACCGTTCCGACTTTCCTGCGGGTGATCAGTCGCCTCGTGCTCGGTGGGGCTGATCATGCCCGGACTGGAGTGAAAGCGGCGGTCCACCACCGCGCCCGCGGTCCAGAAGGCCGATGATAGGCAGATGATCGACAGAGAGCACGCCGTCCGCCTGGTCAACGGCGTGCTGCGCGACACGGAACGCCGTTATGCCGCAGAGGGATCTGCGAAGCCTCTGGTGATCACAAAGGTCATCGAGCACCGTCTCGGCTGGATCCTCCACTGGCAGGCCCAGGCGTTCGCCGACAGTGGCGACTGGCGGGACATGCTCATCGGCACCGGCCCCTATCTGGTCGATCGCCACGACGGAAGCGTCCACTTCATCCCGGGCACCGACTATCTCGGCGACCTGTGGGAGGAGGACTACGAGCAGCGCGTCAAGCCGCCGCGCGATGCCGAGAAAGATCCCTGGAGCGACGTCCCGTTCGCGACCGAACTCCGCGAGACTTTCGAGAGAGAAGGCCGGGTCGCTGCCATCCGGCTTCTGCGGCGGCACGCGCCCGTCCTGACCATGGCTCAGGCCGACCAGTACGTCGCCGCCGTCGCGGTCGGCGAGCATCCGTCGGCGCGGTTGCTCGAACTGGCCAGACCTCCCGAACCGTTCACCGGGCTTCTCGGCATCACGACCGTCACCGGCCCGAACCCCGCTTCCCCCGAAACCGCGCAGTAGGTCTGGACGAGGGATGAAGGTCGCCCGGCTCAGCGGGGTGCCTGCGGTAGGACCACCGCCTCGGCGGACGAGGCGCGTCTCTTGAGGCGCGCGGCGCGGCCGCCCAGTTTCCGGTAGTCGTCGTCGCGCAGGATGAGCATGTCGCAAGCGATCATCACGAGGCTGAAGTTGAGCAGCGGCAGGATCACCGCGATGCCCACGTGCAGGCAGAGCGCGGCCAGGAGGGTGGCCGTCCGGACCCAGTGGTGCCTGCTGGCGACCAGCAGGGGGAACGCGATCTCGATCGCCACCGTTCCGTAGGTCAAAAAGGCCGTCACCGGCCACCACGACACCAGGGCGGCGACCGGTCCGGTGTCGGTCAGGGCGACGTGGACGGTGTAGTACATCGCGGTGCCGTCCCGCCACAGCGGGTTGAGGGCCTTCCAGAGCCCGGCCATGAGGTAGACGACGCAGACCTGAAAGATCATCAAGAAGAGCGCGCAGTTGTGCAGCGTCGCGCTCACGGTGGACGCCCGCCCCTCGCCCCGCCGGAGCAGGGTCCGCCGGCGCCGGGCGAGCGGGCTGAAGTAGGCGTCGGTGACCAACGCGATCGACAGCGGCAGCAGGATCCGGGCGAGCAGGTGCGCATGGTCCAGCGCTTGGGGGTTGCGCAGGAACAGCGAGCTCAGCAGCACGAAATGGGCTGCGGTCAGCAACCGGCCGCCCAGGACGGTATAGGCCAGCGCCGTGACCAGTCCCAGGTGGAACAGCAGCTCGAAGAAGCCCGCGGAGCCGCTGAGCCCGTACAGCGACCAGTCCGCCACCTGGACCAGCCGGTGGAACCCCTGGTGGGGCAGGTAGCCGTCCGGTCCCCAGATCAGGTGCCGTTCGGTGTAGGAGGACAGGTAGAACTCCAGCCCCGCCACACCGAGGACGATGCGGAACAGCGCGGCGCCGATCAGCCGGTGGTGGGTTCGTTCGGCCCGCTGCACGAACGCCGGGAGCGCGGGCGTCCTCACCGTACGACCCCCGGGACGATCGGCCGCCAGCCCGAATCGAACGCCGGTTTTCCGTCGGGTCTCCGCTCGGCGCGTCCTTCGGGCGGCGGCACGGGCGTCTGGTGGATGCGGATGCGGAAGTGGGTCAGGTGACGGCCGGGAAAGCGCTCGAGGGCCAGGGCGGTGAACAGGCGGTCATAGGGGTTCTGCAGCCCGTGCAGGTCGGCGTGGGCGAGGAGTTCGTCGCGGCAGTGGCTGTCGGCGATCCGGCGCGACAGGTCCCCGCCGCGCGGCGGCGCCACGCCCAAGGCGTGCACGTAGTGACACTTGCCGAGCTGCCACACCTTGGAATGGCTGATCAACCGCTGCGGCAGAGGGTGTTCCAGCCGGTCGGCCAGGTCGGCCTCCGCGGACAGGCCGCCGGGCCCGCGACCTTGCAGCGTGGTTCTCCAGCGCGCCGTGGGCGGGTTGGAGAACAGTTTCCAGCTCTGGCTGAAAGCCGGCGAGAACCACTGATCGGCCAGCGAGACCAGCCGGGTGCGCCCCGGCGAATCCGGGGCGTTGAAGATCACCACCACCGCGCAGTAGGAGACGGCTGCCGTCAGGACGAGCAGCCGCAGCAGCAGTCGCCCGCAGGCTCGGGCGTCCACCGTGATCATCGAAGCGGCTCCCCCTCTCTGGCCGACGGAGGCCCGGCGGACTCGGAAGCGAGGAAGCGACCGAGGAGGAACCGGGCACCTCCACCCTCAACCTGCCATCACTCTAAGTGAAAAGCTCATGGCTTTACGTCAATGGCGACATCACAGGACGGCGCCGCGAGTACCGGATCCCGGACGAGGTGGGGATGGCCCCGCGACCGATCTTCCAATAATCTACCTACTCAGAGTAGTCAATTGATTTCAGAGGGTATTGAAAGGGAGTGGACGACCTTCGAAACGACGGAACGACGAACCCATGCACCTGATGCCAGACCCCCCGCCCACGGTCCTCAGCGAGGGACCCACCCTGTGCTTGCGTGACCTGGCCGCCGACGATCTGGAGGTCCTGACGCGGATCTGGGGCGATCCGGCCGTCATGGCGAACATGAGCAGTGAGGTCCGAACGGCGCAGGAATGCGCCGCGCTGCTCGACCAGGCCCGGCGCGACGCCCGGGAGCGGCCGCGCCGCTCCTACCGCCTGGCGATCGTGCGGCACCGGGACGGGGTGGTGATCGGTACCACCGCCGTCGATCTGGAGCGGCACCGCAGCGCCTTCGTCCATTCCGCCAGCCTTCTGCCCGAGCACCAGTACACCGGCGCCGTCGTGGAGGGCTTCGCGCTGGTCTGCGGCCTGGTCTTCGAGCGGCTGGGCCGGCACCGGCTGACGCTCACCTGCACGGTGGACAACACCGCGGTGGAGAAGATCGCGACAAGGGCCGGAGCGACACTGGTCGGCACGATTCCCGAGTACGCGCACAAGGACGGCCGCTGGCGCGATGACAAGCTGTTCAGCCTGCTGGACCACCAGTGGCGCGACAGCAGACTGCTGAGACTCGTGGAACGGCAACGGCAGACCCGCCGGCGACGGCCGTCCCGGTCGCCCGACCGAGTCTGAACCAGCAGGTCCGCGGCCCGATGGAAGCCAAGCCTCCCGCAACGGACGCGGCCGCGCTCCCGTCCCGCCGGGCCGTCCCGATGCGCGTCCTGGTGCTGGCGCTCGGCACGTTCGCCGTGGGCACCGACGCGTTCGTGGTGGCGGGCCTGCTGCCGGACATCGCCGCCTCACTGCACGTCGGCATCGCCGCCGCCGCCCAGTCGGTGACGGTGTTCTGCCTGGCCTATGCGGTGCTGGCGCCGGTCCTGGCCGCACTGACCGGCACCTGGCCGCGCCGCCGCGTCCTGCTGACCGGACTGCTGGTGCTGGCGGCCGCCAACGCCGCCACCGCGCTGGCCCCCTCCTTCGGCGCGCTGCTGGCCACCCGCCTTCCGGCCGCCGCGGGCGCCGCCTTGTTCACCCCCGCCGCCGCAGCCACAGCCACCGCCTTGACCGATCCCCGGCACCGGGCCCGGGCCCTGTCGTATGTGCTGGTCGGACTGGTCTCGGCCACCGCGCTGGGCGTCCCGGTGGGAACGCTGCTGAGCGGGACGATCAGCTGGCGGACCACGATGGGGTTGACCGCGCTGCTGGCCGCCCTGGCGGCGGCGGCCCTCGCGCTGTGGCTTCCGCCCGTCCCGTCCCCGCCCCGGATCGGTCTGCGGCCGCGGCTGGCGCCGTTGGGCGAGCGGCGGGTGGCGGCCCTGCTGGCGACCACCGTCGCGATCTCCGCCGGAAACTACCTGTTCCACACCTACATCGCGGTGATCCTGCGTCCGGCCACCGGTGGCGACGCCACCGCCCTGGCGGTGCTGCTGCTGGTCGGCGGCGTGGCCGGAACCGCCGGTGTGCTGGTCACCGCCGCCTGGGCCGACCGGTTCGGCCCCCGTCGAGTGGTCGCCGTGGTGACCGTAGTCCTGGCGCCCTGCCTGGCCCTGGCCTCCGACGCCGCCTCTCTCGGCCTGTTCGCCGCCGCGGTGCTGATGGGGGTGTGCGGATTCACCGCCTGGAGCACCACCGTCCCCCAGCAGCACCGCCTGATCGCGGCCGCGCCGCACTCGGCCCCGCTGGCGGTGGCCCTCAACGCCGCGGCCGTCTACGCCGCTGCCGCCTTCGCCGGCGGCACCGGCGGCCTGGTCCTTGACGGCTTCGGCCCCACGGCGCTGCCCTGGGCCGCCGCCGGATGCGTCGCCCTCGGCCTGACCACATCCGAGCTGGCCCACCGCGCCCCTTCGAAGTAACCCCCGGTCATGCGGGTGTAGCGGCGCGTGGCTTCCAGGCGCCAGCCCGTCAGGCCGGCCACATGGGAACGCTGGGCCGGTGTCAGGTGCGGCCGCCGGTCGGCGTGCCGCTGGAACGGGTCGGACCGAGCGGGCGCGCGGCCGGCCACAGCGTTCGGACTGCCGGCCGGCAGGTCCACGCTGATCCGTCTGGTGCACGCCCTGCCGGACCCGCCGGTCGGGTCGGTACGAGTGCCGGCGTGGACGCCTTCGCCACCCGCCGAGGCCACCGCTACGGCACGGTGCTGATCGACATGGACGCCCACCGGCCGGTCGAGCTGCTGCCCGACCGTCTGCGGAATCCGACAGGTGCCATGCGTTCTGAGAGGGGCGGAGCGGGAGCGACTGCAACGCTCGATCCGTCTTTCGCTTCCTGAGGTCTGCCCGGTGCCACGAGCTCGGGCGTCCTCCAGCCTGAGCGCGGTGCGTCCTGCGACGGGCTTGTTCATATCGCGCTCGCTTGTCGGCGCCTGGCCGTAGAGTTCCGGGCCATGATCACGAATGTCCCGCTCCCCCCTCCCGGCTGGTCGTCTCTCGTGCATCCGCGGCGCGGCGGGCCCGTCGTCTCCCGCGCCGAGGTGGACGCCGGCGCCGTCCCGGTCGTCGACGGGATCGTCCGGGGCGCCGAGGCGATGATCGAGGAGCTGCTCGGGGATCCGGAGAGCGATGCCGGCATCGTCGCGGACATTCGGGCGTGGCTGCGGGGCGAGGAGAACCCGAGGGGCGCCGCTGCCGTCGCGGTGATCGCCGTCCGGCGGATGGAGGTCGTGGACGAGCGGTCGCGGACCGCCTTCGTGGACGCGTGGGCCGCCCGGTACGGGCTGCCCTTCGCCGCGTGCGCGTTCGTAGAGCTCTGCGGCGTCTACACCGGCGGTTACGGCGGGGCGACGGGCTGGTTCCTGCGGGACGCCGACGAGGGTTACTACCTGGACCGGTGGTGGGGCGATACGGTCATGCGCCGGATGCGTTCGCTCCTGGCGGCGGCGGACGAGGCCGTCTACCGGGAGAGCGTGCAGCGGCTGGCCGCGTACCGTGCCAGGCCGAACCTGCGGATGGCGGTGTTGTATCTCGTCCCCACCGAGGCGGAGTGGGTGGACGAGTGCCTTGCGGAGCTGGACACCAAGTTCATGGGGGCCGTCGTCCACACCCAGTTGTTCTGCTCCATCACCGATCCACGGCAGCTCGATGGGGAGCGGCTGCGCAAGGCGGTCGTCTATCGCGGGCTGGCTCCGGATGTCCTGGCCACTTGGGTGTACGAGCTGGGTCCGGCGGTCGCGCCGCTCCTGGAGGCGGCCTTCTACTGCAATGACGAGGCGATGCGCCGTGAGCTGGTGGCGCGGCTGGCCGAGCTGCCCTATGAGGAGACGTGCCGGCTCCTGGTGGAGCGCATCGGGCAGAGCGAATGCCGGGACGCGTTGCGCACGGTCGCGGCGGATCGTCCCGAGCAGGTGGTCCGGCTCCTGGCTCCGACCACCGGCACCGGCGACACGGCCGCGCTGTACGCCGACGGCCTGTTGCGCGAACTGCTGGCCGCCCACCCGGAGTTGGTCGCCGCGCTGCCCCGGGAGCACGCCAGGAGCATCGCGCCGGTACCCGATGCCGAGGACCTTCCCGAGCTGCTGGTGAGGCCGCCGTGGACCCGCCGCAGGGCCAAGGTCCGGCCGGTCGCCCCGGACGGTCCGCTGCCGCCGTTGCCCGAGCCGGCCATGGTGTGGCTGGAGGGCGAGCGGGAGGACTGGGACGGGCGGACGCAGAGCATGGCGGCGTGGGCCGTGCGCTATCCCATCGACTGGGCCGCGGCCGAGCAGTGGGAGTCGTCCCCGTACCGTTGGCACCCGGAGCAGTGGTTGTGGACGCTGGTGGCGCGGCACGGTCTGCAGGGCCTGCCGGTGGCGACCTGGGTCGCGAGCAGGTTCCCCGTCTCGGTGGGCGAGGCGCTGCTGCCCTACCTCGCCCCCGAGGTGGCCCGGATGATGGCCGACTGGATCGCCCGCCTCAGGACGGGGCGTTCCATCGCCCGCCGGTGGGTGCGGCGGCACGGTCTCACGGCGGTTCCGCTGCTGCTCCCGCTCGCGTTCGGCGATGCGGGGCCCGAACGTCGCGGGGCCGAGGAGGCGCTGCGACTGATCGCGGCCGAGCATGACGCGGGCCTGGTCGTCAAGGCGGCCGAGGGCGCGGGCCCGGCGGTCGAGGCCCTGCTGGCGGCCGACCCGCTGGAGGTCCTGCCCGCGCGGATCCCGAACACCGCCTGGGCCGATCCGGAGCGGTTGCCCCCGGTCCTGACGCGCGGCCGCGACCGCAGGCTGTCCCCTGACGCGACGCGGCACCTGCTGACCATGCTGGCGCTGTCGAAGCCGGAGGCGCCGTACCCGGGTCTCGACGTGGTGCGGGAACTGTGCGATCCGGTGTCGCTGGCCGAGTTCTCCTGGGCGCTGTTCACCGACTGGTACACGATCGGCGGGCCCGGCAAGGACCGCTGGGCGTTCCTGCAGCTCGGGTGGCTCGGCGACGACACCACCGTGCGCCGGCTCGTGCCCCTGATCCGCCACTGGCCGGCGCAGCGCGCCACCGCGCGCGCCGTCTCGGGGCTGGACGTGCTCGGTGAGATCGGCTCGGACGTGGCGCTGACGCACCTGCACGCGCTCGCCCGCAAGGGGCGGTTCAAGGGGCTGAAGGCCCGGGCGCAGCAGAAGATCGACGACATCGCCGCCGCCCGCGGGCTGACCACCGACGAGCTGGCCGACCGCGCCGTCCCCGACTTCGGTCTGGCCGAGGACGGCGGCCTCACCTACGACTACGGGCCGCGCGCCTTCGAGGCGGGCTTCGACGAGCGGTTGCAGCCGTATGTGATCGAGAACGGCAAGCGGCGCGCGGGCCTGCCCAAGCCCGGCCCCGCCGACGACCCCGAGCTCGCGCCCGCCGCGTACGCGCGGTTCGCCGAGCTCAAGAAGGAGCTGCGGGCGGTCACCGACGGCGAGATCGAGCGGCTGGAGGCGGCGATGGTGCACGGGCGCCGCTGGACGCCCGAGGACTTCCGGGCGGTGCTGGTCGACCATCCGCTGCTGTGGCACCTCGTCCGGCGGCTGGTGTGGCTGGCGGAGGACGGCGGCGAGGTCGTCGCGTTCCGTGTCGCCGAGGACCGCACTTACGCCGACGTGAACGACGACGCGTTCCACCCGTCCGCCGCGTCCCGCATCAGGATCGCGCACCCGGTCCTGCTGGGCGAGGCGCTGGCGGCGTGGTCGGAACTGTTCGCCGATTACGAGATCCTGCAGCCGTTCCCGCAGCTCGGACGTCCCGTTCACGTCCTGACCGAGCAGGAGCGGACCGCCACCCGCCTGGAACGCCTGGAAGGGCTGAAGGCGCCGTACGGGAAGCTCATGGGCTACTCGCGGAAGCGCTGGCGGACCGCGGAAGGGGACTACCGGTGGATCGCCCGCGCCGATCCCGCCGGACGGCACGTCGTGGTCAACCTGTCCCCCGGCCTGGGCGCGTACTACCAGGGCGGTGACGACCAGACCTATCGAGCCGTATGGGCGGGGTACACGCCGGGCGAGGTCCCGGAGTCCGGGGGTTCGCTGCCGCTCGGCGACATCGATCCGGTGACGATGAGCGAGGCGCTCTACGATCTGACCCACATCGCGCTCTGAGTCCGCGGACCCGATCGCCGGCGCCGTTCTGTCGGCGGCGGACGGGAAGATGATCCGCATGCCGCACACGACACGCCCCCCGATCGTGGACATCGCCGCAGAGATCCCCGGACTGGCCGCGCACGCCCGCACGGCCGTCCGGCTGCATCCGCGGCGGGGCGTTCCGGGGCCGGACGACAGCAGTATCGGCGGGCCGCTGCGGTGGCCCGCCGACGAGCCCTGGCCGTTCTGCGACGGCCCGCACGACCTCGGGCCGTCCGCCGGGGCGCCAATCGCGATGATCCCGATCGCGCAGATCTACGCGGCCGACGTCCCGGCGTACCCGTTCCCCCAGGGCAGCGACCTGCTGCAGATCCTCTGGTGCCCCAACCACGACGGTGACTGGGCGGACGAGACGATCAGCGTGCGGTGGCGCCGTGCGGACTCGGTCACGGCGGTCCTCGCCGACCCGCCGGCGCCGCACACGGTCGAGGCCGAGTCGCTGGTGCCGGTGCCCTGCGTGCTGGACCCCGAGCCGATCACCGAGTACCCGTACGCGGAGGAACTCCCCCAGGACCTCCAGGCCGCGATCCGCGCCTGGGAGACCGGCTATCCCGCCTACCAGTACGGCCTGTCGATCCCGTCCGGGTGCAAGCTGGGCGGCGGCATGGCCTGGAACGTCTCAGGCATGGGGAAGCCACCGGAGTGCGCGCGGTGCGGCGCCCCGGCCCACCTGATCCTGCAACTGGACAGCTACGAATGGGGCGGCGAGTCCG
This sequence comes from Spirillospora sp. CA-253888, assembly GCA_050936435.1. GTDB lineage: Bacteria > Actinomycetota > Actinomycetes > Streptosporangiales > Streptosporangiaceae > Spirillospora. The sequence goes on from JBNJMT010000002.1 coordinate 1,369,804, forward strand.
ACCGCGACGGCGGTGCGCCCCGCTGGCGTCCGGTGGAGGACGCCGACCTCGACGGCGACGCCCAGTGGGCCGCCCAGGAGCCAACCGGCATGGAGATCGGCCGTTACAGCCACGGCGGCTTCTACGGCTGCTCCGCCGACCATCGGCATCCGGTGACGTTCCACGCGCAGTGAGCGCCGGGGCGGGGCCGGCCTTCGGCTGGCGAACGAGTCGGGCGTTCCGCCGCGTCGCGGCCCAGGTCGTGAACGGATTGCCCGTGAGGATCCCGACCATGGCTTCCCGCATCTCCGAACTGATCACCCCCGGCCGGGATCCGCAGCGGCTGGCGGCGTTCTGGTGCGAGGTGCTGGACTTCGTCGTGCTCGGCGCCGGCGACGGCGAGGGGGTTCGGCAGACTGCAGTCGATCCTGGTCTTCATCCCCGCCACCGAGTCCCAGACCGGTCTGCTGCGGTTGCACTTCGACGTCAACGCCACCGACCGCGACCAGGACGCCGAGCTCGAACGCCTCCTGAAGCTCGGAGCGGGCCCGGCCGGACCGGCGAGGAGCCCTGACACGTCCAGGCCGAACGAGTTCTGCCTCCTGCGGGCCCGCCTGAACTGAGCACTGGGCCCGTGTGGGCATGGGCATGGTGGGGCCGGCCCTGCACCCGCAGCCCGACTCGAAGATCGCGGTGGACACGATCGTCGGCTGGGCGGCCCGCCGGGGCCGGGCCGTCCTCAGGCTGCCGGACGAGACCGGGCGCATCGACTGCAGCGCGGTCCGGTGCCGACCGAGCCCCTCGTCGAACGCGCCGACCTGCTCGTCAGCCTCGGCGGGGGCGGGACGATGCCGCGCTGCATGCGGCTGGCGTCCGGGAGCGCCGAAGCGGGCTGACACGGCCGCCGCATCCGCCTCGTCCGAACCGCCGACATATAGCCGACCGGGCACGACCTCGCTGCGGGCTGAGCGCAGAGCCGTCAGGCGATCTGCGGGCGGGCGCGCCACTCGTCCCAGCTCACGTCATGACCGATCACGCACGGGCGCTCGAACGGCCAGGAGCCGGTGATCCAGCCCGGCACGAAGTCCGCCATCGCCTGCTCCAACGCGGTGCCGACGCGGTCGTCCACCACCCACCAGGAGATCTCGGCATCGGCGCCCCGGCGGACCGGCGGGTCGATGTAGACGCAGCCGAGCAGCGCGGTCTCGGCGTCGTCGAACAGCGCGTAGTTGAAGGACTCGTGCGCCTCGATCTCGCGCGCGTGCCGCTCCAGGTCGGCAAGGTTGTACTCGTAGGTCATGTCGGCCCGGGGCCAGCCGCCGTAGATCGACGCCAGCCGCTCCTGCGAGCCCATCACGGCCGGATAGTCCAGGGGCGCGTCCGCGCCGCTGATGGGACGCAGATGGTAGCCGCCGCCCGGGAGATCGACACGGACAGGATGGACGAAATCAGCGGGCAGCCACGGCATGACGTTCTCTTCTCTACGGAACCAACGATCATGATTGTGCCGCACCCGACATCCGGAACGACGCTCAGCCTTCCTCCGCAGATCAGTGCTACTGCGCGGATTCGGGTGAGCACGCCGGACGATTCCTGACCTGACGACCGTCGACGACCTCATCGTGGGCGAGGGTGGCGCTCGGCCGAACCTGCCGAGCTTCCACGGATGACTGTTCTGGACGTCCATACCGAGGGCGGTCCGGGCACGAGCGGCTCGGCCGTGGAGGCCAACCCGTCAGGCGCCGGGGCGGCGTCGCTCCGGCAGGTCAAGCGGTGGCGGCTCCGAACAGCCAGTCCAGGTGGTGGGTGAGAACGGCCTGGGCATCGGCGCCGGTGCGCTGCCCGGCCAGGACGCTCTGGCCCAAGCCGTTGACCATGGCCAGCAGTCCGGCGGCGGCCATCTCGGGGACGGTGCCGGCAGGGACCTGTCCCGCCTGCCGGGCAGTGTGGATCTGCTTGCTCAGGAAGGATTCCAGCCCGGCCGGATGAGCGGTGGCGTGGTGGGCGAGCAGGTCGGGGTCGCCCAGGAGCAGGGAGTAATAGGCGGTGTAGGTGCGGGCGATGCGGCGGCTCTCGTCGTCGGTGGGCAGGATGCTCGCCAGGGCCGCGGTCACCACCGCGCGGGGCGAGGGCGAGGGACCGACCGCACGGATCCAGGTGAGCATGCGGCCCTGGATCTGGGCGCCGAGGCGTTCCAGCGCATCCAGCAGCAGCGCCTGCTTGGTCTGGAAGTAGTACTGCACCAGCCGCAGGGAGACTCCGGCCTCTGCAGCGACCGCGCGCATGCTGGCGGCCTGTAGGCCCTGGGTGTCGGCGATCCGCAGCAGGGCCTCGGCGATCGTCCTGCGGCGCTCTTCATGGTCGACCCGCACGGGCATGGCACACCTCTCTTTCGTGATACATGTGTACCGTGATACACGTGTACCATGAAACTCGGAGAGTTCAGGAACGCCAAGTCGCGGGCCCGCTTCGACGCCGTCTACGCCGAAGTGCTGGAGACGCTGTGGCCGCAGCCGCGCACCGACCTCGACATCACCACCGCCTTCGGCACCACCCGCGTCTACCGCGCCGGCCCGGCCGGTGAGGGAGCCGGCGGTGCGCCGATCGTGCTGCTGCCCGGCGGCAGCGGCAACGCGTTGATGTGGCACCGCTACGTCAACGCGCTGAGCCGGCGCCACCAGGTCATCGCCGTGGACACCATCGGCGAGCCGGGCGCCAGCCGGCAGACCGCCCCGGTCGGCGATGGCCGGGACGCCGCGGCCTGGCTGGAGGAACTGCTGGCCGCTCTCCAGGTCAGGCAGGCGCACCTGGTCGGCTGCTCCTATGGCGGTTGGCTGATCCTGCACCATCACCTCCACCACCCCGGCCGCGCGGCCACCCTCACCCTGCTGGACCCGGCCGGGCTCGCCGCTCCCGGCCGTCGATTCTTCACCTGGGTGATCGCCGGCGGGTTGGCGGCTCTGGCGCCGCGCCCGCTGCGTCCCCCGCTGGCCCGTCTGCTCGACAACCGCACGATCCTGGAAAGCGACCTGATGCGCCTGGTGCGCCCTGCGATGACCTTCCGGCGCGGTCTACCGCCGGCCGATGTCCTCGCCGACGACCAACTGCGCCAGGTGAGCGCGCCTTCGCTGTTCCTGCTCGGCGAGCGCAGCACCCTGCACGACAGCCACCAGGTCGCCGCCCGCATCACCCAGCTGATGCCGCACGCTCAGGTGGAGGTGGTGCCCGGCGCCGGTCATGCCCTGCCCACCGACCTTCCCGACTTGGTCACCGACCGCATCCTGGCCATGGCCGACTCCCTCTCCGCTCCCCACTAGGACCCCCGACGGAAACGGCACCCGGCACACCCACTGACATGCCGCAATCACCAACAGCACCGACCCCAGGAGGCATAGGAGCGCCCTCACCTCCTGGGGCCCGGTCCCCCGAATCCCTTGCGCCTGCCGGACAACACCCCTGCTCGGCAACCGCGCCCCGCCCACGTCCCCAGCCCAACGGCTCGATCTTCAACCTCCGGCAGCACGCCGTCAGCGCCGCCGCAGCCATCGGGCAGATCTTGTCCGCCGGACACTCCGAGCGCCGTCGACCAATACGCCACCGGCCGCAAACGAGGAGAGCACGCCGACCGAGTCGACTCCCGTCATCTCATTGTCGAACACCAGTGAAATGGCGCCTCAGACGTCATCGCCTGCAGCCGCTGCGACAAGGGGGCTGGGCAAGTCCTTCACGGATCAGCTTTACGCTGACCTCGTGGACGAGAACGACCTGACGGCGGACCCGGTGCGGTTCCTGATCGAGATATTGCAGAGCGAGGCCGCGATGAGCGGCTCCTACAACGCCATCGGCGTCATCGGCTACGACGGTCAAGAGCGTCGCGACCAATGGCTCGCGGCCGTCGACCAGGTCGCTGAGCTCCTCGGATGTCCGATCGAAGTCATCGACAGCGGATTCTTCGAAGACGGTTTCGGCCATCTGAAGATCAGGCGGTCCGATACAGGCCCCGGCGTCGCTCAGGACCCGTCAGGTCGTATACCCCAGCAGGTGATCGACGCTTACGAAGCAGCGAACCGACTGGCGTGCCTTGATGAGTCCGGCTCGATGGGGTCAGGACCACAGCTGACGGAAGAGTGATTTGAGCAACGAGGCGCGGCCCCGTCCTTCGCGTCGGTGCAGGCTCCGGAGCCCGGCTGGTTCCAGCGAGATCTGGCGCCACCCCGTCGCCGAGCGTGGGTATGAGCTACAGCGGTTGGCTCCAGAGGATCTGGACTTCGGTAGCGTCCTCTCGGTCGACGTGGCAGTTGTAGCGCGTCTTTCCCGCCCCCAAGCGTCCCATCTGGAAGGCGTCCATGATCGCGGTGCTGTGTGCCTGGTAGGACTCCTTGCCGGCGACGTTCACCCGCACCGTGAACCTGTAGGTCCGTTTGCCGTTGACGATGGCCGACAGGTCTTCATGGTCGGTGACATCGGCAATGCAGGCCACGGCCCGATCCTCGTCGACCCATGTTGGATCGGCGTCTCCTCCCGTCCAATACGCCATCGCGGCGAAGAACCCGAAGAACAGCGTGAACACGAGCGCGATACCCGCGCAGCCCAGGTCGAACTCTCTCTTCTTGGAGATGAGGGCGAGCAGGGCGTGGACGGCAAGCGCCGCGATGGGGATCAAGGCGATGAACGTGAACAGATAGGTCACCAACATGAGCGGATCATAGAGATCAGTCCGCAGATGCAGGTGTTCTACCCGCGGACACCAACTTCGCAGTCCCGCCTTCCTTGACCTCAGCACACCTTCCCGGTCCCTGAGTTCCTGCCGCAGGAACGACCCGCTCTGAGCGAGGTGGAGCCAAGTCCTACGCGAACATGAATCCCCTTCATCAGGGTGGAGCCGTAGATTGCTGAGGGAGGGGCCAGATCAGATGCGTACGACCAGGAAGAGGATCGTTCAATGGCGACGTACGACCAGCTGACCGAGTGGGCCGGTCTGGGGCATGTCGTGCGAGCCGGACGGGACGATGTGGCCGGCTGGCGGATCCCGGACTTCATGAAGGCACAGCTCGTGGAGGTGGGTATCCCGGTAGCGCCGCGCCTCATCGAACGAGTCGTGATGCAGAGCGATGCTGATCCGGCTCTGCTCACTTCCCGGGGCCCGCTCTACCGTCTCACCGAGCAGGCGGACCCTGATGTTCAGACCGAGCGGTCATCCTTCGGTGTTGAGCCGGAGACCGGGGCGGTCTACTTCGTCATGCCAGATGGGGAGGCATGGTTTGCCAACTCGGGTGTCGGCGTCTGGCTCGACGCCCTTCACCATTACGGCAGTCGCGTCACCGCCTCGGCGGTTCTCAGCGAGCCGGACGGCCCCGAGGAGGACCTCTCTGAAGAGGAGGAAGAGCGGGCTCTGGCCGAACTGAACCGGCTGGCCGAGGAGCTGAAGGAGATCGACCCGGTGTCCTTCAGCGGCTTCGAGGGGTATCTCTGGCCAGAATTTCTGGACCGCTGGCTCTACTGACCTCGGCCGGCAGATCCAGGGCCCGCAGGTCTGGCCCCGTGCGGGGGTGCCAGGCCGCCCACGACTGAGAAGATCTTCATGTGGGGGCTGTGATCACGGCGTCGGAGCCGTCATGGACAGCGCCGTATTCCGGGCTGAGGCCGAAGCAGTTCGGGAAACTCATCACCATGCCGCAGTGCGGAGGCCCGCTCCTTACCCGTAGGGGCCCTCCGCGGAGTCTCCGGATCGTGAACTGGCTCGGACCCTTGCCGGAGCCGCTTCCGCAGAGACACAGTGCTGATCGTGGACGGCACCCTGGTGCCCACACGGGACCACAGCGTGGCGGAGCAGCCCAAGAACTACCGCTGCTCGACCAAACCACCAGGTCGTCACCGATGCTGACTCACGCCTTGTCGTCTCCGTCGGCCGGCCCGTGCCCGGCAACTGCAGCGCCTGCAAGGCATGGGAACTGTCCGAAGCCAAGCGCTCGGTCGGCAACACCACCGTCATCGCAGACGGGGCTACCAAGACACCGGACTGATCACCCCGCACCCCCGAGAACCCGGCCAGACCGAGCTCCCGGCTTGGAAGCCCACAACATCTCCCACCGCAAGGCCCGCGCCCGAGTCGAGCACACCTTCGCCCGCATGAAGACCTGGAAGTTCCTCCGCGACTGCCGCCTGGAAGGCGACGGCGTCCACCACGCCATGCTTAGCATCGCCCGCCTCCATAACCTCGCCCTGAGCGGATGGCGGAGCCATGTCGGCGGCTGATGAGGAGCACGTCTGAGATCCCTTGCGGGACAGCCCTTGGGCGGCGCACTGGTCGGCGGTGGGCCAGGGCGTCGTAGCCACTCCCCGAGTGGTCGGTTCGTGGCAGAGTATGGGGATGTCTGGCGCGCGGTACGGGATGGATGCGCCCTATGGGTTCAGCTTCGTGGGTCTGGTCGTGCTGGGGTTCTGGGTGACCGGGCTGGTGATGGGGGTCACCGGCGGTCTGGCCGCCGCGGTGCCCGCGCTGGTCTCCGGCACCCTGCTGGCGGGATGTCTGGCCTTGAGCCTGCACGCCACGCTGCGCGGCAAGTTCCTGGTCTGGCGGGAGGTGCTGGACGGGCTGGACCTGCGCGGCGACGAGCAGCTGCTCGACCTGGGCTGCGGGCGCGGCGCCGTCCTGTTGGCCGCCGCCCGGCGTCTCCCGCGGGGCCGGGCGGTGGGTGTGGACCTGTGGCGCGGGCGGGACCAGTCGGGCAACACCCCGGCGGCGACCCTGCGCAACGCCCGCGCCGAAGGCGTCGCCGACCGCGTCCGCGTGCAAGGGGGCGACCTGCGCAGACTCCCGTACAGGGAGGCGAGCTTCGACCTGGTGGTGTCCAGCCTGACGGTGCACACCATCGTGGGCGCCGACGCCCGCGCCCAGGCGATCACCGAGGCCTACCGGGTGCTGCGGCCGGGCGGCCTCCTGCTGATCGCCGACCTGGCGCGGACCCCCCGCCAGTACGCCGCGGTGCTGGCCCGGCTGAACGCCCAGGACATCCGCGTGCGCGGCCTCGGTTGGCGCGTGTGGTGGGGCAGCCCGTGGGTCCCGACCCGCCTGGTCACCGCCCGCAAACCAACCACCCCCTGAACCACACCCACCGGCACGACCCAGGCCCCATAGTTCACCTGGCGCCCGACGAGCACCGCGACTACCGCGAGCCGCCAGACGTGCGTGTTCCACAGCTTCCGGGAGGTCATCCCCCGTCTCAACGGCAGGAGCACCATCACACCTATGAGCGTCCGGCCAGGGTGCAGCCGACGCAGCCCGCCTGTCGAGCCAGCAGTCCATCGGCGACGGCCCCGAGCCGCGCTGGCCCTTCGAGCCCTTCGAGCCCTTCGAGCCCTTCGAGCCCTTCGACGGGCAGCGGAATGCTGGGATCGCGGCCGATCTTGGAGATGGATACTTGTCCCATCGGGTCGACGTGGAACCACGCATCGCATCGACCTCGTGGGCGTTGTCCCGGGTGATGATCAGGCTCAGGTCCAGCGGCAGCCCGGCTTCGGTCGCCGTTTCCACCTCCCTGGCCGGGCCGCAGCACGTAGTACTCGTTGAGGAACGGCCTGACGATCAGGTCGTGCATCGGACCTTCCTGAACTTGGTCACGACGTCGGCGGTGTCTCGTCCGCTGCGGAACGTTCGATCACCGGCGGCGTAGATGGCGGAGGGTTTTCCTCGTCCACCATCAGCTCGCCGAGGTTGTGTTCGGCCTCGATCTCGATGAGCTCGATGCCGTCCAAGAGCAGAGCGTGCCGACGCATCGCTTCGTTGTCGGTGCTGCTCGGAGTGCCGAGGAGGGACCCGGACCGCCCCAGCCAGCAGGATCAGCGCGCATCACTGGACAGAGGCAGCTTGTGCATCGAGTTGGCATCGACACGCGTGCGGTTCCCTGAACCCGAAGAGAAGCGGCGCGCCGGCTCAGCAAGCTGGCGTGCCGGAGAGACTCTCGATGAACTGGCTGACCCGGATGTGGTGAACGTCGCCGACGCGACAGCCCGGGGAATGTGCAAATGGCCGCGATCCCCCTCTGACACGGCACAGAAGAAACCGCAGGCCTCTTACCTGCGGCTTCTTCTTTTGCGGTATGTGCTCGCGATGGGCGCTCCCAAGGATCCGCCGATCAGCGGCATACAAGATCAATTTTCCGGGGATGGGCTACGAGCACGAGTCGCTCGGCATGTCCTCACCGTCAGTTCGGGGCGACCGTTGATCACGCTTTCCAGGAACGCCATGTCGCCAGGCCCCGGCGGGCGGTCTCGACTCGCCGGCGAAGGAGAGACGTCAGCGCGTCCACATGCGGATCGGCGCTCGTCCAGTACGTGACCAGGCGGCAGGGCCGCCCCTACGCCCTGAGTGCCGGCCAAGGCCGGGGCTCCTTCGGACACGCCACGAGGCAGATCTGGACCGCCTCATGGAGACGCGGAACGTCACCCTCGATGAAGTGGTGGAACGGATCAATGATCCGAAAGCTCGGGTTTGTGAGTGGGTGTCCTGTTCGGCTGGGGCCGAATGTTAGCGGGACGTTAAAGGCGTAGTTATATGGATTCTTGGGCTGGGGAACCTGTCAGCATCCACTTGAATCAGCCAGATCTTCGGTACATACCGGGAACGAGGCATGACACGAGTGCGACAGGTGTTCGGGGGGCGGGCAGGGCGGGTCGGCGCGCGGGTTGCGGCGCTGGTCGTGGTGGGGTTCGTGGTCGTCCCCCTTCCGGCGCGGGCGGCGGTGTCCGAGCCGACTCCGTTGGACGTGGTGGTCGCCGTCGACGAGTCGGGGAGCCTGCAAGAAGAAGACGTCCGGCAGGAGATCGAGGCGGCGTCCGCCATCGCGCAGAGCGCCCTCACGCCGCGGACGCGGGTGACCGTGCTGGGGTTCGGAAGCGACCGCGGCGGGCGGGGGGCGGTCAACCGCTACTGCCGTCCCACGGTCGTCGCGACGGCCGCCGACCTGGAGTACCTGGCCGGTTGTGTGAAGGGGTTGCATCGGCGGGAGCCGCGGGAGGGGAACGACACCGATCATGTCGCGGCCCTGTCGGAGGCGTTGTCGGTGCTGGAGAGCGGGTCGCCGGACGGGGCGCTCAGAACCGTTTTCCTGCTGACCGACGGGCGGCTGGACGTGTCCGACTCGCCCCGGTACGGGGAGGGGGATCGCAACGCCGAGGCGCAGCGACGGTTGGCCGGGCAGCTTCGGCGGGCCCGGGCGGCGCGGGTGCAGGTGTGGCCGCTGGGGTTCGGTCCCGAGGTGGACCGGGGCGGGTTGGAGCGGTTCGCCGCGGGCGGGTCGCAGCAGGCGTGTGACCGGCGGCCCGAGTCGCGGCCGTGGGCCCGGGTGGTGAACGACTCCCGGCAGGTGGTCCGGTCGCTGGTCGAGGCGTACGCGGCCGCGTCGTGTTACATGGCGGGCCCCACCGTGCCGGGTTCGCTGCGGGCCGGGGAGTCGCTGGAGCTGCCGCTGACGGTGCCCGGCGTCGCCTCCGAGGCGACGCTCACCGTGGCCAGACGCGATCCCCGCGTCCGGGTGGAGTTCGTCGATCCGAAGGGGAACGTCGCGCCGTCGGGCGGGAACCGGGACGGGTCGGTCTTCACACGCGGCGGGGGGCGGGGCACGATCGAGGCGCTGCGGGTGACCAACCCGCTGAACGGGGTCTGGAAGGTCCGGTTCACCGCGCCCGAGGGGACGGGTGTGCTGCCGGTCGCCGCGACCGTCCTGTACCAGGGGGTGATCCGGGCCGCGTTGACGGCGGAGCCGCCGAACGTGCGCGCCGGCGAGCCGGTGACCGTGCGGTTGTCGCTGGTCACCCGGATGGGGAAGATCGCCGACCCGGGTGAGACGCGCGGGCTGACCTTCGAGGTGACCTCGTCCACCGGGCAGCGGATCACGGTGCGGGACGACGGGCGGGCTCCCGACGACGCGGCGGGTGACGGCTCCCATGCCGGGACCTTCACCGCCGCCGGGCCCGGCGAGGCCGTCCTCACCGGGACGGTCGCGGGGCCGGGGATCCGGTCCGAGCGGAACCCGACGGCGAAGGTGACGGTGACCGCCCGGCCGCCCGACGTTCTGGGGCGGGTGGAGTTCGCGGGCGACACCGAGGTCCATCCGGGCGAGCCGGTGCCGGGCACGGTCCGGATGACCAACGTCACGGGGCGGCCGGTGCGCGCGCGGATCGTGCTGGACGCGCCGCCGCAGATCCACGCGAAGATCACCACTGATCCGGTGGTGACCGTTCCGCCGGGCGCGTCCACCCACGCGTTCACGGTGCGTCCGGCTCCGCAGGCCGCGTTGGGCCGGGCGGCGGTGACGGTCCGGGTCGTGGACGAGGCCGATCCGGCCAAGGTGTACGCGGTCCGGCAGCGTGGCCTGTCGGTGACCGAGCCGCCCGGCTGGGTGGAGCGGCATCTGACGGCGATCCTCGCGGTGCTCGTGGTGGGGGCGGCGGCGGTGCTGTCGGCCTGGCTGCTGCGGCGGCACCGGCGCGCCCGGCGGGACGTGCGGCGGCTGCGGGTCATGACGCGTCGCGACGGCGGTCCGGTCCGAGAGCTTCGTCCGCCGCGGGCCCGGTGGGCGGCGGAGTTCCGGTTCGTCGTCGACGACGACCGGCCGGTCCTGACGGGCACCGGTGACGCCTATGTCGCCCGGTTCGCGGGCCCTGACCGGGTCGAGGTGCGCGGCCCCGGCGGCCGGACGGTGGCGCTGGGAATCGGCGTGTGGAGCGAGCCCTGGGACGGGCTGCGGCTCAAGTTCGAGGACGGCCGTCCGCCCTCCCGTCCCCGACAACCCCCGCGCCCCGCCCCGACCTCCACCGACCCCCTGCTCTGACACGGGAGACAGCGTGACCATGAAGCTGCAACACCCTGTGATGTTCGTCGGGCTCGGCGGCACCGGCTGCCGGATCGGCGCCGAGTTGGAACGCCGGCTGCGTGCGGAGATCTGCGGGCCCGACGGCACCGACTTCCGGCGGCGACGCCCCGATGCACTGCGCTACGAGCTGCCCGCCTGCCTGCAGTTCGTGTACGCCGACGTCAACCAGTCCGATCTGGACCGGCTGCCCGCGCTGGTGGTGCCGGGCGAGCGGCACATTCCGGCGACCCGTCCCACTGCCCACTACGTGCGGGGGCTGGTGCCCCAAGCCCACTCGTACCCGGAACTGGCCCGCAACCTGCGGTTGTGGGCTCCGGAGGCGGTGGACTGGCTGCCCCCGGCGGCGGGCGAGCCCCGGGTGTCCCCGTTGCAGCGGGGGGCCGGGCAGTTGCCGACGATCGGCCGGGCGGTGCTGTTCGACACCTTCCGCAACGGAACCGGGCCGGTGGTGCAGGAGCTGAAGCAGGCCATCGGGCGGCTGTCGGCGGGGACGGCGGCGACCGACCTGTACGAACTGGCGGGCGGTGCGGGCGGGGACGCGTCCACCGTGGACGTGTTCGTGGCGTTCTCGGTGGCGGGCGGCACCGGGGCGGGCCTGTTCCACGACTTCCTGCACCTGGTGGCCGAGCAGTTCTCCCACACCCGGATCACGCCGAAGATCTATCCGCTGGTGCTGATGCCGTCGGCGTTCCCCACCGGGCTGGGCGGCGGACGGCCCGCCGAGCTGAACGCCGCTCGCGCCCTGCTGGATCTGTTCCGGCTGGTCGACCAGCAGAACTTCGGGGACGCCGACCTGTTCCTGGAACCCCGGCCGGTCCCGGGCGTCGAGGACGTCGCGGTGCGCCGCCCCGACGGGCACCGGGTCACCCGGATCTCGATGCGGCCGGGGATCGCGCAGACCGGGTTCCTGTTCTCCCGGCCGGTCGGCGTGGAGCCGGAGGACCTGCGCGGCTCGGTGGTCGCGCTGGTCCTGGCTCTGATCGGCACGGAGCTGGACGAGCGGGTGGCGGCCGACGGCGAGCAGCACCAGTCGTTCGCCGACAGTTTCGTCAACGCCGCCGTCGAGCGGCAGATCCCGGCGCAGGACGGGATCGGCGGCCGGGGGGTGTCGACGGCGCTGGTGGCGTCGCTGGCCACGCCGGTGGACGAACTGGCCGACATGGTGGCGGGACGGCTACTGGCCGACGGTCTGGAGCAGTTGGCCGCCGCGCCCGGCGCGGCCGAGTCCAACCGGGCGCACATCGTGCGGTTCTGCACCGAGGCGGGGATCAACGACGTGCTGGTCCGGGCGGCGGCCGACTTCGCCGAGCCCGAGCCGGTGCGGGGCGCGCGCGAGGTCATCCTCGCACTCGGCGACCGGCAGGAGCGGATGCGCGAGGCGCTGGAGGGGCTGCGGTCCGCGCTGGACGAGCGGGTGTCCCGGCTGGCGGCGGGCTTCGATCCGCGGCGTGCGGTGACCGCGCTGCTGGAGGAGCACGACCCGTTCCGGGTGCAGCGGATCGTGTTCGGGCAGGCCGAGGGCGAGGAACTGGACCGGCTGGGGGTCGAGGGTCTGCTGACGCGGCGCCGGCAGGCCCCGGACGCTCCGGCGTTGGACGGCGGTACGGGCACCCCGCGCGTCCCGGACCTGCGGAACCGGCGGGGCGGCTTCGCGCCGGTCCGCTGGAGCGACCCCGAGCCCACGCGGGCCCGGCAGGAGCAGGACGCCTGGTACGAGTGGCGCACGCGGGTGTTGTGGGCCGAACCTTGGTCGCGTGCCACCCCACGCTGGCGGCACCATCTGGACCGGACGGCGGCGACGCTGCGCGCGCTCACCGCGGCGCTGACCGAGCGGGCCCGGCAGGAGCGGGAACGGTCGGGCGGCCGGGCCGAGCGGCTGCGGCGGTCACGGGTGGGCCTGTCGTATCTGCTGCCGTCGGGCGGTGATCTGGAGACGTTCCACCGCACGGTGCTGCGGCGGATGACGCAGGCGCAGGTCGAGGCGGAGACGCTGCGTCCGGGAGCACGCGACGGCGACCTGCTGCACGCGCTGCTGGGGCCCGACGGCTGGCGGGAGGCGTTCGCCGCTTTGCACGAGGACGGCGGCGGGGACGCGGCCGACCGTGCGGTGGACGATCTCAAGTCCCGGTTGAAGACCCTGGTCAAGGAGTTCGTGCTGCGGTCCGACCCGGTGCACGGGCCGCTGCTGCCACGGCTGGGCGGCCTGCTCGCCGAGGCCGCCGGGCGGGGGCCGGGACGGCTGGGCGAGCAGGAGCTGGAGCCGCTGCGCGCCAGGCTGGCGGGCCTGGTGCCGCCCGACTTCACGCCGCAGGGGCGGGGACCGATGAAGGTGCTGGTGTCCTATCCGGCCGCCACCGCCGACCCGCGGATCGCCGACTACCTGCGGCGCACCCTGGACCTGCCCGAGAGCGAGGCGACGACCTACCAGTTCACCCCCACCTCGGCGGAGCGGATCTCGGTGGTGCTGTTCCGCACCTCGATGGGGATCACCGACGTGCGGGAGGTCCGGGAGGTGTTGCGCACGTGGGCCGACGCGCTGGAGACGCCCCAGCAGCAGGACTACCTGCGGTGGCGGCAGCGCACCGGATACGACTTCGGGTACCTGGCCACCCGCGAGGAGCACCGGGTGGAGATCCTGCACCGGCTGCTGTGCGCGATGTGGAACGGGCGCGCGACCGTGGACGGCGACCCGGCCTCCCCGATCGGCGTGACGTTGCGGTTGAGCGCCGAGGTGGCCATGACGCTGCCGTTGCAGCCGCTGGACCGGGCGTCGTCGTGGGGCGGCCTGCTGCGTTCCTACGAGATGTGCGCCTTCGCCGACGACGGTGACCTGCGGCGCGACTGCTGCGCCCGGCTGATGCGGGAGGTGCCCGACGGCGTCGGCACCCAGCCCAAGCCGCCCCACCCCGTGTACCTGATGGTGCGCTCCCTGGCCGACGAGCAGATCACCGTGCTCGACCGGCTGGCGGAGGTGCTGCACCCGTCGGTGCGGACGCGGGCGCGGCAGTTGCGCGACTTCTGGGCCCGCACCCTGCCCGCGGCACTGGAGCGGGAGTTCACCGGGGTCCACGCGATCCGCCGGAACCTGCGGGAGCTGGAGAAGGCAGTGAACGGCCAGGAGGGCGGTTGGACGGAGTGAACGCCTGGCCGCCGGGGGCCGGGGCGCCGGTCACCGAACTGGATCTGCGGGGGGCCACGCTCGAGCGGGCCCTGAAACTGGCCGACGACCTGCTGGTCGCGTCCGCCGTGCCGGGCGGGCGGCTGCTGGTGACCGACGATGTCGAACGGCTGGTGCCGCACGCGGAGGTGTTCGCGCGGCTGCGCCGGTCGCCGCCGGCCGGGCGGTTGTTGTGCGTGGCGGTGGGGCGTCCGGCGGGCGGCGCGTCGGGGCTCGATCTGCCGGGTTCGCTGCTGGCCGGGCAGGACGCGGGGGTGTTGTGGGTGCCCGATCCCGGCGGCCACGACTGGTCGGCGACGGCCGCGGCGGCCGTCGTGCGCCGGGCGGAGCCCGAGGCGGGCCCCGAGGCGGGGCTGAACCGGCTGCGGGAGCTGTTGACGGTCCCGGAGGTGTTCGACCAGGCCGGTGAAGCGGCGGCCGCCGTTCCCGGAGGGGTGTCCAATCCGGGACTGTGGCTGAGCGGGACGTCGGTGGACGGGACGGAGTTCCCGGCGGCGCTGCTGGCGGCCGTCGCCGCGCTGCTGGAGCCGGGTTCGGTGTCCGCCCCGGCCCTGACCTGGCGTAACGGGGCGCAGGAGCCTCAGCGTGGGGATGCGGCGACGGTGCGGCTGACGGAGGGCGGTCCGCTGTACCAAGCCGACGAGCGGGCCGGGCGGGCGGTGGAGCAGGCGGGCCGGTGGGCGGCGCGGCTGGGCGGTCCGGCCACGTTGTTCGGGTCCGCCGGGCGGTCGGCCACCCGAGCCGCCGTGGACGCGGGCGAGGCCCTGGCCGATCTGCGGGAGCAGTGGCGGCGGCTGTTCGCCGAGGTCCCGGCGGACACGGTGCCGTCCCCGCACCAGGGCCGGATCATCCGGCGACGGGGTGTGGCGCTGACCGCCCCCGAGGCTCCCCCGTCGCACCGGGCCGGTCCTTCGCTCGACTCCTACGTCGCCGACGGCCTGGCGCACGGCGCGACGCTGGGCGCGTTGGCCGAGGGCCTGACCGAGGCGGAGCGGCGGCTCGTCCGCCCCGGCCCTTCCCCGGCCGCCGAACTGGACCGCGCCTGCCCACCCGATCTTCCGGACCTGCTGCGCGACAGCCCGCCCCCGCCGCCGCAGCCCTGGCTGCCGGTGGTGGGGCTGCTCGCGGCGGGCCTGGCGGCGGCCGGACCGCTCGGCCTCGTCGCCGGAACGGCGCTGGCGGCGCTGTGGACCTCCCTGGTGGCCTTGGTCACCCTCCGCACCCCAGGCTCCCGCGCACCTGTTCTCGGCTCTGCGGCGAGGTGGTCCGGGCGATGGGGTGGTGTGGTGGGAGCAGGGGTCGCCGGGGCGGCGGGGGTGGGTGTCGGATCCCGGGCGTCCTCAGGGGTGTGGGTGTGGGCGCTGCCCGTCGCCCTCGGGATCGTGGGGGTGGCCGCGGTGGGCGCCTGGCGGTTGCGGTGCCGCCGTTGGGTCGCGCGGTCCGGCATGGGGGACGCGCCCGGCGCGCTCGCGGAGATGCGGGAGACGGCCGCGCGGCTGGCGGCGGGGTGGACCCGGTCCGCCGAGGCGGGGAGCGCCGTCGCCGACCTGGTCCGGGCCCGGGCCGCGCTCGACGGCGTCCACGAGGCGCTGCACCTGCGCACCGTGGCGATGCGCGCGTCCGGTGGGGGCCGGGGCGCGCACGGCGCCGCGGCGGGGACGGCCGTCCGGGACCATCTGGCCGACCTGGTGCGGGAGGCGTTGCGGCCGTGCTGGCGGGACCTGGCCACCGGTCCGCCGGCCGAGCACCGCCGACGCGCCCAGGACGCCACCGCCGACCTGCTGGCCGAGTGGGAGGCGCACGTCGCCCGGCACGGCCCGCTGGAGCCGCCGCGCTTCGCCGGGGGCCGGGACGTCACGCCGATGGGTCTCGAACACGCGGTCGCGGTCCGCTCCGACGTGAGCCGCAGCGCCGACGACGTCATGTGGCAGTTGCTCGGCTCCGCGGACCCGCCCCTGCTGCGAGCGGGCGTCGGCGGCCCGGCGGCGGTGCGGTTCGCCCCGCGCGCCGCCCGCGCCGCCCTGCCGGAGGGCTGGCCCGCCGGCACGTTGTGGGTGCGGTCGGCCCGGCACGCGGGAGTGCTGCGGCTGGTGCCGGTACGGCCCGAACTCGTGCGGCAGCGCTGGTCCGCCGCATCCGACACCGAGGAGGGGTCGTGAACCGTCCGACCGTGCCGCTCCGGCGGCTGCGCTACCTGGACGCCCGTGACGGCGCGCCGGTGGAGGCCGAACTGGAGGTGCTGGACGAGGACGGCGGACCGCACCCGCCCGGCCTGCTGGTCCACCACGTGCGGCTGACGGGGCCCGGCGGCGCGTTCGAGGCACGGTGGGTGCGGGCGGCGCCGGGGTCCGCCGCCGGGGCGCGGGCGCTCGACAACGAGATCCTGGCCGGGCTGCGGTTGCGCCGGGTCGCTCCGGTCGTCCCGGCCGGCCGGCCGTTCGAGGTGGCCCGGCTGGTCGGCCACGACACGACCGGGAACGAGCCGTTCGCGCTGGTCGAGCCCTACCGTGGACGGCCCTGCGGCGAGGAGGCCGCCCGGCTGCTGCCGCACGACCTGCGCCGGTTCCAGACGAGTCTGGTCGTCGGGGTCCGCCGCATGGTCGCCGCCGGGATCGTCCACCGCGGGCTGGGCCCGCACACCGTCCGCTGGGACGGCGACCGTGTCCAGATCACCGGATTCGGGCACGCCGCCCTGGTCGGCGAGACCCGCACGGCGGTCGGGACGCCGCCGTGGAGCGCGCCCGAACAACGCCCCGAGCGGGTCGCCGGGGAGGTGACCGACCGCGACGACCTGTGGGCGGTGGGCTGTCTGGTCCACTACGTGGCCACCGGTACCGAACCCGAGTTCACCGAGCCCGGGTCCGCCGGGCCGGAGCCGGGCGCGCCCCTGGACCTTCCGCCGGACCTGGCCCGTCTGCTGGCGGACCTGTTCGCCGCGCCCGAGCGGCGGCCTGCGGTGGCGGAGATGCTGCGCCGCGTCGGGGCTCCCGACCCCGTGCCCCACGCCCCCGAACCGGACCCGGAGACGGTGCGCGGACACCGCGAGTTCCACACGGTCCGGGCGGCCAAGAACCCCGCGCCTCCTCCCGCCGAGGCGGCGCCCGAGCCCGCCGCCCCGCCCGTGCCGCGGTGGGCGCCGCCGTACCGCCTGGTGGGGGTGGCCGTCGCGGCGGTGACATCGCTGCTGGTCGTGCTGCTGGTCGTGCTGCTGCTGGTCGGAGGAGGACGATGATGGCCGACGCACACGTGCTGTGCCCGATCTGCCTGCGGCACGTCGAGTGGGACGACCCACCGCTGTACCGGTACGACGCCGAACGCGACGAGCACGTGGAGTTGGAGGTCCCGGCGGACGCCGGGCCCGAGCAGCGGGCCCGGCTGCGCCGCACGGCACGGGTCCGCTGTCCGGGGCCCGGCGCCGAGCACCATCTGCCCGCCGCCTACGGCGAGTACGGGCCGCCGATCGTGCTGGGGCTGGTGGGCGGGCGCAGCGCGGGCAAGACGCATCTGCTGGCCGCGATGGTCGAGGCCGTCGAGCGCGGCGAGCCGGCCCGCCGGTACGGGTTGACGTGCTGGCCGGTGGACGTCCTGCTGCACCGGCAGTACCTGCGTGAACACGTCGATCCACTGGTCGGCGGGGCACGACGGCTGGACCCGACCCCGCCCGGCCGGGTGATGTTCGCCGACGCGTTCGTGGTCGAGCCGAGCGGCGGGAGCCCCCGTGTGGTGGCGCTGTTCGACGTGGCGGGCGACGACCTGACGCGGGTCGCCGACGCCGCCGTCTTCCTCGACGCCGCCGACGGGCTGATGTTCGTGGTGGATCCCGCGCGGCTGGCGGACGGCGACCACCGGGACCACGCGTTCGGGACGGTGCTGGACCTGCTGCGGGCGTCGGGGCGGCTGCCGGAGGTGAGCGCCGCCGTCGTGCTGGCCAAGTCGGATCTGCTGCGGTTCGAGGACCCTTTGGCCCTGTGGCTGCGCCGCGACGGGGCGCCCCTGGACGCGGCGGCGACGCTGGCCGAGAGCGCCGACGTGTACGCCTACCTGCACCGGCGGGGCGCGCACGCCTGGAACCGCCCCTACCAGGTCTGTGCTCGCGCCACCCTGCACGTGGTGTCGGCGACCGGCGCGGACCCCGTCCCCGACGCGGACGGGAACGGCGGGGCCTTCGTGCACGGGGTGCGTCCGCGGCGGGTGTTGCACCCGCTGGTGGCGCTGCTGGCGATGACCGGCGCGCTGACCGGGCCCGAGGCCGAACGGATCGGAAGATGAGCCGCCGACCTCGGTCGGCAGAAGGGAATCGGATATGAGACACCTGCTGGTGGCGGTGGACGCCAAGGGGTACGGCGCGGCCACCGACCGGGACCAGGGAGTGATCCAGGAGGGGTTGGTCGAGGTGCTGGCGGACGCCGCCGGCCGGGCCGGGCTGGCGCGGCGCACGTGGTTCCGGCAGCCGGGCGGCGACGGGGAACTGGCGGTGCTGCCGATGGCCGAGTCCGAGCCCGGGACGGTCGAGGGTCTCCCCCGTGAACTGGCCGCCGCGCTGCGCGTGCACAACCACGCCCTGCGGCCGCAGGTCCGGTTGCGGCTGCGGCTGGCGATCCACCACGGGGTCGCGGTCCCGGCCGCCAACGGGCATCTGGGCGGCGGGGTCGTGGCCGTCGCCCGGCTGTGCGACAGCCCGGTCCTCAAACGGGCGCTGGCCCGGTCCGGCGCCGACCTGGTCGTCGCCTACTCACAGCGGATCTTCGACGACACCATCCGGCAGGGGCACACCCGGCTGGCGACCGAGGAGCTGCGGCAGGTGCGCGTCACCGTCAAGGAGTTCGACGAACCGGCCTGGATCTGGATCCCCGGCCATGACGCGCACGCCCTGGACCTGCTCGAACCTGCTGAGGAGCCCCATGGGCGGGCCCTCTCCGGAGGCGAGTCCGAACCCGTCGCGAAGGGGCGGATCGACGCCGTCATCTGCTTCGCCGAACAGGACATGGCCGCCGCCGAACGGCTGGCCCTGCGGCTGCGGGACCGCGGTCTCAACGTCTACATCGACCCCTGGGCCGAGCCCGGCACGGTCGTGCTGCACGAGAAGGAGAAGGCGATCGGTGCGGCTGCGAGCGGTGTGCTGCTGTTCAGCAAGGCGGCGCTGGCCAACTCGCGGGCCATGGACGACTACGCGGCGCTGCTGGAACGTGTCCACGAGTCCGGTGGACGCCGCTTCGTCCCGGTGCTGGTCGAGGACGTCCCGCTCCCCCGGTTCGCCGCCATCCGCCGTCCGCTGGACCTGGTCGGCGACCATGCCGACGACGAGGCCCGGCTCGACCTGCTGGCGCGCGCGCTGCGTTCCGGCGGCTGAGCGGTTTCCCGTGACGGCACACGAAGCGCGCCTAGAATTGGGGGCCCGCGAAGCCTCTTCGAAGGGCGATCCGCATGGTGGAAGGCCCCAGATCCCCCCGGCGGCTCGGCGAGTGGCCGCGCCGCAGCATGCTCGGCGACCTTCCGGGGGGCACCCGCGAGGCCCTGCTGCGGCGGGGCACCCGGCTCCAGGTCGCCAGCGGCGAGACGATCATCATGGAGGGGGATACCGGCTGCCACGAGGTGTACGTCCTGGAGGACGGCGGCGTCAAGGTCCTCAGCTGCACCCCCGAGGGTGGTTCGGTGCTGCTGTCCATCCGCGTGGCCGGGGACCTGGTGGGCGAACTGGCGGTGCTGGACGGCGGCCCCCGGCTGGCCACCGTCACCACGATCGGCGCGTGCGTGCTGCGGCGCATCGGACGGCGGCCGTTCCTGGACTTCCTGGCCACCCACCCGGACGCGGCGCTGGCCGTCAGCCGCTCGGTGTCGACCAAGCTCCGCAACGCCACCTGGCACCGCGTGGAGTACAGCAGTTCCCCGGCGGAGGTGCGGATCGCCCGCATCCTGCTGCTGCTGGCCCACGAACACGGCGAACACGGGGTGGTGCGCAGGCGGGACGGCACCCGCGTCGAGGGCACCGTCATCCGGTTGCGGCTCACCCAGATCGACATGGCGGGGCTGGCGGGGGCCGCGGAGTCGACGGTGCACCAGCGGCTTCGGGCGCTCCGCCACAACGGTGTGATCTTCCAGGGGTACCGGCAGATCGTCATCCGCGACTGGGAGGCGCTGCACTCGCTGGCCGGAATCACCGAGATCCCGCCAGAGTACGGGGTCGACTGAGCGGAGGCCGCCCATAGTGAGGCCCGTCAGCTCCGAACCGACCCCGGGGGCCTCGCTCCGGAGGGAGAGAACCATGGGCGACTCCGATCCCGTGCGGCGGCTCTGCGCAGCCGTCTCGGCCCCTGCGGGGACCGGCCACCGGCCACTGGCCGAAGTGGTCCGGCAGGCCTGCCGGACCGCCGGGCTGGACCGGCTCTTCCTGCAACGACGCGCCTCCGACGGCGGCCGCTCCGGGTCCTGGACGATGGTGCTGGCGCTGCCCGCCGGGGCGCACGAGGCACGGGTCATCAGCGACCTGGTCCACTGGCTGCACGAGGCGGTCACGAGGCGTGAGCCGTCCCCGGCCGGACCGCTGCGGCTGGCGGTCGCGTTCGACCAGGGCCTCACCCGGCTCGACGCCGACGGCTTCGAGGGCCCCGCGATCACGGCCGTGTGCGCGATGAGCACCGACGAGCGAACGTGGGCGGCGCTGGCGGCCCCCGGCCCCGGCGTGGCGGTCGTGCTGTCGGCCGCGCTGGTGGACGACCTGGCCCCGCCGCATCCCGGCGACCGTGACCTGACCGGGTTCGAGTCGCTGGCGATCGCCCTACCGGGGCGGCGGGTCGCGGCCTGGCTGCACCCACCGGGCCGCCGCTTCCAGCTCCCCGGCCCCTCCTGCGAGCGATGGTGACCGGCGCCCCTCGCCGGCTGCCGCCACCGCTGTGGGCCCAACGGGCGATCACGGTCACGGCCGTGCTCGCCGTGCTGTCGGTACTGGCCACCGTGGTGCTGGTCGCCGTCGGCGGGACGTCCGGAGGGGGCGGTGCGGGCCGGACGTCCGGCGGGGGCGGAGGGGAGGCGTTCACCGTCTCCTACGACGCGGCGGCCGCCCGCCTGGACGGGATGTCGCCGGGTGAGACCCGCGAGCAGATCCGCGACTGGACGCGCACCGCGCTGGCCGCCCGCCTGCGGATGAACACCGGACGCTACCGCGACGCCGGATACGACCTCCTCCCGGTCCGCGACGAGGGCTTGGCCGACCTGGCCGTCCAGCCCACCGGACCG
This sequence comes from Spirillospora sp. CA-253888, assembly GCA_050936435.1. Classification (GTDB taxonomy): domain Bacteria; phylum Actinomycetota; class Actinomycetes; order Streptosporangiales; family Streptosporangiaceae; genus Spirillospora. The sequence continues at coordinate 1,391,068 of JBNJMT010000002.1, forward strand.
GGACGCGCCCTGTTCGACGTGGCCGACGGCCGGCTGCACCTGCTGGTCGACACCGGCGCCCCGCATCGGCAGCGCACCCTGGGCCTGCTGCTGGACCAGCACCGCACCGACCACGGCTCCGATCCGAGATCGGTGCGGGTGCACCGCTTCACGGTCGACCCGGCGACCTCGACGGTCCAGGTGAGGGGCGAGCCGCCGATGACCACGGCCCGGTTCCGCGCGGCCAACGGCCACCGCGCCCTTCGGGTGGACCGGCCCGAGGGGCTGCGCGATTTCCTCGCACGCACCTCGCACCTGTCCCGGCTGGAGGTGCGCGGCGACCAGATCTGGGCCGATGGATGGAAGTGGCCCGGCGACGCGGCCCCGCCGTTGACCCCGGCCGACGTCGCGACGCTCCAGCGCGGATACGCCGACCCGTCGGCCCATCCGCCCGGTTTCTCCCTGGACCCGGCCCGGCCCCGCACCGCCGACGAACTGCGGGCCGCGCTGCCCGGCCTGGACCGGCGCGTCGCCGCCGCCGTCGTCGCCGGGAACTGGGGGGCGCTGGGGTTCTCCTCCGCCGCCGAACTGCGCGCCGAGATCCACAAGCGGCTGTTCGCCGGCGATGCGCTGTCGCCACGGCTCCGGCGGTTGGGCTTTCCCGGCGACCGCACCCGCCTGTACGCCCTCGCTCAGATGGCCGACGACGACGGATGGGCGTACAACCGGGCCCGCTACGAGGGGGGACTGGCGGGCACCGAGGTCGGGATGACCTTGTTCTACACCGACCTCGTCGCCAAGGAATGGGTCATGGGCACCGGCAGCGGTGTTCCGGACAAGGCGGTGCCGGGGTTCGTGCCCGACCCCCGGGCCGAGATCCCACCGGGGATGTGCGGCGCGGGCCCCCGGACCGAGTCCGAGCGCGGGCGGCTGTGGTTCGGGCAGAACGAGACCGGCTTCGCCTTCCACGACGACCGGGTGGATCTCGGAGCCCGCGCCACCCGGCTGTTCCTGCGCAGCAAGGCGGCGGACGGTCGGGAGACCGCGCCGAGCGCCGCGTTCGGCCGGGGCCTGCGCTGGTGGGACCGGCACTTCCAGGACGTCGCCGACCACGAGCCCCAGTACGCGCGGCTGGAACAGCTCATGCGCTGGAGCGGTGCCCTGGAATGGCTCGCCGACGCCTCGCGGAGGATCGACCTGCCCGAGGCCGGCGACGCGCGGATCCGCTCGGACCTGAAGTTCCAGGACTGGTACCGCGACCACCGTGAGCTGCGAGAACGTGCCCCGATCGCATTCGTGAAACCTGCCGCGTCCAAGGCCGAGACGCTGCTGACCCGCCCCTCCAGGCCCTTCAAGCGGTGCGGGGACAGGTTTGTCACCGGGGGCGTCTCCCTCGCCGACCTCATCCGCCGCCGGGCCGACGAACAACAGATGCCCGAGCAGGTGCCGCCCTCACTCCGCCGCGCCGGCCCCGTCATCCCCGAAAAGACCACCGTGAGCCCGGACGGCGGTACGGGCACCATCACCCGGCGCTCGCCGGATGAGCCGGAGGCCGTTCCCCGCCCTCTGGAGCGTCGCTTCACCACGAAGGGGAACGAGAGCACGGCCGTACAGACGACCGGCCCGACCCGGCCCGACACCGCGTTCGGACAGATGCCGGTCGTCGACTCCCCCACCACCCGGTTCGCCGTCGAGACCAGGGCCGGGGGCGGCGTCATCACCGAGAGCCTCCAATTCCAGGGAACCGCCTGGGGACGGCTGGAGACGACCCTGTCCGGCAGCGACCGCGTCGTCCTGCGGTGGGTCGGGCTGGCGATGGAGCGCGTCCGGTTGGCGTTGACGACGCTCCAGCGTGACGCCGCACCGACGTCCGGCGCGCTGTACCGCCACCCCGACCGGTCCGGACGGCCCGTCTACCGCGTCGGGGAACCGGACGACCCCGTGCTGACGATCACCGACGCCGACCAGACCGGTCCGGGACTGCGGCTCGGCCTGCCCGGCCGGTCGGGGACGGGGTCGCCGACGACGGCCGAGGCCAGGCTGGTGAAGCCGCCGGACTCCCGGCCCGGCGCTCCACGCGGACCGCCCGGCGGCTGGTGGGAGTTCCGCAAAGGCTCCGGTGGCGGGCCCCCGCGCGTCGTGACGGGAACGCCGCACCACGACGCGACGCCGAGCACCGTGCGGTTCGCCGACGGCCGTACCATCCGTGTGCTCCGCAACGGCGACACCCTGTGGGTGCCCGGCGCCGACGCGAAGCGGACGGGGTCCGTCGAGTTCGCGGCATTCGTCCGGACGGGCGTCCTGCCCAAGCAGACCGGGGACGGATATCTGCGCGGCCTGCTGACCGACCGGGGCGCCACCGACACCGTGGCACTGGTCGGCGACGCCGAAGTGATGATCGCCGGGCCCGGTCACGCGTGGGGCGACCGCGTCCGCCAGGCCATCGGCGCCGACACCAGGCCGGAGACGGTTCCGCTCGTCACGGTCGAGGGGGGCCACGTCCTGCACCACTCTCCCGCCCGGTTCACGGCCGAGGGCTCCCCCTGGGAGACGGCGATGCGGGACGTCGGCGCGCAGGCCGCCGGCCGGCCCGTCCTGGTGCAGGAGAAGTTGGCGGGCCTGGTGCTCAACAACGGTGTCTTCCCCGTCGCCCCGTTGAGCCATGACCGGCGGGTCCGTGTCGTGGAGGCCACGGTCCAGACCCGGCCTCCGACCGACTCCCCGGTGCCCGCCGACGTTCTGGTCAGGAGCGATGCCGGGGGCAATGAACGGTGGATTCGTGTCACCGGTCCTGGCCGCCGGTCGGGCTCGCCGTCCTCGGCCACGCCACCCCCGGCCATGCCCTCCCCTCCCCTCTCTTCCACTCCCGGCGGGCAGGGATCAGGGATGCGGGTCCTGCTGGTGTGCTCTGCGGACTCGGACACGAACTGTTCCTCCGACCTCTTCGGGAAGGCCCCGTGAACCTGGACTCCAGCCACTCCGCCGCGCAGCACGTCCAAAAGGCCTACCAGCATTTGGTCCAGCGCGAGGCCGACGGTTGTGACGCCGCCTACCGCCGGGCCGTCGAGGCGGCCCGGCCGTTTCCCCAACTCCGCAGAGAATTGATGGCGGACCATGTGAGCGCCCTGCTGGACCTCGGCCGGATCAGCCCGGCGCGGGAACTCGTCGACGCCTACCTGGCCGAGGGCCCGCCAGACCCCCTCCCCCTGCGGGTGCTGCGGGCCGAGACGCTCTCGGCGCAGCACGACCATCGGCGTGCCGCCGCACAGGCCCGGGAGGTCCTCGCCGGGCCGGACCGCCTCAACGATCAGGACCGGGCCAGGCTGCGCCGGGTGCTGGGATCGGCGTTCGCCAACGAGGGTCTGGTCGAGGACGCCCTCGACCACCTGCACCAGGCGCTGATGACATCCGGAACGCTCCGCTCCGCCGACGCCGCCCGCCTCAGGGACGACATGCGCACGATCCTCGACCGCGAGGGCTACGAACGGACGCGTTCGGACCTGCCGCCCACCACGGTCTCCGACCGGCTCCGGCGCGCCGAGGAACTCCGTCGCGACAACCGCTACCAGGACGCCGTCATCGCCCTGCTGACGATCGTCGACCCGGACCCCGCCCTGCGCTGGCCGGTGTTGCGCGAACTCACCGTCCTGGCGTGGCTGCTCCGGCGACCGGACATCGTCGAACGGCTCGGCCCGCTGCTGGTGGAGGCGGCCGACACCTTCGCGGACCCGGCCGCCGCCCACGCCGAACGGGCACACCTGATGACCTCCGCCCCGCCGGCCGCCCCGCCCTCGCAACGGGTCGACATCCGCGTCATGAACGCCCGCCGCCTCATCGACGACGGGGAACTGGCGAAGGCGGAGACCCTGCTGATAGAACTGCGCGACCATGTCCGGTCGCCCCGTGACCGGGCCTGGTGGCTGCTGGCCGCCGCCGAGTCGCAGTGGCTCCGCCACGACCTGTCCCCCTGCCCCGCCACGGCCCGCGCGTGCGCCGAATACGCGCGGGAGGCGGTGGTGGCGTCCCGGCAGGCCTCGTTGACGGAGGCGGAGATCGCCTCACTGCGACTGTGCGGCCGGGCGCTCGCCCTGCTGGGCACCGACGAGGCCGACAACCTGGCGGTGAAGTACTGGGCCGAGGCGCACCAGTGGGAGGAGACGGTGGCGTCCCTGCAACGGGACGACCGCACCCGCGTCCGCATGCTCCAGGCAGCGCCGAGCGAACACGACGAACGGATCCGCACCGCCGTCAAGCGGGTCCGTGACGGGGTCGGGTCCACGGCGGCCGTGATCCCCGTCGCCATGGAGGCGGCGCGCGGGGCGCTGCTGCTGCACGCCCTGCCGCCCGACGACGACGTCCGGACGCTGCCCCGTCCCGGTGACGAACAGGGCGCGCTGGACTGGGTCGGCCGGGTGGCCCAGGCGCTCCCCTTCGACCAGGCGGTCTGGCTCATCCACCCGACTCCCGACCGGGTCCACCACGTCCTGATCCACCGCACGACGCTCCGGCACGTGCACCTCGACCGGGACCGCAACGACCTGGCCGAGGCCGTCGAGGAGTTCGGCTTCTGCTGGAGCGACCCCGCCGTGCTGGAGACGAGCGTGCGGAAGGGGCACTTCGACATCCGCAGCGCCCGGCTGGCGGCCCTGCTCGGCATCCCCGAGGTGGTCGAGCAGATCCCGCCACGGGTCCGGCGGCTGGCCGTCGTCGCCGGGAACGAGACCGCCGACATCCCCCTGGCCGCGCTGCCGTCGCCTGCCGACGGGGGGCCGTTGGGGCTGCGCTACGCGTTGTCGGACCTGCCGTGCGTGTCGGCGCTGGCCCCGTTGCGCCTGCGGTCGCGCGACCGGCGCGGTGACGCCGTCCTGCTGGTCGAACCCCGCCCCGACGAACTCACCAGCGCGCGGGAGCGGGCCTGCGACCGGTTGACCGGGCGGGCGGCGACACCCGACGGGCTGCGCGCGGCCCTGGCCGAACGCCGCCATGCGATCGTCCGCCTCGACGGACACGGCCGCCACGACCACACCGCCTTCGACGCGTCGGTCCTGGCGCTGTCCCCCGAAGGTCCGGCCGGCCACCTGCGGCCCGATGACCTGGAGCGGATGGACCTGGACCGTTGCGGGACGCTGGTGCTCGGCGCGTGCGAGTCGGGCATGGTCCAGCGACTCGGCCGCGACGAACGGCACGGGTTCGTGCGCGCCGCGTTCAACGCCGGGGCCGCCTCGGTCGTGGCCGCCCGGTGGCCCGCCCCCGACGCCACGGCGGCACTGCTGCTGGACCGGTTCCAGCGCCGCCTGCGCCACCTGCCGCGCGACCTGGCCCTGTGGCAGGCGATCCGGGACATACACACGGCCGATCGGGACATGCGCCACCCCGCGCACTGGGCATGCTGGAGCCTCTACGGAGACTCGGACCTCCAGACCAGCGCCGGACGGCTACGGCGGTGGCTGCGCAAACGCCTCGACCGTCCGCCCACGGAAAGAGATCCCGGTGCCTCACACCCCTGACGGCCACCTCAAGATCTTCGTGTGTCATGCGCCGGCCAACGCCGGAACCGCCGACCGGCTGTGCGCGACGCTGCGCGCCAGGCGGATCAACACCTTCCGGCCGGATTGCGACCCACTGCCCGGCGACCAGATCATCCACACGGCCGAGAAACGGCTGGGCGCCTGCGACTTCTTCCTGCTGCTGTGGTCGCGGGCCTGCGCCGACCACCGGTGGGTGCGCGACCAGTGGAGCGCAGCACTGACCCGGGCGGTGCTGGGCGAGCGCGCGTTCCTGTTCGTGATGCGCCTGGACAACACCCCGGTGCCCGCGCTGCTGTCGGCCCGACGACAGTTGGACGCCTTCAAGGACTGGGACGCGGCCGTCGCCGCGCTCCTGGCCGACTGGGACCGCGACCGCGGCCTGGGCCTGCCCGTCCTGCCCGCGCCCCACGCGGGCCCACACCCGGACCGGTCGGTCATCACGCTCTACCTCCGCAACCGGAGCCTGCGGGTCTCGCACGTGCTCGCCGTCCCGGAGTTCGCCACCGGCGCGGACCTGCTCGGCCAGGTCCGCACCGAACTGGCCCTCCCGACCAGGATCAGCGAGTTCGGCGACGAACTGGGCTGCCTGTTCGACTACACCCTGCTGAACGACGAGGTCCCGTTGCCCGACGGCGGCCCGCTGCGCCGGTCGGGCGTCCGGGACGGCTCCGTCATCGACCTGGAGGTCTCCTGCCGCCCGTTCGGCCCGGACGGCCCCGCACCGTCCCGCGTCTACCGCCCCACCCCCGACACCCCACCCACCAGAGCCGAACACGCCCTCCTCCGCAGAGCCTTCCGCCACCTCCTCCCCTGACCCGCACCCTTCCCCCGCCGGGCGGATCACGGCCCCTTTCGGCCATGCCGGCGGTCAGTGGGTGGACGCCTAGAGGAGGCGGCTCTCGCGGATCAAGGTGAATCGTTGGTTCGTACCGTCCGTTGTCACCCTCGTGTCACGCCCGCCGACCGGATGACCGATCCCGTTGCGTCGCGGGCGAGCTCCTACGGCGCTCTTCGCCGTTGATCTCGTAGAGCGGTCGGCATCCATTGATCCAGGTAGGCGGGAGAGGCCGGCAGGGGACGGGCGTGCCTCAGGGCGTTGTCTAGTGGCGGCGTTTGTCGAGGTATCGCGTGACCCGGATTCGGTTGATCTGGCCATCTGCCACCTCGCTGCGAACACCGTCACGACTGCGCCGTCTTGCCTGGCCACTGAAGAGGGTCGTCGCCAACCTGCGCCGTCTGCTCGGTACACCTGAGATACCGGTCGCCAGCCACATGCCGCCGTCCGCCATGGCTTCGCCGACGTCCTGGCGGCTCATCAGGGTGGTGAGCTTGCGGTCCCACAAGGCTTGGATCACTAGCGCTATATCAAGGTCGATGGCGACTGTCAGGCCGCTGGGCGTGCGCAGTGACCGAGTGGGGTGGACGTCGGCGATACGAGGCATGGTCAGGGAGCTCCTCGATGATGTTCGGCCCAGCGTCGCGCGGCCTGGACGGTGGCGTTGATCCAGGGGTCGTCAGTGGTCTGGGGATACAGGCCGGCCCAGGTCGCCTCGGCCGACAGCACGCTGACGCGCACGGCCTCGGGGTCGGCGTCGTTCCACACCGGCAGCTCGGCCAGGATCGTCTCGGCGTCGTGCGGGGTGTGGCCGCAGGTGATCAGGCACAGGCCGACGTCGGCGGCGTCGGACCAGGCGACGCCGCACGCGGGGACGGCCCAGTCCACCAGCCAGGCGCGCTTGCCGCTGACGCGCACGTTGCCGGGGTTCCAGTCGGTGTGCAGCAGCGCCTCACCGGCAAAGCGCCACATACGGCAGTACTGGCCCACCGACGAGGAACTACGAGAGGCGATCCGCATCAACGCCTTCTACTGGAGGGGTCAAGCCGGTCAGCGCTGCACGATGTGAACGTGACACTGCGCCCGGGAGAGATCGTCGCTCTGGTCGGGACGAACGGCTCCGGCAAGACGACCCTGGCCAAGATCCTCGCGGGCCTCTACACCCCGACTCCGGAGTCCTCCGCTCCGGGGACCGCCCGCTGACCGATCCCAGGGAGCTGCGCGCGGCCTCGGCCGTGGTGTTCCAGGACTTCGTCCGCTACAAGCTGTCGGTCCTGGACAACATCGCGTTCGGCCGCCCCGGCGACCCCGCCGACCCGGCGCGCGCCGTCACCGCCGCGCGCCAGGCCAGCGCCCACGACTTCCTCTCGCGCCTGCCCGGCGGGTACGCCACCGTGCTCAGCAAGGAGTTCGCCAACGGCGAGGACTTGTCCGGCGGCCAGTGGCAGCGCCTCGCCCTCGCCCTCGCCCGGTCCTTCTACCGCGACGCGCCGTTCGTCATCCTGGACGAACCGACCGCCGCCCTCGACCCGGAGGCCGAAGAGGAGCTGTTCCGCCATATCCGCGAACTGTTCACGGGACGCACGGTGCTGCTCATCTCGCACCGCTTCTCCTCGGTGCGCAGCGCCGACCGGATCTACGTCCTGGACCAGGGCGCCGTGATCGAACACGGTACGCACGACGACCTGATGGCGCACCGCGGCAAGTACGCCTCCCTCTTCCTGACCCAGGCGGCGGCCTACCTCACCCCCGCGCCGGAACCCCTGCCCGCCCCGCACCCGCCGGCTCCCCGACCGGCCTGAGACTGTGTCTTGCGTGGTGATGGTTCGTTCTCGGTCGAAGAACCGGCCACTGGAGACCTCACTGCACAGCGGGCACCGGCACGCCCCAGCGCCCGGCCACTCGCAACCGGTTTCAGCGGCCGTCTCCTGGACGCGTGGCATCGAACGCCTGTGCAACGGCGAGACTGTCCTCATAGATGTGGTGCCGGACGATGAGGCCGTGCTCGACCGTGAGGTGCATGGCGAACCGGGCGCGGTAGGCACGTCCGGTCGGCCGGGCGGTCTGGCGGATCTCGCCGAGCACCACCGCCTCGTCACCGTCGACGAGGACGCGTTCGACCTCGGTGGCCACCTGCTCGGGCACGTGGTGCTCGGCGAGTTCCCGGTAGTGGGCGGCCGCATCGGCGCGGCTGGAGCGGTGGCGGATCCACGGGGTGTCGGCGCGGCCGTGCTCGTCCTCCGGCCAGCTCAGCTTCCAATTTCCATGCTCGGCGTATAGCTCGGCGACGCGCTCGGGGTCTCCCTCGCCGATCCGGCGCAGCAGTTCCTCCACCACCGCCCGCGTGGACGTGGATGTGGAAGTGGACATGGTGAATCCTCCCGATCTGGAAGCACGTCGTCGTGACACGGCAAGATCACCATCGTGGCCCGCACGGATTCACCAAGGCGATTACCTCGCAGGTAGCACCGGCGCGGCAGAGATCGGTTTCAGGGACACGGCTGGGTCGCTCGCGCGTCCTGCACCGCTCTGCGGTCAGGACTCCTTGGTGCGAGGTCCGGAACCACCGCCGGGACGGAAACGGCGCTGTCAAACGGCGGGGGCGGGCGCGTGCTCTTGCGGACGTGCGCCGTCGGGGGGACCGTATGAACGAGTCACCCGGCCCGGCATCATCAGGCGGATCTCGTGGCGAACCCGATGCGCGCTTCCGACGACAGTGGTCCGTTCATCATCGATCCCACCGGCCGTGACGTACACGGTGATGCCGCTCGGCTGCGCGCGCGTGGCCCTGCGGCGCGGGTCGTGCTTCCCGGAGGCGTGGGCGGTGAGCAGTCCCGCGTTGCTGCGGCGGCTGCTGACCGATGACCGGGTCTCCAAAGACGCCTACCTGCACTGGCCGCCCTTCATTAACGGGGAGGTCGGTCCCGGCTGGCAGTTGTTCGCCTGGGTGGCGGTGCACAACATGCTCACCGGCTACGGGGATGACCACCGGCGGTTGCGGCGGTTGGTGTCCAGCGCGTTCACCGCGCGCCGCACCACCGCGCTGCGTCCCCGCGTCGAGATGATCGTCGCCGACCTGCTCGACGAGCTCGGCTCCGTGGCGGCCGGCGGGCCGGTGGACCTGCGTGACCGCTATGCCTACCCGCTGCCGATCCCGGTGATCTGCGAGTTGTTCGGGATCGTGGATCCGGGCGTGCGCGAGGAGATCCGCCGCTGCGTGGACGCGTTCTTCCGCACTACCACCGCACCCGAGGAGGTCGCCGCGGCGTTCCCGCGGATGCAGGAGATCATGCGCGGCGTCGTCCGGGAGAAGCGGGCGCGTCCCGCCGACGATCTGTCCTCGGCGCTCATCGCCGCCCGTGACGAGGGCTCGCCGTTGTCGGAGGAGGAGCTGGTCGACACGCTCGTGCTGCTCCTCAGTGCGGGCCACGAGACGACCGTGAACCTGCTCGACAACGCGATCCACGCCATGCTCGTCCATCCCGGCCAGCTCGCCCTGGTCCGGGCGGGGCAGGCCACCTGGGATGACGTGATCGAGGAGACGTTGCGGACCGAGCCTCCCATCGCCAACCTTCCGCTGCGCTTCGCCATCGAGGACATCGAGCTGGACGACGGCATCGTGCTCGGCAAGGGCGAGGCGATCCCGGCCTGCTACGCGGCGGCCGGACGCGACGCGCACGCCCACGGCGACGACGCCGACCTCTTCGACGTCACGCGCGCGGACAAGGAGCACATGGCGTTCGGCTACGGCGTGCATTACTGCCTCGGGGCGCCGCTGGCCAAGCTGGAGGCGGCGGTCGCGCTGCCCGCCCTGTTCGCCCGGTTCCCCGACTTGGCGCTCGCGGCGAAGCCGGACGAGCTCCAGCCGCTCGACTCGTTCATCTCCAACGGTCACCGCACCCTGCCCATTCTCCTCGCCCCTCTGGCGTGATGCCGTCGGGCTGGAGAGCGTCCGGGTGGTCGTCGCTCTACGCGGGCTGGTGTCGGGTCCTGGTGTTGAGCAGGTCGTCGGTTGTGGCCCGGAGGGTGTAGGGATTTGCTAGGTCCGGGTCGGTCGATGAGTTCGGTAGGGGTGGTGGTCCCCCGGCGCCGCTCGTAGTCGACGAGGTAGCGGCGCTTGCTCGGATACCCCTTGCAGTCGGCGCGACTGTGGCGGCCGCTTCGCTGCTTGGGGAGCGGCCCGATCTATGCGGTGCTGACCGGTCTGTGCATTGGAGAGAAGGCTCAGCACGGGACTCGAAGGGGCCGACTCTGGCCAGCGAGATCTGAGGACGCGGAGGAGGACGGCGTCTGCCGGTGCTTCATCAGTGCAGGTAGAGGTGTCGAAGGGAGGTGGAAATCGGCCACCGTCTTCGTGTTGTGGCTTGGGTCCGCCACGTCGGTTCGCAGGCGGCACTACTTGACACCGTCAAGTGGTGCTTGATGATGTCAAGTGGCAGGTGTGGAGGGTGACAGCGTCAAGTCGAACGATCTGGGAGAGGTTGTCGATGAAGATCCTCAAGCAGGGCGCCGCCCCGCTCGTGGCCGTGCTGGCGGCCTTCGCCGCGCCGATGCCCGTCGCGTCCGCGTCGGTCTCGTCGCACGGCCACTACAGCACTTCCGAGGGCAGCGGCAGCTTCACGGGCGACTCCGACGTCGGTCCGTCCACCTGCGCGTTGACGAACCTGGCCGCGAAGGCCCATCGCACGAGGCATGGAGCGAAGGTGCGGGTCCGGGGGTTCGACGCCTCCTGCGTCGGTGTCATCACCTCGGCGAGGCACGATGGGCCGACCCGTTTCCAGATCAGAAGGGGCGCGGTGACCGGCACGATCTCGATCGTGATCACCAACGTTCTCGGCGGGGAGTGCCGTTACCGCGGGCCGGTGGCCGGGTCGATCGCCAATGGCGCCGACACGCTGTCGGCGACGGGCACCGTGACCTTGAGAAGGACCCTGAAGGCTCCGTGTGCGCCGGATTCGAAGGCGACCTTGAAGGTCACCTTCCCGGGCGCCGGCTTCAGTTGGTGATCCAACCCGTCACGCCTGGTCAGTCGGTCGCCTCGGCGGCGAGGGCGTTGTTGAGCGTCTCGGTCACCAGTCGGGCTGCGGCCTCGATGCCGCCGAGGCCGGGGAAGAAGGTGTCCAGGGTGCCGTCGCGCCAGAGCGTGACGGCACCGTGGACGGTCGACCAGCATGTCAGCGCCAGGGCGGTCTCCGAGTGGTCGCGGCCCCAGCCTGTCGCGCGGGCGTCGTGGATCTCGTCGAGGAGGACGCCGAACGCGCTCGCGCGTGCTTCGGCGAGTTCCGGATCGTCGGTGTTGAGCAGCTCGGGCCGGTACATCACCGCGAACAGCGCGGGGTGCTGCTTGGCGAAGAGCATGTAGCCGATGCCGAGCGTGGCGACACGCTCGGCGGGCGTCGCGTCGTCGGGGATCTGTCGGCGCGCCGCGCGCATCCGCTTCGCCAACGTGCGGAAGCCCTTCGCGGCCAGCGCCGTGAACAGCCCGCGGCGGTCGCCGAAGTGATGTCCGGGGGCCTGGTGCGAGACGCCGACCCGCCGGGCGATCGCCCGCATGCCGACGGGGCCGATGCCGTGCTCGTCGATCTCTTGCTCGGCGGCGCGCAGGAGCGCTTTGCGCAGGTCCGTCCTGGGCGTGGCCGATGATGCCGACATAGCGCCTGATTGTCTCGCCGCCGACCACCGACAGCAACCAGTTCGTTGGGTCCGGGCGCGGTGCGGTGCCGGTAGGGCGGAGCTGATGGCACCCGTGATTGCTGCGGAACGTGGACGGTTCATCCGATGCCGTCTTCCAGTGAGCTTCGCGGGACGATCGCTCGTGCGTGGTTTCGTAGGGGCCAACGCGCGCACTAGCGTCGATGAAGTGATCGACCCCGACCGGGAGCACTGAGAAGGGACGGTTGACCGTGACGGTAGCGAAGGGGCGCGAGGACGATCGGCCGTCCGGGCGGTGGGGCGCGACGATCGATGCCCTCGTCGCGAGCCTCGCCGCTCATCTCGGCCAGCAGGTGACCTTGGTCGATCGAGGCGAGATGGAGGACGCTTTCTCCTGCCTGCTGCACGGCCCCGAACCGTCCGGACCGTCCCTTCAGATGGCGTGGGAGGGGGTCCTCGGCATGCAGTACATCGACGGGAAGCCGGATATCAGCGTGTCGCTGTTCCTGTACAGCCGGGGTCGCCGGCTGCGGCTCGCCGACCAGTCCGCCAGCTATTTGGGGATCGTCTACGAGGGTCCCTTCGACGGCTCGGGGGCCTGGCGCGATATGGGCTGGCTGCAAGACGATTTCGGCGAGTTCGAAGGCTACGACCGGTACGGCGACTGATCGTGCCGGACGGATTCATCGCGCGGTAGAGGCCGGTGAATCTCACTCGAAGGCCACCGCCGGTGATGCGGCTGAGCTGTTCAGGGGAGAGCATTTCCGGCACGAATCGTGCGTCCCGAGCCGCCGGAGAGCGCGGTCACCGTACCGGGACGTTGGCGGCCTTGCCGAAGCCGGGGAGGTCGACGGTGACGGAGGCGAGGTCGTCGGGGATCTTGAACATCGCCGTCAGCCGCAGGCTCTCTCCCTTGGCCACCTCGTAGGCTCCCGACGACATCAGGTTGAAGGTGGTTCCCAAACCGCTCCCCCGGTCGTCGCGCAGGATCCGGTAGCGCTTGTCCTCTGCTTCAAGGGCGACGCCGTTGACGCCGGATCCGTAGTACCCCTGGCTCAGGCTGAGTCCTCCGAACGCCATGTCGGCGTGCAGGTTGGCGCTGTCCTCGTTGGCGACCATCCAGGAGAGCAGCGCATAGCCACCGCCGACACGCCGCACCGGATCGATCTCGACCCGGGCGTTGCGCGGCCACCGGAGCGCATGTCCCGGAGGAGCTGCGGCCTGGGCCTTCAGCACCACCGGGCCGGTCTTCGCGGCCGTGCTGGGCGGAGCCGCCGCAGAGGGTTTCGGTCGGGCGAAGGAGACGCTCACCCGGCGGTTGAGCTTGCGGCCGGTCTCGTTGTCGTTGGAGGCCACCGGGTCGGCCGAACCGTGTCCCTTGGCCTGGAAGGCGGTGCCGGGCTTGGTGACGAGCTTCTTCAGTTCGCCTTCCACGCTGGCGGCGCGCCGCTGTGACAACGGGACGTTGATGGCGTCGTCGCCCGAGGTGTCGGTGTGGCCGTCCACCCGGACCGGGCCGCCCGGCGACTGGTCGATCTTTCCGGCGACCGACCGCAGGATCTCCTGGGCGCGCGGGGTGAGGTCCGCCTTGTTGAGGGCGAACAGCACATCGGAGGAGAGGCGCACCCGCAGGTCCGTACCGAGATCGTCCTCGCCGCCGGTCGGGCTCTCGGTGGTGGCGGCGACCGAGCGGATCAATGGGGGTTTGGTCTGGGCCCGGGTCAGGTCGACCTGCTGTCCCTCCAGTTCCAGGGCCGGGGCGGCGCGGTCGCCCAGCTTGACGTTCATGAAGGGCGGCGTGTTGGGGAACAGCACGCCCATCTGGTCGATCCCGTCGGGGGGAGCGGGGAAGGCCGCGGCCAGGTCGATCGACTGTCCCGGGGACACGTCGGGCGAATCATCGCGGGTGCACAGGCACTTTCCGGAACTTTCGGTGAGCACGAAGTGCCGCCGGGAGTTGACCTGGTCGAACAGGGTGATGGCCGAGACCGCGTTGGTGTCGAGCTTGTTGAGGGGGTCGGGCCTGAAAGTGAGGCCGGAGAGCGTGTAGCCGAAGGCGAAGGGCGCCGAGGTCCGGTTGACGATCTTGAACCTGGCGACGACGACCTGGGGAGAGACGCGGTCGAGCGCCATCAGGTCGACGCGGACGCCGCCGTGCTGGGCCGTGGGATGCGACTGGATCGGCCGCCCGTCGGCGTTCCCGGCCGGGGCCGGGGGTTTCGGGCTGCCGTTGGTCTTCGGCTTGTCCTGCTCCGAAGAACATCCGGTAAGCAGTAGGGCGGCGCAGAGCAGCGCGGACGTCGAGCGAACGAGAGGCCTCACGACTGGCGCGGTCCCTTCTGGAGTCGGCGTTTCACTCGCAAAACCCGTTACTCGAGACCCTATGACAGCATTCGTCGCTGGATCGGCGCATTATTGCGGCCGCGTCGCGCACGGGCGGTGTGGTCGCAGTGATGTACGTCTGACGGAGCATCGATCTTCGGGCGGTACGGGCGAGGTCGTGGTCTGATCGGCGAGGTCAGAGGCGGGCAGCGGACGGTCGGCGCGAGCGCTCTCGCCAAGACGGTGCCATCCTGTCCATCGCTCGGCCTACATGCCGGCTCGACGGCCGCCGTGGGGGGCAGCGTGAGCGATCCCGGCTCATTCACGGCTCCTCGGTGTCGTGGTACGTGGTCGGCGAACCGTGGGGCGGCGGCGGCTCAGCGCGTCCAGACCGAAGGCGCAACAGCTTCAGAGTGCGCAGTTCCCGGGTTATCTCGATCGCTTCTGTTCAGCGGGCTCATCGTCGGTCAGTGCGGCCGCGGTCAGGGCGAGGTGGCAGATCAGGGCCTCGGCTGCGGCGTCGGGGTCGCGGGCCAGTGCGGTCTCCTCCAAGCGGCGGTGTTCGGCGATGCCGTCGCGGTCGGGGCTCCGCCGGGCCGACCAGCGGCGGGCCAGTTCGCCGGCGGTCCACAGCCGGTCGAAGATCTCTAGCAGGACGAGGTTGCCGCAACCCTCCAGCCGGGTGCGGTGGAAGACGCGGTGGGCTTCGGCCCATTCGGCGGTGTAGTGCTCGCCTTCGGCGGGGTCGTAGGGCAGGGTGCGAGCCAGGCGGTGGTGGGACGCGCGTGCGCGGGCCTCCCAGTCCAGGTCGCCGCGCGCGTGAAGTCGGCCCCGCACATGCGGGGGTAGTTTCGGTGGTGGCGCACCCTCACCATCGGTTGGGCAATATGGTGCTGGCCACCTCCATCCGCGTTCCGGTGGCCGCACGCGAGGTTGCCATGGCGCGGATGGTCTCCAGGGGCGCTCCGAACTCGGTTACGGAGCCGAAAGGCTGCTCGGCGCCTTCGCCGTGATCGCAGCCCTCTATCGCTCCCCCGCTGTACTGATTGACCGGTTCGGCAATCACCTAGTCCTGTCAGCGCGCCGACGAGGGCAGCATGCGGTCGGGGCAGTTCAGCGCCCCGGATGCCGTCGGTGATGGCAGCAATGAAGTCGGCAGTGGTGTCTCGCCGACCTCTGTGTCATGGAGACGATGTGGGCTGGGTTCTTCTCGAAGACTCGGCGGGTCATGGCCTCACCGTCCAAGCTTTCCCTAGGCCGTCTTCTGGTCGGCCGCCAGCGGCATCGTCAGCTTCAACTGGCTTTTGTCACCAGCGCCCGCTCCCCTGGGTCGCGTTTGCGGTACTGGCTGTCTGGCGCAACGAGCGGTAGGGAGTCCACTCGTTCGCTGTTTTCTCGTCTCCTGCTCGTTCCAGGCATGGCAGCGCAAACAGCCGCTTCGTTCGCGCGTAAGGCGGCTTCGGCTTTGCTTCGGGCGGCTTCTTGGTTCCCGATGGATGACAGCTACCCGCATGAGTTCGCTCACCGAGGTCGAGGGCGGTCACAACGCCGCCTCCACGCAGATGTTCTTCGTTCATTCAATGGGCGACGCCGCTATGTGATCTACGCCACCCAAGCAAACAGACACTTGTGTTTCTTTGATCGACGTCCCCACACTTGCCCGGTGATGAAGAAACTTCTCTCCGTAGCGCTCGCCGCCGTAGCGATCGTGGCGTCCTTTCAGGCGCCGGCGGCGGCCGACAAGTGGTACTGCGACAGGAACTGGGTCGGCGGCGCGATCCAGGCCAAGTACATCGAACTGGGTGAGGAGAGAGGGCCCCTCGGGTGTCCCATCACCAATGAACTCTCCACCCCTGACGGGCGCGGACGGTTCAACCACTTCAACGGCGGCTCGATCTACTGGACCGCCGAGACGGGGGCGCACGCCGTCTGGGGCTCCATCCGCGACCGGTGGCAAAGCCTCGGCTGGGAAAAGGGCTTCCTCGGCTACCCGCTCCAGGATGAGCAGGTCAACCCCGACCGGGACGGCAGGCGCCAGCAGTTCCAGGGCGGCACCCTGTACTGGCACCCCACGATCGGCGCCTACCCGGTCAAGGGCGCGATCGGCCAGCTGTGGGGCCAGTACGGACACGAGACCGGGAGGCTCGGCTACCCGCGCTCCGACGAGCGCAACGGTACGCACATCGGCGGGCCCAACCAGGGGAACACCGGCGTCATCCAGACGTACTCGCACGGCCTCGACATGCTCTGGAGCCCGGGCGCCAGCATCGAGTCCACCTACTACGTGTGCATCGACGGACCATGCGCCGGTTACCGGGGCTACCCCAACAAGGAGTGGGTGAACAAGACCGAGGTCTTCCACGACCTGGACGACCAGCGGCGCTCCATTCACGTCTACCCGACCGAAGCCGGGTTCGAGGACGGCCGCACTGACTTCAACAAGCTCTGGACGCAGGTGTGGGGGGACCATATCCCTTACCCCAACATGACTCAGGAGCAGGTCGACTCGGTCGGCCAGCAGCTGTACTGCCACGCCATGTGGGCCCTGGAGTACTGGCCCGGGAAGTACACCGGAGGGAAGTCCTGGGACCTGGAACTGTGGCGTCCCAAGGTCGCCTGGGATGAGGTCACCAACCCGGTCAAGGCCAAGCGGCATGAGTGCAACTGGTGATGTTCGGCGCTTGAGATGAAAATCGGCCTGGCGGATTTATCGCCAGGCCGATTTTCGCTTCACTCGACGCTGTGCAGGGCGGTGGTTATCAGGTGCGCATCGCTGCGCCTGCGGACCGTCTGGCGCGTCGTTCTCAGCGCGACCCGTGCGACCGTTGCCGCCGGGTTCCTTGTCGGTGACCGTCAGTCGGGACGGATGGGTGGACACGCCTTTCAGGCAGTCCGACGGTTGGGTGGCGGTGGGGAAGTCAGGGCGCCGTCGCTGCGGTGGGTCGGCGGGCGCGGTGTCACCGCGCGCCCGTTGTCGTCGCCGATGAGTCGTCCGTGAGGGGCCGTTCCCGTGCGCTGGTGGTTGGGGTAGAGGACACCGGACACATCCCGTGCATCTTGGCGGGGAGGACACCTTCGATCGGTAGGAGGGTGTGAGCGATCGGGGCTGCGGGCGGGCGCGGCGGGTCATCGAGGTGGTGCCGGTCGGTGGCTCATGGGGTGGGGCACCGTCAACAGTTGGCCGGCGGCGGCCCTGGGTACCCGCGTGAGGAATGGGGCGTCTGGGTGACGCTGGAGTGGCGGGTACTCCGCTGACGTTCCCGACGGGTGCGGCCCGCCCCGCAGGATGTGTGGTGCTATCGGCGCAGTGCCGGCCATGTTGGTGGCCGTCAACGTGGGCTCGACCAAGGACTCGCGCGACGCGCGAGGATGTCGCCGCGTGCCCGTCAGGCGTCGAAACGGCCGCGCGCACTCTCGATGTGACCGAGGTGCTGGTGGGTCCAGCCGCATATCGCGTCGACCGCTGTGCGCAGGCCCCGGCCCGGCTCGGTGAGGGTGTACTCGACCCGCGGCGGCACGGTGGGGTGCACCTTCCGGTCGACCAGGCCGTTGCGCTCCAGCATGCGCAGGTTCTGGGTGAGCATCTTGTGGCTGATGCCCTCGACCTCCTTCCGCAGCTCGCTGAAGCGCAGGGTGCGCTCGCCGAGCGCCTCGATGATCAGGAGCGCCCACTTGTTGGCGACGTCCGAGAAGATCTCCCGCGCCAGGGAGTCCGCGCGCCGCAGGTCGGCGTCCTCGGGCAGGTCCTTGAGCAGTTGCTTGGTCACCATCTGGTTCCTCAGTCACCGAAAAGTTCGTTCTTCCAGGTCAACGGTCACTCTCCTACAGTTTCCGAGTAACCACAAGAGAGCAAGGCGGAAGGGCGAGCACCGTGACCACCATCGATGTCTTCAGCTACAACGTGCCGGCCGAGAGCGACTTCGGTTACTCACAGGCGATCAAGTCCGGTGAGCTGGTCCACGTCTCCGGGCAGCTCTCGTTCGATGAGGCGGGCGAGTTCCTCCATGCGGGCGACTTCGCCGCGCAACTCAAGCAGACCTACGCCAACATGGACAGGGTCCTGGACCACTACGGCGCCACCCGGAACCAGGTGGTCTCGCAGACCCTGTACGTGGTGAACCTGGGACAGAACGCCGCGGCGACGGCGGAGGGCAACCTGGGGTACTTCGGTGACCACCGTCCTGCCAGCACGGTCTTGGGCGTCACCGAACTGACCTTGCCCGGGCAGGTCATCGAAATCAGCTTCGTCATCGACACGAAGCTGCCCGCTTAAAGTCTCCTCGCGTGTCTCACAGCCCTGTGGGCGCTCTGTGCGTGGGACGGTCGCAGTGGCCGTCCCACGTGCCTCCTCGTCTTCCGCTCTGCGCCTGCTAGATCAGCAAAGGGCTGAGGCCGAGGACCGTCGAGATGGGTTGTACAGAGATCAGTTGGCCTTGGCTCTTCGGTTCGAGTCGGGTGCCTTTGGGGGCGGGGTCTCGGCGGATGGTTTTCAGGTCGATGGCCAAGGTGGCGATGTGGGCGTTGCTTGCGTCGGTGCTCCGATCGACCTCGGGCACAGGCGCTCTGGAGTCGATGTTGTAGGCGCTTGATTCGGGACGGTGTTCTTGCCGGCGGACCAGGTCGTGCAACAGTTCCGTGGGGCGTATGGGCCAGGTCCGGTCCGCGTACGAGATCACGTCCGTGACGGCGTGCAGGTCGTGTTCGGGTGGACGACCTGCACGCCGAACAGGCGCAATTCCTTGCGCCCTTGGAACGTCCTTGGGCTCCAACGCCGGAGTGATCGAGCCAACACCGAAGACCGCGCCGTCCATCTCTAGGGTGAGTCGCATGGTGGATTTCGAGCTCGATGGGCGGCGGGTGAGTCTCAGCCCTCAAGAGCCGGGGGCGGACCGGTTCCGGGTGCTGGTGGACGGTGTTCCGGTGCCCATGGAGCTGACCAGGACCAACACGCGTACGGGCAACCTGGGAACGACCACCCGGGAGATCGCGGCCCGCCACCCCGCCGAGTGGGTCCAGATCGAGGGGGAGCCGAGCGAGCCGTCGGTCTACGGTTCCCGAAAGGTCTACATCCACTTTCACCTACCGACCACGTACATCTACAACACCGCGGTCTGGTGCGCCCAGTCCGTGTGTCTCACGTTCGCGGAAGACTTCTCTGGCGTCAGCGTCCTCTGGGACGAATCGATCGACGACTCGACCTGATCCTCGACCGGAAGGGGGATGAGTCCGGTTCTCCCTGGCGAGCTGGGTGGACGTCTCGTTCAGAACGAGCGGCGTCCTGCTTGGGAAGGCTCAGTACGGCGCTGTTCGGTCGACGCCGCCGGTGCGTCCGGTCAACTGCTGGGGGCGCGGCCAAGCAGCTTCAGCGACCAGGCGAAGCCGAGCAGGATGATGCCAACGGACCAGGCGACGGTCTGGTGGTCGCTGTTGCCGATGACGTCGCCCATCAGCAGACCGGGCAGAGCCTCGGTGGCGGAGGGGTGAACGACCGCTACTCGGCGAACCGGTGCAGGGCGGTCGGCATCGGGTCGGTGGGCACGAAGCCGCTGCCGAAGCACGGCGGCAAGGGCACGTCGCTGGTGTCCTCAGGGCTCTTGACCGTCAGGCCGAGCATGACCGCCGACCCGGTCAGTGAGAGGATGCGCGGGGTCGGAACTGTCCACTCGGTGGGGCGGGCGCTGGGCTGGAAGCCGATCGGCGGGGCTGCGGTGATGGCCCGGAGGATCGTCATGGCAGCGGCCAAGATCGGTCAAGCGCCGCCTTCGGGCTGGTCGACTCCTTGGCAGGCCGCTCGGGCCCGCATCTCGTCACCGCTGCGCCCGCTGACCGGATCAGGCCCGCCGCCTGTCTTTATCCGCGCAAGAGAACCGTGGATCATCGCGGACGACACGTCATGGCAGGGGATCCCCGCACCCGCCACCGAGATCGATCCGATTGAGGTGACGCCCATGCGCAATGCACGACTGCGCGCCCGTCTGACCATCATCGCCGCGGTGGGAGCCGTCGCGGCGGGCACCTGGACGCTCCCGGCCTCCGCCGCGTCGTTCGCGTGCTTCCCGGAGAATCCGGTCTGCGTCGGGATCGCCGGCACTCCCGGCAACTACCGGCTCACCTTCACCATTCGGTCGCCGGCCCCCCAGTTGAGCTTGAACTTCACGCTCAACGGTGAGCAGGCGTACGGCTCGGTGACGATCCAGGGCGGTCCCGCATCCGCTTATGGAAACTTCCAGCCCTACACACCGCTGGTAGCCGGTGACAAGGTCTGCATGACGCTGTGGCCCAGCCCCACTCCGGGCCCCTACTGCGACACTGTGCCCGCGTAGCAAAGACCGCCGTGGCTTGAGGGGCTCGACCTGGGGACGGGGTTGCTGCGGCTTTCCTGCTTGGGCGCGTGGCGCTGTACGGACGCTCCAGGAGTGGGTGGACGATGTCGCGATGATTCAGCGGCTCGTCGGTGTGCCTTGTGGGGCGGCGCCTCGCGTAGTGCACGAGTCCGCTCCAGCGGCAGCGTGGTGTTGGCGCGCCTGCTCTATTCGTGGCTCGGTTGCGGGCGGCCTCTACCGGTCGGGGTCCTCGGCGTCTCGGTCGTCCTGGGTCTGTTGGGCGTCGTGGACCAGGCCGGTGGCGCGCTGGTCGGCGCGGCGGAGCCGGGCCAGCAGCTCCATCACGGCCTCCAGCCGCTCGTGGGCGACGGTCCGCGCCGCATCCAGATGCTCGGCCAGGTCGTCGACCGCCGAGAGCTCGCTCTCCAGCGCGATCTCCAGCCGGCTCCTCGCCCGGCCCAGCGCGACCTCGTCCTCCTGGTCCAGGGCCGGGCCGACCTGGTCTTCGGCTTCCCGGCGTTCCCGGGTCGCCGCGGCCGCGAGCACCCGCAGTCCCAGTTCCCGCGCATCGGACAAGATCCGCTCGGCATCGGTGACCGCACGCACCTCCGCGATCCGCGCGCGCAGACGATCGGCATGTTCGTAGGCGGCGTCGATCTGCGCGTCGGTCGCCGCATCGCCGCTGCGCCACCGACCCATCTCGCCCTCCTCGTCCTCGGCGGGACCGCCCGGCGGCAACCGGACCTCCAGCGCCCCGTCCGCTGCGGGCGCAGAGACGGTGGCGACGAGGAGCCGCGCCCGCACGTCCGCGACCGCCTGCTGGAGCGACCGGTAGACCCGTACGCCGGGCGACAGTCCCAGCACCCACGCCGTGGCCGCGCCCTGCCGGGCGACCAGGACCAACTCCCCGCCGACGGCCATCGCCTGCAACTGGCGGTGCACGAGCACCGCCTGTCCGGTGCTGCCGACGAAGACCAGCCCGCTCACATCCAGCACGGGCCAACGGCTGAGCCGCTGTGCCCGGGCCAGGAATCCATCCAACCGCTGGCAGCTCGCCTCGTCCATCCGTCCGCGGGCTCGCACCACCAGCAGCCCGTCGGCCCAGCGGGCCGTCAACTCCAGCCCTCCCATGTCGCCCTCCTTTACGGGCGAGATGGCCTCAGGTCTCGACCGAGGGCGTCTGCCGCCCTTCCTCCGTATCGCAAATAGTGACCACTTGAAGGCAGAACGCGATAATGGGGGTGGTGACCTGCGAAGTCAAGGTGGGTCGATCCTCACGTGGCGGCCCGGCGAGCACGCCGATCACCAGGCCGATGCTCTCTTTGGAGCCGCCGAACGCGGTTCTCAGCACGTTCAGTTACGGCGTCCACGCGGTGACATCCGAAGGAGATGTCACCCTTCCGTAAGGGGCGCGTGCAGATTCTCGTGTCGGCGGCACGGGTGCCGTGCGGTCCGGTCGGAGCCTGCGGTCATCGCCGGTCGGGGGCCAGCGGGAGGCGCAGGACGAAGCACGCGCCCTTGGAGTGGTCGGCGATGTGCAGCGAGCCGCCGTAGGTCTCGGCGATCTCGCGGGCGATCGACAGGCCCAGGCCGGTCCCGCCGGAGTCGCGGCGCCGCGACTCGGGCAGCCGAGCGAAGCGCTCGAACACCCGCTCCCGGGACTCGGGCGGGACTCCGGCGCCGTCGTCGCAGACCTTCATGACGGCCTCGTCGCCCTCCACGGACACCTCCACCTCGATCGCCGACTCGGCGTGCCGTTCGGCGTTGGCCAGCAGGTTGCCCAGCAGCCGGCTCAGCCGCCGGTCATCGGCGACGACGACCGTGCCCTCGGCCAGCTCGGTGGTGATCGGGACCCGTTCGATGCGGGCCGACACCTCCCGGCCGGCCAGTTCGGCCAGGTCCAGGTGCTCGGTGGGCGCGGGTGAGCGCGCGTCCAGCCGGGACAGTTCCAGCAGGTCTTCCAGCAGGTCGTTGAGCCGTTCGGCGTCCCGCAGCGCCGACCGCACCATCGGCCGCCAGGCGAAGTCGTCCGGCTCGCCCAGCGCGACCTCCAGCCGGGTCGACAGTCCGGCGACCGGGTTGCGCAGGTCGTGCGAGGCGTCGGAGACGAAGCGGCGCTCCCGTTCGGTCGCCTCCTCCAGCCGGGACAGGGTGTCGTTGACGGTGACGGCCAGTTCCTGGATCTCCCCGCCGGTGTGCGGCTCGGGCACCCGCTGGTCCAGGTCCGTGGCGGTGATCTCGGCCATCCGGCGGCGGATGGCCTCCACCGGGCTCAGCGCCCGGCCGATCGTCCGCCACGTCCACCAGCCGATCAACGTCAGCACGGCCACCAGCACCGCGGCCAGCTCGCCCAGCAACAGCGGCATGCGCAGCGGCCATGACACGGGCTCGGCGACGTAGATGGTGGTGCCCAGCAGGTGCGGCGGGCCGTGCAACTGGATGCCGAGCAGTTGCACGCAGCGTTCCAGGAAGGGCGGGCATCGCCGGTCGCCGGCCATGCGTTGTTCACCGGGCCGCAGAGCGGGGCCCAGCGGCGGTTTGCCGGCCAGGTCCGGCGAGGCGGCGCGGACCCGGCCGTCCGGGCCGACGACCTGGATCAGCCGGGCCTCGCCGGTGCCGGGCCGGACCGGGGCGGGCTCGCCCTGGACGGCCATGTCGTGGACGACCCGCTGCATCGTCGCGCTGACCGTCCGGTTGGTCTGCTCGCGGCCGCTGTCCTCCAGCAGCCTCACCACCAGCACCATGCACACCGCCAGGATCGTGCCGGCCACCACGACCGTGACGACGGTGGCCCGTCCGCGCACCGAGCGGTATGCGCGAGCGGCCAGGATCCGGACTCGCTCCCGCTTCTGCTCTTGCACTGCTCACTCCCCGGTCGTCCTGCACGGCCTGGTGTCGGGACGCATCCTCCGTCCGCGGCGCCGATAGAAGAACAAACAAGACCGTCAAATCCACACAGAACGAACGTCATGTTTTTCCAAAACCCGGTTTCGGCTTTTCCTGAGCGGAGGGAGAAGTTCGGAGTTTTCCGGCTCGGCTTTGCCCTTGCTTTCTTCGGGGGCGACCGGCCCGTGAGCGGCCTTCGGTCGCCTTGCGGCTGGATCTCGGCAGCGCGCCGCCGGTGGGCGGGCGTTCACAGGTGGGGCGCCATCCGGATGAGCGTCTGATGCGGTCGTGTCCGGACTGCTGCCGGCCGAGGGGGACGTCACCTATGCCGCTACCGGTGCTCTCGGAGTCGTTCAGGACACACGTCGATGGGGAGGGGAATTGCTGGAGGGCCGCAGCGTTCTCGACGCGTGGTCACCTGGCAGCGGACGATGTGGAACTGGCATATCTTGCTGTGTGGCCAAGCGCACTGCTCGCCTGTCGTAGGCGCCCGCTCTGGCTGCGTTGACCGGAGGCCAGTGCCGCAGCGCTTCGCGATCCGTCCCGGCGGGGCAGTTAGGCACTCGCGCGACGCTTGGGGTCTTTGAGACGGACCCTAGGCCCGGTGGTTGAGGACGTGGTTGACCTGGCCCGGGTTCAGCAGCCGGTCGTACAGGCGCAAATCGTCCACCGCCCCGTACCAGCCTTCGGCCGGGCGGCCGAGTCCCTTGGCGGGGCCGCCGATCCGTACCGGCTCCGGCGCCGTGTCCGGCAGGTCGCAGGAGCGCGGATCGGCGGGGTCGGCGTCCACGTACAGCAGCAGTTCCTCGGCCGCCGCGTCGTGGACGAGGGCCAGGTGGGTCCAGGTTCCCGGGGTCGCGGGCCGTTCGGCGCGCACTGTGGCGTCGCGGCCCGGCGGTCCGGTGAGGCGGGCCGCCCACCGGCGTCCGAACGGCTCGTAGCCCAGCCACAGTTCCGAGCCGTCGCCGTAACGCAAGGTCAGCAGGGTGCCCGGGTGGTCGGCGGTGTCCAGGCGGGCCCAGACGGTGACGCTGAGGTCGCCGCCGGGCGGTAGCGCCGACCGTGCGGCGGTGCCGCGTCCGGTGCCGTCCATGAGCAGGGCCCGGCCGGAGGGGACCGCGACCCGCCGGGTTCCGCCGGTCAGGCGCAGCGGGTTGCGGCGCTGGGCGTCGGTGGCGACCGGTCCGCCGCCTTCCTCGAACCTCCACCACGACACCGGGGGCGGTGGCGCGGAGGCCGACGGCACGGCCGTCGCGGAGGACAGGGTCACCGCCAGTCCGCCCAGGCCCAGCAGGCGTCGCAGGCGGCGCCGGTGTACCGGTCCACGTCCCGCCCGCGCCGGGGGCAGCGGCAGCACCAGCATGGGCGACGCCTGCGGCTTGCCGACGGGTTGCACGGGCGCGGACGGTCTCCAGGTCGTCGGCGCGCCGGAGGCGGCCGTCACGGGACCGGTCGGTACGGCGTCCGCCGGTGCCGCATCGGGCGGGGCCGGGTCGGCGAGCCGGTCGTAGGCCGCCAGCCAGTACGCGGCCTCGGCCACCGTCCGTTCGGGTCCCAGGCAGGCGCGGACGAACGCCTCCACCACTTCGCGGCGCGGCAGTTCCCGTCCTTTGAGGGCCTGTGCGGCGGTGCTGCGCGGCAGCGCCTCCCCTACCGCCTCGGCCCGCCGTTCCAGTTGCCGGTAGGAGAAGCCGGAGCGGGCTTTGAGCCAACGTAATCCGGTGACGAACGCGGCGGCGTCCGTGAAGCCGGCCGGGTCCACGGTGGTCGCGCCCGCGCGCCGGGTGAGCCGACGTCGCGGTGTTCGAGGGGCGTCGCGCCGGGTGTTGTCGGCCGGCTGCGGAGCGGGGCCGGGGTCTTGCGGGGCGGTGGCGCCTGACGCAAGCCGGTCGTAGGCCGCCAGCCAGCATTCCGTCTCCGCCTGGTCGAGCCCCGTGCAGGCGCGGACGAACGCTTCCGCCACTTCGCGGCGCGGCAGTCCCCGTCCTTTGAGGGCCTGTGCGGCGGTGCTGCGCGGCAGCGCCTCCCCCACCGCCTCCGCCCGCCGTTCCAGTTGTCGGTAGGAAAGGCCCGACCGTTTCTTCAGCCGGCGCAGCGCGGAGACATAGTCGGCGGCGTCACGAATATCGCTCGGAGACGGCCGTCCTGGTTCCATCGGTTCCCTTCCCCGTCACTGTTGATCTTCCACGGGTCGGCGAAACCCGACAAGGCTTCCGGCCGCTTCTGACGGTGGCGAAATGTGGCCAGAACGAGCGGCGGACGGCGCTGTCCACGCTGTCCGCAGGTGTCCAGGACGGCGGCGTCTCCGCAGCTCGCAACGGGTTTCACCGTCCCGGACAGGACAGGTGTTGCCGGGCGGCGAAAGCGTCGGGAAACCTCGGTGGTGAACGCAAGGGCGGTCAGCCGGACCGCCCGGCCGAAAGGAAGGTTCATCCCATGCGCAAGCTCACCTACACCCGGCCGGCCCTCATCGAGGCGGGCGACTTCGCCGACCTGACGCGCATCACCAACCGGGGCGGCTACATCGACAGCCCGTGGGGTGCCTGGTGGCTGAACTGACACAGGTCCGGCCTCGATTAGGTCAGACCATGTGAGAAACCGGTGAATGGATGCGGCGCGGGGCCTGCGGGTCCCGCGCCGCACCATTTCCCGCCCCGGAAAAGGAAGACGAGATGGAATTCCTGATTCTGCCGGACCACCCCGCCGCCGCCCGCCACGCGCGCGAGGACGGCGGGCGGCAGGTGCTGTCCCACGCCTCCGGCCGCCCCTGGATCGTCGGCCGCTGGGACGCCGCGTCCCTGACCGAGGTCGCGGCCGGGCGCAACAGGCTGGCGCTGCTGGGCGCGACCCACGTCGACCCCGCGACGCTGCGGCCCCGGCTGGCGCGGGCGCGGACCGTCGGGGACCTGGACCCGCTCGCCCGCGCGCTGCCCGGCTCGGTGCACCTGGTCGCCTCGATCGACGGGCGCGTCCGCGCCCAGGGCAGCGTCTCCACCGCGCGCCAGGTCTGCCACGCGACGGTGGACGGGATCACCCTGGCCGGCGACCGTCCCCAGGCGCTGGCCGCCCTGACCGGCGGCGGCGTGCGCGAGGAGGTGCTGGCGCTGTGGATGCTGGCCCCGTTCGGCCCGCCCTGGCCGTTGTCGGGCCAGGCGCTGTGGGACGGCGTCGGCACGGTGCCGCCCGACGCGCACCTGGTGATCGACCCCGACGGCACGAGCCGCACCCGACGCTGGTGGACCGCGCCGGAACCGCAGGTGCCGCTCGCCGAGGGCGCCGAGGCGCTGCGCGCGGCCCTGGTCGACGCCGTCGCCGCCCGGTGCGGCGACGGAGCCCCGGTGAGCTGCGACCTGTCCGGGGGGATGGACTCCACCAGCCTGTGCTTCCTGGCCGCCCGGCACACCGACGAACTGGTGACCGTCCACTACGAGGCGCTCGATCCGTCCAACAACGACCGCCGGTGGGCGCAGCGCTGCCGGGCCGAGCTGCCCGGGGCGCGCCATGTGGTCGTCCCGCCCGGCGGCGCGCCCGCCTGGTACGCCGATCTCGCCGTGGCCGAGCCCGATCCGGAGGGCCCGCTGCCGTTCGCGCGCAGCCGCGCCCAGACCGAGCACCTGGCCCGTACCGTCGCGGAGCATGGCGCCGTCCGCCATCTTCAGGGCATCGGCGGTGACGAGCTGTTCCACCCCAGCGCTCTGTACCTGCACACGCTGGTGCGCCGCCATCCGCGCGAAGCGGTCAGGCTGGTCCGCGCCTCCCGCGCGATGCGCCGCTGGTCGCTGGCGCGCACCGTCCGCAACCTGGCGGCGCTGCCCGACTTCCCGCGCTGGCTCGCCGGGACCGCCGGCGGCCTGGTCGATCCCCGGACCGACCACCGCGACATGGACTGGGAGCTGGCGCCGAAGATGCCGCCGTGGGCGACCCCGGACGCGGTGGACGCCGCCCGCCGCCTGCTGGCCGAGGCGGCGGAGCAGCGCCCCGGGCCGCTCGCCGAGCCGCCGGTGCACCACGAGATGTTGCGCCTGTTGCAGGTGGACGGCGCGGCGGTGCGCCGCAACTCCCGGCTCGCCGAGACGTTCGGCGTCGCCTTCCACGCCCCCTACCTGGACGACCGCGTGATCGAGGCGGCCATGGCGGTCCGGCTGCCCGACCGGATGGTGCCCGGCCGGCAGAAGCCCGTGCTCGCCGCCGCGATGCGCGGCCTGGTCCCGCACGTGCTGGACCGCCGTACCAAGGGCGACGCGAGCGCCGAACTGTACGCCGGGCTGCGGCGGCACCGCGCCGAGCTGGTCGACCTGTGCGCCGACTCGCGGCTGGCCCGGCTGGGGCTGGCCGACCCCGGCGCCCTGCGCGCGGTGGTCGAGGGCGTCCACGCCGACACCCGGCCGTTCATGCCGTTCGACCCGACGCTCGGCCTGGAGCTGTGGCTGCGCGCGCTCGACCGCGAGCCGACCCCCGCCTGAGACGAACCGAGGAGATGGACATGACCTTCGCACTGCGCGAGCACGTCACCATGACCGAGACCGAGGACGGCGCCGTGCTGCTGGACGAGCGCACGGGCCGCTACTGGCAGACGAACCAGACCGGAGCGCAGGCGCTGCGCGCCCTGCTGGGCGGGGCGTCGGTGCCGGAGGCCGCCGAGGCCCTGTGGGAACACCACCGCGGCCAGGTCGGCGCCGAGCAGGCGCGGGCCGACGTGACCGAACTGGTCGACGCCCTGCGCACGGCGGAGGTGGTGCGGGCATGAGCGGCCGCGTCGTCACCATCGAACCGTCCGTACGTCCCCCGCTGCGCCGCCGTCCCGCCGCGCTGGCCGCGGTCGCCGCGGCGCGGGTGCTGGAGCGGATGTCCCCGTACCGCATCCGGCGGGTGCTGGAGGCGGCCCGGCGCGGCGCCCGGCCCGCGGACGAGGCCATGGCGTCCCGGGCCCGCAACGACGTGGTCGCGGTCAGCATGCGCTGCGCCGGGCCGCGCTGCCTCCAGCGCTCCATCGCCACGGCCCTGCTGTGCCGGATGCGCGGCGGCTGGCCGCAGTGGTGCACCGGCGTGCGCACCCAGCCGTTCCAGGCGCACGCCTGGGTCGCGGTCGACGGCAGGCCCGTCGGGGAGAGCAGCGACGACCTGGACTTCTTCCGGCCGATGATGACCGTGCCGGGAGGCCCGTCATGACCGCCGTGCGCGCCGAGGACCTGCGCCGCCGCTACGGCCCGGTGGAGGCCGTCCGGGGGCTCGACCTGGAGGTGGACGGCGGGGAGATGTTCGGCTTCCTCGGCCCCAACGGGGCGGGCAAGTCCACCACCGTCGCGATGCTGTGCACCCTGCTGCGGCCCACCTCGGGCCGCGCGCGGGTGGCCGGGGCCGACCTGCTGGACGAGCCCGCCCTGGTGCGCGAGCGCATCGGGGTGGTCTTCCAGGAGTCGACCGGCGACCCGGACCTGACCGCCGAGGAGAACCTGCGCTTCCACGCCGAGCTGTACGGCCTGACGCGCCGCCGGGCCCGGCGGGCGGCGGCCGAGCTGCTGGAGCTGTTCGGGCTGGCCGATCACGGCCGCCGCCGGGTCGCCGCCTTCTCCGGCGGGATGCGCCGCCGCTTGGAGATCGCTCGCAGCCTGGTGCACCGGCCGCGCGTGCTGTTCCTCGACGAACCCACCGCCGGGCTGGATCCGCAGAGCCGCGCCGCGCTCTGGGAGCACCTGCACCGGCTGCGGCGCGAGCACGCGGTGACCGTCTTCCTGACCACCCACCATCTGGAGGAGAGCGAGAACTGCGACCGGATCTGCGTCATCGACCACGGCCGGATCGTCACGCAGGGCTCCCCGCGCCGGCTGAAGGCCGAGATCGGCTCCGACGTGGTCCGGCTGCGGACCGGCGACGACGCCGCGGCCGCCCGCGCCGTCCGCCGCGACCTGGGCCTGGCGGCGTCCGCCACCCCCGACGGCGTGCACGTGCCCGCCGCCGACGGCGCGGCCCTGGTGCCGCGCCTGTGCGCGCGGCTGCCGGTGGAGGTGCACGCCGTCACCGTCACCACGCCGACCCTGGACGAGGTGTTCCTCCACCACACCGGCCACGCCGCCCGCGACAAGGAGCCGACATGACCACCGCCGTCGCCCCGACCGCCCGCCCCCTGACCCGCGAGCTGCGGGCCGTGCGCGTGCTGTGGTGGCGCGAGGTGCTGCGGCTGGTCCGCAACCGGGCCCAGACCGCGCTGATGCTGCTCAATCCGCTGCTGTTCCTGCTGGTGCTGGGCGTGGGCCTGGACGGGATGACCGGCACCGCCGACGGCGACTACCTGCGCTACGTGTTCCCCGGCGTCCTGCTGCTGGCCGTGCAGGTGCCCGCGCTCAGCGCCGGCGCCTCCATCGTCCGCGACGGCGAGGCCGGCTTCCTGCGCGGCCTGCTGGTCGCGCCGGTCTGCCGCGGCACCCTGCTGGTGGGCAAGTGCCTGGGCGGCGCGACCGCCGCCACCGCCCAAGGCGCGCTCCTGCTGGCCCTGGCGGGGGTGGCGGGCCTCCCCTACCGCCCCGGCCTGCTGCTGGCCCTGCTGGCCGAACTGGCGCTGGCCGCCCTCACCATGACGATGGTCGGCGCCTTCGCCGCGGTGTTCGTCCGCCGGCTGGAGACCTTCCAGATGTTGCTGAGCATCGCGATGATGCCGCTGTTCTTCCTGTCCGGCGCCCTGTTCAGCCTCAAGGGCCTGCCCGCCTGGCTGACCGTGACGTCCCTGGCCAACCCCTTGACCTACGCGGTGGACGCCCTGCGCCGCACGGCCGCCCCCGGCCTGTCCGAAGGGCCCCGCATCGCGGGCTGGACGCCGCCGATCGCGCTGGAGCTGGGCCTCATGCTCGCCCTGACCGCCGTCCTGCTGGCGGCGGCGGCCGCCCGCTTCGGCCGCAGCACTCCCTGAACGGCACGGGAGGGCCCCGGTAATGCGCATGCGGTGGAGTCGGTCGAACACCTAGTCTCTGGCCGGTGTCGAGCGAGGAGATCTTGCAGGAGGACGTTCACCGCCGGGTCGTGCGGGTGGGCGGGACCGTTCGCCGGCCGGTCCAGCCGTGGACGCCGGCCGTCCACGCGCTGCTGCTGCACCTGGAGGCGGTGGGCTTTCCCTACGCGCCGCGGGTGCTGGGGTTCGACGGGCAGGGGCGTGAGGTCCTGTCCTACATCCCCGGCGAGTCCGGTCCGAGCGCGTGGGCGAAGGTCACCGACGACCGCGGCCTCGACGCCTTCGCCGCGTTGCTGCGCGACTACCACGATGCCGTCGCCGGTTTCGCCCCGGCCGCCGGGACGGTCTGGGCTGCGGGGCCGGGCGCTCCCGGTGACGGTGAGGTGGTCTGCCACGGCGACTTCGGCCCGTGGAACACGGTCTGGCAGGGCGGACGGCCCGTGGGGATCGTGGACTGGGACCTGGCCCGCCCCGCGCCGCGGCTGCATGACGTGGCCTATGCGCTGCAGTATGTGGCCCCTTTCCGCGATGACGCCGAGTGCCTGCGGTGGTTGCGGTACACCGAGCCGCCGGACCGGCGCCGGCGGCTGGAGCGTTTCTGCGCCGCCTACGGGCTGGCGCCCGCCGACGGTGTCGTCGATGCGGTGATCGCGGTTCAGCGGGAAGGGGTGGAGTTGGTGCGCCGGCTGGCCGAGCAGGGGCATCAGCCGCAAGCGGACTGGGTCGCCGAGGGGCGTTTTCAGGAGCTGGCGCAACGTGTCGCCTGGAGCGAGGCGAATCGCGGCTCGTTCGAGTAGCCGTTGGAGGGCGCGTCGTCCTGGGATCGATGGCGGGTCGGGTGGTGCTAGACGCCGTCGGCCCTTCGGCGGCGCCAGACGGCGTCGAGTTCCCAGTACCAGGGGGCGTCTTCGGTGACGTCGGTGAGGCCGTTCAGGAGTTCGTCGCCGCGCGGGTCGTCGTGCAGGGTGAGTTGGATGGCGGCCGTGACCCGGACGTTCTCGTCGGGGTCGGTCAGACACGCCGCGAGCGTGTCCATGGCGTCCGGGTGATCGGCGGGGGCCGAGCCCAGCAGGCGGCAGGCGTGCCATCGGGTCACGGGGTCGTCGTCACGGGTGAGGCGCACGGCGGTGGCCGTGGCCGCCGGATGCCCTTGGCGGACCGGCCGGTCCAGCCCGGAGGCGGCCCACCGCCGGACGGACCGGTCGTGGTGGTCCGTCAGGGCGATGAGGCGTGCGGTGGTGCGGGGGACGGAGGCGTCCGCCAGGCCGGCGGTGAGCGTCCGCAGCACGCGGAGGTCCGGTTCCCGTTCCGTCCAGGGAAGGAACAGGTCGACGAGCGGCTCGTCGTAGGGGGCGTCGTCGCTCTCGTCGAACAGGGCCGTCCAGCGCAGCACCTCCGCGCCGAACAGGCGCTCCAGCGGATTCGCGCGGTCTCGCAGCGCGGCCGCCGACTGCCAGAGAACGGGGTCGCGGCGCGCATGGAGCGTGCTCAGCACGGCCGGCCACACCGGGTGGTCCGGATCCGGCTCGGCCAGCGCGCGGGACATGAGCTCGTCGAACGGCGGGGTGATCCCGTAGCGGGGTTCGAGGTGGGTGAGGATCGCGGTGTGCCCGGTACGGACCGTCATGCCTTCCAGGGACAGCTCTTCGCAGGTGACGCCATCGTCCTCGATACGGACGGTCCGGCGGGAGACCGGGCCTGATGCGCCGGTCCGGTGCCGCAGCCCGGCTTCGGGGCCCGTCTCGTGCCAGTGCCGGGCCAACGCCAGCGCGTCACGGCCCTCGGCGTCCTCGTGCCACAGCTCGGCACCTGAGGCGATGAGCGTTTCCACGATGTCGTCGGCGCCCAGGTCGACCGCGCGGAGCAGCGGCGTGCGGCCGTCGGGCGCGCGGCGGTTGAGCTGGCCAGGCGGCCAGGACAGTTCACGGACGACCCGGACGGCGAAGGCGTCCACCGCCACGTGCAGCAGCGGCAGGCCATGGTGGTCGGCGACGTCGGGGAGCTCGCCCGTGGGCGACATGCTCCGCACCGCGGCGGCGTCATCGTTGCGCACCGCCGCGATGAGCGACTCCTCGTTCACGTTCCTCCCCCGTTCAGCACGGCGCGCCCGTCGGCCGCTCGCCCCCTGGGACCGAGCTGCACGAGCTACAAACCTGCAGCTCAGAGGGCCTTAAGAAGATACTGCACCAAAAGGGGACGGATGCAGCTCATTCCACGGGAGTCGGAGGACCGCACGAACGGCGGGCGACCTGCCCGCTGCTTCCCACCCGGATCGATACGCCCGATCTCGCACCGGACCAACGTGAAAGTAGTCCCCTCACTGTGCTGGACGCTCGCCGCGCAAGCGAGTGACCGCTGGTTCGAATCAACCACGCCCACCATGACGGTCTGGCCTGCGAGGACACCCTCCTCGCAGAGAGGACCGCCTCTGAAGAACCGTCGAACAGCCGAGCCCACCTCCAGGCCCGAGGTGAAGAGGAAGGCGACGCTCAAGCTGAAGGCCCCCGTCTCGGTGGACGAGCCGCTCATCCGTGCGAGGGAGAGGGACGCCGCGCACCGCGCGAGGGACGGCAAGTGCATCTCCGGGACATCCTGCGCACCGCCCTGGGCGTCAGCACGGGCACGGCCACCAACGCGCTGCAGTCCTTGCGCGAGGAGGAGTCGGCCGCTGTGGCATAGCCCTTCCCTCGCTTCCAGACGAACAGCATCAACTCGTGCCTA
This sequence comes from Spirillospora sp. CA-253888, assembly GCA_050936435.1. Lineage (GTDB taxonomy): Bacteria > Actinomycetota > Actinomycetes > Streptosporangiales > Streptosporangiaceae > Spirillospora. The sequence continues at coordinate 1,424,257 of JBNJMT010000002.1, forward strand.
CTCTGGGAGTGCGACCTACCGGAGGGCACGGGCTGATGCACGACCAAGGTACGTGGGACCAGCACACCATCGGGGCGCGACTGCGGGTGCTGCGCAAGTGGAGACGGCTGACCCTCGTTGAGCTGGCCGGGCTGTCGGGTCTGTCGCCGTCGTTCCTGAGCATGGCCGAGCGGGGACACCGCGCCCTGGACCGGCGCTCGCACATCGCCGCCCTGGCCTCGGCCCTGCGGGTCTCGGAAACCGACCTGGTGGGCGGGCCGCACCTGACGGCCGACCCGGTCCAGGCCGGACCGCACACCACCATGCCCGCCGTCCGCGCGGCCCTGATGACCAACACCCTGACGGCCCCGGCGGTGGACGACGCCCGTCCGCTGGACGAACTGGTCGCCGAGATGGCCAAGATCGACCGCAGCGAGTACAAGCACCTGGTGGTCAGACAGAAGCTGCCCCCGCTCATCGGCGAACTGCACGTCCACGCCTGTGACCCGGCCGACGAGCCGGCCCACCGCCTGGCGCTGGAGACCTTGATCGACGCCTTCCAGACGGCGACCTTCACGGCCAAGGATCTCGGTTATGGCGACCTGGCCTCGATCGCCGCGATGAAAGCCCAGGAGGCCGCCGGCATCCTGGACGACTCCGTCACCACCGGCAAGGCCGCGTCCCTGCGGATCCACACGATGCCACCCAACGCCAGGGACCGGACGCTGGTCGCCGCTGAGAAGGCCGCCGATGCCCTGGAGCCCCACGTCCGCGATGACCTGGGCGTGCAGGTGCTGGGGATGATCACTCTGGCCGCCGCCATGAGCGCGACGGTGATCTACGACTTCGACCGGGCGGGGCACTGGATCGACCAGGCCACCGAGCTGGCGACTCGCGTACCGGATACGCCGGGCAGGAACTGGGGCGCGTTCTCCAAGACCAACGTGGCCGTCTGGCGGGTCGGCCTGGCCACCGAGCGGGGCGAGACCGGCGGCACCCTGCTGGAGTTGGCCGGCCAAGTGAACGAGGACGTCATCGCTCCCCGCAACGGGCGGCACGCCTCGTTCCTGGCCGACGTGGGCCGGGGCCTGGCCCGCGACAAGAAGACGCGCAAGCAGGCCGAGCGGTGGCTGCTGCGGGCTGAGCAGGTTGCCCCGCACAAGATCCGCAATTCGGGGCCGGTCGCCGAGACGGTTGCGGTCATGCTCCAGCAGACATACGGTGCGGCGGTCGGTCGCGAATTGCGGGGGCTCGCGGCCAGGCTCGGTGTCCCCCACTGACGAGATTTTCTCTCCTCGCTCCGGTTTCACGGTGGTGAAATTCCTGCGGCGGATCGCTCCTACCGTGCCCGCTCATGGACACCACGCAACAGAAGACGCACCTCGCCGAGCTCGCCCATGACCTGGAGGCGCAGAGCTTCCGAACCGAACTAAGAGAGACCCCCAAAGGACCGGAGTTGGTGGTCGCCAACCCCCAGGCCGCCCGGCTCACCGAGCAGATCCGCATCGAAGACGGCACGTTCCGCTGGAGCTGGGGTCAGGCGATCGCCCCAGTCGACGACAAGCTCCTGGCGGTCCAGTACGTCGCCCGCGTGCTGAGCGCCGTGGAGGACTGAGGGGTGCTGACCCTCGAGCATCTCAACGAGCGCGTGGACAACCTCTTCTCGGCCGCCCGCCAGGACATGCTGAAGGTTGGCACCGTTCCCGAGACCGTCGTCCTACTGAACGGCGGCGGCACGGGCCTGGTGATCGCCAACCTTACGGCGCTGCCGCTGCGGGCCGCCCCGGAGCGGATGGCCGGGCAGATCCGCAAGCACCGGGCCGTGGCCGCCGCGCACCTGTGCCAGTTCACCGCCGTGGCGCTGGCCCACCCCGCCCTGGCCGGAGGCGGGACCCAGATCCCGCAGCATCTGCGACACCTGCTCATGAGCATGGGGTACTGGCCCGCCCGGGGCTACTGCCGCGTCCGCGCCGCCCAGGTCGTCCAGCACAGCGACATGGTGGACCTGGTCGAACTGGACGAACCGAGCACCCCCCTCACCCACTGGCTGGCCGAGCTGCTGCCCCGACACTGAGACGGAGGCGCCATGGGCACCCATCACGCAGCGCCCATGCACGTCCGCGAGAACCATCGGCCGCGCTCGCCCATCCCATGCTGGTCGTCCTGGCGGTCACCGACGAGCATGTGCGGTTGGAGTCGGTGGAGTACCGGGTGGTGCTCAATCATGGTCAACGACGTCGACCACGTAGAGGTGTGCCGTGCCCATTCGCCTCGAGTAGGCGGCCGTCGTGCCCCGGTCGTGGTGGCACGGCTGCGAGTCGTTACGGCTCGTCAGGTCGCGGCGGTCAGGCGTTCCGACAGCTCCCACAGTCGGCGGCCGGTTTCGGGGTCGGTGGCGCGCGGGGCCAGTTGCACGCGCTTGGGCGCGCCGCGCAGTTCGGCCATGCCGTCCGGTCCTATGAAGTGGCCGCTCGCCGCGTCGGGGGCGGTGGCCGCGTACAGCTGGGGCAGCGCGCCCTGGTCCGGGGACTGGGCGAGCGGGGCGAGGACGCGGCCGTACAGCAGCTTCACCCTGCCGACCGGCGCGCTGGTCTGCAGGCCGGTGGAGGTGTATCCGGGATGGGCGAGGACGCTGCGCACCGGGCTGCCCTCCGCGCGCAGTCGCCGGTGGAGCTCCCAGCCGAAGACGGCGTTGGCGAGCTTGGACTGGTTGTAGAACTTCATGGGCGCGTAGTCGCGTTCGCCGGTGAGGTCGTCGAAGAAGATCCGTCCCTGGCGGTGGTTGGCCGAGGTCACCGTGACCACGCGGGGGTCGTTGCCGGTGGCCAGGAGGTCGAGCAGCCAGCCGGTGAGCGCGAAGTGGCCGAGGTGGTTGGCGGCGAACTGCAGTTCCTGGCCGTGCGCGTTGAGCGTCCTCGGCGGCGCCATCACTCCGGCGTTGTTGACGAGTACGTCCAGGCTCGCGAGATCGGTGTGGAGCCGGTCGGTGAAGGCGTGGACCGAGGTCAGGTCGGCCAGGTCGAGGCGGCGCACCTCCAGGTCGGCGGTCGGACAGGCGGCGGTGATCTCCGCGGCCGCGCGCCGTCCCCTGGCCTCGTCGCGCACGGCGAGGACGACGTGCGCGCCCTTGCGGGCGAGCGCGCGGGTCGTCGCCAGGCCGAGGCCGCTGTTGGCGCCGGTGACGACGACGGTCCTGCCGGTCTGGTCGGGGATGTGCTCTGCCGTCCAGTTCATCGTCCGGCCTTTCTGGTCGAGGCGCCATACGACAACGGTCGTTGTCGTGAGCACGACAATGATCGTTGTCGTATGCTGCTGTCAAGCGCGCCCCCGCCGGAGAGGTCCATGCGAAGCTGGTCGGACGACAACCCCAAAGCGCAGCTCATGCAGCGCAAGCGGACCGCGATCGTGCGGGCCGCGCGCGAGGCGTTCCTCGACACCGGGTACGCCGAGACCTCGGTGCACCGCATCGCCGCGGCGGCGGGAGTGTCGATCAAGACGGTCTACCGGCATTTCGACGGCAAGGACGACCTGTTCACCGCCGTCATGCAGGACGCCTGCTCGGCCCCGGCCCCCGAGCCTCCGTCCGGGGACGCCGCGCATCCGGACCTGCCGTGGTTCACCCAGCCGCCGCAGGCGGCGCTGCCGCTCGCGGGCGTGGACTACCTGCGCCGGGTGCTGTCGCCGACGGAGCTGGCGCTGTACCGGGTCGTCACCCGGGACGCGCCCCGCTTCCCGGAGCTGGGGCACCGCTACCGCCAGGTCATGGAGGTCCGGGTGCACGTGCTGCACCAGTACCTCGACCGCTGGGCGTCCGACCAGGGTTGGGAGGCGAAGGACCTGCGGCGGGCGGCGGAGATGTTCGTGGCGATGCTGGCCGGGGGCCTGTTCGAGGACGCGTTGCACGGCGTGCGCGAGCCGGCCGAGGACGAGCTCGCCGAACGCGCCCGTACGGCGGCGGAACAGCTGGTGACGCTCCTGCGGAGCGGCGCCGTCTAGATCGTGTCCTCGGCCGGTGCGCGTTCAGTCGACGGGTGCGCCGAACCACTCCGACAGCCGTCCGGACAGCTCCCGCTGGTCTTCGCCGACCCACGCCACGTGGCCGTCCGGCCGCAGGAGCAGTGCGGGCGCGTCGAGTTCCTCGCTCGTGTCGACGACGTGGTCGACCCGGTCCGCCCACCCAGCGGCCGACAGGCGGCCGGTCTGGTCGAGCAGCAGTCCGCGGCCGCCGTGCATCAGCTCGTAGAGGCGGCCGCGCGTCAGCTTCACGTCCCGCATCCGGCGGCCGAGCAGCTCGTGGCCCTCGCCGAGGTCGTAGCGGACCCCGGTCGCGGTGATCAGCTCGGTCACGTACCGGTTGACCTCCTCGAAGTCCATCAGCTCCGACAGCAGCCCGCGCAGCGCGGTCGGGCCCGGGTCGGTCCCCAGCAGCGTCATCTGCGCGCGGGTGTTGGCGAGCACGCGGGCGCCCACCGGGTGCCGTTCGGCGTGGTAGCTGTCCAGCAGTCCCTCCGGTGCCCAGCCGTTGACCTCGGCGGCCAGCTTCCAGCCCAGGTTGAACGCGTCCTGGACGCCGAGGTTGAGCCCCTGGCCGCCGGTCGGCGGGTGGACGTGCGCCGCGTCGCCGGCCAGCAGCGCCCGGCCGACCCGGTAGCGCTCGGCCTGCCGGGTGGCGTCGCCGAAGCGGGACAGCCAGCGCGGCGAGTGCGCGCCGAAGTCGGTGCCCGCCCAGGTCCGCAACTGCTGCTTGAACTCCTCCAGGGTCGGCGGGGCCGCGCGGTCCTCGGCCACCCCCTCGGCGGGCGCGCCGACGCGGTACACGCCGTCCTCCAGAGGCGTGGCGCCGAACCGCAGCTGGGTCTTGCGGACCTCGGCGACGGTGGCGGCGATCTTCTCGGGGTCCTCGCTCAGCTTCATCTCGCCCAGCAGCGTCTCGACCTTGGAGGGCTCGCCGGGGAAACCGATGCCGAGCCGCTTGCGGACCATGCTGCGGCCTCCGTCGCAGCCGACGAGGTAGCGCGAGCGCAGGCGCGTGCCGTCCGCCAGCTCGACGGTCACCCCGTCCTCGTCCTGGCTCAGCCCGACGGCCTCGCGGCCGCGCCGGATGTCGGCGCCGAGTTCGAGGGCGCGCTCGTTGAGCAGCCGCTCGGTGACCGGCTGCTGGACGGCCAGGCCGTAGGGGTGGGCGGTGTCCAGTCGCTCCGGCCACGGCTTGATGATGCCGCCGAACAGGCCGCCGACCTGGAACTTCTCGCTGACCGCGAGGAACCGGTCCAGCAGGCCGCGCTGGTCCATGATCTCGACGCTGCGCGCGTGCAGGCCCTGCCCGCGGGCCTGCTCGGTCGGCTCGGCCAGTTGCTCCAGCACGACCACGTGCACGCCGTGCAGCCGCAGCTCGGCGGACAACATCAAGCCGGTCGGGCCGCCGCCGACCAGGATCACGTCAATCATGAAATCCCTCATCCAGAAAGTGCCGCGTTCCGGCCGACCGCCCCGCGTGGTCGTCTGCGCGCTGAGGCCCCGCGATCTGTTCCGACAGGGCTCACGTCCTTCATGGGCCCAGCGTTTCCGCAGGTCCTGGCCTCGCTGGAAGATTCTGCAACACGACCGGGGTCTTGCCGCAAGCCCCCTGGTGCGCTATACATTTAACTAGGCAAGGAGTGCACGGACTCCTTGCCTTTGTGGTTTCCTCGGGGAGATCCCTGGCCGGGTCCGTCAGGTTTCCGGCCGCGAGTCCGGTGTCTCGAAGTAGTCCCGCAGGAGGTCGGAACGCGCGAGGACCTTCGCCGTCTCCGGGTGGTCCCGCCGGATTCTCCGGGCGTATTTCACGCAGAGTTCCCGTCTTCTGCGCGGGTCGTCGTGAAGGAGCGTCTTGGCGTTCCACAGGTGCGTGAACACCGTGTTCCTGCGCCCCGACCGCAGCTCGGCCCCCCGGTAGTCGCGCAGGAACGAACCGATGCGCACCCCCTTCGCGTGCGCGCACATGGGCAGGAGCCGCTGTTCCACGAAGATCGGGTGTGCGGGCAGCGAGCCGCCGGGTTCCGACCGGACCGGGTTGTCCTCCATGAACGACAGCGCCCGGTCGGCGTACTCGTCCTTGAAGCCGTCCTCGGTGAACACGAGCAGCGCGGCGCTGCACGGGGCGACCGACCAGTCCAGCCCGCTCCAGTCGAAGCCGGGGGGCGCGACCAGGCCGTCCCGACCGACGTAGGCGGCGAAGCCGAGCGGTTCCTCGTGCAGGCTCATGACCTCCGCGGTGACCAGGTCCCGGATGCCGTCCCAGACGATGAGGTCGGTGTCCAGGACGCAGCACGGGGCCGCCTCCCGCCGCAGGGCGACGATCTTCCCGAACGACCAGAAGACGCCGCAGTTGATCGTCCGGGCCGCCGGATCCAGGTGCTCGCTGTCGACGCCGCCGTCCCACAGGTCCAGGAGCCCCAGCCGGTCGTAGAACTCCCGGCCCGCGGGATCGGTGTAGAGCCGGATCGTCCCGTTGTGGCGGCGCCATTCGAGGGCCGACAGGGCCGTCGTGAGGATCTCGAAGTCCTCCTGCCGGTACGGCGCGGACTCCGATCGCGAGACGTAGTAGTTCGTGGTCGGCCGGGTGGACAGGACGTGGACCGCCTTCACCGTCGCCCTCTCACGACAGGTACCGCCGGACGCTGGGCATGTGGCGCAGCATGTCCACGAGTTCGGGGTAGTCGGCGCGGATCCGGGCCACGCATTGCAGGCAGAACGCCTCCCGGTGGTTCAGGTCGTCCTTGAGCGCGTCCTTGTAGGCCCAGACATGGGTGACCAGCTCGTTCTTACCGCCGTCGGCCATCGACTCGCTGTTGCGCCCGGGCCGGGGCCAGTCGAGGAAGAACGCCGGCCGCACCCCCAGCCTCAGCGCGCACATCGGCAGCAGCCGCTGGGCCACGAACACGTCGTGGACCGGCAGGCGACCCACGGCCTCCCGCTCGACCGGGTTCTCCAGGATGAACTCCATCGCCTTGGCGTGGAACATCTCGGTCAGCCGGTCGTCGGCGAAGTACGTCAACGCGGCGTTGCACGGGGTGGCCTCCCAGTCCCACTCCTCCCACACGTAGCCGGTGGGCGTGCTCAGCTCGCACCGGGGCTGGTAGATCGCGTGGTGCAGGGGTTCGGGATGCAGCGCCATGAAGTCCGAAGTGATCAGGTGGTCGAGCGGCCCCCAGACGATGAGGTCGGTGTCCAGCGAGACGAAGGGCGCCGCCTCGGCCCTGAGGGCCGCGACGCGGCCGGCGGTCCAGAAGACGTCGTGGCTGATCCGGCCCGGCAGCGACTCCAGCACGTCGGTGTCGATGCCGCCGTCCCACAGCTCGGTCATGCCGAGCCGCCGGTAGTAGGCCTCCCCGACGCGGTCGGTGTACAGCTTGACCGGGCCGTTGAAGCGGCGCCAGGCGGCGGCCGACAGGACGGTCGTGAGCAGCTCGAAGTCCTCCACCTGGTAGCCGTCGGGTCCGTTCAGGCGCCCCAGGTACGGCACGGACGGCAGGGTGGAGTTGACGTGGACGCCCTTCACCCGCGGTCCGCGACGAGCCGGTTGACGACCGTCGCGAGCTGTTCCAGCGCCGGGCGGACGCTCGGGGGGACCTCCGAGGCGCGGAGCACGAACGGGACCTCCCCCGGCTGGATCCGCAGCGCCGCCTCGTCGTCCTCGGGGGGCTCCTCGGTGTCGACGGCGAACAGCAGGGTGACCCGGGCGTTGGCCGCCGTCATGGCGACCGTGCCGGTGACCGAGTCCGGCACGTACCGCTCGTCGGCGTTCGGCGCCAGCTCCATCAGGGCCCCGACGTCCAGGTGCCGCGCCAGGACCGTCAGCTCCTCGGCGCGTACCTCCGCCGAGAACCGCTCGCTGACGCTCCGCCGCTCGTCCTCGTAGGACACCTCGGCCGCGTCCCGCGAGGGGATCGTCGCCCGGAAGTCCAGCCGCTGCCCCGGGCAGCCGCCGGTGACGGACAGTTCGATCCGCACGTCGTCGGCGGCGTCGGCGGCCCCGTCGGCCAGGCGCGCGACCGCGGCCCGCATCCGGTCGACGTCGGGCCGGGTGAACGATTCGATGATTACCCGCATGTCGTCCCTCGCTGTCGGAAGGCGGGGCCTAGATGAGGTCCAGGCCGATCGAGAAGTGCTCGGCCGTGAGCGGCGCCGAGGTGCAGATCCGGTTGACGTGGCGCTGCTCCGCCGGCCCGGCGACGACGTGCATGACCGTCCCGGTGTTGACGGGGGAGCGGTTCGGGCAGCGGCTGTCGGTGTACTCGTCCTGGTTGCCGATCATGTGGCCGAACTCGTGCGCGGCGGTGTCGCCGTTGTCGTCGGTGTGCCAGCGCGTCATGTTGGTCTGGCCGGGACCCCTGCTCACCCGGACCGTGTGGTGGGCGTTGGAGGTGACGAACTGCGCGTTGAAGGTGATGGTGGAGGCGCCGTAGGGGCCCGTGCAGACGAAATGGCCGCTCCACTTGTTCTCGATGCCGGTCTCCCAGGCCGCGCGCAGCGTCGCCATCTCCTGGGCGGTGATCCCCGCGTCGGGCACGAGCCGGATCCGCACCGTGACCGCCGTGCAGCTCTGCTGGAACGCCGCGGTCCAGCCGAAGATGCACTCGGACCGCGAGAACCGGCGCTCGCCGACGTACGGGCAGGGACCCACGGCGGCGTTGGGGTCCTCGGCGAACTGGAGGGGGTTGTCGGGCACGACGGCTCCTTTCTCCACTCCCGCCTCGGGAGCGTCGGTCTGGGGTGGGACGGTCGAACGGGCGGGCACCGGGACCTCTCCCGTGAGGTACGCCCGGTACTCCGGCAGTGACTCGACGCGGTAGAAGGCGTCGGTCTTCCGGGTCAGTTCGAGGAATCGGGTGAACAGGCGCGGGTTGTAGGGGGCTCTTTCGATCCGGGTGAGGACGTTCTGCGCGTACGCGCGCGCTCGGGCCGCCTTGGCGTCGAGTGCGTCCGGGCCGCCCGGCCCGTCCGGCGCGCGCAGGAAGTCCTCGATGCGGTCGCGGACCAGCCGCCGGAGGTCGGGTGGGAGCGTGGAGACGCGGTGGACGTCGGGCACCGTGGCGATGTAGCTGGACAGGGAGTCGGCGTCGGCGAACTCCCCCGACAGCACCATGGTGTAGTAGGCGGGCAGGTCGAACACGTTGAGGTTGGTGATCGTGTTGTGCAGGTTGACGGTCACGTTGGGCAGGGCCCTGACCTCGTGGAAGTGGCGGAGCACGTCGTCGAACCGGCTGTGCACGCGCACGTACTCGGTCGTCCGGCGCGTGCCGTCCAGGCTGATGTTGAAGCGGACCTCGCGGAACCGCGCCAGGTGCGGGCGGATGTCGGTGTGGCCGGAGGTGAGGGTGGAGCCGTTCGAGATGATCTCCACGGAGGCGTCGCTCGACAGCTCGGTCAGCACGTCCAGGAACCGGGGCTCGTTGATGGGGTTGCCGCCGTGGAAGGTGACGGCGCGGATCGGGTTCGCGCGGATGAAGTCGATGACCTTGTCGATGTCGTTGCGCCGGTAGCCGACCTGCTCTGTGCCCAGCATCCGGTGGCGGTCGGCGTTCAGCCGCGTGCTGAGCTTGTCGAAGCACATGCGGCAGCTGTAGGTGCACAGGTTGCTGAGGGCGATCAGCAGGTAGCGCGTCCCGGTGACCGTGCCGCTCGCCTCGTCGTAGTCCCCCGCGACGTCCTCCCAGCGGAAGGTGTCCCGGTAGTAGTGGAAGACGGTCGGCTGGCGCGTCGCCTCGTCCAGGCAGGCCCGGCAGCCTCCGGGGACCACGCCGCGCATGAACTGCTTGCGGGCGCTGCGCATCGTCTCGCCGTTGACCAGCTCGGACACGTCGTCGACCGAGCCGAGGCGGCCGGCCACCGGTCCCTTGTCCTCGCAGCAGATGACCGACTCGCCGTCGGCCCACACCGCCAGCGAGACGAAGGGGGCGACGCAGAGCGGCGCTCTCTCGCCGGGCTCGCCGGTCATCGCTTCGCGCGTTCTTCGGCTTCGCGGATCGACACGGGCCTGTGTCTCCCTTCACGGTCGCCCATCGGATCCGCTCGGTTCGACTCCGACCGGCGGGCCGCGGGCAGCGTGCGCTCCAGAACATGACAAGGGGAAAATCAGAAAGGGATCGTCATCTGGAGCGCAGCCGAAAAGAGCGATGCTCCAGTATTGGCGCACACGATTCCTTGCGTCCTTACAGGAATCGCTCCGAGGTCCGTCGACACCCGGCCAATTGAACGGGACTTGGTCTGGTCAAGGCGATCGGGAACCCACTGCGCTAGGGGACATGCGCCAAGTAAAACCCCTGTGCCGACAGGTGGCCATGCAAGAGGCCCATCTCGGCCAAATGCTGACCGGGAATGGCCTGCCGGTGCGGCGGACGCGGGCGCATCGGCCCGGTTCATGTGATCGGCATGGGCCGGGAAAACAACCGGCATCGCGTATCGGTGAGCCCGCTGTTCACTTAAGACACAGAAGAATCCGTTTCATAACGGCACCCACCGGTCTCCGGCCGCGCCGCATGATCGAGAAATGGGGTCCTGGGATACGATCCCGGGGTCTCGTCCCCCATGCCGCGAAAACTCCCCGGATGAACGCAGCGGAGACCCGCCCCCTCACCCTGGCCGTCGCCGACTGGCACGCCCTCATGATCTGCATCTCCGACGAGACCGACTGCGCCGTCGTCGCAGGAGATCCGCGCGGCATCATGGGCCTCGCCGACAGCGTCCGCGACACCGTGGGAACCCGCGTAGGCGGCGAACGGCATCTGCCCGACAGGGCCGTCACCGTAGCTCTCACCCTCGACCAGACGGCCCTGGCCTTCGCCCTCCTCGACCGTTGGGCCGACGTCGCCGAGCAGCTCGGGCACCACGACAGCGCCACCGAAGAGCGGCGCGTCCGCGACCGCATCGGCGCCGCCATGGCCAACGTGCCGGAATGGCCCCAGAGCCGCGACGGCTTTTTGGACCCTGACACCGTCCACGACTACGCGGCGCCCGAGCCCGACCTCACCGGCATGCCTCCCTTCCATCCCGGCGTTCCGGACGGCTCCCGGGGACGCATCCCCGAAGCGACCGCCCACCTCTACGAACCCGCCGGAGAATCCGCAGGAGCCGCCGACCTCCACGCCCCCATCGCAGAGCCTGACACCAGCGACACCATCAAAGAGCCGTGGGCCGCAGCGCTCGAAGAGCTCACACGCCAACGCCGACGGGAAGCATGACGGCTTCCGCAGCGCACCCGCTCGCCTCCCGCACGGTTGCGCCGTGCACGGAACAGGCCGGCACGCCGTAGCGCGGGACAGCCGGGCGGACCCCTCCTAGCCGGTCAGCACCGACCGGATCGATTTCGTCACCACCTCGGCGGCGTCCTGCGGGTCCAGGCTTCCGGCGCGGACCTGGTCGGCCGCGCCGTGCAGGATGTAGTGGACGACGCTGACCAGCCAGTCGGCGGGCAGGTCGGTGCGGAAGACGCCCTGCTCGCGGCCCCGGTGGACGAGGTCGGCCATGCGGCGGGCGGGCGCGTCGTGCAGTTCGCGCACCCGTCCCGAGGGGAGCACGGTCTCGGCGGCGGTCAGCAGGGCCGCCGACTCGGCCACCAGTTGCCAGCTCGACGTCAGCAGGCGGGTCATGGCCTCGCCGGGGTTTCCCGTCAGGTCGACGGCCGACAGGGTCTCCTCGCCGGTGCGCAGCGCTTCGGTGAGCGCGGCCTCGACCAGGTCGGCCCGGGTGCGGAAGTGCCCGTACAGCGTCATCCGCCCCACGCCCGCGGCCTTGGCGATGTCGTCGGTCGCGGCGTTCGGGTCCACGCTCAGCAGGCGCCGTGCCGCGGAGACGATGCGGGCGATGTTGCGTTCGGCGTCGGCGCGGCGCCTGGGCCGGGCGGAAGGTTCAGCCATGGCGATCATTCTAACTCGTACGCGCGCATATGAGTTATAGTCCGGAACAGAACTCGTACATGTGGATACGAGTTATGACTCCGGAGGGTTCCGATGACCTCTCAGGCAGGACCGCCGGCGCCGCACCCGGCGCGCTGGCGCATCCTCGGCCTCCTCGGCGTGGCGCAGCTCATGCTGATCCTCGACGTCACCGTCGTGGCCATCGCGCTGCCGCACATCGAGACCGACCTCGGCCTCGGCCGCGAGGCGCTGACCTGGACGGTCAGCGCCTACACCCTCGCCTTCGGCGGTCTGATGCTGCTCGGCGGGCGCATCACCGACCTGCTGGGGGCCAAGTACGTCGTGCTCGCCGGGCTGCTGCTGTTCACCATGGCGTCGCTGGTCACCGGGCTGGCCGGCTCCGGGGCCGCGCTGGTCGGCGGCCGCGTCGCGCAGGGGATCGGGGCGGCGCTGCTGTCCCCCGCCGCGCTGTCGCTGGTCGTGGCACTGTTCGACGGGGACGAGCGGAACAGGGCGCTGGGCGTGTGGTCCGCGCTCGGCGGCGGCGGCGCAGCCCTCGGCGTCCTGCTCGGCGGGCTGCTCACCGCCGGTCCGGGGTGGCCGTGGGTCTTCTACGTCAACGTGCCCATCGGGCTGGTGATCGTCGTGGCGCTCGCCGCCATGCTGCCCGCGCGGCGGGCGTCCGGCGAGCGGCCCCGGCTCGACGTCCTCGGGGCGCTCCTGGTGACCTCCTCGACGGCGACGCTGATCTACGCCCTGATCGCCGCGGGCGAGGACGGGTGGCTCACCGCGCTCACGGCGGGGCTCGTCCTGGCGGCCGCGGTCGGGTACGCGCTGTTCGCGCTGTGGCAGCGGCGGGCGCGGTCACCGCTGATGGACGTGCGGCTGCTGGTCCGGCGGCCGGTCGCCACCGGCGTGTTCCTCATCTGGACGGCCACCGCGCTGATGATCGCGGTGTTCTTCCTCGGCACCTTCTACTTCCAGCACGCCCGGGGCTACGGCGCGATGCGGACGGGGCTGCTGTTCCTGCCCGTCGCGCTGGCCACGATGCTCGGCGCGAACCTGACCGGGCGGCTCATCGGCCGCTACGGCGCGCGCGGCCCGGCCGTCGTGGCCCTGGCCGTCGCGGCGGTCGGCATGGCCGTGCCGGCGGTGTCGATGCAGCCGGTCAGCGTCGTGCTCGGTGTGGCCGTCGCGGCGGCGGGCACCGGCGCGATGTTCGTCATCGCCTCGGCGACCGCGCTCGGCCAGGTCGCGCCGCACGAGGCGGGGATCGCCTCGGGCATCGTGAGCACCTTCCACGAGTTCGGCGCCTCCTTCGGCGCGGCGGTCGTGTCGAGCGTCGCCGCGGCGAGCCTGGCCGGCACCACGCTGAGCGGCTTCACCAGGGGGTTCGCCGTGGCGGCGGCAGCGGCGGCGGCCGGTGTCCTCGTCGCCGCGCTGATCGCCCCGGGCCGTCCCCGCACCGGCGCCACCGAGCCGGTCGCCGCCGATCAGGGCAGGATGGAGTCGACGTAACCGCCGTCGACGCGCACCGCTCCCCCGGTCGTGGCGGAGGCGTAGGGCGAGGCGAGGTAGACGACCAGGTTGGCGATCTCCTCGGGCTCGATGAGGCGCTGCAGCAGGGACTGGGGCCGGTACTTGACCATGAACTCGTGCTGCGCCTCGTCCCAGGGCAGCTCGTCGCCGACGAGCTCGCGGACGAAGCCCTCGACGCCGCCGGTGTGGGTCGGCCCGGCGATGACGGAGTTGACGGTGACCCCGGTCCCGGCGGCGTCCTTGGCGAACCCGCGGCTGACGGCGAGCAGCGAGGTCTTGGTCATGCCGTAGTGGATCATCTCGGCGGGGATGACGACGGCCGAGTCGCTGGCGAGGTTCAGCACGCGCCCCCAGCCGCGCTCCTTCATGCCGGGCAGGTAGGCGCGGATGAGGCGGACGGCGGACAGGACGTTGACCTCGAAGTAGCGGCGCCACTCGGCGTCGTCGATCTCCAGGGGCTCAGCGGAGCCGAAGATGCCGAGGTTGTTGACCAGGATGTCGACCTCGGGCACGGCCTCCAGCACGGCGGCGGCGCCCTCCTCCGACGCCAGGTCGCCCGCGGCGCCGATGACGTCGCCGCCGCCGGACTCGGCCCGCACGCTCTCGACGGCCTCGGCCACGCGCTTGTCGCCGCGGCCGTTGACGGCGACGCGGGCGCCCGCGCGGGCGAGGCCGGTGGCGATGGCGTGGCCGATGCCCTGGGTGGAGCCGGTGACCAGGGCGGTGCGGCCGGAGAGGTCGATCTGCATGGCGGGTGTCCCTCGTCGAGATGCGGAAGGTGCTGCGGCGCTGCCGCGCCGGTCGAGGATGCGGCGTCCCGGGGCCGGTGCGCGGGCCCGGTCACCGATCCTCAACTCCTCCGTTCCACCTCAGCGGTCACCGTAACCTCACGCGGGCACGTGATCATCGCCGCCGTGGCCCCGGCCGCTCCGCTGACGCGGCCGGGGCGACGGCACGGCCCGCGTGCTAGCCGAAGGCGGGCATCAGGTGCTCGTGCACCAGGCGCAGCTGGGTGTCCACGTCCGCGACGCCTTCCAGCTCGCGGCCGGTGAAGGACTTGACCAGCGCCGAGTCGGTGATGGCCAGGATCATGTGGTTCACGCCGGTCGGCGCGATGTCCTTCTCGATCTTGGCGCGGACCTCGTCGGGGGTGCCGGCGATCGACAGCTTCTCGGTGATCTCCGGGGTGGTCAGCTCGATGCCGCGGGCCAGGTCGCCCGCGCCGATCGCCTCGATGATCGGGGCCACGTCGGCGGGCGAGACGCCGTTGCGCTCCAGCTGCTCGGCCGGCATCGCCGAGGCGTACAGGCCGACCATGCTGCGCGCGGCCTGCTTGGCGGCCTCGGAGTCGGGGCCGGTGGCGAACACGACCCAGGCGCCGACGTCCATGCTCGACCAGTCCTTGCCGGCCCGCTCGGCGCCGATGCGGAAGTGCTCGACCGCGTACTCGTACGCCTCGCGGGAGTAGCTGAGCGCGTGGTGCACGCCGTCGGACAGCTCGCCGGCCGCCTCGAACGACTTCGGCCCGCGCATCGCGCCGATCTTGACGGGCAGGTGCTCCTGCACCGGGCGGGCGAAGGTGAACAGGCCGTCGTAGGAGTAGAACTCGCCGTCGCGGGTGATGGTGCCCTCGTCCAGCAGGGTGCGGACGACCGCGACGGCCTCCTTCACGCGGGTCAGCGGCTTGGTCTTCGTCCAGTCGATCTTGTACTGGGCCAGCACGCCGAAGTTGCCCGAGCCCAGCACGACCTCGGCGCGGCCGCCGGTGAGCTCGTCCAGGGTGGCGGCGGCCTGGGCGATCAGGGTCGGCTCGCGCAGCGTCACCGCCGACACGCTCGGGCCCATCCTGATCTGCGAGGTCTGCGCGGCGGCGGCCGCGAACAGCAGCCACAGGTCCTTGTGCCAGGGCTCGTCGGCCGCGTAGACGGCGTGGTAGCCCAGCTCGTCGGCGAGCCTGATCGAGGCCAGCGACTCGGTGAGGGGGTAGTCGGGGAGCATCGCGTAGCTGAACTTCACGGACAGGCCTTTCCTTGTTGGGGGGAGGGAACGGTTCCTGTGTGGTCGGGGTCAGCCCTTGATCTGCGTCCATGCCTGGGACCAGCGCGCGTAGTCCACGCACGCGTCGTCCCGGTCGTCGCCGCAGTCGCGGACCGGGGTCTTCCAGAACGCGACCCGCTTGTAGAAGGCGGCGTCGCCCACGTGGAAGGTGCTGCAGAAGCCCGGCGCGGTGTACCGGCAGGCCTGCGGGTTGGCGGGCGCCTGGCCGAACCACTGGCCGACCTGGGCCTGCACCTTGGCGGTGGTGATCCAGTTCATCCAGCGGTACATGCAGTTGGGGTGCTGGGCCTTGGCCGAGACCATCCAGGTGTCGGACCAGCCGGTGGCGCCCTCGGCGGGGATGGTGGTGGCGACCGGGGCCTTCTGGTCGCGGGCCAGGTTGGCGGTCACCTGCCAGGCGGTGCCGGCGTGGATGTCGCCGATCTTGAACGACTGGATCTCGTCGAGGTAGTTGTGCCAGTACTGCACCACGTTCGGGCGCTGCTTCTTCAGCAGGTCCACCGCGGCCTGGAACTGCTCCTCCGACAGGGCGTAGGGGTCGGTGATGCCGAGATCGGGCCGGTGCGCCTTCAGGTAGAGGGCGGCGTCGGCGATGTAGATCGGGGAGTCGTAGGCCGCCAGGTTGCCCGCGGCCGGGGACTCGGGATCCCACATCACCTTCCAGGAGGTGAGGCCCTGCGGGAACTTGTCGGTGCGGTACATCAGCATGTTGGCGCCGTAGCCGTGCGGCACCCCGTACATCTGGCCGCCCGCCGAGTTGTAGGGCTGGTCCTTCAGGTACGGGGCGATGTCGCCGTAGTTGGTGAGCAGGGCGGTGTTCACCGGGGCGACGTCGCCGCCGCGGATGAGCCGCACGCTGGCGTCGCCGGACGCCGACACGCCGTCGTAGCGGCCCGACCGCATCAGCGCGACCATCGAGTCGGAGGTGTCGGCGATCTTGGCGTGCACGCGGCAGCCGGTGGCGCGGGTGAACGGGGTGACCCAGTCGACCTTCTTGTCGCTGGAGCCGTTCTCGGCGTAGCCGGCCCACACCACCAGGTCGAGCCGGCCCTCGCCGGGGCCGATGCTCTGCTGGGCGGGGATCCGGGGCAGCGGGGTCCCGCCGCCGTCGGAGGAGGAGCTGCACGCGCCCGCCGTCACCGCCGTGAGCAGGGCGGCCAGAGCCGCCAGGCGGGTGGGGCGACCGGCTCCGCGCGGGTGGGGTCGTCGGGGACGCCGTCCCGGTGGGAGCCGGGAGGGGACGGCGTTCGGTCGGTCTTCGGGCGGGGTCCTGAAGATCACTGAACGGGATTGTAGGGGTACCGACCGCATCCGTGTCACGCTCCACGCAAGATCGATTTTTTGGGGAGCCCGCTGCGCGAACCGTCGCGATCGGTTGTAGGGTCTCGTGCATTCAGTGACCGACAGCTCCCGAATCGCCCGTCTCCGTCACCGTCAAGGGACCGTTGAGTGGGATCACGCAACAGTCGTCGGCGGCCCCGCCCGTGGACCGCCCGCTTCCGCACCGTCCGTTTCAAAGTCGTCTCACTCGTCCTGGTCTCGCTGGTCTCGCTGGCCACGCTGTGGGCGTTCGCGGCGAGCCTCACGCTCGGCGAGGGCCTCAACCTGCGCAACGTCCGCACCGTGCAGGAGCACTTCGCCTACCCCTCCGGCGCGCTCGGCAGCGCGCTGCAGGCCGAACGCCGGCTCACGCTGGTGTTCCTGGGCAGCCGCTCCCCCGGCGACCGCGCCGCGATGGAGTCGGGCCGCCTGGTCACCGACCGGCAGGCCGCGCTGTTCCGCCGGCTGGCCGGCGACCGGGACGCCCAGGGCGTCGCGCCCGCCCAGGCCCGCCGGCTCGCCGGCGAGGTCACCGGCGGGCTGAACGCGCTGGCCGGCCGGCGCGCGGCCATCGACTCCGGCGCCACCGGCCGCCCGCAGGCGTTCGCCGACTACAGCGGCCTGCTCGGCGGGATCGGAGCGCTCCAGGGCTCGCTGTCCACGCTCAGCAACCCCGAGGTCGCCAAGGACGCCCGCGACCAGCTCGCGCTGGCCCGCGCCCGCGAGGCGCTGGCGCAGGAGGACGCGCATCTGGCCGGCGCGCTGGCCGCCGGCCGCGTGACGCGCGCCGAGCACGCCGACTTCGTCAAGCTGGTGGGCACCCAGCGCTCGCTGTTCGGCCTCGCCGCCCCCGAGCTGCGGCCCGCCGACCGCGCCTACTTCGGCCGCGTCACCGGCACCCCCGAGTACGCCCGGCTGCGGTCGCTGGAGGACCGCGTCACCGCCGCGTCCCGGCTCGCCCGCATCTCCCCCGACCTGCCGGTGCTGTGGAAGACCACCGCCGACGCCAACCTGACCCGGCTGCGCGGCCTGGAGCTGTCGCTGGCCGCGCAGGCCGAGCGGCGCGCCGAGCCCATCTCCGACTCCATCCTGCTGCGCGTGGTGCTGGCCGGGGCGCTCGGCCTGGTCGCGGTGGTGGCGACCGTGGTGCTGGCGGTCTGGGTCGCCCGCTCGGTCATCCGCGACCTGTCGGGGCTGCGCCGCGAGGCGCTGGACCTCGCCGACCGCCGCCTGCCGGGCGTGATCGCCCGGCTGCGCCGCGGCGACGAGGTGGACGTGGCCGCCGAGGCGCCGCCGCTGTCGTTCCGCACCGGCGAGATCGACCAGGTGGGCCAGGCGTTCAACGCCGCCCGCCGCACCGCCATCCAGGGCGCGGTCGAGGAGGCCGCGCTGCGCCGCGGCATCGGCGAGGTGTTCGTCAACCTGGCCCGCCGCAGCCAGACGCTGCTGCACCGCCAGCTCAAGCTGCTGGACGCCATGGAGCGCCGGGTCGCCGACCCCGACGACCTGGAGGACCTGTTCCGCATCGACCACCTGGCCACCCGCATGCGCCGGCACGCCGAGGGCCTGATCATCCTGTCGGGGCAGGCGCCCGGCCGCGGCTGGCGCAACCCGGTGGCGATCATCGACGTCGCGCGGGCCGCCGCCTCGGAGGTGGAGGACTACACCCGGGTGTCGGTCACGCCGATGCCGACCGCCGCGATCTCCGGGGTCGCGGTCACCGACATCGTGCACCTGCTGGCCGAGCTGATCGAGAACGCCGCCTCGTTCTCGCCGCCGCACACCACCGTGCAGGTCACCGGGCAGCGGGTCGCGCACGGCTTCTCCATCGAGATCGAGGACCGCGGCCTCGGCATGGACCCCGACCGGCTGGCCGCCGCCAACGCCCGGTTCGCCGCGCCGCCGGAGTTCGACCTGTCCGACAGCGCCCAGCTCGGGCTGTTCGTGGTCGGCCGGCTGGCGCGGCGGCACGGGGTGAAGGTCACCCTGCGCACCTCGCCGTTCGGCGGGATGACCGCCATCGTGCTGCTGCCGGAGGACCTGGTCGTGCACGGCGACGGCGACGGGGCCGAGGAGTCGCCGCTGGCGCTGACCCGGCGCAGCGAGGACGCCCTGGTCACCGCGGGCGTCGTGCACGGCCGCCGGCACGCCGCCGAACTGCCCGCCGCACCGCTCGACCGGCGGGCGCCCGACCCGCTGCTCGCCCCGGTCGAACGGCTCATCACCGCCGCCCCCGAGCCCGACGACGCGCCCCCGTCCCGGCCGCTGCGGTCGCCGGAGCAGATCCGGGGCCGCGAGCCGTCCCGCCCGCGCGGCATGGCGCCGCGCCCCGAGCGCCCGCCCGCCGCCACCCGGCGCAGCGGGCGGCCCCGGCCCGACTTGCCCCGGCGCGTCCGGCAGGCCAACATGGCGCCGCAGTTGCGCCCCGACGCCGAGCGCCCGGCCCCCGAGGCCGACCCGGCCCCGCGCGAGGAGCGGACGCCCGAGCAGCTGCGGTCCATGATGTCGGCGATCCAGAGCGGGACCCGGCGCGGCCGTGCCGAGTCCGCCGAACCCGACGAGGAACCATGACCGGCAACGAGTGGCTCGACGAGGAGGCCGGGCCCCTGGTCCGCGCCTACGCGCTGACGCGCGGCCGCGCCCGGCCCGCCACCCGCGGCGAGGGCTTCGAGATGATCGCGATCATCGTGGCGGTGGACCGGCCGGTCGCCTCCCCCGAGATCGGCCCCGAGCACCTGGCGATCCTCGACCTGTGCCACGCCCCGCAGTCGGTCGCCGAGATCTCCGCGCGGCTCGGCCTGCCGCTGGTGGTGGTGCGGGTGCTGCTCGGCGACCTGCTGGCCCGCGGCCACATCGCCGTCCGGCGGCCCGAGGAGCGTCCCCAGGCCGTCACCCAGAACCTGCTCCGGGAGGTGCTCCATGGACTCCAGGCCCTCTGAGGCCGCCGAGCCGCTGCCCCTGGCCGTGAAGATCCTGGTGGCGGGCGGTTTCGGCGCCGGCAAGACGACCTTCGTCGGCTCGGTCAGCGAGATCCGCCCGCTGCGCACCGAGGAGGTGCTGACCGAGCGCGGCGTGGGCGTGGACGACACCAGCGGCGTGGACGACAAGACCACGACCACGGTCGCGATGGACTTCGGCCGCATCACCGTCCGCTCCGGCCTGGTCCTCTACCTGTTCGGCACCCCCGGCCAGGACCGCTTCTGGTTCATGTGGGACGAGCTGTCGCACGGAGCCCTCGGCGCGATCGTGCTGGCCGACACCCGCCGCCTCGGCGACTGCTTCCCCGCCGTGGACTACTTCGAGAGCCGGGCCCTGCCGTTCCTGGTCGCGGTCAACCAGTTCGACGACGGCTACGACTACACCGAGGAGGAGGTCGCCGACGCCCTCGACCTGGGGCCGGACACGCCGGTGCTGCTGTGCGACGCCCGCAGCCGCGAGTCGAGCAAGCAGGTGCTCACCGACCTGGTCCGGCACCTGATCGCCCTCGGCGACCGCGCCCACGCGGGGCATCCGGCCTGATCGGGGCGCGGGCCGGAGCCGGGCGCGGGCCGGGGTCACCGGCCGCGAAGCGCCAAGCTCTCGATCACCTCGCGCGCCGCCCGCTCGCCGGACTCGATGGCGCCCTCGATGTAGCCCGCGTGCTCGCGCGCGGTCTCCGTCCCGGCCCAGTGGACGTCGCCGACCGGCTCGGAGAGCATCGGCGGGTGTCCGCCGGTGGTGCCCGGCTCCGGCAGCGCCGCGTAGCCGCCGCCCACGTGCTCGTCCAGATGCCAGGACTTCTCGCGCCAGTCCACCGGTCGGAGGACCGCGGGCCCGATCTCGCGGACGAGCGGGCCGAGCACGGCCTCGCGGCGGGCGGCGGCGTCCAGCCCGTCGATCTCCCGGGCCTCCGGCCCGGCGACGAGCACGCACAGGTGTCCCGGGCCGTCGGGCGGTGACGTGTCGAAGACCGCTCCCCCGGGCTTCCCCAGGAGCATGAACTCGGCGTGTCCTTCGCGCCAGAAGGGGCGTTCGTAGACCGCGATCGCCTTGTAGACCGAGCCCATGTAGGTGCTCTGCTCAAGCTCGGCCCTGCTCGCCGGGAGAGGCGGGTCGTAGGCGATCCGCGCGGACATCGGGGGCGGGACGGAGACGATCGCCTTGGCGGCCCGGACCGGTCCCGCCCCGGTGCGGAGCGTCACCCCGTCCCCGTCCTGCCGGATCGCGGTCACCCGGCGGCCGGTCAGGACCCGTGGCCCGAGCTCGGCCGCCAGCCGTTCCGGCAGCGTCCCCGCGCCCTCGGCGATCAGCGCGTCCTGGGCGCCGCCCCGCGTCGACAACATCGGGGTCAAGCCGCCCTGGTAGCGGACCATCTCGGCGAACGCGCGCATCGTGTAGCGATCGAGGTCCGCCGTCGTCGAGACCGCGACGAGCACGTCGAGCAGCCGTCGCGCCGTGCGGCCCGGCACCCTGCGCAGCCATCCCTCGACCGTCTGCGACTCCCATCGCCTGGGCGCCCCGAGCCTCGACCGGGCCTCCCAGGCCAGCAGCACCGCGCCGGTCGTCAGCATCGCCGGGCTCCACGCGGGGATCCTGCGGCGACCGTCGGTGACGACCGGCAGCTTCGGCGTGCGCATGGGGAACAGCGTGGTGCCCAGCTCCGCCGCCAGGGCCGTGAACCGGTGGTGGCCGTGGCCCACCCACTGGCCGCCCAGATCCAGCCGGGATCCCAGCGACGAGGTCTCGGCCATCATCCGGCCGCCCGGCCGGTCCGCGGATTCCAGCACGAGCACATCGATCCCCCGGCGGTGCAGGGCGCGGGCCGCGATCAGTCCGGACATGCCGGCGCCGACCACGGCCACGGTGGTGACCGCGGGCCGGTCGTCCGCGCCGCTCGCGCCTTTCCCTGCCTGTCGCACGATGCGCTCCCCGCCCGCGGCGGGACACGCGCCGCGTCAATAAAGTCGGACAACCGTACGAGTCACGGTAGGGCGCGTCCGCCTTCCACGGCAAGGGGCGGCGGGCTCAGCCGGAACGCCCCGCGGCGCCGCGGGGCACGGGCTGCGGGTCGGCGTACAGGACGAGCATGTCCAGCGCGTGGTCGAGGTCGCGGCGGGCGCGGTCGGGGTCGGGCTTGGCGACGTACTGCAGGATCAGGCCGTCGACCTGGGCGAGCGCGATGCGCCCGAGGGCGTCGAACCCGATGGCGCAGCGCTCGCCGGCGGCCTGCGCCGCCCGCTCGCAGAACCCGGTGACGAGGGAGCTGTAGCGCTCGTACTGCAGCGGGGCCAGGGTTTCGCCGGTCTCGCTCCGCAACGAGTAGGCGGTCAGCTCGTACTGCATGAGCTGCAGGCCGATGTTGCCCTCGACGAGCTTGCCCCAGAAGGTGGCGATGCTCTGCCGGAGGGCGTGCTCCACGCCCCGGTCGAGCTCCTGCTCGGCCACCAGCGCGTCCGAGATGTCGCGGACGACGGTGGCGATGACGGCGTGGAGCAGCCGGTCCTTGCTCGGGAAGACGTAGTGCAGCGTGCCCAGCGGGACGCCCGCCTCGGCGGCGACGGCGCGCAGCGTCGTCCCGGGGACGCCCACCTCGCTGAGCACCCGGATCGCCGCCGCGACGATCTGCTCCTCGCGCTCTGCCGCCCTGACGTAGGCCACCGCGGGTTCTCTCCTCGCTCCACCGTCGCCCTCTTCGGGACGACTCTTGCGCGCCATTCTGCCGCAGCCTAGGGTCAAGTCGGACGACCGACCGACTTTAAGGGGTTGCGCCATGCTGAGTTCTGATGTCGTCGTGGTCGGGGCCGGGCTCGCCGGACTCACCGCCGCCCGAGCGGTCCGCGCCGCCGGGCGGAGCGTGACGGTGCTGGAGGCGCGGGACCGGGTGGCGGGCCGCACCCTCGGCCACCGCCTGACCGGCGGGGTGCCGGTCGAGATGGGCGGCCAGTGGATCGGCCCGACCCAGACCGAGGTGCTGAAGCTGGTCGCCGAACTCGGCCTGGAGACGTTCCCGACCTACGACGACGGGGCGGGGGTGACGCTCTACAACGGGACGCGCACCGAGTACGCCGACGAGACCTTCGGCCTGTCCCTGGAGGCGGCCGTCGAGGTCGGCCGGCTGCAGGCGGAGCTCGAGGCGATCGCCGCCACGGTGTCGCCGTCCTCCCCCTGGACGTCGCCCGAGGCCGCCGAGCTGGACCGCAGGACCCTGGACGAGTGGCTGCGCGCCAACACCGGCAACGCCGAGGCCATGGCGTTCTGGGCGGCGGTCGTCCCGGCGCTGTTCTCCGCCGAGCCGGCCGAGATGTCGTTGCTGCACTTCCTCTTCTACATCAGGTCGGCCGGCTCGCTCGGCACGCTCGTCGCGACGACCGGCGGGGCGCAGGAGACGCGCGTCGTCGGCGGCGCCCACCAGATCTGCGAGCGCCTCGCCGCCGGGATGCCGGACGCCGTCCGCCTCGGCTCCCCGGTCCGGAGGATCTCCCAGGACCCGGCCGGGGTCGCGGTCCACTTCGACGGCGGCCGGGTCACCGCGCAGCGCGTGATCGTCGCGATCCCGCCCGCGCTCGCCGGCCGGCTGGTCTACGAGCCCGCGCTCCCCGCGGCCCGCGACGGCCTCACCCAGCAGATCCCGATGGGCTCGGTGATCAAGGTGCAGGTCGCCTATCCGACCCCGTTCTGGCGCGCGGCGGGGCTCAACGGCTTCGCCTTCAGCCTGGACGACGAGCTGAGCGTGATCCTGGACAACTCGCCGCCGGACGGATCCTGCGGCGTGCTCGTCGGGTTCTTCGAGGGCGCCGACGCCCGCAGCGCCGCCCGCCTGTCACCGCGGGAGCGGCAGGCGTCGGCGGTGGCCACGCTGGTGAAGCTGTTCGGACCCGACGCCGGGGACCCGATCGACTACGCCGAGCAGGACTGGATGGAGGAGGAGTACACCCGGGGCTGCTACGGCGGCCGGCTGGGCGCCGGGGTGTGGACGCAGTACGGTGCCGCGCTCGCCGAGCCGGTCGGACGCGTCCACTGGGCGGGCGCGGAGACGTCCGATGTCTGGAACGGCTACATGGACGGCGCCGTCCGTTCCGGCCGGCGGGCCGCGGCCGAAGTGCTGGCCCTTCTGGACTCGTGAGCGCCGGGCTGCGGCCCCGAGCACATCGGCAAGACCATCCCCATGCGCACGGTCACCACCTCGGACGGAACGACCGCCCGGCCTGCGACATCGCCTTCCCCTGCCCGCTAAACCCTTTGTGCGCCGCGCCGATGCGTTCCTAGGATCGCCCGCATGCGGCGCACAGTCATCGTCGGCGACGTCCACGGCTGTTTCGACGAGTTGCTCGAACTGCTCGGGAAGGTCGGGGTCGGCCCGGACGACCTGCTCGTGAGCGTCGGCGACCTGGTCGACCGGGGTCCGGCGCCCGGAGAGGTGGTCGACCTGTTCCGCGAGCGCCCGAACTCGGTCGCGGTCATGGGGAACCACGAGCGCAAGCACGTGCGCGGCGTCTTCTCCTACGCGCAGGAGATCACGCGCTTGCAGCTCGGCGACCGTTATTCCGAGACGGTCGAGTGGATGCGGACGCTGCCGTACTACTTCGAGGACGAGCACGTCCGCGTCGTCCACGCCGCCATGCTGCCCGGGATCCCGCTCGGCGAGCAGCGGGAGGAGATCCTCTGCGGCTCGACCAGGGGCGAGCGGGAACTCGCCGCGCTGTTCCCGGACGGCCACTGGTACGAGCACTACACCGACGCCAAGCCGGTGGTGTTCGGCCACCACGTGACCGGCCGGGAACCGATGGTCCGCGACGGCAGGGTCTTCGGCCTGGACACCGGCGCCTGCCACGGCTGGAACCTGACCGCGCTGTGCCTGCCCGAGATGCGGGTCCACTCGGTCCCGGCGCGCGCGGACCACTGGTCGGCGGCCAAGCGGCGATGGCAGTTGCCCGTCCTGAAGACCAGGCCCTGGCATGACTGCACCTGGTCGGAGCTGGCCCAGGCGGTGGAGCGGTTCTCCTCGACGTCCGATGCCGCCGTGCTCAGATGGCTGGCGGCGCTCCAGGAGTGGGCCGCGGGTCTGCAGGCGGCGTTCCCCGCCATGGTCGCCGCCGCTCATCGGGTCGCCGGTGAACTCACCGTGGACGAACTGCGCGGGCATCCCGCGGCGAAGGCCCTCTTCCAAGCCCGCAACGGCCGCCTCGACCAGGCCGGGGTGGCCAGGCAGTGCCCGACACCGCGCAGGACGATCGACTTGGCAGGCGCCTTGGGGCTGGCGCTGGACGAGGCGCCCGAGTGAACGGCCGCCCGCCCTGACGAAGGGTCGGCGCGCTGAGCAACGCGGCGATGCGTTGCGGCCCCGTAGTCTCGGGTGGCCGTGTCGGCAGCGTACGGAAGAACGACGCCGTCACCGGCCGGCGGCGGATGAGTCCGCCGGTCACCGATGCCGCGGCCTCCTAGGGTTGGGGTGTGGACGGATTCGAGCGGGCGTGGCGGCGTGTGGACGAGGACGCGGCCGGTGGGCCGGTGACATTGCAGGTGGTGCTGTCGGCGGCCGCGGGAGCGGTAGGGGCCGATGGGTACGGGGCGACGCTGGTGACAGGGCCGGGACTGCGGGAGCTGGCCACCGCGTCCGACTCCATCGGCACCCTGATGGAGGAGGTTCAGCTGGCCAGCGGAGAAGGCCCGTGCACCGATGCCTACGACGGCTTGGCGCCGGTGCTGGTGCCCGACCTGCATGCCGCGAGGAGCCGGTGGCCGGGTTTCGTCGCGGCGGTGGCGCCGACCGGGGTGGCGGCGGTGTTCGCCTTCCCGCTGCAGGTCGCCGGGATAGGGGTCGGCGCGGTCGACTTCTACCGGTGCTGCCCCGGGCCCCTGAGCGGTGCGCAGCTGATCGATGCCGGCGCGTTCGCCGATGTGGCCGCGCAGATCGCCTTTCGCGCCCATCCTGTTCCGCGCGCGTCGACGGAGCTGGACGACGGTGAGCCGCAGCGGGGGTTTCCACCGGTGGTGCACCAGGCCGCCGGGGTGCTGGCCGCTCAGTTGGAGATGCCGGTGGCCGATGCGCTGCTGCGGTTGCGCGCCTACGCCTACCTGCACGATGAGCCGGTGACCGGCGTCGCGGGCCAGGTGGTGGAGCGCCGCCTCACTCTAGAGCCCGATCCCGACCGGGACCGGGATCGATGACCGACGGATCCATGGCCGCCCGATGTGGGCTCTGTTCCGGTGGGGCGCGCCGAGCTGGTCGGGGCCGTCGCACCGCCGGATCATCGGTCTGACTCTGGTGGGGGGCGGCGCTGGGCGAGTTCGGCCAGTTCGGCGGCGTTCAGGGTGCGGGTGGTGAGGGCGCGGGCCAGGTCGGTCAGGCGGTGGTCGTGACGCCGGGCGTGGTCGCGCAGGGCGGTGAAGGCCTGGTCCATGCTCCAGCCGTGGCGTTCAGCCAGCACGCCCTTGGCCTGCTCGATCAGCACGCGGCTGGCCAGGGCCGTCTGGAGCTGCTCGGTCAGGAGCTGGGCCTGGTGCAGGGCGCGCTGCTGCAGCAGGCCGATGGTGGCGATGTCGGCCAGCGCCTGTCCCAGCTCCAGGGTGGACGCGGGCAGGTCGCCGGGGGCGGCGCGGAACAGGTTCAGGGCACCGAGCACCTGGCCGCGCAGCCGCATCGGCAGCGCGCTGACGGCGGTGAACCCGCGTCGGGCGGCCTGGGGGGCGAACAGCGGCCAGCGCGCGTGCGCCTCGGGCGCGGTCAGGTCGGCGCAGTGCACCGGCGTCCCGGTGGTGTAGGCGTGCAGACAGGGGCCCTGGTCGTTCTGCAGCTGGAACAGCTCCAGCAGCCGGGACTGCTGGCTGGAGGACGCCATCAGCCGCAGGTGGCCCCACTGGTCGGTCATCAGCAGCCCCGCGGCGTCCACGCCCAGCAGCTCCACGCTGCGCTCGACGGTCTGCTGCAGGAACTCGATGATGTCGAAGTCGGCCACCAGCGTGTCGGCCAGCGTGATGAAGGCCGCCGTCACTCGCTCGTCAGGCTCCGGCGTCGGTGCTGTGCCCATGCTGTTCAGCCTACGCCCGCGCCACGGGCTGTGGAAAAGGACTGGAATACCGGACCCTCGGAGCCGCCGCTCCCCTGGTCGCTTGCGGCGGGCCTACCGGGCCGGCGGCATCGGAGGGCATGTCCGGCACCGATGCGAACGGGGCGGCCGCCATTGCTGCACCGCGTGGAGGGGTGGTGTCGGTGCGGTCGGGAAGCGCGGTCGGTCAGGAGCAAGGCGGCGGCGGGGGGATGGCTTTAGGGCAGGCGCGGGGTGCTGGTGGCGATGGCGTGGGCCAGGTCGGCGAGCTTCTGGTTGGTGGCACGGGCGCGGGCGCGCAAGACCTGGAAGGCGGCGTCGGTGGTGATTCCCTGGCGGCTGGCGATGATGCCCTTGGCCTGCTCGATGTGGATGCGGGAGTCCAGGGCGATCTGGAGCTGCTGGTTGAGAACGGTCTGCTGGTCCAGATTGCGCTGCTGCAGCAGGGCGATGGTGGAGATGTCGGCCAGGGCGCGGGCCAGGTCCTGGTCGTGTCCGGTCAGCGGTCGGGGGACGTGGCCGAACAGGTTGAGGACCCCGATGGTGTCCTCGCGCAGCCGCAGCGGGACCGCGTGCAGAGCGCGGAATCCCACTTGCCCGGCGCGGGCGATGACGGGTTCCCACGACGGGTCGCCGGGGCCCGGATGGATGTAGTGGGTCACCTGCCCGGTGCGGTAGGCGGTCATGCCCGGACCGGTGTCGGCGTCCAACTCGAACAACTCCAGCACCCGCACCTGCTCGGTGGAGGAGGCCATCAGCCGCAGCGCGCGGTCGGGAGCGGCGTACATCACTCCGGCGCCGTCCACCCGCAGCAGCTCCACACAGTGCCGGGTGACCCGGTGCAGCAGGTCGGCCAGATCGAAGTCGGCGACGAGGGTGTCGGCCAGGTCCACCAGGGCCGCCAGCACGCGCCCCTCACGCGAGTCCGGCCGTGCATCGGGATCGCCGGCACCGGCGGGCCCGCCCGCCGGGGCGGGGAGGCCGCAGGCGGGATCGTCGGCGCTCATCGCGCCGTCCCGGACGATGCCGTGAGCACCGGCGGGCGGACACGGCCTGTTGGGAGGCCGTGGCGGCGCCGAGCAGAGCGGGCCGGTCGGGGAGAGGTGTACATCAGCGAGGCTTTCGGGCGCTGGTGAGAGCCGGGACCACCGGCGGCCTCCGGCCTCACCGTTCCCGCACGGGAAGCGGAAGGTGTGCGGACGGCCCCCGGTCCAGCGCGGCGCAGGGTCTGAACGACACGCAAGATCAAGCTATGCGGTTGTTGAACAGAACACCACGGTAGAGCATCAGACCCTTGCTGTGCGGGTCCATCGACCTGTCCTGAGGCGGTCCGGCCTTCAGCGATCTTCGGCTGCCCGCGGTCGGCGGGCGGGGCCGGCAGGCGAGAGCCACGACCCGATCGTCCGCATCCGAACCGCGACTCGCCCACCGGCCGGTGTGAGGGAATGGCACCGATCAACGCCGCATTGGTCACCGGGTCGGTCTGTCGGCGCGGTGAGGCGTACCGTTGGGGCCGGGTGTTGTCCAGAGTCAGCGGGCGGTCGTGGTGGTCAGCGGGGACGAGGAGCGGATCTGGGCGCTGATCGCCCACAGTGCGCGCAGGCGCGGCGCGCCGATGTCGTTCCAGGACGTCTGCATCGTGTGCGTCCGGGTGCTGGCGGCCGAAGGGACGGGGGTGTCGGTGCGGGCCGGTGACCGGCTGGAGCCGGTGCACGCCGAGGGCCGGCTGGGCCGGCAACTGCTGGAGGCCGAGATGACCAGCGGGGACGGGCCGTGCGTGGAGGCGATGCGGACCGGCGACCCGGTGCTGGTGGGCGACCTGGGCGATCCGGCCACCGGGCGGCGCTGGCCGCTGTTCACCGCCACCGCCCAGACCGAGCGGGTCGCCGCCGCCTTCGCCTTCCCCCTGGTCACCGGCGCCGCCCCGCTGGGGGTGCTGGTGGCCTGCCGCGACCGGCCCGGCGACCTCACCACCGCCCAGCACCGCGACGCACTGATCTGCGCCGACGCCGTCACCACTCTGCTGCTGGCCCAGATCCCCCGCAGCCGCGCGGGGGTCAGCGACCAGACCGGCGGCGAGGCGGTGTCGGCCGACTGGCTGGCCCTGGGCGCCCAGATCCACCAGGCCGCCGGGATGGTGTCGGTCCAGCTGGACTGCAGCGTCGAACACGCCCTGGACCGGCTGCGCGCCTACGCCTTCGCCCACAATCTTCCGCTGTCCGACGTCGCCGATCAGGTCGTGGCTCGGACCCTGCGCTTCACCCCCGACACCAGCCGCCCCTGACACCGGCCGCCCGTCCCGGCACCGGTGGGCGGGGCGAGCAGAATGACGGCGACGTTGTCGGCGAAGGTGTCGACGGCCGGTCCCGGCAGCCGCCAAGATGGGGGCATGACGCGGTGGCGCAGCGGTGACCCGGCGACCGACGCCGAGATCGATGCCGCCTACGACAAGGCCGACCGGTTGCGTGCCCAGCTGATCGAGGCGCGGGCGGTCGCGACGCCGAGAAGATCTTGTCCGATGCCCGGGAGCTGGGGCTGCAGGTGTTGATGGCCGCGGCCACCCGGGAGCGGCGCGATGCCCAGGACGGGATCGGTCCGGCCATGGACAAGGACGAGGCTGTCTTCGCCCGGGCCCGCGACCGGCTGGCCGTCGCCCTGGAGACCGAGCTCATCGCGGCCGACAACCTGGCCGACCACCTGGAAGCGGTACGGAACGTCGCGCTGGAGCGGGTCGAGGCGGCCGCCGAACTGCTGGCCCGACTGCGCCGCGCCGACCAGCACACCGACGGCCTGATCCAAGACGCCAAGGGCGCCGACTCTTTCGGTGAAGGACCCCCGATTTAGGTCGCTGGGGAAGGGAGTCCACCCGACCCGCCGCCGATCTGCTGCCCGGCGTCTCGGCCTGCGGCGCAATCCCGGTGGACTCACGGACCCGGCCGACGGTGCGGCGTCACCGCTCGGCAGGCGAGCGGGTCGGGGCACGTGGTGGGCGAGGCATGTGGCGATGCCCTGGGCAGCCGGATCCCGTGAGCGCCGCAGGAACGAGGAGCGCTCAGGCAGGCCCCGTTTCGGATTGCCGACAGCGGTGTGAACCCGTCGGCTCGGGGGCTCATCGCCTCCCAGGCTTTGCATCAGGTGTCGTCGGCGCGGCGGTGGTGGCAGATCCGTATCGCGCACTTGGCCGGCGCGGGTCACCGGTCGGCTCTGGGGATCGGCGTCACTGTCGCGCTGACGCGGCGTCCTGTCCGGCTTCAGCCGCACCAGCAGGTCCACCTGCCCGCTGGCGGACGGGTCGTGCGAGCTTCCAGCGGCTCGCCGGTTCGTGGGGGTCGCCCTGGTCGGTCGTGGGGTCGAGGACACCCGGGACTCTGGGTGCGGCTCGTTGTGAACGACCGCCCTGAGCTCCACGGCCAGCTCAGGCGCCGACCTGGGATGCGCGATCGGGTCGCCCCGTGACGCGTCACTCGATCTGATGCGAAGACGTCTCCGACCTCGTCGAGTCCCATGAGGTACTGAAGGGGATGCGCTGCACAAGAGCGCGTGTGGGAGAGGGAGTCGAGCGAGAAGCGTTCTCGCGCCTCACGAAGATCGCAGGGGTTTCGCGCGTCATTCGCCCTCACGCCTCCCGCTCGCAGGTCGTTGGACGAGATCGGTCCGGGGATCGAAGACGATGATGGGGAGGTCCGGCCTGTTCTCCGGGGTGAAGACAACGGGTTTGCCCACCTGCCGCCCCACCGCTCGGAGGAAGCCGCACAACACGTCCAGCCTCTCCTGACCTTGAAGCTCGGCCGGAGCGAAGTCGGCTTCGATCTCTTCTTCGCCGAAGAAGTGGACGTTGATCGCGATGTCGGGGACGGGGCGGATCTGCAGGAGGAGCCCCCTGTCCTGCCGCCGGGCGAAGATCTCCTCGACGTGTGCGGGCATGCGGCAGGCGCGCCCGTCCTCGGAGTAGGAGAACCACCACCCCTTGGTGCGGACGAGATCGATGAACGCCTGCCAGTCGGCCGTCGTCGTGGCGAAGACGTAGGCGTCGCGCAGGGATCCATCAGGGACCAGCCAGTCGCGCACTTCTTCCCAGCGAACGGTACTCACCAGATCATCGTCTCCTGGACTCGCGCTCACACTGACATCGGCAGGGAATCGCGCGGACACCTGCTCCGGCAGGGCGTTTCTGACGGCTCTTGAACGGTGTAGCGGAGCCAGACCTTGATCACGGTGGCGGTCAGGTGCCGTTGAAGACGTCGTAGCGGTACCGGTACTGATCACGGTCGAAGGCCGGGGGCCAGCCCCGGTTGAATCCTTACGGCGGCGGTGGGCAGCCTGGTCATCAGGCTCGGCGTTGGTGGCCTTGAGATACTGGGTGGGCGCGGCCGGCGCGGGTACGCGGCCGTCCGCTGCCGCGCCGTGCGCTCTCCAAGCCCGCCGTCACCGGGATGAGCATCGGGCTATCGCCGCGCCGGTCCGGGGTGGTCTGCCAGGCCAGCGGCCGGGCCCGGTCGTCGGCTAGGAAAGGGATCCTGGTGGTCAGCCCGCCCCAGTGTCTCCCCTCCCCCGGACTCCGGCGGCGTCGAGGTGGAACCGCAGGCAGCGCGGTTCGCCGTAGGCGGCGGCCACGCGGGGGTCAACGCGTCGAGCGGATCGGCGCCGGTCCGGGTGCGGGCAGCAACTCCCAGCGGGTGACCGCGTCCACGGTCGGTTCGGTCTCTGCGGGCGTGACCGGATGGCACGCCAGGTCGCGCACAAGCCGGACGGCCGTGCGAAGTCCGCGTCCCCAAGCCCGGCGACCGCCGCGCGCAGCGTCGCCCAGGAACTCACGAAGAGATCCATACCCACGCTGGTACCGGACCGGAACCGTGGACGAACCCATTCCCACAGCCCGGCCGCCGACGCGTTGGTTCGCTTTTCAAGCACTGGCGCGTCGACGCCACGTCCTTGCCGCGTCACCGCCCGTCGCCGAGGTTGGAGACGGCGCCGTCCGGCCTGGGACGGCGCAGACCGGCACACCCCAGGCCACCGATCCGGAAGGAGCACCACCATGGGACAAAGCGGTTACATGGTCGTCTGGCCCAGCGACGAGGCACCGGCCCCGGCCGAAGAGACCCTGCTCGACCAGGCCGAGGCCCGCGACGACGCACAGGACGACTGAACCACCGCTCCGAAGGAGACGACCAATGGGATACATCGTGCTCACCCACGTCGCAGGGCCCAGCGACGAGGCGCTGACCCCGGCCGAGCAGGTCCTGCTCGAGCAGCTCCAAACCGCCGACGAGGACGGCTGACCCGTCCTGCGGACAAAGCGCGGCACGGTCGGACGCGAACCTCCCCCCGGCTCCGCCCGACCGTGCCGCGTTCTGGACGACACAGCCCCGTCCCAGGGGCAGGAGGCACAGCGATGACACCTTCTGGACCGACCGTTGGCAACGTTCTCACCTCGACCACCACTCGCCAGGCGGGAGAACGTGCCTTCGACCTGGCCACCGCCTTCCACCTGGGCGGGCAGGCCGTCGCCGAGGCCGGGCTGACCGCTCGCTTCACCGACCTGGGAGACGTCTGGCGCTGCCTCCTGCACGACGCCGACGGCCACCCCGTGCCCGACGGAGGCGGCAACGGCAAAGGCCCCGCCGACGAGGCGCGCGTCGGCTCGCTCTTCGAGGCACTGGAACACCACCGGTCCGGTGCCGCCCAGCTGAGCGCCGATCACCTGGTGCTACGGCGGGTGGCCGACCTCGCGGGCGGGCCCCTGGCCAACGATCCGGCCCTGGACGCACTCGACCCCGACGCCCGCATCGCCTGCCGCACGCACACCGCTGTGACCGGCCCCGGAACGCTCGACGTCCCGGTGTACCTGCAATGCCCCGGCTACCTGGACGCCGAGCGGGCCACGCTGCGCCACCAGGTCGGCGACACCTGCGACTACACCTCGGCGATCCGCTACAGCTCCAACAACGGGACCGCGATCGGCGCCACCCGCACCGAAGCCGTGGTCCACGCCCTGGCCGAGGCCGTCGAACGGGACGCGATGTCGATCCTGCTGGCCGACGCCTTCCTGACACCCCGCCCGCGCCCGCTGCGGCTGCTGGACCCCGCGACCTTGCCGGACGAACTGGCCGCCCTCCACCACTATGCCGAGCACCGCATCGCCGGACGCGTCCATCTGATCGACATGACCACCGGCCTGGGCGTCCCGGCCTGCCTGGCCTACACCCCGGCGCCGCCCCGGCACCTTCGGGGCAGGAACGACGTCCGGCACCAGTTCGGCATGGGCGCCTCCCTGTCGTCGGCCCATGCGACCCGCCGCGCACTGACCGAAATCCTGCAGGGCGAGGCCCTGGACGCCGAGCTGCGGCAACCGCCGCGCGATCTGTCCCACCTGCGCCGCTACCCGCGCCTGCTGGCGGCGGCGCTCGTCGACTTCACCGCCCACCTGCCCGACGCCGTCACCGTGCCCTTCACGGCGACCCGCGCGCCGACCACTCCCGAGCAGCACGCCCGGCGCCTCACCGCGCTGCTCACCAACCGTGGCCATCCTCCCTATCTGCGCGTGCTGCACAGCGCTTCCAACGGGGTGAGCACCGTGGCCGCGGCCGTTCCCGGGTTGGACCGCTTCTTCATCGTCACCGGAGGCAACGCCGTGGTCCCGGGAGCACGTGCGCGCACCCGGCAAGGCCGGTAACGGCAGCCGGACCTCCGAGTGAAGCGCCTCAGCATCATCTCCAGGCATGATCGGCCTTCACATGTCGTCGATCGCCTGGCGGACGGCCGGGTCCTCCTGCTGGTACAGCTCTTCTCCGAGTTCGAGGGCATACCTCGCTCAGGTCGCGGTCGTAGGCGGCGGCGAGGGGCCGCGGAAGCCCTCCACATGAGGTCATCCTGCGTTCTCTGTCGGGAAGGCCGCGCCGGATCTTCTCGGCGTGCTCGGGCCCGCATTGGCCGGTTTCGAGGGCTTGGATCAACGCCCCATGAACGGCGAAGCTCGACACGCCCTTCTCAATGGCGACGACCTTGCACGCCACGTCGCCCTCCGGCGTCTGCCGCTTGCGCGCCAGATCCCCCTCAATGAACGCGACAAGCAAACCACTCAGACGTCACGCTCCCGGCGCGCCAGGGGCGGACGCCGATGCCCCCTTCACCCGGAAGGGGGCATCGGCGTTCGAGGGGGTCAGGGGATCTGGACGAGGGTGGGGGATCGGGAGTTGACGCGGTCGCCGGTGGTGGTGTCGATGCGGAACACCCCGGAGGCGCCGCGGACGGCGTTGGTGCCGGTGTGCAGGAACAGCTGGCCACGGACGGCGTCGGTGGTGGGCAGGCGGTGAGGGTGGCGTCGTGGGCCAGGATGGCCCAGCCGGTCTGCAGGTGGGCGGCCGGGAAGTGGTGGCCGGTGAAGTCGGCGGCGAACCGGGTGTACAGGCCGCGGTCGGGGTTGGCGTCGGCACCCAACTGGATGGGGTCGCTAGCGGGACGTACACCAGCGTGATAGAGGGCGTTCTCGTCGCCGAGGGCAGGATCGTTGCAGCGTTGCCCGCCAACTGGAGTTGAGCGACCGGACGCTCCGGGCGATCTGTGACCGCCTGGGAGTCAACACGCCCATTGAGGCGGTGCTCTGGGCCGTGCGCAGACGGCTGATCTGATCCGGCGCGGAGAATGCGTCGGGGAGAAGACCTTCGGGGCCGCCGGTCGGTATCCGGCGGCCCCGACGTCCCGGCATCTCGCACATGGCCGATCGAGCGGGCCCATCACGGTGTGGCAGTGAGGCGCTGCCGTGGTCAAGATCGGCGCCGGACGGCAGGCCGGAGTTGTGGTCGTGCGAGGCAACGTCGTCCAGGACCACCGGGTGGTGGCCAGGCAGACGAGTGAAGTCGTCGGGACGACACTGCATCAGCCGCATCCGGACGGACGGCCATGACCGTGGCCGGGTGGCCCATGTGTTGAAGGCGGCCAGACCGCGACTACGTGACAGGAACGACGACTGGTCTGCCCAGGCCGCAGCAGCGGTCGCGCTCAATCGGATGAACTCGCCGAGGCCGATCGGCGATTCCCAGCCTCTGGACCGGTCGCCGTCGCATAGCGGCACACCTTCCCTTTGCCCCCTGCCGCAGTGTCGAGCCGGGCCGACATTTGGGTCTCCTTGACCGCAGCCCGCGCGGTCCCGTTGCGGTTTTCGTCGCAGAGGCGGGGTGCTGGGCTGGTCGGCATCACCGGCGGGCGGCACAGACGTCTCGGCAGGAGCAGACGGGCCGGGCCCGTAGTCGATGATGGCCTGTCCTCGCGGACCAGGGTCGTCGCTCATTCCCGCCCCTCCGCCGGATACACCTCGGCCACGTACTTGTCGATCATGTGCCCGGGAATACGGCCGAACTCGTTGATCGGGATCCCCTGGCCTTCGTACCAGGCCCGGATGTCGGCCGCATGCGCCGCCTCCCAAGCGTCACTGGTGTTGCCGTCGATGGGAACGCCCTGGTTCTTCGCCCAGGCGCGGACGATTTCGATATACCGCTCGATTTCGGCGTCGGTGGAGATCCGCGGCCCCGTGATGGATTCCGCGGGGGCCGGCCAGAAGCGGGCGACGTACAGTTCGACGCCTTCGGTCTGCTCCCATTCCTCCTCGTCGGCGTTGCGCGCTCGGAGGTCGCTTTCCTTGGCGGCCGCGAGCGAGCGCCGGTATCCGAGCAGTTGGAGGTGGTAGCGGCCCGAGGGGAGCTCGAACACGTCGGGTTCGGCTCCGGCGGCCCACGCCATCAGGCCCAGGGATCCCTCCCCGTTGATTTCGAATTGGAGCATGGTCGCGACTTCGGGCAGGTCGAGTTCGTCGTAGACGTCATGCGACGGCAGCCGGTCCCAGCGCTCGAAGCGGATGGCGGGTGCGGGGTGCTGACAGGCCGGGTAGATGTGAACGGCGCCGCTAGAGGCGGTGTACCACTCGTCGCCGCACCGGGACGGAGGTTCGGCGTAGGCGCCTTCATCGTCATAGAAGCCGAACATGCCGTAGCCGGTGGTGGCGATTTCGGTGTGGCTGTCGAGGAGTTGGGAGGTCATGGCGACTCCGTGTCGCTCGGAAACATGGGCAGGCCACCCGACCTGCGCTGGTGAGGCGGCCGGCAGGTTATGGCGATGCTTACAGATGCTTCTGACACTGCCCAAGGCCGACGGGGCGCTGGGGATACTCGCCATCTTCACCCAGAAGGAGCCCATCAAGCCGCCTGGTCCGCCGGTCGGTCCGTTGAGTTTGGGATCTTGCGGTCAGGGTCGCGCCATTCCGATTGTCGTCGGCGAAGCCCTGGACGTCCTTCGCCTGATAGCCCTGCTCAGGAATGGGGACGAACCAGCAGATCCCCTCGTACGCTCCCAAGTGCACGGAGGCCCAGGCCTAACCCCAGCCGCAGCGGGACCGGTGGTCTGGTCGTGGTCGCGCAGCATCCGCATCACTGTCGTTGTCGACGGGTGGCGGCCCTTCTTCTTCCCGGTGATGATGACCAGCCGCTTGACGGTATCGCGCAGGCTCATGCCCTGGTCGCGCAGGTGTGGTGCCATGCCGAGTACGGCCGGGCCGGCAACGGTGGCGCGCCAATGGTCCTGCTGCAGGCGCGGGCGGATTCCTGGCCTTCCAAGGTGCGGTCGCGGATGTACTCGCGTTCCAGCCTCGACAGCGTCACCACCACCCCGGCCACCCGCGTCTCCCGCGCCGGCGCGATGGCCCGCTCCAGCTCCGGGCGTACCGTCGCACGGTGGAGGTCTTCTAGGCGAACACCCGCCCCACCCCAGCCGCCTTTGGGATGTCGAACTGGGCATGCAGGGACCGACACAGCGTGGAGGTCCGCGCGTACCCGATCCGCCCCTGCCCGCCCGGCTCAGCGCCGGCGCCCGCAGCGACACCCCTGCTCGCCACTGATGCCAAAGCTCTTCCTGCTGGGCTGCTGAGAACCCGTAGTCCCGCACCGCACCTCCCACAACGACCAAGATCGTTCAGGGTGGTGCATTGACTCCTTGAGCCCAAGATCGGCCAGCAGTTCCTCGAATGCAACGGCGGCTCCGGCGGCGTCCCCGGCCGGGGCCGCGGTCAGGTACAGCACCCGCAACTGCTCCGGTCGCGGTACGCCCGCTCCACTGCCGATCACCGCCGTCCCGCCCTCTGCCTTCCTGAAACTGCGCGTGGCATGGCCTGCCATCATTACCCGCGGCCGTGCCGGAGCAGGCAGGCAGCAGCCAAGCGCAGCGCTCAACGGTCGGCCCCGGCCACCCATAGGAAGGCCACAACAGCATCCTTTGCTCCTGCACAGCACGCGGTCGGCGGCCACGCAGTGTCGCCGTCGGCCGGTCTCGGGACAGCTCCGCCTCCGGTGCCCGGTCGGGAGCGTTGCGTCGAGGCCGGTTGTTCGACGTCTTGGCCGACCCGCGCTGGGGAAGACGCCCGGTCGGGCCTGCGAGCGGGTGTGACGTGTCCCAAGGCCTCGACGTCGGCTTGGGCGATGCCGACTTCCGCGCGGGGCCGGCGATGGTCAAGTCGCCAGGAGGTCGAGTTGGAAGCCGAGCGCGAAGCAGGCCAGCCCTGCGATCAGCGCCCATTTCTGCACGTTCTCTTTGGCGAGCAGCTGACCGATCCACTCGACGGGACGGGTCAGTATTCTGGAGATGATCGACGCAAGACCGGTCATCGCAACTGCTCCGAGCAGCGTGAGGTAGGGCAGAAGTTTTTCGATGCTGTCTTTCAGCCCGGGGACAATGGTCAAGATGCCGTAGGCGAAGGGGAAGACGAACGCCGCCACGATGATGACGGTGATCGCTATCCGCAGCGGCCTGCCTTCATCGCTGTTGAGGTACTCACCGAACCGGTTGATGCGATCTTCGCCCACGATCTCGATGATCACCACGAAGCCGCTGATCGCGGCCAGGATCTTGCCCACGCGGCCCCAGGTGAGCATCGACAAGTCCATCTGGTGTCCGCATATCGTCACGCCCATCCGGTACCCGAGCGTGGACTTGCCGTCGAACCACAGGGCCAGTGCCTCGAAGAGGTTGATGTGCTGCACCGAGCCGACGCTAGGACCTCAAAGCGGCAGCGGCAGGTGATGGCCGTGTGCGGTCAGGTCAGTTGAACGTAGACCTGCCGAACCAGCGGTCGGTGTCATCGGGCCAGATGGTGCGCAGTTGGGTCCAGGATCTGTTCTCCTGAGGCGCTGGTCGCGGGGTTGGCTTCGAGGTTGTCGACGACGTCGGCCAACACGCGCATGCTCTGGTCGGCCTTTTGTGCGGCTTCCGCGCCGAGTCCCTGCTCTGCTCGAACTGCTGCCAGGTTCGCTCGTGGTTCCGCTGGAGCGCGCTGGTGGTGAAGCGGTAGGCCCGGACCATGACGGCGGCGCTGGCCGCCAGGCTGGCGAGGATGAAGATCACCAGGTGCATGGTGGTCGGCGCTCGGTAGACCAACAGGGTCCCCGCCCACGTGCCCAGGGCCATGTAGCCGACGAGCGCCGGCTTGCCGATCGGCCTCTGGACGCTTGGGCGAGGGTGCTGCCATGACCGCCTCCGAATCGTTGGAGTAATCGTGGTCCCGCATTCCACAACGACGGTCAGTGGCCGAGCGCTGGCCCCTTGCGTTGCGTGTGCTGTGAGAAACGGGGGCGGTGTGCGGGGCAAGGGCCCGGGCCCCAGGCCCGCTGGCAGCCGAGGGCGGTTGCGACGATGGGACAGGGTGAGGCCGGGGCGGGCTGGCGTGAGCTTGATGCCCCGCCCTCGCCGCCGTCGGCACGCTGATCGATCAAGCGCAATTGGCCAACGGCGAGGGACCGTGCAGCGACGCCTGTGCCGAGCTGGTGCCGGCATGGGTTTCCGGCATGGCCGCCAGCGCACCCTCGGCCGTGCCAGCCCTACCTTCGGTTGGCACGTCAGCCGGGCTGCGTGGTGGCCTTGCCGGTGGCTGTCGATGCGGCGGGGCGGCTGCCTGTTCTTTGTGCGGTCTACCTTGCGCGGCGACGCTTCTTCTTCTCGCTGCGGGGCGGCGGCTCGATGGCGAAGGGTCCAGTGCGCATGGCCTCACCGAGGGCTTCTTGCGCTTCGGTGTAGGCGTCTTGCACCTCGTCGAGGAGCTCGCCCTGGTCGACGGTGTAGTCCAGCTCGCCGAGGAAGGCGAACACGGTCTCACGGGTCTTGTCATCGTGGAGCCGGTGGATGACCGGAACCAGGGCGAACTGCGCCGCGTGGTAGCTCCTACGAGCGTCCTCGACGTCCTGGCTCTTCACCGTCTGGCGTGCGAGTTGCAGCAGGTCGCCGATGCCCTGCTGCACGGTTCGGATGTCGGCGCGGTTGTCCTCGATGTGCTTGATGTGCAGGTCGAGGTAGCGGGCTCGTTCTTTGCGGTCGGCGGCCTTGCCGGCGTGGAACTGGGCGAGGTAGGCCGAGCCCGCGCCGACGAGGCCGCCGAGGACGGCGACGGTGGTCAGGGTGGCGGTCCGCACGGACACAAGGAGCCCTTCTGTAGTAGATCGTGCGCGTGTAGTTACGAACAGGTGCGCTGCAAAGTTCCCCACTGCGCATGTCAGCGGAAGGATCGACCAACTTGCGCGACGCCACGGTGCCTGCGCCTGAGAGACCAACATCCAGGCACACCAGATCTCCATCCCTTGTGCGCTGTCACTACCTCGTCCAGCACCACCGCGCCCGCGCCGTGTCGATGTGCTCGCAATCCCACGACACCCAGGCGCCCGCGACCTGTACTCCCACTGGCAGCTGCGCTGGCTGATCAGGCACCACCGTGTCGGTGGCGACCTCTTACCCATCAGACCCAAGCCGCGCCCGCCCGGCGCCCTCCACTGGCTCCGCCCTGTATCGAAGCCGATGATCTCCCACAGCCCGCTGCGCAGACCTACCCCGGTTGCCCATGCACCTACTGCGGCGGGAGTCGGCCCGCGTTGTCGGCCCGCACCTCAACCCCCACCTCAGCCGCCCCGTCCGGCTCGTCGAGTGCTCGGTCTTCGTCAGGGTGGGCGGTAGGCAGGTCGTAGGGGCCCGGCAGGCCAGAGCGCACCTCTCCGAGAACAGGGCCGCCTCCCTTCATACGGTAGGCATTGGGGATCACCGAGGCGCCGTTCGTCGATGTTGCCAGCATGGCCGATGGACGGCTGAGCGATGGCGCTGGGGCGCCGTTGAAGGTGAGCCCATGCTCTGAGTCTTGCGGGAGGAACCGGCTTTCGCCACCGACCTGGCGCGAGTGTCGGCGAGCGGCCGCGGCTGACTCGCCGCCACCGTTGACGGCGAAACCCCAGCCGCTGAACAACACGAGCCGCATCCAGGCGGCCAGGCCGGTTTCGACGGACGGTTGGACGTACCTCACCCAGATGAGCAGGTGCCACTGGAGCGGTGGAAGTCAAAGGCGCCGATGGCGTTTTTGCGCGGAATGGCGATGGGTGCAGTACGAACTCAGGGAGCTGTCCGCGCAGCTCATCGGGTTCCTGCAGAAGAGAGGCGTTCTGCTGCGGTGGTCAAAAGGGCGGGTCGTTGATCCAGTCGGTGTGGTGGTCGTCCAGTACCTGCCGCAGCCACTGGGCCAGCGAGGGTGTGGTGTGCAGGGTGCCCCGCGGGAGCTGGTCGGGTTCGTCCAGCCACAGGTCCCAGGAGAAGTGGTGCACGGGATGGCCGGGCTCGGTGAGCGAGGCGTACCAGCGGCAGCTGCGGCCGTCTTCGGCCAGCAGCGCCCAGGAAGGCAGTCCTTGGCGGCGGTCGTACTGGTAGGTGGTGCGTGACAGTCCGGGCACGGCGACCAGGGGAGCAGCTCTACTTCGTGGACGCCGAAGGTGCCGTTGCCCAGCTCGGTGTAGATGCGGCGCAGCAGGTCCGGCAGTGGCCGGCCGAAGGTCTGCTCGGCGGTGGTGACCTGCTGCGGCGTGACCGGGCCGATCTTGATGCGGTTGAAGCGGCGGGCGGGCTCGTAGGCGCGTTCGCGCAGCTCCTCGATCAGGCGGTCATCGTCATCCATGGGCACATCATGGGGGCCGCCGCCGTCAGGACCACGCAGCCCGCGCACTGCCTGAGAACTCACCGCGCTCATACTCGATGGGTGCAGTAGGAACTGAGGGGGCGCATCGGTCCGGGCTGGTCGATGTGGCCCGGACCGAAGGCCTCGCTGGTTTCGGTTCGCGTCTCGCTATGAACCCTCCTCGGCCCGGCGCGGCCGGGACAGCAGCAGCGCCGCATAGTCGGTGGCCAGGTTGACCGTTGCGCAGGCCGCCAGCACCGTCGGGTCGCCCGCGCCCAGCGTGCCCGCGCAGAGCATCGTGCCGCAGCGGATGACGGAGGCGGTCAGCGGCGTCGCGTCGGGATGGTCGGTCAGGAACCCATGCGCAAGGGATCGCGCACGGGAGAAGATGCCTTTCAAGGAACTCTCGCTTCTCTCGAAGGTGTGGAGGAGCGGAGCCGGCTCCACAGATCACGCTAGAAACGGCTGACCTGGGGAACCAGGCATGCCGAAAAGCGCCGAACCCGCGTGACGTCGCCCCCGCTCACGACCGGCAGGTGGGGTGCGGTCGGTGGAATTCGGCGGAATTCGGCGGGAGGACGGTGGCCATGACGGTGAGGTGGACGGACCTAACGCCGGCGAAGCTCGCCCAGGATTT
The DNA here is from genome assembly GCA_050936435.1 of Spirillospora sp. CA-253888. Taxonomy (GTDB): domain Bacteria; phylum Actinomycetota; class Actinomycetes; order Streptosporangiales; family Streptosporangiaceae; genus Spirillospora. The sequence goes on from JBNJMT010000002.1 coordinate 1,465,675, forward strand.
CGAAGCCCTCGTCACCGACGTGGCCGTTCAGGACCTGGCCATCCTCCTCTCTGAGAAGGAGGCGTTTCTCAGCGCACTGCCCGACGGTCAGGCGGGTGACGACCCTTTGGCGAGAGGCAGACGGCTGGCCGAGGTTTTCGCCCTGGTGACCGCGCATACAGATCACGAGCAACTCCTTCAGGCACGCGATCTGCTGGGGCTGTCGGCGTCCGACCGTGGGTTTCGGGAGCGGCTGAGAAGAACAAAAGGCAAGGGAACGGGCAGCCCTCGGAACAAGACCACACGGCTCGAACTCGCGGGGGAACGAACGGGCCATAGCGCACGAACCGTCAGGAACCACCTGGGCGCCATATGCCATGCGCTCCTGGCGGCCGTCGAGGCGTCCCAGCACGACGCGTACGCCGCCGCGATGCTGGAGGAACCGGGCGTACGAGATGTCCTGCGGCTGTCTGACCAGTACGCCCACGAGCTGGACCAGGCCTTCGGTGCGCCCGAGGGGCGCTCGGCCCGTTACAGCGCCGGTCTCTACGTGATCCGCAAGGTGGAGGAGGAGCTCATCGCGCGGCTGGCCGACTCCGAGGACGGCCCGTACCGCTTGGCGGTAGTCGGTGAGGCCGGGTACGGCAAGTCCAGTCTGCTCTGGGGCCTGCATCGGGATCTGGCCGACCGCACAGACCACGGCTCTTTGATCGTCAATGCGGCCTGGTTGCACGCCGAGCCCGGAGGCGAGCCGATCCTGCGCCCGGAACCGCTGGTCCGGACGGTGGAGGTGCTGCATCGGTGCGGCCGGTCGCCGGTTGTCCTGCTGGACACCGTCGACCTGCTGATGCACGACGCGAACGAGGCCGTCCGCGTCAACGTCATGCTCGACCGGTTGATCGAATCGGGGGCACGGGTGGTGGTGACCTGTCGACGACAGGAATCGAACTCGCTGGATCAGCGGTTTGTGAAGGTTCCCATCACCACCTACGACGAGACGGAACTGCCGCTGGCGATCGAACGGCATGTCGCGGCGTTCTGCCCGGACGCGCCGCCCAAGCCGGTCGAGGAGAAGGTCAAGATCATGATCGGGGCGGCCTCACGGGGCCTGGGCATCCAGGAGGTCTGCCGGCATCCGCTGTTGCTGCGGCTGCTCTTCGAGGCCTACGACGGGGTCTTTCCCAACACTGAGGTCGACACCCTGGGCGTGCTGAGCGCCTATTTCAGCGGGAAGATCGAAGACGATGTGAGTGGGAAGTGGGACCTGCACCGATCGCGTGACGACGTGTCCTTCGAATGCCACACCCTGGCGATCGCCCTGTTCTCCGCCGGAGCGGTGGCACTGCGGCGCGCGGGTCTGCTGGCCCGTGCGCTGCGGGTGGCGAACGCCTGGCGGCCGACCACGGAGGCGGACCTGGCCGCCGCGCTGGACCTACTGAACCGGCGCGGCGTGACGTTGGAGGACGAGCGAGGCGAGATCCGGTTCCGCCACCAACTGCTCTTCGAGTACGTGGTGGGGCGCGCGCTGCTCGCCCGGGGCGACGCCGGTGAGCTGCGTCGGCTTGTGGACATCGTTCGGCGGCGCACTCTGGACCTGTACGTGGGCGCGGTGCTCGAACAGGCCATGATCTACGCCTGGCAGGAGAACCCCCTGCTGCGGACCGACGTCTCGGCGGCGTTGACGACGCTGTCGGTCTCGAACTCGGTGAACCTTCAGTCGATCGCGCTCGTCGTCGCGGCGCATCATCCCGACAGTGACGCGGACGTCTCCGAGCTGCTGGAGCGCGCCTCATCGAAGACCGTCGCGCGTTACGTCGAACTGACGCCCAGAGTGGGCAGCGTGCGGATCGGCGCGACGTTGGCGCTGCTTCGCCGCGTGTGGCGGCGCGGCGCACGACCGGGGGGAGAGAAGGAGTGCGTCGAGGCGGTGCTGAACGCGCTGGAGCGGTTCGCCGTCCAGCATGGGCAGGCCGTCAAGGACTTCCTCATCGCTCCGGACCCGGACGCCGGTCGGGGGACGGGCTTGAGTTGTGTCGAGCACGTCGCCGCGGTTGGAGGCGATCTGCTGTTGAGCCAGCGCGCTCTGCCCCGCACGCTGGGACTGCTCGCCGAGGTCGACGCCGAGTGGAGCGCAGAGCAACTTCTGACGTTGTTCAAGGCTGGTTGTCGGCGGGCCAACCGACGTGCGCTGGCGGTGGCGATCCTGGAGATCGTTGCTGACCGATGGGACCGGTTCGGTGTGTTCGCTGACCGTTTCGTCGCCGCGACCGTCGATGCGCAGGAGCTCAACGGGGGACAAGAGGTCGAGTCCGTCCGGCTGGCGGCCGGACGGCTGCGCGCGCTCCAGTGGCGTGACAGATATGGGCTCGGCGGCCCCGACGCGCACGCCGAGCAGTGGCAGGACCTGGTCGTCGACGTCCGGCACGAACTGGCCGCTCATCCCCAGGCAAGGCTGAGTACCCAGATACGGCTGATGGGCATCGCCCTCGCACTGGCCGAGATACCGCACGACGACGCGCTGATCGGAGCGACGCTCGACGAGATCTTTCCGGTGACCGGCTATGGGCTGCCGATGCTGGAGCTGCCCGGGTCGTTCCTGGTCCCGCTGATCAGAAGCGACGGCCCGGCCGGTGCACGCGCCCGCGCCCTGGTCCTGGATGCGCTGACCGGACTGCCCGCTGACCCGGCTCGCACCGACGACCCCGCGACGCTGCGGGCCTCGGTGTCCCGTACCGCGATCAATGGCGCCCGGTTCGCACCTGACCGGTTGGCCGCGCTGCTCGCCGATGTCCCGAAACTGCGCGAGACGGAGATGTGGATCCACCCGTGGGGAATGATCGCGTTCGTCGTCCCTGCGGCGGTTGGCGGACATCCGATCGCGCTGGCAGCGCTGGCCGCCATCGAGTCGGCCCCCGAGACCGTCACGGAGCACAATCGCGGATCCATCACGTTCGCGCTGACCGCGAGCCTCGGCCTGCATCCCGAACTGCTCCCGTCGGCGCTGAAGATCTGCGAGGCCTGGCGAGTCTGCGTCCCGATAACCGAAGCGATCCGTCGACATGCTGACGGACTGACCTCTCACCTGCTCCACCACCAGACCGAGGTCGACGCGATGCTCCGCCGCCTGTTCGCCTGCGGAGGCAGCGCCCAGCGCGACGCGGTGAACCTGAGACTGGCGCTCGATGCTCACGAGGTCCTGCCCGCCGTCACGTTCGACGATCTGCGGGCCGACTGGAAGAAGGCTGAGGTCCTCACGGCCAAACAGAACATCCTACGGCTCATGGGCCAGCAGGCCGGCCGCGGCCGCCTCCCGCTGGCCAAGGTCACCGGCCTGCTCCGCGAGCTGATCGATTCCGACGACGAGGGCACAGGCAAGGCCGCACGGCACGCGCTCGTCATCGCGCTCGCCCAGGTCGGTCCGCTGACGGAGGAATCCCTGGAGGACTTGCTGGAGCTCGCCACCGGCGGACAGGCCGAACGCGACACCCAGGCATGGCTGCGTCTCCCACTCCAGCGGCTCGCCGAATCCGGCCGTCTGGACGAGGCGTTCGCTTTCTACGTACGGGTCGGTGTGAAGATCTCGGATCGAAGCTGGAACCACCAGAACAGGATGGCCAACAAGATGCATCGGGGGCTGGTCACGCTGTGCAGGAACGCCTCGATCACTCAACAGGAAGGCTGGATCGACGCACTTCCGACCCTGTCGGAGCCCCTTGCACAGGCGCTTGTGCGCTCGCTCGCAGAGGCCGCGTTCGACAAGGTGCGCGCTCCACTCCAGGATGCAGCCGTACGGGACGAGCTGTCCGCGCGCGTGGCAGACACCATCAAGACCGAACTGGACGAACGGACGCGTCTCAGTGGTTCGGTTGTCATGGACGAACTGCTCGCCGCGCCGACGGACCGACCTGCGGGCGAAGCCCCCTGATGGTGGGGGCCGCGAGGGCGTGTTTCAGATCCCACAAGCTGCCGTGCACGATCCACGACGGTTGTTCACCCGCCATCACGGAAGACGATCGAACCGCCATCCCGTCTCAGACGAGACCATAGTGATCATTTTGTCAGGAGTTCTTAGGCGGCGGCATGGTCATCTCCCCACCCCGTATCCTCCGGCCTCCACATCGGTGACAAAGAAGCATCGACGTGCGGCTGTGAGTAGTCGGGACCGACTTGCCGCTGAACTGGCACGCCGTTACAACGAAGGTGAAAGCGTTCGGGCTCTTGCTGCAGCAAGCGGTCGCAGCTACGGCTTCATCCATCGCCTGCTGATCGAGTACGGGGTGGACTTGCGAGGCCGCCGCCGTGGGGGAACCCAGTTGTAGAGACACTTCAGGAGCAGCCGGGCCGCGCGCTGGAGCAGGTCGAGGACGACTACGACATCTGCTCGGTGGACTGCCCGCCGAAGCTGGACATCACCACCGGCAACGCCCTGCTGTGGGCCGAGGGCGTGGTCATCCCGGTGGACCTGGACGGCCTGGTCGCCGGCCTCCGCGACCGCTTCGCCTCCCCTGAAACCTCCGCGCCCTCAAGGCCGCCCCCCCGGCGCAAGACCCGCCGACGCAAGCCCTCCATGACGGCAGACCGTCATGACGGCGTGCCGTCACAAGACGATGATGAGGGCAAAGAGCAGGGCGAGGAGCCGGGTGAGCCTAGCAAGTCCCCCATCCTGTTGGACCCTGACGATGCCGCCACGTTCGACGAGCCGGCCGACCAACTCCGCCGCAACTGACGGTCTGCCGTCACCTGCTACTTGGGGTGTGGCTGGCGTACGCCAGCAAGGATTCGACTCGGGCCCCGTATCCCCAGTAGGTGCGGTCTAGGACGGAGAGGTGCACAGGGCGTAGGCCTTGACCTGACTCTAGGCGACGCCGTTGGTCCAGCCAGCGCCGTCCTCGGTGGGGGCGTTGGCGGTGATGTTGGTGACCATGCCGGCCGCCGCTCGACCGCCACGGCGAAGTCGACGGTATCGGGAGCGAAGTGGGCGTTCATGAAGTCGATCTTGCTGCCTGCGGACTGGGCGCCTGCGAAGCTGATCAACATCGCCCGCCTCTGGAAGGCGCCCCTGGACGCCTTCCAGATCGCCTTCGAGGGTCGGGGCGTTCCCCGTTATCGGGTGCGTTGTTGCTCCAGGCCGTCCAGGAGGGCCTGGAGCCCGTTCTCGAACGTGTTGTCCGGGACGCCGGCGTAGTCGCCCGCTGCCGGGGACCGCAGGCGGGTCCGCAGGCGTGGGTAGTCCATGGCGATCTGCTGGGCCTTGGCCATGGCGTCCTGCCACTGTCGCTGCGTGGTGGCGGAGGCGGTGGCGAGTTTGCGGGTGAGTGCGGCGGTCGCGGCGGTGCCGGCGGCGTTGCCGAGGACGTAGGTGAACACCGCGGCGGTGGCCTGGTCGGCTTGGGCGGGGGTGAAGCCGGCGGTTTCGTAGAGGGCCAGGTGGTGGTCGTCGTGGCGGGCCTTGCCGCGTCCGTAGACCGGGTGGGCGGCCAGGACCTGCACCAGCCAGGGGTGTCGGGTGAACATGGCGTGCAGGTCGGTGGCCATGGTGGTGGCCGCGCCGCGCCAGCCGGACGGGTCCGGGGCGGGCAGTGTGAGCTCGCCCCAGACCCGGTCGGTGGCGAGCACGACGAGGTTGTCCTTGCTCTGCACGTGCCAGTACACGGCCGTGGCGGCGGCGTTGAGCCGTTTGCCCAGGGCGCGCATGTTCAGGCCCTCCAGGCCTTCGGTGTCCATGAGGTCGACGGCGGCGTCGACTATCTGGTCTCGGGTGAGGGTGTCGCGTGGCATGGGGGCAGCGTACGCAGCTGCTTTAACTAAGTTCAAGTTGGTCTTGCACTTAGTTCAAGTCGATGGTTAGAGTCATGCCCAGACGGACTTGAACTTAGTACAAGACTGCTGGAGGTCCCCCCGATGCACACCCTTGCCGCCATCATGCAGCTGCTCGTCGCCGCCGCCTTCGTCAGCATCCCGATCGTCCGCCACCGCTTCGGCCCCGCCGCCAAGGCCGCCGCCGTCGCCGAGCTCCAGCGCCAGAACGTCCGCCCCCAGGTGCTGGAGGAGAACAGGCTCCGCTTCGACGCCGGCGGCCACGAGACCGCCGCCCCCGTCACCGTCGCCGCCGTCATGATCACCACCGCCGCGCTCAACCTCACCGGTGTCGGCCTGGCCCAGCCGCTGACCTGGATCTTCTCCTCGCTGGTCCTGCTGCTGAACGCCGGGATCGTCTACAGCAACCTCACCGCCGTCGCCTCCGTCCAGGCCGCCTTCCGCCGCAAGGGCGACCCCGAACTGGCCCGCGTCGACGTCGCCCCGTTCCTCAAGGCCGCCGAGAACGCCTTCCCCTCCTGGGTCCGCGCCCAGACCTACATCCGCAACACCATCGTCTTCGCCAGCTCCGCCATCGCCCTGGCCGCCGTCACCGCCGCCTGAAGACCGCCACACCGCCTCCGACCAACGGCCCAGGGCACCACGCCCTGGGCCGTTCCCCGCCTCCTGGATCCCGACCCTGCTCAATACGGCCCGGCGCTCGGGTCCATGCGGTGAGCCTCAAAGTGGATCGATCGTCGCAGACTGATCAGGGCCTCGTCCGAGCTGTCGATTCCGTGGTGATTCGGCCCCATGGGCGGGCAACCGGTTGGGATGGACGAGCTGGAGTTGGTGGCGGGCAAGCGCGGTCCCACGCGGCTGCTGAAGTACCGCACCCGGCACGACACTGCTGGACGGTTGGGTCGACCGCACGGTGCGCCTGACCATGCCGACGTGATGCCGATGCTGTCAGCGCTTCCGGCTGCGGTAGGCGCGTTGTTGGCAACTCCGCGAGCAGTAGGTGCGCGGACGGCCCGAAGCGGGTTGCTCGACCGGCCCGCCGCACATCGCGCAGGTTTCGTCACGCGTTCCCTCACGCTGTGCGATGCGCAATTCGACGCCGTCGAGCAGGAGCGCCAGACCGTATTCGAACGGGTCCGGCTGCTCGAAACCGCCCGTCTCCCACAGCGCGGTGAGGGTCGGGTAGCGGCTCATCCGCGACCAGAGCCCGTCGCGCGCGCCCCAGAACTCCGCGTCGCTCACCCCGCTGTCCCGCTCGGCGCGCGCCGCCTCGACCAGCGCCAGGGCCTCGGTGTCGAGGAAGCGGCCGAGCAGGCCCGCCGCCGCCACGACCTCCGCCGGCGGCAGGGGAGTGCTCGCCAGGATGCTCAGCAGGTGCTCGTAGTGCGCCAGCGCGTTCGGCCCCGGGAGGTGTCGCGTGCTGCGCTCCTCGGCCAGCCATGGGTGGCGTTTGCGCAGTTCCCAGCCGTGCCGGACGGCCGTCTCCAGGCGCTCGCGCCACGGTGCGCCGGTGTCGTCGGGCGCGGGCGCGTCCAGGACGGCGTCGCGCATGAGGTCGACCAGGTGCTCACGGCTGGGCACGTGCCGGTACAGCGACATCGTGGTGAAGCCCAGGCGCTCGGCGACCTTGCGCATGGACAGGCCCGCCAGGCCCTCCGCGTCGGCGACCTCCACCGCGGCGGCCACCACCCGGTCCGGGCTCAACCCCGGCCGCGCGTCCTCGTCGCGCCACAGCAGTTCGACCCGCTCGTTGTCCTGCGCCACCCAACACCTCCTTTTTATAGTATAAACGTGTTTATGGCATACACAACCGAAGTTCACGTGGCCCTCGACGGCGACGACAACGCCCCCGGCACCCCGGAACAGCCCTTCGCCACGATCGACCGGGCGCGGAGGGCGGCCCGGGAGGCGGCGGGCGACGTGATCGTCCACGTGCGGGCGGGCGCCTACCCCGGGCCGTGGGAGTTCACCGAGGAGGACTCCGCGCGGGAAGGCGCCCGGATCATCTACCAGGCGAACGGGTTCGGCACGCCCGCACAGGACGAGGTGGTGATCACCGGCGGACGGGTGATCACCGGCTGGCGGGTGGGCGGTGACGGCGTCTGGGTCGCCGACGTCGGCACGCTCGACACCCGCCACCTCACCGTCGACGGCCGGCACGTCGACCGGGCCGCCATCGACGGGATCCCGGGCGAAGTGAGTGAAAACGAGTCGGGTTACGTCACGGATGCTCGCCTCGACTGGCGAGCGGGTGTCGAGTTCGTCCACCGGGGCGTCTACCCGTGGACCGAGGCCCGGCTCGCGGTCGAGTCGGTCGCGGACGGCACGATCACCATGAAGCAGCCCGCCTTCTCCTGGGCCCGGGAGCTCTACAACTCCTCCTGGGACGGCCAGACCTCCTCCGGCCCCGGCCTGCCGACCCGCGTGGAGAACGACCCGTCCTTCCTCACCGAACCGGGCACGTTCGCCCTGGACCGCTCCCGTCCCGGCGAGCACGTCCTGCACTACCTCCCGCGCACCGGCGAGGACCCCATCACCACCCGGGTCGTCGCACCGGAACGAGACACCCTGCTGGTGGCGACGGGGGCCCGCGGCATCTCCTTCCGCGGCCTGACCTTCGCCGACACGACCTGGCTGCGCCCGACCGGCGACCGGGGCTTCCTGCACTACCACGGCAGCGGCTTCCACGACGGCGGCCGGATCGACACCGTCGTCATCGTGGAGGGCCAGTCCTGGCTGACCGTCACCGGCGAGCCGGAGACGGTCCCCGCGTGCACGTCCCTGGTCGACACCACCGGCATCCGGTTCGAGGACTGCCGCTTCACCCGCCTGGGCTCGACCGCGCTCGGCGTCACCGGTGGCGCGGACACCGTGGTGCGCGGGTGCCGGTTCGACACCCTCGCCGCCGGCGCCGTCACCCTGACCGGCGCCCACCGGGCGGTGGTCGAGGACAACGAGGTCCAGCGCGTCGGGCTCGACCACTCGGGCTCGCCCGGTATCGCCCTCCTCAACACGGTGGACTGCACGGTCGCGCACAACCGCGTGGACGACGTCCCGCACTGCGGCATCGTGGGCGGCCCGGCGAAGGGCACGCGCATCCTGCACAACCATGTCACCGGCGCGATGGGCGTGCTGGCCGACGGCGGCGGCATCTACGTGTCCGGGCCGCAGGGCGAATCGCACGAGGACGGGGCGGTGGTGCGCGGCAACGTCGTCACCGACACCCGCACCCCGTACAACTTCGCCCTCTACACCGACTACGGCGCGGCGTGGGTGACGGTGGCGGACAACGTGGTGCGGCGCGCCGACAACACCGCCGTGCTGCACGTCCACCCGCCGCTGGACAACGTGGTCTACCGCGGCAACGTGTGGGACGCCGACCCGGTCGGCAGCGACGCCGTCCCGGATTCGGTCACCTACGAGGACAACGCGACCCTGACCGACGCAGCCGACCTGGACGCCGCCGAGGCACGCGCGCAAGCCGGACCTCGCCGACGCTGACCGCGCCCGGCCCGCGGCCCCTCCACGGACCGCGGGCTCCAGGCCCGTCAGGTCCGGATCCGACCGACCAACTCCCGGGTTCCGGATAGACAACGTTCAGCCTGGTCACAGGTGGGGCCGGGAGCGCACGGTCCCGGCCCCACTGCTGTCTGCGTACGACTCAAGTGGCCCACGCGCAACGCTGCCGAACTGATGACGCTGGCCGACAGCCCCCGGCAGTTCAAGCTGCTGCCCGGACCTGTGACGGGTTCTTCTGACGACCGAGAGCACGTCGAGGTGTCGGCGATGGCCCTGCATCTGGTCCAAGCGACGATCGCCTACCTCGACACCCACCTGGTTAGATCGTTCTGGGCGACGACCTCACGCTCCGGGCCCGGCTCACGCCCGAGGACCTGCGTGGCCTGTTCGGGGCCATCTCAACCTGTACGGTCGCCTGGAACCGGACACGACCGACCACCTCGACGGCCTGCCGACCGCGCAGGCCTCTCGCCAACGGGTCAGGTGCGCTACTGCGTTCGTGTCGTGTCCGTCCCTGTGCCGACGATGTCGCCTGCTTCCTGGATAACATCGAGAAGGTGTCGGAAGACCGGCCATGGCACTGTCCACGTGCCATGGGCGGTGAACGTCACCTGGTCTGCTGCCGAGGGCACGAACGGGCCGCAGGCCGGCTGAATATCTGGGATCAGTACCTCGACGTAGTTGTTCTCAACGGCTCCCGAGTCAACTTCATACAACTCGTAGCACCAGGCATCCTGATCGCTGTGGTGGAACGAGTTCACCTCGAATCTTCGAGCAGCGAACTGCCAGGCGCTGATGGTCCCGGTCAAGACGCCGATGTCCGAGGCTGGTTCGGGGTGGGGGACGATATCGCCGGACTACCTGACCAGATCCATCAATCGGTTCAGGATGGGCCAGGGGGTCTGGCCATCGGCGAGCATCACTTCCACGTGCTCGGCCTGCTTGGGAGTGAAGGAATCTTCGTCTGGTGTGGCATCAGGGATGACAACGGCGAGATAAGGCCCGGTTCCGGGCGCGCCGGTCAGTCCTACCAACTCATAGCACCATGCGTCTACGGGGTTGTAGAAGGAGGTCACCTCGTAGAGCTTGTCGTCGTGCTCCCAGACTGCCATGCAGGCATAATGCCAGGCTGACGCGGTTTTCCAGGACACGGTATATGCCGGGTGGCTGATCCGATCAAACCGTGAGGCCGTACTTCGCCGGATAAGAGCTGCGGTGGACGCGCTGGTGTTCGCGTTCGAGGTGATGACACCAGTAGGCGCCAAGGCCCTCATTGGCGATCAGAATGCGAAGTTTCAGTACAGCTTCGGCTCCGGTCAGGCCCCAGCGGGCGCCGGTGATGTCCAGGCGGTCGCCCACGATGTAGCGGACGGCCCCTTCGATCACCCCGGTGGCGATCGGCCAGCCCCGTTCGAGAGCCTCGTCGTAGCGCAGGTGGTCGGCGTTGTTGGTCAGGTAGCGGATGGCCGCCTTCAGCGCCCGGCAGCGGTGGAGAGGAAGCGCGGTGGCCTCGGCGTTCAGCGTGGTGAGCACGTGGTCGAGGTTCCCGGCCAGCAGCGCCAGGGCGCGGGTGGCGACCCAGTCTTCGGCGGCCGGGTCGCCGGCGCGGTGCACATCCCAGGAGGCGTCCCAGAGCTTTTCCAGCACGTGCACCACATCCAGCACGATGTGGATCTGCACGCCGCAGCGGCGGGCCTCGGTCTGGATCAGGTCGAGGTGGTGACGGGCTCCGTCCACCAGCACCACCCAGGTGCGGGCGCAGGTGGGGTCGCGGGCCTAACACCTGCCGCACCACCTGGTCCGGCTCGGCCATCACCGACCCGCACAACCACTTGCGCCTCGCTCGTGGCCCCGGCCGCAGCCGACGCCGCCTCTCCTCTAGGGCGCGGCCGCCGGGCGGGGCGATCACGTCGTGGGGGCGGCGTGGGGCCGGGAGTGCGTCGTAGACCACGCCCAAGGTCGCCATTTGCTTGCGGCATGGCTTCTCTCCGGCCGCCAGACGAGTGCGGAAGGTGCGGCTGGCGCGGGCGGCGGCCTGCGCGGTGGCCGGGCGCAGCCCTTCGGGACGCATCACCACTCCCTTGCCGTCAATGCTGAGGACCAGCAGTTCCTCGGCGGTCCGCGGGAGCGGCGTCTGCTGGGCGGCGAAGGCGTCGATGTCGGTCGCCGCCCGTTGGACCAGGCTCAGCAGTTGCGGTTTGGCAATCACCGGGCCGCACCGCGATCTGATCGCGATCAGTGCCCCGTCGAACGACCCGCGCACCGCCTCGATGACCGCCAGCTTGGCCAGCCCGTGCGAGTGCCGCCCCGCAGGCAGCGACAGCACGGCATCAGCGGGATAGACGTTGGGGCTGCCTGGTGTGCGCCAGGCGCAGCGAGTCACCGTCACCGTGCCGATTGCTCATGGACACGCTGAGGTGCTGGTGGAGGCGGACAGGGAAAGTGCCGGGCGTGGTTCGACTCGGATGGACGAGCCATGGTTGACGGTTGGCCTGCCGTAGAGCGATCGCGCGTTCCGTGCCGGCCTTGCGGGACATCTATCGCAACCAGTAGGTTGCAATAATGATGGCAACTCAAGGGTTGCGAAGGAGTGGGTGTGGTTGCGGAGAGTCCGTCGCCACGATCCCGATCGTCGATCCACCACACCGTTTGGAGTTCAGGTGGCCAATCGAGGGCTGACCGAGGGGCGACGCGCCTCCGACGCTGATGACCTTCACCCCGGAGCCCGTAGCGGACGGGACCCGGCTGCGTCTGGCGGAGAGCGGGTTCACGCAGGTCGCCGACGATCCTTCCCTGTCCGCCCGCAAGGCCAACAGCCAGGGATGGGACGCAGAACTCGGCGGCCTGGAGTCCCACCTCAATGCGGCCATCTGACTCACAGGAGCAGGCCGTCGCGGTGTTCGCGGCGCTCACCGACCCGACCCGGTGGATGCTGCTGGACGAACTCTCCCGCGCCGGACCTGCAACAGTCACTGATCTGGCGCGACGGCTGCCGATAAGTCGGCAGGCAGTGGCCAAGCACCTCGACCAGCTCACCGAAGCGGGCCTGATCCGCTCCGGTGAACCGGTCGGCCGCCGCCACCCCCACCGGTTGGACCCAGCCCCCGTCCGCGCGGCCCAGGTCTGGCTGGCCACGCTCGCCAACAGGTGGGATGACCGGCTGGCCGCGCTGGAATGCGCACTGGACGCCACCGCGACCCGACACCCGATAAGGAGCACCTGACAATGAACCAGCCTGAGTTCACCGCCGGCCTGAACATCGCCATGAAGATCCCCAAGGCGCAGTACGAGGCCACCGTGGCCTTCTACCGCGACACTCTGGGCTTCGAGGTCAAAGAGGAGGACGTTTCCTACGCCCCGACCGTCTCAAGAACTCATTCGGTGCGGTTCGGCGCTAACACGCTGTGGCTGGACTGCGTCGACAACTACAGCCAGCCCGACCTGTGGTTGCAACTCCACACCGATGACCTGGACGCGGCGACGGCCCTACTGGCCGACACCGGCATCCGCCCGTGCGACGAGGTCGAACCACTGCACGACCTCGAATCCCGAACCCACTGGATCAAGAACCCGGCCGGTGTCGTTCACCTGCTCGCGGAATCCGGCTGAGCCGCCCAGCCCTCCGCGTGGACCTGCTCGATCACTTCGGCCGAGGCGTTGGCGAACACGGGGGGGCGGGCGCATAGTGACCACGACCTCGCCGGGCGGATGGACGTTGTCGACACCTCGATCCAACCCCCGGCGACGCCACCGCCCACATGATCGGCCTGGCCCGGTCGCTGGCCCTGCTGGTCCAGGTCAGCACCGAGCCCCGCCGGAGGGAGGCCCAGGCTCTGCTGGACCAGGTCGCCGCCATCGACCCGGCCGAGGACGTGGTCCTGGACCTCGGCCAGTACACCGTCTACCGCGAGCTGATGCGCGTGGTGATGAACGCGGTCGCGCTGGACCCGCTGGACCGGTGGGCGGCCCTGGGTGAATGACCCGTTCAAGTTCGGGTGCAGTACGTTCTCAGGGACGAAACTGCACAGGTCACAGGCTCCCTTAGGGCCTGTTCGTAGTTCAGATCATGGGAGGGCTGGCAGGCTGCGTAGCCAGATGATGCATCCGCGCAGGTGGAGTCCTGCGAGGTAACTGTCGGGCGTCTTGTCGTAGCGGGTGGCGATCCCTCTCCATTCCTTGAACTTGTTGATGCAGCGTTCGACGGTGTTGCGCTCTTTGTAGAGCTCGGTGTCGTGGCTGACCGGGCGGCCGCCCGAGCGTCCCTTCTTCTTGCGGTTGGCGGCCTGGTCGGCCTTCTCTGGGATCACCGCCTTGATGTGGCGTCTGCGCAGGTAGGCACGATTGGCGCGGGAGGAGTAGGCCTTGTCGCCGGCGGCGGCACGAGGCCGGGTGCGAGGACGGCCGACCGGCCCGCGCACCTTGATCTTGTCCATGACGGGAATGAAGCGGGGGCTGTCGGCGGCCTGTCCAGGAGACAGGACCAGCGACAGCGGACGGCAGCGGCGGTCGGCCGACAGGTGGATCTTGCTGGTCAGCCCGCCCCGCGACCGGCCCAGCTCAGCGGCTTTCAGCCGGGCCTTGCGGCGTCGGCTCATCTGGCGGCGCTGCTCCCGCTCCGGGGCGGACCGGTCGTCGGGCTGCCGGTTCACCGGTCCGGTTTGTCCTTGTGGCGCAGCCCCTTTTCCGCGGCCACCGCCCGCTGCAGTTCCTCCAGCCGTTCCGGCGCCACCACCATCCCGGCGGCGTGGTGATGCGCGCGAGACACCGTGGAGTCCACGCTGACCAGGTCCAGGTCGACCTCGCCGCGGGCCGCGGCCTCACCGATCACCCCGTTCATCAGGTTCTCGAAAACTCCCCGGCGCGCCCAGAGGTGGAACCGGTCATAGATCGTCGACCAGTTGCCGTAGGCGTCGGGCACGTCCCGCCACGGGCTGCCGGTCCGGAACCTCCACATCACTGCGTTGAACTGATTGCGCAGGTCAGGGATGGGCCCGGAGGCACCCAACGGAAGGTACGGCTCGATCAGTTCCCATTCGGCATCGGTCACATCACCGCGCGTCATGCAATGGAGGTACCGCGTGCTCACCCTCCGGCAACAGCAAGTCACCCGATCGTGACCAGCAACCCTGATCAGGACTACGAACAGGCCCTAGTCCGTACTGCACCCAATCGCTTTCCATCCATCACGCTCGAACTGCTCGGCCGACATGCCATTGGGGAGGGTGTTCGCGCGGCAGGTCGGCGTGCCAGCGGCTCGGTGGGCACGGGCGGCGTGCGCACTGCGGTGTAGAGGTCCGGGCGCGAAGTAGGCGTCCCACATCGTCCCGGCGCCGAGCTCCATCACCGCTTCGGTCGGCTCAGGCGCCAGGTACGTGACGACCGCGATCGGTTCGACCGGTGGAAGAGGCGACGGGCGGTGGCGTTCGACGCCTGTGGGCGAGGCGACGTCACGCAGGGGCGCCGAGCGGCGGGTGGTCGAGCACGCGCGGCTTGTACTCGACCAGCTGGATGCGGCCGTCGAAGGTCCGGTGCTCGGTCATCTCGAGGGCGACGTCGGGGTAGCCGTCGTAGATGCGTTCTGCGCCCGTGGCCCCGGTGATCACCGGGAAGATCCCGACCCGGAAGCGGTCGACGAGTCCGGCCCGCAGCAGGGACCGGCACAGGCTGAGGCTGCCGATCGTGCTGAGGAGCCCCGAGCCGTTCTCCTTCATGGCGCGGACCGTCTCGACGGCGTCGTCGCGGACGAGCGTGGAGTTGGCCCACGTCAGCGGCTCCTCGAGCGAGGAGGAGAACACCACCTTGGACGCTCGCGTGAGCTCGTCGACGGACGCCTCTTCCTCCTCCCTGAACGCGTCTTGGCCATCCGGGACCTCGCCCGCGGCGAAGCCTGACATCAGGCGGTAGGTGTTCGCCCCCATGAGGTAGGTGACCTCGGGCTGCTCGCCGAGCCACGCGAGGTACTCCGGCCCCTCGAGGCCCCAGAACCCGGGCCAGCCCTCTCCCGACGCGTAGCCGTCGAGGGAGGTGATGAAGTCGACGAGAAGCTCTGACATGGCGGGTGTCCTTTCCTCGGGTGTCACGAGCTTGGACCGGCCGCGGACCACGAACTCATCAGGTCCGTTCGGTTGTTTCGAGGACAGGTCGGCCATGGATCGGCATCGATCGACCCCGCCTCGTGAGTGCATCCCATCGGCACGCGTGCTCGGGCTGCGGCAACGGCCCTACTGCCTTCCTATTTGCCCCCTGGGATCGTGGTGAAGCCGATCGGGCACGGCCCGGCCGATTCCCCAGAAAGGGAACACGATGGTCCTGCTCAAGCAGGTCGGCTGGGACCGCAGCGGGGCTCCTCGCACCGCCGTGGACATCACCCGACACGAGCAACGGTTCGGTGAGCTCTGGTCCGCGGTGCACGCCATACGCGCCAAGGTGGGGCGCTCCCCGACGAGGTCCCCACCTCCTCAATCGCGCGACCCGGCCACTGGTGGGTGAACGAGGCCGACGGGACGGTCGGCCTGGACTGGAAGGACGACACCCGGGAGCGGGAACCTACACGATGCGGCCTTGCGCTACGCGGAGCTGAGCAGCGCGTACCTCCGTGACTCGATCTTGCACGGACCTGCACGAAGCGAAGCTGACCCGCGCAAGCCTGCGCGGCCTGAAGCTGGCCCGCACGGGCCTGTACGGCGCGGCTCTAGCCGATGCCGGGTTGCGCAGAGCGAATCCGGCCGGTGCGGGTCTGACCGAGGTAGACCTTTCCGGCGCGAATCTGCGCCGTGCAGACCTGCGTGGCGCAGACTTGACGTATGTGTACGGGCTGACGCCCGAGCAGATCCAGGCGGTAGCACGCACCGATGAATGCACGCGGTTTCGACTGCGGCCGCTACTACCGGAGAGAGCCTGACTGCACGACCGCTCGGCCGAGATCACCCAGGACCTGAACGACGTTCGATCCGATCACAGTTCTGACTTCCGCTCATCACGTCACGGTCGTTGGTGAACCGACGCAGTGGGCCAGGAGGCTCTCACTGCTGCCAGGACGCGATCGGGCTTTGCGTCGAAGGGGTGGCCATGCAGCGGCCGAGGGTGTCGGAAGTGGTGGCGACGTTGCTGGCGCTGGCGGTGCCGGCCGCGGCGTGGGCGGCGGTGCAGTGGGCATCGGAAGGCCTGGTGAGGTGGGCGCTGGCCGGGGGTGCGGTGGTCGGTGCGGCGGTGCTGGTGTTGTGGGGGCTGCTGGTGCCGGGGGCGCGGCGGCTGGCGGGCGAGCGCGCCGAGTTGACCGCGGGTGAGCGGGCGTCGTTGACGGCGGCCGAGCGGGTGGAGGCGGTCAACAGCGCCCGGCAGGCGCTGATGCAGTCGGTGACCGGGCTGGTGGTGATCGTGGGCGTGGTGTTCACCGCCGCCGGTCTGCTGTACACCGCCCGCACGCTGGACGTCACCCGGCAGGGCCAGGTCACCGACCGCTACACCAGGCCATCGAGCAACTCGGATCCGGCAAACCCGAGGTTCGCATGGGCGGTATCTACGCGCTGGAGCGCCTGATGGCCGACTCGGCCAAGGACCGCCGCACCATCATCGAGGTCTTGGCCGCCTACATCCGCAGCCACGCCCAGGACAGACCGCCTGCCGGCCCGGACAGCACCCGGCTGGCGGTGGACGTCGAATCGGCCCTGACGGTCATCGCGCGAGTCGAACTGCCGGCCGGCGCCAAGGTCGATCTGCGCAACATCGATCTCCACAACAAGAACCTGAGCCGCACGGATCTAGGCCGCACGGACCTGACCCAGGCGAACCTGCGCAACACGAACCTGCGTACCGTGAACCTGGCGGGCGCGAACCTTCGCTACGCGGATCTGACCGGCGCAGACCTGCGCGGCGCGGTGGGTGTGGATCCTGATCAAATCCGTCGGGTGGCCGAGGTCGATGCGAAGACACGCTTCTGATCCTTGGGTCGGGCCGTCAGAGCCGACGTCGTGCATGGGCGTTCGGTCCAGTGGTCGAGTCGCGGATGGTGATCTTTCAGGCGTGCTCGACCTCGGCGAGGTTGAGGGCGACCGGCTCGCAGCGGTGGGCCGTCATCGCCCAGTTCAGCATCACGGCGGCGCAACTGTCCGGCGGGCTCGGCGGCAGATGCGATGGCGTCCTGGGCGGTGGCCATGGCGTGTAGCCGGTGGACGGCCAGGGTCTGCGGGCGACGATGCTGACGGTGGTGCGCTCGTGCGGTCGACCTTGACGATCGCACGAGCAGCTGTGGTGGTCGGCTCGGGCTCGTTGTCGGGCCTACGGCGCGGCGGTGGTTCGGGGCCGTCGGCGTTGATCACGGTGCAGAGATTGATGCCTTTCGGCCCTCCGAGGTCGTGCTGTCCCAGTGGGCGACCTTACGCAGCCGCTGGGCGCTCGCGGGGCTCCGGGCGGTTCTGCACAGTGAGCCGCCCGGAGCCCCTGGGGTCCTCGTTCCTATGGCCGGTTCTGGTTGTGACGAGCGGCTTGGGCCTCCCTTGTCAGGGAGTCCCGCTGAGCGGGTCGGGCGCCGCCGTTGTCCCCGTCCACCCTGGCGTTCATCACGTACTGGCCGTCCTGGATGACCGATATGGGAGTCGTGCGCGCCAGAGTCATGGCACCGTTGGCGCCGCAGGCTCGCAGAGACGGTCCCTGTTGGCTGTGGGGTCTCCCATCAGCTTGCCGGCCTCAGCCTGCCGGACGGCTGTGCGGTTCCCGGCGCGGAGCGCCTGCTCCTGGCGTCTTCGTCATCCGACCCCCGCCATGGGCAGCTGCGCGGGAACGAGGTCGGGATGCGTCGGGCTCGGCTGCGGCTCGTCGGCCTGGCCGTCGGGCCGGGGCTTCTCGGGCTGGGCGGCCTTCTTCTCCGGTTCCGTCCGGGCTTCCTGGCGGGCCAGTTTCTTGATCGTGTCAGGCCAGGTGCGGGCGAGGGGCGCCGCCGGGCGCACCGCTCCGGAGAAGGACCTCTTGCGGTATCCCTTGAGCGCGTCGACGCGGATGGTCGTGCCCCGCCGTGGGGCGTGGACGAAACGACGGTTTCCGACGTAGATGCCTACATGCCCCCTTCCATTGAAGAAGACCAGGTCGCCGGGAAGCAGCGTGGTGAATCCGACCTTGCGGCGAACGGCTTTGTACTGCGCGTACGTGACGCGCGGCAACTTCACTCCCGCCTGCCGCCAGGCCGTCGTCGTCAAGCCCGAGCAGTCGAAGGCGTTCGGTCCGGTCGCACCCCACCGGTACGGCTTTCCGCGCTGGCGGAGTGCGTATTTGACCGCCGCCTTCGCGCGGCGCTTCTGCTGTGCCTCCTGAGCGCGGTAAGCCAGATACGCCTTGGCCGCCTTCAGTTGTGAGCGGGTGAGCTGGCGGCTTGAGTTCTTGATGCGCGGCGCGTCCGCGGCCTCCCCCGCATTCGCCAGGACGCAGGTGAGTCCGCTCACCGCCAGGAACGATACGCATACACGCCCGAAAGGCCGTAGGGCCTTCTTAGCGGCATGCGGAGCAAAAACTGTTCTGTCATCGCTCATGCCGTTACGCCTACCCGACCACCAGACCGACATGCGGACTTGGCTGTTTATTTATTGCCGTGCTAGGCAGTCGATGTATTGTATTGACGCAGGGCGCGGCATTCCGCTTTCAAATGAGTCGTTCCGAGCTTGGCGGCAAATGTTTTCGATCTACGCCGGCTCTCCTGCGTCACTTTTAATTAATGACATGGAGGCGGTGCCCAAAGAAAGAGGTGAGTGCTTTTGATTCGCCTGCAGTCGCATACTTGACGACGCCTGGAGCTGCGTTTA
Organism: Spirillospora sp. CA-253888; assembly: GCA_050936435.1. Classification (GTDB taxonomy): domain Bacteria; phylum Actinomycetota; class Actinomycetes; order Streptosporangiales; family Streptosporangiaceae; genus Spirillospora. The sequence goes on from JBNJMT010000002.1 coordinate 1,484,781, forward strand.
GTCATTATTATTGACGCTCAGTTCTCCGCTGCGTCGAGCGGGGTCCCGTCCTCCTGGACCTTGTTGCCGGAGACATAGTCGTCGGGCCGGCCTTTGGCGGGAGTGTCCGGGACACCCCGCCAGTCAGTTCGGTTTCGGTGTCCGGGACGCGCCTTGCAGGGTGATCGTCCTGTTTTTCGGCCGCAGGCCGGGTCGACGTGGCAAGGGCGTGCTCCGCGGTCCCGGCGGAGCTCGCCCCTAGAGCGTTTCAGCGGTTCACCTGGAGCAGTCGGTGGTCAGCGGGCGGCCCTGCAGCGCCGCTGCGATGAGACCTTGCATGGCCCCGTCCGAGGGCTCATCGGCGTGCTTGACCTTCCGCCCCGGGCAGAAGGCCTGGACGCTGGTGTTGACCGCTCCGGGCAGTGGCTCCTTCTCGCCGGTCCCCTGCTCGCTGTAGAGGTGGTAGGCCGGCAGTCCCGGCGGAAGGGGCGGAGGAGCGTTGAGGTTCTTCATGAAGGCGGAGCCCGGCAACAGGTCGCGGCATCCCTGATGACTCGTGGAGCACAGCAGGCCGAGCCATTCTCCCCTCTCGGGAGTGCCGACGCTCACATAGGTGCCGGTCTGCGCCGCCCCGCCGAGGAATTTGATGTAGTGGCGCTGGGCCAGGCCGCCCATGGAGTGGCCGACGACGTCGACCCTGGACGCGCCGTTCCGCGCACGCATATCGGCCGCCTTCTCCGCTACCGCCCGGGCCGACTCGGCGATGGGGGCCGTTCCCGCGGGAGAGCCCCGCAGCTGCATTGACTCCGCGTGGAAACCCCGGCTCCTCAGGTATGCCACCAGGTCGTCCAGTTTGGCTTGCTGGGCATGGAACCCTCCGACGACCAGAACGGGGTTGGAGGCGGATTTTTCGCCAGAGGTCTGTGCTCCGGCGGATCCCGAAGGCGTCGCAGCCGCGCTGAGCGCCATGACCGCCATGAGTGGAATCCAGGCAAGAGAACGGGCCATGTTCATTCCTCGATAGCATTTCTGCACTAGGACAAGAAAGCAGGGCTACTGTACCGAGCTCATCCTGCGGTCATGGCTTGTCCTCCACCTGGCCGGCGTGAAATCGTTCCGAGCAATCCAAGAGGGCGATACCCCGTGCCGTGATGTGTTATGCGGGCCCGATGCAGCCGCAGAAACGGTCAAAGAGAACATGCTCCGCCATTTTGGCGTGGTAAGGTGAAGTCCAGAACGGACATTCGTTCCACCGTGCAAGCCGGAGTCAAAGAGGAACGCACTCGGAGGGCAATGACCTGCGGGCCGATTCGGCGGGGCATCGGGAAACGACCAAGCCCGAGGGGCCCTCAGGGCGTGCCGCGACAAAGACTGGCCAAGGGATCGGTGGGCAGGGCGGAGCGAATACGGCAGAGGATGGTTTTGCGGGCGACGGAACTCGCACGCCGTCACCGTCTGCTCGCCTGTCCGAGGCCATCCTCTACCACCCCGGCGTTGCCGCTCCCGTCCTGGGCGCGGTCACGGTCGCTGCCTGCGAGCGGTCGCCGACCGGGGTTGCGCTCGTCCAGTTGTCGCGGCTCTTCTGCGAGAGGCGGCGAGCCATCGACGGGAGCATCCGCCCGCGCTCGAAGGCCGGCGTCATGAACGGCCATGGCCCCGGGACTGAACGTCCCGGGGCCATGGCCGCTTTGAACAGGTACCGCTGTCACGTCTCCCGCGCGCTAGGCGCCGGGCGGTGGCGCCTGAGGCGGCGCTCCGTCGGGCATGTCCGGACGCGGTTGCGGAGCTTGGGCCGCGGGCTGGGCGGGGGGCGGTGCGGGCTGGGCGGGCACCTGCGGAGAGTGGGCCGCGTAGCCGCCCTCGTTCTGCCCCATGTAGGCGATGTACATCGAGAGCATCTTCTCCTGGTCCCGGATCAACCGCTCGAGGCGTCCCCACGTGTGGTTGAACATCAGGACGACGAACAGGAACATCACCGCGGTGTAGAGGAAGACCGCTCCTCGCATCGGCATGAAGTCCGCGGCCAGATTGGCGATCAGAACGACCACGCCGATGAGCGCCAGCACCAGCAAGATGTTGTGCCACATCTTGGTCTCGGCGCTGATGTAACGATCTTTGAGGTCCGTGGCCGGCCGGTACTCGACCTTCAACGGCTTCGTCACGATTTCACCGTCCAGAGATGCCGGTTGCTGACATGGATGAATTACCCTCTACACCCCCCGGTCAATCACGTGCGGTGATGAATCGGATCCACGGCGTAGCAATTGACAACCATTTCTCCCAGCTACGTCCCGATTGACCGTTTCCACGTTTTCGTTCGCGCTCTTAACGATCTTCACTGCCTCGCCATGGCCGTCCTTCAGCACGCCGGGCACGCCCAAAAGGCCACACCACGGCGCCGTTTTACAGCTCCAGCGACGGACGTGGCCCCGGCGACGGCGCGACGCCTCTCGGCAAGCGCCCGGCCCGGCTCGCGGCCCGCGCCGCCATGGCGGCGACCCGGCTCCACCTGGAAGGACCCTCCGACTGGGAGCCGATCCCTGTGCGCGCCTGCTTGCTCCCCCGGCCGCAGGCCAGCATGATTACGCCCAGTAGCCGCCCGATGACCACAAGTCTCGGCGGAATGTTCGGTGCCCCCTGCCGTACCGACTGCACGAGCATGACGATTGGATCTTCAATATGCGCGTCATACGACGCCCGCAGGCTCGTGTGGCCGCCGCCTTCATGGTCGCGGCCACGACGACGACCATCGCCCCGGCGGCCGCCGCCGCGGCCGTCCCCGCCGACGGCGCACCGACCGCACCGCGGCTGAAAGTGTCCAAGCACGCCTCGAAGCGAACGCCGCTGCCGGGGGATCGGATCGTCTACAACATCGCCGTGCGCAACACCGGCGACGTCCCCGCCTACGGCGTGCGGCTCCAGGACCGGCTCCCGGACGAGCTATCGGACGTGCGGGTGAACGCCCCGGGCTGCCGGGTCTCCGGCCCCAAGGTGACCTGCCGCTGGAGCAACGTGCGCTACCGGGCCACCCGGAACGTCGCGGTCTCCGCCACCCTGTCCGACAGGGCGCGGCCGGGCGCGCGGCTGACCAACACCGCGATCCTGTCCTACGCCGGCCGCAAGGCCCGGGCCCTGTCCACGGTGGTGGTCGCCCGGCCCAAGCCCGCCGAGCCGCAGGAGTCGTCGCTCGGCCGGCCCAAGCGCCCCAGCGTCACCGCCGACTCGGTGGCGTCGCTCCCGCGCAAGAAGCACACCGTGCAGAAGCCGCACACGCCCAGGCGGGCCAAGGTCAAGAAGAAGAAGCCCGCCGCCGTCCGCTCGGCGCAGCCGCTGCGCCTGGAGCCGCAGGCTCCGGCGCCCTGCCCGCCCGGCACGGTCAGGTCCTCGGGCCAGGGTTCGGGACCGGGCTCGGGTCAGGGGCAGCAGGCGTGCACGTGCCCGCCCGGCATGGTCAGGTCGTCCGCTCAGGGCCCGGGCCAGGGGCAGGGCGTGTGCTCGTGCCCGGCCGGTTCGGCCGCCCGTGGCAATGACGAGCGGCAGGCGTCCAGTGGTTCGTCGCGCTGCGCACGGGCCGAGGCCGGGGGGCTGCCCAACACCGGAGCCCCGGTGGGCTGGCTGGTGCTGGCCGGGCTGGGCACGCTGGCCGCCGGAGCCGCGGCCCTGGTCGGCACGCGCGTCCGCCGACCGCGGGCCCGCTCCTGATCGTTCGACCGGCGGCGGTGCCGGATCCGGCACCGCCGCTACCGTTCGACACACCGAGCCGGGCGCGAGACTCAAGGTCTCGCGCCCGGCTCTTTGCTTCTGGGAGATCCTCCGGTCCGTGGCGGCGGTGCCGGGGCACGGGCCTGTTGCGCGGCCTTCGGAGAAGGTCAGCGCGCCTTGCTGTAGACGTGGCGGATGCTGGCCCCGCCGGGGCCCGCGGTGTAGTAGGAGTCCCTGAAACCGACTTCGCCGTTGTCGCGTACGTAGGACTGGCGGATGTGCAGCTGGCTGCCGTTGAAGTCGGCCTTCATCCAGGACCGACCGTACTCGGTGTCGGCCTGGGCGACGGCGGGCAGTCCCAGGACCAGCCCGGCGGTGACGCACGTGGTGATGACGGCACGTCCGGTCTTGAAGCTCATCGAGATCTCTTTCCGGCGGAGCGAATGTCTCACGGCGTAGGCGGCCCCGCCCGTAGGGGCGGGACCGCCTCATGGTCATCCAGGGGTGCTGGAACGACCTCAGTCGGCGGCGCTGATCACCCCGGACGACGTGGCACCGCCCGGACCGGCGGTCTGGGCCTTCTTGGCGTAGAAGACGCCGCCGTCGGCGTCGCCGCCCTTGTCCTTGCCCTTGCCCTTGCCCTTGTGGTCGTGGCCGTCGACCGCGCCGGAGACGACGCCGACCGAGGCGGCACCGCCCGGACCGGCCGCCTTGCTGCCCTGGCCGTGGTAGGTGTCGGCCATGGCGGCGGGAGCGGCCAGCGACAGACCGGCGGCGGCGAATCCGATGATGGTGACCTTGTGCAGCGTTTTCATGTACCTGTTCCCTCTCGTCCGCGTTAGACAGCGCGCAACGCGGTTTCGGTATCTCCACCGGACCGGCTCCTTGAGCGCCGTGTTCCGATGTCGGCTTGCACGGTCTTCATTACCCGACGGAGTCATCTCAACACGGTGCGTGAGTAATAGTCACTTTGAGCGATCGTGGCCGTTTGGGGAGACAGTCGCCATCGCACCGGGGAAGGTACTTCGCCTGCCCTCTGACCTCGTGCCGCCTTCGACCCTGTGTGAGTAATTGAGCACAGTGGGTAATGATCAAGGGGAGTACGCCGTACCCGGCCGCACAGGCTCATTCGACAGAGGGGCAGAACATGCGCTCGACCAGCGCCTTCTCCAAGGCGAACGCCCGCCGGACGCCGCCGGCGGCGCGCCCGGCCCGGACCGCGGCGGCGATCGCCGCGGTCACCGCGTCCCTGACCGCGGCGCTGGTGCCGGGCGCCCCGTCCGCGTCGGCCCGGACCGACGCGCCCGAAGCCCCGACCGTCGCCTGTACGAACCAGGTGGGCGACGTGCAGGCTCTGGCCCAGGCGTTCCAGACCGGCGGCGATCACCAGCTCGGCAAGGACTGCCGCTACACCTTCACCAAGCGCGCGGGCACGAACGCGGTCCTGCCCACCGTCACCAAGAACACCAACATCGTGGGGAACAACGCCACGATCGCCTGGACCGGCACCGAGCCCGTCAAGTCGATGTTCGACATCGCCGACGGGGTGCGGCTGACCCTGACGAACCTGACGATCTCGCCGGGGGACAACGGCACCACCCCCACCGTCCGCCTGGGCCCGGGCGCCGTGCTCTCCCTGACCAACAGCTCCATCTCGATCAGGATCACGCCCACCCGCGGCCCCCTTTCCGCGAGTCCCCCCGCCGCCCAGGCGGCGGCGCGGGATTCCGAGGTCGGGGGCAGCACCTGCAGCGCGGACATCCCCTCTGCGACCGGCACGGCCCTGGACCGCACGGTCTTGGACGGCGAGGGAGCGGACGACGCGACGCTGGAGGGCCTGCTCGGGGACGCGCTGCCGGACGACGCGACGAACGAGACCGGCGCCGGCACCGTCGACGTTCCCCGCGGGTCCCGGTCCCCGAAGCCCGTCACCCCGCTCACGACTCCTCCGGAAACGAACCAGACGGGGAAGGTCACCGGCGTTGCCACCAGCACGTCGTGCGTGGCCACCACACGGGGCAGGACGGTCATTCTCACCGCCACGCCGACGGGGGCCACCCGCACGACCAGCGGCTGAGGCGCGCTCTTCGTCCGAATACCGGGGAGGGACGTCCCGGTCACCGCCCGACCGAATGCGCCCGACGGAAGGGCGCCCATAGCGTCCTGTTCGACGCGCCCTGACGCCGCGACGGATTTCTGACGGCATCGTCCCGGTACGCGCCGTCCCTTGCTCACCGGCAACGCGGCCGCGCCGCGTGTGTCCTTGCCCGCAGGTGAACGAGGGCCTACGGTCGGTGACCGGATGTGCACAGCCCCTGTCACGTCTGGCGGTGCGCCGTCCTCCAGGGTCCCGTGGGACGGCGAACCGCCGCCGGACGCGGCCGACACCCGCCGCGGCGGGCGCTCGCCCGGCCGGACGGGTGTCGGCGGAACTCCTCTGCCGGGGCGCACCGCACCTGGGCGGTCCGCCCGGCGCGGTCAGTACTCGGCCCGCCGGGGGCCGTACAGCTTCATCAGTCCTTCGTAGTCGCCCCGGCCGAGGGTGGACACCCGGTCGTCGCAGGCGCGGACCACCGGCGTCATGGTCAGGTTGGAGTGCTTGTCCCCCTCGACGTGCCCCAGGCCGAGGGCGTGGAGGGTCTCGTGGGTGACGACCGAGGTGGCGTCGTAGTGCCCGGCGGGGCATGCGGAGGCCGACCGCGCGTTCGCCTCGATGGACCACCACTTCTTTCCGCTGCTCTGCAGGGCGATGTCGGCCTCGATGGTGGTGTTCCACCCCTGCCACGTGCAGGCCACGGCGAGAGTGGTCTCGGGTAGGCCGGTCAGCGGGAGCCAGCCGAAGGTGTTCGTGCCGTCCCTGGACGAACACGCGCCGCGCTCATCGACGTTCGGCTGCCTCCTGGTCTTGCCCATGTAGTCCTCATAGACGTTGGGCAAGGGGGTGAAGCGCTCACGGCCGCCGCAGTCGGTCTTCGCGTTGAAAGCGTTCGAGACGCCGCTCTTGACCGCTCTTTTGGCCTGCAGGCGGGTGATGCCCCCTTCGATCTCCCTGTTGGCGTAGTACCTCCACCTGACCGTTTTTCCCTTGGGCCAGGAGGAGGCGCTGGCCTTCCATGTCTGGTCGGTGCACGCGTCGAGGGCGGACTGCTGTGCGGAGTCCTGTTCTTCGGGCGCCGGGGACGGCTTCCCGCTCTGGGTGATCTCCACTTCCCCCGCGCCGCCGTCGAGGCGGACGCGCAGGCTGCTCGCTCCGTCGACGTGCAGGCTGCTCGCGGAGACCGTCAGGTCGTCGCGGGGCACGGCCACGGTGGTCCCCCGGGGGCCCTCGATCACCCGGCCGCGCAGGTCGCAGTCGCCGAGCCGGACCGATCGCGGGAGCTCGTCGGCGCGGAGCACGCCCTCGGCCGGGCACCAGCGTGGCGGGTCGCCGCCTGCGGAGGGCGTGGCGGCGCCGGCCGTCCCCGCCACGGCGAAGAGCTGCAGGGTGAGAACGGTGAGGGTCGCGGAGGCTGTCTGAACGCCGAGAGCGCTTCTCTTCATCATCTAGACCGGTCCCAGAATATGTTGGGCTGACGCGATTGATGGCTTATGGGCGGCACGGGAGTCCTTTCTGACGAAGGCGACGGGAAAGTTGTTCACCGCGCTTGCCTTCCGTCATCTCTGCGCGCCTGACTCCGCACTAAAAACCTTGCAGAATCGCTGCGAAGATTCCCGTTATCAAGTGCCGGTAACTACCGTTTCAAGTAAAAGATTCTGAAACGTCGCCCACTGATTGCGGGTCTGCGCCGGTCGCGGGGGCGGCGCCGGCCGCCGCGCGTGGGGTCGAGGCGGCGCGCCCTCCGGCGTTCACCGGCACATGCGACCGGAACGGCGATAAGGCGTCCTGGATATCCGGTACCGGTCTCTACCGGAGGAAAGAGGTCGGGTGGAAAGCGCGCGGACACGTCGCCGGACGACCCGCGGCGATCCCGACCGGTGGCCGGGCATCGTCTGTCCGCGGCACGACGATCAGGGCCCGCCGCTGAGCGGCACGATGAACGAGGTGCTGCTCGCCTGGCTCAAGAGGGAGCTGGACGTTTCCGGGCTCTTCGGCCCGGGTTCGTTCGCCGTCGGGGCCGGTGACGGAATGTCCGTGCATCGATGCCGCGATTCCGGCGAAGGAACGATGCCCGGCATGGTCGATCAGATGAGTACGGGCCGATTGTCCGCTGAACAGGAGATCGCGCGCACATCATCGGTTCAGCGCTGATGGCCGTAAAAGGGTCTCCGGGTCACGCCGCCGGGAGGTCTTCGGCTGTGATCCTTGAGTTCCTGCGTCCCTGGTGACGGCTCGCCACATCGGTGCGAACCGCCCCGGTTGAGCGGGTGGCCGGAATTACGCCAGGGGTTCGTAGGACGCGGAATGTCGGGCGGGGAGCCACCGGTCGCTCTCTTCGCGAGAGTGGATCTTGTTACGGGAATTCGCCGCGTGTCATGTCCGCAGAAGGCGCGGCCGTCCTTGAAATACGATCGTGCTTTCGGTAGAAAGCAAAACCGGGGAGGGGCCCCGTCGCGGCCCCTCCCCGAGTTCTGTGTTACGTCAGTCGAACTGGTTCGAGCCGTTGTTGCAGTCGCCGCCCTCGTCCTCGGTGCCGAGGATGTTGTGGATGGCGGCGCCGATGACGGCGACGTTGACCGAACGGCAGGTCTGGACGCCGAGAACCTGGCTGTTCTCCTGCTCCGGGCCGTCGGTCGCCATGGCCGGGGCCGCGCTCATCAGCACGCCGGCGGCGGTGAAGGAGAGCAGGCCCGCAGCGGCCAGTCGCTTCATCATGAGTTTGGTCCTTTCCGAGCTTCTGTGCACAGACTTCATTCAATCCGCGACCTGTTGGCCGCGGAGCCATACAAGGAGTAGCACGAGAAATTCGGCGGCGTGCACGCCTGACGCGACACCTGACATGATCTTGGGTTTGGGATTGCCTTTTCATGGCATGGGAGCGCGGATGGCGCCACGACATGCCCTGTGTGTCCGGAATGCATTTGTTTCGCCAGCATGTGCGCTGAACCACGTCGATTGGAGCGGGAAAGCCGCGCCAATGGCGCCCGCACCGGCCCTTCGGACCCTGCACATGATTCGGTGTCAAAACTGTGGAGGCGTTTGTTAAAGCCGATCAGTCCGAACGGCGGTTCCTGACATGCTTGGGGCGCTGCAATTGCAGAGCGGTCGTTGTCGCGTCATCGGCGCTTCACCGGAACAGGCCGCGACGGAAACGTCGAGAGGCGCTGCGTCTCCTTGTGGCGCGGCGCCGATGCATCTCTCCGAAAGGACGCCAACGATGGGAGCCCAGGGGCTCGGTGCCCCTTCCATTGCCGAGGAGCCCCTGGCGCCGGCATCGGCCGTCCCGGCCGGAGATTCGGGGTCGAGTGCGCTTGCTCCCGGCCGGCTCTCGTCACAGTGGCCCGCTCGCGCCCGCAGGATCGGCCTGGCGGCCTACCCGTCGTGCCTCGCCGTCCTGGACGGCGCCGCGGCCTCGGTGGCGGCGTGGACGCTGGCGTATCCGGCGGCGGAGACGGCGGCCGCGTCGGCGGCGCTGGTGAGCCTGCACGCGGTGACGGGACGCTACCGGCCGCGGCGCGACCTCTCGGTGGTGGACGACGCCGTCCCCCTCTGCCTGCGCGCGTTGTTCGTCCTGGTGCTCGCCGGTGTCCCGACCGGGCCGCTCGGCCCCTCGTCCGATCCGGTGCGCACGGCGGGCGTCGTCCTCGGGTTCCTGGCGGTCCTGCTGCTGGGACGCGTGGCGCTGTACACGCTCGTGCAGCACTACCGGCGCGGGCGCTCGGCGTCGCGGCGGACGCTGGTCGTCGGCGACGGGCCGGTCACCGCCCACGTCATCGCCGGAGTGCAGCGGCAGCGCGAGCTGGGGCTCACGGTGGTGGGACGGTTCGCCACGCGGGACGGCGCGGAGGAGGAGCCCTCCTCCGCCGAGCCCTCCCCGGTCGCGGGCGACCTCCACGATCTGCGGTACGCCGTGCGGTCCCGCTCCATCGACACCGTGATCGTGGTGCTGGAGGAGGTGCCCGGCCCGCAGCACGGCGCGGTCGCCCGGGTCTGCTCCGCCGACCGGTGCGAGACCCTGATGGTGCTGTCGCCGTCCGGGCTGGCGTCCTCGGTGGGCGGCGGCGCCGGGCAGCTCGCGGGCTTCCCCTACGTCGTCCTGCGCGGTCGCGCCGGCGGGGCCGCGGCGCGGCTCGCCAAGCGGGCCTTCGACGTGGTGACCGCCACCACCATCGCCGCGCTCATCTGGCCGGTGCTGCTGGCCTGCGCCGTGGCCGTGCGCGTGGAGGGCGGGCCGGGCGTGCTGTTCCGGCAGCGCCGCGTCGGCCTCGGGGGCGAGCAGTTCGTGCTGCTGAAGTTCCGGACCCTGAAGCCCAGCGACGAGCACGAGGCCGACACGCGCTGGTCGGTCGACGGGGACCTGCGGATGGGGCCGGTGGGCCGGTTCCTGCGCCGCACCTCGCTGGACGAGCTCCCGCAGCTGTGGAACGTCGTCCGCGGCGACATGAGCCTGGTGGGCCCCCGTCCCGAGCGCCCCCACTTCGTCGAGCAGTTCTCGGCGGCCCACCCGGGCTACGGCCTGCGGCACCGGGCCCCGGCAGGCCTGACCGGCTGGGCGCAGGTGCACGGCCTGCGGGGCGACACCTCGATCGAGCTGCGGGCCCGGTTCGACAACCACTACATCGACGCCTGGACGTTCACCGGCGACCTGAAGATCCTGATGATGACGGTGCGCTCGGTGTTCACCGGAGGTGGCCGGTGACCCCACCGGTGCCGCCGGCCGCCCGGAACGGGACCGCGGGCATCAGGGTGGTGGCGCCCCGGACCGGCGACGACGGTCCGCCGGCGGGCCGGTGCCGGTGCGCCTCCCCCGCGACCGCGCCCGCCGCCCGGACGGGACGGAGCCGGTGGAGCCGGACGGTCGGCGCGCCCAGGGCCAGCTGGCTGGTGGCCGCGACGGCCCTGTGCGTGTGCGTTCCCGCCGGTCCGACCGGTGTCGACGCGAGCGTGCAGATCAGCGTGGGCGACGTCGCCAGCGTGCTGCTGGTCGCGGTCGCGGGGTGCTGGGCGCTGGTGCGCAGGTGGCGGCTGACGCCGGTCATGCTGCTGGCGTTCGGCCCGCTGCTGGTGGCGCTCACCGTCTCCACGGTCTGCTCCGAGGACGTCCAGGCGAGCCTCCCCGGCTACGTGCGCGTCGTTCAGATCTTCGTGCTGGTGCCCCTGGCCGTCATCGCCACCCTGCGCGACCGGCGCGACGTCGCCATCGTCGCGGGGGCGGTCGCGGTGGTCGGGGTGGCGGAGGCCGGCTACGGCGTCTGGCAGGCCGCGACCCGCACCGGCGCCTCCTTCGAGGGGCGCAACGTGCGGGCGGTCGGCACCTTCGGCGCGACCGACGTGATGGCCATGGCGACGGTGACCGGCTTCGCCGTCTTCGTCGTGATCGCGTTCCTCCTGACCCGGCCCGGCCGGGTGCGCGTCGCCGCGTTCGCGGCCCTCGCCGTCCTCGGCGCGGGCCTGCTGCTGTCGCTGAGCCGGGGCAGCTGGATCGCGGTCGGCGCCGGCGTGCTGGTCATGCTGGTGTGGTTCGACGTCAGGGTGGCGCTGCGGTCGCTGCTGTGCGCGGCCGCCGCGGCGGTCGTGCTGGTCGGCGGGCTGGGCTGGGGGGCGGAGAGCATCGGCGCCCGGACGCAGTCGATCGCGGCGTCGTTCAGCGACCCCGACCAGTCGGTCAACGACCGCTACAGCCTGTGGGGGACGGCCGCCGCAATCTGGAGCGACCACGCGGTCACCGGGGTCGGGGTGAAGAACTTCCCGGCGTTCAGGGACACCTACGCCCCCATCGACCTGTCGGGCGCCAGCGACACCGACGACCCGGTCAACGGGTACCTGCGCCAGCCGCTGCTGTCGCCCCACAACCAGTACCTGCTGGTGCTGAGCGAGCAGGGCGTCCTCGGCCTCACCGGGTTCGTGCTGCTGTTCGCCCTCATCCTGCGCGGCTTGTGGGCGGGGCGCGCCGTCAAGGACCTGTCCTGGCTGATCGGCGCGGGCTTCACCGCCGCCGTGCTGGTCAACTTCCTGTACGCCGATCTGGGCGGCCCGACCTGCGTGCTGACCTCGATCATGCTGGGGCTGGCCGCCGGGCGCGCGCTCGGCCTCGTCCCGGCCGGTCCCGCCGGGGAGCGGACGGCCGGTGCGCCGGGGGCCGCGTCGTGAGCGTCCTGGCGTCCCGGAAGCCGGAGCGCCGCCGCGCGCGGCGCTCGCCGCACCACTCGCTGGGGCGCGCCGCCGGGCTGTCGGCGGTGCTGATCGGCACGGGCACCGCGCTGGGCTTCGTCCGCGACCTGGTCCTCGCGCACCGCTTCGGGGCCAGCAGCAGCACCGACGCCTTCCTGGTCTCCTGGACGATCCCCGAGACGGTCTCCCCGCTGCTCATCGAGGACGCCATGGCACTGATCATGGTGCCCGCCGTCACCCGGATGATCCCCCGGCCCCAGGGGGTGCGGACGCTGGTGCGCACGACCCTGCTGCGGCTCGCGCTGGTGCTGGCGCTGCTGGCGATCACGGTCGCCGCGGCGGCGCCGCTGCTGGTGTCGGTGCTCGCGCCGGGGCTCGCCGATCCCGCCCCGGCGGTGCGCTGCGTGCGCTGGACGGCGGTGACGATCGTGGCGTTCGGCCTCGCCGGGTTCATGAACGCGACGCTGCGCGCGCACCACTGCTTCGGGCCGCCCGCCTCCATCTACATGGCCTACAACATCGGCATCCTGACGGCGATCATCGCGCTGGCCGCGCCGCTGGGGATCACCAGCGCCGCCATCGGCGTGGCGTGCGGGAGCGTGCTGATGGTCCTGGTGCAGGTCCCGGCGTTCGCCAGGCGGCTGCGCGGTCCCGCGCACGAGGCGGCGGGCGCCGGGGGAGCCGGCGCCGCGCCCGAGCCCCCCGCTCCGGACGCCGCTCCCGACACCGCCCCTGACACCGCCCCCGACGCCGCGCGGCTGAGCGTCGCCGCGGTCCTGCCCATCATCGTCTACACCCTGACGCGCCAGACCCAGGTCCTCGTCGAGCGCTTCCTGGGCTCGGGGCTGGCGGCCGGCTCCATCTCCCACCTCAACTACGCGCAGAAGGTCGCGCAGGTCCCCATGGTGCTGTCACTGCTGATCGTGACGGTGACCTTCCCCCGCCTCGCGCGCGCCTCGGCCGAGCGCGACACCCGGCAGATCCGGTACCGCATCGAGGCCGACCTGGTGATCGTCAGCGGCCTGGTGCTGTGCGCGATCGCCTACCTGACCGCCTTCGCCCCCGCCATCGTGCAGGTGCTGTTCCAGCACGGGAACTTCACCGCCGCCGACACCGCGAGCACCTCCTCGGTCCTGCGCGTCTACTCGCTGGGCCTGTGGGGCCAGGCCATGCTGGGGGTGTCGGCGCGCGCGCTGTTCGCCCGCAGCCAGCCGCTGTGGCAGCCGACGCTGGCGGTGGCGGCCGGGCTGACCGTGACGGTGGCGACCGGGGCGCTGCTGGTCGGCAGCGCGGGCACGATCGCGCTGGCCGCGGGCAACGCCGCCGGGATCACGCTGGCGGCCGGGCTGCTGCTGGCCGGTGTCCGCGCGCGCGTGGTGCGGATCTCCCTGACCCGGGTCGGCACCGACCTGCTGCGGCTGGCGGCGGCCACCGCCGTCGCCGCGGCGGCCGGGTCGGCGGTCGCCGCCGTCCTGCCCCCGCCGTCCCCCCGCTGCTCGTTCTCGTCGCCGGGGCGGGCGTCGTCGTGTCGGCCTTCGCCGCGGTCCTGGCCGTCACCGGCCGCGGGCACGGCACGCCGCTGGGGCTCCGCGCCCTCGGCGCGCCCGGCGCCGACCCGGCGGCCGACCGCCCCGCCCCCGATGATCCCGCCGCCGGTCCCGCCGGCGGCGCCGCGCCAGGGAGGCAGCTGTGACCCGATCCACCGACGTCATGCCCTATGTGCTGATGTACCACTCCATCGACGATGTCGAGGACGATCCGCATCTGGTGACCGTCTCGCCCCGTCGCTTCGCCCAGCAGATGAGCTGGCTCAGCAAGTGCGGCCTGCGGGGCGTGAGCATGGCCGAACTGCGGCAGGCCCAGGAGCACGGCGCCGCGCGGGGGCTGGTCGGGCTCACCTTCGACGACGGGTACGCCGACTTCGCCACCCGGGCCCTGCCGATCCTGACGCGGTTCGGCTTCAACGCCACCGTGTTCATGGTCGCCGGGCAGATCGGCGGCCACAACGCGTGGGACGAGGGGCCGCGCAAGCCGCTGATGAGCCTGCAGCAGCTGCGCGCCGTCGCCGCCCGCGGCATCGAGGTGGCCTCGCACGGCATGGAGCACCTGTCGCTGCCGAAGGCCACCGAGTCCCAGCTCCGCCAGGAGCTGCACGAGAGCCGCGCCACGCTGGAGGGGCTCCTCGACCGGCCGGTCACCGGCTTCGCCTACCCCTACGGGCACGTGTCCGACCGCGAGGTGGGCGAGGTCGCCCGGGCCGGATACGCCTACGGGTGCGCCATCTGGGACAGCCACCCCGGCCGGCACGCGCTCGTGCGCACCTACGTCGGCGACCGCGACCGGCGCATGCGGATGCGCGCCAAGCTGCTGCGCCACGAACTGCGCTGGAAGGCCCGGGTATGACGCGCGTCCTGCACATCATCACCGGCCTCGACCGCGGCGGCGCCGAGCAGCAGCTGCTGCTGTTGCTGCGGCACCTGTCGGTGGCCAACGAGGTCGCCGTCCTGACCGGCACGGGCACGCTGAGCGGCGAGGTGGAGGCGCTCGGGATCCCCGTCCACCGGATCGGCATGCGCGGCAACACCGACCTGGCCGCGCTGCCCGCCCTGGTGCGCCTGATCCGGAACGGCCGCTACGACGTGGTGCACACCCATCTGTACCGGGCCTGCGTCTTCGGCCGGGTCGCCGCGCGGCTGGCGGGGGTCCGGCGCGTCATCGCCACCGAGCACTCCCTCGGGGACGGGCACATCGAAGGCCGTGCCACGACCGTGGGGGTCCGCCTGCTGTACCGGGCGACCGAGCGCCTGGGCTCCGCCACCGTCGCCGTCTCGCCCACGGTGGCGGAGCGGCTGGGCGCCTGGGGCGTGCCGCGCTCGCGCACGCTGGTGATCCCCAACTGCGTGGACGCCGCGGCCTTCGCCTACCGGCCGGACCGGCGGGCGGCCGCGCGGCGGCGGCTGGGCATCGGCGAGGGGGACTTCGTGGTGGGCACGGTGGGCCGCCTGGTGCCCACCAAGCGCGTCGAGGTGCTCATCGACGCCATGGCCCTGACCTCGACGGCGAAACTGCTGATCGTCGGGGACGGCCCGCTGGCCGCGTCGCTGGAACGGTACGCCGCCCGGTCGCCGGCGGCGTCCCGGATCATCTTCGCGGGCGAGGCCGGTGACGTCGCCCAGGAGCTCGCGGCGATGGACGTGTTCGCCACGGCCTCCGTCCAGGAGACGTTCGGGCTGAGCGTGCTGGAGGCCCTGGCCGGCGGCCTGCCGGTGCTGTACTCGGTCTGCCCGGCGCTGGAGGACCTGCCCGCCGACCAGGCGCCGTCGGCCGAGCGGCTGCCCGCCCGGGCCGAGCCCTACGCGGCGGCGATCGAGCGCTGGGCGCGGCGGCGGCCCGCCCGTTTCGCGCCCCCGCCCGCCGTCGAGCGGTACGGCGTCACCGCGCAGGTCGCCCGTCTGACCGCGCTGTACCGGGACTCGCCGCTCCATCCGAACGTCGAGGCGGAAGGCCACGACGATGCCGCCGGCGTCCCCGCGATCGTCCTCCCTGCCCAGCGTGAACATCTCTCACTATGAAAAGGACCCGCATGCCCCACAACCGGCAGGCACTGAACCGCCTCGCTGCCCGGATCGGTGTGCCCAGCGCCTTCATCGCCGCGGGCTTGCTGAGCGGCTTGGGTTACGGACTGCTGAAGCCTCCCTCCTACAGCGCGACGGCCCATGTCATCGTGGTCGCGCAGGACACCGACGCGGGCCCGGCGGCGACCAGCCTCGCCCAGGCGTACGGCCGTCTCGTCCCGCTCCCGGGCACGCTGGCCTGGGCCTCGCCGACGCTGCCCGAGTCCGTCGTCAACGACGCGCGGCCCCACATCCAGGCCTCCACCTCTCCCGAGACGCCGCTGATACGCATCACCGGCAAGGCGCGGTCGGCCGCGAAGGCCGCGAAGTACGCCAACGCCGCCGCCGGCGCCATGGTCAGCTACGGCAAGGTCCACGAGCGCGACACCGGCGTCAGGGTCGCCGCGATGAGCCCGGCCACCGAGCCGGTCTCCCCCTCCTCGCCCAACCTCCCGCTGAGCGTGCTGGTCGGCACCGCGACGGGCGTCCTGCTGGCGGTCCTGGCGATGGTCAGCGGCCTGCGCACCGCCCCCATCGGCCGGCGCCGCCGCCAGGCGCCGCCGACCGGTCATGACGCGGACTGCCGCGCGGGCGGGGCCGGGGAGCCGGCCGCGACCGTTCCAGAGCCGGCCGCCCGGAAGACGGGAGAGCGGAAGGCCGGGGACCGCAAACCGGCGGGCCAGCGCCGCAAGCCCGCCGCCGCGGGCGTCGGCGCCGCTCCGGGAGCGGGGCGCGCGCAGGGCGACCGTACGGCCAAGGGCAAGGGCAAGGGCGAACCGGCGGAGGCAGGGGAATGACCACCAGTACCGCGCATCCCCGCTCCGCGACCTGGTCCACCGAGGTGTGCCGCGACGAGGCGGCGCTGCTCAAGGTCGCCGGCCAGTGGCAGGAGCTGTACGAGCGCTGCCCGGGCGCCACCCCGTTCCAGTCCTATGCCTGGGCCAGGTCCTGGTGGTACCACTACGGCGCCCCGGGGCGGCTGCGGCTGGTCCTGGTGCGGCGCAACGACCGGCTGGTCGGTCTGGCCGCGCTGGTGCTGAGGCGCCGCTGGGGCTGCCTCGTCCTCGAACCCCTGGCCGCCGCCCAGAGCGACTTCGGCGACGTGCTCCTCGACCCCGAGTACGCCCACCAGACGGCGCGGCGCATGGCCGCGACGCTCGTGGAGGAGCCCGGCTGGCACGTCCTCGGCTTTCCCGAGACCCGCCCCTCCTCCTCCGTGTACCTGCTGGCCGGCCACTGGCCGCGGCCGGTCTGGCGCGTCCCGGCCTCGACGTGCCTACAGGTGGAGGCCGGCGACGTCGCCTCGTTCCTGGGGCGGCTGCCCGGACGCACCGCGAGCAAGATGCGCGCCCGCCTGCGCAAGATCGACGCCTGCCACCTGTCGATCGACCCGACGCCCGCCGACCAGGCGGCCCGGGCCGTGCACGAGCTGCTCGACCTGCACATCCGGCAGTGGCAGGGCCGCGGGATCAACCCCGAGCACATGAGCGACCGGTTCCGCCGGCACCTGGCCGACGCTGTCACCACCATGATCGGGCAGGGCCAGGCGGAGATCTTTCGGTACCGGCAGAACGGCACGCTGGTCGCGAGCGACCTGGTGCTGGTCGGGGGCGACTTCGTGGGCGGCTACCTGTTCGGGTGCGAACCGGAGCTGCGCGCCAGGGTGGACGTCTCGCTCATGCTGGTGCGGCAGGACCTGGAGTTCGCCCACCGGCAGGGCAAGTCCGCGCTCAACTTCCTGCGCGGGACCGAGGACTACAAGCTGAAGTGGCGCCCCCTGCCGGTCCGCAACGAGCACCTGCTGCTGGGACGCTCCGCGCTGGCGGCGCACTACGTCGCGGGCGAGCTCGGCCGGGCACGGCTGCGCACCCTCAAACAGCAGTACCGCGAAGGCGCCTTCAAGATCTCCCCCGGCGGCCGTCCGCGCACCGGTCCGGAGTCGTGACCGCGGTGCCGGCGCCCCTGAGCGTGCTGCACGTCAGCCAGCCGACCCACGGCGGCGTGGCCGTCTATGTCGTCCAGGCCGTGCGGGAGCAGATCCGGCGCGGTTGGCGGGTGGCGGTGGCGTGCCCGGCCGAAGGCGAGCTCGCCGCCGACCTCGCGGCGGCCGGGATCGAGCACCTGCCGTGGCGGGCGCGGCGGTCGCCGGGGCCCGGCATGTTGGGCGAGGCGCTGGAGCTGGGCGCGGCCATCGGGCGGTTCGATCCCGACGTGGTCCATCTGCACTCGTCCAAGGCCGGCCTGGTGGGCCGGCTGCCGCTGGTCGCCCGGAACAGGCGCGTGATCTTCCAGCCGCACGGCTGGTCGTGGCTGGCTGCGGGCGGCGCGCAGGGGCGGGCGAGCCTGCTGTGGGAGCGGGCGGCCGCCCGCAGGGCCGACGCCCTGGTGTGCGTGGGCCAAGGAGAGCTGGACCAGGGGCGGCGGGCCGGGGTGCGCGGCGCCGCCCACCTGATCCGCAACGGGGTGGACCGCCGCCGCTTCCACCGCATGGACGCGGGCGCCCGGACGGCGGCCAGGGCCGAGCTCGGGCTGCCCGAAGACGCGCCGGTCGCGGTGTGCGTCGGGCGGGTGACCCGGCAGAAGGGGCAGGACGTCCTGCTGGACGCCTGGCCGCGGATCAGGGCCCGCTGCCCCCGGGCCGTGCTCGCCCTGGTGGGCGACGGCGACGCCGTCGACCGGCTGCGCGAGCGGTCGGAGGCGGGGGTGATGTTCGTTCCCGCCGTGGCCGACACCCGCCGCTGGCTCGCCGCCTCCACCGTGATGGTGCTCCCCTCGCGGTGGGAGGGGCTGCCGCTGACGGCGCTGGAGGCACTGGCGGCGGGCCGGTCGCTGGTGGCGACCGGGATCCCCGGTCTGGCGGAGGTCGTGACGCCCGGGACGGGCGCGCTGGTGGCGGTCGAGGACCCGGCCGGGCTGGCCGAGGCCGTCGCCGCCAGGTTGCTGGACCCCGCGCTGGCCGACGCCGAGGGGGCCGCCGCGGCGATGGGCGCGGCGGCCTTCGACGCGGCGGTGACCTTCGCCCGCCTCGCCGACCTCACCTACGGTCTGGTCGGCGAGGCGCCGGTGGACGGCGCGGGCGTGGTGGCCGGAGTGCGGGGCGCGGGGGAGCCGGGCGCGGGCGGCGGGCCGCTGCCGGCGGGGGCCGAGGGCGTCGAGGACGCCGCCGTCGCCGAGGCGGACGTCGATCGCGTCGGTGCCGGAAGGGGCGTCCCGCTCGTGGACGGATCGGAAGGCGTCGGCGTCGGTTCCGGTGCGTCCGGCGGCTGAGACTGGCCGGAGGACGGAGCGGCGCTCGGCGCGGGGCGCGGCGACAGTGTCGCCGACGACTGCGCTGATGCCGTGGACGGAGTCGCCGGCGCCGTGGGCGGAGCGGCCGATGCCGTGGGCGGGACCGAAGGCGTGGGCGGGGCGGCCGATGCCGAAGGAGCCGCGAGCGAAGGCGAAGGCGAAGGCGATGGGGACTGGGGCATCGTCGTGGGCGCCGGCCCCGACGCCGAAGGACTGACGGGCGCCTCCGGCGACGCGGGATCGGACGCGGGCGTCGGCACCGGGGTGAACGAGGACGACGGGTTCGTGGACGGAGCACACGTCGCGGAAGGGGTGGGCGAGGGAGCGGCGGAGGCACTCGCACCCGGCGAACCCGGCGCACCTGGAGAACCGGGCTCACCCGGAGCACCCGGCTCCCCTGGAGAACCAGGCTCACCCGGAGCACCCGGCTCCCCCGGTGCGCCCGGTGCGCCCGGAGCGCCCGGAGCGCCCGGAGCGCCCGGAGCGCCCGGAGCGCCCGGTGAACCTGGCTCACCCGCCGCACCCGGAGCGTTCGGCGCACCTGGCCCGCTCGGTGCGCTTGGCCCCTTCGGTGCACTTGGCCCGCTCGGGGCGCCTGGCGCACCTGGCGCAGAGGGAGCGAATGGTTGCGGCGCGGACGGCGCGCCCTCCTTGGCCGCAGCGGGCGTGGTCACGCCCGGCGCGCCGGGCGCGAGAGGCTGAGGCGCTCCCGGTGCGGCGGCCGGGTCCGTCTTCGGAGCCGACGGAGCCACGTTCGGCACGCCGGGAGCGGGCGACGGGAGCACGACCGGCGGCGAGGACGGCGAGGCGGACGTGCAGTCGGGGGGCGTCACCGGCGGCGAGGACGGCGGAAGGCCGCGCCCTCCGAACAGCGAACGGTAGACCGCCGACGAGCGAGGATTGTCGTCGCAGCTCCAGAGCCCGTGCGGGCAGTAGTCGGTCACCGTCTGGTAGACGACGTTGTGCGACTGCATCCAGGCGTGCATTCCCCGAATGTAGTCAGGGTTGTCGCCATTTCGGAACAATCCCCATTCGGGAAAAGATATCGGCTTTCCATGGTCGCTGGCGAACTCCGCGTGCGCCTTGAGGCCGTAGGGCTCGTTGACGTAGTAGTCGAAAGGCTTTCCGGCGGGCTGGTCGTAGGAGTCGGAGCCGATGATGTCCACGACGTCGTCGCCCGGATAGCAGTCGGTCCAGGGGATGGCGTCCCGGCCGCGGGTGGCGGTGAAATCGAAGCGGAAGGTGATGCCGGGGACCGACCGCATCGTGGCGACGATGCGCCGCCAGTAGGTCTTCCACGCGGCCGGGTCGGGCCGGCAGCGGCCGCTGTAGGTGACGCCGTTCATCTCCCAGCCCGGGACGATGATCGCGTCCTTCACGCCGGTCTGGGCGAGGCGCTGGGCCAGCCTGAGGTAGTGCCGGTCGAACGCGCCGGAGGCCCCGGCCCGCAGCAGCCTGGCCACGGTGCCATCGGGCATTCCGACCTCGTTGGGGGTCATCATCGGCACGTTGATGACCAGCAGCTTGTCGGGGTTGGCGACCTTCCAGCGGGCCCACGGTCCGATGATCTGCTCGTACCCCTCGACGGCCGACCACTTCTCGCCCGGCAGATAGGTGTGCCCCACGTCGACGGGGGAGCCGAGCCACTTCTCGAAGGGCTCGATGTTCCGCACGCCGCGGGCGTCCGAACCGAGAAAGGCGCCCAGCGGGACGGCGCGGGCGGCCGGTGACGGCATCAGGGGTCCCACGCAGGCGGTCAGTGAGGCGCACAGTGTCAGCACGAGGCCGATGGACGCGACATGCGGCATCCGGGGAAATCTGGGCCGTATCCATTTTCCGCTCGCGTCGAAAAATCGCCGAAGCAGAGAGTGGATGTAGTCGGCCCCCATGAGTAAAGTGTGCCCTTGACCGCCACTGACGAACAGGCGGGCACTCCTCTGGCGACAAACTTTACCTCTTTCATGGGCAGTCCAAATTGTGCCTTCTTCGACGAATTCGGGCGGACGGCCCATGCTGCGAGACGAACGAATCCTCATGCAACCAGACCTTGATGAGAGCCTGCCGGTACTGATCCTGCGGACCAACCGGTACCCGCTCCACCACGGGACGCTGGGTGCCATCCGGTCGCTGGGCCGGGCGGGCGTGGAAGTGCACGCCATGCTCGAAGAGCGCGGCAACCCTTCGGCCCGCTCGCGCCACCTGCGCCAGGCCCTGCCCTTCGGCCCCGGCCCCGACGACCCCCCGGGCCTGGTCGCCCATCTGGCCGGGCTCGCCGAGCGGATCGGCCGTCCCGCGCTGCTGGTCCCGGTCGACGACGCCGGCGCGCTGTTCGCCGCCCGGTACGCCGACCGGCTCGGGGAGCGCTTCGTCCTGCCCCGTCAGCCGCCGCACCTGCCCGAGCAGGTCGCCGACAAGTCCCGGTTGCTGGCCCACTGCGCCGAGCACCGCATCGAGTGCCCGCCGAGCCGCGTCCCCGATTCGGCCGAGGCGACCGCGGCCGCCGTCGAGGCGCTGGGGCTGCCCCTGATCGCCAAGTGGTCGCGTCCCTGGTCGCTGGCGGCGGGCGGGCGCAGCACCATCATGGTCGACACCGCCGAGCAGGCCCACCGGCTCTACGCCCTCTCCCGCGCCCCCGTCCACCGCGCCGCCGGCCCCCTGATCCTCCAGCGCCTGGTGGGGCACAGCAAGGGGGACTGGTTCTTCCAGGGGTACTTCGACCAGTCGTCGACCTGCCTGTTCGGCGGCACCGGTCGCAAGCACCTGGCGCGCCCGGTGCGGGCCGGGCACACCGTCGCCGGCGAGTGGGTCGCCAACCCCGAACTGGAGCAGGTCGCGCACACCCTGGTCAAGACGCTGGGCTACAGCGGGATGGTCGATCTGGACTTCCGGGAGACCGAGTCCCGCGCCTACCACCTGGTCGACTTCAACCCCCGCCTCGGCGCGCAGTTCCGGCTGTTCCGCGACCGGCAGGGCCTGGACCTGGCCAGGGTCCAGCACCTCCACCAGTCCGGCCGCCCGGTCCCGCCCGTCGTGCCCGACTACGGCCGCACCCTGGTGGTGGAGAACCACTGCCTCCAGCACGCCGTCGCGCATCCCGCGGGACTGCGGGCCGACCTCAGGACGGTGTGCCGCGCCGGCGAGCACGCCTGGTACGCGCGCGACGACCTGGCGCCGTTCCTCGCCGTGGGGGCGCACAGCCTGCGCTGGCCGGTCCGCGCGCTCGCGCAGCGGGCCCTGCGCCCCCTGCGCCGGCGGTCCTAGCCCGGGGCGGCAGGCGCCCGCCGGACACGGCGACGCCCGCCGCTCCCACCACTGTCAAGCCGCCCGCCCGCTCGCGGCACGGGCGCAATTCACCAAGAGAAATCGGAGAGCATCTGTGAACGACTCGGCCACCGACGTGCTGGTCGTCGGGGCGGGCCCCTACGGCCTGTCCATCGCGGCCCACGCCCAGGGGCGGGGACTGCGGACCCGGATCATCGGCACGCCGATGAGGTTCTGGGGCGAGAACATGCCGGTCGGCATGTTCCTCAAGTCCGAGCCCTTCGCCTCCAGCCTGGGCTCTCCGGTGCCGGGGCGGAGGTTCACCGACTACCAGGCCGGCTGGGCCATGGGCCGGCCCATCCCCCTGGACACCTTCGTCGCCTACGGGCGCTGGTTCGCCACGCAGCTCGCCGACCAGGCCGAGCCCACCGAGGTGGTGGACGTCGAGCAGGACGCCGCGGGCTTCCGGGCCACGCTGGCGACCGGGGAGCGGATCCGGGCGCGGTCGGTGGTGGTCGCCATCGGGGTCGGCGCGTTCGCCCACACGCCGCCCGAGCTGGCCGCCCTGCCCGGGGGGCTGCTGTCGCACGCCTCCGACAACCGCGACCTCACCCGCTTCACCGGCGCGGACGTGATCGTCGTCGGCGCCGGGCAGTCGGCGCTGGAGACGGCGGTGCTGCTCGCCGACGCCGGGGCGCGCCCGCACCTGGTGTCCCGCACCCCCCGCCTGGCCTGGAACGCCCAGCCGGAGCCGGACCCGTCGTGGGCGGGCCGGGTGCTGCGCGGCCCGCAGTCGGGCCTCGGCCGCGGCTGGCGCACCTGGGTCTGGTCGGAGCACCCCTCGGCCACGCGCCTGCTCACCGACCGGACGCGCCAGAAGGTCGTCCGCAACACGATGGGGCCCGCCGGGTCCTGGTGGCTGCGCGACCGGCTCGACGGGCGGATCGAGGTCACGCTCGGCCAGCGGGTCACCGGAGTCGGCGAGGCCGACGGCCGGGCCGTGGTGACGACGGTCTCCGAGCACGGCCACCCGCAGATCGTGACGGCCGACCACGTCATCGCGGCGACCGGGTTCACCGTCGACGTGGACAAGATCACCGTTCTGTCGCCCGAGATCCGGGACCGGCTGCACCGGCTGTACCGCTCGCCCAAGCTCGGGTCGCACTTCCAGTCCTCGATGCCCGGCCTGTACTTCGCGGGCCTGACCGCCGCGGCCAGCTTCGGCCCGGTGATGCGCTTCGTGCACGGCGCCGACTTCTGCGCCCGCCGCATCGCCCACCACATCGCGGACAACGCGCCGGCCGCGACCGCCGCTCCGGTGGCCGCTCCCGAGGAGCAGCTGCATCCCACGCACTGACGCGCGCCGCCCGGCCGGGCTGTTCCTTGGCCCTGCCCGGCCGGGCGGGGTCGCCGTCGTGCGGCCGGGTGCCGGCGATCGGCCGTACGGTCGCCGGCACCCGGCGCAGGGGCCGCGCGGCCGGTGTTCCGGCCCGGCTCCGGAAGATCCGTCCGTTCGACCAGGCTTTCCCCGAGGAACGAACACCGTGAACAGCCGCCGGCGCACCGACGTCGATGCCGTCCCCGACCCCCTCGGACCGTACGCGCCCCGTCCGCTGGGGGCGGTGAGCGAAGCCCAGATACGCGCCGCCGCGGAACGGGTGGTGACGGCCGCTCCCCACCTGCGCATCGACGCAGCGGTCGAGCGGGAGCTCCAGACCATCTACCAGGGTTTCCAGCGGCATCTGCGGCTGGTCCGCCGCCGCGGTCCCGACGGCCGCTGATCGTCCGGCCCGGTGATCGTGCGGCCTCGGCCGACGCCGCCCCCCCGATTCTTCTTCGAGACGAAATCGGTTTTCGGTTCGGCCGCTATCGGGCGCGCCGCCGCTCGCCGCAGTTTTGCGGCCGCCAGCCGACCGCCGATCCGCTCGCCGGGCCGCCCCGTTCCCCGGCCGGTAGCGTTGGGCCTGATCAGGAGGCTCGTCGGCCAACCCGAACCGGGTGCAGGCCACCCCGCTGCGCGCGCACCCGGGCCCGGCGACATCACCTGACGGGATGGAGAGCGGGTCACACGCATGCACGATCACTGCCCCCGCAGCGTGTGACCCCTCCATCTCCTTCGCGACGCGGCGGGGACACGCCGCCACACCGATCCCTTCCGATGCTGCGGGTCGTTCCGGAGGACGGTGCGCAGCGGCGCTCGTCGTCTCGCCGCGCGGCCCCGCACTGCGGATCTCAGACCCCGAATCCCGAGCCCGGCGCGCTTTGGCGGCCGGGGGATTCGGGACCGGTGGGCGGGACGGTGCGCTCTCCGTTGCGGCGCCCGGTCCCATGGATGCGCCGTACCTTGTGGGCTCGGCTGGGAACGGCTGCCGTCCCGCCCGGTCGGTCTGCTCAGCGCCCGGGGCGGGGCGCGCTCGCGCTCTCGGCGAGGTCGCCCATGATGATGAGCCGTTGGGCGTTGGATCCCTTGGGGTGGCAGGTGATGAGCGTGACGGTGCTCTTGCGCGCGGCCCTGCCCGGTTGGAAGGGGACCGGGGCGAGCACGCTCTGGGCCGTCGGCGGGATGATCTTCTTGGTGGTCATCCGGTAGGTGAAGGTCTCGCCCATCGACTCGATGACGATCCGGTCCCCCGTGCGGAGGCGGTCGAGATCGGCGAAGGGGGCGTGGCCCTCGGTCCGGTGCCCGAGGTACACGGCGTTGCCCTTCTGCCCCGGCGTCGCCGTGCCGGGGTAGTGCCCGATCCCGCGGTACAGCGTCTCGTCGTCCACGCCCTCGCGCACCGGTTCCGACAGCGAGATCGACGGAATCGACAGCTTGACGTACGTCGGCTCGTCCCGGGACATCCGGACGCGGGCGCTGATCGTGCTGGCCGCCGCCGAGGCGTGCACGGTGTGCTCGGCCTTGCTGACCGGCGACGCGGTCACCGCGGCGAGGGGGACGGCCGCGCCCAGTCCGGCGATCAGCATCGTCCCGTAGGCGCTGCGGCGGCGGAACCGGCTGCGGTGTGTCCTGTGAGGCGGCATGCGAACTCCTCTCACGGCGGCGACAGGACATCGCCGCCCTGGTGAGGTCAGGTGACCGTACGGGCCGTTCCGGTGGGGACGCCGCTCTTGCGAGGGCCGGGACGGGAGCCGGGGGTCGCCCTGGCAACGGGTGAACGGGGGGCACCGTGTGGTGCCCCCCGTCCGCTGGCGAGCCGTGCTCCCACGCTGCAGCGGTGGTCGCACGGCGGCTGGGGGACGCGGGCCCGGGCTGCGCCGGCCTGTCCGCCGGAGCGGTCCGGGCGTCCGCGTCACCAGCAGGATGATCGATCGATCGGGGCCCGCCGGGGATCCGTTGGCCGGGGTCGCCGGGCGGGATCGGGCGGGCCGCCGGTCCTGCGTTCGGTGTTACGTTCCTGCGTTCGGTGCTACGGGACGACCGGGTGACCCGCGACGGCCACGGGCAGGCCCTCCAGGGGCAGGCGCGGGCGGTCGCCGGAGCCGTCCGCGTTCGGGACGGGGACGCCGAGCGCCTTCACCAGGCTGCGCAGGGCCTCCGCCGGCTTCGCCTTCGGGGTCTCCGGGTGGCTTCCGGAGAGGCCGGTGGCGCGGCGCTGGGTCGAGGGCAGCGTCCTCATGCCGGAAGCCTTGGGCGGCACCGACAGCGACGGGTGACGGGTCTTGGACAGCAGCTTGCTGACGAGCTTGTTCTTGGACAGCTTGTCGATCGTGGCCTGCCGCTTGGTCGAGGGCAGGGCCTGGGCCGAGCCGGCCTCCACGGCGTGGTCGACGGCGTTGGTGACCGTCGCGGCGCCCTTGCAGCCGGACTTGGAGGCCCCGGCGACGTCCAGGCTGTTGCCGCAGACGTTGACCGGCACGCTGATCGGCACGTTGCCCTGGTTGCCGCCCCCCACGCTGTCCTTGCCGGAGGTGTGCAGGTTGCCGCCGCCGTTCTCGTTGAGGACGTGCGCGCCGCCCTTGCAGTGCGCCTTGGCGAGCCCCAGCACCGCGGCGCTGTTGCCGCAGACGTTGACCGGGACGCTGACGGGCACGTTGGCCTGGTTGCCGCCCAGCACGCTGTCGTTGCCGGAGGTGTGCAGGTGGCCGCCGGAGTCGTGGTTGGTGACGGTGGCCGCGCCCAGGCAGGCGCCCTTGGCGAGCCCAACGACCGCCACGGCGTTGCCGCACAGGTTGACCGGCACCGACACCGGGGCGTTCAGCTGGTTGCCGCCCAGCACGCTGCCGTCGCCGGAGGTGGTGATGTCGGCGAAGGCCGTGGCCGAGGCCATGCTGGTGCCGATGACGACGGCACCGGCGGCCACGAGCGCCGCACGGCTGGTGTTCTTGGCCCAGTTGCGCATGATGTGCTCCAGTTTCGATCGGTTGGTATGCCTGGCCGCCGGCAGGCGGTCAGGGCGGGCGGCGGGTCGACGGCACCGCTGCCTGCGGAAGGAAGGTCGATGGGATGGCGATCGGCCGAGGCCGGGCCCCTGCCGCTTGAAGCGCGGCGCGCGTCGGGCGCGTGCGGGGTGGGCCGAGGTGATCGCCGGCAAGCGCTCAGCGGCGCTCGGGCGGGCCGGTACGGGCCCTAGTCGGGGACGACTGCCGGAGCGGCGGACATCGCCGCGTCGTTCAGGCCCGGCTGGTCGAACATCGGCCTGCCGGCGGCCGTGGGGGCCTTCAGCAGGACGGTCGACGACATGCTCGCGCCGGGACCGGCGCCGTGGCCGCCGTGGGGCAGCACGTCGTCATGGGTGTGATGGCCTGTGGGGGCCAGGGGAGCGGGGACGCCGGGGAGCGAGGAGACGGCCTCGGCCCGGGCGGCGGCGGGCGTGCGCACCGCCGGTGCCGTGCCGCCCCAGGCGGAACGGACGGACCTCGAGTCCCGCGCGTTCTCCGGAACGTCCACAAGGTGAGCGGCCTCGGCAACACCGAAGACGGTGTCGACGTCGCCGGGAAGCCGGACGGCCTGGTCGGCGAGGGGCTGGTCCTGATGGGGGCCGGGCGTGCCGGCGACCGTCGGGAGCTCCGTCAAGGGCACGGTCGCCGTTACGGAATCGGCTGTTTCGGCCAGCCGGGAGACGTGCATGACGGGAACGGCGAGGTGTTCTGAAGGGAGCAGCCCGGCCGCGGCCGCGGCCGCGTCGGCGCGCGTCAGCACGCCGTGTCCGCGGGCCTGGAGCTCCGCCAAGGCGGGCTTGGCGACGCGCTCCAGTGCGCGGGCCGGCTTCCTCACCCCTTGGAGATCCACGTGCCGGGGCAGCCGCAACGCGTCGGTGCCGGCGCCCAGGGCCGCCTTCGTGGCGTCCTCGGCGAGCCGCGTCGTGCCGAGGCGGTGCTCGGCGTCGGCACCGCCCGTCCTGCCGCGTGGGCCCGAACGGGCGGCATCGCCGAGGGCGCGCTCGACACGTGCTCCGATGCGCGCCAGCTCGCGCTCGCTCACCAGATGGGCGCCGTCGGCCGACGCGCCTTCCGGTGAACCGGAGGACGTCATGCGGTTCATCAGCCGGGCGAACCGCGCCGCACCGCCGGCCCACGTGGCCTTCGTCTGCAGGCGCATGTCCTGGACGCACGACCCGCCCTTGCAGGCCGACCGCTTCGCGGCCGGGGTCGAGGCGGACGGAGAGGCGGCCGTGGTGGCCGCCGCCGACGTCGACTGGGCCAAGGCCGTGCCCAGCATCCATGCCAGGAGGGTGAGAACGGCCAGGCCGCCGATGCGCACGGCGGTCGTGAAAAGCGCGCAGCAAGGACGACCCCGGAGCAGTGCTGCTCCAAGCTGGGTCGTGTCCGGCTGCATTGGCGCTCTCCTTTGTCCGCACAACTCTGGTTGCACAATCCACGGCAACGTGATCGCCGCCGCTGTGACGACGTGGGAACCATAACATCGCTTATTGCGGCCGTTGCGGGAAACTCCAAATCGTCGGTGTGTCCCGCCTGCAGAGTGCCTGACCATCTGCAAAAGGGCCAGCGGTTCGGCGCATCTGCCCCGTCGGCGCTTTCCGCGCCCTGCCGTAAGTCTCTGTACAGGTGAGCAGGTCAGATGGTGTTTCCCGCCGCATTCGGCAGCTCGTACCGTACATCGCAAGCCCTTTGGAGGCGCCACTTCTTTGCAAGGCATTGGCCTTCGCTTGACCACGGCGGGCGGAGCTGGTGATCACCACCCTCGGCGGGGGATTTCCGCAGTGATGCCGGAACCGGGCCGCGTGCGCCCATTCGTCGGCCCGGCATTACCCCCTTAAGCGGACAGTGCGCTCGCGGCGTGGAAAGTGTCCGCTAGATAGATGCAACGTATATCCAAAGTGCGGATTGAAACAGTTGCCCCTCAGCGAGAGTTGCGGTGCGATCGAGAGCGGAGTTCCGGCGGATGAGCTTTCAGCCGGGGCGCCGCAAGACGCTCTCACTTCGAACGGAGACTTCCATGGTTAAGCGACTGGTCGCGTCCGCCCTCGTCGGTGGCGCCGGATTCATGGCGTTCGCTGCCTCCCCGGCCATGGCCGACGGCGGGCCGGAGAACGTTCAGATCGTCGGCATCCAGACCTGCCGCAGCATCGACGTGGCGGGTGTCGGCGCGGCGATCCACAACATCCTCGGCATCACCTACGAGCAGGGTGACTGCGTCAACGGCTCCTTCGGCGGCTGACGCACGCCGGCGGAAAGGCCGCAACGCCCTGAGGGGGTTGCGGCCTTTCGCATTTCCAGGGGACTCGCTGAGCTGCGCGGAACGCGCACTCGAATCGTTCTCGATTCTCCCCGGCCGGCGCCCCGTTCCGCTATGGACACGGTCGTGCGCCGGGCCGCCAGATCGGCCCGGCGCACGACGACGGCGGTCGTGTCCGCTCCTTCAGCCGCCCAGCACGAGCACGGTGAAGGCGGCCAGGTTGTCGCCGGGGAAGGCATCGGGCTCCTTGGGAGCCGGCGCCACCAGGGCGGCCCCGGCCAGCGTCCCTCGGGGCGCGTTCTTCGCCACCAGCAGGGGTACCGCGACCTTCTCGCTCCCCTGGGGCTTGATCCCCGCGGGGACCGTGCACTTGACCGTCTGCGGCAGCGGCGGCGTGGCGGTGGCCGGCGTCGCCTTGCAGCCCTTGGGCGGCTTCTTGCCGAGCGAGGTGTAGAAGGGGGTCACCACTTGGAGGACGGCCTCCTGCTTGGTCGGCGCGGTGCCCTTGTTCCCGATCCGGAAGGTGACGGTGGCCTCCGAGCCCGGCGCCGCCGTCTCGCTGTTGGCGACGATGTGAAGGTCGACGGCGGGGGCGGCCGCACTGCCTCGTTCGCCGCGGTGCTGTCCGATGCTCGCCGAGCCGGCACCGGCTCCGCCCAGGACGACCGTTGCGGCGGCCACGCCGAGCACGACCGTTCGTCTGAACATGGTGTTCCCTCCGTGCAGACCTGCTCATGGAAAAGGGCAGCGCGAATATCGCCATAAAGATTCATGGAATATGTCGCCGCCAGGAGCGATACCCGGCCTTTCATAAGGCAAAACGCGCGCACAAGAACACGCCCTATCTGCCGTATTTCCCATGAGAAACGATTTCGGGGGGAGTGTCGGGAGAAATTCCTGACAGGGAACAAGCCATTCTTTTAAGGTGCGGTCCCTGGGGGCGCCGGCCAGGCGTGATATCGCATGCCATCCGCGTTCACCGACGGTTTCCGCCGCTTCCATGAGCTCTGCACGAAGTGCGGGGTCAGGCGCTCTCCCGCTCCTCCAGGCCCACGGCCTCGCGCAGCTCGCCTATGTCACGCCGGAGTTGCGGGCTGTCGGCGGCGGCATGGTTCATGAGCGCCGCCATTCCCTGGGCGATGGCATTGAGCTTGTGCTGGGTGGCCAGGTCGGCGCGCGTCTGGGAGTTCTGCAGCAGCGCCACCATCAGGAACGTGACGATCGTGGTCGCGGTATTGATGATCAGTTGCCAGGTGTCGAGGCTGCCCAGCAGGAAGTACGACGGCGCCCAGAGCACCACCAGCAGCACGCAGCCGGTGAAGAACAGGGGGCGCGAGGCGAAGCGGTTGGCGCCCTGGGCGAACCGGTCGAACAGTCCCGGACTGCCGTCCACCGAGGAGGGCATGTCCTTGTTCCCAGCGGCGCGGGAGGACGGCCTGCCGGAGACGTCGGAGGCCACGGCGGCGGACGACGAGACCTCGGACGGGGCAGGCGACGGAACTCCATGGACGCCGGGGTGAGAGGTCTCTGAGTCACTGGACATCTGGGCGCTCCCTGTTCATCGTCGCGGACCCCGTCGCCGCGTTGATGATCTACCCCTGGCGGCAGGCGGCGACACGAGGCCGCGCGCGTCCACCGCCGAGCGGCAGGCTGCGGACGAACGCCGCAGCCGGCCGCGGCTCATCCGGCCGCGAGCTCCTCGGCCTGGCGTGCGCGCAGCCAGAGTTGCCGCGTCCTGTCCAGCAGCGCCTGGACATCGGGGTCGGGTGTCTGCTCCTCGGCGGCGGCCAGGAGGTCGCCGGCCGTGGCCCGGAACCACACGACGAACCTGCGGCGGCCCTTGCTCGACTCGTTCGCCGACTCCATGGCCTCCGCCAGATCGTCCAGGAACTCCTCGGTGAACTCGCCGTGCGGAAGCCGGTCCCGCGTCTTGATCAGCTCCTCGGTGACCTCGATCATCGAGCGCACGTGCCGGATCTGCCAGTCGTCGACGATCAGGTCGGCGCGGCGGGCCCGGCGCACCTCCGCCGCGTCCCGGGGGCGCGGCACGACCGCCGCGCTCTTGTCGGTGAGCGCCCGCGCGTCCTCGACGGCCTTCACCGCCGCTTCCAGGCTCACCGCGCGGCCTTCCCCGCCGCGCCGGGTCTTGTAGCCCAGGCTGTGGGAGACCCGCGTCCATGACACCCCGGCCTGGCGTGCCTGCTGGATCAGCCTGAGTTCTTCGACGAGCAGTTGATGGCCCAGATACCGCAGGATGACGGCGGCGTTGGCGAACTCCTGGTCGGCCAGGCGCCGGGCGTCGGCGGGGTGCACGGCCCGGTCGACCCCGCCGAACCGGCGCAGATGGGACAGCAGGCCCAGCAGGTCGGTGTCCTCGGGGAGAAGCTCGACACCGTCGGCGCCGTACGACAGGCGAAGGTCTTTGATCTCGACGGCCGCCGCTTTGGCGGCGGTGTGGGAAGGAACGGGACGGGCGGGGCCGCGTCCGCGTCCGGTGCGTTCGTTCATGGTGGCCTACCGGTTCCGCGGGAACCGCTGGGGCCGGTTCCGCGGGAACCGGTCCCCGACGGTTGGGCTCGGTCAGTGCTTTTCGGGGAAGCCGAACCGGTCGAGCATGGTGTTGAAGACCTCGACGGCCGGAAGCCTGGGGTTGTAGATCGCCAGGGGCTCCTGGGCGGCATAGGCCTCGGCGATCTGGCCGACCTGGCCGAGCGGGGGGAGCATCTTGTCGCCGTAGGCGTCGATGGCGTCGTCCTGGACGTCCAGATAGAACTGGCCCTGGAACTTGGTCTTGCGGGCCTCGTTGATCCAGTAGTAGGAGGCTTCGGCGGAGGCGTTGTGCCTGCGGCCGTAGCTGGCCCGGATCTCGTCGATCTTGTCGGTGATGGCGGCCGAGCCACGGATCTCCTTGAGCGCGGGCTTCATGCAGACCACGATGTTGGTCGCCGCCAGGATCAGCGAGATCGACAGCCGCCCCATGGAGGCAGGGCAGTCGATGTAGATGAGGTCGTACTCGTCCTCCTTGATCCCCTCGGCCAGGGCGTTCTGGAGCCAGAACACGCCGAAGGGGTCCTCGGCCAGCTCGGAGTCGGCCTGCTCCATGGCCTTGGAGCCCAGGACGAGGTCGAGGCCGGGGATGGAGCGGAACGGGGTCTCGTGGTCGTCGGGATTGATGCGGGTACGGCCCGGGACGATCGCGTCCGCCAGCTCCGCCTGGCCGATCATGACGTCGTGGACGGTGGTGGTGCCGTCGGGGGTGTAGGTCTCGTAGCCGTTCCAGAAGCTCAGGTCGCCCTGGTTGTCGGCATCGACGCACAGCACCCGGTAACCGCGCAGGGCGGCCTGGGCGGCGATGTTCTCACCGAAGGTCGTCTTGCCCACCGATCCGGCGCGGTTCAGACCGGCGAGCACGGGGGGCAGATGGGGCGCGTAGGTGGGGCGGTGCAGTTCTGACATCTGGATCTCCGTTGGTGAGGACGGGGAGAGGGCTGACGGCAGCCTCAGACGGAGGCGGGGGCCGGTGAGCCAAGCGCGGCGCGCTCCTGCTCGGTGGCCGGTTCATAGACGCCTGCGTCCTGGAGGTGCCGGATATGGGCGATGGCGGCCGGAGAGAGGCCCGTGCGGCGGTCGCTCGCCTGGCGTTCACCGCCGGCCAGCGCGACGGCGTAGGCGAGCTTCCTGAGCAGCGGCGCGTTCCCCCGGGCCACGACCGTCGCCGCGTAGGCGGACGGCTCCATGTGCTCGGCATCGGGGTCACCCGCCGCGCGCATCCAGCGGTGGGCCTGCTTCAGGATCTGGGTGCTGGCGGCGGTGATGACACCGGCGGCGATGAGGGTGGCCTGAGGGTCGTCCACGGCGGGCGTGTACTCGGCCACCAGCTGGGCGCAGGCGCGCTCCCGGAGCGCGGCGGCGCGCGTACGGGCCCGCACGTCATCGCTCGGTGCCGGGGTCGGCGCCGGTGCGGTCGTGTCGTTGGCGGGACGCGGCTCGGGCACGGCGCTGTCAGCGTCCTGGGGCTGGGCCGGCTGTACCTTCTCCTGCGGAGCAGGGTCGCCCATGTGCACGCCAGGAGGAAGCGCCAGTCCCACACCACTGTCCTCAGCGGTGTCCTGGTCTCCTTCTTCCCCGGTCTCCCCGACGCCAATCCCGCCCTCGGCGATCCCCCCCGCCACCTGCTCGTCGTCGGGTTCAACGGTCTCGGCGAGCACGACCTGGTTCACGGCCTCGCTGGGCGAGAGCCGCTCGGTCTCGATGAGCTGGAAGGCGGCGACGACCAGGTCCGGCTGACCGGGTAGCGCCGAGACGAGCTCGTAAGCGGTCGCCACCTGCATACGGCCGTCCAGCACCAGGGCACGGCCGGCGTCGTTGAGCTCCAGCAGCTTGAGCCGCTTGGTGACGGTGGACTTGCTGACGCCCAGCCCCTGGGCGATCTGAGCGTGGCTGAACCCCTTGCGCTGCTGGAGCCGCTGGAAGATCAGCGCCTCCTCGAAGACGTTGAGGTCGAGGCGCTTCTGGTTCTCCTGGTGGAAGATCGCATCAAGGTCGTCGATCAGATGGTTCTGAACGTCGATGCGGACTTCGCGAAGGGACTTGCGCCGCTCCTCGAACTGGGGGTCCTCATCGGCCAGCAGGCTCGTGATCGCCGCGTGGCGGATGTGGCCGGTGACGATGACGTACTTGACGTCCGGCCCGAACTGTCCCTTGTGCTCCGGATAGTCCTTGAGGAACACCTCCAGATCCACCACGACCAGTGCCTGGAGGAGGCCGTAGCGGGCGATGGACTCCCGCATCGACGCGACCTGAGTCGCGTCGAGTTGCGCACCCCGAGGGTTCTCCGGGTTGGGGGCGATCTGTTCGACCGGTGCCGGCTGGCCGGTCCCTGGCTCCGGGGGTTCGATCAACGGCCGCTGCTTAAGGACGTTCGGAGCGTGTGCGGGACGTCCTCCGGTCTTGCCTCGGGGCATTGCAGTCCTTCAGTGCTTGAGAGAGTGACGCTTGGACGGTAGCGGTTCCCGCGGAACCGCCGGAAGGCTGACGCGCGGACGCGTATCAGATTCCAGGACTCTCCTGGAACAGGGGGTGCCCTCCGGTTCCTCGGGAACCGGAGGGACGGGGTGCTCTCTCCGGTTCCCGAGGAACCGATACGGCGGACGCTGCACCGGTTCCCTGGGAACCGATGCGGCAGGTGCTGCGCCGGTTCCCAGAGAACCGAGGGAACGGAAGCAATTCCCGGTTCCTCGGGAACCGATCGCCGAGCACTTCGGTTCGCGGGAAATCCTCCCTGAACCGCATCGGTTCCGCGGGAACCGATTTCCGGCGCCATCGCGGTTCTCCGGGAACCGCCCCTCTCGGCCACGCCGGTTCCCCGAGAACCGGTTTCGTACAGGAGAATCTCCTCACCGATCCAAGATCAAAGACGTCTATAAAATAACGACACCTTGGGTAGGCTTGCAAAAGCCCAGGTCAGAGGGGGTGTGAGTACTCCGGCGGCGCCATATCGAGAAGACACACCTGCTTCTCGACCACCGGCGCCCCCGCTGGTCACCCCTGTCCCCGGGCCTCTTCCCTGGACATTGTGCTCCTAGGCCCCGCTCCTGTGAGGCGTCTCGCAAGCGCGAGCGGCCGACCACTCTCCCCACGGCACCTCGCAGCAGGACTCCGCACCGTCCGGCGCCTCAGCACCATCCGGCGCAGGCCGGTTCCTAGAGAACCACTCCACCAACTCTCTCATGCGCTTGATAGGCAAGCATGACGGGCCGCTCGTCCGGCGGCAATTCCTTTGCCCCGGTTCCGTGAGAACCGGTTCCCGGGGAACCGGTGGCGGACTAGAGAGCGGTACCGGTTCCCAGAGAACCGACTGGCGTCCCTGATGCTCCCGCTCCCTTGCGGTCGGACGATCGAGAGTTTCTTCTCTCCAGGAGTGATACTGCGAGCTCCTTGCTCGATCCGATTCATCGAGCGAGAGAACTCACTCGCCGGTTCCTGAGGAACCGACCCCACCCCGTCACAGCGGTTCCCAGGGAACCGGCGGCATCTTCCCTGAGCGATTCTCTGAACTCGGCGCTGGACCGACCGTCCGGTTCCTTGGGAACCGGACGGTCTCCATCAGCAACGGTTCTCCAGGAACCGGCCGGACAGGGCCAGGGCGGTTATGCCGGTTCTCCGGGAACCGATGGCATCAGATCACGAGCGGTTCCTCAAGAACCGAGCTGGAGGCTGCGGAATGTTCGAGCGAATCAAGGCCAACGCTGCCTTACGGGTTCCCGTCATCAGAGCCGATATGGGCATCGCGGTTCCCGGGGAACCGAAACGAATAGCAGCGAGCGCGGTCGGTTCCCGAGGAACCGAGCCTTGCAATGATGCGGCGGTTCCGGGGGACCGGCCATCACCATTACTCGGTTCCCGGGGAACCGAGTATCCCCTCTGCACACCTGGTTCCCGAGGAACCGGAAACGGCATCGCTCCGGTTCCTCGGGAACCAGGGAGCATCCAGCGGTTCCGGTTCCTAGAGAACCGGCCTGGGAACCAGCGGCCTGGTTCCCAGGGAATCGGAACCACTCGCTGTCCGATGACCGTCTCACTTTGCAGTGCGCCGTCTCCCCCGGCTCTCAGATCGGCCGTATGCCACCGCCAGAGTCGGTTCCCAGGGAACCAATGTCAGCGGTTCTACAGGAACCGGCATATCGAGCAAGCTCTGGGAATCTTCCTCACCGGTTCCGTGAGAACCGGCTTCCGGCGGTTCTCACGGAACCGGTGGGCCGCAGATCCCGCGAAGCAAACCTTCTGGTTCCCCGGGAACCGTCACATCAACGGTCTGTGGGAACCGGCGCGCCGGTGGTTCCTCAGGAACCGGTCTCTAGCGGTTCTCCGGGAACCGGAGGCTCTGCCCGGCCAACGCACGGACGCGAGCCAGCCATGGTCGCCTCATTCCTTCTCTCCTCGCCACATGCAAGCGAGAGCATGGCGATGCTCAGGGCCGCCAGCTCTACATCACCGAACGCACGGTCGTCGGTGCCCGCACGATGGATGCCTCCTGTCATGACAGCGCTGAGGATGCTCTGGACGTCACGCTGACCCGGCACGGCTCTTAGACGCTGCATGGAGAAAGCTCGTCCCTGGGACGGCGTCATCGTTCAAGGAATCAACGAAGCAGTAGAACAGCGTGATCCTGCAGAACGAGGAGCCTTCTGGTTAGCAGCCGATGATGAATCTCGCCGTCAGCTCTGACGATCAGGGGTTGATGCTGAGACGGGACGCATGGTCCCAGCGGAAGGCGGGAGGGCTCGGGCGGTCGCGATGGCCAATGGGCCGTCCGCCGATCGGAGACCTCTGTAGGGCGCGTGGCCGTACCAAGAAACCGGAAGGAACGAGATCGCGGGCCTGCGTCGCTGCTTCGGAGCCGGCCGTTGCAGCAACGCCATCGCCGGGGGCTGCAGAGTCGGTGGCGCCTCGGGAGACGGCGCGCATCGCCGGACGTCTGTTACGCCGCCGCCGAGCTTCCAAAGTGAACATGAACGGATGAAGCCTTGCGATCATCTCGTCTTCATCCGTCGTCTTCGTCAACGGTCGCCCGACCGGGTTTCGGGAGTCCGTCAGCGTTATGCGGCGGAAATTTAACGCTGCGTGCTGGAGAAAACACTGACGGGTCTCAGCGGGCCTCATCGCCCTCACGGTTCCGGACGTTCGGATCACCATCGTCGACACTTTTTGCGAAGGAGCAAAAAAGGAGCTCGGCTGAGAAAAATCCGAGAAACACGTCTCTGATTTGGGAGAGCATGCCGCGCTTCGCTCGACGCGTCAGCGCCGACGTCGGCCGACGAGGTCGTTTGCGCAGCTCACATCCGTACTGCGGCGGCCGCTCCAAAGATGCCCACCACGGCACAGAACACGATTCTGATCCTTTTTTGGCGGGCAGTGGCGGCGTGCCGAACATCGCTTCTTCCATCGCGCGTATCGCCGGGCCGAGCGATTCCCTCAGGAAGGCCCGCTTGGATGATCAAGAATTGTCGGCGCGAAAATGCGCCGCATCACGGCGAGTTCGTGTTCGTAGGCGCTTCGCTCCGCGATCTGGTGGTCCTCATCGGCGCAGATGACCGCCAGGTCCTCGGCGATGACCGCATAAAGATCAGCAGAAAGTCGGGAACCGGCTTCGCTCGATTCCTCTGCGGCCACCTGGTCGAGAACAGCCTGGATCTCAGGGGGACAGCCCAGATCCGATTCGGTGACCAAGCGGCGAGGGGGCTTCAGCCAGGCGGGGGCCGGTCGCGTACGTACCGCCTGCCGGCGCCTCTGTCGCCGCTGAGCCTCTCCAGGTGCCAGGGAGACGGTTCCCCCCGCCCGAGGCGTTTTCGCGCTCGTAGATCGATTCCGGGGCGTCCGAGGAGTGCAGGGCGCCCCGGTCTCACCCTCACCCTGACGATCCTGCTTCTCCGTCCTTTCGCAACCGGCCGAGATGATGCCCAGATAGGCATGCCATTTCGCTCGATCCTCGCGATGCTCACGAAGGTGAGCTTCGGCTTCGACGTCGGCTTCCAGAGACGCCGCAACGACGTCCAGATCCGCGGGGCCGCGCCGCCAGCGGCCGTGCGCGTCCCTCTCCGCCAGGCCGTGGGCCGCCAGGGTCTGCAGAGCCTCGTAAGCCGTCGTCTTGGACAGGAGGGCCGCCGTGGTCAGTTCCACGGTGCTCGCGGGGTTGCTGGAGAGCGCTTCGAACATGAAGGCCGGGCCGAGTCCGAGTTTGCGGAAGGTCGGATGGATCGCGTCGATCCGGCCGCTACGGAACCGGCGTCGCGTCGCCTCCTCCACGAAGGCGTCAGGGACGACGAGTCGATAGAGGTCGGCTCGGACCCCCTCGGCCCCCTGAGCCAGGCTGATGAGCGCATAGGGGCCCTCTCGCAGGGCCTGGAGCGCTCGCGCCACCGTGGTGTGGTCCAGACCCGTCATATAGGCGAGCTGGCGTGTACCGAACTCGACCGTCGTCGATCCCGCCATCTGAGCCGCGGCACCTATCGCCCTCAGGATCGCCCGATAGCTCAGAGCCCGTCCAGCCCACTCCAACTCCAGATGCCGTTCAACGATGTACATGGCGTGCTGCCAGACCCTGATCTGTTGGTGGACCGTCAGCTCCCAGGGCTGCGATCTGACCTCGATCCCCCAGACGTTTCCTGCCCTCGCCCGCTCAGGATCATCGCCTGTGGACAGCGTTCCCGCGGTGCCGTTCCCCCCCTCTCCAGCGGGGGGCGGGGGCGCCCCCCGCGTGATGGGTATCCCACTGGTGTTGCTCTCACGAACAGAATCCCCCAATCGAGCGGCGGAGGGGGGTGATTCCGAGGTCGTGAACTCGACGGCCTTGGCCCACTCGGCCCTCAGCCGGTCGTCATCTCGCCACCAGTCGGCGATGGGGGCCCACTCGCCGCCCAGGGCCGTACGGACCTGCTCCAGCCGCCAGCCGCGTGCGGCGGCGCTGGAGAGGATCGCCTGGCGGACTTCGGAGCTGGTGGCGTACCGGGAGCGGTCCCACTGGCGGGTTCGAGCGGTTTGCTCCAGATCGGGGCGGACTCTCGCGCGGCCGCCGATCCTGGGACGGAAGGGCTCTCCCCTGAGGTCGAGTTCGGTGCCGGGAACGGCGTCGGGAGCCTGCGGGTGCCGGGCCTCCAGATGCGGGCCGCAGCCGGTGACGACTTCGAGTTCGGCGGTGAGTTCGATCTGGAGCGCCTCCCAGACGGCCGTGTCGCATCGCTGGGCGCAGATGGCCTCGGCTTCGTCGATGGAGGCGGTCAGCGTCATGAAGCCGCTGAGACGGCCGTTGACGCTCTTGTGCGGTGAGCCGGGTCCGCGGATCTGGCCGTCGGTGTGTTCCATGGGCGAGGTGTCGACCACGGGGGCGAACCTGAGGGCGAACGCCTTGGCGAGGGTCCGCATCTCGGAGTACCGGACCGGCTGGGCCCACAGGAGGTAGACGTGGCGGCCGCCGCTGGGGCTGACGTCGACCAGGGCGCGGCCGCCGCACTCCTCCACCAGTGCCACGGCCTGGTCGGCGACCGAGGCGATGTAGGCGGCCCGGTCGCCGGCGCCCGAGGGGGGCACCCGGGAGGCGTCCAGGTCCAGGACCAGCAACCGGGTGGTGCCGCTGTCCCGATCGCCGGTGGGGACGCTGGTGGGCCGGGTGGGCGGTGCGGTGGAGAGCTCGACCTCGTACCGGTAGCCCGAGGCCGAGCAGCGGGGGAAGGAGCGGCCGCCGTCGGGGCTGCGCCGCATGACCGGGCGCTGGGCGATGTGCGGCACCGTGATGCGCGCATGGGCCAGGGCGGCGAGCTCGGCCCCCGGAACGTCGAGACCGCGGGTGCGCCGACGCGAGGTGGAGCCGTCGGCGGGCCCGTTGTGGGGCGCCGACTCCCCCTCGGCATCGCCGAGAGTGCCGGTACTTGCACGCTCAGTACCGGCATTTGGGTTGGAAACGGTCAGCCGAGAGAGCTTTGACGGCGTGTTGCCGGGGCGTGCTTGGCTAACCGGAGGACGAGTTGCTATCGTTTCCTCCGACACGACTTGCCGGGTCTTCGGAACCGCCTAGCTCATTTGGCTGCCACACCTAGGGGAGCTGAGCGGGTCTGGGGACCGGACACAATATGGGAGATGGGAACAGCGCCCCCCTGGGGCGCTTTCTCATGTGTGCAGGTGGCCTCCCGATCGGGTGTGACCAAGTCGCCAAGCCTTCCAGGCCACAGGACCCGCTGTCCTGTGGCGCTCCGGTGGCCCGGTCAAGGATCCGTCTCTCCGGGTCAAGAGCGCCGGAACGCCGGCATGACCGCCGCGGAGACGGAAGAACGCCGCGCGAACGCCAAGATCATCGTCTGGGGTCGCGCGGAAGCGTGGGGAGGGCGGCCGAAGTCGGCCACAAGCCCTCAAAGGGGAGACGGGACGCCGGGGAGGGGCCGTCGAATGACTCTGAGAACGGGCTAGGGGCGTGTCGCCCGTTGCGCATCCCGTCAGAGCGGGTACGCTCATAACTGGTCCTCTCGGGTGAGGTAACGGTTTACCGATGGGGCCACCGGAACCGGACTACTGTCCAGGGAGTTCGGTTCCAGCGACGGCGGCGAGTCGCCTGACTTAAGGAGTCTCCAGCTCCTCAGGGCGGACGAGTCGCCGTCGTTTTTTTTGTTGTGAGGTAGGGGAGGCGCTTCCTGGAAGGGAAGCGACCTCACGCCTACCTGGACGGTACACGTGCGGGCTGTGCCTGTGTGCGAGGCACGCCGTCGTTGTGCCGGGTTGCTCTAGGTACCTGTCCGGGTACCTTCCCAACAGCATGTCGAGGCTATCGCGTCGGCCGTCAGACGTCTTGACCATCTTTCATCTCAGAACGACCTTCGGGTCCCCCTCCGAACGTCCCGGAGCAGCGCTCTCCGCCGCCTCGTCCCACACGGTCGGCGCTCGGCGTACCCGGCCTCCGGCGCCTGAGTAAGGGCTTCCGCGGCCGAAGGTGCTAGAGGTGTAACCAAAAGGTTAGGTCGCGGCCGATCCGGGGCGGATTCCCGCCGGTTCACCGCCTCGGCGTCATGACCGTGGCCGGGTGACCCAGGCGTTCATCCCGGCCTCGGTCAGCACCTGGTCCAGCGCGATGAGGGCGGCGCCGTGCAGCGCGCCGTCGTCCCCGAGTTCGGCGGCCAGCACGCGCGGAGGGGCCTCCCGGCGGAAGGCCATGAGCCCGTCGGCCAACGCGGCTTCGAACCGCTCGGGCGCCGCCGCCCGCAGCGGCCGGGCGAGGCCCCCGAGCGTGACCACGTCGGGATCGAGGGCGTTGACGAGGCCCGCCAGTCCCCTGCCGAGATCGGCGGCCGCGCGCCCCACGGCCTCGGCGGCGTCCGGATCGGTCGATGCCTCGGAGATGGCCGCC
Source organism: Spirillospora sp. CA-253888 (assembly GCA_050936435.1). Classification (GTDB taxonomy): domain Bacteria; phylum Actinomycetota; class Actinomycetes; order Streptosporangiales; family Streptosporangiaceae; genus Spirillospora. The sequence goes on from JBNJMT010000002.1 coordinate 1,525,424, forward strand.
AGCGCGTAGGTGCGGGGATCGGCGGGGGGACGATCGCCGCGATGACGGGCGATGGCCCTGCCGTCCACGGCCAGGTCCCAGCAACCCCTGGCTCCGCACGGGCAGCGCAGCTCCGGGTCGCCGAACGGGAGATGGCCGAATTCGCCGCCTGCCCCCGTCGCCCCGACGACCGGTCGGCCTTCGACGACCAGGACGCCGCCGACGCCCACCTCGATCGTGACGTGCAGGGCCGCCGCGGCGCTCGCCGCCGCCCCTCGGCGCGCCTCGGCGACGCCCGCCAGCGTCGCGTCGTTGCCGACGAGCAACGGCAGGTCCGGATCGGCGGTGAGCGCGCCGAGGTCCACCGCGCCCCAGCCGAGGGTGGAGGCCTGGACGGCTCTGCCGTGCCGGACCGTGGCGGCGACCGCGACGCCCACGGCCCTCAGGCGTTCGCCGTGGCGGTCGCGGACGCGGCGGACCGCCTCGGCGATCGTCCCGATCACATGGTCGGGGTCGCGGCTGGCATGGGCCCCGCCGTCGACGGGCTCCGGCCTGCCGTCCAGCGCCGCGACCGCGCACCGCCAGTCCTCCTGCCGCAGGTCGATCGCCAGCACCAGGGGCCCGGCCGGATGCGGGCCGAGCACGGTGGTCGGGCGGCCGCGCCCCCGCGCCGCGGCGGGCGTCTCGGCGAGCAGGTCGAGGTCCCGCAGCCGGGCGGTGATCTCGGTGGCCGAACCGGTGCTCAGCCCGAGCCGCTTCGCCACCGCCGCGCGCGTGACGCCGGGCTCGCGGCGCATCTCCCCCAGGACGGCCAGAGCGCCGTGCCAGCGGGTGTCCCGGCCCCGGAAAGGGCTTGCCATCCGCACCGCCTTCCTGTTTATGCTCGATGCACGAGTTTATATAGGAGGACGCCCTATGCGAGGACGGCCGCGCCTTGCGGCGGCGGGCACCGCGCCGCCACTGCTCCTCACGATCCAGGACGTCGGCCAGGGCGAGCCGCATCCTGAGGGATGTCTGAACGCAGCGGCCCGGCTGGGAGCGGACCCGGCCTCCCGGGTCGTCGAGGACTCAGAGCCCGGGCTCGCCGAGGGCCGGGCGACGGGTATGAGCACCGCGGCGCTGCACGGCCTCGACGGCGACCTGCTTCTGCTCGACCTCGGGCACCCGGCCCACCTGCGCGCCGGTCTCGCCCCGCAGCAGGCGCTCGTGCCGGTGGAGCCGTGAGCGGGGCCGCGGAGCGGCGCGTCGTCCGCCAGGTCGGGATCGCGCAGGCGGGGCTGGGCTTCACGGTCAACAGCCTCGGTGCGTGCCTGGTGCTGCTGTCCGCCGATCTGGGGACCCCGCCCGAGGAACTGGCGTGGTTGTCCTCGTCGTTCGGGCTCGGGCTGCTGGTCGTCGGCGCGGTGGGGCGCTGGGCCCTCGGCTCGGGTCCGCAACGCGTCCTGCTCGTCTCCGCCCTGGCCGCCGCCGTCGGTACGACCCTGCTGGCGACCGGTCCGAGCGCGGCGCCCGCCGCTGCCGGTGCGCTGCTGCTGGGGTTGGGCGCGGCCGGGTTCGTACTGGTCACCCCCGCGCTGCTGAGCGGTCCCGGTGCCGCCGCGAGCCTGTCGCGCGCCAACGCGGCCGCGAGCGTCAGCGCGCTGTTCGGCCCGCCGGCCATCGGGGCCGTGACCGTCGCGGGCTACAGCGGCCGGCTCGCCTTGCTGGTCGCCGTCCCCGCGCTGCTGTTCCTGGCCGCCGACGCGCGGCCGTTCCGGTCCGGCTCCGAAGGCCGGGCGGCGGACGCCGATTCCTCGGCCGCGACCCCGCCCGCGACGGACGTGCTCCCGCACGCACAGGACGCCGGTCCTTCCGCCGCGGTGCTCCGCGCGGTGGCCCCGCCGATCTCACGGGCGGACACCGATCCGTCCGCCTCGGTTCCCCAAGCGTCGGAGGGTGCACCGCCCGCCCGGCGGGCCGTCGGCGCATGGGCCACGATCGTGGTCGCGGTGTCGATCGAGTTCTGCTTCACGATCTGGGCCACGGTCAGGTTGCAGGGGACCGGCCTGTCCGCGGGAAGCGCCGCGACCGCCGCGACCGCGTTCCTGATCGGGATGGCGGCGGGACGGCTGATTGCGCCGCGTCTGATCGAGCGAGGAACACCGGTCGTCCCCGCCGGGTGCCTGCTCGCCGCGGCAGGAACCGTCGCCGTCGCCCTGACCGACGCTCCGGTGCCGGTCATCGCGGGGCTCGCTCTGGCGGGGCTCGGCGTCGCGCCGTTCTACCCCGTCACGCTCGCCCGCTTCGTCCGGCTGCCCGGGCTCGGGAGCACCAGAACGGCGGCGTACGGCGCGCTCGCCTCGGGCACCGCCGTCCTCGCGGCGCCGGCCGCCCTCGCCGCGCTCGGCGCGGCCCTCGACCTGCGCGTCGCCTACCTGGTCGCGGTGCTCCCCCTGACCCTCGTCCTGGCCGCCGTGACGCTGCCGAGCCGCACCCGTCCCTGACCGCCGGTCCCAAGGAGGCCGAACACCATGCCGGAAACGGTGACCCCGTTCCACCTCGACGTCCCCGAGACCGACCTCGACGACCTGCGCGAGCGGCTGGCCCGTACCCGGTGGCCCGAGGGCGAGACCGTCGACGACTGGTCGCAGGGCGTCCCGCTCGCCTACCTGCGCGAGCTGTGCCGCTACTGGGCCGAGGGCTACGACTGGCGTGCGACCGAACGCCGGTTGAACGCCCTGCCGCAGTTCCGCACCTCGATCGACGGTCTCGGCGTCCACTTCCTGCACGTCCGCTCGCCGCACGAGGACGCCCTGCCGCTCGTGCTGACGCACGGCTGGCCGGGCTCGGTCGTGGAGTTCCTGAAGGTCATCGGTCCGCTGACCGATCCGCCCGCCCACGGCGGCGCGGCGCGCGACGCCTTCCACGTCGTCTGCCCCTCGCTGCCCGGCTACGGGTTCAGCGACAAGCCGTCCCGCCGGGGCTGGGGCGTCGAGCGGATCGCCGACGCGTGGATCACGCTCATGTCCCGCCTCGGCTACGCCAGGTACGGCGCGCAGGGCGGCGACTGGGGCACCAGCGTGACGACGTGCATCGGCCGGCAGGATCCCGACCACGTCGCGGGCATCCATCTCACGCCGCCGCTCGCCGCGCCCGACCCGGACACCTTCGACGACCTCACCGCCGCCGAACGGTCGGCGCTCGACGCGCTGGAGCGCGGCGCCGAGTGGGAGGACGGCTACTCGCTCGAACAGTCCACCAGGCCCCAGACCATCGGTTACGGCCTGGTGGACTCGCCCGCGCTGCTGTGCGCGTGGATCGTGGAGAAGTTCCGGTCGTGGACCGACTGCGACGGCCACCCGGAGAACGCCCTCAGCCGCGACGAACTGCTCGACAACCTCATGCTCTACTGGCTGCCGGGGACAGGGGCCTCCGCCGCGCGGCTGTACTGGGAGAGCTTCAAGCAGATCCGGCAGTGGTTCGCGGGCACGACGACCGACTTGGTGACGGTCCCCACCGGCTGCTCCATCTTTCCCAAGGAGAACCCCAGGCCCTCACGGCGATGGGCGGAGAAGCGGTTCACCGATATCCGGCACTGGAACGAACTGGACCGGGGCGGGCACTTCGCCGCCTTCGAACAGCCCGAACTGTTCGTGGAGGAGGTGCGGACCTTCTTCCGCCTGGTGCGCTGACCCGGTGCGCTTGGCCGGAGGAGCCGCGCCCGGTCACGGTCCGGGGCGCCAGGGCGATGCGGGGTCGGTGGCGCGGGGACGGGCGGCGACCCGCAGCGCGTAGGTGGGAGCGGCGGCGTCGGCCAGGGGGCCGAGGTAGGTGTGGCCGGTCAGATGGCACCAGGCGGCCAGATCCAGCGGTGCGGCCGGGTCGGAGGCGATCAGATGCACCAGGGTCCCGGCGGGGAGCTCCGCCAGGCGGCCGCGCAACTCCAGCAGCAGCCGCACGCAGGAGCGGTCACCACCGTCGATCACCAGCGGACCGTCCTGCCCGCCGGTGGGACCTGCTCCGGTACTGGTCACGCACTCGCCCCCATGCTCGTGGCCCGGTCTCCGGCGTCCTTCAGGAGATGTCGGAAAAGTGTAGATCGGACGGAAGTCCGGCAACCACCCCGAGGGAGTGCCCCTCGGTGCGCGGGCCGTTGCGGTGCCGCGCGCCTTCAACGATCTATTGATGATCTACTCGCATAAAGTAATCGATTCGTCGCAAAGGGTAGGAATGAGGGAGTCCGCGAGAACAGGAGAAAATCATGAAACGCACGATGCTCTCCCCCTTCGCACCGCCGGCCGTGGCCGCGATCGCCGCGCTGGGCCTGGCTTCGCCCGCGGCGGCCGCCCCCGCGGTGGAGCCGTCACCGGCCGTGCAGGCCGCGGACGCCAACGTCAAGGTCAACAGTGCCAGGGTGGCCCGGGCCGACGGCACCGTCACCGTGAACGTGACCTACTCGTGCGCGACGGCCACCAACCTCGCCGTGGTGGTGGGCCAGCCGCCCCGCAACAGCTCCGACACCACCAAGCGCGTCGCGGCCGGCGAGGTGACCCCGAGCTGTGACGGCCGGACCCGCACCATCGACGTCCGCACCGAAGCCCAGTCCGGCTCGTCCGGCACCTGGCAGACCGGCGCTCCGGCCACTCTCGGCGCCGTGGTGCTCCAGATCCTCGAAACCAGGTTCCAGGTGGTGGCGCGCGACAGCCGGACCCTCGACCTGAGCTGAAACGCGCCTCGTGGGGGCGCGGCGGTGACCGCGTCCCCCACGAGGCGTTCATCGGCGCCGACGGTCAGCCTTCGTACACGCGCGTGGTCGCCAGGACCCGTCCCTGCGCGTCCAGCGCGGTGAGGTCGGCGTGCTCGAACCCCGCATGCGGGTCGTCGGGCAGCTTGGGCCCCGAGGTCCGCGCCGGCCCCCGCTCGTGGTCGAGGACGGCGAGGAAGAAGCCGTCGCGTCCGACCGGCACCTCCTGCGCGCGCCCCCTCTCCGGTGTCACGCGGACGGTGGCGGCGGGCGCGGCCGCGCGCCCGTAGACGCCCATCCGCTCCTTGACCATGGCGCCGTACCGGGCGGTGAGCGCCTCGTCCGGCGTCGGGACGACGGCCGAGCCGCACTCCAGCGACCCGTCCTCGGTGCGCCGCCCGTCCGGACCGGGCTCGATCAGGCGCAGGTAGGCGCACTCGCCGCCGGAGCGGCCGGGGGCCGTCCACCATTCGACGAGCGAGCCGCCCGGCCCGCGCGCCGCGATCAGCTTGCGCGCCCGGCCGGTGTCGACCTCGCCCCACACGCTGTCGGGGTCGGACTGCGAGCCGAGCGCTTTGATCACGCCGGTGGGGATGACCCCGGCGGCGTCGGCGGCCGCGCCGACCGCGCTGATGGAGAGCGCGGCGGCGAGCACGATCGTCCAGCGGCGGCGGCGGCGCCGCGCGCCGGTGACCGCGCCCCCGCGCCGGTCCTCGTTCATGATCTGTGCCAGGACGCTCCGCGCCTCGGCCTCGTCGGGCGGCCGTACGCGACCTTCGGCGGCCGGGTCGCCCGGCCCCATGACCCGGCGCACGTGCGCCACCGTCTCGTCCGTCCGTCCGGTCATGCCCCCGCCTCCTTCGCCAGCTCGCATCGCGTGCCCGCACCGTCCTCGCCCGCGCGGTCGACCAGGGCCCGGTCCAGCCGCCGCCGGGCCCTGTGCAGCCGTACGGCGAACGTCCTGGCCGAGCATCCGGCGACGGTCGCCGCGGCGCGCACGTCCAGGCCCTCCCAGCCGACGAGCCGCAGCGCCTCGCGGTCCTTCTCCGACAGCGAGGCCATCGCCTCCCGCAGCCGCAGCGCCTCCACCACCGTCCCCGCGTGGTCGGGGTGGGACTCCGGCGCGGCCGCGGAGCCCAGCCGTGCGCCCAGCCTCAGCCTGCGCCGGTCACCGCGGTCGTGGTTGGCCAGGACGTTGCGCGCGACCGCGTACAGCCAGGGCAGCACCTGCTCGGCTTCCCGCGGTAGTTCGCCGAAGCGGCGCCAGGCGACGAGGAAGGCCTCCGCCGTCACGTCCCGTGCGCGCTCGGGGTCGGTCCTGCGGGCCGCGTAGCGCAGTACGTCGGGGTAGTGGCGTTGGAACAGCGCCGTGAACCTGTCCGCGTCGTCCTCCACACCCAGCACCTCCGTGGTCGTCGTGAGTGCGTCGATGCCCTTGTATGTCCGGCAGGACGACCCGTATTACCGGGCCCGTGGCACCCGGCGCCGGGGAGGGGAGGCGCTTCCCGATCAGGCGTCGGTCCCCCGCTCCGGGCGGCCGCCGCGCGGCAGGGTGACGGCCATGATGGTGCTGGGGGTGACGAGCGCGATGCGGTGCCAGCGCCCGCGCGGGACGATCGCCGCGGTCCCGGCCGTCAGCGTGATCTGCTCCTCCCGTCCCGGGCGCTCGGGGCGGAGGAGGAGGCGGATCTTCCCGATGAGGCAGGACACGACCTCCTCGGCCTCGGGGTGGACCTGCCAGTCGCCGTCGTGGACGTCGGCGTCGGTCTTCACGTGGAAGGCCGTCAGCCGCCAGCCGTCATGGCCGGGATCGCCCGTCCTCGTTTCGGCGCGGATCCTGCCGTCATGGTGGAGGCGGAGGGCGGACGCGGAGAGGTCGATCGGGGCGACGGTCATGCCGTGGCGCTCCTTTCCGAGGTGCCGGCGTCCGGTACGGGGCCCTGAGGGGGATCCGGTGGCGTCCACGGCGTCACGCGGCCAGTGCGCGGCGCAGGGCGGCGCTGAGTTCGGCGATCTGCCGCTGCGACACCTCGGCGGACGGGATCGCGTGCGAGCCGTGGAAGGTGCCGGGCCATTGGTGCAGTTCCACCGACACGCCCGCCCGTAGGAGCCGTAGCGCGTAGTCGATGTCCTCGTCGCGGTTGGGGCAGAGCTCGGCGGTGGCGATGTAGGCGGCCGGCAGGCCGGACAGGTCGGCGGCCCGGGCCGGGGCGGCGTACGGCGTGGCGGGCGCGCCGCCCAGGTAGTGCCGCCATGACGCGGCGACCTTGGCCCGGTTCAGCCAGGGGGTGTCGGTGAAGTCGCGCGCGGACCACGTCTCCTGCCGGTCGTCGAGCTGGGGCTGGTGGAGCAGCTGGAAGCGGATCGGCGGTCCCTGCCGGTCGCGCGCCCGCAGCGTCAGCGCGGCCGCCAGGCCTCCGCCGGCGCTGTGGCCGCCGACCGCGATCCGTTCGGGGTCGATGCCGAGCTCGGCGGCGTGCTCGGCCGTCCAGTCCAGGACGGCGCAGGCATCGTCCAGGGCGGCGGGGAACGGGTCCTCGGGGGCCCGCCGGTAGTCCACCGAGACCACCACCGCGCCGGAGGCGTCCGCGAGACGGGCGGCCCAGGGATGCTCGGTGTCCAGGTCGCCCATGACGAATCCGCCGCCGCGCAACCAGACGACGGCGCCCTGCGCCAGGTACGGGCGGTAGATCCGCACCGGCACGTCCGGGGCGGCGGGCACCGTGCGGTCCTCGATCCACATCCCGGCCGTGTCGGGTGCCGGAGCGCCGGCGGCCAACGCGGCGAAGTTCTCGCGCTCGGCGGCCGGGTCGAGCAGGTCGACCTGGGGGAACAGCGGGATGAACGCTTCCAGTTCGGGATCCATGCCGGACATCCTCACAACCCTTCGCACCGCCGTTCATCCGCCATCCGTCGCGCATCCCGCCGGGTTCGCGCGCCGATCGGCGCGCCCGTCCCGGACGCGGAACGCCTATCCTCCTGCCATGGAGGCACTGGTCGCACGGCTGTCGCACCTGGACTCGCATCTGGAGGGCGCGATCCGGGTCGTGATGTTCTACGACACCCTGATGCGCCGCCGCGTGGACCTTCCCGCGCTCGCCCGCGCCTCGGCGGGCCTGGCCGAGTGCGTCGCCGGGGTCCGGCTCCACGGAACGGGACAGGTGATCCGCTTCGCTCCCGACGGCGGGCGGGGGCCCGAGCCCGCGGCGGCGCCGTCCAGCGCCGCGCCGATCGTCCTGGACGAGGAGGAGATCGGCACGGTGTGGCTGGAGCGGACCGGCCCGCCCAACCCGCTCGACGAGGCGCTGCTGGACCGGTTCGCCATCGCCGCCGCGGCGGTCGCCGAGAAGTACGGCCCGGCCCGCACCACCATGGCCGACCCCGCCCTGGTCGAACTGGCGATCAGCGCCGACGGCGACCACGCGGCCCGGGCCCGCGCGCTGCGGCTGCTGGGGTTCCCCGCCGACCTGCCCGTCCACGCCGTCGCCGTACGCTCCCGCCTGCCCCTCGACCAGGTCGGCGCCCTGCTCTGCCCGGCCCGCCCGGTCAAGGCCGCGGCGCTCGCCGACATGGGCGTCATCCTGGCCGCCACCGTCGACCCGGCCCGCGTCCCGGCGGGCGTGCAGGCGGGCATCGGCACCGCCGGGGACCTCGGCCGCTCCTGGTGGCAGGCCCGCACGGCCCTGCGTTTCACGACCGCGCGCCAGCCCGTCGTCCGCTACGACGACCTGGGCGCGCTCGCGCTCCTGGCCGAGATCCCCCACGACTCCGCGCGCGGCAACGCCGACGTGGCCGCGATCGCCCGCGTGGCCGACGACCCCGAGGACCTGGAGACCCTGGACGCCTACTGCTCCACCGGCTCCCTGCGCCAGGCCGCCGACCTGCTCCACCTGCACCACAGCAGCATCGCCCGCAGGCTCGACCAGATCGGCAGGGTCATGGGCGTCCAGCTCACCGAGCCCGCCGGGCTCACCCGGGCGAGGCTCGCCCTCGTCACCTGGCGGCTGCTCGACGGCTGAGGCGGCCGGTCCGCGCCGTTGTCAGAGCCGCCGGATCACCCTGGCGGGGGAGCCCACGGCCACGACGTTCGCGGGTATGTCCCGCGTGACGACGGCACCGGCCCCGATGACGCTGTTGGCGCCGATGGTGACCCCGGCCAGCACGATGGCGCCGCCGCCGAGCCAGACGTTGTCCCCGATCACGATCGGCTCGGCGGCCTCCAGCTTGGCGCGCCGCTGCTCGGGGTCGAGCGGGTGGGTGGGGGTGAGCAGCTGCACGTTCGGGCCGATCTGCACGTCGTCGCCGATGGTGATGGGAGCGACGTCCAGGGCGGTCAGTCCGAAGTTGGCGAACGTGCCCGCGCCGACGGTGATGTGGGACCCGTAGTCCACGTACAGCGGCGGCCGGATGTGGGCGTCGGGGGCGATCGAGCCGAGCAGCTCCTCCAGGACGGGCCGGGCGGCGTCCTGGTCGGTGGGGTAGAGCTCGCCGTACCGGTGGGCCAGGGCGACGGCGCGCTTGGAGGCGGCCTCCAGCTCCGGGTCGTCGGCTATGTAGAGGTCGCCGGCCAGCATGCGTTCACGGTTGCTGCGCGGGTCCCCGGCAAAGAGATCAGTCACGGACCCGACACTATGACCTTCCCTTCCCTTCCTTCGACACGGTTTTCTGCAGACCACGGCCCTGATCCGCCTCTCGGAGAGGGCCGGCCGCGCGCCGTTCCCGATCCGTCAAGGGCGGTGCCTCGGTCGCGGCCCTGGCGTAGCGGCGGGCCAGGTGCGCGAAGGCGTCCCTGAGCTCGGCCGGACCGACGGCCTCGATGTCGGCGTCGAACACGCCGATGCCGGCGGCCATGGCGGGCCAGGACCACGAGCCCAGGACGAGCCGGCAGCGGTCCGGCCCGAGCTCCTCCACGATCCCGTCGTGGACGTAGGCGGACACGTCGGCGGCGGGCAGGGCGAGGACCACCTCGCCGCGGCAGGGCCAGGCGCCGGTGCCGTCGGAGCCCCGGAACCTGGCGGACACGAAGGCGGCCACCTCGCCGCCGGGCAGCTCGCGCGGGGAGAAGCGCGGTCCCCGCGGGGTGCGCGGCGTGATCCGGTCGGCGCGGAAGGTGCGCCAGTCCTCGCGGTCGAGGTCCCAGGCGACCAGGTACCAGCGCCCGCCCCAGGTGATGAGGTGGTGGGGCTGCACCCTGCGGCGCGGGGGCGGCGCGCCGCCGTCCGCGCCCGGCTCCGACGGGGACGCGTAGTCGAAGCGCAGCTCCACGCGGTCGTGGACGGCGGCGCTGAGCGCCATGAGCACGCCGCCGTCCGCCTGCGGGGCCGGGCGGGACGCGGGCGGCTCGACGGCGGTGACCTGGAAGGTGTCGATCCGGTGCCGCAGCCGCGCGGGCATCACCTGCCGCACGGTGGTCAGCGCGCGCATCGCGTCCTCCCCGATGCCCGCGCCGGAGGTGGCGGCCATCTGGAGCGCGATGGCCAGGGCGACGGCCTGCCCGTCGTCGAACAGCAGCGGGGGCAGGTCGGTGCCGGAGTCGAGCCGGTACCCGCCGTCGGGCCCCTTGAAGGTCGTGATCGGATAGCCGAGCTCGCGCAGGCGGTCCACGTCGCGGCGCACGGTGCGGACGCTGACCTCCAGCCGTTCGGCGAGCAGCGCCCCGGACCAGTCGCGCCGCGCCTGCAGCAGTGAGAGCAGGGCCAGCAGTCGGGCTGAGGTCTTCGGCATGGCTCCCAGTATGTCAGGAGAAGCGGACACTTCCTGGCCGCTTCTGTTGGCATCGTTGTCCGTGCCGGTCAACGAGACCAAGCCGAAGGAGAAGCGTGACCATGAACGCGCAAGCCGGGGCGGACCCGATGACCGTCCTTGGCCCCCGGGCCCTCAACCGCGCCACGCTCGCCCGGCAGTTGCTGCTCGACCGCGCCGACCTGCCGGTCCTCGACACCGTCGCGCACCTGTGCGGCCTGCAGGCCCAGGAGCCGCAGGAGCCGTTCGTCGGGCTCTGGTCGCGGCTCCGCGCGTTCGACCCGGCGGTGCTCTCGGAGCTGCTGACCGGACGGCGCGTGGTGCGGACCCATCTCATGCGCCGCACCATCCACCTCGTCACCGCCGACGACGTCCTGGCCTGGCGGGCCCGCCACGACGCCATGCTGCGCCAGCGGGTGGTCGGGGCCTACCGCCGCGAACTCGCCGAGGTGGACCTGGAGGCACTCGCGGCGGCGGGCCGAGAGGTCATGGCCGACGGCGAACCCCGCTCGGTGGGCGAGGTCGGACGGGCGCTCGCCGAGCGCTGGCCCGAGGCGGGGCCGCGGCCGCTGGGCGAGATCCTGGTCTCCGCGCTCCTGCCGATGGTGCAACTGCCGCCGCGCGGGCTGTGGCGGACGAAGGCGGGGGTGCGCAACGCCCTGGTCTCGGCGTGGCTGGGGCGCGAGGTCGATCCCCCGGCCCCGGACGGCTCCGATCCCGTGGGCCGGGCACTGGTACGGCGCTACCTGGCCGCGTACGGGCCCGCGGCCACCGCCGACCTGCGCGCCTGGTGCGGTCTCGCCGGACTGCCGGCCGCGGTGTCAGCGGTGCGCGGGGAGCTGGTCGCCTTCCGCGACGAGCGGGGCCGGGAGCTGCTGGACCTTCCCGACGCGCCGCGCCCCGATCCCGACACGCCCGCCCCGGTGCGGTTCCTGCCGGCGTTCGACAACGCGATCCTCGGTTACGACGACCGCAGCCGGATCATCGACACCGCCCACCGCGGCCTGTCGGTCGCCGGTGCGCGCGTGGTCCTGGTCGACGGCCGGGTCTCGGCGACCTGGACCGTCGAGGACGGCGCCGTGGCGGTCGCGCCGCTGCGCGGCCTCTCCCGGGCCGACCGCACCGCCGTGGCCGAGGAAGGGCGGGCGATGGCGTCGTTCCTTTCCGACGGCGACAACGATCGGGTGCGGATCGAAGACCCGTCCCGCTGAGCGGGAGCGCCGCAGGTCGCTTTCGCCGCGAGGCCCCGCCGGTCTTCCCGACCGGGCGGGGTCTCGTGTCCGTGCAGCTGGAGCGGGCTTTGCGCGAGCTCGCCCGGGCCTGGGGACGTCGGCCCGCGCGACCCGCGCGTCCGGCCGCTACCGGCAGTGCGAGGCGGCGGGGTAGGTCTCCAGGTGCCGCTTGCCGTAGAAGTAGATGTCGCCGGCCGCATGGATGCAGCGGCCCCTGGCGCGGACGTACACCGGCCCGGCGAAGTGGGTGAAGTGGCCGTCCTGCGCGGCGGGGCGGCCGTAGAAGGTGCAGTGCGGGCCGGGCCGGGTCTGCCGGCAGGCGGCGAGGAACACGCTGGTGCGCAGCCGGACGCCGCGGGTGATGCCGAGGTGGTTGAGGCGGGCGCAGTTGTGGCCGTCCTTGTAGTAGACGACCAACTCGGCGATGGGGCTGCCGTGGTGGAACGCGACCTTGCGGGCGATGAGGCGGCCGTTGCAGCCGATCGCCTGGGCGGCGGCGGTGCCGGACGCCGCGGCGTCCGTGGTGGGCGCCGCGGCGGTTCGGGCCGGGGCGGCTTGGGCCGGCGCCGCCAAGGTGGCGGCCAGGGCCACCGGCAGGACGGCTGCGGACAGGACTCGGCGGGTGATCTGGGGGGTGCGCAAGAGGACTCCCTTGGGCTGGGGCAGGTTCTCTACCCGACTTCACACAAGGTAGTCGAGCAAACACACTCTGTACCGTGCCGGCGAGCCACGCTGTTCTCGCCTGGCCGCAAGCCTTATCGGTCGTCGCAGCCTTCCGCTGGACCGGCCCCGGTCCCGGGGAACCGACACCGGCGGCCCCGACGGCTCACACCACGCCGTTCCCGATGACGCCGCGGCCGCCGTGCAGCACCTCCCGTTGCCACTGTCCCCGCGGTTGGGTGTGCAGCCGCCAGTAGTGCTCGGCGATGTCGTCAGGGGCGAAGTCCGTGCCCGGGGCGACGGGCCCGTCCACGGTGACGGTGGCCGCGTGGACGCCGGAGGGCCCGTACTCCAGGTCGAGCAGGGCCACCAGGGTCCGCACGCCCGCCTTGCCGAGCGAGAGGCTGACGTACTGCGGCTTCGGCTCGGGCATCCCGCCGGTGATGACGAACGTGCCGTGCCCGCGCCGCGCCATCGCGGGCACGAGGTGGGCGGCGGCGGTGAGCGCTCCGACCACGTTGACCGACCAGGCGTCCGCCTGGGCGCGCGCGGACGACTCCCCGAGCGTGTCCGGCCGGATGACCGCCGCGTTGTAGACCACGGCGTCCGGGAGGCCGAACGCCTCGACCGCCGTGTCGAGGGCGGTGCGCAGCGCCGTCTCGTCGGCGGCGTCGGCGGTCGCCGAGACGACCGGCGCACCGGCGGCGGCGACCGCTTCGGCGGTGCCGGCGAGCGTCGCGGGGCTCCGCGCGACGAGGGCGACCGGCAGGTCCTCGCGCGCGAAGCGGAGGGCGACCGACCGGCCGATGCCCGGCCCGGCCCCGATGATCACTGCACCCGGCATGACTGACTCCTTCGCTGGAAGAGCGCCGATGACCGGGACGTTAAGGTGTCACATGGGTGTGAGGGTCAACCCCGAGGCGGGGGGCGCATGAGAATCGGTGCTCTGGCCGACCGCGCGGGCGTCAGCCGGCGGCTGCTGCGCTACTACGAGGAGCAGGGGCTGCTCCGGCCGCTGCGGCTCGCGAACGGCTATCGCGAGTACGACGAGTCGGACGTCGCCACGGTGCGCCACATTCGGGTCCTGCTCGCCGCCGGCCTGCCCACGGCGGTCATCGCGCGCCTGCTGGACTGCGTCCACGACGAGGGCGAGCGGGTCGTGCCGTCCGCGTGCCCCGGGGTGGTCGCCAACCTGCAACGGGAGCGCGGCCGCATCACGGAGGAGATCGCGCGGCTCGAGTCGTCCCGGCGGACGCTCGACACCATCCTGGCCGCCGCCTTGGAGCGGCCTGACGACATCCGGGAGCAGGGCCGCCCGGCCTGACGCCCGTCCTCCGGCGCGGCAGGAACGAAGGCTTTCCCTTTCGCGGACGGGAGAGGCGAGATGCATGGTGACCGCGCGGGACAGGACGAGGAGCCCCTCGTCGGAGACGGTGTCACCCCGGGCATCGTCCGGGTCGGGGACACCGTGCGCCGGCCGTTCAGGCCCTTCACCCCGACGGTCCAGGCCTACCTGGCGCACCTCCACCGGGCCGGTTTCTCCGCCGCCCCTCGACCGCTGGGCGTCGACGGGCAGGGCAGGGAGGTGCTGTCCTTCGTGCCGGGGGACGTCCCGCGCCGGCCGCTGCCGCCCGAGGCGACCGGGGAGGACGTCCTCGCCGCCCTGGCCCGTCTGATCCGGCGGCTGCACGACTGCGCGGAAGGCTGGACGCCGCCCCGGGACGCGGTCTGGGCGACCCTTCCCGGGACCGGGTCGATCCCGCACGTCGACACCGGCGCGGAGCTGGTCGGCCACCGCGACTACTGCCCGGGCAACGTGGTCTTCCGGAACGGGCTTCCCGCGGCCCTCATCGACTTCGATCTCGCCCGGCCGACCACCCGGGTCTACGACATCGCCAACGCCCTCTACTGGTGGGCGCCCCTGCTGCACCCCGAGGACCGGACCCCCGCCCTCGCCGGGGCCGACATCCCCCACCGCGTGGCGGTGTTCGCCGACGCCTACGGGATGACCGGACGGCAGCGGCGCGACCTCGTGCCTCTGGCCGGGCGGATGCTCCACCGCTTTCACTTGACCAGCCGCGCCGCCGCCGAGGCCGATCCGGTGTTCCGGCGCTTCTGGGAACGGGGCGTCAGGGAACGGATGCCCCGGGCCGAAGCATGGTTCGCGCGGGAAGGGCCCGCCATCGCCGCCCGGCTCGTCGCGGATCGCGAGCCGTAGCAGGCTGTTGCGATGCGTCCGAGCCGGGCGTCGATGGGGCGGGTGACGAGGGAGCCGCCTATGGGCGCACGGGCGCGGGCGGGATGGCGGCCAGGCAGGAGGTGCCGGGGACCCGCAGGTCACGGATGAACGCGGTCTGGATGGCGGCCACGCAGCCGCTGGGCTCGTGTTCGGGCACGTGGCCGACGTTCGGCACCTCCACGACCGTGGCGCGGCGGAACTGGCGCGCGGCCTGCCGGCCCGTCTCGGTCGGGGTGTTGGCGTCCAGGTCGCCGGAGGTCACCAGGACGGGGACGTCGGGGAACGGCCCGCCGGTCCGCTGGCCCGGTCCGCGGCGGTCGGGCCAGCGGATGCAGGTGTCGCCCTGGTCGTAGCCCATGCTGGTCCAGGCCCGTTTCCCGAACGGCCGGTAGTCGCGTTCGGGCAGTGCCGCGCGTCCGGCCGCGAACTGCCGGAGCCGGGCGGACGGCGTCGCCTTGCGGTCCCACAGCGTCGGGTAGTCGTTGCAGACCACGGTCGCGGCGAGTTCGGGGTTGAAGGGCTGCGCCTCGTCCCGGCGCAGCGAGGACCCGCTCAGCGGAGCCGTCCGCCGGGCGGCGTCGATCAGCGGCGCGCTGTCGGAGCGCAGGGCGTCGCGGACCATCGCGGGGACGTCGCCGATGCCGGCGGGCGCCGTCTTGGCCAGGCCGGAGACGATGGCGGCCAGCGCGGTGTCGTCCAGCTGTCGCCGCTGCCCGCCCAGCGTGTAGGGGATGGGCCGGGTGCGCAGCCGCTGCGCGAGCCGTGCGATGTCGCGCAGCACCCGGTCGCCGTCGCAGGCGCCGCCGCTGCGCTGGCAGACCAGTCGCAGTGCCCGGCGGGCGGCCCGCGCGTTGGGGCGTCCCCACATGTCCACGGCGAGCGGGTAGGCGCTGGAGAGCACGAGCGAGCGCACGCGCCCGGGGTGCCGCTGGGCGTAGACCGTCATCAGGTAGGTGCCGTAGGACTCCCCGAGCAGGTCCAGCCGCTCGATCCCCAGCTCGGCCCGGACGGCGTCGATGTCGTCGGCGGTCTCGGTCGAGGTGTATCCGCGCGCACGCTCCCCCAGCGTCCGGCCGCATTCGCCGACCGCTCGCACGAACTCCCCGCGCGTCGAGGGCAGCGAGGTGAGGGCCCCGCAGCCGAGCGGGCCGGAACGGTTCACCCCGCGCGGATCGACGAGCAGCAGGTCATGGTCCTTCAGCAGGTCGCCGAACATCCGCGCATAGGCGGCGGCGGACGCGATCGCCGAGTCGCCGGGGCCGCCCGGATTGATCGTCACGGTTCCCCGGGCGGGGCGGGACGCGTCCCGACGCCTGATCAACGTGTAGGCGACGGTGGTGTCGCCCAGTCCGGGACGCGCCCGCACCATCGGCACCCGCACCGTTCCGCACACCGCGTCCGGCACCGGCACGCACTCGACCGGCTGCGGTGTTCCGGCGCGTCCCGCAGGCACGGCGACCGTTCCGCCGACCGTCACGGCGGCGAGCGCGGCAGCCAGGAGCCCTGCACTTCTCGACAGCGATTTCATGCGTGAAGCCTGAACGGCGCGGAACCGCTCGCACATCGTCCTGCACGGGGAACCCGCGACCCCCCACCAGGGATGGAGAAAGGGGGGATACCGGCGTAGGGGCGGTACGGCCCTCACCTCACCATCGCCGGTGCACGGTCGCCTTGCCGCCGGTCACCAGGCTCGCCGCAGGAACGTCGTCGGCCACGACCGCGCCGGCGGCGACCACGGCGTCACGGCCGATGCTGACGCCGGGCAGGATCGTGGCGCCGGCGCCGATCCACACGTTCTCCGCCACGTCGATGGGCGCGCCGGTGAGGTACAGCCGCCGCTCCTCGGGGTCGACCGGATGGCCGCCGGTGATGAACGTGACCTTCGGGCCGATCATCACGCGCTCGCCGATCCGGATGCCCGCGTAGTCCAGGAAGGTGCAGTTCTGGTTGATGAACACGCGCTCGGCGAGATCGAGGTTGAGGCCGTGGTCGGTGTAGAAGGGCGGATAGATCGTGACTCTCGCGGGCAGCGGCCTGCCGAGGATCTGCCGGAACAGCTCCGCTCTGCCGTCCTCGTCCTCGAAGGGGAGGGTGTTCAGGCGGGAGGTGAGCTCGGTGACCCGCAGGACCCTGTCGGCCATGGCCTGGAACTCGGCGCTGTGGATGCGCATGAGGCGGTCGCCGGTCATGTCGCGTTCCCTTCCGGTGCGTTGGTGATCGGATGCGTCAGCTTCGTGGCGTTGCCGCCCAGGACGGGAGCCAGACCGGCTCGGGCGGCTCGGGCAGGCTTTCCAGGTGGGCGATGACCCCACGGAGTCCCGGGTGGGGGTTCGTTCTGGGGAGGATGAGCGAGAGCGGGTACCCGAGCGCCGGGTTCACGACGGGGATGCGGCGCAGGTCGTAGCTCGTCGGCCAGATGTAGCGGTCGCGCGCGCCCACGAGGGTGGCCACGTCCGCGGATCCGGCGAGCGTGTCCATGAGCACCTCGTCTCCGAAGTGCGGGCCCGCCGCGTCGATGCGCAGGTCGAAGACGGTGGCGAGCTCGTCGTAGAACTCCGCCCACTCGCTCCGGGGCGCGATGCCCGGCACCCATATCCGGTGCTTGCGCAACTGCGGCGGCGTCAGCGTCCGCGCGGAGGCGAGCGGGTGGTCCGGGCCCACGAGGAGTTCCAGCGGGGAGATGAACGCGCGGACCATCCGCACGCCGGGCGGCAGCGCGGCCAGGTCGGTGACGGTGCGGAACGAGGCGTCGATGTCGCCCGCCTCGACGGCGGCGACCGCCGTGCGCGGGTCGTGGACCTTGAGCGTCACCACGTCGAGATCGGTCCCGGGGCGCGACCGCCAGTACTCGTGCAGCACGACGGCCTGCGCGCTCCGCAGGCCGAGGACGTCGATCCGAAGCGCCCGGGACCCCGGCCTGACCGCGGCGACGGCACGCTCGACGCCCGCGACGATGCCGCGTGCGTGGGGGAGGAACGCCTGGCCGTCGAGCGTCAGCCCGACCCCCCGGGCGGTCCGTGTGAACAGGCGGACCTCCAGCTCGCGTTCCAGGGCGGCGATCCGCTTGGAGACCGCCTGCTGCGTCACGCCCAGCTCGTCGGCCGCGTGCTGGAACTGGCCGAGCTCGGCCGCCCGGACGAACGATCGCAGTGCTTCGGTGTCCACCGGTGCACCCTACGGGCGCACAACCGAACGTTGTGGCTCATGCGTCGCCGGTTGTTTGATCCCGCCTCATCCGCGCTGTTGTGATGCATGCGCCCAAACCGACGGTTGTCACAAGGAGCCAAGTGCGCGCGAGATTGGGACCCGGCTTCGGGTGGCTGTGGTCGTCCTACGCCATCAGCACCTACGGAACGTGGATGGCTTTCGGGACCTTCCCGTTCATCGCGGTCCAGGTGCTGCACGCGTCGGCGTTCGCCGTCTCGCTGCTGGAATCGGCCGGCCTCGCCGTGGCCGCGATCGTCGCGCTCCCGCTCGGCCCGTGGGTCGAGCACCGGGCCAAGCGCCCCGTGATGATCGCGATGGACCTGGCCCGGTTCGTCGCCATGGCGAGCATTCCGGTCGCGTACCTGGCCGGGTGGCTGTCCTACGGCCAGCTGCTGGTCGTCTCGGTCGTCTCCGGAGCGGCGAGCATCGCCTTCACCGCCGCGTCCGGCGCGTACCTGAAGCACCTCGTGGACGCCAAGCACCTCCTCGTCGCGAACGGGAGGTTCGAGGGCACGAGCTGGATGTCGGTCGCGGTCGGGCCGCCCCTCGGGGGAGCGATCATCGGGGTGCTCGGCCCGGTCGTCACCGTCGCCGCGGACGCCTTCAGCTACCTGCTCTCCGCCCTCGGGATCCTCCGCATCCGCGGCGGCGACACGGCCGCGCCGCGCGACACGGCCGCCAGGCCGCGCGCCGCCGACCTGCTGAACGGCTGGCGGTTCATCCTCCACGACCCGGTCCTGCGACGCCTTTTCCTCAACACCATGGCGGTCAACGGCCTGATCATGGCCTCCGGCCCGCTCCTGGCCGTCCTCATGCTGGGCCGCCACCACTTCCCGGCCTGGCAGTACGGCCTGGCCTTCGGCGTCCCGGCGCTCGGCGGCTTCGTCGGCGCCCGCCTGTCGGCGCGCCTGGTCACCCGGTACGGACGGCACCGCGTCATGATCGTCACCGGCCGGCTGCGCTCGGTCTTCCCGCTCGGCCTCGCCCTGGTCGGCCCCGGCCTCCCCGGCCTGCTCACAGTGATCATCGTCGAGGCCCTGCTGATCACCACCATCGGGGTCTTCAACCCCATCAGCGCGACCGAGCGCCTGCGACGCACGCCCGCCGATCACGTCGCGCAGGTCATCAGCGCGTGGAGCATCAGCAGCAAACTCGCACAGGCCGCCCTGATCACGGTCTGGGGCGTCCTCGGGACGCTGACCGACCCGCTCACCGCGATCGTGGCCTCCGGCGTCCTGCTGCTGGGGACTCCCCTCCTCCTTCCCCAGCGGAAGCACATGCGCGATCCCGTGGCGGGGGACCTCCGCCCGCTATGAGACACCTCGAAGCCAGGCGCGGGACAAGGACGGCCCCCGCTCTGTGCGCCGGCCGGAGGGCCGGTCACCGGCTGGAGCGAGCGGCTCGGAACACGGATCACCAGCGCCGCCGGATGTCCCCCTTGGTGGCGAGGCTCGCGCTCCTGAGGGTCTGGTACTTGGTACGACGCTGCCGCCGCTTCTGCACCTGGGCGAGACGCCGCTCGTTGGCCGGGCTGTCCTCTTCGATCTGAAGACGCCGCTGAAGCCGGCTCTCCACCCAGTCGCCCAACGGCATGTCGGGGTCTTTGCGCCACCTCTTCGGCCGACGGCGTCCGAGACGTTCCTCGACCTCGTAGGCGGCATCGCCGTCGGCCGAACCGGTAGCCGCCTGGAGGGTCTGGTGGAGGTGATGCCGATTGGCGCGGTTGGGGAAGCGCTTGTTGAGCCGTACAGCGTTCCGTGAAGTCTTGTCGTTCTCGGCGTAGCCGTTGCGCCCGTCCTTGGCGTAGCTCAGCAGCTTCTTCTCCTGAGGACTCCTCCGCGCCATTGGTCTGCTTCTCCTTGCTCACCGGGCGATGTCTGCGGTGCACCCGGCAACGGCACTCGTCCGCCTCAGGGGCTGTGCAGGTGACCAGCCATCGGGAAGCGGACCGAGGGCGGTGAGCCGGCGTCCATGACCGAAAAGTACGCGCACCCTCCGCGACCGGCCAAACGCTTTTTGCGGACACGCCCCAGCCGTGGATCAGTCGGTCTCATCGGCCGAAGGAGCGGTGGGCACGGACCGGGACGACCTGAGCCCGGCGGCCTGTGCGCGGGCGGGGTGTCGCGTACAGCCCCTTCCGAGCGGCCGGAGGCCCCGGGCTCGTCGTCGTTGAGCCCGGGGCCTCCGGCAGGTGATCACCGGACGTAGTCGTCCTGGGAGATCTGCCGATCGGCGCGGCTGGTGCCGGGGAAGTACGAGCGCCAGGTGCCGTCCTGGCGAGCGGTGAAGCCCTTGCGGAACCGGCCGTCCTTTGTGATGGACGGTGGGAGCGCACGGAACGCCGAAGCCCACTTGTCCGCTGACGTTGGGCGGGCCGTCGCTCACCGCGAAGTCGCCGTTCGCGGGCAGCGGCCTGCTCGGCGCCTTCCACCTGGCCGCCGCCTTCCCCGAAGACCCACGGCTCTCCCACGTGACCCGACCGTCCACGAATCCGAACCCGGCCACCGGTCACATTCGCACCACCCCATCCGTCAGAGGAGCAGAACACGCTGAAGATCGAAAGGACGCCCCACCATGACCACCACCCTCGGCCAGGACCAGACCCAGTCCCGACTGCCCAACCCCGCCGTGCTCGTCCCCGAGCTGGGACAGGTGGGCCAGGCCCTGTACAAGGCCACCGGCAACGGCTCGATCCCGCAGACCACCATCGGCCTGGTCCAGCTGCGCGCCGGTCAGATCGTCGGCAACACCTACCTGACCGTCCTGCACACCGGCAACCTGCGCAAGGCCGGCGAGACCGAAGAGCGCATCACCGCCGTGGCCTCCTGGAAGGACGCGCCCTACTTCACCGACGCCGAGCGCGCCGCGCTGGCGCTGGTGGAGGCCGTCCTGACCGCCAATCCCCACGGCGAGCGCGTCTCCGACGACCTGTACGCCCAGGCGAACGCCCACTACGACGACAAGGCCCTGGCGACCCTGGCCATGGCGATCGGCCAGGTCAACTTCTTCATCGCCCTCGCCCTCATCGGCAGGCCCCTCCCCGGCGTGGCACCCGCCAAGCAGTGGAGGAGCGTCTAGCCCCGGCCGGTCCCTGGGGTGAAGGCCTCTCACCCCAGGGCCAATCCAGCGCGACTGCATAGAGGCCCCCGCGGCTTCCAGTCCGCCGACGAACCAACCCCGCTACAGATTTCAAGCTGTTGCGGGGCGACTCACCCGAGACCCGGCTGCCGAACGGCCCCGCCGCCGTCTCAGGCGGCCGGGCCCGATCCGATCCCCCATCTCTCTAGGAAGCACGAATCCCCATGTCCCTGTTCAAGAACGGAATCGCCCTCACCGCGGCGCTGACCGTGGCGACTGCCACGGTGCCGCCCGCCCCCGCTGCCGCGTCTCCCGGCGGCGGCCACTGGAGCGGCGCGTGGACGTCCGCGGTCATGCGGCCGTCCGGCGCGCCGTGGTTCCCCACCTGGGCCGAGGAGGGCTTCGCCGACCAGTCGGTGCGCCAGGTGATCCGCCTGAACAGCGGCGGGTCGAAGCTGCGGATCCGGCTGTCCAACGCCTATGGCGCCGCGCCGCTGCGCATCACCGGCGCCAGCGTCGGCCGCACGGCCTCCGGCGCGGCCGTCCGGCCGGGGACGCTGCGCACGGTGCGCTTCGGGCACGCCCGTTCGGCGACCGTCCCGGCGCGGTCCCGGATCATCAGCGATCCGGTGGACGTGCCGACCGCGCCGGGCGAGCGGCTCACGATCACGCTGTACTTCAAGGACCCCACCGGCCCGGCCACCTACCACCAGCTCTCGATGGCGACCACCTACCGTGCCGGCGGCGACCACCATCGCGACCCCGCGCCCACGGCCTACACCGACAAGGTTGAGCCCGGCTTCGGGTCCTGGTACTACCTGGAGGGCGTCGAGGTCTCCGGCCGGCGTCCCCTGCCGAAGGCCGTGGTCGCGTTCGGCGACTCCATCACCGACGGGTTCGGCGCCACCGTCGACGGCGACGACCGCTACCCCGACGCCCTCGCCCGGCGCCTCGCCGCCGCGGGCCGGGCACGACCGGTGCTGAACGCCGGGATCGGCTCCAACAAGCTGCTGTCCGGCTCGGCCTGCGCAGGCGACGCCGGGGTCTCCCGGTTCGCCCGCGACGTGCTCGGCCAGCCCCGGGTCGGCACCGCGATCGTGCTGATCGGCATCAACGACATCCAGCTTCCCGACGACCGGATGTGCGGCGTCGACCGCGACGATCCGAAGGTGACCGCGCAACGCCTCATCGCCGGCCACCGCGCGCTGATCCGCGCCGCTCACGGCAGGCGGGTCAAGGTCGTCGGCGCCACCCTCACTCCCTACCAGGGCTCCGCCGGTTGGACCTCCGGCGGCGAGGCCGTCCGCCGCCAGGTCAACCAGTGGATCCGCACCAGCGGCGCCTACGACGCCGTCGCCGACTTCGACCGCGCGCTCGACCCCGACGGCACCGGCCGGATCCCCGACCACCTCCACATGGGCGACCACCTCCACCCCAACCCCGCCGGCTACCGGGCCATGGCCGACGCCGTCGACCCGAACGCCCTGAAGTGATCCTCATCCGCCACAACGCGCCCGGCCTTGCCCGCGAGTCCGCTCGGGCAGGGCCGCAGGCGTCGGTGGCGTTTTCGCCCGAAAATTGAGAAGGTCATTCCGTGTTCGACTTTTCCTATATCGGCTCAGGGCCTTATTGCTACTCGAATTGCCTGGCGATGATAATGGGCGGTGACGCGCCGCCGGTCGCGGTCATCGAGACGGTGTCCGGAAGCCCGTTCGGGATGCAGTGGATCGGTGGCATGATGCCGTTCTTCGACCCCTGTGGCTGGAATCCGGAGATCGGCGTTGAGAGGGCGCTCGCCGTCCTCGGCTGGACCGCGGAGACCAGCAGCGGAGGCGGGGCCGACGCGGCACTGGGACGACTCGCCTCCTGCACGGCCCGCGGCCCGGTCATGGCCGGTCCCCTCGAGATGGGGCATCTGCGCTACCAGCCGGGGATGACCGGACCGATAGGCGCAGACCACTACGTCATCGTCCTCGGAATCCACGACGGCCATGTGATCTCACACGACCCGCAGGGATATCCCTTCGCCTCCCTCCCGTCGGCCGAATTCGCCAAGGCTTGGGAGGCCGACACCATCGACTACGGCGAGCCGTACACGATGCGCATGAATTTCACGCAGTCCGGAAGCGTAGGCGTCGAGGAAGCCCTCACCGCTTCCCTCCCCCATGCTGTCGACTGGCTGCGCGCCGATCCCGACCACGCCCTGCCGCCGGGAAGTTCGGGCAACGGCGACGCCGCACTGGCCCTGGCGGCATCGCTGGAGAACGGTCGCAGCGAGAGCCTGTACGAACACCTCGTCCACTTCGCCGTCCGCGTGGGCGCCCGGCGTGCGGCCGACGCGGCCGCCTGCCTGCGCGGGATCGGCCGGACCGAAGCGGCGGCCATCATGTTCCGCCAGGCCAGGCTGATCGGGTCGCTCCAGCAGTCGCTGGCCACCGGCGACGACCGCGCCGCCGCCGAGAGCTTGCGCGCCCTCGCCCCCACCTACGACATCCTCCGGGCCGAGCTCCGACACTGATCGCGCGACGAGCCGTCCTCGGACGCCGACGCCGTCCGGCTCCCCTGAGGACGTACTGCGTCGTCCGCGTGCGACAGACCCGGTTCCGCGGGAACCGGGAAATCAGATCCGGGAAGCCTCGAAGTGGTCAGGGCCGACGCCGTAGCGTGCACCCTGGTCGGCCGGATCATCGAAGCGACTCCGGCCCCGGATCGTGGCCGAGCCCGCCCGGCGACGATGATCCCGTCCGGCGCGGCGTCGCCGGCATCGCGCGACACGAACCCATCCAACGCTAGGGAGCGAGGGCAGACAGATGGACGACTCCAACGGCGTCATCAAGCAGCTGACCAGCAAGGTCGTCTACGAGAACCGCTGGATGACCGTGACGGAGGACCAGGTCGAGCGGCCGGACGGCTCCCGCGGCCTCTTCGGCGTCGTGCACAAGCCGGACTTCGTGCTCGTCATCCCCGCCGAGGGCGACGGCTTCCACATGGTGGAGGAGTACCGCTATCCGGTCGGGCGGCGGACATGGAACTTCCCGCAGGGCACGCTGCCCGACAGGACGGAAGGCGAGCCCGAGGAGGTCGCCCGGCTTGAACTCGCCCAGGAGACCGGTCTACGCGCGGGCACGTTGCGCCGCCTGGGCTTCCTGAACAGCTCGCATGGCACCAGCGGTCAGGGCTTCACCGCCTTCCTCGCCACCGACCTGGAACAGGGGGAGCACGACCGCGAGATCGAGGAGCAGGACATGCGCCAGGCGTGGATCTCCCGCTCCGAGTTCGTCGAGATGGTGGAGGACGGGCGCATCACTGACGACTCCACCCTTGCCGCCTACGCGCTCCTGTTGATGAAGGGGCTGTAGGGCGACTTGGCCGACCGAGCGCGCAGGCGGGCGGCCGTGCCGTCGTCTAGGGAAGGCGCGCACTCCTACAGGAACAGGGAAGAGGAGCGTACGCGCCACCGATCCGACCTGATCCGGACAGCGGCGGGACGTGAACACTCCGCGACGGACCGGCCCGGACGGGCGCGGCGGACGGCGGTCATCGCCGCCCGCCGCGGCCTTGCCGAGATCGGCTGTCGGCGCCGGTCCTCATCGTCTCCGCGTCGGCCGTCCCGGCTCCCTGCGGCTCAGCCGCTCCTTGGCCGCACCGGTTCCGGGCGGTCGTCGGTCGGCGACGACACCGTCGCCGGCCGCCAAGGACCGTGCGCACGCCCGGCAGGCGTTGCGCATCGGCATCGGGTCCTCGTGCGTCCGGTCGCCACGGGCGATCAGCGTCCGGATCCGCTCTGCCGAGCACCACGATGACCGCCCGCCGTACGCTCCCACCGCACGGGCGGACCGGGTCGGCGCCAGGTCGGTGTCCTCACGGACACGCGGCCTCACCGTGCTCCCGGACCGGCTTCAGCCGGAGGTGTCGGCCGGCCGGCCCGGCGCCTCCAGGTCGTCCCCCTTCAACCGTCGCTCCACCACCTCGACCGCGACCTCTTCCAGCGCCTGACCGTCCTGCCGGGCGTACGCGGTCAACCGGTCGTAGGCGGCCTGGATCGTGATCGCCAACTGCACCGACACCATCCCCGCCGCCTGGTGCACCACCCCCGGCAACTCCGACATCAAGGTCAGATCGATGCCGTCCGATCGTGCATCCTTCACCGGTTCGTTCATCCTCTTCCCTTCTCGACCCCGTGGCAGGTCCGAACCGCCCTCTTCAGATGTTCGCTCATGCGCTCCGGCTGGGCTGGATTCCGCCGCAAACGGCCATGGTCATGCGGGACGTCGCGCTGGTGGACCAGTGAACCGGCGGGGAGAAAGCGACAGTTGAGCACTCCTGGTGTTGTACCTCTTCACCTCATGGCGGCCCGGCTGAAGATCAAGAGCCCTGCCCGCGGCCGCACAGTGCGGGTTCGTCGCGATCAGTGCGCTCCGATGCGCCTGCCGGGCCAGGCGAACTCCCCACCGCCACCTGCGACCAGGGCAGGCACCGGCCGACATCGCCACCATCGGTCCGCTGCGGGAACATCCGGTCCGCCGCCCGCACATCATGACCGGCCGGTCGCGGTCCGTCGTGATCAGCCGCGTACTGATCGAGCAGGCCGAAACGCCTGGCCGGGCGGCACCGCCGGCCCATGGAGCAGGGCGTCACCACGATGCGCGACCACGCTCGCCGGCCCACCGTCCACGTCCTCGGCGCTGACGGAGTCGCCGGTCACCGGTCCGGGTCGTGATGCGGGGCCAGCGTGAGCCGCCGCTCCACCACCCGACCGGCGATCGCGGTCAGCGGTTCATCGTGCAGGTAGGCGTAGGCGCGCAGCCGCAGCAGCGCATCGGTCACCGGCATCGCAAGCTGGGCGGCCAGCACCCCGGCGGCCTGGTGCACCCCCGGTGGGAACCCGTGCGGCGGTTCGTCATCGCCCAGCGGCGGCAGGGCGCGGAGGGCGGCGTGGTGGCAGAAGGCGACCTGCGCGGTGACATCGGCGAACGCGGTGGCGTCGGTGAACTGCGCCTTCGACAAGGGCCCGGGCCGGTACCGGTACAGGTCGAGCGCACCGACCCGGAT
Source organism: Spirillospora sp. CA-253888 (assembly GCA_050936435.1). Taxonomy (GTDB): domain Bacteria; phylum Actinomycetota; class Actinomycetes; order Streptosporangiales; family Streptosporangiaceae; genus Spirillospora. The sequence continues at coordinate 1,551,336 of JBNJMT010000002.1, forward strand.
CCCGAAGGTCTGCAGCGGGAAGGCGAACACCGCGGCGACCCCGGTCGGCGCCATCGCGGGCACGAATCCCGGCCATCGGTCCGCGGCGGCGTTCAGGTCCGGGACCAGTACCGGCGCCAGCCGGCTGTAGGCGTCGCTGCAGGGGCCTTCACCGCTGGTCAGTTGCGTCTCCTCGATCAACGTGGCGACCCGGCCCGATGCCGCAGCCAGCTCCCGCAGCCCCGGCCCGCTCACCAGCGTCATCCCGAACCCGTCGGCGTCCACCGCCTGTGCCGCGACCGAGAGGACCATCTCCACCGTCAGCGGCCTGCCGGCGGCGTGCTCGTTCGCATGGCGCCACGCCCGTTCGTAGCTGTCCACGCCTCCCACTCTAGGAGCCCGCATGTCCGACAGCAGGCCCGTGGCCGGAAGACGGCCCGCCGTCAGCGCAGGGAGACGGGCAGCGAGCGCAGGCGATGGAAGGTGGACGATTCCTGTGGAGAGACCGGTCCGGCGAGGCGCAGGTCCGGGAAGCGGGTGAACAGGCGCACCAGGGTCTCGGTGGTCTCGGCGAGGGCCAGCGCGTGGCCGAGGCAGAAGTGGGCGCCCGCGCCGAAGGCCAGGCTGGGGCCCGGCTCGCGGCCCAGGTCGCGCCGCTGCGGCTCGGCGCGGAGCCGGGGATCGCGGGCGATCTCGTCCAGGCGCAGCAGCACGGACTCGCCGGCCGCGACGGGCTGCCCGCCGACCACCTGGTCGGTGGTGGCGATCCGGCCGATCAGCTTCACCGAGCCGTCCAGCCGGACGATCTCGGCGATCGTGCGGTCCGGGTCGGCGAGCAGCGCCTCGCGCCCTCCGGGCGTGGTCAGCACGGTGTGGGCGCCGTTGGCGATGAGGTTGGCCGTGGTCTCGTGCCCGGCGGTGAGCAGCAGCAGGCAGGTGGCGTAGACCTCGGCGATGGAGGGGCCGTCGGGTTCGGCGAGCATGGCGCTGACCAGGTCGGGGCCGGGCGCGGCCATCCGCTCGGCGATCAGCGGGGTCAGGAAGAGCGACAGCTCGGTGGCGGCGTCGGTCGCCCGGCGCAGCTCCTCGGCCGTGGCGCCGATCTCCAGGAACCGGAACAGGTCGGGCGTGCACCGCCGGAACAGCTCCGCGCCGTCGGTGCCCGCGTCGAGCAGCTCGGCGATGACGGCGAGCGGAACGATCTGGCCGACGTCGGCGAGGATGTCGGCGTCCGGGCCGGCCAGGCCGTCCAGCACCGCCTCGACGATGACGGCGATCCGCGGCCGCAGCCCCTCGATCGCGCGCGGGGTGAAGGCGGGGCTGAGGAAGGCGCGCAGCCGGGTGTGCTCGGGCGGGTTCATGAACAGCAGCAGCCCGGGCGGGGCGTCGCGCAGCTCGGGCGGGGCGAGCGGGTTGTCACGCGGGTCGCTGCTCCACCCGTCGCCGCGCAGGACGGCCAGCGCCTCCTCGTGCCCGGTGACCAGATGGGCCCGCGCCTCGGCGTCCCAGCGGACGTACGGCCCGGCCGTCGCGATGCGGTCAGACACGGTCGGCCTCCGTCCTCAGGACCAGCCCGCGCTCGGCGACGAAGTCGGCGTGCGCACGCCCGTGGCGGCCGGCGGGTGGGCCGATCTTGAAGACCTCCTCGGACACCTCGCGCCAGTCGCCGGTGGCGCGCAGCTCGCCGAGGACGGCGGTCATGCCGGTGTCGATCCGGCTGAGCATGGCCATCTCCGGGCTGAGCGAGATCCAGCGCAGCGTCGGCGCGTGCGGTCCGACCGGGTTGAGCTCGTCGCGGGCGATCTTGGCGGCGACCTCGGGCGTGTAGGTGAACGGCTGGGGCGCGACGAGCGGGGTGAGGAAGGCGCGCGTCCAGGCCAGCAGCGCCTGCGGGTCCAGCCGGTCGGTGGGGCCGCCTCCGGCCAGGCCGGAGGCGAAGGCGTCGAACGCGGCGGCGGCGTCGCCGGCGACCGAGGCGGTGACCCAGGCCCGGATGGCGCGGGTCAGCTCCTCGGGGAACCGCTTCACGCACCCGAAGTCCAGGGCGGTGATGGTGCCGTCCTCGTGGAACAGGAAGTTGCCGGGGTGCGGGTCGGCGTTGAACAGCCCGAACTCGTGCAGGCTGCCCAGCGAGAACCGGTAGATCGCCTCGCCCCACAGATCCCGCAGCTCCTGCGGCGCGCGGACGGCGTCGGCGAAGCGCAGACCGGCGGCGAGTTCGGTGGTGAGCACCCGCCGGGTGGTCAGTTCGGAGACGACCTCGGGGACGCGGACGAACGGATGGCCCCGGTAGATGTCGGCGAAGTCCCGCTGGTTGGCGGCCTCGTTGAGGTAGTCGACCTCCTCGGTGATCCGGTCGCCGATCTCGCGGGCCATGCCGCGCACGTCCAGGTGGCGGGCCTGCGCGATGGGGACGGTGGCCTGGCCGAGCCGGACGAAGGTGGCCAGCAGTTCGGCGTTGGCGAGGTCGGCCCGGATCGCGTCGGCGACGCCCGGGTACTGGACCTTGACGGCGACCTCGCGGCCGTCGTGCAGCCTGGCCCGGTGCACCTGCCCGATGGAGGCGGCGGCGAAGGCCTCGGCGTCGAACTCGGCGTAGGCCTCGGCCACCGGCCGGCCGAGCCCGGCCTCCAGCGTCTCCAGCGCCAGCCGCGGCGGCATGGGCTCCACGCTGTCCTGCAGCCGGGCGAGGGCCGCCTGGTACGGCGACCCCGTCCCGCCGCCGGGGCCGAACGACACGACCGACATCAGCTGTCCGGCCTTCATCAGCACGCCCTTGGACCGGCCCAGCCGGTCGGTGTACCGCTCGGCGGCGCGGCGGTGGAACTCGGCCTTGGCGTCGCCGCCGCGCAGGGCCGCCACGACGGCCTCCCCCGCGGTGCGGCCGGCCAGCGCGACCAGCGGGGCGGTGCGGCTGATCCGGCCGCCGGGGACCTTTCGTTTACGGGATTCCTCGGTCATCCGAGCCTCCGAAAGTGGTTTCTTCCTTCAACTCAGTGTTTACTTAGGAACATGCAGCCGTCAAGCTCCGCCTCCACCCGGGACCGCATCCTCGACGTCGCCATGGAGCTGTTCAGCACCCGCGGGTTCCGCGGCACGAGCATCACCCAGATCGAGAAGGCCGCGGGGCTCACCCCCGGCGCGGGCGGCATCTACCACCACTTCCGCACCAAGGAGGAGCTGCTCAGGGCCGGGATCGCACGCCAGCTCGCCCGCCTGGACGCCGTCCGCACCATCAGGGACGCGCTCGGGCCGCTGGACGACGTCCGGGCCGAGCTGACGATCCTCGCCCGCTACACGCTCGCCGAACTCGACCGCGAACGGGAGCTCCTCCAGATCATGGCCGCGGAGAGCCGCAACCACCCCGAACTCCTGGGAGTGGTCGGCCATGCCGTCTTCGGCGACGCGCTACGGCAGTTCACCGAGGTGCTGCTGCGGGCCGGCCTCGAGGAGGCGCGCGCGCCCGTGATCGCCTCGCTCGGCTTCGGCGCGCTGGCCTCCAAGAAGATGGTGCCCATCACGTTCTGCGTCGAGGGGGACTCGCCGTTCCCCGAAGTCGACGACGATGACTACATCGACGCCTGGCTCGACATGGTGGAAGCGATGATCGCCACCCCTTGACCTGCGCTGAGGCCATCGGGGACGAGTGCCGCGTTGCGCTCGGCCGTAGGGGTCAGCTCGCGGTGCCGGCCTTTCGGTAGGTGCGCGTCCGGCCGTACGGGCGGAAGCCGATGCTGCGGTACAGCATCTGAGGCACGGGATAGTCGGCGTCTCCGCGCGGGTAGACGATCGCGCGTTCCCCGCCCGCTCCGGCCAGCGCACGGAGGGCGGCGACACAGACGGCCCGGGCCAGGCCGAGGCGGCGGTACTCGGGACGGGTGCCGACGGGCTCGATGAGGCCGACCCGGTGGAGGTCGTCGTACCAGACCAGGCAGTTGGCGCCGAACCGGCCGTCGGGAGCTTCGACGACCCAGTCCAGCCGCCGCCGGTAAGGCCAGGCCGCCATCACGGCGCGGTACGACTCCGGCGTCACGCGGGTGGAGTTCCACGCCGCCCGGTGCACCGCCACCCGCCGGTCCAGGTCCTCCTCGCCGCGAACGGCGCGCGCGGTGAACCCCTCCGGCAGCACCGGGTCGGGCAGGTCGCGCAGGTCATGCCAGTGGTAGGTGAAGAAAGGCGCCCGGTCCTGCGGCTCGTAGCCGTGCCGGACCAGGGCGTCGCACAGGTCGGTCTGGGCGTCCAGGGGGCTGATCTGACGGGGACCGCCGCCGGCCGGCTCGTCGAACCAGGACAGGATCTCGACCAGCAGGCCGGGATGCTCCGGAGCGACCTGCAGTCGCAGATCGTCAGGTAGGTGGGCCCATGCCCAGGCGACCACCTCGCCCTCGGACTCCCACAGCGCGATCGGCCAGTCGGCCTGCCGCGCCGTGTACATGAACCGTCCCCACGCCAGGTCACCGACATGGTGCGGGCTGGCGGGGGACCACACGCGCTGCGCCAGTGCCTGCATCGCGCGGAGATCGGCGGGCCCGGCGTACCGCCGCATGGTGACCGTCATGATCGGACATGCTGGCACAAGCGGACGGTCCGGCGGATTCGTCGCCGCTGGAGCGGTGCGCGCGAGGCCGTCCGGTCAGCCCTCCCGGACGTCGACGACCGCCCACCGATCGGCCAGGAGACGGATGCGCCCCTTGCCCCTCGGAGGCACGTACGCGAGGACCTCGTACCGCTCCACGGTCGTGAGCGCCCGGGGCACTCTGGAACGCCCGACGAACGGCTTCAGCATGTCCCCCCAGTTGCGGTGGCGCCAGGTCATCGGATTGCCCGCCCCGCCCTTGCGGTAGCGCCGGTGGTCCTCCACCGCCGACCAGACCAGGGCGCCGCCGGACGTGGTGCGGACCGCGTACACCGGCTGCCGCGAGGCGACGTAGCCGCCGGTCAGGTCCCAGCCGCTGCGCTTCATCGCGGCCCGGTCCGCGCGGGGGCCGCCCGCCCTGGTCCTGACCCAGGTGGGGAGCAGGAAGCCCTTGGCCTGCGGGACGCGCACCCCTTGGTTGAGCACCTGCGCGAGGGAGACCGGGACCTGCGCGGGCGGCAGCGCCAGGGAGGGGTCGTCGAGCGGGACGACCTGGGGGTTGTCCACGACGTCGATGCCGGGCCCCAGCGGCCCCTGGGTGGGCTTGGTGGCGAGGGTGGTGTAGGCCGCGCGCCATGGTCCGCCGGGCCCCTGCTGGACGAAGACGACGAGGTCGCGGGTGGTCGGCTTGGAGCCCCGGTCGGTGAGCGCGGCGAAGAACCACCGGGGATGCCCGCTGAACAGGGGAGAGGCGCCGAGCACCTGCCCGTACCGGACCGGGCTCATCCTGAGCTTGTTGGCCTTGAAGACCCGGTACTTGGCGGTCTCCATCTGCAACGAGGACTGGGTGAACGCCACTCCCGCCAGTCGCGGGTCGAGCCGTTTGCGCGCCAGGTTGGACTGGAGCGCGTAGCGCGCCAGCACCGTCTTGACCTCGGCCTCGGTCAGCGCGGGCGTCGGCGCGGCGGGCGGCGCCTTCTTCGCCGGGTCCTTCCGCGCGCCGGTCGCCTTGTCGCCCTGCGGGAACTCGCAGGCGGTGAGGGCGGCCAGGCCCAGGCAGCTGAGGAGGGCCAAGGAGGTCAGGCGGATCGGCGTGGTCCGGGGATCGGTCGGCAAGGGGGCTCCCGAGCATGGCTGGGCCGTACGGCCCGAAGTGCGGTCGTCTCATCCGCACAGCGCCACAACGATCACATCTGTCACAGGGGTCTCCCCCGTCGCGTCAGCCGGTGCGGCGGGAACGGACCAGGGCCAGCCCGCCGAGGACCAGGCCGACCAGTCCCACCAGCATGGCCACGTAGGCCCCGCCCAGGCCGTTGCCGGTGCCGAGACCACCGTCGGCGGAGGCCGCGACCACCCCGCCGAGGACCACGGCGACCAGCCCCGCCGCCACGGCCGCGGCGCCCCCGCGGCCGGACCCGAGGCGACCGGCCGGACGGCCGAGGGCCAGCCCGCCGATGACCGCGCCGGTCAGGCCCACCAGCGCGGCCACGATGGCCCCGAGCCGCCCGGCGCTCATGGCGTAGGCATCGGCGGCGATCGGCTGGACCGAGGCGTGCGCGGCCGCCGGGGCGGCGAGCACCCCGAGCAGAGCGGCGGTTGCGGTGGCGAACAGGTGACGGGGGGACATGGGACGCTCCTCTTCCCTTGACTGGACTTCACCCGATCGTGTCCGCCGGACCCGCCGCCGGTCGTCCTCCGAGCGCGGACAATCCGTGCTGCCGCGAATGCCGCAGGACTACCGCGCGTGCGGTAGTCGTTGATCGTCCGTGCGCAGGAGCCGCCCGCGCGAACCGCCGATTAGGGTGCGCCTATGAGCTCAGCACGGTCCGTCGTCGCGGATTGGGCGGTCGCCGTTGGCGTGGCGGCGATGGGGGTGGCCGCCGGATGGCCGGGCGACCGCTCCGCCACGGGCGCGGATCTGGCGGGCTACGCACTGCTGGCGATCGCCGGTCTGGCGCTGGCCGCGCGCCGCAGGGCCCCGCTCGCCGTCCTGGCGGTCACCGGGCTGTGCGTCGTGGGCTACCAGGCGGCCGGTTTCAAGGTCCCCGCCGTCGCGTACCTGGTCGCGGTGTACGCCGCCGTGCGCGCCGGGCACCGCGTCGTCGCGGCGGCGGCGTCGGTGGCCCTGCTGGCCCTGCCCGCCCTGGCCGTCGCGGCCCTCCCCGGCGGCTGGCCGGTGGGCGGCGCGTACGGCCGGGGCAACGGCGTCCTGGAGGTGGGCTGGCTGATCGCCGCCGGCGCGGCCGGCGAAGCGCTGCGGCAGGCCGAACGGCGGGCGGAGCAGGCCGAACGCACCCGGGAGGAGACCGCGCTCCGCCGCGCGGGGGAGGAGCGGCTGCACATCGCGCGGGAACTGCACGACTCGCTCACCCACCAGATCTCGGTCATCAAGGTGCAGGCCGAGGTCGCCGTCCACCTGGCCCGCAAGCGCGGCGAGCAGGTGCCCGAGGCGCTGCTGGCGATCCAGGAGGCCGGCCGCGAGGCGACCCGGGAACTGCGCGCGACGCTGGAAGCGCTGCGCGACGACGACAGGAGCCCGTCCCACGGGCTCGACCAGGTCCCCCGCCTGGTGGAACGCGCCCGGGAAGCAGGAGTGAACGCCACGCTGACCATCGAGGGCCGACGGCACGACGTGCCTGCGGCGGTGGACCGGACGGCCTACCGGATCGTCCAGGAGGCGCTCACCAACGTCGCCCGGCACGCGGCCGCCGCCACGGCGTCGGTGCGGATCGACTACCGTCCCGACCTCCTCGCCATCCGGGTCGACGACGACGGCGAGGCCGTGCCGGAGGCCCCTCCGGCACCGGGCGTCGGGCTCCTCGGGATGCGCGAACGCGTCACCGCCCTGGGCGGCCGCCTGCGCGCCGAACCGCGCGGCGAGGGCGGCTTCACGGTGCAGGCGGACCTCCCCGTGGAGAGGACGACATGATCCGGGTCCTGCTGGTGGACGACCAGCCGCTCCTGCGCAGCGGGTTCCGGGCGCTCCTCGACGCCGAGGACGACATCGAGGTGGTGGCCGAGGCCGCCGACGGAGCCGAGGGCCTCGCGCTCGCCCGGGAGCATCTGCCCGACGTCGCGCTCGTCGACATCCAGATGCCGGGCGTGGACGGCATCGAGGCGACCGCGCGCATCGTCGCGGACCCGGCGCTGGCCCGGGTGCACGTCGTCATCCTGACCAACTACGGCTTCGACGAGTACGTCTTCGACGCGCTGCGCGCCGGCGCGGCCGGATTCCTCGTCAAGGACATCCTCCCGGAGGACTTCCTGCACGCCGTGCGCGTCGCCGCACGCGGCGACGCGCTGCTCGCACCGTCGATCACCCGGCGGCTGATCGACCGGTACGTCGCCGAGCAGCCCCGCGCCGCCACCGGCACCGGGCTGGAGGAACTGACCAACCGCGAACGCGAGACCGTGGCCCTGGTCGCGCAGGGGCTGTCCAACGACGAGATCGCCGACCACATGGTGATCAGCCCGCTGACCGCGAAGACCCACGTCAACCGGGCCATGAGCAAGCTCCGCGCCCGCGACCGCGCCCAGCTCGTGGTCCTCGCCTACGAATCCGGCCTGGTGACCCCGCGCAACGCCTGACGGCGGGCACATGCCGGTGCCGTCACGCGCATGTGCCCACCGTCATCACCGCTCCGGAACTGGCGCGGCCCGCTCGGACGCCCTAGGGCCTGTTCGTAGTTCAGATCATGGGAGGGCTGGCAGGCTGCGTAGCCAGATGATGCATCCGCGCAGGTGGAGTCCTGCGAGGTAACTGTCGGGCGTCTTGTCGTAGCGGGTGGCGATCCCTCTCCATTCCTTGAACTTGTTGATGCAGCGTTCGACGGTGTTGCGCTCTTTGTAGAGCTCGGTGTCGTGGCTGACCGGGCGGCCGCCCGAGCGTCCCTTCTTCTTGCGGTTGGCGGCCTGGTCGGCCTTCTCTGGGATCACCGCCTTGATGTGGCGTCTGCGCAGGTAGGCACGATTGGCGCGGGAGGAGTAGGCCTTGTCGCCGGCGGCGGCACGAGGCCGGGTGCGAGGACGGCCGACCGGCCCGCGCACCTTGATCTTGTCCATGACGGGAATGAAGCGGGGGCTGTCGGCGGCCTGTCCAGGAGACAGGACCAGCGACAGCGGACGGCAGCGGCGGTCGGCCGACAGGTGGATCTTGCTGGTCAGCCCGCCCCGCGACCGGCCCAGCTCAGCGGCTTTCAGCCGGGCCTTGCGGCGTCGGCTCATCTGGCGGCGCTGCTCCCGCTCCGGGGCGGACCGGTCGTCGGGCTGCCGGTTCACCGGTCCGGTTTGTCCTTGTGGCGCAGCCCCTTTTCCGCGGCCACCGCCCGCTGCAGTTCCTCCAGCCGTTCCGGCGCCACCACCATCCCGGCGGCGTGGTGATGCGCGCGAGACACCGTGGAGTCCACGCTGACCAGGTCCAGGTCGACCTCGCCGCGGGCCGCGGCCTCACCGATCACCCCGTTCATCAGGTTCTCGAAAACTCCCCGGCGCGCCCAGAGGTGGAACCGGTCATAGATCGTCGACCAGTTGCCGTAGGCGTCGGGCACGTCCCGCCACGGGCTGCCGGTCCGGAACCTCCACATCACTGCGTTGAACTGATTGCGCAGGTCAGGGATGGGCCCGGAGGCACCCAACGGAAGGTACGGCTCGATCAGTTCCCATTCGGCATCGGTCACATCACCGCGCGTCATGCAATGGAGGTACCGCGTGCTCACCCTCCGGCAACAGCAAGTCACCCGATCGTGACCAGCAACCCTGATCAGGACTACGAACAGGCCCTAGTCCTGACCGCCGTCATCGTCGTCATCATCGTCGTCGTCATCGTCATCGTCATCGTCATCGTCATCATCTTCGTCGTCGTCCTGCACGCCCTCCACGCCGTAGCCCTCTTCAGCGTTGGGGCCGTAGGCGGGAGCAGCGGCCGGTGCCTGCTCGGCCGTATTGGGAGCGGACGTCCCAGAGCCGGCGGTGGCGTCGGCGGGCAGGGCCAGGCCCGCCGTCAGGGCGGCGGCGGCCAGGGGCAGCGTGGTCCAGCGGAACGGGGTCTTCATGAGTCCTCCTGTTGGATTGAGTGATCACTCCCCTATGTAACCGCTTGAGTCGAAATGACTACTCTGCGTGAGAAGATTGTCGGTAGATCCTTCTACGCGCCGCCATCGACCGCACCAGCCTGCTCATACGGACCACTGGACGACGGTGTGAGCTGCGCCCCGGTAGCGACTGATCGACCGTACGGTCCTGCGCGTTCGCCGGACGATGTCACGCGGGCCGGCGGGCGGCGGGAGCGAGCCGTTCCGTCAGGAACTCCTCGAAGGTGAGCAGACCCGGGAACCGCTCGCGGAGCGCGGCCAGGTCGGCCTCGTAGCCCTCCTCGGCGAACCACTCGAACATGCGCTCCTCGATCGGCAGCGGGATCAGGCGGGTGGGCACTCCGCTCGCCTCCTGGTAGATCTCGGCGACGCGCGCGAAGGGCAGTTCGTCCCCGGCGATCTCCAGTTCGGCGTCGAGGAACCCGGCCGGCTCGTCGAACGCGGCGGCGGCGATCCGGCCGATGTCGGCGGTGGCGATCATCTGCACGGGCCGGTCGGGCAGCACCGGCAGCTCCATGACCCGTTCGCCCTCGGCGTCCGCGTAGTGCAGCAGGTTGTCCATGAAGAACACCGGGCGCAGGATCGTGGCGGGCAGCCCGAGCGCGCGGATGTGGGCCTCGATCTCGGCCTTGCTCTCGAAGTGGTCGATGCCGGTCCGGCGTTCGGCGCCGCCGACCGAGGAGTAGACGAGGTGCCGGACGTCCGCTCCGGCGGCGGCGTCGGCGACCGCCTTGCCCTGGCGGACCTCGGCGGCGAGCGTCTCGGGCTCGTACGCCAGGGGCTGCACGCTGAACACGCCGTAGGCCCCGGCCGTCGCCTCGCGCAGGGAGGCGGCGTCGTTCAGGTCGCCCCGCACGAGTTCGACGCCGAGGGCCCTGAGGTCCTGCGCGGCGGGGCTGTCGGGGGTGCGGACCAGGGCCCGCACCGTCCAGCCGCGCTCGACGAGCGCCCGGGCGGTGGCGCCGCCCTGGTTGCCGGTGGCTCCGGTGACCAGAACGGTCCTGTTGTCGGTCATGGTTCACTCCTGCGGTGTCGGGTTGCGGTTGGGGAGCAGCACCGCGGCGGCCAGGCCGACCGCAGTGAAGACGAACATCCAGGCGAGCGCGCCGGTGAAGCCCGCGGCCTGGAGGATGAGGGCGACGAGCGCGGTGCCGGTGGCCGCGCCGATCCGCTGGATGACGTTGCCGGCGCTGGTCGCGTCCGGGATCGACCCTTCCGGGACCGTCCGGTAGAGCGAGACGCTGATGGGCAGGCTCGCGACGCCGAACCCGATCCCCCGCACGAACAGGACCGCTCCGAGCAGCAGCGGGCTGGTGGTGGAGTCGGCCGTCGCGAAGGGCAGCGTTCCGGCGGTGGCGACGGCGAGCCCGACCAAGGCGAGCGGGCGCGGCGGTATACGATCGGTCAGCCGTCCCGAGACCAGCAGTGCCAGGGCCATTCCGGCGCTCTGCGGGGCCAGCGCGAGCCCCGCCTCCAGGGCGTCCAGTCCGCGTTCGCGCTGGTAGTACAGCGGCAGCAGGAACATCGGGCCCCACGTGGTGACGCCCAGCACGAACATCATCACCGCACCGCCCCGGAAGCCGCGGTCGCCGAACAGCCGGAGATCGATAAGGCCGGTGCCGCCCCGCGCCACCGCCCGCACGAGGTAGGCGCCCAGCAGGGCGATGCCCGCGAACAGGGCCGTCCACCCGACCGCGCCGAAGCCGGTCTCGACCGAGGACAGCGCGTAGAGCAACGCGACCACCGAGGCCGGCAGCAGGACGGCCCCGACGGTGTCCAGCGCGGCGGTGTCGCGCCGGCCGCCGTCGCGTGGGAACCAGCGCCAGGTCATCAGCAGGGCGACCAGCACCAGCGGCACGTTCACAAAGAAGATCCATCGCCATCCCCAGCCGGCGACCAGGAAACCGCCCAGCACCGGCCCCGAGACCGGCGCGAGCTGGCCGACCAGCCCCACCGCGCCCATCACGCGGCCGAGGCGCCGAGGGCCCGCGGCCAGTGCCAGGGTGAGCTGGGTGAGCGGCAGGATCAGCCCGCCGCCCAGGCCCTGCACGACCCGGAACACGATCACGCTCGCGGGCGACCAGGCCAGACCCGTCAGCACCGATCCGGCCAGGAACAGCGTCAGGGCCGCCACCCATACGGCACGGGCGCCGAACCGTCCCACCGACCAGCCCACCAGCGGGATCACCGCGGCCATGGCCAGTACGTAAGCCGTGGCGACCCACTGGACCACCGCGACCGGCGCGTGCAGGTCGCGCCCCAGATCGTCCAGAGCCACGACGACGATCGTGGTGTCCAGCAGGGCGGCGATCGCGCCGACCAGCAGCGTCGCCGCCAGCGGCACCAGCCCGCCGGACTCCGTCCGCACGGCGGCGCGCTCTCGCGTCCGCATGTCCGCCTCCAATCGGAGCGAAGTGCTCCGTTAAGCGCGAACGTTATAACGGAGTAAAACGCTCCGCAAGGGGTAGGGTGAGGGCATGAGCGCTCCAGAACGGCGGCCCGCGCCACGGCAGGCCGAAGCCGAACGCAACGACCGGGCCCTGCTGCAGGCGGCCCGCGAGGTCCTCGCCGAAGACGGCGCGCACGCCTCCGTCGCCGCGATCGCCGCCCGGGCCGGAGTCGGGATCGGCACGCTCTACCGCCGCTACCGCACCAAGGAGGAGCTCTTCCAGCGCCTCCTCGAACTCTCGCTCGACCAGTCGCTCCACGCTTTGGAGGAGGCCGCGGCGCTCGACGATCCCTGGGAGGCGCTGGCCGGCTTCCTCGCCGCGTCCCTGGACCAGGGCGGCGGCTCGCTCGCGCCGATCGCCGGGACCGTCGAGGTCACCCCCGCCATGTGGGAGAAGAACCGCCGGGCCGACCGGCTGCTCGCCGACCTCGTGGACCGCGCCGCGGCCGCCGGGGCCCTGCGGCCCGACGTCGCCGTGACCGACATCTGGGCCCTGATGGAGCAGCTCGCCACCGCCCCGATGCTCGAACAGCTCCGCAAGCAGGGGCACACCGACGAGCTCCCGGCCGCCCTCGCGGCCCGCCGCCGCATCATCGCGATCATGCTCGACGGCCTGCGCGCCAAGGAGGCACCTCTCCCCGGCGACCCGCCCGCCGAGATGTTGTTCACCCGCCGCTGGATGACCGACTGACGGCGAGCCTGCCGCTGACCGTCGGCTCACCCGTGCCCGCGCGGAGAGAACACCTGCCGATCGTCCAAGGCAACGGCCTCGACGAGGCGGTGATCGGAGTCGGGACCGGCGACCTTGCTGGACGACGGTGTCCGCTCGGATCAGGTGGACACCGTCGTCGTACAGGCTGCGGCCGTGCGGGGGATGTTCGTCAGTGCGAGTCCGCGAACGAGATATAGCCGCCGGTGTCAGTGATGAAGACTGGCATGCCATCCTTCTTTCCGGATGACGGCTGCGGTGTTTGCACTGGGGGGGCCGGCCGGTTATGGCACGGAATGATGCGTCCGCTGACCAGGTAGGTGCCGACCGAGGGCGCGGATCCGGTGCGCCGACCGTTCTGCTCGTAGACACCGGAGGTGGTCAACGTCCAGACCATGAACTGGCCGGGCTTGAAGTTGCCCGGATTGATGGTCATCTTCCAGCCGCCGCCCGGCTGCGGGAGATCACTGGGCAGGGTGTAGAGGCCGTCCGGCATGTCGTACACGTTCGACGGGAGGTCGACCTGCCTGGCATAGGGCTGCGGGCACACCTTGCCCTCCGGGATGGAGTGCACGACCGCCGGCACGCCCAGCGAACGCAATTCGCGCGAGAGCGCGTCAGCATCGCGTGAGTCCAGGGTCTTCTGGGTGACCTTGACCGTGACCAGGCCGGACGGATCCCGGGTCACCGCATAGGCGGGCTGGGTGCTCCCCGTCCAGGTCAACAGCACGCCGGCCACCGCGCACGCCGAGGCCGCCGCCCCCGCGAGGCCCCACGCCGATCGCCGGCGCACCATCCCCAACCGGCGCGGCGGCCGAACCGCCGATGCGCGAGCGCCCTGCTCGGTCCTGGCGACAACCGCCGCGGTCAGCTCGATCAGCCGTCGTTCCTGATAGCCCGCAAGCGGAGTGTCATCGGTAGAGATGCTGCTCATGAGGAGGCTCCTTTCACCAAGGGAGACTGTGGATGAGCGGTCGACCGGGCGGGTGCCGCATGGTCCGGTGGGAAGGCGGCCTTCAGCCGTTTGCGGGCCCGGTGTAGTCGAACCCGGGCAGTACCGTTACGGACGCGCAGCGCCGCGGCCGCCTCAGCCAGGCTCAGGCCGTCCAGATCGACCAGCTCGATGACACTGCGCAGCCGCTCGGGCAGCACGGAGAGCAGCGCGTGCAGGTCGCGCGCCGCTCGCTGGGCGTCGATCTGCTCTTCCAGCCGGACGATGTCGTCACCGTCCAGATGGCGATGTCCCCCTGCCCGCTGCGCCTTGTCGCGCTCACTGGCATGCCGCCGCCACTCGGCGGCCACCACGTTCCGGGCGATGCCCAGCAACCACGCTCGCGGACTTCCCCGGTCGGCCTGGTATCGCTCGGCGGCATCGATCGCGGCCAGGAACACCTCGGTGGTCAGATCATCGACCGTGTGAGGATCGGAGATCCGGCGAGCCACGAAGCGGGTCACATCCGCGACATGCCGCCGATAGAACACCTCTAGCGCCGCCCGATCACGTCCGATCGCGGTGACGTCCGCCGGATCCGTCGCCACGGCCGGCTTCTCATCTCCCATCCAAGGGCCTCCCGCTAGGTGCTGTTTGCTCTTCTTGGCGAGAGGGCCTCGTCGTGTTACACACCACCGGCCCTTCCTGCGCTGGCGTTGCGGACGCGAAGCTTGGAACGGACGGTTCTGTCAAGGATCGCGGGCCGCAGCTTTACCGGACAAGGCTTCGGTTCCGCCGCCAGATCGCCCACACCCACCACAGCAGCTCTGTGATCAAGAGTTCAGGCACAAGCACCCGCATCGGATTTCGCTCGCGATCACCTGAGGTCGCTCATCGATCAGGTCGATGCGCTGCCGGTGCTCCTCGGCCACGTCTCCAACGTCAGCGCCACCGAATCCAGGCGCGGTTCGTCCCACAGCACCTGGTAGGCATCATCGGCTTCGTTAGCCGATCTGGGCGAGCACTCGCGGGATGTGGTCTGCGAGGAAGAAGATCTGCGTGCTCGGGCAAAGACCGGCGGCGTTCCGGTAGGTGCTGGCCATCCAGTGATCAGACAGCTCTCTGTGGACCGGGACCGGATCGTTTACGTGTGACAGTCCGCCCGCGCTCATGCAGGAGCTTGGCGTGGAGGTCCTTCCGGTAGGGGACGAGCGCGGCCATCATTGCGCGGACGCGGTCGTCGCAGCGTCCCGACTGCACGCACTGGTAGTCGTCGAGCATCCGGTTCCAGTCTCTGCACGCCTCCTCCAAGTGCCCCAGTTCCAGCTTGCGTTCGGCGAGGGTGCCCAGGTGGCGGACCCGTGCCCGCCGGTAGACGCTGTGGCGTTGCCGGTCAGCGGCCTCCAGTGCGGCGACCGCTTCAGCGCGGTCGCCGAGCTCATAGCGGATTTGGGCGGTGTGGTAGCTGAGCGCGGCCGGATCGTAGGAGCCGAACGCCTTGGCCTGGGACTCGGCGCGGTCCACCGCATCCTCGGCTTGGCGCAGCTTGTTCAACGCGGTGTCGCGAGCGCCGGCCTGGGCGGCGGCGTGAGCCTGTTGTCCGCATAGGAACGCCAGCATCCGCGGCCCGGCTGCAGGCGCAGCGGCCGCGGCGGCCGACAGCATCTGCCGTCGCGCCGCATCACCGGCTTCGGCGTGCAAGCAGGGGGGATGGTGTTGACCAGGAACGCCGCCGCCATCGGCCGGACCGCGCGCCCGCCGAACTGGTCGTCCAGCGACGACAGGTGTTCGGTCACCGCGCGCACCGCTTCGACCTCGCCCATCTCGATCGGGGTGTGGGGGTTGCGGTGAAGCTGGTTCAGGCGCCCGCTGATCTCGTCCCACCGGGGGATTGCCAGCGCGGCCGAGTACAGGCCGATCGCTCCCAGTACCGTGCGCCGTGAGGGGTCCATGTCCGCGCTCCCGAGGTCGAGCAGTCCCGCGACGATGTCCAGCTCTTCACTGTGCGCCGTCCCGGCACCACGCACCCCAACGGCACCTGTCCCGGCCGCGCTCGCAGGGGCGGGCTCCAGCCCGGCGGTCGCCAACGTCACCGGCCGTCCGAGCCGCCGCGACAACGCCTCGCACATCAGGGGCCGTACCTGGGGACGCGGCAGCGTGCCGCTCATCCGGTGGCAGACCGCGCTGTCGTCATAGGCCAGGGGAAGGCCGGCCTCACGGCCGATCCGGTTCACCGCGCGAGCGAGTTGGCCGTTGGTCCAGCACGCTTCTGTCAACAGCGCCGCCAGCGCAGCATCACCATAAGAGGAAATCTCCCAGGAACTGGCTGCCGGACTGTCGGCACATGCGATCGCCCGGGCGCGCCCCACCGCAGCAGCATCGGCCTCACATGCCCGTCGCGGAATGCTCAACAGGAGCGGGAACGTCGGGACAAGCCTTGCAGGCCGCGCAGGTAGGGCTCCAGCCAATGCTTGGGGCAGTAGGGGTCGTACTCGCCGTTTTCGAAGGCGCGTAGTCGTGCGAAGTCACCGCCGGACAGGTTCACGCTTCTTTGCCGGTCCCGGGCCAGCTCCCTCCAGACTTGGCCGAAGAGTTCGCGCTGGAGGCAGGACTTGATGCCGCTCTGCCAGACCTGCCAGGTGTCGTGGCTGATCCAGCCGGCGGCGCGCAGGTCGAGCTCGTCCTCGCACAGCATGAGGTACGCCACGATCGTCTTCTCATCGTCGTCTTCCAGGGCGTGCCCGCACATGGCGCTGTAGGACAGCCGGTCCATCAGCTGCCAGTAGCGCTGGATGTAGAAGCCCTCGAAGCTCAACACGCGCTGCCGAGCCGCCTGGTGCAGGCCGCCGGCGGCGACCACGACGCCCAAGGCGGTGATCCAGGTCGCGATGACCGTCAGCCAACCGGCAAGTTCGATGCTCATATCGATGAAGGTGCCCTCCAGCCCGGCCACAGCCAGTCAAGAGCGGTTGAAGCTTTAACGGCGGTTCGCGGGTGACGATCAGGGTGCTGTCTTTGGCCGGCGGCAGGAGCTCGTGGATGACTCTTCGGCGTGGTCATCGTCGCCCGGGTGGGGATGCCGGTGGCCTTCCTGAACCGCCACCTGGTCCGGCGAGCGATGTGGGATGAACTCTGGCGTGGCAGAACGACAACGGCCTCCGTCGCTGGGCGTCCGGGTTTCGGCCGCGTTCATCGCGTTCTCAGGGAGGGGATCGCCGTCCTTCGGCGGATCGCTTTCGGTGGGACGTCATGTTCCTGCCGAATCGTGCGTGCGGCGGGATCGCTCCGGGGCGGGCGGGTGGAGGACTTCGGCCATATCGATCTTCGGAACCTGGGAGGCTGCCGCAATGGGCAACGCCTCACACCTCACCAGTGCCGTCCGTCGAACCCGCTCGATGCTCTGGGCATGGGCTCTGACGACCTACATGCGCTGGCTGTGGCACCGCGGCCGGCCTCGGGGCCATGCCGCCGCCTCGCGCCCGTTCGGACGGTGACCTCGGGCTTCCCGCTGCCGCGGCCGGTCGTGCATCGGGGCCTTCAGGTGCTTTGGAAGATCGTGGGCAAAGTGTCGAGTGCGTCCGTTGCCACACCTTTGCTTGCGGAGAGTAGTTAATCGCTCACCTTGGGTATGAACCGGTTGGTCTCAACTCAAAGGAGTGAAGATGAAACGCAAGCTCATCCTGGTGCCCGTCCTGGCCCTCAGCGCGCTCGGCACGGTGGGTCTGGCCTCCGGGCCGGCGTCCGCCACCACCAAGGCGCCGACCACCACCGCGCAGGACCCGTGGCCCGGCCACCACAACCACTACGACCACGAGGAAGAGAACTCCTGCAACGGGCTTCTCAACGTGATCCTGCTGGCCAACTGCTGACGACGGTCCCAGGGTTCCGGTGACCCGGCGGGCTCCAGTTCAGTTCGCCGATGTGCAGTGACCGGCTCCTTTGAGGCGCCCCGAACGGTTCGACGTTCGGGGCGCCTCACCGTGTCCGGACGGTCGTTGCCGAACGGGGAGGCGTGCGGTTCGTGAACGTGTCCCAAGTCGTCGGCGCGCGTCCGAAGGACCCCGGAAACGACCAAGGGAGCGCGTGGTGACCCCCTCGCGCTCCCCTGGCCTTGTTCGGGCTGGCCTTCCGTGATCTGAATGAGCTCAGCTCGCTGCTTGTCGGTGGCCGCCGACCCGCTACTGCTACCTTGCCCCGTCGAACATCTCCCCAGGGTTGATGATCGACGATTTTTGGACAAAGGACGGGCGCCCGCCCGTCAGGGGGCCTATGGCGTCCCGGTCAGGCGGTCCAGACGGTCTTGACCGGGCTGCAGATCTCCCAGGTCCAGGAGTTGTCGACGCACTCCTGGGCCGTGACCTTCCGCAGGCCCGCGCCGCCCAGCGTCTTCCAGGTGTGGTAGCGGTTGTCGGCCGGCACGTTCAGCTTCACCTTGGTGAAGCGGCCGGCCACGGTGCTGTACTTGATGACCCAGACGTAGGCGCCCTTCTGGTCGGCGGCGGTGTCCTTGGCGGTCACGTGCACCTCGGCCTTGTTCCTGGCGAGGGTGCGGCTCTTGCCGGTGGTCGCCACACCGGCGGCGCCCGGCTGCAGCGTCCAGTTCTTCCACGGGCCCGCGGCCTGCGCGCCGAAGGACGTGTCGGCCTGAGCGGCCTGGGCCGGAGCGGCCAGGCCGACGGCGGCGGCGGTGGCCGCGCCGATGGTGAGGGTGGTGACCAGCGCGCGGGTGGACATGTATGAGCGCATCAGGAGCCTCTCATTGCTTGGGGGGCGGTCGTGGTCCCCTGCTCCGCCGTGTGGAGCACGGCTGGACCGGACCATGATCATTATTAGCACGGATCTCGTTATTCACGGAAGTCGTAATATTCGGAGTCGCTAGGATCCGTGCCATGACGTCTGGTGACTCCGAAGACCGGCCCGACAGGGACGAGGTGCTCGCGCGACTGGCGGTTCAGGGCCGGTTGCTGCACCTGGCGATGATGGGGCTGTCGACCGCCGCGGCCGCCCGGTTCGGGCTCCAGGTGATCGACCAGCAGTGCGCCGGGCTGCTGCACCAGACCGGTCCGATCAGCGTGGGGCGCCTGGCGGAGCTCGCGGGCCTCACCCCCAGCTCGGTGACCGGCGTGGTCGACCGGCTGGAGCGCAACGACCGCCTGCGCCGCGAACCCGATCCGCACGACCGCCGCAAGGTCATCCTCGTCCCGCTGCGGCCGACCGAGGTCGAGCAGACCTTCCAGCCGCTCGCCGAGCAGTTCCAGGCCATGTACGCCCGCTACAGCGACGAGGAACTGGTGCTGCTGAACGACTACCTGACGCAGATGACCGACCACATCCGGACCTACATCACCACTCTGCGCACCCAGCGGTCACCCGACGCGGCCGCCGGCTCCTGAAGCGGCAGCCGGAGCGGTCCTGCATTCCGGGACGTTCTCGCGCCGCTACGGCTCGCTGCTCACCGCGATGTCAGGTCGCCGGCCAGCACCGCGGCGCCGCCCACGGAGACGTTGCGGCCCTCTCCCTTGGTCAGGGTGAGGACCGCCGAGCGGCCGGCCCCGGTGTACTGGGCGATCTGCAATTCCTGACCTTCGACGACGTGCGGGTCGGCGCTGACCTGGGCCGCGTTCGAGACGCCGGTGGCCCGGTCCACGACGAGGGGCCGACCGAGGTGCGCGTTCACCTGGATCGCGCGTTCGGGCAACGACGTCGTGCTGTTGCGGCAGAACAGGTGGACGCCGTTGACGTCCAACTCGCGCTGCAGTGCCGCCAGCCGGTCGTAGTCCAGGCCGTCCAGTTCCCGGCGTAGCCGGGCGAAGGCGTGCGGGGTCACCTCGACGGTCAGCTTGGGCGATCCGACCGACAGGACCGGCAGGCCCTCGGCCAGGGACGGCAGCGGCACGTGGAAGACCTCCTCCAGCGCCCGTCCGGGGCCGTGCACGATCCGGGGCTCCTGGGAGACGAAGTGCAGCAGGACCGTGCGGGGGCGGGGGAGCGAGGCGCGTGCGGACCCTCCGGCCGACGTGGTGATCAGGAGGTCGTGCCCCGGCCCGGTGAGCCCGGCCTCGGCGAGGGCGTGCACGGCGCCGATGAAGCCGTGGGCGCACGCGCCGAGCGTCCTCCCGGTCGGGGTCAGGACGGCGAGGTCGAGTTCGTACGCGGAGGGGCCGCGCGGTTCGCGGACGGCGTCGATGAACACGGTTTCGGGGGTGCCGGTGCGCGCTGCCAGCGCCTGGCGCCGTTCCAGGTCCCAGGTTCCGACGTCAGCGCCCAGGACGACGGCGAACGGGTTGCCGAGGCCGTTATGCGGATCGCGGACGTCGACGAAGGCCGAGCCGAACACGACCTCGGCCCCGTCGGGCAGTGCCACCGGACGGTTCACGGATTCGGCCAGAGGATGAAGAGGGGATGGACGCTCCGGCGGGGCACGTCACCGATCTCCTTGAGCGCCGCGCGGATCTCGTGCAGGTGCCCGGTGGTCATCTGCAGCGGCGGCTCGTCGGGCTGGTAGGTGGTGCGGATCGGGTAGTCCACGCCCGGCCGCCGGGTCATCTCGATGTGGCAGCCGAGCACGTGGGTGACCGGTCGGCGTTCGGAGAAGTCGATCAGGCGGTCGATGGTCCCGGCGAAGGCGGGCCAGTCCTGGATGTAGAGGCGGCCCGGGTAGACGGTGTCGCCGGTGAGCAGGAACCCGGTCCACCGGTCGTAGAAGGTGACCGCCGCCTCGTGGTGGCCCGGGGTGGCGAGGCACTCCAGCGCGCGGCCGCCCAGATCGACCCGCGCCACGGCGTCGGCGTCCTTGTCGAACCCGAAGTACGCCCAGGCGGTGGCCAGGTCCGCGCCGACCACCGTGGTGTCGGGCCGATCGGCGAACTGGCCGTCGCCCGCGACGTGGTCGCCGTGCGCGTGGGTGTGCAGCACCAGCAGGTGGTAGCCGTCCCGGGGACGGCGGGCGAGCCAGCCGGCGACGAGCTCGTCGACCGTCCGGCGCAGGGGGAGGAACTCGGCGGACGCCGTGGCGCCGGTGTCGATCAGCACCGCCCGCTCGTTCCCGAACAGCAGGAACAGGAACGGCGCTTCGTAGTCGATCGCCATGTTCTGCCGCAGGATGAACGTGTGCTCGTCGTAGGCGTGGACCTGGATGTCGGGGTCGGTGTTGTGCTTGGCCGACGGTGAGCCGTGGATCCATCGGACGTCCAGCGCGCGGGGCTCGGGAGTCGCTCGGCTGAAGTCGATCAGGGACGTGCCCGCCTCCATGACGATTCCCTTCGAGTGCGTCGTCTTTGCGGGCCGGGTACGGCGCACATCTCGTCCGGGGCAAGCGCGTGCGCGCTTCCGGGGCCGAAGGTACCACGGCAATGATCATCTGCTCTGCGCGGTGCGGCCGGGTGTCCGCGCACGGGATCGCCTGGCCGGGGAGACTTACCGTGTACGGATAGAGTGCGTCGGGAGGAACTTCCATGACGCCACGGACCGACGCCGACGAGCTGACCGAGCAGCCCCGCATCCCGCTCAGCCGGCGGCGCGTGCTGCGCGCCGCCGTGGCGCTCGCCGACCGTGAGGGGCTCGACTCGCTCACCATGCGCCGGCTCGCGCAGGAGGTGGGGGCCGAGGCGATGTCGCTGTACCACCATGTCGCCAACAAGGGGGCGGTCCTGGACGGCGTCGTCGAGGTGGTCCTCGCAGAGGTCATGGCGGCGGTGGACGAGGTCGAGGCCCCGTCTCCCGAAGAGGACTGGCGGACGGCGCTGCGTACGCGGATCCTCGCCGCGCGGCAGGTCCTCCTGCGCCACCGCTGGGCCCCGCATGTGCTGGAGACCCGCACCACCACCAGCCCGGCCGTCATCGCCTACTACGACCAGGTCGTCGCCATCCTTCGGGCGGGCGGGTTCTCCTTCGACCTGGCCCACCGCGCGCTGCACGTCCTCGGCAGCCGCGCCCTCGGGTTCACCCAGGAACTGTTCCGCCCCGACCCCGCCCAGACCGCGAACGCGCAGGCCGCCGCCATGATGGAGCAGATGGCCGAGCGGTTCCCGAACATCGTCGGGATGCTGGCGGACGCCGTCCACGACGATCCGGACGGCACCCTGGGCTTCTGCGACGACCAGTTCGAGTTCGAGTTCGCGCTCGACCTGATCCTCGACGGGCTGGAGCGGCACCGCACCGCCGGTCGGTGACCTCTTCCGAAGGCGACGTCCTCCCGGAAAACCTTCCTCCGTTGGGCCCTTGACCACCTTACTGCGTACGCATACCTTACGACGTACGACAGTCTTACAACGTACGACAACAGCTCATCAGAGAGCGGCGCACCCCCGGCCCCGGACCCGTTCAAGCAGCCCCTCTCACCCGGACGCGAACACCCGCCGGAAGGAAGTCCTGATGAAAGCCTGGAGCTGGGACCGCTACGGCCCGCCCGACATGCTCACCCTCACCGACGTCGCCGAACCCGGCATCGCCCGGAACGAAGTGCTGGTGCGGGTGCGGGCGGCCTCCGTCAACCCCTACGACTGGCGCCACCTGCGGGCGGACCCGAAGCTGGTGCGGCTCAGCATCGGCCTGCGGCGACCGAGGCCGGGGCTGGTCCTCGGCGCCGACCTCGCCGGCGTCGTCGAGCGGGTGGGCGACGAGGTGACCGGCCTGAACCCCGGCGACGACGTCTTCGGGGAGGTCCGGCTGGGGGCGTTCGCCGAAGCCGTCGCCGTCCCGCACGACAGGCTCGCCGTCAAGCCCGCCCACCTCACCTTCGAGCAGGCGGCGTCGGTCTCGATGACCGCGCACACCGCGCTGCAAGGGCTCCGGGACGCGGGAAGGATCGCCGCCGGGCAACGGGTCCTGGTCAACGGGGCCTCCGGCGGCATCGGCACCTTCGCCGTCCAGCTCGCCAAGGCGTTCGGAGCCGAGGTCACCGGCGTGTGCAGTACCCGCAACGTCGAGCTGGTCCGCTCCCTGGGAGCGGACGACGTCATCGACTACACCCGCGAGGACTTCACCGAACGGCGGGGACGCTACGACCTGCTCATGGACATCGTGGGGGACCGGTCGCTGGCGAGGCTGCGGCGCCCCCTGACCCGCGGGGGAACGCTCGTCATCGTCGGCGGCATCGCATCAGGCCGCGGCGCACTGCTCGGCCCGGCGGCGCAGATGCTCCGCGGGAGCCTGGCCTCGCCCTTCGTCCGCCAGCGCATCACCTCGGTCGCCTGGAAACCCAACTCCGCGGACCTGCGCTTCCTGGCCGACCTGATGGAGAAGCGGCGACTCGCACCCGTCATCGACCGGACCTATCCGTTCACCGAGATCCCCGAAGCGCTGCGCTACATCGAGGGCGGCCATGCCCGAGGCAAGGTCGCCATCACTCTCTGACCACTGCCGGTTCGCCGCATCGCCTGCGGCGGCGACCGGTCGCGGTCATGGCAGGATCGGGCACCGTGACGGACGAGACGGACCACGTGCTGGACGCGGTCGGCCCCCGCCTCCGCGCCCTGCGCAAGCGGCGCGGGCTGACCCTGGCCGAGGTGTCGGAGGCCATCGGGACCTCGGAGAGCACCCTGTCCCGGCTGGAGGGCGGCGGACGGCGGCCCACCCTGGAACTGCTGCTGCCGCTGGCCCGCGAGTACGGGGTGCCTCTGGACGATCTCGTCGGCGCGCCCCGGACGGGCGACCCGCGCATCCACCTGCGGCCGGTCCACCGCCACGGCATGACGTTCCTCCCGCTCACCCGCCGGGCGGGCGGAGTGCAGGCGTTCAAGATGCTGATCCCGAGCCGCCCGCAGCCGGCGGAGCCGACGCCGCAGACCCACGGCGGCTACGAGTGGGTGTACGTCCTCAGCGGGCGGCTCCGCCTCCTGGTCGGCGACCGCGACATCGTCCTGTCGTCCGGAGAGGCGGCCGAGTTCGACACCGCCCTGCCCCACTGGCTCGGAACGGCCGACGGCCACCCCGTCGAGACGCTCGTCCTGTTCGGCCCCCAAGGCGAGCGGGCGCACGTGCGCGCACGGCCGCGCCGCGAGGCCGGGGACGCGTCCGGCTGACTGCCGACGGCGATCCGTTCCGCGCGCCTTTACCCGGGTCGACGCGGATCAATAGGGTGAACGCGCCTCGCCGAACGGGAACCAGGGGGTCCACGGTGATCATCATTTCCGGGAAGCTGTACGTGGACGCCGAAGCGCGCGACGCGTATCTGGCCGGATGCTCGAAGCTCGTCGAGCAGGCCCGGAGCGCCCCCGGCTGCCTCGACTTCGCGCTGTCGGCCGACCTGGTCGAGCCGGGCAGGATCAACGTCTACGAATGCTGGGCGTCCGACGAGGACGTCGAACGCTTCCGCGGCGAGGGGCAGGAGGCCGAGCAGGCGGCCCAGATCCGTGACGCCGAGGTGCGCAAGTACCGGATCTCCGGCGTGGAGGCACCTTAGCCCGGGCCGCGCCGCACGAGCCGCGGCGCGGGCCGTCATGTCCGCGATCTGATCGTCACCGTGTGTCATGCTGAGTCATGATCATGGAGGTGGGGCATGGCGGTGCGGCGGGGGCGCCACCGGGCCGGCCGCGCGGAACGGGCACGGATCCGGTGGGGATGGTTCGGCGTGACGCTGGCGGGATCGCTGCTGGTGGCGGGGGTGCTGGGCGTGGCGGTCGGCCAGGGGAGCCTGGCGGCGTCGTTCGCGGTGTCGGGCCGGCAGATGAAGATGTCGGCGCAGCAGATCCAGGGCCGGGGGTATGCGACCTACCCGTCGGTGGTCACGACCGCTGACGGCCGCAGGCACCCGGTCACGGTGCTGGCGATCAGGTCGGCGCGGGTGCTGGGGCTCTGCCAGTCGGCGGTCGTGCGCACGCCGCTGGGCCGGTACGTGGTGCGGCTGGGCTCGGCGCCCGGTCGGGCGGCGACGGTGCGGAACCTGCTGGTGTCGGCCACCAGCCTGGACGCCGATCTGGACTTCTCCTCCCTCCAGGTCAACCGGGACGCGGTGACCCTGGACGCGGTGCCGGGCGCGGTGGGCAAGCCCGGCCAGTTCGGCTTGCAGGCCCTGGGCTTCACCGTCCAGGACGTCAAGGTGGACTCGTGGTCGGTGCTCTCCAGCTCCATCCGCGTGCCGGGGTTCCGCCTGGCCATCGGCCGCGGCGAGCGCGAGTGCTTCGGCACGTCCGGAACGGCGGGGGAGGGGCGCCGATGACCGGCGTCTACGCCTGGCGGTACCGACGGCCGTTCGGCGCCGGGTTGCTGACCATGCTCGCCGGGGTCGAGATCCTGCTGACGCCGGTGG
This sequence comes from Spirillospora sp. CA-253888, assembly GCA_050936435.1. Classification (GTDB taxonomy): domain Bacteria; phylum Actinomycetota; class Actinomycetes; order Streptosporangiales; family Streptosporangiaceae; genus Spirillospora. Next base: position 1,576,318 of record JBNJMT010000002.1, read on the forward strand.
TCGGTGTCGGGCTCGTGGTGCATCCGGGGTTCGCCGGGCAGGCCGGGCTGGTGCTCGGGGCGCTGCTCGTCGGGCTGGGGGCGCTGTTCTGGGCGGTGCCCGCCCAGCGCGCCTGCACGGCGGTGTTCACCATCGTGGCCGCGCTGGCCGCGCTGCTGACGGCCAACCTGGCCGGTTTCGGCGTCGGGCTGCTCCTCGCCCTGACCGGCGCGGCGGCCGGCGTCGCCTGGACGCCCGCCTCCGCGCCCGCCGAAGGCGAATAGTCTCAGCACCGGTCCGTCGTTCGGTCGAGGACCTCGTCTTCGGCCCGGCGGACCGCCTCGTGCATGCCGATCAGCCGCTGGACACCGGACGACAGAACGGGGGCGACGCCCGCGAACCGCGCTCCCAGCCGCATCGCCAAGGAGGCCACGTCGACTTCGGCGGCATCGGAGCCGATGGCGCGGACGACCGCTCGGGCGACGTCCTCGCAGGTGCGGGACCCGAGGATCCGCGGGGCCGCCAGTCCGGCCCGCGCGGCCATGCCCGCCTGGCGGACGATCCCCGGGTAGATCCCCGAGACGCCGACGCCGTGGGGGCGCAGATCCTCGCGCAGCGCCAGGGCCATGCCGCGCAACGCGAACTTGGTGGAGTTGTAGAGCGCGAGTCCCGGCTGCACGGCCTTGCCGCTCATCGAGGACATGACGACGATGTGCCCGCGCCCCGCGCGGGCCATGGGCTCGGCGGCCAGGCGCGCCAGGACGAGCGGCGCCCGCAGGTTCACCGCCAGGACGCGGTCGATGTCGTCGATGTCGCAGTCGGTGAAGGGGCCCACCGGGAGGAGTCCGGCGTTGGCGACCAGGATGTCCACCGGCCCGATGGTGTCCATCAGGTCGACGGGGCCGTCGGGGTCGTTCAGGTCGGCGGTGATCGCGCGGCCGTCGAGCTCCTCGGCCAATGCCTGCAACGGGGCGCTCCGGCGTCCGCTGAGGACGACGGCGGCTCCCTTGGCGGCCAGGGCGCGGGCCACCGCCTGCCCGATCGCTCCCGTCGCGCCGGTGACCAGAGCGGTGGTCCCGGCGATTCTCACGACGCGTCCCCTCGGTGCCGGGCGCCGGAGTCCGGCCGGGTCCAGGCCAGGTCCATGGCCCAGCCGCGCCAGGCGGCGGTCAGGGTGAGCACGGTGGGGTCGTGGCGGAGCCTGGCGATGCGCCGCTGGGTGCGTCCGGGCCGCAACGGCAGGGTGGCCACCGCGGCATCGTGCAGCACCCGCGCCGCGCCGGTGTCGGACGGCACGTCGTCGATCTCGAACGTTCCGGCGTAGGCGATCGCCTTGCGCAGCGGCCCCACGCTGACGCTCAGCGTCGCGGAGAAGTGGCGGTCGGCGGTGTAGAGCAGGAGCCCGTTCCAGGTGCAGCCCGGCATGGGACGGACCCGTCCGCCATGGCCCAGCAGGACTCGGTGCAGGATCCAGGCGCCGGTCAGCTGCTCGGGATCGATGGTCGCGTCGGACAAGGACATGGCTCCTTGAAGCTGGATGCCGGATGGGGCGTGGACGAACGGTCCGGGCCGACCGCGCGGTCGGCCCGGACCGGAGATGACTCAGGACGGGGCAGGGGCCTCGACTCGCGGCGCTGATGCGCCGTCATCGCGCGAGCCGCCGGTGCTCACGCCGAGCCGCACCAGGATCAGGTCGGCCACGGCGGTCAGCGTGCCGCCGCTGTTGAGCAGTTCCATCGGCGGGATCTCCACGTCGAACCGCTGACGCAGCTTGCCCAGGAGTTCGGCGCCCATCAGCGAGTCGATGCCCAGGTCCTGCAGCGGAATGTCGACGTCGATCCGGTCGGCGTCGAGTTGCAGGATCTCGGCCAGGGTCTCGGCCAGCGCACCGGTGACGAGCCGTACCGCTTCGGACTCGGTGGCCGTCACCAGTTCGTCCATGAGATCGGCGCGGCTGTGACCGGCGTACTCCTCGCCCTCTGCATGGAGGCGGCTGAAACGCGGCGTGCCCAGGGCCGGCAGGACGTTGCGCACCGATCCCCAGGAGTAGCGGCCGATCCCGGCGACCTCGGCCCCTTCGGCCAGCGTCGCGCCCAGGGCGGCGAGGGCCGGCCCGGCCTCGACGGGCGCGATGCCGTTCCTGCTGAGCGTCGGCGACAAGCCGGTGCGCGCGACATAGCCCGCGTCGGAGATGTGCCCCCACGCCACGGCCAGCCCTGGGGCGCCGGTGCGGCGGCGGCTGCGGGCGAGGGCCTCCAGGTAGAGGTTCCCGGCACCGTAGGACGCCTGGCCGATGTTGCCGACCCGCGCCGCGTAGGAGGAGTACAGCACGAACTGGTCCAGGTCGCGGTCGCGGGTGAGGGAGTCCAGGACGGCCGCCCCGGCGATCTTCGGGGCCAGCACGGCGCGGACCCGGTCCCCGGTGAGCTCGGCCACCGGCTCGTCGTCCAGGACCATGGCGGCGTGGACGACTCCGGCGAGCCGGTGCCCGGAGGCGTCGATCCGTTCCAGGACCGCCGCCATGGCCGCGGAGTCGGTGACGTCGGCGGCGTGGGCGGTGGCGGTCGCCCCGCGCCGGTCCAGGTCGGCCAGCAGTCCGGCGGCTTCGGGGGCGTCGGCGCCGCGTCGCGACACCAGGGCCAGGTGCCGGGCGCCGTGGTCGGCCAGCCAGCGGGCGGTGGCGGCGCCGAACCCGCCCAGCCCGCCGGTGACCAGGTAGGTGCCGTCCGCGTCCAGGCGCGGCGGCGGTGGCGCGGTGCGCACCGGCACCGGGTCGCCCGGCTCGAAGGAGACCACGACCTTGCCGATGTGGTGGGAGTGCTGCATGAGGTTGAACGCCTCGGCGGCGCGGGCGGCCGGGTACACGCTGTGCGGCAGCGGCCGGTAGTGCCCGGCGTGCAGGTCCCGGGCGAAGCCCTCCGCCAGGCGCCGGCCCTGCGCGGGGCTCGCCAGCAGGACGGTGAGGTCGATGCCGAAGAAGGCGATGTTGTTGCGGAACGGCCGCAGCAGCAGCGGCCTGTTCTCGTAGATGTCGCGCTTGCCGAGTTCGAGGAAGCGGCCGCCGGGCGCCAGCAGGTCCAGGCTGCGGTCGATGGCCTGGCCCGCCAGCGAGTTGAGCACCACGTCGACGCCGCGCCCGCCGGTGAGCTCCAGGGTGCGGGGAGCGAAGTCGAGGCTGCGCGAGTCCAGGACGTGCCGCACGCCCAGGGCGCGCAGGTACTCGCGCTTGATCTCGCTCCCGGCGGTGGCGATCACGGTGGCGCCGCACCGGTGGGCGTACTGGACGGCGGCCAGCCCGACACCGCCCGCGGCGCCGTGCACCAGCACCGTCTCACCGGCCGACAGCCGGGCCAGGTCTCCCAGGGCGTAGCGGACGGTCAGGAACGCCACCGGCATCGTCGCGGCCTCGGCGAAGCCGGTACCGTCCGGGATCCTGTAGACCGTCTCGGCGCCCACGACCACCCGGGAGGACAGGCTCGCGGGTGCCACGGCCGCGACCCGGTCGCCGACCGCCAGCCCGGTGACGCCGTCGCCGACGGCGGTGACGATGCCGGCGCACTCCAGACCGACGCCGCGCCCGCTCGGGGTGCCCTCGATCGCCTCGGCGGGCAGCAGCCCCGTCACCTGCATGATGTCGCGGTAGTTCAGCGCGGCCGCCCGGACCTCGACGGAGACCTCCCCCGGGTCCGCCGCGGCCGGTTCCCGGTGGACCCAACTCAGCCGGTAGAACAGGCCCGGCTCGTCCACCCGCAGGGTGAACGGCAGGTCCCGCGCGGACCGGACCTCGCGTACGTGCTCGACCGCCGACCGTTCCTCTTCCCGGGCGACGAAGCGACCGGCCGACGTCACGACGATCTCGTCTTCGGTGTGGCGCGCGCCGGTGGATCGTGCGGCCTGCTCCGCCTCGGCGCCGGTCTGCCCGGCACCGGCGGTGAGCAGTTCGCGGGCCAGCCGTTCGGCGTCGGCCTCCGGGGCGCCCAGCCGGTGCAGGGACAGCCGCATCACCGCCATGCCGAAGTCCTCGTTGGCCAGGCTGCGCGCCATCCCCCAGACGGCCGCGTCCTGCGGGCACAACGCCTGCTCGGGAGCGGGCAGCGCGCCGCTGGGACGGGTGACCACCCAGAGCGCCGGCTCGCCGCCGGTCGGACGGTCCCGTGCCGGCCGGGCATTGCGCGCTTGCAGCAGGGCGCTCAGCAGGAATGCGCGCCCGGTCGTCCGCTCCATCATCTCGTCGGGGTCGCCCGGTGCGCCGTCGCACGTCCCGGTGTCGCCCAGCAGGAGCACGACGGCCGGAGCGGCGTCGGCGCCGGTGTCCAGCAGTTCCGCCCACGCGTCCGGGTCCGCGGTGGCCTCGGCGACCCGGACCGCGCAGGCCCCAGCTGACCTCAGTAGCGCGGCGGTGCGTTCGGCCAGCGGCGCTTCGGCCGGGGTCTCGGTGACCAGGACCCATTCGGTCGCGGGATCGGCCGCCGGGAGGGCGGGCGCGGTGACGGGGCGGTCGGGCGCCGAGGCCAGCAGCACCGAGTGGTCGGCGTGGGCCGCGGCCCGGCCGTCACCGGTCCGCACGATGTCGGTGAACCCGGCGCCGGCCAGCAGGTCGGGCCAGCGGTCGCCCGCCAGCAGGGGCGAGTCGGGGCGCAGTTCCCGGTCCGTCCGGTCCCAGAAGCCGGTCAGGGTTCCGAAGATCGGCATCAGCATGTGGGTGTCGTGGACCTCAACTGCCAGCAGGCGCCCGCCCGGCGCCAGCAGCCGCCGCACGCGGTCCAGCGCCGCGGTCAGGTCGGTGGCGGTGTGCAGGGAGTTGGCGGCGACCACGATGTCGTACCCGCCCTCGATCAAGCCCTGCTCGACCGGGTCGCCGTTCAGGTCCAGGGTCCGGTAGTCCAGGAAGTCGTACTCGGCGAACCGGTTGCGGGCGCGGGTGAAGAAGGCCGGTGACAGGTCGGTGAAGGTGTACCGGGTCCGGTCGGGCGGCAGGACCGGGAGCAGCGCGGCGGTGGTGCCGCCGGTGCCCGCGCCGACCTCCAGGACCCGCAGCGGCCGGTCGGCCGGCCAAGCGGCCACGATCCGCCGCATCAGCGCGGCCGCGATCTGGTTGGGGAAGCGGCAGAACGGCACGATGTCGTAGACCTGCTCGAACGGTTGCAGCGCTCCACCGTCCGTCAGCAGTTGCAACGGGTCGCATCGGCCCTGCAGCACCTGCGCCAGATGTTCCTGCTGCCGGATCGCCAGTGCCGTCTCGGTGGTGAAGGCGGGGAACTCCAGCGCCATCCGCGTCAGCAGGGCGTCGGGTTCGGGCGTTCCGGTCAGCCGCCAGCGCCCCTCGGCGGCCGGCTCGGCCAGCCCGTACCGGCGCAGCAGGACCAAGACCGACTCCATGAACGGCGTGTAGCGGTCGACCAGCCCTTGCCGACGGAGGTCGGCGATGCTGAACTCCGCCGACGCGTCGCCCAGGAATTCCCCCATCGTTGCGGCCACGCAATGGGCATAGCTCTTCTTGGCCGCGTCGACGTAACTCCCGTAGTCCAACTCCGACCAGCGTTGGCGAAGCCGCTCGATGTCGTCTACGGCGGCTTCGACCAGCCGGCGCGAGCCCGGCAGCGGGCTGCGCTCGGCGGGCAGTTCGGGGTGGGGAGCCGCGCGCAGCACCGTGTGCTGACGGAGCGGCGCGGTGTCGGCCCGCCCCGACAGACGGCGCATACGCACGCCGTGCAGCTCGACGGTGACGGTGCCGTCGGGGTCGGTGACGGTGATGTCCCAGCACAGCTCGTGCGCGACCTGGGTGCGGTCGCGCACGAGCACCAGGCCCTCGCGTGCCGGGGCGCGCCAGACGCGGACCGCCTTGATCGCCGCGGGCAGGAAGGTCTCCCCGGCGGCGAGACGGTCGCCCAGCAGGGGCATACCGGCTTGCAACGCGCCGTCCAGCAGCGCCGGATGCACCGCGTACCGCTCGCCGTCCCCCGCCTCCGCAGGATGGCGGTAGGCGGCGAGCGCCTTCCCCTCGCCCCTCCACAGGCCGGTCAACTGCCGGAACGTCGGCCCGTAGGTCAGTCCGGCCTCGGCCACCGCCGCGTACAGGGCCTCGACGTCCATGCGGCGGGGGCAGTCGGCCCGCGCCGCGTCCAGGTCGATCGGGTCGGGGGCCCGGCCGAGCAGTTCGCGGACGCGGCCGCGGGCCAGCGGGCGCGGTTCGGCGCCGAAGGAGTCGGTGCTGGTGATCGACACCAGCCCGTCGTCGGGCGACAGCGCGAGCTGGACGCGCACGTCCCCGGCCCGGTCCCAGGGAACGACCAGCGGGCGGGAGATCTCCAGCCAGGTCAGCTCGGCCGGTCCGCCCAGTACGCGCCGCCCGGCCGACAGCGCCATCTCCACATGGCACGCCGCCGGCCACACCACCGATCCCGCCAGCTTGTGGTCCACCAGCCAGGGCACCAGCGCCGGTTCGACCGTGCCGTACCAGGCGGGTTCGGCGGTCGGGAGCCGCTCGCCCAGCAGCGGATGGTCCAGGTGCCCGGTGCCCACGCGCGGCGTCCACGCCTGCGGGGTGCCGCTCCAGTGCCGTTCGCGCTGCCAGGGGTAGGTGGGGAGATCGGTGACCCGGCCGGGGCGGGGGAGGAGGCGTTCCCAGTCCACCTGGGCCCCGGCGGCGATCAGCGTGGCGGCGGCCTCGTCCACGGTCCGCGCGCCCGCGCGTCCCTGCCGAAGCGTGGTCACGCTCAGGAACCGGTCGCCCGGCGCGGTGGCGGCGCCGTCGGCGCGCGCGGCGGCGATGCGGCGCAGGTAGGGGCGCAGCACCGGCTGCGGGCCGACCTCTGCGAACATCTCATGGCCCTGGTCGAGCAGGTGGTCGACAGCCGGGGCGAACAGCACCGGTTCGCGGACGGTGCGGGCCCAGTACCCGGCGTCCAGCGTCCGGCCGTCGGCGGGCTCGCCGGTGAGGGTGGAGATGAACGGCACCGTCCCCGCGCTGGGGGCCAGTCCTTCCAGCGCGGCGGTCAGGGGCGCGCATACCGGGTCCATCGCCGCGGAGTGGAAGGCGTAGTCCAGGTCCAGGGCGCGGAAGAACACCCCGCGCGCGGCCATCTCGTCGGCGAGCAGCTTGAGTTGGGCGGCGGGGCCCGACACCGTGAGCTGGTCGGCGGTGTTGATCCCGGCCACCTCGATGCCGGGGAACTCCGCCAGGATCTGTTCGGCGCGCTCGCGGGACAGCCCGAGGGCGGCCATCCGACCGCATCCGGCGGTCGGCGCCTGGGCGCGGGAGCGTTCGGCCAGGACCCGGGCGGCGTCGGCGAGGGTGAGGATCCCGGCGGCGTGGGCGGCGGCGACCTCGCCGACGCTGTGCCCGACCACCGCGGCCGGCTCGACGCCGCGGGCGCGCAGCATGTGCACCAGGCCGACCTGCACGGCGAACAGCATCGGCTGGGCCACCTCGGTCGCCGACAGCCGCCATTCCTTCTCCGGCAAGGTCATCTCGGCCGCCACCGACCAGCCCAGGTGAGGCGCCAGCGCCGCGTCGACCTCCTGCACTGCCGCGCGGAACACCGCGTCGCCTGCGAGCAGTTCCGCGCCCATCCCGGCCCACTGTGATCCGTTGCCCGAGAACATCAGGACCACGCCCCCGGCCCGCTCGGGGCGCTGGAAGGCGCGGACGGGCTTGGCCTCACGCAGCCGCTCGGCCGCCTGGTCGGAGCCGTTGGCCAGCACCGCGACCCGATAGGGATGCCGTCCACGGCGACGGGTCGTGGTGTGGGCGATGTCGTAGAACTCCTGCGGTGCCGCACCGGTGACCCGCTCGGCCAACGACTCGGCCGCGCGTGCGGCGGCCTCGGCCGTCCGTCCCGACGCCACCAGGGGCAAGGCGGCCTGCTCACGAGGGACTTCGTCGATGGCAGGAGCCGGTTCGGCGGGTGGGGGAGCCAGGAGCACGTGGGCGTTGGCGCCGCCGAAGCCGAAGGAGTTGACGCCCACGAACCGGCGCCCGGGGGAGGCGGGGAGCGGGCGCGGCTCGGCGACCGGCTCCAGGCCGAGGGCGGCGAAGTCGATGTCGGGGTTGAGCGGATCCAGGTGCAGCGAGGCGGGGATGGTGCCGTGCCGCAGCACCAGCAGGGCTTTGAACAGCCCGGCCATGCCCGAGGCCGGCTCCAGATGCCCCAGGTTGGACTTCACCGACCCGATCGGCAACGCGCCGCCGGTGCGCCGGGCGCCCAGGACGCGGCCCAGGGAGGTGGCCTCGGCCGGGTCGCCCACCAGGGTGCCGGTGCCGTGCGCCTCCATGTAGACCACTTCGTCCGGCAGCACCCCCGCGCGGGCGTACACCTGCCGCAGCAGGTCCTCCTGGGCGTCGGCGCTGGGCAGCGCGAGGCCCATGGTGCGGCCGTCGCAGTTGCTGCCGTACCCGGCGATGACCGCATGGACGCGGTCGCCGTCGGCCAGCGCGTCGGCCAGGGGCTTGAGCACCACCATCCCGGCGCCCTCGGCCCGCACGAACCCGTCGGCGTTCGCCGAGAACGCCGCGCACCGCCCCTGCCTGGACAGCATCGACGCCTGGGAGAACCCCACGTAGGCCGCCGGGTTGAGCAGTACGTTCACCCCGCCCGCCAGCACCACCCGGCTGCCGCCGGCCGCCAGCTCCTGGCACGCGCGCTCCAGCGCCACCAGCGACGACGAGCACGCGGTGTCGATCGCCATCGACGGGCCGCGCAGATCGAGGAAGTGCGACACCCGGTTGGCGGCGATCGAGGAGGCCGCGCCCGACATGGTGTAGGCGTTCATCTCCTGCGGCCGCGACAGTTGCAGGCCCCCGTAGGACATGTCCGACACCCCGACGAACACGCCGGTGCCGGTCCCCGCCAGCACCGCCGGATCGATCCCCGCGTCGTCCAACGCCTCGACGGCGGTCTCCAGCAGCAGCCGGTGCTGCGGGTCCATCTGCGCCGCCTCCTTCGGTGAGATCCCGAAGAAGCCCGCGTCGAAGGAGGCGATGTCGTCCAGGAAGCCGCCCGCCGCGGTGTAGGACTTGCCCGCCCGCACCATCGCGGCGTCCACGAACCGCTCGGCCTCGAACCGGTCCGCCGGGACCACCGACACCACGTCCCGGCCCTGCTCCAGGACCTCCCACAACCCCGCCAGGTCACCGACCCCGCCCGGCAGCCGGCAACCCACCCCTACGATCGCGACCGCGTCCGCGTTCCAGCCCGCCTCTTCCGCCCCGGTCCCCATGGCGCCCCCGCTCGGATACTCTCCGTGATCATTCGATGACACCGATCACCCTTGGGGTGCGCGGGCGGAGCGTCAAAGAACCACGCCGCATCGTCGGCCGCTGTGGATGCGACGTGCCGGGAGGGTGGCCGTGCGGCGTTCGAGCGCGTCGCCATCACTCTCCGTGCATGATCAGAAACTTTCGGTAGTGTTCCGCTGTGACGCGGACGAAGATCGACTCGATGGGCGTCCCCGACAGCCGTGCGGGCGAGGTCGGCCGACGGCGCTTCGTCGGCCTCGCCGGGCTGACCGGCGCCGCGCTGGCGGCCCCGGCCCTGGTCGGACGGGCCGAGGCCGCGCGCACCCGGGAGGAGTCCCACCGGGTGGTGATCATCGGGTCGGGCGTGGGCGGCAGCGTGGCGGCGTTCCGGCTGGCGCAGGCCGGCATCGACAACGTGGTGCTGGAGCGCGGGCGCCGCTGGCCGATCACCCCCGCCGGGACGACCTTCCCCCGGCTGCCGGTCCCCGACCCCCGGCTGTTCTGGCTGGACGGCAGGCCGACGTTGCCGCTGGTCTCCGAGCTGCCGCACCTGTCCCGGGCCGTGGACGCGATCAACTCCGCCGCGCTGCCGCGGTTCACCGGCCTGCTGGACATCGTGCTGGACGACGCCGTCACCGTCGTGTGCGGCGCGGGCGTCGGCGGCGGCACGCTGGTCTACGGCGGGGCGCTGCCGCAGCCGCACCCTGAGCCGTTCCACCGCGTCTTCCCGGCCGGGCTCGACTACGGCGAACTCGATCGCGTCTACTACCCGCGCGCCCGCCGCCGCATGGTCGCCGACCGCCTGCCGTTGGACCTGCTCGCCCATCCCCGCTACCGCTCCACCCGGTTGTGGAGCCAGGCCCTCGCCCGGACGGGCCTGGCGGTGGACCGCTTCCCGACCAACTTCGACTTCGAGGTGATCCGCGCCGAGCTGGACGGCCGCGCGGTGCCGGCGGCGACGGTCGGCCAGTACGCGGTGACCGGGTGCAACAGCGGCGCCAAGATGAGCGTGGACCGCACCTACCTCGCCCGCGCCGAAGCCACCGGCAGGACCACGGTACGGCCCTTGCACCAGGTCACCGGCATCGGCCAGGACCGCCAGGGCAGGTACCGCGTCACCGTCGAGCGGCTGTCCGACGGCGGCGCGGTGGTGCAGCGGCTGGTGCTGGTCTGCGACAGGCTCATCGTCGCCGCCGGCGGCGTCCACACGCCCCGGTTGCTGGTCACCGCGCGCGACACCGGCGCGCTGCCCCGGCTGAACGAGTTCGTGGGCGCCGGCTGGGGCACCAACGGCGACCAGTTCCTGCTGCTGAAGACGCTGCTCGCCGCGACCGGCGCGCCCCAGGCAGGCCCGCCGGCGTTCCTGGCCCGCAGCCGCGACAACGCCGCCACGCTGATGCACGCGCCCGCACCGCTGCCGGTGGACGCGGGGCTCATGCTGTGCTTCGGCATGGGCCTGCCCGACGCCCCGGGCCACTGGGCCTACAGCGCCGCCACCGGGCGCGCCGGGCTGAAGTGGAGTACCGCCAACGACGTCACCCCGCGCCGCGCGGTCATGGACATCGCCCGGCAGGTGGCGCCGCGCCTGCCTTCCGGTGCGGTCGCGGTCAACCTGTTCGGCCCGCATCCGCTGACGGTGCACCCGCTCGGCGGCGCCGTCCTCGGCAAGGCCACCGACCTGTACGGGCGGCTGCACGGCCACCGGGGCCTGTACTGCCTGGACGCCGCCCTCATGCCCGGGTCCACCGCCGCGGTCAACCCCTCCCTCACGATCGCCGCCATCGTCGAACGTTGCCTGGACGACATCCTCGCCAAGGACTTCGGGGTGCCCGCACGCGCGCTCGCCCGTTGACGAATGCGCGTGCGGGCCGGGACGGTGCGACGCCCTGTCCCGGATCAGCGCACGGTGACGATCTCGTGCATGCCCTGGGCCGCGTGCATACGGCCGGTCCGGTAGTCGGTGACCCAGGTGACCAGCGCATAGGTGCCGGGCTTCAACCCGGGGGCGAGCACCGTGGTCCGGCCCGGGGACAGCGGGACCATCCCGACCGGCCCGCCGGCGAACGGGTACGGCGCCTGCTCGCCGCGCTCCAGCGCGCTGAAGAACGCCCCGACCTGGGCCCGGGTGGTGCCCTCGCGGACCGGCATGAAGATCGCCTCGTTGAACTGCCGGGACCGGTTGGACACGGCGATCGGGTCCCCGGCCCGCAGGACGCCGGGCGCGCGGAAGCGCGGACCCTGCGCCGTCTGGACCTGTGCGATGTGCGCGCCGGCCTTCGTGGGCGCGGACGCGGGCGCGGGTGCGCCGGGCCGGGCGAGCACGCGCAGCGTCCGCACCTTGTCCGCCAGGCCGGGAGCCCCGACGTCCTTGAAGTCGATGAGGTGGTAGGTGCCCGGCCGCAGCCTGGGCGTGAAGGTGACCGGGTGGCCGGGCAGCACCGCCGCGCCGCCGTGCATCACCACGTCCCGCTCCACCGCGCGGGCTCCGGCCAGCGCCGCGGCGCGGTCGGACTCGTCGTAGGCCCGCTCCAGGTCGGCCAGGTAGCGCTGGAGCGACACTCCGGGACGCAGGCGGACCAGCCCGAGGAAGGCGCCGTCGGGGTCGGTGGCCTCGACCCGGAAGGAGGTGGCGCCCTCGGCGACGGCGGGCGGCGCGGTGATGCCGTCGTGCGACACGGTGATCACCGACGTGCGGACCGGGGAGACGGCCGTGTGCGCGGCCCGCACGTCGGCGGCGACGCCGGGCGCCTGCATGAAGGGGACGAGGGCGGTGGAGGCCGCCAGGACCGAGACTGTGAAGAAGCGCATGGGTCGACCTTCGGCCAACCATGATCACCGCCGCGTCAGGCCCTGGCCGTATCTCGGTGGAGGATGCTGCGACCGGAGATGTAGCCCGACCCCTGACCACGGGATCACCGTCGCAGGTCGAGTGCCGGGGAGGTCACCTGCGAGAAGGGGCCGAGATGGACGATCGCGATCGTGGAGGACGCGTTCGCCCGTCCACGGCTGGAGCATCGAGAGCTTGAGAGCTCCGGAGGCCGGAAAGTCCATGCGGGCGAGAACCTGAACGGGCGTCAGTTCGGTAGTGCCGGAAAAACTGACGATTTTGGCTCCCCGCTGCCCTTTTCAGTGCGTTCGCGGCGACCGTCAGCAGGGGGATAGGGCACCGTGGCATGATCATTTCTGTTCGGCAAAAAGAAGCCCGGCCGATTCTAAGCCCGCCCGGACCCCACGGGCCCACCCGCAAATCGAAGGCCGGTGCGTCCCCATCGACGACGGGGCAAGTCCTGGTGGGGATCTCCCGGTCCGTTCGGTGGCGGCCGGCCGCGTCCGACGACAAAACCGAACCCGCTGGACGGTTCCAGGCAGAAAAAGCGACATTCCGTCATCTCGACCGTAAGTGGACACGGGAAATTCCGTGCTGGACCTCCTCCATTTCGGCCGCACACCCTGATGTCGACCCGAGGAGGTCCAGAAGATGGCGAAGCTCCCCCGCTCCCGGAGGCGGCTGCGTGCCGTTCCCCCCGTCCTGCTCGCGCTGCTGTCCGCGTTGACGCTCACCGTCGCGATGGCGGCGGCCTCGGCGTCGAGCGCGCCGGTGCTGCCGACTCCCAAGTCGTTCGTCTCGCAGCTCGATCTCCAGTGCTTCCGCTCCAGCCCGTACACGCCCCCGTCCGTGGTCATCAGCACCCGCCACCTCAACCCCGTGCTGGCCGGCCTGCCCGAGGAGCGGGTCACGCTCGGCAACCGGGACCAGGTGTGCGTCCCGGTCGCCAAGAACGGCGTGGCCCCGTCGCCCGACGCGCTCGACTTCATCCGCTTCGTCGACCTGGCCTGCTACCGGATCACCGGCATCACCGTGAACAGGCAGCTCAACCTGGCGCACCTCAATCCGGTGCTGTCGGGCGTCCCGGCGTCGAACGTCGTGATGACGACCCCGCAGCAGCTCTGCGTCCCGGTGGTGAAGAACGGCAACGTCCCGCCGCCGGAGATCCTCCGGCTGGTCCAGTACATCGACCTCAAGTGCTACGCCATCAGCCCGCAGACGGCGATGAACAGGCAGCTCTCGCTCCGGCACCTCAACCCGGTGCTGGCCGGCGTCCCGGGCACCGCCGCCAACGTGACCCTGAACCGCCAGCTCTGCGTGCCCGTGCAGAAGAACGCCCAGCCCATCCCCGCCGACGTGCTGGCGATCGTCCGCTGGATCGACCTGGTCAAGTACGACCTCAGCGCGACCGCCGGGGTCCCGATCTCGCTGGGCCTGAGGCACATCAACCCGTTGCTCGGCGGGCTGCCCCCCGAGCAGGCCACCCTGACCGCGCCGAGCCAGCTCGCCGTCCCGGTCGCGAAGAACAACGCCTTCCCGCCGGGCTGATCCGGCCGAGGGAAGCCGGGTCCGCCGTCCTCACGGGGCGGCGGACCCTTCGCGCGCGAAGTTACCGGAGCAGCGGCGGCGGTGGGGCGGCAGTGAAAAGGAGCCGGTCGGCAATGGGACGCGAATAACCGAATGCCGTTCTTTTGCCCCATGGCCCGTCACTTCCAGACGCGGTCCAGGAAGTCGGCGATGAGCGGGGCGATCTGCGGCAGGTGGTCTTCCAGGGCGAAGTGGCCGGTGTCGAAGAGGTGGAGTTCGGCGTCGGGGACGTCGCGCAGGTAGGCGCGGGCGCCGGGGGCGGGGAAGAACGGGTCGTTGCCGCCCCAGGTGATGAGCGTGGGCGGGGTGTGCTCGCGCAGCCACGCCTGCCAGCGGTCGTAGCGTTCGAGGTTGGAGCGGTAGTCGAACGCCAGCGCCACCTGGGCCTGCTTGCGTCCGGGCAGGTCGAGGAAGTGCTGGTCGAGCGTCCAGCCGTCGGGGGCGATCAGTTCGGTGTCGGCCACGCCGGTCTCGTACTGGCCGCGCGTGCCGGGAAGCGTGAGCAGGTCGCGGACCGTCTCCTCGGCGCCCGGTTGGTCGGGCCGCAGGGCGATGAAGTCGCGCGCGCCGTCCGACAGGCCGTCGAGGTAGGCGTTGCCGTTCTGGACGACCAGGCCCGCGATCCACTCGGGGTGGCGTTCGGCGAGCCGGAAGCCGATCGGTGCGCCGAAGTCGAAGACGTACATCACGAAGCGGGTCAGGCCGAGCGCCTGGACGAAGCCTTCGGTGATGTCGGCGAGCCGGTCGAAGGAGTAGGCGAACCCGTCGGGTGCCTCGGTGTGGCCGAAGCCCGCGTGGTCGGGGGCGACGAGCCGGTAGTGGTGGCCCAGCGCGTCGATGAGGCGGCGGAACTGGTGCGAGGCGGACGGGAAGCCGTGCAGGAGCAGCAGCACGGGCGCGTCGGCGCGTTCGGGGAGCGACTCCCGGTAGAAGACGCTGACGCCGTCGACGTCCACGTGCCGGTGGGCGGTCCGGGCGAGCGGGGGCAGCACCATCTCTAATGCCTTTCCTCGGAAAAGATACATTAGTTATAACGATCATCGCTCTAACGCGTCAACACCGGGATGTAGCATTAGCCGCATGAGCGATCCCGTCCCGCTGACCGGCGAGCCCCTGGCCCTGGACCTGGTCAACACCCGCACGGCCGTCGGCGACCTGCTCGCCACCCCCGACGCCCTGCGCGCCTGGCTCGACCTCCAGGCCGAACGGCTGCCGGACGCGCACGGACTGGCCGCCCCCGGCCCCGACGACCTTGCCGCGGTGCACGCCGTGCGCGAGCACACGGCCAACGCCCTGGAACGCGTCCGACACGCGAAGCCTCCGGCCGAGGCTGACCTCGCCGCGCTCAACGACGCCCAGCGCGCCGCACCCGCCATCAGCGAGCTGACCTGGAACGGCTCGACGGTCGCCGCCGAACGCCGCCGCACCGGTCCGGCCGGAACGCGGCTGGCCGCCCTGCTCGCCGAGGCCGCCGCCGACCTCCTCGCCGACCCGGCGGTCACCAAGGTCCGCCAGTGCGAGGCCGACGACTGCGTCCTGCTGTTCCTGCCCGCCCACCCGCGCCGCCGCTGGTGCTCGGCCGCCCGCTGCGGCAACCGTGTCCGCGTCGCCCGCCACTACCAGCGCCGCAAGCCCGCCTGACCGGACGGTCAGGATCGGAGAAGCGCCGGACCCCGCACCCCGCCTAACGTGATCT
This sequence comes from Spirillospora sp. CA-253888, assembly GCA_050936435.1. GTDB lineage: Bacteria > Actinomycetota > Actinomycetes > Streptosporangiales > Streptosporangiaceae > Spirillospora. The sequence goes on from JBNJMT010000002.1 coordinate 1,591,645, forward strand.
CCATGCAGATCACCCTCCATGCGAGCTACCTGCCGCATGACGATCCGGACGCCTCCCTGGCCTTCTACCGCGACATCCTCGGCTTCGAGGTCCGGGACGACGTCGGGTACGACGGGCTGCGCTGGATCACGGTCGGCCCGGCCGGCCAGCCCGGCACCTCCCTCGTCCTGGAACCGCCGGCCACCGACCCCGGCGTCACCGCCGCCGAGCGCCGCACCATCGCCGAGATGATGGCCAAGGGCACCTACGCCGCCGTCCTCATGGCCACCCCCGACCTCGACGGCGTCTTCGCGCGGCTGGCGGAGGGCGGCGCCGAGATCGCCCAGGAGCCGACCGAGCAGCCGCACGGCGTGCGCGAAGGCACCGTCCGCGATCCCGCGGGCAACCTGATCCGCATCCGGCAGGTCCCCGGGACCGACCGATGAGCGACGCGCCCCGCTCCCGCGCCCAGCGCCGCCGCGACACCGAGCACCGGCTCGCCCACGACGTCGACCTCTGGGTCGCCAGCGCCTCGGCCGACGGCGTGCCGTACCTGGTGCCGCTGTCCTTCGACTGGGACGGCGAGACCCTGCTGCTGGCCACACCGGCCGACAGCCCGACCGGCCGGAACCTCGCCGCCGCCCGCACCACCCGGCTCGGCCTCGGCCCGACCCGCGACGTGACCATGATCGAGGGCGGGGTCGAGGTCCTGGAGATCGACGCGCTACCGCGCGAGCGGGGCGACCGGTTCGCCGCGCGCACCGGCTTCGACCCGCGCGCGGAGACCGGGCCCTACCGCTGGTTCCGCGTCACCCCGCGCCGCGTCCAGGCGTGGCGCGAGGCGGACGAACTGCCCGGCCGCGAGCTGATGCGCGACGGCCGCTGGACGGTATGAGGTCCGAACCCGCACGTTGTTAGGCTCCACGCACCCAGGCGCAACCGCACCGAACGATCGAGCAAGGCGTTGCCGGCGGCGGCCGTGAGAGCGGCCCCGCCCGACCGACAGAGGAAGAAGAGATGAGCATGGCCCCGAGGACGGACACGCAGACGCCCGCGCCGCACCCCGCCGACAGCCACGACCTGATCCGCGTGCACGGCGCCCGCGTGAACAACCTCAAGGACGTCACCATCGAGATCCCCAAGCGCCGCCTGACGGTGTTCACCGGGGTCTCCGGCTCGGGCAAGAGCTCGCTGGTGTTCGGCACGATCGCCGCGGAGTCGCAGCGTCTGATCAACGAGACCTACAGCGCCTTCGTGCAGGGCTTCATGCCGACGCTGGCCCGGCCCGAGGTCGACGTCCTGGAGGGGCTGACGACCGCGATCATCGTCGACCAGCAGCGCATGGGCGCCGACCCCCGCTCCACGGTCGGCACCGCCACCGACGCCAACGCCATGCTGCGCATCCTGTTCAGCCGGCTCGGGCAGCCGCACATCGGCCCGCCCAGCGCGTTCGCCTTCAACGTCCCCTCGGTCCGGGCGAGCGGCGCGATCACCGTCGAGCGCGGCGCCAAGAAGGCCGTCAAGGCGACCTACACCCGCACCGGCGGCATGTGCACGCGCTGCGAGGGCCGCGGCGCGGTCTCCGACATCGACCTCACCCAGCTCTACGACGACTCCAAGTCGATCGCCGAGGGCGCCTTCACCATCCCCGGCTGGAAGTCCGACAGCTGGTGGACCGTGCGGACCTACGCCGAGTCGGGCTTCCTCGACCCGAACAAGCCCATCCGCAAGTTCACCGAGCAGGAGATGCGGGACTTCCTCTACCGGGAGCCGACCAAGGTGAAGGTCGAGGGCTCGAACCTCACCTACGAGGGCCTGATCCCGAGGATCCAGAAGTCGTTCCTGTCCAAGGACCGCGAGGCGATGCAGCCGCACATCCGCGAGTTCGTGGACCGCGCGGTCACCTTCACCGCCTGCCCCGAGTGCGAGGGCACCCGGCTCAGCGGGGAGGCCCGGTCGTCGCGGATCGCCGGGGTCAACATCGCCGACGCGTGCGCGATGCAGATCAGCGACCTGGCCGAGTGGGTCCGCGGCCTGGACGAGCCGTCGGTCGCGCCGCTGCTGGCGTCGTTGCGGCACAGCCTCGACTCGTTCGTGGAGATCGGCCTCGGCTACCTCAGCCTGGACCGCCCGGCCGGCACCCTGTCGGGCGGCGAGGCCCAGCGCGTCAAGATGGTGCGCCACCTGGGCTCCTCGCTCACCGATGTGACCTACGTCTTCGACGAGCCCACCATCGGCCTGCACCCGCACGACATCCAGCGCATGAACGATCTTCTGCTGCGGTTGCGCGACAAGGGCAACACGGTGCTGGTGGTCGAGCACAAGCCCGAGACGATCGCGATCGCCGACCACGTGGTCGACCTCGGCCCCGGCGCGGGCACCGGCGGCGGCCAGATCTGCTTCGAGGGCAGCATCGAAGGACTGCGCGCATCGGACACGCTCACCGGCCGCCACCTCGACGACCGGGCCTCCGTCAAGGAGACGGTGCGCAAGCCCACCGGCGCGCTGGAGATCCGGGGCGCGGCGACGCACAACCTGCGGGACGTGGACGTCGACATCCCGCTCGGGGTGCTCGTCGCCGTCACCGGCGTCGCCGGTTCCGGCAAGAGCTCGCTCGTGCACGGCTCGGTGCCCGCCGGCGCGGGCGTGGTGTCGATCGACCAGTCGGCGATCCGCGGGTCGCGGCGCAGCAACCCCGCCACCTACACCGGTCTCCTCGAACCGATCCGCAAGGCCTTCGCCAAGGCCAACGGCGTCAAGCCCGCCCTGTTCAGCGCCAACTCCGAAGGCGCCTGCCCCAACTGCAACGGCGCCGGCGTCATCTACACCGACCTCGCGATGATGGCCGGCGTCGCCACCACCTGCGAGGAGTGCGAGGGCAAGCGCTTCCAGGCGGCGGTGCTGGAGTACCGCCTCGGCGGCCGCGACATCAGCGAGGTGCTCGCGATGTCGGTGACCGAGGCCGAGGAGTTCTTCGGCACGGGCGAGGCGCGCATCCCGGCCGCGCACGCCATCCTGACCCGGCTCGCCGACGTCGGGCTCGGCTACCTCAGCCTGGGCCAGCCGCTGACCACCCTGTCGGGCGGCGAGCGGCAGCGGCTCAAGCTCGCCGTCCACATGGCCGAGAAGGGCGGGATCTACGTCCTCGACGAGCCGACCACCGGCCTGCACCTCGCCGACGTCGAGCAGCTGCTGGGCCTGCTCGACCGGCTCGTCGACGCCGGCAAGTCGGTCATCGTCGTCGAGCACCACCAGGCCGTGATGGCGCACGCCGACTGGATCATCGACCTGGGACCGGGCGCCGGCCACGACGGCGGCCAGATCGTCTTCGAGGGCACGCCCGCCGACCTCGTCGCCGCCCGCTCCACCCTGACCGGCGAGCACCTCGCGGACTACGTCGGAGCCTGACCGGACCTCGGGCCGAGACGCCCGGCACGAAGGGGCGGCGCGGGAAGGACCCCGCGCCGCCCTGAGGCGGCTCACCGGTCAGTCCGGCGGCACGACGTCGATGACGACGTTGCCCGTCTTGCGCCCGGTCTCGACGTACCGGTAGGCCTCGACGATCTCGTCCAGCGGATAGCGCCGATCGATGACCGGCCTGAACTTTCCGGACTCCATCAGGTCCCGGAAGTACCGCACCATCTCCTGCTGGTCCCCCGGGAAGGGGAACTTCACCCTCCTGCCGCCGAGCAACGGTGTGACCAGCGGCAGGATCAGGTTCTGCCACCCGGGTCCCAGATCGGAGGACAGGTACACCCCGCCGGGTCTCAGCAACCGCTTGCAGCGACCGAACGTGCTCTTGCCGACCGCGTCGAACACCGCGTCGTAGCGCTGCTCGTCCCTGGTGAAATCCTGGACCGTGTAGTCGACGACCCGGTCGGCGCCCAAGTCCCGCACCAGTTCCAGGCGCGCCGTGTCGCACACCGCGGTCACCGCGACGTTGAGTGCCTTCAGCAGTTGCACCGCCGCCGAGCCGATGGCGCCGGTCGCCCCGTGGACCAGGACGTCCTGCCCGGCCCGGACTCCGGCCGTCCTGATGAACGAGTACGCGTAATGCGCGCCCTCGGTTCCGGGAGCGGCCTCGGCGAAGGTCGCGCCGGACGGCATGGTCGCGATCATGCCGTCTTCGGGAACCGCCACATACTCGGCATGTGCTCCGCGCGCACGCTCGTTGTACCCGAACACCCGCTCGCCCACGGCGAACGATGTGACACCGCCGCCGACCGCCTCGACCACGCCGGCGAACTCGGTGCCGAGGATCCCGCGCCGCGGCCGGGTGAGACCTGTGGCCAACCGGATGAAGAAGGGCTCGGCCGCCCGGTAACCGCAGTCCGTCCGGTTGACCGTCGTCGCGTGCACCCGGACCAGGACGTCCTTCTCCCTGACGGAAGGCGCGTCCACCTCCGCGATCTCGACCACGTCCGGCGGACCGTACTTGGCATGAACCGCTGCCTTCATAGGCGAACCCTACAATCCGGCTATTTCCAGCACCTTGCGCCGCAGGTCGCTCAAGGCGGTGGATCCTGTATCGGTGAGGACGTCGCGACGACCTTCCGGAACATCACCTGACGACCCGGCGCACCGACACCGCCTCGCCATCACCATGGCCGACGCCTTGGACTCGCCACCGAAGGCGTTCACCCAGCTGAACTTCAGCAACGGCGCCGTACGCGTCAGAGCAGACCGACGTGCCGGAACGGATTCCCCCGGACGGGGGAGCCGGTCGCCCTGCACGGGTGATCATCGGGATCGCCCGGAGGCGGAAGAGTGACGACCAACCGGCTCCTCCGCACCCTCGTCCACACCGCCCCGGCCACCAGCGACACCGAACGACCCGTGGGACGCTGGACCCTCCGCCTCGCCTACGCGATGCCGCTGCTCCTACTGTCCTCCTGCCTGTGGCGGCTGCCGTTCGCCGTCCACTTCGACATGGGGCAGAAACACGACGTCGGGATGCCGGGCTACTGGGTGAGCATCCCCTACGTCCTGGCGCTGAGCGTGGTGTCGGAGCTGATCGCCCTGCTGTGCATCGGCCTGGTGCGCGGCTGGGGCGAGGTGGCGCCCGGCTGGATCCCCTTCATCGGCGGCAAGCGTGTCCGACCGCTCGCGGCGACCGTCCCGGCCGTTGCCGGAGGTCTGATCCTCACCGCGCTGTTCACGGCCGTGCCGCTGGGAGACGACCAGGTGCTCACCGTGTTCGGTGTCGGCGAGATCCAGGCGTACGACAACGGCTGGTGGAAGGCGCTCGCGACGATCTGCACCGGCCCGCTCAGCGCGTGGGGCCCGGCCGTCATCATCTTGGCCATCGCCTACTACAGGCGCCGCGGCGCCCGGCCCACGATCGAGCGAGCCCCGACCTCTTTGCAGACGTCTTAGCGAGAGAATCTTTCCGCACGATTCCGGGCCCAATCCGCGGCCTTGGTCGCCTGGTCGCCGGTGATCGGCGCCCCGGGCATCCGGCCCAGGCGCTCCACCTGCTCGGCGTAGCGCAGATGCTCTCGGTGAGCGTGTTCCCGGCAGGCGAGGCAGGTGACACTTTCCGGACGGGGAGAGATCATCGCGTAGGGCACTCGGAGTCCGCAACCGGTGGTGACGACATCCGGTGCATCGGGCGCGAAGTTCAACGATGACGCGATCACATTGCGGAAGGCGGCCCCGGCCTGGATCACGTTCTGCTCGACGTGGATGTGCGGATCGGCTTCGCTCATCTGTGCCCCGCCTCTGCCTGAGCGCCTTGGCCGCCCAGAACCTGGACCGACTGGTCAGCGCATATCGTGGCTGCCCGCCTTGATCGTCCTAGTGAAAGCGGCCCAGGCGACTCCGTCAAAGGCCAGCACGGGACCGCCAGGGTCCTTCGAGTCGCGCACGGCCACGGTCACAGCCGACGCGGCGACCTCGACGCACTCGCCCCCGCTGCTGCCGCTGTAGCTGCTGGTACGCCACGTGCTGAACATCCGGCCCGGCGTGCTCATAGGCTCTCCACTATTTCGTGCAGCAGTTCCAAGGACTGGTCCACGGACAGAGCCGCTCCCCTGATCAAGTTGAAGGCTAGCGCGTGCGCGCGGACCTCACGAGGGTCCTCCGTGAGCTGACCCGACGTATGCCCCTCTACATAGACGGCATCTGGATCCTGCTCGAAGCTGAGGATGGTGAAGGCGCCCATGTTGCCTTGGTACGCGCCCTTGCTGGTAGGCACGATCTGAAGGGTGATCCGTGGATCGTTCGCCATTTCGATCAGGTGTTCAAGCTGCCTTTTCATGACGGAGTGGCCACCGGTCGGGCGACGTAGGACGCCTTCGTCGATGACGATCGATATCTGTGCCAGCTCGGGGTGGCGGAGGATCTCCTGGCGGGCGAGCCGCGTCGCGAGCAACGTTTCCGCCTCCTCGGCAGTGCGCCCTACCCGGAGAACCTCGCGGGCGTACTCCGGCGTCTGAAAGAGGCCGTGCAGGACCATGGCCGCGAAGATGTGCAGTATCGACGCCTTCCCCTCTCGGCGCACGTACCCGGGAAAGCCGGGCGGACCGACGAGGTGCTTGCCCGCTCGTTTGATCTCCTTCCACATCGTGTGAAAGGTGCGCGCTGGAGTCTTGAAGAAGGTGTCCAGGTCGTCCGAGGTGGCCTCGGACGGAGGCTTCTCGCCGTTCTCCAGCTTCTCGATCCACGCCGGGGAGCAGCCGAGCGCCTCGGCGAGCTTGGCCCGGGAGAGGGACGCGGCCTCGCGATAGGAGCGCAGCAGAGCGGCGTACGCCCTGATCAGGGGATCGCGTGTGAGGTCACCAGACTCGACGGACAAGGGGGGCCGTCCTCGGGATGCCGGTCGGTTCTTGGGAGGGCTGAACCGAGCGATGGGGGGTGATGGGGTGGCGCCGGTATGTAGCCGATCGTAACTCGCTGCACAAGGCTGGTCACAGTAATTCGACGAGCGGCTGATGCGAGGTCAATCGACATGAACATGAGGGCGTATACCGATGAGGAGATGCTCGCCCGACTCCGCGCGGAGTTCACGGGGCACCGGATCTGGCGGTCGATCCGATGGGACGGGCAGTTCGGGGACTGGGTGGCGACTCTCCACGACTCGAAGGTGGGCGTGGACCTCACCATCATCAGGAACACGGCGGCGAACCTGCGCGAGGCGCTCGTACAGGACCGCGACAAGGCGGCGGCTCGGTCTCGCCGCATGCCGTGACGGGCGGCAGGCGTCGCCGGCGAGACCGGACACTTTCGCCAGGCGAACACCGAGCACGCCGGATGCCCGCATCAGAACCGTCTGCACAGCTCCTTCCGCCAGTGGCGGAGGCGTGTATGAGCGATCTCGCCGTCGCGCTGGAGGAGCGAGGGTGGACGACGCTTCCGCTTTTCAATGGGACGACGCCCGTCCTGCGCGTCTTCGACGCCCGGGTGCCTTCCATAGGCGAAAGCGTCGTGCTCGTCGCCGCTCCGAACGCGGCGTCGATTGAGCGGGTTCCGTGGTTCAAATCCTCAACGGGTGTGCTCTTTGCTCCGTGCACCGCTCCTGTCAGAGCGTCCGAAGCGATCCATTTCCTGCTCGCCCCATGGATCGCCATGGCCCTGCAAGGGGATCGCGATTCTCACGGTGGCCATTGATGACGGTATGGGGCGGTCGGTGTGCCAGGCAGGGGGCTGCTACTCGTCGGTCATGCCAGGGCACTCGTGGTAGATGTACTGGTCGATGTCCAGGGAGGCGCGGGCCAGCGACAGCCAGGCCATCGTCTCGGGCCGCAGGGCTATCCCCTTCGCGAGGGGATCGTCGAGGTCGCGGATCTCTTGCACGATCTCCAGGGAGACCGTGACGTCCTCCTCGTTGGCCAGGTCTCCCACCGCGCGGGCGAACGTTTCGCCCCAGCCGAGGACGACGGATTCCAGATCCTCGGGCCGCGGGGAGCTTCCGGGGACCTCGGCGTCGCGGGCCCACAGGGTGTGGTCGCGCGGAGGTGATCCGGGGCGCCGCTTGCTGCCCCGTTCCCAAGCCCGGTCGGGCTCGACACCGAGCCGTCCGCTGATATCCGCCACCGACAGCGTCTCGCTGACCAGCCTGAGGTACATCCTGAACACCCGCGGCCTGTTCCCCTTCGCGCGCTGGACGGGACGGTCAACGTGGAATGTACCTGCCGGGCCGTACAACGCCGGCGGCGCGAAGCCGATGAGGCTTCGCGCCGCCGTTCGGAAGCGTCTTGTGGCGGGACTCTGCCGCCCTATGCGGTCTCAATGCCTGGTGCGAGGCACCGGCAGGGCCGTCAGTGACGGGAGCCGCTGTGGCTGCGTCGCTGGAAAGCGGCGACGGCGGCCACACCGAGGGCGGCCAGACCGATCTGGAAGACCAGCTCGATCCAGTCGATGCCGTTGGTGGTGGCGACACCGACCTGCTGCGCGATCACCGTCCCCAGCAGGGCGGCCACGATGCCGACGCCGATGGTCAGCAGGATGCCGATGGGCTGCCGGCCCGGCAGCACCAGACGTCCGAGGGCGCCGATGATCGCGCCGATGACGATCGCAACCAAGATCCCGGTGATGGTCATAGCCTGGCCTCCTCGTAAGTTCCTTTGTCGCCCCCACCTATGCCCAGCCATATCCGTTTACACCTCCGATTTTTCTCGTGGCCGGTCAGTGGCGCGCAGAAAACGCATGATGGGCGGGACGGCGATGCCCGGACCCGGGTTCGCCGGGCGGCCGGTCGGCGCTGGACGGATCGACTGCGGGACCTCGGCCGACTCCGCTTCACCGGCGGTCGAAGGCGATTGAGTGGGCGACGCGGGCGGGCAGGAGTCACTGTCGGCGGCGATGTTCGGTGATGGGAACGGCCACCAGGGCCGCCGCCCAGACCATGCGGCGCGGTGCCACGTCGTCCGCCCACAGCCTGACGGTCCGCGCCCAAGGTGATCCGTTTGTGGCTGATGGGACGTGAAGGGTTTCAACGGCCGCGGACTGGTAAGAGTTAGCCGAGCCCGGAGGTGTTGGATGCCGTCAGCACTCGGTCGCTGACGGACGGGGATCGGTCCCTGGTCAACGTCACCGGGACCAAGCTGAGAAAGCCGAAGGGGCCCGTGCGCGTTCGTCTCGCACGGGCCCCTTTCCGGTATCTCCGGTTCGCGGCCGTCGCGACTTTTATGCTCGAAACCATGACCCTTAAGCGGATGGACAACGTCGCCATCGTCGTCGACGACCTGGACGCGGCCGTCGCGTTCTTCGCCGAGCTCGGCATGGAGTTGGAGAACAGGGCGCACATCGAGGGCCCGTGGGCGGACCGCACCGTCGGGCTCGACGGCATCCGGAGTGAGATCGCGATGATGCGGGTCCCGGGCGGCCACGGCAGGCTGGAGCTGACCAAGTACCACGCGCCCGAGCTGGCCGGCGCCGGGGCGGAGAACCCGCCGCCCAACACCCTGGGCCTGCACCGCGTCATGTTCGCCGTTGACGACATCGACGACACCATCGCCCGCCTGCGCACGCACGGCGCCGAAGTCCTCGGCGAGGTGGTGCGGTACGAGGACATCTTCCGGCTCTGCTACCTCCGCGGTCCCGCCGGCATCGTCGTCGCCCTGGCCGAAGAGATCGGCTGACGTGAGCGCGCCCGGTCCGTCCGCGCTTGGGAGGGCGGGAGCCGGGTAGAGCCCGCCGTGGAACGGGGAAGCGGCGACGCCCGAAAGGTGTCGAGCCGCGGACGGACCCCTTCCCGGAGGGCGGATCAGCGATGGCGATGTCACGGTACGAGTGTCTTGTCCTGCAGAACATCGAGCGGGGCCTGCAGATGGACGACCCGTCGTTCGCGGCCCGGCTGGAAGATCTTCAAAGGCACTCCGGTGACGGCGTGACGAAGACGGCGGACCCGGCCGACGGCGGCTTCCTACGGGCCGTGGCGTTCGCGGCCGCTCTCGCCGCGTCCGTCGTCGGTCCCGTCCTGTTGAGCGCGCTCATCCCGCTGGGCGGATGACCCGTCTACGCAATCGGTCCGTATCCGGCTGAAACGCATCGCGCCCAGTGGGTAGGGCAAGGGTGACGACCCGGATATCCCACCTCAAGGCGAATACCGGCGCCGTCGTTCACCCGAACCGCTGGAAGGGGAAAACGATGCCCGTCCGCGAAATGATCGACGCCTATCCGGCCGAGATCAATCTCGACCGGGACCTGCTCGCCGACGCCGTCCGCGAGCTCATCGAGTGCGCGCAGGCGTGCACCGCGTGTGCGGACGCCTGCCTGAGCGAGGAGCGGGTCGGCCCGATGCGCAAGTGCATCCGCACCGACCTGGACTGCGCCGACATCTGTACCGCCACCGGGCGCGTGCTGTCCCGGCACACCGAGTACGACGCCAACATCACCCGCGCGCAGCTCCTGGCGTGCGTCCAGGCGTGCAGCTCGTGCGCGGAGGAGTGCGAACGGCACGCCGACATGCACGACCATTGCCGGATCTGCGCCGAGAGCTGCCGCCGCTGCGCCGACGCGTGCCAGGCCCTGCTGGCGAAGATCAGCTGAATTCCGATGGCCGCGCCTTTGCCCGAAGATGACCTTTGTCTTTCCGCTTGACGGGATATTGACCGGGAAGGCCGTGATGCGGCGCACAATGCCGCCATTTTCGGATAGTTGTCGTTATAGCTGGTGGGGCGGCGGGTATCGCCGTCGAGCACGAACGTAACGGTGAGGGGGGAGGAAGACCCATGCCCAAGAGCGACAGCAAGGGCCGGCCCAAGCAGCAGGAGCTGCCCAGCACGTTGCAGCGCTCCGACGCCAAGGCGCAGCGCACCTACGCCAAGGCCCACGACTCGGCCGTGAAGGAGTACGGCGAGGGGCAGCGGGCCGAACGTGTCGCCTACAGCGCTCTGAAGCACACCCACGAGAAGGTCGGCGACCACTGGGAGCCCAAGGCCGGCGGGGGCAAGGGCCCTTCCGACCGGCAGGCCGAGGGAGGCCGGAACACCTCGCGCAAGACCGCCGGCGGTGTGGACGCCAACGCCTCCAAGCAGCATCTGTACGACCTCGCCAAGCGGCTCGACATCACCGGCCGCTCCGGAATGAGCAAGGACGAGCTCGTCAAGGCCCTCCAGAAGGCCAACGGCCGCGCGACCGCACGCGCCCGTTCCTGACGACGCACGACTCCGACCGAGAGGAAAGACCCATGGCCAACCGGCCTTCGTTCATCGAGGTCCAGAAGTCGCTGGCCGGAGTGAACTACCCGGCCGACCGCGACGCCCTGGTCAAGCACGCGCAGGACCACGGCGCCGACGGCTCGACCCTGGAGGCGCTCAAGTCGATTCCCGACCGGGAGTACGACGGCCCGAACGCGGTGAGCAAGGAAGTCAGCCAGGCCTCCTAGCGTCCGGTGGCCGGACCGGCGGGACGGTCCGCCGGTCCGGCCGCCGGCGACAAATGAAGAGTTGACGCTCCTCAAGGACGGGCGGCGAGTCGAGACTGTTGGGGGACGGGATGCGCAGGCCGCAGGTCGCGGCGACGGCCGAACGGACGCTGGGCCTGACCGAGTTGCGGTCGGGCCAGCGCGAGGCGATGGAATCGCTCGCCGAGGGACACGACACGCTGGTGGTGATGCCCACCGGCAGCGGGAAGTCGGCCGTCTACCAGGTCGCCGCCGCGATCCTGGGCGGACCCGCCGTGGTGGTGTCCCCGCTGGTGTCCTTGCAGGAGGATCAGATGCAGGGCCTGCACGACCGGGGCGTTGAGGCGCACGTCCTGAACGCCTCCTCCGGCTCCGGCGAACGTGCCCGGGCCCTGGAAGCGCTGACGGGCGACGCCACGGCGTTCGTCTTCATGGCCCCTGAACAGCTCGTCCGCGGCGACGTGCGGAACGTCCTCCGAGACGCCCCGCCGCGCCTGCTGGCCGTGGACGAGGCGCATTGCGTCTCGGCGTGGGGACACGACTTCCGTCCCGACTACCTCAGGATCGGCCCGCTGCTCGACGCGCTGCCGAGGCGTCCGGTGGTGGCCGCGCTGACCGCGACGGCGGCCCCGCCGGTGCGAGCGGAGATCGTGGAACGGCTCCGCATGAACGACCCGGCCGAGATCGTGCGCGGATTCGACCGGCCCGAACTGCACCTGTCGGTCCGCACCTTCCATGACGCCGCCGAGCAGCGCGAGGCCGTCGTGGCGGCCGCGCGGGAACTGGACGGGCCGGGCATCGTGTACGCGCCCACCCGCAAGGACACCGTCTGGTACGCCGATCGCCTCCAGACGGCGGGCGCCTACCACGCTGGTTTGCGCCAGAGCGAGCGCGACCGCGTGCAGGAGGCCTTCATGGCCGGTGAGTTGCGCACCGTCGTGGCGACCACCGCCTTCGGCATGGGCATCGACAAGCCTGACGTCCGCTTCGTCCTGCACGCGGGCGTCCCCGACTCGCTCGACTCCTACTACCAGGAGATCGGTCGAGGCGGCCGGGACGGAGAACCCGCCGAGGCGATCTGCTTCTACCGAAGCGAGGACCTCGCGCTGCCGCGCTTCTTCACCGGTGGTCTGCCCGACGAGACGACCCTGGCGGCGGTCTGCGACACCGTGGCGCGGGGGCCGGTCGGCCGCCGGGAACTGGCCGAACGCGCCGGGGTCTCGGCCCGGCGGCTCACCACCCTGCTCGACCTCCTGCAGGAGGCCGGCGCGCTGCGGGTCCGCAAGCGGATCGAACCGGCCGACGACCCGCCCGGCACGGCCGAGGCCGTGTCCCGCGCCGTCGAACTGGCCGGGAGGCGGCGCGAGGTGGAGCGCACCCGGATCGAGATGATGCGCCACTACTGCGAGCTGTCGGACTGCCGTGGACGCTTCCTGCTCCGGTACTTCGGCGAGACGCGCGACGAACCCTGCGGGCACTGCGACATCTGCGCGGCGGGGCGGACGGAGGAGCACGCCGACAACTCCGCCTTCCCGATGGGCTCCCACGTCCGGCACCGCCGGTGGGGCGAGGGAGTGATCGTCGCCGGTGAGGACGACCGTGTGACCGTCCTGTTCGACGAGGCGGGCTACAAGGAACTGCGCGTCGGAACGGTCCTCGACCACCACCTGCTCACCCGCGACTGAGCGCCCGCCGCCGTTCCCTGCGTCCGGGACACGTCCGACCCATCCCCGCGCCAACCGACAGCACTCAGAGTAATCAGATTGAATACTCAGAGTAGTGGGCAGGGTGGGGGTGTACTAAGCGATCACCATGCCGCCGTGCGGTCGTGGGCGCTTGTCGGAGCGTGTTGCGAGGGATCTGGATGGCATCCGGCGGTATTGAGGGTCATGTGTCGGGGCGGCGGCGCGGCGCGCGCTGGGCGGACGCCGGGTGAGGGCGCGAGGGACGTTCGCGTTCGGCCGCCGCCCGCCGAAGTCCGAAGGGCTGCTGGCGGCCTTCGCGCGCTGGTCGGTGCGCAACCGGATCGCCGTCCTGACGGCGGTCGCGGTCGCGGCGCTGCTGCTGGCGGTCTTCGCGGCGGGGCTGCAGGACCGGCTGTCCAACGGCGGCTTCCTCGCCACCGGGACCCAGTCGGCCGAGGCCGACGCCCTGCTGGCGGACAGGTTCACCGCGACCACCGCCCCCGACCTGGTCCTGCGGGCCGCCGCGGACCGCTCGGTCGACACCGACCAGGTCGCGGCGGCGGGCGGCCGGTTGACCCGGTACCTGCGCGACCGGCCCGGCGTCGGGCGCGTGCAGTCCTACTGGGAGGGGCGGCCCGCCGACATGCGCGCCGCGGACGGCCGCTCGGCCCTGCTGGTGGTGGACCTGGACGGCGACGAGGCCAAGGCGACCCGCACCGCCGAACGACTGGTGCCCGACGTGGCCGGCCGGTTCCGCCCGCTGCGCGTCACCGCCACCGGACCCGCCTGGACCAACGTGCAGTTCATCCGCCAGGGGCAGGAGGACGCGCGCAAGGCCGAGGTCGTCATCGCGCCGCTGGCCGTGCTGATCCTGCTGATCGCGTTCGGGTCGGTGTTCGCCTCGCTGCTGCCGATCGCCGTCGGCGCCCTGGCCGTGGTGGGCACGCTGGCCGCGCTGCGGCTGCTCACCCACGGCATGGAGATCTCGGTGTTCGCGCCCAACCTGGCCACCGCGCTGGGGTTCGGGCTGGCCATCGACTACAGCCTGTTCATCCTGACCCGATTCCGCGAGGAGCTGGCCCGCGGCCTGCCGGTCGACGAGGCCGTCGTCCGCAGCATGGGCACCGCCGGCCGCACCGTCGTGTTCTCGGCGTGCACCGTGGCGCTCGCGGTGTGCGGGCTGTTCGTGTTCCCGCTGGCGCTGCTGCGCTCGCTGGCCTGGGCGGTGATCACGCTGGTGGCGCTGGCGGCGCTCGCCACGATCATCGTGCTGCCGGCGCTGCTGGCGATGCTGGGGCACCGCGTCAACGATCTGGACCCCTTCGCCCGGTTGCGTCGCCAGGTGGTGCGGCCTGGGCACCGCAGGGCGCTGGGGATCGTGCACGGCCTCACGCTGGTGTTCGGCGCCGCGGCGGTCGCCGCGGACCTGCTCCCTCCCGGCCGCCGTTCCGGGCCTGTGCGGGATCCGGTGCCGGGCAAGGCCGGTCCCGGGTCGGCGCGACGGCCTTTCCGGATCGGTGGTGGCCGCCGCACCGGCTCGGGCAAGACCGTCGGCCGACCGGACGCCCGGGGGAGCATGGGGTCGTTCCTGGCCGGCCGTGCGGGCGCCCGTCTGCTCAGGGTCGGCGGCTGGCTCGCCCGCATGGCGTTGAAGCGGGCGGTCGTCCGCCGGCGCCCGCTGCTGCTCGGCGGCGCCGCCGCGGTGCTGCTGGGCGGTCCCGGCTGGGCGGTGGCCAGGCTCTGCGGGTTCGGCCGCCAGGTGGCGGAGCTGGAGAGCCGGTGGTGGCGGCAGGTCGCCATCGCCGCCACCCGCCGCCCGGTGGCCCTGGGCGGGGGCTGCGCGCTCCTGCTGCTGATGGTCGCGCTGCCGTTCCTGCACGTCCGGTTCGGGATCGCCGACGAGCGGATCCTGCCGGTCAACGCGGAGGCGCACACCACCGCCCGGCAGATCAAACGGGACTTCGCCCGCCAGGTGGACCGCGACCTGCACATCGTGCTCCCGCGCACCGACGCCTCCCGCGCTCAGGCCCGCGACGACGTCGCCGACTACGCGCGCCGGCTGGCGGCGCTGCCCCAGGTCGTCAAGGTCCAGACCGCGACCGGCAGCTATCCGGGACGCTCCCGCTCCTCGACCACCGGCGTCCGTACGGTCTCCAAGACCACTCCACGCCCGGCGAAGAAGCCGGACGCAAAGTGCGGGTCTTCCGCTGAACGGAGTCACGCGGGCAAGCAGCGCGCCGACAAGAAAGGTAAGAAGGCCGCTGCCGAACTCCGTGCCCATAAGAAGCGCGCCGCCGCTCGCTGCGCCGCCCGCCAGCGCAGCGAGCGGCAAGTCCGCGCGTTCACCTCCCACGGCTCCACCCTCGTGGTCGTGACCGGACGGCCCGCCCCGCAGTCCCGGGCCGCCGAGCGCCTGCTGGAGGGCGTGCGCGCCGTGCCGGCGCCCGGTCCGCGCCTGGTCAGCGGCCGCGCCGCGCAGGTGGACGACACCCTGGCGGCCATGGCGGACGCGCTCCCGCTGGCCATCACCGTGATCTCCGTCAGCACGCTGGTCCTGCTGTTCCTGTTCACCGGCGGCGTCCTGGTGTCGGTCAAGGCCCTGCTGCTGGGGGCGTTCAGCCTCACCGCGAGCTGCGGCGCCATCGTCGCGGTCTTCCAGGACGGCCGGCTGCGCGGCCTGGTGGGGGACTTCGCCCTGACCGGGCACCTGGAGTCCATCACCCTGGTCCTCACGCTCACGGTGGCGTTCGGCCTGTCGATGGACTACGAGGTCTTCCTGCTGTCGCGCATCCGCGAGCACTACCAGGCCACCGGGGACCACCTGCGCTCCGTCGTCACGGGCATCGCCGCCACCGGCCGCCTGGTCACCGCCGCCGCCTGCGTGATCGCCCTGACCACCGGGTCGCTGGTCATGTCGGGCAACACGGTGCTGAAGATGAACGGCCTCGGCCTGGCGCTGGCGGTGCTGGTCGACGCGACCCTGGTGCGTGGGGTGCTGGTCCCGGCCTTCATGCGCCTGACCGGCACCGCCAACTGGTGGGCGCCCGAGCCGCTGGCGCGCCTCCACCGGCGGCTCGGCCTGGACGAGGCCGGGCCGCACGCGCTTCCCGCCAAGGGACGCTTCCGGCGGACGGTGCGACGCCTGGCCGGCCCCGGACGCGGATGAACGGAACGCCGGTCGGCGGCGTTCCCGGCGGGCGGAGGGCAGCGCTCCTCGTCCGCCGGGGACTCCGCCGAAGAAGGCGGGACGGTCATGGCGGGTCTCCTCGAAGGAGAGGGAAACGAGGGCATTTCTTTCCCTTCCGGTGCCCCTTGAATGGCTCACTCGTCGTTACAGCGATGGCATGTTCGGTCACTTGTTCCTTGCTCAACCTGAAGGCAGGCAAAGGAAATTGCGCCGTTATTATTAGATGTCCAACATTTGCCTCGAACTCCGTCATGGCGTCCGGGTAGACGTCCTCTCGTTCCTCTGTCAGCACCCTCAACCTGGCTGAACACCTTCGCATCGGGCGAGACGGAGGAATCGTTAATTCCTTGCCAGGTGGGGACATATGCCAACGCCATCGTCGGCCTGATGCGGGCCGCCGAGCACAACTGCGGCGAGTTTCGTCCGGTCGGGTCCCGGCAATCCGTCATCCATTCGGCCCGGGTGCGAGAATGCACAGGGCAGCGGATGCGACCACTCGGCACGCAATTCAGGAACGGATGTGGTGATGAACACGCCGACGACGACATGTGAGGCGACCGACAGCATGGCCCGCTGCCGGGACCTGGTCCAGCCGGCGCTGCGCGCGGCCGTCGGTTCGCTGGGCGGCGAACTGGAGGTGATGTGCGGGTTCGCGCTGGGCTGGTGGGACAGCGACGGCCGGCCGGGCAAGGGCGACGGGGGCAAGGGGCTGCGGCCGACGCTCGCGCTCCTGGGCGCGCAGGCCGTCGGCGCCCCGGGCAGGACCGCGGTGGCGGGCGCCGTCGCCGTCGAGCTGGTGCACGTCTTCTCGCTGGTGCACGACGACATCATGGACGGCGACGAGCAGCGCCGCCACCGCCCGTCGCTGTGGAAGGCCTACGGCGTGAGCCCGGCCGTGCTGGTCGGTGACGCCCTGCTCGCCCTCGCCCTGCGCACCCTGGCCGACGTCCCGCACGAGCGGTCCGCCGAGGCCACCCGCATGTTGTCCGGCGCACTGGTGGAGCTGGTCGCCGGGCAGGCGGCGGATCTGGCCTTCGAGTCGCGCCCCTGGACGGGGCCCCGCGCGGTCAGCATGGACGAGTACCAGCACATGGCCGCGCGCAAGACCGGCGCGCTGCTGGGCTGCTCCGCCGCGATCGGGGCGGTGCTGGCGGGAGCGCCGGCCGCCGCGGTGGACGGCTTGCAGAAGGCCGGGCGCCATCTCGGGCTGGCCTTCCAGGCGGTCGACGACGTCCTCGGCATCTGGGGCGATCCCGCGGTCACCGGCAAGCCCGCCTTCAGTGACCTGCGGCGCGGTAAGAAGACCGTCCCGGTGCTGGCGGCGCTGGCCGGCCCGCCGGCCGACCCCCTGCCCGGCCCGCATGACGGCCTCGACCGCAGCGGCCGCCTGGCGGCGCTGCTGGCCGGCGAGCGCGACGAGGCCGGGCTGCGCCGGGCCGCCGAGCTCATCGAGGCCGCGGGCGGCCGGGCCGTCGCCGAGCAGATGGCGCGCCACCACCTGGACGCCGCGATCAGGGAGCTGCGCGAACTGGACCCGGCCGGGGCGTCGGCGGAGTTGGTCACGGTGGCGCGGTTCCTGGCCGACCGCCCGCGGTGAGAGGCTCTGCACCCCGCGTTTGGTCACCGTGAGTAGCGGGCAGACACGTTGCGCAACATTCGATCGGTGAAAGGACCCCCGCATGCACCGCATCCGTCGCCCGCTCACCATTGCCCTCACCGTCCTCACGGCGTTGTGCCTCACCGCCGGTGCGGCCAACGCCGCGGGCGGTGACGGGGAAGGCATCACCAGCATCCTGGGCACCTTCCTCAACGGCCCGCGCGGCGGCTTCTGGTTCTTCTAGCCGGCCGTCTGCCGGGGGCGCCGCGCTGCCGGCGCCCCCGGCACGCCCATCGGCCGCCCCGACCTCAGGGTTCCGGTCGCCTGCGGAAACGGCCAACCTCCAGCAAAGCGGCCGCCCCGCCCCCGCCGGGCGTCGGCATCCTGCTTGGGCCAGCCCGAGCCAGCCGATGCGGAACGGACGGACGACCATGCTGATGACGGTGACCGGCGCCGTCCCCGCGGCGGTCACGATCCTGGTACCCGCCTGCGCCACGATCATCGCCGCCTGCGGCTTCGTCGCCGGGCTGCGGATGCTCTCCCGCGACCTGCGCCGGGCCGAGGCCCGGTGGCGCGAGGACCGGGAGGAGTCCGAACGGCGGCTGCGGGAGGAGCACGCCCGGTCGCACGACCGGCGCGGCCAGGACCTGCTCGTCGAGCAGATCCGCCGGGTCGGCGACCTGTACGCCGAGTACCTGGCGGCGGAGGAGGTCCTGGCGAGCGGCCGGCAGGCGCTGGCCCTGCACCGGCTGCACGTCCATCTGCCGGTCGTGCCGGGCCGCTACTGCTCTTTGCTGAAGTTCCGGTTCGACATCGGCCAGAGCAGCGAGTCGGAGCAGGAGGCGTTCCGTCGCTTCGCCCTGCACGACCGGATGCCCGGCCCCGACCGGATCACTCCGGTCTGGATCCACCAGGAGTTCGCCGACAACCTGCGCGAACTCATGGGCGTGACCGCTCCGTCCCCCCAGCGCCCCGACCGGGCGCCCGTCCTCGGGCCGTCCCTCACCGGGATGCTGCGCCGCCTGGGCCGCCCGCGCCTTCCGCAGCCGAGGTCCGGCGACGGCATCGACGCCGATCCGTCCTGAACCCCTGCGGGACGTCCCGGATCCGCATCCTGTCCGAGGCCGCCTCTAGAGTCTGCTGATCATCCGGCGGTCATCGGTGGAGGGACCATGTTCGAGGAACGGCTCCAGGAGTTCTCCCGCGAGCGTCTGGGAGGCCGTCCGCTTCCCGACGACCTGCGCACGATGCTGGTGGCGCAGTGGGAGGGACGCACGGGCTTCCGCGACCTGCTCGGCGTCACCTTCCCCGAGCCAGGGGAGGCCGACCTGCTGCTCGACACCGACTATCTCAGCGAGGCCGAGCGCGCCGATCCCGAGATGCAGGCCGTCCACGCCGGAATGGCGGAGATGAGCAGGTACGCCAAGCTCGTCGCCAAGAACGAGGACTGCTGGATCGGCTACTGGCTGCACCCCGACGAGCCGGCGGACCGCCCCGTGCCGATCATCCAGCTCGACACCGAAGCCTCGTTCTGGCTGCTCCAGGGACGCACCTTGGCCGAGGCGCTCGTGGCCGTCTGCTCCCACTACAGGGACGAGGCCGATGCACGGCTCGCCTTCACAGGCCTGGCGGCCGATCTCGCCGAACTCGGCCTACCTCTCGACGCCGACTCCTACGACGCCCTGCACGAGCCCGAGCCCGTGGTGCAGCCCGAGGACCTGATGGAAGAGCTCATCGACGCCGAACGGGTGAAGCGAGGTCTCGCCTGACCGGGTCACAACGGGCGCAGATGCTCGATCGCGACGCGGTGCCGCTCGGCCAGCCGCCGTGCGATCAGCGAGCGGTGACAGGCTTCGGGATCGCGCTCGACGCAGAGCAGCGCCGCGGCCCCGACGCTCGGCAGCGCCGCCGCGATCGGGGCGAGGTCGGCGCTGTCGAGGATCTCGGCGGTGTAGCGGCGGGCGTACTCGGCGGCGAGCTCGCGGCGCGAGCGCTTGCCGACCCCCTGGCGGTCGTCCTCGGCGTACTGGAGGCGGCGCAGCTCGGTGGTCGGGGCGAGTTCGAGGTGGTGCTCGTAGGCGATCCGGGCCTGGGCGAGGGACGCCTGGAGCCGGAGGGAGTTCGCCCAGGCGTACTCGGGCCCGCGGACGCCACGGCGCTGGCGGACGTCGAGCAGCAGGCGGACGTCCGCGTGCCGCAGCCGTTCCAGGAAGGTCTCGGCATCGAAGCCGTAGACGCCGATCGTCACCATTCTGAGCACCGGAAACCACCCGCCCGCCGTTCGACCCGCCCGTCCGTCACCCGTGCCGCCTCCGGCGGTCCTGCCGGAGGCGGCGTGGTCGCATCACGCGACGGCGGTCCCTTCGAGTTCGACCATCAGGGTGGGGATCGCCAGGCGCGTCACCCCGAGCATCGTGGTGGTCGGGGCGACCTTGGCGGCGCCCAGCCTGCCCGCCAGCACGCCGTAGTGCTGGAACAGCAGGTCCACGTCGGTGGTGTAGACGTTGAGCCGTACGAGGTTCCCCAGCGACATGCCGGCCTCGCCGAGGACGGCCTCCAGGTTGTCGAGGCTCAGCGCCAGCTGCGCCGCCATGTCGCCTTCGTGCTCGGGCTTGCCCTCGGCGCTCATCGCGGTCTGCCCGGAGATGTACAGGGTCCGCGCCTCGCCGGAGACGACCTCGCCCTGGTTGAAGCCCATCTCCAACGACCAGGTCACGGGGTTGACCGCAGTCCGCTCCATCGCCACATCAGCTCCATTCGATTCATGGGGAGAAGGGACGTCCATCGGCTCGGCGGCTGCCGTCCGCGACGTCCTGGTGAAAGCCTCCCAACGAATCACGACATCCTTTGTCGTGTATTCCGCGTAAAGTTCGCGCATGCGCGCTGACCGGCTGGTAGCGCTGGTCCTGCTGCTGCGGCAGCACGGCCGGCTGACCGCGACCGAGCTGTCCCGCGAGCTGGAGGTGTCCACCCGCACCGTGCTGCGCGACATCGAGGCGCTGTCCACGGCAGGCGTCCCGGTCTACGCCGAACGCGGCCGGCACGGCGGGTTCGCCCTGCTGCCCGGCTTCCAGACCGAGCTCACCGGGCTGAACCACGACGAGGCCCTCGCCCTGCTCGTCGCCGGATCGCGGCGCGGCGCGCAGGTGTTCGGCCTCGGCACGGCGCTCGCCTCGGCCATGCGCAAGGTGGTCGACGCGCTGCCCGAGAGCTACCGGGCCACGGCGGCCGGCGCGGCCCAGCGGTTGCTCATCGACCCCGAGACCGATCTGCTGTCGCGCCGGCTGGTCGCCGAGGAGGTGCCCGACGACGTGGTGGCCGAGGTCCGGCGCGCGGTGTTCGCCGGGCACCGGCTGCGCATCCGCTACGCGGCGGTGGACCAGGCCCCCGAGTGGCGCACGGTGGACCCGATCGGCCTGGTCACCGTGCGCGAGCAGGGCTACCTGCTGGCCACCAGGGACGGCGCGGACCGCACCTACCGGCTGTCCCGGATCTCGGCCGCCGAGGAGCTCGCCGAACCGGCGCAGCGGCCGGACCGGGTCGATCTGGGCCGGGCCTGGCAGGAGCGCAGCACGCGGTTCCGGACCGGCGGCGACCAGGTCACCGTGCTGGTGCGGGTGGACCCGGCGCGGCGGGAGGACCTGGTGGGCAGCGCGCTGGCCGTCCGCGCCGAGGAACCCGACACCGGCGGCCGACTGCGGCTGGAGGTGACCTTCCAGGACCCCCGGCACGCCGAATGGGCGCTGTGGCAGCTCGCCACGGACGCGGAGGCCCTGTCCCCGCAGTGGTTGCGCGACTCCCTGCGCGACCGCGCCGCCGCGATCGCCACCTGCTACGAAGCCTCGCCCTGAGGGGCGCCGCCTCAGAGGTCGGCGAGGCGGCGGCGCAGGTGCTCGCTCTGCGGGTCGTTCATCCCCAGGGCGAGCGCCCGCTCGTAGGCCGCGTTCGCCTCGGCCGTCCGGCCCGTGCGGCGCAGCAGTTCGGCGCGGGTCGCGTGCCACCACGGGTAGGCCGCCAGCCCGCCGATGCCCTCGACCAAGGCGAGGCCCGCCTCCGGGCCGTCGCGTTCGGCCACCGCCACCGCCCGGTTGAGGCGGATGACCGGCGCCTCTTGGACGGTGAGCAGCACGTCGTACCAGGAGACGATCGCGTCCCAATCGGTGGCGGCGTAGGAGGGCGCGAGCGCGTGGCAGGCCGCGATCGCCGCCTGCACCACGTAGGGGTCGGGACGGTCGGGGGAGCGGCGCAGCGCCGTCCCGACCAGCACCACCCCCTCTTTGATCAGGGCGGTGTCCCAGCGCGCGCGGTCCTGGTCGGGCAGCAGCACCGGACGGCCCCGGTCGTCGAGCCGGGCGGCGCGGCGGGCGTCGGTCAGCAGCAGCAGCGCGAGCAGGCCGAGCACGGTCGGCTCGTCGGGCATGAGCCGGGCCAGGAGCCGGGCCAGCCGGATCGCCTCGTCCGACAGCGCGACCCGCACCAGGTGTTCGCCGGGGCCCGCCGCGTACCCCTCGTTGAAGATCAGGTAGAGGGTGGCCGCGACGCCCGCGAGCCGGTCCGGCAGCTCCTCGGCGGCCGGCACGCGGTAGGGGATCCGCGCCTGCGCGATCTTCTGCTTGGCGCGGGTGAGCCGCTTGGCCATCGTCGCCTCGGGCACCAGCAGGCCGCGGGCGACCTCCGCGGTGGACAGCCCGCCCAGGGTCCGCAGCGCCAGCGCGACCTGGGCCTCGGCCGACAGCGCCGGATGGCAGCAGGTGAACACCAGCCGGAGGAGGTCGTCGCGGACGGCTCCGGCGGGTTCGGGGACCGGGTCGAACGACGCCACGGCCTCCGCCTCCTTCCCCGTGCGCCGGGCCTCCCGGCGAACGACGTCGATCGCCCGCCGCTTGGCGGTGACGATGAGCCAGGCGCGCGGACTGTCGGGCACGCCGTCGCGCGGCCACCGTTCCAGCGCGCGCACGGCGGCGTCCTGGACGGCGTCCTCGGCCAGGGTGATGTCGCCGGTGACACGGATCAGCGTGGCCAGCACGTGCGCGCCCTCCTCGCGCAGCACCTGCTCCACCGTGTCACCGGCCTCCACGCTCAGGGCTCCAGGGACGGGTGGACCGGACGGACCTCGACGGTGCCGTGCCAGGCCGCCGGGATCTTCGCGGCGACCGCGAGCGCCTCGTCGAGGTCGGCGCACTCCAGCAGGTAGAAGCCGGTCAGCGCCTCCTTCGTCTCGGCGTACGGACCGTCGCTGAGCACCGCGTCCCCGCCCTTGCCGCCGGGGACGCGCACCGTCGTGGCCGTGGCGGTGGGGTAGAGCGCGTGGCCTCCCCTCAGCACGGCCTCATGCGCCTCGTCGAACGCGGCGTAGTCCTGCAGCGCGTCGGCGTACTCCGGCTGCGACCAGTCGACCTCGGCGCTGTAGATGAGGGCGATGTAGGTGGGCATGGTCTTCCTTCCGGGTCATGTGATCCGCTCTTCCAGGAGGACGGTCACGGTGTCTCCCGCCCCCTTGCCGATCGCCTCGCGGACATCGGCCCTGACGGGCAGTTTGTGCCGGCCGTCCCCCAGGGCCATGAACGAACTCCGGAACGGGTGCCCGTCGATCGTCCCGCGGACCTTCACCAGGCCGCGCGTCCCGAAGTACTCGACCGACTCGGGCCAGACGAGATAGGTGTGCCCGCCCGGCCGCGGGCTCTTCTGCAGGACGGCGGTGAACCGCTTGTCCATCACGGGGCCTCCTCGACGAGGATGAGGCCGTTGCCGTCGGGGTCCCGCAGCGCGAACATGGGCGGCACCCCGCCCCCCATGCGCATGACCTCGGGGTCGGTGTCGGCGCCCCGCTCCTTGAGGTGCGCGTGGGCGGCGCCGGCGTCCTCGGTCGTGAGGCGGATCCCGGCGGGCGCCCCGGCGGGGACGAGCGCGATGGTCGTCTCGGCGCCGGGCGGGGCCACCTCGATCCAGCGCCCGTCGCCGAAGGGCAGGTCCCGGCGCTTCTCGAAGCCGAGCGTGCCGACGTAGAAGTCGACCGCCCGCTCCTGGTCGGTGACGGGAATTCCCACGGTCGCCACCCGGGTGACGCGGTGCTCGGGCATGACTGGCTCCTCCGGACGGGGCCGGCGCCTCTCGCCGGCCTTCACCATAAGGACGAAGGGAATGGTCCGTCATGGACACTCCGCGGCGGCCGATCTCAGAAATTTCCGGTCGTCGGGTGGCGCACGTCCTTGGCTACTTACTGCATGTATCTAGTTACTCTCTGTTGTCAAAGGGGAAGGTAAGGCGTGGTCGGCTGTCCCGGTGCCGACCATCGCCCCTGCCACCCCCTGCAAAGGAGTGCCCATGTCCTCCAAGAGCCAGCGACTCGTCGTGGCCGCCGCCCTCACGGCCGCCTGCGCCGCCGGTGCGATGGCCGCCGGACCCGCCGCGCAGGCGGTCGAGGCCGACCGGCCCAACGTCCAGCACGCCCTGGCCGACGACTACGACTACAGCCCCTGGCGTCCGTGGCGCTTCGTCGGCGAGTTCCGCAACGCGTTCCTGTGCAACGGCCAGGGCGCGGCGCTGATCCTGAGCGGCGGAGCCCGCGACTTCCGCTGCGCGGAGGACGACGGATCCTACGAGTTGTTCATCAGGTGACCGCCGCCTGACGCGAAACGCGCCCGCTCGGGACGGTGTCCCGTCCCGAGCGGGCGCGCCGGCGCTCGGCGTGCGCCTACTTCTCCAGCAGCGGGTCCCACCACCAGGTGATGCCCGGGATCGGCAGCGGCTCGGTGCTGGTGTCCGAGGGCCGGTCGCTCCAGCCGGACGTGCCGATCCGCCCTCCGGCCATCTCCTGGTCGTTGTAGCGGGGCACCTTGAGCGCCCAGTCGATGTTGCCGCGGATGCCGTGCCCCAGGCACAGCAGGTACAGGTCGAGCTCCTGGCTCGCCCCGCGCCCGACCCGCTCGCGCAGGTACAGGAAGCGGCTCAGCACGCGGTCGCGCAGGCCGACCGCCCGCACCATCGCCTCCTCCGGCGAGCAGCCCTCGTGGTGGGCGAGGACGTTGACGAGGTTCTGGTCGGTGTGGTCCTTGTTCCGCTCGCGGTGGTAGGAGTGCAGGTCGTTGTCCCACGACGCCGTCATGATGGCCATCTCGGTCAGCGCCCGGACCGTCGGCGACTCCATCTCCCGCGCCGGGACCTCGGCCGCGGCCGCGATCTCCAGCATGCCCATCGTCGGCCCCCCGCCCGCGCTGTGCATCCGCATGGCGGTGTACTCCGCCAGGCTGGGCATGTGGCCGCGGACCCGGTTGACGATCTGCCAGGCCACCGCGAACAGCCAGCCGCGATGGGCCTCCTGGAAACGCCGCACCTGCAGCGGCGTGGCGCAGTCCCGGAACGAGCGCCCGATGTCCTGGAGCGCGGTGACCAGCGGATCGTCGCCCAGGTCCGCGTCCGGCGCCTCCAGGGCCCGCTGCAGCGAGCCGGCCATGGGCAGGAACCGGTCGGGCCGGGCACTGTACGGCCCATCGTCGCACCGGGCGTCGTCGAAGGCGAAGCCCCAGTACACCCAGTGCGCGGCCATCTGGACGTTGTGCTCGGGGCCGTAGGGCACGAAGCGCGCGTAGAACTCGGCGCTGTTGGTGCCGAGCACCCGGCGGCGGTCGGCGTCGTCGCGGTAGAAGCGGACCCGGTCCAGCCACTCGATCGCCCGGCTCTCGATCCTGTCCACGCAGGGATGGAGGACCGGTTCCAGCGGGCAGTAGATCGGCGGCAGGTCGAGGGAGGTCGCGATGCTCATCGTGCTCCTGTCGGACGGTCCGGCCCGCGGATCCAGGCCCCGGCGCCGGCCCCGGCGGGGCGCGGCCCGGGGCGTGTCTCCGCCGACCGGAGGACGGACGCGCACCGTGGAAGGGACGCTCGGGACGCCGGGTGCGGGGGACGGCGGCGGCGACGCACGGAGCGCCTTTCACCATGGGGCAGCTACCCAGAGTAGCTTTCCATAACTCTTGGTAGTCAAACGGGGGTCTCCCGTGACGGTCGGCCCGGCCGCGGGGCTGGTGTTCAGACCCCGGTGCCGGCCACCGCCGAGGGCACGGCCGCGGGCGCGACGGCCGGTACGGCGGCCGGTACGGCCTCGGGTGAGACGGCCAGCAGCTCCATGGCCTCCTGCGGAGTGGCCGCCAAGGAGAAGAGCCGGGCGGGCTCGGGGTGGGCGTAGTCGTGGTGGTGTAGTTGGTTGGCCAGCTCGACCAGTCCGGACCAGATGCCGCCGGTGTTCAGCAGCACCAGCGGCTTGGCGTGCTGGCGGAGGCAGCCGGTGGAGATGACGCCCCTGGGCGGGGCGGAGACCGCACAATGCCTTTCCCGGTTCCACGGTCACAGGAACCCTCCCGGTGACTCGCGAACAGCTTCTCCAGCTCCGCCACCTGTTCGACTACGGGGACGAACCCCACCACTGGCCCACGCTGCTCCGCGTGTTGTCCTGCCCAGAGCCCGCGCCAGAGTACGACTACTTCATTGAGCGCTATGCGACAGACCTGTGAAGCCCGCCTTCCAATAACGAAGCCGTTCCAGACACCCCTGCCGTAGCTCACATCTGCAAGCCGCCGCCCTGCTGGTGATCAGCTCCAGCGCGGAAGGACACCTGCGGAACTGGTCAGATTCGCCAACGGAGAGAACAGCGTCTTGATGGAGATCGTTGCTCCAGGCTCTCAGGAGACTGTCGAGACCCGGATCACGGCGACCAGCGAGTTCGCCCATGGCCGTCTGGACGAGGTATCCCTCTTCGGTGAAGCCCTCGACGAATGGGCAACGATCCTGGACGCCCTGCCCGCTGGGCGTTCAGCCACATGGATGGAAGACGGCCGGGGCCTTCAGACGACGATCGTTCCGATCGAGTTCAGCGATCCGTCCGGGCCGCGTACCGCAGCCGAGACCACCATCAAGGACCTCGTCGCGTCTTGCTCCTTGTCCTGTTGGGTTGGGCTACAACGTTGGCCCTTTCCTGCGAAGTCCTTGCTCTCTGCGAACTTCAGCAGCGGGCGCGCTGGGCCGAACTGTCGGCGTCCAGAGGTGAGGGAACTCGGCCATCACCAAGGTGGCTGGTCGTGGTGCTTCCAACTGGTCAGGTACCCACGGCGGCATTGCGTGACCTGGTGATGCGTAGACCAGGTGGGCGGTAGCCGACCGGGCCGCTTGTTCTTGGGCAGGGAGAGACTGGGCGTGGTTCAGGTCGGCGATCGCATCAATGAGAGTCACCAGGCCGACGACCAGCGCAGTGAAGACCTGGAGAGCGGTGTCCTTGCTGTTGCCGGTGGCGGCGAGTGTGCCAGCGATGCGACAGGGCTTCGCAGGACAGACCCGCAGCGAGCTTGGTCCCGCCGTACCAGCGCTGACCGCCGTCCAGATCATCGTGGTCTGGCACGGTCACGGCGTAGCCGGTCACGCGGGAAGGATCACGAACGCTGTGACGGAGTCGGACCAGCACACCTACTTGCTCCAACTGCGCGAAGAACGAGTCGGCGGCCTGGGACCGGTCCGCGGCTTGCCGGACCGTTGTCCGCAGATAGGTACGGATGGTCTGCGACACCCTCGCCAGCCGGTTCGACATCGGGGTGCCCTACCCGCGGCCCTTCCCCAAGGTCGAGGAGATCCCGGCCGAGGCCAAGCGCGTGGTGCCCCGGCCCACCGGCACGCCTGAGGGTTCCTGACAAAAAGATTACTGTTGTCCGCTGGTGGGCGCCCCGCCGACCTGGGCGGCTTGGTCGGCGCGCGGCGGCCGGACGCGCAGCAGGTGCACCGCTGCGGTCTGCAGCCCTGGGCCTGCATCGCGCAGATGCCGGTTGTATCCGGACTGGCGGGGCAGACGCGGGAACAGGCGCCCGATCCTGGCCGGAGCCAGATGCGGCCACCGATGTTCGGCATCACACCCCGGCAAGACTTGGGCGACGGCCACGCAGACCGGCTCGGCATCGGTCAACAGCCGGGGCCGGCCCCGCCGCCGTTGCCGCGAAGGCAGGACGTGATCGTCCAGATGAACCTACAGCGCGGTCAGAAGGGCGCCCATGGCCGGTCCTCCTGCACCGGCCATGGGCGCCCTTCACCGCGCCCGCACCCGCTTCAGCAGCTTCCCGTCAACGATCCGGCCGGCCATGGCCACATCCGCCCGGCCCGCGCCGCAGCGGCGACGTGCGCGGGCGTGCTCCCTCAGATCGGGTGGACCAGGTGTTTGATCTCTTGGAACTCGGTCAGGGCGCGGGGGCCGTTGAGCCGGCCGACACCGCTCTGCTTGAAGCCGCCCTCCTCCATCTGGTCGTGGATGACGGCCCAGGCGTTGGTCCAGACGGTGCCCGCGTCGAGTTCGCGGGCCACGCGCAGCGGCCGGTCGGCGTC
This sequence comes from Spirillospora sp. CA-253888, assembly GCA_050936435.1. Classification (GTDB taxonomy): domain Bacteria; phylum Actinomycetota; class Actinomycetes; order Streptosporangiales; family Streptosporangiaceae; genus Spirillospora. Next base: position 1,619,796 of record JBNJMT010000002.1, read on the forward strand.
GCGGGTCCAGACCGAGGCGGCGAGGCCGTAGTCGGTGGCGTTGGCGCGGGCGATGGCGTCGGCTTCGTCGGTGAAGACCTCGAAGGTGGCGATCGGCCCGAACACCTCTTCCTGGACGATCGGGGCCGTGACGTCCTCGACCTCGATCAGGGAGGGACGCAGGAAGGCGTCGCGCGCGCCGGGGCTGGAGTCCACCAGGCCGCCGCGGACGAGGATCTTTCCGTAGGCGGCGGCCTGTTCGACGAGCTGGTCGAGGTGGCATGCCCTCGCCCGGTCGATCACGGGCCCCATGTCGGTGGCGGGGTCGTCGCCCGGGCCGACCCGGACGGCGTCCAGGGCGGTGGCCAGCCGGGCGCGCAGTTCGTCGGCGATGTCGCGGTGGGCCAGGATGCGGCTTCCGGCCATGCAGAACTGCCCGGCGAAGGTGGTGACGGCCGCGGTGAGGACGGGGACGGCGGCGTCCAGGTCGGCGTCCGGGAACACGATCATCGGGCTCTTGCCGCCGAGCTCCAGCGAGACCGGCTTCAGCCGCCGCGCCGCCTCGCTCATGATCGCGCGCCCGACGGTGGTGCTGCCGGTGTAGCTGACCACGTGCGTGTCGGGGTCGGACACCAGCAGCGGCGCGCCGTCATTGCCCGACTCGGTGAAGGCGTTGACCACGCCGGGCGGCACGGCCTCGTGGAGGAGCTCGAAGAGCAGGCCGTTGGTGAGGGCGGTCTGCGCGGGCATCTTCATCGCCACGGTGCATCCCGCCGCCAGGGCGGGGGCGAAGGAGCGGACGGCCAGGATGACCGGGGAGTTCCACGGCACGATCACCGCGGCCACGCCCAGCGGCTGGTGCAGCGTCATGGAGTACATGCCGGGCTTGACCTCGGCGGCGCGGCCGGTGTCGGTGAGCGCGAGGGCGGCGTTGTAGCGGAGTTTGGGGATCGTGGAGTCGACTTCCATGGCGGCGTCCGCCAGCTTCTTGCCGTTCTCCCGCGACAGCAGCGCGACCAGGTCGTCGCGGCGTTCGGCCAGCCGGTCGGCCAGCGCGAGCAGGACCCGTGCCCGCAGTTCCCGGTCCCGCGACCAGCCGGTCCCGGTGAAGGCGTCGCGGGCGGCGTCGACGGCGGCCCGGGCGGTGGCCGCTCCGCCGTCGGCGAACGTGCCGAGCAGGGCGCCGGTGGCGGGGTCGAAGGACTCCCCGGACACGGGGCCGTCCTGCCAGCCGCCGCCGATCAGGTTCCGGGCATGGGGAAGGGTCATTGGGGGTCTCTTTCGAAGGAGATCACGGGCTTGATCGTGCGACCGGACCGGGCGTCCTCGACGGCTTGGTCGAGCCGGTCGGCCGGGTAGAAGCGGATGAACTCGTCATAGGGGAGGCGGCGCTGCCGGAACAGTTCGGCGAGGGCGGGGATGAAGGTGACCCGGTCGCTGGACCCTTCGGTGACGCCTTGGACGGCACGGCCGTCGATGAGGGCGTGGACGTTGAAGGACGCCCGGCTGCCGGCGGGCGGCGCGCCGATGACGGCGATCGTGCCGTAGACGGTGACGGCGTCGGCGGCCTGTTCGAGCAGCGCCGGGACGCCGGTGGTCTCCACCAGGTGGGTGACGCCGCGCCCGCCGGTGAGCTCCTTCAACCGGTCGGCGATGTCCTCGTGGCCGGTGTCGACGGTCGTGGTGGCGCCGAGCTTGCGGGCGAGTTCCAGCCGTGCGGGCACCTTGTCGACCGCGACGATCTGCGTGGCCGCGCTCAGGGCCGCGGCCATGACCGCCGACAGGCCGACCGCACCGGCGCCCAGCACCGCGACCTGGTCGCCGGGGCCGGGCCGGAGCACGTTGAAGATGGCGCCGGCACCGGTCTGGATGCCGCAGCCGATGGGCGCCAGCAGGGCGAGCGCGTGGTCATCGGCGGCTTCGACGCGCACCACGCTGCGGGCCGCGACGATGGCGTGCCGGGCCAGCGAGGACTGCCCGAAGAACCGCCCGCCGAGCGGGCTGCCGTCCTCGGCCCTGATGGGGGTGCTGCCGTCGGGTCGGGCGGCGCCGAAGTTCGACGGCCAGTACGCGGCGCAGCGGGTCGGGCGCCCGGTCCGGCAGTCGGCGCACCGCCCGCAGGAGTCGAAGGTCAGCACCACGCGGTCGCCCGGCGCGAGATCGGTGACCTCCTCCCCGACGGCTTCGATCACCCCGGCGCCTTCGTGGCCGAGGACCGCGGGCAGGGGCACGGGCATCCGTCCGGCCAGCACCGAGAGATCGGTGTGGCACAGTCCCGTGGCGACCAGGCGGACCAGGACCTCGTCCGGTCGCGGATCGTCGAGGGTGACGGTCTCCCAGCGGAAGCTCGGTGCACTGGGCCTGGCGACGGCCGCGACGGTGGTGGTGGGCAAGCGTCTTCTCCTTGGGGTGGGGCGGGGCCCTGGTCAGCTCCAGATCGGCGTGCCGGTGGGCGGTTCGCCGGATCCCAGGTCGGCGTAGGCGCGGGCGGCCGCCGGGTGCAGCGGGATCGGGGTGCGCGCCATGTCCGCCGGGACGATCGGATAGGTGACGGGCGAGTGGTCGGCAGGGAGGTGGCGGTACTGCGCCTCCAGCGCCTCCCGCGTCTGAACCATGCACCAGGCCGCCAGGTGGGCGAGGTCGTCGGCCAGGTCGTCGCGGCACAGCACGGCGAAGTCGGAGAAGTCCAGGGTGCGCAGGTCCTCGGCCAGGCCGGGCAGGTAGCCCGCCGGGACGACGGCGTCCGGCCAGCCCTGCTCGGCGAACCCGGCCAGCACCCGCGGCCCCCATGGCAGGTAGCGGACGGGGCGCGTCCTGGTGATCCGCTGCCAGTGCGGGGTCATCACGGCCTCGTGGACGAGAACGTTCGCCCGGCCCTCGGCGAACGCCGCGATCGGAGGGAACGGGCGTTCGTCGTAGAGGAACGCGGGAAGGCCGAGGTCCATCCCGGCCAGCCGCAGCGCCCGGTGGACCGCCATGCCGATGAGGTTGACGCCGTCGTCTTGGGAGGTGGCGATGGTCAGCCGGTCGGCGATGGCGGCCAGTTCCTCCACATCGCCGGCGGGCAGGTCGGCGTCCACCGCGACGACGAGGCGGTCCCACTGGCCGATGACGCCGAGCGCGCTCAGCCCCTTCAGCCCGCCCGCGGCATGCAGCATGCGGACGGCCGCGGTCGGGGTGACGATCGCGATGTCGGCCTCGCCGGATCGCAGCGCGTCGATCTGGTCGGTGCCTCCGCGCCCCGACCAGATGGCGAAGCGCGAGCCCTCGGGTGCGCGGTCACCGATCTCCTGGGCGAGCCAGCCGCAGATCCGGTGCATGTTCGCCTGCCCCCAGTCGCCCCGGAAGGCGACGGTGACCGGTCGGTCCAGGCGTGGCTGCTCACTCACCGGACTTCGCCACCGTCTCGGTCGGCTCAGCGGCGTCGCGGGCGAAGTCGATCTCGTAGGTCGCCTCGGTCGGCAGGCCAGGCGCTGGGTGGAGGCCCAGTTGGAGAGGCATTCCACTCCTCAATGTGTCGTCATATGGAACAGCGTTCCGCAGTCTGCAGCCATATCTGGACGAGTACAAGGCTGGACTTGGCTGCGCTAATCTGCTCTCACCGCACGAAAGGGTGAGGACATCCCCGAAGCCACCACTCCGGACGGCAGCGCCGCCGAGCGGCCCGCCGGGCTGATCGGCGCGGTCGACAACGTGCTGCGGCTCCTGCGGTCGTTCCAGGACCACGAGATGATCCGGGTCAACCAGGTGGCCCGGGAGATGGGGCTGTCGCGTTCGACCGTCCACCGGATGCTGGCGACGCTCAGCCACCACCGGTTCGTGGAGCAGGACGAGTTCTCCCGCGCCTACAAGCCGGGGCCCGCACTGGTCGACATCGGCCTGTCGGTGGTCCAGAACATCGACATCCGCGCCCTCGCCCACGGCGTCCTGGTCGATCTGCGCGACGAGACCAACGAGACGGTGCACCTGGCCCACCTGCGCGGCACCGATGTGCTCTTCCTCGATAGCGTCGAGAGCACGCGGACGGTGCGGACCAGCGGCAGGACGGGCAAGGTCCTGCCCGCCCACGCGACCGCGGCGGGCAAGGTCCTGCTCGCCCACAAGAGCGACGCCGAACTCGACGCGCTCTACCCCTCGGGGACCATGGCCGCCCCGACCCCGCGCGCCGTCACCACACTGGAGGAGCTGCGCGAGCAGCTCGCCGAGGTGCGTCGCCTGGAGTACGCGGCGAACGACGCCGAGAGCGAGGACGACGTCAGCGCCGTCGCAGCGGCCGTCCGCGACAAGCGGGGCCGGGTCCGCGGCGCGATCGCGACGACGGCTCCCCGGTCGCGCTGCGACGACGAATGGATCAGGACGACCGCGGCCATGACCATCCGCGCGGCCCAGGACCTGGGCCGGCGCACCGGCTGATCCACCCCCTCTCCGCCGAGAAGGTCGGCCCCGAACCGCATCCCTCCCGCCATCAGATCACCTCGGCTCGTCCACCCAGTGGGAACGATCAGACGCGAACTGTCGGCAGATCCAAGAAACAGGCCCTAGTAGGGCTTTGTTAGGTCTGGTCAGGTGTCGGGCGGGGTGTTGTGTTGGAGGGATGACGTCGGAGGAGTCGGTCGGGTGTCGGGCCCGGTTGGAGGATTTCGCCGCGCAGGTGCTGGCGCCGTCGGCGCGGGTCGATCAGCGTGACAAGGGCGGGCTGTTTCTGCGGGGGCTGTTGCTGGAGGGCCGTCGCAAGTTGATGCGGCCGATGGTGGCCCGGCTGGGGGCGATCACCAGCGGTTGCAGCAGTTCGTCACCCCCTCGACCTGGTTGCACCAGCAGGTGCGGGCCCGGTTGGCGCGGCGGGCGGTGCGGGTGCTGCGGCCACAGGTGTGGGTGGTCGACGACACCGGGTTCCCCAAGGATGGCAAGGGTTCGCCGGGGGTGGCCAGGCAGTACTCGGGCACGCTGGCAAGACCGGCAACTGCCAGGTCGCGGTCAGCGTGCACGCCGCCACCGACACCGCTTCCTGCCCGCTGAACTGGCGCCTGTTCCTGCCCGAGGCCTGGGACGGGTCCTGCGCGGCCGGGCGGCGGGCCCGCTGCGGCATCCCCGAGGCCGAGCACCACCGGCCCAAGTGGCGGCCGGCGATCGAGATGCTGGAGGAGCTGGCCGCGCTGGGGCTGCGTCCGGCGGTAGTGGTCGCCGACATCGACTACGGCAACAACGCGATGTTCCGCCGGGCGCTGGTCCAGCGGGGGCTGGACTATGCGGTGCAGGTCACCGGCGAGCTGACCGCCTATGAGGCGGCTGGCTGTGCCGCCGCGCCTGCCCTATGGCGGGCGCGGGCCATGCCCGGTGCGCGTTACCGCCTTCGGCCGGTCAGCTTGCGGGAGCAGGGGCTGGCCGCCGGCCGCGCTCAGGTCCGCACGCTGAGGTGGCGGCGCGGCGCCCGCGGGCCGTTGCGGTCCCGGTTTGTGCTGCTGCGGGTCCGGGGCGCGGGTCGGCGGCCGCGCCCCGGACGCCGACGGCGCCATCGCCGAGCAGTGGCTGATCGCCCAGTGGCCCGCCGACGCGGCCGAACCGGTCAAGTACCGGCTGTCCAACCTGCCCGCCGACCTGCCGGCGGCGACACTGGTGCGCCTGGCCAAGGCCCGCTGGCGGATCGAGCACGACTACCGCGAACTGAACACCGGGCCGGGGCTGGACCATTTCGAGGGGCGCTCGTTCACCGGCTTCCACCGGCACCTGACCCTGGTGACCGCCGCGCACCTGTTCGTCACCCAACAGCGCCTGGACCAAAAGCCCCGGCCGGGGCCTGAGTCCCTACCAGGTGGTACACCTGCTGCAGCAGATGCTGGCCACCTGGCCAAGACACTGCCCCACCTGCCGACAACCGGTCACCCGGCTGCCCTACGACACCACCTAACAAAGTCCTACTAGAGCCTGCGGAGGGAGCAGGTGGGCCACGGGGCGAAGGACAACACCGCGGCCGCACATGCCGTCACCGCCGGGACGACAGGCCTCACATCGGAAGTCCTCGCCGCTGCGCCTCCACCCAAAACTGCCAGCGGTGCCGCTGCGAGTGGAGGCATAGCGGACGAGGTCGGCCTTGGCCACCTGTACCGGCAAAGCGGGCGCGCTCATCAGCGGACCCGCTTCCAATGGCGCCAGGACCAGGCGAGGAACGCCACGGCCACAACGAAAGTCGACACTAGCGACAGAAAAGTACTCACAGCGGCGGGGAGTAGTCCGAAAATCAGCATCGCCAGGAGAGCAAGAAGCAAGAAGCAAGAAGCAAGACAACGATGAAGATACCGAAGCCGAGCAGAATCTTGGCTGCGGACCTCCGCTCTTTCTGGACATCCTCGGTGTCTTTGTCGAAAGGGGTGGCAGAGTGGGCCATGACGGCTCCTGCAAGCGAGGGTGTTGTGTTTTAGATCATGGCACTGAGTCCGGCCTTGGCGGTGGGATCAGGGAGTGGGCTTGGCGCTTTCGTCCACCGGTTCGGGTTTCCAGAGCGGCGGGCTAGGCTGAGGTTTGACGCCCTTGCGCAGTGACTCCTCGGTGATCTGCCAGGTGGAACCTCGGCACAGTGGTGGACCATAGGTGGCGGCGCGGCCGTCTTTGGTCTCCGCATAGATATAGCGTTCGTTGGAAGTGGAGGTGGGCCCGCACTGCTCGCCCAGGAATCCCTCTCCTCCGCCAGGGGGAATCTCCCAGTCGGGGGTTCGGGTGCCGGGCGGGCATGTAGTTCCTTTCGTCCAACACCACCCATCGCCACCGCCGGGAGGACGTCTATGGATCTTCATGCGCACGGCGTGCTGGCTCTTATTAACCACCGTAAAGGAAACATCACTGCCATCCTTATCGCCGTGGTTCCCCAGCCACATCAGGGAGGCGCAACCGACCGGCAGTGAAAGGAACAGCAAGGCCACGAGTACGCATCCAAGGTTCTGCCAGTTCTGGCGCATGAGACCGTTTCCGATGACGGGACGGCTCCCAGGGGCTTTGTACCGGCTGGGAGCCGTCCGTTTGTGCTTGAGCCAGATGCTAGTGCTAGCGGTTGACTTTGAACACGGTCAGCCAAGTGACCACGCAATGGGATCGTGGATTGATGTTGGTGATCACCAGGGTGGTCCTGGGACACTCCCCACCGAGCTTCACATCGAACAATCCGTATCGGTCGGGTTTGATCCAGGGCTGGTCGGGACCACACCGCTTGCCGATCTGCTTCCAGGCGACGAGGGTCGCCACGATGTCCCCAGGCCCCTGATGAACGCCGAGGTCGACCTGGAAATCACGGGACTGCATGCCTTGGGGTGCGACCAGGCCGATGTAATAGGTGCCGCCTCCGTTCACGCCGACCTGCCCGCTTGCGTACCCACTGAGCCGATTCCATCTTGATCTCGCTGGTCACGGCCCGGTTGCGGCCCGCGCGGCGTAACCGGCATGCAGGGAGCTCCTGGTAGTTCGAGATTTGCGACGATCTTGACCACCAGGAGCTCCGATGCTGTTCTATCGCGCTGCGCTCGATCTGTCTCGTTCGGCCCGCACGTTGGTGGCCGACCTCATCCGCAGGCATCGCCGCCGGGTCGGGTCACGGTGGCGACGGCTGCCGCGGGCCCGTCAGGCGCTGCTGGTGCTGGTGCGTCTGCGTCGCAACGAGACCTTCGCCGGCCTGGCGGCGGTGTTCGGTATCGGTGCCGCGACCGCCCACCGGTACGTGACCGAGGTCGTGGACCTGCTCGCCGAACTGGCACCTGACCTGCGGCAAGCCCTACGGATCGCGGCACGCAAGGCCTACGTCATCCTGGACGGCACCCTGGTGGCCACCGACCGCCTGTCGGGGGTGAACGACCGGCTGCACTACTCGGGAAAGCATCGGCGGCACGGGATGAACATCCAGTTCATCACCGGCCCGCACGGCGAGCTGATCTGGGCGTCGCCGGCGTTGCCGGGCTCCACCCACGACCTGACCGCCGCCCGCGACCACGGCATCATCACCGGCCTGACCACCCGGGCGATCGCCTGCTACGCCGACAAGGGTTACGTCGGCGCAGGCGGCGCGATCGGCACCCCCTACAAGCGCAAGAAGCGTCGCAAGCCGGGAAAACGCAAGAAGCTGTTCAACCGCTACCCCGCCAAGATCGGTGCTCTGGGCGAACGCGGCGCCGCAACCCTCAAGCAATGGCACATCCTGCGCAAGGCCCGCTGTTCACCCAGCCGCCTGACCGCCATCGTGGCGGCCATCCTCACCCTCCGCCACCAGGCCAACTGAGGATGGAATTAGCTCAGTGGGTGCTCAACCGGGCGAGTTGTAGATCTCCTCGGCGTGCCTGGCCCAATATCTGGTCCTGCTCCCGCGGCAACCTGCCAAAGGACAAGCGCCACGGGCTGGTTCTGCGAGCGGTTCCGCCTGCTGCTTCGATACCGGTGCTGGCCCTGCGGCCAGGCGCGCTGCATCATCTGCGGGAAGATCTATGTCTACGCCGACTACCGCGAGTTTCTTGATCAATTCTCTGCGACTAGCGGCGAAGCGACATGAGGTCCCGGGTCAGCCACCAGGGCCGGCGGGGACCCGGTGATCTTGCCTGTCGGGGGCTGTGGCGTGCGTCTGGCTGTCAAGACGCGATAACGATCCACCCGAACAGTGGTTTTCAGGCATAAGTGCCCCATAAGGCCCATAACCTCCCTGACTGCATAAGTCAACAGGAGGTAAGGGTGCGGAGATGGCGCTCGGCGGCTGTGGCCGCCATGGTGGTGGCCGGAGCGTTGGCGCCTGCCGCCAGCGCGGGAGCAGCGCCTTTAGTGCTACAGGACACGCCTGAGGAAAAGGCCCTGACCACGGCTCAACAGACGGGCCAGCCAGTGGAGATCGAGTCGCGCCGTAGTGAATACAGCACGGTGACGGCCTTGCCCGATGGCCGCTTCGAGCAGTTGGAGCATGTGCGGCCGGTCAGGGTGCGGCGGGGTCCTGACTGGATCCCGGCAGATTCGCGCCTGCGCTGGCAAGGCGATCGCGTGGTCCCTCAGGCGGCGACCGCGGCTCTGCGCTTCTCCGGTGGTGGTGCCCAGGCGCCACTGGTGGAGATGGAACGCGAAGGCAAGCGTCTTGAGCTGTTTTGGCCTGGGACGCTGCCAAAACCCCTGATCGCAGAGGACACGGTGGAATACCGGGGTGTGCTGGGCTCCGGCGTCGATCTCCAAGTGCGCGCCGAGACCGACGGTTTCGCCCACACTTTGATCGTCCGCTCCGCCCAGGCCGCCAAGGACCCGCGGCTGACGCGTCTGGCGTTCAAGGTCGCGACCGCCGGGCTGACAGTGAAGAAGGCAGCTTCTGGCGCGCTGACAGCGGTCGCCGCCGACGGCAAGGAAGTCTTCCAGGCCCCGCCACCGCTGATGTGGGATTCCTCGGGCAACGCTGCGCAGGGTCTGCTGCGCGCCGAGCCGCGTCCGGAGGCGGCGGAAGCTCCAACCGAGGGGTCGAAGATCTCTGCTTTGGGCACGGAGGTGAAGGCCGGTTCGCTCGCGCTCGTCCCCGACCAGCGATGGCTCACCGCAGCCGGCACCAGGTTCCCGGTGTACATCGACCCGGTGTGGAGCACCACCGCTCCGCACTCCTACACCATGGTCTCCTCGGGATATCCCACTGAGTCGTTCTACCGATTCAGCGGCAAGAGCAGCGAAGGCCTGGGGCGCTGCGAGGTCGCCAAGGACCCGTCCTGCACCAAGACCCACACCAAGCGGCTGCTGTACCGCATGGACATCCCCGCGTTGAAGGGCCGCACCTTCGACTCGGCTACCTTCGGGGTCTATGAGACCTACGCCTTCGGATGCGCGGCCTCGACTCCCGCTCCCACTCCGGTACGGCTCTACCGGGGCTCGGCAATCACCTCATCGTCGACGTGGGAGACGACCAAGGGCAGCGTGAACTGGAGCGACGACCGCTACATCACCAGCCGGTCGATGGCGCACTGCGCCAAAACGCCGGTGGAGTTCAACGGCCCAGAGTTGCTGTCCCATGTACAAAGCGCCATCGGCAAGGAATACGGGACCATCACCTTCGGGCTGCGCGCCGAGGACGAGGAATCGATGACCTCGTGGAAGCGCTTCGCCGACACTGCCTACCTGAAGGTCGTCTACACCAACAAGCCGACGACCCCCGCTACGCTCGGTGCGTCTCCGGCCGGATCGGTCTCGGCGGTGGCGACCACGGTGACCAGCGCCACGCCCAGGCTGACGGCTACCGCCTCGTCCCCGGACGGCGCCGCCCTGACCTACACCTTCCAGATCGAGAACGAGAAGACCCCCGGTAAGACCACTACGCTTCAGGCCAAGAACGTGCCGTCCGGCCAACCCGCCGGCGTGACCACCGCCGCCCTGCAGAACCCGGGCGTCTACAGGTTCCGCGTCCAGGCCGACAACGCAGGCGCGCTCAGCGCGTGGTCGGGCTGGAAGCGCATCGTGGTGGACGCAGCGCACGTGCCCGCGGGCCTGACGGCCAACGTCGACGATCCCGCGGCCCCGGTGCTGTCAGGTGCGGTCAGCAGGCCGTCCGGCAACGAGGTGACCAGCAACTTCTTCCTCTACGACAGCGCTGGCAAGCCGATCGGCCCCAGCCCGCTGGGCACGGGCACCGTCGCCAGCGAACAACGGGTCTCCCTGCGAGTGCCCGAGGGCCTGGTCAAACCCGGCACCACCTACACCTGGCAACTCCAGGCGTGCGTGGAAAAGGTCTGCGCGGCCAAGTCGCCGCTGACCACGCTGAAGATCCCCGTCTCCGAAGACGAGCCGCGACCGGCCACTCAGTCGATCACGTTGTCCGCGGACAAGATCTCGGTCTGGAACACCTCAGCCAGCGCGACCGCATGTGAGGGCAAGCCGTGTCCGCTGGCGCAAAGCAGCACCGTGACGGTCGGGGGCGCCGAAAGGACGTCTTTGGTGAAGGTCGACCTTTCCGCGTTGCCCGCGGGTGCCCGGGTGGACTCGGCCGTGCTCAACCTGGGGCGCCCGGTCGGCGGCGTGCAGCCTCCCGCCGGTCTCAAGCTCGCCGCTCACCAGCCTCTCATCGAGGTGCCGGCCGGAGCGACGGGCGCGGAGCTGAACGAGATGGTCTTCGATGAGGTGCTGACCCAGACCGCCGCCGACGATGCCAGAATTGATCTGAGTGTGCCTGCCCAGGACTGGGTCGAGCAGCCTGACCACAACGATGGCCTGCTCCTCAAGTCCGCTGCTGCCGGACCCGAGTTGACCTATGGCGCCGACGCGCCCCTTACCGTGACGGTGGACTACGTCCCGGCGGGGCTTCCCAGCGCGCCCAGGGAATTCACCGCTCGCGGGGGTGAAAGCGGAGCCTTGCTGGCTTGGTCCGGTCCTGAGGATGTCGGAACTGCCAACGTCCGCTCCTCAGGTCAGGACGAAGAGGCGCCCGTCGCCATCACCGGCTATGAAGTCCAGATCCTGGACGCGGGTGGCCATGTCCTTGCCACCCGGCAGACGCAGGACAAAACGATGATCGTCAATGCGCTGGCCAATGGCACGACCTACCGGTTCCAGGTGCGAGCGCGCAACGCGCAAGGAACCGGGCCGTGGGCCCAGACAGGCACCGTCACAGTGGCCCAGGTTCCCGGCGGCGCGGCCCGGTACCTGACCGCGGTCGAACAGTACGTCAGCGGCCGCGAAGCCATTATGGAAGCAAAAGCCGACAGTGGCGAAGGTGGTGAAGATGGCACCGCCGCGCCGGCGACCGCTTCCTTTGACGCCCTCCTGCAGTCCCAACAAAACGACCTGGTCGCCACCCGCGAGTTCGGAGCCAGCAAGAAGGCCGCGCAGCTCAGCAACGACATCAAGATGACCCAGGCGTTGGCCGTCCACCTCCCCGAGCAGAACCGGGTCGTGCTGCACGCCAAGCTGGAAGGCCACATCGTCTACGGAAACGAGATCGGCACTCCGGAAGAGTCGCAGACCACTAGCGACTACCACGACATGAGCGAGTACATCTTCCAGCTCCCCGACCCTCCGGTGCAGGTTTCGCGCTCCCAGACCCGCGTCATGAGCACCGCTGAACTTCCCACCCTCACCGAGACCTACCAAGGCAGCGCCACCGATCCCAAGAGCGCCGACCTCGGCCAGATCAACGCCTACACAGCCGAGGAACAAGCCAAGCTGGAAGCCGCCGACCCCATGCCGGTCCCGACCATGGAGGAGGCGCCTCCTGCGAGCGGCGCACCGCAGAGCAGAGCGACGCTGCGGGTCAATCGCGGCGGGATCGCCCAGTGGGCCAAGCGGAACGTCGGTGTCCGGTGGGACTACGGCACCGACTGCGCCAACTTCGTCTCCAAGGCGATGCGGTGGGGCGGCGGCGTCCGGCCGATCTACGGAAGCAACCGTAAGGACAATCGCTACTGGTTCACCAAGCGCGTCGGCCGCAACAACACGCTGGTGAACTCCTACAGCTGGTCGGCGGTGGTCAACCACCTGGATCACTTCAACTCCAGGCGCAAGGGGCTGACCTGGCGCGCCACCTACCCGCAAGTGACCGTCGGCGACATCATGTACTTCAAACGAGGCAGCAATGTCCACAGCCACATGGCCATCCTCACCCGCAAAACGGGGAACAAGCCCTGGAACCTGTACTACACCCATCACGGCAAGGGCCCCATGGTCGACAAGCCCGTATGGACGACGATGAAGCAGGACAGCAGTCTCCACATCGGATACGCGGGGGTCTGGCGCTGAACAGGAAACTAGTGCGCAGCAGCCTGGCCGTCACGCTCTTCACGGTCCTGCTCACCGTCGGATGCGGCCAGCCCACACCACAAGGGGTGACCTTCACCTCCAAGGTCGACGACGGGCCGAAAGACCTGATCACCACGTTCATCCGTGCCGCTCGCGAAGGCCAGGCAGCAGACATCGCCGCCCTGGCGCAGCCTGCCGACCGAACAGATCAAAAGTCCAGAGCCGATGAGCTGGTCAGCAAGCACCGCTCGTCCTTCCAGGGAGACATCACCGTCTCGGTGACCGAGGGCGACAACGCCGGCACGCTGACCGCCTGCCTCGGCCTGAAGAAGACCAAGGAATGGGCCACAGCCCACATCAACGGCACCGGATCATTGGACGGCACCGGATGGCGCAACAAGTGGACACTGGACTGGTTCCAGATCCGCAGCACGCCATGCAGTAGAGGCTGAGGGCAGCGTGGATGCGAGGGCCGGGGTCCAGCAGATCCCGGCCCTGTTCACAGCACTTGGCGGCGTGGCTAAGGAGTTGCCGGAAAATAACTTGGGTGCAGTACGTTCTCAGGGGTGCGACACGAAAGTCGCGCATTGCGAGTGAACTCGCAGGTTGGAGGCCGGTTATGCCGGATGCGTAGTTCCCGGTCAGTGTTCGAGATCGGTCCCTGCCCCGACATGCGTCTGTGGGTCCTGCTCGCAGGGGTGTGAAGCTCGGGGGAAACGCCCAAGGGCCTCGGTTCCGTCCTGGGGAGCAACCGGGCAAGGGGAAGACCGGACGGGTGAACGCGATGAATCCTTCGGTGATGCCTCGTCAAAGAGAGCCCAGGTAGACGGAATGAAGACCGAGGTGGTAGGGCCTGGCCGCTCGAAGGGGCGGCAAGCGGCGCTCACGGCCCCTGATGTGAGTGCGGGGACACCGCTGGCCTCGGGGTTTAGACGACATCTCATTTGGTGAGTCGACGGTGGCATTCGTCGGGGCTGATGCGGCCGATGTCGATGACGGTCGCGTGCTGGTGCAGGAACCGTCCGACCTCGTGCGGGATGTCGGCGGGGTCGAGCCGGTGGGGATCGACCGTGGCCAGGATCCACAGGTTCTGGGGAAGCGCGTCAACAGCGATGCTGGGTGAGGCCGTCGATCGGTCCGTCCAGCCACAGCAGCGCGCCCTGCCCGTGGCGGCTCCAGCCGATAGCGCACTGGACCAGGGCGGTCAGCGGCAGGCGTGGGTCGTTGACCAGGCCGACCACGTGGTGGCCGGGCAGGTGAAGCTGAGCGGCCTGGGCCAGGGCGCTGGTGGTGCCGGCCAAGCGGGGACCACGGACGACCACGATGCGTTTGGTCGCGTGGGCGAACGCCTCGTCCAAAGCGGTGTCGGCGTCTCGGTTGAGGTAGACGGCCTCACCCGCGGCGCCGTACCGGTTGGCTTCGACACCGAGCTCACCGGGGGCCAGTTCAGCGAACGTCTTCGGGCTGCCATCGGCGCGGGCCAAGCCGTACCGAAGAACCGGGGCCGGCTGGGCGGCTCTGGCGTCCCGGCGGCACAGCCACTGGTTCAGCACCTCCGCCCCGACCCCGAGCGGGACCACCACGCCCAAAGCCAGCAGGTTCCAGTCTCCGCCGTTGAGGACCTGGTTGACGGTGACCCCCCACTGAAACCGTCAGCCCCGACACCGACACCGACACCGCCCGCGGCAGGCCCCGCGCCACCGCCCTCATCTCACGACCCATGCCGCATCCCCGTAACCCCGCCCCCACCCGGCGGGCTGTTCCCAGCCGGGCAAGGGCAGCAGCCGACTCGCCGGCACCGAAGACCCAACCGCCTCAGATCCTCCGGCCCGACACCACCGATCGAACCTCGTTGGATCGGCAGATGTCAGGTGGAATAGGAAACGATCCAGCTACAACCCTTCACGCGGAACGCGAGGCCGCTTCGGGTGTTCGGCCGCCTGTTCCGGGAGACCAACCGTTCCAGAGCGGGTCAGGAACGATACGCCGCGCTCATCGGGCCGGGTGCGTGCAGGTGAGGCGGAGCACGATCGTCAGGTCAGCGGCCATATCTGGATCAGGTGTTCCGGCCGGAGGACGGGCCGCGTGTGCAGCCCATCACCTGCATCGATCTTCTGCTTTGGGGCCCGTGACAGGTTCCTTACCGGCGCCCCACTTCGGGACGGGCAGCTCTCCAGTGGTTCTGACTTTCGCTAAGAACCTTGCCGGAAGTCACCCGGCATCTCGGGCTCGGCGATCGCGCCCTTGTCGAGGTGCAGGCCACTCGCGGACTGGGCGAATTCTGGAGCCAGTTCTCGTTCTGCGAATCAGGGCGCCCGGTCCGCTGTTCAGGAGCGCCGTCAAACAGTGCACGCGGGCTAAAGGGGGGTGCGCGCACGCGAAAGACAGGGCCGGTCTGCGGCGGACATCCTTCAAAGAGCAAGGGCGCGACGAAAGGAGCGACGTCATGTCGCAGCGTACGCAGGTAGACCCCGCCTGCTCCCTTCTCGGCGGGAAGGTGAGCACATGAATGTGGTGAAGCTGAAGGTCGTCGGTGCCGTCGGTGCCGCGGCCGTGTTGGTGCCGGCCCTGGCGGCCGGTCCGGCTCAGGCGTCCTCTGCGGGTTCCGCCCGTCAGGCGGCCGCGGTCCGCGGCATCCACGTCTTCACGCAGACGGGCTTTTCGGGTCCTCACGCCTGGCTGGACGGCAACATCGGCGCCTGCCGCTACGTCGGTAGCGGCTGGAACGACAAGATCAGGTCCGCCCGCACCGAGAACCGGGCCCGCAGGGTGGAGTTGTGGGAGCACCACAACTGCACCGGATACTCGATCACCGTCGACTGGGAGGGCTACCGCAGCATCGGCCCCTGGGTCAGCGGCTACCGCATCACGTCCTAGTAGGGCCTGACCAGCAACCGAACGGTCAGTCACATCAAGGAGCCCGACCGGCCTGTTGATCGCGGCTGGTCGTTCGGTTGCTGCTCGCAGGACTACTCCTCTCGGCCATAGGAACGGGCAGCGCTGCTACGGCCCGAAGGCCGACTCTGCGGACAAGACCGCGCAGACCGGGGCGTTGCGCGGGACGCTCACCGGTTGCCGACCTTGCCAGCTCAGCCCGTCGGTTCGTCGCCGGGGTGCTCTTGGAGATAGGCGGCCTGGATCTTCTGCGGAGCCGGCCCTGGAAGGCGGCGTGGCCCTGTGCGGTCCACCAGGCCCTGATCTTGTCGTGGTGGGCGACGAACCGGTGCGCCACCGGGTCATCTTGATGCGCGTCTCGAACGGCTTGGGGAAGGCCTTCATCTGCTGGTGGATGGCCGCGGCGGTGGCCTGCATGGTCTTCCACGCCTGCTGCCGCGCCTCAGGGCTCCCGGTCTAGGCGTACTGCCGCTCGGCCCACAAGAACCTGGCTTTGAGTTTGACCAGGTCGATCAGCTCGTCGGGGATCTTCTCGCTCACGCCGGCAGCGTACGCGCCAGTAGATCGAGGTCTGACCAGCGCGTTCAGCGGCGGCAGCCGCCTGACCGCGTCGAACTCAGCGAAGGCCACAGACAGTGACAGCACTCGCCGAATACAGACCACTCGATCACCGAGCCTTACCAGGGCCGCATCCCTACAGGTGGCGCTGGGTGCGTTCGCCCCGGTGGCGAGGATCTGCGGCGTGGCGCTCGGCCACGTAGCAGCCGTTGGGCGGATAGGTGGACACGCGCCACCGCCGCCCGCCGGTCAGGCGCCCGCTGGGCTGCTCGGATGGCGGTTGAACTTCATCCAGATCAGCGTTCACGCCGCCACCGGGAGCAGCCCGGGGCCCTGCGAGCTCGTCAGGTGCGGCGGCGTGCTGCCAGGTCGCATTGGGCGACGTCGCCTGCGCTCCAGCTGCTCACCGCACAAGAACCGACTGCCCATTCCCGCACCGAACGCCACGTGACCGGCCGGGCGAACGGGCGTCCGCCATACCCTTGTTCCTGTCGAGAAGTGGAAATTCCGGCGACGTCAGGCCGTCGCGAGCGGGACACTGATCGCATGGTTAGGCCAGTGAGCAGCGATTGGCTGCGCACCAACTGGACAGTCGCTCAGCTCAAGAGCGGTCTGGGCGGGTCGCCATACTCGATTCCCGAACTCACAGAGAGCCGGGATCGGGTTCAGTCGATGCTCGCGAACATCCAGACGATCACCTCTGATGCCCTCTCAGCGCGTGAGCAGCTCTCCGCAACCTGACGCACCTCGGCAACTCGCTGCGCAGCGCCCACCGGGTACGCGAACTCCACGAGAGCAACCGCGTCGAAGGACTTGGACCTGAGTTGATCGCCCACACGGCAGAGATCTTGCGGAGCAAAGACGCGGCCGCCGTTGAAGCCGAGCTCACCCGCTTCACGCTGATCAACACCATCGGATCCGATCGCCGGACGCTCGACCTCCTGCAGCTCCACGGCGCCAAGACCCTGGCCGACACGATCATGCGTGGCTCTGACCGCCCGATCACCGGGCACGACATTCGCGGCATGCACCGAATGATCATGGGGAGTCATCACAGCGCGGGCCGCTACAAGATGTGGTGCAACCAGATCTCCGGAGCAGAGCACATCCCCTTCGCGCCGTCCGACACGCCCAGTGCGATGGGCGAGCTCACCGACTGGTTCGCCGGGATCAGGCAGGAGCAGTTGCTGCCTCCGGTCGTGGCTGCGGCCACCGTCCACGCATGGCTGGCGCACATCCATCCCTTCGAGGACGGCAACGGACGCGTCGCCCGCCTGCTCGCCAACATCATCGTGGGCGGTGCCGGCCTGCCGTCCGTCATCATTCGCGTCTCCGGAGACCGAAGCCGCTACATCCACGCTCTTGCGATCAGTGACCAGGAAGGCGATCTAGCACCTTTGACCGGGGTGTTCTTGCGTGTCCTCAAGCACTCCATCAAGGACATGCGCGATCCCGCCTGGGCGCTGAAGATCTTCGAAGACGAGATCCGGAAGCGTGCCAGCAGTTCCTACACGCAATGGAAGACCTCGTTCCTGTCCTGGCTGGATCTTCTCGGCGGCCGGCTCGCCTTGCACGGCCTGTCCATCCGTACCGATCCCGAGGAGATGATCGACGCGGTCGGCTTCGCCCGCATCAAGGCACGGGAGCGAGAAGGGCTCGTTGTCGGCGGCATTGGCGAACCCCAGCGCTACCCCAACAGCCGCGCCTACCTCTTGCTCAACCCGGCCGAAGCCCTGTTCCTGAGAACGTACTGCACCCGTTGAGGATGAGTGCAGTACATGGCTCGGTGGCAGAGCGGTCGACGTACCGGTTGACGCGCCTTGGCCGCACGCGGACCGCAGGCACAAAGCCGCGGGTCAGCCGCACTCAAAGGTGTTCGGGATCGGGGGATGGTCTGGGAGGGTCAGGCCCGGAGCGATGGGGCGAAAGTCGTCGACCAGCCGGAAGAACACCTCCAGTGCGGGCTCTTGGCCGGCACGCGCTTCGATCGCCACCGCCCAGCCCAGCACCATGGGCCAGCCGAACTCCTGCGCCAGCCAGTGGGCGAACAAGCCGTTGGCGGTGAAGACCTGAGGCTCGTCGATCCCATGGACTACCAGCGCGATGGAGTACCCCGCCAGCAGGGTCTCCAACTCGCTCAGGGAGCCATGCCGCACGAACATGCCCGGGCGAGCGCGGACCTGGTCGAGGAACCCGTAGACATCACCCCATTCCTCGATCGGCGTGAACTTGCTCTTGGAAGATCGTTCAGCAGACACGCCGGAAGCCTATGGGCTGGCAGCGTCCGCCGGAGTGCAGAGATCGCCCTGGGGACCGCGCCGATCATGCCCGGAGCCCCCCGGTCCAGGACGACATCCAGCGTCCGTTGGGCGTTCGGCCGCCGCAACATCACGACCCGCACAGAACGTGGCTTGTGGCCTCACGGGGCCTGCAGTCACCTGGATGATCAGGTCGTGTTGAGGGCGTTTAGGGTGCCGCTGTGGCCAAGACGCAAGTGACAGAGTTGAGTGATGAGGAAACGCGGGCTCGGCTGCGAGACCTGCTGGGTCGACTCAAGGATCAACTCGGGGCGGTTGCCGAGATCGGGGATGACCAGGGTGCTGATGACTGGTGGATGGCATGGGTCACTCCCGCACGTCCCGGCGCGCTCGGGTTCATGTGGATCTACCGGGGCGACCTCATCTTCCAGCTCGATGCCGGCGCGGTGCGCTGGGAACTGGAGCGAACCTGGCAGGACCTGGAGTTCATGGAGAAGGTCGTTCAGGCGCTCATCGCCGGTCAGGTGTACTCGGTGAAAGTACCCGGCCGAGTCCAAGCCGTGGTCACCCTGCCGGATGGATCACGAGTGAAGCAGGAGTGGGGCAAGGCTCCGGTGGGATGCTTGCCAATGCCGTTCTGGCCTCGGTGGGGAGAACGAACTCAGCATCTCCCCTACCAATGAGGCGAATTCATATCCGCGTGAACTCCGGCTTCCTTTGAAGAAGTGCTGGCTGTCCCGGTTGCTGTCGCGCTCAAGGGTGAAGGCCGTGTGCTGAGGCGCGGGGGTTCAAGTGGTACAGCGGGGTGTGGGAACGGTGATGGTGGATGCCAGGCCTTGGCGCGCGGCGGGGGTGAGTTCGGTAGCGGTCAGGGCGTAGGAGTTCGACCGGTCGTCGAGGTCGGCGGCGAAGACCATGGCGGTGACGGCGCCGTCCGGGCGCAGCAGGAGGCTGTCGGAGTCCTTGGCGGTGATCGCCGCGGTGATTGTGTGGACGCGGCGCCGTACCGAGCCTCGGCCGAACAGGTCGGGTCCGCGGGCGAGCATGGTGTTGGCCACCTTGGCCGGACCGGTGACCGGGCCGGTGTCGTCGGAGTAGCGGGCGAGGGTGCCGGTCGCGCCGCCGGCCAGGCCCTTGAACGCCAGGCGCCCGCTGGGCAGGGCCGGCACCCGCACAACGGCGACGTCACGGTCGGGATCGAAGTGGACGACGCTACTGCGGCGGTCGCGGCCGTCGGCGGTCCGCACGATGATCGGACCGGTGGCACCGGCCACCGAATGGGCGCTGGCCATCACATGATCGGGCGCGTAGGCGAAACCGGTACCGGTCAGGGTGCGCCCACACGAGGAAGCCCGGGCGGCCAACCGCACCAAGGTCACCGGAGAGTCTGAAAGAGCCGGCGGGCCGGTGATCCTGCCGATCCGGTGGACTGCGAGGAGGACGAGCACGCCGCGGCGGGAAGGACCCCACCGAGCGCCAGCACAAGGCAGAGGGAACGAACGATCACCGCATGACTCTATGTCCTGTTCAATGCCGCTCGACCACTTGATTGGTGGGCGCCCGATGATCGCTCCAGCACTGGCCGAGCGGCGAGCAGAAGACGGCCCGATTCAAGCACGCGAAGCCAGTGCGTTGCTTGTCGGTCAGCCGACGGGAAGCACGTTCAGCGGGTGGTGCGGCGGTTCCAGTCGACGCGCTCTGAAGAGCTCAACTCCCGGCCATACCGGGCGATCTCGCGCAGTCTGCCGGCCATCGCTTGCGCCGGTTCGGTGGAAGGGGATCCGGCTTCGAACGCGTCGGCCACAGCCAGCAGGTCGTCTGTTTCCAGCGGTGCTCCCGCTTCGGTGCGCAGCACACAGCGCACCTTGGCTCCTGACGCGCGGTCGCGGAGGTTCAGCACGGGGAAGACGGCCTCACCTCGCGCGGCCGCGGTCGAGCTCAACGTGGCAGTGCGAGTGGTCGGCAGGTCACAGCGCCGGGTCTGGCCCCGGTGACGCACGACGAGCGTTGTCCCCTGCAGCCATGCCTGCTGTGCAGGCCGGTCACGCCACCGCCGCCGTGCGTAGACCAGCAGCCCCGCCCACACGCCCCAGACCACGATCGCCTGCCACCGCAGCGCGACCGTCCACAACACGGCGGGGAAGAGCAGAACGACCAGAAAAAGCGCCAGGCCGACGTCGTTCCACACCTGAGCGACAGAGGTGCCTATCGAGCGTTGCGTCGGCCGCCGCTGGCGTCCCAGAACCCGCTTGTCAGACGACATGTCTCAATTGTCGATCAACAGCAGCGCAGTGGCCATCCAGAATGAGCCGGCCTTGACCTCCATCGCGCCGCGGAGCCGTTGGCGCGTCAGATCCCGATCCGCACCGCCGGGCCGAGTCGACGTGGCCGACGAAGTCCGGCGCGGTCTCGGCGGGAGGCCAGCTCAGCCGCCCGGCCCGGCGGCGCACTGGTGAACCCCTCATGGCAGCGCGTATGCCCAGGTCAAATAGCCTGTCCCCATGTCGCACTGGCCCCCGGACGTCTCTTCTGCTGCCCGCACAGAGCTCGAAACCACTCTCGGATTGGCCCTGCACGCCGCTGAGACCATGCTGGAGGAATGTGAGCCCATCCCTCCGGTCGCGGTGCGGATCGACCGCGTCAGCGGGGAACGGGAGATCGCGTTCGGGCACACCGCCACCCAGGAGGTCGGCGAGGCCTTCGAGTTGATCTGGGCGGACCTGGGGCGCGAGGCCGAGGGCCTGCAGTGCGTCGCCGTGGCGGCCTCGGCCAAGGCGGTCGGGAACGGCAAGGCCGAGTCCATCGTGTACGTCGTCGTCGAGCATCGCGACGGGCACACCGTCAAAGCGGTTCTGCCCTACCAGCGCCGGCGACGACTGACCCGCCACAAGGTGATCCCCGGCGCCCTCACCATCACCCCTCACCAGGGGCGAATCTGGCAGTGAACCAGCCCGCCGCTCCTCCGGGCCGGTGCGCCCAGGCCACCCGCCGGAGGGTATCCGCCATTCCGCGGTCGGGGTCGCTGGGGTGCGGGGTGATCGGTACCGGGTGGTAGTGCCGGATGTCGGGGTCGCCGCTGGTGGCGTCCCCTTCGGTGCGGCTGCCGTATCGGCGCCGCCGCACCGTGCCGACCGTGGTTCCGTCGGGGTTGACCAGGCGCCAGGCTCCAGAGTGAAGGGGCGCCGGAAGCCGTCCGTCGTCGCCTCAGCCAGGTCGGCATCAAGACCACCCTGCTTACGTCCCGTTGGACGGCAGATCGTCTACGCCCAGAGTCGCGTCGTCCGATGCCACCGCGATCGACACTGCCATCGCCCAGAACCTGCGCCCGCCCTGCTCCGACAGCCTCCCGGGCACAGCAGGACGAAGCCATTCCAGCATCAGTCGCAGCGACCCGCTAGCGCGGATCTTGGTTCCGATGGTTGTCGATCCCTTCCTACCTTTGGTTGGGGAAGTATGCCTGCATGAGGCGTTGGTAGTAGGCCGGGTCGGGTTTGCGGCCGACTCCGCCGAGCCGGTATTCGTCTGCTGTTGGGATCTTGTAGTTCTTGCTGCTTGCGGGATCCCATTGGCCGATCCCGCCCAAGCCGTCGACCATCACGAACGCGCCCAGGAACATCGAGACCTGCTGGTAAGTCCTGAGGCGGTTTCCCGTCCTGCTGAAGCGACGGGAGTCGTCCTGCTCGGTGCCGGCGTGGCCGTAGCTGTCGTGGGTGACGGCCAGGTAGCCGCCTTCGGGGAGCCGGTCGCCGAAGACTCGCGCATACCGGTAGGCCTGCTGGTCGTCGGCGACCGTCGGCAGGACGGCCAGCAGTACGACGGCGATCGGTTCGTCGAAATCGAGTCTGGTGGCGGCCTGGGCGAGGATCTGGTCGGGGTCGCCCAGGTCGGCGCGCACGGTCTCCAACTCCGGTGACGGCTGCGCGGACTGGTCGGGCAGGTCGGGGTCGTCGTGCACCAGCACGACTCGGCTGCCTGCGGCCGGCAGGTGTTGCATGCGGCGGGCCAGGTCCAGCGACAGGGGCTGGGCGTTGACCACCAGGAACTGGCGGACCGAGCACTGGTGGCCGAGGTAGGCCATCAGCCGCTCCACGAACGCGCTGTTCTCCTGGCTGACGGCGGCCGCCGTGTCGGCGACCGACAACGAGGGAGCGTCAGCGACGGCCGCCGGGGCGGAGCCGACAGCTTCTGGCCCTTGCTCGGCGTACTGGTCTGGTCCGGTCAGCAGTACCGGGTCTTGGGCGGTGGGGTTGGGCCACAGCTGGATCAGGTGGGTCTCCAGCGGCGTCTCCAGCACGCTGTAGGGGGCGGCCAGGGCACGGCCGCGAACATGGATGCGCAGCCGGTAGCGGCCGGGGGTCAGCGCCAGCCGGGCGGCGGCGTTGTCCAGGTAGATGCTGCGCACTTCGACGATGCCGGTGGCGGTGACCAGGTCCCTCTCGGCGATCATCTCCCAGGAGGGGGCGATGTGGGCCGACGGGGCCTGCAACGCTTGCAGGTGCACCGTCACCGGCCCCCACTCGGTGCCGGTCAGCACCGCGGCCCAGTTGTCTTCGCCGGTGGTCAGCCCATCACGAGGCGGCGGCCAGGGATCGTTTCGATCGGCCGCCGCCTCGATGTGGTATTGGCCCTCTTGCGCCGTCACGGTCAGCGCACGGGGATCAGCAGGAGGGTTCATGCCTACCAGGGTTTCGCACCCGTGTCCGCGATGGCACGGACCCAGAACACATCGCCGTCGATGATCCTCATTTGGAATCTGGGTGATCTACGTTCTTCGTCCATGACATTGATCAACTGAGACAGGTTCCCGCTGGTGGCCGGGCATGAGCATGCTCGGCGGTGGCTGCAGTTCACGGCGAACATCGGGCGCGCGCCGAACACGATCGAGGCGTACGGGCGCGCGGTCGAGGACCATTTGCGGTTCTGCGTGCTGGTCGGCGCTGATCCGCTGACGGTCCGCGCGGACGTGGTGGCGGCGTGGATCGGGGATATGCACGACCGACCGAATCCGCGTGCCGCCAAGCTCGTGCATCTGGACTCCGGCTCGGGGCTGTCGAACGCGACGATCCAGCAGCACGTGATCGCAGCTTGTTCGTTCCATGAGTTCTTGGTCGAAGACGAGCTGCGGGAACGCAATCCGGTGCGCCGTGGACAGTCCGGACGGCGCGGGCGAAGCCCGCAGCAGGGGCTGGTCCGGCGAGTGGAACGGGCACCGTGGATCCCCAACGAATGGGACTGGCAGACGATTCTGCAGACCGTGCAAGCTGAGCCGCTGCGTAACCGGTTCATGGGGGTTTCCCCTTGAACATGGACACTGGTTTCATGCGGCAGCAGGCAGGCTACCTGTGGTTTTCTCGTAGTTGACGGGTGTGGTCTGGCCGAGTGCCGAGTGGCGGCGGTGGGTGTTGTAGCGGGTGATCCAGCTGAACACCGCCGGGCTGGCGGCGCGGGTGTCGGGCCAGCCGGGCGCTCCTTGCAGCGTCTCGCGTTTGAGGGTGGCGTTGAAGGCTTCGGCGGCCGCGTTGTCGGCACTGGATCCGACCGCGCCCCGCGAGCGCGTCACCCCGAGCCGGGCGCAGGCGGCGGCGAAGGCGGCGCTGCAGTATTGGGCGCCGTTGTCACTGTGGAAGATCGCCCCGTCCAGGCTCCCGCCCCGGGTCCGGGCCGCGGCCGCCAGCGCGTCGGTGACCAGTTCGGTGCGCATGTGGTCGGCGATCGATCAGGTGCGTTCCCCCCAACCCGACGTCACCGGCCGCAAGACCGGGCGGCAGCGCCAGCACCTGTTCTGCCACTGCGGGCAGGTCATCGGCCGGGCCTACCTCAACGACCACATCCTGCCCGCCCTCTGCCGCAAGGCCGGCATCCCCGAAGCCGACTCACGTGGCGCACTCACCAGCCACCGCGCCCGCGCCACCATCGCCACCCAGCTACTCAACGCCCGCGAGCCACTCTCACTGGCTGACTTGCAGCAATGGCTCGGACACAAACACCCTTCCAGCACTCGCCATTACGGCGCGATCCTGCAACGCACCCTGACCGCCGCCTACCGCAAGGCCGACTACTTCGCCCGTAATGTCCGCACCATCGAAGTCCTCATCGACCGCGAAAGCATCCTGTCCGGCGCCGCCGGGGGCGGGCAGCCGTGGAAGTTCTACGACCTGGGCGACGGCTACTGCACCTACGACTTCTTCGCCAAGTGCCCCCACCGGCTCACCTGCGCCCGCCGCCCCTTTTACCCGCCCAAACAATCCCACGCAGGGCAACTAATAGCCGTCAAGGACGGCATCGACGGCATGCTCGAACAACTCGACCTCACCGAAGAAGAACGCCAAGCCCTCGAAGGCGACCGCGACGCCGTCGCCGCACTCGCCGAACGCCTCGCCAACACCCCTACGCCAGCCGGCCCCACCCCGAACGAACTGGGCAGCAACGGCCCCTTCGTCTCCCTCGCAGCCGTGCAGGAGAGCCTGCGCAGCTCTGAAAGCCAGCCTGAGGGCAGGGACGCCCCGTGATCTCCCCCCTATTCCTCAGCGGGCAACGTCGAACGCAAACGCCTGATCGTCCTCAAGACCTCGGCCCGGTTCTTGGCTGTCTTGAGCCACGTGGGGAGGCGCTCCACCAGGCTTGCCGGAGCCCCCGCCACAAGATCTCCGCGTTCGCGCAGCTTCGCGCCCACATAGGCCTCCAAGAGATCGAGATGTCGGACGTTATAGGCCCACAGCGCATCTCCGCAGCAGCTCGCCTGCAACCAGACCGGCCGCTGGAAGTAGGGGTCAACCGGGCCTCCAACGGCAGCGGAGTTGACCGTCTCGTCCCTGAAGAAGCCGCACGCCTTACACCGCAAGCGCCGACGGGAGTTCATGAACCCAGCCGAAGTCGCCTCTGCGTCCTCAGACGCCCCAGGGTGCGGCATGACGACAGCGCAGCCCTCGCACTTGGGGCAGCGCACCAGCACTTCGTCGATGAAGTCGTACCCGTACTTGCGTTCCCGCCGATCCCGAAACCGATCAGGGTCCGATCCACTCCCAGTCACCCGATCAGCCTGACAGAAGCCCGTCCCAGTACCGAGCAGAGATCCGCCTCACGCGACCCGAACACGGCTGGACCTCCGCCCGCCCAGCAGAGCTGTTACCGGGTATTAGCAATAACGTGCCGGTTGCCGCGGCAGAAGACGCTGGTGATGCCGCCCTGCGGCCTGTTCGATGCGGCCGGGACCGTTCTGGCGCTCCAGTCGCCGACCGGCGTGGTGTGGACACCCTCGCGGCTGCTGGCCAGCGGCCATTCGTCGCAGCTGGGAGGAACGCCCTTACACGCGGTACGCCGGTTCTTGTTGATCCGGGATCTGTCCTGCGTCCGGGTCAGCGGGTCCCCGCCGACAGGAATGCCCCATGGTGAGGGAAGTCCGCCGTCGGCGACAGGCTGCTGCTTGTCGTAGATGTGCTGGGCGACTTCCTTGACCTTCGGGTTGGCGGTCGCGTCGTAGGTGAGGATCGGCACGAACGTCGGGTTGGAACAACCCACATTAGGGGCCGCAGCCTTGTTCGCCCGAGCCGGTCTGAGCGGCTATGGCCGCCCCGGCATCCCCAGGTGTTCCTGCCCGCCGCGGACGCTCTCCCGGCGGCCAGCCTCACGGCCGATGACCAGGCCGGTGCCCATGCTGCTGGCGGGACGGTCGTCCCGTTCTCCTCGGGGACCGCCCTGGACGCCAGCCCGGACGCCTATGCGGATCCGGCCGTCGGCGTCGAGGAGGAGGGGACCGGAGAGAAGGTCGGTCATGCGAGCTCCGTACGGGTGGCCGTACGGACGCTGCCGCGCAGCGCAGCATGACCGATCTGATCAACGCGATCGATCTGTTGAGCGGCGAATTATCGTCAGTGCCGCGGGGCGAACCGGTGTCAGTGGCCGGGGCTGTTGTGGGCGGGGATGAGCGCCCAGTGGAACCGGCCGTTGAGCACTTGGGGGGTGATGTGGACGCCGGTGATCAGGCGTGCCACCTCCAAGGCCCTGAGGTCTGAGTGGTCGGGCGGGTCGCCATCGACGACCGGCAGCAGGCCGGCCTGGCTCATCTGCTCGGTCAGCAGGTCCGGTTCGCTGCCGTGCCGACCGCCGAGGAACAGCGGCTCGAACTCGACTTTGAGGTCGCCGTCGCGGGCGTAGCCGAACCGGTCGCGGAAGGACCCGATCTGCCAGAACACCACGACGTCGGCGCGCAACTCCCGGCTGATGCGCGGCGCTTGTCTCACCGAGTCCACCGAGGCCAATCGCCAATCGCCTGGCAGGTACAGCAAGGTCCAGTCGCCGATCCGGACGCCGCCCGCGAGCCCGCAGCCGTCCCCCTCTTCGACCAGATCGGTGAGCCGATGCTCGCCGAGGGGCTCGGCGGCGGGATACAGAGCCAACACCTCGGCCGGGTCGACGCCGCCGACCCAGATCAACGCGTGAGTCTGCGCTCGGTGCCAGGCCTGCCATTCGGGAGTCTCGTCCAGCCAGACATAGGCCGGCGGCGGAGGCGCTGGCAACCGGGCGAGGATGTCGTCGATGTCGTCGTCGGTGATCTCGATGTAGGCGTCCTCGGCCCACTCGGGCAGCCGGCCGTCCTGGTCGGCCTCGATGCCCTGCGCACGCGCCCAGGCATGAAGCCGGGCGCGCCACTGCCGGTAGGCCTGCCGACGTTCCTCGCCTTTGGTCATGCCCGGTGACGGTAGCCGCCCCCGCCGACAAACCCCGACCGAACCGAACCCCGGCACCACGCGACGGCTGTCTGCAACTCAAGGCCACACGGACACGACATGTGGAGCGCCACGCAGATCGCAGAGGGAGCGCCAAGTAGTGGCATTGGCTTGGGATACTCACCGCCATGAGTCCTGTCGTGCGTCACCTCATGATCGACTGTGTCGGCAGCCCCCACGCGCTGGCGCTGTTCTGGGGCCAGGCGCTCGGCCGCCCCGTCCAGGGCGCAGCCCAAGGCTGCTTCGTCGAGCTGGACGAAGACGCATCGGGTCTGTCCCTGTTCTTCCAGCAAAGCTCTGGGCCGCAGCCCGCCCAGGGCCGTCTGCACCTGCATCTCAACCCTGTCGAACAGACCCTTGCCGCCGAGGTCGAACGACTCACCAAGCTGGGCGCCACCGTCGTCAGCAGCCACGCCCACGCCCGCGGTTCCGAACTCGGCTGGGTAGTGCTGGCCGACCCGGAGGGCAACGAGTTCTGCGTTGACTCCAGCGACGCCGAAGTCTCCGCTTTCCAGGACCGGCACCGCATCTCCAAAGCCTGACCCACCTGCCCGCCGACGGCGGCTCGTCCCACATCAGCAACACCGCCCTCAACAACCTGGGATGCGCTGCCGCCACCCGGGGACTCTGCTCCCGAAGCCATCCCGGGGTCGTCGAAGGTGCGTCCATGGCCTGCACTCGTAACACACCGCGGGAACCCGCGGCGCGTGCCTAGACTGCCCTTGATCTTCGGAGGGGCAAATGGACAAGCGTGGCGCTCTGGCGGAGCTGGTCGCGTTGGTGCCTGCGCCCCGGCAGCCGGACTTTGGGGAACTGAGCTGGAAGCAGGTTTTCCAGGTGCTCGGGCACGGCCTGCCCGCCGACTACATCGCCTTCGCCGAGGTGTACGGGCGGGTGTGCTTCAACCACGAACTCATCGTGGAAGACCTGCGCCGGCTCAGCCCCGAACGGCTACGACAGGACCGGCTGTACTCCAACGTGCTGCGGGTGGGGGCCACCGCGTGCGGAACCTATCTGGCCTGGCTCACCGAAGGAAACCCCGACCGCTGGCCGGTCGCCGACACCGATTTCGCCGGCTATCTCAACGGGCCGGATGAACCGGACACCGACCTGAGGCCCTGGGCGCACGTTCCGCTGACGCGTTTCCTGCTGGAGCAGTTCACCACCGACGAGTACTGGCTTGAGGAGCCGCCCACCGCGTTCACGCCCGCCGAGATCTGGCAGAGGGCCCACCCGGCAGGCGACCCCGCCGACAACCCTTTCCTGTGACCCTCGCGGACCGCTCCCGGCAGGGGCGGGTCGGGCACGGTCAGCAGCCGTTGAGCACCCCGGCCAGCGCGGTCTTCTCCGCGGGGTCGACCTTGAGGCCGTAGCGGTATTTCACATCCACCCAGGAGCGGGCGTACATGCAGCGGAAGCCGGTCAGCGGTGACCACCACTCCCCCCGGGCCTTTGTCGCCTTTGGCCTGGTTGACGTTGCCGGTTACCGCCCACAGTTGGGAGCTGGCCAGGCCGTTGCGAATTGCTGCCGACGCGCGGTGGTCCAGGCGCTGGCACCCGATCGCCATGCTTCGGCCAGCGGGACCATGTGGTCGATGTCGGAGGCCGCAGTCCAGGTCGCTCCGTCATAGGGCGAGCGCCAGATACCCGAGGTTGCCGCGCAGGAGGAATTCTGTACCATCCCGGTGCCATCGCGCTTGAGGACGGTCTTGCGGGTGTCGCAGGCCCCCGAAACGGTGGTCCAGTGCGGAAATTTGTCGCGCGCGTAGCCGCTGGTCGGGCCTTCGGCGGTGACGGTCAGCGCGGCCAGGTGGGAGCGGGCGGTCGCGGCCGAGGGCGGGGGAGGAGGCGCCGGTGAGGCGGTCGGCGCGGCCGCGGTCATCACGCCGGCGGCCAGGGCGGTGGGCAAGGTGGTGGACAGCATGACGGCGGGGAGCTTGCGCATGCGCGGTCCTCTCCAGCGGCGCCGCTAGGGCGTGTCGTCAAAGTGCCTACGTGTTGGTCGGTGGGTGTGGATGATGTGGGGTGTGGTTCGTCGTCATGAGTTGACCGATGCTGAGTGGCAGGTGTTGGAGCCGTTGCTGCCCAGGCGGGTGATGGGGCGTCCGCGGGCTGATGACCGGCGGGTGCTGAACGGGATCGTGTTCAAGTTCCGTTCGGCGGTGGCTTGGCGGGACGTGCCGGAGCGCTATGGGTCGTGGCGGTCGCTGCATACGCGTTTTCGGCGGTGGGCGGCTGATGGCACCTTCACCGCGATGCTGCAGGCGGTGCAGGCGCGGGCGGACGCGGCCGGGGACATCGACTGGCTGGTGTCGGTGGACTCCACCATCGTGCGCGCCCACCAGCACGCGGCCGGGGCGAAAAAGGGGGCGGCGGGCGCTCGGCCGCTCCCGCGGCGGGCTGACCAGCAAGCTCCACCTGGCCTGTGACGGGCGGGGCCGGCCGCTGGCGCTGGTGGTGACCGGCGGGAACGTCAACGACTGCACGCAGTTCACGCGCCTGATGGCGGCCATCCGCGTGCCCCGCCTGGGTCCCGGCCGCCCCCGGACGCGCCCTGACCATGTGGTCGGCGACAAGGGCTATAGCAGCCGCGCGATCCGCGCCTGGCTGCGCCGCCGCGGCATCGGCCACACGATCCCCGAACGCAAAGACCAGATCCGCAACCGCCAGCGCCGCGGCAGCCGAGGCGGCCGCCCGCCCGTCTTCGACCAGCAGACCTACCGGCGGCGCAACGTCGTGGAACGCTGCTTCAACCAGCTCAAGCAATGGCGCGGCATCGCCACCCGCTACTGCAAGACCGCCACCAGCTACCAGGCCGCTGTCACCCTCGCCGCCCTGCTTCTATGGCTATGACACTTTGACGACACGCCCTAGGTGAGGATCGTGACGGCTCGAGGTCACCGCCAGATGTCTGTCGCGTTAAGGCACCCCGTCAGCCAGCCGCTGCGTCCAAGCGGCGCGGGTGCGGCTGGTGTTGGGAGGGGCGGTGTTCTTCCAGCTGGGTAGGCGCTCTGTGAGCGGGCGGCGTTCAGGGCATCTGGTGATCGTGTGGTTGTCACTGGTGGACGGCATACTCGCCCGATGACCACTCCGGATCTGCCCGAGTTGCATGTTCTGTTGGAGAAGACCGACTGGGCCAACTTGGACGGTCCGTTCCAGGGAGACCCGGAGTTCCCGCTCCTGCCGGTCCTGGTGGATCGGCTGCTGAACGGCTCGGCCGCCGAGCGCCATCAGGCGTTCGAGGTGTTGAGCGAACAGATCAACCACGCGGGCGGCGTCTATGAGATCACCGCTGCGGCGCTGCCGGTCCTTGCCGCGCTGCTGCCCGACCGGCGGCTGGACGGCGCGCAGATCCCCAGACGACGGGTTATCGGGCAACCCGGCGGCGATCGGCCGCCGCAGCCGTTGCGCGCCGCGGTTTTGGAGCTGATGTGGTCGGCGCTGCAAGAGGTCGACGATCACACGGTGGAGGTTCTTGTGCGCCGCCACCGCCAGCCCGAATGGGTGCAGGACCCGGAGTTCCAACAGGTCCGCGCCCTGCGCCCGGCGCTGTTGCCGGTGGCGCTGGAGTGGTGGCAGGACCCTGACCCGCAGGTGCGCCTCGCGGCCGCCGCGCTGGCGGTGCCGGTGCTGGAGGCCCCGGAGTTGGCCGAGCACCGCCCCGTCCTGGTTCCACAGGTGCACGCCGTGCTGGCCGCCGGCGGCGACCCGGACCTGGGCTACGCCGTCGACCGGGCCGAGCGGCTGCGATATGCCATCGGCCCTGCCGCGTCCGGTGACCATGCCACCGTCCTTGGGCAGGGGTTCGACCTTGCAGCCGTGGTGACCGCGGCGGTGGCCGCGGCCGATCCGGCCGAGATCTGGAAGGTCGTGCGCTGGTTCGCCGAAACCTGGCTCGTCCCGCTGGGCCGCTGGGACGGTTGCGACCGCTTCGAGCTGGACGCGGCCGAGGAACGATTGGGCGTCCGGCTGCCGACCGCGTTGCGCCAGGCCCACGCCCTGCTGGGCCGCCGCGACGATCTGCTCGGGGACATGCACCGGTTGGAGAGCCTGGAGGGGCTGCACCTGGTCACCGCTGATGTCTTCCCCGAAGAGATCGAACGGCTGGTGTTCCGCACCGAGAACCAGGGTCGCTGGGACTGGGGGATACGGCTCACCGATCTGCATCTGGACGACCCGCCCGTGCTGATGACCGGCCAGTGCGACGGTAGGTGTTCTGTGCCGGATGACTGCGCCGCCCGCGGCGTCACCGTGCTGGAGCGCACCTCGTGGGCGGTGCTGGAGGCGGTACTGGACGAAAGCCGACTCCACGCCGCCGGCGTCCACAACACGCGAATTCCCGCAGACCAGCTGGCCGTGGTCCAACAGGCCTTCACCCGGCTGGGCCTGCCCGACCAGCCGGCCGCTCCCGTCCCGCCCTGCGCCATCGGCGCCGGCTGGTACACCGGCACCGATGTGCTGGTCCGCGCCGAGGGCTGGGGCGACCAGATCGACCTCACTCTGATCGGACGCACCCTGCCCGCGTTGGAGGCCGCAGCGGCCAAACTCCCCGACGGCTGGTTCCCCGGCACGCCGTGGACTTCCCAAGACGATGGCCGGCAGGACACCACCCCACAGGATCTGAGCCGGTGCGATCTGTCGGAGGTGGAAAAGGTGTCGGGCATCGACATCCCCGCGACCACCATGGCCCAGATCGTCGCGGTGCTCGACGCCCACCACCGGGCCCACTCCGCCCCGCCCTCGACCGGCCTCCAGCCCTCGGACGCCGCAGACTGCGACTGCCCCGACGGCGACGAGGAGGCCTACTACCTGGGCACCGAGCACGGACTGCCGGTCGTCTACTACCTGGGCCGATTCCGACCCGCCGACCACCACCAACGCGCCCCGGCAGCAGAGCACCACTGAGCTGCGCCGACAGCCCACCAGCCAGCCGCACCCAGGCCCGTTCCCCATGCTGTCGTCACCGCGGCCGCCGCTTTGAGCTCGTCCCGTCGAGCTCGGCCACCGCCGTGAGCGCCCCGGTCGCGGCGATCTGGGCCTTCAGGCGGGTAGTTCGTGGAGGAGATTGTCGCAGGGGCTGGCCGGCTCGCCACCGACCCGCGCGCACCTGGGCATGAACATCAGCAGGTCGCGGGTGAATCCCGGTCAGAAAAGCAACTCGTTCCGAGCGCTCACCTTGGGTGGTGCAGCCGACAGAGACGAGACAAATCCACCGATCGCGGTAAGGCGGCGGTTGAGGGCGCTATTAGGCTGCGGCCATGCAGCTAGAGGCGCTGACCGATGTGGTGTGGTCGGAAGGAACTCGCTGGCCGGTGAGCATCGCCGAGCAGATGACCGAGCGCTCCGAGCAGATCACGCCCGACTACTACCAGGTCCGGAAAGGAACGACCTGACACCCCACGGCACCCATGAGCGCAATGCAGCGGGGCGGACACCGCCCTCACGGCAAGCAAGACCGCGCCAGCACCACGCCGGCCCCACCCCAGACGGCCATGGTCGTCGACGTCCATACTGCGTGCCGTACACCGGACAGGACGTCAACTCTGTCCGGTCTGCCGTGCTGCGTCCTCGCAGGTTACAGGCTCTACCGCTAATTCCTGTACCGATCCTCTGCGCGGGCCAATAAGAGACCCCCGCTTGGCTATGTAGGTGATCCTCGACAGCGTTTGTTGGTCAGCTGTGAGAGCGGTGGCTGACCGGTCGATGCTGTGTTGGTGAGTTTTGACAGCGCTTGCTCGGTTGCAGTGCGACTATCGAGGTGCTACCGAGCGTGAGGGAGCGCTGGTGCCCGAGAAGTCGAAGATCGAGCTGTATGCGGCGATCCGACGCAGGGCCCGAGAGGGCCTGTCCAAGCGGGCGCTGCAGCGCGAGTTCGGGGTTGGGTTCCGCACCGTGCAGGCCGCGCTGGAGTCGACGTTCCCCAAGCCGCGCAAGCCCCTTCCGCCGCGGGAATCGCGGCTGGACCTGCTGAAACCGGCGATTGATGCGATGCTGCGCGCGGACTTGAGCGCGCCGCCCAAGCAACGCCACACCATCAAGCGGATCTTCGACCGGTTGTTGGACGAGCACGATGCGGCGGAGGCTGAGGTGTCGTACTGGATGGTCCGAGCCTATGTGGCCGAGCGCCGCCCGCAGATCCGGTTCGAGGCCGGCCAAGGCGGTGAGGGGTTCGTTGCCCAGTCGCACCGGCCCGGCGCAGAAGCCGAGGTCGACTTCGGCGAAGTGACGATCCGGCTGGCCGGCGAACAGGTCAAGTGCTGCCTGTTCGCGCTGCGAATGTCGTATTCGGGACGCGCCGTCCACCGGGTGTTCGCCTCCGGCGGCCAAGAGGCGTTCTTCGAGGGGCACGTCCACGCTTTCAGGGTGCTGGGCGGTGTCCCGACCGGCAAGGTCCGCTACGACAATCTCAAGGCCGCGGTCGCCCAGGTGCTGGGATTCACCCGGGCCCGCAAGGAGACCGACCGCTGGACGGCGTTCCGCGAGCACTACGGGATCGAGGCGTTCTACTGCCGTCCCGGCAAGGAGGGCGCGCACGAGAAGGGCGGGGTTGAAGGCGACATCGGCTGGTTTCGCCGCAATCACCTGGTCCCGATCCCCGAGGTCGCCTCGCTGGCCGAACTGAACGAGATGATCGACGCCTGGGACACCGCGGACGAGGCTCGCCGGATCGGATCGCGGCCACGGACCGTCGGCGAGTACTTCGCCGTCGAACAGCCGCTGCTCAAGCCGCTGCCGGCCGAGCGGTTGGAGACCGGGCTGCTGCTGACGCCTCGGGTCGACCGCTACAGCCAGATCTCGGTGCGCACCAACCACTACTCGGTGCCGGCCCGGCTGATCGGCCGCAGGGTCCGGGTGATGCTGCATGCCTCGGAGCTGATCGTCTATGACGGCCGCACCGAGGTCGCCCGGCATGAGCGGCTGCTGGCCAAGGGCGCCAGCCGTCTGGTGCTGGATCACTACCTGGAGGTGCTGATCCGCAAGCCCGGCGCGCTGCCGGGCGCGACCGCACTGGAACAGGCCAAGGCCGCGGGCAAGTTCACCCCGGTTCATGAGCAGTGGTGGGCGCGGGCCTGCCAAGCCCACGGCGACCGGGACGGCACTCGGGCACTGATCGAGGTGCTGCTGCTGGCCCGCCACATGAACCACGAGCACATCGTCGCGGGTCTGGCGGCCGCGCTGCACGCTGGGGCGCTCACCGCTGATGCGGTCGCGCTGGAGGCCCGCAAAGCCGCTGAAGCCGACCGCGAGGCCGACCGCACCGTCCCCGGGCCGGGAAGCGCCTCCGATGCGCCTGGCCCGTCGGCGCCCCCGGTGACCTCCTTGACCCAGCGCAGGCTGACCAGCCTGCCGCCCGACACCCGGCCGCTGCCCTCGGTCGCCGCCTATGACCAGCTGCTGCGCCGCCGCCCACCCGGATCGGAGACTGCTTCATGACCGAACACCGCCACCGCGGGATGACCGAGCAGGCCGCCCAAGCCTCGGTCGACCAGGCATGCCGGCTGCTGCGGCTGCCCACCATCCGCAGCCAGTTCGAGGAGATGGCCGCCACCGCTGCCCGAGACCAGATGTCCTACCTGGGGTTCCTGGCCGAGCTGCTGCTGGCCGAATGCGACGACCGGGCCCGCCGACGCTCCGAACGCCGCATCAAGGCCGCCGCGTTCCCCCGGCAAAAGTCGCTGCGCGGCTTTGACTTCGACGCCAACCCCAACGTCGACCCAGCCACGATCCACACCTTGGCCGCCTGCGAGTGGGTGAAGAAGGGCGAGCCGCTCTGTCTGATCGGCGACTCGGGCACCGGCAAGTCCCACCTGCTCATCGCGCTTGGCACCGAAGCCGCGATGCGGGGTCACCGAGTCCGTTACACCCTGGCCACCAAACTGGTGAACGAGTTGGTCGAGGCCGCCGACGACAAACAGCTCAACAAGACCATCGCCCGTTACGGCCGCGTCGACCTGCTCTGCATCGATGAACTGGGCTACATGGAACTGGACCGCCACGGCGCCGAACTGCTGTTTCAGGTCCTGACCGAACGCGAGGAGAACGCCAGCGTCGCCATCGCCTCCAACGAGTCCTTCGGCGGCTGGACCAAGACCTTCACCGACCCACGCCTCTGCGCCGCCATCGTCGACCGCCTCACCTTCGGCGGCGCCATCATCGAAACCGGCACCGACTCCTACCGTCTCGCCCAAAGCCAAGCCCGCGCCGCGCGGACCGCCTCTTCCTGACCTACGACAACGAAAACGCTGTCACTTCTCACCAACAATCTCGACCCCCGAGATCGCTAAGTGCTGCCCAAACACCCCAACAAACGCTGTCGCTTCACACCTACGAAGCCACCCGCTCCTCCCACAGGGCGAGCGGGGGTTCCTTGTGTTTGGACTAGAGCCCCTCTTCAGTCAAGGGGCGTTTCCACGAGACGAAGGGTGGCCTACCAGCAACCTCAGTGTCCATCATCTCCAGGCCGAGCGCGAAACTTCTCGCCAGTTCGTCGAACATGAGCAGCACAGCAATCTCCGATACATGGTGGACGATGTCGCGGTCGATCCATGGGGCGCGCGAGACACACGTGATCCTCAGGTCCTCGCCAGCCGTTTCGAACACGAGATCGGTCTCCACTCCCTGCCCGCACAGGTGCAGGGTCACCGCACCATCGGTCAGGTCGACCAGGTCACCCATGAAGTCAGGCAGGTCTTCGATGATCATCGACCCGTCATAGGAAAGGTCCAGCGGCCATCGCGGATTACCAAAGCCGCTCATGGTGAACTCCGCTCCCGCCGCCTCCAGGACGCGGCTGGCCTTCATCACGATTGAGTAGAAATCATCGTCGTCAGCGAACCCAGCGGATACGGTCTCGTCCTCGGCCCTCGCCTGAGCATCAAGTTCGGCCATGGCAGCATGGATCTTCGCCTGGGGCGGCAGGGCCAAGGAGAGACCAAACTCTGCATCTTTGATCAAGGTGTTCCCATCTGGCCCGCCAGCATCCGGGCACCAGATCAGTGGCGGGGCGTTGGTCCATACTCGGCCGAAGCTATCGAGGTAGGCACTGGCCATGTCGCCGCCCCTGCACGTGCTGGCGCGCCTGATCGCCACCAGAGCCGATTTCGAGAATTTCGAGAGGCCTCCACGCGCGCGCGAGGACGAGCCCTGTGCCGTTCCTCCCGGGGCCCGCCGTGCCTGGTCCCCGCCGTCGGGGGCCACCCGGCCGAGGGTCAGGTCCGCTGTTCCTCGCGCGCCAGGGCCAGTTCCGCGCGGACCAGTTCCAGCAGCCGCCCGATCCAGTTGCGGCCCTCGCTGGGGCCCCGGCTCTCCCAGAACGCCGACTCGGTGTGGCCGGTGTAGGAGAGCGCCGCGTCGCCGGTGGCCAGCAGGACCTCGGCGGCCTGTGGGTGCTGGGCGAACTTGGCCCGTAGCAGGTCCGCCATGACGGCGGTGCGGACGCTCGTCCAGCCCGCCCGCCGGGCGGCGCGGACGCCCAGGTCGCGGGCCTGCCGCGGGGTGGCGGCCGCGCGGACGCGGTCATGGTCGGCCGGGTCGGCGGCGGCCAGGGCCCAGTACGCGTGGACGACGGTCGGGTACCTCACCCCGCGATGGGCGAAGGGCGCGGGGTGGTCGTTGCGGAGGAGGTGGTCGCCCGGCTCGTCGGGCCACCCGCCCGGGTACACGACGCCGGCGAGGACGGTCGCCGGGCCCGCCACCGGGCCGTCCTGCTCACGCAGGTCGTGCGCCGCCCGGGACCGTTCGACGCCGGCCGCCGCGTCCCTGAGGTACTCCAGCATCCGGCGGTGCATGTCCTCGGTGGCGACCGGCCCGTCCCCGCACACCGAGGACCCCAGGTCGGTGGTCAGGACGCGGAGCGGGATGTCCTGGCGGTCCATGTCGCCGAGGACGTAGACGCGGTCGTGGGCGGGGACGGCGAGGTAGGCGTCGCGGAGCGCGCGCCGGCTCTCCTCGGTCGGGTCGGCCTGGTAGTCCAGGGCGGCGTCCCAGCACCGTCGGCGGCTGGTCGGTCACCCGTTCAGGTCCTCGATCTCGTCCCGCACCTCACCGAGGAATGACGCGGGGGTCAGCGGCTCGGGGTAGCGGGCGTTCCAGCGCGGCGTCGGCGGCGTGAACGGCGGGGCGTCCGGATCGCGGAGCAGCAGGTCGCCGCTGTCCAGCGCGGCGGCGAGGCGGTCCAGGTCACCGAGGACGCCGTCCCAGACGACGGCACCGTCCGCGTAGGTGAACAGGTCGATCAGGACCGGTCCGGAGAACCGCCGGAGCCAGACGTGGGTCCAGGCCCCGTCGACCCTCTCGCCGTCCCATGTCCGGTACGTCGGCCGCTGCCACATGCCGCGGAGCGTAGGGCATGCCCGAGTCCGCCGCTCGGCCCGCACCCGGACTCCAGGCGGGCGGGTGCGTCCAGGCCCGCACCCGCATGCGCGGCCGCCGTCCTGTCGGCGATGATCAGCAGGCCGGGGCGGTCGGCGACCAGAGCGGGCTCGGTCTCGATGAGGGCGGCCGGCACCTGGCGTTCGTCGATCTTGGGATCGGCCAGGGCCAGGTGACCGGGAGCCCGGCCGGGGTGCAGACCAGGTGCAGGCGCAGTCCCCAAAAGAAGCGGGAGTGCGAGTGGCAGTAGCCGTAGCCGGCCCGACCAGCCAGGTCGGAGCGCAGCACGGTCGGGCGCAGGTCGGTGTCGGTGGCTGGCG
The DNA here is from genome assembly GCA_050936435.1 of Spirillospora sp. CA-253888. Taxonomy (GTDB): domain Bacteria; phylum Actinomycetota; class Actinomycetes; order Streptosporangiales; family Streptosporangiaceae; genus Spirillospora. Next base: position 1,657,623 of record JBNJMT010000002.1, read on the forward strand.
CACGGAACGCCCATTGCAGCAGAGCGGTCAGGCAGCGCGCCGTCGTTTGTTGTAGGCCGGGCGTTGGGGCAGGTAGGGGAAGGCAGCGTGCAGGTGGACGTGGGCAGAACGCAGCCGGCGGGCCTCGCAGTGAAAGCCCGGCAGGGCCTGGGCGACGGCCAAGATGAGCAGTTCGGCGTCGGTCAGCCGCGGCGGCCGTCCCCGCTGCCGTCGGCGGGTCAGGTGGTCGTCGATGTAGACGTACAGTGCCGTGAGGGTGTCCAGTTCGGTCGTCACAACCCGATGTTGGACACCCTCCCCACATCCACCAACCCCACTCCGGAACTATTGGTCCCTGCATCGGAGCCCACGTACCTGGGGGCAGGACGAGGTCGACATGCCGGAAGGCGAGGACCGACCATGCACCGACGATGGACCACCGCCAGGGCCGTGGCCCTGGTGCCGGGGCTGGCCGCAGCGCTGCTGCTGCCGGCCACTGCAGCCCAGGCCGCGGCTGGGGCGCCGCCGGGGGAGCAGGTGACCGGGACGCTGAAATGGGTGGTCCGCTAGTTCTTTCGCGGAATCGGCGGGTCTTCCAGCAGGTCCGAGTAGGAGGCCCTGAACTCCTACCGCTGCGGTGAGCCACCACTGAGAACAATCGCCGCAGGTCACGGGCCGTACACGCCGCCCGCCCGTGCGCCAGGTTCCGGCCTGGGCACGGCGGGATCAGACCCCGGCGGGCCGCGCGTCGCACAGGCCGGATAACGGCGTGACCACGCCGAGGCCTTGGAGGTTGCTGTACTTCTCCGCCGTACCTTCACCGCCTGGTCCTCGAAGGGGATGAGGTTGCCGGACGTGGCTGCGTTCGCTCAGGTGACCCGCGCGGCCACCAGGGTCTCGAAGGTGTAGGGTCGCAGCCCATCGGTACGGTCGGCGAAGTACCGCTGCTGAAGGTCTGCACGTGCGGGATGGTCCACGACCTTCATCCCGCACCGGCTGATCAGCCTCTCGATCTCGATGACCGGCCAGCCGGGCTGAACAGGCTCGCCGACAGAAGCCGCGATCGGCGTGTAGATCCGGGCGAATTGCGTCCCCACGTCGTCCAGCACACCGTCCTCGGCCCGGTAGGAGAACACCACCTCAGACCCGGGAGCAGCCGCCGCGATCGTACGCAACGTCGACTCGATCGCCTGCGCCGTCAGATAGGGGGCGACACCCGTCCAGCAGAACATCGCCGGCCGCGCCCAGTCGAACCCGGCCGCGCCCAGAACATCCCGAACCGGTTCGGCCTCGAAATCCACCGGCACGAACACCTGCGAGTCGCTGAGCGGCAGGCCAAGCTCCCTGACGCGCTCGAGCTTCCAGGCCTGAGAAGCAGGATGATCAACCTCGAACACCGTCAGCGAGCCGAGCAGATCCGGCTGCCGCCACGCGAACGAGTCAAGCCCCGCGCCAAGAATCACGTACTGCGTGAAGGCGCCGGCGGCCAGCCGGTCCTCGGCGTACCGGCTGCGGGTGCAGACAGCCGCGCGGGATTCGCGACGGACCGGGTCGGGGAACAGCGGATCGAACCGGTCTCGCAGCTCCCGCCATACCGGGCCGACCAGCACCAGGGCCAGCACATCATCCAGCACCCACGGCGACGTCGTCTCCAGGCGAAACAAACCACGCGACACGGCCGCGAACATCGCCGTCCTGCTCGGCGCGCCCTCCAAGCACCCCTCCTCGTCGACCAGAACCCACGCGCACCCACCCTGCGCACTTCATAGGATGCGCCTGAAACGCCCTGACGGCCACAGCCAGATCGCCTGCTGCCACGATCTGCCGCCATCGGGATCCCCCGAATCGGCCGGGCACATCACCATCGCAGCCTCCATGCAGGCACCGCGCCCAGGTTGGTCGTCTGATTCTCCTCGAACGTCTTCTTCTCGGCCGGGTCGAGGCATGACGCTGCCGGGGATCAAATATCGCGGCTTGCTGCTGTTCGCCGGACATGTCTCCCCTTGAAAGAGTCAGAGTGGCTGAAGGAAAGAGCGAAGCGCTTCCCAGTGGTCGGCTTTATAGGGGTCTGATCGATCAAATCTGTAATGTATTAGTTGTCCCTTCCAGACGCCTCGCACCTCGGCCCATTCGTGTCCAACGAACTCGTCGAGACTGAAACTGTCCGATGGGCGCCCGAAAAGATGTTCCGCCGGGTGATAACTTGTCAATGCTCGCCATGCCGCCTCGGGGTTCGGATGAGTTCCTTCTGCGGGAGGGCCAAGGAGCCACCAGTGGTAGATCGGCCCTTCTGGGGCATATTGAGCGTCCACTACAAGGCAGCAAGACAAGAACTCGCTTGGGCGATCCATTCAGAACTCCATTTTGGGTACATGTCAAAATGAGAAGGAAACTTCTAAGTGACGATGAGATTGTTAACTCCGATCCTCCAAGTTGGTAGTAGGTGTTACGCCTGAAGAGAGTTAGATTGCGCGGGCACGTAGTGACGCATGTCGTTGAGTGAGCGGACGCACGCAGCTTGAAAGAGAACCATATGGTCAGCTGGGTTCGGCATCGCTTGGGTCGACCCGGCGCCGAACTGCACAGCCTTGGGCGTTCCCACCCGCTACCTGCCCGATGTGATCGGCGCGCTGATGCCGATGTCGACCGACAGCGCCCTGCCCGACCTGGAGGACGACTGGCCTGACGTGCACGGACTGCCCGGGCTGCGCTACACCTTCGAGGGCGCCACGGTGGTGCTCTACCGCCCGCGGCTGCCCGGCCGCATCAAGACCCCACTGGCCGACGCCGACCTGTGGGACAAGGCCGTCCTCATCGCCCAGGCCGACTACGACGACAGCGCGGTCTTCTACTGGGACACCAGCCCCGCCGCCGCCCCGCACCCCTGTGAGGGTGCCTTCACCGCTGCCTGGCCGCAGCTGTACCAAGCCGGCCATCGCCACAGCCGGGTCAGTCGGCTGGCCTCCGATGCGCTGCGCCACCTGCTGGCGATCTGCAAGCCCTCTACCCGCCACGACATGTGGTTCAACTACGGGGCCAGGGCGGGTACGAGAGCGAGCTGGAGTGACAGAACAGCGGCCCACACAGCGGGGTCCTTGACCTTCTGCTGGATGACAAGAAGCGCGCCCGCCAGGGCCCAGAGCGCGCGAGCACCCAACTTCGCCGGCAGCGGCGGTTGGAGTTGGAGCACAAGTTCGGTTACCCCACGTCGGAGAAGTTCCTACCGCGGTGAGGACTTGGGGCTGGAACCGTGCGCCGCGCCCCTAAGCCTTCATCCGGCTTCACATGCCGCCGCGCTCACGCCCCGGGTGCCCCCGCCGCGGCAGTACTGATTTGACGGTCGTGGGCGTGGCCGGCGCGAGCTCTGCCGGGTCAGCTCGATCCCCACTACGAGGAACCAGCCGCCAGGTGGCGGTGTCTCACCGACCGACGCCCCGAAAGGAGGCCGGTATGTCGTTCAAGCCGTCGGGGAAGCGCTTGGGGCGTCGCGGCGCTGGTGGCCGTCTGCGGAGCGGTAGTGCCGATGGCGGGTGGCTACGCCGAGACCGCCGACCAGCGCCTGCTCGCGCTCGCCCTGGTCGCGTTCACTGCGGTCACCTCGACCCCGGTACTTCAAAAAGGGCGTTACCTGGATCTAGAAGACTGTCACTGCGTGCCAACTCAGCGGGCCGGGCGCGCCAGCCCGAGCCCGGCCCGCTGCTTCGGCCGGCGCTGCCAGAGGTCATCGGTGGTCAACACCCCGTCAGCCAGCCGCTGCGGCCAAGCGGCGCGTTCGAGAAGGCGTGGTGGGTGACGGCACGCGCGGTCCCAGACACAAGACCTTCATCCTCACCTAGAGCGCTTGCTGGGTGCTTGCGTACCGGTCTACGGCGCGTTCAGTGGTGTGGACTTGGCCGGGGAGTGCGGAGCTCTGGTTGCAGCGGGCGGCCGGTTCCGGTGCGGGTCCGCCGTGTCACCCTCTCCTGGGCGGCGGACCCGCCCGGTCTGCCCGACGCTATCCCATGCTCCACAGCCCGGCTCAGAACAGGGCATGATGCCGACCCGGCCATCGCGCGGCCGCGGCTTCGTCCTTGGCTGCGGGCACAGGGGTATGCCTTGACCTGCGGGTTCAGGGCAGATTCGTGAGTGCGGTCTTGTATGCGGCGGCCTGTCGAGGCGTCAGGTTCCCGGCGACGCGTAGCAGCGCTCCGCCGTGAAGGTAGTGGTACTCCCGGCCCCCAAGCTCGGAGTGCTTGCGAGGCTTTTTGGATCGGGAGTGGTTCCTTTTCGTGGCCGACGTCTGATCGTTTCATCTCGCTGACGAAGACGTAGCCGTTGATCTTGTCCTCGCGCTCGTACGTCACCCACGCCACCACAACAACGGTGCAAGTGGCCCGCCTGACTGGTCTGGCGCATCTGTAGCTCAGCAGGTCCTTCCAAAGGAACCACTCCCGTTCGAGATCGCTTCCCAGCGCGGCGACCTGTGAGGTGCTGCCGGTGGTGATGGCCTGAGCAGGCTCCTGGAACGCCGGATCGCGCGGCGTGTCAAGGCCGAGGGGCCATCCCGACGAAGAGGGCGTCGATCATGCGGTCGACGTATCCGTGTGTCAGCTGTTTCTGCGTGATCAGGGCTCTGAAGTACAGCGGACCGGACAGGATGTCCATCGCCATGTCCATGTCGTAGTCCGGTGACAGCTGCCCGGCCGCTTGGGCCGACCTCAAACGGGCGAGGGTCTTCTCCCTCTGCGGGGTGATGAAGTGGTCGTTGAACGCCGCGGAGACCTGGGGGTCGAGCAGGGCTTCGCTGATCAGTGCCTTGAACAGCGGGCCCATGGGCGGGCGGTCCAGCAGGTCGATGGCCGCGTGGATCTGTCGGCGCAGGTCGGCGATGACGTCGCCGGTGTCGAGGTAGTCCATTTCGGACTTGTTCACCGACAGGAGCGAGTCGACGAACAGGGCGCCCTTGGACGACCAGCGACGGTAGATGGTGGTCTTGCTGACGCCGGCGCGAGCCGCGACCGCGTCGATGCTGAGCCTGGCGTAGCCGATCTCCTGCCCCAGTTCCAGAGTGGTCCGCATGATGGCCGCGGTCCGATCGGCGCTCTTCTCCCTCATCTCCTCATCGTAACAGTACGGTACGTATCGTATTGACAGTCCTCGCTTGAGCCCCTCATGATCCATTGAGTACGGAACGTTCCGTACTCAATGTGGGGGTGGAGTGTGCAACCGGTAGCGCTGAGGCTGAGTGGTCTGACCAAGACGTTCGGCCGTGAACGCGTGGTGGACGGCATCGAGTTGCAGGTGCCGAGCGGTTCGTTCTTCGGCCTTGTCGGCCCCAACGGGGCGGGTAAGACGACGACCTTGTCGATGGCGGTCGGGCTGCTGCGTCCCGACGGCGGGCGGGCCGAGGTCTTCGGCCAGGACGTGTGGGCCGATCCCGCGCGGGCCAAGAGGCTGATCGGTGTGCTGCCCGACGGGCTTTCCATGCCCGAACGGCTGACCGGCCGCGAACTGTTGCGCTTCACCGGCCTGCTGCGCAGCATGGACCTCAGTGAGGTCGAGCGGCGGGCGGACGAGCTGCTGGAGATCCTGGAACTGGCCGGGGCGGAACGCACGCTGGTGATGGAGTACTCGACCGGCATGCGCAAGAAGATCGGTCTGGCCACGGCACTGCTGCACGCGCCCAGGCTGCTGGTGCTGGACGAGCCGCTGGAGGCCGTCGATCCGGTCTCGGCCGCCACCGTCAAGGTGATTCTGCAGCGCTTCGTTCACGGCGGGGGCTCGGTGGTGTTCTCCAGCCATGTGATGGCCGTGGTCGAGCAGTTGTGCGACCACGTGGCGGTGATCTCCTCCGGTCGGGTCGTGGCCGCGGGCCCGTTGGCGGACGTGCGGGCAGGCCGGAGTCTGGAACAGCGGTTCGTCGATCTGGTCGGCGGCCAGGTCCCTCAGGTGGGTGAGCTGGCGTGGCTGTCCTGATGATCCGGATGAAGCTGGCCGTCCTACGGCATTCCATGACCGGCCGACGCGCCGCCCAGATGGTCACCGGTGCGTTGATCGGGTTGGTCCTGGCAGGTGGCCTGATCGTGGCGGCGGGGCGCGACCACCCTGTCGCGTCGCTGCCGTTCGACCTGCTGGGAGCCGGGTTCGCCGTGTGGATGACGGGCTGGCTGCTGGGCCCGGCGCTGTTCGGCGGCGGCGACGAGACGCTGCGGCCGGAGCATTTCTCGCTGCTGTCGTTCACGCCGCGCCGTCTGGCGGCCGGGCTGGCGGGGGCCGCGTTCGTCGGCGTCGCCCCCCTGGTCACGCTCGTCGCCTTCTGCGCCCCGGTGGTGCTGGCTGTCAAGGCCGGGCTCGGCCCGGCGGCCGTCGCGGTCGCGGTGGCCGCGGCCCCCCTGCAGGTGATGCTTTGCGTGCTGGCCTCCCGGCTGGTCACCGCAGGGCTCGGCCAGGTCATGCGGTCCAAGACGGGTGCCGCGCTGGCAGCCCTGGTCAGCGCCGCCGTACTGGCCGCCCTGCACTCACTCTGGGTGCTGTCGCCCCTGGTGCAGAGCGCTCTGCGCACCGGACTCCCCACATCCGTCACCGACTGGCTCCAGGTGTTGCCCTCTGGTTGGGGCCTGGCCGCCGTGCGCGCGGCGGGACGGGGCGAGTGGTTCACCACGGCCGCCGCCCTGGCGGGCCTCGCCGCGCTCGGCGCGGCCTGCTGGTACGGCTGGGCCGTCCTGCTGGAACGTCGCCTGACCACTCGACGTCCGAGCGGACGCCCGGTGCGCATCACCTCCAGCGGCTGGGCCAGAGGCCCGATGACCGCGGTCGCCGCCAAGGAGCTGCGCACCTGGTCCAGAGACCTGCTGCGCTTCCACTACCTGGTCTTCGCCCTCTGCTACGCCCTGGTCTTCTGCCTGCTGCCCCTGGCCATCGACGCACCGGTCTTCCTGCCCTGGACCGGGGTGGTCTTCGCTCTGTGGGTCGCGGCCATCTCCGCCAACCTGTACGGCGAGGACGGCACCGAGCTGTGGGGCAGGATGATGATCCCCGGCACCGCGCGCCACGACGTGCGCGGCCGTCAACTCGCCTGGCTGCTGGTCACCGCGCCGCCGACGCTCCTGCTGACCACCGTCATGCTCGTCGTCACCGGCGAGTACGGCCTGGGCCCCTGGCCGGCGGCGCTCGTGCCCGCGTTGCTGGGCGGCGGCGCGGGGGTGACCGTCCTGATGTCGGTGTTGCGGCCGGTGCCGATGACCGACCCGCATCGCAGAGGCGGCAACCTGCTGGACAACGGCACCGACTTCACCCAGGTGCTGATGGTGCTGATCCTCACCGCGGCAACCGCCGCCCCCGCCTTCTTCGCGGTCCGGGTGGGCCCGGTCTGGGCGGGACCGGTCGTGGGCATGGCCGGAGGTGTCGCGCTGGCCTGGCTGCTGGGGCGCTTGGCCACCATCAGGCTCGAATCGCGCGCACCCGAGCTGCTCCTGCAGCTACGCACCGGCCACCAGCCCAAGCGGAAGCGGCCTGCCCCAGCGCTGGATCTCACGCGGCCAAAGCTCCCCGAAGCCGGTCTGGGCTTGGCCGCCCTCGGCCTCGACCAGGCGCCAACGGGCCGACGGGTCTACGTCATCGCCAGCCTGACCCTGTGCTGGGTGCCGCTGGCGGCCCAGGGCATCGTGCCTGCGCTGATGTTGACCACCGGCGAGGTCACCCGGTCGTGGTTTCTGGCCCTGCACCTGCCCCAGGCTCTCCAATGGCCCACCATCATCGCCATGATCACTTTTGGGCTCGTTCTGCTGACCACCGGGCTGGGCCTCGGCCTCTACTACCTGGCCAGATCACGGCGAGCCGTCCTCGGGCCGGTCGGCCGTTCATGACGACCGCCACAGTCCTCACCACGCCAGGTTGCATCGTGCATGTGAGTACGGACGCCGACCGGCGGTAGTACGCGAGGACACGCCGACGAGGGAGACCCAAAGCCCTCCGGACGTGGCCCGTCTACAGGGACCTGCTGAGCTGAGCGAACGAGGCTCTGTAGACGAGCCACTCCCCAATGTCGATGCCAAGGAGTTGGAGGATGCTCGCTGCCAAGTGATCGACTCCATGACGGCGGGAACATGTGCGGCTGGTAGTCAGGTGCCTGGGAGCGTTGCGATCATGAGTGCGTGAAACTCGATGGGTGCAGTATGTTCTCAAGGACACTTTGAGCTGCAGGTGGTCACGTCCAGCGGAGTGGTGTAGGAGGTCGGCCTCCGCGTGGTCTGTTGGTGCAGGTCAAGCGGTGGGTTCCTGCTGGTCGATCTTGTCATCCGGGGTGTCGCCGTCGATCACCCGGACCCGGGCTTCGGCCAGGAATTCCAGGCCCATGTAGCGGCGAGCCTCGGCCCATTCGTCGGTCTGTTCCATCAGCACCGCGCCGACCAGGCGGATGATCGCGGCCCGGTCAGGGAAGATCCCGACCACGTCGGTGCGTCACCGGATCTCCTTGTTCAGCCGCTCTTGAGGGAGTTGGACCAGACCTGTCGCCAGAGTTGGCGGGGCAAGCCGGTGAAGGCCGGCAGGTCCTCACGCGCGGTGTCCAGGTGTTCGGCGGCGACGGGGTATTTGGCCTCCAGCGAGGCCACCATCCGGGCGTGCTGGGCCCGGACTTCGTCGGCGGCGGGCTGGTCGAAGATCGTGCGGGCCAGGGTGGCGACCCAGGGCTGAGCGGACTTGGGCACCTTGGTCAACAGATTGCGCAGGTAGTGGGTGCGGCAGCGCTGCCAGGCCGCGCCCGGCAGCGTCGCGCCGACCGCCTCGACCAGACCACGGTGCGCATCGGAGATGACCAGTTACACCCCGGTTAGGCCGCGGGCGACCAGGCCGCGCAGGAACGCCACCCGGCCCGCGCCGCCGGTGGCCGAGGTGACCTCGATGCCCAGGACGGTCTTGGTCGATTCGAAGGATCACGCGGTGGCCGTCTCGTTTTCACGATGCCACGCCCACTGACCTGGTCAAACTCTTACACCACCTCCGTGGACGCAACCAAGACCCGCCACCGCAACCTCCGCACCGCTCTGCGCTATACCCGCCCTGGCGGGGAAGCCGTCGCTGAGATCACCGGCATCCTCCCCAACCCGCCGCACCCACTGATCCCTTGAGGCCGCTGGCGCTCCTGCCCACCAGGCGTCCTCATTCCTCCTGCAGCAGCTCCCGACTACGCACGAACGCCTGGGCTGCTTCCTCGATCCCACGCATCTCCTGCAGCACGAGCCCGAGGTTGTTCCCCACAGTGCCTTCGTCGTGCCGGTCGCTGCTCTCCTGGAAGATCGCGACCGCTTCCAGGAGGGCGATGATGGCCTCGGGGAGCTTGCTCACCTGCTGGAATGCGTCCCCCGGGTTGTTCCATCGGCACCGGCGGGCCGGATGTCCTGCCGCCCGCCCTCCCGGGCGCCACTCGTGAAGCGACGCCTGGGGCAGTGGGAGGGCGGGCGCAGGTTTCCTGCTGATAGGGGCGCAGGTCCTGGTCGGCGGCAGTGGGTTCCACGGTCGGATCCTGCCGTTCTGCGGGGCGGCTCGGGGACTCAGGTCTGTAGGCGGCCGGGCGGCGACCATGCGCGGTGTGTCAGCGGTCGTCGAGGAGGGGTTGGTGTGGGTCCCACTCGGTGCCGTCGCGTATGTCGCGTCGGCGTCGGGCGATGCCCGATAGTGCTTCGAGTGCGACGCGGTTGGCCAGTGCGGAGGTGATGTCGGCGTGGTCGTAGGGGGGTGAGACCTCGACGATGTCGATGCCGGCGACGGGCAGCTCGTAGGCGATGCGACGGACGGCGTCCAGGAGCTGGCGGGCGGTGAGTCCGCCGGGTTCGGGTGTGCCGGTGCCGGGGGCGTGGCCGGGGTCGCACACGTCGATGTCGACCGACAGGAAGACGCCGTCGCATTCGTCGGTGGCGATGGTGAACGCCTCGGTGAGGCAGGTGTCCAGGCCGCGGGCGACGATCTCGGTCATCTCGTAGGAGCGCATCCCCTGCTGGGCCATCCATGCGAGCGTTTCGGGGTCGGGCCAGTAGCCGCGCAGGCCGATCTGCAGGAACCGGTCGCCGCGCAGCGCGCCGGATTCGATCAGGCGGCGCATGGGCTGGCCGTGGCCGACCAGGGAGCCGAACTCGATGTCCCCGGTGTCGGCGTGGGCGTCGAAGTGGATCATCGAGACGCGGCCCTCGCCGAGGTGTTGGGCCACGCCTGCGGCGTCGGGCCAGGCGATGGTGTGGTCGCCGCCCAGGATGAGGGGGACGGCGCCGTTGGCGGTGATGGTGTGGACGGCCTCTTGCAGGTCGCGGACCGAGCGTTCGGCGTCGCCGGAGTACATCTCGACGTCTCCGGCGTCGTAGACGGTCAGGTCGCCGCGCAGGCCGTCCACGCGCAGGGCCAGGGACGGGCGTGATCCGTCGTGGGGCAGGTAGCAGGTCTGCCGGATGTACTGGGGGCCGAACCGGGTGCCGGGGCGGTGGGAGGTGCCGCCGTCGAACGGCGCGCCCAGGATCACCACGTCCGCGTCGGCGTAGGTGGAGGGGTCCTGCCAGGTGCAGCGCGGCACCCCCAGGAAGGTGATGTCGGGGCCGAATTGAGCGCCGTACCGTTCCGGCGGGGTCATGCGCACCTCCGAAGAATGGCTGAAAGGGGGATCGAACGGAAGGGTCAGCGGACGGCGGCGCGACGGCGCCGCATCAGCAGGGCGTACAGGCCCGCGGAGACGATCATTCCCGCGGGAAGGGAGAGGTCGGCCCCGTCCAGCGCCGCCGAGACCGCGCCGGTGTACATGCTGGTGTTCACGCACTGGGAGGCGACGACGGCGCCGGTGACCAGGGCGATCGCTCCGGCCGGGTTGACGCCGCCGGCGTACCAGTACGGGCTGCCGCTCGTCTCGTCGTTCAGCGCGGGGCCGTCGTAGCGGTTGCGGCGCCACAGGATGTCGGTCGCGTAGACCGCGATGCTCGGGCCGAGCAGCACGACCATGACCTGGAGCAGGTTGCTGACGGTGTCGAGGAAGTTGGAGACGAGCAGCGCGTACAGGGTCATCGCCAGACCGAGGGTGCCGTCCAGCACCACGCTGAGCGAGCGGCGCAGGCGGAGCCCGACCGCCTGGAGCGCCAGGCCCGAACTGTAGGCCGTCATGGAGTTGTTGGCGATGGTGCCGATGATGACCGCCAGCAGGAACACCGGCTCGAACCAGCCCGGCAGGATGCCGGCGAGCCCGGCCTGCGGGTCGCTCATGTCGACGACGGTCGCGGCGAGCGTTCCGAGAGCGGTGAACAGGACGGAGGGGATGAACGCGCCCAGCGCCGTCCAGCCCGCGACGGCCTTCGGCGAGGTGGCGCGCGGCAGGTACCGGGAGAAGTCGGCGCTGTTGCTGTACGACAGCGGCCCTGAGGCGACGAGCGCGAGCGCGGCGGTGAGCGCGGCCCACAGCGCCGCTCCGTGCAGCGGTTCGGCGGGGCGGTAGTCCCAGCGCGCGTTCCCCAGCACGTACACCGCCAGCACGGCGAACGCGGCGGCCAGCGCCCATGTCAGCGGCAGGTACAGCTTCACGATGGTGGCGTGCCCGTACACGCTGATGGCGAGGGTCGCGACCGCGATCACCAGGATGGTGGCGACCTTCACCGGGGTGCTCACGTGCACGCCGAGGCCGCTCAACAGCCCGAACGCGGCCAGCGAGGCCGCCGCCCAGTTCACCGCCAGGTAGCTGACCGAGACGAGCCAGCCGGAGACGGCGATGTTCACCCGGTTGCCCCGGATCCCGTACATCGCCCGCATGATCACTTCGCTGGGCGTGCCCGAGGCCGGGCCGCTGGTGGCGAGCAGACCGATCAGCAGCCAGAACAGGTTGCCCGCCACGATCACGGCGAGCGACTGCCACAGGTTCAGGCCCATCAGGACCAGTGCGCCGCCGACGACCAGGGCGAGGTAGCTGACGCTCGGCGCGGCCCACACGGCGAACAGCTCCCGTGCCCGGCCGTGCCGGTCGCCGTCGGGGATGAAGTCGATGCCGCGCGCCTCGATGCGGCCGGCGCGGTCGTCTCCGGGGATCACGTCGGGGACGGGGCCATCCAGGGGGTCTGGGATGGTGGATGCCATGCGGGTCCTCCGGGGCTTGTTCTATTGGTCGCATAACCAATAACTTGGGAGGCGTGTTGTCAAGAGCACATCCGAAACGCATTCGCAAATCTCCCGAGGCCCGCCGCGCCGAGATCGTCGCGGCGGCCTCCGCGATCGCCCTCGCCGAGGGTCTGGAGTGCGTGACGCTGCGGCGGGTCGCCGATGAGCTGGCCGTGCGCCCCGGCCTGATCAGCCACTATTTCCCGGCCGCCGAGGACCTGGTCGCCGAAGCGTTCGGGGCCGCCGCGTCCGCCGAACTGGAGGAACTGATCCCGGCCGCCCGGCAGGGGAGCGCCGCCGAGCACCTGGCGCGCTTCTTCGCCCTGGCGGCGGGGGAGCTCTACGACGGAGTGAGCAGGCTCTGGCTGAACGCCCGCCACCTCAGCCGCTACCGCGCCGCCCTGCGCGAGCGGGTCCTCCACCAGGAGGCGCTGTGGCGCGACCGCCTGACGGACCTGATCCGGGACGGGGCCGCCGCCGGCGAGTTCCAGGCCGCCGATCCCGAACTGACCGCGATGCGCATCCTCGTCGTCCTGGACGGCCTCGCCTCCCATGCCAACACCGGCCGGGGCACCCAGCCCGAGGCCATCACGAACATGGCCGTCCTGCTGGCCGAACACGAACTCGGCCTCACGATGCCCGCCTTCCCCCCACCTCGACGATAGGAGTCCCTGCCTTGCAGCCAGATCTCGTCCTGCTGTCCGCCCAGCTGCTCGACTCGCTGACCGGCGGGTTCCTGCGGCACACCGCGCTCGCCGCCGGCGGCGGCCGGATCACCGCCCTCGGCGGCGACCGGGAGATCCGCGAACTCGCCGGCCCGGCCACGACGGTCATCGACCTGCGCGGAGCGGTCGTCACCCCGGGCCTGGTGGACGGGCACATGCACCCGATCTCCGGCGCCGAGCGGACGATGGGCGTCGACCTGTCCGGCTGCACCGACCTCGACGCCGTCCGCGAGGCCCTGGCCCGCGAGGCCCGCACCCTGGCCCCCGGCGCGTGGCTGCGCGGCTGGGCCCTCGACCCCAACGCCTTCGGCGACCAGCCGGTCTCCGCCGCCGCGCTCGGCCCCGTCCTCGCCGACGTCCCCGCCGCGATCGACCTGTTCGACGGACACTCCCTGCTGGTCAGCCCGCGCGCCCTGGAACTCGCCGGCATCGACGGCCCGCGCGCCTTCGCGCAGAAGTCCGAGATCGTCTGCGACGACCAGGGGAAGCCGACCGGCCTGCTGCTGGAAGACGCGGCGTGCGAACTCGTCGAGGCGATCGCCCCGCGCCCCAGCGCCACCGAGATCCGGGCGCGGGCCGCCGAGGTCCTGCAAGGCATGGCCGCCGCGGGCCTGACCGGCGGCCACGCCATGGACGCCCTCGGCGACAGCCTCGCCCTCTACGCCGCCCTGGAGGAGACGGGCGACCTCACCCTGCGCATCCGCGTCGCCCCCTGGTGCCAGCCGGGCGCGGACTCCTTCGACGAACTCGTCCAGACCCAGGGCACCGGCGGCGACCTGTGGCGGGTCGACGGCATGAAGCTGTTCATGGACGGCACCATCGACAACGGCACCGCCTGGCTCGAACACCCCGACTGCCACGGCGAGTCCACGCACGCCTTCTGGCCCGACCCCGAGGCCTACACCCGCGCCATCGGCGAACTCCACCGCCGCGGCGTGCCCACCGCCACCCACGCCATCGGCGACGCCGCCGTCCGCCACGCCCTGAACGCCATCGAGAAGGCGCAGGCCGACAAGGGCCCCCGGCACCGCATCGAGCACATCGAGACCGTCCCGGACGACACCGTGCACCGCTTCGCAGGCCTCGACGTCGCGGCGTCCATGCAACCCACCCACTGCACCGAGTACACCCGCGCCGACCACACCGACAACTGGTCCCGCCGCCTCGGCGAGGAGCGCGCCTCCCGCGCCTTCCGCTGCCGCGACCTGTGGGACGCCGGCGCGACGGTCGTCCTCGGCTCGGACTGGCCCATCGCCCCCCACGCGCCCCTAGGCGTCATGGCCGGCGCCCGCCACCGCCGCCCGAGCCGCGACCTGGCCCAGCCGCCCCACGGCCCGGAGCAAGCGCTCACCCCTCTCCAGGCCCTCCAGGGCTACACCCTGAACCCGGCCCGGATCGCCGCCGAGGAAGACCGCGCGGGCCGCTTGGCCCTCGGCTATCGAGCCGACCTGACGGTCTTCGCCGAAAACCCCCTGACGGTTTCCGACGAAGACCTGGCGGAACTCCCGGTCCTGCTGACGGTCATGAACGCCCGCCCCACCCACCGGGCTGGCTCTCTCTGACCCGACGTCCGGGGCGGCGTCGTCCCGCCGTCGCCCTCGGCGGCGAACATCTCGTCGGCGTTGGCCACGACCGTGGCCCGCCGGGGCCCAGGTCCGGCCGCCCGCGACCGGGGTGTTGCCGGTGTCGAGCGGTTGGCGGACCGGACGGCCGCTGCGGGCGCCCGCAACAATCCGCAAACAAGCTCCCGCTGTGCCAGCCGAGTCACCACCCGCCGGAACTACCGGAGTTCACGGCCTCCGGAACTACTTCGCCCCTCGCCGTAGCTGTAGGAGTTCAGGGCCGTTACGGCGGCAGCCGACAGGATCGCCGCGGTGATCACGGCGCGTACTTGCATGCCCCCAGAGAGGTCGTGGTTTTCCGTCCACAGCAGTACCCATCAGGCTTTTAGCCACCGGCCCAGGGGCAACGGCCCAAGTGTGTGCCGGGCACGCTCGATGTGAGCGGACCCGGCACACGCCCGGGTCCGGTGACTCCGGACCGGCGCCGAGGCTCTACGCGTTCACTTCGCAGTACGGAAGGTAGAAGCCTCCTACGAACTTCCACGCGACGTGGTAGCCGGCCGGACAATCGCTGACGGGGGCCTGCGCGACGGCTGCCGACGCAGCGGGCGCCAGCGCCGCCACTGCGGTGGCGGCGGCCAGCGCCCCGCCAGCCAGCAGGGTGGCAATACGCATGGTCTTCCTCCTGGTGAGCGTAGGGAACACTCTTCGTCAGTTACTTTAAGCAACTAGTTATTACTATTGGTGATTGGGGTGGTCTCGGCGCTCCCTGCTGAACGACGCGAGCCGGAACGGGCGGCACCGGGCGCGGTAGGGCTGGCGGCTAGGACTCGGAGTCGATGGCGCGGCAGTCGGCGGTGGGGGCGCCGTCGTAGGCCGTGCAGTCAGAACCCTGGCGGGGCCTGGTGGAGCGATCTGCGTTGACCATCGCGCAGGTGGGGCTGGGGAGGGGGGCGGCCGCTGCCGCGGCGGGCGCCGGTGCAAGGCCGACCAGGCGCCGGACCGGCAGCGGGCAGCGCCCCCGCCGTCGGCGAGCGCACCGAAGACGTTCACGACAACCTGTCGGCTTAGCCGGGAGGCGGCTGCGGTCGCACCTCGACCTTGGCCGTGCCGACCAGGCCTTGGCCGCGCAAGGGGAACAGGTGGGCCCGTTCCCCCAGGGATTGAGCAGGTCCGCGCCGACTGCACCAAGAGCCGGTCCGCCGACCGATCGTCCGACCGCGCACCGATCCTTCAGCTGTCGAGCAGGAGAGCGCCTCCGGGGACGAAGTCGCCCTGACGCAGGCGCGCGGCGATCTCGTAACTGAACTCCAGCCAGCGCATGGTCGTGTGGATTTCAGTGAGGTGGAGATCCCGAGGCTCTTACGGATGTTGATGACGGCCTCCGGTGGATGTCATCTGGGGGAGTGTCCCTTCGGGGCGGCGGATCTTGGGGGCGCTGACTGCTGGTCCCTTCTTTCGGTGGGGGCCGGGGTGATGGCTTTGGCGATGGGGGCGGGGAAGCCGGTGTCGGCTAGGGCGGCGGCGTTCGGCCGCGGGGTGGCCAGGGCGCGGGTCGCAGTGAGGCGCTGTCGGACGAGGGCCAGGTCCGCGGCTTGCTCAGGTCGGCCGGGGCCCATGTGCTGGATGGCTTCGCCCAGTTCGGTGAGCGTCCTTTCGCCTGCGGCTTGAAGGTTCTTGTACAACTGGTTCAGTTCGGGGATCACGGGCCGGTTGTCTTGTCCCCTCGTCCGGTTGGCGAGCGTTGCTAGATCGGTGGTGGCGGCGTGGTGGCGTCGGGCGATCTCTTTGCAGGTGTCGGTGACTTTCAGGACGGTCAGCGCCACAGTCCTGATGTCGGAGGGGTTGGGGACGATCTGTTCGGGCGGGGTGAGCTGGGTGGTCGCCGTGTCTGTCAGCGCGGCGGCACATCGGGCGGCGGCCCAGACGACCCAGAGCGCGCCGAACGGCGCCCAACAGCCGACGAGCACCATCCACCCGGCGGCGGCATGGGAGCCCCAGATCGAGGGACGAGGTCCCAGCGCACGGGTCATATGCCGCCCCGGACGGCCTGGTCGGTGTCGTACAGCTCGGCCTCGGCGCCGACCAGGGACAGCTCGACGGGGATGCCGAGGCGTTCGCCGGTCTTGATCAGGTATTTGCCGCGGCCGGGGTGGCGGGCGCCCGGCTGCCAGGAGTCGGGGGCCGACCAGGAGGTGACGAGCTGCTGCTCGGGGCCGGTGAGCGGGGTGATCTCGTGGACGCGGGCCAGCTCGCGCGGCGGCAGCCCGGCCAGCACGGTGATCGCCGATCGGTCGGCGAAGCCCTTGGCCTTGGCGCGGTCCTCTTCGGTGGGCAGCGCGTCGAGGTCGGCGAGCGAGTGGGTGATCATGATGGAGCCCATGCCCTTGGCCCGGTTGAGGCGGGTGAGGGCGTCGGCGTGCTCGACCAGGCCCGGCGCGCCGCGCAGGGCGCGCCACAGCTCGTCCATCACGCCGAGGTGGGAACGGCGGGGACCGGCTCCCAGGTCGGCCAGGGCGGTGGCGGCGTCGATCATCCCGAACGCGTACGCCCAGGTGCACAACATCGCCGCGGTGAGCAGCTTGTCGCCGGCGGCGCGGACGCGGGAGATGTCCACGCTGATCGCCGGGGCGTCCAGGTCGATCGGGCGGGTGGTCGGCGCGTCGAACACCCCGGCCAGCGATCCGGAGATCAGCAGGTCGAGGGTGAAGACCAGCTCGCGGATCTGGCTCCGGTAGGAGTCGGCGGAGTCGGTACGGGCCGCCGACCGTAGTTCGTCCGGGCCGTCCTCGACGATGCGCAGGACGTCCACGACAGTCGGCTCGCCGTCCAGGCGGTCGTCCAGCAGGTCGATGGCGCGGCCGAGCACGACCTCCTCGGCGTTGGTGATGCGGGCCTCGCGGACCAGGGTGGCCAACGCCATCAGCAGGGAGAGCCGCCGGGAGCGCACCTCCCAGCGCAACGTCTCGGCGTCCGCGCCGGTCAGCCGCCGTAGCGCGGCCGCGAGCGGCCCGGCGTCCAGCGGGTTGAGGCGGTCGCAGCCGCGGCCGATCCGGATGACCTGGCCGCCCAGGTGCTCGACCAGCATCGTGTAGTCGGGCTTGGTGTCGCCCAGCACGATCGGGGTGGCACCGCTCGCGACCGCGCCGGTCACCAGCCGCTTGACCAGGGTGGACTTGCCGGTGCCGGGCTGGCCGAGCACGAACATCCCCGGGTTGGTGACCAGGCCGGCGCGCATCCAGGCCAGGGGATCGAGGCAGACGACCTCGTTCCAGAGCTGGTGGCGGCCGACCGGCGTCCCCACCGTCGGGGTGCCGGAACCGGCGGTGAACGGGTACAGGCCGCAGATCTGGCTGGTGGTGCCCTGGTACTCAGGCGCGGGCTCGATGTGAGCGGCGCGCCCGCCCCAGGGCGAGCGCCATCCCCAGGCAGGAGCGATCGGCTCGGCCATGGCCGCGGCTTCGACCGAGCCCGGCGGGTGACTTACAGGCAACGAAGAACCTCCGAGGTCAGTGCGGGAAGCGGCGGGACAGTTCAGACGGGCAGATGCCGCACGGCAACGTGGTGGCGAACCCGGCGGCCTGGCCGCCCCACAGGCGGCGCAGCCGGAGCTTGGAGGCTTCGGCGGACGCCTCGACTTGGGCGACCGCGCGCGGAAGGTGTTCGGCGTTGGTAGCGGTGACGGTCGCGTACAGGGAGACCAGGCACACGCCCGCGCCCATCGCCTCTTCGGCAGCGGCCTGGCGGGCGCGGGCGGCGTCCCAACTGTCGCGCGCGGTCTCGTCGCGGCCGGTCCGCCGCCGGAACTGCGCGCGGAACGCGGCGGCGTTCACCTCCGCCTGCAAGGTTCGGCTCGCCACCGACGCGGGCAGCGCCCGGTACTGCAAGGTGACGCGCTTGGGGCAGGGGCCGGGTGCCACAAGGCGGGCCAGGACGTCCGACCGCACGTTCTGACGTGGCGGCTCGTGCCAGGCCCAGCTCACCGAGACACCACCGTCGTGCTCATAGCGGTCGGAGTGCTCGCGGGCGTGGACTGGTCCGGCGTCGCACCAGCCGAGGATTTCCTCCGCGTTGGGCTTGGCCAGCAGCCGGTTGACCTCGCCGCGCGCGTCGGGATCGAAGGCGGTGCGGACGACGCCTGCGATCTCGGCGGCGGTGGCGCGGCCCAGCACGGTGACGCCGCAGCCGCCCAGTGCCGACGCCAGACCGTCCAGCAGGCGGCCGAGTTCACCGACCGCTTCGGCCAGGTCCTTGGGGGAAGACGTCGACGCCTTGGGATCGAAGGTGACCGAGACGCGGGTGTCGACGTCGGCGGCGGCCGCGGGAGCGGCCTTGACCAGCTCGTTCATGATGGCGCGGGCGGGGACCGGCGCGGTCGGCACAAGGGACCTGCCCATGGCGTCGGCGAGAGTCGAGCCGGGCTCGGGCGCGGTCTCCACGGTCACGGTGACCCACCGGACGGCCGGCAGCCGCCCCAACGTGGCGAGCCAGCCGCCCCAGGACGCCACCCACGCGTCGGCGTCACCGCGATCGGCCAGCCAGGTCGACGCCGGGACGACGCGCAACGTCGCGGTCAGCAGCCCGCTGCGGCGATCCCACACGATCCCGTACCGGCCGCCGTAACCGTCCTCGGCGCTGAGCAGCGTCAGTGGCGCCAGCACACCCGGAAGCTGGAACGCGCGCGGATGATCCACGACGACACCGGCCCGGTAGCGGGTATGGCCGCGCCTTACACCCCACCACCAGCGCCAGCGCGCCAGACCGAGCCGAGCCAGCGAGACGCCGCCCACCCGGATCAAGCACAGCCCGCCACCGATCAGCGCGGGCGGCGCGAGGTAGAGCAGTGCGCCGGGAACGAGGGCGGCGGTCAACACCAGCGCCATCGCCGTACCGAGCGCTACGAAGGTGGCCGTGGTGTCCATGCCCAGCAGGCCGATGCCGTGCCGGCGCCGCCAGCCGCCATAGGTGCGGACTTCATGCTTCACCGCCGTCACCTCCGAGATCGGCACCGGAAGGCGCGCCGGGGGACTCGGCGGGATTGCCCAGCCAGCGGATCGTGTCGCGGCCTCTGCGGCGCTCGTTGTTCCAGGTCTCGGCGGTCAGCGGCCCGACCGGCTCGCTGCCCGGTTCACCGGCGGGCGACCAGGCTTGATCGCCTTGGTGGGCTCGACCGTCCGGACTGCCTAGGCCGCCGCCGTGCTGCTCAGGCGCGGTCGTTGTCAGGTCGGGCCGTTGGGCGGTGGCGGGGTTGCCCTTGTCGACAGGAGTAACGGGCTGACCAGGGGACTGGCCCTTCTCCGTTGCCCCGTCCGGTGCCGGCTGCTGATCGCCTCTGTCGGTCGGCTTCTCCGGAGACTGGTCGATCTGTTGGCGCATGAAGGCGGCGTGCTCGCCGGCCGAGGTGCTCTGATCCATGCCGGAGAAGGCGCCATGGGGGCGCAAGGTCCCCACGGCGGTGGCGCCGCCCAGCACCGCACCGAGAAAGCCTCCTCCGCCGCCCGACTCACCGCCGCCGGTGGTCCAGGTGAAGAACTTCAGCAGCACCGGGAAGGCGATCAGGCTGATCAGCATCATCGCGAAGCCCATCAGCACCGAGTGCAGGTTCTCGCCGTTGCCGACCAGCGTGAACGCGGTCGCGTACACCGCGGCCGCCGCCGGTTTGTAGAAGATCAGCGCGAGCATCCAGCCCGCGACGCGCTTGAACCAGGGCCGGGTCGCCGGGGTGATCATTCCGGCGGCCGCCAGCGGTAGCAGCCCGGCCAGGATCACCAGTGCCGCGCCCCGGAACAGCAGCAACAGCGCCTGGACGATGCCGAGGAACAGCGCCACCAGGCACAAGATGACGACCAGCGCGGTGGGCACGGTGCCGGGCAGCGTGACGATCGTGGTCATCCGGGCGGCGAAGTCGCCCTGTGCGGAGGCCGTCAGCACCCAGCCGACCCACTCGTCCCCCCACTGCAGCAGCTTGGTGGGCAGGATCGCGCCGATCGCGGTCACCGCCGCCAGCACGGCCAGGCCGCCGGTGGCGTCGATCAGCGGGTTCCCCTTGCGGGTCAGCGCGATCTTCGCGCAGACGACCAGCAGGGCGGCCATCGCCGTCGCGATCGTCAGCGGCTGGGTCAGGGCCTGCAAGTAGCCGACGACCGGCTCGTTCTCCAGATCGGGCGAGGGGGTCTTCACCCACCAGGAGGCGGTGTTGGACACCAGCCAGCCGACCGCCGACTGGAACGCCTTGGCCATGTCGTCCAGCACGCCGCCGCCGACCTCGGCGGCGAGGTCGGGCAACGGCGGGCCGAAGGGATGGTCCTCGTCGTCGTTGTCGACGGTCTGGACGCATTGGGGGTCCAGCACCGCCGTGCAGGGAGGAGGCCGCATCAGGAACCCCCTTGGAGGGCGGTGTAGCCGTCCGGCGATTTGATCGGCGCCGCCGAGCCGCCCCAGATGCCGTCGATCGGGGCCAGCACGCGCCAGTCGCCGTCATGCCACCGCACCTGTATCCGCGTGACGGCGCGCACGGTCACATCGCTGTCGCCGGGCCCGGCCGACACCAGGTCCAAGCTCGCCGACTCCGGCGTGTAGCCCAACCAACGGAAACCCTCGACCACCACGTGACCGCGTCCGAGTGGCGCGCCGTAGGAGAGGCGCGCCCGCTCCCGCTGGTCGTTGTAGGTCTCGCCGACCAGCCTCAGCAGCGCCTTGGCGTCGGGGCCGGTGATCTGGTGGGCGATGGTGGGCTCGAACACCTTCGGCCCCCATTGCGCGTTGGCCCGGACAACGATGTGGATCGCTGCGAGCAGAGCGCCGCGTGGCGTGCGGGCGAATCCTGCCGCCAGGTCGTCCCGCAGCAGCCGGGGCCCGTCGTCGGGCGCGTGCGGAAGTTGGATGCCGTGGAAGTCCTGCCAGCTCAAGCCCGCCAACGTCGTGGGCGGATTGCTCTGCACGGCCGGCTTTGAAGCCGGGGTCGGGCCCGATGCCGCAGGCTCATCGGGATGATCTGGGATCGCCGTGTAGGTGAGCCAGCCGCCACCGATGACGGCCACGACAGTGAACACCAGCCTCCGCCGGTCGCGCAGACCCTTCACGCGAAGAACACCTCCACGATCGGGGCCAGCGCCGCGCTCAGGCTCAGGCCGCCCAACGCCCAAGGGATGCCGGTGGCGCCGTCGGCGGCGAGAGCGGAGCGGTTCTTGCGCCCGATGGCCATCTGCCCGCAGCAGTACAGGAGCCCCGCGAAACCGCAGATCATGACGCCCCACTTGCCCCAGGAGATGAGCAGGTCCGTCTTCGCCTGCAAACCCGGTGGGGCGACGGGCGGCGGATTGGGCACCTTGGCCGTCGGGGTCGTTGAGGGGGCTGTGACCGGCACGCGTTCTCGGGGGACCAGCCACGGCATGTGCGGCATATCCAGCAGCCCCAGGCGGCTGAGCACGGTCAGGGTGACCGTGGTGGCGTTGAACGGCATGGCACCTCCGGAAAGATCAGCAGTGGCTCTGGGGGAAGGCCAGGTCCCAGACCTGGCCGATCGCCTCACGCGTTTTTGCGGAGGTCTCGACTTCGTCCGGGCTGTTCACCAGGCGCAGCGCGTTGATGAACGGCAGCCGGACCAGGCCGCCGACGCGGCCCTGGAGCAGCGCGAACCGGGTGGTCGCGTCGCGCGGTTCACGTCCGGCTCCATCGCTGACGATCACCAGCGCGGCGATGCGCGGACCGCCGGCGGCGTCCAGGGCGGTGACGGCGCGGATGGCGTGCTGCGCGGCCATCACGGTGTTCCGGGCGACGACCACGACCGGCCGTCCTCGCGCCCGGACCGGAGGCAACGAGTCCTCCACCAGCCGGTCGATCGCCCCCATGTTCCAGACGGGGACATCGCGGTCCCGGCCGATCAAGGTGGCCAGCGTGCCGGCTCCGGCTCCTGCATGAGCGCCCACGATGACCAGACCTCGTCCGATCGGCTCCCGATCCGGAACGGGCTGGACGGCGGCGGCCGCGGACGGCTTGCGTACTGAGAGCACTCACCAACCTCGCTTTCGTGTCGCTGGGTGGCGTAGCCGTCACCGTACGTGGCATCATTACGGAGCGCAAGCAGCGTCAAACAGGTTTACAGATCGTCAAGACAGTGAAGAACGTGCTTCCGCAGCGTCCGTCCAGCACACTGAGAGGCGACCATGACCCCGACTCCAGGAGCCACCACGATGTCCGAGCAGCCCGGCCGCGACCCCGACGTGCTCACCACCGCCGAAGTGGCGGCCAGACTGGGGCTGTCGCCCCAGACGGTGCGCCGGATGGCCAACGCCGGAGAACTCCCGGCGCTCAAGACCGGCAAGGACTTCCGCTACTCCTGGGAAGCGGTGCGCGAGACGCTGCGGCAGCCCCGCCGCCACATGGGGACACCTGCCGATGACCAGTCCGACCAGCCCGCCAAGGGCGCGGGCTTCCGCGCCCAACGCCGCGCCCGCGCCGCCGCAGGCCAAACCGACCAGCCGACCGACCAGGAGTAGCCGCCCCGACCCAAGGCGGGCGGTGTGCTGAAAGCCGCCGCCTGCCTGAGTGCCGCCGCCCTGACCCTGCCCCTGGCGCTGATCGCCGCGGCGACCGGCAACCAGAACCCCACGCTGCCCGGTTCCTCGACCGGCGACGCGCCAACCGCCTACGCCCTTCGCGACATCCCGTCCACCTACCTGCGGTGGTACCAGGACGCCGCGCAGACCTGCCCCGGCCTTTCGTGGAGCGTGCTGGCGGCGATCGGCAGCGTGGAAACCGACCACGGCCGCTCCCGACTGCCCGGCGTGCACTCGGGCCAAAACAGCGCCGGAGCCGGCGGTCCGATGCAGTTCATCGCCGCCACCTGGGCCGCCTACGGCGTCGATGCCAACCGCGACGGCCGCGCCGACCGCTACCATCCCGCCGACGCCATCCACGGCGCCGCCCGCTATCTGTGCGCCAACGGCGCGGGTAAGGGAGGCAAGCAGCTCTACCGGGCGATCTGGCACTACAACCACGCCGACTGGTACGTCCGCAAAGTCCTGGCCCAAGCCGCCCGCTACGCCGTTCCCACACCCACCATCCAGGCCGGCGGACGCGGCGCGATCGCCATCCGGGCCGCACTGCGCTGGCGCGGCACGCCCTACTCCTGGGGCGGCGGCCGCCCGTCCGGCCCCAGCTACGGCACCGCCCACGGAGCCCACATCAAAGGCTTCGACTGCTCGGGCCTGACCCAATACGCCTGGGCCCAAGCGGGCGTCCGCATCGACCGCGTGGCCGCCGACCAATACGACGACGGCCCGCACATTCCACGCGCCCAACTCCAGCCCGGCGACCTGCTGTTCTTCTCCCACAACCCGCGCAATCCCGCAGACATCCACCACGTCGCCCTCTACCTGGGCGGCGGCCGCATGCTCCACGCTCCCCAGACCGGCGACGTGGTCCGCATCGCCCAGTTCACCGGCAATGCCTACCGCGAACGCCAATACGTCGGCGCCACCCGCCCGGCCGCCCCTCGCTCCCGCCGGCTCTGACCCGGCTCGGAGGACATCGGATGAACACCCGCCAGACCACCCACCGTCCGCCTGCTCACCGGGCCGACCGCTCTCGTCAGCCCGCCCTCCACCACCCCGACCACGCGCCCCGCCTCACCGTCGAAAACACCGAGTCGCCTGCGGGCCGCTGCGCACCTTCAGCTTCGGCGGCGGCTGGCAGTCGATCGCCGCCCTGGCCTGGCTGCACGACGGCAGATCCTCAGGGACCAAGTCGCGCACCGACAACTCCACGACGACGCTCATCATCCGCGCCACCTCCCCTCCGCCAGGGTGCAGACCTCCTCTCCCCGAGAGAACTCGTTTCGCCACGGCGCCGGGCCGCATCGCCTGCGATGCCACGCACCCGCACGACGTCGTTATCGCATATTCGCGATAACGTGCCCGTTCGCGTTGGCCAACCGGGCCGGGCGCGAGCGCGTGCTGGCCGACTTCGCCGCCGACCTCGCTCTGGCGTGGGAACCGCTGGTGCTGGAGACCGCCGCCCAGGCGCTCAACCCCGCCCAGACGCTGATCCGCGACGGCTCACTGAGGAAGCTGTCCGCCGAGCTGACGGTCCGCGCCGGAAAGGTGGTGTGGGACCTGAACGGTAAGGCCGCCCAGAAGTGGACACCAGACCCGAGCCGAATGGCGGGAAGGACAAGCGCGAAGAAGGCAAGAACCACCAGCAGGCGCTGCTGGCACTGGCCCGCCGCCGCGCAAGCGTTCTGTGGGCCATGATCCGCGAAGGAACGCGCTACCGACCGCAGCCCATGGCCTGCCCATGTTGACCCAGGCGATGACCGTCAGGTGCTGTCCGCGCGGCCCGACGTCACGGCACTCGCGTTCAGCTGTTCGGAACAACGTGTCCGGATGCTGGCCTTGAGTTCTTCGAGGGGAGGTCCCCAAGGTTCGTTCCAGGCGTCGCTGAGGTGGAAGACCTCACCCAACGGCAGATCCAGGATCTGATCGTCGTAGCCGGTGGCGACAACGATGCTCTCGACTTGTTGAAGAACCCACCGTTCGTCAGCTCGCCCCGAGCTGCGCTGCTGGGCCACGTACCGGAACGCCTGTCGGGCGGCGGCCAGAAGGGTCGGCGCCACCTGAACCTGCATCTCGGCCAAGACCAAGGGGACCAGGTCGCGGATGGCCCGTGGGTCACTGTCGTCCAGACCTGCCAGCTCCCGCAGGTCTTCTCCCTCATAGCCATCGGCCAGCCATCGCGCAGCCCACCACGGCACCCGCTCGATTCTCACCAGGTTGAGCGGAAACCAGAGCGCAACCTCCTGCGGCGAGGGGGTGGCTGCGTCGTCGCCGGTGTTCACTGCCCGCCTCCTGCGCAGGGACGTTGGGATGGGTCTACGAGTGGCCCCCTTCAACCTTCTCAAACTTGTCCTGGTGGCGGGCCTGGCGGAGACGGTGTCGCTCGCGGTCGGTGTGGAAAGTCCAGTACGCCTCCAGGTCACCGTTGCTGATGACCGCTCGCAGCTTCAGGATCGCTTCGGCTCCGGTCAGGCCCCACCTCGCGCCGGTGATGTCCAGCCGGTCGCCGAGCAGGTGCCGGGCGGTGCCCTCGACTGCTTTGGTGGCGATCAGCCGGCCCTGCTCCAGGGCATGGCGGTAGTGCAGGAACTCGCGGGGGCCAGCGCAGGTAGCGGGCGGCGGTCTCCAGCCCGCCGCGCCGGTTGGCGGCAGGGCGTACATGTCGGCGATGGCCTGGTGGCCAGCAGGCTCAGCGCCCAGGTGGCGACGCGCCGCTCGGCGTCCGGGTCGTCGGCGGTATGCGGGTAGCGCGCCCCGCGCCAGCAGTATTCGAGCACGTGGATCAGATCACAGATGATGTGGATCGGCACGCCGCGGCGGCCTGCAGCAGACGAATCTGCTGCAGGTCACCGTCGACCGGCACCACCCAGGTCCGGGCATGGCCCGGGCACGGGCTTCGGCCTGGTCGAACGCAGTGCCGATCACTACGCCCGCAGGCTCGACCACCGATCCGTAGATCCATTGACCGGTCGCGACCGGTCCGGCTCACAGGATCAGCAGCGGATTTCACCAGGGTCGCTCAGAGGTCGAGCATCCGGGTCAGCGCCTGCACCCACCAGTCCAGCGTGTCGGCCGACGTGGCGTCTTGAAGGTCGGCGCTGCGCCGGAACTCGGCGCCCACCACGGGGTCCAGCGCGACGCCTTGGTGCAGCGCGGCCACTGCGAGCTGGATGCGCCGGCGGTCAGGCTGCCCGTCAGCCTGCGCGCGGGCCCGTTCGTAGAGCGCGTCGACGACGGAGGACAGCATCCCGCTGCCCGAGTCGCGCCACCCTGACTGGTGCAGCGCGAGGGCCAGTTCGGCGTACCCGTCGGCGTACACCGCGGCGAGCGATCCCACGATCTGCTCGATGTCATCGCCTCCGACCTTCTCTAGGCGCTGCTTGAGGCGGACCCCGCCGTGCTTGAGCAGCGCCGTGAGCAGTTGGTCACGGCTGCCGAAGTGGTGGTTGACCGCAGCGTCGGTGACGCCGACCCGTGCGGCGACGGCACGGACCTGGACTGCGTTCACTCCGCCGGCGGCCAGTAGGCGTTCGGCCGCCTCCAGGATGAGCCGCCTGGCCTCCGCGGGACTTCGGCGTATGCGTGGTGCCATGTCGGCCAACCTTACCTTGACATTTCGAGGTAAGCGATTACATTGACTAGCCAAGGTAGCCGTGGAAGGGATGAGAGATGCTGACCCCCGAAGAGATTTTCAGTGAGCTGCCGGGCGCACCGGAGCCGGTCGGGCTCAAGCCCCTGTTCCGCGGACTCTGGCGGCTGGCGCCGCCCCAGGTCCTGCCCGGGACCCCCGCCGGCACCCGGGTGATCGTCGGTATCACCGAGGGGATCATCCAGGGCCGCGGGCTCACCGCCCGCCTCGCCGGTGCCGCGGCGGACTGGCTCGCCGTCGCGCCCGACGGCGTCGGGACGTTGGACTGGCGCGGTCAGGTCGTCACAGAGGAAGGGGCGGTCATCTACATCCACGGGACCGGGCGCATGGACACCGCGCACGGCACCGGTGCGCTGGCCTTCGGGTCGTGCCTGTTCGAGACCGGGGCCGAAGAGCTCCGATGGCTCAACGCCCTGCAAGCGGTCTACCGGTCCAGGACCGTCGGCTTCGGAACCCCCGAGGCCACCTACCACGACGAGTACTTCGAGCTGGTCTAGACGGACTGCGTGAGGGCCGGGAGCGACCGG
The DNA here is from genome assembly GCA_050936435.1 of Spirillospora sp. CA-253888. Taxonomy (GTDB): domain Bacteria; phylum Actinomycetota; class Actinomycetes; order Streptosporangiales; family Streptosporangiaceae; genus Spirillospora. The sequence continues at coordinate 1,684,719 of JBNJMT010000002.1, forward strand.
CAGGCCACCGTCCTGCCGGACCGCTTCACCGCGAATCCATCCCTGGACGGCCTACCAGTATTCCGGCACACCGGTCATGCCGCCGAAGCCGGGCAGTCGATGGTGGCGCCAAGGCGGCTAGGGCCTGTTCGTAGTTCAGATCATGGGAGGGCTGGCAGGCTGCGTAGCCAGATGATGCATCCGCGCAGGTGGAGTCCTGCGAGGTAACTGTCGGGCGTCTTGTCGTAGCGGGTGGCGATCCCTCTCCATTCCTTGAACTTGTTGATGCAGCGTTCGACGGTGTTGCGCTCTTTGTAGAGCTCGGTGTCGTGGCTGACCGGGCGGCCGCCCGAGCGTCCCTTCTTCTTGCGGTTGGCGGCCTGGTCGGCCTTCTCCGGGATCACCGCCTTGATGTGGCGTCTGCGCAGGTAGGCACGATTGGCGCGGGAGGAGTAGGCCTTGTCGCCGGCGGCGGCACGAGGCCGGGTGCGAGGACGGCCGACCGGCCCGCGCACCTTGATCTTGTCCATGACGGGAATGAAGCGGGGGCTGTCGGCGGCCTGTCCAGGAGACAGGACCAGCGACAGCGGACGGCAGCGGCGGTCGGCCGACAGGTGGATCTTGCTGGTCAGCCCGCCCCGCGACCGGCCCAGCTCAGCGGCTTTCAGCCGGGCCTTGCGGCGTCGGCTCATCTGGCGGCGCTGCTCCCGCTCCGGGGCGGACCGGTCGTCGGGCTGCCGGTTCACCGGTCCGGTTTGTCCTTGTGGCGCAGCCCCTTTTCCGCGGCCACCGCCCGCTGCAGTTCCTCCAGCCGTTCCGGCGCCACCACCATCCCGGCGGCGTGGTGATGCGCGCGAGACACCGTGGAGTCCACGCTGACCAGGTCCAGGTCGACCTCGCCGCGGGCCGCGGCCTCACCGATCACCCCGTTCATCAGGTTCTCGAAAACTCCCCGGCGCGCCCAGAGGTGGAACCGGTCATAGATCGTCGACCAGTTGCCGTAGGCGTCGGGCACGTCCCGCCACGGGCTGCCGGTCCGGAACCTCCACATCACTGCGTTGAACTGATTGCGCAGGTCAGGGATGGGCCCGGAGGCACCCAACGGAAGGTACGGCTCGATCAGTTCCCATTCGGCATCGGTCACATCACCGCGCGTCATGCAATGGAGGTACCGCGTGCTCACCCTCCGGCAACAGCAAGTCACCCGATCGTGACCAGCAACCCTGATCAGGACTACGAACAGGCCCTAGAGCCCGTCCGGCAGGTCGCGCCAGCCCTCCGGGAAGAAGCTCATCGTCCCCGAGACAGCAAGTTTGTGGGAGACGTCGCCGTAGCGGGACGTCATGACGAGCCGGGCCCGGACGTCGTCGGCATGCCACCCAGCGCCGCGAGGCCGGGCTCGTCGATCTCGATCTCCTCGTACCGCTCGTCGCCCATGCCTCCGCCTCCGTCGCACCGGCACAAACCTGATCAAGTCGGCATCGACACTGGCACCCCGTTCCGCCCGCGCAAAGGTCCTTCCGGGTTGCGGGCGGAGGTGTGTAACCAGTAAAACTGGTTACATGGCACTGAGCTGGAAACTGGTCATCGACAGCACGGACGCGGCCGCCCTGGCGGACTTCTGGGGTGCGGCCCTGGAGTACGAGGTGGAGGATCCCGGCGCGCTCATCGAGCGGCTGCTGGCCGCCGGCCACCTCGGCGAGGAGGCCGTCGTCGAGCACCGCGGGCGCAAGCTCTTCCGCGGTTACGCCGCGATCCGCCACCCTGACGACCCGTTCGACGAGGTCAGCGGCGTCGGTCGCGGGCGGCGGCTGCTCTTCCAGGAGGTGCCCGAGGGCAAGTCGGTCAAGAACCGTCTGCACATCGACGTCCACAGCGAGCCCGGCGGCCTCGACGAGCTGGTGGCCCGGCTGGAGAAGCTGGGGGCGACCCGCGTCCGCGAGGTCGATCAGGGGCCCGCCGGGCACTGGTGGCTCATGCGGGATCCCGAGGGCAACGAGTTCTGCGCGGCGTAGGCCCGACGAGGCTCACCAGAGCCCGCCGAGGACCCCGGACTCGACGACGATGACGGTCCCGATCGTCATGAACACGCCGGGCACGATCCAGCGGCCGTAGCGTTCGACGATCTCGATGACCTTCCGGTGCGAACCGAGCCAGGACCCGGCCAGGCACCATACGGCGACGCCGACCGCGAACACCGCGATGGCGACGGCGGTGCCGGCCGGGCCGATGGTGCGGAACACCGGCGTGTAGACCGAGATGTTGTCGGCGCCGTTGGCGAGGGTGATGCCCGCGACGGCGAACGGGCCGGACGCCACCGCCGGCGGCTCGTCCTCGCCGGTGCCGCGGGCGCGCAGCGCGGAGACGAGGCCCTTTAGCCCCAGCGCGAAGGGGACGAGGCCGAGCAGGCCCACCCAGTCGTCGGGGACGACGGCCAGCCCGAGCGCGGCGACCAGCGAGACCGCGACCAGGGCCGCGATTCCGGCGTACTGGCCGACCCAGATCTGCCACGGCCTGGGGGAGCCGTTCGCGCGGGCGGACAGGAACAGCACCGTCAGCACGATGATGTCGTCGATGTTGGTGCCGACGAACATGCCGATCGCGGTTCCGATGATTCCGCCCATGGCCGCAGAACCTACCGGGCAAAGGCGTCACCGCCGCATCCTCGGGTCCTGGGTCGGGTCGGCGAACATGCGCGGGCAACCGTGGCCGGTCGCCTGGGCGCGCAGTTCGTAGTGCCAGGGCTCGTTCCTGTAGATCTGGCACAGTCCGTACGCGGCGCCGTGCTCGGACAGCCACGTTGTGGCGTCGGAGCCTCCGATGTCGATCGCGTCCCCCGACACGTGGGGGGAGGTGTCGGCGGTGGCCACCCAGCGGGCGGCCTTCTCCATCGAGCCGTACTTCGAGACCGCCTCGCGGAGAAGGCGGTTCTGGCGCTTCGGGGAGCGCCAACCGCTGTTGACGCGGAGTCGGACGCCGGCGCCTGCGGCGTCCGCCGCCGCTGCGCGCAGGGCTTGGAGCAGATCGGGGTCCAGGTTGGCCACGCCCGGATACCTGTCGTCGAACACCGTCGTGCCTTCCGGGACGGCGCCGTCGGCTTCGCCAGGGCCACGCTTGCGGTCTGCGCGGGGAGCGTTGATGGGTGGTGACGCGGTCTCGGAGGATGAGGATCGTGGCATCTGGTGGCCGAGGACGGCGGTGACCGCTGCCACGGAGATAATCAGGCCGATGACAAGGGGTCGGCGAATCCAGCGAGGCGTTATTCGTGCCGATGATGGGATTTGTGTCATGCCGCCAGTCAAGGCGGCAGGGCGTTGTCGGCACGTATGGAGTTTTCGATATGCCGACGATATGCACTGGCTCGTACCATTGGGAGCATGCGTGTTCTGATCGTCGAGGACGAACCCTATCTGGCCGAGGCCATCCGCGACGGCCTGCGGCTGGAGGCGATCGCCGCCGACCTCGCCGGTGACGGGGACACGGCGCTGGAGCTGCTGGGCGTCAACGCCTACGACATCGCCGTCCTCGACCGCGACGTCCCCGGGCCGTCCGGTGACGAGATCGCCAAGCGCATCGTCGCCTCCGGCAGCGGCATGCCGATCCTCATGCTCACCGCCGCCGACCGGATCGACGACAAGGCCTCCGGGTTCGGGCTCGGCGCCGACGACTACCTCACCAAGCCGTTCGAGCTGCGGGAGCTCGTCATGCGGCTACGGGCGCTCGACCGCAGGCGCGCCCACAACAGGCCCCCCGTACGGGAGATCGCGGGACTGCGGCTGGACCCGTTCCGCCGGGAGGTCTTCCGCGACGGACGCTATGTGGCGCTCACCAGGAAGCAGTTCGCCGTGCTCGAAGTCCTCGTCGCCGCTGAGGGAGGTGTCGTCAGCGCCGAGGAGCTGCTGGAACGGGCCTGGGACGAGAACGTCGACCCCTTCACCAACGCCATCCGCATCACCGTCTCCGCCCTGCGCAAACGTCTCGGCGAGCCATGGCTCATCGCCACCGTGCCAGGTGTCGGCTACCGCATCGACGCTCACCCGGAGGCGGACGAACATGGATAGGCCGCCCGGAATGAGCGTTCGCCTCAAACTCACCCTCACCTACGCCGGATTCCTCATGCTCGCCGGCGCCCTGCTGCTCGGGGTGGTGTGGGTGTTCCTCCTGCGCTACGTCCCTGACCGTGCGCTTCTCAAGCCCGCCGGTGACATCGACACCGGTGTCTTCCCCGTCCGCTCCAACCTGCTGCGCGTCTTCGCTCCGAAGGCGGTCGCGGTGCTGGCGTTCCTGCTGGTGTTCGGCCTCGCGGGAGGGTGGATCCTCGCGGGCCGGATGCTCGCCCCTCTGGACCGCATCACCCACGCCACCCGCCTCGCCTCGACCGGATCGCTCTCCCAGCGGATCCGGCTGCCGGGGCGCAAGGACGAGTTCCGCGAGCTCGCCGACGCCTTCGACACGATGCTCGCCCGGCTCGAAGCGCACGTCGCCGAGCAGCGGAGGTTCGCCGCCAACGCCTCCCACGAGCTGCGCACCCCGCTGGCGACCTCCAAGGCGCTCCTCGACGTGGCCCGCACCGATCCGGCGCACGACCCCGGCGAGATCATCGAACGCCTCCACGCCGTCAACACCCGGGCGATCGACCTCACCGAGGCACTGCTCCTGCTCAGCCGCGCCGACCAGCGCTCCTTCGCCCGGGAGCGCGTCGACCTGTCCCTCCTGGCGGAGGAGGCCACCGAAACGCTCCTCCCCCTCGCCGAGAAGCGCGGGGTCGCCGTCGAGACGTCCGGCGATATCGCCCCCGCCACCGGCTCGTACGCGCTCCTGCTGCAGCTGACCACGAACCTCGTGCACAACGCGATCGTCCACAACCTGCCCGAACGGGGCACCGTGTGGGTGACCACCAGCGCCGGTCCCGGGACCGTGGCGCTCACCGTCGAGAACACCGGCGAGCGACTCGCCCCGCAGCTGGTCTCGACGCTGACCGAACCGTTCCAGCGAGGCACCGAACGCGTCCACACCGACCATGCGGGCGTCGGCCTCGGCCTGGCGATCGTCAAGACCATCGCCCAGGCGCACGACGGAACGCTCACCCTCACGCCGCGCCCCGCCGGCGGGCTTCGCGCCACTGTGGAACTTCCCGCCATTTCTCCGCACGCCGACAGGTGAAGTTACAAGGAAATGCCGTGCGGTTGAGTTGACGCCGTCGCGGCGCTTTCTGACCCTTTCGCGCTTCTGCTCGCACGCGGCGGTATTTCCGTCCACGAGGCAGGCTTGGGCGGTCTTCCGAGCGCGGCGGGGAAAGCAAACGGCGCTCCGGTTGATCACTAGATGGTGATCAACCCGATCGAGGAGCGCCATGAGAGCAATCCCTGTCCGCGTCCTGCTCGCCGCCGTCCTGGCGGCCGCGGTGCCGTATCCGTCGCCCGCCACCGTCGGCTTGGTGAAGCGTGCGATGTGCAAAGAGTGCAGGACGCCGTCGGAGCTGACGCAGCGCAGCTGCGACCCGCCGGCCGAGAACTCCGTCCCGCCAAGAAGATCCTTATTCTGGGACAGATAGACGTCGCTGTCTTCCTGAAAGTTCTGGCCGGCCGGTGAGAACTTCGAACGTTCCCAGACCTCACTACGGCCGGGCCTGCGGAGGCCCGGTGGGACGCGCGCGGGCGAACGCGGCGGCGACGGCGGCGGCGCCGACCGCCGCGCCCGCCCAGGCGACGAACGGCGCCGCCCCGCCGGGGCCGGGAAGCTGCCCGGCGGCGGCCGTGGTCAGCAGCAGGGCCGCCGTGCCGATGGCGCTGCCGAGCTGCGCGCTGGTGTTGACGATCCCGGAGGCGGTGGCGCGCGGGCCCTCGGGGACGTCGGTGGCCATCGACGTCGAGGCCACCGAGGACAGGCCCAGCCCGAACCCGGTGACCGCCATGCCCGCCCCGACCAGCGGCATCGACTCCGGACCCAGGAGCGGCACCGCCAGGCCGACGCCCACGAACCCCAGGCCGAGCGCGCTGACGCGTTCGCCCGCCCGTCGCGTCATGAGCCGGGCGGCCACGGCCGAGCCCACGACGACCAGCACGCTCAACGGCAGGAACGCCGCGGCCGACCGCAGCGGCGACCAGCCGAGGGAGCTCTGCAGGTACAAGGTGATCAGCGTGGCGGCGCCGGTGGTGGTGGCGGTGTTGACGAAGGCCGCGACGGTCCCGTGCCGGACCTGGGGCAGGGCGAGCACCGGGCCGGGCAGCAGCGGCGCGGTCGAGCGCCGGTCGGTCAGCACGAACGCCGCCAGGGCCACCGCGGCGGCGGCCAGCAGCAGCGCGCCCGTGGCGCGGTGCGCCGCCTCGCCCAGCAGCGTGGCCCCCACCACGACGAGCATGACCCCGGCGGTGAGCAGCGCCGTGCCGGCCAGGTTCAGCGCCTTGTCCCTCTCGCTGGCGACCGGCGGCGCGAAGGCGACGACCAGCGCGGCGAGCAGCGCGGCGACGGCGGTCAGCCCCCAGAAGATGGGCCGCCAGCCCGCGATCTCGCCGACCGTCCCGCCGACCGCGAAGCCGGCCGCGCCGGCGGCGGCCCCGGCGGCGCTCCAGCCGCGCGAGCGCGCGGGCGCGGGCCCGCTCGTCGCCGCCGGTCACCGAGGTCAGCAGGCTCAGGGCCGACGGGACCGCCGTGGCGGCCGCCGCCCCCTGGACGCAGCGGGCGGCGGCCAGGACGGCCGTGGACCCCGCCAGGGCCGCCAGCGTCGAACCGGCGGCGAACACCGCCAGGCTCACCAGGATGCACCGCCGGTGCCCGATCCGGTCGCCGAGTCTGGCGCCGAACATCAGCAGCCCGCCGAAGAACATGGCGTAGCTGGTGGCGATCAGCGTGCCGCCGGCGGGCCCGGCGCCGACGTCGGACAACATGCGCGGCAGCACCGTCAGCACGACCGTGACGCTCATGACGTCGACGAACTGGACGAGGCACAGCGCCAGGACCGCGCCCCACACCCGGACGCCCGCCCGCGCGGCCGCCCCCGAAGGCTCGGCCATCCGTGCGTCCTCCGTCCCCGGGCGTCCCATGTGACCCCTACGCTACAGGCCGCTTACCGTGCGGCAGGGCGTTGAGATGCGCCACCCGCGTGCCGTCCGGATCGGGCTCGGCCACCCCGAGGCATACGTGGGCCGAGCCCGCGTGCGGCCGCCACGGCCCGGTGTCCCGGCTCGACGCTGGGGCGCGCCAGAGACCGGGGGAGAAGGGCGACAGCGTCCGGCTGCGGCCGTCGAGCGTCACCGTCAGGCGCGGGCCGTCGGCCTCCAGGCGCAGGTCGGGGGAGCCGATCCGCTGGTAGCTCCCCGCCGCTTCGGCGGCAGCGGCGGCGGCCTCCGGCACGGGCACCGGGTCGGCGGCGGACGGCAGGATCCCGGGCATCAGCTTCTCGATCACCTCGTACCGGTCCTGGCGCACCTCGTCGCCGCGGTTGTCCATCCAGACGAGGCCCCGGTCCAGGGCCGGATCCACCACGAGCTTGACCCACATCCCGTCGAAGAAGCCCTCGTGGCCGACGACGGTGGAGTCCGTGCCGCCCGGCGTGAGGTAGCACCCCAGCCCGTACCGGGTGCCGACGTCCAGCCGCAGGTCGGCGACGGGGCGCGCGACCAGGCCGGGCGGATCGGCGCCCGCGCGCAGGCCCCGCAGCAGCCAGGACCCGAACCGCGCCATCTCGACCGGCGTCGAGTAGCACTGCGACCCGGCCAGCCACTTGCTGCCGACCAGCGGCCGGTGGACCACCGCCCCGCCGTCGTGGTGGTGCTGGGCCAGCGGGTGGGTCATCGCGACGGCCGGGTCGTGGGTGGTGTGCGGCATGTCGAGCGGGTCGTACACCAGCGACCGCATGGCCGCGCCGAACGGCAGCCCGGTGACCTGCTCGACCAGCACCGCGGCGAGGTTGAACCCGGCGTTGCTGTAGCCGTAGTGGAGCCCCGGCTCGGCGAAGCTGAACGCGCGGGCGTAGTCGCGGACGATGTCGGCCCGCAGGTCGGCGTCGTTGCGTCCCAGCGGCGCCCAGGTCAGCGCGTCGGGGAGCGTCCCGCCGGTGTGGCTGAGGACCTGCCGGGCGGTCGCCGCCCGCGCGGGCCCGCCGGCGCGGCGGGTCAGCCCGTCGATGGCCCGGTCCAGCGGCTCGTCGAGGTCCACCAGGCCGCGCCGGGCCAGCCCGGCGACCGCGCAGGCGGTCATGAGCTTGGTCAGCGAGTAGATGCGGAACATCGTGGTGGGGCGGACCGGGGTGCGGCTCTCGGTGTCGGCGACGCCGGCGCAGACCGACTCGACGCGCCCGGAGCCGTCGAAGGTGCACACCGCCACGCCCGGGACGCGGGCGCGGGCGAGGTAGCGGCGCAGAAGTTCGATCATGGTGTCCGCTCCAGCTCGTGCACCGAACGGGCGACGGCCTCGACCATGTACCGCATGTCGGCCTCCTCCAGTTGCGGGCTGATGGGCAGGTTGACCAGTTGCTCGAACCAGATCCGCTCGGTCACCGGCAGGTCGCCGAACCCGTTCCCCTGCGCCCGCCACTCCGGCAGCAGGTGCAGCGGGAAGTAGCGCAGCACGACCTCGACGCCCCGGTCGGTGAGCTTGGTGACCAGTTCGTCGCGGCGCACGTCCGGGTGTTCCAGCCGGAAGGCGTACAGGTGCCGGGCGTGGTCGTGGCCGGGCGGCACCGGCAGCGTCCGCACGCCCGGGACCTGCGCCAGGCCCTCGTCCAGGAGGTCGGCGAGCATGCGGCGGCGCCCGACCAGCTCCGGCAGCCGGGCGAGCTGGGACCGTCCGACGGCGGCCGCGGGATCGCTGAGCTGGGCGTTGAGGCCCGGCCCGCGGAGCACGGCGCAGTCCTGGGTGTAGGCGTTCTTCTCGTGGGTCACCCGGCGCGGATCGGTGGGCGGGGCGTACCGGCCGAAGGCGCGGCCGCCGGGGAGGTCGGCGAAGTCGGCGTCGGGTTCCATGCAGCGCATCCGCCGCAGCCGTTCGGCGATCCCGGCGTCGCGGACGGTCAGCATCCCGCCCTGCCCCAGCGTCGAGATGTTCTTCAGGCTGTGGAAGCTCCAGCAGCCGATGTCGCCCCAGGTCCCGGCGGTGCGGCCGTCGGCGGCGGCGCCCAGGGCGTGCGCGCAGTCCTCGACGAGGAACAGCTCGTTGGCGTCGGCCAGCTTGCGCAGCCGGGCGATGTCGCCGCACGACCCGCCGTAGTTGACGGTGTAGACGGCCCGGGTGCGGGGCGTGATCAGGCGGGCGGCGTCGTCGGCGTCCAGGCACAGGGTCTCGGGGTCGACCTCGGCGAAGCGCACCCGCACGCCGGTGCCCAGCAGCGACGAGACCGTGGCCTGGAAGGTCAAAGACGGGGCGATCACCTCGTCGCCCGGGCGCAGGCCCAGCGCCCGGCCGGCCAGCTCCAGGGCCATGGTGCAGCTGGACACCGCGACCGCGTGGGCGGCGCCGGTGGCGCGGCGGAAGTCCTCCTCGAACCGGGCGACGTCGACCCCGTCGGACAGGTGGCCCGAGCGGCGCGCCGACTCCCGCAGGGCGTCGAGGTCGGCCTCGGTGAGGCCGCTGCCCTGCCCGTGCTGCGGCACGGTCCGCGGCGCCGTCATGACGCCCTCGGCGTGCCGGCCATCGTGAACACCGTCGGCAGCGTCGGCACCTCCGGCGCGGGGCCGAGCGCCGCCACCATCGAGCGGATGCCCGCCTCGACGCCGATCGCCGGCCGGTGGCCGAGCGCGCGCAGGCGGCCGATGTCGGCGACGTGGCGGTAGGTGTCGTCGGTGGTGCCGGCGTCGACGACGGCGCGCGGCGCGCGGCCGGTCGCGCTCTCGATGATCTCCAGCAGGTCGGTGAGCGTGGTCTCGTGCCCGGTGCCCACGTTGTAGGCGACACCGGCCTCGCCCCGGTCCATGATGGTGCGCAGCGCCGCGACGGCGTCGTCGACGTGGGTGAAGTCCCGGCTCTTCAGGTCGGGGTCGCCGGTGACCGGGACCGGCAGGTCGTTCAGGTGCCAGCGCAGGAACCGCGACACCTCGCCGCCGCTGGTGGCGGGGTCCTCGCCCGGCCCGTACAGGGTGAAGGGGCGGGCGACGCTGACGTCCAGCCCGTAGGTCGAGGCCGCCGCGAGGACCGACTGCTCGGCGCTGAGCTTGGAGGCCGCGTAGGGGATGAACGGCGTCAGGGGGTGGTCCTCCTCGATCGGGGTGGTCCGCGGGACGCCGTAGACCATCCCCGACGACACGTACACCACCCGGCGCACCGACGCCGAGACGGCGGCCTGGCACAGGTTGGTGGTGGCCAGGGCGTTGACCCGGAAGTCCCAGAGCGGATCGGTCACCGACCTGGTCCCGCTGGGGTTGCCGGCCAGGTGGAAGATGTGCGTCACGCCCGCGCACGCCGCGGCCACCTGGTCCACCTCGCACAGGTCGCAGGCGACGAACTCGGCGCCGGGCGGCGTGCCGCCCGCGGGCGGCCGGATGTCGGCGACGCGCACCGCGTGGCCGGCGGCGAGCAGCGCCGCGGTGAGGTGGCCGCCGAAGAATCCGCTGCCGCCGGTCACCAGGACGAGCGAGCGTTCGTCGAGGGATCTGCTGTCACTGTTCATGGCACTCCGTTCGTAGGGTCAGAGCGAACCGGTCTCGTGCATGAGGCGTTGCTGGTCGACCTTGCCGTTGGGCCCCTTGGGCAGGTGCGCCATGGGGACGACCTTGGCGGGACGCATGTAGGGGGGCAGCGCCGCGCACAGCCGCCGCCATTCGGCGCCGTGGTCGGCGCCGGGGCCGCCGACGAAGGCGACCAGGGTGACGGCGGGGCCGCCGGTGTCGGCCACGACGCGGGCCTCCTCCACGCCGGGGGCCCGGCAGAGCACCGCCTCGATCTCCGCCAGCTCGACGCGGTTGCCGCCGACCTTGACCTGGCGGTCGCGGCGGCCGTCGAAGCGCAGCCGGCCGTCCTCGGCGCGGTGCGCGTAGTCCCCGGTGAGAAGGGTGGGCGTTCCGGCCGCGTCCCGCCCGACCGTGGGCGGCGGACGGACCGCGCCGTCGGCCTGCAAGTACCCGGCGAACACCGACGGCCCGGTGAACCGCAGCTGGCCGGAGCGGCCCGTCTCGTGGACGGTGCTGCCGTCGTCGGCGACGATGTCGAGGGTCGCGCCGGGATAGGCGCCGTCGACGGGCAGGCCGCCGGCCGACCCGTCGGCGTACGCGGTGACGTCGGTGAACGAGCAGGCCATGCATTCGGTCGGCCCGTAGCAGTTCACCACGCGCGTGTCCGGGAGGGCCTGGTGCAGGATGCGCAGCTCGTCGGGCGGGAACGGCTCGCCGCTGAACATCACCGCGTTCAGCGGGGGCAGTTCGGCGAGCAGCCGGGGCTGGCGCCGCAGCAGGGGCCGCCACACCGAGGGGACGGCGTGGACGCGGGTGCTGCCGGTGCCGGAGAGGACGTCCACGATCCGCCGGGGCCAACGCAGCAGGTCGCGGGGGACCGGCACGATGGCGCACCGGTTGGCCAGGCACATACCGATGTCCAGCAGGCAGAAGTCGAACTGCAGCGGTGCGGTGGAGGCGACCCGGTCGTCGGGGCGCAACATCCCGCGGGTGGCGTCGAAGAACGCGCAGGTGGCCCGCTGGGGCATGGCCACGCCCTTGGGGACGCCGGTGCTGCCGGAGGTGAAGAAGAGGTAGGCCAGGTCCTCGGTGCCCGTCGCCGGGGCGCCGGAGCCGTTGGCGGTGGCGGGCGAGACGGCAGGCGGGGCGTTCCACTCGTACGCCACGACGGCGAGGCCGCCGGGGCCTGCGATCCGGTCCAGCCTGCCGGTGGCGGTCAAGTGGGCGTAGCCGCGCGCCTTGCTGAGGGCGAGAATCTGCCGCGCCCGCTCGTCGGGGACCTCGGGGGTCAGCGGCACGAACGCCGCGCCCGCCATCGAGCACGCCATCAGCATCGCGATGGTGGCGGCGCCGTTGGGCGCGTCCACCACGACGTGGTCGCCGCGCGCGATGCCGCCCGAGCGCAGGGCGTCGGCGTAGCGTTCGGCGTGGGCGAGCAGTTGGGCGTAGGTGCGCACGGCGGGCGGGCCGCCGTCGGCAGGTTCGATGACGGCGGGCGCGTGCGGGGACGTGCGCGCCGCCTCGACCAGCAGGTGGTGCAGGCCGGGCGCCATCACCGCTCCTCCCCGCCGGGGCCCGCGGCGGCGTGCAGCACGTCGCCGATGACCAGGGTGTGGTCGTGCACGGGCAGCCGCGCCGACACCGTGCAGGCGAACGCGGCCGGGACGTCGGCCAGGAGCGGCACGCCGTGCACGATCTCGAAGTCCGCGGTGCGGAACCGGTCGGCGCGCGGGCCGCTGGAGAAGAGCCGGACGAGCCGGTCGTGTCGTTCGGTGAGCAGGCTCAGCCCGAAGCGGCCGCTGGAGCCGATGCCGCCCAGGGTCGCCGAGTCGTTCTGGAGGGAGACCAGCAGGCTTGGCGGATCCACCGACAGCGCGAGGAAGGCGTTGACCGCGCATCCGGCGGGCCGGCCGTCGTCGACGGTGGCGACGATGCCGATGGGCGGGGGACAGGAGCGCATCGCGGCTCGGAAGGCGTCGGCGGTCGCGGGGCCGGGCTCGGGGCCTGCCGGCGCCCGCGCGGGCGGTGCGGTGAGCTGGCCGGGCGTCATGACGGATGGTCCTCCGTTCTGGACGATGGATGGCGGGTGCGGGTGTGCGGGCGCCAGGCGACGCTCAGCGGCGCGGGCGCGACGGCGCGCAACGATCGCCAGCGCAGGTCCTGCCAGGTCCCGCTGTGGACGCCGTTCACGGGGATGCGCCAGGGCCTGCCGGAGAGCCCGGCGCCGGTGGCCTTGACGCAGGCTTCGCGGACCGTCCACGCCCACAGGCGCTCGGGCGGCCACGCCGAGCCGCCGGGCGTGGGGGCGGGCGGCAGTTGCACGTCCACTCCGACGTCCCACCCAATGCCGACCGCGACCGCGACCAGCGGGTGGGAGTGGGAGATGCTGACGCCGATGTGCGGCGCGTCCCGCAGGACGGGTTTGCCGTTGGCGGCGGTCTCGATCGTCCTGTCCACCGGGTGGGGGAGGACGGCGTCCAGGAGGCCGGCCAGCAGCCGCCGTCCCGCGCGGTGCTCGCGTTCGCGCCAGGACGGGGCGTCGGCGGGCAGGCGGCCGGTCCCGTCCGGCGCGGGGGGCCCGTCGAGCGCTTCGTCCTGGGTGCTCCAGCGGCACCACAGGCCGTCGGCGGCATGGTGGGTGTTCATGCCGAGGCGTCCAGCAGGCGGTCGGTGTGGTCGGCGATGGTGGAGAGCATCACCTCGTAGGTGCCGCCTCCCACGCTCCACAGCCCCGCCTGCGCGCGCAGCGTCTGGAGGCCGCCGGCGGCGAAGGCCCGTGCGCCCTGGAGGTGCGCGGCCACCGCCACCACCTGCTCGACCGTCCGCGCCGCGGTGGCCTTGAGCAGCGCGGCGGCGAGGTGGTCGTGCCGTTCGGCGACCGCGTCGGCGTGGGCGTCGATCAGCGCGCCGAGCCCGGCGGTGGCCGTCAGGCATTCGGCGACGCGCCGCCGGACCTCCTCGCGCGCCCACAGGTTGGCCGGTCCGTCTCCACGTTCGCGCAGGTAGGCGACCGTCTCCCGCAGCACCCGCCGGCACATCGCGTGCCCCCACACGGCGCTGGCCAGGCGTTCGACGCTGATGTGCCGGGAGAAGTCGATGAGCCCGCGCCCCACCGCGCCGCCGAGGTGGTCCGGCGGCAGGGTGACCTCGCGGAAGGAGGCGTGGCCGGTGCCCGAGCCGTCGAACAGCGGGGCGTCGGCGGTCTCGACGGTGACGCCCGGCGCGTCGGCGGGCACGACGACCCAGGTGAAGTCGCCGATGCCCCGGCCCTGCCCGTGGCGTGCCAGCACCAGCAGGTGCGAGGCGAACCGTGCGTTGGCGATCCACTCCTTGCGGCCGGTGACGGTGAGGCGGTCCTCGGCGAGGGTCACGGTCGTGGTGAGCGCGGCCAGGTCCGAGCCGGGGGTGACGTCGGTCGCGGCCAGCCCGATCATGCGGCGGCCGGCCAGCGCGTCCCGGACGATCTCCGCCAGCGGGTGCGCGGGGTCCTTGGCGCGGCGGGCGGCGGCGGCCAGCAGGGGCAGCGCGGTGGTCGACTGGACGCAGACGCCGAGGGTCGCGCCGACCGGTTCGTCGGCGTCCAGCCGGGCGAACAGCGCGCGCAGCGCCGCCGCGTCCAGCCCCAGGGCCGGGTCGCCGTCGCGGTAGAGACCGCGTAGGCGGCCCGAGTCGGCCAGCCGTTCCCACAGCGCGTCGGCGTTCGCGGTCTCCACGAGCAGGTCAGCCATAGCGGCCGCCGCTCCCGGCGGCGGAGGACGCCTCGCCCCGCACCGTGCCGTCGACCGCGGCCCACAGGCTGCCGGCGGTGTCGAAGGTCTCGTCGTTGAGCAGGTGGGCGGGGAACTCGATGCCGTAGGCGTCCTCGATGGCCAGCAGCAGGTCGATCGAGTGCACCGAGTCCAGGCCCGCGTCGCGCAGCCGCACCTGCTCGGTGATCGGTCGCGGCGCCTCGGGCAGGTGGTCGGCCAGCAGGTCGGCGAATCCCTGTTCGATCATGTCTCACTCCGGTTCGGCGATGGGTTCGGTGAGCAGGCGTTCGAGGTCGTCGAGCGCGCCGCGCGGCTCGGGGCGGCCCCGGCGCACCCGGCGGCAGCCCAGGAAGACGTCGGCGGCCAGCCGCTGCCACCGGTCCTGGGCGTCGCCGGCGGCGGGCAGGTGGTCGTGGGCGCGGGCGAACAGCGCGTGCCGCCGGGCCAGCAGCCAGGTCTCCACGGTGAGCTGCTCCCATACGCGGCCGCGGTCGGGGTGGTCGCGGAACGCCGCCAGGTAGGGGCCGATCCCGTGGCGCTCGACCCTCGTCGGTGGCGGCGGCCCCTCCGAGGGGACGCGCCAGCGCCACACCCGCAGGGAGGAGGGCAGGTCGGCCCAGGGGATCCGCCACGCGCCGGGCTCGGCGGGACCCCATTCGGTCTGGTTGTCGTAGGCGTCCACGACCAGGGCCGTCGCCTGGTCGTTGCGGGCGACCAGGAAGCTGTGCGGCATGTGGGCGTGTCCCGCGTAGGGCAGCCACGGCATGTCGTAGGCGTCGCCGATCGCGTAGCAGACGTCCTCGGCCGCCAGCGCGGGCAGCGCGTCCGCCTGGACGGTCCCGCCCTCCGCCTCGACGGTGAGGGACAGCAGCCGCGCGCAGCGGGCGACCTCGTCCGCCGGGGCGGGGTCCACCGTCGCCAGGCCGTCGGGCAGCGCGCGCGGCACGATGCTCAGCTCGCGGCCGAGCCGGACGGACGCGCCGGGGCCGCGGGCGGCGTTGGCGAGCAGGGCGAGGTTGGACTGGACGCAGTCGTAGGTCTTCGGCTCCAGGGTCCCCAGGGCCTCGACGCAGGAGGACGCCGTCAGGGGCGCGGTGGCGGTGTCGGGGGTCGGCACGGTCTCTCCTTCGCAGGTCAGCGGGTCTGGAGGGCGCGGCGGTCGATCTTGCCGTTGGCGTTGAGGGGCAGCGACGGCTCGTGCCGGATCCGGCTGGGCACCATGTACGGCGGCAGCCGCCGCGCGACGGCGTCCAGGATCGTCCCGGTCTCGCCCGGCGCCCCGGTGTGCACCGCGACCAGCTCGCCGTCGGCCAGGAACGCCACGGCCTCGTCGACGGCCGGATGGCCGCGCAGGGCGCCCTCGACCTCCGACAGCTCGACCCGGTACCCGTTGACCTGCACCTGCTGGTCGAGCCGGCCCAGGTGGAGCAGGCCGTCGGGGGTGTCGGCGACGTTGTCGCCGGTCCGGTAGAACGCTTCGGGATCCGGCGCTCCGGCGGTCGGCGCGCCGGGGGAGAAGCGTCCGGTGTTGTCGGCCGGGTCGAGGTAACCCGCGAAGCGCTGCGGACCGGCCAGCCACAGCTCCCCGCTCGGTTCGATGCGCCACCGCACGTCCGGGTAGGGCGTGCCGATCGGCACGGTGCCGTTCCTGGTCTCGGGCCAGTCGGCGACGTCGTCGGGCAGCCGGTAGGCCGAGCAGGTGATCGTGACCTCGGTGGGCCCGTAGGCGTTCCAGATGCGGCAGCCGGGGGCGGCCGCGCGCCAGGTGCGCGCCTGCGAGAGCGTCAGCGCCTCGCCGGCGAAGCACGCGGTCCGCAGCCGCGGCATCGCGCCGGGGGACAGGCGCCGCAACCGCCGGGCGAGCGAGACCGCCGAGGGCACCGACGACCAGTGGTCGACGCCGAAGTCGTTGACGAAGGCCACCGGGTCGCGCAGCTGGTCGCCGGTGGGGACCACCAGCGTGGCCCCGGCGCTCCAGGTGGCGAACATGTCGGAGACCGACGGGTCGAAGGTCAGGTCGAAGCACTGACTCGCCCGCTCCCCGGGGCCGATCGGCCGGACCGCCGCGAACCGCTCCAGGTAGGCCGACACGTTGGCGTGGCTGATGGGGATGCCCTTCGGCCTGCCGGTCGTCCCCGAGGTGAACAGCACGTAGGCGGGGACGTCGTCGCCCGCGGGCGGCCGTCGTTCCGGATCGACGCGGAGCGGCCAGGACGTCCCGGGCAGGCGTCCGGCGTCGCGCCACGGCAGCCGCAGCCGCTCCAGCCCCCCGGCGTCGCCGACCACCGCGTGCACCGACGCGGAGTCGAGCGTCTGCAGGGTGCGGGCGGCCGGGAAGGACGGGTGGAGCGGCACGACGGTGCGTCCCGCCCGCAGCACGGCCAGGTAAGCCACGTAGGCGTCGGCGGTCCGGGTCGCCAGGACGCCGACGCGGGCCGCCGGCGGCAGCGCGCGGGCGAGGTGCTCCGCCGCGCCCGCCACGGCGGTGGCGAGCCGGTCGTAGGTCATCTCCTGGCCGTCCGCCACCAGCGCGACGGCGCGGGGATGGGCGGCGGCCGCGCGGTCGAACCAGGCGAACAGGTCGCGGGGCTCAGACATGGCTGGTCTCCGGGTCCATGAGGACGAGCGCGCCGCCCGCCTCCTCCAACCGGTCGTTGCCGTAGTTCAGCGGGGCCGACCTCAGGTCGCGCCAGGCCCGCTCCAGCGCCAGCGGAGAGTCGGCCATGTAGCCGTCCTTCATCCCGGCCAGCTCGATCAGCTCGTCGGCCATCCGCAGGGTCTGCTCGGAGGCGAAGACCTTCAGGCCGTTGACCAGCAGCTGGCCGACCGCCGTGGTGAGGGAGCGCGGGCTCCGGTCGTACTCCTCGGCGGCCTGGCGCAGCATCGCGTGGACGGCGTCCGAGCGCATCCGGACGCGCGCCAGCCGCCGCCGCGCGAGCTCGGGCAGGCCGCTGCCCTGGCGGCGCAGCCGTTGCGTCACGCGGGCGAGCGCGCCGTCGGCGCAGCCGAGCCAGCACGCCGCCCAGCCGATGTGGCCCAGCGGGGCGAACGTGTCCACCACGATCCGGCGGAACCCGCCGTCGGCCCCCACCGTCTGCGCCGCCGGCACCCGGCCGGTCAGGTGCAGCGGCCGGCTGTCGGTGGCCCGCATGCCCAGCGGGTTCCAGCCGCCTTTCGGCAGCACGTCGAGCTGGGAGCGGTCGGCGTAGACCAGGGAGGTGTCGGTCTCGCGCGTCGCCTTCGGCGACAACATCGAGATGAGGAAGCCGTCGGCGACCGAGCCGCCGGTGCAGACCGGCGCGAAGCGGTCGATCCGCAGCAGGTCCCCGGTCTGCGACGACTCGGCGGCGGAGGTGAGCAGGTGGCCGCCGGTCTTCTGCTCGGTGGTGACCGACGCCAGGTACAGCTCTCCCGCGGCGATGCGCGGCAGCAGCTCGCGGCGCAGCTCCGGCGACGCGTGGCCGACGACCGCCGCGGTCTGCTGGCAGTGCATCGCGAAGATCATGGCGGTGGAGGTGCAGTGCCGCGCCAGCCGGTAGGCGGCGTCGGCCATCTCGCGGACCGACCGGCCCGGCCCGCCGTACTCGGGCGGCACCAGGTGTCCCAGCAGGCCGGTGGCGCGCATCGCGTCCAGCGCCTCGACGGGGAAGCGGGCCTCGGCGTCGTTGCGGTCGGCGTGCAGCGCGGCGGCGCGGGCGACGGTCTCGACGGAGTGCTCGGTCTGCGCGGTGACGGTCATGGGCTGCTCACCGCCCGCCGCTCCGACAGCGACTGCGCGAACAGGTCGGTGAGCGCCGCCACCGAGCACAGCCGTTCGGCCGTGAGCCGCTCGGCGGGCACCTCGACGCCGAGGTCGTCTTCGAGCCGTTCCAGGATCGTGACCGCCGCGAAGGAGGAGAAGGCGCGCAGCTCGCGCAGGTCGGTGTCCGGGGCGAGGGCGCCGGAGTCCAGGTGCAGGTGCCCGCACACCGTGGCGGTGACGAGGCGCTGCAGGTCGGCGTGGGTGGGTGGGTGCATCATCGTGTCCAATCGGTGGGGGGCGCGGTCAGGGTGGCGAGGGCGGAGTCCAGCCACCGCAGCCGGCGGCGCACGTGGGGGAGTTCGGCGGCCTCGGCCGCGTCCAGGGCGGCCGACTGCTCCTCGGGCGTCTCGCCGACGAACCCGGTGGTGGCCATCTTGAACGCGAGCCGCCGCGGGTCGTCGCCCAGGTGGTGGCCGCCCAGGACGGCGATGCCGAACCGGTCGAGCAGCCGCTGGGCCAGCGACGCCGAGTCCACCGCCCCGTGCCGGGCCAGGTCGCGGCGCCGCGCCTCGAAGTCGGCGTAGACGTAGAAGCCCGCCGTGGGACGCCGGGCCGCCGCGCCGTGCGAGCGGCAGATCGTATGGCAGGCGCGCGAGACGCTGCCGTGCATGTGCGCGCTGCGGCGCAGCCGCTCGGTGATCGCCGGCGGCTCGCCGAAGGCGTAGGCGGCCACGGCCTGCATCGGCGCGGCCAGCGCCGACCAGACCTCGCTGGCGACCGCGAGCGTCCGGTCGCGCAGGCCCGCGCCGAACGCACCGGCCGGGAACCGCGCGCCGCCGATCCGCCAGCCGCCGATGGCCAGGCTCTTCGACAGGCCCGTGCACACGACCGTGCGCTCGGGGGCCAGCTCGGCCGGGCTGACGAAGCCGTCGCCGCCCTCGTGGTGCAGGTCCCGGTAGATCTCGTCGGAGACCAGGGTGAGGCCGGCGTTCCGGGCCACCCGGCACAGCTCCCGCATCGCCTCGCGCGGCACGCTGGTGCCGGTGGGGTTGTCGGGGGAGTTGACGACGATCGCGGCGGGCCGGATGCCGCGGCGCAGGTCCTCGCCGATGCGCCGCTCCAGCAGGCCGGGGTCGGGCAGCCCGCCGTAGGACCCGCCGATCGGCACCGGCACCGGGGTGCGGCCGCTCAGGGCGACCTGCGGCGCGTAGCTGTTCCAGCAGGGCGCGGGGAGGTAGACGTCGCCGTCGAGGGCGGTGAAGACCGCGAACAGCAGCGGCTTGCTGCCGGGCGCCAGCACGACCTGCGCGGGGCGGGTGGGCAGCCGGCGGCGCCGGAAGTAGCCCGCGACCGCCTCGCGGGCGGCGGGCGTGCCCGCCACGGGGGCGTAGGCGGTGTCCCCGGCCGCGCCGGCCAGCACCTCCTCCAGTTCGGGGACCAGCGGGAGGCGGGCCTCTCCGAACCCCAGGTGGAGGGTGTCCAGACCGTGCCGCCTGCGGTCGGTCACGATCTCGTTCAACCGCAGGTTGGGCGACATGCCCGTGCCGGGGCGCGGCGGGGACCACGGCGGTTCGGTCGTCAGGTCCGTCGTCATCGGGCGGCCCCGCCGACAGGGCACGCACCTCGGCGTCCGGGACGCCCGGCGCGTGCGGGCGGCCCTTCCAGCGTGCCGTCGGTCATCAGGATTCCTCCTCGCGGATCGCACTTCACGACTGCGTTCGACTACGAGAGGAACATGCGCTCGCGGCGGAATTCAATGGGATGCGCCGGTGCCTCTGATAAGGAGTTCATATTTCCTCATAGAGGATCCTTATCGGCCCTGAGAGGCGCCGCCCCATCGTTTTGGATCTTGTTGAGGAGAGGGCTGACCGGCTGGACAGAACGGGTCATGCCGCAGGTCGGAGTGCGATTTGCAAGCCGGTGTGTACGTGGGGACGATGGGGGTACTGGCACGTGGTCCGTCCTCCGGCGACCGTCACGGCCCACCCTTACATTTCCCCGTAATAACGCCTGCGCAGACCTGCCGCCGACAGCTATCCATCAGCGACCCGAGCCTACGGAACACCCCGCTAAAAGGAGCAGAGTATGGACGTGGCCCGGCTGGAAGCTTTCGTGACCGTCGTGGAAATCGAGAGCTTCACCCGCGCCGCCGCACGCCTCAACCTCTCCCAACCCACCGTCACCGCCCGGATCAAGTCGCTGGAGACCCAGCTCGGCACGCCCCTGCTGGAACGCCTGCCCAAGGGGATCAGGCCGACCAGCGCCGGCGCCGAACTGCTGCCGCTGGCGCGCAACATCATCCGCCTGACCCGGCAGGCCCGGGGCGTGGCGCGCGCCGACCGGCACCAGCCCAGCGGACGGCTGTCGGTCGGCTCGACCGAGTGCCTGACCGCCTCCCGCCTGCTCCCGCTCATCGAGTACGTCTACCTGCGCTACCCGGCCCTGGAGATCGACCTGTACCGCACCGGCGCCGACGACTCGATCGCCGGCGTCCAGCAGGGCGACCTCGACTGCGCCCTGTTCATCGACGTCCTGCGGGACGTGGGCGACCTGCAGCGCCGCGTGCTGTGCCCAGAACCGCTCAGCGTCCTCGCCTCCCCCCGGCACGCCCTGCTGGAGGAGAACGCCGTCACCCCCGACGAACTCCGCCGTTCGACCTGGGTGCGCTGCGACAACGGCGCCCATTACCACCGGCGGCTCATGGAGAACCTCGGCGCCCACGGCGGAGAACGGCCCCGGACCTTCGTCCTGGATTCCATCGACGCCACGAAAAGCACGGTCGCCAATGGCGTCGGCCTGTCGATTATCCCGTCGGCGGCCGTCGAGGGAGAACTCGCCGAAGGGACGCTGGCCGAAGTGCCCTGGAAACCGAAGGTGAAGACCTACACCCAGATGGTGTGGCGCCGCGACAGCGCGGAGACCGGGGCGGTGGCCGCACTGATCGACGACATCACGCGCATTGTCGAAGAGGACGCCCGACCCGCCGATGACCGGGCGGATCGGTGAACCGCCGACCCTTTTCCCTGGCCGACCCTTTTCCCTAGGAGCACACCCTCATGGCGAGCACGTTGAAAACGCGCCGACGGCACTGGTACGACCACTGGGCGGACCAGCGGAACCCGCAACACGCCAGGGAGACCGAGGACGCCTACCGCGACCTCGCCGGCGAACTCCGGAACCTCTTCGCCGACCGCCGCGCCGACCGCGTCCTGGAGATCGGCTGCGGGGACGGGGCCCTGTTCGGCCTGCTCGGCTTCGACGAGGCGTCCCGCTACCTGGGCGTCGACTTCTCCGACGCCATGCTGGCCGAGTTCCGGGCGCGCTTCCCCGGCACCGACCTGGTGACCGCGGACGCCTCGCGCTTCCGCACCGGCGAGCGCTTCGACCTGGTCTTCTCCAGCCATGTCGCCCAGTACTGGGACCGCGGCCAGATGGCCCGCCACCTGGAGCACGCGGCCGCCATGCTCGCCGACGACGGCCTGATCGTCGTCGCCGGCGTCCCCTGGTCGCGCATGCGCCTGGCCTACGGCCGGGGCGACCTGACCGGCGGCGACCTGACCGGAGGGCGGCGCCGCGGCCTGCCGGGCGCGGTGGTGTCCGCGGTCCGCGAACTGGTCGTCCCCGACATCGGCCACTGGTACGACCTGCCTGAGATCACCAGGCTCGCGGCCGCCCGGGGCCTGCGGGTGGGCTTCCGCGGCAGCGGCCACTACCCGTACCGCTTCCACGCGGTCTTCCAGCGGCCTCGGTGACGAGCACGTCGCCCGTAGGACGACGACCGGCGGCGCACCCGGGACGAGCCGGGCGCGCCGCCGGTCGGAGCGCGGCGGGGCCGGTCAGTCGGTGCCGGACTCCATCGCGGCGTGGTCGAGCAACTCGTCGTCGGCGACCTCCCCGCGGGAGGCGATCGCCTCGGCCCCGCCCTCGGGCATCGCGCCGATCAACCCGGTCAGGGCCGTGCCCGCGACGCCGTCCGCCGCCGAGCGCGGGCCGCCGACCAGGCCGAGCCCGGCGTACTGCTCCAGCCGGGCGCGGGAGTCGGCGATGTCGAGGTTGCGCATGGTGAGCTGGCCGATGCGGTCGACCGGCCCGAAGGCGGAGTCCTCGGTGCGCTCCATGGACAGCTTGTCCGGGTGGTAGCTGAACGCGGGCCCGCGGGTGTCCAGGACGGAGTAGTCCTCACCGCGCCGCAGCCGCAGGGTCACCTCGCCGGTGACCGCCGACCCGACCCAGCGCTGCAGCGACTCGCGCAGCATCAGCGCCTGCGGGTCCAGCCAGCGGCCCTCGTACATGAGCCTGCCGAGCCGCCGCCCGTCGTTGTGGTAGCCGGCGAGGGTGTCCTCGTTGTGGATCGCGTTGACCAGCCGCTCGTAGGCCGCGTACAGCAGCGCCATCCCCGGCGCCTCGTAGACGCCGCGGCTCTTGGCCTCGATGATCCGGTTCTCGATCTGGTCGGACATGCCCATGCCGTGCCGGCCGCCGACGGCGTTGGCCTCCAGCACCAGGTCCACGGCGGAGGGGAACTCCTTGCCGTTGATCGTCACCGGCCGGCCCTGCACGAAGCCGATCGTGACGTCCTCGGCGGGGATCTCGATGGTGGGGTCCCAGAACCGCACGCCCATGATCGGGTCGACGGTCTCGACGCCCGCGTCGAGGTGCTCCAGCGCCTTGGCCTCGTGGGTGGCGCCCCAGATGTTGGCGTCGGTGGAGTAGGCCTTCTCCGCGCTGTCCCGGTAGGGCAGGCCGCGCTCCAGCAGCCACTCCGACATCTCCTTGCGGCCGCCGAGTTCGGTGACGAAGTCGGCGTCCAGCCACGGCTTGTAGATCCGCAGGGAGGGGTTGGCGAGCAGGCCGTAGCGGTAGAACCGCTCGATGTCGTTGCCCTTGAAGGTGGAGCCGTCCCCCCAGATCTGCACGTCGTCCTCGAGCATCGCGCGCACCAGCAGGGTGCCGGTGACGGCGCGGCCGAGCGGCGTGGTGTTGAAGTAGACGCGGCCGGCGGACCGGATGTGGAACGCCCCGCAGGCCAGGGCGGCCAGCCCCTCCTCCACCAGGGCCGCCCGGCAGTCGACCAGGCGGGCGACCTCCGCGCCGTAGGCGGCGGCGCGCCCGGGCACCGAGCCGATGTCGGGTTCGTCGTACTGGCCGAGGTCGGCGGTGTAGGTGCAGGGCACGGCGCCCTTCTCGCGCATCCAGGCGACCGCTACCGAGGTGTCGAGGCCGCCGGAGAAGGCGATGCCGACACGTTCGCCGACAGGCAGGGAGGAGAGGACTTTCGACATAGGCAAGAGTATGCACCCCACTGCATGAACATTCAATGCGATTGCGGGATGCGATGTGCCTTCTTCCCCACTCTGTTGCCCGGAGGCGCCGAACAAGCCGGACAACTGGGTGCATATGGGACTGCATGATGCGCCCCATGACCCCTTCGGACAGGAGGGCAGGCCGACGCACCCCACGCGCCCCGGCGGAGTTCAGTAAGGGCTCGCTTCCCGTTCACGCCCCAGCAAGATCGTTTCTGTTCGATGGGGGGCTCGTCCGGCGAGGCTTGGATCGGAGTCCCCTTGCGCGCTTACCTGGCCCTTGTCGCACGGGAGCGGGGCGAACGGATCCCGGCCCATGTGCACGACGCCGCGCGCCGAGGCGCCGGCGAAGCGATCCCCGTGCCCCGGGACGTCCTGCGGCACGAGACGTGGGAGTCGGACGACGCCGGCGTGGCCCTGCTGGGCTGGTCGAACGAGCCGGAGCACGAACTGCTCCCCGCGCTGCTGCGAACGGCGGGCGGCCGCCGCCTCGGCTACTGCGGATACCTGGCGGACCCGGACGACGACGAGCCCCGCCTGCTGCAGGCCGACGAGCTGGGCGGCGTGGCCGAGACCCTGGGCGGGGTCTTCTCGATCCTGCGGGCGGACGCGACCGGGATCGAGGCGGTGACGGCCATCGCGCGGGTCTGCCCGATCTACTACGCCGAGACCCGGGACCTGTACGTGGTCAGCACCCGGGCCCTGCTGGTGCACCTCGCCGCGCGCTCGGCGGAGACGGGGACCGTCAGGCCCGAGGTCGACCTGGACGTCCTCGGGCTGCAGCCGATGGTGCGGCACGGGTTCTACACCAACGACGAGACGCCGTTCCGTGGCGTGCGGGCCCTACCGGCCGCGGCGTCGCTGACCGCCCGCCAGGACGCGGGACTCCAGATCACCGCGGGCTCGATCCCCGAGGCGGAGCCCGCTCCGACCGGCGCCAGGCAGGCCCGCCAGCGCGTGGACCGGCTGGCCGAGGCCCTGGTGGCCGCCGCGCGACCGCTGGCCCGGCACGGCCGCCCCGTGCGGCTGGCGCTGTCCGGCGGCAGGGACAGCCGGATCATGGCGGCGGTCCTCACAGCCGCCGGTGTGCCGCTCACGGCGACGACGCACGGCTTCGCCGACGATCCCGACGTCGTGCTGGCCAGGCGGATCGCGGAGCGGCTCGGCATCGAGCACGAGGTCGCCCTGTCCGTCCCCCGGGAGCGGGAGGCCGCGGTGACCGTCGGCCACCCGCTCACCCGGGCCTACGATGTCATCCGCATGTGCGAGGGCATGACCTCGGCCTACGAGCAGGTCAACGGCTGGGCCCCGTACGAGGTCGTGCCGAAGACCTCGGGGTCGGGCGGCGAGACCCTGCGCGGCGGCTTCCTCTACGACCAGCAGGACCTCAGCGACCAGGGGATCGCCAAGCGGGTGCGTTCGATCTTCCTGTCGGCCGAGGCGTTCGTGACGCCGGAGGGCAACGCCCGCGCCGCCGCGCACCACGCCCCGTGGGCGGAGCGGGCGCGGAGCGACGGGCCCGCCGTGCTCGACCGGCTGTACCTGTTCTACCGGACCGGCCGGTGGATCGTCGGTTCCCATACCGCGACGCTGATGAACTCGCCGTACTACCACCCGTTCTTCGACAACCGCGTCGTGCGCGAGGCGCTGGCGCTGCCGGCCGCCTGGCGGAGCGGCGAGGAGGCCGTCTACCGCCTGATCGAGACGCTGGCGCCGGAGCTGGCCTCGATCCCGCCGGAAGGGAAGCGGTGGCGCTTCGAGAGGGACCGTCCCCGGCGGATCACCGACTGGCCCGGCTGGCGCCGGCGCGCCGCCGTGGTGCCCGCCGGCAGGACGTCGGGATTCAACTGGCGGAAGTCCTACGACGACGGGTTCCTGAGCCTCCTGCGCGACCAGGTGATGGGTTCGCCCAGGGAGCTGTTCGACGTCGTCGACGAGGCGAGGGCCAAGCAGCACCTGTCCGAGGTCCCCAAGGCATGGTCGAACCAGGTCTGGCACATCTACACCCTGAGCGTCCTGCTCTCGGGGATCTGGCGCGGGCCACGCCCCGAGCTGCCGGATGTCCGCATCCCGCTCCCTTAGCCGTCAGGCCCGAGGTCTACGGCTCCACCGGCTTGCGCGCGAGGATGCGGCCGTGCTGGAACCTCTCGCCCTCGGCCGGCCCGCGGTCCAGCCGGCCGATCTCCGCGAACCCGGCCTCGGACGCCAGGTCCGCGATGTGGTCGATGGAGAGCCGGTAGGCGAGGGAGACCTTGTGGTCGAACGGCTCGGCCGCGTGCGGCGAGTCGCCGTCGGTCGCGAAGAACCCGACGAGCAGGTGACCGCCCGGCGCCAGCACCCGGGCGAACTCCGCGAAGATCACCGGAAGCTCCTCCGGCGGCGTGTGGATGACGGAGTACCAGGCGAGAACGCCGCCCAGCGCACCGTCGGCGATGTCCAGCGCGAGCATCGACCCCTCGTCGAACCGCAGGTCCGGGTACTCCCGCCGGGCCAGCTCGATCATCGCCGGCGACGCGTCGACGCCGAAGGCGGTCACGCCGAGGGAGGCCAGGCGCGCCGTGACGCCGCCGGGGCCGCAGCCGAGGTCGGCCACCGGCCCGGCGCCCGCGTCCCGGACGAACTCGGCGAACGCGGCGACCAGGGCGCGGTCCAGCGGATGGCCCTCGGTCGAGTCGCGGAACAGCTCGGCGTAGAGGGCGGCGACGGCGTCGTAGGCCGCCCGGGTGGTGTCCAGGGGGGAAGACTCGATCACGGTCGACGACCCTAGTCCGCCGCCGCGGCGGGTTCGAGCCGGACGCTGCCGGAGATGGTCGTGGTGATCAGCCCGAAGGCCCCGGTGGCGAGCCGGTCGGGGACGAGGGCGCCCAGCCGCAGGACCCGCTCGCTCTGCGCGAGGGTCCGCGGGCCGGTGACGGCGAGGGCGTTGCCGCCGATCGTCGCGGCGGTGGCGGCGCGCCATCTCCGGCTCCGGCCGTAGGCGTGCACCGCCCTGGACGGGTCGGTCGAGGCCGCGGGCTCGGCGGCGAGGCGCCGCAGCAGTTCGGCCACGTCCTCCAGCGCCTGGTTGGCGCCGAACCCCAGGTACGGCGACATGGCGTGCGCGGCGTCGCCGAGCAGGGTGCAGCGGCCGCGGCTCCAGCGACGCAGCAGGCGCAGCCGGTTGTGTGGGTAGGGCCGCAGGTCGATCTCGCCGCTCGCAGCCTGCTCGCCGAGGGCGTCCAGCACGGCGGGGATCGGTGCGGCCCAGCGGCCGTACCGCTCCCGGAGGTCGGCCAGCGGCTCGTGCGGCGGCGGGCCCGGCCGCCACGGGACGTCGAAGAACCACTGGGTCAGGCCGTCGCCGGCCGGGGCGATCCCGACGACTCCCCGCCTGCCGAGAAACATCAGGGACCGGTCTTCCAGGTCCAGCGGCAGGCGCGCCAGCCCCTGGTAGCTGGCGACGGTGGCGCGCGGCCCGCCGGCGCCGAAGAGCGCCGCGCGGACCCTGGAATGGACGCCGTCGGCGCCGATGAGCAGGTCGGCGGTGTGGCGGGTCCCGTCCTCGGTCTCCAGCTCCACCCGGCCGTCGCCGTCGCGACCGCCGGAGCGCAGCCGGGAGAACGCCGCGCCGAACCGCACGGTGCCCTCCGGCAGGGTCCGGTCGAGCCGTTCCAGGATCAGGCTGCGGGGGATCATCAGCACCGGTCCGTCGAGCCTGTCGGCGAGGCGGTCGGCGTCGACGCTCACCACCGGGCGTCCCGCCGCGGTCAGCGCCCGCAGGCTCCGCAACCGGCGGCCGGCCCCGGTCAGGTCGGTGCCGAGCCCGGTCAGCACGCGCGACCCGCTGCCCAGCAGGCTGATCGCGCCACCGCCCGCCCGCGGTTCGGGGGCCCGCTCCAGGACCGTCACCTGGTGGCCGGCCAGCAGCAGCCCCCGCGCCGCCGCCAGTCCCGCGATCCCCGCCCCGACGACCAGCACCCGCATCCGGACCTCCACCACGATGAGTAGTACTACGATATGTAGTACATCACGCGGCACCGGAAAGGTCGAGACGCCGGAACGGGCGGCCGGTCAGGTGACGCCCCGTACCTTCCACACCGTCAACCCCGCGAACAGCGTCAGGACCGCGGCGACCGCGAACAGGGCCTCGTACCCGCCCAGCGTGGTGACGAGCGGGCCGGCGACGAACGGCGCCAGGGTCTGCGGCCCGGTGTAGGAGATGTTGACGACCCCCAGATCGCGGGCGCGGTGGGCGGCGGCCGGCAGCACCTGGGTCACCAGTGCTTGGTCGGCGGCCAGGAACGCGCCCTGCCCGACGGCCAGCAGCGCGGTGCCGACGAGCACGGCGGGCCAGACCGGCCACAGGGCCCACATCACGATCCCCGCCGCCACCACGACGCTGCCGCCGGCGGCCAGGGCCCTGCGCCGCCCGGTCCGGTCGGAGACGACGCCGCTGAGCAGCGCCGCGGCGATGAGGACCGCGGTGAAGACCACGGAGATCTCCAGCACGCCGTCCGCTCCCGTCTTGCCGGGGAAGCGCTGCTCGTAGCGGACCTGGTCGACCAGGTAGTAGAGGACGTAGACGGTGGCCAGCGACCAGCCGGTGAAGAACAGCGCCCGGCTGACCCAGGCCCACCGGAAGTCGTCGCGGTGCAGCCCCTCGGGACGAACTGGCGAAGGCCGCTCCACCGGCTCCGGGGGCGGGCGGAGCGTCAGCAGGACGAAGACGACGGCGCACAGCAGCACCACCGCCCCGGTGACCACGAACCCGGGGCCGGTCCCGGAGACGACCCGGGTCATGAGGAAGACCGGCAGCAGCGCGCTCCCGGCGGTGATGCCCATCCACCCCCCGACGGTCGCGCGCTGCCGGACCGGGACCCGGTCGGCCAGCTCCGCGGTGAGGCTCGCCTGCATGGTGTTGAGCCCGGCCTGGGCCGCGCACCAGCCGACGAGCATCCCGGTCGTGCTCTGCTGCCGGGCGAGCAGGACGAACGCCACGGCCGCCAGCGCCGCGCCGCCCAGCGTCCACGGGTGGCGGCGGCCGAAACGCCCGCCGGTACGGTCCGACAGCGCGCCGGCCAGCGGCCCGGCGACCATTGCCACGACCGCTCCCGCGCCGCTGACCAGCGCGAACGCGGCCTCCTTGTGAGCCGGTGCGATCTCCTGGAGCCGGACCGGGAGCAGCACCCCCAGCGGGGCGTAGTGACCCGTCCAAAGGCCCAGGTTGGCCAGGGTGAACACGACGATCCATCCGGTCCCGACCGTCCTGGCGGACGTGTCCGACCGGACCAGCTGACTCCCGCTCAGCGTGCCCTCCCGCTGCCCCTAGGACGGATCGGCCCTGTTCGCCCCGGGACCCGGATCGTGTGCGGGGAAAGGCGATCCGGAGTGGTCCACGGGTCGTTCGCCGAGCGCGTATCCGTACGCCTCGTCCAGTTCGAGTGCGCGGCCCCGGCGGAAGGCCGCCTCGAACCCCTGGTCGCCGAGGAGCTCGCGGGCGGCCTGCTCGCACTCCCGGTGCCCGGCGGCCCAGAAGGGGACCTGGTCGATCTGCATCTCCGTCGTCAGGCACAGCCGGTCGACGCTGCCGAGCAGGGCCGCGGCGACGTCGCCCCGCCCGGAGGCGGCCGCGCACCACGCCTGCAGCTCGATGCCCAGTGCCGCGCCCGCCACGTCCCCGAAGCTCCGCTTGATCCGCAGCGACTCCCGGTTGTGGGCGTCGGCGGCGATGATGTCACCGCCCTGCCAGGCGGCGAAGGCGAGTCCGTAGTGGGCGATCGAGCGGGCCCACAGCTCACCGCGCCGGCGGCACTCCCGGACGCAGTCCTGGAGCGTGCGCACCGCGTCGTCGCGGCCGAGCCGGGCCAGCGACACCCCCAGTTGCGCCATCGTCAGCAGCGGGCCCGGACCGGCCTTCTCCAGCGCCGTCCGGTGCGCGGTGAGCGTGTGCCGCAGCAGGCTCGCGGCGGCCTCGTCGTCGCCCTCGACGAACGCGGTGACCCCGGCCATGTGGCCGACATAGGCCAGCGCGATCTCGTCCCCGGCCGCATCCGCCGCGCGGCGCGCCAGGCTGAGGCGCGCGGCGGCCGCCTCGGCCTCGTAGTGCTCGGCGTCCACCCACGTGGACACCCACAGGGCCTTGGCGAACTGCGGGTCCGACCCGATGCCCTGCTCCAGGGCGCGCTGCAGGTAGTAGCGCCCCTCCCGGTGGTAGCCGCAGGCGCTCCACAGCGGCCACAGCGCGGCCGCCAGCTCCAGCGCCTTGGCCGACCGCTGCTCCAGGCAGTGGTCCAGCGCCACCCGGAGGTTGGCGAACTCGGCGGCCACCCGCCCGATCCATCCGAGCTGGTCGGGGCCGGACCACTCCGCCTCGGCGCGGCCGGCCAGCCGCAGGCAAGCGTCGCGGTGGCGCCGCCGGACGATGTTCTCCTCGCCGAGCTCGCGCAGCCGCTCCAGGCCGTACTCGCGGACGGTGTCGAGCATCCGGAAGCGGGTGCCGTCCTCCTCGCGCAGCACGATGGACTGGTCCGCCAGCCGAGGCATGAGCGCGGCGACCTTCGCGGGGGACAGCGGCGCGGCGGCGCAGACGTCCTTGGCCAGATCGAGCGAGTAGGCGCCGACGAGCACCGACAGGCGCGCCCACAGGAGCCGTTCGAGCGGTTCGCACAGCTCGTGGCTCCAGCCGATCGCCGACCGCATCGTCTGGTGCCGGGCGAGGGGCGTGTGATGGGCGGTCAGCAGCTTGAAGCGGTCCTCCAGGGCCGTCTCGATCGCCCCGAGCGGCAGGTGGCGCAGCCGCGCCGCCGCCAGCTCGATGGCCAGCGGCAGGCCGTCCAGCAGGGAGCACAGGCGGGCCACGGTCTCCAGGTCGCCGAGGTCGAGGACGAGCCCGGGCACCGCCTCGGCGGCCCGTTCGGCGAACAGGACGACCGCGTCCGACTCGCATGCGGGCGCCGACGTTCGCAGGCCGTTCCTGGCGAGCGGGCCGCCGTGGCCGGGCCGGGCCGTCGGCAGCGGCATGACGGAGTAGACGCATTCGCCCTGCACTCCCAGGGGTGCCCTGCTGGTGGCGAGGACGCTCAGGTGGGGGCATCGGACGAGCAGCTCGACCGCGAGGTCCGCGCAGGCGTCCAGCAGGTGCTCGCAGGTGTCGAGGACCAGCAGCAGCCGCTTGTCCGCCAGATGACTGGTGAGGAGTTCGATGGGGGAGCGGGCGGTCTGCTCGTTCATGTCCAGCGCGGAGGCGATGGTGTGCGCGAGCAGGAGCGGGTCCTGCAGATCCGACAGGGGGACCTGCCAGACGCCGTCGGGGAACCGTTCGCCCAGACCGGACGCCGACTGCGCGGCCAGCCGGGTCTTGCCGACCCCGCCGACACCGGTCAGCGTCACCAGCCGGGACGCCGTCAGCAGGTCCCGAACGGCGCGTATCTCTGCGCGTCGGCCGACGAAACTGGTCAGCTCGGTGGGGAGATTGCCGGGTCGTCGCACGGGGGTTCCATGGTGGGTTCTTCTCGTCCGGTCGATGCCTTGCGCCTCCAAGCGTAGGCATAAGGGACTACGTTGTGAGGGGTTTCGGCAACTTTGGGTAGCGACCGGGCCGATGAGCGAGAGGCAGTGACCGGACTCCGCGCGTACGCCGCCTCACCAGTCCAGGAGGCGAACGGCCGGACCGCCGTCGTCCGGGCGCCCATCGCACATGGCCGGGGTGTAGTAGAGGAACGCGGTGTCGGTCTCCAGTGCCCGGGTGATCCGCTCGAAGAAGTCGGCCAGGTCGGCCGCCCAGTACTCCGGCGTCCCGCCGGCGCCGAGCCCGGCTTCGTACACCTGCCCGTAGGTGGCGCCGGGATGGTGGTCGACGAACACCATTCCGCCGTCGACGGAGAAGGCGAACGGCACCCAGTGGTCCAGATGGGCCTCCACCGGCTCGGTGGCGTCCTCGTCCCAGTCGCGGAACGCCTCGGCCCAGTCCTCGCTGAGGTCGACCAGGATCTCGCGGAAACCGACGATCTCCTTGCAGCCGCCCAGGCGGTGCCGACCGGGCAGGACCCGGCCCGGGTCGAAGGACGCCCGTAGATCGGAAGTCCCGTTGTGCAGTCGCAGGAGCGCGGCGAGGTGGGGGTGCAGGGAGACCTGGTAGGCGCTCTCCACGGCGGTGATCTGTTCGGCCGTGGCGGGACGCAGCAGTTCGGCCCGGCCGGCGGGCGAGTGGGCCGCGAGCCAGGCGTCGAACCGTTCCCAGGCCCGCTGGAAGTCGTCGAGATCGGTTGGGGGCACAGGGCGAACCTAGGGGAAGGGGCGGACAGTGCGCCCTTGAACGGGGGCCCGGCCTGTCCGGGCCCGGAATCCGATGGAAGCCGGGCCCGGGAAGCGCACCGACGCGCAAGCCCGACACCACCACCGGTCAGGGCTTGCGGCCGACTCCCGCCAGCAGGTGGATGGGACTGTCGGAACGGGGCCGACCGGACGGCTCAGGCCAGTCGTACACGTCCACCAGGCCGGGAGCGACGAGGTCGAAGCCGGTGAAGAACTCGGCGATCTGCCGCCGCGTGCGCAGGCCGCCCGCACCGGTGCCCGAGTTCTTGTAGGCGTCGACGAGGCGTTCGGTGTCCAGGTCCTGGGCGCCGGACGCCACGGTCAGCACCAGATGGCTGCCCGAGACCATCCGGCGGTTGAACGCGCCGATCAGGCCCGCCGGGTCGTCCTCGTCGTCGATGAAGTGCAGCACCGAGACCAGTAGCAGCGCGACCGGTTCGGACCAGTCGATCAGCCGCTCGACCTCGGGGGCCTCCAGCACCGCGGCCGGGCGGCGGATGTCGGCGTTGAGCACCGCGACGGTGTCGTCGGGCAGCAGCGCCCGCGCGTGCGCGCACGCCACCGGGTCGATGTCCACGTACACCACGCGGGCGCCGGGCTGGATCGGGCGGGCCACCTCGTGCACGTGCCCCTGCGTCGGCAGCCCCGCTCCCAGGTCGACGAACTGGCGCACTCCCGCCTCGGCGGCGGTCCGCACCGCGGCGCCGAGGAACGCCCGGTTGGCGCGGGCGACCTCGCGCGCGCCGGGGAACTCCTTGATCACCTGCTCGGCGCGTACCCGGTCCACCTCGAAGTTGTCCTTGCCGCCCAGGTAGTAGTCGTACATCCGGGCCGCCGAAGGCGCGTCCAGGTCGATCCCCGGGGGCACACGATCCTGCGTCATGTCCGTCATACCTCTCGCGTCGCGCGGTCCCCCGGCCTGCCGAGATCCTAGCCTCGGGGCAGGCCCATGATCGCGGAAACAGGGACGAGGGCCCGGCCCGCCGGCGGACCGCCGCAAGCCCGTCGTGGTCTGCGGGGGTGGAAAGAAGGATCCCTGCCGTTGGGATCGGCGCGGCGCGGACGGCTCGGGCCCGGAATCCGGTGGGGTCCGGGCCCGAGATCCGGGGCGGGCCCGGTCAGTAGTGCGGGTTGTTGGTGATCGGGATCTCGATGCTGATCGGCAGCTTCCCTTCGGACAGGATGAGCAGGGCCCCCAGGCGGAGGATCTCGTCGAAGGCCCAGAAGGCCTTCTGCAGGGCGCCCGGCACCTTCTCCAGCGAGAGCAGGCCCTCCCGGACGGCGATGAAGGGCTCCCAGCCCTTCTGGAAGATCGGGTCCCACAGCGGGTCGCGGGGGATCCTCAGCCAGCCGGCGATCTCGTCACCGAGCACGTAGCGGGTGAGCGAGCCGAGGATCGGCTTGGTGAGCAGGCCGCCGTCGAGGAAGGAGCCCAGGTTGAGCAGCATGTCGGCCAGCTTGACGCCCTCGGGCGTCGGGGCCAGCACCGGCGTCAGCACCTGCTCGGCCTGGGAGTTGGCCTCGGCCCAGGACTTGGGGATGTACTCGTCCCTGATGCCGAGCATGTGCGCGGCGAGCTGCCACGAGTGCAGGAACGCCTCGGACTCGGCGGCCGGGATCGGCACCTTCCACTTGTTCAGGTTCTGCATGACGGTCGTGGGCAGGCTGTGCCAGGTGACCATCATGTCGTGCTGGCTGATCGGGATCTCCTCGTCGGCGACCTTGGACCAGTGCGCCGACTTCGGCAGCAGGTGGCGCACCCCCGCGTGCGCCAGCCGGGTCTTGAGGCAGGTCACGATCATCTCGCCGTGGGGCTTGTAGGCGTTGGACGCCCCGATGTCGTAGCCGAGCTTGGCGGTCTTGGTGATGCGGTCCTTCATGTCCGCACCGCCCTTGGAGTAGTAGACCGCGCGCGCCTCCCGGGGGATGACCGTGCTCATCATCCCGCTGGCGAAGCCGTAGGTCACGCCGAGGTAGAGCCCGCGCTTCTCGTTGAAGTCCACCGCGGTGGCGAGCTTGCCCTGGTCGGCCCACGACGGCAGCTTCCTGGCCTCCTCCATGAAGGCGCGCAGGTCCGCCGGCAGGCCGGACGGCAGCGGCTGGCCGTTCTTGGTCCAGGTCCGCAGCAGCCTGTTGACCCGGGGGACCTCGCCCCGCTCGATCAGCGAGGCGACCAGCGGGTCGGCCTCGGCGTCCCACACCCCGCGCGGGTCCGCGCCGACCCCCGCGCCGACCACCGACCCCTTGGGGGACCACGTCCACAGTGCGGACGCCTGGGCGGGCGACGCGGCGCTCAGCGCGCCGATCGCGCCGATCGTCCCGCCCGCCATCAACACGTTGCGCCTGCTGGGTTTCTCCATGCTGCTCCTCCTCGGGGCCGAGAGCACCGCCTGATACGCTGATACAAGATCTGAATCTGCGTATCATCGGCGGGCGCACTCATAACAGCACACTGTGTCGGGCGTCACAAGACCTATCCTGGCGGGGGCTGTCGGCGGCCGCGGGCGAGCGGCCGTCCCGGGAGGAGACCATGGAACCTGCGCTGCCCTTCCTCATGACCACCTCCTCCGGACCGGAGTCGCTGCTCGAACGCGCCTACACCGACGCCGTCGAGCAGGTCGACGACACCGACGAGACCCGGACGCGCGTCCTCGACGCGGCCTACGAGCAGTTCTGCCGGATGGGCATCCAGCGCTCCACCATGGAGGACGTGGCCCGCCGGGCCGGGGTCTCGCGGATCACGGTCTACCGGCGGTTCGCCACCAAGGACGCGCTGGTCGAGCAGGTGGTCCGCCGCGAGTTCCGCCGCTACTTCGTCCAGTTCCTCCGCGACATCGGGCAGGCCGAGACCGCCGCCGACCGGGTCGTGCTGGGCTTTGTGAGCTCGCTGCGCGCCATCCGGGGCAACCCGCTGATCGGCGGCCTGATCGCGGCGGAGACGGACCTGCTCGTCGCCTCGATGATCAGTGACGGCGGGCGGACGGTCGCCACCGTGCGGCGGTTCGTCGCGGGCCAGCTCCGCCAGGAGCAGCGCGCGGGCAACGTGTCGGGCGACCTGGACACCGACCTCGTGGCCGAGATGATGGTCCGGGTCTCCGCCTCCTTCCTGGCGATCCCGAGCCACCTCGTCGACCTCGACGACGACGAGCAGCTCGCCGGGGTGGCCCGGCGCTTCCTGGTGCCCATGCTGGAGCCGCCGACCTCCCCGGCCTGAACGGGCGGGCCGTTCAGCCTGCGTGGTCGGGGGTCATGGCGGCGGCGACCGCCAGATGCGCGGCGGCGTCCCGGCCCCGTCCCTGGCGTTGCCGGGTGCGGCCGAGCAGGTGGTGGACGTAGGAGTCGTCCGGGGTCTGCGCGGCCAGGTCCTCCAGCGCCGCGGCGGCCCGGTTGAGCTGGGCGGAGGCGTAGTAGGCGCGGGCGGCCAGCATCCGCACGTTGCGGTCCTCGCCGTGCTCGGCCAGCAGCGGGCCCAGCAGCGTCAACGCGCCCAGCGGATCGCGCTGGTCCAGCAGGGACTCGGCGCGCCGCAGCCGCCGGACCTCGGCGGGCAGCCGAGCGGGCGTGTGCCGGGCACTGGCGCGCAGGAACCCGGCGATCGCCTCCGGGGGCTGCGCACCGGCCAGGGCCCGTCCGTTGGCCACCAGGGTGGGGGAGGTGGTGACGCGTTGCGCCTTGCCGGTCAGCAGCAGTTCGCGCACCTGCCGCTCGGCGGCGCCGGCGGCCAGCAGTTCGGCGCCCGCCGCCCATCCGGCCCCGGCAGCGATCCGCGCCAGGACCCCGGCGTCGCTGATGTCGCGGCCCTCGATGAAGTGGGCTTGCATGACCGCTTCGACGACGGCGTCCTGTAGGGCGGCACCGCCCTCCCGGCGGGCCAGCGCGATCAACCGGTGGGCGTCGTGGCTGGCGGCGCGCCAGGCCGGCCCCCAGGTCGGCCCCAGCCCTTCGCCCGCCGCGACCTGCGAGATCCGCACCCGGTTCTCCGCGGGGGACAGCCCCGGCGCGCACGCCCGCAGCGCCTCGTCGGCTATCGGGTCGCGCAGCAGTTCGTCATAGGGGACGGCGGGGAACGGCGCGGTCGGGTCCATGCGGAACGGCCGCCAGACCACCTCGACCGGCTCGCCGTCCCAGCCGGCCAGCGCCTTCTCCAGCCGCCGCTTGCCGATGTAGCCCCATGCGCAGACGACGTCCGCCCAGATCTCGATTCGCATGGACGCCAAGTTAGACGACACTCGTCGCTTAAACAACAGGTGTTGTTTAAGCGACGGTCGTCGTATGATCGCCGGGTGAACGTCGACGACCCGCGCGTGCAGCGCACCCGGGCCCGGTTGCGGGCCGCGATCCTGGAACTGGTCGCCGAACAGGGCCTGGACGCCGTCACGGTCTCGGCGGTGGCC
The DNA here is from genome assembly GCA_050936435.1 of Spirillospora sp. CA-253888. Taxonomy (GTDB): domain Bacteria; phylum Actinomycetota; class Actinomycetes; order Streptosporangiales; family Streptosporangiaceae; genus Spirillospora. The sequence continues at coordinate 1,720,782 of JBNJMT010000002.1, forward strand.
AAGCGCGCCGGCGTGAACCGCGCGACCGTCTACCAGCACCACCCCGACGTCGACGCCCTGGTCGTCGACGCGATGGACGCCGCGATCGCCCACGTCTCCCGCGCCGCCGCGCTGTGCCCCCTGGACGCCCCTCCCGAGGCGGCCCCCGCCCCTCTGGTCGATCTGTTCGAGCACATCGCCGCCCAGGCCGCGGTGTACCGGTCCATGCTGGGCGGCCAGGGCAGCGCGCGCTTCGCCGCCCGGATGCGCGAACGGCTCACCGCCGCGCTGGCCGACCGCTTCGACCGGGGCGCCCGTCCCGCCGGGTTCGGCGACGTGCCCGCCGACGTCCACGCCGCCTACCTGGCCGGCGCGCTGCTGGGCGTCATCACCCACTGGGTCACCGGCGACGACCCGGCCGCTCCCTCGGAGATCGCCCGCGACTTCTGGCGGCTGTTCCGCGCGTGATCACGTGGGCCCGGACGGGCGGCGTCCGTCCGCCCCTCAGGGCCCATCGGCGCCCTCCTGGTCGGCGGCCTTCCAGCGGCGCTGATCGTCGGTTATCCGGACCAGGGCGTCCTTGAAGGCGGTGTAGGTCTCGGCGCCGAGGGTCCGCCGGTGGCGGTGCTCGATCGCGGCCAGGATGGCGCGCGCCGTGGTGATCTCGTCCTGGCCCCGCTCGGTGGGGACGACTAGCTTGGCGCGGCGGTCGTCGGGGTCGGGCTCGCGGCGGACGTAACCGAGCCGGTCCAGCTCGTCGACGATCGTGCCGATGATCTGCTTGTGCTGGCCGGAGCGTTCGGCCAGGTCGGTGGCCCGCACTCCGCGCGGCTTCAGGTGGGCCAGCACGATGCCGTGGCGGGGGCGTACATCGGGATGGCCGCGTTCGGCCAGGGTGGCGAACAGCTCGTCCTGGATCGCCCGCATCAGCCGGCCGGTGAGAACGCCCAGGTCAGGGCCGTCGTCCTGGCCGGGAGAGGCGGTGTGGTCGCGCATGTCGGAGCTCCTCGGTCTTTTAATCACGATTCTTGACTGTCTTAGATCGTGACTATACCTTGGAGTCAGTTGATCCCGCTCCCCCCGATGCGGGATCCGGACAAGGAGACCTGCCATGGCCACCACCGGCTTCGACTACACCCTCACCCGCACCGTGGACGCCCCGGTCGAGAAGGTCTGGGCCGCCTGGACCGACGCCGACAGCTACGCCCGGTGGGCCAGCGCCGAGGAGGTCGTCCTGGACGTGCGCCCCGGCGGCGCCTGGAGCTCGGTCATGGTCATCCCCGGCGGCGCCCGCGTCCCGCTGGGCGGCACCTACGTCGAGGTCGAGCCCGGCAAGCGGCTGGTGATGGGCATGAACGTGCCCGGCCGCGACGAGCCCGTCCTGATGAACCTCGACCTGGTCGCCGACGGCGACCACACAGAGATCACCCTGTCCCAGACCCTCGACAGCGCCGAGGAGCGCGACCAGTCCGAGCAGGGCAGCAACATGCTCCTGGACGGCCTGACCGCCTTCCTGGCGACCGCCTGACCGGACCCGGCCCCTGCCCGCCCGCCTCGCCCCAAGGAGATAGGTCATGACCCGCGAAGCCGTCGACCAGTACGTCGAGAACAAGGTCCTGCCCCAGCACCGCCCCACCGTCGCGGCGCTGCGGGCCCTGATGGCCGAGGAGGCCCCGGACGCCGCGGAGGTGATCAGTTACGGGTCGCCCGCGTGGCGGACGAACAAGATCCTGGCCATCATCAGCGCCAGCAAGACCCACATCACCTTCGCCTTCGAGCGCGGCGCCGAGTTCACCGACGACCACGGCCACCTCCAGGGCGTCGGCAAGAAGACCCGGCACGTGAAGATCAAGACCCCCGAGGCCCTCGACGCCCCGGCACTGCGCGACTACATCCGCCAGGCCGTCGCCCTCGACCGGGCGTAGCTGGGACATGGCCGCCGGGCACCGGACCGGCAGGCCCCGCCACTCCGATCATGGCGCGGAGCCGCAGCGGAACGCTGCGGCTCCGCGCCATGATGATCTCGCCCGCCGACGAGGCGCCGGATCCGCGCGCATCAAGGTCCGTCCCGGTGAAGGCCGGTCGCGGCACACCCTTCCGGCCGGAGCCGGGTTCCGGGAGACGCAGGCCACACCGGACCTCACGGAGCCGTCCTGCGCCGTCGAGATGCGACGGCGCCCACTGATGTGATCAGCGTTTGCCCGATCGTCACCTGGCGCGCCGCACCGGATGTCCCCCGGACCATCCTGCCAAGCAAGATCACATAACCCGTGGCGGGCCCGCCGGCCCCCGGCTCTTGACCCGGGATCGCACCGGCGCCACCCGCCCTGCGGCGTTCCCGAGAGGGGATGCGGCAAGTTTTCGGGCTGATTTTTCCTACGCGGACGCATCCTCGGGAAGGCCGTATCCGGCGGGGTTGTGGACGGCTTGGACCCGTCCTGGGACCGGCATTGCACCCCTTGACCTGGGGTTGATCTGAAGGATGGGGAAATATACCCACCCTTGACCCTGTTGAGAGCTATGTGACCGACGGGAAGAGCCCGGGTCACCGCGCCGCTCGATGAAGGCCATGACCTCTCAGTGAGGGCGCCCGTTCTGTTCATCGCACACCCTCCTTCCCGAGGGGATCCGTGCACCGCCGAACCCGCACCGTACGTGCGGGACCGGGGACCCACCGTTACTGGGGTGAATCCGCCCCCACGCCGTCCTGTGCGGCGCTGGGGCCGGTAGGGCCACTTCCACGCCCGAACCCGACAGCTAACCCGGTAGGCGTTACTGGAAGATCAGGAGCAACTCGCCGATGACCGCCATCCTCACCGCCAAGCACAACATCGCCAAGCGCGCCGCCGCCGGTGCCCTGCTGTCCGCCTCCGCTCTGTCCGGCCTGGCCGCGCTGGCCGGCACCGCCCACGCCGAGAGCCGGCCCGCCGCCCCGCAGGCCGCCAACGCCGCCGCCGGCGCCGCCCAGCAGGTGGTCAACACCGCCATGTCGCACGTCGGCGAGGGTCAGGCCGCCGACGGCACCTCCTACTTCGGCAAGTGGTACGAGAAGGAGACCCGCCAGAAGGGGTTCGCCGGCGCCGCCTGGTGCGACATGTTCCTGACCTGGGCCTCCACCAAGCACGGCCAGGCCAAGAACACCGGCCAGTTCGCCTACACCCCCTGGCACGCCAACTGGTTCAAGAAGCAGAACCGCTTCGACCGCACCCCCCGCGTCGGCGACTACGTCTTCTTCGACTGGAACGGTGGCCGCGCCATCTCCGGCATCGACCACGTCGGCATGGTCACCAAGGTCAACAAGAACGGCACCTTCAACACCGTAGAGGGCAACATCGGCGACAAGGTCGTGGCCCGCAAGCACAAGCTGACCAAGGTCGTCGGCTTCGGTCACCCCAACTACGGCGCCTGATCCGTCCCCGGCCCCCGGCCCCCCGCCTCCCGGCGCCCCCGCCCCCCAACCCCCGATCCCCCAGCGCCCCCACTGGCCGCCACGTCCCCCGACGTGGCGGCCAGTCCGCTTGGGGTCAGGTTCGAGAGCAAAGATCTACCCGCCCGCTCCGGCGGCCTTCTTCACGCGGATGTCTCGGCCCACCAGGTCGGCATTCCAGCGCGTGCGCCGTAGTCGCGACCTGTGCGGGATCCAGATATCTGAGTAGATCAAGGCTTGGCTCGTTGATGACCCGAGGTTCCACGCTGGTGTCTTCGCGCGCAGCAGGCCCATCGTGGCGTCTTCTGTTTGAGGCGTGGGAAAGGAATCCGTCCAGACCCACCCTGCCAACGCCCGGCTCGGCTGGCGGGGACCGGGCGTCATTACGCTCTGCCTTCCGGCAGCCTCAATGCCCCGCGTTCACTGTCAGCCCTGCCACGGAACCAGTCTTCCGACCGGGTGATCTGATACGCATACAGCCGAGCCTGTGACGGCGTGCCGGGCATGGCGCGCGGTACCCATCAGGCGTCAACCCACTGTCCGTTGACGCACTTCAAGTTGGAGCCGATGAGCCGGTGCAGGACCGAGCCTTCGGCGTACCACCGGAACCTGTGATGGATCCTCCAGCGGCACTTGGCGCTGCCGGCCGCGGCGTAGGTACCGACAGTTCGTGCCCTGGAGGCCGCCTCGCCGGTGGAGGCGGGAGTGGCGAGGCGGTCGGGGGACTCGTCCGGGGCGGCGCACAGTTCGGCTTCGGAGGAGATCGGCGAGCCTTCGGAGCAGTCGATGGGCTCGTCGGGGTCGCCGGGGTCGGCGGCAAGGACCTGGGCGGTGCGCGGTAGGGCTGTGGTGGCCTGGGCCGTGCCGACGGCCGGTAGCGCCAGAGTCGCTCCGGCGGTCAGGGCCGCCAGGCTCAGGGTGAAGGTCGTGCGTGTGAGCGTCATGATCGGTTTCCTTGTGTTGGCGGTCAATCCCCCACTTGATAACCTTATGTAGCTGTTTGATGACTCTGTGTAGGTAGATTGTCGGGAGATTCTCAGACGAACGGCCCTGTGGCCAGGGACGGCAGGGCTCCAGTGAACCCTTGCGCAGGGCATCGGCCCGGGTGTGGTCACAGAACGTGACCAAGCAGCGTGATCTCGTCCACCAGAAGGGGGTCACCTGGCCGCGCTCCGGCCACGGCTTGGCGCCGGAGTGGATGTGGCGCTCCTCGGGAAGTGAGACTGCTGGTAACGCCGCTTCTCCGCCGACCTGCTGTGAACGAGGGGAGTGCTCCCGGTTGATTCACCGGCCCCTTCTGGCGACATCGTCCTGGACCGTACGCCGAAGACGGCTGAAGGTTCCTGCGCGTCGGACGCTGCCGGCTCGTCGACTCCCGGCCCCGCGAGAACGTTCAGCACGTGCTGATGCGCGATGCTGTGCTGACGACCTCCGGGCTCGCCGTGCGGGCGGCCCTGCGTGAACCCGATCGATACCGACCGTGGGGGAGCGATGAACCCGGCCGCCCTGGTACCCGGCGACACCGCCGCGTTGATCCTCGTTGAGCGCACCGGCCGTCCGCCGCGCGCGGGGGCCCGGATCTGATGGCCGGCCACGATGTCGATCTGCTGATCCTGGGCGGCGGACCCGCCGGATGCGCGGCCGCCCGGATGGCCGCCAGCCTGGGGTTGCGCTCCCTCCTCGTCGAGGCCCGCACCCTGTGCCACCGGCTGCGTTCCATCCCGGCGGTCGACAACGTCCTGGGCTTCTCCAGCGGGCCCGCTTACGCCGACGCCATCGCCGCCGATCTGGTCGGCACCCCGCTGTGCACGATCCGGACCGGTACCCGTATCGAGCGCCTGACCGCTGCCGACGGCACCGTCACCGCCGCCTTGTCCGACGGCAGCGGCCCGACCGCCCCCTACGCCGTCGTCGCCACCGGAGTCCGTCCGCTGGCCCCGCCGGAGACCTCCTGGATCACGAGCCCGCCCGGCCTGCCCGCAACGCCCCTCTGGGACGCCTCTCCCGACCGGCTCCGCACCGGACCGGTCCTGGTACTGGGAGCCGACCGGCCGCTGGGCACCCTGCTGCGCTCCCATCCCGACCTGGACCTGCGCCTGACCGTCCTGCACCCCGCGGCCGACGACTACAAGGCCGACGAGGTCCGCCATGATCCCCGCGTCACCCTCGTGCGCGTGGACGAACTGTTCCTGCGGCACGGCGACGGCCTCGTCCGCGCCACCACCTCCGACAGCACATGGACGGCGCAGACCCTCTACCTCAACCTGGGCAACACCGCCGCACCACCGGCCGGCGCCCTGAACCGCGATGCGACCGGCTACTGCCCTCCCGGCGGCCAGCATCCCCGCGTCCTCGTCGCCGGGGACCTGCGCTCGCCCCGAGGCCAGCGCATCATGACCGCCACCGGCTCCGGGGCCGACGCCGCGCTCACCGCCTACTACCGCCTGCGCTTCGGCTGACGGACGTGCCGCGGAGCGTTGCGGTCAAGCGGGCCGGCCGAGCTCCAACCGTTGCCGGAACAGGTCCAGGACCTGGTCGAAGGCCGCGCGGGTGGGCTGGCCGGGCTCGTCGATGAGGTGTTCGGTGAGCGTCGAGTGCGGACGGAGCAAGCCGGCGGGGTTGGCCGCCTCGTCGTCGAGTTCGACGGCCACGAAGGCGTCGCCCAGGTGTTTGCGCAGGAACGCGAACCTCTCGTCGGGCACCAGGACGTCACCGCGGAAGCGCAGCCCGAGCACGGTGAGACCGGCCGCGCAGCGCGTCTTGACGGCGGCGAGGTCCTCGTCGGAGATGTCCAGCGAGGCGCGCCGGCGCCGAGTGACCGCCAAAGGCAGGGACGGCTGGGCCAGCACGGGGGCCAGGAGCCGTTCGTCGGTGGCCATGGCGAGGGCGAACCCTCCGCTGACGCACATGCCGATCGCGCCGACGCCCGGCCCGCCGCACCGCCGGTGCTCGTGCGCGGCGAGCTCGCGCAGCCAGGTGACGATGGGTGAGGTCCGGCCGGAGGCGAGCAGCGTGAACTCGCGGCTGACGCAGATGCGCGCGGCCGCCCGGACCGAGGTCGTCACGGTGCCGCGCCAGCCGTGCGCCCGGGGATGGTGGTCGCGGCCCGCGACGCCGAACAGGTCGGGCAGCACGACCGTGCAGCCGATGTCGCGCACCCGGCGGGCGAACGCGGCCACCCGCGGGCTGATGCCGGGGACCTCGGTCATCACGATCACGGCCGGACCGGTGCCCGAGCGCAGGACGCCATGGGCGCGCCCGGCGGCTGTGAAGTCCTCGCGGGTGAAGTCGTCCATCGGATCGTCGCCGATGGCGGAGGTCCGGACGTCGCGATCGTGCAGGGTCACGGGGGCTCCTTCGAGGGACCGGGGGTCGTGGGCAGGCCGCGCAGCAGCAGGTCGGCGACGCGTTCGGGCAGGTCCGCTTCGAGCGGGAAGCCGGTGACCAGCAGCCGCGAGTGCACGGGCGCCACGAGCATCTCCAGCGCCAGGGGGACGTCGACCGAGGCGTCGACCTCTTCGCGGTCGATCGCGCGCCGGAAGATCTGGGCGAAGGACTCCATGCGCTCGCTCCAGAAACGGCGGCGCTCGGCGTCATAGGCCGGATCGCCCGCGAGCGTGCCGGTGCGCAGCAGCGCCAGTCCGAGCGGGGCGTCCGCGGCGTCGCACACCAGGCGCAGGGCCGCGACCAGGTCGCCGCGCAGCGTCCCGGTGTCGGGTACGGGAACGCGGGCCTCGCTGGCGACGATCAGTGCCTCGGTGAACAGGTTCTCGCGCGTCGGGAAGCGCCGGTAGATCGACGTCTTGTGCACCCCGGCGCGTTCGGCGACCCCGGCGACGGTCGCGTCGTCGAGGCCGCGTTCGGCCAGTTCCTCCAGCGCGGCGTCCAGCACGGCGCGCGCCACGGCATGGCCGCGGCGACCGAGCGGCCGGGGGGATCCGGACATGCCCGCGAACGTATCGCGACTTCAGTTGCGATACCAGGGTGCGCGCGGCGGTCTCGCCGTGACCGGCCGGGTCAGGCGCCGCCCTTGGCGATGTAGTCGGCGGGGTCGTACTGCAGGCGCAGCCGCTGGATCCTGCCGTCGGCGATCCCGAAGAACTCCGCGATCCTGACGGTCCCCTTCGGCAGGTGCGCGTCGTACAGCGTGGCCGTGCCGGCGGGGCCGTGGACCTCCTGGACCAGATCGATCCCGGTGACGTTGGCGATGAACCCCTTGACCCCCTCCTTGAAGCGGGCCGCCCCGGTCACGCGTCCGGCGATGGAGCCCTCGAAGTCGAGGTCGTCGGCCAGCAGCGGCAGGAGGTCCCGGCCGTCCTCGTAGTGCTCGATCCCGCCTGTGAGCACCTGGTAGTAGGCCCGGATCACGGGCGGAGCGTTGTCACCGACCACGGTCATGTCGATCTCCCTCGGCTGCGGTTCCGGCGAGCTGGTTGAAAAACTAAACCAACTAGTTGAGAAAAACAACCTCCCTGCTAGGCTGGACGCCATGCGCTCCTACCACCAGTACTGCTCGATGGCGCGCGCCCTGGACCTGGTCGGCGACCGCTGGACGCTGCTGATCGTCCGCGAACTGCTGACCCAGGGACCCTGCCGCTTCTCCGACCTGCGGCGCGGGCTGCCCGGCATCGCCAGCAACCTGCTGGCCGAGCGCCTGCGCGAGATGGAGTCGGCCGCGCTGGTCGCGCGGCACGACGAGCCGCCCCCCGTCGCCGCCACCCTGATCGGCCTCACCGACCGGGGCCGCGACCTCGGCGGCGTCGTCCGCGAGCTGACCCGCTGGGGCGCGCCGCTGATGATCGAGCCGCCGGAGGGCGACGCGTTCCGGATGCACTGGTTCGCGCTGCCGCTGCGCCACCTGTGCCGCGACGGCGCGCCTGACGAGCCCGGCGTCACCGTGCGCATGGGCGATCTGAGCGACGGCTGCGACGTCGTCGTCGAGCAGGGCCGCGTCGAGGTGCACCCGTGCTCGACCGCACGCAGGCCCGACGCCACGGTCACCGCGCCGCCCGAGGTGCTCGTCGCGCTCTTCACCGGGCAGCTCACCGTCCCGGCGGCCACGGCCCAGGGACTGGTCGTGGACGGCTCCGCCGGGGCCTTCGAACGGATCCTTCCCGGAAGGGGACCCCATGCCTGACCGGCCGGCAGCGCTCAACCGCGACCTTCTCGAACGGGTCGCCGACGACTTCGACGGCGCCCCGGACGTCGTCATGGGAACGATGTTCCGCAGCCCCGGCCTCCGGGTCGGTGACAAGATCTTCGCCTTCCTGGGCCGGGACGGGCGGCTCATCGTGAAGCTCCCGCGCGAGCGGGCCGACGCGTTCGTCGGCGCGGGAACCGCCGAGCAAGTCGTCATGGGCGAGCGGAGGATGCGCGAGTGGTTCGCGTTCCCGGCCCAGGACGACCGCGCGGCCACGCTCGCGCTGTGGCGGGACGTCGCGCGGGAGGCCCACCGGTACGTGGACGCCCTGCGGCGCCGACTGGAGCGGGACGAGGCCGAGCCCTTCTGACTTCGGCCATCAGAGAGCGGCCCTGACCAGGGCGTTGAGCCGCGCGACCCCCGGTCCGCACCCCGCGCGGGCAAAAAGTCGGTCGGGGGCGGTCACATCCGCCCTTTCCCCTTCGTCAGTGCGGTGAACGGATCGAACAAGAGAGTCCGAACGGCTCCGCTCCTGCGAAGGAAGTCAGCTCATGAACGCCTCCACCACCGCCTCGCTCACCTCGCGCCTGCCCAACCCGCAGCAGCTCGTCCCGGAGCTGGGCGAGGTCGGCGCCGCCCTGTTCAAGGCGGTCGGGAACGGCTCGGTCCCGCAGACCGTCATCGGCCTGGTGCAGCTGCGCGCGGGCCAGATCGTCGGCAACACCTACCTGACCGTGCTGCACGCCGGCAACCTCCGCAAGGCGGGGGAGCCGGAGGAGCGGATCGCCGCGGTCGCCTCCTGGCGGGACGCGCCGTACTTCACTGACGCGGAGCGCGCCGCGCTCGCGCTGGTGGAGGCGATCCTCACGCCCAACCCGCACGGTGAGCGCGTCTCTGACGAGCTGTACTTCCAGGCGGCCGAGCACTACGACGACAAGGCCCTGGCCACGCTCGCCATGGCGATCGGCCAGGTCAACTTCTTCGTCTCGCTCGCCCTGATCGGCAAGCCGCTGCCGGGCGTGTCGCCCGCTGAGCAGTGGCGTCCGGTGACGGCCGAATAGAGCCGTTGGTGCCGTACTCGACCGGCCCGGCAAGGGAGCGCACTCCCTTGCCGGGCCGCGGTACGAACCCTGTGAGCTGCGCGGACGAGTCAACCGAGCACCAGGGCGAGCAAGAGGGCCAGCAGGAAGGAGTCGAGCCTGTCGAGCAGCCCGCCCGCGCCCGCCAGCCACGAGGCGGAGTCCTTCACCTCGGCGCCCCGCTTGACCATCGACTCCAGCAGGTCCCCCAACGGGGCGCCGAGCACCACCCCGATGGCCAAGGGGAACGTGAGCGCGTCCAGGACGGCCAGCGTTCCCAGGCCCGCGGCCGCCCCGGCCAGCAGACCGCTCCAGTGCTTGGCCGGTGACAGCGGGGACAGGGGAGGCCCGCCCAGCAGCCGGCCGCCGAACGAAGCGGTGATGTCGGCGATCGACACCGCGGCGAACAGCGCCAGGACCGCCGGTCCGAGCAGGACCGCACCGGCCAGCGGCGCGAACCAGACCACCCCCAGCACGCCGAAGCACAGCCGGGACAGCCCTCCCGCCGCGTCACCGGCCAGCACCGGCACCAGGGCGACGGCCATGACGGCGAGGGCGACGAGCCGGGGCAACTGGTCGGGAGCCAGCCAAGCCGTCACGGGTGCCACGGGCACGGCGATGGCGAGCACCACGCGATCCACCAAGGGGAGGCGGGTCAGCGCGCCGTATTCGAGGGCGCACACCACGCCCGCCGCAGCGGCGAGGACGGCCGCGCCGCCGGGACCCGCGTACAGGGCGGCGACCACGACGGGGACGCCCACCGCCCAGGCGCACCACCGCAGCACGTACTCCCGCCGCCTCGACAGCCCGACCGCGACGCCGCCGACGAGCAACGCGCCGGCGAGGTAGGGGACCAGGTCCGCGACCTCGGTCACGCCACGCCGAGCGGGATGCGCAACGCCTCGGCGACGGCGGCCGCCACGCGGACGTTGGCCGCGGCGTCGCGCACCGCGATCCGTACCGTCCGGCCTTCGAACGCCGGGGACAGCGGTGACAGGTCCCGCAGGAACACCCCGCGCCGCCGGCACCGGTCGACCAGCTGAGCCGCCCCCGGCCCGCCCCGGGGCAGCGTGAGCAGGACGAAGTTGGCCACCGATTCGCTGACGTGCAGATCCTCACCGGCCTCGGCGAGCGCGGTGGCCAGCTCCGCGCGCAGCACCGCCGTCCGCGCCCACTGGGCCGCGTAGTACACCGGATCGCGCAGCGCGCTCACCGCGGCGATCTGGGCGGGCAGGCTCACCGGCCACGGCGGAGTCCAGCGCCGCAGCTCCGCCGCGATCGCCGGGGGCGCGGTGAGGTAGGCCGCCCGCAGGCCCGACAGGGCGTACATCTTGGACAACGATGTGCAGATGACGGCGTTGTCGGCCGCCGCCGCGTACGGCTCCAGGGACTGTCCCGCTCCGGCGTAACCGACGTAGGTCTCGTCGATCCAGAACCGGGTCCCGTCCGGCGCGCCCTCCAGCACCTTCCGCAGCTCGGCCGCGTCGAGGTGCACGCCGGTCGGATTGTTGGGGTTGACGATGACCACCAGGTCGTAGCGCTTGCGCAAGGCTCGGGCGAGCCGTTCGGGATCGATGCGCCAGCCGTCCTGGCGGCGCAGCGGGAACCGGTCGGCGCGGCAGCCGATCACCTGCTCGACGACGTGCGCGTACTCGCCGTAGCAGGGGTCGACCAGGAGCACCCGGCTGGAGGCGTCCAGCCAGCCGCGGAACGCGCGGAAGATCAGGTCGGAGGAGCCCGCGCCGACGGCGACGGTGTCCTCGGGCACGCCCCGCCGGAGCACGATCTCCTCGACCAGCCCGCCGGCCTGCACGGGCGGGGAGGTCCGGGCGATCCAGTCCAGCCCGCCGGCCAGGGCGGCGATCGCGGCGGGGGCGGGCGGGAACCAGGCGTCGAGCACGTCGGCGGGCACCACGTCGCGGTGCGCGTCCAGGGTCTCGAAGCCGCGCCCCAGCGCCTCGACGGAGGCGCCGCCGTGCGCGCAGGGCTCGTCCTCGGGCAGGAAGGGGATCGCCAGGCCCCAGCGCACCGTCGGCAGGAGGTCGCGGAGCAACGGGCCGTACCGCTCCAAGGTCCGGGCGGTGAGCCCGGCCACGTCGCCGGTCAGGAGCCGGTATTCGACGGCCCCCGAACGCACCGTCGTGTCGGTGGACTCCAGCCCCAGCGCCAGGTACATCGGCAACAACCCGACCCGCCCCAAGGCCACGATGCGCCGGCCTCCGTGCGCCGCCACCCAGCGGAGGGCCGCGTACATCAGCAGCTTGCCGATCATCTCGCCCCGGCTGCCCGGATCGACGGCGAGGATCCGGATCTCGAACAGGCCGTCCTCGCGCAGCGCCGGATGCTCTTCCCGCCGCAGGTACTTGTCGACCGAGTACCGGCCCGCCCACGGAGGCGTCACGCTGATGAAACCGGCGGGTTCGCCGGCGCGGAGGGCCGTGATGTAGACGTTGCTCCCGTCGAGGTCGTCGGTCAGCAGCCCGTCGGCGTTGGGAGCGTGCTGGCCGAGTTCGCACGCGTACACCTCGTGCCGGAGCCGGTGGATCCACTCGCGGTCGGCCTCCGACGACGGGCGCAGCTCCAGCTCGCCGATCGGAAGTCGCTGGTCGTCCCTCACTTGCATCACCTCGGCGGCCACTTTGCAGGAGGTGCGGCGCACCCGCCTGAGTACCCGTACTCAGGCGGGTGAGAGCCCGTACTCAGCTTCGGCCGCAGATCGCACGCTCATCCGCAAAGCACCTACGCATCACCCGCGGCCGCAGAGGTGAAGTTCAGGAGGAGCGCGGCGGTCCGCAGCGGATCTTCAAGCATGGGCGAATGTCCGACGCCGGGCAGCAACTCGACCCTCGCGTCCGGAACGGCGCGGTAGTCGGCGGCGGACGAGGACCGCCACCTCCGGTCCTCCCGGCCGAACACCACCAGCAGCGGCCTGCCGAGGGGCGCCAGCCGATCGGGGAGCGGCCGCCGCTCCAGGTAGTCGTCGACGGCCCGCGATGTCGCGGTGAGCGCGTGGTAGGTCATGCCGCGCACGTCGTCCACGAGCTGCTGCGGAGGCTCGTAGCCGCGGCGGCTGAACGCGGTGTCCATTCCCCGGCGGACGATCCCCTCGGTGCGCAGCCGCCACAGCGCCTGCCCGACGACCGGGGCGAACAGGAGCCGGCCGACGAACCCGTCCGAGATGAAGGCGTCCCGATGAGGCCCGGCGTTGATGAGCACGAGCGCGGTCACCAGGTCGCGCCGCTGCTCGGCGAGAGCGGTGACGACCGAACCGCCGGTGGAGTGGCCGACCACCGTGGCGTGCCGCACGCCGAGCCGGTCCAGCGCCGCGCCGACGCGGCGCCCCTGGTCCGGCATCCCGTAGCCCCCGCCGGCCGGCTTGGCCGACCGGCCGTGCCCGAGCAGGTCGATCCGGATGACGCGGTGGGACCTGGCCAGCATCGGGACCAGCGGATCCCACCAGCGGACCGAACCGGCCAGCCCGTGGATCAGTACGAGTGCCGGGGCGTCGCGGGGACCGTCCTGCCGCACGTGGACGCTCCCGCCGTCCAGGGGCAGGATCGAATCGCCGGTGGCCTCGGCGGCCTGCCGCGACACCGCCGCCGCGTTCACCAGCAGTGACACGAGGGCGAGGACGAGGACCGAGGTGATGACGCGGAGCTTTCGGCGGCTTCGTGCGGGCCTCACGCCCGACGTCCTGTCCAGGGGCTGGGGGTTGGGATCGTCCAACTGGCGGGGTTCTCGACCCCTTGGCGAAGTGGTCATGGGCCCACTGTCACCGCCATGCGCACCGGTGGATTGGACAAATGTTCCGGTCGGCCCGGCCCGCCTGGCATGTGAGGACGCGTTCGCAGGGGGCGTGCCCCTGGCTGGTCGGGACGCCGCTCAGTCCATGACCGCGGTGGCCTCCACCTCGACCAGATGCTCCGGCACGTCCAGCGCGGCCCCCACCAACGTGGCCGGCGCTACGGGAGTGACTCCCCAGTTTCGCGGCCGCCCAGCGCGATCCCCTCAAGCAGGAGGGACATCTTGTTGGGGGATCAGCCGACGACGTAGGCGGTCAGTTTCTATTGGAGTACGCGTGGGTTCCCTGTTACCGACGGTGTCTGCGACCACCGCATCTCTGCAGCCAGGTTCATGTGACTACGGCGTCCTTACGCCTGGGGGAGATGTTCGCAGTTGCTCACGGAAGCTGGGAGTGGTCGCTGTGATTTGCGTTCCTGTGACAGATTCCGTAAGTCGCGGCCTGACGCTGGCGGGTGCGGTGTCGGAGCAGGACACGGAGAGCTTCTTCCTGGACACGCTGTCGGAGCATCAATGGGCGCATGACGCGGCGGGTCTGGCTCTGTCCACTCCGGACGGGCTGCTCAAGCCGGTGATCGAGATCTGTGAGTAGTACAGCACGGTGCCCTGGCAGCTGACGGTCCGGGAGGTCGACAGGTACTTCGCCAGCCGGGCAAGCGGGCCTCGTCGACTCAGCGCAGCAAGTCGAACAAGATCGATGCCTATTTCTCGTTTCTGTGGCAGCGGTACGCCGGCGAGACCATGCGGCGCTTCGGTTGTGCGGTGGAGTCGCCGATCGACTCCTTTACCGGCCTTGGCATCGTGGGGATCTCGGGCTGCGGATGCCGCCTTCGCAGGCGGCGATGGAGGCGTTCTTCGGCCGGTGGCGGGAGGCGCTGCCCGGCGCGCAAGTATGCGGTCGCCTGCCGTGACTATGTGATGGCCAAGGTGGCCTACCTGTCGGGGGTGAACGCGCTGCAAGAGGCGGACAGGTTCCAGAAGGCGGCTCAGGCGTTGGTGCGTAGTCGGGAGTTGCTGGAGGAATGAGGGCTGTTGGTGGGCAGAGATGCTGGCGGTCTGAAGCGGTCAGTGGGTGCGGTGGGGTGGGCCGAGGAGGCCGGTGATGTCGGCGACGGCTTGGCTGCCGGGGCGGGTGTAGCGCATGGCGGTGCGGGGGTTCTTGTGGCGGGTTTTGGCCATGATGAGTTGCAGCGGGACTTGTCGTTCTCCCAGGTGGGTGGCGGCCGAGTGGCGCAGCTGATGGGGGTCCAGGCCGAGCTGGGCGTCCATCAGGACGCGGACGCGGTCGTATCCCAGGCGGGGTCTGCCGGTGTGGGGGTAGAGGTGCTCCGGGCCGGCCGGCGCGCGGGGACGGGGCGGCGCTCGGCCAAAAACAGCGGGCCGCGGGTGCGGACGGGTCCGTCGGGGTGGCCGTCGGGCAGCCGCAGCAGGCGGGGCAGCAGACGGGCGGTGCCGGCGTCCCAGTAGACCCGTTCGGTGTCGCCGCCCTTGGAGACCAGCGGCGCGCGCCGGTTGTCCAGGTCCAGGTCTTCGATGTTGAGGGAGAGGATCTCGGTGGTGCGGGCGGCGGTCTCGTACAGCATCCGGTACAGCGTCTTGTCGCGCAGCGGCAGGTCGCGGCGTGACAGCATCCGCTCCAGGCGGGTCTTGGCGACGGCCTTGGTGTGGTCGACGTTCTCGCGGCGCCGCTCGGCCTCGGCCGGCACCGACGGCGCGACCCACTTCTTCTTCGCCGTGCACCAGGTGAGCCAGGAGGCGACCGCGGCGCGGTTGCGGTTCCAGGTCGCCGGCGCGCAGCTCCCCCACAGGGCGGCCAGGGCGTCGCCGATCTCGGTGTCGGTCACATCGGCCAGGAGCCGGTCGCGGCCGCCGACCTCCTCGATGGTGCGGTCGATGGCCGAGGCGTAGGCGCGGTGGGCGTTGGGGTTGGCGACCCGGTGGGTGCCCAGGAACGCATCGGCGGCGCCGGCCAGGGTGACCGCGGCGCCGCGGATCGCGGTGACCTTCCGCCCGGCGGCCGCGCTCACCGGGCGCCGCCCGGCGCGCAAGCAAGATGCCGGATGCCGGACCGGATGCCGGATCGAGTGATGTACCGGATAACGTGCCCGAGTCGCGCACCGGCTGCCGAGGCAGGTTGTCGATTTCCGAAGTCGCCTGCACGGCTGTCCAAAGTCCTGTGCATTAGAGCCATACCGATATAGGTAGATGCGTGGCGAGGTCGCACCTGGGCTCTGATGGTTAGGCGTCATGACGGGGCGTACATGGGTTTGGATCGGGGTCGGGATCTCAGCCGCGGCGGTGGCCGTGTTGGGCGTCTACTTCGGTGTGGTGGGGCTGGACCGGGCCGACAAGCTGGGCAGCGTGATCGGGGGGCTCGCCATGCTGATAGGGCCGGCCATGACGCTGTACGGGCTGGTTTCGGGCTCGGGAGGGAACCGAGGGGTGTCGCAGAATGCCCGCGCTTCGGGCGGCCGGATCTTGCAGGTGGGTGGGAGCCAGACCAGTTCGACATCAGGTAGTGGGGTGGTGGATGAGGTGCGGCAGCGTGCTCGGACACGCAAGGCCGGAGAGATCTCCCAGGTCGGGGGAGATCAGAACCCGTCTGCGCAACCATGATCGGCCCGCTGCGTCGATGCGAGGGAGTGGCGCAAAACGCCAAGGTCAAGAACGGCGGTGAGCTCACCCAGATCGCTGGTGACCTGGTCACCCATTTTCACTACCACGAGACGGGCGGCCCGATCGATCCCTCAAGGGAGGCTGGTGGGCGAAGCGCTGACACTGCGTTGGGCAACCAAGATCCCTCGTCCGAGGATCCAGCCGCTGCCCCGGCTGCCGTGGCCGGGAAGAGGAAGGCTGGGCTGGGGTCTTCAGCAACCCAGCGGCCACAGACGCCGTCTGGACAACAGCCTCGCGGCCGGGCAGGCACGTGGTGGGTTACTGGCGCGGCGCTGCTGCTGGCCGTGGCCTGCGCGGCTGGGGTGACTGCCCAGGCTCGACGCGGTGATGATCAGGCCGGGAAGGGCGCGACAACGCCGAGGACACCAGCTGCTGACCGCACCGCTGGCGTGCCCTGTCGTCCCAGGGGTGGCGCAATATCGGGGACCGTGGCGCCAGGACGGCCCCCAACCGCGTACGCACCAGGAGGCGCGGGACGCGCCGAGTTGAACATTGAACGGCGTCGCATGCTCCTGACCGACGATCGCCGTGACGGTTGTGCGACTATTCTCGCCGTCGCAACCGACCACGGCGATCTCGGTACCTGGGCTAATACTTACAGCGGCCCCCGCAACGGCACCCCTAAGCCACCCAAGCTCATCGACCTGCCCCAGATAGACACCATCGGCTGGCTCAAGTTCCGTGTCTGCCTCGGCGAGGTCATCCAAGGCCATCCCACCGTAAAGGAGGAGGGCCGCTGCGGAGCATGGACCACGGCAGATCTGAAAGCGGCCGGACGCTGAAATCCGGAACAGTGCCGGCGTGTCAATCGATGGTCTCCCCGCCGACCTCTATCCAAGGATGTCCTGGTCTTTTAGTAGCCGGGCGTATTCGATCTTGTCTTCGGGGGTAGGCGACGGGGGCCGATCCGGCGGCCGGCGGCCTGGGCGACGGCGCGGGCGTGGGCGGCGCGTTCGGCGGTAAAGGTGCGTTCCATCTCGGCGAACAGGGCCAGCAGCAGGAACGCGAGGCGGCCCATGCCCTCGTCGGTGGTGTTGATCGGGAGCGGGTCGGCCAGCGACCGGACGCCGACCTTCTTCTCGGCCAGATCGTGGACGAGGTTGAGGACCTCGCGCAGATTGCGGCCGAGCCGGTCCAGGGTGCGGACGACGATGGTGTCGCCGGGCCGGGCGTAGCCCAGCAGGGCGTTCAGGCCGTCGCGGTCGACGATGGCGCCGGTCTTCTTATCGACGTAAATCTGTTCGTCGCCGATCCCGGCGACGGCCAAGGCGGCCAGTTGGCGTTCGAGGGACTGCTTGGTGGCGGAGACGTGGGCGTACCCGAATTCCATCCCACCCTGAGAATGATCGTTGCCGGTTCGCACGTCCCGGGCGTACCGAAAGTAACTTCCGGACGGCCCTTCTGAAACACTTCTTGTGGAACGACTTCCGGAACAATCCATGTCTCACAGGTTCCGGTTTCCCGGCTCCGGATCGGGAGCGCCGCCGGGTGTTCCACTTCCTTGGAAACGGGAGTACGGATACTCCGGCTGTCCGAAGTCCTCTGCAATCGGAGGGGGTGCTCCAGTTCGTCACTGAAGAGGACTTCGGAAATCGACAGCGGCCGCGAACCGACCGATCGTCAATAAACGATGGTTTGTTGAAGACCGCGGCGGCCCGCACCGCCGTCGCATCCCGCTGTGCGCCACCAGTGCAGCAGGCCCCGCGCGCCGACCCGATATCCCCTGGATATCGGCAGGGGATATCGGGTCCGCGGCCGGACGTGCTACGCGCGGCGGACCGCCGCCCTTGGACGGGGCCAGCCAGAATACACCGGGGCACCGACCAGACACAGAACAGGCTCTGCCCGGGGCCGCTCGGCCTGCTGGTTAGCCCCACCCCACCAGGGAAGGAGGTAATCGACCGTATGCGCACTGTGATCGGAGCTGCTCATGCACACCCTTCGTACGCTGACCCGGACCGCAGCCACCGCCACCGCATTCACCACGGCCGCCGCCGCGCTGACCGTGGCCGCCGCCACCGGCCCGGCCCACGCCAGCCCGGCCGCGCAGCGCGACCCCCTCCCCATCCTCCCCGCCACCAACAGCCTCATCGGCGCCGACGGCGGCGCCGTCGGCGACGGCTTCGGCGTCCTCGGGTAACTGCTGGGTGGCCCTGTCGTCCCCGGAGCGGGGCAGGCAGCCGGTACGCCAGACCGGCCAGAACACCAACTCTGACCTGCGGGTTCCAGCGAGCACGCACCCTTTCCGGCGTATTCCGGCCGCCCCCGTTGGATGCGGTACCCGGGCACACCTGAGGCGGGACACGGGGCCCTGCGACATCACCGTCCGCGCGACCACGGCATCGCCGAACGCCACCGCGACCTCACACGCCCGAGGCCTGGTTCGTCGGCTGGACCGTTTCCCGGCAGACCGGTTGGGTGGACCCCATGATCGAATCGCTGAGTCTGATGGTGAAAATCACCTACCACACCTTCTTCCTCATCGAGGAAGGACAGGGTCCGCTCGTTCGCGACGACGATGCCGTGAACGCCGGACCGGCGAGATCGATCCCTGGGAGCGCGGCCTTCTCGGCGGGCCGCAACGACGGGCCGATCAAAGTGGACGTCGAGATCGCGCCACAGGACCCCGGTGCACGGCCGGACCAGTACGAGGATGTCGTCGAGATCGGCTTTGAGTCCCGCGACGGCGTGGTGGCGGTCATGGGACTCAGCGGCAACGGCTACCTGAAGATCCTGCCGCCCCTCACCGCCGGCCCCGGTAGCTACACCATTCGCTACCACGCCAAAGGCATGGACCAAGCAGAAGAGAACTACTGGGGAGGAGAACAACTCGACAGCTATCTGATCCAGATATGGCCGGCCCGCCACCCCGGACCGGTCATCGTCAAGGCCGGCAGCAAGTACGCCCGCGGACTCATTGAACGTGCCGGCCTGAACCCCGATTGAAGACGCCAAGCACCTCCCCGACGGTCCGGAGCCCAAGAACGTTGCCGCAAGCCCGCCCGCAGCCTTCGCGAGCCCGCCGGGAACTTGAGAGTTGCTCAGGCGCCTACGGCATATCCGTGGAGTAGGCCCAGGTCGCCCGATCTCGGTTCACGCGAGATGGAAGTTGGGCGACCTGGGCCGGAGAGGTCCGCGTCAGGCGGGAGAGGTCAGGCCCTCACCAGGACGTAGGTGCCGGAGCCGTCCTGCCTGCCGCTGCTGTACTGGCGCAGGGGCTGGCCGTCGGCGTAGCGGTCATGACCGATCATGTAGCCGGTGTACTTGTTCTGGACGCCGATCTTGTTGGAGCCGGGGACGTCGCGGTAGACGTAGAACCGCTGGAGGTCGTCGGCCGCGCAGTTGCGGTGGATCAGGGCTGTCCCCTCGGCGGTCGCGCCCGCCTCGGGGACGGCCAGGCACTGGCCGCTGCGGTGGTTGACCAGGATGTGTTCGGCGATGCCGTTGTTCTCGGGCCCGCGGCACAGTTGCCACTGGTCCAGGTTGCCGCTGAAGATCGTGGAGGGCCTGAGCCGGACACTGTCGCTCTGGTTGAGGGGCGCGGTCCAGAACAGGGCCTGGTCGGGTGTGCCGATCTTGTAGTAGCCCGGGTCGCAGGTGAAGGCGGCTCGCGCGGCGGGCGCAGTGGCCCGGGCGGTGGCCGCCTTGCCCGCCGTGTCCTTCGCTGCCGCGTTCCTGGCCGCGGTGGCCTTGACGGAGGCGACCGGTCCCGGTGCGTGCCCGGCCGTGGGGGGAGCCTCGCAGTCCAGGAGACCCTGCGCCTTGCGCATGATGCTGTTGGCGGGCACGTTGTCCTCGCAGCGCACCGCGCCCTCTTCGAGGGTGGTGTAGGTGGTGAAGCTGCCGCTGTCGGGTCCCTCGATCCACTGCAGCGCCCAGCTGCCGTCGGCCTGCTGGACGCGGTTGCAGTTGAGGCTTCCGTAGGTGCCGGTGACCTTCTTGGTGCCCTTGTAGACGCCGTAGTAGCCGGGCTCGTAGAAGTCCCAGCTGACCGAGGTCGACTCGCTGCTGGTGGAGGTGTAGTTGACCTGCACGTTCAGGCCCAGCATCGCGCCGACGGTGCCCAGGGCCTCGACGGCGAAATTGCCCTGGATGTTGCCGTTGAGGCCGACGGAGACCGAGATGGTGGTCTGGGTGCTGGTGGTGACGTTCTGGTAGCCGGTCGTGCCCTGGGTGACGTACCAGCCCTTGAAGTGGGTGATCGTCGGGGCGACCTCGGTGCTCTTGATGATCGGGCGGCGCTTGCCGAGATCGGCCGCGGTACAGGTCTGGCCAGGTGCGGCCACCGGCTGGGCGGCGGGCTTGGCGGGTGCGGCGGCGGCCGGTGAGACCGCCAGCCCCAGGACGGTGACCGCGCAGGCCACCGAGGCTGCAGCGGCCCTGAGCGTTCTGCCTGTGCGGCGGGCCGGTCTGATGGAGCGCATCGGTGTGGTTCCCCCTTCGTCACGGCCCGGTGGGCCGGAGCTGTGGTGGATCAGGTCCTAATAGACGATCATGTCTGTATGACACTGAAAAGAAAAGAGGGGGATCGCCGGTGAAGCGCGTCAGACGCCTGCTGGCGGTGATGGCCCCCCTCGCCCTCACCGCGACCCTCACCCTGGGCGCCCCACCGGCCGCCGCCGCGCCGGCCAGACCCGCCGCCGGACCCGCCGCCGCAAGCCCCAAGCCCCCCGCGTCGGCCCCGGGCGTCGAGTACAAGGCCACGCCCGGCAACGCCGCTGAGGAGACGCCGAAACGCGGCATGCGGACGGCGGATATGCCGATAATCCCCGACGACCCCCGCGCGGGCGCCGAGTGGCTGAACGACTGCCTCGGTTCCTCGGACGCCCAAGATTTCAACGGCCGCGTCTACAACCGGTTCAGGTGGTGCCAGGAATTTACACTCGGGGCCGAATACAGCAAGGAGGTGAACGGCAAGGACGAAGTGCAGGGCGTCAACAAGATCACGTTCCAGGCCGCCGCAATCGGCTACAACGACTCCCGCTCCACACGCGTCTTCTTCCGCACCAAACCCGGCACGGTCAAGTACGAAGAGTGGGGCCCCTGGGATAAGCGGTTCACCGCCCCGAAACTGAAGCTGGACATCACCCCCGAATGCGTGCCGGGCGCCAATCAGCCCACCACTGCCACGTGCGTCGTCGGGAAGGGTCCGGTGAGGTTTGAATGGGCCCAGTGGAACAACTACTCCCACTGGTTGTGGTGGAACGTCGGCTCCAGCGGCGGCGCGGGCCAGGACCAGGTCGCCTATCACCAGTGGCGCATCCACTTCATCAGCGAGGTCCCTCCGGGGTACCGCGTGACCGCGCGCGGTCAGGGCGCCCCGAACGGTATCCGCTGCGACTCGGCCACCTACTTCGTCAAGGGCCTCGCGAGCTACCCGCAAGCCTGCATCTACACCGGGGCGCTGCCCTTCATCACCTACGACGACAGGCGCCCCAACATTCGCCAGCACATCCGCGACGCGCAGAACGCCCCGGCCACCGACGGCGTCACCTACCCCAAGGAGAACCACCCCAAGAAGATCCCCGGCAAGTGGTCGCCGACCCCCGGGTCTCGGGGCGCGCCGCTGCACCGCGTGGTAAGCCGGGATAAGGGCGGCCCGATCGCCACGGAGAACGAGTATGTGAAGGAGTCGGCGTGCGGGCAGAAGAAGGCCATCAACCCGTGGCATCCGTACTACGACGCCACGACCGGCCTTCCCCCCTACAACACCACGGTCGAGGACTGCGACGAGTACCCCTTCAGCTCCACCTATGAAGGCGCATCGTCGCTCGACTGGGACTTCTCGGTGCGCAACATCGCGGGGCCGGAGAACAGTGGGGCGGGTAACGATCTCCAGAACTTCTATGTCGACGACCGGATCCTGCAATGGCCCGAAGAAGACCCGTTCTGGGTGAACGTCGACTGACGTCACGCCCGGTCGACCGTCGATAGCACAAGTGCGGCCACCCCCCCACCTTCCCCGGGGCGGTGGCCGCCGCTATTTGGGGTGCGGTAAGAAACGCGTCACAGCCCCAAACGAGCGGAGTGTGACGGCCGACTCGACGTAAGGTTCGAGAGCCAACCACCGCCGCCCCTCCGCCATCGGGTTCCTCCAGTCGGTCGCCGGTCGGTCGGTCCGTGCAGCGGCCGGTCAACGGGTGATGACGTCCTTGTCCAGGTCGCGGTGCACCAGCACGATCGCGGCATGACGTCGGAGGGCCGGCGGGTGATCCCGCATCCGGGCTTGACGCTGGTCCCGGCCGTTCGGCGCGGGCCCGCTCATCGGCTACGCCGATCAGCCCCACCTGCATCGGAACGTCGTGGCGTTCACCGGAGTGACGCCCGCGACCGTGGCCAACGAGCCGTTCCGTGGACGACTGCGCATGGGGCGTGCCCCCCGGCTGGTCGGGACGCCGTTCAGTCCATGACCGCGGTGGCCTCCACCTCGACCAGATGCTCCGGCACGTCCAGCGCGGCGACGCCCACCAACGTGGCCGGCGCCACGGGAGTGACCCCCAGTTTCGCGGCCGCCCGCGCGATCCCCTCGAGCAGGAGGGGCATCTTGTCGGGGGTCCAGCCGACGACGTAGGCGGTCAGTTTCGCCACGTCCTCGAAGGAGGCGCCGACCTCGGCGAGGGCGGTGCCGATGTTGAGGTAGCACTGCTCGACCTGGGCGGCGAGGTCGCCTTCGCCGATCGTGGTGCCGTCGGCGTCCCAGGCGACCTGTCCGGCGACGAAGACCAGCTTCGACCCGGACGCGACCGCCACCTGCCGGTAAACGTCGACCTTCGGCAGTCCTTCGGGGTTCACCAGGGTGATGGCCATGTTTTCTCCTCGTCATGGGCCCGCGGGCCCGCTCGCAGCGGGACAGGGGCGT
This sequence comes from Spirillospora sp. CA-253888, assembly GCA_050936435.1. Lineage (GTDB taxonomy): Bacteria > Actinomycetota > Actinomycetes > Streptosporangiales > Streptosporangiaceae > Spirillospora. The sequence continues at coordinate 1,743,743 of JBNJMT010000002.1, forward strand.
TCGTGGTCTCCAGTGGTTACTCGGGAACTGTAAGAGAGTGAGCGCTGACGTGGAAGAACGCACTTTTCCGTGACCGAGGAACCTTTTGGTGACCAAGCGGCACAGGGGCCGCGCCCCGCAACGGCCGTGGGAGCCGGTCAGGCGCGCATGTGCGACAGCCGGTCGGGGAGGTCGGTGAGGCGTTCGATGCGGAGCACCGTCCCGTCCGCCGCCGGCGGTGGTCCGCCGGTGACGAAGTCGATGCCGCGGTCCAGCCAGATGCCGGTGAGCCCGGCGAGGGCGGCGGCCTTCACGTCGCTTTCCAGCATGTCGCCCACGTTGACCGCCTGCGCGGGGTCGGCTCCCATCCACCGGCAGGCGGCGGCGTAGGCGGCGGGCTTGGCCGCACCGAGTTCGGTCGGGGTCAGGACGGCCTCGAAGTACTCCAGGAGGCCGAAGCGGGCGAGCTTGGCGCGCTGCTGCTCAGGGTCCCCGTTGGTGAGAACGGCCAGGCGCGGTCCTCGGGGCAGCCGCCTCAGCGCCTCCAAGCAGGGCCCGACATCGGGATAGCACCGCCAGGACCTCTCGAACGCGGCGAGGTAGCGCTCGGTGATCCACGCGTCCAGGAGGTCGGGGCTCTCCGGGACCGGCTCGCCGAGCACGGGGAGGAAGGAACGGGCCCTGCGCCGGTGGTGCTCGGCGAAGGAGCACCGGCCGGCCAGGTACTCCCGCATATGGCGCGCCTCCAGCGTCCACCACAGCGCCATCAGCTCGTCCGGTGAGGCCGTCGCGTTCGGCGCGGCTCGGACGATCTGGCCGATCGCCTCCCACACCGCGCTCCGGTGGTCGACCAGGGTTCCGTCCAGATCGAAGAACACCACATCCGCCATGCGAGGATCCTCCCGTGCCGTCCGTCCCCGGCGGTGGGCGGGGCGGTCAGGTGCTCCCATGGTCCGGCCGCCGGGCGGAAGGCGTGACGATCGCCGCCGGGAGCATGAGCAGGCCGGGGATCTGGCTCCATCCCACCAGGTCCATCAGTCTGGCCAGGTGGGGGGCCACCGAGCGCAGCACCAGCCGCCGGTTCTGGAGCTCCAGGCGGCAGGCGGCCGCCGCCAGGGCGCGCAGGCCGCCGACGTCGATGAAGCTCAGTCCCTCCACGTCCACCCACACGTCGCCGGAACTGTGCTCCAGTACGTCGGCCAGCGTCGCGGTGAAGGAGGCGAGCGTGCTGATGTCGACCTCGCCGTCGACCACCAGGTACGGGGGCTCGAAGACGCCGTCCAGTCGCAGCAGGGAGCTGTGCGCCTGCACGCCTTCGATCGTGTGGCCCGAGCCGTTCCGGAGCGGCGGGCGGTGGTTCGTCGGCTCGGTTCTGCCCTCAACGGCTTGTTCGGTCATGGGGTCCCACCTTTCGCGGGGTCTGTTCCCGGGGGCGTGCGGGCGGTGGGGCTACTCCACGAGCTTCCCGACGGACGAGACCTCCCGCATGAGCGAGGCGATGTCCGCGGGGATCGGCGGTATCGGCTCCCGCTCGATCCGGCCGGGGCCCGACCAGACCAGGCTGACCTGCAGCGACCTGTCGAGTTCGGGATGGTCCGAACGGTTGTGGCAGCCGCGGGTCTCGCGCCGCTCCAGGGCCGCTTCCAGCGTCGCCCGGGCGGCCAGGACAGCGGACTTCAGATCGAAGGCGTGCGCCAGGTCCTGGTGGCCGGCGTTGTCGGGATGGACGCCGAGGGCGCCGATCCGCGCTTCGACGGCGTCCAGTTCGGCCAGACCGGTGCGCAGGCCCTCCTCGTCGCGGACGACGCCGCAGTGCTCGGTCATGATGTCGCGCACCGCGCGCTGGAGGCCCCGGGGGTTCTCCGGGCCGTCGCACGCCAGGAGCCCGTCGACTTCGCGCCGTGCCTCGTCGAGCGCGTCGGCGGAGCGGCGCTGGACCCGGAGGCCGGCCGAGTGGGCGGCGGCCGCCTCGCCCGCGATGCGGCCGTAGACCAGCAGTTCGATGAGGGAGTTGCCGCCCAGCCGGTTGGCGCCGTGCAGCCCGCTGGCGGCCTCGCCGATCGCGTACAGCCCCGCGACGTCGGTTCCGTGGTCCTCGGGCCGCACCCGCACCCCGCCCATCGAGTAGTGCGCCGTCGGGGCGACCTCGATCGGGTCGGTGGTGATGTCGAGCAGTTGCAGGTCCAGCAACGTCCGGTGGACGCGGGGCAGCCGCTTCATGATCGTCTCGCGGGGGAGGTGCGACACGTCCAGCCACACCCCGCCGTGCGGCGTGCCGCGCCCCTCCTTGATCTCGGTGTAGGAGGCGAGCGCCACCCGGTCGCGGGTGGACAGTTCCATCCGCTCGGGGTCGTAGCGCGCCATGAACCGCTCCCCGCGGCCGTTCAGCAGGAGCCCGCCCTCACCGCGCGCCGCCTCCGACACCAGCGTGCCGGCGGCGTCCTCCGGGGCCAGGAGGCCGGACGGGTGGAACTGCACCAGCTCGGGGTCGCGGATCCGGGCGCCGGCGAGCACGGCCAGACGGAAGGAGTCGCCGGTGTTCTCGTCCCGGCGCGAGGAGGTGCGCCGCCAGATCCGGGTGTGCCCTCCGGTGGCGAGGATCACCGCGTCGGCGTGGACGACGAGGCGGCGCCCGTCGATCGGATCGAACCCGTAGGCGCCGAAGACCGTGTCGTCCTCCACCAGGAGGCGGGTGATGTGGACGGTGTCCAGGATCGGGACGTCCAGCGCGGCCGCCCGCCGCACCAGGGCACGCTGGATCTCCAGGCCGGTGTAGTCGCCGCTGAAGGCGGTGCGCCGCCAGGTGTGGGCGCCGAAGAACCGCTGGGAGATGCTCCCGTCGGCCTCCCGCGCGAACGGCATCCCGTAGCGGACCAGGTCCTCGATGCCGCGCGCGGCGTTCTCGGTCACGGTCCGCACGGTGCGCGGATCGGCCAGCAGGTAGCCCTCCTGGAGGGTGTCGGCGGCGTGCTGCCGCCAGGTGTCCTGCGGGTCCATCGTCGCCAGGGCCGCGTTGACGCCCCCGGCGGCGAGGGTCGTGTGGGCGTCGGCGGCGGGCCGCTTGCCGACGGCCAGCACCCCCACGCCGCGCTCGGCGAGTTCGATCGCGGCCCGCAGCCCCGATCCGCCGGTGCCGATCACGAGGACCGGCGTCGCGATCCTCCGCTCGGAGTCGTTCATGGTCGTTCCCTTCTGTCGGTCGGAGGGCCTTCCGAGGGCGGTTTCCCGGCATGGGGCGGGGGCACGGCGGCCGGGACCGTCCGTGCCCCCGCGGCGATGCCGGAGCGCCCGTTCGAGCGCGGGGCGGCTCCGTCAGCCGCGCCCGTAGGCGGCGGCGTTCAGGATCGTGTTGACCACGGCGGCGGGCTGGGACGCCCCCACCGCGTGCGAGGCGCCGGGGATCTCGTGGGTGCCCCGCGCGGAGGCGCGTTCGGCCATGAACCGCAACGCCGCGGCCGGGATGTTGAGGTCGCGCTCCCCGAAGACCGACCACACGGGCTTGGTGCGCCAGGCCGGCTCGTCCACGTCCAGCGCGTCGGTCAGCGCCCGCTCGGTCACCGGGCGCTGGGTCGCCGCCATCAGGGCGGCCTCGCCGGCGTCCAGGTCGGCGCAGAACTGGTGGTGATACCTCTCCTCGGCGATCCGCAGCTCGTTGCCGCCGGAGGAGACCGGGTAGGCGGTCAGGGCGTCCGCCAGCGTGCTCCCCTCGAACTTGCCCGACAGCAGGAGGGCGCTCTCCCCGTTCTCGGGGGCGAAGGCGGCGACGTAGACCAGCGCGCGGACGGCCCGCAGGCCGGCCGCCGCCTGGGTGATCACCATGCCGCCGTAGGAGTGGCCGACCAGGACGACGGGCCGGCCGATGCCCGCGATCACGTCGCGGACGTAGGCGGCGTCGTCGGCCAGGCCGCGCAGCGGGTTGGCGACGGCGACGGCGGGCACGCCGCGCTCGCCCAGGCGGCGGATGACGCGGTTCCAGCTGGCCGATTCGGCGAAGGCGCCGTGGACGAGGACGGCGACGGGCTTTCGGTCGTTGCTCACGAGTGTGCCTTCCGGGTGTGCAGGGCGGCCCTGAGGACCGCGACGGCCTGGGCGGTGGCGGCCCGCGCGGCCTCGGTGCCGCGGACGGGGTCGAGCATCATGAAGTCGTGGAGGGTGCCGTTGTAGCGGACGCTGGTGGTCGGGACCCCGGCCTGGGCGAGCTTGCGGGCGTAGGCCTCGCCCTCGTCGCGCAGCACGTCGTTGTCGTCGACGATGACGAGGGCGGGCGGCAGCCCGGCCAGGTCGTCGAGGGTGGCGCGCAGCGGGGAGGCGGTGATCTGGGCGCGTTCGGCGGGGTCGGTGGTGTAGGCGTCCCAGAACCAGGCCATCGCCTTGGCGGTGAGGTGCGGGCCGTCGGCGAACTCGCGGTAGCTGCCGGTGTCCTGCCCGGCGTCGGTGACCGGGTAGTACAGCGACTGGTGCACGAAGACCACGTCGCCGCGCCGCTTGGCCATGAGGGTGAGCGCGGCGGTCATGTTGCCGCCGACCGAGTCGCCCGCGACCGCGAGGCGGGACGGGTCGATCCCCTCCCGCGCGCCGTGCTCGGTGATCCACCGGGCCGCGGCGTAGCCCTGCTCGATCGCGACCGGGTAGCGGGCCTCGGGCGACCGGTCGTACTCGACGAACACCACGGCGGCCTCCGCGCCGACGGCGAGTTCGCGGACGAGCCGGTCGTGGGTCCCGGCGTCGCCGAGGACCCATCCGCCGCCGTGCATGTAGAGGACGGCGGGCAGCGCCGTCCCGGCCGTCCCGGCGGGCCGGACGATGCGGACCCGCACGTCGCCGACCTCGGCCGGAACGGTGGTCCACTTCTCGTCGGCCTCGGGCCGCGCGGCCGGGCCGGCCTGGACGCCGGCGAGGACCTCGCGGGCCCCGGTGGGCCCCAGTTCGTAGGCGAACGGCGGCTGGGCCGCCGCGTCGGCGAACTCCTGCGCCGCGGGCTCCAGGAAGTGCGTGCTCATGCTGTCGTCCCCTTCTCCGCCGTGGTGGCGGCTGCCGCCGGACCGTTCGCCGGTCCGGGCTGGTCCTCGCGGAAATCGATCCTTCGGTGGGTGCCGTCGCACAGCGGCTTGCCGGCGGAGTGGCCGCACCGGCACAGCGTCATCCGGTTCCGGGTCTCCAGCGGCCGCCCGTCGGCGCGGTGCACGGGGATGCCGCCGGTGACCCACAGCGCGCCGGCCAGGCCGTCCTCCTCTTCGAGGACGGCGACGGCCCGCGGCAGGTCGGGCTCGACGGCCTCGCCGCCCCGGCGCAGCGCGTAGCTGTACGAACCGGAGGGGCAGTGGTCGATCCGCCCCATGATGTTCGAGCGCACGTCGCTGTCCTGCGCGTCGTCGAGCATCCTGGCGATCGGCCTGGTGCGTCCGATGCAGAACGAGGCGTGGACGCACAGCTCGCCGACGCGCTGGGCCGAGATGCCCACCCCGTCGTGCACGTGCTGGAGCTCCCGGTACGGCCGGACGACGGCGGCCTCGGTGCCGTCGAACCCCACGCGGGCGTGCGTCCCGTCGCAGAACGGCTTGGCGCCCGAGTGGCCGCAGCGGCACAGCGCGTAGGTCCGCTCGGTGGGCAGGGTCTCCCCGGTCCGCCAGGTGAGCGCGTCGCCCGCGCCAGAGACGATCTTTCGTTTGCGCTTCAGCGGTACTCCGCCGTACACGAGGTAGGGGCCGTCGCGCAGCACGACGATCTTCTGCGGGCCGTCCGTCCCGCCGCGCTCGTCGCCGGTGCCCCGGTGCCCGTCCTCGCGGCCTTCGTCGCTCCGCGGCCCGTTCTTGCGCCGGTCGCCGTCGCGCGGGCCGCCGCCGTCCCCGTCGCGGTCCTCGGGCGGGAGGTACTCGAAGGTGGGCCCGGCGGTCATGCCGTCCTCGTCGGGCATGCGCATCAGGGCCTGGGCCTGCTCCTTGAGCTGGTACATGGTGGCGGTGGCGACCCCCAGCAGCCCCGGGCTGCCGTTGAACGCCTGCTCCAGCAGGTGCAGCAGGGTGCAGTAGGTCCGGTTGAACTCCTCCTGGGCCGTGCGGATCGGGTTGCCGGGGGCGTGGTCGGCGAGCCGCGGGTTGGGCCGCATCGGGAGGACGCCGCCGAAGTCGACCTCGGCCTTCTCGCCGGTCGGGCCCGAACGCGGGGTGTCGCCGGGCCGGTAGTGCCGCCCGGTCTTGAGCTCCTGGAAGCGGTAGTAGTGGGCGACCTCGTCCCGGCCGGGGTCGTGGACGTTGCGGTCGCCGTCCCAGACCCCGCCGCGGGAGGTGCCCTCGCCCTCCTCGACGATCTCCTCCAGCGCCGCCAGCGCCGTGTCCAGGCCGGTGACCGCGATCATCCGGCCGGCGGTGTTCCGGAAGTGGCCCTCGGTCACCTGGCGGGCCGGGTCCCCGGTGAAGACCGCCTGCTCGCCGAGCGTGCCGCACAGGTGGCGCAGCCCGTCCTCGACCGCGTCGTAGAACTGCCCGATCGTCTCGAAGCCATCCGCCTCGGCCGGCGCGCCGGGCGGTGCGGGCCGCTCGATCCGGAGGAACATCTCCAGCGCCTGCGGGCCGAACGGGAGCAGCGACAGCTCCAGGGACGGGTCGGCGTGGGGCATGGGCCGGGGATGCGGTGCCAGCAGCCGCGGCGTGTCCAGCTCCGGTTCGCCGCCGACGGCGTTGAGCAGGTTCGCGGCCAGCGTCAGGTGGAGCATCTCCTCGACGAAGACGCCGATGAGGGCGTCGGCGGCGTCGGGGTTGCGTTCCGGGTCGAGGGAGTAGAGCGCGCACAGGTAGGGCGGCAGGGTCGCGTGCTCCAGCTCGATCGCCCACTGCAGGTGCGCGCGGAGGTCGTCGAGCGTGGTGATGCGCGCCGGTGTGGTGGGAGGAGCGGTGGGAGGGGCGGCGGGCCGCCGTCGCGTGCTGTGGTCCATGGGGTCTCTCTTCGGTCGTGAACGGGGGGCTCCGGCGCGACGGCGCATCAGGCGTCGCCGCGCTCGTCGGACCGGAGGCCGCCCTCCAGTTCCTCGACGGCGCTGAGCAGGTTGCGGAGCTCGACCTCCTCGCGCTCGACGTCGGTCGGGTCGAACAGCCACTCCGAGGGCGGCGGCACGGCGGCCTGCCCGAGGTCGCTGGACTCGACCAGTTCCAGCTCGGCTCTGATCTCCGCCTTGAACTCGATCTTGAACTCGTTCTCCCGTGAAGCGGGCATGGTTCCTCCCCACCCGGCCCGGCGGGTGGCCGCCGGGCCGGGCGTTGGCTGTGTGGGCAGGGGTGCGCGGATGGAGCTGCGCGGATCGGTCGTGCCGCCGTCCGGTGGCCCGCGCATGGGCGCGGGCGCCCCCGTACCGGAGACGGCGGTCGCGATGTCGGCCGCACGGGCTCCTGCGGGTCGGGTCGCCCCCCGAGGACCCGCAGGAGCCGTGGGCTCCGCACGGCGGCGGCCTGGTCGGCCCGAGCGCGCACCGTCCCCCCGGCCGGTGCGCTCGCCGTGCGGGGGTCAGGGGTCCCGAGGGGCCCGGAGGTGACGGCGCCGGGCGAGTTCCGCCTCGTCGACGAGGGTCAGCATGGGTTCGCCCGGTTCGCAGAGCATCGTGACGATGAAGCGAAGGGGCAGGTCGTCGCGGTTGTTGCCGTCCTGGTAGTGGACGACGTCGCCGCCGGGCTCCCAGAAGGCCTCGCCGGCGCGGACGACGCGCTCCGGGCTCCCCTCGACCTCCAGCAGCATCTCGCCTTCCAGCACGTACCCGAACGCGGGGCCCGGGTGCCGGTGCGGCGGTGCGCCCGGGTCGCCGGGCGGGTACGCGACGACCACGGTCGTGGCGTGCGCGCCGGCCGGAACGAAGGGCGGCTCGACCTCCTGGATCGTGGTGAACGCCGTCTGCCACGCCGTCGAGCGGGGCTCGCGGCCGGCGGCGGGATCGGTGGACATGGGACGTGCCTCCTCACTTCGCGGTGGACGCCGGACCGTGGGCTACCGGGCGCCGACGCTCGCGAGCCAGTCGGCGTACTTGATCTCGCCGAGGGTGGCGCCGTCGCCCGGCACCAGGTCCCCCTCGCGCATCTCGGCCCCGAAGTAGTGCGCGTGCGGGTCGGTGACCACCACCCGCTTGTCCTCCCAGGCGTGCAGGGCGTTCCGGAAGAACTCGTCCATCCGGAACCGCTCGGGGCCGGCGATCTCGACCGCCCCGTTCAGCGGCGCCCCCGCCGCGGTGCGCCCGACCGCCCGCGCGACCTCCTCGCCCGCGATGGGCTGGAACAGCACCGGCGGCATCCGGACCGTGTCGCCGTCGGTGGCCTCGTCGGCGATCCGGTGGGCGAACTCGAAGAACTGGGTGGCGTGCACGATCGAGTACGGGATCCCCGACTCCTCGATCAGCTTCTCCTGGTCGAGCTTGGCCCGGAAGTAGCCGATGTCGGGCCGCCCCCCGGTGCCCACCACCGACAGCGCGACGTGGTGGCCCACGCCCGCCTCCCGCTCCGCGGCCAGCAGGTTGCGGGTCGAGGTCTGGAAGAACTCCCGCACCGCGGTGGCCTCGAAGGAGGGGGAGTTCGACACGTCGATCACCACGGCCGTGCCGGCCATGACCTCGGCCAGCCCCTGGCCGGTGAGGGTGTTGACGCCGGTGCCGGGCGCGGCCGGCACCGCCTCGTGGCCGTGCTCGCCCAGCTTGGTCACGATCTTGGAGCCGATCAGGCCGGTTCCGCCGATCACCACGATCCTCATGTTCGGTCCTTTCGGTCACGGGGGCCTCGGTCGCCGCCCGGTCACCAGCTAAGACAGGGCGGCCCGCGGGCCTGTGACAGCTCCCGCGAAAGTTCTTCGGAAACCGGCGGTCCGGACGCGGCGCCGGCCGCATGGCGGCGATCACGCTGGGGATGTGACGGATGCGAGCGCGCCGCCGCAGGGAGACCCTGACCTGGCAGGTGACGACCCCTCCGCACGAGCGGAGGGGAAGGGAAGGGGCTGACGGGACATGGCCGATCTGGACTACGGATGGCGCCTCCGCGAGGTCATGGTGGAGCGCGGGATGCGCTCCACCGCGGAGCTGCGCCCCCTGCTGGCCGCCCGCGGCGTCGAGCTGTCGCCGAGCCAGGTGTACCGGCTGGTGGTCGCCAAGCCCGAGCGGCTGAACCTCCGCACGCTGATGGCGCTGCTGGACATCCTCGACTGCGCGATGGACGACCTGATCGAACCGTCGTTCCGCGCGCGGTCCCCGGGCGGCCCGGGCCCTGCCTAGGGACTCGGGCCGGGGCTCTCCCTGATGCGATCGCGGCCCGCCCCCGACGACAGTGGGACGGGTCGGCGACGGTCATCCGCCGGCAGGGCGAACGGAGGGGTCATGGCGGTCCAGGAGACGAGGCGGGAGCGGCACGGCGGCGCACGGCACGTTGATCTCCCACTGCGCGGCCGCGCCCCTGAGGCGGAGGCGTTGCGGGAGCGGATCACCGAGCTGGCCGGGGGAGAGGGCGGGGTGGTGATGCTCGAAGGCCCGCCGGGTTCGGGAAGGACGCGTCTGCTCGCCGAGACCGGGGCGCTGGCGCTCGCGGCAGGCCTGTCCTGCCGGCACGGGGCCGCTGTGCCCGGTGGGCTCCCGGTTCCCTTCGGGCCGCTGCTGGAGGCGGTGGGCGCCGGCCCGGCACTGCCGGACGCCTCGGCGCCGCGGGGCGGCGGCGCGGCCGGGCTGCGCTCGTGGACGCAGCGGGAGATCCGGAGGGGGCTGGTCCGGAGCGCGCAGCAGGGCCCGTTGGTGGTCTGTCTCGATGATGTGCAGTGGTGCGATCCGGTGACGCTGGCGGCGCTGGCGGCGCTCCTCGACGACCTGGCGGACGCTCCGCTCCTGTGGGTGCTGGCGTTGTGGCCGGTGCCCGCCGGCGCGTCCGGCCCGGACTCCGCGCTGGGGACGGTCCGGGAACGCGGCGGGCGCCGGATCGTCCTCGGCCCGCTGGGGGACCGCGCCGCCGCGGAACTGGCCGCCGACCTGCTCCGAGCCGAGCCCGACGAGACCGTGCTCCGCGCGGTACGGCGCGCGGAGGGCTCGCCCCGGCTGCTCGTCGAGCTGGTGGAGGGTCTGAAAGAGGAGGGGCGCGTCACGGTCCGGGACGGTGTCGCCACGGCGGCCGGTGAGACGACCCCGCACCGGCTCCACGCCACCGTCCGCGCCCGGCTCGACCGGCTGTCCCCGGCCGCCCGCCGGGGCCTCCAGGTCGCCTCGGTGCTCGGGCGCCCCTTCACTGCCGTGGAGTGGAGCGGGCTCACCGGTGCGTCGGCCGCCGAGACCGCGGCGATGGCCGACGAGGCGGCCGGCGCCGGATTCCTCTCCCGGGAGGGCGCCCTGGTGGGGTTCCGGCACGATCTGGTCCGACAGGCGGTCTCCGAGACCCTGCCGGCGGCGTTGCGCCGCAGCCTGAGGCGCCGGGCGGTGGACGTGCATCTGGCGCTGGGCGGAAGGGCGGTGGACGTCGCCGCCGTTCTGGCCGACGTCGCGGTGCCCGGTGACCACCGCGCCGTGGACCTGCTGCGTTCGACCGCCGGAGGGCTGGCCGCCACGGCGCCCGCAGAGGCGGCCGCGTTGAGCCGCCGGGCACTGGAGCTCGCAGAGCCGGCCGGGCCCCGCACCGCCGAGATCGCCGCAGAGACGGTGGAGCTGCTGGAACGGGCCGGACAGCGCGCCGAGGCCGAGGCCCTGGCCACCACCTCGCTGGAGGGCTTCCTCCTGCCGGAGGACGAAGCCCGGCTGCGCTTGGCGGCGGCGCGCCTTGCGAGCCCTTCCCGCCCCGCCGAGACCGTCCGCCAGTGCCGGATCGGCCTGTCCCTGCCCGGACTTCCGCAGGAGCTGCGCGCCCGGCTGTCGGCCGTTCAAGCACTGCACCTCGCCCAGATGGGGGACATGGCACGAGCCGCCGTCACGGCCGGGCGAGCCGCCGATCCCGCCGCCGAGGCGACGGCGCTCGCCGCGCTCTCCCAGGTCGAGCTGTCCCGATCGAACCTGGAGCGCGCCTTCGCACTCCGGGACCGGGCCGACTCCCACGCGGTCCCGTCCCACCTCCGGTGGCCGCCCGAGCTCTGCGGACGAGCCTTCCTCCTCACCGCCTCGGGGCAGGTCCGGGCGGCCCTCCAGGAGATCGACGAGGGCCGCGAGACGGCCCACCGGACCGGCCGGGCGACGGCGGCGCTCCTGTGGTCGATGAGCCGTACGCGGGTCCTGCTGGACGCCGGGCGGCTCGCCGACGCCCGCGCGGAGGCCGGCGCCGTCCTGGCCTCGGCGGGCGACCTCGGCTCCGGCGACTTCGCCGGCACGACGGCCCGTTACGCGCTCGGCCGCGCCGCCGTGCACCTGGGGGACCGGGAGGGCATCGACCGCTGCGCCGCCGACGGCGCGCGGATGATGGGCGCCGAGGCTCCGGCGGTGCGCCGCGCCGGCGCCTGGCTGGCCGCCCTGGCGGCCGACGCGCTGGGCGACACCGCCCGCGTCGCCGAGACGATCGGGCGTGCGTGGGACGGCGCGGACGGCCCGGGCCCGGCGCCCGACCCCGCCGACCACGTCGTGCTCGTGCGCCTCGCGCTGCGCGCCGGGCTCCCCGCCCTCGCGGCCGCCGCCGCGGACCGTGCGGCGCGCCTCGACCCCGGCTTCCCCCTCCTGCGGGGCATTGCCGTCCAGGCGCGCGGGCTCGCCGACGGCGACCCCGGCCGCCTGCTGGACGCCGCCGGGTTCCTCAGGGACGCCGAACGGCCGCTGGTGCACGCCTCGGCCGCCGAGGACGCGGGCCGCGCCCTCGGCGCGCACGGCGACCCCGCCGCGCGGGGGCTCCTCGACACCGCGCTCGACCTGTACGAGGAGTCGGGCGCCGAACGCGACGCGGCCCGCGTCCGCAGGCGGCTGCGCCTGCTCGGAGTGCGCCGGGCGCACCGGACCGGCGACGGCGCGGAGGAGGGCCGGTGGGGTCTGACGGCGGCGGAGGCGAAGGTGGCCCGGCTGGTCGCGCAGGGGGCCACCAACCGGCAGGTCGCCGAGCAGCTGTTCCTGTCGCGCCACACGGTGAACGCCCACGTCCGGCGCATCTTCGCCAAGTGGGGCATCAGCTCCCGGGTGGACCTGGCCCGCCTCGTGCTGGCGCACGAGACCGGGTGATCCACCGGCCGGGGGCGCGCTCCCGCCAAAGCCGATCTTCCCGGTAGGGTTCGGGTGATCCGGGCGGTGCGGAGGGCGCGCCCGGCCGGCTCGACGAGGGTGCCCGTGACCGAGATCCCGACGTTGCGCGGACGGCGTCGCGAGCTGGCGGAACTGGACGCGCTGGTCGACCGCGCCCGGGAGGGCCGCAGCGGCGCGCTCACCGTCTCCGGCGAGGCCGGCGTCGGCAAGACCGCGCTGCTCGACCGCATGGCGGCCCGCGCCGCGGCCGACGTCCGGATCGAGCGCGTCGTCGCGTCGGAATCGGAGATGGAGCTGGCCTACGCCGGCCTCCAGCAGCTCTGCGGGCCCATGATGGGCGCGGCCGGGAGCCTGCCCGCCCCGCAACGCGAGGCGATCGAGACGGCGTTCGGCCTGCGCGAGGCCGCCGCGCCCAGCCCGTTCCTCGTCGGGCTGGCGCTGCTCGGGCTGCTCACCGAGGCCGCGGGCGACCGGGCGCTGCTGTGCGTGGTCGACGACGCGCAGTGGCTCGACCAGGCGTCGGCGCGCGCCGTCGCGTTCGCCGCCCGGCGCCTCGGCGCCGAGGGGATCGCCATCGCGCTCGGCATGCGCACGGTCGGCGAGGTGTTCGCCGGGCTGCCCCGGATGGTCGTCGAGGGCCTGGACGACCACGACGCGCGCGAGCTGCTGCGCCTGGCGACGCCCGGCGGCCTCGACCGGCGGGTGCGCGAGCAGCTCATCGCGGAGGCGCGCGGCAACCCGCTCGCGCTGCGGGAACTGCCCCGGGCGCTGAGCCCGGCCGAGATCGCCGGGGGCTTCGCCCTCACCGGCTCGATGCCGCTGGAGAGCCGCATCGAGCAGAGCCTCGTCGCGCAGCTCGAACCGCTGCCCGGACCGGCCCGCCTCCTCCTGCTGCTGGCGGCCGCGGACCCGACCGGCGACCCCGGCCTGCTGTGGCGCGCGAGCGGGGCGCTGGGACTCGGCCCGGCGGAGTTCGACGCCGCCGAGAACGCCGACGCGCTCGTCGTCGGCACGCGCGTCGGGTTCCGCCACCCGCTCGTCCGGTCGGCGGTCTACCGGGCCGCGCCGCCGGAGGAACGGCGGCGCGTCCACGCCGCGCTGGCCGACGCCACCGGCGCCGACCACGACCCGGACCGCCGCGCGTGGCACCGGGCCAACGCGACGCTGCGCCCCGACGAGGCGGTGGCCGCCGACCTGGAGAGATCGGCGGTGCGGGCACGGACCCGGGGCGGCGCGGCCGCCGCGGGCGCGTTCCTGGAGCGGGCGGCGGAGCTGACGCCCGCCCCGGTCGACCGCGTGCAACGGCTGATCGCGGCCGCCGAGGCCAAGCACGAGGCGGGCGCGCCCGCGGCGGCGCTGCGCCTGCTCGACTCCGCCGGCGACCATCCCCTCACCGCGTTGCAGGACGCCCTGGTCGCCCGGCTGCGCGCCCGCGCCGGGTACGCGCTGCGGCGCGACAGCGGCGGGGCGTCGGCGCTGCTCGCCGCGGCGCAGGGGCTCGAAGGGCTCGACCCGGTGCTCGCCCGCGACACCTACATCGAGGCGCTGGCGGCCGCGGTCTACGGCGGCCGGCTCGGTGACGCCGAGCAGGTGGCCGCCGTCGCGGGCGCGATCCTGGCGGCGACCGAGGGCGAGGAGTCCGACCGTGCGCGGGACCTGATCCTGCGCGGCCAGGCGCTGCTGGCGGCCAGGGGGCAGGAGGCCGCGCTCGAAACCCTGCGCCGGGCCCAGCGCGCGTTCCTCGAACAGGCCCCCGACTCGCTCGAACTGCACTGGATGTGGTTCGCCTCCCGCGCCGCGCAGGACCTGTGGGACGCCCGCGCGCTCCGCGCGCTCGCCGACCGGCAGGTCGACCTCGCCCGCGCCGAGGGCGTCGTGACGGTGCTGCCGATCGCCCTGAGCCTGCTGATGCTGGCGCAGACGGTCGACGGCGAACTGGACGCGGCCGAGGCGTCCTGCGACGAGATCGACGCCATCAAGGACGTCACCGGCCATCCGCTGCCGCAGTACGGGCGGCTCTTCCTCGCGGCGTACCGGGGGCAGGCCGACGAGACGGCGCGCTGGGCCGAGCAGATCCGGGCCGACGCGCACGCGCGCGGCGAGGGCTACGGGCTGAGCGCGGTCAACTTCTCGGAGGCCATCCTCGGCAACGGCCTGGGGCGCTTCGCCGACGCGGTCGCCTCCGGCCGCCGCGAGCTGCCGTACACGCACGAGCTGAGCCACGCGATGCGCACGCTCCTCGAACTCGTGGAGGCCGCCTCGCACACCGGCGAGCGCGAACTGGCCGAGCAGGCGTTCGAGCGGCTGGCGGGCGTCACCCGCCCGGTGGGGACCAACTGGGCGCTGGCCGTGCTGGCGATGGCGCAGGCGCAGGTCCGGACGGGCGACGAGGCCGAGACCCTGTACCTGGAGGCGATCGGGCGCTTCGAGCAGGAGCGGATTCCGATCATGGTGGGGCGCTGCCGCCTGCTGTACGGGGAGATGCTGCGCGGGCTCCACCGGCACGCCAGGGCCCGCGAGCAGCTCCGGGCCGCGCACGAGGTGCTGTCGTCGGTCGGCCTGGCGGGGTTCGCCGAGCGCGCCGCCCGCGAGCTGAACGAGATCGGCGAGTCCGCGCCCGCCCCGGCGCACGGACCGGCGGCCCGGCTGACCGAGCAGGAGCTCAACGTGGCGCGCCTCGCCCGCGAAGGGCTCACGAACCGGGACATCGGCGCGCGGCTGTTCATCAGCGCGCGCACCGCCGAGTACCACCTCGGCAAGGTCTTCACCAAGCTCGGCATCAAGGGGCGCGCCGAGCTGAAGAACGGGCTCGCCGAGCTCGAATAGGCCGCACCGGAGGCCGTGGGGCCGGAGAGCGCCGCGCATCGCGCGCGGATCGCCGGTCCTTTCCGCCGTGCCCATCTCCCTGAGCTGTGCGCTTGCGTGAGATATTGCATTAGATGACCGATCGGTCCCGGTACCACCGGTGATGCGCGGCACGGAAGGTGGGACGGGGATGACTGACGACTCAGGGCTGGGAGGTGGGCGGTCCGCGGCTCAGGCCCCGCGATCGCGGGCGCTGGTGGGCCGGGAGACCGAGTGCGGGGCGCTCGACCGGCTGCTCGCGGAGGTCCGCGGCGGTGAGAGCCGGGTGCTGGTGCTGCGCGGCGAGGCCGGCGTCGGCAAGTCGGCGCTGCTGGACCACCTCGTCGCGCGGTCCTCCGACTGCCGGGTCGTGACCGCCACCGGGGTCCAGGCGGAGATGGAGCTGCCCTTCGCGGCCGTCCACCAGCTGTGCGTGCCGATGCTGGACCTGCTCGACTCCCTGCCCGGACCGCAGCGCGACGCGCTCGGCACGGCGTTCGGGATGCGCGCCGGGCCCGCCCCCGACCAGTTCCTCATCAGCCTCGCCGTGCTCAACCTCCTGGCGCAGGCCGCCGACGAGCGCCCGCTCGTGTGCGTGATCGACGACGCCCAGTGGCTGGACCGCGCCTCGGCGCAGGTCCTCGCCTTCGTGGCCCGCCGCCTCGTGGCCGAGAGCGTGGCCTGCGTCTTCGCCGTCCGCGATTCGGCCGAGGCCGACGCGTTCGCGGGCCTGCCCGTGCTGGAGGTCGGCGGGCTGCGGGACGCCGCCGCGCGGGCGCTCGTCGGCCAGGTGGTCCTCGGGCCCCTGGACGGGGAGGTGCGCGACCGGATCCTGTTCGAGGCGCGCGGGAACCCGCTCGCCCTGCTCGAACTGCCCCGCGCCGCGTCCGCGGGCGGCTACGTGGCCGCGGCGGCCGGGCAGTCGCTGTCGGGCCGCCTGGAGGACGGCTTCCAGCGCCGGCTGAACGCCCTGCCGGCCGACAGCCGGATGATGCTGCTGCTGGCCGCCGCCGAGCCCCTCGGCGACCCCGCCCTGCTGTGGCGCGCCGCCGACGTGCTCGGCATCGACGCCACGGCCGCCGACGAGGCCGACGAACTGATCGACTTCACCGACCGGGTGCGCTTCCGGCACCCGCTCGTCCGCTCGGCGGTGTACGGCGCGGCCCTCCCGAGGGAGCGCCGGCGGGCCCACCGGGCGCTGGCGGAGGCGACCGACGCGGCCACCGACCCCGACCGGCGGGCCTGGCACCGCGCCCACGGCGCCGCCCACCCCGACGAGGACATCGCCACCGAGCTCGAACGCTCGGCCGGCCGCGCCCAGGCCCGCGGCGGCCAGGCCGCCGCCGCGGCCTTCCTGGAGCGGGCGGTCGGGCTCACCCCCGACGCCCGGCGCCGGGCCGAACGCGCGCTCGACGCCGCCCGGGCCAAGTACCTGGCCGGCGCGCCCGAGACCGCGCTGGCGCTGGTGACGGCGGCCGAGTCCGGCCCGCCGGACGAGCTGCGCCGCGCCAAGGCCGAGTCCCTGCGCATCGAGGTGGCCCTGACCGCCAACCTCAGCATGGGCGGGCCCGCGCTCCTTCTCGACGCCGCCCGGCGGCTCGCGCCGCTGGACGCCCGCCTGTCCCGCGACACCTATCTCCACGCGATCGCCGTGGCGTCGGTGGTCCTGCCCGAACGGGACGCCATCACCGAGATCGTCGAGGCCGCCCGGCAGGCGCCGCCCGCGCCCGAACCTCCCCGCCTCACCGACCTGGCGCTGGACGCCTTCGCCCCGCTGTACGCGCAGGGCACGTCGGTGGCCGCGCCCGCCCTGCGCCGCTTCATCGCCGCCGCCCTGAACGAGGAGACCGACCCCGTCGAACGGCTCCGCTACCTGTGGGCGGTCAACTTCGCCGCCATGGCGCTGTGGGACGACGACGCCTGCCACGAGGCGGCCGACTACTACCTCCGCCTGGTCCGCGGCTCCGGCGCGCTCGCCATGCTGCCCATCGGGCTCACCAACTCGGTGATGCTGCACCTGTTCCAGGGCGACCTGGTGCAGGCCGAGGCCCTCGACGAGGAGGCCAGGGCGCACGCGGCGGCCACCGGCGCCCGGACCACCACCGGGGGTTCGCTGCAACTGCGGGGCGACCTCGGCCTGGCGGCGTGGCGGGGGCGGCGCGAGGAGACCGAGCACCTCGCCGAGACGATCATGAAGGAGGCCGCGGCCCACGGCGAGGTGCGGACGATCGAGATGTGCCAGTGGGCCAGGTCCGTCCTGTGCAACGGGCTCGGCCAGTACGAGAAGGCGATGGAGGTGGTCCCCCGGGCGGCCGTGCCGGACGGAGGGGCCGTCCACTGGGCGCCCCTCGAACTGATCGAGGCCGCCGTGCGCACCGGCCACCGCGACCTGGCCGCCCAGGCGTTGGAGCGGCTCGCGCGGGCCGCCCGGGCGGGCGGCGCGGACTGGGGCCTCGGCCTGGAGGCCCGTTGCCGCGCGCTGCTATGCGAGGGCGAGGAGGCCGACCGGCTCTACCGTGAGGCGGTCGAACGGCTCGGCCGCACCCGGATGCGTCCCGACCTCGCCCGCGCCCACCTGCTCTACGGCGAGTGGCTGCGCAGGGAACGCCGCCGCCTGGAGGCCCGCGAGAACCTCCGCACCGCCTTCGAGATGTTCACCGAGATCGGCATGGAGGCGTTCGCCGACCGGGCCGCGCGCGAACTCCAGGCCACCGGCGAGACCGCCCGCAAGCGGAACGTCGAGACCGCGAAGGAACTGACGCCCCAGGAGGCGCAGATCGCCAGGCTGGCCCGCACGGGGCTGACCAACAAGGAGATCGCCACCCGGCTGTACGTCAGCCCCCGCACCGTCGAGTACCACCTGCGGAAGGTCTTCGCGAAACTCGGCGTCACCTCGCGCCACCAGCTGGAAGAGCTGCGCTGAGCCGCCCGATGCCCCGATGCCCGGGCTCGGCCGGTGACCCCCGGGTGGCCCGGCCCCTTCCCTAGGGACTCCGCCAGGGGGCTCCCTGATGCGATCGCGGCCCGGCCCCGGAGACAGTGAACGCGTGTCGGCGACAGGCGTTCGCCGACCGGGTGAACGGAGGGGCCGTGGCGGTCGATGAGCTGGTGCGGAGGCGGCGCGGAGGCGCGAGGCGGGCGACGGCGCCGCCCGGTGGGGGCGGCGGTGCCTCCCACGTCCGCGAGCCCGGGCTGCGCGGGCGCGATGCCGAGATGGCCGAGCTGACCGGATGGCTCTCGCGGTCGCACGAGGGGCGCGGGGGCGTCCTCGTCATCGAAGGGGCTCCGGGGATCGGCAAGAGCCGGCTCGTGCGCGAGGCGCGGGCCGTGGCGGAGGGCATCCCGATCCGCGTGCTCGGCGCCGCAGGAGAACGCGGGCGGGAAGGCGTCCCCTTCGGCGCGCTGCGTCGGGCGCTGGACTCCGACGGCCGCCCCGTCATCGACGGTGATGCCTTCCTGGCGCTGTCCGAGCACACCGAACAGCGGTTCTGGTTGTTCCAGGCGTTGCAGGACGCGCTGGAGCGCGCGGCGGCGGACGGGCCGCTGCTGATCGTTGTCGAGGATCTCCAGTGGTGCGACGCCGGGACGCTCCTGGCCCTGCGTGTCCTGCCTCCCCGGCTGTCCTCGCACGCGGTCCTCTGGCTGCTCACCGTCCGCACCGGGTCGTCCGACGCCGCAGTACGGGCGGCCGTCTCCGGCCTGGGGGACATCGGAGCGCGTACGCTGCGCCTCGGCCGCCTGCCAGAGGAAGCGGTCGCCGGGGTCGCCCGCGACCTGCTCGGCGCCGAACCCGGAGCGGATCTCCTCGCCCTGCTCGGGCGGGCGGAGGGCCGGCCGCTCCTGGTGGCCGACACCGTGCGCGGGCTCTCCAACGGGGGCGCGGCCGGTTGGCTCCCGCCGAGCCGTTCCCACGGCTTCGTGCGGCGCCTTCTCGACCCCCTTTCGCCGCGCGCCCGGGAACTGCTCCGGATGGCGTCGGTGCTCGGCCGCGAGGTGGAGCCGGATCGGCTCGCCGACCTCGGCGAACACACCATCGCCGACGTGGTGGCGGCCCTCCAGGAAGCCGTCGAGGCCGACCTGGTCCGAGCCACGGACCCGCTGACGTTCCGGCACGACCTCGTGCGCGAGGCCATCGCCGGGACGGTGCCCGCCCCGCTGCGCGGGACGCTCCGCAGGCGTGCCGCCGAGCTGAGCCTGGCCCAGGGCGCGCCTGTCGGCCGGGTCGCCCTGGCCATGGCCGAGACCGCCGAACCCGGAGACGCCGACGCGGCGGCGCTGCTGCGCAGAGCGCTGGCCGAACTCGCCCATGCCGCGCCGGACGCCGCGCTGCCGATCGCCCGGCAAGCCATCGCATTCGCCCCGGCGGACTCGGTGGAACGAGCCGATGCTGTCGCGGAGGCCGTCCCCCTGCTCGCGCGCGTCGGCAAGGGCGGCGAGGCTTTGGAACTCGCCGAGACCGCTGCGGGCGGCTCGTTGCCCGCTGCCGTCGAGGCACGGGTGCGGCTGGGCGCCGCGATGACGGCGATGCAGGGTTCGTACGCGGAGGCGCTGCGGCACAGTCGGGCCGGGAGTGGCCTGGACGGTGTCCCGGACGGCCTGCATGTTCCGCTGATCGCCCTGCGGTGCCTTGCCGCGATGCTGACCGGCGACGTTCCGGAAGCCGAACGATCGCTCGCACCTTCCACGGAGACCGCCGCGCAAGCCGGAAACGGCACGGCCCTGGCGCTGCTGCGCACCGCCGACTCCCTGGTCCAAGCCCTCGGGCTGGACTTCGCCGCAGCCGAGCGCCTTGCCGCCGAGGCCGTCGTCCTCACGACGGACTCCTCCGCACTGTTCTTCCCGGCCGTCTGGCAGGCGTCGCTGTACGGCATGACCGGCCGGGTGAAGGAGGGCCTGCGCGCGACGGCGAAAGGGGTCGCGGCGGCGCGGCGGCCGGGCCACGCCCAAGGCTTGAGCCTCTGGCTCGCGGCCCGCGCCCGGCTGCTGCTCGCCGCGGGACGGTTGGCCGAGGCACGCGCGGAGGCCGAGGGCGTGCTCGCGATGGCAGAGGAGTCGGGCGCGGGCGACGCCGTCTCTTTCGACGCGCTGTCCGTCATCGGGCGCGTCGGAGTGCTGACGGGCGACGCCGCCGCACGGGCGCGTTCCGCCGAGTGCACCGGCCTGCTGCTCGCGAGGAAGCCGGGACCGCTGCATCGGGAGGCCATGTGGCTGGCGGCGCGGCTCGCCGAAGCGGCGGGCGACCCCCACCGGGCCCACTTGGACGAGGCCGTCGCCTGCACACAGCCCACGGTCCCGCCCTGGCTCGCGGATCCGGCGGACGATCCGTCGCGCGTCCGGCTGATGTTGCGCGGCGGCTTCCGTGACCATGCCGCCGTCCTGGTCGCGGAGGCCGAACGCAGGGCCGCCGCCAATCCCGGCGTCCCGCTTTTCGCGGCGGTCGCCGCACATGCGCGCGGGCTGCTGGACGATGACGCCACGGCCGTCCAGCAGGCGGTCGGTCTCCTTCAGGAAGGCTCCTGCCCGCTGCCGCTCGCCTCCGCTCTGGAGGACGCGGGAAGGATGCTCCTGGACGTCGATCGCGACGCCGCCGCCGAGCACCTCACCCAGGCCGAGGCCATCCACATGCGGACGGGGGCCGGGAACGAGGCCGCGCGGGTCCGGCGCAGGCTGGCCGCCGCCGGACGCCGACGGCGGGCGCGGCAACGGCGGACAGTCCAGGGTTGGGACGCACTCACCCCCGCCGAGCTGAGAGTCGCGGTCCTCGTGGCCGAGGGCGCGTCCAATCGCCAGGCCGCCGAACGGCTCTTCCTGTCTCCCGCCACGGTCAGCACACATGTCTCGCACATCTTCCGGAAGCTCGGCGTGAACTCCCGTGTGGAACTCACCCGCCTTTATCTGAAACGCGGTGAAGCCGTCGGCTGACGGGCTGTCGAAGTAAGGCCGGATTCGTTGAGACGAAGCGAATCCGGCCTTCAGTCATGCCTTTGATAAATCATCAAGGTTGATTACTGTAAGTACGCTTGAAAAGGCACTTCATCTATCTCATGCATTTGTGTCATGCCCTTTCTCAAGCGGCGCGAGAAAGTGAGGACATGGAGCGGTTCCGTGTGGCGGAACCGCTGGCCTCCGGAGACGGAGCGCACATGAGAAAGGTGATGACGCGACATGGAAACCCTGGCCTGCCGCCGTTTTCTCCGCTGTCGATACGGGGGAGGGGGCACACGACGCGAAGCCGCCCGCCGCGCCGTGCCGGCACCGCCGAAGCGGAGGCGCGCATGATCGCGCATCGGGAGGAACGAGACCGGGCGGCCTCCCTCGACCAGGCCGCCGTCGTCTTCCTGCAGACGCGTCCGCGCCTGTTCGGCATCGCCTACCGGATGCTCGCCAGCCCGGCGGAGGCGGAGGACATCGTCCAGGAGACCTGGCTGCGCTGGCAGCACACCGACCGTTCGGACATCGCCAACCCGGCCGCGTTCCTGACCCTGATCACGACGCGGCTGTCCATCAACGCCGTGCGGTCCGCCCGGGCCCGCAGGGAGACCTCCGTCGGCCCCCTGCCGCCCGACGGCGTCGACAGCGGCGCCGACCCCGCCGCCGAGGCCGAGCGCGGCGAGGCCGTCGGGCTCGCGCTGTCGCTGCTGCTCGAAAGGCTCACCCCCGCCCAGCGCGCCGCCTACGTCCTCCGCGAAGCCTTCGGCTACCCCTACGAGGAGATAGCCGAGATCATCCGACTCAGCCCGGCCAACGTCCGCCAGCTGGTCAGCCGCGCGCGCAAGCACCTGGGCACCGCCCGGCGCAGGTCGATCGACACCGGCGAGCACCGCCGGCTGCTGTCGGTCTTCCGCGCGGCGGCGCAGGGAGGGGACGTGACGGCTCTGGAGGACCTCCTCGCCGCGGACGCCGCCCGGTCCTCCGAGGGCGAGCGTGTACGCGCGACGGCACGGCGTGCGCCGGTCGGCGTGGTCAGGTTCGCCGCCTGCGCCCCGGCGGCGGCCGGACACGGGCGGGTGTCCGCAACGCGATGAACGGCCGGACGGCGCCCTCCCCGCCGGCGCGCCCGGCCGCCCACCGCGAGTCAGGCCGCGCGACCGGCCCTCGGCAGGATGGTGGCGGCGGTCGTCGCGACGCAGACGACCGCGATCGCCGCGATGACGGGGGCCACTCCGATCCATGGCGCCGCGAGCGGCAGGAGCAGGACGGCGGTGGCGGCGGCCAGCACCGCCGACGGGTGGACGACGTGTTCGGCGACGAGCGGCGCGTGCACGAGCCAGTACGAGACGACGAACGTCACGGTGGGGATCGCCACGGCGTAGCAGATCGCGAGCGGGCCGGCCCGGAGGTCGTGCCCGGTCTGCTCGACCGCGACCTCGAGCCCCGCGCCGAGGGCGGCCAGGGATGCGAAGACGCCGTAGTGGCCGTACCCCCACAGGAACGACCGGTGGCGCCGGTCGTCGAGCCCGTCCCCCGAGGGCGCGAGGAAGTAGATCCACCAGAGGGCGAACAGCAGGGCGAGGCCGGAGACGGCGATCACCACGAGCGGGCCGCCGAGCTCGGCGCCGTCCAACGCCCTGCCGACCCCGTTGGAGGCGGCGAGCACGCTCTCGCCGAACAGGATGATCGTGAACAGGCCGTACCGCTCGGCGATGTGGTGCGGGTGCCAGGTGGTGGGCGCGGCCCGCTCCGCCCATCGCGGCACCAGCAGTTCCAGGACGGCGAGGACGGCGAAGGACGGCAGCTGGACCGCGGACGCCAGGTGCCCGGTCTCGGCGAGGACGAGCCGCAGGACCCACCCGACCTGGAGGACGAGCACGCCGGTCGCGTAACGCAGCGCGGTGCGGCGGCCCGCCGGTTCCTCGACGGCGGCCCGCAGCCACTGCGCGACCAGGGCGAGGCGCATGATGAGGTAGCCCAGCGTGACGGCGCGGAAATCGGCGTGGTCGGCCGCGGCCGGCACCCCCGCGGCGACCACCAGGACGCCCGCCATCTGCACCATGGTCAGCAGCCGGTAGGCGACGTCGTCGGTGTCGTACGACGAGGCGAACCAGGTGAAGTTCATCCACGCCCACCACACGGCGAAGAAGACCTGGAGGAACGGGATGATCCCGGCCAGGGCGTGCCCCTCGACCACGTCGTGGGCGAACTGCGCGGCGACGGCCGCGACGGCCACCACGAACGTGAGGTCGAACAGGAGTTCCAGCGGGGTGGCGGTGCGATGCGGCTCGTCGATCGCGCGCGAGGTCATCGGCACCCGGATCCGGTACCCGTTGTCTGTCGGCGGCACGTCCTGCTCCCGTCGTCGGCTGTGTCCGTCCCGTAGACAGAGACAGGGCCGCGCCCCCGCCTGTGACAACTTCCACCAAAGACCGTGAAGAGCGGCGAAAGGATCAGGGCGGGCAGGTGCCGGGGCGGTGGAGGTTCCGTTCAGCCGGACGGTCAGCCGAGGTAGAGCGGGAGTTTCGCGGTCAGGTCGCCGAGTGCCGCCTTCTCCGCGTCGGTCGGAGCGCGCCGCCCGGTGCCGACCAGCAGCGCGTCCTCGTCGGAGAACGACGCGGGGAACGCCGACCGGGCGATCTCCTCCAGCATCTCGCGCGTCCGGGCGAGCCCCTCCGCGGGAGGGCCCGCCACGTGCGGGAGGTGCGCGACCAGGTCGAGGTGGTGCAGCGTCCATTCCAGGACGTAGGCGGAGAGGTAGTCGCCCGCGGTGAGGACCTGCTCCTGGGTCTCGACCCGGAGGGCGGGGTCGGCGAGTTCGGCGGCGCGGCCGGCGGCGGAGCCGACGTCGTCGAGGTGGAACTTGAGCAGCCGCGGCTCCTGGTAGGCGGCGGCCAGCCGGACGATGAGCGCATCGAGCGGGTCGTCGCCGGTCGGCGGCGTTCCGGAGACCTCCCAGTAGGTCACCGCGTCGCGCGTCGGCTCGCCTTCGGCGGGGGTCGCGAGGGTGATCAGGACGTCCTGCGCATCGATGACCAGGTGGCACACCAGGTCCTGCACGAGCCATCCGGCGCAGCCGGACGGCCGCGCGAAGTCCTCGTCCGGCAGTTCGGCGACGGCCGCGCGCAGCGCCTTCCACGAGCGTGAGAAGAGATCCACACCGGCACGGTAGTGCGGCGCCGGAACGGCGGACAAGCGCGTTCGCGCGGCCGGCGGACCTCACTTGTGCCGCGACCGGCCCGCTTGATCGACTGGGCGGATGACCCCAACGCACCTGCCGCCGGCGCACTACGTCCCCTGGGACCGGCCCAGCCCCCTGCTCGGCGCCATCGGCGGCTTCCTGCACGATCCGGACGACCCCTGCCGCTTCGGTTTCACCGTGGAAGAGCCCAAGACCAACGCCCGGGGCCTTCTGCACGGCGGGGTGATCGCCACGCTCGGCGACGTGGCGATCGGCAGCGCGCTGGCCCGGCAGACCGATCCGCCCACGCCGCTGGTCACGGTCAACCTCTCCTGCGACCTGCTGGGCGCCGCCCGCGCCGGGGAGTGGGTGGAGATCGTCGTCTCCCCGACCCGGGTGGGCCGGCGGCTGGCGTCGGGCATCGCGACGTTCTCCACGACGCGGACCATAGCGACCGTCACGGGCCTGTTCATGCCCGCCGCATAGCCCGGTGAGCCTTTACCGAACGGTCGACCAACTCCCCTTCGTGCCGATGTAGCTTTCAGGCGTTTCCGAAGAAGGGGGACTATGAACCTGATCGACCTCGTCGAGACCGCGGCCGGGCTTCCCGACGCCTGGTCCTCGCGCGAGCTGGCCCGCGTCGGAACGGCCTGCGTGAAGGTCCTGCGGATGGACGACCTGCCGCTTGAGGAGGAGGCGCACTCCGCGTCCGAAGCGCTGCTCGTGCTGGACGGCAGGCTGGAGCTGGTCGTCGACGGCGCCGTCGTGCCCGTGGGGCCGGGGGAGATGTACGTGGTGCCCGCGGGGACGAAGCACGCCGTCGCCGCCGGAAGCGAGGGCACCCTGGTGATCCTGGAGGTGCCCGGGAGCGGGGAGTAGGGGCCGGGCACCGCCCGCTCCGTCAGGGCGGCCGGACGTCGTCGGCGGTGCTCGCCGCGCCCACCTGCCACATCCCGGGCGCGATCTCCCGCGATCGCGCCCGCACCGTCTCCGCCAGCTCCTCCGGCCACCGGGTCCCTTCCGGCCCCGAAGACCACAGGGCCCCGTCCAGGTTGGCCCCGTCCAGGCTGGCGCCGGTCAGATCCGCACCGCACAGGTTGGCGCGGCTCAGGTCCGCCTCGGTCAGGTTCGCGTCGTGCAGGTCGACACCGGCCAGGTCCGTGCCGCCCATCTTCGCGCGGTAGAGGTCCTCGCCCCGGTCCAGGTCGTACATGTCGTCGAGCAGGTCGTCCCAGTCGTCGCCGCGCATGAACCGACCGTAGGCCGATCCGCCTCTCGTGTGGAGGGACGCCGCGCGAGCGTGACGCTCCACCCCTGCTGACCTGGAGCCGGACGAAAGTCGAACCCCCTATCTCCACCCCACCTTCAGGCTGGCTGAAGCCTGTCCTAGGCTTCAGTCAACCTGAAGGTTGTGTCCCGAGCAAGGGGAGTTCCGCATGTCCGACCGACCGGGGGCCCGCTTCTCGCGGCGCACCCTCATCACCGCCGCCGCCGCGGCCACCGGCGCGGCCGCGACCGGCGGCGTCCTGCTGGCCGACGGCGAGGCCGCCCCGGCCCGCCCCGTGAGCGCGCCGCGGCAGACCGAGCCGTTCCACGGAGCCCACCAGCCGGGCATCGCCACCGCGCAGCAGCGGCACGCCCTGTTCGCCGCCTTCGACCTGGAGATGACCGACCCGGTGAAGCGCCGCCGCCGGAGCGCCGATCAGGCCATGACCGTCTTCCGCACGCTGATGGAGCAGTGGACGATCGTCGCCGGGCGGCTCATGGAGGGACGGGAGCCGGGCCTGCGCCCGCTCGGCTCGCCCCAGGCCCCCGCCGACTCCGGTGCGGCCGACGACCTCGCCCCGGCCCGGTTGACCATCACCCTCGGCCTGGGGCCGGAGCTGTTCGAGCGCATCGGCCGGGAACGCGACCGGCCCCGCGCGCTGCGGCAGCTGCCGGCCTTCGACACCGACCGCCTCCAGGAGGCCTGGAGCGGCGGCGACCTCCTCGTCCAGATCTGCGCCGACGATCCCCAGGTCATCAGCCGCGCGTTCCGGTCCCTGCGCAGCCGCGCCCCGGGCGTCGCCCGGCTGCGCTGGACCCAGCAGGGGTTCCTGGGGACCTTCGGCGACGCCACCCCGCGCAACCTGTTCGGCCAGAAGGACGGCACGGCCAACCCGCGCCCCGGGGACGGACGGTTCGACACCGCCGTCTGGGCCGAGCCCGCCGGCGAACCGGCCTGGTTCAACGGCGGCACCTACCTGGTCTTCCGCAAGATCCGCATGGACCTGCCCAAGTGGGACACCTCCACCGCCCGCGTCCAGGACCAGGTCATCGGCCGCCGCCGCGACAACGGGGCCCCGCTCAGCGGCGGGCACGAGTTCACCGCCCCCGACCTCGCCAAGAAGGGACCGGACGGCAAGCCCCTCATCCCCGCCGACTCCCACGTGGCCCTCGTCCGGGACGTCCCGATGCTGCGCCGCTCCTACAACTACGACTACGCCGTCCAGGCGATCGCCGAACCGATCGGGAGCGGCGACGGCCACGACCACGACCACGGCCCCGGGATGCCCGCGCACTCGGGCAGCGGCCACGACCGCTACGACAGCGGCGTGCTGTTCTGCGCCTACCTGCGCGACCCGGAGGAGTTCGTCCGGGCCCAGCGCAAGC
The DNA here is from genome assembly GCA_050936435.1 of Spirillospora sp. CA-253888. GTDB lineage: Bacteria > Actinomycetota > Actinomycetes > Streptosporangiales > Streptosporangiaceae > Spirillospora. The sequence continues at coordinate 1,770,481 of JBNJMT010000002.1, forward strand.
TGGCCGCCTCCGACCGGCTGAACGCCTTCATCCGCCACACCGGCAGCGCCGTGTTCGCCGTCCCGCCGGGCGCGCGGCCCGGCGGCACCCTCGTCTCCGGCCTGTTCACCGCCGGCTGAAACCGCAAGGAGATCCGACATGAACCGACGCCACCTCCTGTTCACCGGCGCGGCCGCCACGACCGCCCTCGGCCTCGGCGCCCTCCCGGCGGCCTCGGCCGCCGCCGCGCCCAAGCCGCCCCGCCGCCCGATGCGCGTCCACACGGTGCTCTACGACGGCGTGGAGGAGCAGGACTTCGCGGGCCCCGTCGAGGTGCTCGGCATCATCGCCGACCTGCACGGGGTGAAGCAGAGCTTCGTCACCGCCGAGGGCCCGCGCACGGTCACCACCTTCTCCGGCATGGAGATCAACGTGCGGACCCCGTGGGCCCCGCGCTCGGCCGACATGATCGTGGTGCCCGGCGGCGGGCTCGGCCCCGGCTCGGCGGTGGAGGAGCAGATCAGCCGGGGCGTCCTGCCCCGCGCGCTGGCGGCCGCCCGCAGACCCGGCCTGATCATGGCGGGGGTGTGCAGCGGATCGTTGCTGCTGGCCGCGGCCGGGATCGCCAAGGGGCGGCCCTGCACCACCCACCACGCGGCCAAGGACGACCTGCGCGCCAGGGGCGGCCGGGTCGTGGACGGGCGCGTCGTCGACGACGGCGACCTGGTCACCTCCGGCGGCGTCACCTCGGGCCTCGACCTGGCGTTGTGGCTGGTCGAACGCTTCTACGGGCCCGAGAGTGCGCTGCTCGCCGAGAAGGTCCTGGAGTACGAGCGGCGCGGCACCGTCTGGCGCTCGGCCTCCTGATCCACCGGCCACAGAAAACCTGTAGCGACCGGAGTAGATATTCGCGCGGACCTCGGGTAGTATCTCTGTCATCGACGAAGAACAAGTCCATGAGACGTGGCAGAGGACGAACTGCCCGGTGAGATGGACGGCGCAGGCCGGGCGTGTCGGGGTCAACGCAGTGGAAGGGACTCCGGCAGCCGGCCTGGTCGCCGCCGGCGGCCAACGGGCCGCCGATCGCACGAACGCAAGTCACGGCACGAACACGGATAGGAAACACGGAAGGAGGAGCTCAGCACCATCGGGATCGCCCGCAGCGGCTTCCAGACCCGCCGCGCGGGTACCGCAGCCCCACGGATTGGACGGTGGTCTACGGTCACGCATCTGCGATCCCCGCACCCCCGCTACGTCAAGCGGCCCGTGCGGAGCACGACCGGCCCCAGTGCCGGATAGATGGTGTTGTACCTCATGGCCCCGGCGCCCCAGGCGCCGGGGCCCCGACGCGTTTCCCGTCCCGTGCGGTACCGAACCGAAGCAGGCACATGGCAGTACGGAAGGTTTTGTGAACTCAACCCGGCCGGCTCGCACCGGCAGCAGCACCGACGGCCACGACAACGACCCGGCGCCGGACATGCCCGACGCCGTGCTCGACGACAAGCTGGACGACGAGGACTACCCCGCCTACAGCATGGGCCGCGCCGCCGACATCCTCGGCGTCACCCCCGCTTTCCTGCGCAGCCTGGACGGCGCCAAGCTGTTCGTCCCGCAGCGCTCGGCCGGCGGCCACCGCCGCTACTCCCGCTACCAGCTGCGCTTGGCCCAGCGCGCCCGCGACCTGGTCAACGAGGGCACCGCCCTGGAGGCGGCCTGCCGCATCATCATCCTGGAAGATCAGCTGGCTGAGGCCCAGCGCCTCAACGCCCAGCTCCGCAAGCGCACCGAGCAGCCTCCCTCGCAGAGTTGACCGGCGCTACGAGCGGCCGCCGGGTGTCCTGCCGAACGTGCCCAAGGCGTCGCGTTCGCGCCGTTCTCGGTCTTCCTTGCAGGACCCCGGTTCCCGCAAGGAAGACCGAGAAGCCGGCCGCCCGGATCAGGTACGCATGACGCGGCGGAGTCGCGTCAGTCGATGACCGCCGTCGCCTCGACCTCGACCAGGAGGTCGGGCTCGCCCAGCGCGGCGACGCCCAGCAGCGTGATCGGCTTGACCGGATCGACGCCCAGCCTCGCGGCGGCGCGGGCGACCCCCTCGCCGAGCAGCGGCATCTTGTCGGGGGTCCAGTCGACGACGTAGACGGTCAGTTTCGCCACGTCGTCGAAGGAGGCGCCGACCTCCGCCAGCGCCGTGCCGATGTTGAGGTAGCACTGCTCGACCTGGGCGGCGAGATCGCCTTCGCCGACCCTGCCGCCGCCCGCGTCGCGGGCGACCTGCCCGGCCAGGAAGACCAGCCTGGAGCCGGTGGCGACCGACATCTGCCGGTAGGCGTCGGGCTTCGGCAACCCGTCGGGATTCACCAGCGTGACGGCCATGTCTGCCTCCTGTCGTCGGGGCGCGCGGGCTCGCGCGCCCACCAAACCATAGCAACGCTATGTATTGTGGTGCCATGGCGAGGACGAAGGACCCCGCGGTGCGCGCCCTGCTCATCGAGCGCGCCGGACGGATGCTCCGGACGCGCGAGCCCATCACGCTCCGTTCGCTGGTCGCCGGGACCGGCGTGTCGACGATGGCCGTCTACACCTATTTCGGCGGCATGGACGGCGTGTGGTCGGCGCTGCGGCAGGAGGGCTTCACCCGCCTGGCGGCCCGGCTCGCGACGGTGACCGAGTCCGCGGACCCGGTCCGCGACCTGACCGCCCTGGGCGCCGCCTACGTGGCCAACGCCCTGGGCAACCCCGATCTCTACCGCGTCACGTTCGACGCGACCTTCGACCTTGAGGACCCTGAGGCCGCGGACGCGACCCTGCACTCCCTGGTCCGCGCCGTCGAACGCGCCAAGGACGCCGGACGCTTCCGCGCCGACGTCGATCCGCTGGAGTCGGCGACCCAGACCTGGGCCATCGGGCACGGGCTCGCCTCGCTCGTCGCGACGGGCCCCCTGCCGCGCCAGGCCCTCGACCACACCATCCCCATGCTGACGGCGCTGTTCATCGGCATGGGGGACGACCCGGACGGGTGCCGCCGGTCGGTCGTGGACGGCTGGCGGCGGTCGTTCCCGTCCGGCGCGTAGCCCGGCGCGTAGTCCGGCGCCGCCGGTCGCGGCCCCGCCCTCACGACCGCCAGGCGTTCAGGCACCGCGCCATGAACCGGAAGGGAGCGGCCTGCGCCATGGTCTGGTCGACGGTGCCCGCCAGGTGCAGGTCGAGCTCCGGGCAGTGGAAGAGCCAGGTCCCGGTGACCCCCGAGTGGCCGACGAGCGTGAGGGGGCGGCGGCCCATCGAGGCGATCCGCCCGACCCTGAAGAACATGGTGCCCAGTCCGTAGCGCAGGACGGGGATGTTGCGCAGCCGGTTGCGGCGCTCGGTGAGCGAGGCCAGGGAGCGGGCGTCGCCGAAAAGTTCGCCGTCGAGCAGGGCCCGCTGGAAGGAGAGGAGGTCACCGGTGGTGCTGAACAGATCGTTGCAGGACGCGAGCAGCAACGGCAGCTCCACGCGACGCCGCTTGGCGTACAGCGGCGAGGGCGCCGGTGTCGCCGGATCCAGCGGCCGGTGCCCGGGGAACCAGGTGCGCGCCAGGTCCAGCGGCTTGAGGACGCGTTCGGTCAACAGGTCGGCGAACGGCCGGCCGGTCGCCGTCTCCAGGATGCGGATCAGCAACTGGAAGCCGGCGTCGGAGTAGCGGGCCTTCTGCCCGGCGGCCGTGAGGTCCTGCGGCGGGAAGTGCGGGCGCTGCTGCTCGCGCACGATGCGCACCGTGTCGTCGAAGGTCCAGGCCAGGTCCCGGCCCGAGGCGAGCAGGTCGAACAGGCGGGGGCCGCCGCGGCGCTTCTCGAAGTGGTCGGGCAGGCCGGAGGTGTGGCCGGCCAGATGGCGCACCGTGATGGCGGACGTCCGGTCGACGCCCTTGAGGACGTGGAGCCCGGCGGTCGTCTCGGCGGGCAGGCAGCCGGTGATCGGTGCGTCCAGGGAGAGCTCGCCGCGCTCGTGGGCCTGGAGCACCAGGGTGATGATGAAGCGCTTGGTGATGCTCGCGACGAAGAACGGGGTGTCGGGGGTCGGCCGAGGAACGGCGTCGGGGCCGCTGGCGGCGGCCCAGCGCAGGTCGCCGTCGCCACTGGCAAGGGCGACGTTGGCGTGGTGAACGCCGCGCTGCGAGACCAGTTTCTCCAGCAGGTCCGTCAGCCGTGCGTCGAGTTCGGCGGGGACGCGGTTGCCGTCGGCATGGGTGGTGGCGAGCGGCGATGTCACGTGGGTGCTCCTGTGCGGAGTCGGTCGGCACGACCGCAGGTCGGGGACGCGCCGATGCGGGAAGCGAACTGATATATCTCATAGACATGTCTAATGGACATGTCGAGCCGTGGCAACCCTAGACTCTGCGGATGGCCCACGTGATCCTCGGTCTGCTCCTGATCGCCCCGCAGAGCTTCTACGACCTCATCAAGGGGTTCGAGGCCGGTGTCGCGCTCTTCTACAGCGCCAGCTCCGGCAGCATCAAACGCGCGCTGGACAACCTGCTCGCGCGGGGGCTCATCGAGGTCGAAAGCGTCGAGGAGGGCGGCCGGGGGCGGAAGGTGTACCGCCTGACCGACGCCGGACGCGAGGAGTTCCGGGCGTGGATGACGGGGGAGCCGACCGGTCCCGACCTGGAGACCGCGGCCCTGTCCAGGCTCTACTTCCTCGGCCTGCTGGAGCCGGGCGAGCGTGCGGCGGCGCTGCGCCGCATCACGGCGCGCATCGAGGCCGACCTCTCCGCGCTCTCGGCCTACGGCACGTCCCTCGACGTCCGGGAGGTCCCCGAGGAGCACCGCGACGTGGCCGTCCACCAGCGCGCGGCGCTCGACTACGGCATCGCCGCGCACCGCTTCATGCTGGACTGGTTCCGCGATCACATCGACCGGCACGGGCCGGCGGACCGGTGACACCGTCCGGCGTGGGGGAGCGGGACGCCCGGTCTCGACATCCGGCCTAGAAAAAATTCGCCGGGCGACGGCAAGAACTCCAGGGCCGCTCCGACCTACCCGCGGACACCATCCCTGGAGGCCCTTCACCATGAACGCACCGCGCATCGGCGTCACCCTGCCGATCATCGACCCGCACGCCGGTCCCGAGGCCGTCGTGACCGTCGCCCAGGCCGCCGAGCGGCTGGGGTTCCACGCCGTGTCGGCCGCCGACCGGCTCCTCGTCCCGGTCGGGCCGCACTGGGGCAACGACGCGGGCCTGCCCGAGTCGCACGTCTGGGAGTCGCTGGAGATGCTGACCTGGGCGGCCGCGCACACCCGGCGCATCCGGGTGACCACGGCCATCGTGAACTCGATCTTCCAGCCGCCGATCGTGCTCGCCCGCCGCCTGGCCACGCTCGATCGGCTGTCGGAGGGGCGGCTGGTCGTCGGCGTTGGGCAGGGCGGTGGCACCCGGCTGCCGCCGTTCTACCTCCCCGAGGAGTTCACGGCCGCCGACGTGCCGCCCACGCGCCGGGGCGCCGGGTTCGTCGAGCACGCGGCGGCGATGCGGGCCTGCTGGGCCCCCGACCCGGTGGAGTTCCGGGGCGAGCACTATCGGATCCCGCCGTCGAAGGTCGGACCGAAGCCCTGGCGGGAGACGATCCCGCTGCTGTTCGGTGCGATCACCCGTCCCACCGTCGAGCGGGCGGCCCGCATCGGGGACGGCTTCATCACCACCGCGGTGGACTGGGACGCCACCCGCGCGCAGGTCGGCTGGTACCGGGACGCGGGCGGGACCGGCACCGTGGTGGTGAACTCGATCCCGGTCCCGCCCGGAGCCGAGGTCTCGGAGGCCGCTTTCGTCGAGGCCGCTCTCGCCGACCTGGAACGGAGCCGGGAGGCGGGCGCCGACGAGACGCACTTCGCGCTCAACCTCCTGCCCATCCCGGCGGACGAGCAGGTCGGGCTGATGGAGGCGTTGGCCGCCCGCCTCTGACCGGAGGCCGGACGGTCACGGCGACGGGAAGACCGCGGCACGAGGCCCTGTCCCGGGGCGTTATCGGGTGGCCGGCCGGGCGCACGCTTGGCAGGCTTCGGGCCATGACCACCCCATCCGAGACCACCCCATCCGACGACGGGACAGGGCACTCCTGGCTCGGCGCCCCGATCGACGCCCGCCCGCTCTTCGCCGCCGAGCAGGAGGCCCTGACGGCCACCCTGCGCGGCCTGGACCCCGCCGACTGGCGCAGGGAGGCGGTGCCCGGCTGGACGGTGCACGATCTGGCCGCGCACCTCCTCGGCGACTTCTACGGACGCCTCGCCCGCGACCGCGACGACCACCGGGAAGGCCCCTCCTTCGCGCCGGACGAGACGCTGGAGTCCTTCATCCACCGCATCAACCAGGAGTGGGTCGACGCCTGCGCCCGGATCAGTCCCGCCGCGCTCATCGACACCCTGGACCTGATCGGCGGGCAGGTCACCCGCTTCTTCGAGGCCGTCGACCCGCACGCCCCGTCGCTGGGGGTGTCCTGGGCCGGAGCCGAGTCGGCCCCGATGTGGCTCGACTGCGCCCGCGACTTCACCGAATTCTGGACCCACCGCCAGCAGATCCGCCACGCCGTCGGCCAGGACACCGACCCCGACCCGCGGGCGGCGTCCACCGTCCTGGACACCTTCATGCGGGCCCTGCCCCACACCCTGCGCCGCACCGAGGCCCCCGCCGGCACCCAGATCCGGATGACGGTCGACGGACCGGCCGGCGGCACCTGGACGGTCACCGCCGCGCGGGACCGCTGGTCCCTGGGCGAACCGGACGCCGGGCGGCCCGCCGCCCGCGTCCGGCTCGACACCGAGACCGCCTGGCGGCTGTGCACCCGGGGGATCGAGCCGGTCACCGCCCTCGCCCGGGCCCGCGTCGAGGGCGACCGCCGCCTCGCCGAAGCCGCCTGCCAGATCGTGTCCATCATCTACTGACCCCGACCGGCCCGAGGACTTCGCGAAGCGCGCCTCTACAGAGTGTTCCCCCAAGGAAATGGGTGTCAGCCCCGATGGGTTTCGGAGCGCCGATCGCCGATGGTTGAGGTCGGTCCCCGGAAGGGACGGGGACCGGGCCTTCGTGAGGTTCTGCCGGAAAGGGGCCGAGGTCTGATGACCACGAACGTGGAGCACGGCGTTGCCAACGCGGACGCCGCGGTGCGGGAAGCACGGCGACGCCTGGAGCAGGAGCGGGGTGCCCGCGCCGCCCAACTGGCCGCGCTGGAGCAGGCGGTGGAGCAGACCCCGGTGGGCCAGGTCGAGGAGGCCGACCGCACGCGCGCGGAGAACCTCCGGCAGAGCCTGGCGGAGATCGACAACGCGCTGGCGCGGCTGGCGGACGGCACCTACGGCAAGTGCGAGGGCTGCGCCAAGGACATCCCGGCCGGACGGCTGGAGATCCTGCCCTACGTCCGCTACTGCGTCGGATGCCAGGGAAAGCACGACCGTGCCTTCCGCTGACCTCGGCGCGGCGGGCGCCGCACCCGAGGGGGCGGGCCCGCTCGACGGCTGGCGGGTGCTGGTGCCCCGCGCCGCCCACCAGGGGCAGGAGCTGTCGTGGTGGCTGCGCCGCCACGGCGCGGTGCCCTGGCGGGTGCCGGTGATCGCGGTGGAGCCGCCGCAGGAGGCCGCGCCGCTGGACCAGGCGATCGCCCGGCTGCGGCGCGGCGACTACGCGTGGGTGGTGTTCACCTCCGTCAACGCCGTGCGGGCGGTCCACCGCAGGCTGGCCGCCTGCGGCCTGCCCGCGCAGGCGATGTGCGCCGCCCGGGTGGCCGCGGTCGGCGACCGTACGGCGGCGATGCTCGCCCGCCTGGGCGTGCGCGCCGACCTGGTCCCCAGCACCGAGCAGTCCGCCGAAGGGCTGCTGGAGTGCTGGCCGGACGAGCCGCCGGGACGCGTCCTGCTGCCCCGCTCCGACCTCGCCCGCGACCTGCTGGTCCACGGGCTGGAACGGCGCGGCTGGCGGTGCGACCCGGTCGTCGCCTACCGCACGGTGGCGGCGGCCCCGCCGTCCGCCGGCGTCATCGCGGCGATCGCGGGCGGCGGGTGCGACGCGGTCGCGTTCACCTCCTCCTCGACGGTCCGCCATCTCCTGGCGCTCACCGGACCTCCGCCGCCGTCAACGGTGATCGCGGCGATCGGGCGGCAGACCGCCGAGACCGCCGAGGAGCACGGGCTGCACGTCCGGGTGGTCGCGCCGAAGCCCTCGGCGGGCGAACTGGTCGCGGCCCTCGCCGGGTACGCGGCCGCGTACCCGAGCGTGCGCCCGCGCCCCCTGAGCCGGATCCCCTGAGCCTCCTACCGGGGGATCCATGACGCCGCCGGACCCGTAGGGAGTCCCCGCCCCCGTACGGGGACTTCCGGGACCAACGGGCCCGGCGGCGTCGCCAGACAAGAAGGCCCGTGCCCGTCAGAGCGTCTGACGGGCACGGGCCTTCGCGCGTTCGCGCCTCACACGAGCCGCACGCCGGTGTGCCCGGCGGCGGTGGCGCGCACCTCGTCGAAGTGCCCCGCCTGCTCGGCGCACCAGACGCGGTCGGCCAGCATCACCGGCTCGGCCCGCCGGGCGCGGGCGGGGCGCCAGGACCGGTGGCGCAGGAAGGCCAGGTCGACCGGGTCGTCGCCCAGCACGCCGTAGGCGAGGGTGACCGTGCCGACGGCCGAGGGGCCGAAGGGGCGGGCGAGCGGCACATGGTGCGCGCCCAGTAGGAGTTGCCCCCGGTCGCGGCCGGTGGGCGCGAGCAGGGAGTAGGTCAGCGGCGCGCCGCTGCCGGGGTCCATCACCAGGCGGGCCGGGCGGCCGTCCTCATGGTGGAGGCGGGCGGTCCAGCCGGTGAGCGGCAGTTCCACCTGCTCGACCAGGTCATGGTTCATCACGTCGTACGATCCTTCGGCTCGTCGGGGGCCGCGGGGCGCGGCCGCCCGGTCGGGTCGGGACGGGCGGACCGCCGACGCCGGGAGGGGCGCGGCGGCCCGCCCGCCGGGTCAGTGGTGGGCGAGCAGTTCCCGCAGCCGGGCGATCGCCTCCGGGACGCCCGCGGCCACCACCACGTCGCCGTTCCGGAGTTCGAGGCCGGACAGGGAGGTGGTGAGCGTCCGGTCGCCGCGCAGCACCGCCACGACGGACAGGCCCGCGCCGATGTCGTCCGGACGCCGGCCGTTCCAGGGGGAGTCGGCGGCGATCGGGATCCGCACCACCTGCGTCCCCGCCCCGTGGCCGGACCCGTCCGGGACCTCGCCTCCGGCCCGGGACGGCGCGGCGGCGAGGTCCGGCAGGTGGTCGATCACCGTCGGCAGGCCGAGCAGTTCGGCGACGGTGCGCGGCTCGGCGCCGGACAGCACCATCGAGTACAGCACCCGGCGGGGATCGCGGGGATGGTAGATCACCAGTTCGCGGCGCCCGTCGCGGTGCGCCACCACGGCGATCCGCCGCCCCTCGGCGGTGGTGAAGGCGTAGGCCACCCCGACCTTGGGGAGCACCGTCCTGTCGAGCAGCATCGAAAGCTCCTTTCGCGAAGCGTGGGCGGCGGCCGGTCAGGGTTCGGGACGACCGGCGTCGCCGGGCGGGGTCGGTGCCGCGGCGTCCTGGGGGCATCGGGGGCAGAGCCGGGCGAGCGGCCGCACTTTCAGGAGGCCGTAGGCGATCGGGGCGTCGCAGCGCCGGCAGCGGCCGTAGTCGCCGGCGCGCATGGCCTCGATCGCCTGCTGCAGCCGGCAGATGTGCTCCTCGGCGCGGGTGATCTCGGCGTAGAGCGCCTCGCGTTCGGCGGCCGGGCGGGCGCGGTCGCGCAGGACGGCCATCAGCCGGTCCAGCTCGATGCCCCGCCACAGCAGCCGCTCCAGCAGGTGTTCGCGCAGCGCCTGCACCTGCACGCTGGACAGGTGGCCGCGGGTGTCGGGCGGCATGGGCAACCTTCCTCTCGGTCGGTCGGTGGCGGCGGCCGGCCGCGGTGGCCGGCCGCCGGTCAGCGCACGCGGGGCGCGGGCGCGGTGGGGAGGGCGGCGGGGGACAGGCAGAGGCGGCCCAGGCCGCGCAGGGTGGCGCGGGCCGGGTCGCGGGCGACGGTGACGGTCAGGCCCGTGCGGTGGGAGAGCCGCCCCGGCAGCGAGGGCAGCAGGGCGCCGCCCCCGGTGAGCAGCACGCCCTGGGCGCGGACGTGGGAGCGCTGGCGGCCGGTCAGGCCGTCGAACATGCGCTGCAGTTCGGCCGCCAGGCGCTCGCGCACGTGCTCGGGCAGGCGCGGGTCGCGGTGTCCGGCCGGACGCTCCAGGGTGTACTGGACCGAGCACGCGCGGCTGATCCGCCCGCCGGTGACGAGGGCCAGCTCGGCGATGCCCGCGCCGATGTCCAGCACCAGGTGCGGGCGCGGGTCGTTGACCTTCCGGCCCGCTCCGATCGCGGCGGCCAGCGGGGCCTCCACCGTGCGCACCGGGCAGTCGGCCGCCGAGCGCACGGCGGTGACGGCCCGGCGCACGTCGGCGGCCCCGGCCGCGACCGGGACGGCCAGCAGGATCTCGCGCGGCGCGCCCGCCATGGCGGCCTCCTGCAGCGTCCGGCGCGCGAGCCGGGCGCAGCCGAAGGTGTCGGCCACCATGCCGTGGCGGACGGGATGGTCGTGGTCCGGGCACACCTTGCGGCGGGCGGGCCCGTCGTGGGCGGCCCCGTGCCGGCAGGCGTGCAGCACCGAGGGGCGGTCGATCACCACCTCGTGGGCGGGCACGCCGACCCGGATGCGGCTGCTCCCCAGGTCCAGGGCGGCGCGCGGTCCGGGTCGCGCCTCGGTGGAGGGCCCGGCGCCCGGCGTCGAACTGGGCGGCATTCAGATCACCTCGGTCGGAGTGGGAACGGCACGGCCCGGCGGCCGGGCCCTGCGGTGGCAGGCCGAGGCCGCCGGACCCGGCGGGTCGCGGCGGCGCGGACGGGCCCGGCGTGCCGGCGATCGGGCGGAACGGGCCCAGGTCAGTCCCGGCCTTTCGCCGGGGCGGGCCGCAACATCTGGCACAGCACGCAGTGGCTGGCCTCGGGCATGAGCTCCAGCCGCTCCGGCAGGATCGGCTCGCCGCAGTCGGCGCACAGGCCGTAGCGGCCCGCCTCCAGCCGGGTCAGGGCGGCCTCGTTGTCGGCCAGCGCCCGCCGGAGCCCGGCGCACCGGGCCAGGTCCGCCTCGGCGGCGTCGCCGTCCGCCGCGTGCTCGGCGATGATCAGGTGGACCGTCAGCAGGCGGTGCCGCCGCTCCAGGCGCTCGCGGACCTGCCGCGCCCCGCCCGGCGGAACGCCGTCCGGCCGGTGACCGCCGGCCGTGGACCGCACCGCACCGCTCGCCCTCATCGCGCACCACCCCTTCCCACCCCTGCGAGCCCCTCGCGGGCCCCCGTGCCGCCTCCGGGGGAACGCCGGAGGCCGCCCGGGGCCGGAAGGCCGCAGGGCCTTTCCGCCGGTCGGGCCGGTCTCCGGGGGTGCCGGGCCGCGCACGGGTCGGGGTCGTGGGTCCCACTATGGGCGGGCCGCGCCGGGACCACCATCGGCAGCGGCACCCATTTACCGGCCCCCGATCGTGTAGACACCGTGTCCCGGCATGGGGGTCGGGCCGTGAACATGGGGGCCGCGCCCGATCGCCCCGGGCGGCCGCCCGCCTGCACCATGGACTCGATGAGGGCACCTACCTTGGAGAGCGGACGGATCCGCGTGCCGGGGCGTCCGGTACACGGGCCGGCGGCCGGCCTGATGGTCATTGAGCGAGGAGGTAGGCGTCCGGTGGGGCTGTTCTGGCGGGTGTTCTGGCTGAACACCCTGGTGGGAGCGGTGGCCACCGTCCTGCTGATGGTCGGGCCGTGGACGGTGTCGGTGCCGATCCGGCTGACCGAGGCGCTGGTGCTGACGGCGGGGCTGGCGGCGATGCTGACCGCCAACGCCGTCCTGCTGCGCTGGGGGCTCGGGCCGCTGGACCGGCTGACCCGGACGATGGCCACCGTCGACCTGCTGCAGCCGGGCCAGCGGCTGCCGGTCACCGGCAGCGGCGAGGTCGCCGCGCTCATCGACACCTTCAACCGGATGCTCCAGCGGCTGGAGACCGAGCGCGGCACCAGCAGCGCCCGCGCCCTGTCGGCGCAGGAGGACGAGCGCCGCCGCATCTCCCGGGAGCTGCACGACGAGCTCGGCCAGAGCCTGACCGCCCTGCTGCTGGACATCAAGCGCCTCACCGACCAGGCCCCCGAGCCGCTGCGCCGGGAGCTGGGCTACACCCAGGAGATCGCCCGCCAGAGCGTGGAGGAGGTCCGCCGCATCGCCCGCCGCCTGCGCCCCGACGTGCTGGAGGACCTCGGGCTGGTCAGCGCGCTCACCTCGCTGGCCACCCAGTTCGACACCCACACCACCCTGCGCGTGCGGCGCCGGCTGCACCCGGGCCTGCCGCCGCTGGCGCCGCAGACCGAGCTGGTGCTGTACCGGGTCGCGCAGGAGGCCCTGACCAACGCCGCCCGCCACTCGGAGGCCGACACCGCCGAGCTCACCCTGGCGCCCGCGGGCGACGGCGTGCTGCTGAGCGTCGAGGACAACGGCAAGGGCATGGGCGGCGCGGGCGAGGAGGCCGGGATCCGCGGGATGCGCGAGCGCGCCCTGCTGGTCGGCGGGACGCTCCAGCTGCACGACGGCTCCGACGGGGGCACCCGCCTCACCCTGCGCGTGCCCACCGGGCCCGCGCCCGTGGGGGCGCCGACCGGGCGGACCTCGGGGAAGGACCTGTCATGACCACCGCTCCACGGCCGACGCGGATCCTGCTGGCCGACGACCACGCCCTGGTGCGCCGCGGCGTCCGCCTCATCCTGGAGGGCGAGCCCGACCTGACCGTCGTCGCCGAGGCCGCCGACGGCGCCGAGGCGATCGCGATGCTGCAGGGCGTGCAGGGCGACGCCGTCGAGGCCGACCTGGTCGTCCTGGACGTGGCGATGCCGCGCATGACCGGGCTGCAGGCCGCCCGCGAGCTGTCCCAGCGGCGGCCCGACCTGCGCATCCTCATCCTCACGATGCACGACAACGAGCAGTACCTGTTCGAGGCGCTGAAGGCCGGGGCGGCCGGGTACGTCCTGAAGTCCCTGGCCGACCGCGACCTGATCCAGGCGTGCCGGGCGGCGATGCGCGGCGAGCCGTTCCTGTACCCGGGCGCGGTGACCACGCTGATCCGCACCTACCTCGACCAGGCCCGGACCGAGCGTCCCGCCGACACCGTGCTCACCCCGCGCGAGGAGGAGATCCTCAAGCTGGTCGCCGAGGGCCACTCCTCCCGGGAGATCGCCGACATCCTGGTCATCAGCGTCAAGACCGTCGACCGGCACCGCGCCAACCTGCTGGCCAAGCTCGGCATGAAGGACCGGCTGCAACTGGTGCGCTACGCCATCCGCACGGGCCTCATCGAGCCCTGATGCCGGCCGTCCGCCGGTGCTCGTCCCAGGCCCAGCGCAGGGTCCTGCGGGCCAGCACGCCCAGGGCGTGGCGACGGTAGGCGGCGCCGGCGTGCAGCCCGTCCTCGGGATCGCTGTCCTGTTGCACCAGCTGGGCGAACCGCTCCACGACTGAGGGCGCGATCGGCCTGAGCCCTTCCCAGTCCAGCTCCCCGGCGAGGAAGTCCTCGGCGGGGCGGGCGGCCTTGGGGACGGGCGCGGCCGCACCGATCCCCGTCCCGACCCGCCGCCGCTCGGGACGCAGCACGATCGCGAACGAGCACAGGGCGGTGACCATCGCGTTGCGGACGCCGACCTTGGCGAAGTACTGCGGCCCGGTGGCCGGGGGAGTCCACACCGCGCGGATGAGCTCGTCCTCGCGCAGGGTGTTCCGGCCGCCCGGCAGGTAGAACCGGTCGGCGTCGATCATCCGGGTCCCGGCGGCCGAGGCGGCCTCGACGCGTGCGCCGCAGGCCAGCAGCAGCGGGTGGGTGATGCCCTTGACGGCGGCGGTGCCGAGGTTCCCGCCGATGGTGGCGCGGTTGCGGATCTGCCGCGACCCGACCGTCCGGGCGGCCTGCGCCAGGCCCGGCAGGCGCCCGCCCAGCTCCTCGATCAGCCGGGTGTAGGTCATGCCCGCGCCGACCCGGAGGTGCCCCCCGGCCTCCTCCCAGCCGGACAGCTCGGCCACCGGCCCCAGGTCCAGCAGGGCCTCCGGGCGGCACCGCCCGGCGTTGACCTCCACCATCACGTCGGTGCCGCCGGCGATCGGCAGGACCCGCCCGCCGGACGCCTTGGCCTCCAGGGCGGCCCGCCAGTCGGCGGCGCGCAGGAACTCCACGGGCCGATCATCCCCGGAGGCCGGTCAAGCGCCGCGCAAGGCGGCGTCATGGTTGCCGGTCCCGTTCGCTTTACTAGGGTTCCTAGTCTATAACTAGGGAACCTAGTAAAACGAAGGAGAACGCATGGCGCGGGCCGGACTGACGGTGGAGCGGGTGACGCTGGCGGGCGCCGAACTGGCCGACGAGGCCGGACTCGACCAGGTGACCATGGCGCAGGTGGCGCGGCGGCTCGGCGTCAGGGACGCGAGCCTCTACAACCACGTCCGCAACCTGGAGGACCTGCGCGGGCGGATCGCGCTGCTGGCGGCGGAGGAGAAGACCGTCCGCATCGCGGAGGCGACCGCCGGGCGGGCCGGCAAGGACGCGCTGGTCGCGTTCGCGAACGCCTGGCGGGAGTACGCGCGCGAGCACCCGGGCCGCTACGTCGCGACGCAGACCCCGATCCCGATCGATCCGGAGCTGGTCGCGAAGGCGCGCGGACCGCGCCGCGCGATCGAACTGACCTACGGCATGTTGCGCGCCTACGGGCTGGCCGAGCCCGACCTGACCGACGCCGTCCGGGTGCTGCGCAGCACGTTCCACGGGTTCGTCACCCTGGAGGCGGCGGGCGGGTTCGCGCACGAGCGCTCCTCGCAGGACTCCTGGATCCGCGCCCTCGACGCCCTGCACGTCCTCCTGGAGAACTGGCCCGCGTCCCGTGAAGGAGACCTGTCATGACCGCCCCCACCACCGGCGCCCTGCGCGTTGACGGCGCGACCCTGCACTACGAGGTGCGCGGCGAGGGCCCGCTCCTGCTGCTGATCCCCGGCGGGACGGGCGGCGCGGCCTCCTTCGACGACGTCGCCGACGCCCTGGCCGCCGAGTACAGGGTCGCGACCTACGACCCGCGCGGCATGTCCCGGAGCGCGCTGGACGACCCCGAGGCCGAACAGCGGGTTGAGGAGCACGCCGCCGACGCGTTGCAGATCATGGAACTGCTGTCGCCCCACGAGCCCGCCCGCGTCTTCGGCACCAGTTCGGGCGCGATCGTCTCCCTGCACCTGCTCACCGCACATCCCGAACGGGTCGAACGCGTAGTGGCGCACGAACCGCCGCTGGTGGAAGTCCTCCCCGACGCCGCCGACCACCGCGCGCTCATCGCGCGCGTGCGCGAGGCGTTCCGCAGCGAGGGGCCCATGCGCGCGATGCAGGCCTTCACCACGGGCCTGAAAGAGAACGACCGCTCAACCGGGCCCAAGCCCGAGGTGCGGCTCCCACCGCAGGCGATCGCGCGGATCGAGCGGTCGATGGTGAACATGCCGCACTTCATCGGCCGCGTCGTGCCGAGCTTCATGTCCTACACCCCCGACATTGCCCGGCTGGAGACACTGTCGGACCGCCTCGTCCTCGCGTGCGGAGAGGACTCGCGCGGCGAACTGCCCTACCGCCCGGCCGCGTCCCTGGCCGAGCGCTTCGGCATGGACCTGGTGCACTTCCCCGGCGGGCACGTCGGTCTGACCACCCACCCCGCCGAATTCGGCGAGCTCCTACGAAAGGCACTGCGCGCCTAGTAAGGCGGTTCACCCCCAACGTGGTGGTGCGCGAACGTCACGGCAAGCTGCCTTCCGGTTCGGCCGCGATCCGGGTGGGCACCACGTGGGGCACCCCGGTCAGTTCGCAGACCCTCCGGGCCGCCCCACGTGCGGGCAGCACCACCTCAAGGGGGACGCCCATGGCCAACGCCCGCGTCCGGACGCGCAGGATCAGGTTCACTCCGCTGGAGTCACAGAACCGGCACCGCGACAGATCCAGGACCAGCATGGACGCGCCGCGGTTGAGCAGGCCGAGCGCCTGTTCGCGCAACCTGTCGACCCCCGCCAGGTCCACTTCCGCCGGGAACACCAGCACCGCCGCACGGCTCACCGTTGCAGGACCATCGGACATGGCACGTCCACCCTTTCGGGCTCAGTGGGCCGCGCTGTCAGACCCGCGCCGCCGGGCATCGGCCGCGCTTCGCGGCGGGGTGTTCCTCACACGCCCTTCGCTAAACCTCCGGCCGCGTCAGGACAGCAGGATCTGCGCGCTCGCCTGCTTGATGAACGCGGTGGCCCAGCGCATCTGCCGCAGCGTGTAGGGGCGGCAGCGCTGCGCCAGCGCGAGCAGGTCGCCCTTCTCGCCCGCCTGCGCCGCCTGCGCGATCATGACCCAGCCGAGCGGGACCTCCGCCGCGCGCAGGTGCACGGTACGCAGGTCGCGCAGCAGGACCAGCCCGGGTCGACGCGCGCCGGCCACTGCTCGCCGCGACCGTACGGCGTCCGGGAACCCCACGGCTCGGCGATGCGGTCCACCCGTCCCATCGCCGCCTCCACTTCACCGACGGCAGTGCAACAGGAATGCCTCACCAGACACGTCCGAAACGGCACGTGCCTTCCGAAAGCCACCCAGGTCGGACTCCCCGCGTTCGCACCGCACTGCACGGAACGTCCCTGTGGGCGCTCCTGAGGAGGTGCCGTTCCTTGCCGATCTCGGCCATTCTGATGGCCGGCCTCTGGGTAGGCAGAGGCCATGGAGGAAAGGAAGGCGGGGGGTGTCGGGCCGGGCGCGAAACGGGTGCTGACCTGCTCGGTGGCCGCCGCGGTGATCGCTTTTGTACTGGGCGGGTGCGCCGCTTCCGACCAGCGCGGCGAGGTCTCGGCCGCGGCGTCCGGCGTGCTGGAGGCCGCCCAGCGGGGTGACGGCGCACGGGCCTGCGCGGGCCTGATGCCCCGCGCCGTGGAGGGGCTGGAGACCGGCGACCAGCGGTGCGCCGACGAGATCACCAAGCTCGGCCTGGCCGGGGGACCGGCGGGCCCGGTGGAGATCTGGGGCGACACGGCACGGGTCCGGATCGGGGACGACACCGTCTTCGCCGTCCGGTGGGGGCCGGGCTGGAAGGTGACGGCGGCCGGGTGCCGGGAGCACACCGACCGTCCCTATGAATGCCAGGTGCAGACATGACGGAGGGGACCCACGGGGATGCGCGCGACGTTCGTCCTGACGCTGCTGCTGATCGGCGGCGGGCTGGCCTACATGATGACGATCGGCTTGTTGCACCGGTGACCGGCGGCTCCGAGGACGGCGACGGGCGGTCCGGCGCGGAGGACGACGGGCGCGGTGCGAAGTCCGGATTCGTCCGTGACAACGCCCTGACCCTGTTCTTCCTGGCGCTCACGCTGGCCGCGCTGGTGGGACAGGCGATCAGCGGCCTGAGCGTCTACAACGACCAGCAGGTGACCCAGGGCGCGCCGCCGGTGTCGATGGCGGAGTACCTGACCGGTTCGGCGTTCGCCGTGGACGTGGCCGAGAACTGGCAGTCGGAGTACCTGCAGTTCTTCCTGTACATCTTCGTGACCGTGTGGCTGGTGCAGCGCGGGTCGCCCGAGTCGAAGGAGCCGGGCGAGCAGGGCACCGAGTCCGACGCCGAGCAGCAGGTCGGCCGGCACGCGGGCCCCGACGCCCCCAAGTGGGCGCGCGTCGGCGGGCTGCGCGGCAAGGTGTTCGCCCGGTCGCTGGGCCTGGCCATGGGCGTGATCTTCCTGCTGTCGTGGTTGACGCAGTCGGTCACCGGCTGGGTCGCCTACAACGCCGAGCAGCTCGGCGAGCACCAGGACACCATCTCCTGGGCGCAGTACCTGATCTCGGCCGAGTTCTGGAATCGCACCCTGCAGAACTGGCAGTCGGAGTTCCTCGCGGTGGCCTCGATGACCGCTCTGTCGATCTACCTGCGCCAGCGCGGCTCGCCCGAGTCCAAGCCCGTCGGCGCCCCGCACCACGCCACCGGCGTCGAGGGCTGAGCCGCGGCCCTTCGGAGCCGGCCAGGGCCTCGTTCAAGAGGCGGGCCGACCGTCGCGGTGCTGGCCGATGGCGTCGCGAAGCAGGTCGAAGGCGTCGGCGAACCGGCGCACGCCCGGTTCCTCGACCGGGTAGTGCCCGGCGTTGTCGAGGACCTTCAGCTGCTTGGGCGCGGCGATGCGGTCGAAGAAGGCGCGGCTGAGCGCGACCGGGGTCCACCGGTCCGCGCCGGGGTGGACCAGCAGCACCGGGCAGGAGGTGAACTCCTCCGGCTCGACCGCCGGGGCCGACTCCAGGTAGCTGCGGACGAAGCCCACGGGTACGCGCGAGCCGCCGCCGAGCCGGTCGCGGACGACCACGCGCACCAGCTCGGGGTCGTTGGCGATGGCGTTCATCCTGGCCACCAGCCGGATCGGAACGCGGAGGTCGTCGATGACCGGTGCGAGCAGCCGCATCAGGGGCAGCGAGGCGGGGACCAGCGCCGGATGCCGGCCGACCGCGGCCCGCACGTCGCTCCGGCGCGGGTCGAGCAGGCAGGTGGCGACCACGGCGGCGGCCAGGCCGGTCCGGGCGGCCACGTCGTAGGCCAGCATCCCGCCCATGCTCGCCCCGAACAACACCAGCGGGCGCGGGTCGGCGGCCTTCTCCGCGATCACGAAATCGGTGACGCAGTCCACCCAGTCGCCGTAGCGGACACGACCGGGGCGGGGCACCCGGGTGCGGCCGTATCCGGGCAGGTCCGGCACGACCACGTCGAGGCCGTGCCCGGCGGCGATCCCCGCCAGCGGCCAGAGCGCGCCCGCGTGCCCGCCCGCGCCGTGCAGGACCAGCATCCGCAGCTCGGCGCCGGGGCGCTCCACACGCTCGACGTGCAGCGCGTGGTCGCGCCACCGCCACCAGGTGGAGCGGGGGCGGAGCTCGGGGCCGGGGCGTAGATCGATGGGGAGAAACCGCAGGTAGTCCTCGCGCATGGCACAATGATTCGAGCAATATTCGAATCTGGCAACTCGACTTCGGACCGCCATGTCAACGCCCCGCCACCGCCCCCGCCAGCAGCGCTCCCGCTTCACCTTCGAGGCGATCCTCGACGCGGCTGCTCGACTTTTCGAACGCGACGGTTACGCGGCCACCACCACCAACAAGGTGGCCGAGCTCGCGGGCGTGTCCATCGGGACCCTGTACCACTACGTCCCGAACAAGGACGCTCTCCTCTACGCCCTGGCCGAACGGCACATCGGCCAGGGCATGACCGCGCTCGCGGAGGTGTTCGCCGAACTCCGCCGCACCCGGCCGCCGCTGGAGGACACCGTCCGCACCCTGATCAAAGGGACGGTCGACCTGCACAGCGCCGAACCGCGCCTGCACCGGCTGCTGTTCGACCAGACGCCCCGTACGCCGGAGGGCGTGCAGGGGCTGCGGGCGCTGGAGGAGTCGCTGGCGGCCGAGGTCGAGCACCACCTGCGGCGGCTCGGCGCCGGCGGGGCGGACCCCGGCCTGACCGCGCTGCTGCTGGTCCAGGGCGTCGAGGCGCAGGTCCATGGCGCCGTCCTGGAGCCGCCCGCCGGCCGGTCCACCGACGCCTGCGTCAACGCGATCACCGAGCTGTGGATCCGCGCCCTCCGCACCTCCTAGGGGGGCCTTCAGACGCGGTCGAGGACGAGGTCGGCGGCGTGCCAGGCCACGGCCATGATCGGGCCGTTGGGACTGCCGGACACCATCGCCGGCAGCACCGGGCAGTCGAACATCCACAACCCGCCGACCCCGCGCACCCGGAGCCGGGGATCGACGACGTCCCGGTCGTCGGGGCCCATGGCGCAGGTGGCCACGGCGTGGTAGCCGCAGCGGCCGTTCTCGACCACCACCTTGACGACCTCGGAACGCGTTGACACCGTGACACCGTCAGGTCCGGCCGATGCTCGACGGGGCGCAGGAACGCCGGGGCCGCGCTGAGGCACCGCCCCCTTCTGATGGTCGCCACGGCGGGGCCGACGCGTTCGTCATCGGCGTCGTTGAGGCCGTCGGTCCGGCGCCATCCCAGCGCCTGGACCCGCCGAGCATCTTGCCCCGCACCCAGTGCTCGACCCTCGCGTTGGGACCGATCGGCTCGACGGGGTAGTGCCACACCCGTTGCGGAGAGCCCCCGACCGGAAGCTGGGAACACCAGGCTCTTACGAAGGACCGAGGACAAAGCTCGAGCTAACTCAAAGGCCGGCGATGAGGCGGCGAAGCGCGGTGGCGGCCCGAGCATTGGTATCGGCGTAAGCGACCAGTTCGTGGGTGAGTTTGGTGATCCACACATCGATGGAGACCTGTTCACGGGCGAGCACCACCCCGCGTACCTCGTGATGCACCTCGGGGACGAACCGGTCACGCGTGTCGGTCAGATACAGCGTGATGTCGCCGAGTTTTACGATCACGCGGCTTACCCGCCCTTCATGGCCCCGCATCCGGTCACCCAGTGAACGAATGCGTTCCACGCTGACACAGCCAGGCGGTAGAGCGTCCTCCAGGGTGGTGGTGAGTACCTTGGCGTACGCGGTCACATCGGCCGCGTTCTGCCGCAACACGGCGACCACTTCGTGGAAATCGTCCATGTCAGCGGTCCAGCCCCAGCACCAGTTGAGGTTTGGCGATCGTGTGGTCGTCGCGCAACGGTCTTACCGCGGTGCCGATTGCAAAGAACTCCATTGTGTGCTCATCCCAGCGGTGGTGAAGCCGATCGAGCAGCACCCCGACGATGCCCTCGGCTCGTAGTTGCCGCCCTTCAGCCTGTATCCGAGCCATCGCCAGCTCCCGCGCGTCGTACAACGCCTGGGTGAACTCCGGGATCTCCACATTCTGCCCGGCGTTCTTCAGTACCGAGGCCATGCGACGGTGCGCGACGTGGTAGACGCAGGTCCCCATCACCATGCCCAGCGGCGCATACCCGGCTTGGATCAGCGTCCAGAAGTCCTGTCCGTTCAGGTTGGAGGTGAACGGCTGATCCTTGTTGTTGCGCCAGGTGATGGTCTCGTCCTCGGCCTTGACCGCCGTGCCGATGGCGATGAATTCGGCGATGTCGCTGCCGAAGTCCCGGAACTCCACGCGCAAGCGGACGCCGACGATGCCATCTGCGCCGAGCTGGTCGGCTTCGGCCTCCATGCGGGTCATCGCCAGTTCCCGGGCGTGGTACAGGGCGCTGGAGAGCTTCTCAAGCTCCATGTTCTTGCCCCACCGGCCCACCTGGATGCCGACATGGTAGACCGAGCTGCCCATCACCAGGCCGAGCGGTCGGAACCCGGCCTCCCGCACGAGCAGGAACTCGTTGACGGACAAGTCGCTGGTGAACAGCCCGTCGGGCTCTCCCGGGCGAAGCTCCGCCAACCGGGCCATCGCGTCGGCGGGCACTCCCTGGGCGGCCGAGTCCGTCATTGACTCCTCCTGGTCACAGTCGCATGAAGGGCAACGAGCGAGGGATCTGATGATGTGTCCGGAACGCGGTGATCGAGGTGCCGATGAACGTCGACTCCACCACGTGGTCCTCGCCACCACCGCCACGCGAGCAGGATCGTTCACGCGTTCTGAGTTCCACGGCCGATAGCACGGCGCCCTCCGCACCGCTCCGCCGAACATCGGAAAGAAAGCGCCTACGGGCGTCGTGCCGGGTGCGCTGGAGGAGATCGGTCAGGCCCTCGACCTCCTGCGCGGGGGCGCGGGTACGGGTCGCCTGCTCGGTCCGCTCGTCGGCGTGTCGTATCCCGACCGACGCGCCGAGGACCAGGTCGACCGGAACCCAGCCGGCGGCGATCAGCTTGCCGAACCCCTGGCCGGACACGTGCGACAGGAAGACCCGGCCCGGCCGGACCGGCCCCCGTGCCCGCACAGCGGTCCCCGCTGCTCGGAATTCAAGCCAGTTGGGAGCGCTCATGAACGGAGCGATGTCCAGCCGTACGGACACGACCCCGTCCCCGCCGAGTGACGCGCACTCGGCGGCCATCCGCTCCAGGGCGGCTCGCCGGGCGCGGTAGAGGGTTCTGATGTACGCGTGATGACCGCCCGATCCGGCATGCCCCTTAGTCGTGATGGTGACCGAAGTGGGGAGGGGGCGGCCGAGACGGTCGTGGGTGGGGAGAGGCCGGCCGGAACGGTCATCGAGAGGCTGTGGGCGATAGCCGCAGTCGCCTGGACGGTCATACCACCTACCGAGGTCATGCACCGTGCTGCCCATGACCGTCCCGACAGGCTCAAAGCCCGCAGCGCGCAGTGCGGCGAACTCGTTGACCGACAGGTCCGAGGTCCAGATGCCGCCGGCACGGGCTTGCGCCAGCCGGGCTCGCGCCTCTGGGGGCAGGTCCTGCGAACCCCACTCCGAGGTGATCACCGCTTAAGAATGCACAACCTGGTCGGTAGGCGCTACATCAAGAGCCCTTCCTGTGACCGATCACCGGAGCGACGGCTACCCGGCAACCAGGTCCGGAGGTTAGAACCCAAGATTAGAGGGGAGTTTCGTCCTGTCTCTGGGGTGTCAAGTGCCCCGCCAGGTGACAGCGTTCTTACCGGTCAAACGGCGGGTCATCAGGTCGATCGCCGCGACGTGGATCATGGCTTCGGAGTGGGCGGGCAGCGTCTCGTAGTCGCGGGCCAGGCGGCGGTGCAACATCGATGCGCAGGTCCACGACGCCGTCCTCCAGCCGCCCGCCGGCCGGTCCACCGACGCCTGCGTCCAACGCGATCACCGAGCTGTGGACCCGTGCCCTCCGCACCTCATGACGCCCGTCCGGGGGCGGGTCAGCGCAGGCCGCGGAAGAACGCGCGGATGTCGCCGCCGTACGGGCGCCGGCGATGACTTCCGGTTCCGGCCATGGTCATATCAGGCGATACGACGTCCTTCATGCTCAAGGAGCGCCCGATGCGGAAGATCACCGCTGGCCTGTTCATCTCGCTCGACGGCGTCGTCGAGGACCCGCAGGACTGGCACTTCGCGTACTTCAACGACGAGATGGGCGAGGCCGTGGACGCGCAGCTCGGCGCGGCCGACACGTTGCTGCTCGGCCGCAGGACCTATGACTCCTTCGCCGGCGCCTGGCCGGACCGCGAGGCCGAGGGCGGGCCCGACGCGGTGTTCGCCAAGAAGCTCGGCGACGCCCGCAAGATCGTGGTCTCGAACCAGGAGCTCCGCTTCACCTGGCGCAACTCCGAGCAGTTGCGGGGCGACCTCGTCGAGGCCGTCACCGCCCTGAAGAACGAGCCGGGCGGCGACATCGGGATGAGCGGGTCGGTGTCGGTCGTGCGCGCTCTGCTCGCCGCCGGCCTGCTGGACGAGCTGCACCTGCTGGTCCACCCGATCGCGGTCCGCAAGGGGATGCGCCTGTTCGACGAAGGCGAGCCGCTCCCGCTGCGCCTGCTGTCGTCCCGCTCCTTCGCCACCGGCGTGGTGCACTCGGTCTACGGGCCGGACGACCAGGCGCGCGCCGGAGGCTACGCGGAGGCGCGGGAGCACCTGCCGCAGGAGTAAGGGAGCGCGCGGCACCCGCCTCGTCGCGGGCGGGTGCCGCAGGGGCCGGCCGTCGGCCCGCCGCCATGTCACGGGGCTGGTCGTAGGGGGTCCTGGCCGACCAGTTATCTAGACATGTAATATCCAGATTAAGCGGACGCCCGCAGGCGGCGTCCGTCCCCGTGGGCCGCGCGACGGAGTTATCTGGATGTTTCCTAGTCAAATAAAAGGCAGGTCGTGGGCGGCCGTCGGGGCGGTGGCCTTGGGATCTTCGCGCTGATGCCCTCCGAGCTGCTGCCGGTGGGCCTGCTCACGCCGATCGGCTCCGGCCTGCGGGTCTCCGAGGGCGCGGCGGGGCTGATGCTGACCGTGCCCGGACTGGTCGCCGCCGTGTCGGCGGCCCTGGTCACCGTCACCGCCGCCCGGATCGACCGGCGGACGCTGCTCGCCGCGCTGGTCGCCCTCATGGCGGTCGCCAACCTGGTGTGCGCGGCCGCCTCGCACTACGCCGTCCTGCTGGCGGCGCGCGTGGCCATCGGCGTGAGCGTCGGCGGCTTCTGGGCGATCGCCGGCGGTCTCGCCGTGCGGCTGGTGCCCGCCCGCCACGTCGCCCGCGCCACGGCGATCGTGTTCGGCGGCGTCTCCACCGCGTCCGTCGTCGGCGTCCCGGCGGGGACCCTGATCGGCGACCTGGGCGGCTGGCGCGCCGCCTTCGCCGCCGTCGGCGTCCTGGGGCTGGTCGCCCTGGCCGGCCTGCTCGCCTTCGTCCCGGCGCTGCCGTCGCAGGGCGCGATGGGCTTCCGGCGGCTGGCGGAGCTGCCGCGCCGCGCCGCCGGGGTGCGGGTCGGCGTACTGGTCACCTTCCTTCTGATCACCGGGCACTTCACCGCGTACACCTTCGTCCGCCCGATCCTGGGGGAGGGCGCGAACGTCGAGGACGCGCTCGTCGGCGCCCTGCTGATGGCGTACGGCGTCGCCGGCGTCGCGGGCAATTTCGTGGCCGGTTCGCGCGCGGGCGCCCGTCCGCGCCGCACCCTGCTCGCCATCTGCGCCGCCCTGTCGGCGGTCATGGCGCTGTTCGCCCTGGCGGGCACCGGCCGCGTCGCCGCGTTCAACCTGTCGATCGCCCTCGGCGCCCTGCTCGGCGGCGCCCTGGTCGACGCCACCACGACCACCGGCGTCCTGTGGGCCGCCGGTCTCCTCGCGCTGCTGGCCGCCACGGCCGTCAGCGCGTCCCGCAGATCCCTTCCCGCATGAACTGAGAGAGGCACCCATGTCGCACGAGATCATCAACCCCGCCGACCTGCACGACCCGACCGGCTTCGGCTACAGCCACATCGCCCGCGCGCCGGGCGGCCTGGTCTTCATCGCGGGCCAGTACGCCTCCGACGACCAGGGCGGCGTCACCTCGCCCGACTTCGCCGAGCAGGTCGACAGGGCGCTGGCCAACCTGGGCACCGCCCTGGCCGCCGCGGGCCTCGACTACCCCGACGTGCTCCAGCTCCGCACCTTCGTCGTCGACCACGATATGGACAAGCTCGCCGTCCTCGCCGAGCGGGTCGGCCGGATCTGG
Organism: Spirillospora sp. CA-253888; assembly: GCA_050936435.1. Lineage (GTDB taxonomy): Bacteria > Actinomycetota > Actinomycetes > Streptosporangiales > Streptosporangiaceae > Spirillospora. The sequence continues at coordinate 1,795,573 of JBNJMT010000002.1, forward strand.
GGCTCCCGCCCGCCCACGCAGACCCTCACCGGCGTGGCCGCGCTCGCCCTGCCGGGAATGCTCTTCGAGATCGACGCGGTCGCCGCCGCCCGTCCGACCTGACCCGCTCCGGCCGCCGCCCCACGCCCGGGGCGGCGGCCTCATGCGCATCCGAGCGCTGCGCGGTCAGTTCCCGCCGCTGGACGCGGACGGGTCGTCGACCACGGCGACGGCCTCGACCTCGACGAGCTGGTCGGTGTAGCCGAGCACGGCGACGCCCAGCAGGGTGCTCGGCGCGTCGTGGTCGCCCATGTGCTCGCGGACGACCCGCCAAGCCTCAACGAGGTCCTCCTGCCTGGACGAGGCGACGTACACGGTGGTCTTCACGACGTCGCCCAACGACGCGCCCGCGCCGCGCAGGGCCTCCTCCAGGTTCCGCATCACCTGGCGGGCCTGGCCCGCGTAGTCGCCGACGGCCACCGTGTTGCCGTCGCCGTCCAACGGGCACGCGCCCGCCGTCCAGACGGCACGGGCCGGGGCCAGGGACGCGGTCGCCGCGTAGGCGTACTCGACCGCCTGCGTGAGCCGCTCGTTGCGGACGAGAGTGACGCTTTCCGGCATTGCTCTCCAGTTTCGCTCGCCATCGGAACGTGCGCCCTCTCCAACGAACCGAAAATGATCAAGGTTCCGGCCGCTCGGGGCCCGAAGGGCCGGGACGGCCGTAGGGCTCCTCCGGCACCGCGTGCGCGAGGACGAGCTTGAGGAGCAGGACGGCGGGCAGCCACGCGAAGCCCTCGGGCGTGGCCAGGGACGGCGACACCAGCACACCCGCCAGCACGACGAGCAGCCCGACCGGCCGGGCCAGGTACACCGACACGCGCGCGACGAGGACGACGCCGGTCAGCGCCCACGCGTACCACAGCGGCCCCCACCACCACGGGCCGCCGAACAGCAGGCCGATCACGACCGGCTGGAGGTGGACGGCGGCGAAGCCGATCTCGTCGTGCAGCAGCCGGTTCAACCGGGTGGGAGGCAGGGGCAGCGGGCCGTGGTAGAAGCGCTTGGCGGCGTTCAGCCCGTTGGCGACCACGCCCCCGGCGAGGTCGACCACGAGCACGACGGCGACCAGGTGCCTCCACCACGGCCAGGAGAGGTCCCGCGTCGTCCACGCCAGGACGGCCAGGCCGATCCCGGCCGCGGCGAAGGGCAGCGCGCGCTCGGCGGGAGTGGTGCCGGTCCCGAAGAACCAGCTCGGCTTGGCGGAGGCCGACTCCCAGTCGATCCGGCGGGCCCGCTGAACGGCGGTCACGTACGATCTCCCTCGCCCAGTCCCGAGGTGTAGACGGCCAGCGCCTCGGCGGTCCAGGCGGCCATCCCCTCCGGAGACAGCGGATCGGTGCCGAGCACGTCGGCGAGACCGTCGCGCAGCAGCAGCACGGCCAGGTCGTTGGCCATCAGGAACGCCGCGCGCACCGCCGGGTCGTCGCCGGGCGCGGCCGACCCCGCCGCCACCATGGCGTCCAGCGTCGTCCTGCTCGCCGCGAACAACCGGCGCAGCAGCCGCCGTCCGGCCTCGCCGTCGTCCAGCAGCAGCCGGCGGAGGTATCCCGGCACCGGCGAACCGGCCGGCAGGTGCCGCAGCAGCGCCTCGGCCAGCGATCCGGCCGCCGGGCCGTCCGCGGTCCCGTCGCCGGTCAGCTCGCCGAGCATCCGGTCGAAGGTCTCCAGCACGTGGCCGTCGACCTCGTCGCGCAGCCCGTCCTTGGAGCCGAAGTGATGCACGACCAGGCCCGGCGAGACGCCTGCGGCGGCGGCGATCTGCCGGACGGTGACCGCGTCCGGGCCGTGCGCGGCGAACAGCCGCAACGCCTCGTCCCGGATGACGGCCCGCGCCGTCCGGTCCCCCAGTGTTGAACGCATGTTCAGTAAACTAAACGTATGTTCAGTCGTTGTCCAGCCGCTCCCGCTCCGACGCCCTGACATGGGAAGACCCGGCGGCAGGACTTCCCCATCCCACCGCCGGGCTGATCCACTCATGCCCGGACGGCGCCCGGCCTAACCTCCGGCGCCACCGCCTCTGCCGGGCTCGCCGCCTCCGCGCGGTGTCCCGGGACGCGGGCCGCGCATGGGAAACGCGTTCCGAGCGGCTTTCGCGGGTCGCGCGTCGAGGGACGCGTTAGATGCGGGGATCGAGACGGAAGTTCTCGCGTCCCAGGAAGATCGCGCAAAAACGGGACCCCTGTCCTTGGGCGCCCGGAAAGGCGTCACCGATCGTTCCCATCCCGATGGGGACGGGCGTCCCTTCCGCCGCGGACGGCCTCCGGAACATTCTTTGTGCACGGCGGACGAACCCGATCCGCCCGGTCGAAAGGAGTCACCATGACGGTGGAAACGCAGGTCCGGCCCGCGGTCTTCGCGGGGCAGGAGCGGATGACGGTGGCGCCGGCGCCGAAGCTGGCGCGCTGGGAGCGCGAGCTGATCGAGCGCCTGGACATCGAGTGGGACCTCAACAAGCTGGAGTCCATGCACCCGGACGAGACGATCAGCGGCTCCGGCGACGGCTGGGACGACTGCGACGCCGGCTGAGGCCGTCGCACCGCACTGATCACTGAGTAGAGGGAGGGTCGCGCTCATGCGTAGCCACGAAAAGTCCGCACGGATCGCCGTCGTCACGCATGAGCGCGACCTGCACGCCCATGCCGTGAAAGCGGAAATGGAACGCCGCTACCCGGCGCGCGTGCACATCTTCGAAAGCGACCATTTCAGCCGCGCCCCCGGGCTGAGCTGGTCGCCCTCGGAAAAGGCGGGATCGGTGTTCCCGGCCGCCGACGGAACGGCGGTGGAACTGCGGGAGCTGGACGCGATCTGGTTCCGCCGGCTCGGCAACACCCGCACCTCGGCCAACCCCGAGGTGACCGACCCCGTCGACCGCGAGCTCATCCACGTCGACACCAACGCCGCCGCGCTCGGCATGCTGACGACCGAGTTCCGCGGCCGGTGGGTGGACCGTCCGGCGGCGTTCTGGGCCGCGCAGAACAAGGTCGTCCAGCTCCGGGCGGCGCACGAGCTCGGGCTGCGCATCCCCGAGACGCTGATCAGCCAGTCGCCGGAGCGGATCCGGGAGTTCTGCCGCGCCCACCCCGGCGCGATCGTCAAGGCCGTGCGCGGCGTCATGCAGGCGCCCGCCGCGACCACGACGGTCGGCGCGGAGCTGCTGGCCGACGAGGCGGCGCTGCGGGTGTGCCCGGCCATCTACCAGGAGCTGGTCCCGGGACGGCGGCACGTGCGCGCCCAGGTCTTCGGCGACCGGGTGCTGGCCGCCCTGCTGGAGTCCGACGACCTGGACTGGCGGCCCAACCTCGACATCCCCGCCGTCGAGCACCACCTGCCCGGCCACGTACAGGACGCCCTGCGCGCGGTGCTGAAGCGCCTGGACCTGACCATGGGCGTGTTCGACCTCAAGCTCACCGACGAGGGCGAGTACGTCTGGCTGGAGGTCAACCCGCAGGGCCAGTGGCTGTTCGTCGAGGGCATGGCGGGGCTGCCGCTCATCGAGGCCTTCACCGACTTCCTGTACGGCCGAGCCGTCCGGTGAACCGGCGGGTGCTGGCGCTGTTCCGGCCGCACGCGCGACGGGTGCTGCTGGTCACGCTCCTGATCGTGCTCGCGGCCGGGACCGGCGCCGCCCTGCCGTTCCTGACCCGGGAGCTGGTCGACACGGGCCTGTTCGCGCCCGGCGGGCCGCGGACCGGCCTGCTGTGCGGCCTGCTGGCGGCGATGGTCGCGCTCACCGCGCTCGGCGGCGGGCTCGGCGTGCTGCAGTCCTACCTGTCGGGACGGATGGGCCAGGAGGTGCTGGAGCGGCTGCGCGGCGACCTGTACGCGCACCTGCAGCGGCTGCCGCTCGGCTTCTTCACCCGCACGCGCACCGGGGAGATCCAGTCCCGGGTGATCGGGGACGTGGCCGAGGTGCAGACCACGGTCAGCACGACCGTGCCGACGCTGCTGGCCAACGTCGTGACCTGCGCGACCACGCTGGCCGCCCTGTTCGTCCTGTCATGGCGCCTCACGCTGGTGTCGGTCGCCCTGCTGCCGCTCGCCGCCTGGCTCACCGCCAGGGTGGCCGTGCACCAGCGCCGCGTCATGGCCTCGGTGCAGCGGTCGCGGGCCGAGATGAGCGTCATCGCCGAGGAGACGTTGTCGGTCTCGGGCATCCTGCTGGCCCGGGTCTTCGGCCGCACCGACCACGGCGTGCGGCGGTTCCAGGACGAGAGCCGGCGGCTGTCGGGCCTGCAGCTGCGCGCCGCGGTGGCCGCGCAGGCGCTGGGCGCGGCGCTGCAGGCCCTGTTCCTGATCATGCCGCCGGTGGTCTACGTCGCCGCCGGGCTCACCGACGCGGTCACGCCGGGGACGCTGCTGGCCTTCACCTCGTTGCAGGCGCGGCTCTTCCTGCCGGCGGGCCAGCTCATGCAGGTCACCGTGCAGTTCCGCGCCGCCACCGCGGTGTTCGAGCGCATCTTCGAGTACCTCGACCTGCCGCCGGGCGCCGCCGACCGGCCCGGCGCGCTCGCCGTCCGCAAGGAGGCGGTGCGCGGTGAAATCCGCTTGGAGGAGGTGAGCTTCGGGCACGACGGCCAACCCGTCCTGAGGGACATCTCCCTGACCGTCCGCCCGGGACAGTTCGCCGCCGTCGTCGGCGCCAGCGGATCGGGCAAGACCACCCTGACGCACCTGGTCATGCGGCTGCACGACCCGGAGCGCGGCCGCGTCGCCCTCGACGGGACCGACCTGCGCGACCTGACGCGCGACTCGCTGGCCAGGCTGTTCGGCGTGGTCACCCAGGAACCGGTGCTGCTGCACGCGACGGTCGCCGAGAACCTCCGCTACGCCAAGCCCGACGCCACCGACGCCGAGCTGGAGGCCGCGTGCAGGACCGCGCTCGTCCACGACCGCATCATGGAGCTGCCCGACGGCTACGACTCGGTGGTCGGCGAGCGCGGCTCCCGGCTGTCGGGCGGCGAGAAGCAGCGGCTGGCCATCGCCCGCGCCGTCCTCAACGACCCGCGCGTCCTCGTCCTGGACGAGGCGACCTCGGCCTTGGACGCCGAGAGCGAGCGGCAGGTCCGCCGGGCGCTGGTCCCGCTGCTGGCGGACCGCACGACGATCGCCGTCACGCACCGGCTCGACATGATCCGCGCGGCGGACGTCGTCCTGGTGATGCACGAGGGGCGGCTGGTCGAGCAGGGCACCCACGACGAGCTGCTCGCCCTGGGCGGACGCTACGCCGACCTCCACCGTCTCTGGGCGGCCGACGGAGACCCCGACCCCGACACCGACCGGATGGACGGGCTTCAGCCGGACCTGCGGCGGCGGTAGGCGGCGGACTTGGCCTTGTTGCCGCACGCCGCCATGCCGCACCAGCGCCGCCGCCCGGCGTGGGAGGCGTCCAGGAACAGGCGCGAGCAGTCGGGATGCGCGCACTGGCGCACGCGGTCCCGCGACGGCGCGGCGAGCAGGTCGATGGCGTCGCGCGCGACGGTGGACAGGGCCTGGTCCAGATCGCCGTGGTGGCGGATCACGCCGTCGGACAGCACGGGCGTCAGCGGCGGACGGGCGGCCGCACGGTTCAGCAGCGCGACGTCGCCAAGATCGGGGTCGCGCCCCTCGGACGCGGCCAGGGCCGCCGCATAGATCGCCTCGCGCAGCCGCCGGGCGCGGTCGAGTCCGGCCGCGTCCACCTCGACGCCGGCGGCCAGGCCCGCCCGGTCCAGCCAGGCGCGGACGTCCTCAGGCGCGGCGAGGGTCTCGCGCGGCCGGTCGCGGTGGCGCACCTGGAGGGTGGTGGTCAGGTCCAGGCAGAGGCGTCCGCTCAGGAAGGTGAACACGTCACCATATTGACCGGTGACGCAGACTCCTGACAAGGTGGCGTCACCGGACAGTACGGTGACGTAGGGGGTGGGCATGGCGTCCGAGACCGACGGCCTGGCGCGCCATCTGGTCGCCGCCGTCCTCGTTCGGGGCGCCGACAGCGGCGCCGGAGTGGGGCTGGTGCTGCTGGCCCTGCGGCCGGGCGGCCACGGCGGCGCCGCCGCGGGCCTGCTGGCCGCCGCGCTGAGCGCCCCGCACCTGCTGGGCCCCTGGCTGGCCGGCCGGCTCGACGCCGCACGCGACGGGCGGCGCCTGCTGGCCGGGGCCTTCCTGCTGTACGCGGCGGCGCTCACCGCCGGGACGCTCGCGCTGAACGGGGCGCCGCTCCCGGTGGCGCTGCTGGCCGTGGCGGTGGCCGGATGTTGCGGTCCGCTGCTGACCGGCGGCATGAGCAGCAGGCTGGCCGGAGGCAAGAACCGCCGCATCCAAGGATGGGACGCGCTCACCTACGGGGTGGGCGGCACGGCGGGCCCGGCACTGGTCGCCGCCGTCTCCGCCTCGTGGGGAGCGGCGGCGGCGCTGTTCGGGCTCGCCGCCGCGTCGGCCGTCGCCGCAGGGCTGACGCTGACCCTGCCCGCGCGGCCCGCCCCGCGCGCGTCGGCGGACGCCCTCGCCGGCTGTCCGTGCCGGGATGGCGCTGCTGTGGCGGCACGCGGCACTGCGACGCGTGACCGTCATGACGCTGCTGGCGGCCCCGCAACTGGGCGCGCTGCCGGTCATCGCGGCCGCCGTCGCCGCCCGGCTGCACGGACCGGCGGAGGCGGGCGCGATGCTGACGGCGGCCTTCGGGCTGGGCGGCCTGGCCGGGGCCCTGCTGATGACGGCCGTTCCGCTGCGCGGCGATCCCGAACGGGCGGCGGCCCGCCTGTTCGCGGCGATGGCGGTGGTGACGGCCGCGTGCGCGCTGGCGCCCGGCTACCGGGCGGCGCTGGCCGGGTTCGCGCTGATCGGCGTCGTCAACTCCCTCTCGTTCACCGCGGTCCTGGCGGCGCGCGCCGCCTACGCACCGCCCGCGGCGCGGGCCCAGGTGTTCGTCACCAGCGCGGGGCTGAAGATGGCGACGGCGTCGGCGGGCGCGGCCGCAGCGGGAGCGGCCACCGGTCTCGGCGGCACGGCGCTGCTGCTCATGGCGGCCGCGGTCACCGGGAGCTCGGTGGCGGCGGCCTTGGCCGATCGGGCATGGAGCAGCAGGGCCCCCGCCATGGAACCCGTGCGAAATCAGACCTGAACCGCCTTCGACCAGGGACTTCGTTTCGCGAGTTCAGGCGGTGACCAATAGCGTTCGGATGTGATCGTGTATCTCGGCGCCGCCGCCTTCCTGTCGCTGTTCGTCGTGAGTTTCGCGCGGGACCGGCGGCGGTTCCGCAACGCCGTCTACCTGGGGTTCGCCGCGATCTGCCTGGGGCTCGCCCTGCTCGGCGAGGTGGGGCGGCGATCGATGGGCGTGCTCGACCTGGTGATCGCGCTGCTGGCCCTGGCGTTCGGCCTGGGGGTCATGCTGATGCCCCTCTTCCTGATCGTCAACGGAGTGCGGATGGTCCGGCGGGAGGGGCAGAGCCTCGCCAACCTGCTGTCGTTGCTGGCGGGACTCGGGATCATCGGGCTGGTGGCGCTGCTGGTCCTGGCGATCGCGGTGCGCACCCGGTGGCTGACGGTCGCCACGGCGGCGCTGCTGCCGGTCGCCGCGTACGCCTCGTTCCTGTTCCTGTGCTTCGTGCTCTACTCCGTCCTGTACGGGCGGCTCCCCGTGCGCAGGGACGTGGACTTCGTCGTCGTGCTCGGTTCCGGGCTCGTGGGCGGGGTCCGGGTCGGGCGGCTGCTGGGGAACCGGCTGGACCGGGGGCGCGCGGTGTACGAGGCGCAGGCCGCGCGGAGCCGCGCGCCGATGCTGCTCGTCTCGGGCGGGCAGGGGCCCGACGAGGAGCTTTCCGAGGCCGAGGCCATGGCCGGATACCTGGTGGAGCGCGGCTTCCCCGGCGACCGGATCCTGCGGGAGACGCGGTCGCGGACCACCGAGGAGAACATGGCGTTCAGCAACGAGATCATGGCGGCGGCCGAGCCCGGCTACCGGTGCGTGGTGGTCACCAACAACTACCACGCGTTCCGGGCGGCGCTGCTCGCCCGGAAGACCGGCGTCAACGGGCAGGTCATCGGCGCGCCGACCGCCGCCTACTTCTGGCCCAGCGCCACCATCCGCGAGTTCGCCGCCGTCCTGCTCGCCCACTGGAAGACCAACCTGACGGTGTGCGCCCTGCTGGTCGCGGCGGCGGTCACCGCGGCCCTGGGCGCGAGTCGGTGAACCTCAGTCCCGCCGCCCGGCCCGACAGGCCCCGGTGGTCGCCGACGAACGCCAGCGCCACGGTGACCGCGACCGCCGCCGCCAGGAGCGGGCCGGTGAACGGCGACGGCGCGGTGATCAGCGCCAGCAGCAGGCCGGGCCCGGCGACCACCTGGACCAGGGTCCGCCACCGGGGGGCCGGGGAGCCGTCGGAGCGCACCGGGCGCAGCAGCACCGCCCACTGGCCCGGCGAGCGGCCCCCGTTCAGCAGCGGCAGCAGCATCAGCAGCAGCCCGCCGGGCAGCCACCACCCCAGCCACGGCGCCAGCCGGTCGGCGAGATGCTCCTCGACCCGTCCGAAGTACACCGAGTAGATCCGCAGCGCCAGCAGCGTCCCCTGCCCCACCAGCACGACCAGCACCGCATCGCAGGCCATGCCCAGCAGCCGCCGCCATCCCGTCACCGGGCGCGGCTCGGCGGCGGGGCGCTCCTTCTGGCCCGGCAGCAGCCGCAACACCGGCGCGACCAGGGCGCCCAGCAGCGCGCCCAGGGTGTTGGACCACAGGTCGTCCACGTCGAAGGTGCGCCAGGGGCAGGGGAACAGCCACCACACCCCGGTCAGCTGGGTCAGCTCGATCGCCAGCGACCCCAGGAAACCGATCAGCACGGTGGCGGGGACCGACCGGCCGAACAGGTGCCGCAGGAACATCCCCAGCGGCACGAACAGCGCCACGTTGTAGGCGCGCACCTGGAAGGCGGGGTTGGCCACCAGCGGGATGCCGGGCTCGCGCCGCTCGATGCGCCGGACGTCGGCGATGGTCTGGAACCACGTCAACTGGGGGCGGGAGGCGCGGGTGGCGCAGAAGTCCCCGGCGAAGTCGGGGATCGGCAGCAACACCAGCAGCACCACGCCCACCAGGTAGATCGCCAGCCCCGAGGCCAGCAGCGTGGGGGTGAACCCGACCCGTCCGCGCCGCCGGTACTGGGCGACCACGTACGGGAACAGCGCCAGTGCCGCGATGAAGGGAAATGCCACGAAGGCCAGCATGATCTGCATGGCGTACCCGCTCATGACCAGCCAGGATGACATCCCGTGGCCCTCGCTGAACCTTCTGTGATGCCAAGTCGGGGCGGTGATGTGACCAAGGATGGGATGCCGGACGGGCCGGCGGCCGGCACATGCGATCACCATCGGCAACGATCGATGACCGTGAGGTCGCCAGGGACCCGCCGCGATCGAACCGGGGGAGGGCCATGAGTCGGGGACGCGTCATCGGCCATGTGGCGATCGCAGGCGTGCTGCTGGGCCTGTTCGCCCTGGTACTGGTGTTCAGGGACCCGCTGATGCGGATGCTGGGCAAGAGCTGGGCGATCACCTACGAGGCCGGGGGCGGGACCACCGGCGACATCGAGTACACCGAGTTCCCCAGCCGCTACCGGGACGAGTCGAAGACCGTCCGGCTGCCCGGACGACGACTCCCCTGGTCGCTCGACGCGACGGTCAACGCTGGCAGGACCGCCCGCCTCCTGGTGGCCCCCGCGCCGAACACCGGCGCGACCTGCCGGATCGTTCTGGACAAAACTTCCGACGCGCCGCGCGTGCTGGCCACCGGCCGATCCGCCGGCCCCGGCAAGCCCGCCGTGTGCGAGGCGGCCACCGACCCATAGCCCGCACGAAGCCGAGGGGCTCGGCCACCCTGGAGGCGTCTCGCCCCTGAGCCGCGGATTCAGGGACCCATGGTCATCCTGGAGTCAGGGATGCTGCGGGGGCGACGCGCGTCAGCTCCGGGGTGCCGGTCCCAAGGGCCGTCGAACCGCCAGGCGCGTGCGGCGGCGTCGGCGATCTCATCACCGATCTCAAGGAAGCCATGGGGCCGGAGCAGCGGGTCGATCCCCACCGGGATGCCGCCGTCGGGATCGTCGGCCCACCATGGCCACTGGACCGTCACGTGGAATCGGGAGACTTCGGTGATCTGGGCGGGGGTGAAAGGGCAGGAGACGCGAAGGACGTCCCCCGCGCGGTAGTCCGGCGGCACCACGGTCCTCGCCCTCCAGGTCGGCAGATCCCTGAGAACGTACTGCACCCGATTCTCTTCGCGCCCGGTGCAACCGGGTCCGCTCCGGCGGGGTCCTCCGGTGGCCGGACCTTCCGTCGAGAGGAACCAGCGATGCCGATGAGTGAACAGCCTGCCGAAGCCGGCACCGGCGGCGAATCTCCGGACGACGCCTGGTCGGTCATGGAGAAGTTCTACGCGGCCGAGGCCGCGTACGTGGCCGCCGGCGGTTGCGGGAAGGCGAGCTATGACGACGTCGCCGCCTACCTGGACCCCGAGGTGGTGCTGTACCAGGCCCCCGGCCTGCCGTTCACGGGGACGGGGGCGTGGCGGGGCCATGCGGGGATGGAACGCTTCCTGGCCGCGTTCAGCGAGGTGTGGGAGTCGATGGACTTCCTGGAGCAGGAGCACTGGGGCGACGGGGACACCGTCGTGGTGCGCAACCGCGTGCGCTTCCGCGCCAAGGCCACCGGCAGGGAGGTCGACACGCTGATCCTGCAACTGATCACCGTCCGGGACGGGCGCATGGTGGAATGCCGTCCCTTCTACTGGGACCCCGCCGCGATCGCCGAGGCCTGCGGCGCCTCGTAGGGCAGCGTGCCGGATGTCGCACAGGTCATCCGGCACGCTCGTCCGCCTCCCTCGGGGGCTACCGTGCGCCCTGTTCCGCGACGGGCTTCGGCGTCCTCGCCCGGGACGCCTCCATCTTCGCCGCGACGTCGCGGAGCATCCCCGGCGCCAGCCGCCGGTGCACCTCGGACAGCAGCATCCACACCAGGCGCCCGGGGAGCCGGTCGTAGCGCACGTAGGTGATCAGCGACATCCGTCCGCCGCCCGCCCGGACGACCAGGTTGTCGGTCATGAACGGGGAGGCTGCCTCCAGCCGGATCCAGTCCGCGCCGCGCTCGGCGACCCGCCACCCGGCCACGACGTCGGGCGACCGCTCCCCGCTGAGCCGCAGCCCGAGCAGCCCGCGCCAGATCAGCTTCGCCCGGAAGGCGGGCACGTCGCCGAACATCGCCCGCGCCCACTGCTCCGGCGTCGCGTCCGCGTCCGTGCGGACGGTGAACATGTCGACGTAGTCGATGCGCGACAGCGAGCTGAGGCCGAGGACGGACGCGGGAACGGACGCGGGGATGTCGCGCGTGGCGAGCGAACCGCTGACGCCGCCCGCCTGCGCGCGGCCGTGCCTCAGCCACGCCCGTTCCCACTGCCGGGTCAGCGCCGGGTAGACGACGAGGTAGCGGAACGGCGCGATCGCCGCCATGTAGAGCCGTCCGAACCGGCCGTTGGGCTTGACCAGCACCGCCATCCGCAGCTCGTGCCCGCCGTCGCCGGTCGGCGCCCAGCCCAGGTGCATCAGCGTGTGGACGGTCTTGTTCGCCAGCTCGCTGACGGACTCGTCGTGGAGCCGGTACACCGGGGTGAACGGGCTGCCGTCGTGCTCGGAGCCGTCCACGGTCCCGCGCAGGTCCTCCGGCAGCCGGGCGCTCAGCGACGGGACCCGCGACCCCAGGCCCGCCCTGGACCCGTCCCATCGGAGCAGCGCCCCCAGCTTCCAGCGCACCGCGAACAGGAACCGCACGGGAGGGGACTGCTTGGCGAACCCGCCTTCCGCCCGCATCGCCTCCAGCATCGCCGGGAAGTCGTCCGGCCCGGCGCCGGGGGTGCGGAAGCGCCAGACGTCCTGGACCTCGAAGTCTCGGGCGATCTCATGGACCCGCCACGGCCGGTCCGTGTGGGCCGTCGCAGACATCTTCATCGGTGCTGCCGCCTTCCCTGTCTCGGGGACGTCGCCTGCCGCCCGCGTCTTATACGCTGGCGTACAACGCGAGGCTAGAACGATTATTCGGTGGCGTATATCGGCCGGACGGGTGAGGTGGGACACATCGTGGGCGCTGCTCGCACACCGCGCGACGCATGGGTGGAGGAAGGGCTGCGGGCGCTGGCCGAGGGCGGCCCGGACGCGGTCCGGGTCGAGGTGCTGGCCAAGCGGCTCGGCGTCACCAAGGGCGGCTTCTACGGCCACTTCGCCGACCGCGACGCGCTGCTGGAGGCGATGCTCGACACCTGGGAGCGCGAGAGCACCGACCAGGTGATCGACCGCATCGAGCGCGAGGGCGGCGACCCCAAGACCAAGATCCACCGAGCGGGGATGCTCACCTTCTCCGGCGACCGGCTGCTGCCCATCGACCTCGCGGTCCGCGACTGGGCCCGGCGCGACCGGGCGGTCGAGGCGCGCCTGCGCCGGGTGGACAACCGGCGCATGGCCCTGCTGCGCGAGATGATCGGCACCTTCTGCGCCGACCCCGACGAGGTCGAGGCCCGCAGCCTGCTCGCCTTCTGCACGGCGATCGGTCACCACTCCCTCGCCGCCGACCACGAGGGCCGCAGTCGGGCCGAGGTCCTCGCCCGCGCCGCCGACCTGATCCTCGAACGCCCCCGCGAGGACGCCGCCGGCGGCGCGTGAGAGGGCTCACCGGTGCGGGCGGACGGCCACCGCGTCGTAGGGGGTGGTCTCGGTCGGCGTGGTGCCGAAACGGGCGTTGGGCAGGTACAGGCGGTCGCCGAAGGCCGCCACGGTCGTGGGGACGTCGAAGCGCCGGTCGCTCATCCGCCGCACCATCCGGGCGGACGTCGCGTCGCGGTTCAACCGGAGTTCGGTGAGCGCCTGGAAGCGGTTCTCCGGTGCGTCGCCGTTCCGGTTCTGCACGACGTAGAGGGTGCGCCCCCGCAGTAGCAGGCCGTCGCCGGTGACCAGCGACTCGTCGCCCAGATCGACGCGGCGGGTGCGGCCGGCCGGATCGGACCGGAACAGCCGCCCGGTGTTGGACTGCACGATGAGCAGCCCGCCGCCGTCCGGGGTGGCCGTGATGCCGTTGGCGTTGAAGCCGTCCCCGTAGACCAGGTCGCCCGTGATCGGGATCGTCTCGACGGCGGCGGGCAGCCGGTCGCCGCGCAGCGGCATCCGGTACAGGACCGGCCGGAGGGAGTCGGTGAACCAGGCCGCGCCGAGGGTGAGCACCACGTCGTTGACGTAGGTGGCGCCGGTGGCGAGCCGGTAGGAGGCCAGCACCCTCCCGGTGCGGGTGTCGATGACGCGCGCGTCGCCGCCGGTGCCGCCCGCGACGAACAGCCGTCCCCGCCGGTCGGTCTTGAGCCCGGCGGCCGGGGTGCCCGGCCCCCGGCCGACGATCGCGCCCCGCCCGGTGCGCAGGTCGGCGCGGTAGATCGACCCGTCGGCCAGCGACCCGAAGTACGCGACGGGTCCGGGGCCGGTGGCGATGCCCTCGGGTCGGAAGCCGTCGGGCAGCGCGAACGACGTGGGGAACGGCCCGGTCCGCCGGTCCGTCGCGGCTCCGGCGGACCCGCCCGTGCCGGCGGCCAGGGCGATCGCGGTCAGGGCCGCGCCGAGCATTCTGATGGAACGTCTCATCCGTCCTTCCGATCCTCGTGATCCGATGCCGTTGTTCCGCGGTCGGGCGCGCTCAGGAGAAGGCCCCGGCGTGGTCGCGGATGAAGTCGTCCACGTCCCGGGGCGGGCGCCCGACGACGTCGCGGAAGTCGTCGGTGGTGTAGTCGCCCCACCCGGCGGCGTACGCCTGGGAGTACTCGATGAGCATGTCGGTGATCCAGGCCGGGACGCCGTGGCCGAGCAGGGCCGCGCGCTGGGCCTCGTCGGTGACCGGCAGGTAGCCGACCGGCCGGCCGAGGACGTCGCCGAGCCGCCGGGCGACCTCGAAGAAGGAGACCGGCCGCGGCCCGCTCGGGGTGTAGACCTTGCCGTCGTGGCGCTGCGGGCCGTCGGTGAGCACCCGCGCGGCGAACGCCGCGACGTCCCGGACGTCGATCATGCCCAGGCGGCCGTCGCCCGCGTTGAGGGAGAAGGAGCCCTGGGCCGCGATGCCGCCCGCCTCGTTCAGCAGGTTCTGCATGAACCAGTGCGGGCGCAGGATGGTCCAGCCCATCCCCGACTCCTGCAGTTCGCGGTCGGACAGCGCGTGGAGCCGTCCGCTGCGGGTCGGCGCGTCGTGGGCTGCGCCGATGGCCGAGAGCCGGACCACGCGCTCGACGCCAGCCTGCCGGGCGGCCCATACGGCGTTCATGCTCTGCTCGGGGGCGCGCGGCCCGTTGGGGACCAGCAGCCACAGGTCCTGGACGCCCTTGAAGGCCGGCGGCAGCGATCCCGGGTCCTCCAGGTCGCCGAGCACGACCTCCACGCCCCTGGCCTGCAGCGGCGCGGCCTTGGCCGGGTCCCGGACCAGAGCCCGGATGTCGTACTCGGAACCTTCCAGCGCGGCCAGCAGGGCGGTGGAGACGCTGCCGGTGGCGCCGGTGATGAGCAGGGTGCGGTTCATGTCGGTACTTCCTTCGGGGGAGAGGGGGATCAGCGCGTCGCGGAGGCGTCCGCGCGCGGGGTCAGGCCGAGCAGTGCGCGTGCCGCCTGCGGGGTGAGCTGCGCGCCGAGGATCGAGAGCATGGCCACGGCGAAGCCGGCGGTCTGCAGGAGGGTGAGCGGCTGGTCGAGCACCAGCCAGCCCAGCGCGGTCGCCACCACGGGCGACAGCAGGACGAGGAACGACACCGCCGCGACCGGCAGCCGCCCCACGCCCTGGAACCAGAGGGCGTACGCCACCAGCGTGCCGACGACCCCCAGCCACAGGTAGCCGCCGACCGCGGCCGCGTCCATGTCGGGGAGCGGGCCTTCGGCGACCGCCGCGAACGGGACGAACAGCAGGCCGCCCGCGGTGAGCTGCCATCCGGTGAACGCCAGCAGCCCGGCGCCGTCGGGCCGTCCCCAGCGCTTGGTGAGCACGACGCCGGTGGCCATCGACAGCGCCGCCGCGACGCCCGCCGCGACACCGGGCAGGTCGAAGGCCGCGTTCCCGCGCAGCACCATCAGGGCGACGCCCGCCACGCCCGCCACGCCCCAGCCGAGCCGCCAGGCGGTCGGCCGCTCGCCCAGCAGCGCCAGGGCCATCCCGGCGACCAGGAGCGGCTGCATCGAGGTGAGGGTGGCCGCGACGCCGCCGGGCAGGCGGTAGGCGGCGACGAACAGCAGCACGTTGAACACGCCGATGTTGAGCAGGCCCAGCACCGCCGAGCGCCACCACCACCGGCCGCGCGGGAGCGTGCGGGTGAGCAGCAGGACCGCGAGGCCCGCCGGAAGCGTGCGCAGCACGCCCGACAGCAGGGGGCGGTCCGGCGGGAGGAACTCGGTGGTCACCAGGTAGGTGGTGCCCCAGGTGACCGGGGCGACGGCGGCGAGGGAGGTGAAGGCGGCGGTGCGGGACGCGGCGCCGGGGGCGCCCCTTGGGGGAGCCTGGACCATGCTTCTCCTTAACGTTGAAATGTTTAACGTTGAAGACTTTAGGGTTGTTGGTACCCTGCGTCAACCGCGTTCGTCAGAGGAGGGGCCGGATGGGTGACAACGTCGACCGGGTGCTGCGGCAGTGGCGCGCCGAGCGGCCCGACCTGGACGCCTCGCCGATGGGCGTCGTCGGCCGCATCCAGCGCGCGAGCCGCCGGCTGGAGCGCGGGCTGACCGAGAACTTCGCCCGCCACGGCCTCCAGCTGTGGGAGTTCGACATCCTGGGCACCCTGCGCCGGTCCGGGCCGCCCTACCGGCTGTCGGCCGGCGCGCTGTCCGACAGCTCCATGGTCACCTCGGGTGCGATCACCAACCGCATCGACCGGCTGGTGGCCAAGGGCCTGGTCACCCGCGAGACCGACCCCGACAACCGGCGCTCGGTCGTCATCACGCTGACCGAGAGCGGCTGGAAGCTGATCGAGGACGTCCTCGACCACCACGTGACCTACGAGGAGCAGTTGCTGGACTGCCTGAACGAACAGGAGCAGGAGCAGCTCGCCGGCCTGCTGCGCACCCTGCTCGTCAGGCTCGGGGACGTACCGAAGGACGGGGACGGCGCGCCCGCCGCGAAGCCGGGCCGCTGAGCCGCCGGCCCTGATCAGACGACGTCGGTGCCCGCATCGAAATCGCGGGCGACGAGGGCGGCCCGCAACTGCGGCAGGTCGCCGGGACGGGTGGGGTCCAGGCCGGTCAGCACGGCGACGCGGCGCAACCGGTAGTCCACGGTGTTGGGGTGGACGTGCAGCAGCGTCGCGGTGCGCCGCCGGCTGAAACCGCCCGCCACGTACGCCCGCAACGTCTCCAGCAGGACCGGCCGCCCGTCGAGCCGGGCCAGCAGCCCGGCGAGGTGGGCGCGGGCGGCCCCGGGCCGGGAGAGCTGGAAGTCCAGCAGGACGTCGGTGACGCGGTAGGCGCCCGGCGCCCGGCCGGTGATCCGGACGATCTCCAGCACCTCGGCCGACAGCCGCGCCGCCTCGGCGATCCGCCCGGCCCCGGTGGCGGCCGCCCCCGCGTGCACGGCCACGCCCGAGCGGTCCGCCAGGCGTGCGACGAGCCCGGTCAGCCGCGGCCAGTCCGCCGCCAGCGCCGCCTCGGGGTCCTCGACCGGCAGCAGCGCCAGCCCGCCCTGGGCGTTGAGCGCGTGCAGCGCCCGGTCGCGGCCGTGGTGGTCGATCTCGGCCTGGACGCGCCGGAGCTTGCGCCGGGCCGCCACGTCCGTGCACGCCTCGTCGGGATGCTCGCCGAACGCCAGGGCCAGCACGGCGTAGGCGGGCGCCGGCCGCAGGCCCGCCCGCCGGGCCGCGTCGCCGGGCTCCTGCCCGTCGAGCAGCGCCGACAGCAGCTCGTGCCGCGCGGCCTGGTCCTGCCCGTGCAGGGCCCGGTGCTCCTCGACGTAGGCGTCGGCGACGGCCGCGGCGACCGCCTGCTGCATGTCCGACAGCAGGTGCACCACCTCCAGCACGGCGTCGAGGTCGGCGGGGGAGGCCCGCGCGACCAGGGCGTCCAGGCCCATGCGCCAGCCCAGGTGGTAGGCCGACAGCACCGCGCCCAGCGGCACGCCCTCGGCCGCCCGCAGTGCCGCCGACCGGGCCACCTCCCGCAGGTCCTCCGCGCAGGGGGGCTCTCCCGTGCGCAGGACGCGGACGAACGCGCGCAGGTTGTCCTCCACCACGCGGGTGATGTCCCCGGCCAGCTCCTCGCGCGGCAGCTCCGAGTACACCGGCAGCCGGTCGGCGAACGCCGCCACCATGCGCCGCGCCAGCTCCGGTGTCTGCGCGGCCAGCAGGGTGTCGGTCGCCGTCCCGTCGATCCGCGGCGCGGCGCTACCCGTGGGTTTGGAGACGGTCACCGAATCCTCCGGACATCTCTGGATAATTCCCTGAGGATCATCGGCGCGGCCGGGCTGAGTATTGCAACGCCACCCGAGGAGGTTCCCGTGCCGCTCCCGCCCCGCTCCGACAAGCCGGGCGAACGCGCCCGGACCATCACCGAGCGGCGCGGACCGATGCGGGTACGGAGCGTCCTCACCCTGGCGGCGACCGTCGCGGCCGTCCTCGTCGCGCCGCCCGCCGACGCGGGCCCACCGCCCGCGCACGTCTGCGACCCCACCGACACCGCGGCGTGCATCCTGCCGTTCCCGAACGACTGGTTCACCGTGCACGACCGGACCACCGCCACCGGCCGGCGCGTGAACCTGTCGGCGCTGGCCACCCCGCGCGTCGCGGGAGTGGCGCCGATCGACCCCCGGGAGTGGAACCGGAACGACGGTTTCTCGCCGGGATCGGCGGTGCTCACCCGCGTGCCCGGCCTCGACCTCGCGGCCACCGGCGCGGCCCCGATCACCGACATCGGCCGCTCGCTCGCCCCCGACGCCCCGATCGTGCTGGTGGACGCCGACACCGGCGAACGCCGTCCCTACTTCGCCGAACTCGACGCGGGCGCGCCCGAGGCGCGGCGCCTGCTGATCGTCCGCCCCGCCCGCAACCTCCGCGAGGGCCGCCGCTACCTGGTGCTGCTGCGCGGCCTCAAGGACGGCGCGGGCAAGCCGATCGCCCCGACGCCCGCCGTGCGCAGAATGCTCGCAGGCCGCCCGCTCGGCTCCACCGAGAAGGAGCGCGGCCAGGCCCTGCGGCGCACCGTGCGCGAACTGCACCGCCACCGCGTGTCCACCCAGGGCCTCTACCTGGCGTGGGACTTCACCGTCGCCTCCACGCGCAACCTCACCGAGCGGGCCCTGCACATGCGCGACGAGTCGTTCGCGAAGCTCGGCGACGCCGCCCCGCCCTTCATCGTCGGCAAGGTCACCGACTTCACCCCCGAGCAGGACCCCTACCTGGCCCGGCGGATCGAGGGCACCGTGGACGTGCCCGGCTACCTCGACCGCCCCGGCGGCCCGCCCGGCTCGTCCCTGCACTACGGGCGCGACGGCCTTCCCGAGCCGCCGCCCGGCAACGTGCAGAAAGCCGGCTTCCGCTGCAACGTCCCCCGCCGCGCGCTCACCGAGCCGGCCCAG
The DNA here is from genome assembly GCA_050936435.1 of Spirillospora sp. CA-253888. Classification (GTDB taxonomy): domain Bacteria; phylum Actinomycetota; class Actinomycetes; order Streptosporangiales; family Streptosporangiaceae; genus Spirillospora. The sequence goes on from JBNJMT010000002.1 coordinate 1,814,196, forward strand.
CCCGTCCTGTACGGGCACGGCCTCATGGGACGCGCCGCCGAGATCGACGGCGAGAAGCTGCGCCGCGCGTCCCAGCAGCACGGCCTGCTGCTCTGCGCGACCGACTGGATCGGCATGTCCGAGGGCGACATCGCCAACGTCGCGAGCGTGCTGCTGAACGTCTCGCGCTTCAACACCATCCCGGACCGGCAGCAGCAGAGCTACCTGAACTTCCTGTTCCTCGGCCGCGCGCTGGTCCACCCGGAGGGCTTCGCCGCGCACGCCGCGTTCCGCTCCCCCTCGGGCAGCCCGCTCGCCGGAAAGGACCTCGCCTACGCGGGAGCCAGCCAGGGCGGCATCCAGGGCACCGCGCTCGCGGCCCTGGCCACCGACTTCCGGCGGGCCGCCCTGATCGTCCCGGGGATCAACTACAGCACCATGCTCAACCGCAGCGTGGACTTCGCCGAGTACGAGCGCCTGCTGAACATCAGCCACCCCGACAAGCTGGAGCAGCAACTCGTCCTCAACCTCATCCAGATGCTCTGGGACCGGGGCGAGGGCAACGGCTACGCGGCCCACGTCACCCGCGACCCGCTCCCGGGGACGCCCCGCCACCAGGTGCTGATCCACGAGGCGTTCGGCGACCACCAGGTGGCCAACATCGCCACCGAGACGATGGCCCGCACCCTCGGCGACGTGCGCGTCCGGCAACCCGCGCTCGCGCCCAGCCGCGTACCGGACGTCACCCCGTTCTGGGGCCTGCGCGCGATCGGCGGCTACCCCTACGAGGGATCGGCGCTGGTCATCTGGGACAGCGGAACGCCCCCGCCGCCGCTCACCAACACGCCGCCCACCGCTGGAACGGACCCGCACGGCGACAGCCGGGGCTCCACCGAGGCCATGACACAGCTGGCCCGCTTCCTGCGGACCGGCCAGGTCATCGACACCTGCGCCGGCCGCCCCTGCACCATCCCGCCCACGAACTGACCGGCCGCGGCCCCGCGCCCTTGGTGCCGTGGCACCAACGCCGGTTGGCCACCAGGCACCTGGACGCACGGCCCGGTCCGCTCCGATGATCGTTGGTGCACGGTGCACAGAGGCGAAGCTCCCAAGGAGAGACCGTGAAGTACAGCAAACTGGCACCCGCCCTCGCAGTCCCCGCCCTCGTCCTCGGCCTGGCCGCCCCCGCGTCCGCCGAGGCGGCCGCGCAGCAGGAGGAGGCGCGGATCGCGGCCGCCGTCGTCGCGGCGACGAAGGGCGGCGGGGGCGTCTACGGCGAGGCCCACTACGGCAACAGCGGAGGCGACTACCTGAAGGTCGTGGACTTCACCGGACGCGGCGGCTGGCGGATCAGGGGCAGCGTTGAGAAGGCCTACCGCGGCGAGTGGGTCATGGTCTTCCAGTGCACGGCGGCCGACGGGGACTTCTCGACCTGCCGGCGTGACATCCCCGGAGGAACGCTGATCAGGACCCACGTGTGGGCGTACAAGGGCGGCACGACCAAGTACCACGGCTACAGCGCGCAGACCCGCGCCTGACGGCGGCCCGACGCGCCGGTTACCACCGGGCCGACGGTGGTGACCGGCGCGTCGGGCGATGCCGGCGAAGGAGCCGTCGCACGGGTACCACCTGCCACCCTCGGCCCGACGCTGCGGCCCTGCGCACCGAGACCGCCACCGCGCTGGCCGACACCCCCCTGCGCCGACCGCGCCGGCCGCCGTGAACATGATCACGATCGCCTGGGCCACGGCGCTGGAAGCCCGCCCCACCATGGCCGTCGCCCCGCACCCTCGGCGCCGAAGCGACATGAGGACGACCTCACCGAGGCCGACCGCCCGCCCTCATGAGGGAGACCACCCGCGGAGTCAGCGGGCGAAGCGCATAGACGTGCCGTACCGCGTCGAGGTCCACGGGGACTTCGTAGTAGTCCTCGGCGAACCGTTGGAACGCCTCCGGCGTCGGGTCGGTGAGCAGGTCGAGCAGCCATGCGGATCCGTCGGGGTCGGCGCTGCCCTTGGGGTAGTCGATCTCACCCGTTCGCCACCGGGAGTCGTGGGTCTCGCGCCACAGGCAGGCGGTCACCAGCGGCACCCCGTCCTCGTCGCAGAACGCGGGTTCCTCGACGTAGGGTCGGAAGACCTCGGGGACCGAGTCCAGCACTCCCGGCCATGGCCGGTGGTCCTCATCGGCGTACGGGCTCATCGGCGACTCGTGGTCGAAGCAGCGGACGTAGGCGCCCGCCGGGGAGAAGACGATCGAGTACTCGTCGCCGGAACCGTTCGTCATCGAGGCCATCTCCTCCTCGGGCGACCAGTTACCGGCGAAGGAGTGGCAGCGGTACTCCCGGTCGGGGTTCAGGATCTCCTCCAGCGTTGCGATGGAGCGGCAGAGGTCGCGGAGCCTGGGGATCTCCGGGAGCAGGAGGGCCACCTCGTGAGCGGTCATGGACCCCATCCAAACGGACGCCGAGGACATTCCAGCTGTGGTGGGCGCCGCGCATGAGCACGGCACGCGGGCGTCCACGCCGAACCATCTGGACGGCGCGCACAGGGGTGCCCCCTTCGTCGCCGTTCCCGGAATGATCATCATCGGGCCGACGGTGCCTCCGGAACGCCCGACACCCGCCCTCCACGGACACCTCGCATTGCCGGCGCATCCAAAGGCGTCACCGCCCAATGCGGCATGTTCGGCATCGCCCGTCCGCATCATCTCAACGGCGCCGGGCAGCACAAGAGAACACACCTTGCCTGGCTGACGAGTAAGATCCGGAAAGAACATGGCCGACCAGCGGTAATGGAATATTTTTCGCCGCCCGCGCAGCGCGCCGTCCCCACTTCGGCGATCAATTCATGCTTTTGATCAGCGGCCCGGATTTTCTCCTGTCAGAAAGCGGACAGAGTGTTTACTCGCCTGTCCGGCGATGATAGCAACGAGGGTGAGGTCGATAAGACCTCGCCAGGCGGGATTCCGCGTGATCACCGATCAACAATCGGGATCTTCTACGCCCTGCCGATCGGGCGCCCAGCTGTTGTCGCCCTTTACGGTCGCATTGGCGCGGGGACGAGACTCGCACCTTTTCGATTCTACAATCCCGCCTGCGGGATTTTCCGTGCCGCCACCGCGGCGAAAGGAGGCGAACCATTTTCTGGCGTGGTGCGGCGACGCCGCTCCCGCCCAAGGACACCGCACATCTCGGCCATGACCGCCGGGCGGCCGCGCCGGGGTGATTCAGGGGAAGTGAACAGCATGAGCATGCCGATGAAGCGCAGCGACATCGAGGAACCCTCCGTCCTCATCATTCCCGACGCCGACGTCGAGGCCTACGTCAGGAGCTTCGACTACCTGGCCGCCGCGGAGGACTCCAAGGTCACCGCCTTCCACGGGTTCAGCACCTTCAAGGGCATCAAGATCGAGTCCAAGGGCTTCGACGTGGAGGGCACCCTCAGGGGCCGGGTGCGCAGCCACAACTTCCGCAGGCTCTACCAGGTCTACAACCTGCCGGCCTCGGCGAGCTGGAGCGTGTGGGCGCTCAAGTTCAAGGCCGACAAGTCGCAGAGCGTGCTGAAGCAGACCTTCCAGGAGGAGGACCTGGAGGACATCACGATCGACATGAAGTTCCGCGCGAAGGCGGACCACCTCGGCGGCGTGACGTTCCTGCGCGTCGGCTTCGAGACGATCAAGCTGCGCCTGGCCGGCGTGGAGAAGAACTTCACCGTCGCCAACCCCGCCTCCGGCGGCGGCCGGGACGAGGACGGCAACGAGATCCCGGTGGACTTCGAGCCGATCTGACCGGCACCGGCACCGCCAGACCGCCGCGGTGCCGGGACCGGCGGCGCCGTGACCGTACGGCGCCGGGCCCGGCACCGCGGCCCCCGCACAGGTGAGGAGACGGCATGGACATGCCTCTGGACCGCCGGCACGAGCGGAAATCCGACGTCAAGATATTCCAGGGCTTCCACCCGCTCCGGGACGTCGTCGAGACCGGTGGTATGGAGATCGATCTGGAGGTGAAGCTGGAGAAGACCGTCGAAACGCACGACTGGCACCTGCTTTTCGCGCTCTACGACGTGCCGCTCGACTCCTCCCTCTCCACCTGGGTTGAGAAATGCCGGAACCACCCCGATGTGACATTGCTCGATCGGGTGTTCCCGTTCCTCGCGGAGCGGCAGTTCAGTGCCTCCTGCCGGGTGACCGTGCACATCCCGGCCGGAGAGAGGCTGAAATTGCGGCTGGGAGCCAGAGTATTGCGTCTGCAACTAGGCGATGAGCGAAAGGACGCCACCCTGTTTAACGCGGCGAACATCGTCGCCTACACCGCCGACGGCACCCAGTACCACGAGATAACCGCGCGCTGCTCCGAACGGTGAAACGCGGGGATTGCCCTCAGTGAATTGCCGGCTCACACCTCGGGAAGCGACGGGTCGGGCGTCCAGGGGGCCGGCGCGGTGATGGCCCAGCGTTCATGGTCGCGCCAGGCGCCGTCGATGTAGAGGTAGGCGGGCGAGAGCCCTTCATAGTGGAAGCCGAGCCGCCGGACGAGCGCCAGAGACGTCTTGTTGTCCGGCTGGATGTTGGCCTCCAGCCGGTGCAGCCGCAGGTCGTCGAAGGCGTACCGCAGGGCGATGGTGAGCCCCTCGGTCATGTACCCCTGTCCGGCGAACGGGGCGAAGGCGGCGTAGCCGAGGGCGGCGCCCTGGTAGCGGCCCCGGATGACCGAGTTGATATTGATCATGCCGGCGGCGGCGCCGGTCTCCAGGACCCGGATCAGGAAGCCCAGGTTGGTGCCGTCGTCGAAGCGGCGCATCCACGCCCGGAACTCCTGCGCGGTCGCGGGCAACTGCATCCATGGCCGGTGCAGTTCGGTGCTGGCCTGGACGAGCGAGCAGAACTCGTCCTGGTCGGCGAGGGTGAGGGGGCGCAGTTCGACTCGTGACGGCATGGCGGACATAGATCAACATTAGGACATGGTCGGACGTGGACGAGCTGGACGAACCTGCTGTGACGTGCGCTTACCCTCCCTGTCGTGAAAATCTTCAAGGGGCGTGAGCCCAAGCGGTACACCTTGCCGAACGGGCAGAAGCTGACCTGCCCGGTGTGCCAGGGGCGGCTGTTCGACCGGACCGTCCGCAAGCTCAACACCTCTGGCATGGAGATCCTGAACCTCGCGTGGGCGAACAGGGACGCCACGTGCATGATCTGCACCGAGTGCCGCCACATCCTCTGGTTCGACTTCTAGGCGAAGCCGCTCACGCCATGCCCGGTGGCGCCTCGGCCACCGGGCATACCCCATTCGGCCTCCCCGCGTCCATGGCCGCGCGGTCAGGGAAGGGTGCGCGAAAGGCCCAGTCCCGGCAGATCGAGGTGGAGGTGGCGCCCACGGCCGACCATCGTGCCGCTGTAGACGAGGTCGGCCAGATCGATGCCCAGGTGCCGGAGCTCATCGACGATCATGCGGGCGGCGGTCCTGGCGTGCTCGCGGTCGTCCATGGCATTGGGGAAGCGGCGTTGCCAGAGCGAGTGGGAGGGCTTCCAGCCGTTCTGGGTCAGGCGGTCCGGGTCGGCCAGATCCGGGTGGTGCATGTAGCCGGTGGCTTCGACGACCAGGCTCAGGCCGTGGCTCCAGCACTGGACGAAGCGCTTGGGATCGTGGGCCGACGCCAGGTGCAGCGTGAACATGCCGGGGAAGAACGGGGCGTCGTAGTTGAGGGAGTGCAGCGCCGTGTAAAGACGCTTCTGCACCTCGGCCCAATCGGTGGCGGGGCCGGTCGACGCTGCGGAGGGCAGGTCGGCCGGGTCGGCGGCGCGCCACGCGCCGCGGGAGTCGCCTCGTCCGGCGGCATCGGCGTCGGTGGCGGTGTTCAGCAGCTCGAAGCTCATCTCACCCCCGTCATGCGACCGCACGATGAAGCTGGTGCCGGGACGCACCCACAACATCCACGGGTCGGCGTCGCCGCCCCACATCGTCGACGGGCCGAGCTCCTCTTCCATCACCCACCAGGCGGCCCGGACATGGCCGGCGATGACCGAGACGTCCTCGGCGGGAAGGTCGACGAGGCGCACGTTCAGCCTGCGCATCCGGTCGGGGTCCGCGGCATCGGCGACCAGGGTGGCGTACCCGCCCCAGGGGCCCTTGCGCGGGGCGAACCGGCGCCAGACCTGCCCTGCGATGTCGTCGGGCTCCTGCAGCTCCCAGTCCAGCGCCGCAGTGGCGTGCTCGAACTCCTCCAGGCTCCAACCGCCCAGGTCCAGCGTGGCGAGCTGCTGCACCAACTCACGAAATTCGTCGGCCTCGTACCAGTCGCCGCGGGGGATCGCGTTCTCCATCTGGCAGACAGTAGCGTCTTTCTATGACTTTCCGGACGCGACCGCTCTCAGGATGCACCTCAGCCTCCACCGGCGACGCCTCGGCGCGGCGGCCTTCGTTCCCTTCAAACCGAACCAGCTCGCGCCCGGTACGCCATTGTCCGCTTTTTCACCAGCCTCAGTTCCGGGCCCCTGACTGCCATCACTTGCCTCTCCGACCTCGGTGGGCAAGTCGCACCGGTACGGACCGCTGGGACGCCACTGCGGTGCGCAGCGCCGGGCTGCTGGTCTTCGTATTGCTTCCGTTGGCCTCCCGGCAGGTCCGCGCCCTGAGGCTGCTGCACGAGCCGCAGCCACGCCCCTGAGCACCGGAAGGAACGCGCCCGGCCCGATCGTCGCAGCCGCTGCAGCCGCGTTCGCCCAGGATCACCGCCTCCGCAGCCGTTGGAACACAGGAGTGCACCTCTCCGGGCGCGACCGCCACCAGTTGAGCCGATCCAATCTCATCCACCACGGCAACATCGTCGCGAAACGCCTGTTGGCAGAGGCGGCATCGGTGGGAGAGACGGCGTACTGCCCGTCGGTTTCGAGCGGGATCGTCGACTGTCCCTTCCTGTACCGGGCATAGCTCGCCGCCAGGGCGGCCTCCGGCATGAGGGGCCACACCACGACCTGCCCGGTGAGCTTGTCCACCACCAGGACGCGCTCGGACCCGGGGCCCACACGTGCCGGCGGGGAAGGAAGCGTGACCGCCAGACTCCGGACGACGAACGCGCCGGAGATCTCTGTGACGAGGGACGCCACCTCCTTGCTGTCGGATGGTCGGTAACGGGCTCGCGCGCGGCGCCATGCCTCGGCCGCGTCGACGCACGGTAGCCGCCGCAGCCGGTGGAGCGTGAACGTGTGCGCGATCTGCTTCAGCGTGCGGCAGGAGGCGGCGGCGGTTCCGCATTCGCGGCAGCCGACATCGCTTCCGTCCGGGTGAAGCATCGCCTGGTGGACGTCGAGGACGGCGTTCAGCGCGGCGGACAGGCCCACCACCATGCGTGATGACTCCCGGAGGAACTCGGCTGACGCCTTGTCCAGCAGCTCGGTCTCGGCGAGGTGCTGGACCGCGCGTTCGACGGTTTGCTGGTCGGCGCGCATCGCTGAGGATTCAGCGGCCTGGACGGTCAGAGCCAGGCGGGCATGGAACTCGGCTTGGGTGGCGGACAAACACGTCTCCGTTCGGAACGGGCATGTGTGAGATGGGCGGCGGCGAGAGACGGTGTCGCGTCCCTGCCCCTGGGAGCCTCGGGCGGCCTCTCCCTTCCAAGCAGGCCGCCCGAGGCCGGTCGGCGGTCAGTCGGAAGCCGGACAGCCGATGCGTTCCAGCGTCTCGACCACGCGTTCGGTGGTCTCCTGCAGGTCGATGAGCGGGTGGCGGTGATCGGTTCCGGCGGCGCTCCACAGGAACGCGTCCGGGCACACCATGACCTGCACGGATGCGGCGGTCACCAGCGAGGGACCGGTACCGGTGCTCAACCGGCGGGCGGGAACGCCGCGTGCCGCCAGGTTGACGGCCAGCCGTTGCGCCGCGACCGTCGGGAAGATCGGCTCGCCCGGCGTCGGCCAGGAGGCGGGAAGCGGGAACACCATCCAGACCGCCTTGCCGCGTCGCGGGCGAGGCGCGAGCCGGGATCTGCTGGGGTGTGCGCCCCACCCGGCGGTGACTGCTTCGACGATCTCCATGCCGCGCCCGCACGCTGCCAGGAGATCCTGCCCTCCGGGACGGGGCAGGGCGCGCCGATTGAGATCGAACACCGAGACCACCAGTTGGGGACGGGGGGTCGAGCGAGCCCACACCGCCAGTTCGGCGGCCACCGACGGGCGTCGGGGCTCGGGATTGTGGGCGTGCCGGAACGCGTTGGTGGCCAGCTCGCTGACCGCCAGCCGCGCGTTGTCGATGCTGGTCTCCGGGAAGCCCATGGCCAGCATGAGCGTTCCGAGCTCGGAACGCGCGATGGAGGCGCAACTCCTGTCGGGCGGGAGGGGCCATGCGCAGAAGCCCCCGTAGGGGAGGTCGGTCGGTTTGTGAGCGGCCATCAGGCCCTCCCGCATGCTGCCGGTGAAACCGGGGCTGGTGAACGTGGGGCGGGGCGGTCGTGCTGTCCTCCAAGCACCAGCCTGAGCAGGCGCGGGAGGAATCCCTTGCGCTCGGTGCGGTGCCGTCCTCTACCGGAGGGAGGCGACGGCACCGTCTCCAGCCGCGAGGGGACGGCCGCGTGCGCGTCCGTCGTGGCACGACTCTGGGAGCGGGCTGGGAGCACGGCTCGGCGGGGAAGCGGGGTGGCCGCCTGAGGGGCGGTTGCCGTCCTGAGCCCCGGACGGATGACGGGTGCGACAGGGACGCGGCTTAGTTCGCAGACCAGAGCCTCGGGATCGCGCGCTTCCCAGAGCCTGTCTGTGTCGGGCCTGCGGCGATCGATTGCCCAGTACTCGCCAGTGTGCTCCCCGAACCAGAAGCGGTGGGAAGGGAACCGCCGGTGGAGGCTGGCCAGTACAACATCCGGGTCGAGTTCGGCGGTGGGCCAAGGAGTGGGAGAGGGCGCTGCGCGTGAGTCCTCACCCGCCAGAGTGAAAAGAGGGACATGGGGCTCGCCCTGAACAGGGCGAGAGTTCGTAGGGTGGTGCACGGGCTGGACCTCCTAGCAGTCCGGTCCCGGGCCCCGGAGCCTGTCTTCGGCTACAGGCTTCGGGGCCGCCTTGACTTCTCGTTAGCGCGCTGGATGCTCCTTCCGTGCATGGCCGACCGGCTTGGACGGCCTCCGAGGCGGACCGGCTGCCAAAGGCGTCGCCGACGGTCCCGCTCGCCTGTCGTGTACGCGCGAGGAACATCCGCCCGCATCGGCTCTCTCGATGGGCACTGCGGCGTTTCGCGATCAATCGATGACCCACCGCTATGACTCTCTGACGCAGTGTAAAACTGCGGTCCGCAGATTTCTAGTGAGTTGCGCAAGAGTAGTGTGCTGGCTTCATCTGGCGTCTGCGGACGCTGGTGGGATACTGCGCGCATGGGCACCATGAGGCAGCGACGGCTCGGCCGGGAACTTCGCGAGCTTCGCGAGGAGGCCGGGCTGACGCATGTCCAGGCGATCGAGCAGCTCGGCTGGAGCCGGGCGAAGCTCGACCGGATCGAGAGCGGGACCACCACGCCGAAGGAGTCCGATCTCAAGGCGGCGCTCGACCTCTACGGAGCCGGTTCGGATCAGCGGGCCAGGCTCGTCGAGTTGCGCCAGGAGGCCAGGCAGCGCGGATGGTGGACCGCCTACGGAGATGTCTTCAGTGGTTCCTACGTCGCCTGGGAGCATGACGCCCAGCGCATCCGTGACTGGCAGCCGCAGGTGATGCCCGGCCTGCTGCAGGCCGAGGACTACGCCCGTGCCGTGATCGCCGGTGCGCGGCCGACCGATGCCCCAGAGGTCATCGAACGACGGGTGCAGGCTCGCATGGCACGCCGCACGCTGCTCGGCCGGCACGACGCTCCCGAACTGCACGCGATCATCGATGAGAGCGTGCTGCTGCGGCAGATCGGCGGGGCGGAGGTCCTGGGGCGGCAGCTCCGCTACCTTCGCGACTGCCTGCGGCGGCCGAACATCACCGTGCAGGTGCTGCCGCTGACGGCCGGAGGCCATCCAGGCGTGGACGGGGCTTTCATCATCCTGTCCTATGTGGACCAATTCATCCCGGATGTACCCTACTCGGAAGGCCCCTTCGGCGATCTTTATCCGGAGAGCGCGACCGAGGTGGCCCGCATCAATGCCGCCTGGGAGCACCTGGCGGCCAAGGCCCTTTCGGTAGAGGCGAGTGCGAACCTCATCACCGGGCTCGCCGACAGGAGTGAAGCGGATCGATGATCGACCTTGCGAACGCCCGGTGGCGCAAGTCCAGCCACAGCGGCGGCGGTAACACCTGTGTCGAGGTCGCCTCATTTCCAGAGAACGTCGCGGTGCGCGACAGCACGCATCCGACCGGTCCGGTACTGATCGTGGACCGCCGTGACTGGGACGGACTCGTGAGGCGAATCAAGCTGCCGTGACGCTGTCAGGGTCTCGCGGCAGCAACTATGGGCTTCAGTACGGACAGTCCTGTCAGCCGAGTGCTCAGCCTTCAGAGGATGGCGATCTGGCGACGAGAGAGTACGAGTGTGGTCGAGCGGTGCGGGCCCGCTGTGCGAGACCAAGTGTGGAGCTGGCGGCCAGTCAACTGCGGACGCGTTACCAGGTGACGGCGGTGCGCAACACTGAACAGGCGGGATGCTCGCCGGACCGCTCTGGCTGAGAACGGGACGAGGCGGGCCTGCCGTGAAAGGATGGTGGATGGCCTACGACGCGTCCCAAATCACAGCGCTTGAGGGACTCGAAGCGGTCCGCCGCCGCCCACAGATGTTCTTCGGGGTGAAGCGCGAAGATCCCGCCCTTCTGGCCGTGGCGTTCTCACTGGCGGTCCAGGACGCCCTGGTCGAAGCGGCTCCTGCGGAACCTCTCCGAGTGCGGGTCGAGATCGACGGCCCTCGGTCGTTCGCCGTGCAGGACAACGGGCCGGGGCTACCGGTGGAGCCGGTGCGTCCCGGCGGCCTCCCCGCCGTCACGGAGATGACGACGGTGCTGATGGGCGGTCCGAGCCCGGTGCGCCGATGGGGCATGGCGATGGTCGCAGCCCTGTGCTCCGATGTTGTCGTGGACGTCTGGCGCGGCGGGCGACACCATCGGCAGGTTTCCGGTCGGACCGGCATCAAGCAGCCGCTTGAAGCGCTGGAAGTCTCCGACCTGCACGGGACTCGGATCGCCTACCGCTTCGATGACGACTGCCTAGCCGCTTCCGCCGAGCTGCCCGCCGACCTTTCACCGCTGCTGGAAAGCATGTTCTTGCTTCCCCACCACGATGCGGAGGTGCCTCGCCCGGCCCCTGGTACCTCGATCGACTTGGCCGATCGGCGCCATGGCGTCCAAGCCGTTCTGACGCACCGGGCTTGAGCCCGGAGGAGCGCCCCATCCCGATGACCGCCGGTGCCGGTTCCGTGGCGGGAACGCTCCCGCCACGGAACCGGTCGTCACCAGCTGCTGGAGGAGCTGTCGCTGGAGGATGAGCTGGAGCTGCTGCTGTCACTGGAGGAGTAGCTGCTGTAACTGTCGCTGGACGACGAGTAGCTGCTGCTATAGCCGTCGCCGGCCACGCCGCCGTAGTCGAAACCGGAACCAGAGCCGGAGCCGGAAGAGCTGGAGCCGGTGGTGGAGCCGTGACCGGAGCCGGAGGTGCGGCCGCCCGCGTGCATGGACCGCCAGGCCTGGTAGCCGGCGCGGTGCGCGGCGGACCGGCTCTTGTTCACCAGGATGATGACCACGATCGCCATGAAGGCGAAGGTGCAGATCACGATCAAGGTCGCGATCAGGAAAGCCCCGCCCATCGCCGATCCCCTCTCTCTTGTGGTCCTCTTTTGACAGTCCGAACGGGCTTCGAGTTCCCGAAAGGGAAGAGAAACTTGATCAGTGCGGGGCGCCAGGTGGAATCGCCTGCCGTCGCTCCCAAATCCGGCGGCGGGGCCGTGTCCCATCCTGTGGGGCGGCAATGAGCGGGTCAGGTCGTGGCTCTGAAGCGGCCCGGTGGCCTTCGGTGACCGACCTTGGGCAGGATGCGCACGTGGGAAACACTCATGCCTGGCCGGTGCTGAGAACGGCCGACCTCTCCCAGGCGCTGGACGTGGCACGACGGTTGTTGTCCCTCGCCTCCCGATACGACCCCACTTGGTGTTACTTGGAAGCATGGGCGCGTACCCAATCCGTTCTGGAGCGACTGGCCGCCGCGTTCCCCGATGCCCAGAGCACTTCGTCCGGGCCAGGGGGATCCGGACTTCCAGTGGAGGTGTCACTGAAGTTGGAGTCGTTCGAGCAGGCGGCGGAGGCGCTCCGCGCAGGCATGGCCATCGGGCGCTGTCACGTCCTGTGGCACAACGTCCACTGGCCCGCCGTACCCGACCTGGATCTCGCCGAAGAGCACAAGTACGCCGAGCTTCAGATCGTGTGCAACAGCCGCGACATCTACTGCGAAGAACCCGCCGCCGACCACACCGTTTTCGTCCACTCCCGTCCCGGAGACCAGCGGCGGGTGGAGTGGCTGGCCGTCCGAGCCGGGGCGGCGGTCGTCGGTCCGCCTGAATTCGGCTGGTGACGAGGGCCCGAAGGGGGGCAAGGGCCCCCGTCACCGATGCCGGTCGTTCCGCCGACTCATCCGGCTTCCAGGTCACGCCATGGCGAGGACTCGGCCATGTCCGCCCATGTGGGCATGTGCACCGAGGGCACGCGCTGGCGGACCAGCTCGCCCGGCAACGTCACGGGCACGCCCTTGGCCGGGTTCGCGAGGACCTGCCCGACGATGGCATCGGCCAGGCCCTCCACCAGATTGAGGCGCGGGAACCGCTCGTGCACCTCCTCGGCGAACCCCGGAGGCAGGAGTTCGACCCCATCGCCCGCCACGTCCAGGACGGTGCCCCGCTGGGCGAACGCCACCTCCGGCCCCTTCCGGCCGGCGATCCCCGGTGAGGTGTGCAGCGCGATCGCGTCCCACACCACCTCCAGCCGCTTCTCGTCGACGCCCTGCTCCCGCAGGAACCGCACGGCCAGGTCGGCGCCGTCGACCTCGAAGCGCTGGTCCCCGTTGCCCTCGTCGGTCAGCCCGACGTCGTGCAGGACGCAGCACAGGAACAGCAGCTCGTCGTCGTAGTCGTCACCGGCCTTCAACCCCTCCTGTGCGGCCACGGCGCCGCCGAACAGGTAGGCGCGCAGGCAGTGGTTGGCCAGGAAGGGCGCTTCGATCCGCTCGACGAACCGCCGAGCGTTGAGCGCGACCTCGGTGGCGGGGAAACGCACCTCGAATCCGGACATGATGAGCCGACCTTTCTGGGACGGGGGAGTGGCGCGCGGCGGGCACGGTGCCCACGGCCGGCGCCGCCGCGCGCCTACGAGCCTGCTCCGGCGGCGGCATGGCCGCAATGACGGCCGCCCCTCGATTCGCGCCATCCCCGCCGTCGGTCAGGGCGGCCGGTCCGTCATCGCTTGTCCGGCGCTTCGCCGGTCGTCCAGTCCCAGCCGGTGATCGTGGTGCGCATCAGGCGGGCGGCGGTCGACAGATGGTTGTCGGCGCCCCAGAACAGGCGGACCGTGCGGCGGCATCCGGGGTCCTCGACGGTGATCCATGCGACGGGGGCGAGGGCGGCGGTGCGCCGGGCGAAGGCGGGGACGAGGCCGATGCCGAGTCCGGCGGTGATCAGGTCGGCGATGGAACCGGGCTCGTCGCCCTCGCAGACGATCTTCGGAGTGAGGTCCCTGGCGGCGAAGAGCCGGTCGAGGAGGCGGCGCTGCCAGTGCCCGCTGCGGGCGGTGACGAAGGGCTCGCCGGCGAGTTCGTCGACGCCCACCGAGGCGCGGCCCGCCAGCGGATGGTCGAGCGGCGTGGCCAGCCACACCGGCTCGTCGAGCAACCGGACCGACTCCAGGCCCTCGGCGGGGACCGGCTGCGAGGCGACGCAGAGGTCGATGTCCTGGGTGCGCAGGTGGCGGGCCATCTCCTCGGTCGACATCTGCCGGAGCTCGACCTCGACGTGGGGATGGGCCCGCTTGTAGGCCGCGAGCGGTCCGGTGAGGGTCAGGAAGGTCTCCGACGCCAGCCGCACGCTGCCGAAACCCTCGTCGGTGGCTTCGGCGACGGCCCGCCGCCCCGCCTCCAGCTCGCCGAGGGCGCGCTCGACGTGGGCGCGGAAGAGCTTTCCGGCGTCGTTCAACCGGAGCCGGCCGACCCGGTCGAACAGCGGTGCGCCGAGTTCGCCCTCCAGGCGGGCGATGGTGCGGCTCAGCGACGGCTGGGCGACGCGGAGCTCGTCGGCCGCGCGGCTGAGGTGCTCCAGCCGTGCCACCACGAGGAACTGCTTGAGGGTGTTCAGGTCCACGGGCCTTCCCCTTCTCGATCATGACACCGCGAACATAACCGCATAGCGATATTGATCTTAGACAGAATAACTTCCGGATCATAACGTCGGGGGCGTCCGCGAATCGAGAACAGAGCGGGGAGGACGCCCTATGGTCACCGCGGCCAACGAGCTCGGCACGACCTCCCGGACCGGCCCCATCGGGTGGACGCTGCGGGCCGTCGTCACCGCGCACGCGGTTGCGATCTTCGGTCAGCCGGTGTTCGCCGGGATGTACATGAGCGGGGACTACGACGGTCTGCGCTGGCACACGCTCGGCGCCGACATCACCACCTCGGTCGGCTACCTGCAGCTGGTCGTGGCGATCGTCGCCTGGGTCCGGCTGCGCCGGGCGTGGCCGTTCTTCGCCACGCTGGCGCTGGTGCTGGCCGAGACGGTGCAGTACTTCGCCGGAATGGACGGAGCGCTGTGGCTGCACTTCCCGCTGGGGGTGCTGACCGTTGCCGCGCTCCTCATGCTGTTCGTCTCCCTCTGGTGCCGGTCCCTCCGGCGTGGACAGGTGCGGACCGAGGAGGCCGACGATGAGTGAACGGTACGACGACGAGCCCGAGCGTCCCCGTGGCATGAGCAGGCGCCGGGTGCTGGGCATCGGCGGAGCGCTCGGCGCGATGGCGGCCACCGGGCTGTCCACCGCGGCCGCCCTGTCCCGTCGCCCGTCGGTCACCGGCGCCGAACTGCGCAGCGGCGTGCCGCTGCCGCCCGCGTTCCAGGTGCCGCTGCCGATCCCTTCCGTGCTGGCGCCGACCGGCACCTCGGGCGGGGTCGACCGTTACGAGATCACGCAGCGCGAGGCGACGCTGGAGATCCTGCCCGGCGTGAAGACGCCGGCGTGGACCTACGAGGGCACCTTTCCGGGGCCGACCATCGAGTCGCGCCGCGGTCGACCGGTGACCGTGACGCACCGCAACGAGCTGCCCGTGCCGACCGTCGTGCACCTGCACGGCGGACGGACCCCGGCCGAGTCCGACGGGTACCCCACCGACCTCGTCCTGCCCAAGGGGTGGAAGGACACCGCCCACGGCGGAGGCCACGGCGCCGGGCACACCATGAACGATCCGCGGGCCGTGCGGACCAGCCTGACGCGGGACTACACCTTCCCGCTGGACCAGCGGCCGACGCTGCTCTGGTACCACGACCACCGGATGGACTTCACCGCCCCCGCCATCTGGATGGGCCTCGCCGGACTGCACATCGTGCGCGACGACGCCGAGGAGGCGCTCGGCCTCCCGTCGGGGCCGCGCGAGCTGCCCCTCATGATCGCCGACCGCGCGTTCGACGGCGACGGCGCCCTCGCCTACCCCTCCCTCGACCCCACCCTGCGCAAGCGCCCGGGGGTCCGCGAGGCCTACCTCGGCGGGGTCTTCGGCGACGTGATCCTGGTCAACGGCGCCCCCTGGCCCGTGCACGAGGTCGACGCGGCCCGCTACCGGCTGCGCGTCCTGAACGCCTCGAACGCCCGGCACTACGAACTCGAAGCGGTCGCCGACGACGGGCGCCGGCTCGACCTCGTCCAGATCGGCGCCGACCAGGGGCTGCTCGCGGCGCCGGTCGTCCACCGGACCTTGCCGACCGCGCCGGCCGAACGCCACGACGTGGTCATCGACTTCTCGGGCGTCCCGGTCGGCGGCCGCGTCAGGATCGTCAACCGGCTGGGCTCCGGCCGCACCCGCGACGTGATGGCCTTCCGGGTCGCGCGCAAGGCCGCCGACGGCAGCCGCGTCCCGCGCGTCCTGTCCGACGACCTGCCGACCTGGCGGCGGTCGGACGCCGCCAGGGTGCGCGAGTTCTCCTTCCGCGCCGGGCGCATGAGCGGCCGGCACGGATGGCTGATCAACGGGCTGCCGTTCGACCCCGCCCGCCCCGACGTCACCACCCGCCTCGGCGATGTCGAGGTGTGGCGGCTGGTCGCCGACGTTCACCACCCGATCCACCTGCACCTGGTCGGCTTCCGGGTGCTCTCGCGCGGCGGCCGGGCGCCCGCGCCCCACGACGCGGGCCTCAAGGACACCGTCGCGCTGCGGCCGGGCGAGTCGGCGGAGATCATCACCCGCTTCGACGGCTACCGCGGCCGCTACCTGTTCCACTGCCACAACGCCGAGCACGAGGACATGGGGATGATGGCCAACCTTGAGGTCGTCTGACCCCTCGCGTACGCCAAAAGCCCGCTTCACCTGCGCATATCCAACCCCTTAAGGAGTACCGCCATGCCCGCCGATCCCGGCGTCGTCATCATCGGAGCCAGCCTCGCCGGAGCGAAGGCCGCACAGGCCCTGCGCCTCGACCACGGCTACGACCGGCCGATCACCCTCGTCGGTGACGAGCCCCACCTGCCCTACGAGCGTCCGGCCCTCTCCAAGGGACGCCTCCTCGGCACCACCGAGGCCGGCGAACTCGACGTCCTGGAGCCGGGCTTCTATCCCGACCAGGACGTCGCCCTCGCCCTGGGCGCGCCCGCCACCGACCTGGACCTCGACGCCCGGCGCGTGCGGACGGCCGACGGCGCCGAGTTCGCGTTCGCGCAGGTACTGATCGCCACCGGCGCCCGCGCCCGCCGCCTCGACCTGCCGGGCGCCGACCTCGACGGCGTCCACCACCTGCGCAGCCGCGACGACGGCGACCGCCTCGGCGCGGCGCTCCGCACGGCCGACCGCGTCGTCGTCATCGGCGCCGGATGGATCGGCTCCGAACTCGCGGCGGCCGGCCGCGCCCTCGGCAAGCGCGTCACCGTCATCGACCCGCTGCCCGCGCCGCTGTACAACGTGCTGGGCGGCCAGATAGGCGACCTGTTCGCCCGCCGGCACCGCGACAACGGCGTGGACCTGCTCACCGGCGACGGCGTCGACGCCGTCCTCGGGACGCGCACCGTCGAAGCCGTCCGGACCACGACCGGACGCCTGATCCCGGCCGACCTCGTCATCGTCGGCGTCGGCGGCGTGCCCAACACCGACCTCGCCGAGGCCGCCGGCCTGCGCGTCCACGACGGCATCATCGCCGACGAGCACCTGCGCACCTCGCACCCCGCGGCCGTGACGGCGGGCGACGTCGCCCGGCACCAGCACCCGCGCTACCTGAACCCCGTGCGGATCGAGCACTGGGACAACGCCGTGGTCCAAGGCACCGCCGCCGCGGCCACCCTGCTGGGCGAGCCCGTGACCATCGACCACGTCCCCTACTTCTTCTCGACCCAGTACGGCTCCACCCTCGAATACGTCGGCAACCCCACCGGCTGGGACCGCGTCATCACCCGCGGCGACTTCGACACCCCGGGCTTCACCGCCTTCTGGCTCGACCAAGGCGTCCCCGTGGCCGCCATGACCATGGACAACTGGGGCGCCGCCGACCACCTCCGCGCCCTCGTCGCGACCGAGCAGCCCGCCGACCAGCGCCTGCTCGCCGATGCCGACACACCCTTGCCGGACCTCCTGCCCGAGACCGCCGTACAGGCGTAGACGGCGACGAGCCCGCCCCGCCCGCCCTGTCCGGGCTCTGGTCTGAACACAACAGGTCAACAGGAGACGAGTTCAGAGAGTCAGTTAACGGCTCAGCATCCTCGAGCGGGGCGGCCCTCGCCGTGATGGAACACCCCAGAGCGCCGACGGCGACCGGCACGGAAGTGCGGATCAGCATGAGCTTGCGGCGGCCGGGCTTCCCGCCTCATCGCCCGTGTCGGTGCCGGCGGCCCGCGCCTCGGAGGCGACAAGAGCCACGGGGTATGTCCTTCCTGCATGGTGGGCACGGCGCGGCGGGTATCAGGTGCGAAGAGTGGGGGCTGTGCCAGTCAGGGGGCGCGTAGGTAGAGCTGAACGGCCGACCGCACGCGCGGTGTGCTAGTGCCCGAGTCGTCGGCGTGACGGAGGCCGAGCGCTTCCTCGACCGCATGGCAGGGCACACCGCCGATCACGGTTCCTGCGACAGCGCGCAGCCCAGCGCGGGCGGCAGCGGCAAAATCGTGAGCGTCGACGTTGTCGACGCCGCGCGAACATGTCGACGTGGGCGTGGTCGCGCACACGGTCGACCAGCGTCCCGGCGATCCTGCGCACCTGAAGCCAGCGAGTCGACCGCGGGCCGGGCACATAAGGGGCAGGCGCAGTTCGCGCAGTTGGAGGCCGGGTTGAATGGTGGCCCGGTCGCCCACGGCTGGGCCGGTGACCAGCGGTGGGCGCTTGCCGGGATGGGTGTGGCTCGACCTCCGTGAGCCATCCGCGCAGGTCAGCTAGGTCCGAGCTGCATCCTCGTCACAAGGAGGCGCGGGCGTCCCTGGGGCGTGAGGCGGCCAGAATCAGATTTCTGGAAATCAGGTCGGTTCTGCGTGTCGAGAATGCGGCGCCGGCTCCGTCCCAGGGGCATCAGCGGCCAAGGCGGGCCGCGTGAGGCTACGAGGGAGGACCATCATGGCGGTTCAGCGGATGGACAACGTCGGCATCGTCGTCGGCGACCTGGACGCCGCCGTCGCCTTCTTCTCCGAGCTCGGCTTGGAGCTGGAGGGGAAGGCGCAGGTCGAAGGCCCCTGGGCGGGCCGTACCGTCGGGATCGAAGGTGTTCGCTGCGACATCGCGATGATGCGCACCCCCGACGGCCACAGCCGGCTGGAGCTAGCCAAGTACCAGACGCCTGAGGCGCTCGACGCCGGGCAGCGTCACCAGCCGCACAACACGCTGGGCATGCATCGGGTCATGTTCGCCGTCGACGACCTGGGGGACACCGTCGCCCGCCTGCGCCGGTATGGCGGTGAGCTCGTCGGCGATGTGGTCCGCTTCGAGGACAGCTACCTGCTCTGCTACGTCCGCGGCCCCGAGGGCGTCTTCATCGGCTTGGCCCAGCAACTGAGCTGACGGGGAAGTGGGTGCGGCTCGTTCTCAGTGCCCCATCCGTCCAGCTTGATCGGGCCCCTACGGAAGAGCCGCACCCTGCCGGGATGGTCGCGTTGATCGAGGAGCTGTTCAGGATCGGCTACTGCTTGGCCGGTGTGTCGCTGCTGCTGCGCCGAGGCGGCTGGTGGGTGCAGGTCCCCGGCCGCCGCGTCATTGAGCGCGACGGTGAGGCCGTCGAAGTGTGGAAGCAGCAGGTGTGGCCGACCGTGGAACCACGGTGGGCGACTTGGGCGCCTGGATCTGTTGGGAGGACGGGACCGGTCAAGGACTCAGACCGCCTCAAGGCCGCTCCTGGAGCCGGCCGGGGGCAGCGGCCGCAGGTGAGGGTGCACGGCGGCGACCAGGGCGGACGGGTGTCGGTGGCCGGGCCGGTGTGCCACCGGCTGCACCACTACCGCCACACCGGCGAACCCCATCAGCCAAGGCCGAGCCGTGAACAGTCGCTCACAGCGAGCCGGTGCTTCAAGTCCTTCCATCTCGGACGCCGACACGTCCGTCACCGCACTCCTACGCGCTCGACCTGGGCCGAGGACTTTGCGCATTCCCCGGAAACAGGGACTGCCGAGATCACTTTTGCTCGGGGCGGCCTTCGGTCCGCCGCCACAGCGTCCGCAGCGCCTCGTTGACCGGGCCGGGCTGCTGGACCTGCGGGTAGTAGCCGGGGACCTTCAGGTACCCCGCGCCGATCCGGTCGGCGATGAACTTTGCGGCGGCGATCAGCGGCTCGCCCGCATATCGGCGGTAGAGCTCCGGGGCGTCCTCCCAGGTACCCGAGATCATCAGCTTGGGCCAGGGCGCGTCGGCGAGCGGGCCCAGCGGAATGTCGGCGTCCCAGCAGGGCCGTTCGCGCATCGCGGTGCGCACCGCCCGCAGCCGCTCCGGCGTGGCCTGCGGCACCGGCATCCCGATGCCCCCGGTGGACGCCCGCAGGTACTCCTGCGGGGTCATCTCGGCCGGCAGTTCGGCGGTGCCCGCACGAGCGCGCTCCAGTGCCTGATCCACCACCGGATGTCCGGCCGCGGGACGCAGGGTGCCGGGCTGGATCAACGTCAGCGACCACACCAGATCCGGGCAGCGCACGGCGGCGAGCATCGCGCCCGCACCACCGTAGGAGTGCGCCACCAGATGGGCTCCGTCCCCGAGGAGGGCGGTGATGTCGTCGGCGTCCACCTCGTAGTCGCCGCCCTCGATGTCCGGGCTCGCTCCGTGGCCGCGCCGGTCCATCATGACCAGCCGGAACTCGTCTGCCAGCGGTCGCTGGTTGCCGAATCCGTACAGCTCGTCGAATCCCCAACTGAAGATCCCGTGTACGAACACCGCCGAGATCGCGCCGTCTCCCCAGACCGTCGCCCGCACGTCCGCCATGGACATCTCCCGTCACCAGACCACCTTCATCGTGATCAACGAGAGGAAGCGGCAGGGGTCACCGGTCCCGCGCCTTCTTCGCCGGAGGGGCGATGTGCGTTACGGCCATGAACCGCAACCGCGATCTCCCCAGGGGTAATGGGATGTTTGTAGGTCGAGGGCGCGGCCGGTCGCCTCGGTCGGCGGCGGTCGGCCCTCGGACCGTCATTTCGTCAGATGTGGCGTTCGGACCGTCGGCAGGAGGCGGCGCCAGTCGGCGGGCCAGTTGGCCAGCGCGAGGACGCCCATGATGACCAGGTGGGTCGGCGCGGCCCAGCTCTCCACCGCCGGGGAGCGGTTGACGATGTGGGTGGTGACCGCGCCGGTGAGCACGAACATCAGGGTCACGGCTCCCAGGAAGCGCGTGCGCCGGTCGGGGATCACCAGCAGGACGGCGGCGACGCCTTCCAGCGCGCCGACCACGAAGCGCATCCAGGTGGGGTAGCCCCAGTCGGCGAACTTCACGGCGTAGTCCGTGCTGAAGATCGTGTCGCCCGGCCAGTACTTGGTCACGGCTCCCAGCGCGAACTCAAGGGCCAGGAACCAGTACAGAGCGGTCTTGAGGTACTTCGACACATCGGTCCCTTCAGGTGGGCAGGGTCGATCCTCCGCGCGGCGGTCGTTCGGCCGGCGGAGTCGGGTTTTCGGGTGTCAGCCCCGCAGGGCGGCGATGGCCTTCTCGATGCGCCGCCGGCGCGTCTCGGGCTTCTTCGCGCTCTCGATGGCGCGCACATGCTCGCGCTTGCGGCTGTGGGTGAGCTTGTCGTAGGCGGCGCGCGCGGCCGGATCGTCGTCGAGCGCCCGCGCGAAGTCCGCGGGCTCGACGACCACGCGCGGCTCGGTGTCGAGCTCCAGCTCGACCTCGACCTCCTCGCCCGTCTCGACGCCCGCGGCCTTCCGGTTGGCGTTGCTGAAACCGAGCAGGTGACGGCCGCGCAGGATGGCGACGCGGCTCTTCCAGGTATGTCCGTTGACGGTGATCGTCACCGGCGGCCGCGCGTCCCCGCCGAGCGCCTCCACCACCCCGGGCGGGATCTCCAGGCCCCGCATGGGCTCGGGCGGCTCGACGAGGGCGCGGAACTTCACGGTCTGCTCCTTGGCTGTTCTCGGTGACTGCTTCGCGGAGGGGCCGGTCCTAGCCCTGGGCGCTGTGGCCGACGCGCCAGACGAAGCCCTCCGGGTCGGCGAGGGTGCCGCCGTACCCGCCCCACGGTAGGGCGGCGGCGGGCTTGAGGATCGTGGCGCCGGCCTTCTCGGCCTTCGCCATCTTCTCGTCCACGTGCGCCTCGCTGCCGACCTCGCAGGTGAGGACCAGCCCGCCGAAGCCGCTGCCGTCCGGGCCCGTGCCCACCAGGTCGGCCAGGCCCTCGCGGGCGTAGAGGCCGATGGGCGTGACGCCGTCGGACTCGAAGAACACCGAGATGCCGTGGTCGTTCTGGATCTTCAAGTCGAGCCCGCCGGTGTAGAACCGCTTGGCGGCCTCCATGTCGCGGACGCCGAGCAGGGTCGGGATCACGTGCGCTCCCATGGCGCGTCTCCTTCTGTACGAGGTGTGGGTGCTGCCTGGACCGGCGGGGCGACCGCCGGATGTCACATCGGCGCGGGTTCGCCGGTCAATTGGTATGACAGGCCGAGACGAAGGAATGTGACGGATGAGCGAGCAGGAATGGCTGAGCGAGCGGTTCGCCGAGCACCAGGACCGCCTGCGGTCGGTGGCCTACCGGATGCTCGGCTCACCCGGCGAGGCCGAGGACGCGGTGCAGGAGGCGTGGCTGAGGGTCAGCCGCGCCGACACCGGCCAGGTGGAGAACCTGGCCGGATGGCTGACCACGATCACGGCCCGGGTCTGCCTGAACATGCTCGAAGCGCGCCGGTCCCGGCGTGAGGAGCCCGCCGGGGCGCTGCCGCCCGAGCCGGCCGCGCCGCAGACCGACGCCCGTTCGGCCGAGCAGCCCGGTCCCGAGGACGAGGCGCTGCTCGCCGATTCGGTGGGCGTCGCGCTGATGGTGGTGCTGGACAAGCTGACCCCCGCCGAACGGCTCGCGTTCGTCCTGCACGACGTCTTCGCCCTGTCGTTCGGCGAGATCGGCCCCGTCCTCGACCGCTCCCCGGCCGCGGCCCGGCAACTGGCCAGCCGGGCCCGGCGCCGGGTGCAGGGCGCGGCGGAGGCGTCCGAGGCCGCCCGGTCGGCGAAGCGGGACATCGTCGAGGCGTTCCTCGCCGCCTCCCGGAACGGGGACTTCGACGCCCTGCTCGAACTGCTGGACCCGAACGCCGTGGCGCTGGAGGTCCGCGGCGCCCCCGCGGTGGCGTCGTTCTTCGCCGGCAGGGCCCAGGCCGCCCGGCTCGCGCTGGTCGACGGCGTTCCGGCGGCCGTCTGGCTGCACCGCGGCCGGCCGAAGGCCGTCTTCACGTTCACCATCGGCGACGGGAAGATCACCAACATCACCATCGACACCGACCCGGACCGCCTGCACGGCCTCGACATGGTCCTGCTCCACGCCAACGACCTGGAACGGCGATGAGCCGACGCCCCGGCATGAACCTCACGCCCTCGTCGTGCGCCCTGGCCGTCCACGATCTGGACGAGGCGCTCGGCTTCTACCGTGACGTGCTCGGCTTCGAGGTACGCGCCGGATCCGAGGCGACGGGGCCGGTGAGCGTCGGCCCGCCGTCGCGGCCGGACGTGCAGATCTTCCTCCTGCCGCCCGGCCGGCGGACGGTCCAGGACCTGCCGGACCGATGTCCCGTCTTCGTGACCGACGACTGCGACGCCACCTTCGCGCATATCGAGGCCGCGGGGGCCGAGGTGATGCAGGAGCCGATCGATCGGCCCGACGGCGCCCGCGACTGCGCCTTCCTCGACCCTTCCGGCAACATGCTGCGATTCAGCCAGCCACGGCAGGTGAACGGGACGCGCGCGGCACAGTGGTCCTCACGATGCACGAGTGCTAGGCGGGCGATATGAAGGTGTTGGCAGGCGGTCCGCAGAGTGCCGGAGTCCGGTCGGATCGCGATCGGCTGCCAGGACGGTGCCGAGCCCGGCGATCTGCGCCCGCTCCATCCGTGCGTTGCCGGTTCGGCAAAGAAGTTTGTCAGACTGCCAGGGGAGAAGGGAGGTTGGTGCACCGCCCACCGCCGAGGAGGGGACGATGGACGCCCAGTCGTGGGACGAGAGATACCGCAGCCGCGACCGGCTCTTCAGCGGCCGGCCCAACGGCGTGCTCGTCGCCGAGGCCGCCGACCTGCCGCCCGGCCAGGCCCTCGACGTCGGATGCGGCGAGGGCGCCGACGCGCTCTGGCTCGCCCGGCACGGCTGGCGGGTGACCGCGGTCGACATCTCCCGAACGGCCCTGGAGCGCGCCGCCGCGGCGGCCGCGGACGTCGCCGGCCGCGTGGCGTGGGCGCGCGCCGACCTGACCGCCCTGTCGCCCCCGGCCGGTGCCTTCGACCTGGTGTCGGTCCAGTACTTCCCGCTCCCGCGCCGACCGGGCCACAGGGCGCTGCGCGGCCTGCTGGCCGCCGTCGCCCCCGGCGGCACCCTGCTCGTCGTCGGCCACGACCTGGCCGACCTGCCCCCGCCCACCGAGCTCGGCATCGATCCCGGCGACTACTACCGGCCGGACGAGATCGCCGGGCTCCTCGGCGGGGACTGGACCGTCCTGATCAACGAGACCCGCCCGCGGACCGCCCCCGCGCCCGCCGGGACGCGTCACACCCGCGACACCGTCCTGCGGGCGCGCCGCCACCGGTGACCGGCCGAACGGAGGCGCCCGTCGAACGACAGGCTCTTGACCTTTCTGGCCGGGCGGCATCGCCGACCTTCCGCGCGTTCCCGGAGCGTTGCCTCTCCGGTGGCCATGGGCCAGGGTGGCCTGGAAAGCCCCGCGCCGATCGGAGACGGCCATGCGCAACACCGAACTGGGCAAGCTGGACGGGCTGATCGGCGAATGGACGACGACGTTGTCGGACGCCTGGTTCCTGGAGCCCCCGGGCGTCCGGGTGGCGGGCACGACCACCGTCGAGTGGCTGGCGGAGTCGCTGCTCGTGCTGCGGACGGCGCTCGGCGAAGGCGAGGACCGCTCGCAGATGGCCCTGGTCATCGGACGCAGCGACCCCGACGACGCCTACGTCGCGCTCTACGAGGACGACCGCGGGGTGTGCCGCCGGTTCGCCATGACCTTCGGCGACGGGCGCTGGACCATGCTCCGCGAGGACCCCGACTTCCACCAGCGCTTCGTCGCTGAGGTCGGTGAGGACCGCGTCCTGGGGCGCTGGGAGGCGTCCGAGGATCAGGGCGAGACCTGGCGCAAGGACTTCGACCTCACCTTCGAACGGGCTTGACCGGGCAAGCCGCCGCGTCTCCCGTCAGCGCAGCAGCGATCTGGCCGTCGGCGCCAGGCGGAGCCGTGTCAGGGGACTCGCAAGGCGGGCCGACAGCTCCGGGAGGACCCGGCTCCACGCGCTCGACCGCTCCAGGCGGTCGAGGTGGGCGCGGAGCCGGTCGCCGTCGCCGAAGACCGCGAACCAGACGAAGACGTTCTCGCCCTCCCGCACGGGAAGCCGCGGAAAGGTGTTCTCGCCCGGCTCGGTCTCGTAGCAGGCGATCGGGGGAGCACCGGTGTCGGCCATCACGGGTGCGATCCGCCGGTCGAAGAACCGGAGGAACCCTTCGTCCACCGGGGCGTCCAGAGTGCAGATCGTCGCCAGCAGGCGGGACGGCGGAAGCGCGGTCGCCCCCGCCCCCGGCCTGCCGACCGGCAAGGAGAACCCGGATCCGGTGGTCGCGGGCCGGAGGAGCAGGGCGTTCTTCGAGTCGGCCATCGTCGCCCCGGCGGCCCTCCCGTGGGCCTTCCAGGCGGAGCCCTCGACGTAGAAGGCGGTCAGGGCCCTACGGCGGGCGGCCATGTCGCGGAACCCGCGCATCCAGACGAACCGGTCCGGATCGTCCTCGTCGCGGTACTGGCCGATGACGCGCATCCCGGCGGCCTCCTGCGTCTCCACGAACTCCCGGTCGAAGAGCTCGATCAGCACATCCCGCCCGCCCGGGTGGAGGGTGTACTGCCGCAGCTCCACGACCGGCCACGGATCGCGGGCCGGCGGTTCGGGGGAGCGGGTGACGGGACCGGTCATGTCCCTTCCTTCCAGGTGAGCGGGGTCAAGGAGGCTGCCGCCGTACGAGGGGACGTCCGTCGTGCCCGTCCCCGCAGGCCGGCGCGTCAAGGCTGGCAGCACCGGCCGGACCGCCACGAGTGGCAGGACTGCCGCATATCGCACGATTACTGCCATAGGGTGACGGCGCATGAGCACCGGCTCCGTCGCCCTCGTGATGATCGACGACATGCCCCTGTACGAGCTGAGCCTCGCCAACGAGATCTTCGGCGTGCCGCGGCCCGACCTCGCCGACCCGTGGTACGAGCTGCGCCTCTGCGGGCTGCGGCCGGGCGGCGTGCGCGCGCAGTTCGGCTTCGCCGCCGCCACCGGGCACGGCCTGGAGGGTCTGGCCGGAGCCGGCACGGTGATCGTCCCGGCGCTGCCCTACGACTACGTCCTGTCCGATCGCGAGATCCCTCCGGCCCTGACCGGGGCGCTCGCGGAGGCGGCCCGAGCAGGCGCACGCATGGTGTCGTTGTGCACCGGTGCCTTCGCCCTGGCCGCCGCCGGACTCCTCGACGGCAGGCCCGCGACCACGCACTGGATGTTCGCCGAGATCTTCCAGCGGCGCCATCCGGCGGTGCGGTTCGACGCCTCGGTCCTCTACGTCGACGACGGCGACCTGCTCACCAGCGCGGGCCGCACCGCGGCGCTCGACCTGTGCCTGCACCTGCTGCGCCGCGACCTCGGGGCGCTCGTCGCCAACCGGATGGCACGCCGCATGGTCGTGCCCGCGCACCGCCCCGGAGGGCAGGCGCAGTACGTCGACGCCGCCGTTCCGCCGACCGACGAGGCCGGCCTCGGTCCCGTACTGCACTGGGCTTCGGCGCATCTCGACCGCCCCCTGACGGTCGCCGACCTCGCCGCCCGCGCCGGAACGAGCCCCCGGAGCTTCGCCCGCCACTTCACCGCCGCCACCGGTACGACGCCGTTGCGGTGGCTGCTCGACCAGCGCCTCACCCGCGCGCGGACCCTGCTGGAGGCCACCGGGCTGCCGATCGACCAGATCGCCGAGCGCAGCGGGCTCGGGTCCGCCGCCAACATGCGGCGCCACTTCGCCGCCCAGCTCGGCCTCACCCCCACCGCCTACCGGCGCATGTTCGACCGGCGGGCGCGACGCTGAACGCCCGACGGCCGCCTCGGACGGCTCAGGTGTCGCCGCTGACGCCGGCGTGGAACCCGGCCACGGCGCGGTCGAACTTGTCGGGCTCGTCCAGGAAGAGGGCGTGGCTGCTGTTGTCGAAGAACACCGTCCGCGCCTCCGGGACGTGCTCGCCGACCCAGGCCGGGCCGCGCCAGTCGAACACCCGGTCCTGGCGGGCGACCAGGACGAGCGTGGGAAGGCGGAAGGTGGGCAGCACGTCGCGCCAGTCGGCCCGGGTGTGGTCGGCCATGACCGCGTTGCGCACCCGCGGCGGGCACTTGGCCATCTCGGCCAGGAACAGCTCCCGCTGGTCCGCGTCCGGCTCGGTCAGCATGATCGTTGTGAGCTGCCGCCGGTCCTGCCCGGCCGGGTCGGCGCTCACCTGGGCCTGGAGCGCGGCCAGGGCGGCGTCGTCGAAGCACGCCGCGTGCGCGTACCTCCAGTCCACCGCGTAGTACTGGCGGGGCGTCTGCTCCACGAACACCGCCGCCGCGACCCGGTGGGAGCCGAACAGCTCCAGGTAGCTCCAGATCACCGGGCACCCCAGCGACCAGCCCAGCAGCGTGGCCCCGTCGAGGTCCAGGGACTCCAGCAGGTCGAACAGGTCCTTGGCCAGCCGGGAGACGCGGTACCCGTGCTCGGGTTTGTCGGAGTCGCCGTGCCCGCGCAGGTCCACCCGGACGACGTGGGCGTGCTCGGCGAGCACTGCGGCGCTGCGGTCGAAGAAGCGGCCGCTGAAGGTCCAGCCATGGATCATGACCAGCGGCGCGCCCGACCCGGACTCCCGGTAGTGCAGCCGCGTCCCGTCGCTCGCCTCGACGTACCCCACCGTGTCCGCCACGGCGCTCAGCCCTCGGCGAGGGACTCCAGGCCCTCGCCCAGGGTCGCGATGAGCCGGGGGGCGTACCCGGCCCGGACGAGCGGGGCGACGACGTCGCGCCGCAGGTCGGGCAGGTACCCGAACAGGACGTCGGCCGGTCCGGCGATCTCGACCTCGCCGAGGGCGGCCGGCAGCAGCAGCGTCTCGGCCCGCCCGAGCTCCTCGTCGAACCGCCCGGCGCGCACCCGCACCGGCGCGCCGACGTTGGTCAGGATCTGCGCGGTGGCGAAGGAGCGCCGCAACGGCTCCGCCGCCCCCGCGCCCCAGCGCTCCAGGGCGAAGTAGGGGCCCGCGCACAGGAAGGTCCGGTCCACCCCGTCGCCGACCACGATCTTCAGTCCGGTGCGGAACTCGGGCCGGGACTCCGGCTTCACCTCCCGCATCAGCATGTCGATGTTGGAGGCGAACTCCTCGTCGTCCACCGGGGAGCCGTCCTCCATCTGCCAGTGCATCGCGTGCTGCTGGATGTCGGAGGTCTGCTCGATCTCGTAGACGAGCGTGTCGGGGCCGAAGCTGTGCGGGGTGCCGCCGGGCACGTAGATCGTCTCGCCGGGCCGCACCGGCAGGCGGCGCAGGACGCTGTCGAAGTCCTGGGCTTCCAGCGCCGCACGCAGCCGCTCCTTGGTCACCCCTTCCCTGACCCCGCACAGCGCGGTGGCGCCGGGCGCGGCGTCCAGGATGTGCCAGGCCTCGGTCTTGCCGTTGCGCTGGCCCTCCAGCCGCCGGGCGGTCTCGTCGTCGGCGTGCAGGTGCACGGGCAGCGCCCCGGCCGCGTCGATGAACTTGGTCAGCACCGGGAAGTACTCGCCGGACCAGCCCGAGCCCATCAGCTCCTCGGGGTGCCCGGCGACCACCTCGCGCAGCGTCCGCCCGGCCAGCGGCCCGTTGGTCACCGTCCCGCTGAGGCCCTCGACGTCGCTGCACTCCCAGGTCTCCGCGACGCTCCAGTCCGGGATCCCGCGCTTGCCCAGGCGGCGGGCGATCGCGTGCCCGCCGAACACCAGCGGCTTGGACGTGACGGTGAGCCGCAGCGGGTACGGGTCCATCCCGCCGCCGCTCACAAGATCGGCTGCCCGCCGGTGACCGCGATCCGGGCCCCGGAGACGTAGCTGGCCTCGTCGGAGGCGAGCATCACATAGACCGGCGCCAGCTCGGCGGGCTGGCCGGGCCGCCCCAGCGGCACCTGCTGGCCGAAGCTCTCCACCTGCTCCGCCGGCATGGTCGAGGGGATCAGCGGCGTCCAGATCGGTCCGGGCGCGACGCTGTTGGCGCGGATCCCCTTGGAGGCGAGCATCTGGGCCAGCGAGCCGCACATGTTGGCGACGCCGGCCTTGGTGACGTTGTAGGGGAGCAGCTGCGGCGGCGGGGAGTCGGAGTTCACCGACGTGGACCCGATGATCGACGCTCCGGGCCGCATGTGCGGCACGGCGGCCTTGGCCAGGTGGAAGAAGGCGCTGATGTTGATCGCCAGCGTGCGGTCCCACTCCTCGTCGGGGATGTCCTCGATGGACTCGTGCGTCATCTGGAACGCGGCGTTGTTGACCAGCACGTCCACCCGGCCGAACTCCTCCACGGCCTTGCCGATGATCGTCCGGCAGTGCGCCGGGTCGGCGACGTCGCCGGGCACCAGCACGCACTTGCGGCCCGCCTCCTCCACCCACCGCTGGGTCTCGGCCGCGTCCTCGTGCTCGTCGAGATAGGAGATCAGGACGTCGGCGCCCTCGCGCGCGAAGGCGATCGCCACCGCGCGCCCGATGCCGCTGTCCCCGCCGGTGATCACCGCCGCCTTGTCCGCCAGGCGGCCGCTGCCGCGGTAGCTCTCCTCGCCGTGGTCGGGCTTGGGGTCCATCTTGCCGGTGACCCCGGGAGGGGACTGCTGCTGGGAAGGCTGGGACATCATCGTCTCCTGCATGCCGGTTAGCTACTGAAGAGAGTGGCTTGGTGCCGGTACCCCCCGATGTGCACCTTCCAAACGGCACTTAGCGCAGTGCGGGCGCCCGCAGCGGCCAATGTTTACCGGCGTCGCGGTTGATGAACGAACGTTTTCACCACGGGTGAGCCGCGATTGCTCACGCCTTGGTCATCCGAGCGGGTCAGCGCCGCCGGCGGGAGTTGAGCCGGGCGGCCCGACGCGTCAGGTGGTCGCGCTCGGCGAGGTTGGGCGCCTTCCGCGCCGCCTCGGCGTACAACCGCGCCGCCGTCTCCAGGTCGCCGTCGCGCTCGTGGAGGTGGGCCGCCACCGCGGCGTGGCGGGGGAGCGAGGGGTCCAGCTCGGCGAGCGCCGCCAGCCCGGCGCGCGGCCCGTCGGCCTCGCCGACGGCCACCGCCCGGTTGAGCCGGACGACGGGACTGCCGGTCAGGCGCACGAGCTCGTCGTACCACTCCACGATCTGCACCCAGTCGGTCTCCTCCGCCGTGGGGGCGTCGGCGTGGAGCGCCGCGACGGCGGCCTGGGCCTGGAACTCGCCCAGCCGGTCGCGGGCGAGGGCAGCCTGAAGGATCTCGACGCCCTCGGCGATCGCCCCGGTGTCCCAGCGACCGCGGTCCTGCTCGGCGAGCGGCACCAGGTCGCCGTCGGGCGTGGTCCGGGCGGCGCGCCGAGCGTGGTGGAGCAGCATGAGCGCGAGCAGCCCCGCCACCTCGGGGTGGTCGATCACGGCCGCGAGTTGCCGGGTGAGCCGGATGGCCTCGGCGGCGAGGTCGACGTCGCCGGAGTGGCCCTCGTTGAAGACCAGGTACAGGACGCGCAGCACGGTGGCGACGTCGCCGGGCCGGTCGAACCGCACGCCGGAGACGGTGCGCTTGGCCCGGCTGATGCGCTGCGCCATGGTCGCCTCGGGCACCAGGTAGGCCTGGGCGATCTGGCGGGTGGTCAGCCCGCCGACGGCGCGCAGCGTGAGCGCGGCGGCGGACGCCGGCGTCAGCGACGGGTGGGCGCACAGGAAGTACAGCCGGAGCGTGTCGTCCGCCGCGGACGCGGGCCCGGGCGCCGGCTCCTCGTCGGCGAGATCCTCACGCCGGCGGCGCGCGGCGTCGGCCCGGGCCGCGTCGAGGAACTTGCGCCAGGCCACGGTGACCAGCCACCCCTTCGGGTCCCGCGGCGGGTCGGCGGGCCAGACGCGCACCGCCTCGACCAGCGCCTCCTGCACGGCGTCCTCGGCCGCCGCGAAGTCGGCTCCGCGGCGGACGAGGATCCCGAGGACGTCGGGCGTGAGGCGGCGGAGCAGGATCTCGTCCACCGGAGAGGTCACTCCGTGCCGGTGGACGGCTCGACCAGGAACGGGCGCAGCTCCAGCCACTCGTGGATCGGCTCGCCGCCCGCCCCGGGGGCGGCCGACAGCTCCCCGGCCAGCTCGACGGCGCGCTCGTAGCCGTCGACGTCGATCACCATCCAGCCGGCGATGAGGTCCTTGGTCTCGGCGAACGGGCCGTCGGTGACCGGCGGGCGGCCCTCGCCGCCGTACCGGACGAACGTGCCCTCGGGGGCGAGCGCCTGGCTGTCGACGAACTCGCCGGTCTCCCTCAGCCGGTCCGCGAAGTCGTTCATGTACTGCACGTGGGCCGAGATCTCCTCCGGCGTCCACCGGTCCATCGGCACGTCGTTGGCGGGGGCCGGAGCGCCGCGGTAGTGCTTGAGCAGAAGGTACTTGGCCATCGTGTCTCTCCTCGCTGCCGACGCGACCCATTCTGGCCGCGCTCGCCCCGGGGACGGAGCCGCTCCGGGATTCTCGACATCACCGACCAGATCTCCGTCGCAGGTCCGGGGACGCCAGGGGCGGGAGAGGTGAACGCCGTTCCTGTACGGGACTGGGTTCTGCCAGGCTGACCGGGCGGAGGAAGGCACGTCGGAGCCCGGATGGCCGGTTTCGGGATCGCCGCGAACACGGGTACGACGTCCTGGACGGGGTGTTCGTGCGCTGCCCGCGGAGTGACGGGCCCGCTGTGGCTGCAGCGGAGTTGCTGCGGGCATGTGCTGTGGGCCTACAACGTCCGCCATCTCGACCTGCTGGAGTCCTACGCGGCCGCCAAGCTCCGGGAGGGGAGGACGGTGAGCCGTTCGATGTGACGGCTGCTGCACGGTGGCCGTCGCCGTTCGTCGCAGCAGAGGTACCGCCCACCGACCACCGAGGGGCCCGCCGCCCGGTCCGCGCAGGCGGGCGCTAATCTGATGATGTCGGTTGCTGGATCCGATGCAGGGCGCCTGAGCTGGGGGGTGAGGGCGTACCACCGCATCGTCGAACCGCACCCGACCCTCGTGGAAACCTCGGGTCACGGCCCGCCTCATTCTGGCGGCCGTGACCCGGGGTCGAGCGGGCGCCCGCCAGGACGGGCCACCGCTAAAAGAAGGTCCACATTCCCATATCCGGTCGCTACCCCCGGCTGAACCAGGCAGCCCTGGAAGCCAGCGCGATAGCAGAACCGTGGAATTCCCGATCCCGGTGAGCCGCAGACCCATCCGGTGCGGAAGCCGGCCTCGCCCGCCGACTTCAACGGCGACGGCCGGAGCGATCTCATCCTGCCCGGCAGCGGCGCCCCGGTCAGGGGCGCGGACGCCGCGGGGCTCGTGGCGGCGATCTTGCGCTGGCGGGCCGTCGGTAGCCTCGAAGCCATGGTGTTCGATTCCGCTCGTTTCGATCTCCAGCCGTACGTCGGTTTCGACATGGCCCGCTACGTTCGGCGGACGTACTGCAGCTGGGAGGACGCGGGCTGGCGGTCCCTGCTCGTTCAGCGGTTCGAGCACGCCCCCTCCGCCGACGACATGGAACTGCCGGGCACGGCCGATCTGCACCTGGTGCTTCCGGTCGCGGGACGGGCGGTGATGGAGACGCGGAGCGGCGGCCGGAAGAGCCGCCACACCTGGGCGCCGGGACGGCTTGAGTTGGGGGTCCCAGGCCGACCCGTGCTCCGGCGCTATCGCGGCGACGGGTCGATGCGGAGCGTGCAGGTCCACATCCCGCGCGGCACGGTCGATGCGGCCGCGGAGCGGTTGGGCGGGCGCGCGGTGGACTTCGAGGCCATGGCCGCATCCGTGGCCGCGGGCGATCCACTGATCGAGGAGGCCGTTCGGACGGTCGGCTCCCCGGGTGAGACGGGCGAGGCGGGCGACCTGTACGCCGAGTCCGCGGCCTCCTTCCTGGCCGTGCACCTGCTCACCCGCCATTCGCGCCTGTCCGATCCCCGGACGCCGAGGCGGGAGGACGCACGCGTCCGTGCGGCCGTCACGCTGATGCGCGAACGCCTGGCCGACCCGATCACCCTGGCCGACATCGCCGACGAGGTGCACCTGAGCGTGTACCACCTGGTCAGGGTGTTCAAGGAGGCGACCGGGGCGACGCCGTACCGGTACCTCACCCGGCTGCGGATCGAGGAGGCGAAGCGGCTGCTGGGCGGCACCGACCTGCCGATCGCCCAGATCGCGGCGCGGTGCGGCTTCGCCAGTCCCGGCGCGCTGTCGGCCGCCTTCTTGCGGCACACCGGAGTGCGCCCCTCGGCCCACCGCAATTCCTGACTGCTGCACCGCAATCTCACGCATGGGATCGGCGGCGCCCGCTGCCTAGGGTTTTGTCTCCAGCGCGCGAAGGCCGACCAGCGTGAGGAGCCCCCGGAATGCAGTCTTACGACGTCACCGCCGAATCGACGGCGCCGCCCACCGTGGTGTGGGCGTTGCTGCTCGACCCGTGGAGCTGGCCTGAATGGTCGCCCATCGACGCGCTGCAGCCCGACCAGTCGCGGGATCTCTCCTCCGACGGCCGGGACGGCGTGGGGGCGACTCGCGCCTTCCGCACCGGGAAGGCCGTCACCAAGGAGCGGATCACCGCTCTCGATCCCGGGCGCCGGTTCGCCTACGAGGGCGTGGAGAACCCGCAGATGGCCGACTACCGCGCCGCTGTCGAACTGCACGAGCTGCCCGGCGGCGGAACGCGCGTTCGCTGGCACGGTACGTACCGGGCCCGCCGGGGGACGGCCTGGTTCTTCCAGTGGTACCTTCGCCGCTTCATGCGACGCATGGCGACCGGACTCGCCGCGCACGCCGCCGGCCCGGCTGCTCCGCCGGCCCGCTGATCGCTCGACAAGGGCCACGGCCCCGGGCACCATCTTCGGCAGGCGCGCCGAGCCGCGAGGAGGACAGGTGACCGTGGCACGAGTACTGGTGATCGGCCTCGACCCCGCCAAGGTCGAGGGGTGGGACCCCGAGCCGGTCCAGGCGGCGCTGGCACGCGGTCACGCCCGGTTCGAACGGAACGGCATCGAGGCCGTCTACTGCCTGGTGGCGCTCGACGAGGACCCCGAAGGGACGATCGTCGAGGCGCTGACCCGCCAGGAGTACGCCTGCGTGGTGGTCGGGGGCGGCATCCGCAAGCAGGAGTCGCTGCTCGAACTGTTCGAGAGGACGGTCAACCTGGTCCGGCGGCACGCGCCCGACGCCGCGATCGCCTTCAACAGCGGCCCGGAGGACTCCGCCGACGCGGCCATGCGGTGGTTGCGGTAGGCCGGACATGCGCCCGCCCCCGGGTCACCCGGTGTACTGCCGGCACCGGCCGGTGAACACGGTGGCGAGCTCGGCGTCGATGATCGTCGTGGCGAGCTCGGCCGCGGGCACCCCGTCCAGGCCCGCCGGATCGCGGTAGACCTGCGTCGCGAGCCCCTCGGTCACCGCGGCGAGGCGGAGGGCGGCGGGCCGCGGGTCCAGGTCGGGGACGACCTCCCCGCACTCCTTGCCGTTGTGGACGGCTCGGGCCAGGTCCGAGCGCAGGGCGCGCGCGCTCTCGACGTCCACCTCGGCGAGCGCGGGCACGTCCAGGGCGCGTCCGGCGAACGCGCGGGCGACGCGGAACTCGGCGCGCCGCGTCTCGTCCAGCGGGATGAGCTCGGCCATCGCTTCGGACAGGACGTGGGAGATGGGCCGGCGGTGCTCGATCCCCGCGCGGATCCGCTCGTCGATCCTGCTCCGGATGTGCGCGCTGACGTGGTTGAACGCGTGCAGGAGCATCTCGTCCTTGGTGCGGAAGTAGTGCTGCACCAGGCCGACGGAGATCCCGGCGGTGGCGGCGGTGCGGGCGACGGTGACGAA
This sequence comes from Spirillospora sp. CA-253888, assembly GCA_050936435.1. Classification (GTDB taxonomy): domain Bacteria; phylum Actinomycetota; class Actinomycetes; order Streptosporangiales; family Streptosporangiaceae; genus Spirillospora. The sequence continues at coordinate 1,849,023 of JBNJMT010000002.1, forward strand.
GTCCAGCCCGTCGCGGGCGATGAGTGCGCAGACGGCCACGGCGATCTGGCGCCGGCGTCCTTCGTGGTCGGCGGTTCTCGGCACTTGATAACCGTACCAGCATACGATAAAAACCGTATGGCCATACGGTTATCCGTCGCGAAGGGACCACCACGCCCCATGCACCCCCGCCTCCAGCGCGCCGCCGCGAGCCTGGCGCTGCTGCCCCTCGGCGCGCTCCTCTGCGCCCCGGCCGCGGCCTCGGTCCCGAACGACCGCTACGCCGCCATCGACGCCTACGTCCAGGAACGCATGAAGGCCACCCGCGCCCCCGGGCTCTCCTACGCCGTGGTCGGCCCGAACGGCCCCCTCCACCAGCGCTCCTGGGGCACCGACGGCCACGGCAAGAAGATCACGCCCCGGACCCCGTTCCTGTGGGGCTCGGTCGCCAAGCCCGTCACCGCGACCGGGGTCATGGCCCTGGTCCAGTCCGGTCGGCTCAGGCTGGAGGAACCGGTCACCGACCACCTGCCGGGCTTCCGGTTCGGCGGTGCCGCGCACGCGTCCAAGGTCACCGTCCGCCATCTGCTCGAACAGACCGCCGGGATCCCGGCGTCGGCCACCGCCGAGGTGACCGACTGCGTCGACGCGGACTGCCCGCGCCCGGCCGAACGCGCCAAAGCCCTGAACAACGTGAAGCCCACGGGCCCGCCCGGCACCCGGTACGCCTACAGCAGCGCCAACTACCTGCTGCTGGCCGCCGTGGTCGAGGCGGTCACCGGGCGCCCCTTCGCCGACCACCTGCGCCGGACCGTGCTCGGCCCGGCGGGCATGGACGGCGCCATCGCCGACGCGGCCTCGGCGAAGCGGCGCGACCTGCCGCCCGGCCACCAGCTCCTGTGGGGCTTCCCGGCCGCGATCGTGGACGGCGTCGATGACCACGGCGCGGCCTACGGATACCTGGGCGGCGACCTCGGAGACCTGGCGGCCTTCGCGTCCCTGCAGCTCCGCGAGGGTAAGACCGCCGGCGGCGAAGCGGTGCTCACCCCCGACTCGGTGCGGCTGATGCGGCAGGAGGGCCGCCTCCGGCCCTCCGGAGCCGGGACCGGTTACGGGCTGGGCTGGCGGGTCGGCGGCCTGGACGCGCCCCTGGACGGCGCCGTCTGGCACACCGGCGCGACCCCCGGCTACTCGGCGATGCTGTTCCTGCTGCCGAAGCGGAACATCGCCCTGGTCCTCCAGCAGAACCTCCACGGCCTCCTGCACGACGGCGCGGTGATGCAGGTCGGATTCGGCGCGGCCCGGCTGCTGGCGGGCGGGCGGCCCGGCGAGGCGCCGTCGGCGTCCGGCTACCACCTGGCGGTCTGGAGCACGACCGGCCTGGCTGTCGCGCTGCTGGTGGCGGCCGGACGCTCGGTCGTGCTCCTGCGCCGGCGGCCTCGTTCCGCGTCCCCGCTGCGCCGCGCCGCCGCGGCCGCGCCCTGGGTCCTGGTCGGTGCGCTTCCCGTGGTCGCGCTGGCGCTGGCCGTCCTGGAGATGGGGCTGCGGCCGCTGACGACCTGGGCGCCCGACTCCTTCACGGCCCTCTGCGTCGCGGCCGCAGCCGGGAAGGCCACCGTCGTGCTCCGCGCCGTCCTGGCCCGGCGCGCCACCGGCCCGGAGTGAGCGGCCGCTACCAGGGCACCGGGCCGTCCTCGCTGAAGAATCCGGCGGTCGGCCCGTCCGCGTCGAGCGTGGCCAGGCGCACCAGGACCGCCGCGCCCTGCGCGGGGGTGAGGTGCCCGGTGTGGTTGTTGCTGTCGGTGTCGACGTAACCGGGGGCGACGGCGTTGACCAGGACGCCGTCCTTGCGCAGCTCGTTGGCGTACTGCACGGTCACCGCGCTCAGCGCGGTCTTGGAGGGCGAGTAGGCGGCCGACGGCAGCAGCGCCGCGAAGGGGCCGTCCGGGTCACTGCTCAAGGCCAGTGACGCGGCGTGGCTGCTGACGTTGACGACGCGCGGCGCCGGTGACCGCCGCAGCAGCGGAAGCATGGCGTTGGTCACCGAGATGACGCCGAAGACGTTGGTCTCGAACACCGACCGGACCATGTCCAGGTCGACGGTGCTGGGGATCTGGTCGTGGGCGTCCATGGGCGAGACCTGCCCGGAGCCGGTGATCCCGGCGTTGTTGACCAGCACGTCCAGGCGGCCGAAGCGCTCCTCGATCAGCTTCGCGGCCGCCTGGACCGTGGCGGGGTCGGTGACGTCCAGGGTGACCGCGTGCGCGTCACCGCCCGCCGCCCGCACCGCCGCGGCGGCCTCCTCGCCGCGCCGCGGGTCCCTGGCGCCCATCAGGACCGCCATGCCCAGCTCGGCGAGCTGCTCGGCGGCGGCGCGTCCGATGCCCTTGTTCGCCCCGGTGACCAGCGCGACCTTCTGGTGAGTGCTCTGCTCGTTCATGTCCCAAGCTCCTGTCCGGGTGATTCCGTCTGTCTTGGGACGAGACAGCCGGGCTCCCCGTGACATGGTGATGTGCCTGAACGGGATCACGCGGAGGTCGAGCGTCGACTCCACGACATGCCCGGAGCCCTCAAGCACGACCCGCCACCGCCCGGAACCGGACCGCGCAAGATCCGCCCGCACCGTCAGCCGGACAGGACCCGGGGGGCGGGGCCGGTGCTGGCGCGCAGGTGGATGGGGGATTGCAGGAGGCGGTGGCGGGGCGGTGCCGCTCCGGAGCCGATGCGTTCCAGGAGCAGGTCGATGGCGATGCTGCCCATCTCGTAGGCGGGGACGTCGGCGGCCGTGAGCGCGGGCGTGACGGCTTCGGCCCATCGCGAGCCGGCGATTCCGATGAGGGAGATGTCGCGGGGGATCTTGCGTCCGCCGTCGGTCAGGCCTCGGTAGAGGCCGCCCAGGGACGCCTCGTTCATGGTGATGATGCCGGTGACTTCAGGGTGTTCGGCGAGGATGCGCTGGGCGCAGGCCTCGCCGGCCGCGGCGTCGTCGTCGCAGGCGTAGGCGGTGCCGGTCAGGTCCAGTTCCCGGACCGTCATCTCGAAGCCGTCCAGACCCCGGCGGGCGGATTCGTAGCCGGCGTGCAGCAGCGTCTCAGAGCGGTTGATGAAGGCGAGGTCTCGATGGCCGAGGTCGGAGAGGTGTCGGACGGAGCGGGAGATCAGCGTCAGGTAGTCCAGATCCACCCATGCGGTGCCCTCCGGGTTGCCGGTGCGGCCGATGGTGACGAACGGGAAGCCGGTGGCCTTCATCCTGTCCACGCGCGGATCGTGGAGCCGGATCTCCATCAGGATCACGCCGTCGACGCGGCGCTCGCCGATCAGCCGCTGGAAGGCCTCGTCCTGGCCGTTTCCGGCCCGCGACATCAGCACGTCGTAGTCGCGGGCTCCTGCGGCTTCGACAACGCCACCGATGAAGCCCAGCTGCATTTCGGTGTAGTGGCTGGTGGCGGGAGGAAAGACCAGTCCGAGCGTCCGCGTCTCGCCCCGCGCGAGCGCCCGGGCGCTCGCGTTGGGCTGGTAGCCCATCTCGTCGATCACTCGCTGGATTCGCCTACGGGTCGCTTCCGAGACCGGGCGTTTGCCCGACAGGGCGTAGGAGACGGTGCTGCGCGACACCTGGGCGCGACGGGCGATCTCGCCGATGTTGACCGGAGACTCGGACCGGGCCAAGAGGGACCTCCAGTGCGCGTGACCGTGCGGAAGAGGGCTGACGGAACCGGCGCGACTCGAAAGGCGGCTCGCTCCTGGTCGCGGCCGACAAGTGTCGCCCGATGAGGCGAATCGGTTCGATGAGACGGTAAATGCAGGATCCGCACTTCGTCAAACCCTCAGCGACCGGCATCAGGGACCATGGGGGCAATCGGTTCGATTCACTCGACGAGCGTTCGATGCTTGTCCGTCCCATCGTAGGGGGAGACGGGCACGCCGCCCCACCCTTGGATCGCAGGATGGGGCGGTACGCGCCGGTGAAGGAGGGGTGAGCCGGGCCGGTCGGCCGGTGCGGGGACCGCCCGGCTACGGCACTAGCGGCCCCACAGCCGCCAGGTCTGGTTCCGCGGTGCGGCCTGGCCGGCCGGGTTGCAGGTCCACTGGTGGATCAGGGCCCGCGGCGCGGTGGAGACGGAGCCGACATCGACGCACTTACCGCTGTGCCGGGCGACGAGCTGGTAGTCGTGGGAGTCGTTGCCGGAGTAGGTGACCTTCCGGAGCGTGAACTGCTGGTTGGCGGCTCCGGTGCAGGTCCACTGCTGGACGGCGGCGCCGTCGACGGTCGACAGGGCACTGACGTCCAGGCACTTGCCGGACTGCTGGTTGACGACGGTATAGGTGTCGGCGGCCCCGGCGACGGGCTGGAAGTTCCACTGCTGCTGGTCACCGCCTTCACAGGGGTACTGCTGCTGCCGGTTGCCGTTGGCGGAGGACAGGTCGGTGTTGTCCAGGCACTGCTGGGAGTGCTGTGCGGCCGCGACGCTCTGGAAGCCGCCGTCGGAGGGCGGCGCGAGGGTGATGGTGAAGGCGTCGTCGGCGTTGGTGTGCGGAAGGTTCACCACCGTCGCGCCGCCCGACAGGGCGACGACCGAGTTCTGGACGGTGACGGGCCCCTGGACCGCGCCGCCGTTGTTGTAGGGAATGCGCTGGACGATGACCCTGACCTGGTCGTTCTGGACGATTCCGCTGGTGGTGTCGAGGCGCTTGAGGGAGACGGCGACGTTGCCGGTCGTGCCGCCGCCACCGACGAGGATCTTCGCCTTGCCGGCCTTCTTGGTGGCGAAGGCGTCGTAGGCGGGGCTGGGAGTGGTCGAGACGACCTGGCCCGCCTGCGAGCCGTAGAACTTGTAAACCCACCATTCGCCCTTGGGCAGGTGCCGCCCGTCGGCGCCGTGGAGCAGCAGCGTGGCCAGGTCGTTGTGGAGGTTGTCGGTGACGGCCCAGTTGGCGCGCAGGCCGTCCGCACCCGCCCGCTCAAGCCGGGCGATGTACCAGGAACCGTCGCCGGGGTTCTGCTCCTCCGGCGCCCCGTATTCGTTGATCTGGTACGGGCGGGGGTGCGGGATACCGCGCGCGTTGAGCGAGGCGTTGGCGGCGTTGACGTTGGCGACGGGGTCGCCGGGCAGCGAATGCCAGCTGAAGATGTCGGGGACGGTGCCGCTCGCCTTGACGTGGTCCAGGAACTGCGTCCACCAGCTCGTCGAGGTCGTCGGGACGCCCGCGAAGCTGGGACCGACGATCAGATGCCCGGGGAAGGCCGCCCTGATCCGCCGGTGGGCGCGGTCCCAGAGCGCGAAGTACTGGGACTGGGGGCGGTTCCAGAACATGCCGAGGTTGGGCTCGTTCCACAGGTCCCACTCCACCGGGGCCCCGGTGGCCCGCACGTCATCGATCACACGGGTGAGGAAGGCGTCGAAGTCGCTCCAGTCGCCGTTGTCGCCGGGGAAGCGCGGGATGGGGTGGCCGTCGGCGCCCCACAGGTCGTGGACCAACAGGACGAACGAGCCGCCGAGGGATCGGGTGCGCAGCAACTGGGCGCGGGTGGCGTTCCAGCGCCGGTCGTACCTGCCCGACACCCAGCCGCCCGGCTGGTCGAGCTGGGCTCCTCCGGCGCGCATGTACCGGAACTTGATGTCGGTCAGGAAGTGGTCGGCGGGTCCCGAGGCGTTCTCGGTCATGCCGTAGATCACGCCGGACGCGCGGTGGGTCGGGGCGCCGCCGGCGACGGAGAAGTCGATGCTGATCGCCTCGTCGCCGGCCTGAGCCGGTCCGGCGATGGCGACCAGCGACGCCGCCGCGGCGGTGCCTGCGGCCAGGAGCATCGAGACGATGCGGCGCGGTCTGCTTTCAGGGAAGGGGGTCGGGCCCACGGGGCGGCTCCTCGTACGGGGGGTGGACGACGCTGCGCAGGGCGAGGGCGTCCTACGACGGGCGTACCTGCTAGCGAATCGGTTCGCCTAGGGATCCACGTCCTGAAGCCCTAGAAGGCTGCTATCTACTAACAAGCGAACGCTAGGTCATCGAACCGATTCGCGTGGAGCGTAAGATCCGTTTCCCGTGCTGTCAATGGGGCGTTCCCGGAACTCGGGCCTGCGCAAGATCTCCCCCTGGCGGAGGCGGAGTCGGCCGCGGAGGCGACCCGCGCTTCCTGGAGGAACTACTGGGGCTGAAGCCCGCCCAGAACAGGAAGCGTCCCCGAAACCGAATCGATTCGCCGACCGGTGACGAGTCCTGGGAAACCTGCCCGACTTGCCCGGAAAGCCGCTAGCTGGGGAGTCCTACGACTTTGGTCAGAGATGTTGACGTGCTCGAAACCTCTGCCTAGGGTCTGTCGAACCGGTGCGCGAACCGGTTCGATGATCCGGAGTGATCCCCCCGAAGTGCTCCGGGAAAGGACGACGATGACCTCCCCTCTCCTCTCCTCCAGGGTCCGCGCCCTGGGCGCGAGCCTTGCGCTGCTCTCGGTCGCCGGACTGGTCGGTGCCTGCTCCTCCGACGGCGAGGAGGGCTCCGGCGACACCTCCACCTACGCGTTGTGGGACCCCTACCCGCAGTTCGACGCGTCCTCGGAATGGGCGAAGCTGATCGGCAAGTGCGGCACCGACGCCGGTGTCACGATCAAGCGGACCGCCTACGACACCACCGACCTGACCAACAAGACGCTGCTCGCCGCCCAGCAGGGCAACGCTCCGGACGTCCTAATCGTCGACAATCCCGTCGTCTCGACCCTCGCCGAGAACGGAATCCTGGCCACCAGCGACGACATCAAGGCCGACGTCTCGCAGATCTCCCCCAACCTGCTGGGCGCGGGCCGGTCGCAGGGCAAGACCTTCGGTGTCCCGATCGGCGCCAACACCCTGGCGCTCTACTACAACAAGAAGGTCCTCGACGCCGCTGGCGTGGACCCCGCCGCGGTGAAGGACTGGGCGTCGCTGAACGCCGCTCTCGACAAGGTCAAGGCCAAGGGCAAGAAGGGCATCACCTTCTCCGCGATCGGCACCGAGGAGGGCAGCTTCCAGTTCCTGCCCTGGTTCTGGGGCGCGCAGGGACAGCTCACGCGGATCGACGGCCAGGGAGGCGTGGACGCGCTGTCGCTGTGGAACGACTGGCTGAAGAAGGGCCTGGCGCCCAAGTCGGTCCTCACCAACACCCAGACGACCAGTTGGCAGGAGTTCGCGACCGGCGACTACGCCTTCGCCGAGAACGGCACATGGCAGTTGGAGAACGCCAAGAAGACCGGCTTCGAGTACGGCGTCATCCCGATCCCGGCCAAGGCGGGCGGCCCCGCCCCGGCGCCGACGGGCGGGGAGTTCGTGACGGTCCCGGTGCGCAAGGACGCGAGCCGCTACGACGCTTCCGCGAAAATCGTGTCCTGCCTGACCAGCGGCGACAACTCCCTCGCCGCCGACACCGCCCTGTCCTACATCGCGCCGACCGCGGCGATCCAGGCCAAGCAGGTCGCGGCCAAGCCGGAACTGAAGGTGTGGGTCGAGGCGGTCGGCGCCGCCAAGGGCCGCACCGGCGACGACCTGGGCACCAGGTACCCGAAGATCTCCGAGCGGATGTGGACGGCGGTCCAGGCGGCACTGTCCGGTTCCGCCTCACCGGCCGAGGCGCTGAAGACCGCCCAGGCCTCGGTCAAGTAACCGAAGCGGAAGAAGACCGACGGCATGGACTCCACCCGCCTTGCCGGCCGCGCGGGGGCGGACGTTCCGGCGTCCGCCGCCGCACAGGGGCCGGCCCCCGCCCGTGCCCGCGGCGCGGCCGCGCGCAAGCGCTCCCCGCAGTGGACGGCCTGGGCGTTCCTCGCCCCGGTGACCGCCTACCTACTGCTGTTCTACGCCTACCCCCTCTACCGCAACCTCGACCTGAGCCTGCGCGACTACACCGTCCGGTCCTTCGTGTCCGGCGACGCGCCCTTCGTCGGTCTGGACAACTACCGCGAGATCCTCGCCGACGAGACCTTCATGCCCGCCCTCTGGCACACGGTGGTCTTCACGGGGGCGTCACTGTTCTTCCAGTTCTCGATCGGCCTGGCGCTCGCGGTGTTCTTCTCCCGTCACTTCCGGTTGTCGGCCGTGCTGCGGGCCCTGTTCCTCGTGCCGTGGCTGCTGCCGCTCATCGTGTCGGCCTCCGCCTGGTCGTGGATGCTCGACACCGAGACCGGGGTGGTCAACCACCTGCTCGGCCTGGTCGGCATCGGGCAGGTCGACTGGCTGACCTCCCCCGAGTGGTCGCTGACCTCGGTGATGATCGCCAACATCTGGATCGGGATCCCGTTCAACCTCGTCGTGCTCTACAGCGGTCTGCAGGGGATCCCCGAGAGCCTGCACGAGGCCGCGGCCCTGGACGGCGCCAACGCCTGGCAGCGGTTCTGGAAGATCACCTTTCCGCTGCTGCGCCCCGTCTCGGCGATCACCCTGCTGCTCGGCCTGATCTACACCCTCAAGGTCCTCGACATCATCTGGATCATGACCAAGGGCGGTCCGGTCGACTCCTCCACCACGTTCGCGACCTGGTCCTACCGGCTCGGATTCGGCAACATGCTGCCCTCCTTCGGGCCCGGCGCGGCGGTGGGCAACCTGCTGGTGCTCGCGGCGCTGGCCTTCGGCCTGCTCTACATCCGCGCCGAACGCACGAAGGTGACCGCATGAAGACCGCCACGACCTGGTGGAAGACCGCGCTCGCGGTCCTGCTCACCGCGATCATGCTGTTCCCCGTCTACTGGATGGTCAACAGCTCCTTCACCCGCGACGCCGACATGCGGCGCACCCCGCCCAGTTTCTTCCCCACCAGCCCCACCTTCGAGGGATACCGGGCCGTCTTCGACCAGCAGCTGCCCTACCTGGGCACCAGCCTCGTCGTCGGCGCCGGAACGGTCCTGCTGACGCTCGTGCTGGCCGCACCCGCCGGCTACTCCCTGGCCCTGCTGCGTCCGCGCGGCGGAGGGGTGCTGGGCTTCCTGCTGCTGGCCGCGCAGATGGTGCCCGGGATCATCATGGCGATGGGCTTCTACGCCGTCTACCTCAGCCTCGGCGTCCTCAACACCCTGCCCGGCCTGATCATCGCCGACTCGACCCTCGCCGTCCCGTTCGCGGTTCTGATCTTCACCGCCTTCATGAGCGGCATCCCCCGCGAACTGCTCCAGGCCGCCAGGGTCGACGGGGCCGGGGCGGTCCGGACGTTCTGGTCGATCGTCCTGCCGGTCAGCCGCAACGCCGTCGTCACCGTCTCGCTGTTCGCGTTCCTGTGGTCGTGGTCGGACTTCGTGTTCGCCAGCACCCTCGACGGCGGCGGCGACCACCAGCCGATCACCCTCGGCATCTACCACTACATCGGCAACAACAACCAGCAGTGGAACGCGATCATGGCCGCGGCCGTCGTCGCCTCCCTCCCCACCACGCTGATCCTCATCGCCGCCCAGCGCTACATCGCCGCAGGCGCGACCACCGGAGCCGTCAAGGACTGACCCGGCCGCCGCCTCGCCCGGATCCCCGCAGCGCCGGGGCGCTCGCCCCGGGCAAGGCCGTCCCCCGCCCACCGGCCCGTCCGGCGCGCCCGCATCCGGGGCGCCCCCTGGACGCCGCCGCGCCACGCCCAGAAACGAGAACCATGACCACCGCTGCCCCGCCCATCACGGCCCCCGCCGGCCCGACCTTCACCCTGCGGGAGATCCCGTTCAGCACCCACGGCTCCTGGCTGGCGATCTCCCCGGTCACCGCACTGGCCACCTATGCCGACGACCTGCACCTGATGACGCACACGACCGGCATGACCGCCGTTTTGAGACTCACCCCGCTGCGGGGAGTCCGGCGCGTCGACACCGTCGTCACCGGGACGCCGTCGGTCCTCACCTGGACGGCCGGGCGGGACGCGATCCAGGCGGTCTTCGCCGGCACCGACGTCCTGCGCCTGCGCGGCGACGGGCTGGGCCTGCGGCTGTCGGTCGCCGCGGAACGCCTGACCCCTTTCACCGGCGCCTACTTCTACCAGGACCCCCTCACCGGGGGATACGTCCTGACGTCGTATGAGACCGGCCGCAGATACCGCGTGACCGTCCTGTCCGGCGCGGTGGGAGCGGAAGGCGTCCAGGCGCTCGGGGAGACCGACCGCCACCTCACCGTGGGCGGCGACGGCCGTCCGTGGGAAATCGCGATCGAGGAGTTCGAGACCGCCCGGCCCGCCTACGGGGCCACCGGGACGTTCGACCAGATCGTCTCCGCCGTGGCCGGTGCGTTCACCGGCTTCGTCGACGCGATCGCCCCCTGGAGGGGCCCGGAGACACCGGCCGCGGAACTCGCCGCCTACGTCCTGTGGTCGGCGACCGTCCGCCCGGCGGGCTTCCTGGAACGCCCCGGAATCCTGATGTCCAAGCACTGGATGGGCAAGGTGTGGAGCTGGGACCACTGCTTCAACGCCCTCGCCGTGGCCGCCGGTGCCCCCGACCTCGCCTACGACCAGTTCCAGATCATGTTCGACCACCAAGACCCGGCCGGAGCGCTCCCCGACTCCATCACCCACTCCGAGGTCCTCTACAACTTCGTCAAGCCGCCCGTCCACGGCTGGGCCTTCGGGCGCCTGCGCCGCGCCATGCCCCGCGACCTCACCCACGAGGAACTGGCCGAGACCTACCGGGGCCTCTCCGCATGGACCGGCTTCTGGCTGAACGCCCGCCGCTCACCCGGCAGCGCGCTGCCGCACTACCAACACGGCAACGACTCCGGCTGGGACAACGCCACCACCTTCGACCCCGAACGACTCGTCGAGTCCGCAGACCTCACGGCATTCCTCGTCCTCCAGCTCCGCCAACTCTCCGACCTCGCCATCGAGCTGGGAGAAGACCGCGACGTCATCGACCATTGGAGGGCGACCGCCTCCCGCCTGCGAAACGAAATGCTCGACCGCCTGTGGCGCGGCGACCGCTTCCACGCCCGTGGCGTGGTCTCCGGAGACGACTGGCACACCGACGGCCTGCTCGACCTCATGCCCATCGTCCTGGGGTCAGAACTGCCGAAGGAGGTGACCGCCGCCTTGGCCGGCCGCATCGAAGCACACCTGACCGAATTCGGCCTAGCGACCGAACTGCCGACCTCGCCCCACTACCAGTCCGACGGATACTGGCGCGGCCCGATCTGGGCCCCTTCCACGATCCTCATCGAAGACGGCCTGCGTCGCGCCGGACACACTGAACTCGCCGATGAGATCAGCGCCCGATTCCGAGCCCTATGTGAACGGTCAGGTTTCGCCGAGAACTTCGACGCCCTCACCGGCGCAGGCTTGCGCGACCGCGCCTACACCTGGACCGCCAGCGCCTACCTCCTCCTAGCCGCAGCCCACGTCCAGAATGACTCGAACACCCTCTCGTCTGCGGTCCCCTTGCAGACATGAGCCTCAGGGCGCCACCGAGCTGTGAATTAGCGCTTCAGTTGGCGGCTGAGCACGGCAGTTGGCGGGAGCCGCCGTGTCGGGTGGGTGAGTCCACTGTCACTTTCGTTCGAAGTTGTCTCGGAACATGGCTCGGCGGTGTGTCCTGGATGGGTGTCTTCGCCCGAAGGTCACACTGCGGGGGTCTGGTCGCATTGCTGCGGGCTGGACGATCTACTGCGGCCGTTCGCGCTCGATGATGGGGCGGGGCCCCGGGTGGAGTGCAGAGGTGATTGGTCGCGGCGTTGGACCGCAATGTGGAGGACCGCGCAGGCGGAAGGGTGTTGCTCGGTACGGGACCTGGCTGGAGCACCGGTCGCGGAGATGTTGCCGATGCGCCGATTCTCGTGGCGGCCTGGTCAACGGCACCGCCCAGGTCTGCAGTTCATGGTGGCGACCGGGCGGCTGCTGCTGGCGTTGGATTTTGTCGGCGGGGTTGAGGAAGTGCTGTCCCAGCCGTTCCGGTTGAGGTTCATCACTGCCGAGGGGGCCGCCGAGCACACACCGGACTTTTTGGTGCTGACGCCGGGGGCCGGGTGGCTGCTGGATGTTCGTCCGGCTGAGCTGGTGGGGCCAGGGGACATGGTGCGGTTCGCGGCTATGGCGCGGGCCGCGGCAGCGGTGGGCTGGCGGTATGCGGTGGTCGCCGGATGGCGGCATCAGGTGATGGCCGGGGTGGAGGCGTTGTCGGCGCGGCGGCGCGCGATGAGTGACCCGTTGGGGCTGCAGGCGGTGATGCTGGATGTGGTCGCCCGCGCGCCGGGCCCGCTGCGTCAGGTGGTGGAGGGGACCGGGGTTGCTGCGGTCGCCCGGCCGCACCTGGTGCACCTGCTGTGGCATCGGCGGCTGAGCGTTGATCTGGCCGAGCCGTTGGGGGATGGCTCGTGGATCTTTGCGGTGCCTCGGTCATGACGAGCCGGGGACGGCAGCGGCGGTGCCCGGAGGATCTGGGGGAGCAGCAGTTGGAGCAGGCCCGGATCAGGCAGGCGCATCTGCTGGAGGTCGAGACGGGTTTTCGCAGCGGCAGCAGTTGCGAGGCGCAGCCTGGTGAACCGCGCGCCGAGTACGATCCCTGCGCCACCACGTTGGTTCAACGCAGGTTGGCCAAGGTGGCGGAGTTGGCCGCCTTGCCCCACAAGACGCCAAGGCGTTGGGCGCGGCCCAGCTCAGCCTGCGAATGCTGGAGCGGATGGCGGCCCAGTACCGGCGCGAGGGGCTGATGGGGCTGGCCGATGGCCGGTGGACGCCCACGTTGCGCGGACACCCCTCGGTCACACCCGAGATCGACGAGGCGATCGAGGCGGTTCACCGCGAATCGTTGCGCCGCTCGAAGATCTCGATGCGCACCAAGGAACGGTTGATCCATCAGTATGTGCGTGAGCATTTCGGGCCGCAGGTGGTGGTGCCGCCCTACACCACTTTGGTCCGGGTCTGGCGGGAGCGTTTCGGGGCGCAGGGCGCCCGGCAGCGCAATCTACGCTCGGCCGCGGCGGTGGAGACCGGGAAGGCGACGACGGCGATCACGCGACCGGGCCAGGTGGTCGTGGTGGACACCACCGTGTTGCCGGTGAAGGTGCTGGATGATGTGTTCGCCGAGCCGATCTCGGTGGAGCTGAGCCTGGCCCTGGACGCCTACACCCATTCGATCGTGGCGTTCCGGCTGACGCCGGGCTCGGACTCCTCGATCGAGGTGGCGATGTTGCTGCGCGATGTGCTGTCGCCGTTGCCGATGCGGCCAGGGTGGGGCCCGGAGTTGGAGTGGCCCTATCCGGGGGTTCCAGCGGCGCTGGTCACCGAGCTGGCCGGGTACCCGGCGGCGGCGCGCCCGTTCTTCGCCCCAGAAACGGTCACCAGTGATCACGGCAGCGTCTACAAGAACCACCACCTGGTCCAGGTCGCCCGCCGGTTGGGCATCACTGTGCTGCCGGCGCGGATGATGCGCCCCACCGACAAGGCCGCGTGCGAGCGGGCGTTCGGCGGGATCAGGTCGCTGCTGCTGGAGGCGCTGCCGGGCTACACCGGGGTCGATGTCGCCGACCGCGGCGTCGATCCCGAGGCCGATGCGGTGTTGACCCTGCAGGAGATGGAGCATCTGCTGGCCCGGTGGACGGTGGCCATCTGGCAGAACCGGCGGCTGGACCAGCACGCGCCTGCCTGGGATCCGGGGGGGCGGCACAGTCCCAACACCTTGTTCGCCGCGGCGGCGGCCCGGGAAGGGATCGTGCTGGAGATCCCCGCACCGCAGCTGTATTACGAACTGCTGCCCACTCACTTTGTTGGGATCGACGCCCGTCGCGGGGTGAAGGTCGGCGGCCTGTGGTACGACGTCGTCCCTGGCAGCGACGACGTGCTGGCCGCTCATCGAGGACGCCTGTCGCGACGTAGCGGCCGCCATCGCGGCAAATGGGCGATCAACCGTGACCCCCGCGACTGCCGTCAGGTGTTCTTCGAAGGCCCCGAGGACGGCACCTGGCACGCCTTGCAGTGGGTCGGGCTGCCCACCGGCGATGTCCCAGCGTTCAGCGACAGCATGGTCAAACAGGTCCTGCGCCAGGCCGCCCGTGCGGGGTTGAAGCCGCATGACGATCGTGAACTGCTGCCAGTGCTGCTGGAGCTGCTGGCCGCGCAGTTCCCCAGCCGGTCGTGGCCGACCCAGCTGAGCAAGAAAGAGCGTGTCGACCGAGCTCGGCAGCTGGCCTGTTCCCGCTCCGCAGCCGCCGACCGGCCATCGGCTCCACCGTCATCGGCCATCGCTCCGCAGGGACCGCCCACGGGTCCGGGCGAACCCCAAGGCGCCGCGCAGACGCAGGGGCGCCGGTCGAGGATCAGCGCGCAGATCGCCCAAGCCGTTGACGACGACCGGCACCGGCACCGGGCGCAAACGGCAGAAGGCCAGCCAGCCGAACGGCCACCCAGGCTGGGCGAACAGGCCCGCCGCCACAGCCCGCTGCTGCTGCCGGCGATAGGCGACGACGACCAGGCCACCGGGCCAGCCACCGGGCCAGCCGTCGAGCCAGCCACCGGGCCAGCCGTCGAGCCAGCCGTCGGGTCGGCCGGTGCCGCCACCGTTCACGCTGAGGAGCCCGGCTGATGAACCCCGCCACCGCGCGCGAGCCTGCACCGTCGGCACCTGGCGGCGTACCACAAGTGCTCACCGCAGCGATCGATCGCGAAAGTGCCGAGGGGTGGGCCCGGTGCGGGGTACGCGCCACGATTTCGTGCCCGCGCCGCGCGTGACGCTGACGCAGTTTCAAGCCATGAGCTCACGCCGCCAGCTTCATGAGCTGCACCGGTTGGCCACCCACGCCAACCTGGTGGTGCAGGAGACGCCGATGAGCGCGGCGGTGGCCCGGCTGCTGACCGCCCGGATCCGCTGCAACGCACTCAAGCGCTCCCCGGCCACACGCGCCGGGATCATGGTCAACGGCGGCGGCTACCAGGGCAAGACCGAGACCGTGTGCGAGACCGCGGCCACCTTCGAAGACCAATGGCTGCAGCTGCACGACCAGCTCAACCCCGGCACCGTCGACGGCACCCGCGATGTGCACGCTCCGGTCGCCTACGTGCAGACTCCGGTGACCGCCACCCCCAAGAGCACGTGTGCGGCGATCCTGGACTTCTACGGCGCCCCGCACCGCAACATGACCCTGCCGCAACTGGTCCGCACGGTGAAGGTGTCCCTGCACGAGCACGGCACCAAGGTGCTGATCCTGGACGACATCACCCGGCTGAAGATGCACCGCGAGGCCGACCAGGACGTGCTGGACCTGATCCGCAGCCTGATGAGCATGTCGGTCACGCTGGTGCTGGTCGGCGTCGGCATTCCCCAGTCAGGGCTGCGCGGCTCCACCCGCCGCCCCGGCGGCGCCGCAGGTGAAGCCGTACACGGCGATGGGGACGCGGCCGCCACCCAGACCAGGCGCCGCTTCGACCTGATCGAGTTGGGGTCGTTCCGCTACGACACCGCCACCGGTATCACCGCCTGGGTGGCGCACCTGGCGGGGGTGGAGGACCAGCTTCGGCTGCTGAACGCCGCCCCGGGCATGCTGATCGGCGGCACCATGCCCGAGTACCTGTTCCGCCGCACCGGCGGCATCGTGGGCCTGCTGGAGCGGCTGGTCGAGGACGCCTGCGTCGAGGCGATCGCCGCCGGCACCGAACGCCTCACCGGTTCCCTGCTCGACCAGATCGCCATCGATCTGGATGACCTGCCGGTCCGTGACCCCTCGGCCGGTGAAGTACCCGCGGTGCCCGCGTCCGGTTCTGCGGCCCCACGCCGAAAGGGCCGCAACACCGTCTTTGACGACCGCGGCCCCGCGCCACCGGCGGCCGGCAAGGGCCGGCCAGGGGCATCGTGATGACCCCTGTTGCCGGAACCGCTCGGCCGCTGGCCCGCAGCCTGGTCCCGCTGGCTGATGAGTCGCTGCCCGGCTTCCTGCTGCGCCTGGCGCACCGGCTCGACCAGCCCCCCACCGAAATCGCGCTGCACACCGGCCTGGGCGGAGCCTCGGGCACGCCGGTCATCTCGATCCACAACCTGCTCCAGATGACGGCACCGACCGCCCACCGCTTTGCCCGCCGCTGCCGGCTGACAGCGATGGAGACCGCCGCGCTGGGCATGGCCAGACCCGGCGGCCCCTACCCGCCCCTGGACCTGGTGGCGCGCGGTCAGACCCAGCTACGGCACACCACCGGCATCCCCGGCCTGTGGAACTGGGTGTTCACCCGCGCCACCCGCTACTGCCCGCAGTGTCTGGCCGGCGACGGCAGCCCGATCCAACAACAGCACGGCGGAGCCTGGGCCGGATCATGGCGCCTACCGGTGGTGTTCGCCTGCCTGAGACACCAGCGCCTGCTGGCCAGCCTGTGCCCCGACTGCGGGCAAGATGTCCAGGCCCGCTCTCCCCGCGAACAAGGCCTCATCCCCGCCGCCGACACCATGCTGCACCCCGCGCAGTGCCGATCACCGCTCATCCCCGAGCAACCGGCGGCCTCCCACACCAGGCACCGCCACCCGCGGCCACGATGCGGAACGCTGCTCAGCGCCGGGCCCATCAATGCCGGGTCCACCGGTGCCGGGTCCACCGGCCCAGCGGCCCCGCCGCTGGACCACGCCCTGCTCGATCTGCAACGCCGCCTGCTGGCCCTGTTCACCGACTCTGCGCTCACCGACTTTCCGTTCACCGGTTCGGTCGGCACCCCGCCTGCCCCAGCCACCAGCGTGGGACGCCTGGTCACCGCCCAGCAGTACTTCGTCGACCTGCGGCTGATGACGGTGCTGGTGCAACTGACCTGGCCGCACGCTGCGCCTTTGATCACCTCGCCGTCGCTGGCCGATGCGCTCGACACCCATCTGCACCGGCAGCAACGAGACCGGGAGGCCTACCTCGACCAAGGCCGCCGGCCCGCGGTGAGCCTGCACCCTGGCGCTCCACCGGCCGACACCGCCGCCTGCGCCGCGATGCTGCAAGCCGCTACCCGGCTTCTGGACGACCAGGCGTGCGCCGAAGCCGAACAGGCCCTGGCGGCGCTGATCGAGCGGGCCTTCGGCCAGCGCACCTGGCACGCGGTGGTGCGCCAGTCCCGGCTGTGGTGCTCACCCGGCCTGGATGTCCGCATCCAGAAGCGGATGGCGCAGCTTCGGCCGCCCAGCCGCCGCGGTACCGTCACCGGCAACCGCCGGCACTGCCCGGCCCGCGGCTGGCTGGACTACCACCGCGTCGACCCGGTGGCCCAGCCCGACCGCCCCTACCGCTACCAGCGCCAGCACGTCCCCAGTACCTGACCGACCCCTGGTTCGACACCCACCTGGCCCACTTCACCGGCATCTACCCCCGCAACCTGCGCCGCGTCACCGCGATCCGGCTGATCCAGATGACCCAAGGCGGCTCCATCCGCGCCGCCGGCACCTACCTGGGGAACTCCCCGACCTCAGCCGCCACCGCGATCTACCAGGTCAACACCTGGGCGCGCCGTGCCGGCCTGTCTGCGAACTCGATGCTGCCTGGACCGCGCTGGCCGCCGAGCTGGACCACGACCATCCGTTGATCGACTACGGTCGGCGGCGCCGAGCCATGGCCGACTGGACCCTGCCCGACAGCGACTGGCAGGACCTGGTCGCCCTGTTCACCAGCCAGTTGGCCCACCGGCGGCGCCAAGTGGTCTGGGACCAGCGCAAACGCCGCATGATCTCGGTGGTGATCTGGGGGTACAGCACCGGCAGCGAACACCGGCTCTGCCCCCAGTTGATCGCGGACCGCCGCCTCCCCCTGCGCCAGCGCCACCTGTCCATGGACGTCCAGCAAACCCTCTTCCTCCGCGACCGACCCCACGAGTTCCACCTGCACCTGCACAGGCTACTGAAGCCCTATGTGCAGCAACTCACCGCCGCCATCGACAGCGGTCGACCCTGACGCCGCATCACCTGCCCCACCCGGCTCGGCGCCACCGACGTGCATTGCCGACTAACACCCGGCCCCGCCGAGCACTGTCCCATCGGCCACAACGCGGCGATGCCAGCGAGAGCGCCAAGGCCAGGCACAAGGCGGCTCCAGTGAACGGCGCGATGGCACCAGCGACCATGGCGGGCGCGAACAGGACTGCTGACAGGGATCCGTAATGGGTGGTGCCCCAACGGCTGGTGACGGCGGTGGCCTGGAGCAGAGTGACGGTACCGCGTATGGTGCCCATCAGCACGGGAATGACGATAAGGGCGATCACCGGCGAACTCTGGAGCCGCGCACCGGCCGAGGCCTATGCTCAGCTGACCGGCGGTGATGTATTCACTCTTTGAGTGCGCCATCGTTTTCTGACGATCGGGCCGCTTCCGGTCCGCTGTCGATTCCCGTGGTCGTGTTCACAAGCCTCCTGGCGTTATGAGGCTGGTTGCAGGAGACTTTGGAACCTCCTGATTCCTTTACTCATCTGCACTACCGCCGATCTTCGTCTGCACTTTGTGTTCACAACCGCGAGGTCGGCGTGGTCGACGGTGTAGCGGGTGTAGCAGAGCTTGGCGTGCTGACGGCCCCTACGCAGGAGTGGACGGTGGTCGTCCGGCGGGCCGAGGTGGTCGGCCGGTGGATCGGCAACGCCCTGGTCAGCGTTGGGATGTAGAGACCACCACCGGCAGGCCGAGCCTGGAACCGGGCGGCCCGCTCGATATCCAGAGGCAGACTGTCGGCACGAAGAGTTATTCTGAGCCACGCAGTAAAGAGGAAGTGCTCCACGGTGCTGCCTGCTGTTTTCTGTCATACGTCAGCCGATACCGTTGCGCGCGGAGGATTGGTATGCCACGAAAGGTCACCCCGGCCCAGTACAACCGCATGGTTGCCGCCAGCAACCGTAAGCAGAAGCAGGCCGTCGACAAGTACAACCGCAAGGCGCGCGCACAACCGCATGGTGGACCGCGCCATCGACGACTACAACCGCGAGGTGCGCGCGCACAACGCGCGCGTGCGTTCCAATCAACAGCGGCTTGCCGCCGAGATCTCGCGGCTCAACCGCCAGCGCTCGACGACCCGCTACACCGCGGTGCAGACCTCCACCTTCGCGCTGCACACCGCGTACTCCCACGTCGATGAGCAGTCTGAGTTGTGGAATGAGCGCGGGCAAGAATTGGCTGACTTGGCGGAAGCCAAGACGGCCAACAGCGTGCACGTCGCCAACACCCTTTTGGGCGAGACAGCCGCGACGCGGAGGAGATCGAGGAAACCTCGCTCACCGACGAACTGTCCGCCCTGTCACTAGACCTGCACAACCGCTGGGAGGGCGCCCGCTTCGCGATCAATCCGCGAAATCCCGACGCCGCACGACACTTCTGCACCAGTGCCCGCGAGGTGATCGTGGAGCTGATCAACATGAAGGCTCCCGACGCTGCGGTGCTGCAAGCCAAGCCGGACTGCGAGCGAGGCCCCGACGGCAAGGCGGTCGCGCGGCGGGAGAAGATCGGTTACCTGCTCGATCTGAACGGCGCCGGCTACGAGGCTCTGGGCGACTTCGTAGAGACCAACGTCAACGATGTGATGAACTTGTTCTCCCAATTCAACAAGGGCACACATGGCACGGCCGGACGCTACGACATCCCCACCCTTCGCACGATCAAGCACCGTGTGGAGGACTCGATTCGCTTCCTGTCCACGCTGGTCCAAGGCTCCAACCACTGACCCGACCGTCAACGGGTGACGCTGGATCGGGTAGCTGAGGGTGTTGAGCAGGCCGATCGACACCGGGCGGTCAAGCCGCTGATGGACCGCGGCCCGCAAATCCGGTGATGCCGGTCGCCTCAGGCAGCTGCTCGGCGATCGTGTTCACGAGGAGGTCGAACCTGGTCATGATCAAGTCGGCCTGGCGGGGTGCGCCTCCAGCGAGGTGCCGCACTCGTTGCGGCGCACCATGATGGTGAACCCGTCGGCCTCCAAAACCTCGCGCAGCCGCCGACACGGCTGCGGGTCATCCATGCCGCACACCACGATCAGGTCCGACCAGTTCTCGGTCCGCAGGGTGAACTCGGCGATGCCGGTTGATCCATAAGGCCGGCCGAGCCCCCGGCCCGTACCTGGTGGTCGACGGCGAGGGGCGCTGGCTGGACCGGCAGATCCAGGACTGGCTGGCCAACGGCGCCAGTGAGGACCCTGCGGACAACCGTCGGCGCTACTGGTGAGTGACGCGGTGCGGCCGCCGGCGGCCAGGCGGCCGGGGAGGGGGGCATAGGGCTGGGGGCGTGGACGCGCACGCCGGCCCTGCCGCCGGCGCTGCCGTCGTCGAGTGATGGTCCAGGGGCGACTATCTCTCGTTGACCACCGCCGCGCGGCCCGCTACCTGGGATCCGCCCTGCTCAGGGTCGATTCTGCCGGAACTCAGAGGGGTGGATGAAGGTCGGTTGATCCACCCTCGGTGTATGAGGCGCGGGCCCGGGGGTTGGGGGTTGCCGTTGCCGGGGCAGGGCGGGGGTTGGGCTCTTAGGATGGTGAGGTGGATGGGCGTGAGGCCGCGTGGCGGCGGGTGCAGGAGTTCGCCGCCGGTGGCCGGGTGACGGTGGATGTGGTGTACGCGGCGGCCGCGCAGGCGGTGGGCGCCGACGGGTACGCAGTGGCGCTGGTGGCCGGGCCGGGGCTGCGGGAGCTGGTAGCGGCCTCTGGCCCGGTGGGTGAATTCATCGAGGACGTGCAGCTGGCCAGCGGTGAGGGCCCGTGCAGCGACGCCTACACCCATCTGGCGCCGGTGCTGGTCCCCGACCTGGAGGCCGCCGCGACCCGGTGGCCGGGGTTCGTGCCGGCCGTCGCCCCGGTGGGGGTGCGGGCGGTGTTCGCCTTCCCGATGCAGCTGGCCGGAGTGCGAGTGGGCGCCGCCGACCTGTACCGGCGCCGCCCCGGGCCGCTGACGCCCGCCCAGCTGGCCGACGCCCGCGCGTTCGCCGACATCGCCGCCCAGGTGGCCTTCCGCCAGCACCCCTCCCCGCAGACCCTCGTCGCGCTGGCCGCCGACCGGCCGCCGCACGGATACCCGCTGGTGGTGCACCAGGCCGCCGGGATGCTGGCCGCCCAACTCGACCTCGACATCGCCGAGGCCATCTCGCGCCTGCGCGCCTACTCCTACCTGCACGATCACCCCCTGACCCGGCTCGCCCACCAAGTCATCGACCGCGACCCCGCCCTCCCCCTGGCCACCGACCAGGACCCAGACGACCAGGACCGTGACCAGGGCCGTGACCAGGGCCGTGACCAGGGCCGCGGCGGAGAGCACGGCGGCCCTCGCCCCTGAACTCGCCCCCCGAGCCCGGCCTTGGGTTCGGTTTCTGGGTTCGGCCTTGGGTTCGGCCTTGGGTTCGGTTCGGGCCGGGGATGCCGGTCGGGTGGTAGTCGATCTCGGTTGTGGGGGATCCTTTTCCGGCACGGTCCGGCGAGAACCGGTATTAGGGGCGGGCCCGCAGGGGCGCGTGAGGCAGGGGCTCAAGCAGTGGTCCAGGGTGCGTGGGGAGGACGCGTCATGAACACCGAACCCGACAGCGAACACAACCCCGGTGCCGAGGCCGGAATCGATCCCGATCCCGGTTTCGAGGCGGCCGTGCTGCCGGCGCGGGTGCACCAGGCCGCGGGCATGGTCGCCTTCCACCTGAACACCACCATCGCCGACGCCCAGCGTCGGCTGGAGGCCTACGCCCGCACCCACCGACGCGATCTGGATGAGGTCGCGAGCGATGTCGTCGATCGGCGCCTGCGCATCGACCTTTGACCGTGATCGGGGTCGAGGAACCTACGGACAGCCGTTGGCGCTGAGAATGATCTTGAGCTGACGGCTGTTAAATCTTCCTCGAAGGCAGTCTTGTCGTTGCTGGGGCGGTGTGGGCGTGGCCGGGCCTTGGGCAGGCTTATTGGTCGGTGGTGAGTTCGTCTCGGTGCCAGGTGAAGGCGTGGGTGTACCGGACGGTGTCGCCGTTGGGTCCGGGGCGGTGTCCGTAGGTGAGGGCGACGATGCCGAGTGGGGTTTCGCCTTTGGCGGGTGGTCGGCCGCTGGGGGCGAGCGGGTCGGGGGTGGTGTCGTGGATCTCGCTCAGCAGTAGGTGGTCGGCTGGGTGTAGTTCCAGGCGGAGGTCGATCGGGTTGTTGATCGTGGCCCGGTCGCGGTCTTGGTCGCGGACGGTGGCGCGGGTGAGGAGTTCTTGGATCAGTGCTGTCAGGCGAGCGGTGAGCTCGCCTGCGGCCGGGCCCAGCCCCCATCGATGCAGGGCGGTATGGATGGCGTGGCGGGCGTGGGCGGAGGCCGTCTGGCGGTGGGGGAGTTTCCACTGGCCGGTGCGGACCGCCGGACGTGGGGCGCCGGAGGTGTCCGGAGTGGGTTTGGTGGTCATCGAGTCCTCCGATCGCCGCTGGTCGGCAGGGTGTGCTCGGCCAGAGGTCCGGATCGAGGCCTGGTCGGACGGGTGCGATGGCGGTGTTGTGCCCGGCGTTCAGGCGGTTATGCGATCGGGGCCCGCGAGCCGACGGCGGGATCGAGCCGACGGCGGGGCGGGGTGCGGGCTGAGGGTGTGGCCCGTGCGGCGCGTGGGTTACCGGCCCGGGGTTCACCGCGCCGGGATTTGCGGTCGTGGTTTGGGCCAGTGCACGCCGGTGGCCCAGCCGAGGCGTTCGAACAGGCGGATGAGGTCGGCGGACAGGTCGAGTTGGCCGGGGTTGCGGCCGTGCCGGGCGCAGCTGGGGTCGGAGTGGTGGCCGTTGTGCCAGCTTTCGCCCAGGGAGGGGATGGCCAGCGGCCACAGGTCGGTGGAGCGGTCGTGGCGGCGGGTGCGGTGCGGGCGGTCGCCGAACAGGTGGCACAGGGAGTTGACGCTCCAGGTGATGTGCTGCAGCAGCGCGATGCGGATCAACCCGGCCCACACCAATGCGGTGGTCGCGCCGGTCCAGGTGCCGGTGATGGCCCAGCCGAGTGCGAACGGCAGCGCCAGGGACAGTGCGCACCAGGCGGGGAAGGCGCGGGCGATGCGGACCATGGCGGGGTCGGCGAGCAGGTCGGGGGCGTAGCGGGCGGCGGGGGTGGGGTCGTTGCGGAACAGCCAGCCCAGGTGGGCGTGGGCCAGGCCGCGCAGTTGGCCGCGCAGGTGGGTGCCGTGGCGGTAGGGGGAGTGCGGGTCGCCGGGGCGGTCGGTGAAGGCGTGGTGGCGGCGGTGGGTGGCGACCCAGTCGATCACGTTGCCCTGGAAGCTCATCGAGCCCAGCACGGCCAGGGTCAGGCGCAGCGAGCGGCGGGCGGTGAAGCTGCGGTGGGTGATCAGCCGGTGGAAGCCGACGGTGACGCCGAAGGCGGTGACCGTGTACAGCGCCAGGGTCAGCGCGATGTCGGTCCAGGCGATGGCCCGCCCCCAGGCCGGCCACACCGCGGCGGCCAGGCCGAGCAGCGGGACCGCCACGATCGCGCCGGTCAGCGCCGCCTGCGCCCGGCGCGGACCGGGCATCGCGGTGGTCGGGCCACCCGGACGGGGGAAGGCGCCGCCGTCGTAGGTGGCCCCTCCGGCGCCGGGGTGGCCCCGGGGGCTCTGGGCACGGGGGATCTGATCAGCGCTCACGGGCCTGCCTTCTCGGGGAGTGCAGGTTCGGGGTGGGCCTGCCGGGTTGACGCCACCTCGGTCGCTGCAGAGCCGGGAGTGAGGCGGGCAGTAGACCCGGGGAGTGGGGCGGGGACTCGGTCGGGGGTGTCCGGCGCGGTCGTGGGTGGGCGGCCGTGGGGTGGAGGGGGAAGCTGCGGTCCAGCCCGGTGGTGTGCAGCAGTTCGGCGACCTGCGGCCGGGGGTTGGCCAGGCGCAGGGTGATGCCCAGTCCGGTGGCGCGGCGTCCGGTGCCGATCAGCACGGCCAGGCCGGCCGCATCGCAGAAGGGCACCTCGCCCAGGTCCAGGATCAGCAGCCGGGCGCTGTGCTGCAGCGTGCCCAGCAGATGGATGCGCAACGCCGGGGCCGAGGCGATGTCGAGCTCGCCGTGCAGCGCGACGATGGTCTGGCCGAGGCGGCCGTGGACGGGCAGGCCCGTCTTGGCATGGGCCTGGGCACGGCGGACGGCGGTGGACCCACCGAACCCGGCATACCAGGTGGAAGCGGTGGTGGGCGGGGTGGCCATGGCGGTCTCCGATCGCGGGTGGGCGTGCCCCGGCCTCGGGCCGGGGCGATGAGCAGGGGCATGCAGGTCACGGCGAAGGTCACGGGGGTGGCGGGCACTGCTCTACTCGTCCGCCTTCCGATTCCCACGCGCCCCGCGTGGCGATCGTGGTCCCGGCCTGGTGGTGAGGGTCGGTCGCTTGGGAGGCTGCTGCGGTAAGCGCGGCCAGCAGTTCGGGAGTGTGCAGGTGGTTGGCGGTGTGGGCGGCCAACTCCAGGCCCGCCCAGGCCACCGCGCGCTCGGTGGCCGGTGGGACGGTGAGCAGGTCGACGCGGCGTCCGTCGGCGTAGATGGCGGTGAGCAGTCCGGCGGGCAGGGTGTCGAACCAGCTCAGCCGCACCACCCGGCTGTCGGCCGGCCCGTCGATCCGCAGCTTGCGGGGGCGGCTGTCCCAGTCGGCCACCCGCAACATGATGTGGGCGACGCGCCGGCGGTCGTCGGCGGAGCCATGAGCCTGCAAGGCCAGGACCAGCCCGGGAAGTTCGGCGACCGGGTCGGTCGAGCGGGGCCACCAGCCGCCGTCCAGCGAGGCGCGGGGGGAGCCTTCGGGGCGCGGGGGCGGCAGGTACAGCCGCGGGGCCGAGGGCGGTGAGAGGCTGATCGCGGCTTGTCGTCCAGCGATGGTGTGCATGGGGCGGTGCCCCTTTCCCCCGGCCGCCGGGCAGGCGTCGCGGGGAGGATGGATGACCGGCGCCGGGCGGGGCCGGTCGGGCGGACCGGGTGCGAGCCGGTACGGGTCAGCGGGAGTTCAGTGCCGTTTCCGCGCATACGGGGCACTGCGGCGGAGCCGGGGGCGTCCAAGCGGTCCCGGCCACCAGCGTGACCGCGATCACCACAGGCCAGACCTGCTTCCAGCGGGAACGACCCGAAGGCGCCTTGGGCCGGTGGGGCCGATGAGCGTGCCGTGCGGTCGGCATAGGGGCCACGCCCTGTCGGGGTGAGCCGGTGCGGCGGGCCACCCCCGGTGTTGGGGATGTCGTCGTTGCCGGATGTCTTCATCCTACCCCAGGAACTTCTGATATTGTCGAATATCAGAAGTTATTCTGTGGTTGAGCTTCTGATATCGCTGCGATCCGGCACACCCAGACCCGGAAGACCACTTCTGATATCACGAGGATGCGCGATGGCCCGCCGCCAGCAGGTACCCGACGCCTACACCGGCGTGCACACCGACTACGCCGCCGCGCTGGCCGGCGCGCCCCTGGACTCCGACACCCGCCGCGCCTACGACTCCCGGGTGCGCGCCTACCTGGCCTGGCTCGATGCCACCGGCGAGCTTGACGGTGGCGACCCGCTGGCCGACGTGCACGCCCGCGACTTCGCCGCCCGCGACTACAAGACCCACCTCAAAACCGTCCTCAAGCGCTCGGACAACACCGTCAACGCCCACCTGACCGCCCTGGACCACTTCTACGACCACCTCGGCCTGGGCAAGGTCGGCGTCCGCCGCGCCCCAATCCCCCGCCAGGCCCCCCGCGCACTGACCGCCCGCGAGCAGACACGCTTCCTGCGCGCCGTCGAACGCCGCCCACTCGCCCGCGACCGCGCCATCGGACGGCTGCTGTTCTACTCCGGCATCCGCGTCTCCGAACTGGTCGCCCTCGACACCGGCGACGTGCCCATCTCGGCCCGCAAGGGCGCCGTCCGGGTGCGCGCCGGCAAGGGCGAACTCGCCCGCCACATCCCGCTCACCGACCCCACCGCCCGCACCGCCGTCACCGAATGGAAAACCGACCGCGCCCACTGGCGCGGCGCCGACACCGGCGCGCTGTTCCTCAACCAGCGCGGCGGCCGCCTGACCGCGCGCGCCGTCGACCAACTCCTGGACGACATCGCCATCGAGGCGGGCCTGGCCGACGAGCACGGTGCCCCCACCGTCTCCGCTCACATCCTGCGACACACCTTCGCCACCGACCTGCTGCGCGCCGGCGTCGACATCGTCATCGTCGCCGAACTCCTCGGCCACACCCACCTGGACACCACCCGCCGCTACACCCTGCCCACCAGCGCCGACCTCGAAGACGCCGTCGCCCACCTGCCCACCGACCAATAGCCCCGGCTCAGACCACCCGGTCGAGCCCCGGCCCGACGCCGGCAATGGTCCGCCATGCCAGACAACACCCCAGCCAACAACGAATTGATCATCCGCTTCCATCGCATCGGCGGCGACGTCTCCGTCGCCACCACCGACTTCACCGAACCAGCACAGGCACTTCAGACCATCGCCCACGCCCTGGACCAACAACGCAGCCCGACCCTGACCCAAGCCCGCTACAACCACGAACCCAACGACGCGGTCATCATCAACCTCGCCAACGTCATCTCAATCCGCGTATCGGCCCGCGAGGAGCATCGGAACGAATTTTGGCGGTAGAGCCCTTGACCTGCGGTGATGTGCTTTTGTAGACCGGACAGAGTGGATACTCTGTCCGGTCTGATCATGCGCCGCCTTTTGCTGACCAGTCGGAACGACCACTACCGCCAAAATCCGTACCGATCTTCCTCGCGGGCCGTCCCGATTGTCCGGGGTCGCAGGAGGTGCGGTCGGGCCGGCTCCGGAGCGGCGCCAGGGCGTGGTCGGCGCGGCGTGGCATCACGTGCAGGTGCAGATGGGCCGTCGTCTGGGGGCGGCCGTGGATCGCAGGGCGGGGACGCTTGTCCGGTGGCAAGTGTTTGGCCCGTTCACCGGACGGGGACTCCCGGTAGTTCTAGGGTGACGTTGGGCTTGTCGTCTTGCCCTGGTCTCGCAGAGGGTCGCCGCTGGGCCGCCGGGTGGCCGGCGCCGAGGGGGAGCCGGCCACCCCGGCCGTAGGGCCGGCGGCCGCGGCCTCGCCGGAGCGGCTTGTCTTCGGCAGTGGTTCTGCGCCATCGGCCGCCTGCGGGGGCGCGGCGTCCCGGTCCTGGGGCACCACGGTGTGATGGGGCGGTGAACCGCCGGGTTACTGGCCGGGTTTGCCCGGCTCCCGTCCGCCGTGTCCACGGCCCTCGCCGCGTTCGCCGCGTTGGGCGAGTTCGGTGAGTTCGGCGGTGTCCAGGGTGCGGGTGGTGAGGGCGTGGGCCAGGTCGGTGAGGTGGTGGTTGTGGTGGCGGGCGTGGTCGCGCAGGGCGGCGAAGGCCTGGTCCATGGTCCAGCCGTGGCGTTCGGCCAGCACCCCCTTGGCTTGTTCGATCAGGACCCGGCTGGACAGGGCGTTCTCCAGCTGGCCGGTCAGGACGCTGGCCTGGTGGAGGGCGCGTTGCTGCAGCAGGCCGATGGTGGCGATGTCGGCCAGCGCCTGCCCCAGCTCCAGAGCGGGTGCGGGCAGGGGGCCGGGGGCGGTGCGGAACAGGTTGAGGGCGCCGATGGTCTGGTCGCGCAGCCGCATCGGCAGTGCGCTGACGGCGGTGAACCCGCACCGGGCGGCCTGGGCGGAAAACAGCGGCCACCGCTGCACCGCGACCGGGGCGGTCAGGTCGGCGCAGTGCACCACCCGGCCGGTGGTGAAGGCGTCCAGGCAGGGGCCCTGGTCGTTTTGCAGCTGGAACAGCTCCAGCAGCCGGGACTGCTCGCTGGAGGTGGCCATCAGCCGCAGATGGTTCTGCTGGTCGGTGACCAGCAGCCCGGCGGCGTCCACCCCGAGCAGCTCCACGCTGCGCTCGGCCATCTGCTGCAGGAACTCGATGATGTCGAAGCCGGTGACCAGCGTGTCGGCCAGCGCGACGAACGCGGCCGTCACTCGCTGGTCGGGTGCCGGCGTCGGTGCTGTGCCCATCCTGAAAGCCTACGCCTCACCCGCCCGGGCCCGGGGAAGGCCCAGTGACAGCAATCGCCGCCGACGGCCCCCGCCGTACCCCGGCTTGTACCCGGCTTGTACCCGGCCTGTTCGCGGCCTTTCCCCGGCCTCTTGTGCGGCCGGGACCGTCGCCTGCCCGGGGGGTGGCGGCAATATCGGAGAGAAGACGGCCCGAAACGGCCGCGTGTGAAGCCAAGGAGCACGGTATGGACCAACCGGTGGGGGCCGCGGACGCAGGCGGCGACGACCTGACCGAGATGAGCGGCCCGGCCCAGATGAGCGGTTTGGCTGAGGTGTCGGGGTGGCCGCAGGTGGTGCACCAGGCGGCGGGGATGGTGTCAGTACAGCTGGACATCCCGGTCCAGGACGCCTACCAGCGGTTGGCCGAGCACGCCCAACGGTGCGGGCAGCCGGTGGAACAGGTCGCCGCGCAGGTGGCCGAGCGGCGCCTGCAGTGGAACAGTGGGCAGGCTCCCGGCCCGCCGGCCGCCACCGCCGAATGAGAGCCGCTGGGTGAGCCCGGACCCGCGTGCGGCACGGCAGGACGGGGGCCGCGGGACGGGGCGCTAGGCGGCGCGCTAGGCGAGGCCGGTGCGATGCCGGGGCGATGCCGTCCCGGCGTCGCCCCGGTGCCGTTTCGGTCTGCCGGTGCGGCGGGAGCGTACGGTGGGAGCAGGTTGTTCTTACGAAAGTCG
This sequence comes from Spirillospora sp. CA-253888, assembly GCA_050936435.1. GTDB lineage: Bacteria > Actinomycetota > Actinomycetes > Streptosporangiales > Streptosporangiaceae > Spirillospora. The sequence continues at coordinate 1,877,526 of JBNJMT010000002.1, forward strand.
GCGGGCGGTTGTGGTGGTGGTCAGCAGTGAGCAGGAGCGGATCTGGGCGTTGATCGCCCACAGCGCCCACACGCGCGGTGAGCCGATGTCGATCCGCGATACGTGCCGAGTGTGCGCGCAGATCCTGAAGGTCGGCGGGGTCGGGATCTCGATCCGGATCGGTCACCGGCTGGAGCCGGTGCACGCCGAGGGCCGGCTGGGCCGCGAGCTGCTGGAGGCCGAGATGACCAGCGGGGACGGCCCGTGCGTGGAGGCGATGCGCACCGGCGCCCCGGTCCTGGCCGCCGACCTGGGCGACGCCGAGTGCGGGCGGCGCTGGCCGCTGTTCACCGCCACCGCCCACGCCGGCAAGGTCGCCGCCGCGTTCGCGTTCCCGCTGGCCACCGGAATCGCCCGGGTGGGGGTGCTGGTGGCCTGCCGCGACCATCCCGGGCCCCTCAGTGCCGACCAGCACCGCGACGCGCTGATCTGCGCCGACGTCGCCACCACCCTGCTGCTCACCCAGACCCCCGACAGCCGCGCCGGGATCGGGGACCAGACCGGCGGGCAGGCGGTGTCGGCCGACTGGCTGGCGCTGGGCGCCGAGGTCCACCAGGCCGCCGGCATGGTGTCGGTCCAACTGGACTGCACCGTCGAACACGCCCTGGACCGGCTGCGCGCCCACGCCTTCGCCCACACCCAGCCCCTCTCCCACATCGCCCGCCAAGTCGTGGCGCGCAAGCTCCGCTTCACCCCCGACACCACCCGCCCCTGACCCGCTCCGGACTAGCTCGCTCCCCCGGGCCACCAGCGGCCTGCCACCGCGCTCCCGGCCGGCCTCACCCACCGGTACGGCACCGCGGCCACCCTGCGGACCCGCCCCCGGGCCGCACCGCAACAGGCCCGCCGCGCCGGGGGGAGAGGACGCAGCGGGCCCGCGCGCCGGAGCCGACCGGCCCCCGCACATCCCGGCCGCCTGCGCTCCGGCGCCCTCGATCATCTGCTGCGCCTCCGAACCGGACAAGGCCGGGCAAGGCGGGCGCGGCGGCGGCGCGGACGACTTCGGGGCGGCTGCACCAGGTCAGCGGTTGTGCGGTGCGCGATCCCTTCCATCCCCTACATTGCTGTTGAGCACAGAAGGTCACTACAAGTGAATAGCTGTGGCGGGTCACCCGCCGCGGCGCCATATCGCGATCGTCCGTGTCGTCTAGACCACGCGCGCCACGTCCACCACCGGTCCGGTCCTCACCTGCCGCGCCCCTGCCCCCGGCGCCCGCCCCGGGACAGACGCGCCCGAAGACCGCCGGCGGCCCCACCCGCCAGCGCACAGGAAGCGCCCCCATGGACGACGCACTGCGACTGTCGACCCACCGCACCGGCACCACCCTGACCATCACCGTCACCGGCGACCTGGACTTCGCCACCGCCCCTCACTTGCTGGCCTACCTCGACAGCATCCTCACCCAACTGACCCGACCCCCATCCACCAACGGCAACGGCCGGCGGCCCGTCCAGCACCTGGCCATCGACACCAGCGACGTCACCTTCATCGACGCCTACGGCCTGGGTGTCCTGGTCGCCGCCCGCAACCACGCCCGCGACCAGCACCTCACCCTGTGCCTGGATCCCGTCCCCGCCCTCCTGCAGCGACTCATCACCATCACCGGCACCCACCACCTCCTCACCGCCCCACCGCCCCCGCCCGCCCCGCCCGGCGAAACAGACCAGGCAGACCAAACCGACGACGCCGACGCCTAACCCGCCCGGCCGACGCGCCCGGCCGACGCGTCCCAGACGGGACACGGGGCGCGCCGACCGCCGCACCCCGCACGGGACCGGCCGCGCACCCCGTAGCCCTCCCGCGATCCTCCTGAACGCACGCCCGGCCACACCGCCTCTAGCGCCGCCGGGCGGCCTGACGGTTCGGGCTGGTCGCCCTGGCCCGCCGGTGCGGCTCCTGTTCACCCGCCGGGCCAGTGACAGCCCGTACCGGACGCGGGACTCTCCGGTGAAAAAGCCTGATCGGGTCGTCTGCTGAGCGCGGGCGGCCCTGCGATGCCCGCCCCGGACGCGCACCGAACCGCCCGGCCGGCATCGTGCACCGGGCGGGCCCGCTCCCCTGCTGCGGAGCGGGGAACGGGCCCGCCCTCCTCAAAGCCCGGGTCCGGAGCCGGACCGGCCGCTACCCCCCAGGTCAGGCATCAGGCCATCACGGGGCGCAGCAGGGCGGGAGCGGGCAGGGTGAACATCTCCGACAAGCAGCCGGACGAGTACATGGGCACGGTGATCTCGCTGGAGGAACTGGCGGCGCTGCTGCGCCCGTTCGGGATGATCGTGACCGTCGATCCCGGCGCCGACCGCCACTACCAGGCCGCGCAGGTGGCGCACGCCCTGGTGGGCGTGGTCGAAGCGCACGCCTCCCGCGCCGAGGACGCCTACCGCCACGTCGCCGACGGCACCGACCCGCACGAGGTCCACACCGACCTGGTGCAGACCTCCCTGATGGCGTTCGCCGGCATCAACTGCCGGTCGGCCGCCGACGAACTGGCGCTGCTCTCCTGGCGCGCGACCCGGCTGGCCGGGGCCCTGGGCGCGCTGGACTTCCCCGGCCCCCCTCGACGGCCACATCGGGTCCGGCGACGCCCTGATCCGCACCCTGCGGCTGACCGCCGCCGCCCTGTCGGGGATGGCCACCGCCGCCCACACCGCCGCCGACCCCCACCGCGCCCCCGGCCAGGCCGCCGACGCCGGAGCGGCCCTGGCCAAGGCCATGAAAGCCCTGCAGGCCGCCGCCGACGCCGCCCTGCACACCGCCGCCGGCAACCTGATGACCACCACCGACTGACCACCACCGACCGCCCGCGCCGCACCCGGCCCGCACCCGGCCCGTCCCGTACGCACCGGGACGGGCCTGCCGCGTGCGGGGGGATGACGCGGCAGGCCCGCGCACCGGGGCACGGCCGCCCCCGTGTACCGCCCGCCGGCGCCCCGGCACCCTCGATCTTCCGACGCGCCCCCGGCCCCATCAAGACCCACCCGTCGAACGCGTCGCCGGACGGGCCCGCCACCCGGCCCACCGGCCGCGCCCCGCCGCAGATGCCGCATTCTGGTGCCTGACCTGCACGTTTCATGATCTGCGCGGCGGGTTAGCGTGATGGCATGAGCATGATCGAGTGCCCGGTCCTGCGGGAATACCTGTTCTTCACACCGGACAAGCTCGGCGGCCAGGCCGCCTACGAACAGGTCTGCGCGGTGACCGGGCTCAAGCCGTTCGCGGGCGGGTACGGGGTGCTGCTGCTGGCCTCCGCCGGCACCGGGGTCGGGGTGGAGCAGCATGCCACCTTCGTCACCTGGAACGTGGAGTGGGTCAAGGCCATCGCCGAGGTCTGGCAGCAGGTCGTGGCCGGGACGATCTCCCGCGAGGCGGGCGAGGTCGACCTGTCCCACACGCCGCTGCGCCAGAAGATGGCCGCGCTCTACCTCGGCTGGCCCGATGAATGGGGCGGAGGCTGCCCGCACGGGGCCGTCGTCGCCGACTACCGGGGCGCCCTGCCCCCCTCAGACCAGGTGCCCTGCCCGCTCCGCCCCACCGGTCATGACGCGAGCGGCGCCGACCCCGCCGACCCGACCTTCCCCACACGCGCGCGTGAGGGGCGCCAGAAACGCAAGAAAGCCGGTCAGCCCGGCGGCCGACCGGGCAGCTGGCCGTCGACCCCAGCCGGGTCGGCCGGTCCAGCCGGGTCGGCGTGTTCGGCGCGCAGTTGGGCCAGTGACCGGCTGACGCGTTCGGCCAGGGCGCGCAGGCCCGGCGAGGACGAGGTCGAGCCGTGCTGGTGTCCGTCGTCGTGGGCGTGCGGGTCCAGCACCGGCTCGGGGCGGGCGCCGCGGCCCCAGGTGGCGCGGTGGCGGCGCTCCAGGTAGAAGGCGACCGCGCGCAGGTCCGGCGGCGCCAGCTGGGTGTCGGTCTTCTGCACCACCTGCCCGCCGGCCATCAGCTGCCGCAGCTGCGCGGCTGGCGCCAGCGCTGATGTGCGGGAGATGCGGGCGCCGGAGTCTGCCGCACACCAGGTCGGCGGATTCCGCACCATCGGCACCTGTGAACGCCTCGGCCGCCACCACGGCCACTGGCGCGACGTCATTTTCCTCGACGCCGCAGCACCGTTGCCGGGACCTGTTGGCCATCTGCGCCCCGCCAGCGACGTGCCCAACGCTCCCGCCAACTGTCACGCTCATCCGCCAACTGAAACGCTAATTCACACGAGCCCGGTCGACCGCGATCGGCCCGGCTCCGAACACCACGCTCTGACCGACGCCGTCAGTGGCATTTCGTCGCCTTACGGGCAGGATCCACTGGCGAGGGCGGTCGCCGAGCCTGAAGGCGGCCACGCCCGCCTGAACCGCTCACGGGTCAGGCGGGGTGCTCGATGATCTCGTGCTCGGTGCCGGGGGCGTGGCAGTCGAGCAGGCGCCGGCCTTCCTCTTCCAGAGCCTCCCGCTGGTCGGTGGTGAGCGCGGTGAACGGGGCGAGGGCGAGCGCGGCCCGGCCGCGTTTGGCGTCGGTCTGCACCGCCCACGTCCCGGCGACGAAGCCGTCGATCAGGAAGGGGGCGTGGACGATGTTGTTGCCCGGCCAGATGTGCCGCTTCGCCTCGTCGGTGAGGATCCGTGTCCGGTCCCGGTGGCCGATGAAGACGTTGTCGTAGTCGGGCAGGAAGCGGGGCGGCGCGGGCGCGTCGGCGCCGGGGTGGGGCGCGTCGGGCAGGTCGAAGAGCTCGGTCCCGTTCTCGTCCCGGAAGGTGACCAGGTCGGCCCGGTGGCGGTCGGCGACCTCGCCCAGCCGGGTCAGGCCGCACCACTGCTGCGCGTCCATGACGGAGGCGGGCCCGAACGCGGCCAGGTAGCGCTTGAACAGCTCGTCGGGGGCGTCGGCCGTTCCCAGCGAGGCGCCGAGCCAGTGCTCGGCGGTGGTGTGCCGGGCCCCTCCGCCCCGGCGCCACAGCCCCCGGGGCGGCACCTGGACCATCGGCAGCCGGTGCCGGGCCAGCATCCCGAGCGCCTGGACGGTGCTGTCCGGCCACTGCCCGATCAGGGCCTTGCCGATCTCGTTGAACGTCATCGGCCGCGCCTCGACCATCTCCCGAGCCCGCTGGACCGCGAGGTCGGTGTCGACCCCGGCGAGCTTCCGGCCGAAGGCCGCCTTCAGGGTGCGGTCCTGCGGAGCCTGGAGGACCGGCCGCAACGCCAGGCAGTCCCGCGCCGTCACCGTGTGGATGGTGGAGCGGTGCAGGCTGATCCGTACGATCCCGCGCTCCTCGATGGACGCTGAGAACTTCTCGGCGTCGAAGGACTCCAACCGGCTCCACAGCGCCGTGTAGGGGTTCTGCGGCAGCTGCGAGTGCAGGCCGACGAGATGCTCCACCGCGGCGGCCGGGTCCAGCCGGTGGCGGCGCAGCAGCAGTTGGCGTTCCAGCGTCGCCCTGTTGAGCTCTCGCCGGCTCAGCACTCGTGACATGGGGGCCTCCTTGGTCCGGCGGGGTCAGTCGAGGGTTCGGAAGAAGGCGCGGATGTCGCCGGTGAGCAGGTCGGGGACCTCCAGCGCGGGGAAGTGGCCGCCGCGGTCGAACTCGGTCCAGCGGACGATGTTGTGGACCTTGTCGGCGAAGCGCCGCACGGAGGTGTCGGTGGTGAACACGGCGGCGCCGGTGGGGACGGTGCCTCGGGACTCGGGCGCCCACATGCCGGGGTCGTTGAAGCGCTCGTAGTAGGAGTTGGCGACCGAGGTGGCGGTGTCGGTGAACCAGTAGACGCCGACGTTGGTCAGCAGCCGGTCGCGGTCGACGGCGTCCTCGGGGAACTCGGCGGCGGGGTCGGTCCAGTCCTTGAACTTCTCGATGATCCAGGCGAGCTGCCCGACCGGGGAGTCGTTGAGGCCGGCCGCGACGGTCTGCGGCCGGGTACCCTGCAGCTGCATGTAACCGCTCAGCTCCTGCTGCCAGCGCTCCATCTCCGCCAGCCGGGCCTGCTCGGCCTCGGTGAGGGCGGCCATGTCGGCGGGGTCGCCGGTGGGGAAGGTGACCAGGTTGTTGGCGTGCACGCCGATCACCTTGTCGGGGGCGGCGCGGCCGACCAGCGGGCCGATGAACGCGCCGAGGTCGCCGCCCTGCACGCCGTAGCGGCCGTAGCCCAGGCGCGCCATCAGCTCGGCGAACGCGGCGGCGACCCGGCCGTCGGTCCAGCCGGTCGTGGGCAGCGGGCCGGAGAAGCCGAACCCGGGAAGCGACGGGATCACCAGGTGGAACGCGTCGGCGGCGTCTCCGCCGTGCGCCACCGGGTCGGTCAGCGGGCCGATGAGGTCGAGGAACTCCACGATCGAGCCGGGCCAGCCGTGGATCAGCAGCAGGGGAGTGGCGCCGGCGTGCGGCGAGCGCACGTGCGCGAAGTGCACGTTGGCGCCGTCGATGGTGGTGGTGAACTGCGGCAGCTGGTTCAGGTGGGCTTCGTGCTCGCGCCAGTCGTAGGAGGTGGCCCAGTAGTCGGCCAGCTCCCGCAGGTAGGCGACCGGCACCCCGCGCTCCCAGCCGGCGCCGGCGAGCCCGCTCGACCAGCGGGTCCGGGCGAGGCGGTCCTTCAGATCGTCCAGGTCGGCCTGGGGGACGGCGATGCGGAACGGGCGGATCTCGGTTTCGGTCGGAGCGGTGTCGTCGGGCATCGCGCGGTCTCCTAGCGGGATCCAGTTCGAAAAGCCGGGCCTAGGCGAGCAGGCCCCTCGGGGCTTGCCGCCGTGCCTCCATCTTAACAGAACGGAATATTATGTTCCACTAGTGACCGTCGCGGTGACCGCCCGTACCGTTGGCGGATCGGCGTCCGAATCCGCGGCCTCCCGGCGGCCGGTCAGCTGAACGCCCGCGCCGACCGGCCGCCCCGCCTTACGCGGTCTGCGCTTCCCGGAAGGACGCCCACACGTCCCCCACCGGACCCAGGTGCCCCAGCTTGTCGGGGTTGGTCACCGTACGGATCGTCTGGATCCGCCCGTCCAGGACGTCGAGCGCCCAGGCGGTGAGGATCCTGCCGTCCGGATCGCGGAAGATCGCGCCCGGCCGGCCGTTGACCTCGCGCGGCTCGATCCGCCCGCCGAGCCGGGCGAACAGCCGGAGGAGCGCGGCGAGCACGCGGGCCACGTTCTCGGCGCCGGTGAAGCGGTCGCCCCAGCGCGGCGCCTTGCCGCCGCTGTCGCCGACCAGCTGGACGTCGGCGGCCAGCAGTTCGGCCAGCGCGTCGACGTCCCCGTCCCGGAAGGCGCCGAGGAACCGCCCGGCGAGCTTCTCGCGCTCGGCCCGGTCGGCCTCGAAGCGGGGGCGGCCCGCGTCCATGTGGCGGCGCGCCCGCACCACGAGCTGGCGGCACGCCGCCTCCGAGCGCCCCACGGCCGAGGCGACCTCGGCGAAGCCGAAGCCGAACACCTCCCGCAGCACGAACACCGCCCGTTCCAAGGGGCTGAGCCGCTCCAGCAGGAGCAGGGCCGCCATCGACACCGAGTCGGCCAGCTCCGCCGAACGCTCCGGATCGGCGTAGGGGTCGGTCAGCAGCGGCTCGGGGAACCACGGCCCGGCGTACTCCTCGCGCCGGACGCGGGCCGAGCGCAGCACGTCGATCGAGATCCGGGTCACCGTGGCCGACAGGAACGCCTTGACCGACCGGGGCTCGGTCGGGGTGGCCGAGTAGCGCAACCAGGTCTCCTGGACCGCGTCCTCGGCCTCGCTCACGCTGGCCAGGAGCCGGTAGGCGATCGAGAACAGCAGCGGGCGCAGCTCCTGGAACTCCTCGGCACGCGTCATGCCAGCTCCTCCTGGAAGCCCTGCCGCCAGGACGGATAACGCGGCTCCCAGCCCAGCTCCCGCCTGGCCTTGGCGTTGGAGAAGCCGCGCCCCTCGGTCATCATGATCACCGCCACCTCCCCGGCCAGCGGCCGGGCCAGCCGGGCGGGGATCCGCATCGGCCGCTTCGCGCCCGCGCACGCGGCCAGGTGCGGCAGCCACTCGTTCGCCGGGGCCGGGTCGTCGTCGACGATGTTGAACACCCCACCGGCCTGCTGCTCCACGGCCAGCACGGTGGCGCTCGCCGCGTCGTCCAGGTGCACCCACGAGCAGTGGCCCGCGCCGCCCCCGATGACCGGGAACTGCCGCTTGCGCACCGGCTCGGCCAGGTCCCCGGTGGCGTCCGGCCCGTAGAACCAGCCGTAGCGCAGGACCGCGCCGCCCGCGTTGACCACCGCGTCCTCGACGTGGGCGATCGCCGCCATCCCGGGCTCCGCGGCCGTTCCCGCCATCGGGTCCAGCCCGTCCTGCTCGGTCTTCACCCAGCCGCCCGTGCGGACGCCGTTCCAGGCGGCGTAGCCCTGCGCGACGACGTTGGTCACACCGGCCGCCTCGGCGGCGGCCAGCAGGTGGTCGGTCCCCTCGGTGCGCAGCCGGTTGGTGCCGGCGAACCACCGGTCCATGTGCTTCATGTCGGGCTTGCCCGCGTGCGCCACGGAGATCGCGGTCATCTGGTGCACGATCGCGTCGGGCCGGGCCCTGGCGACCGCCTCGCCGACCGCTCCGGCGTCCAGCCCGTCCATCACGACCGCCTCGGCGCCCATCCGCTCCAGCCGGCCGGCCTTCGCCGCGCTCGTGGTCGTGGCCGTCACCTGGTGACCGCGCTCCACCAGCTGCGGCACCAGCCGCCGACCCAGAACACCGCTTCCGCCCGCTACGAACACCCGCATGACCGTCACCCTCCTGATTTCGGAACCCGTCTCTGTGACCCGAGACGAAACGGCTCCGCCGCCTGTGACATGGACGGGCGGATGTGACTCAGGCCATGCTCAGGAGCGCGCCGCTCGATCGGAGGGGACGGAACCGAGCCGCAACCACGCGTCGGGGGACTCCAGGCAATCGGTGGAGCCGGGACGCAGGCCCGCGTACACCAGGCAGTGCGCGATCGCGCTGCCGCACGAGGCGAAGCTCGCCAGTACCTCCCGGGCGGTGGCGTCGGAGTCGGGATCGTAGCCGGGGTGCAGGTCCCATTTGGTCATCCTGCCGTCCTCGGCGATGTAACCCTGGTCGCCGCTCTTGGGATTGGCGTACATGCCGTAGGCGAACGTTCCCGCCGTCACCATGTCCAGCAGATGGACGGCCTGGAACGCCCACGGCTGAGCGATCACGCATCCGCTGGGAACGTCGGTGACTCCGAGGACGTCCATCGCACCGCCGAAGCCGCCCTCGTATCACGGCACCCCGTCGTCCTCCGTGACGATGACCTCGGTGACGGGCAAGCGCTGCGCCGCTTCGGTGGCCGTCAGGCCGGCCACGCACGCCACCGAGAACCCGTCGTAGGGGACGGTGGAGAACACCTCGGCCAACTCCGGCCCCGCATCGGCCATCGCCTGCTCCCGTCCGGTGAGCCCCTGCCCTTCGGGAGGCTCGAACAGATCGTCAAAGGATCCCGCCAGGCCGAGCCGGCCCGGCGACCAGCCCTCCATCATCGGCCGCCACGGATCCGCGCCCCGTTCGAGCAGCACCAGGACGTTGTCGTCGCGGCGGTGGCAGACGGCGTTCCAGAGGGCGCTGCGGCCGTCGCACAGGGTGTCGATGTCATCGGCGTGGCTGGCCAGCTCGTACAGCACTTGCGGAGAGCCCGCTTTGGCCGCCACGTGCAGCGGGGGTTCGAGCCCTCGCATCTCGTCGAGGGGGTCGGCGCCCGCCTCCAGGCGCTGCCGGAACTTCGCCACGTCGGCGTAGTCGCCGCGGACGATGCCGGACCAGTCCGCCCGCCCTTCGGTCATGGTCCGCCCCCTCGGCCGGGAAACATGTCTTGATCGTTGGCCACGACCGTAGGGCGTCGCCGGTGGACCGTTCAATACCGATTCCATGCTTTGGCTACGGTTGGCCCGGGTCGGCGTCGGTGGCGGGGAGGCGCGGCCTTGTCCCACGCCGGGGAAAGGGATGTCCGCGATGCGTCTGGATCTGGACCTGTGGGAGCAGGTGCGGCGTTACGCGGTGCCCCACTGGATGATCGAACGCGCCACCGAACGCCGTGCGGCCGGCGACTGGCGTGGCGCGTGCGAGGCGGCCGGGATCAAGGTGGCCGTCGACCCGGCCAAGGTCGGGAAGGAGTACGGCCGGGAGGTCGCGGCCGCGCTGGAGGACGACCTGAGCGGGTTGGCGCCCGATCTCGTGCGCTGGCACGCCCCCTGGATCGGCAAGGAGCGCCGCTTCGCCCAGAACCCGTGGGCGGCCCTCGCGGTCTACGGCCCGCGCTGGTACGACAACGGCGAGGGCGAGCACACCCCGGCCCTCTGCCTGGAGCTCCCGCTCCGGAAGAAGGGCACCGCGAGGTTCATCCTCACCCTCGGACAGGACACCCCGTACCGGGACGACTGGACGGACGAGCTGCGCTGCCTGTGGAACGCCGATGACGCCGCAGGGCTGCTCGCCGTCGAGGGCGGGCGCGAGCGCGCGCCGTTCTTCGAACCCGATGGCCGTCTTAGGGACGCGAGCCTGCTGCCTCACCGGGGCCCGGAACCGGCGGACCCGGTGGCACGGGCCGAATGGATCACCCTGCTCCAGGAGAACGGCCCGCTGGACGAAGCGCTCGCCGCCTGCGGCGACGGGCTCCAGGAGATGTACGCGGCCGCCGACCACTTCGAGAGGCGCTGGTGGGAGGAGGGGCCCTGGGCGGCGCACAAGCTCGGCCCCGCCCTGGTCCGGGGCCTGCGCCGACTGCCGCCTGACCAGCGGCATCTCCACGTGCAGTTCCCGGCGCCGGTGATCACGCTGGGCCCGGACGGCGCCTTGCGGCCCGCGCCGCGTGACCTGCGCATTCCCCGGCTGGCCACGGCTCACTGGCGGGTGTCGCCCGATCTGGAGCTGCTGCGCGCCGGACGGCTCACTCCCGACGACCTGCATCCGCTGGTGCGCGCGGCGCTGTTCCCCGGCCGCGCCGCCCCTGCGGGCACGGTCGGGCCGCGCGTGGTGCGCGCGCCCGTTCCCGCGACGGTGCGGTGCCGGGGCGAGCGGCATCAGGTGTGGTTCGAGAACGGCGAACTGCGCACGCCGCACCACTCGGCCGAGGAGGTGCGGCGCGAGGACGCGCTGGTGGCCTTCGGCGGCACGTCCGCCGGGTGCTTCGCCGTCCCGCGCACGTGGGGCGACAGGCGGCGCGGTCCGATGCCGCCGGAGCTGGCGGACCAGCGTGACGAGCTGTTCGGCCGGATGGAGCACCATGACACCGAGGGCGTCCTGCGGATGCTGGAGCTCGGGCACGATCCGTCCGTCCGCGACGAGAGGGGCCGGTTCCTGGCGGAGCTGCTCCCCTTCCACCGCCGTGGGACACAACGGCCGGACCTGCTGCGGCGGTTGAGCCCGCTGCTGGACGTGACGCCGCCCTGGTACCGGCCCGTCCGGTCCTCGAGCGATCGCAACATCGACAGACCGCACGTCGCCGACCCCGTGACCCTGCCCATGCCGCGCGCGGAGCACCAGCCTGAAACCCGGACGTCCGGACAGCACGCAGCCAGAACGGACGATCTGATCGCGGCGCTGCGCGCGGTCCGGACGGTGCCGGACGGCGACGCGCTCCTCGCCGCGACGCTGGCGGAAGGCCCCGTGGACTGGGCTTCCGTGCTGGCCGCCCACCGGCGCGAGCCGTTCGGGCGGCTCCAGCGGCGGGTCCTGATCGCCTGTTCGGGCTGCCCCGACGACCTCACCGCCGCCCTGCTCACCCCGTGGGACCTCCAGGTGGCCAACCGGCTGGGATACCGCCAGGGAGAGGTGCCCGACTGGGCCTGGTGGCCGGTGCTGCGGGAGCTGGGCCGGGCACGGTGGTTCCTGCTGTACCGCGTGCTCAACGACCGGAACACGCCCGACGTACTGCGCTCGGCGACGCGCATCGATCTGCTCATCCGCATCGTGGAGCACTTCGGCCGGTTCGGCTCCTTCGGCACGTTCGACAACCGCCGCTACCCCGAGGTGTTCTGGAGCCACCTGGGCGAGCGGCTGCGCGCCGAGCTGGGCACCGACCCGCAGGTATGGATCTTCGCCGCCGAACGGCTGCCGCACCATCGCGGCCCCCTTGACGAGCTGTTCCCCCACGTCGGACGGCCGTTCCCGGGCATCGGCCCGACCTGGCCCGACGTCCGGGTGCTCGCCCAGGCGCCGCCCGAGGTCTTCGCCGAACTGGTCGTCCGGCTCGGCGCCGACGACCTGGAGCGCGCCGTCGACCGCTGCCCGGGGCACGTGTCCCGCAGGGGACTCAACGACCTGATGCGGCGGGCCGGTCTCCCCGCCCGGTACCGGCTGACGGATTGACCGCCCGCCGGGCGGCGCCCGGGATCGGCGACGTGCCAGAGGTCCCGCACGGGATGGACTTTCGTCCCTGACGCCGGATCCTCCGCCGATGGTGATCTGGACTCTCCGCCCGACAAGGAGCATCCATGGACACCACCGGAAGCGGCGAGGACGACGCTTCGTCCCCCGCACACATCGACGCGGTCGCCCGGCGGGCGGTCGAGGCCGCGGCCTGGGTCCCGTCGCTGCCCGCGACCCGGCCCTGGTGGTTCACGGTCCACGGCGACCGCATCCGGCTGAACGCGGAGAGCGGCGGCCGGGAGACGCTGATCAGCTGCGGCGCGGCGCTCCACACCCTGCGCCTGGCGATCCGGGCGGCCGGGCACGCGCCCGAGATCCACGCCCTTCCCGACCCCGGACGGCCCCTCCTGCTGGCCGAGGCGCGGATCGGCGGGCCGCTCCCGGTGCTGGAGGACGCCCGGCGGATGTGCGCGCAGGCGGGGCGGCGCCGCACCCACCGGGGCGCCTTCCGGCCCTCGGCGGTGATCGGCCCGATCCTGTCGGCGCTGCGCTTCGAGGCCGAGGCGGAGGGGGCCGGGCTGCTCCGGCTCGTCGGGACGCACACCAAAGGGGCCCTGGTCGCCCTGACGCACGCCGCCGACCACGCCCGGCACTGCTCGCCCGGACCCGAGACCGCGATCACTGGCCGGCCGCCCTCGCCCGAGGACGGCGTCCACCCCGACGACCCGCCGCACACCGACCCCCACTGCGCCGTCCACGGCCGGGAACGGGGCGCACGGCCCTCGGTGACCGGCACCGGCCTGCTGATCACGACCAGGACGGACGGCCCGCACGCCTGGCTGCGGGCCGGGCAGGCGCTCCAGCGCGTGCTGCTGCGCGCCGGGGCCGAACACGGCCTGGCGGCCGCCTTCCACACCCAGGCCCTGGAGATCCCCGAGTTGCGCGAGTTCATCCGCGTCCGGTTCTGCTCCGGCGCCCATCCGCAGGTCCTGCTGCGCCTAGGCGAGCCCGACGGCCCTGACCGCGCACCTGATCAGCGCCCCGCCGCCCCCGTCGCCGCCGGTGGCCACAGGGCTTGAGACCGGAGAACCGCCCGAAACCGGGTCAGGCCTCCCTGGCGCGGCCCCCGGGCGTACCGGCCTTGAGCTGGGCGGCGAAGGCGGCGGCCTGGGTGCGGCGGCTCATGTTGAGCTTGGCGAACAGGTTGGACACGTAGTTCTTGACGGTCTTCTCGGCCAGGAACATGCGCTCGCCGATCTGCCGGTTGGTCAGCCCCTCGCCGATCAGCTCCAGGATCTGCCGCTCCTGGTCCGACAGGGCGGCCAGGGGGTCCTTGCGCACCTGGCGCTCGCGCAGGCGGTTGAGCATCCGGGCGGTGCTGCGCGGGTCCAGCAGCGACTGGCCCGAGGCCACGGTGCGGACCGCGCCGACCAGGTCCGAGCCGTGGATCTGCTTGAGCACGTACCCCGAGGCGCCCGCCATGACCGCGTCGAACAGCGCCTGCTCGTCGTCGAAGGAGGTCAGCATCAGGCACGCCACCTCCGGCAACTGCGAGCGCACCTCCCGGCACACGCCCACCCCGTCGCCGTCGGGCAGCCGCACGTCCAGCACCGCCACGTCCGGTCGGGCCGCCGGGATGCGCGCCAGGGCCTCGGCGGCCGTCCCGGCCTCGCCCACCACCTCGATGTCCTCCTCGGTGGTGAGCAGCGCCGCGACGCCCCGCCGGACGACCTCGTGGTCGTCCACCAGGAAGACGCGGACGATCTTCTTTCGGGCGGGGGCGGTCATGGGGCTGGATCCTCTCGTCGCGCGGCCGGGAGGGGCCGCCGGATCCGACGCTAGAGGGGGCGTCCGCCGCGGGGTAGGGCGGAAGATCCCTCATTCCGGGACCAAAGTCCCTATCCGCAACAAGGATCGCAGGGCGGTGGATAATGGCCGCGTGCCCCAAGACTATCCCGGTACGGACCGCGCCCGGCTGGTGTTGCCCCAGCTCAAGCTGGACGACCTGCTGACCGAGCTCCAGGCGCGGCTGGAGGCGGCGCGCGCCACCCGGGACCGGGTGCACGCGCTGCTGGAGGCGGTGGTCTCCATCGGCAGCGAGCTGGACCTGGGCTCGGTGCTGCGCCGGATCATCGAGGCGGCCACCACCCTGGTCGACGCCCGCTACGGCGCGCTCGGGGTGATCGACGAGCACGGCGAACGCCTGGTGGAGTTCATCACCGTCGGCGTCACCGAGGAGGAGATCGCCGAGATCGGGCACTGGCCGCACGGCCACGGCATCCTCGGCCTGCTGATCAAGGAGCCGCACCCGCTGCGGCTGCCCGACCTCACCGAGCACCCCGAGTCCCACGGCATCCCCGCGAACCACCCGCCGATGCGGACCTTCCTCGGCGTGCCGATCCGGGTCCGCGACGAGGTGTTCGGCAACCTCTACCTCACCGAGAAGCAGGGCGGCGGAGCCTTCGAGGAGGAGGACGAGGTCGTGGTCACCGCCCTGGCCACCGCCGCGGGCGTCGCGATCGAGAACGCCCGCCTGTACGAGGAGGGGCGCCGCCGCCAGCGCTGGCTGGAGGCCTCGGCCGAGATCTCCACCGAGCTGCTGTCGGGCAACGACCCCCAGCAGGTCACCGCCCTGCTCGCCCAGCGCGCCCGGGAGATCACCGAGGCGGGCCTCGCCGCCGTCGCGCTGGCCGACGAGGCCGACGGGTCGTTCGTGATCGCGGCCGCCGACGGCGACCGCGCCGGCGACCTGCGCGGGCTGCGCGTCCCCCTGGACCACGAGGTGGCGGGCGGCGTCTACCGCACCGGCGAGCCGCAGCGGCTGGCCGAGGGGCAGGACGCGGCGCGCGCCGCCGCCGTCCCCGACGGCCTGACCGTCGGCCCGCTGCTGGTGGTGCCGCTCGGTCTGGGAGCCTCCGCCAAGGGGGTGATCTCGGTGGCCAGCGCTCCGGGCGGCCCGGCCTTCTCCGACGGCACGCAGCGGCTGCTGGAGGCGTTCGCCGGGCAGGCCGCGATCGCGCTGGAGCTCGCCGACCGCCGCCGCGACGCCGAGCGGCTGATCCTGCTGGAGGACCGCGACCGCATCGCCAAGGACCTGCACGACACCGTCATCCAGCGCCTGTTCGCCACCGCCATGACGCTGATGAGCGCGAGCAAGCTCGCCCAGGAGCCGAACGTGCGGCTGCGCGTCCAGCGCGCGGTGGACGACCTGGACGACACCATCCGGCAGATCCGCTCGACGATCTTCGCGCTGCAGACGGTGCCGGGGGAGGAGAGCCTGCGCACCCGGCTGCACGCGGCGGTGGACGCCGCCACCGAGCACCTGGGGTTCGCGCCCTCGGTCCGGCTGGACGGCCTGCTCGACACCGTCGTGCCCGACCACCTGGGCGAGCACCTGCTGGCCGTGGTGAACGAGTCGCTGTCCAACGTCGCGCGGCACGCCCGCGCCTCGCAGGCCGCGGTCTCGATCGAGATCGGCGACGACCTGGTGCTGCGCGTCGAGGACGACGGCGTCGGCATCCCCGGGACCGGCCGCCGCAGCGGGCTGCGCAACATGGAGGAGCGCGCCGAGGGCGTCGGCGGCTCGATGACCGTCCACAAGCGCCGGGGAGGCGGGACCGCGCTGGTGTGGCGCGCCCCGCTGGAGGACTGACCGGGCCGCCGGGACCCGGTGGAGCGCCGGTCAGTCCTCCTGCGCGGCGCAGATCACGATCTGGCACGTCACGTTCGACCGCACCGCCGGCACGGTCGGCCGCCGCGACCAGGGCGTCCGCCGGTTGTGGAACCGCGTCGTCATGCGCACCCGCCACGCCATCGACCACGTTCTGCAACTGGTCTGAGTGGAGAAGACGAGCCCGGCAGCGGGCCGGAGACCGCCACTACCGCACCCTTACGAGGATGGGCAGAAGACGGCCTCCATGGCCTCGCCCATGCCTTGGCCCGCCCCGGCGGTGTCCTTGCCGCTCAGGGTGGCCGACACCGCGAACTGGCGGCGGCCGTCTTCTGAGTAGAAGGTCATGGCGAGGAAGCCGGGGCCGCTCCCGCCCATGATGTAGAGATCGTCGCCGCAACGGCTGCGGGTCCTGCCCAGAGGCTGCGGGTCGCTGGGCAGCCGGTCGGTCAGGACTCGCTGGAGTTCCGGCGGCAGCAGCTCGCCCTGGGTGAACGCCCGTTGGAAGGCGCTCACGTCGTGCGCGGTGGAGACCACCCCTCCGGCCGCCCCGGCGATGCTGGCGTTGAACCGGTCCACGTCGCGCGGCCTGCCGTCGGCGTCGGGGTAGTAGCCGTGGCCGTGCGGCCCCTTGATGCCCTCCGGCGGCTTGACGGGAAGGTAGGTCTTGGCCATCCCGAGCGGACCGAACAGGCGCCCGTGC
Organism: Spirillospora sp. CA-253888; assembly: GCA_050936435.1. Classification (GTDB taxonomy): domain Bacteria; phylum Actinomycetota; class Actinomycetes; order Streptosporangiales; family Streptosporangiaceae; genus Spirillospora. Next base: position 1,894,225 of record JBNJMT010000002.1, read on the forward strand.
AGCTCGGCGTCCAGGCTGTGGCCGGTCGACCTCTCGATGACCATGCCGAGGAGGGTGTAGTTGGTGTTGGAGTAGGACCACTTTTCGCCCGGTTCCCCGGTCCGGGGCCGGCCGCGGCTCCACTTCACCAGATCGAGCGGCCGATAGTGGGTCGTGAAGTCGAACACGTCGAACGAGGGGTCTTCGCCCTCGCTCCCGTCCGGGTTCGGCTTGCCGGCGTACCAGTCGGGGATGCCGGAGGTGTGCCGGAGCAACTGCCGCACCGTGATCTCGCCGGCCCGCTCCACCAGGTCCTTCCCCACCACCAACGGCAGCAGGTCGCCGAGCTTGTCATCCACGCCCAACCGGCCCTCCCGGACCAGTTGCAGCACCACGACGGCCACCATCTGCTTGGTCTGCGACCCGATCCGGAAGCGCGCGTTCGCGGGTATCCTCCCGCCCCCGCCGCCCAGCAACCGGGAGCCCCCGCTGCCCAGCCCGACGGATTTCCCGTCGACAAAGGCCCCGCCGACGGCCCCCACGACCCCGGGAGCCTCGGCCAGCTCCTCCATCGCCTTCTGCACGTTCCCGGCCCGCGCCGGGGCGGCGACGGCAGGCCCGGCGGGGGCCGTCATCAGCATGGCGGCACCGGCGGCCAGGCCGGCCCTCCTCAAGGGCGAACGAACGTTCATGTGCGACACCCGTGCTCCGTTCCGTGCTCGCCTTTCGAACCGGGGCACCATGCCCTCGGCACGGACCGCTGCGGTCCATGCCTCCACCGAAGACGGAAGAGCGTTGCGGTGGCGTATGCGCTTTTCGATACGCCCGCGATACACGCGACCCCCGGCTATTGCCGAGTTCTTCGTCGGTCGCGTGGTGATCAGGGTTGTCGTGCTCCTTGGCTCACTTCCGCGCTCGCACTGCGAGGGCGGGCGCGGGCAGTGCCGAGCGGCCTGAGCCGGTGGGGCCTTCTCAACCGCCGCAGCCTCCGCAACCGTCCCCGCCGTCCCAGTCCCCGTTGGGACCGGAACCGCCGTAGCCGGCGTCCCCCGGGCCGAGGGGGCCGGAGGAACCCGTGGACGAGCCGCTTCCGGGGAGGCCGCCGGCACCGGACCTGCTTCCGCCGGACAGCAGCGACGCGATCCCCGCGAAGGCGAATCCGATGGCGAAGAGCGCGCCGACGAAGGCGGCGATGGAGCCGAAGACGACGAGCAGGAACAGCAGGGGACCTGGCATGGGAGCACCTCTCGGCATACCGCTGCGGACTAGCAGGTCTTCCGGTGGTCGAGATCTGGGACGTGGGTCCTCCATTCCTGCTCGGTGAGCTGCCCGAACGCCTTGCAGAGGGTCTGCTTGAGCAGCCCCGGGGCGATGAGGTGGGTGACGAGCCGACCGTCGGCCTGCCCGACGCTGTGGACGCGGGAGCCGTCGGCGCTGAACGCCAGCGACCCGGTCTGTGTGCCGCTGCCGGAGTCGTAGGTGTGGCCGGTGAGCGGGAGCCCGACGCGGCGCTTCTCGGCGACGTCCCAGATGTCGATCTTTCCTTGGCCGTCGGCGGTGGCGGCCAGGCGGCCGTCCGGTGAGAACGCGACGTTCGGGCCGGTGCCCTCCGGGAGCCAGATGGGGGGACCGGCCTGCTTGAGGTCGCCGGCCTTCCAGAAGACCAGGGCGCGCTGGTCGACCGTGGCGAGGGTGCCGTCCGAGCTGAGGGCCTGCACCGACCGCGTCACCGTGGACGGCAGGGCGCCGGGCGGGACGGCCGTCTTGCCGGACGGGAACTCCACCACGCCGAGTTCGGTGGCGGAGGCGACCCTGCGGCCGTCCCCGCTCCACACGATGCGGGTCTCGGAGCCGCCGTGACCGGCGGCCTGCGGCGTGGTGCGGGCCTGGCCCAGGGAGCGCCCGGAGGCGGTGTCCCAGAACGTCAGCACGGTCGGGACGCTGTTCTTCTCGCCCGGCGCCAGGGTGGCCAGCGCCTTGCCGTCGGGGGAGAACGAGGGCGTGGGCGTGCTGCCGGCTTGCGGTGGGCCGGGGTTCAGGGTGAGGCGCTTGGCGCGCGCCCTGACGTCCCAGATCTCGACCGAGCCGTCCTTGCGGAGGACGCCGAGCGAGCGGCCGTTGCGCGACAGGAAGATCGTGGGGGACTCCGGCTCCCCGAGCTTGTACGGGAGCTTGATCGCCTCGCGGCGGGCGCCCGTCGCGGTGTCCCAGACCTGGAGGGTGTCGGAGCTGATCCCGCCCGCGGCCAGGGTGGACCCGTCCGGGCTGATCGCCGACCGGTTGTAGGTGTCGGCGACCCTGCGCGGCCGGACGAACGCGGTCACGTCGATCGTCTGGAAGCGCCGCCAGGAGTCGAAGCAGGACAGGCCCGCGCCGTCGCCGGTGAAGCGGGTGTTGCTGCACGGTACGTCGGTCCTGTGACGCAGGTGGGGCCGCGAATCGAAGCCGGGTTCGGTGCTCCACAACGTCATGGCGGTGGCGAGGTGTTCGCCGTTGGGGCTGAACACCAGGTGCTCGGGGGCGCTCTGCCGGTTCTGCCCGGGGAGCGCCAGGGTGGCACGGACCTCGTAGGTACGGGCGTTGAGGACGGTGAGCTGCTCACCGAGGCGGATCGCGGCGAACCGCCCGTCCGGGCTGAACGCCGTGTGAGTGAACTTCTGCGGGCCCCGGGGGACCCCTCTGGGCATGCGCGGCGCGTCGATCTCCTTGCCGGTGGTCAGGTCCCACCAGGCCAGCCGCTGCTTGCCCTTGCCGTCGGCGACCGGCACGAGCATGGAGCGGTCGTCGGGGGACAGCGCCAGGCCGTCCCGCTCGTAGTCGACTTTGACGGCGCGCAGCTCCCTGCCGGTGGCGGTCTCCAGCACCCTGATCGTCCCCTTGCCGCCGACCACCAGCTTCGTCCCCGTGGGGCTGAGCCAGAACTCGTCCGCCTGCTCGTAGGACAGCTTGTAGGGCAGGATGTTGGGGGCGCCGGAGGCGACGTTCCAGAGCACCAGGGTCCCGTCCTGCTGGCGGGTGAGCATCCGCCCGCCGTCCGAGGTCAGGTCCACCTCCCTCAGCTTGGCGCCGGGGACGGTGATCGTGCGTCCCGGCCGGCGGGCGTCGGGGTCGACCAGGGCGATCGTGTTCTGCTTCGAGAAGACCTGCGGACCGGTGCGCCGGGCCGGCAGGGGGAACCACGAGCCGTCGATGCCGGGCGCCGGCCAGATGTCCCGCTCCCACTGCGACGACACGGTGAGCAGCGCGTTGTGGGTGTCGGAGGTGTCCCCGGCCAGCGACGCGGCGGCCACCGCCAGGCGCCGGGCCAGGACGGGGTCGGTGCGCCGCAGCTGGAGGGCCTGCGCCACGAGCTGCCTGCCGATGGCGGCGTCGCGCTGCCGGGCGACGGTCCGGCTCTGCAGGAAGATCAGGGACCCGGCGCCGAGCGACAGCGCCAGCAGCAGCGCCAGCCCGCCCAGCACGGCCTGCCGGAGGGTGGAGCGGCGGCGCGCGGCGGCGTTGAGGAAGGCGCGTTCGGCGGTGTTGACGGTGAGGTGGCGGCGGCCCTCGGCGGCCCAGGCCAGGGTGCGGTCCAGCCGGGTGCCGTGGAACAGGTCGCCCTTTTTGCGGCCGTGGGAGTCCCACAGCCGGGCCCCGCTCGCGAGCTCCTGGTGGGAGGCGAGGCCCGCCCGTTCGGCTTCGACCCAGTCGCGCAGGCGAGGCCAGGCGCGCAGGAGCGCGGCCGTAGTGATCGTGAAGTTCCGGCCGTCCCAGGTCAGCAGGCCCGCCTGGGTGAACGCGGACAGCACGGCCTCGATCGCGGTCTCCGGAGCTTGGCCGTCGCTGAACTCGGCGCGCGCCGCCGGCCGCAGCAGCTCGTCCCCGTCCGACACCATCCGCAGCAGGATCGGCGGGACGGCCGCCTGCGCGGCCGCGTCCAGCCCCTGGTAGGCGGACTCGGCGCGCTCGCCGAGCGTCGGCGCGTCCGCGACCGGCGGGCGGACGTCAGCGGCCGCCTGTTCGCCCTTCTCCAGCAGGTCGGCGTCCTGGGTGGCCATCAGCAGTTCCATCAGCAACTGCTGCGAGGTCGGCCGCAGGGAGGGGTCCTTGGCCAGCGCCGCGGTGACCACGGGGCGCAGCACGTCGGGGAGCACGGAGGTGTCGGGCCGGGTGTTCAGCACGGCGTGCATCAGCTGGGGCATGGTCTCGCCCTCGAACGGCGGACGCCCGGTCGCCGCGAACAGCACCGTCGCGCCCCACGCCCAGACGTCGACGGCGAGGGTGGGCTTGTGCCCGCGGAAGACCTCCGGCGCCATGTACCGGGGCGTCCCCTTCACCCCGGTCGTGCTGCGCGAGGTGTCGTCGGTCCGGGCGACACCGAAGTCGATCACGCGCGGCCCGTCCGGACCCAGCAGCACGTTGGCCGGCTTGAGGTCCCGGTGGAGCACCCCCGCCCGGTGGATCGCGGTCAGCGCCGTGGCGATCCCGATCGCCAGCCGGTACAGCTCGCCCGCCCGGAAGGGGCCGTTCGCCTCCACCGCCTGCCCCAGCGTCGGACCCGCGACGTACTCGCTGACGATGAACGGCGGCGTCGACTCCAGTCCGACCGCCAGCACCCGGGCCGTGCAGAACTGCGCGACCCGCCGCACCGCCTGCACCTCCCGGAAGAACAGGCGGCGGTGCTCGGCGGAGTAGTCGGCGTGCAGGGCCTTGACCGCGACCCGCTCGCCTTGGGGGCCGTAGCCCTCGTACACCACCCCCTGCCCGCCCGCGCCCAACCGTCCGGCCAGCCAGTAGTCGCCGAGGCGCGACGGCTCGCCGGGCAACAGGGGTTCGGTGGCCACGGGGGACTCCTCTCACTAAAAGACATGATCGTCTCCTTTGGATGTCCCGAGTGCGCCATTGGTTGGCGCGCGTCCCGACCGGGCCGGATTCGGGTGGTCATAACTGCCTTGCGGCAATGTCCGTCACCTGGAGCGCACTCCCGCGACCTGGGGATGCACCAGTGGCAACTCGCGCCCGAAAGTCCCCGACCCGGGGCCGCGATCGCGTTACGCTGCGGGAACTCCCGCGATCTTCGGCGGTCCGGACGGAGCCTCGCGCACCGCCGGCCAGGTCACCGACCGGCGGGCGTTCCCCGTACCGGAGTTGCGAGTCGTCCATGCCGGCCTTCCTCATCCTGCTGTCCCTGCTGTTCGTGTGGGCCCTGGTGTCGGACCGGCTGGCGCGCTGGAGCGTCACCGCGCCGATCGCCTTCGCGGTGGCCGGCATCGTCCTCACCCGCGGCCCCCACCCAGCCGTGCCCGTCGACCTGGAGACGCACGGGTTCGAGATCGGCGTCGAACTCGTCCTGGCCGTCCTGCTGTTCGTGGACGCGACCGAGACCCGCGACTACGAGCACCTCAACGGGCCCGGCGTTGCGATCCGCCTCCTCGGGCTCGCCCTGCCGGCCTCGGTGGTCCTGGCCGTTCTCGCCGGCGCCCTGCTGTTCCCCGGCACCGAATGGTGGCTGCTCGTGGTCACCGCGCTGGTCGTCATGCCGATGGACCTGGCCCCGGCCTCGACGTTCGTGCGCGACCGCAGGGTCCCGGTACGGGTGCGGGCCGCCCTGAACATCGAGGGCGGCTTCAACGACGGGATCATCTCGCCGGTCTTCGTCTTCTGCGTCGCCAACCTGGTCGCGGTGCGGGGCAGCACGTTCACCGACCTCGCCTTCGAGGCCGTACGGGGCGCCGGGCTCGCCGTCGTGGCCGGCACCGTCCTCGGCCTGCCGGTGTCCTGGCTGGTCCGCCGGGCGCTGGCCACCGGCTGGGCCCGCACCGGCAGCCTCCGCCTGGCGAGCCTGGCGCTGCCGTTCATGGCCTACGCCGCCTCCAACCTGATGGGCGGGAACGGCTTCGTCGCGGCCTTCGTCGCCGGGCTGTGGTACGCCGCCGTCGCCCGCGACATCGGCGACGACGACCTCGGCCTGGTGCGCGACGTCGCGCAGCTGATGGCGCTGGCGCTGTGGTTCACCTTCGGCAAGATGACCGCCGACGAGTTCGCCGACGGCATCGCCTTGGCCGTAGTTGTCTACGCGCTGTTCGCCCTCACCGCGGCCCGGTTCGTCCCGGTCGTCCTCTCGCTCACCGGCACCGGGTTCGACCGCGCCGAACGCACCCTGATCGGCTTCTTCGGGCCGCGCGGCGTCACCTCCATCGTCTTCGGCGTCCTCGCCGTCACCCAGCTTCCGGACGAGGACTCCGACTTCGTCGTCAACGTCATGTGCGCGGCCGTGCTGTTCAGCGTCGTCCTCCACGGCGCCGCCGCCGAACCCATCGCCTGCCGGTTCGCCCGCCGGACCGCCCCGCCCGCCGACCCGCCGTGACCTGATCACTACGATGAGTGATCAGTCGAGAGCTCGGGGGAACGATGAGACGCTGGGGCGTCCTCGCGGTGCTGGCCGCCAGCCTGCTGATCGTGGCCATGGACGCCACGATCCTCAACGTGGCACTGCCGTCGCTGATCGACGACATGCGCCCCGGCGCCATCGCGCAACTGTGGATCATCGACGTCTACGGCCTGGTGCTCGGCGGCCTGCTGGTCACCGCCGGCGCCGTCGGCGACCGCTGGGGCCGCCGCCGACTGTTCCTGACCGGCCTCGCCGTCTTCGGCGCCGCCTCCATCGCCGCGGCCCTGTCGATGCAGCCCTGGCAGCTCATCGCCGCCCGCGTGCTGCTCGGCTGCGGCGGCGCCATGATCATGCCGTCCACGCTGTCACTGATCCGGCACGTGTTCACCGATGAGCGCGAGCGGGCCACCGCGATCGCGGTCTGGGCCGCCGCCGCGGGCGTCGGCGTCGCCATCGGGCCCGTGCTCGGCGGCACCCTGGTCGAGGCGTTCGGCTGGTCGGCCGCCTTCTGGGTGAACGTCCCGGTCATCCTGGTCACCTTCAGCGTCGGGGCCTGGCTGCTGCCCGAGTCGCGCACGCCCAGCACCGTCCCGCTCAACCTGTTCGACGTCCCGCTGTCGATCGCCGGGATGGTCCTGCTGGTCGCGGGGGTCAAGCAGCTCACCAAGTCCGGCCTGTGGTCGATCGCCCCGCTCCTCCTGCTGGCGGGCCTCGCCCTGCTCGCCTGGTTCGTGCGCCGCCAGCTCCACGCCACAGATCCGCTCTTGGACGTCCGCCTGTTCGCGGGCCGTCCCTTCACTGCCGCCGCGCTGGTCACTTTCACCGGCATGATGGGCATCGGCGCCGCCCTCTACCTGCTGTCGCTGTGGATGCAGTACGTCGAGGGCTACAGCCCCCTGCGGGCCGGACTGCACATGAGCCCGCTGGCCATCGCGCTGCTGGTGTCGTCCCTGTCCACGCCGAGGCTGACGGCCAGGTTCGGCGTCCGCAAGGTCTTGGCGGCGGGCTTGGTCGCCCTGGTCCTCGGCTTCACCGCCATCGCCCTCGCGCAGGACGGCCTGAGCTACCCGGTCGTCGCGTTCGCCCTGGTCACCTTCGGCATCGGCGACGGCATGGGCATCACCACCTCAGCCTCGGTGATGCTGTCGGCGGCCCCGCCAGAACGCTCCGGCGGAGCCGCCGCCGTCTCCGAGACCGCCTACGAACTCGGCGTCGCGTTCGGCGTCGCCCTCCTCGGCAGCGTCACCGCCGTCGCCTACCGCCACTTCCTGGACAGCGTCCCCACGCCCCACATCAAGGACTCCATCGGCAGCGCGATCGACCACGCCGCCGACATTGGCGGTCCCACCGGCGACTACATCGCCCGCGTGGCCCGAGAGGCGTACGTCGACGCACTCCACCTGACCGCAGGCGTCTCGGCCATCCTGATCGCCATCACGCTCGCCCTCGTCCTGAGCCTGGTCCCGCGCACCTTCAAGGCCACCGAAACCGGCCACTGACCCACACACGCAAGGCGAACCTCTGAGTAGGCGGGGATGCCGCAACCGTCGTAGGGCGTGCGCATGATGCGGACGGGTCCTAACGGTCCCGATGAACGCGCGCCTGACGATCGAACCGATCTCGTCCAGATAGCAACGCCAGCCCTTGGCGGCCTGGAACGGCATCGACCCTAGCGTTCGGCACGGTTCCCGGAAGGCAAGGCGCGACAGGCCCGTGCGGGTCCGGCGCATGGAGAACGGGCGAGGCAAATATGGCCGGGTCCGGACCGGTTTGCTCAAGCCGGACCGGGGTCGGCCATGCTGAGGCTCCCTCCCCTCACCCGGGAAGGACTTCAGGTGGCCGATCAGCATCCCGACGGTCGTTCGCGCCCGCACGACCGCCTTGACCGCGATGGCGAACCGCAACCGGACCCTACCGAGGGCGGCGCCGGCGACATGGTGCAGAGCCGCGACTTCTACGGCCCCGCCCCGAAGGAACCGGGCCGAGGGCCGATGTACCTGCCGCATCTGGTGGGCGGCTTGTTCACCGGCCGCGAGGCCGAGCTGGCGCGGCTGGACACCGCCTTCGCCACGCCCGAAAGCACCGTGTCAGGGGTGCGGCCGGTGGTGGTGCACGGACGAGGCGGGATCGGCAAGTCCACCCTGGCCGCGCATTGGGCCGCCACCCGACGCGGCGAAGGGCAGACGGTGTGGTGGATCGTGGCCGACCGCCCGGCCGCTGCCGAGGAAGGGCTGGCTGGGCTGGGGGCCGCGCTGCTGGGCAGGGACGCCACAGGGCAGCCGCTGGAAGCGTTGGCCGAGCACGCATTCGGCTGGCTGAACGGCCACGCCGAGTGGGTGCTGGTGCTGGACGACATGCGCCGCCCGGCCGATGCCGAGCCGGTGCTGGCCCGGCTGGACGGAGCGGTCGAGGGACGGGTGCTGATCACCACCCGACAGGACACCGGGTGGGAGAGCACCGCCCGCCAGATCATCGCGCTGGACGTGCTTTCCCGGGAGCAGGCGGTGAAGTTGCTGGCCGCGACCGTGACCGCCGAGCACCCGAGCGCCGACCTGGACGGCGCCGATGAACTGTGCCGAGAACTGGGGTGTCTGCCGCTGGCGATCGAGCAGGCTTCCGGATACCTGACCGCCGCCTCCCGCACCCCGCGCGCCTACCTGCAGACCCTGGCGGCCTACCCCGCCCAGGCGTACGACCACCACCGCGCCGGCGACGACTGCGACCGCACCATCGCCCGCATCTGGCACGCCACCTTGGATCACCTGAACACCGAAGCCCCACTGACGGAGACGGTGCTACGGGTACTGGCCTGGTTCGCACCCGATCAGATCCCCCGCGCCGTGCTGGACGGGCTGCCCGACCTGCTGGCCCCCTCCGACCTCGGCGGGCGCCGGTTCTGGACCCGGCGACGTCATCGGCCCGCGCAGCCGGAGCCTGCCGACGACCGTGCGGTGGCCGAGGCGGTGAAGCGGCTGGCCTCCCACAAAATGATCACTCTGTCCGACGACGGCCGGTCGATCAACGTGCACCGGCTGGTCCAAACTGTCGCCCGCACCCCTACGTCCGCTGGCGCCTCTGACGACATCGACGCCGCCCGCCGCCACGCCACCATCCTGCTCGACCGCATCTGCACGCGAGACCCTGACGAGCCGAGCGGGTGGCCACTGTGGCGAGCGCTGATGCCCCACATCGACGCACTGGCCGACCACGCACCTCCCGATACCGACACCCCGACCACCAGCCGCCTGCTGGGCAACGCCGGCAGCTACCGGCAAAGGCAAGGCGCGCCGACTCGCGCGATCACCCATCTCCAACGCGCCCTGGCCGCAGCTCTGCGCCTGCAAGGCGAGGACCACCCCGACACCCTGGACGCCCGCGACGCTCTGGCCAACGCCCACTTGGCCGCCGGAGACGTGGAGGAGGCGATCGCGCTGTACGAGCAAACCCTGGCCGTCATAGTGGCGATGCGGCGCAACGACCACCCCGAAGCCCTGGACGCGCGCGGCAACTTGGCCAGTGCCTACCAGGTCGCCGGGGACTTGGAACAGGCGATCGCCCTGTACGAGCTGACCCTGGCCGACTGCCGACGAGTCCTGGGCGAGGACCATCCGACCACCCGCACCGTGCACGACAGGCTAAGAGTCGCGCTACGTGAACGCGGCAATGGAGGCATGCCGTCGACTTCGTAACGGCCGTGGAACATTAATAACCAGAGGCTGCCGTCGGCGTTTTTTGGAGCGGTGGGAGGTGACCGGGGTCGGGCTGGTCTGCCCGCGCTGGGCTGGTGTCGGCCATGCTGGAATCCCTCTTCGTTCAGGAAGTAGTCCAGGTGACCGATCAGCATCCCGGCGCTCGCCCCGGCGACCACGACCGTCAGGCCCGGCTCTCCCTGCGGACCACCTCCGCCTGCGCGGAGAGAACGGTCAGCGAGGCCTGTTCGCGCCGCTGAGCACCGGACCACCTCCGCCTGCGCGGAGAGAACACTTCGCGACCTGGGCTTATACAGGTGCGTTACCGTCTTGAGGCTTTGGTGCTGGGGGGCAGGTTGGAAGTGACATGTGAAGAGGTTAGGTCTGTTCGGTGATGTTGTCAGATGATCGCGGCCTGCACCTCCCGGTCCCCATGCCTGCGCCGGCCGCCACCCTGCGGCCGCGTCGGGGCAGGTGGCACCACCCGCTGGAACAACTCCCACAACTCACTCGGCACCAGCCGTTCGACCATCTCCACAGCTGCAAGCTACCGCCGACCCACCAAATGAGATGTCCTCTAAACCCCGTCCCTGGCGCCTCTACCCTCATTCAGACGCGTTCGCTGCTCTACGGGCGCGCGGAAATAGGTTGAAATCGGTCATCGGCCTTTGAAGGCGGGTTCAGACGGTGAGGCCGAGCCAGGTGGCCAGGAGGGTAAGGTCGCGGTTGGAGCGGCGGTGCAGACTGATCAGCACGCGTGTGGTCTCGCGAACCATCGGGTGGTAGCGGGTCTGCTCGGGCGCGGCCTGGCGGGCCTGTTGCAGGGCGCGCAGGGTGGCGGAGCGGTCCCCGGCCTCCAGGTAGGCGCGGGCCAGGTCGATGTAGTGGTGCCCGACCCGGGTCGGCGGAACCGAGAGCGGCGGGGCGAACGCGGCCCCGAGTTCCACGGCCTTGTCGATCTGGCCGAGTTCGACGTGCGCGGCCAGAGCGTGGATGCGGATGTTGGCCGGGCCAAAGGTCAGGTGGTAGCGGACCTGGTCGTCGCCGAATTCGTCGGCCAGGCCGTGAGCGGCGGCCAGATGCTCACTCACCGCGCCGGGGTCGCCGGCGCGGGAGGCCAGGGTGACTGCGCGCAGGTGCATGCTCCCGGCCAGCACGGACGCGGCCGGGCCGCCGTCCTGTAGGCCCGGGGTCAGATCGGTGCGGGCGCGGTCCAGGATCTGCAGGCCGTGGTCGTAGTCCCCGGCGGCTTGGAAGGAGTTGACGCGGGTCCAGTCGGCCAGCGCGGCTGCGAGCGGGTCTTCGGCGTGGTCGGCGGCCCAGGCGAGCTTGTGCTCGATCGATTCGGCCAGGTCGCCATAGCCGAGCCGGTAGGCCAAGCCGTGCGCGGCGTAGTAGCCCGACACCAGCAGCCCGAACGCGGTCCGGCGGTCGTCGCCGGTGGCGGCGAGCGCGGCCGCGGTCAGCTCGCGCAGCAGGCCGGGCAGGTGCTGGCCCAGCCGGGTGTAGTGGCCACGGCGGCGCAGATCGGCGGCCGCCTGCAGCTCGGCGCCCAAGGCCCGCAGCGGCCGGGGACGGGCGTGCTCGTCGGGTGGAAGGTCGTAGGTGCGCAGCACCGCACGCAGCTGGTCGATGGGGGCGTGAGTGGCGGAGGCCTCAACGGCGTCGAACGGCTGCCCGTGAACCCGCTCGATCGGCACGTGCAGCGCGCGGGCGACGGCGGCGACCAGGGCGTGGGAGGCGGACCGGTCGCCGATCTCGACCTTCGACAGCAGGCTTTTGGAGATGTTCGCGCGTTGGGCGAGCTGGTCTTGGGTGAGTCCGGCGGCCTTGCGCAGCACCGCGATGTTGGTGCCGGTACCACCGTCGAACGAGGGACCGGTGATCGAGGGGCCGGTGATGTCGTCGCTGGCCATGGGCAGATCCTCCCGGCGGCTGGTTCCCCTGGGGATGATGCGCGTGCGAGTGCGGCTCTTCCAGCGTAGGCGGCGACTACCAGAGCGCCCAGAGCCGCCACCACTCCCTGGAGCGGTGTGCAAACGGTGTGCAACTCCAGGCGGCGATTCCGGCTTTTGCTGGAGCGAGCACACCCGCCCCCACCCCTAGAAGGGAAGTGCGATGACCGGCACCGCGACCATCCCCGACGCGTTCCGCGCGCCCGCCGAGCCCGACACCACCCTGGCGAGCACCGACGACTTGTTCACCGGCCTGGTGCGCCTCATCGTCCAGGGCCCGGAGATCCGCAACGACTACAAGAAGAAGGCCGGCAGCAGCGACGGCGCCAAGACCTACGACACCACGGCCACCTGAGACGGCCGCCTGATCCGCCGCATCAGCAGGGGCCCGGCCCAAGGCCGGGCCCCTGCACCCCGAGGAGACGAGAGGAAACGATTGTGCTCAGTCTGCGGATCGACCCAAACGCCTCTCCGGCATGGAGATGGGACGGCACCCGCTACGCGACGGCGGACGGCGGCAGCCACGTCGCTCCGTTCGCGCATCCGATGGTCGAGCAGGTCGCCGCCACCGACGGCACCCGCACGGCGATCATCGTGCGCGAGCGCGTGCCCGACCGTCCGGCGGCTCCCGCCGAGCCGGTCACGGTCGGCGCGGCCGAACTCGACGCCATCACCCACCAGGCCCGGCGGTGGCCGCTCGACCACGTGTTGATCGAGACCGCCCAGCACCGGCCGGCGCGGATCACCGCCGGGCCCGTCCGGTCCACGCCGCTGTTCCTGGCCCACCGGGACAGCGTCCTGCATGGGTCGTGGGACTTGGCCGACCTGCGGCCGTTCGCCGCAGGGATCGCACCGCGCGAGGCGACGCGGATGCTGGTCTACCGGCCCCGCTACAGCACCGACATCTGCTTCGCCGGGATCTGGCGTCTGACCGAGCGCGCCGTCGCCACCTTCGGCGGGGACCTGGTCATCCGCTACCCCGACCCCGTGCCGCACGCCGAACCGCGCGAGCTGGTCGACGGCGCCGACGTGCTGGCCGCGTTCACCGCCGGGATCGATGCGGCGCTGGACGCCCGGCCGCTGGAGCCCGACCTCACGCTCGCGCACCTGACCGGCGGCCTGGACTCGGGTTCGATCGGCACCCGCACGGCGCGCCGCTGGCCCGGCCGTATCGACACCGCCACCCTCATCGTCATCGGCCCCGGCCGCGCGCAGCAGATCCGCCGCCGCACCGAGATCCGCGCCCGGGTGCCGTTCGGGGGCCGGGACCTGTGCCTGGACACCCGCGACCTGATGATGTTCACGCCCGAGTGCGCGCGGGTGCGCGGCGAGCCGGTCAGCCCCTACGACGAGCCCCTGCACGAGCACTTCACCCGCCTGAACGCCCAGATCGCCGCGCGCGGGGCGCACACGGTGGTGACCGGGCTCGGCGGGGACGAGATGGTCGCGGCCGGGTCGGCCGAGTCGGCGCAGGCCGCCGCCGACAAGGCCGACGACTTCGACCTGCCGTGGCTGGGGCCGCGGGCGCGCGCCGCGATCGAGTACGGCGACGACGGGATCGCGCCGCCGGCGACGGCGGGCGGCATCACGCTGCTGGCGGCCGAATGCGTCGCGCCGCCGCTGCTGAAAGCCGGGTTGTGGCCGGTGCACCCGTTCGCCGACCGCGCCCTGGTCCACCTCGGCGACCAGCTTCCGTTCCACTGGCGAGAACTGAAGCACCTGCAGCGCTGCCACCTGGCCACCTTCGGACTCTCCGACGACGCGTGCAACCCCCGGCACCGCGAATCGTTCGCCGAACTGGTGGAGCAGTCCCTGGCCATGCACGGGCTGCCGCTGCTGCGACGCGTCCTGGCCGAAGGGTCACCGCTGATCGAGGCCGGGCTGCTGGACCCCGACGGCCTCAAGACCGCCGTCGAGGACCTGGACAGCGGCCCCTACCGCGAGGAGCCGCACTCCAAACTGGTCGAGGTCATCACCCTGGACCTGGCAGCCCGAGCGTTCCTGCCCTGACCCCGGTCTCGTACTCAGCCCCCAGCCACTGCGACAGGTCCAGCCGCTCGGCGCGCCGCGCCATCATCCACAGCCGGGCATTCGTCCGCTGCTCGGTACGGACCAGCATGAAACCCTGCGTCAGGTTGTATCGGGCCACCGCCTCGACCTGGCAGTGCCGCCGCACCCACGGCACAGCGAGCCGAGCGGCCCGATCCACCGCCCACCACGCCATCACCGCGCCTGGCTTGCGGTCCCGCCAAGCCGGGTCGGTGATCGACCCCGACAAGTACAGGGAAGCCTCGGCGCGCTCGTCGTCGGTCCACCCCCACGGCGGGCCCTGGTCTTGCACCAGCATCTGTCCGACCACGCCGTGCTCTTCGTCATCCAGCACCCACACGTCCCCGGCGGGGTTATCGCACTGATCGACCAGGTCAGGTGCCGCGTCCCGCCAACTCGGCAACCCGCGTGCTTCCTGCCAAGCGCACCGGGCCTCAACCAACCGGGCGATCCCAGACCGGTCAGCGCTCGTCGCCAGACGCATCCGCATCATCAGGCCATTGTGCTCCACCACCCGCCGTGACGTCCTGGCCTAAGACGTCATCTCATTTGGTGAGTCGGCGGTGACAGATGAGGGTGGCGGCGAAGGTCAGAAAGTGCTCGGGTTTGCGTTCGTAGCGGCGGTGCAGGCGGTGAAAGCCGTTGAGCCACGACACCGTCCGCTCGACCGCTCAGCGGTGTCGGCCCAGCCGCTGTGAGGTCTCGATGCCGCGGCGGGCGATGCGCGGGATGATGCCGTGGCCGCGCAGCCAATGCCGCAGGTTGGTGTAGTCGTAGCCCTTGTCGGCGTGCAGCTTGTCCGGGTGGCGCCGACGCGGCCCACGTCGCGAGCGGATCGGCGCAATGCCCCGGACCAGCGGCTGCAGGGCGAGCTTGTCGTGGGTGTCGGCGGCCGAGATCCCGACGGACAAGGGCAGTCCGGCACGATCGACCAGCAGATGGATCTTCGACCCGGACTTGCCGCGGTCGAGCCGATTCGGGCCCGTCAGCTCCCCCTTTTGGCGGCGCGGACACCGACCGAGTCGATCGCGCACCGCGACCAGTCCAGCTCCCCGGCCGCGCCGAGATCGTCCAGCACCAGGCGGTGCAGCTTGGCCCACACCCGGGCTCTGCTCCACTCGGCGAAGCGGCGGTGCGCGGTGGGACCCGACGGGCCGAACACCGGCGGCAGCTGCTGCCAGGTGCAGCCGGTGGTGGCCACGAAGATGATCGCCGCCAGCACCTCCCGGTCCCCAGGCCGGCGCCGGCCCCCCACCCTGCGGCCGCGTCGGGGCAGGTGGCACCACCCGCTGGAACAACTCCCACAACTCACTCGGCACCAGCCGTTCGACCATCTCCACAGCTGCAAGCTACCGCCGACCCACCAAATGAGATGTCCTCTAATGACAGTGGTGGCGTCCAGGTGCTGGTCGGTACGGGTGGATCAGCAAGACCCAGTTGGCCGCCGCCTACGCCCGTGCCGCCCGCCAGCGCGACGCGCCGGTGCTGGGCTGGCCCGCGAGGCGTACGTGGACGCGCTCCACCTCACCGCAGGCGTCTCGGCCATCCTGATCGCCATCACGCTCGCCCTCGTCCTGACCCTGGTCCCGCGCACCTTCAAGGCCACCGAAACCGGCCACTGACCAGGCCACCCGGCCCGTCACACCGGGTCGGCCACCACCGTCGAGGCGGCCGGGCGCACCGGCGGGCGCAGGGCGGGGGCGTCGGGAGCGAAGAAGAGCTGGTCGAGGTGCTCGATGGCGTAGTCGATGGCGCCGAGCACCACGCATTCGTCGCCGAGCGTGGACCCCCGGAGCTGCGGCATGCGCAGGCAGACCCCTTCCAGCCGGGAGCGCAGGAGCGGCAGCAGTACGTCGGCGGAGCGGGAGAAGCCGCCGCCGAGCACCACGATCTCGGGATCGAGCAGCAGGATCGCCGCGGCGGTGCCGATCGCGAGCTTGTCGGTGAAACGCCCGACGGCGGTCAGGGCCGCCGGGTCGCTGTTGCGCGCGGCGGCCAGGGTGAAGCCGGCGGCGTCCTCCGGCGGCACGCTGGCGGGGACGACCGCGGCGTCTTCGAGGTCCTCCGGCGCGGTCACCCAGTGCGCCTCCGGCAGCATGACGATCTCGCCCGCGGCGGCCCCGAAGCCCCGGTGGAGCCTGCCGTTGATGATCAGACCGGTGCCCATGCGGCGCCCTATGTGCAGGAAGACCACGTCCTTGGCGTCCCTGGCCACGCCACGCCTGGTCTCGGCCAGGGCGGCCAGGCGGCTGTCGTTCTCGACCAGCACCCGGCAGGGGAACATCCCGCCCAGCAGTCCGGCGAGGTCGAGGTCGCGCCACACCGGGATCGACGCCGACATGATGACCCGTCCCTCGGGCGTGACGAGCCCGGTGGTGCCGACCGCCACCGTCCACAGGTCGGCCATCGTCAATCCGCCGAGCTCCAGGCAGGCCGCGGCGGCCTGCTCGATCGCCGCCAGCCGCTCCTTGATGGGGGCGTCGGGGCGGGTACGCCGGCGCGTCTCGGCGAGGACGTTGCCGTCCAGGTCCGCGAGGGCCGCGCGGATGTTGTGCGCGCCGACGTCGACGCCCATGAGGTGGCCGCCGTCCGCGCGGAACCGGTAGCGCCGCGCCGGCCGCCCCATGGTGCCGGGCGCCGGGGGCACCTCCTCCACCCACCCCAGGCCGGTCAGCTCGTCGATGACCTCCTTGGTGGAGGGCCGCGACAGGCCGGTGCGCTCGGCGAGCGCGGACAGCGTCGCGGCCTCCGCCCCGCGCAGGACCTTGATCAGGGACAGCGCGTTGAGCTGCCGCAACCTCGACAGATCGCCGCCCTGCGATGGCATGCGCGACATCAGAAGGGGCCCTTCTAAAGTTCGGAGGAACGTGACAGCGGGTCGGGTGGCCAAGCCTAGGCGTACGCAGATCCGTCAGCAAGCGGGCATTGCCTGACGGATCTTCCGAATGCTACTAATGATGGTCTCCTTTATAACTCTCCTGGAAGCGAGAGACCCGATGTCGTTCACCGTGATCGGAGAGATCACCCGCCTGTCGAGCCGAACGCGGGTGTTCGAGTTCGGCTGGCAGTCGTGGAGCCCGACCGGCGCCTACCGGCTCGACGAGGCGCCGCCGCGCGCCGCCGACGGCAACGTGCAGACCATCTGCTACCGCCCGGAGACGCCCGCGCCGGCCGGGGCGTTCCAGGGCGAGGGCCTGCTGGCGGTCGACCCCGGTGACGGCGGCCCGGTCTCGCTCTTCTCCGGTACGGGGCCGGACCAGGTGCCCTCCATCCGGGCTCACCGGGTCGACGACCGGCTCGTCGTCTCGGCCGACGGGCCCGCGACGCGTCACGAGTTCGACGGCGACCTCCCCGCGGCGCTGCGGTGGTGGGCGCAGCGGATGGCCGAAGGCCGCGCCCCGGCCGATTTCCCCGCCGTGCCGCCCATGTGGTGCTCCTGGTACGGCTACTGGGACAAGGTCACCGACGCCGACGTCATCGACAACCTCGCCCTCGCCGAGCGGCACGGCATCGACGCCGACATGTTCCTCATCGACGACGGCTACGAGGCCGAGATCGGCGACTGGCTGGAGCTCCGGCCCGGCTTCGGTTCGCTGGAACGGTCCGTCGGCGCCATCCTGGAGGCCGACAAGCGGGCGGGCCTCTGGACGGCGCCCTTCCTCGTCGGCCGGCGCAGCCGCACCTTCCGCGACCACCCCGACTGGCTCGTCGGGGACGCGCACGCGGGGGTCATGTGGGACCAGGACCTCGCGGTGCTCGACGTCACCCATCCGGACGCCGCCGCCCATCTGACCGAGGTCTTCCGGAAGCTCGCCGCCCTCGGCGTGAGCCACTTCAAGCTCGACTACCTCTACGCGGGCGCGCTCGCCGGCCGCCGGCACGAGGACCTCGACCCCATCGCCGCCTACCGGCGCGGGCTGGAGCTCATCCGCGAGGGCGCGGGCCCGCAGGCCACGCTGCACGCCTGCGGAGCCCCCATGCTCCCGAGCATCGGCCTCGCCGACATCATGCGCGTCAGCCCCGACACCGCCCCCAGGCTGCTGCCGAGGGCGGGCGACCTGAGCCAGCCGTCGCAGCTCGGCGCCCGGCTCACCGGGGCGGCCCGGGAGTTCCTGCACGCCCGCTGGTGGGTCAACGACCCCGACTGCATCATGGCCCGGCCGGAGGTCGAGGCCCGGGAGGAGTGGGCCGAGCACATCGCGGCCGGCGGCGGGCTGCGCGGGTCCAGCGACCCGATCGCCGCGCTGGACGAGTGGGGCCTGGAGACGACCCGGCGGCTCATGGTCCCGACCCGGAGGGAGCCGTCGTGACCAGCGGCGCCGACCACCTGACCGGGCGGGCGGCGAGCGCGGCGCCCGAACCCGCGCCCGTCCCCGCGCCCGCGCCGGGGCCGGTGCGCAAGGCCGCGTCCGGCTCCGGGGACCGCGCGCCGAAGGCCGCGCGGAAGCGCCGCAGGCCCGCGCACTGGTACGCCTACCTGTTCATCGCCCCGAGCCTGTTCGGCGTGTTCGCCTTCCTGCTGCTCCCGCTGCTGATCGTGTTCGTCCTCAGCCTGTTCCACTGGGAGCTGCTGTCCGCCCCGACCTTCGCCGGGCTCGACAACTACCGGCGGCTCGCGGGCGACGGCGGGACCTGGCACTCGGTCTGGGTGACCGTGCTGTTCGTCCTGCTGAGCGTCCCCCTGCAGACCGTCCTCGGCCTGCTGCTGGCCCTGCTGCTCAACCAGCGGGTCAAGGGCGTGGCGTTCTACCGCGCGCTGTTCGTCGTGCCGTGGATGGCCACGCCGATCGTGATGGGGCTGGTCTGGACCTGGATCTTCGACCCTCGGGACGGGGTGCTGAACCGGCTGCTCGACACCGTCGGCGTGGCCGGGCCGAACTGGCTGACCGACCCCACGTGGGCGCTGCCGTCGGTCGCGCTGGTCACCGTCTGGCAGTTCACCGGCTACACCATGCTGTTCTTCCTGGCCGGCCTGCAAGGCGTCCCGCAGGAGCTGTACGACGCGGCGGCCACCGACGGCGCGAGCCCGGTCCAGCGCTTCTTCCAGATCACCCTGCCCCTGCTGAACCCCACGACGTTCTTCGTCACCGTGACGAACCTGGTCGGCGCGTTCCAGATCTTCGACACGGTGTACGCGATGACTGACGGCGGTCCGCAGGACAGCACCGAGGTGCTCAACTTCAGGATCTACGAGACCGCCTTCCGGCAGTTCGACTTCGGCTACGCCTCGACGCTCGCCACCCTGCTGTTCCTGCTGATCCTCGCGGTGACGCTGGCCCAGGTCCGGTTCTTCGGCAAGCGCACCACCTATGACCTGAGCTGAGGAGGGACCATGGCCAAGCGCACCGCGCTCTATCTCACGCTGATCATCGGGGCCCTCGTCTCCGTCTTCCCCTACCTGCTGGTCGCGCTGACCGCGCTGAAGACGCCGCGGCAGCTCAACACCACCCGGCCGTGGGAACCGGGCCTGCCGCCCACCTTCGACAACCTCGCCAAGGTGCTGGACTCGGGCTTCGCCGGCTACCTCGGCAACTCGGTGCTGATGACCGTCGCGCTGACGGCCGGCCAGCTCGTGTTCACCACGTTCGCCGCCTACGCGTTCGCCCGCCTCCGCTTCCGCGGGCGCGACGTGCTCTTCTGGCTGTACGTGGCCACGATGATGGTGCCCAGCGCGGTCACGATGATCCCGCTGTTCCTCATCATGCGCGAGCTGAACCTGGTGAACACCTGGTGGGGGCTGCTCGCGCCCTACCTGCTCGGCACGCCGTACGGGATCTTCCTGATGCGGCAGTTCTTCCGCGCCCTGCCCGCCGGGCTGGAGGACGCGGCGCGCATCGACGGCGCCGGGCCGCTCACGATCCTGCTGCGCATCGTCCTGCCGCTGTCGCGCCCCGCCATGGGCACCCTGGCGATCATCACCGTCATCGCGTCCTGGAACAACTTCATGTGGCCCCTGATCATCACCAGCGGCGACGACACCAAGGTCGTCACGGTGGGGATCGCCGGGCTGAAGGGCGCCATCGGCGTCGATCCGAACCAGATGACCGCCGCCGCCCTGATCGCGCTGGTGCCGATGGTCGCGGTCTTCATCGCCTTCCAGAGATACATCGTCCGCTCGGTGGTCCTCACCGGCCTCAAATAGAAGAGGTCAATCATCATGAAATCCCCCCGAATCCGTTCGATCGCGGCCGTGCTCGGCGCCGCGCTGCTGTCCACCCTCACCGCCTGCGGCGGTGGCTCCGGAGGCTCCGGAGGCGACGGCACCCTCACCTACCGGCTCTGGGACGACCAGCAGAAGGCCGGCTACGAGAAGGTGATGGCGGCCTTCGAGAAGGCCAACCCCGGCATCCGCGTGAAGATCGAGCTGATGCCGTACGACCAGTACTGGACCAAGATGACCGCCGACGCGGTTGCGGGCACGGCACCGGACGTGTTCTGGATGCAGACCACCCAGTTCCCCGAGTTCGTCACCAAGGGCGTGCTGGCGGACCTGAGCCCCCTGGGCCTGGACGCCGCCAAGTACCACCCCAACGTCGTGCAGTCCTACACCTACAAGGGCAAGCTGTACGGCGTCCCGAAGGACTTCGGCATCGTCGGGCTGCTCTACAACGAGGACCTGTTCAAGAAGGCGGGCGTCCCCAAGCCCGACAAGCTCACCTGGAAGCCCGACGGCTCGGGGACCCTGCTGGAGACCGCGCGCAAGCTGACGGTCGACGACAAGGGCAGGCACCCCGGCGAGCCGGGCTTCGACCAGGGCAAGGTGAAGCAGTACGGCTTCGCGTCCTGGAACCACTACCAGACGCAGTGGATGAACTGGGTGAGCTCCAACGGCGGCAAGCTGGTGGACCAGCCGTTCGGCAAGTACGCCTTCAACGACGACGCCTCGGTGCAGGCGCTGCAGTTCGGCGTCGACCTGGTGAACAAGCACCACGTGTCGCCGCCCGCCGCCCAGACCAACCCGCCCAGCGACAAGATCAACGAGATGTTCAAGCGCGGCCAGGTCGCGATGTTCCCCGCCAACAACGCGCTGCTGCCGTTCGTCACCCCCGGCGCCACCTTCAAGATCGGTATCGCGCCGATGCCCGAGGGCCCGGCCGGGCGGTCGGTGAACATCAACGGCCTGTCGGAGGCCGTCTACGCCAAGAGCCCGCGCAAGGAGGCGGCCATGAAGCTGGCCCGCTACCTGTCCGGCCCCGAGGCCCAGAAGATCATGGCCGACGACGGCTACGCCTTCCCCGCGCTGAACGGGCTCTCCCAGGGCTACGTCGACTTCTGGAAGCGCAAGGGCATGGACGTCTCCCCCTTCCTGGAGCAGTCGCGGGGCGCCACGTTCAACCTGCCCATCACCACCGGCTTCACCGCGTTCGAGAACAAGCTCGTCCAGACCTTCAACGACATGTACCTCGGCAAGCTCACGACCAAGCAGGCCGCCGACCGAGCCGTCAGCGACGGCAACGCCCTCGCGAAGTAGGACGGGAGCAAAATGATCACCCGGCGTTCTCTGCTCGCCGGGGGAGCGGGCCTGGGCCTGACCGCCGCACTGGGTGTGCCACCCGTGCGCGCGGCGGCCCGCCGCGCCCCGCTGGGCGAGGTGTTCCAGCTCGGCGTCGCCTCCGGCGAGCCGACCCCCGGCGGCGTCGTCCTGTGGACCCGCCTCGCCGCCGACCCGCTCGCCGCCGACGGTCTCGGCGGTATGCCGCACCGGCCCGTCCCCGTGGAATGGCAGGTGGCCGAGGACGAGGGGTTCCGCAAGGTCGTCCGGCGGGGCGTCCGCGCGGCGCGTCCCGAGTCCGCGCACAGCGTGCACGTCGAACTCGACGGGCTGAGGCCCGGCGCCGAGTACTTCTACCGGTTCCGGGCCGCGGGGCACCTGTCCCAGGTCGGGCGGACCCTCACCGCGCCCGCCCCGGGCGCCGGGGGCCGCGCGCTCAACCTCGCCTTCACCTCGTGCGCCGACTACCAGGTCGGCTGGTTCACCGCCTACCGGAGGATGGCCGAGGACCATCCCGACCTGATCGCCTTCCTGGGCGACTACATCTACGAGTACGGCGACTACAAGTACCCGGTGCGCGACCAGGCCGGCGGCGAATGCCTCGACCTCGCCGGCTACCGGCTGCGCCACGCCCAGCACAAGGCCGACCCCGAACTGCAGATGGCGCACGCCGTCGCCCCCTGGCTCGTCGTCTACGACGACCACGACGTGGAGAACGCCTGGGCCGGCGACGTGCCCGAGCAGCCCGACCCGCCGTTCCTGCCGCGCAGGGCCGCCGCGTTCCAGGCGTTCTACGAGAACATGCCGCTGCGCCGCGCGCAGAAGCCGAACGGGGCGGCGCTGCGCCTGCACCACACGGTGCGCTGGGGCTCGGTCGCCAACCTGCACCTTCTCGACACCCGCCAGTACCGCGACATCTACGCCTGCAACGGCGGCAAGTCGGGCACGATCGGCGCCGACTGCACCGAACGCCTCGCCCCCAACCGCACGATCCTCGGCCAGGAGCAGGAGGCGTGGCTTGAGGGCCAGCTGAAGAAGTCCCGCGCCACCTGGGATCTGCTGGTCCAGCAGGTCTTCTTCATGGAGATGGACTGGACCAACGGCGAGGCCAAGGGTTACTCCAACGACGGTTGGGACGGGTATACGGCCAGCCGCAACCGCGTCACCGCGGCCATCGCCGACAACAAGCGCAACGGCGTCGTGCTCACCGGGGACGTGCACTCGCACTGGGCCGGCGAGGTCAAGCGCGACCACCAGGACCCCGAGTCGAAGTCGGTGGCCGTCGAGCTGGTCACCACCTCGGTCACCTCCGCAGGCAACGGCTTGGACGAGTACCCCGACACCGCACGGCTGCTGGCCGAGAACCCGCACGTCAAGTTCTTCAACGGCCGCCGGGGCTACGTCCGCAGTGTGATCTCCGGGCGCGACATGAAGGTCGACTTCCGGTCGCTGCCCGTGGTGACCCAGCCGTACGCGCCCGCCTACACCTCCGGCTCGTTCGCCATCGAGCCGGGCGACCCGAGCCTCCACCGCGCCTGACAGGACACCCCATGCGCACACGCGTGACCGCCGCCCTGTCGGCGGTGCTCCTCGCCATGCCCGCAGTGTCGCCGCTCACCGCCGTGCCGTCGCACGCGGCGGCCCGGACGGCGGCTCCCCCTGAGATCGACGGCCCGCCGATGGGCTGGAACAGCCGCGCGTTCGGCTGCGCGGTCGACGACGCCGCGATCCGGCGGGCCGCCGACGACCTGGCGGCCCTCAAGGACGCCGGCTACCACTACGTGATCATCGACGGCTGCTGGACGGCCGCCCGGCGCGACGCGTCCGGGCGGCTGGCCCCCGACCCCGCCCGCTTCCCCGAAGGCATGAAGGCGCTGGCCGACGCCGTCCACGGCAAGGGGCTGAAGTTCGGCCTCAGCCTGTCAGCGGGGACCAAGGCCTGCGCGGGCGGCGGCGCGGGCTCCTACGGCCACGAGGACGACGACGGCGAACTCCTCAAGGAGTGGGGCGTCGACTACGTCAAGTACGACCACTGCTCGATCCCCACCGCCGACTTCCCCGGGCAGAACTCCCAGGCCATCGCCCAGAAACTCGCCGAGCGCATGCGCCAGGCGCTCGGCGACCGGATCGCGTTCGCCCTGAACAACGAGGACGGCAACAGCGTCCCCTGGCTCTGGGGCGGGCAGGTGGCCACCACCTGGCGCACCAACCTCGTCACCCGGCCGATCCCTGACACCTACGCCGGCATGCTCGGCGTCTGGGAGACCGCCATGCTGCGCCTGCAGTACGCGGGCCCGCGCAGCCACGCCGACCCCGACCTCCTCCAGGCGGGCCTCGGCGGCATGACCGACACCGAGTACCGCACCCAGATGAGCCTGTGGGCGATGGCCGCCGCCCCGCTGATCCTCCAGGCCGCTCCGGCCAAGGCGCCCGCCGCCATCGTCGCCAACCCCCGGGTGGTCGCGGTGGACCAGGACCGGCTCGGCAAGCCCGCCGCGTTCGCCCGCACCGACGGCTGGCACCACGTCCTGTCCCGCCCGCTGGCTGGCGGCGACGTGGCCGTCGCCCTCTACAACGAGAGCGACCGGGCCAAGACGATCTCCACCACCGCCGCCGCGCTGAAGCTGGGCCCCGCGTCCCGCTACCGCGTGGAGGACCTGTGGACCGGAGCCGTCTGGAGCACCACCGGCGCGATCTCCGCGGCGGTGCCCGCGCACGGCACCGCCATGTACCGCGTCGCCGCCCGGAACGAACCCGCCGCCCCCCTGCCGACCTACGAGATCGATCCCGCCGCCGACCCCGGCGTCAACCGGCCCGGCACCGTCGAACCGGGCAAGGACAACGAACTGCTGACCCGCGTGACCAACACCGGAGGCACCGCGACGGTGAAGGACGTGACGGCGTCGCTGACGGTCCCCGACGGCTGGAGGGCGAAGCCGCTCACCCCCGCCACGGCCAGGCGGCTGGCCCCCGGCGGGACGCTCACCACCCGCTGGTCGGTCACCCCGCCCGCCGGAACCCCCCAGCGGCTCCACTCCCTCAGCGGGAAGGTCGTCTCCGACCGGTGGAAGGACGGGTTCGACGGCGCCGCCGTCGTCCGCGTCGCGTCCGCCCCCGGCGCCGGCACGACCCACCTCAGCGATCTGCCGTGGACCACCGCGGTGAACCACCTCGGCCCGGTCGAGAAGGACATGAGCAACGGTGACGGCGGCACCGGCGACGGACGTCCCCTCACCATCGGCGGGACCAGGTACGCCAAGGGCCTGGGCGCGCACGCCGCCGCCGACATCTCCTACTACACGGCCGGGCGCTGCACGACCGTCGAGTTCCACGCCGGCATCGACGACGAGGTCGACGCGCCCGGAGCCGTCCGCGGCTCGGCGGACTTCCAGGTGTGGGCCGACGGGGAGCTGGCCGCCCGTACGGGCATCCTGACCGGTGACCAGCCGCCCAGGAAGGTCACCGCCTCGGTGAAGGGCGCCGAGCACATCCGCCTGGTCGCCACCAACGGCGGCGACAACGCCTATTTCGATCACACCGACTTCGCCGACGCGAAGATCACCTGCGACTGACGGGGCTATTGATGGTCATCCCTCGACCGGTGCGTTTCGACGCCCATCCGGGCCGGTTCGTTCTCGACCGGCACACCACCCTCACTTCCGATCCCGTATTCGACGAGGTCGCGGCCTGGCTGCGCGGCGAGCTGAGCCCGATCACCGGCGGCGGGCTGCCGCCGGGGCCGGGCGGCATCACCCTCTCCGCGGCGGACCTGGAGCCGGAGGCGTACCGGCTCCGCATCACGGCCGACGGCGTGCTCGTCGAGGCCGCCGACCCGGCGGGCGCGTTCTACGGCGTGCAGACGCTCCGGCAGATGCTCCCGCCCGGGGCGTACCGGAAGGCGGCGACCGGCCAGAGCCTCGCGCTGCCGTGCGCGGAGGTCGAGGACCGGCCGCGCTTCGCCTGGCGCGGATGCCTCCTCGACGTGGCGCGGCACTTCCTCCCCAAGGCGGACCTGCTGCGGTTCATCGACCTGATGGCGGTGCACAAACTGAACGTCCTCCACCTGCACCTCACCGACGACCAGGGCTGGCGGCTGGAGATCAGGCGCTACCCGCGGCTCACAGAGGTGGGCGCCTGGCGCCGGGAGAGCCAGACCGGGTGGAACGGTCCCATGGACGGCACCCCGCACGGGGGCTACTACACCCAGGACGACGTCCGCGAGATCGTCGCCTACGCCGCCCAGCGGCACATCACCGTCGTCCCGGAGATCGACCTGCCGGGGCACACCCAGGCGGCGATCGCGGCCCACCCCGAGCTGGGCAATCTCGACACACCGCTGGAAGTCGCCACGACCTGGGGCGTCGGCCCGAACGTGCTCAACGCCGAGGAGCACACGATCGAGTTCTTCCAGAACGTCCTGGACGAGGTCGTCGAGCTGTTCCCGAGCCCCTACATCAGCATCGGCGGCGACGAGTGCCGCAAGGACCAGTGGCGCGAGAGCCCGGCCGCGCAGCGCCGTATCGCCGAGCTCGGCCTGCGCGACGAGGAGGAGCTGCAGAGCTGGATCATCGGCCGCTTCGCCGACCACCTCGCCGCGCACGGCCGGAGCACGGTCGGCTGGGACGAGATCCTGGAGGGCGCGGGCGCGCCCGAGAACGCCGTCATCACCTCCTGGCGCGACGACAACGGCACCGTCATCGCCGCCAAGAGCGGCCACGACGTCGTCCCCTGCCCCAACACCTCCGTCTACCTGGACTACCGCCAGGCACCGGGCGACCAGGAACCGGTGCCCTTCGGCACCGTCCTCACCCTCGAAGACGTCCACGCCTTCGAACCGGTCCCGCCCGCGCTCGCGGGGGACGAGGCCGCCCAGCATGTCCTCGGCGCCCAGTGCTGCCTGTGGACCGAACTGATCGACTCTCCCCGCCGCTTGGACTACATGGCCTTCCCTCGGCTCGCCGCCTTCGCCGAAACGGTGTGGAGCACGCCGGAAAGAGACCCGGCCGACCTGCGGCGCCGCCTGGACGCCCACCTGGAACGCCTGGCGGCGCTCGGAGTGGAGTACCGCCCCGAGACAGGCCCGCGCCCCTGGCAGCAGCGCCCCGGCGTGCCGGGCCGCCCCGAAGAGGACGACGTGTGGCAGATGAAGGTCGCCGAGTGGACACGCTCCCTCCGCGAAGCCCACTGAGCCGGCCGGGCCGATCTGCGATGTGACGCCGGACCATGGCGACCGCCTGCCGGGCGGTCGCCATGGTCGGCGCCCCCGCCGATCGCCGCAGTAGACCAGGCCGCAACCACCAGGCCCCAACCTGTGCGGCGAACCATGACATGACGCTTCGGCAGCGACAAGACGCGTCCAGGAACCGTCCCGACCGCGCTGATCCGCGACCTGCGCCACCACGCCCGAGCCCTGCGGCTGGACGCGCCGTCCGGATCGGCGCCCTGGGACGAATCGGTCGGCGCGCGTCTGGCCGCGATCCCCCGCCGCGAGCCCCGTCGCCTACGCCACGGCGCACGCCACGCCGATCCTGTTCATCCACGATCAGGAGGGTCACGTCGCGGCGGTACGGCAGAGCCAGCGTCCGGCAGTGCTGTACCAGCGGCGGCACTCCCATCCGTAGTGGGACGTGCTGATATGGGCCTCCGAACGCGAAGTCATCGACGCGGGCGGCATTCGCCACCGCGCGCACTTCGACGAGATGACCGCCGCTGCCTACGAGCCCCAGGTCCGCAGGGCACTCCAGGCCGATCGTGCCCGTGAGCTTCCGTGATGTCTGTGGCTTCGTGTCGATGTGGTACCGCCACCAGGAGCCAAGTTCTGTCGCGGGGCCGCCGTCCACGACGATGTGCTGCGCGGCGTCGCCATCATCGGCAGGCCCGTGACCCGCATGTTCGACCACGGCATGACGCTGGAGGTCGTCCGCACCGCCACCGGCAACAAACCGCACGTGAACTTCCTGCTGTACGGAGCCGGCCGTGCCGTATCGGGGATTTTATGGTTTGAGCTACCCTGTCGCTTTGATTTCTTGGTGTGACGTCGTGATGAGCACTGATGTGGTGATGCCGCTGGCACGCAGCGCGTCGGCGAAAACTTCTGTGGCCCATACTGCGGCGTCCATCGACCATTCGGGGACCTGGCACTGGTAGACGAGGCCGAGCGACAGATCCTCAGAGCTGGGATGCCAGTGCAGTTCACCGGCCAGTGCTTCCTGGTCCACCACATCGGGGGTCGTCGGGCTGACGGTCATGTGGTCGGCGCCGCCGTCGGCGGCGGCGGCCTGCACCTGGGAAGCGAGTTCGGCGGTCTTGTCCTGGTCGCGCACTGAGATCGAGACGATGATCTGAGCGGTGGCGTCCGGCGATGACAGGCTGAACCAGTTCTGCGCATAGAGCAGGTTCAGCCGGTCGTCGGCGGTGGACATGTGCAGGGGGATCAGTGCGTGGAAAGCCGCCAGGTCCAGGTCGCCGACACGGCGCAGGGACTCCTCCATGATCGTGGCGGCGGGGCGGATCGGCAGCCGGTGCCCCTTGCGTTCCGGCGGGATCATGGACTGGAACATGGCCACCTCGTGCACCAGGCCGTCCTGGGTCCAGTCCTCGGCAGCGTCGTTGTGCCACCAGAGCTCGCAGGAAGGATCTCCCTCGCTGAGGAAGCCGAACCCGTAGGCCGTGGTGCGCGCCAGGATGAGGCTGTGCATGTCTTCTTCGTAGGTGTCGTCGTCGTAGGCGGGGCGCAGCCAGGGCTTCATCTCCAGGACCCCGTGAATCCCAAGAATCATCGTCGTGTTCTGGGAAGAACTCATCAGTGATGCACTCCTAGACGTCACAGTCCAGAACTATTGGGCCATTTGCTGCTTTTTCTGGCGCATCGACCTCGTCGACTATGTCGACACCTACTCTAGTGTGCCAAGTCGTATATTTGGAGTTGGCGAATTGCCAGCGGGCCGTGGGTCGCTTTCCTCGCTCGCAGACGGGCGGGACTCTTCCGTGTCCTCTAGCGACCGTCCTTCACTGGCCGTTTTGGGGATGTACCTGAAGTTCGACAGTTACGTTCGCGAGCTTCAGAACGCCTCCTGAAAAGGCCATTGTGCACACCCCGGACGGTGGGATGTGCACAATGCCGTTGCGTCGCCGGTGGACGGGTTAGAAGGTGAGCTTCGGTGCGGCGGGCGGGGTGGGGCAGCCGGAGGTGCACTCGAAGTTCAGCGGCGGGGCCGGCGGGTTCGGCGGCTTCGGGTCGCCGGGCAGGGGGTTCCCCTTCGGCAGGTGGTGGGCGCAGGTCTTGGCGGCGGCCCGGTAGGTCGCGTCGAACGGGTTGATCCGGGCGCCGCTCTTGAGTTGCACCTGCCCGTCCTTCGTGATCGTGATGCCCGGGAAGTCCTTGACGCCGTTGGACCGCATGCAGGCGGTGAACGCCTCCGCCTCGTCCTGGTAGCCGGTGGCCTGCACGCCCCCGGTGGTCAGGGGGGCGTTCCGCTCGGCCGCGACCGGCGCGAGGGGGGCCGGCTGGGCCTGCGCCGAGGTCGTCTGGACGACCGCGACGGCCGCGATCGCCCCCGCGGCGAGCAGGAGCGGGGCGCCGATCCGCCACCTGGACCTGCGCGGGGCCTCTTCCTTGACGGTCTCTTCCATCGTTCCCTCCACTGATTCGGTGGATGTCTCGCCTTCAAGGAGCAGTCCAGCATTCGAGCGGTTACCGCACCGGAACAGCCGCCGTAACTACGCTGTAACCGGCCGACTGGAACGATGACCGTGTCGAGCTGTCAGGAATGGTGGGCGATGCGCGTCTTGGTTATCGAAGACCATCGGGATCTCGCGGAGACGCTGGCCGGGGGCCTGCGCCGCGAGGGAATGGCCGTCGACGTCGCCTTTGACGGTCGCGAGGGTCTTGAACGCACGGCGGTGCACCGGTACGAGGTCGTCGTCCTCGACCGCGACCTCCCCGGAATGCACGGCGACGACGTGTGTCGGGAGCTCGTCAACCAGGGCTACCCGGCCCGGGTGCTGATGTTGACCGCCGCGGCCACCATCGAGAACCGGGTCGAGGGTCTGGCCTTCGGCGCCGACGACTACCTCCCCAAGCCGTTCGCGTTCGCCGAGCTGGTGGCGCGGATCCGGGCGCTGGCCCGGCGTTCGCAGCCCGCGCTGCCGCCGGTGCTCGCGAACGGCGAGCTCAAGCTCGACCCCGGCCGCCGGGTCGCCACCCGGGGCGGCACCCGACTCGACCTCAGTCCCAAGGAGTTCGCCGTGCTGGAGCTGTTGCTCGCCGCCGACGGCCGGGTCGTGTCGGCCGAGGAGCTGCTGGAGCGGGCGTGGGACGAGGCCGCCGACCCGTTCACCGGCACGGTCAAGGTCACCGTCAGCAGGCTGCGCCGCAAGCTCGGCGACCCGCCGCTGATCGAGACGGTCGCCCAGGCCGGCTACCGGATCTGAGAGACGCCGCCGTGTCGATCAGGCTGAGGCTGACCCTTTTCTATGGGGCCCTCTTCCTCGCCACGGGCCTGTTGCTGCTCGCGGTGACGTACGCGCTGGTGGCGCAGGCGCCACCGTGGTCGGCGATCCGCCCGCCGAAGCCCCCCGCGGCCCCCACCGGCGCCGTCCCCGGAGTCGACGTCCCCGCCCCGGCCCTCGACCTCGAACGGCAGCTCGCCCAGCAGCGCGCCGACTACCTGCGGCAACTGCTCGTCGCGTCCGGCGCCGCGCTCACCCTGATGACGTTCCTGTCGGTCTGGCTGGGCTGGCTGATGGCCGGGCGGGCACTGCGCCCGCTGCGCGTGATGGCGGTGAACGCCAAGGCGATCTCGGCGAACGACCTGCATCGACGGCTCGGCGTCCCCGGCCCCGACGACGAGATCAAGGAGCTGGCGGACACGTTCGACGCGCTGCTCGACCATCTGGAGGGGGCGTTCGACGCGCAGCGCAGGTTCGTCGCCAACGCCTCCCACGAGCTGCGGACGCCCCTCACGTTCGAGCGCAGCCTGCTGGAGATCGTGCTCGCCGACCCCGACGCCGAGGCCGCCGACCTGCGGGAGGCGTGCAAGCGGGTGCTGGGCAGCAACGAACGGCAGGGCAAGCTGATCGAAGCGCTGCTCACGCTGGCCCGCAGCCAGCGGGGCCTGGACCAGCGCGTCCATGTGGACCTGGCGATCCTTGCGGAGGAGGTGCTGGCCCTCACCGCCCCCGCCGCCGGCGGCCCGCGCTTCGAGACCGCGCTGGAGCCGGCCGCCACGCTCGGCGACGCGCCGCTGCTGGAACGGCTGATCACCAACCTGGTCGACAACGCGGTCCGGCACAACGTCCCCGACGGTCGGGTGACGGTGCAGACCGGGGTCCGCGACGGCCGGCCGGAGCTTCGGATCATCAACACGGGCCCGGTGGTCCCCCCGGACCAGGTCGACTCGATCTTCCAGCCGTTCCAGCGACTTGAGGCGACGCGGCTGCACGGGCAGGACGGGCAGGGCATCGGCCTGTCGATCGTCGCCGCCATCGTGACCGCGCACGACGCCGAGCTCAACGCCACCGCCCCTCCGACGGGCGGCCTGGACCTACGGATCCGCTTCCGCCCGCCGGGATAACCTCCACTCCGCCCAATTCGCCGCGGAGTTTCGCCTTGTATTGAACCCTCTTCGGCAGCAGGTGGTTCGGGCCTGAGCCTGGCAGGGCCGTCCACGATGTGGCGGAGTGGCACAAGCAGAAGAGCCCCTGGCAGGACGGGTAATCTCTCACAGCCGTTCGTCCGCGACCAGGGGCTCCGCATGCTTTTCTGCCGGGCTTCTCTGCCGTTGCCGCGTCAGCCCCTGACCCATGTGACCGGTGTGGTTCGCCGTGGCCGCGCCACCCGAGGCGCTCACCGGCACCGCGCGGCGGGCGTCTCGGCCATCTTGATCGCCATCACCCTCGGGCTGGTCCTCACCTTGGTTCTGCGCACCTTCAAGACCAGCGAGATCGACCACTGAGGCTCCCTTGAGAAAGCAAACTGAGCCGAGGTCGCTAACGCAAAGTAAAAAATAGAGCACGTGCTGCGAACATCTGAGGCGAGCTGGCATTCCCAGGGGAAAGGCCAGCGACGCAGGCCCTTTTCAACAGATACGCCCCTCGCTCCGCTTCATGCGGAACGGGGGGCGTTTTCTGTGTTTCAGATGTGCTTGATGGCTTCCGTGAAGCGGCGGAAGTCCGTGCGGTTCAGGAGCAAATTGGGGCCGTCCGGGTCCTTGCTGTCGCGAATTGCCACAACGTTCGGTGCTGACGCAGTTTCCACGCAGTTCGCTCCCGAATCATTGCTACGAGAAGCCTTGCGCCACTGCGCATTCCTCAGGTCCATTTCTCTTTCACTGCCTTTCTGATGAGCTCTCTTGTGTCTCTCGTATTGAGTGCTTCGGCTTGCAGCCGGCAGAAGGTATCGTTCACGAATGCTACATGATCGGCGTCCGACGAGGTCTCGCCTCCGTATGCCTTGTCCGTGTAAGTCACTTGGGAGTTGTCAGGGCCGGTCGCGATGGCGAATGTCCCCCACAGGTTGCGGACGTGGATCGTCGGCAGGACCTGAATGTGAATTCGGTCGTGCTCGGAGAGGTCGAGGATTTTCATCAACTGTCCCCGCATGACGCTCGGCCCTCCGATCTCGCGGTAGAGGGCGCTGATGTCCATCACCGCATAGACGGCAGGCGGGGGAGTGCGCTGCAAAATCTCCTGCCGTCTCATCCTGGCCTTGACCGCCTCGTCATCTTGCAGCAGGGCGCTGGCATAGTCCTCAGTTTGAAAAAGCCCGTACACCAGCCGCTCTTCGTATGAGCGCAGCATGGCGGCCGAGTTCTCAGCTTTAGGGAAGCTCACAAAGAACTTCGGGTACTTACTGACTTTGATTCTGTCTAGCAGTTCTTCCCATGCCTCAACGATCGAGCCACCCGCGTCGAGAGCTACGTCAAGCCGTTTGGCGAAATCGGCGCGACAGCGCGTAGTGCCCGACTCGACTTGGCCGACGTACCCACGAGTCACGTTGACACGCTCAGCCAGTTCCTTCTGGCTGATGCCCGCCCCTTCGCGGGCACTCTTGACCACGACACCGAACGACAACAGTTCAGGCAAGATCTTTTGAGGAGGCAAGTGAGCTCCTTGATCGTGCTTGTAGGGGGCTCGTGGAAGCTCGCGGTCTGCTGGCGTTTAGCGGCTGGCGTAGTAACCGTACGCCGCTCCATGCCTTCATGGAAGCGCGTCACCAAACATGGACCGGGA
Source organism: Spirillospora sp. CA-253888 (assembly GCA_050936435.1). GTDB lineage: Bacteria > Actinomycetota > Actinomycetes > Streptosporangiales > Streptosporangiaceae > Spirillospora. The sequence continues at coordinate 1,926,991 of JBNJMT010000002.1, forward strand.
GTCACCAACGCAAGGCAGCAGCCATGATCACCAAGGAACAACTCCGCCCGCCGGAGCCCATGACCGAATCGTCGATCCTCATGATCGACGCCGAGCCGGAGTCGATCAAGAAAGCCCGCGATTTCGTCGGGCGATGGTTCGAGCATCACGACCTGGACGAGAATACGGCGCGTATCGCCGTCTCAGAACTGGTCACCAACGCCTATCGTCACGCCTGCGTTCCAGACGAGCAGATCACGGTCCGCGTCTACCGCAGCGAGAGCGGTGGGGTGATCGAAGTCCTCGACCCGTCGCAGGAGATGCCGGTGATCCGGCCGTTCGACCTGACGAGCGAGGACGGGCGGGGATTGGCGATGCTGTCGCTGACGGTAGCGCGCTGGGGTACCTATACCCGGCTGGCCGGCGGCAAGTGCGTGTGGGCGGTGATCGCGTGAGGTTGCGTCTCGGCGCTCGCTACGCCCATCACCCCGTGCTGCTGCTGGCGGATCGCGCCTCCGTCCGGATGAACGCGCGGCGGCTGGCGGCCGATTACGCGGACGAGATACGCAGCATGGCGACGGAGAGCGACGAGCGGGCCGACCACGTGACGACGTCTGAGGAACGGGCGTACCTGCTGGGCGAGGCGGACGCCTACCGTCACGCGGCCACGCGGCTGGGCGAGATCGCAGAAGCGGCGCGGCCGTTCTGGACGAGGCGATCACGCGGATACCCATAGACAGGGAGCGCGACGGCACGCCATTCCCGTGGGGCGCCGATCCCGTCGCGCTCCCGCCATCGCCTGCCGGGCACTCCGAGGGGGAGAGCCCGGCAGGTGTGCGTCCTCTCCCCACCGGTTCTGCGGCGCTGCGTCCCTGCGGGTGTTCACGAGATGGTGCCTCGCCTGTTGAGTATCGAGACGTTGTCGGCGTTGCGCGGCGGATCGGTGTCAACGGCCCACTCTGTTCTAGGCGGGCATGATCGCCCATTGGAATCGGCCGTTGAGCGTCTCGGGGGTGATGTGGACGCCGGTGATCAGGTGTGCCACCTCCAGGGCCCTGAGAGCCGAGTGATCGGGCGCGTCGCCATCGGCGACCGGCAGCAGGCCGGCCTGGCTCATCTGCTCGGTCAGCAGGTCCGGTTCGGTCCCGTGCCGGTCGCCGGGGAAGAGCGGGTCGAACTCGACCTTGAGGTCACCGTCGCAGGCGTAGCCAAACCGGTCGCGGAAGGACCCGATCTGCCAGAACGTGACGACGTCGGCGCGCAACTCCCGGCTGATGCACGGCGCCTCTTCCACCGATCCCACCGAGGCCAATCGCCAATCCCCCGGCAGGTACAGCAGGGTCCAGTCGCCTATCCGGACGCCGCCTGCGAGCCTGCAGCCGTCCACGTCTTCGACCAGATCGAGGAGCCGATGCTCGCCAAGGGGCTCGGCGTCGGGGTACAGCGCGAACACCTCGGCCGGATCGACACCGCCGACCCAGATCAACGCGTGGGTCTGCGCCTGGTGCCAGGCCTGCCATTCGGGAATCTGGTCCAACCAGACATAGGCCGGCGGGGGCGGAGGCGCCGGCAGCCCGACGAGGATGTCGTTGATGTCGTCGTCGGTGATCTCGATGTAGGCGTCTTCGGCCCACTCGGGGAGTCGGCCGTCTTGATTCGCTTCGATGCCCTGCGCATGCGCCCAGGCGTGAAGGCGGGCGCTCCATTCACGGTGGGCCTGCCGACGTTCCTCGCCTTTGGTCATGCCCGGTGACGGTAGCCGCCCCCGCCGACAAACCCTGATCGATCTGAATGCCTGGCTCCCCGCGGCTGCACGCCCGCGTTGTCATCGCTCACATGATCAAGGGCGCTGGCAGCCCTGCCCACGCTCCCGGGCCCACCCCGGACGCAACGTCCCGGGCAGCGGCTCCAAGAGCTGGCGATCGTCGTGGTGGTCTGCCAGCTGATGGCCCAGTAAGCGCTGCCGCGACATGCCGACTTCGCCGTCTGAGCCAGGCGTGCGGATGTCCGCTTCCGGGCTCGCATCTGTGCGAGTGCGTGGCTATGTAGGGAAGAAGATGGAAACGCCTTGCTGCCTTGAACGCCGGGCCTTTTCGGTGAGTTCTTCGGGGGTGTAGACGGTTCCCCACCCGTTGTCGACCAGGAGGCACCAGCGGGATGCCGCCCGCTGGATGAAGTCGAAGGCCAGCTCCTCGCTCCCCGTGCCGCGGGAAATGGTGAGCAGGACCTGCTTCGCCGCTGGCGCGCCCAACTTCTGGTGGTAGAGGATGAAATCTTCGTCGTCCAGCGGGATCTGGTACTCGGGACGGACCGCGACCCAGACCGTTCCCGTTCCCTCTTCGATGAGGCCGTCGATCGTCTCGGCCGGAAGGACTTTGCCACCCGCCTCGGCCACCAGGCTCAGAACCTCTTCGTCGCTCGGGTCGTCCGCCAGAACCAGGCCAACCGCGTCAGCCATTGACCACCTCGCCTGACATATTGGATCGGCGCCTGAGTTCGACGGCCAGCCCGGCGGCGCAGGGGGACTCGGCCAACCCGCCGCCGGTTCCGACAGCTTAGGCGGTGTCCCGGTCGATTCCAGAGCCAGTGAGGCGGGCTGATCGGGAAGCGTTCAGAACTGGCTGCGGAGTCGGAGGCCGCGCGGGCGACCTGCTTGGAGATGCGCTGTGACGGCCCGCAGCCCCAAGGACACAGTTGTTGAGCCAGGCGACCAGCAGGTGGCCGTTCACGGGAAATTGATCTGGGTTTGGAAGGTGACGGTCCGGCCGGTTCCCGGAGGAGGTCTGTGGTCACCGGCCGGGGACAAGCTCAGTTGCTCGTCGTCCGTCGCAGCGAGAGGGTGATCCGTCGGCGGTCGAGGTCGACGCCGAGCAGGATGACGCGGACGTCGTCTCCCTCGGAGACGGCTTCCTCGGGCTCGGCCACGCCGTGGTCGGAGAGTTCCGCCAGCGGCACCAGTCCTTCGATCCCTGGTGCGACGCGGACGAACGCACCGAGCGGAACCAGCTTGGTGACGTGTCCCGGCAGGGTCTCGCCCACGTCGTGCGCGTCGGCGAATCCTTGCCACGGGTCTGGTTGCAAAGCCTTGATCGACAGGCTGACCTGCTCCCAGGCGTAATCGACGGACAGGATCTGGGCATGGATCTCGCGGCCGATGGGAGCGACGTCCTCCAACTCGAAGTGCTCCCAGGACATCTCGGGGATGCGCAGCCAGCCGACGCCGCGGCCGATGTCGCCGTCCAGGTCAACGTGCACCGCCACGTCGCGCAACCCGCTGGAGACGACACCGGTGACGGTGTCGCCGACGCGTAGCGAAGCCAGGTAACTGCGCAGTTCGTCGGCGCGGGTGCGGTCGGTGCGCCAGCGTGCCCGCAGCACGCCGTCGGCGTCGGGCAGCACGGCGGACGCCAAGGGCCGGCGATCGGCGGGCTCCAGCGGGACCAGCGCGTACCGCCGCCCTGGTTCGTTCTTCAAGCTCACGCCCGCGGAGTGGTCGGCGACCCGTTCTGGGTGGAACCCGCCGGGGTACTGCTCGACCAGCAACTGGAGCCGGTCCTGCCGCATGATCGCGGCGCTGACCGTGCTGGCGTCCTCCGTCAGGTCCGGCCACACTGCCAGCCGGGCGCGCGGCACCAGTCGCGCGCGCAGTTCCCCGACCTCGGCCGGCGTCGTCGGCCGGTGCCACCGGTAGCCGTTGCGGATGTACTGCTCCTCCACCAGGACTCCGCCGCGTTTGCCCACGAGCTGCGCCACCTCGTCCCAGAACTCGTCGTCGGCGGGACGTTGTTCGTCGACCTGGTCGAGCACGGGGTCGTAGGGGGACCGCTCCACCCGGTCGACATGCAGCCCCAGCGTCCGTGCGCGGCAGGCGGCCCCCTCGTGTTCGACCGCTGTCCCGACGTACACGTCGTACCGGGTTCCCACGTGTACGAAGAAACCGCCGTCGCCGACCAGTCGGCACCAGGTGCCGTCGCGCAGCACCATGGCGCGCACCAGGCCCATCGCGGTGCCGAGGCGGACGCTCGCGCCGTCGTGGTAACCCGACAGGTCGTAGGGGAACAACCCGTCCAGGCCATGGTGGCCGCGGCCGCTTCGCACGGAGTAGGAGAAGAACCCGGTCTTCACGGGGTTGTCGATGGTCAGGTGGGTCAGTTCGGCATCAAGCGCGAAGCCGATAACCGCCGCTGCCCACATGTTCGCCGCGCTCTCGCGAGAGTCGTACGCGAGGGTCGTCGAATCACCGGCCCCCTCCGCGTCCTCGGTGAAGGCGCGCAGCCGGTACACCACGGGCGCCATGTCAGCGCCCGGCGCGGCTCGAAGTCGCCCCAAGGGCCGGTCGCGGGTGGACAAGAGGCAAGATCATCCCGCTACCGTAATCTCGTTCCCCACCGCGCGGAAGACCGCAGCGGCGCACCACGCCCCTTCGGCATCGGCCGGTAAGGGGGAGATCGCGGAAGCGGCGCGGCCGTTCTGGACGAGGCGATCGCGCAGATCTGCATGGGCAGGGAGCGCGACGGCACGCCATTCCCGTGAAGCCAATCCCGTCGCGCTCCCGCCATCACCTGCCGGGCACTCCGAGGGGAGAGCCCGACAGGCACACGTCCTCTCTCCGCCGGTTCCGCGTCCCTGAACTGGGACGGCGCGTTGACACCGAGGATTCGGACCACCTCCGCCTTCGCGGAGAGAGCTGCGAGATATAGGGCGCCGCGCCCTTGGTGCGCGGACCACCTCCGCCTGCGCGGAGAGAACATCGTCCAAGACGGCACCGGCGTCAAGGCGCTCGGGCCACCTCCGCCTGCGCGGAGAGAACACTTTGCGATCTGGGCTTACGTGAGTGCGTTACCGATTTGAGACTTCACTGGGGTGCGGGCTGAAGGGGGCATGCGAGAAGGCTAACCTTACGCCCCGCCCGCCAGAGCCAAGCGGCCTGACCGCCTGGGGCGACGGCAGGTACGGGGTACGGAGCCGGGTTCAAGTGATGGAACAGCGGCCCGCCCAGCACGGCCCCCGCTCTCCTGCATGACAAGGTTCAGGCGGCGGATGCACCAGCCCGTCGGATGGGGACGGGCTGGTGCATCCGCCGTCTTCTCACGGTTGGCGTTCCCAGCCTCTGTTCGGTGAGCGGTTGCCTACCTGCTCGTCCCGGCTGCGGTACACGATGTACGGCCGCGTCAGGTAGCCGACCGGTGCGGTGAGCATGTGCACCAGCCTCGTGAACGGCCACACGCAGAACAGCAGCATGGCGCTGAGCGCGTGCAGCTGGAACAGGATCGGCACCCCCACCATCAGGTCCGGGTCGGGCTGCAGGTAGAACACCGACCGGAACCATGGGGACACCGTCGAGCGGTAGTCGTAGCCCCCGCCCACGATGTTGGCGGCCACTGTCGCCGCCAGCCCCAGGACGATCACCAGCGTCAGCACCGCGTACATGAGCTTGTCGTTGCGCGTGGTGGCCGAGAACACCGGGCCCACCGTGCGCCGCCGGTAGATCAGGATCGTCAGCCCCACCAGGGTGCATACCCCGGCGGCGGTGCCCAGCGTGACGGCCATGACGTGGTAGGTGTGCTCGCTGATCCCGGCCGCCTCGGTCCAGCTGTCGGGGATGATCAGGCCGCCCACGTGCCCGAACAGCACCAGCAGGATGCCGAAGTGGAACAGCGGGCTGCCGATGCGCAGCAGCCGGCTCTCGTAGAGCTGGGAGGAGCGGGTCGTCCAGCCGAACTTGTCGTACCGGTACCGCCAGTAGTGCCCGACGACGAAGACGGCGATCGTCGCGTAGGGCACGGCTACCCAGAGGAGATAGTGCAGGATGCCCGCCTCGCCCCCGGAGGAGGCGGGCGTGGACGCGGCCAGCGTGCTCATGACCGGACCTCCAGACGGTCGGTGACCAGCACGGGCCCCGACTGTGCCGCGCCGCCGAACGGGGGAAGCCCCACCTGCTCCTCGGGCGGTCCCTCGGCGATCAGGCGGGCGAGGGTGTCGTGGTCGCGTTCCCCGGCGGGCGGCAGCGTCGCCACGACCGCCTCGACCAGGGAGGTCCAGGGCGATCCGGACTCGTCGAGGGCGAGCCTCAGCAGCTCCAGCCCGGCGCGGTGCTCGACCAGCAGCCCCATGCCCTCCCGGGCATCGCCCGTTGCGGCGAACTCCAGCACGACCGACAGGTGGTCGGGCAGCTCCTCGTCGTGCAGCATCAGACCGGTGGCCGCGTAGATGGTCTTGAACTGCAGCAGCGCCATCCCGCGCTTGCGGGTGTTGCCGCAGGAGTAGTAGGTCAGCTCCAGGCAGCAGCGTTTGCGCTGGTCGAACGTGGCGACGTACTCGGCGGCCAGCTCGGTCAGGGGCGTGGCGTCCAGGTGGTCCAGGAACCGGTTCAGCAGGACGCCGACGCGCGGGGGAGACTGCGCGGCGGCGCGGCGCAGCAAGGGGCGCCGGTCGAGCAGTTCCTGGTCGGGGTAGGCGAGCAGGAGCGACACCGCCTGCCAGATCACGATGCGTTGGGCGTCGGTGAGCGCTGGGGGTTTCATCTGCTTGGTCCTCGTCATGGCTTCGGCGCCTCCTCTGGCGGGTCGGCCTGGTCCGGGCGGGCGGGGAACAGCCCGGTGGGGGCGCCCTTGCCGTCCCAGTTCAGGAGGTTGACGCGGGTGTGCTTGTCGGCCGGGTCGACCGGGTTGTCGGACGCCTGCCGCTGCTTCAGCATGTGGAAGTTCTCCACCGCGACCGGCGGAACGCCGCCGGAGCTCTCGCCGAACGGTCCCGAGCCGCCCATCCCGGGCCCGCCGTCGAAGTCCAGGCTGCACTCGGTGGCGATCTCTTCGAGCCGGTGCGCCTGCTCGGCGTGCGCGGACGGGATGACGTACCGCTCGTCGTACTTGGCCAGCGCCAGCAGCCGGTACATGTCGTACATCGACTCGCCGGTCATGCCGACGCGTTCGGGGATGGCCTCGTCGGCGTCGCGGCCCAGGTTGAGGTCGCGCATGTAGGAGCGCATGGCGGCCAGGCGGTGCAGGACGGCGTCCACCGGCGCGGTGTCCCCGGCCGTGAACAGTTGCGCCAGGTACTCGATCGGGATGCGCAGGGCGTCGATCGCGGCGAACAGGTTCCCGGCGTCCTCCCCGTCGTGGCCGGTGTCGCGGACGACGTCGACCACCGGCGACAGCGGCGGGATGTACCAGACCATCGGCATGGTCCGGTATTCGGGATGCAGCGGCAGCGCGACCTTGAACCGGTTGATGAGCGCGTACACCGGGGACCGCTGGGCCGCCTGGATCCAGTCGCGGGAGATGCCGGCCCGCTCGGCCTCGGCGATCACGGTGGGGTCGTCGGGGTCGAGGAACACCCCGCGCTGCGCCTCGTACAGGTCGGCGTCCGGCGCGGACGCGGCCTCCAGCACCTTGTCGGCGTCGTACAGGACCAGGCCGATGTAGCGGAGCCGTCCCACGCAGGTCTCGGAGCAGACGGTGGGCAGGCCGACCTCGACGCGCGGGTAGCAGAAGGTGCACTTCTCGGCCTTGCCGGTCTTGTGGTTGAAGTAGATCTTCTTGTAGGGGCAGCCGGTGACGCACATGCGCCAGCCGCGGCACTTGTCCTGGTCGACCAGCACGATGCCGTCCTCGGCCCGCTTGTAGATCGCGCCGGACGGGCAGGACGCCGCGCACGACGGGTTCAGGCAGTGCTCGCAGATGCGCGGCAGGTAGAACATGAAGGTCTGGTCGAACTCCAGCTTGACCTTCTCCGACAGCTCGCCGAGCAGGACGTCGGGGTCGGGCTGGTCCACGGTGCCGGCGAGGTTGTCGTCCCAGTTCGCCGACCAGGAGATCTTCATGTCCTTGCCGGAGATCAGCGACTTGGGGCGGGCGACCGGCGGCTGGTCCTGCAGCGGCGCGTTGGTGAGCGTCTCGTAGTCGTAGGTCCAGGGCTCGTAGTAGTCGCCGATGGCGGGCAGGCGGGGGTTGGAGAAGATGGTGGCGAGCTTGCGGAAGCGGCCGCCGCCCTTGAGGGTGAGGCGTCCGCGCCGGTTCAGCGTCCAGCCGCCCTTCCAGCGGTCCTGGTCCTCGTAGCGGCGCGGGTAGCCCTGGCCGGGGCGGGTCTCGACGTTGTTGAACCAGACGTACTCGACGCCGGGGCGGTTGGTCCACGCCTGCTTGCAGGTGACCGAGCAGGTGTGGCAGCCGATGCACTTGTCGAGGTTCATCACCATCGCCATCTGGGCCATGACCCTCATCAGTAGGTCACCTCCTGGGAGCGGCGGCGGATCATGGTGATCTCGTCGCGCTGGTTGCCGGTGGGGCCGAGGTAGTTGAAGGCGAACGACAGTTGCGCGTACCCGCCGATCAGGTGGGACGGTTTGATCAGCAGCCGGGTCAGCGAGTTGTGGATGCCGCCGCGCCGCCCGCCGGTCTCGGCGCGCGGGACGTCGATCAGCCGGTCCTGGGCGTGGTGCATGTAGACGGTGCCCTCGGGCATCCGGTGCGAGACGATCGCGCGGGCGACCACCACGCCGTTGCGGTTGACGGCTTCGATCCAGTCGTTGTCGGACACGCCGATCTTGGCGGCGTCCCGGTCGCTCATCCACAGCGCCGGGCCGCCGCGTGACAGCGACAGCATGAACAGGTTGTCCTGGTACTCCGAATGGATGGACCACTTGTTGTGCGGGGTGAGGTAGCGGACGGTCAGTCCCAGCTCGCCGTGCTCGCCGACCTGCGGCTCGTCGAACAGCGCGTGCATGTTCAGCGGCGGCCGGAACACCGGCAGCTGCTCGCCGAGCTCGGCCATCCAGTCGTGGTCGAGGTAGAAGTGCTGGCGTCCGGTGAGGGTGTGCCAGGGCTTCAGGCGCTCGACGTTGATGGTGAACGGCGAGTAGCGGCGGCCGCCCGACTCCGAGCCCGACCATTCGGGCGAGGTGATGACGGGCGTGGGCCGCGCCTGGGTGTCGGCGAAGGTGATCTGCTTGCCCTCGTGCTCGGCGGCCAGGTCGGCCAGGCGGGTGCCGGTGCGCTTCTCCAACGTGCGGAAGCCCTGCGTGGCCAGGTGTCCGTTGGTGGTGCCGGACAGGGCGAGGATCGCCTCGCAGGCGTGCACGTCGCGCGCCAGCGACGGGCGCCCGTCGGCCGGGCCGCCGCGCACGGCGCCGTTCTTGTGCCGCAGGTACTCCACCTCGCGCGCCACCTCGAAGGTGACGCCCTTGGTGGTGGCGCCGAGCTTGTCGGCGAGCGGCCCGAGCGCGGCCATCTTCGCCGCGATCGCCGGGTAGTCGCGCTCGACGACGACCAGCTTGGGCATGGTCCTACCGGGGACGGGCTCGCACTCCCCGGCGGCCCAGTCGGCGACGCGGCCGTGCGGGGTCGCCAGCTCGTCCGGAGTGTCGTGGATCAGCGGCATGGCGACCACGTCCTTGCGGACGCCCAGGTGCTTGTCGGCCAGGCGGCTGAACGCGGCGGCCAGCGTCTGGAAGGAGTCCCAGTCGGTGCGGGTCTGCCACGGCGGCGCGATCGCCGGGTTGAACGAGTGCACGAACGGGTGCATGTCGGTGGTGTTGAGGTCGTGCTTCTCGTACCAGGTCGCCGCCGGCAGCACGACGTCGGAGTAGAGCGTGGTGCTGGTCATCCGGAAGTCCAGCGACAGCAGCAGGTCGAGCTTGCCGGTCGGGGCCTGCTCGTGCCAGGCCACCTCGCGCGGCCGGTCGGCGGCCGGGGCCTCCTCGGCGCGGACGGCCGAGTCGGTGCCGAGCAGGTGGCGCAGGAAGTACTCGTTGCCCTTGGCCGAGGAGCCGAGCAGGTTGGCCCGCCACACCGACAGGACGCGGGGGAAGTTGCGCGGGTCGTCGGGGTCCTGGCAGGCGAAGCCGAGCCGTCCGGCCTTGAGCTCGGACACCACGTGCTCGGCGGCGGGGAGCCCGGCCGCCTCGGCCTCGTCGGCCAGGTCGAGCGGGTTGCGGTCGAAGGTCGGGTAGGACGGCATCCAGCCGAGCCGCGCCGCCTGCGCGATGACGTCGGCGGTGGTCTTGCCCGTCAGCGCGCCTGCGGGGCGGCCGGGCCGGGCGGCGGCCAGGGTGTCGGCGCCGAACCGGTCGTAGCGGAACTGGTCGGTGTGCAGGTACCAGTACGCCGTCTGGATCATCTGCCGCGGCGGCCGTGACCAGTCCAGTCCGAACGCCAGCTGGGACCACCCGGTGACCGGGCGGCACTTCTCCTGCCCGACGTAGTGCGCCCAGCCGCCGCCGTTGACGCCCTGGCACCCGGTCAGCGTCGTCAGCGCGAGGAAGGCGCGGTAGATGGTGTCGGAGTGGAACCAGTGGTTGGTGCCCGCCCCCATGAGGATCATCGAGCGGCCGCGGGACTCCTCGGCATTGGCGGCGAACTCGCGGCCGATCCGGGCGGCGGCCTGCGCCGGGACGCCGGTGATCGTCTCCTGCCAGGCGGGCGTGCAGGGCTCGGCGGCGTCGTCGTACCCCGAGGGCCAGGTGCCCGGCAGGCCGTCGCGGCGCACCCCGTACTGGGCGAGCAGCAGGTCGTACACGGTGGTGACCAGGTGCCCGGCGACGCGGCGGACCGGCACGCCGCGGCGCAGCGTCCCGGCCGACCCGTCGGGCGCGTCGAAGCGCGGCAGGTCCACCGGCACCGCGTCGCCGCCCTCGGCCAGCACCGTCAGCAGCGGGTCGGCGCCGCCGAGGTCGAGGTTCCAGCGGCCCTCGCCCTGCTCGCCGTAGCGGAAGCCGAGCGACCCGTTGGGGACGAGCGGGGCGCCGGTCGCGGCGTCCAGCAGCACCGTCTTGAACGCGGCGTTCTCGCCGCGGGCCTCCGCGCCGGGCAGGTCGGCGGCCGTCAGGAACTTGCCCGGCGCGTAGCCGTCGCCGGACGGTTCGAGCCGGACCAGGAACGGCAGGTCGGTGTACCGCTTGACGTAGTCGGTGAAGTAGGGGGCCTGCCGGTCGACGAAGAACTCCTTCAGCACGACGTGGCCCATCGCCATCGCCAGCGCGCCGTCGGTGCCCGGGTGCGCGGCCAGCCACTCGTCGGCGAACTTGACGTTGTCGGCGTAGTCGGGCGAGACCGCCACGACCTTCTGGCCCCGGTAGCGGGCCTCGGCCATCCAGTGGGCGTCGGGGGTGCGGGTGACCGGGACGTTCGACCCCCACATGATCAGGTAGCCGGCGTCCCACCAGTCCCCGGACTCGGGCACGTCGGTCTGGTCGCCGAACACCTGCGGGCTGGCCACCGGCAGGTCGGCGTACCAGTCGTAGAACGACAACATGGTGCCGCCGATCATCGACACGAACCGCGACCCGGCCGCGTGCGAGACCATCGACATCGCCGGGATCGGCGAGAAGCCCGCGACCCGGTCCGGCCCGAACTCCTTGATCGTGTGCACGTGCGCGGCGGCGGCGATCTCCACCGCCTCCTCCCAGGAGGCGCGCACCAGCCCGCCCCGGCCCCGGGCCGACTTGTAGCGCCGCGCCCGCTCCGGATCGGAGACGATCTCCTTCCAGGCCGCCACCGGGTCGCCCGTACGGGCCCTGGCCTCGCGGTACATCTCCAGCAGCACGCCGCGCACGTACGGGTAGCGGACGCGGGTGGGGGAGTAGGTGTACCAGGAGAACGCCGCGCCACGGGGACAACCGCGCGGCTCGTACTCGGGCCGGTCCGGACCCACCGACGGGTAGTCGGTCTGCTGCGTCTCCCAGGTGATGATGCCGTCCTTGACGTACACCTTCCACGAGCACGACCCGGTGCAGTTCACCCCGTGCGTGGACCGCACCACCTTGTCGTGGCTCCACCGGTCCCGGTAGAACGCGTCGGCCCGCCGGCCGCCCTTCTTCGTCAGCGTCCGCAGGTCGGGCGAGACCTCGCCCCTGGTGAAGAACCGCCGGGTCGACACCAGCGCCTCGGCCACCGGCCCGTCCAATTCCCCTGTACCGCGTCCATCAGCCGGATTCCCCATTGAAACCTCTCTCGGACCTGCACCATGTCGTCGTTGTTCGCGGCCCGTCAGGCGGTACGGGCCGCCGTCCGCTCGCGGCCGCCCGCCGCCCGCCGCACCGCCGTGGCGGTGAACGCCAAGGCCGCCATCGCGACCACCGCGAGCAGCGCGAGGCCGACCGCGTAGGAGCCGTACGCGCCGTAGATCGAACCCATCACCAGCGGCGGCACGAACCCGCCGAGACCGCCCGCAGCGCCCACCACCCCGGTCACCGCGCCGACCTTGCTCGCCGGCGCCAGCGCCGCGACCAGCGCGAACGTCGCGCCGCTGCCCGCGCCGAGGGCGGCCGCCATCGACAGGAACGCGATCGTCCCGACCGGCATCAGGCCCGGCGCGAACGCCTGCACCACCGCACCGGCCGCCACCACCGCCAGCGAGACCGCCAGCACCCGCACCGCGCCGAAGCGGTCCGACAGCCAGCCGCCGGCCGGGCGCATCACCACCGCCAGCAGCACGAACCCGGCCATCCGGTTGGCGGCGTCGGCCTGCGACAGCCCGTACTCGGTCTTCAGATAGGTGGGCAGGTACACCGAGAACGCCACATAACCGCCGAACGCCACCGCGTACAGCGCCGACGCCTGCCAGGTCACGCCCAGCCGCGCGGTCGCCGCGAGCCGCCGCGCCAGCGGCTCGGCCGGGGCGGTGCGGCCGGGCGCCTCGCGCAGCACCAGCGCCGCGGCCGCCGCGTACACCGCCAGCAGCACCGCCGTCAGCACGAACGGCGCGGCCGTGCCCCGCTGGTCGATGAGCTTCACCGTGGTCAGCGCGCTGATCGCGGTGCCGCCCATCCCGGCGCCGAACACCCCGATCGCCAGGCCGCGCCGCTCGGGCGGGTACCACTGGTTGACGAACGGCACGCCCACCGCGAACGCCGTGCCGCCGATGCCGAGGAAGAACCCGCCGACCAGCAGCGCCGCCAGCGACGACTGCCCGAACAGCCCCACGTACAGCACCGGGACGATCGTCACGGCCGACACCAGCGGGAACATCACCCGCCCGCCGAACCGGTCGGTCAGCGCGCCCACCGGGATCCGCCCGACCGAGCCGACCACCACCGGCACCGCCACCAGCAGCGCCTGCTGGAACGAGCTGAGCCCCAGCTCGTCCTTGAACCGAGGCCCGAGCGGGCTGAGCAGCGCCCACGCCCAGAAGTTCAGCGCGAAGCCCAGCGTGGCCATCGCCAGCATCACCGCCGGGCGCGGGCCCCGCGCCGCCCCCGGTCCGGGACGGCCGGGCGTTCGTACCTGTGACTCACCCATGATCTACGCCTCTTCTTGATCGCACGCGTGATCGCGGCCTCCGGCCCCACCCTCACGGAGGGTGACCGGGTCCAGGTAGGGACCTTGGTCCTGGGGAAGGGCGCCGTTCGCCGCGTCCTGGACCGTCAGTCGGCCTGGTTCCACAGGTCGGGGCCGAAGACCTCGTAGGTGATGCGGTCCTCGTCGACGCCGGCCGCCAGCAGGCCGCGCCGGACGCCGCGCATGAACGGGATCGGGCCGCACAGGTGCACCCGCGCCTTGGCGGGCAGCGGCACCGGCAGCGCCGCGACGTCGATCCGGCCCGTCAGCACGTCCTCCCCGGCGCCCTCCGGCTCCTCGTACCAGGTGAAGGCGCGGGCGCGCGGCAGGCTCCTGACGGAGGCGGTGACCTGGTCGATCAGCGGGTGGGTGGCCGGGGAGCGGTCGGCGTGCAGCAGCAGCACCTCCCGGTCGGAGCCGGCGGCCGCCAGGTGGTCCAGCATGGCGGCGGCGGGCGTGACGCCGATCCCGGCGCTGACCAGCACCAGCGGGTCGGGCCCGTCCTCCAAAGCGACGTCGCCGAACGGCGGCCCGACCTCCACCTCGTCGCCCACGGCGATGTTGTCGTGCAGGTAGTTCGACACCGTGCCGTCGGGCGCCCCGCCCTCGCCGCGCACCCGCCGCACCGTGATCTGGAGGGCCGCGCCGTCGGCGGCCCGCGACAGCGAGTACTGGCGCGGCTGCCGGAGCCCGCCGGGCAGGTCGACCGCGACCGACACGTACTGCCCCGGCAGGAAGTGCGGCACCTCGCCGCCGTCGGCGGGCTTCAGCACGAACGACACCACGTCCGCGGCGTCGGTCCGGCGCGCGACCACCCGCCAGGGCCGGTACAGGCCGGCGGGATCGAGGTGCGCGGCCTGGTAGAGCCGCGCCTCCTCGGCGACCAGGAGGGTCGCGAACAGCCAGTACACCTCCGACCAGGCGGCGTGGACCTCCGGGGTCACCGCGTCGCCGAGCACCTCGCCGACCGCCTCCAGCAGGTGCCGCCCGACGATCGTGTACTGCTCGGGCCGCACGCCGAGCGAGGCGTGCTTGTGGGCGATCCGCGCCAGCATGGCCTGGAACGGGACGGTGTCCCCGGTGCCGGTCAGCAGTTGGGCGAAGGCCGCCACCGAGCCCGCCAGGGCCTGCCGCTGCTCGCCGTTGGCCTGGTTGCCCATGTTGAACAGGTTCCGCAGCTCGGGGTGGGCGTCGAACATCGAGGCGTAGAACCGCCCGGTGATCTCACTGCCGTGGGCGGCGACGGCGGGCAGGGTCGCCCGGACGGTCTCGGCGTGGTCGGGGGAGAGCACTGTGGTGATCCCTTCGTGGTGACGGGTCGTGTTTCCGAACACCACTCTGTTTTCGTGGCCACTCCTTCACCAGGGACTTTGGTCCCGAGGACGGTGTGAGCGCGGCCACCCGCGCATGGGCGGCGGCCCTCTGGGACGCTGGGCTGCTCGCAGGCCCACTCGTCACCGTCCGGCCGCTAGAGGCGGAGCCGCTCACCAGGCTCCCGTCGCTCACCGGCGCCGGAGGCGGACGCGGCAGGGATGATGGACCGGTTCGACTTCCCCCATTCAGCCGTCGGCCGGACAGGTGCGCGATGAAACCTCCCCTGAGCACTGGAAGCCTGCCGCTCGTCCTGGCGGGACGCTTCAAGCCCTGGGCGATCGAGGTCGGGCACAGCAAGCTGCTGATCCGGGGCTTCAAGGGCGACCCTGAAGGGGAGGAGGCCCCGGAGGTGACCGACGTCCTCTTTCAGGACGTGTCCTACTTTTCGCTCGCCGCCTTGTTTTCGGATCTGGAGTTGCGGGTGGCCGATCCCGAGGTGAAGCGAGAGGAGGAGCGAAGAGTGGGCGCGACGTGGCGGCACGAGAGGATGTTCCTCCTGGGCCCGGCCGTTGACTCGGGCTTTGTGATCGCCGGATACGTGTTCTGGGCTCGCATCATGAGCGGCGGCGGGTCTCCCAGCCCGCTCCTTGCAGAAGAAATCGGGCCGGGGGACGTTCAGGGGGACATCTACCGCTTCTGAACGGGTCCTGGCGGCGTCCTCGGTCGGCGAGCGATACGCGAGGTTGGCCTCTGAACCGCCCGTCGTGCGGTGGCCCCGGTCCTCCAACCGGGCACAGGCCCCATCAGCCGTTGCACCGGGCGTCTGAGCGCTGGTCAACCGGCCCTTGGCGGCCGCGACGGCGCAGCGGGTGAGCGCTTCGCTGCGTTCTGGCGTTTTCGAACGGAGCCGATGAACAATGGCGTGGAACCTTCCATCCAGCTGATTTTCTTGTGGTGAGAGTGCCTATGCCGGAAACCCGTAACGTCGCTGGCGGAGACCATGCGAAGGCCCACATGTTGCCTGCCATGCCACTGTCTTTATCGGTCAATTCCCCATAAACTGCGCAAATGCTTCCCAACCTTGACGGCGAGGCGGCCGCCACCGCCGAGCAACGCCTCCGAAACGAAACGATCATCTGGCTCACGACGGTCAGGGCCGACGGGCAGCCCCAGACGTCACCCGTGGGGTACGTGTGGGACGGAGCGACCTTCTTGATCATCAGCAACCCCGCCGCCCCCAAGATCCGCAACCTGCGCGACAACCCCAAGGTCACGCTGCACCTGGACCTGGACCGTGACGCGGAAAGCTTCAGCGTCCTCACCATCGAGGGCGTCGCCGAGCCGGAACCCGCGCCCCCGGGCGGGAGCGCGCCGCTGAGCGAGCGGGAGACCTCCGCCTACCTGGAGAAGCACCTGGAAACGATGCGCTGGGCCGGCGTGACGCCCGAGGAGGCCTTTGCCGACTTCTCCACCGTCGTCCGGGTGACGCCGATCCGCGCCCGCTGCTACTGATCCGGGTTCCTCGGCGGGTGGCCGGAGATCCGGAACGGCCCTTCGCTGTAGAACTTCCGGTCGACGGCTCCGTCGGGCAGGGAGTAGCGCATTTCCTCGGCCCGGACGCAGACCCGCCACAACTGCTCGGCGGACAGGCGCCGGACGTCCCAGAGCAGCGCCGCCGCGTCGGCGGCCGCGGGGTCCTCGGGCGGTGACCCCTCCGGCAACGGGATGCCGGTGATCGCGGCGAGGTCGCCGGCGGGCATGTCGAGCACGGTGGACAGCTCGGCGAGCCTGCCCGGCGTCAGCTCGACCCTGCCCCTCCCGATCGCCGTGACCGTGGCCGCGGACACGTACATGCGGCCGTTGGAACAGCACGCAAGAGCCTTCGCCGCCAGGCTGACAGCCAGGTTCCGATTCGCGTACAGCATGTTCGCGACCAAAGCCCCGAACCCCGCCCGGTGCGGGTCGAACCATTTGTCCGGCGCGTACGGCCGCCGCCGCGGCTCCTGCGGCATTTCTCGCACCAGCCGGCGCAACTCGGACCGCTGGTCCGCCGGGAGGCAGAGGACATAGCCCACCGGATGGTCGATGTAACGCCTGGCGGAGGCGTCCAAGGGGGCCAAGTGATCCGGCACCTTCTGACCGGCCATCGCGATCAGGTCCGCCGCATGCAGCTTCAGTGCCGGAGCCAGCGCCACGAGCAGGTCGAGGCGGGGCCTGGAGCCGTCAACGACGCTTCGCAGTTCGGACGCGGAGACGCCGGCGGCCTGCGCCAGCGAACCGACCTCCGCCTGTCGATGGTCGAGCAGCCGTTCCAGGAGCACGGAAAACGGAGGGTATATCACTACGCCAGCTTAAATAGCTTAATACAGAAAATGAAAGCCTTTCTTTTGATGTCGAGACGGAGGTGGGGCTGCCCTCATATCACCCTCGGCCGGGACTGAAGGCGAAGGGCCGAGGCCGACATGCTGACGGTTTTGATCCCCCTGAATGACCCAGAGGCCATCTCAAGCATGATCAGACAAGGTCTCGCAACGTCCTGCGTCGGCGGCGCGGCTCAGCGGAGTTCGCCGGTGATGATCCACAGATGGCCGAACGGGTCGCGGATGCGGCCCGAGCGCTTGCCGTAGGGGCGGTTCTCGATCGGCACGGCCACTTCGGCGCCGTGGGCGACCATGCGTTCGCCGACCGCGTCCGGGTCCTCGACCTCGATTTCGAGCAGGACCGCGGAGCCGCCGAGATCCTGCGGAGAGAGCCACCCCCACGCCGCAACGGCCGGTGAGACGCGGAAGGCCGTGCCGCCGAGGCGGTGCTCGACGACGGTGGGTCGGCCGTCGTCGCCCAGCGGGGCGCGGAACACCTGCTCGGCGCCGAGGGCGTCCTGATAGAACGCCGAGGCGCGGTCCGGGTCGGACACGATGAGACGAGGCGAGATACGGGTGTCTGGGGTCATGCGCCCATCATGGGTTCGGGCGACGGAAAGGTCTTGAACGTTTGGGAACCGAAGCGGCCGCTGAACCCGTCAGGCTGACTTCTCCGGCACGTGCGGCGGACACGAGCCGGCCCCGGGCGCTATGCCAGGATCGACTGGGATGCGGTACCTCGAACGGAGGCCGGAACATCCTCACGGACTCTGCGGAAGCGCGGCGGAATTGATTCCCGACCCGAACGAAGTACTGGTGTGGGCCGAACAGGTCATGGCCCAGCTCGACCCAGGCCGGCCCTACGCTCTCCGGCTCGAACCGGACGGCCTCTACACCGGATACCACGTGTGGCTTGACCTCGGCGGCAGTGCCAGTGGATCGCTCTTCGCCCTCCCTGAGCCACCGGAGCAGGCCCTCGCCCGACTCGCCGATCAACTACAGGAGCATGTGCTGGAGACGACGCACGGCCGTCCGGTTCCGGTGTGCCCCGGCCACCGGCATCCCGCCGTGGCCGATGTCGTGAACGGCACGGCGGTCTGGCGATGCATGGACAGCCCTGCCCTCGTGGTCAGGCCCATCCTGTAGTGCCGCCTCCCGGTCGCGGCCCCAGGCGCGGTGGGCTCAGCACAGTTGCCGGAAGGCCGTGTAACCGGCGACTCCATAGGCCATGTGGGGAACGAGGTCGGAGATCCAACTGCTCGCCGACCAGTCGCGCGGGTCGGTGATGCCCAGCACGGTCATGGGTGCGTTGGAAGCGACCATGGCCAGGACCCCGAGGCCGAGGGCACCGGCCGACCAGGGCGGCCGCCGCTCGGCCAGCGGCGCGTAGAGGATCCCCACCCCGACCCCGGTGACATAGCCGAGCAGGGCGCCCAGGGCCTGTTTGCGGTTCTCGGCGCGTTCGCCCTCGCCGATGTCGATGTGCGCCGCGTCGGCCAGCTTCTGCACGGACTGCTCCGGTGTGCTGCTGGCTCCCCGTCCCCGGACGGCCATGTCGAGATAGGTGGCGATGTTCAGGGCGCTGGTGCCGGTCGCGCCTGCGATCAGGCCTTTTAGGAGAATGTGCATGTCCCGGTGATACCCAGACGGCACGGTGGGCCGCCTGCTCATCCCGGTGCCGCCGTGGGCCCTGCGGCGACGACGCCATCGGCCGACGACGTGCCACGGGCAAGGGGCGGGCCCCACCGCACACGGCCTGGTATCACCTGCCGGGCCGCTACGACAGGTCGGCCAGCTGCTCGGCGAGGCGGGCGTCGACCGCCTCGATGTCGGCCTCGGCGGCCTGGTCCAGCTCGCCGGCGCGGCGCATCCGGCGGACGTGGCGGCGCCATCGGGTGACGACGTCTTCGGGGGTGAGGCCCGCGGCTTCGGCCACATCGACCAGCTCGCCGCCGGCCAGCAGCGCGGCGTGCATGGCCGGGGCCTGCTCCCGCGACAGCGCCACCTGCGCGGCCGCGGTGACCGCGAGCCGGTCCAGCTCCCGGTCGACGTCCTCGACCGTGCCCTGCGCGGGGGCGCGTCCGTGCAGGTCGAGCCAGCGGCCGACCACCTCCCGGGTGGGGAGGACGGTGGCGTCGGCGAAGCTCAGCAGGGGCGGGGCGGCCATGGCCGGCGGGGCGGTCGGCGGGGCGGCCTGCGGGGCGGCCGCGGTCTGCGGGGCGGCGTCCGAGGGGGCGGTCGGATCGTCGTACACGGGTCATCACCTGTTTTCCCAGATCAACGGTTTCGCTGGACGCCTTCGGGGGGCGGATCTCCCTTGATAAGGGTGCCGAAGGACATGACGATATCGGTATCGGATAATCGCTGATCGTTTCAGCCCGCTGAAGAGAGCAACGGCAATCATACAATTGCCTTCTTATATCGCAGGCAAGATTGCGGTGAACGCACCGTCCGGGGCGCCGCGAGCGCCCGACCCGTCCCGATCGGACCGGCTCCGCCGCCCCGGAGCGCCGCGTACAGGGGCAACGGGCCCGGTCCGAACGTTCTGAGCGCCTCCCGCCGGGCCTCTTTCCTGTGTCCGGCGCACTGGTCGAAGCCGTCACGAACGCGGCGGCCGCCGCCCCCAGCGGCAACGACAATGACGCCAACCGAGGCCATTACGGAACTTGTGTCCACCCGGCGGGAAATCGTCGGGACCGCACCCGGTCGCGAGCCGAAATGTCGTCCAGCGACCGCTCGCATCGCACCCGACTCGCCGCCGGTTTCGGTCCTCCGGTTTCGGGCAAACGACGGCAAGGCGCCGGCCATCGCTGACCCAAGCTTGCCGCCGGGCGCCGCCGACCGGTCCAGGGACGGGTAGGTCCTGCTGCGGTCCTTCTCGGACCGGCGATAAAGATCACCAGGGGAGCACATGACGGAGGATGACAAGCAGCGGCAGCTCGACGCCGTCCGCGTCGGGTCCGACGGGACCCGTTACACCACCGACCAGGGCGTGCGCGTCGACGACACCGACAACTCCCTGACCATCGGGGAGCGCGGCCCGACGATCCTGGAGGACTTCCACTTCCGGGAGAAGACCACACGTTTTGACCACGAGCGCATCCCCGAGCGGGTGGTGCACGCCCGCGGTTCGGGCGCCTACGGCCAGTTCGAGGTCTATGACGACTCGCTCGCCGAGTACACCGTCGCCGACTTCCTGACCGACCCCTCCCAGGTGACGCCGGTCTTCGTGCGCTTCTCCACCGTCGCGGGGTCGCGCGGCTCGGCCGACACCGTGCGCGACGTGCGGGGCTTCGCGACCAAGTTCTATACGCGCCAGGGCAACTACGACCTGGTCGGCAACAACTTCCCCGTGTTCTTCGTGCAGGACGCGATCAAGTTCGCCGACTTCGTGCACTCGGTCAAGCCCGAGCCGCACAACGAGATCCCGCAGGCGCAGTCGGCGCACGACACGCTCTGGGACTTCGTGCAGCTCCAGCCCGAGACCCTGCACACGATCATGTGGTTGATGTCGGACCGGGCGATCCCGCGCAGCTACCGGATGATGCAGGGTTTCGGCGTGCACACCTTCCGCCTGGTCAACGCCCAGGGCAAGGGCACGTTCGTGAAGTTCCACTGGCGTCCCAAGCTGGGCACGCACTCGCTGGTGTGGGACGAGGTGCTGCGCATCCAGGGCAACGACCCCGACTTCAACCGCCGCGACCTGTGGGAGGCCATCGAGACCGGCAACTTCCCCGAGTACGAGCTGTGCCTGCAGCTGGTGCCCGAGGAGGACGAGCACAAGTTCGACTTCGACCTGCTCGACCCCACCAAGATCATTCCGGAGGAGGAGGTCCCGCTGCGCCCGGTCGGCAAGATGGTGCTGAACCGCAACCCCGACAACTTCTTCGCCGAGACCGAGCAGATCGCCTTCCACACCGCCAACATCGTGCCCGGCATCGACTTCACCAACGACCCGCTGCTCCAGGGCCGCAACTTCTCCTACCACGACACCCAGCTCCTGCGCCTGGGCGGCCCCAACTTCGCGCAGATCCCGATCAACCGGCCGGTCGCGCCCGTGCACAACGACCAGCGCGACGGCTTCCACCAGCACATGATCCACCAGAGCCGCACCAGCTACACCAAGAACTCCATCAGCGGCGGCTGCCCCATGACCGGCGTCGTGAGCGGGGACATGCAGGGGGTCTTCCAGCACTACACCGAGCGGGTGGACGGCAACAAGATCCGCAAGCGCAGCCCCAGCTTCGAGGACCACTACAGCCAGGCCACGCTGTTCTGGAACAGCATGAGCGACTGGGAGAAGCAGCACATCGTCAGCGCCTTCCGGTTCGAGCTCGGCCACGTGGAGCGCCGCTACATCAAGGAGAAGGTGGTCGAGCGCCTGGTGCACGTCGACCAGGACCTGGCCGCCCAGGTCGCGGCCGGGCTCGGGATGCCCGCGCCGAGTGGCGGCACCGCCAACCACGGCAAGTCCTCGCCGGCGCTCAGCCAGGCCGACCAGCCGCACGACTCGATCGCCACTCGCAAGATCGCGATCCTGGTGGCCGACACAACCGACGCCGGCGAGCTGGAGCCGGTCCGCCAGGCCCTGACCGACCGCGGCGCGATCTGCGAGATCGTCGCGCCGCACGAGGGCGAGGCGGGCTCGCTGACGGTGGACCGGCAGATCAGCGCGGCCGCGTCGGTGCTGTACGACGCGGTCCTGCTGGCCGCCGGGCAGGAGCTGGCGGGCGTCGGCGACGCCGTCCACTTCGTCCGCGAGGCGTACAAGCACGGCAAGGCGATCGGGGCGCTGGCCAGTGCCCGTCCGCTGCTGGAGGCCGCGAACCTGCCGGGCGACCTGGGCGTGGTCGGCCCGGACTCCGGCACCTCCCTGGCCGACCGGTTCGCCGAGGCCATCGCCATGCACCGCTTCTACGACCGGGACGTCGCCGCGTTCTCGGCCTGACCGGCAGGACGACGGAGCCCCGCCCGGACCGGGCGGGGCTCCGTCATCCGCTGGAAACCGTCCCCCCGAGAGGCCGGCGGGCCTGGACAGGGGCCTCTCCGGGCCGCTCGATCCGGGTCGGTTCGGGCAGGGCGGGCCAGTAGTGCTCGGTGAACAGGCGCGCGACCAGCTCGACCCGGCTGGAGACGCCCGCCTTGGCGAAGACGGTCTTGAGGTGGTCGCGGACCGTGTGCGGGGAGATGAACAGCGCCGCGGCGATCTCGGCGGTGGGCGTCCCGCGCGCCACGAGCTGGGTGACCTGGAGCTCCCGCGCGGTCAGGCCGTACGCCTGGGCGATCAGGACCGCGAGGTCGGCGGGCCCCGCGGGCTCGATGACGAGGGCCACCGGACCGGGCCGGCCGCCGGGGCCGGTGAGGCAGGACGCGCGGCAGTTCAGCCAGCGGCCCTCGGTGGTGCGGATGCGCACCCGGGCGTCGCCGTCGGCCCGGCCGCCCGCGACGGCCCGCGCCTGCAGGGCCGTGCCGATCACCCAGATCGGCAGCCGCAGCCCCAGCGGCGAGGGGAACGACGGGCCCTCCGGCAGCAGCGCGAGGTGGTGCCGCGCCTCGTCATTGATCGACATGGCCTCGCCGGCCTCGTCGAACAGGATCAGGCCGGGCGCGGGCGGGTCGGCGCGGGGCGCGGACCCGCGCGGCCGGGCGAAGTCCCGCAGCCGCGCGGCCAGCGGCCCGGACAGGTCGGCGAGCAGCGAGACCTCGTCCGGACGGAACGCGCCGGCCTGGCGGAACAGGCTCACCAGGCCCCACGGCCGGCCGCCGATCCGCAGTACAGCGCGCAGCTCGTCGTGCACGCCTTGGCCCGCCAGGAGGCGCCGGAAGCGGGCGCTGCGGGCGGGCAGACCACCCGTGGCCTCGCGCAGCCCGGCCACCGGCACGGACGCGCGGGCGAGCTCGCGGAACGGCACGACGTTCTCCTCCAGGAGCTCGCTCTCCCAGTAGGCGGCGCACCCCTCACCGGTGCCGAGGTTCTCCACCAGCATCGGCGCCGTGATCAGCCCGGTCTCCGGATCGGCGGCCGTCCACACGGCCGAGTCGAACGGCACCGGCCGCCGCAGCCCGGCCGAGACGCGGCCGAACAGTTCGAACGCGTCGGAGGCGCGTTCGGCGGCCGACAGCACCGGCCGGCGCGGATCGCTCATGCGCATCCCTCCCGCGATCAGCCTGCCTGATCTTCCGCACGGCACCAACCCCCTGTTTGAGGGGGCCGTGCCGAGCAGATCACCCGCACGTGGGGGATGGGGTCCTCCGTCGAGGGCGGCCAGGGTCGAGGGCACACCACCACTGAGGAGGCCCGACATGGACATTGCGATCATCGGAGGGGGCGCGGCCGCGGTCGGCCTGCTGGACGCGCTGGCCGCCGCGCGGGGCGAGGCCGGCACGATCACCGTCTTCGAGCCGTCGCCGCACCTGTGGCGAGGCCGGGCGTACGGCCCGGACCTCGACGCGGTCCTGGTGAACGCGCCGCCGGCGATCATGTCGATCCGGCACGGCGACTCCGGCCACTACGCGGCCTGGCTGGGACCGCGAAGCGCCGACCACGTCGATGAACGTCTGGGACAGCCCTTGGTGCCGCGTGCGCTCTACGGCGAGTACCTGGTGCACACCGCCGAGAAGGCCATGGCGGCCCTGGGGGAGCAGGGCTGGCACGTGCGGACCGTGGCCACCCGCGTGACCGAGGTCGCCCGCTCCGAAGCCCACTTCCTGCTGCGCACGCACGACGCCGAAGAGCACCGGGCCACCCACGTGGCCCTGTGCGTGGGCGCAGGGACGCCCCCGGACCTGTACGGCCTCGCGGGAACGCCGAACTTCACGGCCGACCCCTACCCGCTGGTCGGCTCGCTCGCCCGCGTTCCGGCCGGGAGCGATGTGGCGATCATCGGGGGCGGCCTGACCGCCGTGGACGTCGTCGTGTCGCTCGCCGCACGCGGGCACCAGGGGCCGATCAGCCTCGTCTCGCGCAGCGGAGTGCTGCCGCACGTCTGGCAGCGCCCGAATGGCCGACGCCCGAAGCACGTGACCGCAGAACGGGTGGCGGCACTGAACGAGGCCCGAGGGACCGTGTCGCTCGACGACCTCGCCGACCTTCTGCGCGCGGAACTGGCGGACGCGGGGGAGGACTTCGACGAGCTGGCCGCCGAACTGCTGCGCACCGAAACCGAGGATCCGGTCCGGCGGCTCCGGCGGCAGATCGACGCCATCGACGACCCCCGGATCGGCCGCCGCGTGCTGCAGGAGACGGCGCACTCCGTCGGCCCGTACGCGTGGCGGCTGCTGCCCGAAGCCGACCGCGCCCGGCTGCGGCGCCACCTCCGCACGGCCACCAGCGTGGTCTCGCCCATGGTGCCGGTGAACGCGTCCCTTCTGATGGGGCTCGTGGACTCCGGCCAGCTCAGCATCGTGTCCGGCGTCCGGACGATCGAAGCGGCGAACGGACGGTTCCGCGTGCGGGGCACCGGCGGCGAGTTCACCGCGCGGACCGTCATCAACGCCGTGAACCCGCCGCAGCAGTCGGTCCCCGCCGCGGCGCAGCAGCTGGTCCGGTCCCTCACCGGCACCGGCCTGGCCACGCTCCACCCGTCCGGCGGGGTGATTCCCGCCGATCCGCGCGTGCACGTGATCGGGGACCTGACGGGCGGCGGCTCGTTCATCACGTCGAGCATCCCCGGCGTCGCGGCCCAGGCGTCCCGCACGGCGCAGGCGCTCCGCGCATCCTGACGTCCGCTCGACACCCGCACCGTCCGCGTTCATCAACCGTCAGCGCCCGCGAACGGCCCCGCACCGTTCGCGGGCCACGCACCCGGACGTCCAACAACCCGGGCGACAGCCTTGTATCGGTGCCTCAGGCATCGACCGAAGAGGCCACCGATGCACGAAGATCAATCGATGATGAAGAACGACGAAGACCTGCTGGCGCTGCTTCGGGAGCTCGATGATCCGAAGTGGCCGGAGTGGCCGCAGAGCTATGACCGCAGCGAGACCGCGGTTCGGTTCAACGCTCTGGTGGCCCGGCTCGCCGGCGACTTCGCCGCCCGCTGCACGGCCGACCCGGACAATCAGGACTCCAGCGAGTACGGACGTGTCACCGTCCCGGCGGAGGCCACCGCGTGCGGGACGCGGATCGTCGTCTGCGTGAGCAAGTTCGGCTCTCTGGCGCTGGTGTGCGCCGACAACCCCGGAGCCTTCTTGGGCACGCAGGACGCCCAGGCCGAGGGCGAGCTCGACGCCACTGATCTGGCCAAGGCCAACCGGGCGTTGATCGACCTGGGATACGTGGTGGTGCCCGAAGAGCTGCTGGAGAGCGACTACGCCGGGCCGAGCCACCTGCCTGAGCGTGGGCGGCGGCCCACCTGGTGGGACCGTTTCTTCGGCATCTTTTGATCACCGCCTCCCGAGGGTGCTCACACAGGCGAAGCCGCCATTGGTCATCGACGGTGGGCGTCCGACATTGCGGGCTGGCGCCGGCTCGCCCACAGGGGTCTGCCGTCCAACTCGACAAGCCCGGCGAAGGAGCGGCAGCAGCGCAGACGAGCACAAGACCGTTCTTCGTGCAGCCGGACGGCGGGGGCACCGCCTCGATCCGTGCCGCCATGTCGGTCATGAGCCCTGCCATCGTGGCGAACTCCTTGTCGTGCACACCTTCCGCCCGAACGACGCGCCGGCACCGCCCCACCCCGTCCCGATGCCTGAACGGGATCACTGCCCGGGCCCGCCTCCGCCGCCGGACGCCCGATAGGGCAGGCTTTGCCGGGTGACGGCGGGGTCGGGGACGTGATCGGGCAGGCGGAGCTGTTCGGGTTCGCCGCCGGCGCGCTGATCGCCATGGTGACCGCGCCGGTCGGGGTGTCGGGAGCGGTGTTCCTGCTGCCGGTCCAGCTCAGCCTGCTCAACGTCCCCAGCCCCGCGGTCACCCCGACGAACCTGCTGTTCAACGTCGTCGCGGGCCCCGGCGCGCTGGCCCGCTACCACCGGCGCGGGCAACTGGGCGGCCCGCTGGTCCGGTTGCTGGTCGCCGGAACGTTGCCCGGCGTCGTCATCGGAGCTGTCATCCGCGTCTTCGCCATCCCCGGCGCGACCGTCTTCCGCATCCTGGTCGGCCTGCTGTTGCTGCCGCTGGGCCTGTGGCTCTGCGCCAGGACCCTTCGCCCGCCGCACGGCACGGGCGAAGGCTCGGCCGCCCCGTCCAGGCGTTTCATCAGCACGCTCTCGGTCGCCGTGGGCGTCGTCGGAGGCGTCTACGGCATCGGCGGCGGCTCCATCATCGGCCCCATCCTCGTCGGCCGCGGCATGCCCGTCGCCCACGTCGCCCCCGCCGCCCTGGCCTCCACCTTCCTCGCCTCGCTGACCGGCGCCGCCACCTACGCCGCGCTCTCGCTCACCGCCCACGGCACCATCGCCCCCGACTGGACCCTCGGCCTGACCTGCGGCCTGGGCGGCCTCGTCGGCGGATACCTGGGCGCACGGCTCCAACCGCACTTCCCCGAAACCGCCCTCCGGCTCACCCTCGGCACCCTCGCCACCGCCCTGGGCGGCCTCTACCTCCTCCAAGCGATCACCTGAACGATCGCGGCGGAGCCGCGATGCGCGCGCCACGTCCCGACCTTCTCCGGACAAGCCGCACCCGAACGCCCTCAAAGCTCCAGGATGAACCCCGGATCGACGCCCATCGCCGCGACCGCGCCGACTGTTGAGCGACAGGTGGATGGCCCGTGATGCGTCAAGGAGCGGCGGTGGGGAGTGGGGGCTGTGGTGTCAGGGCCGCTGACCTGCGACTCGACGCCGGCGCCGGCTCGGGTTCAGCCCGGAGCAGATCTGGACCGGTTTTGTGAGGCAAAGCCCTTGCTTGAAGATCGTTAATTCTGCTGTCGGCGGGTGATGGCCGAGGGGGGCGGGGGCAGGCTGCGGATGTGTCGAGTTCTGTGGCGGCCAGGTCTGTGACCTGCACGTTGATGGCGTTGATCATGCTGACGGGTCTGCTGGCCGCTACGGGACCGGGTGGGGCCGCAGGTACGGCCGCCGCGAAGGCGACGAGGCCACCGGCCGCCGCTGCGGTCGCGGCGAGACTGCGGGCGGACGGCCCGTTGAAGGTGACGTTCGCGGCGCGGCAGTGCCCCCAGTACACCGACATCATGGCCAACCTGGCGCGCAACAACATCCAGGAGTCGCTGCGGGACCTGGGCAAGGACACCGTCTACACCAGCGGGCAGCCGATCGATCCCGCGGTCGAGGAGCCCAACCATCCCAACTGCGACCCGCTGGTGGGTTGGAAGTTCACCTGGGGGAACGGGGTCGGCGGCAAGACCGACCTGCTCAGCACGGTGACCGGGCCGGCGGGGCAGACCGCGGCGACCAAGCCCAGCACACCGTGGCTGGACCCCCAGGGCGTTTCGACCGGCAAGTCGCTGAAGGGCGCGGTGACGGTCACCCTCAACGACCAGCAGCGGCAGCTGCTGACGCAGGGGCGGCTGTGGACGCAAGGCGGCACGGTGTCCGACCCGCTGCTGAACGGGGTGTTCGGACGCGGGAAGTACGGGTTCGGCGCGTTCCGTTGCGCGGTCGACGATCTCAACGGCGACAACGTGGAGACCGTCGCGTTCCCGTCCGGCCGAACGCACGTGTTCTGCTACTACTACGCCGTCACGCCGCCGCCGGGCGCAGGGAAGATCGTCGTGCGCAAGAAGCTGGAAGGCGGCGGCGACCACTCCTACACCTTCAACTTCAACGGCAACGTCTCCTACAATCCCGGCGGCGCCTTCCAGGTGGCGGCCACGCCCGGCAAGCCCGGCGAGATCTCCTTCGACCGGGGCGAGACCCGGCCGGGCGATGAGCCGTGGGACTTCACCGAGAACGTCCCGCCGGGCTGGAGGCTGGACTCGGTGGACTGCGACTCGGACACCGGAAAGAGCACCACCGACGTCAACGGCGCCAAGGTGCAGGTGACACTGGCCGCCGGCGACACCGTCACCTGCACCTACACCGACCAGCGCGTGTTCGCCCAAGGCATCTCGATCTACAAGCAGACCATCGGCGGCACCGGCGGCCCGTTCGACTTCGCGGTGCAGCCCGTGGGGATCAACAGCGGCAGCGGTAGTGCGACCACCAGCCGGCAGGCCACCCCCGAGCTGGCGGGCGTGGTGCAAAACGCCCCGGCCGGCACCTACACCATCACCGAGGACCTGCCCGCCCCCACCGGTGCGGGCCGCTGGGTCCCCATGCACGCCGAATGCGTCGACGACACCGGCACCGTGCGGCGGGTGGACAGCGATCGGCTCACCGGCACGGGCGACGTCCGGCACACCGTCACCCTCACCGGCCGCCCGGCGCACTGCGTGTTCACCAACCGGTTCGAACCCGCCGGCCAGTTGACGATCGAAAAACGCACCATCGGCGGCTACGGCCGCGCCGACTTCCAGATCCGCTCCACCGCCTCCGGCGCCCTGCTGCGCGACCGCACCCGCGAACCCGCGCGCGTCCAGGTGACGACCCGGCCCGGCGGCAACCCGGCGTCGGTCACGCTCAAGCCGCTGCCGCTCGGCCGCTACTTCGTCACCGAACTGCACCCGCCCGGCGCCCAGGGCGCCTGGCAGCTCACCGAGATCGTCTGCGACGGCCGCCGCATCCCGGTGGAATCGGCGACCGCCGGATTCTTCATCACCGACCAGCGGCCCAAGCACACCTGCCGCTTCACCGACACCCGCATCCGACGCGGCGAGCTGCGCGTGGAAAAACTCATCAACGACCCGCACGGCCTGCGCACCGGCCCGGTCAGCATCGACCTCACCTGCCGCGACGGGCAGCGCGCCCACCTGAAGATCAAGCCCCGCCGCAGCGGCCTGGTCCAGCTGCCCAAGCCCCTGACCTTCACCCGCGCGACCCGATGCCGCGTCCAGGAGACCGCCACCGGCGCCCGCGGACCGGTGAAAGTGACCACCCGCCACGCCGTCGACCATGGCAAGCCCGCCGCTGGCGGCACCATCGACCTCGCCGTCAGCGACACCCGCGCCACCACCGTCCGCCTCATCAACACCTACAAGACCACAGCACCGATCAAATAGCCGACGCCGTTCCATCCACTCCCAAAGACCCCACTCCAGGCGATGGACGACCGACCTGATCGGCGTCCGGCGTCGACCTCCCTGGCGCTCCACACCAACCGCTGAACGACCCTCGCCCTCGGCATCCTCGCCGCCGCTCTGGGCGGGTCCCACCTCCTCCAAACGATCACTTGAACGATCGCGGCGGAGCCGCGATGCGCGTGCCGCGTCCCGGCCTTCTCCGGACAAGCCGGACTCGAACGTCCCCAAAGCTCGGGAATGAAGCCCGGATCCGGGCTGCCTTCAGGTCGTGGACCGAGCCGGGCAGCGGCCCCGACACCCACAGGATCTGTCCCTGGGGCCGACGGTGACCTTCAGGTTCATGCCGTTCAGATAGTTCAGCGTCCGGCGCGACAACGGCAGCCAAGAACGATGGAAAAGCATGCGAAGTCTCTGGTGTGGGGGTCGGAGGTCAGAGACCACCTCTCCTGCCGGCTGGCTGCCAAGTCCGAGTCTGCACTGAAGCAGACCCGTTGGCCCCCATTAGGCTCACTGTCCGGCTTCCCTCTTCTCCGGGGTCGTATGTCCAAACCGAGCCCTCGCCTCGCGTCCGACCGCGAGTGGCCGTGACCGTCTGGTGCCGCCGTCCGATGGGTTACCTTCGCCGGATGGCGGGCGGATTGCGACACTATCCCTACGTGGGCCCTCACGACGTGCTGGCCAGGGTGCGGCCCGGCGATACCGGACAGGCCATCGGTTCAGCCGGGGACCTGGCGGCCTGGATGGCGATGCGCAGCGGCAGCGAACGGCAGGAGCCGTCCACCTTCGTCATCGACCTGGCCGAGACCATGCGCCTGGCTCCGCGGCGCAGCGAGCACGTGGCCTGCGCGGGCGGTGCCCCCGTCCTGAGCGCCGGAGAGATCACCTTCGTCTGCGACGGCCGATGGTGGGCAGCCGACGAGATCAGCAACCAGTCCACCGGCTACTGCCCCGACCTGCCGTCCTGGACGGCCGTCGAGACCGCCCTCGACCGCGCGGGCATCCGGCATCCCGGCCGGTACACCTACCCGATCGTCTTCCGCCGCTGCCCACGGTGCCGCGAGACCAACATCGTCAAAGACGGCCACTTCGCCTGCGCCCTCTGCGACACCGCGCTGCCGACGACATGGAACGTCGCCCCACCGGCAGAACGCACAGGCTGACCGGCTCAACGAGCACATTCTCACCAATGGGACCGGCTGCCGGCCTATGCCCAAGTCCACGACGACGGGCTGAGGGTGGGTGATGTGGACTCCACCCACCCCGAAACGCGGCGACCAGGCGGCCCTCCCAACGTCGCAACGTGATCGAACCGCTGTTTCCTAAGGTGCCTGGAGCTTCGCCGTCGGCAGTGCTTCTAGCGGGTGTCGGCGCCCTGGTGGTCGTGCTCGACGTGGTTCAGGAAGAAGTCCCGCACGTCCTCGGCGAACAGCTCCGGCACCTCCATCGCCGCGAAGTGGCCGCCGCGCTCGAACTCCGACCAGTGCCTGATGTCGAACAGCCGCTCCGCCAGCGGCCGCACCGACAGGGTGATGTCGTGCGCGAACACCGCGACGCCGACCGGCACCGGGCACGGCTCGACGCGCCGCGACGCGTCGTGGTGCAGCCGCGCCGAGGAGGCCGCGGTGGCGGTCAGCCAGTACAGCGAGATGTCGGTGAGCATCCGCTCGTCACTGATCTGGGAGCGGGGGTCCGTCCAGTGCGCGAACCGCTCGGCGATCCAGACCAGCTGGCCGACCGGTGAGTCGGTCAGCGCGTAGCCGATGGTCTGCGGGGTGAGGACCTGGAGGGCCTGGTACGGCGGGCGGTTCGCCATCAGTTGCCGGATCTTGTCCAGGCGGGCCTCGTCGGATGCGGACAGCTCGATGTCGGCGTCCGGCACCGGCCGGGTCGGCAGGTAGTTGACGTGCACCCCGACGACGTGCTCGGGCGCCACCGCGCCGAGGGCCGTCGAGATGCCCGAGCCGAAGTCGCCGCCCTGCGCGCCGTAGCGCTCGTATCCGAGACGGCGCATCAGCTCGGCCCAGGCCCGCGCGATCCGGACCACGTCCCAGCCGCGCTCGTGGGTCGGCCCGGAGAAGCCGTACCCCGGGATGGACGGGATCACCAGGTGGAAGTCGCGCGACAGCGGCTCGATCACGTCGAGGAACTCCAGGAACGAGCCGGGCCAGCCGTGCGTGAGGACCAGCGCGAGCGCGTCCGGCCTGGCGGACCGGACGTGAACGAAGTGGATGTTCTGGCCCTCGATCTCGGTGGTGAAGTGCGGCAGCTCGTTGAGCTCGGCCTCGTGCGCGCGCCAGTCGTAGCCGGTGCGCCAGTACTCGGCCAGCTCCTTGAGCCGTGCCAGGGGGAAGCCGTAGTCCCACCCGGCGTCGGCGACCTCGTTGGGCCAACGGGTGCGGGACAGCCGGTCGGCCAGGTCGTCGAGGTCGGCTTGGGGGACGTCGATGCGGAACGGCTTGATCATGGTCTTGTCTCCAGGGGGGTCGTGCGGCGGCCGGACGTTCGCTTGGACGGCGCGGTCGGCCGTGGTGATCGAGGCGTCCGGCTCATGACGGTCGACGTGGTCCATGGGCCTCATTCCGTGGGTGGAGCCAATGTTGGCGAGGCCAACTATAGATCATTGTTGGCCGCGCCAACAAGACGGTGGGGTGACGCTCCTGAGGACGGACTCCGCGAGGCCAGGGGTGCGTTGTCGGCCGAGGGCGGGACGCCCACGTCTCGGTGCCGGGCCGAGTCAAGGACTGCGGTGTTCCCGACGAGGTGCGAGTCCCTGAACTTGTCCGCAGAAGGAACGCCTTGCCGACCCGTGAACTCCCGGGCTCAGGCTTCCTGCGATCCGCTCTCACGCCAGTAGGAAACGGTGGCCTCCGCCACCTCAGGCGGTGTGTCCGGCTTCATCGTCGCGAGCACCCTCAGCCACTCGTCCTCGGACCAGCCATCGGTCGGCGCCCGCCGAACATCACCGGGCTGGTCGCCGCCTTGGTCCCAGTCCCACGCGGTCGCGGCGATCATCACCACCGCGCCCGGGTCCGTGCCGTCGAAGGCCGTCTCCAGCAGCTCGCCGGCCTTCGCCACCGGGAGCAGCAACACCACGTCCGGAACGGTGCCGAACTCCTGGAACAACTCGGCCGCCAGCTTCGCGCGGGCGGCCTCCAGCACGACCGGATCCCCGCTGATCACAGCGTCGATGGTCACCGCGACCCACTGGTACACCGTGATCCCGTCGGCGTCGGTCAGGAAACGACCGGTTTCATCACCGCGCAACGCCTGCCCCCTCCCCGACGATCGTCTCTGAGTACGACACGGCCACAGCGCCGCAGATTCCCGCGGGATCACCACGGCAGGGCGGCGATCTCAG
Source organism: Spirillospora sp. CA-253888 (assembly GCA_050936435.1). Classification (GTDB taxonomy): domain Bacteria; phylum Actinomycetota; class Actinomycetes; order Streptosporangiales; family Streptosporangiaceae; genus Spirillospora. The sequence continues at coordinate 1,959,356 of JBNJMT010000002.1, forward strand.
AACTCCGGCCAAGGGCGCGGTCCCTCAGGAAGCCGGGCCTTCCCAGAGTTCCAGCCTCTTGGGCCTGCTGCGCCGAGGGCCTGACGTGAGGACCTGGTGCAGGCCGTCGCGGAGCCGTTCGAGGTCTTCTTCGCCGATCTGGAGGGGAAGCGCCAGTTCAGGGCCGATGTCGAGTACGCGTGAAGCGGCCGCCGAAAGGCCGATCTGGAGCACGCCGTCGCGTAGGACACAGGTCCGTACGCCGCCGTGGCAGGTGGCCCCGGTGTGAGTGGACAAGCTGTAGGGCTCCCTGGCGGCGGCCTTCGCCCGGGAGCCCGCTGAATCCGCCTCCAGCAGGCGACCGAACAGCAGGGCCCGGCCGGTGCCATCGGGATGCTCGGCCAGCCCGACGGTGAAGGTCTCGTCGTCGGCGGCCACGCCGACCAGCCGCATCGTGGGGATGTCCGGGACCGGTTCCGCATGATCGAGTTGCTCGCCGGCCTGGGCCCAGAAGGCTTCCAGCGGATCGTCGAGGGGCGGGGTCGAGGTGAGAAGGTCGGCCCGGGCGAAGAACCTGCCGTCGGCTTCGATCTCCAGCCCGGGATACAGGTACTTGAGCCGGACGGCGCTGGTCAGCCAGATCAGCGCGGCCGCCGGGCTGTCGGACGGATCGTCCAGGAACAGGCGCAGTTCCGGATCCGAGCCATGAGTGCGCCGCAGCGCGGCCAGTTCGGCGGCGGCGGCCGCGCAGACCGCCGTGCCGTCGCTGATCCGGGCCTTGACGGCGTTGAGCAGGTAGAACTCGTCCGATCCCATGACCAATGATCGGCGACCGTCCCGGGTGGTGTGACCCGATCCCATCGGCGGCGGGCGCGGCCGCTGGACGGTCCGCTCCCGCTCCGGCGGCGCAGCGCCCCCGAAAAACCAGTTGCGCCGCGTTCGGGCCGGTCGTTAGCTTCGACGCAGTCCAGTCAGTGTGCACTCCCGGGCCTCGCGCCCTAGAAAGAGATGATGTATGCCCCGGTCAGCGCCGAACGCGCGCTCTCGTACCGTGGCCTGAATCCGCCACTGACGCTTTTTCGCGCCGGTTGAGGGTTCCAGGCGTCTGCCTGTCCTGAACCCCGTTCGCCGACGCGCGCGTTCGGCGCTCTTGCTGTCATTCCGAGATCTTCGAGAAACACGGCAAGGAGCCCAGGGTGTCCACCACCCCTTCACCGGTCCTGCGCACCGAGACCTTCGAATGCGTGCGCTGCGGCCTCATCGTCACCAAGATGGCCCCCGACGGCGGGCTGCGCGACCACTGCCCGAGCTGCCTGCACTCCCGGCACGTCCTCGACCAGGTCGAGCGCGGCCCGTCCGAGTGCCGGGCGCGGATGATACCGATCGCCATCGCGGTGCTGCGCACCGGCGAGTGGCGCGTCATCCACCGCTGCGTGCAGTGCGGCGAGCTGGCCTCCAGCAGGGTCAGCGGCGACGACAACCAGCTCATCCTCATGCGGATGGCGGTGCGGCCGCTGGCCGAGCCGCCGTTCCCGCTGGAGTCGTTCGGCGACCTGTGACGGCGAGGGAGTGATCACATGCCGCGCAGGAAGCAGGACCCCAGGCGGCCGCAGCGCCGCAAGACCGTGCACCACGGCCCGGGCGGGCAGCGGGGCGAGGCGTTCCGCTGCGTCGGATGCCGCCTGGAGGTGCCGCTGGCCGCACCCGGTACGGCGCATCGCAACCACTGCCCGCACTGTCTGACCAGCCTGCACGTCGACCGCGACGTGCCGGGCGACCGGCGCGCCGCGTGCCGGGGACGGATGGAGGCGCTGAGCGTGACGGTCCGGCCGGACGGCGAATGGATGATCATCCATCACTGCCTGGCCTGCGGTGAACTCAGCGCCAACCGGATCGCCGGCGACGACAACGCGCTGGTGCTGATGCGGATGGCGGTGCGTCCGCTGTCGGACCGGGCAGTGCCGGTCCGCGCGCTGCTGACGCTCTGAGCGGGCCGCCGCAAGGCGGGATCGCACAGGAGCACTGAAAGGGCCGTGCTCGAAACGCTCGTCGAACGAGCGTGCGTTGCGACGGGTGACCCGTCAGGGAGACCGCCTGTGGCGGGCGGTCTCCCAACGCGTCGAGCACGGCCCGCCCTGCATGGGCGAGGCCGACGGCGGCCTGCGCGCGGAGATCGTCGACGGCCGGCGGCGCGTGCTCGGCGTGGGGAACGAAAGAACAGCGCTGCCTCGGAGACCTGGCGGCCGCCCCCTCAAAAAGCCCCCGCCCCACCCGGGTGATGGCATCGGCGGCACAGCGCGGTGTGTCGCTCTTCCGGGCTCGGCGATGAGTTTCGGGCATAGCTGAAGTCGACATCTGTGGACATCAGTACCGAAGGAAAGGATGGGACTGTCGTGCCGAAATTCGTGACCATCGGCTACGGGGACCAGAAGGGCTACGACCACACCGACGCGTCGGTACGCGATGCGGCGCACGCGCATGACGCCCGCCTGCGGGAGGCGGGCGTGGTGATGGGCATCGCCGGTCCACCCGTGCAGGTGCGAAACCATGGTGATGCCGGCCTCGCCGTGGAGAACGGCTCCTTCATGTCCTCCGCCCTGCCCGTGGCCGGCTTCGCGATCATCGAAGCCGCGGACATGGAGGAGGCCGTCCGACTGGTGTCCGGCACTCCTTGCGCCGTCGCGCAGGGGGTGGTGGAAGTCTGGCCGTTGCACGAGTCGCCGTAACGCGCCTGGTCCAGCAGGCCGTGACGGACGAGCAAGGGAAGAGCAGCGCCTTGGGAGACGGTCATGTCGATGACCAGGCGAGGGCGGGCCATCCCGCGCCGGCCCCGGCCGCGTGCGGCCGAGGCCGGTGACCCGTTCTGTCTCCAGGGCGTTCAGCGACCGATGTCGTCCAGTTCGGTCAAGTCCTCACCGGAGAGGGAGAGGCCTGCGCCGGCGATGTTCTCGCGCAGATGCGCCGTCGATGACGTGCCGGGGATGAGCAGGATGTTCGGTGATCGCTGCAGCAGCCAGGCCAGCGCGACGGAGATCGGTGTCGCCCCCGAACGAGCGGCGACCGCCGAGAGCGCCGAGGACTGGAGCGGGGTGAAGCCTCCGAGGGGAAAGAAGGGCACGTAGGCGACGCCGTCGGTGGCGAGCCGGTCGATGAGCTTGTCGTCGTGGCGGTTGGCGAGGTTGTACATGTTCTGCACGCACACGATCGGCGCGATGCTCTGCGCTTCGGCGACCTGCTCCTCGGTGGCGTTGCTGACCCCGAGATGACGGATCAGCCCCTCCTGCTGGAGTTCGACGAGCGTCTCGAACGCCTCTGCGAGCGAGCCGGGCTGAGGGCCTTCGGCGTTGCCGAGCCGAAGGTAGACCAGGTCGAGGACGTCGAGCCGGAGGGAGTCGAGGTTGTCGTGGACCTGGCGGCGCAGATCTTCGGGTCGCCGGGCCGGCGGCCAGCCGCCCTGTTCGTCGCGGGTCGCGCCTACCTTGGTCGCGATGCGCAGCGCCTCGGGGTAGGGGTGCAGTGCCTCGCGGATCAACTCGTTGGTGATCCGCGGCCCGTAGGCGTCGCTGGTGTCGATGTGGGTGATGCCGGCGTCGACCGCTGCGCGCAGAACGGCCAGGGCACCCTCGCGATCGGCGGGCGGCCCCATGACCCACGGGCCGGCCAGTTGCATGGCGCCGTAGCCGAACCGGGTGACGGTCAGGTCCCCCAGCGTCCAGGTGCCGCCGGGAAGAGGGAAGGGAGTGCTGCTCATCTGCTGCCTTTCATCGTGCACTCAGGGGTTGGCCCTTGCGGCCTGCCTGTATCAGCATGGGAGAGCAACATCCCAGCGGGAAGTAGGCACTTTGGAGTGCGTAACCCGCCCATCGGTGAGAGGTGCGATCAGTGGCGACGATGAAGGCGGCCCAGCAGAGGGCCTGGGCCAAGGTGGAGTACAACGCGTTCCTGGCGGCGTGCCCCAGCCGGCAGCTGCTCGACCGGATCTCGGACAAGTGGGTCGTCCTGATCCTGTGCGCGCTGGGCGGCGACAACGGCGCCGACCGGCCCGACGCGGCGGACGCAGGCGCCCCGAAGGCGATGCGTTACTCCGAGATCGCTGGTGTTGTGGCCGGGGTCAGCCAGAAGATGCTGACCCAGACGCTGCGGTCGCTGGAGCACGATGGCCTGCTCACCCGCACCGTGACGCCGACCGTCCCTGTCACCGTCTCCTACGAGCTGACCGAACTGGGCCTCTCCCTCCACCACATGACGCGCGGGCTCAGGGAGTGGGCGCAGACGCACATGGGCGAGGTCCTCACCAACCGTGAGAACCACGACGCACGCACCACCTGACGACCCACGCCCGGCACCGCACGCTCAACTGCGAAGAGCCTGCATAGGCCATATCTGGCAATCCTTCGGTATTTGCGTTCCGATGCCTTGAGGGGCGGAATGTCGTACCCGGTCGTCAGCATGCTCAGAAAGCACGACAAGACGACCACAGAACTGCATCGGAGGAAAGCCATGTCCTATCCCAAGCTCCCTCGGCCGGCACCTGGAGAAGTGTTGCTGGTCTGCACGCGCTACAGGGACGACACACCGTTGTGGGGCGACCTGTTCAACGAGGTCGGGGGCCGTCGTGAAGGTGATGTGCTCCTTGTCGAGGGCGACGGGGTGCGGTTTCGTCTGGTCGAAGGCCGCAGTTGGGACTTCCTGCACGGAGGGAGCATGCCGGCGCGCGTCCCGGCCGACGCTCCGCCTTCGCCGGTCGTCGTCCTGGCGGACGGCTCAGTGGCCTATGGCGGATACGGACCGCTGCTGGTGGATATGGCGGTCATTCCCGGACGCGGTGTCCGGGTCCATACCGCCCGGCTCAGCGAGATCCTGTCCGCCCTGCTGGACGGCGCGCTCACGTTCGACGACCTGGTGCGCGACATGGACCTCTGCGGGGTGTACCAGGGAGACCGCGGCCGCCCGGCCTTTCCCGCCCCGACGACGGTGTCGAAGCGGAACTTCCCGGCGCTGCCCTCCACAGGCGCGACTCTGCTGGTCCGTACCTCCTTCGACGACGAGGAGGGCTGGCGCGCTCTGCTCGCCCAGTTGGGCGAGGACCAGCAGGCCTGGAACGGCGCGGATCTGGACGAGGTCGACGTCGAGCACCCTGCGCTGGAGGCATGGGCCGTCGACGACCGGGCTTTCGAAGGCCTCCAGCCAGGGCAGGTGCCCGCGCTGGTCCCACCCAACGAGCACACCACGATGGTCGCCCTCGCCGACGCCAGGACCTTCGCCGAGCCCGGCTGGCCCCTGACCGTCGTCGACCTGTACGACATTCCGGGGCAGCCCGCCGTCGTCCCTTACCGCGAGGTCGGATCGATGGCGTGCAATCTGGAGCTCGGCAACATGGACTTCCGCGATTTCATCGTCGAGAAGGACACCGAGCCATGGTGGGATGAGGACTGAACGAGAGCCGATTTGCTTTGAAGGGCGAATCAGGGGCGGCATCCTCCCGCAGTGGAAAACCGCGACCTTCCTTGTCACTGAGGAGGATGAACGGGAGCCACAACGCGTAGTTCCAGAGGACGGCCCCCGCCGCCGGGAGAGGGGCGTCGTTCCTCTGCGAACGGCGTCAAGGCCAAGCGCCAAAAGGCCTCGCCAAGGCGGCGTTCCTGACCGGCCTGGCGTCCTCGTACGCGGCAGGAATGCAGGGGCGAGGGGGACCGGGTGGCATCGGATCGCCATCACCTGCCCTGCCCGAGCATCCCTGAGCACGGTCTCCGGGACATGCCCGATGGTGCGCATGGCCCGGCGCCTGTTTGGCTCGCCGCATGAACAGCTTCCGCTCAGCACGCCGCACGCTGGTCGTCGTCGCCTCGGCGAGCACGCTCACCATGGCCGCGGTGGCCTCGTCCCTCGCCGCCTGCTCCCCGGCGCCCTCACCGCACGCCGCGACTCGGGCCGCGCTGAACACGATCGTGAAGCAGGGCACCCCCGGCGTGGTCGCCGAGGTGACGACCGGCCACCGGAAGTGGACCCACACGGCCGGGGTCGCCGATCTGGGCGGCCGACGTCCCCGCACGCCGGGCGAAAGGTTCCGCATCGCCAGCATGAGCAAGGCGTTCACCGCCACCGTGCTGCTCAAGCTGGAGGCCGCCGGAAGGCTGTCGCTCGACGACAGCGTCGAGCGATGGCTGCCCGGCGTGGTGCGCGGCAGGGGCTACCACCCCGAAGCGATCACCGTGCGGCGGCTGCTCAACCACACCAGCGGGATCTTCAACTACAACAACGACGACGCCTTTCGCGCCAGGTACGCCGGGGACGCGTTCGACGGCAACCGCTACCGCACGGTCTCCCCCCGCGAGCTGGTGGACATCGCGCTCGCCCACCCGGCGGTGTTCCGGCCGGGCGAACCGCGCCGCTGGGAGTACTCCGACACCAACTACATCCTGGCCGGGATGGTCATCGAGAAGGTCACCGGCAACCGCTACGAGGACGAGGTCACCGCGCGACTCATCAAGCCCCTGGGACTGACCGCCACCAGCGTGCCCGGCGCCTCGCCCACCCTGCCCGGACCGCACGCACGGCACTACTCCACCCTCTTCGACGACGGGCCGGACGCCCGGGTGCGCGATGTCACCGAGTTCAGCCCCACGGTGGCCTGGGCCGCGGGGCAGATCATCTCCAGCACCCGCGACATGAACACGTTCCTGTCCCTGCTCCTGAGCGGCCGGGTGCTGCCCGCCCGGCAGCAGCGGGCGATGTTCGACACCGTCGCGGTCCAGGGGGAGGACGGGCACGGCGGCCCCGAGGACCGCTACGGGCTCGGCATCCGCAAGTTCAAGCTCAAGCAGGGCTGCTGGGTCTGGGGCCACGGCGGCATGATCCCCGGTTCGGCATCCCGGACGGCGGCCTCCGCCGACGGCCGGCACGTCCTCACCATGAACCGCAACGGCGACTGGGGCGAACAGAAACTCGAGGACGCCGTCGTCACCGCCGAGTTCTGCGGACGGTGAAGCCCGCGCGCCACTGCCGGGACGGCCGCCCCCAGCGTCGTCCTGCTCTTTCGGATCACCTCCTAGAGTGCCGATCATGTCTGCCGACTTGCATGAGAGCGCCGTGGTGGCCGATGCGCACAACGACCTGCTGATGGCGGTGGTGGCCCGCCCGCCCGCACGGTGGGCGTCCTTCTTCCGCGAGCGGTGGCTGCCGCAGCTGCGCGCGGGCGGAGTCGACCTCCAGGTCCTCCCCGTGTTCATCGACGACCAGTACAGGCCCGAGGGGGCGTTGCGCCAGACGCTCCGAATGATCGAGTGCGCGCACACGATCGCCGAGGGGAACGCCGCCGACGTGCGGCTGTGCCTGGACGGGCCGCAGATCGACGCGGCACTGGCCGAGGGGAAGATCGCGCTGGTCCTGGCGCTGGAGAGCATGCCCGGACTGGACGCGGACGTCGAGCTCCTGGCGACGGTGCACCGGCTCGGCGTCCGGGTCGCCTCGCTGGCGCACTGGGGACGCACGCCGCTCGCCGACGGCAGCGGCGAGGACGCCACCGCCAGCCGCCTGACCGCCGCCGGCGTCCGGGCCGTGGCCGAGATGGAACGGCTCGGCATCCTGCTGGACATCTCCCACCTGGGCGTCGGCGGGGTGGAGCACGTTCTGGAGCTGGCGTCCCGGCCGTTGATCGCCACCCATTCCAGCGCCCGCGCCCTGCGCGACCACCACCGCAACCTGACCGACGACCAGATCCGGGGCGTCGCGGCGTCCGGCGGCGTGGTCTGCGTGAACTTCCTGCCGGGCTTCCTGGCCGCCGACCCGTCCGACTACACGCTCGCCCGGCTGGCCGACCACATCGAGCACGTCGCGTCGGTGGCGGGCATCGACCACGTCGGCCTCGGCCCGGACTTCGTCCACGAGGTCTTCACCGATCTCACCCCGCCCTGCTGCGAGGACCCCGCCGGGAGCGTCGAGTTCGACGTCATGGCCACCCTCCCCGGCCTGGCCGGCCCTTCGGGCCTGCCCCTGCTCACCGGCGAACTCCTCGACCGCGGCCTGCCCGAAGCCGACATCCGCAAGATCCTCGGCGGCAACCTCCACCGCCTGCTCGCCACCCACCTCGCCTGAGCCGCCGCCTCGGGTGCGGCTCGTTGCCGGCGAGCCCGGCAAGGCCGTTGCGAAAGAGCCGCACCGCACCGGACGGGTGCGGCTCTTTCGTTCGAGCGGAACGGCGGTCTCACAGAGTGCTCTGGGCCCACTGCCGGAAAGTGGTCATCGGGATGCCCAGGTTCGCCGCGAACTCGGGACGCGCCGGTGCGGGATGGGCGCTCATGTACTGCTGCGACTGGAGCAGTTCGGGCATGAGGCCTTCGGCGAGAGCCTGTTCGGGGCCGGCGGGGAGTTCGATATCGGCTGCCAGGGTCTCGGACAGGATCTGTGCGACCTCACGGAAGCTCAGGCTGTCACCGGCCAGTTCGAGTTCGGTGCCGTGGAAGCGCTCGGGCTGGACGAAGGCCGCGGCGGCGGCCGTTCCGATGTCGTCCACCGCGACGAGGGGGAGCCGGGCGGCGGGGTCGACGCCGACCAGGAGCCGGTCTGAGGTCAGGCCGGCGAAGTAGAACGATGGCCGGACGAAGTTCTCCATGAACGTGGCGGGCCTCAGGATCGTCCAGTGGGGGAAGCCCGCCGCGCGCACGCTGTCCTCGACGGCGACCTTGCTCCGCCAGTAGTGGCCCATATGGGCGCCCCAGCGCTGCTCGTCGAAGTTCTCGACGTCGACGGTGCCCGCACCCGAGACCGAGGTGTGCACGAACTGCTCGACACCCGCCGTGCGGGCGGCCTCGACGAGACGACGTCCGTGCCGGACCTCGGAATCGCCCATCAGGTCGGCCATGTCGGGCGTCTGCACCGAGAACACCGCACGGGCGTCGTCCATGGCCGCCGCGAGGGTCGAAGCGTCCTCGAAGTCGCCGCGCACCAGGACGGCGCCGAGACCGCGGAGGGCGGCGGCGCGTTCGGAGTCGGGGTCGCGCACCAGGGCGCGCACCGGAACGCCGCGGGCCAGCAGCGCCCGGAGCACGGCGCCTCCCTGCTTGCCGGTCGCCCCGGTGACCAGCACGAACGATGATGATAGGGACATGGTCGCTCTCCTGAGAATAGAAGTGGGGGGCCACCCCATTTAGTGTCGGCTACGATATGGGGTGTCCCTCCGTTTGTCTAGGTGAGAGGTCGTACCGGTGGCCAAGCAGCAGGTCAGGCCGCAGAGGACGGACTGGTGGCGCAACCACGAACGGCTCGTCGAGGTGGCCTCGGCCCTCGTCGCCCGCGACGGGGCCCAGGTGTCCCTGGAGAAGATCGCCCGCGAGGCCGGCGTGGGCTCCGCGACCCTGCACCGGCATTTCCCCTCCCGGCGCGCCCTGCTCCAGGAGGTCTTCCAGGACATCGTCGAGCGCCTTCGCCGGCGTGCCCGCGAGTTGGCCGACGGCGATCCCCGAACGGGCCTCGACACATGGCTGGAAGAGCTGACGGTCTGTGCCGCCGGCACCCGCGGCCTGGCCGCATGGCTTGCGGCCGGAGCGGACGACGATCCGCCCGACGACGAGAGCTGCCACGTCGTCATGCGCGAGGCGACGGCGATGCTGGTGGAGCGCGCGGCGTCGGCGGGCGTCGTCCGTCCCGGGCTCTCCCCAGAGGATCTGCTCACCCTGACCGAGGCCGTTTCCCTGGTCACCGAAGACGACCCGACGACGGCACGGCGCCTGCTTCGACTGGCCCTCGACGGCGTGCGCCCCTGAACATGAGCCCAGGCGAAGACACGCGCTGCGCCCTTGCGGGCCTTGCTCTGCCCCGACTCACGGATGATGTCTTCGCAGGCGACCTACGGGGTGATGCCTCCACTCCCGGAAGGGGCGGCACTCGGCACAGCCGCAGCCTTGGTCGGTCAGCGGGGCCGTCACCGCGCCTCGCGGAGGCGCGGTATCGCCTCCAGCAGGTGTAGTACGCATCCGCGAATGCATGCGAAAGATCCGCGCCTAAAACGAATGGCTGGCCTCAGCGAGATGCCCGATGCTTGGAGCCGTGCAGGCACAGCGGCAGGACGTTGACCGTTTTCGCGATCCCGGCGTTTGGGCGCACCAGTTCATGGACCGGATCCTCGTGCGGTGCCCTGGGTGTGGTGGATGCGCGGTCATCGTGAACCGGCCGGACGCACCGGACGATGCTCGCTCAGAAGTCGGCCGCCGTCTGCGCTGCCTGAACTGCGGCCTGTTCAAGGACGAGCGGCGTGTGCCGACGGGACCGTGGCATGGCCCTCACACCGGTTTCGCTCTGTGGCTGCGGGGTGCCTGCCGCGGGCGCACGCTGTGGGCCTTCAATCTGGATCATCTCGGATTGCTGGAGTCCTACGTCGCAGCCCGCCTTCGCGAGTCCGGCCCAGACCCGGACGCCATGTTGCCGAGGCTGCCGAACTGGCTGGTCTCGGCCAAGCACCGAGATGAGGTGCTACGCGCCGCCCGACGGCTGCGCGCTTCGGTGCCGCCCTACGCTCAGCAGAACGTCTGAACACTTCGGCCACGGCTGCAGCACGTTCGCAGGGGCCGGTTGAGCTGGGTAAACAGGTCTCCGGAGAAGGGCTGCGCCCGGTCTGGGACCGGGGTTGAGCGCGTGGACCCCTCATGTCAGTGGCTGGTGGGAGGCTTGGCGGGTGCTGATCGAGGGGTACGACGGCGGCCCGCTGGTCGCCGGGGAGCCGTTGATGGCCCGCCCTGGTTTCTGGTCCAACCACCTGCTGGGCCGCTGCGTCCCTGAGAACGCACTGCGCCCTTCGGCTAGCGGAGGAAGGCCGTAACCTGCGACCGCGGTTCCGGGATCGAGGTAGCCCGGCCGACTGTCAGTCGGCCGGGCCGAGCAGGTCCCACCGGTTGCCTGCGATGTCGAGGAAGACTGCCACACGTCCGTAGGGTTCATCGCGCGGCGCAGAGACGAACTCGACGCCCGCCGCCGTCATGCGCTCATACGCGGCATCGAAGTCCTCGACGCGCAGGAAGAATCCGACGCGTCCGGCCGCCTGGCCGCCGATCACCGAGACCTGGCGCTCCCCATCGGCACGCGCCAGCAGGATGCCCGTCTGAGCACCGGGCGGCCGGACGACGACCCACCGCTTCGGGCGGCCGTCGTTGGTCAGCGACGCTGAGTCCTCGACCAGGTCGAAGCCCAGGGCGCGGGTGAAGAATCCGATGGCGCTGTCGTAGTCGTCCACAACGATCGTGACCAGGTCGATTTGCACCAGACGATCGTAGAGGTCGCGGCCGTCGCCGGTCGTACGGTCAATGGCCGCCCGACGCGAACACCCGGTGAGAAGCGCCCATCACCTGCGGCGATCACGGTCGCCAACGAGAACGCCGGCAGTCGCTAGTGATCTACGAGGAGCCGACAAGTGCCGCGCGGCGTTGCGCATGGCGATGAGCGCGACCTGTCGTGACGTACCAGTGCACTCCGATCACGGCGGCCAAGGCGAGTTCGACCAGGTCTCCGCCGTAGTACATCAACTGTGCACCGGCGTGCAGGTCCCCTTCGGAGAAGGCGGTGCCGGGCGGGGGAGCGGCGTAGAGCGTCTTGGCGAGGATGGCGTGGGCGGTCCCGGCGGCCAGGAGCGTCAGGCCGCGCACCCACAGGCTCCAGCGGCGGCGTACGGGATCGATCTGGCAGATCGCGGCGGTGAACAGCACTCCAGCGGCCACCACGTGCACATGTACCAACGCGTGCAGCACCGGTCGGTCGTGGGTGGCCGCCAGCAACGGCGTGCGGTACAGCACCCACAGCCCGCCCAGATCCACCACCGCCGCGAGCGGAGGGAACATCAGCCAGGCCGCTGGGCGCGAGTGCGCCACCGCCAGCAGAACGCGGCGCGGACGGGACGGGCGCAGGGCCCGCAGCGCGAGCGTGAGCGGCCGGGCGAGCACCAGCAGCAGCGGTGCGACCATCCCGGCCAGCAGGTGCTGGACCATGTGCACGGTGAAGGCCCCGCCCGGCAGCGGTACGGCGACCGCGACGGCCAAGGCGGCGCCGCCGGCGGCGAAGGAGGCGTCCCGACGCCAGGGCCAGGCGCCCCCGCGGCGGCGCAGCCGACCGGTGGCGACCAGATAGAGCGACACCGCGATAGCCACGCTGCCCAGTGCCGCCAGTTGCTCGACGTCGACTCCAGCACCGGCATCCGTGCCGTGCTGGTGCTCGTGGGACGGATGCATCACCGCTCTCCAACGTTCGGTCGCTCCGCCTTGTCAGACCCCGTTCCCTGACGGGCGGCGCGCACGGCCAGCACCGCGCCGACGGCCAGCAACATCACCCCGGCGGCGTTCCAGGCCAGGTCGTAGGGCAACAGGTCGGGTACGCCGTAGCGGATCTGATGCAGACGCAGCAGCTTGTGGTCGATCACTCCGTCGAACAACTGGAAGGCGCCCAGCCCCAGGAACAGGCCCGCCCGAGCGTGCGCGGACGACAACGCCCGCCGGCGCCGCAGGTCGGCCCACCACACCAGCCCCACCACCAGGCCCAGCAACTCGGCGGTGTGCAGCAGCCCGTCGGTCAGCAACCCGACCTTCGGAGTGGAACGGTCGTAGAAGTGGTGCCAGCCCAGCAGCTGGTGGAACACGATCTCATCGACCGCCGCCATCAGCGCCACCCCGATCAGCACGGCGGCCGCCAGCGAGCGACCCGTCTCCCTCGGCGGCGCGACCGGGGTGGAGGCGGCTGGATCGCCGGCGGACGCGAACGATGGACCGGACATGATCGGGGCGGCTCCTTGTCGTGGCGGGCGCGGTCGGTGCGGAGTGAGTGATCTACCCCTTGCTCCTGGGATCACTCCCCGCCCATGGCCGTTCGAGCCGGTGCGCGCTCGGCGCCCGGCGGGGCCGCGCCCTCGAAGCACCATCGGCGCCAAAGACCACCCGGCCGTGGCGCCCGGCGGCCGGATGCCGGACGGCCGCGACGACTGCACCGCCTTGCAGGACGCGGCGGGCGACGGCCAGATCATCAGTTCACCGAAACGAGTCCGGCACCGTCCACCTCCGCGCTCGCGCCGGGCATGCCGTCACGACCATGCAGTTCTGGAGCAACCTGCGTCATCTCGCATGGCCGACCGTTCCTTCGGTCCGGCCCTGCTCGCCTTGCCGGCGTGGTCGATCCTCGCCCATGCCGCGCCGATCGAGGCCAAGGCGCCGCCCGGCCGACGGCTGGGGCGGTGTGCCCGGAGGCCGAGCGCGCCTACGAGCTGGATCCGCAGAGCGCGCTCGACTGTCAGTGCTCGGCCGGCGCGAGAGCTGCGTGCGGTGGTCGGGATCAGCGTTTCTTCCGGACCCCTTTCAGCAGGCCCGGTCGGCGCGGGCCTGACGGCTGAGCCGGCCGAAACGGCCGTGGAACTCGCCGAGTTTGTGGCAGTGACCAGGCATTGTGGAGAATGTCGACCCATGATCGGATATGTGATCGTGGCGCTGGTCGCCTTCGCCGCCGGGGTCGCGGTCGCGTGGTGGCTCAAACCCGGCGGCACGTCCATCGCCCCGCCCCCGGAACCGGCACGTGACCTCTCCGGGACAACGGAGGCGGTCACGGCGTTCGGTGAGCAACTGGACGAGCTGACCTTCGAGCCTGCGGGGCCGCAGGCGTCCCCGGCGGCGGTCAGGGACTATCGGCTGGCGTTGGACGCCTACGATCGCGCGAAGGCCGCCGATTCCAGGCAGGACGTGCTGGCGGCGCTGCATGAGGGACGGGCCGCCCTGGTCCGCCTGGAGGCGCGCACGAGCGGACGCCCGGTCCCGATCGACGCCCTTCCCGCACCCGAGGTCGAACAACGCCTCGTCCTTCCTGAGACCGCGACGGGGGAGAGGTTCCTGACGGTCGGCGGGGCGTCGGGGAAGACCGAGGTCCTGATCGACCGCCCGGTACCGGGGGAGCCGGCCATCGCCGAGATCGCCTTCTCCGGCGACGGGAACTTCATCGTCCATCAGATGATCCGCACCAGCACCAGGGTCGACAGGCTGACCGACGCCGGCGTCAACGCGATCGATGCCTATCAGGGCCGGCTCCTGCTCCCGGTGGAATGCACCCATCTGCAGGTCGAATGCAGCGGGGGAGAGGAGGACCGGTCCACCTGGTCGGTGCGGATCCTTCCCGCCGAAGCGGCCGTCGCCTTCACGAGCGAGCTCGATGGGCAGGGCGACGAGGTCGTCTTCTACGGGGGCGGACCCGGGCCCCTGACCGTCCAGACCGCGACGGAGGGCACCTGGGCGCTGCTGTGCCTGGGGGAGGACGACCGGCTGGAGGGGGAGGAGCACTCCGTCGACGAGTTCGCGATGATCACGCATGGTCTGGGGGACGGTATGCAGACCGCGGAGCTCCGCGGTCCCCTGCTGCTCATGATGAACCTGGACGACGGAGGCCGCTGGTCGCTGCACGCCGGCGGCTGACTTCCGCGGCGCCGGGGCTGATGCAGTGCCAGATCGTTCGGTGGCGGCCGCCCTGCGCGGATCGGGGCTCCCGGGGTCAGCGTTGGCCGGGCCGGTCGACGACCTTGAGGGCGAACGACGCCGTCCACAGGAGCACCGTTCCAGGCTTGGTGGTCACCGACTTGCCGCCGTCCAGCGCGACGCGGCGCGGGCGGACGATGTCCTGCCGTTCGCCCAGGAAGCGGTAGTCGACCGGGTCGAGGATGATGGAGAAGCGTTCGCCGTAGTCGTTCACGTGGGCGAAGGCCATGCCGAGCCGACCGGCCGCGTCGGGCACGCCGCGCTGCAGCGTGACTCCCTCGATCTTGGGGAGCGCGCGGTAGACGGCCGCCCTGAGCGCGGGCGGGGACGGGTCCTGCAAGATCTTGGACATGGTCTCGAAGACGTCCTGCGGAGAGGTGGCGCCTTCCTGGCCGGGGTAGCGCGCCGCGTACAGGTGCCGCAGGAGCGCATCGGGCCGGGTGGGGAGCGTGTGGTAGTTCCCCAGGTGGAACATCGGGCCGCCGATCATTCGGACCATGTCGGACCGCCTCTCGTACAGCTTGAGCTTGCCCTGGTGGGCCTGCGCGAAGGCCTGTCCGTCAACGCGCGTCCAACGCTCGGTGGTCTCGCGGCTCCGGACGTCGACGCCCTTCCACCAGGTGTTCATGTCGAATCCGGCCGCCTGCATGCTCCTGGAGTAGACCCACTGTGCGGGCCTGGGGGTGGTGTAGGGGGCGCGTTCGGCGGCCTCGGCGGCCCGGTCGCCGAGTTGGACGGCGCTGACGAGCCGTGCACCCCGGAGAGGACCCGGACTCGGCACGTCCTTCGGCATGGGCCCCGCGCCGGGCGGCCAGTCGATCACCTTGTCGAACGTCCCGGAGCGCGAGGGCCCTCCGTCGTCGTGTCGCACGCCCTCGGTCACGACGACGGCGACCGCGGCGGTAGCCGCGAGCCCCGCCGCAAGGGCGCCGCAGAGCTTCGGCTTCGTCGGCCGACGCCGCGCGGGGCGTTCGCCGCGCTCGGCATCGGCCGCGGCCATGGCGTGCAGCCTCTCCCGCACGGAGGTATCGACCCCGGCCGGCATCTCGGGCCGGTGGGGGCGCATCTCCTTGACCATCCGCAGTTCGTCCACCGGGGTCACGCCTCTCTCTCAGAAGTCGGGTCCGCGCCGTCGAACGCCGCGCGGATCTTGCGGCGGGTGCGGCTGAGCCGCGATTTCACGGTGCCGACCGGT
The DNA here is from genome assembly GCA_050936435.1 of Spirillospora sp. CA-253888. Classification (GTDB taxonomy): domain Bacteria; phylum Actinomycetota; class Actinomycetes; order Streptosporangiales; family Streptosporangiaceae; genus Spirillospora. Next base: position 1,975,016 of record JBNJMT010000002.1, read on the forward strand.
ATGCCGAGCGCGACCGCGGTCTCCTCGTAGGTCAGGTCGGCCCAGGCGATGAGCAGCAGCACGTCGCGGTCGCGCCGGTGCAGGCCCGCCATGGCGCCGGCCAGCCTCCGATCCTGCGCTCCGGCGGCGACGCGGCGCACGACGGTGTCGGCCAGTGGCTCGGGCAGTGGGTCGGTACCGGTGTGTTGCAGCGTCCGGTAGTGGCGTTCCTCGACGCGCCGGTGCTTGGCGATGAGGTTGGTGGCGATTCCGTACAGCCAGGGCCGGGCCAGGGGTTGCGTCAGGTCGTAGGAGCCGCGGCGACGGAACGCGACGAAGAACGTCTCGCCGACGATGTCGTCGGCCGCCTGGCCGCCCAGCCTGCGGGCGGCGTAGTCGTAGATCAGGCGGCCGTACCGGTTGAAGAGTTCGGCGAAGCACTCCGGCTCGGTGAGCGACTGCCGGATCAGTGCCACGTCGTCGAGGTCTGCCGCTTCACGCTCATCGATGGCGGCCGCCTTCACGTTGAACGCCTGGATCGGTGCGTCATGGTGTTCCTTGCGTTGGGGGCGAGCACTGGTTGTTTCCAGAACCCGCCCGTAGGGTTCACGTCCTGACGCGGTCTCTCGCATCGGCGGGCGGAGCGAACCTGAACGCAGCAGGCTCCGTCCCCTCACTCCCTGGGCCGAGCCTGCCCCGTTATCGGGCAGCGCGTACCGACTGATGCGCTCGTTGGAGCGCACCCGGCTGTGGCCGCATCCCGCAGAGAGGCGGGCCCGAGCCTCGGTGGAACGCTCCGTGGCCCAGGCCCGACAACGATGCGCAGGGGTGGGGCCGACCCTCGGATCTGGCTCAAATGCCGTGAAGTATCAGAGCTGGCAGCGGCCACGGCATGGGTGAGGATGGCGCTGTGTGACATGCCGGTGCCCTTGGAGCCGAGCGGGCTTGGAGAGCGTCTGCGTCGAACCGCCGAAGACTCAAGGGTCAGCCGGGTCGGCGGGATGGAAGTAGACGGTGAGGTTCGTCCACGGCCCCTCCGCAGTGATCTCCTGATGAAGAAGCAGGTCCTGGACCTCTACCCGCCCCAACTCCTCGATCGAGTCGGCGACCCTGCGCAGCAGCGCCGGAACATCACCCTGCCCGGGTCCCTTCGGGTTCGCCTGGCTGAAGTGCCGCACCGACCAAGAATCCGCCATCCGAGCATCATGACCAGTCCTGGCCGGCACAGCATCCGAGTTTCAGAGCCGAAGCAGACAGGGCTCCCTGCCAAAAGATCGCTTCACGGAATCTGGGCCAGATCGCGACTCTCGTTCGGCGCGTCACGGCGGTCCCCGCCGCGGTCCCTCACCGGGTGCCGCGAGCGTCCGGCGGTGGAGCCGGCAGGCCGAGGAGTCGCAGGAGCCCGGCGCACGCCGCGGCCTCGGTCGGGTGCGGCGGATCGGCCTGCCAGCTTCCACGTTCGTAGACGCCGGTCTCCCAGCGGCCGGGGCTGGTGGGAGAGTGCCGCAGATAGCAGAAGTCGACCGGCAGTGGCGCAGGCTCGTGGAGCGCTTCGATGAAGTAGTGGCCGTCCGGCACCCCCGCCGCGCGCAGGGCGTCGAGCAGGGCGTGCCGGTCGGCCGGTGGGGCGGGGTCAGCGTGCGGCGGGGGCGTTGTCATCGACGAGGTACTTGTGGGTGAGCAGCCATTGGACGTTGAGGCGCTGGCCGGGGCCGGGGTCGAGCAGGGCGGGGTCGAGCTTGATCTGCTGCCCGCCGCCGGGCTGGGCGAACCAGGCGGCGATGCGGCCCCGCCACGCGGTGAACGCCCTGGTGACACGGTAGCGGTGGTAGTCGCAGGGGTGGGCCGCGTCGCGGGTGACCAGGTTCTGCGGCGGCAGGGCGCGCTTGGAGTAGGGGTCCCCGGCCGGGGCGAGGAAGCCGCCGTACTCGGAACCGAAGCGGTCGAGTTTCGTGCCGGGGCGCAGGACATGCCGGTTCTTGTCCAGGCGGCCCTTGATCTTCGCGAAGCCGTCGTCGGGCGGGTACTTCCATCCGGCCGGTCGGCCGGGCGCCTCCGGCTGCCAGTACTTGGCGAGGAAGGCTCCCGGCGTCAGATGGCCCGTGCGGTGGTAGCCGACCAGCAGCGGGCCGACCGGACGCTGCCAGGGGCGCGGGAGATGGCGCGGGCCCAGCCGTGCGTCGTTCTTGAAGGCGCCGGTGCACAGGCCCGGCGATGGAGCGTGCTGCCGGGACGCGGCGGCCTCGGCGGGGGCCGGGAGCAGGACGACGGTGAGGGCGAGGGCGGAAGCAAGGGCACCCGGACGGGGCATGGGATCCTCCGATGCGGCGACGAGCTTCTTTGCTTGCGCATTGTTGCAGAATCATCACTGTCTGCGACGAGAGGAATGGTGGCGCGGTGGTGACTGTGCTCTGTCGGGGTTCAGGTGGCGTGTGACCGTGTGCGCTTTTGGTGCGGCAGGCGCTATCGCGGGGGGCGGCGCGAATCCGCCTTGCAAGGTGTGTGAATGAGGTGCGTCTTCTGGCTGGTACGCGGCCCGAGGGGCACCTCTAGGCTGGAAGAGTGTGGCCACTTTCAGTGCTGTGTCAGGAGGCGGCGGCCATGACGATGTTCCATCGGGACGGGCGTATCGACGTTCCCGCTTCCGCCTTGGCCCCTGATCTGGTCGAAGACATCGTGACGACGTTGGGCCCGCAAGGCGGGGCGTGCGCCGGACGGCCGGAGCCCCGGGACATCATCCGCCCGACGAGGCGATCGGAATCCTCGCCGGAGATGCCCGACGCCTGACGGCGCTCCGAGCGGCGTTCAGCGGTCCGCGTCGACGATCTCTTCGCGCGGGATGCCGTGCAGTGTCCGCAGGGCGCGCAGGAAGGCGCGCCGCTCGTCCTCGGGCAGGCGCGCCAGGAGACGGTTCTCGCGTGTCTGGATCGCGGTCTGCACCCGGTCGCGCAGGCGCCGCCCCTCGGGCGTCAGGGACAGCAGGTGGATCCGCCGGTCGTCCGGGTCGGGCTCGCGGCGGAGCAGTCCGCGCTGCTGGAGGCCGTCCAGCACGCCGATGATGCGGGTCTTGTCCGCGCCGATGGCCCGCGCCAGGGCGCTCTGGCTGCGCACGGGGCTCTCGTCCAGCTCGTGCAGGACCGCGTAGGCCCACATCGACAGGTCGTGCTCCGCCAGCACCGGGCCCTCGGCCGCCATGAGGGCGCGGCCGAGCGGGACCATCATCGCCGCCAGGTCGGGCCGCCGTTCGCCGTCCATCCCGCAAAGATACGCTCCGCGCAAAAGTAGGCTTACGTAGACGATAGGCACCTGCTTACAATGTGCCGGTGATCGACATTCGAGAGCTCGACCGCCGCGCCGTCCAGGCCGGCGTGGACATCGTCGCCCGCCTCACCGGCGCCGACCTGGACCGTCCCACGCCCTGCGCGGGGTGGGCGGCGCGCGACCTGCTCGCGCACATGACCGTGCAGCACCGCGGCTTCGCCGCCGCGGCGCGCGGCACCGGCGGCGATCCTGCCGTCTGGGCCGTCCGGCCCCTGGCCGACGACCCGGTGAAGGACTACGCCGCGGCCGCCGAAGAGGTCCTGACCGCTTTCGCCGAACCGGACGTCCTCGACCGCCGCTTCACCCTCGCCGAATTTCAGGGTCAGGCGTTCCCCGCCCCGATGGCCATCGGCTTCCACTTCATCGACTACGTCGTGCACGGCTGGGACATGGCCCGCACGCTCGGCCTTCCCTACGATCTGGACGGCGACCTGGCCGAAGCCGCCTTGCAGGTGGCCCTGCGCGTTCCCGACGACGACCGGCGGAAGGCGCCGAACGCCCCTTTCCGTCCCGCCCTCGCAACCTCGGCAGGGTCTCCGCTTGACCGCGTCCTCGCCCACCTGGGCCGTTCTCCGGCGTGGCCCGGCTAGAGAACGTCCGTCGGTCAGTGATCCGCCAGGCCTGGTCCTCGTTCGCCCTCAGCCCCCCGAGGGAGAGCGGTGGGCCGTCTTTTCCCGGAGGCCGCTGAGGCGCAGCAGCACCGGTGTGAGGACGAACAGGAAGATCGCGAGCGCCGCGACCGCGACCATGGCGCCGCGCAGCCCCACGACATCGGCCCACAGCCCCACATAGACCGGACCGACGACGAACCCGAGATAGCTCACGGTCGTGACGACCGAGGTCGCGCGGCCGCGGCGGGCCTCGTCGACGTTGTGCGAGACGATGCCGAGCAGGGTCGGGAACAGCACCGCCGTTCCGGCCGCGGCGATCGCGAGGCCCAGACCCGCGACGAGCAGCGTGGACGCGACGGAGATGACGAACGCGCCCGCCGCGGCGGCCGCCGCGCCGACGAGGAGAACGGCGCGCGCGTGAGAGTGCGCCACGCGGCCGACGGCGAACCGGGTGACCGCGACCACGCCCGCGAACACGGCGGGTGCGACGGCGCTCAGCCCCGCCCCTGAGCCGAGGGCGTCGTGGGCGAAGACCGCGCTCCAGCTCTGGTGCGCGTTCTCGCTGGCGAACGCGAGCGCGCCCAGCACCCCGATGAGCAGGAACGGGACGGTCGCGCGCCGGTCCATCGGCGCCGGGGCGCGGCCGTCCTCCCGAGCCGCGCTCTCGGCGGGCAGCGTCCTGTACAGGAAGGCGCCGGCCGCGAGCGACAGCGCGGCCACGGCGGCGAACGGGAGCGCGAGCGGCAGGGACGCGGCCGCCGCCAGTCCGGTGGCGAGACTCCCCAGGACCACCAGCGTGGAGAAGATGCCATGGGCGCGGGTGATGACGGGACGTGCGGTGATCTTCTCCGCCCGGCCGGCGACCGCGTTCATGGCCACGTCGGCCGCTCCGCTCACGGCGCCGACCAGGGCCAGCCCGGCGCACAGGCCCACCAGGTTCACCGAGGCCAGCGCCAGCCCGACGCCGGCACTCCCGAGCGCTCCGATGACCGCGGCCGCCCCCCTTAGCCCCCAGCGGTCGAGGGCCCTGCCCGCCAGCAGCATCGCGGGCAGGGCGCCCGCGCCCACGAACAGCAGCGCGAAGCCGAGCCGGCCCTCGTTCACGCCCGCCTGCTGCTGGACCCGCGGCACGGAGGCGCCCCACACTCCCCAGAACGCGCCGAAGGCGGCGAACGCCACGAACGTCGAGACGGTCAGGCGGCGGGGCGGTCCGGTCCGTGTCCGGGTCATATGTGTAACGATACACAACTCCGCTAGGCTGGCCGGCGTGACAGCTTCCGCGGGTTCGGGACGGGTGACCCTCGCACAGGTGGCCGAGCTGGCCGGCGTCTCGGTCATGACCGCCTCCTACACCTACAACCGGCCCGACCGCGTGTCGGACCGGGCCCGGTCGAAGGTGCTCGCCGCGGCGGCCGAGCTGGGCTACGCGGGCCCCGATCCGAGCGCCCGGTCGCTGCGCCGCGGCAGCACCCGCACGCTCGGCGTGGTGATGGGCGAGCATCTGAGCTACGCCTTCGACGACCCCGAGGCGGTGTCCTTCCTGGCCGGGATCGCCGACGTGTGCGCCGACCGCGGCTACGGCATGACCATCCTGCCGATCACCGGCGCCGACGACGACGTCCTGCGGATCACGGCCGCGGCCGTCGACGGCTTCATCGTGTGGACCACCTCCGACGACGATCCGGTCCTGGCGGCCGTGCGGGCGATGAAGCGTCCAGCGGTGGTGCATGGGGGGCCGGCGGTCCGCGGGATGGGGCTGGTGAGCATCGACAACCGCGCGGCGGCACGCGCGGTGGGCGCCGTCGCGTTCGCGGGCGCCGCGCGTCCGGCGGTGGTGAGCTTTCCGCTGTCCCGGGACCGGGTCGGCGCGGTCCTCGGCGGCGAGGACGTCGCGGACGTGCTGTTCCCGGTCACGCGCGAGCGTTTGGAGGGCTACCGGCAGGCGGCCGAGGACGCGGGCATCCCATGGCGCGACGTGACCGTCGCGGTGTGCGCGCGCAACGACGCGGCCGAGGCCGAGCGGATCGCGGCGGCCCTGCTGGCCTCAGCGGAACCGCCCGACGCGATCGCCGCGATGAGCGACCAGCAGGCGGCCGGGGTCGTCGGCGCCGTCCGCGCCGCCGGTCTCGCCATCCCCGACGATGTGGCGGTGACCGGGTGGGACGACGCGGCGGTGGCGGCGCAACTTGGGCTGACGACGGTCGCGCAGTCGCTGCGCGACCAGGGTGCGGCATGCGCGCACGCCGCACTGGGGCAGAAACCGGACTCCCAGACCGCGCCGTGGTCCATCGTCCGCAGAGCCAGCACACGCTCCTGACGAGGCCAGGACCGCTGGCCGCTTCCAAGAACGCGATGCGGCCCCGGAGCGGAACGGGTTCCGGCCTTGCCCAGACCGCTCCTGCCTTCGCCGATCCGGTTCAGAGCGCATGATCGCATCGGATCTGCGTGTCCGCTCGATGCCGCTGACGGACCGGGCACCGTGCGGCATGTCAGAACTCCTCGATTCCGCGAACCGCGTGCGCTACATCCGGGTCCGCGCGTAAGCCTGCAGCGCGTCGCGGACGAACCTCGCCCCGGCTTCGTCCCCGTACATGCCGGCGAAGCGGGGGTCGTCGACGAACATGTCCCCGATGCCCTGCACCATCTCGATCGAGCGCTCCCGGTCGCCCTCGGCCGTGGGGGTGCCCGGGATCCGGCTCAGCCACCGGACGTGCCGGGCGGCCAGCGACTGGGCGTGCTCCGAGGTCGGAGAGGCGCCGGACCTCGCCGCGGCCACCCAGGCGGCGACGAGGTCCTCGGCGTCGCGCTTCCAGGCCCGCTGCCGGTCGAGGCTCTTGCCGTGCCACCAATCGTTGCTCGCCTGGAACGCCTGCTCGCCCCAGCGTGAGATCACCTCGTCCTTGTAGTGGTCGTTGAACCCCGCCAGCATGACGTCCATCTGCGGTTCCGCCCCCGCCTCCAGAGCCTGGAGCGTGTGGCGCACGGACCGGATCCGCCGTTCGATGCGGTCCCGTTCCTCTTCCAGCGCGGTGATGTGGGCGCGCAGCCCGTCGCACGCGTCCACCTCCTCGGCCAGGACCTGGGCGATGGCGGGCAGGCCCATGCCGAGACGGCGCATGAGCAGGATCCGCTGGAGACGGGCGACGGCGGTGGCGTCGTAGTAGCGGTACCCGTTCTCGCCGACCCGGGACGGGGCCAGGAGCCCGCAGTGGTCGTAGTGACGCAGGGTGCGGCTGGTGATGCCGGCCCTCGTCGCCAGTTCCTGGATCGTCCACTCCATCGTTCCAGTGTCACCCGCGGCGGAGGGCGGTCGCGATGATCTCCGCGCTGTCGGCGTGCAGGGCCTGCGCCGCCGTCCGCCCGGTCGCCGCCAGGTAGGCGTCGACCAGCCGGTTGCCCGCGGCGTACCCGGCGCCCATCGGCAGCCCCACCGGCGTGAGGCCGAAGCGCTCGGCGCTGGGATCGCCGTGCACCCAGGCGGTGAAGTTCTCCATGCCGGTCACGTCGAGGCCGGTGAGCACCTTCTCGAAGACCTCGTCGTCGTGCAGGTGCGGCACGCCGATGCGGGCGTGGCCGAGCTCGTCGCCGTAGAGCTGCCGGGCGAACGCGTCGGCCAGGCCCTCGGAGACGACCTGCTCGCCGACCGTGACGGTCATCGGGTCCCATACGACCCCGCCCGGGCCGAACCGCAGGTTGTGGTGGAGTTCGTGCACGGCGGTGCACTCCAGCCGCGCCATGTTCTCGGGGAAGGGCCAGAACGTGATGACGATCTGACCGGAGATGCCGCCGAACCCCGTCACTCCCTGGCAGGGGCCCATGAAGTGCTCGTCACCCGGATCGCCGAGCACGAGCAACACGGTGATGTCCGGGACCTCCAGCCCCGGCGTCGCCTCCAGCAGCACGGCGAGAGCGTCGTCGAGCGCGCGTTGCATCCGCTCCCGGGCGTCGGCCGCCTCCAGGGTTTCGAGCGCGTCGAGGCAACGCTCCTCGTCGCGGTCGATGGGGAACCCGGACGTTTCGCGGTGAACGGCCGCCAGATCGAGCTCACCTGGATGGTAGCGGTACATGTCCCTGATGGGCTCCAGCATCGAACGCAGCAGGTCAGCGCGGTCGGCGGCGGGGGCCAGCAGGATTCGCCTCATGGCGGGGCAGGAGTCAAGAACGGTGATCGGCATGGCCCGGATGCTAGAAGTTGACGCAGCGTCAAGGTCAAACCATCGGCGCTCTGCGCCGAGGCGCGGTCGGCACGCCGCCTTTGACCAGAGGACGCCGCGGGGTGGCGCATTATGGTGATCATCGATGTTCGGCCGTGAGGGGACCTGGGATGCCGCAGATCACCGTGGAGTACTCCGCCGACCTGGCCGGGGGATTCGACCGCGAGCGCTTCGCCCTGGCCTTCCACCACGCCGGCTCGGAACTGCTCGGGAGCGCGCTGGGCGACTTCAAGACCCGCTTCCACCGGCTCGACGAGGTGGTCATCGGGGACGGCGCCCCGGGACACGGCATGGTCCACATCGCCCTGGAGATACTCCCCGGCCGTCCGGCCGAGCTCAGGCACCGTCTGGGCGAGCTGGCGCGGGACCTGGCCCGCGACCACCTGGAAGTGAACGAGGGGCAGCACGTCCAGGTCACCGTGGAAGTGCGGGACCTGCACGACTACTACAAGGTCGTTCTTTGAGGTCCTTCGACGACCGCAGGCCGCGCCCTGCCCGCCGTTCGGCCCCGAAGTCTCCTCAGCCCCGCTGGTGGTGCGCGAGCAACTCGGTGAGCAGGCGCGTCAGGGTCTGCCTGTCTCCGGCCGGAAGCGGTTCGAGCAGGTGCTCCTGCGCCTTGTCGAGCGCGCCGTCCAGGCGCCGCAGCTGCCGGCGGCCCGCGCCGGTGAGGGTCACGATGTTGCGCCTCCGGTCGTCGGGGTCCGGCGTCCGATCGATGAAGCCCTGCTGGACCAGCTCGTTGACCGCCGCCACCACGTCGCTGCGGTCCATGTTGCTCCGGCGGCCGAGGTCGGCCTGGCTGGCGGGGCCGAACTCGTCCAGCGCGGACAGGATCCGGTAGTGGTACCCGCGCGCCCCCGCCTCGGCGAAGCCCTCGGAGGACAGCCGGTGGGCGTGCACCGCCAGCTGGGTGAGCAGCCAACTCGGCTTCGCGGTCAATCGCGCGGGTGTCTGTTCCACGACGGCCACCCTACCTTGTTGGCGCAGCCAATGAATCTCTGTGGAGTTGGAGTCGCCGATGTTGGCAACTTCAATGAAAAGGGCAGTCATGTCCACCGGTGCACCGCTCGCCGACCGCCTTGAGACCGTCGACCTGTTCGCCCGCCTCGCGCTCCTGCTCGACGAGAAGCGATGGGAGGACGCGGGCACCGTCTTCGCCGACGATGTGGTGGAGCGCTCGCCGCGCGGGGACGAGATCCGCGGCATCGACGAGCTCGCCGGCGTCCTGCGACGCTCCGAGATCGAGGGGGTGCACGCCCAGCACATCACCACTGACCTGCTGGTGGACGTCGACGGCGATCAGGCGGCCGTCTCGGCCAGGCGCCCCACCGGACGAGCGGCCTGCGGCTGACCTGCGCCGTGACGCGGACGCCGGCGGGGTGGCGGTACGGCGAGTACCGGGTCGCGGTCGCCTGGATGCGCGAGGACTGATCTTCTTCCGGGAAGGGCGGTGCGCCTGGCCCGTGAGACCGAGTCGCTGCTGCCGGTCAACGGCAGGCCCGGTGGCCAGTGGACCGATCACTTGGGCAGTGCCCTGGAGCAAGAGGGGAACGGCGCGGATGGGGGTGGCCGGTCGAGCTCGGCCGCGAAGAAACCCGCTGCTGCTTTTGAGGATCTCGTTCGCCCGCCGCAACTCGGCGTTCTCGCGCTTGAGCCGCTGAGCTCTGCCGACTCCTCGGTCGTGGTCCTCGGCCGGGCACCTGCAGCGTTGAACTTACTTTGTAAAGATCGTGGATTGTGCACGAACTACATGTCCCAGAACAACAATGCCGCCGAAGTCCGGAGCTTCCTGGCAGGCTCAATGCTCTGGTCTCGCACCGCTTGGCACCCATGTCCGTCGGCGGGGGAGGGGCGGTCGGTTCACCGCGGATGCGGCCCTTCTGCGCGGAGACGGTCCGATAGTCCAGATAGCACGGGTTGGGCGCCTCTTCCTCCCAGGAGCAGCCTGAATTCGGAGGCTCAATCCACGAGACCGACGCGAGGGAGTGAACGCCATGGTCTCCCTCGACCGGGGTCAGGCAGGCGAGGCGATCCACCCGCTCCTGCGGCGCCTCATCGAAAGGTCGCGCCGCTCAGGGGCCATGGGATGTGCAACACCGGCAGGGGAAACTTCGGCCGAGCGCGCGAGCGGGCACGATGCGCTCGCTCGCGAACCGGCATGAGCGGCAATGATCGGTGCAAGCCGTTCGAATGACAGGCGGTCCGGTCCGCTCGCCGGGCAGGCGGCGCATCCGCCGCAAGCCCCGCCGGGAAGGAAGAGTGCGGCCCCATGGCTCGACCGTCCAAATGGTCACGTTAAGCACTTGAGTCATCACCTACTGTTATGGTGGCTGGGTCGTGCCCCATCACGAAAGGAAGGCTTGCGATGAGCAACGAAGAACGCGGTGACAGCTCCACTGAGGACATGAAAGCGGAGATGGACCTGCTCACCAAGCCGGCCGAGACGCCCACCAGCGCTCCCTACAACAGGGGCCGCAAGCAGTCCCCCAAGATCCTGTCGGACCTGCTCAGCGACCGCCGTCTCAAGGACGACGTGAGCGCGGTGACCTGGGACCGGTGAAGCCGTTCGGATGGGGGCGGGGGCGCCGGAGGAGCGTTCCCGCCCCCGTTCCCCAGGTCGCCGCGGCGGGTTCCGCGCCGGTCAACGGCCACGACGTCCTGGCCAAGGTGGCGGACCTGCCGATCAGTACCTGGCGCTACCTGTGGGAGCCCGAGCACGTGCGGCATCTGGGGCCCATGGCCCAGGACTGGAACGCCGCGTTCGGTCTGGGCGAGCACGACTTCCGCATCGAGCCGGTCGATGCCAGCGGCGTGGCGCTGGTGGCCATCCAGGCGCTGCAACGCCGGATCACCGAGCTGGAGCAGCAGGTCAGCTCGTTGCAGCAGGCTCAGCAGCGCACGCACTGACCCGGCGGTGCCGGCCCCCTGCCTGTGCGGCCCGTCCTGCTTCCTCGGGCGCGCCAGGCGCTAACTGACCGATCGCGATATCAGCGGTATCGGGACACCGGTACCGGGATGAAGGTGTTCCTTGACCGCCACCTCGACGAGCGCGCCGCCCGCCGCGTCCCTGCTGAGCCAGTCGGTGCACTGCCTGGCCGTGGGGATCGGCCGCGCTTTGCAGCATTCGGCCGGGCGTGGGCGGAGCGGCCGGGGCGGAGCCGACGCGTTCCGGCTGTGCGAGCTGCTGCCAGACGCCGAGGCCGTGCCGGGACTGGCCGCGGTGCGGGTGCTGGGCGCCGACGTGTTGGCGGCGCACGTGATGGGCCGGTTGCCGTTGGACCCGGCCGACCGCCGCCTGCTGGAGCAGGCGCGGGCGGCGTTCCCGCTGCGGGAGGACGCCACCGTTGTCGACCGTTGGCTGCACTGGGGGCTGGATCGTGTTCAAGCGCAGGTGATGGCTGCCCGATCGTACGCCGATGGTCCTGTCGTTGCGGTGCCGCCGCCGGCCTCCCCGCCGCCGGACGCCGTGCGTCCGGTCATCGAGGCGCCCGACAGCGACTGGCTGAACGAGCCGGCCTGGCCGGTGATGACCCGGCACCTGGCCCACCTGGCCGCATTGGCCTGGCCGGGCACCGACGCGTCGCTGGTCCGGACCCTGACCCGGCGGCGCGACGACCTGGCCCTGGGGTTCGTGCGGGCGTTCATGCGTCGCGATTGGCTCCAGGCTTCCGGCGCCGCGCGCTGGCTGGCCCTGCTGGGCCAGCCGCCGCCCGCACTGCGGCTGGACTCCAGCATCGACTTTCTGCTGCAGGCCGCCCACGACGATCCGCGCGCCCGTCTGCACCTGCACGCCGCCCGTCTGCTCATCGAACCCGCACCGGCCTGCGAGCCGTGAGCCGAGGAGAAGCCGTGACCGTCTCGGAGCCCTGGGAGCGCATCGCCGACAACGCGCTCGGGTGGCTGGCCGACAACGCCTCGGGATTCCGGCTGACCGCCGATGTGCTGTCACCCGACACCAGCCTGGGCAACACCCTCAAACCGCTGGGCGAACTGGTCCAGATCTGCTCGGTGGTCCTGCGCAAAGACGTTCGCGATGGCCGCCACGCCCAGACCGCCGGTGAACTGATCGAGCTGGCCTGGAGCGAGCTGCGGCGCGGTGACCTGCTGCTGGCCCTGCTGCAGGCCGAGCCGCTCACCTCCTACCCGCTGGAGTTGTACGCGACCATGCGGCAGGCCGGGCTGCGCCACGGCCGCATGGAGGAGCTGGCGGCGCGCACGGTGGCCACTCGCGGCTGGGCGGCACGGGAGATGACCCCCACCCACCGGTTGGGCGTGCTCAACGCCGAACGCCGCCTGGAGGTGCCCTTGCACGCCGACCTCCAAGCCGTCACCGCCCAGAGCTGGGCAGGCCGGCGGCCCGAGCCGCACACCATCGACTGGGACAGCGCCTACGACCTCACCCACACCGTCTTCCACCTGACCGACTGGGGGCGGCACCCCGACCGCCTGCCCGCCGGCATCGCCGCCTATCTCGCCGACTGGCTGCCCGCCTGGACCCAGGTGTGGTGCGAAGACCGCGACTGGGACCTGCTGGGCGAACTCCTGGCCGTGGACGCCTGCCTGCCCCGACCGGCTTTGGACCGGCACATGTGGGGGCAACTGGCCCAGGCCCAGCACACCGACGGCGCCGTCGCGCCCATCCGCTGGCACGACGACCACGACGCCTTCACCAACTACCGCCACCCCACCCTGGTCGCCGCCTTCGCCGCCACGCTGGCCACCTCACGCGCCCGGGACCTCACCCCGGCCGGCTGACCCGTCGGCCGGAGGCCGTTGCGTCCGCCCAGCCGAGCCACGACGACCTTGATCAGCTTGGTGCGCGGCTCCTCGCGGCGGACGGTGCGGACCGGCATCGGTGTGCCGGAGGTCGGCGCATCCTTGCCGGTCGCAGAAACGCCGTGGTCCCGCCGACGGGCGTCGGCGGGACCACGGCGGACGTTCATGGCCGGTGTGCGGGTCGCCTCTCGGCGAAAGGCACAACGCGGCTCCAGCCGTACGGAACTCCGCGAAGGCGAAAGGTGAGGCCCGGGGACACCGGTCACACCGACCAGGATCTCCAACCCTGACGCGCGCACGATTGTTCCCGCACCCGCTTCGCGTGCCGTCCCGGCCTCGCACACGGCTTGAGCAGGGCTTTCAGGCACCGCGTTGCGGACCGCGCGCTGGGAAAACCGGTGTGCGCCCGGCGGGCCTGCCGCTACGATCGCGGACGCTTGATCATGGAGGCGGGAGAGCGCCGCCCACGACCGTCCAGGGAGGGGCACCCGATGACGCGGGTTCCGGAACAACCGCCCGACCACCCCGACTTGCTGGAACAAGGGCACCCCTTCCGGCAGTGGAAGACATGGCGGATCCCCGGCGCCGAGCTGACCCTCACCGGCTACTCGCGCGCGAACGACAAGACCTTCTTCCACATCCCCGAACTGCGGTGCAGCCTCGACGCGGGGCTGTGCGAGGGACGGCAGGTGGACACGGTCTTCCTCACCCACACCCACCATGACCATTCCAAGGACATCGACCACCTCGCCTCCAGGGACGGGGGCACGGACATCTACCTGCCCGTCCAGGCCGTGCCGTACGTGGAGTCCTACCTGCGCGCGTCCGCCGAACTGAACCACGGGCCGGGGTTCGATCCGGCCTTGGCGGGAGGCCACCGCCTGCACGGCGTGCGCCAGGACGACGAGTTCACCTTCGGGCGCCGCGGGCACCGCGTACGGGTGGTGGAGTGCGAACACAAGGTGCCTTGCGTGGGCTATGCCTTCTCGGAGCGGCGCAAGGTGCTGCGGCCGGAGTTCGAGGAGCTGCGGCGGTCCCTGGCGGAGGGCGGGCGGAGCAAGGAGTTCGGCCGGATCATGGCCCGGCGGCGCAGGGAGGGCGCCGAGGTCGACGCCGTGGTCGACCGGCCGCTGTTCGCCTTCCTCGGCGACACGCACGTGAACGTCTTCGAGCGGAATCCATGGCTGTTCGAGTATCCGGTCGTCATCACCGAGTGCACCTTCCTCGACGACGCCGAAACGGAGCGCGCGAACCGGGTCGGGCACACGACATGGAGCGGCCTCAGACCGGTGGTCGAGGCCCACCCGGAGACCCTGTTCGTCCTGATCCACTTCAGCCTGCGCTACTCGGACCGGGAAGTCCTCGACTTCTTCCGGCGGGACCGGGAAGCGGAGGGTGGGCGGCCGGACAACATCCTGCTGTGGGCGCACCCGGCCAGCCGCCTGCCCGAGCAGCACCAGCGCAGCGGAACCTGAGCGGACACCGTCCGGCACAGCAGGCCGCCGGGCCTTGACCAGCAGGTCCACAGGTCGGCGTTCCCTGGCGTCGGCGGTGTCTTCCTGTAGGGAACGGCCTCTTCACTCTGCACGTAGAGCCGCGATGCCGAGGACGGCATATCCGCCGGTGATCGCCGTCAGGGCAGCCGCCGGGCCGCGCGGTATGTCCCCACGTACCAGATGGACGGTCCCCGCCGCGGTGTCGCAGATGTCGACCACCAGGCAGAGCCTGTGCTAGCGCCGTCGTGCCGCGGGTTCGCTCAGCAGGTAGCCGAGGCCGAGGGCGAGGGCCCTGCTCCCGAAGACTCGGATCATGTACCTGAGTTCGGGGGCGTCCCGGTGGCGCATGGCCGCCAGTTTCACGTTGAGACCTGGCGCCGCCAGTGCCAGTGCTCCCCAGGCGATGCGGCCGGCCGCCGCCGTCTCCAGTGCACGCTTCATGCGGATGATCCTTGCCGCCTTGCGTCGTCGGGGCGATGACCTCACAGGTAATTCGCTAATTCGGGGCGGCGGCCGATCGTGAACGCCTCGGCCGTCAGCCCAGCGGCGAGCTCCAACGGACCTGGACCCGCTCGTGATCTTCCGGGTCGGCCCAGCAGTGGTACTTCGGGTGCCCGCCTTTGAGTTCCGAAGTGAGGGCGAGTTCTTCCTCGCCCGAGAGTTCGGCGGTGGTGCCGGTCTCGTAGGCGGGTCTGCCCGCGCCGTGCACGCGGATGCGCAGCCGATGGTAGACGCGCGTGAAACTCACCCCGCCCTTTCCCGAGGTCTTCCTTTCGACGACGTCCTCGATTCTCATGACCTCAGCCGTGCACGCGAGGGCCTCGGGGCCGGAGGTCTTGCTCGCGCATGGGCGGTGCCAGCCCGCGGACGACTTGGGCCGCACTCGATCCGCCATCGTGGGGATGACGGTGGCGATCCGGGCCAGGGTCCAGCGCTGGTCGACGTCCCGGCCGTGCGCGGCCGGCCTCAGATCCAGCGCCTCCAACTACGCTTCGGTCGGTCGGCGCCTGGACCAGCCCGGTCCCATGGAGGCCGGCGCGCTCTTACCACCCGGCGTTCGCCGACGACGTTGTCACTCGCAGCCGCCGCGCCACCTCGGACGGGATGAAACTCGCGACGAGCCGGGTCTCCTCATACTGGCGCGTGCCCGCTCCGACAGGCCGCCACCATCGGCATATCGACTCATACATCGGTTGTACTGCGTTATTACCTCTAGATAATTGGTCGGCGTCGCCGCGTAGCCGTTGCCGGCACTTCATGATCTGTAGTGCTCGCGTTTGCCGCTGATCAACGAGCGTCCTCAGTCGGGTCGGCTGTTCCAGGACTCCGAGGCGGCGTGGTGCCGCAGGGTGTGCTGGATCTTGAGTCGGCGATGGCGCGCTTCCGTTCGGCGGAAGGCGCTCGGCGTCGGGTGGTGGTCAGGACTTCATGGCCTGCGGAGTGGTGAGAGCGTCGAGCAGGCCGGGGAGCGCTTCGTCCATCTCGGCGCGGCGGAGGGCGTTCATGCGCGACGTCCCGACGTAGTACTGCCGGATGAGGCCGGCTTCGCGCAGCACCTTGAAGTGGTGGGTGGCGGTGGACTTGCTGACCGAGATGTCGAAGCCGCCGCAGGCGATGTCGGTCCCGGCGGCGTCGAGTTGCGTGACGATGCTCCGGCGGACCGGGTCGACGACGGCCTCCAGGACCTGCTGGAGGTTGATCTGTGCCACGTCCGGGTGCGGCGGGGTGCGTTCCATGGCGTCATAGTACGACGATTATCGAAGTTTGACGTTCATCGTACTTATGTGCCACGGTTGCCCCGTCCACGAACGAGCGAAGGGCGGCGTCATGGCGAAGACCGTGCGGTTCCACGAGATCGGCGGCCCCGAGGTGCTGCGTCTGGAGGACGTGGAGCCGGGGGAGCCGGGACCGGGCGAGGTGCGGATCCGGGTGGAGGCGATCGGCCTCAACAGGGCCGAGGCGCTGTTCCGCAGCGGCCGGTACATCGTGCCGGTCGAGCGCTTCCCGGCCGGGCTCGGCAACGAGGCCGCCGGTGTGATCGAGGCGGTCGGCCCCGGGGTGGCCGACTTCGAGAAGGGGCAGGCCGTCAGCGTCATCCCGAACTTCTCGCACAACGACTACGGCGTGTACGCCGAGCAGGCGATCGTGCCGGTCACCTCGCTCCTGCACCGCCCTGACGAGGTGGACGCGGTCTCCGGTGCGGCGGTGTGGATGCCCTACCTGACGGCCTACGGCGCGATGGTGGAGGTGGGCGGGATGCGGGCGGGGGACACCGCAGTGATCACCGCGGCCTCCAGCAGCGTCGGCCTGGCCGCCGTCCACACGGCCAACCGCCTGGGCGCCACGCCGATCGCGGTCACCCGCACGCGCGCCAAGCGGCGGCAACTGATCGACGAGGGCGCGGCGGAGGTCATCGTCTCCGACGAGGAGGACGTGGCGAAGCGCGTGCTGGAGCTGACCGGCGGCAAGGGGGCCGAGTACGTCTTCGACGCCGTGGCCGGACCGGGCGTCGCGGAGCTGGCGCGCGCCGTGGCGGACGACGGGACGCTGTTCCTGTGGGGGATGCAGAGCGGGCTGCCGACGCCCTTTCCGGGCTTCGACCTGGGGATGCCCGCGCTGAACATGCGCACCTACACGGTGCTTGAGATCGTGAGGGACGCGCAGCGGCTGCGCCGCGCGGTGGCGTTCATCGGATCGGGCCTGCGCAGCGGGGCCCTCCGTCCGGTGGTGGACCGCCTGTTCCCGCTGGAGCAGATCGTGGAGGCGCACCGGCACATGGAGTCCAACGCGCAGTTCGGCAAGATCGTGGTCACTGCGGGGCGTTGACGCCGGCGTGCGAGGAGCTTTCCGCTACAGGTCTTCGCAGGTTCTGGCCTGTAGCGGTGGCCGCTCGCGCTCGCCCGAGCGATGAGGTGTCCCGTCTCCTGGCCGAGGTGGACGCAGCACTGGCGCTTCGTCTGACCACAGGCGGCCAGCGCCAAGGCCGCGGTTGGACACGGGACGGTGTTTCCATGGACGCCGTTGGCCGCTTGGAAGGATGACTTCGATGCGTCCTCAGCACGACCAGGCTTCCGGAGAACTCAGCGCCAGGGCGGCCACCGCCCTGCTCATCGACCAGGCGCTCAGCTACGTCCTTCCCGCCGCGCTGCGCGCGGTGGCCGTCCTGGGCGTCGCCGACCGGCTGGCCGACGGGCCGCTCCCGGTGGACGACCTGGCCGGGCGCGCGGGCGTTGACCAGGGGAACCTGCTGCGCGTGCTGCGCGTCCTGGCCACCGGCGGCGTCGTCGAGGAACTGGACGATGGACGCTTCCGGCTGACCGATCTGGGGCAGCCCCTGCGTTCGGACGCGCCGCTGCCTGCCGGACCGGCGATCCTGATGCTGACCGATGTCTCCCTGTGGCGGCCCGCTGGCGAGCTGGAACGCTGCCTCCGGCAGGGCGGCCCGATCTTCCAGGAGCTGTTCGGCGGTTCGTTCTTCGAGTACGTCGCCCAGCACGAGAGCACCGCGACCGCGTTCCACAACGGCATGGCCGCCTTCTCCGACCAGGAGAACGCCCTGATCGCCGCCGCCTACGACTTCCCCGAGACCGGAACCGTGGTGGACGTCGGCGGCGGCCGGGGCGGCTTCCTGCTGGAGGTGCTGCGCCGCCGCCCGGACCTGCGCGGCATATTGCTGGACGAGCCGCACGTGGTGACCGCCCACCGTCTGGACGAGCCGGAGGTCGAAGGCCGCTGGGAGCCGGCCCCCGGCGACTTCTTCGCCCAGGTCCCCGCCGCCGACGTTCACGTGCTCAAGCGCGTCCTGCACGACTGGGACGACGAGCGGTGCGTCACCATCCTGCGCAACTGCCGCCGCGCGCTCGCACCCGGCGGGCGCGTCCTGGTCATCGACGCGGTCGTCCCGCGCGGCAACGATCCGCATCAGGCCAAGGCCCTGGACATGCTGCTGATGGCGGCCTTCCCGGGCAGGGAGCGCACGCGGGCCGAGTTCGAGGGTCTCTTCGCGGCGGCCGGGCTGCGCCTGTCCAGGATCGTTCCCACGGGGACGGTCCTGTCCGTCATGGAGACCTGCGCGGCGTTCAGCGATGGGCGGCCAGCACCGCCGCGAGGCCTTCTTGCAGATCCTTGACGAAGTACCCGGGGATCTCCAGCGACGGGAAATGCCCCCCGCGTTCGGGCGTCCTCCACCGGACGATCTGCCGGTACCGCTCCTGTGCCCAGGGGCGCGGGCACTTCTCGGAGTCGCGGGGGTACATGGTGATCGCCGAGGGGACGTCGACCCGGAGTTCGGGGTCGAGCGAGTTGTGGCTCTCGTAGTAGATGCGGGCCGCCGATGCGCCGGTCCGCGTCAGCCAGTAGAGGGTGACGTCGTCGAGGATCCTGTCCCTGGAGATCGTCTCGAACGGGCCGTCCTCGGTGTCCGACCACTCGGCGAACTTGTCGAGGATCCAGGCGAGCAGCCCGACCGGGGAGTCGACCAGCGAGTAGCCGATGGTCTGCGGCCGGGTCGCCTGCTGCTTCGCGTACGCCGCGCGGTGGCGCCAGAAGTGGCGGGTCTCCTCGGCCCACTCGCGCTCGACCGCCGTGAGCCCGTCCGTCGTCGCCCCGGGCAGCGCCTCCGCGAACGTCGTGTGAATGCCGAGGACGTGCTCGGGGAACCTGCCGCCGAGGACCGTGGTGATATTGCCTCCCCAGTCGCCGCCGTGGGCCAGGAACTCGTCGTAGCCGAGCCTGCCCATGAGTTCCACCCATGCGGCCGCGATCTTTTCGGTTCCCCACCCGGTGGCGGCCGGCTTGTCGCTGTAGCCGAAGCCCGGCAGCGACGGGACCACGACGTGGAACGCCGGCGCGTCCGCGTCCTTCGGGTCCGCCAGCTCGTCCACCGCATCGATGAACCGTGCGACGCTGTCCGGCCAGCCGTGCGTGAGGATCAGCGGCGCGGCGTCCGGGCGCGCGGACCGGCGGTGCAGGAAGTGGACGCCCAGCCCGTCGATGGTCGTGCGGAACTGGCCGGTTCGGTTGAGGCGCTCTTCGAACGACCGCCAGTCGTATCCGGTGCGCCAGTAGTCCACGACCTCGACGAGGTCGGCGAGAGGAACGCCCTGGTCCCAGCGGCGGGGGCCGGGCTCGGCGCCCTGCACCGTCTCGGCCTCCGGTAGTCGCGCCGCGGCCAGGCGTGCGCGCAGGTCGTCGAGTTCGGCGTCGGTCGCGTGGGCTTCGAATGCCTGCACATCGCGGGTCGGGCGGGACATGTGACCTCCTGGCCATCGTGGAACCGGCTAAGGCGGTTCTAACATGCCCCCGCGCCGTCGTGCAAAACCGGCTAAGGTGGTTCCATGCCTGCCGGTTTTCCTGACTTCCGCCTCGGCACCGTGCTGGCGACCAGCTTCACGGGGACTCTGTCGGAGCGACACGGCACTCCCGTCGAGCGCATCCCCACGCCGCAGCGGCTCGTCGACTGGCTGGCGGTGAGCGGCCTCGCCGTGGACTCCTGCACCACCGCCCAGCTCGACCTCGCGCGGGAGCTGAGGGAGTCGATCCACGCCGCCGCGACGGCGGCCGCGCTCCAGGAGGCCCTCCCCGCCTCCGCCGTCCAGGTGATCAATGAACGCAGTGCCGGGGGCCGGGCCGCCGCGATCCTGACGCCCGAGGGCGAGCGGCGATGGCGGCTCGGCTCGGGGTCCGGCGTGGAGGACGCCCTCGGCGTGATCGCCGCCGATGCGATCAGCATCCTCGCGGGCGAACGGGACGGCAGGTTGGCCCTGTGCGCATCACCGACCTGCCGGGCCGCCTTCTTCGACACCAGCCAGAGCCGCACCCGCAAATGGTGCGACATGAACACGTGCGGGAATCGTCAGAAGAAGGCGCGCTTCACCGCCAACCAACGCGAACGCTCCAGACCGGCGGAGTGATCGTTCCGCTCGGTACCTTCCGGATGGGCACTGCCGACCTGGAGGAACGAGGCGCCGGGCCGCGGACCCGGCACGTACGATCTACGGTGCGGTCACCTTGGTGAGCACCATGGACGGCGGCCCGTCCGGATCGCCATGGAACTCCACCGAAGCCCGACCGCTCGGATAGAGCTGGATGCCGCCGATCTTGCCGAGACCGCCGTCCTCGATCGTCAGGTAGACGAAGTCCCTGGACGAGGAACTGTCGACGAACTTCCATCGGCCGCCGAAGTCGGCGCGGCCGGAGACGACGCCCGTCGACACGTCGGTGGCGGCGAACGTCCCATCGGACCCGAGCCTGACCTCGCCGCCGGTCGCCTCGCTGCGGTACACGCCGGGCAGTTCGTCGGCATCGACCGAGCCGACGCACCCCGAGGTGAGCACCGCGGAAGCGGCCAGGGCGGCGACGAGCCGTCCGCCGCCCGTCCTCTTGCTCATCACGGCGCCAGCGTAACGTCCGACCCGACGAGTGCTGACGGTTCGTCTCCGGCAAGGGACACCGGCGCATGATCGGCGCCCGGCTCAACGTCACCGAGGCCCGCCACCGTCTCGCCCGGAAGAGCTTCTTTGGGCAGCGCAGCGAACTGCGCCAGCACTACCGCGAGGACATGGAGGACCAGCTCGGCGCGCTCGGCCTGGCACGCGACGTGGTGATGTGGTGGAACAGCCTGTACATCGTGGCGGACCCGATGGCTCGGAGGACCTGCAACTCTGGCTAACGGAGGACTCGGTAACGGAGATGAGCCTCACTCGCGAAGGCTGATGTGTCGAGGCGCTCAAGTTCGATGTGCCGCCCAAGGCCTGCGAACAGCGAGATGCCGTCGCCGAGCAGGACCGGCGCAACGTCCAGGTGGAGCTCGTCGACGAGACCGAGCCGCAGGCACTGTCGTGAGATGGTCCCTCCGAGCAGGCTGACCCAGCCGTTGCCGGCCGCTTGCGCGGCCAGCCTGACGGCCTCGTTGATGTCGTCGACGACGAAGTTGTACGTGATGCCGTCACGCTCGATCGGCTCATGGGCGCTGTGGGTCATCAGGTAGACCGGGACCTTCAGCATGCCGCCGTACGGGATCTCGCCGTCCTCGATGGTCTGGGTCTTGTTCGCGCCGCCGACCACCGCGCCGATCCGGCTCATCACCGTCTCGACGACGGCTTCATCCTCGGGGGCGGAGGGCCGGCCGAACATCCAGTCGACCCCGCCGTCCTCCTTCGCCAGGAACCCGTCAAGGGTGATGGTCGCGTGGACGATCACGGTAGCCATGGCCGCTCCTACCTCCAAGAGGTGAGTCGATCAACTCACCTCTATCAATTTAAGCGTGCTCGTCATGGTGAGTCAAGGAACTCGCCTCGATGGGATACTGAACGGATGACACGTGGACGCTCCTCCTACCATCGTGCGGTGGCCGCGGCCAATCGCGAGGCGATCCTCGGCGCCGCCGCGCAGCTCTTCCTGGAGTTCGGGTACGACCGAACGCCATTGGCGCGTGTCGCCGAGCGCGCAGGGGTGTCCAAGGCGACGCTGTTCAAGCAGTTCCCGACCAAGGCCGAGCTCTTCGAGGCCACGGTGCTCGCGGCGGGCGGATCGCCGGCTCCGGAACCGGTCGAGATCCCGACCGGCGACCTCTACGCGGGCTTGGTGGTGCTAGGTCGCGCGTATTCGGAACTGTTGACCCGTCCTCACATGGTCGCCCTGATGCGAACCGTGATCGCCGAATCGCACCACTTCCCCGAACTGCGCGAGCGGGCCTTCGACTTCGGCACGCTGCCCGTACTGCAGGCGCTGGGGCGCTATCTGCGGGAGGCGCACTCCGCAGGAAGCGCCGACATCGATGATCCGGATCTGGCATCCGCACAGTTCCTCGGCATGATCGCGTCCGCGGTCTTCTGGCCGCGCCTCACGCACGGCACGTGGTCGATCACCAAGGAAGAGCAGTCGCGAGCGGTCGACGAAGCGGCCCGAACGATCGCCGCGCGCTTCGCGACTCCCTGACGTGACCATCCGCGTGCGGCGCAGTGCCCGACCTTAGGCGTACAGCCCCTCCTCGCCCGGTACCGCGCCATGCTGGAGCAGAGCGCTGCCGCCGCCGACAGCGCCGGCCCGGACTCGTGAACAGGTACGGCATGGACATCTAATAGAGAAGCTGGGGGTTCGATCTCTTTTGTATCGTCTGGTCATGCCCGAGAGGACGAGGGTGTTGGAGGCGGCCTTGGCTGAGGCGTTGTCCCCTTCGTGGAGACAACGTGTTCAGGCCGGGCGTGACCTCGCCGCCTTCGCTGATGTTCCAGAGGCCGCGGAAGCGCTGGTGGAGCTGCTGTTAGACGCTGAGGACACCGCGGTGACCCGGCAGACGGCAGAGGCCCTGGTCCGGGTGGGGACGGTGGCCGCCCTCAAGCTCATCGCTCTCGCGGTCGTCCGGGCGGACGACAACCATGCCGACTGGCTGCAGACCGGGGTCCATGACGCGCTCGTGGGACCGGACGGTGCGCCGGACGTCGCAGCAGCCTGCGGGAAGCTCGCCCGGGACCCGGACGAAGCCGTCCGTGACGGTGCCGCAGATATCTCGGCCTGGATAGGCGACACATGGCGTTGATCTAAATCGACTTGCCTGGGGACTGGTTCATGCAGCCGCTTGGGGGAGGCGAGGTTCGTCGAAGGCGCCGTCGCAGAGCATGGCGGACAGCGCGCTCGGGAGTGGTGCGAGACCGCGTTCCTGCCGCGCAGATGTGGGCCGTGTCGTTCGCGATCGGCTACGAGCGCACCACGATCCTGGCGTCACCGCGGCGGGCAACGACTTCGAGCCGGCCATCGACGCCCGGGTGTGGGAACTGCTGGTCAAGCTGCTTTCGGCCCCTTCCTTGGACCGTGGCTCATTTGGTGGTCGGTCGTTGGTCCGGGTGTGACGAGCTTTGAGGAACGGCTGGTGCCCGCCGAGTTGTGGGATGCCTTCCAGCCGGTGGCGTCACGTGCGCCGGTCCGGCCGCAAGGCGGCGGGCGGCGCTTCGTGGCAGACGGTGCACCGCCGTTTCACCGAATGGACCACCAAAAGAGTGTGGGCCAAGCCGCACCGCGTGCTGCTGGCTGAGCTCGGCGGCCGCGGCGAGCTGGACCGGGCCCGCTGCGCGATCGACTCGGTCGGCGTCCGGGCGGTCAAAGGGGGGCACTGACAGGCCCGAATCGGCTCGACCGCGGCAAGCCCGGGTCGAAGATCCATTTGATCGTCGATCGTGCCGGACCAGCCCCTGCCTGTCGGGATCTCGGCCGCCAACACCCACGACGGCCAGGCGTTGAAGCCGCTGGCGCGCGGCATCTGGCCGATCCGCTCCCGCCGTGGGCCGCGTCGGCGCCGGCCCGGCAAGCTGCACGGCGACAAGGGCTATGACTCCGCCCACCTGCGGCGCTTCCTGCGGGAACCTGGGATCGCCCCGCGCCCGGCGCGGGATCGAGTCCTTCCACCCGGCTGGGACGGCACCGCTGGGCGGTGGAACACACCGTGTCCTGGCTGAACGGCTATCGCCGCCTGCACCGCCGCCATGAGCGCAAGGCCGAGCACTTCCTGGCCTTCGTCGGCCTGGCCGCCGCCCTCATCTGCCACCGCCAACTCACCAAATGAGTCACGGTCTAACAACTCGTCTGGACGATCTTGGACGGCTGTGGGATCGGCGGGCGCCCGAGCGGGGGGACGAGCAGGCCAGGGGACGGGTCTGGACGAGTGTGGACCATGTTCGGCAGACTCGTAATGAATCGCTCTGTGACGCAGTCCTACGAGGCGTCACAGCGTGACAGAGTGCGGGACTCCGGGCATGGCGGTCACCACGCAGCTTGCCCGGGTCACGGCTGGTCAGCTTTCTGAGTGTCGACGCTCGGTTGCCGAGCTGGACAGACTTTGCTCGTTCGAGATGGTCCCAGCATCGGAGTACCTCGATCTGGACTGGGCGGATGACGCCCTGATCCGTGTGTGAACACGCTGGTGTCGGCGACGTGCCCGCCGTTCGGCGGGCGATCGATGGAGATGATGAGGTGAATGCTGCATACCGTGATCATCCGTACTCGGTTATGGAGCAGCCCAGGGCTCTGGAGCCAGCCGGTGTCCTCCTGCTGGCAACCGCACTGCGCGACATCGACATGGACCGTGTTCTTTCTGCATTGCCATCGAATCCTCGTAAGTTGAAGGACGCAGTCCGCGGAGTCCTCACTGACTTCCACGGCGATCCGCGCCCCTACATCACCAGGCATTTCAACGCGCTCCGCGATTTCTATACTGTGGCCGCAGACAAGCACCTAGCCATCGTGGTCTGGTGCGACCGAGTCGCATAGTCGTACTGGCATTGCTCTGGGACTTCGGCGCCACGCAGAGTGGCTTGTCCGGTGGTCGAGCGAGCGCGGAGGGGGAGCCCTGCGGCCTCCAGGCCCCGGAAGGCGTGCTCGCGAGATGGGCGCCACCTCCGCAGCGGGGTGGGCGGCGGGCGATTAGCGGGCGATTAGGCAGAGTGATCAAGGGGCAACGGCGATCACTCGCGGGTAGGTGTTTGGGCAGGCTGGCCCCGGTTACGGGCGTGATCGGTTTGCTTCCCAAGCTGACAGCGCGCGTTCGATTCCTGGCGCCGCTTCAGCATGTCGAGGGGTGGGCCATGTGCCGCAGAACCCGAGTGACCGGGGAGTATGGGGCGATGCCCCTGGATCAGCCGGTTCCTCGCGAACTCAAGGTTGTGGACACCGCCGCACTGCTCAGGCTGGAGGAGGTCGCACTCCAGTTGAGCCTTTCCCAGCGACTTCCCGCCGCATGGGTGGTGAAGAATGCTGATCCCGAGGGGCGCCACTACTTGTGGCCGGCTTTCTGGCACAGGCTGTCCCACCGCCCCGACGTCCCCGACCACTTGCGGTGCGAGCTGCTGCTACAGCTTCGTACCGGCGACCAGGTGAGGAGCCTGCTGGATGTGCTCTTGGTGGATTTCGACCCGCTGGTGAAAGTGACGTCACGCGACGAAGGGCAACGGGTCGGCCACCTGCTCAACACCGAACTCACGGTGAGGGAGTGGGATCTGCGCAGGGCCGAAGGCGCATCGGGTTCCCAGTAACTCCGGCGGTTGCTAACGCGGGTGCTAAGACCGTGACTCATTTGGTGAGTTGGCGGTGGCAGATGAGGGCGGCGGCCAGGCCGACGAAGGCCAGGAAGTGCTCGGCCTTGCGCTCATGGCGGCGGTGCAGGCGGCGATAGCCGTTCAGCCAGGACACGGTGTGTTCCACCGCCCAGCGGTGCCGTCCCAGCCGGGTGGAAGGACTCGATCCCGCGCCGGGCGCGGGGCGATCCCAGGTTCCCGCAGGAAGCGCCGCAGGTGGGCGGAGTCATAGCCCTTGTCGCCGTGCAGCTTGCCGGGCCGGCGCCGACGCGGCCCACGGCGGGAGCGGATCGGCCAGATGCCGCGCGCCAGCGGCTTCAACGCCTGGCCGTCGTGGGTGTTGGCGGCCGAGATCCCGACAGGCAGGGGCTGGTCCGGCACGATCGACGATCAAATGGATCTTCGACCCGGGCTTGCCGCGGTCGAGCCGATTCGGGCCTGTCAGTGCCCCCCTTTGACCGCCCGGACGCCGACCGAGTCGATCGCGCAGCGGGCCCGGTCCAGCTCGCCGCGGCCGCCGAGCTCAGCCAGCAGCACGCGGTGCGGCTTGGCCCACACTCTTTTGGTGGTCCATTCGGTGAAACGGCGGTGCACCGTCTGCCACGAAGCGCCGCCCGCCGCCTTGCGGCCGGACCGGCGCACGTGACGCCACCGGCTGGAAGGCATCCCACAACTCGTCGGGCACCAGCCGTTCCTCAAAGCTCGTCACGCCCGGACCAACGACCGACCACCAAATGAGCCACGGTCCAAGGAACGTCTTCCGACTGCGGCGTCAACCCCATGAGACTGATGAAGAACGCCCTCCCTGCGGAAGCCGGGTCGGCGTCGGAAGGACCTCGTGAAGTTGCCTCGACCGGTCGACCTGACCTCCCTGGTGCTGCGGACCGACTTCAGCAACGACGCGAAATGGCAAGCGCTGCGGCCGATGCTCGGCGGTGACGCGACCTTCATCAGTGATCGCACATATGCGGAGGCGCCCGTCCAAGCCCTCGCCGAATCCGCCGCAGAGGATGAGGGACCGACGTATCTGTTCCTCGCGGACTACACCGACGAGGCGTGGGCCGAACAGGGCAACGCAGGGCGAGATCGGCTGTCGGACCTGCGGACGGCCAGGGACGCCGTCCACCGCCTAAGCGGTTCTCAGGAGTCCGGCAGGCTGTCCCGGGCCGCGTCGGCGAGGTGGGTCAGCAGGGCCTGGGTCGCCGGCGGGTCGGGAGGGTCGCCGTGCACCGCCGCGCTGATCAGGCGTTGCTGGCCGGGCAGCCGGACCGTCCGCACCGCCGGGTTGTGCTGGGCCGCCAGGGCCAGGCCGGGCAGCGTGGTCACGCCGAGCCCGGCGGCCACCAGGGCTTGCACGGCGACGTAGTCGTCGGTGGTGAAGGCGATGTCGGGGGCGAACCCGGCGGCCGCGCACGAGCGCACCAGGTGCCGTCGGCACCGCTCGCACCCGGTGATCCAGCGGCGGCCGGCGTGGTCGGCGAGGTCGTCGCCGGGCAGGCCGGCGGGGGCCACCAGGTAGATCGGTTCGCTGAGCAGCGGTGTGCGGCGGAGTTCGTCGTCCGGCGATGGAAGGTCCCCGTAGGCGAACAGCAGCGCCACGTCGACCTCGCCTGAACGCAGCAGGCGCGCGGCTTCGGGCGGCTCGGCCTCGGTGAAGCGCAGCTCGACGCCGGGATGGGCGGCGGTGAACGCCGCAGCGGCCCGCGGCACGAACGTCCCGAGCGCGGAAGGGAAGGCGGCCAGGCGGACGCGGCCTGCGCGAAGCCCGGTGTGGGCGGCGAGTTCGGCCTCGACCGAGGCCAGCCGACCGATGATCTCTTCGGCCCGCTCGGCGAGCATCCGGCCGGCGTCGGTGAGCTGGACGCCGCGCCCGACGCGTCGGACGAGCGTGGCGCCGGTCTCGGCCTCAAGCCGGGCCAGGTGGTGGCTCACCGAGGGCTGCGCGTAGTCCAGCGCCTTGGCGGCGGCGGTGACCGACCCGTGGCGGGCGACGGCGGCGAGGACGCGGAGGCGGGCGACGTCGAGCACGCCTCAACATATCAATCTGATCGATGGGTATCCGCGAAAGTTGGCATTGGACTGATGAGATGAGTGCGGTGCACGCTGGTTCCCGTGGATCATCTGCCTGTCTTCGACGACGTCCTGGCCGCTCAGAACCTGCTAGCCCGCCACCTTCCAGCTACGCCGATGTGGTCCTATCCCGCGCTCAACGCCCTGCTCGGCGCCGAGCTCCACGTCAAGCACGAGAACGTCCAGCCGGTCGGGGCGTTCAAGGTGCGGGGCGGCCTCACCCTGCTCGCCGGAATGGAGCCGGCCGTGCGGGCGCGCGGGCTCGTCACCTACTCCACCGGCAACCACGCCCAGTCGATCGCCTACGCCTGCGCGGAGTTCGGCGTCTCGTGCACCCTGGTGATGCCTGCCGCCGCGAGCGCCGCCAAGGTGCGCGCGGTCCGCGCCCTGGGCGCCGCGATCGAGCAGCACGGCCCCGACATGGCGGCGGCGCAGCGGCGGGCCGAGGAGCTGGCGGCCGAGACCGGGCAGGTCCTGGTGAGCCCCGGCGACACCCCGCAACTGCTCGCCGGCGTCGGTACCGCCTACCTGGAGATCTTCCAGGCGCGGCCGGACCTGGACGCGGTGGTGGTGCCCGTGGGCAGCGGCACCGGAGCGGCCGCGGCCGCCCTGGTCGCCGCCCGCCTGGCCCCGCGCTGCCAGGTGATCGCGGTGCAGTCGTCGGCGGCGCCGGCCGCCTACGAGTCCTGGCGGCTCGGCGCCTGCGTCGAGCGCCCCAACACCACCAACGTCGACGGCCTGGCCACAGGGCGCGGGTTCGCGCTGCCCCAGCGGGTGATGCGCACCGGCCTGGCCGACTTCCACCTGGTGTCGGACGAGCAGATCGCCGCGGCCCGGCGGCTCATGGCCAGCCACGCCCACACCCTGGCCGAGGGGGCCGGTGCCGCCGCGCTGGCGGCCGTGCTCGCCCGCCCGGACCGGTTCGCCGGTCAGCGCGTGGCCGTCGTGTGCACCGGAGGCAACGCGTCGGCCGCCGAGATCGCCGACCTGGCCGCTGGAGAAGACGGCACCGACCGGGTCCACGCCTGAGCGACCGCCGTCCCGGGCGGAGCGACGGGTTCCCCATCTTGGGGAGATGACAGCGCCGCAGGGACAGGAGGTGCTTCTCGGATCGGGTCGACCGCAGGTGGTCCTGTCGGCTGCCGCCGCTGGTCGCGTGGACGTTCGGCGCGGCCTCTGGGCACAGCGGTGATCCCGTACAGCCGGGTCCGCGCATGTGGCCGTACGGACCGGGTCGGCTCAGGACGGTGCGCAGGCGATGGGGCGATCCGGCTCGAAGCGCAGGGTGGTCGTCAGAACGGCCGTGCGGTCGTAGATGTCGATGCCGCCAGCGGCGCCGAAGGCGAAGTGGGCGTGGAGGGTGGCAGGGATGCGGTCCGAGGACGCTGCGCCGAACCCGATGCGGGTGACGTCAACGGGACAGTGGGTGGCGACGAGGTAGATCGAGCCGTCGATGTAGCCGTCCTCCGGGTTCACCGGGAAGGTGAAGGCGCGCCTGCTCAGCGCCTCCAGCCCGGTGGCCGGCAGTTCGATGGAGTCGAGTGAGATCTCCGTGGTGACGAGTTCGGGCCCGCCGGTGCCGGGCCGGAAGGTCGCGGGCTCGTATTCGTCGTCCGCGGAGAAGGGGCGGAGCGGGATCGTGATGGCCCACGTCCCGGCGACCGGATGGTCAAGGTGGGCCGGCCAGTAGCGGAGGCTTCCGGGCTCGACCTGGAGGAACTCATCGGTCAGTTCGATCACGTCGGAAGTGTGCCAAAGGTGCGCACCGGCCCGCGACTGCCAGTGGAACGGGCCCGGACATGCTGCATGGCCTGCGGCGCTGTCCCTGCTTTGGACTCATTGCGCGTTCTCCGGCGGAGGACCGATGATGATCGGCGTGGAGGAGGTCGAGGTCGTCGTCGCCCATCACGAGCGCGCGACCCTGCGCGTCGGCGACGTGTTCCTGAAGATCGACGCTGATCGGGCGCGTACCGACGTCGAGGTCGAGGCGATGACCGCGGCACCGGTCCCGACTCCGCGGATCCTGTGGCGCAAGCCGCCCGTGCTCGCGCTCGCCGCCCTGCCGGGCACGGCGCTCGGCCGCCTCGGCGAGCCGTCGGCCGCGTCGCCGGCGGCGTGGGCCGCAGCGGGCGCCGCCGCACGGACGCTGCACGAGGCACCGCTGCCGCCACGGCCCGGCCGGACCCTCGACGAGACCGCATCGCACCTCGACGATGAATGCCGATGGCTGATCGCGAACGGCGTCCTTCCCGCCGACGTGGTCGCGCGCAACCGCCGGATCGCCGAGGCCGCGCTCCGGCCGTGGACACCGGTGTTCACGCACGGCGACCTGCAGAGCTCCCACGTGTTCGTCGACGGCGACGAGATCACCGGCGTGATCGACTGGTCCGAGGCGGGACAGGGCGACGCCCTGTACGACCTCGCCACCCTGACGCTCGGGCACCGGGAGCGCCTTGGCGACGTCGTCGCCGGCTACGGCACCGACGTCGACCTCGACGTGATCCGCGCGTGGTGGTCGTTGCGGAGCCTGCGGGCGGCCCGCTGGCTGATCGAGCACGGCTTCGACCCGTCGCCCGAAGTCGCCGTGTTGCGATCCCGGCAGTGAGGATTGCGCGGTATCTCCAGGAAGGGCACCCCGAACCGGTGCCGCAGGCGGTGAGTGCGAACATCCGCCTTTCCGCTCCCTTGCCTCATGGGCGGCATCCCATGCCGAGGCTGTCGGCCGGATGCCGGACGGGGAAACGCACTGCCGTGGCCGGACGCGTCCGGTCGGCTCCGATAACGGATCGCCTCGCGGTGGACGGCTCGCTACCGTTCGATGCGTGACCGCCGTGACGAACGATGAACTCATCCGCGCCGCCGAAGCGGTGCTGTACCCCTCGACCGAAGGCGACCGGTCGTCCGGGAGCGTGGCGGCCGTCCTCGTCACCGACGCGGGGTCCTTCTATTCGGGAGTGTGCATCGACACGCCCTCGTCGCTGGGCTTCTGCGCCGAGCACGCGGCGATCGCGGCCATGGTCACCGCGCGCGAGTTCCGCATCGCGAAGATCGTCGCCGTGTGGCGCGACGAGGAGGGAGCGCTGTACGTGCTGCCGCCCTGCGGACGCTGCCGGGAGTTCATTCGGCAGATCGCGCCCGCCAACCTCGGCACCGAGGTGGTGCTCGGCCGAGAGGACAGCGCGACGCTGGCCGATCTGCTGCCCGCCCACCAATGGCCGAGCCCACTGGGCTGACGTGCCGTGACTCTCAGGGATGGACGTCATCTGGGGGATGGCGTGCTCGCGGTTGAGTAGATGTCACCCGTGGTACCTCGGTGACTGCCCCTTCCTGGCGCCGCCGCATGGCGTTGTCGGCTAACGCCGGGCACTGTCGGGAACCGTCCCGTAGGCCAGCAACGCGGCGATGCCCGTCACAAGCGCCAAGACCACGAACAACGGCGGATACCCGCCCAGAGCCGTCGCCAAGGCGGCTCCGGTGAACGGTGCGACGGCTCCGGCGATCGTGGTGGGCGCGAGCAGAATCCCTGACAAGGCGCCGTAGTGAGCGGGTCCCCACCGGTCGGTGACGGCGGTGGCCTGGAGCAGGGTGGCGATCCCGCGGGCGGCGCCCGCGAGCACGGCGATGGCCACGAGCGCGATCACAGGACCGGGCACCACGGCCAGCGCGGCGGTCGTCGCCGCCGAGAGGACCAGCACTCCACTGGTGCGTGCGCGCACGCTGGTGCGGCGGGCCAGGAGGCCGTAGCCGAGGCGTCCGGCGACCTGTCCGACGCCGCCCAGTCCCAGGGCCCAGGCGGCCAGGGTGGGGCTTGCGCCGCGGTGGGTGAGCAGCGGGATGAGGTTGGTCAGGAGGGCGTACATGGCGAAACCCGACAGGGTGAGGGCCAGGGCCAACAGCACGAAGGGACGGCTTCGAACGGTGCGGCGGATCTGCTTCCGTTCTGCGGCCGAGCGTTTTTCGCCCAGGCTCTGGTCTTGGACGTCGGGCCAAGGACGACGCAGGGCGAGAGCGTGCAGGGGGATGGTGACGGCCGCCAGCACGGCGGCGAGGACGAGATAGACCCCGCGCCAGGACAGGTGGCCGGTCAGGACGTCGGTGAGAGGCGCGAACACGGTGCTGGCCAGCCCGGCGACCAGGGTGAGAGTGGTGAGGGCGGCCAGGCGGCGGGGGCCGTAGTAGCGGGTGAGGGCGGCGAAGGCGGGCTGGTACAGCACGGCGGCCATCGCGACACCGGCCAGGATCCATGCGGCGGCGAACGCGGCCAGGTTCGGCGCGACCGCGATGGCCAGGACCGACAGAGCGGCGATCGTCGAACCTGCGGTCATCACCAGATGCGGACCGCGCCGGTCCAGAAGGCGGCCGACCGGGATGCCGACCAGGGCGGAGACCACGAGTGCCGCGGAGAACGCGGCGGTGATGGCGGGGGTGGACCAGCCGGTGTCGGCGGTGATGGTGGGCGCCAGGACGGGGAAGGCGTAGTAGAGGACGCCCCAGCTGGTGATCTCGGTGATGCACAGCGCGGTCAGGATCGCGCGCGGACGGGGATCGGCCCCGGCGGCCCCGTGGTCGGTCGGGGCCGCCGGGACCGGCCCGGGGGTGGCGTTGGTCATCGCCATTCGATGGTGCCGCGGATCAGGCGTCGGCGTGTTCGGTGCCGCGTTCGCGGTCACCGGCCAGGCCGTTGACGCGGCCGGTGGCGAAGCCGACTGCGGTCGGCGCGCCGACGCCGATGGTGACCGGCTGCGGAGCCGAGCCGCAGCAGGAGCCTTCGGCCTGCCGAACGGGCTCGTCGGTGCCGCGACCGTCCGCGGCGGTGTCGGCTCCGGGCAGCAGTTCTTCGGTGACCAGGCCGGTGGAGCAGACTCCGGTCTCGGGCAGGTCGAGTTGGACGGTGTCGGCGGCGGCGCGGTCTCCGGCCAGGGCGGCGACGACGGAGCGGACCTGCTCGTGGCCGGTGGCCATAAGGAAGGTGGGGGCACGGCCGTAGCTCTTCATGCCGACCAGGTAGAGGCCGGGTTCGGGGTGGGCCAGGTCGCGTTCGCCGTGCGGGGGGACGGTGCCGCAGGAGTGGAAATTGGGGTCGATCAGCGGGGCCAGCTTCACCGGCGCCTCGGTGGCGGGATCGAGTTCGATGCGGACCTCGCGCAGCATGTCCAGGTCGGGGCGGAACCCGGTGGCGGCCACCACGGTGTCGGCGGTGATGCTGCGGTCGCCGTCGGGGGTGGTGCCGGTGACGGTGACCGCCCCGTCGTTCTGGTCGAGGCGGGTGATGGTGAAGGAGCGGACCAGGGTGATCGCGCCGTTTTCGACGGCCGCCT
The DNA here is from genome assembly GCA_050936435.1 of Spirillospora sp. CA-253888. Lineage (GTDB taxonomy): Bacteria > Actinomycetota > Actinomycetes > Streptosporangiales > Streptosporangiaceae > Spirillospora. Next base: position 2,007,867 of record JBNJMT010000002.1, read on the forward strand.
TCAGATGGGTGCCCAGCGCGCTGCGGGCGGGGAGGCCGTCGGCGTCGCCGCCGCCGTAGAGCCGGGCCACCGAGGGGCCGCGCACGGCCCAGGTGATGCGGGTGCCGGGCTCGGTGCGGGCGAGTTCGGCCAGGGCGAGTAGGGTGTTGGCGGCCGAGTGGCCCGTGCCGACGACCAGGGTGTGGCGTCCCGCGAAGCGGGCGCGGTCGCGGCCCAGCACATCGGGCAGCGGCCCGGTGATGTGGTCGGCGGCCTGGCGCTCGCCCACGGCGGGCAGTCCGGAGTGGCCCAGCGGGTTGGCGCGGCCCCAGGTGCCCGAGGCGTCGATGACGGCGCGGGCGGTGATGTCCTCCACCCGTCCGTCGGCGTGCTGGACGCGGACCAGCAGGGGGTGGGTCTGGCGGTCGATGGTGCGGGTGACGTCCACGCCCCGGCGGGTGATGGCGACCACGCGCGCACCGGTGGTGATGCGGCCGGCCATGGCGGGGACTCGGGACAGCGGCACCAGGTAGTCGCGCACCAACTCGGCGCCGGTGGGCAGGTGCTCGGGCTCGGGCGCGGTCCAGCCGGTGGGCTCCAGCAGGCGGCGGGCGGCGGCGTCGGTGTCGTAGCGCCAAGGGGAGAACAGGCGCACGTGTCCCCATTCGGAGACCGCGGCGCCGACCTGGGATCCGGCCTCCAGCACCTGGAAGTCGAGACCGCGCTCGGCCAGGTGCGCGGCGGCGGCCAGCCCGATCGGCCCGGCGCCGACCACCACGACCGGAGGCTTCTCGTCGTCGCCTGAGTCGGTGACGCAGCCGCATCCGGCCTCGGTCTTGGCCTCTAGAACGGTGATTGAGGGGTCCTGGGACCGCTCGGCGTCGGTGCAGCAGGCGTCCACGCCGCAACAACCGGCGGCGGCCTGCGGCGAATCCTGAAGGGTGGGCTCCTGCGGTTCGGCGGTGTCCATGGCTTCTCCTCGCTGAGTGGTGCGGATGGGCGCGGCAGGCGGTGGGCGGGAGCGCTGCTCAGAGGCGGGCGCGGTAGGCGGCGACGGTGACGCGGTCGCGGTGGGCGGCGGCGCGGCAGGCGCGGGTGCAGACCTGGCCGCGGCCGTCCTGGACGGTGACCTGCTCGGCGCCGCGGGCGGTGATCCGGGCGAGCAGCGTCTTCACGTCGACTCCTTGTTTCGAAGTCCGTCTAAGTAGGCGCCAGCTTGCACCCTTGGATAGATGGATGTCAAATTAGAGGTATGTCGAAGTTGCTGGAGCTCGAAGACGTCACCGCCGCAGCCTCGGACGCCGCGTGCTGCGCGCCGCTGAGCGGTCCGATGTTGGGCCAGGACGAGGCCGCCGAGCTGGCCAGGGTGTTCAAGGCGCTGTCGGATCCGGTCCGGCTCCGGCTGCTGAACATGATCGCCGCCAGCCAGGGCGGCGAGGCGTGCGTGTGCGATCTGACCGGTCCGTTCGAGCTGACCGCTCCGACGATCTCCCATCACCTGAAGGTGCTGCGCCAGGCGGGCCTGATCGACGGGGAACGCCGCGGCACCTGGGTCTATTACCGCGTGGTGCCCGAGAAGCTGACCCGGCTGTCGGGCCTGTTCTCCCTGTCCGCACCCGCCTCCGCCTGACGGGACGGGCGGCAGAGCGGGCCCGCGGCCCCCGTCAGCGCCCGATGCCGGCCGACGGGCGGACGGGGGCGGGACGCCGCTTCAGCAACTGCTTCAGCACGTGGTGGGCGTCGGCGCCGACGCCCCGCAGCGTGGCCGAGGCGAACGAGCGCTGCCATTCCAACCCGACATAGCCCAGGCCCGGATGCGTGGTGGAGATGCCGCCACGATGGGGCGGCCGCCCTTGGCCGTCCAGGGCGCCCAGGCCGGCCAGGTAGTCCACGCCGGGCCGGTAGCCGGTCGCCAGCAGCACCGCGTCCACGCGTTCGCGCCTGCCGTCGCTCCACTGGACCCGGTCTCCGTCGATGCGGGTGAACAGGGGGCGGCGGTCGGGGTTGCCGGTGGCGATCTGGGCCCGGTAGGAGCCGGTGTCCATCACCGGGGTGCCCTGGCCGCCGGTCAGCAGGGGCCGCGCCCATCCGGCGGTATCCAGACCGGTGCGCTGGAGCCACAGGTGGACGTCCCGGCCCGCGATCGTCTGCGGCATGAACCGCAACGGGTGCCGGGTGGCCAGGGTGACGCGGGCGACGGCGGCCAGCTCGATCGCGATCTGCACCGCCGAGTTCCCGCCCCCGACGATCACGATCCGCTTGCCCTCCAACCCCTTGGGGGACCGGTACTGGGAGGAGTGCAGCACTTGTCCGGAGAAGACGTCCAGGCCCGGCAGATCGGGTCGGTACGGGCGGCTGAACTCCCCGGTCGCCGCCACCACCAGCGGCGCGGAGAAGGTCTGGCCGCCGGCGACGGCGACGTTGAACCCGCTGCGAACGGCGGTGACGCGTTCGACGCGGTGGCCGGTGCGGATGTCGGCGTCCAGGCGAGCGGCGTAGGCGGCCAGGTAGGCCACCACCTCATCGCGGGTGGGGTAGCCGTCGGGATCGCCGGGGAACGGCGCGCCAGGTAGCGTGCTGCGGCGGGCCGGGGAGAACAGGGTCAGGCTGTCGTAGTAGTGCGGCCAGGACCCCACCGGCTGGGCGGCGGCCTCCAGGACCAGCGGATCGAGACCCAGGGCGCGGGCGGTGCGGGCGGTGGCCAGTCCGGCCTGCCCGCCGCCGATGATGATCACGGAGGAGGAGGTGTCGGTGGACATGCGGCAAACATATTCTCATATTCTTATATGTCAATACTTCAAAGTGGGGCATAGGCTGGGGCGTGCCGGGGCGACCGACGACGAGGGAGCGGATGGATGTCCGAGGCGGCGACGCGACCGCAGGACGGTGCGGCACCCGTACGCGGGGCGCAGCCGGTGCAGCTCGGCGCCGGGGCACGGGAATTCCTCAAGGCGCTGGCCAGCCAGCAGCGCCAGACGATGCTGGAGCTGTTCGCCGGCGGCATCGAGCTGACGGTGGGCGCCGTCGCTGAACGCCTGGGCCTCTCTCAGCCCGCCGCCTCCCAGCAGCTGGCGATCCTGCGCCGCGGCGGCCTGCTGACCTCCCGCAAGGAGGGCAAGCAGGTCTACTACCGGGTCGATACGCCCGCCGTCGCGCAGTCGCTCACCGCGCTACAGGACTACCTGCGGGTCTGCTGCCCGCCCGAAGGCTCCTGTTGATCGGCCGGCCGCTGTCGGCGATCGGCGTCACCGATCCGGAAGGGCTTCTCCAGGGAGATCTGCGGGAACGGCGATCGCGCAGCCATGATTCATTGCGCCTCTCCCTGCTGCCCTGACCCAGATCGTGGCCGGGAAATGCCAGAGGACGACGCCGCCAGGCCGGTCGTCGACAAGCCCGGTGGCATCGTCAAGGATCACCCCTGCGGCCCGGTGAGCTCGGCGACCAAGCTCTCCACGCGCTTGCGGATCTCGTCGCGGATCGGGCGGACCGCTTCGACGCCCTGGCCGGCGGGGTCGTCCAGCGTCCAGTCCAGGTAGCGCTTGCCGGGGAAGACGGGGCAGGTGTCACCGCAGCCCATGGTGATGACCACGTCGGAGTCCTGGACGGCTTCGGTGGTGAGAATCTTGGGGGTCTCGGCGGAGATGTCGATGCGCTCCTCGCGCATCGCCTCCACCACGGCGGGGTTGACGGTGTCGGCGGGGGCCGATCCGGCCGAGCGGACCTCGACGCGGTCGCCGGCCAGGTGGGTCAGGTAGGCGGCGGCCATCTGGGAACGTCCGGCGTTGTGCACGCAGACGAACAGCACGCTGGGCTTGTCCGAGGCGGACCGAGGCGTGGGTTGGGGCATGACGCTCGCCTTTCCTCCAGCAGGGCTTTGGCCTGCTGAAACTTCCCTGGTAACGTATCAGCCCATGATGACATCAGTTGATGCTGATGTGTTGCGTCTGCTGGCCGACCCCCTCCGCGCCCGCATCGTGACGCTGCTGGCCCGCGAAGCGTTGTGCGTGTGCCACCTGGTGGAGGAGACCGGCGCCAAGCAGACCAACATCTCCAACCACCTGCGCGCGCTGCGCGAGGCCGGGCTGGTGGACACCGAGCCGTGCGGCCGTTTCGTCTACTACCGGCTGCGTCCCGAGCCGCTCCAGGCGCTCGCCGAGCAGTTCGGCGCGCTGGCCGGGCAGGCTCGCGCCACCCAGGACGACACCCGGAAGAGGCCCTGCCCGTGACGACCTCCCACCTCACCGACCGGCAGCCCTCCCCGTCTGGCCCCGGCGCGGAGCCGACCGGCAAGCTGTCGACGCTGGACCGCCTCCTACCGGTGTGGATCATCGCCGCGATGGTGCTCGGCCTGGGGCTGGGCCGCGCCGTTCCCGGGCTGGACGAGGCGCTGGGCGGGCTGGAGGTCGGCGGGATCTCAATCCCGATCGCGCTGGGGCTGTTGGTGATGATGTACCCGGTGCTGGCCAAGGTCCGCTACGACCGGCTGGACGCCGTCACCGGGGACCGCCGCCTGATGCTCTCCTCGCTGGTGGTCAACTGGCTGGTCGGCCCGGCGGTGATGTTCGCACTCGCCTGGATCTTCCTGCCGGACCTGCCCGAGTACCGCACCGGCCTGATCATCGTGGGGCTGGCGCGCTGCATCGCGATGGTCATCATCTGGAACGACCTGGCCTGCGGCGACCGCGAGGCCGCCGCCGTGCTGGTCACCCTCAACTCGGTCTTCCAGGTGATCGCGTTCGGTGCGCTGGGCTGGTTCTACCTGGAGGTGCTGCCGGGCTGGCTGGGCCTGGCCACCGACGACGTCGACTTCTCCGTCGGCAGGATCGTCGTCAACGTGCTGGTCTTCCTGGGCGTCCCGCTGCTGGCCGGGTACCTGACCCGCCGCACCGGCGAGCGGGCCAAGGGCCGCGACTGGTACGAGAACCGCTTCCTGCCCCGTATCGGCCCGGTCGCGCTGTACGGGCTGCTGTTCACCATCGTGCTGCTGTTCGCCCTCCAGGGCGACACGATCACCTCGCAGCCCTGGGACGTGGCGCGCATCGCGGTTCCGCTGCTGGTCTACTTCGCGCTGATGTGGGCTGGCCCGTTCCTGCTGGGCCGCGCGATCGGCCTGCCTTACGGCCGCACCGCCACGCTGGCGTTCACCGCTGCGGGCAACAACTTCGAGCTGGCCATCGCCGTGGCCATCGGCACGTTCGGCGTCACCTCCGGCCAGGCCCTGGCGGGTGTGGTCGGGCCGCTGATCGAGGTCCCGGTGCTGGTGGCGCTGGTGTACGTGTCGTTGTGGCTGCGCCGCCGCATGTTCCCCGTCCCTGGCCCGGCGGACGCGAAGGTCTGATGACCGCTCCGGCCAGGGAGGCCGGTCCGGTCTCTACCGGCAGGCTGAGCTTCGTCATCCGGGGCGCCCAGGAGCGGGTTGGAACATCTCCACGAGGTTGCCCGCGGGGTCGGCGATCAGGATCTGGCGGCCGCCCGGACCGGAGACCGTGTCGCTGCGAAAGGCGACGCCCGCCGCGCGCAGGCGTGTGATCTCGCTGTCCAGGTCGTCGACGATCAAGTGGATGCGGTTGCGGCCGGCGCCGATGGCGTCGGCGGGGGTGGCGCGGGCGCCGGAGCTCGTGGGGCCGGACAGCAGCAGCCGCAGTGGCCCGCGTACCACGTCGGCGAAGGCGGTCCCGGCGCCGGCGTTGCGGGTGAAGCCCAGGTGGGCGGTGTAGAAGTCGGCGGCCGCTTGGACGTCGTCGACGAGGTAGCGGACGCTGGCGTACTGGTCGGACGCCGTCATGAGCGTGCCTCCGGTGTGTGGGCGAGGACGGGCAGCAGGTGGCGGACGCGCGTGTCGATGTCGGCGGCCGTCTTGGCGAACGCGGCTTCGGGCTCTTGGGCCGCGGCCGGGTCGGGGATGCTCCAGTGGATCCGCCGCGAGTCGTAGCCGAATTCGGGGCAGACCTCGCGGGCCTTGTCGCACAGCGTGATCACATGGTCGAACCGGCGGCCGTGCAGGGTGTCCAGATGGCGGGGTCGCTGGTCGGTGATGTCGAGGCCGTACCGGCGGCGCAGCACCTGCACCGCGTGCGGATGCAGAGCGGCCTTGGGGCGGCTGCCGGCGCTGATCGTCGTCACGCGCCCGCCGGTGTGGTGGCGGAGCAGTGTTTCGGCGATTGGCGAGCGAGCGCTGTTGCCGGTGCACACGAACAACACTGCCGACCGGCTCGGGAGGACGGGTGGCTCGGTGACCAAACGGAGCGCCGGATGCAGCGCGGCGCCGGTCTCGGCGAGGGC
>JBNJMT010000003.1:0-84435 GCA_050936435.1 Spirillospora sp. CA-253888
TGGGGGTCTGCTGCCTGCGGTGACTGCTCGCGATCTCGTCTGAGCTGCACAAATACCGGTGACACCGTCCGGCTCCGTCGGACATCAGACGAGAGCGATGTGCCCTCAAAGTGCCCTGATCGAGGTGGCCCGGCGGGGCGTTGGGCGCAGCAGCATCGCCGCGGGCACAGCCTCTACCGGGCGCGGCGCGCGGCCCGTCGTGCGGCGGCCGGCGACGCCGAGCTGTACCGGGCGATCATGGCGGTGTACCTGCTGGCGGTCGGCCGGACGGAGGCGGAGGTGCAGCGCGCCCTGGCCGACTCCCGCCCGCTGTCGCCGGACGCGGGTAGTCTGGGGAGGGCATAGGCACAGCGCAGCCCCCGACCGTCGCGGCCGGGGGCTGCTGTGTTGCTTACAGGTCGTAGGCGCCGGCGCGGACTTTCTCAGCGAACGCCGCGAACGCGTCCTGCTGGAAGGTCAGCATCGGGCCGTGCGGGTCCACGGAGTCGCGGACGTTGACGTCTCCCGGTGAGGCTGCCAGTTCAACGCAGGCCCCGGACTGCTGGGAGCGGGTCGCCTTGCGCCAGTGCAGATTCTGGGCAGGCTGAGATCGAGCTGTTGGCATAGGCACGTCTCTCGTAGTGGGTGGGCGGTCAGGTCGTCACGCCCGCCCATCGCGGACGGACGCGATGAAGTCGATGCTAGTCCTGGGATCGGGTGCGTCCGCTTGCAGGGCGCGGAAAGCCACGTGGTAATCCCGGACAGCGGCAGGAATTTCCGTGAACAATTCCCCGCTCAGGGTCTCGCTGTACACCGCGTCCGGGCCGTCCTCCTCGGGGAACTGAAGGATCACGAATGCGTTGGCCGTCGCAGGATGTGCGCCCCTGTCAAAGGGCACTACCTGCACCGTGACGTTGGGGAGTTCCGAGAGTTGGCAGATGTGGTCGAGCTGGTCCCGCATGACTTTCGGGCCGCCGATCTGTCGGCGTAGCGCGGCCTCGTCCAGGACGGTCCATGCCCGTAGTGGGTCTTCGGCTCGGGTCAGGAGTTTCTGTCGCCGCATCCGGACAGCGAGGTGGCGCTCGATCTGCTCTGTCGAGATCTGAGCGGGGCCGCCCAGGATGATGGCCCGCGCGTAGTCCTCGGTCTGCAACAGTCCGGGGAAGACCACCAGGTCGGCGATGCAGACCGCGCTGGCTCCGGCCTCAAGCCCGATGTAGGTGGAGTACTCCGGGGTGATCTCTTTGCTGTGGGCCTGCCACCAGCCGGGGGTCCTGCACTCTCTCGCGATCGTCAGGATCTTCTCGCGCTCGCCCGGGTCAGTAACGCCGTAGACGTCGAGCAGGCGGGCGATGAGATCGACGTCGGGCCGCGACCACTTGTTGAGTTCCCAGTTGTTCAATCGGCCGGGTGACCAGCCGAGCATCTTGCTGACCTCGGAGGCGGTGAGGCCGGCTGCTTCGCGTCGTTCGCGGATGATGCTGGACAGGCGGCGGAGTCGGAGTGTGGAGCTGTAGCGCGCGGACGTCATCGGCTTGGCCCCTCCTGCTGTGGTTTTGAGCGAGGTGATCGTAGCGGTCATGGTGCCGCCGTCCCTTACTCGGCCAGCGATACGGGCACCTCAGCATAAACCGGTCAGTCTCAAGTTTGGTATTGAAACTTTCTAATCCAGACTCCATGATGGGCATACCTAGCCAGCCGAAGTCTGGTCCCGCACGCTGCGGATCATGACAGAGAGTGTGCCGCTCATGACGGATAACACTGCTCCACAGAACACCCGACCGTCCACCCACTGGCAGCAGGAACTCCTCGCCGAAGTGGGCGGCGGCTGGAAGATCTGGACGTCCGACGCGGACTCGGTCTACGCAACGCGCACCCGGACGCTCAGCGGCGAAGAACTGTCAGCCGACCTGCACCAGACGGTGGCGGCCGACGACCGCGACGAACTCGCGGCCAAGCTGCGCCAGCAGCACCAGAAGGAGAACGACCTCGCTGCGATCCGTCGCAAGAGGTCGGCCTAAGACGGCCGCGGCCCCTCGCCTTCGCAGGGTCAGCAGGGGTCGCGGTCCCTCAGAGGGGAGTGTCGCACGGGCAAGGGACGCAGGGAACCCCTTGCCCGTGCGGCACGAAGACCCGCAAGTAACCCACGCCTCGGGAAGAGGGCCCGCCATGGCGACTCTGTGGACCACAGTGTCCGGCGCCTACATCGTCCACGCCGGCGACCGCAAAGACACCCCGGAACTCGGCGCCTTCCGCCCCGACGGCACCGGCTGGTGGGCCATCGAATACCCGAACGGCCAACGCCGCATGATCTTCCACAAGCACGACCGCACCGAGCAAGCCGAACTCGCCGCCGCTAAGGCACTCGCCTGGAAGCTGTTCGGCCCCTGATCGCCGCGGCCCCGTAGAGGCGCCCCCGAACTCCGCGGGGCCGCGGCCACCACAAACCAGGACGGCCCCGACCAAGGTGGTGAAAGCACCAGGTCGGGGCCTTGATCCGGAAGGTACCCGGACCCATGACACACCGTAGCCTCAACCACCACGCCAGCCAAGACCGGCCACCCGCCCGCCTGCTCATCACCTGCGGCGCCACCGGCCTCACCGCCATGTACCTGTGGAAGCTCGGCATCCTGCCCGCGCCCCTCGCCCTCACCGCGCTCGTAGTCGCCTGCGCCATCGTCGCCATCGCCGTGGTCATCGCCGCGACCCGCGGACGGCGAGCCTGGACGACCGAGCCTGAGGGCGAGCCGGCCGTCGAGCCGGAGCCGCTGATCCTGGCTGACGCCCACACCGTCCTCGCCCAGGACGACCACGCCCCCGCCACCGACCACGACCGGGCCGCGATCCTCGCGCTCCTGAACGTGGCCTGCGAGACCAGCAGCGTCGACCACACCGTCCGCCGCTGCCTCACCGAAGACGCCCGCACCATCCGCGAACTCCGCACCGCGACGGAAGGGCTGATCTGATGAGCCGCGACCAGAACCGGCCCGCCCCGGTCAGCACCTCGTTGGCGCCGGGCGTGATCACGCTGGCGTGCGGCCTCGTCCTGATCGCCGCCGCTCTCACCGGCGTGCTGATGGTGGCCGTGCCCGCCGCGCTGATCGCCGCGACCGCGTACCTGATCCACCACCGCGCCGCCCAACACCAGCGCGCCATCGCCGCTCGTCGCGCACACCGCTGCGCCCCGCACGCCGGCCCGCTCACCGTTCGCCGTGTGCTGGCCCAGCCCAGGCGGCACGACTACCTGCGCATCGGCCGCCGTGAACGCGACGTGTTCCTCAAGCACCTCAGCGACGCCTACGCCAACGAGGAACTGGACGCAGGCGAGTTCGAGGAGCGGCAGGCCCGGGTCCAGGACGCCAAGACTCTCGGCGAGCTGCGGCCCGTGGTCCACGACCTGCGCCACTGACCCCCACCCACCTCCACCCGCGAAGGGCACTGCTGTGAACCGGCTCCTTCTCCCCGCTGTCCCCCGCCGTTCCCGCCGCGTGAAGCCAGCCGTTGTGGACCACGGTGCGCCGGGCTCCGCCACCGTGCCGAGCGATGCGTGGACGCGGCTGTCCACCAACCTCGTGGTGATCGCTTTGGCGATCGGTGCGGCGTATGTGTCCTACGGTCACGCCTACGATCTGATCCGCTCGAACGGGGAGTCGGGGACGTCGGCGGTCATTGGCGCAGCGACCGTCGATGGGCTGGTGTACGCGACCGGGATGGTGATCCGCAGCGCGTGGCGGCGCGGTGTCCGCGCGCCGCTGCTGGCGTACGTGGGCGCCGCTGTCGGGATGGCGGCGACCATTGGCGCGAACGTGGCGCACGGATGGTCGCATGGACCCATAGGTTCGCTGGTCAGCGCGTGGCCCGCCGTGGCGCTGATCATCGCCTACGAGGTGCTGATGCGCCAGGACCGCGCCACCGCTCCCGCGCCGGTCGAGGAGCGGCCCGCCGCCACCGAGAACCAGTGCCCGCACGGCGTGGCGGGCGATGTGCGCCAGGCGGCGCAGAACGCGTTCCTTCACAGCCGTGACTGCGTCGGTGAGGAGATCTCGCAGCGCCGCCTCGCCGCCGCCTTCGACGTCGATCGCAAGAAGCTGGCGGCCTGGCTCCGGGAGGTGGCGCAGCCCGACGCTTCCGCCCCCGACGAAGACGCGCCCGAGCCCGCCGCCGTGAACCGGCCCGCGCCACGCCCGATCAACGGGGTCGACCTGGAGAAGACCGGCGTCTGACCCCGCCCCTGACCGCCGCCCCACCGATCCTCGCCCGCGACCGCGAGCGAGCCACACCGCCCCCACCCACCGGGGGCTGACCGAAGGAGTCGCTCATGGACCCCGCTCTTGAACCCCCGCCGGACAACGCGGTGGTGCATCCGGAGGTGCCGCTGGAGAAGTCGGAGCTCCTGCAACTGCAGGTGCCGGCCGCGACCATCACCCAGCAGCCGCAGCCGCTGCAGCGCAGCAGCCCGGCCCAGCAGGTGCAGCAGTACCAGCAGGTGCCGCAGTACCCGCAGCAGTACGCCGCGCCCAGCGTCGGCAGCGGCATGACCCTGGTCATGCTCGCCGCCGGGGCCATGTTCTTCATGACCTGGCGCAAGAGCAAGAACATGCGCCTCCCGCTGGCCGCCGCGCTGGTGTTCGGCGTGCTCATCGCTGGCAGCGCTGTGGGGTTGATGGTCAAGCAGACCTCGGGCGTGGCTGGGAACCAGGTCGAGAACATGGTCAACGGCATCGGAACCGGCATCGGCGGCGGAGGCGGTGGCGGGAACTTCCAGCAGCCGCAGCCGCAGCAGCAGGCCCCGGCGCAGACGCCGTGATGCCGGCGTGAGAGGGGTGCGGGGAGGGCCCTGCCCACCCCCTTCCCGGGGGTGTTCCCGGCCCTTCCCGACCCCCTTCCCACCCCTTCCCAAGGCCCTTCCCACCCCCTTCCCGACCCCCTTCCCGGGGTCTTCCCGACCCCCTTCCCGCCCCTAAAACCCCAGGTCAGGCGACGACATGGCTGAGGACCCCGGCAAGCTACCGCCCCGCTACACCGCAACCTCATGGCGCGACCGCCTCGTAGGCGACCGCGTAGCCGACGCGCGTGACCGCTTCGGCCGCGGCTACCAAGCCGCGTCCAGCCAGATCCCCGCGTGGCTGTCGGCCGCCGACCTCGACGACGCAGAGCTCACCCGCCGCGCCGCCGACCGACTCATCGAACGCGACCGCCGCCGCCGCGACGAACACATCCGCGCCGAGCGCCAACGCCGCGACGAGTACGGCGCCGGATACCGCATGGAACCGCCGCCACCCGTCGACACCAACCCCAAACCCACCTCCGGGGAGATCGACGCCGAGCGCCGCCGCGCCCGCCTGAACCGCTGGGGCATCCTGCTCGCCGGCGTGTTCGGCGCCCCCACCCTGCTGACCGCCGCCCCCTACCTGATCGTCATCGTCGTCGCGGTGGTGGTCGGCTACCTGTGGTGGGCCGGCGGCACCGTCACCGACGACACCCCGGCCGCGGCCCTTCCTCCCCGCGCCGAACCTGCGGAGGACGCGACCGTCGAGCAGGCGTGCACCACTCCGCCCGCGCTCGACCTCCTCAAGGCCGGGCCGCCCAGCGTTGACGACGGCTCCGACGCGGCGCGCACCACCGAGACTTTGAACCGCGTCCTGCGCGAGCACAGCGTGGACGCCACCGTCACCGGCCACGTCCGCGGCCCCGCCATCACCCGGTACCTGCTGGAGCTCGGCTCCGGCGTCCGCGGCTCAAAGATCGCCAGCCTCGCGGACGACATCGGCCGCGCCATGGAGTGCGAGCACCCGCCGTGGGTCGGCAACGTGACCGGCGACAGCCGCCTGGCGGTCGAACTCCCCAACAAGATGCGCGACCAGGTCGTGCTCGGCGACGTGCTCCGCGCACTCGACCTCACCACCGCCGGGCCCCTGGTCGTCGGGCTCGGCCGCGACATCGACGGCACCCCCCTGGCCTGCGACCTGGCCAAGATGCCCCACATCCTCATCGGCGGCGCCACCGGCGCAGGCAAGAGCGTGTGCCTCAACGTGCTGATCTGCTCGCCGCTGGTCCGGCGCATCCCGCCCGAGCAGCTGCGGATGATCCTCATCGACCCCAAGCGCGTTGAGCTGGCCGCCTACCGCGGTATTCCGCACCTGCTGCGCGACATCGTCACCACCGCCGATGGCGCCGTCGACGCCCTGCGCTGGGTGGCCGACGAAGGCGGGGAGATGGACCGCCGCTACAAGCTCCTCGCGGCCAACGGGTGCAAGAACATCGACGGTTTCAACGCCAAGGCCAAGGCCGGTCGGGCGCGTGATCTCGACGGGTCCCCCGCCGCGCCGATGCCGTACCTGCTGGTCGTCATCGATGAGCTGGCCGACCTCATCATCGTCGCCAAGGACGACGTCGAGACCTACGTGGTGCGCGCCACCCAGCTCGCCCGCGCCGCCGGCATCCACCTCGTCGTCGCGACGCAGCGCCCGTCCGTGGATGTGGTGACCGGGTTGATCAAGGCGAACATGCCGTCAAGGTTGGCGTTCGCGACCTCGTCGGGCGTCGACTCCAAGGTCATCCTCGACAAGCCCGGCGCCGAGAAGCTGCTGGGCAACGGCGATGGGCTGTACCTGCCGATGGGAGTGGCGGTGGCCCGCCGCTTCCAGGGGGCGCTGATCACCGATGAGGAGATCGAGGCGATCGTCGCCGCCTGCAAGGCCACCGCCGCCCCCGCGCCCGCGCCGCACGACCCGGCTCCGCCGCCCGTCCCCGCCACGCAGGTCGACCCCCAGCTCGTCGAAGCCGCGCGCCTGGTCGTCGGTCAGCAGTCGGCGTCCGCGTCGATGCTGAGCCGCCACCTGCGCTGCCGCCACGGCCGAGCCGCCGAACTCCTCGCCGACCTGGAGACCGCCGGCATCGTCGGCCCGCCGCCCGCTGACAACTCCGCACGCCCCGTCCTCATCGGCCCCTCCGAGCTTGACGCCGCTCTGACCCGACTGCCCAAGGAGAACCCGTGATCAACTACGACAACGCCGACATCACCGCCGTCCTGCAAGACGCCGACACCCTCCGCGACCACGCCCCCGACCTCCACGCCCTCCTCATCCACCTCGGCCCCCTCGCCGACGCCACCCCCGACCACCTCCCCGAGATCTGGGCCCAGACCTACAACCTGCGCCCCGGCGAACGCGCGCTGGCGCTGCTGGTCCTCAGCCTGACCACCGGCCAGATCCGCAGCATCCTCACCGAGATCCAACTCCCCGGCGCCACCGACGACTGCACGACCAAGATCGAGGAAGCCACCAAGGTCCTCGCCGACGCCGCCGACCAACTCCAGGAAGCCGCCGAGCTCCTGCAGACCACCCCGTCCCGCGACTGATGGGCGGCGCAGTGATGGACACCCAGCCGCTTCCGCGCTTCGCGACCCGTGGGGGCGCAATGGTCGAGGTGGTGCCGCACATCCTGCGGCACGCCTACCTCGACCTCGACCGCAACGAGATCGTGGAGACCTTGATCGGCCGCGCCTGGCGTTGCTCCGGCTGCGGCGCGAGCGGCACCGACGCGCCGTGGACGCCGGGTCTGATCCGGTGGCCGCGCTGCCTCAACGTCGCGGCCGCCGGTGCCCAGGTCCACGCCGACTCTTGCCGGGCGGAGGCGCAGCGGTGAGCGGGCAGGAGTCGCCGGAGGCGCGTGCTGCGCGTGAGGCGTGGGAGCAGGCACGAGACAACCGCCAAGCCGCGCCCGACGACATCCTGCCGTCCGACTACCACACACTGCTCACCGAAGAGTTCGCGGCGTGGCGGGCCTACCTCCCCTACGTCGCCGCGGACGAGAGGCCGGCCGATGACGACTGAGCGCCGCGATGCCGCGCGGAGCAACTGCCTGGCGGATGCGGCGTGGCTGCTGCGCCGGGCGCTGGCCGTCTATGAGGAAGTCCTCGGTGGCGAGGACGGCGACCCGCTGATCCTGGCGGAGAAGCGGCAGGAGATCGCCACCGCGTTCATCAGCATCGCCGCGATCGAGCAGGGCCTACCCCCGGCCTGCGACCACCGGACCGACAAGGAGAACCCGTCATGAGCAGCACCTACCTGGACACCGGCGCGTGGCCGACCGGTGTCATCGCCCGCTACCTCACCGTCGGCGGCGGGTTCGTCGACATCGTCGTGGACGCCCCACCAGCCGAGCCCGATGCCACCGCCACCTGCTCCGGCTGCCAGGAGGAGGAGAAGATCTCCGGCTTCGCCTGGCCGCCGCGCGAGGACAGGCGCGGCTACGTCGAGGGACGAGCCCGCGCCTGGAGCCAGGACCACGCCGAGCGGTGCCGCGCCATGCCCCACCCCCAGGCGACCAGCGAGGAGACCACGCGATGAGTCGGTACCTGGAAGAAGCCGCCGACCTGCTGCGCAAGGCCGCCGCCACCAACGAGCGGGAGAACGCCCGCTACGCGGATCTCAGGGCCGACCGCCAGGTGGAGTTGGCCAAGCAGTTCGCCAAGCTCGCCGCGATCGACAAGGGCCTGCTGCCGAGGGAGTGGGTCGAGCAGATCGTGCGGCAGGCTGCGGAGGCGCGCGGTGAGTGAGCCTGTGACCGTGACGATCGTTCCGCCCCCGGCCCCGCCCCGTCTCACGCTCGAAGCGCTGCGGGTGCTGGCGAGGATGCTCGCTGAGCCGGACCGCGCCTGGTACGGGTACGCGCTCGTCCGGGAGACCGGTCTGCCGCAGGGCACGGTGTACCCGATGCTGGACCGGCTCGTCGCCGAGGGCCTGCTGTCGGTCCGCCCGGTGGTGGCCTCGGGGAGGAGGCCGACCCGGTACGTCGACCTCACTGGCTGGGGCGAGGCCGTCGCCAAGGCCGCGCTCGACTCGTTGCTCGTGCAACCGACCGGCGCGGAGGCGGCGTCATGAGTGAAGTCGAGGTGACTGCTGACTCGCTCTCACCGGTCGCTGTCACGAGTCAATAGGTGGTCGCTCATGACGCGCAGAACGCGAGCATTTCTCATGGTCCGGTGACGCTACTCACGTCATGACCAAACCCGCGTTCACCACTTACACCCCCGAACGTGAGCGTTCCTCACATCACCTTGATCAACGACCGATAATCTTGTCTTAGCGGGACGAAGGAGACCGAGCGGTATGTCATCGGCGAAGCGTAATCTGATTGTCGTGGCAACTACTTCTGCGGAGGCCGCCCTCCCGCAGCCGGCCGAACCCGATCTCAATGACACCGTCTCCAGCCGCGTCGCCGACCGGATCTCCGCCTCCGTCCCCGAAAGCACCCGCCGCGCCTACACCAAGGACTGGGCGCACTTCTCCGCCTGGTGCACCGCGACGGGCCGCACCGCGCTCCCCGCCACCGACGAGACGCTCGCCGAGTACGCCTCCGCCCGCGCCGACCAAGGACGCGCCCCGGCCACGATCAGCCGCTCGATCTCGGTGGTCCGCGTCATCCACCGCCTCAACGGCCACGCGCAACCCGACGCCCTCGCCGCCCGCGCCGTCATCAAGTCCTACCGCGCCGAGCGTGCCGCAGCGGGGCAGGCCAACGAACGCCGGGCCGAGGCCGTGCAGATCGAACAGCTCCGCGCCATGGTCGCCGCCTGCCAGTCGCCCACCGACGATCCGCGCCGACGCGAGTGGCGGCCGCCGGCGACAGTCGCCCGCGACCGCGTCGTGCTGGTCCTGGGCTGGGCGATGATGGCCCGCCGCAGCGAACTGGAAGCCCTCAACATTTCCGACGTCACCGAGGCCACCCATGGCCTTGAAGTGATGGTCCGCATGTCCAAGACCGACCACCTCTCCGATGGGTCCTCGGTCGCCATCCCCTATGGTTCCGACCCCGAGACCTGCCCGGTCCGCCTCGTGCGCGCGTGGCTCCAGATCCTGGCCGAGTACCAGATCACGACCGGTCCTTTGATCCGCCAGATCGACCAGCACGGGAACGTCCGTGGGCGGCTCAGTGGGCAGAGCATCAGCCGAGTGGTTACGCGAGCCGCAGAGCGAGCCGGCCTGGACCCTGCGACGATCCGTGGCCACAGTCTGCGGGCGGGTGGCGCGACCGGCGCTTACCTCGGCGGTGCGGATCTGGTGGCGATCACGCGGCATGGCCGGTGGACCGACGGGTCCACGGCAGTGCTGCGCTACATCCGCGACGTCGACCGGTGGGCCAAGAACCCCATGCACCGCGCCGGGCTGTAGGCGTCGGCCGGACCGCAGCCGCCAGCGCATCGGCGCACGCTTGGGCAGTCGACGGTGCACCTGGTCAGCGCCCTGCTGACGGCGTGATCTAGACCGGTTCCGTTCTGACCCTTGAATTGTTGTACAACTTGTACGACTCTTGGGTCATGGCAACCCGACACATGAAGTCCTCCGAGGTCCGCAAGAACTGGGCCGACACCCTCGACAGCGCCAAGGCCGGCGACGAGATCGTCATCATGCACTACGACCGCCGCCCCGCCGCCCGCCTCATCCCCGAAGACCCCAGCATCGTGGTCCTGCGCACGGGCAGCGCGAGCCAGGCCGAACGCCTCCGCCGCCTGGCCGCCGAGCACGGCGCGCTCGGCATCCCGTTCCCCAACAACGGCCACCCCGGCTGGCGCGTCGTCGACGAGAACGGCGCCCCCGTCCCCACCAACATGATCCCCAGCGTCCAGGTCGAGACCGCCACCAGCGAGGAGAACTGACATGGCCATCAAGACGATCCATTGCGGCACCTGGTCCGACTACACCCTTGGCCAGACCACCCCGGAGGACGCGCTGTCCGAGGTGGAGCCGCAGGACGCCTACAACCTGGACGCCATCGCAGCCGACTACCGGGCGCTGATCAACGACCTGCTGCGGCCCGACAACATCCGCCTGGTCGACGACGAGTTCGTCGCGGAGGTCCAGCTCACCGACTCCAAGGACGAGCACGACGCCTGGTCGCGCACCCGGGGCGTCATCACGCGGGCCATCGAGGAGGCCGACACCGAGTGGGGAGACATCGTCGCCAAGCACGACCGCACCCAGGGGTGAGCACGCAGAAGGGCCCCGACCTGAGTCAAGCAGGTCGGGGCCCTCATCCCCGCGTGTGCGGGGAGCAGCATCTCGTCGACACGACCAGACACGTGAAGGTTGAGCCATCCCCGCGTAGGCGGGGACAACAAGCACGGTAGGCCGCGCTCCTGCCGGCGGCAAGCGGAACGCGCGAAGTCCTGGCCCGCCCCCATCGGGAGGCGGGCCGTTGTCATCTCTGCTGGCGCCAGGCGAGCGCGACGCCGGCTAACGCGATGCCGGTCTGGGCGAGGGTGGCTAGGGCAGTGAGGATGTCGATGTCCATGCCGCGACCGTAAGCAGCGCGCGAGCTGTGCGGGTGGGGTGTGCGCAGGGTGTGGATAACCCCGGCCCTAGAACCACAACGGCCCGCCCCCGAGTCATCGGGGACGGGCTGTCGCGCCTCCCTCGCGCGGCGGTGAGCCACCGCGGTCGGGACCGGAACGTCACGCCCCGGGAAGAAGCGGGTCGGTCCGGATGCCAAGGCTGTCTGGCCGCCACCGTAACTCCGCCGTCTCAGCGGCGTCCAGAGGCGGCAGGAACTACCGCGCGGCACAGCGCCCGCATGAACATCTACCGCCCCTCCGTCAGGGCACCCACCCGCGGAACAGCCACCGGGCCGGATCGCCAGCAGGGTCGGGTTCGTAGACGGCGCGCTGCTCTGCCCCGGGGACGACCATGTACGCGCCGTCTTCGCTGGGGTCGAGGTCGTGTTCCTCGCCGTCGAGCGGGCCGCCGACGAGCTGCACCGTGGTCATGTCCCGCTCGCCCCTCGGGCTTCGCGCAGGACGCTGCGCACCTGGTCGAGTCCGCCTAGTGCCTCGATGAGTTCCCGCAGGTCGGGCGGGACGAGGAGTGCTTGGGGCTTGTTCCTGCGGTGGAGGAGGACGGTCCGGTCTTGGAGGTGGACGGCGTTGACGACGTCGGTGAGGTTGGCGCGTGCGTCGCTGATGGCCATGGTGTCGGGGATCGCTTCCATGCGTACATCGTAGCTGATTCCGATTAGCGCTTGCTTGTACAAGACGACTCGTTGTACAGTCGAGGCATGACGAAGACGAGCACCGCCACCAGCCAGGGAGACCGCATGAACGAGGACGTCACCACCGCCACCGGCGCCCAGATCGGCGACGTCGTGATGCTGTTCCGCCTCACCGACGCCGAGAACAGCAGCGCCCACCCGCGCTTGATGAAGGACGCCGTCCTCGCCGCGCTGCGCCAGGCCGGTCTGCTGGAGACCAAGGACGCCGAGCAGGACGCGCGGGACATCGCCGAGTTCCTGGCGCGCGGCGCGATGGACAAGCCCAAGGCGCGGGTGCTCGGCCGGTCCGGCTGGAACCGCTGACCTCCTGTCTCGGGCCGGTCTCGCACCGACCCGGGGCAGGACGCCAGACGCCCACGAACAGCAGCCCAACCCCACCGATCAAGGAGGCGTGTTGACGGCCATGGCCAGCGAGAAGCTGACGCCTACGCAGGCCGCAGCGCTCCACAGGGTCCGCCAGGAGGGCCACCTGTACGCCTACGACGGCGTCAGCGCCGCAACCATCCGCGTCCTGGAGCGCGCCGGACTCATCAACGTCACCTGGACGGCCCACCACTGGACCAACTACCGCACCTGCCGAACCCACCACCAGCGCGACTGGGTCGCCACCCCAGCCCACCCGCACCAGGAGCGGTGACCACGATGACCAGAGTCGACTGGCTGGTGTGCGACATGGACGACGGCGTCCTGCGCCGCGAACCCACCCGCACCGCCGCCCGCGCATGGTGGCTGTCCCACGAAGACGCCGCCCACGTCATCGCCCGCCACCAGTACATGCCCGGCAGCTACGAATACACGGTCGGCCAGAACCCCGAGGACTGCGCCTCCGCCTTCATCGTCCGCAGCGACGTGGCACACCTCGGCGGATGGAACCCCCACCAGACCCCGCTGTACCCCCACCCCGACGCCCCCTTTGAGCGCGTAGAGCGCTGACGCCCCCGCCGATTCACGGTGGCCGCCGACGCCATGGACCACCTCACCAGCGGACGCCCCGCCCTCACCCTCGCCGCCTGACCCACCTGAAGGAGCCCACCGTGACCAGCACCGTCACCCGCATCGACGGCGGCCGCCGCATCGAGACCGAGGCCAACCACTCCGGCGGCTACACCATCTGGATCTGGCCGGCCGCCGGCAGCGGCCTGCTGGACTACCGCGAGGTCAGCCACGAGGGAGCGGTCGAGCAGGCCATCACCGAGATGCTCGCCGACCTGGACGCCTGACCACCGCGCCGCCGCCACCATGCTCGCCGCCTGACCTGGAGGAAACGATCGCCATGCAGAACCGGACCGGCTGGACCTACGGCACCCTCAGCACCGACGGCCACTGGCTCACCGTCCCCGGCGCCGCCCACCAGCGCCCGACCCTCCACCCCACCCGCGACGCCGCCACCACCGCACTCAACGAATCCGGATGGCTCGACAACCCCCACACCACCACCGTCACCGCCCACGTGGAGCAGGTCGACCAGACCGCGTTCCGCGTCATCGAACACTGAGCCACCACACACCCGCCCCGCCCTACCCTCAATGCATCCCCCAAGGAGTCGCCATGACCGCGCCCGACCCGCTCGCTGTCCGCGCCTACCAGCTCATCCGCGACGAGCACACCCGGCAGGCCGAGGCCACGATCCGCGGCATCAAGGCGAAGGCCGCCGACCTCGACCCGGCCAACGCGCTCTCGCTGGGCACCGCTCAGCGGCTGGCCACGGACGTGACCGAGTTGATCCGGCACCTGTCCGCGCTGCGAGCGGTGAACGAGCTGTCCTTCCTCATCGAGGGCGAGGCCCCGCGATGATGGACGGCATCCGCATCGAGGGCGCAACCGCGTTCCAGGTCCAGACCAGCAAGGACGGGGACACGTGGGTGCCGAGGCAGCCCGGCGAACCCCACGAGTCGCTGTCCCCGGGCGGGGATCACTGGTTTACCGACCGGCATCAGGCGTGGGTCGCGGCGATCAACCTGCGCAACAACCTGATGTGGAGCGATGTCCGCCTCGTGGGCCGTGACGCCGCTGGTCGCCACGTCGGCGAACAGAACATCGAGTGACCCCGCCCCGCTCGTCGGCTACTGGTCGGCGGCCGGTTCGCTGTCGGGCTGCGGGTCGGCGACGAAGCTGCCTCGCTGGGCAACGGTGTACACCCAGCCCCGTTCGCGCATGTACTTGACCGCGTTGCGGGCAGTCACGCGGGCGACGCCGAACTCTTGGACGATCGCGGATTCCGAGGGGATCTTGCGGCGAGGGGCGATCTGGCCTGCGTCGATGCGCGCTTTGATCTGTCGTGCGATCTGCACGTAGACAGGGGTGTCTGAGTCATGGTCCACGGTCACAGCGCGACGGTAGACGGACCGAAACGATCTTAGCTGTCGATCTACGAATACCTTCGTAGGTAGACGTATGTAGACGAGTACCCGCCAGTAGCCGTAGCCTGCGAGGGATCTCGTGTAGGAGGTCAGGTCAGGGCGCGCCGGTCCACGGTCACGCGAGGCTCGGCGCGCCCGTCCCTCCCCGGCGTACGCTGGAACTTGTCCTGGTAGCCCAACTGGTAGAGGCGCGGGCATCGGCCCGGAACGCGCCCGTTGACTCGGGCCTGGGGCGTGAGCCCTTGAGTGAGCAGATGCTGGTTCGAACCCAGCCCAGGGCACTCGCTCCACCGGCTGGCCGTCCACATCGCGCCATCCCCGGACACTCCGCACGGACGGCGTGTATTGTGCCCGCACCCTGCGACGGGTGACGCTCCATGATCACTAGTGAACTTTGAGTGAACCGATCCCAAGTGACCCGCGTCTCACTCATCCCACCCCCTAACGCCGGGAGCACTTCGTGATCAAGCGCCCCATGATCCTCGCCGCCATCGCGGCCCTCACCCTCCCCCTCGCCGCCGCATGCGAGACCGGCACCGAACCCACCGCCGTGCAGGGCGCCGACAAGGGCAACAAGACCTCCGCCGCCAAGGGCAAGGCCGCCAAGCCCGTCACGGTCAAGCTCGCCGCCAAGCGCACGCCGTTCAAACCGTCCGTGCTGCACTCCGGCGAGAAGCTCTCGTGCGTGAAGGTCGTCGTCACCAACCAGCGCAAGGGCAAGAACCTCGCGGTCAACCCCATGTACTTCTCGCTGGTCGACACCGCCGGCGAGAAGCACGAGGCCGCCGACGCGCTCGGCTCCTACGAGGACCAGATCGACACCACCACGCTGGCGCCCAACGAGAAGGCAACCGGGGTGGTGTGCGGGAAGGGCAAGTTCACGCCGAAGATCGTCGCGATGACCAACGAACTCCTCCAGGAGAGCGCCCGCGCCCAGGTCGCCTGACCTGCGGGCAACGAGAAACGCCCCGACCTGGCGGCTTGAGACCGTCGGGCGCGGGGCGTTTCTCATGACCGCCCCCACCCCCCAGGCGCGAACGGTCACCGTTCCAGGCTACGAGGTGGACGGGCCGCAGGTGCGGTGTCTGTCGGTCTTGGCCCGTCTTCGGTTTACCGGCCGTCCGGTTCCTGCCATGCCGGGACAGCCATCGACTTCGCGCGTACCGTGCCCGCCATGCGACGCATCGTGATCACCGCTGCGGCGGCCACCCTCCTCCTCACAAGCTGCGGCGACAGCAACAACGCCGCCACCCAACCCGACACACCCAGCGCCAAGCCCAGCACGACCACGCCCCAGAACAAGCAGGTCCCGTGGGGCAAGCCCGCCGAAGTCACCGGCACCGGCGGCCACAAACTCCGCATCACCCCCACCGGAGTCCTCTACCACCGCGGCCCCTACAAGGGAGTCGACGGCCCCGAGAACGGATGGTTCGCCGCGATCTCCCTGCGCGTCGAGGCGGTCGACCAGGCCGACGCGGTCCTGGCCGGCGCGGGGAACGGCGGGCTGCAGTGGAAGGGCAACGGGCAGACCATCACCAACGCCGACTCGGGTGGGAACGCGCCGTGGGTGGGTGCGGTGAACCAGCTCGGCGGTGACTCCCCCATTCAGCCGCGGCGTGCGGAGCTTGCGGTGGAGACCTTCGACATCCCGGCTCGGGGCGGGTGGCTGGGGTATGCGAATCCGGACGGGTCGTTGGTGGAGTGGAACATGCCGGTGACCGACCAGGGATCGATGGGGCTGGCGAAGGTCCGCGCGAAGATCCGGGAGTTCTCCTGACCTGCGGGCACGACGAAACCGCCGCTCTCTCCCTGAGCCCTGGGGCTCTTGATCGGGAGAGAGCGGCGGTTCTGTACGCGGGAACCCGAAGGACCTTGACCAGCCGGAGCCGGTGAACGGCGTGCGCGCCCTGCCGTACTGCTGATCGTACGCCTGGACATGACGAAACGCCCCGCCCTCCCGAAGGAGAGCGGGGCGTTCATGCGCGGGAACCCGTGAGTCCCTTGGCCCGTGAGGGCGTGCGGCGTGCGCGTCCTGCCGCTGTGCGGGCCCCGAGAGACCTTGGCCACGAAGGCGACCGGCGTGCGCACCCTGCCGGTGGCCGCGCCCCACCCCCCAGGTGTGCGCGGCTGTCCCAGGTTACGTGAGCGGCGGCTCCGGCGGGCGGGGCGTGTGCTTGGCCAGCCACCCCAGCGCGAACGTCACGCCCGAGGTGACGGCCGCGGCGATGGCGGCCTGCAGCGGGTCGGCCAGCCCCGCGAGCGCGGGCACCTCCAGCACGATCCACCCGACCAGGAACCCACCGACCAGCGCACCCACGCTGGCAGCGGTCACCTTGCTTTCGACAGGTGCGGACATAGCGACCTCCTTGGTCACGGTGTGCAGGTGACGTTGGCGAACCCGATGCCGCCGGTCACAGAGTTGTTGCAGCGCACGACCGCCTGGACGTACTGGTGGTCGTGGATCCAGAACCCGTTGCGGGCTCCGGCCGCGAGGGTGGCGGTGTTGCCGGTGAACTCGGCCCGGAAGCCCCAGTCACCCAAGCCCAACTTGATCAATTTGTTGCGGTGGGTCTGGTAGCCGTCGCCCGCCGAGTTCGTGCAGGTGTTCCCCGAGATCACCCAGTCGTTGCCCTTGACGTCGACACAGCTATCGCCGCCGTCCTCGGTGAGCGATCCGGCGTCGAGCTGGTTGCCCGAGACGGTGCCGACGGTGGTGCCTTCCTTGATGTCGATGGGCTCGGCGGTGGTCCCGAAGATCGTGTTGCCGATCACGGTGTTGCGGTCGGAGCGGTCCGGCTGGCCGCCGGTCAGGGCGTTCCAGTTGGCCTGTGCCGACCCGATGTAGACGCCCTCGCCGAACTTGTCGCGCCTGTGCCCGGTGCTGTGGATCGTGTTGCCGCTGACCAGCGAGTCCGTCGTGTGCTGGCGCAGGTGGATGCCTTCGTCGCCGAGGTCGTGGACGGTGAGGCCGGTGATCTCGACGTGGTGCGAGGCGTCCACCACGACGCCCTTCTGCGCCCACCTGACCGTGAACCCGGAGACCCTCCAGTAGGAGGCGCCGTCGAGGTGGAGGGCGTACGACCCCTGGTAGCCGTCGTTGGTCAGCTCGGCTCCGGGCCCGCCGCACAGCCAGATCGGTGCGGCCTCGGTGCCCGGTGTGGTCGCGCGCCATGCGCTGCCCGGCTGGTTGTTGCCGTCGTAGGTGCCGTCGGCGAGCCAGATGGAGTCGCCCGGGTGCGCGGTGGCGAGCGCCGTGGCGAGCTGCGCCTCGCTGGTGACGGTGACGGTCGGGGTGGGGCACGTCGTGGCGGACGCGATCGGAGCGCTGGCGGCCACGGCCCCGCAGGACGTGGTGAGCAGGAGCGCGGCGGTCGCAGCACGCCAGCGAGAGATCGTCATGGGACTCCAGGCATGCGAAAGCCCCGGACACAGCCGGGGCGTAGATGGTCGTGGGGTTCTTCGGCGACCGCCGGAAAAGGCAGGTCGGCGAGGTTACCGACGTCGGTAACCTGGGCGGCTACTCCTCATCGGCGTAGTCGGCGAGGTACTGCGGATGCTGCGTGAGCACGTGGCAGTCACACAGCAGGCCGCCAGTCGTCTGGGCGTAGCTGCATCGCGGATCGTGATCAGAGACCGGTACCGCGCGAGCGATCCCCCAAGCAGTCGGGAAGTCCATCACTCATGCACGCGCAACGGTCAGGACTCCTTGGGCTGGAGCAGCGCCTTGATCTCGGCCATCTCTGCGCTGAGCTTGTCGGCCAGCTCGGTCATCTTGGTCTCCAGTTCGGTGACCTTGTTCTGGGTGGCCAGGCCCTGCCGGTACCCCCACACCAGGTAGGAGCCGGGCGTCCAGTACTTGTTGCCCGCCGCCGCGTTGTCGGGCGGGGACTCAATGATCCCGTCGGTGGTCCACACCTTCTTGACGTCGTCGCCGGACAGAGCCATGTCGTCCTCCTGCTCGGGGGCGCCGAGGAGCGCCCCGCTCTTGACCATCTGGTACAGCACCCCACCGGGGCACGACGTGCTGATGAAGTCGCGGTGGCCCTTGATCGCGGAGCCGAGGCCCTTCGAGCGGAGCCACGCGCGGAGTTCCTTGAAGGCGTTGAGCTGCGCGGTCGTGGGTTCCTCGCCGTCGCCGGAGCAGAACGTTACGGACGTCCACGTCGTGTTGCCCCCGGGCTGAGCGGCCTGTGCGCGCTGCCAGCCCCGGCCCTCCATCACCACGCCGTGCGGGCACACCGCAAAGCTGTAGCCGATGTCGGCCCAGCCCCGAGCCGACGACATGTGGAAGCGGCGGGTGTTGCGCCAGTAGAGCTGGCACGCCGAGTGGTCCTTGGCCGCGAGGTTCTGCCGCGAGCCGTCGTAGTGACAGACGATCCCGTTCAGGCACGGCGCATACCCGGCGGCGGTTGCAGGCCACCCAAACGACGACCTCTTCTCCAACTTCACGTCTCACGCCTCCCAGTCGTAAGCCTCGTAGAGACCGTCGGCGTGGTTGCCCTTGTGCGTTCCGCCGGGCTGATCCACGAAGACGTTGCAGACCATGTCGGTGCCGTCGGGTGCGGTGTGGGTCGCGCCGCACCGCTGGCCGTCTAGCCATCCGAAGTGGCGGGCGGTGTTCCACAAGATCGCCTCAAGCTGGTCGGAGATCCCGAACCGCTCCTTCTGGATCGCCAGGCTGCGGACCAGGCTGCCGTCAGCGTGGCGCTCGGTCGCGGCACGCCAGTCCGCCAGCATCTCGATCAGATCCACCAGCGTCATGCCGGAGACGCCGTCCTCGAAGTGCTCGGGGTGGTGGCGGTTCGCGGCGTAGTGGTGGTCCAAGCCGACCCGCATCTCGGCGAGGTAGCCCTTGTACTCCTCCGACCCGTAGGTGGAGTCCCGCAGCTTCGGCGTGAACTCGTTGAAGACGGCGAGCTCGGGGTCCTCGGTCTTGCTGCGGTCGTGGCTCAGCGACCGGTCGACCAACTCCCGGATCATCTGCGCCATCAGCTCACCGACACGCAAGGCGTGCTTGAGCGTGTCGGCCGTGCTGTCGTAGGGCGCGTCCGTCATCCGCGCCCCTCGGTGTAGTCGTCCTCGTCGATCACGCCCGCCTCCGGCTCCTCCGGCTCCGGCACCGGGGACACCTCAATCTCAACGACGTCCAGGTCAGGGTCGGTCACTGCCTGCTCCTCTCGCGCTTCATGCCCGGCCGGATCTGCACCCGGTACAGCAGCCACAGCCGCCACAGCAGCAGCGCCGCGACCGTGCAGTAGATCACCGCCCGCGTGATCCCCAGCCCCAGCGACACCGGCCTGGGCGGCACTGCCAGCGTCCGGATCGCCACGAAGTTGAACACCAACGCCATCGCGCCGGTGAACGACATCAGGTGCCAGCCCTCCTCCGACCGCCACCACCGCGCCGACAAGTGGTACAGCGCGCAGAACAACGTCGCCGCCACCGCCCCCACCACCAGGCCGACCGTCCCTATCATCTGGATCACCGGCCCTCCCTCAAAGCTCGCTCGATCGCCTCGGCCAGATGGTTCCGGGCACGCATCGCCCTGATCCGCTCCGCCAGCCGATGCGCCGCCTCATCCCGCTGGCGCGTCTCCCGCAACCGCTCCGCCGACTGCTCCAACGCCTTGTCCGCGCGCTCATGCTCAGGCTGGTCACGGCACCGCTTCCAAGGCCACTTCATCGCCGGCTCGCCCGATCCATCAGCGACGACAGCAGCTGGGTGTTCAGTTCCGTGCCTTCGGCTATCGCGGTGAGCCGACCCTCCAGCGCGTCGACCCTGGCTCGCTCCTCCCGCCATGCGGCCTCCCATTTGTCGGCCCGCTCCTTCTCGTCCTGCAGCACTGACCGCGCGACGATGCCGCCGGTGAGGATCGCCCGGACCGCCCACGCCAAAGTGGCGACCAGGGCCGTGGCGAAACCTCCGGCCAGCAACTCCGGCCAAGGGGTTCCCTTCACCGAGGCACGGCCAGCAGGTCGGCCCAGGCGCGCAGGATGTGGCCGGGGTAGGGCAGGTCGTAGCCGGGGACGTTGGGGTTGTCGTGGAACTGGCAGATGTGCACCCGCAGGCGGCGGTTGCTGGGGACGTGCAGCGGCTGCACCGGGAACACGACGTGCTTGGTGGAGGGCGAGTGCCCGGCCGCGTCGGTCACCACGTCACCGCTGGAGTCCCAGACCAGGTCGTCGTGCTGGATCGGCGCGTACCACTCCTGCGCCGGGAACGTGCGCACGGTCGGCCCGGAGCCGCCGTCAGCGTTGACCGAACACAGCGACATCCACATCTGGCACTCGGTGCGGTGCTCGGCGTCGGGAGCCCACAGGTCCCGCACCCACAGCGACACCGTGCCCCACACGTCATAGCCCCGCGCGTCCCCCGGCCCGTTGATCAGGGAGACGCCGCCGCCGTTGGCGTGATGACCAGCCGGATCCTCCAGATCTTCGGAGAACCAGACCTGTCGACCCTCGCCGCCGACGTGCCGGTTCACCACCGGGATGGGCTGCGGCTGATCCCCTGCCTTGTAGCCGTACCGCAGATGCACCGGCTGAATGATCGACATCCGTTCCCCCTTCTAGCGTCGTTCCAGGTTGCGGAGCCGCCGCTCGAACGCGGTCGGCCTGCGCCGGTAGTCGGGCTTGGGCCCGCCGATGGTGATGTCGACGGTCTCCTCGCCGGACTCGCCGAGGGTGATGTCGATCTCGAACACCCTCAGCGTCGTGTCGACGTTCAGCCGCCCGGACTGGACGATGAGGCGCACCGTGTCGCCGAGCCAGATGTGCTCGGGCCCCTGCCACGCGCCTGCCCGGAGCGTCAGGGTGTAGGTGACCGGCGGCACCTGCGCGGCTTCCAGTTGCCATGCCGCGCGATCATTCAGCGCCGCTTGCGTCGTGAGGCCGTCGTCGCCGTAGACGGCGTCCCAGCGTCCCTCTGGACGGCCAGCAAGGTCCGGGGCTTCTAGCTCCTGGGCGGACAACCCGGACGCGCCGGTCTGGCGGATGGCGTTGGCGTAGTCCTTGACGTTCGGTTCGCGGTGAAGCTTGGCGACCAGGCCGCCAGCGATGAGGACCACGCCGCGGTCGACGCCGCGTTGGGGGTACCAGACGTCCATGCGCAGGCCGGACGCCGACACGGGGGTGATGTCCCAGTCGAACCCGCCTAGAAGTTCGGCCAGCTCATCCACCCGTTCGCCGACCGAGTCGCCCGCCTCGTAGGTGCGGTCCCGCGTCACGCCGGTCGGTGTGGTGCCGACCCAGCCTTTGGCGATACCGAGGTCACCGGCCGTGCGGATCTGCGTCTGGGTCACCAGCCCCCACGCAATCTCACCTTGGTCGACGCCGGTCCATACGAGCTGGGAGTTGGAGTACAGACGCCGCGTTGCCAGGATGGCGCGGTAGTCCAAGCCGGTGATGTTGGTGGTGTGCCGCTCGCCGAACTCCCAGTCGTCGCTGGTGGCTCCGACGCGGCAGCGGGTCAGGATGTGGGTCGTGCCCCCGACGTCGGTCCACAGGGCGTGCACATCGGTGGTCAGCTCCTCCAGCGCCCCGGCGTCCAGCGTGCGGCCGTCCACCGAGAACGCCAGCTCATCGGCCTCGGTGAGCTTGAACCCCAGGCGGCGGCCCTTGGCTCGGGTGAGGGAGGTGTCGTAGCCGCCGCTGCTCGGCCCCGCCACAAGCTGCCACCGCAGCCGCGGGCGTGCGGGCCGGCTGAACGGGATGTCCTGCTCGCCCGTGCTCGACAGGTCGAAGGCGACATCGACTGTGCCGGACCCGCTGGCGGTCTTGGTGCCGGTCCCGGACAGGGCGGTGTCCAGTGCGAGCGTGCCGGTCCCGGTGGCGTGCTTGGTCCCGGTGCCCGTCAGCGCGAAGGCGACGTCGATGGTGCCGGTGCCGCCGGGCGGGCCGCTCGCCAGAGGCCGGATGACGGCGGGCCGGTTCGGTTGGCCGCGCCCCAGGCGTGCCATCGGCTACCCCCTTACCACGACGCCGCGCGCTGCAGCGCCGCTGGCACCGCCGCCACTAGCCGCGCCGGACGCCCCACCTCAAGGGGCCGGACGCTGACCGTCCAGGTCAGCACGTTCGCCGACGAGAACCCGCTGGCGCTGGCCCAAGCGGGCGGCGTCACTGCGGTCCCTGCAGACCGTGAGGTGGCCAGGCCGTCGTCGGCGAGCGCGCAGATCGTGCCGCCGGTGCCGACCGCCGCACTGTCGGAGTCGGCCCGCTCGGTGTACCCGGTCGGCGCTGTCCACCCGGTGGTGCCGGAGGTGGCGCGCTCCCCCGCCGCCGTCACGATCACACAGTCCGCGAACCCCGTGACCACCTGCGGGCACGCGTGCGTGATGCCCGCCACGCCCTCATCTCGGGTGGCCCAGGTGTCGATGGGCGAGGTGGGGTGCGCGCCCCGGTACACCGCCATCACCGCGGACATGCGGTTGGAGGTGTCGCCGGTCAGGGTGAGGGTGCCGGTCTCGGAGCCAGTGAGGATGGCGGACTGGAACCGCATCCTCATCGACCCGGAGTCGCCGTCCAGGGACTCGTGCAGCGTGAAGCCCGCGGGATTGCTGGCGGTCGTGCTGTTGTTCATCAGCCAGAACAGGACCGCCACGTCGTCCGCCTGCACGGTCGGCCAGGTCAGGTCGATGCTGGTGGCGTTCGCTCCACCGGCGGCGGCGCCGATCGAGGTGACCATCTAGCAGCGTTCCCACCACAAGCCGCCGCGGACGTTCACGGCGGCGGGCGCGGTGCAGCGGATGACGTACCCCTCCGAGGCGGCGGAGTCGGGGGTGTCGCCGAGCGGCCAGTCGTACAGGACCACCCCGCCCGCCGGCGTCAGCAGCAGTTCGCGGGCGACGGTGAGGACGGTGGGCTCTGAGGTCCAGTTCCGTGCGGCGGTGACGCCGTGGGCGATGGCGCGGCCGTAGTTTTGCTGCGGGGTCACCGACGTGCTGTTGGTGCCAGGTGCGTTGGTGGCGAAGGTTGCGTAGCAGATCTCCACCAGCACCGGCGTAGCGGACGCGCTCGTCCCGTCGAAGCTGACGGTGAACTTCTTCAGGTCGATCCCGAACGCCGCGTTCCCGCGAACGCCAAGCACCGACTTGGCTGTCCCGGCGGCCAGCGCCACGGCTGCGCCCGTCATCGCGGAGTATCCGGACTTGGCCATCAGTCGCCGGTCCTCACGCCCGCCAGGTCGCCCCAGGAGCTGTTGATCGTGAACTGGATGTCTGAGTCCGTGCTGCCCGATGTGATCGCAGGGTTGGCGACCACAGCCCAGACGAACGCCTCCAGCAGCGGTCCCGACGCCGCCGACCGCAGCACCTCGTAGGCCAGCGCCTGGCGCCGCCCGAACTCGGCGTCGCTCTTGCCGTCCTTGGCCTCGCCCATGATCTGCACGGCCGCCGTCGCCACCGCTACCCGCACGCGCGTCCGGAACTCCGGCACGTCAGCGAGCGCCGCCTGATCAGTGAATGCCACAGATGCTCCTAGGTCGAGGTGACGGTGATGGTGAGGGCGTAGGTGCCGCCGGTCGGGTAGGACTGCGAGGCGCTGAGGGTGCCGCCGCCCCGGAACGTCCCGGCAGCCAGCGCCGACCACAGGCCGAAGTGGGTGATGGTCGTGCCGCTGGGCACGTTGATCGTCACCGATCCCGTGAGGGTCTTGGTGCCGCCGGACGCTGCGGCCCAGGTGATCGCGACCCGCGCGTACGAGCCACCCGCGACCTCGCTGCCGCCGGTCGTGGTGGGGTCGGCGGTGTGCAGGCTGGCGTGGGTGCACAGGGCCGCGATCGAGGTGCCGTCCATGACGGCGTCGCGGGTCGCAGTAGTGAACGGCATCGGCTACTCCTCACGCGACCCTGCGTGCGTGCATGTGCGAGTCGGTTTTGATCACGGTGTTCTCAGCGGTCTGCGTGGTCTGCGCCCACATGAGCTGCAGGTTCCCTGCGCTGCCGCCGGTCCGGATGATCCCCTTCGGCGTCACCACCAGCTCCTGGCCCGCCTGTGTACCGATCGACCGGGAGGTCGTGCCGGTGGCCAGCGGCATGCGGATGTAGCCGGCCTGCTGGCCGGTGGACTGCTCGGCGTCGGTCGGCGACAGGCCGCGCGGGACCCATTTCCAGGTGGCGCCCGCTGGGATGGAGAACCCGATGGTGAGGTCGGGGACGGCGCTGGCGGACTCGTAGATCAGCATCAGGTCCACGACGTAGGTCGCGTTCGCGGCCAGCGCGACGACCAGATGGTTGTCGTTCTGCAAGGTGTTGGAGTTGTTGACGGTCTCGTCGGCGGTCTTGCGCGCGAACTGGTCGGGGCCGGGCTTGCCTTCGAGGAACCGGTAGCTGCTGCCGTTGTGGTACTCGAACCCGCCCAGGTCGGTGCGGTAGGTCGGTTCGCCGGGGCGGGGGTTGGGCATGCGGAACGCGTCGCCTGCCACGTTGGGGAACTGTCCGGCCAACAGGGAGGCGTTGACGCGGTCGTCAGTGATGTGAGCGTTGGTCACGCTCGCCTGGCCTGCCGCCACGGCTACGCGGGCGAGGGAGATCGCTGAGGCGGGGAGGGCGGGCAGGCCGCCGCCTCCGTCGGCCAGCACCTCCAACGTCCACTCGTACGTCGACCAGGTGCCGTTGTGGAGCTTGTCCTTCACGCGGGCGATGACGCGGTGGGTGCGGGACCCGGTGCCGGGCGGTGAGGGGATGGCGAGGTTGACCGTGCTGGTGTTCTCGCACAGGTACATGCCCTGGTCAGCAACGTCATCGCCCAGGATCGCGGCGGCTCCCGCGCCCACGTCCACCGAGAAGTTCGCGCCGGCGCCGCGCTGGGCCACCTTCAGGCTGCCGCCGATCACGTCCGGCCAGAGGACGCCCTCTGAATACAAGATCCGTCGCAGGAAGGCGCGCAGGTCCAGGCCGCTGTACTCGATGTCCGGGTCGCCGACACCGGCCTGCATCCACACCGGGGTTTTCAACGCCATGCGCTGCTCCTCATAGCCATGCCGGGCGGTAGGTGATCTGTGCGACCGAGCCTGCGGACGCGGTGGCGGGGGCGTAGCGGACTTGCTGGGTGCCGGGCTGGATCTGCCACCACGACGACGCGGTGAAGTCGAACGCGTCCAGCCGCGAGATGCCGGGATCCGATAGCAGGTGCGCGGTCTTGTCGCGGGTGTCGACCTCGACGTACTCCCCCGCGCCCAGCACCAGCGACGACGTGAACCCGATCGCCTCACCGGTCGTCTCGTTGATCAACCTGGGGGCGGCGCACGGCCCGTACATCCGCACCGTGAAGTGCGCCGCGACGTTGCCTTGCCCGGTGACGGTCGCGCCGCCCACCGACAGCGTCGGCGTCAACGCCACCGGCAGCGACACCGGCAGCGACAGGCCGACCGACGACGGGATGTCCGCCGACAGATCCGGGACCTCCACCTCATCCAGCGCCTCCCACTGCCCGGCCGGAGCCTTCCACCCCAGTTGCACATCGCGCATGGCGCCGGTGCCGGATTCGATGGGGGCGGAGTGCTGGTCGCAGCGCAGCCGCACCCGACGGGGCCCGGTCCATTCGTCGTCGTCGACGACCAGGTAGGGGCGTAGGCCGGGGGCGCACCAGCCGCGGAGTTCGTCGAGGATGTTGCGGGTGCTGCCTTGGTAGAGGCGGAGTTTGGCGGTGATCGCGGACGCGCCGTGGAAGCTGGTGGTGTCGTCTTCGCCGTCGTCGTCGGTGCGGACTTCGCTGGTGACGCGGATGTCGGGGAACCCGAAGTCCCACGCGCTGTCGGCGATGCCGGGGCGGGGGCGCAGCAGGAACTCGCGTTCGCCGTCGACGAGTTTGATCTCGACCAGCATCAGCCGAAGCTCCCTGCTGCTTCGAGGAACCGGAGCCTGGCGGCGACCAGGTCGAGGTCGACCTGCTCGGAGACGTGGACCTCTCCGATGAGCGGGCCGTTGCGGGTTGCGCCGCGCTGGGCGAGGGCGTGGATGGACTGCCACTGCCGGTCGGTGAAGACGGGCTCGGGCTTGCCGGTCTTGTTGTGGGGGATGCCGGGTGGGAGCCAGCCGCCGGAGTCGTACAACACGCCCTTGGCGGGCACCAGCTTGGGCGGTGCCTTGGTTCCCTTCGGGGACATCAGCCCCGCGGTCAACCTCTTGCCGAGGGAGTCCATCAGCTTGTTGAGCTCGGCCTGCTGGGCGAGCAACCCGGACAGGAACCCGCGACCGGCCATGCGGCCGCCGTCGAACATCGCGTTCGCAGCACTCTGACCCAAGCCGGTAGTGGCGCGCTCGATCGCCTGCTGCGCGGAGTTCAACCCGGAGAAGGTGTCGGGATCAGCAGCCAGCAGCTGCGCGGCGAGCGAGCCGCCCTCACCGGCGCCCATGCCGATGATCTGCGACAGCAGTCCGGACACCAGACCGCGGCTGCGAAGCTGGGTGATCTGGGAGGCGAACTGGGTGAGGCTGGCCGCGCGGTCCTGCAGACCGGTGAGGACGTCCGCGGCGTTGCCCTTGTTGGTGAGGTTCGACAGGCCCGCGAATTCCTTGGCGGAGTCGGCCACGCTGGTGGCGAACTCCTTGGCCTGGGAGATCTTCGTTGAGATCTCGCCGGCCTTGGTCGCGGCGGCGAGCATCGCCTTCTGCATGGCCGCCGACCAGCCCAGCATCTTCCGTTCGGTGCCGCCCGACATGGTCTTGCGGATGCTGTCGTTGAGCTTCTTGAAGAACTCATTCAGCTTGTCCACGGACTTGAGCAGGCTGCTGTCGATCTGTCCCCGCAGCGACTTGAACGCATCCACCACAGCCTTCGGGAACGGCGCGCTGCCCGGCACCAGCGGGCTCCCGCCGAACGGCGACTTGGCGGGCTTGAGCACGCCACCGAACGGCGACCGCGCCGGAAGCAGACCGCCCCGGGCCAGCGACACCACCGGCTCGGGCTTCCCGGTGCCGTTGTAGGCGAGGGTGTAGCCGGGCTGGAGCCAGCCGCCGCTGTCGTAGGTCGCGGTGCGCATCCCCAGGATGCCGCCGCGGGCCAGGCGGAGACCGTACTTGGCGGGGAACATGCCGTCGTTGAAGCCGCGCGCCCCGCCGCCGACTCGCACGCCGGCCGATCCCGACGACTCCACGTTCGTGCCGAGCAGCGTCCCGGCGGTGTGGCTCCTGTGAGCGTTGCCGTTGTCCAGGACGCCGATCATGAAGCCGGACTTGGCGTTGCGTACCCACCCGGGTGGGGTGCCGCCGTTGAACGAGGCGGTGGCCCAGCGGCGGTGCGGCTTCTGCCCGCGGATCACCGACTCGATCGCGGACATGAACCCGCTGCAGTCCCAGGACGGGGACCCGTTGCCGCCCCACTGGTAGGGCAGGCCGTGCTGGGTTTTGGCCCAGGCCAGGGCGCGTTCCATGGCGGGGCCGCCGCCGAAGCTGGCGACCTTGTTCTTGATCCATGCGAGGGTCTTGTCTTTGATCCAGTTCGGGATCGCGGCGACCACGTCGCGGAAGATGCCGGTGCCGGGGACGTTGCCGCCGAGGACCTTGTCGAGCAGGGTGCGGGCGCCCTTCTCGATGTTCCCGATCGTGAAGTTCTTGACCGAGTCAACGAACCCGCCGATGATGCCGCCCATCGCGAGGGTCTGCAGGCTGCCG
The DNA here is from genome assembly GCA_050936435.1 of Spirillospora sp. CA-253888. GTDB lineage: Bacteria > Actinomycetota > Actinomycetes > Streptosporangiales > Streptosporangiaceae > Spirillospora. Next base: position 27,996 of record JBNJMT010000003.1, read on the forward strand.
CCGCGGGCGAAGGTCATGCCCTCGCCGCCGAGCCGGTTGCTGCCCGACAACCACTTGCGGTCCGGCTTCGCCCCGGCGCCCAGGTGCTTGCCTGCCGCCGCCCACAGACCTTGCGCCCGGCTTCTGTACTTGGGGTCCGTCGGGATGACGAACTCGGGGTGGGCCGGTCTGCCTTCGCCGACGATGGCCATGGGGCCGCGGGTCATCATCGGGGCCATGCGCGCGGGGTTGGCCAGGGTGCCACCGGCGGCGAGCTGCGGGATCGCGGACAGCCTGGTCTTGACGCCGGCGAAGTCCGCCAACTTGTTGACCAGGCCGACGATCCCGCGGTTGTAGACGCCGATGACGAAGTTGACCGGGGCCTTGGCGATGGACTTGAGCTTGTCCCAGGAGGTCTTGATGGCGCCGACGGCGGTGGAGAAGGCGCTCTTGACGGTGCTGAGTGCGCCGCGGAGCCGGTCGAAGACGGGCTTGATGCCGGAGCTGTAGACCGTGGAGATCGCGGACCGTAGGCCGCTCCACGCGCCGGACGCCACGGTCCGGAACGTCCTGAAGGCGGGCCCGAGGGTGACCGACAGGAAGTTCTTGATGCCGTTCCAGGTGCCGCGGATCAGGGTCCACGCCACGGAGATCGCGGACCTGATCCCGCTCCACACGGGCTTGACCACGTTGTTCAGCAGCCACCTGAACACCGGCGCCAGCACGGTGTTGATGTAGGCGCGGATCGCGGTGAAGATCGCGCGGATCACGACCCACGCGGCCTTGATCGCAACCTGGATCAAGATCCATGCGGCCTTGACCACGTTGCTGAGCACGGTGAACGCGACCCCGACGACCGCCCGCACCACGCCTGCGATCGCAGAGAAGATCGGCCGGATGATCCCCCACGACACCTGGATCGCCGCGCGGATCCCGTTGAACACCGGGACGATCACCGTCGTCCACAGCCACGTCGCCGCCGCCGCGATGCCCCGGAACGCGGGCCCGATCGCCGCTGTCCATAGCCACATCGCCGCGGTGCCGAGCCAGCGGATCGCCACACCGATCCCGGTCAGCGCAGGCTGGATCAGGGAAGCAACCCAGCCGATCACGCTGACCAGCTTTTGCAGGATCGGCAGGAGCCACGTCATGACCGTGGTGGCGATCTTCACGAAGACGGTGATGACCAGGCGCAGGACGGGGACGAGGTAGCCGATGAGCATGGCCGCGAGGTTCACGACCATGGGGATGAGCGGGATGATCGCGGTGACGAGCTGGCCCCACATCGGGATCAGCGGCGTCAGCAGCGGCAGCAGTTGCGCGATCGACAGGATGATCTGCTGGAGCGCAGGCATGCACTGGATCAGGGCCTGGACGAGGGCGCCGATGATGGTGGCTGCGGTCTGCGCGATCAGGGAGATGATCGGTGTGAGGACCGGCATCAGCCCGTTGACCAGGGATGCGATGAGCTGGCCGAGGGGTTGGAGCAGCGGCACGACCGCGAGGATGATCTTGCCGAGTGCGTTGACGAGCAGCCCCACGACCGGCACCAGCGCGGCGATGACGGGCTGGAGCGCGGAGATGAGCGCGGATATCACCGGCTGCAGCACGGAGAAGATGTTCGACAGGATCGGCGCGAGGGCGACCAGGATCGGCGACAGCCCACTGACGAGTTGCGACACCAGTGGTGCGATCGCCCCGACGAGCTGCACGAACACCGGCGCGATCGCCTTGATCACCGGGATCAGCGCCTGAGCCAGCGCCCCGACGATCGTGTTGATCGCGCCGAGGAGCGGGCCGAGCAGCGTCGACCCGACCTGGATCATCGTGGCGATCAGCGGTGCGAGCGACACCAGGATCTGCCCGAACCCGTTGATCAACGTCCCGAACAAGCCCGCGCCCACTTGATCGAGCGCGGCGAGGATCGGCTTGAGGAACGCCACCAACTGCGTGCCGAGCTGCGCCAACGCCGGGCCAAGACCGGCCAGGATTTTCGCGCCGACCTGCGCGATCGGCTGGAACACCGTCGACAGCGTCTTGACCATCTGCGAGATGCCCTGCGCCAACGGCACCAGCGCCGGAGCGAGGGTCTTGAACGCGTTGCCGAGCGCCGGGCCGATCGCCGCGAAGGTCTGCTTGATGATGCCGGCGACCTGCTTCAGCGGCCCGACGAACGGCGTCGCTAGCTGCTGCGCCTCCTTCTGGATCCCCTTGAAGGTGTCCTCGAAGGTGGCCTTGAGCTGCTCATTGCTGAGCGCGAGCTTGATGCCGAGCGCGCCGATCCCCGCCGCGACACCCGCGATGCCCGCGCCCATCCCCGCGAACACACCCGCCGACGCCGCACCCAGCCCGAGGACGGCCTTGCTGCCCGCCGACGTCCCGGCCTGCAGCCCCCGCATACTCCGGGACGCGCCCGCCATCCCCGCCGACATCGCACGCGTGAACCCGCCACCGAACCGGTCACCGGCCTCCCCGCCGGCCTCCCCCGCCTCCCGCACGAACCGGCCGTACTGGTCATGCAGCCGACCGTTGGAGTCCCGGGAGAATCCCTCGCCGAACTCCTGCCCGGCCTGCGAGCCGGCGCGGCGGAACGTGCGGGACACGTCCCGCTGCACGTCGTCGACCTGGGCGCGGACACGGACGAACGCCTCGGCGAGGGGGGCCATGGATCACCCCCGTCGGTGCGCGTTGAGTTCGGCGAGCAGTTGCCGCTCGGCCTCGGCCTGGCGGGCATCGATGGGGGTGAGCAGTTGGTTGTTGAGCTGGGCGAGTTCCTTCTCGTCGCGGCCTTCGGCGAGGATGGCGTAGGCGACGTTGCAGACCTGGCGGGGTGTCAGGCTCCCGAGGCCCGCGCCAGATCGGCCACCGACACCATGCCCTCCGCCCTCGGATCCGCCGCCTCGGAGGAGGAGCCCGTCGAGCTGGCCGTAGTTTGCGAGCGCCCACTGGAGGAGTCGGAGCGCTGCCGGGTAGGGCGCGCCGAGATGATCGCCATCGCCCGCTGGACGCAGTACATGAAGTCCTGCTCGTCGGCCTTCTTGGCGACCATGTCGCGCTCGAACCGCGGCCAGTCCTCTTCGTGGATGCAGTCCTGCAGCATCTGGTACATGGCGGCCATGCCGTCCATGTCGGAGGAGTCCAGGCCGGCCTTGGCTGCGGCGGCGAACTGCATCATCGGCATAAGGCCGACCTTGTCGCCGACGCGGTAGCGGTCGCCGAGGACCTCGATGGTGCCTTCGGTGTCGACGCCTTCGGAGATGCCCTGCATCTTGGCTGCGTCGCGTTCGGCCTGGGCGGCGGGGTCGGTGGTGGTGCCGGTCTCGGGGACCTGCTCGACCTCGACCATGAGCTTGTGCACGTTGCTGCTCATCAGCCGCGCACCGTCCCGGCGGTCCAGTAGCGGAAGGGCGGTCCGCTGATCGGCTTCTCGAAGCGCCACTCCACGGGCAGCATCGCCTTGTCGGCGCCCTTGCGGCGCTCGATGCTGATCTCTCCGGTCTGGAACACCTGGTAGCCGATCAGGCGCTCGTCGCTCGCCTGCGACTCCCAGCCGATCATCGCCCGCACCTCCTGTCCCAGCTCGGGCGGGGCGAATTCGTTGAGGGTCGTGGCGCCGGTGCCGGAGACGGTGATAGTGCCGCCGTTCATGGCCTTCTTCATGTTGCTGACGTTGATGTTCACCATCGCGAAGGACAGGCCGATGGTGCGGCCGGTGGCGACGACCGCGACGGGGTCGAGGGACTCGGCGATCTCGACGTCGTCGGTGTCGGTCTCATACGTCCACTCGGAGCCTTCGTCGGTGGCGCCGATGGGCAGCCACGCGACCGGCCAGGTGTCGGTGAACTTCGAGCCGACCACGGTGTTGGCCGGGGCGCTGGAGCCGAGCGGGGCCCAGTACAGGAACCCCGGGCCGAGCGCGAGACCGTCGATAGCGACGGCAATGGAGGGCATGACGAACCGCCTTCCGGGCTGCTTCAGCCCATCGGGTTGCGGGTGGTGGAGGTGGTGGCCGCGCTACGCGACCGAGATCAGGACGCGAGTTTCAGCAGGTAGTCCGCGTCAACCACGTACCGGTACTGCTCGCGGGTGGACTCGTGGTCGTCGATGCCAAGCGGCCCGGTGATGTTGTCGACCACCAGGCAGACCGCCTCGCCCATCGGCGTCGGCACACCGGCCAGCGCGTGCAGGGCGTTGGCGTAGGCGACCGCGGCGCGGGAGGCGACCTCTTTGGTGGGGGCGAACAGCGTCGCCGAGACGCGGGCCTGGTCGACGGGGTTCTCAGCGGTGAGGGCTGCGGCGCCGCCGATGCGCAGGAGGTAGGCGTAGGCGCCGCGCCCAGGTGAGCGCAGGCGCCCGGTGTGGGCGCCGAGCTGGATCGGGTTGCCGGGGCCGACCAGGTCGAGGCGCCCGTTCAGCCACGCCTTGATGGCGCCCTCGGCCTCGACGACCATCAGGCCCGCATCTCCTGCAGCGCCGGGCGCAGGAACGGCTGAGGCGCGGTGCCGGGATGCTGCACGCGGCGGCCGAACACTTGGCCGGTCTTGCGGTTGCGGAGCGGGTAGTCGCCCTTGGATTCGATGACGTGGGGCGCGGTCCCGTACTCGACGAACAGCCCATAGGACTTGCCGTCGGGTGTGCGGGCGGTGGCCTTCACGTCCACGTACAGGCCGCGCGCGTCCTTGCCGACGTCCCACCCGATCGACGACCGCAGGTACCCCGAGCCCCGGTCACCCGAGCCGCGCGGGCTGGTGGGGCACAGGCGCTTGGCGGCCTGCGCACCGATCACCCCGCGACGCGCCAGGTCCCGCGCGACTGCGCCGTCCGGGCTGTTGAGCAGGCGGTGGAGTTCGGGGTTGTTCCACTGCAGCCACCCGCCGACCGGAGCCATCACTCCCCCTTCGCTACGGGTTCGACGCGTGCGTGCTCCAGGCGCCACAGGATCGCCTGCACCTGCTGCAACGCACCCAGCGCTCCCTCGCCCATGGCTTCGTAGGCGGCGGGCGTCAGGTGCGCGCACAGCCGCGAACACGCAGCGATGAGACCGAGGGTCGGCTCCATGTCCCGCAGATGCACGGTGACCTGGCTCGGCCCGGCAGCGACGTCGTCGGCGCGGGGCGGCATCTCAGCCCTTGCTCTTGCCGGCGGGCTTGGCTTCGGGCTGGACGGCGACGGCCGGGCCCTGCGGGGTCGTCACCGGCGGCGTCAGCCCCGCGCTGTCGGCGGCCTCGGCGGCGTTGCGCTCGGCGTTCCCGGCGGTCTTGGTCCCCGCCTTGGCGACCTGCTCGCCCACCTTGTAGCCGTGCTCCTGCACGTTCTCCGCGGGCACGGGGTCGCCGGGGTTGTAGGCGCGGACGCCGCCGTGCCAGATCTCGGTCAGCGCGACGTAGTCGTAGACGGGCGCCATGCTTGTGTCCTTCCTGTTCAAAGTAGGTCGTCGCCCCAGGGCACTGCCACGGGGAAGCTCCAGACGGGCATGGTGGCGTCGGCTCCGGTGCCGCTGTCCTGGCTCGCGTCGATCAGCGCTTTGAGTGCGAGGGTGGCGCGGGCGTTGAGGCGGTCGTAGACCTCGCGGATATCGGCGTCCCTCGCGGGCCATGCCAGCTCCACATCAGCCGCAGCCCGCCACGCAGCCGCGCCGGTCGCCAGTTCGTAGAGGGGTTCGGTGACGGTGCCGACCGCGTGCCGGATCGACGCGACCGCGTCGTCGATGATCGGCTGGACCTGGTCGGCGGTGGGCACGGTCTTATCGGTGAACGTGCCGAGCAGAGCGTCGTCACCGGGGTTGATCTGGCTGCCGGTCCGGGTCGGGATCCGCGCGCCGACCTCAGCCAGCGACGGCGCCCACGGCTCAGCCATCACAGGCTCCCGGGGATGACCTTCGCCGCGACGGACACGTTCGTCGTCGCCGAGTAGCTGACCGCCACCCGGCCCCGGTTCTCGCCGCCCTGGTCGAAACGGCCGTCAGCCTTAATGATCACTTCCTGCTCGTCGGTCGCACCGAGCACCAGCGTGATGTTCTGGTCCTGCCCGTACGAGCTGGCCGCGACCGAGTCGATCGTCACCGTGCACGCCGTCCCCGCAGTCTTGACCCGCAGGATCGTGCCCTGCCCGGTCAGCGGGATCAGGTCACCGCTGGCACCGGCCGCCGTCCATCCGGCGGCCTGGCCCTGGTTGGTGGACCCGGTGTAAGTGGCGGTGAGCACGGGCGGGATGGTGGTGGCGAGCGTCGCCATGAGTCACTTCCTTCCTGGCATGGGGACGGCCCGGCGGCAGGTCACGGGGCGGTGGCCGCCGGGCCGCCGTCTCACTCGCCCTTGCGGACGTACCGGGCCAGCAGCGCATCCCGGCTCATGGCGTCGGCCTCGCCCCGGGCCATGCCCTGCGCGACCGCGTAGTCGACCAGCTCGGCCTTGGACGAGCGGGCGTTGACCCGCGCGGCGGGCTGCACCGGCGACTGCGTGCTGGGGCCGGTCTGTGCGGCGCCGTCGTCGTCCTCGTCGTTGTCGTCGGGGCTGTCGCCACCGTCGACCTCGGCGATCATGCCGCCGTCCAGCAGCTCGCGGATGCGGGACTCCGGGACGGACTCGGGCAGTCGCGCGCCCTGGTGGAAGTTCTGCAGCATCGCGCCCTCGTGACCGGTCACGGGCACGTGCACGATGTAGGGCGCGGTGACCTTGTAGGTGCTCATGGTTCTCCTCAGCTACCGGTGATCTTGAATCCGGCGCCCGGCTCCTGGATCACCGGGACCGTCTTGCGGCGGCCCCACAGACGCCACGAGTCGCGCTCCTCCAGCCGCTTGGTCTGCACCTCCACGGCCATGTCCGCCACCGAGTAGCCCGGCGCGCCGTCGACCTCGTCGGCCATGCCGCCGAGCTGGGTGGTGTCGAACACCCACACGTCGTCCGACGGCAGGGAGGTGAGCGGCGCGGCGATCACGGTCAGGCCGGCGATGACGTCGATCATGCCGGTGTAGACCGGGTTGTCGGTGGTCTCACGCTGCCGGATGTTGGTGATCACCGAGTCGGACGCCATGTAGGCGTACTTGGTCGACGACATCAGGATCGCGTTGGGCAGGTAGCCCTGGTTCAGGTCGACGATCTTTGCCTTGGCCAGCTCGATGTCGCGCAGGATGTTGGTGCCCGACGCCGCCGACCACGACGCCGTGGCCGCGGCGTTCGCGGTCACCGCCGACGCGATCGCCGAGATCGTCACCGAGTCGACCTGCTTGATGATCGAGTTGATGACCTTGCGCAGCACCCGGTCGGCCACCGTGCCCGGGTCGGCGTTACGGCCCACCGCCTCGTCGGTGAGGATCGTTCCCTGCCCCCACTTGGTGACGGCCGCGACGGCGGCGGTCCCGGTGGGCGGGGTGTCCAGGGGGTACTCGCCGCCGGCGGAGACGGCCTCGACGGGGCGGGTGTTGACGATCGGTTCGGACACGCCGTACAGCACCGCGCCGCCGGAGGAGCGGAAGCGCTGGGTGAGGATCTGGTCGGACACGAACCGCAGGTCGGTGAAGGTGCGGAGCCGCCGCTGGATCAGCGTCGGGTTCGCCAGGAACCGGCTGATCGTCAGCAGGTCCCCGCTGAGCGACGCGGGCGCCGCCGGGTAAACCTCAGGCATGGTCTTCCTTTCTCATGCGACAGCCCCCGAACCGGGTGCGGTGCGGGGGCTGCTGCCTGATGGGTTGGGTGGCGCCTACAGGGCGACGAAGCGGACCTTGTTGGTGGTGGTCGCGGTGGTGAGCGCGATCCCGACGATCGAGCGGGCGTCGTTGATGTCGCCGGCGGTGGCGCCGGACGCGGCGGCCTTGGACGCGACCTGGCCATTGGCGGCCGAGACGAGCTGCGCGCCGGCGGTCACGCCTCCGGAGTTCACGGCTTCGTGGACGGCGCCGCGGCAGTACACGGTCACGCGGGCACCGGACGCGGCGTCGGTGCCGAAGGTGCCGATGACCTTGGCCGAGCCGGCGGCGGCGGGTCCGACGGTGCCGTCGCCGGTCACCTCGGCGAGGGTGCCGCCGGTGACAGAGGCGGAGGTGGTCATCGGGACGGCCTGGCCCGGCAGGTAGATGGGCAGGTAGTCGGCCATGGGTCAGGCCCCCTTGGAGAAGAGTCGGTCGTAGTCGTCGTCGGCGCCGGTCGGCAGGTCGCGCTCGCTACCGGGCTCGCCGATGTCGGCGACCGGGACCAGGCCCGGGGCCAGGGAGGCGAGGGCCTGCTTGGCGCCGTCCTCGTCGCGCTCCCAGTAGGTCTCCCAGTGGGCGCGGCGGGCGGGCGGGAACTTGCCCGCGCGGACGGCGTCGTTCAGGACGCGGTCGCGCTCTTCGCGGCGCTGCTGGGCGCGGGCCGCGACGCCCTGCTCGGCCTTGGCGCGCAGGTCCGCCAGGGTGGCCTCGTCGATGGTGACGATGCCGGGCGGCAGCGCGGCGGCCTGGGGCGTCTGCCCCGCGGGCGCCTCGACCTCGCTCTGGCTGTCGGGGTTGTTGGTGTCGTCGGCCTCCGTGTCGGTGCCGTCGCCGGTGTCGGTGTCGTCGTCGCCGGTCTCGTCCACGACCTCGGCGTTGGCCAGGTCGAGGCCGGTCATGCCGTGCTCGGCGAGCTTGTTGCGGACGTCGTCGTCGCTGGCCTCGGGAGAGAGCCCCAGCGCCTGACGGAGCAGAGCCTGATCCACGGGCTCTCCCTCCTGGGTGGTGATGGACCCGTCCGCGGGCGCGGCCGGGGGGTTCTGGGTGGCAGCCTCGGCGGGCTGGCCGGTGCTGGGCGGGACCACGGGCGTCTGCTCGGCGACCTGCCGCCACTGGTCCGCGGTAAGGACCGGCTCGGATTGACCGGAGGCGTTGTGCGCCACGCTCACGCCCGACGGCAGGGCGCCGGTGTTGTCGGCGTGGGGTGGGGCGTCGGGACGGGATTCGCGGCGCGAGGCGTACCGGACCGCAGCCGGGCGCGCGGACGCGGCGGCCACGGCGGCGACGCCGGTGGGCGCGTCCTCGTACCGCACCACGACCTTGATCGGCTCACCGAACGAGACGGCGTCCTCGCCGTCACCGTCGCTGATCTGCACCGGGACACGCGACAGGGTGCCGGTCGCATCGTCCACCGCGATGATCTGGATCTCCGGGCCGAGCTGCATCTCGGTGATCCAGACGTCCCAGGAGCGGCCGTAGTCGGAGCCGTAGAACGCGCGGCGGACGTCCTCGGTCGTGACGCCCGCGCGGACCTCGGCGGGATGGGGGTTGGGCACGGGAGCCTCCCGGGCTGCGTGGACGGTGATGGTGACGGGCGTACCGGCCGCGCCCAGCAGCGCAGTAGCGGCGGGCTCAGGGGCCGAGGCGGCGACCCCGTACAGCGCGGCGACGTCCTGCAAGCTCTGCAGGGTGCCGATGCCGGGCGGGGTCGTCCCCAGCAGCGCCACGGCGGTGATAACGAACGGGTGGACGTGGCCGAGCTGGCACACGTGGTCGTACTCGGCCTCGATGCTGCGCTGCGGGTACGCCGACGCCAGCACCTCCGGCGTCATCCACCCCGGCATCCCGGTGTAATCGCCAACCAGCGTGCGCCCACCCTCGACCACGCCGGGGTTGGCGATGTAGCCGATGGCCGGCTCGCCGTCCCAGCGGAGTCTGGTCTCGGAATCGGGGTTGGGCTCTTGGTGTCCGAGCTTGAGGACGGGCCGGTGGACGGCCGGGCAGTCTTGTGCGGCGACCGCGTTGTGCAGGTCGGCGCTGGTGAACGTGGCGACGCCGGTGGAGATCGGCCACGTGCCGGTGTGCATCAGCTCCACGCCGGGGACGGTGACCAGCGGCAGCGCCTGTGGGACGGTGACCTCGGCCATTACCGGCGCACCTCCTCGGCGACGGCGTCGAGCTTGGCCTCGATGCGCTGCACGTCGGCGGCGAGGGCTTCGCGGACGGCGGCGACCTGCTGCTCCTCCGACCGGCGGAACAGCCGCCCGGCCAGAGCGACGATCAGCACCGCTTGGGTCGCGAGCTGAGCCCACTCCGACTGCAGGTTCTCGAAGTACCCCGACCAGTACGCGGGCCAGAACTCCGACCACGCGAACGGCTGCCCGTGCTGGCGGGCTTCGTTGGTCTGCGCCGCTGCCTCGGCCAGCCCGAACAGCAGCGACGACACCAGCCACAGCGCGGCGAGGATGTACACCGCTCCCCACCGGCGGAAGTGCCTGCCCATCAGGAGTCACCCCACGTCGCGAAGATGACGCCGCGGCAGCGCAGGCGGCCCTGGCATTCGACGTAGCCGCCGGACGCGTACGCCTCCCCCGCCGCTTCCAGCGAGTCGAACTGTGTGCCGTCGATCTCCTGGCAGTTCTCGCAGGTCCCGGTGTCGAGGATCTCGCTGGCCCAGTAGGTCGCGGCCGGCCCCTGTTCAAAGGCCGCGATCCTGCCGGTGTTCTGCGCCGCCGACAGAGCGCCGCCCAACTGCTCCTTCAAGTAGGAGTCGGTCAGCGAGTCCAGGTGCTCGTCGACCATGGTGGCCACATCGTCAGCCGCCCGGCCTGGCGTCCACACCCGCAGTGCCTCGCGCCCTGCTGCTGCGGCGAGGCCGTTGGCGATGATGCGGGCCACGGCGCGGGCGAGTTCGGCGAGACGGTCGAGGGCGATGCTGATCGCACCGGTGATCGCGACCCCTTGGGTGGCGGCTTCGGCGACGACCATCTCCGCCGACTCCTGCGCGACCTCGGCGAGCACTTCGGCGAGGGCTTCGCCTGCGTCGTCGGAGTTGACGTCGAGGTCGCCGAGGGCGGTGATGTCGTCGTCGCCGACGGCGGTCTTGATCTGTTCGATGAGCTCGGTGCGCTGCTTCTTGGTGAAGTTGGCCCAGAGTTCGAGGAGCTTGTCGAGCGCGGTCTGCCACATGCCTTGGACGGCGTCGGGGTCCATCCCGCTGGCGGCTTCGATGGTGGTGAGCTGTCGGTGGCCGGCTTGGGTGTCGCCTGCTGCGCGGACCTGGCGGCGGCGCCGGGCTGCTGCCTTGGTGCGGCGTGGTGCGGCGGCTTCGATCTGCGGGGCTTCGGGCGCGGTCTCCTCGTCGGGCGCTGCGTACCGCAGGTTGGACGGCGCGGGGAGGGTCGCTCCTGCGCCGTTGGGGAGGGGCGGGAGGTTGATCTGGGCGCGGCGCTCGTCAACCGTCAAGATCCCGTAGTCGAGGTCGTAGGCGTAGGAGCGTTCGGCGGTGGCGACGTCGTCAAGCTTGCGGGTGGGCAGGCGGTAGGTGCCGCGCAGCCACGCTTCGAGGTCGTCGTCGGCGTGCAGCGCACCGGACGTGAGGAGGCCGTTGATCGCCTCCACCGTGAGGGACCGGTCCTCGCCGACGTCGGTGCACACCACGCGGGGCGCGGGTTCGTCTTCGCCCCAGTTGAGGTCGACGATGTCGGTGACGATGCCTGACAGTCCGGGCTGTCCGCTGGTGGCGGTGTCGGCGATCTCGTCGGCGAGCGCGCGCAGGCTGAGCAGGAACTGATCGATGAAGCTGTCGCCGAGCGCGCGGCTGCCGGTCTGGGTTTGGCCGAGGTCGAGCCATCCGGCGAGCGCCATGGTGGACATCTGCTGGTCGAGGTAGTGGATGTACTCGACCACGTCCGGGACGCTGCCGGTCATGCCGGTGATGCTGAGCTTGAAGCCGGGCGGGAGGCCGACGCCGCTGGTGTCGCCGACGCGCATTGCGGACGCGAGCCGCTGCGCCTCCTGCACCTGCGCCGGGGTCGCCCCTGCCGGAGCCTCGACGCTGGGGATGCCCATGCCGAAGCGGCGGATGCTGGTCGCGTGGACGCGCCACATCTCGTGCTTGAGGAGCCACGGCCCGTACGCCGCACGCAGCAAGCTACGACCAGTCCAGGTAGCGCCCTCGCGGTCGTGTGCGTACCAGACCAGCCTGTTCGCGGGGATGGTGGAGGACCCGACGAGGTGCTGCTGGACGGACTCGATGGTGCCGTCGCGCTGGAGGTTGATCGCGCCGATCGTCCACGGCATTCGCTCACCGAGGTTGATCAGGCGGGCCTGCTGGTTGCGGATCTCGTAGCGGCGCTCGAACGGCATGAACCCGAACGTCAGCGACAGGAGGGCGGTGCGGAGGTGGCCGCCCCACGACACACCCCGACGGCGGGCACCGGTCGGTGCGGGGTCGGCTCCCAGGATCGGCAGGCCGAGGTCGTCGGCGACGACCTGCACGACCTCGTCCCGGCACCCGGCCGGGTCGATCGCCCACGTCGCGCGGCGGATGGGGAGGGTGTACGCCTTGATGATCGCGGTGAGGCGCGGGTCATGCCGCATCCGCGAGTACATCGCCACGCTGTTCGGCCAGGCCAGGTCGGGGACGACTTCGTTGACGTCGATCCACTGCGCGCCGATCACGTCGGCGAAATCGATCGTGCCGAGGTCGGTGGTGGGGGGAGCCATAATTCACCCCCTGGCCTGCGCGCTGGTTGGGACACTCGCGGTATGGATGCCAAGGAGTTCGCACTCGCCCGGCTGGATGACGAGGTGGCGGTAGCGCAGGATGCAGGCGGCGACCAGTGGACCGCCCCACAGCATCCGACTCAGCACCTGACCAATGAGCGTGGCGAGGTCGTGGTCTACAACGAGGGATCTCCCTCACCGGAACAGGCCGCTCACATCGCCTGCCATGACCCGGCGCGGGCGCTCCGTGAGGCCGCCGTCCTCCGTGCCCTGCTGGCCGAGCACGACCGGCAGGAGACCAACCCCAAGCGCCTGTACGGCCCGGACACCACCGTGCAGCCTGCGGTGTACTGCGACTGCCAGGTCGACGGCGGCGCGCTCTACGCGGAAGGCTGGCCGTGCCGTCCCGTCCGGCTCATCGTCTCCATATGGAACGACTGCCCCGGCTACGACCCGGCGTGGCGCATCCCCGAGCCCGAGCCCGCACCGCCGCCCGGACCGTTCAGCCTCGACCGGCTCCGCCGCTAGGGAGGATGAACTTCATGAGCGCCTTGGTGAAGTTCCTATCCGCGCGCATCGACGAGGACGAACAGCGCCTCGACGACATCGACCACGTTCAAGCGCCCGCCGGACAGATGGCACGCGCCCGCCGAGAGATCGACGCCAAACGGGACAGGCTCGCCCGTCATGCCCCTGTCGATGATCCGTTGCACGGCAGGCTGTGTTCGCGATGCTCGGTGGTGCAGGTCGGTGTCTACGAGGCGTGGCCTTGCCCAGAGGTCCGGGATGACGCAGCCGTGTACGCCGACCACCCCGACTACCGCGAGGCATGGCGTCCTCAGTAGTTGAGGTTCATGTAGTCGGTGCCGTTCGGGTGCGCGCCCGTCGCCGCCGAATACGCCGCACCAATCACACCCTCATCCGCGCGCGGCCGACGCCCATCCACAGCCTGACCCGCACCCTGTGGAAGCCAATGCGCCGCAACCACCCGAGCCGCATAGCTGAAGGTGTCGACCTGGTCATCGTTCGTCCCCGACGGGAACGCAGCCAGCTCATCGCACCAGTCGTCCAACCACGACGCCGCAGCAGGGAACCAGGCTCTGCCTGTCTTGCAGCGGTTCGACGCCGGGATCGCCCGCGTCACCTTGTCGGTATCAGCAGCGACCGGCTCGACCGGCACACCAGCCTGCGTCGCATCGATCACCATCGTGCTGCCAATGAACCCGCGCTCCACGAACACCGTGCCCAGCGACCACCGCGACATCAACGGCCGCGCCAGATCCCAGTGATCCTCCTCGACCACGCGCTTACGGACGCGATCCAGCAGGATCAGGTCACCGTCCGGGGAGATCGCCCACGCCGAGATGACCGTCCAGTCCGCCGACGTCCGCCGCGACGCCGCCAAGTCCGCCGTCGCGAACCGCCAGCAGTCGTCCAGGAACACCACCCGGCCGGCCAGGTCGACACGCTGCCCACCGGTGACGCCGTGCCGGGAGTCGTCGGCCGGCAGCGGGGTCCAGTACCGGAAGCTGTGGCGGCGGAACAGGTTGCCTTCGGCGGCGACGGGGTTCTGCTGGAACACCGACCGCCACACGTACGGGGAGCGGATCTCGTGGAGGCCGTGGAAGTAGCCGGGCTCGCGGCCCTGCACGCTGATGAGTTCCTCGCCGGGGGTGCGGCCGAGCGGGTCGGGGCCGTCGGCCACCCACTCGGTGCGCTCAGTCCCGTCAGCGTTCTTGACCTTGATGTCCTTACCGGCGATCGCCGGGATCGACACCACGCGCCACCGGCCAGGCTCCTTGCGCACCAGCCGACCGGACAGATCGTCCTCGTGCCAGCGTGTATTCATCAACACCACGCGGCCGCGAGCCGACAGGCGGGTCGAGCCGTTGGACTCCCACCAATCCCATGCCGCGTCCCGATAGGTCGGGGACTCAGCTTCGGCGCGGCCACGGAACGGGTCGTCGATGATCAGGATGTCCAAGGGTTCGCCGGTGATGCCGCCGCCGATGCCAACGCAGATGACACCGCCGCCCTCCTCGGTCTCCCAGTGCCCGGCGGCGCGGGTATCCGCGCGCAGGGTGATGCCGAGGTGAGGGTGGGTCTGCAGGTCGCGGCGGATGGCCTTGCCCCAGCGCAGCGCCTTGCGGTCGTTATAGGACACGATGCCGATGCGCAGCGTCGGGTCGTGCTCCAGCAGCCACAGAGGGAACCAGCGAGAGACCCGCTGGCTGTTATGCGTCGGCAGCAGGGAGCGGCCTGCTAGGTAGGTGTGGTCAGGGCTGTTGACCTCAATGCACCGGGTGGGTACCGACTCAGCAGGCTCAGCCCATACGTACCGAACGCGGGCGACGCTGGAGTCCTTGCAGCGTGCAGCCTTGCGGGGCAGGTACGCGGCGTCCGCCAAGTAGAACTTCACTCGGTACTTCGGTCCGCAGTCACGGCCGTTGATGGTGGCGCGGCCTTCGCGCAACGTCGCCTTAGCGCCAAGGCTGTAGACCAGTTCCTGCACATCCAGCGCGAGGCGCTTGCTGACCGAGACGAACTCGACCTGCCCCTTGGGATGAACGTACCCGTCGGTGTCGATCAACCCTTGGAGCAGCGCGAGGCGTTGCTTGGTGGAGCCACGGTGATAGGCGTCGGGGACATGCTTGTTGTCCCATACGCCGAGATCCACCAGGGCCTTACGGACAGGGCTGCATCGGGTACTGCCGTCGCCGGGCGTCAGCGACCATGCGTACTTCGCCTTGGCTTTGCGGCACGGGACACCCGAAGCTCGGATGCGGTCGGTGATCTCCGGATCCGCTGAGGTGATCATCGCTGCGGTGGTGCTGCCATCCCCCAGCCAGGCCCCCAGCACGTAGGGGTCTAGGGGCAGGTCTGCATCCGGCAGGTGCAGCCCAGCAGTACCCGTGATCTGCGCGTTTTTGACTCGGGGGCGTGACAGCACCTTGGTGGTGTGCAACTGCTCCGGCCCCGTGCGGCACAACCGAGCTGGCCATTCGTGCTCGATGTCAGCGACGATGGCTTCTCCGTCGCCGGTTCGCACGGTGTAGCAGGGCCGACCCTCCCATATTGGCGAGACCCAGGTGACAGTGCAGGGAACTCCGTGCCGGTCGAAGACCTGATCACCAGCGCTGAGTTCGCCCATCGTGGTCCACCCGGTCGGTGTGGCAATCGGCGTATCCAGCGCCAGAGCCTTGCCCTCCTGGGGCGGACAATAGATCTGCAGGCGGGTGGTGTCGCCGTCAGCCAGCTCGACGAGTTCGGCGTCGATGAGGTCGAGCGCGGCGGTCTGCCCGACGTTGCGGTCCAGTGCCTGCGCCATGCGCCCCGGCGTCGCCCACCTGCGCGGTTTGGGCGGCGCGTACATGGCGTCGAGCTGGGCGAGCATCGCGCGGGCGACGCCGGCGACCGGGTCGAGGGTGAGGCTCACAGGTCCGTCACCCACGCCGGGCCGAACATGGCGGTGCGGCGGTCGCCTCCGCGGAGGACGTCGAGCCGCCACCAGTGCCTGCCTGCGGAGGCGAGGGCGGCGGCGGGGATGCGGGCGGTGCAGCGCCCACCTGCGGCGTTGGTGATGGTGATGTCGTCGGGCGAGGTCAGCACCGTGACGGCGGGGTCCTCGTCGGGCGTCTGCGGCGTGGGCTTGAGGATCAGCTCGATGGTCGCGCCGGTCAGGTCGAGCGGCTCGATACCCGCGCTGACGAGCAGGTCGATCGTCTCGTCGTTGGCCTGGGCGAGGGACAGCTCCTGCAGACTCGGCACAGCGTCCTCCCCTCAGGTGGTTCCGGTGAGTTGGCCGGCTGGGGTTGCGGTGCCGGTGAGGGCTCCTGCCAAGGTGGCGGTCCCTGCGAGCGCGCCGGTCGGGGCGGCAGTGCCGTACAGGTCGGGCAGGGGTTCGCCGGTGGTGTACTCGATCAGTACCTGAAGCGCGGGCAGAACCGTGGCGAGGGTCGCGACTGCGTGAGCTCGGGCTCCTGCTGCAGCCTGGAGCGCGGGCAGGGTGGCCGTGAGGCTGGCGGTCCCGGGGTCGACGTCGCCGGTCGCGGTGACCTGGGCGGCGGGTAGGGCTGCGGTCAGGGTGCTGGCGGCCGTGACCCGGCCGAGGGTCGTCGTGGTCAGGCGCGGGAGCGTGACGCCGAGGGCGGCGTGGTCGTGGACGGTGCCGGTTGCTGCGGCTGTCGCGGAGGGCACGCCGGCGGAGAGGGTGGCCTCCGCGGTGGCTTGGGTGGCGATGGCGGCGGTGGCCGCTGGGAGGGTCGCGGTGAGGTGGCTGCCGGGCGGCGTGTTGTCAACGACCGCGGCCGCCTGCGCGGCGGGGAGTTCCGCGGTGAGAGCTGCGGGGTTGGCGCTGGTCGCGGTCGCTGTTGCGGAGGCTGCGGGGAACGTCGCCGCGAAGACACCGGTGGTGGTGACGTCGAGGCTGGCGTCCGTGTCCGCCGCGCTGGTGGTGAGGGCGAGGGTCGCGGTGTTGCGGACGGCTGCAACGCCCTGAGCCGCCGCTGCGGGCAGCGTGGCGGTGAGCGTCCCGGTGGTGCGCGTTGCCGCGGTGAGCGTGGCGGTGAGCGCCGGGAGCGCAGCGTTCAGCGCTCCGGTGCCGGTGATCGTGGCGGACACGGCTGCCGTGACGGCGGGAAGGTCCGCGTCGAGCACAGCAGCATCGTGGACGGAGCCGGCCAGGGTGGCGGTCGCGGCCGGGAGCGTGGCCGCCAGGTTGCCGGTGGTGGGTGGCGCTCCCCCGCTGATCGACGCCTGCGCCGCGGGAAGCGTCGAGCCGAACGTGCCCGCGTCCCGGACGGCTGCCGTCGCGGTGGCCTGCGCGGCGGGCAGGGTCGTGGTGAGGGTGCCGGTGTTGGTGGTGCTGCCTGCGGGGCCGAGCCAGTCGACGTCGGAGAGGGCAACGTCGTCGAGCCAGACCTCGGCCGCGTTGGACAGGATGCCGCAGCGTAGGCGGGTGGGGTTGGCTGCGCCGGTGGTGACGTTGTTGGAGGTGATCTCCTGGCTGGGCGTGGTGGCGTCGGGGGTCCAGTAGACCCGCATGGTCATGCTGCCGGTGTTGGACGCGCCTGCGGTGACCTTGATCTCGACGCGGAACCAGGCGCCGAGGGTTGCGGCGAGGGTGGTGTTGCCGCCGAGGGTGCCCGACCCCCACAGCATCCCGAGCGTCCCGTTGCTGTTGATGCGGACCGTGCCCATGATCGCGTTCGCGCCGGACAAGATCCGCAGGACGTTCGTGTTGCTGGCGGGCAGCGTGGCGACCCGGAAGTAGGCGCGGGCGTAGAGCGTGGTCGAGGTGCCGGGGATGCCGCTGGTCCACGCGACGTACGCGTCAGAGGTACCGGAAGCCAGCGCCGACACCGACCCGTGCGCGGCCGCGGCGTTGGAGTAGGTGAGCGAGGAGTCGACAACAACCGTGTTGAACGCATCCCCGCTGGCCCCGCCGGAGCTACCGGTGGTTATGGTCGCGGCCGGGGTGCCGCCTTCGAAGGTGTTGCTGAGGCTGGCCACGGCCTGCCCTAGGAGGCGGGCATCGTGAGCGTGCCGCTCGTCAAGTCCACGGTCAGGCCAGTGCTGATCGACAGTGTGGCGAGTTGGACTTCACCGCCGCCGCCGGTCGCCGACACGGTCAGGTCGATGACGCCGAGCCCGGACCCTGCGGCCTGGGTGGAGTCGACGAGGCGGGCGTAGCCGGCGGTGCCGTTGGCGAGGCCGGTGCCGGTGAGGGCGGGGGTGACGTCGAGTGCTGCGGACCCGCTGGATGCGGTGGCGAATGCCGGGTCGTTCAGCGTGATCTCCACCAGCTTGGTGCCGGTGGGTGCGGTGCCGGGGGTGGCGGGGGCGGTGCCGGTGTAGATGCGGAGCATGCCTGCGCTGGAGCCGCCGTCGATCAACGCTGCGATGGCGTTGGCTGCGGCGTTGCGCGCGTCGTCGTTGATCTTCGCCATCGCTGCCTCCTGGAGTTATGCGGCGGTCTTGGCGCGGTTGCGGCGGGGGGTCTGCTTGGAGAGGGCGTCGGCGGCAACGAGGTCGACGAGGACGGTTCCGTTGGCGAGCTTGAGCTTGTCGATGCGGCCCTTACGCGCCCAGGTCTGGATGGTGCGGAGCGACCGCTGGGTGGTGTGGGCGACGTCGGCCATGGGCCGGAACCGCAGCGGCACGGGGGTGGGAGGCATGGTCACCTCCGGGCATGAAAAAAGACCCGTGAGCTGGGCTCGAACGGGTCCGGCGGTGGTCGCGTCCTGGTTCTGGGCGCGGTGATCCAGGCCCAGTGTGATTTAAGGATGGTTGCGGTGTCAACTTCTGCCCGCCGGAATGCCGTGCCGCAGGTGGGCGAGCGCGGGAGGATGGCGTCATGACGGCTCAGGCTCAGGACTCGATCACCATGTCGGCGCTGGGAGACTGGGGCTCGCGTGCGGTGGTCGAGGCGGACGAGGTGGGCATGGCCCTGTCGCAGGTCAAGCTCTACGAGTCCCGGCGGACATGGCCGCCGTGCCCGGGGTGCGGCGCCGAGGTGAACGACTACCTCAACCCCATCACGTTCAACTTCGCCGCGAAGACCATCACCTTCAAGCCGTGCGGGTGCGTGCTCGCCGTCCCGGACATGCCCAAGTGGAGTCAGGCGTGAACGACCTGGTGGCGTTCCTGCTCGCGCGGCTGGACGAGGACGAGCAGGCGGCGCGTGATGCGGGCGGTGATCGCTGGCACATCGGCGACGCCGTCGATCCGACGAAGCCGTGCAACGTCCACACGTTCCCTGACGTTCGGGGTGTTGCTCAGGAGTGCGGCTGGCTTCATGCCGAGCACATCGCCCGTCATGCTCCGGAACGGGTGCTGGCTGAGGTGGAGGCCAAGCGGCGGATCATCGCTGAGCACTCGCTGCGGCCCGCCGAGGAGTTGCTTACGGGAGCGCCTGAGTTCGGTTGCGAGACCTGCCATGACCACAGCGAGTACGGCATCCGGCCGCGCGGCTGGTGCGAGACGTTGCGCCTGCTGTCGTTGCCGTACGCCGACCGTCCGGGGTACCGCGAGGAGTGGCGCCCTAGCTGACGTCGGCGGGCACCGATGCGCGCAGCCAACTCCCGCACGGGTAGCACAGGTCCAGCCAGCGGGGACCGATCAACGTGTCGGCGACGTAGGCGAGTTGCGCCTGCTCCCCGCACCGCAGGCACGCGTGGATCTCGTCCTGGGTGCGGCGGTTGATCAGGGCGCCAGCGTCGGGTGGTGCTTCGGGCAGGAGGGTGGGCTCGGCGCTCAGCAGGTGCAGCATGCCTTCGGCGACGTTCGTCATGCCCTCATCCTCTCGCGTCGCGTGTGATGGCTTCGGCTTCGGCGGTCACTTCGCTGGCGTGCGCTTCGGCGATACGCCGCTGCACGTCGGCGATGTTCGCGGCTTCGGCGGGCGGGATGACGTGCTCCGGCTCGCGGTCGTTGTCGATCAACTGGTAGCCGTCGAGGGGGCAGCGTCCGAGCGAGACGTAGTGGGCGGGCTCGCCGGGGATGTAGCCGCCGTTCGCGTAGTCGCTCATGCCGTGGTCCTGGTGGCGGGGAGGCCGATCAGCGGGTGGGGTACGGCGGCGCGCACCACGGGCAGTCCGAACACCTGCGTGACGCCCGGCGCCATGTCCTCGGGCAGGACGAGCACAGCGCCGTCGTCCAGGCCGTGTTCGCGGAGGCGGTCCAGCATGGATCGGAGGTGGGCTTCCTCGGCGAGCAGCGCGTCGGTCACCGCGTCGCGCGCGGCGTTGGTGAGGTGGGTGCTCATGCCGTCATCCTCTCGCGCCGGACCCGCCTGCGCTCGGCTGCGTCCCGCTCTGTTCCGATCCGTTCAACAACGTTCAACGCTGGCCACATGTGTCCATGCGTGTCGTCCCGGTACGCGGGACCGGGCCGTGTGCGGCGGGAGACGATGACGGTCGAGCGCCGTCGCGCTGCCTCGGGGTGACGGCGGTGTCACCCGGAAGGGAGCACAGGATGGCGACCTACGAATGCCAGGCTTGCCGTGGCTCGGGCACGGTGCAGGTGAAGCGCACCGACAGCAAAGGCAAGACCATCACGGTGACCGAGGACTGCAAGGGCTGCCGAGGAAGCGGAGTGATCGAGCGATGAGCGAACACACCCAACCCGACCAGCCGCGCAAGGCGACGCCGCCGTACGAATGCCGCCAGTGCCACCAGGGCCTCACCCAGGGCAACCCGACCGCCGCGCTGGTGAACGGCCGCATGGAGACGTACGGGGCGCCGCGCACGTGCAAGGCGTGCAAGGGCACGGGGCGGACGTGGACACCGCCGGGCGCCCCGCCGGTCTAGGACTGCTCGACTCGGGCCGCGGCCCTCACAGCCTCGCGCGCCTCGTGGTCGAGCGGGGCGCAGGCGACGACCAAGCGCAAGGCGATAGCGTCGCGGCGGGCTCGCGCTTCGTGGAGCGCAGCGGACTCCTCCTCGGTGAAGCCGGGCTGCTCGCGGTCGAGGGTGGAGACGGCGGACGGCATGGCGGCGGCCACGCGGTCCACCTCAGCCTGCGCCTCGTCGTAGGCGCGCTGAAGCTTGATCGGGTCGTCGGGGATCTTTTCGTCGGGCACGTCGTGATCTTACGTCCGTGCAGGTCGTGACCCGATCAAGGGCCCCACGCTCCGGGTCCGGTGTGGCGTCCTCGGCAGTGCCCGCAGTCGGGGCAGTGGGGGTGTTCGGGTTTGCCGCAGTCGGGGCCGGGGTTCCACGTGCACCGCTCGCAGTCGACGCACGGCCCGGTGTCGCCGTCATTCATCCTGCGGTCCTCTCGCTGCACTGGTCACCGGTCCGGGTGCCGCTGCTCGTGGTGCCACTGCTGGTGACGGGCCAGCCCGGTCTTGAGGACGAGCGCGGCGCAGTCCTCGCATTGGGTCATGGCCGGGTCTGCTGGCGTGATGTCCAGCCAGGAGATCGGTACGGGGCTCGCCCCGATGCAGTCGGCGATGAAGGTGGTGGGCATGTGGGTGAAGCCGTCCTCGGCTCGGACAATGTCCACGCCGCAGTTGGCGCACTTCATGGGGTCTCCAGTTCGGTGATGCGGAGGGGCTCAAGGTCGGGGTCTTCGGCGGCGTTGGCTCGCCATGCCGCGTCGCACGACACGCACAGGTGCGTGACGTAGCCGGTGTGGTGGGTCCAGGCGTAGCGCGCCCGGCCGGGCTGGTCGGCGTTGGGCGGGGTGGCGCGGTAGATCCGCGAACAGCACACGCAGATCACGGCCCACCTCCTTCGACCCATCGGCGCATCTCGGCTCCGGTGATGGCACGTCCGGACGGCAGCACGACCGTGGCATCGTCCTCGAACCGCGCGCCCGCCAGCATGGCGATGACGATGGCGTCGGCTGCGGTGATCTCGTGGGCATGAAGCGGGTCGGCGGGCATGGCGTCCATGAGGCGCTGCACCTGCTCCTCGGTGAAGTCGTACGCCTCGTCGCGGATCTCCCACGAGTGGGCGCCGGGCGACAGGATGGCGGGGATGGTGTCGTCGCTGAGGGGACGCGTGGGGAGGGTGCCGCCGGTCGCGTACCGGGGCCGGAGCCAGCGGCGCCACCAGCGGGTCATGACGCCTCCAGCTCAGCCAGCAGGCGGACCCAGCCGCCTTGGTCCCAGGTGGCCCCACAGCGGGCGGTGACGGGCCACCGCTCCCCCACCATCGCCGGACCCTGGACGGGCCAGCGTCCGGCGCACCAGACGGCGCTGGAGGCGTCGGCGCGGACGCGGAGCTCGCCGCCGCAGTAGGGGCAGTGGACTTCGCGGAGGGACACGATGGGGGCGTCGTAGTCGGCGGCGATCCTCGCCCGCTGAACGAGGCCGGCGAGGCGGGCGGCGATCCGCTTGCCGGTGCGTTCGTCGGCGAGCGCGATGTCGACGAGGCTCTGGTCGGGCGCCCAGCCCTGCTCGATCAGCTCGGCTCGGAGCGCAGCCTCAGCGCCGCGGATGTCCTGGGCGACGTGCCACGCCTCGCTGATGGGCTCTTCGGCGGACGGCTTGCCGCCGCGGACGATGGGGGTGAGGGCGCCGTCCGCATCCCAGCCGGGTGATCCGCCGGGGAGGGCGGCTCCGGGGGTGATGACGCCGGGCCGGGTGGTGGCGGCGACGACGCCGAGCTGGGCCAGCAGGCCGGGGGCTTGGGTGGTGTGGGTGCGCCAGTCGAGGACGGCGACGGTGCGGTCGGTGGCGCGGCGGACCTGCCGGTAGGTGGCGACCTGCTCGCGCGTGCGGACCTCGCCGTGGAGGGCTTCGAGGTGGGCGGCGATCTGCTCGGCCGGGGTGGTGCTGTCGGTCAACGTGGCTCCTCGCTGGTGCGTAGGCTTGAGGAGCCTTGAGAGTGGCGTCGGGGGGCGGTCCGTGTGCAGCGGGCCGCCCTCACTCATGCCGGGGCAGGCATGTGCGGCGGGAGCGGGGGCTTGCTGGTGATCGGCACGTCCACGGGCGGGAGCCGCTTGATCTCGTTGGTCTGGTCGTCGATGACCAGGTGTCCCTCGGGGTGGCGTTCGCGGTAGGTGACGCGGGCGATGAGGCGGTCGGTCAGGTGGATCTCCAGGCGGGCGGTGTTGTTGAGGTCGATGCCGTGGTGGTCGCCCCATGCGATGAAGGCGGCCTGTTGGGGTGCGGGGATGTGGTCGTAGCGGCTCCGCCAGGAGGGGTCGCGGATGTCGTAGACGGCGAAGGCGGTGGTCACTGGCCTGCCTCCGTTGCGAGGTGATCGTTGAGCACGTGGTCGATGGAGAGGCCGAGGGTTTCGCGGGTCTGGTGGGACAGGTCGGCGCGGCGGAGTTCGTCGGTCTCGGCTTCGTAGTCGGCGGCGAGGGCCTTGATGGTGTTGCTGTAGGCGTCGCAGTTGGGGCAGGTCGCGCTGGTCTCCTGTGCGGGTGGGATGGGCGGCATGGTGGTGATGAGCTGGTCGTACGGCTTGGTGCGCTTGATGTAGTTGCTGTCGTCGAGGACGAAGTTGCCGTCGGCGTCGCGGAGGTGGTGGGTGATGCGGGCCAGGAGCGCGTCGATGTTGTGGATCTCGATGCGGACGGCGTGGGTGAGGTCGATGCCTTCGTTGCGGGCCCAGTCGAGGACGGCTTCGCGCTGGTCGTCGGGGAGGTTGCGCCAGTAGTCGTCGCGGACGTCGTAGACGGCGAGGGGCTGCATGTCGGTGGTCACTGGGTCTCCGTGGTGGCGTGGTCCGTGGCGGGCGGGTTGATCGCTTCGGCCCACCGGTAGTCGCACCTCTCGCACTCGCGCTCCAGGTGCTCGGCCTGGGTGACCCGGTGGAAGTCGTGGGCGGGTGCGCCGTTGGCGGCGTAGTAGCGGGTGCGGGCGTTGCGCCACTGGCACTTGGCGCAGCGGGCGTTGTCGCCGGAGTACGGCGGCAGGTCGGTCATCGTCGGTCCTTCCTGGTGTGGCGGGCGGCGATCAGGTAGCCGGAGGGGATGGTGACGGCGCCGATCGCGAGCCCGACGAGGGGCGAGGCGGCGGTGCTGATGTGGGGCAGGAGCGGGACGACCAGCGCGAAGGCGACGACGCTGAGCACGCTGGCCCACGCGAAGCCGATCACCAGGCCCACTTCCAGAGCCAGACGATGCACGGCAGCGCGGCCATGACGGTGGTGATGGCGGCCCAGTTGATGGCGTTGGCTGTGGCGCGGTGGACGCTGTCGCGGGCGGGGTGGATCTGGTGGAACACCGGTCCGGGTTCGGCGCTGTGGTCGTGGCCGTTGATCACGGGGTCCTCCGAGAGGGACGGCGTGGTGGACAGGGACGGCGGGGTGTAGTCGGGCTGCATCTGGGTGCCGATGACGTGAGCGCGGCCGTTGATCACGGGGTCTCCTGGCTGGAGTGTCCGGGGCAGGTGCCGGGGTGGTGCCGCCGCTCCCATACGGGGCGGTGATCCTCGTGGCAGGGGCGGTCGCAGTCGGGGCGGCACGGCGTGGGGCAGCGCGCGGGGCGCTGCTCCTCGGTGAGGCGGTACATCTCCATGCCGCAGTGCGCGCAGGTCAGTGGGCCTCCGCAGCAGATGCCGGGGGTGGCTTCGTAGGTGTGAAGCGACAGCGTTTGTTGGGGTGTTTGGGCAGCACTTAGCGATCTCGGGGGTCGAGATTGTTGGTGAGAAGTGACAGCGTTTTCGTTGTCGTAGGTCAGGAAGAGGCGGTCCGCGCGGCGCGGGCTTGGCTTTGGGCGAGACGGTAGGAGTCGGTGCCGGTTTCGATGATGGCGCCGCCGAAGGTGAGGCGGTCGACGATGGCGGCGCAGAGGCGTGGGTCGGTGAAGGTCTTGGTCCAGCCGCCGAAGGACTCGTTGGAGGCGATGGCGACGCTGGCGTTCTCCTCGCGTTCGGTCAGGACCTGAAACAGCAGTTCGGCGCCGTGGCGGTCCAGTTCCATGTAGCCCAGTTCATCGATGCAGAGCAGGTCGACGCGGCCGTAACGGGCGATGGTCTTGTTGAGCTGTTTGTCGTCGGCGGCCTCGACCAACTCGTTCACCAGTTTGGTGGCCAGGGTGTAACGGACTCGGTGACCCCGCATCGCGGCTTCGGTGCCAAGCGCGATGAGCAGGTGGGACTTGCCGGTGCCCGAGTCGCCGATCAGACAGAGCGGCTCGCCCTTCTTCACCCACTCGCAGGCGGCCAAGGTGTGGATCGTGGCTGGGTCGACGTTGGGGTTGGCGTCGAAGTCAAAGCCGCGCAGCGACTTTTGCCGGGGGAACGCGGCGGCCTTGATGCGGCGTTCGGAGCGTCGGCGGGCCCGGTCGTCGCATTCGGCCAGCAGCAGCTCGGCCAGGAACCCCAGGTAGGACATCTGGTCTCGGGCAGCGGTGGCGGCCATCTCCTCGAACTGGCTGCGGATGGTGGGCAGCCGCAGCAGCCGGCATGCCTGGTCGACCGAGGCTTGGGCGGCCTGCTCGGTCATCCCGCGGTGGCGGTGTTCGGTCATGAAGCAGTCTCCGATCCGGGTGGGCGGCGGCGCAGCAGCTGGTCATAGGCGGCGACCGAGGGCAGCGGCCGGGTGTCGGGCGGCAGGCTGGTCAGCCTGCGCTGGGTCAAGGAGGTCACCGGGGGCGCCGACGGGCCAGGCGCATCGGAGGCGCTTCCCGGCCCGGGGACGGTGCGGTCGGCCTCGCGGTCGGCTTCAGCGGCTTTGCGGGCCTCCAGCGCGACCGCATCAGCGGTGAGCGCCCCAGCGTGCAGCGCGGCCGCCAGACCCGCGACGATGTGCTCGTGGTTCATGTGGCGGGCCAGCAGCAGCACCTCGATCAGTGCCCGAGTGCCGTCCCGGTCGCCGTGGGCTTGGCAGGCCCGCGCCCACCACTGCTCATGAACCGGGGTGAACTTGCCCGCGGCCTTGGCCTGTTCCAGTGCGGTCGCGCCCGGCAGCGCGCCGGGCTTGCGGATCAGCACCTCCAGGTAGTGATCCAGCACCAGACGGCTGGCGCCCTTGGCCAGCAGCCGCTCATGCCGGGCGACCTCGGTGCGGCCGTCATAGACGATCAGCTCCGAGGCATGCAGCATCACCCGGACCCTGCGGCCGATCAGCCGGGCCGGCACCGAGTAGTGGTTGGTGCGCACCGAGATCTGGCTGTAGCGGTCGACCCGAGGCGTCAGCAGCAGCCCGGTCTCCAACCGCTCGGCCGGCAGCGGCTTGAGCAGCGGCTGTTCGACGGCGAAGTACTCGCCGACGGTCCGTGGCCGCGATCCGATCCGGCGAGCCTCGTCCGCGGTGTCCCAGGCGTCGATCATCTCGTTCAGTTCGGCCAGCGAGGCGACCTCGGGGATCGGGACCAGGTGATTGCGGCGAAACCAGCCGATGTCGCCTTCAACCCCGCCCTTCTCGTGCGCGCCCTCCTTGCCGGGACGGCAGTAGAACGCCTCGATCCCGTAGTGCTCGCGGAACGCCGTCCAGCGGTCGGTCTCCTTGCGGGCCCGGGTGAATCCCAGCACCTGGGCGACCGCGGCCTTGAGATTGTCGTAGCGGACCTTGCCGGTCGGGACACCGCCCAGCACCCTGAAAGCGTGGACGTGCCCCTCGAAGAACGCCTCTTGGCCGCCGGAGGCGAACACCCGGTGGACGGCGCGTCCCGAATACGACATTCGCAGCGCGAACAGGCAGCACTTGACCTGTTCGCCGGCCAGCCGGATCGTCACTTCGCCGAAGTCGACCTCGGCTTCTGCGCCGGGCCGGTGCGACTGGGCAACGAACCCCTCACCGCCTTGGCCGGCCTCGAACCGGATCTGCGGGCGGCGCTCGGCCACATAGGCTCGGACCATCCAGTACGACACCTCAGCCTCCGCCGCATCGTGCTCGTCCAACAACCGGTCGAAGATCCGCTTGATGGTGTGGCGTTGCTTGGGCGGCGCGCTCAAGTCCGCGCGCAGCATCGCATCAATCGCCGGTTTCAGCAGGTCCAGCCGCGATTCCCGCGGCGGAAGGGGCTTGCGCGGCTTGGGGAACGTCGACTCCAGCGCGGCCTGCACGGTGCGGAACCCAACCCCGAACTCGCGCTGCAGCGCCCGCTTGGACAGGCCCTCTCGGGCCCTGCGTCGGATCGCCGCATACAGCTCGATCTTCGACTTCTCGGGCACCAGCGCTCCCTCACGCTCGGTAGCACCTCGATAGTCGCACTGCAACCGAGCAAGCGCTGTCAAAACTCACCAACACAGCATCGACCGGTCAGCCACCGCTCTCACAGCTGACCAACAAACGCTGTCGAGGATCACCTACATAGCCACGGGGGCGATGAGCGGCAGGGTGACGGTTCGGGTGATGCCGTAGGCGGGGCAGGTGTCCCGGCTGCGGCACTCGACGCGGGTCACGGGTGGCGCGGGGTGGTTGGTGGTCGCGGCCTTCACTCGCGCTCTCAGGTCGTCGGTCACGTCGCCTCCCGAGCGGGCGGGGTGAGTTCGGTGGGTGTTGTGCCGAGCGCTGCGGCGATGGCTTCCAGCGTCTCGGGCAGGGGCTGCTGGCGGTCGGCTTCGATGTTGTTGAGGGTTTCGCGTCCGATGCGGGCGAGCTCAGACAGCTCGTTCAGGCCGTAGCCAGCGTCAACACGGCGGGCGCGGATGCGGGCGCCGAGGCTGGGGGGCTGGCCGGTGAGGGCCGTGGTGAGTTCGCGGGCGGCGCGCATGCGCTGGCGGTCGGTGCGCCAGCGGTCGGCGAGCGCTTGGACGCGGGCGAGCGCGGCGCTGTCCTGCTCGGCGCGGGCGAGGACGCGGGCGTGCTCGGCGTCGGCCTCAGGGCAGCCGCATGATGCGGCACGCCGCTCGATCTCCAGCTCGACCACGGGCTCGATGGCGTCGAGGATGTCGCCCGTCCCGAAGATCGGGGTGTTGTCGATGGCGTCGCGCAGCCGCTCGCGCAGGTCGTCGGTCATGTGTCGCCTCGCCCGGCGGTGATGAACCCGGGGGACGCGGTAGCCCACGCGATCGAGTCCTGCCCGTACTCCCCTGCCAGGTTGGCGAGCACTGCCCATAGGGACGTCTCTTCGCCGGGGTCGATCTCGAAGCAGACGCACGCGTTCTGGAACGGTGCGGTGGGGGCGGAGTACCACTCGCCGTGGATGACCTCGACGTGCATCCGGATCGCGGCTACGAACGCGCGCTGGTAGTCGCTCCACTGCTGCTGGGTGAGCTTGTCGTCCGAGTTGCCGATGGACGCGTACACGGTGGTCACGTTGTCTCCTCGGTGAACAAGATCTTCGCGGCGGTGTAGGGGTCGGACAGGTCGGTGAGGGTGGCGAGGCGGGCCAGGGTCAACGCCTCCTCGTCCTCCCACGCCGCGCGCTCTGGTCGGACGGGATGCTGCGCGGGCTCCGGCGGCCGGTCAGGGACCCGGTAGGGCACACCGGCCTGACGACGAGCCGCCGCCAGCAGGAGGCCCGCCCGGTCGACGTTGGTCTCGAAGCCGCTAAGGTCGACGGCGACCGTGACCTCCACCTCGCCGGGCACGTTGTCGGAGGTCACGGCTCCTCCCCGGCGAGGGCGGCTCGGAGGTCGTCGGCTCTGGCGTGGAGCCGCCGCCAGAGCTCCTGCTGTGCCTCGCTGTGACACTGTCCGGGCGGGGCGTACTCAGCCCAGTTCTGGAGCATCGCCTCCTGGGCGTTGAGAAGCGGCTGAACAGCGGGCAGGACGGAGCGGAGCACGACGGCCACGATGCGTTCCACGTCCCCGTCGCACACTGCGCAGCCGCCGCGACGGCGGTGCTGACCGTGCGCGATCCACGGCATGCCCTCGATCCACACGGCGGTGTTGAGCGCATGCACGGCACGCTCAGCCCAGTCCACGGGCACCGAGACGGCAGGCGGCTCAGGAGGAGGTGCGGGGGTAGGCGTCGGCTTGCGGCGCCGCAGGAACTCGATCACGTGTCACCTCGTTCGGGCCGATCGGCGTCGGTCCACATGTCCGCTGGCAGCAGGCCCCACATCACCTCGCGCGGGGCGGTGGCGACCTTGGCGGCGGTGTCGAAGATGCGGGCTTCGGCTTCCAGTTCGGCGGCGATGTGGGCGGGTGCTCGGGTGGCGTAGTCACGGCGGCCCGCCGCGGCGCGCTGGAGATCGGCTGCGACCTTGGCGCGGACGGGTTCCTCGATCCGCCGCGCCAACGCGTCACGGTCGTCGGCCTGCTGCTCGACGTCGAGACGCTGGGCAGGGTCGCCGAACAGTTCGACGAACCAGGCATGGCGGGCCTCGGTCAGGACGGCGGTGAGGACGGCGCGCGCCACGTCCGGCGCTTCGCCCTCGATGCGGGTCTCGCCCGCGACCAGGCCGGACCAGTTGATGGGGTGGGCCCGGTAGCAGTCGGCGGCCGCGCGGCCGCAGGACCCGTCGCAGTCGTGGGCGTGGTCGCGGAGCGCTCGGGCGGCGGCCTCGACCAGCGCGTCGGGCACGTCGGCGGGGTTCACGAGTCACCTCGCGCGAGGACGTCGGCGGGCGTGCTGCCGTTGACGGTCAGGTGCGGCGCGGCTTCCTCCGCCAGGCGCAGCGCCGTGTCCAGATCGAACCGGTGCGTGGCGATCCATTCGTCGGTGCGCTCGGACGGGCGCATCTCCCAGTCCCAGGTGCCGTCGCTGCTCAGGCACGGGGCGGGTTCGCCGGGCTGGACGACAGCCCACCGGTCGTCGCCCCGCCACTCGACGTGGATGACGAAGTGGCGACGCCACTCGTGATCGTCTGGGAGGGCGCACACGGCGTAGCGGGTGGCGCGCACGGTCGGCTCGGGGCGCATCACTGGACGGCCAGCTTGTTGATCAGCGCGAGCAGCTCCGGGAGGTCGCGGGTCCGGATGGACTCACCGCGGATCCGCAACGCCGAGGGCTGGGTGCCGCCGTAGGTGAGGCAGATGCGCGTCACCTCCGACAGACGCGGGTCATCGCTGGCGGGGGTGGTGGGCTGGTTGGTCATGTCGTCTCCTTGTTGATCTTGTTGTTGTGCTGGGCGGGATCCGATGCCCGCAGGCGGGTGACCTGCGACAACACCTGGGCGGATGATCTTGCAGCGGTCACGGCGACGCAGCCTCGTCCCGCTGCTGCTCGTCGCGGATCAGCTGGTTGATGCACGTCGCGCGGATCCGCTTCGCGTCCCGGGCGATCAACCGCACGCCCCGGCGAGTGAGCGGAACGGCAGGCCGCTTGACGCCGGTCACGCCATGCAGACCCGTCCACTCCTGATCGTCGGGATGCAGGTACACGTGGTAGCGGACATGCGGCGCACGACCCTCACGACACAGGGCGCGGTAGGTGCGGCACGCCCGCCGGTACCGGAGCCAGCGCTGGATGAGCTCGGTCATGGGGTGGTCTCCTCGGCGATGGCGGTGAGGGTGGTGCGCATCAACTCCGGCACCCTGCGCTGCTGCTCAGCCGACAGGTCGAGGCCGTTGAGGATCTGGTCGATCACCTGGATGTACGTCGCGCCGACCTGCTCCATCACCCGCACCACGCGCTCGCTGACGCCGGCGTCGATCGCGGCCTTCGCCACGGACGCGAGGTGACGGCGCTCCTGCTGGTACAGCTGGACCCACGTGTGCGGCTGCGCCTTGCGCTTGACTTCCAGCCCGCCGCCGCCGTTGTCGGTGATGGGCCGGTCGATCTCCTCGACCACGCCCCACACGACCTCGCCGGTGTCCAGCGCGGCGACCATCTGCCCGAGCCAGGCGACGTGCCCGGCGGTGCGCTGGACCTCTTCGAGGAGGGCGGTGCCGGGGTCGACGTCACGCGGCAACCCGAACGTCGCCACGGCGGCGGCTGCTTCGGCTTCCTGCTTGCGCCGCTCGGCGGCCGCGACGACTTGAGGGGCGTGGCCTCCGTGGCGGGGGCAGACCGCGACGCCGTTCTTGGGCCAGCGCATGCAAGGGTCGCCTTGCTTGTTGTGGCCTGAGCAGCGTGGATGGGGTTGCCCGCACCGCTTGCAGTCGTTGGGGTCGGCGGTCACCGCTTGCCCCCGAGCAAGGTGTCGAGTGCGGTCTTGATCGCGGTGATGGTGTTCTCGGCGCGCTGGCGTGCGTCCGTCTGTTCGGCCAGTCGGGCTTCGGTCTGGCGGAGCCTGTCGGCGAGGTCGGTGTTGGCGCGGCGGAGGTCGGTGATCTCCTGCTGCGCTCGGCTGAACGCGGCTGCTGCTTCGTCGCTGGTGGTGAGGGGCATGGCGAGGATCTGCGCGAGCGCTTGGGCTTCGTCGAGGCGGAGGTGGCGCTCGCCGTGCTCGGTGCGGGCGACGGTGCTGTGGTGCCAGTCGAAGCCTGCGCCGACCATGCGCTCGGCGAGCCTGCGCTGGGCGATGCCGAGTTCGGTACGGCGGGCGGTGAGCCGCTGCACGAAGTCGCTGGTCACTGCTGCTCCTTGGCGAGGAGGCGTCCGGTGGCGCGCTGTCCGCAGGTGGGGCAGTGCTCGGTCGGGACGCCGGGTGGGAGGGGCTGGTTGGCGAGGGTGCGTCGGTGTGCGGCGGCTGCCCGGTTGGCTCCGGTCTCGGTGTCGTACACGCCGTCGCCTGGGCCGATGCCGTGGAGGCCGGTGCCGCAGCGTTCGTCGTGGCAGGAGGCGTCCCAGAGGCCGTCGTCGCGGCGGACGACGAACACCTTGTCGCTGGTCATGAGGCGGGTTCTCCGGTGGCGGGCCAGTGGCCGTCGTTGCGTTCGTGGGTGCGGCGGTCGAGGAGTTGTTCGAGCCAGGTGATGCGGCGGTTGATGCGGTCGCGTGCGGCGCGTTCGCGGGTGAGGTGGGCGGTGATGGCGTCGGGTGAGGCGTGCTGCTCGAAGGTGGGGTTGCGGTAGTAGTCGCTGGTCACGGCTGCTCCGGGTTGGTGCGGGCGGGCTTGTGCTGGCAGGGGCACGCGCGGATCTGCTTGCCGTGGTCGTGGCAGATGTCGGCGAGGTGGCCGAAAGTCAGGGGCCAGGGGTCGCCGTAGCCGACGGTGACGAGTTCGCGGTTGTCGGCTGCGGCGGCGCACGCGGGGCAGATCACGGGGTCTCCTGCTGCTGGTTGTGGGCGTTGACGGCGGCGCAGATGTGGGCGGCGAGTTCGGGGGTGTCGACGCAGCCGATGAACACGCCGTCGGGGTGGTCGGCGGTGGGGTGGATGTAGAGGTTGCGGGGGATCTTGCGGCCGGTCCGCCAGTACCCGGCGGGGTCGGGGGCGGGGGTGAGGAACGGGGTGGGGTCGGTCACTGGTCGTGCTCCGGGGTGGCGGGGGTGACGGTGAAGCCTTCGGCGGCGAGGTCGTTGAGGCGCTCGTCCGGGGTGGGCTCCTGTCGCCGGTGGTCAGCGGTGATCGGGAGCTCAACGACGACGCAGCCGGTACCTCGGGCAACGTGGTCGGCGCGTTCGGGTTCGTCGACGAAGACGACGCTGAGGTGGCCGCGGTCGGGGTTGACGAGGGCTTGCACGCAGGGCTCGGGTTCGTCGTCGTCGGTGAGGGTGAAGGCGCGGACGTCGGCGGATTCGACGGGGATCGGGGGGAGGTCGTTGTTCCAGGTGGGCGCGTCCTTGAGGGCGTTAAGGATGTCGGTGAGGACGTCGGTGGTGCCCCTGTCGGTGGGGATGGTGAGGGTGACGTTGACGCGGCGGGCGGTGTCGGTCATCGGTTCGGGCATCACAGGACCTTCTTGATCTCGCCGTCGTAGCTGCGGACCGGGATGGGGCAGCGGCAGTTCCCAGCGCAGGGGTGTCCGCAGGTGTGGCAGCGCGTGCAGTACGGGCTGCTGCCGCAGTCGCAGCAGTGTTCGGGGGTCGCTTGGCCGGATCCGTTGCAGGTGGTGCAGGTGTAGCCGCCGCCGTCGGTGCCGTCGCCGTGGCAGTCGGTGCATTCCTCGGGGCCGTCGGCGCAGATGTGGCAGGGCTCGATCTCGGCGGGGGTTGGGGTGGGGTCGGTCATGGTGGGGTCTCCTGTCTTGCGGGGCTGTGTGGGCTTGTGGGGCGCTGGCGCGGGGCGGGTGTTACCGGGCTAGGGGCTGACGCTGTTCGCGTCTCTGTCGGGGCGTGAGGGGCTTGTGAGGGGTGGCAGGCGGCCACCACAGGCCGGGAACCTCCGCGTCGGGGGTGAGGCGGGTGCGTCGTGCGGCTCCGGCGGCGAGGAGTTCACGCCACTCGCGGGCGGCGTCGGACTCGGCCATGAAGGGTTCCTGTCGCGTGGCTGATGTGGACGGTGAGGCGTTGGCTCGGGGCGGGGCTACACGGGGGCGGGCCTACGGGCCCCCGCCCTTGTACGGCCCTCTCAGCGCCGCACGCAGGTCCCTCGGCTCCTCGCCGTGGGCGAGGATCAACGCGACCGCGATGAGGATGCGGGGCCAGTGCCAGTTCGGGGTCTGCCACGCCTCAGCGATCGCGGCCTGCAGCTCGGTGCGGTCGATGTCGGGGCGGGTCGCCTCGGCCAGGTCGAGGAGCCTCTCGGTCGCGGGCTGCGCGGTCGGGGTGGTCACGGCTGCTCCCTCGCCTCGTGGTCGATGGCGTCGAGGACGCGCTGCCCGGCTTCGGCGAACAGCACGCGGCCGACGGATTCGGTGACGGTGGCGGGCATGGCGTCGACCCACTGCTGGGCGAGGGCGCGGATGCGGGCCAGGGCGGCGACGGCTGCGTCACGTTCGGCTGCGCGGCGGTACAGGTCCTCGATGCGGTCCCAGCCGCGCCGGAACTCGGGGTCCTGCATCCACCTCTCGTGCTCGCGTTTGCCGTGCTCGATGATGAGCCGCTGCTCGCGCTCGGGGAGATCGTCGAAGGCCATCAGGGCTCCTTAGAGGTCGTGGCTGCAGTGGGGGCAGGCGGTGATCTGGTCGGCGCGGATCGTCAGCGCGCGGAGCAGGCCGGCCACGGTCGCCGCGCGGCGGGCGAACATGCGGACCCAGATGCGCCGGTGGTCACGCCGCACCGCACGCGGGGACGGCCAGGCGTGGCCGCACTCCAGGCAGTTCAGCCACCCGTCGGGCTCGTCTGTGTGGTGGATGTGGCAGTGCACGCGCTCGCACTCGTCGGTCACCTCGTGAGGGGTGGTCACAGCGCCCTCCCGCGAGGCACGACGCGGACGCTGGCCTGCCGGGTAGGGGCTGCTTGCATGAGCCGCTGAAGAACGATCAGCTCCTGTCGCCGCACCTCGGCGTGCCGACGAGCCGTCTCGGCATTCCAACCGGAGACGGCCGTGCCTTCACCGAGCCGGGCGTTGATCTGTTCGACGGCTCTTCCGACTGTGAGCAGAGACGCAGCGCGCTCGTCGGACACGTCGATGCCCTGTTCGATCCATGAGCGCAGGGCGTCGCGGTCGTGGACTCGGACGAACGCGTCATCCCTGCTGATCCAGCCTTTCAACTCGAAGCGGCGGCAGGCGCGGTTGATGGCGGTGCTGATGGTCTGCTTGGGGATGCGGCCATCGGTCATCGGCGCGGGCTGCTGGGGGCAGAGGGCTCTGATCGTGGATCGGCGGACGGTGTCCAGGTCGAGCGTCACGAGCGCCAGGGCGACCAGGTCGCTGATCCCGCGCCGGCCGGGGCCGTCCGGGAAGTCGCCGCGCACGACGCTCTCCTGCCTGGACTTCTGATCGAGGCAGTTGCGGGTGATGTCTGCGATCTGCCGGGTGACGTACTCGGGGGTGGGGACGTCGCGGTTGAGCCACGCATGCAGGCCCTGATGGTCGAGCGTTTCCACCCGGTCGTCCTTGCGGCGCACGTAGCCGAAGCGCTCAAGACCAGCGATGGCGTGGCGGAGGTTGGTGCTGCTCGGCTCCACGCCCACGTTCGCCAGGTGGCGGCGGATGGTTGAGCGGGCCACCATGTCGCGGCCCATCGCCGTCAGGACGGTGGCGACCAGGTCGCTGGTGGTGCGCTTGGTGTGGCGGTAGGCGGCGTTCACTTGGACTCCTGCTCGTCGGCGTGGGCGAGGACGGTGGCGGCGGAGGTGATGCACGCGCGCAGCCGGGCGATCTCGCCGCGCAGCACATCTTCCGAGGAGGGCCGATCACCGACGACGGCGATGCCGAGGAGGTCGGCGACCGCGAGCGCTTCGTCGTACAGCAGGGGCCGCTGTGCGGCTTCGGTCTTGGCGACGGTGGTCTGCCGCCAGGTGTGTCCGCGGCGGCGCATCAGGTCGGCGAAGGCGGCCTGGCTGATGCCGAGGGCCTTGCGCCGGTCGCGGGCGCGGCGGACGAAGTCAGCGGCGGTCATGACGCTTCGCTGCCGGCGGCGTCGCGGGCGTGGGCTTCGGCGACGATCTCGACGAGCGCTGCGCGGCGGGGTGAGTTGTTGTGGCGCTGGTCGGCGATCTCGGGCGGGACGAACCCGTTCCACTGGTCGGGGCGGGCATACCCGATGGGGTCCTCACACAGGCGGGCGGCGAGGTCGGGGTAGGTGAGGACGGCGTCGCGGGCGGAGCGGCGGGTGCCGGGCTGGATCGTCTGGCGGGCTCGCCGGTATTCGGCGTTGGGCAGGTTCACGGCGCGCAGGTGCGCGGGCTGGGGGTTCACCGGTCCTCCTCCACCGCTGTGTAGGCGGCGTAGTGGGTGCAGGCGGGTTCGTGGGTGCCGATCTCGCAGCCGCTCGGGCAGCCGGTGCGGGCGAGCCGGCGCGCGGTGGCGGCGGCGGCGGCGGGGCTGAGGGTTTCGGCGAGGTCGGCCGGGAGCGCCGCAGTCTGGGTGTGGTCGGCGAGTTCGGCGGCGCGGACGGTGAGGGTGTCGCGGTCGGTGTGCTCGCCGAGGTCTGCGGTAGCGCGGGCGTAGGCGTGGGCTTGGGCGTCGGGGGTGAGGGTGAGCAGGAGCCCGTAGGCGTCGGTGACGCGGCGCCGCTCGGCACGCTCGGCGTCCGCGGCTTCCATGCGGCGGGCGCGTTCGGCGGCTTCGGCTTCGCGGAGCTGGGCGCGTTCGGTCTCCCAGTCGGCGCGGAGCTGCGCGTACCCGGCGGGGACCTGCGTGCCGGGGCGGGGCGCGTCGATCGCGCGGAACGGCGGCGGCTGGTCTTCGTCGCCGATGCGGCGCTGGATCTCGCGGAGCGCCCGCCGGTGGTCGGCTTCGGTGGCGGGCTCGGCTCCGTGGAGCGCGTTGTGCTGGGCGAGGGTCCCGGCGGCGTCGAGGCGGGCGCCGCGGATGGCTTTGCGGTGGGTGCGGACGTGGTGGGGCTGCATCCACTTGTTGCCGGTCTCGCCGGGCTCGGGGGTGCCGTAGTAGCGGGCGACGGCGTTGAGGGTGTCTTCGTCGAGGGGGACGTCGTGGAGGGCGGCGGCCCAGGCTTTGGCGGCTGCGGCGGAGGGCTTGCGGTTGTCGAAGGCGGCGCAGTGCAGCAGCAGTTCGGCGGCATCGGTGGGGGTCATCGGATCTCCCGTTGGGGGCGGGCGTGGAGTTCTTCGGCGCGGGCTTGTTCGGCGCGGAGCTGGTCGATGAGGTCGGCGTGGCCGGCGAGGTTGGTGTCGGTGCCGCCGTTGCGGACGGTGGCCGGGCCCCGCGGGGTGGCGCCGGGGGGCGGCTGGTTGGGCAGGCTCTTCCAGCCAGCGAGGAAGTAGCGGGCCGAGGAGATGGGGCGGCTGGCGGACGCGGCGGCGCGGGCGGCGTGGTCGGCCATGGCGGGCACGCCCTTGGCGCGGATGTAGACGAGGATCTGGGCCCAGTCGTCGCCGCGCATGTCCCAGCGCAGTCCGGGGAGGCCGGCGTGGTGGATGGCGTGGACGAGCGGGCGGGCGTCGTCGGGGATGCCGTCGGAGATGCCGACGGGGGCGTCGTCGTGCGCGCGCGGCTGGCTTGTTGGTTGTTCTGACGGTTGGTCTGTCTGGTGGTTAATGACGGTTAGGGCGGCACTGCGTGCGTGACGTCCGGACGCAGAGTGCGTGACATCGCCTTTGTCACGGACGGAAAGTGCGTGACGTCCGGACGCAGAATCCGTGACATCAGCTTCGTCACGCACTCTGCGTCCGTGACCAGCGTCCGATTCGCCCTCAGAAGTCGAGTTCCCGGCCGGGTCTGTCACGCACTCTGCGTCCGTGACGGTCACGTCGTCTGAATGCGTGACACCCTTCGCCCGGGACTTGCGCTTCCGCTCCGCCGCGGCCGCCCGCTCCGCCTCCTCCTCGGCCTCGATCTGCTTCCAGTCCGAGTCGGGCCGCTGCAACTCCAGAGCCAGCCGCCACCGCGTCCGGCCGTCCACCACTCCGTCCTTGGCGATCAGCTCGCCCGCCTCCAGCCGGCGCAGCGCGCGCTGGACGGTGCGGCGGTCGTAGCCGGTGCGGTACTGGATGCGAGCCAGGGAGGGGTGGGCGTTGCGGCCGTGCCTATTGGCGTGCTCGGCGAGTGCGGCCAGGACGTGCCGCGCAGTGGTGTCGGGCCGTCCGTGGACGGTCCGGAGCATGGGCGCGTTGTCCATCGCCCATGTGATCGCCTCGACGCTCAACGATGATCCGCCTTGCCAGTGGTTCGGGTGGGGGGCTGGGGTTCGCGGAGGTGCTACATGTGCAGGCCCTCCCCCAATTCAAGGGAGGCCGGTGTCATGACACCACTATACTCCGGTGTCATGACACCGGGCCAAGTTGTTACCCTGGGAGGTGTCATGACGAGAGGGACCTGATGCCGAACGTGGAGAAAACGCCGCGCCAGACCATCCGCATCGACAGCGGACTCTGGGACGAGTTCGGCGACCTCGTCGGCGGCCGCAACCGCTCCCGCGTCATCCGCGAGTTCATCGCCTGGTACGTCCGCCGCCCCAAGGCCACGCTTCCCAAGCGGCCCGTAGTCGAGCGACCGTCCATGCCCGCTTGCCCCATTGATGCCGGTCCCGTCGCCAGCCGCGGTCCACTCAGCCGCGAACTTGCCCAATCCAGCGAAAGGCGCAGCGAACCCGCCGCCTCTCGCGACGAGCACAGCGAGCTCCTCTTCCTGGTCAAGGCGACGAAGCAGAAGATCCGAGATCAGGAACGGGAGCTTTTCCGGCTTCTTCAAGAGCTCGGCGCATACGCTGACGCTTCCGACCCCGACTTGACGCCCATACCTGACATGCCTGAGGACGACCCCGCCCCTCTTCGTCTCAACAGCCTCGGTTTCTTCGAAGGACCTGCCTGACCTCTCCGCTCCCCCGCCGCTGTTCATGCGGTCTGCTTCCGCTGCGGCGGGGTGAAGCGGCCGGCGTCCAGGAGTTTGCGGGCGGTGGCGCCCGACACGTGCAGCTGGAGCGCGACCTCGCTGGCGCCTTTGCCGCGCGCGACCAGCCGCGTCACGGCGGCGGCGCGTTCGGGCCAGGTCAACATCTCGTCTTCGCCGCGGACGGCGCGCTCGACGGCGACGTCGTCGATGCACACCAGGTTGGCGAGGACGACGGCCAGGCCGCGGAGCTCGTACGGGGTGAGGTCGGCGAGCAGCGCGGCGATGCGGTCGGCCTCGCGGTAGTGGACCGCGGCTGCGAGCGCGGGCGCGGTGCCGGCGGCGAGGCGCTGGGCGAGGGCTTCGGGGTGTTCGATCACGGAGGTGGTCATGTCTCCTCCTGGGTGGGGTCGGGGATGGTCTGGGTTCCGTGGCAGGTGGGGCAGACGTCGGCGTCCACGCCGTCGTCCTCGCGGGTGGGGTAGCCGCGGCCGCGGCAGGTTGGGCAGGTCATGCGGGCCTTGCTTTCGCGAGGGCGATGCGGCGGCGGGTCGCGCGTTCGGGTTCGGTGAGTCCGCCGCACACTCCGCCGGGGTCGATCCGCTCGGGGAGGGAGAGGGCCCAGGAGCGGCACTGGGGCATGACGGGGCAGGTGAAGCAGAGGCGTTTGGCGGCGAGGGTGTCGGTGTTGGTGCGGGCGGTCATGAGTGCGGCCTGGCCTTTGCAGGCGGCTTTGTTGCGCCAGTCGGACAGGGCGTCGGGGTCGGTGTGGACGCGGCGGGTCACGGCTCCTCCGGGAGGGGGTGTTCGCCGCCGCCCTTGCAGGGCTGGTCTCCGTAGCGGTCGTGGTGGTGGAGGTGGCCGTTGCTGTTGAGTCGGCGGCGGCGGAGGCAGGTGGGGCAGCGTCCGGTTTTGGTGGCGCGGCGGTCGCTGGGTGCGAGGCCGAGCGCTTGGAGGATCTCCAGCGCGGCGGCGACGTCGCGGGCGTGCTCGGGCCGGTCGCATTCGCCGGGGCAGTCGTGGCGGTTGTGGATGCGGCGGACGTCGTCGCGGACCTTGGCCTCGGCCTGCGGGTCGCGGACGATGGGGGTGTTGAGCAGGTGCTGGGCGCGGACCTGCGCGGGGTCGGCCTGCACGGCGGGCCGGGGGTTGGCCATGCGGGCCAGGGTGGTGAGCCGCTGCGCGTCGGCTCGGACAGCAGCCCGGGTCATGACGCCACCCCCGCGGGCATGGGCTGGCCGTAGCCGGCGGCGCGGAGCACCGTGCACAGGTCGGCGAGCAGGAGGCGGACGGGGATGTCGTCGTGGCGGGCGGAGCCGAGCAGGGCGCTGGCGGGCACGATCGCCCACCACCGTCCGGCGTGCGCTTCGCCGACGCCGACGCGGCGGATGACCAGGACACCGATGGCGGCGCCGGCGTTGAGGCGTTCGGTCTCGGTCTCGGCGAGCCAGTTGGTGACCTCGGTGTCGCTGACCTGGCGGTTGCGGTATTTGACTTCCCAGCAGATGCCGGGGGTGCCGGTGATGTCGCCGCAGTCGGCGGAGCCGCGGAGGGCGCGGCGTTCGGCTGCGGGCCAGCCGTTGGTTTGGAGGTAGCGGACGACGCCGCGTTCGGCGTCGGTGCCTTTGTCTTTGGGGCGGCGGCTCATCGCGTGGCCTCCTGTTCGGCGAGGTGGACGAGGTCGAGCTGCACGGGGATGGCGAGCTGCACAGCCGCGGCCGCCCGGGCGGGGTTTCGGCTGGTCAGGTGGGTGTGGAGGGCTTGGCCGATGTGGCGGGTGAACGCGGGCGGGATCGCCTCGCGGAGTTCGTCGCGGACCATCCACCCGATGCCCATGGCGGCGCGTGCCTGGGCGACGCCGGAGAAGTTCCCGACGACGTGCATGCGGTGGCCGGGCACGGGGGGCCGGCCCATCTTGACCAGCGGCTCGGTGTGCTGGCGGTGTGCGGGCTGGGTGATGCCGGGCCAGTGCCCGAACTCGAACAGCCGCTCGCGGTACACGTTCAGGCCGGGGAACATGCACCCGCACAGCTCGACGGGGTCGTGTAGTGGGGCGCCGACGACGTTCTCGATGACGTAGGGCAGGCCGAGCGCGGTGAGCCGGTCGCGGACGGGTTCGATGAGGTCGGGGTGGGTGCGGCCCTGGATGCGCTGGGCGAGGCTGAACGCCTGGCACGGCGGGGACGCGGCGACCGCGTCGAACTGCGTCATGAATGCCTGGTCGGCGAGTACTTCGAGGGCGTCGGCCTGGATGAAGGTGAAGGGGTAGCGGGGCTGGGGGTCGATGTCGACGCCGGTGACGTCGAACCCGGCCTGGTGGTAGCCCATGGATGCGCCGCCGGCTTTGCTGCACAGGTCCAGCAGCCGGAGCCGGTGGGCGGCCGCCCCCGGCGTCACACCGGGGGCGGCCTTGTCCGCTGCGCGAGCGGTGCGCTCGTCCGCGGCGGGCGTGGGGGTGGAGGTCACTGTGGCCTCCGGGGGTGGGCGCCGTAGCTGCGCTGGTCGGCGTCGCCGCGGTCGTCGTAGAGGGGCGCGCGCCAGGCGGCGACGGCGAGGACGGCGGCGGTGAGGGCGGGGAGGGTGAAGAAGCCCGCGAGGTACCAGGTGAGGGCGTTCACGGCTCGTCCTCCTCGTCGGGTCCGGGGCGGCTGCATTCGACGCCGACGCAGGCCAGCAGCAGGGCGAGGAGGCCGTAGCTGGGGAAGGGGCTGACCAGCAGCGCGTACAGGTCCATCAGCCCTCCCCCTCTGCGAGGTGGGCGAGGCGGGCCTGCAGCCGCTGGATCTCTCGGTCGGCTTCGGCGAGGTTGCCTTCGGCGACGATGAGCGCGGCGGTCTTGGTCCCGACCTCCTCGCTCAGCTGCTCGGCTTTGGCCTTCAGTTCGGCGATCTGCGCGGTGTAGCCAGCGGCG
Organism: Spirillospora sp. CA-253888; assembly: GCA_050936435.1. Classification (GTDB taxonomy): domain Bacteria; phylum Actinomycetota; class Actinomycetes; order Streptosporangiales; family Streptosporangiaceae; genus Spirillospora. Next base: position 68,815 of record JBNJMT010000003.1, read on the forward strand.
CGGTCGCGGCCCGCGATGTTGGCCTGGCGGAGCTGGTCGACCTCGGCGGCGTGCTCGGCGCGGAGCCGCTTGCCTTCCTCCGCCTTCGCGTCGAGGGCGGAGCGGATGTCGCGGATCTGCTCGGGCATCAGCGTCCCGATGAGCTGGTCGCCGAGCTTGTGGAGCGCGCCGATGGGGTCGGTGGCGGCCTTCTTGTAGACGGTCTCGATGAGGTTGCCGAGGCGGTCCACGGAGTCACCGAGTTCCTCGACGGCGTCCTGGAACTGATCGCGCTGGGCCTCGGCTTGGCCGCGTGCGGCCTCGTGGCTGCATTCGGTGGGGTCGCCGTCACACGAGCAGCGGGCAGACCAGAGCCAGTCGTTCTCGGTGAGGAGGAGGGCGGTGTCGCACGGCCAGCACGGGCGGGTGTCATGGGTGTCGACGCAGTGCTCGGTCTGGGTGTCGCTGCTCGGTTCGATGCAGCAGCGCTGGCACACCGAGTGCTGGTAGCCGTCCTCGCAGACCCAGCCGATGCCGTCGATCTCGAAGGGTTCGCCGTGGTGTTCGGCGGGGGTGTGGCCGCACGGCTGGTAGAGGCGCGACTCGCGGTGGTCGGTGCGGATCTCGGTGAGGCGTTCGGCGGGCAGGGGCTCACGCATCGCTGCCTCCGCCGGTGGGTCCGGGGCAGTCGCTGCTGCAGCGCACGAGCCGGTCGCCGTCCCACACCACGCCCGGCTCGCCGCGCAGGTAGTCGCGGGCCTGGTCGATGCCGGTGAAGTGGATGGTCCCGTCGGCGTCCTCGTCGAGGACGTACTCGCAGGAGGCGCACTCCACGACCACGCACGCGCCGTCGAGGCGAACGACTTCCGGGCGAGCGCCGGTGCGGGCGATCCGCGCTGCTTCCTCGCGGGCCTGCTGCTCGTGCGGGTAATGCTGCTCGTCCTCGCCAACCTGATGGCCGGGAAGGAGCACGGTCCAGCAGATCATCACGCGGCCTCCGTCCGGTTGCGTCGGGTCCATCGGGTCCAGGTGTCACGCATCCGGTCCGCCGCCGTCCGAGCCGGGGCGAAAGGGCGCGCCGTCCGGCGCACCTCCGGCGGGCAGGTCGGCGCGGGTGGTGAGGGGGCCGGCCTGGTAGACGTGGGCGTCGTCGCGGGTGCGGTCCTCGTCGTCCTCGGCGCGGTCCTGCTCGGCCATCCACGCGGGCCCCTTGGGCGGGGTCGGCGGGACGACGGGCGGCGCAGCGGGCAGGGGCTGGGAGGTCTCGGTCAGCGACGTGGGCAGCGGCGGGACGGTGCGGGGGTCGATGCCCTCGCGCTGGCACCAGTCCAGCCAGGACCGCTGCGCGCCGTCGGCGTCGCGCTGGTGCCTGGTCTTGCCCAGCCCGGCCTCGCGCAGGTCGTTGGAGATGGCGCGCTCCTGGGCGGCCAGGTCGTTGAGCTGCGTTTCGGCCTTGGCGCGGGCTTCGGCGAGTTCGTTCTCGATGCGCTGGCGTTCGGTCTCGGCGTGCCGGCGGAAGCGGGTCAGCTCGTCGGAGAGGGCGTTCTCCCTGACGGTGTAGGCGGTGACCTCGCTGGCGTGGACGGCGGCGGCGCGGCGCAGCAGGTCGGCGTAGTCGGGGATCTCGGGCGTGGTCTGCTCGGTCATCGGGTCGTCTCCTGGGCGTGCGTGGTGGGGTAGCTGGTGAGCATCCGCGCCTGCTCGAACGGGGCGCGGGGTGCGAGGGTGAGCTGACCGGGCGGGTCCGGGACCGGGGCCGGTTCGGGGTCGCCGCCGTCGTCCTCGGGACGGAAGTAGATGCAGCGGACCTGCCGGTCCAGCGACATCGGCACGTCCTCGGTCCACTCCGCCGGGGTGCGGCCCTCGTACAGCACCGAGATCAGGACGCAGCCGGGGCCGGTGCCGTCGCGGAGGTCCTTGTCGTGGATGCAGCGGCGGCAGTTGCGGTCCATCCAGCACTCGCGCTCGGTGCCGTTGGAGAACGGGCCGCCTTCGCGGGAGGTGGCCAGGGCCTGCTCGTAGGTGGGGAGACTCACCGCTGCGCCTCCTCACCGGTCGTGGGGTGGTTGATGGCGCGGGCCAGCGCGAGGGCTGCCTGCCGCTGGGCGTAGTGGTCGTCGCCGTCCTCACACCCGCACGCCGTCGTCGCCTCCAGCAGCGCGGCCAGCGGTCCGGCGATCGCCGGGGACATGAGCACGAGCCAGGCGTTGACCTGCTCCAGGTGTGGCGCGAACGTCTCGATCAGCACCGTCGGCTCGTCCGGGTCGTCCACCACGACCGGGCTCCGGGTGCGCAGGGTGGATCCGGTGGTGTATCGGTCGCGGCCGTTGACGACGGCATTGCGGGCGGTGTCACGCAGCAGCGCAGCGGCGGCGCGCAGTTCGTTGGCCGGGGTGAGGGCGCTCATCGGGTGGCCTCCTTGGCGAGTTCCTCGGCGAGGAGCGCGCGGTAGACGGTGTCGTGGGTCCGTGACAGGTGCGCGCGGGCACGCTGCCTCGCCCGCGCTTTGGCTGCGACGTCGAGCGGCTGCTGCTCCTTGGCCTGCTCGCTGGCGTACAGCGGCGCGAAGTCGCCGGGGTAGGTGCGGGCGAGGGTGGCGAGGGCGCGGATCCGCGCCCGCTGGTACTCCGCCTGCGTCCCCGCCTTGAGCGGGGCGGCCATCACGCCGCTCCCCTCTGGGCGATCTCGATCTCGACGTGCTGCTCCGGGGTGAGCAGCAGCCGGCCGGACGCGCGGCCGTTCGGTTCGTGGCCGGGCAGGTCGTCGGCGGGCGCGGTGTAGTCGATGCGCAGCCGCCCGCACCCGCACGGCACCGGCAGCCGGTCGACCAGCAGGCGGACCTGGCGTTCGGGGTGGTCGGGGTGGGTGGTGATCAGGTGGCCCGGCCGCAGGCGGCGGGCTGAGATGATGGTCATGACCACATCTCTCCTTTGAGCAGGGGGTTTGTCGGTCGTTTCACCCGCCGCCCGGGTCGCACCCCGGGCGGCGGTCTCGTTCATGGCGCACCCATAGGCGGCCAGCAGGTGGCGGGCGGCGGCGTCGATCTCGGCCGCCCAGTCGGTGCACACGTGGGCGGGCATCACCGGTCCGCTCCCTTGCGCAGCGCGGCCAGCAGTTCGTCCGTGCCCGGGTGCACGCACACGTCCTTCCGGGGCGGCACCAGGTCCATGACGCGGGGCATACGGCCCTCACAGCCCCGCAGCAGGCACGGCGGCTCCCACCCGATCTGCCCGGCGCCGACGACCTGCGAGCGGGTCAGGCGCTTCGTGATGCGGCCGCACCGGTCACAGCGCCGCGCATCACACGGCACCTCACCCCGCAGCACCCGCAGAACCTCACGCACCTGGGCCAGGAAGGTCACGCGATCACCTCCTGCTGCGGCTCGTACGGCAGCACCGGCCAGTGCCCCGTGACCTTCTCGGCCTTGGCGTTCAGCTCGATCTGCTCGTCCACGTCCCGCTTGGTCGCGGCGATCCGGCGCAGGTAGGCGGCGAAGCTGCGGTCCTGCTCGCGCTTGGCCTCGACCTGGAACGCGTGCAGCTCGTCCAGCCCCATGCCGGCGATCCGCGGGTGACGCTGCGCGATCCGCCACGCCACCCGCGCCGCCGCCACCGCGTCGAACGACGCGTCGTGCGCGCCATCGAGCCGCACCCCGTAGTGCTCGCAGCACGCCGTCAGCGTGCGGCTGCCCTTGCGGTACTGATCGACGGCCTTGTCCAGCACGAACGGATCGATCACCCGCATCCCCGCGGGGTCGATCGAGCCGATGCGGTGGCGCCGCAGCTCGCGGTCGATGACCGTCAGATCGAAGCTGGCATTGAATGCCACGATCGGGACGCCGGCGGCGGTCGCTTCACCGAGCCGGGTGGCGATCTCCTTGACGCCGCGGGCGGGGTCGATGCCCTCAGCCTCCGCGCGTGCCGTGTCGTAGCCGTGGATCTTGGCGGCCTCAACCGGAATCGGCCGCACTGGCTTGAGGACCCACGAGGTGACGTCCGGTGCGGTGCGGCCGGACCCGTCGATGATCGCGACGCAGGCGGTGACGATCCGCGCCTCATGCGGGTCCGGGCCGTCGGTCTCGGTGTCGAGGGCACACAGCGTGCCCAGGTGCCAGGTCACTGGAACCTCCGGCGACGGTCGTCCCGCACCTGCCAGGGGGCGCGGTAGACCTGGTGGGTCTGCCGGGCGATCTCGCAGCCAGTGCACTGGCACTGCGTGAAGGTGTCGCCGTCGAGCGCGAACGTGTTGTGACCTTGCAGGACGGTGTTGAAGACCCGTTGGGTCATGTCACGTTCGGACCGGAACTCGCTGGCGTCCTCGGCCAGGAGCGCCTCACGGCACATGCACGCGAGGTGGTGTTCGGTGCACTGGCTGTACCGCGGGTCGAGGGTGTTGTCAGGCAGGTCGACCACGAGTTCCTCGCGGTCCTGGAAACGGATCTTCCGCTCGGCCATCAGGCACCGCCCCCGGGCTTGCGGACCTGCGGCCACCCGTCGACTTCCTCAGCGAGCAGGCCCTCGACCTCGGCGTCGTGCTGCGCCGCAGCCTCCGCATCCGGGTCCGGCTCCGACTCCTCGACCGGGGGCGTCTCCCCCAAGACCTCAGCGCGCGTCACCGGCGCCGACACCACCGGCTCCGGCCGGCCATCGTCGGACAACTCCTCGGCCGCATACGGCGCCGCGTACAGCACGTCGCTCGCGATCAGCCGGCAGATCTCGCCGGTCGCGCGGGCGATCAGCATCGTGGTCGGCTGCTTCTTCCACTCGCCCTTGCCCACCAGCTGGAGCTGCGCCGCGCGGTCGGTCGTCCACGTCACGGTCTGCCAGGTGGCGCTGCCCTTGCGGCGGCCCCGCATGACGCAGTGCTTGTCGTCGGACTCCACCAGCTCGATCTCGTGGCCGTTGGACTGGACCAGTCCGCGCATCGCGTGGGCGCGCAGCGCCGGGATGCCCTGGATCACGTCCATCGCGCGCAGCGCCGCCATCGGCGGCAGCCCCAGCTCCTGGCCGGTGAGGATGCAGGCGGTCAGGTCATCGGGCTTGTTCCGCATGGTCGTGGGGACGAACGAGGTCCCGGCCAGCTTGACCGCGATCTGGTACGCCTGGTTGGCGTCGATGGCCCACTGCGCCAGCGCGCTCATCTGCGGCGCGGCTTCCGGCTGGGCCGGCGCCGCGGTGGTGGGGGTGGTGTCCTTGCGGATGTCGATCTCGGTCACGAGTAGTCCTCCAGGGCGTTGGCCGCCCACGGCGGCAGGGAGACGTGCACGACGTCGTCGGAGTAGCCCGGCCAGTGGCCGGTCTCGGTGCACGTGAGGTAGGTGTGGATCGCCTTGCGGTTCAGCGCGTGGCCCAGCGCGAGGGCGTCGTTGTCCAGCTCGATCACGGACACGACGTAGGGCGGCGTCTTCTCCTGGACGATGAACACGAACGCCGAGTCGCGGCCGCCCAGGTCCAGTGCCTGGATCGCGTCCAGGTACCACGCCGCCTGGCAGTGGTAGCCGTGCTCGTGCGCAGCCCGCGACCACTTGCCCGGCTCAGCGGACACCGCGGTGTTGTGGGTGGGGATCATCGCCTCGGTGCACAGGTACGTGCGGTCTGGTGAGTCAACGGCGATGCACTGCGTCGGGATCGTGGGCACCTGCTCGACCGAAACGATCACGCGGCGGCGGGACTTCAGGTCGCGGCGTACCTGGACCGCGTCTGCCTTGCGCGACAGCGCGAAGGGGACGAAGCCGCGAGTCGGCGTGAAGGTCACGCGATAGGCATCGACGGTCAGCCCGAAGCCGCGGCCCGTCACCGAGTGCAGGATGGCCCGCTGGCCCAGGCTGCACGCCAGTTCACGAACAGCGAGCGCCAGCTCCTTGTTCGTGCTGGTGAACACGGCTTGCTGCCGGGTCTGGTTCCAGCTTCCGTCGGTGTCCATCAGACCGCGCAGCAGGTCCAGCCGCTGCGATGCCGACGCCCTTAGATAGGCGTCTGGGATCCGCCGGTGCCCCAGCAGCCCCGCCTTCCGAAGCTGGGATTGCAGGCCGTAGACCGAGCGCGTAGGGCACTTGTTGGTCTTGCCGTGTGGGGCGCTGTAGGTGTAGCCGCACTTGGCGATCAGGGCGAACAGTTCATCGTCCGGCTTGCTGATCCTTCCGCTGCCGACCGAGCCGTCGCCCAGCCAGCAGCCGTACACGTACGGGTGGACGGGGAGTTCTGCGTCTGCGAGCTGCAACGCGCCGGCCACCTGTACGCGGTGATGGCACTGGCCGTACAGCTTGAGCGTCGAGCGGATCTGCTCGGTGCTGACGACCGCGGTTGAAGTCCGGTTCCGCTTGCCTCCCCGGCCACTGGTCGTGATCCACAGGTGTTCGTCGTCGCAGACGACTGACGAACCGTCGTCGAAGGTCACCCGGTAGCAGGTCCTCAGATGCACGTCGGACTTGTGCGTGACGGTGCAGGGTCGTCCCGAGGCGTCAAAGACCTGGTCGCCGACTTGGAGATCGCGGATCGTGGTCCACCCCGTGGGGGTCGGGATCGGGGTGTCGAGTGCCAGGCCCTTGTAGTCCGGGATGATCACGCGGCGGGTGCCGGTGCGTTCGCGGTGCCAGTCCAGCCGGGCACGCCGAGCCACGTTCGTCTCAGCGTCGGCCCAGAACAGCGACTTCTCCGCCTGGCCTTTGGCCAGCAGCGCCGCGGCGACCTCGTGCCGCTTGAGCGCCGCCGCCATGTCGCGGACCCGGTCCAGTTCGTGGGGCAGCAGCGGCACCTTGCCGGCCGCGTGCGCTGCGTTCCGCTGGGTCTGGGCGGCTTTGGTGCGGTAGTCCTCGGCGTCGATCTTGACGACGGCGGACTCGTCGCCTTCGAGAACGAGGGCGTGGGCGGCCTGCCCGAAGTCCAGCGCCTTCGTGGTCGTCCGGGAGTCGGGCTGGTCCTTGTAGTGGCGGAACAGCGCCGGGCACGACGGCGGCAGCAGCCTGCGCGCCTCGCTCGACGACAGCGACCCGCCCGGCACAGGGTCGGCGTGGTAGGTCTCGGCGGGCATCGACTCGTACACGCCCGGCCGCGTCACCTGGAACGCCTCAGCGGTAGCGGTCACCAGGGCTCGCCTTCCTCGTCGTCGTAGGTGGGGTAGGGCCGGCCGGGTAGCGGGCGAGCGCGTCGTCCAGGCGTGCGAGGACGGTGTCCAGGTCCACGGGTTTGCCAGCGTGGGTGAGTTCGCGCAGGTAGGTGATACAGCCGACGAGGAGGTCGGTGCGTGCGGTGAGGACCTCGTGCCGAGCGGCGCGGGCGTCGGCGTCCCGGGCGGCGGGGATGTGGATGGCGTTGAGTACGGCGTCGATAACCGCACGCGCGTCAGTGCTCAAGCTGGCGGTCACTGTGTCCACCGCCCGTCCTGGTTGCGGTGGGTGGTGCCGTCGTGGCCGTGCTCGATCAGCAGCCGGAGCGCGCCGAGCCGGGTCAGGCCGCCGTGTGCGTGCTCGGCCAGCAGGTCGATGGCGGCGACGGCGTCGATGATCCCGTCGTCCATGCACGCCCCGATCAGCGCAGCCTTCTCGGTCAAGCTCATGACGCGCCGCCTTCGGTGTCCCACGTGCGGATCTCCTCCGCCGTGGCGCGCCGCTGCAGGGTGATGCAGGTGCGTGCCTTCCAGTCCGGGGCGCACGCCGGGCACACGTCGGAGGTGCCGCGCATCGGTTTGCCGGTCGTGCGGCTGACCAGCGTCGGGAACCGCCATCCGTCGTTGTACGCGGCGGCGCGGGCCTCTGTGTCGCTGGCGACGCCGGTCGGTGCGCCGTAGATGGCCTGGCAGCCGTCGCACTCCAGCACCACACGGACGACCTGCACGATCCCCATCAGGCGTCACCGCCTTCGTCTTCGAGGTGTTCCTCGATCACCTCAGCGGCCTCACGGACCATCGCCGCCGGCTCGTCCTGGCCCAGCGTGTCCAGGAGCGCAGCCAAACCCGGCGCGTGAGCGATCTCGACCTCGGTGACCCGGCACTCCAGCGGAGCACGCAAGTTCACGACCGCGATCGACGGCTGCTCGGTGGTGTACTGCTGCACCATCACCTCGATGCGGCGCCGGTCCTCGCCGACCATGCCGGTGTGGCGGGTGCCGAACAGGCCGTGGTCGGCGGTGCACCAGGGCGGGCACGGGGTCGTGGGGCTCATCGGGTGTCTCCCATCGGGGCGCCCATCACCTGGGCGAACAGGTCCTCGACCGCGTCGACCGCGTCGAGTTCGACCTTGTTTTCGTCCTGCCACCAGGCCAGGGCGACCTCGTTCTTCTCGACCTGCCGGAGCCAGGACCACGCGTCGATCAGGGAGGTGAGGGTGCGCGTGTCGGTGCCGGCGGTCGCGGTCAGCCGTGCCTCGTCGATGTCGTCGCGGGTCTGCACGAACCTGTCGAGGGCGACGGCCAGCTCGTGCTGGTAGGTCTCGGCGGGCGTGGCGTCCGGGCCGGGCGGGTTCAGCCAGCGGGCGGTCAACGCGCCCGGCTCCACCAACAACGCGGTCATGAGCGAGCCCCCTCGCGGATCGCAGCGGCCAGCGTCATCGCGGCCACCAGCTCCGGGCACACCCACTCCTCGCCGCACGTGCACATCGCGACCCACTCCTCGGTTTCGGGGACGTGGCGGTGGCGGTGCACGATCAGCGACAGCAGCGACGCCAGCGCGTCATCGGTCGGGGTGTAGGGGCGGCGTGCCTCGACCGCACGGATCGCGGCGTTGATCTCACCGGCCGGAGCGCCCGGCTTCAGCAGCGCGGTCACGAGGCGCTCCTCTCAGGAAGCGCAGCGATCCGCTGCAACACCTCGGCCACATCGCCCTCACCGAGATGTCCAAGAACGTCGTCGGTGATCGGCGTGGAGTAGGTGAGGCCGTACTGCTCGCCCTCCCAGACCAGGACGCCCAACTCCCACAGCCCCTGGTCACCGCCGTAGGAGAAGGAGTGCTGGACGACCGAAGCGCCATAGCCGTTGGGGAACCGGTAGAGCGCCTGCGTACCGCCGTGCTGAGACTTGACGGAGATCGGCTTGAGGATGCTCATCGGCCCGCCTCCCGCAGCTCACGGGCACACGACCGCAGCGCAGCAACCACCTGCTCGGCCGTCCGGCCGGGCTCGTCGTTCCACTCCGCGACCGCGTTCACGTACGCGGTGAACCCCGCCCAGCCCCGGTCGTCCGCCTCACGCACCCCGGCGTCCACCCGCAACGCCAACGTCCTCAGCGCCGCCAGCCGGCTAGCGTCGTCGTGCTCCTCGTCATCCGGTGCCAGACCGGACGCGGTGTTGATCGCGCCCGCCGCGCACTTGCGGCACTCCCCCGGCGGCGTGTCCCCGAAGGGGATGAACCAGTCCTCACGCGCCCATCCGTCACGCACGACCAGGTCAGCGGCCGCGTCGAGGATCTGCGACGGCAACAGCGCGGTCATGACGAACCACCCCGCGTGCCCACCACTTTGGCGACCGCTTCGCGGACGCTCTCCCGCACGGCCACGCCCTCGTCAGCGATCGGCAGGCCAGACAGCCGCAGCGCCTCGACCAGGACGAACGCGTGCGAGCCCGCCTCCGCGATGTGCAGCGCGTCGGTCTCGCGTTCACGGTCGAGCGCCCAGTACGCGATCAGCGCTTCCTCGATGACCTGCCGGAGGCGCTCCGGCTCCATGCAGGCGTGGACGGCCTGCAGCCGCTCGTTCTCCTCCTGCGCCTGGCGCAGCTCGAACTCGGTGCGGCCGAGCTCGGCGCCGAGGTTGTCCATCGCGGGCAGCAGCCGGTCATGCGCGGTCTCGGCGTGGTCCGCGCGAGCCCGCTGCCAGTCGACCTCGGCCAGCAGGGCGGTGACGTCGTTGTCGGCCTCGTGGAGCGCGACGTTCAGGGCGCCGGGTGACGCAGCGTCGTAAATCGTCAGCCGGAAACCCTCACCAGCGCGGGCCAGCGCCCAGCGCTGCTGGATCTCGGCGAGCTGCTCGTCGCTCATCGGCCCGCTCATGCCGCGCTCCCGTCCTGCTTGTCCTCGCGGCGGACCAGGGACAGCGGCCCGGCCTGCGTCAAGACCGCGCTCGGCTCGAACCACGCGAACCGCGTCGGCTGATGCGGCACCAACCGCACCTCGCGCTCATCCAGCAGCGCGAACCACAGCGACCCGTTGCGGTCCCGCCACAGGTCGCCGGGCACCGGCGGCCACGCAGCCGGAGCAACCCGGGTGATAGCGGCCTGCGGCGGCATGTCGAACGCGTCGCCGCGCTCGTCGAGGATCGTGACCGCGCCGCGCGGGTCCTGGCCTGCGTAGCGGACGCCCTTGACGACGACGTCCACGACCTCGTCCGGCTGGAAGTCGCTCATGCCGCACCTCCGACCGGCAGCACGAACACCTGCCGTGCGCCCTCCGGCTCGGCCAGCGCAGGCGACGTCAGCATCCGCAGCAGAACCACCACCACCGACGGCTCGTCGTCCCTCACCGCGTCCCGCAGCGCCTTGAACCCGATCTGCCGGGCCTGGTCGTCGGTGATCGTGGACGCTTCCGCGACCCGATCCCCCACCTCACGGCCCTGCAACGACTGCGCCGCAGCGATCACCAAAGCCGTCATCCGCTCCTGCCGCGACCACGCCCCGCTCATCGGCCCGCCCCCGCGTCCTCGGCCGCGTCCGCCAGCCGCACCAGGAACGCCGCCAACACGCGCGCCTCCTCGGGCGACAGCGACGTCTCCACCTGCGTCCCGCACACCGGCCGCGGGCAGTCCGCGAACACCACGACCTCGGGCCCGTACGCGTCCACCAGCCCGGACAGCGGGTGGCCCTCCGGCAGCCCCTCCAGCGGCGGGGGGTTGTTACGCTCGTTCATGCTCTGCTCCTCTTCGGGTTCCTCATGGGGTGGAGCTGGGTCGTCGGCCGTAGCAGCGGCCGGCGGCCCGATCAGTAGGTCTGCTGGGTGTTCTCGCGCTTCCATTCGCGGACGTCGTCCCAGTCGTAGCGAGGGAACTTTCCGACCCGGATCCAGCGCGGGCCGGTGCTCTTGTAGCGCCAGTCCTTGAGCGTGTCCTCGGGGACCCGCAGGTACGCCGACACCTCAGCTGGCGTAGCCAGGCACTCGGTCGGCTTGGTCGCCTTGGCGGCCATCACTCGCCACCGTCCTTGCGGACGCGCTCCTCATGCAGGAAGCGCAGAGCGTCCAGGAAGTCGTATGAGCCGGTCAGTGCGGCGCAGCGCTTGGCGTTGCGGCGGCCGCGCCTCACCCACTCATCAGGGATCTGGATCGCCCCGGCCTGCTTGCCGCCCATCTGCCGCTTCAGCTCGGCGGACAGGACGTCAGAGGGGATGTCCATCAGCAGCGCCATGCCGGCTGCGTTGATGACCGGGGTGCCGTTGAGCACGGTGATGTAGTCGTCGACATCGAAGGGCTTCATCACTCGCCTCCGGTGATCGCGAAGAGGAAGCCGTCGTCGCCGTCGTTGGAGGGCAGGCCCTCGCGGACGAGCACGGCTTTGAAGTCCAGCTCGGGCTGGCCGGGGCGGACGCGGGTGTTCTCGCGGCGCTTGTCGCCGTGGATGCCGGTGAAGTGGAAGTACAGGTAGGGCTTGCCCTTGGCGGCGGGGTGGCGGTGCTGGGCGCCGTGGCGGATGGTGCCGTCCGGGCGGGTGCCGCCCTTGCCGCGCTGGTCGATCAGGTAGCCCTTGCTGTACAGGTGCTCGAAGAACTCGCGTTCGCGGACCTCGGAGAAGTACTTCTTGTGGAAGACCCGCAGGGTGAGGCCCTGTGCGCCTTCGATCTCCCGGACGGTTCCCTCAGCGGCGGCGGCGCGCTGCTCGAAGTGGTCCGCGCGGGCGGCTTCCTTGATCCGCTCCAGTTCGGCTTCGCGGGCGAGGTCGATCAGCTCCAGTCGAGACATCTCGCGGCCGGTGGTCGGGGCGGCCTCGGCGTCGAGGAGATAGGTGCGGACCTGCCGGGCAACTTCGGAGTCTCGCAGGAGCTGCCCGACGTTGAGGATCGCGCGGCGTGAGAACACCGCCAGTTCCTTGGCCCGTGAGGGAATCCCACAGAGGTCCTTGAAGGACCTCAGTTCCTCGCCCTCCAGGACACGGCGTCCGTTGGCTGCGAGTTCGTCGGCGTTGTCCTTGGCAAGACTCTTGATCGCTTCGACGCCGACCTCGTAGTAGGTCGCGATCATCTCGGTCGTGACGTGTGCGCCATCGGGCAGGAGGCTCAGGGCCTTGACCTTGTCGAGCGCTTCGGTGCGGTCCGCGTACTGATTGCGGAGTGCCCGGGATTCGGTGAGGGCGACCTCTTGGATGGCGGTCATGCCTGCACCTCCTCGGGCTCGTCGTCGGGTTGGGGGGTGGGGTGGGTGGCGTGCTGGTCGAGGTAGTTCTGGAGGGCTTCTTCGCTGATGCGCACCGTGCTGTTGGGGCCGCCGGGGGCCTTGTGCGCTGTGATCAGGCCGCGCTTGATGTAGCGGTCGACGGTGCTTTCGTGGACGCGTAGCCGCTCCGCCACTTCTGCTCTCGTGAGGAGCATGAATCTCCTTGCCGATCAGTGCTGCTTAGTGATGCTCAGACCATACATCTCTAAGCAACAGTCGGCAAGTGTCAGCAACGGTGCGATCGGAAACTCGGCGGCAGGAACTGGACGCCCTGCTGCAACGTGCTACAAGTGACGGCATGAGTGAGCAGCAGTCAGCACCAGCGCGCGCCCTCTACGAGCGCGTAGAGGAGATCCGTCTAACGCGCGGATGGTCGAAGGTCCGACTCGCCCGAGAGCTGCAGATGAAGCGGGGCACGATCGAGAACTGGCGGACTCAGCCACGCAGCCCGCAGACGACCACCGTCAAGGAGGTCGCCGACCGGCTCGGCATCCCCTACCGCGAGGCTCTGTCGCTCGCCGGCATCGTGGCGGCCGAGGTGTCTGCGGCCCTGCCCAGCCTTGAGGTGAGCGCGTCAACTGACGACGACATCCCCGAAGAGCTTCGTCAGCGGGAGGGGGAGGGCGGGTTCGCGTACCTGGACCGGGTCTACAAGGAGTGGCGGGAGGATCGTGACATGAACAATCCGGAGGATCGTCTGCGTGCGCGTGTGATCCTCGGGGCGCTTGAGAATGTTCGTGAGCGTGATGCGGGCTAACTGACTCGTTATTAACTTTCGGTGACTGTGTAGTTGATTGATCTCTTGACTGGGTTTCGGTCGCCCGCTTTGGATGTTCAAATCTAAAATCTTCGATCCTGAACTACCTGCGCCCGAAGATCGAAACCGCCTGACCTGGTAGTACTGCTGCCACAGTGAGTGAGATTTCCTGTAAACAGCAGAAAAGCCACATGTGACTAGTGACGGATCAGCACCCTCAGCCACATAATTAGGGCTTCGGTGCCGATGGCCTCGCCCTCCCTGAAGCACGGCCATCAGCCCGGAGACAAGTTCACACCTGTGGTGTCGTTACGGTCGCGGACCCTGCGCGCACGAACATGACCGGCCGGATACGACGCCCGCCCCCCGCCCGTACCGAAGGGGTCAGCCAGACGTGTCCATCGACTACCGCGCGCACCCGCACACCGGGCCGAACGAGACCGCCCGCAACCGCCTCTACCTCGCCCCCACCCCCAACACCCCCACCACCAGCGACGACCCCCTGACCTACTACAAGGTCAAATACAACACCGCCCGCATCTGCGTGGGCGCCCTCGTCCTGGTCACCGCGACCATCCTCATGCTGGAGCTGCTGGCCGACACCAGCGACCGCACCTGGAACTCCGGCCTGGCCTTGATGGTCGTCACCGGCGTGGCCATCATCTACGCCAGCCTGCTGCGCGACCGCATGGTCGTGCTGCGCCGCGACGAGGAGCGCTACGCAGAGCTCGCCCGCCTGGCCCGCGAGGCACGCGCCGCAGCCCGCGACGCCGTGACCGCCCAGGAGCGGACCGAGGAGCGCTTCGCCGAGGTCACCGCCGAGCACGAACAGCTGCGGCAGCTCCTGACCGCGTTGCAGGATGGGCCTGAGCGGACGGCGACCCAGATCGCCGCCCACCTGGTGACCGACCTCACCGAGCGCCGCAACGCCCGCTGACCCTGACCCCTGTCAGCGCGCCCGCCGCCCCGGCTACCCGGCCGGCCGGAGCAGCACCCCCTTATCCACCAGTAGCCCCGCTCCCCGCGCGGGGCTCTTGCATGTGGAGACCGTGTGATCTACGACCTGTGGCATGCGAAGGAACCGCGTATCGACGCCGAGACCGGCGAGCCGGTCCCGCCCTGTGCGCACAGCAAGGACGACGATGTGCTCTACCCCAGCCTCGTGCACGGTAAGGGCAAGCGCTGGCAGGTCCGGTGGCGTGACCTCGACGGCAAGCAGTGCAAGCGCAACTTCGACCGCAAGGTCGGGAAGAACCCCAACGTCCACGCTGAGGCGTACGACAAGCTCATCCAGGGTGAGCTGGCCACCGGCGCCTACATCGATCCGAGCCTGGGAGAGATCAGGCTCAGCGCCTTCGCTCAGCAGTGGCGCAAGGACAAGGTCGGGGACCCGGCCACCCTGGAGGTCATCGACCAGCACCTCGCCCACATCTACGACGCCGACACCGGCCCGGACGGCAAGCGCCCGCCGAACCCTTCCCCGATCGGGGAGGTGGAGCTGAGGCATCTGGAGAAGCGCCCCAGCTTGATCCAGACCTGGGTGAAGTTCCTCCAAGAGAAGGAGCTTTCGCCGCAGTACATCAAGCTGATCGCGGGCACCCTATCGTCGATCTTCAAGACGGCGGTGGGTGACGGCCGAATGCGCAGCAATCCCTTCGACTCTGATGCCGTGACGCTGCCCACTATTCCCGTTCACCAGGCCCGTCCATGGACCCCGGAAATGGTGAATGCAGCTCGCACTGAGGTGGACCATCGACATAAAAGCCCCGCGATCGTGGACCTCGCGGTCGGGGCCGGCGTCCGGCAAGCCGAGGTATTCGCCGTCGCACTCGAAGACATCGCCTTCCCCGGCAACCCCGGGGTGCATGACAGCGAAGCGTTCGCCGACGCGCTGCGCGCCACCAAGTCCTCCGGTGTCAAGTGCCAGCTCAAGGTACGGCGTCAGATCAAAAGGGTCAGAGCAGATGACGGGACGTACCACCTGATCTACTGCCTGCCCAAGGGAGGCAAGGAGCGCAGCGTTCCCCTCTCGGCCACGCTGGCGGTCCGGGTCGCCGAGCAGATCAAGAAGCGGCCCCCCGTACAGGTGGCCCTCCCCTGGGGCAAGATCGACGGTAAGCCGCGGACGTTCACGCTGCTGTTCGTCAAGAGCGACGGGCTGCCCTGGTACCGCCAGACCTTCGCGCACACCTGGCGCAGGGTCCGCGAGGTGGCCGGGGCGCCGCCGCCCCCGGATGAGAACGGCCGCTTCCACGGGCTGCGGCATACCTATGCTTCGACGGTGCTTGCCGCCGGCGCTGATATCCGGAAACTGGCGGCGTGGCTGGGGCACAAGGATCCGGGGTTCACTCTGCGGACCTACATTCACCTCATGCCCGACGCGGGGGATGTGGGGCGCAAGGCCATCGACGCGTTCTTCGAAGGCGGCTCGTAGCTCTGTGCCCTCGATGTGCCTTCGGGTGATCGTCTGCTAGTTCAGGAGGGCTGTATATGCAGGTGAAGCGGGACCTTGATGATTTGTCGTGCCCTTGTCGAACATCT